>NZ_BIFS01000001.1:0-4800000 GCF_003967555.1 Dictyobacter kobayashii
TCGGGGTATCAAAACTGCTGGCTTAGTCGTTCTGTCGCCGCCGGCACGCTGTACCACACAGTATCCGTATCGATCTCCCTGCGACTGCTATAGCCATTCGGCGCCGGCTCCTCTATGCCCAGGATGTATGTCACGTTCCGGCTCGACGATGAAAGGTGCCAATCCCGTGCAACACAATGTTGCGGATCCCCCACGCACCAGCTGATACACCTGTCCAGTTCCGGGCGCTCCTGGCTGTCGCGTTCCACCTTTTCGCGCAGCGTCGCCAGCTTTTCCACCAGGCCATCCAGCGGTTTCTTCTGTACCGAGGCTTTCTCTGGCTTGAAGACAATCCGCTCCAAGATCTCGATGCCCAGGCCGCAAAACCCTGCTCAATGCTTGGATAGGCCATGGACAGCACGTCCAGTTCGGAACCGTCCACCCACGTCTCATACGCCTGGCCTGCGTACTCCATTCCGGGAAATATCCACGTGTGTCGATCGCGCTGGTTCCCCGTCACCACGTCTCGCGGTGTCATGAACAGGCCCAGGTGCTGCCAATCCGACGGCACCGTATAGCGAATGCGGTAGCGCGCCGCCACTTCCCCGCATATTCATTGCGGCTATCGTGGATCGCGAGCTCCGTCGGTAATCCCCACGCCAGCGCGCTATACATAAAGATGCCATCATAGTAGTACAGCGCCGGCAGACGCTTGAGCTCTGGCAGTGTACACAGCTCGATGCGGCCCTGCCCCGCGTGCGACCGGATCGTCTCGCGGATCGGCGCTGGCAACGGCGCGAAGCTGCGCTTCTGGATACGGTTGAGCCGACTCCACAGCGCTTGAAACGTCAGAGCCGGCGTGGCGTAGGCGCTCGCCTCTTCTCCACATACCTCCTGTAAGAAGCGTGTCAACAACACCATCGCTGCTCGCGCCTCGGCGGCTCGACACTCGGTCCCAAACCACGAAAAGACGTGCCGAATCTCGATCTCCTGCTCACTCCCACGCCGTCGGTAGCGCGCCACCGTCTCTTCTGGCCGCTCATCCGAGAGGTAATGCCCGCGTGTGCCCGTCGTGTAGCGCTCGCGCAATTCCCGGCCAGCACCCACCCCTCGTAGGAGCCACTGCTATCACACGGCAATTCCCCACACAACCACAGACGCACCTGGCTCGCCTCGCCCAGTTGCGGCACCGCCTCCAGCACCTCCGAAAGCGGTGCCTGCCTACCAAAGGTGAAAGGGGTTCCGACATCCATCATTCCCTCTCCCCGGCGCACGTCCACATACGCGATCACCCGACGCCGGCGCAAACGCACCTCGCTGTCCGCTGCTCTCCATACGCTCACCGGATCCGCGCTCATCTCCCCTTGCGCTCGCACACCGCCAGGCGCATCTCGTTCTGGATGATCCTCACCAGCGACCGCTCCCAATGCCACCTGCGATGGCTCCATCGCAGGCTCAGTGCGACGGCCTCCCTCCTCGTGCGTTTCCCTGCCTGACGGCACTACCACGGGCGCAGGCACCTCTGCCAGGGCGTCTCCTCTCCTTTCCTCCCCCGGCTTCTGCTCCGGGGCACCGGCCCTCTCAGGCGCTCCCCTGCGGCATCGCAGTCAGAGGCCTGCCCTCTGACTGTTTCTGGCTTCTCCGCCTCCTCCAGCAGGCCCTGCTGCGCCGCTTTGGCTGCCTGCTGCTTGCGATACCCCTTCACCCGCGGGTGATACTCATGCTCTTGCACCCACTCCCAGAAATCCGGGTGATCTGTCTTAATCAGCCACGCATCCCCTGACCGATACGCACTCCTGCCCAAAACTCCCGCCTTCGCCGCCTGTGTCAGCGTCGTCCGGTGAATCCCATACGCCGCTCCCACCACCGTCGCCGTCTGCACTGGCTCTCCGAACGTCTTCTTCTCCATCCCTGCTCTCCTCCTTCTGTTCTCCACATGCTACCAGCCATCCCTGGCTGCGCGATCCCCTCACCTGCCCTACCCTTCCATCTCCCTTAAATACACCGTATGAATATTCATAACATCGTACGATGCATCTTAACCAAAAAAAAAAGCGCTCGTCAAGCCTTCCCCTCTTCTTCCACCCTTTTTTCCTTCTGAGGCCGTTCCTCACGATCAACCAGCACTCGCCCTGGCTCACCCCCGCCTCTTCTCAGCTCTCATGAGCGCTTACTCCACCCACTCTCCGTACGTCGATCCTTGCTCATCTTTCTGCAGCCGCTCTCGGAAACGATACGACTCTCCGACAAACTCTAACAGGTGCGCCCGATGCGTTAACCGATCTAACAGCGCCGCCGTCATCCGCTCATCTCCAAACACGCTATTCCAATCGGCAAACCGCAAATTCGTCGTGCTAATCAGTGACACTTTTTCATAGAGCTCTCAACACATCTGAAATAACAGATGACCGCCATCTTTGGTAAATGGGATAAATCCCAACTCATCCAGGATTAACACTTCTACCTTCCTCAGTTGCCCAACACCCTCGTTAAACGCAGTTCCTTTTGCTCCACCAACAACTCATTCACCACTCCCGCCGCACTATAAAACCGCACCCGTCTCCCCTGCCGACACGCCGCCATCCCCAATCCCGTCGCAATATGCGTCTTTCCCAATCCAGGATTGCCCATCAGAATAATCGTTTCCGCCTGCTCAATATATCCTCCTTGCGCCAGCTTCAACACTCGACCCTTATTTACCCCTCCTACCTGGCTAAAATCAAAGCTCGATACATCCTTGATGATCGGAAATTTCGCCGCCCCAATCGCTCGCTCAATCCGATTCACCTTCCGCTGCGCCATCTCCGCTTCACATAACGCCAACAAATATTGCTCAGGCGTCGAGTCTCCACGCGCGGCATCTTGCGCATATTGTTCATAGTTCTGCACAAACGTTGACAGCCTCAGCTGCCCCAAATACTCTTCCAGTAACGCTTTCTGGGTCATACATCCCCTCCTCTACCACCGGCTTGTCACGATCGCCTCATACCTCGCCAGATCAATCCCAGACTCCTGGCTTCCCCCTTCTCCTCTTGCCTCCACTCCTTTCTGCCTCCCAACAACTCCGAGACGCAATACTCCACCCCATCCACATGCACACACCCATAGGCCAACGCCTGCTTGATCGCCAGTTCAATCACCTGCGCCGTATATCTCTGATGCAACGCCACTATTCCCATGAACTCTTTCACCCCTCTCCCCTCCGGCCACTTCTCACGCAGCCTTTTGAGCAACTCGAAATAACACTCCGGCCACTGCTTCTTCCACTTCTTTAAGGGCAACGCATGCTCGAACGATCCTGGCTTCTGCTTGATCAATCCCACATAATGCAGCGGATCTAGCACATCTTCCTCTCGCTCATAGCTGCGCTCGTGCCGCGCCAGCACCTTCACTCCCTCCACAATCTCCACATGAAACGCCGACGCCTTCACCGTTACCTGCTCTCGTCCTCGCTTCACTGGCAACGAATACCGATTCGTCTCAAAGATCACCTGACTATACGGCGTCACTCTCGCTTCCCGAATCTCCGCGCACTCATAGTCCCCCTCCGGCACCCCTCGCAGATGCCCACGTTCTTCCTCCCACATCTCTCCGATCGTTTTCTTCTCCCCTCTCACCTTCCTCCCATTCTCCCGATCGCAGCGCTTCCGCAACACCTCATTCAACTCCTCATAGCTTTTCACCCGCGGCACGGGCACAAACATGCGTTTCCGCATATATCCCACCCCATTCTCCACTCCCCCTTTTTCCTCCGGCGCATAGGCGTACAAAAACGTGACTCAAAGAGATAGTGGCTCCGCAATCCCACAAAACTCCTTCTCTCCTCTCGCTTCCGCTCTCCTCCCTCCTGGCTCACATGCACCGCCGTCGCCACATTATCATAAATAATCCGCTGCGGCACCCCCCAAAGTACGCAAAGGCATCCCGATGCCCTTGCAAAAAACATTCCAGCCGCTGCGTCGGAAACGCCTCCACATACAGTTTCCTCGAATAGCACATCCCCAACACAAATACCTGCACCTTCACCGCTCGTCCACCCAGTTCCACCACCGCTTCCCCGTAGGGTAGCCAGCCAGCGAAGGTGACATTGTTGTTCCTTTTTCTGACCGGCTCCCTCCAAACCCGGCGTGCGCCTTTCAACGCACCGGGCTTTCCAGCATCATCAGGTTTCTCCTGTCCGTGAGCGTGATACCTTGTTGCGTCTGTGTGGGCGTCCGTGTTGAATGTCCATATGGCAGGTATGGCAGAGGACGAGCGTTTTTCTCCGGCGGGCGGCCATGATTTGGACCCATTGCGGCTTCTCTCGACCTGTATACTTGTTCAGGTCTTTCAATGCCCGTATGTGATGCACCTCTATCTTAGTGGTCATGCGGGTTGCCCCGCATTGTTCACATGTTTGGGCCAGGAGTCGCCGTTCTAGTTCTGACCGTTTCCAGGCGTATTGCTTCATTTCGTCCTCAATGGGTGCGGTGACATCCCAGGTAAGAGGGATGCCTCCCCAAGTGGCTACAAGTGGCTTTTTCCCTTCACGCGAGACCGTGACTTGCAATCCTTTGTATTTCTTCCCCTCGACATCTATTTCCGCTTTGTACTTCTTGTACACCTTACTTACTGATATTTTGTGTTTGCTCGCTAACGTCTTCGTGAGCGATTGTTCCATCACCCACTTGAGTTTGCGGAGCGTGTAAAGGTTGTAGGCCATCCGGTAGTAATTGACCAACCCCGATATTCAAGCTGGTAAGTTGCCATGATGGTGAAGTCGCTCTCGTTGAGCAACTCTGCTCGGTGAGAGGGCTTTCCTTTGCGCATATACTGCTTGCATTTGTTTTCGACGACCTTTCTGGGTACTTTCAGACCGATGCCTCCATTGATGCTTCGGCCTCTTCGCCCGTTTTTGTCGCGGGTCTGTTTGGTGTCGCAGTGTAAGGTCGTGATTTCGTAATTGAGGAATTTGGCAGCGCTGTCCCGTGTGTGGGTAATCAACGTCTTCTCGTCCGAGAGATTGAGCTTGAGTTCTTCAAGCAGAAACTTTCGGAGCCGTTGCTTAATAGCCTCTGCTTCTTCCTTGGGGCCAACAAACGACAGGGCGAAATCATCTGCATACCTTACGTATCTCAGTCGTCGAAAGCCGGGGTCTTGGGGATCGATGGAGGGAAGCTTTTGGGCCTGTTGCTTGATCTTGTGGGCAGCCTCCTTCTGTCCTCTGTTGTGCCGTTTGCGGGCGCGGTTAATCAGGCGATTGTATTCCTGATTTGGCCTTTTTTTCTTCCCTCTGGTGTATTCGGGGATAAGTTCTGTCTCCACAAATCTATCCAGTTTCGAGAGCAGAATATTGGAGAGGACCGGACTCAAGATGCTTCCTTGTGGAACTCCACTGAAGGTGTTGTTGAGCTTCCAGTCTTCCATGTAGCCTGCATCGAGAAGCTTTTTGACGAGATTGAGAAATCGCCCATCCTGGATGTGTTCGGCGAGTGCCGAAATGATGAGATTATGGTCAAGGGAGCCAAAACAGTCAGCTATGTCGCCCTCGATGATCCAAACTGTGCCTTGCCAGATTCGGTAGACTTCTCGGAGAGCCGTATGGCATCCTCGTCCTTCACGGAAGCCGTGAGAGTGTTCGCTGAATGTCCCATCGAAGTAGGCATCTAGGATCATTCTCATAACCTCAGCCAAGAGTTTGTCACTCCAAACAGGTATGCCGAGCGGTCTCTTTTTCCCGTTCTTTTTCAAGATGTAGGTTCTTCGCGCTGGTTGCCACTGATATCGTTCCTGCTTCAGTGCAGCAATGATGGCTTCAAAGGTTTCCAGAGAGGTGCCGTCAGCCGTTTCTTCCGTCACGCCGGGCGTCATCGCGCCAGCATTTCGGTAGACTCGACCGTAGGCAGTTAAGTACAGATTTGTGTTGTACAGTTGTCTGTAGACGCGCTTTAATGGCAAGCCCCGCTTGCCGCGTTCACGGAGAAGCCCTAAATACGTTTCGGTTGTCTGCAATTTCGCATACCTCCATGCATTAGTAACTTCTTGATACCTTCCCTCTGCGTGGGTATCTTTCACGCACTCTGGCCTGCCTTCGCAGGCTGCCCCTTTGATTTCGTTGGATCAGCGTTGTTCCATTGAAGTCTCGTATGGGGGTTCCGTCGCCATGAGTTTCGCAACTTTTAGGCGATCCCGCTTTTGCGCATATGCAACGTGTAGTGTGTTTAGGTGCCCGTTTGTTCTCTTTCGGGTTCATTACCCGCCATTCATCAGAGGGGGTGTTATCATGAGGACTGGGGTCTCATGCTTTTCTGATGTCGTTCTTTCAGGCATGGTTTTAACGGATGCAAGTGATCATCATGCGAGAACTCAGGTTTAGCAATTGGCCAGCTTCACCATGCACACAGGACTTGCAGAGCAACTCTTTACATGCCTTCAAGGGTTCTCCGCGTTTCCAACATGCTGTTTTCCCCTTTGCGTTTCCGCTCCAGGTCGGTTGGATGTCCTAGAGGTTCATTACCCCCTTCCTCTCCCGTGTTACACGGGTATTGCATATGCACCGACACGGCGCACCCAGTCACATTGCGCATCCTCCCGGGCTCATAGCTCAGCGGCACATACACCTCCCCAGACTCCCGACGCCGCTTCCACTTCCCCACCTCCATCCGCACCCGCGACTCACACCCGCCATATCCCTCCTCTCGAATCACCTCATAGATCCGCGCTGCCGTATATCTCTGCTTCACCGGCAAACGCTCCTGCTCCTCCAACATCTCCTCCACACGCCGCCGATACGGCTCATACACCAACCTTCCCTGCCGCCTGCCTGGCTCGTTCTTCCCCTTCACCTTCCTGCCCTCACTCCCCACCGCCTCCTTGATCACCTTCCGACTCCATCCCCCCTCGCGCGCAATCTGCCGCTGGCTCTTGCGCTCCACATAATACGCCCGTCGAATCTGTTCCCTTTCTTCCTCTCGTATCGCCACTGCCTCTTCCTCCTCACATTTATCATCAGTTCTCTTTTGCCTGTTTTCTCCCTATCATACATGCCTCCCCCGCTCCCTGGCAACCTTTTCGTTATCACTTCCCTATTTCCATATCCTCCTATATGTTCATTCACCTCTTCTCTATGTATCAATCAATATCACTCTTTTATCACTTCCCTTCTTCCCACCACACAAAGAGCCTGCAGCTCCTCTTCTGGCAACCTTTTCTTTATCACTGGGGGCCTGGTGGCTCCCTTTTCTGGCTCTCCGCCACAAAAAGTGAGCTTGATTGCTTGAACAAAGCTGCAGAGATTTGATAGACTGTCATCGATACATGGCTGTGAGACACATGTGGCAAGGAGTGCAGTTCGATGAGTAATTCAGACACAATCTCTTCTCCATTTTTTCCTCTCCCCGACGGGATCAGCATTTTGGGATTTGAAGCCTCAGACACTGGCCTGGTGGTGAGCATTACCTGCCATCTTTCTTTCGCCCTCTGCCCAGGATGCCAGCAGCGTTCAGAACGAATACATAGTTCATATCGAAGATTGGTCGCCGATGTTCCAAGCAGCGGCCGTCAGGTGACCCTGGCTCTCACTGTGCGGAAATTTATCTGCGGCGTCCCAGCGTGCTCTCACAAAATTTTTACTGAGCGTATGCCAGATTTCGTGCGCCCGTATGCGCGCCTGACCAACCGTTTGCTCCAAGCTCTCCAGGACGTGGGGGTTGCTACCTGTGCAGAGGCAGGAGTGCGTTTGGCTCCGAAGTTGGGAATGTCAGTCACCGCAACGACGCTGCTTCGTCGCATGCGCGAGCGGTCTGTCCCAACTCCCGATGCCGTTCGAATTCTTGGCGTGGACGATTGGGCCTGGCGAAAAGGTATGACATACGGAAGTATTCTCGTCGATCTTGAGCGGCGATGCCCCATCGAGATCCTCCCCGACCGCAAGGCCGAAACAGTGGAGGCTTGGTTACGGCTTCATCCAGAAATTGAGGTCGTCAGCCGGGATCGTGCAGGTGCCTACGCTGAGGCGGTACGAAAAGGAGCACCACAGGCACTCGAAGTTGCGGATCGATTTCACCTGTTAAAAAATCTCCGCGAACATCTCCGTGATTTTCTGCTTCGCAAACATACCCTGCTGCCAGAAGCCGAGGAAGTTGTTTCGGATGCCATTCCACAAAAAGCGCGAGGAAGACCAAAGAATGCCTCCTCTGTTACTCCTCCTGCCGATCAAGAGAAGCCTCTTTTTCGCAAGATGTCAGCAAGCTTGCGAGAGTATGAAGATCGAACTACCTCTCAAACGCAGGTGACATTGGCGCAAGAACGCAAACAAGCGAGCCGAGCACGACGGTATGCGTGCTATGAAGCGGTTCGAGAACTCCACCAACAAGACTTTTCCGGACGTGAAATTGCCCGTCGTTTGCAACTCTCTCGCCACAAGGTGATGCAATTCATTCAGGCTGAGGGTTTCCCTGAACGGGTCCCTTCTGTGCCCAAGCCGAGCATTCTTGATCCCTACAAACCCTTGATTTTGGAACGCTGGGCACAAGGGTGCCATAACGGAACCCAGATCTACCACGAGATCACACTGGCCGGATATACTGGCTCGGAGCCTTTACTTCGGCTCTTTATCACGCAGCTTCGTAAACAACAGAGACAAGAACAGGTCTGCGTCCCCACATCTCCGGCTTTGGCTGCTTGTAAGGAATTGGCATCCTGCCACAAACACAAATTCCGTGGGAATGGAATATCACCAGGGGTTTACAGCCACTGGTGAAAAATCACAATCTCCTCGTAGAACACCTCTTTCCCCATCATGCCATCCTTTCTGGGCCCTCATATTCTCCCGCTTCCTGACTGATCTGCGCCATCTCATCCAAGACCGCATCCCTCTCTGCCCTCGCTCTTCATTTATGACGGTGCAGCGACATATTTGCCGCACACAAAAACCACACTCCCTGCGCACCGCAAACTCATGTTTGTCAATTTATGGCAACACAGGGCAACAAACGTCAATTCTTGTCAACTCCTGGTAACCCGTCGCCCTTCCTCCTCTCCTCGCAGCGCGTTCCTACACAAATATGCACAATATGGCATACAACCGCATCTCCCCACCGTGCCAGGCCACCTGACAAAACGCGCATCAGAACAATAACAGGCAAAGTGATTACAGAGTGATGAGCACATGATGAGCGTATGTTCACTCCATGCTCCCACACAAGCCGTCACCCAACGCTGCTATATGTGACGGCGCACCACCATATATACCACAAAAAAGCACACTCCTCTCACATCACCAAAGGGCTCCCTCTTCCCCTATGAACATGCAGGACACTGCACACACCGGCTAGAGGCTCATCCTTCCCTCTCGCACACGCATACATGCAAGCCTGTTCAATATCGTACCTGATTCCTTTTACGAACGACGGCTGCAGTTCCTGTTATTACTGAGCACTATTTGTGCGGGAGAACCCTTTTATTCGACAAACAACACAAAGGCTGGAATGAGGAAGCGTCGAAAGCCTCTCATCTGAAATGAGTTCGAAGATTCCGCGCAATTATCAAATGGCCAGATCCGTCCGTTTCCTGGCTCTATTGACCATTGGCTCTCCCTCCGTCGTGGGCTATCGTATCAATAGGTGGTTGATTGGTCCTGATCCAACCATCCAACCATGGAAAGAGAGCCATGACGGGCTTCGACTCGTTCCTGGCGACTATCTAGCAAGCGGGAGAGACTGTGTATCAAGGATGAGGTATGTGAAAGGGACATGACGACATGAAATCTATAACCGAAGAAAGAAAATGGGAAGAGAAGAGCAACGAGCAGTATGCGTTTATTGATGCGCTGCCTCAATTGATCTGGATCGTTCAACCGGATGGTTGCGTTGCCTATACTAACCAACGCTGGCGTGACTATAGCGGTGAACAACAATTGCCTTCCCGTGCTAACCTGTTCTTGCAGCAAGAAATATGGCCTGAGAACCTTCATCCTGAGGACCGAGCATACGTTCTGGCACTGCAGCAACAGGCTTTTGAGACCGGTGTACCGCTTACCGTGAGATATCGTCTGAGAGAGGGACATACAGGTGCCTATCGCTGGTTTCTCGCACAGGTTGTCCCATACTATAATGAAGCGGGAAAGATTGTACGATGGATGGTTAGCTGCACCGACATCGATGACCAGAAACAAACCGAAGATACATTGCGTCAGAGCCAGGAGCGTGTGGACCTGCTGATGCGCTCCAGCTTGATTGGCATCTTTGTCGCTGAGGATAATGAGATTGTGGATGCGAATACCACCTTTCTCCGCATGACAGGATATAGCCAGAAAGACCTGGATCAGCGAAATATTCAGTGGACAACAACGACGCCGGCACTCGCCTCTTCATTTCCGGAACAGGTCCATCAGGAAGTAGTGGTGCAACACTACAAGACCCCGTTCGAAACAGAATTGGTGTGTAAAGATGGTAGCAAGCTCCCTGTTTTATTGGGGGGCATCGCTGTTCATGGCCAGATGCTACAAGGCATTGGCATTGTCATGGATAATGCTGCTCGTCACGAGTTGCAGCAGCGGAAGGACTCTTTTGTAACTTCCGGCATAGCCTTGATCACTGTTACAAATGGCCGGATGAGCTTGTCTCAAGGCTCGTTACAACGCTTCGAGCACGAAGGCAACCTGCATGGTTTGATCCAGTTCCCACGCCAGCACATAGCGTGAATACCAATCCAAGACGGCGACCAGATAGAGAAAGCTAGAAAGACGTTCGTCATTTCAGAAATAGAACACTACCTCCCCTTTCAAAATACTCGTATAAATAGGAAATATATTCTATCTCTATCAATAGTAGATGAGATAAATATAAATACTTGACAAAAGAACACCATTATCGTATACTCTATGCAATGATCAAAAAAGTCACATTAAAATAGATGCTATAACAAATTATGTGTGATAATGTCACAAAGTATCAGGAAAACACTCCACCACCGCAATAAATATCCAATATTAATTCTTTAGTATAAATGCGCACTAAAAATCCACCTCGCAAAATACCTCGCAATTTATTTCTCACTTATAAACTTTTAATAAAATTACAAATCAATTGATTTACACATAGTCCTTCAAATCATCAAACAAATTTTAGAAATCACATGCAAAATAATTTTATCCCGCAAATAACAACATATAACTATATTTACGCACCACAAACACAACGATCACATCGTTTCGTAGAAATGATGTATCTGCGTTACCCAAAAATTCTGAACTCTGACGAGAAGCGGTCTTAACAAGACTTTCCCTGAAAGGATGTAAGTATCTGGCTTCTGGCGTATTTGGGCAAGAAAGGGCAGACCCTCTGTCAGGATGTGCCTGTTCTCCCTGTGTTACACGCATCGTGCGTAGACTCCTTCTGGAAATGATATCTAGACGATCTTTTTGAGCTATCATCATGGATGGAGTTTCTTTTTGCCTCATCCCTGCTGAAATGGGGATAGCGTTGCCCCAAGTTAGTGCGTACGTTTAGAGGAGTATGTCTGGCTCCCACTTTGAGCCAGATTCCTACTCCGACTTCCTGTTCTAATCAGGACAAACCCCTGTCTTCACCAGCTCAGATGTCTGATAGAAAATCAGGCCCTTTCTCCATGACAAGAGTGTGGTAATTGCCAGGAGCGTTCACGTTATTTACAACTTTTTCTATAGAGCGGCTTTTCCAGACATCAAAGCATCAAGTTTCATCCTTCAGTGTAGATTTCCACCCTTCCGTGCAAAATCGGTCAGCCCTTCACTTAATTTACCAGTATGGTGGAGCAGAGTGAGCCAGCCCAACCTGCACAGTTGGAGTGAACAGGACGAGCCGCTGCGTTTGCAGGAACTGAGCAAAGACAAGAACGACCCCGATCCCAAAGCGTTGGCGTGTTATGGAATGCTCTCTGTCATGAGTGGTCGTATGCACCTACGCTTCGTGTCAGGCCGCCCCGTCAGCCAGATGACCATCGACTTCCTGGAGTGGCTGTGTGAGCAGGTCCAAGCACAAGGCAAAAGTGTGCTCGTGCTGATTTGGGACAACGCCTCCTGGCACCTAAGTAAACAGGTGAAAACGTGGCTGCATGAGCACAACCAAGCAGCTCTGCAAGACGCTCAAGCTGGCAAAGCAGCTGTGCGCATCATTCCGTGTTGGTTGCCTACCAAGAGCCCCTGGCTGAATCGAATCGAGCCAAAGTGGGTCCACAGCAAGCGAGCGATTGTCGAACCTGCCCGCCTTTTGACGGCTTCGGAACTCCAGCAATGCGTGTGTGACTACTTTGGCTGTTCACAGCTTGAGCCTCTCTCACTGTGAACATGGATGCGCACTCACTTGCTCATGCTCTTGCGCATCATGATGTGCGCAAGAGCATGAGCGGTCCCGTTTTTACTTCTGCGTCACAAATGTGAGTCCTCTCACTACAGCGTGCACAAAATCGGCTGGATAGGCGTGAGCCAAGTCAGGAAGCAGTGCCAGCTCGCAGGGAAGATGATGAGTGTGCATCAGTTCAGCGATGACACGCGAGGCTTGCAGACCCCCTGCATCCTTCTCGCCAACGAGAATATAGCCACGTATCTGCGTTGGTTTCTGATGCTCTAGAAAACTGGACAGTGCCTCGATCTCAGTGTCACGCAAATAAGGACCCAACACCACGAAGCCACATGTGGGAACGGACTGGTGGAGCGCCATCCAAATGGCTTGTGCGCCACCCGCCGAGAAACCGCCAAGCACAATCGTCTCTGAAACGATGGAGCAATCCTCCTTCAATCTCGTCAGATGCTCGCGTACCTCGTTGATGCCTTTGTCTCGGTCATCCCACACATAGGCATCTGGCCCGACGATCTGGGTGGATTGTGGGATAGCCACCAGCCAGCCTTGTGTTGTTAACCCCTTCCACTGTTTCAACGTGTCGTGACCATTTGACCCATTCCCATGCATGGCGAGAAGCAGAGGAAATGCGTTTGCTGATAGTTCTGGTTGAGCAATCAGAACCTCTGGTTGGATCGTGTTCTGGAGATCATTCAGACGCTGACGACAGGTCTCGACCATGATCTGGAATGCTGGCAGTGGCCTCAAGGAAACCAGATCTTCATCGTGGTCCAACCAGGCGGGGGGAAACCACTCACCTTGATCCAAAACGTCCTGGAAAATCTGCAATGCCTCCGTCTGTTTCCCAACCAACGCATAGGCGCCAATGCGCCAATAGGCGATAGTGCGCGCGTAGTCCGGATGGTTCTGATAATTCTGCTCGAGCAGCATCAATGCTTGGGTATATGCGTTCGCCTGATACAGGTCGAGTATCTGTTGTTGAAAACGACGAAAATCTACTTCGCTC
Organism: Dictyobacter kobayashii; assembly: GCF_003967555.1. Lineage (GTDB taxonomy): Bacteria > Chloroflexota > Ktedonobacteria > Ktedonobacterales > Ktedonobacteraceae > Dictyobacter > Dictyobacter kobayashii. Next base: position 13,303 of record NZ_BIFS01000001.1, read on the forward strand.
ATCTGAATGGTCTAATCCTTCCATTGCGCTTGATTATCTGATCTATTTGAGATTATAAGCTCAGAAAGAGAAAAAAAAGCAAATGAAGGCTTGCTCCTCTCCTTCACATCTCCCTTGTCTTACCAGAGTCTGTTATCTGTGAGAGGCAGCGTATCAGAGAACGAAGCGGAAAACTTCTAGCACGTGAATGCATTTCACAGAACAACTTCTTACAACACTGGTCTTATGTCTCTGCACTAAGCCTGCTCTTCCTCCGGGCTCCATTCATATGTGCTGAACGTGCAATACTCACGGAAACCCAGGCGGCGATAGATATTGATGCCGAATGGCGAGGCGGTAAGTACCGCGACTCGATAGCCCTTCGACCGTGCCGCACGTGCTGCCATAAGGGTCATCGCGCCACCAATCCCCTGCTGTCGCACTTCAGGAAGTGTGACAACATAATGAATGGCTGCCACATTCCCATCATAAAAAACACAAACAGTCGCCACTGGCTTCCCATCCAGTAGACCCAGGTAGAACTGTAGAGGACTAGCCAAACCAAGCGGTACACGTGTATAGCTAGCAATACATGTGCGTACAATCTCTTCTGGTACTGGGAACAACCAGACACGAATCCATTGCTCCAACAACGCATGATCAGTAACCGGAAGAATAGTAATATTTGAGTTGAGTGGAATATCTTCATTCAGTATGTGCAGATCTACGGCCATGCCCGGCTCATCTTCATCATGCCTCAGTCCGTGTGTGAGCAGGATATCACCAGCGTTCTTTGGACACGATGAAGGTCCCAGGTGCCACTGAAAACCATGCTTGCATTGCGCAAAGTGATTACGGATGCGCTCAATCGTGGAGGGTAGTGTATCCTGTTGCAGATTTGTGTAAAGAACAGCGTTGACAAGACTGGACTCCGTCCAGAGCAGATCCGGCTCCTGGTGAAGTTGTCCGTGTGAGGAGGTACATAAAAAGCTCTTATAAGTGATTATACTAGCGTCTATAGCAGTTGGAATGCTTGATGGATTGATGCTTTGTAGCATTTTGCTCATAAATGTGGAAAATCCCTTTCTATTACTTTTTGCTTACTCCTTTAAGCCAGTTATATTTTAAATGAATGCCTATATGCGATACTCCAGCACACACTTCCTCCTACCAAGCGTTTTCAAGTTCATTCAACGTTTGAACGAAATCGACTCAGGGAATACAGTCGACCTTCTGCCGGGCTTCCTTCTCCTCGCAAGTATGAAAGGCAAGCATTTAATTGATGAAGTTCAATATTTCAATCCATGCCGAATTTCCTTCTTCTCTGCAAGAGCATCACCTCTAGTATAGCCTGAGAAGCCAGCAAAATCCAGTATTTGCGAGGCACGTTGATTTTTGGCCCTTCAACATAGAGTTGATGGTTAAGACTAATCCAGATAAAAGGCCCCCGACCTTGCGGTAAGGAACCTAATCAAGCCCCTCTGGATTGGTTGCTAGTAACATTGCTCTCCCGGCAGCTCACACAGCAGCCTATCGAACAGCCCAACAGGACAAGCCTCCTGTGTTGTTTGAACAAGATGATGTGTCTTCTTAGCGGAGACATCATCGGTGCATTGTATGCATGGCTTTGTCTCCGCTTTTTCGAGGGTTCGCCAGTAGTATGCCCATGCCAACGACCCGGAATACAAACAGTGGATGAACAAATGAATGCAGCTCCAACATTGGATGTTTCAGCAGCAATTCTTCCGCGAGAATCTCAAACTAGGCGAAGGCGGCGAGACAGGTCGAGCCAACAGCATGTTGGAAGAAACCTTTCAACGCACCAGCGTCAGTATCATGGGGAAGAATATGTTCAGTGGTGACGAGCGTTTCTGGCCCGAAGAGGCTCCCTTCTATACCCCATTTTTGTCGTGACTAACCAGATGCACGCCCCATGGGAGCGCCCTGGTGGCACGACATTCTACTTCGTCACTGACGGCATCGAAAGCGCACTTCGTCAAGCCCGAGCGGTTGCTGGCAATGGAGATATCAGAATAGCGGGAGGAGCCAATACGATCCAGCAATATCTCAACGCAGGGTTGATCGATGAGTTCACGATCCACTACGCGCCGGTAGTTTTTGGTCACGGCACTCCACCCTTTGCGAACATGAACCCCGATATCAAGATAAAAATGAGGGAGGCTGTTCCATCGCAAGAAGTTGCTCATATCATCTACGACGTAGAGAAGAGATGAGGGATATGATCTCTCATTTCACCATTGCGCGATAGGTGTAAACGAGCTACAATCTTCCCCACATGGCCTATTTCCACTGTTGGCAGTTATGTGAATAAAGTATACTTGCTCTTGAAGCAGCGTCCGGGACGCTTCTCATTCCAGATGATGCTTCTGAGCGAAGAAAAGGGAATGGTTTTATGTCCTATCTTCCAAGTCTTCTTACGCTTGTTGGAGTTACACTTATTGGAGCTATGAGCCCGGGTCCGGACTTTGCCACAACGGTCTACTACTCGACCCGCTCGCGCCGCGAAGGGATCTTTGTCGCTCTAGGGAGCACGAGCGCGCTCTCTGTCTGGATCATCGGGAGCATGGCCGGGTTAGCGGTGGTGTTAGCACAAGTCAATTGGTTGGTCCAAATCATACGCCTGCTCGGGGCGCTGTATCTTATCTACTTAGGGTTCGAGCGATTCTTCATGCCCACCATCCTGCTCCCTCTTCCTCTGTTGCAGCAATCACTGCTTCAAGACTTGCTGCCTGGAGAGTTGGTTTTCTCTCGAATATGGGGAATCCAAAGGTGCTTGCTTTCTTTAGCAGTGTCTTTGTCGTGCTTTCCCTGCCCATCCTCCGTTCTGGGTTGAGGCTGCGAGTGTCGCTCTGATGTTGAGCGTCAATATTGTCTGGTATAGCCTGGTCGTCTGTGCTTTCTCTCTGAAACCAGTGACACGTGTTTATCAGAAAGCAAAGCGATGGATCGGCTACCTCACCGGGGCGCTATTTGTTGCGTTGGGTGTACGCCTGGCACTCGAAAGATAACCCCAAACCGCCTCTCCACCTGGACGAGATAGGCTCATACAGAAACTTGAGATACTTTTGCCATTTGTCTACTTTCATTTCGTCGTTGTCCGGCATGGCCCGCATTTTTCAGCAACATTTTACATGAGTGCATCCACTCTCTTGTATTCTTGCTCCCCAAACAGTATCCTCCTCTTGATGAGCTGATTGGGTAGCACCCAGACCAGCATGGGTAGCAAAAGACGAGCAGGAGGTCTATCTGCGTTGCCAAAGAGCGCACAGTACCATCTCACCTGGGTTCCCGAACACCAATGCTATGCGTTTCATGAGGCTGACCACTATGAACCCACACTTCCGTTCGCCCCGAGCAGTCCGCAGTGGTTTTCCTGGCTGAGCAGTATTCTCTCCTTCACCTTTACTGGAAAGCTAGGCCAACTCAGGTCGATCCTAGTTTGTCGATGAAACGTACGTCAAGGTGTATGGGAAGTGGTGTTATTTGTATCGTGTTATCGACCGTGATGCCAATCTGGTTGACTGTATGTTGAGCTAGAAACGGAATATGGAGGCCGCCAAGTGCTTTTTCAGACAAGCAGTCGAGACAGTTGGACACAGACCGGAGCAGGTGACGACCGATGGACATGATTCCTATCCGCGCGCGATTCGTGAGACACTTGTTAGCCAGGTTCATCATCGTTGCAATCCCTATCTCAACAACCGACTGGAACAAGATCATCGTGGGGTCAAACAACGCTACTACCCGATGCGAGATTTCGGAAACGTAGCCTTGCCAACCCGCTTTTGTCGCACTTTTGATGAGTTACAGCAGTTCTTCCGCTTTCGCACAACAATGAACCAATTAGTGCCTCTTGCCCAACAACGCGCTCTGCTCGGCCTGCACGACGCCTCCACTGATGCCCTCTGGACACACCTGCAGGCTATTGCCTCGCCCCGATCACTTCGACGCCGATCTCCAACGCATCGTCGCCCACGTGCTCCGTTCCTCCCCAGATGTCGCTATCCACACTACCCAGCTGGCCACCCTCCTGCGCACACAATTGGAACCATAGCGACCAGCTTCCTCTCACACCTCAGTGAGCAGGCACGGTACGGTGCCGGGCCTGCTCACCTTGCCTCCATCCTTCCTTTAGTCATCCACTCACGTGATACGGTCCATCATCCGAGATCTTCAATAACCTCATCAAATACCGTTTGAAGCACCTGGATGGCCAGCTCGCGATCTCCTATCCTGTTTCGGCGCACCAATTCCGCTGCTTTTTCAAACGCTTCTTCTTGACGAGGTGACACCAATCTCGCTTTTGTTTGGAGTATCGGTTCCTTATATCTTCGGGAAATCATGCCAGAACTCCCCTGCTTGCCTTTACAATGAAGCACATAGGACTCTTGAGGGATAGGGCATATCACCCGCAGCGACGCAATGATGTACTCTCGCATCCACACCTCTTCTGCTACCTTGGCTGAACGGGCCAGCGTTTGCAAAGAACCAAAAACATCTTCCGGAATATCCGCTATCCACAGATCAGGCATCCTTCATCCTTTCCTTCTTCAGAAAACAACACCGCTCATCACACGAGAGCAGCAGTGACACACCAGAAACACGCAACGCTCCACGAAACCTTCTCTCCTGTTAGCGCCGGGTGTATACTGAGCCGGTAAAAATTGACTGACCCCCAAGAGGGCGGTACACTGAGGTATTCCAACAACATCCTCAGGAGACGCCCCATGCTTAGGAGTCAGACAGTGTTAACAATACATGATCTTTTTCATCAAGGCAAATCAGTTCAGGAAATTGCGCAAGCATTGAAGATTTCACGAACCACCGTCCGCAAATATCTCAAGCATCCTGAAGCGGTGCTACCCAAACCACGACCTCCCCGGCCTTCCAAGCTGGATCCCTTTCACGAGCAGATCAAGCGGTGGGTGACCGAAGATCATTGCACGAACTGTGAGGTGATTTTTACTCGCTTACAGAAGATGGGCTACACCGGTGGCATCAGTATTCTCAAGGAGTTTGTCCATCCGCTTCGGCCAGCGGTGGCTGGACATGCACCTGTGCAGCGCTACGAGACGAAGCCAGGTGACCAGGTGCAATTTGATTGGGGCGAATTCGTCTACGAGGAGGCAGGAGAACTGCGCAAGTACTACGGCTTTGTTGCGATTCTGGGCTACTCGCGCATGCGGTTCGTGACGTTTGTCAAACGCTGCGATACGCCCACGCTCATTCGCTGCTTGATGGAAACCTTTGAATATTTCGGAGGGCTCACTCGCGTGGCACTGACCGATCGGATGAAAAGCGTCTTGCTGGAGATGGTGGAGAATCAGCCGAAATGGAATCCCCGCTTTGCCGATTTCATGGTCTCCATCGGCGTGGGAGCACGGGTGTGCAAGCCGTATACCCCACAGACCAAAGGCAAGGTGGAACGCTCCGTGAGCCATGTGAAAAAGAGCTTGTGGGCTGGCATCATCTTCACCGATCTGGATGATCTCAACCGCCAGGCGCGTGCCTGGGGTGAACGGATCAATACGCGGGTGCATCGGACCACACATGTACGCCCGGTGGAGCGACTGGTCGAAGAGCGGTTGCTGCCACTGCCTGCCGATTTTGCCTGGGAGCGCTTCGCGACCGAGGAGCGAAAAGTGAGTTGGGACGGCTATCTGTCCTACGATGGTGTGCTCTACGGCGTACCTGGCCCGCTCCATCTGGCCGGCAGATCGGTTCTGGTTCGAGAGTGCAAAGGGGTGCTAACGATGTGGTCGGACGGGAAACGGATCTTTGAGATCGAGAAGCGGCCACGATCTCAGGAGAGTGTGCCGCATCCTGATCAGTGGAAGAGCGTACCCTCTGTCTCGGCTCAGAGGCGGACGCCAGTCCTTTGGGACATCTGCAGCCGGCGCCCGATGTCGTGACCCGTCCCTTGCAGGAATATGATCAGTATGGCCGAGTCGAGAGTGTGCAGGAGGTGTTGGCATGAAACACAGCATCTACCAGCAGCTGCACCTGCCCTACCTGGAGGCTGCCTTGCCTCAGCTGCTCCAGGAGGCGAGCACACAACAGTGGACGTATGAAACGTTGCTGCAACGGGCGCTGGCCACTGAAGTAGAAGGCCGCGAACAGAAGGCGATCGCAAGGCGACTCAAGGCAGCCCGTCTTCCCAGCACGAAGACGCTCGAGGGCTTTGACTTTTCGTTTCAGCCCTCGCTCTCTGAACGTCGGCTCCGGGAACTGGCTGATCTGTCGTTCGTACGCACGTGTACCAATATTGTGTTTCTTGGCCCTCCGGGAACGGGCAAAACGCACTTGAGCCTGGCCTTGGCCAATCGAGCGCTGACTGCAGGCCATTCTGTGTTGTTCACTACCCTCTCAGAGTTGTCGCATGCCCTCTCTACGGCGTCGCATCCTGGTCTCGTGCGAAGCCGGTTGCGTCGCTACATTACGCCAAGTGTGTTGGTGATTGATGAGGTGGGCTACACGACCTTGTCGCAGGAGCAAGCACGCTACTTCTTTGAATTAGTGACGGCTCGCTATGAGCACGGCTCGATCATTTTGACGTCCAACACCAGTTTTGCGGGATGGGGAACGTTGCTAGGCGATGAAGTACTGGCTACGGCGCTCCTCGACCGACTGTTGCATCACGCCGAGGTGATTGCTGTCAATGGGCGCAGCTACCGCATGAAAGAGCGGCAGACGGACCGAGCGAGTGTTTCGGCGCCATCGGAGGCGGCGCTCAGTGCCACCAGCGTCGTACCCACCGGCGTTCGGTAATCGGCGTGTCTCTGTCGGCGCTCTGAACATCTCAATCTGGCGCCGTATTTGGCCGGCGTCTGTTCGCCGGCGTTCAGGAATCGTATTCTCTGGAGTTTGTTTCTCAAGTCAGCCAATTCCAAATCGGCTCGCGTGTACATCGGCATTGACACTCCCTGCCATCTCGACAACAGACGTCCCTTCTTAAAACGTCTCTCCCTTCCGTTCTTCCCCATCCAACACATCGTGAACACACATCCCTTTGAAAACGCTCCACACCAGCGTTTTTCGCAGCCCTCTTCCGCTCTCGCGACGCCCTTCAGCTTCACCTTCCTCGCCACTCTCCCCCTGTCCCCTTCTATCTCCACCATCTCACTTTTCGCTCACATGTTCATCTCATCTATCAATCAAAAAATGACACAAGGAGGCTACCACAGTCAATTCCATTTTTCTTTGGTTGGCTTTTTTCTTCGCTTTTTGAGCGCTCCTTCTCCTGCCTCCATCGCCCTCCATCCTCTCCCCATGCGCTTTCCCTCCCGTTTCTCCCCCTCCCTCTTTCTCCCCAGGCCACCATGAAAAAAAGTGCTCATGTATTTTTCGCGTTTACACCCACGAGAGGCAAAGATTTCCCACGCTCTTTCAACGCGCAGGATGGGGTATACTACCTGGGAGACAAGCACACCTGTGCGTGTCTGTTCCAAAAGAGACGAGGGCTGAGGTGTGAACATGAATGACCGTGCAACAGCGGGAGCGTTTGTCACCAAGACGTTCGACTACGACGGTGGGAGGCCTGTGACGGTGTACGTCCCGCCAGATCCGCCCGAGGCCGTTGTATTCGCCAGTGACGGTCAGAGGATCTCGCAGTGGGGCCCGTTCCTCGAGGCAGCTGACGTTCCGCCCACGATGATCGTTGGTGGACATGGGCTGACGAACGAGCATCTGCGACTCCAGGAGTACTCACCGGTCTTTGATGCTGAACGGTTCGCAGCACATGAGAAGTTTTTCGTCGGAAATGTGCGCCAATGGATAACGTCGCGGTTTGGAGTAGGGCTGCCCGCTGAACGCACCGCGGTGTTCGGCGCCTCGGCGGGGAGAGAGCTCGCGCTCGCTCTTGGGCTCCGGCACCCCGACGTCTACGGTGCGATCTTCTGCGCCTCGCCGGGGGCAGGCTACACACCGGCGGAGGGGATGCCTCCTCGGATTCCGCGCACGTACCTTGTTGCTGGCACGCAAGAGCCGTTCTTCCTTGAGAATGCGATGAGATGGGCGGCCGCGCTACGCGATGCAGGTGCGGACGTGGTCATGAAAGAGCGGACCGGATCCCACGGCGACGCGTTCTGGCGAAAAGAGTTCCCGCTGATGGTGGCATGGGCGTTTGGACGCGAATAGATGACCTTCTACCTATTAAGGAAAGGACAATGAATGGGGAAGAGAAATTATCTTATCGAGGAGGTCTCCGGCACGGGCAAAACGTCGGTCTGCACAGAATTACAGCGTCGTGGCTACCAGGCCATTCATAGTGACCGGGAATTGAGGTATCAAGGCGATCTGGAAACAGGTACGCCAACGGATATCTTCACGTCTGATCGCCACAAGTCCCCCTTTCCCACGGATTGCGCAACGAGGTAGTAGCAAGAGAGTGACAGCTTGCTGACTGACCGTTCCTCAATGTTGAGCATATTTGCAGAGAAGCGGCGATATAGTAGACTTTTCTGAAAACACCTTGCTTTGAGAAAAGAGAAAACCATGAGCGAAACGAAGACCTTTCACACTTCTCTGGCGGTCATTGTCGATATCCCTGGGAATCGTTGGGTCCTGGAAGCGATCTTGCAGGATATCGATCGCCGAGGCATCCAACAGATCGTGAATCTGGGAGATCACCTGACAGGCCTGCTCGATCCCACGGGCACCGCCGACCTGCTCATCGCCCGCACGATGATGAATGTTTGTGGCAACGACGATCGCGAGCTGTTTCTGCCGCAGGAAAAATGCTCGCTCTCCCAAAACTACACCTGCACCCAACTCACCCCGGCTCATTTTGCCTGGCTGTACTCCTTGCCGGACACAACCATTGTCGCCGATGAGCTCTTTGCCTGCCATGGCAACCTCTTCGATGCGCCGTATCTCCTTGAAGAGGTCACTCCTTCTGGTGTCTTCTTGAGAAGTACTTTAGCCATCGCGACTAGCGTCGCTGAGATTGCCCAACCCGTTATCCTCAGTGGACATAGCCACATCCCGCGCACGGTTTCCCTCCCGCAAGGAAAGCTCCTCATTAACCCTGGGAGCGTTGGAATGCCGGCCCACTCGATGGAGACATATGGTATGGAATCCGGCAGCCCTCACGCTCGTTATGCGCTTTTGTATCAGAACCAGCACGGAAGGCACTCCTGCGAAGGTGTTCGCGACGCTGCTGCCAGATATTCTGGTCGTCTGTGCGAGCTCTATCCCTCACATGGCACCATTGGTGGAACAGCACTGGGAACAGTTCTCGCGCATCTGGAACAGCGGTGTCAAGATGTCGTTGCTTTTCTCGCAGGCAGCATTGACAATACCGCTTCCCGCGGGGGCGACCGTTCTGCTCATCTCCAGTGGCGCGGCTCTTGGAGTGTACACTTCCCCTCCCGATCTCTCACCTGCCGATTTTATCAAAAATCGGGCAACCAGGCCAACAACAGAGGATGTCGCCAGGGCCGTTATAGAACTTGCCAGTGACCAGAGAGAGAAAGCTGGAAAGACGTTCGTCATTTCAGAAATAGAACACTACCTCTCTTTCAAAATACTCATATAAATAGGAAATATGTTGCTATCTCTATCAATAGTAGATGAGATAAACATAAATACTTGACAAAAGAACGCCATTATCGTATACTCTATGCAATGATCAAAAAAGTCACATTAAAATAGATGCTATAACAAATTATGTGTGATAATGTCACAAAGTATCAGGAAAACACTCCACCACCGCAATAAATATCCAATATTAATTCTTTAGTATAAATGCGCACTAAAAATCCACCTCGCAAAATACCTCGCAATTTATTTCTCACTTATAAACTTTTAATAAAATTACAAATCAATTGATTTACACATAGTCCTTCAAATCATCAAGCAAATTTTAGAAATCACATGCAAAATAATTTTATCCCGCAAATAACAACATATAACTATATTTACGCACCACAAACACAACGATCACATCGTTTCGCAGAAATGATGTATCTGCGTTACCCAAAAATTCTGAACTCTGACGAGAAGCGGTCTTAACAAGACTTTCCCTGAAAGGATGTAAGAAGCAATGGCAAAGGTAATTGGCATTGACCTGGGCACAACCAACTCAGCAATGGCTGTTATTGAGGCTGGTGAACCAACTGTTTTAGAGAACAGCGAAGGATCACGAATAACACCTTCAGTTGTAGCTATAACGAAAAGTGGAGAGAGGCTAGTTGGACAGGTTGCAAAACGTCAAGCAGTAACTAACCCCGAGAATACCATTTTTTCTATAAAACGACTTATGGGGCGCAAATTCACCGATCCTGAGGTCCAACGCACGATGCAAATAGTACCTTATAAGATTACATCTGCTCCCAATGGAGACGTTCGTGTGGTGATGGGTGGACGTGAATATAGCCCACCCGAAATCTCAGCTATGATTCTACAAAAATTAAGAATTGATGCTGAAGCAAAACTAGGTGAACGTGTTACTCAAGCCGTAATTACAGTGCCAGCTTACTTTAATGATACGCAACGCCAAGCGACTAAAGATGCAGGCACAATTGCAGGGCTTGAGGTTTTACGCATCATTAATGAACCCACAGCAGCTTCATTAGCCTACGGGTTGGATAAAAAGCATGATGAAATTATTGCCGTTTATGATCTTGGAGGAGGAACATTCGATATCTCAATCTTACAACTGGGTGAGGGCGTCTTTGAAGTCAAGGCTACCAACGGCGATACCCACCTGGGCGGAGATGATTTCGATCAACGCATTATAGAGTGGTTGATCGACGAGTTCCGCAAAGATCAAGGAATTGATTTAAGTAAAGATCGTATGGCAATTCAGCGTTTAAAAGAAGCAGCAGAACGCGCCAAAATTGAATTGTCTTCCTCACAGCAAACGGAGATCAATTTACCATTCATCACTGCAGACGCCAGTGGACCACGGCATATGGTTATTACAATGACGAGAGCCAGGTTAGAGCAATTGGTAGGCGATCTAATTGAGAAAACACGTGGTCCTGTCATAAAAGCGCTTGAAGATGCCGGTATCAAGGCCAGCGATGTCAATGAAGTGGTTTTAGTTGGTGGCCAAACCCGTATGCCAGCAGTAGTAGATTTGGTTCGAAAGATCTTTGGAAAAGAACCCAATAAAGGAGTTAATCCTGATGAGGTAGTAGCAGTAGGAGCAGCAATACAAGCAGGAGTATTAAAGGGCGAAATGAAAGACGTCCTTCTACTTGATGTGACGCCTCTGTCCCTAGGTGTTGAGACTATGGGTGGAGTAATGACCAAATTAATAGATCGCAACACAACCATTCCGGCGCGTAAGGGTGAAGTCTTCAGTACTGCAGAAGATAATCAGTCCGCTGTAGACATCCATGTACTACAAGGTGAGCGCGAACTGGCTCGCGACAATAAGAGCTTGGGACGCTTCAGATTAGAAGGTATTGCCCCCGCACCTCGTGGTGTACCGCAGGTTGAAGTGGCCTTTGATATTGATGCTAATGGTATTCTGAATGTCACGGCGCGCGATAAAGCCACCGGAAAAGAACAAAAGATCACTATCACAGCATCTAGCGGTCTCTCTAAGGATGAAGTAGAGCAATTGGTACGAGATGCAGAGCAACATGCTCAAGAGGATCGTCAACATCGAGAGGAGATCGAGGCACGAAATCGTGCAGATAGTCTGGCCTACCAGGCGGAGAGAACGCTGAAAGATGTAGGAGAAAAGCTTCCCCAGACTTGCGTAGTGAAATAGAAGCAAAAATCAAGGCAGTACGTGATGCTTTATCAAGTAATGACATTACACGCGTTCGTACCGCTTCAAATGAACTGGAAACCACTACACAACGCATTAATCCTGATGTCTATAGTCAAGCTGGAACATCTGCAGGTACAGAAACTTCAGCGGGCGCATCAACATCAGATAGTGATACGGGAACTGTCGAAGGTGAATACAGAGAAGTCTAGTTTCATTTAATAAATGCTCATTCTAAAAGGGGCCTTGTTCATGACAAGGCCCCTTTTAGGAAAAAGGCATGTCTTCTGAGTTACTACAATACAATGTAATCTCCCAATCAGAGCAGACTTTCTTCCAATACATCAAAACGCTTGCTGTGTACATGTAAGTAACGGCTTAGGCAAACATTGTCTTATCGCCAATGTTTGGATAAATACCCAAGAAGAGAGATTTGAAATGAACATTGAGCACTTTACTGAGAAAGCTCGCGAGGCAGTTAGTGATGCGGCTCAGATTGCAAGAGACCATAACCATGGACAAGTGGAGGTTGAACATTTGTTAGCTGCTCTACTTGCCCAAGAAGGTGGGGTAATACAACAAACCATTAATAAGGTAGGAGGTAATCTCACTACAGCACAGCACATTGTTAATGAAGAACTAGAACGCATGCCTCGAGTTTACGGAGGCAATGAACCGGGTATTTCACCTCGCCTTCGCAAGGTTTTGGAAGATGGTTGGCGCGAAATGAGCACCTTTCATGATGAGTATCTTAGCGTAGAGCATTTATTACTAGCAATGTTTAATATTAGCGATGGTGCAGTACCTCGTGTTTTACAGGCAGCAGGACTTACACGCGATAATGTATTACAAGCTCTGACTTCAATTCGGGGGGCACAACGTGTGACTGACCAGAATCCAGAAGGAAAATATCAGGCATTAGAGAAATATGGTCGTAATCTGACACAACTTGCTATGCAAGGCAAGCTCGATCCTGTCATTGGACGCGATGAGGAAATTCGCCGCGTTATTCAAGTTTTGAGCAGGCGTACAAAAAATAATCCTGTATTGATAGGGGAGCCAGGCGTTGGTAAAACGGCTATTGTTGAAGGATTAGCATTACGCATAGTGCGTGGTGATGTCCCTAAATCTCTGGCCAATAAGCAGATTATTGCACTTGATCTGAGTGCATTAGTTGCCGGCGCTAAGTACCGTGGAGAATTTGAGGATCGTTTAAAAGCAGTGCTGAAAGAAGTGACAAGTTCCGAAGGGAACATCATCCTCTTCATCGATGAATTACATACTTTAGTTGGTGCCGGAGCTGCGGAAGGTGCGATGGATGCTTCAAATATGCTGAAACCGATGCTGGCACGCGGCGAGCTTCATTGCATCGGTGCTACTACTCTGGATGAATATCGTAAGTATATAGAGAAAGATGCGGCACTTGAGCGCCGTTTCCAACCTGTTATAATCGAGCCACCTTCAGTTGAAGATACGATCAGCATTTTACGAGGCTTGAAACAGCGCTACGAAGTTCATCATGGAGTGCGTATCACCGATAGCGCAATAGTAGCAGCAGCTGTTCTCTCTGATCGCTACATCACCGATCGTTTCTTACCAGATAAGGCAATAGATCTCATTGATGAGGCAGCTAGCCGATTACGCGTAGAGTTAGATAGTACGCCTACTGAGATCGACGATCTAGATCGGCGCATTCGTCAGTTACAAGTTGAATTAGAAGCACTAAAAAAAGAAACTGATGAAGCAAGTAAGGAGCGGCTGGCCCGAGTTCAACAAGAAATCACTACCTTACAAGAGCAATTGGATGAGCTGGAACAAGCCTTTGAACGTGAACGTGGGCCAGTTGAGACGATGCAACGCCTGACTAAGGAGCTGGAACAGGCACAAGTTGAGCTTGAAAAAGCTGAACGTGATTATAATTTCGAGAAGGCAGCTGAGCTTCGTCAGTACTATTCCAAAATTGAACAAAAAATCCAGGAAATAGAAGCACAACTTACCAATATAAAGGGAAAGCGCTTACTCAAAGAAGAGGTCGATGCTGAGGATATTGCTGAAGTTGTTTCTAAGTGGACACACATTCCAGTATCTAAGCTCATGGAAGCAGAAATCGAAAAGCTGGTTCATATGGAAGATCGCTTACGGCAGCGCGTTGTAGGACAAGAACAAGCATTGCAAGCTGTTTCAGATGCGATCCGCCGAGCACGTGCTGGTTTGCAAGATCCCAACCGCCCACTAGCCAGCTTCCTTTTCCTGGGACCAACAGGTGTCGGTAAAACGGAACTGGCGCGAGCACTTGCTGAATTTCTTTTCGATGATGAACATGCACTCATCCGTATAGACATGTCAGAGTATATGGAAAAGCATAGTGTGTCACGTTTGATTGGTGCTCCTCCCGGTTATGTTGGCTACGAAGAAGGAGGACAATTAACTGAGGCAGTACGTCGTCGACCGTATAGTGTTGTACTCTTCGATGAAATCGAGAAAGCTGCTCCAGAGATTTTTAATACGTTGCTCCAACTACTCGATGATGGCCGCTTAACTGATGGTCAAGGACGCACCGTCGATTTCAAAAACACAGTCATCATTATGACAAGTAATGTTGGGGTTACCTGGCTTCAGGAACTTGAGGGGCTGGATGAAGATGAGGTTCAACGCAGGGTACGCCAGCGTCTCCGTGATGAGGGATTCCGGCCCGAGTTTATCAACCGTATTGATGAAATTGTGGTCTTCCATCCAATCACACGTGAACAGATGAAAGATATTGTACGTATTCAGATCAATCGGTTACAACCACGACTTGCTGAACGCCACATGTCATTGCAACTAACAGATGCTGCACTGGATTTGTTAGCTGAAATGGGCTATGATCCCCAATTTGGTGCGCGCTCACTAAAGCGAGTCATACAAAGAGAAATAGAAAATCGCATTGCACATGATATCCTTAATGGTACGATACATGACGGAGATACTATTAAGGTTGATGTCAGGGATGGCAAGCTTGTAATAGAGCCCATAAAAACTCCGTCTCAGGAAGTATCCGTTGCACACGGATAAAATGTAGTAAACTTAGCTCATCCCAGTGGTAAATAAACTCAAAGCAAGACCACGTGCATAAACGGTTTATGCATGTGGTCTTGCTTTGAGTCGGGCTAAATTAAAGAGCAGTAGACAGAAATCAGCCACTACTCTTTTTCATCATTCGTCTATAATAGACTTACTGCTAACTGCGTGGGACGCAAAGCACCCATGCAGTTCCTGGCAGTGCAACACCTGATAAATTAGTAACAATGACATGCCAACCAGTAGGATTATTCAACATAGTCGCGGGAAATGGTCCTGTGGTTGTAATAGCGCCACCTTGAATTCCACCAGTACCAATAGCCCCACCACCACCAATAGCGATCCTGCCGAAAGGACACACAACCGCAATGTCAGCGGCAGTAGCATTGGGAATAGTTTGCGTATTGGTCTGCACAATAATGTTAGAGTCATGTTGTTGACCAATAGGATGTGCAAATGCAACATTGGATGTCATTACAAAAGCGCTACATATCAAAGCGAAAAATAATCGAAAAATTCCCTTGAACACACGTGCCTCCTTGGACTCTCCAGACAGATTTATACTATTAAATAATAAAGGAATGTGCAATCCTTCATCTTTTTAAGTATAAATCTGTCACCAAAGAGATGAATTCCACCATCTACATCCATCCTTTGGAGGACGCTACAGCCTTATTCTATCTACTATTCTACTAGATATATGGGAGATTTACTCCCTGCGTCGCATCCATGGGTCTCATTGAGACGCTATTACTCATCTCAAATCATGCATCTATGGTGGAAGCAAAAAAAGATAACTCGGGCTAAATTAGCGCTAGTAGGTATTTTTCCAAAGGATCATCCAGGTAGCATAACCAGATGATACGCTCATTCGGTTTTGTACCTTTTACAATGGAGGCTACTATAATGGAAGCTACAATGCCAAAAGTTAACCAGGAACGCTTATTAAGGATGCACAAATATTGGAACGCAGCCAATTACCTTACTATCGGTCAAATTTATCTAAAAGAAAATCCTCTTCTCAAACAGCCTCTCAGACCTGAACATATCAAACCACGACTCTTAGGCCACTGGGGAACCTCTCCAGGGCTGAGTTTTATCTACACGCACTTGAACCGGCTGATCCAGGATAATAATATCGATATGATCTACCTGACAGGCCCTGGGCACGGCGGACCAGCGATCATTGCTCAAGTATACCTCGAAGGTACTTATACTGAAGTATATCCTCAGGTCACTCAAGATGTGGAAGGGATGCGACACCTCTTTCGGCAATTCTCATCTCCAGGAGGCGTGCCTAGCCATGTAAGCGTTACCACTCCAGGCTCTATACATGAAGGCGGGGAATTAGGTTATGTGCTTTCACATGCCTTTGGCGCTGCCTTTGATAGTCCCAATTTGATCGTTGCTGCCGTCGTTGGTGATGGCGAAGCTGAAACTGCTCCTCTTGAAGGCGCATGGAAGGGCATTAAGTTTTTAAATCCTGTACGTGATGGCGCGGTCCTTCCTATTCTTCATCTTAACGGCTATAAGATATCAGGGCCAACCGTGCTGGGCCGCGCTGAGGATGAAGAGATTCAAAAGCTGCTTACTGGACATGGTTATGAGGTGTTCTATGTCGAAGGCAGTGAACCCATGAAAGTCCATCAGGCCTTTGCTGATACTTTGGATGTATGCTATTCAAAAATTCGAGCTTATCAAGCAGATGCCAGACAGAATGGTTTTTCAAAGCGTCCTAGTTGGCCGGTAATCATTTTACGTACCCCCAAAGGGTGGACTGGACCCAGGGAAGTTGATGGTCTCCCTATAGAAGGCACATTCCGTGCTCACCAGGTGCCAGTTGCAGATGTAAGGGAAAATCCAGCACATCTTCAAATCCTCGAAAATTGGATGCGTAGTTATAAGCCTGAAGAGATTTTCGATAATAGCGGGCGTTTAATTGCAGAGTTAGCGGATTTGGCTCCCAAAGGTGATCGCCGCATGGGTGCAAATCCCCATGCCAATGGCGGAAAATTGCGGGTTGAGTTAGAGATACCATCTTATAATAACTATGCATTTGAGGTGAAAAAACCTGCTACGCAGCGTCAGGAATCTACACGACCTTTCGGTAAAATGATGCGCGACATCTATAAACTCAATTCCAAAGTACACAATTTCCGCCTTTTCTGCCCCGATGAAACCAATTCCAATCGCCTGGGGGATGTCTTCGACGTTGAAAATCGTTGCCTGGTCGAGAAAATCATTCCAATTGATGATCATGTTTCTCCCAATGGCCGGGTGATGGAGGTGTTGAGCGAACATTTGTGCCAGGGCTGGCTAGAGGGCTTCCTGCTCACCGGACGTCATGGCATCTTTGCTACTTATGAGGCCTTTGCGATGGTCTCGGATTCAATGACGGTCCAACATTCAAAGTGGCTTCAAGAAGGATCAAAACTACCCTGGCGAGCTCCTATCTCTTCATTAAACATCCTTTTGACTTCAACTTGTTGGCGCAATGACCATAATGGTTTTAGCCATCAAGGTCCTGGGCTTATCGATACGGTCCTTTCTAAGAAAGGGACAGTCGCCCGTATCTATCTACCACCAGATTCTAATTGCTTGCTTTCTATCGCCGATCATTGTTTACATAGCTGCAACTATGTAAACTTGATTGTGATTGATAAACAGGCTCATTTGCAATACTTGAATATGGATGAGGCGGTCGATCATTGTAATCGCGGCCTGTCGATTTGGAAGTGGGCAAGCAATGACGATAAATTAGAACCTGATGTAGTGTTGGCTTCTGCTGGTGATGTGCCTACTCTAGAAACCATCGCTGCCGCTCATTGGCTGCGCCACCATATTCCGGAAATGAAGGTACGTGTAGTTAATGTGGTTGATTTGATGACTCTTTATCCACCTTACTTCCATCCTCATGGTATGTCTGATGCAGCCTTTATCGAGCATTTCACTACTAACAAGCCTGTGATATTCGCGTTCCATGGCTATCAGCGTGCTATTCATGAGGTTATTCATGGTCGCCCTAATACCCCACGCTTTCATGTCCGTGGCTTTATGGAAGAAGGTACGACAACCACGCCTTTCGATATGGTGGTACTAAATGGTATGAGCCGCTATCACCTTTGTATAGAAGCCATGAAACGTGCTCCTCGGGTACATAGCCTTACCCCTCCCCTTATCGAGAAATGTAATGATATGTTGAAAAAGCACTATTCTTACGTTCGTGAGCATCTGGAGGATATGCCTGAGATAGCCAACTGGGTTTGGACCGACTAGAGTTAATGGCATTCAAAAGATAGTGGACAGACCTTTTTCACAAATATGAAAAGGGTCTGTCCACTATTATAATGTGTAACTACTTTATACACATTACATTTTTGTAGTATGTTCTGGCGCGATGACTATTACAACACGCTCATCACCTGGCTGGTGATTAGGATAGGTATCTACACCCATGTATTTCTTGGCCATCGAGTTAATAAAACGCAGGTCTGGATCTTCATCTACACGTACGACACGGCCACGCACTTCTAAATAGCGATAGGGATTCGTGGGGTCCACGATTGAAAGCGCAATACGAGGGTCCCGCTGCAGGTTTTTATATTTCTGGCGCCCCTTGGTCTGACTAAATAGGATATGTGTCCCATCCCAATCAAACCAGACTGGCGTGGTCTGAGGCTCTCCTGCAGGCCCAATAGTGGCAATATGCGCCAGGGCAGTTGTGCTTAATAAATCTTTATAATCTTCAGATATCTGAGTCATTTTATTCTCCCTTTAAGTAATTAGAGGCTTTTCTTACTACCATATGTATGGATATGGCAATTTAGCAAAAACGAAGAATGTTTTGCCCCTCTACCTCACTTAAACATATTTCAGTAGCAATCTATTCCTTACTTAAATTTTTTTATCTTTTAATTCTCTTCTGAGAACATTTGCTCACGAATAAGGTAGTTTTCTAGACAAGCAAGGAACCGCGCAATAAGGGATAATTGCACGGTCCCCTTTCCTACTTACTCATTTTGATTGCAGATAACGCAGGGATGCTTATGGTAGATAAGCTCTAACGCGACCAGAAGATTATTATTTAATCAGCAATCTCGATAAGGCAGCCTTCGTTTGCACGTAGTGAAAAGCTGTTTAAATCGACCTGGCTATTGCGATCAAGCAATGTCGATAGCAAAATATTGCCTTGCTTGATATGAGCAAGTGATAGCTTTTGCTCCTCAGCAGAACAATTCAATGCTATCAGGTAACGTTTCCCCTCTTGCTCTCGTACATATACAAAACATTCTTCTGGCATTCCATCTACTGAGGTGTAGCTGCCAATTGTGAGGGCGGGAATGGCACGCCGTAATGTGAGTAATGTTTTAGTGAATATGAGATGAGAGGACGCATCATTCTGCTCACTTTGTACATTCACCTGCTGGTAATCTTCAGACAGTGGCAACCAACTGGCAATGCCAGGCTTGACAAAACCTGCCCCGGGCTGACTATTCCATTGCATTGGTGAACGCTGTGGATCTCGACTATGGATCGGATTATCCTTGCCTTGTGGATCATGCATCATTTCATGCGGGACAATGGCATTTTGCATGCCTAGTTCATCCCCATAGTAACATGTTGGTGTCCCACGCAATGTGAGTAGCAACATCTGGGCGATACGAGATTGTTCTTTGCCAACACGGCTGGCAATACGAGATCGATCATGATTGCCAAGTACCCAGTTCGGCCACGCTCCTTCTGGTAGGGCTTTTTCATAGGTATCTACACAAGTACGGATAGCTTTGGCGTTCCAGGCCGAGAGCTCGATGAATTGAAAATTAAATGGTAGATGTACTTCATCTAAAAATTCTCCATAGTAACTCATTAAGCGTGGGACAGGTAGGTAAATTTCCCCAATAAAGACACGTTCCCCATAGCTGTCAACCAGGGCCCGCATTTCTCTGATAATTTCATGTACCTCTGACTGATCTTCAGTATAGCGACCTTCTTGTCTTGCGTATGGAGGGTCACCTGGCTTCCACTCAGGACGGTTTGGATTATCTCGAAACTGGGCATCTTTGATCATCATCCATATTACGTCCACCCTAAAACCGTCTACACCCCGATCTAACCAGAAGCGCAGGACATTATACATTGCTTCTTTTACTACCGGATTTCTCCAGTTGAGGTCTGGCTGCTTTACATCAAACATATGCAGATAATATTGTCCGCTGATTTCATCAAACTGCCAGGCTGATCCTCCAAAAAAGCTTGTCCAGTTGTTGGGTGGGCCTCCATCAGCCGCTGGATCATGCCAGATATACCAGTCTCGTTTGCTGCTTTCTCGACTGGAACGGGATTCTACAAACCAGGGATGCTCATCAGATGTGTGGTTAGGCACAAAGTCTAGAATGAGTTTCATGTTTTGCTGGTGAACTTTGTGCAATAGGGCATCAAAATCATTGAGCGTTCCAAATAATGGCTCAATATCAGTGTAGTTCGCAATATCATAACCAAAATCAGCCATTGGGGATGGATAAATGGGTGATAACCATATTGCGTCAATCCCAAGCCATTTTAAGTAATCTAGTCGTTGATTGATACCAACCAGGTCTCCTACACCATCCCCATTGCTATCCATAAAACTGCGTGGATAAATCTGATAAACAACACCAGTCTGCCACCATTCATATGCGTGTGCCATACAACTGTACCTCTTGATAAATACTGAACTATATTATTCATCCATAACTGGCACCATTGTTAAGTACAAAAATTGGCTGCCAGCTATGGATGCGTATCAGGTCACATCATAGCTTTCTATCGATGTGCTTCTATCCATCTTACAATATCATTGTCGAGTAATGCTCTATCCGCCTCGAATTCGGTATCGTGGTACCAATCTGGATAGGTTTTCCATTCTTTATCAGTACTTTTTAAAGCGTTGTAAAAGGTTTGAGCGGCTGCTATAACAACAACTTTATCTCCTTGCGCTTGTAATACTAACGAGGGAATTGTGACTGATCTGGCTTTTTTTAACGTTTCTAAACGCATGCGCAATATTTGTACGAGAAAAGTCGCGGTGAGGTCCCTCACCCAGTAGGGATCTTCTTCTAACATCCGTGCGGCTTCACTGTTTGCTGTCATCCCTTCGTGCCCGCCTCCCACACGCCAAAGACGACGCGATTTGAAGATCCCACCAATCAGAATAGAGAGGGTTGTACGTAACGACAGTTGACTTCTGTCACGTATCCAGGGATTCAGGAAAATGACACCATTCAGGAGATGTCCATAGGCTGCCGCAACATGGGTGGCAAAGATTCCACCCATACTATGACCGAGGATATAGACTCTGGCATCTGGATGCCGTTTATGAATTTCTACTATAATCTCGGCTATATCTTGAACGTATTGTTGATAGGCATCTATATGCCCGGGTTGACCATGTGAGTTCCCAAATCCTCGATGATCCACGGTGTAAACGCTTAGGCCTCGCATAAATAATTCATTGGCCATGTCAACATACCATCCTCCATGTCCACCCAAACCATGGAGTATTAAGAGCACATCGGTGCTCTCTCTTTGCCAGGAGCGGAGGAATAATTGGCAATTGTCTTTTAAGGTTATATGCTCGCTTTTACACTGAGAGGTTCCATCCTCTTTTAACACTCCCCATACTCCAGGTATATCTGCATTATAGTGCGTCATACTCTTTCTTGCCCCTTTGCATGCATTCGTTTCATTCTTAATCGCGTGGATAAGCACAACCTTGCCATATTATAACACGCGTTCTTGCGATTCTTTTTTGCGAGCATATAAACTTTAGGAGTATACTATCTTTAAGAGGGCTAACGTTCCTGTAAGATGTCTTTTATTATCGCAACTGTTGTGAGATGTCCCCTTTCATTTTCAAGTACAGGCACAGCTTATGAAACATCATTTCATTCCTCTACACATTGTTGCGTTTAGCGTCATGATCTTATTCATTTCGCTCTTTTTTACAAGTAGCCGCACAGAAATACAAACTACCCATGCAAAAGTGCTTCCATACACTACTAGCATGGGTACAGGTCCAGATCTTCAACTAGAGGCTTTTACTGGTACATGGTATAGTCATGGTGCAGCATTGGTTATTCAATCTAATGGATATGCAACTTATACTGCCCGTGCTTATATCTGGTGCAATACGGGTTCGGCTCCACCATGTGATGTAATACAGGGTAATAATATTATTTCTGGCATCCACATGGAACTTAGATTTACACATACTCAAGGGGATATCGCTTATGGAACTGTCCTCAAAAGCACTACTGGCCATGTCGGTTCCCCGGTTAGTCTGACTTTGACACACAATCATACAGCGAACTTCAAAGAGGTAACATCCAACTCACCTCGGCTTCTTTGCGACCTGCAAGCCCCTGCTGGGCTCTGCGGAGCATAATATGAACGTTGCTTGACTCAGATCCTTTTTATATCATGGGTTGGACCAATCTACACATTAACAGGAGAATAAAATATTGAACACATTTACTTCAGCTGAAATAGCGTACTTTGCGGATCAAAAATTGGGCCGTCTGGCCACAATCAATCAAACCGGTGCTCCTCATGTTGTTCCTGTAGGTTTTAGCTTTAATGCTGAACTGGGAACCATTGATATCGCAGGCTATAATCTGATGAAAAGCCTGAAATACCGCAATGTGTTGAGGAATGGTCTCGCTGCCTTTGTCGTTGACGATGTCCTTCCTCCATGGCAACCTCGAGGCATTGAGGTACGTGGTCGAGCAGAAATTATAAAAAAAGGTGGTCAGGAAATCATTCAAAACGAAAATGTAGATGCAGAATTTATTCGCCTCACCCCTCAAAGAATCATTTCCTGGGGCATCGACACTGATCCTTATCATCCAAATAGTAGATCGGTCTGACCAGCAATAGAGGTTAGTAACAGTTGCCAAAAAAGTGAGAGAACATGGGCAGACGATGGAAAAAAGCAGACATGTCGTGGGGCTTGACAGCCAAGAAAATATGTTCTATCATACGTTGCATGACAGGCTCTTGATGTGTCCAGGGGGAGAGGGGATGATTCGAGCACATAAAATCCGTTTGCATCCAACAGTGGAACAACAGGCCTATTTCGCCAGAGCGGCTGGCGTCAGCCGTTTTTGCTGGAATTGGGCGCTGGCTGAATGGAAGCGGGCGACACTCCCACAGCCTTGATGCTCAAGAAACAGTTCAATGCGATCAGGCGTGTGCAGTTTCCCTGGACCTGGGAGGTGACAAAAAACGCCTCCGATCAGCCCTTTCTTGATCTGGGCAAGGCCTTTACTGCTTTCTTTGAAGGCCTCAAGACGGGCAAACGCACCGGCTCTCCCGCTTCAAAAGCAAAAAGCGCAGTAAAGCGAGCTTTTATCTGGCCAATGATCAACTGGAACTGGGCGATCATCGCGTCTGGGTGCCCAAGCTCGGATGGGTCAATATGGCGGAGAATCTGCGTTTCCACGGAAAAATTATGGGGGCGCGCATGAGCAAAACCGCTGATTGGTGGTTCATCAGCATCACGGTCGAGATTCCCCAGGAACCATCTTTCAAGCGAGCAGCAGCCGTCGGCATCGACGTCGGATTGAACCGACTGGTCACGTTGAGTACCGCAGAGGGATACGAGAACCAAGCATTCCTTAAAGCGTCGCTCCACAAGCTCCGTCAGGCCAACAAACGGCTGCACCGTCGTGTTCAAGGTTCCAAGAATCGTGAGAAAGCGCGTCGTCAGGTGGCACGACTGCATTACCGCATCACCTGTTTACGCCAGGATCTGTTGCACAAAGTGAGCACCCATCTCGCAACCTGTTATGGGATCATCGGGATCGAAGACCTCAACCTCAAAGGGATGCTCAAGAATCGCTGCCTGGCTCGTTCGTTGTCCGACGCAGCGCTTGGGACGTTGTTGTCACTGCTCACCAGCAAGGTGGAGCAGCGTAGTGGACAGGTGGTGAAGGTGGGGCGCTTCTTTCCGTCGTCAAAAACCTGTCATGGGTGTGGGTGGAGATGGGAGGACATGGACCTGTCGGATCGTCTGTTTGTCTGTCAAAATGCGGACTGTGCCTATCATCACGTTCCCCAGGATCGTGATCATAATGCCAGTTTGAATATCTTAGACGAAGCCCTTCGCTTGATCGGGCTCATGGATCAAGCCGTCGGCGGCACTGGCTCGGACGAAGACGCAAAATTGGCTGTGGACTGGATGGAAGACCAAAAAAGCTTCGGCTTTGAGGCGATTGAGGATGAAGCAGCAACAACAAGAGGTGTAGGACTATGCTTGCATACGTTTTACTACATTAATTGGAGCAGATTCGCTTTCTACCTATGCCACAGTATTACAAAGAGAACACCTACTTTAAGTGTCCATTGGAGGTACTCTCTTTGTGATTCCACGAGTACATACTTATTAGTGGTTTTACTGCATGCGACGAATATAGGCTTCGTATGAAAGTGGTAGCAGACGGTCATAGGTGTTTGCCATTAATGGTGATGAAATAATAAAATCTGCCGTCGCTCGATTACAGGCTACTGGAATATTCCATACAGCAGCAATGCGCAACAACGCTTTGACGTCAGGATCATGTGGTTGTGCCTCTAAAGGATCCCAAAAAAATATTAAGCCATCAATCTCTCTTTCGGCGATACCAGCTCCTATCTGCAAATCTCCACCTAGAGGACCACTCTGGAAGCATTGAATTTCTAACTCCAGTTTACTCTCTAGTAGCGAACCTGTGGTCCCGGTGGCGTAGAGCATATGTTGGGCTAAGATCTCTCGGTGCTCCTGCGCCCATTCGATCAGTTCCGCTTTTTTATTGTCGTGCGCGACCAGGGCGATTCTCTTCTTTTTATCAATCGTGAGAATGCTATAACGCCCTTCTTTTATGAATGGAGAATGTATATTTTCGCTCAAATGTGCTTCCTTCTATTCAATGTTGTGTTTGTATAAGCATACTACCAACAATATTAAAAAGAGTCCATATACTGATGTGCACTTTGTAATATACATCAATAATATGGACTCTTTTTGATGGGAATTTACTTACCGCTGCGGCTACGAGTCTGAGCACGGCGGATTAAGGCATCAGAGGTGACGGCCAGAATCAACACCAGTCCTTCGACCATTTGCTGTACGTCTGTTGTTTGGTTTAACAGTGACAAACCATTGTCCAGACATTGAACAATGAGCATACCCAGCACTACAGCCCAGATGGAGCCACGTCCACCAAACAGGCTGACACCTCCAATAACTGCTGCTGCGATAATATCCAGCTGCAACATGGATGGAATAGCACTGGCAACTGCGTTCTGGCGCGATGTGTCTACAATAGCTGCAACTGCAGCAATGAGGGAACAAAGCACAAACACAGCGATGCGGATACCTATGACATTGATGCCTGCACGTCGAGAAGCCTCGGCATTACCACCAACAGCATAAATGTGACGACCAAATGAGGTCTTGGTTAAGACCAGCCATAAGATCAGAATGATCCCGAAGAGAATACCCATGGAGTAGGGGACGCCCTGGTAGTTCTCAAGCAAGACTACGACGACTTCTACAACAGCAACGGCGATAACCGATTGAGCGATGAGCCGGGTCAGTGACATCGTGCGTAGACCAGCTTTTTTACGGTTGAAGTAATCATACACCAGGCTGATGACGTATAATACTACCGCTAGCGTGGGTAACCCGATACCAAGAACATCTGTAAAGTAGCTGACAGGGGTACCTGCTAATGAGAGGATGAAAGGGTCACCCACACTCTGCGTAGTCTGGGAGCCCAGCAAAAAGAGCAAGAGGCCAGAGTACACAATAAAGAAGGCTAGCGTGACGATGAACGAGGGAATACGCAAGACTGCTACAAAGATACCATTGAGTAAACCAGCAAACGCACCTAACGCCAGGGCCACCAGGATCGCAGGACCAGCGGACCAGCCGTGACGCTCGGTAAGAACTGCCATGACGACGGCACATAGCGTGCCAACCGCGGCCACCGATAGGTCAATTTCTCCCAACAAGAGAACCAGTACGATACCTGAGCTATAAATACCTAATGAGGCACTTTGCAAAAGGATATTAGTAAAGTTTTCACCTTGCAAAAAGATTGGATTCAGAATCTGGAAGAAAGCGATAATCAAAATTAGGGTTAAAAGAACTGGTAGAAAACCCAGGTCGTTTCGCAACATTTGTCCAAATGTCTGCCGTGGTTGATAGCTGGGAACCTCTACTGTGCTCGCCGCCGCCTGTATTTGCTCAGGACTGGCGTCAGCTCCATGTTTTTCTATAATATCACTCATTACTCATTTCCTCCCACGGCGCTGGCTTTTTCTCCGCTCATAGTACTATAATCCGCACCGGTCATAGCAGCGACAACCTGTCCAGAAGTGGCATTTTTGGCATCGAAGGTTGCTACACGTTTTCCTAAACGCATGACAATCACACGATCTGCAACCTGAAAA
Organism: Dictyobacter kobayashii; assembly: GCF_003967555.1. Lineage (GTDB taxonomy): Bacteria > Chloroflexota > Ktedonobacteria > Ktedonobacterales > Ktedonobacteraceae > Dictyobacter > Dictyobacter kobayashii. Next base: position 39,557 of record NZ_BIFS01000001.1, read on the forward strand.
ACATCGACCATGTTGTGCGAAATCACGACTACAGCCAGACCTTGATCCTTTAGACGTTTGATGAGGTTGAGTACCTGGCGCGTTTGCGCAACACCCAGGGCTGCCGTTGGCTCGTCTAGCATCACGACTTTTGCCTGGCGCAAAATGGTTTTGGCTACGGCAATAGATTGGCGTTGACCTCCCGATAATGAGGCGACTAGCGCTCGCGCGGAGGGCAGTTTCACATCTAGAGTCTTCAATACAGCCAGGGCTCGCTTCTCCATTTCGGTGGAGTTGAGCGTTCTGTATGGTGTACGAAGCTCATGTCCTAGAAAAAGATTGGAGGTGACGTCCAGGTTGTCACATAAGGCGAGGTCCTGATAAACGGTCTCAATACCTAGACGCGTTGCCGCCTGGGGGCTGTTGATGACAACGGGCTGCCCTTCAAAAAAACATTCGCCTTCGTCGGCTGGTCCAACTCCTGAAATGGTTTTGACAAGGGTCGATTTTCCGGCTCCATTGTCTCCAACCAATGCGACTACTTCTCCTGCATATACTTCAAAGTCTACACCAGATAGCGCTCTAACAGCACCAAAAGTCTTTCCGATCCCGACCATGCGCAGCAGAGGCTCTGCTTGTTTGGTTGTTACTTTTTCGTTCTGGCTCTCTGGAACCTGTTCATTCTCAGCCATATAAACCTCTCAGCTGAATAAAAAAAGAGGACAAATTTTCTTAGCAAGAAGAAATTACTTTTACGGTATTTGCTGTCTTCACTGAAGATGCCATATTTCTCTCTTCTTGCTATTGGAAATATATAAGCCCAGGTACACGTCTTTGAACACGGTACGAGGGCTTATATAGGTCCAATGTCTGTGTTCTGCAGTGTAAGGATGTAACAGATCATATTTTCGCCTGTTTGTATTTTAAACGCTTCTGAGCTAGATATAATCTGTTACCACCTTAATTAAACTACAGTCACTATTTAGCAGACGCCACCAGCACCAGCTGGGACACCTTTACACACCTGATCTTTGGTGTAGAAGTTGTCTTTAATGATGGTGTCTTTTACGTTGGTGATGTCAACTGCAATAGGAGCTTCCAGAATTGAGGGGATCGCAGCACCAGAAGTTGGCTCTGTAGCGCTAGTTGTAGCAATGGTTTTGATGTCTTCACCGTTGCTGATGGCGGCTACAATCTTAGCGGCGTCCTGGGCCTCTTTACTGTAAGGTTTGTAAACAGTCATTGCCTGCTCACCATTCAAGATGTTGGTGATAGCAACCTGAGCCGCATCCTGACCAGTTACAAGCACTTTTTTGTCCAGGTGGACAGCTTTGAGGGCAGCGATAACTGAATCAGCCATGTTGTCATTAGCGACATAGGCGATTGCTACTTTGTTTCCGGTGCGGGAAAGAGCAGCTTCCATGTCTTTCTGAGCAACAGGACCAGTCCAGTCGGTGAACTGCTCATAGACGTTCTTCAGAGTCCCATTGGTGAACAAGGGATCCAGAGAAGTATGTAAGCCCTGTTTGAAGAGGATGGCGTTGTTGTCGGTCTGTGCACCATTAATGACAACGGTGTTGTTGGTGCCGTTAGCCTTTACATACTGCTGGTAGTGCTGAGCAATGTAGCCGCCTTGCAACTTACCAACATCCTGACCCTGGAAGGAAACATATGCTGTGACGTCTTTATTGGCGATCAAGCGATCGTAAGAAACCACTGGAACATGTTTCGCTTTAGCTTTGTCAACAATAGCTGACGCTACTTTACTGTCTGCAGGAGCAACAACCAGAATACAAGCACCCTGAGTTAACATAGACTCTGCCTGTGTCTGCTGAGTTGCTGCACTTCCATTAGCATTGTTATAAATGATATCGCTATCGGTAATGGATAAGGCGCTCTTCAAAGCACTGATGAGCAATGGCTTATCCTGGTTATCCCAGCGGTATGATGTATTGGTCTCTGGGAAAGATACGCCGATTTTTTTACAGCCTTTTCCATCAGGTCCACTATTTGCCTGGGATGTCGGAGTGCCTGAGGCGTTACCTGAATTGGCACTACCACAAGCCGATAAAAGGAGGGTAAATAAAAGGATGCCTGCCATGAGGCTCCATTTGCCGCGCTGACCCTTTGAGAGTTTCATCCTGAAACCTTTCTCCATAAAAATCACCTGTGCCTTCTATACAAAGAAAAGACACGTTCATTGGTCGATTTCTAATGAACGCTTTCACAACTCCCTCAGTAGATTATATATTCTACCTATACAAGTATTAAAGGACGCAGCTAGCCTAATAATTAAGCTATGATTTCGTATAAAATATGGAGTTTTCGATACATGATCCAGGACTTCGTAGATAAATTCGATGTTGCATTTACACCATAAATAAAAGTGCAATAGTAACGCAAAATTTCTACTTATCTACCTTTACATATACCGAATGTTGCCATCGGACAACCATGTCTGAGGATCCATTATGCTGCACCAGGTAGCCGCATTGATACGTGTCTCACATCCCAGTTTTATAGTTACAAATACGCATTCCACAAAAGCTTCTTTGTATGCTATCCAGGGTGCTATCTTCTTCGTATTACCAGCACTACATATGTGCAACGATTGTGCGAAACTGTTTCCTTTAGTATGTATAGTTTAGATACGAACCGATTGAAGAAGTTAAGAAAACACTACCAAACAGCTACTTTGCTCCTGGTAATCCGGACAATATATCCAACAGTGGAAATGTATCACAGCAATAATAGTTTGTCAATAAACCAAACTTACGAATTTTGCTTATTTGCAAAAAGTGAAACTATCTTACTCGAAAGAAGGGAGAAATGCCTTTGCTATTTCTCCGTAATAGAGGAAAAATCTTACAAATTTGTGCCGATGACCAAAGAAAAGGTGATATACGGTGCTTAGACACTATAAGGGAAAAGTCTCATTGCACACCTTTTCTGGCAATGAGACTTTTCCACGCTGAATAAGCTATTTTTTGTCGTTTGGGAGCTGTTCAGCAATTAGTTGGGCCAGGTGGACAACACGTATCGGTTGGCCAGTGACATCAACTCCACCACGCAGATGCATTAAACAACCAGGATTGTCAGATACCAGGATGGTTGCTCCTGTGCTCTCTGCATTCTGGAGTTTATTCTTTAACATGCGTTTTGCTACTTCTGGATGCTCAATGGAGGTTGAGCCCCCGAAACCACAGCATACATCTGAATCTGGCATTTCTTTTAATTCTAACCCTAGTGCGTCCTGTATGGTATGTCTCGCTTCTGCCCTCAATCCCAGGCAGTTACAGGATTGGCATGAGTCATGATAGGTGATAACTCCTTCTTGTGGCTTCTTTTGTAGGCGAGAAGATAAGATCCCGCTCGGTAAGATGATTCTATCCATGAAACTGGTAAAGTCCATCACTTTTTCTGCTAGCTGCTGGGTTCGCCTCAGCCATTCTTGATCTCCAGCATCTTCAAATAGGCGAATATAATCCTGTACAATGGTGACGACACAGCTGGTTGAAGCGCTCAAAATATAATCGGCTTGCTGCTTTTGCATTGCTTGCTCTAACATGATAATCGTTTGCTTCGCCATTTCCATACCGTTTTTGCGATCTCCGGAGTTGAGAGCGATCAGACCACAACAACTCTGGTCGGCAGGGAATGCAACTTGTATTCCAGCCGCTTCTAATACCTTGATTACAGCCTCTCCCATTTCGGGATAGAGGCGATCAGTCATACAACCGGCAAAGTAGCAGATGGTTAGTTTTAAGCCTGGCTCTTCTGATATTTGAGCTACAGCTGGTTTTTTTATGCGATCCCTTAGGGGTTTGAGGGCAATAGCCGGGAGACTTCGCCAGCTCGCCATTTCAGCTATACGTCCGATCATTGGCACCTTTTTTAGCGGGCCAAATCGTCTGGCACGTACATATTTACTCCCCCATGTAATGGGCAGTTGACCAATACTGATCAGGCGCAATGCCAGCCCAAAGAGTCTGGGCCTGGCCATGAGGCCAAAAATGGTTTTCTTAATCCAGGGCAATCCTTTGGCTTCAACCGTTTTATGGCGTACATCTAAAATTAAGCTTGGCAATGGTATTTCGACTGGACAAACAGTTTCACAGGCGTTGCAGCTGACACATAAGCTCTGTGGGCCAGCCCCGGCTTCAATACCATGATGAAAAGGCGTGACAACCAGGCCAATCGCTCCACTATAAATATGTCCAAAGGCGTGCCCTCCAACCTGCTGGTAAGGTGGACAGATGTTGGCACAGGCCGCGCAACGGATGCAGCGCAGAGCGTCTTTGAAGCGGGGATCTTCTCTCATCTGGCTACGACCATTATCTACCAGCACTATGTGCATTTCTTTTTCAGGGGTTGCAGGTCCAGTAATAAAGGTGTTGTAGCTGGTGATGTGCTGCCCTGTAGCACTCCTGGCCAACAATCTTAGTTGCGTCATGGCTTCCGCATAGCTCCCAATTAGTTTATCGTATCCTGCTAATACGATATGTACTGGCGGGAGCGAGGTGACAAGACGACCATTTCCTTCGTTGGTCATCATCATCACAGTTCCACTCTCAGCAATCAGTGCGTTTGCTCCACTGATGCCTATCTTTGCGGTGAGGAAGGATTTTCTGTGTTCGGCACGAATGACGGCAACTTGTTCGGCTACATTCTCTCGCGAGATCTCTCGACCGGTGGCATTTGAGAGGATTGTGCCGACTTGTTGGCGCGTTTTGTGTACAATTGGTAGCACCATGTGTGACGGCCGTTCATGATTTAGTTGTGCTACCCATTCACCAAGATCAGTTTCAATCGGCTTGATGCCTTTTTCTTCTAAATAGTGGTTGAGCTCTATCTCTTCGCTGACCATGGTCTTCGATTTGACAACTACGTCTGCTTTATGGTGTAAACATACATTATAGACATACTCATTGGCTTCTGCAGCGGTCCTGGCTCGGTAAACGGTCGCTCCTGCCGCTTCTGCGTTTTCAATGAATTGAGCAATAAGCTCGGGTTGGTGTTCAATTGCGTGGTCTTTGGCTTCACGTAGTGTGTGGCGTAATTTAGTAAAGGTATAGTCCTCACCATAGTCTGTTTCTTCTATGGAGAAAACATCTTGTCTGGAGGCACGCCATGAGGGGGCAAAACGTCCAAGTGCACGCTGTAAATTCTGGTCGGCTAGAGATTCGTTCAGGCGTACCTTAAATGGCTGGTGTTCGTTAGTAGGATTGGCTTTTTCTTCTGTGAGCACTTGCGGCAATGAAGCCGTGTGCGTTAATACCTCCTGGGCTGCACCAGGCTGGCTTGCGAGTACTTTCTCGTCTTGTGGGGTTGCATCCTGGAAACTCATATGCTCACCTTTCAGTCGTCTATGAAGAGCACACAAATAGCTTTCGGCCCTTGCACACCGATGGTTAGCGTGCGTTCAATATCTGCGGTTCGACTGGGTCCTGTGACAAGTGAGATGTAGCGTTTTTGTTCAGGGCCCGCTTTTGTTAGTTGTTGCAGGCGCGTTCCTGCGTCATCTAACATGGGGAAAAGATCTCGCGCTTTTACTAGCACAAAATGGGTGAGAGTAAGCATGCTGACAATTCTTGCTTCTAACTTGTTCTCAGCCAACATGACGGAACCAGTCTCTGCAATGGCTAGTTCGGCGTTTGAGAGACCAGCTGGAGTATCCGCTACTTCTGCAGGACTTCGGGCTTCCTGGACAATAAAGTCCTTTTCTTGCAATTGTGTTCCTATGTTTCCCCACAACGGCTTTTCTATGAAACCGGGTGGGACAACAATTGAATGCTCTTTTCCTTCAAAGGCCTTATGCGCTATAATAACATCAGTAGCTTGTGCGAGATTTTCTAGCCAGTAACATTCCCCACCTACAGCGGTTATCCTTTGCTGAAAACGCGTGAAAAGTTCTGTTGTTGTCATGTGTTTCTCATTTCTCCCCTTTGTGGATTTATATATAATAATAGCATCCATCTTTACGAAAAATAAGTATTGACAAAACTAACAAAATATGTTACAAGTAAATGAAACATATCGAAACTATTTGAAACCTGCGAGAAAAGTAATACATGAATATAGAAAATGAAAAGTCCTACGTGCCCGATGCCCTGGCTACAGGTTCGTCGCTTTTTACAAATGAAAGGCGACAGCAAATCGCCCACATTTTAGGCGAGCAACAGCGCGTGACTGTTCCAGCTTTAAGTCAGCTCTTTTCTGTTTCAGAGGTAACTATTCGTAAAGATCTGGCATGGCTCGAAACACATCATATCGCGGTACGGACTCACGGTGGAGCAGTCCTGGCAACAAGCCATTCTATGGAGATGGGCTTTGATACGCGCGAAAAACTTCAACATAATGAGAAGGAACGTATTGGTGCTACTGCGGCTAGCTGCGTGCTGGATGGCGAGACGATCGCTCTCGATGCCAGTACTACTGCCCTGGCTATGACTCAATATTTGAAGGCGAAACGGGAGTTAACGGTCGTTACCAATGGCTTGCGCATTGGTATGGAACTTATTAATACCCCTGGGGTCTCGGTCCTTATTCCCGGTGGTATGCTTCGCCAGGAATCGTTCTCGCTTATTGGAACCTGGGGGAAGTCTGTCTTACAACAGGTTCATATTAGCAAGGCTTTTGTGGGCGCCCGGGGTTTTTCTCCCACTGAGGGCTTAACCGATGTGAATGGAGAAGAGGTTGAACTAAAACGTGCCATTGTTGAAGCGGCGAAAGAGGTTATCGCTATTGTAGATCATAGCAAGTGGGGCCATCTGGCCTTTGCTACTTTTTGTCCTCTTGAACGGCTGAAACTGGTTATTACGGATGCAAAGGCGCCTCCCGAAATGGTTGAGCAAGTACGCAGTAAGGGCATCGAAGTCTGGATTGCTTAGTTTCGATCATCGCTAGTACAAGGAAGGAGTAGCGGTCAATGGGAGATTCAGCTTATACTTTTTTTGAGCAGCACCAGGCCAACCGTGGCATTAATCTGGAAGAGGTTAAGCAACAACTTAAGGCATTGAAAATTGAAACCCCTTCCTGGGGCTATGGAGACTCAGGGACGCGCTTTAAGGTCTTTAAGCAGGTGGGGATTCCTCGCAATCCATTTGAAAAACTTGAAGATGCAGCCCAGGTTCATCGTGTAACTGGTGCCTGTCCTTCTGTGGCGCTGCACATCCCCTGGGATAAGGTTGAAGATTATGATCAGCTTCGCCATCACGCAGAATCACTTGGGCTTACGCTGGGGGCGATAAATCCTAACCTTTTTCAGGAAGATGACTATATCTTTGGTAGCCTCTGTAATTCAAATGAGTCTATTCGCCGCCAGGCTGTTAATCATACCCTTGAGTGCGTCGATATCGCTCGCTCAACCGGCTCTTCTTTAATTAGTCTCTGGCTTGCTGATGGGACTAACTATCCGGGACAAGATAATATTCGTGAGCGCAAACATAGGCTGCTGGCTTCTTTGCAAGAGCTCTATCAGGCTTTAGATCCTCATATGCGTCTGCTCATTGAGTATAAGTTCTTTGAGCCTGCTTTCTATCATACTGATCTGGGCGATTGGGGTATGGCGTATAATATGGCTTTGAAATTGGGTCCACAGGCTCTGGTATTGGTTGATACTGGCCATCACGCCCAGGGGACAAACGTTGAACAAATTGTGGCCTATCTCCTTGATGAGCAAAAATTAGGTGGCTTCCATTTCAATAGCCGCAAATACGCTGATGATGATTTAATCGTTGGTTCAGTCAATCCTTATGAGCTTTTCTTGATCTTCTATCAAATCCTCGATGCCTCCTCGGCTACAGATGCTGGCACTCGCCAGACTGCGGCCAATATTGCCTATATGATCGATCAAAGCCATTGTATAGAACCAAAAATCCCGGCTATGATTCGCTCGATCCTAAACGTTCAAACACAGTTCGCTAAGGCCCTCTTAATTAATTTTGACGCCGTTAAGCAGGCACAGGAACAACAGGATGTTCTGGCCGCTGAGAATGCTATCCGGGAGGCTTTTGAGTTCGATGTCACTCCTCTACTACAGGTTGTTCGTGAGGAAATGGGCGTTCCGGTTGATCCAATGCGTGCTTATCTTCAGAGCGATTATGGCCAGCGTATCCTTGCTCGTGGTAAAGGTGGTGCAAGTTGGTAAAAGCTCTCGCTTTCGATTTAGGAGCGAGTAGCGGACGGGCAGTCGTTGGTCAATTCAATGGGGAAAAGCTTACTATCATTGATACCCATCGCTTTCCCAACGAACCAGTGCATGTGCTTAAGCATATGCACTGGGATATCTTGCGCTTGTTCCATGAAATTAAACAGGGATTGATTCAGACACGTTTAAAGGGTCATGCCGATATTCAGAGCATCGGCATCGATACCTGGGGCGTCGATTTCGGTCTGTTAAATGCTCAGGGAGAACTACTGGGTAATCCTTATCATTATCGCGATACACATACCAATGGTATGATGGAGCAGGTCTTCCAACAGGTGTCTCAGGAGGAAATTTTTCAGCGCACCGGCATTCAGTTTATCTCTTTCAATACTATTTACCAATTGATGGCCTTGCAGCGTTCTTCTTCTCTCCTGCTTGATCAGGCCTCTACCCTGCTCCTCATACCTGAGCTCCTTCGCTATTTCCTGACAGGTGAACGTTTGAGCGAATGGACAATTGCTTCAACTACTCAGTTGTGCAATCCATTTACTCAAAGTTGGGATAATGCTCTTTTACAGAAATTGCGACTCCCTGCACACCTGTTTCAATCTCCCGTCAATCCTGGCACGCTGGCTGGAAAGTTGGTTCCTGCTATTGGCTCTGAAGTTGGTCTCCCCTCTTTACAGGTTGTCACCGTGGCTGAACATGATACAGCCTCTGCTGTAGTAGCGGTTCCTGCTGAGAATGCCGATTTTGCTTATCTGAGTAGCGGCACCTGGTCACTACTGGGTACAGAAATATCTTCACCTATTTTGAATGTGCAAGCTCTGCAAGCCAATGTCACTAATGAGGGGGGCATTAATAAAACAACCCGCCTGCTCAAAAATGTGACCGGGCTCTGGCTTTTGCAAGAGTGTCGCAGAGTCTGGAAAAATGAGGGCGGCAGTTTACTTTTGAAGAAGAGAAACGACTCACTTCTGATGCATCTCCCTTCCGTTCTTTTATCAATCCCGATCACCCCATGTTTATGAGCCCTGACCATATGCCTCGCCAGATACAACAGTATTGTCAGCAAACAGGGCAGGCGATACCACGAACAGAGGGTGAAATATTTCGCTGTATTGCTGAAAGTCTGGCTTTGCGTTATCGCTTTGTGTTGGAGCATATCGAAGATCTGGTTCTCAAACGTTTTTCAGGCCTGCATATCGTTGGTGGCGGTTCTCAAAATACGCTCCTCTGCCAGTATACAGCCAATGCACTTGGCCGTGCTGTCTGGGCCGGTCCAGTAGAAGCAACCGCTATTGGCAATCTACTCGTTCAGTATATCTCCCTTGGATACCTGGAGAATCTCCAGCAGGCCCGTTACCTGGTACGACAATCCTTTCCCATTCATACTTATCAACCATACCAGGTTTCGCAATGGGATGATGCTTATACGCGGTTTCTCCAGGTGATACAGGCTTAGTCCAGCATCAGCCAGAGTAACGCTGAAGCCGATCAATCAATCATACACATTTGCATTTTCGCTGGCAGATATTGTAGGCTAATAACGTTAGAGATCTAACTGATCTTATTTTTCCAGGCAAACAAAGGAGCACATATTTTATTATGGATTACGGAGTTATCGTTCCTCAGGGATGGCGCATGGACCTTGTTGGGATTGCGGATCCTGTTGACGCATATGAAGCTATGACTAAAGTGGCTCAGGAAGCTGAGTCTCTGGGCTATTATTCAATATGGCTCTATGACCACTTTCATACTGTCCCAACTCCAACACAAGAGGTAACATTCGAATGTTGGACCAGTACGGCTGCCCTGGCACGCGATACTAAACGCGTCCGTATTGGTCAGATTGTGACTTGTAACAGCTATCGCAATCCAGCTTTGCTGGCGAAAATGGCTAGCACGGTTGATGTGCTAAGTCATGGTCGCCTCGATTTCGGTATCGGCGCTGGCTGGTATGAACATGAGTATCGAGCCTATGGCTATGATTATCCCGATGCTCCTGAGCGTTTACGCCATTTGCGTGAGGCCCTTCAGGTGATCCGAGCTATGTGGACTCAGGAAGAGGCTACCTTCGAAGGAAAATATTATCAGGTGCGGGGCGCTATCAATCAACCTAAAGGCGTTCAGAAACCTCATATCCCATTGCTCATCGGCGGTAGTGGCGAGAAGGTGACCCTTAAACTCGTTGCTCAGTATGGAGATGCGTGCAATGTTGGTGGTGATATCCCTAATATTAAGCATAAATTGGCGGTTCTGAAAAATCATTGTGAAACTCTGGGCCGCGATTTTAATACTATCCGCCGTACCGCTATCGTCGATGTATGTGCCATTGCTGAGACTGAAGAAGAGGCAATCGCTAAGCTGACACCAGGCGAGCGCGCTAACCTGGCAGAGCTGCGCAAATCCAGTCTGATTGGCACTCCTGCACAAATTCGCCAGCGCCTGGCTGAATATGAGGAGGCAGGTATTCAGGAGTTGCTCATCCATTTTGTTGATGCTGCTACTAATCTTGAGTCGGTTCGCCTGTTTGCACATCAGTGTATGCAGCAGGCATAGCAACAGCGGCTATATCGTTACGCTCTGCGTAAAATGTAAGCGAGCAATTAGAAAACCTTTATTTTCTAATTGCTCGCTTACATTTTACCAATTTATTTTGACCGGGAGCCCCGTTTCGGCACTTTCAATTGCCCCAAAGACCATCGCCAGACTCTTGATGTTGTCCTCAGCTTGCGTTTCAGGCTGGGTGCCATTCTGAATACAGGCAAAGAACTCACGAATCAAACCCGCATGCCCTCCAATATTGCGCGCCTCATACGGGGGTATGTCTACGTCTTGATAGGCTGAGATAAAGCCACCCGTCTCTTTGATGACTTGAGCTTGCTGTTTTTGCCCTCCATCCCAGGTCAGGGTACCTTTTTCCCCGATTACACGCCAGTCACATTCCCAGGTCGTTGGCAGACCATCAGCACACCAACTGCCACGATAGGTGTAAATAATGCCGTTTGTCATTTCAAAAATGGCAATCGCTGAAGCATCCTGATCATACCAGGAACCTCTGGGATTCCATTCTTTACAATAAACAGAAACTGGATCGGCTCCGGTCAGCAGTCGCGCTGCGTCAAATGTATGAATGGCCATATCTAATAGCAGCACATGTTTCATGTGATCACGAAATCCACCAAAGTGAGCACCAATGTAGAAATCACTGTTGACGGTGGTGATTTCACCGATGCTTTTTTCGACCAGGAAATTCTTGACGCGACGGATAGCAGGATCATAGCGCCTGTTTTGGATTACGGAGAAGATTTTACCAGCCTGCCGAGCCGTTAGCAGCATCTCTCTGGCATGCTCCATTGAGTCCGCCAGGGGCTTCTCACTTAACACGTGACATCCGTGTTTAAGCGCGGCCATAGTAACTTCATAATGCGCTTCGGGAATGGTGCAGTTGAAGACCGCGTCAACTTTGGTCTGCTCCAAAACGTTAGCCAGTTCCGTGCCAATTATCGCATCTGGTAGTTGGAAATCGGCTGCTTTCTTTCTTGCCGCTTCTTCAAAAATATCTACCAGGCCTACGATTTCAATCTCAGGCATCTGGCTGGCCGCTTCTAGCCAGGCTCCACTCATTCCACCACAACCGACAAGAACAGTGCGTACTTTTTGTTGGTTCTGCATTGTAACCTCTGTAAATCTTAATCGATGTTTTTCTCTCGCTACCACTCCTTGATTTCCTTCATCAGGAAGTGATATCCTGCTGTATTACTATTTTGCAGTCCATCCTCCATCGATAACCAGGGTAGATCCAGTTACAAAAGCTGCTTCTTCTGAAGCTAGATAGAGGGCTGCACTGGCTATTTCTTCTGGTTTTCCCATACGACCAATCGGCTGGCGGGCATGCAATTTGTTTCGCTCTTCATCCTTGGTCTCTGGAAAATTCTTGCTGAGAAAACCTTCAACAAATGGCGTGTGAACTGTTCCGGGACAGATGGCATTGGCTCGAATGTTCTGTTTCACAAAGTCCATTGCAATAGAGCGTGTGATGCTGATGACGGCTCCTTTGCTGGCTCCGTAGGGTAGCCGACGATCGACGGCAATCATGCCTGCCACCGAAGCAATGTTTACGATTGTACCACCTTGTGGCTGTTGCCCCACCATGTATTTGACTCCTTCTCGCGCACAGAGAAAGGCTCCTTTGGCATTGACATCCATCACGCGATCCCAATCACTCAGACTGGTTTCCAGAATGTTGCCAACATGGCTCACACCTGCGTTGTTTACTAAAATATCGAGCCGCCCATGCTCCTGAACCACTCTGGCAAATACTGCTTGCACCTGATCTTCGTCTGACACATTCAATTCCATCGCCTGAGCATGTCCTTTATGCTCTTCAATTTCTTTGACTACTGTACCCGCGGCTTCCAGTTGTATATCAGCAATAATGACATATGCTCCTTGCCTGGCATAAAGCTGGGCGATTTCTCGCCCGATGCCTGATCCCGCACCAGTAATAAGTGCTATTTTATTATCTAAGCGAAACATAAATTACTCCCTCTTATAATCTATATGCTGTGATACATTATTAGGATTAATAGGCGTTGAGAGCTGATCTTTTTATAGTGTAGCATACATGGACTTGCTGCTTCCAGCACATTTCATTGTGAAGAAGCATAAAGATTAGAGTTGACAAACCCCTGTTTTTTTATTACTCTCTGAATATATAAGAAATACATCAGAGTCTTCGGGGCAGGGTGAGAAATTGCTTATGCATTTTCAATTCCCGATCGGCGGTATAGCCCGCGACCTACTGTATCAGGATTTTATCCCGCTACATTGGTGGACCTGGGGAAGTTCCAGGGCCGACGGTATAGTCCGGATGGGAGAAGACATTAGCAATAACCATTTATATGTGTTGTTGCTATCGATGTGACATAATACCTGTTTATTGCGATTTTGGTGATAACGCGCTGGTTCCTGACATTGTGTAACCTACCGCTCAATCAGATAAGCGTAGCCACGTGGGAGACGACTGTCTCTCTTTCATAGTGGTACGCAACAACTGCTGAGTTGTGGTATGAAGGTGAGCTGCGATCAGCGACGTTTGCGATTGCTATCAAGCGCATGCTATTCAATGGCGTCAGTGCAAATCAATTGTGAAGAGATAATGTCTTCTAGCTACTCATCAGTGTATCAGCGTCAGTGCAAAACTGATATTGCTTACCAGTGGGAGTTACGATTTGTACGCCGTGTGTAGATAAACAGTTGTTGTGTCAGGTCTCCCTCTCCTGTCTCTGCGCTCATCCATTCCCCTGCTGATGTGGTTGTGTGTTTTCTTGCACAAAAGGACTATATACAGTGGATGATTCAGAGGCAATGCAATTAGCTTTATCTTTAGCATCTCGCGTTGAGGGCCGTACCAGCCCTCGCCCTCCAGTGGGGCAGTCGTTGTACGCGATGGACTAGTGGTTGGACAGGGTGCTACAGCTCCGCCCTATGGCCCACATGCAGAGGTTGAGGCCCTGGCTATGGCAGGCCTGGAAGCTCGCGGCGCTACTCTCTATGTAACCCTCGAACCATGTTGCGTGACTATCCATACACCTCCCTGCACAGACGCGATCGTTACGGCTGGTATCCAACGCCTGGTTATGGGTACTCTCGATCCAAATCCTCTGGTCGCTGGTCGAGGCATTCAACAACTACGTGCTGCTGGCATAGATGTGCATTGTTTGGATCTGAAGCCTGCGGCTCTACTCGTACGCCCATTTGCCACTTTTATTACTCAGCAACGCCCCTATGTGACAGCTAAGTGGGCAATGACTCTTGATGGCAAGCTGGCAACCCATACAGGCGATGCACGTTGGATTAGTGGGCCTCAATCTCGTGCTCTGGTGCATGATTTACGTGATCGCGTTGATGCCATTCTGGTAGGCGCACAAACTGCCTCTCTAGATAATCCACAGTTGACTGTACGCATCCCTTGTGGCACTCCGGTACAACTATACCGCACTCCACGTTCAGGCCCTTTGCGTGTTGTCCTGGCGACCCGTGGACAGTTGCCGGAACATCTGACTCTCTTGCAATCCGCTTTATCTACCCACACCTGCATTATCGTCGGCGAAACATGCTCGCCTGAGCAGATTCAAACTCTAGAGAGTTATGGTGCCAGTGTTTACCCGGTCGCTGTTGATGATAACAATAGGATTGATATTACTGCCGCTCTACAATTGTTGGCCCGACAAGGTTATATGCATGTCCTGATTGAAGGTGGCGCGGAAATTCTGGGCAGTGCTTTTGCGCAATGCTGTGTTGATCATGTTGCGGTTTTTATTGCCCCAAAATTATTGGAGGAGCTTCTGCTCTTTCTCCAGTCGGCGGACAAGGACAATGTATGATGTCTGATGCCTGGCAATTGGACCATAGCTTGCTTCAGCAATGCGGTGAGGATGCACTGATTACAGGCGACGTTCTGTATCGCTAATAATTTGTTTTTGCTTAAATTCTGATGAGTAGACATCAGTAAAACAGGGAGAGAATATATGAATGCTAAACAACAAGCCACAACACCTTCTTACATTTGTGTGGCTGAAGCGATACAAACACTTCAGGCAGGTAAGATGCTATTGATCTGTGACGATGAAGAACGTGAGAATGAAGCTGATCTTTGCCTCGCAGCCCAATTTGCAAGTACAGATAATATCAATTTTCTTCTGCATTCTGCTTGCGGACTCATTTGCGTGGCAATGGCAGGTGATCTGTTGGATACATTACATATCCCGCTCCTTACTGGTGAAGGAGAGCCTCTACAGGGTACGGCTTTTACCATTTCCGTTGATGCTCGCGCCGCTACTACCACTGGCATTTCTGCCCGTGATCGCGCCCACACTATTCGCACTCTCGTCAGTCTTACGACACGACCAGAAGATCTTGCCAGGCCCGGACATGTCTTCCCGTTGCGCGCTCGTGCCGGTGGAACGCTTGAGCGCCGAGGCCATACTGAAGCTGCCGTTGATCTGATGCGCTTTGCAGGTTTAACACCTGGCGCTGTAATATGCGAGGTGCTGGATGCCAATGGAGATGCTGCACGCGGACCTGCTCTACATAAGATGGCTCAGGATTGGGGCATCCGTATTATATCCGTTGATGCCATTGCTCGTTTCCATCGTGACCACCGGGTGAGCCTGGTTGCCCAAACCTCGTTGCCCCTACCAGAGGCGCGCTTCAAAACACTGGCTTACCAGGAAATAGACACCGGTCAGCAATATGTTGCGCTGGTGCTCGGTGATATCACTGACACCCAGGCGGTCCCTCCGTTGGTCCGTTTACATTCGGCCTGCGCAACTGGAGATATCTTCGGCTCTCAGCGCTGTGACTGTCAGGCTCAGTTACAGGCGGCACTCCATGAAATCGCTTCCGAGGGACGTGGAGTCCTTCTTTACCTTCCCCACGAGGGCCGAGGTATCGGGCTCTCCGCTAAACTGCAGGCATATTCATTACAAGATCAAGGCTACGATACTCTGGAAGCTAATGAAAAACTTGGCTACCCCGTTGATGCACGTAATTATGAGACGGCCACCGAAATTTTACAGAACCTCCATATTACCCATGCTCGTTTGATGACTAACAGTCCTAGAAAAATACAGGCGCTGGCGTCAGCAGGCATTGTAGTAGAACGTGTTCCCCTTGAGATACAACCAACCACGGATAATATTCGCTATCTCCACACTAAATATCAACAGATGGGGCACATGTTTTCTATGTTAAAAACCACTGCTTCTTCATATAATTGGAAAGAAGGTGAACTTTGACACAATCTCACATTCACACTATTGCTCCCACGCCACCTTTAAATGGTGCGGGCTTACGATTGGTATTATTGTTGCTCGCTATAACTGGCCTATTACTGGAGCCTTGTTGGCCCTGGGATATCAGGAATTGTTGGATCTGGGAGTTGCTGTAGAGAATATTCATGTTGTTCATGTTCCTGGTTCCTATGAGCTGGCCCCCATTGCACAGGCGATGCTTACACATGATATCTATGATGCATTGATCTGTATTGGCTGCGTTATGAAAGGAGAAACACGCCATGATGTGATCGTCGGCGACTCGGCTGCACAGGGGATCCAGCGTGTTGCTCTGGATACGGGCGTGCCAATTATTCTGGGGGTACTTTGCGCGGAAAACCAGCAACAGGCGAAGGAGCGCATTCCACGGGGACAAGAATTCGCGCAGGCTGCAGTAGAAGTTGCTTGTACATCTCGCTTGCTAAGGCAGAAACGTTAATTTTTTTGATAGGAGGATAATTATGTTTACAGGTATTGTTGAAGAACAGGGTGTGCTCCGACAATGCGAAGAGACAGGTCTGGTGATATCAGCCAAGCATATATTGCAAGATCTGGCGGTGAAAGACAGTGTGGCCGTTGATGGTATTTGTCTGACAGTTACACAACTAGGAGAGGATGGGTTTCGCGTAGATACTATGCCAGAAACACTCCGGCGTACACGACTGGCCAGCTTGCATGCTGGTGAGCGGGTGAATCTAGAGCGTTCACTATTGGCCAATGGACGTATGGGTGGTCATATGGTTCAGGGTCATGTTGAAGCGTGCTCTCCTGTACTGGCGACGAGAGAAGATGGGATAGGATTGGACGTGGTAATTGCTTTGCCGCCCGATCTTCGCCCATACATTGTTCCAAAGGGCTTTATTGCCTTAAATGGCGTTAGTTTAACAGTAGTTGATGTCTGGTCAGATCGCTTTTCTATTTCTCTTATCCCTTATACACGCGAATATACCAATCTTGGACAGGCCTATGAAGGGATGTTCCTTAATCTGGAAACCGATATTGTTGGACGCTATGTTGCGCGCCTGCTACAATCTCAGTCTACCCAATTTAACGCATCCAGAGATCAACAGACACTTGTTTAGTCGGTCGCGCTGCTTCAGTTCTTTTTTGAAAGGATTTTCCGCAAGAAATCCACTGAGCGCTGCAATTCGGCCAGTCCATTGACTCCGTCCTCAATCGAGATCCAGCCGTGGAAACCGGCTGCCTTCAACACTTGAAAGATGGTGGCAAAATCATTAAGACCGGTACCAATCTCACCATGAGAGAGGATGCTGGCATAACCAGGACCGTCCTCTTCGGCTCGGAGATCTTCTATCGTGTATCCGGGCTGAAGTCGTCGATCGCTTGCATGCATGCTTACAACTCGCTCTTTCACTGCATCAAGTACCTGCAAGGGATCTTCTCCTGCTAGTAAAGCATTAGATGGATCATAGTTAACTCCAAACCAGGGAGAGTCTATTGCCTGCACAATATGTGCAAATACCGTCAGATGCTGGGCGAATTCTGGATATATCCAGTAGTTATCTTTGTAGTGATTCTCTATGGCCAGTATAACCCCATGCTCCTGGGCATACGGCAGGAGCTGGTTGATACTATCCACGACCATTTCTATTCCTTGCTCTTCCGATATTTCGGGCCTTCTTTGCCCGGAGAGCACGCGACAGGTCCGCGGGGCCGCTGCGGCGAAGAAATCCACTAGCTCGATCATGCGCTTGTGTTTTTCAATTTCGGCTTTGCGCTTGGCAGGATCAGGTTGGGTAAAGTCAGGCGAGGCGCAAAGCATGGGCATGGCTAGTTGATGTTTTCGTAATGCAGAACGTATGTCGCTTAAATACTCAGGCTCAAGTGAGGTGAAAAAACCTGGATATAACTCCAATCCATCTACACCCAGACTCGATGCCATCTCTATCCATTCAAATAAGCTTAGCCTTCTGGTAATACAAAGATCATCCATAAAACACTTGGGAAAAACCGCGATTTTTTCTAACTGGCTGTCATTAGCTGTCATGCTTTATGCCTCCTTACATAAGTTAGAGAAAACTACGTCTCGTAAGTTCCTTATACAACCAATGCTTTATGAGTTAGAACTATCAACGGTAGGTGTCGCGGTTGGTGTCATTTCGGGCAAAGGATCAAGAATAGACTCTACATCCATACTTATGAAAGATGCTGTTGCTTCATCTGATGACCAACCATTGTTTACGAATAAAGCAACCTGCCCTTTTATGTAGTCCGAGTCTTCTAACGTTTGAATCTCTGCACCGTTTACCTTCAAAGTTATTTCAGGGCCATTCATAGCTACCTCAAGCCTGTTCTCATATCCAATTGCTTTCATGGATGGCACCTTGGTGATACGGCTTAGTTCAGTGCTTTGCGGTATTTTATTGTCATCTAAATATTCTTTGTTGATGCTAATGGTGTTGTTCCCAAAAATATCAATGCGGTAGTCGTGGTCCAGATTGCTGTCTCCCCTCAAATAGAGCCCGACTTTGTCATTTTTGTCTGCTTTTTCAAAAATATAGCTCACACTTAAAACAAAGTTACTCAGGGGAGATGTAGTTGGAACATTTTCAATCAATATTTTGTGCTCTGCTACAGATAATGTAAGCTTGTTATCGCTCATGGAGCGTATATAACCTGGACTACTAGATACAGCCCATCCGTTACGATTGTCCAGGAAATCTTCGTGAAATAAGGTTGTGGGTGTTGGTGTAGCTGTAATGGTCGTGGTTGGTGTCACGCTTGGCGTAACTGTTGGCGTCTTTGCTTGCCTGGTGGCAGTCGCAGTCGGTGAAGCTTGAGAAATTCCTTCGCCACTCCCTTGGATTTTTGCAGCAAAAATAACACTACCACTTATTAATATAAGTAGTAGTAAAGCAACCCAGACGAAACGTCTTACACATCTTCTCTGGCGCTTTTTTTCACTTCCCATAACAGTGAATTGCTCCCTTGTTTCAATATCTATAGTAGTAGAAACGAAGCTAACAGCTACGCGTTTCTATTGGCATACCTGCTTTTGCTCTTTATGACTTCGTTCACGCTCAGAGCTTTCGGATGCTTTCACCTTTCTCCATTGCTATCTACCCCTCTATCTACCATGTACGTTCAAAATCGGCCCCAGGTATGCCATCACATATGATTCCATGCCATTATGGCTACACATATTCTATTTAAAGCTCTCATGCTGTTCATTTGGATGAACACTTCCGCCTGGGAAGCTATGTTCTTTCCTGAAAACTGATCCATTTTCGCAGCTGAGTCAGTGATAACGTCTCTAAATACTTTTTGCAGCATATGCTAGAGCAAATGTGCGCTCTCGTCTGGCATGCGTGAGACGTCTGGCATTAATACTAATAATCCTTCCGCTATGAATTGACGGTAGATGGTAATCACTTGTTGCACACTCAGCCTTCCATCTGGGCGAAACCAGGTCGCGACTTCTGTACACATAGCAATCATAGCGTAGGATGCGATCTTGACGTCACTTTGACGGAAGATTCCTCGTTCCATCCCGTCTCGTAAGAGTTCTTGGAGGAGTGCTTCATATTTATCTCGTAAGGAGAGGATATGTGGCCTGTGCTCTTCTTCTAAGGCTCTCATCTCGGTGTCGATGATAAAAAATTCCTCTTTATACGTCGTATGCATGCGAATGTGGTTGGCAATCGCTTCATGTAAACGTTGCAGCGGATCATCGTATTCCTTGAGGATATGTTCAAGGCTGGTGTTCAAACGCAACATGTAGGTTTCCATGATTTCCACGAGAAGAGCCTGCTTATTGGGATAGTGATGATAGATGCTGGCAGCCTGTATTCCTGCAATACGAGCTATATCCCTCAGTGGCGCTGCATGGTATCCATATTGAGCAAAAAGCTGAACAGCAGCAGCTAATATGCTTTCACGCATTGAACGGCCATCGGGCCGCATAAGCTCATTTCCTCTTTTCTATCAGTCTCGTACCATTGTATCAGAAATGAAGGAACGAGTGAACGCCGCTGGAATTAAGCCTTTTCTCAATCAGGCTGGTTAGCACTTCTAGGCGCCCCTGACTTTTGTCGGCCTGTCTCTCCACAATGCAACAATACAGCGTGGAATAAGTAGACTGCTCACAATGGCAACCCACAGTGCGGTAAGGGGTGCAAAGAGACTACCAAATAACCAGACTCCTAACCATCCTCCTAACCAACCCATGATCCCGCCTATTATCAGCATGCCCGGCCAGGACCATTTTGACCATTCTTCTGGCTGCAGTCGCGCGGCGCTGGCCAGCATCCCCACAACGATACCGATAGAAAACCAGAGTGCGGTTGCGCTGAACATTTTCATGCTCCTTTCTAATCATGAGCCTGCGTAAAGCAGGTTGTCTAGCGTACTGAAGAGATGAGTTCCATCCCCTATTAGCTGCCCCAGGTTGAGGCCGGAACGTACCTCCACGTGATCAAAAATGTGGAATTCTACATATTCATGCTTGTGCTGTAGTTGCGTCAGTGCAGCATCGAACTCTCTCGTCTCGGTAACAGGAAGGGAAGCATCATTGCGATCATGCAAAAGGAAAATGGGGGCTCGAATATCTTTGATCACTCGTTTTGGAGAAAGTTCAGCTAGAAGCTGTTGGACATCAGGTGGGAGTGCCTTCATATTGCTTTCAACCTGCCCGGGTTCGTCTCCTTTGAGTAAATGATAGACGGCCTGTGCCCCGGATGATAAGGTCTGTAATTGTTCTGCGCTCAAAGGTTGGGCGTTAGTGGCCAGGCCGCTCCTGAGAGTGGTTTGCTCATCATAGGAAAAGTTTTTGATGGTTATATTCGTCAGTACCTGTATGGGTATGTCGATAGGGTGCCAGGCTTCGGCCTTTCCATCTATCGTTATACTTCTACGTCCAAAAGTTTCTATCAGGGTTGTGGTATCAAAATACCCGCCAAAGGCTGCCACATAAGCTACTTTATCTTTGATACGAGGATCGGCGGCGGCAAAACAAGTAAGTGGAACACCTCCACTGAAAGAGATCATCCCGCTATGCCTGCCAGCCATGCCTGGCAAGCTCTCTAGTTTTTTAAAGGCTTGCACTGTAGCATCAGTGTCTTGCTCTGAAATGTCGTAGTTCATCAGGATCGGAGTTGTCATATCCATCACAATCAGTCCTGTACGCGCTAACGCTTCCGATAAGTTGATTAGCTGTGGCACCTGTCGGTTGTCGCCAACTCCTGGCACAATCAATACACCACCACGGGCGCTCCTGATCAGCGGATCATGCCCTGTCGGTTGAAAAATGTCTAAATAGACAGGACCAGTCTGTGAAGAGATTGTTATCTGGGTGTGTTGGATCGTTTCACCATTGCTAATCAGGGCTCCTGGCTGGGTCGCTGATATAAGTGCTGGGAGAATAAATACAGACCGTACTATCGATCGTCCCCAGGGAAAAACAGAACAGCAAATACTCATGATGAAGAGGAAGCTAAGCAGCACTCTCATCCCTTTTTGCCTCTTTTTCAGTGGCTTATGAATAGGAGTCTGGCCGGTTGCTTTCCTTCGAGCCAGCATATGAGGTTGACTATCAGAGGATTGCGAGGTTCTCTGGTAGAACATGGTATGCTCCCACTTTCCTTCTATTAGTTCAAGCAAGCTACCATTATGTTGGTATGCCATAATAGCTTATGAGTAGCAGTATAGGTGGTTACTCTTGTGAAAAATAGGGGCATTTGTACTATTCTTTCTGCAGGCTTTTTCATGTTCCTCTAGAGATCTCTACCAAGCGCTACTATCTCCATTCTTTCCTGAGTGGAGAGTGTGATGGGCGGCCGCAGCCTCCTCCCTCCTGCAAACAGGAAGATCTCTACCAAGCGCTACTATCTCCATTCTTTCCTGAGTGGAGAGTACATGATGGGCGGCCGCAGCCTCCTCCCTCCTGCAAACAGGAAGATCTCCACCAAGCGCTACTATCTCCATTCTTTCCTGAGTGGAGAGTACATGATGGGCGGCCGCAGCCGCCCATCATGTACTCTCCACCCTACCAACCCGGCGCCGCAGGCGCCAAAGAGGAAAATAAAAAAACCTGTTCTTTCTACAAAAAAGGAGCATAATCAGTGCTGTTGATTATGCTCCTATAGAAATCTTGAAAGATTTTTCGGTCTTTTGGTGTTTTAGTTCTATTGCCATAATGGCTTAGAAACTTTTGAGAAACTCTACCTTTAGGGAGATTGAGACTGATTACTTATCTATATCGGTATCCATATCATCTTCATCTGTGACCAATCCTAGATATACTCCCATCCATCCAGCGATGAAATGCGAACGCCACAATCCTTGTTCAAAAGCGTTCAGATTGGTTGGTACCAGGTGTTCGATGATCATGGTAAATTGTTTGTCATCTAAAGGCACAGGGTTTGAGCATTCGTGATCTTCAATAAAAGTAAAATGGGCACGAATACCTGTGCGATAACCATGCTCGACTGCACTCTCATAAATAGTTTGCTCGGATAAACCAATGCGTATACGTTTGCCAAATGGCAGATCAGTCCCAGGCGAGTAGACCAGGTCGCCAATTTTTTCCAAAGGTGGTGGTGGAACTTCATTTGATCGAGAAGAGAAAGACATTAGAGAACCTGCTTTCTGCGTGCGAACCGTACGTACAATTTTACAAGTCAACACTTTTTAAACATAATTTGGTTAACACAAGGCTCTTGAATAAGACCAACCTGTTAGGCCTCTCAGAGTTCTATCCCCGTGGGCTCTAGATAAATAAGGCTCCCTTCCTTAGGACTGTATCTATCACATCAACCGATAGACTCTATTTTACATTCAACCTATTCCATAAGACAAATATATCTCCCAATCCATATTTTTTATTACTTTTTGGTGAGTTACTTTTACTTTCTTTTTCAATAAAAAATACAAATATATCTATAAATCCAAAAAAAAATACCAAGCGGCGATACCTATAATGGTGTTAATTTTCTAAACGATATCGTCTATTCACTCCCTTGCTTCAATCTCCTATGAAGAGGATTCTACGCTGAAAAAGCGAGCGGAAAAATAGCTGCTCCAGATAGATGAATACAGTAACTAAAAGGTAGTATCCTGTTAGCTAGCAATAGTGTTTTTTTTGACGAATACCTATATACTGCAACAGTTACTAACTGGTGAGAGCTCTCACCGCTACCATTCACCACACAGAGAAATCAGGTGATAATACATTGAATAAAAATGAGGTATCAACCGCTGAGCTTGTCCAACACAAAGTAAAACCTTTATTAAGAGGCTGGTTTCATGCCGCAGCCGCGATGGCTTCCTTGTTGTTGACGCTTGTTCTCTGCTGGTATAGCAGGACAGATCTGCCTCGCTTTATTTCTCTTCTGATCTTTGGATTGAGCATGATTGAGATGTATACGGTGAGTGCGATTTATCATATCGTGCATTGGGAACCTGCTCGGCGGCGCATCTGGCGCGCTCTTGATCATGCGAATATCTTTGTTCTAATTGCAGGCACATATACTCCTCTCTGCTTTAATATTCTATCTGGCTGGGTTCGCATTGCTCTGCTTGCCTCTATTTGGTTCCTGGCTGCCGCTGGTATCGTTTTTACGCTTTTTCCCTATGCGTTACACGTCCCTAAGTGGTTTAATGCGTTACTCTACATCTTGATGGGCTGGATCGCTATTCTTGCCATGCCTGCTTTCCTGGCAGTACTACCCTGGGCGTTTGTCTTGACGATGATCGCTGGTGGAGTCCTTTATACTATTGGAGCTCTCATCTATGCGAGCCATTGGCCCAATCCCTTTCCACGTATCTTTGGCTATCATGAAATCTTCCATCTTTTTGTCATTGCGGGAAGCGTAGCCTTTGCCTCCTGCGTCTGGATATGGGCATTAACCTTTCCAAGGGTATAACGCCGAGCGCTAATTTGTTTGTTGATACTAAAAAATGCGTGATGCGCATTTTTTAGTATCAACAAACAAATTAGCGCTCGGGCGCGTCAGCGCACGTACGCATTACTCACAATCATCTAAATTGAAGCAGAACATTTCATAGCCACCAACACAACGACACTATGAGCCTCAAGTCCATAAGAACTTTCAGCAATAATAGCTGCCTGATCTTCAGGCAATATATCATCAGGACTCACTATAGCAGTATCAATAATCCTCTTCCAGACTTTTCCTCTGGCTGGTACGGGTATTTCAAAATCAAGTCTGGCAAAGTCCATGTTCATCATGACATGGATATCGGTCACTTCATCACTAGCCCAGATCGTGAAGGCCAATACACGTGAGTTCGAATCATCCCAGCCGGGACTTACCAATTGACAACCATGCCATTCAATATCTTTTTTGCCATGTCTATCTGTAATGCCGGTAAAGAAACGTTCTCGTCTGACACCAGGATGTTCTTTGCGAAAGGCGATTAAATGTTTGACAAAACGTAACAGGTCAGCATGCTTTTCAAGCAGTTCCCAGTTGAACCAGGTAATTTCGTTGTCCTGACAATATGCATTGTTGTTCCCTTGCTGTGTCCGGCGCGCTTCGTCTCCAGCTAGTAGCATCGGAACGCCCTGCGAGAAAAAGAGGATAGTCAGGAAGTTTTTTATCTGCCTGGCCCGTAGTTCTTGTATCTCGGTATCTCGGGTCTCACCTTCTACGCCATGGTTCCAACTGCTGTTGTAGTTGAGCCCATCCCTGTTATTCTCTCCGTTTATTTTGTTGTGCTTTTCATTGTATGATACCAGATCGTTCAGCGTGAATCCATCGTGGCAGGTGATAAAGTTTATACCATTAATTGGTCGCTGCCCGGGTTCGGAGAAGATGTCCTGGCTTCCAGCTATGCGCGATGCTACGGCTCCTATAATGCCTTTATCACCTTTAACAAAACTACGAATGGTGTCTCGATATTGCCCATTCCAGACCGCCCAGCGGTAGCCGGGGAAATTTCCAACCTGATAGAGTCCAGCGGCATCCCATGGCTCGGCAATGATCTTTGTGTCTGCTAAAATGTCCGATAATTCAATTGACCAGAGTACTGGAGCATATTCCATGGGCTTCCCATCGATGCCGCGACTTAAAATTGATCCTTCATCAAAACGGAAACCATCTACGTGCATTTCTTTAACCCAGAAGATCAGACATTCTGTGATGAGTTTGGCTACAATTGGGTGGTTACAGTTAAATGTGTTTCCACATCCGGAATAGTTAAGATAGGCTCGCTTGTCATGGGGATCTAGAAAATAATAGATGCGATTATCAATCCCTTTGAAACTAATCGTCGGTTCATTCTCATCCCCTCACCTGTATGATTAAAAACAACATCCAGGATGACTTCAATGCCTGCTTTGTGTAAAGCCTTGACCATATCTCTAAATTCATTAATATGGTTTAGGCCTTCTCTATCAATACAATAGCCGGGGTGGGGGGCAAAATGGCAGATGGGATCATAGCCCCAATAATTGGTGAGCGCTTCTCCGGTAAGTGGATTGGTACGGTTTACACTGGTGGGGTCAAATGCAAATACTGGCATTAATTCTACAGCTGTGATGCCCAGTTCTTGCAGATATGGAATCTTCTCTGTCAGGGCTGCGAATGATCCTGGATGAGTGGTGTGTGATGAAGGAGAACGCGTAAATCCACCGACGTGCACCTCGTAAATAATGCTCTCACTCATAGGCCTGTTTAAACATTGGTCCCCTTCCCAATCATAGTTTGAGATATCAATGACTGTACTTCGTAAAGAGGTCGCAACATTATCTACCATGCTGATCGCATCATCTCGCTGCCATAAGCCAGCGGTAATACCGCGACAATATGGATCTATTAGTACTTTATTGAAGTTATAACGGTCACCGGTGATCTCTGTATGCCCTGATCCAAATATACGATAGGCATAGTGTGTACCTGGCTTAAGATCCCTGACATACACGTGCCAGAAATGAAAGGTGCGGTTTTTTATTTGATCTAGCAGGATGGTTTGGATGGGAATGGTGTCAGTACCTTTTTCAAAGAGTAGTAACTCAATGTTTGTCGCATGCTCAGAGAAAAGTGAAAAATTTACGCCTCGCTCATCTGGTGTGGCTCCTAGAGGACGTGGCCTGCCCGCTTCAACAATATACATGCCCTTCCCCTCCTGTATAGCTTCGATTTATATGACTTTGAATTTGATATTGAGTTTTCCCTTGAATGATGATTTTCATCCCGATATACATTCTTAAATCAACCCTTCAGTCGATGCATTCTCTCATGTTTCATCCTATACTGCTGGTGGGGGAAACATCGTATTACTATACACCTCGACATCTTCTGTTGCGGTGCAGACTCTTTCTATCCTGATCGCCCATGCTGCGCACTCTCCTTATTGTACGCAATTGGAGCTTTCAGTAGTTACCACTATATCATTGAATAATTGGTAATACCAGAATGCTTACGGCGTCTTCCCCTTTATCGCATTCCTTGCACTACAACAGCATCTTTTATTCCTTCGGCTGATGTTGAGATGGGAGTGACTATCTTATGATTCATTTACGGTTATCCCTGGGTTTCGTCTTGTTCAATTTCTTATTTGCGCTTATCCTTCTTTTCCCTGAGACACAATCTGTGTCTGCTTCAACGTATCCTGCTTCCATCGATCTCAAGACACTTGCGACACACGCAGCCACTCATGATATCCCTCTCAATCAAGATGCAGTGCATGTATATCAGAAACAATTGGCCTGCCTGACTAACATCTCATCCCCTCGCTGCTATACGCCGCAACAAATTCGTCATGCCTATCATATTCAACCACTCCTTAATCGAGGTGTTACTGGTAGAGGTCAGACAATTGCGATTATAGATTTCTTTCAAAGTCCTACTATTCGCAATGATCTGCATGTTTTTGATCAACTCTTTGGATTACCTGATCCACATCTCACTATTTTTACTCCTCTGGGACTCACTCCTTTTGTGCGCAAGAATACATCACAGTTAATCGCTGCCGAAGAAATTAATCTAGATGTTGAATGGGCCCATGCCATTGCACCCGAGGCGGCCATTAACCTTATTTTAAGTAAATCCGAGGGCTATAACGATCTCTATGCTACAACACGCTTTGTTATTCAACATAATCTGGGTGATGTGATTTCTCAAAGCTTTGGCTTTCCAGAAACGGCTGTCTCTTCAAGTTTTTTACAAAAGGAGCATGCACTTTTTGAGCTTGCCCGGGCAAAAGGCATTTCGGTATTTGCATCGGCTGGTGACCGTGGAACGCTGGAACCAGTGTATAGCGGTGAAGGAAAAAAAATTATCGCATTAGGCCCCGGCGTTGAGTATCCTGCCAGTGATCCATTGGTTACTGGTGTAGGAGGCACCAGTCTATCTTTACTACCTTCAGATATGTATCAGCAGGAGGTTGTTTGGAGCAATACACATGGCTCAACTGGTGGTGGTTTTAGTCGGCGTTTCTTGCGTCCATCTTATCAAGATGGTTTTGTGGGGGCTAGCCGCACCCGTGGAGTACCAGATGTAGCTTATGTTGGTGATCCCAACACAGGCGTTCCCATTGTCTTTAGCAATGCAGTTGGACAACCTATGCTTATCCTCTGGGAGGCACAAGTGCCGGAACACCCCAATGGGCCGCGCTGGGAGCATTAGGCAATCAGCTAACTGGCAGAAGATTGGGGTTTTTAAATCCTACGTTTTACTTCCTTAGCAAAAGTCCTCTGTATCCAGATATCTTTCATGATATTCTGACTGGTAATAATACTGTTACGGTGCACATACTAAAATCTAATTTTACCTTTCCCGGCTATAATGCCAAACCAGGCTGGGACCCCGTGACAGGGCTTGGTTCTCCAATAGCAACTCACTTGCTTGCAGCACTATGCCATTTTGAATTATGCCGTTCTAACACTCTAGCCTATCCTAACCAACCATTGCCTGCACGTATGCCTCTCCCTCAGAAGGGGTACAATGCATATTATTACCCAAATAGCGATAGGTATGGGAGAAAACCATGCCGCTCTGTTTCAATCCGGTGCTGCTATTCCATCTCTCCTCGCATCATTCATCATATACACTACTATTCCAGGCACGCTCATCACCAAAAACATTGTCCGTGTCGCGCGGTCGTTCACTAGCGTTCACTTACTGGTTTTATCTTGTATTCACAGAGAAATTGCTTGATTTTCTCTCTGTGAAACAAGGCTTTTTAATGTTCGTCCAGAGATCACGAGCAAGCGATACGATGGACCTTCTTACCGGTAGAGTGTGGGCCGCAGCCGCCCACCACACACACTCTACACTCCCAATCCGGCGCCGCAGGCGCCAAAGAGGAACAATAAAAACCCTGTCTGTGAATACAATTTGCTTTTCATAGCACCGCTATGTACTGTACAATAGAATCTTCTATAAGGATACAATGATATACAGTAAAGCCAGCAACTGACTGATAGTCAATCCTACCAGGAGCATATTTCTATCATGGCTGGCTTAAAGGAAGGATGAAATACAATGCCAATGTCAAAACGCTGTATCCCCTATACTCCTCGCACACGCGAACTGGCGGATACGGTCTTTGCCCTCATCAGTACAGCCGGCGTCCATTTACGCGAGCAAGAACCCTACAATATTGAGGGCGATAATAGCTGGCGCCTGATTCCTGGTGAAAGCGATAGTAGCCAGTTGATGATTACCCACAATCACTATGATCATCACGACGCAGATCTGGACATCAATTGTGTCTTCCCTCTTGATCGATTACGCGAGTTGGCATCTGAGGGCGTCATTGGTGGCGTTAGCGATAAACATCTGGGATTCATGGGATTTACACAAAACTTTCGTGAGCTTTATGAGAAAACAGCCCCGGAAATGGCAAAAATTATACTTCGCTCTAAGGCTGATGGCGTAATTCTAACTGCTGGCTGTCCCCTTTGTCATCGTGTGGTTTGCTCTATTGCACGTGAGGTTGAAATGGTCGGCATCCCCACAGTTCTTATTACAGTGGCTCCCGAGCAATCCAGACAGGCCGGACCCCCTCGGGCGATCGCTCCTCGACATTTCAAGCTAGGCCATAGTCTGGGCGGCCCTCATCAGGTTGATCTGCAGCGCCAGGTACTATTAGATGCACTAAAACGCTGGGAAGCACGTGAAGAGCCTGGCCAGTTGTGGGAAATTGCCTATCCTGAATATGATAGTAGTGATTGGCAACCTATCAATTTAAGCGAAGGCTAGCATATTTCTACCAGAAAACAGCTGACGAAACAATTTAATCTCGTCCTTCGTATTATATAAAAACAGGTAGAGATAGGTCTAGACGTTATGGATGAAGAAATCAACAATTCGCCAATCCTTATTGTAGATGATGATACGGCTCTGTTACAGGCTCTTCCACAGGTCGTAGATCTGCGTATGAAGAATGTTCAGGTGGAGACAACCGATTCGGCTCAGCATGCACTGGAACGCATCAAAGAGTATGATTTTGATGCGATTATTAGCGATGTGAAAATGCCCGGCATAGATGGCATTGAGTTGTTATCACACATACGAGAACTTCGCCCGGATACCCCTGTACTGCTGATTACTGGCCATGGCGATCATGGACTGGCAATCCAGGCGATCAGAGGTGGCGCTTATGATTACATCCTGAAACCCATTGATCGCGATTCCTTTATCAATGCATTACAACGAGCGATCCAAACACGCCATCTACGACGTAAAGTTACAGAACAACAATTAGCTCTGGCATTGCATGCTAAATCACTCGAACGCCTGGTAGAAAAACGAACCAGCGAGCTGGTCGCTGCAAATGCGACGAAAGATAAATTCCTCGATATTGTCTCTCAAGAGTTGAAGTCTCCTTTGTCAAATTTAAAAGGCATGACACAGTTGATGCGCCACCAACTCGAACGAGGAGATGCCACGACGGCTGTGCACCAGGGCCTGGTCGATATGGAGCGTTCTATCACACGTACAGAGGTTCTGGTGCAGGATTTGCTTGACACATCCTTGATGGAAACAAATCTGTTTGTCTTGAAACGTCAGCGTTATAATCTGGTGGATTTGTGCCGCCAGTTGCTTGATGAATATACCTCGCGCGCCGTACTCTCACTCAATTGCGAACTGCTTGGCGATCCTATTGAGGCTGAGGTTGATAGAGATCGTTTCTCTCAGGTCCTTATCAACTTGCTCTCCAATGCACGTAAGTTTTCGAAAAAAGGCACTGCGATCACGATTACAGTTCAGCAAAGTGGCTATGAGGTCATTGTTTCCATTCATGATATGGGCATTGGTATACCTGAAGAGGAACTTCCTCATATTTTTGAGCAATTCTATCGCGTACCGGGAGTCGAGATTCAATCAGGCACACGCACAGGCCTGGGTCTTGGTCTTTTCATTGCTCGCAAAATCGTGGAACGCCATGGTGGCCATATTGAGGTGCAAACAGTCCTTGGACAGGGTAGCGTCTTTAGTGTAGTATTACCTGTTTATGTCGATCCGGCCAATACTCAACAGGCCGAGCCCCCTGCTTCTCTACATACACAGGCAGTCTGGACTATTACGCATTAAAAATTTCTTGCAGCAAAAACAAGCAGACTCCGGCTAGCAGTCAGTAAATGTAGCCGAAGCCTGCTTGTTTTTATTTACCATGTGTCTGATCCTCATGATCGCCTCACTCTTCACGCCTGCGTTTTCGCGCCTTTGGCGCTCAAAAAATCATTTTGAGTGGTGCAAAAAAGCGCGGGCGCGCCAGCGCACGTCCTCACAAGAGTGGAACGCTTCCCGTGATAATGGGGGTAAGACACATTCTTAGAATGTGTCTGACTCCCATCGTGATCGGACGCAAGGACCCTCACTGATGGGATAGACAAAACAGCAAATGAGGAGAAAGACGAAAAAAGAGAAGTTTCGTGTGGACGAGTTTGGAGGATGGATGATCCTGTGGGATGATACAGGAAAGAAGCACAACGTACGGCAGAGTGACGGGAAAGGAGCAGGTTGCCATGTTTAAGACACGGCTGTATCGAGCGTATCCCTCCAATCTCACTGATGAGCAATGGAAACTCTTGGAACCCTTGATCCCAGCGATCAAACCGGACGCCGCCTTTTCGCTTCACGAACGGCGCACCATTGTGGATGCCATCCTCTACGTCTTGCGTAGCGGCTGCCCGTGGCGGTCGTTGCCCCATGACTTTCCCGCCTGGCAGACGGTGTACCATTATTTTCGTCTCTGGCGACAACAAGGCGTGTGGACTCAGGTGCTCGATGCTTTGCGCGGGCAGATGCGCACGCAACAGGGGCATGACCCTCAGCCGTCTGCGGCGGTGATTGATAGCCAATCCATCAAAACCAGTGCCGTTCGCGGGTCCAACAAGGGCTACGATGCGGGGAAAAAAAATCTGGGGGCGCAAACGTCACGCCCTCGTCGATAGCTTGGGCAATCTCATGGGCATCAAAGTGACCGGAGCCGATTGGTCCGATCAGCAAGGAAGCCAGCCCTTGCTCTTGTCACTGAAAACACGCTTTCCCCGCATGCTGCTGGTGTGGGGAGACAGTCACTATGGCGGCCACTTCATTACCTGGCTCAAGGTACACCTGGGCTGGATCATGCAGACGGTCAAGGCGCTCCGTGAACCCAAACGCGGCATCTTAGTGCTCGAAGGAGAGAACGTCGATTGGGATCAGTTGTTTCCCAAAGGCTTTCATCCTCTCCCTCGGCGCTGGGTCATCGAGCGCAGCTTCGCCTGGATCACGCGCTGGCGCCGTCTGTGTCGCGATCACGAGGGCTTGCCAGAAAGCTCCGAGGCCTTCATCGCGCTCTCAGCGAGCGTCGGCATGTTGACCAGGCTTGCTCCACCGTTCCCATGCTGATGGGAGTAAGACACATTCTTAGAATGTGTCTGACTCCCATCGTGATCGGACGCAAGGACCCTCACTGATGGGATAGACAAAACAGCAAATGAGGAGAAAGACGAAAAAAGAGAAGTTTCGTGTGGACGAGTTTGGAGGATGGATGATCCTGTGGGATGATACAGGAAAGAAGCACAACGTACGGCAGAGTGACGGGAAAGGAGCAGGTTGCCATGTTTAAGACACGGCTGTATCGAGCGTATCCCTCCAATCTCACTGATGAGCAATGGAAACTCTTGGAACCCTTGATCCCAGCGATCAAACCGGACGCCGCCTTTTCGCTTCACGAACGGCGCACCATTGTGGATGCCATCCTCTACGTCTTGCGTAGCGGCTGCCCGTGGCGGTCGTTGCCCCATGACTTTCCCGCCTGGCAGACGGTGTACCATTATTTTCGTCTCTGGCGACAACAAGGCGTGTGGACTCAGGTGCTCGATGCTTTGCGCGGGCAGATGCGCACGCAACAGGGGCATGACCCTCAGCCGTCTGCGGCGGTGATTGATAGCCAATCCATCAAAACCAGTGCCGTTCGCGGGTCCAACAAGGGCTACGATGCGGGGAAAAAAAATCTGGGGGCGCAAACGTCACGCCCTCGTCGATAGCTTGGGCAATCTCATGGGCATCAAAGTGACCGGAGCCGATTGGTCCGATCAGCAAGGAAGCCAGCCCTTGCTCTTGTCACTGAAAACACGCTTTCCCCGCATGCTGCTGGTGTGGGGAGACAGTCACTATGGCGGCCACTTCATTACCTGGCTCAAGGTACACCTGGGCTGGATCATGCAGACGGTCAAGGCGCTCCGTGAACCCAAACGCGGCATCTTAGTGCTCGAAGGAGAGAACGTCGATTGGGATCAGTTGTTTCCCAAAGGCTTTCATCCTCTCCCTCGGCGCTGGGTCATCGAGCGCAGCTTCGCCTGGATCACGCGCTGGCGCCGTCTGTGTCGCGATCACGAGGGCTTGCCAGAAAGCTCCGAGGCCTTCATCGCGCTCTCAGCGAGCGTCGGCATGTTGACCAGGCTTGCTCCACCGTTCCCATGCTGATGGGAGTAAGACACATTCTTATGGCTCATTTAAAGTTTGCGCAATGCGTCAAAGAGATCTTCATTATCAGGCATCTCTCCAGGGGCATGTTGCACTTCAATATAGCGGATTACACCTTCTTTATCAATGACGAAGAGGGCTCGTTCAGGCATGCCTGCCACATGACGTACACCATATTGATCAACTACTGTACCCTGAGGATAGAAATCTGATAGCAGGGGAAATGAGGTATGCATGGATTGTGACCAGGCGCTCAATGCATAGGGACTATCCATGCTGACGCTGACCACTTCAGTGTCAAAGTCTTTAAAGCGCTCAAGCTCAGCCTCGTACGAGGGCAATTGGGCGGAACAAACACTGCTGAATGCAAAAGGAACAAAGGCCAGGACGACATTTTTCTTGCCGCGCAAATCACTGAGGTGCCATTGCTCATTTTTTGCTGTCTTCAAAGTAAAATCAGGTGCAATATCCCCAACCTTCAGGGTTTTCGTTTCAGTGCGGTTTCTACTGTCCATGAGAAAATCCTTCCACTAAAAAATATTCCTTCTTCAAGGAATATAATATTGAGGTTGTTACGGGCACGACCAATCATGCATCTTGTAGTTCTGGTTACGATGAAAGATAATGGTCTTAGCATGCTGCTCGCGATTGTAGCATTGCAACTTGATACTGTCAAATTTATATAAAGAGAGGATTTATAAACCTTTGTTTCAAAAGAAATTTGAGTATGATAAAAATGACAAAGTAAAACTTTTCTATATAAAAACGCAACAACAATTATCTCAACGTGGCGGCGTGGTGGGCACTTATCCTCTTTTGATTATAACAGTACTTATGTTCCTCGGCGCGGCTGCCCAGAGTTACTGGCCTGCTACTGATCCTGCGCGTTATCAATGCTATGCTCTTACTTTCTGGCTCGGTAGCAGTGCTACCCATCTACTCCCATCGGTACAGTGCACTTTTCTGGATCTCTCTGTCACCCGTCCCGCGTTTCATATGTTGCCTCGTGAATACCCTCCACTTACCCTGCTCCCTTTTTCGCTACCGCTCCTTGTTCCGTTGCCATACTATCAGATTGCTTTTGCCTTTTTGATGTGTGTAACTATTTTACTCGTCTACTGGCTGTTGCTGCGCTATGGACCACGTGGGGGGCGATCGCCTTTCTGATCTTCCTCGTTATCGGTGCCTGCGCACTGGCTCCTATGCGCTATGATTTATTGCCTGCTACCTGCACCCTATTTAGTCTGATTATGGCTCACCAGAAACGCTGGCGCATGGCTTATATTGTTCTGGCAGTCGCCGTCCTTCTAAAGATATATCCAATTTTGCTCTTGCCGGCTTTTTTTATAGCGGAGCAGCAAAGTGATGGAAAGCTCTATGCACCTACAAGTACAGCGCTGAAAAACTTACCGGCTCAACTCTACCATACGATATTGGGATGTACGCGTTGGCACTGGCGCAACTGCCTGCTATTCTTTGCTCTTTTGATCACGGTTACAGGTGCCTTCGCACTACTGGACTTTCAATATGCTGTTATTAGTCAATTTTCTTATTTTCTACAGCGTCCCATTCAGATCGAGTCGATGGGAGCAAGCCTTTTATGGTTAGCCCATCTTGGAGGGATGAGCTGGCGCATTACCTATGATTTCGGTTCGATCAACATGTATACCGCACTTAATGCCTTTGTTTCTCCATTATTTACTCTGCTTTTTGTATTAAGTGTAGTTTACATTCTCTGGCTACAGTGGCAACGACGTATGACTCTACTACAAACAGTGATCGCTCTTACCCTGGCATTTATCGCTACCGGAAAAGTTTTTAGCCCTCAGTATCTGATCTGGCTGATTCCTCTCCTGGCTTATGCGGGAGCCTTTAATAAGGTATGGACTATTCTATGGGGCTTGATCTCCTTTTTAACGACATTTATTTATGTTGCCTTCTATTCTCAGATCCTGGATCCCGCCCATATTCATCTACCTTCAGGCTTCTTCGAAGTAGCTACTATCCGCAATATATTGCTTGCAGTCCTGACATTAGCTTACCTCTTTAATTGGTTTCAAGCACGCGAACAAACAAGGTAAGGTGAGAGTCAGCAGGTGCCTGGTGCTCATGATCTCCGCAATCTTCACGCATGAATTTCTGCATGCCATAGCATATATTTCTTCTTATTAGCTATTGTAGAAAATATGTAGTGCATATATTTCTTCTTATTAGCTGTTGTAGAAAATGTGCGCTGCACATTTTCTACAACAGCTAATAAGAGCTTCGGGCGCGCATGCGCACGCCCGCACAGGAGCAACACACTGCCAATTAAGGAATGGAGGGGAGATGCGGCTGCATCTCCCCTCCATTCCTTAATTGGCAAGCTATATACTTATTTTGCTGAATGGGCAGCAATAAAACGCAAAATCCTATTCCATGCATCAGTCGATGCATCAGCAAACTCGGTTGAACGACGATCAAAGAAACTATGAGGAGCTCCTGGATAGGTTATAATTTCGTGCTCCACCCCGGTCTCTTCCAGTTTCTGCTCTAATGCCTCTACCTGGTCGGCCGGTATTCCCTGATCAGCACCACCAAAGAGACCAAGTACTGGATATTTAATCTCGCCTGCACGCTCAAGCGCGGTTCCGTTTCCACCAAAGTTGCGGCTCAAGCCAGCATAAAAGCCAACCAGACCGGCATAGCCGAGATCCTGGGTACCGCTGAGCAGCGATAACGTTCCACCCATACAAAAACCAACTGCAAATGTTGGCTGCTTTCCTCCCTGACTGGTGTGCAGGTAGTCCTGAGCAGCTTTCACATCAGAGAAGAATGAAGCTAACTGCAGTTGTTGAACGTGCGGCCAGAACTCAAAAGAATCATCTCTGGAGGTAAGGCCCGCCGTTCGTCCAAAATAATCTATAGCAATTGCCTGAATACCCGTTTCGGCAAACCTTAAGGCTAACTCTTTATAAAACTGATGTAGTCCGCGTACATCTGGATAGATAACAACCTGGGCACCGAGTGGTTTGTCAGGATACGCTACATAGGCAGCAAAACGATTGCCGTCAGCAGCCGTTAATACAATATCTTCACCGTGGGCACTGCCACCTTCAACTGGTGGGACTGGTGGGCGAGCATTGTCGTCATAACACATTGAGGATTTCTCCTTTTCCTTATTATCTAAAAGTTATCTTCGGCACATACTCTATACAAAATACAGACAAGTATTTGATACGTTTTCTGGCACGTATCAGACCTCTTCCAGGTTGCAGATGCATGGGCCGCAAAAAAGGGTAGCATTTTCCCCTGAAGAGCTTAAACTTTATTCTACACCCTTCGCTCAATTTATGGGTTCTGCTGATATTTCTGAGCTAGATACCATTCAATTCCTGCCGCCACACCCTGTTGTACATCAAACTCTGGCTGATAGCCAAGCTCGCGCCGAGCTTTTTCAATTGAGAAACGTTGATCATATCCAAGCAGAGTAATTCCATAGGTGGTTATGGGGGAGGAGATGCGCTTCGCCTGCCAGCTAATGTCCAGAGCTTTTCTGCACTTCGCCCCAACGCGATTAAAGCTGCTAATGGAATTTTATGCACTACAGATCGTGTATGCAATGCCTGGGCAATTGCGTTGAAGTATTCAAATTGAGTAACGCGCTGATCATTAACGATGGTATAAGCCTGACCGATACTTTGTTTTCCAGCATCTCCGGCAAGAACAAGACTTTTTGCAACGTCACGAACATAGACAATGGGTACGATATTTTGGCCTGAACCAAATAAAAAAGCGCGACCCCTCTCTATTCGAGCAACCAATCGTCCAAAACTAGCATTATCTCCCGGCCCATAAATCCAGCCGGGGCGTACAGTTACTACTGGCACCTTGAGATCTTTGACAAGATTCGCCAGTATACGTTCTCCTGCAATTTTGCTGCGACTATAAGGATTATCTTCTGCATGGTAACAGTGATCTTCCGTTACCAGCGCGTTTAAGTGGTGTCCGTAGACAGTCGTTGAGCTGACATGGACGATGCGCTCAATATTATGGGTGTAGGCCATGTGGAGAAGGTTCATCAGGCCTGAAACATTAATCTTCCAATACTCCTCATCCATCCCCCAGGGACCCGTTCTAGCGGCCAGGTGATAAATGCGTTGTACCCCTTTGACTGCACTTTCCAGAGAAGGTGGATCACTTATATCTCCCCTTACTACTTCAACCTCTTGTCGTATATCAGAGCTATCTACCTGTGGCAAAACCAATGCCCGTACTTCATCACCACGCACTACCAATAAATCTATCAAATGTCGACCCAAGAATCCCGTTGCTCCGGTAACTAATACTCTCACAAACCAACCTCACATCCCCATTATGCATCTTTACCTGCTTACATCCATATATGCAAACCATTACCCCCCCAGTATAACAACAATCATCCCATCGCACAACCAGATTCCAACATTATTCCAGGGCTTTTTACTGTTCCTCTTTGGCGCCTGCGCCGTCTCGTTGGAAGTGGTGATTGCGTTTGGTGGGCGGCCACGGCCGCCCACCAAACGCAATCACCACTTGATATAACTGTCATATGGTGTATAAAATGCCATTGGGGCATTTTATACACCATATGACGAAACAGTGCGGGCGCGCAGGCGCACGCATACCCCCAACATCCAACCACAAAAAAGACACAACCTATCCAAATATCTTTCCAGACCTTCGACAGCCATATAAAGCATATGGTATGATAGCACATAAATTTAAGCGCTCGTGACAGACAACAATAGATCATACACTCCCCTCTTTTTCTTTGTTTGTAAGTGAATATGTAGCAAGGAGCTTTAATACCAATGAGTACGCAAACACGTGGCGGTATGCAAAAAGGAACTATCACAAAATATAGGCCCTTCACTCCTATCGACTTGCCAGACCGACAGTGGCCATCCAAAGTGATTACGACAGCGCCTACCTGGTGTAGCGTGGATCTACGTGATGGTAATCAGGCCTTGCCAATCCCAATGAGCGTTGAAGAGAAACTGGAAATGTTCGATCTCCTGGTAAAGGTGGGGTTCAAGGAAATTGAAGTTGGCTTTCCTTCCGCTTCACAGACAGAATATGATTTCACACGCCGCCTGATTGAAGAGAATCATATTCCTGATGACGTGACTATCCAGGTGCTCGTACAATCAAAAGAAGATTTGATCTATCGCACCTTTGATTCTCTCCGCGGCGCAAAAAAAGCCATTGTGCATATTTATAATTCAACCTCAGCTCAACAGAGGCGTATCGTCTTTGGCCTTGATAAACCTGATATTGTGGGGATCGCTGTACGTGGCGTTCGACTAATTAAGGATCTGGTTGCGACCCTTCCAGAAACTGATATCACGCTGCAATATTCACCTGAAAGCTTTTCGCTGACTGAGATTGATTTTGCCCTTGAGATTTGTGAGGCGGTGGTAGATATCTGGCAACCAACACCAGATAAAAAAATCATCCTGAACCTGCCTACTACGGTAGAAGTTTCAACCCCAAATATTCATGCAGATCAAATTGAGTGGTTCTGCCGTCATTTACGCAATCGTGAGACCGCTATAGTTAGTTTGCATACTCATAATGATCGTGGTACTGGGGTCGCTTCCAGTGAGCTAGGTTTACTGGCAGGTGCTGAACGCGTTGAGGGCACGCTCTTTGGCAATGGTGAACGTACCGGTAATGTGGATATTGTGACGCTGGCACTCAATATGTATACTCAGGGGGTGGATCCCGACCTCGACTTTAGCGATATTCAAGCGATCCAGCAGATTTATGAAAAGTGCACCCGGCTGCCAGTTCCGGTTCGCCAGCCATACGCTGGTGAGCTCGTCTTTACAGCCTTTTCTGGCTCTCATCAAGATGCCATTAATAAGGGTATGAATGCGCAGGATGCTTCTTCAAGCGATCTCTGGGATGTCCCCTATCTGCCTCTCGATCCCAAGGATATTGGTCGATCCTATGAGGCTATCATTCGCATTAACTCACAATCTGGCAAGGGTGGCGTTGCTTATCTGATGGAAAGCGAGTTCGGCCTTCAATTACCAAAGGCTATGCATATCGAATTTGGTAAGGTCATCAAACATTTAGCCGATGTTCGTGGTTCGGAAATTCTCTCTACAGAACTTTTCACCGCTTTCGAACAAGAATACCTGACACGTACACGTCCTTTCTCCTTGCAGTCTTTTGAAAGCCGAACACTTCTAAATAAAGACTCCTCACAAACAATAGAGTGTGTGGCCTGCGTAACAGTGAATGATGTGGTACACGAACTCCGTGCTCAGGGTAATGGCCCGATTGATGCGTTTGTACGTGCCTTGAACCAGCATCATCTGGCTTCCTTTAAACTACTGACCTACAATGAACATGCGATTGGCCAGGGATCTGAAACTCAGGCAGTTGCCTACATCCAACTTCAAACAGAATCGGGTACCTTATTTGGTGCTGCCATGGATACGAATATAGAAATTGCCTCCATTAAGGCTGTTTTGAGCGGCCTCAATCGGTCCTCCTCTGCTAACTGAACTTTGTTACTTTGAGGACAACCATCCCATTAACCGGATGGTTGTCCTCCCTTAATTAAAAGCGCCAAAGGCGCTCAAGAAGTATTCTTGTGTGGTGCAAAAAAGGGTGCCCTCGCCCTTTTTTGCACCACACAAGAATAAAAGCGCGGGCGCGCCCGCGCACGTCCGCGCAAAGGCGGCACACTTCCCATGATCATGAGGATCAGACACATTGAAGGAATGTGTCTGATCCTCATGATCGCCACAACCTTTACGCCTGAGTTTGAGTGCTAAAGGCACCCAAGAA
Organism: Dictyobacter kobayashii; assembly: GCF_003967555.1. GTDB lineage: Bacteria > Chloroflexota > Ktedonobacteria > Ktedonobacterales > Ktedonobacteraceae > Dictyobacter > Dictyobacter kobayashii. Next base: position 79,252 of record NZ_BIFS01000001.1, read on the forward strand.
GTTTTTCTGTATGGTGCCAAAGGTGCGCCCTGCGCACCTTTGGCACCATACAGAAAAAAAGTGCGGGCGCGCCAGCGCACGTCCGCGCAAGAATATTGTCCAAAAAGTACTAACTATTTTTCTTTTTTTAATACATCTTATAAAATACTAGAAATTAATTCCTTAAGGATTATCAGTAAATAGTTCCACAAGTATCCTTTGAGATGGACCTCGATAGCGATATTGAGAAAGCGAGATCGAGAGTGCAAATAAGCGCCGATAACTACGAAATTTCATTTAATCCACAAAATCCTGAGCAAGTTCGTATTTTTGACACCGAAACTCTCAATGAATTAAATCTCACCATTGATGAGGCTTTTTCGCTTCTGCAAGTTATGCTTAAAAATCGCAGCGAGCTATATACACAAAAACATGGCTAAAAAAACAATAAACAGAAAAAGCCACCATTTGAATGTTCAAATGGTGGCTTTTTCTGTTTACTTTATGAGTAGCGCGCCAATTTTATAAATCTGGCCACAATATCTAGCACTTCGTCTATATCAAATGGCTTGGCAATCACCGCTACATAGTGACAGTCGATCTGATTAAATGCTTTATGTACCGCTGTCATAAAGATAAGTGGAATTGAGCGCAAATGTGGATTGGCAGTCATCCTGCGGCACAGTTCTCTTCCATCAATGACAGGCATCATGACATCACATAATACCAGATCGGGGCGCGTTTTTTCTAAACAGGCCAACCCTTCTTTTCCATTGCTGGCGGTCATGACCTCATACCCCTCGTCTATGAGCACATCCCTCAATACTTCGATAATCGATACTTCATCATCAACAACCAGTATAGTACTCATTGTTGCTCCTCTCGGGAGGATGAAGGATCATCCTTGGAGGTTGATAGGTTATAGGTCGTTGTGGAATGTGCATTGCCGGCTAAAATAGCCTCCGCACTGGTAAAGGTAGAAGCAACATCTAAACCATGATCGTTGATACGAAATTCTCGGATCGAAGAGTCATATCCACTTTGCCTCATTTTCATGATAGAGATAAGACGGTATAGCTGCGAATACAGTTCTACATACCGTAAAAACACGATATTTTCAACCAGAACAGCCATTTTACTGATCTGCACCGGCATGACAATAGCTGGGTTAAACAGATCCGCTAGTTCTATCGTCCAGATGGTTGTGACATCTAGATTGCGTAAGGCTGTAAATAATGAGGTTAAGAAAAGGTCCAGCCGCTCCTGAGATACTGCGGTATTTTGAAAACCAGCCAATCCATCAATGAAGAGCCTCTTGACCTTCTTTGTGTGAACAGCTGTGAGAATTTGTTCACCTAAGATATCTACGATGTCTTCCGTGGGAGGCTGCGATAAGAAGTCAAGGTGCTCATTTACTGCTTCATCATCCATACTTAATCCTAAATAGGTCATGCGCCGTTTCAGTTGAGCAGGCGATTCATGAAAACCAAAGTATAGACTCTGCTCTCCTTGTCTGGCTCCAGCATAAAGAAAATGTAACCCCAACAATGTTTTCCCTGTGCCAGGAGCGCCGAGGACTGCGGTAATAGATCCAGTTGGAAGTCCACCATTAATCATTTCATCAAAACGAGGTAAACCAAAGGCCATTCTGCTCGTTGGTAGAACGGATGTGAGTGACGAAGGTGGCAAAATTGGCCTTGTCTTCATAAGTGCTTCGGTGCGTGGATAGATTTCAATACCACGGTTACCTATTGTGTATGAGTGGCGACCTTCCAGAAAACTACTGCCACGAAATTTATGCACTTGCATTTCTCGGATAGATCGCGAGTGATGCAGGTATGACGAGAGGTGAAAAAGTCCATCAACCATGGTGTGCTCTGGCTGATCGTAAATATCTTTGTCATATTGCATCAATAAGAGCGTCGTACAACCAACAGCCTCAGTGGTTACGCTTAAAGCATGCAAAAATTCCTTACGGTCCCGCAGGGTTGTAGCATTTTGCTCGATGGTTAACATCCCATCAATGACTAGGAAAGTGGCCCGCTGCTTGCGGACTTCTTTGCGAATAAGCGTTGTTAGTGCATCCAAACCCTGTTGCTCCAGGGTAGCATAGCCGCTAAGATAGGTAAGTTTATCAGCAACTGGATCTGCGGAAAAGAAGTCAAAAGACTGCATGTGCGATAAAATTCTGCTGTGCGTCTCCGCTAGCAGCGTTAAATAGATGGCACGCCCACCAGTAGCGACATGATGAAAGCAGATTTGATTGCCAAAAATAGTCTTACCTGCTCCCGGTGGGCCCATGAGCAGATATGTTTCACCCTTTAAAAATCCACCACGTAAAATTTGGTCAAATCCCTCAATCCCACTTGGGACACGTTCAATTATTGTAGGTTGATTAGTAACATCTGTCATCTATATACTCTCCTCTTTAGTTACGGTATGGTTTCAGGAGTCGTTTCATATTTATACTTTTTAACTTACAGAAATGATAAATATACCCCGGTATCGCATTGAATATGGTGCTCAATAATTATCTGGAATATACAATATACATACGAGAAGTACCTAGCAATTGAGGAAAAGATAGTAGTAAGTACTGGTTATTGAACAATATCAGCCCCTTGCCTCTCTATCTAATGATTAGATAGAGAGGCAAGGGGCTGATATTGTTCAATAACGCTCGCATCTGAGCACTATTGTGCTACATTAATTTGATAGGCCTGTTGTATTGGAGTAAAAATCAGACTATAAGAATCACCCCGCTTCTCATGGGAAACCAGGCGCAAACCTTCAAAAAGATCATGCTCTTCTTTTCGGCCTCCATTTACCAGGCTGAATACACGATAGTATTCTTGCGTGCCCCATAATTGTTGATGTGTTTGCTCGGATATTCGTTGTAAAATGGTTTCATCTGGTATCTGGGTCTGGTGACATTGGATGGCTTGCCATACGGATTGCCAGTATGGCCTGGTATCCAACCGAGTGGTGATGGACCAGTTTACCCATGAGGTCGCACGCCTTTCCTGTCCATCGATAGTCATGATCAGGTTACCGAAAATAGGCATATATTGGGTAAACCATTCTTCTGGCGATACACGATAATAGAGCTTCGAGATGCTGTGCGTTTCAGTTCCATTGCTATGGGGATAATAAGGGGAAGCCGCACACATTACAGCGGAGGTCGTCAATTGTGAAATAGCAATGTGATCAGGATGCCCATAAAGTCCTTCTGGACCAAATGTGACCACAACATGAGGACGGATTGTCCTTAATAAGGTGACAATTTTGAAGATGGCTTCGCTTTCTTCTGCCTGGTCCAGATCCCCATCTATATAATTGAGAAAATCCAGGCGTTTGATACCCAGAGCCTGGCAAGCGCGCCGTAATTCTTGCTCTCGTATCTCCCCTAATGCTTTTTCTCCAGGATAGTCTTTCCAATCGCTAAACCAACCACGCTCGCCCCGGGTCGCAACTACCAACGTGGTCTCAACTCCTTCAGCAGCATATTTGGCAATTGTCCCTCCCAGGGCTAGTGATTCGTCATCTGGATGGGCTAATATGAACATTAATTTTAATGGAGAAGACATTTTGATTCCTCCCGTTGCTTTCATTTTTTGCCGCTTCCCCTTGAAAAAGAGGAAACAGTCCCTCACTAACTCCACCATTTATCCACAAGATGCTTAAGGCAACTATGCCCCTACTCCATTCGTCAATCTTATTATTGTCGACTAAATTGATCAACTATATTAAGTATAGGGAAAGATGCATCTCTTGTCAAGAAATTCTTTCTGTTAGTCAGGGCTTTTTACTGTTCGTCCAGAGATCACGAGCAAGCGATACGATGGATCTTCTTTCAGGTGTGGAGTGTGTGGTGGGCGGGCGCCCACCACACACTCCCAACCCGACGCCGCAGGCATCAAAGAGGAACATAAAAAATCCCTGACTGTTAGGCCAGGGGATAATTTATGGTCATTCTATTGTTATGAATAAGAGAAAAGAAATGTAAGCTTATTTTTGTTACTTATACTAAAGGAAATTACTATGTCACTTCCTCTTTCTATACTAGATCTCTCACCTGTTGATTCAGGTTCCACTAGTGCCGAGGCATTACAAAATACACTTAAACTGGCTCGTCTGGCTGATCGTCTGGGCTATAGCCGTTATTGGTTAGCTGAGCATCATAACACCAGTATGACGGCCAGTCCTGCACCAGAAATTATGATCGGCCATGTCGCTCAGGTAACTCAACGCATTCGTGTTGGTTCTGGTGGCGTTATGCTTCCTAACCATTCACCACTGAAGGTGGCGGAAAATTTTCAGGTCTTGGAGGCATTGCATCCAGGACGCATTGATCTAGGTCTTGGACGCGCTCCAGGTACAGATCCTAGAACCGCTCTGGCTTTACGCCGATCCCGCGAGGCACTCAATGCGGATGACTTCCCGGAACAGTTGGCTGAGCTACTGGCGTTCGCGGGTGAGGCTGAAGGCTTCCCAGGTGGTCACCCTTTCAGGTCGGTGAGGGCTATTCCCACCAATATCTCTTTACCACCCATCTGGTTGCTTGGGTCCAGCGATTTCAGTGCCCAGGCGGCTGCCATGCTGGGAGTAGGCTTTTCTTTTGCTCATCATATTAATCCTGATTTTGCTCTGCCTGCCATTCAGATGTATCGTGATCAATTCGTTCCATCTAAACAGGTGCAATCCTCCAGGGTCATTCTGACTACTGGCGTTATCTGTGCGGAAACTGATGAGCAGGCGCAGGAGTTGGCTGCTGCGATGGCACTGGCCTGGTTACGGCTGCACAGGTCACGCGGGTCCACTCCCATCCCCAGAAGAGACACGCGCTTATCACTATACGATGGCGGAACAGGCAGTGGTCAGCGAGACACGACGACGGCAAATAGTTGGCCGCCCTGAAGTGGTTCGAGAGAAGTTGCTTGATCTGGTCCAACAAACAGGTGCTGATGAGTTGATGATTTCAGCTATGATGTATGGACACGAAAACCGTAGTCGAGCTTTTGAATTATTGGCTTCTGCATTTCAATTGCCATCAGCTACCGAAAATCTAACAGGTACGGCTAATGAGCAGCAGGAGGATACTTTACATCAGGTTACCTCTCTGTAATTCCTCAAAGCGATCTGCACTAACCGATACTTCCACAGGTGCGCTTATCGTCTGTGCACACCTGTGGAAGTATCGGTTAGTGCAGATCGCCTGGACGCCCTGGGTAGCGCGGCAATCCAAATGCTGGTCCCAATTGTTCTGCTGGTACGCTTAGCTTCCGCGCCTTGCAGACCATGGCCAGGAAGATAAGCTCTACCGCAGAAGGTAGATCTAGTATACCTGTGTTGATAATAATGTCGTAAAGATGGGCATCACTATTATCCTTGTTAAATTGCTCTTTGATATTTTGGTGTCGCTGATGGTCTTTTTGCTTTATCCGCGCTTCCGCAGCTTTTACATCCAATCCTTCACGCTGCATAACATAAACAATACGCTGCTTGAGGGGAGCTACGATGCGGACATGGAGCACATTCCGATAGCTGGCCAGAACCACTTGCGAAGCCCTGCCGACAATCACAACCTGGCCCATATCAACTGCGGCTCGCAAAACCTGGCCTGATGCATGGCTATAGGTCAAATCATTAATTGAGGGTCCGATAGCTTCATTCAAGACTACGGGTGGCATAAAATATTGCGTGGCTTCAAATAGACGTTCTGCAAATCCTTCAACATGCTCATCATGAGTCTGTGCAATAGCTCTACTGATACCCAGCTTCTGGGCTACTAGCTGGATAATTTGTGCATCCATCAATGTCCAACCAAGATGGATAGCTAACATCCGCGCAATTTCTCCCCACCACTCCCGTATTCTCGCGATACGGTAATGGCACATATCGAGGCGGATTGAGATACATTAGGAACCATGTTTCGCTTCTTTCTTACGTTAAAAATAAGCTGCCTGCGAAAAGTGTAGCCGCTTCGTTATGCAATGGGTTCATCCTATCTGATGATTCTATTGGATGATTTCTCCCTTACAACCACTGGCTGGTAACATAGAAGACAATAATGCCCAAAAGGACAGGAAAACATTGTCCTCTCCTTCAATGCCCTGCATTTTACAGTCATTCAGGCCCGGTCTCGATTAGAGGATGCTCATTAACTTGCCCGCGAACATGTTCTGTACCGCCTCGGCGATTGTTGCGCTCATACCATGCTGGTTCGCAATCCACCACTCATAATACATCTTCCCACCACACGTTATATAAGGCGAAATTTCTGCTGAAGAGTCAATGCTCTGTAGTGAGTCAAAAAGCTGCAGGGCAAAATCTTCATCGCAAATGTTATTTACCTGGTCCAGAATAGTATTCATCCTTCCATTCCTCATTTGAGCAAGTTTGCATAGTGAACGATTTTCGCTCTTATGGGGCTATTCTTTTTTGAGCCAGCAATTGCGGTAAAAAAAGGGACAAGAACTCAAGTGAACGGGTCTGGTTTTTAGAGAATGGCTTTTAGTAGTTATCAGGTATTTCTCAACAAGTGTATTAGAAAAATGATATCTTTTATTCAGTAGGTAAAAAACAATTAGGAGGCATTGATGTCAATAAAAGTCATTCTGGATACCGATATTGGCAGTGATATCGATGATGCTGTCTGCCTTGCTTATCTGCTCGCTCAGCCAGAATGCGAGTTGCTGGGTGTTACAACGGTTTCAGGTGAGGCAGATAAACGTGCGATGATGGCTAGCGCTTTGTGCAAGATTGCGGACAAAAATGTTCCCATTTTTCCTGGTGTGGAGCATCCGCTGCTCATTGAAGCCCAACAACCTTACGCTCCACAGGCGGCGGCCTTGGATAAATGGGAACATGATACTGTATTTCCACATGGGGAGGCTATTGAGTTTTTGCGCCAGACTATCCGGGCTAATCCTGGCGAGGTGGTTCTATTGGGCATCGGCCCTATGACAAATTTAGGTCTGCTTTTTAGTGTTGATCCTGAAATTCCTGCTCTCTTAAAGCAGTTGGTTTTAATGTGTGGGGTGTTTACTGATACGGTTGCGGGAAGTCCTGAACGTGAATGGAACGCGCTCAATGACCCACATGCAACACATATCGTCTATCAGGCTCCGGTGCGCTACCATCGCTCACTGGGCCTGGATGTTACTACCCGGGTAACGATGAATGCTAACCAGTTCCGTGAAAAATGTTCTGCTCCACTCTTACGACCGGTGCTGGATTTTGCGAATGTCTGGTTCAAAAAATCTGATCAGATCACTTTTCATGATCCATTAGCTGCCACAACGATCTTTAATCCTTCTATCTGTACTTTTATACCCGGTACTGTAGAGGTCGAACTTGCCAATACAGAACTGGCGGGAAAAACATATTGGACCACCAACAACTCATCACCCAGACACGAAGTCGCGCTAGATGTTCACCCTGAGCGTTTCTTTGAGGAGTATTTCCGCGTCTTTTAAATCATAAGGCTACACAGGGAGCAGGAAGACCAGTTAGCCTGCCTGCTCCCTGTGTAGTTGGCATTATACAGTTGGGGTCGCACTCTTTTTGGCGCCATTGCCACTTTTTGCCTGAACAGCCAGAAAACGATCAAGCGTCTGAGGCTGCTTGAGCATACGCGTAATCAATGTGTTTACTTGCTTTTGTGTAAGTTCACCACTAGTGATTGAAGGCTGAAATCCCTGCTGGAAAGCTGACTTAATAATAGTCTGTAATTGAGTAGTAGAGATACCCTGGGTGGTCGCCATACTGCTTAAGGTTGCTCCTCCCTTCAATTGTGTCTCGAGCTGATCAACAGGCAGGTGCAGCCCCTGAGCAATCTGGCTTCGGATAGTGGACCGATAGCGCGCCAGGTAAGGAGTATATATATTTCGATTGGCCGGCTTTGTAGCATTAGCAGCAGGAGTCGCTGCCGCAACCGGGGTGGCATTGGTAGCCTGATTAGAGGCGCTCGCTGTCAGGTTAGGTAAGATCAGCAGAACACCGATAACAAGGAGTAGCAAGACAAGGATGCTTACGCCGCCGATCAACAGCATTTTTTTACTCGGTTGTTTTTTGGGCGGCTTTGTTGTAGCCGGTGGCATAGTCCCTTGAAAGTTCATTCCCGGCTGAGCAAAACCCTGGGAAGGATTTCCCATGGGTGCGATCGTTGGCTCTGGCAATGTCGCATTCTGTCCATAGGCAACCGTTGGTGCATCGTAGTCAGAAGGTTGAGGCATCGGCTGGGATGAGGAGACCGTTTCAAAGTTTGACTGCATGGGTACAGTTCTTGGATCATCGTCTGGCTCAGGATTACCCTGCGCTTGTCCATTATTAAAAGGAAAATTTGGATCATATGACATGGTTAATTATTCCTTACTAAATGCTGCTTCTATTTATTTGCTTGAAACAATGAATATGCAATGTCAAATTCATCAATGTATAACCCTGCTACATTATATAGGAAAACTCAGGATAGACTATTCAGAAAAACTCAAGAAAGCTTCAAGTTTTTCTCACCCCATAACGAAATAGGCAGGACCATTTTTCACTCTCGGCGAAGAACTTGAAACTAACCGCATTGCATGTTCGTGCCTTGAATAAAAACTCTTTAGCTTAAGAAGTTGGGCTTACAAAAATTCATGAGTTTTTTTGTAAATACTGAGCAGTTAGATATTTCGTAATCGATAAATTCTCGAACATAGTTTGGATTATTTAGTGCTTAATGGCTTGAATTTTATAGCTCGTTTTGCTATGCTTTTTCAAAAATATCACACCAGTCACGATTAGTCGAGATAGTTAGAGTCAGGAAGAGCTATGACGCAAAAAGAACCATTGTTCCTCAATATTTACCAGGCGGCTGCTTTCCTTGGGGTGAATCCAAATACAATCAAGCGCTGGACACGCGAGAAGAAATTAGCAGGCAAACAGGTCGGGACACAAGGGGGTTGGCTCTTTAGCAAAGAGGCATTACTTCAGACTGTGAAAGATGAGCATCTTCCTATTAAGAACCCCCATACTCATAACACTAATGGCGATTCAAAATTAAAATCTACGCTTGATTTCCTCAGTGGTGGTGGGGAAATGGGCGAGCTCATACGCACTAAGGATTGGTCAAAAACATCGCTTGGCCCTGCCGAAAATTGGCCGCAAAGTTTAAAAACAATTGTGCGCATCATGCTAACTTCTCGTCAGCCTATCTGGATTGGCTGGGGTCCAGATCTGATCATGCTCTATAATGACCCCTATAAATCGATTGTTGGGGGAAAACACCCTACTGCATTGGGTCAACCTACATCTGTAGTATGGCAGGAAATATGGGATTCTATCGAGCCACGCTTGCAGCGTGCAATGAGGGACAATGAGGGTACATACGATGAGGGCCTGCTCTTAATTATGGAGCGCCATGGTTATCAAGAAGAAACGTATTATACTTTCTCTTACAGTCCTGTACCAGCAGATGATGGAGGAGTGGGGGAATTATTTGTGCCAATACAGATGATACACAACACATTATTGAGGAAAGACAACTCAACTTACTGCATACCCTTGCGTCGTCCGCGGTTGAAGCACGCACCATTGAAGATGCCTGCCATCTATGCGCAGCCAGTCTGGAACAGAATCCCTATGATTTCCCATTCGCTATGGTTTATTTGATAGATCAGGAGAAACAAGTAGCAACTCTGGCCGGCACCTCAGGCATTAAAACAGATCATCCAGTAGCTCCTGAAACTGTGGCGCTGACCGAGCACTCCTTCTGGCCTTTCAATGAAGTAATTAAAGCACGCCAGACTCAGTTGGTAACCAGATTGGATCGTCCATTTCACGATTTACCAACAGGTGCCTGGCACAAAGCTCCTTACAAGGCCGCATTGTTACCAATGATATCATCTGGGCAAACAGGACAAACAAGTATTTTAATCGTTGGTTTGAATCCTTTTCGTGCCTTTGATGAAGAATATCAGCGCTTCCTTAGCCTTGTAGCAGGTCAGATCACAGCTAGTATCACAAATGTACAGGCATATGAAGAAGAGCGCAAACGAGCTGAGGCATTGGCAGAGATAGATCGTGCTAAAACTCTCTTTTTCAGTAATATCTCTCATGAGTTTCGCACTCCCCTCACATTGATGCTTGGCCCTATTGAAGAATTGTTATCAACACGCCAACATTTATTGCCAGAACAATATGAAAATACTACTATTCTTCATCAGAATGCATTGCGCTTGCTAAAGCTTGTTAATACGCTCCTGGATTTTTCTCGTATAGAAGCGGGCAGAATGCAAGCCGTCTATACACCCACAGACCTTGCTACGATGACCATTGATCTGGTTAGTAATTTCCGCTCGGCTATTGAAAAAGCAGGCGTGCAATTAGTAGTAAATTGTCCCCCGCTTTCTTCTCCTGTCTATGTAGATCAGGGAATGTGGGAAAAAATTGTCATGAATCTCCTCTCCAATGCGTTCAAATATACGTTGCATGGTTGTATTACCGTAACCCTCCAACCACAAGGGACAAATGTGGTGTTCTCTGTTCAAGATACTGGGGTCGGCATTCCTGAGTCGGAACTCCCACATATGTTTGAACGCTTCCATCGTGTCACTGGAGTTGAGGGTCGCACATATGAGGGTACCGGCATTGGCTTATCCCTTGTATATGAGCTAGTCAAATTACACGAAGGAACTATCGAAGTTACCAGTACCCTGGGTGTTGGAAGTACCTTCACTATCTCCCTTCCATTCCACACCCACCAGGCAACACGAGCTTCCCATGCAAATGTACAAAAAGCTACTTCTAGTCCACTTAGTACTACTTTGTATAAAAATGAGCTAACCAGCTTAATTCCTGGATATGAGCAACACTTTGAGTATATATCGGAAGAACAAGAGAGCATTCCTACCAGTTCACCAGCCATCTCTGAGGTCCAGCCAGGCGCTAAAGGAGAAATAATATCATCACGTATCTTGTTCGTTGATGATAATGCGGATATGCGAGCTTATGTCAGTAGATTACTACGCGCGACTCATGATGTGCTGACCGTTCCGAATGGCAAAGCCGCACTTGAAGTCGTCAAACAATATCATCCTGATCTAGTGTTGACGGATATTATGATGCCGGGCATGAATGGCTTTGAATTGCTTGAAGCACTTCGCTCTATGAAAGAGACAAGAAATACACCAGTCATCTTACTTTCCGCCCGAGCCGGGGAAGAGGCGCAGGTCGAGGGCATACAGGCAGGTGCTGACGATTATCTCATTAAACCGTTCAGCGCCCAGGAGCTATTGGCGCGTGTGAATACCCACCTGAAATTAGCCCGCATGCGCAAAGAAACCGAGGTGGCAATACAAACAGAGCAGGAACAGCTCTATGATTTATTCTGGCAAGCACCCGCTGCGATTGCGGTAGTCGAAGGTCAGGATCATACCTTCGCCCTTGCTAATCCTTCGTATCAAAATTTATTTGATCGCACCCAGGAAGAGCTAGTAGGAAAAAGTTTCCGCAGGGTTTTCCCAGAAGTGAGCGGGCAAGGAATATATGAAATTTTCGATAATGTCTTTGAGTCAGGTGAAACCTTCACCGCAGATGAGTTTCCAGTCATTTTTAATAAAGCTGACAATGAACAGCGATATTTTAACTTCGTTGTGCATCCTATCAAAGAAACTCGCAAGACTCAGGCTCGTATGCTCATTCTTGTTACTGAAGTCACTGAACAGGTTCTCACACGCCAATATATCAAGGAAAGTGAAGCACGCTTTCGAACCCTCGCTGATAACATTCCTAACCTTGTCTGGATGGCTACTCCTGACGGCTGGCGGTATTGGTATAATTCTCGCTGGTATGATTATACGGGCAAAACATTTGAAGAGTTAAAGGGCTGGGGCTGGCAAGATACTCATCATCCCAGACAAGTTGAACAAATTGTAAATAAGATGAATCGATCCCTCCAAACAGGTGAGCCGTGGGAAGATACATTTACGCTACGCAAATATGATGGCACCTATTCCTGGTTTCTGGCGCGTGCTATCCCTATCAGGAACGAGCAGGGGGAGATTATCCATTGGTTTGGCACCAATACTGATATTACCGCTCTGAAGGAGGCAGAAGAAGAAACGCAAAAGTTGACGGCCATCCTTGAGGCAACGACAGACTTTGTTGCGACCGCTACGCTAGAAGGTAAATTACAGTACATCAATCAGGCGGGGAAAAATTTGGTTGGAGAGTCGGAAGCTCCATTGGAATCTATATATACCGCTTATCATCCCCTCTGGGCAGCACAGATTGTTCAGGAAAAAGGTATACCAACGGCCCTCCAACACGGCATATGGACAGGTGAAACAGCTTTGTGCCATAAAAATGGTGTAGAGATCCCAGTTTCACAGGTGATATTAGCACATAAAAATGATCAGGGAACCGTATCATACCTCTCTACTATCGCTCGCGATATTACTGAACAAAAACAACTGCAGCAGAAAAAGGATGACTTTATCGGGATCGTTAGCCATGAATTAAAAACTCCTGTTACCAGTGTCAAAGCCTATGCGCAGTTACTAGAGCGCCAGTTCCGCAAAGCCGGCGATACTCGCTCTTCAAGCTTACTTGTTAAGATGGATGCACAATTAACCAAGCTAACAACATTGATTGGAGATCTATTAGATGTTACAAAGCTAGAGAGCGGTCAATTGCAATTGCATCCCTCCTCGTTTGATTACAATACCCTGGTCAAGGAGATTATAGAAGAAATACAACGCACAACGACCAAGGTCCTTCAGTTGGAACTGGCGGAATCCGTGGTCCTTTGTGCTGATCGAGATCGTATTGGTCAGGTCCTCACCAATCTGCTGACAAATGCCATTAAATACTCTCCAAAAGCAGAAAAGGTATTGGTGCGCACAGAAATAAAAGGTGCATGTATCAGTACCTCTGTGCAAGATTTTGGCATCGGCATTCCTCAAGAAAAGCTACAACATATCTTCCAACGCTTCTTCAGGGTTGAAGGCGATACTCAATCAACATATCCAGGCCTGGGGTTGGGACTATATATTTCTGCCGAATTTGTAAAACGACATCATGGTTCAATCTATGTGGAAAGCGAGTCAGGCAAAGGATCTATATTCACATTTTCGTTACCATTAGACCAACAAGATGTAACCGCATAAGAGTGAAAGAAGCATACTATGACTCAGCAAAAGAAAAAAATTTTCATCGCCGATGATGATGCAGCAATCCTCGATGCTCTGACACTTTTTCTAGAAGATGTAGGATATGAGGTAGAAAGCACAAAAGATGGCGCTACTATAGGAACCTTCCCTCATGGCTATCCCGACCTTTTACTTCTGGATATTCGTCTGTCCGGTTGGAATGGGCAAGATGTATGCCGGCATTTAAAGAGTCAGGAGGAAACAAAAAAACTACCTATTATCCTCATCTCAGCTAATCGAGAAACAGAACATATCGCCTGCGAAGCAGGTGCTGATGATTTTTTAGCTAAGCCTTTTGACCTGGATGATCTGCTAGCAAAAATCGAGCAACATATAATATAGGCCGCATCCACGAAGAAACCGAAGGAACCTATAAAAAATTATGGCATGTAAATATTAAAGACCAGGACCCTATTGAGTCCTGGTCTTTCTTCAAAAGTTAGTGCCATTGCCATTCGACAATTTCTTGCGGATCTGATCCGTGAGCCTGTATATAGTTTCGGTGTTCGGTGAGACGATATTCGTAATGGCTGACACGCTCGTTCACACGTGCGGCTACACGAGGATTGTGGGCCGCCGCTTGACGAATAGCCTGTATAACAAGGTGATAACGACTGGTTCCGTTGCGCACATTCATATCAAATGGGGTCGTTGTCGTTCCTTCTTCACGATAACCGTTGATAATCAAGCGGTCAATATTGTGACGGCCAAACAACAGTTGCTTGACAGCCGATGGATAACCATGGAAATTGATGATCACGGGACGGTCTTTGGTGAAAAGCGCCTCAAACATGTCTTGATTCAAACCATGTGGATGGTCAGATTCATTCTCCAGGATAAACAGATCTGTGACGTTGACGACCCGCACCCTCAGCTCAGGCAGTTCGTCGCGTAAAATTTGTGCTGCGGCTAATACTTCCAGGGTCAGGTTGTCACCAATACCTACAAGTACGACATCTGGATCAACACCGTCATCTGTACTAGCCCATGACCAGATTGATGCGCCAGCGCGGCAATGTGCGATAGCTTCATCCATCGAAAGCCATTGCGGCATGCGCTGCTTGTTTGCAATGATGAGATTCACCTTTCCTTTGCTTTGGAGGCAGTGATCCATCGTGCTAACAAGACAGTTCGCATCAGGTGGAAGATAAACCCGAGACACTAAAGCTTTTTTGTTAAGCACAGAGTTGATGAAACCAGGATTCTGATGGGAAAATCCATTGTGCTCCTGTCTCCATAATGTAGAGGTTTCCAGGTAGTTGAGTGAAGGAACGGGAAGGCGCCAGGGGAATTCACTAGAAATTTTAAGGAATTTCGAGAACTGGTCCATCATCGATACGATAATATTTAAAAATGCTTCATAGGTTGGGAAAAGGCCATGCCGTCCGGTGAGAATATAACCCTGTAACCAGGCCTGACAATCATGTTCACTAAGTACCTCGATCACTTGTCCACCCTGCGCTGCAACCTTTTCATTATGCGGAGGAACCGGCCACTCATATTCGCGCGGCTTAACATCTAACACTGCACCCAGTTTGTTTGATTGCAATTCATCCGGGCTAAAAATGCGGAAAAGCTGGGGATTTTGACGAATTACATCCCGCAGGTAGAGCGCTACCTGTTCCATGCTGCTGACATTCGTGCCTCCACGGCGTGTCGGCATACCACGGTCCTCTTGAACAGCATAGTTTGTAATATCTGGCAGTTCCAGGTCACGGGTAATCTTTCCACCATAAGTATGTGGATTCTTCCCCATACGCCGATCCCCAACCGGGCATTGCTCTAAGATCTCAGTTTTAGGTCGCCCCTCCTCGGTAATAAGCTCTTCAAGGTGATATGAGCGTAGCCATTGCTCTAGCAAGGCTAGATGTGCAGGGTTCGTCTTTGGATCTTCAATTGGCACCTGGTGAGAACGATAAGAGCCAACGATTGGTTGACCATCTAATTCTTTGATTGCAGTCATCCCTTTAGGCGTTCGCATGATGATAAGCGGCCAATAGGGTTTCACTATTGGATTTCCCTCACGTGCTGCTTGCTGAATGGTTCGGATTTCCTGGTATGCCCAATCCAGTGCACCATACATTTGAGCATCCAGATCATCATGCTCTCCACCTTCGACAATCTGTATCTGATATCCATACCCGGTAAAGAGATTGGTGAGCTCCTCATCACTCATGGTACCATAGATGGTTGGGTTAGAGATTTTATAACCATTGAGATGAAGTATTGGCAATACTGCGCCTGATTCGGCTGGATTAAGAAACTTGTAGCTATGCCAGGCTGTAGCGGTGGGGCCTGTCTCTGCTTCGCCATCTCCCACAATACAGGCCACCACAACGTCTGGATTATCCATGGCCGCGCCAAAGGCTGTCGCTAATGCATATCCAAGCTCTCCCCCTTCGTGAATCGTGCCCGGTACGCCAGGATAGAGGTGACTGGGAAAACCACCAGGCCAGGAGAAATTGCGTATAAAAGTATGTATTCCCTGTTTATCAAAAGTAAGCTCGGGGTAGAAGTCATGGAGCGATCCTTCAAGATAGAGGTTGGCAAGATTCGCTGGTGCTCCATGTCCTGGCCCTGTCACTAAAAACATGTCTATATCATATTGTAGAATAAGACGATTTAAATGCGCATATACAAGGTTGATTCCCGGGCTCGTCCCCCAGTGTCCAAGCAAACGATCTTTTATATGCTCAGGTTTCAAGGGCTCTTCCAACAGAACATTATCTCTCAAAAAGATTTGTGCTGCGGCCAGGTAATTAGTAAAGCGTCGATAACGAGCAATCGCATCTAATGTATCAGCATGCTGCGCACGAATATCCGCTGCGGCAATCGGCTCTCGCGCAGAGGTGCTATAAGTCAACTGTTTTGCCATAGCCACGACTTCTCCTTTTTATTAGAACGAAATTTCCGTCTCTCCTTTAGGCCTATCCTTGTTTTTCTTTTCTTATCAAATCGTCTCAGGCCCGGATGTCTACCATCGAGATGTTTACTATAAAGAGGAACACCCTCTCAGTCTGTATACGGAAATACATCAACAAATGTAAACATCTCACCTTAAAGCACACTAAACATCCGCTTACTTTTACCTTTTCTGACTATATTCTTAATTTTTAGTACTATAGTCGGCATATCTATGCAAAAGCTATGGGGGATGGCATCTTGTAGGCGCTACTGTGCAGCAAATGATTAATGAGAATAGCCGCCAGCGCACCACCTGCTGTCAAGATCCAGGCCGATGGAGGAAGGATGACGAGATTGAGAAGCCTGCGCAATGATGGGATAGCAAATGCTGCTAACAATACACCTAGTGAACCGCCAACGGCGCCAAGCACGGGACGCGTCAGGTGTCCTTCTGAACGACCGGCCATCAAGGTCTGTGCAAGTTGTGTGGAGACGATGCTAGCAAAGGCCACAGAGCGAGCCTGGGGCAAAGAACCCCTGCCAAGCGTGATAAAGTAAGCGGCAAGTGATGGAAGCGCGGTGGCCAGCCCACGGCGCAAAACCTCTTTGCGCAAGGAGGTATCCAGCGCCGCTGTACCTTCGCGCCGGAGTTGCACTAGATTGCGGTGCTCTGGTTGCTGTAAAATGACGGCCAGCGCAGGCAAAATATCGGTAATCGCATTTACTGCCAGAATCTGCCCTACTGTTAAAGGGGTATTGGCTCCAAGTAGGCTGGCTCCCACCACCAGACCCAGTTCACCCATATTTCCACCTAATAATAGCCCAAGCGAGCGACGCATATTGCGCCAGAAACTACGACCTTCGACACATCCTTTAACTAACGTTGAGAAATCGTCATCAGCAAGGACTACATCGGCTGTTTGTCGGGCCACTTCCGTTCCACTTTTCCCCATCGCTATACCAATATCCGCCAGACGCAAGGCGGGAGCGTCATTGACACCATCTCCAGTCATAGCCACTGTATGGCCTTGTCGGTGTAGACTCTCAATGATCCGTAATTTATCGAGGGGCGTGGCTCTCGCAATCACAACGGCGTTTTTTAGCAGATGATCGAGATCACCGTTCTGTAGATCCCCAATTGCGGCTGCGTTCAAGACTTCTTCATTGCCATTGAGCAAGCCAGCCTCCTGTGCGATCGCGCGGGCAGTTACAGGATGATCTCCAGTAATCATGACCACCCTTACTCCTGCCTCCTGGCAATGTCTCACTGCTTCATAGACAGTGGGGCGCAGAGGATCATTAATGCCTACAAAACCAAGGGCAGTTAGATGCTGGGGATCATCGAGAGGTATATCTTTCTTTCCTTCGGCCACCATTAACACCCTTAACCCTCGTTTTGCCAGTTGGCGCGATCGCTCCAAAAGCATTGCTCGTCTGGCCTCATCCAATGGCTTTTCTACCCCACCTTGTAGTAAAGAATGACAACGAGAGATCAGCGTTTCAGGTGCTCCTTTTATACAGAGCTTTCCCTGGGCAATGGTGACGTAAAAAGAACGTATCGGATCAAAGGACAGTTCTGCCTGGTGCTTGAAATGCACCTGTTCGCTCAATCCGGCCTCTATGGCTCCTTGAACCACTGCGACATCAGTAGCATGTGCATAGGCGCCCTGTGCATCGGGATGTGGACTTGCCAGTGCGGCGGTGAGTAGGACGCGAGACAAAGCTTCAGGCAAGCCCTGCGCTAGCGTGGCCTCCTGATCAACATCAGCCACAACGCTTAGTTGCAAGTGCCCTTTGGTCATTGTTCCTGTTTTATCTGTGCAGATAACATCTACACGACCGAGCGCCTCGACTGAGGAGAGTCGTCGTACGATCGCGTTGCTTTTAGCCAGGCGGCGCGCTACCCCGGTCTCCCCTACTCTAGAAAGTAGTGGTAATCCTTCAGGTACACCTGCAAGAGCGACGGTCGCTCCTATGGACAGAATAGTTGTGAATGGCTGCCCCCAAAGTAGCCCGGCCGCGACAACCAGCGCGCCACCGGCCGCAGATATTGGTAAGAAGAGGCTCAGGATACGACTCAGCCGTACGCCCAATGGATTGGGTTGCTCATTTTCTTCCGTGAGCGCGAGTCGGGTTGCGCCCATTCTCGTTTGCCCCTCAACCGCAACTACCACAGCACGCGCGGTACCAGTTGTCACATTACTCCCATCCAGCACAATACGTTCGGCGTCACTTCCTCCTATCGCCATTTTGCTGACAGGTAACGACTCTCCGGTAAGCGCCGCCTCATCTACCTCCAGACCCTGTGAGTCAATTACCCGCGCATCAGCCACGATGCGATCGCCAGCTGCCAGCAGCAGAATATCACCTGGTACAATTTCTGTGGATGGTAACATTTTTTCCTGCTTGTCGCGTAAAACACGCGCATGTGATACCCCTATTTTTCGTAATGTCTCAGCAACCTGGTTGCCTTTGTGTTCTTGCCAGACACCAATGATGGTGTTGGCCGCAATGGTTGCTCCAATGATAACGACATCTCCGATTGAGCCGAACATGAGTGAAAGAGTCGCTCCTGCTGCGAGAATACCAGTCAGGGGTGAATGTAACTGTTCCAGTACTGCCGTCCTCAGAACATTGCGTTGCTCAAGTTCCGGCGCTTTGTGCCGGCGTTGCTGTGCCTGCTTATTGGTCAGTCCTTGCCTGCTCGTATTCAGTATGCGGAGTACATCATCCACGCTTTGCCTTCCCCAGCGCTCTGGTTGTGGATCAACCAGGCGAGCAATGGTTGAGCGTGTACGTTTGCCACCTCGCAATCGAAACCACCCATCAGCCAGCGCGGCCAGCGAGGTAATATAGACAATACGTGAGGCAATCCTGACCTCGGGAATCCCTCTAATACCCCAGATGATACCGCCAAGCGCGGAAACAATTGAGAGACCAACGGCATCGCGCGCGGCAGCATCATGCCTTGCCCCGGCATCAATGATCGCGGCTACAGCAGTAAGGTCAGGAGCCAGCAGGTCCGCACGTGCAAGAAAACGACTGCGGTCAGCGGTCAGGCCAATCGCCAGGTCACAGGCGGCAAAACCTGCCATCGCTCCCACATTATCCGATACAAATGCGACTAGCTCGCCCCTTTTTTGCCGCTCGGCAATGATTTTGAGGGCTGAGTCGCTTTCAATCAAGGCAATATGCGCTCGCTGCGCCAGTCCTCGCAATGCCAGCTCATCACCCTGGGAAAGTAATGCCAATTCGACACCAGCACGCTGACAGGTCTCAACCAATGTTGCGACCTCAGTTGCAAGACGTGGGCGTAACGCGAAAATAGCCAGCGGCTTCTCTTCATGTTCTCGGTGAAGGACCAGTACATAGTTACCCCTCTGACGCAGATACCCAGCCTCTGGCAGAGCTTCCCAGTTATCTATCGGTCCAAGTGTGTAGCGTACACCGTCCGAGGAAGCAGTTGCTACCTTGCCATCAAAACTGCCATTGGTCGCCTGAGTAATACTACTCGTACCGAAGATATTTCCCCACGGCGAACCTGCGGCAAGAGCGATGCCTGCAGCATGCATTAATACTTCGGTGGCATCCATATCATCACTTAAGGGTAATGCATTGGTGAGCTCAAGCTTTTCAGTCAGCAAGCGAGCATTATCCAACAACACCAGATTGGGGAGACGGATGGTCCTGGCAAGACGAGTGCCAACAATAGTAACTCCTGCACGTAGTACGCGCGCATTTGCATGTAGGTTTGCACTATCCATACCAATGGAAGCAGGACGAGGATTGACAAGCAATAATGCTGTGAATGCCTGCCCAAATGAACCGGTGAGCAGACCCGTCAGGGCAGCATAGCCCAACGAGAGAGGGCTCTGTATACGTTGATACTGATCATAGAGGGTGGGGGCAACAGGTTCAGGGCGAGGCTGTGGTATAAAACGCTCAAAAGATGTTCCACCTCTTAGTTGCACAACAAATGGTCCACCATAGAGGCGAGCACCCGGGGGTATTATCGCACCCGGGTAGATAGGTAGTGGCATACCATCCAGGCCGGTAGCCGTTCCTGTTCCCTCATGAATGTTTGCGCTCAGAGGCACTCGCTCACCACTCCCCAGGCGGATAATCGCATCTGATTGAGCCGAAGGTGCTTGCTCCACGCGCTTCTCATGAGAGAGCCAGGCTGCACGCCGTGCTTGTACCTCAGTAAATAAACGGAGCGCTTCGGCACCAGCAACAGCCAGGCCAAGGGGGTTGCTAGAAAGGGTTAGTAGAACGATACCAGGCATAGTAAAGAGCAGATCAGCTATAGAACGTCCAAATACATGGCGCAGTCCAGTGCGAACAGGTGGGAATCCCTGGAGAAGGCCAATAGCCCCCGCAGCATAAGCAGCGGTTTCCGCCCCAGGCAGGGGCTCTTCATGTCTGGTAATTCGGCGAGTTGCTAAAAAAACCAGGCCGAGGACCGTTCCCAATATGCGTGTGGTACTCTGAATCAAGGGACTGGGATCAAGTGGATAAGCAGGGCGATCTTCGCCAGGTAGATCAGGTAACTCTATTCCAGCTACATCAGAAATCAGTTCGTCCAGTTCTGTCTCGTGCGCTGAGAACTCTACCAATACGCGGCCAGTTAAGGGATTAGCGTGTGCACTTACGCCGGGTCGCTTTTCCAGCCGCTCGACCACACGCTTTGCCAGATGAGGGTCCCTATCCAGGCCACGCACCGCGATGCGTACACGCACTGTTTTACCCTGTTTTTCACGTACAACTGGTGGCAACTCAGGCTCAGTTGGATGGTTATTGATCAGTTCTAGGTCGAGCGTTTGTATTTTGTGTAGAATGGCCTGTTCATTAAGAATGGTGGGATCAATAAGACAAGAATATTTCCTGTAACTGGATTGGCCTGAATACGCTGTATCCCTTGGACCTGATGTAGTTGCATCTCGATATAACGTTTTCCCTGGCCAGACCATCCTGGCACGTGTACACGTATACGCCCTGTTGTAGCATGCACGACACAAGGTTCCGTAACAACCATTTCCGCTTCACTCATGACGATTGCCCACCCTTCTTTTGTAAAGAGATCAGACTCACCTGAAGAGGGATTTCTCTCCTTCTTCTCTTCTAAATAGACATCGTCAAAACCATAAAACAGGCAAGCGTCATATTATTGAATTTTGTTTATCAGGGCAGAAAATGAGCTTAAGCAGAGCCTTTCGAATATCGGTGGCTGAAACACCCTCTTATACTTGCTTACCTTTGTCTTTCCACGTGTAATGGAGATCTTGAGCTTCTACATACATATCTTCCACATCTTCCCGCAAGCGCGCCATTGTCTTCTTCATTTGCACACTGCTCTCTCTGCTCAACTGCCCTAGACGCTCCATCAACTCCTCTGCCTTTTCCATCGCGGGACGATCCAGACCTGGCTTCTGCTCTGCCGTTGTTTGAGATCCCCATTAGCCGATCCTGGCTCCGGCATGTCCATCTGATTCGCTTCCTCCCTAAGCGTCTGCGCGGCCTGGCGAAAACGCAGCCTGGTCAGGCTCATCAGAGTACCTAGCTGTCCGCCAACACGGGTGAGCATCTGTTCAGCACGCGCAGACGCTGATAGAATAGCATCTCTTTCCTCGGGCTGTGTCATGCTGATTGCTCTCCCATATTTTCCGTTTTTGTAGCGGCTTTCCACTGTGCGGCAGTCATCGTTTCAGGATTAATATTCATCTCTGGATTGGTAGTCTCCTGTGCGGTTGGTGCTGCTGCTTCCTCCGTTTGCTTCATCCCCTGGCGAACGCCTTTAGCAAAGGCAGTAAGCACATCACCAGTGGTAAGGATGCCAGCCATACCATAAACCATGCCTTTGCGCATGACTTTCCGAGCACGGGGCGAGAAAATCGCTGCTGTTACTGCTGCAGTGACTGCTATTTCAGCTTCCATAAAATCTTCTAGTTCCATATCATTACTCTTTCCTTTTATATAGCTGGTGGCCAGGGAACCTTTTCGCTAAAGGTAAGCCCCTACCGGATGCGTAGCTTATTCATTTCTGCTCAGGGAGTACGGCTGGCTTTCCTGGTATTTAGCGCTCTGCTAGAGCTATCAACCTATCTTATGGGAATAGTATATCAGAGAGCACAAATATCCTTTCCTATCAGGGCGTCGTATAACACTCCCAGTAGAAGGCCTAAAAAGCCTTGCCAGGCGGTACTAATGTACCTTCAACCTATAATAATTTTTATTTGCCATGCAATCACTCGGATAATTTTATCTGTATTGTCAAATTAACATAGCTTTAAAATATTCTTAACAATTGGAGAGTAAAATGGCGAATGAACCAGGCAGGCAGTATAGTGAAGACTACGTTATTGTATCGGGTGATCAATAACACATGTCTTGAGTAGGCAAAAAGGAGATATTTCATGCTTTGGAGTATAATTTCAAAGATCTTAATCGATACACTTATTGATCTTCTCGCAGGTCTATTTATAAAGCTGGCAATGGCTGCATTCTCTGCTATTCTTAATACAATTAGCATGAATATTCAGCCTTCTCACGTTAATCTTGCTCATTAAGCAAAGCATATAACCCACTATTATGCCTTCGACTATCATCCAATAAAGCCACTCGTCATTACTCACCTCGTTAACGGGTAAAAAACCTATCTCGATTGCACCTTCAATGGTGTATCTTTTTTTGCTATCTATTCGTGTGGACATTATCAAATTTAGTCATTCGTGGTATCACTTCATTTTTTGTGTATGGCTCACTTAAAAGAAAAGAGAAGGATTATGCAAGTCAGTCTATTGGAATATCTTGACTGGTTGTTTATTCCAATGAAAGGAAAAGCATAATATGGAACCCGAGGATTATCTGGAACCTGAAATTGCAGTCACTGCCGTGGTAGCTGCGGCTCTCTTCTCACCACGCGCTCGTAAATTCATTCGCCAGGGCCTCGTTTATGGAACAGCCGGTGCGTTGATAGCAGGCGATGCAATTACTTCTTTCGCTCACAGTGTAAGCCGAAGTTTTGAGCAGACCAGAATGGCAGATAAGGAACAACCTATATCGCAGCCAGAGGTATCCACTGAAGGTTTAGGAGGGTAATGCTTGATGAGCCATGTACCAGAAACACAGCCAGAACAAACAGCAGCTGTAAGATCCGAGCATATGCTTGCTCATATAGGAGAAAATATCGGTTCTTTTGCCGCCCACTCTAGTCAGCGCCTTCAGCATTTCACCAGGCGTATCAGCAACAAACGCGTTTCTCAGATAGATAAATCGCAGACACCACAAGAGCCTGCCATTATATCTGCTGAAACATCTCCAGAAACACAACAACCACCATTAGAAAAAGCCGAAGCTACGCTTGATACCATGCAAGAGCGAATCGCTCTTGTCACAACTGTTGCTGAACTGCAATTTCGCCATACGGTAGCACGTATCCGTGAAGGGGCTGAAGATATGCTGGCAGAAGCGCAGCATATCCGTCATGACGTTCACTCGGGTGAGCGTAACCGTCCAGTAAGTCATAAAGGCCCACCAACACAATAAAGTCTAAAATATAAACATCCATGATTTATCTTGTAGGGATAGATCATGGATGTCGAACTGCAATGGCAATAAGCGCAAATAAACCGATGGCTAGCAGCAGAATCGCAATCACCATGGTCCATATCCTGGGTGCTTTGTACATAAAACCGTGCTGCGCAAGACGCTTCAGGGTCAACCCATACTGAATGATAGCTCCCAGCAAACCCAATATTCCAAGCGCAATAAAGCTAATTGAAAATATAAGTACGCTATGCAACGGGTCCGATAGCTTTCGTAACTCAGCATTTTGAAGAACGTGAAAAGCTTCACCGATAGTAAATCCAAAGCCGATTAGTGAAAGGGATGTGCGAATCCATGCCATCAGCGTTCGGTCCGCGGCATCCTGCGTGCGCTCCCGCGCCAACTCAGTCGAGAGGTCTGTACCAGCCTGCTTCTCATACATCTCTACCTCCTGATGATCGCCTCGCTAGGAATCGCAACGTAACAAGCATTGCTTGCGCTATTGCACAACTATAATGCAGAATTCAAAGCAACTGTTTAACCGATCGCTCCCGCTTCTCTTTCATTTATAGCTTAATCGTTTTAACAATTAATATCACGCATGCATACTAATTTAGTAGACAACATGCAACGCTGACACTATATTATGCGGCGCCATCCACTTTCCAGACTATCGCGGTCTTGTCATTGGAGGCTGAAGTTAGATAGCGACCATCGGCTGACCAGGATAAATCATAGATAGTACCACGATGCCCCCCGGTTTTCCCAAAGGACAGGGTGGGTTGTTGCAGACCAGTTTTGGTCTGTTTGGGATGGGGATCTTGTAAATCCCAGACATATATCTGCGGACTGCTGATATAGCTACCTGCCACATAGCGACCATTTGGAGACCAGGCCAGGGCCCCCATCTGAGGATATACATGCGTCCCAACCGCCACATCCAGAATGACCGTTTTATGCGCAGCAGGATCATCGGTGCCAAGTTGATAAAGTATTTTTTTCTGTTGCAGGTCGTAGATTACAACGCTATCGAGATTCGTCGTCACAAATTGATCAGGCGTATGAGGTGCTCCTTTGATCGAAGGAATAGGCACATTTACCTGTAAAGGATCTTTGGTACCAGGAAGATACCTGGCACGATCCGGCAAACTGATAACTTGTGGCTCCGCATTCTTACCATCTCTGACAACCCAGGCGAACACATTAAACTGTAGGGTGATGCCACTACCTGCATTCAAACTGATTACATGGCTTCCATCATTCGTCCAACCCAGAGCAACTGGATTAAAACCTACTTGTGAATCTGGCACTTTCCAACTCGTCTGCAAAGATACATTTTTATCGTCTACCTGCCATACACCAATAAAGGTTCCCTCTAAATTTACATTCGTATAAAGTGTCGCCATAGTTTTATCCGTAGGAGACCAGGATAACTGGCTATTATCTATTGGCGTCGCCTTGTTAATTTCGCTCTTGGGAAAATCTGGTTTAGCATTGGCTGTAAAAACATCAATAAGAGCTATTTCAGGATCAATTTCAGTCCCAGTTGGCACGGATAACACTGCCAACTGCTGTCCATCCGGCGACCAATCTAGATGATTGGGAGGAAAATCATTTCCTCTCCATTCACCAAAAGCCCAATCCACACCTGGTACAGTTATAGACTGGGTTGCTGCTTTAGATTTCAGGGTATCGATATTCCAAAGCAAAATACGAGCATCATCCCCACCAGTGACCAGGTAATATTCCTTAGGGCTCCAACGTACATTCTTTACCGGCTCGGTGTGGCCCATCAGCTTGAATAAGGGCTGTCCAGCAATTAGCTCTTTTGGTCCAGTAACTTTTTCTTGTTTGTTCAGCACGTTTGAGAGAATATAGCTCCCCTCAAGCACCAGAGCCAGGGCCGCAATCCCGCCTATCAAGAAGGCACGTCTCTTCACGGTGCCAGCGGGTTTTTCTGGCGCCGTCACCTGACCCTCCTGCGTATCTGAAGATGGAGTGCGCTCGCCAATTTGGGTTGGGGACACATTCGATGCAGGTGTAAGGGTAGTCATGGCACCCAGGCGCGTTGCGCCTGGCTGAGTCGGCTGACTGGCAATCTTGCGCTTACTCCAGGGGGCAAGCAGGGTCGCCTCAGGATCGACACCGGCTGGCAGCATACGACTCAAGTTGCTGTGTCTCCAACCTTGCTCCAATTCTGACACAAAAGTCTGACAGGAGGAGGGACGATCCTCTGGTCGTTTAGCAATACCTTGTAAGAGAGTACGCTCCATCGACTCGGGCAAGTTGGGATTAAACTGGCGCGGTGCGGGTGGATCTTTTTGAATGTGCATGAGCAAAATTTCAAAGGCATCTGCATGCTGAAAAGGAAAATGACCCGTCAACAACTGATAGGCAGTAATAGCCAGACTATATAGATCACTGGCAGGCTCGGCCTTCTTCTGAATCTGTTCTGGGGCCATATACTGGGGAGTGCCAGCGCCAGCGTTTGTACGACTCCGATAGGTATTGGTTGATAGCAACTTGGAGATGCCAAAATCTGTCAGGAAGAGCCAGTTCTCTTGTAAAAGCATATTGGCTGGCTTGATATCACGATGAAGGATATGCTTGCTATGCGCATAATCGATGGCCAGAGCAGCCTGCCGCAAATAATTCAGACTCTCTTCAACAGGAAGCAGTTGTTGACCCGCTCGCACTAGCCGATCACGTAACGAGCCACCTTCCACCAGTTGCATAATCAGATACGTTAAAACCTCATCATCACGTATCATCTCACCAAAGTCATGTACTGGCAAAATATTTGGATGCTCCAGTCCACCTGCCATCCGCGCCTCGTCAGCGAATGCTTTGAGATACTCTTGTTCATTGGCTAACACAGGTGGTAATAGTTTAACCGCTACATGGCGATGTAACTCCGTATCTTCAGCACGCCAGACCTCGCCCATACCACCTCGTCCCAATAACGCAAGCAAGCGATAGCGCCCAAGCATTTTTCCCGGTCCGGTAATAGCAGAATGTAACACCATCCTTAGCACCTCATAATTTCCAGATCAAAATGGATGAAAGTTGATCATTAAAGCCAGCCGCAAGCCATTTTCCATCTGGCGACCAGGCCAACTGCTGCACCGATGCTTGAATGCCACTCGTCTTGAGCTTTAATGGCGCTGCCGCTGACAGAGAGCCACCAGTAAGCTTCCAAATGTAGATGTCACCCGCACTGGTGCCAGCAGCTACCATCTGCGAACTACTGGCCAGGCAATTATATGTTCCGCTACTGGCATTCCCGCCAGGAACCGTTGGTAGATTTATTTCAGAAGATAATGGAACAGTCTTTTGTAGAGATGATGAAAAAGCATTTTGGCGGGAAATAAGACCCAGACTCCATTTATTAGTGTTGCTGTCCCCATACAGCGCCAGGATATTTTGTCCATCAGGCGTCCAGGCCATACATTGCATATTCATCGGTACACTGATATGTGCACTGGCTTGCCACTGCGTCTGCTCAGAAACCATGACCTGGCCTAAAACAATTTGCTTACCAAATTGTACAGCTAGAAGAGAGCTACCTTTAGTGGGATCAGCAAGCAGCAGATTAGGTACATTGAGCTGAAATAGATTTCCATTTTCAAGCGCTAATTTCCACTGCTGTTGTGGCTGGACCGGATCAATTACATATAATTTATAGCTCCCATTATTACGGTTCTTCTGATCTACTTCTATAGAGAGACCTGTAAGATAATTACTCCGTAACCAGGCAGCCCCAAAGAAATTCTGTGCCTGGGGTACTTCAAATGGCCTGGGCCCACGTAAATCGGCCCCATAAGTGGTAATCTGCGTGCTTTTATTTTGTATAATTGCTGTATTGAAAATGGCTATCTGCCGTTCATCTGGTGACATTGTGGGATAAAGAGGGCTTAAACCGAATTGCTTACCAACCAGTTGTTTGCTGTAGAAAGGCTGACCATAGGGTCTGGTGGGATGTTGCTGTAGACCCGCAATGTCCCACCACAAAGTCATAGCATCCAGGCCACCTGAGAGTAGAGAATGATTATCATGAGACCATAGCAGGGAATGAACTGCTTGATTGTGTCCGGTGAGCACTAATACAGGCTGATCGGTACCACTCTGGTCAGGAAGAGCAGAGATGGATTTGATGGGGGACAGTTTCAACGGCGCAGGTGGAAGATGGGTGACATATTCCCAGATATCCAATCCAGCTCCAGCTACCACGGCAGCCGCAACGGTACCACCCAATCCCCATAGCAGGTTCCGGCGCGTGAGACGCTGGCGCCTCCGTTGCTCATCTTCCTGGTTCGCTGCGGTGACGGTATTACTTTCCCGAAAATCCAGGGCGGGCAGATCACGGATAGTAGATAAGACGGTGGGCTGAAAGGCAACATCGGTGAGCGTCTGTTTCAATTGAGCAACAAAATCAACGGCCAGGGCAGGCCGCAGTTTAGGACCTTTTTCTAGTCCTTGCAACAAAATTCGCTCAAAGGCCGGTGGAAGGGCGGGATTGAATTGGCGAGGTGGCGCCGGTGGCTGAAGCTGGTGCTGCATCATAGTTGCAATAGCTGTCTCACCCTGAAAAGGTAATCGGCCCGTGCTCAGCTGATAAATAATGATGGCCAGGCTATAGTTATCACTGGTAATAGTTGCCTGACCAAACGCCTGCTCCGGCGCCATATATTCTGGCGTTCCAACGGCAACGCTTCCCTGCGCCTGTTGATCTGTATTATCTAATATTCGAGCAATACCAAAATCGGCCAGCAACAACCAGTTGCCATCCCGCAATAACATATTGGCAGGCTTAATATCGCGGTGAATCAGATGTCTTTTATGGATATAATCAATCGCCTGTGCACCCTGCTCCAATAACGATAGCATCTCAAGTAGAGGAGGTAACGACTGCTTCTGTTCATAGTATGCAATGCGATCCGCAAAGGTTCCACCATGAATATAAGGCATTACAATATATGTCACCACCGTTCCGTCTGGCAACGCTTGCTTCCCGTAATCATGAACCGACAAAATATGGGGATGACTCAAAGAAGCCGCTGCTTCGGCCTCGCGCTCAAAATGCTTTACAAACTCCTGATCGCCTTGATTATGGGTTGGCAGGGTCTTAATCGCAACTTGACGATGTAAGCGTGGGTCCTCACACAACCAGACATCCCCCATTCCACCTCGTCCCAACCGGCATAAGATCCGATAGCGCCCTAACATATCTAAGGACGAAGCCGACGCACTACCTGTTTGCTGAGATAATTGCTGCTCTTGTTTCATTCCACATGCTTTCTTTACATGCACTAGCAGGCGTATTCGATGGATAATTATAAAATTACTATCAGAAACATCAATTTCATCACATCTAATATTAGTACTATTTCTATGCTTACGCTACCATTCTAGCAAAAAAGGGTATATGTGTACATATATAAGTACAAGTAGACAGGTGTCTCAAAAATCCTGTGAGAAGAAAAAAATTTTGATTGCGCTAAGAATCTCTAATATCACACACAAAACTGTTATTGATTGGTAATGTTCATTCTCGATCAGCTATGCATTGGTTAGCAGTACATAAGCTGAAAAATTTAGTATTGCTTGTATCTTTAATTTGCCTGAACCGTGTAAAGCATAAGACGGCAAGCGCTCATCTATGAGACTTTGCTATCGAAAAAAGAAGCATATTGATTCTGGGGCAAGAAAGTATCCAGTGCCAACTCACGTCCAGCAGTGCGCCCCTGAGAAGAAGCCAGGGGATCTGAAAAATAAGAGAACGACCCACTATGACCACGGCACCAGGACTGTGCTGTGGTCATAGTGCTTGGTAATAAGATTTTATGCTCGTCTCACTGGTGTAAAGATCTGCCATAACCATTCAGTGGAAAGCCTGTGCCAGCCACTAATATGTGCATCCTGACCAGTACCATCGTCCGTTTCAGCGGTTGCAAGTGAGAGCCCGTGTGCGCCATGGGGATAGATATGGATCTCGAATGGAATATGCTGGGCACGCAAGCCTTGTGCGAAGAGCAATGAATTCTCAACCGGCACTGCGCTATCAGCGACAGTATGCCAGAGGAACGTTGGTGGCGTTTGAGCATTGATGTGGTGTTCAAGCGACATCGCCTGTAAATCTTCGGGCACCGCAGTTGGCCCCAGCAAATTCTCAAATGAGCCGCGATGGGCAAAAGGACCTGAAGAGATCACCGGATAACAAAGGATGAGCGCGTCCGGCCGATTTTGGCCACGTTTCAGGCCGGGAATATCCGAGCAATAAGACTGATCCCAAAAGACTCCCAGACTTGCTGCGAGATGACCTCCGGCCGAAAAGCCACAGACCGCGATGCTTTGCTCTTCAATATGCCAGTCATCTGCATGCGCACGAATAATGTTCATCGCGCGCGACACGTCTCGTAATGGTTGAGGATGGCGCGCGGGTGTGACACTGTAATAAACCACGAATACATGAAAACCTGCGGCCACATATTGAAGAGCCACCGGTTCGGCCTCACGTGGTGATGTAAAACCATAGCCACCACCGGGACAGATCAACACGGCCGGCCGTTTTTTTGTGCTATCCAGCACATAAGTTGCCAGCGTCGGCATGAAATCAGCATTGCCCTGTGGTACATACTGACCCTTTTCCCATAATGGTATTGTAGTAGAAAACACAATAAACCTTTCTAGCTGAATGGATAGATCATTCTCTAGAAAGCATAGCATATGTTAGTAGCAAAGTTATCAAGTATTACTCAGTGCGCCATCTTGCAATGATCCTGTTTAAAAGCTGCTCTGCCGTCGTATAAGAGAAACAGCCAGTTAGCTGGGTTGTTTATAGGCCAAACCATGTTCAGGAGAAAAGATAATCGCTCTTCATTACCTTTACCATCCACATAATCTGCCATAGCGAAGTGTCAGTTATGGGCTTGTGTGAAACTTTTATCTCATTAGTGAGTATAGGTAGCATGATGGAAAACGTACTACCTTCTTCTGGACAACTCTGGACCTCCATACGTCCTCCATGCTGTTCCGCAATAGCACGGGTAATATAGAGTCCCAGACCCAATCCGGTAGCGTCTCCTTCCTGAAGGTTGCTATGAGGAAACCGATAGAACTGCTCGCAAATGTGTGAAAGATGTTCAGGGGAAATACCTGCACCACAATCAGACACCGCGAGACTTACCTCATTCTCACACTGTTGCAATGTGACCGTGATGGGCGATCCCTTCAACGAATACTTGCAAGCGTTAGAGAGTAAGTTAAAAAGAGCCTGCCTGATACGACAACTATCTATGTCAACTTCAAGTGACTCATGCTGAGGAGAATCACACTGAGTGACTATTCCAGCCATCGTGAATTCATCGAGCACATCCTGGCATAACTTGATCAGGTCGTAAGGACTGCGTTGCAAAATAAATTGCCTTGTCTGGATATGAATTGCATCGCGCAGATTCTGCATAAGTATACCCAGATGATTAACGGAGGTCTCCATTGTCTCCATGTCTCGCATGGCTTTATCAATAGCACCTTGCTTCAGTCGACAATGTGCCGACTGAAGCAATCCCTTTAAACTGGTAAGCGGCGTTGTAAGTTCATGCGCAGCCATAGTCAACATACGATCTTTTGCATCATTCATGATGATGATGAGTTCTCTGGTACGTTGCTCCACCAGGCTCTGCAGAGAATGTGCATACTGCTCCAGCGCCTGCTGTTTCTCTTGTACAAGGCGAGAGAGTTGGCGCGTTTGGAGTGCGCGTCTTACGGATGCCACTAAAAAATCTCGATCAATGGGCTTAAGAGTATAGTCGTAAGCTCCCTCTCGTAAGGCTTGCATCGCCAATTTGTGCTCTCCGTGCCCGGTAATAAGTAGAACAGGCATCTCTGGCATAGTTTTATGCAGGGCTGACAATAGTTGCATTCCATCCATATCAGGCATCTTGATGTCACTTATGACCGCGTCGTACTCTTTGATAGTGATCAAGGCGAGTGCATCTAGAGCTGAAATAGATGTATCTACTTCGATATCATGCATCCGTAGCCGGAATGTGTGTGAAAGAGCGCTTAACGCCGCACTATCATCGTCGACAAGGAGGATGCGAGGTATACGTTTTTTGTCAGCTTGCTCTATCTGCATTAAAGGGGTAACCTGCAACTGGCATTCTGTCTCTTTTTCTTCTTGATACTGTTCCACTTCTATATTCTCTCCTGGGAAACTGCTTCCTCAATGTGTTGCAAAAAGGGTCATGGTGAGTTTACGGCATTCATTGATTATAGCCTTGCTCACGCTTCCCGACCTGATGATGTTGAATTCTATCTGCTTTTCAAGCGCAATCATCTTCAACTCGCGACCTACTACCACTTCTTCAAACTTCTCTAGATCCAGAATCTTCTCCTGGAGTTCCGCTTTGGACTCTTGGAGATCCTGTAACACTCTCTCGTAAGCACGCATATCACGCAAAATACCAATCGCACCGATCACACGGCCATCGGTATCGCGCAACGCCGAAGCATTGAGTGTGGTTGGAATAACTTCTCCCGAGGCGCTGCGCGGATTCAGCCTGGCATTGCGGGTCACGCCGCGCTCAATTACCTCGCGCAACGCAGCCAGGAACTCACGCGTCTCCTCCGGGCCAATGAAACGCGAGAGCGATTGCTCCAGTACTTCATCAGGCCGGAAGCCCAGCAACTCATAGACCGCGTCATTGGCCGAGAGGATCTTGCCTTCCAGGTCCGAGACAAAGACCGGATCCGGGGCGTTCTTAATGATGATATCGGCATCAAGGGAACCATGTGATTTCACCGGGCAATGTTTTGTCGAAGAGACAATAGCACTATGTGCATCCAGATAATCGGACATCCGGACCTCCGGTTCATAGTAGAACTACAGGTGAGCAGTGATATGCATTTGTGTAAAACATTTTCTAGCCTGGCAGGTGATTATACAGTTGACACTATACTATCGGCGTTGGGCCTGCCTTTCTATCAACAATGATTTTCTAGCAGGGCCGTTTTCATCAATTCCCAAAAAACCGTTCCTGCTAGAAAGCAAGTACGGTTAAGTTGTCGTCATCGAAATGATGCTATGGCTGAAGTATTACCTTTTACTCCGCAATTTCCTGTTTTACTATACTAAAGGCCCTTCGAGCCGCTAACAGCGTTGTAAATATCCACTGTTACTCATCTATAAATATAGTCATCACTACACCGATAATAATATACATCCACATAAATGTCAACCAATAAAGCATCAATAATATAGGTATATTTATAACAAAACTGATCTATAATCAATACATCGCCATCACCAATTTTACGCTATTTATAAAATAGGCATCAAAAACAAGAGACTGTTGGGACACCAATGGGTTCATTCAGCCCGACATTGCCTGCTTATGGCGATAAGAGGTATGAGAAACACGTTTGGGCAGTTTTCGGCAGGTGTCGCGGATCATCAAGCTAGTTGGCAATTGAATACGCGGCGCGTGTTCAGATAAAATCTGCCGTTTATTCTCGTATGGTCCCTGATAATATAAACGCGGCTGCTCTATAAGCTGGAGCAGCAATTCAATCGCCTGCTGGCCCATTGCGCCAAAAGGTTGTTGGATCGTTGTGAGAGCAGGCTGCATGTGGGCGGAAGATGGGTTGTCATCAAAGCCCACTAACGAAATATCCTTAGGAATAGATAAACCGAACTCTGACGCAGCAGACATCACACCATAGGCCATGAGATCACTCTGTGCAAAGATTGCGGTTGGACGTTCTGCTTTAGGCAGTGTCAAAAGCGTTCTTGCACACTTGTTTCCACCAACGGGCATGAAATCACCTTCCAGCACAAGTGCAGGATCAAGCGGGATCCCAGCCTCCTGCAAGGCATCTTTATATCCCTGATATCGATCGTTCGAGACTTTATACTTCATCGGTCCTTGAATACAGGCAATACGCTGATGCCCAAGACCAATGAGATAACGCGTCGCCTCATAAGCTCCTCCGCGATTATCTGCGCCAATCCAGGGAATACCTTCGATTGGAGGATTCTGGTCATCGACCAGGACAACTGGAAAACTATGTCGCTGGAGCTGCGTCAGATGCTGCGCTGATTGACCGGGAAAAATAGCCAGGAGACCTGCCGTCATCCTTGTTGCCAGAATGCGATCAATCACTTTACCACAATCACGCAAGTGGTTTGAGCTACTGATACTATACAGGACAATTTCATAGGAAGAAGCTTCCACAATTTCAGCCACCTTCAGCATAAGTTCCGAGACAAGTGGCCATGTCAGCGCCGGCACAAGGACGCTGATCAAACGGCTCCGCCCTGACACCAATCCAATAGCTGTGCTACTGGGAACATATCCTTGTTCTTCTACGATGCGCAGAATGCGTTCACGCGTCTCAGGATTGACATCGGGTTTATTGTTTAAGGCGCGCGAAACAGTGCCTGTGGAGACATTGGCCAGACGCGCGATATCCTGAATGTTGATTTTTTCAGCCATAGAGATCCTTTCAAGCTTCACTTTATTTATGGAATTGTCCGCGCACAACGGAAATATTAAAGATAAAATTTCTCAAACCAGGCAACCATCTGGATCAAGGGCAACGGATGTTCCGCCGTTATCACTCATCTTGCTCATCATTGTTTCATACAAATCATACATTAACTCTGCTTCATATTTTACTAGGTAGGCCATCTTCTTGTCACTCCGGTATGTGCGTGATATCCAGGTCCACAACATTGAATAACAGAGATTTAATGATTTCGCCTCTTGTAAAATTGACACTGCTATGGTATATTGCTTGCATGAGCAATCAAAAATACGATACAACGCCTACAGGGGCAACACAAGAAACGCGCCTGCGCATCATTAATGCTGCATACAAAGTATTAGCGGAAAAGGGCTATGAGGCGACGACCCTGAAAGAAATTTCTAAGGCGGCTGATGCCGCTCCAGGACTTGTACACTACTACTTTGGAGGCAAGGATCAGCTCCTCATCGAGGTGCTCAAAGCTGTCAGTGAGCGTTACAAACAGATGCCCGAGCAATTGACGGAGTCGATAGATCCATCCAATTTATTGAGTGTGGTACTACAGTTCCCTATAGATCTGATTACGACAGAACCTGAATGGTACCGACTCAGACATGAATTGTTTGCGCTTGGATTACATAATGCTTTAATGGCTCCTAAAGTTCGTGAACTACTGACAGAAGGGCGCGAGAGCATAGCCAACTCAATCAAGAACACGCTTGGCGAAACAACGCTTGAACCAACAGTTCTGGCCACACTATTGCTGGCATTCTTCGATGGCCTGGCGCTACAGAAAATCATGGATCCCAATCTTGATGTCAGTGCGTTTGCTGATGTGCTGGCGCAAATCTTGCATTCTTTTGCGCTGAAAAATGAAAAAGGCAAGCACTAAATTTTTTGCATATCATTGCTTGCTTGAGCAATCATCCCAACAGACTAATATAACAAAGACACGTATATATCGTATAGGAGAAGATTCTGATATGCAAATCACAATTATTGCTGGAGGAAGTCGCGGGGATGTTCAGCCCTATGTGGCCTTAGGCAAGGGATTAAAGGACGCAGGGCATGCGGTACGCATTCTGTCTTCAGACAATTTCCACGATCTGGTGACGGACTATGGCCTGGACTTCTTTACGACAGGGGGTAGTTCGCAAGCCGTAGCCCAAAGTCTGCAAGCGCACTTAGCACAAGGGAACATGCTCAAAATTCTATCACAGATGAGCCAGGCTTCACGCACGCAGGCTATTCAAGCAGCCGAAAAAGGATTGATCGCCTGCCAGGGCTCCGATCTCATTCTTGGTGGGCTTAGTGGACTATTTAGCGGACAAGCTCTCTCAGAAAAACTGGGCATCCCTTTGCTGCTCGCTTATTTAGTCCCCTTTACTCCGACCAGCATGTTCCCCGGTGCCTTAACGCCACTGCCACAGTCGCCCTTGACAAGATGGCTCAATAAGCCCTCCCATCTCCTGACCCAGCAAACCATGTGGCAATCGTTCCGTTCAGCGGATAACAAGGCACGGACCGAGGTCTTACACATACCGTCAGCATCTTTCTGGGGGCCGTTCTCCTCGCTGAAGCGGCAGAAACGTCCCGTGCTCTACGGCTACAGCCCGCAGGTTCTGCCACATCCCAGTGATTGGGATGCCTCTCAGCACGTCACAGGATACTGGTTTCTGGAACCACCCGCAGGCTGGGAGCCGCCAGTGGACCTGGTGCAATTTCTCCAATCAGGTCCACCACCTATCTATATTGGCTTCGGCAGTATGAGCAACAGCGAACCCGAAGAGGTCGCTGATATGGTCTTACGGGCGCTCGCACGTACAGGTCAGCGTGGCGTGCTCTATGCAGGTTGGGGTGGTTTAAAGAAAGAGCAATTGCCGGAGACTGTGTTTATGACTGGCTCTGTACCACATAGCTGGCTCTTTCCACGTATGGCTGCTATTGTACATCATGGAGGAGTTGGGACGACCGCGGCGGGCCTGGCGGCAGGAGTTCCATCTATCATCACGCCATTTTTTGCTGATCAGCCATTCTGGGGGCGGCGCGTATATGAACTGGGCGTTGGTCCCAAACCTATTGCACATCGGCGTCTGACCGTTGATAACCTGACTCAAGCCATCGAGCGCGTGGTGTCAGATGCCGAGATGCGCAAGAAAGCAGCCTCTCTGGGAGAGCGCATTCGAGCCGAGGATGGCATCGCCCAGGCGGTAAAAATCATCGAACAGAGCCAACAATAGAGATGCTTCTAGCTGATCTTCTATGCTCAAAGATATCCTTTAACCTGTTGGCTAAATAACGCAATGTATGACTTTTTTTATCTTATATTACTCGTTATAATGATAATAATCTTTAAAGATGATGCATGTGTAGATATTAGCTAATCGAAAAAGCAGGAAAAGGATTTTTTTATGCATTGGATGCGACAAAAACATGCCTCCCTAGTCGTTGTCTTGCTCTGGCTATGCTGTCTGGCTGTAAGCGGGTGCATGCCAGCCAGCACACAAACTCCTCAATCCTCCTCAAGCACTGCTTCGCAGCAACAGAATAAGAGTTCCTGTACCAGGAGCTCACCTGTTCAGGCAGGCACGACGCAAAATCAGGCTGTGGCTGCCCAACCAGCAGTAGCACGTGGGCAGCATACCCGCACATATCTGGTCCATGTCCCGATTCACTATACCTCCAGGACGCCAGTGCCGGTAGTGATAGTATTCCACGGCCATGGAGGAACCGCAAGTGGGACAGAGCAAGGAACGGGCTTCTCTCAGCTCGCAGATAAAGAACATTTTATTGCGGTCTATCCCCAGGGTTTACCGGATGATCAGCAGCTACCAATGTGGGCCAGTATCGGCCTATATGATTACAATATCGATGAGACGGCTTTTATGAACGATATGTTGAACAAACTTACAGCGGATTTTTGTATCGATACGCAGCGTATCTATGCCACCGGCTTCTCGAATGGTGGTGGCATGAGCGGCTTTGTCGCCTGCCAGCTGTCTACACGCATTGCCGCAGTCGCTCCTATCGCTGGTAATTACTACCCACTGCAAGCTGGCTGCCATCCCAAACGAGCTGTTCCCCTCCTTGAGATTCATGGCACTAATGATACCGTTGTCCCTTATAATGGCATTTCAGCAAAGATAGACCCACAATGGCCATTACCAGCTGTACAGGATTGGCTGCACGCGTGGGCGCAACGCGATGGTTGTACCCAGGGGCCAGAGATTTTTTTCCAGGATAAAAATGCGACAGGCTTCCGCTGGGCTGGCTGCCGGCAGAATGCAACTATTCTGCACTATCGCATTGAAAGGGGTGGACATAGCATTCCAGCAATGATCGCTAAGCTGCCCACAGAACAGGTAATCTGGAACTTCTTCAAGCTCCATTCTTTATCTGGCCTGACCTCATAGATTGCACGAAGCAGCAGGATACAATCTTATGATCACATCCTGCTGCTTCTATCAGCTTCTCTGGGGTGCATTTGACCTTTGCAGCTTGCTTGCGTTGAGGTGCCTGGTTCTATATTCACTTTCATAACAGCCAACCCAAACAGTTTATGCTATTTCCATAGAAGCATTCTCTTCTTCAACAATTTTGCGATCTTTTGCTTGTTGCTCTTTTTCCTGTTGCAGCATCCAGCGCAAGAAGAGTACACTGGTAACAATCACCAGAATGAAGACGCCACCCACAACCCACATCAAAAGTCCACCTAGTTGCTGATCGGTGGCGGTCACAGCCATATGCATAGAAGGATTACTCATAGTAAATGTATACAATGGTGGCGAAAACGTCAGGCCTGCTCCAAGCAGCATCATTGGCATATCACTAAAGAACAGATAGGCCAGTTTCGCTGCCAATGAGAGTGGAGATTTTTTCCCTGCGGTCCGTTCTAGCAATGGGCACCAGAAAAACAAGCCGGTCACCAGGTACAAAAGATTAGTTACATCATGGAGAAACGGACTGCTTATCATCGCTCGCATCAGCACAGGGGCATGCCAGATCCAGATATTGCCATTAAAAAGTAGGGAAGCAAGAACTGGTATTGTCAGAACGGCAAAGCAACGCTGAAGAAAGGTATGGCGATCCAGGAAGCGCCGCAGGCTCTCTGGAGCAACGCCAAGGAGAATAAGCGGTGGTGCAACGAGCGAAAGGAGGAGATGTTGAGCCATATGCACCGTAAACATGTAATACATGCCAAATATATCCATTGGAACCGCAAATGCAATCACTGCGAAGATCCATCCAAATATAAATGCAATGGTTCGTATGCTTACAAATGGTTTTGCGCTTGTACTATTTTGCATCATTAATACCTTTTCACTCAGTATATTTATCTGTAATAGAGTGCTCTCTTCTATTCCCGGTATGCTTGAAAATAAAGCTACACTCCATCCACATCAATCTCATTTGACATTATCAACCCTTATGAGAGAGCATAGACGCGTAACAAGCACAAAGACCTTAACATCTTTTGCTCTGACCCTACAAATACCTTAATACATTATGGAAGATACCGCAAATAGAGAGAACGGTGAAATAAATATGCTGATCTCTTGCCTCGTGGCCTTGTTTATGAAATTGCCTTCGTCTCTGGTTCTGGACTTCCACCGTTTGTGCGAACTCGAGGGAACAAAAAGTGATGAACTCGACTTAGGGAGGCTCCAATGGCCAAAAAGCAGCATGTCTTTTCACCAATTAGTGTGACTCTATCGTGAGGAAACCCACCTCACATGCATTGTTCTTTTCTTCACAATACAATCTGCCTACTTATTGCACTTGACTACATATAAAATTGATTGTATATATTATACATAATCGACAAGATATTTAGAAGAAATCTCTACTACTACTACTATGTCTTTTGATTCTAGTGCCCTCAGCAACTCTCATATTCATGAACTTGCCCTGGACGCTAATCTTTTCCTGGCATACAAACGATACGCGCGTTGACCCTCAATCAAGCGACCG
Source organism: Dictyobacter kobayashii (assembly GCF_003967555.1). GTDB lineage: Bacteria > Chloroflexota > Ktedonobacteria > Ktedonobacterales > Ktedonobacteraceae > Dictyobacter > Dictyobacter kobayashii. Next base: position 118,371 of record NZ_BIFS01000001.1, read on the forward strand.
TTTTGAGTGAGCGATGAATATCTCCTATTCAGAGACGAAAAGGGGCTATTCAACCAGAACTACAATGCTTGTATGAGATGCAGATTATTTCATGAGAGGATCTTCCCCATGCGAAAGTCGGTGTTGATACTTGCTCTCTTCATACTGCTCGGTAGTATGCTCCTTTCCGGGTGTACCACAAACTTTAGTCCGCGTAGTAAAACTATTGGTTTGAGTGTACAGGCCATCGACAATCCATTCTTTGTCGCTATTCAACATGGTGCCGAAACCGCAGCTGCCCAAATAGGGGCAAAGGTAGATCTCCAGGATGCTCATCACGATGTCGGTGTGCAGAGCGATCAAATGGATAATTTCATCCAAAAACGCGTTGTTCTTATTCTGCTGAATGCTGTCGACTCCGCTGGTATTGCACCAGCGGTGAAACGCGCAACTGCGGCAGGTATCCCGGTGGTCGCCGTAGATGTAGGCGCACAAGGCGGTGTTGCGGCAACGGTAACTTCGGATAATGTTGCAGCAGGGAAATCTGCCTGCCAGTATATGGCCGACAAACTGAAGAACAGGGGACAGATCGCCATTGTTGATGGTCCCCCGGTAACCGCCGTTCAGGATCGTGTGAAAGGTTGTAATGAGGTTCTATCTAAGACCCCCGGCATTAAGGTTGTGGCCACCCAGGTTGGAACAGGGGATCGGGATATCGGACTTGACCTTGGCTCGAATATCCTGACTGCTAATCCAAAGTTGGATGCCATCTTCGCTATCAATGATCCAACTGCTCTAGGCGTTGAGTTGGCTGCAAAGCAGGCAAAGCGCAGTGATTTCTTCATTGTCAGTGTTGATGGTTCCCCTGATGCTATAGCATCCTTGAAAACCCGGGGCATATTCACTGCCACATCTGCACAAGCGCCTGACCGAATAGCACAACAAGCTGTACAGCTTGGTATACAGGTCCTCAATCATCAAAAGTTGCAAAAGAATGATTTCAAGATACCGGTAAACCTTGTTACTCAGAGTAATGTGAACAGCTACAATGGCTGGCACGTCTAACTCCTATTCTTCGTAGTATCCACATGCCAGCTCACAGAACAAACAAGAGAAGATGTATGGATGAGAGTAAAAAAGAGCGTTTGCCAGAAAACAGACCGCCAGGTAACGTTATCCTGCGTATGGAGCATATCTCGAAGCGCTTTCCGGGAGTAAAAGCACTGCAAGATATGCACATTGAAATCAGGGAGGGTGAAATCCATGCGCTCGTGGGTGAGAACGGAGCGGGAAAATCGACGCTGATGAAAATTTTAGCCGGGGTTTATCGTCCAGATAACGGCACAATTGAGTTATTTGGCAAGTCAGTCGCCATCGACAATCCGAGTAAAGCCAGGGCCCTGGGCATCAGCATTATCCACCAGGAGTTGAACCTTTCGCCCAATTTGACTGTCGCGGAGAATATCTTTATGGGCCGTGAGCCGCACTCACCGTTCGGTTGGATCGACTTCCGGCGCATGAATCAAGATACACAGGAAGTGCTTGAACAAATTGGCACGACATTCTCTCCCTCTACCAGGGTCAGGCGTCTTAGCATTGCACAGCAGCAACTGGTTGAGATATCAAGGGCGCTCTCTGAGAATGCGCGTATGGTTATAATGGACGAGCCAACTGCATCCCTTACAGGACGAGAGACGCAGAAGCTTTTTGAGATCATGCGAACATTGAAAAGTCGTGATATCACGATCATCTATATCTCACACCGAATGGCAGAAATATACGAGTTGGCCGACCGCGCAACCGTTTTACGTGATGGGCAATACGTGGAAACGATGGAGCGTGCCGACATCAATGATAGTAAGCTCATACAGAGTATGGTTGGTCGGGAAATTAATGACCTATATGAGCATGAGGCCGTTGAGGCTGGCGATACTGTATTGGAGGTACGAGACCTCTCAGACGGACAGTATATTCAAGGTGCCAATCTGATGCTGCGGCGAGGGGAGATTGTTGGGCTGGCGGGACTGATCGGCGCGGGACGCACCGAACTGGCACGCTTGATATTTGGCGCTGATCATCATACCACTGGAGAGATCAGGGTTGATGGGAAACCTGTGGTCATTAATAGTACGATTGATGCTATTCGCGCAGGTATAGGCCTTGTACCAGAGAGCCGGAAGGAACAGGGACTATTCCTCCAATTGGCGGTACAAGAAAATATTGCCATGAACACAATGTCAAAGATGTCTATTAGTGGGCTACTCAATATGCGACGTATCCATGATACCGCGCAAGAGCAGGTGGATAACCTGGGCATTCGTCTCGCTTCACTTAAACAAAAGGTGCTTAACCTGAGCGGCGGCAACCAGCAAAAAGTCGTGCTGGCACGCTGGCTAACCATTAAGCCAAAAGTTCTGCTGCTTGACGAGCCAACGCGAGGTGTCGATGTTGGGGCCAAGGCCGAGATCTATCGAATCATGAGCAAGCTGGCTCACAGCGGCGTCGCAATCTTAATGATCTCATCCGAATTGCCAGAAGTCCTGGGTATGAGTGATCGTATCCTGGTGATGCATGAAGGACGGATCGCTGCTGAACTACCTGGTCGCACGACAACACAGGAAAAGATTATGACCTATGCCGCTGGACTGGCAGTACATACATAATACGCCACTTATTTGGATGAGCGCAGCCGCCTGGAGAGCCAACTCTATCTCTAAAAATGAACGAGAAGAACGCGAGTGGGTGGCATTTCCAAATGCTTTTTACAGCATGGTAATGCGTGTAGAGGCAGTGTAGCCTTCAGCTATACGGGACACCTTTTCATAACGAAGGGATGTAAACAGAGCTATGGGAACCATCAAAAACACGCAAGCAGTTAACACTACGACAAAAGGAACGGGGGCCGCAGAAGCAAAAGATACATCAATGCGTGGACGAGCTTATCGGTTGTGGCAGCAGCTCAGCATGGCGCTGGTTCTGCTCATCTTATGTATTATCATGGCCATCTTCGCCCCACACTTCCTGGAATTCGGTAATTTACTTAACGTTGCCCGTCAGGTTTCAATTAATGCTGTACTCGCGGCAGGTATGACCTTTGTTATCTTAACAGGTGGCATCGATCTGAGTGTCGGCTCGGCATTGGCACTCGCGGGTGTGCTGGCTGTGGGACTTGACGCCATCGGCGTTCCTGGCTTTTTCGCGGTATTGGGAGGCATTATCACCGGAGCCTTATGCGGACTCCTCAATGGTGTGCTGATTGCAAAATTGAAGCTGCCCGCATTTATCGTCACTCTTGGTGCTCTAACGTACCTGCGTGGACTCGCCTATGTTACAACAGGTGCATATCCACTCATCAAAACCGACCTCAGCTTTGGTTTCCTCGGTGGTGGCTCACTTGGCCCGATACCCATGCCTGTTATCATAGCGCTGATTGTCTTTATCATTAGCTATATTGTACTTACACGAACTACCTTTGGCCGTCATGTGTACGCCATAGGCGGCAATGAACAGGCTGCCCGTTTGAGCGGTATCAGAGTTGATTGGGATGTCTTGTGGGTTTATACTATTAGCGGCATCTGCGCCGGTATTGCTGGCATCATCTTTTCTGCGCGCCTCTTGAGCGCTCAGCCAACAGGCGGTCAAGGATATGAACTTGACGCTATCGCCGCTGTCATTCTCGGTGGCACCAGCTTTGTAGGCGGTGTGGGATCAATTGTCGGCACTCTCATTGGTGTGCTGATCATCGGTGTTCTCAATGATGGCTTGGTTTTGATGAACGTTCCATTTTTCTATCAGCAAATCATTAAAGGTGCTGTAATCGTCATCGCAGTGCTCATTGATCGTTTCCGTGCAGGACGTGCCATCGCGTAGTGTCGTACATCTTCATCGGTTATAAAAGCGTTCTCAATACGAGCCAACCCTGGAATATTTTCTCCAGGATCGGCTACTAACTAATACAGACCTTCTGAACAGCATGCTTCAAATCCTCCAAAGTAAAGAATTGACAATGTATATCAATCAGCGCTTAGAAGATGGGAAGAATGTGACCAGCCTCAAGGCGAAATCTATCGAGATGACTCATCCTTTGACAACGACTATCGGTTTCAAGCGTACAACCAGGCTCGCCAGGCCGGCATTATGCACGACGTTGACGACTTGCTGGGCATCTTTATAGGCCTGTGGAGCCTCTTCGGCCAGCAGGTTTTTGCTGTGCACGCGCACGGTGACGCCTTTTTGCTCCAGCATCTCGAGCAGTTGCTTGCTGCCAACAGCTTTCTTGGCAGCGGTCCGGCTTAGACGGCGCCCCGCACCATGGCAACAGGAACCAAAGCTCTGTTCCATCGATCCGGGTGCGCCAACCAGCATGAAAGAGTAACGCCCCATGTCTCCAGGGATGAGAACAGGCTGGCCAACCGCCCGGTACTTTTCTGGCACCTCCGGATGGCCCGCCGGAAAGGCTCGGGTGGCCCCTTTACGGTGCACGCAGACCCGTTTCATCTCGCCATCGATCGCGTATTCTTCCATCTTAGCAATGTTATGACAGACATCATAGACCAGCGGCATATCTTTCGTGCGAGCTTTACGGCCAAAGACACTGGAAAATGCCTGACGCACCCCATGCATGAGCAACTGGCGATTGGCCCAGGCAAAGTTAGCTCCGCAGGCCATGGCACCTAGATAAGCCTTTCCTTCTTCGGATTGCAAAGGCAGGCAGGCCAGTTGCCGATCCACCAGGTGAAAACCATATTCCTGTTGCTTCGACTCCGCCAGCTTGATATAGTCTTCCGCTATCTGATGCCCAAACCCCCTTGAGCCGCAGTGAATGGTCACAACGATCTGACCTTTCTGGTTGAGGCCAAGCGCCTGCGCGGCCTCTGGATCGTAGATGTGATCTACAACCTGCACTTCACAGAAATGGTTCCCTGATCCCAGACTCCCTAGCTGCTTCATTCCACGTAAGATAGCTTGTCGACTAACTGCCTCTGGATTGGCGCTACTCAGGCAACCTTGCTCTTCAGTGACTTCGAGATCAGCTTCAACACCGTAACCTTCTTCCACTGCCCACCCTGCTCCACGTGTCATTACTTCTTTCATCTCTTTTTCGTTCAGCAAACGCATGCCATCACCACCCACGCCAGAGGGTAGATTACGGTAAAGTTCATCAGCTAACCGTTCCACACTGCCTTTGATCTGGTCGCGTAACAAGTCGGTTGCCAGCAGGCGAACGCCACAGTTGATATCGAAGCCGATACCACCGGGAGAAACCACGCCGTTCTCTGCATCCGTAGCGGCTACCCCACCTACGGGAAATCCATAGCCCCAGTGGATATCGGGCATCCCCAGAGAATAGCCCACAATACCTGGTAATGTCGCCACGTTGGCCACCTGTTGCAGGGCGTTATCGTTGAGCATCAGTTCTATCAGTTCGTTGTCGGCATAGACTATCCCTGGCACATGCATTGCATCACTGTAACGCTGCGGGATACGCCAACGATTGTCGTCAATACGCTCTAATGGGATCTTATCGCCCATTTTTTCTCCTCTATCACTAATAACTATCAAGATAGTGCGGCAGCTTTTTGTTTAGCTTCATAGACTATACGAATTGCCACCGCACCTGTGTTTTTATGTTTTATCGATCTGTGTAGTCGGTCTTTTCACCAAACAGGTAGGTATCGCTTACATATTTCAGAATGACGCGCCCAATTTTAGGGTTGGTGCGTTCAATCAATGGTCGCACAACTAAGCCTTCGCGCATGTGAGCATCCTCTGCCATCAGCAGGGTTTTCCCTTCGCTATAGCGCTTAACCTCTGCCAGATCAAAGGGAATAGTATCCACGACCGGTACGGTTTCAATACCATACTTCTGGCAGATGGACACAAAATCAGGCCAGTTCTGATAATGCCCATCGATCAATAAATCAAAGGCTCGAAAACCCAGGATACCTTTGTACCCATAGTGCAAGGACTGTACCTTGCTCCCATAGACTTCCCCGAATAAGATGACCTGTCGATGTTCTTTCCCTATTTCTTCCAACACGTTTCGTACCGGCTCCAGGGTCAATGGTGACCAGTAGATGTTCGAGGCAAAAACATCATCGACCGGCCGCTTGCGCCTGACGGCTTTTGAGCCACCCATTAATTCGCCTTCGATCAGGCCAACACGACTGTTGGCGCCGTGAATTTTTTCGGTTAGAACAACAGTCTCGCCCTCTTCAAAGATGGCTGGATAGTTGCGCATATTTTCGATATCTGTGTATTCCCAGAATAATGGATCAGCCTGCTCGGCATCTCCCTGACCCGGGCGTATCGGTGGCTCGAACTTTTTGGCACCGTAGTAGTCGGCTACGTTTTCGCCAATATCCCAGCTTTCATCGTCAGGCTGGACGGCCAGGCCAAATGAAGGTTCACCCCGCAATTTGGCGCAGCGAATGCGCTGTTTGGATAGATATTTGGTCACGCCAAAACGTTCACTTACCTCTAACGGCAATACCGTGTCTACAGGAAAGTAGACTATTTTGTCGCCAACCTGGTACTGGCCTTTCTTTACAACAAGTTGCCAACCCAGTACCTGAGCCAACTCCAATGCATCGGCATTGCTATGCGGAGCTATCTTTTCGATTACAGCAACTGGCACAATGAGTGTACTCATAGGCATACCTCTCTTTAACTATTGGCTGCTTAAATTCGCCCTAAAAAATCGTAAGATAATTCTATGCACCTTAAAATCAAAAATGCATGCATATTTTGGACACAATGCTGTACCCGGTAGAAATGGATTCATTAGAGAGCCATCATGTGTTTCTTGCAAAGGCATAATGCACCGCGCACAATGACCTGCATTGCGCGTGGGAAACCTGGTGTGGCTAGAAGTCAAAAAGTGAAAGAAGTTCTCTAAGTCCTATACTATAGGTCAAAGATGATCCGAGCTCGATATCCACCATCTACATGGGTAATGGCGGCTTCGTGCCAGGTCACGGCTTTGATTGCACTGCTCAAGTCGTGGCGCTGACGATCGTAGATCTCTCCATCGGCTCGGCCTATCACTTGTGTTCCGGTGATGGCTTCTATTTCGAAGTGGCGAAAGAGGAGATATTCAGTATCGAATAAAAAAATCAGTTCGTTGAGCCAGGCGATGAGAAGAGAAATGGGATCATGCCCTTCAACGCTGATCTGGCGACTGGTCATAACACGTATTTGTTCGGGTGCGACCATCAAACTTTCCATGCCTTGTGCGGCATGACAAAAGAGCTCTTCGATGGTATTGCCAAAGGCGTGTATGCCAATATCGGCGGTATGTTCGAATACTTCATAAGGCTTTCGCATCACTATCGTGCTGCCCGGGTATTACACGGTTTACGCGATGCATAAACAAATGCTGTCTGATATGCAATTTGTTGCGTATGAGAACCTGAACGCATAATTACCCTTCCTTTCCTTAACTGAAGTATTTCTATCACTATTTCAGAATACGCAATTATTTGCTATTTGTCAATATATAAATCACAAAAATATGACATATTTTATTGTGTTATCTGGAAATTGGTTAATTGGTAGATAAACCCGCTCCCTCCCATATATATCCCACCATCTACATTCACACATTGGCCGTCAGCATAGACAAAAGGCTGTGTAACTTTTTTGGCCGAGCCTCCCACCATGGTATGAATAGGTGTGTGACCATGGATAATCTGCTTTCCGCCAAAGATCATCAGGAAGCGCTCAATAAAATCTTTGCCGCCATAAGGATGATTAAACACTCCGCGCATGGCGAATTCTTCGATTAATTCTTCCCAGGCCAGGGTATTACTTCTTTTCATTAAGGTTTTAAGAGTCTCGTTAACTTCTACGATCGAACGACCATAGCGAGTATAAAAAGTTGCATCGGCATGGACCAGAAGGGCATCTCTTACTATCGCCATGGCAGGACGCTCCGTCAACCAGGTAAGATGTTTATTGGAAAGTTTGGCTAGATCTGTTTTAGCACCTCCATTATGCCGCCATTTTGTAATAAAATTGCTGCTTAATCCTGTGGATCGTCGGCCAAATTGATAGGCTCCCAGCATTAATAGCTCGTGGTTTCCAAGCAGGCAATCAACATGTCCCCCCGACTCCTGGGCTTCATGCTGTAGTTGGATTACATAATCTATCACGGGAATACTATCTGGCCCTCGATCAACAAGGTCTCCGATAAACCATAATGATGCCTCGCCACCAGTCCAGTGATGGGCATGGTTAATTAAATGCGCCTCGTGCAAAATTTTGTGCAGGGCACGGAGATGACCATGGATATCGCCAATGACATATACGGGAACTTCTTGTTGCATCTGGCATTCCTTCTACGCCTGGTTTATATTACACACAATCACAAGAGATGGCATCACTCAGCCAGCGCTTTCGATTGCGGCTTCAGGACTCTTTCGTTCTTAATGGCCTGTTTGTTCATCCAATTTTTTGTGGGATATAGTATTGTACCATTCTTACTGACCGTTTATCATCTTACGATCAAATAAAAGACGGTGGGAGACAACAATGAAACTGTTGTCTCCCACCGTCTTTTATTTGATCGGGTTGGGCTGACTTTATTTATGCTCGCGTCTGGTGAGCCCAGAATTCCAGCAGATCACTCTTGGTCACAATACCTTCGAGCTCCTCGCCATTCATCACAGCTACGGCTGAAGTGCAATCACTGAAGATTGGATAGGCATCCTTTGTGGGGGTGTTGGATTCAAGCGTAGGGAAGGCATCACCTTGAATCTCACCTACAGCACATGTGTCCAGTGGTTCGCCACTGGCCAATCTCCGTAGGAGCAGGTCCTCGGTCAGGCTTCCAATCATATGCCCATCTTTAATTACCGGTGTCTGACTGATGCCGTAACGACGCAGGAGCTCGACAGCATCAGCGACAGAGTCGTCGGGATGAACGCTGACGACCAGTGGCATGCTGCGGGTGTGTGTTCGGCGATAGGTCAAGACATCGTATAAGGTGGGTTGATCGCTCTCTGCCTGGACTAGCAGATCATTTTCGCGCATCCAGGTTTCATTGAACTGTTTGCTTAGATATCCTCGACCTGTGTCGGGCAGCAAAATGACCACTACATCATTAGCGGTCAATCGCTTGGCATAGGCTAAACCAGCCGCCAGGGCGGTACCAGCCGAACCTCCAGTCAGAATACCCTCTTCACGCGCTAATCTCTGAGCCCAATGGAATGAGGAGCGATCATCGATTCGCAGCACTTCATCTACCAGGCTAGGATCGTAGTTACGTGGAAACATATCCATTCCGATGCCTTCTACTTTATATGGCTTCGGCGTGTCACCGGAATAAACTGATCCAGGAGGGTCGGCTCCGATAATTTTAATCGCTGGATTGACTTCTTTTAAATAGCGTGCAGTACCAGAAATAGTTCCACCAGTACCGATACCTGCTACAAATGCTGTGACCCGGCCCGCTGTATCACGCCAGATCTCCGGGCCAGTTGAAGCGTAGTGCGTAGCTGGATTGGCTGGATTTGAGTATTGGTCCGGACAACAGGCACCTGGGATCTCTTCAGCAAGTCGGTGCGCGACATTTTTGTAGTAATCAGGTGAGTCGTGGGTTGCACTACTCGGACAGATCACCACCTCAGCCCCATAGGCACGTAGCAGGCTACGTTTCTCTTCACTTGCTTTGTCCGTCATTACAAAAATACAGTGATAGCCTTTGATTGCAGCTGCAATGGCCAGACCATGCCCTGTATTACCACTTGTTGGCTCAACAATAGTACCACCAGGTCGTAATAAACCTTGTTTTTCACAGTACGCTATCAAATTTGGACCAATGCGATCCTTTACGCTGCCACCTGGATTCATCATTTCCATTTTGACCAGGACAAGCGGTGGAACGTCGCTGGCAATTCGATTAAGACGTACGAGTGGAGTATTCCCGATCGCGTCGAGTACTGTTGGGAAATAATGCATTTCTCCCATCGCAGGTTCTGTTGTTTCTTTCACGTAAGTTTGCCTCTTTGAGGTTGAATTCCTGATGAGCATAAAACGAACCGCACAAACCAGACGCCCTGGTCCAGTGCGGTCCTTCGACAGGCTCCAGTGCCAAGGACACTATAGATCTCTCTATCTAATCTCTTGTTTACTCATCAGGTACTGATGCATATGAGCATATAATCTAGCTCCTAGTATAGCACATGAACGTTCTCTCGTCTCACTGGAGCTCGCTTTTACCAGGGCTTTTTCATGTTCGTCCAGAGATCGCAGGGAGATCACGAGCAAGCGATACGATAGACCTTCTTTCAGGTGTGGAGTGTGTATGATAGGCGGCTGCGGCCGCCCATCATACACACTCCACATACCCAACCCTGCGCCACAGGCGCCAAAGAGGACCATGAAAAAGCCCTGGCTTTTACCATCCCTTAGTTGTCTTTATGATAAAATCATATTTCTATTGGCGCATACATTTTCATGTTGGCATATTTTAATCTGGCACTGAAGGATATACGATGGTACCCAAAACACGCTGGCTTTCGGATGGTATTCTGCTGCTTATTGCAGCGATCTGGGGACTCACATTTGTGTTGATACAAAATGCCATTGCCACTATCCCTCCGTTTTCTTTTGTCGCGCTACGCTTTAGCTGCGCAGCATTGCTGCTCTTGCCATTTCTGGGTAAACAGAAATCAGCCGCTCCCACGACTCTTTCACGTGTACATTTGTTGATGTGTGGAGGATTACTGGGCTTTTTTCTCTTTCTTGGCTATGCTCTACAGACCTTCAGTCTCCTCTATACTACTTCTGGTAAATCAGGCTTCCTGACTGGCCTGGCTGTAACCCTGGTTCCATTGCTGGCATGGCTGATTCTAGGTACACGTCCGGCGCTCCTAGCCTTAATTGGGGTTGGAGTAGCCACCGTTGGGCTCTATTTATTAGCCTTTGTCGATATAAGTACGATCAATCCGGGGGATGTGCTGGCTTTCTTTTGCGCTATCGCCTTTGGCTTACAGGTTGTCTATACTGGTAAGTTTTCAGGACTTGCTTCTGCTCACACTCTGGTGCTCATCCAACTCTCGACTGTGGCAGTATTAAGTGCGATCGCGGCACTCATCTTTGAACCATGGCAGCTAATTTTTCAACACTCGATCTTATTCCAGGCACCTGTAATCATCGCGCTGATTGTAACTGCTGTCTTTGCTACTGCACTGGCTTACCTGGCTCAAACCCACATTCAAAAATTTACGACACCGACCAGGGTAGCACTGATTTTTGCTACTGAGCCCGTCTTCGCGGCCCTGGCCGATTACCTCTGGCATGGCACAACCCTCGGTTTACGCGCATTTATTGGCTGCCTGCTGATCCTGGGTGGAACATTATTGACCGAGATCAAATGGCCGTGGCGCACAGCTCCTGAGCATCCATAAAAATTTAGATCGCCTTCGGCATTTTTTTTGGCTATCTTATGATATAGATCCTCCATTCAAATAGTCACATAACGGGCTAAAAAATTATCGTCTGCAATATCGCAGACAACACTGTATAATGCTCTATTCAAAATTTTTCAGGCAGCATAACTTCTCCACGCAGAGTGCAATGGAGAGTGCAATGCCGCCTGAAACTTGTATGCCATATATCGCTAGAATGTTAAATGTACATTGAAGCTTTGTGACAGTCTCTTCATGGCTTATAGTACGATGTTACCCATGACTGTATTCCAGGGTTCTACGTCGCGGTGAATCTCGTCTGGATTGGTGTGTCTGATTCTGGCGATTTCGGCAGTTAAGCGCTGCAAAGGAATAATAGACACTAGCGGCCTTATCAGGCGTTCGACAGCCGTAAAGCGCAAGTCCTCCTGTCCACTTCCACAGGTATAGACTTCTGCCCCTAAATCTTTCAGGCTTGCAATTAAAAGCTGGGCCCGACCACCATCTTCCCAATCAGGAACCATGACAATCGCTCCCACACCTGCACGGATAGCGGCTGGCGGTCCATGCAACGCATTTTCTAGCTCGATACCTTCAGCCCATTGATAGGTACCTTCTTTAATCTTAAGGGCGGCTTCGGCTACGGTAATGGCGTCCAGACCCATTCCCGCTAGCAGGATCGGCTCGCGGTCGACCAGTTTCTCGGCAATCGCGCTGGGCGCTGGCTCAGCTAGCGTTGTCTCTATGGCTTCAGGAACGCTATGGATGGCTGTGAGGAAACGATGTCCCGCTTCTCCTGTGACACTGGCAACCAGGTGCGCCAGTGCGGTCAGTGCGGTGGTATATGAAACGGTATGTGTCCCCGCCAGCTCATTAGAACAGGTATGAATGGTATAGTCAGCATCCTGAGCAGGTGCATCCAGACAGGTAATGGCAATAGTTAGAGCTCCTGCCTGGCGCGCGCGCGTTAGTGCCTGCCGAGGGAAACGTTTTGTGCCACGATGACTGATTACAATAACCTGGTCCTGGCTTGATATGGGAGCGGAGAGAGCCAGTTCATGTGCGTTGAGTACGCTGGCACGTATCTTTCCAGCACTAAGCTCATACAACCAGTAGGCGGCCACTCGACAGGCGTGTAGAGATGTGCCAATACCTGAAAAGATAAATGGTCTTTCACTATCCAGTATGGGTATGTCAATACGTGCAATTAATGAACGGATAGCGTCGGCCTGGGAAGCAATCTGCTTATCAAGAGCAAAATCCATATATAAACCAGCTCCTTCTTCTATAGATCCCTTAAAAAATACCTGTGCCTGCATTCGCAGTGGTGATAGTGACTATCTTAAAGCAAAAGTGGACTTGTGAACAGAACCATTTCTAGCTATAATAGCCATACCACTTTCGGGCAGCTCAACGGGAGGCCTTCATGGAAAAAAATCTTTTCAATGCCGCTTTACTCACAATCATACTCGATCCTGGGTCTGCTATGCCACTATATCGCCAGCTCTATACTGCAATGAGACAGACAATTCTTGCAGGCACATTACCCGGGGGCACAAAGCTTCCTTCCACACGGGCATTTGCTCAGACCCTTGGAGTTTCACGCGCAACGGTGATCATTGCCTTTGAACAATTGCTATATGAAGGCTACATACGAGGCATCGTTGGCAGCGGCACCTATGTTGAGCACGTTCTTCCCGATGAATTGCTGCGCCTCCCCAATCAGCAACTATCTTCAGAGCAAACGCAAAAAGCGCAGGCTGATACCCAACTCTCGGCTCGCGGTAAAATTATTGCCAATTCAACGGTCGCCCCACTTCATAATTGGGACGATGTGTTACTTCATCGGGCCTTTCGTCATGGTGTACCAGCACTGCATGAATTTCCATTTAAGCTCTGGTCGCAATTGGCAGCTAAACGCTGGCGCAATGTCGATCCAACCTCTTTTGGGTATACCGATCCGGCGGGCTTTCGCCCCCTCCGCCGAGAAATTGCCCACTACCTGCAGACGGCTCGTGGTGTGAGTTGTTCAGAAGAGCAGATTATTATTGTCGCTGGTTCGCAACAGGCTATTAACCTGTCCGCGCAACTGTTGTCTGATCCTGGAGATGATGTGTGGATTGAAGATCCTTGTTACCTGGGGGCGCGGGGAGCCCTTTTAAGTAGTGGGGCACATCTTGTGCCGGTCCCAATTGATGCCGAAGGCATTGATGTGGCATATGGCAAAGCGGTCAGTCCTCAGGCACGCATGGTATACGTGACGCCTTCTCATCAGTTTCCATTGGGTACAACGATGAGTTTATTGCGCCGTATCTCATTGCTGCATTGGGCTGCGCATACAGGTAGCTGGATTTTAGAGGATGACTATGACGGCGAGTATCGTTATGCGGGCCATCCATTGGCCTCATTGCAGAGTCTGGATCAGGCTGACCGAGTTATCTATATTGGAACCTTTAGCAAAGTACTTTTTCCTGGCTTGCGTATCGGCTACCTGGTATCTCCACCAGCATTGATCGATGCCTTTATCGCGGCCCGGGCCGCCGCCGATAGGCATGCCCATATGCTGGATCAAATGGTTTTGACTGATTTTATGGCCGAGGAGCATTTTGCTCGTCATGTACGCCGTATGCGTGCGCTCTATGAAGGACGGCAGGCTACGCTGGTAAGGGCGGCTCAACATAGTTTCCTGGCTGACATCTTGATTGTAGAGCCCGATGAAGCTGGTATGCATCTACTGGCTAAACTTCCGCTTACACGAAGGGACACGGAGATCACTGCGCTGGCGGCCAGTGCCGGAATCGCGGTGACACCAGTATCTAAATACTATATGAAGCATCCCCCAACCAATGCGCTGATGCTTGGCTATGCTGCATTCAATGAGCAGGAAATCCATCGTGGCATTCAAGCCCTGGCTGCCGTCCTCCACTCAACAAAAAATAATGACCCGGCAGCAGCACTCGATAATGATTCTGGGTAGAGCTATAGATCAGTCTTGCTCAACTTCGACGGTAAAACCTTTTGATTTTAAGCCGGCTGCCAGGCCAAAGAGGCGCGCATCACCACGTACGATCCATAGTAGTTCCGGTTGCCTGCCTTTATTTTCGCCCTGCTCCCACTCACACTCATAGGTGCCCTGCCATTGACGATGCTGCACCCTGCCTTGATATTGCCAGGGATTAGCCATGGGCCGTCGATGGTTGAAGCCAAAACCTGAACCGTCGACACTGGCAAAATCTTTACTTCTAAAAACAACTTTCATTTCGATCTCCTGTGAAAATTTCTCTGTCGCGCTGGTCGCATTTGATAGCAGGCCACCTCTTAGTATACAACTCTCTCAATGCGTCAGCATAGCACTTACGCTATACTCACAGTTACAATGGCACAAATTTCTGGCACGTCCACTAAAATCGAAACAAAAGAAAAAAAATGAACGTATCATTAAACGTATACAGACTATAGAGGGACGCTATTAGCAAAGCTTGATCTCTCTATATATCTGGTATCAACCAGTTAGCAATTACTACATTAGATAAGAGAGATAAACCTATGCCAGCACTTGTATTTTGGATCGATGTCGATAATACCTTGCTCGATAACGATGGTATTAAGGAAAAGCAAAATCAATTTCTCCAGACAGATTTAGGTCCCGCCTTGACGGAACGCTATTGGGAATTGTATGAGGAGGTGCGAAAAGAACGTGGGGTTGTGGACATTCCCCTGGCACTACAATACTTCCGCGAACGTACCTCGCAAGAAGAGTTGAGCGACTACACATTTCAACATGTGGCTTCGATGTTTGAAAACTTTCCGTTTCAAAAAGCCTTATTTCCACATGTTTTAGAGACCATGGAGTATTTAAATAGTATCGGTACTGTTGTGATCGTCTCTGACGGCGATTTAAACTATCAGGCCGAGAAAATCTTCAGTAGCGCACTGGCAGATGCCGTTAGTGGTCGTGTGCTCCTCTTTGTGCATAAGCAGGAACATATTGAGGATATCCAACAACGCTATCCCGCCGATCATTGGGTTATTATCGATGATAAACCAAAAATCCTTTTTGATGTTAAACAGTCAATGGGAGATAAAATGACCACGGTATTTGTGAAGCAGGGGAAATATGCAAAAGAGCCCTTCCCGGAGGCATATGTTCCCGATATTACAGTCGAACATATTGCTGATGTACGCAATGTGCCAGCAGAACAGTTCTGGGGTCAGCAAAAATTTTAGCAGCAGGGAAGTTTTCACTTTCCCCTGATCCTAAAACAAACTAGCAGTAATCGGGGCAAGCCGGATCCATCATCATTTATGACCTGGCTTACCCTTTTTGTATATTCAGGGCTATTTTGCTCGCAACGCTATACTAGAATAGTATAATGTATAGAATAATGGCGTGTGTTTTCTTCATATTTTACGGTTATACTTATTATATGAGTTCTACAGGCATTCTGTAAGGAGCAGGTATGTTTAAGCACTCCTCACCTTATCTCTCACTCAAAAAGGAAGTTCTGTCTACTCTTTTTGAGGATGTTTCACAACGTTCTACGATAGAAGCCTGTGGAGTACTTCTGGGCACTATTGATGCAGATGGGAACTGGCATGTTGATCGGGCCCACCCTTTGCAGAATACGGCAGATTCTCCGGTCTACTTTGAGTTTGCTCCCGAAGAATTGCTCCAGTTTGAACTACTCAATCCAGATCAAATCATTGGTGTCTACCACAGCCATCCAACAGGGTATCCAAGAGCCAGTGATACAGATTGCGAAAATATGCAGCGCGTCAATCAAGCCCAAAATATTCCATGGGTCTGGGTTATTATTAAAGGCCCTTTTAATACACCCCACCATGAGCTCACATCTGCCTCCCTTATCGCCTACCATCATTTTGCTAATAGTGGACTAAAACACATTACCATCCATACTGGCTAAAAAAAGGGGAGCTAGCAAATCAGTTATAAACCTAGCCACACCTTTATAAATACGTTATAATAATGAGCGCTGAATTGCTTTTAAATAACATATCAGCAATCGCATACAAGCGAGATAAGCAGGAGCAAAAAAATATGAAATGCCTAAGGTGTGGAAACGAGCTACAAACCGCTGGGGAGGTTTGTGGACGTTGTGGGACCCCATCCGCTCCCCCGGGCAATCCAACATCCAATAACTATTTTTCTACTTCCCAACATGGTCAATCAGCGCAGAATACCAATGGGGTATCTCCCTCTTCTCAATCCCGTTTATCCCAATTTGGTTTGCCTCAACAGCATAATTTCGCCAGACCAGTTTCTTCGGTTCCCGCAACTCCGCCATTTGATCCAGTATATGCAGCTAACCCGGTTCCCAGTGGCATTCATCACGATGCCACAGAAGCAATGATCCTCCCTCCAATAAATAGTCAACGACTTTCCAACCCTCCCGGTCCTTATCCTTCACAACCTGACTATAAGCCATTCTATAATCCAGGCAACAGGCCACCATCCAGTGGTCAGCTCTTGACACAGAATCCACGCAAAGGCCCTTCTCCATCTGCTATTCTTGTCGCATGCATTTGTCTGGTACTGATCGTCATAGGTGCTATTGGTCTTTCTACAATTTATGTGACCAGCCATAATAATCAGCAAAGAGCAACACAGAAGCCTCCTCAAGCGTATAAGACTACTGTAGCAGTTGCTACTGCCCCTGCGGCCACAGCAACACCAATAGCTGTTGCGACGACAGTGCCAGAAGCCGGCTTTACATGGTGTGGTAGTGAGTGCGCCCCCAGCGGTTTTATTGATGAGTATCCCCTGGGCTGGCAGTTAAGCGCTCTTCCCAGCGTCGCTGGCGCTCAATTTGTCAATCCACAGCAACCCGATCAAATCGCTGTCTATAAACGGCTGGATAATCCAACTATGGCAGCCGATCAATTGCTGGCGGCTGAGATTCAGACAACGTATGCCAGTAAACCTGGTTATGAGGCACCTCAACCACCTACCGGCCAGGCGGCCACTATTGGAGGGGAGACCTGGTCGACTGCGACTATTGCCTATATGAGCGATAATCAAACAAAAGAACATGTTGCTGTCTGTGTAACTGTTCATCAAGGAAAAATATTTGTGATGGAATTCCAGGCACCGGATGCCCAATTTGCACAAGTAAGTACGGCGTATTACAATATCATGATTGGTAAGTTCCAATTTATACAAACCGGGACACCATAATCGGAGGAAAAGTTGAAATACTTTCTGAGCGGACTGGTGTTCGTAAGTGGCATGACAAGTTTAGCTCTTGAGATGTGTGCATCACGTCTCCTGGGTGCCTATTTTGGTACCTCGCTTTTTATCTGGGGCAATCTCATTGGTCTGATTCTGCTTTACCTGATGGTGGGTTACTTCTTGGGAGGACGCATCGCTGATCGCTACCCACATACACAGGTGTTGTGTGTGATTACTGCGGCGGCGGCTCTTTCCATCATAATTATTCCCTTCGTATGTCAAAGCATTCTTACCTGGTCAGTCACTGGACTCGAACAAGTTTCCGTTAGCATTTTTCTTGGTTCACTGGTTGGCACTATGTTGCTATTTGCCATTCCAGTCATCCTACTTGGGCTTGTCTCACCATTTGCGGTTCGCTTGATCACAAATGATGTGAAAAAGAGCGGTCGCATCAGTGGCTCACTCTATGCCATTTCTACGGTTGGTAGCATCCTGGGGGCCTTTTTACCAGTGCTCTGGCTGATTCCTACCTTTGGAGTACGGCGCACGCTTCTTATCTTTGGGGTGGTGCTACTGGCGGCTTCCCTCTGGGGCATTCTTCCTCGCTGGCGACGCATCACATCTATTTTGCCTGTGCCAGCATTGATTATTTTATTGATTGCCGCTCAGGCTGTGCAGCTAGGCCCTTTGAAAGAGATTCCTCACCTGATCTATGAACAGGAATCCTTTTATAACTACATTCAGGTAACCAAAGAGCCAGATGGCACACGCCAACTCATTCTGAATGAGGGACAGGCTATCCACTCGGTGTATAATCCAGATAGTACTGCGCAACTTACGGGATGGTATTGGGACTACTTTTTGGCTGCGCCTTATTTTAATACAGGCTTTAAACCTGCACAATTGAAGCGCGTTGGGATTATTGGACTGGCCGGTGGCACTGTAGCACGTCAGTTCTCTCAGGTCTATCCTCAAGTTCAAATTGATGGCGCTGAAATTGATCCCGCCATCGTTGATGTTGGACGACGCTATTTCAACATGAATGAACCTGATCTTCATGTGTATACGCAGGATGGACGTACGTTCCTGGCTTCATCCCATCATACCTACGATGTGGTAGCCATTGATGCGTTCCAACAACCATATATTCCGTTTCAATTTACAACACGTGAGTTTTTTACGCAGGTTCGTGACCATCTTTCTTCGACGGGCGTTGTCGCCCTCAATACCGGACATACAGCGCATGATTATCGCCTGGTCCAGGCCTTTGTAAATACCCTGAGTACAATCTTTCCCAATGTCTATGTTTTCAATGTACCAGGGACGATTAACACTGAAATTATGGCCACAATGCAACCAACCTCGCTTGAGACGTTCCGTGAGAATCTTTCTCAGTTCCCAGCCAATACAACACTGGGACAGCTCGCTACTGAAGTTCTACCTGTGGCTACGCGCGGTCGCGCGGATGGAGGAATAGTCTTTACTGATGACAAAGCACCGATTGAGCAGATCACTGATCAATTGTTGCTTAACTACATTTTGCAACCCTGAATATTGACAGCAGCAAAGTAAATTTGTTGTAATAAAATGAGGGTTCTCCATCAGGCATGGGTAGACGAACCTAGAAAGCGGAGAGGAAATACGATCATGGCGGTAGTAGCAGTTATTGGTGCACAGTGGGGAGATGAAGGGAAAGGCAAGATTGTCGATGAGCTGTCTATGCGCGCAGATTATGTAGTGCGCTATCAAGGCGGCAATAATGCAGGCCATCGTGTGGTACATGAGGGCGGTGAGTTTTCCTTTCATCTCGTCCCTTCAGGTATTCTTTTCCCTAATACTACTTGTATCATTGGCAATGGAGTTGTGGTCGATCCAAAGGGTCTGCTCGATGAATTGGAGCTTTTAAAAGCACAGGGCATCGATATTTCACGGCTCTATATCAGTGAACGAGCGCATGTCGTCATGCCATATCATTTTGTGCTGGATCGCCTGGAAGAGGAGTCTCGTATAGGAGAGAAACTTGAGGGCACTCCTCGTGGCATTGCCCCTGCCTATGTAGATAAACATGCGCGCACCGGCATCCGGATGGCGGAGCTTCTCGATGTGGATGCTTTTCGTGCTAAATTATCGATGATTCTGCAACAGAAGAATCGTATGATTACTCAGATCTATGGACAACCGGCTCTTTCCCTGGAAGAAATCCATGGCGAGTATTTTAAATATGGCCAGCAATTGTATTCACATGTCGCCGATACACAAAAAATGCTCCTGGATGCACTATCCGAACATAAAACGATTCTTCTCGAGGGTGCACAGGGCGCCCTGCTAGATATCGACTTTGGCACCTATCCTTATGTGACGTCTTCTTCTACGATGGCAGCCAATGCGGCTGTTGGTGCTGGACTACCTCCACGCTGTATCGATCGCGTGGTTGGAGTCTATAAAGCCTATACCACACGCATTGGTAGCGGTCCAATGCCCACTGAAATCTTTGATACGGCCACGGCTGATGTGCTACGTGAAAAAGGTCATGAATATAAAATTCATAATGGCCGCGAACGCCGCTGCGGCTGGTTCGATGGCGTGGCTGGACGCTTCATCGCGCAGATCAATGGTCTGGATGCCGCCGTCATCACTAAGTTAGATGTGTTGGATACGCTACCTACCATCAAAATTTGTACCGCCTATAGCCTGCGTGGACAGACTATCCATAGCCTCCCGGCTGCACCAAATGATCTGGCCGCCTGCGAACCTATTTATGAAGAAGTTGAAGGTTGGCAGTGTAGCACTACCGGCGTCAGTACCTATGAGGAACTGCCTGCCGCGGCAAAGAATTATTTGAAACGGTTGGAGGAGGTGCTGGAAACACCGATCGTCATGGTTTCAGTCAGTCCTCAGCGTGGAAAGACGATTCAGACGCAAGATATTCTGGCGGAGCCAACTTATGATAATCACTACCCCAGAAATGCGATGAAATAGTTCTTTTCGGAGAATCAGGAGAACACAACGGGAGCGCAGCGATGATTGGCTGCGCTCCCGTTGTGTTCTCCTGGTTTTTATCCCAGAGGATTTTTAGTTAATACGGCCCAGGCGCGGGGATACTGTGGGGGCAGGCTTTGTACTGCTCCCAGTGTAAAAGTCTGCGGCCATCATCCAGACCAACCAGGGTGACAGGAAGATCAGCTTTCAAACGGGTGCCAAGCAGGCTGGCGGCCCGCTTTCCTTGAAGAAATTCTTCTCCCATCTCCCCCTTTTTGGGTAAGATTATAGAGCCACCGATACGACAAAATGGTGCACTGCATTCCAGTAACGCTGCCAGTGCTGAGACAGCGCGTGCCGTTACCAGATCAAAGGTCCCACGATAGTTCCGCTTGTGGGCAATGTCCTCAGCCCTACCATGGATGATCTCAACATTTTTTAATTGCAACAGGTCAACTATATGCTGCAAAAATATAGTCTTCTTCCCCGTCGCTTCAATCAAAGTGACCTTCCAATCTGGCCGCGCGATCTTTAAAGGCAAACCAGGAAATCCCGGACCTGTGCCAATGTCGAGTAGACGTATATCCTTTTGCTTGTCATAGGCTTGCAGCAAGGTCAATGAATCGAGGAAGTGTTTTAGCAACACTTCCTCTGGCTCCTTGATTGCTGTCAGGTTAAAGCGTGTATTCCAATCCAGCAGTTCTCGTCGATAGAGCAAGAAGGCCTCCTCATGCTGTTGAGAGAGACCTAATTGCGCTAATCCTGCTCGGAATACGGCTGAGGATTCTTCAGACATATTACGATACTAACTTCCGCTTACTATTCAGATAATCAACCAGGAGATACTCTCCCAGGTTGTCTTTGTCCGCATAAAAGGTGCGGCCATGGTTGATCTGGGCCAATTGGTTAACGAAAGCTACCATCCAATGATCGTCATAAAGCATAAACGTATTGATGGTAATGCCATCGCGTGTGCAGCGCTGTACCTCTAGCAGGGTTTGCTGTTCGGCAAAAGGACTTGGATAGGCGAATTGCCAGCCATATTCTTCCTCGTACCAGACAGTTGGACCACCATCGGTAATCATGATGATCTGCTTGTTGGTCCCGCGTTGCTTGGCCAGTAGCTGGCGAGCCAGCATCAAACCATGGGCCATATTGGTGCCGCGCTCATTGTCGTAACGGCTCAGTTCCAGCAGCTCGTTGGGCTTGTATTCCCGAGCCAGGTAAGAGAAGCCGACGATATACAGGTTGTCGCGTGGGAACTGCGAACGAATCAAGCTCTCCAGGGCGACAGCTACTTTCTTGGCCGACTGCTGACAACCATTATAAATCATACTCAGACTCATATCGATCATCAGTACGGTCGATGATTGCGTGGTGAACTCAGTACGGTAAACCTCAAAGTCTTCCTTGGCCAGGTTGACAGGTGTACCTGTACCACGCCGATGGACGGCGTTCATCAGGGTCTTTTCCAGATCCAGCAGGAATGGATCACCAAATTGATAGGCCTTGCTCTCGTCGGTACGTTCGCCGCCTACCCCACGGAAAGGACTGATGTGGCGACCAAAGCCGTCACGCTTCATTTTGTTGAAGATATCCTGGAGTGCTTTTTGCCCGATTTTGCGAATACCTCGCGCCGTCAGCTCCCAGCGACTGCCTTTTTTCTGAATATAGCCAGCTTCTTCCAGCGTCTTCATCAGCTCTTTTAGCTGCTCGACCGATTGGTACTCTTCATCACCCAATAAGTCTTTAACTTTCTGACTGTCGATGGCTTCCAGATTTTCTAAGCGCCGGGCCTCCTGGAATTGTTCTTCCAGCCCATCCATTTGCTGCATCTGGCCCATTACGCGCATAGCTTCATTCAATGGTAACGATTCGTTACCACGGAATGGAAAACGTGTACGCATCTGCTCAGAGGGCGCAACCGCCTCTAAGTTCTGGGCCAACTCCATCATGTCTACGCGAATGCGATCATCCCCATCAGCTGTTCCATCAGGTCCTGCAATTCCTGACGCTGCTCTGGTGAGAGATTATCCATGATACCCTGCATGGCTGCTGCTTGCTGCTGCATCTGCTCGATCAGATCATCCAGGGAGTTGACTCCTGGAAAATACTGGCCGTGCTTCTGCATAAAAGAGTCGAAGTCGGGCTCAAGACCCTCCTGCCGCTCGCGCAACATCTTATTCAGGTCGCGGATCATCTCGCGTAAGTTAGCAATGTCTTCCGGAGACATATTCTGCAATGATTGCTGCATGCCCTGGAAAAATTGCTGCATCATTTGCTGCTGCAAGCCCTGCATCAGCTCATTGAATTTTTCGCGTGCCTGGTCGTCCATGAAATCATAGTCAGACAGACCTTTGATCTGGCCAGGAATATCCTTCGGCAGTCCATCTAAAAAATCCTGCTTGCGTTTAGCAATCATTTCTAACATACGCTGCTTCTGTTCAGGCGTTAATCCATCACTCTCAGAGCCACTCTGGCCCGATTGAGCTGATTGGCCCTGCTCCCCCTGACTTCCCATCTGGGACTGTTGGCCAGATTGACCTTGCTGCCCCTGCTCACCAGATTGCGGCTGCTGACCAGATTGATCTTGTTGCCCCTCTTCACCAGGCTGGCCTTTCTGCGTGGAGGGATCGGTTGGGGACTCAGGTTGGCGACCTTCCAGGCGCTGCTGGATACCATCACGTTCAAGCTTTTTGATTTCTTCTAGCTTTTCACGTAGATCATCCATAACGCCTGAAGCCATGTTGTAGCGATTGAGTTGCTCTTTGCGCGTATTGCGCATACGCTCCATCATCTCGCGTAAACCCATGGCTTTGCGGCCATCCTGCCCCTGAATGCCTTCCTGCATCAAGCGCTTAAGCGCCTGCTGCAGGTTGCCATCTTCCATATAATCATCGGCAAGTGCGTTAAGAATATCATCCGCATCGATGCCGTCTATTTTTTGAGTTCCGTCCCAACGGGTATAGCCATAGCGATTTCGAGAAAATCGATTGAACATGCTCGCATCCTTTAGCGTCGATAGCGCGTTTTACCACCTACTTCATCCTTATTAAGACGTCGGTTCAGATGGAGCCCTTCGAGAATGAACTCAATTGTAGATGCGATTAAGGCAGGATTGCCTCGACCGTGCAGTTTGTCGATCGCTTTGCTCAAACCACCAACCTTTGAGAGCTGATTCACATATTCCATTGAGGGCATATCATCCCCTACCTGGACATTGAGTCCGCGCTCAAAACCTGCTACTAATTGCTCGAATTCACGTTGCTCGAAGTACTCACCAAACACGCTTAGAATAGCGCCATTGATCAATTTTTGAACGACGCGCTCTTCTTTAATATCGCCAACCGCGTCAAGTTCGATTTTGCCACAGGTAGAAGCCATGATAGCCTCTAAGTCACTGACACGTGGCACAACCTGGCGCTCTTTCAAGCGCAGTGCTCTACGACTGGCGTTACTGAGCACATTCTCATAGTTAGAGACAGTGACGCGTACGCTGACGCCAGAACGCTGGCTGATATCGTTACTCCGCCGGGCCAGGTGGGTAATTTCCGCAATCACTTCTTTCATAAACTGCGGGACCGCCACATCCAGTCCATCGGAGAGGAAATGACTGCTCTCGGCCTCCATGATCGTGATTTCATGATCAATGGTATGAGGATAATGGGTACGAATCTCTGAACCGACGCGGTCCTTCAATGGGGTAATGATACGACCACGATTGGTATAATCTTCAGGGTTCGCGCTGGCTACCACGTAAACGTCCAGAGGCAGGCGAATCTTATATCCACGAATCTGCACGTCGCGCTCTTCCATAATATTAAGCAGACCAACCTGAATACGCTCGGCCAGGTCGGGCAACTCATTAATACAGAAAATGCCACGGTTCGTGCGTGGGATCATCCCATAGTGGATTGTTAATTCGTCGGAGAGATAACGGCCTTCGGCCACACGGACCGGATCAACCTCTCCAACCAGGTCAGAGATAGTAATATCTGGGGTCGCTAGCTTCTCACCGTAGCGACGTTCCCTCGGTATCCACTCAATCTCAGTTCGATCCCCAAATTCTTCAATCTTGTCACGGCCAGATTTGCTTATCGGCTCAAATGGATCATCATTAATTTCACTACCAGCAATAATAGGAATATATTCATCTAACAAATTGACCAGACTGCGCGCAATACGTGTCTTGGCCTGTCCTCGCTCACCAAGGAAGATAATATCTTGCCCTGAGAGAATAGCGTTCTCAATCTGAGGAATCACGGTGTCCTCGTAGCCAATGATCCCTGGGAATAGCTCTTCTCCGTCACGAATCTTCTGGATAAGGTTCTTGCGCATTTCTTCTTTAATGGGAAGCACCTTATATCCACTATCACGCAATTCACCAATAGTGCGCGGTCGAGTAGTGATGGTCATTCGGTTTTATGCTACCTTTCTTGGGGGTTGGCTCGTGTGATACATGTCTTGGATTGAGGGCGAGTAACCGATCCGGCATGATCCTACGGGACCAAAAACATGTGGAACCATACTTGATTCTACAGCCTGCATTTAGAAAACGCAAGGGTAAACCAATACTAGGGTGTCATTCATTTTTTTGCAGAGCCATCTTGAAGCATGCGATGCGAAAAGGTTTGCCTTCCCCAGCGTTTTTGTCCCTCGGTTCGTCCTTTGCGAGAAGAAGGTTGTGGAGCAAACGTAGAGGAAGGCAACCGCAAACAGATGTGCAGAATGAGCGCTCGCAGTTCTTGCGCGCAGCGAGCGCGTCGCTGGAGACTTCGCTGCTGTCGTTGGCCATGGTGATGATCGTTGCGCCAGCGTTGCTGATACTGCCAACTCTCTTCCCAGCGCTCGTTACACATCTCTCCCCGTAAGGCGAGCATGGGATTGACATTGCCCGGCTCCCAATGCATTCCTGCTCCCTTGAGACGGGCTTGCATCACCACTTTGTTGGCGCTTTCGACCATTCCTGAGCCAATGGGCCATCCCTGGGCTTGAAACTGCGGATAGTTCATCTGCGCCAAACGCTTGCCGAAGTAACGGAGCGCATCGGTGACCGCGGGCAACGGCCGAGCACGTTTCCACCACTGCAGATGCCTCATGATGCGTTCTGGCCCCGCATGTTTGAGCTCATGAAGAACCACATTGAGCCAGCGAGCAGGGACATGATAACCCTGCTGTTGTCCCTGTTCGGCGACCTGACCAAGGTAGTGGGCAGCATGGGCAAAATCTAAGATGCGCACCGCATCATGGCGATGTCCATCCACAAAGCCTTGCAGCCACTCGGCGCCATCCTGGATGGCACATACCTGCCTGGCCTGTGCGATCCCTCGCCGCGTCACTTCCGCCGAAGCCAGATCCGCAAAGATTGATGCATCCGCCAACCGCGCAAAGTAGCTATGCTGCTCGGTTTTCGCTGTTGAGGGGTTCACCTGAGCAAATACGGCCATTTTCACTTCACCCCAGATCCCACCGCGCAAGGGCACCATCCCGCCATCACTGCCCATCGCCATCTGCTCCACCACTGGAGCGGCAGGAAGAGGGAAACGAGGTCGGGCGGCTTCGGGATGGGCTTGTTCGCTCTGGATCGCCTCGGCGATCTGTCCTGCCTGCAAGGTACAGCGCCGGACGCTAGCCTCACTGATGCGAATGCCAAGCAACGCCTGCACTTCTTTGGCGGCTTGCCCAAAAGGCAGATGCGTTCCTAAGCGAACCAGACTTTGATGGGCGTGAGGTAACAACGCGGTGGGAGGCAGTTGCAGTTGCTCATCGAGGGGAAAAAAGCTGTATCCGCAGGCGGGACAGCTCTGGTAGTCACGGCTCACGTTCACTTCTTGCTGTCCTCGTGTTTGAAAGGTTCGGGTACGTGCCCCTCGTTGATGCATGCGTGTGCCGCATTGCGGACACGATCGTGGCCCCTGCTGGGTGGTTTCCCTCTCTGCTTGGGCCATCTCTTCAATGATGCGAGCCCGTACCTGATCGAGTTGGGCATCAATGGCGGCTTCAATTTCGGCCAGGGTGGCTTTGGGATGCTCCTTCTGCCATTGAGCAAGCGTATGAAAGGCTTCTTGACTTTGTTGCTGCCAGCGTTGCTCCAGGTCTTCTGACTTCATGATCGTGCCCACCTTTCTCTTCCTTGCGTTTGAGTTGTTTCTATCTTACCATTTTGGCTCTGCAAAAAAATGAATGACACCCCCAATACTAAGCGTCTGCTACGGCTGCATTACTACGCTTTTTTCTGGTTTATCCTTGCGCTCTTTGTGGCTGAGTTTATTTTGTTGTGCGCTCTATACCGCTCTGGCCATACGGGTAGGCAAATGTTGCGGCACACTGGTAACGACGATACCTGGACGGAAAAGCAGGGCGGCTTTCAAGGTCAGGGCCGTCTGGTTATGCAAAATGTGCTCCCATAGATGGGCCACGATGAACTCCGGCAACAACACCGTCAGGGTGTAGTCGGGATAGAGTTCGTGGACCGTGTCAATATAGGCCAGTAAGGGCCGTGTCAGAGAGCGATAGGGCGATTCGATCACAACCAGTTCAGTCTTCTCGCTAGCTCCAATGTTTGGCCGCCATTGTTTCCAGGCTTCACGTACACGCTGCTCGTCGTCAGCGTCAATGGCAACGTGTACCGCGATTACATTATCTGAGATCGAACGGGCATATGAGAGGCTTTGGACCGAGACACGATCCATGCCAGCAATCGGTACGATGAATAGATGCTTGATATCGGCTGGTTTGGCTGGAATATTGGTGGTGCGCTCTTGCTCAACCCGCTTATAGTGGGCATGAATACCTATGAACATCAAGACCAGCAAGGGGATCAGCACTACAACGATCCAGGCACCAGATAAGAACTTTGTATAGGCAATTACTATAGCCACCAGGGCGGTAGTCAAAGCGCCAGTTCCATTGATAATTGCACTACGTAGCCAGTTCTTTTGCTGATCGCGTAGTCGCCACCAATGCAATACCATACCACTCTGGGACAGCGTGAAGGACATGAATACGCCTACAGCATACAGGTCGATTAGATGATCAACGCTGCCATCAAAGACCAGCAATAGGGTGCTGGCCATAATCGCCAGGAAGACGATACCGATTGAGAAGGCCAGGCGGTCTCCACGGAAAGCAAACTGATGCGGCAGGAAGTTGTCGCGCGCTAGCAGCGATGCCAGACGTGGAAAGTCGGCATAACTGGTATTGGCTGCCAGGGTCAGGATAAGCAGAATGCCTAGCTGGAAGACAGGGAACATAAATGCCAGCGGACCCCTGAAGATATGTGACGCCAGTTGCGCAATTACGGTCTGAGTTCCACTCGGGTCGGGCGCAATACCATTGGTGAGGGTAAGCAGGGTGATACCACCAAACAGGAAACCCAGAATAATTGCCATCCACATCAAGGTAGTTCTGGCGTTTCTAGCTTCTGGCTTTTTAAAGGCGGGCACACCATTGGAGATAGCTTCCACACCTGTCATAGCCGAACATCCAGAGGCAAATGCTCTCAATACAAGGAAGAGCGAAATGGATTCAGTCGCTTTGACGGCCTGGTTATTCAGTGTATGGAAAGTTCCAATCAGTGGTTGGTGATGAATGACAAAAGCATCAAACACACCCACTATGATCATAAAGACGGCACTAACGATAAAGAAGTACGTGGGAATAGCAAAAATCGAGCCGGATTCACGTACACCACGTAGGTTTACGACCGTGATGACAACCACCAGCGCAACATCCACCAATGCCTCCAAATGAGGAGCATTTAAAAAGTGAAAAACAGGAATAGAAGCCAGATTTTGTACGCCCGAGGCAACACTTACTGATACAGTTAAGACATAATCAATCAATAGTGAGGCAGCGGCTATCAGGCCTGCCTTGACCCCCAGGTTGTCTTTGGCCACGATATAGGAACCACCACCATTAGGATAAGCAGGGATGGTCTGACTATATGATAAAGCGACGATCGCTAATAAAGCAATAATTGCGATACTGATAGGAAGAATTAAGTGTAAAGAGGTTAATCCTGCGAAGAGCAGGACCCCCATACAGGCCTCTGTCGCATAGGCAACTGATGAAATGGCGTCTGATGAGAGTACCGCCAGGGCTTTGACTTTGGTTAGCCGTTCATGCTCTGCCTGTGAGTTGGCCAGTGGCGCACCAATCAGTGCCCTCTTAACATAATAAAAGACGCGGCTTCCACCTCGTGGTGGGGCTAGCATCTCATCAGTGGCTGTGAGGAGCCCCGGGCTTACACTCAGTAGGGCCTTTTTACTGGGCCGAACCGTCCGAATCCGTTCATGACTGGGATACTTCCCTCTAATAATTTCTGTGCGAGCAATGCGAGCAGGATCATCTTCGTCGATGAGACCTGCGGTCTCCAGCATTTCTTGTTCGTTCTTACCAGTTGTATTGAGGACCCGCGTTTCCTTCTGATCCATCGCTTGTGCTCTCCTAATAGTGCCACAGCATCAGAATTTGATGAGGCATAAAACCAGAGGCTAACAGAAAAACTATGATCTGTTTTCCCATAAACCTGCCGGGTTGTACCCGATTTATATAACTGATGCATTATATGGCATAGGATCTCAATAAATCCTAAAGAAAATTAGCGAATCTCTCAATATTTCATCACAGATACAGCGGTGCTGATACGCAATCGCTCAAGATTCATTGCAATTTTTAGCCAGCTTAATAAGAATGTGGCATCAAGACTGGCCTCTCTCTTGTCGATCTATGCATGCGCTGCAGCCAGGCGATAGACCAGGCTTTGAACTTTTGCCAGGCTGGATATCTACCCGGCAATCTCACAATGAGCAGAGGAGTATGGCTGTTGCGCAACAATTGCTGCATCTCTTCTTTACTAATCAGCAATACTTTATCCTTGCGCATAAATAACAAAATTGCATCACAGTCCATTTCCCTGGCCAGGACCTGCATACTTTTGGCGCTATCAACGCTATAGAGCTCCACAGGCTCCACGGGCACATGGAAGCGCTTTGCTTTATATCCAGTCAGGGCCAGAAAATCTTTTGATTGTTCGATATGCCCCAACAATGGACGACCAGGTTTTCCAAGCGTAGGATGCGCAAGCCACGAACCAACGACCAGCGTTGACTGTGTCTGGCGCGCAAATATCAATGCATACTCAATGGCCGTGCCATCAATACCATGAGTAAAGGGAAGCAATAAACGTCTCATCGAGAACGTCTCCCACTCTAGCAACTTTTGGTTTCACTACGTCACTGCTTAAAAATATGGCGATCTTTAACCAATTCTTCTGTATAAAAGAACAGTTTCTATCTGACACTTCATTCCCCACCCTTATCCATCATGCCTGGCCCTCTGCTTCAAAGGAACCAGGTGAATGTCAGCATCAGAAGTGAGACGTAAGACCCGGTTCGTTACCGATCCATAAAGTAGCACTTCCCAGCGGCTATGGGCGGGTTGCCCTAACACAATCTGGGTCACATGCCTCTGCTGAACCAGATCTGCGATCGTGCCAGCGATATCGGTGCTGGTGCGCCTGATAACTTCGGCTCCCAGATCCTCTGCCAGCAGGGCGTGCTCATCGACTTTCTTCTGCATATCTTCGTATCGCTTCTGCATATTGCTACCATATTTTAAAAAGGCGATAACTTTACGAATAAACGCCGGATAACCAGTCAATTGGATAGACACTGCAATCAGGTCCGCATGAAGTCCATGCGCCAGTCGCCATGCATCACGAATAATAACTCTACTCTGCGGTCGGTGATCGAAACCAACCAGTACACGCTCAGTCGTTGACCATTGTGACTTGATATCATGGCCAGTCATGTATTGCTGGAGTTGCGATTCTGCCTTGTTAGCAGTCAAACGCAAAGCTAACTCACGCAGAGCTGTCAAATTTCCTTCGCGGAAAAAGTTACTTAGCGCCGGCTCGATACGCTCCGATGGATAAATATTGCCGTGCTTCATACGCTGGCGCAAGGCATAAGGGGCGATGTCGATCAATTCAACTTCGTCAGCCTGGTCTAGAATACGATCAGGCAATGTCTCGCGTACCTGGATACCAGTAATACTGGCAACCAGATCGTTTAAACTCTCTAAATGCTGCACATTGAGGGTGGTAACAACATCAATGCCCGCATCCAATATATCCATCACATCTTGATAGCGTTTGTGATGTTTGGAGCCAGCCACATTGGTATGGGCCAGTTCATCGACCAGAGCAATCTGAGGGTGGCGTGCGATAATTGCTGCAGTATCCATCTCTTTGAGCAGTACACCCCGGTACTCAATAGTCTGGCAAGGAATGATCTCAAGATCGCCTAGCTGTGCCTGGGTCTGTGCGCGCTTATGCGTTTCAACATACCCAATCACGACATCAGAACCACGTTCTTTCCTACGATGTCCCTCATTGAGCATAGCATATGTCTTACCTACACCTGCTGCCGCACCAAGGTAGACCCGTAAACGTCCACGCTGTTGTTTCTCTGGCGCTGTTGACAACTTGTCACCAGACTTAAGATCAGGATCGCTCTCACGTAATTTGTAACGTTCCAGTAGAGCCTCTGGATCTGGGCGACCGTCAGCTTGCACGCGTTTATCTGGAGGTTGTGTGCTCATATTCCCTTTATACTCATTTCTCCATCATGGATAGCTCTGGCGTACTTCTTCATCCACACTTACTTACAATACCACAAGGCCGCGGCAATAGGAGGGCCTATTGCTGCGGTCCATGGGCTCCTTTATTTGTGTAAAGCATCCAATGCTAGATTGAGATCCAGCACATTGATGTGGTCCTCACCCAGGACCCCTAAGAAACGACCCTGTACATGATCCATGACCAGTTTTTTTACAACATCCTGACTGAGGCCACGCTCTTTGGCGATGCGCGGCACCTGGAAGAGCGCGCCAGCGACCGAGATATCTGGATCAAGGCCCGAGCCCGAAGCGGTAACCAGGTCAACAGGTACAGGAGTCCCTGGATTCTCTTTTTGCAGATCCTGGACGTTCTGTTGCACATTTTTGATCAATGTACTGTTGGTTGGGCCCAGATTTGAGGCCGATGAGTTCTGCGCATTATATGGCACGCTTTTGCTTGAATCAGTGATAGAAACAGTCGCGGACGGACGACCATGAAAGTAGCGGGGCGAAGTCCAATATTGTCCAATAATGTCAGATCCAATCTGCTTACCATCAGAGGTCGTGTGGATACTTCCATTAGCCTGATAGGGAAAGATCAGTTGGGATAGGCCTGTAACTATCCCGGGATATAAGAAACCCGTGACGAGGGTGAATAATAGCGTTAAAACTATCGCTGGCCGGATATTTTTTTTGATGGTCTTCATTTTTGCTTCCCCGATCCTTACTAGGCTAAATGCAACAGCACTAGCAGGAGGTCAATAAGTTTAATGCCCACGAATGGTACAATCAGTCCACCCAATCCATAAATGAGCAGGTTACGTCGCAACAGTGGACCAGCTCCTAATGGCCGATAGGTTACGCCTCGCAATGCTAAAGGTACCAGCGCGATAATGATTAAAGCATTGAAGATGACGGCTGATAAAATGGCGCTATGCGGTGTGGCCAGGTGCATGATATTTAAGGCACCTAATTCAGGAAATGCTACTGTGAACATGGCCGGAATAATGGCAAAGTATTTGGCGACATCGTTGGCAATACTAAAGGTAGTCAGGGCTCCTCTCGTCATCAGCAATTGCTTACCAACTTCAACCACTTCAATCAGTTTGGTCGGATTCGAGTCGAGGTCAACCATATTGGCGGCTTCTTTAGCCGCCTGGGTGCCGGTATTCATGGCCACACCAACATCAGCCTGGGCCAGGGCGGGAGCATCATTTGTTCCATCACCGGTCATAGCAACCAGGCGTCCACCAGCCTGCTGTTCTCTGATCAGTTGCATTTTGGTTTCAGGCGTGGCCTGGGCCAGGAAGTCGTCTACACCGGCTTCTTTCGCGATGGCGGCGGCCGTCAAGGGATTATCACCGGTGATCATAACGGTGCGAATACCCATGCGGCGCAACTGATCGAAGCGCTCACGCATGCCACCTTTTACAATATCTTTGAGCTCAATGACACCCAGAACTTTAGCGTCTTTTTTCGTTAAGCCGTGGTGATCAGTGCCGTGAGACTCGGCCACAACCAGTGGCGTACTGCCACCGCGAGCAATCGAGTTGACCAGTTCCTGCAGTTCGTCACCAGCCGAGCCACCCAGATCTTTGACATAGTTCATAACTGATTCGGCCGCACCTTTACGTACCGCATAAACTGATCCATCGGCATGGCCATTCAGATCGACTCCACTCATGCGTGTCTGAGCAGAGAAGGGAACGAATGTTGCATCACTGTGCGTGTCTTCATGCAATCCATAACGCTCATTGGCCAGGGCTACAATCGAACGTCCTTCTGGTGTCTCATCTGCCAGACTAGAAAGCAGCGCGGCGTGTGCCAGTTCTTTCTCATCTACACCGTTCAGAGGTACAAAGCGGCTGGCCATACGATTACCCAGTGTAATGGTGCCGGTTTTGTCCAGCAGTAACACATCCACGTCACCGGCAGCCTCTACGGCACGACCACTCATGGCCAGTACGTTACGCTGCACCATACGGTCCATACCTGCAATGCCAATGGCCGATAATAGACCGCCAATGGTGGTCGGGATCAGACAGACTAGCAGGGCAACCAGGGTAGTAATCGAGACCGGACTATGCGAGTAAATGGCAAACGGTTCCAGGGTGACAACAGCCAGCAGGAAAATGATGGTCAGACTGGCCAGTAAGATGTTTAGGGCAATTTCATTCGGCGTTTTTTGCCGGGCCGCGCCCTCTACCAGTGCAATCATACGATCCAGGAAGGTTTCGCCCGGGTTAGCGCTGATCTGTACGACGATCCAGTCTGAAAGGACACGTGTGCCACCTGTAACAGCACTGCGGTCACCACCACTCTCTCTGATTACTGGGGCAGACTCGCCAGTAATCGCTGACTCATCGACAGAGGCAACCCCTTCTATAACATCTCCATCGCCCGGGATCACATCACCGGCCTCCACCAGGACAAAGTCCCCTTTGCGCAGATCTGGCGCGGCAACTTCTTGATAATCGGCCTGTCGCTTCCCTTGCTTGAGACGTTTGGCCATGGTGGTGGTGCGCGTCTTGCGCAGGGTATCAGCCTGCGCTTTTCCACGCCCTTCTGCCATCGCTTCGGCAAAATTGGCAAAAATGACAGTAAACCAGAGCCAGATCGTGACACCCAGCACAAAAAGAGTTTCGCTGGAGGGTCCGGTAAAGAGATAGCGGAAGAATTCGACGGTTGTGATAACACTACCAATCTCAACCACAAACATTACCGGATTCTTGAGCTGCCAGCGTGGATCTAGCTTTCTCAGCGAGTCCACAAAAGCACGGCGAATAATCGGTCCATTAAAGATGGAACTGGCACTTTTGCGGCGCGTCTTCCATTGCTTTGATTCTAGTGAATCAGTACTCATCTCTTAAAATCTCTTTCCTGCCAGCATCAGTAAATGTTCAACCACTGGACCCAGCGCATATGCAGGGAAGTAGGTTAGAGCACCTACAATTAAAATTACACCGATCAGAAGGGCCACAAACAGGGGCCCGGTGGTGGGAAATGTACCCGCGTTGGCTGGTACTACTTTCTTCTTCACAATCGCACCCGCCAGAGCCATGACAGGTATCACGAAGGCAAAACGTCCAATCAACATTGCAAAGCCAATTGTCCAGTTATAGAATGGCGTATTTGCACTCAAGCCACCGAAGGCAGAGCCGTTGTTACCTGTACCGGATGTGTAGGCATACAGTATCTCTGATAAGCCATGGGGGCCCGGATTTAAAATCGAGCTGGTTCCAGCTGGCAAAACGGTTGCGATAGCTGTAAAGCCCAGGATGGAAGCAGGCAAGATCAGGATTGCCAGGGCGGCCATCTTCATTTCTTTCTGCTCGATCTTTTTGCCCAGGTACTCAGGTGTTCGTCCAACCATCAAGCCGGCAATAAACACGGCCAGGACGGCGAAGATGAGCATGCCATATAATCCAGAACCAACACCACCAAAGATGATTTCACCTAAGGCAATGTTGAGCATCGGAATCATGCCACCAAGCGGCGTGAAACTATCAATAAAGCCGTTGACGGCACCACACGAGGCATCAGTAGTAATGGTCGTGAAGAGCGCGGTCTGGGTGATACCAAAGCGCACCTCTTTGCCTTCCATATTGCCACCTGCCTGGTAAGCAGTGACCGCCTGGTTGGCACCGGCATGCGTCAGGAAAGGATTACCTGTCTGCTCAGCCGGCAGAATAACAAACACACCGATTAAGAAGAGAATGGTCATAGCTGCCAGGATCGCCCAACCCTGTTTGGTATTTCCAGCCATCTTGCCAAACAGATAGGTCAGGCCAGCTGGAATAGCAAAGATGGCCAGCATCTCTATCATATTAGTGATGACATTGGGATTCTCAAAGGGATGCGCTGAATTGGCATTAAAGAAACCACCACCATTCGTGCCAAGCTCTTTGATAATTTCTTGCGATGCCACCGGTCCCTGGGCAATTACTTGCTTGACACCCTCCAGGGTAACCACCTGCGTGTAGGCATTGAAGTTTTGTATAACTCCCTGTGAGACCAGAACTAATGCTCCAATTATCGAAATTGGAAGCAGAATATAGAGAATACAGCGGGTAATATCTACCCAGAAATTTCCTAGATGTTGCGCGCTACGCCTGGTTAAACCACGCACAAAGGCCAGAGCCAGGGCCACACCAGTCGCGCCAGATACAAAGTTATGGAAAGCCAGACCTGCCATCTGCGTGAGATAAGACATGGTCTGCTCACCAGCATACGCCTGCCAGTTGGTATTGGTGGTAAAGCTGGCGGCAGTATTAAAGGCTAGTTGAGGCTCAATCGCTCCAAATCCTTGTGGATTAAAGAACGTTCCATGCCACTGCTGGGTGCGCTCTAAAAGATAGAGTAGCAGCATACCAGCCACGCTGAATAACAACATAGAAATGGTATAACCGGTCCATTTCTGCTCTTCCTCAGCATCTACACCCGAGAGACGATAAAACACGCGCTCTACAGGAGCGAGAACAGGGGTTAACCAGGTTCGCTCACCTGTAAAGACCTTGGTCATATAGAGACCCAACGGCTTGGTAATCAATAAAAGAATTACCAGGTAGATAAGAACCTGTATGACGCTATTGGGCGTTATAGGCATCTTTCTTCCTCGATTTCAATCTATTAGAACTTTTCAGGAGCCAATAAAGCGATAAACAGATACACAACAATAGCCAGTGTTACAATCCCAACAAGAAGGTATTCCAGTGGCGTATTCATGCGCGAACCTCCTATAAATGTTCACAGCCAACGGTAAAACCTATACAGCATATAAAAAAGGCAATGCTCACAATAATGATCAGGATATCAAGCATGAGATCCCTCCTCATCCGTTTTCTGCCTGGCACAGTTTTCACGCCGCTTCGCTGCCTCAGCGGCCAGGCGCAAGACAGCTTCCATTGGAAATGGTTTCGGCAAGTACGCGAGAGGATGAAATTCCGCCAGTCGATGTGGGCTTACCCTGACAGCTGACAGCACAACGACCGGTAATTTTCCCTGTAGCATTTCATCGGTTGGACCAAAGGACCACTCTTCACATTGGATAGCCCTCAAGATGTCCCAACCGGTCTGGTCGGGCAAATTGATATCTAGCAATATGAGGTCGATAGGGGTGGTTCGCAAATAATCAAGAGCACTTTGACCATCAATGGCACTGTATACCTCATGCCCACGCGCTAGCAGATTACGCTCTACCACGTTGCGTAAGACGTCATCATCTTCGACAAGCAGAATACGTGCTCCTGTCATATCAACCACTTCTTTCTGTAGCGCTACCATTAAGTTCTCTCCTTTTCCCTCTCACGAGATCAAATATACCTCTTAATTTCTCAATGCGAGGTAAAGAGAAAAATGACAATCCTCAAGAATTACTCAAGATGTCACCGGCCGGCTATCATGATTGAGAACATAAAGAACTCTGCGCTAATGAGCTTGCTAGCAGGTGTCTCTAGAAACACTACTCTAACGTGTTCAATCTATGATGAGAAATCAACTATCTATTTCTCATAATTAGAGCAAACAATAGTTTTTAGCACAGAAAAAACAGGATAGCTCATATACGACGCAAGCTTTGAAAAGACACGAGCAACCTGAAAAGAGTACACAGGTGCGTTCATCTCAAAAAAATATCAGGAGAAAAGCTATATTCATAAAAAACTGGTCAAGAATACCAGAAAAAAACTAAAAATTCCGTCAAAATTTACCCTTAGGGGGTTTTACTTGTCCTATCCTGCTGTGCTACACTATGGAAGCATACATTGTTTCGACTACGTATATTGTCATAGGACTATTCGTAGTGTGGTAGGAGTAGTCCACACGTTGTAGGAACATGGATAACTTCCCTTTTCAAAGGACGATTAAATAGTATGGCACAG
The DNA here is from genome assembly GCF_003967555.1 of Dictyobacter kobayashii. Taxonomy (GTDB): domain Bacteria; phylum Chloroflexota; class Ktedonobacteria; order Ktedonobacterales; family Ktedonobacteraceae; genus Dictyobacter; species Dictyobacter kobayashii. Next base: position 155,432 of record NZ_BIFS01000001.1, read on the forward strand.
GAATCTGTGACTCAAAACACATCAACCATCGCGCATAACCAGGGGGACGAGCACTCGTCAGGCCAAAGTTTGCTCGGTCCCCTTCTCTGCTGGGCAGTTGTCTTTGCGGACATAGGAACCTCTGTCTATTACACTCCTGGCATTCTGTATCAGACTGTTCAGGGGCTGGCAGGCTTTTTCGTGTTCCTGACAATGACCGTTTTTATCTTGCTTGCCTTGAAGTATGCAGAAGTTACCCATCGCTTCCCCCAGGGTGGCGGCGTGGTAACGGTAGCCGCGCAGGCCATCAATCCCTGGTTCGGGGCTCTGGGCGGTATGTTTATTCTGGTAGACTACTTCCTTACGGCAGCTATCAGCAGCCTGTCAGGTATTCTTTATCTGAGCGTGGTATTCCCAACAATCGGTATTATGCCGATACCACTCTTTATTACTATCGGCGTTCTAATATTGTTGGGTATTTTGAACTGGGTAGGTATCAGTGAAAGCGCCAAAGTAAGCCTGGTGGGAGCAGTAATCGCCTTCGCGAGCGACATCGCGATTCTGTTCACGGTCTTTACTCACCTGTCACTGGGCGAGTTCTTTTATTTGATCGACCAGATGTTCGTAAAAAATCACCTGACACCTTTCTCACTCTTAGCTGGCTTCGCCGGTTCGTTCCTGGCTTTCTCGGGCCTTGAGAGCATTTCGCAGTTATCGCCAGTAATGAAAAAACCCCATAAGAAAGTTGCTGGCATTGCCTTGACACTGGTAGTTTTAACGATCGGCATCACCAGCCCAATGTTGACACTGCTTTCAACGTCATTATTACCCGAAGCTGCAAAAGATAGTGTACAGTCAGCCCAGATTATTTCGCTGCTAGCTGGCCATTGGGGAAACAAAGTACTACAAACCGAGGTGGCTATCAGTGCCAGTGCCTTGCTGGTATTTGCCAGTAATACCGCGATCATTGGCGCCTACCACGTCTTTATCGCCCTCTCGCGCATGGAGTTTTTGCCAGACTTTATTTTACAACGCAATAAGCTACGTGGCACCCCCCATCTTTCAATTGCTCTGGCAACAGGTATCCCGATTATTATTCTCATCATGGTATGGGGAAATATTAATATCCTGGGTGATATGTATGCCTTTGGCTTGCTGGGAGCCTTCTCACTTACCTGCCTGGGTCTCGATATTGTACGCTCCAGAGATCTGAAGCGGGCCAAAGCGCTAAAACTGGCCGCCAAAACCGAGAGCCCTAGACAGGCTAGAGAGACCCATCGCGCTGTTGAAGTACACGATTTAATGAAGTCAAATGTACAGCCGACGGCCACTGAGGAGGAAAATCAGGTAGAGGAGTCGGGAAGCCTGGGTGGACATGTCAATGAGACATACGAGGCAACAAAGCTGTGGTTTAAGATCAACTTTGGATTGGGCATCCTGACTACGGTGCTTGTAATAGTTGCCTGGGGGACAAACCTGGTCACGAAGCCGCTGGCCACAGCTTTTGGTGGTGGTGTAACATTGGTTGGTATGGGCCTGGCTTATTATAATCATAATCGCCAACAGAAAGAGGGTAGGGTCCCTGTGCCAGTGGTGATGACGCGACTTCAGGGTACCTATCCCCAAACTACCCTGGCAATCCTTACTCCACACAATCCACATAATGGCGCCGTTATCCGTGCAGCCATTAATAATGCAGATGCCCAGACACCGATCCTGTTCCTTTACCTGGCTGGTAAGCGACCACGCACAAGCGCTCCACGTATGATGGAAATCATTGATCCCTACCTGGATGATCAGGATGCAAAGGATGCCTTTAGTAAAGCTGAGGCGTTAGCGATTAAGGCAAAGGTTCCTAATCGAACCTATATCTATCTCCAGGAGGAGCCAGAATTGGCGACACAGATCTGGCAGTCGATCCATCCTCGAGATACCCTGGTTGCTATCGAAAACGACAGTCAATTTAAAGATATCAATCCAGATCGTATTCGCTATGAGTTGACACCAGAAGGTAAAGTTGCCCATCTCCTTAAGCGGTGGTAAAACCGCTTAAGGATCTCTTGTTGCTCTATGTTGGTCAGTCTTCGGTATTAAAACGATAGCCCACACCCGATACAGTCAGGATAAACCTGGGATGTGCGGGATCAGGTTCGATTTTGCGCCGCAATTGACCAACGTAGACATGCAGATAATGGGCTTCGGTACCGTAACCTGTTCCCCATACCTGGGCCAACAACATCTGCCGAGTCATGATTTTTCCTCGATTTTTGATCAACGCCTTTAATAAGTCATATTCAGTTGGAGTAAGTTTGACCTCTTTCTCATTGACATGCACACTACGTTGCGCGAAGTCAACACTAAGGGGGCCTGCTGTAAAGATCGGCTCGGTGCCAGACTGAATTTGGGCTGTATGCCGCAGCGCAACCCGAACGCGTGCCAGAACCTCATTCATACCAAATGGCTTGGACACATAATCGTCAGCACCCAGGTCAAGTGCCAATACTTTGTCGCGCTCAGTATCTTTGACCGATAAGACGATAATGGGAAGATTTGATTGTTCGCGTACACGCCTGCAAACCTCCAGGCCACTGATGCCCGGTAAGCCAAGGTCCAATAGGATGAGATCGGGTCGGTGATGTCCTACCTCCTCAATCGCGTCTTCTCCATTCTCAGCGGTAAATACCTCATAGCCGTGGGCAGTTAAGCTGCGCTGCAATGCACGCAATATTTCAACTTCATCATCTACAATAAGAATACGAGCACCACTTTTACTCATGAATATGTCCTTCTATATGTTCAAGAGGCAAGGTAAATTGGAAGATGGCCCCCCCACCAGGTCGATTTTCTGCCCAGATACGTCCACCATGGGCTTCTATCAATCCCCTGCATACTGCCAACCCTAAGCCGGTTCCCATAATACTTGTTGCTCTCCGCCGGGCTCCTGAAACTCTATAAAATTTATCAAAAATACGCTCTAGATCATATGGGGGAATACCTGGTCCGTGATCTGCAATACTCACCTTGATCTCATGATCATTGGATTCGGCAGAGACCTCTAATGGAGAGTCCGGTGGTGTATAACGCACAGCATTTTCCAATAAGTTGGTAATTACCTGGTCTATCTGCAAATAATCCAACGGTACAGGTGGCAAGTCATCTGGAATCTGCACTGAGACAACCCTATCTTGCAAAACTCCCTGCATATGCCCGATAACATCGTGAATTAGCTCATCTATTGGATACCACTCTTTTTCGGCTTTCAATGCTCCACCTTCAATACGTGACATATCCAATATATTACCAACCAGCCGGTTGAGCCGATCCGCCTCTTTTTCGATCGCTAAGGCAAAACTCTTTTTTGTTTCCTCATCCCATTCTATATCTTCCTGTAGCAGGCTACTAGCCGCCGCTTTGATAGAGGAAAGCGGTGTGCGCAGATCATGGGAGACTGAAGAAAGTAGTGCTGAGCGTAGAGCGTCAGTGCGACGGAGTAATTCAATTTGTAGCGCTTCACGATGCAGCCTTGCTCGCTCGATCATTGCGGTTGCTTGATCAATAAAGGTCCAAAAGAAGGCATTTTGATGATTTAAGTCCTTTTTCTCATCAATCAGCGTGCGCTCCATTGGGAAACGCCGTGAACCATCGGCCATCAACAGACGTGCGACGCCCACTACTTTCTGACCCTGGTGCATAGGCACCAGGCGTACATAGTTATGCTTTGAAGGAGTTGCCTGCAGTACCCTTCTAAAACGAAAAGGCAATTGTCTATCAGTATCGATATAAAAGTCAAAGATTCTTCCTTCTAACATTACTGATTCGGCCGTTCGAATCTCGTCGGCTGAGAGCTGCATATGCCCAACATCTTGTTGGGCATCAGATTGCAAGGTAGGCTTGCCATGTGCATCTGGCAATAAAATTGCACAATCAACCACACCCGCCGTCGCAAAGTTGTTAACGATCGCATGTGCCACAATATCTAGTTGTCGATCCAGATTATCTTCATTGGTCGTCGCATTAACCAGCTCATAAAGAGCTCTGGTCTCTTTCTCACGCTGCGTGGCTTGCTCGGCTCGCTGACGCAACGCAGAAGCCAGCTCGCCCGTAATAATCGCAGTAACTAAAAAAATAAAGAGGGCCAGCCATTCTTCATATTTGCTGATCGAAAAAGTAAAGACTGGAGGGACCAGGAAGAAATCAAAGGCGAAAAAGGCACTTAGCGAGGCAATTACTGCTGCATATAAACCACGTACTGTAGCCAGACCCAATACTATTAATAAATATAAGAATGATATATTAGGAATAGAAGGATAAAGCCCCGCGATATAAATCAAGCCGGTGACAACCAGGGTTAGAAGGAGGGCGATGCAGGCATCAACAATATACCTTCGACCACGGTGTTCCTCAGTTACACCTAAAAAAAGCACCTGGTGGAATTTTTTCATAGCATTTCGCTTATCCCTCTCTACCATTCTAGGATAGATTATTGCAACTTTTTTTACATTTCCTGATGAGAGAATATCACACAAGACGTAGAAAAAAAAGGAGACATTCTTTTATGCTCAGTCTTTCGACCAGGCATATTCTTAAACATAATACCCGGCGCAGCAGAAAAACCTGTATTGCGCTACTCGTTCTCATGTTGTGCCAGCTACTAGCAGCATGCACTCCAGGCCACTCGGGCGATGACGTTGTAGCATTTATACGTGATGGCCAGCTCTGGACCCTCGATCCCAGTGGTGCAAATGCTTTCTCAGTGGTCTCTCAATCCACGCCAGTGGTTGGCTATGCCTGGTCTCCTAATCATCGATTGCTGGCGTTTCGTACCTTAGATGCCGATTTCGCAAAATCAGCTGCGGCTAAATCACTCTCGCCACATCCACAGAATGAATTGATTGGTGACCTTCCCAGTACGCTAAATACGATTGGAGTCGATGGGGGCACGCCTATTTCTATCGCTTTTTCCAGCCCGGACTTTAGCTATAATAATCCTCAATGGAATAGTAATGGTACACGTTTGATCTATCGACAGACGCCTAAGAATTTTTCGGCTAATCCTTCTAATGCTCAGTGGTGGATCTCCCAAAATGACCAGCCTGGTGGTATTGCCGCTAAACCTTTTTCTAACACCTTTTCAATTCCATCTATATCTTACGATAGCAATAATTATTTAATCACCGGCAATGATACCAATGGAGCCTTCACAACAACCATCGCTGGCACCCAGAGAGCACAGGTAACTGGCCCATTGCCAGGCCATCCATTACCTGCTTCGCTTGAGCGTATTTTATGGCGGCCAGCCCATCAGAATCAAAGCTTCCTATACGCAGTTGAAGATACAAAGGCGAGCCAAACGTCATCCCAACTCTCAGTTAAATTAGTCTGGCATACTCTGGAGGGCCCGGCTACCACAGTTGCGACATGCGCCTGTACACAATTCTCCTGGTCCCCTGATGGAAACTATATTGTATATAGCATAGGCACGCAGATGACCTTACTCAATGTTACAGATACTACTTCTTTTACTGTAAACTCCGAAGCCAATGCAGTTCCTTACTGGTCACCTGATAGTAAGTTCTTACTGTTGGATAGCTCTCAAACTCTCTCGCTTGTCAATATCTCAACCAGGCAACAAGTGCAGCTACTAAGGACTCACACAGAAAAATCGGCAGCTCCAATTACGCTACCATCAACAAATAGTTTACTACAGCCAATCTCTAACAATCTCTGGTCTGCCGATAGCCGCCATTTTATCTTTTTAAGTCGTGATCACTCAAATTGGCAACAACATACATTACTGGACAATAAAGCACTCTATACAATCGAGATAAATGATGCAGGCAAGCCTCAAGGCACGCCCACGAAGATTTCCGACGGGACAATTACAGAGGCAGGATGGACCTATCAAGATCCCAGTACATCTTTCTTATACTAAGCTACCGTTGAGCATGTTATATTATTAATCATGTAGATTATAAAGGATGGATTCTATGCAGGTAGATATACAAAATTTTGCTGATGAGGATTTCTGCTATCTTACTACTATCGGCCGTCGTTCAGGCAAGCCGCATACGATTGAGATCTGGTTCGCAGCACATGGTACAACCCTGTATCTCCTCTCTGGAGGGAGAGACAAAGCGGATTGGGTGAAAAATATGCGTCAACAGCCTGCAGTTCAGGTGAAGCTTGCTACACATACCTATACCGGCCAGGCACGCATCCTTACGGCGGGTACTGAAGATGAGTTAGCTCGTCAAATTGTCTTTGCCAAATATACGCCTCGTAGCACTGATGATCTTACAGGGTGGTCAAATGATTCACTGGCTGTTGCCATCGATCTACACAATGAGGTACAGTAGCAATGAGATTACAGTAAAGGGAAGGTTCAGTCTGGCGCTACTGTACACTGAGCGTTACCATGTTATGGAGGATAAAAAAACATGAGTAAAAAAGAATCCAAGCTGCACCTGGTTGGTAAGGTTCCTGAACAGGTTGATGACTTTGATGATGAGCCCGCTGAGTATGACGCAATGGAACAATTAGAGCTTCTAGAATCCCTGCGCGAGGACATGGAGGATCTGGGGGTGACCACACTCGCGGAAATCATTGAGCGTATTTCAGAGTTACATAGTCAACTGGATAAGCAGTAGGACAAATCTTAAACATAGTACAAGATACAAGAGGAACGTTGACGTAGCAGAACAATATAACATCGGCGTTCCTCTTGTCGCTCTCTTATCCTCCTAGATATGCCTGACGTACCAGGTCATTGGTAAGCAAGTTTTTCGCTGTATCAGTCAAGACAATTTTTCCCGTCTGCAATACATATCCTCGATCAGCCAGACTTAATGCCATTGATGCATTCTGTTCCACCAGAAAAATTGTCATGCCTTCAGATCGAATACGCAGGATAGTATCAAAGACCGTCTCAACCAGCTTTGGTGAGAGACCCATTGACGGCTCATCCATGCAAATCATCTTTGGTCGCGACATAATGGCACGCCCCATGGCTAACATTTGCTGCTCACCACCGGACATGGTGCCGGCAAGCTGCTTTAAGCGTTCGCGTAAGCGCGGAAATATCTGACAGACATGGTCCATATCTTCTGCAATTTCATTCTTATTGGAGCGGGTGAAAGCTCCCATTTCTAGATTTTCGCGCACTGACATGCGAGGAAAAATACGTCGGGCTTCAGGCACCAGGGCCAGGCCAGACTTGACAATATCACCAGTCAATTTGCGCTCGATGGCCTGGCCATCAAAGTTGATCGAGCCGCTACTAGCACGAGTCAGACCAAAAATCGTTTTCATGGTCGTGGTCTTACCGGCAGCATTAGCGCCGAGCAAACAGACAATCTCACCCTTTTCTACCTCGAGTGAGAGATTTTGTAATACATGGCTTGGACCATAAAATGTATTCACATCAACGAGTCGTAACATCGCAGACCTCTTTTTTTGTTTTTTTTGCACCCTTATGCTTCTGGCTCCGACGTTGGTTCTGTCTCCGATTGCCGACCCAGATATGCTTCGATTACCCGTTTATCATAGCGTACTTCATCAGGTAATCCATCCGCAATCTTTTGTCCATAATCCAGCACAGCAATATGATCGGACATGCCCATAGTTACTGCGAGCTTATGCTCAATTAAGAGGATTGTGAGCCCGAGTTCATCGCGTAAGCGTCGAATATATTTCACGGCCTCAAGCGTTTCGGCCTCGTTCATACCTGCGGTAGGTTCATCAAGCAAAAGTAGCTTGGGGTCCGCCGCCAGGGCGCGGGCAATCTCTACGCGCCGTCGATCCGCATAGGAGAGGTTCATAACATATTCGTCCTGGCGCGCCACCAATGCAGTTCCAAAGAATCCCAACAATTCCAGGGCTCGCTCACGCGCACGCTGCTCTTCTTCGATCACATAACGTGGCCGAAAAAGCGAACCCAGAATCCCTGCTTTGAGACGCGTGTGCTGCCCAACCAGCACATTCTCTAGCACAGTCATGTTATTAAAGAGACGGATATTCTGGAAGGTGCGCGTTATCCCCTGCACAACAATCTTATCCGGTGATAACCCAACAATGGATTTCCCATCCAGTAAAATTTCACCAGAGGTAGGCTGGTAGATACCAGTGATCAAGTTAAAAACGGTCGTCTTACCAGCTCCATTAGGGCCGATCACGCTGACAATTTCACGTGGCCTCACGATCAAATCTACCTCTGAAACAGCGGTGAGGCCGCCAAAGGTTTTGGTGGCCGCGCGGAGTTCCAGTAATGCATTTGCTGTAGATAGAGTAGAGGCAGACTGGCCGTCCAGCTTTACCTGTTCAGAACTCATCTTTTTTTCCTTCTGTGCTACTATTCCACACGCACTTCTGCCTCGAACTCTGAGGTGCCTGGAGGTTCATCCAGTGCCGAGGTCTCTACCTCTTCATCCTCGTTCTCAGTATGATGAAGCTCACGGCGGCGCCTGGCGCTCGGTATTAAGCCTTCTGGCCGGAAGATCATGATGGAGATCAAGATGACGCCAAACAACAGGTTACGAATGTTTTCAAAGCTGAAGTTGGGCAAAAGCTGTGGCAAGATATGCAGGAAATTATTGGGATCAGTGGCATAGGTATCTAATTGACTGAGGATCAACAGGTTGATTGCGTAAACAACGACAGCGCCAACCAGTACCCCTGGAATACTACCCAGACCACCAATAACTACCATTGCCAGGTAGATAATGGAATCGGTTGAGTTAAAATCACCTGGAGCTACGGTACCCAATTTAGCTGCGTGATAAACACCAGCGATACCTGCAAAGAAAGCGCCGGCAGCAAAGGCAAACAACTTGGTATTCACCAGGTTGATACCTGATGACGATGCGGCTACTTCATCTTCTCGAATCGCAATCCAGGCCCGCCCAAGCTTTGAGTCGCGCAAGCGCACATTCGCAAAGATACAGGCCCCGATCAAGATCAAAATGAGATAGTAATATGGTGTCGGGCTACTTCCCCAGTTCACACAAAAAGATCCAATACATGGGGTAGCTGGTGGATAAACACCCGCGATACCATCAGTACCATTAGTATATTGGTCCATCTGCGTAAAGACGATAGGAATGATTTCTCCAAAACCTAGCGTCACGATAGCCAGATAATCACCCCTCAACCGTAACGTGGGGGCGCCTAACAAGATTCCCCACAGCGCCGTAATTATGGCGGCGATAATGATCATAGGCCAGAAAAACCAGGAGAAAAGGTTGGGATTAGCAAAGATGCCGGTCAACTTATAGAACTGTGTCGAGCCAACCATAGACCAGGCATAGGTACCAATGACAAAGAAAGCAACATAACCAAGATCAAGCAGGCCAGCAAAACCGACCACAATATTCAGACCCAGGGCCAGAATGATGTAGAAACCTAAATCACCATAACTACTAATACGGCCTTTAGAGCCAGACCCAAACAAGATCGGGTCCAGGATAGGATAGAGAATAATAAATGCCATTAATATAAACAGATAGAAGCGCGTTGCTCCCTTACTCTGCAATGGCTTGTCGTTAGGGACAACATCCCTGGCTTCCTCTTTGGCACGACTGGCAGACAAACTATGTAACTGTTGCTCTCGGCTTACTTTATGAGCGTTGCCGCGCCATCCCAGGCGTCCTTTTTCTGCTCGCCCGTTGTCGCTCACCTCAACGCCCGCATCTGGAGCAACAACATAACGCAAAGCGATTACACCACCCAGGCGTCCAAGGAAATATCCAGCAACTGGCAACAACACAGTACGTACGCCTACCCAGATCAGCAACAAATCGGGTAATGAACCAGATGCATAGAAAATCAGGTCAGCAATCAAAGAAATGACGGCAAAGATGGTTGCAAACCAGAAACCAGCTTGCTGGGCTACGCGCAACAGGGCCGCCCTTCCTTGCTCGTCTACAACATGCAAACTCTCCAGTGGTGGTGGCGGCGCATAGTTCCGGGCCTGACGAATACGGTTACGCACAAAGAGGTAGATAGCCCAGATCACCACACCTAACCCGACACTAATCAAGAGGTTAGCCGTGCTGTTCAGCAAAATCAGGGTAGGGACAGTGGCAAACAAAACATCACACCAGACCTCAATTGTGCTGCGTCGCCCACTATCCGCCGCTACCAGGTAGCCTGATAGAGCGATAACAGATGCATAGACAATAAGAATAAAGAGGATTTGCATCAAAAGAGACCACAGATTGTGATCGTACTGAGGATCCTGTGGATTAAAAAAACTCAACAATACCTGGTTGACGATCTGCTCACCAATCCAGACAAAGGTGAATAGAGAGAGGGGAACAAGTAAGGCTACAAGCCATTTAATTAAGAGCTTGCGCGTCTCAGTACCTGGAAACAGTTTGCGGGGGCTTTCTGATACAGCCACGTTTTATCACCTCGCTTTACGCTTGATTTGTTTTGTGCTTTGTATCTGTGCTCCATTAGACTTTCTCAGGAGTATTCTGCCCAAAAAGTCCAGACGGCCGGAAGACGAGAATTAAAATCAAGATCGCAAAGATTACAGCTTTATTCCACGCATTTCCGCCATGGGGCAAAATTGTTGGGGGGATCAGGGTTACCAGCGAATAAATCAGGCCAATCAGTAAGCCGCCAAACATGGCACCAACGAGATTTCCAATGCCACCCAGTACAGCAGCGGTAAAGGCAATCAAGCCTTGCTCAAAGCCAAGGTAGAAATAGGTATTGGGAAACTTGAGGCTGTAAATGAAGGCAGCCGCACCAGCCAACCCTGCACCGATGAAGAAGGTGATACTGATCACAAAGTTTACGTTCACACCCATCAAGGCTGCGGCGTCGCGATCCTGCGCGACAGCTCTCATGGCACGTCCCATACGTGTGCGGGTAACCAGTAGATGAAGCGCAATCATGAGCGCAATGGCAACTACCAATACAAAGATGTTGATCACATCAATGTCAATAGGACCGGTATGAATAATACCAATAGGCAAGGAGACAAATGAGACATCGGTATTACCAAACCAGAGCTTACCAACATCCTGGAGTATAAGGGAAACTCCAATCGCTGAAATGAGCGGAGCCAGGCGAGGCGCATTGCGCAAAGGACGATAAGCGATACGTTCAATGACTACGCCTAATATAGCGCAGAAGAGAAATGAACCAATACAGGCCAACGCCAATTCGCTAACCAGCAGCCAGCTAAATGCCGATGGGGGATTGGCCGCGGTAACTCCTAGCGCACTAAGTACCGCAATGGTTACAAATGTACCAAGGGTAAAAATGTCACCATGGGCGAAGTTGATGAGCTCAATAATACCGTAAACCATCGTATAACCCAGCGCGATCAGGGCATAAATAGCACCCGTTGCCAGACCTACGATTAATAGGTTTAAGAAAGTAGCCATTGGTTGGTTACTCCTTATCTTCAAGTAGTGATTGACTACAGGAACGCGTTGAGAGTACAGAAATGAAAAACCTGGAGAAGCATCAGCCGGAGAAGGATCCGCTAACACCTCCCCAGGTATCTTGCAAACCTCTCATCTTATAATAGATGTAAAGTTTGGATCATTTTCACTTCGCTTATTGCAGGCTGCTGGTGTCGATCTGCTCGAGATATTTCCAGCCATCACCTGTGTTCAAATCACCAATGGTGTACAGTGAGATGAAGTGATTGGATGTGTCGCCATTTTTGTCGAAGCTATGATGACCTGTGACACCATCGTACTGGATGGATTGCACAGCATCGATAACAGCCTGACGGAATGTGGCAGCACCGGTGTCATCACCAGAATCCTTCGGGGCTGTGGCCTTTTTGTTTTTAACAACTGTCTGGATTGCCTGCAACAGAATCTTGGCACAGTCATAACCACCAGCGCTATAAGCACCAATGGCATCGCTACCAAATTGCTTGGTGTAGGCATCAAAGAAGGTCTTGGAGGCTGGTGACTGACTGGGATCGACACCGGGGATCGAGGCGAAAACTTGTCCACCACCCAGAGGCTTAACAGCTTTAGCCAGGGCCGACGTTTTGGCACCATCACCAGCGAAGAATGGAGTATTAGCCAGGCCGGCTACGGTCTTCATCTGCTGACGAATAGTAATACCACCGGTTGAGTCGTTACCGCCAAAGAAGATAAAATCTGGCCTTTTAGCAGCAATCTCGGTCAGAATATTCTCGTATGAGTTCGTTTGTTTGATGCTGGCGGAACCAACAACTGTTCCACCTAACTTCTTCCAGTAGGTTGTAAAGTTCTGTGCCAGGCCAACACCATAAGCTTCGGTGTCGTCAAGCACATAAACACTACGGTAGTTTTTGTTTTTGTATCCATAAACCGCCAATGCAGCACCCTGGTACTGGTCAATGGTTGCTGTACGGAAATAGGTAACTTTTCCTGTGGGACGTAACGCAGCCATTTTGCTGTTAGCACCACCACATTCAAATGCTGGTGTCTCTTTGGTGAGACAGTCATTGGTGTTTGATGGGCTAATCAGGGCAATTGGAGCCTTGTTTGTGGTTGGAATCTCAGCCAGAGCCACGCTACTGTTGATTGGTCCAACAATACCGGCTACCTGAGCATCGCCAATCAGATCGGTTACGTTTTTCTGGCCGGTTGTCGGATCGTGGGTGCCGTTAATACCGACATCGTCTTTGGGAACCAGTACAAATTTGTAACCTGGTAAGAAGTTAGGATCGGCATTGGCTTCTTGAACGGCCAATTGCACACCATCTTGAGCTGGTTTACCAGTCGAGGCATCGCCGGCTGTTGTGGGCAGTTCGGAACCGATTTTGATTGTAATGGTTTGCTGGGTGCCACCATTGCCGCCATTACCAGTATTCGTTTGCGTTGCCCCGGAGCCACAAGCAGCCAGGATACTGATAACCAGCGTGAAGCCTAACATAGAGGCTAAAATACGAGACGGAGATCGTCGCATAATGTAGTCAGCCTGCCTTTCATCAAGTGCTTCATTATAAGCATGAAACACTTTCCACCTTTAGATAGCTAATAAAAACAATGCAGAAAAAGGGGTCACAGGTTGCTGTACTAATAGTAAGGACGTTCATGCCTTACAAAAATAAATACGTCACGCAGGGCATTGATCTCACCAAGTCTTATAAATTCCTTTGTCGAGCTTTTTTTCGCTGTGATAGCGGCAATTTACAAAACTATAAAGCAAATCCAGGCACCTGGCTAGTATTTTCTCTTAAACAAGGAAAAGAGATTGAGGGAATTATACGTATTGTCATTTGAACTGTCAATACATATTTTTTGTTTGGATTGACATAAAGCATCAATAATAAAAGTTATCATCACTACTATGTGTTATTTGTACATGCTACTTGACGAAATTCAGAGATGATTCTTGCTTTCCTTTTGTGATTATATATACTCTAGAATTTCATCTCCCCCAGATTGACATACGCTGAAAAACAAGAAGAAACGCCGCTCAGGCGCGGCTCGCTGCGCCACGTTAACCCGGCAGAGGTAATATAAAAAACCAGAGTAGAAGTTACTCTGGTTCTTTTGAAATGATTGTCTGGCTGCATTCTAGCTACAGATCAGAAACCCAGGTAAGTATCAAAAAATTGATCTACGCGCGTCTCATAATCAGCTTTGGCGACATCGAAAGATTGTGCATGGCCCGCTCCACTCACAACCCAGAATTGTTTGGGTTCTCCTGCGGCACTGTAGAGAGCCTTCATGCCATCTAGAGGCGTCTGGACATCACTATCTCCATTAACAAAGAAAATAGCGGTCCGCCCCGTTAACTTATTAACCACATCAATGGGACGCGCCAGTGTAATATCCACTCCATATACCTCTTCGACAAGCTGCCGATCGGCATCACGCACCTGGTCATTTGGCACATCATCAGGTACACGTGTTGCATCTACGGGACAGCTCTCCGCTAATACTGCACTGATATCAGTACTTCGCGCGGCTGCCAATACTGATGCAGTTGCTCCCATCGACAACCCTAACAATCCTATTCTACTATTAATCGTATCAGGATACGAATGAAGAAAAGAAATAGCTGCTAAAATATCGCCAGATTCAACCATCCCTAAAGTCGACATTACACCCTGGCTCTTCCCGTAACTTTGGAAGTCAAACAACAATACCGAGTATCCATGTTTAAATAGGAAGGAAGCTCTATTGATCATGTCTACACGATCACCCGGAGTGCCATGAGCCAGGATAATCACTGGCGCATTGGGAGTAGATACAGCCAACCAGCCAGAAATAAGATCACCACGCTCGTTGTAAAAGGAGACATCAAAGACAGGGATCTCTTGCACATCTTTCGCTGCAGGGATAGGTTTACTCTGACCCGGACGCAATCCATTGGTAAGCTGGAAAAGATCCGATTTAGTTGAGCTACTTAATATAGATGAATTGCCTGTATTGATCGTTTCTGTCTGGAGGGTAGATTCAGGAAGCTGGTCTTTGTTCTGTATTTGCACGCTCTGCTTTAATGCGTTAGCAGCACTATTGGCAGGTGATATGTAAACAGCATGAATACACCAGGCAACAGAAACAACAAACACCATACAAATACTTAAAACAAATGTATGGGTAAATGATGACCTATGCATCTCCTATTCTCCACTTGTCAACTATGAATGGCAAATTTCAAGCAGAATCTTTTGAATGCAGCTGCAACTTGCTGGTATGTAGCCTCAGAAGTTCCACTATTCACAATTACTTCATCGACTATATTTAATTTACCCTCAGTACCAGGCTGAGCTTTAATCCTTGCCTGGGCCTCTTGCAAACTTATGACATTTCTCTGCATAAGACGTTGTAGCTGCTGTTCTTCAGAACACACTACAAGCCATTTGGCCTGACAAAAGTTTGCAGATCCACCTTCAAGCAGTTTTACTGCGTCCAGGATTGCGATACCTTGCGGGCTTACTTTGTCCAATTCTACTTGAATAGCTGTGTGCACCGCAGGATGAACGATTTGTTCCAGTCGCTTCATAGCTTCTGAGTCGTGAAATACGATAGAACCCAGCGCTTTACGGTCAATACTTCCATCCGGCGCTACTACCTGTGGCCCAAAATAATCTGCGACACGTACAGCAATAGGTTGGTCTCGCTCATATAGATGGTGTACTAACAAGTCTGCATCAATATAACGCTCAGCCCCTAATTGTACTAACATCTGCCCTATAGACGTTTTTCCGCAGGCTATATTACCTGTAATCCCTATTACATACGGCATATAGGCTCGTTAACCTTTCTTGGATACATACTATTATGTAATGTAAACGAACCATTCTAAGCAAGAGCATACAAATTTATGCGGATAGCATCTTTCTCTGATATTTCTGTTTACAGAAAAGAACTTACCATCTCATCAATTGTATCAAATGCCACAACACCTTCCTTTCAAAAAAATGACTATACGATTCTGCGCGGTCGAAAAATTTCAGCAATACATGTAATAATTAATTATAAGAGCCACTCTCAGCAATATATTGCTGAATAAAAAAGACAAAAGTCCTCATTTTTTCAATATCTCTTCACTTGATGGTGTATACTTGCGAAGTAGTATTGAAACATGATCGGTAGTGACTAACGACAGAAGGGTGCCAGAACATCTTAATTATCATGCATCCCTTCTACAAACAGATAAAACATGGAAGACTGATATTATATATTTCTATCAAATTATCAGTCAATCCATATAAATTAAAAAATAGCATTTCAATCGTATGAGCAAAGCTGCCTGACGGGCGAATCAGTCTTCTTGAAGCTGATTGATTCGAAGAGCTGAGTCGGTGGCAACGGCGCGAGCCGCAATCAAGCAGCGTTTCCAAATGCTTTTAAGCACATAGCTCTATGCAGCATATATTTTTGAAAAAAGATCCGACTCTTATGCAGCCATATAATATGTGTTATTCGCCAGAGATAACAGTGTTCGCTCAATCTTCTAGTTATAAGATGAAACAACACAGCATCACAATACAATAAGGATTTGCCAGTCTGACAGAACACGATTACAATGAAAGCAGTTATTTGCTTAGCTTACCCTACCATCGCATTGAATGGAGAGAGGCACACAGTCTGGTCATGCGCTTATAGACGATGATCTACGCCTCCATAAGGGGAAATATCTTATCCATTCTAGTTGATAATAGAAGATTAGGGAAAAAATATTTCACTGTATCAAAACTGGAAGGAACAAAATGTATTCTGGAGAGTTGACGAAAACGCCACCACAGAAAGAGCCTCCAAGGCATATAGGATTGATCATAGGCGTGAATCAGTATCAGGATAGCGCATTTCGTCCGCTACAATTTGCCGAAAATGATGCTCGGGCACTTGCTCAGTGGTTGGTCAATAATAAAGGGGCAAATGGTCTCCCCCAGATGTGCAGCTCGTACAGGGTCAACATGCCACAAAGGAACTTATAGAATCTCTGATCACGCAAATCTATCTTCATAAAGCAGAGGAAGGCGATTCAATTCTGCTTTATTTTGCTGGCCACGCTTTTATCGATGAACGCTCAGGCGAAGGATATCTGGCCCTGACAAATTCACGTTATCAGGATCTAAGTACCTGCTTGAGCCTTCATTCTTTTGCTCAGCATGTTTTGACCCACAGTCGAGCCTCACAGGTGCTGTGTATCTTTGATTGTTTCCAGACAGGGCAGATTTGGAATATGCGCCGTACCTCGCCGTATGATTCTAAACCCCTGTTGGGCAATTCAGTGCTCTCTATTTTGCAGTCGCAGCCCAATCGCTTGTTTATGTCCTCTTGTCGAGGAAACGAGCGGGCTCCCGAAGCGGGCGAGCGAGGATTAGGTCCCCTGGCCCATCAAATGATCCTTGGCCTCTGCGGCCAGCAGTTGATCAGGCAACAGGGACCGTAACTCTCACAAAGTTACATGCTTACCTCTTTGGAGTCCTTGGCGAACAACAGCGCCCTCAACTCTTTGGACAACAACAAATCCCTTTTACACTTGTAGGGGCTCTACCAGAGATAGCTCCTGTCCGACAAAGTACTTCAGCCAATTTATCTTCTATTGGAGTTCCACCTGTTACAGGTTCACAGACTAGTAGCTCACTTTTGAAAAGGAATATGCCCTTTGCTACGGTCACGCCAACAGCGACAGTCCCTCCTGTACAGGCGCCAGCGCAATCCACAACAGGTCAGATCATGTCTTCTGATCTGGAGCAACAGCGCGAACAACAGGGCCAACAAATGATAGCCAGGGCACAACAGCTATTTCAGGCGCAAAATTATGGGGAAGCCTTTAATCTGGTTGAACAGGTTTTGCAAGTGATGCCAAATGACCTGCCTGCGTTGATATTAAAAGGGCAGTTGTTGGGTACTGCAGGCCGCTATGCTGAAGCCCAACAGACTATTGAGCATATTCTTCAGCTTGATCCTAATAATGCCATGGGCTGGAGTATGAGGGCAGTGGTTTTTAGTAATCTGGGACAGCATCAACTGGCACTCGAGGCGGTGGAACGATCACTGGAATTGGATGCCCAGAATCCAGAAACCTATGCGATTAAAAATAATATTATGGGTAATCTGGCCGTTGCGCAAACCCAAACAGAGGATCAACCCAAGAGTAAATTAAACACGACGGAAACGCCTATCAATATAGCCCACGGTTTTATGCTGGGCCTTGCACTCAGCATCCTTGGTATCGTGCTGGGGTTGGTTGGAATTGGACTGCTAACCTTCGTGGCGTCGATTCCTTACATCGGACTCTTTATCGCATGCATAGGTATGGCGATCCTTTGTGTGAATGCTGCACATGGCTCTTTTCGCTATGGCTTTGCCTTGCTGCTTGAAACTATCATGGTTTCGGTGGCACTGGTGGCTGTATTGGGTGGGGTTTACAAGTTCGGGCAGGCTTCGCTAATCCATCAGATCAATCTTCATCCAACGCTGTTTATGCCTACGCTGACCCTGGTTGTATGGCTGATTATCGCAGCTATAGTGCCACTTGTTCTGGCACTGGGTGGCTTTGTTGGTGGCTTACCTACACGTTTACGGCGCAAAAAAAGCAGGTAGCATGTGCTACCTGCCGGGTGCTAATAATATCCACTAGCTAGCCATATCTGCCAGCTGTTCCCATTCCTGCAATAATTCATCTACCCGGGCCCGGGCTTGCTCGTAGTCTACAGAAAGTTGTGTTAATTTCTCACCATCCGCCTCAAGGGCTGCCTGTGAAAGCGCGTCTTCCAGGGATTTCACCTGTGCCTCGGCTTTCTCCACATCCTTCTCAACGTCTTCCAGAGTTCTGGCTTTTACTTTGGCCTGCTTCTTGCCTGCTGGCTTGGCTGGAGCAACTTTCGCTGGCGCCGCCCTGGCCGCTGTTTTGTTGTTCGGCGTATTAAGGACTATTTGCTGGTGACGCGTCCGATATTCTGTGTAGTTACCCTGGTAGGGATAGAGTATTTTATCTTCGATGGCCCATATTTTGGTGGCCAGACTATCAATAAAATAGCGGTCGTGAGAGACGAAGAGTAGGGTCCCATCAAACTCTCCCAATACCTCTTCCAGGAACTGGCGTGATTGCAGGTCCAGGTGATTCGTCGGCTCGTCTAGCACCATCAAATTTGAACCCTGCAGGGTTAATTTAGCCAGGGCAACACGACTTCTTTCACCACCACTCAGGGAGCCAATTTGCTTAAACACATCATCGCCAGAAAAGAGGAAACGCCCCAGGAAACTACGAGCACCTTCTTCACTCAGTACGCTGACCTGGCGTATTTCATCTACAATGCTACGCTCCATATTTAAGCCCGAGTGGGTTTGAGAATAATAACCGATACGCACTCCGTGGCCGATATGCACCTGACCATTGAGCGGTGGTAACTCTCCAATTAAAGTTCGGAGCAGAGTGGTCTTACCAGCTCCATTAGGCCCAATTAGACCAACGCGATCACCCCGGAGTAGTTCCAGGTCAGCTACCTGTACCAGTATATTGTCCTGGTTCTCTGATTGCCCGGCAAGCTTTGTGCCATTAGCATAGCCGGCGGCAAGCTTCTGGGTTGAAATGACAACCAGACCACTATCGGTGACGGCTGTAAACTCAAAGTTGAGCTCTGGCATATCCTGTGGACGTTCTACACGCTCCATTCGATCTAGCAGGGTCTGCCGCCCTCGTGCTTCTCGGCTCCGCTGGCCCGCTTTATAGCGCCGAATAAATTCTTCTGTGTGCGCAATGTGCGCCTGCTGTGCCTCATATTCACGGCGCCTCCTCTCCATACGTTCTTCGCGCAAAGAGAGATATTTTGTGTAATTGCCCGGATATTCCTCGATGCGCTCAAAAGCTAGCTCTATAGTGCGCGATACGACCTTATCCAGGAAATAACGATCGTGGGCCACAATTACCATTGCTCCTTTCCAGGAGGACAGGTAAGTTTCGAGCCATTCAAGTGTGGCTAGATCCAGGTGGTTAGTTGGCTCGTCTAGCAAAAGGACTTCAGGTTCTTGCAGAAGAAGCTTTCCTAATGCTGCACGCGTCTGCTGACCACCACTCAACTGCATAACCGGCGATGATTGCTGCTCTCGCGTGAACTCAAGGCCATCCAGCACTTGATCAACCCGATTCTCATAGGTATAACCGCCAGCATGTTCATAACGTACCTGTAACTGATCATAGCGCTGCAACAAGGATTTGTGCTGATCTGTATCAGGCTGCGTCGATGACATTGCTATGGCCAGTTCACTGAGCTCCTGCTCCCATTGTCGTAACTGTGTAAAAACTGAGAGCATCTCTTCACGCAGGCTGTTATCTGGCTGAAAATCCGTTATCTGAGTGAGGTATCCAATGCGTGTATTACGCGCAATTGCGATTGTGCCTTCATCTGGCTCTTCGCGCCCAGCCAGGATGTTGAGCAGTGTGGACTTTCCAGCTCCATTGGGTCCGACGAGGCCAATTCGATCTTGCGGATCAATTTGAAAATTCAGACCAGAAAAAATTCTTTCTGCTCCAAAGGACTTCCCTAAATTTATGATACTGATTACTGGCATATGTCTTCACCCAAATCTCAAAAAGCATGATTTTATCATATACGTTTGGGGTAGCGTACCATATCAGCCCAACTGGTGCAAGAGTTCATATCGTCTATATAGCCAGTTCCCCTATTCGCTTTACAACCTGGATCTCCATAATACGTACAAAATACTTAGCACCATAAATCTAAAAGAAAGAGGTTGTAAGGAATCGTATATAACGCTATGTGTAACTTTCACTTTGAAATTTCTCGTTTGTGGCGTTGTGAAGGGTCAGCAGGATTCAAACACAACTCAGCACACAAGCGCGGCTTCAGCTTAGGAATTACACATGAAGTTATATAATTCAGTCAGCTACTAATAAAAAGTTGGCTGAACTTATGCGATTATGATATACTTAGGAAACAAATCCTTCTGCTAAGAGAAAGGATGCTGAGGTGGCGAAAGAGCAGTCTCTGGATAATTTGTGGTTGGCCCAAATACTATTTGACCTTGGAGGCGTACAATTTGGAAACTTTACAGTGAGTGAATCCGCTGTAAGTTCTCCCGTTTTTGTCAATCCTAAAGTCTTGATTAGTAATCCAACCGCTCTCCGTGTTGCAAGCAAACTGATGCAACAAGAAATTAATTTAGCCCAATCATTACGTCGTCCGCGTGTTCACCCCTTCTCCGTTATTGCGGGGGTTCCGGTTGGTGGACTCTTACTGGCTACAGCCTACTCATTAGAAACGAATATTCCTCTTATCTATGCACGTAGCCGCCCGAAGGGACTGGCAAACGTGGAATAGAAGGACATTTCACTCAAGGTGATACGGCTATCATCATTGACGATTTGATCACTCGTGGTGGAAGTATCCTCGAGACGACATCGCTCCTTGAAGAAAATGGCCTGAAAGTCAAAGATGTGATCGTGCTCATTGACCGCGAACATGGCGCTGCCGAGCGCTTACGCCGTCATGGATATAATTTGATAAGCATCTTAAAACTTGACGTAATGCTTACTCACTATATGTCGAAAGGTCTGATTACAGAAGAAACCTATCGTACATGTGCTGAGTATTTACGTGGTAAGCAGAGTGAACCACATACCGGAACACTCGGTTTATAATCCTCTTTTCAAAAGAGGAGCAGCAGAAAAGATGTCTGCTGCTCCTCTTTTGTGCCTATAAGCCTGCCAGAGACCATTATGGCTGAAATGGTGAAACCGCTTCCCAATTGACAGGCAAACCTTCCATCTGCATGATCCTCAAGGCATTGCGGGTAGGGCTGGGCCCTTCGCGCAGCAGATATTCGAATACCATTTGGTCATCAATGATATTTTCCCGGAAGTGTGCATTCTTAATGATTGGATAGAGTTCAGACAGTTTAACCAGCTCAAGATCATGGGTGGAGATGGCGCCGGTACATTTCTTTTCTACCAGGGCACGAATATAGGCCTCACTACCAATGAGTCGCTCATAGTTATTGGTGCCTTTAAAAATTTCATCGATTAAAAAGAAGACAGGATAATGAGTCCCTTCATTAAGTGCATCCAATAAACCCTTCAGACGCCGAACTTCAGCATAGAAATACGAGTAGCCATCGGCCAGGGAATCAGTGACACGAATACAGGCATAGATTTCAAACAGCGAGGTTCGTAATGAACTTGCGTTAACCACACTGCCAGCATAAGCCAGGCAAAGATTGATACCAATAGTGCGTAAAAAGGTACTTTTGCCGGACATATTAGAGCCGGTAATCAACAGGATTTCACCCTCTTCATCCACCTGGAAATCATTGGCAACCTTGCGCTCTTTCTTGATCATTGGATGTCCCATACCTCTGGCCTGAAAGACGGTGGTATCTCTCCCTTGTTTTCCAGCCACAATCTCGGGAAAGGTATAGTCTGGATTGAGGTAAGCGAAGTTGGCTAGCGAACAGGTAGCTTCCAGTTCATACCAGACATCCAACCAGATCGGAAGATATTGCGCAATCAAGGCCTTGCATTGATCCAATTGATAAGCGGTGATGGCCCCGATCGGGATAAAAGCGTTTAAGATTGTCCAGCCCTCAGGACTACGAGATAATGTGGCCCGGCTAGTAATTCGCTCTAGCTGTTTTAGCAGGACGGAGGGACGATGGTCCCCATGTCCAAAGAAAGGTTCACAAAGATTATATAGTCGTGATTTTTTGGCATAAGGATACTTTTCAAGGTAGCCAAAAATATGCTGCAATTGTCCGAAAGCGATCCTCTGTGTGTGGGTGTCTTCAGCCAGATGCCCTTGCTCTTTTTTGGTCATCAAGTACCAGATAAAGGAAGCAATCAGCGTAACTACGCAAAATAAGGGCGATATGTGTTCGAATAAAAATAGAAGCACCGAGAGATAGAAGAGAACTGCCAGTCCACAAGCTACCAGCAGGGTTGGCAGGGTTTGCCTGGATTCTGCTTGCGCTTCAAGCCAATCTAAAAGACGATCGCCATCAACTGGCCCATCTGTAAAACGGGTGGCAAATAGCGAATACAGTGACAATTTATTGCGAAAACGTGTCAGTGGAATGAGCTCACGCACCAGAACCTGGCGATCGTTAATGATAGCGCTATCTGGCTCTAATTCTAATAACCAATCCCGTAAACGTAGTGTTCCTTCTAGAGAGACCCCGGTATTCAGCAAGCGATGTAACGAGCGCTCACCACTGATATCCAGATCAGTTTCAAAAGGATGATCTACTTCTTGTTCTTCACGCGCTGGTACGGGGGCATGCCATCCCAATCCAGGGCCAGGCGAGCTTTCTGAGCCTGTAATAGCCTTAACCAGACCTGGTAGCGCAGAACGCTTTGATTTACATTGGGCTGAAAACGAGCAAGCAGATAAAAACCAAGGGCGGTTGCCAGTAAGAAGATAAAGCCTAGCAAGTGTACCGTGGCCAGACCGACAATGGTTAGAAAGATGCCGCCGCCAACTACTGCCAGGGTTCTTACCTTGTTATTCTGGTCAAGTAGTTGGGTTCGCGCCAATCGTCGTTTTACACGCTCCAACTGTCGGTCCAAAGCTTCCTGTTGTGAAGACATTGATTCCATATATGTTCCTTTTGAAGGTTGAATTAAAGACACAACGCAAGATACTCAATGAGCAAATTTATTTACCATATACATATATGCTTTTATTGCCATTTTGTTGCATCGTATATCTGCCAACTAGATTTGAGCGCCATTGGAGCTCAAGAAGTTTTCTTGTGTGGTGCAAGAAAATGCACACACAAGAAAATGCACACACAAGAAAATGCACACACAAGAAAAACAAGCTCGGGCGCGCCAGCGCACGTCCGCACAAGCGCGGCACGCTTCCCATGATGATAGCAGGAAGACACATTCTAAAATAAAGAGACGTTGCATCAACAGAAAAGCTGAAATCAGCTAAAGGGCATCCAACAGGCCATGCACGAAGCTGGTGCTAACCGCCAACCAATCAAAAGTCTGGGTCCAGCTAACCCAGTCCTGCTGTTTAGGCCAGCCTGGTTTGTAGCGTGGTACCAGGTCTCTTGGCATCACAATCGCCCATTTACTTCCTTCACCCAGGCTGCCAGGAGTGATGCGCACCGAAATATTAAAAACATTCTCGTTGGGAAGTTGTTGCTTCCAGTCGGGCATCTGTTGCAATAATGGATCATGCCGCCATTGGCTGAAGAGGACGGGGCGCTCTTGACCTTGCGGCGAGCGCTGTAAAGTCAATACCTGACCAACAACTGCACTGCGCTCCCATTCAGGGAAACGTAGCCAGACCGAATAGCGGTACTCATCCAGTCCTGTTGTGGCGATAAAAGCAGGGAGATTTTCAGGTTGACAGCGCTTTTCAGTGTCGCTTTGCCAGATTTTGACCATAGCATCCAGACGTTTCTTTTTGTCTTCCGCGCTTAATTGGGCTAATGGACCTGTATTTGGAGGATAAATTTCGGTTCCCATTGATGATGTATACCTTTCATCATGCCAATATAGCCCATATTTAAGGCTGCCCTTGCAGGGTGAGCCAGGATTTCCACAATGAAGGGCAACTGTGCTTTAACCAGTAGCAAAGATCCTCAGGCAATGCTGCTTTGAAATGGCATGCATCATTCTGAGGATAGCGCCGCAGCGTCAGGCTATAGGCATGTAAAAATTGACGTGCTAAGGGAGGATTGGTCGCGCCAGTATGTTCGAGCGGTGCATACATTTGATCGCCCACGATGGCGCTACCTGCAGTTGAAAGATGAGCTCTAATCTGATGAGTACGTCCGGTAATCGGCCGTACTTCCAGCAGGGCAAATGGCTCTTCCACGCCTATCACTCTCACGGCTGTGCGAGAGGCCTGGCCTTCAGGCCCAACAATACAGCGCCTGCGTTCATCAGGATCGCGTTGTAAAGGACCATCCAGAATAAACTCATCTTTACTGTCGGCGGAATAAAAACAATTACCATCCACAAGCGTTTCTTGACCATCGGCGGCATGCCTGGTAATCGTGAAAGAGGTACGCGGTCGCGCCCACTCATATGCTCCACGCGCAACTACGGCCAGATAACGTTTGTCAATTGTGTGATCATGAAATTGCTTGATCAGGTGGCGCCGTGATCGCTCGGTGCGCGCCAGTGCGACAATACCTGATGTGTCTTTGTCCAGGCGATGCACCAGACATGGTCGTGGCAACAAACCATCTTCTTTCCATAATCGTTCAAGACGCTTCTTGCGCAGCATATCTTGAATAGCCGCTGGAGCACCAGCCCATTCAGGATCATCAGGTAGGTGAGGAGGCTGCCAGTCATCCCCTCCCTGCTTTTCTAAATATGACAGCACAGCATCCCACATAGTCCCATCTGAGTGTTTATATGTGGGATGTATTACGAGACCGGCCGGCTTATTAACGATCAGGAGGTAATGATCTTGATAAATAAGTGAGACGTCAGCAATTTCCATGCCGTGAGTATAGGCTTTTCTCTGTGAGACGTCAATATTATAACCTCGAAAGCTAAAAGTCTCTTTCTTTTTATAGACGAATAAGCGTGCGGCTAGCTGGTAAATGATAGTTATGAGAGACTTTATTCGCATGTATTGTACGAGAAAAACTATTCTCAAATGGCTTGTAGAGCGGTTTTAAGAAAATAAGGGATTGTGCGAATGTGATAGAATGGTAACAACATATTTGCTTGGAAAAGACCCAAACAGGCAGATAAAGAGGGATGGACATGTCACAAATACACTACCATAATCAGCCAGAATTACGTGAACCGGTTGTCGTCGTGGCCTTCGGAGGCTGGAACGACGCTGCGGATTCTGCTACAACAGCTATAAAATTTCTTATTGACCAGTGGTCACCAGAAAAAATTGCCGAAATAGACGCGGAAGACTTTTTTGTTTTTACTGAAACTCGTCCAACTGTTAAATATGTCGATGGCGCCCAGCGTAGTATTACCTGGCCTACCAATCAGTTCTTTGCCCATACTGATCTAGAGCTCAATCGTGACGTGATCCTCTTTCTTGGTACGGAGCCACAACTGAAATGGAAGACGTTTTGTACTGCATTTTTAGATGTGTGTAAAAAATTCCATGCATCTGAAGTGGTCTTTCTGGGCGCTTTGCTCGCCGATGTGCCTCATTCCCTTACGGTTCCCATTACTGGGGCTTCGGCGGATAATGAAGTCATGGAGCGTCTCCATGAGATGGATGTTCAAAATTCACGCTATGAGGGTCCAACTGGTATGATTGGTGTCTTGCATGATGCAAGCCACCATGCACGGATCTCCTCAGCCACGCTCTGGGCTGCAGCGCCTCATTATCTGGCGGCTACTCCCAATGTCAAAGTAACGGCTGCGCTCCTTACCTATCTTAATCAATTCCTCTCCTTCGGACTGGATTTACACGAGATTCAATCGGATGCCGTACGTTTCGAAGAACAGGTCACAGCCCTGGTCGCGAAAGATCCTGAGGCACGCGAGTATGTACGTCGACTGGAGGAACAGATTGCCAATGGGGTTGATCCCGATGACAATGAAGATGAGGAGGATTTGGTGATAAGTCCAGATCGTGCACCCAGTAGCGGCCCCCTACCCAGCGCCGATAGCCTTATACGCGATGTAGAGGAACTACTACGCGAACAACGAGGCAACGGGCAATCTCAACAATCTGACGACGAAGAGGAGAGTGAATGAGTATTTCACCCTATTCATTAGAAGAGGTTCTACAGCCGCGCTCAGTAGCGATACTGGGCGCATCTCGTGCCCACAAAAATGGGGACACGTCGCGGCTAAACAGTTGATCGCCGGAGGATTCGCCGGCGATATCTATTTAATTAATCCATCAGTATCAGAGATACTGGAAAAACCTACCTATCCCAGTCTGCGAGATGTTCCTGGACATGTCGATCTGGCGGTGATTGCCACATCTTTCAATCACGTGGAAAAAGGGGTTGAGGATTGTATCACCCATGGCGTGAAAGGTATCGTCATTATTACTGCTGGCTTCAGCGAGACAGGTCCTGAAGGCCGGGCGTTGGAACAGCAGATCGTTGCCCGTTGCCGTGAACATGGTATCCGCATTATTGGAAGCAACTGCATGGGTCTGTATGTCCATCGCTCAAAGCTCAATGCGCTTGGTATGGTCTTTCCCTTGCCAGTTGGACCGATTGGCCTGGTATCACAGAGTGGGAATCTGGGCATGTACTGGTATGCCCAGGCCCATCTGGATGGACTTGGCTTCAATACCTTTCTTAGCGTCGGTAATGCCGCTGATGTCTCCTTCCCAGAGTGTATGCAGTATTTAGCTACGGACCCCCAAACAACAGTTATAGCTGGCTATGTGGAGGCGATCCAGGAAGAAACGCTGCGACAGGTGACCAGGGAGATGTATGCCAATGGAAATTATAAGCCTACGGTCATCTTCCTGAGTGGCGCGACTGAGGTTGGTGTACGTGCCGCTCTGGCCCATACTGGTACCCAGGCAACTGTCCGGCCTGATAACGATACCAGTTTGCTGGGTAGCGGTGTCATCCGTGTCCTTCGCTCGGATGAGCTGTTTCCTGTGGCACAGGCCCTGGCGGTGCAGCCCCCCACTCCTAAAGGCGGCCGTCGTATTGCCGTTGTGGGGGATGGAGGCGGAAGCTCTGTTGCTACCGGCGACGCAGCGGTCCGCGCAGGCATGGAAATAGAAGTTTTAAGTGCGGAAACACAGGAAAAGCTCCGTGAACTTATGCCTGCCCGTGCAACCCCAACAAACCCTATTGATGTCGCTGGCGCAACTGATGAAGATCCACTGTCATTTGCTACCATCACAGAAGTGTGCCTGCAAGATCCTGAGGTCGATGGGGTAATCATCACCGGACTCTTTGGTGGGTATCGCATGTTACTTTCCGAAGATTTCGGGGCTCGGGAAGAGGCTGCCGCACGCATGCTGGGACAGTTGGTAAAACGATATAAAAAACCTGTGCTGGTCCAGACCGTCTATGCTCGCCATGATATTCCTGCACTCAAGCTTTTGCGTGAGGAAAATATTCCTTACTATGAGTCGGTAGAAATAACGTGTCGCGCGATGGCTGCCCTGACAGAGGTTGGACAGTTCCTGGAGACGGCCCGAGAATATTAGTTCACTAGCATATAAGAAAGGCTTTTCTAGCGAGTGGCTAGAAGAGCCTTTCTATTACTTTTTAATTATTAAAATATCTGCTGGAGGCGCTGGACCTGCTCATACGCTTCTTTTACATTGCGTTCAATCAGCTCCTGGGCGCTAGGAATATCATTGATCAATCCAATCATCTGGCCAGCCCATACAAAGCCTTCATCTAATTTACCCTCTAATGAGGCTCGCGTATTTACCTCTCCACGTATATGTGGTAAGAGCCGTTGTAAACGCTCTTCAGGAGTGGACTGAGTGCGTTCCAGTTCTTGCTCTATTTGCAAAATAGCATCTGGAATTGGTCCCTTAAGTACACGAGCTGGTCGGCCAATGGCCCGTTCGATGACTATGGTATCCGTTTCTTTGGCCTCAACCAGCGCCTGCTGATAAGCGGGATGAGCGTTGCTCTCACGTACCGCCACAAAACGTGTACCCAGCTCAATACCATCTGCACCTAGAGCTAAAGCGGCGGCCAATCCCCGACCATCCGCCAATCCTCCACTGGCCAGCACAGGAATCTGCACCGAGTCCAGTATTCGAGGGACCAGAACCATGGTACCAATATCATCACGCCCTAGATGTCCACCACCCTCAAATCCGACCGCAATTACCGCGTGCGCTCCCAGGCTTTCGGCTTTCTGAGCCGCCCGTACACCCGCTACCAGAACCATGGTGCGTACGTTGACTCCGCTCTGTTGAATGCTCCGTAAGAGCTTTTCAGGATTGCCACCAGTAATACTGATTGCGGCTGGTGCTTCTTCTAATGTGACTTCTAGAAAACCATCCAGCGATACGTGCCCGATAGGAAAATTCACGCCAAAAGGCTTGTCCGTCAGTCTTTTGGCTTTTTGTATATCGGCCCTTAATTCCTCAGGAGTTGCGAAGCAGGCACAGCCGATCTGACCCAGCCCTCCAGCATTGGATACGGCGGCGGCCAGTTCGGCATAGGAGAGATGCGATAGTCCACCCTGGACAATCGGATAACGAATATTCAGCAATTCCGTAAAACGCGTATGCATCTTCGCGGGTAGCGTTGACATAGACCAGGTACCCTCTTTCTCGTTAAAATATGCATGCCTGGGCACATAGCGAACGAATATCCAGGCATGCAATTCAATAAGGAATGTACATATCTAGTCTACATCATAACGTACCGGGCTTTATAGGACAACCGTGACTTTACGCTGCTTGCCTCCACGTAGGAAAGTAATGATCACTTTTTCACCTATGCTATGGCTGCGCACAACCCTTTGTAAGTCTCGGGGCTCGGTCACGGCTTCTCCGTCAGCCGCAATAATAATATCCTGGCGCTTCAACTCGGCTTGTACAGCAGCACTGCCCGGGCGAATCTCCAGGATCTCCATTCCCAGTTGCTGCTTTAAACCCAGGCTGCGGCGTAAACTTTCGTCCAGGGATACGCGCATCCCTCCCACACCCAGAGAAACGCCTGCAGGAACGGCGTTGCGCTTTTGCGTCAAGCGTGCCAGCACCGCCTTCATGGTATCCAGAGGGACAGAGAAGCCAAGCCCTTGCGCCATTGGTAGCATGGCAGTGGTGATGCCTACAACGCGGCCTGCACTATCTACCAGTGGGCCACCAGAATTGCCAGGATTGATCGAGGTATCGGTCTGGATCAAATTGATCATCTTTTTAGAACCCGGTACATCCAGGGTACGACCCAGAGCACTTACCACCCCGGCGGTAACGGTCCAGTTTAGGCCATATGGATTACCGACAGCAATGACTAACTGGCCAACCCGTAGCGGCTGGCGACCTAGCTCTGCAACGGGGAGGTGATCGGCGCCAATACGTAGTACGGCTACGTCTACCTCGGGGTCACTCCCGACCAGACCCGCTGGAAATTTACGTCCATCTGCCAGGGTCACAGAGATACGTTTGGCTTTTTCAACCACGTGCGCATTGGTCAAGATCTGACCATCTGAGGAAAAAATGAAGCCTGATCCTATACCACCACCAGGAGGAGGTGCATAGCGTCCATAACGGGGCGCCATATCACGCTCAATATCAATACGTACAACAGCCGGGCCTACACGCTCAGCAGCAGCGGTTACAGCGTTGGAATAAGCATCCATAGCCAGCGCATCTCGCTCATATGTACTCATAATTCGCTAACTTTCTTGTGGAACCTGGTCAGAGTAATTATGCGTGCGAGGCAACAACCCATCCAGATTGATATCTATTGTATCACAATCTTTGATAGGAGTAGATACTATAAGCTCAATTCTTCGCTGGCGCTTCTCCCTTAAAGCTCAAGCTACCGACAAAACTATGTACTAAAATCAAGCAAATACATATATTGGGTCATTTTCTTGTCAAACATTGGGGTTGCACATAGATACCCTGCTTACAGGATAGAGATCATTACCAGACAACTTGCACGCAACCGGTTTAATTAGCGCTTCCGTTTCCATTCATATCTAGCGCACTGGTGATTGCGGAAATCAATTCCTGAAACGTAAATGGCTTTTCAATAAAGCTTGCCTGAGGCGCAATGCTGAGCGCATTGGCAACTTCAGAAGCAGTTGCGGCGGTGCAAAAAATCAGTGGTAAAGATCGAGTGCGAGGATTGGCACGTAAAAATTGCAACACATCTATGCCTGTCATATCCGGGAGATGCAAATCTAAAATTAGCACATCAACCGGCAATACAGGCAATGTTCGCTTTGTTATAGCATGATACGTTTTAGATGCGTTATTATCTGCCTCTGGCAGTAAATCATCTAAACATTCACGCGGATGCTCATACACAATAACCTGGTGACCTGCATATTGCAACATCGTTGCACAAAGCTTTGCGATACGTGCATTGTCTTCAAGTAGACCTACCTGGGCCATAGAATATTTGTAATCCTTGTCTGATGGCGACTTCGTCAAAATTGTAATGTTTCTATACACTCATGTCAAGAATATCTCTAGTTTTACCCCATCTCGGCTAGCTGACCATTGTCGCGGCAGAAAAGAGCCAACAGATTACCATCATTTTCCCTCGACGCTTCAATGAACTTAGTGTACAATCTAGGCAATACTTTTGATTTCAAAAAACGGAACAATGCATGAGTGATAATGAAATAGTGCGTAAACATCCTATCAGCGTCGTACGCTTTGGGATGGGCAAAGAAATTCAGCTTTACTATGATGAACTTGTCGTCACAGGGATAGAACAAGATCAAGAACTACGGGTACAATTAGAGGCCATTCGGCGCTTGACGCTCGTACCTGGTGAACCAACTCCCTCCAAACTCGTCTTAATGGCGGATATGGATGATGGTGAAACGATCATTCTTGCTGAAGGTATGACGAACGCCAAGGACTTTCGTGAAATGCTTCCCAGAATTACGGAGCTTTGTCCTGATATGGAATTGGACCCTCCGGATATGGGGGAACAATTACGACAGGCACTAAATAATAAGCGGGCCTGGAATATTACATGCTATGTAGCATGCATTATGGTCTGTGTGCTGATTTATGTTCTCTATCTTCTGGTTGCATTTCTTGGCTCTCTTCACCATTAATTCTTTAGAGAAAGAGCCATAGGCACAGGCTATGCCACAATCGATACTCTTTCAGGTACAAGATTTAAAGCTTGATCCACGCGTACACATCTTCCGGCGCCTATTTACTGCTCCCGGCGAGTTCGATGAGTTACAGGTGGACGCTTATATCATCAGAACAGAACGCTTGCTGGCTGTTTGTGATACGCTTCTTTGCCCGGAAGATGCTGCCTTTATGTTACATGATATCCAGGCTCAATATGCCGGACAACCGGTGCTGGTAATCAATAGCCATGCTGACTGGGACCATACATGGGGCAATAGCTTTTTTGTCGAGAATAAGGCTGCGCTCATTATTGCACAATCGTTGTGTGCGCAACGGATGTCTAATCCTACACAACAAGCGTTCTTACAACAATATCAACAACGCTTTCCTATCTTCAAAAATGTCCGCCTCATCCCCCTTCGATAGCGTTTGAACATACGTTATCTCTTGATGGGGGAGACCTGACACTTAAATTACTCTCAACGCCCGGCCATTGCCCCGAACAGAGCGTGCTCTGGGTGCCGGAATTGCAACTCCTGCTCGCTTTTGATGCCGCAGAATGGCCATTTCCCACCATCGAGAATGCTCAGGGTGTTAGCGCAATGTTACATTCTTTGGCTCGCATGCAGGAACTGGGCGCGCAAGTGGTATTGTGCTCGCACGGAAAAACTACCAGCCCTACGATCCTGGATCAAAATCTGTCATATGTACGCACCATAGAGAAGCGCTGGCGCAATTTTCTGGCCACCCATCATGCACCGAATATTGAACAGGCGTGGCTTTCGAGCCTCATTCAGTATCCCTATGATGAGATCGTTAGCCACGCTGCTTCAGACATTGATCATGCTTTTTATCGCGAGGTACATGAAAACAATGTGCGCTACGTACTGCAATGGCTATTGCTCTGATGGAGCCGGGGGCTCAGTCTTTGTCGCTTCGTCTTCTGATACCGGTGTAGACAATGCATTCAGCCGCCGCTTCCGTCTTCCTTGAGCAAAATAATAGAGCAGCGCAAAGAAGCCTATAAAGAGCAGAATTGGAAAGATATTCGAACCATTTCCACTATTGTTACCCGGGTAGAGATAAACATCGTTCACGGCTGCGACCAGTTGTGCGTAATGATCACCTCCCAGGGTAAGACTACTAACGGTGGTACTCCTCGGTAGGCCAGGCGCCACTGCCCGCCAGCTCTGACCCTGATCATCGCTTTGCAGTGCTCCGGCGCCGGTACCTATGTAGAGAGTTTTGCTATCTGTTGCCCGAAAATCTAACACAATGGAAGTGATAGAAACCACCGAGAGGCTGTCTCTACCAGGCGCCCAATGGGCTCCGTTATCCTGGGAGATGAAGAAGCCTTGCGCAGTTCCAGTATAGATCAGGCCTTGTTCGCCTCCGGTCAGGCTAGCAGGCATCACCACATTGGTCGCCACATGAGCCGGTAACCCTTGATTGAGGGATGTCCAGGTTGCCCCTTGATCGGCGGTACGATAGATACCTGCAGAGGTAGCTGCCCAGAGCTGATGCTGGTCAGAGTCATATGTCAGGCCTTTCACAGCTACAGCAGGTGGAAGATTTTTAGAAATACTTGTCCAGCCATTTCCAGCATCGGTGCTCATAAAAATTCCATGTTGGGCGGTTCCCACATAGAAATGGCTGGCTGTCTTCAGGTCGAATGCCAGGGCGGTGTATTTATCAGGCGGTAAGTTTGTATTGGTTACCGCAGTCCATGCTTGCCCACCATTCTTACTCAACCATAAACCACTATCGCTGGCAGCATACAATTGCTGGCCAGTTTTATCGAAACTTAACGCGTTTATAGCTGCCGGATGAGCGATATCAGTCCTGGTGCGAACCCAATGGTCACCACTATCAGAACTTACAAAAATAGCCCCTTGCTCGCTACCAGCAAATATCTTTTGTGGGGTATTAGGATCGGTAGCCAGGGAAAGGAAACGAAAACCACTGATACCGGCAGGTTGCCAGTTTCCACCGCTATTCAGAATACCTGAACCGGTACCGCAGGCGGCCAGAACGAGTAGTAATATAAGGCAAAGTGCACTCAATGGGAGAAAACGCGAAATGCGTAACTTCGTTAACAGGCAATACATAGGATCCTCTTCTGCTGCAAATATCCTTCCCCCACTGGAATGACCAGATCAACGGATGCGAAGTGAACTTGTTCCAGTGAGTCGGTTGAAATGATAGCACATACTCCAAGGTTATGCCATTCATTTAGATATGCACAGACAGCCCGGTTTAAACTAACTTATTGATATACAACCGGGCTGTGGTTAATGGTCAGTCAGAAGTTGATTTATCACTAATTCCGTTGTAGAGGTTATGCAAGGGTCCTCTAATATTGCCACGCTACCGCACATGCTCATTACTCATCACAATAACACTGTACACAGATAGCTGCTTAATTGGTACGGCGGATGACACGGCGTACTGACACTATAGTTTCTTCAATCTCATAGCCCTTGGGAAGTTTGGGCGATTTATGCTGTGGAAATACCAGATCTTTCATATCACCGAGTGCCGGTAAGGCTCGCTCAACTCCGCGTTTCGGCTGTAAACGTGCCAGAAGATTGCGGCGCAAAAGCTCTATCCCAAATCCAACGGCTACGGCTCCTACGCTTGCTGCGACATTGCGAGGCAACTGGGAATTATAGAGCACTGCAGGTAGATTGGCTTGTATGGGTATAATGCTGGTCGTCTTCTTTGTAAGATCAGCTCCACAGTTCTGACAATACAGATCATCCTCTGTATACCTGGCATGACAATTGGGACACTGCATAATCTTCTCCTCCATCGATACACGGTTCGCTAGTGTATATGTATATATATGTTTCTTTTATCATCAGCAACTGCGCCCCAATTGCCAGCAGAAACATAAATCCTCCACTCCTGGTATGTAAGAATAGAGAGATACAGCGCGCACCGGCCGAAATATATAGTAACGAATAAGAACGGAGAGTTTTCTCTTTATACCTGCATAGATTTTTTTGCAATACTATCACTACAATATACTTAAAACTTTTTGATTTCTTGTGGTGATAGATCCAACAAAGCCAGTATATAGAAACGAGATAAGCAATAAAGTTTACTCTCCTCTTTAAGGTACGTTTCCTCTGTTACATTAGCTACATTATACAACCTCGTAGCCTCTAAGTCCCGCAATCTAAATACGGTGGGAAAGATAGTACAATGAGTACTAGCAGGCTGACAAGCTAGCAATCTGTAACCTTCTTTTCTCTTCAATCGTGTTCCTCAATATACCTGTGTATATTTGCGATACCACATGCTACTTAAAAGCAATCGTCAACGCCGCTTGCAAGCGGCTAGCACCGCCACCACAAATCAGCAATTGTAGAGCAGTCATATGGAAGAAACATAGTGGACTGCCAGGTGGTTGCACTCTTTGCGCTTACTATCACTCTCATTATATATGAAAAAGGAGATACAAATGTCTCGATCTGAGCGTAGTAATATCTGGCGCGTTAAGCCTGTTGACCTTATGCTAAAGCAAGGCGGTGAAACTGAACACTCCCTCAAACGAACCCTGGGACTGTTCAGTATTACTGCCATGGGTATTGGAGCCATTGTTGGCACTGGTATCTTTGTTTTAACCGGGGTGGCTGCTGCTAAATATGCCGGCCCCGGCTTGATCCTGTCATTTATTGTTGCCGGTATCGCCAGCGGCTTAGCAGCCATATGCTATGCAGAATTTGCCAGTTCTGTCCCCATAGCTGGTAGCGCCTATACATATTCTTATGCGACCCTGGGCGAGTTGATCGCCTGGATCATTGGCTGGGATCTGGTACTGGAATATGCAGTGGGAGCGGCAGCGGTAAGTATTGGTTGGGCTGGCTATTTTACTGATATGCTAAAAACGCTATTCAATATCACCATTCCTCAATCCTTGACTGCTTCTCCTTTTTCTGGTGGCATCATTAATTTACCAGCCGTGATTATTATCTTACTTATCACGGCTTTATTGGTTATTGGTACCTCAGAGAGTAGTAGTTTCAATAATATAATGGTGGGCATCAAGCTTGCGGTTATCCTCGTTTTTATTGTCATCGGCGCCTTTCACCTCAATCCGGCCAACTGGCATCCATTTTTACCCTTTGGAGCCGGGGGCGTATTCCGAGGTGCAAGTATTATCTTCTTTGCCTACATTGGCTTCGACCAGATCTCCACTTCAGCGGAGGAGGCACGCAATCCTTCTAGAGATTTACCCCTGGGTATCATACTAAGTTTGACTATCTGCACAGCGCTATATATTCTGGTCACCGCTATGTTAACCGGTATGGTGTCATATACGAAACTTAATGTCGCCTCACCTGTGTCTCATGCATTGATCCTCATCGGTTTAAATACAGCTGGATCGATTATCTCCATTGGTGCCCTGTGCGGATTGACAACGGTCTTACTGGTTTTACTCTATGGCCAGAGCCGCATTTTCTTTTCGATGGCACGAGACGGCCTCTTGCCTTCGTTCTTTTCACGTATCCATCCTCGTTTCAAAACCCCTTACCTGTCCAGCATTTTGATTGGTGTCATTGTGGCTGCGGTAGCGGGATTGACTCCAATTGATATTGTGGCCGAGTTGACAAATATTGGCACGTTGACAGCATTTGTGCTCGTTTCGGCGGCCGTATTGATATTACGGCGTACACAACCTGATCTGCACCGTGGCTTCAGGGTTCCACTTGTACCATTAATTCCAATTCTCTCAATCATAGCTTCGTTAGTTTTGATTGTGAGCCTCCCGCTGATTACCATCTTGCGCTTTCTGATCTGGCTGGTGCTGGGGCTCATTGTCTACTTCATATACAGTCGTCACGCAAGTAAGTTAGAAAGAACAGCTGTCCAATAAATTACCCCATGATCTGGCGGTGCAGGAGAGTCAGTGAGGCTCTCCTGCCCGGCTGAGGTCGGTCTACTTTCTCAACCTGCTGCCCCCGCCTATCTCTCCCTATTCCTCGGTAGATAGAACTAGAAACTCTCTTCCCAACGGTTGCGTACCCATTATTAGAAGGGACCAATCTACATCGCAAGTCAAAGAAGGAGCTAGCATTTGGGTAATCAACGTGTCCTGCTGCTACAACATGTGCAGATCAATCCTCCGGGTCTGGTCGGAGAAGTATTGCGCCAGCATCAAGTACCTTATGATATCGTTCAGGTTGCGAGCGAGCATTTACCAGATCTTACACCCTACAATGCCATTGTTAGTTTTGGTGGCACACAACATGTTTACGAAGAGAATGAGAGCCGCTACCGTTATCTGCGAGAAGAAGAGTTGCTCCTGCGCCATGCTGTAGAACAACAAATACCAATTCTGGGTATCTGTTTGGGGAGCCAGATTCTAGCCCATGCCTTTGGTGGCAATGTTCATCCACAACCTCCGATAGAGATAGGCTTCTTGCGCGTCCACCTTTCTGAAAAGGGTCAACACGATCCGCTCTTCCAAGGCTTTCAGGACTATGAGCAGGCCTTCCAGTGGCATGAAGATATCTTTGATCCACCTCCAGGTGCAACTGTGCTGGCCAGTCATTCTTCAGGTAAACATCATG
Organism: Dictyobacter kobayashii; assembly: GCF_003967555.1. Lineage (GTDB taxonomy): Bacteria > Chloroflexota > Ktedonobacteria > Ktedonobacterales > Ktedonobacteraceae > Dictyobacter > Dictyobacter kobayashii. Next base: position 192,137 of record NZ_BIFS01000001.1, read on the forward strand.
TATTTAAAATAGGGTTCCCATGCCTATGGTTTGCAACATCATGTTGAACTGACAGCTCAAATGCTTGAGCATTGGCTGACAGATCCTGGCTCACGCACTGAATTTATCGAAAATCGTGGTATCTACTCGTATGCAAAAATTTTAAATGAGCGCCCACAACTTTATCCGCTCTATCACGATCACTCTTGTCGACTCATCGAAAACTTTCTACGTTTGAGTACTCTGATTGAATAAAGCGAGCTTGAGAAACGCTCTTGCTGAGATGCTCTCATTATGTGACAGGACCATACATGCGTTCTTCATTGGAGAGTAGCGCCATCAGGAGATAGCATAAGAAACATAACATCATTACGATTCGTGATAGTGTCTGAAGTTATTTTCCCTCGGGTCAGAGAAAGTTTTTTGCACTTGATTAACCGAACACGTTTCTTATGGAGGTAGGCAGATGCTTCTTGCTGGCGATATTGGTGGTACAAAAACTCTCCTTGCTGCATATGCGTCTGAAACAAGTCCCAATAAACCTCTTGCGCAGAGACAATATCCCAGTACAGACTTTCCTAATCTGGAAGCCATTGTGTATCAATTTCGGGAGGAGGTACATCTTCCTATTCACCATGCCAGCTTCGCGGTGGCTGGCCCTATCATCAATGGCCATGTCAAGCTTACTAATTTGCCCTGGGAACTTGATGAGGAAGAACTCAAACAGACTACCGGTTTTACATCGGTTCGTTTGATGAATGATCTGGAGGCGATTGCTAATTCTATACCACATCTGCTTCCAACCAATATTAAGGTCGTTAATGTTGGCAAACCTGTTGCCAATGGCGCCAAAGCCATCCTCGCTCCAGGTACTGGCCTGGGCGAGGCATTTATTACCTGGGATGGGCGCGAATATAGAGCACATGCTTCTGAAGGTGGACATTCCTCGTTCTCCCCGGAAAATGAGGATGAGATAAAACTTCTTCAAGCGCTATGGAAACAGACCAAACATGTAAGCGCAGAAACAGTTTGTTCTGGCATCGGGATTCCAAATATTTATGACTACCTGAAGGACACTGGCTATGCATCGGAAACGCCAGCGGTAGTAGCTCAGTTTACTGGTGAGAGGCATACATATACACGCCATATACTCAATGCAGCACTAGATAAAGAGCAGCCCTGCGCACTTTCGATGAGGACGCTGGACATGTTTCTGCATATCCTTGGTAGTGAAGCAGGTAACCTGGTTCTGAAGCAACTGGCAACTGGTGGGCTTTATTTATCTGGCGGCATCGTTGAACACCTGCAGAACACACTGGGAGATGGACGTTTTTTGCAGTCTTTTATCAGTAAAGGTCGCTTTACCGAATTTCTGAAGGGTATACCCATTTACATCATTCTTGGTAGAGCTGCCTTACTTGGGGCTGCTGGCTATGGTTTGAAAATGTTCTATGCTCGTAGCTAAAAGCCAGGACTGGAGCGGGTTGGCGTTTACCAATCCATACTATTCTAATGAATTTTTCGCTGCGAGAAATTCACAAACGTGATATAGTATTTGTGGCAAACATATGCGATACACAACCAGCATACTGAATGCGAAAGGAGAACCATCGTCCACTGCTGACGATTTATCAAAACTGGTTCTCTACCTTCGTAGGAAGATATTTTCCTGCTCTGTTCGCATAAAAACCTGAGGTCTCTTTATGTGTGTCCTTATGGGGAAATGCGAGCGTGCACAATAAAGAAAGGAACGTCTTACAATGGAACTTGGAATGATTGGAATTGGCCGTATGGGCGCCAACATGGCACAAAGACTTGTGCGTGCTGGACATAAGGTCGTCGGTTATGCGCGTACAGCATCAACCGTTGAGCAGCGTGTTAAAGAAGGAGCCATTTCTAGCGGAGCAACATCGCTGGAAGATGTGGTAAACAAATTGAGCACCACACCTCGCATACTCTGGTTGATGGTGCCTGCTGCTTCTGTCGATGATACCATTGCTCAGTTGCTTCCTCATCTGTCACCAAATGATATCATCATAGATGGTGGCAATTCCAACTATCAGGACGACATCCGCCGGGCTAATGAGCTGAAAAAACATAATATTCACTATGTCGACTGCGGCACCAGCGGTGGCGTATGGGGACTGGAGCGTGGATATTGTGAGATGATCGGCGGCGAAGACGAGATCGTCAAATATCTGGATCCCATTTTCAAGGTATTGGCTCCTGGTATTGAAGCTGCTTCTCGCACCGAAGGCCGTGAGAATAAGGGCGGTACTGCCGAATATGGTTATCTGCATTGTGGACCACATGGTGCTGGTCACTTTGTGAAAATGGTTCACAATGGTATCGAGTATGGCATTATGGCTGCCTATGCTGAAGGCCTGAACATTTTGCATCATGCCAATATCGGTAAACGTGAGCATCAGGTCGATGCTGAGACAGCTCCAGTTCAGAGCCCTGAGCACTATCAGTATGATATGAATCTGCCTGAGATCACTGAGCTCTGGCGCCGTGGTAGCGTCATAAGCTCCTGGCTGCTGGATCTAACCGCACATGCGTTATTACAGAGCCCAGACCTCAGCAATTTCTCGGGCCGTGTGGCAGACTCCGGTGAGGGTCGTTGGACAGTGAAGGCTGCTATCGATGAGGGTGTCCCAGCTCATGTTCTGAGCGCCGCTCTTTACGATCGCTTTGAGTCCCGCAATGAGGCAGAGTTCGCCAATAAGATTCTGTCAGCCATGCGCTTTGAGTTTGGTGGCCATCACGAGCGCTAGAGCGTCGTTAGGGGCTACCATCGGTAGATGAGCATATCTTATGTCAGCTACTGTGCCTGCCCGGTCTCTTTCTGAAGCAGAACAAGAGGCCGGGCATCTGTATATTTAGCAGGGTGATGAGCAGTAAAGTTTTAACGCTCGCGGTTACTCCACAGTGTCTGTACGCTTTGCGCCAATTGGTCAGAGGCAGCATCAACATCTCTCTCGGTTGTCCAACGCCCTACAGTCAGGCGTAGTGCACCCAGCGCTCGTTCGCGCGAGAGCCCCATGGCTGTTAAGACGGTCGACGGCTCGGCCTTGCCTTCGTGACAGGCTGATCCGGTGGAACTGGCTATGCCCGGTGTCGCAGCAAGAACCTCTTCACCTATTACATTATCAATACTTATGTTCAAAGTATTAGGGAGGCGATCTGCAGGGTGACCATTCAGGTGTACCGCCTGCGGCAAGCGTTGCTCTAGTTTTTGCTGGAGTCGATCGCGCAGATGTTGCAGCCGTGCTTTACTTGCTGTCAGCTTTTCACGTGCCTGTACGGCCGCCGCGCCATCGCCACCATAAAGGCGATATTCTCGGTGCCAGCGCGCAAGCCTGTCTCTTGCCCACCCCCATAGAGTAAGGGCTCTAATTGCAGTCCTCTGCGCACGTACAAGGCTCCTATTCCTTTGGGAGCATAGAATTTATGTCCAGTGACCGTTAGAAAGTCGACCCCCAGATGCTGCACGTCTATCGGAACTTTCCCAACCACCTGTGAGGCATCTGTATGCAACAGCACTCTATGCCGGCGGGCGATATCGGCCAGTTCAGAAATTGGCTGCATGGTACCGGTCTCATTGTTGGCATACATGATGGAAATGAGTGTTGTTTGCTCCTCAATGGCCGCTTCCAATTCAGCTGGATTAATGCGCCCAAACTTATCTACTGGCAGGTAGGTTACGCGAAAACCATGGAGCCGAGTCAGTGCCTTGCATACATTGATAACCGCGGGGTGCTCTGTGACTTGCGTGATGATATGATTGCCATGAAAACGGTTTGCCAGCGCGGCACCTCGAATGGCCAGAGCGTTACTTTCCGATCCACAACTGGTAAAAATAATTTCTTCCGCGCTACAACCAAGTAACTGCGCAACTTGCTCGCGCGCCGTTGCCATCGCTATACGAGTAGGCTGTGCGTACGCATGGGTACTGGATGGATTTCCAAAGTAGGTGGAGAGGTACGGCAACATCGCATCCACGACTGCAGGATCTACGGGTGTCGTGGCGTTATAATCGAGATAAATTGGACCGTCCTTTAAACCTGGATGAGCCATGATTTTAATCCCTTCCAACTTAGCTACAACTATTAGTAGCATGCTTTTTATAGCATAGCGCACATGTATAGAGTACGCCGCAAGCAAACAAAAAGCTCCTACCATTGATGTAGGAGCTTCTCATGGTTGCGGTATGGATTTATTTTGCCAGTTCGGGAAATTTCGCAGCCAGGTCGCGGGCGTTGGGCTCAACCAGTACTGATCCATCGGGAAAGATAATGGTTGGAACCGTGCGAGCGCCGCCATTAACTTTCATGACATAGTCAGCAGCCTGCTCGTTTTCCTCGATATTAATATAATCATAGGCAATACCATGTGAGTCAAACCAACGCTTGGCAAAGCGGCAATCACCACACCAGGTAGTCGCATACATAGTAATCTTTTGTTCTGTTTGTGAAGTCTCTAAAGTAGATTCAGACATAGTGTTCTCCTTGATATGCACTGAGAGAGTTGGTATTGTTTCTGTTATCTCTAACATCTACCCGCGTACGCTTATTCCCAGCCAACAATGCAGCTACTATTTGTCAGAAACACGCTATCAGAAAACCAGCGGCACATGCTAATTTTGATTGTATTACATGGTGCATAAGATGTGCGGTAGACATTTTATGCACCATGTAATCTATTCAGCACTTACAGCCACGGGTTTATTGATACGCTCTAACATTTTATCGAGGAAGCGTTTTCCACCGGTTGCGATAAGAGAGGGGTTACGAGCAAGAATTCCCATCACCAGGCTGGCAGTAAAATCACCACGCAGGGCCTGAGCAGCCTGGGCCGGAGTAAGACGTTTTAAGAGATCCAGCGAACTATCCCATTGCGCATCGCTGTATGCCGCGATATGCTTGTTAATCATATAAGCGATATCCATATCGCGCGCAAAACGTGAGCGCCAGCGCTGATCAAAACGCCCCAGGTAGGCCGCCGAGGTGTCACCGGCTTTGATAGCTTCTGCCGCGGTTTCACCAGCCATTTGTCCAGAATAGATCGCGAAACGAATACCTTCACCTACCAGAGTAGAGCCATGCCCACCGGCATCTCCAGCCAGCAGTAAGCCATCGCGCGAGAAGCCAGGTACGGCTCCTTCAGAAGGGAAGAGGCCCGTGTGATATTCAAGGGGACTGGCACCTTTAAAGCGCTCAGCCAGTTGTGGAATATCGCGCATGATGCGATCCAGGTAAATTCGGGCATCCTCATCGTTATCAGGATGAATCACACCAACGCCCAGGCGCACACGTCCGTTGCCTCGTGGGAAAGCCCAGGCATAACCTTGTGGCGCGAAGGCACTCCCCATAATCAGAAACAACTCATCTTGAGGATAATTGGGGGCATAGAGGTCATATTCAGCCCCAAATCCATAGCGACGAAATGCTCCCCCATGTCCGCACGTACACCAATATGACGCGAAAAGCAGAGGCGTCAATTGTGACATCTGCATGCACTGTCATACGTTCGCTGACGTGGGTCTTGGCCGTTACACCTACAACACGCCCCTGTTCGAGAAGGGCCTGTTCAACCGTATGGCGAACCCGTAGTTCTGCGCCAGCGGCTACTGCGCGGGCAGCCAGGTGCTGGTATAAACCACGAATATCCACTACACAAGCTACTGCGGGATTGTACTGGAAAGAAACTTCACGATGTGGAGTTAAGAAATAAACAGTCTTGACAGGATGGTACAGGTGTTCAGGTATGCCGAGTGTCTGCATGTCCTTAACCCAGCTCCCGCCACTGGTATGAATAGGGTAACCAATTTCATTCTGACGCTCTAAGATCAGGGTGCGGACACCTCTTCTGGCAGCAGCTTCTGCAGCCGCTAAACCAGCCGGTCCACCGCCCACCACGAGCACATTATAATCGTCTGACATGGAAGTCCTTCTTTAGGAGAATGATGCATAAAGAGAACATCACCAATGATCACCAGCAAGCAATCAATAAAAGGATGGTTCTCACTCTAATCGTGGTTAGTATAGTCGAACTATAGCTGACTGTCTACTCTATCAGATAGGAGATGTACAATCTTTTAGCAAGAACCTATTTTATTCAATGGGCCTGGCAAGCGGATCTATTCCATCCCAGGTCCCGTAAGACGCTAAGGGCCGAAAACGCGCAAACATTTCCTCTTTATACCATTGTTCCTGGCGCGTTCGACGAATGACATCCATATGGGCTGCTGGTTTATAAGCAAATTGCTGCACAGCTGGTAAAGTAGACCAGATACTCAGCGTGGCTTGATAAAATAAGGGCGCCTCTCCAACTCCAACTGATTGTAGTAAGGATTTCTGCCGCAGGAGTTGTTCCGCGACAGCAGGCACGGCATGCAGAAAAGAGCTTACTTTTGTTGGGTGTATGGTCGCACGCGTGAGAATAAGCCAGGGTCCAGTTTGCGGCGGAGAGGCGGCTACGAACCCTTGCAATGGATCGCGCCCACCCCACTTGCCATGCCAGCTGACAGGCACCATGTGCACGGTCCAGGACTCTTCAGAGCGTTGATAGATGCGCTGCATAACCGTCGAAGTACTTTCAAAGCGCCGTAGATCATCCAGGGATCTCCAGACAGTGAATAGGGCATAGCGTTGCAGGTCCGCGTGGGGATCGAAGACGCGGCCTTGCCCTACGCCCAACAATCGCCAGAACAACAGACCAGGAGTGTGCGCCAAAGGCCAACGATCAAGCCCTAAATGGGCCAGCGCTCTTAAGCGCTGCTGGCGTGGATAACGCGTTAGCGTGAAGGCTACCACCGGATCATGATTGTCAATATTCATGTAATTTTTCTTTCCAAAAAAGGGTCGTTTTCATCTCTTATATTATGCCCTGAATCTAGCAATTAAGCGCCTTCAGAGCTATACAATTTTATTTGACTCAGGCTCTGAATTGTGCTATAATTAGAACAAGATTTCGAACGCACGCATTTAAATTTTATTCCTTCATAGTTCCTCGTATGTTCTCCGTTTTTGCTAGCCAGAAAAAGAATTCCCTCTTATAAGACATCGTCCTTTTAAAAAGGAGAGCAACGTATATGAGTATTATGCAAATTACCCAGACCATTCATATCATGCCAACGCTTTCGCTCAGATCCAGCAAGAATACTGCTCAGCTTACGTTGCCAGGTATGGAACAAGAGTCCAAACAACCTCCTAAGATTACGAATCGCCAGATTGCGGAGGTCTTATCCGAGATCGCGGATATGATTGCTGGCCAGGACGGCAATGCCTATCGTATCCAGGCATATCGCAATGCCGCTCGCGGAGTTTTAGACCTTGAGGAACCGGCTGCCGATATTCTTGCCCGTGGAGAAAACCTACCAATACCAGGACTTGGTACACGCTTGCGTGGGCGTATAACTGAATTAGTTGAGCTAGGTTCAATGACTATCACCAATGGCTTTCGTATGGAATCCCTCCCTTATGGGGTGCGAGCATTGATGGCCGTTGAGCATATTGGACCCTACACTGCCATTCGACTTAATCAAGAATTGGCAATCGACTCTGTTGAGAAGCTGTGGTGGGCAGCCAATCAACAACGTATCCGTCAGCTACCAGGCTTTGGCCCTCGTAGTGAGGCTCGCTTGAAAGCAGCTGCCGAGCAGCTGCTGCCAAAGAGCAAGCTGGCTAACCATAGCGCTCCCAGGGGAGCGGCATAACATAGATCAGTACCGATAAATACCTGAGGCGATACAGTGTGGAGATAGAAACACATCCAGTATCGCCTTCTTTGTACTTTTTCTACCAACTCTACAAAGTACCTTGGCCTTGCTCTACCAGCTTGATAAAGTGCTGCTCAAGCTCGTACGTGCGCGTTCCAGGCTTCCCATCACCAATCACCAGATCATTAATCTGTATGACAGGTGTAATCTCTTTCGAGGAAGAGGTAATAAATGCCTCGTCAATACTACCAAGCTCGTCAATGAGAATAGGACGCTCCTCAATGGTAAAGCGCCCACGCGCCAGCTCTAACACGACATTCCTGGTCACACCAATCAAGACCTCTTTTTGTGGCGTGACCAGGGTATCACCATGGAAGATAAAAAAGTTGCTCCTGGTACCTTCCAACACATGACGCTGCTCATTGACAAAAAGCGCATCACTCGCCTGCTGCTGGGCCGCCTCTTTTAAAGCTCGAATGGCTGAGACATAATTGGCTGTTTTGGCCTCCGGCATCATACGCGTCAGATTGGTCGTGATCAGTTTACAACCACGGGCAAATCTTTCCATGTCTCTTTCAGCCAGGGGCGTGACCATTACCGCCAGTCCGGAATCACCATAAGGCAGCACACCATCTTCACTGACGCCTCCCGTTACTAACAAGCGCACTGTCGCATGTTCATAAGGGTTGCGCTCAATGCTTTCCAGCACAATATCATGCAAAAAAGCAGCAGCAAAAGTAACGTCCAATTCAATTAACCGGGCCGAGCGATATAAACGCTGTAGGTGCTCATCCAGGTGAAACGGTCGGCGATGATAGGTCCTTAACGACTCAAAAACGCTATAACCACGCAGAACCGCCACATCATTAATTGAAATGCTCGCTTCATGTGGATGCACCCAATTGCCATTGATATACCACCATGCTTGCTCATCCATACATCCAACCCCTTTCTAATTGACGCGACAAAAACTTTTATCAGGCATCAGGCATTAAATATCTACACCAGCTCATACTCTGGATGTTGCTCATGTAACCAGCTCACGAACTCATTGGGGACCCCCATGGTTGACAGCCTGCTCTGGCGTATCAAGCTCCAATCGTCAAACAGATGTGTCTCCTTAATGCTCCTCAGGGTCACAGGTCGGTCAAATTGCCGCACAAAGGCCATATCTACCACCCAGCTTTTCTCATTATAAGCATCTGGCCGGGGCTCAGATGTTACACGCGCCAGGCCAACAATCGCCGCCTCTCCCATACTATGATAAATCAGGACGATGTCGCCCGGTTTCATCGCCTGTATAATACGTACCGCCTGGATATTGCGCACACCATCCCACACGGTCTCTTTCTCGCGCGCAAAGTGCTCAATCGAATAGGTTTCCGGGTCAGTTTTGGCTAAAAAATACGCCATCCAAATTCCTCACATTCATCCTCATATCTCTCTCATTGAGCCATGAGGGCATCGAAATTTATATAAATTCATCATATCAAACAAAAATACAGACGCATAGCTATTATGAAATAAATTCGAACAAATTGACGTCATTTTATATAACCTAAAAACACTCTGCTACGTATACAAGATGTAGTCAACAAAATGGCTACCTTACATAATATATTGCATGTGCATCGTAAAACGAACCAGGCGCCGGTTACTTCTACGAGGATGCATCTGTTTACCCATGCCCTAAGCATTACTGAAGATTCTATTGAAGCGTTACTATGTACGCATATAAGGAGAAACTTTACTATGACTCAGACAGATCCAAATCTCGAACAGAAAACAGGCTATGGAGTAGAAGAGTTACAGGTTGTTGGTGAGCAATTGCTGGCCAAGGTCAAAGAACTTGTGCATGAGGGTAATGTGCGACGCATCATTATCAAGCAGGATGGGCGCTCAATCATTGAGTTCCCACTGACCATTGGAGTAGCCAGTATCGCGATTGCGCCTGTATGGGCCGCTCTGGGCGTTCTGGGTGCTCTGCTCGGCCAATGCTCAATCGAAGTAGTACGCACTGATGCGCCTATCGCCGATACCACCACTGATCATAGCGTTGAAGAAGTAAAGCTTGACGGTGGCGCAACACTCTAATAGAAACATCAAGGAAATTCTATATTCAGCCAGTTAGAAGCCCTCCAGCAGGTATACAACCTGTTGGAGGGGCTTTATTCCATGCTCGAAAACAGCCAACAACATATCACAATAGTTATCATATAATGGCAAGACATAAATAGTTTGCTTGTAAGATGGAAAGGATATAGTAAAGTATGCCAGTGGCGACCCCGAACAACTACAACAATATGAATCTATCCCAGAACGCGTTGCGAAAGCTATTGAGGAACTTACAGAAGAACAACTACAACAGACCCCTATAGAGGGTGAGTGGAGCATCCATGAAGTACTTATTCATCTAGCCGATAGCGAGTCGGTTGGCTTCTGGAGGATACGCAAGACATTAGCAGAAAAGGATTCTATTCTGGCTGTTTATGATGAGGATATCTGGAGTAAAACGCTTTTTTATCGCGAGCAAGATTATCATCTGGCATTGAGGCTGTTTGCCGCTCTACGCACGTCCAGTGGTGCCCTGCTCGAACTGATTCCCCCCGAATCCTGGGAGTTGACCAGCGTGCACGCCGAGCGCGGTAGATTAAGCCTCTATGACATTTTTCAAACCTATGTTGAACATGGAGAAATTCATCTACAACAAATAGAGAAGCTCAAACAGGCGCTCCCCCAATAGCTTACATCTCTATTTTTGCTCTACTCTACATATGGCTATAAGACGTGTGGATAGGAGATATTCTCAGACCAGAATATCTCCTATCCACACCCGCTACTGGAGCTATAGTTTAATAGCATTGAGAATGCGGCCAGCAGCGATCTCTTCGCCTTTATGTGCCCGCAAGAAGGTTTTGATATCAGAAGCCTTCATAAACACCGCTTGCTCGCTCTTACCATTGGCAACCGCGATCAGGAATGCATCATCTTCTTGCACTAGCATGGTTTGCAACACACGATCCTCATCAGCCAATTCAATGATGGGCGCACCTGCAGTTGCTCGTCCTTTCTGGACAAACTGGCTGAGTGGCACCTTTTTAGCCCAACCACCCTCAGTGAGAACTAACAGGCTGGTCACACTAAAGATATCGCGATCGGCTTCAATCGCCGGTTCACTATCCAGATAAGACGCGCTTACGACGACCCCGCCTTTGTTCAAGGATATGGCGGCAACACCCTGCCCTCCACGACCCTGACTGCGCAACTGCTCATCACTGAAACGTAAAGTCAGCGCATTATCAGTGGAGACAAAGTATTCTCCCCGGCCATATGAGATCAAGGCGGTCGCCACAGTATCACCATCGGATAACTTCATATCCTGGATACCATCAACATCCGTGGCTTTATATTCGCTGAGCGGGGATTTCTTCACTTTGCCATAAGTGCTAAAGGTGACCAGGTAACGATCCTCGTCATATGCATCCACTGGTAATACACTGACAACTTCTTCATCAGGGGCCAGTCGCAATAGATCACGGATCAATTCGCCCTTATTTGAGCGCGTTGTTACCGGGATGCGGTGGGTTGCAACCTGACACACACGGCCACTAGAGCAGATACACAACAGGTAATCCTGGGTCGTGGCAGCGGCTAGCTGGCGCAGCTGCTCATCTCCACGTACTGGTGTATATGTAGCATTGCCATTCTTACCTTTCGGCTTATAGGTCTCTACAGGCAATGCCTTCAAGGCATTGTTGCGTGTAAAGCCGATCAGCAATGGCTCTCGTTCATGCAAGCTCTCAACTTTTTCGATTGGCGTCAACACATGGCTATCAACGTCTATCACTGTGCGCCGCTCATCACTAAATTGTTTGATCAGCTGCTGCATCTCTTTTTTCAAAGCAGCAATCAAGATCTTACGGTCGGCGAGCAGGTGCTCCAAATCTTGAATGCGTACCTGGAGCTCTTCTCTTTCTCGAGCGTATTTGCTGCTATCCAGCCGGGTAACCTGGGCCAGGGTCATTGAAGCAATCACATCTGACTGTATGGTGGTAAGTTGATAGCGTGCTTCAATTTCTTTTCGCGCTGCCGCCCGGTCTTCAGCCTGTTGGAATATTCTAACGATCTGTTCTGCATTAGCGGCACCAATAACCAGGCCTTCTACGACGTGCAAACGTTCCTGAGCTTTGCGGAGATCATACTGTGAGCGGCGTGTTAACACATCAATCTGGTGCTCATTCCAATAGTTGAGCAATTCGACTACACCCACCTGCTTTGGCTGCCGTCCCGGCTGCATTGGCTCACCAAACAGGAAAACCATCTGGAAGGATAGCGCAATTTGCAGGTCTGTCTCTTTGAAGAGTTGCATCAGGGTCTGCGCGGCATCAGCATCTTTGCGCAGCTCCAATACGATGCGAGTACCCTTCTCGGTATCGCTCTCATCGCGTAAATCTGGCATTAAACCTTCGAGCTTGCGCGCATTGATCGCTTTTACAATCGAGGCCTTAACTTTATCACGACCAATGGGGGAATCTGGGTAACAATCAAAGCACGGCTACGAGGAGTCTCTTCCAGGCGTACATCCGCGCGTACAATAATGCGTCCCTTACCGTTGGTAAAATAATCCTTGATGCCATCGATACCGATAATGCGGCCGCCCTGAGCGAAATCCGGCCCCTGAATATAACCCATAATCTGTTCGACGGTCATATTCGGGCGATCTAACAGGGCAATACAGGCCCGCATGACTTCTCCCAGATTGTGTGGAGGAATATTGGTGGAAAGCCCAACCGCGATACCACTGGAGGGATTGACGATAGGCGGGATACGGCCGGGCAGGTAGTCTGGCTCCTGCACTTTAGGATCTTGTTTGTACGTGGGATGCAAAGGCACCGTGTCGCGTTCAATATCCGCCATCAAGGCTTCCGCCAGGGGCGAGAGCCGCATCTCTGTGTAACGATACGCGGCAGGATCATCCCCATCTTCACTGCCCATATTGCCCTGACCCTCGATTAAAGGATAGCGCAGGGTAAACGGCTGTGACATACGGGCGGCGGCCTCATATACAGAGACATCACCATGGGGATGATAATTGCCCAGGATAAGTCCAACCACTTCCGCGCTTTTGACAGTAGGCCGTGAGGAGAGATAACGGGCGCTAAGCATACCTGCCAGAATGCGCCGTTGTACAGGTTTAAGACCATCACGAGCATCAGGTAGGGCACGATCAGTGACTACCGAGAGTCCATATGTCGCAAAAGCCTGCGACATAATGACGGAAAAATCCTCGCGAATAATTCCAGTTCCTGAAGAATCTGTTTCTGTCATGTTACGAGCCATCTGTTATACGTCCAGTTCCTTAATTTTGCGGGAATGTTCGGCCAGGAAGGTGCGTCTGCGCTCCGCATTTTTGTCTTCCATCAGTTCCGCGACCAGCTTCGCTGCCAGAACACCATCTTCCATGGTGACACGCTTAAGCATGCGCCTAGCCGGATCTAGCGTGGTATCACGCAATTCTTTCGGGTTCATTTCACCCAGACCTTTGAAGCGCTTGAACTCCAGGTTCTGGGCATCGGGATGCAAGCGAATAAATTGTATGCGCGCCTCGTCATCCAGCAACCAGTGCACTTTGTTTTTGTATTTTACCGAATATAGCGGCGGACATGCGATATAAACATGCCCCGTCTCAATCAGGTCGCTAAATTCTTGATGGAATAAAGTTAAAAGCAGACACTGGATATGCAATCCATCGACGTCAGCATCGGTGGCAATGATGACACGATTAAACTTGAGTCGACTGAGATCGAACGTGTCGCGTGTACCGGTACCCAATACGTTGATAATGGTTCGGATTTCATCGTTCTCAACAATGCTTTTCAGATCAGCTTTAGCGACATTCAGCGGCTTTCCTTTGAGTTTTAGGACCGCCTGGAAATCTGAAAAACGCCCCTGTCCAGCACTACCACCAGCCGAATCGCCCTCAACGATAAAGAGTTCTGCGCGCGAAGGATCATTTGTGTTACAGCGCAGAAATTTCTTTGACAGGCTGGTATCGATCAGTTCGCCGTTCTTTTTGTTACCCGCGCGCGCCAATTCTTCAACCAATTGCGCTTCGTTGCGCGCCTTCTGCATTTGCTGGATTTTCTTCAGCCACTCTTTACCAGCACTGACGTTGGACTCAAACCAATCTTTCAGGCCTTCGTCTACAACGGAACGCACCATTCCTTCTACCGGCGCATTGTTCAGACGATCCTTGGTCTGGCCCTGAAATTGCGGGTTGGTCAGCTTAATCGAAATAACCACATTTAAGCCCTGCTGGATGACTTCGGGCCGAAAACCATCGCGCTCACGATTTCTGATAATGTTCCATTTGAGGGCATAGTCATTTACAACTTTGGTCAAAGCCGCTTTAAAACCAGTCTCGTGTACCCCACCATCGCGCGTTCTGACAGCATTTGCATAACTGTACATCGAGATTTTGTAACCAGTGGTTGGCTGCAAGGCAACCTCAACGCGCACCTCATCCTTCTCTTTCATGATGCTAATAACATGCTTGAACAGAGGTGTGCTGGTGGTCGTTGCCAGGTCACGTACATAATCGGGCAAACCATCACGCGAATAGAAAACGCGCTCAACCTGCTCGTTAGTGGCATCATCCCAGGCTTTGAGATGAAAGGTAACGCCCCGATTGAGATAGGTAGCCGCCTTTAGACGGCTCTCTAATGACTCTAGTGAGTAGTATACGTCTGGATCAAAAATAGAACTATCATATAACCAGCGCAACTGGGTACCATGTAGCTTAGGATCACACGGAGTGATCTGATGAGGCATGGCCGTTCCTCGGCTAAAGGTCTGGGAAAATTCCTGGCCGTCCTTCCAGATCGTTAATTCTAATTTTTCGGACAAAGCGTTGATAACTGTCGAGCCAACACCATGCAACCCACCCGCAGTTTTGTATGCCCCTTCGGCGAATTTACCTCCAGAGTGAGGTACGGTCAGAATCACTGTCGCGGCAGGCAGATATTCTCCCTGGTAGAGCATTGGATCAAAAGGCATACCACGCCCTTCATCTCGAACCGTTACCCACCCATCTTGATCAATCTGTACCCAAATATTCTTACCATACCCCGCTACCGCTTCGTCTACAGCATTGTCCAACGCTTCCCAGATCAGATGTATTAGACCAGAGGTAGACGTAGAACCTATATACATTCCTGGGCGATGTCGGATGGCAGCAATACCTTCAAGTACCTGGATATCTGCCGATGAATAAGTTGTTGCACTCTTTTTTGTGCGTGTCGCTTGCTTTGTTTCTAATTTATTTGAAATCATGTCTTCGCTATGTTCACCTGTTCTCCTCGTGGCAAAAAGAGAGAGTTGCTCATGCTTGGCATCCGACTCATCTTGCGTAGGAGGGAGTGCATTGGGGGAACGAAACATCTACCCTTATACCTCTCTTCAGAATGCTTTGATTGCTTATTCAGCATACAGCCTTCATTCCTGAAAGTCAAGACAGAATTCGACCAAAAGTTCTAACCCCTCTGAAAGATTTGAGCATTTGTTCTTAAAACAGTTTGTATGGCTCTATTCTTGTCTTCAAAAATGAAAGTGGAAATACTTTCGCGATCCTTGCTATTTTTCCGTTACAGATACTTCTTTTTAGACGCATATACACAGGAAATTATCCTGTTGATTAAACTTTTGAGCTATTCATCCTTCCCTGATACCAAGATTATTTTTCTTTCGCTATCAATTCTAATTACTGTTAATTCTCTTATACTATCTCACTGCCAGTGAAGATTTTCAAGTAGGAAGGATGGGATAAGCAATAGTGCTATTCATTGACAGATTTATGAGCTATTGCTACTTCAGATCCACCTTGCAGGCATCTATCAGGAGTTTCAGCAACTGGATGCAGCACTGGAACATTATAAAGCTACTTTACAAATGATCAAGAGTCATACCCCTTTGGGCTATATAATAGAGACGCGCTGAAGAGTAGTATTATGATAACCACAAGAATAACCTCAGCACACAGACAGACGACATAGCAGCCAATTAAGTGCTATAGTATTATACATTAGTTTGTTCTTACTACTATATTCTGGGAGCAAGGGGGTCAACCGATGAAACCCATCGTTGGTCAATATGAATGTATACATAGTTCTGGGGTTGGCTTGGATTACTTTACCTCTCGCATTGATCGACTCGTGCTGCAATCAAATGGCCGCTTTGTTCTAACAACACAAAATCGAAGCCGAGCAGCTAACGCCGCCCAATCCTTGATAAAAGGACAACAAGTCTCATCAGCGGCTCCAGAAACCCGCATGGAAGGGTCATATACACAACAAGATTTGTTGGTATACCTGCAATTCGATCAAGGTGGTAGCGAACAAGCCCATATTACTCCTGATGAGGCGGGTATACAGATCGGCCCAAATTACTTCACCAAAGTGTCGGATTCTACCATGCTGCCACCCACACATAGGCTGCAAAAAGATATGGATGATATCGCCAAGGGCCTAAAAATCGCCAGCACACTGGGGGGCATGGCCGTCAAAGCCGCTAAAACCATTCAGGGGACCATACAATCAGTACAGGAATCCAGTAGCCAGCAGAACGCGACGCCGACAGGATCTCCACAGCCATCAGGGCCTCCACAGGCCACCCTGGACCGGCAGCCACTCCCTATCAGCCACCCATGCAACAACCCACCGTCAGTTCAGCTTCTACACCAGCAAATAGCCGGCCTGAAGCTATCTTCTGCGATCAATGTGGGGCACGGTGCCGTCCAGGTAAACGTTTCTGCAATAGCTGTGGAGCACGCCTGGTATAATACGCAGCTTACCTGGCATGCTCCTTCATCAAACATTCATAGGCGGCAATAATACGTTGCATCTCTTTGGGATCTCCACCACAATCAGGATGATGGCGTTTGGCCAGTTTGCGATAGCGTCGTTTAATCTGTTCTGGGGTTGCATTCGCCGGTAATCCTAGAACAGCCAGAGCCTGCTGGCGTAGTAAGATAGGCCGGGCGGGATTCGCATTGCTCTGCCAGAAAGTACGTACGCCAATCCGAACTGCATCCCATAATAAAAAGACAAACGATCTGGGTTGTTGTGAGCTCATTCTCTTCTTTTCTACTTAATTGGATAGATATAACTGATACGTATATCTATACTATACGCTATTCTTCTTCACAATGAAACGCATATCTGGCATCGCCCGTAAAATACATATCAGGAATAGAAGTTCTAGGTTACCAGGTTTTCAAAATACCTGACTAGAGGGCGTATGATATGATGCCACAACTGCCTATTTCTGCAGTCTTGATATGTACTCATACTGGTATTTTTTTCTAAAAAGATCTTAAAACCAGCGGTCTAAAGAGGTGTTGTCATGGCAAGTGAAACCCATACATCAGATAGCTCACTAAAATCAAAAACGACGAGTTTGTTCTCTGCTGCTAAAAAAGATGGAAAACCTTTACAACAATTTTTCCGTAAATTTAGTAACGATTGGGCAATGACCTTTTCAGGTGCCCTCGCTTATAGCTTGCTAACAGCTATGCTCCCAATTGCAATTGCCCTGGTAGCTATTCTGGGATTTGTTCTGGCTGCGATTCCAGGCACAACATAGCACCAATATACTCGATGCGATAGGAGGCATACCAGGACTGGATTCAGCACAGAAAGACTTGATCCAAAGCGTAACAAAGCGTCTCACCCAATCAGCTGGTTTTCTGGCTATTGTGGCGGTTATTCTGGCGGTTTTTGGCGGCTCCCGACTCTTTGTGGCAATTGAGGGATGTATGGATATCGTCTATCGCGTTCGACCCCGGCCTTTCTTAAAACAAAATGGGATCGCGATTGGAATGATGTTGATCTTCACTATACTCATCCCCATTATGGTCTTTGCTGCCACGCTTCCTTCGGTACTATTAAACATTGTTGGCAATAATCCCGCCCTGAAGGCCATTCCATTTCTGTCTGCTCTGGCCAATAATGCGATAACGGTTCAGATCGCAGGCTACGCTGGAGGCTTGATCGCAGCATTCTTGCTGTTTGAGGCAATCTATGTGTTTGTGCCTAATCAGAAGATCAATCCCCGCAATAGCTGGCAAGGAGCCATTGCCGCTGCCGTCCTGCTGGAAATTTTCATTGCCTTATTCCCCCTTTATACCTCCCATTTTCTGGGAAGTTATCAGGGCCAGATTGGCTTCGCGGTAGTGCTGCTGGTTTTCTTCTACTACTTCGCGGTTATCCTGATGCTGGGAGCTGAGGTCAATGCGTTCTTCTTTGAGCATGTTCAGCCCTTACCCAATGATCTGGCTACCTTCGTGAGCACAATGGGTGGCAAACTGAATCGAGATCGTCCCGACGCAGAGTCGCCAACCCATGTCGATTCCGAACCAACCGACCGTGCCGACTATGCCCACGTTGCTGATACACGCGTGAAAGAAGAGAGAAATCAGCAGAAAAATCAACTAAAGCAGCAAAAAATTGTGCATCAGCACCAGGAACCGTCTAAAACTAAAGAGAGCTCAGCGGGAAAGCTGCCGACCACATTAAGCGTTGTGGCTGGATCAGTGCTCGCGCTGGTCATTGAAACATTCCGCATGCGCCATAGCAAATAGCTGTTGAACTACTTCCGCGGCCAGACCGGGCCGACTCAAGCCATGCGCCAGGATAGCGGCCCCCTGGGCGGCTTCGAATCCAATGAGCTCGGTCTCGCTTTGCGGATAGTGAAAAAATTGATAGTGATCAGCAAAATATTCGATTATCATTTCTTTACGAGAGGCTGCTGGCTGCTGCGTATGCTCTAGCACAACGATGTCTTCGCTGTGATGGATCGCCAGCATGGCTGCCAGTTCTCTCGTCAATTGTTCAAATAGCGCTTGCGACACGAGCTCTTCCCTGGCCTGACTATTCTCTTCAACCTCCCCTGCTTCAGAGAAAACCCTCCACTCACCTACGCCATCTATTAATTGTCCATTTTTGATCACTGCTAACCGATAGGCGTTATTTAATAATTCTAAATGATGGAATGTGAGCTCTGACCATGGAGCATCTTGCTTTCTCATTTGATAGAGTAGCGACGCAATACGGCAGAGGGTAGCCGATGAGCCAAAGTCGGCACGCAACAAGCGCCGATGGGCGGCAATAGTAGGCAGATATCTAATCGAGGGCAATATATAGCTCTGTGGAGAAAGAGAGGGTAAGAGAGAAAGAAAATCTTTATACGCAGGTGCTATTTTCCATTGATCCACAGGCCGGTTGTCGAGAGAAACAAGCTCAGTTTCACCTGGGATTGCAACAGCGATACTTACAACTAAATAAGAGGCACAAGCCCGTTGAAGATAGGTTTGCAACGCAATAGGATCCTGGAAGTGCCGCCACTCTAACAGAGCATCATCCTCAGTAAGACAAATTTTCGCGCCTGTATCTGTATAATCGATACCGATATAAATAGCCATGAAGTCTCCTTGTTTTTTGCTGCTCAACCAATCACCTCTCCACTCGCCACCAGCTAACATTTCAAGCCCCAAATAGGGATATCGAGTGGCTTGTATTATAGCATGCAGCAAACAGCAATCTTCTTATCGAATGTCAGACGCCCATCGCCACCGCGCTCTTCGATACGATCTCCTGCGCCTGAGGAGCTCATACAAAATTTCTTCTCGGGCGCGGCAGCGGCCGCCCGCCCGGGAGCGACACGCTTCCCATAAAAAGAGGCAGCTGACCACAAGCCAGCACTGGCGCTTATACACTTTACACACATCACTACATCAGGCAGCGCGAAATCTCTTTGATAGCATTGGCGCGTTTCTTGACGCGAAGTAGATGAATCTGCTACACTTTGACTCAACAAGAAAAAACCTCGTACAGCCATGGTTTGCAACGGTGCTGGCAATAAGAATTCTCTGTACATATGCATCCAAAGCATTTCTCATAAGAGGTCAATATATATGCGAAGTGAAAGTCCATTATCCACTAACAGCCAGGAACATAACCGCCTGCGCAAAGCATTGCGTGAAAGTGAACTTTTACGAGAGTTGTCGGAGTTGCTGGCCTCTTCTTTGGATCCAACGCGTATCCTACAGGTGCTTGTAAGACGTGCAACAGAGGTCTGTGATGTTTCTCGCTGCGCAGTCTGGCTCCTGGATGATACCTGCACTCAATTCCTCCCTTCAGCCTATCATATGTCAACCCAGAACCTTAAAAGCAAAGTTTTTCAGGCCGCTGACCGGGTCTGGCACCACAGCTCGATCGCCTTTAATAATCCTGTTATCCAACAACTACTTCAAGCACAAGGCCTGCTTTCACTCAAGGATCTCTCGGCTGAAGTTACGCTCCTGCCTCTGGCCGAAAAGTTTTTTGTGCGCTCGATACTGCTGGTAGCACTTATCCGAGAAGATCGGCCTGTTGGGATGATGTCGCTGGATAATCCTGGAAAATGTACAGAATTTACCGATGACCAGTTGCAGTTGGCACGTGCCATCGGTCAGCAAGCGGCTGTCGCTATTGATAATGCACGGCTCTATCAAGAAGCTCAAATAGAACGTCGACGTGCAGAACGACTGATTGAAAGGGCACAATCTATTTATCAGGTAGCGATGACGGTAAACTCCAGCGATAAGCTCTCCGAGGTGCTGGATATTGCTGCTGAACACCTGGCCAGGGGCCTCCATACAGACCAGGCCGCCATCGCTTTAATAGAGGCCGATCAACTCAAACTTGTCAATCAGCATATGCTTCCACTTGCATCTAGCACTCCATCCTCAAAGCTGACAGCATTTTCAAATTGCTGCCAGACAATCAAGCAACAAACACCGATGTTTATTTATCATGAGCAATTGACGCACGAAGAGCTAAGCTGGTTTAATTATTTAGGCATGGGAAACATCTTAATTATTCCTCTCTTAGTAGGGGGAACGCACTACCAGACATCCCAAGAACTGGAACAACAACCGTGCCCCAAAAAACATTGCGTTGGGTTTGCCTTTGTCGATTATCACCATCATTCTAAACCACCATCATCTGGATATATTGCCTTCGCGCAGGATATTGCCGCTCATTGTGCGCTGGCTATTGAAAAGGCATATCACTTAGCTGAGGCGCAACGGGCGGAAGCCCTGGCCAATGAACGGGCCAATACATTAAATGCAGTGTTTAATGCGATGACTGAAGGGCTGATTGTGTGCGATGCACAGGGCAAAGTAATGCTCAGTAATGAAAATGCTGCATACTTCCTTGGACTAAAGCATAAGTCAAAAAAACAACTGGCCACATACCTCCAGCATCATCCTCTACACACCCTGGCAGGTCAACCACTGGCGCCAGAACAATTTCCACTCACGCGTGCATTGCGAGGTGAGCGTATCCGAGGTGAGCGTTACCTGGATAAAGCAGGCGATGGTAGTGAACAGGCAATTGAAGTCAACATTGAGCCGTTGCTCGATAATGAACAGAAAAAAATTGGTATCGTGAGCGCGTTCCGCGATATTACTGAACAGGTCAGAGTTGAGCGCCGCATTCGCCGCGCACTGGATACAATGCTGCATGCAGCCGAAGCCGTTTCCGGCGTTACCAATATCAAAGAGATCCTTTATCGTGTGCTCGCTATGACGCTCACCGCGCTGAATTGTGAGCGCGGCGTAGTCCAGATCTACCAGGATGAGCAACAAAGCTTTTTGCCACTGCTATCGATTGGCTTTACAGAAGATGAAGTAAAGGTCTGGTTGAGCGAACAGGCAAACTGGTTCGCCCCAGACGGCAATCAATCCCCTGGCCTGCATGAACAGTTGAAAGAGGGCCATGCCACGCTGATCAATGAGGAGCAGCTCGATAAACACTCAACACTCGTCAAACATACGCTGGTGCTGGCTACCCCGATCACTCATAACAAGCATCTACTGGGAATGATGCTGCTCGATCGCTCAACCCACTATAAGACGCCAGCTCATCAAACACCTCGCGCTACCCGTCCTCTGCCTGTGCTAGAATTCAATGCCTGGGATATGGCAGTAATTGAAGGAATCGCTCAGTTTGCTGGTCTGGCCATTGAGCAGACCCACTGGCAACAGGAAGCAGAGATCGCGCGCATCAATGAAGCAACCATGCGCGAGTCCAATGAGCTAAAAGATGAGTTCCTGGCTATCACTGCCCATGAGTTTCGTACACCACTGACCATTATCCTGGCCCATAGTCAGATGATGTCACGCCTGCTCGGTCGCGCCGTTGAGGTGGCACCAGAATTGAAAGAGCGGCTCAATGAGAGCATTTCTTACATTGAGGAACAAACACGTCAATTAACCAATATTGTTAATACCTTTTTGGAGGTGACGCGGCTCAATCGTGGGCAGATCGAGCTCAATCCAGAAGAGATAGATATGGCCGAGCTCATCAAAGAGCTGGTACTCAACCACAGTGCGACTTCAACTATTCACGAAATCAGTTATACCATCAAGAAAGCTCATCGAGCCTATATCGTAAAGGGGATCGCGCACGCTTACAGCAAATTTTTGTTAATCTGCTGCAGAATGCGATCAAATATAGTCCACAGGGTGGCCCTATTACGATTACGATGGCACAACGCCGCACTGATAATAAATACTCCTCAATTGAGATTGCGATCGCTGATCACGGTATTGGAGTTCCTCTGCAGGCACAACAACATCTTTTTGAGCGTTTTTATCGTGCCCCTAATATCGGCAATAGCCAGGCTCGTGGAGTCGGCCTTGGCCTCTATGTAGTTGCGGAATTTCTACGCCTGCATAGCGGCTCGATCGAGGTAGCAAGTAGCGGCATCGAAGGTGAGGGCAGTTGTTTTACGGTTAGACTACCACTGCTCGAAAAAAATCGCTAAACAATATCCACACGGCAACAATTTAACGCCATAA
The DNA here is from genome assembly GCF_003967555.1 of Dictyobacter kobayashii. GTDB lineage: Bacteria > Chloroflexota > Ktedonobacteria > Ktedonobacterales > Ktedonobacteraceae > Dictyobacter > Dictyobacter kobayashii. The sequence goes on from NZ_BIFS01000001.1 coordinate 214,741, forward strand.
GACAGATCATATCTTTTCTTTGGGTTGCAGCCCACTAACAGTCGCGGCGGGAATGGCTTCACGACCCTCGGCTGCTGAAATAGCGGCAACTTCGACCTTTTGCTGAGGACGTTCAATGAGTCTGCACAGTTTTTCTCCCAGGCGGATACCCGGTAACTCTACCCAGCGATAGAGAGTAATTGCCAGCGGAATAGTTGTTATACCCACCCAGAAAGCATACACAACATATTGGGCAACTGGACTCCAGCCCATATACTGAAAATGAGGCAGCAGGCTGGCTTGAAAGTAGAGGACGAATGGATCGTGCCACATGTATAAGCTGAAAGAAATAAAGCCTATCCAGCGCAGGGGAGCCCACTCAAATGGACGCTGAAGCTGACGCGAGCCGTGCAAGATGGCAAATAAGAAGAAACCATAGGCGAGCGAAAAACCGTCTTGCATAAAGATGTCCCGGTAGCTTTCTAGAAAAACCTGATAAGGATCAAGAAAGTGCAAAGAAAGATGGATCATGTATATAGCATAATAATGCCAGATGTTAAATATAAACAGCAGGGCCAATCCAAAAGTTAAAAGCAATGGACAGAAGCGCGAGATACGAAACCTCATCTGTTCAGCTTCTGGCGCATGATGAAGATATATATACAACATACACACAAACATACCAATGGCAAAAGATTCAAAAAACTTGCTCACGGTACCAAAAATATAAGGTCTGAGCACCTGCAGCAGTGCATGCGGAATGAAAGCATCCAATTGATTAGTATCTGCTAGTTTGAAGCCCCAGTAGCGGGTTATCACCCCCCAGGCAAACATCATTAGCAAACAAAAACTCAATTTAAGCATGCGAAAACGAAGAGATCCCCAACGCACCAGGCGGCCCATTAGCCAGGCCAGCAGGGGTAACAGGAGATAAAACTGAAATTCGATAGCCAGGGTCCAGAAAGGAGGATTAAGCTGCTGATAGGTCGCAGGAAGATCCATACGAAAAGTCAGAAAAAGCAAAATCTTGTCCCAATAAGCTGGTTGCAAATAATCGGGGTTGAGATAAAAAAGCATCAAGAAAAGCGCGACATAATAGGCAGGCAGAATACGGAAGACACGACGTATATAAAAACGCCGCAACGAGGGCCAATCGCTATCAAATAACATTGATTTAGCATAAGGCAAAAAGAGAAGGAAACCAGAAAGCAGAAAAAAGAGGAGTACGCCCGTCTCACCAATCAAGGCCAGAGAACTTATCATAGCACCAAAATCACCAAAAAACGGATGCCAGACGTGGCCAATATAGGACCAAAGATTCAGATGAAAACTGACCACTCCCAGACATGCCAGGGCGCGTACTCCATCCAAGGCATAAATTGTTTTTTTCTGCTTCCCGTCCTCAAGCGAATACGTTACAGCCTCGCTCCACTTTTGTATTTTATTTTGTATTTTGCAAACATAATCGTTTGTAAGCGCTCCTAATGTTTCCTTCCCTATCCGCATCACCACTTCACCCTTTTATCATTTTATTAAATTTTTGCTTTACCTATATTGTAAAGCACATGAAAAATTTTTCGACTGGCTTGCAATTGTTAAAGGATGAGAGATAAACATTGGAATTCCCAGGAAAGAAAGTCATGCGACCCACACAGCCAATAAAAAAGGGGTTAGCTCTACTACTAACCCCACCCATGCTACTATATCCCCACCTTATCTATCCAGGCGCAACATCTTAAAAGAGCTCGCCAAGCAACACAATATAGTTAAACGAGGTTTTTATCGAAGTCGGTGCAGTTAGATGCACAGTAAATCCTACTTGCGGCTGCAAAGAGATATATTGCACCACTACAGGACCCGGATTAGAAGTAAGCGTGACCAATACCACACTGGCGCCAGTTACATACAAGTTTGAAACAGTCGCATCTCTCTGCCCACACTCAAAAAATCCTGATCCTGACAGAGTTCCCTGTGCAGATCGCTCCAGCACACCTTTGAAAATCTCTGGTCGTGCTTCTTCTTTTTCAGCGACCACTTCTGGAAGAGGCTGACTACTAGCGTGTCGCTCTTCTCTTTTGGTATTCACTGTGGGAAGGTGCATACTGGTTGAACCCGCCTCCTCGCGTCGTGGAGAGAGCACAGAAAGATGTATTCCCGTTGTGTTCGCATCTCCTCGTTTAACCAGATCAGCCTGTTCTCGTTCCTCAGCTAATCTATCACTTTCCCTACTATTGGATGCCCACGCCTTATTCTTATGGGACGCAGGATTAGGAACAACTTCTAAACGAATTTTTGTAGTTCTACCCGCCAGGCGTTGCCGACTACTCTGCTCCTTCGGAGAGGTTGAGGGCCCTTTCGGATCCTTTGGTATTGGACCAGTCATTGTTGAGGCAGTGCAGACTTCTATATCTGCAATTGAAGCCAGGGCAGAAGCCTTCATACCTGTAGTGACTGACTGAGTATAACCGAACTCAGTTTGTTCCAGAGAAGAGGCCTCCGCCATTTGAGCAGGGCCATTAAAGGCAACAAAAGACGATGTTAAACGCTGCGCAAAACGCATCAGTATGTTCGTATTTTGTGTTGTGGTATTGGGCTTCCTCTCCCCCACCTCACCAGAAGGAACAACAGCGTATGAGCCAGCATCAGCAAAAGAATTATCTTCAGAACGAACGGCCTCTATCACTCTAGATTGTAGGCGCAGGCGCGGCGGAACAAGCGATGGCTCACGTACAGACTGCGTAAAGCTTGTCATTCCATGCTCATCGACCTCTGCCCAACCTAATTCGTCTGAAGAAGCATCCCCCAATGTTTCTTCAACAGAAACAGAGAGGCCTTGACGCTCCCGTGCTACACGAGATAGCCATGTTTGCTGATTTTGTTCATCATGTTCTTCATTCAAAATCATCACAGCTCCCGATATACAACCACTTTTTAGACATATGATACATGTTGAGATACACAGAGGCAGTATAGCATAAAAATGTTTATTCACCGCTATCCATAGCACATTTGCCTCATTATTGTTAATTCACTTGTAATATAACTATGTCCTAAAGGTAGGAGGAGCAAGCTAGGAAATTTGGCATATTTACATCTTCCTACTTGAAAGTATTTAGAGAAAACGCTACAATAGTGCCTGATCGCATAGATCGACACGAACGTATATAAACCGTTCGTCCAAACTGACGTGGTGGGACGCCATATTTCAAAAAAAGAGGAAGGATTTTTCCTACATGAAGCTCAGCGGAACACATAAATTTAAAGCAAGCAGCGTTCAAGTTTTCAATGCAATTCTCAATCCTGAGGTGCTGAAAGCAAGTATCCCAGGTGCTAATAGCGTTAGCTATGAGAACCCTAACACACTCTATGTTGAGGTTACCACCTCCCTGCCTGGCCTGCGCGGACCATATGGACTCAATCTCAATATCGTACGCCGTCAGGATCCTAGCTATCTCGAACTACAGCTCCTGCGCCAGGGTAAGGGTGGCTCAATCAACGCAGTCGCTCAGATCAGCCTGGTTGATGAGGCCGACGGCGCTCTGCTTACCTACAATGCCAATGCCGAGCTCGAAGGTCTGGTAGCAACCGTAAACAATCCCCTTGGCCAGGGTATTGTGAAGAATTCTCTCAGCAGCTTCTTCAAAAACCTGGAAAAAAATATCGGCTAAGACCCGTTGTAAGCATAACTTACACAAAAAACAGGCAGCGTATTTGCGCAACAATTGTTGTACAGATACGCTGCCTGTTTTTTGTGTAAGTTATGCTAATTACTGCTATTTGTTTCCTGTGGGGCTTGCAGGTTAGTCTTTAAGCACGCGAAAAATTGCTCTGTAAGCTTTTCGGCGGTGCTATTCATTAGACGTGCCCCCACACTGGCCAGCGTGCCGCCCACCATAACATGGGCCTGCCAGTCCATCTGTGTCTGAGCAGCATCCAAAGAGGTAAGGTTCATACTACCAGATAAGTCTACGGTACTTCCAGGGGCTTTACCGCGAGCTTTAACCACCATCTTTTCAGGCTCAATCATCTCTGGCCGGGTTACATCCAGATTAAACTTTGCCTTCACAGGACCAACACCAACCGAAATCAGAGCTTTCCAGTGCTCGGGTTCTACTACTTCCAGACTCTGGAAACCAGGAGCGCAGGCAGCAACTTTGTTGACATCCAAAAGATACGCCCAGACTTTCTCAATTGGGACGTTGATCGTTTGCGAACCGGAAAATTCCATATCGAACAACTACCTTTCAACCAGGATATATCACCATTTTATTATCTAATGATGGATATCGACATAGATATTCATCATATCACAGACTGACTCATTGACCAGCAGACGGTACAAGCAGGCTCTTCCTACTGCACACGACAAAAAATGGATTTTAAATATGCCGTCTCTGGCATGGCAATATGAATGGGGTGGTCTACCCCATGCGTATAAGACTCAAGCAACTGGACTGAACGCTGGAGACGCTGGGCGCTGAGCGATACTGACCCTAACAAATCATCCATTCCAACCACCCCTGAACATGAGCAGGTCAAAAGGATACCGCCTGGCTTTAATACTTGCATGCCAAGCATATTAAGCCTGCGATAGGCCTTGAGCGCCTGTGTACGAGCCCCCTGTGACTTGGCAAAGGCTGGTGGGTCTAACACCACTACATCAAATAGCTCGCCCTGGCTGTGCGCTTCTTCTAGATAATCAAAGACATCAGCAACAACGAATTGGTGGGCTGAGGTGTCTAATCCATTCATCTCAAAAATCTGGCGCGCAGCATCTATAGCGGGTGCCGAGATATCTACACTTGTCACCTGGGCAGGTGGCTTATTCAGGGCTGCATAGACGGAAAAGCCGCCAGTATAGCTAAAGCAATTGAGCACACGCTTTCCACGCGTATATTTACGCAGCGCTTCACGCTTATCACGCTGGTCTAGAAAAAAACCGGTTTTCTGACCTTGCCAGAAATCGATGAAGAAAGAGACACCATTTTCACGCACCTGCACTTGCTCAGGCACTTCCCCAGCAGCGATAGTGGGCTCCTCAATCTGTAACCCTTCTCTCCGACGCGATTGACCATCATTGCGCAATAGTATCCCTCTGGCACCAGTCTCTTGCATCAGAGCCTCTATGACCAGTGGACGCAACTGCTCCATGCCCGCAGTGTGAATCTGGGCAACCAGAATATCAGCATAGCGATCTACCACCAATCCTGGCAAACCATCTCCTTCTGAGTTAATCAGGCGATAGGCATTTGTTTGTTCGGGATCAAAAACCTCTCGTAGCGCTACCGCACTGTGGATGCGCCGCCGCAAAAATTCAAGATCAATATCTTCCTCAAAATCATGTGTTAAAATACGGACGGCGATATCGGTGTTGGCATTATAATATCCGCGCGCGACAAACTTGCCAGTCGCCGATTTTATATCCAATACACCCCCGTTCTCAACCCAACGCGGAGGTTGCTGGAGAGCGCCAGAGAAGATCCAGAGATGTCCATTAAGCAAGCTCTCGTCACGATGCGGTTTCAAACTCGCACCAGGATAATGAATAGCAGACACTAGACCACGTACTCCTTCAAACATAACTTATATATACAATTTGGATATACAATCTGGCCCATTATCGCATAGAAGGACAGGAACATCCAAACAAACTGAGGGACGCTTTTATTAGCGTCCCTCGGTTAAAAAAATGAATGATTGCGAGAATAATAAAGATGCTCTGAGCTTACTGCTTTTGTAAACGAATAGCAGCGATAAGTGGATCAGTGTGATGTTCCGCCATACGAATTTCAGCTTTTCTTAAATTGTTCGCACTATTAATAAGGGCTATATGGGTAAAGGCCTGTGGATAATTCCCTAATGCAGCATTGTTTTCTGAATCAATTTCTTCTGAGAACAATCCCAGGCGTCCGGCATAAGTCAATAAACGCTCAAACAGGGAGCGAGCTTCAGCTATACGTCCTTGCATCGCCAGGTTATCTACTAACCAGAATGTACAAATGGCAAAGGTTCCTTCGGAGCCATCCAACCCGTCATCAGCATGATAGCGATAGACAAAGCCGTGCTCGTCCGTGAGTTGCTCGATCGTGCGATCAACCGTCGAACGCATACGTGGGTCATCTGGCGCAATAAAACCAACCAGGGGCAGTAAGAGATTGGACGCATCTAAGGTTGCATCCCCATAAGACTGTGTAAAAGCGCCCAGGTTCGTATCATAACCATTCATCAGAATATCAGCTCTGATCTGGTCACGCACAGCAATCCAACGCGGCAGGTCGGCCTCCAGATTCATTTGCTCGGCAGCACGAATACCACGGTCCAGGGCTACCCAGCACATGACTTTTGAATAGACGAAATGACGTAATCCACCACGCACTTCCCAGATGCCACTATCGGATTCTTGCCAGTGAGCACAGACATGATCTACCAGCATACGCATCATTGACCACAGAGGGCCCTCTAGCGTCTCACCATAGCGTTCAAAACAACCCTGGCGTCTGTAGAGATGGATGCAATCCAGCACTTCACCAAAGACATCCATTTGTTTTTGTTCAGCGGCACCATTCCCGATACGTACAGGACTGGAGTTACAATAACCACTTAAATGGTGTAATTCAAATTCAGTTAAATCGCGTTCACCGCGAATACCATACATAATTTGCAGATCTTCACCGTTTGCGTAAGAGAGGCGACGCAACCAATGGGTAAAGGCGCGTGCTTCTTCAGTGAAGCCCAGCACATTGAAAGCATAAAGGGTAAAGGTAGCATCGCGTAACCAGGTAAAGCGATAATCCCAGTTACGTACACCACCCAGGTGCTCCGGCAAGGATGTGGTGGGAGCGGCAACAATGGCTCCGGTTGGAGCATAGGTCATCAGCTTCAAAGCCAGCGCGCTGCGCTCGACCCATTCGGCATAAGGACCCTGGTAGCTGCTTCCTGCAATCCATTTGCGCCAGGCATGAAGGGTATGAGCCAGCTCAGCATCAAAGTTACGCGTTGGTAGTTCTTCTTCTACCAGTCGTCTGGCAGATTGAGCTGTACGCCCCATACCAACGGCGAATAACAGACGCTCACCCTCACGCAGTGTCACCTGAGCTACAATTGTGGCATAAGCCTCATTATTTTCTTGCACTACTTGCATGGAATAAGATGGCAATAAGTGAGCTCCAACAATCGCCAGAGCAACATGTTGCCGACCACTGGAGATAAAGGCACCCAGCTGTTCAGGTATCAGCTCAACATCGCAGGGATCAGCTGCGTAATTGGGGCTAACCTTCAACCTCATAGTAACTGACATTTCTCCGTGTACACATTCAACTATGCGCACCAGACAATGACAAGAACCATCTTCGCGAGTCCAGGTGTTATTGTTCATAGCCCTATAAGGCCATGCGCTCAGTGTTTCAACTGGCATGAAGTCTGTAAGGACTATTTCTCCTGCGATACTGGCAAAACGTGTTTGCAACACGTTACTTCCACGCAGATAACGCTGTGAGCCTGGAATGGTCCCTTCCGTGGGAGCAATCTGGAAGTAACCTCCACGCTCAGCATCTAACAAACGACAAAAGATGGCCGGGCTATCAAAGTCCGGTAGACATCCCCAGTCTACCGACCCGTCTGGCGATACAAGTACCGCCGAATGGCAGTCACCGATGACGCCATACGAATTAATCGGCAGATATGTGCGATTGAGTTCGTTCTTCCCAACCATTACACAACACTTCTCTCTTTATAAAAATTTGCTATAACGACAGCCTTAGAAAACTATTAAAGCTTCCTTAAAAAATCCTTAGGAGCGTTAGGAGCCTTATACCAAAGAAAAACGCAATAGCACATGGAATGGTAACAGGATTTCTAAAGATTTTCTTTTTTTAATCTTTTAGCTTCTAAAGGCGCTCACAGAGGCACATTATATATCCAATAATCGAAGTTCTTGCTGCTTCCTATGGACAGAGATAGCCCATATATGCTACCTTACTTTTAGCAGGTTCCACTGTTGGCGCCTACTGAAAAGCTGAACTATCTATGCTATAGACAGCTACTTTTAGTATAAAGGGCAGGCATATATGCAAGCACTCCAACAAGTGATGCGACACCCAGCGGGTAGAATTGGGATCACCCTTGGTCTGGCACTCGGCTTCATAGCCACCTTGATGGGCGAAGCAAGTAAAGCCTTACTGTTCGCAGGACTATGTCGCTTGATCGCGGGCAAAATGAAGCGGTAAGTTTAGCGTCATGAGAGGCTCTCGATGATGCTTGTAGTGCTTCAGCTTTCTCGTTTTCCTTAATATCCATGGTCCACAACAATAACAGCAGCGCTGGTATATATATAACCAGCGCTGTCTTTCTCTGACACTATAACATATTCATCAAGGCGAATCATCCACCCATTGGACTAATCATTCAACCATTGGGCTACTTCAGGGGCAAAATAGGTAATAATCATATCTGCACCTGCGCGTCTGATGCCGGTCAGTATCTCCATCACAACACGCTGCTCATCAATCCAGCCGTTCTGAGCGGCCGCTTTAACCATCGAGTACTCACCACTGACATTGTAAGCCACTACCGGCAAGTCACAATGATCTCTCACTTGACGAATAACGTCCAGATAAGATAGAGCAGGTTTGACCATGACCATATCTGCCCCTTCATTGATGTCTTGCTCTAATTCACGCAAGGCTTCACGAACATTGGCAGGGTCCATCTGGTAGGCACGTCGATCTCCAAACTGAGGAGTAGAGCCAGCCGCTTCACGGAATGGTCCATAAAATCCTGAGGCATATTTAACCGAATACGCCATAATGGGGGTCTGATTATAACCGTGCTCATCCAGCGTGCGCCGTAGCACTCCAATTCTTCCATCCATCATATCTGAAGGCGCCACAATATCCGCGCCAGCTTCAACATGAGAGAGGGCCATTTGGGCTAGCAATTCCAGGGACTCGTCGTTTTGAACAGTCCCGTTATGGATGACACCACAATGACCATGATCTGTATATTCACACAGACAGACATCTGTGATGATCAAGGTTTCTGGGGTTGCGACTTTCAGCCGGCGAATGGCTTCCTGAATTACACCATGCTCGGCATATGCCTGTGAGCCAACTGCATCCTTCTCATTGGGAATACCAAAGAGGAGGATGGCTGGAATACCCAATGCAGCAATACGCGTGGCTTCTTCCGCCACCTGGTCTAATGGCCATTGCATGATGCCTGGCATGGAACTTATTTCCTGGGGTTCCCGCGCTCCTTCAGCAACAAACATAGGATAGATCAGTTGGTCTACCCGTAGATGGGTTTCGCGCACCAGGCTGCGTATTTTATCATTCTGCCGCAAACGACGCAAACGTACATGTGGAAAATTATTCATCAACTCCACTCCTCTCCTACTTACTATTCTTAAGCATTGATACTTGCGGCCGCTGCCTGTATGGTCTCCTCGATCATAGCATCATCAAGCGCAAGTGAGATAAAACAGGATTCAAATTGAGAAGGAGGAAGGTAGATACCCTGCTTCAGCATACTCCAGAAGTAACGTGCAAACTGTTGGGTATCTGAACGTTTTGCACTGGTATAATCCACTACTGGCTCATGCGAAAAATACAGGCAGAACATTGCACCAATACGTTTGAAGATCGCGTCGACCTTGTTATCCTGTAAAGCTTTTGTGAAGCCTTCTTCTAATCGCTGTCCTTTTCTTTCAAGTTCTTCATATTGCCCGGGCTGGCGCAACTCTTTCAGGGTGGCGATGCCCGCCGCCATTGCCAGAGGATTTCCTGAGAGGGTGCCCGCCTGGTACATAGGGCCAACTGGCGCTACCATCTCCATAATCTCTCTACGACCACCATAGGCACCTACAGGTAAACCGCCACCAATAATTTTGCCGAAGCAGGTCAGATCAGGGGTGATCTTTACGCGTTCCTGCATGCCACCCAGGGCCACGCGGAAGCCGGTCATGACCTCATCAAAGATCAAGATGGCGTGGTATTTTTGCGTTAACTCGCGCAACTTTTCCAGGAAGCCTGGCGCGGGTGGGACCAGCCCCATGTTAGCGGCAATTGGTTCAACAATAATAGCTGCGATATCATCTGGATAGCGAGCAAAGAGCTCTTCAACCTCTGCAGCATTGTTATAATCAGCCGTCAATGTGTTTTGTGTCGTCAGTGCTGGCACGCCTGGACTGTCTGGCAGTCCCATGGTTGCCACCCCTGAACCGGCCTGTACCAATAACATATCAGCATGTCCATGGTAACAACCACTAAACTTGATAATTTTGTTGCGGCCAGTGTAGGCACGGGCCAGGCGTAGCGCGCTCATCGTGGCCTCGGTGCCGGAATTGACAAAGCGAATCATTTCAACGGAAGGCACACAGTCGATTACCAGGCGTGCCAGTTCACTCTCAGCCTGTGTAGGCGTCCCAAAGCTAAATCCCCGCTGGCTGGCTGCCACGACAGCTTCTACGACGGCTGGATAGGTGTGGCCCAGAATCATAGGACCCCAGGACTGAACATAATCCAGGTAGCGATGACCATCTACGTCATAGAGATATGGTCCGGCTGCCCGTTCAATAAACACTGGTTCACCACCCACGCCCCTGAAAGCACGCACAGGACTATTTACTCCACCAGGAAGCAGTTGTTGCGCCTCCTGGTAGAGCTGGTGGGAGCGCTCCAATGAAAAGCTATCAGAATTTGTTGTGTGCATAATATATCCTCTGTACTCCTCGTGTATTTAAGCGCCAAGTGCATCCAGAATATGCGCAAGAGGCTCAGCAACACAGGTATACATAGGAGTATCACGTAGCGTATACATGCTGGCTTCGGTCTCACGTAATTCCTGTACCAGATCCAGGAAATCAGAGATATTGTCGGTCTCAAAGGCTACGACAAATTCCTGGTCATCAATACCAAATGAGTAGGTCGTGTTCAAAGAAACGCTGGGATATTTGAGTCCTACACGAATATGCTCACCCATCATGCGTTTACGGTCTTCCATGGGTAATGCATACCAGGGCCGAGTTTTAATAAATGGATAGACGAACAGATATTTTTTGTCGTCAGGGGTGATAACAAGGCGTGGATCATGGGCGCCACGAGCATTTTTTCCTACATACACAGAGCGCTTGGTCATAGATAACATAGAACGCTCTTCACGCAGATAGGGTCCCATGATGCTGCGGCGGATCTGGCTGTTGAAATTGCGCAAGTTATCAATATCATAGGTAGCCTGCCAGATCATAAAATCAACGTCGGAACGCACACCATACAAGGAAAAACTGCGAATCAGTTCGTCCTGGGCTGCGTAGTCATCATAGATTTGCTTGAGCTGCTGTTTGCCCTTCTCGCGTACATCAGCGGGTAGCAATTGCCACTGCTGGTCTAATTTATAAAAGCTAAAACGCACGAGCTGTCGTGGCTGTTTAGGCTTTGGCTGGGCTGTAGCGGACTGCTCCTCGGTCTGAGGAATATTATTTGTATGTGTTGTGGTTGCTTGATCTACCATGATTTTCCTCGTATAAAACTATTGCTTGTACCAAACCATCTATCGTGAATTCTGTCGCCTCAATATCAACGTTGAGACCCAGCTCACGCGCAGTTTGTGAAGTAATGGGACCAATGCTGGCCACCTGTATATGCTGTTTGATGACATCTAATACAGATATGGAGGCATCAACTGCACAGCTTTGTAGCCAGGCAACAAAATTACGAACTGTAGAAGAACTGGTAAAGGTTAAAATATCGAGTTGTGGTTGCTCTAAAAGCTGTAACACTTCGCGGCCCGCTGATCATCCCGAGCAACGGGAACCGTATAGTATGCCGGCACCTCATCTACATAAGCTCCGGCCTGTTGTAGTTCCAGGGGCAAAATCTTACGCGCTTCAGCAGCCCTTGCGAGTAGTATACGCTGGCCTGTCAGGGGGATCTGGCGCTCGTGGGCATCTTTTTCTAGTGCGTTGATAACACCCTCAGCAATGTACTCGTCTGGAATCAGATCCGCGCTGATACCATATTGGGCCAGTGCCGCTGCTGTCGCTGGCCCGATGGTTGCGATGCGGAGGCTATGGCTATTGCGGCTATTGCGAAGCGCGGCTGGTTCATAACCCAGAGCCTGTAGGCGTTGCATACAGATATTGACGCCATTGGCACTGGTAAGGATCAGCCAATCGTAGCCTGAACTATCATCGGTATATAAACCCTTCAGGGCTACATCCAGAGTTGTCCAATCCTCGGGAGGAACAATGCGGATAGTAGGAAATTCAATAGGAATAGCACCTAATGATCGCAGATGCTCGCATAGCACACTGGCTTGCTCCCGCGTACGGGTGACCAGAATACGCTTGCCCTCTAGAGGAAGATGATTATGCTTAGACATTGAGACGCTCCCGATCACGGGGTAGGGCCAGTTCCTGGATAATTTCATGCGCACCTTGCGCCAGAGCTTGCTCGGCCAGAGTTATTCCCAACTGTTCTGCTTCAGCTATGGTAGAATGCTCGGTCCAGGATATAGATTGTTGTACCCGTATCCGTCGCTGACCATCCAGGCTGGCTACGATACCATCAATCTTAAGTATTTGTTCGGTAATGGTACTATACGCTGCTACTGGTAGATAACAACCGGCACCCAGGCGGCGCATAAACATACGTTCAGCAGTCGTCGTGGCCAGGACAGCCATATCCTGCAGGGGAGCCAGCAATTCGAGCATACGAGCGTCGGCCCGGCATTCTAATGCCAGAGCACCCTGTCCTGGCGCGGGAAGCAGTTTATCTACAGGAAAATAGGTAAGCCGTCCAGCCAGGCGCTCCTGAAGTCCTAAACGATGGAGTCCTGCGGAAGCTAAAACAATACCATCATAATCGCCCGCCTCCAACTTGCGCAGACGTGTATCTACGTTGCCTCGCAGTGATAAAATCTGGGCGTGAGGAGCCAATTCGCGCATCTGCGCGGTACGCCGCAAACTACAGGTACCAATCCGCACTGTATCTGAAGCGTCAGCTCGCTCTTCGACTGGCCTCAGAACGCCATCGGCAATCTGAAAAGGCACCTGTGAAACGAAGACATCACGTACATCTTCGCGCGGTCCGACAATGACAAGGCGCAGACCGTCCGGTTGGATCGTCGGTAAATCTTTTAAGCTATGGACTGCCAGGTCGATACTACCTTCATGCAGGGCACGCTCGATTTCGGTAACGAAAACGCCATCACTGCCAATCTGCGAAAGTGGCACTCCTGTTACACGATCGCCAGTTGTACGGATTTGCTCAATAGCGATCTCAAGATTTGGCCACTGTTGGTGTAATCTCTGGACAATCCACTGGGTCTGGGTCATGGCGAGCTTGCTGGCTCTCGTTCCGATGGTCACTTTCATAATTATTCTCTTCTAAATCAAACAGATAGCGCATAGCTTCAGCATAGACATGCCCCTGGCCAGCCGCAGCCGCATCTTTTAAGCGTAACATAGGAGTATGCAACAATTTATTCATTAAGCGCTTCGTTAATTCTTGCACAGCTGACACTTCCCTTTCAGAAAGTGTCGGGGAAAGTTGGCGCAGTACACGCGTGAGTTCCTGCTGGCGTAACTCGTCAGCCTTTTGCCTCAGGTCACTGATAGTACCAACAACACTGAGGGAGGAGAGCCACCGTTGAAAGGATTGAACCTCTTCCTCAATAATAGTCTGCACATGTTCTGTTTCTAATAAGCGAAGCTGTATACCCCGTTCTACTTCAGATTGTAGATCATCAAGATTATAAAGATGAATACCTGGAAGCGTTCCCACGGCGGGATCTATATCTCGTGGTAGCGCAATATCAATCATCAATAGCGAACGGCCCCCGCGTTGCTCCATAACTTGCTCCATCATATCAGGAGTTAGAATAGCATGTGGAGCTTTGGTTGAGCTGATCACAACATCAGCGTCCAGGAGAGCTTCAGAGAGTTCTTGAAAAGGACGCAGGGTTGCTTGTAACGACTCAGCCAGTTCAACAGCATTGGCATGGGTGCGATTGATAATCACAATCTGCCTGGCCCCGTTGTCTTTCAGGTTACGCGCAGCCAGTTCACTCATTTTACCAGATCCAATCAGTAAGACACTGGCTTGATGAAAATCTGGTAATAGATGACGTGCCAACTGGACAGCAACATGGCTTAATGAGGCCGCATTTCTACTGATACCAGTTTCGCTGCGTGCTCGCTTACCTGCAACTACTGCTGCTCGAAACAGGGCAGAAGTCACAGGGCCAGCATACCCACTTCCCTGGGCAATCTCCAACGCATCTACTACCTGTCCCTGAATCTGGGGCTCTCCAGGAACCAACGAGTAGAGGCCACTGGCCACACCAAAGAGATGAGCGGTCGCACGTTCATCAATGAAACAATAGCAATGAGCCTCTAATTCATCGAGAGCAACCTGGCGCATTTCACTCAGAACATGAAGCAGGTCTATACGCCCTTGAATAGCATCCTGGCACACTGCATACAGTTCAACACGATTGCAGGTGGAGAGAAAGACACTTTCACTGGCGACCTTACTTGCTGCTTGGAGTTGCTGCGGAATATAACGCGCAGAACACGCGAGGCGCTCACGCAATGCAATAGAGGCGGTAGTATAATCAACGCCAACAACAATGATATGCATGCAAACCTCATAAACCTCTAAATATTTTATAGTCTATAGAGATTTTAGCGTTTTTTTGCCGTTAGTCAAGGCTGTATTGCCCGATATCTTATCAGGAGAACACCCTATATATGTTGGTACATTCTGACACAAGCTGGCAAACAGCATTAGAAAATACGTTAATTTCTAGCACGCCAGCAATAGTACCTAGATACTGTATTGACATCAGGCAAAGAAACGCGACTAGTACCTAAACAAAAAAACTACCTACCGGGTAGCGGTTACATATGTTACCCGTTCTTTATTCACACGACATCAAGGTAGGTGCATAGGATGACGTAGAGGGAAAAAATGAGCATGCCTCCTGTGGTACGCGCTCGGGCTGATGGCCTCTTCATTTCATCCTATGTAATCCTATGATTACTTCTGATAACACGCTGCCTTTCTAATTACAAAAAAAGCCTTTATGGACGTTCTTTAAGTAGAGAACAGGCGTCCATAACTTCTTTTGGCTATCCAAATTTCCCACTTGAGGTAAAAACACTGGTGTATATCAACTTTTCAGACTATTATGCATTAATATAATGTATTATGCTATGTACACTAGTGAATCAAAAAAGATAAAATATATTTTTCGTACGCGATCCTTATGACTCCAGTGAGTATTTATGAGAGGATCCTACAACTAAAGGTGAGGTATATGCTTTTCTGCCAGAATTGTCGCTCTGAAGTGCCAACCCATGCTCGCGTTTGCCCTCATTGTGGCTCCCGACAAATCAATACAACAGATACACCGATTTCTACTCGCTCCCAAGAACAATCTCAACAAATACCATTCCCGACCAATCAACAAGCATTCACATATAATTATCAGTCTATGCCGACAATCGAAGAGAATGAAAAACCATCTCCACCACCAGAAGACAATAAATACAAATACACAAATATATCTGCTACGCAGGGCCTATTACACCATTTCCCGCTATACCCAGCAAACCGTTGGCACAAAATGCAGCAGGAGGTGCTTTTGCCTCTAACAGGTCACCGGTTACACCACTCCCACCCACCTATTCTCCAGGTACCTCTCAATCTCAATCATCCCGATCTACGCCGTTAAGTCCACCTCCACGTCGGCCTGGCTTTAAGCAGCTACAGCCTGATCAGGCAAGAGAAAACGAACAAACTCCACCGCCAACACCTCATGCTACGCTAGCGAAAAAGCTAACGCTGACACAACGCTATGTGGCGGATCAACCAACAACCGCGGTTCCATCCGCACCAAATCCATCCGATAACCCGACCGCACAACAAGGCACTGCTGCAGCGACTCCTATGCTAGAAAATAGAAACAATGTACAGGAATATACAGGTACAGCTTCTAAGCATCTGGCTGATCCAGCGTCTATAGAAATACCACATAAACCTGAGATTGAAATCGTACGGGAGTCTACAGGTATATCCAGAGCAGTGTTTGCAAATGAAGAGAATACCCTCCCCCATCAGTCACAGCCAGCCCGGTTCTTTCTCAAGCCCAAACCATGGCAACCCAGAATATTCTTAGAAGAGCCTATATGGCCAGTACTAATTCTGTCATTCGCTCGCGCCAGAAACCCCAGCATAAACAACATGCTGATTTCTGGATATTTTTACTTGCCATTGTAGGCTTAATCTGCCTGCTCGGTCTCTATATAATATTTACGTATAAAATGCCGAGGATGTCTCAACCTCACACAACCACGCTGGCAAGTATGACCCAGACAGTAACAAGGATATAACAATGGGAAAGATGAGTCAAAATATGCTCCTGCGCTAGACAAAAAGTTGTATTATATCAACATAATTTCCGATCAAATTGTTGACAGTTTTCTTACGGACCGGTTTAATAGTGTGATTGGTTGAACCGGTTCCTCGCCTGTCATCCAGGAGTGACTTTTCATGATTCATCTCGATCCACGTTTTACAGCAATTATTAGTGTGCTCTTTATTGCCATGGGTCTCTACAATATGTATGTCGGCCAGAAGCGAATGCGGTTACTACGTGACCGTGGCAATCCCGCTGTCTGGTATAAACAAGTAGGCATACTAACAGGCATAGAGTATAGTTTGCTGGGCGTTGTTC
The DNA here is from genome assembly GCF_003967555.1 of Dictyobacter kobayashii. Taxonomy (GTDB): domain Bacteria; phylum Chloroflexota; class Ktedonobacteria; order Ktedonobacterales; family Ktedonobacteraceae; genus Dictyobacter; species Dictyobacter kobayashii. The sequence goes on from NZ_BIFS01000001.1 coordinate 231,454, forward strand.
TTCTTCTTAATCTAGGCATCTCTACAGGATTTTTCCCCGAATCTGTAGCAACTATTGTTGTGCCACTGTACACACTTGTCTTAGTGCTGGCAGCGGCAGTGCTTCTTTTAATACTTTTGCAAACTCTGTCAGCTTCACGTCGTCGCGTCCGTAAAACCCCGCTGTCAACTCCCCAGGAGCTGGAACAAGAAGAAGTCGGCAATCAAGAGCTTACAGCAGAGCAGCGGGCCACGCAGGCCCGCCATCGTCGTGAACGACGCAAGAAGGCTGCTGCTGCCCGTCGGCGACAATCGGGACGCGCTTAACGAGCAACGTAATTTCTGTATTTAGATCTTAATATTCCTCCTTATTATACATTAGATGTATGCTCCCTTCACTTATCGAGCATGCATCTAATTAATATGCCTGGATCGTTACCATACAGAGGGCCATAAAAGTACTCTACCATCAGTTATCCTGATGTGGTGACTGAAAAAAGTCAGGCACCAGAATTTGTTTTCAAAATGAATACTTTCTATAACAAGCCAATATTCAATCAAATAAACAGATATAAGCTCTTATAAAAATAACGTTGTTGCCTTTCCTATCCCACTACACTTGGGCAACATACATTCATCGGAGGAGGTAAGCATGTGCACACCTGATAAAACAACAACTGATTCTTCGTTTGATCAAATCAGGCATTACTTTGGCTTCATTCCTCCTGTCTTTGCAGCTGTACAGTCAGATAACGCTCTCCTGGAAGGATTGTGGCAACAAACACGCACAACCTATATTAACAATCCTCTTCCACCTGAGATGAAAGAGAAATTCTTTCTTTATATCTCTTACGCCTGCAATACGCCTTATGACTTGAGGTACCATTGTATATTGCTTAACAGGTATGGAATAAATGAACATGAAATCCTTACCTTACTGCAAACTCCACTTCCAACTACTCAGGAAGTTGATCAGCATATACAGCAGCTACGTACACTATCAGAGCCATTAGATGGATGGCCGACAAGCGATAAGAAGCTTGAGCTTATGTTTTTTACCTGCATAGTTCATCTCTTCTTACACCATTCAAAAGCCTCCTCTCATTGCCGTAAAGAGATGCAGCGGCTACTTGGTACACACTATATGTTTCTGGTAGCACTCTTTAACTATGTACATACCTGTCAGCGCTGGGTAGAGACCAATCCAGAACTACACAAAGAGAAAGATGAGCAAATTGGCCATCGCTTCAAAACTGCTTTTGGAGACGAAACACGCCTTCATGCAGTGTTAAATACACAGTTTGAGCAGGCCCACCAGCAGCATCAGGTATTACCTGCTCCACAACCACTACAAGAGGCACCTGCAGTCCAAAAACATGTGTCCCCCGAAATTGATCAGCGCATGAATGATTTTCTGGGAATTACAGCCCACGAATTAAAGACGCCCATAACTACGATCAAAGGCACAATTCAAATTTTGTTGCGCACAGCTAAACGCGAAATACAAAAAACCAATATTAGTGTTGATGAGTATATGCAGACCATGGACACGATACAGCACTTGCTCACACGAGCTGACAATCAAGTGCGTCGTTTGACTCATCTCATTAATGATATTGTGTACATTTCCCGTATCCAGGATAAGAAACTTGATCCTCGGCTCGAACGTGGGGACCTGACCGGTTTGCTCAAGGATGTTGTAAATCAACAGCGCCAGCTAAATACCAGGCGCACTATACAAGTTGAAGATTCACTGCTTCCCGCCTATGTGATGATGGATCGTGATCATGTTGAGCAGGTCATCACCAACTATCTTTCAAATGCACTCAAATATAGTCCTGAAAATCAACAGGTAGAGATTTCCTTACACAATGAGGATAAGGTGGTCAAGATCACAGTGCACGATCATGGCCCTGGCATATCGAAAGAAGATCAAGGACATATCTGGGAGCGATTTTATCGTGTACAACATGCTGAGGTGCTAAGTGGATCGGGTATTGGCTTCGGTCTGGGTCTGTATATCAGCCGCTCGATCATAGAAAAGCATGGTGGTGAGGTAGGCGTCAGTAGTGCAGTAGGTCAAGGTACAACCTTCTGGTTTACTTTGGCTAAAGCCGACCAAAATTTATCAGGTTATAAAAACCTGGCAGGCCAGCCTTAAATACGGCTGGCCTCTCCGCAATTACTCATATATTGATGATGCTTACTAGAGCTAGTGATCCCTGGCTCTATCTCCTGCCTGCCTCCAGGCCGCCTCTATGCATTGCTTCAATAAGAGTGCATTGGTCAGGGGTCCTACACCACCAGGAACAGGGGTGATGGCACCTGCGACCTCTTGTACGGCCGCATAATCTACATCACCGACCATGCCTCCTTCCGGCAGAGCATTGGTACCAACATCAATCACAGTCGCGCCCGGACGTACCATCTCTGCGTTAACCATGGTTGCACGTCCAACCGCTGCAATAAGTATATCCGCTTGCCTGGTAAACGAAGCTAAATCGGGCGTACGTGAATGACAGATGGTGACGGTCGCGTGTTGTTGGAGCAGCAATAAAGCCAGCGGTTTTCCAACCACATTGCTGCGTCCCAGTACGACAGCGTGCTTACCTTCTAGTTGAATATTGCTGCGCTTCAAGATCTCCATTACGGCTGCAGCAGTAGAGGGCTGAAAGCCAGGAAGACCCAGGCCAAGCTTCCCGGCACTGAGCGGACTGATACCATCGATATCCTTCTCAGGCGCGATAGTATTCGCAACGAGGTCCTGCGAGAGATGAGGAGGCAAAGGCATCTGTACAATAATGCCGTGGATACGATCGTCGCTATTCAAGTTAAGCAGAGCAGCGTGCAACTCGTCTGTGCTCGTTTGCTCAGGCAATAAGTCCAGACGTGCTTCAACACCCATCTCTTTTGCAATCTTTAAGATAGCCTTGCTATAAAAGCCAGATGCTGCATCACCTTCAATACGCACAATCACTAATCCTGGCGCGTAACCATGAACTTGTACAAAGTGCTGCACATCTTCGCGTAACTCAGCTTTCAGCTCAGCGCTCATAGTGCGGCCATTGAGAATTTTTGCTGTCACGCTCTCTCTCCTACAATAGCGACTACGCGCTGACTTCCAGCGGAAATGGTATCCAGGGCGCTATTCAAACGGCTATTCAACGCATTGATGCGCTCTACGTCTTTCATAGCATTCAAGTTTGTGCGTACCATCCAGGCTGCACCGGTGCCAGCTCCTGAGACCATCATCGCTGCAGTCGCGATATCACTCAACACATTCTTATTGCCAATCTCGGCAATACGCTGACAATGCTGTACCAGATCCGCGGCACGCTCAGCCATCTCAAGCGGCACCAGAGCGGCTTCAACCAAACTCTCTTGAATAGCTTTTGTACGCGCAGCTTTTTCTTCCGCCGTTGCTCGCGGTAATTTAAAGCAAGCAGAAAGATTGCCATAAGCATCAATATCAGCCTGTATGAGTTCCTGAAAACGGCTACGAAGCTGCTCAGTCTGTGCCAGGATCTCTTCGATCTCAGGGTGCACATCTGAGTAATCAGCTTTGCTTAGTGTTAGTCGGGCTACCATGCAGGCCAGGGCCGATCCCATTGCTCCGCTTAAAGCGGCAGTGGAACCACCACCTGGCGTGGACTTTGACGAAGCCAGATCATCAAGGTATTCGTGTAGGGGTTTATCTAGATACATGTTCTCTCTTCCAAATTCATTTCAGATTAATCCCAGCTTGCCATGTCAGCATATAGCTACAGGCATAAAGCATGGATAAGTAACCAGAGCCTATCCAATGGGATACTCCTTTGCATTCTAACATTCTAGCAAAGTAATCGTCGAGTACAACCAGACACAAAACAGGCTCTTCTTGCATCATTTCTTTATAAGAGCCTGCTGGAAAATTATAAGCCGATTATTGCTTGTGATTTAGAATGGCGATATTGGACCAGTCTCCAAAGTATAAGCCCTCAGCATTGAGGGAGACTCCCTGCAACCAATCGGGTATCAAGCCCGCAAGCCGCTGATGGTCCAAAGGGATTATAACCGCGTCGGAAAGTATTTGCTGCTCGGCTTCGTGATATAAGGCCAGGCGCTGATCGGTGCTGGAACTATCGGCGCGCGCTATGAGCTGATCATATGCAGGATTATGCCACTGAGAGACATTCTGCTGTGAATCAGAGAGAAATTTCTTCATAAAGAAATAAGGATCTGCTACCTCTGCGGTCCAGGAGATAAAGCCAAATTGAATACTATGACTGGCCAGGGCCTGCTGATAGGCCATATCTTCCAGCGGCCGCAGGTTAACCTGAATACCCAGAGCCTTCTGCCACATACTTTGCAAAGATTGAGCCATAGTGGGCGAAACCTGAGAATAAGGATAAGTAAAGGTCACAGTAGAAGGCAAAGAGCCATCTTTAGCGGCAGTTTTCCATTGTTCTTGCGCTTTAGCGGGGGAAAAAGAAGAAGCCTGTGCTTGATACCCAGGCATAGCAGGAGGAAGCAAGGTATTAGCCGGAGCAACAGAATTTTGCATCGCTACTTGAGCAAAACTCTGCTTATCGAGGGAACGGGCAAAGGCTTGCCGTACGGCGACCGAGTCAAAAGGTGCGCTGGTCGTGTCAAAAAACAATGCATCAGTTTGTAACAATTCAGGACGCTCAAAACCTGCTAACTTTACAGCCGGCAATTGGTCCTGCTGCGCTAGATCCCAGACCAGATCATAATGTCCAGCCCGATTCGCGGTATAAGCGACACGAGGATCATTCTCAAAATAGACAGTAACCTGCTTAATAATTAATCCCTTGCCATAATAGTGTGGATTGGGCACCAGGGTCATATCCACATCATGGGTTATATCTTTTACGATAAAAGGTCCGGTCCCAATTCCTTGTTCAGTTGCAGGGATAGACCATGCATTACGGCTATAGGAATGCACTACCTTTTGATTGATGGGGACAAATAGAGGATTGGTCAGGGCTGCCAGAAAGTATGGCGCAGGTTTAGTGAGGGTGACCTCGATAGTTTGGTCGTCGATAGCTTTGATGCCTGCGAGGGTTTTAGTATGACCTTCATGTACATCGCGCGCACCGACAATAGCATACATTAAACTAGCGACAAGTGGCGATTGATTGGAGGGACGTGCCGCATATGTCCAGGAATCAACATATGTTTGTGCAGTGACAGGCGTACCATCCCCAAACATGATTGGCTGATTTAGATGAAAGGTATATTGTTTTTGATCTGCGGAAATAGTCCATGTAGCCTGGTCAGGCACAACTTGAAGATTTTTATCAGTACGGACAAGACCGCTGTAAAGCATATTCATTAATATTTTTGTGTTGGCATTTTGCTCATCCGTTGGATTTAAAGAGGGAACATCGGTAATACCAACCAGGGGTATGGTTAGATTCTGCCCTGGCGCAAGGGTTGGCTTACCATTTGTCAGCAACATTGTTCCACTTCCACCACCACAGGCGGCCAGTAATAAAACTGCAGCACAAATAAACACGAGAGTAGCGCTTAAACGCCGAGCATGTCTATATGGGAAAGGATTATACATTCCTGGACCTCTCTTTATCAGACCTAATTTATGACAGGAGACACTTATCTCCCTGCGGATGGGCGATATCATATATAGTTGTGATCATTATACCGGAGGTTGCTCTTAATGACAAAGGGAAAGGTTAAAAGTCAGGGCTTTTTCATGTTCCTCTTTGGCGCCTGCGGCGCCGGGTTGGGAGTTGGAGTGGGTTAGGTGGGCGGCCGCCCACCTAACCCACTCCAACTCCTGAAAGACCTGGAAATAGGGGTTGACAAAGACTTTGAACTGTAGTATTATTCCCTTTGTCAAGAACACCTGTATGTGCAGGCGAGCTGGTGACTGTAGAGAAGAGGGCACACCCGTTCCCATCCCGAACACGGAAGTTAAGCTCTTCATCCCCGATGATACTGCGTGGGCAACTGCGTGGGAAAATAGGAAGTCGCCGTCTCACCCGCCCACACGGGTGTTTTTTGTTGCGTATCACTTCAAGGTAGTCCGCTTCTCAATGCAGGGGACAAAGGGATGCTTCATTCACCCAGAGCGCTAAACGATCTGGCCTCTCTCCATTGTCTCCCGCGATGGCTGCGTTTTACCCAAATTCACAAACAAAAAAGACCTTACTCTTGATGAGTAAGATCTCTCTGATCTCAACAACTGCAATAGCATATATCCTCAATTTTGCCGAGCGCCAGATCAGCCTGCGCTGAAGCAGCGGACTCGCATCCTCAGAATGCCACGATGAAGATACCAACGAGTAGGTGAAACAAGCCGTACGATCATTAGGGCGACTTCGCTGCACCTGTTACCAGGCGTCCACGTGTCGTCTATCTACCAGGTCGTCTTCCTGGGATCTTGATCACACAAATGTGATGGGAGAACTCGTCTTGGGTGCGGCTTCGCGCTTAGATGCCTTCAGCGCTTATCCCTTCTCAACATAGCTATCCAGCTCTGGCCCGGGCAGGCCAACTGGCACACCAGCGGTTGAGCCATCTCGGTCCTCTCGTACTGGAGATGACGCCCCTCAATTCTCCTACGCCCACGACGGATAGAGACCGAACTGTCTCGCGACGTTCTGAACCCAGCTCGCGTGCCGCTTTCATGGGCGAACAGCCCAACCCTTGGGACCTACTCCAGCCCCAGGATGCGACGAGCCGACATCGAGGTGCCAAACCTTGCCGTCGATGTGAACTCTTGGGCAAGATAAGCCTGTTATCCCCGGGGTAGCTTTTATCCGTTGAGCCACACTCCTTCCACTCGGGAATGTGGGATCACTAAGCCCGACTTTCGTCCCTGCTCGACCTGTCCGTCTTGCAGTCAAGCTCCCTTCTGCCTTTGCACTCTTACGGGTGATGTCCATCCACCCTGAGGGAACCTTTGGGCGCCTCCGTTACTCTTTGGGAGGCGACCGCCCCAGTCAAACTACCCGCCTGATCCTGTCCACGTCCCGGCTCACGGTGACGTGTGAGAAACAAAACACAACGAGAGTGGTATTTCACTGCTGTCTCCCCTACCCCACAAGGATAGGTTCTCCGACTCCCACCTATGCTACGCACGCTCTGCCTCGTTTCGAGGTCAAGGTGTAGTAAAGCTCCACGGGGTCTTTTTGTCCTGTCGTGGGTAACCCGTATCTTCACGGGTACTTCAATTTCGCCGAGTCCTCTGTCGAGACAGTGCTCAACTCGTTACTCCTTTCGTGCGGGTCGGAACTTACCCGACAAGGAATTTCGCTACCTTAGGACCGTTATAGTTACGGCCGCCGTTCACCGGGGCTTAGATTCGCAGCTACGATCACCGCTCCTCGTAACCTTCCGGCACTGGGCAGGAGTCAGCCCCTATACTTCCGCTTTCGCGTTCGCAGAGACCTGTGTTTTTGGTAAACAGTCGGTTGAGCCAATTTCTTGCAACCCCCTCACCCCCAGGCAAGCCTGAAAGCTACTAGGGCACCCCTTCTTCCGAAGGTACGGGGTCAATTTGCCGAGTTCCTTAACAGAGGGTCGCTCGATCACCTGGGGAGAGTTCCCCCTGCCTACCTGTGTCGGTTTGCGGTACGGGCGGAGTACACTCTGGCGAGAGGCTTTTCTTGGCGGCCTAGGGGCCGATGACTTCCGCGGACTTGTCGTCCGCTCGCTGCACGTGTCATGCACAGGAAACCGGGATTTGCCTCGGCTTCGCACTTCACCGCACAGACCCATCCTGTCCATTCGATGGGCTCACCTTCCTTACCGCGTCCCCCATTGCTCGTAACGAGCTACTCCGGTGCAGGAATCTCTGACCTGCTTGCCATCGCCTACGACTATGACGTCCTCGGCTTAGGACCCGACTTACCCTGGGACGATTGACGGTGCCCAGGAACCCTCAGGCATTCGGTGTGTCTGGTTATCACAGACATGACGCTACTCATTCCGGCATTCTCACTTCTGCGCGCTCCACCAGTCCTTACGGTCTGGCTTCTCTGCCCGCAGAACGCTCCCCTACCAATCCATCTTGCGACGGATTCCATGGCTTCGGTACCTCGCTTGAGCCTCGATACGTTGTCGGTGCCACTACACTCGACCAGTGAGCTATTACGCACTCTTTAAATGGTGGCTGCTTCTAAGCCAACATCCTGGCTGTTTGGGCGTACTGACTCCCTTTGACACTAAGCGCGGATTTAGAGACCTTAGCCGATGGTCTGGGCTGTTTCCCTTTTGACGACGAAGCTTAGCCCCCGCCGTCTCACTTGCATGCATGCTGTCCTGGCATTCGAAGTTTGGTTGGGTTTGGTAACCTGCACGAGGCCCCTAGCCCATTCAGTGCTCTACCTCCAGGATAGTGTTTCATACAGCTGTACCTCAATACATTTCGGGGAGAACCAGCTATCTCCGTGTTCGATTGGAATTTCTCCCCTATCCACAAGTCATCCCCCAGTTTTGCAACACTGGTGGGTTCGAGCCTCGACGGACTGTCACATCCGCTTCACTCTGCTCATGGATAGCTCACACGGTTTCGGGTCGCATCGCCGCAACGTTCGCCCTCTTCAGACTCGGTTGCCCTGGGGCTCCCCAACTTTAGCGTTGGTTAACCAGGCTACGACGATGCACTCGCCGGATCATTCTACAAAAGGCACGCCATCAGCCCTTGGTCCCTCCTGGGACAGTGGCCTCTGACTGCTGGTGAGTACGTGGTTTCAGGGTCTCTTTCATCCCCTCTCGGGGTGCTTTTCACCTTTCCCTCACGGTACTTGTTCGCTATCGGTCGCTGAAGATGTGTAGCCTTGGAGGGTGGTCCCCCAGCTTCCCACAAGGTTTCACGTGCCTCGTGGTACTCAGGATACTAGCCAATTCAAGTTCTCCGTCCTCTACGGGACTGTCACCCGCTCTGGTCACGCTTTCCAACGTGTTCAAGTAGAAATCTCTCCTGTGTTGCTAGTCCTACAACCCCAACCGTCCCGAGGGATGATTGGTTTGGGCTGGTCCCGGTTCGCTCGCCACTACTACGGGAATCTCGGTTGATTTCTTTTCGTCGGGTTACTGAGATGTTTCAGTTCACCCACTGCCCCCCGTCACTGCCTATGTGTTCAGCAGGCGGTCTCCAGACATCACTCTGGAGGAGTTGCCTCATTCGGAATCTCGGGGTTCATCGCTTGTATGCAGCTCCCCCCGAACGTTTCGCCGGTCTCCGCGTCCTTCTTCGGTCTTCAGCGCCAAGGCATCCACCTCGTACTCTGTGTAGCTTGTTCTCTTCGTTCAGATCTACATCATGTCTCTGGAATGCTTTGACTTTTTCTCATTTATCGAAAAAATCGATCCTCTGCTTCAACTCTGGCTGACCTATAAATCGCTCAGCAAAATTGAAGGAATACTATTTTCAGTTGTTCAGGTGCACTGTTGGTCGTCATCCTTCCGTAGAAGGGGACACTGTACCCCAACAGCTCAAGAGTGGAAACCAGTCCAACCATCTGGCGTGAACACGTACCGATTCCTGGTCGACCTGGAAGTGGGATGAGTATAAAACGTCTTTCGTTGAAAGACCTCATCCAAGCTCCCTAGAAAGGAGGTGATCCAGCCGCACCTTCCGGTACGGCTACCTTGTTACGACTTCACCCCAATCACTGACCCCACCCTCGACGCTTGCCCCTCTTGCGAGTTAGCCCAGCGGCTTCAGGTGTTGCCAACTTTCGTGGTGTGACGGGCGGTGTGTACAAGACCCGGGAACGTATTCACCGTAGTGTGCTGACCTACGGTTACTAGCAACTCCAACTTCATGGAGGCGGGTTGCAGCCTCCAATCTGAACTGAGGCCAGGTTTGACGAGATTGGCTCCCCCTCGCGGGTTCGCAACTCTTTGTCCTGACCATTGTAGCGTGTGTGTCGCCCAAAGCGTAAGGGCCGTGCTGACTTGACGTCATCCCCGCCTTCCTCCGTTTTAAAACGGCAGTTTCGCTAGAGAAATTCAACTAACGACAGGGGTTGCGCTCGTTGCGGGACTTAACCCAACATCTCACGACACGAGCTGACGACAGCCATGCAGCACCTGTGGATCCGCCCCGAAGGGACAGCCCGTTACGGCTGGTGCAAATCCATGTCAAGCCTTGGTAAGGTTCTTCGCGTTGCATCGAATTAAACCACACGCTCCGCTGCTTGTGCGGGTCCCCGTCAATTCCTTTGAGTTTTAATCTTGCGACCGTACTCCCCAGGCGGACCACTTACTGTGTTAACTACGACACTGAAGGGGTCGATACCCCCAACGTCTAGTGGTCATCGTTTACGGCTAGGACTACCAGGGTATCTAATCCTGTTCGCTCCCCTAGCTTTCGCACCTGAGCGTCAGGTACTTCCCAGGACACTGCCTTCGCCATCGGTGTTCCTCCGGATATCTACGCATTTCACCACTCCACCCGGAATTCCGTGTCCCTCTGAAGCCCTCAAGTCAGACAGTTTCCATAGTACTTCGTCGGTTGAGCCGACGACTGTCACCACAGACTAATCTGACCGCCTGCGTGCGCTTTACGCCCAATAAATCCGGACAACGCTTGCCCCTACGTATTACCGCGGCTGCTGGCACGTAGTTAGCCGGGGCTGATTCCTCTGGTACCGTCCGTTCTCGTCCCAGAGAAAAGCAGTTTACGATCCGAAAACCTTCTTCCTGCACGCGGCGTTGCTCGTTCAGGGTTGCCCCCATTGACGAAAATTCCTCACTGCTGCCCCCGTAGGAGTCTGGGCCGTTCTCAATCCCAGTGTGGCTGATCGTCCTCTCAGACCAGCTATCGATCGCAGTCTTGGTAGGCCATTACCCCACCAACCAACTAATCGAGCGCAGGCTCGTCCTCAGGCGCCCTTGCGGGCTTTGCTCGTTGCCGAGCCTATGCGGTATTGTCGGCGATTTCTCGCCGGTATTCCTCACCTGGGGGTAGATAACCCACGTGTTCCTCACCCGTCCGCCACTCCCTTATTGCTAAGGGCGTTCGACTTGCATGTGTTAGGCACGCCGCCAGCGTTTATCCTGAGCCAGGATCAAACTCGCCATCCAATTTTTATATCATAGTCACTCAGCGAGCAACTATTTATTGCATGTGAAGTTGCGATCATGGCCAATTTATAACATTGGCTTTATTTCGCAGATTATTGTGGTCACCATAGACACGTCCATGGGACCGAATTGACAGGAACTGGTTTGTGTATTCACTGAGTTCCAGTTGCTGTTCTGCTTTCCACTCTTCAGTTGTCAAGGTACCAGGCGAAACAGTTGTTTCGCTCTTCGACAAGCATTCGTTGTTTTTTCGTTCGCTTGTCTCATGTGCTGTAGTATCGCATATCCGTTGTGCTTTGTCAAGCGTTTTTCCGAGCAATTTTTTGCTCGGCTCCGAAAGTCATATTCCCGTTGGTCGCGGTAGCAACCATCCCTGAAACAGGGCGCAAAATGCCCTTCACACAACTATCTGTTGGGAATTTCAGGGGAGAAATAATCCTCCCAGAGGGGCCACTTTAACGTGGCACAACTGATAAAAAAGGACAGGCGCACCCCCTCTGCAAGAGATCAGGTGATTGTCGCTTTTTTGACAGCTCGATGATTATGCCATAGGGAATAAACATTGTCAAGCATTTTTTCAGGAAGAATAAAATTACTTTCCAGACTGCTGTGTGACTTGCCACTGTTGGCGCTGTTGTTGCGCTTTCGTGAAATCTTCGTCGATATTTCTATCATGCATGGCGATTTGATCGCGTAAGTCTGAGAGCTTTGCAACATAAGTATCTAGCCAGCGTACAATGGCAGCGCTATTAGTAAGGCAGATATCGCGATACATTTCTGGATTGCCAGCGGCCAGGCGTGTAGTATCTCTAAATCCTGATGATGCTAACAGTGCTGCATCTCCCCATGTTGGATCGTCAGCTACGGTAGACATGAGAGTAGTAGAAACCAGAAAAGGTAGATGGCTAACGCCCGCGACCAATCCATCATGTTCTGCAGGCTCCAGGAAGCGTACACGCGCTCCAAGCGTTTCTACCAGGGCCGCCACTTTACTGACAGCCGTTGAGCGTGTACGAGTGGTCGGTGTCAGGCAATATATACAGTCCTTGAAGAGATCAGGATCGGCAACCTCCACACCGCTCACTTCTTTTCCAGCCATGGGATGTCCACCAACAAAGGAGATGGTGGGGGGCAAAAATTCCTCGGCCCAGCTGATCACTTGCGACTTGGTACTGGACACATCGGTGACAACAGTCCCCTGCGTCAGCACTGGAGCAATAGCTTGCAGCAGGGTGCGTACGGCCCCGACAGGAGTCGCTAAAATAACTAGCTCAGAGCCGCTAACCGCGTCTGCAACGCTCTCATAAGCGTCATCGATTGCTCCTATCTTGCGCGCACGCTCACTTACCCCTTGTCCCAGGTCATAACCAGCAATCTGTTTGGCCATTTTTTCCCTGCGCAGGGCCAGTCCAATCGAACCTCCAATAAGCCCCAGGCCAATAATAGTTACGCGATTAAACATAGCATAGCACTCCTTCTCGCACCATAAATCTCAAACCCGCACGTTCACCCTATGAATTGAGTGCCATTATACTAAAATGAATTCCAAAAGAACAGGGGATACCAATGCTTTTTAGAGTGAATAGGAGAGGTGCCAGAAATGTAATGGCTCACTATCCCCTTCTAGAGCAAGTGCCCCAGCATAATGAGGATCAGGCGGCAAAGTATAGAGTGACCAACGATGGCCTGGTGTGGGATCATCACGAACATCTAATAAACATGGTGCCTTGTCAGGTTGCAAAGTAACGTCAAAAGAATCCAGGGGATCGATAAGCCTTTACCACGTGCCTTGATATAAGCTTCTTTCCTGGTCCAGCCAGCAAAAAAGGCCAGCATTTTCTGTTCAGAAGGTACAGTTTGCAATTGCGCCTTTTCATGAGCAGAAAAAAAGCGTTCAGCTACTTGCTCGTACTCGATATTGGCGCGCATATACTCAATATCAACACCAATGCGATTTATAGCCGTAAAAGCATAGACGATTTGTGTATTCGAGTGGGCAAGATTGAAATAAAGTGCTGTAACCGGGCCAGGGGTCGCCAGCTCAGGCTTGCCAAATTCGTTATAAGCAAAAAGTATCTGGCCAGGCTCGATAGCACAATAACGCCCCAGTAATACGCGCAAGAGACCACGAGCAATAATAGAACGCTGCCGATCATTCTCAAAATAAAATCGTTGTGCCCGAGCCTGTTCTTCACGATTGAGAAAGGTTTGTAGATGATCTACGGCTGGTATCCATTCTTCAACCTGAACACGCCACACATGAACCTCATGTGAACCCAGCGCTAACGCTGCTGGTGGCTCCTTCCAGTCAGCTTCCAATTTCCTCTCCTTGGGCATAAATTTTTTCAGTGCAGAAAGAAGAAGAGCATGAGCAATTTTACTCCATGACATCTCTACACAACCAGGAAAAACATGATTTGGCCTGAGTGAGCTCAGCTCCCCGCTATTAAAAGTAAACCAGCTCTTCTAACCAGTTTTCTGACTGGGGGCCGAGAGCTTCTACCAGCATCTTTGTTACCTGATCGCTCAATAGCTCTGCCTGCTCCGTGCGATAGAGGGCCAGGAAACGCTGTACAATCGAAATATCGTAGCGTGCTAAAAGATCGGCAGCAAATTGTTCTAACAATAGTTCATAAGTGAGATACTCTTCCGCTGTAGTATCATCATACCAATCAAAACCACGCACAGTAACGGGAGTTTTGCCATCAGCTTCTGGCTCAAAGGCTTCAGCATATTCCTCACGCATATCCTTATTCACGACACCCTTGACCCCATCCAATTGCTGAGAAAGCCAGAGAGAAATAAACTTAAACTGCCATTCATCTGCCCAGAGAGGCGCAACCTCCGGCCAGGGGCGAGGATCATCCTCAAGAAATGCGACGGTAAGCTCATGATAGAGCATAAACGCGAACTTTTCTGGCGTCAGGTCACCAAAGATTGGGTCGAGCTCGGTTGGCACAACCAGCGTGGGTGGCGTAGTAAGGTCGGTTATATAAGGATGGGGAGAATCCACCTCTTCAGATTCGCTATGCGGCACCAGGGGCCAGTCTTCCATATCGACCAGCAAGACTTCAAAGTCAGGCAAATCTATATGGAGAAGATTTGAGAGCTGCTTGCCTGCGGCATCAATTTTATCAGTCACCAGGCGAGCAAGCTCTTGCTCGCTCGCTGGATAATAGACTGTAAATGGCTCGTTCAGCGTCTCATAATGATCATAAGGAAAGAGCATGGGCACGGCTTAGGCCTTCCCTTCTTCTAGGAGCTTGCGATCAGACTCTTCTAATAATGGCTCAGATTGGCCTGTCTCAATCTCGCTCAATGCCTGTTTTCGCAATTCTTCGATACGAGTGTCTTTGCGGAAACGGCGATAGAAATTTTTGTAAAGTGTTTGCAGGCGTTTTGGGCTCAGTTGCTTATTCTCTTCATAGTACTCAAGCGCGACCTGACCAATAGACCAGGTTGCAGCACCTGCAATGGCGCCCGCGATAAAGTCACCCCCGAAGGGTACAGCTTTAGCAGCCTGCTGTGCCAGGTAACGTAAACCCAGTCCACCAGCAATTGTAGCAATCAGCTCACGGGCATGTTGCTTGGCATCGGCACTATCCATCTTTTCGCCATAAAGAGCAGCCAGGCGTAATACCAGGCGCATCTGGGTACCAAGCAGGATCGGAATATCAATAAATGGAATCGGCTCCAATCCAGCAGCTAAACTGACCAGTGTAGCGTTGCGAATAATACGCTGAGCAGCCGCACGACGGTACGCAGGTAATTCTCGACCAATCGCTAATGCAGCTTCGGGGCTGGATTCGATAATGACTGGAATGAGCTCTTCGGCAATATTCTCGCCGGTTTTAGCAGAGACGGGAATTACTCCAGGTGCTTCAAGTTGAACGGCGACTTCTGTTGCCAGCTGGTCTCCGCTCTCACCGCCTTTGAGATTATCAATTTTATTAACCGCCACAATTGTTGGTTTATCAAAGCGTTTAATGACGTTATACAATTCACGATCAGACGCTTGCAAACCCTTCGATGCATCTATCAGGAATACAATAACGCTGGCCTGATCCATGCCACTCTCCATCACGTCGGGCAGATGTCCTGGAGTGTCAACCAGCGTAAAAGGACCAAAATCGGTGCGTACCAGAGTACGAGTTGTACCGGCCATAGAAGAGGCTGGCGATAAATTCTGGCCTTTCAAGGTGTTAAACAATGTGCTCTTACCAGTATTCGGCTGCCCCACAATGACCACGGTATTATTCAGATTCTCCAGGACTTCTTGCTGCGCAAGTTTCCAGTTCACCGCTTTCATCAAGCTTTGAACCATCGAGATATTCGCAGGGAGATTTCGCAGCGTATGAATACCTAACTCTTTAAAACCTTTGGGCTGCTTACGCTCACGTAAGATACTGGCGGCCAGATCATTTTTGAGCTTCTCTCTGTCGTCGTTTGGATTGGTGAATTTTTTATTAGCCACGCTCAACTTCCTTCCCTGACATAGTTCAATGAGACCTCTATAGAATAATATGTCGCATGTACAAATTCGCTGTTGTTGCTGCCTCATTATATTCAACAACACTGTTCACTACAGTAGTACGAGCAGCCATATGGGTACGTTTCATACAATCCGCCAGGATCTACCATAAAGTCCTTTAGCCGCTTATGCAAGAAATTCATGCCACCTGATTCTAGCATACAGTACAGCTTTTAGACTACCTCCAGGTGAAGCTTGTTTCTGGTTGAAAACCATTTCTGTCTCAAATTTGAATGATCCACCATTACAGTATCAATTTATCCCCCTTTTCAGCCAACCCACCACGGGTGATGGCATAAAGAGGATTATACAGAGGATTATACAGAAGCAAACGCTGTTATTCTTGACATGTAAACTTATTTTCTGACATAATCGATACGATAGAATTACAATCCAACCAGAGTAGAAGCATTTCATCTCATTATTTTTCTACCATAGAGGCATTATATGCAAAATATACCAATGCGCAATGACTCAGCAGAGCATGACTATGAGGCTGGTTTTGGGCGTATCATGTGGTTATCTGAGCAGGCCAGGCTTCATGGCTGGCGCTTGAGTGAACGTCAACTCATTCACGAGATTGTACAACGTGAACGTGCCGCTAATATTCGTGAGAAGAGCTCCCTCCCTATCATTGGCTCTGAAGTTCGGTCCGCCGCCTGGAATCGGGGTCAAGCTGACGCCTTGCGCAATCTCTTGCGTATTCAACGCGAAAGCTATGATTAATTATCGCTATCTGCCATAATCTTTCATCAAGAACGTGTTTGTACTTGATGAAAGATTATGGCAGATAGCTTCTTCCAGTTATAAGCCCTCTTTAGAAAATGCCAACAGCCCTGGCTGATCAGATAGCATTTACTTATGATTTAGATATTTCTTCCACTAGTAAACACTGCTATTGCCTCTTACGCTTCAAACAGGTACAATAATCTGGCAGCATCCGCTATGTATGCGATTAAGTGGTAGAGCAAAGAAGAAGGGGTAAAGAGAACACATATATGAATCTGGCAACACCCATTTATACAGGACCACAACCGGGCTCTCCAGAACAAGTGAACGCCATCATCACAGAACTGCGCCGCCTCTATCCTACAGCCGCCTGCTCGCTGAATTTCTCGAATCCATTGGAGCTGCTAATTGCTACCCAGCTTTCAGCACAATGTACCGATGAGCGCGTCAATATAGTGACAAGCAAACTTTTTCAAAAATATACCAGCGTTGAGGCATTTGCAGGCGCGAAGCAAGAGGAGCTTGAGCAAGATATCCGCTCTACCGGTTTTTATCGCAACAAGGCAAAAAATATTCGCGCGACCTGTCAGCGTTTGATTACTGCTTATGAGGGTGAAGTTCCACGCACTATGGAAGATTTGCTGACCCTGCCAGGAGTGGCACGCAAAACAGCAAATGTTGTGCTGGGCAATGCTTTTGGTATTGTGGTTGGTTTCGTGGTTGATACCCACGTAGGTCGCCTCGCGCGCCGGTTTGGCTGGACGACCAGCACCGATCCCGTCAAGATTGAGCAAGAGCTGATGCTGATCGTGCCCCCAGAAGATTGGCTCGATCTCTCACACCTGCTCATCTTTCATGGCCGCGCTATCTGCGATGCCCGCAGGCCCTTATGCGAACAATGCACGCTAACCCATCTCTGCCCATCAGCATTTATAGCTATTCCGGTACGTAGTTCATCCAACAAAGCATAAACACAGCCAGCATATATTTAAGGGGCTTCTGGTAAGACAGACCATATAGTAAGGAAGGGAAGATATGCCACAAGATCCAAAAAAACAGCAAAAGGCAGTAATGAAGAAACGCAAAAAGCTGGCGGGACAACATAAGGTGTCGCCAAAGGCGAATTTGACGTTTTCGAAGAATGCCATTATCCATGATGCTCGCTCATATCCTTTGCTTGAGTGCTGGATCAGCTCTGATTGGAAAAATGAGCAACCTGGATTGGTGCAGATTATTATTGCTCGCCAACAACCAGATGGTAGGGTGTGTTGCGGGCTTTATCTGGTTGATAAACTTTGCCTGGGCTTGAAGAATACTTTCGTGCGCACTGATTATTCTCAACAGCGCTATCAGCGTGAAGTTTTTGAGCCAGTGGACATGCGAACCCCACTTATAGCCTGTGACCTCGAACTGGCCCAGCAGATGATCTATGCTTCAATTGATTATGCAGCCCAGTTTGGCTTTACGCCTCAAAGAGATTTCAATCAGTCACAGTATCTACTTACTCCCCGCGGTGAATTACCCGAACCATATAAGATTACGTTCGGCAGGAAAGGAAAGCCATTATATATAGCCGGACCAGATGACAATTCCAGGTTTATTATCCAACAATTAGAACAGACAGCTGGCCCGGGCAACTTCAATTTCATGTCGCCTTTGGCCGATTTCTAGCACTGCTCACAAAAAGCAGAAGAAAACAGATTAAAAAAATATAAATATGGTTAGTACTTCCATACTTTCCTTCACAAAGGGGTAGACAGATAGTGTATAATAATAAAACGCCGTAGGTGCGTGATTGCTTAGAGTAGATTGCCTATTGGAAGCAGCGCGATAGCGAGCGTTTTATTACAACACAGGGGTTATCCCCAAGAATTGAGATTTAGAAATGTCATACACAGATCAAACCCTTTACTGTCGCGATTGCAACCAGGAGTTTACTTTCACCGCCGGTGAGCAGGAATTCTATGCCAGCCGTGGTCTGACCAATTCCCCCAGCCGCTGCCCATCATGCCGCGCCGCTCGTAAGCAGCAGGCAGGTGGCCAGAGCCGTGGTGGTTATGGTCGTGGCGGCAACGGCGGTGGCGGTGGCTATCGCAGCGAGCCACGTCAGATGTACACCGCTATCTGCGCCAGCTGTGGCAACGAGGCCCAGGTGCCTTTCCAGCCACGCGAAGATCGCCCCGTCTATTGTAGCGACTGCTTCCAGTCACAGCGTGATAGCCGCTCTAGCGACCGCCGCTCCCGCTGGTAATCTGTAGCCAGGTTTCTGGCTCTATCAGATAACATTTTTTACGCGAATGGCCCAACTCGTAAGTGCGATATGCAGATTTCTGCCAGTGCGCTTGACGATTGGGCCATTCGTATATGCTCTACCTATGCTTTTGCCCGTTTTCTTCCACCTGAGCCAGTTTTCTACTTAGAAAACTATTTCACTGCAATATAGCTGATATATCTTAGTCGGGTAAAACATATTTTTATGCTGACCAACCGCGGGCATCAGGAAGGACTCATCATGAAAACCAGCAACCAATCTCGCAATTTTACCAGACAGGTTCAGACTGATTTACTGGCACTCAACGATAATGATTTATTTATGACCATCCATCAATGGATGGGTGGAAAAAGTTTGGATGCATCAGAACTAGATGTTGCAGCAGATATATGTCTTGCACTGGGATATACCAATATATCTTCTGAATCCGAAATAATTACACGCTGGCAAGCTCCCTCTCCTGAGCGGCTGCGTTCGCTACTGACAGCAATGGATGTTGGCTTGTTCGCGCAGCATGTCATTCCAGTGGCCTTTCAATTTCTACATACTCTCTACCCTGAATGGTATGAAGGGGTAACCTTCAATGCTCACCTGGCCAATTATTTACGCCAACTTCGTGCCTCTTCAGGTAAACCCGCCAAAAAGGCTTAACCGAAAGACAGGCCTATTTTTATTTAGCAGGCCTGTCTCGCTCTCTATTTAAATGCGTATCCACAAAGCACCCGGCAAAATTTCTGCGTCAACCACGCTAACACGCGCCTCTTCACCATCGGCCTGCATAGTTACGGGCTGTTTGCTTTCAATATGAACGCTACGTGCCCGATAAAAAGTAACTTCTGGTGCGTTAACATGCTTGCCTTGTTTGACGCCAGGAAAGAGTTGCAGCACACGCCAGAGTGGTGTGTAGTCGACGACACAAATGTCAAGCAGACCATCAGCATAATCGGCCCGTGGATTGATATGAAATCCAGCACCATAGGCTGGTCCATTGGTGACGGCGATCAGCACATAGCGCTTTTCAGTGGCTTGCTCCACTGCTCCGTCATCCAGGTGAAAGGTGAGCCAGGGACAACGCTGGAAGCCAAATAATAATTGCCGCAGTGCAGCGACATAGTAGAGCCCTGCTCCACTCATGAGTGGGATGTTCTTCATGCGGTTGGTAAGCGCGCCAATCTCGGCATCCATACCAATACTGAACCCATTGGCAAAATATGTGTCGTTGACCCGACCTGCATCTACACTGGTCAGGCGTCCGTTGAATGCGCGCTCAACGGCTTCCTCCGGTTGATGTGGAAGCTTAAGTGTATTACAGGCGAAGTCATTACCCGAGCCCGCTGCTACAATACCTAGAGGGACACGCCGACCCGCTGCCAATAATCCATTAACAGCCTCGTGAATGGTGCCGTCCCCACCAACAACAATTATCTCTCGATTAGCCATTGCAGCCTGCTGCGCCAGGTCCTTTGCTTGTCCAGGTCGCTGCGTCTCTTTATACTCAATTCGCTGCTGATTTACATAGCGTTGCAGCAGGGTACGATATGCTTGCATATTTCCCCGATTAGCGACTGGATTCAGGATAACGAGAGGTTTCCCTGCGGGAGCCGATGTCTCCATGGCAACAACTCCTTCTAAACTGAACTATAGTGCGACTCATTGTAGCATCTTTGCCCGGTCGCGACAATTCACTATCTATATTGACACTTACAGAGAAACAGCTCTCCACTATATATAGCGGCTATCTGAATAAACGAGCTAATCCAGGTGGAAAACCTCTTCGAGCTCCAACATAGCCTGATCGGCGTGCAGGCCAGGCGCAATCTCAAAGAAACCATCCATATATGTTTGCCAACGAGTATTGATCTCTTCACGATCCATGCTGGCCAGCACGGCAGCAAAGCTATCTTCAACCTCAACATAACCGAATATGGTACCGTCATCATGCAGAAATAAAGAATAATTGTGCCAGCCATTGCGGCTTAAGGCTTCTCGCATCTCGGGCCATACAGCTCGGTGGCGCTCACGATATTCATGGATTTTATCAGGTTTGACTTTGAGTAAAAATCCAACTCGTTGCATAGTAACAGCTCCTTCAATAAACTATAAACGATAGAATCTACGCGCATTGTCAACCCAGAGCTTGCGTTTGGCCTCTGGAGAAAGTTGGATGGTCAGAGTATCCAGTGTTTCTACCCAACGAGGATAACTGGTGGCCTGTAAAGCTACAGGCCAGTCACCACCATAGAGAATGCGGTCTTCTCCAAAGGCTGCTATGACATGTGAGACATAGGGGGCCAGATCTTTAATCGTCCAATGCTCTGGATCAGCTTCTGTGGCCATGCCGCTAATCTTACAAACCACATTAGGCTGTGCCGCCAGGGCATCGATATGTTGTCGCCAGGGGTCCAGGAGCTGTCCCTTAACATCAGGCTTGCCGATATGGTCCAGGATAAAAGCGGTATCGGGGCAGCGACGTACCAGTTCAACAACACTCTCTAATTGCACATGCCGTATACCAATATCAAAGGAGAGACCGTACTCAGCGAGAATCTGCACTCCACGTATAAAATCTGGCCGCAGACAATAAGCGTTATCCGACTCTGCTTGAAGCAGGCGTCGAACACCTTTGACGAGGGAGGTAATACTGACCAGTTCGTCCAGGTACGCTCGAATGCGCTCACCATTTTCAACCGGGGCATACGCGACGATGCCACGTAAACGAGGATCCTGCGTGGCCTGTTCAGCTACCCAGCGCGGCTCAATCAAAGTATAATGTGGGTCAATATCTACCTCGACATAGACCATCCCTTCAATTTCTACACCTTGCGTGTATTGATGATATTCGGGCAGTGCATAGCGGCGATTCAAAATTTCAGCATTATCTAACCAGCTCATGCGAAAACGTTCGGGGTCCCAAAGATGCACGTGGGTGTCAATAATTGGAAAATCAAGCATATTGATAATCATCCCTTCTGCGACCTTATATTGAAATGGGCAAGAAGACAGATAAAGGATATAATATCAACATAATAACATATACTATCGCTAAAAATTCCTTCTGTTTTTACAGGGACAACTATCTGATATTTTTCATCTATTGTTGGAGGAAGTACGTGTGCGCGCACTTCCTCCAACAATAGATGATTTTTTGCACGCCGCAGGCGAGAAACTTCACGTCATGAGCGGACCTTGGGACGATATTGGATGGCTTCGGCAACGTGGTTGGCGGCAATGAGGTCGCTGTCAACAAGATCAGCAATGGTCCGGGCCAGTTTCAACACACGGTGAAAGGCACGTGCTGAGAGATGAAGTTGTTGCATGGCGGCTTTCAAGAGCTTTTCCCCACCACTATCTACCACACAAAAATCTCGCACTTCAGCGGGACCCATTTCGGAGTTACAGGTAAGATTGGTTCCTTTCAAACGCTGGAGCTGGCGTTCACGAGCCTTTTGAACGCGGACCTGCACAGTGGAAGAGGCTTCTACATTGCGTTTATCCGCCAGCTTTTCATAGTCGACGCGCGGCACTTCGACATGGATATCAATGCGATCCAACAGTGGGCCGCTGATACGCTTCTGGTAGCGCGCAATGGAGGTGGCAGAACAGGTACATTCACGCACCGGGTCCCCATAAAAGCCGCAGGGACAGGGATTCATAGCGGCCACCAGCATGAAACTGGCCGGATATGTGATGCTGCCCTGGGCACGAGAGATGGTGACAATCTTATCTTCGAGGGGCTGCCGGAGTACCTCTAAGACGTTTTGACCAAATTCAGGCAATTCGTCCAGGAAAAGGACACCACGATGAGCCAGGCTGATCTCACCTGGACGAGGAATGCGACCTCCGCCCACCAGGCCAGCATGGCTGATTGTATGGTGCGGTGCGCGAAATGGTCGTTGACGGATCAGTGGGACGTCTGGTGAGAGCATGCCACTGACACTATAAATTTTAGTGACATCCAGTGCCTCTTCAATTAACATACGCGGCAGGATCGAGGGCACAGCGCGGGCCAGCAAGGTCTTGCCGGATCCAGGAGGGCCACTCATGAGAAGATTGTGACCCCACTGGCGGCTACTTCTAGCGCACGCTTGACATGCTCTTGCCCGCGAATAGCAGCCATCTCCTGACCCGGGTGAAGTCCACTATCATAATCCAGCAAGCTAACATCACGCTTATATTGTTGGATCAGGCTGACCCCATTCAAATGATCGATGAGCTGGCGTAGCGTCTCAACCGGGTAGACATCGATACCATCAACCAGGGTGGCCTCTAACGCGTCGATAGCGGGCACAAAGACTGTTTTGACATGCCGCTCACGGGCCAGAGCGACCATTGGCAGCACACCATTGGTGTGGCGGACACTCCCATCCAGAGAGAGTTCACCAAGAAATAGAGCCGCATGAATCAGCTCACTATCGGCTATCTGCTCCGAGGCGATCAGGATGCCAATCGCGATTGGCAGATCGTAAACTGGACCTTCTTTCCGTAGGTCTGCGGGCGCGAGATTGACTGTAATGCGCTTAAAAGGAAAGCTACAATTGCTATTTTTGATGGCAGCCCGCACACGATCTTTGGCTTCATTAACGGCTGCATCAGGCAATCCAACGATTGCGAAAGCGCTCATACCGGTCGCCAGGTCCACCTCAACTTCAACTAAAGCCCCTTCCAGGCCCACCACTGCACAGCTACGAGCCATTGATAGCATACCTCGTAGTCCCTCCTCTAGTGTGTATTTTTCTCTCTCTATTAATGCGCATTATGCACAGGCAAAGCGGAAAACGCAAGAGATACAATAGCGACCACTATTTCATAATTGCCACCAGCGCTGATAATGGGTATGTGCCTCGCGCAGTGCTTGCTGGGTATCGTGACTAAAAATAGTCTGGCTACGCCTGAGCTCAGGCGCGTTATCATAAAGATCCACGATGCCCACATTGGTGCCCAGCAGCGCTTCTGCGATAGCTACAGAGCAATAAGGGGCATAGGAGATGCTATATCCTCCTTCTTGGAGAATAACCAGGCGACCTTCACATACTTTGTCAGCCAGCTCAACCATTAGCGCGGTCAGTTCGCGATACCCATCCATAGTCATCATCATTTGCGCTAGAGGATCCAGCCAGCAGGCATCCTGGCCAGCAGAGATCAGGATCAGTTGTGGATGATACTGGCGCGCAATCGGCAGGATAAGTTGCTCAAAGGCGGCACGATAACCTCGATCACCCGTCCCAGGCGGTAGTGGAATGTTGATCGTATAACCTTCACCGGCCCCACTACCAGTTTGCTCCAGGGTCCCACTGCCTCTGGAAACCAGTCCTGTTGATGTAGCGAGACAAACAGAACTGCAGAATCAGCATAGAAAGCGTCCTGGGTACCGTTGCCGTGATGAACATCCCAATCAACGATCATGACCCGCTCCAGACCATAAACACGCCGGGCATACTGGGCAGCTACGACAACATTATTGAAGAGGCAAAAACCCATGGCTTGATTGCGGGTTGCATGATGACCAGGGGGACGCAGGAGGGCATAGGCGTTGCGCGCGCTTCCTTCCAGAACAGCCTGCACTGCGTTCATGGCGCCTCCAGCTGCATAAAGCGCAGCTTCAAAAGAACCTGGACTCAGAACAGTTTCGTCGTCAATCTCTCCCCAGGATGCGCTCACGGGGCCGTGGATACTCTCTTGAGCGCAGGCATGAATGCCAGCGATGTATTCGGTAGTATGATAGCTACTCAGTTCAGCCAGAGTGGCAGGACGGGCCGCGATAGGATGCATACGCGCGGCCAGACCAGTGCGATCCAAAAATTCTTTCGTGCGCTGTGTGATGGTGGACGCCGATGGATGCGGTAGTGGTGATAACTCAAATGAACCTGTACGCGTTAATACAGTGGCTTCTACACCCGTATCGTGGGCCAGGAAACGCTCATCATAAACCAGGCCAGTGCTACACTTATCGCCAACATCCATCATACAGATATCCTTCCAAAATATAGTCAAATTATCGATCCGGCTAACATATTATATCCACTTTATCATACGTTATAACAATGCGTCTGATCCTCATGATCGCCGCGCTCTTCACGCCTGCGTTCGAGCGCCTTCGGCGCTCAAGAAGTTTTCTAGAGTGGTGCGCACGTTCTGTCTATGTGCTTACACACCTGCGGTGCTCAACATTGCTTTTTTCTTATGTGGTGTAGAGCATGCGCCCAGCGCATGCTCTACACCACATAAGAAAAAAGCCCCGGGCGCGCCAACGCCCGCCCGCACAGGAGCGATATGCTCCCCATGCGAATGGGAGTCTGGCACTTACTAGCTAATTGAACTACAGGCTTATAGATTATCAATCGACAACCATAGATATCGAAAAGGTTTATTCAAACGTGTTAAAAGAAGAGGCCTACCACAGATTACGCAGAAAGATAAGGGGTAGTCCTAGGTTTGGCCCTCGACGTGTACATGTTTCTCGAACTGGTGTATAATGCGAATGCGGGCATGAAAGCTGCCTGGGCAACGATAATATTTATTCATAAACTAAAAAAATCGTCCTGCTTAATAGCTACGATGAGTGGTCTCCTCGTCGAGTACGTTTTACATTCAAAACCAAGTATTTTACATTCACTGAAGCATGCCTTTCAACACGTTAAGCATGGTTTAATATACATGCTTTTTATTACATGCACAATAATAATCTTCAATGCCGCTTCATCGTGGCTTGCTACGCCACCACATCTCGGATAGCGTTGGAGATCTATTCATAGGGATTTCTTTTCAAGCAACGATATTCAAATGATTGAACTGCTTGTGATATATATGTGGCCACACAAATGGTTGCACTCACTTAATTGCAAAATATAAGAATTTGGGTCATGCGCTGGTTGAAAAGCGCCATGGTAAGAGTGATGGGGATGATAGACATTGCTATTTACTATTTTCATCCCCTAATACGTTCAAAGTTCTCCGTTTACAAGGCAGGGCATTTTCATGGGAGGAACGAATGATAGAAACAATCCCATCTGGTACGATATTGCATGGACGTTATCGTATTGAGCGTGTATTGGGTAGCGGCGGCTTTGGCCATGTGTACCTGGCACTCGACCAGATGACAAATCAACAAGCAGCGATAAAAGAATATTTAGTAACGGGCGCAAGCGGCCAGGAACAATTGAAACATGAAGCACGTGTACTTAGCCAGTTACACCATCCCAATCTACCTGCCTTCATGGACAGCTTCATTGAGCGTGGGCGCTATTATGTTGTGCTTAGCTATATTGAGGGCGAAGATCTGACCGATTTGATTCGCCTGACACGCCAGCGCAATGAGGTTATCCCGGTCCCTCAGATATTAAGCTGGATTTTATCGATCTGCGATGGCGTAATGTTTATGCATAGCCAGCGCCCTATCGTTATTCATCGCGATATCAAGCCAGATAATATTCGAATCACGCCTAATGGCACAGCAGTCCTGGTGGATCTGGGTAATGCCAAGGCTGCGGCTGATGGAGCACGCACATTGTTCTTTATCCGACACCAGGGCACACCCGGCTATGCACCGCCAGAACAATATCCAGGAGGCACTGGTACGGATGCTCGTTCGGATGTCTACGCTCTGGGTGGCACACTTTATTTTGCTCTGACCGCATCAGAGCCACCCAGTGTTTCTACCCGCAATCAGTCTATCCAGCAGGGTCGTCCTGACCTGCTTTCCTTACAAGATCATATCGCGAACAATCCACCGGAGGAGAGCCCAGAGGCTAATGCTGCTCGTCAGTTCCGCCTGGGCGTGAGCAAACCGGCTAAACCAGCGCCTCGTCACTTGCGCCATATTGCTCAGCTTGCAACCCTGTCTCCTGAGGTGCTGAATGCTTTAAATCTTATTATTCAGAAATCGATGGCTCTGCGTCCACGCGACCGCTATCAGTATGTGGCCGACTTCGCTAACGATTTGAAGAATGTGATTGCGGCTTTACCGCAGCCTCCCACGCCTCATCGGCCAAAAGACCCGAACAGCACCCAACCCGACCTGGCGGAGATCTATGATACGCTCCAGGCAAGCAAAAATAGTATCAATCAACAGCAGAATCCACCTATGACACCACCTGCGCCTCCGGTACGTGGCACGACTATGGCTTGCCCGCGCTGTCAGAATCCGCTGGCTCCTAATGCTTCTTTCTGCCCACGCTGCGGTTTGTCATTGACCAATCCAGGCCATAATATCAATCCACCAACCAATCATGCCAGTACCCCAGTTGCGCAGGCAGATCAGACCTTGATCATGTCACAGGAACAGATGCGCCAGGCGGCACTGGCGCGTACCTCTGGACAGCAAGCAGGCCATGTCCAGGCACCACCCGTGACGCCACAGCCTAACTACCCAAAGTATCAACAGGGGAACGCGGCCCAGGCTCAAGCAATGGCTATGCCGGCTCAATCGTTTCAATCAAATATGTCAACAGGACATAATTCATCACCCAACCTTACCTCGCGCCCGGGTACGAACCAGCAGTCAGAGCAAGATATGTCACGCTGGCTGATTATTGGCGGCATAGCCATCCTGGTTATTCTAATTGTGCTGGCATTCCTGATTATGCGCCACGTGTAGCTTCGGCCTTTCGGCCTTTGTGGCCGGGCCGATCGCTCAGCACCCCACTCTTCTTTACTATTCCCACATTTCCGCAAATGAGCTACGTAACACGACCCAGCCAGCCTGGCAAGGCAGTTGCCCAGGCCAGGCGCTCCAGGAGATCATCAATTACCGCGCCTTCAGTCTCTTCGTCGGTATAAAAGAGGTCTTCAAGTGGTCCATTCAGGGTGGCAATAGGGGAAATTACGGTGAGGGCATCGACCAGTAAATTGGCCTCGCCTTTAACTGGTGGACACAGTTCCCCGTATCCCTGCAAGAAACTACGCACACGCTCGGGTTCCATCCCGCGCTTAACGAGTGGAGGAGTAGCTGTGCTACCCGGGAGCCAGGCCAGGGCACTGAAATAGAAGAGCGCATAGGCTACTTCAAAGATGCGCTTCTCCCAGCGCGCCGCTTCTAACCCGGTAACGGCACTGACCCCAAAGGGTCCAAAGCGCAGGTTCAAGGCATGATAGTCACCATGGATGTGGAACTCTGGCAGAGTACGGTTACCACCAATCGACATCATGGCCTGCGGTAAAACCGCCTCCCATTGGTCGGCCCATTCAGACAAGGCCGAAGAGATTGCCTGTAGCGAGTCTTCGCTTGCCCTGCTGCGAGCCAGGTTGAGGTAACCTTGAACGACACTACCGATCTGACCTTCAGCGGGCCAGCGATTTTGGCCGCCCCGATACTGCTGTGAAGCCTGGTGAATACGCCCCAGCATCGACCCGGCCGATTCCACCCACTCCAGACTACGCGGACTCGAGGTGCTGAAAAGCTCTCCACCTATCTGTTGCTGAATCTCAAAAAAATCCTCACCTATTTGCACCGTTGGGGCACCCTGGGGCGTGCGTAGAAAAGTTGGAACCGGGATGCCAGCATCCTGAAGATGTTTTTGAAAAGTGTAGCGAAAATTCACATCTTCGCCCAGCGGACCCTCTGGCCGCTCACGCAACACATAGGGCTGCTCTGCGATCTCAACCGCCAGGCTCAAGTTGTCGCCATGGCCCACATCTAATGGCCCTAGATTTTTCCACCTGGAAATGCCGAAAGCCTGCATGACCTCATTGAGATCAAGCAGGTTTTCTTCTGTAAAGTTGCTTTCAGTTGGTTGTTGTTCGAATTCGTTCATGGGATGGTAATCTCGTTGTTCCCTTAGATTTCTACTGGCAGATCCTGGCGAATACCCCATTCATTCCAGGAGCCATCGTAGTTGGTTAATTGTGGATATCCTAGCATAGCCAGGCTAAACAAGACAGTTGTAGCGGCCACGCCACCATTACAATACGCGACGACACGCTGCTCAGGTACGATGTTGGCCTCCTTGAAGATATGCTGCAATTCCTCGGTTGAGCGGAATGTGCCATCTTCAGGATTAATCAATTCTTCACGTGGCAGACTTAAAGCGCCTGGGATATGACCCCGGCGGCCCTCACCTCGAACTACCGTACCCGTATACTGGCCGCTATCGCGTGCATCCACCAGAGTGGTACCCTGCTGATTGATCATCGAGAGCACCTCTTCGGCTGTCGCACGTAATTGTGGCTGCGGTTTAGGGGTAAAGGTGGCCCGGGGATAGTTGGGGATTACCTGGTCT
Organism: Dictyobacter kobayashii; assembly: GCF_003967555.1. GTDB lineage: Bacteria > Chloroflexota > Ktedonobacteria > Ktedonobacterales > Ktedonobacteraceae > Dictyobacter > Dictyobacter kobayashii. Next base: position 260,236 of record NZ_BIFS01000001.1, read on the forward strand.
AAAGGACGTCCCTCGCGCTTCCATTTAGCCAGGCCGCCATTCAAGACTACAACGCGTGTATGCCCATAATAGTTGAGTGCCCACCAGAGACGGGTGGCAAACTGTGACGCTGGATGGGTATCATATGCCACCACCAGGTGTTGGTCACCAATCCCTGCTCGCGCCATAGCGGCCGCAAACTGATCGGCAGGAGCGATCTGTGCCTCAACTGGATCAGCATGATCCACAATATCTTGTGTCCAATCGACATAGACCGCGCCCGGAATATGTGCCTGGGCATATTCTTCAGGAGCACCGACATACTCGGCCTCCTGCTGCCCATTCTTAACAACAGTGCGCACATAACCGCGCATGTCGACGACCCGAATAGCGGGATCAAACAGGTTTTCCTCTAACCACGAGGTTTCCACCAGAAATTGAGAGCGCTGCTCCTGTCCCATAGTACATATTCCTCTCTAAGCGAATAAAGTTCGTGGCTTTAAGCGAATAAGCCAGCGGCATCAGGATTATCGGTACTGACGAAGTGGGCCGGTGAACCGAAAACAGTCATTGGTTTGACATCCAGGATCTGCATGGATGTGTTAGGAGTCTGGGTTGTTACATAGCGTTGGACGACCAGGCCCAGTGGACGCGCCAGTACAAGGGCAGCGGTAGAAGCCAGGATAACGTTGTTGGCGGTACTATAGGGCCGGCGCAATTTGGCAACCGCCATCGAAGAGAGACCAGTTAATAAACCGGCAACGGCCAGATTGGTGCCACAGCGCTCATGCACGGCCAGTTCTGGCTGTGAAGTTCGCAACAGTTGTAAAGCCTGCTGAGCAGCCGGTAGAATAGCCTCTGTCGGCACATCCCCAAACACAAAGAAGCCAGCGGCAAAAGAGATGCCAGAGAAGCGCACCTCGGGAAATTTACGTGACAGCAGGACGATGGTGGCATGCTCTAGCGCATGATTCTGTTTAACCGCGCCACCTAATAACATCTGCTGGGCAACTTGTACGACGGGATTGATAGAACTCATAGTTTCTTGTCCTTCCATAAGAGCAGGCGACCTTGCACCCCCTGGCACAAACACAAAGGCATTGCAGCCCTCATCTAGTCTCCTGCTTTCTTCTTCATGCGGATAATTATGGACCGTATGTAATATTAAATACGACTATTTCGTCCCCAAAGTTGATGATATCGCCGTCGTTGAGCATAACGGCCTGGAAAATTCGCACATTATTGACCAGGGTTCCGTTAGAACTGCCCACATCATCCAGGTACCAATGCCCTTCCGAAAACCAGAGTCGCGCATGCCTCCGCGACACTGAACGACCAGGAATAATCAGATCATTCCCATTGGTACGTCCGACGGTAGTTACATCCTGATGAAAGCGATATGAACGCCCCACCAGGGCTTCAGGCCCGGTCTGTAAGGTCAGCCGGGCCAGCACCGGGCGACCATTGACCAGGTAAGTATCTTTACTGGCACGCGAATTGGATAGTTCATCACCACAGGTTGTACAGTAGAGCCGTGACCCTGGATTGGGTGCACCACAGCGGAAACAGACTAACGATGAGCCAGCCGGATTGGATAATGCTCCACTTGGCATGGAACTCAATCCAGCTCCGGAACCACCCCCTGGACTGGTAACAAGGGTGCCTGGATTTGATCCGCCCCCCGCTGCAGGAATCGGTGGCACCCTGTATAGGCGCGGCAAAGATAACCGCGAAGCAGCCAGGGCACCGGTTAAAGCTTCTATCAAGTCCTCGGCCGCCTGATAACGGTCGCTGGCTTGCTTGGCGGTCATTTTTTGCACCACCTGAATAACAGGGGTTGGCACACCCTCAGCAGCCATGCGTTCAATCGGTAATGGTTCATTCATGTGCTTGACGGTAATAGTCAGGGGACTATCCGCGATAAATGGCACGCGCCCGGTCAGACAATGAAATAGCACAATCCCAAGCGAATATATATCGCTCCGACGATCCACTTTTTGCCCCATACCTTGCTCGGGTGACATATATTGGGGCGTCCCAATGCCGGTACCAACACGCGTTAAACTGGTCGATTCCTCCAGGATCTTAGCAATGCCAAAGTCTGATAGCAACAGATGGCCATCACGACGTAGCAACATATTAGCTGGCTTAACATCACGGTGTATAATGCCGTTGCGATGAGCACAATCCAATCCCTCGGCCGCCTGGATGGTAAAATCCACCGCCTCGGGAACAGGTAAAGCCTGTTTAAGCCGATCTTTGAGGGTTCCGCCATCTACATATTCCATGACGATATATGTTATATTATCCTGCTCACCAAAATCGTGTATTTGCACAATATTGGGATGCGCGAGTTTGGCCACTGAACGAGCTTCCTGGACAAAACGTTTGACAAACACAGGATCGCGAGCATGATAGGCAGGTAAGACTTTAATTGCGACATAGCGATCAAGGGTTGGCTGATATGCTTTGAAGACCGTCGCCATACCACCAGTACCTATGCGTTCAACGATACGAAACTGTCCCAGGGATTTCCCGATGAGCGTGTTCATATCGCCACTGTTGCCTGCCTGTTGAGGATAGTTATTTCCTGGTTGCATAACCCTGACGACTCCCTCTATTCCTGCCGTGTGATCTATGACAGTTCCAGCATATCCACTTTCAGCAATGTATACATAATGGTGCGTAAACCGCCTCAGGATCTGACCCATCCATGGCAGGCCAGACCCGGCGGTCGATGTTTCTTCTCTATCTTCCTGATTATACAGGTATTAACGCGTCATGTCGAGCGAAACGGGGTACCCGATTATCCTTCGAGGAGGAGGGATTCGGGGTCCTCAACCAGTTCTTTGATGGTTGCAAGGAAACGCACAGCCTCACTGCCATCAACGATGCGATGATCGTAAGAGAGCGCGACATACATCATAGGACGTATTACAACCTGACCGTTGAGTGCGATGGGACGCTGCTCAATCTTGTGCATACCAAGAATACCAACCTGAGGTGCGTTCAAAATTGGTGTTGAAAGTAAGGAACCAAAGATGCCACCATTGGTGATGGTGAAGGTGCCACCTTGCAAATCATTGAGCGTGAGCGCATTGGCACGGGCGCGTTTGGCCAGTTCAGCAATCTCGCGCTCGATCTGGGCAAATCCCTTACGATCAGCATCACGCACGACAGGCACGACCAGTCCTTCGTCGGTCGAGACGGCGATACTGATATCGTAGTAGTGCTTGAGCAGTAGATCGGTCCCCTGGATCTCGGCATTCAGGCGTGGATAGGCCTTCAAAGCGCCAATGGCGGCCTTGGTAAAGAAGGACATAAAGCCCAGTGAGACATTATGCTTGTCTTTAAAGGCATCTTTACGGCGACTGCGCACATCCATGACAGCGGTCATGTCGATCTCGTTGAAAGTGGTGAGCATTGCCGCTGTATGTTGGGCCTCTACCAGGCGCTGGGCGATGGTCTGACGCCGGCGCGACATACGCACACGTTCTTCACCGCGCGGATCCGCGGCGGCCGCTGGTGTGGCTTTGGCGGCAGGCGCAGCCGCAGCCGGCTGAACTGGAGCAACCGGAGTAGCTACCTCGCCGTTTGGAGCAGGGCTCTGCGTATTTTGTTCCAGATAGCTAATCACATCTTCTTTTGTGACCCGTCCATGTGGACTGCTACCGCGAACTTGCGCGATATCGACATGATGTTCAGCAGCGATGCGGCGCGCCAATGGAGAAGGCGGTCGCTGGGAATCTGAAAATATAGGAGCCTCTGCACTGGTCGGACGCTGGGCCGGCTTCGCACTGGAAGTTTCTTCTGTGGCAGCTGGCTTCGCCTGAGGGGCAGAACCATTAGTAGCAGCCACGCCGCCTTCACCAATTGTACAGATTGCTTCGCCAACCGCGACCACATCCCCAACCTGCTTTAACACTTTCTGCAGCACACCATCTTGCTCAGCATTAACCTCGATATTAACTTTATCGGTCTCTAATTCGGCAAGGGTGTCACCGCGCTTAACGGTGTCACCCTCTTTTTTTAACCAGGATGCGATTGTCGCATCAACTATTGATTCCCCCAGGGCAGGGACTCTCACTTCAACGGACATAGTTTCCTCCGGGTTGTTTCAGCGGTAAACTGGAGGCTTCGGTGATAATTTTTTCCTGCTCTGCAATATAAAGATCCCAGAAGCCCGCCGCTGGACTTGATCGTTCGGGACGAGAGATGACATCGATGGTGACGTTATTGTCAACGATGTCCGACAAACGAGGGGAGATATAACTCCACGCTCCCATGTTCCGTGGCTCCTCTTGTACCCAGACTACCTCACGCGCATGTGGATAGTTCGCCAGGACTTTTTTGATTTCTTCACCAGGGAAGGGGTAGAGCATTTCTACCCGGACAATGGCGATACCATCATTATGGGCACGGCTGTCGTGCGCAAGCAAGTCTATGGCTATTTTGCCTGTACAGAGAATAACACGTCTGACCTCAGCTGGATGCTGACGCGCCCTCTGATCATCCAGAACTGGTTGAAAGCTGCCCTGGGCCAGGTCCTCTAGTTTAGAGGCAGATTGCGCATTGCGCAGAAGGGCCTTAGGCGACATAATCACTAACGGTCGTGGATAATTCTTAAGGTTGCGAGCCTGTAAACGCAACAGGTGATAATATTGGGCCGCCGTTGAGCAGTTGGCTACGCGCCAGTTATCCTGGGCTGCCAGTTGTAGATAGCGCTCTAAACGTGCGCTGGAGTGCTCTGGTCCCTGTCCCTCATACCCATGAGGCAGCAACATGACAATAGATGAGTCCTGTTTCCATTTGGCACGGCCCGAGGCGATAAATTGATCAATAATAACCTGGGCCACATTGGAAAAGTCGCCGAATTGAGCTTCCCATAAGACCAGTGTGTCTGGCGCATGCACGCTATAACCATATTCAAAACCCAGTGCTCCAACCTCACTCAATGGGCTATTATAAATGGAGATGGAAGCCTGTGAGTCAAATAGGTGTTGCAATGGGATATAGATTTCATTGTTCTCGGTACTGTGTAGAACAGCGTTGCGATGACTAAAAGTGCCTCGCTCCACATCCTGTCCAGTCAGACGAATAGGGGTCCCTTCAGCGAGAATAGATGCAAAGGCCAGCGCCTCGGCCTGCCCCCAATCGATGCCACCTTCAGGTCCCAGGGTGGTCGCTCGACGCTGTAGAATACGTGCCAGTTTGGGATTGGGGGTAAAGCTCTTGGGCCAGCTCAATAATTCTTCGTTGTAAGAGCGCAATTGCTCGGCCGTGATAACCTCGGGCGTCTCAAGCGTTGGGCGCATACGCTTGGTTCGCTTCTGTTCCTGGGAGGTGTAGACTCCGCCATCAGCCTCACGCTTGGCCTGTTCGAGCACCGCGAAGGCCTCATTGACCAGGGTCTCCGCCTCGCCAGGCTCGATTAATTTTCGCTGCTCCAACATGCGGGCATAGAGCTCACGAGTCGTCGGGTGTGAGCGAATAGTCTCATACATAGCTGGTTGCGTAAATGCTGGTTCGTCACCTTCGTTATGACCCCAGCGACGATAGCCAACCAGGTCGATTACCACATCTTTATGAAATTGGTCTCGATAAGCATGTGCAATACGTACCGCGGTTAAACAGGCATAAGGATCATCAGCATTAACATGAATTATTGGTATACTAAAGCCTTTGGCCAGGTCGCTGGCAAAGGGAGTAGAGCGGCTATCTTCTGGATCTGTAGTAAAGCCTAGTTGGTTATTAGCAATAATATGTATAGTTCCACCAACCCAATACCCACGTAAATGCCACAAATTCATTGTTTCCGCTACTACACCTTCGCCCGGGAATGCGGCGTCGCCATGAATGAGTATCGGAAGCGTTTTATCTACATCTTGTAATGGAGAGCCCGCGACGGTGCGAATCTCTTGTGAGGCACGCGCCATGCCCCGATCACGGGATTAACAAATTCTAGATGGCTCGGATTTGGCGATAGTATAACGTTTAGATCGATGGCCGCTCCTTCGCCAAAGAGATGTTCGGCACCCAGATGATATTTGACGTCGCCGGTCCAACCAAAACCAAAGCTATCGGTTAAAGGCACACCTTCTTCGTGTTTGGAGTGTGCGAACTCGGCCAGAATAGCCCCGTAGGGTTTGCCCAGCACATGGGCTAATACGTTCAGACGACCACGATGTGCCATGCCAATGACCACTTCTTTGGTCTCTGAATCTATGGCACCTGAGATAATTTCGTCTAACATTGGCACCAGCATATCGATGCCTTCAATGGAGAAGCGCTTCTGACCGGTATAGTTCTGGTGGATATAACGTTCAAACACCTCAACCTGGGTCAGTCGCTTTAATAGTTTGCGCGCGTCGGCCACTTTGGGATCACGATGATAGAGGTCCAGGCCGACCGCATCGCGCAACCAGCGCCGCTCGTCGGAACTTTTGACCTGATCGAACTCGTAACTGATGGTGCCTGAATACATTCGTTTGAGGGCGGCAATCGCCTCCAGTGCATTTTCAGCCCCTTCAGCCGAGTGACCTCCTACCACGCGGGGCGATAACTGCGCCAGGTCTGCTTGTGACAAACCATATGTCTCGGGTAATAGCGCGGGATCGCCGATTGGTTCGCTCCCCAGGGGGTCCAGATGGGCGCCCAGATGCCCTTTTTCTCGAATAGCATGGGCATAGGTAGAGGCCGCTACGATCTTTACAACCTGGGTGCGCGAATACGCAGGGGTGTCTTCGTGGTCTTCCGCTGGCACGGGTTTGGCTGGCACCGGGCCTGTGCCAGGCGGGCTCGCAATTATGCCCGCATCTTCAGCTGTCCAGGAATCAAAAGTTGCACGCGTCGCAGCATCGACAGACGCCGGGTCCTGCTGATAGCGTTCATACAGTTCCTGAACGTAGCCCGCATTTGGACCATAAAATCTCTCTAGGTTTTGCATGTATATTCCTTAGGTTACTTTAACACAGTGTGTATAACTTACGGAACACGAAATTGAGGAATGAGCCTCGTCGCTCGTGTCTCTGATCCAGCTATTGTATTCTACCACTTACTATGGTATCATAGCTTTACCATACTCCAAAATATTCACGGTACTAACGCCTATAGGACTTAGGACGAACAAGCATACACTTTCGTTTCTTTAATGCTAAAAAAACAAGACAAGAAAACTAAAATCCTATTGCGCCGATAGGGCGTGAGCGTTGGAGCATTAACAGGCAGATCTCTTCGTGCAATCCACGAAAAACATATGCTAGCTAAAAATACAATATATAGCGCAAAAGCGATGACGGAGCCAGTATGCCGCTACACTTGTAGTAGAGAGTCCGGGGATGGTGAAACCGGATACAGGCCGCGCGCAGAATATCACTCCAGAGCTACGAGCCGAACCAGCAATGGTTGATTCCACCAATCAACATTTCTGCGTAGGCGCAGTCGGGTCCTTCCCGTTACCATGAAGGCATGTAGTCCACCGTTCCCTTATGCGTTCTAGCACTTCTACACCTTTACAAGATGAGCCGAACCGTTATCACGGAGAAACTCTCGCTGGGGAATCGTCCGGAATACATGTATTGAGTGAGCCAGCGCATGCAAGGCCATGCCAGGCTAATCAGGGTGGTACCACGGGAGTTCCTCTCGTCCCTTCGTTGGGCGAGGGGTTTTTTTGTTGATGAAAAGGACATAACATGAAAACCAAGCTCCTTTACCATACAAATAGCTTTACCTATGAGTGTACTGCGACCGTTGTAGCCGTGGAGGGTGATGATATCGCGCTAGATGCTACCGTTTTTTATCCTGGCGGCGGTGGGCAGATGGCCGATCGAGGTACGATTACCTGGCCTGGCCAGGATTATCCGGCCAGTGTGATCGCTATGCATAAACGCGATGAGGTGGTCTGGCATACACTGGATTATCCTCCGCCATCTATCGGTACGGAGGTTGTCGGTACCATCGACTGGGACTTCCGCTACCAGATGATGCGTACCCATACGGCTCTCCATATTCTTTGTGGCGTTATCTGGCAAGAATTTGGGGTCCAGGTTACAGGCGGCCAGATGTATCCAGATCGCGCGCGGATGGATTTTGCGATGGAGAATCTGGATAAAGAACGCATCGTTTACATTGAAGAGAAGGTTAACGCGGCCATTGAGGCTGATTATCCTATTCGTGTCTATTCGTTGCCACGCGAAAAGGCCTTTGCGATCCCAGACCTGGTGCGCACTAAGATCAATCTTTTGCCACCTGAAATCGAGGAGATACGCATCGTTGAAATAGTCGGCCTGGATCTCCAGGCGGACGGTGGCACGCACGTCAACCATACCCACGAGGTCGGGGGGATACATATTACGAAAACTGAGAATAAGGGCAGGATCAACAAGCGTCTGGAGATTATGCTCGATTCTTTGCAATAAATATTCTATTGGCTTTATCAGAGCAGTCGTTATACAACTGCTACATTCATCTGCGAGGCTACACCCTGTGAGGCCTTGGGCGCAGAGGAGGACACTGTGTCAGTAAAATCTAGCGTTTTCAAACCAGTTGTGGCAGCCGATCGGGTCGATTATCCACAATTGGAACACGCCATCCAGAATTGGTGGGACGATCATGCAGTTCGTCAGCAATATCTAAAACGTAATGAGCAGAGTGAAAAGAAATTTTCTTTCCTGGATGGTCCAATTACCGCCAACAATCCAATGGGCGTTCATCATGCCTGGGGCCGCACCTATAAAGATCTCTACCAACGTTTCAAGACGATGCAGGGCTTTAAGCAGCGCTACCAGAATGGCTTCGATTGTCAGGGTCTCTGGGTTGAGGTGAATGTTGAGCAAGATCTAAAGCTGAAAACGAAACGCGATATCGAGGATTATGGGATCGCGGCTTTCGTTGAGCGTTGTAAAGAGCGCGTCTTCACGTTTTCGAAACGTCAAACCGAGCAGTCGGTCCGCCTGGGTTATTGGATGGACTGGGGCAATGACTATTATACGCTCTCAGATGAGAATAACTATACGATCTGGCATTTTTTGAAGAAGTGTCAGGAGCGCGACCTGATCTATAAGGGACGCGATGTAATGCCCTGGTGCCCACGCTGTGCCACGGGCATCTCTAATATGGAGATGGAGGCTGAGGGCTATAAAGATCTAACCCACCTGAGCCTGTATGTTCGCTTCCCGCTGGTCGATCGCCCGGGCGAGTATCTGCTGGTCTGGACGACAACTCCCTGGACGCTAGCTGCCAATGTGGCTGCGGCCGTTAATCCTGAACTGACCTATGTGAAGGTTGAACAGGATGGGGAATATTACTACCTGGTCGAGCAGTTGCTCTCGGTGCTTAAGGCACTCAAGGGACGCGATAAAGGCGATTTTAAGGTTGTGGAGACCCTCAAGGGCTCGGACCTGGTCGGCTGGAAGTATCGTGGACCTTTTGATGAGTTGCCTGCGGCAAAGGATGTGGCTCATACTGTGGTACCCTGGAAAGAGGCTAATGCGACTGAGGGTACTGGTATCGTGCATATCGCCCCTGGCTGTGGTCGCGAGGACTTTGGGCTCTCCAAAGAGTTTGGCCTGGCAACGATAGCTCCAGTGGATGAGTTTGGTGTCTATAAAGACGGCTTTGATTGGTTGACGGGCAAGAACACCTCTGAGGTTGCGCAACTGGTTTCTGAGAACCTGACGCAAAAGGGTCTGCTCTATCGCCACCAGAATTATAAGCATCGCTATCCAACCTGCTGGCGCTGTAAAACTGAATTAATCTTCCGCCTGGTTGACGAGTGGTTCATCTCAATGGAGACCCTGCGCTATGAGATCATGGATGTGGTACGTCAGATCCAGTGGATCCCGTCTTTCGGCTTTGATCGCGAGATGGACTGGCTGCGCAACATGGACGATTGGATGATCTCCAAGAAGCGCTATTGGGGTCTGGCCCTGCCAATCTTCGATTGTCAGCAGTGTGGCAATTTTGAGGTCATCGGTAGCCAGGAAGAGTTGAAAGAACGGGCCATCTCTGGCTGGGAAGAGTTTGAAGGCCATACTCCCCACCGCCCATATATCGATGCGATCAAGGTTGCCTGTAAAAAATGTGGTAGCGAGGTCTCACGTGTCAAAGATGTCGGTAACCCCTGGCTGGATGCGGGTATCGTGCCTTATTCTACGCTCAACTATCTCACCAACCATGAGAAGTGGCAACAGTGGTTCCCGGCCGACTTTGTGACTGAGTCCTTCCCGGGCCAGTTCAGAAACTGGTTCTACTCCATGCTGGTCATGAGCACGGTGCTAGAGAAGACTGCGCCTTTCAAGACCTTGTTTGGTTATGCCACGTTGATGGCTGAAGATGGCACACCGATGCATAAGTCTAAAGGTAACATGGTTATCTTTGATGATGCCGCTGAGAGTGTTGGCTCTGATACAATGCGCTGGCTCTATACCAATCATGTACCGGAACAAAACTTGAATTTCCCGGCCATCCCCAGCATGCAGGAGGTCGAGAAGGCCCGCGAGAAAGGTGTGCCGGTACGCTTGAGCGAGAAGTGGATGCTGACGCGTCGCACCCTGGATAAGATCTGGAATGTCTACTGGTTCTTTGTAACGTATGCCAACATCGACCAGTTTGATCCAACCGAGCATCAATTACCTGTAGCGCGCCGCAGTGAGTTGGATCGCTGGATCATCTCAGAGTTGCAGCAAACTATCCGTGATGTCACAGATGGCCTGGAACACTACGATACCACCAAACCGGCTGAGATCATCCAGAGCTTCCTGGAGGACCTGTCAAACTGGTATCTGCGCCGTAGCCGTGAGCGCATCTGGAAAACGCAGTTGGACGAGGATAAGATCAGTGCCTACCTGACCCTCTATGAGAGTCTGACAACGTTGCTCACCTTGCTGGCTCCATTTATGCCTTTCTTGACCGAAGAGCTATACCAAAATCTGGTGCGTAGCGTAGACGAGCAGGCCCCATTGAGCGTGCATCTGCAAGACTGGCCTGAGGTTCGTCCAGAGCTGATCGATGAGAAATTGACCAACGAGACCCATCTGGTAATGCGTATCGTTGGACTGGGTCGTGCTGCCCGTGAGAAGGCACAGATCCGCGTCCGCCAGCCATTGCATGCCCTCTACGTCCATGTGCCCTCCAGCACCGAGGAAGAGGCACTCAAACGGCTGAGCGACCAGATCCTGGAAGAACTGAATGTCAAACAATTAGAGTTGATCAGTGCGGATAGCGATATGCTGGCCTACACGGTACGACCCCAGGTTAAGATCCTGGGACCCAAATATGGCCCGCTGGTCCAGAAGATCCTGGGCCATCTCAAAGGCTTATCGGCCCATGAAGCCCAGGAGGCAGCAACCCAGTTGAATACGACTGGCACCTTGACCTTCACCGTCGCCGACAAAGAAGTCAGCCTCACCTCCAGCGAGGTTGAGATCCTGGCAACGGCCCGCCCGGGCTTTGTCACGGCCGAAGAGCGTGGCTATATCGCCGCCCTGGAGACCACCATCACGCCCGAACTGCGTGAAGAAGGCATGGTGCGCGATCTGATCCACTTTATACAGGACATGCGTAAAAAGGCTGGCTTCAACATCGAAGACCACATCGGAGTAGCGCTCTATACCGACGTCGAGCTGGCACAAATCTTGCAGACGTACCAGCAAGAGATCATGGTCGAAACCCTCGCCATCAATCTCTTACTCTCGATCAGTCAGCGCGACTACCCATCCTTCGAAGAAGTCTATCGCGAGCGCATCTCACCCGAGTCCAGCAAAAAACTCGAAGGTTACACCATCGAAGTTGTCCTCGGCAAAAATGTCCGCGATAGCAGCCAACTCTAATCATCCACTGGGGGCTATGCTCCCAACTTTCTTCTTTTCCCAGTGGTGCCGCCCGACGGTGGCACCACTGGGACATAGGGGTATCACCTACCAAAAATATCATTGTCAAACGTTGACATAGATACTCCCCTATAACTATACTAATAGCAACCTATTGCTACAGATATACTTAGTACATGTATAATATTGATTGGCACCAGGAAAATAATAAGTGAGTAATCATAAAAGCACGGATAAAATATCGCGTACAGTCATTGGCGACATTGCAGAAAAATCAGGCGTTTCTGCAACTACCGTTTCGCGGGTCCTGCACGGCCATAGAGATGTCTCCCTGGCAACCCGCAATAAAGTTATGCAATATATAAACGAGCTTGGTTATGTTCCCCCTCGCAGCGCACGCACAGCCACCAGCCTGCTGGGAATGAGCGTGCCGGTTTTCAACAGCTACTTCGGCTATATCATGGAAGGCGCATACGAATCGCTACAGAGTAGAGATGCTCAGTTTATTACTATCCGCACCCATAATCGCTATGAGATCGAGTCCTCCCAGGTTCAGCAGTTATTAAATCAAAATATTACAGGCCTGCTATTCATTCTCCCCCAACACTCAGCAGAGGATTTGCTCGAACTGCAGCGCAAAAACATCCCTGTGGTGGTTACAGATCCCTTTGTTGCTTTGCCGGATGAGATTCCAACTGTAATGGTGGAAAACATTTCCGCCAGTATGCTCGCCATGGAGCACCTGCTTTCCCTGGGCCATCGACGTATCGCGATTATTACTGGTCCGCCTCATTGGGGCATGACGATTAATCGCATTGCAGGTTACTATGCCGCACTGGCATCCGCAGGCGTCCCCATTGATCCAACATTGATCCGCGAGGGAAGGTGGATGGCTGATAGTGGAGAAGAGGTTACAGAGCAGCTATTAGCACTGCCTGAACCACCCACTGCGATCTTTGCCTTTAATGATGATATGGCCATTGGGGCGATGCATGCCATTCAAACACACGGCCTGCGCATACCAGAAGATATCTCGGTGGTCGGCTTTGACGATGCATCCCTCAACCTTCCATTCCTTACACCGGCCCTGACAACCGTCCGCCAACCTTTAACAGAGATCGGACGCCTGGCTGTTGATGTACTCTATCGCTTGATTCAGCAGCAACCCCTTGAGGCCACCCATATCAAACTCTCTGCCCGCCTCATCGTCCGCGACTCTACTGGTCCACGTAGCAATTCCCGCTAAGCTTTTTATCTGTGATTCTTGTCTGGTACAAAATGTGCGATTACACATTTTGTACCAGACAAGAAAACTAGCCTTTGGCATAACCAGCTACAAGCGCCTCTTGCATCTTTCTCTGGATCACAATATACACGAGATATACCGGAATTACAGTCAGCAGGGTGCCGGCCGTAAGCAGGCCATAGTCAACTATGTTGAGCGTCTTGAGCAGGGGCAATGCGACCTGCACGGTCTGCGTATCTCCACCCAGTATGACCAGCGCAAAAATATATTCATTCCAGAAATTTAAGAAATTCAGGATGAGCATGGTCGCAATTCCAGGCATACATAAAGGAATCATCAACCGCACGAGAATAACAAGGCGGTTGGCTCCGTCAACGATTGCCGCCTCTTCAATCTCGTATGGGATGCTGCGCATAAATTGGGCCATCATAATCACGGTCAAAGGCAGCGCGGTAACCGGATAGAAAAGGATCAGGAAAAGCGTTGAATGAAACAGCCCTAATTGGATTGACAGTAGGAAAGTGGGGACGAGTACAGCAAAACCAGGAATTAAAAAGCTGATACCAAACAGACGCTCTATTAAGACGGTGCCTTTCAGTGGGATGCGCGCAATACCATAGGCAGCCGGTAGCGCCAGCAGCAATGTGAGCAATTCAGCACAGACTGTAATATAGATGGAAACGCCCATCGCCTGGAAGAGTCCCGCATCATCTTGCGCGGCTGCAAAATTTTGCAACGAGAGGGATGTTGGCAGGCTCAAAGGCTGGGTAAAAATCGCATCGTTGCTCTTAAAGGCAGAGATGACTAGATAATAGATGGGTACCAATATGATCAGTACGTAAAGCACCACCAGGGCACGCACTACGTTACTGGAGATGATCGAACTCAATGGTTTTCGTGAACGCCGCGTAGCTTTATTACGGCTGGCAGGAATGCTTACCACGATTATTCTTCCTCTCTTTATCTATACAAAAAAAGTAAAACACAGGGCGCCGCTTAATAAGCGGGGCGGAAGATTCGTCGGATCAGTAACATTCCAATCAGACCAACAATAAACAAGAATACACCAATTGCCTGGCTATACCCCAGGTGTGAAGAAACAAAGGCTTCATCATACAGCATAAACCCAAGCGTCGTTGAAGCGGTCCCGGGTCCACCGTGTGTGAGCAATAGCACCGTCTGCGCAGAACCAAGGAGCAGCCCCAGGAATTGCAGCATGGTCATGACACCAACGAAGTCACGCACCATGGGATACGCTATCAGGCGAATCCTCTCCCAATGTGTGGCTCCATCAATTTGTGCGGCTTCATAGAGTTCGGACGAGATGCCGGAGAGACGGGCGGAGAAGACTACGGCGCAAAAACCAATGCCCCCCCACAGGTTGATGGCGATGATTGACCCCAGTGCCGTAGAAGGGTCGGCGTTCCACAGGTGTGTCAGGCTGCTCAGGTGGGCGGCGTTAAGCAGAGCGTTGAGAATTCCATTGGGCGCATAAATGCCGATAAACAACATTGTTGCGGCCGCCGCCGACATCAGGGCAGGCGTAAAACAGACAACATTCAGGAATTGATAGCCGCGTGGTTTCAGGCTGAGATAATATCCCAGTAGAAATGAGAGCGGTATCAAGATTGGCAGGACAACTCCAATATGAATCGCGGTATTGCGTATCGCGACATAAAAGATTGGGTCGTTAAGCATGTATATGTAGTTATGCAGGCCATCATAATAGCCGGTCTCAAGTAAACCACCCAGTTTAAGGTACTGTAGTAGAACATGCTAATGAAAGGCCCGATCATGAAAAAGACATACCAGAGGATGGCCGGGGCAGTGAAGAGGATCAGCGCAAATAGGTTGCGCCACCATCTTCTTTTGGAAGATGGGGACGCGCTATGCTTCGTGCTTACCGGTGTCTTTTGTTCATTGACTTGATTGGTCGAGCCGTGAGTGTCTATAGATGCACTCATTGCTTATAAGCTCCTTCAAGCGCCTGACAAATTTTTGTGCTGTCTTGCCCTGGTGTGTAAGCAATACTGGCTGAGCGAATCAGTTTCTGCTGTACGTTACCAGGTACGCTGATGTCGTTTGTATTGAGATATGTCACACGCTGATCCAGTTGATTCGAGGCCTGTTCCAGTAGAGGACTGGCATTTGGATCAACCTGGGCACTTTTTACGGTCGGGATCATACCGGTAGCAACCTGCTCACCAATAACTTTGGGTGAGAACATGTATTGAACAAACTTGCGTACCAGATCCAGGTTTTTTCTGTCCATTCGGGCTGATCCAGATACCCATGCTCGTATAACCTTGATAGGCCGTTGGTTTGCTATAAGGAGAGTCAGAAGGAACAGGTAGGCCACCCAGATAGATGTTCTTGGTGAGATCTTTTGAGGCTCCGGCAAATGCCCAGGAACCAGCCGACATCATTGAGGCGCCACCAGTGTAAAACTGAGAATTCATCTGGTCCGCATTTAAACCGGCAACATCCTTCACAAAGACATCTGAGTTACGCAGTTTGATAAAAAGGTTGATGCCTTTCATCGCGTCCGGATTTGAACAATAGGTGCCGTTTTGCAATACTGTGGCAATGTCGCTATCGCTCATATATGATTCCATGACCTGGACAAAAAAGGTGTAGCCAGACCAGTCGTTA
Organism: Dictyobacter kobayashii; assembly: GCF_003967555.1. GTDB lineage: Bacteria > Chloroflexota > Ktedonobacteria > Ktedonobacterales > Ktedonobacteraceae > Dictyobacter > Dictyobacter kobayashii. The sequence continues at coordinate 275,941 of NZ_BIFS01000001.1, forward strand.
CCACCAACTACGAAACCACCTTTACCTGCATTCTTTAACTTGGTGCCGTCAGCTAAAAATTCGTCGAAGGTGGTAGGCGCTTTGGCCACGCCCACACTATTTAGCAGGCTCATGTTGTACCAGACCGGCCATTTAAAACCGTTATAAGGGAAAGCTGCTAGCTTGCCATTCTGGGTCCACTCTTTGATAGCCTGGGGCTGAAGTTGAGGAGTGATGCCCCACTGCTGGGCCAGGTCTTTTACATCAATAGTAGCCCCTTCTTTGGACCACTCGGTTGCCTTATCGGCAAGGTTTACCATCACCACATCAGCCTCTTTATGAGCCAGCAATGATGTTTCATAGACCTGTGTTGCATCGCTGGCCGCGATAGTCTGGTTGATGGTGACATGATTTTGCGTCTCAAAATCATGCAGGATCTTTTGAAATAGTGCGCCACTAGGCGTCGCTTTACCAGTGATATGCAAAATACTTAACGTGGTACTATCCCCTGAGCTACTCGTCGTTGTTCCCTGACCACAACTACTCAAGAGAGGAACAAGCGCACAGAAACATGCCAGCCACAAAGCAATCTTCTTTGATGAAAGTCTCACAACCGGACTCCTGTCTGAATAGATAAAACAACACACAAAAATCCTTCAGTTGTATAGCAAGAAGGCACAACTGAAACGTAGATGTTACATGCGTAACATGCTGACTCATAGACTACAAAGTCCAACATCCCCAACCAGCATTGGATGGACAACATATCCGAAAAATAACCGGATATTTTCTTGACAATAACCAGATAAATAACGGTTAACGCAGTCTCTTTTCATAAGAATAAGAATAAATGAGGTTCTTGTCAAGCATTTTTAGAGTTAAAAATACTAATCTATGAAAATTATTTAAATCTTGCTCACTGGTTAAAATTTGGTTTTTCTGGGTATTTAATCGGTTATTTATCCGAAAAATATTGACAACACTATTTTTTTCTCGTTATACTTGTGATTAACCAATGATTTATATTTCAAAGCATGTTATCTATGGCAGGAAAGATTGTAAGTGGATAATCGTAAAAGCACGAAGGAGTTTTCCCGCACTGTTATCGGAGATATTGCTGCAAAGTCAGGGGTATCGGCAACGACCGTTTCACGCGTTCTACATGGACATAAAGATGTATCAGCTGCGACACGTGACAAAGTAATGCAACATATCGCTGAATTAGGGTATGTACCGCAGAGGAACGATCGCGCGACAACATGCCGGATAGGTTTTAGCATACCTATGTTTAACGATTACTTCGGCTACATTATAGATGGTGCGTACGAGTCCTTACGCGGGAGAGATGCTCAATTTATTACTATCCGGACCAATAATTTGTATGAAACTGAGATAAACCAGGTTCAACGTCTATTGGAACAGAACATAAATGGTCTAATTTTTATCCTCCCACAACACTCGGTCGAGGATTTGCTACATCTAAAACAGAAAGGGATACCCTTTGTGGTAACTGATCCTTTTGTGTCACTCCCAGATGCGATTCCCACTATTGCGGTGGAAAATATTTCTGCCAGCATGCTTGCGATGGAACACTTGCTTTCCCTGGGCCATCGGCGCATTGCGATTATTACTGGCCCATCTCACTGGGGAAGTACTATCGATCGCACAACCGGTTATTATGCGGCCCTGGCTTCAGCGGGCCTTGCCATTGATCCCACACTGATTCGTGAAGGCCGCTGGACACCTGAAAGCGGTCAGGAGGTAGTCAACCATCTACTTTCTTTGCCTGATCCACCAACCGCAATCTTTGCCTTTAACGATGGGATGGCCATTGGAGCGATGCACGCGATCCAGGAACATGGCCTGCGCGTGCCGGAAGATATTTCAGTCATTGGCTTTGATGATGCCTCCCTTAACTTACCATATATAACACCGGCTCTCACCACCCTTCATCATCCATTACAAGAAATAGGACGCCTGGCTGTCGATGTGCTCTATCGTTTGATACAACACCAGCCACTCGACGAGACCCATATCAAACTCTCTGCCCGGCTAATCATTCGCTCATCCACCGGCCCATGCCCCATAAACTGCACGTTTTAGCATAAAATACATCTCAATTTTTTATAGTGTGGTAGAGAAAATGCTATTTGAGCATTTTCTCTACCACACTATAAAAAATCTGACGCAACAGGGCGTAATTTTCTTATCAGGCTGTTGCATAAAATGTGCCGCATCTGGTTTTCTTATCAGGCTGTTGCATAAAATGTACCGCATCTGGTTTATTATTTGTCGTATAAAACGTGCATATGCACGTTTTATACGACAAATAATAAACCAGATGCGGGCGCGCCAGCGCACGTACGCACCAAAAGAGTCCTATCGGTATACGATAGGACTCTTTTTTGTTATAATGATAGAATTGTAACTGGCGAATAACAGGCCCAAAATTCATTTAAGTTGATAGAGAATATTGCTAGCCTGTACCCATTTTCTATTCCCCATTACATCTATTCTAAAGGAAAGAATAATCCACAAGTTTATTCTTCCTTACTCTTTTATTTCTCTTTATTTCATCCTGCGAACATAGATTCGCTCCTGACAAATAGACACGGCAAGGGTACATTCATGCATTTGGAAGAAGAAGCAACCATTCTTGAACTGCAATCCTTGATGGCTGAGGGCAAGCTCACAGCACATCAGCTAACTGAATATTATCTAGAACGCATACACAATATTGATCAGAACGGGCCAACCCTGAGATCAATTATCGAAATCAATCCAGATGCACTGGAAATCGCGGCTGAACTGGATCGTGAACGCGCCAACGAGGGTGTACGCGGCCCTCTACACGGCATTCCAGTGATCATCAAAGACAATATTGCTACCTCCGATAAGATGCAGACAACCGCGGGTTCGCTGGCTCTCATTGGTGCGCGCCCTCCTCGCGATGCCTTTGTGGCCCGGAAGTTACGTGAGGCTGGAGCTGTCATCCTCGGTAAGGCCAACTTGAGCGAATGGGCCAATTTACGTGGCCGTCCATCAATTAGCGGCTGGAGCGGTCGCGGCGGCCAGACCCGCAATCCTTACGTACTGGACCGCACCCCATGTGGGTCCAGCTCTGGCTCGGCGGTCGCGGTCGCGGCGAATCTGACAACCGTCTCGCTGGGCACGGAAACCGATGGTTCGGTTCTCTGCCCCGCTTCAATCTGCGATGTGGTAGGCATCAAGCCAACGGTTGGTCTGACTAGCCGAGCAGGTGTGATCCCTGTCTCGCACAGCCAGGATACAGTCGGGCCCTTTGGCCGCACGGTAACTGATGCCGCAATCCTGCTAGGGGCGATCACCGGCGTGGATGAGCGTGATGCGGTAACCGGTGAAAGTGCCGGAAAATTTCACACCGACTATACTCAATTCCTTGATCCCAACGCACTACGTGGAGCACGCATTGGAGTAGCTCGCGAGGTCTACTTTGGCTATAGTCCCAAAGCAGATCGCTTGATCGAGGCAGCCTTGCACAAGCTCACGGAAGCCGGTGCTATCCTGGTAGATCCAGCCAACATCCCTACCGCCAAACAAATGGAGTCCTCACCCTCCGAAAATCTGGTGCTGATCACTGACCTGAAAGTTGATATCGATGCTTATTTGAGTGAGCTGGTAGGATCGCCCGTACGTACCCTGGCCGATCTGATCGCTTTCAATGAGGCACATGCCGACCAGGAGTTGAGCCTGTTTGGGCACGAGATGTTCATCGAGGCCCAGGCCACTACTGGCCTGGATGATCCCGCCTACATTCAGGCCCTGGCCGAGAGCCATCGCCTTTCTCGTCAGGAGGGGATAGATGCTGTGATGGATCAGTATCAGCTGGACGCGCTGGTCATGCCGACCTGCAGCCCGGCCTGGTATATCGACAATGTCAATGGAGACCACTATACCGGTAGCAGTACCCAGCCCGCCGCAATGGCTGGTTATCCCGCTATTAGTGTACCAGCAGGACATGTCCAGGAACTACCCGTGGGCATTACTTTTATGGGCCGTGCCTACAGCGAGCCTACCCTGATCAAGCTTGCTTATGCCTTCGAACAAATTACGAAAGCTCGCCAGAAACCAAAATTCTTGCCCACCATCTAATCAGGCAAGCCTGTTCTTTCAACCGCGAGCAAGCAAAAAGGCAAGGCGTATGTGTGCCCTGCCTTTTTGCTTGCCCTCATGCCTATTAGCGATTGAGAGTTTCAAGCAAAGGCAACAGTTCGGCCAGTTGGGTAATGGTAGCGGTAGGCTGAATATGGGTGGGTTCTGGCCAGGGATAAGGAGTCTTCTTCCAGATACCTCGCATACCTGCCCCTAAGGCTCCTGAGACATCGTCAATTAGACGATCCCCCACCATGATACATTCAACCGGATCAACCTCCAGGCGACGGCTGACAATGCGAAATACTTCTGGATGTGGTTTAGAGTGTGGTAGCTCTGAGGTATAAAGTACGACATCAAGCAAATTATCAAGGCCGTGCGTGGCCAGATCTGAATTATGCCAGGCCGCTGCCCACCAGGTGTTGGAGAGCAGGCCAATCCGATAACCTTGTTTGCGCAAGTTGAGCAGCGTCGGAACGGCATCCGGAAAGACCATCGCCCAACCATTGACGGCCTGTCCATAGCCATCGAGGGCTATCAGCAATTCAGCCTCGCTCACCGCGCAATTGAGGGTCTGGAAACCCTCCTGCAACACTTCCTCAGGAGTGGCGCTGGCCTGTTCTGTGTTGACGCGTTGCCAGTGGGCAAGTTCAGCCCCACGCATGGCAGTGACATAGCGCTCCTTCTCAGGCCACTGGCGGCCAGGAACTTTGCTACACAAATATTCATAGGATAATCCCCAGCGTCGAAGCACATCATCATCCCAGTCCGGCCAATCAATTAGCGTACCACCTAGATCAAAGATTATTGCTCGGATAGTCATAATAATCATTCATCCCTTCTAAACCACTAATGATTCATCTCCCTCGGCTCAATACGTTTATCCATAATTGTATCACCTTCATAACTTTTTCAACGGACGGGCGCTGGAGAGCCCGAACTTTTCTTCTTGTGTGGTGCAAAAAAGTGCGCCACACAAGAAGAAAAGTTCTTACAAGTAAGTAAAAAAGATAGCAGGCAGGGCTTAAACTTAAGCCCTGCCTGCTATCTTTTTTACTTACTTAATCAAACCTTTGCGACGCATCTGGTCGAGGTCGTATTCGACAGGAACTAGAGGGCTGATGCCGGCGGAGACACAGGCCCAGCCAATAATTGAGAAGCCCGCGAGCAGGCCTCGAATGTGCTGGATAGGCTCATTGCCAGACAACTGCTCGATCGCTTGTTGGCGCAGTTCATCAATCTGGGCCACCGTATAATGTGCGGTAAAACCCTGCAGAATCGCGCTATGCGGATTGAACGTATCGTAGTTCATCTGGTTGATGGCCGCCAACAAGAAGAGCCAGTAGCCCACCTGGCTTCCTTCCAACGCGGTATCTTCCTGCAAACCCGTATGGACATGCTCGCCTCTCTCTACACCAATTAGTTCACCCAGCTCATCCCTTAGCCGACCTGCCAAAAAACCATGGTTTTTTTCATGCAGCAGGCGTGATGTATTAGAGGTAGCAGTATGATCCTGGTCCCGCAACGAAAGATAGACCGCATATAGCTGGCGCAGGGCTTGTTCAAGTTCTTGTGGCGTCTGAGCCTGCTCATTATCTGTTGGCATTGGTTCTTCTTCACTTTGTTCAGTCGTGTATACATCTTCAGGATCAAAGATGCGCTCGGCCACGACTTCGTAACTTTCATCGGGCAATATACGACGATAATAACAACTATGATAGCCTTCGTGGCAGGCCGCCTCGCCACGCTGATGGACGCGGACCAGCAGGCTGTTCTCTTCACAATTGATGAAGATGTCGCGCACCTCCTGGACGTTGCCCGATTGTTCCCCTTTATGCCAGATTTTGTTGCGCGAACGACTAAAAAAATGGGTCTGGCCCGTTTCGCGTGTCAGTTGATACGCATCTTGATTCATGAAGGCAACCAGCAAGACATCACCCGTTGTATCATCTACGATTACAGCCGGGACCAGGCCCTGACTATCAAATTTCAACATGGTCGTACTACTACCCCTTTTGCTTGCAAGTAGTGCTTAACATCGCGCACTCGAAATTCGCCGAAGTGGAAAATTGAGGCCGCCAGCACAGCATCGGCACCACCCTTCGTTAAACCTTCATACATGTGCTCCAGCGTGCCCACTCCGCCAGATGCGATCACAGGCACGGTGACTGCAGATGAAACTTTAGCATTGAGATCGATATCATAGCCGCTTTTGGTACCATCACGATCCATACTAGTCAGCAGGATCTCGCCCGCACCTAGCTCGACACCGCGCTGTGCCCATTCCAGCACATCCAACCCAGTCGGGGTACGTCCACCGTGTACATAGACTTCGTAGCCGCTGGGCATAGCAGGATTTGAACGGGCGTCGATAGCCAGCACAATACACTGGGCTCCAAATTGTTCAGAGCCGGCCTTGATTAACTGTGGATTCTGGACGGCGGCGGTGTTGACAGAGGTTTTGTCGGCGCCTGCGCCCAGGGTAGCGCGAATATCTTCAACTGAGCGAATACCACCACCGACCGTTACCGGAATAAACACCTGTTCTGCGGTCCGGCGTACTACGTCGAGCATGGTCGCTCGCCCTTCATAAGAGGCGGTGATATCCAGGAAGGTTACTTCATCAGCACCTTCTTGATTATAGAGTTTTGCCAACTCAACTGGATCACCCGCATCACGCAGATTGACAAAGCTGACACCCTTAACCACACGCCCATTCATTACATCCAGGCAGGGGATAATACGCTTGGTGAGCATGGCTTCTACCTCTCAATTTCACGAATAGCTGTTGCGAGATCGACCGCGCCAGTATAAATAGCCTTGCCAACGATGGTTCCCTCAACACCTGTTTGGGCCAGGGACTGCAGGTCAGCCAGCGAGCTGACTCCTCCAGATGCGATCAGGGCATTGCCGACCGCCTGCTGCATCTCGGCCAGTGCTTTCAGGTTGGGGCCTGTCAGCGCACCATCACGGGCGATATCAGTATAGACAAAACGCTGCACCCCCAGCGCGCTTAATTCACGGGCCAGGCCAACCGCTGTCACCTGCGAGGTTTCCAACCAGCCAGCGATAGCTACCAGGCCATCGCGCGCGTCCAATCCTACCACGATACGCTCTCCCCAGCGCTCCAGGGCTTGTTGCAGTAGCTCTCGATTAGTGATCGCCACCGTGCCCAGGATTACGCGGTCCACGCCCAATCCCAGGATCTGCTCGATATGCTCCAGTGTACGCATTCCGCCACCGACCTCGATATGCAGTGTCGTCGCGGCCCGGATACGCTTGATCAATTCAGCATTGACAGGATACCCCTCTTTTGCTCCATCCAGATCGACCAGGTGTAGCCAGAAAGCTCCGGCCTCTTGCCAGCGCAGTGCCACCTGCACTGGATCGGTATCATAGGTGGTTACCTGTGCATAATCACCCTGAAACAGGCGCACGCAGCGTCCATCTTTAATATCAATAGCAGGCAAAATGATCATTGATTCACCCATTTCACAAAATTTTTGAGCAATTGCATACCCACATCACCACTTTTCTCGGGATGGAATTGTGTGCCCCAGACCTGGTCGGTAGCGATAACGCTACAATAGGGAGAGCCATAATCAGTTACTGCGGCCACGCCGGTCTGGTCTTGCGGCTCTACATAATATGAGTGTGCAAAATAAAAGTAGGCGTCAGGCGGGAGCTGCGCGAAGATGGGCAGGTCGGGCTGCAGGGCCTGAATCTGGTTCCATCCCATATGAGGAATCTTGGGACCATGAGGAATACGGCGTACCGCGCCACGGAACAGGCGCAGGCCCTCTACCTCGCCCTCTTCATGATGGTCTGCCAGCAATTGCATCCCCAGGCAGATGCCAAGAAAGGGTTTTCCATCAAAGGTGGCCTGGCGAATCGCGCTATCCAGCCCACGAGCGCTCATGCGTGCCATGGCGGCACCACCTGAGCCAACTCCTGGCAGTACCACAGCCTCGGCACGTGCCACCTGTTGTGGATCGTCTGTCACCTGTACTTGCGCCCCCACATGCTCAAGTGCCTTCTCAATACTACGTATATTCCCCGCGCCATAGTCGATAATGGCAATCATACTGGTATCCTCCTGGTGTAAAATCAACAGACATTTCTGGTATACAATCTGATATGCTCATCCCCATTAAAAATTGCTCACAAACAGGTCGCTCGCGTATTTATCTATAATCTACATTGAGAATACTATTCTAAAGAAGCGCGAGATTGCCCATCTGCATTACCTGCGAGAGGCCCAGCCAGCATATCGCTGCCGACCGTTTGCTAACATCTAGCAGATCGACCGTCAACAAAGGACAACACAGCAAAGCCAGACGCATGACCTCTTCCCAGTTATCTGGTAGAGCCTGTCGCTCACGTAAGAGCTCAAGCAAGGGAGGCAACAAATAGTTGCGCTTGGAATCCAGAATGGCCTGCCGCACCGGTGTCAGAGCATAGTTATGCTCGACTATGATGCGTCCATCTTGTACTTGCACAGAGAGTGACAGTTCTTGCTCTACCTCCTGTGGAAAATACATCCAGGTGGCAAAGACATTATGGAAGTATGGCTTAACTATATCCAACAGGGGCGCATGCCGTCCCGCAAAGGCCGGGTCAAAGTATTGGTAATTCGTTTGTTGTTCCAGGAAAACATTGCCAAAATGAGCATCGCCGTGTCCAATCACGGTCAAAGCTGCCTGGTCAGGCTGCAGTACCTCCTGCGCCCGTTCGATTAACTGAGCCAGCGTCTGTCCATATTCCCCGACCTCTTCGCCATTGATCGTCCACTGACAGTGTAATAAATCGGCAAAGGAGATGCCCTGCCTCTCTTCTTCAGCTCCTGGTTGAGCAGGAAAAGGAACCCATTTATCCTGATAAAAGCTAGCGAGCCTGCCGCCGGTCAGTCGATGCCAGAAAAGCTGGTGAATAGGGGCGTGCGCATGCTCCTCCGCCGTACTCGCGGTCAGGGTCTCACTATAAATTCGTAAGAGGCGCTCACATTCACGCCGCTCGGCTGCCGCCAAAACCTCAATATCGGCCTGCGAAGTATCCCCGGTCTCTACGGCCCGCATCAAATCAAACATGACCGGTGCATGAATCACCGGATAAATGACCATCTGCTGACCCTTCTGATGAAGGGTACGCAGGGGACGCACAATGTTATAGCCAGCTTTATGCAATAATTCAGCATGATAGTATTCTTCGACGATACCCTGCTCTTCCACATGGGTCTTGAAAAAATACTCTTCGGCTCCTAGCTTGTAGATGCCATTGAAAGAGTTTAGCGAGACCGCCTTGGGGTCAACTTTACCTCATCTACTTCCAGGTCCATGTAGCGCATAAACCAGCGTCGCAACAAGATTTCAGCCTTCTCACGCTCTAAAAATTGCATACGCTGTATGGTGGCCAGATCATCCAGCCGCTGTAATAGCTCGGGAACTCTGGTGACATCGGGGATCATAAAATCGGGCTGGCTCTCTTCCAGTAAACGACGTGCCTCATCGGTCAACGCACCTGTAAGGACCGCGACCACCAGGGCGCCCGCCGCCTGTCCACCCCGCACATCACTGGTCGTATCGCCAATGACTATAAAGCTGCCACGCGGCGGAACCGCTTGATGGGGTTGATAGTCTGGATTGGCCGCCGCCAGAAATTGATAGGGATGGGGTTTGACCAGCGAGGTACTATCACCCCGGGCCAGTAATTTCTCTTCGGCCTGGGCAACTTCAGTGTGGGTCATGATGTGGGCGGCATCAAAATACTCATAGAGGCCATAATTCTGCAGTGGCACGATAGCCTCGCGGCCAGGACGGCCGGTGGCCACTCCCAGGGTATAGCCTTGCTCGCGCAGTGTCTGTAACGTTGAGCGCAAGGTCTCTGCCGGTAGGATTGACTGCTCCAGGTAGATACACCCATAACGTCCCTGCTGTGAAGGAGCGTGATGGTGCTCCTGCTCATAGAGCTGATCACCAAGATAGCTCTCTTGAAATAATTCCTGACACAGCATCCAGAATGGGCTATAGCGCGCAAAGACGCCTTCAACTTGCTGGCCAAACAGTTCACTGGCATATTGATTCAGGCGCTCAAAAAGTTCAAAGCCCACATAGTTCTGAAAGAGGGGTTCGTCCAACAAGCGATATGAGTCCAGGCTAATATGTTTGTCGCCCTCAACCTGGGATAGGGCATGCCGGAACGCGGCGATCCAATCGGCATCCCAGGGTTGCAACGGGAAGAGAGACGAGCGATCTGGTATACGAGCCAGTAAATCAACCAGGCAGAGACTGACCGCAGCATAGCAGGTATCCCAGTTAGAATTAATTGCACGGGCCTTAAAGCCCAACATGACCGCCCTGGGCAATACTTCATGCCCTGCCTCGTCACACTCCTCAGCGGTGGCCGGTGGCACATAGCTCTCGCTCCCCAACAAATTCCAGTAACGTGGGCTATACGCGAGCTCGTGAAGTACCAGGCCAGCTGTAATCCAGTAGGCCTCTTCACTTGTAATAACGCCATCTAAATCAAACACAACAACGTTGCTCAAGATATCCCTTTCAATCGCTCAGGCGGAACCTTCTCGCCGCAGACCATAGTTGGCAAGCAGCGGTGAGCTCCGCACATCATCTCTTCTCTTTTTCAATAATGTCTGATAATTGCTTTTAAAGATAGTGTATCATTCCACCGCATGCTTCGGCGATAAACCAGTTCACAAAACGCGCAAGAAAAAGGGGACACCACCACAATATGCTGGCTGTCCCCTTCGACGATAGACGCACAAAGTTTAGCGAATAATCATGGTGCCGGCGCCTTTATCGGTGAACAATTCACGCAATAGAACGTGTGAATCGCGGCCGTCCACGATATGCACCCGTGGTACCGCCACCAATGCATCCAGACAGGCGGTAACTTTAGGGATCATGCCGCCGTTGATCACGCCTTCATCGATCAGTTGCTTGGCCTCGGACTCACGTAGTTCGGAGATCAAGCTACCATCAGCGCGACAGATGCCAGCGACATTGCTCAAGAAAATTAATTTCTCGGCATTCAATGCCCCGGCCATATGGGCCGCCACCAGGTCCGCGTTAATATTTAAGCAGGTGCCATCGGGACCCTCGCCTAACGGTGCCACTATCGGTATATACCCTTCCTTTAGCAGGGCCTCCACCGGCGTCGGATCAACGGCATCCACCTCACCAACAAAACCCAGGCGCTCATCCGCCATGTGCGCCCGCACCATCCCCCCATCTGTCCCACATAGGCCGATGGCTTTTCCGTTCATTTGTGAAGCCATCAAGACCAGCCCCTGGTTTACCTGCCCCAGCAAAACCATGCGTACCACATTTAGGGTTGCCGCATCGGTCACGCGTAAACCATTCACAAAACGTGTTGGCAAATCCAGTTTCGTAAGCCATTCATTGATATAGGGACCGCCGCCATGGACCAATACAGGATATGCCCCCAGGGCACGTAGCCAGATGATATCCTGCAAGACTGCACGCTGATGTTCTAATGTGCTTCCACCCAGCTTAATGACCAGGGTCTTGCCCTTCAGAAAGTCAATATAAGGCAGTGCCTCGCCCAATACCTGGGCAATAAGGTGATGGTCGCTGATAACATCGCCCTCCGGTGTGCGTGAAAATGAGATTGCCATGAGCTGTACTCCTCAGAATGGATAATTCCAGAAAATCTCTATTCAAACAATTTTTTTATGGATGTACACCGAGCGAGGACAAACCTGTTGTCTCTGGCAATCCATAGAGTAAGTTTGCATTTTGTAGCGCCTGACCCGAGGCTCCCTTGACCAGATTATCCAGGCAGGAAACGACAATCAGGCGCCTGGCTCGTTGATCAACAATCGGGTAAATAAAGCAATGATTGCTTCCATAGGTCCATTTGGTATGGGGAGGTTGGTCTACCACATGCACAAATGGTTCATTGGCATAATAGTGTTCATAGAGTGAGCGGATTTCAGCCGTTGTCGGCAGCTTACCATTCCCGTCTGACTTGAGATCTGCATAACAGGTTGCCAGGATACCCCTCGTCATTGGCATTAAATGCGGAACAAAGGTAATACGTAGGTCACCTTCAAAGGGATGACCATGGGCCGCGGCAACTGCCGTCAGCTCTTGCGCGATCTCTGGCATATGCCGGTGCCCGGATAATCCGTAGGCACTGACATCTTCATCGGCCTCTGGGAAATGGTATGTTGGACTCGGGTTCCGTCCTCCGCCACTAATACCAGTTTTTGAATCAATAATAATATCAGGATTTATAATGCCCGCGGCAAAGGCTGGACTCAAGCCTAAAATCGAGGTTGTGGTGTGACAACCAGGATTGGCTACCAGCGTGGCATTTGGAATCTGGTCGCGGTAGGTTTCACACAAACCATATACAGCGGACTCCAGTAATGCCGGGGCGGGATGTGTATGTTTATACCATTCTTCATATGTTGCCACATCGCGCAGGCGGAAGTCGGCTGAGAGATCTACCACTTTCGTTCCGCGCTCTAACAATTTGACAACAGCTTCAGCGGCGGCGGCATGAGGTAAGCAGACAAAGGCCAGGTCAGTCTGGGCTGGTTCCTCAGTAATTACGAGCGCTGGATCTATTGCTGGTCGCCGGCCTTCCAGAGCGGGTACGCCTGCGCGCAGGTAGGGGAACACCTCTTCCAGGCGCTTCCCTACAGTACTACGCCCGGTTACAGAGGTCACAACAAAATCGGGATGCTGCGCCAGTAAACGCAATAGTTCCGATCCTGTATAGCTTGTTACATTCACAATAGAAACAGTCGTCATGGCCGTCCACCTCACAAAAAATTTTACCAATAAAAAAAGCCTTCATCCCTCTACTTCATTCTGCAAGGGACGAAAGCCATTATTGCTCCCGTGGTACCACCCAGATTGTCTTCCACGTTTACCCGAGAAGTTGCCTGAACAACAACTACTCTCCTCGTACCACGCTGTAGCGAGGGTGGAAAGACCACTCTTTCTAGCTATTGTGCTGCCTGGGAGCCACCCATCTGCCCTACTTGCCCTGGCGGTATGTTCTTTTTTCATAGCTCTCCTCACTGCCTCTATTTAGTAAAAAGGCGCCAGAGAGAAAAAAGAGACACATATGGCGATTCTTACATCGCAACCAGGACTTTCTTCGGCCAGCCGCTCACAAAGGGGTTCTGAGTGGGTATACCGTTCCGAACTCTCACCAAATGTCGGATCTCTGTTGGCCCCAACCTCATACTAGGTTTGATCAACACGGGTCAGTCTTCATTTATTAGAATTGTTATTAAAAGGATAACAGCAGAACGTGTCTCTGTCAATTAGTATTTTTTATGGTACTAGCATAATCATATGGCAAAAATAACTATATCCTTTTGCCCTTAACAGAGACAGGAGGATATAGTTATTTTTGCTAGAATGTGTCTTATTTTCATTATCATGGGAAGTGTACCACTCTTGCACGGACGTACGCATGCGCATATTCTTGAGCGCCTTTGGCGCTCAGAAAGCCGTTTCTATGTTGGTGCAACAGGGGTGCGGATGCACCCCTGTTGCACCAACATAGAAAACCAGCGCGGCCGCGCATGCGGACGCCCGTGTGGGAGCGCTCGCGCGTCCCGATAAGATGAGAGTCTGGCACTCTCTATGTAATGGCGGCACGACAGCGGTAAAAGAAGAAAATCTTTAGAAAATGAATTCATTCTTGCCGTGGGTCTCTACATCGAGTAAAATAAGTTGGATATGCCTTTGGAAGAGTGTCCAAAAGCTGAATGTTGCTGAGAGTTTTCTATAGAGGAGGCGGTTCGGACGCATGTCACTTTCTAAGAGTGCCCAGCGCGAGAAAACTGTGGCTGCACTATCGTCTGTGCTGGCGGCGGTGGGTTTAACAGGCTTGAAAATACTGGTGGCGACTCTAACAGGGAGTCTGGGTATTATGGCGGAGGCTGCCCATTCGGGTCTGGATCTGGTTGCGGCGTTGATGACGTTTTTTGCGGTACGCGTGGCGGATCGGCCTGCCGATGCCAATCATAACTATGGGCATGGGAAGGTTGAGAACCTTTCAGCATTTTTAGAGTCGCTGCTGCTGCTGGGTACGGCGAGCTGGGTGATTATCGAAGCGGTCCGCCGTTTGCTCTACCATGAGGGACATGTGGATGTCAGTGTCTGGGCATTTCTGGTCATGCTGATTTCGATTGTGGTCGATGTGACACGTTCCAAAGTACTACTGCGCGTAGCAAAAAAACTGGGGAGTCAGGCGTTGGAAGCGGATGCTTTGCACTTCAGCACGGATATCTGGAGCTCTGCGGTGGTAATCTTTGGTTTGCTGGTGGTCTATCTGACTAATCTGTTCCACTGGCCAGCCTGGCTGGGGCAAGCAGATGCTATTGCGGCCTTCGGTGTCTCGGGCATTGTAATCTGGGTCAGTCTACGACTGGCTCGCGAGACGATTGATGCCTTGCTGGATCATTCGCCAGGTGCACTCGCAACCCAGATCAAGCAACGCATAACACAGCTAGAGGATGTGGTAGAGGTGCGCCGAGTACGCGTCCGCCGCGCGGGCAATAAGTGTTTTGCTGATGTAATTATCTCTGCCCCACGCATGCTGACCTTTGAGCAGATCCACCACCTGAGTGACCTTGTCGAGCGCGAAACAATCTCTGAAGCCCATGCCTTCTCCGAGCCTGGCGATATCGATGTGGTAGTCCACGTTGAACCGGTCGCGTCTCCCGAGAAACGGTAACTGACCAGATCCATTACCTGGCTGAGCGTCAGGGGGTGCATGCCCATGACATCCATGTGCGTGAGGTAGCGGGCAAACTGGAAGCGGATTTTGATGTTGAAGTGCACGCCGATATGGATCTTGAACAGGCTCATGAGATCGCCACTCTACTGGAACAGGCTCTGCTGCAAAACAATAAGCAACTGCGCCGTGTAACCACCCATCTGGAAGCCCCCGAGGAAAAAATTGTGCAGCGGCTGGATGTCACAGAACATTATCCTGAAATGACGGAAAAGATGTGCCGCATCGCCGATGGTATTGCTGGAGTTGGCAGCGCCCATGATATCCACCTCTATCGCCCAAACAAATTAATCGCGGAAGTAGGGGTCATGGTACAAAAGGGGCACCCGAATTAGATCTTGTTTTACATGCCATTTTTGATGCCCATGCTCCACTCAGCCAGGTTCATGTTGACGCCGAAAAGATCAAACGCGCGCTGCGTCGCTCTTACCCGAACCTCAATACGGTCGTTATACATACAGAACCCCCTGAACAATCAACAAGTCGCGGCTAGCGATCTCGTTCGGCCTCTTACGCAATTCCGTGTATCTGTGCTCCTTAACCAATTTCCCAGCCCATCTATGCTAACGCAACGGTTGACGTACACGAAACGTCTATTATAATGAATAAGAAATGTTAAAGGATCACCAGCTCTGTTTTCTCGGGGCGTTTTGTACATCCCGTTTTTTCCCATTCACGGAAAGCAAACAGGGTCAAAAAGACTTGCGCAAAATTACTTCCTTTCTTCTCTGGCTGACAGGTCAGGGGAAAATGTGTTAACGTATATAAATGGCAAAAGTTATGACTACCGAAAAAATAGGAGCCATTAAGGAAATCATTTGCCACTATTCTGTCCACAATGAAGAGAGCCGCAAACGGACTTGCTAACGAGTTGGACTGGATATCCAGGAATGATCCTTAATTAGAAATATTTCTTATGCAAACTACCAACCAGTTGATATATTTCATTGAGAGGAAAACACGAGCGTGGTAACTGATAGCAACGAGTTACTAGGGCAAGCGCTCGGAACATGTACACTCCAACGTCTCCTCGGACGCGGTGGTATGGGTGCAGTGTATCTGGCGCGACAATCACGTCCACGGCGGATCGTAGCCGTTAAAGTACTTTTACCTGGCCTTGTCCTTGAGCAGCGGTCACGCCATGAGTTTCTGGCCCGTTTTCGCCGCGAGGCGGATGCCATTGCGGCTCTGGATCATGTCAACATTATGCCAGTGTATGAATATGGTGAGCAGGGCGATCTCGCGTACCTGGTGATGCCCTATGTAACAGGAGGGACGCTGCGCGAGGTGCTTGAGAAGCGCGGTATTCTGTCGCTGGAAGAGGTTGTGCCGATCATCGAGCAAGCAGCAGCCGGATTGGATTGTGCACATGCGCAGAGTATTGTGCACCGAGATTTAAAGCCAGGCAATATCCTTTTTCATGCCGATGGCCGTGTCCTGTTGGCAGACTTCGGTCTGGCCAAGGTGCTGAAGGATGTGACCGATCAAGAAAATACTAATGGCCATCTTACCAGCATCGGGACCATCGTAGGCACTCCCGAGTATCTTTCTCCTGAACAGGGCACTGGCGATATGATTGATTATCGCACCGATGTCTATTCTTTGGGGGTGGTCCTTTATCAAATGTTAGCGGGCCGGGTTCCCTTTACTGGCACCTCTCCGGTGGCAGTGGCTATCAAGCATACCCTTGAGATGGCCCCTCCTATTACGCGCTTTAATCCACAGGTGCCCAAAAATGTGGAGGCGGTGGTAATGAAGGCCATGGCAAAGTCCCCAAAAGAGCGTTTTAGTAGTGCTGGCACCTTCGCGCAGGCCTTACGCCAGGCAGTAGCCGAAGCCCTGGGCGATCGTTTTCCGAGCGTCGCTCCCCCGGCCCTGGGTGAGCACATTACTCCTGTGCTCTTACCACCACTTTCACAGGAGAACATAACTGAAACGCCAGCAGAACCGCAGACAGAAGATGATGCGATGCCTACTGCCCTCTCTACATCTGATGAAGAAGCGGCTGATTCAGCACCCTCTATGTCCACGATGCTCATGGACACGGATGAGACCAAACAGTCAGAGGATAATAATACACCACGGCTCTCTGAGAGGACCCAGAATCGCTTGCAGGCTATGCCTACTGTCATTACTGAAATGGATGCGACGATCGCTGACCAGGCCCGACCAGAACCTCTGGCAGTGCCATTGGCCCATGTTCCGGTAGAACATTCGCCTATACGTTCTGCTATATCTGCCATCCCTGCGCAGTTTTCTTCGCCATATCCAGACACCGAAACACCAGCCAGACAACCAGAAGCTTTCAACGAGCAAGCTACCCAATGGCAAGCTGAGCGTGTCACGCGCCAACCGCAGATCCAGGTTTATCCAGAGATGCAACAACATGATCGCTATCAACGCCAGCCTGGCTCTAAAACACCACGCTTCCTGGCCCTGGGTGGGGCGGCCCTGGCCGTCATCATAGTCATCGTTGGGGTGGTGGCTTTACTGAGCAATCAACATGGAAAATCAACTTCATCCTCGCAGCCGGCCACCAATCTATCCTCGGCGACTTCTACAGGAACCGCCGTCATCACGAGCACGCCCGCGCCCGGTAAGCCAACACAGACAGCGAATAAGCTCAACCCCAGTTATGCCTTGCCCGCTGCGCTGGCTCCTGGAGCAGGAAACCTTATCTATGGCACCAATTATCCCGGCACCTGTGATCCCAAAGGCGGCAAATGGCAGGACAATAATATACAGGCCGTCTGCGGACCAGACCAGTTGAGGCTTTCAAATTCCGGGCGGCGGTGGCTGGCACATTCCTGACCCAGCTCCCTAATGGACAGACCTTACCCGATAGCTACTATATCCAGGCGCAAGTAAAGCTAAATTCTCCAAATAGTCAGTTTGGCTTCTACTACCACAGTAAGCCTGATGGCTACTACACCATCATGTTCAACAGTAATACGTGGACCGCCAATTATACTGATAAAAATGGCACCCAGACTTCGCTGACGTCAATACCACTACATGGTACCCAGTTAGATGGGACCGTCACGGTAGATATCGTTATACAGGGAAGCAACTTTATCTACTACGTCAATGGCGTTCAGCAGGGGACAGCCAACGGAGCCTTTGGCGACAGTAATAGTGGTGGCAATATCGGCCTCGCCGTTGGTCCTAACTCCGATGTCTCATTCAAAAACTTTGCCATCTACACCGCCTGACCCCACAATCACTATACCAACCAGGGCCTGATCAACATCTTATCTGTTGATCAGGCCCTGGTTTTTTGCTTTTTCCGATTGAATTCAACCTGCTTTTCACATATAATAATAGATGTAATTTAGCATATTAATATATAATTAGGAGCAATATATTATATGGAAGGAACCCAACCATCCCCGCTACCATCCAGACACAAAATAATACAAGCTTATCAAGATAGTTTGTGGTCAGCAGCTAAAAGTCCAGCCAGCTGGCTTTTTTTATTGCTCTGGCTTACTGCCACCATCTACATCGCTATCTTTACCAATATAGGGATCATTCCTTATCTGGAGCTTGCGGCCTATATGGTCATCATTAGCCTGTTGACGATCGCACTAACCCCCGAGAGCAATATCCTTCCATCGCTGCCAACGCGCTGCTCGCAGCGCCAGCTCTGGCTACAACTGGCGGTCCTGCTAATAATCATTCTCCTGACCGGCTATCGAGGTATGATCCTGCAACCTGGCGTACCAACCAGCTGGCAGCTACCTGTAATCTATCCCATTCTGGCACTACTTCACCATCTACCCAATGGCCTGGCCAATCCTTTGCTCTACTTTGTGCTGCCCGTATGCTGCTTGCTACCATTGGGCGCAAGCTGGAAAGAGCTGGGGTTCGAGCCAGGTTATCGTTCCTGGCTGGTCACACTGCTATGGAACTTCCTTCCACTAATCCTGCTCATTATTGGCCTGCTAGGAGGAGCATTTACATTCTTAGCTCTCATTGTCAATGTGATACAGAACGCACTCCTGAATGGTTTCTTTGAGGAGTTTTTGATGCGTGGCGCATTGATGACACGCCTGAATTATTTATTCGGCACGACCTGGAGTATCGTGCTCTCCTCATTGATCTTTGGATTCTGGCATATCGGGGTCCAGATGGTTAGCTTCGATAACAATTTCTGGCTCGGTCTGGCTACTACCATTCTGGGGCAAGCAACCATAGGTTTAGGGCTGGCCGTCATCTTACAGCGTACACGCAACTTGCTGGCTTCATCGATTTTTCATGTCGTTCTCGATACAGCATCTTCCTTGAAGGTGATACCCTAGTGATAGTTCATATAAAGTTGCGCGCCCACTCCAGCTTTGTGTGGAGCGGGCGCGCAACTTTATGAAAAAGGCCAGATTTAATTGTTGGTATAGAGCTGCGACAGATTATCGACTGGGGAGATCATTTTCTCTGCGACCAGTAATTTCGCGGTCGATTCCCAGGTTGCTTGATCATTGTAGCCCAGCTTGCCATTACCCTGGTAGATGGGAATAGTAGCTTTAAGTACTTCTAGTGCCTGGTCTGCATTCATACCAGGGACATAACTTTTACTGAGATCCACCGCATTCTGTGGATCAGCGATCACATCCTTCAGTCCCTTGATGGTCGCGTCTACAAATGCATGCACGGTCTGAGACTGATTGGTATAGGTATCCTTCGTAGTAATGATACCATTGGAAACCAGGGGGAAATAATCAGAGACAGCAAAGGTACGTACGTTAAAGCCGTTGCGCTCCAGTTGTAAAGGCTCGTTATTAGAGTAACCAACCACAGCATCAACTTTATGTGAGAGCATGGCGGAAACCTGGTTAAAGCCAATTGATTCGATCTTGACATCCGACTCGGTCAATTTACCAGCCTGTAAGAGGGCCAGTAGTCCAGTGTGCGTCGCACCATAGGGTCCTGGCTCACCGATGGTGTGACCCTTCAGGTCGGACAGGCTTTGAATTGAGGAGTCTTTGGGCACAATGATGCTTACAGGATATCTCTGAAAAATCGTTGAAACATCAATCGCCTGTAAGCTTTTATCTTTATCATGGGCCACCAACAGCTCATCACCACTGGCAAATACAAAATTATTCTTGCCCGCAGCCATGGTGCCAATCAAATCGGTGACGATACCATGATTGAAAGTCACATTTAAGCCCGCATCCTTATAATAACCCTTACTCTGGGCAACATAGAAGGGGGCAAATTGGATATCGGGATTATATCCCAGGCCAATCGAAATACTCTTCAGGGTTTTGCCTGCCTCCATTGGAGGAATCGGTACTATTATTTGTTGCACCCGCGCCGCCGCAGGCTGCCAATAATACAGTACAAAGCAGAGCGAGAGACAAAAGTTTCCAGGTCACAGTTAATCGACGATATACTGACATCGAAGTGGTTTCTGCCTTTCAGTTCGTTTTAAGGTGATAAATCACAGTCCAAATAAAGTAACAATATACGGTGGGGCTATCATTCCCCACCGCAATTATGAATGTTCTAATAGACCACTTCTGCCAGCTTTACAAGTAGCCAGGTCGCGCTATAGTAGAGGGCGGCCAGACATGCCAGGATGATGACAGTAGCAAACATAAAGGCCATGTTGTATTGGTGCAGCGCCATCTGAATCAAAGCACCCAGACCGCGATCGGGGCTACAGAAGAACTCTCCGACCAGCGCGCCAGTGATAGAGAGTGTGAGGCCGGTGCGCACGGCTGCCAGGACAGCGGGTAGGGCTAGCGGGAACTCGATATGCGCCAGCAAAGAGAGACCGGAGGCTCCTTCTAACCGGGCGGCATCTAATAATTCACGCTCAATGGTCTGGACACCAAACACAGTGTTGATAACCATCGGAAAGAGCACTATCAACATACAGATGATCATTACTGGCAGCGATCCGATCCCAAACCAGAGAAACAGGAAAGGGGCCAGGACGATTGACGGGATCGCCTGTCCAGCCGATAGATACGGCTGCAACATATTAGCCAGGAAGCGTGATTTGGCGACTCCATAACCCAGTGGCAGCGCTATGATTACACCCAGCAAAAAGCCTAGCAGGCTCTCTTGCACGGTGATAAGAATATGCTCCCAGTACAAGCCAGAGGTTAATCCATCAACCAGGCTGGCAAACACATCATTTGGAGGAGGTAGGATAAAAGCATTGATGCGCCCGGTTGCTGTGGCCACATACCAGGCCAGCAAGATCAACGCACCTAATACAAAGGGTGGTAAAAGATTCCAGATCGTGTTAAATTTTTTCCAGGCCGACCTTGCATTCTTCCTACTCGATGTGGAAGATCCTGCATGGCGATTTTTGCGCACATCCAATTGCGCGCCATCAGTTCTTGAGGTTGTGGCACTCATAAGAATTGACATCCCTCGGTTCTTAGCTAATACTGGCGTCAACTCACGGTAAAAACAAAAGAGTGTGACGACAATTCAACTAACCCAGGGGGGAATATAAGGGAGATGTGATTAAACCATCTTGAGGTGTGGATATATGAAAACACCCCGCTCGCCACTGGCACACATACGTGCACGCATGACGATGGTTCACATTATAACCTTCTCCCATCCGGACTATACCGTCGGCTTCGGCTTCTCACCGAATCTGTCCAGCATTAATTAAGAAGCAATCAATGGCAGACTCGCGGGCTCAACCCAGCTTTATACGCTGTGCCATACCGCCGGTAGGGAATTTCACCCTGCCCCGAAGGTCTTATTTGTAGTTATTATGCCATATGCAAGTCTAAATATGCAAGTGCTTACGCTCTACTAACGGTTTTCGACGCGATGAAATTCTTCGGCGTAAGCATAGCCGTACTTCTGGCCCGTCTGCGCATTGAGTTCGCGTAGGAATTTTTCGAGCTCGGCGAAACCTTCTCCAACCTGGCTGGCATGCGCCCGTAGTGCGGCAAGTTTAATATCAATAGTTGAAGAAATATCGATACTATGATTCTGAACCGGTGCTCCAGTAATATAAACTTCTGAGACTTTATGTGGCCGTAGTCCTTCGTCCAGCAATTCAGGAAAATCCCAGGGATTTTGGGAGGCGGGATAGACTGCGGCGAGTGCGGCCTCACCCGCTGCCAGGTGATCGGGATGGTAGCGTGGGATGATTAATTCGGGGGTCCAGCTACGCTCTGGTGACTGGCAGATAACTCGTGAAGGACAATAGGTACGCAATTGACGTACAATAGAACGACGCAAATCCAGACCAGGTTGCAAACAACCATCTGGATATCCCAGGAAGATTACGTCCTTGATGCCTAGAATGTTAGCTGCGGCCCGCTGCTCTTCCATCCTTGTCTGACTTACCCGGCGTCGCGCCTCGGCGCTAACGTCGGTCGCCGCATCGGGTCCACCACCACTGGCATCGGTACAGATGACATAATAAACATCCCAGCCCTCACGCGCCCAGAGCGCCGCTGCACCCGCACTATCAAACTCGGCATCATCCGGATGAGCGACTACAACCATCGCTACTTTGTTCTGTTCATCCTGCATTACTAGCTTCTTTCTATCGTTGTCAAACAATCAATCCTCTGCCCACATCACTCACTAATCAAGATAAAAGATATGAGCGCTCCTTGCGCATGCTTCTTCTCTCCTCACACGAAAAACAATCCTTCTACATTCAAACTCGGTGAGGAATGATGCATCTACAAGGAACGCTCATACTATCAGTTAATCATCATTGTTGGCAAGTACTAATAAAAGGCCGCCAATCACCGAGACGTTTTTTAAAAATTGCAGCTGCTGGGCAGATCGAGCAGCTGGCGTCTCTTCTTTCCAGAAGGGATGGCCTACAATTGTGGTGGCCGTTAACGAGCCCAGCAAAGCTGTCGCGGATAACTTCGGCAAGACGCCCGCTGCCAGCGCGGCTCCGGCCACGACCATTATCCCACCATTAGCGATGGTGGCCTGGCGTGGCTGTGGTAAGCCAGCGGCCTCTACCTTCTGCACACGACCACCTGGCTCCGCAAAAGCGCTCGCCCCACCAACAATAAAAATTGAACCCAGCAGTAGCTGCCCCAGAGTCTTAAACATATACTTACTCACAATCATTCATATCAAAAGGGACATTTCAATGTAAATACATTATATTCCCTATCAGACTGAACAGGTGCGCTTGCCTGCTCTACCTGTATAGCGTAGCCCCTATAGCAACAGTTTCATTCTCTGCTCCATTCCTACTTCCAGCGTGCCGTCCTCTTTCTTCACAGCACTAAAAAAACAGAGGGGAGCTTTTTTTGATGCTATATTTCCTTGCCTCGCCATCGCTCTATCCGTGATGGCCGGCATTTGTTGCTTGGCAGGACCTCTTCAGAAGGGATATAATGTTTTCACGAGGAGGCCTATGAGCACAGAATTACGTATTATACCGATTACTGGTATTGGTGAGATCGACCCGGGCGTTGACCTGGGAGTTCTCATATATAAAGCATTACAGCAACAGCAGTTAACGTTAGAGGCTGGCGATGTACTGGTGGTGACGCAAAAAATTGTTTCAAAAGCTGAGGGGCGTCTGGTCAATCTGGAAACGATTGAGCCATCAGAGTTTGCGAAAGCCTTTGCGGAACGCAATGAGAAAGATGCACGCCATGTGGAGGTAGTGCTGCGCGAGAGTAAGCGTATCGCACGTATGGATCGTGGCGTGATGATTAGCGAGACTTATCACGGTTTTATCTGTGCCAACGCGGGCGTGGATGAGTCAAACGTCGAGGGGGGCGAGTTCCTGACATTGTTGCCAGTGGATTCAGATGTGTCGGCCCGCCAGATTCGGAGCCGTTTACAGGAATTACAGGGCGTAGAACAGCCGCTGGATGTGGCGGTGATTGTTTCTGATACCTGGGGACGTGCCTGGCGCAATGGCCAGGTGAATATGGCTATTGGCGTTGCCGGCATGGAGGCCATGGCCGATTATCGAGGTCAGCACGATGCGTATGGCTATGAGATGCGCGCCAGTATGATCGCGGTCGCCGATGAGCTAGCCTCCGCCGCTGAACTGGTCATGGGCAAAGTTGATCGGGTCCCGGTTGCACTGATCCGTGGCTATCACTATATTCCGGCAACCGGAACTGTGCATACGTTGACACGTGATAGTGCCACGGATATGTTCCGCTAGTCAAACAGGCCAAAATATTTCATGAAAGAAACCAATAGAACCGATGAGGGTGTGAGCGCATCACACGAGGATCGGCCCGCGACAGCACTTGAGCGGGTCACCGATCTGGCAACCCTAATGCGTAGTCGTCGTAGTGTTCGCCAGTATCAAGACCTTCCCGTGCCACGCGAAATGCTCCTGCAGATGCTTGAAGCCGCTCGCTGGGCTCCATCCCCACATGGACGCCAGCCCTGGCGCTTTGTGGTCCTGACACAGCCCGAACCCAAACTGCAACTGGCGGATGCCATGGGGGCAACCTGGCGTGAGAATCTGGAGATGGATGGACAACCCGCTGAGATTGTCAATATTCGCCTGGAAAAATCATACCAGCGTATCCTTCGTGCGCCAGCTATGATCATTCCTTGCCTCTACCTGGAGGATCTGGATCAATATCCCGATGCCCGGCGACAAGAGGATGAGAAGACGATGGCGGTCCAGAGCATCGGAGCGGCCATTCAGAATATGTTGTTGACCGCTTATGATTTGGGCCTGGATACTGGCTGGATGTGCGCCCCACTGTTCTGTCCAGAAGTCGTTTGCGCGGCCCTCGAACTGGACCCAAGGCTTATCCCACAGGCGTTGATTACCGTCGGCTATGCGGCGGCCGATCCCAAACGACGCCCACGCCTGCCTTTAGATAGTTTAATAGTTCGCTTTGATTGAGGTAATGTAGTATGATTGTTGTTCTAGCCGGTGGCGTTGGTGCTGCACGTTTCCTACAGGGCCTGGTGCAAGTAGTGCCGCAAGAAGAGATTACGGTCATTACAAATACTGGCGATGATCGCGTCTTTTATGGATTGAACGTCTCGCCAGATACAGATATTGTGATGTATACTCTGGCCGGGATTGTCGATGAGAAAAATGGCTGGGGTATTCGCGATGATACCTTCCATACGATGCGGCAATTGACCAGCTATGGTCACGAGGATTGGTTCGCGCTGGGCGATCGCGACCTGGCAACCCATATCCATCGCACGGCCCGCCTGCGTGAGGGCAAGACGCTGAGCGAGATCGCCGATGAGTTGCGCCAGCACTTTGACTTAAAACTGCGCATCTTGCCGATGAGCGATCAACCAATTGCTACCCATATCCAGACACCGGCAGGACTTTTTCATTTTGAGGAATACATGGTCCAGCGTCGGTGTTCTGATGAAGTGCAGGATGTTGTTTTTGTGGGGGCTAAAGATGCGAAGCCAGCGCCTGGTGTGTTGGAAGCACTTAAAACTGCGGATGCAATTCTGCTGGCGCCTAGTAATCCCATTGTCAGTATTGGCAGTATTTTGTCGGTGCCCGGCATCCATGATGTCCTGCACGAGGCTAGCGGCATGATTGTCGCGGTCAGCCCAATCGTTGGTGGCGCTCCCATTAAGGGGCCGGCCGATAAGCTGATGCGCGGTCTGCATATGGATGTCTCCGCCGTTGGTGTGGCCCGGCACTATCGCGATTTCCTGGATGTCATGGTCATCGATAAACAGGATGCTCACCTGGCAAACGCCATCGAGGATCTCGGCATACCTACTTCTGTCACCAATACTATTATGAGTGACCCGGGAGCCAAAGCCGAACTTGCCCGCCATGTCCTACGCGCGGCCGGGCTAAATTATTAAATTTTCGTGCCAGTAGAATGAACATTGCACAAATGAATGCGTAGTGGGAATGCTGGAGAGTCTCACCACTCTCCATTCCTGCTTTTCTGCGACTAGCACGGACGGATGCCTCGCGGAATGGCGAACGCACTCACATTAATCTGGTAAAAAATACAGGAAAAGCTTGTGAAATATACAGCACTTGTCCCGGTTAAATCGCTTGAAGCGGCCAAGAGCCGCCTCGCTGCCCACTTAACATCCGGACAGCGCGCCAATCTGATGCTGGATATGCTCCATCATGTCTTGCAAACGCTCCAGGCAAGTCAGGCCTTCGACCATATCTCGGTCGTTAGCGCTGATGCGCGTGTGCTGCAACAAGCACGGAGTTGGGGTGCGCAGGCCCTGGCAGAAACACAAGCTGGCCATAATCCCGCCCTAACCGCTGCTGCTACCCATGAGCTTTTACACGGTGCCAGGGCCCTCTTAACAATATCAGCTGACCTGCCTCTACTGCAGGTGGCCGATATCCGTCAGGTCGTCGAAAAATCCAGGTACCATGATGTTGTCATCGCCACCTCACAGGATGGTTCGGGTACCAATGCGCTGCTGACACGCCCTCCGCTGGTACTTCCCTACAGATTTGGTGTCAATAGCCGCTATCACCACCAGAATGAAGCCAGGCAGCGACAACTCAGTTGCACCGTTCATCAGCCTTGGCCTCTCTCTGGACATCGACACTATCGAGGACATCTCAGCTGTCGAACGCTACGACATGTCCACATTTACCACCTGCGGCCGCCTGGTCCCCTGACCCCCATAATTTTCATTTAAAAATCAGCAATGAACCAAAAGCAACAATCCATTATTATTGTTGCTTTTTCGGGCAAGAAGAAAATAAGCGCTAGTGCGGACCAGACATGCCAAATTCGGTACCACACGGTCCTCCATCGGTGTTTTCGGCGATGGTCACTTCTTCGCCATTCATGGTCAGGATGGGGCGATACCAGAGCGACATACGCTCGGAGGAGCGACCAATGTAGTGACAGATAAATGAGCGGCGATAGCGGTCCCGGCTGGTGTTGGGCTGAGAGCCATGTACCAGGCTGCCGTTAAAAAACAACACATCCCCTGGCTCCATATCAACTGGCACTGCCTCCAAACCAGCGGGAATGGGCACATAATCTTTGGTGAAAGAGACGGCTTGATCGGCCTCTTCAGGGCAGTAGATACCCATATTCTGCGTGCCTGGCACGACTTCCAGGCCACCATTCTCTCGATCTACTCGATCCAGGGCGATCCAGGCAGCGATACAGGTTCCTGGTTCGACGCGCAAAAAGAAGTTATCCTGGTGCAGAGCCTGCCCACGTCCACCCGCAGGCTTAAAGTAGAGCATACTCTGGGCAGCCAATGGCTCTTCACCGAAGAGATCTTCTAGAATGTTTCCCAGGCGCGGATCTAACAGGTAGCGCAAAGCCAGTTCGTTAAAACGATGTGGATGCATAATGCGTGGATATTGCTTGAGTATGTCTCCATTTGCCTTCTCGGCTGAAACTGGCTCGAAGTAGCCGGGTATAGGTCCCTGCTCGTGCATGTGCATAAAGTTGTTGATCAGGGCCTGGACTTCCGTAGGCGCGAGTAAGCCTCGCAAGACCAGATAACCATCCTGCTGAAAAGTCTGTATCTGGTCAGGTGCTAGATGTTCCATCGTCGTTGACATGTGTAACGGCTCCTATCCTCTTGTCGTAACACTATAACACATCAATTCTTTACGTTTAGAAATAGACCTTACAATATCTCTTTGCCTTTACTGTACTTAAAACAGACACAAAAAAGAATGGACAAGGTGGTCAGGAACATGTACAATCCTGCTATATGACGATGATAGAAACGGCATCACCACCACCCGCAAGTCTGATTACAGGCTACTTTAAAGAGCACGATGACTATGCGGTCTACCGCCCACGGGGCTCAGGAAGCTGGTTAATTACCTATACATTGGATGGGCTGGGATTGTACCGTCAGCCGGGCTTGCAATTAGAGGCTCGACCAGGCGATCTTATCTTGCTACAACCCGATGCGGTCCACGATTATTCGGTTCCAACCAACGGCTACTGGGAGTTCCTATGGGCCCATTTTCAACCCAGGGTGAGCTGGCTCTCCTGGTGGCAATTTCCAGTGTATGGGCGAGGACTTTTTTATGTCTCCCTGGCATCTGCTCCTATGCGCGAACGCTTACGCAGCACGTTCTTCAAACTGCACACAGATGCCAGTGATCCCTCAACTAGCCTGCCAGCAACCTTCCATACGGGCAGCACACCTGTAGTTACAACGCCGATTGCTATGCTACAACGAGAGTTAACACTCAATGGGCTGGAAGAGATCTTATTGCTGGCTACGCGCGAATCCACCCGGCAGGACAGACATAAACTGGATCCACGCATTCAGTCATTGCTGCAATTAATGGCAGAGGATCTTAAAACCCATTATGATCTTGAGACGCTGGCGAAAATCGTTTCCCTCTCACCCTCACGGCTGTCTCATCTCTTTAAACAGGAGACTGGCAATTCCTTGATCAATGTCTTAATTGCGTTGCGACTCGATAAGGCCATCCGCCTGCTTGAGTTTAGCAACGATACGATTGCAGCTATTGCTGAAGATGTGGGCTTTAGCAGCCCCTTCTACTTTAGTCGGCAATTTCACCAGCGTTTCGGTCAGAGTCCCAGCAAGTATCGCCAGGCCCTCGAACGTCGCTCCTAAAATGCCATGGTTTTAATACAAACCGTACATGATGATGTGTATGGTTTGCACAAAAGCAAGCAGGCATGAAGCGGTGTAATGAGCAGCTATAATCCATATAGCATCTACCATCCGCTATGTTTACCTGTCATACACAATGCTTTTTATACTCCTAGCATCCTTTTTATAACAATAAAAATCTAAATAATCTACTTTTATGTCTAGTCTGCACATCGGTTTGATCAAATACAGATCCCTCTGGCAAGGTCAACATTGTAAATCCTGACGGGAAGCTGAACATTATCCAGCACAAATTGTGCATTATGCACAATCCAGAGCCTGTAAGTTTCGGATAAACTGACTGTAGTATACTCCTCTATAACCGTCATATTATAAAGGCAGGCACGAACATTCTCGTGGGAGACGAGATTTACCAATTTTAATACTACATGTATTAATCGCTTACGGCACTACCGGGCAATGCATGCCATCACTTCCTGCAATGATGCGAGGATACCATGTTAAGAGGAGAAATAGACAGATGACCCCAGAGGAAGTCTTAAAGCTAGCAAAAGAAAACGGAGTCAAAATTGTTGACTTCAAATTTTCTGATCTACCAGGTACCTGGCAGCATTTCAGTGTGCCCGTGCATGTATTGTCAGAAGATTTATTTTCAGAAGGCTTACCATTTGATGGTTCCAGCGTACGTGGCTTCCAGACCATCAATGAGAGTGACATGCTGGTGATTCCTGATGCAGAAACTGCATTCCTGGACCCATTCACCAATGTTCCTACTCTAAGCCTCACATGTGATATCGCTCATCCAGGTGCAGCCGGTAGTCAGAAGCCCTATAGCCGCGATCCTCGCTACATTGCCCGCAAGGCCGAAGAGTATCTGCGCAGCACAGGCATCGCAGACACAGCCTTCTTCGGTCCAGAAGCCGAATTCTACATTTTCGATAATGTCCGTTACGCTTCTGGTGATAATATCCAGTATGCAGAAGTCGATTCGGATGAGGCCCACTGGAATAGTAAGGGCCGCGACGATGCTCGCAATCTGGGGCACCTGATGAACGTTAAAGGTGGCTATTTCCCTGTTGCTCCTAGCGATACCTATCAGGATCTGCGTTCAGAGATGGTGCTGAACCTGGAAGCTCTGGGTATCTCGGTTGAAGCCCACCACCACGAAGTTGGTGCTGCTGGACAGTGTGAAATTGACTACAAATTTGGTACCCTGCTCAATACTGCGGACAAGCTTTTGCTCTTCAAATATGTAATTAAAAATACTGCCCGCAAGTATGGTAAGTCGGTTACCTTCATGCCAAAGCCAATCTATGGTGACAATGGCTCCGGTATGCACACCCACCAGAGTCTGTGGAAAGGCGGCAAGCCTCTCTTCTATGAAGAGGGTGGTTATGCTAACCTGTCACAATTGGCTCGCTACTACATTGGCGGCGTCTTGACCCACGCTCCTTCGATCCTGGCCATTGCTGCATCTTCTACGAACAGCTATAAGCGCCTGGTTCCTGGTTTCGAAGCACCGGTCAATCTAGTCTTCTCACAGGGTAACCGTAGTGCGGCAATCCGTATTCCACGGACCGAGAGCCCGAAAGCGACCCGCGTGGAGTTCCGCCCGCCAGACCCAACCGCCAACCCATACCTGCTCTTCTCCGCTCTGCTCATGGCTGGCCTGGATGGTATTCGCAATGAGATCGACCCCAGCCAGTATGGCTATGGTCCAGTCGATAAAGACCTGTACAGCATGACCAAAGCAGAATTAAGCGAGATTAGCTCGGTCCCAGGTTCTCTTGATGAGTCCCTTAAGGCACTCGAAAATGACCATGCCTTCTTGCTTGAGGGTGGCGTCTTCACATCAGATGTATTAGAAAAGTACGTTGACCTCAAACGTGAGCAAGCCGATCAGGTCCGCCTGCGCCCTGCTCCCATTGAATTCTCCATGTACTACGACGCCTAAGCATATACGCGCAAGAAGGTCCCGGCTACCCACATGTAGCCCGGGGCCTTCTTGTATTTCTATTTCATGATCTGTATTGTTGCTCAAAATATGACCTGCTTTGCCAGCTAACACACATCATAATTAATATGAGTACTATACGCACCAAAATCCTTAATAGTTTGCGCACTTCCGCGTCATAAAAATAGGCACCCAACACACGTCGACAAACGTGCTATAGTATGACATAACAGCAAGTTTGTTAGAGTTACACATAGAGGGGCACGGATATGGAATTACTTGTAGATAGTTATGGACGACGTATCAAAAGTATGCGGATCTCAATTACCGATAAGTGTAATTTTCGCTGCACTTATTGTATGCCTGCGGAAGGACTCCCCTGGCTTAAGAAAGATGAAATCCTTTCATACGAAGAAATTGTGCGCATCGCTCGCGTTTCGGTCGCGATGGGCATTGAGCAGATTCGCTTGACCGGCGGAGAACCCCTGGTGAGACGCGATGTACCAGATCTCGTGCATCAGTTAGGGCAGATTGAGGGCTTGCGCAGCCTGAGCCTGACCACTAATGGCATCCTATTGAAACACCAGGCGAAAGCTCTGGCTGAAGCTGGTCTGACACGCATTAATGTCAGTCTGGATTCACTGCTGCGCGAGAAGTTTGCCAGGTTGACGCGCCGCGATCAATTAGAGCATGTATTAGAAGGACTGGCCGAACTGGAAAAATATCCTTCTATACGTCCTATTAAGATTAATGCCGTGGCTATGCGTGGCTATACCGAGGAGGAAGTACTCTCCTTTGCTCGCTTTGCTCGCGATAAAGCTTATGTGGTGCGTTGGATTGAATTCATGCCGCTAGATGCCGATCAGATCTGGCGCAAAGAAGATATCCTGTCCGGGGCGGAAATCAAACAAATTATCGAGTCTGAATATGGTCCCTTGCAACAAATTACCTCTGGCGATCCTTCAGAAACCGCACGCCGCTATACATTTAGTGATGGTATCGGGGAAGTAGGCTTCATTAATCCTGTCAGTGAACCTTTCTGCTCCACCTGTGATCGTATTCGAATTACAGCAGATGGGCAATTACGCACCTGCCTGTTTGGAACTGAGGAGACAGACCTGCGCGCCATTGTACGCGCCCACACGGACGATGAGCTACTCATCCAGACAATCCGCCAGGCAGTGTTGAATAAAGAATTAAAGCATTATATCGGGGATAAAAGATTCCGCCGCACCAATAGGACAATGTCGAGAATTGGGGGATAGTTCAATCAAACGATTGATAGTACACATTCTTTACATATACAAGTGATACTTTTAATTAGTCACTTACCCCATTAATACTGTGTAAATAAATGCAAAAAGAATGTTACAAAAAAGAGGCAGGATCGTCATTATAGTCAAATAGACAAAATATATATTGTCTGACATATTATTTTGTCTTAATGTATTAGCATCGTAGTAAATATTCATTCGGCCTGACTAGAGTAACGGGCCAGAAAGAGGAAATTGTGGCAAACGAGGAAGCGGATCTGTTGACCGTTGGCGAGGTCGCAAAACAACTACGCGTCGATGACACCACTGTTCGCCGGTGGATTAAAAGTGGTGTGCTTGAGGCGATCTCACTCCCCCATAGTGGTATACGCCAGGCTTATCGCATTCGCCGCTCAACATTAGAAGCCCTACTTGCAGCCCCACCATCCCTATCTGATGAAGACAACGTTGGTACAGAAACAGATTAGTCTATTAGCTTCCGAACTGCTAGTTTCCTCCCCCCCACTAGCAGACGGAGGCTTTTCAGGGTCCAGAAATATTGATTTAAATTATATGTATAAGCGTCTTATATAGCTCTACAAATTAGTTCGATATAGTTGCAATCCATCGATAACAAATTGATTCGTTGCCCGTATATCGCATTTCGCTGCCAGGTGAGAGGCTGCACTATCCGCTATTGGAAGCAAGGCCTCAAAATAAACAGGGATACCTTCGGCTTCAGCCTCGAATTCAAAGTCTGAAGCCAGAAGTCGAGCTCGATTTAAGGCACCCACTAGCAAGGAGCGCCCTGCCCCTCTACGCCGATGCTGTGGATGTACCGCTCCCTGGCAGCGCAGATGATAACCATCAGCATCCTGCAGACATTCCAGCAATGTATAGCCAACGATCTCCCCTTCAATACCCTCTAAAGTTCCTCCCTGCCCCCAGGTGAGCAATTCATCATCATCATCAGTCATAACAAAGGCATTCTCCAGGGCATTACGCTCAGGGGCTAATAACCAGTCAGAAAACTCTTGCTCTTCCCTCACGGGTAACTGGTCAGCCAGCGCTGCCGCCTGCTGGATGGTAATTAACGAGGAGAGATCTCCTGTACGAAAATAACGAATACGCATACGCTTGTTAGTCTTTCTAGGCTAAAAATAACAGAGAACTGTATATAGTATAATACTTTGTAACAGCTTCAGGTGTGAAAAGCATTAGTTCAATTCAAAAATCCGTTAGACATAGACAGTATATCTGTTGTAAATAAAAAACAACTCGCTTACACATACAGGTGAACTGTTTTGCCATCAAAAGATGCACAGTCACCAATACATCGGCTATACTATAAGCACATACATTATTTAAATTCTCACAGCTCTGTATGCTTTCTGGTCATATCTATACTAGAGGAGATCATATAATTTGGTTACACTAGCTCATCTCCAGGAGATCCGTAGCGCTCTCCCGGCCACCACCACGCAAATCTATCTCAATACTGGCACATTTGGCCCTTTACCGGCTTGTGTGCCTCAGGCTATTACAGCACGTATCCAGGAAGAGTGGCAACAAGGTCGCCTGGGACCTGCTGGCTTCGGTAGTATCACCACTATCTCCCAGCAGGCCCGCGAACATGCCGCACGCCTGCTCCATTGCCAGACCGAAGAGATTAGCCTGACCGACAATACAGGTGAAGGAATGAACATTGTCAGCTATGGCATTAACTGGCAGGCTGGCGATGAGGTTATCACTACCAACCATGAACATATCAGTGCATTGGCCCCTCTCTATCAAATACGTGACCGCTCGGGCATAGTTGTACGCGTCGCGGACCTCGGTCCACGTGCCAATCAATCTGCGCGTGACGCTATTGAGAAGCTCATTACTCCTCGCACCCGCTTGATATCACTCTCGCATGTTACCTGGACCACAGGAGCCATCCTGGATGTCCAGGAGGTTGCGGCTCTGGGTCGCGCACACAATATTCCTGTCCTTATCGATGGAGCTCAATCCGCAGGTAACATTCCCATCGATGTTACAGCGTTAGGTGTAGATTTCTATGCGATCCCGATGCAGAAGTGGTTGTGTGGACCTGATGGAACCGGTGCGCTCTATGTGCGCCAGGAGTCGTTGCACTATATTCAGTCAACCTATGTGGGCTACAATTCTGCTAAATTCGGCCCCAGTCCAAATTGGGAATTGCATGACCATGCGCAACGTTTCGAGGTCGGCGGTCGCCAGACTGCAGCCATCAGCGGACAAAGCGCCGTCCTGCATTGGTTGGAAACCGTGGTCGGATATGAATGGCTCTTCGCACGTATCAAGGAGCTTAATAACTATGCCTATCAGACACTCAAAGAGATTCCTGATCTGACCATACTTACACCAGAACCCGGGCACAGTGGCATCCTCACCTTTACTATTGCTGATACAGACGAGGTAGAGCTCGTCACTTATCTG
Source organism: Dictyobacter kobayashii (assembly GCF_003967555.1). Taxonomy (GTDB): domain Bacteria; phylum Chloroflexota; class Ktedonobacteria; order Ktedonobacterales; family Ktedonobacteraceae; genus Dictyobacter; species Dictyobacter kobayashii. Next base: position 310,030 of record NZ_BIFS01000001.1, read on the forward strand.
CGTGAAATGCATAACATTGCTGTTCGCAGCATTCCAGATAATAAATCTCTGCGTATCTCGACCGGTTTCTTCAATACCGAAAGCGAGATCGATACTTTAGCCCATGCCCTCTTACATCGAAAATAACCTTGCTCAATTGTTGTAAAGCGCCTCTTCAGGGGCGCTTTTTTATTTCATCCTCCATCATCCTGACACATTGCTTTGACAGACCAATCGCTGTCAGGGCTTCTTTATGTTCGTCCATAGATCACAAGCAAGCGATACGAGGTCCATTCTGTCATGTGTGGAGTGTGTGTGATGGGCGACCGCAGCCGCCCATCACACACACTCCACACTCCCAACCCGGCGCCGCAGGCGCCCAAGAGGAACATGGAAAAGCCCTGAATCTCTGCTCCCTAACTTGAGTAAAAAGCTATTCGAGTTTACAATAGGAAGGCCTATGTTAGAAGAATGCAGAGCTCTAGCACAGGTAAACAAGATTGAAAAACCTGAGCAGAAATAGCTAAAAAACCAGCATTAGCATGATCCATACAAGAGAAAGGTGAGCAGGCAACTGGAGAAAGTACTCACGATACCGATTATTAGCCATTGTAGGTTTTGTTCTCGGATAACAGAAGTATAGGTATTGAGATCGCTTCAAGGAGTTGCAGAGTGGCAAAAAATATCCAGGACCCTCCAGTGCTATCACCATCAGCACCCAGACAAGCCTTACTGGAAGCCTACACACGCGTACGTCGTTTTTCGGAGCAGCTATGCGCTCCACTGGTGATAGAAGATTATGTAATTCAATCAATGCCTGACGTGAGTCCAACACGTTGGCATCTAGCTCATACATCCTGGTTCTTTGAGACCTTTGTACTTTTACCACACGTCCCCGCGTATGAATCACCCCATCCACAGTATGCCTACCTGTTTAATTCCTATTACAATTCAGTCGGAGAGCGCCATTGCCGTCCAAAGCGTGGCTTAATCTCGCGGCCCACTGTCCAGGAGACCTATGCCTACCGGCAATATGTGGATGAGCGTATCAGCGACTTTTTGCTGACATGTGATGAAAATGTATTGCAAAAGGTGGCTCCCGTGGTAACCCTGGGTATTCACCATGAGCAACAGCATCAAGAATTAATGGTAACTGATATCAAACACGTTCTCTCCTGCAATCCCTTACACCCGGTTTACCTGGAACAGCCTACCTATCCAGCTCAACCCCCGGCTACACTAGAATGGATCAGCTATCCAGAAGAACTGGCCTGGCTTGGCTATGCTGGCGATGGTTTCTTCTATGATAATGAGGGGCCGCGTCACCGCGAGTTTGTGGATGCCTACCAACTGGGCTCACGCTTGATCACTAACGGCGAGTATCTTCAATTTATTGAGGATGGCGGTTATCAAAATCCACTACTCTGGCTCTCCAGCGGCTGGAATACCGTCCAGGCCGAACAGTGGCAGGCCCCCCTATATTGGGAAAAGCAGGATGGGCGCTGGATGATGATGACCTTGAGCGGGCTACGTGCCGTTGAGCCAGCTGAGCCGGTCTGCCATGTCAGTTTTTATGAGGCCGACGCTTATGCTCGTTGGGCCGATGCACGACTGGCAACCGAGGCAGAATGGGAATTGGCCGCGCGCCTGCTGCCAATCGAAGGCAATTTTGTTGAAAACCAGACCTTCCATCCCGTCCCATTGGCAACGTCAACGACATCGGAGCTGCCGCTGCAGATGTACGGGGATGTATGGGAGTGGACGCAGAGCGCCTATCTACCCTACCGTGGCTATCGACCCGCTCCAGGGGCGTTAGGCGAATACAATGGTAAGTTCATGTGCAACCAGTTCGTCCTGCGTGGTGGCTCCTGCGCAACCTCCATTACCCATATCCGACCCACCTATCGCAATTTCTTTCCACCAGATGCACGCTGGCAATTTATGGGCGTTCGTTTAGCACGAGAGGTGTAACATCGTACAAAGCATACAAGAACAGCTTGAGCGGTATGATTTCGCGCCTAAACACAAAACATTCCGGATGGAGATTCTGCAAGGATTACAGAAACCGATCAAAGAACTACCGAGCAAATACTTTTATGATGAGGTTGGCTCGCAACTATTCGATCGTATCACGGAACTCGATGAGTATTATCTGACTCGTACCGAGTTGCAGATTATGCAGCAGCAGATTGGCGATATCGCTGCTACGCTGGGACCACATTGTATACTCATCGAGTATGGAAGTGGACGTAGTCTGAAGACACGCCAGCTATTGGATCACCTGGAACAGCCGGTGGCCTATATGCCCATCGACATTTCCAAGGAGCATCTGCTCCAGGCTTCCGTAGAATTATCACAGTCCTATCCTCACATCGAAATTTTGCCCATTTGTGCGGATTATACCAGTAATTTTACCTTGCCCAGGCCCACACAGCCTGGAGGAAGGAAAGTTGCTTACTATCCGGGCTCGACGATTGGAAACTTTGATCGTGAACCAGCCAGAAAATTTCTGGCACAGATTGCCCGAACCTGCGGCAAAGGTGGCGGACTGCTGATCGGAGTCGATTTAAAAAAAGACTTCTCGATCCTGCACCGAGCTTATAATGATCAAGCTGGCATCACAGCCACTTTTAACCTGCACTTATTGGAGCGGCTCAACAGCGAACTGGGCACCGATTTCCAATTAGACCAGTTCGGCCATTATGCATTCTACAATCCCGGCCAGGGCCGCATCGAGATGCACCTGGTCAGCTTGAGCAAACAACAGGTACATCTAGGAAAGGAACAGATCGCCTTTCACAACTACGAGAGTATCTGGACCGAGAGTTCTTATAAGTATACGCTCGATGAGTTTGGACAGCTAGCCACCAGTGCTGGCCTCCACGTCGAGCGCATCTGGCTTGACCCCAAAGAATTCTTCAGCATCCAATACCTCTCCGTCATCTAACAATTCAACCTGTAGTGTAAACGAGAGTAAGAGTGAATTGGCAACTTCAAGTCGCCTATTCACTCTTCCCCTCACCTGGAATGCACCTCTCATTTGTAGTGATACGCCTATTCACTCTTCCCCTCACCTGGAATGCACCTCTCATTTGTAGTGATACGCCTTATCCACTCTTCCCCTCACCTGGAATGCACCTCTCATTTGTAGTGATACGCCTATTCACTCTTCCTTCACTTGGAATGCACCTCTCATTTGTAGTGATACGAGTAAACAGGCGGCCTCAGCCGCCTGTTTACTCGTATCACTACAAATGAGAGGTGAGCGCCATTGGCGCGAAGCGTAAGGCCACATACCAGCACACAACCTTCATAATGTCACTTGCCTACATAGGCAATAACATCAATCTCCACCATAAAACCAGCCAGCTGACTGCCCACCGTGGTACGAGTGGGTTTAGGATCAGAGAAATAGCTAGCATAAACCTTGTTATAATCAGCAAACAGGCTGAGATCGCTGAGATGAACAGTTGATTTAACTACATCATCCAACGTGGCCCCTCCCGCGGCGAGGATCGCTTTGATATTCTCCAGCACGCGCACCGTCTGCTCCTCAATAGTCTGGCCTACAATTTCACCAGTAGCTGGATCAATAGGTCCTTGCCCTGAAACAAAGATAAAATCGCCGGCGCGCAATCCCTGCGAATAAGCTCCACGGGGAGTAGCACCTTGCTGAGTAGAAATCTGCTGCTTTGGCATACAAAAATAACTCCTTTCATCCTAAAAGCCATGCTTAGCTTGGTAGAAATGTTTGTAAACACAAAAAAAGCCACTCATGTGGGCGGGTGAGACGGCGACTTCCTATTTTCCCACGCAGTTGCCCACGCAGTATCATCGGGGATGAAGAGCTTAACTTCCGTGTTCGGGATGGGAACGGGTGTGCCCTCTTCTCTACAGTCACCAGCTCACCTGCACATACAAGCGGCTTTCTTGACAAGGGGTATACTATCATAGCTCTACCTATCTGTCAATACCCCTCGATCAAGTTTGTTGAGTCTCACTCAAAACTCATACGGATGGTGAAGGCAGAGATGTCGCATCCAGGCCATAAGCCACGCGCATCTCTCTCACCTTACTGGGGCGCAGAATGATAACGGCATTGATGAGTAAAATAACACAGTAGACCCGGAGCCTAAAAGGGCCACATTTAATGGGATCGAGAGCACCTGGCGGGGGTTTATGGTTAATAGAATCAGGCCAGGAAAATCTTTGGCTGCATGGAGCAGGATGCCAGGCCAGATTGAGCCGGTGCGCAGGCGCAACGCTGAGAACAGAACCCCCAGACCAAAGGCGAATAAAGCCTGCCCAATGACATAATTCCAGGTAAAACCAGCGAGCACATTGCTCAGGTGGAGCAATGCGAATAAAAGGGATGAGATCAATACAGAGGGCCAGATCCCCAGGGGCAATGCGCTCCGCAGCAGTAATCCACGGAAGAAACCTTCCTCGGTAAAACCAACCAGCAACGAGGCGATCAGAGATAATATGATGAGCTGTGTACTACTTTTGGCGGCTGTGGCTGATAACCCTAATAAGGAGGGTAAGGCAATAATGATGAATGGCGCGATCAATAATGGGATATGTTTACGCTGAATGCCGCGTGTAAAACCAGCCTGCGCCCACCATCCTAAGAGCGATAAAGGGATGATGACCAGCACAGCATAAAAACACTCGCCAATGATATTCTTGACAACAAAAGATAAGTGCCAATCTTTGATAATATACTGCAAAAGATAACTAAAGATACGTGTGGCAACAATAAACAATACCAGCAGTAATATTGTAGCAAGCAAAGGACGCTGCTGGAAAAATCTGTTTAAGGCGCTGTTCTTTTCCACAACCATATTTCTGCCAGGTTGTGGCTCGTGAGGTTCAGCAGTAAGATCTTGCATGTCAACTATTTTCCTTTTATGCCCTTAATGACCAATCATAACAGTCTATATTCGACGATGTCAGTATAGCATAACGCCTCGCTATACATTAGTACGGCTGAGTATCAAAAAACATCGGCACAATCGTGTTCTATAAAAGAAAACATATACTATCAGAAAGGAGTATGCTGTTTATATTGATTCTCCAGCGAAAAAATTCTGTACAACAAAAGGTGTACGGCATATTTTCCTGTGAGATTTTTTTATGTCCTATCCATCTTACAGCATGTTTTACCTATACCTATGAATAATATCCAAAATGTTATTAGCTTAATCCTTGCCCCCGTGGTAATGATTTCGAGCTGTACCCTCTTCATGAATGGATTACTCCAACGCTATGATTCACTCAGTGCACGTCTGCGTGCGATGCATGCTGAGCATATGACGCTCTTGAGAACTATTCGAGAAGAGAACTCAGCCAATCAATGTGATCCACGCGAGATTAACAACCTTTGTAATTTAAATAAAGAACGTTTAAACGAGCTCGAAACAGAAATGCCGCACCTTTTAAAACGGCATCGACTGCAATGGAATGCAATTTTAGCTGCCGAAATCTCTATCGGCACGCTGGTCTTTAGTATGTTTGAGATCGGCTTCCATGTCATCACACATATGCCATGGGTAGAACCAGCCGCACTGTTCACCCTGCTCGTCGGGGCCTTAGTTTTCTTAACCTGTATTATGATTACTGCCGTTGAGTTCGCTACCTCACCCAAAGCAGTCACCTTTGAAATTAAGAATGGTCTGGAACTTAGTCGTTAGTAGGGTTTTATCAATGGATATAGTTAGAATAATCAGGGCCTCATTCATCATTTCGTGAATGAGGCCCTGATTATTCTGGCAGATCTTTATACAGAAACACACATACTTTCTTCTGTGGTACAAAAAATTCGCCTGCACCTTTTCTGCAAATAACAACAAAACAGTCTTATTTCACGATATACAAAAAATTCTTCGGATGTGCAAAAATTGCGCAGGAAGCAATTTTTGCACATCCGAAGAAAAAAGATGCGGGCGCGCCAGCGCACGTCCGCAAAGTACCAGAAAAAAAATGCAGAACTATTAATAAATGTGAAAAGATGACGTCTTAAAAAGAGAGCATAGTTTGCCCTTCAGATTTCCTGTAGAGCTTGCAGTTGTATGTACAAATGTGCGAGTGAAAGGTAAGACGCCAATGTCTGCGCAAGAACCAGTCGACACCAAGCAATTCTTATCCTCATTTAAAGATTTTATGGATCAGGCAGTCGACCAGGTAAAATCCGATGAACCAGTTTTTGCCACCTATCTACGCCAGCACTTTGAGACCGATCCAAAAGAACTACCAGTAATTAGCGAACAATTTGAGAAAGCGGACCAGCCTAATTTCCACATCGGTTTAACTAAATTAATCGAACTACTCGAATGGGAAACCCAGTTGATCGGGGTCATTGCTCCCAATGAATATATGGGGCTCAAAATCGCCTATCTCCTCAGTAATCAGCGCGGGGCCAAAGCCATGGAAGGGCCGGTCGAATACTCCAATGTCTACCTGCACGATGGCAGTTCGCTCGCCTGCATCCAGACAGGACTTTATCTGATCAAGCGGGATACCTATCGGCTGGCAATACTGATTTCAAGTTCACGCAATCCCTATGGGGATATCAATATCCGGCTGGAGGTAGTCGCCCGGCAACGCGAGGAAGCAGAAAATTTCTTGAGTGATCTGCGCACGGCTATGCGTCGCCATAATGTCTATCGCAGCCATGTGATCTCGATTAATACCAACAATCGGCGCTTGCTCGATGTACAATTTCACCACCTTCCTGCTATCACACGCGATAACATCATCCTGCCAGCAGGTACATTGGAACATATTGAGCGTCAGACGCTCCGCTTCGCCCATCTCAGCGAGCGGCTCAAGTTAGCCAAACGCCATATTAAGCGTGGCTTGCTACTCTATGGCCCTCCAGGAACAGGCAAGACCCTCTCTGCTATGTATATCGCCAAACAGATGCCCGACCGCACCGTCATTCTGGTCACTGGTCAGAACGCAGGCTTAATCGAGAAATCTTGCCAGATGGCGCGATTACTCCAGCCCGCAACCGTTATCATCGAGGATGTCGATCTGATCGCGGAGGAGCGCACAAGCCAGAATCAAGCCTGCAATGCCCTGCTCTTTGAACTACTCAACCAGATGGATGGCATCTCGGACGATGCGGATATCCTCTTCTTATTAACCACCAACCGTCCCGATATATTGGAACCTGCTCTGGCTGCTCGCCCAGGCCGTATCGACCTGGCCATAGAGATTCCACTGCCTGATCGAGATTGTCGGCGCCGCCTCTTTGAGCTCTATAGCGATGGTATTACCCTACAACTCCAGGATCTTGATCAAATCCTGGATCAGACCAAGGGAGTGAGCGCAACCTTTATCCGCGAGCTACTGCGAAAGGCAGCCTTGATCTCGGCTGATGAGAACCATGAACATATGCACATCGTTATTGAGGATAGCCATATCAATGCAGCCCTACGCGAGCTGATTATTGAAGGGGGCGAAATCACCAAACAACTACTAGGGGCGGGCCATTCCCACTAGCCTATTACAAACCATCGGAAACACCCTTCAAGAACGGCATAATGGTGCGCTGGCTATGATCAGCGCACCATTATGCCGTTGCTAATCAAATACAAGAAGAGATCCCTCTCTACCTGTATTGTGGCTCTATCTGTTTGCTAACTGCCAGGAGCTAACTGCGGAAAGATGGTAACGAACAAGAGATAAGCGTTCAGCAAGGCAATAATAATAGCAACACTCCAGCCTAATACCTTGAGCCAACCTGGATTGGCGAAGCGCCCCATTTTGACTTTATCATTAGTGAACTGAACCAGGGGAAAAACCGCAAAGCTCAGTTGGAACGAGAGGATTACCTGGCTCAAGATCAAAAGTTGCCCGGTACCTTTTGCTCCATAAAAATAGGTGACGATAATGGCAGGAATAATGGCAATGCTACGCGTGATCAAACGGCGTAGCCACGGTCGAAGGCGAATATTAAGAAAACCCTCCATGACAATCTGACCTGCCAGTGTACCAGTGAGGGTTGAATTTTGTCCCGATGCCAGCAAGGCAATCGCAAACACGGTACTGGCCACCGGCACACCTAGCACGGGGGATAAGAGTTGATAGGCCTGACCAATATCCGCTACGTTCGCATGCTTTGTGCCGTAAAAGGTGGCAGCAGCAACAATCAGAATGGCCGCGTTGATAAAGAAGGCGAAAAATAGCGCTCCGGTTGAATCGATGGTAGCGAATTTTATGGCCCTTGCTTTTTCTTCATGATTTCTCTCAAATGCTCTGGTCTGAACAATGCTCGAGTGCAGATAAAGATTATGGGGCATGACCGTGGCGCCCAGGATACCTATGGATACATATAAAGCACTGGGATTCATTACAATCTGTGACCTGGGGATAAAGCCAGCCAGCAAAGGCACGATGGCAGGTTGTGAGACCAAAATCTCGTAGGCAAAACAGAAGCCAATGGTAAAAATTAAGACGCCAACCAGGGCCTCGATGAAGCGAAAACCCTTGCGCTGCAAAAACAGTACCACGAAGACATCTAAGGCCGTTAAGACGACTCCCAACATCAATGGGAAGCCAAAAAGCAGGTTGAGGGCGATCGCGGAACCAATCACTTCTGCCAGGTCACAGGCCGCGATGGCAATTTCGCATAAGACCCATAAAGCAAAGGAAACGCGACGCGAATAATGATCACGACAGGCTTGGGCCAGATCGCGCCCCGTCACAATCCCCAATTTTAGTGCTAAATGCTGCAAGATAATGGCCAGCAAATTGGAAATAAGAATCACAGAAATTAAGAGGTAGCCAAATTGGGCACCACCAGCCAGGTCCGTGGCCCAGTTGCCAGGGTCCATATAGCCGACCGATACCAGCAGTCCAGGGCCCAAATAGGCCAGCATGGTAAGCCATGCGCCCTTACTTTTGTGCGGCACAGGTACAGTTGCATGAACTTCCGACAGTGAAGGGAGCATGGAAAGCCGCTTCCACCCTCCTTCGGTTGGCTGAGGGGAAGATATTGTTTCGACTTCTGCCATTGCATAGTCCTTTCGTATCCATACCTTGTTTATTGTTAACTACATCTCTATCAACTGCGCGCAAGTAGATATTTTTATTTACTAAAAATTATTCTATCTACTAATCTTAAATTTGTCAAAAAATTTTAAAATGAATTTTTACCATGCTAAAATTTTTACTTTAAAAAGAGGGGCACATCCCTCTACTAGCTCAAAAGCAGTTTTAGCGACTGGCGGAGGCGGGTACCTGTTCGAGGCGCAATGAGAGAAGGCGGGAGGCGCTTTCACGCATGGTGACACCGTAGATGGCCTGGGCCGCGGTCATGGTCACACGATTATGGGTGATTACAATAAATTGGGTGCGCTGGGCCAGCCGCTTCAGGATGTCACAGAAGCGCGTAACATTGGATTCGTCGAGAGCGGCATCTACTTCATCCAACAAACAGAATGGCGGTGGATTGATCTCCAGCAAAGAGAAGAGTAGGGCAGCTGAGACCAGTGCTCGTTCACCGCCTGAGAGCAATGAGAGATCCTGTACTTTTTTACCGGGAGGCTGGACGATGACCTCGACCCCACCGGGCATGCTGGAAGGTGGAACCCCCTCTTCTTCGCTACCTTTAGCGGCCATTAACTCCAGGCGTGCCGTGCCGCCATTAAAGAGGGTGGTAAAGTGTTCTTTGAAACGTGTGTTGACCGCCTGGAAGGTCTCTTCAAATTGCCGGGCCATGGTGACATCAAGCTGGCTGATAATAGTATAGAGTTGTTGCGCGGCCTGATCCAGATCAGCTATCTGCGATGAGAGAAAATCATAGCGCGTTTTAGTCTCTGTGTATAATTGTGGCGCATTCACATCACAGCCTCCCATGGCCTTAATCCGACTGCGCAGAGATTCAATGCGACGCCGGTACTTGCGCAGCTGCGTCTCTTCTTCTTCCGTTAGCTGATCGACTACACCCACCTGAACCTGGGCACCATTCTGTACAGCCACAGCCAGCTCGGCGTGGTCATTACTCTTTGCTTGAGAATGTCCAGGCTGCCCATTCTGGCCATTCAATGCTTCGCTGGAAACAACACCATCGACAACTTCACCTGCCTGCTGCATATGCCGTGTTAACTCTTCCGGATCTGTAATGCCCATCTCTTCTTGTAATTGTGCGAGCAGGGTCTCCAGCGCATCGCGTGCTTTTTGGCTATCCAACAGAGAACGACGATAGGTTGCTTCCAATTCACGCGTGCTCTGCTGCATCTTGCTGCGTTGCTGCTCCTGAGACAGAATTTGCTGCTCAACCTCGGCCAGGGTACCCTCTACAACACGTAGCTCCTCGGTCAGGGTCTGTGCGCGTTGCCGGGCCTCTTCTAGATCTGTACGTTGCCGGGTGATCGACTCTTGCAAGCTCTGATGCTGCTGTTCCGCTTCTTTGATACGCGTAACCTGTTGTTGAACCTGTGTTTTTAGGTCCTGGGCCTGGGTTTGCAGCGTTGAGAGTTGCTGGCGCAGTGAACGTGCCTCCTGCCGTTTAACAGCCAGGGCTGTACGCTCCCGCCCCAATTCATCCTGCTGCCGCCGATAGCTGGTCGCTCGCTCCTCCATCTCGATTTGAAGCTCCTCAACCAGTCCGGTCATCTCCCGCTGCGACTTCTCGTGGGTACGTGCGCGTTCCTGAGCTGCGGTCACTTCTTGCTCCAGACCCGCCACTTCTGACGCCAGTTGCTGCTCAATCGAGGCCGCCAGCCGAATCTCGGTCTGGACGCGTTCCAGTTCACGCTGGGAGGCATTCAAGCCTTTATTGATTTCATTGATGCGACCAACAACCTTCTGCAGTTCTTTCTCAGTTGTATTCTGCTCGGCGCGCCGCCCTTCCTGTTTCCGCTGCGCCTCACTCATCATGTCATGCAACTGATTGATCATAAGATTGATCTCGTCCAGGTGCTGTGGTAGCTCACGCAACTCACGCTCATGAGCCAGCAAGCCTTGTTGTGCCCCTGCTTTGCCATTGCCACCCGTCAGCCAACCATCCAGGTGCAGAACCTCCCCATCCAGGGTAACCAGAGATGTAAAAGGTAGATCGCTATCAGAGGAGATACTTAGTTCCATGCCCCAGGCCAATAACTCATGGGCCGCGGCAAGATCCTGGGCCAACACCACACCATGCAAGAGGCGTAGAAAGATTGGGATAAAGCGGGTCTCACATCTGAGATGTTTCCACGCGAAGCCCAGGATGCGTGGCTGTAATTCAGGGACCGTTTCCAGGTAACGCTGCAGCACACGTTCTTCCACCTGGCCCTGAATAGTGCGCACCTCCTGGATATCCTCGTCCTCATCCTCTTCAATGCGCTCCATCCAGATAATCATGGCCCGGCCTGCCTGCGTCTTCTGGAGATACGCGAGGCCACGTTGCGCATCTGCCAGGGTTTGTACCACGACAGCTTGCATATAGGGGCCAAGGGCAGCCTCGAGGGCCATTTCCATTCCACTGGAGACGACACCTAATTGCGGCACAGGACCAACCAGGCCGCTGATAGAGTCGGCGGGTGCACGCAGCAGTGCCCGCACGCCATCGCTATAGCCGCTGAGACTCTGGCGCCAGTTTTTAAGCATATTCAGGCGATCTACGGTGGTGCGCTTACGGCGCTCGGCCTCGGCCAGGGTGCCTTTCATACGCTCCAGTTCCTGCTGAGCGTCAGCGATGGCTTTGGAGATACTTTGTTTACGCTGGAGCAGTTGTTGCTCTTCGGTGCGCACCGTCTCCAGCCGACCACGCTCCTCAACCAGTCGACCCTCCAGGGTCCGCTGGGATTGCTGGGACTGGGAGATTGTGTCTCGGCGGCTGGCCAGGGTGCGGTTGCGCTCTCCCAGCTGCTTCTGCAAACGCCCTAGCTCGGTCTGGGTTGAACCCAGGCGCGCCTGTACCTGCACCAGATCGCTCTGGGCCGAGCGCAGGCGGCGCTCATCCATCTCATATTCTTTCTGCGCCTGTGCGACTTTGCCTTCTAAGCTGGCCAGTTGGGTTGAGCCATTATCAACCGCCTCGTCCGCCAGGTCACATTGCTCTTCTAGATCGATAGATTGCTTTTGTAGTGCAATCGAGCGCTCCCGTAAACGGCGCTCTTCCGCCTGAATATCGTTGCGCTGTCGCTCAAGACCTCCAATGCGCTCTTCGTTCACCGCCAGGTCGCGCTCCAATCTGCGTACCAATTCATTGGCTTTATCGCAGGCGATACGCGCCTCGCTGATCTTCGTCTGAATCTGCTGCCGCTTGCTGCGTAGTGTCTGCGACTGCTCGGTGAGCATCTGTAACGCCACCTCGCCCTGGCGGACCTTCTGACCCTGTTCCCGCTCTGCGCGCTCGGCGTACTCGCGCGTCACATGTAAGCGCCGCCACTGCAGCGCATACCATGAGAGCAATACATCATGCAACTCATCATTCAACTGCGAGAACTCTACAGCCCGTTTGGCCTGCTCAGCCAGAGGAGCCAGGCGCGGCTCGATCTCACTCACAATATCGCGCAGACGTTCAACGTTCTGTTCGGTCTGCTTCAAACGATTCTCGGCATCAGTACGCTGCACCTGAAAAGGACGGATACCGGCGGCATCCTCGAATAGCGCGCGTCGCTCCTCAGCCCTCAAACTCAAGGCTGCATCAATCAGGCCCTGGCCCACCACGGTATAAGAATCATGCCCAATCCGCGCCTGCGCCAGTAGCAATAAGACATCTTTAAGGCGGACCTTTTGCTTATTGATAAGGTATTCATTCTCGCCTGAACGGTAGCTACGCCGTGTAACGGTGATCTCACTGTATTCGGAGGGCACCCAGCCAGTGCTGTTATCGAGTGTAAGCGATACCTCTGCCATCCCGAGCGGCGCTTTCCCCTGTCCCCCCGCAAAGATAATGTCGTCACTTTTCTTCCCACGTAACTGCCGCATACTCTGCTCACCCAGTACCCAGCGCATAGAGTCTGCTACATTGGATTTCCCAGCACCATTGGGCCCTACCACCGCCGTAATACCAGGGCTAAATTCGAGAAAGGTTCGCGAGGCAAAACTCTTGAACCCAAGCATTTCTAGTCGTTTAAGATACACTGCCTGGCTTTATCCTCTTCCTGCAACATGTCAAAAAACACATCATCTAGTCTATCAAATACAGTATACTCGCAGGTGGCCGTCGCGACAGACAATTGTCGCTTCCCCATGACCATCTTGCTGTATAGCATCCATAATCTTCATTTCAGCATGAAAACTATAAGAAATGGCGTCGCTCGCTAACAGATAACGATCCTGGCACAGAACTTCAACTGGCCGCTCGACACTGGCGACACCACGAATAAAGTTATATAGATGTCTTGCTCCCCATTCATGAGCATTCACTACATATTCATTGTCACCTGGATAAGGATGATAACTACTCATTGCTTCGTCCTGGGGTTGAGCATGGCTATGGCCAGCGACCAGATCTTGCACGGTCTGTGCTAATAATTGTGCGCCACGCCGGGCGCAGAGCGCCTCCAACTCTTCATAACGAATTCCCTCGGGCACCGCAATAGCTTCTTGTGCCAGGATTGGGCCGCTATCCAATTTATCAGTGAGTTGATGGATCGTGACACCGGTCTGCTCTTCACCGGCCAGCAAGGTCCAAAAAATTGGGAGTGGACCACGATTGGCTGGCAGCAACGAAGGGTGCACATTCAGACTACCCAGGCGCGGTAAGTTCAGGATAGAAGACGGAATGATCTTTGAGAAGCAGGCCACGCAAAGAATATCAGCCTGATAAGCAGAGAGGGTCGCCAGCGTCTCTGGATCGTTCAGTTTGCGCACCTGCCAGACTGGTATAGAGTGAGCCCAGGCTTGCTGAACAAGAGAAAGTGTTGGAGTAGTCGAGAGCATGGGCAACGCGCCACGCAATTGGCGAGCAGGAGTTTTCGGCAGGATAGCCGGAGCGACATGAATGCCGGGTAGCGAGCCTCCGTCCGCTGGAATAACAACCGCGCAGACCTCGATTCCATGCTGGATGAGTGCCTCTAGTACAGGTAGAGAAAAATCACATTCCATGCCCATGAAAAGGGCACGCGTCCCTGATGAAGAAGCTTCTGGCATCTTTCCTACCCTCTTAGCCATGCTGCTCACCTGCCATTTACTGCACGCAAGCAAACAAAAGTTCAAAAAAAATAGTAACAAATATCAGCTTCCCTGTCAAACAAGCTTTCTTGTACACTGAAAGGGGAACGCAGCACCTCATAAAGGCGTCCTTATTATGACGATAATTTTATTCGAGATATCACATCTACCCGCACAGGAGAAAGCTGTATGCCAAAATCTATTCTTTGGCTGCGTACATGTATTTTATTGCTCTGCCTGATCCTGATAGGATGTGGTAATGCACAAACAAATACTACACAGGAGAAGCTGGAGAAAAATGCACTTAATTATGCCTCTTTTGTAAAAAAATTACAGGCTGTCGGTGTATCTGGTACGAAAGCAGATGCGCAAAATAGTGATTTTTTCTCTGGCACACCCTATGGGCTGCTGATCAAAGGTGAAAGGGTCTCTATCTTCGAATATCTCACCAGTGAAGATGCGCAAAATGAGGCTAAACGTATCTCCTCACAGGGGGATATCATACAAAAAAGTTCCAGCGGATCTGCCGTTATCGATTGGGTAGCACCGCCTCATTTCTATAGATCCGGACGACTGATTGTTTTATATGTGGGAAATAAGCAACCAGTTATCTCATTATTACAATCTATCCTCGGACCACAATTTGCTGGCGGCGTTTAAGAGCACCTCACAAAATGACTTAAAGAATAGCGTGCAAAAATGGCTGTCGACATAGTACAATAAGAAGTAAGTGGCTATGGGGCATTCATTGTCAAACGTTTTCCATTAACGGCAAGTGCGAGCTGCTCAATGGTCTTTTAACAGTACCCTTTATGGGAGAGAGTTCATATGCCTAGAACGGTTTATTGCGTAAAGTTACAGCGCGAACTCCCTGGTTTGGAGAAACCTCCTTTCCCGGGAAAGCTGGGGCAGCGCATTTTTGAACAAATTTCACAGCAGGCCTACGATATGTGGCCAGCCCAGCAGGTGTTGATTATTAATCACTATGGGCTGAATATGGCCGATCCGGAGGCGCGTAAGATTCTACGTGAACAAATGGAAGAGTTCTTCTTTGGACAGGATGCCGCCATGCCGGACGGTTGGACCCCCGAGACTGCCGGAGCAGGCGGTGGAGGAGCACCCCAACGTAAAGGAGGAGGAGGCGCACCACGAAAGAAATAAAAAAGCACGGAGAGATTCTGTTGATTTCGTGCTATGAATTAGGACATCAGCCATTTCACCTGGCATCGTTGTCGGCTATGCTTGAGCAGGCTGGCTATCTACCGCTATGCGTTGATACAGCGCTCGATACACTCTCGGATGAAGCTATTCGCCAGGCACGCTTTGTGGCGATCTCGGTCCCAATGCATACGGCGATGCGCCTGGGTGAGCAAGTTGCACAACGTATTCGCACGCTTAATCCAGACGCCTATATCTGTCTTTATGGACTGTATGCGCTACTCAATGCGGACCATCTATTGGAACAGCATGCCATTGATGCGGCCATCGGGGGCGAATATGAGGTTCCATTATGCCAGTTGATCACGGCCATCGAGCAAGAAAAAGATGAAGGTGTGCCAGGCGTGTATAGTCGGGGACATGTTAGTGGCCCCTGGATTCAGCGCACACCCTTTATTGTGCCTGAACGCAGCCATCTGCCTGCCCTGGATCGCTATGCTCGCATGGAACAGGGTACAGAGACCAGGATAGTAGGCTACACCGAGGCGACACGCGGCTGCAAACACACCTGCGTCCATTGCCCTGTGACACCAATCTATCATGGACGTTTCTTTGCGGTTCCTGCAGACATTGTGCTGGCCGATATCCGCGCCCAGGTAGCTCAGGGTGCCCAACACATCACCTTTGGCGATCCCGATTTCTGGAATGGTCCCACCCATGCGTTACGCATTACGCGTGCGATGCACCAGGAATTTCCAGAACTGACCTTCGATGCCACCATTAAAATCGAACACCTGCTAAAGCATCGACATCTGCTGCCAGAACTGAAAGAGCTCGGCTGTGTCTTTGTGGTTTCAGCGGTTGAGTCACTCAATAATACAGTGTTGCAAGAGCTGGCAAAAAACCATACGGCCGCCGATGTGGCGGAGGCATTTGCCGAGATGGAACAGGTCGGGATTACACTGCGTCCATCGCTGCTGCCGTTTACTCCCTGGGAGACTCTTGAGAGCTATATTGAGCTACTCAACTTCTTCGAACAGGGACACTTTATCGAGCATATCGATCCTGTCCATCTCTCGATTCGCCTGCTGGTTCCTCCTGGCTCAGCCCACCTGGATACACCCGGCAGCGCAAGCTGGATCGGCGAATTCGATCCTACGGCCTTTGGCTATCGCTGGAAACATCCTGACCCACGTATGGATGAGCTGCAGACGCAGGTGGCCACGCTGGTCGAACAGGCTGAGCAGATGGGCTCAGATGCCGTGATGACATTTTTCCAGATCAAAGCCCGCGCACTGGCCATGCAGGGGCAGAAACTCTCTGCCTTCAAAGCAATGCGCCAGTATGGAGAGCGCAAAGAACTTCCACATTTGACTGAATCCTGGTTCTGCTGTGCCGAACCAACCAGCAATCAGTTGTGTGCCAAACGCGCTTAGAAGATGCTTGCTACCAGGCGCATGCGCGCCTGTTTTTTCTGAATACACAAAAGGCGTGCGCTGCACGCCTTTTGTGTATTCAGAAAAAACGGGTATGTAGCATGATTGACGGCATAACTACAATAGAGGAAAACAGGAGGATAGATATTTTATGTCGCAAGATATGAAGGCCCGAGCCAGATTTGTGCAGGATGCATTACAGGCCGGGGCTATACAGCTCAGGTCAAAGAGCTGGCGGAATCGACACGCACCGCCAAAGAGGCGGCGCAAGCCATTGGCTGCCAGGTAGCCCAGATCGTGAAGTCGTTGGTCTTTCAAACCAAGCATACTCATCGTCCAGTTCTAGTAGTAGCCAGCGGCTCCAATCGCGTTAATGAGAAGCAGCTAGGCACGCTCGTCGGCGAGCCGATCGAGCGTGCGGACCCGGACTTTGTACGCCAGCATACAGGCTATGCCGTTGGTGGAGTTGCCCCTATTGGCCATCCCGAACCATTGCTCACATTTATTGATCAGGATCTCTTACAATACGAACAGATCTGGGCCGCCGCTGGTACTCCTTTTGCCGTCTTTCAGCTCACCCCGCAGGATCTTCAAAGTATGACCCGGGGACAGGTCGTAGCAATCTCCTGATACTATTTATGGCTGATATGTTAGTTTGTAGACGGTACCACTTAAATCGTCCGAGATAAAGATATTGCCTTGATGATCAATAGCGGTATCAACCGGGCGTCCCCAGACCGCTGTGCTATCCTGCCAACCGGTAACCAGGTCGATTTGCTGTTCTGGCTGCTGCGCTTGACTGTTCCAGGGGAAGTAAGCGACTTTATAGCCGGTTGGCACGGTGCGATTCCAGGAGCCATGTAAGCTGATCAAGGCACCGGTGCGCTGTGTGTCTGGTGCCAATGGATCTTGCAGGAAAGTCAGGCCAAGTGGCGCAGAATGAGCCTGGATCCCTTTATCGATACGCTGCATCTGATCACAGTTCACATGGCCATCGGCATTAAATTCGGCATCGCGATCAAAGGGCATATGATTAACACTCTGGTCGGGATTAGGATTACAGAAGGGCCAGCCATAGTTGGCTCCTTCCTGTACATGCGTAAACTCCTCAGGAGGATGGTTATCAACATAGGCCGGAATACGTTGCTGATATTGTCCCGTTGCGTCTTGATGAGGATATAAGATATTATCGCGATTATTGACCGCAACCCAGAGCACATTGGTACCAGGAACGAAAGCCAGGCCTTCTGCATTGCGCAAACCGTGTGCATAGAGATGCCCCTGGGTACCATCTGCATTATACTGGTAGATCGCGCCACGCAACGGATTGCTCTGGGTATCGGCCAGACAGGCATTGCAGGTTGAGGCAATCGAGACGTATAGTTTGTCGTTGCTGTCTAGAGCAATATTCTTCAATTCATGGCCATATGCGCCACGCAATTCGGCTGTACTACTATCTGGTAAACCACTCACCACTACCTGGCGATCATGAGCCTGCATATCTCCTTTTTGGTAGCGATAGCGATCAATCTGATTGGTCTCAGAAATATAGACATAAGTCTGCTGGCCAATGGTATGAAAGACAATATCCTGGGGCCGCCGTAGGCCAGTGGCAAAATCTGATATCTGGGGATTGCCCTGTTGATAAGCTCGCACAAGCACGACTCTTCCCTCATCAGGCACCGAGACCAGCAGATCTCCATCAGGCGTAATCGCCATAAAACGGGCCTTAGGAATCCGGGCATA
Organism: Dictyobacter kobayashii; assembly: GCF_003967555.1. Taxonomy (GTDB): domain Bacteria; phylum Chloroflexota; class Ktedonobacteria; order Ktedonobacterales; family Ktedonobacteraceae; genus Dictyobacter; species Dictyobacter kobayashii. Next base: position 328,461 of record NZ_BIFS01000001.1, read on the forward strand.
AACCGCAATCTGCATATGTGGGGGCACATTCAAATAGCGATCCTGCTCAAATGCTCCAGTACGCATATCAGCCGCTACCGCCACTTTGACCCGCTGATTACCCGCTGTGAGATGGTTTAAGATCTCTTCGACAGCAGACTTTGAGGTTTGCTGTGCGGTCGCTGTAGGCTTTGAGCCCGTGGTAGCACGCGTAGTGACAGGCGGCGACGTATTGCCTGTACTACTGGAGCCACAGTTGCTCAACACCAACATGAAACACAGCCATAATATGGTTAAACCAACAAGGCGTGAAAATTTTCGCACAGATCCGGTTCCCCTTTCCAAAACAACCATCCAATGGCTTACATGCTATTGAAAGCATGCTTTTTACAAACATATTCATAGTACGTAATAGCACGTAATAGTACATAAAAGAAATATCAACCGGGCAAATGACCTTGATCATTTCCAACCTATCACGCTTTTAGTAGATCCACTATCTTCTATACGCCTGTTTCAGGGTATATCAGTATTCATAGCTGCAAAGTACCATCAATTAAACAGCCTTGATAATAATGGCTGGCTACCAGATCGCTTAGAGGTTACAATAAAGGTAAATTGTATACGATACAAGTGAGGTAAAATCATGGACCTGGCAGTGAAAAAAACAGGCTTTGCGCACATTCACATATGGCCTCTATATCATTATGAGTAAAGAGGATGAGGTCGTAAATGCGTTTACAGCTAATTGGTTGACCCAGGTCTCCTTCGAGCCACCATTAATCGCGGTCTCGATTGAGAACGATGCCAAATCACTTTCGATGATCCAGCATAGCCAGACATTCACCATCAATGTCTTAAAAACCGGTCAGCGTGAGCTGGCAGGGCAACTCGGCCGCTCTTATAACAAAAAATCCCAATAAGTTGGCGGGCATCGACTATAGCATGCAACAAAATATCTATCCGGTCTTACATGATGCACTCTCATGGGTCGCCTGCGCAGTACGCAATACTGTGCCAGCAGGCGATTCAACGCTGGTGATTGCGGAAGTCATCGAGGCTGGTATACAGGCTGAAGGCAACTCGCTTACGATGAATGAAGCAGGCTTCCGTCACGCTGGCTAAATCACGATTGTCAGCATACTCTTGATAACCATATGACCTACCAGCAATCAAAGAAGCCACTAGTGATGTGTGAACGGCGTCTCCCATTACTGGTAGGTCATATGGCAGGCCCCCAATGTGCCCACTTGTGGCATACTTATATATAATATAGCTCTGCATACACATATGCTCTGCTTAAACAGGAACATAGCGAGAAAAAGGAGTACCTTGCATGCAACGTCAGAGCGGCGCATCTTCGGATCATCAAACCACTACAAATAACATAAAAGAATGCACATTCTGTCAGGTGGAGAATATAGAGTCACTGACAATGAAGGAAACACAAAATTTACGCCTGGTAGCCGATTACGCGCCCCTGATTGAAGGACATATTCTGATTATCCCCAAACAACACTATACTTGCTATGGTGATGTCCCGGCCTCCCTCGATGATGAAATATACGCACTAAAACAAGAAGTGCGACACTTTTTTGAACTCAATTATGCAGAGCCTGTGTATTGGGAACATGGCATATTCCATCAAACAGTCTACCACGCTCATCTACACTGTTTTCCTATTGGTCCACTCGTTTATGACTTAGAACAAAGTGGGCTCGGCCTGCGTGTGCATGGCCAGGACAACATTCGCCGCTGGCACCAGGAACATGGACACTACTTCTATCTTGAAGATGCACACCATGGCTACCTGTTCCCTCCCAATCCCGAGGATTATACATTCATTATCAAAAACGAGCTTGGTCCAGCGGTGGCAGCCCATAGCAACTATAAGGGATGGCGGATGCCACAAGAACGCCAGATCGAGGGCAAACCTCTGATCGCTTCTGTTATGGCCCGCTGGCAAACTTTCCAACGTAATGAACAGGCTGATGCTCTATCATCCTAAAATTGGTCCATGGCTTTTTTTTCGGTTCTACACCATCGCTCAATAAAAAAGCGTATATATAAGACAGATAATTGGAACAATGATCTTGTTGATCAATTCGCCCGCTCCGCGTAGATATTTTTGTCTCGATGAGTTCCAGGGCGATATTTCTTTGTCTATATTTGTGACTAGAGGAGAAAAAAGCATCAATGGAAATTCGCAAAGTTGGCGTTATCGGATGCGGTCTGATGGGTGGAGGCATCGCGCAGACTTGTGCACAGTCTGGCTATATAACAGTTGTGCGCGAGGTCAATCAAGAACTACTCGATAAGGGATTAGCACGCATCGATGCTGCCTGGCATAAAATGGAGAGTAAAGGCAAGTTAACGGCGCAACAAGCGGCAGAGACACGTGAGCACCTGCGCGGAACAATCGAACTGGAGGATCTGGCCGATTGTGATGTGATTATCGAGGCTGTCATCGAGAATATGGAGGAGAAGCTCCGCTTATATCCTGCTCTTGATCGCTTACTCAAACCCGAGGCCTTGCTATTAAGCAACACCTCATCATTAAGTGTAACACAGATGGGCGCGGTCACCAAACGTCCAGATAAAATAGCTGGCCTGCATTTCTTTAATCCAGCCCCGGTCATGCAGCTGGTTGAAATTGTACGCACTATTTCGACCTCGGATGAAACCATCGAGACCGTGCAGCAGTTTGCGCGCTCGCTGGGTAAAACACCAGTGCTCGCCAAAGATACCGCAGGCTTTATTGTCAACTTCCTGTTGATCCCCTATCTGATCTCCGCAGTGCGCATGCTGGAAAATGGCGTAGCCACGCGCGATGATATTGATACAGCCATGAAGCTTGGCTGCGGCTATCCAATGGGTCCATTCACGCTCCTGGACTACGTAGGGCTCGATACGACCCTCTGGGCGGCTGAAGCCATCTATGATGAATACAAAGATCCCCTGTATGCGCCTCCTCCCTTGTTGCGTCGCATGGTACAATCCGGACACTATGGCAAGAAGAGCGGCAAAGGCTTCTACGATTATCAATAGGGGTCTGGCTTCTAAAGACGAAAAAGCTACGCGGTCACACGAAATGTGGGGCATAAAAAAGGGATGTGAGTCGAGCTCACATCCCTTGTTGTTTTAGTCTGCGGCAGCGACACGTGGTGGGAGAGATCTACGTGTATTGTAGCCACGGCGGTCAGATACATAACGCTGAGGCGTTGGGCGTACTTCATCAGGCAGGTATGAACCAGCGGCATCGGTGTTGATACCAGGAAAGTTTGGACCATAGTTGTAGTGACCAGTCTCTGCAGGAGATAACGGACCACGTGCAAACATTGGCACACCTTTTACCTGGGGCACACCAAAATCAGGTGTCTCATCATAGAGATCAGCAGGAACACGGTCGAGACCGCGCTTCAGCAGATCCAATTCGTTAACCTTCAGGCGTACAACATTATTGACAACGTCATTTTCAATAAAACGCAGCGGCACATAATAAACCTTCATGGAGAGACCACCGCGATCGGACAAAATGTAATTGCCCAGGCGAGCCTGCACAGTGCCGAGAGACTCACCATTTCTATCAATAACCGTTTGACCAATATGAAATTTTGCCAGAGCTCCGCCTAACTGTGGAGAAGAAACATATGTCTCCTCTGGAGCAGCCATCGGATCTTCTAGTGCCCATCCCAGGATACCCACCAGCACGAAGACAGCGCCAACCAGAGTTAGCCATGGCGCATCGGGAACGAACAGCAGACCAACTATCGAAACCAGAATTGCAACACTGAGCAGTACAGGCCACAAGCTAGGATTCGGTAAGTGGATATGATGTTCCTCCTCAGTAGCCAGCGCATCCTCCTCATAATTAGCGACGACAGCGCTATCTCTATCGTCAATAGCGGGATTAGCACGTTGAAGAGAACTATCCATAAGCATTTCCTCTAAGAATGTATTACGATCTGTGAGGACGAGTATTCCCAATAAAATTGTCCTGTTCATAACAATAACACAATTCCCCATTTTTGACCAGACTATAGCCCTCTCCAACGTCCGCGTCACGCTCACCACGCTACAGTTCTTGTGCAAAACTGATCGGTGTTATCCCCTTTTGTTCACGCAAGTGGATGTCAGATTTTTCCTTGCCCGGGCTGCAATACAAGCGGCTTCTTAAGAATACTCAAAGTGCACAGAACTACCATAAGAAAATACACCACATACAGAAAAAACCAGGAACCTTTTCTATTCGTCCTGGCATGTGTGAGGTTCTATCCATGGTAAGAGTTTTGCATAATTTGCACGTACCATTTTCGTGTGAGGATGCTCAGGTCCCAAACTCTGTTCTATGATATGTAGAGCGCACTGATACAGTGGCACTGCCTCCGCATGATCACCCTGTTTAGAGTAGAGGCTCGCCAGGTTATTGAGCGTGATAGCCACATCAGGATGGTCGAGCCCCAATTGTTGCTCCTCGATACCCAGAACGCGCAGATACAGTGGCTCCGCCTCGCTGTACTTACCTTGCTCAACGTAAAAAATCGCCAGGTTATTGAGCACAGTAGCCACACCAGGATGGTCGAGTCCCAATTGTTGCTCCCTGATACACAGAGCACGATGATACAGTGGCTCCGCCTCGCTGTACTTACCTTGATCAGCGTAGAGGCTCGCCAGCCCATTGAGCACAGTAGCCACACCAGGGTGGTCGAGTCCCAATTGCTGCTCCCTGATATGCAGAGCGCGCTGATACAGTGACTCCACCTCGCTATACTTGCCCTGCATATAATAGAGGGTCGCCAGCCCATTGAGCGGATAGGCCACATCGGGATGATCAGGCCCTAATTGCTGCTCCCTGATATGCAGAGTACTCTGGTAGAGCGGCTCCGCCTCGCTGTACCTACCCTGCTCAACGTAGAGGTTCGCCAGGTTATTGAGCGCGATAGCCACCTGGGGATGGCTAAGCCCCAATTGCTGCTCATAGATATGCAGAGTGCGCTGGTACAGTGGCTCCGCCTCGCTGTACTTGCCCTGCTCAGTGTAGAGGTGTGCTAGATTATTGAACACAACAGCCGCATCGGGCTGGTCGGATCCTAATTGCTGCTCACAGATGTGCAGAACACGCTGGTACAGTGGCTCCGCCTCGCTGTACCTACCCTGCTCAGTGTAGAGGATCGCCAGGCTATTAAGCAGGTAAACCACATCAGGATGATCAGGCCCCAATTGCTGCTCCCTGATGCGCAGAGCGCGCTGGTACAATGGCTCCGTTTCGCTATAACGAGCACGATCCTTAAGATACGATGCCGTCTCATAGAGCAAACGCGCTACCTGCTCACTGCGCGCTTGGGACCGTTCAATCCACTGTATTGCGACCAATGCCTGCGTCAAGAGGCGCTCACACTGTGGCCAGGTGCCATGCTCCGCATGAGGAAACCCTGCAGCCACTACGAGCACCGCACGTTCTCCCCAGATATGTTTTTCTTCTTCTTTCAAGGTGTCCTGGAGTACAGCCTGGACCAATCGATGGATTGAAAGGGTTTTCTCCGTCGGATTGCGTCGGATCAACGAATACGCGCGCAACGCTTCGAAAGCTTGATTGCGTTGAAAGACATCTGCAGCAACGGGAGCGAGTATCGATCCAAGCAATGAGGCACCTGCTGTCAGGATCTCTTCAGGAATTGCATCAGGAGACAGGAACGAGCACAAGCGCAGCAGATCAGCAGCGGCTGGATTCTTTTCCTCAACCTTCTGAAAGGAAAGAGACCAGGTGGTCGCCACTGGCTCTGGATGATCGGGAATGTGGGAACGACGCTCGCGGAGCAGTGCTTGTCGATGGGCCTGATAGATCTCCTGATACTCCTGCATGCCCATCCCAGTCGCTTCCAAATAAGCTCCAGCCTGGTCTAAAGCCAGGGGCAATCCACCCAGTTCGTGTGTGATTGAGATTGATAATTGCCGATCTTCAATACATGCTTGTGTCAAATCGGCCTCAGGAGCCAGAATCCCCGCTCGTCGCAAAAGCAACGCAGCCCCTTGCTCATCGGACAGTGTCGCTACCTCCAAACGCATCGCAAGCCGCTGCATATCCCAGGCGCGGGTCGTCAACAGAATATGCCCTCCCGGAACAGTGGGCAAAAACGGCGGCAACACATCCAACTCATCCGCATTATCGAGAATGATCAGCCACTTCTGATGGTTTTGCAACCACCTCTTGACGGCATCGATGGTAATCTCCTGCTCATCTGCGTCACATTCTGGAAGCTTAAGAAGCCTGGCAATTGCGATATAAGAGGAGATGAGCGCATCCCGGCTCTCAGCACGCGTCCACATGATTGCTTCATAGTCCTGATGGTAGCGGTAAGCGTATTCCGTGGCTATCTGCGTCTTGCCGATCCCCCCCAGCCCGCTGATAGCAGTAGGTGATTGGGAAAGTGCCATTGTCTGGCCCGCTTGCAATTGGGTATGTAACTGTGAAAGAACCTCATCTCGCCCCATGAAGAAGGGATTGCGCGGGTAAGGAATGTTCCAGATGGAGGGCAAAGTGGCACGTGTGGAGGTGGCTGGCAGCAATGCCAGATCTTCGATGGCTCGGCGAATACCAGATACCACATCCACAAACGCCTCATCCCGATTACCCCATGTGGTAATTGCCTTGGCATCAGTTGGCAAGACTTGTAGGTGGGCAAAAGGAGCGCCATTCCAGTCAGTTGGACGCAATATCACGGGAATGGCGCGTGCCTGGCCAGCCTGTTCGCGAGCCAGTGCACGTTTCATTTCGACCTGATAGCAGTACTCCGATGCGAGGAAATCCGAGCTGACCAACAGAAGGATGATCGATGCGCGATCTAATCGTTCATCAATCATCTCAGACCAATTCGTGCCTGGAACAATCTTCCGATCAAACCAGGTCGAGATGAGTCCCTGACGTTCAAGTGAACGGAGATGCTTCACGAATTCATTGCGCAATGGCTCATCTTCATGAGCATACGAAAGAAATACACTAATCGCGTTTGAGTACGTCGTCATAACTGAAAAGCATCCTGTCCCTAGACGCTAGTAGGTAACAATAAGTAAGATGATGAACCGGGCCTATTCCCCCAAGTCTCAACTACTCTGCTGAAACAACCTCTCCAGATGCTGGACACGGGTTACCTGTTACAATATATTGCATTATATACTATCTGCAATTGCAAATCACCTTACAAGAAATGACTATATGATTAAGCGCATTGAAGATCCCAACACCTCAAAAGAAGTTGTGCAGAAGAGGCCGGAGATCGCTTCAAATGGGCCGGCCCATTTGAAACTGAGCATGTTTCTAGCCCGTATTCGTCTCAAGGATCAGTTATTGCTTTGCATGAGGGGAAAGAAACACATGGGAAACAAAAACGCTTGTATCATCGTTGATCTTAGATCAGGGGAGCATCTGGTGCACGTCCCTGAGATAGCAACCGTTCTATCCGCTGCGGGCTGGAAAACCGACGTCGCCCTGAAGGAATATGGGGGCGAGACACTGCAACTGGCACAGAAGGCAGCCAAAGAGAAATATGCGCTCGTGATCGGCTACGGCGGCGATGGAACTTTGAGTGCCCTCCTCAATGGCACCATGTATGCCCAGGGGAAGGGTACAATCGCCGAGATATACCAGGAGGCACCTTCAACGTATGGGCAAAGGCAATAGAGATGCCGGAAGATCCCGTGAAAGCCGCCCTGGCCCTTGTAGATAGCGAACCACGCAGCCTTGATCTCGGCCATCTCGAAGCAACCGGTCTGACTTCTGCTAATGATTCCAAAGACGTCCGGCAACCAGCCCCTAATGGGAAAAAGTTGAAAAAGTCAAAAGAATCAACAAAAACCAGGCACTATTTCTTGCTAAACGTTGGCATCGGCCTGGATGCAGCAATGATGGCGCATATGTCCAAACCTCTAAAGTATCGGGTCGGTCCGCTGGCCTTCGACCTGGCCGCTGCAAAAGAGCTCCCCAGGCAGCGCCCGTTTCCCGTCGAACTTCAGCAAACAGACGACAAGGGCAATATCACAGCTCACTGGCGTGGAGATGTTTGGGAAGCGTATGTAAGCAAGGTGCCTCTCTTCGCAGGAGCGGTCAACATAGAACCGGGTTCGCGCGCCGATGATGGATTACTCTACGTCACGTTAATTACCGCCAATGGTCCGCTAAAGACGGTTGGACAGGCCATTTCATTACTCACACAACACAAGCCAGACAGAAATATCACAACCTATTTCCATGGCACGCACTTTTCGCTGCGCATCCCCGCCTCTATCGATATCCAGGTGGACGGGAGTACGGTCAAACCCGAAGATCTCCTACCAAAAGCGGAGCAGCGTGCCTTGCAACAAACCGACGATCCAGAACAGATGCTGGTCGATTATCACTTCGATGCCAGGCCAAAGGCACTGCACGTTGCCGTTCCACGAACCTATGCAGGCCCACTATTTGAGAAATCATCGCAGAAAGCAAACCCCTCCCCTCAGGAACAACTCCCGCTCGCTGAACAGCAGCCAGCAAACGCGTCACGACAAACGCACCCGCAGAACGAGGGGCAAACCCCAACCTGGCAGAAATCAGCCTATAACATAGAAGTTATTGGAAGCATTGCACCTCAAGGGAAACAGCCAACTATCATCGTTGCCGGCAAGTTCAAAAAACAGGATACCGACGAGGTCCAGGTCCTTGCGGTGCGCGTAAACAAGCAAACACAGGTACTCAACAAGTCAGGGGAACATATACCGCTTGCAAGGCTCCTGGCACTGCAGGAGGGCCAGACAATCCTGGCCGAAGGCAAGAAGACGAAACGCGGCGTCATCAAAGCCATGCGTGTGAGGTTAGTCGACTAAGCCTATCGGACACCCGTTGATTTTCATCCCTGCAGTTCCACCGACAGAGACCAGGTCCCGCAAAATCTGTTCACTCTATACGTTTATTACCATTTGCAGAGGACGCGAAAATAGAGAGAATTTCGTCATTTTTCTGGAGGGTGGATGTCAAATGCGTGTCCCTAGAGAAACGCTCCCACCAGAACCGCCTGATAAGCTGGTTCTGGTGGGAGCGTTTCTCTAGGGAATGAGCTCCTGGACGATCTCTTCTGGATGGAGCTGCTTGCGCTTACTCCAGGCAGCCACAACAATATGTTGAATGACTCCGACCACGGGTACGGCCAGGATGCCGCCGACGATGCCGAATAACTCACTGCCTGCAAACAACGCGAAGATGGCCAGGATAGGATGGATGCCGACCGCTTTTCCCAGAATGCGTGGGCTCAGGATCTGCCCCAGGAAGACACCTTGAAGCAGAAACACAAAGACCGCGACAATCAGGACTGTGACCCAACCCTGTGGGATCGCCATCAAGATGCAGAGAGGTCCGCCGATATAGCCACCAATGACCGGGATGAAATTGGAGACAAAGACAATCAAGCCTAATAAGACAGCATAGGGGACGCCCAGTAACCACAGAACAAGCCATGTCAGCACACCAGCGATGGCTCCTACAATAAAGAGTCCGCGAAAGTAGCCGCCTATGGCGCGATCAATTTCATCGAGCAGAAAATTAACCTCTTTCTGGTACGAGAAAAAGGATTGCTCACGCATCCAGTGGATCATACGTGGACCAGACTGGATAAAGTAGACCGCCACGGTTGCCACCACAATAATATCGATCAGGACATTGAATGTCCCCTGCCAGAATGGAATAAGTCCATAAAGAAAATGTTGGAGTTGCACAAAGATCTGGTTGAGCGTAGCGTTGATCTGATTGCTGGAAATGCCAACTTTGCTCAGGTTATTCAAGATGCCATGGATCTGCTGTTGTCCATCTCTGCTTTGCAACCAGCTGATCAAACCTGGTAATGCGGCAATCTGACCAAAGACAGCCTGCCCAACGCTGGCGACCAGCAGGCATAAAACGGCCAGGAGCATCGCAAAGACGATCACGATAGCGATAACATGTGGAATGAAGCGTTCGAGAAAGAGCACAATCGGATAAATAAGGTATGCCAGAAGCGCGCCCGCAAAGATCAGCGTCAGAGCTGCCCCGACACGTGCCAAAGCCATAAAAAAGAAGTAGAAAAGAATAGCCCAGATCAAGATTGCCGCGCCAACGATCAATCGCCGCGTCCATAAAGCACGAAAGTCGGCTGCGCGCCGAACCTTCTCATGGTTCTCCGCTGTGTCGACTGAACCTGATTTTGGTGTTGTCGCCACCTGTGTAGTGCCAGAAGAACGAGATGAATCCGCATGCTGCTGAGCAGCCGTCTCCTGTACTGGTTGTTCCTTAGAACCCATGGATCGGATACCTCCGAAGTTTTAAAGTTGCAATCGCATCATCTTTCTGCCTGTTTATAAGGAAGACAGTGCACTGCATATATAGAGCAAGTATACCAGTACTGGTCTATGTTTTGCATTCATATCAGTAAATGTACAGGGCTTTTTAATGTTCATCCAGAGATCGCAGGGAGATCACGAGCAAGCGATACGATGGACCTTCTTTCATGTGTGAAGTGTGTGGTGGGCGGCCGCAGCCTCCTCCCCACTTGCAAACATCGAGATCACGAGCAAGCAATAAGAGGCCCATTATTTCAGGTGTGGAGTGTGTGGTGGGCGGCTTGCCCACCACACACTCCACATTCCCAACCCGGCACCGCAGGCGCCAAAGAGGAATATGAAAAAGCCCTGGTAAATGTAGCTATACAAAGAAACGCAAGATCAAAAATCTAAACTGCGGCGTGAGATGAATTTATCGCCATGAGGACGTCTGGCTTTTTCCATGGATTCGTTAACTATCATTTCTCATACAAATGATAATTAAAGCTCTATAGGCAAAACGGTCTCGCAGGAATATGACGTTGATATTTTTTTAACAGTTGAGCGTTCTATACACAAGAAGATTTTTTTGCCACTCAGCGCATGTCCTTCCAAATTGGTGTAAGCATGCAGGCCATGTTTATCAATGGAGATTAAAATGTATGAGTAAGCTTGAAGTGCAGAACATTTCAAAGCAATACGGAAATAAGTTGGCTGTTAAAGATGTCAGCTTTACAGTTGATGAGGATGAGCTCTTCGTCTTGCTGGGGCCATCGGACAGTGGAAAAACGACCATATTACGGATGATTTGTGGTTTTGAGCAACCAGATAATGGCACTATTTTACTTAATGAGGAAGATATTACCACTAAAGAGTCGGCCCAGCGCAATATCGCAGTGGTATTTCAGGATTATGGCATCAATCCTACTATGTCAGTCTATGATAATATTGCTCAGGGTCTCCGTTTTCGCCGCTTCCCTAAGGAGGAAGTGGAGATGCGGGTCCAGATGGTTGCGGAGATGCTCGGACTGCGGGAAAAGTTAGCACGACAGACGCGTAACCTTTCGGGTGGAGAACTACAACGCGTAGCCATCGGACGCGTAATGATCAAAGATGCAGATCTCTATCTTTTTGATGAGCCCATTTCACAGCTAGATCCCACGACACGCCGACGTACACGCCAGGAGATTTTGATGGTGCAGCGCATCAAAAAAAAACCTGGCATTTATATTACCCAGGATCACTATGAGGCCTTTAGTATGGCCAATCGTATCGGCGTTATCTCCCAGGGACGCATTCAACAAGTCGGGACACCGGATGAGTTGGTCCAGACGCCGGCCAATCTCTTTGTGGCCCGCTTCCTGTGCGATCCCCCTCTCAATACTATTGAAGGCTATATTCAATTGGTCGGCACACGCTACTATCTGCGAACAGATAGTCTGAGCTTCTCTTTTCCACCCCAATGGACGCCACTACTCTCCAGGTTAGGTCCACAATCCAAAATCATTCTGGGCATACGCCCCAATATTATTGTGCCCGAATGGTCTATTAATACGATGGGTCCAGCCCCACGGGTGATGTTACGTGCCCAGGTGATTCATTCAGGCCCTATGATGGGCCGCCGAACTGTGTTGCTACGTGCAAGCCAGCATACAGAATTCATGGCAGAGTTCAAGGATAACTTTAGCATTAAGGATGGTCAGATTCTAACCATAGCCATCAATCCAGACCAGATATTTTTCTTTCATCCCCATACAGAAGAACTTTTGAATCCCACTGCGCAATCAGTCTTTAGTTTACATTGAACGATTAAAGCGAGGAATATTTATATTTCATCTCAGACACAAAAATTGGTCCGTGTAGAACTTCTACCAGAAACAAACGTTATATTCTACACAGACCAATTTTTATGGCTAGAGATCCGAAGGTGGAAGCCATTCATGTGTCTCAACTGGCTTTGCGCCTTTGCGCCAGCGTAACACGACAGGTGGAGCATTCTTTAGCAGACGATCCGAAGACCAGGGAGCTGTAGGAGCCATGGTTAGCTCGGCTAGAGCCAGCAGAACGGTATCATAGTTGACGCGCCACCCACGGTAATCTTTCCAGGCCTGCTCACGATCCTGCAACACAGGTACACCTGCGGCCACCATCTGATCAAGCGCAACCTCAAATTCTGAGCGAGATATGCTGATGGGATCGGTGGCATCTGGATTGGGATGATAAGGAATGCGAAATAGCTCACAAATGTAGCGCAAGGATAAGTAGCCCGCCCGAATGCATAGATCAGCTTGTGAGTCACGGGGAATATCAACCGAGGAGAGGACCAGGGACGCTGCGTCCAGTACGGCTCCGGCGGCGGTGACCCATGATCTATGCGGCTGCGGTGAGCGCAAAAAAGAGAGCGCGGCCAGCGAGGTATGGCTCTCCTCAATATCGACAAACCAGACCTCCCAGGCGGTCCAGATCTCTCCTAGCTGGTCTAAACGTTTCAAACGGCTATAGCGGATGATCATTTCAACAGCCGATGGCGGTGAGCCAGCACGCACTTCGAGCATGGTGACCGCCGATTCACGCCGCTCAAAGGCTGAATAGATTGTGGGCAAGTAGGCAATTAACAGGGCAATTAACACCAGGCCAATGATGGCTTCTGAAAAGACCAGCAGGGTAGAAGGGAAATTATCTACGACTGAGAAACCTAATGTCAGTAAGGACGAACCACTGATCTTAAAGGCATCATACCATAAGGCCCCATCAACCGCCCAGATCATACACATATAACCAAGCTGGATACACACCAACCAGACCACCAGAAGCGCGAGCAGGCTTAGTGGGGCATAAAGTTCCATGGCCCGATCACGCTGTCTAAACGTTGACAGCCCTCGCATGCGAATCTCAACCAGGTAGCGCATCCAGATAAAAACTGTTCGACTGAAAATGTCTGTCGCACTGCGTGGTAATACAAAGGTACGCAGTGCTGACAGAAAGGTGGCACCGACAATAAAAAAGCCCAGTCCAAACACCACCACCCGTAACAGGAAGATAAGTATCAACATGAGTAGTGTCCCATTCTTACGCTCAAAAAGCATCCAGTGACAATGCATCGCCGCCATTAAGCATACACGAGCACTACTCTCCTTACAATAGTTGAATAGGGATCAAAATTTAGACAGCAATGCTACTGTCTTCAATCAACAGATTTTCTTCGTAGATACGCCGAATGACAGCTTCAATTTCTGGCTCCAGAAAGGTAACATCCCGCAAGCGATACCGCGCCCCTAACCAGGCCACTAATTCATGCGCAGGCATGGTATCACGCCCAAAACTCAGTTCAAGACGTGGCCCTTCTATCTTTTGGAGACGCACTCCCGGTGGCAAATCAGGCAGACTGGAGTTCCCTATCTCATCCATTGGCAAGGTTGATAATGCCACCGTCTCGTTCGCTTCCAATACCGCGACCAGGGTTCGCTGACCACCAAAACGCTCACGAATAGTATCAACCGTTCCATCATAAAGCTTACGACCATGATCAACGATCAGCATGCGCGGACACAGGGTTTCGATATCGTCCATATCGTGGGTCGTAATCAGGACAGTGGTGCCACGCTCAGCATTTAGCGACAATAAAAACTCCCGAATACGCGCTTTGGCAACTACATCGAGTCCGATGGTGGGTTCATCCAGATACAATAACTCTGGATCATGCAATAAAGCTGCCGCCAGATCCCCTCGCATACGCTGTCCTAGCGAGAGCTGCCGTACCGGGGTATCCATGAACTCGTCGAGGTCCAACATCTTACGCAACTGGCCAAGATTGTGCTGGTGGCGCTGTTCAGGCACCCGATAGAGGTGACGCAATAACTGCAAAGAATCCTGCAATGGTAGATCCCACCAGAGCTGGGACCGCTGCCCAAAGACAACTCCGATACGACCCGCCAGCTCTCGGCGCTGGCGCACAGGAAGCAAACCCGCTACACGTAACTGGCCCGCGGAAGGCATCAAAATGCCGGTCAACATCTTAATGGTGGTACTTTTACCCGCGCCATTGGGCCCTACCAGGCCGATCATCTCGCCTCTTTTCACTTGCAAGTTCAGCTCCCGCACAGCTGAGACGGTGCGTACTTCAGGATCGACCACGCTGCGCAAACCGCCCAAAAAACCAGGGCGCCGTTTGGTGATACGGAAAGTCTTGCTTAAGCCTTCAGCCTCGATCATCATCGACATAGCTTATTTCCTTTCTTTGCTTCATATCAAGCATACTAGCTACCAGTACTTTGATAGTGGTGAACACCAATAATCCAGATCCAGCCCGCGACCAGTGTAAAAATCAAGGCGATGCAGGGAGATGCAAAGGCTAGCTCGCGCGGTAAACCAAAAGGCAACGGCCGATCCAATATATAGCAAGTAGGAACATAAGAGGCGAATGCGACCGGTACAATGAATAGAAAAAAACGTTGCAACACCTGGTGATAAATTGTTAGTGGATAGCTAAGCATTTCGCGCGCGCCATAGGTGAGTATATTGGTCACTTCAGTGGTTTCGACCGTCCAGAAACATAATGTCGCTCCTAGCAATAAGATCGAAGTAAAAATGGCGGTCCCGCTGATGATGCTGATACACAGCACCAACACTTTGCCAAAACTCCAGTACAGCGGCGGCAGAAAGTGCAATGCCAGCATAAATGCCAGCATGCCCTGGGTTATACGGCCCAGGCGGCGCAGCCGAAAATCACTGCCGATTACCTGGACAAAAGCACTCACAGGTCGCAACAATACTCGATCGAATTCGCCACGCAGTATCATAACTGAAAAGTCATCGATGCCCGCACCTACCATTTCTGACAGGCCAAAACTCAACGACATTACTGCCGCCAGCATAGCTACTTCTCCCACATGCCAGCCTAATAAGGTTGGAAAAGGGATGAAGTACAGTAGTAAGGAGAGAAACTCTAGTCCTGTAACTCCCAGATAGGTAAAAATATCCAGGAATAAATTCATCTTATACTGCGTCTGCGCCTTTAGCTGGATTAAAAGTAGCCGCCAGTAAAGCCGCAGATCGCTCCTTAGATTGTAGAGCATATGCATTGCCTTTCTAACCTCCTTGAGCTACCACCCGGCGTTTCGCGATTCCTGTTAGAAGCTGGACACCCATGGTCAAAACAATCAGCCAGCCAAACTGCCGCGCTACCTCAAACCAGAGCGCACCACCTGCAATCTTGCCGAGAAATACCTCAACGGGCAGATCCATAAAACCATGAAAGGGTAACCAGTTGAGGATTGCACGCAGCCAGGCTGGTAAGAGAGGAACGGGCACGTACATGCCAGTTAAAAATTGGGCAATAGTGATGGCAAATGTGATCATGGCACGCGCCTCGATAATCCAGAATGCTACCACGTTATACAGGATGCGATAGGCTACGCCGAGCATGGCACCAAACGGCAAGACCAGCCCATAAGCTAACCAGGCTTGCCAGTTCAAAGGGAGACCCAATCCAAACAGCAACATCCCAAGCACATACGTCGGTATACCACGAAAAAAGATGTAATAGACATTGCGACCCATTTCACGACTAAACCAGTAGAAATAAAAGTCGCAGGGCTTGCTTAGATCCGCCACCACATCACCGGTGCGAATAGTCTGCATCAAATCATTCCATCCAAAAGGTAACACAACCATTAAGATGGCCTGCATCATCCAGCTGTAACGCAAAGTATCACGTACATCATAGCCAGCCACAGTCGGGCTGGCATGATAGAGGGCAATAATAACATAACTAAAAATGATCGCGAAAAAAACATTGGCGCTCAGACCCGCCAGATTCGCCCAGCGATAGATAAGCTGTCGCCGAAAGGCTGTACGCGCCACTTCAAAATAGAACCGTAGCATCACCTTCTCCCTCTCATCAGAACAGAGAGCAGCAGAAAAAACCAGCAACCGTATGACTGGCCCTGGCTTACAACGCTATTTTCTACAATTTTTTGACATACAAATATGCAGGATGGCACATAACCACCCTGTGTAGCATTCTGTAGCAGCCTACATTGAAGCATGTAGCACAGAACGGACGCATAGTATAACGGAAAGGGCGTTTCTCGTCAATACCTCTTTTTGCGTACGTTATCTCTACTGAGCTACAGGCCCCGGTATAACCTGGGAAGAGGTGATAAATCTATTCGTTCAGATCAGAAGATCCAGTCAGTGATGGTTGAGCAGACTGATGATTGAGCTTATGTGAATTCGACAGCGGTTGATGGGGCTGCTGAGCCGGATGGGCACGCTCCAGCGGCAGTTGCTGATGATGATAGAGCCGATTTGAAATCAAAGCGCTATTCGAGGTCATCGCCACTTGCATCGCCTCTACAAGATGTTCCAGGCGCTCGATATTACTGGTGGTGTCCAGGCTGGCTTGCGCATCAACACCAGAGTCGAGTTTCTGCGTGATCGGCTCTGAAGAAGGTGAAGTAGCATGTAGCGTCTGTGCATTGGCTAGCAATGCTTGCTCCAGTTCTTTCAAAGCGCTCAGTACCACATCCTGCAAGCTTGATAGCCGCTCCTCTAGCGCACGATCAACCAGGGTCGCGAGCTCTTCCCAGGGAATTTCAGTCTGTACTTCGATGGTATCGAACTCTGGTTGGCCTTCTGCGGAATAACCCAAAGAAAATTCAGGGGATTGGAGAATAATAGACAAACGCTGATGAATGATCTGCTCGATCGCTAGCAATTGCGCAGCCAGGGAACGCTCTACGGAATCTTCAAAATGCTGCTGCTGCTGCTGTTGCTGTGCCATAAAATTTTGTTCCAGCACCTCAATAAGATTGGTATGCTGGGATTCAAATTTTTGCAATAATACTTCACGCGTACGTGTATGTTGATCATTGAGACGCCGAGACATAGTACGCAACAAATCATGCTGGACAGTTGTCACCCGCTGCTCGAACTCACGCCGCAACGCCTGCAAGCGTAGATCAAAAGTTCGCTCCAGGTCGCGCCGTTGCGTAAAGAGCTTTTGCTCCATAATAGTGTTTAGCGATTGTAGTTCATCTTGCGTAAACGCCATCGACGGTACCATTCCCTTCTCCGCATCCATTGCATGCTGTAAAAAGCATTTGGAAACGCCGCTTGAACGCGGCTAGCTCCGCTGCCACTGGCTCAGCCATTCGAATTGATCAGTAGCGAGCAAACAGTTTCGCCTGTCAGGCAGCTTCGCTCATCCAAATGAATGGCATGGTATGCGTTGTACCTGTACTGAAACCAGTGGTAATGCTGCACAGGCAGCCAGCAACTACGCTGCTCATCTGGTTGCGCGCCAGGCTCTGCTGCCTCCTTAGTATAGAAACAGCATAACAAGGTGTCAACGTCTCTACCGGAACAAGCCCAAGTTGGCTATTCAACAAGCCTGAGAACATGGAACAGCCAATGCTGACCATAAATGTAGCTATTTTTATACGCTCCACTTAGCGATGAAAATAAATATCAGACTGGGCAACTAATGAACGATGTACGCTGCTATAGAACGCTTGAAGGGGGCAAATATATTTACATATTTAACACTTTGCACACAAATTAGTGGTCAATCTGCACATTACAATCTAAAACCGAAGCTTGTATAATGCGCCTAGTAGGAAGGAAACCTCCCTATGAGGCAAGGAAGCCTCGGCTAACAATTCGCCGTAGAAGTGTCCCGAAATTCCTTGATCCACCTTCACTATCTTCCAATATACATCCACATCAAATACAATTTTTCTATCCCACTATCCATATTTCAATATACCTCATGCATTCCGATTTTGGTTCAATATCCCCTAACATTCCTACTTGCTCATACTAACTGACAGTTCATGGAAGAAAAAGAGATAAAAGTTTATATTTACACGCATGGCCCCCTTCTGCATTCTCAGTAAATCGGATATAATTTCAGTTGAGACGATGACACATTCATAATACAGCCTCTCACTCAAAGGAAGCGCATGGTGAACGACAAATTATTAGGTAGCCAGCTTGGCAGTTATGTACTCGTGGAGATATTGGGCCACGGAGCATTTGGCAGCGTCTACCTGGGTAAGCACTTTTTGCTGGAACATAAACCGCCTGTGGCCGTGAAGGTGCTAAATACTACCCTGAACACACAGGAAGAAATTGACCGCTTTTTCCAGGAGGCGGTCATCCTTGATAAATTGACTCATCCCAATATTCTTCCCGTTGTCGATGCCAATCTGTACGAGGGTTATCCCTTCTTTGTGGCCGAATATGCTCCTGGTGGCTCTTTACGAGATCGCTTAGATGCGCTCAATGGATCTCCCATGCCTTTGACGGATGCGATGCATATCCTCAATCAGGTAGGTATGGCCTTACAACATGCCCATGACCTGGACATCGTCCACCGAGATTTAAAACCCGCCAACATTTTGTTCAACACCGATGGGGATGCAGTACTGGCCGATTTCGGGATCGCGATCCATGTGCAGCGAACACGCCGCGTGGATGAGATCGGTACCCCTCCCTATATGTCGCCTGAACAGTTTAAGGGGAAGATCAGTAAGAAAAGTGATCAGTATGCGCTGGGCTGCGTTGCCTATGAACTCTTAACGGGCCAGCAGCTCTTTATAGCTGATGATCCCTATACAATCGGCTATAAGCATATCTATGAACAACCTGTATTGCCTAGCACGCTAAATCCAAGTATCCCACCCGCGATCGAGGAGATTATCCTGAAGGCATTGTCCAAGGAACGCGATGATCGCTTTGAGAATGTGGCTGATTTTGTGATTGCTTTGCGCGAGGCGCTGGGGCTGCCCATGACGGAGAGTACGCCCTTACCTCCATTGCAATCATCTCTTCCGTTGCCATCATCAATGGGAAATGAGTATCCATCGACCAATCCTTCTCGGCCAGTGCAACCGGAGCCTCCAGCCAGCCGACTTGGCCAGCCGTTGGATCCACATCGCACACAGGCTGAGGATGGAGTGATCCGTGGACCACGTCCGTTGCGTTCACCCGCCCAGACGCCGATTGCCAATCGGGCACAGCTACGACCCCAGACCCAGAACGGTGGACAAAATTCAGCTCGTACTGTGCTGGCCTGGTCGGTGACTACAGGGCTCGATCATACCTATTATTCTGAGCCGGCGGTACTCAATAGTGTCGTCTATGCCGGCACATATACGACCAATGTTGATAATCCGCATAAAGAGGCCAATCAGTTACGCGCCCTGGATGCTTTGACCGGGCAGCAGTTGTGGGCCGTTACCACGAATTATGGCATTTATGATGCGCCAGTGGTTGCGAATGGGGTCGTCTATGTCTGCACCGGCAATATTAATCTGCCTGGCGAAATCTATGCGGTAGATGCGGCATCTGGCGAGGTGCGCTGGTCGTTCCCAACTGACGAGTTTGTCAAGGTGCGACCCACCGTCACGAATGATATCGTTTATGCCTATCCAGATCATGCTGTCTATGCTTTAGATACACAGAGCGGACGCGAGATCTGGGCGGTCACGGTCAAAGCGGGTCTGGCCCATCGTCCAGCTCTGGCCAGTGGCCATATGTACCTGATTACCGAGCGCGGTATTTGCTATGAACTGGATGCCTTTACCGGTCAAAAGATCGAGACCTACGCCGATCTGGGAGAGATCCTTGCAGCTGAGACTACAGTGACTGGGATCAATTGTCTTTGCTTCGCTGAAGGAGAGCTCTATGCACTGGATATGCAGAAGCAGCAGCGGATCTGGACAACACGCCTGGATGTGCAAATCTCAGGTGATCTCATCCTGAAAAATGGTGTTGCCTACATTGGCTCACATGGTGGCTTTGTTGGTGATTCCGCCAATACGAAGCTGCATGCCATTGATACGGCCAGTGGCAAAATACTCTGGATCGCCCATCTCAGACATGAAATCGAATCAGCTCCGGTCATAGCTGATAATAACATCGTTTATGTCAGCACCTTTGGACGTGAACTCTATGCCATTGATGCCCAGAACGGTCATATCCTCTTTACATCCAAGGTTGGCAAAGGACGCATCAACCGTCCAGCCGCTGAGCAGGGTATGATCTTTGTCAGTACCGGCGAGATGCACGCCCTGCAGATCCGCTAGCTGGTCCTTCATTTAGCGGCGTGAGGTCAATGTCTGGTACATGCCACTGATATATTCCGAAATCTGATCGAGGACGGTGACAACGGGCACAAAGTCTTTCAACGCTTGCTTCTTAAGGGGGCGGTTGTGGTTGGGGCTGCGTATGCAGGCCGCTCGGTGAGTAGCTTTTGCAGCAGCGTCTGGAGCTGCCACAGGCTACGCTCAAAGCGATTGAGCGCCGGTGAAGCAATAAACTGTGGCTTCTCACGCTGGACATATTGTTCTAGTTGCACCAGTACCTCATCGGTTGAGTGCGCAAATTGTTTCAAATCGGCCAGGCGGTATTGCCCGTCGAGCAAAGGTGTATGCGTGGCTAAAGCACTGATACAATCGCAGAGCTGCTGGTTGTAGGTGACCAGTATCTCAAATTGTTCTGTATTGCCACGCTGCCCCTTAGGTTCACTCTGCAGGCGTTGATAGGCTGCAACCACCTCAGTGCTAGCCAGGTGAGCTTTACGACCGGCCTGCTGTACCGTGTGTGGCTCACTATCCTGATCAAAGTAGAAGGCTAGCACGCTGCGCAAAAATTGCCGGTTGCTGGCAATCGCGCGCGCCAGTTGGACCGGTAGACGCTCACGCTCCCATTGCGGCCAGAGGAAATAACAGGCTAACAAGGCAATCGCTCCTCCTAACAAGGTGTTGCCGAAACGCAGAAACGCCAGATCCCAATGTCCCGGTGCCTCCAGGGAACTTAAGAGCAACGAAAAAGGCGTGATAAAGATTACATACATCTTATAATTGTGCTGATAATAGGCGTATGCACATAGGCTACAGATCACCAGAACAATTAACATGATAAAAGGTATCTGGATCAGGCCAACGGCGAGCGCGGCCAGCATGGCACCGATCACGGTGAAGCCCATGCGCTCAAAGGCGCGCTGTATAGTGGCGCTAAATTGAGATTTCAAGCAGATCATGATGGTCAGGCTGATCCAAAAACCATGGTCGATGTGCAGGAGTTTATAGATGGCAACGCCAAGCGCCATGGTCAGGCCAAAACGCACCGCATGGCGAAATGAAGCTGAACGCCAGGTAAGGTTATTCCACAGGGTCTGCCATGGCCTGACCCGTTCCTGCCGATAGGCGCTACGAACCGAGGTGACCAGAAAACCATCTTGCTGCTCTTCCTTCTGCTGGCTGACGGTATCTATCATAATCATCAGTGTATGGACGAGATCTTTAAAGTTTTGCAGCATATGCAGGATATGATAGACCGCCTTGTATTCAGTAACATCTGGCAAGCGCTGGAAAGTGACTTTATGCAGCCGCCCGGCGGTACTTCCGCTATGCTGGCGGGGCATCGCCTGATATTCCTGGGCATGCCGCTGCAGCAACTGCTCACGCTCCGTCAGGCGTTCTATGACCTGGTTGAGCAGGGTCGTGTCAATTGTCTTCTTGTCCTGTTGTGTAGCATCAGCAATCTGATTGAGGACGGTCGATACTTGCTGCAACGCTTGCTGCAACAGGTCACGTGTACCCGCAGATAAGCCAGCTTGCACAGCATGTTCTACCGCTTTAGATAATGAAAGGGCTGTATGGAAGAAGCGATCAGCATGCAGCGTCAACAAGAATAGTCGCTGCACTTCGAGCGAGATGTCATCGTCACCGGCGTGTCCGGTGACTACCATGCTATGCGCGCGATTATGCTGGGCCCAGACCTGTCCACGGGAGGCCTTATAGCGCGCATTTTCATCAGGGGGGCTCACGATATTGCGCGTGAAAATAGCCAGGCTTTGATAGTAACCTGAGACAGCCTGTTTCTCTGGCTGGGCCGGTCGCAATGGCCAGAGCCAGAGCGCGACTGCCATGGACCAGAGTCCTCCAATGACCAGGGCCAGGGCATGCAAGATAGCGGTATGCCAGTCTGGTGTCGGTTCACTCAATGTGAGGGAGAAGACACCGATAACCATAAAACCAACACGTGCGCCGATGGGTCCATAAATACTCATCAGTGAACCACCACAACACCAGAGGAAGGCGATCGGGATCGCCAGCCAGGCGTATTGGCCGGCTAAAGCCGCCAGCAGACTACCAATCGCAAACCAGAGGACCGCCATCCCCATTGCGCTGGCCCGCGTGCGATAAGTACCACCCATACCAGCCAGACCCGAATAGAGGCCACCCAGCATGACCATGGCTGCCAGAGAGCTTTCCCCGATAAGTGGGCCTACAATTAACGGTATAGCCACAACAAGGGCCATGCGCAACCCATAGAGGAGATCCGAGCGCGGCATTATAAAAAATGAGCGCATAGCCATTAGCCCGGCCTGCAACCTGGGCTGGAGGCCCGACATCTTTTCAGTATTCATCAACAACCATCTCCTCTACTTTGTATGCATCAATTGTTCGAGCGCGGGCAGAGCGGCCACCAGAGACGCTCGCTCTTCCGGACTAAGCTGGTTGAGCCGCTGTTCCAACGCATACAATCGTTCACGATCGTAGAGCTCAACCGCCTGCCTTCCCCGCTCGGTCGGCGTAATCCAGACCGTGCGCCAATCTTCAGCATCACGATCACGGGCAACGTATCCCAGTGCCAATAAACGCTTGACCATCGCCGTCATAGTGGGAGCTGTAACGCGCAAAAGATCAGCCAGCCCCTGCATAGTGCAACGATCATGCTGCACCAGGATACGCAGGAAGGAGAGTTGATTGGTGGTGACACGGAATTCTGAGAGGTCCCGCGACTCCGGGCTATCTAGCGAGGAGGCGTTTCTCAATACATCGGTATAAAGGTCGCGTAGGACTGCTGGCAGTATATCCAGAATAGCATGGGCCAGCCTCTGACTGTCCATAGCATTGTCTTCACCTTGAGAATGTGACACGAGGGCTCAAAATACTTCGATTAATAATTACTTAGATAATCTAACTATATCACAGATTTAGTAAAGAAAACAAACATAGACATGGGTGTTTCACTATGACAAATGTCATAGCGCAATTCATGATGATATTCACTAGAGTCGAACAGAATTTTCGCGTATACTAGCAACATGAAATGATGCAAGGCCACAAACGCATACATAAATTATTTCTAGAGAGAAAAACACACAATGATTGATAGCACACCAATGCAGCTTAAAAGGGATCTGATGTGCGTTGGCATGACCCAACCGCAATCGACCAATAACGGGAAGAGGTAGACAGCCATGAGCGATAGCCAGCCTGAGACCGTGCAGCCAACCCGGCATCTATCCCCTTATCTTTTATGGCCAATCTGGTTTATCTGGATCTTCTTTTTTACACCTGGACTGCTGGCGCTCTATCAAATGCAATTGAGCTGGCCACTGCTCAGTATCATCATCACGGGAGTCATCCTCTTCATTGGCGTGTATCTCTGGGGTACCTGGCGCAATGTCCAGCGCATGGTTGGTCAGATCCCACAGGCCACAGCTGGTCAGCTCGAAAACTGGTTACCGATCGCTATAATGAGCGGACTCAGCCTGCTGCTTCCACTGTTAGTGCAGCGTGATCTTGCTGATTGGTTCGATTTTTTCATTCTGACCAGCGCTTATACGGGTAGTGCCTTCAAACCTGTATGTGCTCTGCAAATCATTATTGGCTTGCTAATATTAAATGCGCTGCTCGGCCTGCTTCTGCATTTCCCATTGCTAGATATTGGAAAATCCCTGGTCTTTGTGCTGGTGGTTGGTATTGTGGTTATCGGCCTGGTACAAGCCATTGTGATTAGCCGCGAGCTGCGAGCCGCCCGTGAAGAGATTGCTCGCCTGGCTGTGATGAATGAGCGACTGCGCATTGCCCGCGACCTGCATGATCTGCTGGGACACAATCTCTCCTTGATCACACTTAAAAGTGAGCTGGCTGGCCGCCTATTGGCGGTGGCACCTACCCGAGCAGCTAAAGAGATTCAAGACATCGAGCAGGTTGCGCGTACTACTTTACAGGAGGTGCGTGAAGCCGTTTCCACTTATCGTCAACCGACCCTGGCCAGTGAGTTGGAGGGGGCACAGGAGATATTGGCCGCCGCTGGCATCAGTTACCGCTATCACAGCGATCAAGCGAGTCTGGAGAGATTGCCCACTACCAGTGAGGCGGTACTGGCCTGGGCCATACGCGAGGGTATTACGAACGTAATTCGTCATGGGCGAGCTCAGAGTTGTAGCCTCCAGCTTATACGCGAAAAAAATGTTATGCGGCTCGAAATCCTCAACGATTGCGGCCAGGCCACGCCTGCGGCCAGCTCAAGTTATAGTTCAGGCAACGGCTTACGCGGCCTGGCCGAACGGGTAGACACGCTGGGAGGTACCTTCGCCGCTGGTCGCGACCATAACGGGAATTTCCTTCTCTCGATTACGGTTCCTTTAACACAAAAGAAATCAGGGGCCACCACAGTCGTGGCCCATCACTCACCTGAGAATGACAGGCAGATAGGAGCAGGATAAGATGATTCGTGTTCTCCTGGCAGAAGATCAAGCCATGGTCCGGGGTGCTCTGGCGGCACTGTTAACGTTGGAGGGGGATATTGAGATTGTGGCGGAAGTTGGGCGTGGAGATGAAGTAGTCGGGGCGGCGCAAACCTCGCAGCCAGATGTTGCCTTATTGGATATTGAGATGCCTGGTTGTGATGGCATCACGGCCGCTGCGGCGCTCCATACTAAACTACCCACCTGCCGTATCTTAATCTTGACCACCTTTGGTCGTCCGGGCTACTTACGCCAGGCCATGCAGAGTGGTGTCGTAGGCTTCCTACTCAAGGATGCCCCTTCAGCCCAGCTTGCTACTGCTATCCGCCGCGCGATGGCTGGAGAACGGGTCGTTGATCCCACCCTGGCTATGGCTGCCCTGAGTGAGGGCAATAATCCACTTACCAATCGCGAGCGCGATGTACTTGCCGCTTCCACAGAGGGAGCCAGCATCGCTGAAATCGCTACGCAACTCTTTCTCTCTGAGGGAACCGTCCGCAACTATCTCTCGGTAGCCATCCAAAAAACCGGTGCGCGCAACCGTATCGAGGCTGCACGCACCGCTGAACAAAAAGGTTGGCTCTAAACTTGAAGCTCAGGCACAACCATGCTGGACCAGGGTCTGATCGATGAGTTGCTTCAGCCGCTGCGGCTGAGGTCCCACATAGCGCGCGATCTCGCGACCATGGTGGAATACAATCAGGGTTGGTAACCCCTGCACGTGATAAGTCGCTGGGATCTGGGGATGCTCGTCACTGTCCAGTTTGGCGAAACGTAACTTTCCCTGGTATTGCTGGCTGAGTTGCTGATAAACGGGGGCCAGGTTACGGCAAGGAGGACACCAGGTTGCCCAGAAGTCTACGATCACGGGCAATGGAGACTTGAGCACCTTCTCTGCAAAATCCTGTTCACCAACCTCAAACAAATTCGCTTGCGTGCCTGTACCAGCGTTGGTCTGCATAGCTTTCATCCTTTCGCTACTGTTAGCTATTCATATACTTGCGGCTTTCCGCTTCAAAAGTCTACAATAGCAGGAGTGTACATCTTCAAGTTGACTTGAAGTCAAGCCAAAAAAAGGGATATTTTTTCAGCATGGAAGAACTGACAATCAGCGAGGTAGCTAAACAGGCCGGCCTACGTCCATCGGCGATCCGCTATTATGAGAGCATCAATCTATTGCCGGCCCCGCGCAGGATCAGCGGGCAGCGGCGCTACGATCCAACCATACTTGATCGCCTGGCTTTTATTCAGGTTGCGCAAAAACTGGGATTTTCGCTTACCGAGATCCAGTTTCTGTTTGATAATCGCGAAGAAGAGACGCAGCTGGCAGATTATTGGCAAACGCTGGCACGCCAGAAGCTGACTGAGGTCGATACATTGATACAGCAGGCGCTAGGCGTCAAACAAATGCTGGTCCAGGGATTGCGCTGCAACTGCCCCAACCTGTCTGATTGCATCGATTGTGTGCTCACGAATTGTCATGGGGCCAATCAACAGGCAGGACAGTTGCGCTTGAACGTGCTCAATCCAAACGGTCGCGCTGCGCAGGATGGTTAGAACATCATCCTGCCTGGCTGGTAGACTTCATCTTAAATAGATTGGGGACCAGGGCCACGATAATCAAGGTAGCCACCATACAGGCAACGCCCCCACTGATCACGGAGAACTGCGTTGTCGTTACGCCAGCTACCAGGCCAGACTCAAATTGTCCCAGCATCGGACCACCTACTACAAACATTGCCGTTACCGCTCCCATGCGACCACGAAACTCATCGGGAGTTGTCAGTTGCACGAGCAGATGGCGTAAGACCATGCTTACCATGTCCGCAGCACCAGCCCCGGCCAGTAATAAGGCGGAGAGCCATAAGGGTCCAGGAGCCAGTCCAAATAGAATGATGCAGATTCCCCAACCCATAATCGCCAGTACTACACCCATTCCCTGGCGAGCTATGCGACTGATCTTACCAGTCAACGGCGTTAAGGCCACCGCCCCCAGCGAAATCGAGCCGAGCAAGATGCCCAGTCCCTGTGGCCCAACATGCAAAATATCGCTGGCATAGACTGGCAGGAGAGCCTTTGGTGAACCAAAGAGGGTGGCAAAGAAATCCAGGAAAAGCACCGCCAACAGGATAGGATGGCTGCGCAAAAATTGGATGCCGTCGCGCATACCACCCCAGCCCGCCTGTGCACGCTTTTCCAAAGGAATGCGTGGCACAACCATCAATAGTAAAGAGCCAATCACAATACAATAGGAAACAACATCCAACCAGTACGTGTTGACTACACCAATCTGGGCAATAGCCAGTCCACCCAGTGTGGAACCACCAATCATCGTCACCTGCATCATGACGGTATTGAGCGAGACAGCATTGGCCATCTGCTCCGGAGGTACCAGAGAAGGAATCATCGATTGACGCGATGGGAACTCAAAGGCCGAGACGGTAGCTGAGATCAACACCACACCACAAAAAATAGCGATATTAATGACTTTAAAGGCGGTGGAGAGCGCTAAAATAACTGAGGTCATCGCCAGGATAACCTCGACGATCAACAATAATTTACGGCGATCAAATGTGTCTGCCAGTACACCACCAACCAGCGAAAAGATCAGGCGTGGGATAGCCTGTAACAATCCGATGACACCCAGCATGACAGCGGAATGGGTGAGTTGATATACCTGCCAGGCAACCGCTACTACCTGCATCTGGGTGCCAGTGGAAGAGATCAATTCACCCCAAAAAAAGAGAGCGAAATTGCGATTACGCAATACGCTCCACTGGCCGGGCACTTTGTTGACTGCGACATCATCAGCTGAAACAGAGACATCATCAGAGGCGGCAGCTTGAAATGATAAGTCTTTGCGCGATTTAGATTTCATAGAAAATTCCAACTCTAGCCAGAAAGATAAAACCATAGAAAATACTTTTTCAAGTATACCATGGGTACTCTCAGTTTTGAGTCGCGAAAATCACAACAAGTCTTTATAGAAGAGGGATAAATTAAACATTGAAGGTCGTTGGTAATACAATTACTTCTTGTCCCGGCTGCAACACCGTTTTCAGACCTTCATCCCCGCTGATCAACTGATTATTGACAAAAATTCTGACATGCTCGCGAATAGCCCCTTGTTCAGTACAAAGGCGCTCCCAGACCAGGGGATGCTCTTTATGTAAGGCATCTAACAGTTGCTCAACCGTCGCAGCTTCGACTGTGATCTGACTCTTGCCTCCGCTATAGGCACTCAAGGTGGAAGGCAGGCGCAGGGTCGCGGTCACCTTTACTGGATCGCTCATATACACCCCTTTAAACAGTTCTAATATAGCTTATTTTGCGTATTTTATATACAAAAAAGAACAGCTGCATATACGTGTGTTCTTTGGCTTGGTGCAAGTATACGAGTAAGTGCCTCAGATTGCAAGTCTCCAACCAGGCAGATTAAATGGCTTAAAGTCCTTAAACTCAATACAGTCAAAATTCGCTATTTTGAGCAATATCCAGGGTAGTCCTGACGGATTAAAAACTACGAAATGTGCCCCTAAGTCCATACATTGTATTGACATGTCACAACAATCTTTGCTATACTGAATACAGAAAAAGTCGAATTGATAAAATCGAGGTGTTGATCATGACCATTTCTTGCAAACTACGCCTGATGCTGGCTAAAGCAAACGTTGAACGGGCTAGATTAGGCGAACCTGCTTTGAGTTTACGTCGACTTGCCGATGAGAGCGGAGTATCGCTGAGTGTACTTGCAGCTCTTCACACAGGTAAAAGCCAACGCATAGACTATACGACGATTGATCATCTCCTCACCTACTTTAGCCGCTATTTTCAGGTCACGACTGATGATCTTCTCAACTGGGAATCCTCGCCTGAGCGCGAGCGCGAGACACCACTGAAATATCCTGAATATGTCAGGGATACCACCCAGAAATCGTCGTATGCATGACCGGTTTGCTTGTAATAAAAAGAGGATATTATGGCAGTTCTAATTAAATCACGCAAAGAAATCGATAAGTTACGCGAGGCTGGGCGCCTGGTGGCCCAGACATTTGAAGTATTGCGCCCCCATGTTAAACCAGGTACAACCACCGCTGAACTGGATCAGATTGCCGAGGATTACATTCGCAGCCACGATGCAACCCCCATCTATAAAGGCTATGGCGCGCATCCCGGTGGCCATGGTCGTCCCGCTATTCCACCATTCCCTGGTACGATCTGTGCTTCGGTCAATGAGGTTATCTGTCATGGTATTCCCAGCGACAAAAAAGTGTTGCAGGATGGGGATATTATCGGCGTGGATATTGGTGTTACGCTCAATGGCTGGGTCGGTGACTCCTGCATGACCTATGCTGTCGGCAATATTGATGACGAGTCACAGCGCCTGATGGACGTGGCACGCAAGTGCATGGACCTGGGCATCGAACAGGCACGCCATGGCAATCGCCTCGGCGATATTGGTGCCGCGATCCAGACCTATGCTGAAGCCAATGGCTTTTCAGTCGTGCGTGACCTGGTCGGTCATGGTGTCGGCCGCTCCCTGCACGAAGATCCTAATGTCCCCCACTTTGGTCGCCCTGGAACCGGTATGCGTATCCAGAAAGGTATGGTCTTCACGATCGAGCCAATGATCAATGTAGGCACATACGAAGCTGAGACCCTCTCTGATCGCTGGACCATTGTCACCGCCGATCGCAAGCGCTCGGCACAATACGAACACAGTCTGGCCATCACCGATGGGGCACCAGAACTGTTGACCGTACTCTAAAAGAAAAACAACAAAAAGCCCGGGGAAAAGTCGTATCTGGCTTTTCCCCGGGCTTTTTGTTGTTTCTAAACCCTTCAGCAATCCCATCAAAAAGTATGCTTCGTATATGCCTGCGCTCAGATCGAGGCGTGATGGATTAGCTGGGTGCAGATACCAAAGCCAACAATCATGGCGATAATGATTAGCAGGAGCAGGGCGATCCGCAATGCCTGGCGATAGGCGCCTCCAAACAATGGCCTGACCGGCTGATAGGTCTCGGGAACGATGCTATCCAGGTTGTCCAAGGCAGCCGCAAATTCCTGCACACTGGCGTAGCGGCGCTCTTTGTCACGACGAATAGCTCGCATGACCACGGCCGCCAGGGCTGGCGCTAGGGCAGGATTGAAACGCAAAATATCGGGTGGATCATAAGCAAGCTGTCGATTGGTCAGGGCAAAACCATCAACATCGACAAAAGGGATACGCCCACAGAGGGCCTCATAGAGTATAATACCAAGGGCATAGACATCGCTACGCTCATCACCAGGCTCGCCTTGCAAACGTTCCGGCGACATATAAGCCGGTGTACCCATTACATCACCAAAGTTAAACCAGGTTTTCCAGCTTCTAACCTGTAGCGCTTCCTCTTTCGTGATCGAAATGCCAAAGTCGAGCACTTTGACCCCATCATCTTTGTCTATCAACAGATTCTCTGGCTTGATATCGCGGTGAATAATACCCTGTGCATGGACATACTGCAATATTGTGCAGGTTGAAAGCATAATGGGGACAATCTTTTCAGCGGGCATGAGGATGGCATGGCTATGTTCATGCATCAACGTACGCAAAGGACGACCTGGCAGGTATTCAAAAACGAGATATGCTCCTGTGCGCGCCTCATCTACATAAAGAAGATGTTGGAGGCCTGGATGATGCAGGCGCTTGCCTACTTCTAACTCACGTCGATAGCAGGCAAAAATATTGGCGCCTCCAATAATATCAGCACGCGGCATTTTCAGGATCACCTCCTGTCTTCCCTTGTGATCCCAGGCCAGATAGACCTGGTTCACCAGCCCGCGTCCCAGTGCACGTACCAGGGTATAGTGATCAAGCCGTTTCCCATGAATAGACCCGATGGTGGTAGCCATAGCATTTCCCTTCCTTCTGTCCAGCTATTGCCCGATCAGGTGGAGAGGACAGATATATGTCAGAGACACACAACGACAGATGGAGTATCCAGAGCGCTAACAGGTTAGGACGATAGCGCTCTGGATAAGGAACCAACCGGTATCTGAGTTTCAACTATTTGAGCTGATCAAGTGCGAGATTGAGGTCCAGCACATTGACATGTGGCTCACCGAAAACCCACAAGAAACGACCCTGGATATTGTCATTCACCAGTTGTTTGACACGATTGGCATCCAGTCCACGCACACTGGCCACGC
Source organism: Dictyobacter kobayashii (assembly GCF_003967555.1). Classification (GTDB taxonomy): domain Bacteria; phylum Chloroflexota; class Ktedonobacteria; order Ktedonobacterales; family Ktedonobacteraceae; genus Dictyobacter; species Dictyobacter kobayashii. Next base: position 359,503 of record NZ_BIFS01000001.1, read on the forward strand.
GATTTACTTGCAATAAGGCGGCCTCCGGTGAAACATCGGGATCAAGGCCTGAACCAGATGCGGTCACAATGTCAGAAGGCAACGGGGTGCTGGCGGATAGCCCATTATCTTTGCGGAACTGATCCGCATAGTTATTCACGCCCAGATACGTTCCTGGCACATAATAAGTATTTTTCTTACCAGCCACGGGTGTGGCATTTGCAGGCACCGGTGTGCCCTTCGTAATCACGACCTGGCTACCATTGCCATTGAGCAAAGAACCGTTGGTAGGACCCAGGTTAGAGCCTGCCGAGTTATCTGCCTCATATGGTGAGGACGATCCAGAAGATGGATTAGCGGTAGCCGATGGGCGTCCATGGAAGTATTTAGTCGATGTCCAATATTGGCCGATCAAAATTGACCCAACAGGCTTCCCATTGGCATAGACAAGGCTACCATTAGCTTGAGACGGGAAGATAAGTTGTCCCAACCCGGTTACTACAGCCGGATAGAAAACGCAGGTCACGATAACGAATAAGAGCGTGATCATGATAGCAGGACGAATATGCTTCATATTCTTATAATTCCTCTTTTATGGAAGGCCCCGTAACTACGAAGCCTTCACGTTCTGAGAATATCTGATATCTACTAGAGGGTGAGATGTAAGACTTGCAGGATAACGTCGATGATCTTGATGCCGATGAACGGGATGATAATACCACCCACACCATAGATCAGCAGGTTGTTACGCAGCAAGGGACCCGCTCCGATAGGACGATATTTCACACCACGCAGGGCCAGCGGCACCAGCGCGATAATAATGATGGCATTAAAGATAACCGCCGACAGGACCGCGCTGTGAGGTGTCGCCAGGTGCATGATGTTCAATGCATTCAGCTGCGGGAAGGTCGACATAAACATAGCTGGAATAATGGCAAAGTATTTGGCGACATCGTTGGCAATACTAAAGGTGGTCAGGGCACCACGGGTGATCAGCAGTTGTTTGCCGACCTCGACGACCTCGATCAACTTGGTTGGATTCGAATCCAGGTCAATCATGTTGGCCGCTTCTTTAGCTGCCTGTGTACCAGTGTTCATGGCCACGCCGACATCTGCCTGGGCCAGAGCTGGAGCATCGTTCGTGCCATCGCCGGTCATTGCGACCAGGCGACCACCAACCTGCTGCTCTTTAATCAGCTTCATCTTGGTTTCAGGCGTAGCCTGGGCCAGGAAGTCATCGACGCCAGCCTCTTTCGCAATCGCCTCGGCCGTCAATGGATTATCACCAGTGATCATAATGGTGCGGATACCCATTTTGCGCATCTGATCAAAGCGCTCACGCATACCCGCTTTCACGATATCCTTTAGCTCGATCACGCCGAGCAAACGAGCACCACTTCCATTATCTGTCTCAGCAACTACCAGCGGCGTACTACCAGCGCGCGCAATTCCCGCCACAATCTCGCTGAGCTCCTCGCTAGCAGCACCACCATGCTCACCCACATAGCTCACCACCGAGTCAGCGGCGCCTTTACGGATTGAGCGGACCGCTGTGGCTGTGCTACCACCACCATTGTTTCCGCCCAGGTCAACGCCACTCATACGGGTCTGCGCGGTAAAGGGCACAAACGTTACATCTTCACGTGCCTCGGACTGCAGTCCATAGCGCTCACGGGCCAGTTCTACGATCGAACGACCCTCGGGGGTCTCGTCCGATAAGCTGGAGAAGAGTGCGGCCTGCGCCAGTTCTCGCTCGTCCACACCCGTGAGGGGCACAAAACGGCTGGCACGGCGGTTACCCAGTGTAATGGTGCCGGTCTTATCCAGCAGCAGAACATCCACGTCACCGGCGGCCTCAACCGCGCGGCCACTCATCGCCAGCACATTGCGCTGTACCATACGATCCATACCCGCGATACCGATAGCTGAGAGCAGGCCACCGATGGTGGTAGGGATCAAACAGACCAGCAGGGCAATCAGGGTTGTGATTGAGACAGCCTGGCCAGAATAGATGGCAAAGGGTTCTAGTGAGACGCAGACCAGGACAAAGATGATTGTCAGGCTGGCCAACAAGATATTCAATGCGATCTCGTTCGGCGTCTTTTGACGGGCCGCACCCTCGACCAGCGCGATCATGCGATCCAGGAAAGTCTCGCCTGGATTGGCGCTGATCTGCACTACAATCCAGTCCGAGAGCACTACTGTACCGCCAGTGACTGCGCTGCGATCACCACCACTCTCACGAATAACGGGGGCCGACTCACCGGTAATGGCCGATTCGTCAACGGATGCCACACCTTCAACGATCTCGCCATCACTGGGGATCATATCGCCGGCCTCGACCAGCACCAGATCGCCCTTCTTCAATTTAGTGGCCGGGATCTCCTCGGACGCGCCAAAGCGATCGCGGCTGCTCAGACGTTTGGCAACTGTGGTGGTACGAGCCTTACGCAGGGTATCTGCCTGCGCCTTACCACGACCCTCGGCCATCGCTTCGGCAAAGTTGGCGAACAGGACGGTAAACCAGAGCCAGATCGCCACTGCCAGCACAAAAATGGTCTCACTGGTCAGGTCGCCACGCGTGAATGTCTGCGTGGGCTGGGTAAACAGCAGGCGAATGAACTCGATGGTTGTGACCACACTGCCCACTTCTACCACAAACATGACCGGATTTTTTAGTTGCCAGCGCGGATCAAGCTTTTTAAACGAGTCAATAGTCGCACGGCGGATGATATTTGGATCAAAGATGGAGAGATCACCTTTGCGGGTGCTCTTCACCTCATGTGAGTTGGTACTCATCTTCAGCATACCTTCTTATCGATTCAGACTGCCACTCAACACAGGGGCGCTATGTTGAGGGCCGATCATGTTAGAACGTCTTACCAGCGTGCATGAGCAGTTGCTCGACGATGGGACCCAGAGAATAAGCTGGGAAGTAAGTCAGGGCACCCACGATCAGGATGACACCAATCAAAAGGGCGATAAACAATCCACCGGTTGTTGGGAAGGTTCCCAGGCCAGCTGGTACCACACGCTTACGCCCCAGAGAGCCCGCCAGGGCCATAATTGGGATCAGGAAGGCAAAGCGACCGATCAACATGGCAGCGCCCAGGGTCCAGTTATAATAGGGAGTGTTGCCAGTCAGGCCTGCAAATGCTGATCCGTTGTTACCATTAGTCGATGTATAGGCATACAGAATCTCCGAAAGACCGTGTGGACCTGCGTTCAGAATTGAACTGGTACCAGCTGGAATGACCGAGGCGACAGCTGTAAAACCCAGGATCGATGCTGGCAGGATCAGGATGGCCAGGGCCGCCATCATAATCTCTTTGCGCTCGATCTTTTTACCCAGGTATTCCGGCGTACGACCAACCATCAGGCCGGCGATAAAGACCGCTAAGATGGCAAAAACGATCATGCCATAGTGTCCAGAACCAACACCACCAAAGACAATCTCACCTAACGCGATATCGGTTAGCGGCACCAGGCCACCGATCGGTGTAAAGCTATCATGCATACTATTAACAGCACCACATGAGGTCATCGTTGTGACAGTCGCAAAGAGAGCCGAGTCGGTGATGCCAAAGCGTACCTCTTTTCCTTCCATGTTGCCACCAGATTGTGTGGCCGTCGCAGTCTGGTTAATGGTCTGCGGGAACAGGGGATTACCTGCCTGCTCAGAGACCAGCGCTGCTGAAACACCCACAATAACCAGGATTATAGAAGCGATCCACAAGACCCAGCCTTGCCGGGTATCTTTCGCCATCTTGCCGAACATGTAGAACAGAGCAGCCGGGATAGCCAGGATCGAGAGCATGATTACCAGGTTGGTGGCCGCATTAGGATTCTCATAAGGGTGCGCCGAGTTGACGTTGAAGAAACCACCACCATTGGTACCGAAGTTCTTGATGAACTCCATCGAGGCTACCGGTCCCTGTGCCAGGACCTGTGTCTGTCCATCCAGCGTATGCACAGTGATATAGGGCAGGAAATTCTGAATCATTCCTTGGGAGACAAAAAAGAGAGCCCCAATAATAGAAATTGGCAACAAGATATACAATACGCAACGGGTAAAATCTACCCAGAAATTTCCCAGATGCTGGGCGCTACGCCGGGTCAGACCACGAATAACGGCCACCGCCAGGGCAATACCGGTCGCGGCTGAGGCATACTGGTGGAAAACGAGGCCGACCATCTGCGAGAGATAGCTCATAGTCTGCTCGCCAGCATAGTTCTGCCAGTTGGTATTGGTGGTAAAGCTGACCGATGTATTCCAGGCCAGGCCAGGCTCGACCGGCTGGAAGTTTTGTGGATTAAAGAACGAGCCATGCCATTGCTGCGTGCGCAACACCAGGTACGTCAGTAGCAAACCAACCACACTGAAAATCAGCATGGCAATGGTATAGCTCAGCCAGCCTTGCTCCTCTTCTTCGTTCACCCCTGAGATACGATAGAAGATACGCTCAACCGGGCGCAGTACAGGGGTTAACCAGTTGCGCTCACCAGCAAAGACATTGGTCATGTACAATCCCAGGGGCTTTGTAATCAGGAGCAACAGTATCACAAAAATTGCAATTTGTAGAATACTATTGAGGGTTACGGGCATGAGAGTCACCTCAATTGTGATAGAAAAACAGTATTAGAAACGCTCGGGCGCGAGCAAGGCAATAATAAGATAGATAGTGAGTAACAATGTAACAATACCGACCAGAATGTATTCGAGTGGAGTGTTCATTTTTCGCCTCCTCTAAATGGCTATGGCACTATAAACGCTGACAACCTTCGCTAAAAGCGATCAATAGTCCAAAGGAAACCAGTGTGGCCACGATCGCAATAATGTCAAGGAGCACTGTGCTCATCGTAATTTTCCTTTCGCAGGTGAGACAAAACCGTAGCATGGGTAGCTACACCATTAACCTCCTCTACCGCCGGGTCAGGTGCGTTCTTGCGTTGCGCTGCCTCCACGGCAAAGCGTAAGAGGGCTTCCATCGGAAATGGCTTGGGTAGATAGGCTAGCGGCCGAAATTCTGCCAGGCGATGAAGACTAACACGCACCGCCGAGACCATAACAACTGGGAACTTCTCTCCGTGCTCATCATGGCACGATGGCTGCAAATATCCCTCACGCTTAGCGATACGCAACACGTCCCAGCCACTCAGGTCGGGCAGATTGATATCCAGGATCACCAGATCAAAAGTGTGCATACGCAGCAATTCCAGCGCCTCTTCAGCGTCAGCAGCAACACTCAATATGTGGTGACGAGCGCTTAGATTCTGCATCATCAGGGTTCGTAGCACATCATCATCCTCAACCAGTAGAATACGTGCTCCGTTCACTCCTGCAGCCTCCTTCCAATCTGTAAATACGGATATAAATGCTCACGTCCGTATGTCTGTTTAACCATATGTCAGTGTCATACAACCTGGGAACCTGGTGCTTTTTAGTCATTCCTCTTCAGCAAGGACTCGGCAGGTTCCTACCTCCGTTATTTTTGAGGTCAAGGGAAGTATAGTTGAATAAATATCAAGATGCGTTCCAAAGAATGCCGAGACTCCTCAATATTTCCTCCGGATTCGCCTTCATTTTTCACGCACTTCTTTAGATGGTTTTCGAGCTCAATGATTGTTTTTTGATACTCCTTGAGGGTATACTAAATTGAACAATTCCAGTTTCGATGCTTAAATGCACTTTATGCAAAATTAGTATCTTACAAATCATAATTATTAGAATGTGTCAGACTCCCATTCGCATAGGAAGCTTCTCGCTCCTTTGCGGACGTGCGCTGGCGAGCCCGCGCTTTTTTTCTTGTGTGGTGCAAACAGGTGCGCTGGGCGCACCTGTTTGCACCACACAAGAATATTTCTTGAGCGCCAAAGGTGCTCAAACTCAGGCGTGAAGATCGCAGTAATCTTGAGGATCAGACACATTATTATTGGAGGAGAGTCGCTCATGGAATGGAATGCCAGATGGGTGCCCTGGACAGAAGAGGGAATCGAGAATCTTCACCTGCTACAAAACGATAAGGGTATCTTTATCGATAGCATGATGGTCGGATCTCATCAAGGGCAGCAATTTCGCGTCAGCTATCAGATTCAATGTAATCAGGAATGGAAAGTCCAGACATGCGCCATCCGTCTTTTGGGTGCGCATCCGCAAGAGGTTAAACTCCAGAGCGATAAGCAGGGACATTGGGTAAACGTTGACAATATTCCTATTCCGGAGCTCGAAGGCTGTATTGACGTGGATATTTCCGTCACCCCTTTTACCAATACGCTCCCCATTCGCCGTTTAGCGCTTCGTCCTGGCCAATCTGCTGATCTCCTGGTAGTCTACATTGCGCTTCCTGCAGTGGAGATACGACCGATGAGGCAGCGCTATACCTGCCTGGAAGTCAGCACTAATGGTGGCCTCTATCGCTATGAAAGCCTCCTCAGCGGTTTTAGCGCGGAGCTACATGTTGACACCCAGGGCCTGGTGCTAGATTATCCCGAGTTATGGAGGAGAAGCTGGGACGAGTCCTAGTGTTTTATCATCAGACCTTTTTGGCATCGTATGTACACTGGAAATAGGGCGAGAGGGCCACGACGTGCATCCTTTCACGATCCACTTCGAGGATACTGCACTAAGTTTAGAGTTCTTCGGGAAAGCGGTAGCCGACGCCGGGAACTGTGAGGATGAAACGGGGATGCAGCGGATCGGGTTCGATCTTCTGGCGCACCTGAGCCACATAAACATGCAGACTATGGGTACGCGATTCGGCTTCTGGCCCCCAGACGAGATGCAGGAGCATCTGGCGCGTGAGAATTTTACCGCGATGCGTCAGAAAGGCTTTGAGCAGGTCATATTCTGTCGGCGTCAGATTGATAGTAACGCCATCGAGCTGGACCACCCGCGAGGCAAAGTCGATGCTTAACGGGCCAACGTGTAGTTTTGGCTCAGTACCCGCCTGGGCATTGGCGACGTGACGCAGGGTAGCTCGAATACGGGCTAGCACTTCATCAATGCCAAAAGGTTTCTGAATGTAGTCATCCGCACCCAGGTCCAGGGCCTCAACCTTATCGCGTTCCGCTCCTTTGGCCGAGAGCACGATAATCGCCACATTCGAGACCTCGCGTATCTGGCGGCAGACATCCAGGCCACTCATGCCCGGCAAAACCAGGTCCAATAAAATGACATCCGGGCGCTGCTGAAAAGTAATACGCAAAGCATCTTCCCCATTACGGGCAACCAGGACACGATAACCATGCGCGGTCAGGCTCCGCCTCAGAGCCCGCACGATCTCGGGCTCATCATCCACCAGCAAAATGTGCGCGCCTAACTTATTCATAACTCGCTCCCTTCATAGGTTTCTCGTGGTAATCTGACATAAAAGATGACTCCACCCTCATTACGCGGCTTCACCCAGATGTGTCCACCGTGCGCTTCCACCAGACCTTTACAAACGGCCAGTCCCAGTCCAGAACCAGCTGGCGTGTCACCTGAGGTAGGTTTAGCTGAAAGCACACGATAAAATTTATCAAAAATACGCTCCCGATCTTCTTTCTGAATACCAGGGCCGCGATCGGCTACATATATAGTGACGGCATGCTCTTCCCACTCAACGCCAATATCAATTGGAGAACCAGCGGGAGTATAACGCAGAGCGTTTTCGATCAGGTTAGTCAATACCTGATCAATCTGTAAGTAATCCAGTTCGACCAGCGCTATCTCGGATGGAAGAGCTAGCCGTACCTCACGCTCCTTAAACATGGGCTGCAAACGATTTACGACATCAGCAATCAGCGAGTTCACGTTATACCAGTCTTTATCAGGCTGCAGGGCTCCATTCTCAATACGCGACATATCCAGCAGATTGCCGACCAGGTGATTAAGCCGATCGGCTTCGCGTTCAATAGAGCAAATAAAACTGCGCCGCTCCTGCGGTCCCCATTCGATATCATCCTGTAACAGACTGGATGTGGCGGCCTTGATAACGGTCAATGGCGTACGTAGGTCGTGTGAGACAGACGAAAGCAGCGCCGAACGCAGCTCATCGGTCCGTTGCAACAATTCCATGCGCATATGCTCATTGCGTAGCCAGGCGCGTTCAATCAAGGTGGCCGCCTGATCCAGAAAAGTCCAGAAAAAAGCTGTATGGGCCTGGGGATGCTCCTGTTCCGCCTGCAAACTCTCCTCTAGTCGGGATTGCGGATCGTTTTCCTGTACGCCCAACCTTAAAACACCCACCACACGCGATCCTACTTTTAAGGGCAACAGACAGATAGAACGACGTACTGTCTGCTGAATGACAGTGCCGGACATCCATGTAGAAAGCTTGAAAGCTGGACGCGCTGGTGCAGGCAACGTTTCTTGCCTGAGTCGTATGCTGTGACCCTGGGTCAATACCTTGCCCGCCATCTTTTGTTCATCAGCCGATAATGTCACCGCTTCACCCGACTGAGAGGTGCCTGCCTGCATTTGTAGCGTCCCATCGCCAGCCATTTGTAACAGGGCACAATCATAAATTCCCCATGCAGAGAATACCTTTACCAGGGTTTGCGCCACAATCTGCAACTGTTTATGCAGTCCCTCTTCCCGCGTCGTCTCGCGCATCAAATCATAGAGAATATGGGTCTCACGCTCCTGACGCTCTGCTCGCCGGGCCTGTACGCATAGTGATGAAGCCAGGTGGCTGGTCAACACAGCGTTAATAAGGAAAACGAACAACGAGATCCACTCTTCGACATGGTACATCACAAAGGTATACAATGGTGGCACAATAAAATAATCAAAAGAGAGGAATGCGACAAAAGAGGCCAGAATCGCGGCATAACGACCGCGCCGCACCGCCAGTATGAGCACGACGGGAAGATACACGATAGAGATATTAGGAATACGCGGATAGAGGTGGAAAATGGAGATCACGCCGGTAACCAGTAGCATTCCCACGCTAGCCAGGAAGCTATCCAGTGCATACGACCACATTGTCTGCAAGTGGCGCAGGCGCATTGGCAAAACATTCTCGCTCGTCTGCATCACTAACGCCCTTTCTAATCATAAAGGACAACTTACCATGTATGTGACGGCAGAAAACGCATCTATCCAGATCAACAAAGAGGAAAGGTGACGTATATATCTCGTCTCATGAGATCATTATAGTGAAAAGAAGCTCAATAAAGTTTCAGGAGACAGGCAAAAAACCTCAAGATGTGCTCAAGAGAAGAGGCCAGAGATTGCTAGCAGATATTCTCATTTTGAGCAGGTCTATCCTATCTGGAATAGGCCTGCTCAAGGCAGCTACATAGGTTATTCCCAGACAATGGCGACTTTGCCGGTCTTGCCACTATCGAAGGTTTCGTAGGCTTCACGCGCCTGTTCGAGCGTGAAGCGATGCGTGACCATGACATCCGGGTGCAGATTCCAGCGCACCAGGTGCTCAACCAGTTCTTCCATTTGCTGGATACTGCAGACCCAGGAGCCAAAGAGGCTGAGCTGTTTATGGATCAACAATGGACTGGGCGCAAAAGAGACGGTGCCTCCTTCCCCGACGTAGACGACACGACCCCACTCACGGGCGGCCTCCAGGCAGAGATGGCGCGCGTCAGCATTGCCGGAGCAATCGATAGCAACCTCAAAACCCTCGCCATTGGTCTTAGCCTGCAATTGGGCCAGCATCTCCTGTCCCTCTTCAGGACCAACCACTTCTTGAATACCTAATTTCCGGGCCAGTTCACGACGCTCTGGAACATACTCTACACCCACTACACGCGCGCCCATCGCCTGGCAGAGCAGGGCCGCTCCTAGACCAACCGGACCCAGACCAGTGATCAGCACAGCATCGCGCCCAGATACCCCGGCACGTAGACAGGCGGCATAGGCGGTACCGACACCGCAGGCCACCATGGCACCATCCAGGTAGGTCAATTCATCGGGAAGCGCCACCAGCGTACGCTCGTCAGCCAGCAAAAACTCGGCATGGCCGCCATTGCGCTGCCAGCCATACGCGGCCCGCCCATTCTGCTCCTGGGTACAACTGATCATCCAACCACTGCGACAGTTGTGACAGACGCCACAGCCAGCAATATGATAGAGCACAACCCGATCACCAGCCTTAAAGCGTTGCACGCCCGGACCAACCTGCTCAACAATGCCGCAGGGCTCATGGCCCGCGATTACCCCTCTATAAGCCTCAGGTCCCACTCCTTGATCAGTCGGACGATAAATAGCGCGCAGATCACTGCCGCACAGGGATGACGCCTTCATGCGCACTAAGGCCTGGCCATACCCTGGCTCTGGCACCTCAAAGTTGCGCATCTCAACTTGTCGATTTCCTGGTAAAACAACACCCTTCATGGTTGTCATACAACAAGACTCCTTTCTCAACACTAGCCCTATAATACAACAATCTATTCAAGAGCATAGGCAATGTGCCTACGAGTCTCGTCGAGGGCGGCAGCTGTCGAGCTGGCAATAATCGCACCTGCTTGCATAAGCTGTTGCAGGCAGAGAAGCCCTGCTCCCCCGGTATAGTCACGCGCGGCAAAGGCTTGCTGCAGCACTTGTTCGGTGTCCAACGACGACTCCTGGGACAGTTCGGGAGCACAGGCCGCTTGTGAAGGAGCGGTAACCAGGACAACCGGTAGGCCACGCCGGGCAGCTTGCAGCGCTTCCTGGAAGAGCGGCAGGTTTCCTGGTCCGATAGCGGCTGGACATAATAGTAGTAGGTCAACCTGTTGCAGGCGTTGACGCACTTGTTCAAGGATGCCGGCAGAAATAGGGGTATAGGGTTGTTCGGTGATAACGTCTTCGGCCAGGCGCAGGGCCAATGTATGATCGCTATCACCAATATTCAAGGCCCCGGCACTAAACGAGATACGGGCGTCGGCCAGGGCACGCATCACCAGTTCACCCGATCCACCGCCAGCGATAAGGTGTACCCGTGGCGCGGGCTGCTTACTCTTCAAAGGGGGACTATCCTGGCTGGGTGGTAGGACACTCAGGTGTTCGGCTCCGCGCAGAATACCAACCTGCACCTGAACGCCATACACCCGGCTGAGTAGTCCCGGTTCCAGCACTTCAGTTGGCGTGGCATCGGCCACAATCCCACGCTGAAAGAGCAGCAGGCGCGAGAAATAGCGCGAGGCCAGGTTGAGATCGTGCATGGCGGCAATGACAGTCATGCCGCGCTGCCGATTAAGCTGCTGCACCAGTTCCAGCGTCTCAATCTGATACTTGATGTCGAGGTGCGAGGTCGGTTCATCGAGCAACAGGATAGCGGGTTGCTGGGCCAGGGCCATCGCAATCGTGACCCGCTGACGCTCACCACCACTCAATTCATTAAAGATGCGCTCGGACAAAGGGGCGACGCCAGCCTCCTGCATAGCTTCTTGAATGATCTCACGATCCTGGGGTCTACCCGTACCCCAGAACGAAGAGGTAAAGGGGGTGCGGCCCAGGCTTACCATCTGCTCAACAGTATAGGCAAAGGGCATATGTAATTCTTGTGGCACTACAGCGATACGCTGTGCCGCCTTGCGCCGTCCCCAGTGGCGAAGTTCACGGCCCTCCAGCAAAATCCGCCCCTGCTGTGGCTGCAATACGCCACTCAGTAAACGCAGCAGCGTGGTCTTACCGGAACCATTGGGCCCCAGTAAGCCTACCATCTCTCCTGCCTGGATGGACAGAGAGACATCATATAAAAGCGCTTGCTGTTTATATCCAAAGGCTACTTCTTGTGCTTCCAATACGGATATGGGTTTTTCTACCATTTATACTCTCGCTTACTGCTCCGCAATAGAAATAAGAAAAAGGGAGCACCCACCAGGGCGGTAAAGACGCCAACGGGAATTATGGTTGGGGCCAGAGCCACACGGGCCAGCAGATCGGCCAGCGTCAAAAAGATGGCACCTCCCAGGGCGGCCGCTGGCACCAGCACGCGATGGCGCGGCCCCAGGAGCAGGCGCATAAAATGCGGCGTTACCAGGCCAACAAAGCCAACTAAACCACTGATCGAGACTGCGGCCGCGGTCAATAGCGAGGCTACAACCACGATCAAGAAGCGCATCCACTCAACATGCAGCCCCAGATGTGCCGCCGCATCCTCTCCCAGCGCGAATACATCCAGCACGCGGGCCAGCGCAAAAGCTACCAGCAAGCCAAGCACTACAATCACGGCAACTACTGCCAGCGGACCCCAACCAACAATTGCAATCCCACCGGAGAGCCAGTTATAGAGTCCCAGGATACGCCCAAAGTCGTTGGAGGGCCAGAGATTCAAGATCAACGTCTGAAAAGCCGTCAGGACTGCGTTTACGACGACTCCAGCCAGCAATAACATGATCACTGGTGTACGTCCATCTGAGCGGGCCAGGGCATAGACAAAAATAACTGTCAGCAAGGCCCGGCAAAGGCCAGTAGCGGCGTCAGTGGAAAGAAGCTACCATACACGGTATCAAAGGGTAACACAAAAGCGACCGTTGCCCCCAGGGCCGCACCGGAGGAGGTGCCCATCAAATAAGGATCGGCCAGGGGATTGCGCAACAGGCCTTGAAATAGCGTCCCAGCCACTGCCAGGGCCGCCCCCACCAGGACCGCTCCCAGCACGACAGGTAAACGCACCTGTAAAATAATGATTTCTAATGCGGGGTCCCATTTCACTGGAAAAGCAAATAGCCTCGTACTGTTCAACAATATCTGCACAATCGTCAAGATCGGCACAGAGACAGAGCCAAAACTCACTGAGACCAGCACTACCGCGACCAGGATTATTCCCAGGCCGGCTAATACCAACGAAGACACAACCCGACGCCGTATCGACCGCTCTGGATCTGCTGCCGTTAATGTTGGACGCGTTACCATTTTCATATCTAGCGCTCACCTTAATTTTTTGTAGCAGCCAGAAGGAGGGGTATCAGCCAAGACACATATGGAGGAAAGCTTTGCGCGGCCCGCACATAGTGATTCATCCTGGTTCACTCCTTTGACGCGAAGGAACGTGAGCCTCTCACCGGGCAGGTCTCCTGGCTTACAGCTGTGGACGCAGTTCAAACGGCCTTCCCATCCCTATTGATACTCATTTCTGCTCGATCAGGGACAGTGACCACAAAGGTTGAGGAATATATGAACCGCTCGCTGTTTACAGTAGCGCGACTGCGTCGGATTTTCACCGACTTCCCTATTCTGCCCGAATCTTACTCAGGCCACCCGATGAAGACACTATTAAATATTTTTTTATCTGTAGAAGAGTATATCGATCATCACCTACAAAGTCAAGAATTGTGATGGTCGATCCAGGGCTTTTTTTTACTGTTCCTCTTTGGCGCCTGCGGCGCCGGGTTGGGAGTGTGGAGTGTGTTTGGTAGACGGCTGTAGCCGCTCACCAAACACACTCCCTTGAAAGAATGTCCATCTTATCGCTTGCTATTGGACCTTACAGATAGCCATCAGCCTAATGACGATGGATTCCGCTCATGTTAAGGCATTGGACGTTGCACTACCTCTTTCTGCCAGGTAGGATTGGCTTTGATCGTGATAGCATTTTGATGAGCATAACGCTTTGTGTCTGCTCGTACACGTATGTTGTACGATTCCCAGTCATCAAGATGGCCAATAAGCAGATGGTGTGTGCGACCCCTGATTTCGCAGAGAGTGATCAAGTTATTTGGATCAAGTTCGAGCTCGGGATAGAGATGGAACGGTTTAATATGGTGAACCTGTAATCCTTTTCCCCGATGACCACAGACCACACAAGCAGGCTCGTGGCGGAGATGCTCATGAGCAACTCTGGGCCACTCAGGGCTGCGAGCTCTGCCATACTTGTTAGCAACTCTGGCACCAGGATCTTTTTGCCAGGATGGAATGTGTTGTCTATATACCTTCGGCGGGGGGTCTTGTTGATCGGAGGACGTTTTCGTGCGGGAGCGTGGCCACGGGGTGAGCTATGTCTTTGTTTGCGTCGAGGACGCAGTCTAAGATGATTAAGAGCAAGCACAAAAACGAGAAGTATAACGATTACGAACGCTACTGCTAAAAGTGGGCTATCTACATTAATATGAATGTGAAATGGATTAACTATATAAATATGCATATTTCTTTTCTCCAATATGGGCAAAAATAAGCTCTTCCTCTCGCAAAAAGGGCATGACTGGTTGTGCCCTTGGAACGGGGCGGAATCAATCACCACCACCTGGAAAACTGCTCTGCTCTTCTATTCCATTTTGTTCAAGCAAAAGCAGAAACTCTGCACGATTTCACCTCTGGTTGAAATGATCGTCTGATGGATCAAGCAAACGAGGAAGCAGCATGGAGTACCATGCGTGGCCTGTACAAAGTACATCTTCGGCACCATCCTGATGAACAACGAGGTCAGCAAAGTTATCTACGAAGATTTCCTGCCCCAGACCCTCATGGTCGATATTTGCGATAAGATCTACAATCCAGGTCAAGCGGTCGCGTAAATAGCGAAATTACTGGCACTGATGGTGCCTCCCTGGTCAACCGCCAGACCGGCCGTACCGCTGGCATAGGTGGCATCACTGACATTGCCCAGAGATTTGCCATTCGCGTAGAAGCTAAACTGCGAGCCTTTAATGACCACAGCCACCTTGCTAGCAGCGTGGATATCACCGAAGGTACCTTGAGAAATAGCTTTGGGTATACCTGTAGTGTTATCATATACAGCCACGCGCCAGCTACCATCTGGCTCAACCAGAAAGGTATAGGTCCCAAGCAGGCTGCCAGGCTGATTGCGGAAATAGAGGCCAAAGCTACTATTGGAGTTCTGATCTTGCTGTAAATCTACCTCAAGTACATAATCATTCGGATAATTTTTACCGGATATACCGGTCAGAAAGAGGCCTTGCAGGGTTTTGCTGGTCGCGGTATTGATAATCTGTGTCGCTTTCCCCTGACAATTGATACGCGCACCATTATATACCTCCCAGGTACCACCACCTGTATCACAGGCTGGCCCGGGAGCGGCCGCAGAATAGAGCAGTTGGCCAGTTGGAACAACACCAGTTGCGGGTGTAGCAGCGGTTGCAGGCGTTGCTGTGGGCTGTGCGGTAGGCTTAACAGTTGCCGTCGCGGTTGGAGCCACAGTCGGCGTCTGCTTAGCTGTGGTAGTTTGTGTGGGTTGCACAGTAGGAGTTACAGTGGCGGTGGTAGCTGTTTTATTTTTTAAAAGCTGCGTGCCAGTAACCACACCGGCCAGTACCAAAGCCAGAGCACATAACACCAACAATGGGACACGCCACCAGGCACCTCGTTGCGCTGGAATGGGACGCCGCACGGGAGGAGTCTCAATAACCTGAAGGTTGGATGGTTCGGCATTCATGGGCGAAGCCATTGTGGTCGGTGTAGCATCATAGGTGCCCATACCAGACGGAGGCGTATGAGAAAGTATCATTGGAGAAGCGGCAGGCTGCACCATTGTTGGGATCATATCTTCTCCCTGGGCTAGCCTCGCTGAATAGCTGGCAGGGCGCTCAATCGCTGCATGTAAATCCTGGGCCATAGCCTGCACAGAGGAATAGCGCTGTGTACGGTCTTTGGCGGTCGCTTTCTGAATTACAGCATCCACGCCAGGAGGAATCTCAGGGCGCGTAGAATGTAGCAGAGGCAGAGTCTCGCGTAGATGGCGGGTAATCACAGCCAGTGAATTAGAGCCAGCAAAAGGCACATGGCCGTCTAGAAGCGTATAGAGTACCACACCCAGTTCATAAATATCCGCCCGATAATCTATGGCTTCACCCATCGCCATTTCAGGCGCCATATAATCAGGGGTCCCTAACGTTACCCGGTCCGCGTCAGAGTTGTACCCGGCATGTTATCATCAATCAGGCGAGCAATGCCAAAATCAGTCAGCACCAGGCGACCATCTGCATGCAACAGGAAGTTGGCTGGCTTCAGATCGCGATGGATCACCCCTGTGCATGCGCATAATCCAACGCGGACGCTGCCTGGTCCATATAGGGAATCACAGCAGAGAGAGACAAAGCACCTTGTTGCTTCAAACGCTCACTCAGACTACCACCCGTAACATACGGCATTACCAGATAGGCCAGGCCATCCTGCTCACCATATTCATAGAGTGGCATAATATTCATATGCTCCAGCCGGGCAATCACATCAGCTTCACGCCGAAAGCGCGCCAGAAAACCCTGTGAAGACTCTCCATCGTTATTGTCCAGATAAGGATGCAGTACTTTGACCGCCACATGACGAGCAGGACGCTCCTGGCGAGCCAGGTAAACGGCTCCCATGCCTCCCCGACCAATCAACCGCTCCAGGGTACAGTTCCCAAGAATCTTCCCGACCAGGTCATTTGAATTTCCTTGCATAATGCTTACGCGCTCCTCTGACTTACTCCAGTATTTTTCTCTTACTTATGTATACGATCTACGCCCCGATTATTATTCTGCATCTATATGTTTAACCAAAATTCGTCAGTTATCAGGCCTCGATAAGCAAAAAACAGTTGAAAAGCCAAAGCATACATGCGCCCCTCGCAAGCGCTTCTCTCTCCCAGAACAAAAAGCGACAATACATACGATATCTATAGATCATATATATTGTCGCTTTGAGACTGACATTTGCTTTTTACCGCAAGGCTCTTTACCAGCTTATTCGATAAAGATGTTTACGGCTCTTCTTCTAATTCCAGATAGGCTTCCAAATAAATATCACTCACAGCTAATACTACGTCGATGCTCGAAAGATGCACCTTATCATCGTCATTTACATACACGTAATTTTCCCATTGATGCATATTTACACGATGATAATGTTCAACATAACGCCGCCGGAAGTCCACTAGCAAGATCTCCAAAATAGTCGGGAAGAACTTATATGCCTCAAGTTTCTCAGTTTGATCTGTTTTCTGAGTGTATTGCGACATTACCTCGACCACAACAGTGGGCGACTCCATCACTTTACGCGTCCAATCAGCAGGATCACATGAAATAGAAGCATCAGGACAATAACACAGATCGTTAGCAAGCTTGACAACTGCATCAGAATTATACACTCGACAATCGCTACCGCGCAGAGCAAACCAGAGCAGGGCACCAATATTCTGGCCGATTTGTGCATGCGCAAGCGTACCACCTGTCATCATGCGAATATCGCCATGCACATACTCATATTTGTGGTCAGGAAAAGTTTCGAGCATACGCCAATATTCATCCAGCGTATAGTTATCAGGAATAACCTGGATCTTACATAACTTTAGTAATGGATGAGATGAGTTGAGAGAGGTGAGTGTTCATAAATATGGGCCTCCGCTGACGAATGGAGAATGTCATAAGCTTGCTCTTTTTCAGGGAAGAACCTATACTGCCAAGGCGAAGGCAATTCAAGTACTATTTTCACTAGAGAATGTGAGGAAGAGATGGCTTTTCTCAGTGCACCTTCAGAAGACTATCAAAGTAGTTATCTTGAGGCTCTTCAGGAATATAGAGTGGAAGGCCGAGGCAGGGAACCTTCTCCCGAAGAAGTAGCTGCCAACTTTGATACCTTTGTACAACACCTCCACAATCAAGCTGACCGCACAAAGATCAAGCCTAGACAGGTTCCCACCTCAGAGTTCTGGCTGATCGATGGGAACAACTATCTCGGAAGGATTTTCTTACGCCATGAATTGGATAAGGAACTGCTTCAAAAAGGTGGTCACATTGGATATACCATTCGCCCATCACGCAGAAAGCAAGGCTATGGAAAGCTTATCCTCAAGTACGGTCTTGTGCAAGCAAAAGCTTTCGGTTTTGAGCGCGTTCTCCTAACGTGTGATGAGGACAACCACAGCTCACGAACTATTATCGAGTCAAATGGGGGAATATTGGAGAATACAATTCAGGTTAGAGAATGGCCTGCAATGGTGTGCCGTTACTGGATTCACCTGTAAGTGGTCAGGATAAACGAGGGATCTCCTTTTTTCTACCTGTCTCGGAGAGACATATTTGCTTGCTCTGCTTCAATATATGTGAAATAATCTTTTTTCATACTAAAGCATGTGAAGCACTCACTGCTATCTCTCTGCTTATCTATTGTCTCATTATTACACATAGCACCCTAACAAAATTTGACACTAACTGTTTTAGATTTCAATAGACAATGTTGAATTTACATAAACAGCCAACAGTACCATAGCGCGCTCATAATCCTGTACGGAAGGTCAGTTGACAAGTGGAGGCTGGCGCGTGATACTCTTAACTAAAGAGTAGTCGCCCTGGCACAATGCAAATTCTCTATTTATAGTGTTTGAGCTGCAGGGGAGGGAACCGACCACTGCGTTCAACGCGGAGCCAATGGCGTTCCTACGTTTTCATATCTTCCATTTGAAGGAATAATTCATGGCTATTGAAAAAGAACTTTTCAGGCAGGTGATGGGACGCTTTGCTACCGGTGTGACGGTTGTCACGACGAGCAGTAATGAGGTTCTGGCGGGCCTTACTGTCAATTCATTTTGTTCGGTTTCTTTAAATCCACCATTGGTTCTCATTTGTATTGATAATAATAGTAGTACCCTGTCTTATTTCCGGGAAAGTAAGATCTTTGCGGTCAATATGCTGACGGAGAAACAAGAACAGTGGTCGCGCGGCTTCGCTACCAATAGTCCGGAACGTTTTGAACATTTCTGCTATGCTCCTTATTATACGGCGGCGACCGGTGCTCCAATCATTAAGGATGGATTGGCTTTTATCGACGCACGCGTGGTGGCTGAATATCCAGGTGGCGATCATGTGATCTTTATTGGCCAGGTTGAAGCGATGGGTACGCCACATCAGATGGCGTTTGTTGATGAGCAGGGGCGTGTCCAGAATACACAGGGTGGTCAGCCCACCACGAATGGTCATGGCACAGCTAAAGAGGATGAGCCGTTGTTGTATTATGGTGGCCAGTATCGACACATGGCAAAATTATTCCATGAGCCTGGCCTGGTAGAAGAGCAGCACCCGGAGAATGTTGGAGAAGCAGCAAGAAACTAAGCGGTCAGCAGCACTGACCGCGCTCCAACAACAGATTCGGCAATGTCGGCTCTGCCAGGAGCAAGGCTATATTCCCGTAGCCCATCCAATTGTGAGTGGACAAATCACCGACCGTATTCTGGTAATTGGTCAGGCCCCTGGCCATCGTTCAGTGGCGCAGGATCGGCCTTTTAGTGGTCCAGGCGGACGCATTTTACAATCATGGTTGGAGGCTGCGGGTTTTCCACCCGGATATCTGCATGAACATACCTACCTCAGCTCACTCACACGTTGCGATCCCGGTCGTAATCTCCGTGGCAATGGAGACCGTAAACCTTCGCCCGCCGAAATGACCCTCTGCCGCCCCTATTTGCAGGCCGAGTTACGCATTTTACAGCCCAAAGTTGTGCTCCTGGTGGGAACGATGGCCATTGAGGCATTCTGTGGCAAGGTCAAATTGGAGCAGTGCGTCGGGTCCTATATTGAAGATAAGGATACATTCTACTTGCCACTGCCCCATCCCTCTGGTGTAAGTCGCTGGCTTAATGATTCTGAGCACAAAAAGCTGCACCAGCGAGCTCTGAGCATTCTAGCCCACTGGCGCGAACTTTATCAATTATGAGTAGTTAGTGTTGGTGGTGGCTGTAATCAGCCCGATCGGCGCGCTGGTGCATATCGAACTCGTGCACCCCTTTTTTCAAGGTGCCCAGAGCCAGGGTGGCACATGTGGGACGGGTCATGACGACCTCGCGACCCAACTGATCCATCAGATCTTCAAAAGTAATATTTTCGATCTCCTCAGCACTCATGCCCTGCACCATCTCGGTCACATATGAAGCGGCGGCACGGCTAATTGTACAACCGGTGCCATCCCAGGCAATCTCTTTGAGCTTGCCGTCTTCACCAAAACTGGCCTGCATCGTAATAACGTCGGCACAGCCTGGATTACCACCATTCAGGTTTACATCCGGATGTTCAATTTCGCCCTGATTGCGGGGATTCTCATAGTGATCTAACAGAAAGTCAATAGCTTCTTGACGATTCATAGTTTCTCCTCTTTGGAGGGATATAGTATCACAGGACCCAATGGTATGAGCCCTACTCCATCCACCAATTATAGCATCCAAACAAAAATACTTATATATAAACGCGCAACGTTCTTTCTTCTTCTTAATGTAAACACGATCTACACTCTACTTATTCCCACCGTGTATCACGCCTGTTTGCTGTTTTTTCCAGCACAACATACCAGAAGAAAGCGCTCAAAATGGGGTTTGAACTTGAGCATGTCCAAGTTCTAGCAGGCGCTCGGCAAGGCCGGTATTGCGCAAAGCCACGCGATCGTTATGCACAGCGTATTCAAGGGCGGCGGGCTGACCAACAATCACGCAGAAACGTTTGGCACGCGTAATGGCGGTGTAGAGCAGATTGCGCTGCAAGAGCATGCGGTGTTCGCGTACCAGTGGCAGCACGACGGCGGGATATTCACTGCCCTGGCTTTTATGTACGGTAACTGCGTAGGCCAGCACCAGTTCGTCCAGTTCGTGGAATTCATACTCGATCAATAATGGACCAGCCTCTTCTGCGAACTCTACTTTGACTTGCAGGTTCTCGCGATCAATGCGACGAATAAAACCAACGTCGCCATTGAAGACGCCTTTATCATAATTATTTCTGGTCTGCATGACCTTGTCACCCACCCGCAGCAGGCGATCTCCCCACTCGACCTGGGCCTGTTCAGCAGGATTGAGCTGGGCCTGCAAGCGCTCATTGAGCAGCTTGACACCTACTGCCCCTTTATACATGGGGGCCAGCACTTGAATATCGGAGATGGGATTAAAGTGGTATTTCGCCGGCAAGCGGCGCTGTACCAGGTCCAAAACTAACTGTTGAGCGCGAAAGGGATCTTCTTCGCGCATAAAAAAGAAGTCGCTGGTCGCTTCGATGCGTGGACTGGGCACGATACCACTATTAATCTGGTGCGCGGTCACCACAATTTTGCTCTGCTGAGCCTGGCGGAATAGCTCAGTCAAACGTACAGCCGGGATGGCCTCTGAGCGCAATAGATCCCGTAAGACGTTGCCTGGCCCCACTGAGGGCAATTGATCGGCATCACCTACCAGTAAGAGATGGGAGGTACGCGGCAACGCTTTGAGCAGGTGATAGAAGAGCAGGATGTCTACCATTGAGAACTCATCAACAATTACAAACTGGTGAGGCAGGGGATTATCCTCGTTGCGCTGGTAGCTGTTGTCATGGGGAGCATATTCCAGCAAGCGATGCAGCGTTTTAGCCTGCACACCGGTGGCCTCAGTGAGACGCTTGGCCGCACGCCCTGTTGGGGCCGCCAGGGCGACATCCACTTTACGCGTGCGCAACAACATCAGCAACGCGCGCAGCGAGGTCGATTTTCCAGTACCCGGACCTCCGGTTAAAATAGAAACTTTCTGCTGGTAGCCAACCTGAACAGCCTCACGCTGTCGCACCGTCAATTCCATACTGCGCTGCTGTTTGAGACGCTCAAAAACAATTTCCCACTGGCGCGCTGAGGTGGGTGGCAGACAACTGGGCGCGTTGCGCAAGATACGCAATAGGCGCGTTGAACCGCTCTCAGCATACCAGAAAGGGCCATAGTAGATACGCGACTGCGGCTCAGTGGAGGCTTCTTCCGGCTCAGATGGCTCATAGTCGCCGGTTTCTTCAGCGATAGAGAAGATTGTTTTCCCGCCAGCAACAGGGTTGCTATCAGCCAATGTAGTTGCTGGCTCAACAAAGATATCCTGTTCCGAGCGCAATTGTTCCATGGCGCCTTGCAATGTTTCTATAGGTACCTGCAGGATCTGTGAGGCGCGGCGGATCAGGTCATTCTCCAGCAGGAAACAATGGCCATCATCATTAGCCGCCTGCGTCAATACATACTTCAAGCCGGTTGCCAGGCGTGGAAGCCCATCAGGTGGTAGACCAAGCTTGACGGCGATATCATCAGCGGTCCGAAATCCAATGCCCTGCACCTCTTCAGCCAGTTGATAGGGATTCTCACGCACAATACGGATCGATTCACGGCCATACTCTTTGTAGATGCGGGTGGCTACATTCATTGAGACCTCATGAGATTGTAAGAAGAGGTGTAGTTCCTTAATGTCTTCCTGCTCTAACCAGGCCTTCTCGATACGCTCACAATCTTTAGCGCTAATCCCTTTGACCTGGGTCAACATCTCCGGCTGCTGCTCAATAATTGCCAGCGTCTGCTCGCCAAAGTGATCAACAATCGCCTGGGCCTTCTTGGGTCCAATGCCTTTGATCAAACCAGAGCTTAAATAACGCACCATGCCCTCAGTCGAAGCTGGCAAACGCTGGATAAAGCTGGCAACGCGCAGCTGGCGCCCATAACGTGCATCACTCTCCCACTCACCTTCCACCGACAACAGTTCACCAGGATGAATACCGGGCAGGAGCCCCACAATTGTGGTCAAATCATCGCGAAAGAGGCGTCCACGATCATTTAAGCGAAAACGCGCCACCGTATACTGATTATCCTCATTGCGAAAAACAATATTTTCAACTGAACCTTCGAGCTTTGGCATAGTCTGTCTATCAGTCCCTTAATAGGTGCATTTATCCTTCATCTAACAAAATAGCATTCTTCCGCATTAGCGAATTTTCGGTCATAGGCGCTTTTGAACCCGTTCGGCTGTTTGATCCTGGAGAAGGGGATGGTTAGTTTGATCGAAAATATTCCCTTTATGTCCGTCTCATAGTTTCTATAAAGTGACTATACCACTTTTTAGTTCTTTCTTACAACGTAATATTCTTTCTTACAGGGCTTTTTACTGTTCCTCCAAAGATCACAAGCAAGCGATACGATGTCCATTATTTCCTGTGTGGAGTGTATGTGGTGGGTGGCCGCGGCCGCGGCCACCCACCACATACACTCCCAACCCGGCGCCGTAGGCGCCACAGGGGAACATGAAAAAGCCCTGTCTTTCTCACACTAGTTGAGACACATTTAGGACTGATTGTTACCTTTACTCCTGTTAAGCTGTAACAGAAATAGGTGCTGCTCGCCAATGGGCTGAGCACTAGAGGAAATGGAGTAAATTATGAAACTTATCTGTGTCCGTTTATTGATCAGCGATTTTGCTGTATCGCTCAATTTCTGGCATGATATCGTTGGTCTATCTCTGAAATATAGTGACGAGACAATGGGCTATGCCTATTTCGAGCTCGATGGAACCGGGTTAGAGCTTTTTAAGCGCGATGAATTCGTGACCTCGATTGGCGAGGTGCCAGCGTCACATACAGCGCAGGAGTGGCAAACAGTGCTAAATTTCCAGGTGGAAGATGTCGATGCAACCTATGCCGAGCTGGTTAAGCGCGGCGCCCACTCGATCGCAAGGCCGCAAGATCGTCCAGCATGGCAGGCTCGCACCGCGCACTTCAGCGATCCTGATGGCCATATACTTGAAATTTATAGCCCATTGGGCGAAAATGAGCTTCCTACCGCTTAAATAAAAAGCTCTGCATTAAGAAAAGTTAATAGCCTATCTGTTCCAAAATAACGAGCAGATAGGCTATGCTATTGTGAGGTTCCCATTGACTAGGTTATAATAGTTTTTAATACTACACATGTGACATTATTCAGCTATAGAAGGTAATTATTGCACTCTTCAAAGCTACAATTTGTCTCAATAGGCAGATAGGGCAAAAAAGATGAATGGAAAAGTCACCTATCGCCAGCAATTTACACGCTGCGGAAAAGAACGTTGCCGTAAATGCAAAGAGGGCTCTGGGCATGGACCATACTGGTATGCCTATTGGAGCGTAAATGGCCGTACCGTGAGCAAATATATTGGGACAGACCTGCCCGAGTCTGTGAAACAAGAGCAACTTGCTGCTAATACTCCCACGATGACGCCTTCTTCGTCAAGTCCGGTTTTGCGTGTATATGTGCTGGGTCAATTTCGTATTGAGAGAAAGCAAGATCAGGATAGCTGGCAAACTATCGATGGCCGTCTCTGGCATCGCCGTCGCGCACGTTCCTTGCTCGGTTGCCTGTTAAGTAGCCCGAATCGACGCTTGAGCCGCGAGCAAGTTATGGATCAACTCTGGCCTAATCTAGAGGTTGAAATTGCCGCTAATCGCCTCAATGGCGCTGTCCATGAATTGCGCCAGATGCTAGAGCCAGACCTGACACGACCAGCCGCTTCCCGGCTCCTGCGCCTTGAGCGTGATGTGCTTGAGCTAGCTGGCCATCAACAGATCTGGGTCGATGCCGAAGCCTTTGAGAATCTCATTAAAGAAGCTGATACCTCCACTGACCCTGCCCGCACCAGGCAATTGCAAGAAGAAGCCGCCACCCTCTATCGGGGTAGTTATTTATTGGAAGAACTATATTCAGAGTGGGCCGGCCAGCGACGTGATGCGCTCCAGCGAGCCTGGGTGGGACTGCTACTAAATCTGGCGCAGAGCCAGGCCGAGAATGAAGAGTATGCTAGCGCGATCGAAACCCTCGATCGCCTGCGTACAGCTGATCCAACCAATGAAACCGCGCTCCAACATCTGATGATGTTGTTGACTCAGCGCGATCGTCGTGGTGAAGCATTGCAGGTATATAAACGCCATCAGGAGATGCTGCAGCGCGACTATGAGAGCGAGCCGCTACCTGAAACAATCGAGCTATATGAAAAGCTGCGCACTGGACATGTGCCCACGCTGTATACACAGAAAGCCGATAATACACCAAACACGGAACCATTAGAAGAATTGCCACCTCTGGACCTATCTTTCACGCGTCCACTATTTCAACTTGGCAGGCATTATCAAAGTCGCTTGATTGGCCGTGAACGGGAACTACAAACACTACGCCAGGTAATGCGTTCGCTAGAGAAAAAGGCAAACGCACCAATAAAAACGGCGCCGCACAATACACCGTCAACACCGTCTGCTACCAACCAGCAAACATACCAACCAACTTCGGCTTCACGCCCACGGCATACCCATTTTATGCTGCTACGCGGAGAACCAGGCATTGGCAAGACACGGCTGGCTGAAGAACTCAGCCTCGAAGCATATCAACATGGCTGGACGGTGGCCTGGAGCCGATCCTATGAACAAGAAAGCACGATCCCTTATCATCCCTGGACCGATCTGCTGCGCATCCTTTTTAAGAGCACATCGGCCTTTGCTGATCTGGTCAATCGTAAGCAGGATACGCCGACCGATTCTATGTTGCGCGAACTGGCCACATCTTCATTAAAGCTGGAGCGCCTTGGCGCCCTACTTCCTGATCTGCAAGTCCTGCAATCAACTAATGGGCAACCCTCAATCCCTATCTCGCTTGAACAGGAACGGCTACATCTCTGGGAAGCCGCCCTTGGCTTGATCGAGTCATTTAGTAAGCAGCATCCATTACTGCTGGTACTCGATGATCTCCACTGGGCAGATGAGAGCAGTATCGATCTCCTGACATATTTGATCCATCATCTGCAGGAACAATCTGTGCTGCTGATCGGTACCTGTCGCGAAGGCGAGTTGGCACCGCAACATAAATTACGCACCCTGATCGCAGATCTACAGCGTGAACAGGCAGTAGTGGTGGTCCCGGTCTTACCACTTACCTCAACCCAGATTGCTACGCTGGTCTCACATTTGCCCCAGGACCTGGTGGAAAGTATTCAATCGCAGGCGGCGGGCAATCCATTCTTCGCTGAAGAATTGGCGCGTTACGTTGATACTTCATCTAATGAGTTAAATGGAGTAACAGGGCTACCAGAATTATCGTCGCTCGATGCGGCTCCTTCTGCAAGCCAGTCCCATAATAGTTACAACGCACGCAAAAAAGGTAGTGAAGCAACAACACAAGCCGAGCATGAACATCAGCAGCCAACGGTCTCATTGCCGGAGGCCATAGCTGCAGTCCTGGAGCGGCGTCTGGGTAGGCTCAGTCAGGGATGCCAGCAATTGCTCGGCAAGGCCGCCGTCATCGGAGGCTCATTCGAGCTACGCCAATTGTTGCCTATGGCCAATGATTCAGATGAGGATACTGTCCTGGATCTACTGGATGAGGCGTTGAACGCGGGCTTGTTGATCGAAGAAGGAACCGGGGCCAACATCGCTTATCATTTCTGGCATCCACTCATTATCAGCCATCTCTATAGCCGTCTCTCAGCAGCCCGGCGTGCACAGCTACATCGCCGAGCTGCTGAGGCTCTCAAAGCTACTTTCGCCAACCAGCCAGAGAAAGTCGCCACCACCATCGTCTACCACCTGAGTAAAGGTGGTGGCGATCGTAGAACGCTGGCCTATTATGCTGAAGTATCAGGAAATCAGGCCTATGCACTGGCTGCCTACGCTGAGGCACAACAATATTATATCCTGGTCTTTCAGGCCCTCAGTGGCGATGAGTTCACAGCTGCCAATCACATTGATTCACCCGAATATATTCAACATATTATAGAGAGAGAGATTGATCAGCTCCCATTCAGTGATCCATTACACCTCTGTCGTATTCTGGAGCGCATTGCTGAATGCAGCATCATCCTGGGCACGTTTGCCGAAGGGCGCCAGGTCTATGAGTACATTTTGAAGCTTCGTACCAGCACGCGTTTCCATCGCTATATCACCACAGAACTTGCGCTTTCTATCGAGGAAGTCGAGATACTGCGACAAAAAGAGGCACAGATTCAAGCCATGCTCTGGCGCGAGATCGGCAATTCCTGGACCTACACCAGCGAATATGAGCAGGCCAATCGTTGCTATGAGCGAGGTAAAAATGTGATGATACAGTCTGGCATTACCAGCGGTGCAGCCTGGGCGTGCCTGCATCTGCAGTATGGTGCTCTTTTCCGTCTGGAAGGAGACTATACCCAGGCCCGCCGCTATCTACAGGAAGCATTGTCCATGCTCGAAGAGTGCGTCCAGGCCCCCCAGGTACCTTATCAAAGGCTGCCAATGCCATACCTGCCTAAAGAACAGGGACAGCAAAACTGGCAAGTGCGCGATCTCTCCCTTACACGTATCGAACGAGCACTCACCGGCGATCCATTGGAGATTGGCTATGCCCATGAAAGACTCGGCATTGTAGCCGCCAGCTTAGGAGAGGTCAATAGCGCCCTCGAACATCTCAATATCGCCTTGACGATCTATGAACGGAGTGAGCTCGTCTCAGAAATGGCGCGTGTATGCGGCAATTTAGGAGCTGTCAATATTGTCAAAGGCGCTCACGATGAAGCGCGCCGCTATATGCGCCGCTCGCTGGAACTGGCAGAGCGCAGTGGCGATCTCCCCAATATGACCTTTGTAACTCATAATCTCGGTGACGTCGCCCAGCGTTCTGGCTCCCTGCGTGAAGCTGAAACATGGTTTCATCAAAGCCTGGAGTTAGCCGAGCGCATCAATGATCGCGAACGCATTAGTTGGAGCAATATCGCCCTGGCATCCGTACAGGCCGATATGGGCAATCTGCAGGAGGCTCTCAATAGTATCCGCCGCGCCATCTCCATCAGCCGCGATATCAAGAGTACGCGCTGCATTCGCTATGCCTTGCTTGGGTTGGCCGATCTGCGTATTACACAGGCAATTGCAGTTCAACACCATCCCAATGCCAGCGAAAACGTCAAGTACCGCATCCAATTGCTGGCCCGCGCTCGTACTACCCTGCAACGCTCAATCTCGCTTGAAGGGATGGAAATTGAGAATATTATTGATGCTAAACATTTACTGGCAATGGTGCACTTCTTGCAAGGCAACCTTGAAGAGGCGTGGCAGACTGCTCAGCAGACACTCAAAGATGCCCGGGATTATGAAACCACGCGTATCATTGAGCGGGCGTATCGCTTGCTGGGACGCATCCTGCATGCCCAGGGCCAAACCGACCAGGCCATGGTCTATTTCGAGCAGGCACTACAAATCTGCCAGGAACATGGCTTGCGCCTCGATTACGCTCGCACACTCGCCTGTTATGGAGCATTACTCCTCGATCTAGATCCTCCTACTATCATGGATTCCGACTTGCATGAGGGTGCATCAACCACACCGCTACAGCAAAGAGGCTTGAAATATATGCAGGAAAGCTATCAGATCTTCCATGAATGCGATGCCGCTATCGATCTGGCCATGACAGCGCAACTCTTTTCTGAACCAGCGCTGGTGCGCAGCTTGACGTAGAATTTTGTTTATGGTAAATTTATTGATGGATAGCGATTTAAATATCTGCTTTTGCGATTAACACTTTGTTTTCTTCAAATGAAAGGGCACAATCCTGAACATGGCGAAGGCGAAAGACAAACACCTGTTTGCACGCTGTGGCTGCCGTCTGTGCATCTTTGCACCCGAGCAGCGCATGGTCGCCCATAGCCTCACTATGCCCTTTTTCAGGTCGGACGCACCGTGCATGTAGCTTTCACATCACTGTTCGCTGACCACACATTCCTCGCATAGGTAAACCAGCCAATCAGGCCGTGGGCGCATTCTCCTCTACGTTCATCGCGAGCCTGCTTGTGCCTTCCGGTATCCCAACCTGGTCTGCCCCATTCCTGGCAAGCTCCCATTTGAACAGCAGGGATGCGCTCGCTTGCGTATGCGAAACATATATGCAACCCATACTTTAAGCAGGGGTTGCCAATCAATAGCCAGGAAAGAATGGAGTATATCAATGACCGCTATTACACTTCCAACAGACTTGATTATTCGTGCCGCCACGCGTGATGACGCGCAGGCAATCATCGATCTATACGCAAAAGTAGAACTGGCAGAGACAGGACAGAGCGATAACACAGTGTCAGATGTCTATGAGCTCTGGGATGGTGAAAAGCTGGACCTGGCAAACAATTCCTGCGCAATTTTCACTGCCAGCGGTGAACTGATCGGGTATACAGGTGTGGCCAACACAGGTCGGGGCGTGCTACTGGATGTGCATACACAGGTCCATCCAGCTTATGCTGAACTACCATTGGCTGACTTCCTCCTTCAATTTGCCGATGAGCGTACCCGGGTCCTGCTGGCTGCCGACGACAAGTTGCCGCGCCGCCTCTATACCTGGGGCTTTACGCAGTCCAATACAGCTCTCTTTATCCAACATGGCTTTACGATCGAGAACAGCGATTATCGCATGGAGGTAATCTTAGAAACAGAGCCACAACAGCCGCAGCCCTTACCTGGCATCACCGTCCGTCCATTCATCCCGGGAAAGGAGGAGCGCGCCGTCTATGACGTGATCGCCGAAGCGTTTCCCGATATCGATGGCAAACCTTATCGACCATATGAAGACTGGTATGAAAAGGTGTTTGAGAAGACCGCTAGCTTTGAGCCCTCGATGCTCTATGTAGCCGTTGCCGAGGACCAGATAGTGGGCGTTACCATCTGCCGCGTCTATCCGGACAACGGAGAAGGCTTCATCTGGCAGGTAGGGATGCGACGTGCCTGGCGCAAACGTGGTATCGCTAACCAGCTACTGCGCACTGCTCTCACCACCTATTATCAACGCGGTATGAAACGTATCATGCTGGATGTCGATGCCAATAACGCGACTGGTGCCCATCAGCTCTATGCCAGCATCGGCATGCACAAACAATCCCAGGTCGATAGCCTGGTTAAAACATTTTAGATAAGAAAGCTAGGTGTGCTCCTTGCAGGTGCTTTTTTCTTTCGCGCTTGAAAAAGCCACCGGAGAGGAAACAAGCCCCAAACCTGCAGGGGGCGATTTAGTACAGAATGTTGTATGATGGGAAGGAGTTTTTGCTGCGTCAGTGCCGATCGAGCGTCACTCATGCAGCTTGATCCTGTTGCTTTTAGAGCCAGGGAAAGGCGATTCTCTTATGTCCGATATCTCATTAGAACAAGAAAAACAGCAACGTCATGCTATTGAAGCGCAGATTGCGCAACTCTTTGCTCCCGAAGACGATGGGCTCCGTCAGGCATTAGAGTCCGCTAAAGCGGCGGGCTTGCCAGAAATTCAGATTAATCCAATTCAGGGAAAGTTGCTCCAGGTTTTCGCAGCCGCCAGCCATGCACGCAAGATTCTGGAGATTGGCTCTCTGGCTGGCTACAGCGGTATCTGGCTGGCCCGGGCCCTGCCTGCCGATGGCCGGCTGATTACATTGGAGATCGATCCTAAACATGCTGAGGTAGTACGCGCGTCATTTGCCCGCGCAGGCGTGGCTGAGCGCGCCGAGGTACGCGTTGGCAATGCCCTGGATCAACTTTCAACGCTGCAGACCGAGGCACCCTTTGATCTTATTTTCATCGATGCTGATAAAGTCAGCTACCCCCAATATTTAGAATGGGCCATCAAGCTCAGTCGCTCGGGCAGTATCATTATCGCCGATAATTGCGTCCGTGGTGGCAATGTCTTCCAACCATCACCTGAGATGAGTGAGGATACTGCTGGCCTGGTTAAATATAATCAATTAACCCGCGAGGATCCACGCCTGACCACGATTGTACTGGCCAATGACAACGATTATACTGACGGTTTCAATGTAGCCGTCGTTAAATAGAGAATAGAAAAGAAGCCGCGCAGGCAACGCGGCTTCTTTAGTAGAACTTTTTGCATCGAAGAGAAAAAACTCATCAATTAGCCCTGGCTCCTGCTTAATTCGCCAGCAGCTTATCCCAGCCAATTAGTTGCACAGGTCCTTGACTGCCTGGGAGGGTTAAGAGAGTGCGCGTCTTGGTATCCAGATCAATGGACCAGAGTTGATACTTTTGCGCGCTATCGATGCCACCGACCAACAATTGACGACCAGTTGGTGACAGAGCCAGGCTGTTATCACAAATAGAGCCCTCAGATGAAGGATCGGTGCAAAGCGCCTGTGCCTGTCCTCCAACGATATTACTCACCAAAGTCTCGCTTGAAGAGGTTTTCTTCAGGTCAAAACCGCCAGTATCCGGATTCCAACTCACATAGATAATTGACCAACTGCTGGGTGCGTCTTTAGTATATCCAATGGGTGTACCATTAGACTGCACTGCATAATCATCGGCAGGGGATGTATTTTCCTGGTGCATGTAAATATCCCTTTGAGATCCGGGCGTTTTCCTGACATATATATGTTGTCAGAGATGGGATCCAAGAACTTTTTGCATCGAAGGAGAAAAGACTCAACTACAATTAGCCCGGCTCTCTGCTAACTTCGTCCAGCACCAGTTTCATCCCAGAACAATTTAGTGTGTCAACCGACGTCTTCCGAGTGGCCTCGGGAGGGTTATCGAGCGTGCGCGTCTTGGTAAATCCCAGATCAATTGGATCTCTAAGAGTTGATACTTTGCGCGCTATTCGTATTGCCACCCGACTCAAGACAATTGACGACCAGTTATGTGTACGAGAGCCAGGCTTATACAATTAGACAAATCCCTCAGAAGAAGGATCAGAGGTCGCCACAAGCGCTTGCCTGTCTTCCCAATGACTTACTAAGCTTGATATACACCAAGTCCTCGCTTGAATGAGGTTTTTCTTCAGGTCAGAAAACCAGAGCCAGTATCCGATTGCCAACTTACAATAGACTAATTGAACCTACAGATACTTGCAAAAGGTGCGTCTTTAGTATTAAATCCAAAATGGAGTGTGACTCATTCAGACGTTCACTGTTCAAATCATGCGCGCAGGGGGGTGGTAAATTTTCTCCTGGTGCATGGTAAATATCCTTTGAAGATCCCGGTGCGTTTCTTTAACCTGACATCAGTATAGCTGTGTCAGATGATGGGATCTGCATTCCGCGAAAAACCTTAATGGAAAGGGCGCTTGAGTCCGAAGCAACTGAGCTTCCGTCCCGTGCACCTGCATAAGAACATGACTACTTGACTCTCGATAAGAGGCCTTGACGCATACGGTGGAATCAGATCTTACAGCCACAATAATTAGAGGTAAAATAAAAGATATGTCGTGAGTACATAAAGTCAGGTGTCAGCCTGCAATGTTATGGCGACATAACCTTTGTGGGGGTCCGTATCACGTCGGATCGTTCAATGTCCCCCTTCCCAGAGGCAGTAACCCATCATCTGTATGGCAAAAAAAACATTATTGTCTATCAGTATCGACCAGACAGCGTTTAAAGCCCTCGTCCATTGAAGTAAATATTCTACCACTCAGTACAGAAACATGTATAGGCTGGTCTGCCTAGGTGCAGCGAATTGTTATCCATATAGATTGGATAAGATTTCCAGGATCTTTATATCGCACCGCGTGTGTACCTGATCCACACCATCCACAGCCGCTGCCAATGGACAGAGATAACAAGAGCGGACGAGGCACCTGTCGTCTGCATGCCGGAAATCATAATTCTCTGACTAGCAAGACCGCTTTGCACCATGTCTGAAGGATGAGAGAAGACACCGGACTGACCGACCGTTAGCCAACCTAGCTTAAATTTATGCACAGTAGGCAAAAATAATGAGCTGTTTGAGGCTTTCGAAACAAATTTCGTCTGGCTACGTGAGCGGTTTTCGAGCAGGCGATTACCGTCAAGTCGGCCTGGAAAGGCCGCGTAAGTTGACTAAGAGTTCATGGGGTGAAGTCACACGAGCACCCGGCGGCCTAGAAACCCTAGCGACTTGGGAGTCGCCAAAGTCTACCTTACACATATTGACGGGTGGGACGCACTCAGGGAGTCTAGAGCCACAAGCGCCAGCCATTTTTAAGGCGGGCCCTCTTGTAACGTTTTGATTGGCGTGACTTTCTGGCTTGGTGGTAAAGATTAAAATGCGGAGCGAAATCAAAAAATATCCTCGAAAATCGGTCCTGTAGACCATGAGAGTAAAAATGCTGGTCAATTGCGGGCTTCGTTGCGGCAGTTGCTTCAGGATACGCCAGAGTAGTCATAATGGTCGAAGTGCGCACAGGTACGATCCCTCGCCTTCAGTCAGAAGAATCTGGAAAGCCTGACGCTGCTGATCTCGCCGTGTACGGGCAGTAGCCAGCGCAATCTGACACACCCTGCAAGAGAGCAGGTGTGCGTGCAACTGCTCTACCTGGTCTCCTTCCCATACATCACCACACGGTACAGAGCGAGCTGGAGCAGCTCGGAAATACAGTGTATCAATCTCATCAAGATATTGAATACACCTGGCACTCAATGAACATGGTGGGTAGCGAAAATTCTGTGGGTCAGGATACCTATCCTTCATCATCTTCCTTCCTGATCGAGACGGTTGTATATGCGTTTGAAATGCCTGCCGCGCTCGTGAGAGCCGGCTACGTACGGCAGATAGTGAGTCTTGTAAAGCTTCAGCAATTTCATTGTAGGAAAATCCCTCTGCATCTAGTAGCAAGCACATGGCTGAGGACTCTGGCAATTGCGCCAGGGCACCGCCGAACCAGTTCTCGCTGCATCACCTGCTCTTCAAAATGCTCGTTGCTTACGAGAAAATCCTCTCCTTGTTGTTCATCAAAAGAGTTCTCATCGGTACCAGGCGGTGATGAAAATGGGACCATCTTGATGTTTTTGTGGCGTCTCCATTCGCTACGCACAAGATTCAAAGCAATACGATAAAGCCAGGGGGCAAAATGCAGATCTTTGCCTTCCATACGCGGCAAAGCACGATACGCTGCCAGAAAGGTGTCCTGGCAGAGATCCTGCGTTAATTGCACATCCTGCGTCATACCGTATATCATGCGTCTGATACGCGGCTCATACAGTTTTACCAGAGCCTCAAAAGGCCTCAAGCGATCCATGCAGGCTTCGCTGACCAGTTGAGTCTCGTTTTCCACTACATTCATTTAGTCCCGATGTCCAAGAGTTGCTGAATTCAGATCTCTACAAAGAATAATACAAAACTCACGGTTTTTGTCTCGTTCAGAAAAATCCAGAAAATCTAAAAATATATATATGAATTTTCTTTAGTATGCGGGGTATTTCACCGTATAACTATGAACTACTTCACAATTTGGAAGTTTCTCCATTCTCAGCTGGCTGCTGAGATTCTACGATCATTACCTGGTGCTCCATGCTTTCCTGAATAGTTAGTCGGATCTGATCATAGGCTTGCGCCAGCAGTTCGGATAAGTTCTGGCCTTTAATGACGAAGGGCGATTCGCCCAGACACTTCAGCAAGGCTTTATCTACCAGAGGCTGTGCGGTTGACCAGCCGAAGGATCGATTGCAGGACCCGCTTGCCAGAAGTTGCGATATGGTCTTCAAGCTTGAGGGTGGCAACAACTGGCTGGACAACCTCGGAGCTGGTCTGGTCTCCAGGTTGTGCTGCTGCACGTTCGCTGCGTAACGCCTCAATAACCTGCTCCTTGTTACGTCCTCGTAGCGTAAAGATCAAAAAAGGATCGGCATCAAATTGCTCGGCCAGAATATAGTAAAACTGCCGCGCTATGTTTAACATGGATTCGCCCAGTCAGGACAACTGCAACTGGTTTGTAGGTCAGAGGCTGCGGCTAAACCACAACGATGGGTATACCGGGGCCGGGTCATAAACGCTCCTCAACTCTGCGGCCATCTCGCCTGAACAATAGTGATGGGCGGCAAGAGATGGGCTGGAAAGGCGAGAAGTAAGTGATGCACGTATCTGTTCCCAATTGCTGGTCATCTAGCGGCGACAAATTGAATCTCAATCGTATAAGGTTCACCGCAAGATCCTTGAGGCACGCTGTGCATTAATCTGGCCTCTTGAATGTCGAGTTGCAGAGTACCGCTGGCCCTGACGTGCATAGCCTTCCAGGGCTCGACGTGTTCTCCAATCTAATGCTTCCAGCACCTGCAACCCAGCGCGTTTTGACCCGACCTGAGTCGCCAGCTGGAGCCAATGCGCAACCGCGTCCGCTCTGTTGCGTGCGTGCTTGAGAGTACACCACGAAACATACAATCTCATAGCCCTCTCTGAATAAGGAATCATTTGAGAGCTCCACTCCGCATGCAATCACATACCATAGTCCAAAATCATAGTAATCGACCCAAACCTACCCAGACGCAAACCGATCCAAAGCAAGAAAGATCTTTGAGCTGGTCGGGTATGATGGTAACTCACACTGATTCAGCGCAGTTCGGGCCAACGCTCCCGCACGCCAACAATACTCTCTTCAACCAGAACACAGCAGTTTCTGCGCTACGATACAGTATCATGATCGATGCGCTCTGGACAGTGATAAATCCATACACTGACGCATTATATGGACGAACATGTGCACAATGTTCGACTGCCCAGATATCCGAAGAAAGGCTGATATCTATAGATTTGATTCTCAAGACGGGAGATTAACTCACAGCGTAATCAAGCTGACAAAAAACATGGTTAGGCGGACTGTCAGATACAAGCATAGCCGGGAAAGATATTCACGAACTAATGAATTGAGAGCACGAAGAGCGGCAAACAGCACGCTACGGCCAATGGCACCGTGGCCTCCTCCTGAAAGCGCTGGATAAAGAGATCCGCTGCTCTGATTTGGTGCTAATGGTGAAGATGAACGTAATGTCGCAAACCCAGCGGGATTCGGAAATCCAGCGCAATAAGAGCCCCCAGTGTTGAGGCATATTGCGTGAAAATGAAGTCGCCATCGATTATCCACATTACGGACACGTATTGGTCGCGAAACATTCTTGACCAGCATGACACTCGCAGTGGCGCTCTAGCTTGCCCTGAACGCCGTTCACTAAGAGGAGCGATTCATTCTATGATCAGGCTGCATAAACTGCAAGAACATATCTGGAATGATTGCACAACCTGTTTGAGCTTGCTCGTGAGTGTTGGTCTAATAGATGAAGACCCGACAAAGGAACATCGGCCATGCGGCGTCAAATACCGGAGCTCTAAAGGCGCAACTTTTCTCGTCCATCACAGATCCGAGACACCGCACTGGATGGGATTCTCGTACAGACGAAGCTGAATTCGGCAAGAGTCAAGAATTGACACAAGTACTGATTCAATATCTCCATACATTCTCTCGCGCATACATTTGACTTGATCTCATTATCCGTCTTTCACATCGAACCCGTTGCAACCAAAAGGGCTGAATCAAACGCTGCAGGCTGTATGAACACGCATCGGTACTTTCATGAATCAGAGTTCGATGGGCAAGGCAAAGCGTTTCCGGAAATCGTTCCCGATCCCTAACGGTAACCAAGGTAATTCGAGATAATAAGATCTCACATGATCGATGGCCAAGAGGCTACACTGTATACAGAGACAAGAGCGATTCGCGCAACCGGTGTATACAGTAACATAGCATTTGTGGACTGGCTGCAGGTTTTGATGGCCTGGGTCTGTTTGGCACTTCCTCATTCTTAATTATTCTTGGGCCTCTATCCACCAGTTATCAAACGGCTGGTCCCATTGTACGGTACGCCCAGATGCTGCATCTGGCAAGCGCGAGAGGACTATCGTCGCATAAGTGAGTCAAGACAACTGCATATGCAGGAACCGATCCTGGAAAGTAAATTATCATCACGCAAAGCTCAACGTTCACCTGCATGATGAATCGATCACGGACAGGCGAGGGTGCTCAAAGACGCTCTGCGGAGCAAGTCACAAAGATACCAGTTTCGCTACTAACCCCGGTGGACATAGGACAAATAATCAGACTAGGTTTGAGGGCCCCGGCTGCGATTTCACGCTGATGCAGCAAATAGGCAATCAGTTGGATGGTTTTGCCCATTCCCATGACCTCATCCGCAGGCGAGCAAAGCGCCAAATATGCCGGCACTGGCGCAGAAAGGGCATGCCACGAAACTCGCCCAATCTCTTTGAGGTATAAAAAGCCTGATAGCTGCTGGCAGCAGATTTTAAGGACTCCAAAGACACCGCTCTAGGACGTAGGAGGTGCATATATTTTAGGCAACGCCGCTGAACGACGAACGACTGGCTCTAACCACGCTATCCCCGCCAGGCGTCTCAAATAAGATACTTCTAAAGTCACACGGTAGCCGAGTGCACACGTGAGGAGAGCCACTGTAGAATCTCAACTAAAGGCCATCCCACACGTCGTCGCTAATATAGCTCCCTGCAGTCAGTGACAGCACACATCCAAGCTTCTCCCCAGAATAATATCGGTTTCCCTGGCCGTCCGCCTAGAAAAAGGCCAGCGCCTTCTAGAATCTCTCGGCAGCCGTAATTACAACCCATTGACCCAGCACGTTCACTACAGAGGGAGTACATCTTCACTACAAGCCGATCACTTCGCTCCCCGAAAGCCAGAGCATAAAAGATCAAACTGGCATCTGTGTAAAATAACTTGTCCCAACAGCAGCGCTACTACGCAAGGCGTAGCCCAACGATGACTCGAAAAAAACCACGACATAATCCACTCTGCCATAACATTCTACTCACTGAGCCAAGACATATCGTATGTAGAATCTTCATAGGCGTCTAGAGATACTGAGCTCATATTACAGCTCCGAGTGCGAGCAGGTTGCATGTCAACCGGAGACAGGTTTATAGGACCCAGGCACACTCCCCTAATACACTACTGTGCTCACTGACTGCATCCGAGCAAGTGTAAGGAACAAGCTTCACCGCAGCGAAGGGGTTAGATATGCGCTGGACACGAGTATCTGCCAGTACAAGTCTATCTCTGTCGCGGCAGCGCAGTTTGAGTCCCATCCTTGTCTACCTAACAGACGGCACACCAGTGGCGCACAAGTCCCGCAGCCTTAGACTTCTGCATCGCACACAGTAAGGAGTTCTCTAGTTCGATGTAGACTCGATAGTATGGGTAAATGCGGTAGACGACCCGCAACTGGGTATTGAGTTGCTCATCTCGACAGATGTCTGAGTTCGGGATAACACAGGAACTGATGGGCAGGTCTCAACAATGCGTCGCGACACGCCGTGAGCAAAAAGCCCGGAACTCCACCCAGCACATGGTCCTCGATACCTGCGCACCATCCACCTCTCACTGCTATGGTCTTCAGTGGCTGCGACATATCCAAGAACAGGAATGCTCTGAAATTGGCGTTGCAGGGTGCGTTGACTCCACCTGTACCCTGCGCAGGACCAAGAGCAGCCAATAAAGCATTTCGCGCAAGCTAATATACCGTAACTTAATTGCAAACACAATGCAAGATATCCGCGTTTTCGACAATTGTAGGATGCGACGAAGTGAGGGCAGTCAACCAACCGCTCAGGCAGGGTCGGGGCAGCCGAACGCGTAAAGAAGTACCTGTTTCCCCAGGCTATCGCGTACAAAAGCATCAATACAGCGTTGCAGAAAATCCAGAATAAAATCTTGTAATAAAGTCACAGGTTGCTGCTCATCTGGCGACAGGAAACGACCAACAAGCTGGCGGCATATTCTCTGCAAATAGTTGTATCTGCCCTCGCTCATCCTCGGATAGCTCCAATTGCCAGCATGCTTCCCCATGATCACTATGGGGGGTATGCTGAAAACGCTGGCATAAATTTTTTGATGCACCAGCAGTAATTGGGCAAACAAACCTATTCTATGCCAGAAATGTTATATCTTTGCCTCCTACGTGCCCACGGGAGGCGCAAGGGGCCAGGATAATAATACCTCTAAGGCATGACGCGGCTCAAAAGCGAGCGTCTCGACCCGCCAGGAGCGCAAGCTGATATCCTCGTCTGGTAATACCTCGGCAAAGACTTCAGGAGAGGGAAGTGGAGCTTCGGCCCCCGAAGGCAAACGCAATAACAGTGAGCTCACGCGCCCTTGATTAAGTAAAGAACGAGGAATCTGCTGACGCAGGACGATCGCCAATTCAGCACCTGGAACCATGAAAGGATGAAGCCAGGGATAAAA
This sequence comes from Dictyobacter kobayashii, assembly GCF_003967555.1. GTDB lineage: Bacteria > Chloroflexota > Ktedonobacteria > Ktedonobacterales > Ktedonobacteraceae > Dictyobacter > Dictyobacter kobayashii. The sequence goes on from NZ_BIFS01000001.1 coordinate 398,120, forward strand.
TTCCCTGGCTCGCTTTTTTGCTCGCGCCGATTGTTTTTTAATCAACTCAGAGGACTCAGCCCAGATATGGAGTTGACCACTAGAATGTTCCCAAAGAGCATGCCACACAAACATTTTTAGTATCCTTAAGAGAAGGTGGGCCAGACCTCCCTACCTCGCCCCTTGCTATATTACTTTGTACCTGGAGTTATTAAGTAGATATATTAATTTATGCGCTGTTTATTGTCCATCAGGTTGATAGCGATAGACCTTGCTCGCTCGATTTGGGCGCGCAGATGACTTTTTCACGTCCACGCACTATACGTTCCTCATCCACGGCAACCAGTTTTTTGGTGCCAGGAAACGCCTGCGCAAACCAGGAAGATCAATTGACTCATCCGGTGGAAAAAATGCCCGGTAGAGTAACGTCGCTTCTGCCAGCGTTAATGTGCCATCCCCGACCTCAGGTTCTTTTATGACACTCAATGGCATTGTCTCACGACTCTTAGAAGAACTGGGAGGGTTAGGAGGGGCAGGCTTTAGCTCTTGCTGCCACCACTCTTGATCATGCTCGGCAGGACTCATGACACGCATATCGGCCAGATAACGCAATATCACCTCTGGATCGTGCTGAATATGGGCGCGTAACGATTGTAAGGCAGATAAAACGCTGGGTTGAATTTCCGGGTCCATCGTCTGCTGGCCCGATTCGATATCTGCAACTGGCACCCACTTTACGTGCAGGCTAGGCACAGGCTGAAGGTGCAGATTGGGACGTAATTCATCGCGCTGTGCTCGTAAGAGGATACTGTGAATTAAAGAAACAGATGATCCTTGCTCTGAGCTCCCCCAGACTTGCACTTGCTGTTCCTGCCAGCCTGAATGCAACTGTAACAGGGTCGCTGAATCCGCCCACAGCAATAGTGCGTCTAATGTTCTCTCCACCGCCTCGGCCACAGATTCTTTACCAAGCACTAACCGCATTGGTGGTCCCCATGGCCCCACGCGCAGCAAGGCCAGAGCGACCAATCACGAACAGCAAATGCGACCACACCCGCAGTCACAATCAAGCGCCGCGGAGCCGTATCACGTACTGGTCGCGCTGAAAGAGATGACTTCGTTCCAGGTTGCAGTGAGCTCAAAATAACACCAATCTAACAACATACAAAGCACGGCCAAATATTCGCACGAGTATAGCTAAATTGTACTCATTTTAAGAAATACATGCAAGTACCCCATCCCCTGATCGGTTATGAGATGAAAAAGTGCCCATCAGGAATATACCCCCTGATGGGCACTTTTCATCTCATAATTGATAGCTATTGTTCTTTTTTCTTAGCGTCCAAAGATAAGGTGGAGGCCAAGAGCAAAACCACTAGAAATCAGCAGAGTAATTAACATATAGAGACGATAGCGCACATATTTTGCTCGCTCGTCAATTGCTATAGCTTTTGCACCACTAGATCTATGATTTGGATCTGGTCTTTGCATTGTCCTTCCCCTGATATCCTAAAAGTAGGAGGGTGACCTACTTAAACTACTTTATAACTACATTATATACGGTTTAAAGAAAGGTTTCGTTGTAGTTAGTTTGAGTGTACATGATACGGCCCAAAAAAGCTATGGAAGAATCAACAAAATTGACCAAATAGCTATAACTTGCGCAATTTTCTGAGCATTCCTTTAGGGGCAGTTAAATTACATCTCATCTTGTGTGGTGCAATCATAAGGATCAGACACATTCTTATATTTTGGATGATGAGGAAGAGATAGGCTCGCTGTTTGACGACTCTGACTCCCCGAACATGGTGAAGTTTCTTGCTCGGCTGCAGTAGGTAGATAGATCCATTCATAATTCATTTCGAGCAAACGGCGCGCTTTAGCGAATTCGCGCACTTGCAACACCCGAAAAACTTGCTCACAAACAGCAATAGCTTCGGCCGCTGAGGCACGAGCGATAGCGGTATATGAACCCAACACATCATGGCGCCGCGCAGAACGAAAAGAGAGGTGAACCTTTTCGAGGATATCTGAAAATTCAGCCTGCAATTGTTCATTCCACTCTTGTTTCTCAACCAGATCTACAGCACGACTGAGAAAACGTGCGCATACCTTGACCGCTTTATTATAATCGGCATTACGGCAATCTAATAAGGCATGGAGAATACGTTGCTCGTCGGCAACATCCAGGGCCACAACTGAAAAAATACTGGCCTCGCCACCCATTTCATGAATATCATGGGACAATTGCCGGAAGTGCTTCTCTACCTCTTCAGAATACGGCAATAGATACACAGAGTTCTGCAGCGCATAAGCACCTAAATTCTGTAGCCGACGCCAGACCCAGACACGTTTCTGCGACGGCTCGCTGGGTACCTTATAAGTGAGCTGCAACCAACGCATAACTCCATGCTCTTGCATCTAAGCTCTCCCAATAAAAAATGTGATCTTTTTGTATCTACGGTTACTAATCGCTGCTATCGTACTCCAAAAAAAGCTGCCAAGTCAAGCACAAGTCATCCATGGTCCAGGGCTTTTTCATATTCGTCCAGAGATCACGAGCAAGCGATACGATGGAGATTCTTTCCTGTATGGAGTGTATGGTGGGCGGCGCGGCCGCCCACCATACACTCCATACGCCCAACCCGCCGCCGCAGGCGCCAAAATGGTATACTTAAAAGCGTCCTGGAAAGAGATGAGTTTATCTGTTCTCAGAGCAAATGAGGTACGATATGCGCACATGGCTACAGATGTTTCAGCAGATGCGTATATACCTGTTTCCTGGCCTGATCGCGCCGCTGATAATTGGGATCATGCTGGCCTGGCAACAGGGGGCAGTATTGAACTGGTTCTATGTAACCCTCGCGTTGCTACTAAACCTGGTCACATTTGGGTTGCTGCATAGATATCTCATCGGGCCTGATCAACGCTATAAAAATAGTTGGTACTCCATCATACTTGTCTGGCTGGCAGGGAGTCTTTTCGTAATCAGCGCCTACGCCTTGCAAAGCGGACATATCAGTGGCACCACGCTCCTGGCTAGCCTGCAATCGGGCTCTATGCGGCCATTTTTTACTATGCACACCTCTTATCCACCACGCATCTAACAGTTGCCATAGGGATCAACCAAATCACTTCCTGGCGGCTGCGCATGATTGGGGCGGCCCTGATCAGCCTCATTACCCTGACGATCCTATTAGATTGCCTGCTCAATATTTACCCCTGGTACGCGGGCATTGCGATCCTGACAACCTTTCCCTTGCTCATTGCCCTGCAGCAAACCAATGATGAAGAGCATGACAACTTGCAGTTGCGTATCAGGACCACCGGTGCCTACTGGCAAACTATCCTACTATTTACTCTTGCCCTACTCATCCACGGACTCACAGGCATTTAAATCTCGCCAGGCCATTCGCGTGCGCGCAAGCGTTTTTCGAGAAGCTCCCCCGTTAGTCATGGTGAGGTCGCCACAGACGACACGTATATCCACAATTATTGAATAATCAGCAAAAATTGGACCCCAAAACTCTTTATAAAGCCTTATTCATTTCATATAATAAGATAGGACTACCGTTGGAGAGTCAGAAACATCAATATCATGTGTAGCTTGTCCTGTCCATCCGATGGACACTCATCAACAGGCAAGCAGCAAAAGTATGTTAGACATGGACATTGAAACCTTAACGCCACCTGTTCTACAATGGAGTAATTCTATGGTTGGCTGTAAAACGCAATTAGCAATGCCGCTCTAGCAGCAAGCTGTTTCACAGTGCCATGAAAAATCTCCGCACAGTCCTTTTGTATTGAGGAGGATACATCGGCATGAATAGCAATCTTTTCGAAGACACCGATTCATTTCTATCTGAGGAACGTATTTTTTCTCCAACCCGGCGATGGTAGAAAATGCGAACATCACAGCTTATATGAAATCGAAAGGTTTCGATGACTACGAGACATTCTATAAGTGGTCATTGGAGCATCGCGATGAGTACTGGGATGATCAGGCAAAAGAACTGCACTGGTTTGAGCCATGGCAAAAAACGTTTGAGTGGACGACCAAACCTTTTTTTAAGTGGTTTGTTGGTGGCAAAACCAATATTGTCTATAACTGCCTGGACCGCCATATGGATACGCCGGTGCGTAATAAGGTGGCCTTTCACTGGGAGGGCGACAATGGCGAGACACGCTCAATGACCTATGAGCAGTTATATGTCGAAACCAATCGCCTGGCGAAAGGTCTGCAGAACCTGGGTCTGAAGAAAGGCGATCGCGTCGCTATCTACATGCCAGCCATCCTTGAGCAGATTATTGCAGTGCTGGCCGTGGCACGGCTGGGCGCGGTCCATACCGTGGTTTTCGGTGGTTTCGCCGCCAATGCACTGCGTGATCGCATCATTGATGCACAGGCCAGACTGGTGATCACTGCGGATGGCAACCATCGCGGTGGTAAGTTGATTCAATTGAAAAATATCACCGATGAGGCCGTGGCAGAGACTCCCACGATTGAAAAAGTGGTGGTCTTCAACCGCGAGGGACTCGATGTGTCCATGAAAGAGGGACGTGATATCTACTGGCACGATCTGCTGGCCGATATTCCCGCCGATACCGTGGTGCCCTGTGAGCAAATGGATAGTGAGGATCTGCTTTATATCCTTTATACCAGTGGCAGTACCGGTAAACCAAAAGGTGTCGTTCATGTCCATGGCGGCTACGCGGTTGGCGCTTATGCCACGACCAAGTTCGTCTTCGATATTAAGGATAACGATATTTTCTGGTGTACCGCGGATGTGGGTTGGGTAACCGGACATAGCTATATCATCTATGGACCGTTGATGACTGGCGTGACCAGCGTCCTCTTTGAGGGCACACCAGCCTATCCAAATCCTGATCGTTGGTGGAGTGTGGCCGAGCGCTTTAAGGTGACTATCCTCTATACCTCGCCCACAGGCATCCGTGGCCTGATGCGCTTTGGCGAGGAATGGCCTGCCAAACATGATCTCTCTCATCTGCGCCTGCTTGGCTCAGTTGGTGAGCCGATTAATCCAGAGGCCTGGATGTGGTATCGCCACAATATTGGACGTGACGAGTTGCCAATTATGGATACCTGGTGGCAAACCGAAACAGGTTCAATCATGATCAGCCCAACCATCATTCAGCCGCTGAAACCCGGTAGCGCCACCCGACCGCTACCAACAATTGAGGCTGATGTGGTGGACAAAAACAGCCATTCGGTCGGTCTGGGTAAAGGTGGTTTCCTGATAATACGCCATCCCTGGCCAAGCCAGATGCGCACGATCTATAATGATCCCGCCCGCTACCAGACCTATTGGGAAACTTTGCCCGATGTCTACTTCGCCGGTGACGCCGCCACTATCGATAAACAGGGCTTTATCCGTGTCCAGGGCCGCGTCGATGACGTGATCAAGGTTAGTGGCCATCGCCTGGGCTCAATGGAGATCGAGTCGAGCCTGGTCAGTCATCCAGCGGTCGCTGAAGTTGCCGCGATTGGGAAACCTGACGAGCTTAAGGGTGAACATGTCAAGGTGTTTGTGATCTTGAAAAATGGCTTTGAGCCTTCCGATGAGTTGGCGAAAGAGCTCAAACTTCACGTTCGCACCACGGTCGGTGCCCTGGCGGTCCCTGAAGAGTTGGAGTTCACACCGAGTCTTCCTAAGACACGCTCGGGTAAGATCATGCGCCGTGTGATTCGTGCCGTGAGTTGGGTGAGCCGGTCGGTGATACCAGTACATTGGACGCCTGAGCACAAAACTTATCCCTACCATTGTGTCCCCGACTATAAAAACAGGAGCAGACAAAATCTTGTCTGCTCCTGTTTTTATAGTCGGGGACACATACATCTCGTTACAATGTAATTGGCCTCTTCAAGTTCAGATCACGGTTGTCGGGAGAAGAACAGGCACAGGCGCTTGACCATAGGCACAACCTACGATATAGTAAGTTGCAACATTCAGGTTGAAGAGAGGGTTTGATGACAGTACTTAGCGAGGCACATTCTATGACTGAAACAACGCCGCAAGATATTCATACATATCTTACCGGTATTATGCAACAGGCGGTCGCTACGTTTCTACAACAAGAACAGATCGAGTTCGATGCGACCCAGCTACCAATCGACCTGCGGCTCTCAGCGCAGGCTAGCTTTGGCGATTACTCTATTCCCGTTATGGCCTGGTCAGGCAAGCTCAAACGGCCTCCTTTAAAAATTGCAGAGGGACTACAAGCTATTCTTCAGGCCAACGCAGAGGCCAATATCCAGGAAATCACAGCCACGAAACCGGGCTACCTCAATTTCCGTTTAAATCGTCCTGTGGTTGGACAAAACATTATCGAGCGTGTCCTTGAAGCCGGGGCCGACTATGGACAGCATAAAACCGGGATCGGGACCAAGGTTATTGTTGAACATACGAATATTAATAGCAATAAAGCGGCACACGTTGGTCACCTGCGTAACTCTTGCATCGGAGATACCGTTGTACGTATGTTGCGCTCGCAAGGCTACCAGGTTGAGGCCGATAACTACATCGACGACTCTGGTGTCCAGGTCGCTGATGTCGTGGTTGGCTTTACCCTACTCCAGCAAGGATTGATCGATCTACCCGGCGGTAACGAACAGTTGCCGGGGGAATCCTTTGATTACTTCTGTTCACGTGTCTACACAACCGTTAGCAAGCTCTATGACGATAAAGAGTCCGAGATGGGCCAGATGACAGCTCGCTTGCGTAAAGAGGTCTTGCACGCGATCGAACATGGGGACGAGCCGGAATCGGGACCCGATTATCCAGCCATCGCCGCCGATCTTTCACACCAGATTGTGCAGGCTCATCTGAAGACAATGTCCCGCCTCAATATCTCTTATGACGTCCTACCCTGGGAGTCCGCTATTCTACGGGCTGGCCTGTGGCAACATACCTTTGAGATGCTAAAAGAGCGTGGCTTGCTGGAAAAACCTGAGACTGGCCATGCCGCGGGTTGCTGGATTCTGCCCTTCGGTGAGGGTGATAGCCAGACCAGTGAAGGTGATCGCAGCAGCGATAAGATTCTGGTGCGTAGCGATGGAACCGCGACCTATACGGCCAAAGATATCGCTTATCAGCTATGGAAGTTTGGCCTGGCCGATCAGCTGGGTATCGAGTTCCATTTCGTGCCCTGGGGTATCCAGCACGATGGGCGTAAATTATGGACTATGCGTACCCCCAATGATGCACAACTTAAAGCTGTCTCGGATGAAGCTCCAGCGACCAAATTCGGGCATGCCAATAAGGTGGTTAATGTCATCGATGTACGTCAGTCCTATCTACAGCAGGTCGTCTATGAGAGCCTGCGCCGCCTGGGTTATGCCGAACAGGCGGATAATTCCAAGCACCTGGCTTACGAGGTTGTGACCCTCTCCGCTTCGACGGCTGCACGCCTGGGCATCGATACCTCGGATGGCCGCGATTACTACGCTATGTCTGGTCGCAAAGGCATTGAAATCAAGGCCGACGATCTGATCAATGCCGCCATCGAGCGCATGCAAGAGGCACGCAAGCAGGATGATAAAGAAGATTTGCCGGAGGAGACCGCCAGCGTCCTCGCGTCCTCGGCCATCCGTTACTTTATGATCCGCTTCAACTTGCAGCAAGTCATTGCGCTGGATATGGACGAAGTGTTACGACCAAAGGGCGATACAGGCGTCTATATCCAATATGCTTATGCACGCGCCAATAACATACTGCGCCGCCTGCAAGAGTCTGGATATACTATTCCCAGCCGGCTCGCACAATTGCCGGAGCAGTTAGAGCAGAGTGAATGGGATCTGCTGCGCCACATCGATGTCTATCCGCGACGTCTGGCCGAATATACTGAACAAATGGCTCCAGCCCTGCTGGCCGCCTACGTCTACGATTTAGCCGCTCACTTCAGTGATTTCTACGAGCACACACAGGCGGTCGTCAGAGAGACCGATGAGAACGTTAAAGCCTTCCGCGCCTTCCTGGTTCAGGCCACCGCCCAGACCATGAACAACGTTCTGCGCGTCCTTGGCTTCGAGCCCCTGGAACGCATCTAAGACTATCAGCCACAAGCGCTGCGCATTCCCCTGGAGAATAGCGCAGCACTTGTGCTTTTTTTTGCCTTCTTTCAAGAGCAGGATCCTTGCACCTCAGAATGGGATGGGGTAGACTGAATAGTCTGCTTTAAAAGTAAGTAATGTACGTATTTTTACGAAGGAGAGTAGCGTTTCTATGACTCACCTGAGTTTTGGCGTAAAGACCGCCCCCAATGGACGACGTATGAAGATATGCTGGCAATCTGGCTGGCCGCTGATGAGGAGCCACTGCTAGAACATGCCTGGCTCTTTGACCACTTTTATCCCCTGACTCCAGATATGAGTGGTCCTTGCCTGGAAGGCTGGTCGGTCCTGTCTGCCTTTGCGGCGGTCACTAAACGCATTCGTCTTGGCCTGATGGTGACGGGCAACACTTATCGCCATCCCGCGGTGCTGGCAAATATCGCGGCTACCGTTGATGTGATCTCCAAGGGTCGCCTTGATTTTGGTATTGGAGCAGCGTGGAATGAACATGAGCATTCGGCTTATGGCATTCCTTTTTACACAACCGGTGAGCGTCTGCGCCGCCTGGATGAGGCCTGCGAGGTCATCAAGCGCCTGTGGACCGAGAAGCAGGCAAGTTTCGAGGGCCGCTACTATCAGATCAAGGATGCGTACTGCGAGCCCAAACCAGTCCAACAGCCCTATCCACCCTTTGTGATTGGTGGTGGCGGCGAAAAACTCACCTTGCGCACCGTGGCTAAATATGCCAGCGTCTGGAATATGGCTGGCGGCTCCGTCGAAGATTTCAAGCACAAAAATGCGGTCCTCGATGAGCATTGTGCCGCCATTGGGCGTAACCCTGCTGAGATTGCCCGCTCAATCCAGATTGTAATCAATCCTGACAACCTGCAAGAGACCCGCGACATCACCAGGGGCTATATTGAAGCTGGTGTCAATCACATCGTCCTCAATATTCGTCCCCCCTATCCCGAAGGGATTGTCCATCGCCTGGTCCAGGAAGTTGTTGAGCCTTTAAAGGCTTCTCATAGCTAAAGCTGCCTGGGTTTCATCCCCTTGCGTGCGTGCGCATGCGCGCCCGCATCTTTTTTAATAATGTTTTGCCGAACCTGCGTGAACGCAGGTTCGGCAAAACATTATTAACTCTATTTGCATTATACAAAATAATTTTTAGTAAGCAACAAAATAATTCCTTCCTTTTTTACCAAACAGCAAAAATCTAAATATCGCTTCTTCGGACTTAAAAGCTATAAATTCACCTCTCTTCCGGACTTAAAAGCTATAAATTCATCTCTTCTTCCAGACTTAAAAAGCTATAAATTCACCTCTTCTTCCAGACTTAAAAAGCTATAAATTCACCTCTTCTTCGGACTTAAAAGCTATAAATTCACTTTTAATATGGTTGCAGAAAAGGTGCACTGCACCTTTTCTGCAACCATATTAAAACGGTGCGGGCGCGTATGCGCACGCACGCAAGCGTGTAATACGCTCCCCCACAAATAGGAATGTGATCCCTCACAAAAAACATCCAAAGCACCAACTTTTACCCCAAATACATTGAGATAATTAAATAATATCCACGTCTATATAATTGTCAGGTATATACCGAAAAGGATTTCAATAAAGCTATGACAAAAAGCATAAGAAAATTAATGAATACATTCATTCTAGCCTTTCTAGTAGTAACAGGGAGCCTCGTCTACTGGCAGGTAGTCAATGCTGATAATGTACGCGCCACCCCACACAATGAGCGTGCATTTATCGGAGAAAATTGTCCCCTGCGCGGAAAAATTTTTGATCGCAATGGGGTCCTACTGGCAGAGTCAATCAAGGATGCCAATGCCCCATGCGGCTATATACGCCACTATACCGAACCATCGCTCTCAAACCTGATCGGCTACTATGTCGCTGGCTTTCCTCCTCATGGTATTGAAGCCGAGTATAATGATATACTCTCTGGAGAGGCCGGCTCCAATGCTATGGATCATCTCATCGGCCATACATTGCACGTGGCTCCAGTTGGCAATGATATCTACCTGACCATCGATGTGCGTATTCAGCGTGTTATCAATCAAGACTTCGATACGCCTAATCCCCCGGATAATAAACTGGTCTATGCCTCCGACCGAGGAGCTATCGTGGTCTCAAATCCACACACCGGAGAGGTGCTGGCAATGTTGAGCCGGCCTTCCTATGACGCCAATAAAATGGTCCAGACCCTGTCGGCAGGCGGCAAACATTGGGAAGATTATTTCAACCAGGTGAACAAAGAGAATGCGCTAATCGACCGCCCATTGCAGGCTCGCTATATTCCTGGCTCTATCTTTAAGACTGTTACGCTGTTGGGCGCTCTTGATAGCGATACTTATACCCTGGATTCGCAGTGGAATAAACAACAATCATTGGGACCAATCGTTTATGATGGAAGCCGTATTGGTCCAGATAAAAATCTAGGCTACCCCTTCTTTACGCCAGGCTTTCCTATCACGACTGAGTATGCCTATTCCAACTCTGATAATGTTGTCTTTGCGCAAATCGGTGTAAAAATGGGGCCACAGAGATGGTTGGATTATACCAAACGCCTGTACTTTAACCAGGATATTCCCTTTGATCTGCCCGTCGCCCAGAGCTCGGTACTTAATCAGAATGGCCAGGATCTCTCTACCTGGCAGCTAGCTGAGGATGCATTTGGGCAGGGAGTGGATTATGTTACGCCGCTGCAAATGTCGCTGGTCGATAATACGGTGGCCAACGATGGTATTTTGATGAAACCATATGTGGTGGCCAGGATAATCGATCCAAACAAGCAACCAATACAAATCACAGCAGCGCAACAACTCAATCAAGTTGTTAATAATCAAACGGCCAACGAGGTTCGGCAGTCAATGTTTGCCGTCACTCGTTGCAATGGGGGCTATCCATCGGTCCCCATTCGTACCTCGCCCTGGGGCATCATGGGTAAAACAGGAACAGCGGAACTGGGCACCGGTCAACCCCCCATAGCTGGATGCTCACCCAGGCCCCCTACTATTCCAGTGATCCAACCCGGCAACCAGCCATTACGGTCGTGGCGATGAAAGAAAATGGCGGTGAAGCTATCGACGCCATTGGGCCCATAATCGCCAATATCTACAACGACATCTTTAGCCAGCAGCTGGTCAAGGTCCAATCTCCTAATAATCCTGAATCAGATATTTATTGCCCCGCCCATCATCTCTGGAAACAATGAAGTACACGTTATTCATGATAGATAACGATGAGCGTTAAAATTTTTACTTGATTGGCCGTGATAAAGAAGCATTGATAAGCGTATATAGCGACATGATGCATAAATATGTGACTATATAAAGCACCATAAAGGATGTGACATGCTTAAATCTAGCCGCCTGCTCCTTTTCAGCCTTCTTCTCATATTACTGGCAGCCTGTACGTCACAGGAAACAGCCACACCTGCGGCAACGCCTACCCTTGCTCCTTCACCAACACCAGGAGTAACGCCTACTACCACCATCCCAGCCATAACTTCAACCCTGGTACATTTTAAAACCTCGGATGATGTCAATCTGGCAGGCTCCATGTATGGCAGTGGCAAAATCTTTGTTATCTGTTCACATGAACTAAGAACTACTAAAGAAATCTGGAAGGATAGTGGTATGCCACAACGCCTGGCTGCCCTTGGCTATCATGTACTGGCCTATGATTTTCGCGGCAATGGGGATTCCGCAGGTACCTCGAATCTCACAATACTGGATACTGATTTGAAAGCGGCCATTACTTTTGCCAAAAAGCAGGGAGCGACAAAAATTGTCCTGCTTGGATCTAGTATGGGTGGTACTGCATCATTAAAGGTGGCGGCCAGCACTGACGTAGCGGCCGTCGTCACTCTCTCAGCCCCTGAAATGTTTCCCACCAACGTCACTGATGAGGATGTAAAAGCCATTAAAGCGCCCAAACTGTTCATCAACAGTGAGTTTGACGACTATACGAACGATACTAAACATATGTATGACGTCGCCAGCGCCCCTAAAGAGCTTCACATCTATACTGACAGCAATTTGCACGGCGTGGCTCTCTTTGGCAGCGACCATAGTGCAGACCTCTACCAACGTATCCTTACCTTCATCACACACTACGCGCCATTGAGCTGATTCACAGATCAAGCATGATCAACAACAGCAACCCTATTAGCAACAAAAAAGCGCTTACATAAAAAGTTAAAACAAAACGAACAAGCGTCCTGCGTGAATGCTTGTTCGTTTTGTTTTAACTTTTTATTAGTTGCTACCGAAATTGCATAAGATATCAGTTGCGGTGCTGGTTAATTTCTGTGCGTAAGCTGGAGGTAGCGTTACGAGCAGCCTGGGCAAAGTCAGCGGAACCAGACGCATAGATAATTGCACGTGAGGAGTTGATGATCATACCCCAACCACGACTGTCCTGGCCAGCTTTGACAGTAGCGGCAACATCGCCACCCTGAGCGCCAATACCAGGTATGAGCAAGGGTAGATCGCCGACAATCTCGCGTACACGTTTGAGCTCAGCGGGATAGGTAGCGCCAACAACCAGAGCACAATTGCCGTTGTTATTCCAATAGCGGGCAACATTGCGTGCTACCACCTGATACAGTGGCTCTTTTTGCTCACCAACCAGGAGATCCTGGAATTCACCTGAACCGGGATTTGAGGTTTTGGCCAATACGATGATGCCCTTATCCTGGCGTTTCAGAAATGGGTCCAGGGCTTCTTTACCCAGATAGGGATGCACGGTGATGGCATCGGCCTGCAATAGATCAAAAGAAGACTTAACGTAGCCCAGGTTGGTATTACCGATGTCGGCCCGCTTGGCATCCAGGATGATTGGAATCTCTGGATAGGTTGTTTTGCAATAGGAAATAATCTTTGCCAGGGCACGCAGACCAACATCACCATAGGCCTCATAGAAAGCACTATTTGGCTTATAAGCACAGACCAGGTCTGCGGTAGCATCAATCAACTCGCACGCAAAGAAGATTAACGCATCTTCAAGAGTGCGGCCCTCTCTGGCTACGGCAGGTAAACGTTCATACTCAGGGTCCAGGCCCACACAGACAAAATGACCCTGCTGCCAGCGCTGTTCTAGCCGGGACAGAAATGTCGTTGACTCTTGTATCATAACAGTCCTCTTACACATCATAAAAATCGGTTCAGTGTGGATACACACCTGAAATGTGGCATCTACACTGAACCGAGGGCTACTTTCCTTGAGCTTTCTGACGGGCCAGGAAGGCCCGGCCTTTGCCTAGCTCGGTATTAATAGGCACATCTTGCTGGCAGAAAGGACATTCATCCTCGTTATAGGTCTGCAGCGAGAAGGATACCAGAGCATGAATAGCCACGTCACCAACATCCTTGGGCTGCACACCTCCGCGATTGCAGAGGGCACTGATACCTACTACATTACCACCATGATGGCGCACCAGGTCAACCACCTGGCGTACAGAGCCACCAGTAGTTAAAACATCCTCAACCACCAGGATGTTCTTGTCGGTTATAAAGCGGTCATAGCCACGATTGAAGGAAAACTGCTTATCGAGGCTATCGCTCCCCTTTTCCGCAAAGACAGCCAGGGTCTCACCCGATGTGCGTCGCTCATTGAGATAATGAGCAACCCACTGTGAGAGCACCACACCGCCAATGACGGGTCCAACCACTACATCCACTTGATCAGCATTGTAAGGCTGGGCCATATGCTTGCATAGCTCTGAAATTACTCCCGTATGCAGGTAAAGAGCATCTTTGTTGACATAGACTGAACTATGGCGTCCAGAGCTATACACAAAATGGCTGTCACGAACGATGGCACCAACATCGGCAAACATCTGCACAAGTTTGGGATCATTAAGATCATTCATACGAGATTTCCTTCTAGAGTTCTTTTCCCTGATATTCGTCCCACGCTTTGATGGGAATAGTAGCCAGGTCTTTCTCAACGATGGCTTTGGTAAAGAGGCGCGCCTGCTTGATTTTGGTAAAGAGTTGGATGTTATGATCAACGGCATAGCGACGCATGGCGTAGTCATCATCCACTTCTTTATTAATATGTCCTTCTACAATATTGATGGCCAGGTCGATCTTATTATCGGCAAAGTAGGTCAGGACGTTGGGTGCTTTCTCTTCATGAATTTTGTAGAGCATGGTCGTATCCACATCGTGCTCGCGTAAGAAGGCACTGGTCTTTTCGGTAGCGTACATTGGCACACCCAGAGTGCTCAGCAATTTGGCGCTCTCCAGGAACTTGGCCTTCTTTTCGTCACCGCCAAGACTAATAAAAATACCTTTCTTAGGAATATTACCACCTGTGGCGATAATGGCCTTGAGATAGGCTTCCTCTATATCATCACCGAAGCAGGCAACCTCACCGGTCGAGGCCATTTCTACGCGCAAGACTGGGTCGGCACCGGTCAGACGCGAGAAGGAGAATTGCGGGGCTTTGACCGCGATAAAATTGAGCCTGGGTAGCTCGACCACCGGGATGTTCTCCTGGAATAGGGCATCGACAAACAGCTCGATAAAGTTGACGCCGGTCACTTTCGAGATAAATGGGAAGGTACGCGAGGCACGTAGATTAACCTCAATCACATACACCTGGTTATCCTTAGCCAGGAACTGCATATTGAAGGGTCCTGTGATCTTCAGGGCTTTGGCTACCGCACGGCCAACCTGCTCAATCCTTGACTTGGTTTCGTCGTTCAGCGTCTGGGGCGGCAGTACAATAGTGGCATCACCAGAATGGACACCGGCGTTTTCAATGTGCTCGGAGATCACAAAGACCTTGACCTCGCCATTCTGGGCCACAGCGTCCAGCTCGATCTCTTTCACTTTGCGCATGAACTTGGAAACCGTGACAGGATGCTCAGGAGAGACGGCGGCGGCCTCTTTGACATACTGTTCCAGTTCCTGCTGGTTATAACAGATGTTCATGGCGCTACCGGAAAGGACATAGGAGGGGCGCACCAGGACCGGGAAGCCAACGCGCTCGGCGAAGGTGGTCAGTTCAGCCAGATCGGTGAAGCTGTTCCACTCGGGTTGATGGATATCCAGTGAGTCGAGCAGGGCTGAGAATTTGTTGCGGTCTTCAGCGCGGTCAATGTTACTGGCATCTGTTCCCAGCAAGCGGAAACCGTATTTCTGTAAGGCACGTGCCCGGTTATTGGGGGTCTGCCCACCGACAGAGACGATCACGCCCTCGGCCGCTTCAAATTCACAGATATCGGCGATACGCTCAAAGGTCAGTTCATCAAAGTAGAGACGATCCGAGGTATCGTAGTCCGTCGAGACCGTTTCAGGATTGCAGTTAATCACAATTGAGCGCTTCTGGTATTTGTGTAGCGCCTGCACCGTGCTGACCGAAGTCCAGTCAAATTCGACCGAAGAGCCGATGCGATATGGACCGGAGCCAAGCACAACGACGCCGTTCTCGCCGGTCGGGGCAACATCATGATGCTGACCATTATAGGTGGTATAGAGATAGTTGGTCTCGGATGGGAATTCAGCGCCCAGAGTGTCGATCTGGAAGACACAGGGGGTCACATCGGCCTGTTTGCGGATAGCGCGGATTTCCAGTCCGGTCTTGCCCACAAGCTCACCAATACGCTTATCGGAGATGCCAGCCTGTTTCAAGGTGCGCAAACGAGCCTCTGACAGGTCATGATCGCTATGCAGTCCATCTTCCAGGTTGACGATATGTTTGATGCGCTGCAGGAACCAGAGATCAATACCTGTTACCTCATGAATAGTTTCAAGGCTATAACCGTTGCGCATGGCCAGGGGCAGGACAAACATACGCTTAGGGGTAGGCGTATAGAGATATTTGTTGATAACCGCGTCAGTGCTATCGCCGCTGTTAAAAACTTTTTCAGAGGTGGCGCCCTCAAAATCCAGGTCCAGCATGCGGATAGCCTTCTGGTACGCCTCTTCAAAGGTGCGCCCGATCCCCATCACTTCACCCACCGACTTCATGCCGGTGCCGATGGTCTCGTCTACGCCCTTGAACTTGTCGAGGTCCCAGCGCGGGATCTTAACGACCACATAGTCCAGACTGGGCTCGAAGCAGGCCCGGGTGACGCCCGTGACCTGGTTGGTCAGATCGGTCAGAGAATAGCCCAGAGCCAGTTTAGCCGCCACATAGGCCAGTGGGTATCCAGTAGCTTTACTGGCCAGCGCAGAGCTACGCGAGAGACGCGCATTTACCTCGATCACCGAATACTGTGATGTCTCAGGATTAAGCGCATATTGCACGTTACATTCGCCAACAATACCCAGGCTGCGTACAATGGCTACTGAGGCCGAGCGCAACATATGATATTCGGAGTTGGTCAGGGTCTGGCTTGGCGCGATCACCACCGATTCACCGGTGTGGATGCCCAGCGGGTCCATGTTCTCCATGTTACAGACAGTAATACAGTTGTCGAAAGAGTCGCGCACCACTTCATATTCAACTTCTTTAAAATGGTGTAGATATTGCTCGATCAGTACCTGTGGCGCAAAAGCCAGCGCTCCGTTGACGATATGCTCCAATTCGGCACGGCTTTTGGCGATACCCGATCCCTGTCCGCCCAGCGCGAAGCCAGCACGCACCATCACGGGGAAACCAATCTCCTCAGCAATCTGTAGCGCGGTCTCCAGGGTCTCAGCGGTCCGGCTCTGGGGCGTTGGGATATTGATGCGGCCCAGGTGCTCGGCGAACTTCTGCCGATCCTCGGTCAGGATGATGGCAGAGATCGGGGTGCCCAGGATGGTCACACCATATTTCTCTAATATACCCTTGCGATGCAGTTCAATACCGCAGTTCAAGGCCGTCTGTCCACCGAAGGCGAGCAGAATACCATCCGGTCGCTCTTTCTCGATAATCTTCTCGACAAAGAAAGGGGTGACCGGCAGGAAATAGACCTCGTCCGCCATAGTCTTTGATGTCTGAATGGTCGCGATATTAGGATTAACCAGTACAGTGGCAATCCCCTCTTCTTTTAATGCCTTAAGTGCCTGGGATCCCGAATAATCAAATTCGCCGGATTGTCCAATTTTAAGCGCACCCGCTCCAAGTACCAGCACCTTACCTGGTTTACTCATGTTCGCCTCTTACCCTCTCCAGGAAGTAGTCAAAAATCCAATCGGTATCCTCGGGGCCAGGAGCGGCCTCGGGGTGAAATTGTACAGAAAAGAAGGGCAAACTACGATGTCTGATACCCTCGTTACTGCCATCATTGGCATTGATAAACCAGGACTCAAAGCCCTGGGGCAATGTGCCAACCGCAAACCCATGATTCTGCGTTGTGATATAGCAACGCTTGCTTCCTTGCAAGAGCGCAGGCTGATTCTGGCTGCGATGGCCAAATTTTAATTTATAAGTATCACCACCGGCCGCCAGGGACAGGATCTGGTGTCCCAGGCAGATGCCCATGGTCGGTATACCATGTTCCATGGCCGTGCGCACCGTAGCAATCGCTTTATCGGCCATCTTCGGATTGCCGGGTCCGTTAGAGATCAAGATACCATCAAAGTCGAAGTCGCAATCTGGCGCGAACAGCTCATAGTCCCACGGCACAGTAATGACACGCACATGTTTAGAAAGCAAGCTGCGCAGAATATTACGCTTGGCACCACAGTCGATCAACACAATGGTGGTATCACCCTCGCCATCCTGCTGCACCTCGGTACCTGAGACACGTGCGACCAGGTTCTCAGTATTGGGGTCGTGAAAAGGGATATCCTCGTCAAACACGATCTTGCCCAGCATCGCCCCATGCGTACGGATATGTTGGGTCAGCAGACGCGTATCTTTGATTTCCAGAGCCGGAACGCCTTCGCGCTGCAACCATTCACCCAGGCTCATTTTACTCTGAGGATGGGAAGGGGTATCAACGTAATTTGAGACAATTAAGCCAGACACATGAATTTTATCATCTTCCCATAATGCTTCATCTGGCACACCATAATTGCCCATCAATGGGAAGGTCATGGTCAGGATCTGGCCGGCGAACGAGGCGTCGGTAAGGGCCTCTGGATAACCAACCATACCGGTACAGAACACTACCTCGCCAGCTGATGCTCCTCGATAACCAAACGAGAGACCTTCAAAACGTGTACCATCTTCCAGCAGCAGTGCCCCATAAACGGGTGGCTCAGCGAACAGCGGCTCATTGGCAGCCACACTCCCTTCAAGCTGTGGAGATTCCAGCAGATTGCCAGAAAAGTTTGTGTTGTGCATATATAATCCCCTCAGATATCTATATCTTTTCAGAAAAGTCCGCTCCATATATTCGCGAAACTATGCGCGCCTGGAGCGGCCTACACATCAATTAAGTTACTCTATTTTTTAATTTATATTCTGCCCAGAACTAGAGCCAGCAAGGCCATACGGGTATAGACACCATTTCTGATCTGTGAGCGTAGATAAACGGCTCTCTCATCTGCATCTACCGCAGGGTCAACCGATTCAACACGAGGCAGAGGATCCATCAGAATCATGTCTTTTTTTGCATACGTTTCTAGTAGCGCCGGCGATGCGACTACGATCTCACTTTGCGCTCGACGATATTCTTCGGCAGAGGCAAAGCGTTCTTTCTGCACACGGGTCCAGTACCAGAAATCGCAGTCGTGTGGGATATCCTGTTCACGGTGTATTTCAATCAGGCGAATGCCACGATCCTGCAAGCTGACAAAATCATCACGCGACAATTGCAGTTGCCGCGGCGACAACACATACATAGTGTTATTCTCGTACAGTGAGAGTCCGCGTAGCAGCGAGTGGATGGTACGACTATTGAGGGCGTCTCCAGCCAGCAGACCGGTCAGATTATCCAGGCGTCCAAAGCGCTCGTGGAGTGTGTACATGTCCAGCAAGGTCTGGGTAGGATGCTCATTATTACCATCACCAGCATTGATCACTGGCACAAAATTGGCTGCCCTGGCCGCCTGCTCCGCAGCGCCCGAGAAGCGATGCCGCAAGACAATAGCGTTGGTATAGGCCTCCATCACCTGAATAGTATCCTCAAAGGTCTCACCTTTACTGACCGAAGAGAAGGCCTCTGGATTCTGCATCTCGATGGTCTGTCCACCCAAGCGCTTGACTGCGGCAGCAAAAGAGCTAAAAGTTCGGCTCGAAGGTTCAAAGAAGAGCAGGCCAACTAACAAACCCTCTAATAGGCGCGATGGCTCATTATTCTCGGCAATCCGCTTCATCTGGCGCGTGACAGTAAATAATTTATCGAGATCTGCAACTGCGAATTGATCTAAAGATACAATATCTTTTCCCTTAAAATTTCCACAAATCATCTCAAAATCTGGCTGCAGACGAGATGTAATTTGATACATATAACCTCCCTTTATCAGTCACGACGACAGCTTGACAGGTCATCCTTTTCTTTCTCCACAATCAGCAATTGTTAGCTACTTGACTAAGTGGAGAGTAAACCCCTGATACCGTACACTTTGCGCTTGCAAAAAAAAATTCCTCACCCCTGGAATAAAAGGGATGAGGAAAAAATAGTTTCTCTTAGAAAGGAAACACCCGGCCCATCATGGAAATGAATCGATCGACATATCTTTTGTGATACGTTATCGATGTGCCATAACCTGTTTTTGCCCATGTGGATGCCGTGTCCTTTATTTTTACTAGTTTTGGGAACCAATTCAAATTGCTAAGAGTATACCTTATAAAATTCATCTATGTCAAGGCCAAATTATAACAAGATTGTGAGATATTTTCTGGCCAAAACCACTACAACCCCGCTGCTAAATATCAATATGTATCTGACCAAAGGATTATCAGAACAAACATCCCAAAGTGACGCAACACCATAGAAAGGAACACAACTACCCTATTATTCGACATAAATACGCGCTTTTTCTCACTATCATTTATAGTTCGTAATATTATCTCATATAATAGATTGAATTATTTTTATTTTCATATTAAAATGATTAAAGACAGATTTTTTAGCAATTATTGCATTCTATACTAACTAGAAGAGGGAAAGGTTTACAATGTCTTACGATCCAAATCAAGGCAACGATCCTGGTTATAACCCGCCTCCACAGGGTGGGAATCCCGGCGGTTATCCTCCTCCTCAAGGTGAGAATCCTGGGGATATCCTGGAGGCTATCCTCCTCCACAGGGTGGCTATCCTGGGAGCTATCCTCCTCCACAGGGTGGCTATCCTGGGAGCTATCCTCCTCCTCAAGGTGACTATCCCGGGGGCTATCCGCCTCCTCAAGGTGGTTATACGCCAAATGGAGCAGGCGGCTATGCAGAGCAGCCACCTCAGCAGCCATTGCCATTGGGTGACGCTATTCGCCAATTGCCAGGCCAGTACCTCAGAGTATTAACCAAACCCGGTGCTGCGACCTTTGCACTGGAAAAAGGCAAAGCTGCCTGGAATATTGTCTGGGTGCAGTTGCTAGTCCTGGGTGTCATTTCAGCTCTGCTCAGTGGTCTGGTTACAGCGATCACATTGCCTTTGACCTTAAATAGCCTTAATAACAGCAGCAGTAGCATCTCGCCTTCTTCGCTGGAACAGATCAAAACCGTCTTTACTGCCCTGCCGATCCCTATAGCTATTGGCACCCTTGTCTTTGTAATTGTAGGCTTCTTCATTGGAACAGGTATCCTGTTCCTGATCGCTAAAGCCTTCGGTGGACAGGGCACATTCCTGCAATATACCTATAGCTACTTGCTCTTTGAGGTTCCACTCAGTATTCTCAGTACACTTGTTTCCCTGATTCCCTTCGTTGGCTCGCTGGCCGTCCTGGCAATTTTTATCTATCGTATCATCCTACAAGTCTATATGACGATGGCGGTCCATCGCCTGAGCGGTGGGCGCGCCACTCTGGCCGTATTGATCCTACCCATCATAGCTATCATTCTGGCCTGTGTAGGATTCTTCGTGCTTATCGCTGCCATCAGCAATGGTATACGCTCGACCCCATAGGAACTCTTCGCCACTCATAAAGCGTCCGTCAAACACAACTGGCACGCTGGTCATAGAACAAGGAACAATGTTCTATGACCAGCGTGCCATCCTTATATCTTCCCGGCAAGACAGTGCAATAAAAAGTATGTATGGTCTTCGTTAGCTGACTATCTTATTCGTTGCCAACGGCAGAGTCGGCGACCGCTGACTCTTCGGGTTGCGGATGATTCTCCCGCAAGATCTGGTAGAGCACGATAGCGGCAGATACCTTCCTGAACTGGCTCACCCCTCTCCACAGAAAAGACTCTCCATGGAACATGGAACGAGAGAGAGCTCTCCAGGCGCTGATGTACCTGGAGAGCTCTCTCTCAATTCCTCAGGTCTAACGGAGTGGGGCAGGTGGCACGACGACGTCGATCAGGCCCGTCGACACGTCATAAACCAGCCCGGAGACAATCCACTCAGCGGGAGGTCGGGAGTCGCCTTGAGCACGGCCACATCGACGGCAACCGCTGCCCGCGGGTCGGTGACTGCTTTGGCCTTAAGTGCCTCTCTGCTGATTTCAAAGTATTCAGCCAGCATGTCAGGATCCCCAGCAAGACATGTCATCCCACAATCGGTGTGCTGAAGAACGATAAGGTGAAATTCGTTCCCACCGCCGGGAATCGCTTCTGCAACCTGGCCAATTCTGCCGAGCAGGCCCAACTGCTCCAGCGTCCCCGGCGTGATGCGACCGCCGATGTTGCGTATCACCACGGCCTCTCCAGGCTTGATACCCAGCACATGGGCCGGGTCAACGCGCATATCGGCGCAACCGATGATCAATGCTTTCACGTTCGGCAGCGCTTTCGCGAGGGACGGCATCAGTAAATCCGCCGCAGTTTCCTGATCAGCGAAGTCCTTATTACGTTTCATCAGGGTGTCAAAAGTAGTCATATTGCTCCTCCTAAGAGAGAATTCGTGGATAATATCCACGCTATGCAGCTTTCTGGGCATGCTCTGGGCGCCAGACTGAAGATGTTCTGAATGTATCGCGTTTAAACCTGCTTATCCATTTAAGCTGCTTTAATTAGTTGATAGAAGCAGTATAATATTTGACGTAACGTCAAAGTCAACCCTCACATTCAAACACATCAATTATCGGATAATTCTCTTTTGGAGCGGGCAGACGGATCTAGCTTGATTACTGGCATTTGAATCTCAATTACGACTTCTTCCTCTTCCTCCGATTTGGGGAGTTGCATGAGGAGCTCTCGCCCCAAACCGTTGATCTGCCAGCCATGTTGCTCAATCCAGGTGCCCAGCGCGCCATAACTGCGATGGACCTCACTGATCCGTCCGGCGTGCGCCAGCGTAGCCAGCGTCTCAATAGCGGGCAATGTGTGCTGGGTCAGCACGCGCTCCTCGGAGAGCCTGACCGACTGCGGTGCTTTCCCGGTGAGGAGATAGCCAACTTCCAGGTCAAGCGCTTCGGGATCAAATATCGGAGAATGGGTCACAATGGCGATATTACCGAGGCTACCATGTCCCACCTTCGCCGGCACTACCGTTGCGATTTTGCGAACGAGACGGCGTCTCACGCCCAGACCAGACAGCACTTCGCGCAGCGCAAGAAATTGCTGTGCCGGAACGGCTTTCAGGACCACGTCTGGCTCCTGGATCTGCCCATACGTGTCGATCTGTTGCAATCGTGACTCTACCACGCGCAGCCGCGTCATTTCTTCCTGAACCGTTTGCTCGATCTGGGCCTTGCGCAAGGCCAGCATCCCTCGCATCTCGTCGATGGAGGTATTTTGATCCACCAGCCGGGCGATCTGTTCCAGCGATAAGCCCAGTTCTTTCAAGACCAGGATGTGATTGAGCCGGGGCAGTTGCTGCGCGCTATAGAAACGATAGCCCGATTCCGGATCGGTGGCCTCAGGGCTGAGCAGGCCGATCTCATCGTAATAACGCAGCAGACGGCCTGAAACCTGGGCTATTTTGGAAAATTCGCCGATGCGAAACATATATGTCGCTCCTTATCTAGCTCTTTTGTGCTCTCTGTAAGCAGTGTACCGTTTGACGCTACGGCAATGTCAAGCGGGCACCATCGTTCCCGAGTATTACAGGATGCTGTTACGGGCTATTTTATGCCCTATAGTCCAGTTAAAAAGCTGTTTTTAGGCACAAAAAGAGGCATATCAATAAAATATGCCTCTTTCTAGGAAGAACTAGCAACTCATCTATCTTTGTTCTGCATCCACATGCTCCTCAGTGGAGTCCATCCCCACCGCTGCATCGGCAAATACCGCCTCATCAGGTTGAGGATTACGCTCTCTCAAAATTTGGTAGAGGATGATAGCGGCAAAGGTTGCTAAACCAATGCCATCAATGGCAATAGTGCCAAACTGGACGGCAAGCCCGCCCGTCATGCCAGCGCCGATAATCAGGGCAACGCCAGCGGGGATGAGGTTGCTGCTCTTTGAAAAGTCCACCTTGTTCTCAATCCAGATGCGCCCGCCGGTAACGGCAATAAGACCGAAGAGCACAATGGAAAGGCCCCGAACACCCCGCTAGGTATGGTGCTCACAATGGCCCCAAACTTCGGACAAAAACCGAACAGGATAGCAATACAGCTCGCAATCACAAAAATGAGCGTGGAATAGACGCGATTGACCGCCATTACGCCAATATTTTCAGCGTACGTCGTGACCCCCGTTCCACCAAAAAAACCCGCCAGGATCGTAGCTACAGAGTCACCCAGGAACGCACGACCCAGATATTTGTCCAGATTGTTCCCAGTCATAGCCCCAACTGCCTTGATATGCCCGATATTTTCAGCCGCCAGAATGATAGCGACGGGAGTAATAATACTGATGGCATTTGTATGAAAGACGGGAGTCGTAAACTGCGGGAGCCCTATCCACGCCGCCTTACTGACCTGGGTAAAATCAATTTTCGGCCCGATACCAGCCAATCCCAGGAGGGCGTATACTCCATACCCCACAATGCCGCCGAGAAGTATAGGCAGTCGGCGCAACAGGCCGGGGCATAGACGGAAACCAGGGCAACGGCAATAATGGTAACCAGCGCCATCCATGCATCAAAGGGCGTGCTGGCCGCCTGTTTGATGGCGGAAACCGAGAGATTCAAGCCTATGACCATGACAACCGTACCCGTGACAATTCCTGGCATAAGATAATTTAGCCAGCGATAGCCGACTATCAACACGACGATAGCGATGATGGCATACGCCACCCCGGCCGTAATAATACCACCCAGGGCCACCGAAATATTCGGGTTCGGCCCGTCCCGAGTTGATGACCCGTCGCAGTGGCGACCACGCCGAGGAAAGCAAAGCTCGAGCCGAGATAGCTGGGCACACGGCCCCCAACAAACAGGAAGAAGATAAGGGTACCAATACCGGAAAAGAGGATCGCTGTGTTAGGAGGAAACCCCATCAGGAGAGGGCAACAACGGTCGAGCCGAACATCGCCAGAACGTGCTGAACACCTAGCAACAAACTCGGCCCCCACGGCAGGCGTTCATCAGGAGCAACAACTCCACCGCTCGTATTAACCTTCCAGCGGGGAAGTAGCCAGATTTATCACTCATTGTCATTTCCTTTCTTGATCTATGTATAAGAGCATGGATTAAAACACTACCAGAGATTACAGGAGGGAGATAATTCTATCGAGGGCGGCGTCCGAGATATCCAAGCGGAATTTTTAAGATTTGGAACACCCATAAAACCATCCTCCTAGATTAAAATGATAATTGCAGAGCAAATGCGCAAAAAAAAACTCATCCCTCAGAGGATGAGAAGTGAAAGACCATTGCCAAACCACCAATGACTGTCCTCCGTCTCCATCTTTTTTCGACGGACGGTGTAATAAGTTCGCTGGAACTCAATACATACTTTGTTTGTCCAGCATGCAATAAACACGAAAATAGACAGTCCTTCCTGGTCGGTTTACAGCGGGAGATTAATTAAACTTGTGAAAGTATACGTGCTCCTCAAAAAAAAGTCAAGGCACATGTCCTGAGGGAATGGTCAATTTATCAATTCAATGCATAGATAAATTCAATTTAAGCTAGAGGTAGTTCAATAAAAAAAGTGGTTTGATCAGCTGAGGATTCTACATGAATGTTGCCACCATGCCAGAACACAATATCTCGGCAAATAGCCAGTCCCAGGCCCCAACCACGCTTATTGGTTACTTCTTCATCAGGTACGCGGTAGAAGGGTTCAAAAATGCTCGTCCACTGCGCCTCTGGGATAGGTGTGCCTATGTTGCTGACCTGTAGCTCGGCGTGTGTATCCTGCTTTTTGAGGTTGACATTGATCGGGCTGTCAGGCAAAGAGTATTTAATGGCATTACTGACCAGGTTGATCATGACCTGTGTCAGGCGCAGACTATCGCCACGGATCATAACACTCTCTTTTGGCATGTCCAGTTGGATCGTACGGCCAGAGGCTTCACGCTGCTCATCAATTAGAGATTGGCAGAGGTAGCAGAGATCACATTCAGCCATTTGCATACGCAGCTTACCAGCCATCATCATTTCTACGTCTGATAAATCTTCCAGCAATGTTTGCAAGCGCTGGGTCTGATCGTCGATTTTTTCAAGTGAGAAGCGTACCAGGGTTAGATCAGTATTCGACGTGGCCAGTCGATCACAACGACGCAACCCCAGTTGGGCCTGTCCATAAATGGTGGTTAAGGGCGTCTTTAATTCATGCGATGCCCGAGAGAAAAAAATATCTTTGAGTCGATGACTCTGGGTCAATTGCTGATTAGCTTGCTCTAATTCTTCGGCCCGTAAACGTAGAGCCCTGGCTTCACGTTGCGCCTGCCTGTGTTCTCGTTCTAACCATGCCGTGATCAATGTTACAGCAAGGGCCGCCACCAGGTATGGGAGCTCCAGCCACAGATCTTGCCAGGCCTGGAAAAATAGGAATCCAGCCGGTGGCACAAAAAAATAATCCAGGGCTAGAAAGCCAAGGATAATAGAGAAAATGGATGGTCCAATTCCCCACACCAGAGCAACCAGTACAGCAATCAGAAAGAATGGAGCACACAAAAAGTAGTAATGCCTGGCAAAGACGTTTTCAATCCAGGGAAGAGCCAGCCCGACGGCTACCAGAGGAATGCTAAGCAGATAACCGACAACAGGATGACGCCAACGTGGAAGATCCACAGCATGCTTCGCAGTCATAGGTGGCTGTTGCAATGGGCTAATCAATAATGGAGGACTCTCAGGAGAATTGTGATAGATGAGCTCTTTTTTCATCCCAGAACCCCTTGCGCCGTTTTGCGCGCATTATAAAACCGCTGTTCCCAGCAATTATTTCTCTACAGACTATAGCAAATATACCCGGCAAATGCAAACTTTTATTTTCTGTTAAACGAAACATAACACAAATACTCTTTTACCCACAATACCAAAGTATGAGGTAAAAACATCCACTCTATAGAAGACGAGGGAGCATAGGGGTAGATAAAATTATTGCACGCTCATATACCATTGCCTGACATAAGTAGCGGTACCGGTAATTGTTACTGCGATTGCTTCTGCTGACGCGCTAAGAACCACACCGGCGGGATTACCCTTCCCGTGGATAGATGAGAAGGCATCGTCATGATAGATTAGAACTTCCATGCTACTAATCTCCCTTCCAGACTCCTGGACCTGAAGCGCTCATGTGCAGTGTGGGGTGGAGAGGCGGCCGCCTCTCCACCCCACACTGCACATGAGACATGCTCAAAAGTAGCTTGTATAAGGCGTTAATTAGTTAGTGGGCTGCGCATTTTGTTGTGGTGGCTGTGTAAAGGCGACAGCGGTCACATCAAAAATAAGGGTTGCATTAGCAGGAATAATTACCTTACCACTTTGATCTTTTTGGGCACTAGAACCATAGCCCAGGCTGGCAGGAATGATCAGGCGCCGGGACTCCCCGATCTTCATTCCATTCACGCCATCCTCCCAGCCTTTGATTACCTGTCCCTGTCCAAGAGTTACAGCAAAGGGTTGACCACCATGATCATAACTACTATCAAATTTCTTATTAGTGCCTTGAATCCAACCGGTGTACTCAAAAGCAACTGTACTACCAGACTGAACAGTTCCACCATCGCCAGCTTTGATAATCTGATACTGTACTCCAGTAGCAGTTTTCTGCAATGGTGCAGTAACTTCGGGAGGGGTATCCAATCCCTTTGGATTAGCTTTAATTAAGGACTGGACATCGGCCGTGGCCTTGGCATTGGCTGCGTTGGCGGCCTGGGTAGATTGCGCCACAGCTGCGTTGGCGGTTGCGGTCGCATGCGTGTCTGCGAGGGCGGCTTGCTCACTACTCTGGCGTGCAGAGATGATGGCCCAGGTCAGGGCGGCAATCAAAATAAGCAGAGCCACAATGCCACTAAAAAGTAACTGTCTGCGGCGGGCGCGGCGCTGCTTGCGCAGTTCGCGCTCCCGCTGGCGCTGGCCAGGGCGACCTGAGCGCTCTACGGGAGAGTTTTGGTTTTTCGTCGTTTGGGTCACGGAACAATCTTCTCCTCTGGATGATAGGCATAATCATAGCAGGTCGAGGTTACCATTAATTTACTTATCTGACAAGGGGTAGCAGAAAAAAGAAGAAAGGCTCAATGCACGCTTCATCTTGACATTCTTGCTACAATAGACTCAGCTACAGTACTACTCGGATAAGGAGTATACAAGTGACCGAGTTGTCGTCTACTCACTATCCATTCCAAAGTTCGGAACAGCTGAACAAAAGATTCTACAATCAGTTTAAGTCTGAACATGCTGCTGCGCTCAGACAACTTTCTGGCGCCTCCAATGAAATCGAAGGGCGCGCATACATCACCACCCTGCTACTTCGATTGATGGTCCTTTTTTTTCTTCAGGCACAAGGATTACTAGATAACGATCCACAATATCTCTGGCATCGCCTCCAATGTGCCCAGCAACGTTCAGGTCCCGACAACTTCTTTCGTGAGCATCTCTTACCCCTTTTCACTACTTTGTATACAGGTCAGCCCACTACAGCACATCACAGCTCTGACTTTGGCCATTTACCACGAGTGGATATTCCGCTTTTTCAGCCAGAGGCGCTGGAATTGCGCTCGCCTCACCTCACTCTATTAGATGCCACTTTCTTTCGCCTTTTTAACTTTTTATATTCTTATCATGCAACTCGATCACCAGTCCATGGCAACGGACGAAGTACTTCAGCCCTCAATCCTCGCCTATATCTTTGAACAACACAGCGATCAGAAACAAACGGGACCTATTATACGCAGGAGGATATCGCACTCTATATCACCAGCAATACAATCCTACCACGCTTATTTTCGCTGGTTGCAGAAGATCGACCGGAGGATCTGGGGAGCATGCACCTTGCTGGCAGTTGCTCAGCATGCAACCCGATCGCTACATTTCTGCGGCAATACAGACACAAAGCTATTTACCAGAAGAAAATGAGCGAGAGTATATGCAGCGCCAGCAGCGCTACCACATTCTTTTTAACAGGCTCCAGACTGGCTCGATCCATGATATTGTAGATCTTACCACCGATGCTCTAGATCTGCAACGTTTTGTGTTAGATGTCCTGTTAAGCAGCCAGGAGCTGGCTTTTCTCCAGCTTTTTCTGCAGCGACTCCAACAGCTGACGATCCTGGATCCTACCTGCGGTTCGGGGGCTTTTTTGCTGGCGGCCGTCAAGATTCTCCAACCACTCTATACATGTTGCCTGGAGCGCATAGATATACTTACAGCCGAACAAGCCTTGCAAGACAATCAAAACTCTTTGCGCCAGCAACAGGAAACAACAGGCACACAGGCACTTGTACAGCCTCCGGCTGAATTCACGTCCACACGCCATATAACAATTTTGCGCACTATCCTGTCCTCTAATTTGTATGGGGTAGACCTCTTACCAGCCGCCTGCGAAATCTGCCAGTTACGCCTCTATCTGACTCTGTTAAGCGGGATTACAAATAGCGAAGATGTACCACTACTGAGCACACTTCCCCTCAATATTCGGGCGGGCAATGCTCTGGTAGGCGAAACGCTCAGTATGGCCGACCTGCCGGTGTTGGATAAACAGCAGATTACACACTTACAGCAGCCGTTTCACTGGCAATATGAGTTTCCCCTGGTCTTCAGCCAGGGCGGCTTTGATGTAATCATTGGCAATCCACCATACCTGGAACACAGCAAGATCAAGCAGGAGTATGCGATTCATGGCTATGAGGAAAAAAGCTGTGGCAACATCTATGCCGCCGTTATTGAGCGTTCCCTGGCCCTCTGCAAAGCGGGACAGAGTCAGCTAGGATTGATCGTACCCATCAGTCTATGCGGCGCACAGCGCTTTACCGCACTACGCCAGCTCCTACTTTCTAGCGGCGCCACCCTCTGGCTGGCCAACTTTGAAATCTTTCCCTGCCGCCTCTTTGAAGGTGCGTTTCAACGCCTTTCTATCCTGTTACTAAACCTGCACAGCAATCAGCCGAAACATGAAAGTACATTATATGTAACACGCATCCATCGCTGGTATAGCGCCGAACGTCCCTACCTGTTTCCTTTGCTCTCATATACACAGGTGCAGTCTATGCTCATGACTCCTCTGTACTTCCCCAAGCTGGCAACCGCACGACAGGAAAATTTGTTGGATCAGATACGCCATCATACGCGAGGAATGAATATAGGAAGCGTTACTGGCGAACAGCATAGCAAGCACTTTATCTACTATCAAGAGGCCACCAATTACTGGACCAAAGCCGTGTGTCATATTCCTTTCTATAAAAAGAATGGTATTGTCATGACCCCTCCCCACGGCCGTGTGTTGTTCTTCGCCGATCGGCAAACAGCTCTGAGCATCATGGCACTACTCAATAGCTCTCTATTTTATGTCTGGTTTTCCACCTACTCTGATGGCTTTCATCTTTCTCACGCCCTGGTCAAAAGTTTCCCTTTATGCCAGGAATTACTGGCATCCACTGAACTGGCAACTCTGGCAGAACGACTGGAAAATGATATTCAGCAACATGCCCGCTTGAGTACACGCAATACACAGCGTAAGAATAATGCCGGACACTTGATTGAACTGGCTGAGTATTATATGCGCTTCTCTAAGCCGATTATGGATGAAATCGACCATTTGTTGGCTGCGCACTTTAATTTCACTCCCGAGGACCTGGATTTTATCCTCTATTATGATGAAAAACATCGCATAGCGCGACACACAAAAAATGAGAAGCCAGGCACCAATATACCAGATATACTTTACAAATAAGTTTTTAAACCGTATTATAGCCAGATATCATATCCAACATAGGACGGGGTAAAGCCGTGCTTGAGACTGGACACCATTCAGCCTTTCAGAATATTGAGCAGGTCATAAAGCTTTTCTATGATCGTTTTAAAGTAGAAAGAGCGGCTTTTCAACAACATTTTTTACATGGTGCTCCTTCTATAACTGTAGCCGAACAGGAGCAGCTGGCCTCACTTATTCTGAATCGCCTGATGTTTATCTATTTCTTACAGAAACAGGGCTTTCTAAATAGCGATCCACAATATCTCTTTCATCAACTGCAGGCAACGCAGAGGCGCATAGGGAGCGATAAATTCTACAGCACGTTTTTATTTGCGCTCTTTCATGAAGTACTGGGGAAGGCGGAACGTAGCCCTGAGACACTGGCTTTGTTCGGGCATATTCCCTACCTGGGAGGCAGCCTCTTTACACTGCGCGAGATCGAGCGCCACTATCCTCAGCTAAACATTCCCGATCTGGCTTTTGAGCGTCTATTTGCTTTCTTTGATCTCTATCGCTGGTATGTGGATGAGCCAGCCGGGCAGGAGAAAAACCTGCTAACTCCGGACGTGCTGGGATATATCTTTGAGCAATACGTCAACCAACAACAAATGGGGCTTACTATACCAGGGAGGATGTAACAACTTATATTGCCAGCAATACCATTATCCCCGCCCTCTTCGATGCTCTGGCCACACGGCATCCAGCTACTTTTGCGGCCAGGGGTAAGATATGGTGCCTCGTGCAACAACAGCCGGAGCGCTATATCCACGATGTTATAGCCAGTCCCGGCTATCTTCCTGATGAGACTCCGCGTGAACATCTACAACGCCGCCAGTCTTATCAGACTCTGCGCACCCGTCTTGCGGGCGGGGAGATAACAAACATTGATGATTTCATCACGCACAACCTGCACATCAATCGTCTGGCGATTGATGCCATCTACGCGCTAGAAGATGCGGAACAGCTGCAAGATTGCTATGAGCAGTTGATGCACATAACGATCCTGGACCCTACCTGTGGCTCGGGAGCTTTCTTGCTCGCGGCCTTGCGGATACTTCATCCTTTATACGAGGCTTGCCTGGATCGACAGCAAGGGCTGAACGCCTCTCAAGCACCTGAAAATGCCATTCGTGTCCAAAAATCTTTATCGCACTATGAGGTTATCAGAACTATTATCACCAGGAATCTGTACGGCATTGATATCATGGAGGAAGCCACTGAAATATGTAAGTTGCACCTCTTCCTCAAATTGATTGCCCAGGTCAAATGCGTTGAGGAGCTTGAGCCGCTCCCCAATATCGATCATAATATTCTTGCTGGTAATACCCTGGTTGAAATGGGTAGGTCAGATTTTTCCTCACCCCAGGAGTTATTAACAACGCAGCAGCAAGCCAGTAGAACAACAGAGGCACGCTGGCAAATAGCATTTAAAGACATCTTGCAACGCGGTGGCTTCACCATTATTATCGGCAATCCACCTTATGTGGAATACAACGAACAAACCTTTCCCTATGCGCTCAAGCACTTCAACACGCGCGGCTGCGCCAATCTCTATACGTGTGTGGTCGAACGTAGCCGCCAACTGCTCGCGCCACAGGGACGGCATGGTATGATTTTACCCCTGGCAGCCTTTGCAACCAGAAATATGCAGCCCTTTCTCAGCGCTTTTCGCTCCTGGTTCCCGGTCACCTGGCTCTCGTTCTATCATTTCCGCCCCTCAATGCTATTTTCAGGTGGGAAGATCGCAAGTATACCCACTGCCATCTACCTGGCAAAAACAGAGGGGTCTGAGCGGCGCTACAGTACCCACTTGATGAAGTGGGCCCAGGAACAACGTCCATTACTCTTTACACGCTTCAGCTATCATGCCATCCATGCACCAGAGGACCCGTTGAATCGTCATTACTATCCCAAGTTGAACCAGAGCTGCGAGGATAACATCCTGACCAGGCTGCTGGCCCATCAACCGGTTAGCCGCTATATATCGCGCATCCCTAACGCCAATACGATGTTCTACAGGACCGCCGGAGGACTCTACTGGAAAGTCTTCGTGAATTTTCCCTGGCCATACCACACTACCTCCAATAAACAATGTTTCTTTCAGCCAGACTTTGAACGCGATGTGTTTGTTGCCCTCTTCAATAGCTCACTCTTCTGGTGGTACTATACGGTAACCTTTGATACGTTTAACCTCAAAGATTATATGCTCTTCGGTTTTCGTTTCACTTATCCAGAGCAAACAGAGCTTATTCAGGCATTGCGGGAACAAAGCTCGCGCTTGATGGAGGATTTTTCTCGCTATGCCAGACATCTGAAACGTGGTCAGACTGGTAGTTATACTATTTATGCTCGCAAATCGAAGCCAATTATCGATGCTATCGATGAAATTCTTGCTCGTCACTATGGCTTCAGTCAACAGGAGCTAGATTTTATTGTGAACTATGACATTAAATATCGCATGGGCCTGGCCCAGCTTTTAGAGGGCGCGGAAGAATAAGGCATGCGCTGCAAGCGGATGTGCGCAGCTGCCTGACAGGCGCATCCGCTTGCTCGCCACCGATCTATTCGCCTGGCCGGGTCAGTGGCAGCATAGTAGCTTAGAACCAGCGCCGCTTGACTTCACGGCAGAGAAAACCATCATAGCAGAAAAGCCAGAGACCCTGAATAAGGATGCCAAGGCCGAGCCCCTGCCGCTCAGGTTGAGCGCTAAAACGAGCTAATACCCACATACCACTGAGAACATAGAGAACATCCAGGCCTGCATTAATGGCTAAAATCCGATAAAATGAACGAACTTCTTTTCGCTCATCTGTCACAGATAATTCTCCTTGAATGAGACGCAGCTCTTTGCGGCGCGCACTGCGTATACCGAAGATAGCTAGAGCCCCATCAATAGCTCCCCAGATCAATGCTTGTAAACCAAATTGTTTCCAGAAGGGATGTCCAACCCACGACAAAATACTCCCCAAAATGACACTTCCCATACCCCAACTACACAAAATACCGAGTCGTCGCCGCTGATATTGATAAAAATTCTCGGATGTGGATGACATACATTCTCTCCTTTTCTATTTGTAGTACTAGACAAAAGCGAGCCAAAAATTTACTATTGTAATACGCGTTGGATCTATACCATTTTGTCTCAAGAATAGTCATAAAATTTCAGAGTATACTCCATCACTGACAGTGATGGCCCTTGCTTAAGTAGTCAGGCTTTCATCTCATGTATGTAACCAGAGCATGAAAGATACTCCGAGACTCTTATTGTCACTCTTAGTGATGTCTTGACATTGTGGGAAAGGGCCATTTCGCATGCATATTAGCCACAACAGTTGGCTCACAACAACAAATAAGCATAAAAAAGTTATTTATAGCTTGATTGGCCTTTGCGCTCTGCTTTTCACTATCTTTGCCCTCTACCGTTTTGCGCTTCCTCCCATAACACCCCACTCCAGCAATAATGGTGCGCATCCCACCATCACAATTGATGCCGGCTTTGAGAATACCTATCGGGCAGGATATTGGACCCCTGTACGCGTGACAATCGATAATAGTGGACCAGCCTTTCAGGGTAAACTTTCGGTGCAAACATTTTCAGGTTCAGCGCATCAACAACATATCGATGCGCTTTCACCCTGGAGCTTTGAGGAGCCGGTAGCTCTGGCCCAGGATGCAAAAAAACAACTGACGATCTATGCTCCCCACTATACAGGCAATTTGATTACGCGCGGTTTTCTGGCAACCCTGCGCAACGAACAAGGGCAATCAGTCAGCGTTCAAGCAAGCCGACAAAGCTATGAGGTACAGCCAGGCGATATGCTGGTAGGAGTACTCTCAGACGATTCCACACTTGAACCCCAATTGACTAAAATCACACTGATCAATCAGTCAGGCTCACTCAATGTTTCTCGTTTAGATACCCAGACGATGCCAACGATGGAAGCGGTATTGGAAAATTTTGATATCTTGATTCTGGATAATTTCTCAACCAACACGTTGAACGCCCAACAAATGAAGGTACTACAAACATGGGTGAATCGTGGTGGTATCTTAATTGAAGTGGGGGACTCAATTGGCAACGTACCCTGGACCCATTGCCGGCGAAACTGCTGCCAGTCAACCTGCATGGACAGGATCTACTACCGCCAGACACCCATCTGCTATCATTCAACGGTAATACCATTGTTCCAGCCAATAATGACATTCCGCCGATCCTCCCAACTATCAGTACCGCCCAACTTCGGCAACAAAGTACCTTTTCTAATATCCAGACGATTCTCAGCAGCAATAACAACACACCTCTGTTCGTCCAGGCACGTCAGGGAGCGGGCCTCGTCTACTATCTGGCCTTTGATCCTGGTGCACCACCACTGGATAACTGGGATACCTCCACAGGTATCTGGCAAGCAATCTTACAGCGCGCCCTGGGAGACCGGCTACTCATTTCTAGCGGCGCCCAGAGCTATGATGGAGGTCCCGGCCAGATTTTGACCCGGGGAGGCGTGGTAAGCTTCTTGACCCCAAATATCTCCTCTACCACCAGTGTGCTGATCCTGCTGCTGCTCGGCTATATATTATTTCTTGGGCCGGTACGCATGTGGTATCTGCGCAAACGGCCAACATCGCGCCTGCATAACTGGCGCATCGTTTTGAGCACCGTCCTGGTTTTTTCTCTGCTCTCCTTTGGGCTAGCCGCTTATGAGAAAGCGACAGCGATTACTAATAATAGCGTCTCTCTCCTACAGATCAACCAGGATGGGACTACGGGCCATATGACAACTTACATGGGCATCCTGGCCCCCAACCAGGGCGATGTTAATGTGCAATTTCCGGGTGAGAACCTGAGCGAACCGATCGATACTCCATACCTGGATCATAACTCAGCCCTCAGTGCCAATCAATCCTCGGGCAGTAGTAGCAGTAGTACACAAACTACCGTGACCTATAATCCAAATAATACCGGCATGACATTAAGTAATAGCAATCTCTGGTCCATTGACCCAATAATCTCAGAACAGGATCTTCAGCTACAAGGCAAACTCTCGGGCCACCTGGTTGTGCGGGACAATCATTTATTGGGAAGTGTCCAAAACAATCTACCCAGCGCATTGAGTGATGCCTATGTATTATTTCCACACACATTTATCCCATTGGGACATATAGATCCCGGCCAGACACGCAACTTCGATGTCCTGCTCCATGCAACCCAACCAGTTTCAGAACAGACCCTGGCAGATCAGATTGAGCGCCAGGCAGGCCTGGCAGGACAATATTTCCCCTTCCAACAGAAAAAACAACCCCAGACGGATCTACAGAAACATATGGCCCTCTTATCCGCCCTGAGTGGTGTAGGCTATAGCTACTCGGCCTGCGAGGGTTCATGCCTGACGCATGCCATCACCAATAAGAGCACTATTTATGTCACAGGAGGACAGATACCTGATCCTAATCTCAAGAATGACTACGATCCCTTACTTATTCCAGGCGCGCAGGCCACGCTAATTGCCTGGGCTGATCAATCACTCAATCAACAGCAGGGGCTAACGATTAACAATCAGACCCCACAGGGTCAGCACACCACCTTTGTACAGATGCCCTTGAAACTTGACTATTCGGGGTTGATCACTATTCCCCAGGATAGTGTCACTGGTAATGTGGTGGAAATCTCTAGCTTTGATGCGGGCGCTATCTTGCCCGGAGCCTATACCCTCACCACAGGCAACCTCAAATTTGAATTGGACCTGCCAGATGTTCCCCATCTCTATATCGGCACCATTACCATCACTGTACCTGACCTGATAACACACCCATCGGGTCCTGGTTCTGGCTCACCCATTCACAATAGCAACATACAAACTAAAATCTATAACTGGCAAACCCATAATTGGGAACACATGCAGCTGAGTGCCAATGATACATTTACTACCAACCAACCAGAAAACTATACCGGACAAAATGGCCGCATCCTGATCCAGCTCGCCAGCAAGCATGCGACCCAGATCTACTTTGGCAAACCAACACTTAGCATCAACGGCAACGCCATCCCATGAACAGAGAACATAGGCAAATCCCCCCGGCATCTGGTACAATTTACATAAGGATTGGCGGCAAGCAGCCGAATGCATAGAAATATGGAGCTCATGCTTAGCTTAGAGGAACAGATACAAGACGCCGTTGAGTTACTACAGCAGGCGTATCGCATCGTTGCCTTGACGGGAGCTGGCATCAGTACGGAGTCAGGTATCCCAGATTTTCGTAGCCCGGGTTCTATCTGGCAACAACTACCACCCGTTAATTATCGGGACTTTATTAATAAGCCCGAGGCGCGTAGACAATACTGGCAAACACGCAAGTCCCTGGCGGGACAGGTGGCGGCTGCACGTCCTAATGCCGCCCACCGGGCACTGACCACACTGGAACAAAAACAACGCCTGCTGGGCGTCATCACCCAGAATTTTGATGGTTTGCACCAGGAGGCCGGACAGCAGCCTGAACGTGTGGTGGAGCTACATGGCACCTCACGTTTGGCGGCCTGCACCCTGTGTGGTAATCGCTCCTCAATGGTGCAGCTCCAGCAGCGTGTAGACGCGGGCGAACAGGACCCACAATGTCCTATCTGCGGTGGCTATCTCAAAGCGGCCACCATCCTCTTTGGTCAGCGTGTTCCTGATACAGAACTAAACCGCGCCAAAGTGCTAACAAG
Organism: Dictyobacter kobayashii; assembly: GCF_003967555.1. Classification (GTDB taxonomy): domain Bacteria; phylum Chloroflexota; class Ktedonobacteria; order Ktedonobacterales; family Ktedonobacteraceae; genus Dictyobacter; species Dictyobacter kobayashii. The sequence goes on from NZ_BIFS01000001.1 coordinate 435,120, forward strand.
CCAATGCGATCTCTTTCTGGTAATTGGCTCATCGCTCAAAGTTGTGCCAGCCTCTACACTGCCACGCCTGGCCTTACGACGCAACATCCCCCTCATTATCATCAATCATACTCCCACATCACTGGATACAGTCGCCGATGTCGCCATCCACGCTAGCGCCGGGGACATTCTACCAACCCTGGTTGCACAACTTTAACCTTCCTCACAAACATCTGTGCACTAAAGTATCCTTGCTGGGATGACGATTGTGTCGTGTACAGAGATCTACACATGTCAAATAGGATTCATACCCCTTATGGAGAAAAAATGTGTATGAGGGAGACGATTGTGAAGAAAAACAACGATATACGCTCAAAATACCTATCTGTAATTATTCCAGTCTATAACGAGGAAGAAAGTGTTCCACACTTGCACAAGCGCGTCAATGCGGTTCTGTCAACCCAGCAATTTTCTTATGAGGTACTCTACATTGATGATGGAAGCACCGACGGCACACTCCAACAGTTAAGCCAGCTAGTCGAAAAGGATGAACATGTCCGCGTCATCAGTTTCCGGCGCAACTTTGGGCAAACAGCAGCCATGGCCGCAGGTGTGGCCCATAGCCAGGGCGAAATCCTTATCTTTATGGATGGCGACCTGCAAAATGATCCAGTAGATATTCCGCGCCTGCTGAAAAAGATTGATGAGGGCTACGATGTAGTCAGTGGCTGGCGCAAAAATCGTCAGGATGCGCAGTGGAGCCGTAAATTCCCTTCGCAGCTGGCCAATAAATTAATCTCCCGGGTCACAGGCGTTGAACTGCATGACTATGGATGCACCCTGAAAGCATATCGCTATGAGGTCTTGCGCCATGTCAGACTCTATGGTGAAATGCATCGTTTCATTCCTGCTTATGCCGCCCTGAGTGGAGCAAAAATTACTGAAATGGTGGTGGACCATCACGCAAGGCAGTTCGGAAAATCGAAATATGGTATTTCCCGCGTAGTGCGTGTGATACTGGATTTGACCACCTTAAAATTTCTGGGCAGCTTTGGAACCAAGCCACTCTACGCCTTTGGCATCACCGGCCTCTCCGCGCTAGGATTAGGATTTGGCAGCGGCCTATATAGTCTGCTGCGCTCATTCGTGCCAACCCGGGACAAACACCAGCGTACAGCGATCTTTCCTACTTCTCTACTCTTCTCAAGCTTTGGCCTGCTCTGTCTTGTTTCAGGACTAATCGCAGAAATGCTTACACGCATCTATTATGAATCACAGGACAAACCGACATATGTAGTAAAGCAGATACAACCAGAGTCGTCCCAGCATATCCAACTGGTTGATGAAAATCTCCAGACACCAAAGCCATCCCAGAAGAACGGCAAACAGGAAAGTACATCTAGCCGTTAGCAGTTCGAGGAGCAGACATGCGGGGTTCAGGTGGGAGGACAGCGTTGTCTTCCCACGCTAGAGATTAATGCTGGTCAGGTGACGATTTATCAGCTACACAGACGAAAGGAAAGACGGTGAAAATTTTAATGATTGCTCCTCAACCGTTTATGGAGGAGCGGGGAGCGCCATTTGCCATCTATCATCACATTAAAGCGCTCTTGCATATGGGACATACAGTAGATCTGATTACTTATCACATCGGGAAACCGGTAGACCTGCCTGGCTTGCGCATCTTTCGTACACCTGCCATCCCGGGCATCCATGAGGTGAAGGTTGGACCATCGATGGCCAAGTTTCCTCTGGACCTGCTGGTCTTTTTGCTGGCCCTCTGGCGCTTGTGTGTTGCACGCTACGACTGCATCCATACCCATGAAGAGGCAGGAGCCATGGGTGTGCTTTTAAGTGGTATCTTTGGACGTAAACACCTGTACTATATGCACTCAGACCTCTCGCAGCAGATTGTCAGTTCCGACTTCACACACAATCCGTTTCTCATTCGCTGCGTCGAGGCTATTCAAAAATGGATCGTGCGCAAGGCTCACGCGATCATCGCCATCTGTCCCGATATTGAAGTTACAGCCCATACAATGACTGATAAGACCCCGATCTATATGATTGAGAACTCGGCGGTCGATGAGACATTGCCCGCTCCTGCGCTGGATGACATCCTGCAAACGCGCCAGGAATTGGAACTGGGTACAGGCCCGGTCTTGCTCTATACCGGTACGCTGGAGAGTTATCAAGGCATTGACCTCTTAATCCATAGTATCCCGGCAGTCCATAAGCACTTTCCCGCTGCCAACTATGTACTGGTAGGAGGTCAGGCCGCTCAAATTGAACGGCTATCAGCGATGGCTAAAGAGCTAGGTGTCCATCATACGATCCGCTTTGTTGGACAACGACCTCTGGATGAAATGCCAAAATATATGGCTCTGGCCGATATTCTGTTAAGCCCTCGTAGTAAAGGTACCAATACGCCATTGAAACTATATACCTATCTCCATTCGGGCAAGCCGATTCTGGCCACTGAAATTTATTCTCAGACCCAGGTGCTCTCACCTGAAACATCACTCCTGGTTCCTCCAACGGCGGAGGGTCTGGCAGAAGGAGCAATCCGGCTCTTGAGTGATCCACAATGGGCGAAAGAACTGGGCGAAAATGGACGCCTGTTTGCTCAGGAACATTATTGCTGGCGCGTATTCCTCAAAAAAAGTACCTGTGTGCAAGAAGAATTTGCTGCGGATCTTTTAGAAATGGCTGCATAAAACTCATACATATGATAGTACAAAGGAGAACTTCATGCGCTGTTTAGTTACGGGTGTCGCAGGCTTCGTTGGTTCCCACCTGGCAGAACGTTTATTGGAAGATGGGCATGAAGTCTGTGGAGTGGATGCCTTTATTGATTATTATGATCGCGCGATTAAAGAAAAAAATCTAGAAGGCCCACGCTCATGGAATAGCTTTACCTTTGTCGAGGGAAATTTAATCCATTTACCATTGGAGCGGTTGGTGGAGGGGGTTGATTGGGTCTTCCACCAGGCAGCGCAGGCGGGCGTCCGTGCCAGTTGGGGAGAAGAGTTCGCACGCTATACCGAGTGTAATGTGCTGGCGACACAACGGCTGTTAGAGACGGCCTTGCGGGTGGGTGGCGTTAAACGACTCGTATATGCCTCTTCTTCTTCTGTCTATGGTGATGCTCAGACTTTTCCGATCCTGGAAGAGAGTCAGCTACGTCCTTTCTCTCCCTACGGGGTTACCAAGCTCGCAGCCGAGAATCTGTGTACACTTTATCACCATAACTTTCAGGTACCCACGGTCTCACTGCGTTACTTTACCGTTTATGGGCCGCGTCAGCGACCCGATATGGCCTTCCATAAGTTTTGTAAAGCTATATTGAACCATGAACCAATTCGCATCTACGATGATGGCTATCAGACGCGCGATTTCACCTACATCTCGGATGTGGTCGAAGCCAATATTCGCGCCGCTACCAGTGAGGCTGCGATTGGACAGGTCATGAATATTGCCGGTGGCTCACGGGTCACCTTGCGTAGCGTCATCGATATCCTGGAGGAGGTAAGCTGCAGTTCTGTTAAGGTTGCTTTTGAGGCTAAACAGCACGGAGATGTGCGCCATACGTTTGCCGATACGCAACGAGCACAGCAATGTTTGAATTACAGCCCATTGATCTCACTTAAAGAGGGGCTGGCAGAAGAATTTGATTATGCCCGCTCCATCTATCGTCTAGTCCAAACTGCTTGATCTACAGGTATGCGATAGGAGCAGATAACTGCCAATGCCGTTAGCCAATCTGCTCCCTTTGCATATAAAAGCGGAGGTGTAATGAGCATTCCACTGCCAGATAAAACCATGCCACCAGAGGAGAACTACCAATCCACTACTCCCCCGGAATTAACTGCTGAGAGTCCGCCACCTACTAGCCCACCGAAGCAACGCTCTAGATGGCTCAAATTTGGACTCCGGCTCAGTTGTGCATTAATTCTACTTACATTTCTCTTCAAAGCTGTTTCCTGGCCCATTGTCCTACAGAAACTACAACATCTTGACGATGGAGAAGTAATAATAGGACTGATCATAGGTCTGAGTGGGATCATCATAAGCTCCTACCAGTGGCAGAGCCTGCTGGATGGAGAAGGCATTCATATCGATCTCAGACGACTGATCAATCTCTACTTTATTGGGATAGCATTCAATCATTTTTTACCAACAGGCATGGGAGGTGATGTAGTCAAGGCCTATTATGCAGGCAAGGAAGGCCATAATACCGCTGGCTCGGTCAGCGCGGTGGTCATGAGTCGTGTCACAGGTTTTGTAGGCATGCTCCTGGTCTCGATACCAGCGTTGATCATCTGGCACGCGGCTTTCACCTCCTGGGTGATTATAACCTTTGTACTGGCTGCCATGGGTATGTGTAGTGCCCTGGCCGTAGTTTTTTTTGCCGTTACCTTGCTACCACAATTTATACGCGGAAGATGGGCCAGATATAGCATTGTTACATCGATGGTAAATATCGGCATGACGCTACGCGAAAGCCTCAGGCATCCACGAGCGTTATGGAGCGCAATCGCTTATGGAGTACTTTTTCATCTGAGTGCTGCCCTTAACTATTATGCTTTTGCTATGCTGTTACATATCCAGCTCCCACTTCCACTCTTTATGGTTATTGTTCCGTTGGTTTCTCTGATTGCAGTCCTACCTACAACTATCAATGGCTATGGGTTGCGAGAAAGTGCATTTATTACCATTTTTGCAACACTACATGTTGACACATCGACCGCAACAGCGTTGGTCCTGTTGGCAGATGCACAGGGCATCATCTTTGCCTTTATTGGAGGCGCCATCTACCTGTTTGTACACGATAAAAAGGGACTACGCACTGAAAAAGCTCATCTAAAACGTACTGCAAGCAACTAATCTGCGGCATAGCGTTGAAATCTACATCTTGTTCATGGGCACATTCAGCTATGGAGAGATTAAACTATGGACGAAAGACGGTCTCAAGTTCTACCAGAATATATTAAACCTTCTTCTGATGATTCAGATACTGAAACATTGCCTCTGCATGGCAAGGAACAGACACAGGCAAAGCCAAAAGATCAGGAGAAAACCACATCTGGCGGCCCGGATGCCACCACACAAAATGGAAAGAGAGATAAGGCGCAGAGTCCTTTCTCCTCGTTGCTTCATAGTTCAAAAGTGAGCATTCGACAATCAGCACAGGGGTTTAAACAACACACTAAACATGCCAAACATGCACGGGCCATCAATATTACAGCCATTGTGGCAGGCGTAGCGCTCCTGGCCTTCGCCTTCTATACCATATGGTATTCGTTTCTGGCCACCCAGCCGGTAACGGTATTCCGCGTGGGCAAACAGCAGATAGTGACGCAAAACGTTGGTGGCGGCGGCCTGGTTGATGCGAAACAAAACTTTAATTTGCAATTTCCATTGGCCGAACGTGTCATGGGGGTGATGGTTAAACCAGGTGATCATATTAAACACAACCAACCCCTGCTGCGCCTGGACCCCTCACAGCTCAATGCCCAGGTTCAACAAGCAGCTAATGACGTTGCCGCCGCCCAGGCCTACCTCAATTCGGTAGCCGCCAGCGCGCCCAACCCTATCGCGGTCGCTGCCGCTCAGCAGGCTTTTCAGATCGCCAATAACCACTACCACGCTCTGGTAGCGCAGACGAACAGCCCCACCCTGCATAACGGCAACCTGATCTCACCAGTGGATGGGACGGTTATCACGGTGACAATTAATCCTGGCGAGGTCTTTGCCGCCAACACGATCCTGATGACCTTGTCCGATCAGTCATCCTTGATCATACATACCCAGATTCCTCTGGCCAATCTGCAGCAGGTACATTTGAATTCACCAGCACAGATCACGCCATCTGCCTTACCCAGCGTCACATTGAATGGAACGGTTACCAGTATTATCCCGCAGGCTAATGCCCAGACCGATACGTTTCAGGTAGATGTCACAGTTACGAATGGTCAACAATTACTCCTGCCGGGTATGAGTGCCTATGTACGTCTGCAAGGTCAGCAGAACGCCTTCGTTGTGCCGCGCATCTCGGTACTCAATCCAGACCATGAATCCAGTGTGTATGTCATTCAGAATAATCATGCCTACCTGAAACAGGTCCATGTGGCTGGTAGCGCACCAGATGTCTTCTATGTCGATAGCGGTCTGTCAACCAATGATCAGATTGTGGTCCTACCACTCAATCGCCTGCACCAGGGACAAACAGTGACGGTCAACGCGGTTGAACAATAAGGCTGGAAATGAGGGGAATAAGAACATGGTTAGCTCGAACCGACCCTGGTCCCCCCAGCACTGTTGGGGACCATACCGGGTCATAATGCCAGGAATTGCGGGTGTGATAATGCTTAGCGCCAGCCTGTGCTCCTGGTTTACTAGCCCCTCGGGAACACGTCTGATAGCCTGGCGGCTGCCAGTGGATCTTGGCTGGCAGCTGCGATTGAGTGTTCTCAACTATGGGTTACTCTGCTCAGTCTGCGCCCTCTGCATCTTTTTCTTGACGTATCAATCATGGCGGGCGGCGCGGGCTGAAAACAGTACTGATCCTGTGCAGATCCTGACCGCGCCACAGACAGCTCTAGCCAGCAGTTATGTAAAGATCGCCTTGCTCTGCCTGCTGCCGCCTGGATTGTTCCTCTTTCAATTTCTCTGCGCGGATATGTCGACGATGGCTGAAATAACTCGACAGCAAATTCAGTTAGAGCTGGCACGCTCGCATCTAGGCTATGCAGCAACTCCAGAATATACACCAATCATACCTTTTCTACTGAATGGTAACAGCCTGTCTGACCGTTTTGCCATTTTAACCGATCAGTTAGACATCGGCTGGTTTCTCCCACTCTTTAGCATGGGAATCTTGTTGATGGCACGCGCCTTCCTACCGCTGCGCATACGCTTTGAAGAGACGGCACTGGCCTATCGGCGTTCAACACGTCGGGCTCGTACCGGGGTGATCGCGCTGGGAATACTATGCGCGTTGCTCATTTTTGGTCGAGCGCCCGCGGCCATGGCCAGCGAAACGCAGGCCGAACATTTGCTGAATGTGGGGGATTACAGTGGTGCCCTGAACTGGCTGGATCGTGCTCGCTTCTTCAACCCTGGATTGGATCAACTGGTTGCTTACCATATCGCACGTGGCGAAGCCTGGTATTACCTGCATCCAGAACAGCCCAATGCCGAGAGCGAGACCTACCTGGGACACTACTATCGCACCCAGAATGACTTTTACTCCTCCTATCAAACGATGCTCACCACCTGGCATAACTATGATCATGCGCCCTGGCTACAGGACGAGGTCACGCTAGCGCTGGCACAAATGGCTGAGGTAAGCGCCCCCCTCAAAGGGATGCCCAGCACACGCCTGACCAATGATGAGCCAGCCTTGCCCTGGCTAGATGAAATACTGCAGATCAATAATGACAATTTTTATGCCCAGTTCACCGTTGGACGTATTCTCTATGATTTACAAGATTACGCAGGCTGTGAAGCACATATGCGCATGGTCTTGAATATCAGTCCCAGTCCTGAGATGCAATCAGCCGCATACACATATATCGCATTGAGTAGATTTGACCTGGGAGATAACAATAACGCCCGCGAGTATCTGTATAAAGCACAGGATCTAGATCCAGCATATCGTAACAATACCGCTCGCCAGCATATGTCGGGGATGCGCTAATGGAGGACGAAATGCCTGGTAGATACGGAGAAAGGTAATGAGCGTAACTTCCTCGAAATTTCCTGATATGACCCTATCTCCACAAAGAAAGCTTCAGGCGCTGGTCATACAACGAGCCAGGCGCCGTCTCACAAGCTTCACTTTGTGGTTATGCCTGCTGCTGGCTTGCGCGGGAACAAGCTGGTTCGTTTTCCAGTATACTTTGATTCCCCAACAAAAAACGTATGTGCCCCAGTGGATGGACGCCAGCTGGATCGCAGCGGCAGATACAAACGCGCCAGTAGCTTATTATCGCTATACAACCAATTTAACCACGATCCCTGATAATGCTTTTGTCATGATTACGGCCAATCAGGTCTTCCAGCTCTATGTCAATGGTATCTTTATTGGCACCAATACGCAGGACTTTGACCATGGTGAGACCCCTAGAACCTATATGTTCGATGCCAATGTGGCCTTGCATAAGGGGGCAAACACTTTTAGTGCTCGCGTCGTGGATGCTGATCAAAAAAATCCACAGTTGCGCGCATTGATCGGTATTACCTGGGGTGACCAGACAAGCTATATCGGTACTAACGCTTCCTGGCAAGGAACCGGGCAGACGACGCTGGCCCATCCACGCGGGACGGCTAAAACCTTTAGCTGGGCCCTGCCAACCTTTGATGATAGCCTCTGGCAACCTACACGCATGGTCTCATCACCGGTAGCGCCCGCTTCTTTGCTGACTATTAATCCGGTCATCTATACCTACCCGCTGCCATCTCATTGGCTGAGCGCTGAAGGTGGACAGGATGGCTACTTTGTGCGTCAGATTGAGGTACCCGAGCACAGTAGCAGTGTACTGTTACGCCTGATTGCGACTGGACAGGCGGATGTGTTTATCAATGACCACCAGTATATGCAGTGGAATGGTCAGGCAACGGTGCCACGGCAAAATCTCACAACTATCCTGGATGATCTGGGCATGCCGGTCGTCTATCGCAATGGGCTGATTACGGGTGTGTATGATATTACCCCCTACCTGCATAAAGGCAACAATACGCTGGCGATCCATGTCCAGGCTCCCGGTACCAGCACGGCAAAAGTGGGCCTGGATGCATTAAAGAATGCTTTATCCCTCGATGTCCTGGCCAACCATGACAATACAGTGACCAATCTGGCCTTCCCGGATGATGAATGGCATGCCTCGACTGAGGCCATAGATAACTGGACCCAGAATAGTAGCGCCACCATGCGATGGTCGCCTCCTAATCCTATCGGTCGGCCTGGTGCCAGCATGGCTTACTACCTGCCAGATAGCAATACGCCACGCAACGTCGTGACAATGCCACCAATCCTGATCGCGGAAATCATTGTGTATAGTAGCATCGCCGTGCTGGCCGGCTGGCTCTTTATGGCCCTGTTCGTGCTACGCCGTTACTATGCATCGCGCAGGGCTGCTCTTGAGGCGGCCAGCGTCATCTTCCTACCGGCGCTGGTTATAGAAGCCCTCTTAATCGTATTGGACCGCGAGCCGATGTTGCCCCAGCCATTTCCCTTCACCGGCTGGTGGGGCCTCATCCTGATCCTCCTGGTCGTGGCTAGTGCTATCGGGCTCTGGCGTCATGCGCGCTATCGGCAGCAGGTACAATTTAATCCCGCTCCCGAGCCTGAAGCACTGGACAACGATTTCCTGACCCTGGTGGAAGATTCCCTTCCAGTAGAGGACGCGCAGCCCCAAGAATGGATGCAACGCGTGCTGGCCTGGTTACGCTTGAACTGGGGACTGCTTCCCATTATGTTGTTGATCATTCCAATGGCCTGTTACAACCTGGGTTACGAACCGTTCTGGCAGGATGAGCTGTCCAGCTATGATGCGGCCCGCAACATCATGGTCCATGGCTTTCCAGCCTTCCCCTCGGGCTTTACCTATCCAAAAGGCGAGCTCTTCTCTTACCTGCTGGCAGGCCTGATGTTTATCCTGGGCAGCGGAGGAAATGTAGTGCCGCGCCTGATCAGCCTGACCGAATACCTGGTTAGCATTCCAATGCTCTATATACTTACCCAGCGGCTGTTCAACCGCAGGATTGCCTGGCTGGCGGCGGCTATGCTGGCCTTCTCGCCTTACGCCTTGATCTGGTCACGCCAGACACGTATGTATGAACAGGCACAGTTCACGGTGATTCTAGTCCTCTATACCCTCTACCGGGCTATCCAGCAACGCGAGCACAAACGCCCTGTCTACCTGGCCATTACCTGTATGGTCATAGCCTACTTGAGCCATGAGGAAAACTTTATCATCTTGCCCGCGGCCATGATCTGTTCGCTCTTAGCGACGCGTGAAGCCCCCTATGGCATGCCTTATATCCTGCGCAAAAAGCACTGGTGGGTACCAGCCCTCATCGCCTGCGCGATCATCATTATCCAGTTGCTAACCGTCTACTGGACGCACCCCCCAACTTTTGCCACCGACCAGAGCCGGCGGCCACAGATTCAACCTAGCCTGGATAACCTGCCGTATTATGTCTCGCTGCTCTTTAAGGCGATCGCGATTAAAGATACTGCGGCCCCCTGGCTATTAACCCAACCCTGGCTGATCATCAATTCATCACTGATGGTCCTGGGCTGTGTACTGGCTTTTGTGCGCAAAGATCGGCGCGCACGTTTCCTGGCCCTCTTCTTGATCATTTCAAGTATCACCCTGATCATGATCTTTACCATGGAAGCGGATCGCTACTACTATCCCCTGCTACCCATCTACTACATTCTGGGTGCCTACGCCTTCTGGAGCGTCTTGCAACAGGTCTGGCGCTTTGCACGGCCTCACCTGACACTGAACAGGCGCGACGTCGATGGGCAGCCTCACGTTGTCATCTCACTACCGGTGCGCATGGTATTGTCTGCGCTGGCAGGCCTGCTCTGTTTCAGTATCCTCATCTTTCCAGCGCTGCCGTTGAGCAACTACAATCTGTTCATCAGCCGCTCCCTGGGACTGAGCTATCGCCATCACTTTGCTGACTACGATAATGTTGGTCAGTATATGAAAAATCATTTCAAAAAAGGAGATGTAGTGGTCTCGGTCGCGCCAGCGGTAACGACACTCTATTACGTAGGGCAGGTCGACTACTACTTTTCGATTGATCGAGCCCTCTTCCTGATTGAACAGGATAAGAAAGTTATCGAAACCACTTCAGGCAGCCATCCGCTGTTTAATCAGCAAGATTTCCAGAATGTGCTGGCAGCCCATAGCCGCATCTGGCTCATCACGGACAATGGAGGCTATCAAGGTGGCGTCACCAAAAATGGCCGCTTCACGTTCCCTCCGCCCGATTTCCGCATGGTGTACGAAGGCTATGGATCGGCGGTCTACTTCCGTGGCAGTGATGGCTAGTGTATTGAAGAGTCATGCCGATATTAATAACCAGGAAGGCTCGCAAACTTTCAGCATCACCCATTATTCTGAGGTAACCGGTGATGCCAGGTAAAGAAATGAATGCCGGGCACGTGCCTGTCCCGGCATTCACATCCCCAATCTTCGCCAGGAGGGATACCTGGAATTCCTGGAAAGGGAAAAGAGAAAGTAGGTAATCGTATGCAGCAAACGCCTCCAATGGAAGATTTGCCCGCTGCCGATTTTTCGCTCGCAGACAATCTGATACGCGAAGATCTGAAGACGGAACAATCAATTTCGACTTCTGCTCAGATAGAACACCCTGCTGGTCAGGTCTGGGCTTATCGACTCTTATGGATAACATTCTTCATCTTTTTTGCTTCGACTGGAGCGGGCAAGCTCTGGGATCGTGTCTGGCACGCCACGGTTCGCTTTGATACTTTCTGGTCACCACCGCATTTTTTTGTGTTTGTGATGACATCGATAACGGCTGCTCTGGTCGCTACTATCGCTTTTACACCTAAATTTCGCGCATGGTATGGACCATGTGTACGCGTGCCTTTCCTGCCATTTGAGATCGCAGGCTCACTGGTGATACTGGGCGGTGGTCTGACTGCATTAACTATCACTATTATGTTTGATAACTTCTGGCATTCAACCTATGGTCTGGATGAGACCCAATGGTCGGTTCCTCACTGCATGCTGGGCTGGTCCTGGCTCACTATTATCCTGGGCTTCGTGGCGGCCCGTATGGCCTTCAGGCAGTATCGACCCACTAACTGGATTACCAATCTGGTGATGGCGATCTTGATTCTTGAGTTTCTCTGTCCTGCAGTGCTGGGGCCATTCTACCTGATGTATTCACCACATCTGGTCAATGCCTTAAAAAATATTCCTATCGTGCGTACAGAGCCTTCAGCACAACATATGTATCGCATCTATGAACAATTTGGCCTGACGAGACAGACAAACGTTTTGTTTATTCCTATTGTGACCACCTTCGCCGGGGCAGCTCTGGTCCTGTTGCGCCGCCTGGATGCTCGCAAACGTGTCTTCTTACTGGCACCCTTCTTATGGTCAGTGCTCTTGATGGGTCGTGACTGGTATACCATCTCCTTCCTGCACTATGAAGGTGCACATAAGATTACCGATGTCCTGCGCATCATCCCGACAGAGCCTTCACTCTGGGTACCAATCCCGCTCTTTGCAGCTGTCGTCATCTATACCATCTTGCGCCAGACCAGTTTCAAAGAAAATCGAATTTTAGTAATTAGCGGTGTGATCTTTGCCATCTGTACCTACTTCATCTGGCATACAAACCCCTGGATGATCTTGCTGGCCATCCCGGCAGGCGCAACCATGCTCTTAGGAGCCTGGCTCGGTAACTACATCTATAACATGATAGAGAAACCGCGCCTGGAAAGCTTGATGAGCTTCCTGTTAGCAACCTGTGCACAGATCCCTGCAGCCCTGGGCATCATCGACCTGTTTATGCGCCGCGCCACCCCTTAGAATCGCAAGACAACACTTATAGTTCTTCCTGGATTAACCATCCAGTTATCCTGAAAAGCGAAGCGTAACAGAACCATTTATTGAATATGGTTCTGTTACGCTTCGCTTTTTTTGCCCACGAGTTCTGATATGAGAACCTGTTAACTATTGGCGAGTTTGGCGTAAAGGCCGGTTTGCGAGACATAGATATCGTAGGCCTTACCATCGGCGGGCTCAAAGACACCATTGCCATAAGTGGCATCTACAAAGGGCTTGCTCCAGGAGGCATTATGCGCCTGATTAAAGAAATCGCCGGCTCCTCCATTGAGATCAATGACGATGTGCTTGGAGTTACGTTCCAGGTTAGAGTCGTTGTAAGAGCCTTCCAGACGGGTCAACTTATAGCTGGAGTGGATACCGAAAATGTTCATCCAGGTCGGAAATTTGACCATGACACATTCGAGCCGCCAGAGATCCCCGTTGACATTGTATAATTTATTTGAAGTAGGATTCCCATCTTTATCTAACATGGTCAATTGAAGATTCATGTTGTGTGGATCATTTTCAAAACTGGTGGCCTGCACACGAGCGACTTTGATGTCGTTGGTAAGGCCAAGGTAGCTTTGAACGGCAAAAGTAAGCCAGAGCAGCGAGATGGCAAGTATGAGCATAATAATGCCACTGGTACCACGCTTCCAGCGTAACTCACGGCGTCGTTTGCGCCAACGGCGGTACTGACGGCCAGTTTCATCTTCGAACAGTTCGAGTTCATGCCGGCCACCAAACAAGCCCATGAGCGATGAGATAAGCATGCCAATGCCAAGTACCGCAATAATAAATAAGATAACTTGCGGCAAGCCAATTTGTACAGGTGTATTCATATAATCCTCAGCCTTTCGGATGGTGTTTCATAAAATTCCCAATGAGCTCAAGCATACCTCTTCTTAATACTATACGAGCAGAGCGTTTCTTTCAGTTCAAATTGCCGTAATAGGAAAAATCGCCAGTTCTTCTTGCCATTTGTCTTATTTGAAGCTTCCATCCGTGCAAATGTGTTTCTCTCTATACAATTAAACGTAGCAATAAGATAATATTCTAACCACACAAGGAAGCTCCTTTTCGAGAAATTACGCCCGTCCATAATTCCCATAATCTCTCTTGATTCCATACTTTCAGCGTATAATAATATTTTGACACACATAAGAATTATGCCCCTTTTAAATGAGACATTGTCAACATTTTCATGTGATCAACGTTTACAAACTAGAGGGCTAAAGCACATTGGCTTCGACAGGCCCAACAACTATCTTTAAGCAACCTTAACCAATTTCAAGATGGGGATCGGTAACCGTCATAACAAATGTTCGTATGCCTTTGCTGGCATACAGAAAAATGCAAGCATGTAAGGAGAGGCAGATGCCAAAAGCTAAAGCGATCCTATTTGATCTAGATGGTGTCCTGACTGATACGTCTGAATATCATTATCGGGCCTGGAAACAATTAGCAGACGAAGAGGGAATTCCTTTGACCCGAGAGGAGAATGATGCGCATCTACGTGGTGTAGGTCGGCGCGATTCTCTAATGTATATTATTCGTGGCCGCAACTATAGCGAAGACCAGATTCAGGATATGATGAAACGCAAAAATGACTATTATAATAAGCTCATCGAACAGATGAGTCCGAAGGAGGTTGTTGCTGGCGGCCGCGAGTTGCTGCAGGAGATTCGCCAGGCTGGCCTGAAGAGTGCAGTGGCCTCGGCCAGCAAAAATTGTCGTATCGTGCTAGAGCGATTACAGATTATCGATCTCTTCGATGGTATCGCCGATGGTAATAGCGTGGTCAATGGTAAGCCAGCTCCCGATATTTTTGTCTTTGCCGCTGGCCTGGTAAACACGTCAGTGATCGATTGTATCGGGGTAGAAGATGCCGACGCTGGAGTGGAAGCAATTAAGACCGCGGGCATGTATGCTCTAGGCGTAGGACCCAAAGAGCGCTTTAAGCGCGCCGACAAAGTGGTACCAACAATGGAGAATGTGCGTTTAAAAGATATACTGGCAGATGCATGAGCGCCTGAATAGGCGCTCTTTTGAGCTTCTGACTACAAGAGCGATGCAATGCATGGAGGATGCAACGTGGGAAATCTCTGGCAAGTAAACGAGGACTCGTTTAGCACCAATCTCAAGCAGATACAGAGCCAGGAGACGGTATTTACCATTGGCAATGGCTATTTTTGTACACGCGGTACGTTCGAAGAGGGCTATCCGCATGAAACGCCTGCGACACTCCTGTTTGGAGTTTTTGATAGCGTTCCGGTTTCCAAGGAAGAACTGGCGAACGCCCCTGATTGGATCGGTATTCAGCTGTTTGTCAACAACGAACGATTTCGCCTGGATAAGGGGAAACTGCTGGCATATACACGCTCACTCAATCTACAAAATGGGGTGCTGACACGTACCGTCCACTGGGAAAGCCCTGCTGGCATTCGTGTGCGTATCAATAGCGAGCGCTTCGCCAGTCTGGCGGATGAACATCTGGGGTTGATTCGCTATAGTGTCACAGTCGATGAGTCGCCTAAGGATCTGCCTGTGGCGATTTCATTGCGTGCTAACTTTAATGCGGCCCGGGGCAATTATGATGTAATGCACTGGGAAACAACTGATCAGGGCCATAGCTCGGATCTGCTCTGGTTGCAGAGCGAGACGCGTAAAACGAATGTAACCCTTGTACAAACAATGAGCTTTAATGCGGATACCACCGCATTCCAAAAAGAATTTGTGGATGGCGACATTGAGCCCAGTATTCGTCTGGTCGGCTCTCTCAATCCTCAGGAGAGCGTCACCACTGAAAAAACCGTAGTGATGTGTACGTCACGCGATAGCGATGATCCGCTCAAAAGCGCACTGGCCCATCATCAAAAAATCTTGAACACTGCTGCTGAAGAGACAGCAGGTAATGCACACAACGTTTTTATCTTTGATTATCAGTTGCAAAAACAGGATGAGGCCTGGGCTCATTTCTGGCAGCAGGCTGATATCTTGATAGAAGGCGACGATAAGGCTCAGGTAGGCGTGCGCTACAACCTCTATCAATTGCGCATCAATGCCTCAGATGATGATAGTCGCTATAGCATTGCCGCTAAAGGTATGACCGGCTTTGGCTACCGTGGGCATGTCTTCCACGATACAGAAGTCTTTATGCTACCTTTTTTCACCTATGAGCTTCCACACATCGCGCGTAACCTTTTGCTCTATCGCTACCACCTGCTCCCTGCTGCCCGCAAAAAGGCGGCCAGCAACGGCTACGCAGGCGCACAGTATCCCTGGGAAAGTACCCTTAACGGCGAAGAGACGACACCACCCTCGATCGTGCACCCCGAGACTGGTGAGGTCATCCCTGTGCTCAACGGTTTCATTGAGCTACATATTACTTCGAGCATCGCTCATGCGACGTGGGAATACTGGCGTGTCACGGCCGATGAAAAGTTTATGCGTGACTATGGTGTTGAAATGTTGTTGAGTACCGCCCTGTTCTGGGATAGCCGGGCCGAGAAAAATGAGCAACAAAATGACTACACCATCTCAAATGTAATTGGGCCCGATGAATGGCATGAGCATGTCAATAACAATGCCCATACTAATTTCATGGCGAAATACAATATTAAGATCGCTTTGGAGGCCCTGAAATGGCTGCAGAAGACGGCTCCCTCTAAAGCTAATGCCTTGATTGAACAGCTCGACCTGACAGACGAGCGCATAGCGCATATGCAAGATGTGCAAGAGCATCTGCGTATCCCACAAGATCCGGTTACAGGGCTGCTTGAGCAGTTCGATGGCTTCTTCAAACTGGCAAAATTCGACCAGGAAAAATATAAGGGCCGTAAGGATTCGTATCAGGGTATCCTCGGTGTGCATGAGATACAAAAGTATCAACTCATCAAACAGGCAGATGTCTTGATGCTTCTGACTATGCTGCGCCAGGAATTCGATTACGATACCAAGAAGGTCAATTGGGATTATTACTTCCCAATTACTGACCACGACTATGGTTCCTCTTTGACACCGGCCTTACACGCTATCCTGGGTAGTGAGCTGGGTCATACGGAAGAAGCTTACCAGATGTTCATGAAAGGTACTCTGGTCGATCTGGAAAACTTACGCGGCAATACGCCCGAAGGCATCCACGCCGCCTGTGCTGGAGCTGTCTGGCAGGCCACCGTCTTTGGCTTTGCCGGCCTGCGAGTCACCGAGGAGGGTTATACTACCGATCCTCACCTGCCTCATAACTGGCAACGCTTGAGTTTCCAGTTTAAGCATAAAGGTGAACCAGTTCATATCGACCTGAAACCCTAAAATTCCCTGCTGTGCGACGGCGGTTGAAATGGTTGCTTCAACCGCCGTCGCAGGCAAAAAAGCTTGACAAAAAACCAAAGTCGGGTTATTATATAACGCGTGGTCAATACGTGCATGAACATGCGCGCCACAATGTCCATATCCAATAAGGCGCATTCGTCTAGCGGCCTAGGACATCGCCCTCTCAAGGCGGAGATCACGGGTTCGAATCCCGTATGCGCTACCAGGACAAAAGGCATGAGCGAAAAGTCGCCTATGCCTTTTTTGTTACTCGTTTCAGGCAGATGTTGCATCCCTGCCTTGTCAAATCAGCTTTTTTTTGCTATAGATTATGACAACCAGAAATTCGCTAAGCTTTTTCGGGCCATTATCTTTGCTATATCGACGACATTTTGCTATAGTAGGAGTGTCCACAGACAGGATATCCTTGTCATTATTCAATCTGATGGAGACGAACAGAATTCTCAAGGAGGACTCCGAGGAACACTATGAATAAAAAGATCCTATTCGGACTTTTAGCCCTTTCTCTTATTACCGTTTTATTCTCTGCCTGTAGAGTTATTGATGCCAACTCTATTCCTAAGAATGTGGCCGCCCATATGGGTGCATCATCGTTTATTGAGACTGAAGTGACTGTGCCCAAAGGCCAAAAATTGGACCTCATCGATAACGTTGCTGCTCCACACGTAATTAAAAACGGTACCTGGAATGGTTCCACACCAGATCCAACCAAAGAGGCAGGCGCTCCCGATGTCAATGTGAACTTCACTGGTGGCGATAAAGCTACTATCGGACCATTCAACACCGCTGGTACATTTAAACTGTATTGTACAATTCACGGTGGCATGAAGCTTTCAGTGATTGTGAAATAATTTTTCTCAAATATCTTTAAGAAGCACAGCATATTTCTAGAACTGGCGCGCAAGACTAGACCCTCGCTGTGCTTCTTTTCTTTTCTTCTTCTTTATCTCCTCATGTACCCTTCTTCTGGTAGAATAAGTCCCGGATACAGAAAGATATAGTACTTTCATGGTATATGTTGCACAAATTTACGGCCCCGGCCGGAAGGTGTGCTATACTACGCAGCAGTATTGATTATATACGAGGGTGATAGTCGATTTATGCAACAGAAAACATTCAAACAAGACATAAAAGTAAAACCAATTTCACTCGCTCTCAAATGTGGAGCGGTGTCGTGTGCTTTGTTACTTAGTGTTGTAGTAGTCGCCTGCGGGGCAAATGCTGATACGACCACTGCGGCTGCTCAACCGCAGCCAACAACGACTATTAATCTCAATGGATCATCACTTACCCCCACGCCGACACTTCCACCACAGGCGTGTGGCGTCTGGCTGCTCAATTCATCCCCCACCTTCGATGAAAAAGGCGTCATCACCATCTACGCTAAGTTCATCAAAAATGATGAGAATGGCAATCCGGTCGGCATTGGTGGCGCAGGCGTCAACTTTAATATCACCTGGGGTGATCTATCTACTACACAGCTGAATGCTGTTACTACCAGCGATGGCCTGGCAGTGGCCAATCTACCTATGGCCGGGCATGTCGCCGCCATCAACCGGCTTTCATTGATTACGGCTCAGTTTTCTTCTGGTAACGTGTCCTGTCAGGTAGATAATACACGCCCACAGTCTTTTGTGGTTACAACCGGAACTAAAACCACAGGCACAGTTACACCTGGTACAGGCGGAAAAAGAAACCGAAAACCGGGTAACTAGGGCGATCGTGTTGCCACTGGTGCGCCTCAACAATAATTTATTTAAGTGAAAAGGCGAGAACGCGTTAAACGTGTTCTCGCCTTTTCACGTTGACAAGCTAACCTCACGTGTGCTACGCTCTTCACGTTATAGAATTCCTTTTCTGGACGTCCCAAGGAAGGGTTGAGGCGGTGGATGGACAGCTACCCATGTTGCCTCCTTCATAACAAGGAACCAATATCGATGAAGTCCAACATGGATTACCATTTGATGCTACGCTTTGTATCGCTGTCGCTTTATTCCATCTTTCTGCTCTCTTCCTGTGTATGGAGCGAAAGGAGTTAAGCCGATTTCTCAAAGTAGCGTACACTGAAGTTAAAGAATGACCTGACTCATTCCTCACAGCACAAGCACAGCAAGCTCTTTTGTATCATTGGTTGCATAGAAGTATCGCGCTCAAGCCTTTCGTTGCTGTCGAAAGGGGTCGCGATTAGCAGAGGTAAAGGTACTATCAATGACGACGAAGCGTTCAATTACCGTCACCGTCAACGGGCAGCAGCAACATAGCGAGATCGAGCCGCGCACATTGCTGGTCCATTATTTACGTGAAGTACTGGATCTCACAGGAACCCATATCGGCTGTAACACTTCACAATGTGGAGCCTGCGTAGTTATGCTCAACGGTGAAGCGGTCAAATCCTGTACAGTGCTGGCCGTTCAGGCAGATGGTGGTGAGGTAACAACCATCGAAGGTCTGGCCCCTGAAGGCAGCCTGCACCCGATTCAGGAAGGTTTCTGGGAGAAGCATGGCTTACAGTGTGGCTTCTGCACACCTGGTATGATCATGGCCTCTTATCAACTTCTCAAGAATAATCCTCATCCAACCGAGGCCGAGATTCGCCGTGGCTTAGAAGGCAATATCTGCCGCTGTACCGGTTATCAGAATATTGTCCGAGCCGTCCAGGATGCCGCCGAGCGCATGAGCACCAGCGCGGAAACTCCGGTCCCCGCAGGAGATTAGTCCCAATCCTTTTGTTGCGCAAGGATGCTCTCTAACCATTGTTGTGTATGGAATAGGTTTCATTTCTCAACGTATGAGAAAGGATATGTACACTCATGGGCATTGCAGCTATGCTTGGTACGCCGATCAAACGGCGTGAGGACCCACGCTTGATTACAGGTCAAGCAACCTATGTCGATGACATCAAGCTCCTTGGTATGCTCCACATGGCGGTGCTCCGTAGCCCTTACGGACATGCCCGGATCACCAGCATCAATACAGACGCCGCCCGCCAACAACCCGGTGTGGTCGCCGTCTATACCGCGCAAGATATTAAAGGTACTGTTGGCAATATTCCAGTGGCGGCTCCCCTTCCTCCACATATCACAAATGGTATGGGAAGACGCCTGCCACTTGCTGAAGGCAAAGTGCGCTTCTATGGAGATCCAGTGGCGATTGTGATCGCGGAGAACCGCTATATCGCCCGTGACGCCCTGGATCTCATAGATATCGACTATGAACCACTCCCAGCTGCTATCGATATCGAGAAAGCCATGCAGCCCGATGCTCCGATCCTCTATGAAGAATTCAAGACTAATGTCGCCGTCTCTATGCATCCCTCATCCGAAGCCATCGATAAGGTCTTTGCGGAGACCGTGGCCAACGGCGGCGTCATCGTTAAAGAGCGCTTCGTCAACCAACGCGTGGCCCCATCTCCAATGGAGACGCGTGGCGTGGTGGCAGAGTTCAGGAAGTCCGATAAGTCTCTCAGTCTATGGAGCTCTTCCCAGATTCCTCACCTGCTGCGAAACTATCTGGCGGAACAATTGGGCCTGGCCCAGCACCAGGTGCGCGTCATTGTCCCTGAGGTCGGAGGTGGCTTCGGCTGCAAACTAAACATCTATCCAGAAGAAGCGCTGGCCTCTTTTGCCGCCATGAAAACTGGACGTCCGGTGAAGTGGATTGAGGACCGCGACGAAAACCTGGCGGCCACGATCCATGGTCGCGACCAGGTAAACTACATGGAGGCTGCCGCGACTAAGGAGGGTAAGGTCGTTGGGCTAAAGTTTCACATTATCTCGGATCTAGGCTCATACCTGCAATTCTTTACCGATGTGATCGCCATCGCATTTACCCTGCCAATGTTGAGTGGCTGTTATGATATTCCCAACATCTATAGCAGTTGCGATACCGTCTTTACTAACAAGGCTCCAACGGACGCCTATCGCGGTGCTGGACGCCCTGAAGCTGCCTATATGGTTGAACGCGCCATAGATCTGGTAGCCAATGAGTTGAAGCGCGATCCTGCCGAGATCCGTTTGTTGAACTTTGTGCAACCCGAACAGTTTCCACACACCATGGCAACCGGGGCCCTCTATGATAGCGGCAACTATGCAGCCGCCCTCGAAAAGGCCATGGATATTATCCAATACGATAAGTTACGCGAAGAGCAGAAACAGGCCCGCGCGCAAGGCAAATTGATGGGCATCGGGATCTCCTCGTATGTCGAGATCTGCGGCATCGGTCCCAAGGGAACCACGCCGTTTGGTCTGTACGAAAGTGCCCGCGTGCGCATTGAGCAGACCGGCACGGTGATGGTCTACACAGGATCTTCACCCCATGGACAGGGAGAAGAAACGACCTTTGCCCAGATCGTTGGCAATGAGTTTGGCATCCCCCAGGAGAAGGTCTTGATCCTACATGGCGATACCGACTCTACTCCCGAAGGACGTGGCACCTATGGTAGCCGTACGACGGCAGTGGGTGGTACCGCAGTCTATCAGGCTGCACTGCGCTTAAAACAGAAGATGGCGACGATTGCAGCCGCAATGTTGGAGGCCAGCGCAACCGATATTGAGCTAGAAGAGGGCAAGTTTACTGTTGTCGGCTCGCCACAGAAATCGGTCTCATTTGAGGATGTGGCCGCGACCGCCAATACGTCTAACACGCTGGCGCCAGGTATCGAGCCCGGATTGGAGACCACCGTTTTCTTTGAGCCAGAGGCCTGTACCTTCCCCTTTGGTACCCATATCTGCGTTGTTGAGATCAATCAGGAGACGGGCGAGCCCAGGATCACGCGCTATGTGGCAGTCGATGACTGTGGCAAACAACTCAATCCTCTCATCGTCGCCGGACAGGTTCACGGTGGCATTGCGCAGGGCGTCGGGCAAGCGATGTATGAAGAAGTAGTTTATAATGAAGACGGACAACTGCTGACGTCGACCTTCATGGACTATGCCATGCCTATCGCGCCAGAGTTACCATTCTTCGAGCTAGATCATACCGTCACACCGACCCTTGTCAATCCGCTGGGCGTCAAAGGCGTTGGAGAGGCTGGCACCATTGGCTCGACACCAGCGGTCGCGGCAGCTGTAGCCGATGCGCTGGGCGTCAACCATATTGATATGCCGCTTAAGGCCGAAAAATTGTGGCGGATCATCCATAAGCAATAGAGAGGAAAAGTGTATGTCTGTACCTGCAGTATTCGATTATCATCCCGCTACATCGGTGGACGAGGCCATCGCGCTTTTGCAACAATACGGAGATGAAGCAAAAGTGCTGGCTGGAGGTCATAGTCTGATTCCAGCGATGAAACTGCGCCTGTCTCAGCCGGAACATCTGATCGATATCGGAGGATCAGCGGCCTCTCCTACATCCGTGAGGAGGAAGGCAATATCGTTGTGGGCGCGTTGACCACCTATACCCAGATTGAGAAATCCGATCTGTTGCGCACTCATTTTCCTTTGCTGACCGAAGGGACCACGATGATTGGCGATCAACAGGTACGCAATCGTGGCACCATTGGGGGCAGCATCGCTCACTCTGATCCAGCCGCCGATATGCCAGGCATTGTACTGGCCCTGAAAGCGGAGATTGTGGTTCAAGGTCCACAGGGCCAGCGCACCATCAAAGCCGACGATTTCTTTGTGGATACCTTCACGACGGCTTTGGAACCTAATGAGCTGCTGGTTGAATTACGCTTCCCTGTTTTGGCTGCCCGGACTGGCTCTGCCTATGAGAAGCTGGCCAACAAAGCCTCGCATTATGCTATCGCAGGTTGTGCAGCCCTCATTACGCGTGGAACGGACGGCACCTGCTCAGCAGCCAGTATCGCTATTACCGGTGCGACCGTGCGTACAATTCGGGCCAGCGCCGTTGAGAGCGCACTGGTTGGCAGTCAGCTAGATGAGGCCACCATCAGCGCGGCGGTCAGCCACGCGACCGATGGCGAGAGTATGATCTCGGATATCCATGGTTCCGAAGAGTACCGTCGTAAAATGGCCGCCGTTGTCGCGCGCCGTGCGATCCTGAAAGCCATCGAGCGCATTTAAAAGGTTGCTACCCGTATATTGTAAGAATACATTGTAACAATACATTGTAACGATACAAATATACAGTATTATGTACCCCTTGCGAACGTTTGCTCAGTTGAAAGACTGCGCAAGCGTCCGCAAGGGGACATCTATACAGGCAAGCAAACATGGTCATAAAGTTTGTATAATGAAGGAACAAATATAGAAGTCTGAATCACCGCTAGACCGCTAGAAAGAATCCATTGAGTTATGAACGATATCCGCATAGAGCGCTGGGCGCATACGCTGGTCCACTACTGCCTCTATTTAAAACCAGGAGACATCCTCTCCATTCAAGCCACGCCACTGGCGACCCCTTTGATTGAGGCTGTCTACCGCGAAGCATTGCACGTCGGAGCACATCCGGTTCCTGTCATCGAACTCGAAGGATTGACTGAGATCTTACTGCGCGAGGGCAATGACAGCCAGCTCACCACAGCTTCACCGGTTGCCCTGGCGCTGGCAGAAAAAGCCAATGCCCGCCTGAGTATCCAGTCCGCTAGCAATCCCAAGGCTTTGAGCACGGTCCCACCTGCCCGCAGTGCCAAACGCCGCCAGGCCAGTCATGCAATCGCCAACATGTTCCGCCAACGTGAGCAGGCCGGCGATTTCCGCTGGTGTGGTACCCTCTACCCGACAACAGGCTATGCACAGGAAGCTAATATGTCTTTAAAAGAGTTCGAGGAATTTGTCTTCGAGGTCTGCTTCCTTAACGATCCTGATCCGATCGCCAGATGGAAAGAGCTGGCTAGCCAGCAACAACACTACGTTGATTGGCTGGTAGGCAAAAAACAGGTCCATGTCCTGGGAGAAGGCACCGATCTCAAACTATCGATCGCGGACCGCATTTTTATCAATAGCGATGGTAAACGCAATTTCCCCAGTGGAGAATTTTTTACGGGTCCAATTGAGAACAGCGCCAATGGCGTGGTACAATTCGATATTCCAGCCACCTACGATGGTCGATCCGTTGAGGGGGTGCGCCTGGTATTCCGCGAAGGTAAAGTTGTCGAAGCCAGCGCACGCCAGGGCAATGACTACCTCCAGCAGATGCTTAACCTGGATGAAGGGGCTCGCTACCTGGGAGAGTTCGCCTTTGGCAACAATAAGGGTGTGACCCATGCCACCAAACAAATTTTATTCGACGAGAAGATGGGCGGCACCATCCATATGGCCCTGGGAGCCAGCTATCCCGAGACCGGCGGTCTCAATCGCTCCGCCCTGCACTGGGATATGGTCTGCGATCTGCGTACATCCGGCGAAGTATGGATCGACGACACCCTCTTCCTGAAAAACGGCCAGGTATTAGTCTAAAACAATCATCATATATCAAACATTATTAGTATTTATTGGAGGCTTACGTTGGAGCAGGCACAGTTTAGCCAACTTAACAATTTTGCAACAATTGAAGATGTACAACATGCGATGTCCGAGCAACACTACATCGCGGATCGCAGCCTGGCAACTGCGATCTTTCTGTCACTCAAGCGACGTAAGCCACTTTTGCTCGAAGGCGAACCAGGCGTCGGCAAAACAGAGATCGCCAAGGTGCTCTCCGCTTTACTAGGGACGCGTTTGATTCGCTTGCAATGCTACGAGGGCATCGACGTCAATACAGCAGTTTATGAATGGAATTATACGCGTCAGATGCTACACATTCGGATGCTAGAAGCCAATGCAGGTGAGCGGCAGACAGAGATGAAAGAGATCTTTGGACCTGAATTCCTGATGCAGCGCCCACTCTTGCAGGCTATCGATCCCAATAACGCCGCCCCCCCGGTCTTGCTCATCGATGAACTGGACCGTAGCGATGAGGAATTTGAGGCCTATCTGCTGGAACTGCTGTCAGACTTCCAGATTACTATTCCAGAGATTGGGACTATCCAGGCCAAAGAGCCTCCATTTGTCATTATCACATCCAATCGTACCCGTGAGATTCATGATGCCTTGCGTCGTCGCTGCCTCTATTACTGGATTGATTTTCCGAGCCTGGAAAAAGAATACCAGATTATTCTGACACGTATGCCTGAGGCACCAGAGCGCCTGGCCAAGCAGGTAACCCATTTCGTCCATGAGTTGCGCGACCTGGAATTATATAAAGCTCCTGGGATCGCCGAGACGTTGGACTGGATGAGCTCATTGCTGGCCCTGGATCAACAGGAGCTAACGGAGGGCGCGATCCGCGACTCGCTGGGCGCCTTGCTCAAATACCAGGATGACTTGCTGAAGGTCGGCGGCCTCGACATTGGCAAGATTCTGCAGAAACTGCGAGGAGTTTCCTGATCATGAATGTACAACCACCAGAGGATCAAGCAATTCAGGCGCTCTCAGCCAAGGAGTTAGAGCACGGCGAACGGCTGCTCTATCGCCTGACTGAGTTTGGTCGTCTACTCTGGGAGTCGGGCATTAATGTGGGACCCCATCAGCTACTGGACCTGGCGGAGACGCTGAATTTCATCGATATTACCAATGCCGAAGACTTTTACGCGACCCTCAAGTGTAGCTTGCTGACCCGTCATGAGCAGACGGCGATTTTCGATCAGATGTTTTATTATTTCTGGTCGATGCGCTCCAATCTGGATAAAAAACTCGAGAATAATACCAATAGCGGGATCAAACGCGAAGAGCGCCAGATGCGTCTGCCACCCTCGGAGCGTAAGCGCCTGGCCGAACATCTAAAAACTAGCGAGATGCGCAAGGAGCTGCGTGGCGAGATGCGCCCGACCGAGCGTAAACGTACCGCTGAAGAAGATGATGAAGAGAGCAAAAACGATCTAGGTGAGCCACAGGGGACCGCCTATAGCGCGATTGAGCAACTGCGCAAGAAGGATTTTGAGAACTTTACCTGGGAGGAAGTACAAGAGGCCAAGCGCTTGATGGCTGAAATGCATTGGAATCTGGGCCAACGTTCCACGCGCCGTAAAGCACCGGCCCGCTCTGGCTCGTATCCCGACATGCGGCGCATAGTCAGGCGCAATTTGAAATATGGCGCGGAAATGATCGAATTGACCTGGCGCGAGATCAAACAGAAGCCACGGCCACTGGTCATTATCTGCGACATCAGTGGCTCGATGAGCCTCTATTCGCGTTTGCTACTGCATTTTATCCATACGGTATCAAACGGCTTGATGAATGTCGAAGCCTTTGTCTTTGGCACACGCCTGACACGCATCACACGCCAGTTAAAGAAGCGCGATGTTGATGATGCGGTACGCGATGTCTCCAAGTCGGTACAGGATTGGTCGGGTGGCACTCGTATCGGTGATGCCCTGCACTACTTTAACTATCACTGGGCCAAACGTGTACTGGGTCGAGGAGCCGTGGTACTTATCATCAGCGACGGCTGGGACCGTGGAGAGGCCGATACGCTCCGCGTCGAGATGGATCGCCTGCAGCGTAGTTGTCACCGCCTGATCTGGCTCAATCCTTTGCTTGGCTCACCGGACTACCGCCCACTCACCATCGGCATGAAAACATCCTTGCCTTTCATCGATGATTTTCTGCCCTCACACAATTTAGACAGCCTGTTTAGTCTGGGGAACTTACTCTCTAACATTGATGATAGCCGTCCTGACCGCAGTGAGGCCGCCCGCCGCAAAGCGGTCAAAGTCTGGAGCAAACCCCAAAGACGTCCTTAAGGGCTGTTCCGTATATTAAAAGAGAAGTATATTTCCAGCGAGTCCAGGCATGGAGGGAGAATAATATGCGCGACGTACTACCCGATATCGAAAAATGGCGAGCACAGGGCGAACAGGTCGCCGTCGCCACCGTCATCAGTATGATTGGTTCAGCCCCCCGTCTTCCGGGTGCCAAACTGGCGGTCAACGAAAAAGGCGAGCTAACAGGCTCAGTCAGTGGGGGTTGTGTCGAGCCAGCTGTCGTACATGCAGCCATGGAAGTTATCAAAAACGGAGAGCCCCAGCTCCTCGAATTTGGTATTAGCGAAGCCGACAATATCGAAAAGATCGGCCTTGCCTGTGGGGGCACCATCCGCGTCTTCGTTGAACGCCTGGATTGGTAAGACCACCCCAAGAAACCGACAATAAACACGGACCTCTGCGATTCGTGTTTATTCTAATTTTCGTGCAGGGACGGAGGAGGCGGGGACAATCACCGCACGCACAGAAAGAATAAGAGGAGAATCATGGGCAAACTCTATGAAGAATTCAGGGATAGAATCGAGCAGGAGCGAGGTATCGCCATTGCTACTGTAGTACGTGGTGCTGCCCACGTTGGAACCAAGCTACTTATCTATCCTGATGCGAGCAGCCAGGGAACACTGGGATCTCCTCAACTCGATCAACAAGTAATTGGAGATGCTATGCGCGCCATCTGGAGTGGCGTCGCCTCCACCCACACCTACAATCTTGAGCCAGACTCACAGGCGATTGAAGTCTTTATTGAAGGCTTTCCCCACCGCCAGAATTGATCATCGTCGGAGCCGGCCATATCGCCATCCCTCTTACCACCTTTGCCAAAACCCTCAATTATCGCGTCGTCGTAATCGACGCCCGGGCCGCCTTTGCGACCCAGGAACGTTTCCCCCACGCAGACGAATTGATCGTCGCCTGGCCAGACGAAATCTTATCCCAGCGACCACTCTATCCATCTACCTCCGTCGCCGTCCTGACCCATGATCCCAAATTCGACGAACCCACCCTCAAAGTCTTGCTTGAACGACACACCGGCTATATTGGAGCAATCGGCAGTCGCAAAACCAGCGCCGAACGCGCCGAACGCCTGAAACAGCAAGGCCTCAGCCCAGAACAACTCGAACGAATCCACGGCCCCATCGGCCTCAATATCGGCGCCACCTCGCCAGAAGAGATCGCCCTCGCCATCATCGCCCAGATCGTCGCCTACCGCCACGACAAACAACCCTGACACAAAAAATTGCACGAGAGGCTAACCATCCTCTCCCCACCACAGGTTCTCGAACAAATAAAATTGGGCGAATGCAAGAGGTGCAGGAGGGGCGCTAGCTCCTCCTGCCGGGGTTTGGTGGCAGGCATGCTGGGGGCATGACAGTCCCCAATAAAACCTCTCCTCCCCGCCCGCCGCAGGCGGGTAATAACATAATAAGACATTTTGCATGTATTGCATATATTGTTAACAACATGTGCAATACATGCAAAATTATTAGTACTTTGATGGGATAGTTAAGGCTTAAGAAGTTGATATGAAACTTCTTTGTGCTTCAATCGTCTTTATGTAAGAGTCCATGTTTATTGATTCTTTATGACAATGGGGTCCAGCAAAAGACCCAAAGCATGCATTATATTGTATCATCCCATCTCAAAACAATCTTCAAGTAAAGGATACACAATGTCGGATAATCAATATAGACCAGACGATAACAGAGAGGCATTTCCTCCTTATCCGCCCCAACCGGGTCAAGGGTCCCAAGGGAAATTGGTGCTTGGCAATTTCCAGCAGCAACAGCAAAACCAACGTCCGCCACAGCCTTATCCTCAGCAACCAGGGCCTGGTCCACAGCCTTTTGGGCAACGCCAGGATGGGCCAGCCCAGCATCAACAACGTGGAAATCCACAGCCCTCGTCCTCACCTGCTGCATATCCTTATCATCAGCCAGGACAGGGACAGGGGAATCAATTCGGCAATGCACCTCAGCAGCAACCACCCTTTAAACCACGCAAGAAAAGAAATAAGCGCCGTATTGGCTGCTTGAGTGCGCTGGTTGTACTGATTGTGTTGATCATCTTCGGTGTGATCACATCACAGCGTGTACTGGCCTTCGGCTCCGCGATTTCAACCCAATCACCGCTAAGCACACAAACAAGCTATATGAACACAGGCGATCGTACCAACCTGCTGGTAATGGGTTACGGTGGAGGCAACCACGATGGGGCCAACCTGACCGACTCCCTGGTAGTGATCAGTATGATTCCTTCCACCCGGCATACATCGCTCATCTCCATTCCACGCGATCTCTGGGTACAGAATCCACCTGACTCAGGTACCTTTACCAAAATTAATGTCGTGTATCAAACAGCATCCAACAATGGTCAGAATCGCCAGGCTGGCGCCGACGCACTGACAAAGAAGATCAATCTGGTTACAGGTATGGATGTCAAATATTGGATGATGATCGATTTCACCGGTTTTAAAACCTTTATTGACTCGATTGGTGGCGTCGATGTCTATGTGCCAGATTCGTTTAATGCCTGTTACCCCAACAACGACGATGCAGCTAAAGATGCCAGTTGGAGAATAGTAGATTTCGAAAAAGGCAATCAGCATATGGATGGGGCTACTGCGATCAGCTATGCCCGCGCCCGCGAACCAGTAGAGGTTTGTAGCAAAGGAACATCCAAAAACCAGGCGGAGTTGACTGACTTTGGACGTTCAGCACGCCAGCAGTTAATCATCAAAGCCGCCCTGGCCAAGATTCGTGATATCACCACCTGGCCGCGCTTCTTCAGCGCCATGGACGCGCTGGAGCAAACCATTCATACCAATATGTCGCTGGCTGATCTGGGTCTCTTCTCCCAAAAGATGGACCTGACTGATCCACATACGGCCCGTATTGGACTCAGTACCAGCAATGTAATGGCTGTCGATACAGCAAGTGATGGGGAATCCATTGTGGTCCCACAGGGGAACAACTGGCAACTCATCAAGGATTATATTGCGAAAAATCTCTACAATTAGCCAGTACTAGCAGCCTGGAGATTTCTATTTATGAAAGTCTCCAGGCTTTTTTGTTTTTCACTAATTTACTATTTTATCCTATTTTTCATTTGCTCAGGGTTTGTGCTACAATGCCAACAACAGGCGCAATAAGATGTTGCGCTCCTCTCGATGGAAAGGGATGAATATGCCACAACGCGACGCGCGCCTCATTGGTGGGGTGTACCGCATCGGACAAACAATTACCTCTGGTGGGATGTTGACCACATCTACAGCTTATAACCACAATACGAATGATGTGGTTGGGTTATATATATTGGATATTCCTCCTACAGAGCAATTGGATGCACTTCCTACCTTGTTAAAACCTTATGAAAAGCGTCGCCTGGTTAATTCACCACACACATTACGCGTGCTTGATTGGGGAATAGATGATACACGTATCTATATCGCGACCGATCCACCACGTGGGATTACGCTTCAGCATGTATTGGATACAGAAAATATCACCCTTGAGCGAGCGTTAGAGCTTTGCCGCCAGATAACCATAGGGCTACAGGCGCTACACGCAGCAGGCATCTCAGGCCTGGATCTACGGCCACAATTAATTACGGTGGATACAGTGGGTATTCAGGATCGCGTCCAGATCGATGATATCGGATTGCGCCCGCTACTGCAGGCATTGCACTATATTAATCTGCAGAGCAGTTATGATATTGGCTACCTGGACCCACGTTATGCTCCTCCGGAGTATATCAATTATCAACGTTCCGGTCCCTGGAGTGATATCTATCAAGCCGGGCTGCTACTCTTCACCCTGATTACGGGTCGCCTGCCTTTTGTGGGGCGTACAGCAGCCGAGACTGGAATCTTGCAGGCCAATAGCCCTGTTCCCAGGATGCGAGTCTTTAAGCATCAGACACCAGACGAGGTACAACAACTGGTTGAGCGAACCATGGCCAAAGAGCCAGCCCGACGCTTCAGCAGCGCGACTGAACTACTCAAGGCACTGGAAACACTGCAGAGTCAGACGCAAACTTCAGTTCCCATCCCGGCGGCCAAAGAGACAAACACAGCACCAGATAAGAATGCTGGCTACACTGCGGAAATATCCCAGGCTGAAATGGAGGCTGCGATCAAGAAACCAGGAGGCCAGGGTGAAAGCGCCAGCAGCAGAAATATAGCCAAAAACGCGCAGCCTATACCCGCCAATATTCCCACCGAACAAGGCGTCTATGCATATCTCCGCTATGAGAAAGGCGAATACCCACAACGTATCGCCATCACCGAGTCCAGCATAATTGTCGGCCGCCTTGATCCTAAACGTGGACTCAGTCCCGATCTCGATCTCAGCCATATTGATCCGAAAATGAGCATCTCGCGTCAGCACGCTCGCATCCGCTTTGAGGGCACGTTTTTTACGATCGAGGACCTTAAGAGCCGCAATAAAACCAGGCTGGAAAACCTGGTGTTGACGCCACTCAAGCCTGAACTGCTTAATCATGGCGCACAACTTTCTTTCGGCAGTGTGCGCCTACGCTTCGAGGTCCCCGGCATGGAGACCCCACCAACACAAAAAAATGTCAGGAACTAGATGCTCGGCCGGGCACGGGACAAAATGGGATCTAGCGCGACACCAGTAGGGATAGTGCCAAATGCTCGCCCACCATCCTCTGCCAGGCGGGCGGCACAGAAAGCATCGGCGACCGCTGGATGGCCATGCTGGACCAGCAGTGCTGCTTGCCACAACAGCGCCATACGCTCTACCAGGCGCCGCGCCTGCCCTTCACGTTCTCCAACCGGCATATGCGCGATATCCTCTTGAAAACGGGTGCTGGCCAGATCCAGACGACGATCAGCCCGCGACCCTGCGCTATCTCAGCCAGGAACGCATCTAACGCCTGCGGCTCTTTTGCCATTGAGCGCAATACATCCAGGCAGATCACGTTACCAGAACCTTCCCAGACAGAATTAACTGGCATCTCGCGATAGATGCGCGGCATACCACTTTCCTCTACGTACCCATTGCCACCCAGGCATTCCAACGCCTCCGCCGCCAGTTGTGGACCACGCTTGGTGACCCAGTATTTGGCGATAGCGGTTCCTATACGCTGTATAAAACGCTCGTGCATATTAGTCCGTGACTGATCACTGGCACGTGCCAACCGAAAAGCCAGGATCGTGGCAGCATCTGCCTCAATAGCCAGGTCGGCCAACACATTGCGCATCAAGGGCTGTTCAAGTAAGCGGCGACCAAAGGCCTCTCGATACGCCGCATGGTGGGTAACCTGGGCTACCGCCTGCCGCATCATGGCAGCCGTCCCCAGGATACAGTCCTGCCGCGTACAATTAACCATCTCAATAATGGTGCGCACTCCATGCCCTTCCTCGCCGAGCCGCACTGCCCAGGCATCCACAAATTCGACCTCGCTGGAGGCATTGGAACGATTGCCCAATTTATCTTTCAAGCGTTGCAGGAAGAAGTGGTTACGACTACCATCAGGCAGGATGCGAGGAAGCAGAAAGCAGGTCAGCCCGCCAGGAGCCTGAGCCAGGACCAGGAAAAGATCACACATAGGGGCAGAGCAGAACCATTTATGGCCGGTCAATAGATAGGCCGGCTCCCCATGATAACCCATCACTGGTTGAGCCGGGTTATGTTAGCGCGCACATCTGAGCCACCTTGCTTCTCTGTCATGCCCATTCCACACAGCAGTCCTCGTTTCTCCTCAGGTGATCGCAAGCCTGGATCATACTCATTGGTGGTCAATAGCGGCAACCAGGGAGCAGTTGTCTCCTGGTAGGCTGCCAGGACCGGATAAGCAGCATGTGTCATGGATATAGGACAGCCATGACCGGCCTCAGCTTCTGTACACAAATAAAAAATAGCCGCCCGTGCGACATGGTTGCCCTGGGGCTGCTCATGTTGCCACGAAAGCGCATGGGCACCAGCCTGGACCGACATCTGCATCAACTTGTGCCAGGATGGATGAAAAGTCACCTCATCTACCCGGTGTCCATAGCGATCATGTGTCCTCAATGCCGGTACAAACGCATTCGCCTCCTGCCCCAGCCAATCACTTCCTCACTTCCCACCACATCTCCTAACTCAATCAAACGCTTTTCCGCCCAGTCAGCCCCCTCACGGCGCACACATTCAGCCAGTGTCACATCTTGCGTAAACGCATTATAGTTCATCAACGGTGGAGGCTGGTTGAAAACCTTATCGGTCGCAGACAATGCAGTAGAACGCTCAATGATGTCCATTGGTATCCCCTTTGATCTCTTGAACACAGAAAACAGGCAAATATAAACAGCAAAGATGAACGCTTGCTTCAACAAGTATAACATAGAACATGACCCATCTCGGTAAGCCCCTCCCCGCTCATTTCCCAGCATCTCGCCTGTACAATCCATCGTATTATAAACAATAAACCAGATTAGCTCCCGCGAATGTCTATGCCGTTCAATCGTATAAGTATGTCTGATCCTCATGACCACGGGAAGCGCGTCGTTGTCAGGCTCACAGGATCAGGCATGAAGGTCTAAGAGCGGCATTTATATTTTTAAAGAGGAAGAAAAGGAATCAGAAATGGGTACAAATCAATATCATGAACCAGCAGCAGAACTTTCACAGGAAACACGGACGTTTGCAAGAATCATAACGTCTCTACAGGAGGAGTGTGAGGCCATCAACTGGTATCAACAGCGTATTTCAGTTGAGCCAGATCCAGAAGCCAGGAAGATTATGCAACATGCTCAGGAAGAGGAGTTTTTACATTTTTCAATGGACCTGGAATTTCTGTTGCGCCGAACCCCTAAATGGAGGGTAGCCGCCAAAAATGTGTTGTTCCAGGATGGCAATATCGTGGATAATGCAGAAAAAGGCGAAGATCAGGAAGAAGAAGTCAATTAAATTCCATAAAAACGAAGGCAGCTCTATCCAGGATAGGGCTGCCTTCTTTTATGAGGTTGTGCTATTAAAGTGTTTTAGCAATCGCGATCAGGTCCGCGAGTAATCCCTGGCCGGTCTGCAAGCGGCCAGCCCCCGGACCACTGATAGTGACCGCCGAGAGTGAATCGCCATGGAAAGTGATAGCATTCATGGCGCCATTAACATGGGCCAGGGCATCATCAAGTGGCAAGGCGACCGGCTCGACGCGAGCCAGGAGTGGGGCCTGGGGATCGTCGGCAGCGCGCGAGATTGAGGCGATCAACTTGATGCGTTTACCTGCGCGGGCAGCCTGTTGGATCTGTTCCAATGTCACCCCGGTGATGCCCTGGCGCTGGACCTGTTCTGGCTTAATGAACTGTCCAAAGACAAGGGCCGCCAGAATAACAGTCTTGGCGACCACATCATAACCTTCTACATCAGCGGTGGGATCGGCCTCCGCATAGCCCTGTGCCTGGGCCTCAGCCAGGACCTCAGCATAGTCACGTCCCTCGGCCATAGCGCTCAGAATATAGTTTGTAGTGCCATTAAGAATGCCACGCACAGCCTGCACGCTGACTCCAGCCATACCTTCACTTACCGTGCTCAGGACCGGTGTCCCAGCCATCACGGTAGCTTCCATACGCAGTTGAACCCCCTGTTGCTGCGCCAGGGCCAATAGTTCACCCGCAGCCAGAGCGGCCGGACCTTTATTGGCAATAGTCACGTGCATACCCTTTTTCAGGGCGGTGCGGATATGACTGAGCCCAGGTTCGGCGTCCTGCAGATTGGTCCAGGTTGCCTCGGCCAGCACATCAGCCTGCGTCGCCTGTAAGCCTTCTACCACACTCGTCCAATGATCGACACCGGGATGCTGTGTTAGCGGCTGACGTTGAGCCGCCAGTTCGAGCAGGGTTGGAATATCCAGCCCCGCTTCACGGTAGATAAAACCATGGCGGCTATTAGCCACACTGACCAGCGAAACGTCAAGGTCGTAATCGCGTTGCAACAGTTCCCGCTTCTTATGCAAAAGCTCGGCCAGCCCCTGGCCCACAACGCCAAAACCGACAATAGAGAGGCGTACTTTTTTCATACTCACCAACCGACCTATATCCATGATAATTTGAGACGATCCAGGATACGTTTGATGGGACCCAGCTCTTGAATACCCAGGAAGCGGGATGCACGGACATAAACAAACAGCCCTGCAAAGACCTCTATGCCCAGTTTGATTATCGCCTCAATGGTACCCAGAAAGCCTGTCGACTGTCCGCTGGTGGTATCAAAAATACGATCAAGCAACTCACGAGCAATGAAGACGACTACCGCCATAGCCAGTGAGGCCAATAAAACACGGCCGATAAACTTCAGCAGTTCCCTGGTCTGCATATCGCCGATACGCTGATCTAATAACCAGAAAAGGACCGTTGCTTCCAATAGATTTGCCGCCGAAGTTGAGAAAGCGAGGGCCGCCAGCCCCCAGTTGGTTCCCCACACAGCCGCATTAACCACTACCAGGCTTAACGCAATCTTGAATACAAACTGGGCAATACTTACAATCACCGGGGTCTTAGTATCACGCATCGCATAAAATGAACGCGTCAAAAGTTCGACCGCGCATAGCCCCGCCAGGCCAAGCGAGAACGCAGCCAGTGGAAAGTAGGTAGCCTGTGCGCTACTTAAATTATAGTGACCATGCTGCAAGAGCACCTGGATTACAGGCAAGCCAAGAATGATCAAGCCAATACTGGATGGAATGGTCGTAAAGAGTACGCTCCGCAACGTTTCTAAAATCGTGCTACGCACACGATCAAAGCGACCCTTGGCCACATTTTCTGCCAGGGTAGGAAAGACCGCTGTAGCGGGCGAAAGTCCAAAGATACCAAAAGGCAAGAGCACTAGCTGAAAGGCCTGATAGTACTGCGTGACGCCGCCACCAGCGGAACCGACCACCAGCAAAATCAGGTTGCGGTCCACAAAGGTTGATAGGTAAATCATGGCAGAATTACCAATGCGCGGCACCATCGAGCGTCCAATCTGTATCACACCCGGATCTTTCCAATCAAACGAGCGTGTATACTTCATGCCGACTTTCAACAATCCAGGCACCTGTACACCAACCTGGAGGATGGCACCAACCACCACACCCCATGTGGCCGCATAGACCGCCACATGGACGTCGCCATGCCCGGCGAAGGCAAAGAAAATACCAGGTACCAGGCCACCGATCAGACCTACATTATAGAGGACCGAGCCAATAGCGGACAATTTGAAATCTTGTTGCGCGTTCAGTACCGACGTTACAATAACACCACCGCCCAGAACAACAGATTGCAGCAACATAATGCGTGTCAAAGAAGCAATGAGATCTAACTGAGCAGGGGGGCCCGATATTATATATGGGGACGATCTGACGAGCAAAGATAATTCCAAAGAGTGCCAGGACAGACATCACGGCCACAGCCAGGTTTAAGGCCGAACTGGCTACGTGCCAGGCTTTGCGCTCATCTTTTTCGCCGATCATAAAATTGGTGAACACAGGGATAAAAGCCGAGCTCAAAGCGCCACCCGAGACAATATTAAAAATAAAGTCAGGGATCAAAAAGGCCTGGAGATAAGCATCAGAGATCGGGCTGGTGCCAAACACATAGGCGAACATCGAAGTACGCAAAATACCAGGATACGACTGGCCACAAAGGCAATAGTCAAAATCGACATTGCGCGGCCAACCCGTACTTTCTGCAGCATGCCAGTATCTTGAGATGATGACGCTGCTGACTGCAGATTGGCTGCCGCCGCCAGGGCCTCGCGCTTAGGTAAGCTCAACCCATTGGGCGGTTGCGTAGATGAACGCACCGGCACCACCGTCTCATCATCATCATAGTCCGGCAATGATGTGCCTGGAGTAAATTGGGATGGCGATACTGGTGTACGTGGCACCCTGGGATTGGCACTCAGCGAACCACTCGGAGGGGGCAGGCTATCAGCCGCTCCTGATGGCTTACCACCCTTCCAGGGAAACATCGCGGTTACGTCTCCACCACGGATGCGACGCTGCTGGCGACGCATTCGCTCCTCACGCAGTT
This sequence comes from Dictyobacter kobayashii, assembly GCF_003967555.1. Lineage (GTDB taxonomy): Bacteria > Chloroflexota > Ktedonobacteria > Ktedonobacterales > Ktedonobacteraceae > Dictyobacter > Dictyobacter kobayashii. Next base: position 471,748 of record NZ_BIFS01000001.1, read on the forward strand.
GCTGCAGACGTTCCTGACGTAGCTGAGCCATGGGCTGCGACGGCTGAGGCACATCAAAATACTGATATTCTGTGCCTTGTCCAAATCCCAGCGTCATGCCCATATCTTGTATTGGCTGCCGGGATTGCTCCTGGGATTGCTGCTGATATTGTTGTTGATATTTAGAAGGCACATGTGTCTGCTGAGGATCATGTGCCTGAGGAGGATATTGCGGTGCCGAGCGTCCAGGGCCCGGGGGAGGGGCAAAGGACCGAGGCGGAGCACCAGAAGGAGAGGGTGGCCTCACTTCTGTTGCGTCCTGGTCATACTGCCAGCTGTAATATCCTTGCTGTTCTGACGACCTCTGATCTGGTAGAGGCCTTTGCTGTCCTTCGTTTTCCACGTTCTTCTCTATCGATAAATCGCAATGAGCATAATAACTCAATCCAATGACATTTTATACAATATTGTGCGTCAAGCATACCATACTAGCACTGCTTCTGACTAGAGGATCAGTAGGATGGTACTCATCACTGATACACTATCGACCTGTTATCCAAAAGCAATCGGATATATGGCTGAGTCGCGGCTAGCGCGGCTACTATAAGCCAGGTGCTATTGCAAGAGTCATCGCGCGACCTGGCTGGTGCATCACTGAACCGTTCCATTTTATAGCACTGGTTATCAACAAGCCATTGGTAAGCGATAAAAGCAAAGCAGGAGATTTTGACACCAACAACAAAGTTCGTGAAACAAATGTCAGAGGAATCTGCTCTTACTTACATAGAACTCTTAAAACGAGGAAAAAAAAGACTCATCTCAATAGAGATACAATAATCGGAGGTTTGATGAAATCCAGTCCCCTATACAAAGGTGTCCTTCTCCTTGTAGTAGTACTCCCATTCCTTGCCACTATCTATGCTATGTGGGCACTCTGGAATAGAGCTGTCTTCCTATCAGATATTGTGATGCTCCTTATTATGTATACCTGTATTACTTTTGGCGTTACCGCCGGGTTCCACCGTATGTTGACGCACCGCAGTTTCCGGGCTCATCCAATCGTCAAATTCCTTTTATTGGTCTTTGGTTCAATGTCTTTGCAAGGATCGGCACTGGAATGGGCCGCCACGCACGTCAAGCATCATGCCCAGTCAGATAAAGAGGGCGATCCCCATAGCCCAACCGAGGGTTTTGTCCATGCTCACCTGGGCTGGCTATTCAAGGACCGCATGGCCGATCCAAACTTCTATTGCCGCAATCTGGTCAATGATCGCATGGTGGTTTTTGTCAGCCGCACATTCCTATTGTGGGTAGTACTCTCGCTGCTAATTCCTTTTGCAATTGGTGGCTGGCACGGTCTACTTTGGGCAGGGCTGGTACGCATCTTTATCGTGCACCATGTAACCTGGAGTGTTAATTCGATTTGCCACACATTTGGCAACCGCGAATTTGAGACCACCGATAAGAGCCGCAATGAATGGGTCGTTGGACTCCTCGCCTTTGGTGAAGGCTGGCACAATAATCACCATGCCTTTCCTCGTTCAGCTTTTCATGGCCTGCATTGGTGGCAGATAGATTTCTCGGCCTACCTGATTCGCGCCCTTGAACGCGTCGGACTGGCCAAAGAGGTTTATCGTATTCCTTCAGATATGCTGGCCCGCCGCTACCAAAATCCCAGGCCTAAAACAGCCGTGGTTACTTCATCTCCCATGGTAGAAAAAGTAGCCAGCTTGAGCAAATAAGTTACACAAAATAATACATATGTCAGGAAGACTGGTTGTCTTCCTGACTTTTTTAATATTCGGCCTGTGAACGTATCGCCATACTTTATGGAATAGTGCGGCTAGTAGCATAAAAAGCACCGGTCGCGGATAGATCTGGCATTTTAGTTCTACTGTTTGACACCAGCAAAAAACACCGATACAATCCCACATAGACTAGATGCGAGACAAGCGGATCTCGTTCATCAATCTCAGCATGACGACAGGATTTGCAATGAGGAGGCGTATTTTCTCAACATGAAACATCTTAACGCCGTTATTTTAGCGGGTGGCAGCGGCACACGTTTATGGCCCCTGAGTACACCCAGCTTTCCCAAACAATTTCTCCCACTCCCAAGTGGTCAAAGCATGATACAGGAGACGCTGGAACGTATTGCTCCACTCGTGACCCCCCAACAGTCCTGGGTTGTCACTGGTAAGAGTATGGCAGAGTTGGTTCAAGAACATTTACCAACCATTTCTGCTGATCACATTTTACGCGAACCCATGGGGCGCAACTCGGCTCCCGCCATCGCCTGGGCAGCGGCATCAATCGCCAGGCAGGATCCAGATGCGATTATGGCTATCTTCAGCGCGGACGCGGTGATTACCCAGGTCGAAAGTCTACGCCAGACGCTTGAACTGGCCTATGATTTGGCCGAACAGGGCAAACTGGTCACCATTGGTATCCAACCTACTTCACCAGAAACCGGCTATGGTTATATTCGCTTTGCAGATGAGATCAGCCAGGGAAGTGGCTATAAAGCCTTCCAGGTAGAGCGTTTTGTGGAGAAACCCAATCTAGAGACCGCTCAGAGTTATCTGGATGATGGCCATTACGTGTGGAATGCTGGTATTTTCATCTGGAGCGTGAAGGCGATTTTAGCTGAGTTTGCCAGCCATTTACCCAAAATAGCCGAGCAAATTCAGACCATTGTTGATGCGGCTCAGACCGAACATGCGCAAGCAACACTGGCCAGTGTATGGCCTGAACTACAATCTATTTCAATTGATTATGGCATTCTGGAAAAGACACAGAACCTGGCCGTCATTCCGGCACAGCTAGGTTGGAATGATGTTGGTAACTGGCAACAGTATGGCTCCCTCTTCCCCTGCGATGATAAAGGTATTCATGCGGTCGGCTCACATATTGGCCTGGGAAGCCAGAATGTGATTGTCTACAACAATACCAAACGCCGGGTCTACACTATCGGCCTGGAAGACACCATTGTGGTTGAAATGGAAGACATGACTGTTATTTGCCATAAAACTCATGTGCATCGCGTTAAAGAACTGGCTGAGCAACAGAATAAAAAAGCATAAAGTATTACTGCCCAAAAATGTTGGTGACCTCTTTTGCCTGATGCAAAAGAGGTCACCAACATTTTTGGGCAGTAATACTTTATGGCTCCAGCACACAGACGACCCGGAATATATGCTATAATTGTTGAGAGATTCGTAATGCCTCGTCAAGAAGGGGGTTTTCAATGCTACTCTCCAGACAACTATTCTCCAGCGGAGACACGCTCATCTTAACTATGCCAGACTTCACACAGCCAGGACGACTCCATACTCCAAGCAATGATACGCGCATAAAGATGGCATATTAGCCGGGATCAGCCAACCTGTTTTTCTTCACAGCAGAGGAGTTCCAATGAGGCATAAAAATATGCAGATTGTTGGCATAGATATACAATTTCTTGCGACTATGATAGACTTTGGTCGCTACGTCCAATTGATTATGTTGATCCAATGCTAATACAACAGGTACGTCCCACGAGTAAGGATGAGCCGAGAGCTCAATTTCCACCAGAACCGAACAGATGGAGATGATGCGTCCGACATGACTACAAGCAAACGCCATCATATATACATGCGCTGGCGCTTCATTGTCACTTTGTTCGCGACATTTAAGGGGAAGATGGTATGGTACCAGGAAAGTATTTTCGAGGGACTGCCGACCCGTACACTTATACCGGGCTGGTAGGAATGTTTCGTGGATAGAGTTTAGCGTAGCAAGGAAGGAAAGTACATATGACTACCCGTCCATATCGTCAGGTTATTCCAGAAGAAATTCTCGCCCTATCACATGAGCGTGATCTCCTTCGGCGTAAAGGACAATACGATCGTGCTGATGTTCTCAAGCAACAACTTGAGGACGCTGGCTACGTCGTCAAAGATAATCCACATGGGGCTCACCTGGTTATCCTACCTAACATTTTTGTAGATGGCACCTTGTATCATACTGCCCGCCAGTTACCTTCGTTGCTCGATGAAGTCGATCTTTGTACGTTTTCCGTCAATATTCTAGCCCAGAACAATAGTGAGCAGACACGTCGTTGTATCGATAGTGTGCTCAATAATGCAGGCGACACGACGATTGAGATCATTTTGATTGATAATGCATCCCAGGATGGCCTCGACATCTGGGCGGAAACCCTGCATCATCGCGATGCCCGTGTCCATGTCCTACGCGCAACCCGCAAAATGGGTGTGGCTGAGGCTCGCAACCTGGGACTCCAGCAGAGCCGTGGCCGCTATATTCTATTCCTGGATAGCAATGTCGAACTCACGGGCGACATTTTTACACCGCTTGCACACACACTGGAAGATCCTCAGGTAGGTCTGACCGGCCTGCGCGGACTGCGCACCGATGATCTGCGCCATTTTGAGGAGAGCGAGGAGGCTGAGGTGGAAGCTATTGATGGTCAGTGTATGGCTTTCAAACGCTCCCTCCTTAAAAAGACTGGTCTGCTAGATGAAGGATATCGTTATCCAGAATATATGGATGTAGACTTCTGTTTTGCTATTCGAGATCTTGAGATGAGTATCATTCGTACACCTGATCTGCCCTTACAGTCTCATCCGGCACCACAGAATGCTACCCTCTCCGATGCCGAGCGTACTCGTCTCGCCAAGCGCAACTTCTATCGCTATCTCTCTAAATGGGGTGATCGCGAAGACCTGTTGCTTGAAGGGTTCGATGATGAGTATGAGGACGAGGAGGACGAGGAGGAAGAAGACGAGGAGTAGATTCCGCTGCCTCTCCCTCTTATTAAATACCATCAGGAGTGAATATAGCATATTCACTCCTTTTATTTTTCCCCGTCGGATATCTAATACACTACATTAGTGTCCCCAAAATTTAGTATTTCTGCCCCTTATTTCTGATAAGTCCTCCCATGAAATTGTTTTCATAGTGTGGTGTCACAAATGCGCTTGTGCGCATTTGTGACACCACACTATGAAAACTGCTCAGGCTCGCCAGCGCACGTCCGCACGCTCTGTCCAGGTGCATTCACACCTACGGTGCCCGAACAATTTTCATGGTGTGATGCAGAAAATGCGCTTGTGCGCATTTTCTGCATCACACCATGAAAATTGTTCGGGCGCGCCAGCGCACGTCCGCACAGGAACGATTTGCTTCCCATAGGTATGGGAAGCAAGCACATTCTTAGAGATTGCAATTTATCTGTTGGCTGGAGGCATATGATATCATGTGAGTACATCCAGAAACAAACAGACCAGTTTTCATATCATTGAGGAAAGGTCGTACTAACATTGCAAACGTTTAAGAAGCGTGACGAGATTCCAACCGAGTATACCTGGAATCTTGAGAGCATCTATTCACAAGATGAGGCCTGGGAAAGCGATTTCCAACATATTCAGCAACGACTACCTGAATTGGAAGCATTAAAAGGAACATTGGCGCAAAGTGGGAGCGCCTTGCTCAAAGTGCTTCGCACCCGCGACGAAATCACAGAAGCGCTCGAAAAGCTTTATGTCTATTCTTCGATGCGCAAGGATGAAGATACTACTAATAGCAAATATCTGGCTATGGCTGATAGGGCAATGCAATTATTTGTGCGTACATCCACCGTTGCTGCTTTTATTGAGCCAGAGATTCTAGCGCTGCCGCAAGAGACCCTCAATCAGTATATTCAACAGACTCCTGGCCTGGAGCTCTATAATGTTCAGTTGCAGGATCTCAACCGCAAACGCCCACATGTGCGTTCAGCCGAGGTAGAAGCTGTACTGGCTGCTGCCGGTGAGATCAGCGATGCGCCCGATTCTATCTTCTCAATGATCGATAATGCGGATCTAAAGCTACCAACAATTCGCAACGAAGAAGGGGAAGAGATTGAACTGACACAGGGCAACTATCTCACATTTATTCGCAGCAAAGATCGCCGCGTACGCAAAGATGCTTTTGAGGCTTTGCACAGTACATTCTTAAAACAGCGCAACACCATTGCAGCGACACTGGCAGCACAGGTGAAGACGGATATCTTTTACACACGCCAGCGTAACTATAGTTCTAGCCGCGAACGTGCGCTCTCCCGCTACAACATTCCAGAGAGCGTCTATGATAATCTGATCTCTACGGTCAGTGAGCATATCCCATTGCTCAATCGCTACATGAAGCTGCGCAAACGCATCCTGCAACTGGATGAGTTGCATATGTATGATCTCTATACACCGATTGTTGAAGAGACCACGGATGCAGTCACGTATGCCCAGGCCCGCGATACTATTACCGAGGCATTAGCACCTCTCGGTAAAAATTACATTTCAGTGCTCAAAGATGGTTTTTCAAAGCGCTGGATCGATGTCTTCGAGACCCCTGGTAAGCGCGGTGGGGCCTATAGTGGTGGCGCGTACGGCACACAGCCATTTATCCTGCTGAACTTCCAGGAGAAACGCGAAAGCATGTTTACACTGGCACATGAACTGGGCCACTCCATGCATTCGTATTTCACACGCAGCAATCAGCCCTATCAATACGGAGACTACACCATCTTTGTGGCCGAGGTTGCTTCTACTCTCAATGAAGGCCTGCTCACCGAATATCTGCTAAAAAATACGACTGATAAAGCGGTCCGCATCGCCATTCTCAATCACTCGTTAGAAGATATTCGGGCAACCCTCTTCCGACAAACCATGTTTGCCGAATTTGAACAACAAATTCATAGCCAGGCAGAAAAAGGTGAAGCGTTAACTGCCGACACCTTGACTACCATGTATGCCGGACTCAACAAAAAATACTATGGTGGAGAAGCTGTCATCGATAATCTGATCGGCATCGAATGGGCACGCATACCTCACTTTTACTACAATTTCTATGTCTACCAGTATGCTACCGGCATTTCAGCAGCCTCTGCTCTGGTACAACAGATTCTCACCGAGGGTCAACCAGCGGTAGAGCGCTATCTGAAATTCCTCAGCTCTGGCTCATCCGACTACAGCATTGAACTGTTGAAAAAAGCTGGTGTCGACATGACGACACCTGAACCTGTGCGCCAGGCATTCCAACTCTTTGAAACTCATCTTTCCCAGATGGAAGAGCTCCTGGGCTAATTAACCTTTCAACATCAAAAAACATGAAGCCCCATCAGCTCTGCATAGTAGGGATAATGGGGCTTCATCCACTTGCCAGATTTCAGCCCGCTAAATGCCAGCCGCCGTTACAAAGCACACATAACTATCTTGCTCTGTTATACAATTCATGCATGGTAGAGATTAACTGTATCCTTTTGATCCCCCTTATGAGTATCACAAAGGAAGGGTGGATAACTAACCCAACCCTGACTGACGAATATGTAGGAACTACATTCAAAGGAGATAAAGACATATGAGTGAGTATGAAGATAAAAAAGATTTAGGAACCCAGGGCAGTGAAGATACAGTAAAAGGTAAATTAAAACAGGCTGCCGGTAAAGTACAGAGCGCACTTGGTAAAACAACCGATAATCCCAAAGAAGAAGCTCGCGGCGATGCCAAGCAGTTTGAAGGCAAAACTCAGTCGACCGTTGGTCACACCGAGCGCAAAATTGACAACACCCTGGATCCCAACAAATAAGGTGTAAGTAGCCCCTTCCCCACTGTTAAAAAATCATGTCTACTACACCTGAACATTAAAAGAGCAACCAGATCAGCTGGTTGCTCTTCTTTATTATAACCACTTATTGCTGGTCAGCTAATCAAGGATTAACCCACTCACGACCATCTTTAGCAATCAATTCATCGGCCTCTTTAGGACCCCAGGTTCCCGCGGGGTAAGGATAGACTGTCTCTGGTCCCATCTGCTTCCAGGCATTGGTAATACTATCGATGATACGCCAGGACTCCTCGATCTCATCACGGCGAATAAAAAGGGTCGAGTCTCCCAGAATACAATCGGCGATCAGGCGCTCATAGGCCTCTGGCAACTCGATACCAAAGACGGTCTTATACGAGGCATCCAGATCTATCGTAGAGAGATCATTAGCCGCCCCCGGCTTCTTCGCGCCAATCAAGAGAGATATGCCTTCTTCGGGCTGTATGCGCAGGATCAAGCGATTCGGTTTCATGCCCTTCATTTCTTCTTGTGAGTAAAGCTGGTGGGGCACACGCTTGAACTGAACCATAACTTCGGTACTACGTTTGGGAAGACGCTTGCCTGTACGAATATATATCGGCACATCAGCCCAGCGCCAGTTCTCAATATACAATTTAAGCGCCACATAGGTATCAGTAGTAGAGTTTGGGTCGACACCCTTCTCTTCTTTATAACCTATTACTCGCTGACCATCCAGTACTCCCGCCGTATACTGACCGCGTACGGTCCTCTCGGCGACCTGCTCAGGTGTCATTGCGCAAATGGCTCGCAAGACTTTTACTTTCTCATCGCGAATATCGTTCGCCGAGAAATCAGCTGGAGGCTCCATGGCGGTCAAAGAGAGGATCTGCATCACGTGGTTCTGCACAATATCTTTGATCGCGCCCGCATGTTCATAATATTCAGCTCGATTCTCGATGCCCAGGCTTTCCGCAACCACAATCTGAATATGATCAATATATTTTTGATTCCAGAGTGGTTCCATAATACTGTTGGCAAAGCGAAATGCAATAATATTTTGAACAGTCTCTTTTCCCATGTAGTGATCAATACGATAGATCTGATCTTCACGGAAAACGCTGCCAATTACTTTATTGAGAGCCTTAGCCGATTCCAGGTCGTGTCCAAATGGCTTTTCCGTAATAATGTGGACCCAGGGCTTCTTTCCATTCCCATTCCCGTTGCCATTCTGCGCCGATGAAGCCGGTTGGGCCAGGCCAGCCTTACCAAGATGATTGATAATCTCAACATCGGTATCAGGTGGTGTGGCTAGATAATACAGGCGATTTCCGCCGGTGCCCTGCTCTTTATCAAGCTTCTCAAGTAGTTGCTTCAGGCGTTGATAGCCCTCATCTTCATCAAAATTTGACTGGCAATAAAAAAGACGCTGCGCAAATGCCTGTTTACCAGCGTCATCCAGTTTATCATCGGCAGGCATATATTTATCAAGCGAGTCGAGCACCATTGAACGCCAACCATCATCACCCAGGGGTCGACGGGCAAAAGCCACAATGCAAATGGTCTCCGGCTGGGGATGATCGTGAATAAGATGGGCCAGGGTCGGTAGGATCTTGCGCTGTGCCAGATCGCCCGTGGCCCCAAAAAGTACAATCGCACAGGGATCAGGCGTACGACCACTTTGCCAGATCGTATGTTTCTTCAACTGTGGTGCAGTAGCTTGTTGAGTCATAAAAGTTTCTCCTCAAGAATACAGAACAATCTTCCCAACCTGTACATAGTCCACTAGAGGGCGGCATTGACCACTACGAGCAAACGTACACGTCTATGATATATACGCACCACACGTATCACACTTTGACATATATTCATTTGTTGAGCAAAAAAGCAGTTGACTGGTACCTTTGGGTGGCGACTCTTCACACCTTTTTGTCTTACCCGATCGGCCACCAGCTACACATCTTTATTAACAAAATTAGAGGAGAACTCATGGCCCGCATGAATTATGACGTAACTATTATCGGGGGTGGCTCCGCTGGCTTGACTGCGGCGCAAATAGCTCATTCGCTAGGAGCTCGAGTCCTTTTAATCGATAAGGAGCGCCTGGGGGGCGATTGCCTGAACTATGGCTGTGTGCCGAGCAAAAGCTTGATCCATGTGGCGCACGTGGTACGACAGGCGCGCCTCGCTACCCAATTCGGCCTGCAGCCGGGCAGTGGCCAGGTCGATATGGAAAAGGTCAGTCAGTATATTCAGCAAGTGATTGCTCGGATTGCTGTCAATGAACAGGAGTACACAAATGGGGTGGATGTAGCCTTTGGGAAGGTAACATTTCAATCCTCAACGACCCTGCGGCTCAATGAAACGGATATCACCACGCGCCATACATTAATCGCCACTGGTTCACACCCTGCGCTACCTGCTCTGCCAGGCCTGGAGGAGATCGAGTATCTGACCAATGAGACAATTTTTGATCTGTCTCGCTTGCCAGCATCGCTCATCGTAATAGGGGGTGGGCCCGTAGGGGTCGAATTAGCCCAGGCCCTGGCACGTTTAGGCACTCGGGTCACTATTGTACAGCGCGCACCACAATTACTACCACGCGAGGATCTAGAAATCGCTACGGCCCTCACTGGCATACTACGTAATGAGGGAATAACTATTTATACCCATGCCCAACCCATGCAGGTAAGCCAGCAAGGCAATAAAAAATGCCTTACAATAAAACTGGAAGACAAAATCCTTGAGTTGGAGACCGATGAACTGCTAATTGCAACCGGCCGCCAACCTAATGTAGCGGACTTGAATTTAGAAGCTGCCGACATCATATATACTGAGCAAGGTATTCAAGTCAACGAGTATCTACAAACAAGCAACTCCAATGTTTTTGCGCTAGGAGATGTAATCGGGGGCTATTATTTTACTCATGTCGCAGCTTACCAGGCAGGCGTAGCTATACGCAATGCGCTCTTCCCTATCAGAAGACAAAAAGTCGATTATCGCGTGGTTCCCTGGTGTACTTTTACCGATCCAGAAGTGGCACACATTGGCCTGACACAAGCAGAGGCCGAGAAACACTACAAGCATACACGAGTGGTGACGTTCCCCTGGAATGAGATCGATCGTGCCAGATCGAAGGTGCCCCTGCAGGCTTCATCAAATTAATCCTGAAAGGCCGTAAAGAGGAGATCGTTGGCGCACATCTGATTGGCACCCGAACGGGCGATTTATTGGGTGAACTGGCCCTGGCTATGAAACACCACCTCTCCATCAGCCATATCTACAATACCATCCATCCTTATCCAACGTACAGTACAGGGCTCCAACAGGCTACATTTCAAGCATATTTACATGGAGGCGCCGTTGTTACTAACCGTAGATTGATTCAAACCGTGCTACGAATGAAAAAGTAGCCGTTGAGCGTGTGTTCGATTCCCATGTCCTTCGCACGCTCTGTCCATGTGCTTTCATACCTGCGGTGCTCAACATTGTTTTTGTAGTGTGGTGTAGAAAATGCACAAAGAGCATTTTCTACACCTTATACTAAAACTTGTGCGGGCGCGCCAGCGCACGTCCTCACAAGGGCGGCACGCTTCCCATGCTGATGGCTCACTCTCTTCTCTTAAGGAGCCATAAGCTTCAGGAAGCCATAATTTTCTTGCGCCGGGGAACACTATCGCGTACATATTTCAGAATTTGTACTGGCGGGCTGGCCATAATAATAGCTATCAGCGCACAGAACAGAATCGGCATTAAGAGGGCCAGGGTCACCGTTCCTGCCAACGGGATATGGAAGAGGGCCATACAGACAAATTGGAGGACAATCAGGAGCAGTAATAAACCGGCAGAGGTTGACAGTGAAATGGCTTTCCAACGCGCGCGAAAGCGGGCATCCAGCGTCTTCTGGCGTAGTTGCGCCTGCTCAGATGCACTCTGCTGTAATGTGATCAACTGGCGCCTCTCGTCGTCAAGGCGCTGCCGCTCCTTATCCAACGACTCGGCCATACGCTCTACCTCACGCTTCAAATGCACCACTTCAGCCAGATAGCGATCTCCATCACTGCGTGCTTGTAGCCCTACTGTCTGCACAAAGCGCTGCAGGGCGTCTGGCAGCTCAAACCCAGCGTCAGAGGTATCCAACACCTGAGCCAGCGCCTCCAGACGTTGCTGTATCTCTTCGTCCACCGAGCGCTCAAAGCGTTGCGCGAAATCCTGCTGGACGACGTTCAGGGCGCTATATTCATCATACAGACGATTACGCTCATCCATCAACTCCAGGAGATGCGTTTGATAATGAGCAATGTCCTGCTGATGTCCACTGTGGATCACAGCAATCTCGGCCTCAAATCGAGCCTGCAATTGCGTCTTTTCATCACTCAATTGCTGCATAGTCCCTTGCAATTCATCCAGAGTGGCCCGCAAACGCTGATTTTCTTCACGTAGTTGCACCATCTGTCGCCAGGATATTTTAACCGCAGGTGCCTCAGCCCCAAGAGGAGGCAAGGTATCCGTGTTTTTATCGGATTGCTTCTGCTGTAAAATCTGTTGCCGACCTTCATTCAAGGCACTACGATGGTCAAACGTACGTGGAAGCTTCTCAAGTGCATCAGTCGTCTGCGAAAGCTTCTCAAGTGCTTCAGGAAGATTCTCAAGTGCTCCAGTCGTTTGTGAAATTTCTTCCGATGAAAACATTTTTACCCTTGCTCCTTTACGTACCGCAAAAACATACAGCGATGATAGTGCGTAGAATGCAACTACATTATTGAGCGTTCCTTGTTATAGATTATGCACGTAAGTTCGTAAAGATTCAAGGGCCTAAATCACGATATTCATCACAAAATAGCCTTTGATCTGGGTTTAAGGGTAGATTCTTAGTATTTCAACATACAAAAAAGACAGGTCGTGTTGCAGTAAGTGCGCGAATGCACACTTACTGCAACACGACCTGTCTTTTTTGTATGTTGCTCGTTGGACAATTTAATATCTAAAATTTAGAGGTTACGATGAAGCTCAGGTAGAGAATCAGCTAGATGTTTAGCCAGAAAGGTTTGGATTACGAGGTCATATTGCATTGGATTCCAACCATAGGCACCACAGTGCACTTTGGCGTCAGCAAAGTAGGTTTCAAGGGGTGCTCCGTATGCCATTGCTTCAGCCTTGAGCTGGTGGGCGTGCTCTATTGGGATGAGATTGTCTCCAGATGAATGGATTAAGAGTATTGGTATAGGATGGTATTGTAAGATTTTTTTTGAGCGCTGTTTCCAACGTTTAAAACTGGTGTCAGGCCGGGCGATTACAGTGAAGCCGTAACGGAGCCGGAAAACAATACGGCTCATGCCGACGATGCTCCAGGCCAGCAGGGTTACCAGTAGCTGTGGCAGAGGCAGGCGCGGATAGCGCAACAGCCATTCATCAACCAGTCGAAAGGCGACCAGGCGGCGCAGGATATCGTCTGAGCGCGCGTAAGGGCTATCGGCAATAATAGCCACAACATCAGGATGCGGTGTGGTCAGGAGCGCAACCGCCGCTCCCATAGAAAACCCATGGATAATGATTTTGCCCGGCAGGGTCTCTGGCTGGTGGCTGGCAACATAGATCGCAGCCTCCATATCGCGTACCTCAGCATTTCCCGCGGTGGTCATCACGCTCTCGCTGTCCCGTGTCCACGAAAATCGAAGAAGAGGACGTTGTAGCCACGCGAATATTCCAGTTGCGCCACCGGGCGCAGGTGAGAGCGAGAGATGCGATAACCATGACAGAGAATGATGGTTGGCGCAAGCACCGGCTGCGCCCAGAAATCCCCGCACAGTAAAGTCCCATCAGAGGCCTTGAAGAGTAACGAACGCTGCGCCAGTTGCGGAGGTTCTTCAAGCAGTGATTGAGGCATACCCCACTCCAGGGCAGAGTCGGGCAGGGGGATATGCGGACGCGAAAATTCTTGTACAAAGAAGTGCGCTACAAGTGCCAATCCGCTGGTTACAGTAAGCCCCAGGAGGCTTGCTGTGCTTGTTGCGAGTCCTAAAGCCCATCGATGTTGCCCAGCCATAGACAAACTCCTCTCCTTGTAGTAATGATCAAGCTGGATCACCGATCAACATACAAATGCCAACCGAACACAAGAAGGCGGAGTGAAGAAGTGGAGGGTCTCCAGTTCTTCACTACACGAAATAGCAGGGCAGGACGCCGCATTCTCCATCCTCAAAAACAGTATCGCCCGGATATTGCTCATTTAGACGGAGGCTAGTAATTTTAGTTCTTCGTTGACACTGATGTTAGCGATTGCATCTTCTGATCAGGGGTGCCACCTCCAATCATATCTGCTACTATTTTACCTGAACTCATGACTCCAGGTAAACCCGCACCGGGGTGAGTTCCTGCTCCCGTGAAGTAGAGGTTGGGAATATCTTCACTAATATTGTGTGGCCGGAACCAGGCAGACTGCGTCAGAATTGGTTCGACGGAGAAGGCGCTACCGAGATAACTATTGAGTTCATCGCGGAAATGGAGCGGATCGATGTAGTGCTCGGTGACGATATGTTTGGACAGATCGGGCATATAATGCTCTTCCAGATACTGCACAATGGAGTCGCGGTAAGGTTTAGCGGTTGTGGTCCAGTCGGTACCACTTCCCAGATGAGGAACAGGTGATAGTACATACCAGGCATCATGTCCCTCAGGTGCCAATGACGGATCGGTGGCTGTTGGACGGTGCAGATAAAGTGAGAAATCCCTGGCCAGTACTTTGCGCTTAAAGATGTCGTCCAATAATCCCTTGTAGCGCGGTCCCATCAGAATTTCATGGTGAGCTATGTTCTCATACTTGCGGTCAGTGCCGAAGTAGAGCACAAAAAGTGACATAGAATATTGCATACGTTTAAGCTTATGATCAGTGTTTTTCTGGCGAAAGCGCTCCTGGATCAGATGCATATATGTAAAGGCCACATCCGCATTGCTCACCACGATCTGGGCCGGGAAAAACTCACCATCACGGGTACGCACACCTTCAGCCCGCTTATTCTGCTCATTAATGACAATCTCGCTCACCTCGCGGTCCAGGTAGATCTGGCCACCCATATCCTCAAATAATTTGACCAGGGCGCGCACCAGTGCTCCTGTGCCCCCATGGCAAACCAGACCCCGAAACGTTGCTCCAGGGTGTGAATTAATGCATAGATCGAGGTACTCTGGAAAGGATTACCGCCGATCAAGAGTGGATGGAAGCTAAAGACCTGGCGCAGGCGCTCATCTTTAATATACTGGTTAACAAAGCTGGCGACTGATTTCTGAGACTGCAAACGTACCAGATCGGGCAATACTTTAGCCATTGAGCCAAAGGTGGTGAAGGGCTGGTCGATCAACTCAAAACCAGTTTTAAAGATCTTCTCGCCAGCATGGGCAAAACGCAAATAACCTTCAACATCAGAAGGATTGAACTCGCGAATCTGGCTCAGCAGTTGTTCACGATCGGCATTATAACGAAAAATTGAGCCATCTTCAAAACGAATATTATAAAAAGGATCTATGGGTATAATTTTGACATAGTCTTCGGTCTTTTTTCCGCACAACTCAAAGAGATCATGGATAAGCCAGGGAGCGGTAATAATGGTTGGACCACCGTCAAAGGTAAAACCATCCTGCTCATAGACATATGCCCTTCCACCCGGCTTGTCACGCTTCTCAAGCATAGTGACATGATGTCCCTGCGCTTGCAAGCGGATCGCCGCCGTCAAACCACCAAAGCCACTGCCAATCACCGTAATATTCATAAGCTGCTCCTCATCATAGCTGATGGTCATGTGTATCTGTTCAGGTAGGTTGCTGCGTGCAGGAATCAGAGGACACTGGAATAAATCCCAGGGGTTTACTACTCTATCTTTCCCAGATAGGAAATAATACGCTACTCTCGACACGCTCTACCCACTTCTATCTGTAGTTGGTAACGATTAAGTACGCTCACGACACATAAAGGTCCTATTCTGTCGTTGGAAGCACTATAGTGACGCCCAGGGCCAGTGAAGAGGGTAGGCTCAACCTGAACAAAACTCAAGAATAGTATACAGGTATGCATGGCATAAATAGAAAAGCCGCACTTGCCTCGGTATGATACAATGTTAGCACTTAGAGAGATATTGTAAAAAATACACTAAGTCACAGCGCGCACGGAAGAAAAGGAGTTGTTATGAATCGTCGTGCCCCTAGTCTACATCCGGGATTGATGACAGATATGTACCATCCAGACTCAGCATACGTCTCATGGCGGACAGGTCAGAATGGACTGACCACCTTTGATCTCTATACGCGAAAAGCTCCTTTCGGAGGGGGCTATTTGCTCGTTGCTGGCCTCGAGGCTGCGATAGAGTTCGCCCAATCGTTTCGGTATACAGATGATGAGCTAAAGTTTCTGGCCCATATTCGAGATTATGATGCGGCTTTTCTCGATGACCTGTCCAGGCTCCGTTTTACTGGAGAGATTCTGGCGATGCCTGAAGGTAGCATTGCGTTTCCTCATGAACCTATTTTGCGGGTGACTGCACCATTTCGTGAGGCGCTCCTGTTAGAAGCGGGTCTACTGCAAGCAATTGGACTTTCAACTTTGATCGCGACTAAAGCTTCTCGTATCGTTTACGCAGCCGAGCAAGGGCACCCTCGGCGCATCTCTGAATTTGCTTTTCGGCGCGCACAGGAACCAATGACAGTGGCACGCGCTTCGTATATTGGCGGTTGTTCAAGTACATCTTTGCTAAACGCAGCCTATGAATATCGTTTACCCGCCACAGGTACAGTTCCGCACGCATTGATTGAGATGTATCCTACTGAACAAGAGGCATTTGAGGCGGTGGCCGAGGCATATAATCGCTATACGCTCTTGCTCGATACCTATGATGCGCGGCGGGCCATCCATACAGCTATTGAGGTAGGATTACGCTCACAGGAGACACTAGGACATACACTGGCAGCAGTACGGCTGGATAGTGGAGATCTGGTGGCCGATACGATTTATGTGCGGGAACAATTGGATAAAGCCGGCCTGCAAAATGTGCGCATCCTGGCCAGTGGAGATCTGGATGAGTGGAAGATTCAGGAATTGTTACAGGCCGGGCGGCAATCGATTCGTTCGGAGTTGGTACTGCGCTGGGCAGTGGAGCTGGCTCTATTGAACACAACGCAGAAGGTGGTTCGCTAGGTACGGTCTACAAAGAAGCCTGGTATGTCGATGAGATTGGCACTGAATATCCTAAAATTAAAATTGCTGGCGCCAAGAGTACGTGGCCAGGAAAAAAAGAGATCTATCGCCATCCCGACTGGAAAGAAGATGTTATCCAGCTGGCCCACGAACCCAGACCCGATAATTATCACCGCCTGCTCAAACCAGTCGTACGCAATGGTGAAGTTGTACCTGGTAGCCTGCCCCCGCTCTCAGAGATTCGCGAACTGGCCCAGTATAACCTGAGCCTCTTGCCTGAGCGTTATCGACAGCTCAGCGTTACAGATCCATACCCTGTTCGCTTCAGCGAAGGTATCCAATCACTACGCAAGCAAGCCTTTGAGCTGGTCGGAGGATCAGGATTAAATGGTAATGGTTTCTAAAAAGAAGCTTTATGCGTGCCAGCCTGGCACGCATAAAGCTTCTTTTTAGGTATAGTTACAGGATGTGCACAAATGCGCACATCCTGTAACTATACCTGACTTTTTTTGACAATGTATCTGATCCTTATGATCTCTGCAATCTTCACACCTGAGTTTGCGCGCCTTCGGCGCGAAAGTGTTATCTTCTGTGGTGCAAAAAAAGTGCGCTGGCGCACTTTTTTTGCACCACAGAAGATAACAGGTGCGGGTGCGCCAACGCACGCCCGCATACGCTGGTATCTCTGGCAGCCTATGTACCTGATGGCATGCTTTGTTCGTTACAAAAAGTAGGTCAAAAAAATCTATAGATAAGGCTTTACTTGTGACAGATACAAACATGCAGTATTCAACATCTTCAGATATGACTCCCGAGCAGCCAGAAAGCGCGACCAGTACCCAGGTCGTCATCTGGACACCTCCATTTATCGTCCTCTTTAGCGCCTTGATCGGCTTTGGGCTTGGCATTGCCAGTCTGCTAACCTTCATCTGGTTGAATAGCGGCCTCTACTCAGTAGAGCGCATAGGCATGATCTATAGCGTAGTACTCCTGGTCATCTGGCTGGTAATACTTATTACCGCGCATTCCTGGTGGATACGTGGTGGTGCCTTGTTTGGAATTATCTGGGCCACTTGCACTTTTGGGCAGTTCTGGCTGAGCAGCCATGGGGTAAGCTCACAGGACCCGCTGACCATCCAGATGCATACCGCTACGGCCAGTTCCTTACTCGCCAGTGCGCTCTGCCTCTCAATAGGTCGTACACGCCTGAAATCATGGGATGCGATCCTGCTCTGGCTACTACTCCTGCTCTTCTGCGCCTACCTGGCCTACGGCTACCTCAAAGTACCCGCTGGAACCAGTTTAATCTTATTTATTGAAGGTAGGATCGCATACTGGGCACTCATACTCAGTGTTGCCATCTGGTGGCTACGTCCTTCTTGCTGGCGAGATCAGCCCGGACCAACCATACTATTCGGCTTGGCCTCAATCCTGCTCTTTTTCCTGAATAAAGCCAGTACTCTGACCACCGAACAGAATGTCTTTTTCTTGCAAGTATTCTTCCTTTTCCTCTTGCTAGGAGCCGTAAGGATTCTACAACGCGAGCGACGTATACATATCCAGCAACGATAAATAAGCTACGCATATGCGACAAACAGTGGCACATATGCGTAGCTTATTTATTGCGCGCTAAATTCTTTAATTGAGGCCATAGAGATTATATCTGGATACCATGCAAAACCAGGATGATCAAGAGCGCACTCAGAGCATTATTTAGCAGGTGTAAGAAGAAGCCAGGCCAGTAAGAGTTCGTCAACAAACGTAGCAGCGCCAGGGCAATCCCAATGCAAAAGAGGACCGGTAATGAGGCCGGGTCACCATGGGCCACCCCAAAGATCAAAGCACTCATGATCGATCAGCTACCGCTGGCTGCATGCCATTCTTGAGCCCCATGAATGAGAAACTCCGGAAAAAGATCTCCTCACAAAAAGGTGCGATAAATACAGCGGTAAAGAGCGAGGCATAGGTGGTGATAGGCTCGATCTTCGCACGTTGTAATACAACCTGATCATTGGTCTGCAAGTTCAAGTGAAAGGTTGTAATGAGGTAAGAATACCCCTGATTAAGCAAAATGATTACGACCAGAGAACCAAGCACAAGCAAGATTGCCAGGCCAACATTGAAGCGGCGAAAGCCCAGCATCTGCCAGACTGAACGCTGATCAGATATGGCACTTTGCCTGTGACGTCGAGCATAAAAGAACGGGGCAATCAAAAAAGCGCTATACACAACCAGCGAAAAAATGAGCGTAACCACCGCATTGGCGATATCTGCCTGTGGATTGAGAGGTTTAGTAGACTGACTTGCAGTACTTGTACTAAAGAGAGAGCTTACTATCGTAAAGGCAATCCAGGGGATAAGGGTAAAAAAAATACCATTAAAGGTTTGTTTAGTAGTCCAGGGGACATTGTCAAACTTCTGTTTAAGCAAGAGCTTACTCCGGTTTTTTCATAATCAATTATACCATTACACCTCCCACTCTGTCTGTAGTCAGACCCCTATTACTACAGAAAAGATATGGTATACTAGGTGCAAACCATCGTTTTCACATATAGCACGTCGCATATAGTTAGGAAGGATACCTGGTTGGCAGGGACAATCGAAACAAATCCAGAAGAAAATTCCAACTGGCGTAAGCACAAAAATGCTTGTCCATTTTATCGGGAACGTTGGTTCCCATGCAACGATGTAGCAGGCGAACCAATGTATCAGGTGTTCTGTCTTAAAGGCACCCCGCCTGAAACCATTGAGGAACAGGAAAAATGTTTCCGTAGTAAGTCTTGTTGCTGGCGTCTCAGCAAAAAAAGAAAACAGTCTCAGCATGCCGCGGCCGAAGAACCAGTCACAGCGGCTCGAGCAGCTTCACATTAAACGCATCAGGCATATATTCGATCGCCGATATCAATCCACGATCCACGTCCACCCGGACGCATACATCCAATCCTGATCCTGGGCGCACACAACAATCTACAGAACTTGAGCAATCTAATAGAACGGCTGAATAAAGATACCGCTCATCCTCGCTATATACGCGATCTCCTTCATCCCCCTCATC
This sequence comes from Dictyobacter kobayashii, assembly GCF_003967555.1. Classification (GTDB taxonomy): domain Bacteria; phylum Chloroflexota; class Ktedonobacteria; order Ktedonobacterales; family Ktedonobacteraceae; genus Dictyobacter; species Dictyobacter kobayashii. The sequence goes on from NZ_BIFS01000001.1 coordinate 491,562, forward strand.
TATATATGGTGCCTTGCTTTGCGAGGCGATATATGATGTCGCTGTGGCATGCAGGGAAACTATTAATAGAGACGGATTGAAAAAGGAGACCGGAGAACGACTTCTACCTGGAAGTCATTCCCCGGTCTCTTTTTGTGTGGCAAATGCGCGCTATTTAGCGCTCGCTGGAGTTGTAGACGTAATCCTGCAGAACATCATTGTATTCAAAAAGCTCTTCAGGCTTGAAGAAGCGAGGTACCTCTATCAGGGCCGTCTCCAGGGAGTCAGAGCAGTGGATCAAGTTGTCCTGCATGCTCATAGAGAACTCACCACGAATGGTGCCAGGAGTAGCCTCACGTGAGTTGGTAACACCAGCCAGCAAACGGACGACGTCCACACATTTATAGCCTTCAACACAGATCGCGACCACAGGGGTGCGCTGCATAAAGGATTTCACCTCTGGAAAGAATGGGCGGCTAACCAGATGGCTATAGTGCTCATTCAACAATTCGCTTGAAAGGCTCATCAGCTTCAAGCCAACCAGCTTAAGGCCTTTGCGCTCCAGGCGAGAAATAATTTCACCGACGAGATCTCTTTGTACCGCATCGGGTTTTAGCAAAATTAAAGTACGTTCCATAACGTTACAGAAACTCCTTGTAATATATTAATAACTGGCAACCAATTGGATCAGCTGCCGGCAGGCTTTTTTCATCTCTACGCGTACACGCCCAAGATTTCCTGAGCCCTGTGTTGTAACAATGAGGATCAGGTCACCTGCTTCTTCCATTTGGATTGTACCAGCTTTTGTCTCGACAATCACGTGCCTTGCCTCACTATTATGTACCTGGGCAGTTAAATCGCCAATGGAGCCAAAAGCGGCTGCAGCCATTGCACCAATAACTTCCTCGTCATCACTATGTAGTATACCAGAGACAATCAGGCCATCTTTCCCAACAAGAATCGCATCATGTACCTCTTCGAGTTCGGTTAAACGTTGCAGGATGGTTTCCACTTAAAGACTCCTTCTCTTTATGGATGATGTGCCACACATCTCCGTTTTTAGCCCTTCGCCTTCTTGGCCATTGTCAGCGCCTTATTATACGCTTCCATCGCCTGTAAGTACTCTCCCTGCCGCATATACGCATCACCCAGGACACGATAGCCAGCAGAGTAGTTAGGAGCAAGCTTCAACAAAGCACGGACATTACTTACAACCTCACCAAGCAATTCAGGAGCGTTTCTGATAATTACACGATATTCTTGCATCGCGTTATCAAAATCCCCGATTAATTGAGCCTGGTAGCCTCTAATCAGACGCTCACGATGGCTCACATTGCCGCCGCTATCAGCAACCCGTTGCCCAGCTCTTTCACCTGCTCGATTGCGATTCCCAGTGGGAATACCTGTTTCACGGACTGCCGCACGCTGTTGCATCGGCTGTAGACGTACAGCCGGTCGCTTCATTGTAGTCTCTAGTCCACTATCCAACAAGGGATTCATGCGGGCAGTTGGCATGGGCTCGGCTGCTTCACGATTCAATGGCTGGAAAGGTGTTTCAGCAGGCAACGGTGGTGTAGCAGGTGGCTCGACAGGTGCATTCATCACTGGCTGCTCGGCAATAACAGGCGACTGTATAACTTCTTCAACAGGCTGCTCTGGGATCTGAGCAGCCGCAGCGGGAGCGATTGGCACCGCACCCAAAGCAGCTAGCCAGGATGGCTCAGCAGCTGGAGCCTGAGGCTGCCAGGAAGCTGGAGCCTGGGGCTCATCAGCCAGTGGTTCAACAGAAGCTGGTTCCGCTGGCCGAGGGAAGAAATTCCCTAATTCTGCCAATGCCGATGATAGGGATGGTTCGGGCTTTTCTACCTGTTGCTTATTATCAGCAACAACATCCAGTGGAGACTCTGGAAGCTGGGGTTCTTCCTGGGACTGCGCAATGCTGGCCAGAGAATTGGGTTCCAACGGAGTAAAACCGTGTGAAAGCAGCTTTTGCTCTAATTCCTCCAGGGTTGTAACCAGATTTTGTTCGTTCTCCGCTTGCTGGCTCTCTGGCTGCACAATCGGCTTACTTGCGAGCTCCTCTTCTGGTTGAGCCGGGGTCGACGCGCGCTGATTACCACCGGCCAGTTGCGCCAGCCAATCATAGTCAATGTTCTGCGACTGCATCTGCTGATTCAGCATGGCCCAGGGATCTTCCACTGCCGGTTGCTCCGGCTCTGGTCTTTCAATAGATAAGCTCTCTCGTGGCTGTTCTGGCTCCTCAGAGCTCAACGCATGAGAAGGGATCCCTTGCCACGCCTGATCGGGCTGCGGAGCTGATGTCTCAGGTGTAGGTGTCGCATATGCGGCGGCCCAATCATCATATCCCGTATTGGAAGCCTGATTAGATGCATTGGAGCTACTCTGGCTTAATTGCTGCATCCAGGAGGGCTGCTCAGATGTCTCAGGCTCACGCGTGGGCTGTGAAGAAGACCAGTAGTCTTGATTCTCAACTGGCTGCTGAAGTTGCTGAGACGGCGCATAGGCCGCCTGCCAGGCAGCCCAGGGATCATTCTCAGAGGGTGCATTCTGTGACTCCTCTGCCAACTGATTCAAGGCAGATTCACCTGGCTGGGAAACCGAAGGCTGGCTTTGTACTTGCTCCCATACTGAGTTCGCTTCCGGCTGCTCCTCAACCTGTGGTTGCTCCCAGGAAGGACTACTATTCTTCTTTTTCGCCTGTGAGGGCGATTCTAATAACCAGGAAGGATCATAGAAGGCCTGAGCTTTTGGTTGCTCAATCGCTGGCTCTGGCTGGCTCCAGGAGGCGCCGCTGCTCTTCCGCGAGGAAGGCTGCTCCGCCACCTGTTCCCATGAGGGACTACTACTGGCTCTGGGTTGCTCTACAGGTTGTTCCCGCAGGGCGCCACTATTCTTTTGATTTTGTACCGACGCTTCAGGAGAAGCCAGTCCGGAATGCTGCTCCCATGAGGCACCGCTGGATTTCTGTGCCGCTGGCTGCTCCCATGAAGCGCCACTGGATCTCTGCGCTGGAGCTTGCTCCCATGAGGCACCGCTGGATTTCTGCGCTGCGGGCTGCTGTTCTGCTAATTCAGAGAAATTATAAGCGCCCGTGCCATCCAGGGATGCCGCGCCAAGAGATTTCAACCAATCAGGACCAAAGAATGACTCCTCTTCAGAGTCACCATCGCCATCAGATTGCAGGCCGGGTGAAAGAACTGATGCGGATTCAGCAATCGTCGATGGTTTCACAGCAGGCTGAGCAGGAGCAGGAGGGGCCACAGGTGGCTCCGGCTCTGCTTGAGGCTGTGGAACAGGGCCAGCGCTAAAAGGTTCAGCTGCGACAGGCGGATTCTCCACGGACGGTGTCACTGATTCCGGCTGATCCTGCATCGGTTGGCGCTCATTCCGGGTTAACATATTTAACCAGGCAGGAACTGCAGCGTTATTCTTCGACCCTTCAGGTATGTCAAACGACCACGACTGATCTGGTTCCTGTGAAAAACGGTCATCAGCAGGTAAGCCTGTATCCTGAGTGTCGGGTATGGCAGTTTCAGAGGCTTCAAGACCAGAACCACCCAGCCAGGGAGTCGCATTAGGATCAGCCAGCCCGGGATCTGAAGCCTGCTTGACTGTTTCAGGGCTAATACTATGCAGAGCATTCTGTAGCAGTTGCCAGGGTTCAGCCGGATCAGATTGGTCGCTGGCAGCCGCAGCTTGCGGCTGCGCGGGTGAATTGCCCATAGCACCCCAGGACTCCCCTCCCCAGGAAGAGGTGCCACTATTCGAAATGCCTGCGCCACCAGGTGTCAGATCTCCAGACATCCAGGATGGCAGGGACGAAGCATCAGCCTGCGCAGGAGTCTGATTTGAGCGTGGCTTTACCAATGTCTCGTCATTGTTCCAGGCTGCGTTACTTCCCCATCCAGCCAGGGCATTAGAAGAAACCGAGCCGCCAGCCACACTTGACGACGTGAAAGCATTCGCAGTTTGAGAGGCCGTTGTTTTCGCAGCGGCATCAGCTGCGCCAAGCGTGGCAGGAGCTTTGCTCAACAATTTCAAGAAAGGATCACCAGCGCGATTGGCCAGGTGATCAGCAAATAAATCATGCGCCATCACCAGATCGGGGTCAAAAGCTTCAACCTGCTTTACAAGCTCTTTTGAGCGCAACATATCCTGTGGAGCAGTTACATAGGCAAGCAATAATAACGCTTTAATACATCCCGGCACATCTTGAAGGATCTGTTCAGCGAGCTGGGCGGCCCGATCATTGAGACCCTGACGCCAGTAAACTTCCAGCAAACCGGTTCGTGCATCCAGGCGATCTGGAGACATAGCAAGCACCATATCCCATTCCTGGGAAGCCTGGCTTAGCAGGTCACCACGCATATAGAGGCGAGCCAGGCCAGCACGCGAGAACATAAAGCCCTGCTGCCCCGCCTTCTCACTCAATTGATTAAATGCCTGGCGAATCTGCCCATTGCCCCGACTCAACTCATATGCCTGCTGATAACAGTCCAAAGCCGTATCGTAATCGGACATCTGCTCGCTCACAAGAGCACGACTACAATAGGCAACCACATTTTCAGGATCGTTGGTCAATACCCAATCAAAAGCCTGCTGCGCATCTTCCAGCTTGCCTTGAGCCAGATATACCTCACCAAGAAGACGCTGCGCCTCAAGCGATTCCGGAAAAAAGGCCAGAACGTACTGACAACTGGCAAGAGCTTCATCGACGCGTTTCGAACTAATCGCGTCCTCAATCTCTTGCAAATAATCACGAAGCGTTATTTGTGCCATAAAACTTGGTCTCCTCTTCCCGCCTATGCACCTGCGAGCAATTTTTCGAAATAGTTAGCTCGGTGGAGCGGCTCTGGCCCGATAATTGCCAGACGACGCCACTCAGGAGCAAAGCAGTTCCGCGCTACACGCTGTATATCCTCAACAGTGACAGCATCCACCTTTGCAATTACCTCGTCCACGTTCCACACGCGGTTATAGAGGCATTCCTGACTTCCCAACCAGGAAGCCATTTGCTGAGTTCCTTCTAAACCGAGTAGAATGCCACCTCGAACATATGCTTTGATCCGCTGCAACTCATCTAATGGCACAGGCTCCTGGCACAATTTGGTAAGTTCGGCAATAATAGCACGAATGGCCGGAGCCGCCCGTGATGGGTCAACGCCCGCACTTACCACCAGGCTCCCGGTTTCATAGTAACTATTGACATAACTTCCAATATCATAGGCCAGGCCCTGATCTTCCCGAATGGATTGGAAAAGGCGAGAGCTCATGCCATCACCAAGGATACCATTAATAAGCAACATAGGATAATAGTCCGAGGAAGCATACGCAGTTCCAAGTGTCGCCAAACAAATATTTGTCTGCTCTGTATCTTTTTGAATCATACGTACGGAAGGAACACCACGGGGAGGAAAACTCTCGCTCCAGAGAGGATGGTCTGCGGGTTCCCAGTCGCTAAACAACTGTTTTACCTGCTCAATAACCTGCTCATGGTCTATATTGCCCGCAACACTGAGCACCAGGGAATTCGGTCGATAATAAGTGCTCAAATAATCCAGCATCTGCTGGCGCTGTATGCGCGAAACAACCTCCACCGAGCCAGCGTCATCACGTCCTAGCGGGAGGCCTGGCCACATTGCCTCGTCAACTAAAAGGTTGACCCACTCCTGTGGATCATCCTGGGTAGAGCTCAGTTCCTCAATAATAACGCCACGCTCTTTCTCTACTTCCATAGGATCAAAAAGCGGGCGTCGAATCATATCAGCCATGGCCTGTAGCACCACCGATACATATTCACCGGGTACACGGGCCGTATAGTTTGTAAGCTCTTTGCCTGTGCTCCCATTGAAATTACCCCCCACCCCTTCGATCGCATCCGAAATGGCCTTTGCGCTTGGATACTGTTGAGAACCCTTGAAAAGCATATGCTCAATAAAATGGGAAACACCAGAAATAGCATCTGGCTCATAGCGAGAACCTACATTAAAAAAGAAAGCGATACTCGCAGAGCGCATACCAGGCATATGAGTGGTAAGTAGGCGTAGTCCGTTATTTAGTGTTGTTCGCACGTAATTCATTCGATAATTGGGCACAGAGCCTCATTCATACGTGGAAAGAGTGCCCCGATCTCCTTATAGTACCTGATCAAAAAAATACTGATACAAATTCCGACAGTTTAGCTGTTCTTCAATTTCCTGCACACAAATTTAGTTTACTCGCAGGTATTATAGACGGTTTAGCAGGCTGCCGCAACAGAAAACAGACGGAATAGGAAGAAAAGCCGGAAGTTTCAGTATCGAATCAACCAGCACAAATGAGCACGTCAGAAGCGGTGCGAACAGTGTGGATGGAGTGACAATAAACAGTTCACTCCATCCCAGAGGGGAGATTAAATCAGGCCGATATCATCAGCCAGTCTGCCCAGGCCGCCCAACATTCCATCATCCTCATCACGGCGATGATGGTGATGATGACCACCAAAGCCAATATTGTCTTCAATTTGATTTTCGACACCATGCATCAACATCTCGCCGCCCAGCACTGCCGCGGCACCACCCAATGCTCCCATGGCAAATTTGCCGCCATTCCCCTGCAAGAAACCACCGATACCTGCTTGCTGACCCTGCATAGGAATATTCGTAGGCGTCGGCACAATACCTGCCAGGCTAGTACGGCAATTGACACAGTTTGTTGAACCAATTGGGGCCATCGCCATACAGGTCGGACAGCGCAATCCCATAGGTGTCTGCCCACCATCGGCTGTGCCTGATAGCCAGCCTGCCCATAGGGTTGCCCATATGGCTGGGGCTGCTGTTGATATGGCTGTTGTTGTGGATAGGGCTGCTGTTGATATGTAGGAGCAGGAGCATATTGGCCAGACTGGCTACCCAGTGGTGCACCACAACCACCACAAAAACTCATATCAGCCGCGTTCAATCGACCACACTGCCTGCATTGCAGACCGGCAGCCTGGGACACCTGAGCTGGCGCATTCATATTATGTCCGCATTGTGTGCAAAACGCACTTCCCAGTGCTACTTGCGTATGGCATGCTGGACAGGGCCGCGTTGTCGGTGGGGGTGGAGTCACCGGGGCCGCAGCAGCCTTTAACGAGGTACCACAATGCATGCAAAACGACGCATCTGAACGCACCTCACTCTGACATTGGGGACAATGCCGGGCAACAGCTGTTGCTGGCTGCACAGCATTCCCACACTCGGGACAAAATTTCTTACCGGTTACTGTTGTTCCACAGAATGCACACGTCGTCATTCCGCGCCTGCCTTTCGCAACATGAAACATTAATATCTGCTACATATATATGTAAACGCAGTGTAACATAGTTTCTTCAATTCGTCGAGCCACACATGATAATTCTGGACAACAACACTCCGCCCCCTGCGCCGGCGGCGAGAGAAGGGCGGAGTGTTGGGACCTCTGCTGAAACTATTCAGCTAACAGCTCATTGATTTTTGCCTCAATTGTATTGGCAGCAGGATAGAAGTTCTGCTCTTCAATTCCGCTATAAGGCGAGGGTGGAGCGGGCACAGCTGATAAGAAGGCCGGCGTGCCATCCAGATCATAGAAGCAGTTCTGGACTATCCAGGAATGGAGATGACGACCAAAACTGGTCAGGTCGATCTCTTCTGTCACTACCATCACACGATTGGCCTCTTTGACGGCGGCCGCAACGGCAACCTCATCAAAAGGTGCCAGGGTTCGCAGGTCTACGACCTCAATACTGACCCCTTCGCGCCTGACGATATTAACCGCAGCCGTACAAGCCTCCAGTACCATCGTGCCCCAGGCGATAATCGCGATGCTCAAAGGCCCTTTACCAAAGCGCAAACGCCTGGCTTTACCAATTGGGAGTGTGTAGTAGCCCTCGGGCACATTCCAGTATTCAGCCATCTCAGGAATAATCTTGCCTTCTGCATCCTTTGGTGGTTCTGAGCGATAGAGGCGTCCTCGCTCCAGGAAAACTACCGGGGACTGCGCGCGGGCCGCTTCCAACAGGAGACCCTTGGCATCAAATGGTGAGGCTGGACAGACAGTAATCATACCCGGAATATTGGTAAACCATTGTTCACCCGTATTGGAGTGTCCATAGGCACCGCCACCCGCGGTACTACTAGAGATGGGGCCACCACCACCACTACCAGATTTGGTACGGATCAGCAACGGAGAATTCCAATTACCGTTGGTCTGATAGGGGATACGTGCAGCCAGGCGAATGGTCTGGGTTGCCGACTGATGATAGTCCACAAATTGGATCTCGGCACAGCGGGCTTTGCCATCGCGCAGACCAGCACCGGAGGCGATACCGACAATCATCTGCTCATTGAGCGGACTACTAATTGCCCGGCCAGGAAATTGTTTGACCAGGGAAGCGGTTGCGCCAAAGACGCCCCCCTTGGGGCTCCCTACATCCTGTCCGTAAACAAAGAAGCCGGGATCGCGCTGCGCTAGTTCAACCAGGGCCTCATTAATCGCCCCCAGCATCGTCAGCGTGCGCCGGTTTCCACGAGGGGCATTCTCACGCCACTCAGGAATATTTATTACGTGATCAAGCACCCGATCAGGGGTTGGCTCTGGCTCTTTCAGCACTTCTTGCTCGACGCGCTCAAGATGAGCACGAATCTCTTTCCGTGTACGCTCGATATCCGCATCTTGTAATAACCCCTGCTCAACCAGCCAACGACCAAAATTCTTTACGGAATCTTTGGTCGCTGTAGTTTGTTCAATCTCTTCCTTTGTACGGTATGAGCGAATATCGGTGCTACTTGAATGTGCATCCAAAAGACCGAGGCGCAAATGCATAAGGGCAGGTCCCTGGCCCGAACGAATGTGCTGCACCAGGCGGCAAGCCGCTTCATAGGTCGCAATCACGTCCGTGCCATCGACCTCTTCGGCATAGACATTACCTGCATTTGCCCAATCTACCAGCGAACCAGACCATTGATTTCCACCGGGCTGAGTAATAGCCCAACCATTATCTTCAACAACCATCAAAATAGGAAGACGATGAATGCCAGCCTGTCGGAACAATACATTAAAATCATTTGTCGCAGCCCCACCGTCACCGGTGGAACATAAAATTAAAGCGTCACTTTTGTCCTGTTTAAGGGAAAAACCAACACCACCAGCAAATGGACAGAGCCCAGCAACCTCACTTACGGTGGGAGAATCTGGTACTGCTTACTGGCATAATGCGCTGGCATATTGCGGCCGGCATTCATTGGCCCGGTTACACGCGAATAAGCCTCACGCAAAGGCCCATACACATCACCGGTCCGTTGTAACCAGGCACCTAAATCGCGATAATATAAAGCGAGCCAATCATTTTCATTCAGAGCCGCAACTACCGCAGCCATCACCTCATGCCCGGCGCAGCCTATGTAAAAAGGGAATCTCCCCTGCGTCTTGCGTGTTTTCAGTAAGTCATTGATGACTCTGGCGGTGACCATTGTGCGATAAAGTGTAACGACATCCAGCGGCCTTGCTGGAGTCTCGGCTTCTGTAGCTCGAAGGTTCGTTGTCATTTTTGTACTAATGCCTCCACATATTTGTCTGCGTTGACGCTGTAGGCTTCATCGATACTCCTAATATAATAAATCACACCACCATTATAATGGTTGATGGCTTTGAAAAGCAATGATCGCATCTTTTTTCTCTATTCTACAAGCAGAGAAAAAAAACAGGAAAAAGGCTTTTCCGGAGGGATGGGAAAGCACCTACTAGACATTCTCTCTGGTTGAGCACTATAATGTGTCTAACTATTTTTTTCATCGGAACATGTCTCACCAGCGAAATACTGGTTGATGGCAGAGAAGGTCATGGGCACCCAAAGAGATGTATCAGTAAATGACGAGCACAGCTCCATCTTCGGCAGTTTTACGGGATCTCTACACAAAGATGCTCTTAACTCGCATCGTGGATGATTGCACCTGGAGGTTGTATGCACAAGGGTACATCGATTTTGTTACCAGCAGCCGTGGACATGAAGCAGCACAGGTAGGCAGCGCAGTCTGCATTGAGGTTGGGCAAGATTTCACATTACCCTATTATCGAGACCTCGGGGTGGTCCTGACCATTGGCATGACTCCCTACGAGGTTTTTCGGACGTGCTTGCATTTCCAACGTCAACAGCAAAAGGGTCAAAAGGGAAGTTCAGAGCCGTCTTTCCAACATTGGGGCTATCAAAAACATAATACAATTACTGGCCCCACCCCGGTCGCTACCCAGTTGCTCCATGCCGCTGGCATCGCTTTTGCCAGTAAACTTCGTAAGGCCGCGGTCGTCACGATTGCATATTGCGGCGATGATGCCACAAAGGAACCAGATTTTGCAGAAGGGATGCAGTTTGCCTCCCAACATGCACTGCCCGTGATTTTTATCTGTGAACAGGATTGTACCCAGATCTGGGGTACAGATAGCTTTGCCACCTCGCTACCCCCTCTTGCCTGCCAAAAAACGCGCTACCCGCAGGTGTCGCCTATCAAAGAATCGATGGCACAGACGTTGTCGCTGTCTACACTGCGATGCGCCAGGCAATGCAACATGCACGCGAGGGACATGGCCCGACATTTCTGGAAATGGCGATTACCCGCTCTCAACCGGCTGTACTACTTCCTTATGGTAGGGATCTCTCCAATGTGGTACAGTATGCGCCTCCCCAGTCCAATGCAGGAAAGCTCTTTGATCCTCTGGTGCGATGTCAGCACATTCTACAAGAGCAAGGCATATGGGATGAAGAATGGGCCGCCCAACTTTCCACACGCATGATGACCGAAGTAGAGCGCGCACTCCAAAATGCACTGCGCGACACACTCCAGTCAAAATGAGAAAGCCGAGCAGAGGATATGACATTTTCACGCCTGGAAAGCATTGATTTGCGACATCTTACAACCAATCAGCCTTTTTGCGCCGGGGTCATTCTACTGCAGGAGGGTCAACTGGTGGTAAGGCTCAATGCCGACCACCTTCCGTCACCAAAGGGAAATCAGACGGCCGCATATCGGGTCAGGGGTATGGGTGGGGATCAGAGGCTGGGAGAGACTATCTGGGAGTGCGCTCTACGTGAAGCCTGGGAAAAACTTAAGGTCGAGATCCAGTTGCTGCCATCACCTTCAACCTATTTCCATGAACTGGATACCGGTGAACAATATCTAGTTAAATCAACCGATACCACGCCTCCTTTTCTGCTTGAACGCCAGAGTAATTTATATCCTTATACGCCTTTACGTCCCGGACTCCCTACGGGTCCTTATACTTATTACTGCTTATTTTTAGCCCGCCCATCCCAACCAATTACACAGCCCGGAACAACCGAGGCGCTGTTGCTCATTCGACCTGAACTCTGGCCCGCCTTACTGCAACAGCCTACGCTAGAGAGTCTATTGCAGCAGGGGGTCACTATTATTGAGCAACAAGAGATTCCTCGCCAGCGTCAACTCTGGGTGCCCTCGTGGGAATCTTTGGCTCAAGCTGCAGCGCTGCTACAAAAACATTCTGACTTATTACACTGATCCCTGGAGCACATCTCTTCATTTTTAACTACTAGCAGGTTGAAGAGATGTGCTCCTCGTGCCTCAGCCAATCAACTTAACGAAAACGGCGAGTTTTTGATATAATGAAACATATATATATCTCCTCGCTTCGTTATAGGCAGATATATATCCATGTAATATACACCAATTATATAAAGTTGCCTGCTTCAGATAAGCATAAAGATAGTGGTGTCAATCATTTTTACGAGGAAGTATTGAGTTATGCAACATCCTTTACCGGGTCAAATTTTGTATGGCGGTGATTATAATCCAGAACAGTGGTCAGAGGACGTTTGGCTGGAAGATATGCGCTTGATGAAGCTGGCCAACGTCAATATGGTCTCGATAAATATTTTCTCCTGGACCTTGCTTGAGCCGAAGCCAGGCCACTATCATTTTGAGCAATTAGATCGCATTATGGATCTCTTGCATGAGCATGGTATTGCGGCGGACCTGGCGACCGCGACAGCTTCTCCCCCAACCTGGATGAGTCGTCTCTATCCATCGATGCTGCCGGTGACCCGCGAAGGGGTACGCATGACTCATGGATCGCGCCAGCACTATTGTCCCAATAGCCCCGATTTCAGGCGCAAGAGTTCCGAACTGGTACAATGCCTGGCTGAGCGCTATGCTAAACATCCCGCTTTAAAAATGTGGCACCTCAACAATGAATATGGCTGCCATACTGGACAGTGCTATTGCGATAACTGTGCCGAGGCCTTCCGCGTCTGGCTACAGGATCGCTATGAGTCACTGGAAGCGGTCAATGAAGCCTGGGGAACCAATTTCTGGAGCCAGCGCTACTATGAGTGGGCAGACATCTTGCCACCACGTCTCAGCCCGGCCCAGAATAATCCAGGCCAAACCCTCGACTACTGGCGCTTTATGAATGATTCATTGCTCGGCTGCTACCGCATTGAGGAAGATATTCTGCGCGCGGTCACACCAGATGTCCCCCTGACGACTAATTTGATGGTAGCCTTTAAGCCGGTGGATGTCTATGACTGGGCCAAACACATGGATATCGTCTCTTTTGATATGTACCCGGCGCCAGGCACCGAACCAGCATGGAATGCGCTGCACCACGATCTGATGCGCTCCGCCAAATCCGGTCATCCACACCTGGTGATGGAGCAGAGTCCGAGCCAGGTCAACTGGCAGCCCCGGAATCCACATAAACGTCCCGGCCAGATGCGCCTGCACTCACTACAAGGTGTCGCGCACGGAGCGGATGGTATCCTGTTCTTCCAGTGGCGACAATCCAAAGCAGGCGCGGAAAAGTTCCATAGTGCCGTGGTTACCCATGAGAGTAACGAGCACAATCGTATCTTCCAGCAGGCTGCTCAGGTGGGGGCCGAGCTGGCAAAACTCTCATCCACGGTAGCCGGGGCCAGCACACAATCCGAGGTAGCCATCCTGCTGGATTGGGATAACTGGTGGGCAGTCGAATATCTACCAGGGCCCAGCGATCGACTGAACTATATGGAGATCGTAGGCCGCTATTACCATGCCTTCCACCAGCAGAATATCGGCATCGATATCGTCAAACCGGAGAGCGACCTGAGCAAATATAAAGTGGTGGTGGCACCATTGCTATATATGCTGCGCCCGGGCGTCAGCGAAAACCTGGAACATTTTGTCTCTCAGGGAGGCACACTGCTGACCTCCTTCTTTAGCGGCATCGTTGACGAAAAGGATCATGTATTCCTGGGTGGCTATCCTGGTGGACTACGCAAACTGCTGGGCATCCACGTCGAAGAGTTTGATCCTCTGACACCTGCCATGACCAATAAACTGGTCGTCAAAGAAGGCAACCTGAGCGGCACCTATCCCAGCGAAGTGTGGGGGAGCTGGTGCACCTGGAAGGAGCTCAAGCCCTGGGCACCTTTGGCGAGGATTACTACGCTAACCAGGCCGCGCTCACCGTCAACAAGTTTGGCACTGGCTACGCTTACTACCTGGCCACCCAGAGCAGCCAGGATTTTCTCAACAAATTGGCCACTGAGATCTGCCGGCAAACAAATGTCCAGCCATTGTTGCCTATCGATAGCAATATCGAGGTTACCCGTCGGATTACCTCCAATGGGGAGAGTGTCTACTTCTTGTTGAACCACCAGCAACAGGCCCGCCAGGTCACACTTCCTAAAGGCTCAACGTACACCTCACTGCTGGATGGCGCTACGGTCAAAGATCAGCTGACCATTCCGGCCATGGATGCGGTTGTCCTGCAGGCACAATAAGCCATTCGTAAACTATAAGAAAGGAGCCAGGTAGTGGGGCGCCCCACTACCTGGCTCCTTTCTTGCTATTAACTTTAAGATTCAAAGGAACTAAAAAGATTATTAAGGGACTCGGCGAGAGTGGGATGGGCAAAGACACCATCACGCAGCACGGTGTAGGGAAGCTTGCCAAGCATAGCGATCTCGAGCATCGACATGATTTCGCCGCCCTCTAAGCCCAGGATACAGGCTCCAATGATCTGGTCGTTATCGGCATCGACAATAGCCTTCATGACACCACGCGACTCATCGACTTCCAGGGCACGGGCGACATAGCTCATGGGCATTTTAGCAATTTTGATATGCCGTCCCTGCTGGCGAGCCTCGGTTTCGGTAATACCAACCCGGCCCAGTTGGGGATCAATAAAGACTGTATAGAGCAGGAGTCGGTTAGCGATGCTGGCATTGCCGTGTTCAATCAGGTTGGTGCGCAAGATGCGGAAATCATCGTAGGATATGTGGGTGAAAGCAGGCCCACCTTTAACATCGCCCAGGGCATAGATACCAGGAACACTGGTTTCAAGCCGATCATTCACCTGGATATAGCCTCTTTGATCGGTTTTAATAGCGGCAGCTTCCAGATGGAGTGCATCAGAATTGGGAATACGGCCAGCAGCGGCCAGCAGGTGCGAGCCAGTAAGGGTACGCTCGCCTTCAGAAGTGCGTACCGTCAATTGGATCTGTCCATCCGCGGTCTTTGCCGCTTTGAGCGCCGAGGTTTCTAACAGAACCTCAATACCATCCTCACGCAGAATCTTAGTGACTTCTTGCGCAATATCAGTATCCTCGCGCGTCAATAATTGTTTACCCCGCTGGATAATAGTCACCCGGCTCCCAAAGCGCCGAAACATCTGGCCAAACTCCAATCCAACATAGCCACCACCCAGGACCAGCAAATGCTGCGGAACCTGGTCCAGTTCCATGATGGTCGTTGAGTTCAGGTAAGGAACCTGCTCCACGCCCTCAATACGAGGCGGTGCTGGACGCTCGCCAACGTTGAGACAGATTGTTTCGGCGCTCAACTGGCGTACCTCACCGGTGCGCAAACGGACCTCAATGACCTTAGGAGCCACAAAATAGGCCTCACCCATCAACAGGTCTACATTCTCTGAATGCTCCAGGCGACTCTGACTGCCACCGCGAAAGCTCTCAACGATATCACGCTTACGCTTGCGCACAACCGTCATATCCACAGTAACGGGTCCGCCAGTCTCAACGCCATAATCAGCGGCCCGCCTGGTTAAATAAGCGACACGAGCACTGGCCACCATAGTTTTTGTGGGAGTACACCCTTCATTAATACAGGTTCCACCTACATGCTCACGCTCGATGATTGCTGTCTTCTTCCCAGCCTGCCCAAATGCCGTCGCCAGGGGTCCCCAGCCTGGCCAGATCCAATAATAATTACATCATATGCTGTTACAGTTGGCATTCCGTTTTACTCCTCTATCCAATAAATATCACAATAGGTGTGCCGCTCATATCACACACCCTCAACACGCACGTATATGATGGAAAAGAGACAGGTAGAGAAAAAAAAGTTTATTCTTGCGCTAAACGCTGATCTTCTTCAGGACGACTCAATTGATTGCGCAAGACCGCCTTTTCCTGCCGCAACAAAGCATCTTCAACGCGCTGACGATGCTTGGGCAATACGTTACGCGGGAGATTGGTAGGTATAAAATAGCGACACTCGCTGGACTCCTCGGTAACGCTCAATGTTCCACCAATCACATGACAGCGAAAGGTCAAGACCACCTCTTGCTTCTGTGGCTTTGAATATACCCCGACCAGCTGCTCAATTTCGATCTCCAGCCCCGTCTCTTCGCGCACTTCTCGATGCACAGCCTCTTCAACCGTCTCACCGATCTCCATCCCGCCGCCTGGTAAATTCCACCACCCGATATCACGGCGTAAAGCCAATAAAATCTGTCCCTGCCTGTCAAAGATAAGTGCAGAGACAGCAATACGAAAATTCCTTAGTGCGGAATCGATCATGATAGAAAATCTCCCCCTGGCATACGTGCGGTAGGTCGCACCAAAAATTTAGTAGCTGTGCTTCAAAGTTGATAGACCGCACATGCATTCTCGCGTAGAATGAGGCGCGCAAACCGATATGCTTGCTCTTGATCCATTTCATCGGCCGCAATCATTTCTTGCAATACCTGTCCAATAATGGCGCGCCCACGGACCGCTCCAACCCAGTACATCTCAGGAACATGGATGCCATCCGAACTATACATGAGTTTACTGGCGGGTGCAACACCGAGAGCCTGGCGCGTAAAAGCCTGCATTTCTAACTTATCCACCATTGGGATCATATACGACAAATCAAAATAGACATGTGGATAGATCGCAGCCAGATAGGCGCCCAGTTGACTATACGGATAGCTCTCATGCAGCAAGATGATCGGCATCGTCTGATAATCGCTCACCTCCAGAACCGCACGCAGATGCAAAGGATTTCCCAATCGCATATCTGTATCGCTATCCCCATATCCAGTATGAAACTGAAGCGGTACATGCTGTTGAGCCGCCAACCGAAAGGCACGGTGCAAGAGATAATCAATCAGCGGCTTCTGTACCAGGCGCAATGATCCCTGGCGCTCAACAAGCTGGCGCGCCTCCCGAAAAGCCTGCGCCGCCTCATCCTTACTCCATTCACGAATCTCAAGCCCACAACGATACGCAACAATACTTTTAAGGGCACAATAACCCTGGCCACGTAGATTCTGTAATGCCTGCTCAAAGAGCGTCACAACACTCTCGAAATCAGCATGTTCAATTACCAGACGTTCCATTAATGTTTCCAGACGCAACATGCGAGCCGTTCGGCAGCCAGCAGCCTTTTGCATAGCCTGCGGCGAAAAACAGTGCTCAGGCAGAGGATGACCAATATCTAAGATCAGAGTATCAATATCAGCAGCCTCGACCAGGTGGGCCAGTAGCTCGCTCCCCTGCAGACGATTGCGGGCCGCCAGCACTTCTTCCTCAACAGGCTGACAGTTATAGACGGTCGCCAGTTGCCTCAATAGCCAGGTGTAGTACACGGTCTGCTGCACATGCCTGTGCGCAAAATCGGCATGCGCCGCCTCGGTAAAAAAACTACGGAAACGTACGACATCCATCTGTTGCTCAAGCAGGATAGGATGGCAATGATTATCGATCACAGCTATATCGCGTAGATCCAGCATGATTCAGCATCCTTTCTATTCTACAATCAATATCTTCCTTGATAGTGTTATAATAAACCTGATAGAACATGTTTTTTCATGCATCAATATAGGAACATCCTATGCTTGTCGCGTATGGTCCCGATCAGCACACTGTGATCGCAGAAGAGACGCCAATTTCACAACTGCAGCAGTGGTCACGCAATCATCAATTGCATTGTCCAAATTGTCGTGGCATTGTACATGTGCGTGGCGGAGCGGAAAAACGTACCCAGCTACATTTCGCACATCAAAAAGGCGAATGCGCCTGGAGCACAGAGGCGGAGTCGGTGCGCCACGCCCAGGGCAAGTTGGTACTGGCACAATGGCTGCGTCAACAATATCCTCAGGCCACTATCTCGCTAGAGAAACGCTTACCCGAACCAAATCGGATCGCGGATGTCTTTTTAGAACATCCTGATGGACAACAATGGGCAATCGAGTTTCAATGCGCTCCTCTGGATATCGAGGAATGGAAGATGCGCCACAATGCATATAGGAAAGCCGGCATTATCGATACCTGGATCATTGGCAATAATCGACGCGAAAAACAAGAGGCCTTTATCGAGGCACTGCTTGGCAGCGCTCATGAGCTCCTTTTTTTAGATCCACTCGTCAGTCCTCCATGCACCTGGCTGCGCTGGCCTATCACCCGACAGCAAGCTCTAAATTGGCAGGCGGCGCCAGCCAGTGAGACTACGCATAAACAACGGACAGCCACCATTGATGGCTGGGTGGGTCGTACTGGCTATGGTATGACCATACTGGGTACACTGAACGAAATCAAGCTCAACCCACAGGCCCGGCTAATCCATCCCATACGTGTTGCGTCACTACAACGTAATACGCTTTTACAAACGATGAGTAGCGCGACAACGTTAGATGAGCAACAACTGGTCGCCTATCTTCAGCCTGGTATCAACGACGCGGCCCTGCGCCTTTTTATCATACCATTGCTCCATGCCTACCTGTTGGACCCAGACCTGGTTCGTCGCTATAACTATGGCCGTGGTCTGCCGGGACAACCACTGCGCTCCGATGATCAGCAGCGTATCACCAAAGCCTGCATCTGGCTGCGCAGCCTGGTCCGTCATGGTTATACGTTAGAAAAACTTCAGTCGCTGGCCAAAGAACTGCCTTTTGCCGGGCCCTACGCTGCGTTCGCAGGCTACACTGAAATGTTGTTAACCCTCGCCGCCCAGCATTAATCTGTTCAAAGCAAGTCATAGCTATAGCCCGCAACAGCAATAAAAACCAAAATCTCGTGCAGCTCTTTTTCAACTGCTCTAGCACTCCCTATTATTTAAATACCTCTATTCAAGAGAAGATAGGAACAGCCAACAAGAGTATGGGAGAGTGTTTTGAGCACAGCCTATACTATAACTATCTGAAACTAAACGCTTGTGCTACGCGTAATCTATTCAGTGAGACGTATAAAATTAACAATACTGTCGTAATAAAATACGGCTGTGTCCATAGGGAAAGGATGAAAAATTATGAACAACTTTGTGAAGGGTATTCTTCTCGGCGTTGGAGTTGGTCTGCTTGTTGCCCCAATGAAGGGTGATGAGATGCGCAAACTGGTTAGTGAGCGCATTGGCGAACTGCGCGGTTATATTCCCGAGAATGAGCAACTCGATGTCTACAAAAGCCAGATCTCCGATCGCGTCAATCAGACTGCTGGTTCTTTGAAAGATTATGCTCAGCAGGCTGCGACAACCGTAAAGAGCTCAGCAAATAGTCTCAGCAACATTGCCCAGAATGCTGGGACAACTGTAAAGAATAACAGCCAGGATGTGGCTGATACAACCAAGGATGCTATCAATTCCACAAAGAACAACTCAACATTCTAATAGCATCCAATGACCTGGCCGGGCATCATGTCCCTATGAATCGTCAGGGTATACAATATCACTTGAAAAAAAGATCCACCTCGCTACTTCTTTCCATTTACGGTGAGGTGGATCTTTTTTGTGTCCTTTATAACTGACTAGTATTTATAAAAATGCTGTACAGCTTCTTCTTCAGGTGATTTTTCCAGAAAGAAGGAGGCTTCCTCACGTTTAACGGCTATATAGGATGTGGCAAGTAGTGGTCCCAGTGCATCCAGGAGAACACGATCTTGCTCTAAGGCATCCAATGCATCATCAAGAGTGGTGGGCAAACGGTGAATACCAAAGCGTTCACGTTCCTCGTCGCTATAATTGCCCGGATCGATAGCCTGGGCCTCGCCAGGCTTGATTTTATTGACAATGCCATCCAGGCCAGCGGCAATCAAGGCACCAATAGATAAATAAGGATTACCACTGTGATCGGCACTCTTTAATTCTAGATTGCTGGACTCTGCCTCGCGACCCCTAAAGAGTGAGGGTACACGGATTGCTCCTTCGCGATTATCAAAGCCATAGGCATCATAAGCCGAGCTCCAAAAGTGCGGCAGCAAACGGCGATAAGAATTAGGGCTGGCACAGGTAATAGCTACTAAAGCATGTAGATGGCGCAGGACACCACCTATAAAATAAAGCCCTGTCTGGCTGAGGCTGCCGGGCTGCTGCGCATCATAAAAAAGGTTCTGCTGTGCTCGCTCATGCTTATCTGTTCCCCACAAACTGAGATGAATATGGGCTCCGTTTCCTCCCTGGTCTAGAAAAGGCTTAGGAGCAAATGAGGCATAGAGCTTAAATAAACGGGCCACGCCACGTACAGTCTCACGCACGCGTAATACCTGGTCGGCCGCACGTAACGCGTCCGTGTGGCTTAAAGATAGCTCTTGCTGTGACGGCCCCAGTTCGGTATGAAATAATTCAACGGCAAAGCCTTGTGCCTCCAGGGCAGCCAGGATACTATCGACAACCATGGATTGCTCATCCATACCAATACTGCTATAACAGGCACTATAATCAGCCGGTGCATATTGGCCCTCGACATCGCGGGCCAGATAAAATTCATGCTCCACACCGATCTCTGCCCGCATATTATGCTCAGCCAGGCGAGCGATCATACGTTTCAGGAAGCTGCGTGGACAGGCCTCCCAGGGCACACCATCCAGGCGCACCATATCACATAGCATACTGGCAGTGTTAAGCACATATGGAAGGACCACAAAAGTTTCTGGATCAGGTTGTAAACGAAATTCGCCGACAGGTCCCATTCCCTCAACAGTAGCGAGCGTCTCAACCCCGGTAAAGGCCTGCATAGCCAGCGTTTGGCCGATCCCTTCTCGCATCCGATTGGCCAATTTCTGTGCATGGGTGGCTTTGCCGCGAATGATGCCGCCATTGTCACAATATAAGAAGCGCACAAGCCGGATTTTCGCAGCCTGGGTCTGTTGTATCACATCCCGCGTATCCATGACCATATTACTCCTGTTTTTTACTCTATATCAGACGAAAAGAGCAATGTATCACCTTTGAAAGTAGTATAACAGAGCGATTTTCTCAAAACAACAAAGCAGCATATAAAAATAACCGCGCTTCATAAAGCTCAAAAAACACTGCTACTCATTTCTTCGAGAAGATAGTGAAAAGTTGTGCTTTAATGTAACACTATTCATCATTTTATTCGTGCAAAGAGTAACTTATTAACCACTGTGTTTCAACCAGAAGAGAAGCTCAGATCAGAATAAAGGGAACTCAAGAATGAACTGTCAACTGTATTGAGTCACACGAATAGCCTGTCATATCTCTCTCTGAGAATGTGACCAGACAAGGAGAATTTCCATGGCAGTATATAGCACGTTGATAGTGGCCGTCTTTAATGAACAAGGTAGTGCAGAGAGAGCCATTGAACAATTGTACAATGCTGGTGTGGCAAGTAATCGCATTAGCTATTCAGGTAGAGGCGCAGCTCACCCCGAAGAAAGCTTTCTGGATAGCCTCAAAAACCTCTTTGGCGGCACTCACACTCATACCTCCAACAACGTGATGCATGACCTTTCAAATATGGGTCTGCCCGATGAGGAAGCCCAGTACTATGGACGTGAGTTTGAGATGGGTAGAATAATCGTAGCGGTCCAACCAGAGGAGAATAGCAGGGATGTACTGGCCATTCTACAGAACCATGGCGGCTATCACTTCCATAGTCCAGAAGGAACAATAACCGGTGGTACTCAAAGGACAGAGAGCGGTGCAGCCGGCTATAATCAAGCAGACGCCTATGAGCAGCAAACAGGCTATAATGCCAGGCAAGATATGAATGCCACACCTGGCGAGCGCGGCTCCCCCGGAACTGGCATGGGCAGCTATGCGCAGGGAGTAAATAGGCCCGACTATAGTGGTCAGCCCGGCTTTACTGCTTCTTCTCAGCCTGCTGGCAATGTATTCAATCGGGACGTCAATGCGCCTGATTATAAGCAGCAGCAACCTTATCGGGAGGAGGCACCCTCAACTGAAAACTATGGTCAGAATGAACCATCGCGCCAGGGCAATATCAATGAGCGGAATGTAGCCCAGCCTGATTATAAGCAGCAGCAAGGCTCTAATGCAGCGCCGAGTACGGCAGGTGCCTTTGGGCAACAATCAGCCCCCGCCAGACCACAAAATACACCAGGGCAACAAACCAATGCTCCTTCTCAACAACCAGGCTCTTCCGGACCCTCTCAGGTTTCAGCTAGTACCTACCAGCGCGATATTAGCAAGCCAGAACCTGGCAAGCAGCAAGAGAGCAATCTAGATGCAACGCTCCGCCCTGCGGGAGAGTATAAACAGAACATCAATGCTGCAGAGGCTGCCAGGCCACAAAATATTTCGGGGCAAAAAAGCGTTACCCCGGACTATAATCGTCCCCAAAACACCCCCGGACAAGTAAGCGGTACTCCTGACTATAGTAGCACCCAGGAAAGTTTAAAAAAGGACAAGGATACTACCAGTGCTAGCAACCAGTCAGAGTACTCGGTCCCAATACATCCCAAAGAGGATAGTACGAAGAACGCAGGCAGTTCCGCTTATAATAGTCAGCCAGACTATCCTGAATTAATGCGTCCTGCGGATGAGCTTACTAAACAGGACGTAAAAGCGCCCAATGCTAACGCACAGCAGACTCCGCCCATCCATCCGGCAGGTCCTGCTGGACCCTACAGCCAGGGTATCGATTCCTCATATGAGGAGCCTGAAGACCCCAACACGATCAAGAATCGTGAGTCACGCCAGGAGTCTCAGTCATATAAAAATAACAATGCTAAGCGCGACCAAAAGCAAAAACCCGAGCGCTAAGGCTATGAATGACACAGCGATTGGAAAGGAAAGGGAAGCCGGCCCATTTATCTGATGGGCTGGCTTCCCTTTTGTGATAAATATTTCTGCACCGAGCGCGACAGGTTACGATGATCTATCATTGAAAGGATCTAGCGGTCGAGGAGTGGTCGGCAAAGTCGGCATAGTTTCAATGTCAGAGATTATTTCGCCTGCCTGTGATTTTGGATTAGCAGAGACGAATTGTCGCCGCCTTGACACCTTTGGCAATTCATCAACCTGGTTAGTGCCAGCCTGCGCTACAGACCTGCTGTCAGGGGTCAGGGAGCGTGTGGTCTGCTCCGGATAGAGAATTCCAGGTCGCGCAGCTGACATGATACGGTCTGGCTGTAGCTGTCCACCAGTCTGCGTACTGAAATGTAAGCCTGCTGCTTGCGCAGGCTGCCTTTGGGTAGTCTGCTCGGAAAGAGGAAAAGCGGCCTCCGCAGGAGGGCTAACATTGGATGTTGCCCGTCTATCTACTGGAGAAGCATGCGAAGATTCGCGCATGATACCAGGAAAACTGCTTTGTGCTGGAGGTACTACGGCCAGGCGCCCAGGTAGATGGCGCTCTATTTTTTGCGGTTTCATACTCAACATCAGCAGGATAGAGCCAACAGTCGCTGCCACAAAGCCCGCGACAGAAAATGCTATCCCCTGTGGCCAACGATCTATATAAGCACTATCCGCATCCTGACTATATTCTGATGATGTATAAGTATATTGCTTCCAGACCCTTTTATCGGCCAGAGCAAACTGCTCTACATCGTAAGAGGATACGTTTGTTTGAACATGGTTCAGGTTGAAAGCAAGTGACTGCGGATCATCTTTATATATCAATTTAGTGATTGAAAGATGCAGCAGTAATAAAGAAGGATTAATACGCGGGGTAAATTTACGAGGATCAACCACATAATAGCTATCAGTACCAATTTTTTGAAAAGCATACGTCCCATTATCAATCGCGATTAGCTGAAAACGCCCCACGCTAATGGCTTGATAAAAGGCATGATAAGAAGATGCACCGTAAAGCAGGCCCCCACCAACCATAAATAGTCCCGCTGCGAGAACAAGACTACTTAGCAATAAGGAAATAGAGCGCCGAGAAACACGTGTAGCCACACGATAGCTCCTTTTATATGCACCAAATAAGATTGTCAAAGGAAGACACACAGCATTGACAATTAAGAGTTGACTCAATTAGCATAACTCATCAATACTACAACGTGTCGCAAAAGGTTTTTTACAGGGAAAACTTTCCTATCCGGCAATCCTTCAGCGCCGAGACGATCCCCGATGCATGCCAGACCTACACTACTACAGAAAATAGCCGATGAAGAGAGACAAGTCACGATTATATGCTGGAAAGAAACTCAATGCAGTTAGATAGGAAAGGACATATTCAATGCCGAAGAGAGTATCTGGCTATCAACATCGCCATGTACCTGCAATGGCCTGCCTGCTATTACTGCTGGTCATTCTCTCTGCCTGTGGGACAAGCACCAGTAGCAATGTCGCCGGTGTAACAACCTCTAAGCTCTCAAAAGCCTCCAATTGTAAACAGATTGGTGTGCTTCTTCCCGATACCGCTTCTTCAGATCGCTGGCAAGCTAAAGATCGCCCTTTATTGACAGCGGCCATTGCTCACGCACTTCCAAACGCGAAAATAGATGTAGTAAATGCTGAAGGGAATGCCTCTACCCAGCAAAATCAGGCCGAACAGGCTATGACCCGTGGCGATTGTATCCTGGTAGTGGCGCCTGTCGATAGCGACCAGGCTTCAGCTATCGTGACCAGTGCCAGACACCAGAATATACCAGTAATCGCCTATGATCGCCTGATCCAAAACAAATACCTGAAATACTATGTCTCCTTTGATAATATGCATGTGGGTGAGTTGCAAGGACAATATATCGCCGATCATTTTCAACAATACGCGCACAATGGTCAGCTTAATATGGTCATGATCAATGGCTCAAAGACCGATAATAATGCCCTGCAATTCAATCAGGGAGCCTCAATGTGCTCAATCCGCTCATACAGAGCAATAAAATTCACAAAGTATACGACATTTTTGTTCCTGAATGGAATAATGATCGCGCCCGTACCTCGATGGAACAGGCACTGACCGCCAATCAAAATAATATTCAGGTCGCCTACGTAGCTAACGATGGCATGGCAAATGCCGTTATTGCTGCACTGCGCGAACAGAAAATGAATGGCAAAGTGTTAGTCACTGGCCAGGATGCGACGGTGGCCGGTATTCAGAATATACTGACAGGCAATCAGGCCATGACTGTTTACAAGGCCATTTCAAAAGAAGCCAATGCGACCGCCGAACTGGTGGCAGCGCTTAGCCACAATACCAGCACGGCAAACCTGACTCAGGGACACACAACCAGGACACAAGATGGAACGGCGATCCCTTCAATTCTGGAAACCCCGGTCATCGTGACGCAAGAGACGATCGCAAGCACAGTGCTCGCCGACAATTACCTGACGAAAGACCAGGTCTGCCAGGATCTTCCTGCAGGCACCGATACCCATGGCATCTGCTAAAAAACCTTTTATGCCCGCCCATACCGCGATTATATCATATTTTAAGGTTAATTGCGGTATGGGCAACACATAGGAAGAGGTACTTTTTATGGGCACAAGTATTCCACCAACTCCAACCGGGCAGTTGCCAAAGCCTCTGCTATGTATGCGGGGTATCAGTAAAACCTTTGGGGCTGTGCGGGCCTTAAGCAATGTTGACTTTGAAGTGTATGCCGGCGAAGTGGTCGGCCTGGTGGGAGACAATGGCGCGGGCAAATCGACCCTGATCAAAACAATTTCAGGTGTCAGTCCTTGCGATGAAGGTGAGATTTTTGTCGCCGGGCAAGTGGTCAAAATCAATACTCCCCAGGTGGCTACCCAGTTAGGCATCGAGACCGTCTATCAAGATCTGGCACTCTGCGATAATCTGGATGTCGTCTCTAACCTTTTTCTAGGTCGCGAAATGCGTAGCCCGGCGCGCACGCTGAATACGCTGGCGATGGAACACCGTGCCCTGGAAGTGCTACGCACCCTGGATGTTAAAATTCCTTCTGTTCGGGCCCAGGTTGCCACGCTCTCTGGCGGACAGCGCCAATGTATCGCCGTCGCCAAAACTATCCTGCGCAATGCCAGAGTCGTTTTGCTCGATGAACCAACGGCCGCCCTGGGAGTAGCTCAAACGAGACAGGTCCTCAACCTGATCCTACGTCTACGCCAGCAAGGGTTCGCCGTTGTGGTCATCTCACACAACCTGGCTGATGTCTTTGAAGTGGTTGACCGGGTTATTGTCTTACGACTAGGTAAACGGGTAGGGACCTTTGATGTTAAAGCAACTACGCCAGCCCGCGTTGTCGCGGCCATCACCGGGGCAGAGTTCGGAGAGCTATCAGCCGAGGTCGATGGAGGATTGTCAGAAGGAGCGCGCATATGAATACGATCAATTCAGATACCCGGCTGCCACGTTCCCCCAAAACGCCGAATAGTGTTGAGGCTCCCTACTCCCTTCATAAACAATCGCTGGGACAGATACTACGCAATGACCTCGGCTTTCTACCTGTATTGCTTACCTTGATTGTGATCGCCGTCTTTTTCCAGATCACCACCCAGGGTTTGTTCCTGACGCCGCGTAACCTGACACAGCTGGTACTACAAATCACAACTATTGGCACCCTCGGCCTGGGTGTCATCCTGGTCCTGCTACTTGGAGAGATAGATCTATCCGTAGCCTCGGTCGCTACCCTTTGTTCAGTCGTGATGGGCATCCTTTCAGAGCGCATGGGCTACCCGGCCTGGCTCGCCATCCTGGCCGCTATCGCCGCCGGGGCATTCATCGGTCTGCTCAATGGCTTCTTTATCGCCTATCTACACGTCCCTTCCTTTATTGTCACACTGGCCGCCTCTATCAGTTATGGGGGACTCCTCATCTACCTGCTGCAGGGACAGGCTACATTGATCATTAACAATGACTTTATTATTGGGATCGCGAATAATTACCAGTCTGGCCTTTTTATAGGCACGGGCCTACCATTGCTGGTACTGGCAGTTTATATTGGAGGAGTGGTCTATATCACTCGACGCCGCCAGCAGATGGGGTTACGCGCTACACATTCGCTCCATCTGGCTGCAACAATCGGAGTGCCTTCATTGATTGTAATTGGCTCGCTCTTGCTCTTCCATGCCTACCTGGGTGTCCCGCAGGCACTCTTCATCCTGGCTGGATTGATCCTCCTAACCTGGCTACTGCTAACCAGGACCGCGTATGGGCGCCATGTTTATGCGGTCGGTGGCAATGCTGAAGCAGCCAGGCGTGCTGGCATTAATGTTGTAGTGATACGCATCACCATCTTTACGCTCTGCTCAACCCTGGCAGCGATTGCCGGTATCCTGGCCGCCTCGCGTGCCAGCGCGGTCGCCAGCCAGATCAACCCGACTCTGCTCTTGCAGGCCATTGCCGCCGCAGTCATCGGCGGGGTCAGCCTGTTTGGAGGACGCGGCTCCGTCTGGTCCATTCTCCTGGGAGCTTTGATTATAGGTAGCCTGGAAAATGGGCTGGACCTGAACAATCAGCCAGTCGAGGTCAAACAAATGATCGAAGGAGCGGTTTTGGTATTGGCCGTTACCAGCGACGCCTTGATCCGCCGGGCGCAAATGCGCAGTGGCCGCTGAAGCCCACCAGCCAGACACAACAAACCATCCTCAATCATGTATACTGTCCACAGGGAGTCCAACGCGTTTAAAAGTAGATAGTATACATGGTCAAAACGTACCTCTAAGCGCACTCGAAACGTAATAGAAGCAGAGCTAATATGCATCACATCAGAGGAGAAAAGCGATGTTCTATTACCTAGCAAAAAGTCTGGCAAGCATCTGCTTTAATATACTTAATTTTCTACTGGGAGGAAACTTACCTCCCTTTGGCTGCGTCTGCGTGATCGTGGAAAAAGAACAACAATTTTTACTGCTAGAGCAACCGGGAGGTGTACTGGCATTTCCAGGCGGATTTATGAAGTGGCGCGAGACGCCTGAGCAAGCATTGATACGAGAAGGAAGAGAAGAGACAGGACTTGAGCTGCGGCTACATGATCTGGTTGGCTTTCTACCCGCAACCAGCCAGGGCTTCCACCAGATGAGTACCGTGACCTTTATCTATCATGGCGAGATCATCGGCGGCAATCTGCGTTCCAGTTCCGAGGGACATCCACTCTGGCTACCGGCGGATGAACTTCCGAAAAAGCTCAGCCCATACTTTCAATTGATGTTAGAGCAATATCTGCGCCATCGTGCCACACACAGCGAGGTTTCAAGATAACACAATAGCGAGCTGGCAACAAGCGCAAGCTAAAAAGCGCCCCGAGGGGCGCGCTTTTGCTTTCCATATGTATTGCCACTATACAACTCTCAGCGATCATGCATCTCATCAGCGCACCTGGAAGGTAACTGGTAGATGTCGAGGGCCCATGATAAAGGCGCTGTGAATGGTTTCAAGCTTCTGGGCGCGCTCACGGTGAATATGCTGGCAGCGCTCCAGCAGAATGCCCAGCGCGATCTTCGCTTCCAGACGCGCCAGGGAGCACCCAGACAGAAATGGATACCATGACCAAATGACAGATGATGATTGGGGGTGCGTTCAATGTCAAAACGCTCCGGTTGAGGAAATTGGGTCGGATCAAAGTTGGCGCTGGCCAGCCAGCCAATGATCGTTTGCCCACGTGGGATCTTCTGGCCATGGATCTCAACGGGGCGCGTGGTATAGCGACCCACTAATAAGGCTGGAGAACGATAACGCAGCACCTCTTCAATCGCCTGCGGCACTAGCTCAGGACGCTCGTGCAGCTGCTCCATTACTTCAGGATGTTCGTCAAAGCAGAGCAAGGCATTGCCAATCAGATTGGTGGTCGTGATATTGCCAGCGATCAGCAGCAAGGCACAAAATGCCAGAATATCAGGCTCCGACAACAACTCGCCCTCGATCTGCGCGGTAAGTAGGGCGCTTACCAGATCATGTTGTGGCTGCAAACGTCTCTGGGCCAGCACCAGGCGAAAATAATCGTAGAGTTCATCCAAAGTTTGGCGTACGACCGTGCGCATACGCTCAGTATGTTCTTCGATATTATCGCGTGAGAGGTCATCGTATTCGCTTATCACCATCTTATCGGACCAGCGCTTAAATTGAGCACGATCCTCGGATGGCACTCCTAACATTTCAGAAATGACGATCACGGGCAAAGGATACGAGAGGTCCGCAATAATATCCATCTTGCCTTGCTGCGCTACCTGATCCAGTAAATCATGGGTAATCTCAGCAATGCGTGGGGCCATACTGGCGATCGCCCGTGGCGTAAAGGCCTGAGAAACCAGAGAACGTAGCTGGCGATGGTGCGGCGGATCAGTCGTCAATACACTCTGACCCTTGGTCAGCTCTTCCGGATGCTCAGCAAACGGCGCGCCATCTGAAGAAAAGGTCTCGTGGTCCGAGGCCAGTGTTAACACATCATCATACTCAAACATTTCCCAAAACTTCGCTCGCTCGTTATAAGAAACAGGGCCAAACTCGGTGCGCAAGCCCGTAAAGCTCTCATATGGATAGAGTAGCTGGTCCAACAAGTCACGTGGATTCATCGCAGGTACGATGCTTCTCAGAGGGTCAACCGCCGAGAAACACCATCTCCTTTCTGTTGCCACTATACTTTTTGCATTTCATAAAACTTACCAATATGTATCATAGTAACGCAAATCGTCTCAATCGACAAATCAGCGTAGCTGCATGTTAAACTACTTAGCACTACCATTTAGCAAGCAAGTATTACTGAGCAGTACACTTCTTCGTTCTAACAAAAAAGAGCACAGAATAGCTATTTCCAGGTAGGAGTATTTTTCTATGTCTTATGAATGGCGACGCGGCGATTATATTATCAGTACAGACAAACAACGTTTAGATATTACCGTTATTCACAACTTCCTCACCCAGGCATATTGGTCCAGCAGCATTCCACGAGAAACGGTGGAACAAGCACTCAAACACTCGCTCGCCTTTGGCCTCTACAAAGGACAAGAGCAGATCGGCCTGGCTCGCCTGGTCACCGATTACACCACCTTTGCCTATCTGGCAGACGTCTTTATCTTAGAACCCTATCGCGGCCAGGGTCTCAGCAAGTGGCTTCTGGAGGTAATCACCACACATCCTGAACTGCAAGGATTGCGACGCTGGCTACTGGCGACGCAAGACGCCCATGGCCTGTACCAGCAATTCGGTTTCGCACCACCGCGCTATCCTGAGCGCCTGATGGAAATACTACATCCCGACATCTACAACTCCTCAAAGACCAGCCAGGCACAATAATTTTGCAGGTGCCTGCCTTTGAATAAAACCAAAGGTTAAAAGCTTGAACCCAGAGCTGGCACACAACTTTCGAGCTAGCAGGAAACGTGCTATACTCAAGCGAAAACAGGATAATGTGAATAGCTAAGAGCTTTTTAGAGGAACATAAACAGATCCATGCAACAGCGAGAGACACAGATTATTAAGATAGACCCTAACCATCTGGATGAACACTATACACAGCAGATCGCATACGCAGCCCAATTGTTGCGCGCGGGTGAGCTGGTAGTTCTTCCAACCGAGACCGTATACGGTCTGGGTGCGAACGCCTTAGATGCCCAGGCAGCCGAACAGATCTTTATCGCCAAAGGACGACCATTTAGCGATCCTTTGATTGTGCATATCGCTGATAAGCATGAATTAGAAAATATTGTGTCAGTGGTACCAGAAACGGCCTGGAAGCTGGCAGCAGCCTTCTGGCCGGGACCGCTGACCATGATTTTACCCGCCGGTCCACGAGTGCCTGGCTTGATTACCTCCGGGCTACCCAATGTGGCCGTACGCATGCCCGCCCATCCAATCGCGCGCGCCTTAATCCGTGCCGCAGGTATACCGGTAGCAGCCCCCAGCGCAAATCGCTTTATGCATGTCAGCCCTACCACGGCGCAGCATGTCTATGCAGACCTTAAAGGTCGTGTCCCATTGATCCTGGATGGAGGCCCCTGTACAGTCGGGGTCGAATCTACGATCCTCGACCTCTGCGCCGAGGTACCAACTATCCTGAGGCCCGGTGGCATTGGCCTGGAGGCACTACGCAGCGTGCTCCCCCAGCTCCAACCACCCAGTCCACGGCAGATGCAGGACGAAGAGGACCACATGCTGGCCCAGATGGCTCCGGGACAGATGCGCATCCATTATTCTCCCAGCGTACCAGCTTATCTGTTCGAGGGCTCAGTAGTGGCCATGCGCCAGGCCATGCTGGCAGAAGTACAAGCGCGCCAGACCCAGGGAGAGCTGGTGGGAGTCTTGATCGCCGACGAAGACCTGAGTGCATTCCAGGAGAGCGGAGCGATCATCTATAGCCTGGGCCACACACCTGAACAGATCGCTACCCGGCTCTTCGCCGGCCTGCGCACGCTAGAAGAAGCGGGCGTCGATGTTATCCTCTGCCGCAACTACTCAGAACACGGATTAGGCCTGGCCATACGTGACCGCCTGCTCAAAGCCACAGGCGGCAAAGTCAAAAAGCTCTAGCCAATTGCTGCTGAGACAAGAGCGTATATCTATTGTGGCGAGGTGGATGTGGATATATCGAAGGGTCAAGCACTCAGTGTTTTTTGAGGTGATGAATCTTGAGCGCGATCTGAAGCGCCAGGCGAAGCTCAGGATCTTCTAGCGAACGGCCAAGCAGGGCCTCAATGCGATTGAGGCGATAAAGCAAAGAATTGCGATGAAAATGCATGGTGCGCGCCATCTCGCTGAGGTTACCATTACAGCGAAAGAAGCCTTCCAACGTTTCTACGTAGGTGCTGTCGTTATTAAGTAAGGGACCCAGAGTCTCATAATAGAAATCGTCCAGCTCGCTATGGCCATTGAGGTGGAAGAGCAAGCGATAAATACCCAGGCGCGCAAATGAATGCAGATTGCCCTCACCAAAGAGACGGCGGCCAATCTCCAACGCCTGTTGTGCTTCGCGAAAAGAGAGGGGCAGACCCTGCAAGCTCTTCGCGATCCGCCCAATACCACAGGAATAGGTAGGGCGCGCAGTACCATTGCTTTTCTGGGAAGAGATACGGAAAACGACGCGCTCCAGACGCGAATAGAGCGAATTTTCATGTTCACGCTCAGTCTCGCTCTGATCCTCAAAAGGCGGCAAAGGCAGGATCGCAATTACACGCCGCGCCTCGTTTTGTACCCAGCAACCCGACCACTCGCGCAAAAGCTCCTCACGCACGCGCTTGCTCCATTGGGCATACTGGCTACTGGCAGGAAAATCATGTTCGTTGGGAGAAATTTCAAAGACCACCACGGCTTGAGGTGTGGTTAAATCATAACCAAGCAAACGAGCACGCGCCATCATCTCTTCGGGTTGCTGATAATGGCCCTGGATCACATCGGTAAAAGCCTCAACCTGGTAGCGGCTCTCAACCTCTGTACGATCACGCTCACGAGCAAACTCAATGGCGATAATAGGGGTTGCCTGACCCAGGATAATACGCTCAAGGTAGTCGAAATCACTCTCATTGCCGACCAACGAGAGATAGCCAGCAATCTCATGGCGGCTACTGGGAATCGGTTCGACCACACGTACCAGGCCTTGCAGGCGCAACTGCTCATCACTTAGTGGGCTGGGTAATAACAGGGGAGGGACATTGGCGGGCGAGGCCTGTAAACGCACATGCTGATCAGCATCCTGTATAACGACCCACTTGCCACGATTGGTCGCCAGATGCTCACAGACACCCTGAATACCAGCCCCCTGCAGACTTAACTGCATTAATTGACTGGCAATCTCGGTCGCTTTGCGCTCGGTTTCGCCACGAAAGCTCACCACAAATGTAATCACTTCGCGCTCAATCTCTTCAAGCAGAGCATTGAGCGGAAGCAAAATCAGAGGCAGATGCATCTGATCCGCGAAATCTCGCGCTTCCGCACCCAAAGCCTCCACAGATGGCGCAGCGACTGCAACGACCGCTACGCCAGCCTGGTGCAGGCTCTTCAGGAGATGGGGAAGGGTTTCGTCCAGGCGTCGCAACTGAGACAATGTCAATAAAGCGAGCTCGCCTCCTTGAACGCTTTCGAAAGCGGGCAAGCGAGAACGCATACGACACGCCCATGTTACACGACGCTCCAGACCTCCTCCGCCAGCTACTAATTGTGCGTCACGTGAGGCGAGCAGAGTTAAAATGTTCCGGACTGAAGCCGAAGATTGTGATTGCGAAGGGGACAAACTGCTCATAACTCACACGCAAACTAGCAGTGCACCAATTAACGGCGAGCTGCTGCAGGAGCGGCAGCGGCCTTCTGAGCCTGCTGCTTCTCTTTCAGTTTTCTCGCTTTGTGTAAATGCTTATGCCAGGCGACTTTCTTTGTCTTATTCATTGTATTATACAACCTTTCTACTAGAAATGTTACTCTTCAATATCGGTATTGCCGTCGAATTCAAAATCGTTCATATCTTCCGAATCATCACCACCATCATAATACTCATCATCGGTCCCCATCTCATCATCTTCCTCACGGTCATGACGTAAAATGGAATCCTTGATATAAGCACGGACAGTATCGCCACTACCCTGCGAGGGAAGCTCACGGTACCGAACATATTCGGATGCTGATACTCTTCGCGAACGATAATACGAACAAGATGAATATCCAGGGTCAAGATACCAGCTGCATAGCGGTTACCCTCTTTGATGTAACTGATCAAGCGGCCCGCCAGGCGGGGCTCGATCTGTCCAATCGTCTCCTGGGCAGCATTGCGCGCCAGCAAACGATGGCCATCCACAACCAGGTTAATGCGATCCCCAACCCCAATGCGTGAGAGCACGGGAGCAGGACCCAGGTTTATTAGCTCAGTAATACCTGTCTTACCAGTCTCCTCAATGAAGAGTCGTGGATCAATGCGATCCACGCCGACAGGGCCGGGAGTAGAAGCATCCTGTAAGGTCTGCAGACGATCCAGGTTCTTCTTAGCGATGGTATTAGCTGGACTGTATTTTAAGGTTTGTGAGTAGGCCTGTCGAGCCTCTGAATACTGACCCAACTCACTATATGCCTTACCCAGACGATTATAGGCCTCCGGATCCTGGGGAAAAATGTTCAGAATATTCTTATTCGTCGTTACTGCTTCTCCCCATTGGCCCTCTTGAGCCTGCCGGATCGCCAGATCTGTCCACTGCTTCTTCAGTCGTAACTTTTCTTCAGCTGACAGTGTTTGTGTCATCAAAGCCTCCTCCAACTTCGTGGGATATGTTGTGTTTTCTAGCTTACGCGCTTAAAAAGCACGTTGTACGGCGCAACTTATAGTGCAACAGCGTCACCCTGCAATGACCAGGCCGTAGCCCGCTCGATACGCACCTGCACAAAATCGCCAGGTTGAATGACACGCTGGTCCTCGGGCGCGGGGCAGAACACCAACTTATTGGCGCGATCACGCCCTTTTAGTTGTTTACGCCCATGCGTCGTATTCGTATCCTCAACCATCACTTCCTCTACCTTCCCTACATATGACTGATTCAGTTCAAACGCGATCTTACCCTGAACTTCTTCCACTGCATGCAGACGGCGCTTCTTCTCCGCCAGGGGCACATCGTCCTCCCAACGGGCCGCAACCGTTCCAGGGCGAACCGAGTAAGCAGCGACATGAACTACATCAAAACGGATCTTCTCCAACAAATCCAACGTATGCTGGAACTCTTCTTCAGTTTCACCACAGAAGCCTACAATAACATCGGTCGATAAGGTAATATTCGGCCACAGCTCGCGCACGCGCTCAATACGCTCAACGTACTCATCCAGGGAATACCCACGCTTCATACGTTTAAGCATTGCATCATCGCCAGACTGAACCGGAATATTCAGATGCTCACACACCTTTGGCAGATGCGCCATACGCTCAATCATACTATCCGTCATGTGGCGCGGATAGGAAGTCATAAAGCGAATACGCGCTAACCCATCGATCTCACTTAAATTGGTCATCAGGTCCGCCAGGTCGGGCTGACCGGGCAGATCCAGACCATAGGCCTCCACTGTTTGGCCCAGAAGAGTCAATTCTTTGGCTCCCTTATTCACCAACGATCGAGCCTCAACCATCAACTCATCCATAGGTCGGCTACGCTCACGTCCACGGCGATAAGGTACAATACAATAAGTACATACCTTATTACAACCAAGCACAATCGGTAGCCAGGCAGTGGGGCTTGCCTGAGCTGGCTCAATCTTAGTAGGATAATGGGCGACACGCTCCCCTGGCTTGGGGGTAATGGCCATAGGAAGCACCGTGCGCGCGCCCACGCGATTGGTAGAGGTCGCGAACGTGGGCACGATAGGTGAGACAGAAATCTCATCGATGGCATCCTCTACGGGATCGGGCATAAACTCGATATCCAGGCAGCCCGCCCCGGAGATAGGAGTCCAACGCTCTTCAAGGAAACGAGGCAAAATATCGGCATGTTCGACCTTCATAAAAAGATCGATATGGGGATAGCGTTTGCTTAATGTATCAATCGTCTTCTGATTGCCAATCATGCATCCCATCAAGGCTACCAAAAGATCACTACGATCGTTCTTGGCCCGTCTCAATTGGGCAAGCAAATTATGGGCCTTCTCCTCAGGAGCCTGCCGCACACTGCAGGTATTCAGAACCACCAGATTTGCCTGCTCCATGCTTGCCTCTTCCCACCCTAATTCATCAAGCATAGTCTGAATGCGCTGAGAGTCAGCCTGATTCATCTGACAGCCAACTGTCCAAATATGATATTTTCCCCGCGGAATACTAATTGTAGTCATTTCAGAGCCTCTCTTCGAGCATCAATTGCCTGTGTAGTAGCATATGGGATATCTCTTACCTACTCGTCCTTATTCTAAGATGGACGGTATTATACACCATGTGAGGTTACCTGTCACCCTTCTGGCGCTCGGACTTTTCTGACTTTTAGCGGTGCTAGCGCTTAAAGTGATAGCACCGCTAAAAAGTATTTATTTTTTACGGCGGTCTTCGACGCGGGCACTGGCAGTTTTGGACTCGCCACCGGTGGCACGAGGAAGGCTATCCTGAGCGACAAGCTCGACTTTGGGAGTGTTGCCAGTAATCGATTTGACGGCGGCAGCCATACGCCCCTGTAGCGACTGGACACGTTCTGCGTCATCGAGGACACTCAAATCATTGACTTCGACTTTAAGGCCAAAGGTATCAAGATCATTTTTGCGATCGACGATAATGCGGAAGTTTGAGGCAGTCTCAGGGAACTGCACCAACGCGGCCTCAACCTGGCTCGGGAAAACAATCAAGCCACGAATAGAGACGGCGTCATCACTGCGTCCTTTGATGGAAGCAATTTTAGGATGGGTACGGCCGCAGGCGCAGCGCTCCTCCCACCAGAGACGGGACAGGTCGCGGCTGCGATAACGGATCATAGCGGTCCCATCGCCAGTCAACCAGGTCCAGACCAGTTCACCATCTTTACCTTCTTCGACCGGCTCACCAGTTTCAGGATTGATGCACTCGACCAGGAAATTGTCGGCCCAGGCATGCATCCCATCGCGAACCTCACACTCGCAGGTCATACCAGGTCCAAGGAACTCAGTCATCCCGAACTCATCATAAGCGGTAATGCCAAAGAGATTCTCAATCTTCTGACGCGTCTCCCACGGCCAGGGCTCAGCACCAAACAGGCCGATCTTTAGTTGCGTATCTTTAAAATCCAGGCCCTGCTCGATCGCTTTATTGCCAACATAGAGACCAACGGAAGGGGTCATACAGAACGCTTTAACCCCGAAGTCCCGGATAAAATCAAACATGCGCTCATATTGACGCGCATCGGAACCCATTGGGATAGACATCACATCCATAGCCATCGCGCCATAGTGGAAACCAAAGCCACCGGTCGGCAGACCATAACCGTAGCAGTTCATCAACACATCGCCAGGACGCAGGCCCACCATCCATAGCTCACGAGCATTCAACTCCGCCCAGTTCTGAATATCTTTTTTAGTCGCAAAGACCGGCACACTCTTACCGGTCGTCCCACTGGTCGCATGGAGTTGGAGCGCGCCCCCTTCACCACCAGCCGGACGCATAGCGGTACCTAGCGGATACGCGGCCCGCACCGTCTTCTTCTCCAGGAAAGGAAGCTTACGAATATCATCTAAAGTACGAATATCAGAAGGCTTAACACCAGCCTCGTCATAGAGATTTCTATAAAATTGATTGTGCGTATAAGCGCGTTCAACAACTGCCTGAAGGCGTTCCAACTGCAAGGTCTGTAGTTTCTGCTTTGGAAGCGACTCCATCTCCTCATTGAAGAACTTGCGATGACTTACCACAGAATATCCTCCAAATCCATATCTCAATCCCAGCAGGCAGCCAGTAGACTGGCCTATTGACAATCCACTACATACAACATACGGGATATGATAGTATCAACATAGAAATATTTCGGCGCCCACTTTCACCAGGAAAAGGCGTCAATTGTCAAAATATATGTATGCGTTACAAACAGCATATGCCTGGCAACCATTCTATCATGGTCACCTGATCCCGTCCATCATACGGTAGGAAAGTAGGAGTGGCGTGCAAAAGGATATGCAGGAGTATTTTCACCTATGACAGATACCATTCATGCCGTCATCTGGGATCTAGATGGCGTAATTATTGATAGTGCCGAGGAGCATAAGCGCTCCTGGTATCGCCTGGCGGAAGAGGAAGGATTACCCTTCAGCGACCAGCAATTTCACGACACCTTTGGTATGCGCAACGATGCCATCATCCCAATCCTCTGGAATGTAACGGATAAGAAGCGCGTACAGGAACTGGCCGATAAGAAAGAGGCCTACTTCCGTGATTTCGTACGTGATACAGCCGCACCTCTGCCAGGAGCCATTGAACTACTCAGTGCCCTGCGAGAGGCTGGCTATAAGCAAGCCCTGGCCTCCTCGACGCCGATCAAAAATATCGAAGTCATCAGCGAAGCCCTGGGACTAAAGAAATACCTCACCGCCCTCGTCTCGGGCGAGACCGTCCCACATGGCAAACCCGCCCCCGATGTTTTCCTCAAAGCCGCCGCCGAACTAAGCGTCGAGCCAGCACACAGCCTGGTCATAGAGGACGCCGTCGCCGGGGTTCAAGCCGCTCACGCGGGAGGAATGTACTGCATCGCAGTCGCTGGAGAACGCGACCTCCCCGGACTCAAAGCCGCCGAACTCATGGTCAAAGACCTCACCCAGGTCAACGTCGAAACCATACGCAACCTCGCTTGACAGGCGACCTGAAGCGTGGCATGATGAAGAGGTAGGTAGGTGGTGTATACTTACCTCACATCAACGTGGAGGTGTAGGGGCCCCGGTGGGTCTCACCGTCTTCAAAACGGCTGGGGGGCGCTCGGCGCGTTCCCCGGTGGGTTCGACTCCCATACGCCTCTGTTTATTTGAGCTTAATACATTCTTTTGCACCTATTACCTCATCGGTTTTGTGAATAAAGAAGAGGCGCTATCAATAGGTGTCTATGCAAATCAATGGTTGTAAAGGGGCGTTGCTACACAGTTGCTACAATATCAAAGACCGCTCAATGTAGCCTCTGGTAGGTTCAATCTTCAGACGCTTCTGCTTGTATGAGTGAAATGTGTGTATTTAGCATCTCTCGTATTCACTTGTTAGTGACAAATAGTGAGTGATTAGTATAGGTCATCAATGACTGTAAGCGGGCATTGTTGTACGGCTACTGTTGTAAAATTGACAGGAAGCTTGCATCGATGCCCGCTTCGTTGTTTTTCTACGAACTCCTTAACTAGCGTGGTGGGCAACTTTCTGAAACTTGTCACAAGAACATCATTTTTCTTTGTCCCTTTTAGCGAATGAGAGCACCCTGAGGGCATCTCCAAACTCGGATGCCTTGTCAGGTTTGGAAATGCCCTAGAAAAGGCAGGAACATACTGTGATACAATTGTTCGGCTAAGGTGTTTTGAAACGCAGGTCAACGAGATAGAAAGAGCATTGAAGGCATGCCAGCACCATTACCACAACCTGAAAGCACTGTTCCTATCCTTGTTTTATCACCACGTTATTCAGAGGATTCGCGCGTTTTGCGGCGAGCGGCGTTGCAAGTGGGCTGGCATGTTGAGCGTCTGGGTGGCTGGGATGTGCCTGAACGCCTTTTCCTGCGCAAGCTGATCTTTTCAGGGGAAATTGGCTATACACCAGTCGTTGCGCACAAGCTTTCCTGGGCACTTCTCGATGCCTCTCCTGACTGGCTGCCCTCCCTTTCCTGGAACTATCGTCAGCGCA
Source organism: Dictyobacter kobayashii (assembly GCF_003967555.1). GTDB lineage: Bacteria > Chloroflexota > Ktedonobacteria > Ktedonobacterales > Ktedonobacteraceae > Dictyobacter > Dictyobacter kobayashii. Next base: position 530,197 of record NZ_BIFS01000001.1, read on the forward strand.
CTATTGAATGGAAAACGCTCGCGGACGCGCGCCAGCTCACCAGCCCTGCTTTTATCAAACATGCCACCGGCAAAGCCTTTGCGGCCGGGGTATACGCTTCGGGCGCAGATCTCCCACAGACCAGCCAGAGTCTGTCTAAGGCTACGCCTGTCCTGATTGCCGAACCGGTCCACTGGGAGATTGAATTCCGCTTTTTTGTCCTTGAGCGGCGCGTGATGACCTTCTCATCATACTGGCATGGTGGCCGATCCACACGCCTCTCAGATGGCAGTTGGCAAGCTTGGCCAGCGGAAGCAGAAGAAACACAGGGCTTCCTCCAGACTCTGCTTGCTGATCCGACTGTGCAGATCCCTCCTGCCATTGTTATCGACATCGGTAAAATACGCGGGCGCGGCTGGGCAGTGATCGAGACGAATGCTGCCTGAGCTGCTGGCATCTATAGCTGTGATCCCCTCCAGATCCTGCCCGTCCTCGCTCGCGCCTGTGTGAGGCGTTCTGACCTCTCGGCCGATGATGCCCATTGGGAATGCAATCGCAATGCCAAGCGCACGTGAGAAACTGGCCGCTTGGAGAGGAAATCGAAAAACACAAACGAGGCCCGTTTCCTCGTCATGGAGATCAGTGGATGACACCTCCACTCGAAAACGTAGAGGCACCAGTGCCCCCACCAGCCTATCATCGTGCACAAGCCCGACTCAGCCCAGCCCTACACATCGATGCTTTGACCCTGATCAACACCTTGCATCTGCTTGCTAACTGTCGTCTGGCCGTGCATCTAGCACATCGCCGCTGTCCTCCTCCATTGCCAACAGGTGCAGGAGGAGCGCCTCGGGCTTACAGCGAAGAGCCTTTGCTCCTCATCGCACTCTTGCGTACGCTCTGGCGGCTTTCCTATCAAGATATGCACGACTGGTTACGTGGCTGGCCTGCTCTCGCTCTTGCGTGTGGTTTGCCGCTGGACAAGCATGGTCATCCTCGCGTCCCTTGTCCCTCTCAACAGTGGAAGCGCAGCCATCGCGCCGGGGCACCGTTGCCGGAAGCGCTGTTTGTGCTGACAGTCTTGACTGCTCTCCGTCGTCGGCTCATAGGGGCACGCGATCTCATCATCGATAGCGCGCCCATCCTTGCCTGGCGTCGTGCTGATCCTGATGCTGCCATTGGCCATGCTCCGGCGCAGCATCCTCGCCCGCTCTTACGTGTCTACCGTGTCCATACGCTGATCTGTCGTGGATCAGGCTTACCACTTTTTTTTCTCCTTTCTCCGGCCAATGTTCATGATGCTCCTTTGCTCAACCCCTCTTGGCGTGGGCTGTGCAATTGTATCAGATCCGTCCGCACTTTATTCGCCTGGACGCTGCCTATTGGGGTTTGAAGCTCATCGCCTGGATTTATACTACCTTGGGTGCGGTTGCAGTAATTCCCTGGAATCCTAAACGCCAGAAAAATCGCTTCTGCTTGCCTCCTACTTGGACAAAGGAAGATTTAGGAAAGCGCAGTGGTATCGAACGCTTCTTTGGCCGCGTTTTCCTCTTCTTTCGTTTGCAACGACCTCCTCTCGCTGGTTGGTCCACCATCGCTCGGCAGGTCGCCTTGACCTACACCGCTACCATCATCGTGGCTTTGGCCGCTCAACATGCTGGTCGTCCTGATCTCATCCGCTCTCCTAAACGCGTTTTAGCTCATCTTTGGGAGGGACTATGAGTTAGGAAGCGCGATGTCCGTAGCGGACAGGGAAGCGGATGAAAATGTGTCATACTGGCCAGGGGAGCCAGCGAGACGAGATCGTGGCATTTTGATGCTTTTAGCTCGATTAGGAAGCTGATCCTGGTGCGTTCCCGTAAGGATGACTGTTGCCCCGAGTGTTCGGTGAGCACGCAGGCGAAACTGGTGTTTCCCTCGCACCTCTCGCAGGTTGCCCGGAAAGGAATACACGGTATGCAAGTCCTGTATCCGCGCTGCTGTGGTTTGGATATCCACAAAAAGACAGTCGTGGCCTGCGTGCTGCTGACCGACCTGGATGGCGCGATCCGTCGGTTTGTACGCACCTTTGGGACCATGACCGCAGATCTGTTGTCGTTGGGCGACTGGCTGCGTCTCCACGAGGTGACTCATGTCGCCATGTGACGCCCGTAAGAGGCATTCAACGTAGTAGGAGACAATCCTCACTCCTGTGGGAAAGGAGTGTGCCCAGCATCTCACCAAGCGGACGAAAGGTCGCTTAGGACCATAGTATGATGCGAAAAGGGAGAACGAAGACGCCATCACGTCCGCGCGTCTCTCAGGGCAAGCTCGACATGGTGAAAGCTAGACAGCCTGAACCCTAGAACCAAGCGGATTGCATGTGGTCGGGTGGGAAAGATGGTGACACCCACTCTCCTCTGGACAGAGATGAGTCCATGGCACATCTCTGTTCCCACCCAGAGGACGCAGCCCGAATAACGGGACAACGGTTCAAACGGGGCACCTACATCGAGTGCATCTATCTGAATGCTAAACGGGGATGGTCCGAGTCTGAATGCAAGAACCCAATGAAGGGAACAGGCTATGGCGGCAGCGCCTGAAAATCAGACCAGATCATGGAGCGCTCATAGTAGTCGGTGGAGTGACGTCCACTCAAGGAATGCTGGAAAGCAGCATACAGGGCGAAGGGGCGCAGGTTTTCCAATTGCAAGAAAGAACAGAGGAGCTATTAAAGACGGTGTATACTCGAGCCGGAATAGAATTGACCGACCCCCAAGAAGGCGGTATTCTGAGGAAAATCAAAAAACACAACCTCAGGAGACCGACATGCTCAGGAGTCAGACCGTGAATACAATACACGATTTACATCAACAAGGGAAGACGGTTCAGGAAATTGCCCAGAAATTGGAGATTTCGCGGACCACTGTGCGCAAATATCTTGCCCATCCAGAAGCGGTGATCCCGAAACCACGCCCGCCTCGGCCTTCAAAGCTTGATCCATTCAAAGAACAGATTACGCGTTGGGTGATGGAAGATCATTGCATCAATTGTGAAGTGATCTACGCACGATTACAGCCGATGGGGTACACCGGCGGGATCAGCATCTTGAAGGAGTTCGTCCATCCCCTCCGCCCGGTGGTGGCAGGACATGCGCCCGTGCAACGCTATGAAACCGAGCCAGGCCACCAGGTCCAATTTGATTGGGGCGAGTTCACGTATGAACAGGAAGGCATCATCCATAAATTCTATGGCTTTACCGCGGTGTTGGGCTATTCGCGCATGCGCTTTGTGACCTTTGTGAAGCGCTGCGATACTCCAACGCTCATTCGCTGCTTGATGGAGGCGTTTGAATACTTCGGAGGCTGACCCGGTCTGCGCTGACTGACCGCATGAAAAGCGTGTTGCTCGAAATGCAGGAGAACAAACCTCGTTGGAATCCTCGCTTTGCTGACTTCATGGTCTCCATTGGGTCACCGCCCGCGTCTGCAAGCCTTACACCCCACAGACGAAAGGCAAGGTCGAGCGCACCGTGAGTTATGTGAAGCAGAGCTTTTGGGCCGGGGTGACTTTCACCGATCTCGATGATCTCAATCGCCAGGCCCATCGCTGGTGTGAGCGCATCAATTCCCGCGTGCACCGCACGACTCATGCTCGCCCGGTCGATCGTTTGGAGGTGGAGAAGCTCCAGCCCTTGCCTCAAGCCTTTGCCTGGAGCGCTTTGCCACCGAAGAACGCAAAGTCACCTGGGATGGCTATGTCTCCTACGATGGCGTGCTCTACGGGTTGCCAGGCACGCTGCATCTGGCCGGAACCACAGTGCAGGTTCGTGAACGCAAGGGTGTGCTCACGGTTTGGTCGCAGGGCCAAGAGGTGTTCGCCATCGAGAAGCGTCCTCGCTCACAAGAGAGTGTGCCGCATCCAGAGCAATGGACGGGTATTCCCTCAGCCTCGGCGATCCGACGAGCAGGAGCACCCTTAGGCCACCAACAGCAGGCACCACAGGTGCAAAGCCGGGCCCTGGCCGAGTATGACCAGTATTGTGGCGTGTCGGCCGGAGCGGAGGTGGGAGCATGAAGTCAATCACCGCGTACAAGCAACTGAACTTGACCCACCTGCAAACGGCGTTACCCCAGTTACTGGAAACGGCCCGGCGAGAACAATGGACGTATGAAACCATGGTGGAGCGAGCCTTGGGCGCAGAGCTGGATGGCCGCGAGCAAAAAGCCACAGCTCGCCGTCTCAAGGCTGCACGCATTCCCAGCAAAAAAACGGTGGAGGGTTTCGATTTTTCGTTCCAACCCTCGCTCTCCGAGCGGCGCATCCGGGAGTTGGCCGATCTGTCCTTTGTGCGGACCTGCACCAATGTGATCTTTCTCGGCCCTCCGGGAACGGGCAAGACGCATTTGAGCCTGGCTCTAGCCAATCGGGCACTGGCAGAGGGACACAGCGTCCTGTTTACGACGCTGGCGGAACTGGCTCAGTCCCTGGAGAGTGCCTCGCATCCTGGTCTCATGCGTCAGCGCCTGCGGCGCTACATTGCGCCCAGTTTGCTCATCATTGATGAGGTGGGCTACACCAGGCTCACCGCCGAACAGGCTCATCACTTCTTTGAGTTGGTGGCAGCCCGCTATGAGCACGGCTCCATTATCCTGACGTCCAATACCAGCTTTACTGGCTGGGGAGCGTTACTGGGGGATGAGGTACTGGCGACGGCTTTGCTTGACCGGCTCCTGCATCATGCAGAGGTCATCGCCATCAATGGGAGCAGTTACCGCATGAAGGAGCGCCGAACAGAGAGCCGAACCCCCTCAACCTTGTCAGACACAGCACGACATGCCGCCGGCGATTTGCCCACCGGCGTGTAGTCAACCGGCGTTCACGATGTCGGCGTTGGGATCGCCTGGATTCCGGCGCGGTTTGGTCGGCGTTTTCATCGCTGACGTTCTCAACGTTTGTTTTTTACCGTTCGTTTGATTGGGGCGACCAATTCCAAATCGGCTCGTCATGACACCGGCCTTGACAGAGCACACAGTGCAACAACCAACGATCCTGCTTGCAATACTGAGCAAGATGGCCCAGAAGCCAGAAGTACAATTCGATAAACTCTTCCAAAAGCTCTACAATGTCGAATTGTGGCTCCTGGCCTATCAACAGATCGCCCCCAAGCCGGGAAACATGACCACCGGAGTGGATGGGAAAACGATAGACAAAGCGGGACTCAAGTTGATCACAGAGATGATTGCTGATCTGAAAGCCTCAAGGTATCTACCTTGCCCAGCCCGCCGGGTCTACATTCCCAAAGCCAATGGCCGTCTGCGCCCGCTTGGAATACCCAGTTTCCGGGATAAGCTCCTCGAAACCGTCCTGAAACTCATCCTGGAAGCCATCTACGAGCCTAGCTTCTCCAACTGTTCCCACGGATTCCGACCAGAAAGGAGTTGTCATACGGCCTTCGAACAGATCAAAAGGGAGATGACGGGCACACGATGGTGGGTAGAAGGAGATATTAAAGGATTTTTCGATCATGTGAACCATGAAATGTTACTGAGGATATTGAGCAAACGCATCACGGACAAACGGTTCCTCCACCTTATCGGGCAGTTCCTGAAGGCTGGATATGTCGAGGATTGGAAACACCACCAGACGTATACAGGAGTTCCTCAAGGCGGGAATCTCAGTCCGCTCCTGGCAAACGTGTACTTGAATGAACTCGATCAAGCTATGCACGCCAAAATAGCAGCGTTCAACAAGGGCAAAGCTAGGAAAACAAGCAAGGAATATCGCCGGGCCAGTGGAAGAGTAGAAAGAGCAAAAAAGCAGGCCAGGCAGAATGGGAACTGGACGGAATACAAAGCACTGCGCAAACAGATGCTAAGTATCCCATCAGGGGAACTCCAGGACCCAGAGTATCGACGCCTCTTCTACACAAGGTACGCCGATGATTTTCTGGTGGCAGTCATCGGAACCAAGACAGAAGCAATCGAACTGAAGGCATGGCTAGAGCAGTACCTGCGTGAGGAACTGCAACTGGAGCTTTCAGCGGAAAAGACCCTGATTACCCATGCACGGAAACGAGTACGGTTCTTGGGGTACGACATCATCCGATGGAAGGGACAGCGAATTGTACGCACGCAAACAAAACGAGGACCTATCACTCGTCGCTCAGGAGCCTACCAGCCTCGGCTCCTCATGCCTCAAGACAAAATCAGCGCCTTCGCCAAAACCTATGGGGATACAAGGAATTGGCATGGCAAACACAGAAATCACTTGCTCAACCTCAGTGAACTCGAAATCCTCCTCATCTACAACGCGGAAGTCCGAGGATTCCTGGGTTATTACAGCCTCGCTGACAACTTGACCAAAGAAGCACACAAAATCCTCTGGCTCACGACAGGAAGTTTCTTTCGCACGATAGCTGGAAAGCGCCAGAGTACCGTGAAACAAGTAGCCAGAAGCATCAAAAGAGGACCAGGACGCTATGTGATGACGATCCACCCGGAAGGCAAGCCCATCAAAGAGTATGAACTGCTTTCATCGACCCGCCAACTGAAGAAGGGCGTCATCAATTACCACCAGCCGGACCTGAAACCAAACGTACTAAAGTACAAAAGTCGAACGGAACTGGGAAAGCGCCTGCTCGCACAACGATGCGAGTGGTGCGGAACCAGAGAAGGGATGATGGAAGTTCATCATGTACGAAAATTGGGAAACCTGACAGGAAAAGCGGCCTGGGAGCGTCAAATGATCCAACGCCGACGCAAAACAATGGTGCTTTGCGAGCAGTGCCATGACGAGTTACATGCGGGAAAGTTAGTAGCAAGCAAACGAATGCACAGGGAAAACGGGCGAGCCAGCTACGCCGAAAGGTGTACGGTTGGTTCTGAGGGGAGAGCAGTGAAACCTACTGTAGCAATACAGTAAGGCGCACGGCTCTTACCCTGGCGAAAGCACGGGCGTGCTCTGGCGTCCTGCCTTCAACGTGCTGGAGGAGGGGCGTACGCTTCTGCTGGTCAACGCGCAGCATATCAAAGCGGTCCCAGGCCGCAAAACGGATGTAAAAGACAGCGAATGGCTGGCCGACCTGCTGCGCCACGGACTCTTACGCCCAAGCTTTATTCCTCCTCCCCCATCCGGGTCCTACGGGATCTGACTCGGTATCGCAAGAATCTTGTTGAACACCGTACCCAGGAAATTAATCGCGTCCACAAGGTCTTGGAGACAGCGAACATCAAACTGGGGGCAGTCGCCAGCAATGTCGTCGGAGTCAGTGGGCGACGGATGCTTGAGGCCATCACGCAGGGAGAGTCTGACCCCCAGGTTCTGGCCGATCTGGCCAAAGGACGCTTACGCGAAAAGCTGCCCGCGTTGCGTCTGGCTCTGGACGGGCGAGTCCAAGCGCATCATCAACTGCTGATTGGCGAGCTGCTCGACCACCTTGACTATCTGGATCGGGCGATCCATCGGGTGGAGGTCAATATTGCTGCCTTGGTTGCCAAGGAAGAAAAAGCGCTGGAGCTTCTGCTGACCTTACCAGCAACCGGGCCGGTCACCGCTGCGGCTATCATCGCCGAGATCGGGACAGATATGGGTCGCTTCCCCAGTGCTGCTCATCTCGCGTCATGGGCCGGCGTTTGTCCCGGCAACAAACGGAGTGCTGGCAAACAACTCAGCGGGGCGAGCACCAAAGGGAACAAACAGCTCAAGACGATCTTGTGCGAGATCGCGGCCACCATTGCTTGCACGCCGGGAACGTACCTGCATGCACTCTATCAACACATCGCACGTCGACGAGGCAAGTCGCGAGCCATGATGGCGGTGGCTCACAGCTTGCTCGTGAGCATTTATTACATGCTCCGCGACCAGGTTTCTTATCAGGAGTTGGGACAGGGCTACTTTGACCAGCTCCAAGCCCAACACCTGGAGCGCCACTATGTGCGACGATTGGAGGCATTGGGCTTTCAGGTAACGCTCACGTCAGCAGGTTAGCAGGCAGTTAGCGCTCTCTCTCACTCAATTCTCCCAACCAGGCGGTTCGGGAGCAGGTTTTTATTGTCGTTTTTTCGGGGCCTTACGAATTGAATTTTCAGGCGAAATGCCCTCAGCACCCTTTCAAAACGCTTGAAAATGTATGTAGCATAGACCAAAGTTATTTTCTAACACGCCAGAAACGAAGAAAAGCAATCGTTCTGCTCGCATCTTACATGGAAGCTTTAAACACTTAGTTCCGAAGACCATAAATTGGAGTTTAGATAAAATTCCTATGCAGCTAGGCCAGAAGCGGCTTGAGCTATTTCATAACAAGATAGTATAAAATGGCTCTACAGGCCAATTCTTACAGATTTTATCTAAACGTCAACATAAAGAAAAGGTAAAAATCTCTCCACCAATGTCTACAGACATCTGTTTACGCTCCAATGAGCACCATTCTACTTCTGACTTGGCTGTCATTGTCTATCGTTGACTACTGGCCTGGATGCCAACAAAATGTCAAAAAATCCATCGTTGTCGCTCCAGGTAAAGAGCTTGTAAGTATAATAATCCTCTTGCCGGCTGCTACTTTCCAGGGAGACTCTCATCTCAGCACCTGCCGCAGTTCTTCGCTTTGCTCATACTCTATTCTTCCCGTCTCCTCAAGGAAGCGCAGAAAACGCTTGAAACTCGTCTTCGCTGTTTTGACGCTGGTTGTCTGCAAATACGTTTCGACCTTACGTAACACTCGATGCTCTCCAAAGCCACTCCTTGCAACAGAAACATCTCCGAGAGGAGGCAACAAGAGAAAATGGAGAAGGACGTGGGTCTTTTGCTGCACAAACGGGAAACCATTGCATGTGAGTAATCTTATCAGCAGATCATTTCGGTCATTATTAGAAAAAGCAAGTATCCCACCCATCCGTTTTCATGATTTGCGACCTACCACAGCTACACTCCTTCTCTCAATGGGAACACATCCGAAATTTGTGCAGGAATTGCTTGGACATAGCCAGATCATTGTCACACTGGAAATTTATTCACACATCCTTCCTCCTCTGCAAGAGGAAGTCATGCTTCAATTTCATGCCATGTTGACAGCACCTGGCCTCTCCTAGCGGTCATTTCTGCGATCAAGGAATACGAGTGCCTCATCCCATCAATGCAGAAAAGGCCTGGCAAACGGTTTCTCAGGCTTCTTTCTCGCTGTGAGATTTTGGAGAATGGACGACGCTGATCATCGAACTTAAAAGTTGTCGCTCTCAATAGGGAGCTTGCTGATACAGAACGACACATATCAAAAAACTGGCACTTTCCCCTGGTTGAGATTCTAAAGAGTGTACGGCATGGAGTACAGAACTTAAAAATCTGACTAAAAATTAATTCCATATCATGGACAGAAACACTCGAAAAAGAAAACAGGCAAGAATCGATCTTCTCGCCTGCTATAGCTGGATCATAAAACTGCATTACGGAAGACCTTTTAGACGATCTCAAAGCACGAGAAGTCAAAACGATTGATCTGTAGGTCAGCGATGGAGGCCAAACCATGTTGAATGCTATCCGTGTGAAATTCGCCACCTCGCAGAGGCAACGCTGTGTCATACACAAAATGGAAAACGTGCTGAGCTATGTTCCCAACAAACAGCGGGAGCAGATCGATCCGGAACTCAAAGGCCTGTTCTACCAAAAAAGTCGCCAGCAAGCTGACCTAGCGGCGGCAGCATTCATCGAGAAATACCAGAAGATGTATCCAACAGCGGTCGAGTGCTTACAGCAGGATTTGGAGGCATGTCTGACCTTTTACTCTTTCCCCAAAGAACACTGGAAGACGATTCGCACCAATAACGCGATTGAGCGGCTCTTCGGGGAAGTGAAACGTCACTCGCATAAGATGGCAGCTGCTTTTCGCAACGAAAGGAGCTGTGTGCTGCTTTTCTATGCGGTTATTCGCGGTCTCAAGTTCAACAAGCTCACGATGCCACAAACATCTCAAGCGCAACCAGACCCTGAACTTTTACACAATACTTGACATACTACCACAATCCTTATCAATTGTTACTATGAGTTATTTGGTTTTGTATATTTGATACCTATACGTCCAGTATAATCGATACGATTTAGAAGCATAGGTATATGGTGTTCTTGGAAATACTCGTCAGTCGCTTTTTTTGCTCCTTGCCAATGTCCATAGTCGTCAAGCAATAGTACACCGCCTTGGGAAAGCAGGGGAAAAAGATGTACTAATTCATGAAGAGTAGAGGAATACCAATCCGTATCTAAACGAAGAATACTAATCTTGTTAGGTGCTTGCTGCGGAAGAGTTTCCTCTACTTTTCCTTTAATAAAGTGAATCTTTTTTGTATCGTATCCAACGGAGGAGAGCAATGCTTGAACTTCGTTAAGAGGTGCATAATGCCAAACATCATCTGGATTGGCTGATTTCCTACCTTCCTGCACTTTGGATGCAGTTTCTCCACTATAGGTAAGGTCATATTTACTGGCATAGGTTTTTGGGTCGGGCATCCCCTCGAATGTATCAAAGAGATAAAGATGACGGTCGGTACACCCTAAACGTAGTAACGTATACGCTATTGCCATCATACTGCCACCTTTCCATACGCCGCATTCAACCATATCGCCGGGGATATCATGGGTAACTACATATTCAACCGCTCTTATAAGAGCAAAGATACGCTCTGGCGTAGTCAATGTATACTGATATACTTTTTCAACTATATCAGTATCTGTTTCAGAAAAATCTTCATACTTAGGAGCTCCGTTATACACTAATGACTTCATATTCTCCTCCTTCTTGTTTATGACTATACGGAAGTAAAAACTTGCATTGCAGTTTTATAAGATTGTTCTGTTTCTTTTATCATGCGCCTAATATTAAAATGTGTTTTCACATGCTCGTAGCCTTTCTTTGCTAGTTTTTGTGCACATTGGTGATCTGTTGCTAAACGAATAATTGCGTCTCCCAGGGCTGAAACATCTCCTGGGGGGATCAGTAAGCCATTCTGCTCAGAAGTAATAATCTCTTCTATACTTGAGATCGTCGTCCCAATGACAGGTTTGTTAGACGCCATCGCCTCAAGCAATGCTAGACCAAGCCCTTCACTATAGCTGGGTTGAACAACGATATCAGCTGCGGTATAGACCTCTGACATGTCAGATAAATGGAGTTGTTCATTAATACTAACTACGCCTGTGAGATCCAATAGTTCTATCTCTTTATAAAGGTTAGTGGCATATTGACGTGAAGCAGAATGGCAACTACCGGCGATTAATACACGTATATGCGGCATATTCTTCTTAACGCCAGGAATTGCTCGAATCAATTCAAGAAGGCCTTTACGTTGTTTAAGCCGAGCAGCACAAACAATAAAAATGTCATCAGGTTGTACCTGGAAAGCTTGCCGAGCTTGAGCGCGCGTACCTGGATAAATATTATCCAGGTCGACACCATGATAAATAAGTTTTAAACGTGCACTATCTGCTCCATAGGCGATTGCTTTATCATAGTAAAAGCGGCTACCAGCTAAAAAAATCTGGACAGGTAATTGTGAGAAGACTAAACGACATTTTCCCTCGCCAGCGGCTTCCGCCTCAGGTTCTTGTTCGTGAAAACTACACACGAGAGGAACTTGAATTGTAAGAGCAAGCATTGAGCCAATAATAGCGCACTCTAGACTATTAGCGTGAATAATATCGATATGGTGATGTCTAAGTAAATTTGCAATCTCTCCAGGTAACGCGAAGTATGCTTGTTCCCAGCATGACTTATCGGGATCTTCAATTAATGCTTTGTAGGAAAAAGTACGAAAAATGTGCATCCCTCCTATTTGTTCGTAGTCGGGGCAACTCGAGTTAGGTCTATCAGTGATCACGAACACAGTATGTCCCATGGCACACATACCAGCTGCAATTGTTTTTGCGTATGTCTCACCTCCTCCAATTTGTGGGTGGAAGGTGCCTGTTAATAAGCAAATATTCATGTTCATCACCTCTTAAGTATAGTGGTACATATTTTAATGCACTATCATGTCTATTAACAGCATTTCTCTGGAAAATATTTTAACCAGAATAAAGATGCTGCTAGTAAAAACAAAGAAAAGAAACTGCAATTATGCTATGGTAACTCAAATTCAATATTTTGTTGTAACATTCCATCGTTTATTTGCCATATTTCACCTCCAAAATGTTGAATGAACCAACGATCATGCGAAACAGCCAAAACTGGTCCAGGAAAATGTTTGACTGCAGCCTCAAATGCTTCTAATACATCTAGGCTAATATGATTAGTTGGCTCATCAAGTAAGAGAATATTCGGGCGTTGGGCAATTAAACGCGAAATTTCCAGCTTTCTTCTTTGCCCTAAACTGAGCTGTCCAACCAACTTCGATAAATCTTCATAGCGGAACAAGCCATATCGCAATAAACCTGCCACAAACTCCTCCATCCCTCCTTCTAAGCCATCGCTATAGGCGTCAAGAGTAGTTCTATTTAAATCTTGAAACGCTGGTTCCTGAGCTAGATAGCCCACGCGCGCGGCATTCGTAATGTAAACTTCTCCTTGATCTGGAGTTTCTAAATGCTCAATAATTTTGAGGAGAGTACTTTTTCCAACTCCATTAGGCCCCACAATAACTACATGAGCATCTGATTTGAGAGCAAAATTAATATCATGTAGCACATACCGTTCATGGAACTTTTTAGAAAGATTTGAAACCCTGATAGCAATATCTGCCTTAAGAGTTTCTGTCTGAAAGCGAGGAGTGATGTTTAATGGCTCTGGTGGTTTTGAAATTGAATCAGCTTCGATGCGTCTTATCTGTTCCTCTGCATTTTTGACAGCACGAACTACGGCATTTTCGGCTCGATTTCCTTTATTATTAAAAAAATATTTTTCATTATCTTTACTTGCATGATTATAGCCTCCTACGGTGCGAGCGGTAGTTTTAATATAATGCTTTAATGATTTTAGCTTTTCCTGCTGCTCCTTATAATCATCTTCCCACTTCAGCCTGGCTGCTTCTTTAGCTGCAACATAGTCATCATAGTTGCCAGTATAGCTTATTAAATTGTGAGTATACTCATCAATTTCAAAGACATTCTTGACTGTGCGATTGAGGAATTGTCGATCATGGGAGGCATATAGGACAGCACCAGAATGTTGATTAATATAAGACTCCAGCCAATTTACAGTAGCAAAATCCAGGTGATTAGTTGGTTCATCTAAGAGCAAAATGTCAGGTGCACGTAGGAGGAGTGATGCGAGGCCAATGCGTGCTTTTTCACCACCAGAAAGAGTCTCGATATCCCTATCTCGTGGTAAGTGAGACAGCTCGAGACCATTCATAACTACATCGATTTTATGATCAAGTTCGTACCCACCACGTGATTGAAATTTACTTGTAACATCACTATATTCCTCCATTACAGTTGCAATCTCATCCTCCGCAGACTTGGACATCACAAACTCAAGCTGTCTCATTTTTTCCTCTAGTTGACGTAGATTGCCAACCGATTCAAGCAAAAGATCATCGATAGTTTGCCCATAAAAATCAGGCGTTGCTTGAGGAAGATAACCAATCTCGATAGAGGGTGCATACGCAATGTCACCTGTATCTGCTGTTTCCTCTCTGGCAAGGATTTTTAGCAATACTGATTTTCCCACACCATTAGTTCCCACAAGTCCAATTCGATCTCCATCATTAATGACAAAAGAAATCGTCTCGAGAACTGTGGTTATACCGTAGCTTTTTGATATATTGCGAACAGCTAACAACATAATTTCTTCTCCTCTTGAATATACACAAACCCACTTGATAACCTCTGATATAAAGTATAGAGACTTTAATTTTTTATAAAGTGAGTTGATTTGTATACTGCTTAACACGAAGAATTGCTTCTTGCAAAGAAAGTGGTTGAATACCAAGCTCATCAAAAATCCGCTGGCATAGCAAGCCATTTCTTAAAGGGCGACGGGCAATCTGATTCAACGAAGCAGTTAGAACAGGCTGCAGAAGTTGCATGTTCAGTGACAATGCTTGCGCTATTTGACGTGCAAAGCCCCATCGATCAATATAACAAGCACCAGCGGTATGATAGATACCATTTCCCCCCGGAGCCCGACAGCAATAAGCATGCTCACAAGGTGATCGAGGAGTACTGGTGTATTCCATTGATCGGTTACAATTGAAACAAGGTGACCCTGGCCTAATTCTCGTGACATCCAGGAGATAAAGTCATGATGTATTTTGGATGGTGCACTATAGACAACACACGTTCGGCAAATAGCCCAGCTTGTATGATAGCTACAAAGTGACTGAATGACGACCTCTCCCTGATATTTTGTCAGACCATAATAATTGATAGGGTGAGTTTGAGCGTTTTCTGCATAAGGCCCTGGTTGTTTATCTGAACCATCAAAGACATAATCGGTTGAAACATATACTAAGCGCGCTCTGATAGATACACAAGTTTTAGCTATTGCTTCTGTACTGAGCACATTGACGGCATATGCATGTTCTTTATTTTGTTCACAATAATCAACATTGGTCACTGCAGCTGAGTGAAAAATAATTTCTGGTTCAATTGCCATAATGGTCTGTATCAGTATATCCAGGTCTGCTATATCCAGAAAATAAGCACATAGTGGATAACCGGGTATAGTACCGTTTATTTTCCGATGATAAAGAGCGTGAATGGGCTGGTCGGTTGTTTGTAGCAACTGTTGAATAAGACAATTACCCACTAGTCCACTAGCACCAGTAACAAGTATACCACTCATGTTGAAACCTCCTTGATCACGTATAATGAATGCCTACAGATGCTGTCAAAAACAGAAATCTGGGAAATAACAGAGCCAGAGAGAAAGCATAGATTGGCTGTATCCAATAAATATTAATTACTATAAAAGACCCAGGTCACTATGATCGCCAAGCATGAATTTGTAAGCCCGTGGTTTAATTGATGAAGCATGAATTTTTACATTACGACCAATTAAACTATTCTCAATACGAAAAGGAAGATCGTAGATAGAGCAATGTTCAAGAATTATGCTATGCTCAATCTCGCTATTACAAATGACTACATTATGGTAGACAGAAGTAAATGGGCCAATATAGGTATTTTCCAAATGCGCATATTCACCAATAATCGCTGGCCCTCTTATCACGCTATTGCGAATCTCTGCGCCTCTTTGAATAACGATATTCCCTTGCAGCTGTGATTTGCTATCAATATAGGTGTTTTCTGAAATATTCGTTTGAAGTTTGTTAAGTACTAATCGATTTGCCTCAAGGATATCTTCCATTTTTCCAGTGTCGATCCAATATCCTTGTAATTTATATGCACGGACGATATATCTATGATCGATCAGCCACTGGATCGCATCAGTGATTTCTAGCTCTCCGCGTTGAGATGGATATATTTCATCAACAGCGTGAAAAATTGATGCATCAAAAAGATAAATTCCGACCAATGCCATATTGCTATCAGGATGTTGAGGTTTTTCAACAAGTTTTTTGACGTATAATGTGCAGTCAGAAGAGTTTTCAAAGACTTCTGCAATGCCAAATTCTCGAGGATTAGACACAGGTTTCAAAAAGATCTGGCAATTACATTGATCGTGATTTTGCTCAAACGCAGCAACAAAGGGAGTGATGTTTTCTTCGATAATATTATCACCGAGATACATAATAAAAGCACTATTTCCGAGAAATGATTTTGCCGTTTGAATCGCATGCGCTAATCCTAATGGCTCTTTCTGTAGAATATATGTAATACGTACATTTGATCCCCAGAAGGATCCATCACCAATCTCGGACTGTATTGCTTGTCCGGTATCCCCAATGATAATGCCAATATCCAGTATTCCTGCTGCTAGAATACTTTCAATAGCATAAAAAAGCACGGGTTTATTGGCTAATGGAAGTAATTGTTTGGCTCGTGTATAAGTAATTGGGCGTAGTCGTGTTCCTTTGCCCCCACTTAAAATGAGTGCTTTCATTTCTATTTACCCCTTAACACAACGTAATTGCAACCTCTGAGGTTGTTCCAATCTTTTTCATGCTGCGCTATTTATGTAATCTCAGGAGTATCTAACCAGTTATACCCAATTGTTTGATCCTGGTATGAAATGCGTCCTTCCTCAGCTGTATCATAGATATGTGAGGTCACATAGAATAGGTGAACCGTTTCTCCGATGGCTTTGCATCCATGTGCAACGCCAGCTGGTATTTTAAGTACAGATGAGGTATAGCCTTCACCAAGGTAGAGTTGTATTGTTTTTTTAAAGGTAGGTGATTTAGGACGCGTATCATAGAGCGCAACACGTAGTCGGCCTATCGGCACATACCACCAGTCTACCTGATTTTTATGGACATGCCATGCTTTTACCACACCAGGATACATTTTTGAATGGCTCAATTGTCCAAAACCTTCAGCAAAAAACGCATCGTTAGATCTGATAAGTTCCATAAAGAAGCCGCGTTCGTCAGGATGGAGAGTTAGTTCTTTCAACATAACTCCCTCTAGTTCTAACGTTCGTGTGTGTGTATCTACCTTATGAGAATAGGTTGACATACAGATTTCCTTTCTGATGAAATATACCTACTCAAAATTACATGTCGCTACATTCACTTCCTTTTTTGCAATATTTCATGAAAAATAGATTCGTACCTTTGAAGCATTATCTCATTGCTGAAATTTTTTAAAACATGTTCTCGGCAATCCCTTGAAGATAAACTGTTAATATCATTGATTGCTAAGCACATTTCATCAATGTCAAAGACAACAAACCCCGTCTTGCGGTGTTTGATTACTTCAGGAACTGCACCGTTTCCAAAAGCGATGACAGGAGTCCCACAAGCCATTGCTTCTATCATCACTAATCCGAATGGTTCAGGCCACTGTACCGGAAACAAGAGAAAACGTGCACGCTGGAATAATTCAACGCGTTCCTGACCACCCACTTCGCCAACATATTCAATGAAACCTGGTTTCAAATATGGCGCGATATATTCGTCGAAGAATGGTTTCTCGTGATCATCAATTTTTCCTGCTAACTTAAGAGGATATCGAGTCCTACGAGCGACTTCAACAGCTATATGGCTTCCTTTGCGTCGCGAGATAGCTCCAATATGGAGCATAAAATCATCCTTATGGGCATGATATTGGAACTCATGCGTATCCACACCATTATAGACAGTAGAAAAAAAGTTCACTCCAGGAAACAATGTTTGCTGTGTATTACTGACACTCACGAGAAAGGCTTTTTTATAGCTACTATAAATTTTTATAGTCTGATCATTTGCTTCTACCGCATCATTTGGGATATTGTGGATAGTTGCGATGGTCGGCACGTCAACTATTTGTGCATACCGGACCCCTGCACCTGTGTATGTATGATCATGAATGATATCAAATTCGCTGGCAGATTGAAACGCAAAATTTGCCTGAGCATCGTCACTAAACATATTGAATGTCCGTAGTGGATGTTCGTATATGTAGCGTAATTGGGCTTTCGTCTGTGAATCTTTGACTGAAAACAATACAACATCATGTCCGCGTGAGCACATGCCCTCTGTAATAGTACTGATAACACGTTCTGCTCCTCCATATTTGGGAGGAGGAACTTTTTCAAACGGTGGAGCAATAATGCCAATTTTCATACAACACACATCACTTTCATTCTTAATTTTGCCTCAGTTTGCCCCTGTTGATTGTTACGGTAACATGTCGTTTAGCAAATAAGCTATCGTATACACATGTTAGCTAAGGTCCGGCTGTTATTTCCAATCTATACCTGATATAGAGACTGCTTTTTTATTGATGAGAATCTTCTCATAATCAAAGCAGGCACCCTGGGTCAGATTTATGGATTGTGAAGGTATAATATTTTTTGCAGAGATCACATATTGCCGTGGTAGCAAAAAAACGTGGAATGATCACAAAAACTGCAAATACACCTTTTTTAGGCTATGTAGCACGGGTTTTGCGGATTTATTTGAAACAAGAAAATGCTCAGGGTGAGATGTGCAAATGCCAAAGGATGTAGATAAACCTTTAAGATCTAAAGGCATACTAAGTAACTATCTCTTGATAGAGATTTTCATACATCTCAGCGACCCCTAATGCACTATATTGATTTTCCACAGCAATCCGGCATTTCTGCCTATCAATCTGCTGGAGATTATTGAATGCATTTCTCATGGCATCTATTGAATCACAAATAAACCCGGTTTCCCCATGCTTAATAATTTCCGGAACAGCACCGCTCCTCAAGGCAATTACTGGAGTTCCACAGGCAAGCGCCTCTATCATGACCAGGCCGAATGGTTCAGGCCAATCCACAGGAAATAGCAACGCATGTGCCTTTCCCAGAAAATCACTTTTCTGTTGATCGTTGAGTACTCCTACAAACTCAACTAGCGGATGATTACAGAAAGGTTGCAATTTGTCTTTAAAATACTCACTGTCAAAGGCTGGGCCAGCAAGTTTTATCTTCATCCCTATACGTAGTGCAACTTCAATAGCCTTATCTGGCCCCTTCTCAGGAGCAAGTTTGCCCAAAAACGCCAGATATTCTCTTTTTTGCGTGGACAAGGTGTAATCACTCAGATTTAAGAAATTAGGAATTAACGGGCCCCAGCGTATCGATGTTGAAGCAAATGTCTCCTTATGACTCTGACTTAAAGCAATTGTCAAGGCACTATCCGTATAGTATCTTTCCACAACAACTGTTTCAGGCTTTTCATCAACAGCCAGGCTCTCCCAATGCGTGGGTGAGTGATGCAGTGTGACGATAGTTGGTTTGTTAATTTGTTCTGCCATCTGATAGATTAATGGAGAAAAATGAGCATTATGTGCATGAATAATATCAAATTCATTTTGTAGCACACGCGCAATCTCTAATTGTTTTTTTCCATAATACCTAACCTCCTCCTTGTTTCCTTTGTGGTAAAGAACAGGATGAGGTGCTACTGGAACTAAATTAGCAGATGTGTGGGAAGAAGCACAAGCAAAAAGTGTTACCATATGCCCTTTTTTGACGAGTTGCTCCGTAAGCTGATGCACAATACGCTCTACACCTCCATATCCTAGGGGAGGGAGGCGAAATCCTAAAGGTGCTATTTGTGCAATTCGTAATAAGGTCATGTATAGTACCTCAATCTTTATGATACTTGATAGAATAATTATAATATAGATAAATTTATTATGTCAAATAATTTTTTTATGGCAAGAAAGCTTAGAAAGATATAGTAGTGTTTGAAATTCAAATAGATAATTTATTGCTAGTTGTACTTAGTGATCTAAAAAAAGCTATTGACTTTTTATCTCATTCTGGTTATTAATAATTAGAGTAAGTTATTTTTGATATCTCAAAGGAAGGAGCAGTTTATTGATGATTAAAACATTCAGCATGTGATAGCTTCTTAATGTGCTTATTTTACCTGGATGTAGTATTCATTATAAAAGTTGTTAATGATCCAGAGGTTTATTTAGATGTATTTGGAAAAGGAGAATTGGAATATGTTTCCAACAGATAGATTTGAATGTGAAGCATTTTTAGACCCTCTAAAGGGCGTAACTACTCAGTACCTTGAGAAAAGCTGGACAAAGCTGATAAACTAAGAGCATGACAGAAGAAGAAGTGAGAAATCTTCAGAAAGCCTACCGAGAGCTCAAAGAGCAAGCAGAGGCATTCAAAGAGCAAGCAGAGCAGAAAGATCGCAGGATCGAAGAGCTCGAAGGATTGCTCATAGGTGCCTTGTTGCGCATTGAAGAGCTTGAACGGCGATTGGGAAAAGATAGTCATAATAGTAGTAAACCTCCTTCCAGTGATGGATTGGGTCGCAAACCTGGCAAACAGCGGCGCAAAAGCGGCAAGACTTCCGGTGGACAAGCCGGTCACCACGGTCATACCCTGATGCAAGCATTGACTCCTGATAGCGTCGTGCTTCATCGTCCAACGCACTGTGAAGCATGTCAGTACCCTCTTGAGCAGGAGGCAGCTATCACCAACGAACGCCGTCAAGTCCACGATCTGCCCACGTGGCGTTTGCTGGTCGAGGAGCATTGCCGACAAGCAATCTGCTGCCCCTATTGCCAGCATGTGACGCAGGCGTCTTTTCCGGCAGGCGTCGATGCTGCTGTCCAGTATGGCCCGCAGGTCCAAGCCTTGGCGGTCTATCTTTCCCACTTTCAACTGGTGCCACTGCAACGCACCTGTGAAGCTCTTGCTGATCTGTGCGGGTGTCAGTTGTCCGAAGGCACGCTGGTCCGTTGGATTGCTCAGGCAGCCAAGACCCTTGAGTCGAGCATCGAGCGGATCAAAACCTTACTGCTGGCCAGCCCTTGCAACATGCTGACGAAACGGGGATGCGTGTCAAAGGCATCTTGCATTGGATGCATCTCAATGCGACTCCCTGGCTCACCCTGTACTCCTGGCATCGCAAACGAGGGCATCAGGCTCTGGAGCAGATTGGGATCTGGCCACACTATCAGGGCCGCTCCATGCATGATCGCTGGTCCAGCTATGATCGCTACCTCTGTACCCATAGCCTCTGCGGAGCCCACCTGCTACGCGACTGCCTGTATGTCGCCGAACAGGAGAAGCAGCCTTGGGGACAAGCCATGTTCGATCTGTTGCTGGCGATGAAGCAAGCCGCTGATCGCTGGCGCCTCCAAGGAGCGAGCGCCGTCCCCACCCCGAACGGGAGCAGTGGCTTGCCCAGTATTTTGCCATTCTGGCCGCTGGCTTTGCCACGCATGCCGCTCAAGCCCCTCCCCCAGGAAGTCTGCAGCCCAAACGACAAGGACGCAAAAAACAGGAAGCCTCCAAGAATCTGCTCGATGCGCTCTTAAAGCGAGCTGATCAAGTGTTGGGTTTTCTGGAGGACCTGTCTGTGCCTTTTACCAACAATCTCGCCGAACGAGATTTACGCATGGTGAAAGTGCAGCAAAAGATTTCCGGAACCTTCCGCAGTGACGATGGAGCTACGGCTTTTTGCATCATTCGCAGCTATCTTTCAACCATGCGCAAGCAGGGGCGCTCAATGCTTGCTGCCATTGCTGCGGTTTTTGCTGGTTCTCCTTTCCCCATTGCATGGGCTACTGAGTAGTTACTAAAGGGCTTAAGAAAAGCCACCATTTCTAGAGATACAAATTACTGGAAATCGTTTCAAGTACATGATCAGCCATACAACCAGCCGAATAATGGATATGTTGTGCCAACCATCCCAATAGAATTTCATTCTCACGGTATAAAAAAACAAGACTTTAGCTCTTTCCAAACTTTAGACTTAGAAACAGTGAACAAAGAGGCAGAGCAAGAAAATATATTCTGCATTTTAACCATATCATTGCCTAAAGATTCAATCGATGAATTTATCTTTTTTATGCAGCTTTATTCATCACTTCGTAAAGCTGGTAAGTTATCTTATATTGTTGGTATATCCCTGGAGGGACCTCTACTCTCAAGTGTTGGTGGTACGCCTGAGCGAGGAAGTTGGGTTCCAACTAAGCAAGAATGGGAAAAAATTGCTCGCTGTGGTTCTTTAGGATTACGCTACACTGTCCTTTCGCCCGATGCAATGTTGCCAGGTTCTTGCTTATCGCATAATTTAAAACCCGACCATCCTGACATTGCCTGGATTATAGAAATGCTTTTACAGCATAATATTTCTCCTGCTCTAGGACATTTTCAAAAGAATGATCCGAACGCCAGCGTAGAGTGTATACAAACGGTGTTGGATGTCGCAAAAAAGTTGGGCAACAAACCATTTTCCGGACGCATATTAACAGACCATGTTTTTAATGACATGCCACTCAATTTTAGACATGCTTGGCGCACAACCGAAGATAAAAAGGCACGGAACCAACAATTTAAAACCCTACAAATAGAAGAGTGGACAATGGAAAATCTGGATGAACGCTTAGGTAATGTTCCAGCAATTCTCTTGCAGTCTGCACATGCCGGGTTAATAACATTGTGTATTAATTTCGATGGGGCACACGTAGATCTTGGTGTCTGTCGTCGCGTGGTTGAATTGGTCGGATCACAATCAATCATTGCGATAACTGATCGAACGGACACAAATTCGCTTGGTGGTGAACGCTTGTGGCGTAAAGAAGGTACAAATCTCTGGTATCAAGACGATGGTATCGTAGCGGCGGGAATGAGTTCAATGCATCTCCAGATGCAAAATATGCTAGCAATTGGACTCAATGAAAAAGAAATTTGGGACATGATTGCATTTGTGCCTGAACGTATTCTTGGTTTATGGCAAGATGACCTGATTAATAGTCCTCCTGATAGATTTTCGTATGTTGCTAAGAATGGCGTATTCTCCTTACCTGTAGATATTTCGGTATAACAAATAATGCAGCACGAGTCTTAACGGATTCGCTATTGATAAGAGTGGGTCCGAGCCTTTTTTACTTACTAGCAAAATGGAGTATTACTGGTTTCTATCGTAATATTGAACGCGAGCATCTATCAGTCACGAGACTTTAGAGGAGAACGGACATGAAATGTGTCATTCTGGGAGCTGGTTTAGGAAGCCGCCTGCAACCTTTCTCTCAAGAGTTACCGAAACCAATGATGCCGGTTGTCAATAAGCCGCTACTCGAACATACTATTCAAACAATCAGAAATATCGGGATACAGGATATCCTCATCAATCTCTTTTATCTTCCTGAGACTATTAAAAGCTATTTCGGTGATGGCTCGAACTATGGTGTGCATATCACATGGGGGCATGAAACGAAATTGTCGGGACCCGCTGGTGCTCTACTTACTTTTGAAGAAATACTTTGTCAGGAACAAGTAGTGCTAGTAGTATCAGGGGACGCATTACATGATGTTAATTTAGATGACTTTGTGCAGACCCACAAAAAATCAGGGGCTCAACTATCAGTTGTGATGAAGGAAGTACAAGATGCTGGGCGATTTGGGGTAGGGAGTGTCGGACAAGATAACTTGTTAACTGATTTTGTAGAGAAGCCGCCGCTCCCACATGAGGACTATGGATTGGTAAGCTGCGGGATTTATTGCATAACCCTTCTCTATTCACTTTGTTCAGGCGTTCTGATGTATATGATTTCGGCAAGGATTTGATGCCTACTATGCTGTCTCTGCATATGCCTGTATTGTGCTACAAAACATCTTCTTACTGGACCGATATTGGGACTCCTCAAGCATTATTCACTGCGAATATGGATGCTCTACAAGGCCATGTCAGGGTTAGTTTTCCAGAAAGTGTGCAGAACAAAAATACGAGAATCGAGCCAGGTTGCTCGATAGCCAAGGATGCAGACTTGCATGGTCCACTTTTAATTGGTGAAAGCAGTGTTATTTGCCAGGGTGCCAGCTTGATTGGACCAGTAGTAATTGGAGCTAACTGCCTGATTGGGCGCAATACATACATCAGCCATACCGTTTTATTGCCAGGAACAGTGATTCCTGATAACGCTATTATTTCGGGAGGTTTGATAGGAAAAAATCACATAACTGAGGAAGATAAATTTACGGCAAAAGGGGAATATCAGTGCCAAAATGTGTAGAAAACAAGAATGCGTGGCTTACGCTCTCAAAGGAATATCTTGTAACTACAAAATGGTTAAAGTTACGAAAAGATCAAGTTCGTACTCATAATGGAAAAGAAATAACATATACATTTCTTGACCATCCAGGTTCTGTTTTAGTCGTACCAATGACCGCTGAACGAGAGATTGTATTTTTACGCCAGTATCGCTATACAGTAAATGATTGGTGTTGGGAAGTTCCCGCAGGATCAATTGAATCAGCAGATTTAAGAACAGAGTCTCTACGCGAATTGCAAGAAGAGGTGGGGCTGTATGCCATGATCTCATTTTTATAAACTCGTTTTATACCAGTAATGGTCTGAGCAACGAACGTTGCCATCTTTATCTGGCTCCCAATGTTATTATGCAGCAAAACCATCCAGAGCCAACAGAGCTTTTCTCAATAGAACGTATTCCGTTCCAAGAAGCATTACGAATGGCTTCAATGGGTGAGATTACTGATGCCCCTACTGCCCTCGCTCTCTTTCTTTGTCAATCCTATCTAGAAAGGAACAGTACCATATGAGTTTTTTTGTTGGACAAATACCAGTCGAAGAATGGGAGAGAAGAGCAGCCCAAGAGGACTTATATGCAGTATTTTCCAAGCGCTGGTCTCCTACAGATTGTCAAAGAGTTAATCAAGAGCAACAAGCGAAAATAGTTCAATTACTATCTCCGTTAGAAAATAAAGATGTATTGGACGTTGGATGTGGAATTGGACGCATTGCTGGCCCTTTAAGTGGCCTGACCAGGCATGTGACAGCCATCGACATCAGTGAAGGAATGCTGCAGAAAGCCCGTCAAACATATCAACAGCCAAATCTCAAATTTATACAATCCTCAGTTGATCAAATGCCCTTTAATGATCAAGTTTTCGACGCAGTAATCGCAATATTTGTATTGCAGCATATTATCGACGAAAGTAGTTTTCAAACTTCACTCAAAAACATTACACGGGTATTGAAGCCGGGGGCAAAATTTTAATTATTGATGGCATTAGCCCTCAGCGGTGTCGCCCAACGACATCAAAAATTACCATTCGGAGAACGATTGAGGATTATAAACTGCTCGCACAGAGGTGCCGCTTGATCTATAGGGAAGAGACACTATTTGTCAATGATGAGTATACGGTGATGATTTGGGAAGCAACCTCCGAAGTGGAAGGCAATTAGCATTGAAAATAGAACCAGTAAATATCTTCTTCTCAGAGGATGATGAAGCGTTTATTACAACCGAAATAAAGAAATGCTTACAGCGTGGTCAACTCTCAAATGGAGATCATGTAGAAGCTTTTGAAAATGAATTTGCCACCTATACACATAGCCGCTATGCCATAGCGATGAGTTGTGGTACAGCAACAATCGAGAACACGATGCGATTGTTAAAGGTAGCGAATAAAGAAGTTATTGTAGCAGCTAACGCATTCTTTTCGACGGCGCTTGGACCATTGCTTGCTGGTGCCAAGGTATGTCTGGCAGATATCAATCCTACAACCTTTGCACCCAGCGTAGAAGATTTAGAGAATGCCATTACAGAGAATTCAGTTGGAGTAATTTTAGTTCATATGGGAGGCATCGTTACGCCTGAGTTACCCCAAATACGGCGTTGGTGTGATGAACATAATCTATGGTTATTTGAAGATTGTGCTCATGCTCATGGTAGCCTTCATGAACATCAACATGCTGGAACATTTGGCCTGGCCGGTGGCTTTTCCTTTTTTGCCACGAAGGTTATTACCAGCGGGAAGGAGGTATGCTCATTACCAATGATGAAAATGTTGCGACAGAGGCGCGACTCTATCGGAATCTCGGGAAGCCGGATAAATGGCTAAGCATGCATGTACGTCTAGGGCAAATGCACGTATGAGCGAGCTTCATGCAATAGTAGGACGTGTACAACTTAAGCGGATTGAAGAATTTATCTCCTGGCGTGCACAAGTAGCAGAAAAATACACTCAACTATTAGCCGATTGTCCATGGGCAACGCCGGTACTTCCCATGTATAAAAGTAGTTGGTATAAATATGCTATTATTCTGCACGAAGAGATCAACAGAGACGTAATCAAGGCATCTATGCTTGCTGACGAAGTACATTTGGGAGGAGAGATTTACGATCGCCCTCTTCACAAGCAACCTGTGCTTGCACAATATTATCAGGGGCAAAGCTTTCCCAAGGCTGAGGATATTTGTGCTCGTCATATATGCCTTCCTATTTACTATGGAATGAGGGAGGATGAAGTTGAATTTGTCATCAAATCACTTAACCAGGCATTTCGAAAGGTAGGAAGCTTAAAGCGTTAGAGAAAATTGAAATATAGCAATTACGATTATCAAGGAAAGAATTTATGAAATTCAAGAAAGATTTACTACTGGTCAACCCTTATAAGGTAAACTCAAAATGGGAGACATTTCTTGCTCCATCTTTTGGCTTGTATCGTATGAAGTTTTATCTTGAAACGCAGGGCTTTCAGGTTGATGTTATCGATCCCAATCTAGATTCAGTGAGTTTTACACAACATGAATACAAGGTAATTGGTTTTGGAACGTACCATGATACCTTGGAGAATGATATTGCTTTAATTCATCAAGCGCGAGCTGCTTGCCCGGACTCACTTATAATTGTAGGGGGAATCCAGGCAACCTTCTCGTTTCAAGAATTCTTTGACTATGCTGATGTTGATTTAGTTGTCAAAGGTGAGGGCGAGAAGCCCATGTTAAGTCTTTTGCAGGCTTTATCTGATCAACCGCGAACGGATTTGGAGCTTGTAGTACAAAAAATTACTGGCATTGTCTGGAAGCAAAATGGAACCATTTCAGACACTGGTCCTAATCCACAGCTAAATCATCAAGAATTTAACGACGTTACCAAACCCTTCGATTTTGCTCAGGTTCCCTATGATAAGTATTGGGAAAATAACACTCAACAATACCTACAACGTGAGCCAAATGATATAGAAATTAAGACCATTCGGATTTTTACCTCAAACTACTGTCCTTTCCGCTGTACCTTCTGTTCTAGCAGCTTCTTTTTAGATCGGCCGGTGGTTTAGATGACAGCAAGCGTAGCCGTGTTATCTACCTCAATGCCGACAATGCTATCAATCTTATTATTCAGCTATCGAAGACATGGCCCGAAGTAAAAACAGTCATCTTCGATGATGACGCTTACACACCACAAATCAAATATGTCAATGATGTGTGCAAACGCATCATTGAAGCTAAAGAGGCAGGGGCCATTTCACGTGACTTAACATTTATCTGCTCGAGCAGGGTTGATCACTTAAATCGTGCAAGAGGAGAAGAAATGCTTGAAAACATGAAACAGGCAGGATTTCGAATGATCATGCTTGGAGTGGAATCCTTCTCTGAACGAGTATTGAAGGATTTCAATAAGCGTATTACGGTGCCTGAAATATGGAAATCAATTCAAAGAATACTCGACGCCGGTATTCAGCCCTTGTATTATGTTATTCCATTCGCACCTACAATCAAGTTAGATGAATTAATTGATACTATTCGGCAATCCATTATCGCGCTTACAGTTGGCGTTGAGGTCAGTATCAACACATACATCTGGGCCATTCCCGGAACGCCAGTGTATGAGTCTGAACAACACGAAGTTATGTACAAAGACACCTTTGTGGAAGGCGCAAATAAAATATTGCGCAAGCCCCACTTTATTCTTCCTGAAGATCCTGAGGTAAAAACCCTAGCGGAGAAATTCATCGAGCACTATCCTAGTTATGAGCAGGAATTATGCCAAAAATTTGGCATAACCCACATGCCAAGACGTACAGCATCGCTGGTAACCTTCTATGCTATGCTCGACCTTTTAGGAGATTATGAGCAAGAGAAGGGTCTCATCTTAGAGGCTCTCGATGATATTGCACACGGAAGGTTCATTGATCGCCTTGCATACGGAAAAAAGTCGACACAAACATTGATTTCTAGTATGAAATGGGGGAGCTCACCATGGGCATCTTAGCAGATCAGACACCGAATATAAATAAACAACATAAACATCGCCCCAATTTTTTGGTGGTTGGGGCGGTGAAATCGGCAACCACCTCACTGTATTACTGGCTAAAACAGCATCCTCAAGTCTTCATGCCGATAGAAAAAGAACCGGCATATTTTATTCATAATGGATATGGTGAATGGAACGAGCGTTATGAACACTGGGATGCATATCTTGGGTTATTTGATGATGTGTCTGATGAGAAAGCGGTTGGAGAATCATCAACTGATTATCTCTATTGTGCAGAGAGCGCCCCCTGGATTCTAGAAGAATTTGGGCAGGTCAAAATCATGATGGTACTTAGAAATCCAGTAGATCGAGCATATTCTCTGTACTTGATGATGATTAGAGAGGGATATGAGAGGCTTGATACATTTGAAAAAGCCTTAGAAGCCGAGGAGGCAAGATATAAGGATCCTGATTTTAAAATGAACAACCCATATTTTTTCCCTGACTACTTGTATTTCTACAGTGGGCTGTATAGCGAACAGGTACAACGTTATATTGACTTATTTGGGCGGGAAAGAGTCTTTCCCATATTGTTTGATGATGTATCTAAACATCCTGAGCGTACCTTTCAAGAAATTTGCCAATTTTTGGAGGTAGACCCCAGCTTTGTGCCCAAATTTGATCACTTACACAAAAAGGCACGTCCGTATTCAATTCCACTCCAATATTTTTTTCGTACGCGCTTGTTCCAGGATAAATATTCGCGTATGCTGATAGGTTCTCAATCCCGAACAGCAATCAGGGAACGGCTTTTAAAATGGAATCGCACAGATAACGTCGCGCCAATGTCCAAAGACACTCGTACAATGCTCACAAAAAAATATCGAGAGGACATTTTAGCGCTATCTCAAATCATCGGACGTGACTTGTCTCAGTGGCTGTAATTGTTCAAAATCAAGGGCCTGCCATTCAATCGTGTGAGCGACGTTGTCTAGCAGGCTTCTGCGTTTCCGCATAACTGATCAGTTGCCAATTGCTGATCAGTTGCGACTACGCTAGCCGCGAGTGATCAGCGTTTATGATTGTCTTTTATTGTATATGTATGGCTGAAATGAAAGGAACGTAGCATGCGTTGTATTGTTACTGGAGGTGCTGGTTTCATTGGCGGACATCTGGTAAATGGTCTTCAGAACTGTGGTCATGAAGTTTTAAGTATAGATATCCTCCATCGAGAAATGCCTGATAAGCAAGGAGTGGATGTTGATATTTGTGATAGCCAACAATTGCAACGCGTTTTTGCGGACTTCCAGCCACAAGTAATTTTTCATCTTGCAGGAGTAGCTGATGCACGCGCTGCTTTAATTGATCCGATACGTGCTGTCCATATAAATATTACAGGAACGACTTGTGTTCTTCAAGCAGCACAACAAATCAATGCTACAAGGGTGGTGATTGCAAGTAGTTGTTGGGTCTATAATGCTATGCATGACGGCCCCATCGACGAAAACACACAATTTCTATCCGCAGGCGGGGGCACATCTATACGAGCTCGATGATCGCCCGTGAACTATTAGCTCACGATTTCCAACGACTCTATGGATTACCTTTTACTATTTTTCGTTATAGTCCAATCTATGGACCACATATGTGGCCAGGCCTGGCACTGAATGCATTTATTAATGCAGCAAAAGAAGGAGGTCCAATTATTATATTTGGGGATGGATATCAAACCAGATCTTTTCTACACGTAGATGATTTAGTGGATGCTTTTGTTAGGTCCCTAAATGATAACGCCCAAAATGAAGTTTATAATCTTGAGGGGCCACAAAATATTACTGTAAATGAATTAGCAGAGAAAGTATCTTGTGCTTTCGGAGGCATCGAAATTGTACATTATACCGATGATAATCGCCGTGGAGAATTACGGCCCACTAATGATCGTATCGTTTCACAAGAGAAGGTAAAACACAGCTTAGGCTGGATTCCACGTATAAGTATAGATGAAGGAATACAGAAGCTCCTTACCACTAATAGTAGAGGTTCTAAATAGATATTAAGTGAGATGAAGATGTTTCAGCAGACTAACATTCAGGCTATTCTCTTTGATTATGATGGTGTTGTTGTAAACATGGATAAAACATTAGCACTCAAGGCAGCTGATGACCACTACGCTTCATTCATCCTCCCTCCTCTAACGGTTCTCACTGATCTTATTTATAACAACCCATTCAATACAGAATTAGATCTTGGAAAAATAAGTATTGAAGAATTACGTGAACGATTACGCGTACAGGCATGGAAAGGAGATAAAGAAAGTTGGTCTCAATGGTGGGAAGCGGTTGATAATTCCTATAAAATCTCCCAGCCAATGCAAAAATTGCTCTCAAAACTTCATTCAAAATATCGCCTAGGATTGATTTCTGATAACCACATTGGCTTTCGGAGATGGTTAGAATCGAGGCCGGATATTACCCAATACTTTGACACCATAGTTTGTTCAGCGGAAGAGGGTATAAAAAAGCCTGATAAGCGTATCTTTCTCCATGCGATGCATGAAATTCATTCAACCTTTGCAACAACGATTTTTATTGATGATTATCAAGCAAATGTTATCGCAGCTAGAACCTTTGGGATGCCTGCTATTCATTTTCGTACATACACCCAGATGCAAGAAGAATTACAGAAAATCCTAGGGAGCCTTTGCAAGTATAAGGGAGATTATCATGCAATTACAAAAAGAGCATTATGATGCAATGGATATTGCCAGGCAAGCGGGGAAGTTATTACTTTCATTGCAACAGAGGCTAGAGACAGAAGGCTATCCAGCAAAAGAGATAAAGGCGCAAGGTGATAAGTTATCGCACAATTTTATTCTGAATGAACTTTCTAAACGGTATCCTCATGATCCAGTCCTTTCGGAAGAAGGACAAGACGATAAGTCTCGTTTAGAAAGTCATCGTGTATGGATCATTGATCCATTGGATGGAACAAGAGAATTTGGGGAAGCAGGGAGAAGCGACTGGGCCGTTCATGTGGCGCTAGCACTTGATGGGGAACCAAAAAGTGCAGCTGTTGCTTTACCCGCATGTGATTTGGTATTAAACACCTTTGCTCCACCAACCCTTAGTCCACGCATATCACGTCGTTTGCGTATTGTTGTAAGTAGAACAAGAGCACCTCAATTTGTATCTGCTCTTGCTCAACAGCTTAATGCAGAGTTGATTGAAATGGGATCAGCAGGAGTAAAAGCAATGGCAGTTGTGCGTGGTGAAGCGGATGTTTATATTCATGCAGGCGGGCAGTTCGAATGGGACTCGGCTGCTCCAGTTGGCGTAGCAAGATCAGCTGGTGTTTATACGTCTCGCATCAATGGAACAGAATTAAAGTATAATCAGCCCAATCCATGGCTTCCTGACCTGCTTATATGTCGCCCTGAGATCGCGGATCATATACTGCGGGTAATTTCTCTTCTCATTGAAAAAAGCACCTCTTCATAAAAAATTGGTCAAGCGTTTGGTGCGAATGAGAATGGACATGAAAAAGGTATCAGTTCTTACTCGACACTTCTTATATGAATGGATAGATTTCCCTTCAGATCTCTCCTAGAGATCCAGAGCAACATTGGATATTCAACTAATTAGCAGAACAAACCGATACGTGGCTGGAACAATCGCGCAAGGTTGTACAAGGGTTTAGATCAGCTGGTCTCGGTTGTTCAAGAATGGGTAATCAAAGTGTTATGTCAACAGTTTTTTTAGATCGAGATGGAGTCATCAATGAAAATAGATCCGATTATGTAAAGAATTGGAATGAATTTTGTTTTTTACCAGGTGCACGCGAAGCAATTGCGAAATTAACTGTTGCGGGCCATCGAATTGTTGTTTGTTCAAATCAAGCTGGTATTGCTACTGGTAGGCTCTCAGTCCAGTCCCTCAATGATATCCACCAACACATGCTTTCCGAAGTAGAAAAAGCAGGTGGACATATTGAACACGTGTATTATTGTCCACACGGCAAGCACGAAGGTTGTGCTTGCCGTAAACCGCGCCCAGGTTTGCTCTTGCGTGCGTGCAAAGAACTCAACCTTGCCTTAACTGATGCTGTTTTTATTGGAGATAATATAACTGATGTACAAGCTAGTTTTGCTGCAGGTGTATTGCCCATACTTGTATTGACTGGTTTAGGACTAGAACAGATCCAGCATCCTTCAAGCGCTGTGATTCAGCCGTTTCTAGTGAAAGCAAATTTATATCATGCTGTAGACGCTGTTTTGAATGGTATCTACATTTCAAAGTGTTCTTAACATACTTTGTGTTTTCAAAGGAGAAAAAAATGCTGATTGCGAGAGCTCCAATGCGTATTAGTTTCGGGGGGGGGGGACAGATCTTGAGGCGTATTATGGAACATATAAAGGTGTTGTAATTAATACTACTATTAATAAGTACTTCTATGCAGTTATTACAGATAGTGATACGGATGATCTACAGATAATTTCTGCGGATTACCACTCGTTTTTTCGTGTTACCTCTCAGCAAGAGCTCTTTTGGAATGGTGATCTAGCGCTTCCGCGTGCAATATTACACTATTTTGGGATCCGGGGTGGTATTCACCTGTTTCTTGCCAGTGAAGTACCACCTGGCACAGGGCTGGGTTCATCCAGTGCGGCCGCCGTTACTCTGATACGAGCCCTTTCGACTCTTCTTGAACAATCAATGACCAAATACCAGATTGCGGAAATCGCATCATTTATTGAAATAGACAAAATGAAGTTGCCCATTGGAAAACAAGATCAATACGCAGCAGCATTTGGAGGACTGAATAAATTTACCTTTACGGATAAAGGTGTTACAGTTGAAAGTCTAAAAATAGATCCTGATGTAATGAATACACTTGAAAAACGCCTGATGCTATTTTTTATGGGTAATTCTCGCGAATCCTCCTCTATCTTAAAACATCAACAAAAATCGATACAGAATCATGATAGTAAAACTATACATGCATTGAATAATATAAAAGCAATAGCGGAAAATATGCAATGCTGTTTAGAGCATGGAAATCTTGATGAATTTGCACTACTAATGCATCATTCATGGCAAGAAAAACGTTGTCTTGCCCCGGGGCTCTCAACACCATTCATTGATAAGTGCTATAATCTAGCATTGCATAATGGTGCATTGGGAGGGAAAATCAACGGTGCCGGTGGTGGTGGTTTTCTTATGTTGTATAGTCATGAGGAAGCACAAAATGATATAACCCATAATTTAGAAGAATACGGTTTGAAACGAATGAACTTCCGTTTTGACAATCAGGGTGCCACTGTTCTACTTAATGTTACCAATTTTAACAATCTGAAGATTGACACGTATTCAGCAACATCTTGATGAGAAGGAGTGTACAATGTTCTATTTTACCCTTTTTACTGAGAACATTGTGATTTTTTCATTATCCTCCACAATTAAAAACCTCTTTAGTTGTTTACGGGTAATTATTTTGGCCTTCCCCGGCAATTAGTGTGTCCACTTGCTAAAAAACGAAGAAATGGAGAAAGGAGGCAGAGAACAAAAAGCACAGAGATGCAATACTTTTCAGTCGGGTAATCGACTTCGGAGGATTAGAGGGCGTGGATGAGTCGCTGCTTGAGGAGGGAAGCTTTGCACAACCAAACATTTGTCTCTTGACCAATTTGAGCTTGTGTACCTGGGCCTCGACGGGACCGTTGCTATAGATCTGTGTTGATCCAGCGGCAACGGGTTCTTTGTCACGGAGAATGCCGAGCGCAAAGCGTTGTAATTCCGGGATGCGGCTGTTCTGAACTCGCTCTAATCAGGCATCCAGGCGTTCTACTTCCCGTTTACACACCATTGTTAAGAATTCCTGGATCAGACCATAAGCCGTTTCAGCAGTCACGCTGACCTGTCAAAGAAACTGGAGGTTTTTTTGCTCTTCTTCCGTGAGATCTGTAGACGCTCGAATAAAGAGCCAGACAACAGCCTTGGCAGAGAACTGCTCGGCTGCCGATGGAGGAGCCGGGTCAGCCAATGGGCGACGGTTTCCTCGCAGGGTTTGTAAAAAGCGTCTCACCATGCGGGCAGATCCCTTGAAACCCTGTGCTTGGATTTCTTCAAAGATTTGCTGTCCCTCATGAATGCCTTCTTTCCAGCGATCCAGGACATAGGCTGCATAAGGATCAAAGATACTGCAGCGGTTGGGACGCCGGTAGCTAGGCAAATGTCGGCGCTGAGCCAGTGACGAACGGTTCGCTCAGAGGTGCCAACCCGATTGGCAATATCAACCTGTTTCATCCCCTGTGCCCACAGCAAGACGACTTGCTGGAAACGATCTTCTCGTTGCGCTTGATAGGTTCGTATTGTCAGCGTCGGCGTAATTACGGTTCATCCTAGCATTTGATCCTGGTGGCGAAGTCGCTCACATTTCAGGCTGCTTGCTTCATCACCCGTTTGAAAGCAGAGGTGCGCGTTTGTTCTGGCACATCTCCGCGCCAAAAGCTGGTCAACCGAACGAGGTTGATGGCCGCAGCCACCGCAATATGACCCAGATGTGTTTTGGGCAGGCCGATATAGCGCGAGCGGCGTAAGCCCATCGCCCGTACTGCTTGCGAATGGGTTCCTTCGATCCCCGCGCGATGGCGATACGTGTCCTTAAACATGTCCGTCTGCTCGCGCCCACGAGCAGCACACAGTGCCTGCATGAGCTCTCTGGGGTTATAAGGTCAGCGTCCGGCGGGTCGTTCCGGTACATAGGCTCTGGCTGGGACACACCTTGCAGTCGCTTTGCGAGAACTTGATCTTGATCAGCTCCTTGCCGGCCTCCTGAACCGGTGTCCAACTGGAACTGACATAGCCTTGCGGACAGGTGACCTGTTCGGCCTCCCAATCAATGCAGAAATGCGTGAGATCGTAGCCCGTCTCTGCTTGATACCAATGGGTCTTCATCGCCGGGCCAAGCAGATCCCCCCCTTCATCTGCTTGGCTTTGGACCAGGTTGGCGACGGTGACATATCCTGAATCGACCAGATGTTGTTCTGGGAGGAGGTCTTTTCTGGCTAACTCCGCATGAATGTGTGAAACCACGCCCTCGTCGCTCAGTGGTGCAGCGGTGGTTTCGACGTGGGTGATCAGTTGGGGCGCCTCATCATCACAGGTTTGAGTGAAATGCACTTTGTAGCCAGTCCAGTAGGTTGCGCGCTTCTTCGCGTTGCGTGCATCAGGATCATAGGGCGACGTAATCATCTGGGCGGCGGGCACGGCTGGCTCACGCCGAAACGCGCCTCCCTGTTCGAGGGGCTCAAATTGCTGCTCCCACACCGTGCGCAAGGTGTTGACGGCAGGCAGGGTCTTCATCCAGTCTAAGGCATCCGGAGCCTCGACTGCACTGAGTAAGAGCCGTCCATCGGCTCCGACCTGGTTGGCGTACTGTTTGCGTTCCTGCTCATCTTTAGGCAAGTGTTCATGGCTGAGCCGCTCGCCATAGCGTTCGACCCAACTCATTGGGATATGAGCACACATCCATTCAGGCGCGACCTCAGCGAGCACATTGAGGACGTATACCATCGTCTGTGCCACGCAGAGCGTGCGGTTCAGGGAGCGAATCCTGGCCAGAATATGGGTGGAGTCGGTGCGTTGTCGTCCACGCGCTTTGAGCCATCCTCCCTTCCGACAACCCTCCAGGAGCAGATCCAGCAAACGTTGCTCTGCATGGCCCTCCATCAGGCGGGAGCGGAATTCAGAAAGCACCGTATGATCGAACCCGGCATCCGTTAGTTCCAGGCTGAGTGCATATTTCCATGCCAATCGATCTCGTACCGCATCAGCGGCCTGGCGATCTGTTAAGCCTTCCATAAATTGAAAGATGGTCACGAGTGCCAGCCGCCACGGGGCGAAAGCGGGTTGGCCGTGGGTCGGAAACAGGTCGGCGAAGGCCTCATCCGTGTAAATGGTTCCTAACGTGTCACGTACCTGCATGAAGACATTGCCACGGAAAAGACAGTCTGAGCAATACGAACGACTTCTTCTGGAATCGGCGGAATCGGCAATAGTTTGAGCGACATAGGTGACCTCCCTATCGACATAACAACATGATCCATCTTCACCCATCTTAGTTGATGAGTTCCAGGCTCTCTCTTTGACTTCGCCACCAGGATCAAATGCTGGGATGAACCGTAATTACGTCGGCGTTAATAGTGGCTGCGGGCCGCTCTTATTGAAGCAGCACACGCAGCCTCTCACTGCAAGCAGTGCTATCTCTCTGCCCAGTATCACCAGATCGCCTTTCGTCGCGGGAAGAAGCGAGCTGCCGTGGCTTTGGGGCATACGCTCCTCATTATTATCTACCACATCCTAGCTGAAACCAAGGAGTATCAAGAACTGGGAGCTAACTACCTCGGCCAGTTGGAGCGTCGAGGAAAAGAAAAGCGTCTCGTCCGTCAGCTCGAAAAGCTGGGGTTTGAGGTCTCTCTGACTCCTCTTGCTTCTCAAGGATAGCCGGCTTCGGCAACCGCGCGATCTTTCGAGAAGACCTTCTTCTTCCCGAAGCAACTTCTGGTTTCGGCTCCTTTGTTATGCCTTTTTGGGGGTTCCATTGCCCTGCAGTCATTCTCCCTTTTTCAGAGGAGTTAGTGGAATTGTTTCTCTTTTATACTACTAATTTGTAGGGATGTGTAATTAATGCGACTAGCGCTTTTCGATATATCTTGATTTTCATTCGGGCATCATTCTTTTTCTTACTGTTTTTGCTCATCAATACATGTCCAAATTCAAAGCATAGCACATGTAAGTAACTAAGTATCACGCAAAAGCGCAATAAAATAGCATATTGCTTGTAATACTTCTGAAAGAAGCGCAAAGTACTTTGCCAGTAGTATGTATGTCTCACTAAAGGAATCTGTTCCGAACTTTTCCCTCCATGATGCACTACTTGCCCAATGCCTACACACTCAATACTCCAGCCATGTTGTGTCGCCCGCATGCACCAATCGATTTCTTCGGAGTACATTGGATATTTTTCATCCAGGGGACCAATATCTTGAAAAGTTTCCTGGCGAATTATCAGAGCAGCTCCCAACACCCATTCAACTGGAGTGCAAGCATCCTTAATAGGATTAATAATGGCATACCGTGAAAGTAGCCAACGCGGCAGATGCGCTTGCAAAGAAGGTGTATCAAAAAGCGTAATAATAAATTTAGGGAAGCGGCGGGGTACTTTTTGTAGCTTCCCTGCTGCATCAGTTAAATGAGGGCCAGCAATACCCACATTACTATGTTGATCAAGATATGCAATGAGAGTATTGAGCACATTTCCAACAAGTTCAGTGTCAGGATTCAAGAGAAAGAGATATCTTCCCCTTGCTATTTGTAAGCCTATGTTATTACATTTTGCAAAACCTAAATTTTCTTTTTGTGCTATAACGAGGACATTCGAGAACTCATGAAGCATTTCCAATGTGTTATCGTTACTATGTGAGTCGACGACGATGATTTCAACTGATAACTGATTTATTTCTGTTGGAACGTCTTTATCTGGTTGCACAATATATACAGGGGATCGGTGAATACTGAGTAAACAAGAACGCAGCAATTCAGCAACATTCCAACTGACAATAATGATAGAAATATCAATCACTGTATACCTCGATGGAAATTTGAATACTAACTGCTTGCGCCACTATAGTAAATTAAGGCAAAGCGCCAGAAAGCAGCAGATAAGGTGAATAAAGTACTTGCTAAAAGCACTGCTCCTAATACAACTGGCCAATCTGATCGGCCAAGAAGGGCTTGAGCAGGAAAGGTTGTCATGAAAGCAACTGGTATCACGAAAGTCAGCAAATTGCGTAACAAGGGATTCTGGTAAAAAGCTAGAGGAAAACGGGCGGTTTCTAACAACCGCGTGGTCAAAATATCGATCTGATCTAAATTGACGAGCCAGAAGGTTGGAATATGGATTATTAAGTTCAGACTATATAAAATTATCATGGCAGAAATCATGAGCAAAATAAAGAATAAGACCTGTAGTAAGTTCGGGGTGTTGTGTGATTGATATAGACCATATATAATCAAGCCTATCCCAAAAAGAGGATCGCTCACATTATTAATGCCAATATTACGTAAGCTGATAAAAAATTGGCTATTAACTGGTTTTGTAAGGACATAGTCAAATGTTCCTAAGCGTACATATTCTGATAAGCGAGAGAGATTGGGCTGCAAAACCATTTGTTGATAGCCATTCATGGCAAAGAACAAACCTAATACAACCAGTAAATTATAATAGTTCCACCCTGCAATTGTCTGTGTATGTAGAAAAAAAATATTGATACTAAAGATGGATACTATTAACCAAAAGAAACTCATTCCGATATTCGACCAAAAATTAAGCCGATATTCGAATTCGCTCATCAAAGCATTTGTATAAAAGATTCTGAGTAGCCGCAAATAAATCTTCATCTGTTTTCCTAGTAACAAACACTAGGGCCCTTAAGCGCCAACTGCTTCATAATGTTTCACACCAGTTCTCCATGCCCAACGGTAAAGGCACCAGAAGAATACGATCCAGAACAGTGTTACTCCCATACCAATGCCAATATTAGGCCAGGCAATTTTATTTTGCAAGATCTCAATTGGGAGACTGATAATACTCCGAAAAGGTAAGAAGTACGCCAGATTGCGTACTTGCAAGGGAAGTAGTGCTAACGGTGCAACAAATCCAGAGAAAAACTGTCCAATACCATACCAAAATGAGTAGAGATTCAGGCTTTGGGTAGACCAAAATGAAATCATCGCAAATGCAGAGTTCATTACAACGCTCAGTAAAAAACCTGCAATTACACTGATCACGAAAACTGCCAAATGATTTATATCTGGTAAGTGATTTCGTAAAGGTGTCAATTGAAGTATTATGACAACAGGAATAATCACTAGCAGAAACAATCCTTTCCAGCCTATTTGTTCACATAAATGATAATGAAAAGGATCCACAGGCTTCAGCAGTTTTGCAGATAATTCACCAGAACGGATATCTTGATCCCATTGCAATATAATCTGATATGCGACAGTTAATCGGTCGATCACCATCAAGCCAACGTAATAGATAATGAAATCACTGCGATTCCAGCCCGCAACGGGGCCTGCCTCGCTTACGATAGTTAACCAGACAGCCATCATTACTAACGGTGAGATTGAAGAAAGTATCCATAGCAGCATATGTGCGCGATAGGTCATGGCACTAGCAAACGAAGCTCTCGCCAGACCTCTATACAATTTGACAAATTTAGACATGATTTTCTCCATGAAAGACATCGCGAATGATCTGCTCAATTGGAGGCTCTTCAATCATAATGTCTGCTACTGGTAAATGTTCGAGTACCTGAGCAGCCATTTGCGCTGTGTTTTGTCGCTGCACCCGTATAATTGCTTCCAATCCATCCAGTTTTTCCAGCTCTCCAATACTCAAAAGTTCCGATTTATCGACGTAGCGTTCCAACGTTAATCGTAGTAATTTATATGGTGCAGTCTGCGTTACCAATTCTTGCAAATCACCATCATACATGAGTGTGCCATGTTCAATCACAAGAACACGTTGTGTAAGCGCGGTTATATCAGCCATATAGTGGCTGGTAAGCAATACAATTACGCTGTGATCGCGATTATAGGATTGAATAAAACTACGAATAGTTGCCTGAGCTGTCACATCAAGGCCAATTGTTGGCTCATCTAAAAAGAGCACTTGAGGCTGATGCAGGAGTGCGCCGGCAATCTCACATTTCATTCTCTCACCAAGGCTTAATCTACGTACTTGCCGGCCAAGCAATGGTTCTAAATGGAGCAACGTTACAAGTTCATCCAGGGTTCTCTTGAACTGTTTTTCTGGAATATCATAAATAGCCTTATTGACCAAAAATGTTTCCATGGCAGGCAAATCCCAAAGCAATTGGTTACGTTGCCCCATTACAAAGGTTATCTGTCTCAAAAACTCCTTTTCGCGTTTATAAGGAGTGAAACCTAGAACCCGGGAGGTACCCGATGTGGGGTGCAAAAGTCCTGATAAACATTTTAACGTTGTTGTCTTACCTGCGCCATTGGGTCCTAAAAAACCAACGATTTCTCCCTGTTCAATATGAAATGAGACGCCCTTCACTGCCTGCACCATCTCATATTCCCGATGAAATAAGCTCTTCATTGAAGCTCGAATGCCAACATTTCGATGGTACGAGCGATAATATTTTGCTAACTTATTAACTGTAATTGACATATTCACCCACGTAAAGTTGCGATGTTAATACTAAATGCAATAATAGTTATATAACACAATTATATTTAGATGTCAACTTAAGCTACTTCTCGCTATTATTGGGAAACCATTTTATTTTGATCCTTGCAGGTACCTTTTTAAAGAAAAAAATACATAAATGAGGCTTGAGCTAAGAAACTTCCCAACTATTATATTAGTCTCGACGCAATCAATAGTAGCTCAAAAAGTTTGTTTGGGGAATAATATTTTTGTAATTGTAAAGCATGGATTTTGTATTAGTATGAGGAAAATTCGTCGCTCATTTTTTATTTATCCCTTAACAACTGTTCCTTTCCCTCAAAGAATAGTTCTCATCTTTTCTGACTTGTTTGTTTTTATCTCGTGGGCTTAACGATGAGATTCTTAGCGATTGGTGATAATGAGATTTTCAAGATGAAATTTTTAACTAGTCTGCATAATTGGGATGAGTAATAGCTGAACTATTACTTGAGATCCTACTTGATCTTCCTCGTTCATAAATACGCTTTTAAGAAATGCTGTGTTTTCCTGCAAAAAAACTATCAACACAAACCAAAGCGTTTTCAAAATTTTTGCGCTTATAGAAGAAATGCTGGTAGAGGCTATACATCTTTCAGCGGCTTCCACCATGATTCATATTGCATATACCACCTTACTGTCTCTGCAAGGGAAGCTTCAAAGCTAAATTGTGGCTGCCAACCGAGTTGTCGTATTTTAGTCGTGTTGAGTGCGTAACGTCGATCATGCCCTGGTCTGTCCGTAACAAAACGGATTAGTGATGACGATTTACCGAGCAAATCAAGAATGAGCTGGGCAATCTTAATATTTTGATATTCATTATCACCTCCAATGTTATATATTTCTCCTACTTTACCCTGATGGAGAGCAACATCGATTCCCCGACAGTGATCCAAAACATAGATCCAATCGCGTATTTGCCGACCGTTACCATAAATCGGGAGTAAGCGATCTTCTTTAGCATTTGTTATGAGAAGCGGAATAAACTTCTCGGATGTTGAAATGGACCAAAGTTGTTACTACCACGTGTGATAATAACGGGCAACCCATAGGTTACAAAATAAGCTTGTGCGATGAACTCTCCACCTGCTTTACTGGCACTGTAGGGACTCCTAGGTATCACGTTAGCATCTTCTCCAGCATTGCCTGAGAGTATTTCCCCATACACTTCGTCAGTGGAAATTTGCACAAACCTTTCTATGTGTTCTTTTCGGGCTTGTTCAAGTAGGACATAAGTTCCATAGACATCTGTCATAATAAAATGCCCAGGATGCTCAAGTGAGCGATCCACATGGCTTTCTGCGGCAAAATTGAGTACATACTCGCAGCCCTGCATCGCTTCTTTAACAGATGTAGGATCACATATATCACCCTGGAAGAAGTGATAGCGTTCTAATGGTCCATAGCACTCTTGTACATCGGATAGGTTAGATAAATTTCCAGCGTAGGTTAGTTTATCAAGCATATTAATTGCATAATCAGGATACTTTTCCAGCATATAGCGTACAAAATGTGAACCAATAAATCCGGCCCCGCCGGTAACAAGAATATGTTTCATCTGGTAGTATCCTTTCAGAAAAATCTCAAATAGCCAGGTCAGTTTGTAAATAAATTCTATAAGAGTGTTGCACATAGCACATTTTAGATCAGCTAATGATCTTTTCGAAATAGTTTCTCTAGCTCCAAAATTTGTTATATCTAAATCGAAATGATTCAATATCACCAACAAATCTTTCAGTTGGTTTAAAATTGTCTAAAATGTGTTATAATGATATTAGCATACTAAGTCAATATTCGAATGTATATATGCAAGTCAATTACATGTATGCATTTAAGTGCTTGTGCGTCAGGAGTTATATGTGACGTTTTTCTCAATTTTAACTCGACCAATGCAATACCATAATTTACACCCTTTATGAGGGTAAAGAGAGTTTCAACAAACATAAATAGAGCTACCTATCTATAGTCGGAGTTGTCTCTTATATAGAATAATTTCCAAAATTATTCTATATCGTTATTAAACATAGATTGCCTTATAAAAAGGTAAAGTAGTTTAACTTTACCTTGAGTTTAGTATTTGGTTCGTAAATATCCTTTATCAACGTTCATTTTGAATATTTACTATCCAGTGAAAAAATAAGAGGGAAGGATAAAGAAGAAACATGACAAACACTGGTTTTACTCTCTGGTTTACCGGCCTCTCTGGTGCAGGTAAGAGTACGCTGGCAGGTGGGATCGAGAAATGTCTGCAACAGCATGGACGCAATGTAGAGATCCTAGATGGCGATATCGTGCGTACTCATCTGAGTAAGGGCCTTGGCTTCAGCCGCGAGGATCGTGATATCAATATTAAACGTATCGCCTTCGTTTGTAATTTGCTTACTCGTAATGGTGTGATCTGTATCTCGGCAGCCATCGCACCTTATCGTGAAGCTCGCGCTTGGGCACGCCAGGAGATTGGAAACTTTGTCGAAATCTATGTGAAATGTCCTATCGACGTTTGCCGGAAACGTGATGTAAAAGGCCTCTATAAGTTGGTTGACGAGGGCAAGATCCGGGGCTTTACCGGCGTGGATGATCCCTATGAGGAGCCAGAAAATCCGGATCTGATTGTCGAGACCTTTAAAGAGACATTAGATGAAAGCGTTACACGTGTTCTGAGCAAGCTAGTCGAGATGAAGTACCTTGATCCAAGCTATTTGGAAGAATCTCTCAGCATATAATAAATTGTTTCCCTAGTCAACAAGTGGCAATGTCTACTGTTTAGTTTTCGTTTCTCAATAGAGGTCGGAGTATTCACAGGCCTTTTCTCAGTATATGTGAACAGGAAGTATAATTCTCGCATCTATGTTTGGGCAAGGCTATGTCCCAACATCCCTCTCTTGTACGAATAAAAAAGGACAAGCTACGGGATAACACATAGCACTACGTGCAGAATTATAAATGCAAGCAGAATTATAGGAGACTCTTATGACAACAGATGGTTTAATCACGCCTCAGGGTGGAAAACTTATGATTAATCTAGCTAGCGAGGCAGAATTACAAGAATTACAAGAACAGGTCTCAGAATTACCACGTATTATTATTGGTCCACGCCAACTCGCTGATCTCGAACAACTGGCTAATGGCGCATACAGTCCGCTACAAGGTTTTCTCAAACGGGATGACTATCTCAGCGTCATTAATACGATGCATCTGGACAACGGCCTCCCTTGGTCAATTCCTATTACCCTTCCTGTCACCAGAGAGCAAGCAGCAACATTAACTGAAGGTGAGCGTATTGCACTTGTCAATGATAAAGGTGAACTCTATGCTGTTCTGACACTCGAAGAAAAATATATGTATAATAAACATGATGAAGCCCGCCAAGTCTACCGCACAGAAGACGATGCACACCCAGGCGTCGCGGTTGTCTACCAGCAGGGAGAAGTTCTCTTGGGGGGTCCTGTCCGTGTTGTCGAAC
Source organism: Dictyobacter kobayashii (assembly GCF_003967555.1). Taxonomy (GTDB): domain Bacteria; phylum Chloroflexota; class Ktedonobacteria; order Ktedonobacterales; family Ktedonobacteraceae; genus Dictyobacter; species Dictyobacter kobayashii. Next base: position 573,452 of record NZ_BIFS01000001.1, read on the forward strand.
TTCAGCCGCAGATGTTCCAACAGTATCGTTACACGCCTACACAGACTCGCCAAATCTTTGCACGACGCGGCTGGAAGCGTATTGTCGGTTTTCAGACGCGTAATCCTGTCCATCGTGCTCATGAATACATTCAGAAGTGTGCCCTAGAGATGGTTGACGGGCTCTACCTGCACCCTCTGATCGGTGCGACTAAAAGTGATGACATCCCGGCCGAGGTACGTATGCGTTGCTACGAAGTTCTTCTCAATAACTATTACCCAGCTGATCGCGCAATTCTGGGTGTTTTACCTGCAGCAATGCGTTATGCCGGTCCACGTGAGGCAATCTTCCACGCACTTATGCGTAAAAACTATGGCTGCTCGCACTTTATCGTTGGACGTGATCATGCCGGTGTTGGTAACTACTATGGCACTTATGATGCTCATAAGATTTTTGCCGAATTCGATCCTCAGAAACTTGGCATTACACCATTGTTCTTCGATCACACTTTTTATTGTCGTCAATGTGAAGGTATGGCCTCCGCCAAAACTTGCCCTCACGGGAGTGATGCTCATGTGACACTCAGCGGAACTCGAGTGCGGCAAATGCTCCAGTCTGGTATCATCCCCCCCTCTGAGTTCACACGCCCCCAAGTTGCGAAAGTACTTATTGAAGCTATGCAGCAACAGGCATAATAGTTAGACGTTTGGTGTGACTCTCATGAAGATCTACCAATCGATCAAGTCAGCAAAAGTCATGCGGGGCCGTTTCAGGTTCCCATTCAACCAAATATAAAATTTGTGCAATATGCACTTGTTCCAGATATATCAGGAGGGATTCTTGGACTATCATATAAGTTTTGCTGGATTGTTAGTAGGTTTTCTCATTGGTCTAACAGGAATGGGCGGTGGTTCATTACTTGCTCCAATCCTTATCATTCTGTTTCGTATCCCTCCAGTATGGGCAGTTGCGTCTGATATCACTTATTCAACCGTTACAAAGGCTTTTGGCTCCATTGTATATATACAGCACAAGCAAGTAAACTTTTCTATTGTCTTCTGGTTAGCCTGTGGTAGTATTCCTGCAACACTAATCAGTGTGCTATTAGTCCAATATACACATAAGCAGTATGCTTCACTGATCAATAGCATTATTGTACATTTAATCGGCTTCGTGCTTGTCTTTGTGGCTGTATTACTTCTTTTCAAACCCACTCTTATGCTTTGGATAGAGCACAGACAGCAAGCGAAAATCAGGCAAAAGACAGGTGCTCAAGGGTCAGAACACAGGCGTATATGGAAGCGCCCGATGGCAACGATCCTTGTAGGAGCAGTTGTTGGTCTTATGGTTGGTCTCACTTCCGTTGGTAGTGGTACGTTAATCGTTGCCGCGATTGCATTCCTTTACCCTAGGATGCCATCAAGAGAGTTGATAGGAACGGATATTTTTCAAGCATTTTTATTACTATTAGCTGGTTTTGTTGGATATTTCGCCTCTGGTGAAATCAACTGGACCATCGTTTGTTTGCTATTGCTTGGTTCGCTACCTGGTGTTTTGATTGGTAGCATTTCTAGCAAATACATTCCTAACAAATATCTCAATCCCGTACTAGCTGTTATATTAGGACTTTCAGGTTTAAAATTAATTTAATACGTCCACCTACATGCAGATTGGGAATGCCTAGCACACAGTAAAATGCACTCCCAATTAAATAATGCTTAGTAATAAACAAGGTGTGCGATCTTGTTCATAGAAAGAATCAGAATCATAGATTTATATACGGGATTGTTCCTCATTGGTTACAGAGCCAAAAATAGAAAAACTAACGTGGTTATTTCTGTGAGTTAAGACTGCTTCAATCAGGTTTCGTACTATGCTGAGCACCACGTGGCTATTAATGCATTCGTGTATGCACAAGTAGGAGTGTTGCGTGCATTGAAGAGTAGATCGAGATCCTGTACTAAGCAATCACTATACCTATTGACTGTAGTTATCTTTTGTTCATGAAAAGAGGAAAAACTAATGGAAACAATTACAAGATACTTGGAAGAATTGAATCAAATGATAAAAAGTATATCGCATCCACAAATTCAGACAATTTTACATATATTGGAGCGTGCATATAACCAAAACCAACACATTTTTGGTAACTACTCAGTAGCCCATGCAATGGGGAAAGGAGAACCAGCAAAAACCGCAGCAATGGCAGCAAGCATTGAGCGCCCCTGCTTGCGCATGGTTGAAAGATAGCTGCGAATGATGCAAAAAGCCGTAGCTCCATCGTCACTGCGGAAGGTTCCGGAAATCTTTTGCTGCACTTTCACCATGCGTAAATCTCGTTCGGCGAGATTGTTGGTAAAAGGCACAGACAGGTCCTCCAGAAAACCCAACACTTGATCAGCTCGCTTTAAGAGCGCATCGAGCAGATTCTTGGAGGCTTCCTGTTTTTTGCGTCCTTGTCGTTTGGGCTGCAGACTTCCTGGGGGAGGGGCTTGAGCGGCATGCGTGGCAAAGCCAGCGGCCAGAATGGCAAAATACTGGGCAAGCCACTGCTCCCGTTCGGGGGTGGGGACGGCGCTCGCTCCTTGGAGGCGCCAGCGATCAGCGGCTTGCTTCATCGCCAGCAACAGATCGAACATGGCTTGTCCCCAAGGCTGCTTCTCCTGTTCGGCGACATACAGGCAGTCGCGTAGCAGGTGGGCTCCGCAGAGGCTATGGGTACAGAGGTAGCGATCATAGCTGGACCAGCGATCATGCATGGAGCGGCCCTGATAGTGTGGCCAGATCCCAATCTGCTCCAGAGCCTGATGCCCTCGTTTGCGATGCCAGGAGTACAGGGTGAGCCAGGGAGTCGCATTGAGATGCATCCAATGCAAGATGCCTTTGACACGCATCCCCGTTTCGTCAGCATGTTGCAAGGGGCTGGCCAGCAGTAAGGTTTTGATCCGCTCGATGCTCGACTCAAGGGTCTTGGCTGCCTGAGCAATCCAACGGACCAGCGTGCCTTCGGACAACTGACACCCGCACAGATCAGCAAGAGCTTCACAGGTGCGTTGCAGTGGCACCAGTTGAAAGTGGGAAAGATAGACCGCCAAGGCTTGGACCTGCGGGCCATACTGGACAGCAGCATCGACGCCTGCCGGAAAAGACGCCTGCGTCACATGCTGGCAATAGGGGCAGCAGATTGCTTGTCGGCAATGCTCCTCGACCAGCAAACGCCACGTGGGCAGATCGTGGACTTGACGGCGTTCGTTGGTGATAGCTGCCTCCTGCTCAAGAGGGTACTGACATGCTTCACAGTGCGTTGGACGATGAAGCACGACGCTATCAGGAGTCAATGCTTGCATCAGGGTATGACCGTGGTGACCGGCTTGTCCACCGGAAGTCTTGCCGCTTTTGCGCCGCTGTTTGCCAGGTTTGCGACCCAATCCATCACTGGAAGGAGGTTTACTACTATTATGACTATCTTTTCCCAATCGCCGTTCAAGCTCTTCAATGCGCAACAAGGCACCTATGAGCAATCCTTCGAGCTCTTCGATCCTGCGATCTTTCTGCTCTGCTTGCTCTTTGAATGCCTCTGCTTGCTCTTTGAGCTCTCGGTAGGCTTTCTGAAGATTTCTCACTTCTTCTTCTGTCATGCTCTTAGTTTATCAGCTTTGTCCAGCTTTTCTCAAGGTACTGAGTAGTTACCATTTTTGTTATTGGAAATGGTGGAAGTGCAGCAACAGCCTCTCATCTAGCCCTTGATCTCACAAAAAACACATATGCACCCGATAAGCCACGTTTAAAAGCTATCTCATTAACAGATCATGTTCCATTAATAACAGCCTGGAGTAATGATGTTGCCTATGAGTATATATTTTCAGAGCAACTTAAAAATTTTTTAGGGGTTAATGATGTAGTAATTGGTATTAGTACCAGTGGTAATTCTTTAAATGTTATAAATGCGCTTAAATTTGCAAAAGAGAATGATGCATATACAATAGGATTACTAGGAGCAAATGGTGGAAAAATGAAAGATATTGTAGATGCTTATGTACTAGCTCCCGGTTCTAACATTGAACAAGAAGAAGATGCTCATCTTATTTTTTCACATATTATTACGAGGCATATGAAACAGGTTATTCAGAGGGCGCCGAAGAATCTATTATGCAACTATAGGTCATCTTAGTTTTTTTATATCACCTCCTTCAACAGGTTCGAGTCTGCTGAAGGCTTTGTTTGCCATCTTGTTCATCACGGATGAGTGGGCGACCTACCTAGTATTACAACCGTAGTTATTTAGGGAGAACGATTCCTGATCCAGGTGTTCTGGCAGAATACGCATGGCGACGGGAATGAGTCTGACGGGCCCACAGCCGTTTGCGTCGCCGCCACCTTGACCAGGCCAGCCGAAGTTCAGCAGAACCTTTCGGTAAAGGCAGCGCGATCTCCAACAACCGCCGCACTTCTGGGACGGTCAGTTCGGCGAGTTCCTCGCTGGCCGGGCTTTTTTTTCTCGCTCAGCGGCCCGAATGCTCGCCAGCCAGGCATGGGCCATCATCGAGAGCGTGATATGCCGGTGCCAACTGTGCCAGAACCGCACTTCATACTCATTCAACCCGGTCTCGCCTTTGGCTTCCTTGATACATTGTTCCACCGTATAGCGGCTTGAGGCCATCCAGATGAGCACCCGCAGCGCCGTTGCCGGGGGAGCATAGCACAGATAATAGGCCAGTTCATCGGGTGTGCTGATCGAGCAACGAGCCAGCAACCAGATATCGGGTCCAGGAAGCTGATCTCGGCTTTCCACGACTGGCTGGCAGGCCCAGTCATAGGTGATCGAGCCCTTTTCCCCTTCCATCACCGAGAGGCGTTGCCACATCTTTCGGGGCCAGGCTGCCACAATCTCGGACACCATTTGAGATTGGGGCGAGCCTTCTGCCAGACGCCGCGCGCGTCGGGGCCGGCCTCCCGTCTGCTCCTTTGGCTCCTGAATGGCCGGCAGCTCTTTCCAGACACGGGTGTTGGCTGCCACTGCCAGGACGTAAAAGCGTCCAGCAGCCTGGATCGTTTCGCGTAAGCGGGGTGAGTCCCCATAGACTTCATCACCCGTCACCCAGCACATCGGCACCCCCTGTTCCCGAGCATGCCGAAACATGATGATGGCCTGTTCTGGCTTGGTTTCAAATCGCACCGACTCTGGCACCATTGCCTCGGCTCGACGGTCTTGATCCCAGGTCCACTCTTCTTCTGGCAAGTAGAGACGGCGGTCAAGAAAGACATGGTTCCCCCGGCCCACATACGAGAGCACCGTGCTCACCTGACAGTTCTCCAGTTTGCCCATCGCCCCACAATACTGTTTGGCGACTCCGGCGGACTTGTTACCTTTCTTGGGGAAACTGGTCTCATCCACCACCCCGATGCCTTCCTCATCCCCAAAGCGCTCGATGACAAACTGCTCTCAGCGATCCCGCGCTGCTTCAGCATCCCAGGGGACGCGATAGAGCAAGCGCTGCATGCGGTCGGGGATGCCTTGCCCGACCACCTCGGCCAGTTGCCAACTGTTCTTGCATCCCACATTGGCCAGCAAGCCGCGCAGGTATTTCTTGGCTTGTTCACGGGACTCAGTCCGCTCAAACAAGTCAGCAAAACGAGCATGAAACTGTTCAAACGCTTCCTGCCACTGATCCAATGCTTCCAGTCTCATCTGGATGCCTCCTTCGTTGCTCAGTCCTTTTTTCTCCTCTCTCTTTTCCACGAGGAAGACTAACTACGGTTGTAATACTAGAAGATGTGTGGAAAGACCTGGGGAGCCAGACAAAAAGTGATAGAATGAGCGGAGAAGACAGCAGACAAAAGGAATTTTTAGCGATAAAGGTGCAAAATAAGGAGAAAGCGACTCTATCCGTGTGATACCAACGATGATGAGTGAAATATTCTGGAACCGCTCATTCCACTTGCCAAGCCAGGTGAGCGGAACAGAACGACCAATATGCGTGAAGTGATGAATGGCATCTATTATATATTGCGTAGCAGGTGTCAATGGCGCATGCTTCCTTATGAATTTTCTCATTGGTCGACGATTGGAGCTATTTTCACATCTGGCGGAAGACGGGTATATGGGAACAGATGCATACGCAATTGCGAGAGCGCCTGAGAAGTCAACTGAGGAAGAGGTTCACGGCCTATGGGGATCTCATGCATAATATCGCCGACAAGTTGTGAAAAACGAAGGGTAATAGGCCGAACATCTGCAAATGCAGTTGTGTCCCAATTCATTTTAGTTAAAAGTAGGATCTCCTCCTGAATAGTAGTAAGGGAAGTATCTCCAATATAGTCAGAAATTTGCAATGGTGAGGGCACATGACCATGTGGATACGTTTTTAATGATGGAATAAAACCTGTTGTATAAAGATATCGCACATCATCAATCGTAAAAGCGGTTCCACGCAATGGTGGATATTGACCTTCGCGAAACAAACGAATACGATTTGTTGGACGTATCGAGACAAGATCATAACGGGACACACTCCTAAGTGCATCCTGAAAACCTTCTTCCTCCGGAGACCAAAAATGAGAAGACTTATGTACAACGACACGCTGCGGTAAATTTTTCATCGTTTCTTTATACTGCTTAAGGACAAGATCGATCAATAATTTAGCCTGATTACTATCTAGATGTGGTGATTTCCCCTGAGTTCTAGTATCCCAGGGGAAATCTTGTCCTCTCAATACCATGCCATCACCATATTCATTAAATGCTTGGGCGACGCTGGCACACATAGTAGAAGCAGAACCAAGAGGACGGTAAAAACTAATCCCAACATAACAAGTTCCTGGCATTAACCCCTTTGGACTCCAAGGAATACCGCCACCTTTAAAATACATGCCAGAAAACAGGTTCCAGGCAACACGTGATTTATGGTCGATATCCTTAATACCTGGCACAGCATCATAAGTGCGCTGTCGAATGATTTGTGTTGTCAAACGATGGCGCATTGCCTCTGCTTTGAGTGCTCGGCGAAAATCTCGGTGGACATCTCGTTTATCTTCTATATAATCGACAGTTGCACAATGAACCAAAAGATCATCAGGGAGAGCAAGGATAACATAATAAAGAACAACTCAACGTCCAGGCAATACCTGGACAGCCAACGCAGCAGGCGACTAAGTTCTATCATCATGGGGTGGCAAGCGCGCCCCACATTCATTTCGAGAAAGATTGTGCTGAGATGGCGCGAGAAGGCTGGCAGCTCATATTTGCGGCCAATGTCGGCAACGCTGCGCTCAACTCGCTCATCGTCGCAATCTACCAGAAATAGAAAAAGCCCCTACCCATCTCAGGTAACGGGCGTTTATTTTAGGCGAACCACAAATTGGCTGGTTGCTTACTCCTTGTGCTCGTTCACAAAATTACCGTCTCATCAGCCAATCCTAAACGTACAAAGATCAGGAAACGCTCATAACATTTTTGTAGAGAGCTCCTATTATCTGCCTCCTCGACAAGCAATATTCCAACGTGCATCAGCATACATAAAATATTGTTGGTATTGGTCAGCGCCAAATGTAAATGCCTCGCGCACAGGATAATCTAGGGCACGATAATACTCAAGGATGTCTTGCAATTCCCTCCATAAAGGCTGGCTGCCACGGATATCATTGTGGCCAACAAAATTAAACTGTATCTTCCAGTCTGTCTGTTTGTCATGCAGATAATAGAAGGCTGATGACTTGTCTTTTCGCGTGATCAAATGCGCGTGCATCTGGGGAAAGTGCAACCAGAGGAAGAATTGAAAGTGAGCATTCGTGATGAGATCGAATGGCCAACGATCCTGATCCCAATCTGAATCAATTACAGGATCCATTTTATTGGCGGGATATATTTTGCGGCCAGGATTATGTACGATCCCGGTGCCATCGTGCAGTTGCATAAACTCCCCCTGGACAGTATCAAGAATATTCCCATTGATCTCGCCAGTTACACTATCGCGGCAGGCAAGAAGCATCATAGATACATACGGAGTTTTGCAGTTCATCACCAACCTCCCTCCAGGCCCGAGTTGATCCAACCAGGCGAAAGGAATGTATGGATAACTTCCAGTCGCAATAATGCGATCAAATGGAGCGTTAGGTTGGTAGCCTTCACGGCCATCTCCGGTAACAATGGTCATTCCAGGCCCAACAACACTCGTAATCCGTGATTCAGCCTCAGCGATCAAAGAAGGATCGATATCAATGGTTGTCACCAGGGCAGCATTCTCGGCCAAATTAGAAAGCAATGCAGCATTCCAGCCGGTACCAGTGCCAATTTCGAGAACACGCTGGCCTGGACTCACCTGAAGCACTTGCAGCATCAATGCCATAATGGATGGCTTCGATGAGGATGATGACGCGTACCCATCTTCAGCGATTCTTGTAATAAGTGGTTGATTTGTATAGACCTGCTGTAACCATTCGTCTTCAGAAACGAGCTGCGGCGAAACACGCCGCCACTGAGGCAACTGACCCGGAGCATTCGCTGGCAGGAAAAACTCATGCACAAACAGATGCCTGGGAGCCAGTACAAATGCGCGAAGAATAGGCTCATGTTCGATGAATTGAGCAATCTTCTGTACGAGATGATCGTTATATGGGTTTATCTGTTGTTTCTGTACCACCATATGACACGCTCCTTACTTATAGAAAGGACATCCTCAAACAGCGAGCATGTTCTTTTATCCCTCATACATTAATTTTTCCGATGATCGCCACGCCTACCAGGATGATACCTATTGGTCTCCCTATAACGCGTGTAACGTGGGTCAGCGCTCCCTTCAGTACCACCATCGTGATCATTCTCGGGATTCTGATGATTGTACTCGCCACTTCCATCTGAATCAGGATCGTCATACTCATATTCGTCATCGTCATCCTGATAATCATAATCTATATATTGATCATCGTCTCGCCCACGACCACCTCCACGTTTCCCTGATTCATGCCCACCGCCTCGACCGCCTCCTCCTCTACCAGATCCCCGTCCACCACTACTACCCCCACCGCCTCGGCGACGAAAGAGATTGGATGGAGCATGAGGAGCTTTAACTTCTAAAACGAACGAATTCTCTGGTATTGTCAGCAACATATTGAGACTCCTTCCTCTTGAAACAATCTGTCCTATAAAAGCGTCAAAACTGATCAGCAATCACGAGATGAAGTAGTTCTAGAAGATTAGAGACTGATAGGCAACTTCTTTCTTATTCAAAATTTTCCGTATTTCCGAAGTAGTTCTTGAGGGAATTCGCCAGATGGATAGCGTAAAATGCTTACGCCATATCGCGTCACGGTTTCATAAATGTGGTACTGATCTGGAAAAATAATGCGAAACCGCGTAGAGTCTGCTCGCGGCCAGATCTCTACTCGCGTTGTTCCCTCAGGAAACGTTACAGTCCAATCGTCTTGATTGACCTCTATACGCGCTCCATGCTCGATTAGAATTCGCCTCACGATCTCTTCAACATCGTCGTAGGGTCTGGCTGTATGGATAGACGCTACCGGCACCATCTCGCCCAGATCATAGTGTTCTCCATTTCCTCTCATGTTTCTATCCAATCACTCGAATATAGGTTTCTACCACCATGCGTGCTGCTTCTTCATCTCCTATGTGTGCAGAAAGCTGCTTTTGCAATGGAGTGATTGACTCGAACCGGCTCTGAATAATGTGATGAGGCGCCGTTTGTCTAAAATCCTCCATCAGGCTCCGTAGCGCCTGGCACTCTAATTCAATCCTGTTTCGCAAATCAGCAATTTCACTCATCATAACTCCTCTTTAGTACCTCCATCATGAACGTTCCTTTCGACGTTGAGCAGATATTTTTGATGTGATATGATTGGAGTATAGACGGCAGGAACACATAAGAGCCGATAATTTATTGAAAATGCGCTCATTGTTTTTCGAGAGTTTTTCGAGTCTTACACCTAACGAACCTATATATTACGTGACTTTAGGGGCGGCAATGAATAATGGTGAGCATCCATTAGTAAAAGAGCGAAGGCAGAGAAACCTTACGCAGAAAGACCTCGCGGCTCGGACTCGCTTGAGCGCCAGAACTATCTGGTGCGCAGAAAACAGTATCTCGATTAGCCTGGACTCTCGCAAGCGCATTTGCACCTATCTCAAAAAGACCGCTGAAGAATTGGGATTGAATGCTTCAGATCCGGACAAAGCATGGGGACAAGGGGCGATGGAGGATTCAACCATAGTAGGAGGTAGCATAGTGGGTCAATTCGATGAGACCAAACGAGATACGCTTCGCATGATGGCAGGACTCACCGCTGGCGCTTATCTTACAGGAACGAGAGAGCAACCTGCCGAAGCAAAAGGTGCCAACGAGAGCGTTGATCTCGATATGATCAATGATTACACTGGAGCATTACACAAACTATTTGAAAAAGGCGAATCTTCTTATGTGCTTCAGCAATCACAAAGATGGTACGATAAACTCGAACCCAGGCAAAGGCAGTCACAAGATATTCGACTTGCAGAACTCTCTATGCGCCTTGGTATGCTTATGTGCGCAGCACAACAATATATCTTACCCTGGTATCAACGCGACCAGACAGTTATACACACGTACAATCATATTGAAGAGTCTATCTTCCAGAAATTTCCCCTTAAAGGTTCCCTTGTCTCAGCCTACGCACAGCTATTAGCAAAGCGAGGGCGCCACTATCGGGTGTTATGGCAATTTGATGCATCTATCAAGGAATGTGAGCATGGATTAACACTTGCCAAAGCGGCCGATAACTTTCCTCTTTATACCCATTTTCTGTGTGAACGTGCCCACATAGAGGTGACCTGCGGCAATGAAACAGGCTGGCTCCAAAAATTGGAAGAAGCTCGACGCGGCGTACTAGGAAATGAGAACCAGGCAAAGGCATTAAATCAAATAGACTATATGCAGGGAGAGGGGTATAAGCGCCTGGCATTCCATGCACAAAAAACTTTATCGTTTGCCACAAGAGAACGATATGCCAACGTTGCCCTTTCACGCCTCAATCAATGGGATGGAGCTACAATAGAGATTCCCAGCTATGAGTCCCTCGTCATACAAACATCGAAAGCGCAATGTATGATCTTTACCGATCCCGAAAGCGCACTGCGGCTAACTGATCAATTACGTAAACCAGCGGAGCAACATTTCCCAACCCTTCTCGATAAAATCTACCGGGTAGAATTTCTGGCCCATCAAAGACTGCAAACTAACAAAAATGCTTTTCTCCGAACGTTACACACCAGCGTCTATCGCGCTGGGAAGAATGTGATCTAAATATACAGGAGGATTTTCTTGATGAATAATAGACAACCAACAAAATATTCTCTCGCCGAAGCTGCATTAGAGCCAACACGCCATGGAGCCCTCAAGAAGGTGCTTCTAAAACATGAGGATGTTAATTCTCAATTGATGTTCTTGAATGAAGTGTACGTCGAGCCTGGTGAAGACTTAAAAAGCCACGCCCATCAAGATATGGAAGAGATTTTTTACTTTCTCGAAGGCACGGGCACGTTCCAATTCAAAGGCGATGAAATACAAACCGTTGCCCCCGGTGATCGCTTCATCATACCTGCTCAGATAGAACACTATCTAAAGAATACTGGATCGACCCCATGCGCTTCATTTGCTTTGGTGTCAAGGAAACACTACCAACAGAATAAACAATAGAGAGGCCTGCAGACACGTTTGCAGGCCTTTTAAGAGGCTTGCTCAAAAACGGATAAATAATTTTTCATTACATAGAGACTCATCATTTTATTTAAGGTAATATTATGGGCAGAACTAATAGAAAAAAAAGTAACTACTCAGTACCTTGAGAAAAGCTGGACAAAGCTGATAAACTAAGAGCATGACAGAAGAAGAAGTGAGAAATCTTCAGAAAGCCTACCGAGAGCTCAAAGAGCAAGCAGAGGCATTCAAAGAGCAAGCAGAGCAGAAAGATCGCAGGATCGAAGAGCTCGAAGGATTGCTCATAGGTGCCTTGTTGCGCATTGAAGAGCTTGAACGGCGATTGGGAAAAGATAGTCATAATAGTAGTAAACCTCCTTCCAGTGATGGATTGGGTCGCAAACCTGGCAAACAGCGGCGCAAAAGCGGCAAGACTTCCGGTGGACAAGCCGGTCACCACGGTCATACCCTGATGCAAGCATTGACTCCTGATAGCGTCGTGCTTCATCGTCCAACGCACTGTGAAGCATGTCAGTACCCTCTTGAGCAGGAGGCAGCTATCACCAACGAACGCCGTCAAGTCCACGATCTGCCCACGTGGCGTTTGCTGGTCGAGGAGCATTGCCGACAAGCAATCTGCTGCCCCTATTGCCAGCATGTGACGCAGGCGTCTTTTCCGGCAGGCGTCGATGCTGCTGTCCAGTATGGCCCGCAGGTCCAAGCCTTGGCGGTCTATCTTTCCCACTTTCAACTGGTGCCACTGCAACGCACCTGTGAAGCTCTTGCTGATCTGTGCGGGTGTCAGTTGTCCGAAGGCACGCTGGTCCGTTGGATTGCTCAGGCAGCCAAGACCCTTGAGTCGAGCATCGAGCGGATCAAAACCTTACTGCTGGCCAGCCCCTTGCAACATGCTGACGAAACGGGGATGCGTGTCAAAGGCATCTTGCATTGGATGCATCTCAATGCGACTCCCTGGCTCACCCTGTACTCCTGGCATCGCAAACGAGGGCATCAGGCTCTGGAGCAGATTGGGATCTGGCCACACTATCAGGGCCGCTCCATGCATGATCGCTGGTCCAGCTATGATCGCTACCTCTGTACCCATAGCCTCTGCGGAGCCCACCTGCTACGCGACTGCCTGTATGTCGCCGAACAGGAGAAGCAGCCTTGGGGACAAGCCATGTTCGATCTGTTGCTGGCGATGAAGCAAGCCGCTGATCGCTGGCGCCTCCAAGGAGCGAGCGCCGTCCCCACCCCGAACGGGAGCAGTGGCTTGCCCAGTATTTTGCCATTCTGGCCGCTGGCTTTGCCACGCATGCCGCTCAAGCCCCTCCCCAGGAAGTCTGCAGCCCAAACGACAAGGACGCAAAAAACAGGAAGCCTCCAAGAATCTGCTCGATGCGCTCTTAAAGCGAGCTGATCAAGTGTTGGGTTTTCTGGAGGACCTGTCTGTGCCTTTTACCAACAATCTCGCCGAACGAGATTTACGCATGGTGAAAGTGCAGCAAAAGATTTCCGGAACCTTCCGCAGTGACGATGGAGCTACGGCTTTTTGCATCATTCGCAGCTATCTTTCAACCATGCGCAAGCAGGGGCGCTCAATGCTTGCTGCCATTGCTGCGGTTTTTGCTGGTTCTCCTTTCCCCATTGCATGGGCTACTGAGTAGTTACAAACCAGAAAAGATTTGATTGATCCGGCGTTAAACAAAGCAGGATGGAGCGTGGACAATCCAAACCAGGTAGGACTCGAAATTCCTGTTGATGGTTTTGATCCGCAGGCCTGGGCAGCATTAAAAGTGAAATTAGATCGCGTTAAAGAAAGCGGCGGCACATATCACGCAAATCTCCCAACGGGTATCAGTGACTACGTGTTGTACCGTTCTAACGGCGAGATTCTTGCCATTGTAGAAGCCAAACGAACTAGTGTTGATCCGAGGTTGGCCCAGACGCAAGCGGAGTTTTATGTCACTGAACTAGAAAAGCGCCAGAGCTTTCGACCGTTTGCCTTTATGACCAATGGAAAAGATATCTACTTCCTGGATGCAGGCAACGAGAATAAGCGTCCAGTAGCGGGCTTTTTCTCACCATCTGATCTGGAAAATTTGCTTTCTCTTCGTCAAAATAAAATACCATTACCACTGGTCTCTATTAACACAAGCATTGTTGACCGTATCTATCAACAAGAGGCTATTCGGCGGGTGTGTGAGACATTTGAACAACAGCATAAACGCAAAGCGCTCCTCGTAATGGCCACGGGAACGGGTAAAACGCGTACAGTGATGGCTCTGATTGATCTATTCATGCGTGCCAACCAGGCTCGGCGGATTCTCTTTGTGGCTGATCGTGATGCACTGGTACAACAAGCACTTACTGATGGCTTTCAAAAGTTTTTACCTAATGAGCCATGTCAGCGTATTACTACCCACAAACTTGAGCAATCTAGTCGGCTCTACACCGCCACGCTCCAGACATTGAATCTTTGCTTCCAATCATTCACTCCAGGTTTTTTTGACCTGATCATCTTTGATGAGGCGCACCGCTCTATCTTTAATAAATGGAATGAGGTGCTACAATACTTCGATGGCCGCATCATTGGTTTGACCGCTACACCAGCCGATTTCATTGATCGCAATACCTTCTTGACATTTGACTGCAGCAATATGCAACCAACGTATCTCTATCCGTATCGACAAGCAGTACAGGAAGGCTATCTAGTAGACTATGCAGTTTTTCAAGCACGTACGAAATTTCAACGAGAAGGTATTAAAGGCATTGACCTGAACGAAGAAGATCGCAATGCCCTTTATGAGCAAGGTATAGATCCAGATGATCTAGACTTTACCGGAACCGATTTAGAGAGAAATGTCAGTAATAAAGATACTCTACGCAGACAATGGCAGGAAATCTGGGATGAGTGCTATAAAGACGAGTCAGGGCAGATTCCTGGCAAAACAATTGTTTTCGCGATGACACAAAAACATGCTTTACGACTTGAAGAAACTTTCAATGAGATGTTTCCTCAATATCCTAATATGGTGCGCGTCATCACCTCTAAATCTGATCACAAAGGAAATTCAATCAGGCAGTTTCGCGAAGAAGAATATCCACGTATTGCGATTACAGTCGATCTGCTAGAGACTGGAATTGATGTTCCCGAGGTGGTTAATTTGGCTTTCATGAAACCAGTACAATCACGAATTAAGCTAGAACAGATGATTGGCCGAGGGACTCGAAGTCAGGCTGCTTGTCGCTATCTCAATCGACTACCCAACAGAGAAAAGAAGCAATTCTTGATTATTGACTTCTGGGAAAATAACTTTAATAAATCAGCAAGCGAAGAACTGAGACAGAGTCTGCCTGTGTTCGTGGCGCTGTTCAATACACGAATCAATCTTCTCGAACGCTATCTGGAAAGTGGAAAGCACGAAGCAGAGAAAAACCACATTATCGAGCGCTTACGGGAACAAATCAGTAGAATTCCTGCTGACTCATTCTCAGTCAAAAAGTTTGAGGAAGATCTGGAAGAGGTACAGCAGGACTTCTTCTGGCAGTATCTTACGAAGCACAAATTGGATTTACTTAAGCGCAAGATTGCCCCTTTGCTGCGCTATGTGCCAGCCGTCAACGTCGAGGTGACCACCTTTACCCATAAAGTTGAGCGGCTCAAGCTACAGCTATTCACAGGTAAAGAGTGGCAAACGACGGCGATATTAATTGCAGATGATGTGAGCCGTTTACCCAACTTCATCGTCCAAGATCAACGCTACAAGCCAGCTATTGACCTTTGCCTGGCTCCACAGCGACTCCTGGTGTCATCAGCAGAGAAGCTAGATGAGGTAATTGATCTGCTGGCTCCACAGATGAACAAGAGGCGAGAAAAGGCCAATACGTTTATCAAACTGGATCTCCCCGATTACATAGATATGCATGGGTATATCTTTCTAAAGGGAGGAAGTGAGCGGGTCTATGTTGAGGAATATCGCCGGCGCGTAGATGAGCATATTTTACAGTTGATTGATACACATCCCACGCTAGAGGCTATTACGCAAGATAAAGAGGTCTCAGACCAGCAATTGCTTGAACTGGAACGCACACTGCATAAAGATCTAGGACAGGGAGAGGTCGAGCTGACAGAAGAGCATATACGAATGGCTTATGGCATGAAAATAGGAAGTTTGATTGAGTTTGTGCGCAACCTGCTAGAGCTGGACGGCATTCCGGATTATAATGATATTGTACGTCGCCAATTTAAGGGTTATACTACTCAGCATATCTTTAACTCGGATCAACTTCGTTTTTTGAGTGCGCTGGAGAATTTCTTTCTGCAAAAACGGCGTCTACATCGGGTTGATCTGTATCAGGAACCATTTACAAGATTCGGGGTGGATGCAGTGGAACGGCTGTTTACAAAAGAACAGATCGACGACCTCATCAACTTCACCAACTCACTTGCTGCTTAGGAGTTTATGATAAACCATGCTTACTGATCCTAAATTACGTTCACAGGTTGATGCACTCTGGGATAAGCTCTGGACAGGGGGACTTTCCAATCCCCTTGATGCCATCGAACAACTTTCTTACTTGATCTTTTTAAAACGCCTGGATGACGAAGAAAATCGTCAGGAAAAACTGGCCAGATTACGAGATGAGAACTATGCAGCGCGTATTCCAGAAGAGATGCGCTGGCGCTACTGGTCAAAACTAACTGGTTCCAACGTCTTGCAACACTTGCGTGACAAAGTATTTCCCTGGTTTCGTCAATTAGGTAACAGTGAACGTGTTCAAAATGCAGCAGGCGTGTTCCCTGACAATGAGACAGAGACGCTACAGGAGAAAAAAAATAGCTTTGAACTCTACATGCAAAATGCCGAGTTCAAAATCAACAAAGCCAGCCTATTGATCGAGGCCTGCAACCTGATTGACCAGATGCAGATTTCTGCGCAAAATCAAGACGTGCAGGGAGATCTATACGAATACCTCCTCAGCAAATTGAGTACAGCTGGTCGCAATGGCCAATTCCGCACCCCCGCCACATTATTCGTATGATGGTACAAATGATCGATCCCAAACCAAATGAGAAAATTGGCGACCTCGCCGCTGGCACAGGAGGTTTTCTAGTCAACGCCTATCAATATATTTTAGAACAGAAAACCCCATCTGAGCATCTGAGCTATGATACAGATAACTGGCCACATCACGTCACCGGTGAATTACTGACCGAAGAAGAGCGCCAATTTCTCCAGAAAGAAGCTTTTCGCGGCTATGATAACGATTCTGGCATGACCATGCTACGAATTGGTTCGATGAACCTGATTTTGCATGGTATTGAGCAGCCACGCTTTTACTACACTGATACGCTTTCCAAAGAGTTTAATGAGGCCAAAGACTACGATGTTATCCTGATGAATCCGCCCTTCAAAGGTGCCGTCGATCCCAACGACATCAATCCGACTCTTTCTACAGCGAATACTACCAAATCAGAGCTCCTTTTTCTGCATATTATCCTGCGTGTTCTGGATAGCGGCGGACGCAGCGCAGTCATCATACCAGATGGCGTACTCTTCGGCTCCAGCAAAGCCCATATCAATATTCGTAAAAAGCTCATCAATGAGAATAAACTGGATGGCATCATCTGTATGCCCAGCGGTGTCTTTAAGCCCTACGCTGGTGTCTCCACGGCTATTTTATTCTTTACACGTGGAGGAACAACAGATAAGATATGGTTCTACGATATGGAGCACGATGGCCTCTCGCTAGATGACAAACGCCAACCAATAGCAGAAAACGATATTCCTGATATTTTAGCCTGCTGGCGCAAAAGGCATGATCCAACATTTCAAACTGAGCGAGAGCAGCGATTGTAGCATTTGAGGGAACAAGTCACTCCCTTAAAAGTGGAAAAGCTGCGGCTCCAAGCTGAGATTAATTGCCTGACCTTTGAAAGCGCTATAGCACCCGAAAACGACCAGCAGGCCCGCACTCAACTTGAGGCCGCTCAAAGCCAGATATCCGAGATTCAAGCCCAGATTAGTCCTTTACAGTGGGAAATAAACCAGCTGACACGTCAATTTTGGGTTACAAAAGACCAAGTAAGCAAAAATAAATATGATCTATCCGCAAGCCGTTATCGAGAATTGGAACAAGATGAAGCGTATTATGAATCTTCAAAAACAACTGCAGATCGTATACTAATTTTAGAAAAAAAGATGATTGAGGAAATACAGGAATTAGAGAGGATGCTTCATGAAATCTAAAAAACTTTCAGAAATTGCAGATATCATCATGGGTCAAAGCCCCTCCTCCTCATCATACAACTTACAAGGCCAAGGGTTACCATTTTTTCAAGGAAAAGCAGACTTTGGAGATTTATATCCAAGGCAAGAGTATTTTGTACAAAACCGCAGAAAATTGCTGAAGCTGGAGACATTTTAATATCGGTCAGGGCTCCCGTAGGACCAACCAATATAAATCTCAAACAATCTTGCATTGGACGCGGTTTGGCGTCACTGCGCTGCAGGGATAAATCTGCTACCAAGTATTTACTGTACTTTTTACGTTTCTATGAATCACAACTAGCACAAACATCCAGGGATCAACCTTTGATGCTATTAGTAGAGATGATTTAGAAAATGTGCGTATCCCCTTACCCTCATCACCTAATGAACAAAAACGTATCGCCACTATCCTCGAAAAAGCAGATCGTCTGCAGAGGCTAAGGCGGTATGCCTTGGAGTTGAGCGAGACATATTTGCAGTCTGTGTTTTTGGAAATGTTTTCAGCAAATATAGACACTCATTGGCCAAATATAAGCATAGAGTCACTTGCTCAAGAGAGAAAAGGTGCAATTCGTACGGGTCCATTCGGAAGCCAGCTTTTACATTCAGAGTTCGTGAAAGAAGGGATTGCTGTACTAGGCATTGATAATGCAGTACAAAATCGTTTCGAATGGGGAGCTCGGAGATTTATAGCTGAGGAGAAATACCAAGAACTAAAAAGATACAGGGTGTTTCCAGGCGATGTAATTATTACAATTATGGGAACTCCTGGAAGGTGTGCAGTTATACCTGAAAATATTCCTCTTGCTATCAATACAAAACATTTATGTTGTATCACATTAGATCAAGATAAATGCTTACCCACCTACTTAAAATTCTGTTTTCTCACTCACCCCTCTGTGCTACGCCAATTGAATGTATCAGAACGTGGAGCTGTCATGCCAGGGCTAAATATGGAGATCATTAAAGAACTTATTGTTCCACATCCACCACTTACTCTTCAGCAAAAATTCGTAGATATTGCTCAGAGGTTTGAGCGTCTTCAAGCTCAACAAAGAGAAGCGGAGCGACAAGCGGAACATTTATTCCAAACGCTGCTGCACAAAGCCTTTCAGGGTGAGCTAAGTTTGGATGAGGATAAGGTATTGATACCAGATGTGGAGGTAACTAAACAGCAGGCGCTTGTTCTAACAGATGTTATTGATCCTATCAGTAAGGATGCTTATCAAATGGCATTGCCACTAGAGTAAGCTAAATCATATGAAAATTAAAGCGAGGGGTACAGTAAGCTTCCTCTCTATATTAGAGGAAGCAGAATTTTTCCTACAATAAAATATTTAGAGCAAAAGTAGCAGAAGATAGAACATTGGCAAAATTGACTTCGGAGGAATTACTAACCATAAAAAAAACAGATTCTCGAAGAGAGAGTTATAGAGCAACAACGAATTTCTAAGGAGGAAGCATTGAAAGAAGAGCAAACTAATGAATACATTACATGGTTGACAGAAGCAAAACAGAGGCATCATCAGATCGAGAGCGTTGTTTTCGCTCTTTATGAAGAAGTCGATAAACTGTCTCGCAAATGGCCTACTATGCCAATAACACAATTGACACTAAATAAGACAAACAAAGTAATCAAGAGTTTCAAGGATCTTCTAAAAAACGAAGACGATGATTTTGCTGAAGATATTAACGAAATTATTCCAGCAGGTGATTTACCAGAAATGCGTGACCTTGTTCTAATTTTAAGTCAGGTGCGAGCGGCACTAGGCCGCTTTGAGAACAAATATCAGAATGAGTGGCGTAAGCTAGATCGTAATGAGTACTATGTTTAATAAAAAACTATTGCTGCCCCATAGCTTTGGACTATCTTTCACACAATCGGAGGTCGATTTTGTCATACCTGATTTGACAACTGACATTCCTTTATGTATTGATCCATTTTTGCTCTATAGGAGCAAAGATGCATTACTAAGTAACCAGCACCAAAACCTGCTTGCTATATTCAACCAAGGCATCCGATATTACCGAGAGGGTAAAGAGAAAGAGCTTGCCCATCTTATTGATTTTCCAGAAGCGAATGAAATTAGCTTTGGTTATAGCGATAGACATAGCAAGGGGAGTGGTCTAGGAACTCAGCTTAATCAACTGCTTTCCAATACTCTGTCTGCTAGCGAACCACTTCAGGTACGCGGACTTCGTCATATTGAAGAACTACAGCTTGTCTCTATTGGAATTGGAGCAGACCGAGTTAGTGATATTGCGGCCAATGTCCTCAAGGAGTTCTTGATCAATTATACCCAAAAGCAGGCTAAACTTTGGAATATTCCTTTAACTCCAGGCCTGCCAATCTCACACTATTTTGATTTTGAGAGTTGGGAATGGTCTGATGGTTATTTTGATCTTCCAAAAAATCCTATAACTGGAGATCCGATCCTACTAGTTCCACGTCGTATAGTGCGTAGGCTTCCCTGGATAAACTATGATGACTTTGTTAATCACGAGCTTAAAATGTTTCTGCGTCCAACCCCCAATAAACGAATGCCAACTTATCCAGGTATGGCAAAACAAGAGAAACTTCAAATTGCCAAGCAAGAAGTTGTCAAGCTTACGCGGGAGAGCCTTACATTATTAGATCAATATATCAGGCGCAAGGAAAAAGAGGGTAGTCAAGCAGAACCTTTACTCACTCATGAGCAGGCAGGCGACACTACATCTAACTACCAGATTGGAGAAAACTTCATTGCTCGGTTAAACAACCTGCCTAGTGGACGCGCTACCGCAAATGAATACCAACGGCTCATCTTCGAGATCTTGAATTATTTGTTTGAGCCGGAACTAACGATGGTGAATTAGAGGTTAAGACCTATCAGGGAACAGAGCGACGAGACATAGTTTATACAAATGAAGCTGAAAAATCGTTTTGGGGTATGTTAGAGACACTTATAAAAGCCTGTTTGTGATGTTTGAGAATAAAAATGTAGAGAAAGTAGAACTTGAACACATAAATCAGACGGCTAATTACTTGGGAGCAAGGTTGGGCATGTTAGGATTTGTTACCACCAGAAAGCAGCCAGGTGATAACATTATTCAAAAAATATACGCTATTTACAATGATACGCCGAGTATACCTCGAAAGACGATACTCATATTGACAGATGAGGATATCAAACTAATGATCCGCCTCAAGCAAGAAAATAATAATCCTGCAACCCATGTGCAAAAAATCTATAGACGCTTTCAGACGCGCGTACAATAATAAATTGAAAGTACCCAAGCATATAGAATATACTTGATCATAATATATTTACTGTATTATGGCTGTTAAAAATAGTAGATATTTGTCAGAACATGAAGTCGCCATAGAGCAGTTTAGCGGGTTTGGATATAGTATAACAAGCCCATCTATCTTTTGCGAGCCAATGACTATACTACAAAATATACGCTAGCAGTAAAGAGGGGGCTACTTTTAATATGAAACACCAGTCGCGACAAGTCACTCTTTCTGTTTACTATTCTTATGCGTCATCTGATGAATATCTCTGTAATCAACTTTCTAAACATCTAGCCCCACTTGTGCATATTGGAATAGTAAAAGAGTGGTTTGAGTATCTTATCACACCTGGGAAAAATTATGCGGAGGAGAAGAGACATGCACTCGAAGCTTCAAATCTTATTCTCTTGTTAATAAGTTCAGATTACTTGGCCTCTGATGAATGTTTTCGAGAAATGCGCTTTGCACTAGAACACCATAGAAGAGACAAAGTACAAGTTGTACCTATTATTTTGCGCCCCTGTCTCTGGGATGTAACCCTCTTGCTCGCCTACACTGCTTGCCTCGCAATGGTCAAGCAGTAACTACCTGGGGCGAACAAATTGATCAAGCATTTCTTGATATAGCTCAGGGTTTATATGAGATGATCAAATCTCTGTTAGTTGCAGATCTTGCTATCTCTCAAAAAGAGCAACAACTACGTAGCCAGTTAATAAAGAAAGTACATACAATCTGGATCGAAGGCAAACTAAAAACCTCTCTTCATGGGTCTCGCGAAATCGATCTTCACTTAGAGGATCAATCAGATATGCTGGAAGATCCCTGGAAATTCAATGTATGGAGCTTAACAATACAAGATTCTAACCAGGCTCCGCGCCAACTTTCCGAAAGCACAAATATTGTTCAGATTTATGATGCTTCCGACAATGAATTACTTATACTCGGAGAACCTGGGGCAGGTAAAACTACCGCACTCCTGCAATTGACCCGTGTATTATTGCAAAGAGCAAAAGATAATACAGCTAATCCTGTACCAGTCGTCTTTAATCTCTCCTCCTGGGGACAAGAACAATTACCATTAACGGACTGGATGATTAAAGAATTATCTCGTCTGTATAATATTCCGAGTGAAATCGGGCAAAGCTGGATTAAAAAGAATCAGATACTTCCAATGCTTGACAGTTTAGACGAAATTGCTGGGGAAGTTTCGCTTGAGGCTTGTATTCAAGCTATTATTAACTATCATCAAAATTTTCACGGACTAAATGGAACTCCTTTGGTTATTTGCTGCCGTACTTTACAATATTCAATGCTCTCTACAAAGTTGCCGCTAAATCGAGCGGTCCAACTTCTTCCGTTGACGAGTGAGGAAATACAGCAATATTTACAACAGGCAGGCAGTGAATTAACTCACTTAAGTGAGTTAATTCTTGGAAATGATGAATTTGCCAACATTACTCGTAATCCTTAATGCTTAGTATTTTTAATTCAGCGTATCAAAATGGAACGTTAACAAATTTTCTTAGGGAAATGCAGCAAGGAAACTCTATGCATAACGTAGTTGCTATATATATTGAAAGAACTCTTAAATATGGGAAATTACGTACTGGTACCCCAGAGCTGTTCCACAAATGGCTTACCAAACTAGCTCAGTATATGTTTCAACAAGATCAAACAATGATTCAAGCCAAAGATCTTCCATCAGATTTGTTTCCAAGGGATATCGAGTCTTTTCTTGATGAAGCAGTGGAACGGCTTATTCTCCGCAAAGTAAGCAACAGGTACATTTTCATACATCGTCTATTGCTCGACTACTTTGCCGAGTTAGAAGACTAAGTATTTCTCTAGAATATTGTGTTTAGGTTAACACAGTCTGGAATGAGCCTCGTCAGTTCAGGTGTCAATGTTAAAAATTTCGTAAGGTAACTCTAGATTTATAATATGCCAGCGCTAACTTTTTCACATCTATCACCACTTTCGTGAGGTTATAAAATTCTCAAAGGTTTTCTGAAATGAGCCTTGAAGCATTTCAGTTCCTACTGCACCTGGTAGAATATTGCTGTACCAACTTTTGCCCTTACTATTTAGTAGTACCTCGACAGAATTAGAAGAAGTGCTTGCAACAAAATATTTCACACACTTTGAAGACATGTCAGAGGTGAGCCCCAAGAAGGATCTAGCAAGATCTATATCTAAATTAGCTCGCCGATAGAATTTACATTCTACTGAAAGCACAATTCTTGCCGTACTTGGTGAAACCCAAATGGCTGGAGAACCTGACCATGCTAATCGGCTTTCTCTGCGACATCTTACAGCTTCTTCTCTAGTAAGAACTGCAACATCACATTCATGCAAAACTCCCGACTCACCTTCTACTAACACACCAACATGAGCCTCCAACACTGGCTTACCTGGAAATTCGATAATAGCATGAGTATAAGGCCTAGCTCTAGATGCAATATAACCAGGACTTGTTCTAAATTCGAATATTGTTGGTGCGTTACCATGCACATCTTCGTATTGGATGGGATTCCTGGCTCCCATCCTTACAGCGGCTCTAAGAATAAGGCTTAGTATGTAACCTTCAAAGATACCTGAAGGGTCTGATCTCCTGAGACTAGGAGTAATAGAACTTCCTAGCGTTGTTTGAATCTCGGTCAGAAGTTCATCTTCAATGGCCATCATTAAGTAACTCCTGTAATCGATTTAGAACCATACCTAACTTTTGTGCCCGTGCATACCTAAGCGGGGATTGTTGTCTATCAATGACAACTACATCTTCAGGTTCTACTTGTGAGGAAAATACTACCGATTGAGGTCTTTTTTGAGTTTGGCTACCAGCATCTGGTTCAAGATAGAATAATAACACCTCTTTTTCTATAGAGGCATTATTAACGACAATGTATCTAATAGAATCTATGAGCAACTGAACACGCTCTTTAGCTGTGTAAGAAGTACTGTAAGTTCCTGGTACCTTTCCTCTGGGAGCTTTTTTCTTTTCTTCAGGAGTTGGGATCTTCACTTTACCCATTACAATTTGCTCAGTCACGTCATGAACAATCCAAGACAGCTGTTCATGATGAAGTATGTTTACAAGGATTTGATAGAGGCCATCGTAATATTCATCTTCTTTTACAGTCACAGCAGGTAACCTCTCCCATTAATAATCTTGGGAACAGCCAAGCATCTGGCAGTGATTTCAAGATTCGCCCATTCCTTTTAAAGATGCCTGTTAAAGATGCTTAAGCTCTATGAACATTTCTTCTTCAAGATCTGCACTCTTCTGAAAAAGTGTAGCTATCCTTTTTACGAGAACAAGTGCCTCTGTGCTATATGTTGTTCCCAAAGATTTCTCTATACCTTCTGCTGAACCTAAGACATACTTCATAATCACAACATCTAAGTGTTGTAGCATTTTCGCTGCATGTAAAGAACTCAGAACAATTTTGTTTACTATCTCAACCAATTCATCAAAATAAGATGGTTCTAGACTTATTTGCTCATCTATACCGTAATTTTCGGTTAGCTTATTCAAAAGTCCAATGATCCGCTTTCTTTCGCTTAATGAAAAAGCTCCACCAAATAGATAGGTGTGCGATTGGCCTTTAACATCGCTTAAATCTCGTGAAGCAACATCACTTGCCATTCTAAGTATTGATAGGACGAGTCGCTGCAAACCTATATAAGCTAAGTATTTCGCTTTAATATCTTTAGCATGCAATTCTGCTTTAACTCTAGAGAATCTCTCTATCAAGTTTTGAATATTTTTATATTCTTCTACCATCCAGTATTGATACTGAACATACTGATAAACATTTTTAATAGACAGTTGTTTCTCTGTGGGCTTTTGATTTCCTTTGACCTCTATTCCCCATAAACTAGTCATTCGGTTATAGACAGCAATATCTCCTACATCAAAGGAAGAAGTTTCTATTGCCAACGTTTTTTCAAGTATGTCTAATCCTTTTTCATCTATAACTCGTACACCCAATTTTGGTGCAATAGCCCGAGCATGACTATGTAAAATCTTCTTTAGCAAAATGCCTTCTTCTGCTCCAAAAAAGTCCATCACACCCTTAGCCAAAATATTCTATTAGGCTCAGATTCTCTTCCTGATTTACAGTCTACTATTATTGTTTTTATTCTTAGATCTGGCTCAAAACGAACACCAAGAACATCTATGTCAGTCAAAGGGTTTCTTTTTAAAGTTTGCTCTTTATCCTCATAATCAAAATGAGATAAATCTACCTCAAGCGGGCAATGGTATCCTTGTGACCACAAAATTCTTCTAATTCTTAGTTTTAAATAGCTATCTTTCATCTGATTGCTAACTTCGTTCATTTAATTGATCCTCTAGCCAACTTGGAGATCTCTCCAATGATTTCACGAGCTGCTTCTTTAGAGCGTACTACACCCCTACTCATTCTTGATCGTGTTGGAAGTGTGCCGGAAAAAGAACCACCCACATTAAAAAATTCTTTTGCATCAAGCTCAAGCCTACTATTAGGCAGTTGATCAGCATCAAGAAGATCTATAGCGATATTCAATGCATGCATATTTTCAGGTGTATCATAAAGTTTAAAGTGGTAGAAACCAGGACGAGCAATATCCTGCTCAATAAATCCAATTTGCTTGGTGACCAGAAGACCATATTGCTCTGGCACGTCTTATGATGGTACCGGAATCCTGGACAGGCAAATAAGATAAAATAGCTGTATCAGAATGAGTGCAAAAGGAGAAAGATTATGGCAGGACCACGCAAACGATACAGCGCAGAATTGAAAGCAAAAATAGCACTCGAAGCCATTCGCGGCAACAAAACCGCCAACGAAATAGCGGCTGAGTATGGGGTTCATCCAACACAAATTGCTCAATGGAAAAAACAAGCGCTTGACGGATTACCTGCCGTGTTCTCGACACGCGGTCCTGGCCAGGAAAAAAGTGAGGAAGACCTCACAGCGCCCTTGTATCAACAAATCGGTCAGTTGAAAGTGGAACTGGACTGGTTGAAAAAAAAATCAGGCCAGCTCCGTTGAGCACAAGCGCCAAACTCATCGATCCTAACGATCCGCAGCTTTCCATTGGACGCCAGTGTGAACTGCTGGGGCTTGCGCGTTCGAGCTACTACTATCAACCCGTTGCAGTCAGTGAGGAAGATCTCATGTTGATGCGCTTATTAGATGAGCAATACACGCGGACGCCGTTTTATGGCACACGAAAAATGACCAAACTGGCTCAACCAACAAGGCTATGGAGTCGAACGCAAACGGGTCCGTCGCCTGCTTCGCACGATGGTTAGAAACGATCTATCCTCATCCGCGCCTGAGCCAGCCTGGAGCTGTGGAGCAACGATTTCCTACCTGCTGCGCAATGTGGAGATCACCACTGTGAACCAAGTGTGGAGCACGGATATCACCTATATCCGCCTGGCACGCGGGTTTGTCTACCTGGTCGCTGTGCTGGATTGGTGGAGCCGCTACGTGCTTTCCTGGGAACTCTCCATCACCTTAGATACGAGTTTTTGCCTGGAAGCCTTGGAGCGAGCTTTGAACCAAGCGACGCCAACCATTTTCAATAGCGATCAGGGGGTCCAATTTACGAGCACAGAGTTTGTGCAGCGATTGCAAGCCAATCATATTCGCATCAGCTGGGATGGGAGAGGAAGAGCCTTAGACAACATTTTTGTGGAGCGGCTCTGGCGCTCTCTGAAATATGAAGACATTTATCTCAGGAGTATCAAAACGTTAAGGACGTAAGGAACGGAATACAAGCGTACTTTGAATTTTATAATCACCAGCGTTTGCATCAGTCACTTGACTATCAAACGCCAGCTCAAATCTATCGGCAACGTTGATAAGCGTAACGTAAAATACTCATTCTCATGTTGCTGAGTTTTATCTTATTTGGGCCCGTTTTTGTCTTGACAAACGGTACCGCTATATCTGGTCTAGGGTACCTAAATGTTTTGCTGTCGCGAAGTGTCTCTAGTATACGACGTGGATACAAAATTTTCCTTGTTTCAGCATAATGCTCGCCACATCTCACACACGCAAGAATAGCACGAGCCTTCTCCAGAATAGTCCTTTCTTCTTTTTCTAGTCCTCCTCGTGGAGAAAAAAGGAAAATGCGATTTTGCCTTCCCATAGTTAATTGAACTGGTGATAAAACTCCCAGCAGAACAGCCTGATCCATTACACTTCTACCACTATTCGATACTAACTCCATTACCAAGCCTTGTCGTCTCTTCACTTCATGTAAAGCTGCTATCACGTCACTTTCCGGAAATTTTTGTGCTAAGGAGATAAGTGACTGAGGTTTCTCCTCAACTGTCAAAGGCGAATATAAAATTGTATCCCCAGTAGGAGTTTCATACTTATCGAGCAAGGCTCCTTCGGCTCCTATAGTAAAAATGGTATTAAACACCCTATCATCCAGGCCTAAATCTTCTCTTATTGCTAATTCTCCTTGAGGAAATGCTGCTACATTTTCTAATAAGGCTATAGCAGATTGTTCAATCTCTCCGGGCTCAAGTTGAAGCCATCGCTCTCCAAGATCATTATACCCATTTCTTAATTCAGGAACTCTTAATTCTATTCTTTTTATTTGCGATCCAGCGGTAACAACAGACGCAAAATCTACATCTTCAAGAACTCTGAGTACAGGCTGTAATTCGATGCTAGATATACCCAGCTCTGCGGCTAAATACCTCAACGCCTGCATATTGTCGACGTAAATAAGTCCTTTTAAATGAGTAGCCAAACTAGCAGCTTTCCCTATGAGGATTGTTGTTTGCAAATGCGCCTCTCTAGGCCCAAATGCGTGAATATCCTTCAAGCCTTCATGAAACTCTTGTGCGCGAAGCCCGATACTACTTGCTGTCAGCTTTTGCGACATAAGCCCCCAAATACTATATTTAATAGTAAGATTGCATCATAATTAATGGCTAGTTTATCCTTAAATTCTAAGCCCAAACACATTATATTTCTCAGCGCCATAAGTCAAGTATTTTTAGCTACAAAGCTTACTATGCCATAAAAAGGGACGGATTACCTCACACACTGGGCAACAATACCGAGAGGAATGACTTTTTTAAAGCTTTGAGATCTGGCATCTTTTTCGAAAAGCTACTTAAGGGGCAAGGTTAAGAGCCACCAGTACAATAGGTTTTTCTGCAAAACTATGGGTTAAGTTACATTTGCATCGAAACATTACAGAAACGAATCGAGAATTTGTTTTTCATCCTTTACCTTTTGTTGATATTATGGGCGTTTTGAAGCAAATTGGGCGGGTACTATCATATTTACACAAAACAAGGAATCATTCATCGTGGAATTCAACCCAAAGCAATACTTATTAACAAGGATAACAACTTTCTATTAACTAGTTTTGACTTAGCAATTCTGACCAGTTCTATAGATCACCGTTTATTACCACAACAACCGGGGTCACAAAATTATATGGCTCCAGAGCAATTCAGAGGATCAGTAAGCCAGAAAAGTGATCAATATGCTCTCGGCTGTATTGCTTATGAGCTTTGCACTGGTCATTTACCATTTGATGAGCCGCCGTTCCCGCTTACACCTATTGACCAAATTAAGCCACCAATTGCGCCACATTTTATTAATCCCAGTGTCACTCCTCAAGTAGGGTATGCTATACTCAAGTCACTTTCATTCAAGCAGAAGCAGTGACATAACAATATTGATGAATTTCTCTCTACACTTACTTAAGAGATTAAAGACAAGACAAATTTCATAAAAAAGATGCACAACTTATAAAAGTTAAGTCTATTTCACAATAGATGAGGATCCTATTAAATGATTGGTATGTTAAAAACTTTAAATGAACTCGCAAAGAAAAAGACCCATTTTTCATTCAGAGGCTGATTTTCAGCACGCTTTAGCATGGGAAATTCACCAACAATATCAAGGTTGCGCAATAAGACTAGAATACAAACCACTAACAACAAACAATACTTACATAGATATTTGGGTAACGTATCAAAATCTTGCTTTTGCAATTGAACTAAAATATAAAACTACAGCTTTAAATACGAACTTTCAAAACGAAGATTTTCACTTATCTAATCAAAACGCACGAGATCAAGGTAGATATGATTTCCTAAAAGATATTCAGAGGCTCGAGCAAGTAATAAAAGTGTATAATGCAATTGGTTATGCAATTTTTCTTTCTAACGATAGCTCCTATTGGAATTGTTCCTCCAATAGATCTGCCCATAAATCAGATCTAGAATTTCACATTTATCAAAATAGGGAGCTGACAGGAACACTCAAATGGGGGGAAAAGGCTGGTAACGGGACTAAAAAGGAAAGGAATGCCCCGATTGTGCTTAAGAGCCTGTATACGCTTAATTGGTATGATTATTCCCAACTGGATAGATCACAAAAAAATGCTACATTTAAAACTCTTCTTGTTAAAGTGGAAAAATGACAAGCATTAGGAGCATCAAAATGAACTATGGAGAAATTATCGCTTACTGGTTCTTACGTTTTAACGGTTTCTTCCCTTTGAACAATTTCGTTCTACATCTTCCACAACAACATCCTATAGAAGGTGAAAGAAGAGATCAAAATGGAACAGCAGATACTGATATATTAGCTATACGGTTTCCTCATGTTTATGAAGAAATTGGGGGGCAACCAGATGACTGGAGCCCTATATTTGCCCACTGGGGATTTTCACTTGATAAAGAAATAACTGCTTTTATTATAGAAATAAAAACGGGCGATCTAAGTGAAAATGCAATATTGCAAGAAGCCCAAAGGGCTTTTGGTGACAACAGAATGTATGCTGCGATACGTAGAACTGGAATATTTCCATATGACGAATCGATGGAAGCAATGAAAATACTGAAGAAACAAAAAATATATGTGTCCCATGATAAATCTAAACGTATAGGCAAGCTATTCATCAGTAAGGAAGCAACAGTTGGTAGAAGAAACACAGAAATATCGTTATTGCTAGATAGATATGCATTTCACATAACGCTTACAGACTGTGAAGAATTCATTGTAGAAAGGCTTAGAAAGTATCAAAGAAGAAAAAACAATGATCGAATGTTCTTCCCTGATGAACTAATCCAATATCTAGCCTGGAAGATTAATACCGCTCATAGTGGTGAAGTTTAGTCAAGAAAGGCCAAGTCGACTTCTATATTTATAAGCTGAAGAGTTCCGTTCTCTTCCATTTCCTGCTAGGAAAGTACAGAAAAAGAGATCGCTTTGGATTATCAAGTACAGCATTGGCTGGTGAAACAAATCTATTGCAGACTTGGTACACCCATCAGACTCAGATATGCTGAGGAAAAAGAAGAATGCCATGCCGATTGGGCTCTTCCACATTTCTCGTGCTCAGCAATGAAACGGTTGGCACGGAGCGTTCATAGTAAGCCTATGGACAGGAGTTTGCCTCCATTTTCGGCTTCTGGAGACAGAAATATTTCCCAATCTGCTTCTCAGGCTCACACGCCTCTGTTTTGCTTTATTGCTGAGCGCGGAAAATGCGGAAGAGTCTAATCGACATAGTGTCAAAAAAAGAAACGCCAAATAGCCATTCTTCACCTAACGTATATGGAACTTACTTTCTCGAAGGTGAAGGAGAATACCACTATATAAGGCTTGCTAATTACAAACAGGCAAACCTGTTTTCAAACTTTACGCACAGAAAAGCACCCTCCTCCTTAGCTTGTGCTAGACAGAATAACATCCCAAAATCTCCATCGCATTTATTTACCACCAGCGAGACTTCCATCGTTATAACCATGGTTTTTCTGCAATACTATGCTTCCTCAATTTAACCGTTAATTATCAAGAGACGTAACCGTTGAATTATTGAGAGACAAAAATCATAGAGAGAAGCTTCCCTATTAGGCTTAACCTTTTTGTTTTCTGCAATACTATGCTTCCCATCAGTTGCAGAACCATGGGTTAAGTTACAGTGCCGTCCGGAATAATTTTAGAAACATCCTGTATTCAGGACTTTTCAGTTCTCGGAAAAAGAGATGAAAAGCAGGAAGGCCAGGATGGCACTACCTCCATGAATGATCTATGAGATGAGCGAGCCGGCTTACAGGTCAAAGGAGCCATCCCCTTCGCTGACACATAATGGTGTCTCTTGCATTTCAAAACGTCGGAGATGTGGCAGATGGGTAATTTCAATAGGCCACACACGTAATTGTGAGCCCGTGACAATCAATGTCTGTAAGGAGGAAAGCCTGGCAATTTCTGGTGGCAATTGCGTGAGTGCAGCACTGCTCAGATCGAGGCGTTCAAGGTGAGTCAGGCTGGCGATGCTGGCTGGCAAGTGTGTCAGATGAGCATTATCGTTGAGGATCAATTGGCGCAGGTGTGTAAGATCACCAATACTGGCCGGCAACGTCTGGATATGTGTCCAACCGACTTGAAGGTATTCCAGGTTGGGAAGCTGCCCAATCTCGCTGGGAAGATATCTGAGCAGAGGCTCACAGATGTACAGGTAAGTGAGATTCTTGAGATTACTGATTTGTGGAGAGAGGCTCGCCAGGCCAGTTCCCTTGAGCTCTAGTGCCTCCACCCCCTGCCAGGACCACATTGCCGGACTCAGTTGGCATTGGTCAAGCGTTAGCTCTTTGAGGTGCGTCAACGAAGAAAGCTCTGACACATCTGGAGCGTGTGCCAACATCAGCTTTGTCAAATAGCCTTCCGTATCCAGGCTGTAGCCAGGGATCACGTGCTCGAATGACTGTCTCACTGCTTCCACGATACGTTTCAGCACTGGTTGCTCGTCGGGATGAAGCATGTCGAGATCATACCACTGGTGATCCATGTCCACGCCAACATAGGTAAGGGACTCCATCCGTTCCCACGTCCAGCCAGTGACGCGTTCCAACAGCAAAAACAGATACTCCTCATCAAACCATGGAAGAGTGATCTGCGCTTCCTGAGGCAATGGAGGGCCACTCTCGTCTCTCCGAGTATCTTCATCATACACTGATCTTTTCAGCACTCCATTGACATAATACCAGAACCAGTAGGTGCCAGACGTACTTTCCATTAGAAATGCAAAGATGCGCCTCCCCTGCGAGAGCCGCTCAAAGACACCACGCTCGTGCCAGTCCAGAGTCATCCAGTGCGGATCAAGTAAAACAACCCAACCATGGTGTTGACTGATGATACACTCGGCTAACCACTGCCCCGTCCCTTTGGCCAACCGCTCGGAAAACGTGCCACTAAAAGCATCCTCGACATCAAAGTGATGTTCATTGAAGGTAAATGCGCCTGGGAACGCAGCTAATGCTCGATCAGCTGTGATGGATTCAATAAAGATGGCATAACCTTTCCAGCCCATAAGATCTCCCTGCTGTCTTCAATGTAATGTGACTTTTTCTTTTTCTCCTTTTTATGCAGCGAGAAAATGGAAAACAAAAGGCTTCGTTGCTTTGGATACGCGAAATAGTAGTCATCCCTGCTTTATATGTGTTTCAGCTAACACACCGAGCCCCCAGGAAGACGCGATGTAAACTATAATTCCACTAATCTTCAAGACTATAGGAATATTGGCATGCGCGCAGAGGGGTGGCCACCAACCAACCTCCAGCAGAGAAGGGACAAGCTCTGACCGGTTCAGTGCTCAAATTCATACATTGATGGTGGGATCTGCTTCTTTCAGCTGCTCGTATTTCTCCTGGATCTGTTCGAGTCCCTGCCTGATAATTGCTTTCATCTCCTCACTGAGACCTTCCAGGAGCTGAGCCTCAAGCGTATGGGTGAAATCCGCCATCTGCTGGGCGATGCGCTCTCCTGCGGGGGTGAGGGTGACCAGGGTAAAACGATTATCGCGCGGGTCGCTCCGACGGGTGAGCAGCCCGGAGCCTTCCATCTGTTTGACAAAGCGCGTTACCAGTGTCCCTTCCATTCCCAGGCGCTGCACCAGTTCGGCCTGGCTCATTTCTCCCGTCTGCCTCAGTTCAAGCAAGAGCGTCAGGCGGGATTGGCTCATGCCAACGTGCCTCTCATAGAGGCGCGCTTGATCACGCGAGAGTTGAAGGATCAGAGCGGGGAGAGGAAGTTCCTGTGCATGTTCCTGACTCATCCTATGGCCTTTCTTCTGTCATTTTCTTGTCGTGCTTCCGCCATTGACGGAAGCACTGGGAGTATCTGTAGCATAGCATATATTGACAGCTTGTTCCTCACTTTCCTTGAGACGTATAGAGAGCCATCTGGTCAACCATAGCTTGAGGAGCGCCAGGACTGAAGCTGTCGACAAGGTTGGTGGCAGATTCAGCGGCGGCAGCTTCGCTCCGAGGGAATAATGCTGCTTCGTACGCCGCGAGGGCCGCTTCCACGTCGTTCTGGTGAGTAAGTAGAGCTTCGGCTAACTCGGCAGCATCAAGCATGGCGAGATTGGCACCCTCGCCAGCGAACGGCGACATCAGGTGGGCGGCATCGCCAAGCAACGTGACCCCTGGGACGCGTTCCCCAACGCTGCCCAACCGGCAATGCGTAGATGCCGCGATGAATAAATTCTGCATCGCTTTCGGCAATGAGAGCACGTAACCGGTCATCCCAGCCAGAAAAGTAGTTGAGCAGGTGCAGCCTGATTGCCTCGGTATCGCTAGCGTCGATGCCAGCGGAGGTCATCCAATGCTCAGGTATCTTCAGCCCGATATAGACGGTGAGCCGTCCATCGCCATCGCGGTGGGTCATCAGACCCTTTTCGTCAGATAGCGCAAACATCGAACCGCGACCAACCAGGTTGGCAATCTCAGGATGACATGTATCTACGTCAAAGAGATATGTTTCAATGAATGAGATGCCTGAGTATATGGGTTGCGCGCCTGATAGCAACGGCCTGACTTTTGACCAGGCACCATCCGCGCCGATCAATAACCCTGTTGTGAATGTTTCACCATTCGCCAGTCGTACCTCATAGCTTCCCTCTTCCAGTTTGGCGACACTGCTCACTTTGCTTCCCCAATGAATACTCTCGACTGGCAGTGATTGGAGCAAGATTTCACGGAGTGACCCGCGATCAATCTCTGGTCGGCTATCGTCGCCGCTGTCTTCCCAGCGAACGGTCCCGCTCTTGTCAAGAATAAGCATATCGTCGCCTGCTGGGACAACCTTCTGCCGAAAAGCCTCAAAAAGTCCCGCCTTCCGTAAGGCAAGCTGACCCGACTCCTCGTGCATGTCCAGGATGCTTCCCTGATGACGGATAGTAGGTGATGCTTCAAGGTCGTAAACGGCAACGTCAATACCGTGTTTATGCAGTATGCTGGCAAGGGTGAGGCCACCAAGACCGGCGCCGATAATAGTAATGTGTTGTTCCAAGATCGTGTCTCCTTTTGCATTGACAAACAATTTAGAAGAGAGGGCTTTACCTGTGATGAACTGTCGAGATGATCAAGCATGTCTTAATAGATGCCAGGCTTATCCCTCGTCTGTCTCATCTTTCCTTTTTCATCTTTGTTGTCCACAGCAAGTTTCTCCTTCATAAGTCCCTGTTAAGGGAAAAGAGCACGCATTTTAACAAACCTGGTTGATAATCAACCTAGTTCATTAATTGATAAGAACATCATACACCAGAGGAAAGATGCTGTCAAACCCTCACCGGTAATTTTCGCGCTCGCCTCTGTAAATTCAGCTCAAACTGACCGAGAAAAAGTGAACCCTGGAAGTCGTCCTTTTCGCTGCTGAAGGTTGAGAAGATAGATATGCTTTCTGCTCATAAAAATAAAAGGAAGCCAAAAGTCGACTTATCAATCGACTTTTGGCTTCCTTTTTCGTCATGCCTTCTTTATGACTGATCCTTACCGGGCTATCCAGACCTTTACATCGGTATTAAGAGAACCACCCTCGTCCATATTGTCACCAGTAGCAATGTATTTTCCGTCCGGAGACCAGGCCATCGAACGGATGTAATTCGCGTTCCCTGTATAGGTAAAGAGTAACGCGTCTTTATGCGCATCGAGCAACTTAACACCATTACCTGCTACGGCAACAACCTTGCCATCGGGAGACCAGGCCACAGAAGAGATGCTCTGGTTCATGTGCGCGCTATTATACACCAGAAGATGAGCGCCGCTGGTTGCGTCAAAGCTCTCAATCGAGCCGCTATTATAGCCAACCAGCAATCGCTCGTCACCTCTATTGGGCGCCCAGGCGAGTGCAGCAGAGTCACGTGAGCCTGGAGCATTGCGCGTATAAATGTTCTTTCCTGTTGCCGCATCCCACACACGCACCGTGCTATCGTAGGATGACGAGGCGATATACTTACCATCAGGCGACCAGGCAACCTTATCTACCTGGTCGCTATGTCCTGTCAATGTCGTTGTCTGCTGGGTTGCCAGATCCCAGATCACCATACTTGTAGTACCATTAGCAAAGGGACTGGCGGCTACAAGCCGTTTTCCATCAGGAGCCCAGGCAAAACCATAAATGAATGTACCACCACTCATATGCTGATAGCTACCCAGATACGACGTTTCACTTATCTTTGCTAGAGGTGTATTTATCGACGCGACAGGTTGCACGCCTGGATAGGTCAGAGTCTGCACAATCGCCTTCGTGATAGGATTCCAGATCTGTATCTGTCCACCTTTTACCGATGCAATATACTTGCCGTCTGGTGACCATTTTGCCGCCAGGATACTTGCTCCTCCACCATTGAGGTATGGCTGAAAGGAGACAACGTTTTGACCGGTGGTAGCATCCCATAGGTCAACATCCATACTGGCGCTGGCGATACGTTTGCTATCTGGCGACCAGGATAGATCATACACACCATCTATCTGCCCATGTTGTTGCCCAACCCAGGTGTAGACGTTTTTCCCCACATTACGACTCAATGTAACTGGCGAGTTCGTTGTCGTGGGTTTGAAGCCAGGTGTTGTGGTCACCGCTGGACTTGGATGTCCTGTACCCGCACCTACCTGTGTTTTTGCCTGGCGTACGTTATGAAACAATAACACCATGCTACTCACTACCATTATTGCGACGCATGCTGCAGTAATGAACACGAGCCGATTCTGCAAAGTATGTCGCTTCTCTGATCGGCTGGCCTTCTGGTTTTCCCGTTGAAGCATTGTGATATTCCTCTTATTCTGGGGCAGAGCAGGCCCCGACTTCCTTGTCTGCTTCTCTGCGGCAACCGCTGTGATGCGTTTCCAGGCGTTCTGGAGCGATTGTGCATCTTCATCACTTGTAGCTCGGGGTGCGCCCTGGCTATACATCAATTGTAGATCCACTATCAACCTGTCATCAGCACTACCTTCCGGACCCATCAATCGCAAAGGCTCAGCGGTCGTGAGAGGCATATGTTGTTCAACCTGTTCATCCACATCCTCAGGTGTAAATTCGTTGCTGTGATCTGTCATCGTTGCTATACCTCAGTGCCTTTCGTAGATAGTGCGTAAGAAATTGAGGGTGCGAGAGAGGATCATGCGCACGTTCCCTTCTCGTTTTCCTACCATCCTGGCGATGTCCGCGCAACGTAAGCCGTTCACAAAACGCAAATGTAACACTTTCTGCTGGATTTCCGGCAGTCCTTGTACATGCATCTGTAAACGTGCGTACTCCTCGCTGCGTTCTGCCAACCATTCCGGCGCCAGTTCGTCGTCATCAAGAAGGCTGTCCGTAACTTCCTCTAACGTCACAGTGTGCCGCCTGCGGGCCACCAGACGATAGTAGTCAGCAACTTTGTTGTGCGCGACGCGCCAAAGCCATTGCCTCTGCTGTCCAGGTTCAAGTGAGCTTAATGCCTGGTTCTCTATTGCCGCAACAAAGATATCCACCAGGATATCTTCCGCATCCTCTCGTAGCGGTAGATGCAAACGTAGATATGTAATGAGTGTCTGCGCATGCTGCTGATAGAGAAGAGCTATTGTCGAATCAATATTCTCATCCAGGTATAACTGTTGCCGCATATCTGATTCCTACATTTTGTAATCAATGTTCGTGCATGAACATATCACTTATCACTATCGTGAATATGCACAAAATGTCACAAATCGATCTTCTGGAACAGCAAAATGATCATCAAAAAAGAGAGGTAGGGGAGATGGCACCCATGAGCGCCACCTCCCCTACCTCGCCCAAATCATCTGAAGCTACTTACTGAGCTTCCATGGGCAGTTGAACCAGTTGCATGCTTATCGCCCAGATCTGTTCTTGCAATGCCAGGTCATACGAGTCTTTTGATGTCTGTTTTAAGATCAGCTTATCGAAATATTTTCCGGTTACCTGCTCGACTTCGGGTGACATGGCCAGGAAAAGCGACGTGAGTGCCCCCTTATCGGGACTGGACCCCATTCGTGAGAGGAGTGCCTTTGCGACCGCCTGCGCGCGTGGTCCGACATTGGACATGCCCATGTTAGTGAACACAAAGCCGGGGTTGAGACAATTGAGCGTCACGCCACTGCCTTCCAGCTGGCGAGCCAGCTTATACGAGCACAGGAGCATGGCGAGTTTTGATTGCGCATAAGCCCGCCAAACATTGTAGCCGCGCCGCAATTGCAGATCTTGCAATGGTAAATGGGCTGTATAATGCGCGCCAGAACAGACATTCACAATCCGCGCCGGTGTGCTGACCTTCAGGCGTTCAAGCAGCAGTTGCGTAAGCAGAAAAGGTGCGAGGTGATTGACCGCAAAGGTCATTTCCAGATTGTCAACTGTGAGGGTGCGTTTCGTCAGAAAGACACCCGCGTTGTTGATGAGGACGTGCAGATGCTCATAGCGCTCCAGAAACGTTGCGGCCAGTTGGTGGACTGATGACTGGGATGAGAGATCAGCGAGTAAGAGGTCAACCGAGGTATTCCCACTGGCTAGCTGGATTTCCTGGCGGGCCGCCTCTGCTTTTGCCTGATTGCGTGCAACCATGACCACCGTTGCCCCTTGCCTTGCCAGGCCAAGTGCTGTGGCTTTACCAATCCCTGAAGTTGCACCAGTCACCAGGCAAATCTTGCCGTGCATTGGTTGGTATATCTGATTCATGCATCAATGCGTGCCAGAGCTCTCGCATCCAGGCGAAGAGAGGCACGCTCCTCCTTTTTTGCATAAGGTGTAGATTGCTGTCTATTACTAACAATAGCATACAGCCTGCATTTTATCCCTTCACGCCTCCAGCCGTCAGGCCGCCAATCAAATAGCGCTGGAACACCATATACAAAATGACGACAGGCAGAGCACTCACGACCGACGCGCCCATCAATTGTCCATACAAGGGCAGCGCGCCACCTTCCTGCGCGGAACTGAAAGCCTGCAATTGCACTGCGATGGTACGCGTTTCCGGAGCCGTAAGTACGCTGGCGAATAACACATCGTTCCAACCAGTCAGGAAGGAAAAGACCAGGGCAACCACCACACCTGGAAGCGCGAGCGGCACTATTACTCTCCAGAGCGCCTGCAACCGTGTCGCGCCATCGACAAGCGCCGCTTCCTCCAGGTCTATCGGTATGCTGCCCAGGTACGACACCATAAGCCAGGTAGCAAATGGAAGCGCGAATGTCAGATATGTAATGATTACCGCCTGGTATGTCCCCACAAGTTTGAATTGGAGCACAGCCTGGATCGAAGCAAAGAGTACAAAGAGTGGCAGCAACAGCATCACGCCTGGCACGGTCTGTAAACCAATGAGAGAGTAAAGATAGGGCAAACGTCCATGGAACTTGAAACGGGAAATGACATATCCCGCGCCGACAGCCATGATCACAGCGATGGCGCTCGCAACCAGTGAGATGTACAGGCTATTAAATAAACCCTGCGCCAGGTTTACCGTCGTCCACATCTGGATATAATTGCCAAAAGCCCAGTTGGACGGAAGAAGATGCTCACCATCACTAATCTCACTATCGGGAGTGACTGAGAGCAATAATGTATAGATGACAGGTATCAACACGAAGATTATCAGGAACACGGTCGCAATGATGCGTACAGGCGGCGATAAAATATCCTGCGCATTTCTCTGCCTCTTCATTATACGGTCACCTCCCCAAGGCGTAGCATGCGAATGTAAAGGATACCGGGAATCAACATAACAATCAGTGTAATCACGGACATCGCCCCACCAAGTCCGAAATTAAATAGTTGGAATGAGGTGACGTAGATATTGAGAGGCAGGACATCAACCTGCACTGGAGGAGGCGTGCCAAACATTACAAATGGCAGCGTAAAGTTGTTGAAGTGATTCAGTGTCGAGAGCAGTAGAGCAAGTCCCAGGATGCTACGCAGTTGCGGCAAAACGATCATTGTCAGCCGTTGCCAGGAGTTCGCTCCATCCACCGAGGCGGCATCGTACATATCAGCCGGAATCGACTGTAATCCGGCCAGGACCATAATGTAGATGAACGGCCAGGAAGCCCACACATCGGCGATAACCATCGCCCAGAAACTATTTGGCCCCAACAGCCAGTATGTATTAATGCTCGCTACATGTATAGCGGACAGGAAACGATCAACAAGCCCGCTTCTATTCAAGAACATCATACGCCAGACGAGCGCGGTCACAAATGTCGGTATCACATAGGGGATCAAGTATAACGCGCGCACAACGCCGCGGCCACGATACGGAGTATTGACGGTCAACGCGCCCAGTACCCCAATAGGTGTAATGATCACGGTCGTCAGTATCGAGAACCCCAGGCTCACCCCTAACGACACCAACGTTGAATCACCAACAATATTACCCTCAATAAACGAGTTCACGTAGTTCGTCAACCCGACCCATGGAGCATGAATCCAGCTCCTCAGCGTATATTGATCGAGATTCAAGAAGCTAATGTATACGGCGATCAGAAAAGGGATACCAACAATCACAAAGAGCATGATGATGCTTGGCCACATAAGCCAGAGAGGCCGTCCGCCGGCGCCGCTACTGGGAGCATGCTCAGGTATCCGTGCTCCGGGGAGAGCGGAGGGACTTACGGGGCTGGTTTCTGGAATAGGTTGTATTGACATATTTCCTACCTTCAAGGCTACGAGACCCGCGCCTGAACACGGGTCTCTCTCAGCTTCATATCAGAGCGCATCCTATCCTCAATGCAGCTGACTTTGAATCGCTTTGTTGGCCTGGTCCAGCAGTGGCTTGATCTGGGAGGAATTATAGTGATTCGTCGCAACCGAATTGGCCAGCTTGGAACTGACACTGGCTAATGCGACCTCGAGCGGTCCCCACTCACCAGAGAAGGGAGTCGGCGTGGCACCTTGCTCTGCCTTGACAAAGGCCGCGGTCGTGGGGTCCTTACTGCTCAGGTAATTCGCGGCCTGCACATTCGTGGGCAAATCTCCGAAGGTTTTGGTCCAATCGAGCTGGTGCTGGTAATCTGTAACCAGGTTAATAAACTTGAAAGCCAGATCCTTTACATTGGAGTAATCAGCGACGGCAAGCATGTCACCGGACACAATCGTCGAGGCGGCTACGCCGTTAGCTGGCCGCTGCTGCATACCATAAGGCACCGTTGGCATGGGCGCAAAAGCGTACTTGCCTGCTAAAGCCGACTTCTGGAGCGTCGGTGTGATCGTCGGCGTGACCATAATCAACATGCCTACCTTACCGTTATCAAAGGCACGCGTGGCATCAGCCGCTTTCCACGTCATCGAGTTAGGATCGGTAATCTTGTATGTGGTGGCCCAGTCAAACCAGAACTTGACGGAATCGACAGCCGTTTGTGAGTTCATTTCAGCGGTCTTGAGGTCCGGGGAGAGGAAACTTCCACCACCCATCTGCTCGTTGAACATCCACCAGATCTTCCATGGATCATATGAATCAGAGGGGTCCGTTTCCGCTCCATAGACGCCGGTAGAAGAGTCTGTCATTTTCTTAGCGTCAGCAACAAAATCGCTCCAGGTGGTAGGAGGAACACTGATCCCGGCCTTTTTGAACAGGTCCGTATTATAGACCATACCAAAAGGACGCATCACCCAGGGAACAGCAATCGACTGATCGGGCGATGACCCGGACATGGTCATCTGTTGCGGGAAGAAACGGCTCTTCCCACCCACCTTGTTCCAGTCATCAGCGGTGAGCGTGGTGAAACCTTTCGTTGCTTGTGCCGTAGGCACAAAGGTAGTGCCCAGGCTAAATATGTCGGGGCCACTCCCGCTG
This sequence comes from Dictyobacter kobayashii, assembly GCF_003967555.1. Lineage (GTDB taxonomy): Bacteria > Chloroflexota > Ktedonobacteria > Ktedonobacterales > Ktedonobacteraceae > Dictyobacter > Dictyobacter kobayashii. The sequence continues at coordinate 614,761 of NZ_BIFS01000001.1, forward strand.
ACAATCGAGGTCTGGAGCTTTGTCTGTTCCTCGCTGCTGCTCGAGTACGTATCCCAGACAATACTACTCCCGGTCGCCTTATGGAAATCGTTACCAATTTGCTGCATCCATTGCTTCTGCTGTGTCGCAAAGAGCGTGTTTACACCTACCAGTACGTGGAGGGTTTGACCACCACTGTTCGTGGTCCCACCACCGCTGGAACCACCGCATGCTGCCAGCACAAGTGACAGCAATACAATCCAAGATGAGCAAAGGCTCATTAGTCGGCTGCTTGCTTTCATCGATTTTGTCTCCTCCATTGGATAACAAACATGGGATAACAAATACAGCGCTGAAAAACACTGGCCAGTACAAGGCCATAATGACAAAAAATTTCCTCATACAATCTGCTAAACACCGAAAACATAACAAGCATAAAGACAGAGGTAATAAGGAAAGCAGCTTCATAGGGCTATAAATCATCTTATCCGAAAACAAGCATACTCAAATTTAAGACCAAAAGCAATCCTTTATAATAAAGAAAATGACACAGAGGCACTTTAGATAAAAAAAGATGGCTCATCCCGAATTCGGGATGAGCCATGGATCTCTATTCACAAGGCATGTCGCGCTCACAAAATCTGTTCCAGGATGCTGGGGTCTTTGATTTCGTGGTCACGGGCCAGGGTAATGATTTTGGTGATTACTGTTTTGGGATCGTTGTCGGCGAAGGGAAGAAAGATGCGCCCGCGATGCTGGGCATGCACAGGGATGATGCAGAGCGCGCCGCCTGGCTGACGATGGACGCTGGCGCTGCCGAGGTGGACGCTGTAATGGCTGAGAGAACCGGAGATCAAGGCGTGGGAACTCTTGAACGTGACATTTTCGATACCAAGCAGCGTACAGGTTTCGCTAGCCAGGGCGCTGCGCATTTCCACGGTTGAGGTACTGGCCTCTGGATCTACCCCGCCACTGTGGGCAACGCTGACCACCAGGTCCAGGTCGCGCATAGTTTCACTGAAGACGCGTGGCGGGACGCTGGCCAGCGCGATGGGCTTGTAGCTATCACGCTGGAGAAAGAAGACATCCCCTACAGTCAGCCCTTCAACCTCATTGGGAGTGAAAACGCCATGGATGAAGGAGACAATGGCGGTCAGCTTCTCAGCATGGAAGGTGCGCCGCACCCCCTCTTCGTAGTCAACAATCCAGCCCCGCTGTCCCAACAAAGCGTGCGACTGGCGCTGCTGGACCTGGTGGCCATGGTAGCGCTGGGAGAGCGCATCATCACCGTGTCGTGTTTCGTTGCTGGTGCAGACATAGAGTTCGCGGAAAACCTGCTTGAACGGCTGGGTGCGCGCTACTGTGAAGCACTCGCGCTGCCACGCGTGCCATGTTTTTGTCTGCCACAAGTCGTGCGGGTGGGCCAGGCGCAGATCTTTGGCAGTGAGTTCGACCGCGCTGGTGTTGCCAGAGTAAGAGCGTAAGCCGAGTTGCGGCTCGCCTTTGCCCTCGAGACGGCACGGATAACCCATGGCTGACCTATCAGCGTCGCGTACGATGATGAGCTGTTGCAGCAAGCATGAGAGCACGGGATGGGCCAGCAGATCAAGGATTTCGCGCGCGGTGAAGTACTCGCCGCGACACATCGAAGCTTCCAGTGTGGCACGTATACGCGAGATCTGGCGCTCGATTTCGCGTTTGCGGTCGAGTAGATGCGCGACCTCCTCGTGCTTTTTCAAGCGCACCGGCAGGCTTTTGAGCTTTTTGCCTTTATTTCCAACTACGTTTAATGCCGGTTCAGCAGAAATAGGATCAAGCTCCAGCGTAACCGTGATATCCTCAACCGTAACACTCAACATGCCGTTGCGCAAGTTGCCAGTGGCGTTTGACGTGCTCCGCTTCCCATTTTTGCCCATGCCAGATGGAATACTCATGGAGAAGCGCCAGTCCTCCATACCAGGAGAATTGATAATGGGTATAGTGCCGCTCACTAGCAAGCCTCTGGGAATCCGTTTCCTGGGTCACCAGTTTGGCGACATCAATATGGGCAAGCGCGGCTTCTGCGGTATCGAGCAGGAAGTTCAAGGTCACGAGCGACATCTCTTGACGGCGACGCAGCCAGCTGAGTAGCCAGCTTATTAAGAGGTAATAACGCAAGATGAATGGTTCCTGGCTGGCAACCTCACTTTCCTTCACTGGAAGCGACCTGAACATCCTTCGCAGGAAAAGGGCGGCTCGGACAAGTTCAAGGCCATCTTCATCGCGCAGAGAAGCGGGCCGCTCGCGTTCCCACGTGAGCCAGACCTCAGCCAGCGGCAGATGCTCGCGCTCGTCCTCGGCGGCATTCAGCTTCAGGTCGGGTTGCGGCAGGTAATAAGGTTGCTTTATATTGCCTAAAAGCATTTCCTCATGGCCACGCCAGGTTTTCACCTGTATCGGAGTTGTGCTCTGCTCCTCAATCAGTGCGTCAAGGGAACGCAGACAGGCACGCGCGGCTGGTGTATCAATAGTCACGCTCAGGTTGCGCGGTGGAACAATCGGCGTGCGCTGTTCGGGGTTGATCAGGCCCAAAACATTCTCACGCGTATACGTTTCTTCTGTGCGACCGGCCGCGAAGATCGTCTCAAGGAGCACGCTCTCTGCAGGAGTGAGACTCTCACTTCCCTTAGCGAAAGAACGAGCCAGCGCTGTCACCTGCTCGACCTGGCGTTTGTCTGCAATCAATCCATTGAGCAGATCCAGTCCAGCCTGGCGCTGCGAGGTATGTGTTTGAGCCAGCAGCCGACCGGCACTGGCCAGCACGGCCTGATCGTCACCTTTGAGCAACAACTCAAGCAGGCCGCGCCGCAGTTCAACGCTTTTACGGGTCAACAACGCGCGCTAAGGGCACGACGTAGATCATCGGCGTCCGAAACGTCCCTGTCGAAGCCCAACCAGACATCAACGGCACGCACTATGGCACTAAAACGCAACAAATTGTGCTCAAGGATAAGTTTGAGCATGCGACGAAACGCCTGGGGATGAGCCTCGTCCACCGTCTCCAAAATTACTTGACGCAGGCCTTCTTCGCGTTGGGCGGCCAGCAACAGGTGTTCCACTAACGTCCAACCATCCTGACGGTCCGCCACGAGCAGGCCAGTGGTCACATGGCGACCCATCCTGCCAATCTCATGTTCGCCACGTGCGCAGGCTAATAGAAGCTGAAAGATCTCTTCACCCTCAGAGCCGCCCGCATCGATGGTAGCAGCAAAGAGGATACCGAAGGGCTGTGTATTGTACGGGGCAAGATACGCTACCCAGGCGGCGAACCAGGCCAACTCTTTCTCACGATAGGGCGCCAGTTGTAAAATAATGTTTCTAAGCCAGACCAGACGTTTCTCGCGATATGCTCTGGTCTGAGCTGGCGCACGAAAGGCGCGCCGATGGGCAAGAAACTGATATGGTAACTGTTCGAACAGTTGCCACGCCGCTTCCAGATGCGTGGCCAGGCGAGGCACCACTGCCACGAAAATCGCGTACCGCTCCTTCGAGCTCAGATCAGCCAAAATAGCCATCTGCTTTTCTCGCTCTTTAAGCTGGCGCGGCCACTCTGTGGCATCATAGATCTGCTTCAGTTCTTTACCATGCTCATCACGATTTAACAATGCATAGGCAGGACTACGCAAGGGAGCTGGTAACTCGTTCTCAATGGCGGCTAAAGAGAGCTCCAACCAGTTCGCCGTCTCTTCGGATTTCAATCTATCCCGAACATCTTCGCGTGAAAGGACCATCCTATTTTAACCTCCTACCAGGGCAACAAGGCGAATAAAGAGCAGGAAACTATCCAGATGCAACTGCACCGGGGCATCCAATGCGCGCAGTGGCTGGCCATCAAGAAAGACCAGGTAGATACCATCTACAAAGCCTTGTAGCGCTACCTGAACCGCCTCATCCTCATCGACCTCACCAGAGGCCTGCGCTTCTTCACCTCCCATGCTAATCTTGCCTGTTTGGGCAGCATCGTTGATCTCCTGAGCACTTAAAACGCTGAGCATGCGGCGTTCTTGCTGGCGGAGCCGAAAAGTTTGAACTTCCACGCGCACCAGTGCCGCGATCAAGTCACGCAGTAGCAAAGTCTGCCCGATCTCAGTGTCAGTGCGCAACAACATGGGGAGAGTGTCACCTGCCAGGGAGCACCCAGTGGTTTGCGCTTCCCAATCACCCTGGCTTCGATGCGCAGAGTTATATTAGCCTCATCCATAAGTCATCCTCTAGATAATCTCAATAGGGGTGAAACGCACTCTCATTGAATGGAGTGTGTAGCATTTCGCCTCTACTGATCAGCTTTCATCCACACGATACCATTCTCCAGATGAGAGAGGAAAGCGGTTATACAACCATTGGCGTGTAACCAGGGCTACTTCCACCAACAATTGGGAGTTGAAAAGAAAGGTGATGCCAGCATACTTAAAAATGAAAAATGGAAACTATAGATGAACTGTAAGAGAAAAATCCACTGATTGCCATCCATCAAAATTGTTGAACTCTTTAATCGAAAACTATAACGCACACAGATAGAAAATCTATGGTAGAGTATGGATGCGCCAGGTGCTAGATACAGTTCAACCATCAAAACAGCAAGAGGAGTCGTTACTATGAGTTCAACTACTTCCCATTTTTCCTTAGTTACGGAAACACCAGCAGCCAGCCCCGAGGAGGCACACCGTCATTTTCTCGCCAAACTTTCAGTGGAAACCGACGCAGCCGATGTCAGGCTGGATCTGCAACGTGGACAAGATGGTTTCATCCTGATTGATGCCCGTGGTGCTCAGGATTTCGAGGAGTGCCATATTCCAGAAGCTATCAATCTGCCATATCGCAAAATCACGGCCGCTTCTACTACACACCTCACCAAAGAGAAACTGCTTGTTGTCTATTGCTGGTCTCCCGGATGCAACGCTGCTACCAAAGCCGCGGCCAGGCTGAGCGCACTGGGTTTCCAGGTGAAAGAAATGCTAGGAGGAATCGAGTATTGGAGGCGTGAAGGTGGACCAGTAGAAGGAACGCTGGGCGAACAGGCACCTCTCGTGCGCTAGGTAAATATAGAAAATCAGGAGAAATAGCTTGCTGCTTCCTGACCGATGTTGGCAGATACGGCAAGCCATAGAATAGCCAGGGATTTGCCACTATTACATAGGATCATACGTACTAATGTTATGAGGAAACTATTCATAATGCGAAAGGAAGGAGACAAGATATGTTTAGAAGAGATCGCGGCAGAAGAGAGAGAAAAGGTTCGCCAATCTTGAGATGGATCGCCGAAACAGTCCTGATTACTGCCGCCGCGCGCGTTATCCGTCGCGTAGTACGTGGTCGTTAGTAACACCTAAAAATAGATACAACCAAATGCAACAATACATTAACTACCTTGAGCCAGAAGGCATAACAAGGTAGTTATGATTCTCAGCATGGTATACATCCCAAAAGCAAGCTTAGAGGAGATTTCAGGATCGAAAAAGATCGGGACCACCATCGAGGCGCATACCGAGAGAGATCTTTTGTGCCATCTTATCTATGTATTCTTTTATGGGTGCATCGTCTATCTTCATACGAGCCTCAGGCGCCAGCCACTGGTATTTTTGTAGCTCATAGTAGTCATACAATAGCGCTCTTAGTGTTTGATCGTGCTCCATCAGGAATATGGGGTCCATGATGCTCCCCAGGAGCATTTCATTCTGAAGCATCAACAATATAGGGTTAATGGGCTGGAAGACCCCTGCGGCAACCCCTTGTTGATAGAATTTTTGAATTTGCCGTTGCCGTTCCTGCTGAACCTGCTTGACGCGCTCCCACAGCGCAGGAAAGACCTGTTTTAAATCAGACACAAACGCATCAGAAAGATAGCTGGCGATCAGCACTGCCTGCCCAAAAATATGCTGAAAGCGCTGTAGATAAGTGGAGGAATCATCTTCTAGCAGGGTAAAAGCCTGGTAAAAATAGGCAACTACCATGTCTACCACCTGTTCAATTACTTCCTCTTTCGAGGCAAAGTATTTGTAAAAGGTAGCCTTGCTGATATCCATATAGCGCGCTATATCATCGATTCTCAGGTGGCTAAATCCACGCTGCTTGATAACGGGCAGCAATTTTAGGAGATACTTCTCTTTCAAATCCTGGCGGGGCCCTGGGGTTGTGTCGCCACTATCTGCTTTCATACCCGCTCCTATTACCTGTATTCCCTGCAACAGTTTTACACCAGTATAACAAATTGAGTTGGTCATGTAAACGAATCGTACAAAGTAAACCAAAAATGTAAATTTGGTTTACTTTGTACGATATTTATGCTATAGTATTCGCAGATACGTCATTAGTTTGCGTTCAGGAAAAGATGTTGGCAGGTTTTCCTATTTACAGCCATTTTTCAGCAATATGAAAGGACAACACTATGAGTACTCAACCTTCTGGGAAGATCGCGCTGGTTACTGGAACTTCATCTGGCATTGGTCTCAGTACCGCTGTGCTATTGGCACAGCAAGGGGTCACCGTTGTTGCAACTATGCGGGATACAGCAAAGGCAACACAGTTAGAAACAAAGGCACGCGAGGCTGGCGGCAGCATCGATGTGCGCCAGCTTGATGTGCAGGATGATGCCTCCATTTCGCGCTGCGTCCATGAGGTGATCCAGACCTATGGAAGGATAGATCTGCTGGTGAACAATGCGGGAGCAGGTTATCTGGGCACGCTGGAACAAACCTCTATGCAGGATCTGCAGCGCACGATGGATGTGAACTTCTTTGGGGTCTGGCGTGTCACCCAGACTGTCTTTCCCTATATGCGTTCAGCTCGCTCAGGTCGCATCATAACCATTAGTAGTATTGGTGGCCTCATTGGGCAACCATTCAACGATGCTTATTGCGCGGCCAAGTTTGCGGTTGAAGGGCTGATGGAAAGCTTTGCACCGGTCGCCAAACGCCTGGGAATTGATGTATGCCTGATTGAGCCAGGTCCGGTCAATACCAACTTTGTCTCCTCGGTTATTTCAGGATTGCCCGCACCTGGCCAGGATTTACAAGCAATCTATGGCCCAATGCTTGAGTCATACATGGGCAAAACCCAAACACGCTTCGCTACGATAGGGCAGACACCAGAACAGGTTGGTCAGGTGATCCTCACGGCTGCGCTAGGCGAGACACCGCATTTCCGTTACACAACCTCCGAGACTATCCAGAGCCTGGCCGCTCAAAAATATGTTGATCCAACAGGAGATGCTATGCTGGCTTTTTTCGAAGCACGCCTGGGCAAATAGAAACAAATCACTGAGGACTGGTGAAATTTTTTCACTGCCTGAAACGTGGGTCAATCGAGTAGTCCACATCTCAACAGAGAGTGACGATTAATAGATATTGAAGGAAAACGCAACAGCAAACAATTTCCAGGTTTGCAAGATATACATCCTTCTTTTTAAGAGTTAAAGTGGATTTACTAAAAATGCACGAAGCAAACAAAGGAAGTTAGCAATGGCAGTGATTCCAGAAAAATATAAGGATCTCCTGAACACAAAATCTGCTGCTCATGTGGCAACAATCGGACCTAAAGGGGAACCCCAGAGTTCGCCGGTCTGGTTTGGCTGGGATGGTGAGCATGTTCTCTTTAGCCTGACTAAAGGTCGTCAGAAGTATCATAATCTACAACGCGATCCACGTATCGCGCTGTCAATTACAGATCCCAAATTATTAGAGCGCTACCTTGAAATTCGCGGCAAGGTGGTACGCGTTGATGAGGATCCTAAGCTGGATTTCATCAATTCTATGGCTAAGAAATATCTTGGTCTCGATAAATATCCGTGGCATCAACCCGGCGATGAGCGTGTGGTGATGGTTGTACAACCAGAACATGTAACCTATCAGGGCTAACGCCTGCAAAGTAATAAAGCGTCCCTCAAAGGCGCTTTTCCCCGCGCGAGCGATACAATAATAATGCTAAACTATGCTATATGTCCCTTTCTTTCTATCAAATGAAAATCATCGCTCGCGCAGGGCATACCTATTGGGAGGGCTCAAGGGATGAAGCGCCCACAGCAGGGAACGCGCCTCTTACGGGCAACACTCGTGACCCCTTTGAGTGGCTCGCTGGCCCCGTTTGGTCGGGCTTGTGCCAATGGGCTTACGCTATGGGCCCGCCATGCTGCGCAATTACCTCCTCCATGGACCGGCGTGGAGCTTGATGTCTATGACCTGGGCAGTGATATGGCCGCGGGCCTCCAGGCAGCGCTAAATACACGGCCCGATATATTGTTTGGGCCATATGGCAGTAATACGATGCTCGCGATGGCACGCGCCACCCAACGTACGATCTGGAATCATGGTGGTGCCACTTCTCGACTGTCTTTACCAGAGTTTCCACAGGTCATCAATGTACTTTCACCAGCTTCAACCTATTTTGTAGGCGTCCTGCAGGCTGTGCGTGCATTCGATCCAGTTGCAACGACGGTCTCGCTCTTCCATGCTACGACTGGCTTCGGACGCGATGTGGCAGGTGGTGCCATAAAGGCTGCCAGCGAGCTTCAATTTAAACTACAATCCATATCTTTCAAACCGCAGCAGGCTGCGACCATGGCACACACCGTCCCGGACGCCGATGTACTGTTAGTGGTAGGGAACTTCGCTGACGAGCTGGCGGTAGCTACGCCCTTGCTGACACGTAAATGGCGTGCGTCGGCATTCGTTGGAGCCGGGGTAGAAGAAGTGCTGGCACCACTAGGAAAGCTACGAGAGGGTTTGCTAGGTCCAGCACAATGGATATCCACGGCAGCACTAGAAGCGGATGAAGGGCCTAATGTAGATTGGTTTGTTAAAAACTATAAGAAAATGGTAGGGGATGACCCTCCCTATCCAGCGGCCCAGGCATTCGCCGCCGGGCTACTCTGCGCGCGTTGTCTGCGCGATAGTGGATGTTGTGAGGATGCAGACCAGCTCGCGGCTGCTCGCCAGTTGGAATGCAATACCCTCTATGGCGCGTTTCGCATCGATCCTCAGAGCGGCCTGCAAGCAGCGCACCAGGTACTTATCGTGCAATGGCAGGATGGGGAACGCCGTGTGGTATGGCCGCCAGAGCAAGCAGAGCGTCCTCTACTTGTGCCATTCAATCAATAATCTTCGGGACTTGTTCAGGCATGCAAGCTTGATAATACCTAGGAACCCTTGCGATGCTTATGTGCATTCGAAGCACTACCGGATCGCACATCTCGATCCTGAGTGCACTCCTGTGAATCAGCCTTGTGGGTACGCCCCATGCGTAGATCCCGACCTGCTGGCTTTTTTTCTGTCTGAGGATGTACACCAGGATTTGCGTGCGCCATTGCTTGCGCATGAAAGGTTTCTGGCTTCTTGTATGTTCCAGTAGTAATCGGTGTACTTTTTTGGGGATTATTGCGACCCCCAGCCATTTTTGACCGCCAGTATTGGTGCCTTTTTGCCATTTTCTGCCCCCTCTCAACCATTGAGAATTCAAGGATCAGACGTTATCATCTTGACTGCTCTACCGAAAATTCATATACCGCGCTCCTTCGTAAAGGAGAGTATCTCCTGCTGATTGACGTTTACCATCGTAGTAAAGGTAGTCAGGTAGTTCTATCATAAAGTACACACGTTCACCAGTAGAAAATGTGACACTCCCCCTTATGTTAAAGTCAACAGGCCCAAGATCAACTAGACCAGGCCAGGAAAGAAGTCCTTTTTGATCTGATCATTTCTAACGTTCATATTTTTCAAAACCTGTTCATAGGCTCGCACCATGTCCGGGGGTCCAGAGATATAATACGTGCGCTCAGTATAATCAGGAATGGTCTGGAGGATCATCTGCTCATTGAGTCGGCCGACAAAACCGGTCCAGTCACGCGGAATGGCGCTGGTGTCGGTCAGGGTGCAAAATGTTTTGATACCCAGTTGTGTATAGGCAGAGTTTAAGACATCTTTATAAGCGATCTCGTTGGCGTATCGATTGGCGTAGAGCAGGATAATATCGCGTCGCTGGCGCATATCGAGCAGGTACTTCAGCATACTTCTAAATGGGGTAATACCAATGCCGCCCGCAATAAACACGAGCTTTTCATTAGGATCAGATGGTAGCGTAAAATCTCCGGCAATCTGGGCGGCCACAATCTTTGTTTTACCATCCATGCGATACATAGCATTCTTAAAGCTACTCCCCTTGTCATAGAAGCGTACACCCAGGTGTACATTGTTCTCGGTCGGCGAAGAGGCCAGCGTAAAGTAGCGGCGATTGCCCCGGCTATCAGCATGAGGATGCTCCAGCGTGAATTCCATATACTGTCCAGGGGTAAAAGCCAATTTCTGTGAAGGTTTGAAGACAAAATCCAGAATATCTGGGCCCATTTTGATTTTCCGGTTGAGCTTAAGGGCAACTTTCTGTTTGGGGCTGACCAGGTAGGAGAAAATGTTACTAAGCACCAGGGCCAGTTCCGGGGTCAGGTAGATGCTGGCAATATGGATCTGAGGAATGAATAAGACACCAGTGAGCACGGCGTAGATGCGTCGTAGATTTCTGGTGGGAGGTGCCGTTAATGGTTCGGTCAGCATTACTGTAGCAAAGAAGACAAGCGGCGAGAGCAACAGCAACTGGTTGAATTCTGAGAGGGCTGATTTGCCTTGCACCAGATCAAGCACACAGGCACAGACAAGTACGGTCACACTAAAAATTACGACCAGGTCTATCTGGCGTAGTTTGCGAGCAATCAACAAACCACCGATCAAGACGAGGGGCAACATACTGGTAGTGCCAATCCACCAGCTGGCCGACTCACCCAGCGCAAAAGAGGTAATCACGACCGCGATGGCTGCTGGATTGAAGATGTGCTTTTTGTAAATGGCCAGGATATATTTGGAAGACATGGCCAGGATGGCCGCCCAACCGAGAAATTGAAAACTGGCCTGTGACTGCGCCGGGTCAATGATCAGCGCCAGAATCAGGGCCGTAATGGTGGCGGATTCAATATTGGTGGGCACTTCAAAAAAGTACCCCATGATGGTGTTCATGGCCCAACAGATGATGACCAGTACGGCGGTAGATGCCAGCAACGCCAGTGGCGAGAAAGGCAGAAATTTAAAGTAGGCCAGGACCGCCGCGACGCCGATCAATGCGATCAGGATATAAAGGACCAGGCGGTACATAGTTATGCGATCCAACAGGTAATCTATTTTTGCTATCATGATTTTAATACATACCTTTCAAATCCACTGGTATACGTCGCACGAGCATGGGCATCAATCATATATCCTTCAAAACCAGCTAATTTTTCAATAAAAAGTATTCCCTTCTCCCCCATCGCAAAGGCGGCCGTGGCAAAGCGGTCCGCTTCATATACATTTGGCCCAATAACGGTAATACTGACTATATTCTGCAACTGCTTCTGCGGATCATGTGGATTATAGATGTGCTGTCCTCGAATGGCCGTACCAGAGGTGGCGATGCCTTGCCCAGTAAGGGCCACAATCTTTACATTCTGGTTACGATTGAAAGGATTGCGTATGCCAATACGCCAGGGATGGCCATCTTTACTGCCGGCCACCTGAACATCTCCGCCAGCATCAATATAAAAATTCTGCAAGCCTTGCGCCTTTAATATAGCGGCCGCATTCTGGATAGCCCAGCCTTTGACAATGCCCGAAGGATCACAGCTACCATTATGGTGGATATCGAAATATCCCTGCGTCTCCTCCCTGGTCTGCTCACTGAGCTTCAGAATAGTCTGCATATCCGCGCTATAGCGCTCGACTGGCAACTCACCTCGATTGATTTGCGAAATCTCGCTATCAGTTTTGTATGTACTGAAGCGCTCATCAACCGCGATAAAATAGTCAAACACTTGCTCTAAAATAGCCTCTGTGGCGGCTGCATCCAGAACTTCAACGGTAATTGGCATGCCCATCAGCAGACGTGTATTCTTCATGGGTGTTATGCCTTAGCCTGGGACAGCGCATCGCCGAGCGACTGAATAAATGCCTCACTCGAATCGGTAGCACCGGTCACAATATCAACATTATTGTTTTGCGCTTGAATGGCCTCTTGTGTCAGTTGTGGATCGGCAAAGCTATTAATAGAAACTGAGCGATTGCGATCATTGGGATATTGCAAAAACTGTACGTCTTTGATCTTGCCATTTTGAATGATTGCCTTGACTTGAATATTGCCCCAATGGGCATCCGCCACACTTCCCGTATATGAACCATCTTTATATTGACCGCTCGAGGAACCATTTGTACTGGGCACAGTTGTTGGCGTTGCACCATTGGAGTTCGAGTTACCCGATGAGCCAGACGAGCCTGATGTACTTGATGAGCTTGACGAAGAACTTGAACTCGTTGGGGTTGAGGGTAAAACAGCCACCTGGTTAGCATGGCTGAATAGTAAACTATAGAGAATAAAGGCGCCTACAATGAGGACCGCTACAGTTAATTTCTTCATGTATATGATATCCTTCCGAAAAATGCACGAGCCATAATCGCTATGGTAGAGAAAAGGTCACCAGGACCAGGTCTACAGCCAGCGCTCAGCTTGCCATTTTTGACTACCTTAGTCCAAAAAATTTGCAAGCGAACATATGACTGTCTTTCGTTTTTTATTTATACTCAAAGCTTACATTGCTTTTATTTGAATTCCATTAAAACCTTACGCCAACTTTCTAATTGACTTTGCCAACAAGAACACAATGTCTGAGAAAGTAGAAAGCATGCGCGCCTGACAATAATCATTATCAATGTCTTTTAGCTACGTCGAACAGCAAAGCAGTCACAAGGAACACAGATCTGGTTACTTATAGTACGTTCCTTATTTATCACAAGAATATGAAGTCTGGATTAATAGCATACAGATCACATTGATAACTCAGGCAAGGTTTCTCAGAGGTCGTCATTGTCCTATGACTCATTTAAATCAATAGTAGCGCGTCGATATCAAAAAAGAGACGTAAAGCTGTAAAAAAATTGTAAAGTACCAACAGAAAAAACCTCTTCCCTTGAGCCTATAACTAATGGAAGAGGTCGGTAATAATGTATGACAAGCAGGAAGCGAAATGGCTCCTCTGGCTATGATTGCTCGATGAAGGGAAGCCCGGCATAATTCTCGGCCAGACTGGTAGCAGCGGCCAGAGAATTAACGGTGTACTCGAGTTGGGCGCGCTGCATACGCTGCTGGAAGGGATCATCATCTGGAAAGCGATGGAGCATCGAGGTCATCCACCACGAGAAGTGTTCGGTGCGCCAGACGCGTCGTAGGCAGGTAGCGGAGTACGCTTCTAAGAGGTCGGTGCGCCGCTCTGGGCCAACGCGCGGGCCAGGTGCCGGACATCGGCGACAGCGAGGTTAAGGCCCTTGGCACCCGTTGGCGGCACAATATGGGCGGCATCACCAGCGAGAAAGAGGTGACCATATTGCATCGGCTCAATCACAAAACTGCGCATAGCCAGAATGCTCTTTTGGATAATCGGTCCCACGCGCAATTGCCAGTTGTCATGGGTGACCAGGCGCGCTTGCAGCTCCTCAATAATCATAGCATCGGACCAGTTGGCGATATCGTCCTGCGGATCGCACTGGATATACATACGCTGAATTTCTGGTGAGCGCGTACTGACCAGGGCGAAGCCGCGCTGATGATAGGCATAGATCAATTCTTGTGCCGATGGAGGAGCCTGGAGCAAGATGCCCAGCCAGCCAAAGGGATAGGCGCGGCTATACGTATGCTGGATCGAGGCAGGAATAGAGCCACGCGCCACGCCATGAAAACCATCACAGCCCGCAATAAAATCACATTGTAGCTCAACCTGCTCATGGTCATGCATAAACTGGATAAGCGGTTGATCGCTAGCCACCCCGGAAAGTTGCACCTCCTGCACCTCGAAAAGGATCTGACCACCCTGCTTGAGGCGGGCCGCAATACAATCCTTAATGACCTCATGTTGTGGATAGATCATGATAGCGCGCCCATTGGTCAATTCATGCAAATTAATGCGGTGTCCGCGGCCATCAAAGCGCAACTCAATGCCATGATGAACCACCCCTTCGCGCTGCATACGTTCGCCAAGACCCATTTCACGCATCAGATCTACCGTGCCTTGCTCAAGCACACCGGCACGGATCGTTGATGCCACCTCTGCCCGGCTACGATTTTCAATGACGATTGAATCGATCCCCTCCAATGCCAGAAGGAGCGACAAAAATAAGCCAGCCGGACCAGCGCCAATAATGCCGACACGGGTATGCATATGCATAGTCATTCGTCTCCTCCATGAGTAAAAAATCTATACACCACCTCGTGCTATGCGTAATTCATGATAGTCCTTAAGGGCCCGATCGATAAAGATATCTGAGCTTCCAAGATAGGATGCTGGATCGAGGGCCTGTTCGATCTCGGCCGCTGTCAGAATAGAAGATATCTGCTCTTCCGCCATGGCTGCTTGCTGCAGTGAGATATCCACCCGGCTGGCGTGTTCACAGGCTGCTTTTACAATACTCTGGGCCACCGGACGTCCAAGATGATGAGCCAGGGCCATAGTGAGTGACTCGGACATAATCAGTCCACCTGTTAGCTCTATATTCGCGCGCATACGGATATCATCAATCTGGAGACCGGTCAGCGCGGATTGCACCCTCGCTACCGCGCATGCGGTATAGCGAAAAAGGTTGGGTAGGGCTATCCACTCAGCCTGCCAGCCACCAACACCACGCTCATGTTCCTGGACCATGGCTGCGAGTAGTACGGGAACTTCGCCCAGGGCCAGGCGTGATGAGGCCAGGGCACTGGTCGCATAGACAGGATTGTGTTTCTGCGGCAGGGCTGATGAGCCACCTTTCCCCGGTGCGGACTGCTCTACTGCCTCACCCACCTCGCCCTGACTCAGCAATACCAGGTCCTCGGCGATCTTGGCCATCGCCCCCGCGATCACACCCAGGACCGTGGCGATATGGGTCACACGATCTCGTTCGGTATGCCAGGGCAGATCCGGTACAGGCAGTTGCAGACTATCGGCCAGAAACTCCACTACCTGCGGACCTTTGTTGCCTAAGGCAGCCAATGTACCGGCGGCTCCTCCCAGTTGCACGGCCAGGGCCCGCGTCCGCACTTCATCCAACGCCTGTAACTGGCGCAAGAGCATACTCAACCAGCGCGCAGTCTTCATCCCAAAGGTAATCGGCAACGCAGGCTGCAAAAGGGTGCGCCCAATCATCAGGGTACCCCGATGCTGCTCAGCCAGGCTGGCACAGAGCGCACAGATCGCCAGCAATCCATCCACGAGCTGATTTATGCCCTCACGAGCCTGCATCATCAGCGCCGTATCAAGCGCATCCTGACTGGTGGCGCCCCAATGCACATATTTGTGCGCCTCCCCCTCGATCTGGGCCGTCAGCATACGTACAAGTGGAATAGCCAGCGTCCCCGCAACGGCCGCCTCTTGATAAAGAGTATTTATGTCGAATAGCTCTAAGCGACAATGGGCCGTGATAGCGCTGGCAGCGCTGGCTGGGATAACACTGGCACGGGCCTCTGCCTGGGCCAGGGCCGCTTCAAAAGCCAGTATACTGCTCACATGTGCCTCGGCTGAGAAGATAGCAGACATTGCCGGCGTACTGAATAAGAAATCAATCGGTTCTGACATGGGGTAGCGCCTTTCCCGTATGAGCCTGCTCTGTACGCGCATGCAGTTCACGTAATATCGTTAGCTCATCAATGGTTGGAGGTTGCGTCTGCTCAACGACAGGCGCAAACCGAATTGGCCAGCCGGTATTGCGCACAACCTCTTCACGCGTGACACGCTGATGCAGCGAAGTAACAATTAACTCGTGTGTTCCAGGCTCTGGTCTTAACAGACAAAGATCGGTCACCACCA
The DNA here is from genome assembly GCF_003967555.1 of Dictyobacter kobayashii. GTDB lineage: Bacteria > Chloroflexota > Ktedonobacteria > Ktedonobacterales > Ktedonobacteraceae > Dictyobacter > Dictyobacter kobayashii. Next base: position 630,620 of record NZ_BIFS01000001.1, read on the forward strand.
GGGTGGGTCCTAATGTAGTAATGCCAAGCTGTTGACGATGATCACCACCACGTCCATAACCAAATGAGGTAATAAAATCTACCTGCTCAACAAATGTACGGCGATTCTGGCGCATAACAATATAGGTCTGGCCACACTGGCTGGCAATCTCTGGCGCGCCACCCCCTCCAGGGAGCCGCACTTTAGGGCGTTGATAATCCCCAATGACGCTCGAATTGATATTGCCAAAACGATCCAGTTGAGCTCCGCCTAGAAAACCAACCGAGATGCGTCCGCCCTGTAACCAGTATTGAAACATCTCTGGCACAGATACCGTGGTCAGGGCCGTTTCACTCAATTCCGGATCGCCAATCGAGAGCGGCAAGACCGCGGGCCGGGTACCAATCGTCCCTGATTCATAAATGAGTGTGATGTCGGGCGCATGGGTCAACCGCGCCAGGTTACAGGCTTCCGAAGGGGCACCAATGCCGACAAAACAGACATCCTCATTTTTTAGGACACGTGCCGCGGCAATGGCCATCATCTCCAGCGCAGAATATTCCATTGAACTTCCTCTCACTACGTTGCCAAAGCTACTTCATAGACCGGGCAACCAGCACATGCTCCTGCATCCAGGCAAGAAAGGCCTCACGATCCCTCGCAATGGCATCCCAGGCAGTATAGAAAGCGTTGTCGCGTCCATAGTAGCCATGAGTATAGGACGGATATGCCCCGTTTGGGACCTGGACAACCGCGCTGATAGTCCAGTGCGGTAACACTGCGGCATTGGGGCCGGGCGCACGCAAATCGTCAACTATTTCTTCTACGGTCACAAGTACACGCCGCGCGGCCAGGGCCGCCTCTTTCTGTACTCCAATAATACCTTCGAGAAGCACATTGCCACTACGATCGGCTCGTTGGGCATGGATGATCGTCAGATCCGGGCGCAACGCAGGCACAGCCGCCAGTTGCTCGCCAGTGAAAGGACACTGAATAAAGCGAATATTAGGATTTACTTTAACCAGGTCGGAACCTTGATAGCCACGGAAGATCGCGCAAGGTAGGCCCGCGGCGCCCGCGGCATAGGCATTGGCCAGCGCGGCATGACTATGCTCTTCCAACTCCAGCGACTGGGGCCAGTCATGCTCAACAGCATCCCGCAGCCGGTGCAGCGTCCCAACCCCTGGATTCCCACCCCACGAGAAGATCAATTTACGGACACATCCCATCCCGATCATCTGGTCATAGATTAGATCTGGCGTCATACGTATCAGGCATAGGTCTCGTTTCTGCTGCCGAATGATTTCATGACCGGCGGCAAAAGGAATCAAATGGGTGAAACCTTCCAGAGCAATCGTGCTGCCATCCTGGACATACTCAGCAATGGCAGCCTGTAATGAAAGAAAAGAGGTCATCGGGCTAGCTCCATCAGAGATTGAAAAACGCCGTCTCATGCGCGCCCTGCAGAATAATATCGAAGCGGTAGACAAGCATCTCACCGATAAGTTCACATCTGGCCAACAAAGTCAGTCGCCGCTGCTCAGGGACGAGCAGCAGGACCGGATCGCTGGCATTGGCGGGCTCGTCCTCAAAGTATAGCCGCGTCACCAGGTGATTGAGCAGCCCGCGCGCAAAAACGGTTATACAGATATGCGGTGCCTGCAATTGCTGCTCATCAAAGGACACTCCACCAGGCTTCACCGTCTCAAACCAGTAGGCTCCATTCTCATCTGTACCGGAACGCCCAAAACCACTGAACGATGGATCAAGTGGTGCTGATCCCTGGTCCGATGGATGATTGTAGCGCCCATGGGCGTTGGCCTGCCAGATCTCAACCAGCGCATCGGGCACCGGAAGTCCATCGCCATCAACAACAATCCCCTCAATACGTATACGCGCCCCAACAGTCTGCGGCGAGGTCAGGATATTACGACGACAATCCTCACGTAAAAGGGCTGGTGAGAAAAAAGGGCCAACAGTCTGTGAGGCGGTTAATGGTAGTACATTCATGATGGTACCTCGGCTGGCTCAAAAGGTGTCGCATAAGGTCCACGTACAACAATATCCCAACGGTATCCCAGTGCCCACTCTGGCTCGGTGACCTCATGGGAATAGATAGCAATCAGACGTTCGCGGGCCGCTGCAGTGGGGACGGATTGCATAATTGGATCGTGCCGTTGCAGTGGATCATCGGGAAAATACATCTGGGTAACAAGCCGGGATAGCAGCGCCGGACCAAAAACCGAAAAATGAATATGGGCCGGGCGCCAGGCATTTGGGTGATTTTTCCAGGGGTACGCTCCCGGTCGAATGGTCAGGAAACGATAGACACCCTGGGCATCGGTTAAACAACGGCCCATGCCAAGGAAGTTGGGATCAAGCGGTCCCGGCCATTGATCGCGTTTATGCAGGTAGCGACCCGACGCATTAGCCTGCCAGATCTCTAGCAAGGTATTTGGGATAGGAGTGTTTCTCTCATCGAGCACGCGACCCATGACGATGATACGCTGACCCAGAGCCTCACCACCAGTGCCGGCATTGCGCGTAAGATCTGCATCCTCCGGAGTGATGGCGCTAATAGCTGGACCAGGGCCTGTCAATTCAGAGATGGTCAATGGCACCTTAATCAGCGGCAAGAGCGGGGCACGGCGACGCGTGGATTGATAGGCTTCATACAAATAGGGTGGGAAGACCTCGCTATCACCACGCACAATATCACCAATCGTAAGATGGGGGTTCATACATCCTCCTGAGCCTGCTTCACATCTTGCGTGGCCGTTTCAGGAAACTCTTTTTTAGCCAGGGCGAACGCGGCATTGGCCGCTGGCACACCGGCATAGATGCCTACATGCAGCAGCACTTCAGCCACTTCGTGTGGATCAACCCCACAATTGCGGCTGCCATGCAGGTGCAAAGCCAGTTCTTCACGACCCAGCGCCGCCAGAATAGCAATCGTGACCAGGCTCCTGGTACGCCGATCCAGATCAGGACGGGCCCAGAGGAATCCCCAGGCCGTCTCGGTAATAAAGCGCTGGAAATCAGCATCCAGGTCCGTCGTATTCGCTAGCGACCGCTCAACATGCTCGCTTCCGAGCACCTCTTTGCGGACATTCATTCCAGCTTCATAGCGTGATTCCGTCATGATTACTGCTCCAGTTCTTCAAAGTCTGCCTTATTCTTGTATGCCTCTGCCAACTTGACATTCTGGTCAGCATAATCATAACCAAGCCTTGATGGTCTATTGTTGAACACCAGAATGCCCAGGCGGTCATTAGAAAAAGTATGACAATTAAATTGCTCATAGGTTATCCGGTCGGTTGCTTGCTAGTAGTTAAAGCTTCGGCGCTCGGCCAATTGTTTATCAAAGTCCATGCTCAGGTTATAAACCTCCATGATACGCTGCATATTCTCGCCATCATATTTCTTGGCAATATCTTTGACCTTCTCCTCTGGTTTAACCATCACGGGATAATCCTCGTAGCTAAAGGTGTCGCATACTACAATAACATGAGTAGCGCCTTCCTCCTTGCCACGATTCAGCCATCTTTTGATGTCTTCCTGACTTGTTCCCATATGTCCTCCAAATAGTTGCTTCCGTTACTTCCGTATTTTATATACGCAACCAGAAATTCGATAGGTAAGCTTAGACATCCAAGTCCAATCCATAAGCCAGCACGTGTTGCATCTACTTCCAAAAGCATCACAAGAGCAAATGAGTGCATATATCATCATCAGCCCTCTATGCTGTTGCTCTTTGTTTCTATAGAAACTCATCTATCCCTGCGATCCAAGACCTAATTTCTGCCCCCGCCAACCATACTTTTCTATCCTTGGCGCAGCTCAAAGCACGCTCAAAATTACACCACATATCTCCCACCACCTCACTGTGATAGGTCATTTTTGATTTCCTCCTACTAATATTGGGCTAAAAAGAGAGGAGGTAACACTATTTGTTACCCATCAAACTGGTTGCAACACTATTCACAATATTCAATTTTTACAAGAACAAGATCTGACTCACCTACAAAGAATTTACCACTCCTCACTATTCTAACATAGGATAGAGCGATTACAGCAGTGCATGCCGCACGATTATACTGCTTGACTTTTATTACCATATTAGCATCGAAATCGTAAGCTCACTCTATTTGATTAAAAATAATTGCGTAAAAGTATGCAATTATTTTTCCGTAATTGTCTTTCTAATGAAGAAAAAGCTCAATAGAACATAAATTCAAAACATATAAATTATATTTGACTTTGCTAGCAGTAAAGCATCATCGGAGGAGGAGTCAATTTATGATCACAAGCAATGAATATTTTATTACCCAGATGAAATTGCGCGAGTTACGTGAGCAGCGTAGTCGATTAACACAAGCCTATACCGAATTACGCCAGCAAGTTGATGTGACGGAGACAGAAACAGAACGCCTACGTACCTTATACAATGGCTTGCGCCAGTTAAAGTTTGCCAACCAGGAACTACATCCCGATATCGCCAACCTGGAACCGCTGCTGGATCAGGCCGATGGTCAACCGGTGTCTGCAGAAACGCTGACTTTCTGGCGTCAACGTCTAGAAAAGGAGTTGGCTGGTGGACAGTTACGCTCTGAGATTGTCTATGTTTTTGGAGCACTGCTAGAGGAATGGGCCGCCGGAGCACCAGAGAGTGCCCAGACACGTGCCCAGCGCGAGCAGGAGCAGAGAGTACAGCTAGAGCGCCTGCTACAGCCAACACAAACGGGCAACTATGCGAAACTGCTCGACACCCTGTTGGGCGATTTTGCATTCAACGATCCTGAAATACGAGCACAACAGTTCCAAAAAGCAGTTGGCAGTCAGCTACGCGAACGGGTAGATGTGCGAGAGTTATCAAAAGTGCTTAAACAGTTAAGCAACAGTCCTTATCACGCTCCAGAGATACGTAAACAGGCCCAGAGCTTTGTGGCTGACAATATTATGCAAAAGGAACTGGCGGACGCCCTGACTATCATGCTGGAACATCTGGATGAATGGCAACGCTCACAGGAAGGGGTGCCGCCACGAGCGTTCTGGACCTTAAATAAATGGCGTCTCTTTATCGATGACGACCTACCCACTGTCTTCCTCAGATCCTCGATCTGCTAGGCACATTCCGTTTCCTCATCACCGAGTTGGTGCCTTTGCAATTAATTGTGCATAAATATCGTCAGGAGGATAACGCGGCAATAAGCGAATAGAAAAAGAGACGACAGGAAGTAGGCCATTGCGGCAATGGCCTACTTCCTGTCGTCTTCTCTGGCTAACTAGCAGCTTTACAATCGTATAAATGTGAGGAACCGCCAAAGCCCCCAGTGCTGGTAGCTGAACTGGATTGCCACTGGCTGGATGAAACAACAGTACAGCTTTGAGTCACCCAGGAGGTTGCACTACTGCTTTGTCCACCAGGACCCTCACCAAAACCACCTGCGCTATTGAGCAAGAAGTAGCGGACTGTGTTGTTGGCGACCAGGGCTTTGAGCTGGCTGCTGGTCAGGATGGGATCGCTACCAGAGAATCCACCCAGGGCCATGACGGCTTTGTTCGTAGAGAGGATGATCGAGTCGGCAGATTGTGAACTGGGAACGGCCAGCAGATATTTCGTGCTGCCCTGATTGGCCTCCAGGTATTTTAACAGGGCGCTATCGACGTTTCCGCCCGGAGCCCCGCCCGCATTGGCTGGCGCACCTCCTGTAGGAGCCTGCTGCCCACTCGTGGTACCCTGTCGATCAAAAGCAAAACGGCGACCAGTGCCAGCGCCACCACCACCAAATCCCTGCTGGCTCGCACCCGCGGTCGGCAGGTCCGCCACAATGTTGTTGACGGCCGGGATGGCAGACCAGACAGCAGAAGTTAGCAGCAACGCCGCCAGGGCCAGTCCAACCACAGACAACAGCAGACGCGTAGTAAAAGCCAGGCGCGGTAGCAATCGTGCCAGGAAGAGTATAGCTGCCGCCAGGGCACAGACGATAGCTATCACTGGAATGAGCCAGCTTCCCCACGATGGGTCAGTAGCAATAATATAGATCTGCTCCAAAGCGGTCAGAATCAAAGCCAGGGGCAAGAGCCAACCATGCCAGCCCGCGCGCCGATAATCCTGCCACATGACTACGATCCCAATGCCGAAGAGGGCACAGATAGCAGGAGCCAGGGTGGAGAGGTAATATTGATGGAAGAAACTGGCCGCGCTAAAGAAGATTGCGATCGTAAGCAACCAGCCCCCCATAGCAATAGCGATTGTTGTTGCCGATCATCCCTGAACTGTGGGCGGCGCTGCCAGGCCAGGGCCAGCATACCCAGCAACGCCAGAGGTAAGAGCCAGACTATCTGCCCACCGAGAGGCTGGGTAAAGAGGCGCAAGATGTCAGGAGTGCCCGTATTGAAGGCCCCACCACCGCCACCGAAGCCACCACCGCCAAAATTTCCGCCACCAGTAGTTGGGGGTGCCTGCACACCAGCCGTGCCATTCGGAGGATTTTGTCCAGTTGTATTACCACCCGGAATGCCAGTATTGCGGCCACCTAAACCAAAAGAACCAAGCAAACGTTGAACACCATTATAGCCCAGTGCCAGGCTAATCTCTGAGTTATCCTGACTCGACCCAACGTATGGACGCTGAGAGGTTGGAGTCAGGTCCACAGCCACCGCCCACGATAACGAGATTGTCAGCATCAGCAAAGCCGCCAGTGCCAGGTGAATAAGACGCACCCAGAGGCGTTTGGGGGCGGCTAACAGGTAGAGCAGCCCATAGGCAGGGACCACCAGGTAGGCTTCGAGCATTTTGATATTAAAACCAAGGCCCACACAGACCGCACAGAGTAATAACCAGCGCAATTTGCCCGCTTCAGCTGCCTTCATCACCATCCAGGCCCCAAGCAACATCACCAGGACCAGGGTACTATCGATAGTATTATTACGATTGGTCACCACGCTAATCGGACTGATGGCCAGCGCCAGGGCCGCCAGCCATCCGGCCATCACGCCAAAGTGGCGGCGCACCAGGTAGTAGAGCAAGATGACAGAGAGCACGCCGGCCAGCGCCTGGGGCAAAAAGATGCTAAAGGGGGTAAAGCCAAGAATTTTTGCACTGGCCGCCTGCAGCCAGAAGCCTAAAGGGGGTTTATCTACCGTGACGAAGCCACCGGGGTCGAAGGCGACAAAGAAAAAGTTGTGCCAGCTATCCAACATACTACGAATCGCGGCCGCATAATATTGATTGCCATATCCATTCTGTCCCAATTGATAAAAATTCATAAAAATCGAGACCAGGGCGACGAGGGCCAGCCCTACAGGTTGTTGAAAACGCTGCCAGTTACCCGCTTTCGGCTCTGGCCAACGCTCTGAACGTGAATCAGAAACAGTTGCCGTTGTATCAATCATTATTCCCCATATTTCCTTTCTGGATAGGTATCACTACCTTCACCAGACATATCGCGCAAATCACAGCCTCGGTAGACACAGCTACCAGACAGGCAGTGTTCAAGCTGCGCCATGTGTACAGACGCTGCATATTTTTTAGAGTAGAGAGTATTGATGAGAAAAAGATTGGAAAGGTAGCAAAATTATGGGCGGCACGGGCAGGATTTAAGCATTTGATCAAAAATTTACAATATTCATGTTTTTCTCTCATGATTTTTCAATAAAGTTTAAGTATTCTCTCAATATTAGCGGAAACAGTTTCTAGAGGAGAAAAGCGATGCATGTTCTTGTGGTCGAGGACGAGAAGCGGCTGACATATTTATTGCGCCGGGTGCTACTTGAAGAGCGCTATGCTGTTGATCTGGCCCATGATGGAGTTGCTGGCCTGGATCTGGCCTTAAGTGATACGTATGATATAGTGATTCTGGATGTCATGCTGCCGGGCATGGATGGGATTGAGATCTGCCGCCAGATGCGCGCGGAGAATGTGATGGCGCCAGTCCTGATGTTGACGGCGCTAGGGCAGTGGAAGATCGCGTCACCGGCTTGAATGTGGGGGCCGATGATTATCTCACCAAGCCTTTTGCAATGGAAGAATTGTTGGCCCGCATCAATGCCTTGCTGCGCCGGCGCACACAACGCTTTGATGAGAAACAACAATTGATAGTAAGAGATCTGACACTGGATATGATGCGCCATGAAGTGCACCGAGATGGTCAACTCATAGAATTGACGGCCAAAGAATTTGCCCTGCTAGAATATCTGATGCGTCACCCTGGGCAGGTCCTGACAAGGACACAGATTACTGACGCAGTCTGGCGTTATGATCTCGAAGCACTCTCAAACGTAGTTGATATATACATCCACTACCTGCGCGAGAAGATTGATCAAGGCTTTCCACATCCATTGATCAAGACTGTTCGGGGTGTTGGCTATAAAATACTCGGATAGCAGCTATGAGATTTACCATGCAGTCAGAGTGGCTCCGTATGTTGAAGGGGGAGGGTAAACCAGAAACGGGCACCTTCACCCGGCACGCTATCAACACCAACCTGTCCATTATGTTGCTCGATTAATGCCTGGCAGATATGCAGACCCAATCCTAAACCAACGCCACCGGTCCCTTTATTCTCATTGCGCTCGGGAACCTGATAAAAACGCTTCCAGATACGTCTCTGCTCTTCCTCGCTCAGACCCGGCCCAAGATCCTGGACCCAGACACGCACTTCCTCAGAGGATGGTTCTATACCTACAGATATAGGAGAAGAGGCTGGCGAGTATTTGAGCGCATTGGTCAGATAGTTGTTGACGACCTGACTGATACGCATGGCATCAGCCAGCACAGGAAGGTTCTGAAATGTACTATCAAAGGTAATCTTGCGCTCACGGATCATAAGTTGCTGTTCTATAACGGCGTTTCTTACCACTTCAAAAAGATTGCAAGGCACTGGATTGACAGCCAATTTACCAGTGTGAATACGTGTCACATCAACCATATCATTGATCAATCTGGTCTGCACATTGATCTGTTTCAATGTCCGTTCGAGCATGGTAGCCATGTCATCGACCAACCCTTGTTGATCGCCAGTCAAAGGATGAGGGGTTGTCTGCAATTGCTTCAAGCGGCGATTCAGCAGTTGTGTGTTTGCTTTAATGCTGGTCAAGGGTGTGCGCAACTCATGGCTGGCGATATGGATAAATTCATCTTTACGGCGCTCTAATTCGTCTCGCTGCGAAATATCATAAAAAGTACTGACAGCAAATACGATATTTCCATCCGTATCATAGACAGGGGCCGCACTGACCGAAAACAGGGTTATGGTGCCATCACCACGGCGGTAAAGCATATCCTCTTGCAACACAACCTCACCAGTTAACGAGCGTGTGATAGGATATTCTTCAGGCCGATATGAGGATTCATCAGCATGTATGGCGCCATACTGAACATAGCCAGCATAGGTAGGACTCTCTAGTAGTTGATGGCGCAAGAGGCGAATGGCTTCTTCGTTATGCAAGAGTAACTTACCAGAGGGTGCTTCGGCAATCGACAATCCCGAGGGCATCTGGGCCATAATCGTTTCCAGGCGTAACTGCTCTAATTGCAATTTGCGCTGCAAAGTATCGCGTTCCTGGCATGCCAGAACTTCTTCAGTCACGTCTTTTGATATAACCAGCAAGCTGGCAACGTCGCCAACTGAGGTAAAAGTAGGAGTCACAGTAACGCGCCAGGATTTCTGCAAGCCATGAGCAGTAGGGCAATCGCCTTGAAAGGTCGTTGTTTTTCCAGCTATTGCTCCCTGCATAGCATCACGTAACTTTTGCCGCTCATGCTCAGGCCATAACGTCTCCCATGGGGCATACAGGCAGGTAGAAAGATCCTCAATCCCCAACAGTTTTTGCCCACCCTTATTCATGTAGATAAGGTGGCCCTCAAGGTCCAGCACTTTAATACAATCTGTACTTTGTTCAATAACTTGATGGAGGATATCGGTTGATAAAAATAACCTGCTTAGATTGGCAGAGGTATTCTGTGTTTTATCTATAAATTCTGGCAAAGTATGCGCTCATTTCTGCCGGAAGCAGTATGTTCCGATTTGCTCACCTCGATTATACTGTACCTGGCGGGAGAAAAAGAGTGAAGGTGAGAAGACTACCAACACAGATCTTTGGCTTTGATGCAACAGTATGCGTCTAAGGAGTATATCATATTTCTCAGACCACCAGTATACGACAGGCGGCTAGAACTTCCTTAAAAGGTAGGGGCTCGAGCTCCAAAAAGTACCAACCCCACAGCTACAAATTGTGACCTACGCTTAAAAGCAAGCGAAAACTATGCTTACTCGCGCCTAGCTTTTTCATAGCAAGCCTTTGCTATAATACGATAACATAGACAGAGATTATTATCAGGAGCTATCGATATACCATGGAACAGCCGGCAAAAAAACGTCTTCATATCTCCCACAGGACGGGTACCATCCTGGGTCTGGTAGTAATTGCGCTTGCGGTGATTAGCGTGCTTTACTCAGGACCACACGAAGTCGAACATGACTCTCTCTTCGCAGCCCCACCGACTCCCACTGTTGTGGTGACAAATCCTGTGGCCAGCACCAATCTACACCAGACGTATGATTACAACGGGGTCCATATCGTCTTTACAAAAGCCGAAATGGCCAGTAAATTCTCAGATGATTTTAAACACGGCGGCAATTATGTCGTACGTATTTCTTTAAATACAACCAATAATAATCAAGATACCATTGGTGTCGATTACTTTAATCTGACCCGCTTAATTTTGCCTTCAGGGCAGAGCGTTCAAGGCAAAGTAGCATCAATCAATGCGGCCGTGTATCCTGGAAAACCACAGAGCGGCTATGTGGATTTTCCGGTCAATGACAAGATTGACCTCTCCCAAATCAAATTGCAGTTTAATAAAACGGTTTTGCAGTAGCTGCTTTATGACAGAGTGTCATACACTCATGTTTATGGGAAGCTTGTCGCTCCTTTACGGGCGGGCGCTGGCGCGCCCGGGCTTTTTTTCTTGTGTGGTGCAAAAGTGCGCCGGGCGCACTTTTGCACCACACAAGATGACTTCGTGAGCGCCGAAGGCGTGCAAACTCAGGCATGAGGAGCGCGGCGATCATAAGGATCAGACACCATATGAGAAAACGCGGCGATCAAGACCTAATCGCCGCGTTTTCTCATATAGGTAGAGTAGAGCAGGGCATTTTATCCATTGACAGAGCAATAGACAAGACGTACCATAGGCATCTGAACTTATAGCACACACAATACAAACATTGTCATCCAAAAACAGGTGGGAGGGCCACACGGTGTCAACACAGAAAGATACAATTAGCTTACTAATTTCATGCCCTGATAAACCGGGCATTGTCTCCGCTGTCTCAGGCTTCATTTTTAAGCACAACGGAAATATCTTAGAATCAGATCAATACTCAACCAACCAGCATGACGGCAGTTTTTTTATGCGCATCTGTTTCGCAGAAGATACCTTCCAATTGGGGGAGGGAGAGTTGGGCGAAGCTTTTCAGCCGATAGCAACCCAATTTCAGATGCAATGGACCGCAAATTATTCGCGCCGACGCAAACGTGTTGGCATCCTCGTCTCTAAATATGATCACTGCCTCGTTGATCTACTCTGGCGCTGGAAAATTGGCGAGCTAGCAATGGATATCCCTTTTATTATCAGCAATCACCCTGATCTGGAGGGGCTAGCCAATATGTATGATGTCCCTTATTATCATTTTCCCGTCAAGCGGGCGACGCGGCAACAGGATGAGCAACGCATGCTCGATTTTATTGGCGCGCAGGCAGACTTCCTGATCCTGGCACGGTATATGCAGATCCTGGAGCCTTTCTTTGTTGAAGCATTCCCTCAACGTATCATCAACATTCATCATAGTTTCCTGCCCGCTTTTGTTGGAGCCAGTCCCTATGACCAGGCATTCAAGCGAGGTGTCAAGCTTATCGGGGCAACCGCCCATTATGTTACCAACAGCCTGGATGAAGGCCCCATCATTGCCCAGGATGTCATTCACTGTGATCATCGGGATAGCGTTGACGATCTAATCCGTAAGGGCCGCGATGTCGAGCGTCGCGTGCTGGCGGAAGCAGTACGCCTCTATACCACTGACCGTGTGCTGGTCTATGAAAACAAAACAGTCGTCTTTTAAATATCAGGGACTCTTCAAAAGCAGTGGTTCTTGAAAAGTCCCTGATATATACACTTTATCCACATTTTCTGACACTTTTTGTGCTCAGTTTCATGCAATCAGATGCTTTTCCTGATCCCCTGATAAGCGCACCAATAAACAAGCTGCTAGATAACGTTATCCCCAAACCTGATAACAGGCTCCCTCACTCCCTTGCTAACTACATTAAAAGAGGCCATATGGATAAGATTTAAAGGTAGATTTTCATATATGGTAGAGCTTAAAAGCTTCATATTAGAAAAAACACATTTTCCGAATCAGGTGTTGAATTACCCAAGAAGTATATGATAATATTATGCGAGGTAGAAACGGCAGCGCCCCCAAATCCAAAAGAGGAGTTCAAATGAACGACATGCTTCGGCTCGCACCGACATTTCGTAAACAGCGAATTGAGCTAAGTATCGAAGAAAAAGCTCAACTAAACACTATTATCGATTTACTTATACCGTCTGATAAGGATTTTCCACCCCCGTCTAGTTTGCATTTAATTGACGAACTACTCCTACATCTTTCGCCCAAAGCCGGACGAAAAAACACCCCAATGTTGAGTGAGAAGCGTTTACGTACAGCGTTACATGAGTTAAACTTATCCGCCGATGGAGATTTCTGTCTCGCCAGTACGGAAAAACAGCAAAGCTTGCTACGCCACCTTGAATATCGCGACCCCGCCTTCTTTCAAGCGCTCTGGACTCTTGTCAACCATAGTTATTATGCTTTGTTAGCCACACGCTGGCATAGCCAATTGGCATAACTTATTTTCAAGACGTCGTCAGACAAGGCATTATTTTCCACCACCAGTCATATTCATAAAGAGAAATGCAAAGATCCGCAGAGAGTGCAGCCATTCTGTCAGAGAGAATATACTGCCCCACTGCGGATCTTCGTGTATTGCACACCTTTTCAAAGGCTTCCCCGAGCACTATCACTTTCCCTCTTCAAACGCTTCAGGGTGCTGCACCTTTACTTCCTTCAAACGCATTCTGTGTGCTGCAAAAAGGTGCCGCGGCACCTTTTTGCAGCACACAGAATAAAAGATGCGGGCGCGAATGCGCCCGCACTCAGGCGAACGACAAAAGCTCCCTGACAACAGAAATCAAACACACTACTTAATAATATGCCTCCATCGCAATAGATTGCGAAATAATGATATACTTTGCAACCTTTTGCGCAAGAGCACGTAATTCATATTGACAACAATACGATATATCGTATATAGTAAGAATAAGTTAGCGATATATCGCAAAGTAATGGACTCGGAAAGGAGACCAGCAATATGTTTAACAAACGCTTTGCTTTTGGCTATGAAGGTGGGCCCCAGGATTGGGAGGGATGGACTCCACCATGGTTAAACCGGGATGAGCACCACCATCACCACCATCATCATCGTGGACCACGTTTCTTTGCTATGCGTATGCGCCGTGGACCCTTTGGCCCTGGCGGTCCCTTTGGTCCTGGCGGTCCCTTTGGTCCGGAGGGTGGACCCTTCAAAGGAGGACAGCGTTTCTTCGGGCGCGGCGACGTCAAATATGCGCTGCTTGAGTTGCTACGCGAGCGTCCTATGCACGGCTATGAGATGATGAAAGCACTGGAGGAGCGCTCCGGTGGCTTCTACGCTCCTAGTGCTGGCACCATTTATCCTACCTTACAATTACTGGAAGATCGCGGACTGGTCACAGTACAAGAGGCAGAGGGCAAGAAAGTCTATAGCATTACAGAAGAAGGCAAGAATTTTCTGACTGAGCGTCAGAAAGAGGAAGAAAATTTCACGCCACCCTGGGCGCGCGGCAATGGTCCAGGTCGCTTCTGGAATGAGCCCGAAATTCAGGCTATTCGCACCGAGGCTATGGAAGTAGCTCGCCTCTTTGCGATTGCGGGTCGCTCGTCTTTCCGCGATAGCGAGAAGTTAGGCCGCCTACGCACTATTCTGGAACGCACCCACAAAGATCTGAGTGACTTCATCTATGGCACTGCGGAAAAGGCAGCAGAACCTGAGAGCGGCACACCACCAACCGATCAGAGCATCTAAACTCACTATCAGGTAACTACTGGCAAACTGAACAAGAAGAGGAGAAGCGCGCGCTTCTCCTCTTCTTGTCATGGCGAGAATGTGGCGATCTAGAAGTGAAACAGCAGGATGAGAAGGATAGTGACTATATGCAATGTTTGATCCAACCAGATCGGGTCAATCAGTTTATAGCGCGCTTTTAATGGATCGATAATGAAATGAGTACCGAAGAGGACCGCCGTTGCTATTAGAGATGGATGAGCAAACAACACAAAGGTCGCTGTATAGGTGGCGCAATGATAAAAATTAACTTCCCAACTTTTCCCCTTCTCCATGCTCATCCATGCGCTTTGAAATGCGAAATCGCCGATAAAGTGGCAGGCTAACCATATTAATAAGGTGGTGACCGAAAAAGTAAAGTTCATATATTTCTCCCTGACAGCTCTCTTATACATATTTTAGATGCCAGGGATAACAATTACAGTGAACTACATCGCTATCAGATAGTGGACCATCACACATATCTTTTATAGTTAGTGCGGTCGTTCCTCCTTCTACTTTTTCAGCACCCAGAAAACATAGAGGCTACTGTGCCCACACACGAGCCAGGATACAGTTCAGAACAAAGACGAGTGCAAAAGCGATGCCCAGTGAGCGCTGATTAGCAACAAAGAGGGCGACGGCACCAGAACCAAAGAAAACAATCTGCAACAGCAGATACCAGGGATCATGGAGTTGCCATTGTGATTTTGGTGCTCCCAGGATTCCCCATACCACTACTGCCAATGCAGGGGCACCAATTCCCAGCGCAATCTTACCAATCACCCCCTGCCCATTGTGGAAGCCCCAATATCCAAGCGCCGCCAGGACGCCCAGTTCCAGGAAAAAAGCCAGCGCCAGATTCATATTTTTCAGTACAGTAATAACCATGATCTAGAATCCTTTCTGCATGTATCAAATTTTTTTAGGAGTTCATACGCTATTGGCTTATAGCTCTGTACCAACTGCGCCTTCGAGGGAGGCGATAAACATAGTAATCAGCCAATGGAAACTTGCTTCCCGATCTATCGGCATGCCAAAACCACCGGATACTTCCAGCGTGATAAAGCCATGGACAATACTACGCAGACCACGAATGGCGTGGATGGCATCTTCCTCTTTCAATTGGTATGGAATCAGCACTTGTTGAATGACCCGGATCAATTGTTGTGCCACTTCTTGTAACTCTTGATCATTTGAATCTGGCGCCTGCTGAGTAAGAAGGTAGCATCCTGGCGCTGTCCTGGCGTATTCGCGATAGGCATCAGCCAGCGCCAGGATAGCTTTACCCTTCGACTTGCCAACCATGGCATGCAGAATACGCGAGAGCAAATCCCTCAAACTATAGAGCACCAGATCGTGTTTGAGTCCCGGTAAACCGGCCACATGATTATAGAGCGAAGGAGTACGCACCCCTAATCTTTCAGCGAGCCGCCCAAGAGAGAGTTGCTCTATCCCCTCCTCATCAATCAAGTGGGCGGCTGCTTCTACGACACTTTCATGATCCAGACCGGCTCTACGCGACATGAGATTGTTTCCTCTGCTCTTGTAATTGTGACTGCTCCATAACTCGAATAGCCTTCTCCATCGCCACCTGGGGCTGATTCAGCATGCGCCCATGACCAATAGCCAGCACAGATGGCTGCAGGGCCAATAGCTTACGAGCACTTTCCAGGGCCAGATCTTTATGCCAGGTAGAAAGGGCTGGCAGGGGGAACAGAATTTTGAATGTACCAGCGACGGCCACACCACCCAATGTCTGGAAGGCATCACCAGCAATCAGGGTCCGATCCCTGGTATCCAGGAAAGCCATATGGCCCACAGAATGGCCCGGCGAAGAGATGGCTACCAATGAACCAATGCGATCACCATCGTGTAACAGAAAGGTTGGCTTTGTGGTACAGGGATAGTTACCGAGCTTTTTATCCTGAGGCTCTGAAGGGTCAAGGCTCAAATCGCCCGTCATTAAACGGGCCTCACGCTCACTTATGGCGACAGGAACGTCTGGTAGGGCAGCATGCAAGGCATCCAACGATCCCACATGATCGATATGATCGTGGGTCAGCAAAATGCGGACAATGGGAAGGCCAAGTTTTTTCACTTCAGCCATGATCGCCTGTGCCTGATTTTCGGGCCAGGCGGTATCAATCAAGGTAAAACCATCATCCTCGCGTACCAGATAACAATTGATCGCACCCAGATGGGTCAGTTGAAACAGATTATGACCAGAAGCGGTTACTTTCATTGCTCGTTCCATTCTTTTTACTAATCACATTAACTTATTAACTAATCACATTAGTATATTATACTAATGTGATTAGTTTGTCAAGAAAAAAAGGGACCAAAAAACAGGCACCGCAAGTTTAGTTTGCGGTGCCTGTTTTTTGGTATCGTTTATTTTTGGCGTTGGAGTTTAAATGGATTACTCCATGGGAGGCCGATTTGAACACGGATGACTAGCAATGTTGCTACCAGGAGCCAGAAGCAGAAGGATAGGTCCTGCGCTAGAAACGAGCTATCAACCATACCCTGGATGAGTCCGGCTAGCATAGCGGCAGCGGACCCGATCGCCATCCAGCGCCAGTGCTCACTCTGTTCTACTACATGACTGGACAGGTAGCGAAGAATGGCGGCAAAGAGCCAGAAGAAGAGGACCAGGATGGTAATAAAAGCGAGCAGGCCAAAAATGCCGATACTAACCCAGACATGCAGGAAGATATTGTGAGGGTGCGAGAGGCCCGGCTCATCATACATATGCGTTGTCTTGCCGTTTACCTCACTGACAATATAGTAGTGGGAGGCAAGCGGACAGGTTTGCATCCATGAAAACTCGGGTGAATTGGGCCCATACGTTTGATAATCTTTATTGCCTATATTAGGAACAACGCGCGGATCGGCGTAGTGGCAGATCCAGTTATCGAGCCCATAACCAAATAGTGGTTGATCATGAATCATGGCCTCAGCGCTCTGCCAGAGGTATATACGTCTCTGAAGCGTTGTTACATTATTAGTATCTTTATGTCCATTAATAACTGTATCAACGATCGCCTGATTCACTTTATGATGAAACACGCCATAACCTGCGACGGCGACGACGATGGCAATGGCCCCTCCAACCAGTAAGACCTTACGGTTGCGAATGGCTAATATCACGATAAATAATAATACAACCGGGAAGGCCGCAATCGCAGAGCCACGCGAGTCATTATGCAACAAGGAATATACAAATGGTATACACAGCAACAAAACCGGCAGGCGTATCTTCCAGGAAATGCGCGAGAACACGATGGCCAGCCCGATTGGTACAGTGTAATCAAATAACAGGCCAACGCTTGGATCACTTCCATAAACTGTATAGGTTTTCTGGAACATTGCATATTGAATGATGGCCATGATGGCAATAATGAGGCCGGTTGCAAACAGTGAACCCAGTAAGCGTCCCAGATCCTGGCGGGAGCGCAGACACAATAGGATCAATACCACATAGAGCAAGGGGTCCAGAATCTCTTGTCGGAAGGCGCGCAGCGCATCTCGCTGTGAACTGGCAACAGCCAGAGAGATCAAGGCGGCCAGCACAAAAACGACCACTGGCCACAAGAATGGTCCAGTGCGCTGCCGTAATTCAGACCACGAGAGTCGATATGGCCACTGCTGACGCTGCAGCAGCAACTGTAGCGTAGCCACCCCAACACAGATCCAGAGCACAATCTCAGCCGGGCTGAATTCAGCCGAGCGGATCACGTCCTTGGGCGCCAGATAATAAGGAAGGGCCAGGGGTAGCAAGGCGACAGCAAAAGGTAGACGATACCAGCAAAGAGCAATAAATATACCAAGAAAAGGGAGGGCGAACCATGGATTTATGTGTGCCATGGGGCCAAGTGAAAATTTGATATTCTGGTTGCCAATTACATAATACAGGGCCATTGAAAGAATCAGGCCACATTCTATCAATCGATCGCGCCAGAAAGCGTAACGCGTTCTCATTATTCCGCCATTATGATTCACTGGAGGGACAGTAGCAACCGAAGGCGGCAGGTTGGCAGGTTCCGCCATATCAGGCGCCTGCGATGTTAGGTTTGTATGCGACAAAGACATAGGTGAATCGCTCATGACACATTTTACCAATCCGCACGCCAGTGTGCATATTCTTTTTTTATGGCCGTCAATGCGGCATCAAGGAGAAGGGGATGTAGATGTGGGCACAGCGCTCATGCTTCCATTGAGAAGGTCTCATCTCCCTGCGCTCCTATTGACTTTTCTATATCGATGGGTGACGAAAACATAAACTGTAGACAAACAAGAATTATAACAGAATCCAGATACCTAAGTCCATTACTCAGAAGATAAGGGGGTGCTGGTGGAATCTATAGTACCAGGATGGCTGAGGAGGCGTGCTCAAGATAGAGGCTGAAGTCACTAACCTCAGGAGCAGATGGGCAACAGATACATCTACTTCTGAAGTCAGTAGCTACCTATTACGCAGGTACAACCCAGAGCTTAGCAGCAGCTTCGGCACTGATGGCAACCACACGCTCGTCTACCAGTAAGCGCACCTTCTCTTGTGGCTCTGCCTCCGAGGACTCGGCAGGAGCTGTTGCATCGGCCTGGGCCAGCATCATTAAACGTGTGCCCGGCGTCAGACTTTTCTCATGCATGTACATAATCAATGCCTCTTCATCCTCTACCACCTCTGAGACACATAGTATTCTAACATGTGTGCCATTGGTTACAGTTGAGAGGCGTACAGCATGGTTGTCTTTAAGATAAGTACGAGCGTTAGGCACTGAACCAGGAATAGGATTACCATGTGGACAGGTCATTGGATTGTTGAGATTGGCAATTACACGTGATTCAACTGCCCCCGAGATGAAGTGTTCCAGGCGGCAGGCTTCTTCATGGACCTCGTGCCACTGCATTCCCAACATGTCAACCAGGAAACGCTCAGTCAGGCGATGGCGGCGTAAAACAGCTTCCGCTGCCTGATTGCCAGCCTCAGTCAAAGACACATGTCGCTTGGAATTCATCTCTACATAGCCATCCCGCACGAGACGTTTCAACATCTCCGTTACCGTAGGAGGCGAGACCTGAAAACGTTGCGCCAGCCGAGCGCCGATAACCACCTCATCTTCCATACTCATGTTGTAAATCATTTCCAGGTATTCTTCAACCGTTGCACTTAAGATCTCTTCTGTTTTCATGGCACCATGTCCCGTTTCTCTAGTATCTTCAAAAAGCGGCTGCTATATGTAGCCAGGAGGAGCTGTAATCTCGAGGAAGGAAAGGAAGAAATGATAGCATCCCTTTCCGTCAATTGTACATACGCTTTTCGGGGGCGTACTCCACTACTAGTGTAACATTTTTTGTGCCTACAGTCTATATGCATGATACAACCGGTTACGCTATAGTATACATTTTTCTTATGTGGTAGTTATTGTAGTATTTTTACTACAGTTTATAAGAATAGCATTTCTTCCTACATCTGCATTTGTATTTAACAATTGCGAGGAGGAATATAGTAAATGAGAAAGGAGAAGTAGAAGTATGGAGCAGGACCCATCGTCAAAAATGTTACTCAAACCTGATACAAGTTATCACTCATCGACCAGAGGTCGACTGACCTGTTTACGTTCTATCACCCCAAAACATATGGTGCTACTCCTATGTAGCATGCTACTCCTCTGGGGATCCTTTATAACGTCCCAGCAACAACCTGATGCACACGCTGCATCAAATTCCCTGTCGTCTGCGAACTGTTCCTGGCATCGCATCAGTGCTGGTGATACACTCAACGGCATTGCCTATTTCTATCGTGCCAATATATGGACCATTGCCCGGGTCAATCGGATTCGCAATATCAATCTGATATACACCGGCCAGAGCCTCTGCATTCCATCAAAAGTAAAAAGGGCAGCCTCCGGCTTGCATACCAATGGCTATGTCAGCTGGTATAACTACAGAGCCCTGGACTGGTCAACGCGCATGCAGGCCCATCATCTGCTACGCAGTGCCGCTGCTAGATACGGTCTTCCGGTCAACCTGATGCTAGCCATTGCCTGGCAAGAAAGTGGCTGGAGGCAACATGTTATCGCTAGAGACGGCGGTATCGGGATTATGCAAATCATGCCCTATACGGCGCAAGGTCTCAACCGGCAAGTGAACGGACACTATGATCCTTACAAACTCTATGACAACATAGAGTTAGGCGCCATCTATTTACGCGCGCTCTGGCACGGTTTTAACGGCAACATGAGTAAAATCATTAGCGCCTACAACGAAGGCGGCTGGAATGTGCGCCACCGTGGTATTTTTAACTGGCGCTATGTCCACAATGTACGATCCCTTATGTCGTACTACTAAAAAGCAAAAAATGCAGCATTTCAGAAAAACGCGAGTGTAGGCTTGACACTTGCCACTATTCACCTTATACTGTTGTACATAGACAAAAAAATAGTGAAGCCACGAACAGGAAGAGTACATAGCCATGCATGGGCACAGAGAGTCGGGGGTGGTGGGAACCGACACCAGTCTAGCTATGGAATGGGCCTGGTAGCTAAAGAGCGAACATTTCTGCTGTGTGTCTCAGGCACACGCGAAATCAGTAGTACTCTTTCGGAATGTCCCCCGTTACTGAGGACAGGATATAATGCAGCTACGTCTCGCGCTCTAGCGCAATTTTGTAATTAAGCGACGTTAGCACAATGCACCGTATCCGGCAAGAGGGATTATCTGCCCTTTTCTAAGAAAAACCAGCAGCTAAACGTACACGACACATACTGGGCAGATGATCTAAAACAGGGTGGTACCACGAAAGCGCATTTTATCACGCTTCTCGTCCTTGTAAGGGATGAGGGGCGTTTTTTTATTGGAATTTTTTAGCATTACAGCATTTAATTGTCAGGCGTCATGTATCACACACCTGAATAGTCGCGGAGGAATACACAATGGCAATAGAAGCAAGTCAAGAAACACAATCTATCGAGCAGGTGAAAGCGCCAGTGAAGAAACGTGTCTTCTCTGGCATTCAGCCAACCGGCAATATCCACCTGGGCAACTACCTGGGAGCCATCCGCAACTGGGTTGAGACACAAGACCAATATGACAACATTTTCTGTATTGTCGATCTGCATGCGATTACATTGCCGATTGATCCAAAAGAATTGCACTTTAATACCCGCAAGCTGGCGGCTCTCTATCTGGCCTGTGGACTCGATCTCAATAGCTGCAAGCTATTCGTACAATCGCATGTCCACCAGCACGCTGAATTGCAATGGATCTTAAACTGTTTCACACCCATGGGCTGGTTGAACCGCATGACGCAGTTTAAGACCAAGGCGGGCGAGGATATGGATTCGGTTGGCACAGGACTCTATTGCTATCCAATCCTCATGGCCTGCGATATTCTGCTCTACCAGACCCATTATGTACCAGTGGGTGATGACCAACGCCAACATGTGGAACTGACCCGCGACCTGGCACAACGCGTCAATAGTCTGTATCACAAACAAATCTTTACCATCCCGGAAGCTCAAATCCGTAGCGCGGGCGCACGTATTATGTCCCTGGAAGATCCAACTAAGAAGATGAGTAAAAGTGATCCTAATCCAAATGCCTACATCACTTTGTTGGATGATCCTAAAACGATCAAAAAGAAAATCGGGCGCGCCACCACTGATTCGGAACGCCTGGTCAAATTTGATCCAGCCCGACCCGGCATCACCAATCTGTTGTCGATTTACCAGATATTAACCGGTCAACCCGAGCAAGAGATTGAGGCCGAGTTCGAGGGCAAAGGCTATGGAGACTTCAAGGCAGCCCTGACCGATCGCCTGGTGGAGACGCTGAGTCCAATTCAGCAACGCTACCAGGAGTTGATCAGCGATATGCCTGCATTGGAAGACCTGTTGAAACAGGGCGCCGACGATGTTCGTCCCATCGCTGAACGTACGGTCCAGAAGATGAAACAGGCTGCTGGCCTGGGCTAGAGATTGATCGATTTCTGGTTGCTTGCCTGTCAGGTACAAACAAGCAACCAGAAAATAAAAATGCATTGGGTGTTCCCTGGGATTTTTGTAAGGCAATTTGCATAGCGGTAAATGGAGCAGGTGTTGATATGTATTATCCAACCTTGGATGAGGTAAAACAGGTAAGGGATGCGGTGATGAGTGGTGAGAGGAAAGATACCCGTCGGCCGCTTTTGCCGCTCTATAGCGATATTCTAGCTGATATGGAGACGCCAGTCTCAGCGTATTGTAAGACAGCGCAGCGACCATACAGCTTTTTGTTAGAGAGCGTATCAGGCGGAGAACAGGTGGCTCGTTATTCGTTTATTGGAATTGATCCCTACCTGGTAATGATTCATCGCGACGAAACGGTGAGGCTACGGCGCATGCATGCTACCCCGGGCTCCTATAAAGAGGAAGTGGTGGCCTGTCATGATCCATTACGACTATTAGAGGAGGAGTTGGGGCAATATCAGTTAGTGACACCTCCTCATTTAGAACGCTCACATGATCAGCTGCCAAAGTTCTTTGGTGGGGCGGTTGGCTATCTCTCATATGATACGGCGGCCCGCTTTGAACGCCTTCCCCAACCCAAACCAAATGAACTGGATCTGCCCCTGGCAGTTTTCATGCTAACTGAGACAGTGCTGGTCTTCGATCATGTGCGCCATAGTGTACGTGTAGTAACCCATATTCACCTGGATGCACCCGATATTGAGGCAGAGTATCGTCGAACACAGGCCATTGTGGACGATGTACAGGCCCGACTCCATGAGCCGGTACGTCTACCCAAAGAACCCGAGCCAATCCGGGATGATGACGCTTTACAGGTAACCTCAAACCGAACACGGGCTGAGTTCGAGGGGATGGTTAGTCGGTCGATTGAGTATATTAAGGCGGGAGACATTTTCCAGGTAGTGCCATCGCAGCGTTTGAGTCGCCATGTAAATGCTTCTCCTTTTACTGTATATCGGGCGCTGCGAGCCATCAATCCTTCGCCACATATGTTCTTTCTAGACTTAGATGATTTCCACCTGGTCGGTGCCTCGCCAGAGTTGCTGGTACGCTATGAGGATAATGAGGTAACCATTCGTCCGATCGCGGGTACACGGCCACGCGGCGTGGATAAACAGAGTGATGAGCAACTGGCCATCGAGCTCCAACAAGATCCCAAGGAGCGCGCCGAACATATCATGCTCCTGGACCTGGCACGCAATGATGTAGGACGCGTTAGTAAGATCGGTAGTATCCAGATCGATGACTTTATGACGATTGAACGCTATTCGCATGTGATGCACCTGGTAACCAATGTCTCGGGGCAACTACGCGAGGGCGTTTCACCCTTTGATGCGCTACGCGCTGGTTTTCCCGCCGGAACCGTGTCTGGGGCACCCAAGATTCGGGCGATGGAGATCATTAGCGAGTTAGAGGGCGAGACCCGTGGGGTGTACGCGGGTGCGGTTGGCTATTTTAGCCATACGGGCAATCAGGAGACCGCTATCACACTACGTACAATGGTGATGAAAAATGGTCGGGCCTATATTCAAGCCGGTGGTGGTGTGGTGGCGGATTCAACACCAGCCAATGAATATCAGGAGAGCTTGAATAAAGCGAAGGCGCTACTGCGCGCACTGGATGAGGCCGAACGTATCGCACAGGTTAATCGGGAGACGACCCATGAGTCGCCCACGATTCCGCAGGGAGGGAAAAAGTAAGATGCTCTTGTTACTCGATAACTATGACAGCTTTACATACAATTTGTATCAGTACCTGGCGGAGATCGGTGCGGAGATTGTGGTGCGGCGCAATGATGAGATCACACTCGCCGAGGTAGAACAACTCCAGCCCACCCATATTGTGGTCTCACCCGGCCCCTGCACACCCAGTGAGGCAGGAATGTCATGTGAACTGATCGCCGCCTTCGGTCCGCGCATTCCTACTTTGGGTGTTTGTCTGGGCCACCAGTCAATCGGACAGGTGTATGGCGGACGCGTTATTCGTGCGCCAGAACCAATGCATGGAAAAACTTCTCTGATGCACCATGAAGGGCAGGGGTTTTTAAAGGCCTGCCCCAACCTTTTGAAGCTATTCGCTACCATAGCTTGATTGTTGAAGCCAGCTCGCTTCCAGCAGAACTTGAAGTAACCGCCAATACAGATGACGGCCTGATCATGGGACTCAAGCATCGTACCCATCCTGTCCAGGGTGTCCAATTTCATCCTGAATCTATTATGACAACCGTTGGTAAAGATTTATTACGAAACTTTTTAGAGCAGTAGACGAGATATGTGAGCGCAGGTTTATAGCCTGCAATGCAACCAGAGAGGACAGATTGTGATCATGATTCGCGAAGCTATTGCTCATATCGCGGCAGGTGCCACCCTCAATACCGAGGAAGCCGCCGCAGCCATGGAAGAAATTATGACTGGCGCCGCGACTCCCTCCCAGATTGGCGCCTTTTTGACCGCATTACGGATGCGGCCAGGGGCCGAGACAGTTGAAGAAATTGCGGGCATGGCCCTGGTCATGCGCGACAAGGCACTCCAGGTGAACCTGGAAGAGCAGGCTGCGAGTCGAGCGATGGATACCTGTGGTACCGGAGGAGATGGATCGGGCACCCTGAACGTATCCACTGCAGCGGGCATTATTGCCGCCGCTGCCGGGGCTACGATTGCTAAACATGGCAATCGCTCGGCGACCAGCAAATGCGGTAGCGCGGATGTACTGGAGGCACTGGGAGTCAAAATTGACCTGGCACCTGAGGCACTGGCGCGTAGCGTCCAGGAATGTGGTTTCGGCTTTATGTTTGCCCAGACCTACCATCCGGCCATGAAATATGTAGGTCCGACGCGGCGCGAAATTGGTATCCGCACCGTTTTCAATATCCTGGGCCCCTTAACCAATCCTGCCCATACACCATACCAGGTCCTGGGGGTCGCGGACAGCTCTTTAATGCAGAAAATGGGCGAAGTGCTATTGCTCCTGGGATGCAAGCATGCGTTGATTGTACATAGTGAAGATGGCATGGATGAATGCTCGATCAGTGCCCCCACCCACATCTGTGAGGTACGCGCTGGTCATGATCTGCACACCTACACGATCACGCCTGAAGAAGTCGGGCTCACCAGCATCAGCGATAAACAAAGCTTCCAGGGTGGAAATCCAGCCCACAATGCCGCGATGTTGCGTGAAATTCTCTCAAGCTATAATGCCAATCCCGCTACTGATATGATCTGCCTCAACGCGGCCGCTGCCTTGATGGCAAATGAGCAGGTTGCTTCTTTTAAGGATGGGATTAAGCTGGCACAGTCAACACTGCAAGAAGGTAAGGCCAGGCGCAAACTTGCTGAGGTCATTGAATGTTCCCAAGCATATGGTAGGTAAAATAATATGTTTCTCGATCGCATTGTCAATCAAACACGGATAGATTTAGCCCAACGCAAATTAGAGCTGCCGCTGGGAAAAATTCAACAGCTGGCTCTAGAGCAACCACGCCCCCGGGATGTGCTCGAGGTATTTGAGTCAGGAGAACAGGTACACCTGATTGCCGAGGTCAAGCGTGCCTCGCCTTCTAAGGGCCTGCTGGCGCCAGATCTGGACCCGGTCGCGACCGCCAGCCTGTATGAACAAAACGGAGCTTCGGTTATTTCAGTGCTAACGGAACCGCATTTCTTTCTGGGTTCCCCTGAATATCTGACCGCGATCAAAAACTCGGTCAGTGTGCCTGTTTTACGTAAAGATTTTATTATCGACGAGTACCAGGTCTATGAGGCCAGAGCCTGGGCGCTGATATGATCCTGCTGATCTGCGCTATTCTGGATGATCAGCAGCTAAGACATCTACTGCATGTAGCGACCAGCCTGCGTATGCGCGCCCTGGTCGAGGTGCACAGCCAGGAAGAGGCCAGGCGGGCCGTGGAGGCCGGGGCGATAATCATTGGAGTGAATAGCCGCGACCTGACAACCTTTGAGATGCATCCCTACCTGATTCGGGAAATTCGACAAACACTACCTGGGGATCGCATTATTGTGGCTGAGAGCGGTATCCATAGCGCGGCCGATGTGCGCCGCCTGGCTCGCTACGATGTACAGGCGATGCTGGTCGGAGAGTCGCTGGTCGTTTCCAACGATATTCCAACGCATGTTCAAATGTTATTACACAATGCGAACCACACCACCCAGGTCAAAATCTGTGGCCTGAGTGAGGCAGAACATATCGATGCCGCCATTGATGCTGGTGCTGATATGCTAGGGTTTATTTTCCATGAACCCAGCCATCGCTACATCCAGCCAGAGCGCGTTTCTTCCATACTGGCGGCAAGCCGGAGCTATACGCAGCCAGCCAAAGGTCAGGCACTTCCTGACCTGGTAGGGGTCTTTGTGAACAAGGAGGCTGATTATATCAACGAGGTCGCCGAACAGGTTGGACTGCATTATATCCAGTTACATGGCAACGAAACTCCTGAATTCTGCCAACGGATTAAGAGACCCGTTATCAAGGCACTCTCACTACAAGATGCGACGGAACTTGAGCGCATGGAAGCCTATCGAGATGTCACCTGGCGCCTCCTGATCGATACCCCAACTCCAGATTGGGGCGGTGCTGGTCGCATTGGTGACTGGGAACTGGCCTCGTTGGCGGCGCAGCAAAACAAGATTCTGTTGGCTGGTGGCCTCACCATCGAAAATGTTGCCAACGCCATCCAACAGGTTCACCCCTGGGGTATTGACGTTAGCAGCGGAGTTGAAACCGATAAGAAAAAAGATAGTCAGAAGATAGCAGCTTTTATAGCACAGGTACGCCAGAGCGAGAATATCAGCAGAGAGAAATTGGAGAGTTAGGGTAATCCCCGTTTCAACGACCTGGATACTCTTATTGATAATAAGCTGGCCCTTCAATGGGCTTATAGATTCGCCCCTTCAGGGCGATAAGGGAAGAAGACAAGCATGCAAGATACAAAAACACAGAATAACTATCAGCATAATCTTTATCCAGATGAGCGTGGACGCTTTGGAGATTTTGGTGGCAAATTTGTACCTGAAAATCTGATGGCCGCCCTGACAGAACTGGAGACCGCCTATAAAGATGCAATGCAGGACAAGACTTTTATTGACGAGCTTAATCATGAGCTCGCCAGTTATGTCGGGCGTCCTACCACCTTGCACTATGTGCCACGTTTTTCAGAGATGGTGGGAAACAACGTCAAAATCTACCTGAAGCGCGAAGACCTGGCCCATACGGGCGCCCATAAGATCAACAATGCGCTGGGACAGGGCATGCTTGCCAAACGCATGGGTAAGCAGCGCATCATCGCTGAGACTGGCGCAGGCCAGCACGGTGTGGCAACGGCTACTGTCTGCGCCAAATTGGGCCTGGACTGCATCATTTATATGGGTGAGGTGGATATCCAACGCCAATCGCTGAATGTCTTCCGCATGAAACTGCTGGGCGCCGAAGTACGTTCGGTCGATAGCGGCACCAAAACGCTGAAGGATGCCATTAATGAGGCTATCCGTGACTGGGTCACCAATGTCGAAAACACATTCTACCTGTTTGGTACAGCCGCTGGCCCCGCTCCGTATCCACGTATTGTACGTGATTTCCAGGCGGTCATCGGCCGCGAAGCCCGCCAACAGATTATGCAGCAGGAGGGTCGCTTACCCGATCAGATCTATGCCTGTGTCGGTGGTGGCAGTAATGCCATCGGCATCTTCTATCCCTTCGCCGATGCCAGCGAAGTTGAATTGATCGGTGTTGAAGCGGGCGGCACCAGCATGGACCCCGGCATGCATGCATCAACCCTGGTTGCGGGCCGTCCCGGCGTGCTGCATGGTGCCATGAGCTATCTGCTGCAAAACGAAGATGGCCAGATCCTGGACACCCATAGCATCTCAGCCGGTCTGGATTATCCTGGGGTGGGGCCAGAACATAGCTATCTCAAAGATAGTGGACGCGCCACTTATGTAACCGCTCATGATGCCACTGCCCTCAAGGGGTTGGAAGCCCTCAGTCGCACCGAAGGCATCATCCCCGCCCTTGAGTCGGCACATGCTCTTGGCTATGTGTTGGAGCAGGGCGAACAGGGTAAGCTCGCAGAAGGCTCACTAATCGTCATCAACCTGTCAGGCCGTGGCGACAAAGATATGATGACCGTCGCCAAAGCATTTAATGTCAATCTGTAAGTTATCTAAGCGACCTGGACCAGGCGCTTAGAGGGCCAGCCCCTCTAGATAAGAGGGGCTGCCCGACTCGCCGCGTCGAGCAGAAGCAGGAGAAAATAATGGACACAACCAGGAGCAGCGTCGTTACAGAACAAGATAGTCAGAATATTCCGGCCCATAAAATAACCCGCGCCTTTGAGCGCGCCCACCAGGAAGGACGTGGCGTCCTCATCCCTTATTTTATGTGTGGCTATCCAAGTGCCGAGGCCTCGGTCGAGATCATTCTCGCCGCCGCTGAAGGTGGGGCGGATATCATCGAACTGGGCATGCCTTTTAGCGATCCGCTGGCGGATGGTGCTACAATCCAGCATGCAGGACATGTGGCCCTGGAAAATGGTATGAGTATCCGGGGATGCATGGAGATTGCTAAACAGGTAGCGGCTAAAAGTGATGCAGCCCTGCTCTTGATGGGCTATTACAATCCAGTCCTATCTTATGGACTGGAACGTTTTTGCGCCACCGCCCGCGCCAATGGCATTAGTGGCTTGATTATTCCAGATCTGCCCGCCGAGGAGGCCGACCCACTGCAAGAAGTTGCCTATCGCCATGGCCTGGCCTTGATCTTCCTGGTACCACCTACCGCACCCGATGAGCGGATTACGATGGCAGCCAGGCGGACCGCCGCTGGCCCAGGAGGATTCATCTACTGCGTATCGCTCAGTGGAGTCACCGGCTCGCGTCAACAACTACCGCCGCAACTGCAAAACTTTATCGCACGTATACGCGCAGCAACCCGGGAACAGCAGCTCCCCCTGGCCGTTGGCTTTGGGCTCTCAACACCAGAACACATCGCCACCGTCACCAGCTATGCTGAAGGGGCAGTCGTTGGTAGCGCCCTGGTCAAACTTATAGATCAGCATAAAGACGGCAACCCGGCTGAAGCCGTCAAAACCTATATCCAAAGCCTGCGCCAACAATAGTCCGGCCCAGAGATACCAGACAGGCAAAAAAACAGAGAGCTCGACAGGTCTTCTAACCGGAAAAGACCTTCGACGCTCCATTCCGTTTATACATCCTGAGGATGTAAAACACATATCATCTGTACATAGGAACGGTCATACTAACGGTCACATAATACAGATAAAAAATTGCCATCATCCTTTACAATAAAGGATACATCCGTCTGGCTTTCTCTCTAAAGTCGGAGATGTTACCCATTGTGAAAGGGATGAAGAAGTGATGTATTGTCGAGGAATTCGTGGTGCAACCACTATAGAGCATAATGACAGAGAGGAAATTCTGGCTGCAACCAGAGAACTACTCGAGTTGCTGATCGAAAAAAATGATCTCAAAGTCGAGGATATCGTCAGCGCGATCTTCTCACTAACAGCAGATCTGGATGCCGAATTTCCTGCAGTGGCGGCCAGAGGGCTGGGATGGACCGAAACAGCACTGATGTGTACCCGCGAGATTCCAGTGCCGAACAGCCTGCAAAAATGTATTCGCGTGCTCATCCATGTAAATACAACGCGCAATGCGCAGGAAATACAACATGTATACCTCAAAGAGGCGGTGAACCTACGTCCCACTTTTGGCGTGGATGCGTAACTGAGGAGAGATCATTCCCTGGACCATGGAATGAATCGACACGATAAAAGAGCAAGCACCGGCAATCATGACGAAGAGGTCACGATGAACCGTTCATGCGCAATACATCTGCTCAGAACCTGTATGGATGATGCCTGTCGCTCATCCTTGTCCCCGACCTCTATCAATTTGATTAACAAAAGGAGTTACTTTTCATGATTGTCGTGATGAAATCAAACAGTAGCGATACTGATATTCAACATGTATTAAACTACCTGGAAAAACATGGTTTAACCGGCCATCTTTCTCAGGGTGTAGAGCGAACCGTTATCGGTGTGCTGGGCGCGATAAGCCCGACTGGCGCCCCGGTAGCATTGGTGGGATCAGCCCGGCGGTTGGCGAAGCGCTTGAGGGCATGCCGAATGTCGAGAATGTCGTTCGTGTTTCCAAGCCTTATAAGCTGGCCAGCCGCGAGTTCCATCCAGAAGATACGGTGGTAGAGGTTCCATCAGCCTGCGTCGCTGGCGGTGTGGTACACATCGGTGGCCCTGAAGTGGTAATGATGGCAGGCCCCTGTACCGTTGAGACCGAGAAACAGTTAATGACAACCGCTGCCGCTGTACGCAAAGAGGGCGCGGTTATTTTACGTGGTGGCGCTTTTAAGCCATCGACCTCACCATACGGATTCCGTGGTCTGGGCGAAGAAGGCCTGAAGTTGTTGGCCAAAGCACGTGACGAGTTTGGTATGGCCATCATCACCGAAGTCATGACCCCAACCGACGTTGCCATGGTCTGCGAATACGCCGACATCCTGCAAGTTGGTACCCGCAACATGCAGAACTATATGCTGCTAGACGAAGTTGGACGAACCCGCAAACCAGTTGTACTCAAACGCGGTATGTCCGCAACGTTCGAGGAGTGGCTGCTGGCCGCCGAATACATCCTGTCACAGGGCAATCGCAACGTCATCCTGTGTGAGCGTGGTATCCGCACATTCGAGAAAACCACCCGTAATACCATGGACATCAGCGCCATCCCATTAATCAAACGTCTCTCACACTTACCAATCATCTCTGATCCCAGTCAGGGCACGGGTCGAAGAGATATCGTGGGCCCTATGTCGCTTGCTTCAGTTGCTGCAGGCACCGATGCTCTGCTCATTGAGGTCCATCCTAATCCCGATGAGGCACTCAAAGATGGTGCACAGTCAGTCACCATTGATCAATTTCGCGAACTGATGCCTCAGGTCCACGCCGTAGCGGCAGCCATCGGGCGTGCGCTGGTCACCAAATAACTGGCCCAAAGCACAGATAGAGCAAAAGAGCTTTCAGTTCATACTTTGAAAGCTCTTTTGCTCTATCTGAATATCTAACCAGCTACCCGAATATCAGCCCTGTAAATCTTTTTGATAATAAGCCATCTGCGTAGGGGCTTCTTCCACGCCGACCATAATGTTATGCAAGCCGGCCGTAGGGTATTCCTCAAGGAGCTGACAGAGCTCTTCACAAATATATTGGGCCAGCAGCTCGGCTGTAGAATTTTCAATCGGTAGCTCGACTACATCCGCCAGCGGAAAAACATAGTGCTTCTCCTTAAAACGAATATCCCAGGCATCGGGTAAACGCGTCAATTCCAGTTGAGGATTGCGCAAAGGCAGCAGGAAACGATGGTCTAGATGCTGGCAAATCTCCTTAGTACGCTTCTTCAAGACCGTAAAATCAAAGACCAGATTGTCAGGACCCAGTTCGCCCTCTACTTCAACCAGAACTCCATAATTATGCCCATGTAGACGTTCACATTTTCCGCTATATGTAATAAAATGAGCGGAACTAAAATTCAGGTAGCCGCCTTCTACCTTCACCTTCCGCATAATCCTCGTACCAGCCATACCAGGGACCTCGTTTCCTCATAGAATGTTTCTTATGCCAGCATCATGTGCTCTACCAGACTTGCCACCTCCACAATCCTCTTTTGTGCACAGAACCCGACAAAAATAACCGTATACACAGGATATCATTGCTCAAACGGTGGCACAAGGGCGGAACTCGTGAGACAAGGATATCCCAGTCTGCAGGCGGGACAGCGCAAGCTTGGTCTCATCAGAATATGGTATACTGTGGGCAGGCTAGCAGGAGCCATTCCTGCTCGAACAACAAAGGAGATGCGCGAACGATGAAAGTTGTTGACACCTTCGCAGCTATGCAAAAACTCTTTAACCCGGCAGCAGCAGCTGGACTGAATAAGACCATCCAACTGAATATCACGGGCGATGACGCAGGCGTCTATGCCTTAAAAATTGAGAATCAGACTTGTGAACTTGTTCCACCCGAATCTATTAAACCTGATCTCACATTGACCATGAGTGATCAAGACTGGATCGCTATCACCCAGGGCCAGCTAAATCCAATGAATGCCTTCTTATCAGGTAAAATTAAAGCAACAGGCGATATGATGCTCGCAATGAAGATTCCCCAACTTTTCCCAACAAAATAAATATAAATATTATTTACCATCAATTAGAATCAAAAGGGCGAATGCTGTTAATACATAGCATTTGCCCTTTTGCAGCTTTTAGAGCACCAAACCTGATCAACCTTGCAGTACAACAAGGACCTATGGTATACTCCACATGACTAAGTTATGTCTTTGCCAGGCACTTTTAGTATACGGCACACCGTAGAAAGGCGTCCGACATGGTTCTTAGGAGCAGTGAGTTACATCATAATCTTCAATATCTGAATGGTATGTTGACCACACACGAGGCTGCGAAGCATTTAGACCTGAGCTATTGGCACTTTATGCATCTGGTAGAAGCCGGAAGAATACCCGGAGTACGGGTAGTCGATCGCTGGCTCTTTTCGCCGGACGACCTCAATGACTATAGACGTAGCAAATTTGGAGTGCTGGAGGATATGGCCAGAGCAGCCCTCGAAAGTCCAGCCATTGGCCTGACAGAAAAGCAAACCGTCATCTGTCATTATCTCATCGCCAACGAACGTCCCTCCGAAATTGCCCGCAAACTTCAACAGTCTCGTCAAGCAGTCCATTCACAGATATCACTGATACGAGAAAAAGTCACACGCCTGCAAGCTACTTCCCTCATTTCAGCAGAATCACCCACGATAGGAAACACAACATCACCCATTAAACGCGGCAAACGCACGCAAGCCTCACTTTAAATAAAAAATTTCACCTCAGTTTGCCCCGGTGAAGACTCTCCTTGACGTCAAGACGTTGAACAGGGATACACTGTTGTAGTCTTGCAGCAAGTAAAATTAGAGGAGAGAGAATCGTGATGCAACAACGTACGCTGAGCAAAAATGGCCTGGTTGTTTCGGCCCTGGGCCTTGGCACGATGGGAATGACCAGCTACTATGGACCGCCAGATGAACAAGAAGGCATACGTGTCATTCATCGCGCCCTGGAACTGGGCATAACTTTTTTTGATACCGCAGAAGCATATGGACCCTTCACCAATGAGCGCCTGGTAGGACGTGCACTGAAAGGACGACGGGAACAGGTAGTTATCGCCACTAAGTTCGGCTGGGAGTGGTCAGACAACGGCGAGCGCCACCTTAACGGCCATCCGACTCACATCAAGAAAGTCTGTGAAGAGTCATTGCAACGCTTAGGAACCGACTATATAGATCTCTACTATCAGCATCGGCTTGATCCCAACGTGCCAATTGAAGATACAATGAGAGCCCTGGTTGAGCTGCTTCAGCAGGGCAAGATTCGCCACATCGGCCTCTCAGAGGTAGGCCCTAAAACCATTCGCCGTGCCCAGGCGGTTCATCCTTTAACTGCGATCCAGACCGAATACTCGCTCTGGGAGCGCAGTCCCGAGGCAGAGATCATTCCGCTCCTACGAGAACTGGGGATCGGTTTTGTGGCCTATAGTCCATTGGGACGTGGCTTCCTCACGGGCGAAATTCAAAAATTGGACGATCTAGCGCCGGACGATTTCAGACGTAGCGATCCTCGCTTCCAGGGTGCTAATTTTGCTAAAAATATGGAACTGGTCAAGCGGGTCAAACAACTGGCCACAGCCAAACATGCAACCCCGGGACAAATCGCCCTGGCCTGGCTCTTACATAAAGGCAACGACATTGTACCTATTCCAGGAACCAAGCGGATAAAATATCTAGAAGAGAATGTCGCCGCCACTTCAATAGAGCTTAGCCCCGCCGAAATGCAGGAGTTAGAACAGCTCAGTGGACAAACGGTCGGACAACGCTACAGTGAAGCTGGTATGCGCGCAATCGCAGAATAGACGATAAAAAATAAAAGGCAGATTCTCGCAACCGAGCCCTGCCTTTTATACCTATGCAGCTACTCTTCTGGTATATCTTCTCTCAGGCGGCGGCGAACGTCGTGCTGATAGGCCTGAAAGACAGATTCGATATGTGTTTTCATGGCATTGATGGTGGCTTCGGGCGTACCATTCTTGAGAGCAACAAAAATCGCATCATGCTGGTCCGCTGAAGTCAAGAGTGAACCAGGCGCACCACCGGTCGCCATCTTGATCGCCCAGCGTTGTAAACGCATAACAGTGGCAACCGTTTCAAGCAAAAAAGGATTGTGCGCGGCCTCGGCGATACCGTAATGGAAGGCATTATCAGTTTCGAGAAAAAGATTCCAATCACCAGCTTCGGCGGCCTGGCGATTAAGATTGACAGATTTCTCTAAAGCGCGCAGTTCGGAGAGGGTAATGCGCTCGGTGGCCAGCTGGGACGTCAATGTCTCTTGTAAGCTTCTAAACTCAAACAGCTCGCGCACATGTTCAGGATCAACCGGCATAGAGAACTCGATGGCCGCCGCCGCAAACGGGCGCGACTTATCATTAACATAAATACCGCTACCACGGCGCGTGCGCACATACCCGCTGGCAGTCAGCATCTTCACGGCCTCACGTACAACCGCCCTGCTCACACCAAGCTGTTCAGCCAATCGCTGCTCGGTTGGTAGGCGATCGCCAGGCTGCAGTCTGGTTTGCTGAATAAACTCAACAAGTTTCGTCGCGATGGACTCATATTGAGGTTGATAGCTACTGTCAACTCTGGTGGTTGCTGTCATAGGTTCCTTTTTCTCTCCGAAGACATTTAAAATATATCTTCTATCCCCACCAGCTGTAGATTGAAAACTAAGTGAGGCAAAGAATAAGTATTACTTTTTTCTAGCAGTCGCTCAGGACTTACTATAAGCCTTGACCTGCATTATAGCGAAAAAGATCGTCTATGACAAGCTTCGCTAGCAGCTCAGCAGAAAAGAGGCTTTTCGGCTGCCTCTATTTCTGAGCAGCCCTTTCATTGCGCAAGATTATTCATATTTATTGCCCGCTACAGCTGTGGTACCTCCATGCCCATACGGGCGTGCGCTGGCGCGCCCGCACCTGTTTTCTTATGTGGTGTAAAAAGTGCTCGATGCGCACTTTTTACACCACATAAGAAATTCGTGTATGAGCTCCTCCAGCACAGTAGCTCATACACGAAGGGCGCGATAGCAATGGAAATCTGACGCACTACGAGAGCGTGGCTGATCTTCGTGATCTTCAGGCCTGAGTCTGCGCGCCTTTGGCGTTCAAGGAGTCATATTCCGTGATGCTAAACATTATTTTATTATAGTGTCGTGGAGAAAAATGCGCACGGGCGCATTTTTCTCCACGACACTATAATAACTGCTCGGGCTCGTCAGCGCACGCCCACAAAAGAGCGATTTGATTCCCATATCTGTGGGAATCAAACACATCTGCTATATAGGAATGGAACGTATCAAAAATAGAGATATATTTATGCATTGAGGAAAAATAATGGCGCAAGAACACATATTCATTCCTTCCTCTAAAAATAGGACTTACCAGCCTATTGAGGATTATGGTGTTATTGGAGACCTGCATACGGTTGCACTGGTAGGCAAAAATGGCGCAATCGATTGGTGCTGTATTCCCCGCTTTGATGCGCCCAGCGTCTTTGGTGCACTGCTGGATGTAAATAAAGGTGGAACATTCCGCATTAGTCCAGTTTTTGAGCAGACAACCAGTGTAGGACGTCGGCAAATGTATCTGCCCGAAACAAATATCCTGATTACACGTTTTCTGACTGCGGATGGTGTAGGCGAGATCACGGATTTTATGCCGATCAAGCAACCTGGTTCTAAGGTTCTGCAACACCACATCATTCGTGAAGTCAAAGTAGTTCGTGGCTCACTTCCCTTCGAAATGGTGTGTACGCCTGCCTTTAACTATGGACGAGATCAACATACCACCACCATTTCTAATCATGGAGCAATTTTTCATAGCGACTCGCTCTGCCTGGGATTGGCTGCGACTATCCCGCTTGAAGAGGATGGGCAGGGTGGTGTGCGCGCAAATTTTACCCTGCATACCAATCAAAGAGCTTACTTTGTGCTTGAAAGCGCGCAAGACCATGATCTAGAGCCTCAACCACTTACCACACGGCAATATGAACGCGCGTTTCAGGAAACCATGAGCTACTGGCAAAACTGGCTCTCACAATGTCAGTATCAGGGGCGCTGGCGCGAAATGGTGCAACGCTCGGCCCTGGTGCTTAAACTATTGACATATGCTCCGACGGGTGCGATTGTGGCCGCACCAACAACCAGCCTGCCAGAAACGCTGGGTGGGGCACGCAACTGGGATTATCGCTATACCTGGCTACGCGATGCCGCTTTCTCCATTTATAGCCTGCTTATCCTGGGCTTTTATCAGGAGGCGGAAGCGTTTATGGGCTGGCTGGATGCCCGTTGTCATGAGTTGAAAGAAAACGGCTCGTTGCAGCCTATGTATACGATTGATGGCGGACATGATCTAACCGAGCTGACATTGGATCATCTGGAAGGATATCGCCAGAGCTCGCCGGTCCGCATCGGCAATGGGGCCTATAAACAAAAACAATTAGACATCTATGGCGAGTTGATGGATTCGATCTATATCTTTAATCGCCACCAGGATATCTCTTATGATCTCTGGCATAATCTGCGCCATTTGCTGGACTGGCTGGGACAACACTGGCAGGAACCAGATGAAGGTATCTGGGAGGTGCGTGGTGGTCAGCAGCGTTTCCTCCATTCGCGCGTCATGAGTTGGGTCGCCTTTGATCGGGCCATCCGCATCGCCCGCCATCGTGGTCTGCCCGCTCCCCTTACCGAATGGACCAACACGAGCTCACAGATCTATGAAGAGGTTATGCAACAGGGTTGGGATGAAAAAACCAAAAGCTTTATCCAATACTATGGCAGTGATGCAATCGATGCCAGCTCTCTGCTAATGGTACTGACCAAGTTCACTGGCCCGACCGACCCACGCATGCGAGATACCATCGACCGCATCCAGAAAGAGCTTACCAGCGATTCTCATGTTTACCGCTATAATCCAACGCGCGCCGCCGCCGATGGCCTGGGCAGCCTTGAAGGTACCTTTAGTCCCTGTAGCTTCTGGTTAGCGGAGACACTGGCACGCTCTGGCCGCCTCAGCGAGGCCCGCCTGGTCCTGGAGAAAATGCTCACCTATTCCAATCATCTGGGCCTATACGCCGAAGAGATTGGACCAACTGGCGAGGCGCTGGGCAATTTTCCGCAGGCATTTACTCATCTCTCGCTGATCAGTACCTGTTACAATATGGACCGTGCCCTCAATGGTACCCTGTTACGTTAACCTTTCCTGGCCAGCAAAAAACAAATTTCAATTCACCTATCTAAACAGGTGAATTGAAATTTGTTGCAAACTTTGTGGTGAGAAATACGGCCAATTGTCGCATGGGAATAGCCAATGAGAGGGATTTGTTAGTATATTATAGGACAGATTGGTCAGGTATGGGTATGATATAAGTGCACACTAGAAAACAGAGGCCGCAAAAGAATTTTTCCTCTGCTCATTGCTGCCGTCGACGTTTTCATAGACCATATATACATGCAGAAAAACAAACTTGAGCAGTTTCCGCATGGTAATATACTAATCTGGTAGGCTTCAACTCGACAGAAGCACATTATTAGGATAAAATCTTACGGGAACCAGGTAATTATGATGCAATCTGCAAGGACGCATGATTACTAGAATGCGATTTCATGACTTGCGACATTCCGCGGCCACTATTGGCAATGAGCGTTGACCCCAATGTTGTACTGCAACGGCTCGGTCATGCAAACGTACAGAGAAATTGCGGTGCGTATGGACCTCATTGAACGTCCATGCCTCTAAGAAGCAAAGAGCACTTCAAAGAACTTTTTAAACGTTCGGCAGAAAAGCAATATTCGTAAATAGTTGTGTCCAGATGAACGCATGCTGAAAAGTTTGCTGCCAAATCTGCTGTCACACGGAGGGATTAATAAATTACTATGCAGGCTGAAACGGCTTTACAGGCGGACTCAAAATTGGTTAAACGAAATAATATTCGGAATGTCGCCATTATTGCCCACGTAGACCATGGAAAAACAACGTTGGTAGATGGATTGCTGAAACAGAGCCATATCTTCCGCGACAATCAGCAAGTGGGCGAATTGATTATGGACTCAAACGACCAGGAGCGCGAGCGTGGCATCACTATCCTGGCGAAAAATACAGCCATCGATTATCGCGATATCAAAATTAACATTATCGATACTCCGGGACACGCTGACTTTGGTGGTGAGGTGGAGCGCGTACTGAATATGGCAGACGGCTGTATCTTGCTCGTTGATGCCGCTGAGGGTCCCATGCCCCAGACACGCTTTGTACTGCAGAAGGCTCTGGAACTTAATCTGCAGCCGATTGTGGTCATCAATAAGATTGACCGCAAAGATGCACGTATTGACTATGTGATGGAGGAGACCCAGGATCTATTCCTGGAACTGGCCACCGCTGATAATCACCTGGATTTCCCGGTGCTTTATGCGATCGGTCGCGATGGGGTAGCGATGTACAATCCAGAGGATGAGAGAAAAGATCTCCAGCCTTTGTTTGATACGATCGTTAAAACTGTTCCAGCCCCGAACGTTGAGATTGATTCTCCGTTCCAGATGCTGGTCACAGCCCTGGACTACGATGACTACAAAGGTAAGTATGCGATCGGCCGTATCATTCGTGGTCGGATTGCCCCAAATACACCTGTCGCTCGTATCAATCGCGAAGGCGAAATTTCTCGTCAGAAGATCAATCTGGTGATGAATTATAGAGGTCTACAGCGCTCCGAGGTGTCTGAGGCTATTGCTGGCGACATCGTTGCGCTGACAGGTATCTCGGATGCCAATATTGGCGAGACGCTGGCCGATATTGATAATCCTGAGGCTTTACCATCAATCGAGATCTCCGAGCCAACCTTGCAAATGACCTTTGGTGTAAACACCAGTCCTTTCTCGGGTCGCGACGGTAAATATTCAACTTCACGCCAGTTGCGCGCCCGCCTCTATCGTGAACTGGAGACGAACGTCAGCCTGCGAGTCGTTGATGGCAATACACCTGATGAGTTCATCGTTTCTGGCCGCGGCGAGCTGCACCTCTCAGTCTTGATTGAGACGATGCGCCGCGAAGGCTATGAACTACAAGTTTCACGCCCAGAAGTTATCACACGCGAAGACGAGGGTGGACATCTACTGGAGCCAGTCGAACACCTGGTTATCGACACCAAGGATACCTATATGGGTGTCTTAACCGAGGCTCTGGCTGTACGTAAAGCTCAGTTGACCAACATGACCAATGATGGCACTGGCAATATTCGTATCGAGTATGATATTCCGACCCGAGGCTTGATTGGCTTCCGTAACGCCTTCTTGACCTTAACTAAAGGTAATGGCGCGATGAGCAGCCTGCTCAAGGGTTTTGTACCCTGGATGGGCAAAATCAACAGTGCCCGCATGGGTGCCCTGGTAGCCTCTGAACTGGGTACAGCCGTCACCTATGGACTGAGCAATGCACAGATGCGCGGCGATACCTTTATCGAGCCAGGAACTCCTGTCTACGAAGGTATGATCGTTGGTCTGAATGCTCGCCCTGATGATCTGGTCGTCAATGTATGTAAAGAAAAGCAGAAAACAAATATTCGCTCTTCTACATCGGATATCGCAGTGCGACTGACCCCTCCAATCTTGATGAGCCTGGAGCAGTCACTCGACTTCATCAACAATGATGAACTGGTTGAGGTCACACCAAAGAATATTCGCTTGCGCAAACGCTACCTGACACAGCATGAGCGCTCTCGCATGCGCTCCCGCGAAAACGAATAATAAGCAGTCAAAAAAAGACCACCTGCGCGTAAAAATTTATGTGCAGGTGGTCTTTTTTTGACTGCTTTTATGTGTGCGGTATATAAATTTGCTCATTTTCCATGAAAAATTTGTCATCATGAAGCCTTCAAATTTGTCTATATATGTGTATGGCTCTTCCCGATAGTAATAGTTATGACGGACTAGCGCCCAAACCACAGGAACGCCAACGTTCCTTTTCAGTTGGCAAAAAACAGACATTACAATGTCAGAAATGGAGACTTCATGATGGCAAAATTCCTGCGCAAAGCGGCCCTTGTCCTGTCTATATTCTTGTTTAGCTTGTTTACGCCCACACTATGGACAGGATACAATGTTTCCAATGTCAGTCATTACACACAGAAGCTTCACACAACATCTCAGATAGCACACGTTAGTATCCACGATGGAGGTAATGTCACCTGTCCTCCCCCACCCCGAGGCTGCTGGTAAGGAAAACTATGGATGGCACAAGATGACTGTACAGGTCCTCTTGTACCATCTCCTTGTCCTTTTAGCCACAAAATATGATATGATTGAAGCAAATCCGGAATATATGGAGGAATGGGAACGTGGAAGAGCAGGTCCCAAACCAGAGAGCACCACAGGTTACGTTCTATACGAAAGCCGGCTGCCATCTCTGTGATGATACCCGCGAGTTATTGGATGAGATCGCGACCCTCACAGAATATGATCTCACCGAAATCGATATTCGTCGAGATATGGAATTATTTGAGCTTTATCGCTATCGTATTCCTATCGTGATGATTGATGAAACCATTGTTGCTGAGGGCCGTATAGAATATAGTGATCTGGCAAACGCATTTCATGTTTAACATGGCGAAATGACAAGGAAGTAGGGGTATGTCAATACAACCATTTACCAACCAGCATTATGGGGCACCACCCCCACATGTTTTACCAGGTCGACCCAAATCGGCATTTGAACGCTGGATCGATCGCGGTGGTGATTTCTTAACCGAATACTGGGCTTTGATTATTACTATCGGCCTGGGAACATTGGTTGCTACCGCTATCTCGATTCCTTTTCTGTCTTATCTTGGACTGGATAGCATCGCCAAACCCCTCTTCTTTGCCTTACACTATGTGTGCGCCCAGATTCCATCACATTCGATCTATATCTTTGGGCATCAGCTTGGCCTCTGTGAGCGCAACTTCTCTATCTATACCTCTATGTTCCTCACCAGCCTGGTCTTTGTTCTGAGCAAGAAACGTATGCCTGGCATCCCCTGGTGGCTATGGATCTTGATGTTACTTCCTATGGCCTGGGATGGCACAACCCAGATGTTTGGCTGGCGTGAGAGCGATTGGATACTGCGTGTGATTACCGGTACACTCTTCGGTGTCGGTAATATCTGGTTCGCCCTACCTTTGATGCAGAAAAGCCTGCTAGAGACGACCCTTCCCCCACAAGTGCAGGCAATGACGCGCAACAAAAGCAAAAGCGCGCAGTAAGGGCGAAGCTGGTAGCCAAATATGGCGGAATGCGCTATAATCAAGCGATTAGCAGAATAATTCTAATCGTTAGAGCCAGCAGGCTGTTATACAATTGCAAGCATATTATGCGAGAGCCAGAACAAGTAGAGAGAGTATGTCCGAGAATTTAGCACAACAGGGAAACACATTTGCAGTGACCACGCTGGGCTGCAAAGTCAATCAAGCCGATAGTGAGGCCATCAGCGATCAGATGCATGCGGCTGGCTTCGAGCAACGCGACTTCGAGGAGTCCGCGGATATCTATATTGTCAACACCTGTACCGTGACGCATCTGGGTGATAGAAGCTCACGCCAATTGATTGCTCAGGCCCATCGCCGCCATCCTGATGCGCTACTCGTCGTCACTGGCTGCTATGCCGAACTGAATCCGCAGGGTGTCTCAGCGCTACCCGGCGTCGATCTGGTCATAGGCAATACCGAGAAAGAGGGCCTGGTCTCGACCATTCGCGAGAAACTGGTGCAGCAGGAGTTCACCGGTACAAATGCTGTCGATGAAACAGCAACAACAGAGCCACAACTACGGCGCACGCTGCCAGTGCTCCCCCTGGATACCCAGCATATTGGAAGCGATAATGCTCTGACTTTCCAGGTACAGGAAGAGGAGCCCCAACCTGAAAATCCCGCCCGCCTGACACCGTTCACAGATAATGTACAGACCAGTGAACTGGCTAATAATCGGCTCTTCTCGCGTACACGCGTGCAGATGAAGGTGCAGGATGGCTGCGATAATCGCTGCACCTACTGTATCGTACCTTATGTGCGCGGCAAGTCCCGCAGCCGCAGCATCGAGTCCGTGGTCGAGAATGTGCAGCGCAAGGCACGCGCTGGCTATCAGGAGATCGTGCTGACCGGGATTCACCTGGGCGACTACCATCCGGACTCCGATGAGAAGTTGGACCTGGGCGATCTGATTGCGACTTTGTTGCGCGAGACAGAGATGCCACGTATCCGTGTCTCTTCCCTGGAACCCGAAGATTTTCAGTTGGAATGGCTGGAGATGTGGGCCGATCCGCGTATGTGCCGCCATCTACACCTGCCAATGCAGAGTGGTTCAGATGCGATCCTGCGTCGTATGGCCCGGCGCTACAATAGTGAGCGATACCGCACAATCATTACCACCGCCAAACGGCTGGTCCCTGGCATCGCGATCAGCACAGATATCATCACCGGATTCCCTGGCGAGACCGATGAGGATTTTGAGTTGACCTATCAATTGGCCAAAGAGTTAGAGTTCGCCAAGTCACATGTCTTCCGCTTTTCACCCCGTCAGGGTACACCAGCGGCCCGCATGCGTGGACAGATCAAGGATGTGGATAAAAAGGCCCGCAGTCAGCGCCTGCTTGAGCTGAACGATGAGCATAGCCGCCTGTTCCGCGAACAATTCCTGGGTCA
This sequence comes from Dictyobacter kobayashii, assembly GCF_003967555.1. Lineage (GTDB taxonomy): Bacteria > Chloroflexota > Ktedonobacteria > Ktedonobacterales > Ktedonobacteraceae > Dictyobacter > Dictyobacter kobayashii. The sequence goes on from NZ_BIFS01000001.1 coordinate 673,701, forward strand.
GACTGTACCGGTACTGATTGAACAATTCAAGCATGGTAAATGGGAAGGTTTGACCGATAACTATATTCGCGTCGAGGTTAATGAGCTACCAGAAAATGCTGCTGGCTGGCAACATACCGTCGTACAAGCGCGACTGAACCACCTGATTGATGATGGTGTCAATGGCACATACACACGATAAAAACTACGCAACCCAATACAAATGCCTGCCAGCCTGGAGTCTGACTCTGCTGGTAGGCCTCTTACTCTTACTATTGCTCAGCGCCTGCGGAAATAGCACCACAGCAAGCCCGGCTTATACCGCCAGTAACCAGGCCCATACAGCCCTCAACCAGGCCAGCGGAACCTTCAATGAATATCCGTTGCCACAGGATAAAAGTGGAGTGATGCGTCCCGCGGTAGATGGTCATGGCCGCGTCTGGTTCGGCGAAATGGGTCAGAACTACCTGGCTTCATTTGATCCCCAGAGCAAGACCTTTGAACAACTTAAACCGCCACATGGACAGGCCGGTATCATGGGCGTTATCGCGGCCCCCGACAATACCATCTGGTATGCCGAACAATACGCCAACTATATAGGCCACTATAATCCTGCCACCAGACATTTCGATACCTATTTTTTGCCTACAGTCAACAAACCAGATCCTGGCAACAGCAAACAGACGCTCAGCCTGCCCGTTGCTCCCAATGAACTGATGTTGGACCAGCAAGGAAACATCTGGTTTACAGAGATGAACGCTGATGCCATCGGCAAACTGGAGGTTAAAAGCGGCAAAATTACCCATTATCCACTCTCAAATCCTCGCACGGTGCAACAGCTCAGCCCTTATAGTATCGCGCTGGATAAGCGTGGAGAGGTCTGGTTCACCAACTCGGGTACAAATACGCTTGGTCGCCTCGACCCCAATAGCGGTGCCTTGCATTTCTATACACCCCCAACACTGGTTGGACAAGATCCATTATCCTTGATGGAGATCGTGAGTGATCCAGCGGGAATGCTCTGGATCAGCACATTCAACACTGCCACATTGATCCGCTTTAATTCAGACACAGAAACGTTCACGACTTATAACGCCCCCATGATCAGCCATGGCATTCAAGGCATCTATGGGCTGCTTGCCACCTCACCTAATGATATCTGGGCCACCGTCTCGGTCTCTAATGCCATTGCCCACTTCAATGTTAAAACAAAAACGTTCAATTACTATCCCATACCCAGCCCTGACTGCACCCCCCTGGGCATCGCCCAGGCCCCCGACAAAAGCTTCTGGTTTACAGAATCGGCAACGAACCAGATAGGCGTGCTCAAACCCTGAACAAGATGATTGCATGCTTGTATCCTAACTTCCGACCTGTACAGGCTTCCAAATCTTTCACGCGGGCGCGTCTTCAACGGACAAGAGATGCAGAAAGGGATCTCCAGCATAGGTTTCCAGGTTCATGCTAGAAATCCCTTTACTTTATCCAAACAGGCGCTCGGAAAACGCTACCAGGTTATTTTAGATAGGTTGCGAACCAGTCAAGAATGTGTTGCAGGCGGATCTGGCGCAGTTTAGGATGTCCACCGCGCGAGAGACCGTGGCTCTGCCCTTCAAAGCGCACAAATTTGACTTCGCGCCCCATCCACTTCAAGGCGGCAAAGAGCTGTTCGGCCTGCTCAATGTTACAACGCAGATCCTGTTCGCTATGGATAATCAGCAAGGGGGTATGAATGTGCTGCACATATGAGATAGGAGACATGTGCATGTAGCGGTCCAGACTCTCCCAGGGCGTGGTGTCCAGTACATCGCTGGCCAGGTCCCAACCGATATCACTGGTGCCAAACATGGTGGCCATGTTGCTGACACAACGATCGGTGATGGCGACCTTAAAGCGATCATAATGTCCAACCAGCCAGTTGGTCATAAAGCCACCATAGCTACCCCCGGTGACTGCCAGGCGCTGCTCATCAATATAGCCTCGCTTGATAACTTCATCCATGCCCAGCATAATGTCAATGGAGTCTTTCTCACCCCAGGCATTGCGTACCGCGTCAGAAAACTCGTAGCCATAGCCCAGACTGCCACGGGGATTGCAGTAGAATACGACATACCCTTGCGCAGCCAGTAGTTGCATCTCGTGGAAGAAGCCATAACCATAGCCCGTGTTGGGGCCACCATGAATCTCGATCACCAATGGATATTTATTGGCGGGATCAAAGTTCTGTGGCTTGAGAATCCAGCCCTCGATCTCCCAATCATCGGCACCAGCATACGTGATGCGCTCTGCCTGTGAGAGGTATAGCTCGTCGAGCAAGGCATCATTGGCATGTGAGACACGCTGAAGTTCTGCCTGGGGAGCCAGCGAACGCACAAAGATTTCTTGTGGCTGGGTTGTTCCGCCAACCAGCAAGGCTAGCTTTTGCGCGGCATGGTCAATGCTGATATCGCGTACATGAACCTCACCGGGAGTCAGCACCTGTGGCTCAGCATTCTCCCCCTGACTGGACAGGGCAAAGACCTGTGAGGCACCATGATACGTAGCAATAGCGTAGAGGATCTGTCCATCAGCCGACCAGAGCGGAGCCGGAGCCAGATGCTCGTCGCCAACATCCGAGTTGGTCCAATCAGCGAAAGCGCCGATAAAATCGGTTGAGAGACAGGTAGGTGTACTGGTCTGCGCATCACTAGCAATGCGATACAGGCGCAACTGCCCCGCTGCATGGACCTTAGGAGCGCCCAGAAAAGCCAGGGCCTTTCCATCAGGAGACCAGGAAAGGGAAGCACAACCCAGCTTGCTATTGGTCAAACAACGTAGCTCAGAATTCTGCAGGCCCAGCACATAAACATCATCGCCTGGAAACTGCCAGCGATCCTCGCTATGATTGGAGGTAAATGCGATCTGTGTACCATCCGGCGACCAGACAGCTTCACCATCATCCCAATCACCATCGGTCAACTGCTGTGGCTCACCACCTGTACGATCTACCAGAAATAAATGAGAGCGCCGCTCATTGATAAAGCCCACCCCATCCAGGCGATACCAGAGACGATCAATCACGCGTACCTTGGGCAACGCTTTCCCTTCAGCGGTCTCTTCGTCGGCAGGCCCAACTGGAGCATTAAAGGCCAGGCGCTGGCTGTCAGGTGACCAGACAGGGGCAGCGGCACCATGCTGCATAAAGGTTACCTGCTGGGCTTCGCCACCATCTGTCGGCAACACCCAGATCTGCGGTTTATCCTTGCCCTGCTTCTTCTGGGCAGCTGGATCCTTACCATAGCCTTCGCCTACCCGTTCAGAGACAAAAGCCAGCCAGCGGCCATCCGGTGACCAGTTGGGGCTATGAGCATTGGCCGGACCGCTAGTAAAACGCCGCGTCTGCCCATCCTGTAGTGAAGCGATCCAGATCGCCGAGTGATACTCATGCTTTTGCTCATCAATCGTCGTCTCCACATAGGCAACCCGCTGCCCATCTGGCGAGATACGTGGCCGACTCAAAAATTTCAGCTGATAAAGATCATCAATTGTAATGGCTCGTCCCATAGCATCAATCCTCTTCATTAAAAAATCGAAACCCATGGTATATATACGCTCTCATTCAGCATATTACCACGGGTTTTTAGAGAATTTCAGAATATTTAACGCCGACGGCGACTCCGACGATCGCGCTCCAGTGCAATATCAAGCGTCTCATGAAGGCGTTCAAAATCGTCTACATCGAGTTGGAGCTCAATTGCAGGCAAATCCTCGGGGCGTGCACGCCCATCTTCAAAAAGCTGCAAAACCATTACCAACTCAACTTCATCCAGACTTAGTAACCCATCATCTCTTGGTAGATCCAGTGGATTCTCAATCTCTTCGTCTTCATCAGATTCTTCCTCGGTACTGGCTGCACGCGGAATAAACTCAATATTAGTACGGGCACATTTTAAACGACCAGTGATTTTCAGCGCATCTGTCGACATTTCCTCAGCCAGCTCACGCACAACTTCCATCATCTGAACAAAAGCATCTTGCAACTGCTCCAGAGCATCCTCATCATTATCTGCATCCATCTCCGGAGCCAACTCATTATGGCTCTGATTGCTCGGAGTAGCATCTGGTAAGCGCTGACGTGCCAGTTCATTCAACTGCTTTAAAGCCTGGGCAAACGCTGGCGAAAACGAATTCCCATCCCGTTCAGCTGACTTTGTCGCTTCCTCATGCTCACCTTCATCATGATTCTGCACTGGTTGTTCCTCATCCTCATCCTCATCATCGTCATCCCCTGCATCTAAACCGAGCGCCGCCTCGATCATCAGAATCTGCTGGTGAAGCTGCTCCGCTACTTCTCTTGGGAAGTAAGAAATAACACGTGCTTGACGTGAGGCGGCCAGTAATTGAAACTGGGGCCAGTCCCGGTACCGTTCTCGGCCACGCAGATAGCGGACTTCGACCACACCTAGCGTGTCCAGCCGCAGCGAAATTTCCATGACTCCCTCCTCATAAACCGAACGAACCGGCTATTGAATCCATTTGAAATGCTACCAGCCCATAATCTCTTTCCCCATACCAGTCCACCGGTATGAATCAAGAGGCAAAAGCTTGTTTCAGACAAAAAACAGAGACCATTTATAATATATTATCACCCGAACTCGTAAAATACACTCCACACTCACAGCCCTATTCCTGTGAGTGCAAGAAAGTCCCCTTCTAGCATACTTGCCCCTATCATAATCAGGGGCAAGGTAAGAATACACAAGGTGATAGATAGGCAGATGCAATTTGGATATAGCCCGCTTCAGAATATACGCCATAATCATATCACAATGAGGGAGAATTGAGATAATTCTGATGACCAGTTTCCTGATAAGTAAGAGAAGCGGCCCGCCACCGGAGGATCTGACTGCTCCTGCGGCGAGCCGCTTCTCAAGCTTTCTCTATCATCCGGCGTTAGCCCAGAAGGCGGCCAGGCGAGGGCGCACAAGGAGCAAGGTAGTAGCCAGGATCACCAGCAGTATACCCAGTAAGAAGAGCGCCAGGAAGGTTGGAATCCCCAATGATGGGAGGAAAAGCACATGGATAGCAGTGATAATCACGAGTGCCGCTGAACTGAGTACAAAGAAACGGATACGCGTGATGAAGCCCAATAATAGCAAGATGATAGACTCTCCAGCAAGCAGGAGAGAAGGTCCTACATTAGCACGCTGGAAACTAAGCCAGAGCGTAGGGCCGAACAGCAGGGTAGCACCTACAATTGAACAGATCTGTCCAAGTAGCTGATGCTCCTCAATCTGTACCTCACGATTCATAAACGGTGCGATGACGATGAGGTAGACTGCCGGGGTCGTACAAAGAATTGTTAGCTCTGTCTGCCCTAAGGTGTGCAATTCCCAGCTGACAGCCAGGGCACAGAGAAAGCCTCCCGCATAACGAGCCAGGTGCCGCTGTGTCGACTCAGCTTGTAGCTGACCCCACCAGAAGACCAATCCAGCGAATATAAGCAGAGTGGCCGCTCCAATGTGAGAGGCCTGACCATCGTTAACCATGATCACAAATGCACTGGCGACCACCAACAACTGTCCAAACAGTGCGACAGTTCTGGTGAGGCGATCGGCCGCGATTATCTGGGTACGCGGCGCGAGCCATCTCCAGATAAACTGGGCGGCAAACACCAGGCAGAAGAAGATGCTCAGAATGCCCAGCTGGTTCCATTGAGTGGTTGCAAAATGTAAAACAGTCCACGCTGCCAGTAGCGTGACCATGATAATAAGTTCTGGCAAGCGCTCTACCAGCATGATAAGCGCCGCCAGAGCGACAAACATACCCACCGTCAATAACAGCAAGGGTAATGGGAGAGCGACCCGTTGGCTTTCAGCCCAGAAGCAGCTAATAACCGTTCCTCCCAATGCAATGATGTACCAGATCCAACCCCAGTGCTGTATCGAATGGCCAGAGAGAAGCTTCAACAGACGCAAGACAACTATGCCAAGTACACAACACAGCAAGACGCTACTGGCCAGGCTGAAGAGTACCAGCTGGATCTGCATCTGACAGTTGAGCTGGCCAATAGCTGGGAGAATGATGGTCGATCCACAGGTAACGATCGTGGGCAGCAGTAGCATGCCCCAGAAGGCAAAGAGAGCCACCAGCCAGAGTCCGACTGACCTGCGTTCAATCAAAGAGATGCCATAGGCAGTCAACGCAAAGACAAACAGGAGTACTGGCACCGCAGCATAAAAAGGAGCATTGACGCCGTTCAGCCAACCTTGCACACCTGTCAGTGTCGCCCCAAAGGTGGCAGTAGTATAGAGAGGTAAAACAGAGCGCATTCGTAGGCGGCGCTGCCAGGCGGTCCCCTCTTCAAGGCCAAAGCGCACACAGCGAATGCCAACGCCAATGCCCGCAAAGAGCAGAGTCAGGAGAGGCGGACGATAGAGGTCTCCAACCGATCCAGCCGCATAGACAGCCCAGCAGGACAGGACGGTAAACGTCCAGAACAGGATCAATTGTGATATTTCATTGCGCTCAGCGATCCCGGCCAGGTACACCAACAAGGCAAAACAGAGCAATGACCAGGAGGCCGCCTGGCTCCAACCCTGGGCTCCTCCCTGGATACCCATTACAAACGCCGCACTGATCGCCACGATATACCAGGGGAAGGCCCACTTTAAATCGAATAGCCGACTGATCAACACGGCAAGTAGCAAGGCTCCAATAGCTACCCCCAATAACCACCAGAATTGGTTCGTCGGCATCAGCACATTTAATAGTGCAAATCCTGTTGCCACACCCAGCGGCCAGACTTCACGTACAATCACAGCCGCGGCATACCAGGATAGCGCCAGCAAAGCCATCTCGATAGTAAACAATCCAGGCAGCGAGAACCAGGTCTCCAACGTGCCCTGAGGCGCATTATAGTTGAAGAGCGCAAAAGCCACGCTATACAACAGACCCATCACATACAGCGGCCAGGTATGATTGGCCTGTCCATGCGCGAGCACAGACTGTTGAGGCAGCTTCTCCCAACGCGTAAGGCTGGCCGCCAGCAAGGGAATCGCCAGCCCCAGTAGCAGAAACGGCAAGGGTTGCTGTCTCAGTGCAAACAGAGAGATGACGGCAAAAGCTACTGGCAACCAGAGCCAACTATCTAGCTTCAAGTAAAAGAGTAACGCATAGGAAGAGACAACATACAAGAGCAAAAGGAGGATTAGCTGCTGGGCCGGGAGCCCAAAACTCAATACCATAGACTCACAGGCAATCCAGAGGGCCAGGATTGCCAGGGGATATGACCAGGCTTCACTGGTCTGACGCCGGACAAATGCGGCGGCTACAGCACAACCGATAGCAAAAGCAGACAAACCCCATCCTAAAGAGCCCTGGGTCCATAAAAGGATATTGATAAGCACCAGGTGGAATACCAGGCCAGCCAGCAATAATAACCAGCACCAACGAGCCACGGCGTGCCCGGGCACCCGCCGCCAGCCAACATGATTAAGTACTACACCAAAGAGGACGGCGCACCCAATCGCCAGCAGCAATAATTTTAGCGGCAACCAGCTATCAACGATAAAGGAACTAATAAAACTTACATGTGGTATATATGCTTGTTTGAGTGCTTCGATTATCAAGTTGGGATCACTAATAAACGCAGTCAATACCACCAATGCAACAATCAGGATATCCAGTTGTATAGACACAAACTTGATAGGCCATGAGCGTTGAGCGATGTTGCGGGCCCCAGCCCAGTAGAGGATAGCGACCAGTGTCATCACCAGCATATAGACAGGCGTTGCTGCCTGAAAAGTATAAAGGAGACAGAATACAAAGGCCAGAAACAGATATGGGACCAGACGACTCAAGCTATAGCGCAGAGAGCGCCAGATGAAAAGACAGACCCAGGCCAATAAGAACAGGACAAAAATCGTCAGGGACAGGCGCATCTCAATGTCAGTAGTATTATGCCAATGCTGGGTGACCAGGAGCTCAATAAGATAGAGCAGCCCACCCAGGCAGAGTGGTCCAATAATAGCCGTATACATCAATGCCAGTCCAGGCTGGCGCAGTATCTCCAAACGCTCATTACCCACTTTCGGGCCAGTCGGGCGTGTGACGAAGTAGAGCATAGGGAATGCCAGCAGCAGAAAGGCGGAGGGCCACCACCAGAGACTCAATGATAAGGCAGAGGCAATGGCAAGGTCCGTAACGGCCAGCGCCACCGCTCCCAGGTAGCCGAATGGCTTAAAACGTTGATAGATAGCCAGCGAACTATAGGCAAGCGTGGCATAGGCAGCGGAGATCGCGATCAGTGTCGAGGGCGATAACTGCGCACGGCTGACCAGTCGATAGAACGAAAAGCCAACCAGAGGTATCTGTAAAGCAAAAATGGCGGTGTAAATGATGGAAACCGTACGCATACTGGAAAAACGAAATGTAATGGCGCCGGTAGCACCAAAGAAGATATGCACGCCTAAGAGCACCAGGAGGGCCAGGAGCGCATCAGAAGTGGAAGCAATAAAGCTCAAGGAGCCGACCAGAATAAGAAATGCGCCCAGTGAGGCAACGATATTAATCGATTGGTCAGCGAAGAACGCATGAAAGGAAAAGGTCTGTTGTGGTACAGCGGAAACCACCGGCGTTAATGGCTGGTTAGTCGGGACAGCCGGGCTCGATGGCACCGGCACTGCAGGTCGTTTCGGCTCCAGCGGACGTACGGATGCGGCAACAAACTGGGGCAGCACGGCAGTTGGACGGCTCACGTTCTGTGCTTGAGCATTAGCCTGAGCCTCCACACCAACCAGATAGTCCAGACGGCGCTGGTAGCGGCTCAACAGATCAGTAACGGTGATTGCCGCCCCACCATGGGTGGCTACCCGTGCCAGATTCCGGATCGTCCCACGCAGATACTGCTTCTCTTTAGAGAGTTCGACTGGATAGCCACAGCGTGGACATTCGTCTTCACTCCCAGGAATGGGCAACCCACAGCAATCGCAACGGGAAGCGTGCAGTTGCATAATATGACTCCTTTATATGTCACAACATGTTTTTTCTAGAGGTTTTGATATAAACAAAAAAGATACAGACAAAGATGATAGTTCCAGTGTACTGTGCTCAGAGGATACTCAGCAGTGTCATATGTCCTATTTCATCCTTGACAAAACGCAATAAATAGGTTAAGCTTTTTTTGCTTAGAAAAGAAAGAAAGATTTCAACTTCGAGTAGTCCCCTATTAGAAGGAGTTTGACTGTGGTGAATTTACAATGGCTGCGCCTCCATTATCCCGCTGGACAGCTTTTGATCGCCCACAGTCGTACTATGCTCATTTTTGCGGGAATTTGAAGTACTAACCACATTATGCCCTTAAAAGCATTCTATTGATCTATACGACTGTGGACGCCCCGGAAGAGGTCCACGGTTTTTTTCTGCCTGTTTTTTAGCCCCACACACATCTAATTGCCGTGGCATATCCGGCTTACTGTTTTTGCCTGGTCTCTGGTCGCCCATTGTCGCCTATTCAGGAAAGGAGTCCTTCCTTATGCGAGTCCCGCTTAAAGATTATCGGGAGCTCTTATGGCGCTACCTTGCACCTCAACATATACGCGTGTTCTTACTCGGGCTATTGCTTTGCGCAGATATAATATTGCAATTGATCAATCCACAATTTCTGCGCACATTTATCGATACCATTACAGCCAGCGGCCCACAACCTTTTCTATTGGGGTTAGCGATCCTCTTTATGGTGGTGGCATTGATCCAGCAGTTGATCACCATTGCCGCGACCTATATAAGCGAGCGCCTCGGCTGGAGCGCCACCAATGCATTGCGCGCCGATCTCGCCTTGCATCTGGTACGTATGGATATGTCGTTTCATAAAACGCACACGCCTGGAGAACTGATCGAACGTGTTGATGGTGACGTTACCAACATGGCCAACTTTTTTTCTCAATTCGTCATCAAGATTCTGGGTGGCCTCTTGCTTTTAGCAGGTATCCTGGCCGTGCTCTGGTATACCGAATGGCATGTCGGCCTGGCCTTGAGCATCTTTGCAGTGGTCGCACTGGTCGCCATTAATAGTGCGCGCGGCATCGCCATCAAGCCCTGGAAAGCCTTTCGCCAGGTGAGTGCGGAACTTTTTGGCTTTCTGGAAGAGCGCCTGCGCGGCACGGAAGATATTCGTTCTAATGGAGCCCAGCCCTATATCATGCGTCGCCTGTATATGCTCACGCGCGAGCGGCTCCGCTCCGGCACGCGGGCACGTCTTCTTTCATCTATCCCCTGGAGTCTGCCGATTCTTTTCTTTGCCGTGGCCTATATCATTGCCTTCACCTTGATCGCGTGGCTCTATAGCACAAAAAGCATCAGTCTCGGCATCGCCTTTCTGATCTATTACTATACCCAGCAACTCTCACAACCCATTATGATGATCTCTAACCAGCTCGATGATTTTCAAAAGGCCAGTGCTGGCATTGTGCGGGTACAGGAGTTGATGAGTACCCACAGCCAGTTAAAGGATGGTCCGGGTACACCACTGCCTGCTGGACCATTGAGTGTGGACTTTGAGCAGGTGCAATTCGGCTATGGTGAAGAAGATATGGTACTGAAAAATGTCTCTTTCCATCTCAATCCAGGTGAGGTACTTGGTCTACTTGGCCGTACCGGTAGTGGCAAAACCACCATCACGCGCCTCCTCTTCCGCCTTTATGATCCAGCGGTCGGCATCCTCAAATTGGGTGGAGTGGATATCTCCCAGGCGAGCATGGCCGATCTACGACGCCATATTGGGATCGTCACCCAGGATGTGCAGTTGTTTCACGCGACCGTGCGCGACAATCTGACCCTCTTCGATACCAGTATCGCTGACACACGCATCCTGCAAGCATTACAAGATCTGGGCCTGACCGATTGGTTTGATAAACTATCCGATGGGCTGGACACGATGCTGGCCGCCAACGGCGGGGGACTCTCAGCTGGCGAGGCACAGCTACTGGCCTTTACACGTGTCTTCTTGCACGATCCCGGCTTGATTATCATGGATGAAGCTTCATCGCGCCTGGATCCCGCCACCGAACAGCTCATCGAGCAGGCCGTGGATAAACTACTCAGTGGGCGCACTGGCATCATCATAGCCCATCGCCTGGGGACCGTTAAACGGGCAGATACTATCTTGATTATGGACGCAGGACAGATCGCGGAATATGGGAAGCGCAGCGCCCTACAGGCGGATACCGCTTCTCACTTCGCGCAATTACTCCTGACAGCACACGAAGCAGAGGTACTGGCATGAAAACCTGGAAATTCTTCGCGAGTCTGGTCCGCTTTCAACCCTGGAATTATGCCTTCAATTGTCTCGCAATCATTATTGTCTTGCTGGCTGAAATGATACCAGGATTGGTTGGTCAACAGTTCTTTGACCGTCTGACAGCGCGACCAGCGGTAGATATCGGGCTCTGGTGGCTGATCACACTACTATTATTCGCTGTTATGGGGCGCATCGCAGGTATTGTGAGTTGCCAGCTTACCAATTCACCATTTATTCTCTGCAATACAGCCCTGTTGCAAAAGAATATTCTGGCACGCATCCTACAATTACCGGAGCACATGCCCTCCCAGCCTCTTCAGGAGAAGCCATCAGTCGCCTGCGCGATGATGTCGATGAAAATGCCGTCTTTCTGATGGCCTTTAATGATTTGATCGCCTTTTCTACCTTTGCCGTCATTTCAATGTTGATTATGTTGCGCATCAATGTTGTGATTACCCTGGCCATCTTTCTGCCACTGGTTGTCATTACCGCGATAGTAAATATTGCCAGTGTACAGATCAAAAAGCGACGCGGTGAAAATCGCAAGGCGACGGGCGATGTAACCGGCTTCCTGGGTGAGCTGTTCGGGGCCGTCCAGGCCATCCAGGTGGCCAATGCCGAAGAGCAGGCCATCCAGCATTTTCGCCAACTCAATCAGAAACGCATGGATATGACTGTACGCGACCGCATCTTTGACCAGGTCTTACAGTCCTTCTTCGCCAATACCGTTAGCCTGGGAACCGGTATGATCTTATTGCTGGCCGGCCAATCGATGCATGCAGGTACATTCACGATCGGAGACTTTGCCCTCTTCGTCTACTATCTAGGCTGGATCACCGAGTTCACCACCCAGTTTGGCCTGGTCCTGACACGCTATCGCCAGGCCGGGGTCTCGGTGGAGCGCATGCTTACCCTGCTCAAAGGCGCTCCCGCTCACACGCTTGTGCAGCCCGGACCGATCTATACAAAAGGTCCATTTCCCGAGGTACCAGATCTCCCCAAAATTGGGAACGATCGACTCCAAATATTGGAAACCAGAGACCTGACCTATCGTCATCCTGAAAGTGGACAAGGATAGAGCAGATCGATCTACGCCTGGAACAAGGCTCCTTCACCGTGGTTACCGGACGTATCGGCTCGGGCAAAACAACCTTGCTACAGACATTGTTGGGCCTCTTGCCCAAAGAGAAGGGGAGCATCTACTGGAACAACCAGCTCATTGATGAACCGGCTAGCTTCTTTATCCCTCCTCATAGTGCTTATACTTCGCAGGTACCGCAACTCTTCAGCGATAGTCTACGCGATAACATTCTTCTGGGATTACCAGAGGATGAGCAGAGACTACAGGAAGCCTTACGGCTGGCGGTGTTGGAACCAGATCTCGCCGAGATGGACAAAGGTTTGGATACACTGGTCGGACCTAAAGGTGTGCGCCTCTCGGGTGGACAGATCCAGCGCTCGGCTGCGGCACGTATGTTCGTGCGCCCGGCCAGTTTACTGGTAGTGGACGATCTTTCCAGTGCCCTGGACGTCGAGACCGAAGCGTTGCTCTGGCAACGCATCTTTGAGCATCCCGAACATACGGTACTGGCAGTTTCACATCGACGCGCCGCGCTACGCCGGGCAGACCAAATTATTGTCCTGAAGGATGGTAAAGTTGAGGCCCGGGGGAAGCTCGACGATTTGTTGGCCCATAGCGATGAAATGCTACGCCTCTGGCAAGGACAATATAGCCTCCAACCCGGCACAGAGTAGCCCTTTTCAACACAAGCGACGAATACGCATTCGGCATTTTAGCTCTTGTTTATTCTAGTAGTGAGACTATTAAATCGTTAGTCTCACTACCAGGATTTTTCTAATCCTTCTTGAGAAAGGACATATGTATCTCATGAGAAAAAATGACGATCAGTCGCTTGATAATGCCAAAACGAACTTGATTGAGATGATCTCTGCCCAGCGTGCGCGCCGTACAGTTCTTAAAGGTGCCGTTGCCGGCCTGGCCTCGCTGTCAGCCCTGGGAACGAATGCGCTAATCGGATCTGGGGCGGTATTTGCACATGGCTCACGCTCAAAGCTTCAGCATATCCTTGATATTGCGGTCACAGCCGAACAATTAGCTGTCACCATTTATAGCAATGGTATTGCCAATGCCACCACGCTGGGCATCTCAGGCGACGACCTGGTCTATCTACAGGCCGCCCTGGTAGAAGAGCAGATCCATGAACTATTCTTTGAATCCTGGGGTGCACAACCTCTTACCAGTACATTCAGCTATCCAAATGGCACCTCCACGTTTACCGATCTGTCAACATTTATTGCAACACAACAACAACTGGAAGGTTACATTGCCTCGGCCTACCTGGCAGGCATAGCGGAAGTGGCTGCAATTGATCAGTATCGACTGGCCCAAATCCTGGCTCAGATCGCTTGTATCGAATCAGAGCATCGTGTACTGGGTCGCATCATTATTGGCTCTAGCCCGGCGAATAATTATGCTTATGCACCGGTACTGATTAAACAGGTGGAAGATGTACCCAGCGTATTATCCTCTGCAGGGTATCTCAGTCCTACCTCAAATAATACATATATGTATGTACAGGTCAGTACTAATTACCCTGGAACTGAGTATCGAACCCCATACATTACCACTAGCAATCCCAATAGTAACAATTGGGGCTACAGCAATGGTAGCCAGCCTGATTCAGGTGATGGCGCCGCTGTCCGGGTAAAATTCTAGTCGATCAGTCTGATGTTACCAGCACATGATGGTAGGCTCTATACTTCTACCCTACCCATCACATATACCCGCTGGTATAGAGCCTTTACCCACCTCATTGGTAGTGGTGCGACACATACGCATTCACTACCACGCTGGGACATCAGTCTGGTTGCTCTTCTTTCTGATAGAGATAAGCTATGGCACCATCCAGTGGCACGGCATAGCCCGAGCAGAGCGCACTTAATATCAGCGCACTGTATTGATCAGCCATACGGGTAAACGTTAAAACATCCTTGGTGCTAAACCATTGATGGGTCCATTGCAAAGCTGAAAGTACAAACAAGCAGGCCAGCAAGGTATCGGGAACACGGAAAACCTCCTCCTTTACCCCGGCCACAATCACACGATAAAAGTATGCCTCATATGTCTCACGCAGCGCCTGGATTTCCTGACGATGTACGTCATCCAGAAAGAGCCAATCGCGTAAAAACACCAGCACATACTCTCGATCCTGAGACACAACTTCCAGATGGCGATAGACCAGTAAATGCAACTGCTCAGCAGGCGAAATAGTGCGCGGCACAGTACGGGCCTGCGTCAAAAACAAGCCAGCCGCGCGCGATACAATATGCCAGAGCATATCTTCCCGGGTGCCAAACAAACTCGTTACATGGGCCTCGCTCAGCTCTAGGGTACGTGCGATATCACGCATAGCGGTACCCCGATATCCTTGATCGCTAAACAACTTCACTACCATCAACCACAACTCTTCTTTATTGCGCATCCTCGCCCCCCAACCAGATCAGCATACTAAAAAATCTATAGCGAATACATATCCGTCTTTCCTACTATTAGCAATACCATCAACCACCCTATAAACGGAAGAATCACAATCAGACATGCTTATTTTCAGCATGCCTGGGCTTTTTCATGTTCCTCTTTGGCGCCTGCGGCGCCAGGTGGAGAGTGTGGAGAGTGTGTGCTGGCTTGTGATCTCTCTGCGAGCTCTGGACGACCAGTAAAAAGCCCTATCAGCATGCAAGCAACCTTGTTGCCAGGGACAGAATAGAGTATAGTAGTGAGGTAATCACAAGCTAAATTTTAAGAGAGAATACTAATGAACCCATTCGATAGAATATTCACCCGTTACCGTAACTTCCCAGAAGTCGATATAACCCAGGGCCGTAGCATCGCCTTCTCGCGCAGCACAACGCGCAGGATGATGGAATTGATCGACGCCAATGGACATGGCAATGTGCATGGCGGCGTTATCATGCGCATGGTCGACGAAGCTGCCGCCATAGTCGCCATCAAACATAGTCAGAGCCCGACCGTCGTCACTGCCCGTGTCGAACGCTTTGACTTCCTGGCTCCCGCCTTCATTGGCGACGTGGTCTCTGTCCATTGCACCATGCACTATGTTGGTAAAACCAGCATGGAGGTTGGCGTCGAGGTCACGGCAGAAGACCTGATCAACCGCGAGATACGCAAGATCGCCAGCAGTTACGTCATCTATGTTGCCCTGGATGAGAATCGCAAGCCACGACCAGTCCCACCGCTGATCCCGGCCGACGAAGCTGAGGCAAAAATCATTGAGCACGCTCGCCAGCGCCGCCTGCGTCGCCAGAAGATCGACGAAGAATTTAAACAACTGCAAGCTGAAAACGACGCGAACAAATAAAAAAAGCGGGTCTCTGTTCGAGGACAGGGACCCGCTTTTTTTATTTGTTCGCTTAACCGCTAGAGGCCCAAAGACTCGACGGTCTCCAGTACTTCATTGGCATGGTCGTCGGGCTTGACCTTGCGCCATACCTTACGCACAATGCCGTCTTTATCGATCAAAAAGGTCTGACGATCGACCCCCATATACTTCTTTCCATACATGCTCTTCTCTTTCCAGACATGGTACTGCTCGGCCACCGTTTTCTCGGTATCAGCAAGCAATGGAAAAGGCAGAGAAAATTTATCAATGAACTTCTGATGGGACTTTACGCTATCTACGCTGATGCCGAGCACGACTACGCCACGCTGCTGCAACAGATGATTGGCATCACGGAAAGAGCACGCTTCTTTCGTACAACCCGGGGTATCATCTTTTGGATAGAAATAAAGGACCACATTTTTGCCTTTGAGGTCCCCTAGATGCACCTGACCATCTTTGACAATATCTTCACTACCGATTGCAGGTAAAGTAAAATCGGGAGCAGGCTGCTGCTCTTGAATTTCGCTCTCGCTCATAAAAACACCTCTCAACATCTCAAAATAGAGTAATTAGCTCTTATTAAAGATCACCCCAAAAGACAAAACAGGCAAGCATCCTGGTGTGCTCTTTCATGCATAGAAACAGAGAGATCATCAAAAATATTCCCTTCAGGACTCTAATGCAGCTTATTTCCTAACCACAAGGAGGAAAACAGAAAGGCAGTAAGAAGCATGTTAGTTTGCATCTTACTGCCTTCTGGTGGTATAAAATCAAGCTTTGGAATGAGAGCTACACAGCTCACGCTTTAGAGGTCTGCACCAGACTCTCATCAACTGTTTCTTTCTCACCCTCGCCCGGCATCTTGATCTGTTCGATACGACCCAGGAGGAAGACAAAACAGAGAATACCGACGATGAGAATGGCGCCCGCAATCAGGAAGTTGGCGGCAAATGAGTTGGTCTTATCAATCACCAGGCCAGCAACAATCGGTGCAACAATGCCCGAGAGGTTGCCCATAAGATTCATAATACTACCCACAGAACCAACGGTGCCCTTGGGCGCGATGATACTTGGCAGACTCCATGCTACCGGGGCAGCAAAGGCCAGACCGCCAATGGCGATACTGATCCAGATGGTAGCCACAGTAGCATCAGTGGTAAAAGCGGCTCCGATTACAGCCAGACCGAGCAACATACCGATAGTCACTATCGTTTTGCGTACTTTGGTAGCGTCATAACCGCGCGCGATTAAGGCATCTACCAGCACGCCACCGATAACCAGATCGGTAATTGTTGCTACAATCCAGGGAATAATCGTGTACCAACCACTTTTCAGAACGGACATGTGCAGAGATTTCTGCAGATAGCCAGGTAACCAGGTTAGAAACAGATAAAACGAATAGTTGTAGGCCGCAAAGCCAAGGCTTAAACCCCAGACCTTTGGCTGGCGCAATAAGAACCCGAAATTAGCGACAGCGTTGGTTGGAGCAACCTTCTCAGGCTGCGCGCCCCCTTCAACGATGTAGCGATGCTCTTCCTCCGAGAGCGACTTTGACTCACAGGGATCTTTATAAAAGATCCAGTAGAGGATTGCATAAACGACATTGATGATCCCTGTCACCACAAAGGCTGCTCTCCATCCATGGCCCGCCACAACAAATGCCATGAGCGGGGCTCCAATTACTGAAGAGAACTTGGCGGCCGCATCGAAAGCCGATGTTGCCAGGCCACGCTCCTTAATGGGGAACCAGTAACCGGTTGCCTTGGAAGCACCAGGAAACACTGGAGCCTCTCCAATACCGAGCAGGATACGAGACAAAAGGATCAATCCAAAACCACTGACAATACCAGTCATGAACGTGGCTAACGCCCAGATAAAACTACCTATGCGATTTAGCCACCGGACCCCAAAACGGTCCAACCATGCACCGACAGGGAGCTGCAAAAGAGCATAGCTCCAAAGGAATGAAGAAAGAATCAGACCAGTCTGAAAGTTTGAGAGCCCAAGCTCTTTTTCAAGTGGAGTAAGCGCAACCGATATATTTACACGATCCAGGTAATTAACAATAATTCCTAGACTTAACAGGCTCGCAATGCCCCAACGCACATTCCCAACGCGTTTTTCCATTGTAAATTAACCTCCATATAAACCCATCACAGGGTACCTCCACTGTAGCACAAACCCTACAACACAACAATATGATTTTTTATACTAAAAGAAGATTCTTGCCATATAACTAAAACCCATAACACATAAATAGAATATCTTTCTAATAGCGACTGTGATACGACTTATGAGCGCTCTCTACTATATTTTTTATAAAGTAAAAGGCTTCTACCTGGTGCTTCACATGCAGGGCTTTTTCATATTCTTCTTTGACGCCTGCGGCGCCGGTTTGGGGTGTGGAGTGTGTATGTGGTGGGTGGCTGCAGCCGCCCACCACATACACACTCCACACTTAAAAGAATGGAGATCGTATCCCTTGCTCGTGATCTCTGGACGAACATGAAAAAGCCCTGCTTCACATACAACGAAATTGACATATCGGCGCCATTTCTTTATGCTGTGGACAACGTGACGCAGGGCGGGCAGACCAACGTAAAATGAACCTGTCACGCACAAGGGAAAATTAGAAAAGAAAGAAGAGAAGATCAATGGCGGTATATTTTGTGGTTGATATCAAGGTGCATGATCCCCAGCTCTACGAAGACTATCGCAAACAGGTCGGCGCGACCCTGGAAAAATATGGTGGAAAATTTCTGATACGTGGGGGAGCATTTGAGGTGATCGAGGGCGAATGGCCACTACAACGCCTGGTTATGCTGGAATTTGCGGATACAGCACAATTCAAACGCTGGTATAGCTCACCCGAATATAGCAGGATCAGAGAGATCCGCTTCCAGGCTTCAGATGCGCGAGCCATATTGGTCCAGGGCGTCGATTAAGCATGCCTCTGCACGCCCAGCAGTTCGGCAGTGGCGAGAGCCATAATTTTGATGGAGACAAGCAGGTCGGCGATGGCCAGAGATTCATCGACGATGTGGGCCTGCGTAATTTCACCGGGACCATAGATGATGCATTGTTCGATACCAGCGTTTTGTACCACAAAACGCTGGTCGTCTGTACCCGGGCTGCAAACATAACCCGGTGCGCGCCCCAGGATATGCTGGATGGCAGATGCGAAGGACTGGACAAGTGGAGTCTCGGCGCTAACCCAGGTAGGAGCAGCCGCATAGCGCTCCTTATACTCATAACGGAAATCTGGAATGGTCTGGACGCGCCGTTCTAATATATCCCAGAGCTCCTGCCGGGCATCTGCCAGGCTTTCGCTGGTAACCAGGCGGCGATCAAATGCTACGCAGCAGCTATCGGGCACACTGTTAACGTTGGTGCCGCCCTGAATGACATTGAAAGAGAGACTGGCCGCGTTAGCGGTAGCGGGCACAACAGGATAGTGATTCTGGCGCTGGCGTAGTCGCGGAGCGAGCTGACCCGTCACTTCATCAATAAAGCCGGCCATGTGTTCCAACGCGTTGACACCTTGAGCAGGCGTACTGCCATGGGATTGGCGACCAATGGTCTGGATCTCCCCCCAGATAGCCCCGCGATGTCCCAGGCAAATATTATCGATATTTAATGGTTCGGTAATTACCACATAGTCAGTGCGTTCAGACGAGATCAGGCCGCGTTCGACCAGCAGGCCCATCCCAGCATTGCGGTTACCGGTGCTCTCTTCATCCACCACCCCACTTTGCTCAACGGTTCCCTGTAGCTGCAGGCCCGCGCGCCTGATCGCCTCGACGGCATAGACCTGGGCGGCAATACCACCTTTCATGTCTGCCGCGCCACGACCATAAACACGACCAGCACGTACCTCGCCACCAAAAGGCGGTGTCGACCAATCCATGCCAACCGGCACTACATCCATATGACCATTGAAATGGATAACTGGGGAAGATTGTGGGCCAGGTAGGCGTCCAAGTACATTGGTACGCGGCAACCCCTCACCATACGGGGCCAACTCCGCATTTTCAGCGGCAGATAAAGTAATATATTCAACCTGGTAACCCAGCGCGGCTAGACGCTCCCCGATATAACTGGCACACTCTGGATAAGCTACGCCCGGAGGATTAATACTAGGAATCCGCAGCATTCCTTGCAAGAAATCGATAGCCTCTTCAATCAAGGAGTCCGCAGCACTAATAATCGCTTGCTTATCCTCAGGTCGTAAAATATCTGGCATATATAAAACTCCACAAGAGTGCTTAGTGAACAAGGCCAATATCAGATAGACCTCTACTATATAGCATACAGTAGCCGATGCTAGCGACTGACCAGCAAGTTTACGCCAACTAGAATAACACAGACAAAAATTGTCAGTGTCAATGCCAGCACATCAAAACGAGCGAAGTGCAGGGCGCGCAGTTTGGTGCGGTGCCAACCAGCATGGCTACCATAGCAACGAGCCTCCATGGCAACATTGAGTACTTTGACCTTTTTAAAGCCGCTGACAAACAGCGGAATCAACAACAGCGATAGCTTAGAGACACGTTGAAAGAGATTTCCCTGGTCAAAATTAAGTCCACGGGCCGCCTGCGCCTTCATCAAACGTTCAACTTCAGTCACAAATATGGGTATAAATTTCAAGGCGATTACCAGCACCATCACAAATGCATTAATCGGAATACCAATCTTCTGCAACGGCGCAGCCAGAACCTCCATACCATCGGTCAAATCTACCATCGAAGTCGTAAAAGAGAGCATGGCGGCCAGATAATAGAGAAAGAGTACGCGCACAATAGTCAGTATGCTATTGATGATGCCCTGCCAGGTAATACCCAACACCCACCAGTGCCAGAGCCACTGGGGCGCTTTGGGAGGTACATAGAATAGTACTTCAAACACAAAAGCAATCAGCAAGAAGATAATAAAGGGCCGCAAGCTGCGCAGAACGTAGCCGATTGAAATACGCGAAAGCTGGTGTAGCACAACACAGAATAGCAAGCAGAGCGCAAAAGCCTGAAAGGTGCTCAGGTAGGAGGTCAATCCGATCAGCAACACAGCACAGATCAACTTGGCCCGTGGGTCCATACGCGCCAGCGGGGAACCATTATTGACATATTGCCCAAAGGTTACATAACGAGAAAGCTCAATCATAGCCACCACTCTTACAAAGACACTGATTCTATTTTAAAGAGAAAAAGTCAGCTCAAAGGACACGGGAACACGCTTTCAGTAGCTCCGCTTCCAGTTCTGCACGATCCAGCACAGCGGTACGCAAGGTTGGCAACTGCGAACGTAGCGCAAGCGCGATCTGCGCAGCTTCAGGCAAGGCGATATCCAGGGCACGTAACTCAGCAGCTCGCGCCAGTGTCTCACGCGGCGTCCCACTAAAGACCAGGCTTCCTTTATCCAATACATGAATAGTATCCACCAGTTCGATGACATCTTTCAGGCTACTGGATGCATAGATAATCGTCAGTCCTGTGCGTTGCTTAAGCGCCTGGATCAAAGCAAAAAGTTCATTGCGCCCACGTGGATCAAGGCCAGCCATCGGCTCATCAAAAATGATCACCTTTGGTTGCAGGGCCAGCACCCCGGCAATCGCCACCCGGCGCTTTTGCCCTCCACTCAACGCATAAGTATAACGCGTGCGAAAATCCTCATAGGGCAGACCGACCGCCTCTAACGATTCCTGCACCAGGCGCCGCGATTCGGCCAGAGGTACCTTGCGCTGGCGTGGCCCAAACGAGACATCCTTCCCCACCGTCTCCTCAAAAATCTGTGACTCAGGAGACTGAAAGACCACCCCAACCTGAGAACGAATACGCGTCAATTTAAAAGATTTAGCGGCCGTATCAGTGCCTTCAAAATAGAATAAGCCGGAAGACGGCTTATTGAGGCCAGCCAGCAGATCAATCAGGGTTGACTTGCCGGCACCAGTCGGGCCAACCAGGCCAACCGCACTACCTGGAGTGATGGTTAAAGCCAGTTGCTGCAAAGCCACCAGGGCAAAAGGAGTTCCACTCCTATGAATATAGGAAACATCTTTTAGGGTAAAGAGAGCCGCCCTTCCCTCTTCACCAACCGTCAACTCAGGTGGAGAAGGGCTTACAGCGCTTTGCGCAGAGCCATCCACATCATTAACCGCGGCACGATCCCCCTGATTAATAGACTCAACAGATAAAGCAAGTTGGTCGGGAGTTAATACCACATCCGGAAGCTGAGACCAGCCCTGCGCGCGTAGCGTTTGTCCAACGTGCGTCACCATCGGCACATCAAGCCCGACAGCCTGTAGTTCGGCTACGCGTGCAAAGACTTGCGCTGGCGTACCATCCATTAAGATCCGACCAGCATCCATTACAATCACCCGGTCAAACGAGACAATCTCTGACATAAAATGAGTAATATGGATGACCGCGATGCCCTGCTCATGCGCCAGCTTCTGAATTGTGCTCAGAAGCTGCTGGGCGGTATGGCCGGAGATCATGGTAGTTGGTTCATCCAGGATCAAATAGCGCGGCCGCATCGCCAGTACTCCGGCAATAGCCACACGCTGTTTGAGGCTGACCGACAATTCACTGATCGCCATCTGCGCATAGGTTTCCAGGTCCAGCGTCTGCATAGCTTCCTGCACACGTACAGCAATCTCCGCGCGTGGCAAACCCAGATTTTCCGGACCAAAGGCAATCTCATCAATTACGGTACTGGCGATCAATTGATCATCAGGATTTTGAAAGACTACCCCGACATGTTGCCGAATGGTCCAGATATCTTCTCCGCCAGCATCGGTACGCAGATCATCCACCAGCACAGAACCAGCCTGGGGAATCAAAATAGCGGCCAGCAATTTGGTGAGCGTGCTCTTGCCCGACCCATTATGTCCGATAATGGCGACCGTTTCCCCTTCACGAATGGTCAGGGAGATATCTTGCAACGCAGGAGGAACGTCCTGTTCTTCCTGCGCGCTATAGTTAAATGTAGCGTTCTTGATTTCAATCATAATTAATAAGGCAGTTGATCACGTGGCTTGGTGTCAGGAGCATGGACAAGGCGCGCCTCTAGAATATAGAAGATACGTACCAGGATAACGGTCAGGATGGCAGCGATAATCGCTTCAATGATAGATTGCACTAGCACGATTGGAATAATGACCTGCGCGGGAAAATAGCCGCGAATAATCAAAGCGCTCACAACCAGAATGGTATTGGTTGCCGCGCCTACAAAACCTGCCGCCGCCGCCGCCAGGTCTCGGTTGATGCGCACCAGGCCAGCAAAGGTAGCCCAGGCCGTCAGGCCAATAAAGAGACGCGGCAGAATAGCCACAGTCGGATCCTTGAAAAAAGGCACGGTCGCGCGGAAGAAGCTGAGCACGCCAAAGATTAAACCTGAAATAAGACCAACGATCGGACCAGCAATGACGCCACCAACAATAGTTGGAATATGCTCGATAGTTGCACTACCGATTGCATTGGGAAGGGGGATAAAACCAAGGTTTGGTACCACCCCAAGAATAATAGTGATGGCAGCCAGCACACCTGCAATGATGATGCGTTCCGTAGTCAAAGACCAGGGACGAGTAGTGGAAGGATTAGCGCTAACGTTACTCACATTCATGCTCCTTCGGAAAGAAAATCAGCTTTCAAATAAAAACTGCTTGCTCAAACTAAATTAGCAAACATGCTCAGATGGACAGCAAACATTCCGAAAATAATGACTGCATTCCTAATGGATGTCACAAGCTTACACAACTAGCTCATCACTTGTCAATATTTGCTAACAAAACAAAAGAAAAAACTTAATAATTTAAAAAGAGAAAACAAAGACAATAAACACAAAAATATTTTTAGCTGGATAAATATAAAAGAGGGGCCGTCCAATAATTATCATGGACAGTCCCTCTGTACTATCTGCTTATTGATCAAAACAGCAGACCTGGATTAAAAGCGGTCTAGGCAAGATCGAGCATGCGCTGGAGGGCCACACGGGCCCAGTGAGCGGTTTCTTCATCGACACTGATCTGATTAATGACATTGCCGTCCAGTAGCTCCTCCAACACCCAGGCCACGTAAGCCGGGTGAATGCGGTACATGGTTGAGCACGGACAAACAATCGGGTCGAGACAAAAGATGAACTTATCAGGATTCTCTTGCGCGATACGATGGACCAGGTTGATTTCAGTGGCTACCGCCCACTGACTACCAGCCGGGGCCTTCTCGATCTGCTCGATGATGTATTCGGTCGAACCGTAGAGATCGGCAGCGTTGACAACTTCCTGGCGACATTCAGGATGTACAATCACATTGATGCCAGGATAATCGATACGCGCCTTCTCAATCTGCTCAACGCTAAAACGCATATGCGTCGAGCAGTGGCCCTTCCAGAGGATAATTTTGGAATTGGCCAATACTTCTTCTGCATCATCAAAGGCCATGGGATCTTTGGGGTCCCAGACTACCATCTGGTCCGCCGCAATCCCGTAGTGGGCCGCGGTGTTGCGTCCCAGGTGTTGATCCGGGAAGAAAAGCACACGTTTGCCCTGCTTGAATGCCCAGTCAATGACCTTAGGGGCGTTCGAGGAGGTGCAGACGATACCGCCGTTGGCGCCACAGAATGCTTTCAGGTTAGCAGCCGAGTTCATGTAGGTCACTGGAATAATGCCAGCGTCATCTCCCAGGGTCTCGTGCAACAGCTCCCAGCATTCTTCGACCTCGGCAATGTTCGCCATATCGGCCATCGAACAACCAGCAGCGGGATTGGGCAGAATAACCTTCTGATGTGGCTCGCTGAGCACATCGGCACTTTCAGCCATAAAATGGACACCGCAGAAGACAATATAATCGGCGTTCTTGCGTTTAGAGGCCAGTTGGGCCAGCTTAAACGAGTCGCCGCGATAGTCCGCGTACTTGATAATCTCATCACGCTGATAGTGGTGGCCCAGAATAACCAGGCGCTCACCCAGCGCAGCACGGGCCGCGCTGATACGCCGATCTAATTCCTCCCCCCCATCTCAGCATAGAACAAAGGTATCGTGTCTACGCGCTTTGAAAGATCATAGCGAGCACGCTTTTGCGGATTCAGCAATGGTAACACATGTGTTTCCTGGCTTACTGCACACTCGGTCTTTACAGCCATGGGTTTGCTCCTTCAGAAAATGCTTCATGCAAACTCTAGAGAGATATTAAAATTAGGCGCTGAGTGCGTCAGGGCACCAAGCGAGATAAAATCTACACCAGTGGCAGCGACTGCGATTAAACGCTCAGTATTGGTTCCAATATCACCAGACGCTTCTATTAATATGCGGGGAGCCTCACGGCGAATTACATCCACCGCCTGGCGCATTTGCTCGACTGTCATATTGTCCAATAGAATAACATCAGCGCCAGCTTCCACTGCAGTATGTACCTCAGCCAACGTTTCACATTCAACTTCAATTTTGAGCAGATGGGGAGCCGATTGCCGAGCCGCTGCTACCGCAGCCTTAATACCACCTGCCGCTTTAATATGATTATCTTTGATTAAGACACCATCATTGAGACCAAAGCGGTGATTATGTCCACCACCCAGTTGAACGGCTATCTTCTCCAGTGCGCGCAGTCCCGGCGTTGTCTTACGGGTATCGATTATCCGCGTCTGCGCACCTTCAATAGCCCGCACACATTGTGCAGTCAGGGTGGCAATGCCAGAAAGGCGGCCCAGGAAATTGAGGGCCACACGCTCAGCGCTCAAAAGCGAACGAGCCGGTCCCTTTAGAAGCAGCAGGTTTTCATTGGCCTGCACAGACGCTCCATCCTGCACCAATTGTTGGACCTGAATGCGCTCATCCATTTGCCGAAACACTTCAATGGCCACAGCAACACCTGCCACAACCCCCGGCTTACGCGCCAGGATACGCGCCTCAGACCATTGGTCATCCGGCACCGTGCTCAGAGTCGTAATATCGGCAAAGGCTCCATCTTCTTCCAACGCCTTTTTAATCAGATCTACAGGTGGGTTATACATACGAGCAAGCCTCCTTCTGCCGGTCCATTGATCCATAAGGATCAATGCGCAGAGGCACAAAAGCAAGATGCTGGGCGGCCAGATGAGCATCCGAAGATTGGTAATCCAGGCGCCAGTGACTGCCCCGACTCTCGCGCCGCTCAAGGGCGGCGGTAATCACAAGTTCAGACACAAGCAGCATATTCAAAGTCTCTAAAGAACTGGTATCGTGTTCAACATTCTGGGCCAGTGCAGTACGCAGCTCCTGGATCTGCTGCTTCGCTTCTAGCAGTCCTGCCTGATCCCGACACAGTGAAGCATATTGCCACATAAGGTGCCGTACCTTACGGCGCACCTGTGCTGTTGACAGATCGTGCAACTGAGCAGATGACAAAACATCTGCTGTACTCAAGGCATCATCATAAGTCGAAACATATGCCGAACGATACAAGGATGATGTGTGCATAGATACATCCACACCGTCTATCTGTACCAGATGATCGGCAATGCGAATACCATAGACCAGGCCCTCTAACAGCGAGTTGCTGGCCAGACGATTAGCGCCATGAACGCCAGTACAGGAAACTTCGCCAACGGCATAGAGACCATCCACAGTTGTGCGACCATAAGTATCCACCAGTACACCACCCATACAATAGTGGGCGGCTGGCGCGATCGGCAACAAATCGGTCGCCAGATCGAGGCCATATTGCTGGCAGAAGGCAGAAATGGTCGGGAAGCGAGCGCGCATCTTCTCCGCGGGCAAGTGCCGCAGGTCAAGATACTGACAATCAGTCTGCTCGTTCAGCATCTCATTCAAGATCGCACGCGCAACCACATCACGCGGAGCCAGCTCCTCCTGAGAGCTATAGCGGGGCATGAAACGCTCACCCGCATGATTGCGGAGATACGCTCCCTCACCACGCACAGCCTCGGAAATCAGATGTGAAGCACCATCAGCCACCATCACAGTCGGATGAAACTGCATAAATTCCAGGTCGGTCAGTGCGGCACCAGCCTGCCAGGCCAGCGCCAACCCATCAGCCGTCGCGCCCGCCGGATTCGAGGTATGTAGCCAGAGGCCACCAGCCCCCCATTCGCCAGCACAACAGCCTGAGCCTCCAGATCGAAGGTCTCTCCATTACGGCGTGTCGCTTGCAAACCCACACAGCGACCAGCGCGCATAATCAGTTTCTGTACAAAGGTCTCTTCATATAATTCAATCGAGGAACGCGCTTGAACAGCGGCAGTAAGAGCGCGTTCGATCTCAGCGCCCGTCGCATCACCACCCGCGTGCAACACACGCCAGCGACAATGGGCACCCTCACGGCCTAACAGCAGCCCATCGGGTGTTGTATGAGCATCTTCACCAGGCTGCGCCCGATCGAACTGGACCCCCATTTCGATCAACCAGCGTACAGCAGCCGGAGCCTGCTCAACCAGGATACGCACCGCATCCTCATCACACAATCCAGCGCCAGCAGCCAATGTATCCTGCAAATGGAGCTCGGGGCTATCATCATCCCCTAACGCTACCGCAAGACCACCTTGAGCGTACCGTGTATTACTCTCACCGAGCTGGCCCTTTGTAAAAAGCGCCACACGCACATGCTCAGGTAAACGCAAGGCCACCGAAAGTCCCGCGATGCCACCACCAATGATAGCAACATCAAACGGTTGGCTGTGAGTCATGCCTTATTCTCCTTCGAATAAGTGTAACTTGTACACTTACGACTCAGACAAAAAAGAAAAGGTGTTTTCTATACACTAAGTCATACCTTTGGTGTAGAGTGTACCCTATTTTGGAGCGTTTGTCCATGCCAGATCGTGCGAATCTGGCACTCCTCTCAAATTTCCTTGTCTAGAGTGGAAGGTCCAGTAAAGCGCCAGTAACGTGCTGGCGCTTTACTTTGGATCTCTTTACCTACCTGGTAGTGTGTATGTGCATCATTTGCCCGGGATGAAAATGATGCCAATGATGGCGATAAGGTAAGTGCATAAGACGGTGGTTGAGTCGATGCCAAGGCGATGGAAAAGCTGTTTGGGCTGACGGAAGATGAGGCCATAGATGTAAACGGCCGTAAGGAGGCAACCCAGACTGGCCAGATAGATGTCACTCTTCTGGGCCTGGGGCAGCACCGCCTGGCCCGAGAGAAGATCAGCCAGGATGAAAAGGACCGGTAAGAAGGCATTGCCACCAAAGATGTCGCTGAAGGCCAGTTCGTAATCCCCAATCCAGGTGGATTGGAGTCCCGTTGAGATCTCCGGTAGCGAGGTGGCGGCGGCAAGGACGGTGGCGCCAAAGAGTACTCCGCTCAAGCCAGTGTCTTTGGCGATAGCATCACCACTAAACTCGAGGGCCGCACCAGCAATCAATGTGATCACAGACGCCATGATGAAAATTAATAGCGCACGCCCGGTTGAGGTTTTTTGCTTTTTCTCTTTCTCTTTTTGCTGCTTTCTACTATCCTGTGGCGATAAATTTAGCTTACTATCCTGCTCTTTAATTTGCCAGGGCAAATCTTTGCGAGCCTTACTTAAGAGCCAGAGTCCGACCAGCCAGACAACAAGGATAAGTAGAGCAGAGGGAGACATACGCAAAAAGGCCACCCCTTGAGGTAACTGTGTACCCATAATGGAGATGACAAGCACCGCAATCACCAGAATACCTTCCAAAGAGAGCTCAATTGAAGAGGCAAGGTGAGAGAGGGCATCTTTACGCCGGGCGCCAAAGGCATCCAGGATTACCAATACAACTGTCTGTAGCGCGATACCACCCAGGATATTGCCGGTTGCGATGTCAAGATTGTGGGTCAACCCGGCGGTCGCGGTAATGGCGATTTCTGGTAAGTTGGTGGCAATAGCCAGGAGAATCAACCCGCCCAACGCCTGTCCTAGATGAAAGCGGTCAGAGAGGATATCAGTGCTATTGGAGAGTTGGATGCCGGCTATCCAGACAGCGATAGCAGCAACAATAAAAATTGCAATAAGAGCTACTAAAGGGAGTGATTGGAACATTGGAATTCCCCTTTTTAATTCCGCTAGATATATGCTCAAGCATGACATAAGAGCAATGAATAGAACAATGGAAATGCTGCCTTCTATACGCTATTGATCAGGCATTGTGATACAAGACAATATTGATGGCAGGCTTGCCGGGGCAAGGCTCTCTCTTGCTGAGCGCAATTAACGCAATGCGGTAGACCACAAACGGCAATGCGAGCACGTTACCGCTTGTGGTCTGGTTTAAAAGTGTTTGGGAGAGGAGAAGAAGTCTTGCAGAACCAGGCAGCCCGCACCACGCGCCCAGGATTCGATGGTGGTATTTTTCTCGCAGATAATTTGGAGATTTTTCCCGAGCTGCGAAAAGGTGTGTTGCGTCAAGGCATTTGTCATTGTTGTGGATAGGAGGGAAAGCAGATGTTCACCTTCGTTACAAATAATGAGGCATTCTGGATTGAAAAGATTGACCAGGGAGGCCAGACCATTGCCTAAATAAGTGCCAGTCACTTCAAAAGCCTGTAAAGCATCCTGATCTCCTTGAAGGGCCAACTCAACCAGTTGCTCTATAGAAATAGTAGATACAGCAGAGTGAGAAGCATTAGAGCGGGCCGCGATTTCAGCGTAGGTGCGCACAATCCCGTGATCAGAGACGTAGGCTTCAAGGCATCCGGGGTTACCACATTCACAGATCCGTCCTTCAGCACCAAAAGGAATATGGCCAAATTCTGCACCCAGCCCTTGCGATCCGCGAAACGGGATATCGCGAATAATGGCCGCCATCCCCAGTCCGCGTCCAATGGTTACCAGTAGAAAGTCGTGGTACATCTGGCCACTTCTAAATAGCCGTTCATAACAGATCAGACAATTGACCGCGTTATCCACAAAAACGGGCAGCGCAAAATGCTCTTGCAATGGTGGACCAATCGTAACATTGTGCCAGTTCAGGATCCAGCTATCCACCACCACCCCCAGTTGTGTATTAACACAGCCAGAAACACCACAGCCCAGGCCCAAAATTTTGTTGCGTGGCACCTGGGTACGTTCAATAAAGGCATCGACACTCGTGATCATCCATTCGATCGCATGGTTGGCATTACTACGAAACTGGGCTTCATAGTGCTCTATCGATACAATATTGCCATGAAGGTTCAGCAAAACAATTACCAGTTCGTACTCGCGAATCTCCAGGCCAATCACATATCCGCCCTCCGGATAAATTTCTAATAGTTCAGCTTTACGGCCTCCGGTCGATTGTGTCTCGCCCGTCTCTACAATGAGCTGTTGTTCTATGAGACTCGCAGTCATGCCAAAGATCGTGCCTTGACTTAAACCAGATAGGCGCCGCAACTCAGTTCGCGAAACTGGCGCGTGCACACGAATCAGATTAAGTAAGGTATTCTGATTAATCTTTTGCATCATCTTGCGATCTACTGGTGGGACCTGCCGATACATATGTTAATCCTTTACCAACAATTACCAAAAAACAATTATATAGTCATATCTTGCTACGCATATCAATGTTTAAGAACTATCATTTTCATGAAGTCTATTTTAATCATTGACAAAAAAAAGTATAGATGTTATGCTTGGTTTTGACAAGTAGCAGAGAATATTCACGGTTTAGTTGTCATTAGAAGCTAAAGGGAACATAATGGGATGTTACCTCTTGCTTCATCGTTATGCCAGACGGATGAAAGCTGTACTGGACAACAAAGAACCAGAAGAGTATTCCCCAGATGGGTAATCCTTCCCCCCATCGATGTGCTCTTTAATAAAACAGAAGAAGTATTCACATCATAATTGAAAATAAGCTGTGTTGTCTTAATGCATTGGCGTCTTAAGATAATATTGCTTTTCTTTATATTCCATAAAATAATGCGTCATGTCATATAGGTGCATTGATATTTTATGGAAGTATGAACTTCTACTATTTTTTTTATTTAGGTAATACACAGATGTATTACGAGGCAAGGAGACTAAAAATGGGTCAGAGCCAATACCTTCCCACCTCACTCTCTCGTCGTCGCTTTCTCCAATACTCTGGTGGTCTGGCGCTCAGTGGTTCACTCTTAGCGGCTTGCGCAGGTACGGGTGCATCCACTCCAAGCAGCACAAATAACAACCTGCCCAATCTTACCCAATGGTATCATGTTTATGGCGAAACCGGTACTCATGAAGCAGTGCTTAAATATGCCAAAGACTATACCAAGGCTAATGTCAAAGTTAGCTGGGTACCCGGCGTCGGAAACGAATATGGCGATAAAGTACGCGCGGCCTTGCTCGGCTCAAATCCACCCGATGTATTTGAGCTAGGAGGTCCTACCGTAGACCAGGTCAAAGCTGGCTTGATTGAGCCTTTGGATGACATTATTGCCGATGTCAAGAGCGATTTCCTGGAAGCCTCGCTGAAACCATTGACCATCAATGGCCATATCTATGCGATTAAAATGATCAATGATCCAACCTTCATCTACTATCGCAAGAGTCTGTTCCAGAAGGCAAATATTACCGATACCCCAAAAACGATCGACGAGCTTATCACGGTCGCAAAAAAACTGACCGCAGGCACCGTTAAAGGTATCTATGTGGGTCCCGATGGCGGTGTAGACGCATTCCATCAGATTGCCGGTTGGGCCTCCGGTGGCGACTTTATCTCTGCGGATAATAAGATTATCTTTAACAATGACCGCATGGGCGCTATCTACGAGAAGCTCCATGAACTGTATACCTCTGGTGCATTGCTGCCAGATGCTCCAGACTTCTGGTGGAATCCAGCTCCTTTTAAAAATGGTAGTGTCGCGATGCAGTGGTGCGGTCTATGGGCCATGCCTGAAATTAAAGTTGCCCTGGGTGATGACTTTGGTATCTTCCCCTTCCCGCTCTTGATGCCCAGAGCAAACCTGCTACAGTAGATGGTGGCTGGGCAGAAATGGTCGCGGCCAAAGGCAAAAATGTCGCGGCTGCCAAAGCCTATGTTAAATCTCTCTGGATCGATAATGCTGCCATTCAGAAAGATTGGAACGTTGGTTATGGCTTCCATGTTCCTCCACGTGTCAGTATCTCGGCTCAGACTGATAAACTCAAAACAGGGACCGCAGCTGAAGCCGTGGATATCCTGAACAAGTATGGGCACGCGATGACTCCATACTGGGATTCCGCGATGGATAGCGCCCTGGTGGATGCTGTCACCAATATCATCAAAAAAGGTGTCAACGGTAAAACAGAACTGGATAAAGCAGCCGACAAATGTAATACCGAGCTGCAGAAACTGCTCTAAACGCACCTATCGGTACTGACTATTGAAAGGCCGCAGGAAAAACGGCCTTGCCAATCCTCGGCACTTTCAGTAGTAGTGAAAGGAACCATACAAGCAACTGGTGGTTCCTTTCTTCCTCTTTACGCATCTACATGCCGTATACCGTTCAAGATTATTTTTACCGTGAGGCAAGACATCTGTTTTTAACGCAACATGGACGAGATGTCGCCATAAATATTGCAAAAAGGTAGAATCAATGAAGTCCCTGAGTACCCCTTCTAATTCAGAGGTGTTGACTCTGCGCAATGATAAAAAAGAGCGTATACAAAGGACACGGCGCATAAACCAGAAAACAGCGCTGGCCTTCTGGAGTTTTGTCGCACCTCTTATTCTTGGTCTGATAGTATTCTTCTATATTCCTATCATCTGGGCGGTGGTGCTAAGTTTCGCCGATGCTCGCGCCACCATCACGCCCACCCATTTTGTGGGCCTGCAAAACTACATTGAGATGCTCAATGATAGAACCTTTACCGGTACATTAGGCACCTTCACCGTTTTTGCCATTTTCATTGTACCGACCACCTTCATCTTTTCGCTGGGCCTGGCATTACTGGTCAATAGCGTTAAATTCGGACAGGGCTTTTTCCGCTCAGTCTTTTTCTTGCCGACAGCCTGCTCTTATGTCCTGGCCTCAGTCGTCTGGCGCGCCAGCCTCTTCCAGGGCACTTTTTATGGGATCGCTAATCGCATTCTCTATCTATTTCACATTGATCCGATCGCCTGGACTTCTAGTCCAACACCTCCCTGGTTCTGGCTGGTGCTGGTAACGGTGCGCCTCTGGCTACAGGTGGGAGTCTATATGATCATCTTCATCGCTGGCCTGCAAGATATTCCACGCGAGCTATATGAAGCTGCCTATGTCGATGGCGCCAGGCGCGGTTGGCAAACATTTAGCGCGATTACCTTTCCCTTACTACGTAATGCATCCATCTCAGTACTCTTGCTCAATGTGATCGCTGCCTTCCAGGCCTTTGATGAGTTCTTTAATATTCTTTTTGGTGGTAATGCGAATCTGGCCCGTACCCCATTGATCTACCTCTATCAGGTAGCTCTAAATAACCAGGATTATGGACTTGGTAGCGCAGGTGCGATCATCCTGACCATTATCATTGTGATCTTTACCTTGATTCAAGGAAAATTCCTGGGTTTTGGCACTAGAGATTAGTCTGTACAACACACGACTAACAGATAGTATGTCCGCACCTGAATGCATGCAATTGTAGCAAAAAAGGAATGATGTAATGGCAACCCTTGTTACTCAACAACCCGAGAGGTCAAAGCCAACGCAACCCGCCCATCAGCAGGAAAAATTATTAGTGCAGTTGTACGCTATGGTATTTTGATTATCCTGGCGTTCTTATTCATACTGCCTTTCTATATTATGGTTCGCAATGGCTTCATGACCGAGGCGCAGGTTACCTCACCAACCTCGCCCTTTATTCCCACCAGCCTGCATTTTGAAAATATAACCGAGCTCTTCAGAGATCCGGAGGTACCATTTGTCGATGGTATGGTCAACTCAGCAGTGATCTCTATCCTGCAAACCTTCGGGCAGATCCTTATCTGTATGCTGGCTGGCTATGGACTGGCTCGCATCCCCTATCGC
This sequence comes from Dictyobacter kobayashii, assembly GCF_003967555.1. Classification (GTDB taxonomy): domain Bacteria; phylum Chloroflexota; class Ktedonobacteria; order Ktedonobacterales; family Ktedonobacteraceae; genus Dictyobacter; species Dictyobacter kobayashii. The sequence continues at coordinate 707,285 of NZ_BIFS01000001.1, forward strand.
TGGGCAAATGTGATCTTCTATTCTATCCTGGCAACCCTGATGATTCCGTTCGCGGTCATCTTTGAACCGGTCTATGTCATTGTCTCTTATCTACACTGGGTCAGTACACTACAAGGACTGGTCGTGCCAGGTATCTTTAGTGGCTTTACGACTTTCCTTTTCCGCCAGTTCTTCCTTAGTTTTCCTCATGAATTAGAAGAGGCGGGGCGCGTAGATGGCCTGGGCTACTGGGGTATCTTCTGGCGTATCGTGGTGCCCAATTCTACCGGTATTATAGCCGCCTTGAGCGTGATCTCCTTTATCGCTGGCTGGAATGCCTTCCTCTGGCCATTGATTATTGGACAGGATCAATCCGCCTGGACGATCCAGGTTGTCATCTCCAATTTCTTGAACTCACAGGATGTCAATCTCCACGAGCTCTTCCTGAGCACAGTCATCGCCATTCTCCCCTGGTGGTCATCTTCTTCTTCCTGCAACGCTTTATTGTCGAAGGTTATCGACAAAGCGGCCTCAAAGGGTAAGAAGTAAGATATTTACGGGCATAAAAAAGAGGCAGGCCAGTGTGTGGAGCACTGGCCTGCCTCCCGGAGGTTCCCCAAGGGCCAAAGTCGAAGTAGTATGTTAGGATTTAATGGCACCGGCAACACCATTGATGAAATAGCGCTGCAGGAAGATGAATACGATCATAATCGGTGCCAGGGTGATAACTGCACCAGCGGTGAGATAGGTCCAGTTGGTGGAGTTTTGTCCAATGAAGGCATACATGCCAACGGCCAGGGTACGCAATTCCGGTACACCTAGCGTGAAGACCAATGGAATAAAGAAACTATTCCAGGCTCCGATAAAGGTGAAGAGGGCAACGGTGGCTAGCATAGGACCAGCCAGCGGAAACATGATCTGCCAGAAACGCTGATTGAAACCAGCACCATCGACACGGGCCGCATCCTCGATCTCACGATCCATTGATGAGAAGTAACCAATAAAGAGAAAGGTGCTAAAAATTAGCCCACCTGCTGTCTGCACCAGGATAATCGAGGTGAGGTTATTTAATAGGCCCAGACGCTGGATCAGGTCAAAGATGGGCAAAATGGTATAGCCATGTGGCAAGAAGAGGGTTAGCCCGATCAGGCCGAACAATAAATTCTTGCCAGGAAAGTTTGTACGCGCAACGGCATAGCCAGCCATCGAGGTGAAGAGCAGTACAAAGACTACGGTCAGGCTAGAGACGACAAGCGTATTAATAAAGTACTGGCCAAAGGAGGCTTCATTCCAGGCTGAGGGATAGTTACCCCATTCGATCTGTTTTGGAAATATATTTAAACCCTCATCAAAGAAATCCTGATTGGTCTTTAGCGAACTTCCCAACATCCACAGGAAAGGATAAATCCAGACCAAGCCGCCAAGTAGGAGAATAAGATGGGTGAGCCACATCGATTTGCCCACGCGCCGTCTACGAGGGCGCGCCACAGCTCCTTTTTGGGAGATAACAGACATTGTTTCTTTCCTCTCTAGGATACAAGTTCGCGCTGGCGTCTAACGTAACGAACAATCAACAATTGGAGGGCGGAAAAGGCCATGAGAATCAGGCCATAGAAGAATGATGCAGCCGAAGCAAAACCAATATTTGGCTCAACCGCTACACGCGATGCGCCCCCAAAGGCCTGGTGGAAGATATATGTATTAACAACTTCAGTCGCGTTATATGGGCCACCATCCGTCATTACCATGACCAGGTCAAAAACCTGCAGGCTACCCAGAATCGCCAGGATGACAATGACCAGGCCCACAGCGCGCAACATAGGGATAGTAATATAAAAGAAGCGTCCAAAACTGTTGGCCCCATCAATAGTAGCCGCCTCGTACATTTCAGTTGGGATGGTTTGTAGTCCAGCCAAAAAATAGACCAAGTTATATCCCAGCGTATTCCAGATACCCACCGCGATAATGATGCCAAGAGCAAAACGCGGATCACCTAAAAAGTCAATCTGATCGTGGATCAGGTGTATGTTTATCAAAAATTGATTGATATTGTCGCCAAAGTTTGAGACGATTAATTGAACCACAACGCCGATGACTGCAGCCGAGGTCACAGCCGGAATAAAATAGACCGAGCGGTAGAAGGTAGAAAATTTTAGTTTGGGGTTATTCAATACCAGGGCTAAGGCCAGCGCCAGCGCCAGCTGGACCGGGACCAGCACCGCTGTGTAAATCAAGGTATGTAAGAACGAGCCCCAGAAAATGGAGTCGTGCATTACACGCGTAAAATTGTCAAAGCCCACAAAGTTAGAGGGGTCGCCAATACCATTCCATTGATATAATGTGTAGCCCAATGAAGCAAATGTGGGATAGATAGTAAACGCTAGAATCAGGATCACCAGCGGGGCAATGTAGAGATATGACCAACCGTTGGCCATGATATCCTGCCAGATTGTCCGCTTGAGTGGTGCGCGCTGGCGAGATGCTGCTGGTGTACCCGAGGGTTTAGAAGGCAGCGTCGGTGCTTGCATACAATCTCTTTCCTTTACACATCAGCAGGTCAGGTGGGAGGAACATTTTGTTAGCCTATGTGCGTTTGTTGGCTTTTTCACTCCGACGCAAAACCTGTGTCAGGTACATATTTTTCTACTGGTTTCGCTTTTTTACTTTATGCTGCGCCATCTGCAAGGGCTGCTGAAAAACAGCCGCTCGCTAGCCCAGATACATCAGGGGAAACGGCAGAAGAGAGATCCTCTGCACGCTCCCCATTTCAGCCTTAAGCGGTAACTATGAGGCGGGTTTTGTAATGTAGGGCTTGGTCAGATCCCAGTCCGCAAAGACATAGTCACTGTCACTTACTTTAATGCCCTTCGCTTGCGCTTGTTTAATTCCATCATCCTGAGCCTTTTGCATGCGTCCCTGCAGATCAGTCAGGGCACTCTGCAGATCAGAAATCTGACCTGTGTAATAACCAACTGCCAGATCGCCAAAGTCAGGCTTGACACCTTGAACCTGTACATTAGAGGTCAATGGATTACGCACCGTCGGGTCAGGAGCCGGCAAGACCAGCTTGGAGGTCGCAACATATTGCCCAAAGGGTTTAAATTTCACCAGGGCAGGATCATTATTCTGCTGGAAGATTGAGAGGTCCTCACCCAGGGCAACCCAACGCTTACCAGCTGCAGGGCTATATATCCAATCAAACCAGGCCCAGGACTCATCAGGATGTTTGGTCTTAGATGAGATAGCAACAAAGGTACCACCAGGGGTATAAGGGAAGTAACCTTTAGGGGTGGGATCTGGCGACAACAGTGTAGTCAGGGTATAGTCGGTGAAATTGTGCTGGGTCCACTCTGGCTGATTCCAGACACCTCCAACGGTCATACCAAACTTGCCACGCTCAAAGTAGGCACGGGCTACCTCATCGGTCAGGCTGATCGAGTTGGGATGGAAGTAGCCTTTCGTCTTCCACTCTTTAAAGAGGGTCAGAAAATCAGAATAATTACGATCCGTGCCAAAAGTATATTTACCAGTACGATAATCTATGCCATATGCACCACCAGGGCTACCGGCACCCAGGACAAAAACGTGGATCCACCAGAACAAGAGGTTAAAGGCACTATTGCCAAAACCAAGGCCATATGTGCTGCCACCGCTCTTTTTGGTAATTGTCTCAGCGGCATGGGTTACATCATCCCAGGTCTTGGGAACAAACACACTTCCATCAGCGTTGACCAGGCCGGCATCTTTAAAAACCTTGTTGTTGATATAGAGCTGTAACCAGGGGGCCGTACCGCTGAAAGGTGCTGAATAAAGCTTTCCCTTAAACTCATTACTACCTTCGTGGAAAGTGCCAGCTGGGAATTTCGCACGCCATGCGCTGTTGGCCCATTTATCGACTGGCAAAAACCAGCCCTGGTCAACCTGGATATTAAGATTCGGCTTCTGGGGTATCATCGAGACATCTGGCTGGTTACCACTCTTGACCGCCAGTGCATACAGGTTGTCAAATGTACCAGAAGCCTGAGTTGTCTTCTTAACTTTAATACTTGGATTTGCCTTCTGGAATAAGGCGATCTCAGCATCTACCCACGGGCCTGGGTGACAAACCAATCCCAGTATTTCAATGTAACGGTAGACGAAGAGCTACCTGAAGTGCCACCACAGGCAGCCAATGCGCTTCCTAACGTGGCGGCGCCAGCTGTGGCGGCCGCGGTTTGCAGAAAGCTGCGGCGATTCATACGCGCAAAATCACTCATAACAGAACTTGCTCCTTTGCTCTAAGAAAATAAGAACAGGACAAATATGCCAGACAAACGCTTCTTCTGCAGACAAGTATTTTCCTGTCAGCACACTCAACTGCATCGAAAAAACACCAGGTTAAGGAATATATATCTATCAGTTATGACCACAGCAGAACCATGATCATAAACGGAACACGCGCTCTGTTCTAAAACAGAGATAAGCTATAAGGTCCTAATGATTTCAAGGTGTGCCGAAAAAGGTAAAAAAAGTAAACGATTACCAGGCAACATGCCTGCAATCTTATTCCGGAAGGTGATAAATGCTAAAATTTCGATTTATTGGCCAAGCGTGTCCTACCACAGGATATAACCGCTGTATCCTTAAGATAAGGACTGAAGGAGAGATCTATTTCATAGGGAAATAGACAGCTGTCACGATAACAAGAAATACTGCAAGACATGCTTATGCTCCTTAGCACTCAGCTCATCAGCGCCTCTGCAATGAAAACGCCAATATTTTTCAAGATCCTATACCTGATTATCAGGGGTGATGGTATAGGACTAGAACAGATAAGAGAAAACCATCATGGCTTCGAGTGTTCTACTTTTATCCAGTAAAAGAAAAATGATTTAACAAAAGGCGCATCCACGCGCTTATTAATCTTTAACTTCTACTTTCCTTGCATTATTTTCCGATCAGGCCGATCAAATATATAATTTCATGGTCTGGCGATACTGTGATCGTTCGTTTACCCATAAAATTGAGACGGTTAAAAAAAACAAGAAGATTTGTCTACTCTTCTTCAACGACTCATGTCCTAGTACAAGTATAAAATAGACATTTATTTATTGTCAAGAGTTTACTACTCAAATCCAGATTATCCTATAAAAATATCACTATCTTCTCCAAAGAAACCCAAATACACCTCTAAATACCATAATAAGGTTATATTGCGCGGATAATAGAGAAGATATTGAAGAAGTACTTTTGTATAAATGCGAGAAAAGAGAAGCCAGCTAAAAAAGCTTGACAAGATTTCAGACTCAAACTTATAATTGTTCTAGGACAGCTGTAGCATCAGAAACTCCATCGCTATCCAACAGACAAAAGATTGTTGAGAGTGACGTTGAAACCACAACTCAAAGCAGAAACAAAAGTCGAGGTCATCTATAAACTGTTGCGTGACCTGGCTTTTGCCCAGGGACCTAGCGCAAAATTGCCCACTATCCGCCATTTATGTGATGAACTGGGTACAACACGCGTAACGCTCAGTGAGGCACTCAATAAATTAGAGGCTGAACAAATCCTATATCGCAAGGAACGCCAGGGGATCTTTGTATCGCCCACGATCTATCACAAATCCATTGGTATTATCTTCGATTCATCCTTACTTGCAGGGCCCGCAGCTTCACCAATCTGGAGCATGCTATGGATTAGCTTAGAACAAGAAGCATTGCAACGAACTTCCTATCGGGATGAAATCTGTACTTTTCGCTTTGTCAAACCTCTCAACAATCACATAAATTCACTTCCGCCTGAAATTGTGGAGATGATTGAGGCCAGGAAGTTTCATGGTCTGCTGAGCATTGGTATTAATACCCTGCAGGGCAATTCTAATGCTGATATGAGTATCCCTTGCGTTACATTCGCCGCCAATGGCTATTGGAATATCACACTTGATACGAAAGAACTGGGCGGATGGCGACCTTAGCCCTGGTACAGCAAAATTGCAAGCGCATCGGCATCTGGGCTCCAACCATGCAATATCCTTATCTAGAAGATAATAATCCTGTACTGGCAATGCGGCAAGTGCTGGCAGAACGCAAGATACCCTATTATCCAGAATTTACCAGGCAATCCTATATTCCGCCTTCACAAAGGCCTCTAACATTACAAGAGCAAGGCTATTTGCTGGCGAAAGAGGTGTTTGGTGAATTCAATCCAGTCAAACCAGATGGTATTTTTATTTCGAACGATATGATGACTGATGGGGCGCTGGTGGCACTGGAAGAATTGGGCGTCAGCATTGGAAAAGATATTCATATCGTTACCCATGCCAATGCTGGATCCCCAATCTTATTTGGACGCACCAAAAATATGACTGTTTTTGAGTTTGACCCGGCCTACATAGTCCAGGCCATGTTCTCTCTCTTAGATAAACTCATGCTGGATCCCGCACTTTCTGATACTACGATCAGCCTGCGTCCTCAACTACGCCAATATCCCTCCTTCCCAACGACACCCTGATACTTAAAGAAGGTAGTTTTTCCTACTTTATTTAAAAATGCGAGATCACAATTCAGCTGAAATATACATAGCAGCTTTTAATTTGCGTTTAGCGTCCGATGCCAGTGATGGCCCGCTGGCCATCGCCTGGAGTCCAGCGCGTGATTACTACTTTGCTCTCAGTGAAGAAGCGCACCGCGTCACGTCCCTGGGGATGCAGGTTGCCAAAGAAGGAACGTTTGGCGCCGCTAAATGGGAAATAAGCTACGGGAGCCGCAACCCCGACGTTGATGCCAATGTTACCCGTCTCAACGCGGTAGCGAAACTCACGGGCAGCAAAGCCACTCTGGGTGAAGATGGAAGCGGCATTGCCATATTCATTGGCATTGATCAGCCCGATGGCCTCTTCCAGACTTGCTACCGGCACCAGGCTGATCACCGGACCAAAGATCTCCTCTCGATAGACACTCATCTCTGGCCGCACACCATCCAGAACGGTGGGTCCCACAAAGTAACCTTGTGGATGGTCAGGGATATGAACCTGGCGACCATCCAGGGCGGCGATGGCCCCCTCTTCAATCCCCGCGTAATGGCGGCAAAGATGCGGTCGCGCGCGGCAGCCGAGACGACAGGACCAAGTTCTGTACCTTTTGCCAGTCCATCCCGATCTTCAGACGAGAGGCCGCTTCGACTACACGAGCGCGCACCGCCTCATGGGCACCGCCAACGGTTAAAATGAGCGAGTTCGCCAGGCAGCGCTGGCCAGCGGCCCCAAAGCAGGAGTTCATAATTGTGCCCAGATACATATCCAGGTCTGCATCTGGCATGACCACAATCGCGTTCTTGGCCCCTCCGGATGCCTGCACCCGTTTGCCATGCGCAGCCGCTTGAGCATAGACATATTGCGCTGTACGCGTTGAACCAACAAACGAGATGCCTTTGATACGCGGATGCTCCAGCAAGGCATTGACGGCCTCTTTGCCACCATTGACCATATTGATCACACCGGCCGGAAAACCGACCTGCTCGATCAACTCAAAGACGCGTTTCTGCACCATCGGGTCCTGTTCAGATGGCTTGAGAATAAAGGTGTTGCCACAGGCCACCGCATAAGGCCAGAACCAGAATGAGATCATAAATGGGAAGTTGAAGGGCGTAATACCCGCGAAAACACCTAGTGGTTGATAGATGACCTCTTCATCAATTCCCTGGGCCGCGCCATCCTCCAGACTATAGCCCATCATCAAAGATGGAATGCCACAGGCCGTCTCGACATTTTCGATGCCACGCTGGATCTCACCACGCGCATCATCCAGTGTCTTACCCATCTCGGTAGTAATCAAGCGGGCCAGTTCTTCGCGATTTTCATCTAGCAACTGGCGCAGTTTGAAGAAATAGCGTGCACGCTCCTGGGGTGGTGTAGCGCGCCAGTCTGGAAAAGCAGCGGCGGCGGCCTCGACAGCCTGATCGATATCCTTCCTGGTCCCTAAAGGAACCAGGGCCAGTACCTCATCGGTGGCCGGATTGTGGATCTCTTGTGTCTCACTGGCTTCGGAGGGAGTCCAGTGTCCACCAATATAGTTATGCAAAACCTGTGCCTGGGTTGGATGCGAAATAGTCATGACTGAAATACTCCTTGCAGCATTGTAAACAAGACATCAGTGGCAGGCTTCCAGAGCGTGGGCGAGGACCTGCAGGGCATGGGCTAATTGTTCTTGCGTGATCACCAGCGGCGGCTGTAAACGCAAGACATTACCAAACTGGCCACCGACACCGATCAATACGCCAGATTCTCGGCAAAGTGTGCGTACACGCGCAGCCTCAGCTGCCGCCGGCTCCTTTGTCTGCCGATCTTTTACCAGTTCGAGGCCTAGCATCAAACCCTGCCCGCGTACATCGCCAATCAATAGAAAACGTTCCTGCAACTCGCCTAAAGCTGGCAAGGCCCATTGACCCAGTTCAGCCGCGTGCTGAATGATGCCCTCATTTTGCAATACCTCAATATTCGCCAGTGCCGCCGCGCATGAGACAGGATTGCCACCAAAGGTGCTCAGGTGCTCGCCCGGCTGGAAACTATCAGCAATCGCAGCTGGCGCGATAAACGCTCCCAGCGGAAAACCATCTGCAATCCCTTTAGCCAGCGCCAATATATCCGGCTCAATGCCCTCATGATGCTCTATAGCAAACATCTTGCCGGTACGTCCAAAGCCGGTCTGTACCTCGTCCACCAGCAATAAGATACCAGCACGCTCCAAAATCTGTTTGACCCGTCCCAGGTAGCCCTGCGGCAAAGGGATCAAGCCACCTTCACCCATGACTGGTTCAACCACAAAGGCCGCGACATCTCCACTGGTCTGGGTGCGAATAACATCTTCAACTGCGTTGGCGCAGGCCAGACCACAGGTAGAGGGTTCTAGCTTGAAGGGACAGCGATAACAATATGGAGCCGGAGCAAAAGCGACACCTGACATATAGGGTCCGCCGCGCGTCTTACGCGCCATATTCCCCGTTACGGAGAGGGTAGCATAGGTGCGACCATGAAAGGCCATCTGCAAAGAGATAACCTCACGCTTGCCGGTGGCCACCTTCGCCATGCGCAGTGCCCCCTCAATCGCCTCGGCCCCTGAATTACAGAAAAAGGTCTTTTGCAGTGCTCCAGGCGTAATCTTTGCCAGGGTTTCAGCCAGATCAGCCGTTGTCGGCACATAATAAATATAGCTGGCGGCATGGATCAAACGATCAATCTGGGCCTTGGCAGCCTCAGCCACCTTTGGATGCACATGGCCAGCATTAACGACAGCGATACCCGCAAAACAATCTAGATAGCTATGTCCATCAGCCCCAAACACCTCGGCGCCAGCCGCATGTTCTACTACCACTGGCTCTATACTCTTGACAAAGCTTGTATTCACATAGCGCGCATATTTTTCAACCGTATCCATCATACACCTCTAGCGATAGCAACAATGTTTTGCACAACTACAGTATTCAATTAATGTACCCAGTGACAAAAACCTTTGTCAATGCAAAGCCCTGCATGAACATTTCTTAAAGGCACTTCTGTTCTCGTTACATAAAATATTCAGGCACATAGTCTACAGTATTGATATCGGTTAGACGACATGTTGGAGTAACACCAATTGGCTAACCATTGTCAGAATGGGAATTTCTATGTATAACTACAGTGACATGTACCATTTCGATATTCATGATGGAGAAGAAGTGCCATTATAATTAGAATGAATTTCGTCTGACTAAAGATGGGTCGCTTGTGTATACATATTTACCAGGTGGCTGGAGAAAAAAATGAAGACTCTCTCTACAGATCTTCCGTTAGGGATTACTAAAAAAGCAAAATTTGAAGGCTCACGTTTTGATCTGGTCTTTTCGCTATCGACCGCCTGGTTTCTGGCTGGAGCGTGCCTTGATGCCTGGGCACACAGCCACCTGGCTCGGCTTGAGACCTTCTTTACACCCTGGCATGCGGTCCTCTATTCGGGCTTTCTGGTAACAGCCCTGGTGCTGATTGTAACTATTTGTATCAATCGCAAACGTTGTGATTCGTGGTATGAAGCCATTCCTTCAGGCTACGAACTGACCGTACTGGCGGTGGCCGGCTTCGCCATCGGCGGCGTTGGCGACATGCTCTGGCATATCTTTTTTGGCATCGAGCGCAACATCGACGCAGAACTCAGCCCGACCCATATCTGGCTCATGATGTGTGGCTGTGTCTTTCTGGCCAGCCCCTATCGAGCCCTCTATCATCGCTATGGAGGCACCTTACATGGCCTGCAACGCCTGAACCTGGTCCTGTCGCAGATTCTGCTAATGGCGCTGCCAGCAATTATCTCTACGGGCTTCCATCCCCTGGCCAACTTCTGGCCTACGTATACGCCGACGGGAGACGGAACAGGGCAGATGCTGGCCGTGGTCAGTATTTTGTTCCAGGCTGTAGTTGTGACTGGCTTTGCGCTCTTTGCGGTGCAGCGCTGGCAGTTGTTCCCTGGCTTTTTTACACTCACCTGGGGCATAACAGCCATTACCATGGCCGTACTCGGTGATAGCGTTTTGAGTATCGTGATTGCCGCTCTGGGTGGCGTGCTGGCCGATACGGCTTATCATTTTCTGCAGCCAGACCCCGAAAAGCGCCTGACCAACTATCGCCTGTTCGCCCTGTTTGTTCCAATGTGCTTCTTCCTGGCCTACTTCCTGGTACTACAATTTGCTACCCCCAACGGAGTAATCTGGACAATACACTTATCAGCCGGCTCAATCGTTGTCAGCGGCTTACTCGGACTACTCCTCACCTACCTGATCAAACCACCCCCATCACAAAATAAAAATCAAGGTTCTCCGTCCTTCCGGGGAAGGACGGAGAGGGGACCCCGCTTTCACCCTAAAGGACATAGACCCAAAATTAATTTGTGATTTTACTCTTTGTGGAGAAAAAGCCTATTGTTATGGTAAGTTAGAAAAATGCGCCCTTGCGCATTTTTCTAACTTACCATAACCGGGCGCGCCAGCGCACGTACGCATGGAAGAAAACAAGAATATTCTTATGAAGGTGAAACCGGGCAATGACGATCATCGTCATTGCCCGGTTTCACCTTCATGGGTGAAGGTCACCCTGGTTTTTTTCATTAAGGAGATGGAGAGCATGGGTAACGTCAGCATCGATCACATTGGGGTCAACCTGCATGGCCTTGACGCCATCTGAGGTAAAAGCGGTGTCGGCCTGAGAACAGTCTTCAATCCTCATAGCAGAACTGGTCGCAGACGCAAAGGAGAGTTGTGGGTGAGTCGCATAGTCGTAACCACCATGGCTGGCGAGGATGATTTTAGCCTGCTCATAATATATACCGGCCCGCACAACCAGCAATGTCTTCGTCGCCTCGTAAGCACGCTCATAATAATGAATCTCGGTCTGCGAGATCCCGATAGACTCCAGGTCCGCCTCTAAAGCTTCAAAGCTTTCATGACGTCTACTGAGTATATGTAAAAGCTTCCAGTTGTCTGTTTTACGAGTGCACTGAATGTTTTTGCGCGCAATACCACATTGATGCAGTTGATGAACTGCATGTTCCGCATGAGCGTAATTGTCAAAAACAGCGATAAGGGGCTTCGATAGCATAGATATCACCATCCTCCTTCTTACGATCAACAGATACAGTTCTATCTCTGCGAAATACCGATAGCTTCTTTGTTGTCACGAGAAAACAGGAAAAAAAGAGACACAGCGTTTTGAAAATTGCCTTGAAGGCAATTTTCAAAACGCTGTACTCGCGCCTGCGGCACTCGTTTGAAGTTGCTGGTATACCAGGAACGTGGCTCTACCACATCTCCTCTATACATCAGCAACAACTAAGAAAAAAGCTACCGCATAGGCATTAATTAATAAGCTAAGAGGCTTGCTGTTTATCCATGATCCGCTTTAAAACGCCGATCAGAGCGATGGTGCCAAACCAGGCTCCGGTAATCAGCCATGTTCGTTTCTTAGCATGCCTGTCATTCATGGAGGGCCTCCTCCTTACGGAGATTGATGTTCCGCTATCGATGGTTCCACAAAACGATCCTGCATGAGATTATTATACGCCGACGAGGTCATGTCTTGATAATTAGGGATCACAGTTTCAGCCAATGGTTGAGGATAAGTCTCAGATTGTTGGACGGGCGAAGTCCGTTGCGCGGATGGATTGGCTGGACGATCTACGGTCTGACGTGCCAGTGTGTTCATTACCAGCATATTGCGCTCGGCCAGAACCTGGTGGGGTGCAAAAGCATAAAGCGGTCCCTGCATAGCTGCACGTTGTTGCTCAATCTGTGCGGGCAGATGGCCATAAGATGCGCAGGCTTGCTGAACCTGGTGGGATAGTTCTTCCGGTGATAGAGAAAAGAGGGCATCCAACATCTGGATCAAGTTGCTCTGACGAGTCAACATGACCTGTCGCCCATAAACCAGGCGTTGTATTTGTTCTGCCCGGGTCCCTGCTCTGTGAGCCTCCTGAATCTGCCGCGTAATATCTGCAATAGGCAACATGTCCAGCTTACGATAAAGGAAACTGACCACGGCGGCAACATCTTCGTCTTCCTGCCAGCGCTGCAACAAATTCAGGCAAAACAAGCCATCATATTCTTTCACGGTACGTGAGATACTCAGCAGGCTGGTTTTACATTCACTAACCCATAGTGCGTGCAAATAGCGCACGACATCAGCCACTGATAGGGAGTTGAAACGCTGCCTCCCCTGGATATGCTCAACAAAAAGAAAACACCGCTCAAACTCGGGCTGTAATTGGTCAAAAGCTGCCAGTTTCTGCACCACCAGATCTGGCAGATCGGTCCGGGCTGCCATAAACGTCCCCCTTTCTGGTATGCGCAAATATGAGATACGCTTAAAGCACGTGTGAAAGTGCTAAGAGGGAGACAGTTTAGCTTGACAGGAAAAAAGAAGGAAAAAGCAAACAAGCATAGCACTATAAGTGCACGCGCTCGTACCTTCAAGACAAAAAAATGTTTTTAGCGTGTGGTGTGGTAAATGTGCCATACACATTTACCACACCACACGCTAAAAACAGCTCAGGTTCGTCAGCACACGTGCGTAGGTTGGCACGCCAGGCTACTCATCTATGCTGATCTCACCTTCAGTGACCTGGCCCTGCAGATCGATCTTGAAGACGCGGGCATAGGGTAGATCGGGATGGTGACGGTGAGAAAAGATAATATAGAGATAGCCGTTATGCTTTGCATGCTCGATATCCCGTAGAGATGGATAGGCTTCAGTAATGGGATGTGAATGATAATAGATCAAATCGCCATCATATTTACTGATATCATCATAGATGCGCAACAGATCAGCTGAGCCAATAATAGAAAAATCATCGGGTCGCTCAGCGGCATTCGCGGTCGGATAGTGCTTGACCGCTCGCTCATCCACACCACCCAATGCACCACAGGTCTCATTAGGATATCCTGCACTGACATGCTCGACCATCTCTTGATAGATGGTCGCAGGAATATGCACCACAAAACTTGCTTCAGCTACCATAATATTTTTGCCTCTAACGTATCTTCGATCTGCTCTACCGGGCGCGTCCAGAGATCTTCACTCAGATACTTCCAACCACCATCGGCCAGCAAAACCACAATCTTACCGCGCTCCATGCTGCTCGCAACGCGCAAAGCCGCATGCAGAGACGCACCACAGGATGGACCAGCAAAGATGCCTTCTTGATCTTTCAATTGGCGTGTACGGCGAATAGAATCCCCACTAGAAACCAGGATCTTGCCATCCAGCAACGACTGATCCAGCACAGGTGGCACAAAACCATCCTGTAAGCTGCGCAGGCCCTGTACCCCCTCTCCCTGCTGGGGCTCGGCGGCCACAACCTTGATGGCAGGATTATATTCTTTCAAGCGACGCGCATTTCCAGTCAGCGTACCGCCGGTACCCAGGCCTGCCACAAAGACATCAATATCGGGAAGATCCTGGATAATCTCAACCGCCGTACCCTCATAATGGGCTCGTGGGTTGGCCGGATTACCATATTGATAGAGCATCACATAGCGATCATCTTCCTGTACCAGTTCTTTAGCCCTTCTAACCGCCCCATTACTGCCCTGACTTCCATCACAATAGATGATTTTTGCGCCATACAGCTCAAGCATCTGCCTACGTTCACTCGTCACATTATCAGGCATTACAGCCACAAACTGGTAGCCTTTAATGCGAGCGATCATTGCGAGCAATGCCCGTATTGCCGCTTGTCGGTTCCAACAAAATCGAGCCAGGATGTAGCTTGCCACTCTCCTCAGCCTCTTCAATCATCTTCTTCGCGACACGATCCTTCACACTGCCCGTAGGATTACTACCTTCAAGCTTGGCATAAATCTCCACCCCTGGACGCGGGCTGAAGCTCTTTAGTTCGACAAGCGGCGTATTTCCAATTGTCTCTAATAAGCTGCCATAGCGCATACGTCTTCTCTCCTAGCGCCCACCCGCCATAGCTGGCAAAAGGGTAATGGTATCATTCGCGCCCACAGCGGTCTCCAGACCCTGCAGATAACGAACATCCTGGTCATTGACATACACATTCACAAAACGGCTCAGATCTTGCTCGGGCTGGATCTGCTCTTTCAACGATGGATGGCTCTGATACAGGTTGGTCAGCACTTCACCCAGGGTGCTCCCCTGTGCGCTAACTTGTTTGGAACCGCCCGCATATGAGCGTAAAACTGGTGCTAAACGGATAGTTGCCATAATGCTCCCTCCAACAAAAATAATAATGAATTTCAAGTCTATTACCGCCATTGACGGCGAGAAGAATAAAGGGAAGAGTTGGGAGTACAGGCCTCTGTACTCCCAGGTAGAGGGCTCAACGCCCTCCACACACCTACAATTGCTATTGATTATGCAGGTATCGCACAAACATCTGCGTATGTAGGCAGATCTTCTGGATGCCCATGCTCACCGCAGGCTTCACATTTAGGATCGCGGAAGAGGCGCAACTCCATAAATTCACCAGACAACGCATCGTAGGTCAATAAACGGCCAACCAGAGGCTCGCCAATACCCAACAATACTTTAATGGCCTCAGTCGCCTGTAACAGGCCAATAATACCAGGCAGAACACCTAGTACACCAGCCTCGGCACAGCTAGGAGCCAGTGCTGGGGGTGGGGGCTCTGGATATAGACAGCGATAGCAAGGTCCATCATACGGCTTGAACACCGTAACCTGTCCCTCAAAGCGGAAAACGCTACCATGGACAACTGGCTTATTGAAGATAAGAGCCGCATCATTCAGCATATAACGCGTGGGGAAATTATCGGTACCGTCAATAATCAGATCATATTCAGAGACCAATTGCTTAACGTTGGTTTCATCCAGGCGCTCGATATAAGTGACAACCTTGACGTCGGGATTCAGCGCATTGATGGTTGTGCGAGCCGACTCGGCTTTATACTGGCCAATACGCTCTGTATTGTGAATAACCTGGCGTTGCAGGTTACTATCATCCACGACATCGGCATCAATAATGCCAATGGTGCCAACGCCGGCCGCAGCCAGGTAGAGAGCCGAAGGAGAACCCAGGCCACCGCACCGATAAAGAGGACTTTTGAATCGAGCAGTTTCAATTGACCCTGCTCGCCGACCTCAGGGACCAGCAAGTGACGGCTATAGCGCTTCGACTGGGCCTCGTTCAGTGTGCGTGGCTGTGTAAAGCCCAGACCACTGCCCTTCCACTGCCCAAAACCGCCGGCCATAGACACGACATCCGTGTAACCCATCTGCTGCAAGGTATTTCCTGCCATGAGTGAGCGAACACCGCCAGCACAATATAGGACAACCCGTTTCGATTTATCAGGGACCGTCTCTTCAATCTGTGATTCAAGATGTCCCCGAGGAACATGTACCGCACCGGGAATATATCCTCATTCCATTCGGTCTTTTCACGTACATCTACCAGTGTGAAATCTGCATCACCCTGCTTACGCTGATTCAATGCCTCATTCACCTGGGACGCAGACCATTCGGGTACATGTTGCCGTGCTTGCCGCAATATCTCGCGAAAAGCATCACCCATGTTACATCACCTCAATGTTGACTAAGTATATCAAATTAGTTTTAAGCTTGCTAACCAAAGAGTACCATGTATGATTTTTTCTTGTCAAGAAAGCTGAGCTAACTGATCACGCTTCCTGATAGCGTTGTTAGCCGCCTGCAGTGGCGAGAGAAGGTGCCACTGGTATTCGATGTCCCCTTCCAACCCCCCACACCTCTATCACTCCATACATATCCTCTTATGGTCAGACTTTTTTTAATTTTATGTATTCTCGTTTATACAAACATGGTGAGGTTGTCGATTATTCCCAAAAGCTGCATTTCTAGCAATATAAAACCAACCATGCCCACACCTCTACTGAGCACGGTTGGTTTTGCTAGATCAGCTCCATTCGGTAGCTGAGAGCTCTTGTGTCGTTTGCTGTAATACTTTGTCGTTCTCTATTTTCTGCAACGTCTTCTGGGCAGCTAAAGCGGTACCAATCTTGAAAGATGGTTGTTGCATCTCCTGCACCAGAGGTGCCAGATAAGGCTTCAATTTTCGATAGCGCATGTAGAGCTGATGCAATACATACGAGCCCGTCTCGGCCAACCAGGGTGAGGTATCTTTGGACAGCAATACCTGCAGCGTGGGTACGACAATTAATTTACCAAATTGAATAAGTTCTTTCGCGGCCATCCAGGCCACGCCATGATCGGGATCATTCAAGCTCTGGGCCAGGGTCGGGATGGCTCGTGCGTCGTTGATTTCTCCCAGAGCACGCACACAATGCCAGCGTGTCCAGGCTGAAAGGCTACTGCTCTCAGCAATTAAAGCCGGTACGGCCGGAACCCCAATCTGCACCAGGGCATGAAAGATCTGGGCCCCCAGCAGTTCGTCAGCGCTATGCAATGCACTCAGTAGGGCAGGCACAGCCTCAACCGCTCTTAAGCGTCCCAGAGCTCTCGCGGCCTGTAAGCGTACTCCTGGTGAGGGATCTTTTAATGCGTTCATCAAGATCGGAACATCATTGCGATTTCCGATCTGGCCGAGCAGATAAGCTGCATTCTCACGCATGTGCGGGTCAGGAGAATGCATACCAGCCATCAAGACCCGGTGTGCACGTTCGCTATCCATGCCAGCGCCCGGCATAAAAAGGGTGCGCAAACGCGTACGAGCATAAGGAGAGCGCAGCGGTAACGGGACCACAAATGGCTTACCAGCCCAGGTACCCAGAGCAATAAACTCTAAAAGATTACGAGCCAGGCGATCATCATCTAATGAGGAAACGGCAACCACCGCGCGTGAATCATTTTTAAGGATCCAGATCATCAAGCGCCAGGCTGCGCCACGGTGGCCCTCGGCAGCCTGCTCAGCTAACACCTGCGGGGGCGTCTCTCCCATAGGTGGCGTGATATCAGAAGCCGGTGGCATCGAAGCCGAGGCGGGTTGCTGCTCTATATCATGGTAGTTTTGAGAATAAGGATCTGAATGGGGCGTCATCGTAATTTCTCCTAATAAAAAGGATTTGAACAACGCACCGTCAGAGAGGAAGATTAAAAAAAGAGACTACACTAAAGTATATCATATCTCTTGCCCGTGCAGGCTTCGGCCCACACGAGCAAGAGATATATTTATGGTTAGAGGATGTGGGCAGGCATCAAACTAGCCAACAACACTGCCCAGGGTCAGACCATTGCGCCAGTAGCGCTGTAACAATAGGAAGCCAATAATCAGCGGCAAAATCGAGAGTAGCGAGCCCGTGACCAGGATGCTATAGACGTACTGCTGCACTCCGCCGCTGGTATAGGACGAATTCCACAGTTGCAACCCAACGGTTACCGGGAACAGATTGGAGTTGCTGATCATGACATACTGCAGGAAGTAGTTGGTCCAGACGGCCACGAATTGGAAGAGAAAAACAGTGACCAGTGCGGGTGACATGATGCGCATAGCTATTGACCAGTAGGTCCTGAACTCACTGGAACCATCCACGCGCGCCGCATCAAGCAGTGCATCGGGTACCGAACCATCAGCATAGATACGCGATAGATAGACACCAAAGGGGCTGACGATACTGGGCAAGATGATGGCAAGGTAGGTATCAGTCAGGTGAAAGCCGCTCATCAAAAGATAAAGTGGCAAGACCAGCGCCGGTGCCGGCACCAGAATCGAACCCAGGATGATCGAGAAGATGGCATTGCGACCCTTAAAAGTGAATTTCGCCAGCGCATAGCCAGCCATCGATGAGAACAACGTTCCAATCCCCGCGCTGACAATGGCATAGAAGAATGAGTTCCCAAGCCAGAGCAGATATGAACCATTATTATAGGCGAACACATGCTGTATATTGGTCCACAGATTGAAATTGGGGCAAGCCAGAGGCCAAAGGTGCTAAAAAGATCCCCGGAACTCTTGGTGGCTGAGATTAACAACCAGTATAACGGCAAGAGAAAGTAAACTGAGAGCACAAACAGGATGGCCATGGCCAGCACACTGCCGGGACGCACTCGCCGGCGTGAATGGGCGTGCTTCACCTTCAATGTAGCAGCTGGCCCCTGTGATTTTGTAGTTGTTGTTACCATGATTACTTACACTCCTGACTGCCGCTGGGTCAGACGCAAGAACCCAAAGGAAAAGATAAATGTAACCACAGCCAGTACCACTGATAGTGCCGCGGTATAGTTATAATTATTGTTGCTAAAAGCCATAAAGTAGGCATAGAGGTTTGGCGTAAAAGAGCTGGTGATGCTATTAGACACCTGCGATAACACCTGAGGCTCGGTAAAGAGCTGCAATGTGCCGATCACTGAGAGTACACAGGTCAGGATCAGCGCGGGTGCAACCATAGGTATTTTAATGCGCCAGGCAATGCCAATAGCCGAACAGCCATCCAGGCCAGCCGCCTCATATAGTTGCGTCGGGATCGCTTGCAGGGAGGCATAAATAATCAGCATATTGTAGCCGGTATAGGTCCAGGTAACGATATTAGCCATTGACCAGAGAATAGTATTCCCATTCAAGAAATTGATATTAATACCCAGCGCATGTAATCCTTGCACCAGGGGGCTCAATTGAGGATCATACAGAAATCCCCATAGGAGCGCACCAATTACTCCAGGAACACCATACGGAATAAAGAATGCGACCCGGAAAAAGGATTTAAAGCGTACTGTCGCCGCATCCAACAACAATGCCAGTAAAAGAGCCAGCCCCAACATCACTGGTACCTGAACGATACCAAACAACAGCATGCGACCAATACCTTCAAAGAAATTGCGATCAGTCAATACCTGCTGATAGTTACTCAGGCCCGCGAAAACTACTGTAGGAGCTCCCAGGCCCAACCCACTACGCTGAGTGCGAAACAAACTCTGATATACTGCATAGAAAATTGGCACCACAAAAAACAGCACAAACATCACACAAAAAGGCGTCAAGAACAGATAGGGAGTCAGCGTTTTACGCTGGAAACGCGTCCGCGACTGCACACGTCGCGGCTTAGAGATTCCCTCAGTCCTGGAGGTCGCAACTGCCATAAACATACATCCTCTCTGATCCCTATCCCCTGGCAATAAGAACAATGGCAACCAATCTTTTTTACAATAGAAATAGATCGGGCAAAAGGCGATGAATACTTTGCTTAGAGCAGATAAAGCGTGTATCGCATAACCAGTTCTAATCGTAGGGGAACCCCAATAGCCGACTGCGGCAATCACCATCATCGGCCATTGGGGAGTGGGAGCTTGCTCTAATGTCTACCTACTTTGATACTTTAAAGCCCTGTTTCTGCATACCCTGAACTATAGAGGATTGAATGTTATCCAGTGCAGAGCTCAATGTGCCTTTACCATTGACGGCATCACTGAAGCTATCAGACATCGCCGTGAACACGTCGTTCATGGTTGGTCCCCACTGGAACTGATCATCCACCTGACTGGCAGCAGATCTAAAGACCTGATTGATATCCTGACCGCTATAGAATTTTTTGACATCATCAGCGGTAGCAATGTTGAGAGCAGAGGTCAAAGCAGGGTAAATCTGGGCAGATTTGACCATGTCATTGACGCTATCAGAGTTGGAGTTGAGCCACATGGCAAACTCAGCAGCCTCTTTTGGATGCTGGGTATTGCTGAAGACTACAGTGGTCGAGCCACCCCAGTTACCGGCAACATTACCGCCAGCATTCCACTGAGGCATTGGAGCGACACGCCAGTCGCCAGCGGTCTTAGGAGCATTCGAGAGAATAGTGTTGGCACCCCAGACAGCAGAAACCCAGGTCGCCACCTGACCGGTGTTCAAATCGTTATACCAGGCCTGGGCGAAGTCAGGATCGTTTTTGACCAGTTTCTTGTCTTGTAGACCCTGCCAGTAGTCAGCAACTTTCTTGGAGGTTGCATCATTGATACCCACTTTCCAGGAGTCGCCATTGATATTGAACCAGCGACCACCAGCCTGCCAGATCATACCAATAAACCAGCCCTGTGATTTCGGTGGGAAGGATGTGATGTAAGCATTAGGATCAGCGGCATGCAACTTTTCAGCCGCCTGAGCATATTCATCCCAGGTTGTGGGGACAGGGATGTTGTATTTCTGGAACAGGTCAGCGCGATAGAACATCGCCATTGGACCGGTATCCTGAGGAATAGCATAAATAGCGCTACCCTGCTTTACCTGATTCCAGGTCCAGGGTAAGAATTTATTCTGGAGTGAACCAGCCCCATACTGGGAAAGATCAAGCAAACCACCGGTAGCCTCGAAGGTTGGTAGAAACTGATATTCCACCTGGCCCAGATCAGGCGCATTCTTAGCTTTGATGGCTGTAAACATTTTTGCGTAGGTACCGTTATTACCGGCAGGGACCGACTCCCATTTGACTTGAATATTCGGATGACTTTTGTTGAAGCGATCAACCGCATTTTGCATACCAGGGACCCAGGATTGGAAAGTCAGAGTGACAGGTCCATTACTGGTATCGCTCCCAGTGCTAGAAGAACCACCACAAGCGGCTAAAGCTGGCAGCAGTAGAAACGCCGCCAGGAACAAACACGCGAGGTTTGTAATACGCGGGCGACGAAGATGGAAACGAGACTGCATAAATGATTACTCTCCTTTGAGCTACTACCGGCAGGTAATTGGCACTTACCTCTCGATAGTACGCCAACAGCGATAGGCTTTTCAGTGTCTATAGACAAAAGAACCTATCTACAAAAAAACGCAGAATGCTCTCTGCTTACCCTCTAGAAAAGCATCTAGCTGGCAAGCTACGTATAGAGAGGACAGAGTTTCCTACCCTGCGGCAAAGAAATCCATATCTAGTGATAATGCAGCATCGTACTTCACATGTTAGAAATGAGATAGCCACAGGGTACCTTTTTGATGGTAAATCAGATACACACAAATGATCTAGATACTATTTCCACACAGAAAACATATATCATTTGTGTTATTTTATATATGCTAAGATTAGCATCAACCTCGATAGCTGTCAATATTGACAGCATATCAAAGCATAGTAAAAAACGATTTTATTCTACAATTAAATAATTTATTACATTTATATTCATATCACGACGAAAAAACCCATCAAATAGGTGCCAAGTCAACTATTTGATGGTATGAACTGGATAATCTCTTCATCCAAAAAAATCGATAAATCTGGCCTTACATCTCTCTCCCGCAACAACCCGGGAAAGCAAAATCTACTCTCATCTATAATGGGGAAGGCCAGAGGGGATACCAATCCATACTCTAAAAAGAGCGCCTGCATATTCTACAGTGAATAGAATATGCAGGCGCTCTTTTTAGAGTATGGATTTTACTATTGATGGAGCGCGTTAAAGATACGCTCGGGTGTCATCGGAAGCTCAGCAGGACGCACGCCAACTGCATCATAGATAGCGTTGGCAATGGCGCCAGCAACCGGGATAACCGGTGGCTCACCCACACCTTTGGCACCATAAGGACCGATGCCTGAAGGAACTTCGATCAGCAGCGGGGTGATGTTAGGGACATCAAAACTATGCGGCAGGGCATAATCCATAAAGGTAGCCGTTAAAAGCTGACCGTCTTCATCATGCTCCAGGCCTTCAAAGAGTGCCCAGCCAAGTCCCTGGGTGACACCGCCATGGATCTGTCCTTCGACGGCGGGTGGGTTGATTGCTCGACCGACATCCTGAGCCGCCACATAATCCAGTACCCGCACCTCGCCGGTATCGGGATCAACCGCCACTTTGGCCAGGTGGGCCGCATACATGGGCGAATTATCAGGAGTTGGCGTGCGTCCCTGACCATAGACAGGTCCGCGACGACTAAAGCTGGTCGAAGCACGGGCAATCTTTTGCAGCGACAGGGCCTTGCCTGGCACGCCTTTGACTACCACGTTATCGTCCTTGAACTCCAGGTCATCCACGGCTGCCTCCAGCATATCGCTGGCAATCTGCAAGATCTGCTGGCGAGCCTGCTGCGCCGCTGCCTGCACCGCAGGTCCCATCGAATAAATTGTCTTACTACCACCTGTGCCACCACTATAAGGCATCGTGTCGGTAGCATCATGGGCAATGTTGACCTGAGAAGCAGGTAGACCAATGGCCTCGGCCGCAATCAAAGCCAGCGAGGTATCAGAACCGGTCAGATCTACGGTACCAATCACTACAGAGACCGTGCCATCTGATTCCAGACGACAGGCGGCGGCGGCGGCATCATTTCCACCGGGCCAACCACCAACAGCCAGGCCAATACCGATCTTCCAACCAGCCAGTTCCGCGGGCACCTCTTTCTGTGCGTGGCGCTCTTTCCACAAAGGATGCTGCTCAATACCATCCAGGCATTCCATCAAGCCCAGCGGCGGCAAAACGGGATGGCGAGGATTGCCCGAAGGATCACCGCCGCGCAAGCCATTCTGCCTGCGGAACTCAAGTGGATCGATCTGCAATTCATGACACAAGTCAGTCACGGTCGATTCAAGGGCAAAGGCCGTCTGTGGAGCATCAGGAGCACGATAGGCACCCACACTGACCTTATTGGTCAGAACTTCATAGCCACGAATATCAGTATTGGGACAGCGATAAACGCTCGACATCAGGTAGCCAGCCAGTCCGGCCGCCGCACCTGGAAAAGCACCTGCATCAAGGATAATTTTAGCCTGCAGAGCCACCAGGGTACCATCGCGCTTAGCACCTAACTTGACCGTAATAAAGGATTGTGGGGCAGGATTGCCAGCCAGCAGATCGTCCTGGCGCGTATAAACCATGCGTACCGGCTTGCGTGTAGCATAAGCCGCCGCCGCCGCCAGAGGCTCGATCAAACCAAACTTACCACCGAAGGCACCACCAATCGGCACAGGCTCAACCAGAATCTGCCGCTCCGGCAAAGCCAGGGCATCCGAGATATCGGAACGCGCGCTATATAGTCCCTGGCTACTGGCATAGACCGTCATTTTATGGCTGCCTTTGCTGGGAACGACCGTAATCGATTGTGGCTCCAGATAGGACTGGTGAACCGAACGTGTGCGATAGCTACGTTCAACCACCACGTCAGCCTCACGCCAACCGGCCTCAATGTCTCCCGAGTGCATATGCACCCGATCACTGACATTCAGTGATAGCTCCTCTTGCTCTTCTTCCTCAGCCTGCGCGGTCCCAACGTCGGCATGGGTACCACCGCCAGCGATTTCAGAGGTCTCATCCTCGGAGCGCGGCCGTGTCAATGGAGAATCAGGCTGCAACGCCGCCAATGGATCAATTACTACTGGCAATGGATCATAATCAACATCAACCGCCGCCGCGCCATCCTCTGCCAGAGCCTCGGATTCTGCCAGCACAATAGCCACAGGATGTCCACACCAGAACGCCTCACCACGAGCCAGTGGCGACTGCGAGCGAGAGCTCTCGTGTGATTTAGCCATTTTCAGCGTGTCTGCCGTATAAACCGCAACCACACCTGGGATAGCCAGGGCTGCTGCAGTATCAATTGAGACAATACGGGCATGTGCATAAGGACTTAACACCAGACGCGCATGAAGTAAGCCCGGAAAAGACATATCACCAGAAAAGCGTGCACGTCCCGTCAGTTTCTCTTCGGCATCTAAACGGCGCGTGGGCTTACCAACCGCCAGATGATTTGTCTCAGGATCAATTGTTTGCGTCATATCAGGAAAATACTCCATAAGATGATCTAACACAGTACATACATTCACCAGTTATGGGCGATGTGCTTTCCTCACCAATTGGTGGCTGACGGAAAGCAGCGGAAAAAGGCAGGGGCAAAAGGGCTTAAACTAAAGGCCCATCGCCATGTAGAGCTTTTTAGGACTTAAATAGATCTTCATTTAAGCAGTGTATCACACACATGGGTTTCATGTCAGACACAAGCACTACCATCCAAGCAAACAATCAAAACTATACGAAATGCGGCACCACACGGGCCACAAAATGTTGCAAGGATTCCACATCCAGGATACGGAACATAAAGTGCGAGACACCGATAGCGCGAAACTGTTCAAGCTCACGTATCACTTCCTCAGTGTTGCCTGCAATAAAATGTTTGTTTGGATTGCGCTTGACCTTCGCAAGATCATCCGACACGCTGAGGGTACTCAAATAGGATAAGGTAATCTCGGAGGCATCGCGGCCGATGCGCTCGCAATGCTGACGCAGAATTCCGAGTTTGCGCTCATATTCCTCTACCGTACAGGAATTAAAGTTCCACCAATCTGCATGTCGCGCCACAATGGCCAGGGTACGTTGTTCGCCACCACCGCCAACCAGCAAAGGAATAGCCGGATCAGGCCGGGGAGCACAATAAGCCTCATGCGCCTGGTAATGCGAACCTTCATAGGTTGCTGGCTGTACAGTCCACATCGTGCGCAACACCCGAATCGCATCCTCTAACTCTTCCATGCGCGTCTTCACAGGCGGGAATGGGAAATTATACGCTTTATATTCATCCTCTTTCCAACCCGCACCGATGCCCAGTATTAAACGCCCTCCTGTCAGAGCCTGCAGGTTGGCAGCCATCTTGGCCAGTAAAGCTGGATTGCGATAAGATTGAGACAAGACCAGTGAACCAATCTTAAACTGAGGATATTGGGCCGCCAGATAGCTCAGGGTGGTCAGGCACTCCAGTTCGTCGGTCTCACTAACCTGCAAATGATCCTCTAACCAGAGCGTGGTAAAACCCGCCTTCAATTCTTCAATACAGCGGCGATTAAAATCCATCAACTCGTGCAATGTATGACCGGGGTCATTCTGTCGCAACATGATACCAAATTCAGCAGCAGCCAATATCATAACCTCCATCTTTTTGCCTGGTAAAGGTAAATGCAAAAAACACCCACCCTGCTCAGAATAGAAAATATGCATCCTCTCGTGATACATCTATCTCAAATTGAGCCTATCATGTTTTGGGAAGAGGAAGCAAGGAAGGAGAAAAAAGAAAGGGCAGCCAGACGCCTATAGCCAGGAGAAAATTGTAGGTTTCATCCTGGCTTACTATTTCTTGAAGAAAGAACCATAACGATCAAGGCAAGCGCTGAGATAGAGTGGCTCTGCTAACCACGATCCAGCGTTGTTGCCAGGGGCGGTAAAACTAAGGATTAAAGGGTTGTGTACCGCCCGCTTTATCGTCTTTATCCAGCACAATACTCACCATACGTGGATCGGTATCGCGCTCCTCTTGTAGTGCCAACAACGTCTGCCGATAAGCAGTGATAAAATCCAGTAAACCCAATGTCTCCTCAGGGGTCAAATCAAAATTGATGCCCGAGGGGTGCTTGAGGATCAAACCAGCCTCTTCCATACGAGCCCGGTAACGTCCAAAGATTGCATCCATAGTTGTTGGCTCCTTCCCTGCAAGGGATAGTGTCTCACCAGATACATTTCATCTCTTGTCTGCTTATGCTCGGTACTATTTCCATTCTAGATGGATACTAAAGCTGCGTCAACAAACAAGCAGTGTTATAGCTATTTTTCAAGGAGGATACCTTATTCCTATGTTTAAAGCTACAGGTATTCATTTAAAGGATAGGCCAATCGTGACCAGCCGCCTCATAAATGGCCTCGATAGTAGCAAGGTTTTCAAGTGTCTCGCTAAGAGAAAGTTGTGGATCCTGATTAGACCGCATACACTGTGAAAAATGCTCGACTTCTAGCTGGTATTGATCAACACCAGAAAAATTTTGCTCACTCATCTGGCCATTTTTAGTGACAAAGGCGGTCATATCATAATTGCCTGGCGTAAAAGGGACAGGCAAGGTAATAATACCGGCTTCGCCAATAATCTCTGCTCCCTGGCGTGAAGGTAAACCAAAGCTAGAATCAAGGACGCCAAAACAGCCATCGCCATAATCCAGTACAGCATTGGTAGCCAGATCGACACTGGTAGGACCAGTTACATGTACACGCGCGGCGACCGAACGAGGGGAGCGATCATAAATAGCACGGAAAAGGTTGATAGGATAGCAACCTACATCCATCAAAGACCCTCCAGCCAGGTCGGGCTGTAAACGAATATTTTCGGCATGGGCGCGGATATCAAAGGAGAAAGAGGCGCGCACCAGCCGGACCGGACCGATCACGCCGGTCCTGATCTGCTCCAGAGCCCAGACGATCTGAGGATGGAAACGATACATGAAGGCCTCCATCAACAACACCTGGTTATCGCGCGCCACCTGCACCATCTCCTCACCCTCCTCGCGTGTGATGGCCAGTGGCTTCTCGCATAGCACGTGCTTGCCGGCTTGCAGGGCCTTGATAGTCCATTCTGCATGCAAACTATTAGGGAGTGGAATATAGACCGCTTCAATCTCAGGGTCCGCAATAATCGCCTCATAGGAATCATATATACGTACATTAGGGGCAAAGGCATAGACTTCAGCAGCATGTTTGGTATCGCGGCTTCCAACAGCTACCAGCTTACCATTAGAAGAGGCTTGAAGCGCCGGTGCCACTGCTCGTACACCAATATTGGCCGCGCTGATAATGCCCCAACGAACGGGGTCTTTTCGAATCAAAATCCTGGGTTCCATAACCTAAAAAATCCTTTCGCTCAAACTCACCCTCTATTATAAGCGAAAACAGCCAACCAGATTCAATAGCACGGTTTGCTACCAGGGCATCGCGAGAGACTATCATGTTCGTCCAAAGATCACAAGCAAGCGATACGATGGACATCATTTCAGGTGTGGAGTGTGTGGGGCGGGCGGCCGCAGGCGCCAAAGAGGAACATAAAAAAGCCATGGAGGGAATATACTGAAACTTGCGACCGGCGTTAAAACGTGCATACAATCATGGAAGTATAGGTATTTCTATACTGCTTATACTGAGAAAGGTATGATGTCTCGTGTCACAGATAACGAAAAAGTATCCATTGAAAGTGGGTGTTCAATTACATCCACAGCACACTTCATACGAAGACTTCGCTAATGCGGTAAAACGCGTAGAAGAAATTGGCGTAGACAGTATTTGGAACTGGGATCACTTCTTCCCACTCTATGGCGATCCACAGGGCAACCACTTTGAGGGTTGGACCTTGCTGACAGCGATGGGTATGCTCACCAGCAAAGCTCAGATCGGCTGTCTGGTAACCTGCAACACCTACCGCAATCCAGCCTTACTCGCCGATATGGCCAAGACCCTCGATCATATCACCAATGGTCGCTTGATTCTTGGTATTGGAGCTGGCTGGTTCGAGCGTGATTATAAAGAGTATGGTTATGATTTTGGTACAGCGGGCAGTCGCCTGAGTGCACTCGAAGACTCGCTGGCCACTATTAAAGAACGCTGGCAGGTCGATGTCCCCAAACCTGTCCGTGGCTCGGTTCCCATACTGATCGGTGGTGGTGGCGAAAAGAAAACGCTGCGCCTCACCGCCAAATATGCAGACCTGTGGCATGGCTTCGGTGATGCCGAGACCATCACCCACAAAATGGAAGTACTCAACGATTGGTGTGCGAAAGAGGGACGAGATCCCAACGAGATCGAGCGTACCTGTGGCACCGATAAGGACGACAGCGACGAGAAGCGCGATACACTCGTCAATGCAGGTGTCAGCCAGCTCATTCTGGGCCTGGGCGCTCCCTGGGACTTTGCAGCCGTTGAGAAGCTGGTACGCTGGCGCGACTCCCACAAGTAAACGCTTGCGCGCTATCCTGACAAGCAAACCAGGTGACTACAAATCTGTAGTCACCTGGTCTTTTTTTGCCAGCTCGCCACAGTCCAGTATTTGATTCTACGTAAAAGGAAAACAAAAAAGCGATACATCTTATCAAGGATGTATCGCTTTGAGTGGGGTGACCGATGGGGCTCGAACCCACAACCGCTGGAGCCACAATCCAGAGCTCCGCCTATTGAGCTACGGTCACCATACTGTTTTTGTGTGCTCATTTCTTAACACGTCGACAGTATACCGGACCACTTGCGAATTGTCAATAGCTAAACAGCGCAATTTTTTCAGAATCAGCAAAATTCAATAAAACTGTGGAATTTGACCACTTTTGAGGAGCCTTACAGTCCATCTACAAAGCTAAGAGATGGCTGTGCGATTAAAAACCGGCTTGATCGAGCGATCCAGAAAAAGGTAACCGAGAGCCAGGGCGCTCATTAGAATGCCAAAGATGGGCCCAAACATGTGTATAATATTTCTGTATTCAGGCCGGGTAAGCAAGAAAAGCTCATAAAGCACTTCACTGGTCTCATAAGCTACTGTAGCCCAGTAGGCCCAGTATTGGACGGTCCAGAGGCTATAGACAACAACAAAGCCGAGCAACGCTCCCAGCAGAAGGGCAATAAAATCACGTGAGCCTGCAACGGTAAAAGGTAGCAATACAAGACAGCCCAGCGATCCCATCAGCTCAAAAAGAGCAAAGGTGGTAATACTACGGGACGTGAACGGCGTGTTAATTTCATTCAATTTCTCTTTTCGCAGCAATTTGACTTATCACGAGTCACAGATAAGCATATTGAATATATACCTCTACTTATACAGCACCATCTACCTCTACGTCAAAAAGAGTTGCGATAATTGGTACCAGAGGGCAAAAGAAAAAGGGCAGGGCAATCTCTGCCCCACCCTTCCTCACCAGACGTTTCTATCGTATAAGCTAGGCCGAAACCTCAGTCTGGTCTTTTCCACTTTCCAACTTTTCGTCCAGTGCGTCACCTTCTTTCTCGATGGTCTCTAGCGACTTTTGCTTTGGTTCTGGCAAAACAAAAGTAAGGAAGAAACCTGCCAGACAGATGATCGCCGCCACACCCATCGCACCGGGCAATTTGAAGTTAGGAGAGGCCAGCATTAATGGAAAAACAAACGCCCCGATAAAAGCGCCAAACTTTCCTAAGCCAGCGGCAAGACCATGGGCGGTAGTACGCACAGTCACTGGAAAGATCTCAGCTGGATAGAGGAATGTGGTCACATTCGGCCCAAATTCGGTGAACAGATAGGCCAGTCCATAACAGAGCAGGAATGGAATAGTGACCGTTGTCAATTGCGGGAAAATGAACAGGACCCCATAGGAGAGCGCCATCACAGCAAAGCCTATTAACTGAATCGGCTTACGGCCCAGACGATCTACGGTGAATGCGGCCAGGATATACCCTGGGAGGGCAGCCACCACAAAAATGAGCAACGTATAGAGCATATTTGTGCTTAAAGATGTCTTGGGGCTGAAAAGTTTAATGACAATTGGCGTTGAAACAGTGGTGCCATAATATGCAATGTCCAACAGAAACCAGGTGCCCGCCGCACCAATGAGCCAGATCAACCAGTGGCGTACCGTGAATAGTTCCTTCCAACTTGTCTTTTGCGGTTGCTCTTCTGTAGAGGCAGCCGGTTGTTGCTGAGTGGGCACAAGACTCTCACTGCTATCACCAGCCTCTGCGGCATCGCGATGCTTGCCCTCAGCCATCTCAACCGCGCGGGTTACACCTGCCTTATCACCCTGCGCCAGCGCAAAACGCGGCGTCTCAGAGATCTGACGGCGCAGCCAGAAGGTAGCCAGGGCAGGGATAGCCCCCACGCCCAGAATTAGCCGCCATGTCAATTCTTTATCCACACCGCTTTGCAATAGAATATAGGTCAGAAGCGGACCAATGATAAGTCCTAGCGCCTGCGTAGAGAAGACAAATGTGATCAACTTACCACGATCTTTACGATTAGAGTATTCGCTCATCAGAGTTGAGCTGACAGGATAGTCACCGCCAATACCTACACCCAGCACAAAACGGAAGATTAAAAGCCAGATAATATTAGGAGCGAGAGCCGAGGCGATAGCACCTGCAGCCAGCACAAGCAGTTCATAGCCATAGATAAACTTGCGACCCATGGTATCTGCGATACGGCCAAACACAATTGCTCCCAGCACCGAAGCCAGCAAGGCGACACTACTGAGCATCGAAGTCTCAAATGAATTGATATGCCAGGTGTCCTTCAATATAGAGGTCACCACACCGATAATAAAGAGATCATAAGCATCCGTAAAAAATCCCATGCCTGCCGTAATAACTGTTTTGAAATGAAAACCAGACATTGGACTTTCATCAAGCTGCTTCAGCGCTTCTTGTGAAGTTGACACAGAAATCTCCTCTCACAATGTGCAACAATAAGTTCTTAATAATGACGCATCGTATTCGAGATAGAATTTTCTACATTCACTACAGCCTACCTATAACACGGGAGCCAGAATGCATTTTTGTTAAGGGAATGTAATATTCTTGTGAATCTTCCCGATATATTAGATAAAACAATATAAGTCTCCCTTGACTATCCTTATAGATAGGTTTAATTTTTCATGAAACTCATAGAAATAAGTAGAGGATATCGCTAACAGACAAGGGACGAAGTCCAATAGGATCAGGAGGAACATTGAAACACACTTGACAAGCAGAAATCCCTGTCCTACACTCCAAAGAGAAGACATAGACCAACATTGGTAATCGAGAGAAAAGGACACAAGCAGGTATGTCACAGGGACCAAATAGTGTTTCAAAAGGGACAGGCATTCCTGAGAGCACTCAAGAAGACGACCAGCAACTCGCGGCTGACGGAGAAGATCTGGCGGCCTTGCCAGAGTTGCCTCCAGGTATGTTTATTCCTGTTCCGGCAAAAACACCCCGCCGCAAGACACGCTGGCCGGACGCCATTGACGTTATCTTTGAAAAAGATCCAGCCTGTAAAAATATCTTTGAGGCGCTGCTATATCAAGGTTTATGGGCGGTCCTGTTTCATCGCGTGGCGCATTCACTCTATAAAGCACATGTGCCGCTCATTCCACGCTTGATCTCCCAGTTCGCGCGCTTCCTCACCGGTGGTATCGAGATCCATCCAGGCGCTCAGATCGGTAAACGCTTTTTTATTGACCATGGAGCTGGTGTCGTGATTGGCGAAACCACGATCATTGGTGACAATGTTATGCTCTACCACCAGGTCACATTGGGTGCCACAGGCTGGTGGAGACCTAATCCATTTCGCAAACAGCAAAAGAGACATCCCACCATTGAGGATGATGTCACGATTGGTGTCGGCACGGCCATCCTGGGTCCAATCACAATTGGCAAAGGAAGCAAGATTGGCGGTATGGCCCTGGTACTAGAATCGGTACCAGCTAACTCTGTAGTTGTGTCCAAACCAGCCGAGCTATTAGTCAAGGGTGGCGAAACCCTGGAGAAGCACCAGGAATTGACCCAGGGCTGGAATGGCAAAGATCCCTGGGAAATGGATTACCAGATCTAACAACTGCTCAGAATATAACCATGCTTAAGCTGGATACTTAGTCGTAGGCTTGAAAAGTATCCAGGAGCAAGGTCCAGAATTTTTCAACCTGCAGTCCGTAACCAACGCGGGCATTAGCAGGCAGGCCCGTCTTCCCATAAATATCGCACACGGTCCGGCCCAGCGTCCATTCTCCCTGCGTTTCAATAGCAACATGCATCTCCCAGCCTGAAATGATGTCTGGATCAATTACCGCGGCGACAGCGCAGGGATCATGGATGGGTGGAGCTGGAAAACCAAAGACCTGGCGATAAGAATCCGCGAAATAGTGCAGTAGATCTGCGACAAATGTGGGTACAGGACGTCCCATCGCACGCAGGCGCTGTATAATCTCTTCGGTGGCTAATGCCTGGTGCGTCACTTCTAACGGGACCATCGTAATTGGTCTGCCGCAAGCAAAGACAATTGCCGCAGCCTCCGGATCGGCCCAGATATTAAATTCGGCACTGGTCGTTACATTGCCAACGCTGATTGCCCCACCCATCAACGAGATAGCCTGAATTTTAGGCACAATGGCTGGCTCACGGCGCATGGCCGCCGCGATATTCGTCAAAGGACCGGTAGGGATCAATATAATATCGCCATCAGATTGTAAGAGCAGCTCGATTAAAAGGTCTACAGCATGTTGAGAAGCCAGGGGTAAAGGGGCAATCGACGACAATTCAGGACCATCTAAACCTGATTCGCCATGAATATCAGTAGCGAAGCGCGCCGGACGTAGCAGCGGCTGATGCATACCACGTGCCACCGGCACATTCAGAATCTTAGCCACTGAGCACACCTTTAAAGCATTGGTCGAGGTCTTCTCTACTGATTGATTGCCAGCCACCGTGGTTATCGCCAGCAATTCTAAGGCAGGATGACGGGCCGCCAGCAACAATGCAATGGCGTCATCGTGTCCCGGATCGCAATCCAGGATGATTTTTTGTCTCATGTGGTTCTATCCTTTGTCAGCTACATCATCATTGAGAGCCAGCCTGAACGATAGGTAATAATCGCATCGATGAGTGCTATTTATCGTAGCATGTCTCTCTATCAATTTTCAACTCATGCCTATCAAACAGCAGGTTTTTTAATTTTCCTCTTTGGCGCCTGCGGCGCCGGATTGGGAGTGTGGAGTGTGTGGTGAGCGGCCGCGGCCACCCACCACACACTCCACATATGAAAGAATGTCCATCGTATCGCTTGCTCGTGATCTCCTGCGATCTCTGGGGAGCACTCGACGCAGGCCGATGGCATTGTTATAATGACCCAGGAAAATCATAGCTGCGACAGCTAGTTGAAAATAGAGGGTATTGCATTGTCATCAAAAAAACCTGGGAATTTGATTATCGGACAATCCGGCGGGGCAACCGCCGTAATTAATGCCAGCCTGGTTGGTGCGGTTGAGGCCGCACTCGCCGATCAGCGCATCGGTGGCATCTATGGCATGCACCATGGCATTGAAGGTCTTCTCAAGGAAGATATTATCGACTTAGGCAATCAACCAAACTCTGTATGGTCACAGCTTTTACATACACCATCGGCGGCCCTGGGTTCGTGCCGCTATAAGCTGCAGGAGCATGACCTGGAGCGCACAATTGAAATTCTGCGCCGCTATGATATTCACTACATGCTCTATATCGGGGGCAACGATTCGGCCGATACCGCCCATCAGCTGGCTGGGGCCGCGCAACAGAGCGGCTATGAGCTCTTCATTATTAGCATTCCGAAAACCATCGATAACGACCTGCCATTCACCGACCATTGTCCTGGTTATGGCAGTGCCGCGCGTTTCCTGGCTCAGGCCACGCAAGACTCTACAATGAATACGCTGTCGATCCCCTGGCATTATCCCGTTAAAGTCATTGAGACGATGGGACGCGATGCTGGCTGGTTAACAGCCTCGGCAGCCCTGGGCAAGCGTGATGAGAGCGATGCGCCACATATTTTGCTGCTGCCAGAAAAACCCTTCCACGAACAGAGCTTTCTGACACAGGTAGAAGAGATCTATAAAAAGCTTGGCTTTGTAATTATTGTGGCCGCCGAAGCCATTCGCGATGAAAACGGTAATGCCCTTGGCAGTGCCGGGCAGGCTGGCCTGGACGCCTTCCAGCATCCATTACTAAGCGGGGCGGCCCAATACCTGGTAGAGCTGGTTAAACGCGAGTTGAAGCTGCGCGCCCGCTTTGATAAACCTGGCGACCTGCAACGTATGTCTTCTACCCACATCTCAATCCCTGATCGCAATGAAGCATACCTGGTGGGCAAGATGGGCGTCCATGCACTACTCGCTGGTGAAAGTGATAAGATGATAACATTGGTACGAGAAACACAATCACCCTATCACTGCACAACTGGATTAGCGGACCTGGGCCAGGTCGCCAATGTACAGCGACTGATGCCCGCTGAATATTTAAATGAAACCAAAACAATGGTAACGCCGGCTTTCTATGAATATGCCTTACCATTAATTGGTGAACCATTGGAACACCATACCCAACTGGAAATGACGAGGATAAGGTCATGACACACCTAACGCGAGCAATTCTGATCGTTCTAGATGGCGTGGGCGCGGGCGAAAATCCCGATGCGCGCGCCTACGGGGACGAAGGGGCCAGCTCGCTCGAACACTGTGCCCAGGCCATCGGCGGCCTGGAGCTCCCCAATCTTGGGAACCTGGGAATAGGCAATATTACTCCGATTATCGGGACACCTGCCCGTGAAGAAGTCGCTGGCGCCTATGGGCGCATGGCATCAGCCGCAGCTGGCAAAGACAGTACCACCGGACACTGGGAGATGACCGGCGTCGTTCTGTCGAGACCACTCCCTACCTATCCACATGGTTTCCCCACGGAGGTCGTCACAGCGTTTGAGCGGGCGATTGGAAGAAAAGTTATTGGCAACAAAGTTGCCTCAGGAACCGAGATTATTAAAGAGCTCGGCGAGGAACATGTACGCACCGGCTTCCCCATCCTCTATACCTCAGCCGATAGCGTTTTTCAGATCGCAGCCCACCAGGATGTTATTCCGCTCACGGAGTTGTATCAGATGTGCGAGGTTGCCCGTAGTATGCTTACAGGCGATCATGCAGTGGGGCGAGTTATCGCACGTCCCTTCATCGGTGAAGCTGGCGCCTTCAAGCGTACTGAGCACCGTAGGGACTTCTCGCTGGCCCCAACCGGCATTACCTTATTGGATCGTCTCAAGGATGCAGGCAAGGACGTAATTGGACTCGGCAAAATCGAAGATCTCTTTGCAGGACGCGGTTTAACCCAACGCGATCATACCGAAACCAACCGCGAAGGGATGGCTTCCACCCTGAAATGGCTTGAACAAGATTTTGCAGGTCTCCTTTTTGTCAATCTGGTAGAATTTGATATGTTATGGGGACATCGACGCGACAGCCAGGGATATGCGCAGGCCTTACGCGATGTGGATCAGTGGCTACCACTGGTTCAACAACGCATGCGACCTGGAGATGCACTTTTCTTTACCGCTGATCACGGGGTTGATCCAACCTATCGCGGCACAGATCATACACGGGAATGTGTGCCCTTGCTTGCCTATGGAGAGCCAATTCGTTCTGGCGTCAATCTTGGCGTTCGCCCGACCTTCGCCGACCTTGGGCAAACATTAGCCGAAGCCTTTGGTGTAGAACCTCTGGCCGCCGGGACGAGTTTTGCACGCACACTGGGGTTAGTATGACAGAACTACAACGTGATAACAAAGCAGGTATGGGGCAAGGACCATACCTGCAAGGTGAACGTATCCAATTGCGCCGGCCAAACCTGAAAGATACCAATTTTGTCTTTCACTGGGAACGCGATGATGAAGTATGGCGCTATGATATTCATCGACCGTATTCACGTACTATGGGCGAATTTCTACCCACATTCGAACGTAACTATATCCGCGGCAATGGGCGCCAGTTCTGGTTCATCATTGAAGACGAAAAAAGAATCCCTATCGGCACCATTACGTACTTCAATGTGGATAACCGACTGGGACAAGCCGAGGTTGGCCTGGGATTGGGCGATAAAACCCGCTGGGGCCAGGGATATGGGCCAGAAGCAATTCGTACGCTGGTACGTTATCTCTTTACCTTGCCTGGTATTCGGCGTATCTATGCCGAAACGGCTTTAGCCAATCATCCCTCACGTCGGGCCTTCTCAAAAGCTGGCTTTACCGAGGTGGGGCAGATCTATGATCCACGCAGTACAGGTGAACCCTGGGTGTTATTGGAAATATGGAAATCACATGCTATTTAAAAGCAATCGGAAACGCCGCTTAATCGCGGCTCGCTCCGCTGCCACTGGCTCATGCGATTGAATAGCATACTGTGTAGTTAGATAAGAAAGGAGTTGAACCTTCTCTATCTCGTGAGCCACTCATCCGGCAAGCGTAGCGAAGAGAAAGTTCCACATATAACTATGAGTACTTCTCATGCGACCGTTGATCCTTCTATCTTTAAAGCATACGATGTGCGTGGCGTTTACGGTGAGACATTACACGCCGAGACCGCCTATCGTATTGGACGCGCTGCCGCCCAGTACCTGAACGTACCAGAAATTGCCGTCGGACGCGACATGCGTGTCTCGTCTCCTGAAATCGCCGAGGCCTTGATCCGTGGCATCAGCGACCAGGGAGTCAATGTGATTGACCTGGGACAGATCACAACCGATGGTCTTTATTTTGCTGTGGGCAAATTCAACTATTCAGCCGGCGCGATGGTGACCGCTTCGCATAATCCTGGTAAATATAATGGTATTAAGGTTCTGCCGCGCCCAGGCTTTCCCAATCAGCCTGGATACTGGCCTCGGTGATATCCGCGACCTGGCTGTGAGCGGGGATTTCGCCCAACCAGCTAAGAAAGGTGAAGTTACCCAGCGCGACGTCATCGACGATTATGTTCAGCACGCCCTTTCATTCATTGATGTCAGCAAACTTAAACCCCTTAAAGTGGTCATCGACGCCGGTAACGGCATGTCCGGTCTGATCATGCCCCGTGTCTTCAAACACCTTCCTTGTGAACTGGTTCCCCTGTACTTTGAATTGGATGGCACCTTCCCACATCATCCTGCCAGCCCGATCGAACCAGAAAACATGGTTGATGTTCAGAAAAAGGTACGCGAGGTAGGGGCAGACGTAGGAGCCGCCTTTGATGGCGATGCCGACCGTATGTTCCCGGTCGATGAGTACGGCAATCTGATCGATGGCTCAATGGTTACCCTGGCCGTCACCAATAGCCTGCTACAGAAACAGCCCGGCTCAACGATCCTCTACAACCTGATCGTTTCCAAGAGCGTGCCAGAATTGATCGAGAAGCTAGGCGGCAAAGGCCTGCGCACCCGCGTTGGTCACTCCTTCATCAAAGCTGATATGCGCAAAGCCAATGGTATCTTCGGTGGAGAGCACTCTGGACACTTCTACTTCCGCGACAACTGGTTCGCTGACTCCGGCCTGATTGCGTTGCTGATCATGCTGGAATTGATCTCTGTCGAGGACAAACCCCTGTCTGAGATCATCAAGCCCCTGGATCACTGGGTGCGCAGTGGCGAAATCAATAGCACCGTCAAAGATGCGCAATCCAAGCTCAAGGACTTAGAGGAACACTTTGGCAAATCCGCTAAAGCTGTTGATAAGCTGGATGGCCTGACCGTTGACTACGGCGACTGGTGGTTCAATGTACGTCCCTCGAACACAGAGCCCCTGCTGCGCCTGAATGTCGAAGCCAGAGATCAAAAGCAACTGGAGGAGAAACGCGACGAAGTCCTGGCCTTCATTCGCGGATAGCCCTCTTTCCACCTGTCAGGATTGCTCTCCAGGTGGTATATTACAGACAGGAAAAAAGCGGGAGTGTAGAAGAAAATAATCTCATCAGGAGGTAATTGGAGCATAGCCCCGATTACCTCCTATCTACCGCCCTTTTTTGCCTTCATAGGCGGCATAGGAGAAATCCCAGGCACTATATTCTCTCTTGCGCATGATAAGTAATTTCTTTAAAATAGTGAGGAGTACAATGGTGTACGACAAGTATCACAAGGAGCAACTATTTTGAAAATTCATGAATATCAGGCCAAAGATATTCTGGGGAAGTATGGCGTTCCGGTCCAGCCGGGAAAAGTCGCCCATACACCAGAAGAGGCCGAAGCCATTGCCCGTGAATTGGGCGGTCCAGTTGTCATTAAAGCTCAGGTCTATGTTGGGGGACGCGGTAAGGCTGGCGGTATCCAGTTTGGCGATACTCCCGAGCAGGCTCGCGAGGCAGCCTCACGCGTGCTCGGTATGAATATTAAAGGGCTTACCGTTGAAAAGGTACTGGTAACTTCTAAAATTGATATTAAAGAAGAATACTATCTAGGTATCGTCCTCGACCGCAAAACTCAGGCACCGGTAGTGATGGTTTCGACCGCTGGTGGTATCGATATCGAAGAGGTTGCGGAAAAGACGCCAGAAAAAATCATCAAACAGCCTATTGATATGCGTTGGGGCCTGCGCCACTTCGAAGCTCTGGATATCGTGGCACGCGCTGGCTTCCCCTCTTATGTGCTCCGCCAATCAGCCGCTATTCTAGCCGCCCTGGCCAAAGCATTCATTGAGAGCGATGCCAACCTGGCTGAGATCAATCCACTGGCCTATACCGCCGATGGAAAAGTGATGGCCGCCGACGGCAAGATTGTGATCGACGATAACGGTCTATTTCGACCAGAAAGAATATGCCACCTGGGCCGAACCAGAAGAGGCCAATCCATTGGAATACGAAGCCAAGCAGGCCGGTCTGACCTATGTCAAACTGGATGGCGATGTGGGTATCATCGGCAATGGCGCGGGCCTGGTTATGACCACGCTCGATATGGTGGCCCGTTCAGGTGGGAAACCCGCTAACTTCCTCGACATCGGTGGCGGTGCCAAAGCCGAAGTCATGTATAAGTCACTCACGTTTGTGGCTCGGGACCCCCAGGTTAAAGGCATTCTCGTCAACATCTTCGGTGGTATCACCCGCGGAGAAGAGGTCGCCAAGGGCGTTATCATGGCTCAGGCTGAGCTCCCCAAGGGCTTGCCCATCGTGGTCCGACTCTCTGGCACCGGTGCAGAAGAAGGACGAGCCTTGCTCAAAGACGCAGGACTGGACTGGGGTAAAGATATGCGCGACGCATCAGAGAAGATCGTGGCCGCGATCGCTCGAACGGAAAAAGGACTGTAAGGGACATGAGTATTCTATTAGATAACACAACACGAGTCATCGTTCAGGGTATCACTGGCCGCGAAGGTCAATACCATACCCGCAATATGATTGCCGCCGGCACCAACATTGTGGGCGGCGTGACCCCATCCAAGGGTGGACAGACCGTCGAAGGTGTGCCGGTCTTTGATACGGTCTTCCAGGCAAAGGCCGCTACCGATGCCAATGCCAGTTGTATCTTCGTTCCCCCAGCCGGGGCCGCTGATGCGATTATGGAAGCGGCCACTGCTGGTATCGAACTGATCGTGTGTATTACCGAAGGCATTCCCGTCGTAGACATGACCCGTGCCATGCTGGTTGTGCGCGAAAAGGGTGCCCGCCTGATCGGCCCCAACTGCCCGGGCATGTGTACCCCAGGTTTTGGAAAAATCGGTATCATCCCTTATCAGATCTTTAATCCAGGACCGGTAGGCTTTATCTCTCGCTCAGGCACACTGACCTACGAGGTCGTCTCTCTGCTTACAGAGGCCGGCATTGGTCAGTCAACCTGTATCGGTATTGGTGGTGATCCCATCATCGGCTCGACCTTTGCGGACTACCTCAGCCTCTTTGAGAATGATCCACAGACCAGGGTTGTAGTGATGTGTGGTGAGATCGGTGGCAGTGATGAAGAAGACGCGGCAGAGTTCATCAAAACGATGACCAAGCCAGTTGTCGCTTTCGTCTCCGGTCGTACCGCGCCCGCCGGCAAACGCATGGGACATGCAGGAGCGATCATCTCTGGCAATACCGGTACCGCTCAGGGAAAAGTAGCCGCCTTACAGGCCGCGAACGTCCCTGTCGCAGACACCATTTTTGATATTCCTGAATTAGTTAAAAAAGTACTCTAACATAACGCTGGAGTATCCATGTCTGACCGGCATGGGTACTCCACCTGGTGTTTTATCATCAGACCTTTTTTGCATCGTATGTATACTGGAAGTAGGGCGAGAGGGCCACAACGTGCATGCTTTCACGATCCACTTCGAGGATACTGCAATAGAACACAACCAGGCAGTCACTTATAAGCCTGACCAAAGGAAATCTATGACAACGGCCCTCGTCTACGACCCAATATTTATGGAACATCGCGTTCCCAAAGGACATCCCGAACGTCCGCAAAGAATGGAGATGTCGATCGGTTACCTGAAAGCCCTGAAATGGCTTGAACGCCCGGGACTCGTGCAACTGGCACCACGTGCCGCCAGTATCGATGAACTGGCAACTGTGCATGAGCGCGACTATATTCAAGAGATTGCAGAGCTCAGTCAGCAAGCCGCTGAAACTGAGGCGACCAGCGGGCTCCCCACCAGTCTGCAATTGGGAACCGATACTTATGTATCCTCCAAAACATATGAAGCGGCCCTCAAGGCGGCCGGGGCTCCCCTGACAGCCCTCGATGCCATCATGAATGGCGAGATCAAGAATGCCTACTGCCTGGTACGCCCTCCAGGCCATCATGCCGTCGCGGAAGCAGGCTTTGGTTTTTGTATCTTCAATAATGTGGCGGTCGCAGCCCGCTATGCCCTGGATCACTATGGCCTGGAACGGGTCATGATCATCGATTACGATGTGCACCATGGTAATGGTACCCAGGAAACTTTCTACGAAGATCCACGCGTCCTCTATTTTTCAGTCCACCAGGCCCCTTTCTTCCCTGGCACCGGAGAATCCGACGAGCGGGGTGAAGGCGCAGGTGAAGGTACGACCATCAATATTCCTTTACCAGCTGGCTCAGGCTATGAAATCTACGAACCCATCTTCCGCCAGGTCCTGGCACCAGCCGCTGACCGCTTTAATCCACAATTGATCCTGGTTTCAGCCGGCTATGATGCCCATTGGAAAGAGGCAGAGGGCCATACAGGAGTGCAACCTGGAATGCGGATCTCCACGGCTGGCTTCGCCAAGCTCAATGAGATCATTATCAAGCTAGCCGACAACCTCTGTGATGGCAAGTTGATCATGGTACAAGAGGGTGGCTATGACCTGGATGTTGTCGCCAGCGGCGTCGCGACCAGCCTCAACCAGCTCCTCGGTGGAGACGAAGCCGTTGATAAATATGGCCAGGCTCCCGATATCGAATATCAGATCAACACCGACGTCATTATTTCAGAGCTGCGCCGCATACACCAGCTCACTGGCTATCGTATGCGCAACCAGGCCAGACCCGACCGTGAGAAGCTCTTGAATGAAGTTAAAGGTCCCGTGATCACCAAAACTCCAGCCTCTGAACCCACAGAAGCAGATAGCGATAGCTGCTGCCAGAACGAAGAATAACCCGACTTGTCTTTTAAAAAAGGCGTGGATAAACACACATGTTTCGTATGCTTATCCACGCCTTTGCTTTTTATCTTCCTGTTGACTCATGGGCAGATTAAGAGATACACTACAAATAATTTCAACTTAGGACAGAGATGGGAAATAATGCAAAAGGGCCGCGTGCACAGAGGACATATGCAAAATAAACCGAGACAGATACGAGTACTCAGCGAGGAAGATATCCCTGCGATTGAACGGCTGCTGCGTACATCTGAGTATGTCTACCAGCGCTTTACACTCAATGAGCTACCCTTGTTACTCAAACGCTATCCTGCTGTTGGCCTGTGGAATGATAGCACTCTTTATGGCTTCCTACTTTCGCAGATTATCAATCCGCCTCTGGCCTGGTTTAGCGGCTTTGGTGTCAGCTGGACTGAGAGCAGGGAGTATGTAGCGGTGCTGGCACGATTGCTTGATCAGCTTTATGAGCAATTGCGCGCCCAGGGCGTACACTATTTTCACTATTCAGGCAATGATAGCGAGAATGACTGGCTCCGCACCCTGCTATTGGGGCGTGGTTTTATTCCTTATCGCAATCTCTATTCCTACGACAAATTTGATTACAAGGTTCCCACCAGCGGAAATCAGAACGTAACGATCCGCAATGTAGATCTGGCCCATGACATGCCGGCCTTGCTGCGTATTGAAGAGGCCTGCTTTGAAGACCTGTGGCGCTACGATGCACTCGCGTTTCAAGATATCGCCAGCACGCATCCCTACTTCGTCGTCAGCGAGCTACAGGGTGAGGTAGTGGGCTATCAATTCAATGCCCTGGACGATGATTACGGTTACCTGATCCGCATAGCCGTCCATCCCTCCGCTGCGAGCCAGGGGGTTGGAGCACGCTTAATGGTCGAGGCAATCCGCTTTTTTGAGCGCGCGCATGTCTCACGTATTATGCTCAACACGCAGGAAGATAACTACCATGCCCACCGTCTCTATGAGTGGTTTGGCTTTATACGCTTGCAGCAAAAAGGCTTTGTACTGCGCAAACATCTTTAGGGCAAGCCCAATACATAGCGAACCGTTAGAGGAGCGCTCTTATTCTTCACGGAGAGAGCATAAGGCTTACCAGTATGGACCTGATGCATGACTTGCTGGTAAGTCGTATCGTTGAGCAAAATATTATTATCGGATACATTATTTTGTAACCGCGAGGCGACATTGACCGCATCTCCGATAGCGGTATAGTTCTGTAAACGCTCTTGTGCCCCACATTTCCCACTGTAGCAGGTCCGGTATTCACCCCAATCCCAAACGAAACCTGAATCTCCTGCGGCTGTGAACGCTGATAATCCAATACCGCCATACGCATCTTCCAGGCCGCCCGGACCGCGCGCAACGCATGGTCCGACTGGGGCAGAGGAGCATTAAAGATAGCCATCAATGCATCGCCCTGAAAGGCGGTCAGTGTACCGGACTCTTCCCAGATCGCATCGCACATGATCTTGAGGTAGCGATTAATCATATGCATGACCTCTTCCGGCCGCATATTCTCACTCAGGCGCGTGTAGCCCCGGATATCGGCAAAAACAACGGAGATCTCTTTTGTTTCTCCACCCAGATTCAGGGCCATAGGATCGCGTATCAATTGTTCCACCACATGGGGATGGACATAGCGTTCAAAGATGCCACGTACCTGCCTGGCTCTTGCCTCAGAACGCTTCAGCTCGGTCTGATCATCAATCACCAGCGCCATACCAATATGCGCCCCCTGCGTATCGCGCAATGAGCTAACATAGTAATTTAAGCTCACAACATCATCGCGCTCACGACCTGGAACCTTGCAATTGATGGCTTGCTTGATCAAGGTACCATGCTCATGGTGAGCCTGCGCATTATACAGCGTATCAATAATACCGACATTAGGAGGCAAGAACTTGAAGGCCTCGCGATAATGTTTGCCCAGGGCCTGGTTAGGATGCACATGCAGGATAATACTGGCGGCCGCATTAAAGGTGGTAATCACACCAGCGGAATTGGTAGTAATCACCCCATTAGCGATAGAACCAAAGATATTATCCATGTACTGTTTATCTTCACGTACCGTACGAATAGCCCGATTGAGATCGGCAAAGAGGCGTGCATTATCGATCGCAATAGCAGCCTGATTACAGAAAGCCAGCAATAACTCCAGGTGCTTTTTACTAAATAATCTGGTATTGTAACGACTATCAACATAGACAGCGCCAATGCAATTATTGCGCACGATCAAGGGGGCGCACATAATGGAACGAATTCCATAGACCAGTATGCTTTGATTATCTTTCAAACCCGCATCCAACTGCGCATCATCGGTCAACAATGGCTGGCGGCTCTCGATAACTTTTTTAATCGTATTGCGACTGATCTGGGCTGTGGCAAAGGTGGTTTCAGGAATGGTATTGGCGTTCTTATCGCGTGCGACCGTCAATTCCGAAGCTCCGGAGGTTGTATTCACCAACATCAA
Source organism: Dictyobacter kobayashii (assembly GCF_003967555.1). GTDB lineage: Bacteria > Chloroflexota > Ktedonobacteria > Ktedonobacterales > Ktedonobacteraceae > Dictyobacter > Dictyobacter kobayashii. The sequence goes on from NZ_BIFS01000001.1 coordinate 751,010, forward strand.
CACACCGCGCTCAGCCTTCACAAATTGGATCACACGATCCATCACCAGCGTCAGAACTTCATCGAATTCCAGGGTCGAATTTAGCGTACGGGCAATTTCTGAGAGGGTCTCCAGTTCATCGCGCTGCTGCTCCAGATTAAAGATACTGGTTGCCATAGCCTCGCGCTCATGCTCAAAAGAGCTCCTGGAAGGTGAGGGATTGGCGGAAAGATTGGCCATTTGTACCGGGCTAGTAGGCGTAGGTGACTGCGACTGGGCCGCATTTACCGTGCGCTGCATAGCCTGATAGATGCGACCTAATTCTAAATCCGCACTCCGGCTCACATTTAAAGCGTCACTCAGTAAACGCACCCGAGGATCGCTGCCCTCGCTTGCAAAGGTCCCTTCAACAGCTATTCCCAGTCTCTCAGAACTCTCATGGATGAGGCGCGAAATGCGGATTACCCTTTCACTGATAGCGCGTAATTCATCGCCTGCTTTGCCAGATAAATCGGCAGAGATCACGCAGATTCCTCCCTCCAGATGGAGCATTGGCCTTCGCCGGGTCATTCCGAAAAATCAGCCACAGTCAAATAGATACATAGCCAGATAAAGTTACGATACAGCTACATGTTAAATAGTGCAAATCAAAGTGGGCATATTCTTTTATTCTTAAACGAATATGCCCACCTATTATAGCACAGCAACTTTTGTGTTGCCTGATCATCCCTTACGCCACCTGCTTTTAGAGGCCTTGTGTTTGTAGATAGATTTTGAAGGATTGGGGTTTAAAACCGAAATCGCGCTCAACACTGTTCAGGTCGGTTGTATTGTCGAAAGAGAATAGAGCCATAGCGGCTTTAGTCAACGGTGGTTTGGGTAAGACAGCCTCCATCACGGCGGCGCCTATACCTACCAGCGGCAATGGTGCATAAACCTTTGGCCGGCTCTTGTGGGTAGCCTGGAGCAACAGATCAAAAATCTGGCTAAAGGAATAGTATTCAGGCCCACCAATAGTGAAGATCTTACGATTTGTCTGGGCAGGATTTTGCAAGACTTTAAGGATAACCGTCACCACATCGTCCACCGCAATGGGCTGGAACATGATCTTGCCACCACCAATTAGAGGCACGACGGGAGCCGTCTGAATGAGATCGACCAACCCTTTAATAAAGGGAGCTCCCTTGCCAAAAAGGACTGAGGGGCGAATAATAGTCCAGTCCAGTCCACTGTCGATCAACATCTTTTCGGACAAATAGCGTCCTTGCATATAACTGCCCGGTTTATCCGGTTTGGTGCCCAGGCCGCTGACCTCAATAATACGCCTGACACCAGCCGCTTTGGCCGCCAGTATTAGATTTGAGGTACCGCCCACATTCGTCTCTTCATAGTGATTGCCCTCAGATTGTTTGCGGTCAGCAGTCATAAAGGCGGCATGTACAATGGTATCGACGCCCTGCAATACGGACTCCAGGGTAGAAGGTTGGGTGGTTGCTCCCTGCACCAACTCTACTTTATCTGCAGGTAGGATGTTGGCGGCCTGGCGCAGATCGCGTACCAGGCAGCGCGGTCGCTCGCCCTGGGCCACCAGGCGCGCGACCAGGTGTCGTCCAATAAAACCAGTTGCCCCTGTAATGAGTAACATTAGCCGTACTCCTCCCTCGAAATAATCTCTTTACGCTAGAGATGCCGGGTAAGCGTGGTTCAGGTAGCATTAGCTTCCTACTGTTGATATCTCGAAAATAGTTGCAAGATCATCAGTACCAGCATCCCATGCTCATCCTCTTTTAAGTGTAGTCCTGGAGCAATATCAGGGCCAGGGTATGGCAACATGAGTCGAATGGTGAGCCTGCACAGGAAAGCATTGGCTAGCGCAGGGCTTCACTGGGGAGGAAAATGCGGACGCTAACCCCTTCGTTTGGGGTGGTCTTGATGGTGACATTACCACCGGCAATCGCCAATAGCGCGCTATGGGTCAACAATCCACCACCAGTGCCGGTAGTTGAGCTGCTGGGAGCGACGATGCCAACACCATCATCAGCCACCACGACCTCCAGATGCGGATTACAGGAGGCAGAGAGGGTCAGTTGGAGACGGCGATGGACATCTGTACCCCGTGCGTGGCGCGCGGCATTGCGTAACGCCTCCTGCACGGCAGCAAAGATCAGTTCAGCAATAGCGGGGGAACCATATCATCGATAAGATGGGCCGTTTCTTCAGAAACCTTCCATTCAACGACATCAAAGGCATGCTGGAAATCCTGTTCAAGCATAGTATGGATGGCGGTCATCATCCCATCCCGCTCCAGGCGATGGGGTGCGCCGGTCGACATAGCTCGCATCATGGACGCGAGCTGGCGATGGACAGAGCTGATAGAGCCGATTGCTTCATGTAGGACCTGCTCAAAACGCTCAGGAGACTCTGTATCCTGATGATGCAGAGAACGCACAGTCTCCAGGCGTAACAGAGCCAGATGTAGCATGGGCAAGGTCTCATCATGCAGCACGCGGCGCTGCTGAGCACCTAATAACTTCACGTCTACGACACGCCGCCGCAATAGCCCGGCCACCGCCAGCATAGCTTCATGATCGCGCAAGGTATCCAGAATACGTTGCCCGCACGCCTGTGCCAGGTCCATATCCTCATTGGTAAAGGCTCCTCCATCCTGACGGGGCCCCAGATAGAGTTTGGCGACCAACCCCAATTCATCATAGATTGGTAGGACCCAACAAATAACGGGCAAGCCATGCAGCAACACGCGAATCCGATAGGCATGCAAATCCGAACGCAAAGTTTGCGGCCCATGGCCATCGCTCAATATATGTTCATTGACCACGCTGCTACCCAATTCATCAGTATTCCCGGCGGGGTCTACAATCGACCAACGATATGAGAAGCTTCTCCTGACTGGTCCAGTCAGTACCACCAGACGAGCACAACGGACCTCTAAAACCTCTTTACATAGATGGAAGAAGAGAGCTTCCATATTCTGCTCAGTTTTCTGCAGATCTGTATTGAGCCAGTGGCGCACGCTCGTACTGCGCAAGAAGGGTCCTAATAATGAGACATAGCGATCGTGCGCCGTATAGCTACTCCAGGTAAAGAGTGCATAGGTACCCGTGGCAATGATAGTGATTAGCAAAAGGCTGCCCAGTGAACTATGAGTAATCAGCATCAGGAAGGAGATAAAAAGCGCAATAGTAGCCGCCACAATGACGATACCACGCCATTGCTCAAAGAAGCCGCGCCTGGCCAGGGGTCGCTCGATCAGAATCCCATGTCGCACAATTGAATATCCAATCAGTAAAACAATTAAAGCAACGCACCCGGTAGCATAGATATCCAGCATGATCAGATTAGCGGGAATGGTATTGGGATCGGTAAAAGAGATGGCGGGCTGCGCGCCAGTCTCCTGGACCTTTACCCAGTTGATCATTGACCAGACACCCAGCACACCCAGGCTTAATGTCAGACAGACCATTAATAAGGCGGCCAATAGCAACACAGGCCGGGCCAGGTGCCAGGAAAGGATGGGTTCATCCAGATTACCCACATCAATCTGATCATCCCAAAAAGCATCTACCAGTGAGCGACGCAAAGAACGCGTACGAGCACGCATAATGCCAAAACGCCAGAGGGCGTTAAGCAAACGTCCCACTCGTGCCGGTGTAAACCAGGGTCCAATCACACAGAATGTCACATAAGCTAGAAAAATCGGCAACACCAGCAGTGGCAAAGATAGGCTTCCAGGCAATCCCCCATCGATATCCTTGCCATAAGCCAGCAATAACAGTGTTTCTTTAAACGTAAATGTTGATTGATTAAAGAGCAGTATCAAGAGCACACTACAGCCCAGTACTGCGCTACTAACCAATAAATATGGCCGTCGCCGACGCCATTTATTGTTGAGGAAGGAGGCATAATACAGGCCAATCACAAACCAGATATAAGGGACCCCGACGGCTGGAAACCAGACCAGGTGCCACAAAAAATCAGTGGAAATGGGTCCCCCTGTTGTTTTGGATAGAGGACCAGAAATCAACAGTGCATGAATAAAGAAGAAGAGGGCAGCCAGGCCCAATCCCACCACGCCTACGCGCGCGATCATACTACGCCGATCGCCATTTAGCCATACGGTGAATGCCAACCACAAAAAAGCAATCAGATTAAAAATCGATAGGGCCAGAGAAACGGTTTGTAGAAACAAAACAGGAGTTTGAAAAAACAGTACAGGCATTAGTATTCTTCTTTGTAGAGAGGTACCCATTCTCCCCGGCGATCTTGCACCAGAGCAACGCCCTCCTCATCCCACATTACCATACGATTTAGCATATAAATCAAGGTTGCCCTCGCACGCGCAACCTTGTCATCCACAGCGTTCTCACTTAATCCCCAGGCCGCATAAATACGCCCGTTAGTCCGACTTACCGCTCGCTTATCATGAAGATTTAAGCGTGTAGCAATCTGCTCATTGGTCATACCCTGCGCCATTAGCTCAGCCACCCGTAACTCGTTTGGCTCCAATAAAGCTCGTGGAGACTGCTCATCCAGATCGCGCACCTCTTGTACACGATCTTCAATCTCAGGATCTACCAGGCTACGACCGCTCACCGCATCGCGTAAAAGAGGCACCAGCATGCTAGGCAATAGATAATTACTTTTACGCACGTAAGCGTAATGGGTTAGAATACCAGAGGCTCGAAACTCGCGATAATACTCGTCATCATCCTGAATCGAATAAAACACGACCGGCATACGAGGACGTTCACGGCGAATGGCGACCGCAGCACCAACGCCGCTCAAGGCACGCCGACCCTCCTGGGGATCGCGCAACTGCACATCCATCAGGATCACATCCATATCTAATTCGAGCGCGCGCATCACTGCCTCGCGACCCGTTGCCGCCTCTCCCAGAACTAGCACATCTCTGGTGGCTTCCAATCCTTCAAATAATGCTTTACGTAAAGGACCGTGATCATCAACCAGCAATACTTTCAGTGTTCCCATACAGATAACCTGGCTACTCCATGCGATGATGCCAGCCAACAGCTGACTTTTCTCATATGCAGACCAATCCTGCATTTCGCTTTTCACATCTATACATATTGCCAAGTATAGCAATTTTTGGCATAAGAAGATAGCATCCGAAACCCAAAAATCTGCACCCGCGAACCGCCCAGGTTATTTGTGGAGTCGTACAACTGCGTGAAACGGGGATGCAAGGGATCGCAGGATTTAACCAGAAAGTCAGAAACAGCGCACCCAAAACCTCTCCACTCGTCTTCTACCACCATCCCTCGGTCAAAGAGAGAAGTAGAATAACCCTGCCAGAATGTGCATGCTATATTGAAATTAGGCTGAGAAAACTATACTATAGCACCGTACATAGTAGAGGCATTGCGCAAAGGGAGGCCACGTACCCACAGGCGTGATAATACATGCAACAGTGCATAGTATGCATACACATGTGGCAATGTGCACTCCTTTTTACAGCATAAATAGTACAGCGAGAACCGCGGCAACAGCAGGTTGCTTATAAGATAGCCACTACAGACGAAACATAGAGGATAAAGAGAAATGACAACAGGGTCAAATCAACACAAGAGCATTCATATCGGGCTGCTTTTACATAATCACCAACCAGTTGGGAATTTCCCCTGGGTATTTCAACAGGTGTACGAAGAATCTTACCTGCCAATGATTGAGGCACTGGAACGACATCCAAATGTACGCCTCTCACTCCACTATACGGGTTCACTCCTGGATTGGTTGGAAGAGGCCCATCCAGAATTCTTGCGCCGCGTAGCTGAGCTCGTGGCCCGCCAACAGGTTGAGATTGTGGGTGGTGGCTACTATGAGCCAATCCTCCCCTCTATTCCTGATAGTGACAAGGTAACCCAGATTCGCCGCCTGACCGAACGTGTAGAGGCCGACTTTGGGACTCATCCAACCGGCATGTGGTTAGCTGAGCGCGTCTGGGAGCCCAGTTTACCTCGCTATCTAACAGAAGCGGGTATCGAATGGACGATTCTGGACGACATCCATTTTAAGAATGTGGGTCTGGAAGATAAAGATCTCTATGGCTACTATGCCACCGAGGATCAAACAGGCATCTTGAAGGTCTATGCGACCAGCCAATCGTTGCGCTACACCATTCCATGGCGCCCTCCCCAGGAGACGATTGATACATTGAAAAAGCTGGCGACCACGGATGGCAATCGCATTGTGGTCATGGGCGATGATGGCGAAAAATTTGGTAGCTGGCCCGATACACATCCATATTGTTGGGGACCCGACGGCCACTCTGGGTGGGTAGATCAGTTCTTCAGTGCGCTGGAAGAGAATAGCGACTGGCTGCACACTACCCCATTGGGAGAATATGCCAATCAGCACTCAGCCCTGGGACGGGTTTATATTCCCACATCATCCTATATTGAAATGACCGAGTGGGCCCTACCAGCTCAGCGCTCTTATCAATTTTCACAGCTCGTACATCAACTGGAACACGAAAAACGCAATGATATCCTCCAGTTTATGCGCGGTGGCTTCTGGCGCAGTTTCCTGGTGCGCTATCCTGAGATCAACAACCAGCATAAGAAAATGTTGCGTGTCCATGACGCCGTCTATAAGGCTGGTGCCAGCGAAGAGGTTGGCTTAACCCATCTATTAAAGGCTCAGGCCAACGATACCTACTGGCATGGTCTCTTTGGTGGCATTTATATGGCCCATGTGCGCTCAGCTATTTATCACCACTTGATCAAAGCAGAGAATGCCGCCGACCGTGTCAAGCACGGATCAGCATCATGGCAACAATATGAATTCACCGATTTTGAGCGCAACACGCTCCAGCAACTGATCATTGAAAGCGACCAACAAAACCTCTATCTGGACCCCCAGCATGGTGGCAGTCTGTTCGAATGGGACTTGAGACGTAGCGCCCATAATATGCTCAGCGTCATGACACGGCAAGAAGAGAGCTATCACCAGACACTGCGCACCTACGAGCAGGAGCGACGTCGTAACGCCGCCAGCAAGGAACAAGAGCAGGCCAGTGGCGATCCAGGCAATCCACACAGCACCATCCGTACCAAAGAAGCGGATCTGGACCAGCATCTGGTGATGGATCGCTATCGCCGTAGTAGCCTGGTAGATCATTTCTTACCTGCCGGCCTGCCACTCGCCAGTTTTGCGCAGGTGCGCTATGAGGAGCAGGGCAACTTTGCCAACGAACCCTATCAGACAGAAATTGCGCAGGACGAGACCGGCATCACGGTTGTAATGAGTCGCGATGGCCAGGTTAAACGTGCCGGAGCGCTAAGCCCCTTACCAGTACGCCTGACCAAAACACTCTTTGTTCCTAAGGGAGAGGAAAAGCTGGTCATCCGTTACCAGATTGAGAACCAGGGTCAGGCACGCCTACAAAGCACGTTCGCCACTGAATTAAATGTGAACCTGCTCGGCGGCGGTGGCAATCCACAAGCCTACTGTTTCGTTGACGGACAACAGTTAGATAGTCACAGCTTTGATAGCACAGGAGAGGTCAATAATGTCCAGGCTATGCACATTGGAAATAGCTGGCTACAACAAGACCTGGGCATCTCACTAAATCAACCCGCAACCCTCTGGCACTACTCAATCGATACCGTCACTGGATCAGAAGCAGGCTTTGAACGTACCCATCAGGGAAGCAACTTCACCTTCCTCTGGACACTATCCCTGGATGGTGGTGAAAGCTGGCATGTCGAAATTACTGCCCTGGGCAAGCAGTCAAGGTAACCTAAAAGTCCTGTCCATATAGGATCAAACAGGCATAGTTGAAAAAGAAACATATATGTGACGTTGATTACAAGGAGGAAAGAATTTGCCTCATGGCATATCTTTCTAATTCTCTGCACAAGAGATGACATATTATATGTTTCTTTTTCTTATCGCTTGCACAGACAACCAGGCATATGGACGAAGCCGGCATCAGCTTACGTATCTATAAGGTGATGTATTTATGTTGCTGAGATAATTATCGATTATTCTGTATATAGAAAGGAGGAAAGGACGTGCAGAAGGTCTTCGTGCTACAGCATGAGTGGGGCAATCCCATGGGCTATCTGGGAGAACTTTTAGAGGCTCATGACATTGCATATGATGTCGCAGAGATCGAAAAAGATACGCTCCCAGATCCATCCGCCTATAGCGCCATTATTGCGCTGGGTGGCTCCCAACATGTATATGCAGTACAAGAATATCCTTACCTGGTACAGGAAAAAGTCTGGCTACACGACATCGTTGCTCAAAATATTCCTTACCTGGGCATCTGCCTGGGCTGCCAGTTACTGGCTGATGCATTTGGAGGGCTAGTGCGCCAGCATATAATGGCTGAAATTGGATTTTTTGACGTGCAACTTACCCCACAAGGGCAACAAGATCCCTTGTTTAATGGCTTACCTGGCTACCAGAAGGTATTTCACTGGCATGAAGATACTTTCGACCTGCCAGATGGCGCAGTACTGCTAGCAACCAGCGCAAACACAGAGAATCAGGCCTTTCGCTATGGGCGCTACGCCTATGGACTCCAGTATCATATAGAACTTGATAATGATACTCTTAATACCTGGCTTTATCATCCGTCAATGAAAGAGAGTATGATTACCACTTTAGGAATTCCAGCCTACCAGGCTATCGAGCAAGAGCGAAAAAAACAGTTTCCTATCTATCAACAGCATACAAAAATGCTATTTGAGAATTTTCTAAGAATATGTAATCTGATCCATTGAAAAGGGCATTCCAGAATGCAAAACCCTTTTCTTTTCATCCAACAATCTGCTATACTTGCACTCAATAGTTTATGTACCAACCACACAGAGGTTCGACCAATACATCAATCTAACGAACCCAAAATGTATACAGCAGGCCGTTGGGGGTTGTGACAAAGTAGAGCAAGTATAGGACTTGAAGAACCAACTTTAATGGTATCCTGGACCATGTGGTCTGTTCTATTGTTAATGGTATAGACATGAATTATCAAGTGATGAGAAAAAGTACAACATCTATAGTAAAATCATTCGAAAGGCAGCAATCGACGAAGATGCCACACAAAACCAGACATTATAAACGTACTACTATTCATCATCTTCATAAGCGATCACCTTTCGCTACTTCTAGTCGCAGCATCGCCAACGAACGCCACCCGACCCGTAATGAAGACAGTATGATTATCGATGAACTCGGTGGCCTCTTTGCTGTCTTTGATGGCGTAGGTGGTAGCGCAGCTGCTGAAATCGCTTCCCAGACGGCTGCCCACTCTACCCGCCAGGCCTGGAAACGCATACTTACACGCGAGCGCAACCGTCGCAAAATCTATACATTTCTGGAAGATTGCAGCAAGCGCGATCTCTGCGAGATTCTGGAAAAACTCATCTTAGAAGCAGACGAACAGGTACGAACCAGCGGCGCCCAGCGAGCAGGCACAGATGATCTTGCTACGACCGTGGCCCTGGCAGCTTTTTGCGGCCAACCTGGCTCGCATGACTATATGATGGTCTATGCCCATGTGGGAGATAGCCGCATCTATCTATTGCGTGGAGATGAACGCATCAAGCGCCTCACCCACGATGATGGTCTATTAACCAAGCTGGTCGAGAATCAGATTGTTAATGAATATCACGCTTTTCGCATTGACCAGGCGATGCGAGCTGACCAGCTCTCTGAAGTCGAATACAGCTACTTTAGATTACGCGGCGGCATTACACAAGCACTGGGAGGCCCGATACCACCTACTATCCACACCGATAAGATAAGTATACGTCCGGGAGATCGCATCCTCTTATGTACTGATGGTATCCATGATAATTTAACAGACGAAGAGATTGAAGATATCCTGAGAACAAGTCCGCGTCCTTCTGCTGCACGCGTTCTGGTTGAGAGTGCACGCCAACGGTCACACGAAGATCGCAGCCAGACTATTCGTTCCAAACCAGATGATATGAGCGCCATCGTTATGACATGTCGCTTTTAGTAAATCTATTAAAAGCCAGCGCAATAAGAAAGGAAGCGTGGCGCTACATTTGCAACTGATCTGCTTGCAAGTGCCATTCTAAACAGACAGCAACACGTATCCGCATGAACGGCAAGCTGGGGTCGTCAACGACCCCTGGGTGCTCTTTTCCCTTTTTTGGCCATTCCTCCTCACAAACAGAAAACATCACAGACTCAATCCAGAGAAAGCCAGCTCAGGATCATAGAATTTTTCAGTAATACAATCAAATACATCAACATATTTATTAGACTATCCGATAAAGAATAGTGCTTAACACTGATAGCACATAGAGGAGGTCTTATGAACGCTGTTGATATTGCGCGTACCTTTGTGGATCGAGAGTTTCCCAATTGTAAAGCCGCTATTCTTGCTGGTAGTGCCGCTCGGGGAGAAGAAACAGAGCAGTCGGATCTAGATATTCTAGTGATCAATGAAGAGGGTGCGTCTGCTTATGAAGAGTCATTAAGTGCCTTAGGACGTTCTATTGATGTTCTGTTTTATACCCATAAGACATGCCTCAAGCTCTTCAAGCAGGAAATCCAGCGACGCCGACCAGTGTTATCGCACATGTGCGCGCAAGGTATTATCCTTAAAGACACTGATGGGCTGGCACAACAAATTCAGCATGAAGCCAGGCAAGTACTACAATATGGCCCGGAACCAATAAGTCAGGAAGAACAAAATATACATCGCAATGAGCTTACAGACTATCTTGACGATCTTATTGGATCAAAGAACCCCTATGAGAACTACATCATTGCTTTTCACGTGATCGTCGGGTCCATTGTTATCCAACTCAATGCCCATAAACACTGGCTTGGTGCAGGCAAATGGCTCCTACGCGAATTCCAGCATTATGATCCCCAGCAGGCCCAACAATGCTTGCACGCAATGGATAGCTTCTATAAACATGGAAGGAAAGAGGATTTAATTGCTTTTGCCGAACAATCATTGCAATCAACCGGTGGCAGATTACACACTATTGTTCATGGTCAAAAAGAGCAGCCTCAGCAAGAAGATCTTCTGACATCTGAAGCATAAAACATAGCGCAATAAGACAGATAGTATCTTCAACAGCTATAAACACTGTTGAAGATACTACCTACCTACCAGCTAGCCCTGTATAATAGTTTCAAACTGGGTACGATCCAGCTGCTCATGCTCTATCAACGCGTCAGCTAACGTGGTTAGTTGTGTGGCATGTTCGGTAAGAATGGCGCGGGCCATGGCACGGCCATCGTTAAGAATGCGCTGTACTTCCGCATCAATCAGTGCATTCATCATCACACCGCCCGAGGACCTGGAGGCCATGGTTTGCGCATAATAGCGGCCCTGAGCAGGCTGTGAACCATTCAGGTACAGATTGCCCCGGACATCGGCCACAAGAGATCGAGATTGTGAGGGAATAGCATCGGGGTCAATACTACGCATATTCATAGCATATGACTCCTCAGGCTGATAGTCAGCGAATACGACACCCACACGTTCGCTCATTCCCCAGCGTGTCACCATCTTACGCGCGAGATCAGTCACAACCTGCAAATCATTTTCAGCACCAGTTGTGATACGCTCAGGTCCAAAGGTCAATTCTTCTGCGACTCGACCCCCCAGGCCAACAGCGATACGCGCCATCAGGGTTTCACGGCTATAATTATAACGATCCATTTCAGCACTAAACTGGGTCACGCCCAGACTTTGTCCGCGCGGTAAAATGGTTACGCGGTTCACACGATCAGCTTCAGGTAAATGATGGGCCACCAATGCGTGTCCACCTTCGTGCACAGCGATAATGCGGCGCTCAGACTCACTCATCACCAGAGGCCGTAACGCGCCTAATTGAATGCGGGCCAGGGCATCTTCAAAGCAATCATGATTAATGGCCATCAAATCACGCCGGGCAGCCGAAAGGGCGGCTTCATTCACCAGGTTGGCCAGGTCAGCTCCAGTCATACCAGTAGTCAAACGGGCCAGGCGCTCCAGAGAGACATCTTCGGACAGCGGTGTCTGACGCGCATGCACACGTAAAATGGCTTCGCGACCTACGCGATCTGGTGCTGACACCGTAATCCGACGGTCAAAACGACCTGGCCGCAACAGGGCTTTGTCCAGAATATCTACGCGGTTTGTCGCCGCCATCACAATTACAGCCTGGCGAGCATCAAAACCATCCAATTCAACCAGCAGTTGATTAAGGGTTTGATCTCTTTCGTCGTTGCCCGAGGCCCTCATAGAACGTTTACGGCCCACGGCATCAAGCTCGTCGATAAAAACAACGCAGGGAGCAACGCGCCGCGCCTGCTGGAAAAGATCACGTACCCGGCTCGCGCCCACACCCACAAACATCTCAACGAACTCTGAGGCACTCATACTAAAAAAGGGTACCTGCGCTTCGCCCGCCACTGCCTTGGCCAGTAAGGTCTTACCGGTACCAGGAGCACCTACCAGTAAGGCTCCACGCGGAATATGCGCGCCTAGGCGACTAAATTTGCCGGGCTCACGCAGAAATTGCACCATTTCAACCAGTTCAGATTTAACCTCATCGATGCCAGCCACATCAGCGAAAGTCACCGAAGGGATGGCCACAACAGGGGCCGCCGCGGATTTGGCTACCGCAGAAGCAGGACTCCTGCCACCCGTCAATAGCTTGGGACTGGTTACCTGAGGCTTTGTAGGTGGTGTTGTCCCTTCAGGCAAACGATCAAAGCGCCTGGCGCGACTCTTACCAATCTGACTGATACGATCATCCATAGAACCCAGGGGGTTCTGCTTCTGCCTTATGGAAAAGAATACAAGTAGTAACACAATGACAAGCAGCAGGGGGGCGAAACGTCCCAACACTGTTAACAAAGGTGAAGGTTGAGGAGTAGGAAGAATATTCACATCAACATGGGCAGACTCCAGCTGAGTCATTAAGAGGTCTTTCCCACCAGCAGGAATGTGAATATAAACCGTGTGACGATCAAAAGCTGTGGTATCTTGCGAGGCCGTCAGAAGAGTATCACTGTTGGTAAGCATGTGATACCAGCTTGCTGGATCAATGGGCGCATCCGACGACGACTGAGCACCAGCCTTAGAAGCTATAGTTTTTGTAGATTGTAGGGGATTTTTAAGTAAAGCATGGATATTGTCATCTTGAATTGCTACCGCAGAAACATTACCATTTTGAATCTGGTGTACCAGTATTGTATAATCGACAACTTGCGCCCCATCAGATTGATCACTGGCTCCAGGCGCAGGGAGCCGCGCACAGATGCCTAGCAATAATGCGCACAGTGCGATAATAAGTGTACCTGTGAGAATAGCATTACGATGACTATACAAAAATTTCCACCACATCCGACCATTATCTTTTATAGACCGCCGTTGACGCCGCCGATTGCCCAGATTCATGCGACGACTAGCTTTATCATCCATACCTTCACCTCGCCTAAAACAGGTTGTTGTTCTATTACTAAAAAAAATGTTTTGCTAGTCCCAATGAAAAACAGAACTACTCATAAACCAGAAAAGTAAAGTGATTAACCAGCACTTCTATATGGTATAGAGCACTCCATATCATCATCACAACCCTATGGCTGCAAGCTTGCCTTCTCATATGCTGTCTTCTTTTCCTTAGACCCGCCCTTCCACATCCTCTTTCATGATAAGGAATAGACAATGACAAACCCATGTCGGAAAAACAAACGCTGCTTGGAGTCAAACTAGCTGTAGTTTACCGCGTTTCATTGTGTCCTGTGATACTCGCGGTACTTTCTTCTCATCACAGGGTAATTCAAGATGTTTCAAAGCACGCCATTAAGTATTTTTTCATAGCTCAGGATAGCCCGAATAGCGCTATCGATAGAATCGACCGCGCTTGTTTCAGTAAAAATCAGTCAGAACCCATTACACGTTATCAGTACTACTAATACGTTGCTATTGTCTCTACTTGATACACATTTCACCCATAATGGGTACTGCCACTACCAAAAAGGGGTGGGACATCTGTCAAGGTGTCTTACTCTTTTTTGCTTTTCAAATCATAAAAAATAGAAGTTATCTTGAAGCTTTTTATGGGAAGTACTCTATTTTTGTCGCTCTGCTATAGCATTATAATAAAAAACACGATATCCATAGATCTGATCTTCAGCAAAAGATCTATGGATATCGTGTTTAGCAGGATCTTTAGGCATGAGAGGCGAGTTGCTGTTCGAGGAAGCGTGCGATGGCAGGGTAGGCAATCAGGCGGTTACTACGCTTGATCAACCCATGCCCTTCATCTTCAAAGCGGAGATATTCAACCGGAACCTGGCGCTGACGTAGCGCGGACACGATCTGCTCAGCCTCCCCAACAGGAACGCGTGGATCATTGGCGCCATGTACGACAAACAGTGGGGCCGTGATCTTGTCTACCGAGCGGATAGGCGAGATCTGCTCTAGAAACTCGCGATCGTTTTCCAGGCTCCCATATTCTGACTCTCGTAACTTACGGCGCCAGGGGCCAGTATTTTCCAGGAAGGTCACAAAATTGGCGATACCTACAATATCTACCGCAGCGGCCCACAGATCTGGATAGGTCGTGATCGCCGACAGCACCATAAAGCCACCGTAGCTCCCCCCCATCACGATAATACGCTTGCTATCAGCGATACTACTCTGACTTAGCCAGAGCGCGGCATGCTGGAGATCGGCGACCGAGTCCATACGCAGGCGCACATCATCGAGGCTCTGATACTCATAGCCATAGCCTGTACTACCACGTACATTGGGGACCAGTACCGCATAACCCTGAGACACAAAATACTGCGTCACGGGATCAAAAACAGGTCGCGATTGCCCCTCTGGTCCGCCATGCACATTGATAATTACAGGCAGTTGTTGCTGCTGCTCCGCAGGCAGATAGAGGAAGGCGGGTATTTCACGACCATCAAAGGTTGGATAGTGGACGAGCGACGGATTGACAAAAGAGCTCTGTGGAATTCCGCCGCGTGAGCTTTGGGTAGCACGTGTAATAGCGCCAGCCTCTAGATCCCAGACCCAGACATCCAGTGCATCGTCTGCGGTTGTATAGGACAAGGCCAGGCGTGAACCATCTTCAGACCAGGTTAATTCATAGACGACACCCCGGGGTAAAGTTGGAGTCAGCAATGGTTGGCGCTGCTCCCAACCCTGAGCTATATCAAAAAGCGTTAGCGTGGAATAACCATCCTCATTGACACTCATCGCCAACCGGGTACCATCTTTTGTCACTTCAAGCAACTCTACATCCCAACGATCTTCACCCAGGTAATGCAAATCCAGTGTAGATAGATCCAGGTAGGCAAGCGAATGAAACTGTCTGTCACAGTTGCTCAATAGATAAAGTCCCTGGCCATCAGCCGACCACGCAGCCGCTTGGTAAACGACACCACGTACATCCGCATCTGGCTCCGGGGTCAAGGCTCGTACGGCACCCGTAGCCCGCTCCACCAGTAAGATTTGACTGCGCGTATTGGAGAGCCAGCGTGACACCTGTATCTGTGAACCATCAGGGGAATAACCATGGACGTAATTTGTGCCATCATGCTGCAATAATAAACGGCGCTCGCCAGTCGCGACTTCCATCTCATAGACATCGAAATAGCGAGCATCGCGCTCATTGCTACTATATGTGATGTACTGACCATCAGGAGACCAGTCGCCAAAAATATGCATTACCTCAAGGTTAGAGGTTAATGCAGTTAGACGTGAACCATCAGCCTCCAATAAGAAAAGCTGGGCACGTTCATTCCCCCCGATATCGCCCGAAACCAGCAAAACATCGGCGTGTGGCGCATACACCGCACTCGACACGCGCTCACCCCGGAAGGTTAGCTGGTCTGGCCAGAGTGGGGTTGCAGCCTGTAAATTCAGCGGCACACTCCATACCTCAGCCACACCAGTGATATTCGTCAAAAAACTTAGCTTCTTGCCATCCGGAGAGAAATGGGGGCCGAAGGCTGTA
Organism: Dictyobacter kobayashii; assembly: GCF_003967555.1. GTDB lineage: Bacteria > Chloroflexota > Ktedonobacteria > Ktedonobacterales > Ktedonobacteraceae > Dictyobacter > Dictyobacter kobayashii. Next base: position 766,981 of record NZ_BIFS01000001.1, read on the forward strand.
CGTACATTGAGGTAACGCTCAAAACTATATGCCTCTTTTACCATGCGCTATTTCTCCAATTATCCTTGCCTTATGCATTGATTCCGCGCATACTTAGTTGTATACGGCTACGTTTAACATCGATTTCCAGCACACGCACCTGCACCACCTGGCCGACAGAGACCACGGTCAAAGGATCACGCACAAAGCGGTCTGCCATCTCAGAAACATGTACCAGCCCATCATGCTTGACGCCAATATCAACAAAGGCTCCAAAATCGACCACATTACGCACCGTTCCTTGCAGCAGCATGCCTGGCTGTAAATCTTCCATCTTCAACACATCATGACGCAAAATGGGTGCGGGAAGCTCATCACGAGGATCCAGCCCAGGTTTCTCCAGGTTCTCTAGAATATCGTTGAGGGTTGGTAGACCTACGCCAACTTTATCGGCCAGGTCGCGCCACGCAGCGGCCTCATTACCAGCCTCCGCATTGCCTCGGTTACGATTGGAGCGGCCTAAACTATTTTGTAGCTTGATAAATTGCCTGAACTGCGCAATACGTTCCGCTGGCCTGCTCTGCTTCCCTTCACCCTCGGGTAACATTTTAAGCAGAGTACGCGTTGACTGATAGCTCTCGGGGTGAATAAAAGTATTATCCAGTGGCTCAGCGCCATTGGCAATCTTTAAGAAACCAGCCGCCTGCACAAAGGTCGCCTGACCCAGACCTGGAACCTTCAAGAGATCCTTACGTGTTTTAAAGGGCCCATTAGCTTCGCGATATTTGACGATCGCATTGGCGACGCGTGTGTTAATGCCCGATACATGCTTTAGCAGGGCGGCAGAAGCCGAGTTGACTTCTACACCAGCAAAGTTGACGCACGATGCCACCACACGTTCCAGGGTAGCGGCCAGTTCCTTCTGATCCACATCATGTTGATAGAGGCCCACACCTACTGCTTTAGGATCGATCTTCACCAGCTCTGCCAGTGGATCCTGTAAGCGGCGGGCAATCGAGATCGTGCCACGCTGGGTAGCATCCAGGTCAGGAAACTCTTCACGGGCGGCCTCCGAGGCTGAATAGACCGAAGCTCCTGCCTCATTAACAATCATATACCCAATTTTTTCTGACCCTTGTTCGCGCTCAGCCAGTTCGCGCAACAACTCGGCCACTAACTGCTCAGTCTCGCGCGAGGCAGTGCCATTGCCAATCGCAATCACACTGATACCGTAATCTGAAAGCATCTGCTGCAACAGTTTGCGTGCCTTATCGGACTGATACAGGTACATGGTGTCAGAAGTAATATATTTACCGGTCTCATCCACCACAGTGAGCTTACAGCCGGTGCGGAAACCAGGATCAATGCCCAGCACCTTCTTGCCACGCAGAGGAGGCTGCAACAAAAGATTACGCAGGTTGGTGGCAAAAACATTGATGGCATGCTCTTCAGCCTGGCGTGTCAGCTCCACGCGTACTTCACGCTCCATTGAAGGAGAGAGCAGGCGTTTATATCCATCTTCCATGGCCTCGGACAACAGAGAAGCAAAAGGAGAGGTGGCTTTAATGGGATAGTGGGCTGTAATGTCGCGCTGTGCCTGTTCATATGGCAGTGAAATATTTACGCGCAGCACGTCTTCGCGCTCGCCGCGATTGAGCGCCAGCACACGATGGGGGACCAGTTTCGTCACATTCTCATTAAATTCATAATAAAGCCGATAGACTCCATTGGGATCTTTCTCAGCCACTTTTTCTGGATCTGTTACCCGGGCGCCAACGGCTGAACTTTTAAAAAATGTCGAGCGTACAGAGCCACGCACGGTAGCATCCTCGGCAATCATTTCTGCCACAATATCACTGGCACCAGCATAAGCTTCCAGGCTGGTCTCCACACCTTTATCGGCATCCAGGAACGGAAGGGCCTGTTCCTCCAGAATAGCCTGAGCATCACCAGCAGTCTCCAACTGACTCAAAATAATCTCAGCCAGTGGGGCCAGTCCTTTTTCGCGCGCTACACTGGCGCGCGTCTTCCGCTTTGGCCGATATGGCAGATACAGATCTTCAACCTCTTGTAAGGTCTTTGCCGCCTCAAGCGCAGCCGTCAACTCAGGAGTTAACTTGCCCTGGCCATCAATTAAGCGATGCACATCCTGCTTGCGCTCAAATAATGCCCGCAAGGCCGCCGCCCGATCAGTAATAGCCTGAATCTGAACCTCATCCAAACTCCCCGTTACCTCTTTACGATAACGCGCAATAAACGGGGTCGTATTTCCCTCATCGATAAGGGCAATCGTACGTGCGATCTGCCCCTGACCAAGATTTAACTCGGTACTGAGTGTACGTGCAATATCTTCAACAGACAACACAGCTATAGGTTCGACTGCTGCCTGCTTCAGCGGTTCTTGAGTTGCCAATTATCTAAGCCTACCTTCCCTGGACAATAGAGAGGAGTATATTCTATTGCAATTATAAGTAAACGTTTCCTCTTTGCGTGTGTGAACGTCTACCCAGTATAACACTTCACATAAGTTGTTTCTACGCCATGTCTATGTACGCGCCTGTAAGGCCTTTATAAAGCATCTGCCAGCATAGCCTTCAGGCCCACCTACACGCGCCGGGATTCTTGCATATGGGCATTGCCCCATAACCCACCCAGCAAACCGAGGACCCAGGCCACAATCAGTCCAAGCAGCATCAAGAAGAGGAAGTTAACGAAAGGGGTCTGTTTAGCAAGCAGCATAGGGACAGCAGGCCAGTGCGGTTGCACGAAGCTCCAGGCCTGTGAAAATAGTTCCCGCGGATCATTCTGAGGATTATAAGTAATCAGAGTTTGATAGCGTTGTGTGGCACTGATTAATAAACCCAGTAAGATACCCACCCAGAAGACGATTGTGCTCCAGATACCTGCCCAATAACCGGCCCAGGCTCCACGAAGTGAGCCACCACCACGGCGTGTGGTCATATAACCGGAGAGGACGTAGAATAAAAAGCCGAGCACAGTAGCCAGGTAGAAATCCGCCGATTCCTTCAATGCCAATACCATAAACACTGCCATACATCCCTGGATTAATCCCCATAAGCAGCCCTGACTGGAAGGGGTTGGCAAAGGTCGATTCTGGGCAGCCTGGGCGCGGGCCCGCTTCTTCTGCTCAGCTGGCGACAGAGGAGGTGCGATTGGTGTTGGATTTGGATAAGGATAAGCAGGAGTTCCAGGCAAGGCCGGTCCCATATAGCCCTGGCCCGGAGGAAAGGGAGGTTGCCCAGGATAGCTCATCTGCTGTGGATTGCTGCCTGCGCCATAACCGTAAGATTGCTGTGGTGGAATAGGCGAATATGGTCCTCGATTATACGCCTGTGGAGCGAGCACCTGGTGGGGCGAGCTTACTGGTCCCGGCGGCATTGCGTTTGAAGATGTACTGGCAGCCACAGTCGGCTCATAAGGCGTGCCAGCATAGCTCTGTAACTGAGACGGAGGCTGAGAGGTCACAATGGGACCAGCAGGACCCATCTGGACCGCGACAGTCTGATCGTTATAGGCATCAAATGATGGCTCGCGCAAAATACGGGCCAGATCACCCATACTCTGGAAACGCTCATCAGCGTGCAGGGATAGCGCCTTCAGCAAAACCCATTCCACATTAGGTGAAATAGATGGATTGAGCAAACGAGGAGCAATCAACTCATCGCGCACACTTCGACTGGTAGCAACGGGAGGGAGGCGATTGGTCAATAAAATATACATCGTCGCTCCCAGCGAATAGATATCTGACTGCGGAGAGGTCTTGCCTATATATTGCTCAAGCGGACTAAAACCCTCGGTCACTGCACGCCCTAATGTCTGTGTGCTCGCATCAGGATCATAAAGCTTGGTCAGGCCAAAATCCAGCAAGACAGCGGTATTATTAGGCGTCAAGACAATATTGCCTGGCTTAATATCGCGATGCATTACTGGTGGGCGGCGACTATGCAACTCCTGCAGCGCATCCATCAGCGGCAATAGCCAGCTCAACACCTCTTGTTCACTGCATGGTCCGCTCGCTAACTGACCAGGCTTCTGCTCACCAACACGGCCACCAGGCGCACGCGAACGTAGCAGCTGTAGCAAATTCTGCCCTCAATTAGCTGCATAATCAAATAAAAACGCCCATTAGCCTCAAGCGCATCATATACCTCTGGAAGATGAGGACTCCTCACAGTAAACAGAACACTCGCCTCCATCAAAGCCTGGCGACGTGCCGCGGGCGTCACATCATATGTTTCCTTAATCGCGCAAGGACGATTCTTTTCGCTTGTATCGACCCCGCGATAAACCGCACCGAAGCCACCCTGATTAATCAGATTGCCAATAATATAGTGGCCCCGATAAGAGTTCCTGGTGTTAATGCGACTGGTAAGCTCATAGCCGAGCAAGCTCCTCTACTTTCCGCGAGACATAAACTGGGATTTAAACCAGACGGGAAGACACGCAACATATTTACGTTACAGTGATCCAGGTGGTTACAGCAAACCATCCTTTTTGAACATTTGTGTCATCCATTCCAGCCATTATCATAGCACACCATAACTTATTGGGTGAACAAACCACCTGTATTCTCTATATATCCCCGAAAGAATGCCACTTTTTTTATATTTCCTTTCAACCACCCTATATCTTTTCACCCGTTCCTCTCAAATGGTTTTTGCGTACGTGCGCTGGCTCACCCGAGCTTTTATTTGTGTGGTGCAAACAGTGCGCCGGGCGCACTGTTTGCACCACACAAATAAAAGCTCGGGCGGGAAGATCCCAGTGATCATGAGAATTGGATACACTTTTAATAACCTGATGAGAAAAATGCGCCCCGGCGCATTTTTCTCATCAGGTTATTAAAAATTCAGATCGGGCGCGTCAGCGCACGTACGCCAGAGCAGTGAAAACACTCATCCATAGATCGAGATCCGGAATAACAAAAAACAAAATACTGTTCTTATGGGTATACTTAAACAAAGGCGAGAATACCTCACGCAGCCAGGTGTGCAGACCTGTTGAGAACAGACAGAAAGTCGACACAATAATAAACACATTAAACGTGGGGAAACAATCTTCAGAAGAGAGGACGTTGTTGCTTGCAATACCATCTACGTATGATACAATAAGCCAAGACTGAACTGATCTACGTACATGTTGCAGGAGAAGAGAGCAAGCACTTGGAACGAAATGTGATGTTTAACGCAGAACGCGACCGTGATAAGGCGGCTGAACCTGAACGCGAAAATGTAGCGGAAGCTGATCTCAGTAACCTGGCACAAAGCGATAGCTTACGCCTCTATCTTCGTGAGATTTCACGCATTCCTCTGCTCTCTGCAGCAAGCGAATCGCGCATTGCAGAGAGAGCCGAGCAAGGCGATAAGGATGCCCGAAACCATCTCATTGAAGCCAATTTGCGTCTGGTTGTCAGCATTGCCAAAAAATATGTTGGTCAGGGACTTTCCCTGGAAGATCTCATTGGTGAGGGCAACATCGGTCTCATCAGGGCTGTTACCAAATTTGACTATCGCAAAGGTTTTCGTTTCTCCACCTATGCAACGTGGTGGATTAAACAAGCCATTACACGTGCCATCCTTGAGGGCACGCGTGTTGTGAGACTCCCTGTGTATATTATGGAAGAAGTGATGCGTGTCAAACGTACCACACGCCAGCTATACCAGGAAATGGGGCGAGAGCCAACTCCTGAGAGTATCGGTGAACGACTCGGCATGACTGCAGAACGTGTGAGCGAATTGCTCATCTGGGCAGAAAAGGTCTTCTCACTCGACGCTCCTCTTTCAGAAGAAGAGGAAAATACGCTTGGCGATATTATAGAGGATATGCACGAGCGAGGGCCAACCGAAATTACAGATCAACAATTATTGCGCGAAGAGATTCGCAAAGTTCTTGGACAACTTACAGTGCGTGAACGTCAGGTTATTGAACTGCGCTTCGGCCTCATCGATGACCATGACCATACATTAGAAGAAGTGGGCAAAAAGTTAAAAGTTACGCGTGAGCGTGTACGACAGATCGAAGAGCGTGCGATTCGTAAATTACGACATCCGCAGGCCAGTCGGATTTTGAAAGATTATCTCGATTAAGTAGGTGCAATAAATTCATTGAGAGTGCAAGGCATATCACGTCTTTGCACTCTTTTTTGCCCTTTTTTTCTGCTATGATAGAAATGTCATGCAAAAACCTCTAGACGTACGCTGTATTGGGCTATAAAATAACATATAGGATAGGAGTAGAATTAGCAGCTTCGTCATCTCCTGTCACGGCAATAATCATTCATTCACACCGCGCAATCGTGGCAAACTGCATCCATAGGGATACACGACAACATAGAAACATGCATTGCACAATCTAAAAAGCAGATAACCCCACAGCTAAAGATTGAATGAATAAAGTACTTTTGGTCCCGGCTACTCTTGAAGTAGGCATCATCCGTCTATATCTATAGAAATGTTTGGACCATAGGTAGCCGGGGGTATTTGCTGCAGCCGTAGGGCCGTTATCCATCGCTACGGATGGACAATTCTTCATACCAGAAAGGAGAGCGACATTCTGCATAGCCGCTAACGCTGTTATTGTGTCTGTCGCAACCTATCATGAATGAACTGGCAGGGCAAAGTCTTGGTGGATATTACCTGGAAGAGGAAGTTGGTCGAGGGGCGATGGGGGTTGTGTATCGGGCAAAACAACTTGCATTAGGACGTGAGGTGGCTATTAAAGTGCTACCACAGGGCCTGGCGCGAGATGCTTCTTATGTGGCTCGTTTTACTCGCGAAGCACAAATTATCGCAGGTCTTAATCATCCCAATATTGTGCAGATCTATGATGCAGGACAACAGCGTAAGCTGCTCTATTTTGCAATGGAGTTCGTGCAAGGCCCGACCCTGGCGAGCCTCCTTAATCTAGATGGCACCATTGCCACTTACTTTGCTGTAGAATATGCGGCCCAGATTGCCGATGCACTTGATGCAGCCTATCGCGAACGAAATGTCATTCATCGTGATATCAAGCCAGAAAATCTGATGCTCAATCGGTGGGGCAAGATTAAAGTAATGGATTTTGGCCTGGCGCGAGCCCCTGGCCTTCAGGTTATTACAGTGGCGCGTACACTGGTAGGAAGCATCTACTATTCCTCTCCCGAACAGATCTGGGGCTATACTATCGACAATCGTAGTGATATCTATGCATTGGGCGTTGTGCTCTACGAAATGGTTTGTGGACGACGTCCTTTTGCCGGTCGCTCAATGCCTGAGGTAACACAAGCGATTATTCAAGGTCAGCTACAACCACCGCGCCTCCACAATCCAGCTCTACCAATTGAGTTGGAACAGATCATCCTGACAGCCCTGTCACGCGATCGCCATTATCGCTATCGAGAAGCGGCCATCATGGCGCAGGAACTACGTGCCCTGAATCTACAGCCCCAACCTCAGATCCTCGTGTGCCTCAATCTTCCTATGGTGCGCAACATAAAATAAACTCGCAGCCACCCAGGCGGCCACAAGCAGCGCTGCCGCGTTATATGACAACCATTGAACAACAGCATACACGTCCCACGCCATCGGTACCAAGACAATCGACCCAGGGCTTTACACCCATCCAGTCGGCCCAACCAACACAGCCCCATCCAGCACAATCCACCCAGGATTTTGCGCCCATTTCGAGAGAGCCATCTCAATCTACATTCAGGCAATCAACCCGGGACATGGCAAGGCTTACATCCAATGCACAGCAGTCTGTGCCACCACAGTCAACCCAGGGCTTTCCACGCCAGCAGCAGCCTGCGCCACCACAATCCACCCAGGGCTTTCCACGCCAGCAGCAGCCTGCGCCACCACAATCCACCCAGGGCTTTCCGCGTCAGCAACAGCCTGCGCCACCACAATCCACCCAGGGTTTTGCTCGTATAACAGAACAGCCATATCAACAGCCTGCGCCTCCACAATCCACGCAAGGCTTTGCTCGTATGCCTGCCGAACAATCACAACCAACCAATGGCGTACCGGTTACTCCCGTCCTGCCAACCTTTGAAAGCAGCCAACCAGAACTGAGTTCGGGAAATTATGGCAGGCTGATTCGTCCGTCACAGAAAGAAAAAGAGGTTCCCAGCCTCAATTTCTGGGATCAATTACACAAATTATTTAAGATGCCCGATCACTAAAAGTGTAGGAGAAGCAAAGGTTCCAGAAAGAGGAAAAAAATACAAGGCCTGCATATACAAGAAAAGTGAACAAATTTTGGGAAACAGTTACACTAATACAAGGCACCGTTAACCAGAGTGATCAACGGTGCCACATGTGTTGGTTTCTTGCATTTAAATAATGGCGGCATTCAGACAACCAGCATCCAGTGCAAAAGAAAGCGTATTTGTGGTCTATGCAGCAAGAAAGCATTCAGGCGGCGCTCGCTCTCCTCCTTGGTCCAAAAACAGAATATCGAACCCGTCTACGCGCCAGTCGTCGGCTCGCTAAACAAGGATCAACAATACTCCCGCTCATACTCAGTACATTCAGCAATTATCCAGAGATTACCAGGCCAGCATGGCCCTGGTGGCCACCACAGTACGAACATACCAGCCGGCTCTTACTCCATCTCTGTCAATTGGAGAAGATCAGTCTGGCCGAGCTCTTACAGCATCCTATCCTGGGCGATGCACCCGGACCCGTATTATGGACCAGCATTATGGAGGCAGCCAGCCTGGTACCACAAGAGGACAATGAAGAGCTTCTATGCCAGGGACTTCACACAGGCTGGGCCTCAGTCCGCTACGCGGCCGCCATGGCCCTGGCGACACGTGCCAGAACCCATAGCTTGCATCCTTCCACCTGTACCATACTCCATCACCATCAAGGAGAACAGGAAACATATCCGGTCCGCCTCACCGCCTCTTATGCTTTACTGAATAATGGAGATCCTGCCGGACTGGAGATACTTATGTGCTTATTGCTGGCAGAGATTCCCGCAGAAATACGTAAGGCCGCCACATTTATTCTGGCAACGGAGGTCCCGCTACAACTTACCACTGACCAACAGGAGCGCCTCAGCGCCCACTTGATCCAACTGCTGGGCGACCCCGATATTGACATCGCTCAGCAGGCAGCCCATGCGCTCAGCAAGATCGCTAGCGCACAAACCGTTACGGTGCTCTATCCTTTGTTAGAGACAACTGATGAACGACTCCAAATTATTATCCTGACAGTACTGGAAGAGATTGCGCAGCACAATAAAACTCTCCGTCATCAGATGCGTCAGCATACATTGACCATGCGGCTCTTACCTATGCTCAAATCCATTCATCCAGACTTACGGCGCCAGGCATGCTATACACTGGCAGCCTGTGGGGGTGAATATGTGGCGGCAGTATTGGGTACGATTGTCATGAACAAAGAGCATCCGGGACAGGGAGAAGTTATCGAGTGTTTGCGCTGTTTTCATGGCGCCCTGCGTGCACCATTGCGTGGACATATTGTACGCTGGCTACTTCGCGTCCTGGCCACTCCCCAGGAAGAGATTCAGGTGACGGCCCTGGACTCGCTGGCCCAACTGCTCTGGCAAGCTCGCAACAGCGGCCGACAACCAGCGTGGCAGGAGATTAGCCAGGAAATTATTCAAGATGGCACCATTATAGAGTTGCTCCACGCTAACAGTCCGCTATTACGGCAGCGAGCACTGGAATTGTGCGCGGCCCTGGGCAATTTCTTACACACCACCAAAGATCTTCATCCCTATTGCCAGTTTTTACTTTTAAATGATAGCGATAGCGGCGTGCGTGCTTGCGCCGCCTATGTCTACGGACAGATAGGAGCGCGCTGGGCTATTAGCAGCCTGCTACAGGCCCTGCTGGATGCCGATGAGCATGTCGCCTCCACCGCCCTACATGCTCTGGGTGAGATTGCCACCACGGAAGATACTATTGTCGTCTACGCCTTGCTCGAACTGGCGCGCCTACAAGAAGAACCCTCTTCCGCCCATAATCTGGCCCGCGAAGCTCAGGCAATTCTAAAAAAATGGCAAAAAGCAGAGCAAAATGAGGCGCGCAAGACGTTGCACAGTTTGAATTAACCCCCTATACTATAAAGCAAAAGACAAAAGACTGTTCAAGGAGCATGCATGAATCCAACACAAATTAGCCTGGGCATAGCTTTTATCGCGGGTTGGCCTCGTTCCTCTCTCCCTGTGTCCTGCCCCTGGTTCCTATCTACCTGGCACAATTGGTAGGGCCCAGCGTTTATCAAGCATCCAATAATACCCAGCAGACTTTCTCGACACGCCTGACAACATTTCTGCATGCCGCTACTTTTGTTCTGGGTTTTACTATCGCATTCGTAGCCCTGGGGGCTACCGCCAGTACATTGGGAAGTTTTTTAAGAGACCATCTGACCATCCTACGCCAGGCGGGAGGCATCATCATGGTTCTCTTCGGCCTCCACCTGACAGGCCTGCTTACAATTCCATTTCTTAATCAACAGAAGCGCTTTACATTCATACCTGAGCGACCTGGTTATCCAGCCTCGCTACTGGTCGGGCTTATTTTTGGCATCGCCTGGACACCCTGTATCACGCCTATCCTGGCTGGTATTTTGATTCTGGCCGCAAACGCGACGACCCTGCAACAAGGGGTTGGCTTACTACTTATCTATTCGCTCGGCCTGGGCGTTCCCTTCTTAATTTTGGGGCTGGGTGTTAATCAGATGAGCCGGGCACTTAAATGGTTTAAGCCTCATCTCGGAAAAATAGAGATTGGTACGGGGATCTTGATGATGATCGTGGGTTGTATGATCTTCTTTAATGTACTTACCTATATCAATTCGCTTTTTAATATGGGCTTTAATGTATAGATCGGAAAATAATATGACCCAGAAGGGTATGGTGGTGCGTCAGTATAGAAAGAAGACGCCCGAAACTGGTGGACTATCGCCCTGGTTCACTGGTCTGCTTGCATTACTCTATGTGGCGCTCCTGGCCACCCTTATATGGTGGCCAGGAGCGAATTTACTCGAGCGTTTGCGCTGGTTAGATAGTGGGATCTGTGCGCAATTGGCAACCCACTCACTGTATCTGGGAGGCGAAAGATTACCACTGTGCTCACGAAACACGGGGATCTATCTGGGTTTCATTGTTACATTGATTATCTTGTATACAAGGAAACGCGGACGTGCTCAGGCACTTCCAGATAAACCCAAAATTGCCATGCTTAGCGCGGGCATTCTCTTTCTTGCCATCGATGGCATCAACTCATTTTTAGTTGATCTGGGTCTACCCCACCTCTACCATCCAGATAACTTACTGCGCTTGAGCAGTGGCCTTTTAACGGGCTTTGCGATGGGGATTTTTGTGCTCCCAGTTATCAACGGCTAATCTGGCGTCAGAGCAACATGCAACGCAGCTTACCAGATTGGAAGGAGTTGGGCTGGTTCTTGCCAATATTGCTCTTATGTTTCTATGCTGCTATATCCCAGAGCTGGCTAGTTCTCTATCCATTAGCAATACTGAGCTCATTGGGTCTGCTCAGTGCCATAGGTGGCGTCAACCTCATCTTTCTCCTCTTGCTCAAACATCGCGATGAATCATTCACGCGCTATTACGAGCTCATCCCGTTCTGCGGCCTTGCATTGCTGGCTGCTGCTGGAGAACTGCTCATATTGGCCCAACTCAAATTACTACTCTTCCAGGCTCTTGGAATTCCTCTCTAACGCACGCGATAGAACAGCCAAGCATTATAAGAATACATAACCGCCAGGAACTTACCAATGTCCACCGGCTACTCTCTGGTTAGGAATCCCAAGGGGAAAGAGTAATACCTAGCAACCTTCGAGATCAGCCTTAATTTCTTTCTTGATCTCATGGGCCAGATCAGCATCAATTGTACCACGGTCGCCACGAGCCAGGCGCATTACAGCTTCCCTTAGATGAGTAGGGGCACGCTGGATAGTGCAACGCTCATGAATGAGTCTCTTTAGTTGCAAATCGAAATGAAAACGGCATTCACAATGTGGGCAACCTTCTAAATGCTGCTGCACGATCGTCACTTCCTCAGCGGTGAGTTCACGATCGATATAAAGATGCAGACGTGCTGTCGCCTCAACACAATCTAAACATTCCATAGTAAAACTTCTCCTACACTAGCTCGCCACTCTATCTGTTCATTCTAACATAATTAGGTAGCCCTTTCATTCCCTGGACCTATAAGATATACTGATAATACTTTCCGTAAGAAAGTAGGAGGACCTCGTGGTGAGCCCCTTGTCAGAGGAGTATTTAATGCAGGATAAGTCACATTTCGACGAGCTACCCACAGAAGAAATAACAGAAACGACTGAAGAAGATAGAGAAAACGAACCAACACAGAGGAATGAGCCACCTTCGGAGGATTTTGAGGCAGGATTACTGGCCCAACTGGATAGCCTTTACCGCACAGCTTTGCGGATGACGAATAATCCACAAGAAGCTGAAGACCTGGTACAGGAAACTATGCTAAAAGCCATCCGTTTTGCTCATACCTATCAACCAGGTACGAACCTACGTGCATGGCTTTTTCGCATACTTAATACATCTGCTATCAACCGTTATCGCAAGCAGGCAAACCACCCGACGCCTATCGCATTACCTGAAGGTGAGGAGTTCTACCTCTACAACCAGATTCGCGACTTAAGCGGTCAGGAACGCAGCCAGGGGGCCGAAGAAGAAGTTTTAAATCAATATCTGGATGAAGATGTCTATAAGGCGCTCAACGATCTCCCTCCCAACTTTAGAATGGCTATCATCCTGGCAGATATTGAGGGGCTCTCCTATAAAGAGATAGCCGAAGCATTACAAATTCCAATCGGAACCGTAATGAGTCGCATCTCACGTGCCCGCCGACAATTACAGAAATCCTTATGGCAATATGCTAAGGACAGAGGGTATGTCAAAACGGAAGCTTCTTAAATCCCACTAACTGGGATGCGATGAAATACAATTGGGAACACCGCTCAGTCGCGGCTAGCGCCGTCACTACATCTCAACCGTTGCAACGCGTATCAGATGATAGGAGACGTGCCAGCCACCAGGCGGGCAGGCTTATCCAATTGAATGGCCATAAGATCTTCCGCGCTGGCAATACCGCCAGAGAATATATACCAGGAGGATGCTTTTACACGGATTTAGCAATGTGACGTATAGCATCATTGCCCGCACGCGTAATACGCACATTGACACAACGCCGATCCATCATATCCACCGAACGTGTTACTAATCCTTTACGCTCTAGACGAGCAATTGCCTTTGTCGCTGCCGCAGAACTCACACCGAGAGCGGATGCAACCTCACCAACAAGCCAGTGTTCGCGTCGTGCCAGAAATGCCAGAACTTCTAGTTGACGAGAGGTAACACTGGTAGATGTCCGGCGCACCATAGTCATACGCATTTTCTCCTACACATGAAATTTTCTTATGCATATACCAACTATATGCGTTCATGGAAAATGACGTTGTGTACAAGAAAAGCGGGTACCGTTCCTGAAAGCATTGAGGGAGAGAATTATACGGGAAGTTGTACTGTCTCTGTTTCTGCAGCGTGCTTTTTCGGCGCCAGTTGCAAAGCGAAGGAAAAGATACAGCCATCGCCAGGCAGCCCGCTGCTCTCTAACCAGATGCGACCACCCATTACGTCTAATAAGCGGCGGCAGATAAAGAGTCCCAGGCCCGCTCCACGCACCGGACTATTGATGTCTCGCTCCAGACGTACAAAGCGCTCGAAGAGACGCTGCTGATCGGTTGGAGGAACACCCGGACCATAATCACGAATAGACATAATAACCTGCTGCTGCTCACTGGTGGCCGAAAATAGCAGTGGAGTACCTGCTGGAGAATATTTGAGGGCATTACTGATCAAGTTGAGCAACACCTGGCGCAAGCGTACATCATCGGCTGCGACATAAAGATCTTTAGCAATCTCTACGTTGATACTACGCTGCTCACCAGTCAGGGTCGCCTCGACAATTTCTAATACATGGGACAATGCATCTAACAAGGCAATCGGTCGCAGGTGTACTACTTCAGTATCCAGGTTGACACGGCCGGCATCCATAATGTTACTCACCAATAACGAAAGCTCGTCACAGCCACGTTGTGCCTTCTCAATAAATTCGGCCCGCGATTCCGCTTCTAACTTTTCATGGTATTGATCTAACAGTTCAATATAACCCAGTACGGTAGTCAGGGGTGTCCGAAGTTCATGCGAGGCCGTCATAATAAACTGATCCTTCAGTTGATCCAGCTCTTTCTGGCGTTCATAGGTTGCGCGCAGCTCAGTGGTCATCTGGACATTCTCCAATGCAACCAGGCATTGGCTGGCAAACATCTCTAGAGCTCTCATCTCTTCTCTCAAAAAATAATGGGGATGTGAGTAGGTTACCACCAGCACTCCTAAAAAGCGCTCATTTTTCTGTAAAGGCAACCAGGCAAAAGGAGAAATAGGTCTGCCAGGGAGGCATGGCGGAATAACAGCTGCCTGGTCATCCTCCAGAAAAGTCCTTTTGCCTTGAAAGAAATAGGTCATCCAATCCTTTGACTGCACATTGGAGAGCAGCGACTGCTCAACCAGACTTGAGCCACGACCTGTAGCAGCCACCAGTTGTAGTTGCTGGAGACGGTGATCGTATAACCACATCTCAGCCGCCGCGGCCGTAGCTTCAGCAGCTACTATGGTGTAGGTATTGATGGCTTCTTGTAAGGTATTGAACGCCGAGTTGGGTAGGCTACTTATCGAATAGAGGGTATTGAGTAGCGAGGTATGCCGGGTGGTACGCGCATAGAGCCGCGCCGTCTCCAACAATGTTGAGAACTGCGTCACCAACAACTGCGCAACTTCTAACTCAGGCCCTGCATAGGTCTGGTCCCCGCGCTCGCCCAGCACCAGTATGCCAATCATCCTTCCCTGAGCCCGGATAGGGGCCAGCAGCCATTCTTTTTCGCCCAGAGAGGAAGGTGAGGTCAGATAGCGCTCCAGGCCAACCGGCTCATCATCCACCGAACGAACAACCTCACTGATTAAAAGGGGGCGGCGGGCTGCCTCCAGGCGTTGTACCGCCGGTAAGAAGGTATCCAGATAATCCACCCTGGTTTCATGGATGCGTTCTGGTACATGCAATGTCTGCAACAGCGCGCATAACAACGAGCGCCGTGCCTCATCGCTTGCATTATCTACCAGTGCGGGTGAGAGGCAGTACTGTTCACGACTCTCGTCAAAGACAAAAACGCACACCTGGGCTGTCTCAAAGATGCGGATCGCCACCGCTGTAATAAGGCTGGCTGCATCACGTACCTCCAGGGTTTCATCTGTGAGCATAGTTGAGTCAACAAGCAAACGGCGATAACGCGAGATCTCGCGAAAGAAAATTTTCTCACTCAACATTTTCGCCAGCCACCAGACTGCGGGAGCCAGAAAAGTGACCAGGCAGACAATCAGCAACTCGTAGAGATTACGGTGCGGAAGAACTGGATTGATGAGAAAAATATTGCCCAGGGCGACGATTACATAGGTCAGAGTAGCAAAAACCACGACACCAAAAATAATAGAAACAGCCTTACAGATATACGAATCAAAGATCAAAATCTGGTAACGTAGAATCGAATACCCCAGTGCCAGCGGGAAAAAGCAGAGCGTCGCTGCCGTGAGACGACCATTAAACGGCGCCATGCCCAAAGCTATAGGAAATACGGTAAATATCAACAGGGGGATTGCAACTATAATGACCCCACCCACAAATAACAAGATCTGCTGGCGCTCACGGTACAACGATGAAATGCGATACGAATAGATGAGAAGAAAGAAAATGCCCACAAAAGCGAGCGAGAAATAGACACAATTACTCAGATATAACCAGGATGATACTTTTATCATCAATACATAGGAGACAAAAAACAGGGAGATCATCCATGCGCCGCTCAGGCTAATAATCCAGAGATAGAGCCGTGATAACCAGGACACAAGCTTTGATACATGTGGTTCAGTGAGTTGGAGAAGATTATGAGGGAAGATCATCAGAAAAGCGCTCAGGAAAATAACCGATAAGCTACTGCTCGTCCCCGTCAAAAAATCTAACCACCCGTTTGTAGGATCTCTCCCCTGCAATGTAAATGCAACCCCTAACGATAAACATAAACCTAACACAGGAGATGCTACCTGCCGGTTGCGTGCATATAACCAGACAAAGACACCCACCACGAGAAACGACATGGAGAGGATAAGTGAAAAACCGAAGCTTGCCCCTAAAACAACTCCTTCCACCTCATTGCGCACCGTAGCATAAAAAATATAATTTCCATCAATCAGCAATAGGAGAATAAAGGCCACAATAGCCAGCAATATGATCAGGAGACGCTGAGATTTCATAAATATTTGATGTATACGTGGCATGTGTAAAGTCGCCTCTTTTCAAGCAGACCATATTGATGCTTGTTCTCGTTTTTAAGACTCCACTACTAATAATACAATTTCCTTCAGCTTATAAAAGATAATAGAAAGTATACGCATTATTGTCAAGTTTAGATGCCATTCGAGCACCCTATCTAGTACTGATAGCTCGCCTATTGCCAATCCCACTGATCCGAGCAAAAGGCACAAAGACATGGACAATTACGTGCCCTGTGTGCTTGCAACAAAGAGAAAGCGATAATCGTTATATGAAAAGCAAGGCATCGCCGATAGAACAGCTGACAACGAAGCATGCGAATCAGCCGATATTACCTATATCATCCATCCATTGATGGATGAATGATTGACGAAACGCGGGTTTGTTTGTAGAATCGAAGCGAAAAAAGCAGAGAGGCGCGATTATGGCAGAGCTTACACATTGGCCCGAGGATGAGGGTAATGAGAGCTTCACAATACAAACAAGCGATCCATTGGGTATCCTGACCAGCACACGTACTGTCGTTGAACTCGGTGAAGATGTATGGATTAATACAGATCAGATAGAGAAACTCAGTAAACGCTGGCTACAAGCAGATACACAGGGACAGAAGCTGGATATCCCCTTATGGGATGAACGCTATCATTTCTCAGATGGTACAGCACGTACTGTCAACTGGTTGCTGCTGCTGGATGCACTGAATTTTTGTTTCTGGGCTGAAAAAGGTCAAGCCCGCTGGTCCATTGACTATCAAGGGCAAACCCTTAATGGCTACTGGGCTGAAGCGGCCGCCCTGAAACGAGCCGTAGAAGAAGGTCTACCACTCTGGGACGCTGAATATTTACGCACGATACCAGAAGAAACCATAGCCCATATTTTTCGTGGCTCTGGCACAATTCCTCTCTTTGAACAACGCGTTCACAACGCACGCGAAGTTGGACAGGTGTTACTTGATCGCTACGCAGGCCAATTTACCAATGCGATAGAAGAAGCCGATAGAAATGCGATCAAACTCGTTCTCTTACTGGAACGGGATTTTCCCTCGTTCCGCGATATCACATCCTATCGTGGTCAACAGGTGCGTTTCTTGAAACGAGCACAAATTACAGTCGCCGATATCAGTGGTTCTTTTCATGGCCAGGACTGGGGAAAGTTTGCTGACCAGGACCAATTGACCATTTTCGCTGATTATAAACTACCTCAGGTGTTGCGCGAATATAATGTACTGGAATATGAGTTACACCTGGCTCAAAAAGTTGACAATAAAGAGCTTATTCAGGCTGGTAGTGAGGAAGAAGTGGAGATCCGCGCCTGTACGATCTGGGCATGTGAGCTCTTGCGCCAGTCGTTACAACGACAGGGACATGCTATGACTGCCGCAGAGATCGATATGCGTCTCTGGTTACTCGGGCAACGTTCAGAAGAGATGCATCCCTATCATCGGACACGCACGATATACTATTGATGCGTACAGGACACTACCATACGACCAGTCGTTTTACTGATAAATACAAATACTGATGGTAAAATAACAACTTATGCAATTACAAACATTACTGACAGCGCTAGAAAATTATTCATGGCGCACACAACAAGACGATTCACTCGATACGACGAGCGAGATTACAGCCATCGCTTACGACTCTAGAAAAGTTGTAGAGCATGGACTCTTTGTGGCCGTACCGGGTACCCATACAGATGGTCAATTCTATCTCGCAGATGCTGCGGCACGCGGTGCCAGTATAGCGGTGGGCGAAAAAATTTCTGCCGCGACTACACAGACATTGCCGCTGCCATACATCGAGGTTCCCAATGTTCGCATTGCCCTGGCTGATCTGGCTCGCGCTTTTTATGGCTATCCCGCTGATCAGCTCTGTACGATCGGTATTACTGGTACAGACGGAAAAACTACGACCAGTAACCTGATCAGCACGCTATTTGATACGGCAGGACGACGCAATGGGTTGATGACCACTGCAAATTTTAAGATGGCCGGGCAAGAGTGGGAGAATGCTACCCGCCAGAGTACGCTGGAGGCACTGGAGATCCAGGAGTTTCTCCAACGGCTGGTCTCGGCGCAGGTCCCCTATGCGATTGTCGAGGCAACTTCACATGGGCTGGAACTGGGTCGTGTCCATGGCTGTAATTTCGATGTCGGCGTGGTTACAAATATTACCCATGAGCATCTGGATTTTCATAAAACCATTGAGGCCTATCGACGAGCTAAGGCACGCCTGTTTGAGATGCTCGATCCTAAACGCGACAAAGGTATCAATGCTCATCCAGTCGCTATCCTGAACCGTGATGATGTTAGTTATGAGGTGCTTAAGCCTTACTGCCAAGTACCTATATTAGATTATGGGATCGACACACCAGCCGCTGTACGCGCCGTTGATCTTAATCTGGGTGCACAGAGTACCAGTTTCCGCGTACTACTGCCCGATGGAGAGGCACATATCGAAACTCGCCTGGTTGGGCGCTTTAATGTCAGTAATAGCCTGGCAGCTATTGCTACAGCGTACAGTCAGGGTATCAGTATTGCTGACATCGAACGCGGCATGGCATCAGTATCCGGCGTCACTGGACGCATGGAGACAATCGCGGAAGGGCAGCCGTTCTCAGTGATTGTGGACTATGCCCATACACCTGATAGTTTGCAAAAAGTAATTGCGACATTAAGGCCTTTGACAACGGGCAAATTGATCCTGGTCTTTGGGTCCGCCGGTGAGCGCGACCTGCAAAAACGGCCCATAATGGGACGCATCGCCGCTGAACAGACTGAATTCTTTGTGATCACCGACGAAGATCCACGCGACGAAGATAGAGAAGCTATTTTACAAGAAATTGCCGCTGGGGCTAGCGCGACCGGGAAACGTGAGGGCAAAGATTTCCTGCGTATCGCAGACCGTACCCAGGCCATCGCCGCCGCTTTTGAACACGCACAGGCTGGCGATACGGTGCTCCTGGCAGGCAAAGGACATGAGCAGAGCATCATCATGGGAAGGGAAAAGCTTCCCTGGGATGACCGCCGGGTTGCGCGCGAACAGCTCAAAAAGCAGGGATGGCTGGCGTGAAATACAACGCTTACTGCTCCTGGCAGATCTGCCAGGAAATAAGTGCCCTGCGTAGGGCGAGACAACAACAATTGTTTGAATAGGCCATCATTACGTCTTGGGAGTACATATGAATCCAAATTCTCCGTGGTTATTACTACTCGTGTTTATCGGCTGTGCCATAGTAAGTACCTTGCTATGCCAGGTGGCCAGATTGCTTTTTCCCAAGTTTCGCAGTGGTGAGCACAAACCCGGCACCCATCGCGCTGACCTTCCTACCGGGAAACGCGAAATCAGAACTATCGAATTGCCATTGGTAGGCGGTCCGGCCTTTACATTGGCAATCATTGGGGTCGGCATCGCCTCTGGCTACTTGCTTGATTTCTCCCTGGATCAATGGATATTACTCTTCATTTCCCTGGGAGCAATGCTGGGCTATGTACTGGTCGGCTTTCTTGATGATTGGCGTAAAGTCTATCGCAATGAAGGCCTCTCAGAGATCGCCAAGTTCTCTGGCGTATTCCTGGTAGGCGCGATAGCTGCGGCACTCTATTTTTACCTGCTACCGCAAAGTGGACAAATCTCTTACAGCCTGTGGAAAGATCTCCCTATCCTCAATACATTTCTCTGCCCCACCCCTATCGCGCATCATCCAGAAATTTGTTCGGTTGCGGGCAATCCCGTGGCCTACTACGGCTGGTTGATCTTTCTGATGCTTATGACCGGAGTAATCGGAAGCCTCACTTCGGTCTCGGTCGACTTTAGCGATGGACTGGATGGGCTGGCTGGTGGGCTGGTCTTCAGTGCTTCATTAGGATTGGGTATCGTAGTCACAGGTCTGGTAGGGACCCAGCCTAATGGTGTTGTGTTAGAGGTGCTGGCGCTTTTAGGGGCCGGCGCGATTCTGGGCTACCTGCCATGGAACTGGCCCTCGGCCTGGGCGGCCCGCCGTGGACATGCCACCCGGCGCGCGAAAATCTATATGGGAGATAGCGGCGCTCTCGGCATGGGTGGTCTACTGGCCATGATCGCCATCTTCTCACGCAATGAAACCTTGCTATTGATGATCGGCGGCGCCTTTGTGCTGGAGGGCCTTTCGGCTCTGATTTCAGCCCGTGTACTGACCCGCTTCTTCCGCCGTTATCTGACCATCCTGCGCTTCGCACATACAGAAACCTTTGTGCCACATACAGAATTTCCTTTGCCCTTTCTGGCAACACCACTCCACCATCATTTCGATCTGCTAGGGTGGGATCGCCGGCGCCTGGTTTATGCCGCCTGGGCCCTGGGAGCCTGCTTCGCCGTACTTGGAATCATGGTCAGCCTGGTACCATTCTCATGGCAACGCTATATTGGACGTTTCCTGATTATACTCCTGGCTATCTTGATCTGGTCCAGTGGCTCCTGGTCAAAAAATTACTTTGTTGGTAAACATCTTGTGGCAGGCGCCCGCCGTTACCGCCTGGCCCTCTACTACGGTTATCCTTTCCGCATTATGGGCCTAAGACTCTATCACCTGGTCGAGGTAGTAGAGGCCAGTGAAGACGTGATTGAGACGCCAGCAGAAGAACTGGCCCTCTGGCAGCGTATGACCATCTTTGATGCCAGAGCGATGTTAGGTCTCTATTGCTACCGTGCCGGCTATTATCCAGCCGCGCAGGCGCAGTGGACCCGCATTCCGGAACGCAATCGTATCTTGCGGCCCGAAATAGTTCATCTACTCAATGAACTGGAAAGCCAATTAGCGCTCGAAAAACAAGAGACGCAGCCGATTCGACGCCAGGATATTCTGCGCAAAAAAGAAGAGCCTATTCTGGAGGGCAACTTGCCGCCGGCAGATCTGCCCAATCCTTATGAGCCTGTCAGCGAGGAAGAGAGTCACAGTGGGCCTCTCCAGATATGGACCACTAATACTCCAGATTATCCTATTGAGAGCGATGATGAAGAGCTAAGGATAACAACACCGCTCAACGGTGAGGTGCTGGTGAGTAAGCAGACAAAAGAGCTGCCGAACAAGGAGAATAGCCCATCCACCAATAACCGCACCCATACCTCGCGCCGGCAGGAGCTACCGAAAAAATAGGGAAACACACATTAAAAAGCCCTGAGATCGCGAGCAAGCGATACGATGGACCTTCTTTCAGGTGTGGAGTGTGCGTGGTGGGCGGTCGCGACCGCCCACCACGCACACTCCACACCCGGCTCCGCAGGCGCCAAAGAGGAAAAATAAAAAGCCCTGTTTTTTTCTTACCTATATTTGCTTATTGGAGCATCTTTTGTCATAATGCATATCAAGTATAGGAAATCCAGCGGGAAAAGAGGATTATATAAAAAATGTCCAGGGCTCCTACCTTACCAGAACAACCCTCGCAAGAAAGATCCACAAAAAGAGGTATTTCTACCCTGCGTGCTTTGCGCTACCGCAATTTTCGACTTTTATGGATCAGCCTGGTAGTCTCTTCAATTGGCACCTGGCTCCAGATTGTAAGCCAGAGTTTATTAGTATTAAAGATTACCCATAATTCGCCAGTGGCGCTAGGCATCGTCTCATTGGCCCAGGCCATTTCATTCTTTTTATTTGCTTTTATTGGAGGGAGCATTGCCGATCAGAGCGATAAACGGCGCTTTTTATTGATAACTCAAACGCTATCAATGCTCCTGGCATTTATCCTGGGTATCATTACTATTACTGGCATCGTACAGGTCTGGATGATTGTTCTGCTGGCTTTCTGCTCCGGCACCGTGCTCAGTTTTGATCAACCGGCCCGCTCTTCACTTGTCCCAACCCTGGTTCCACGTGAAGATCTGATGAACGCGATCTCACTCCAATCAATTGTCTTCAATGGTGCAGCCTTCGTCGGACCTACGCTGGCGGGTGTGCTGATTGTTATTTTTAGCAGTGCCAGAAACGGGAATAGCCTCTTTCCCTATGCCGGTAACTTCTTTCTCAATGGTATCAGCTTTCTCGGGGTGCTGGTTGTACTGTATATGCTCCAGATACCACCGGATGCAGCAGAACAGAGTACAGCCAGGCGGGGCCCCTTACTGGCCTCCATACGCGCCTCCCTCGGCACAGTAGGCCGGGATGAGGTGCTCCCATGGGTGCTGTCTGGCTATGGAGCCTTGCTCTTCTTCGGACCATCCAATACTTTAATCTTACCGATCTTCGGGACACAAATCCTGCACTTGAATGCGGCACAATTGGGCCTGTTATTCTCTGCCGCCGGATTGGGTACAATATTGGGAGCCCTGGCGGTGGCCTCATTGGGAGATTTTCAACATAAAGGCTTGCTACTCCTTCTCTCCCTGCTGGTCTGGACAAGCTCGTTGCTTATCTTTTCACTCAGTCATCTTTTCTGGCTCTCGTTGTTGGCCCTCCTGCTCTTTGGTATCGCTCAGAACGGAGTGGGAGCAACGACAATTACGCTGCTCCAAACACGGGTACCACCCCAGATGAGGGGACGCGTCATGAGCCTGAATACCCTGATGATTATGGGAATACGCCCACTGGGTGATTTCCCCGCCAGCGGCCTGATCGCTCTGGTGGGTGGACCACTCACCGTGTTAATATGCGCCTCAATTGTAGGGCTCTACTCGCTCTACCTGTTGCTGGCTCGGCCTATTATACGTAGCTTGTAAACAAAAGAAGATAGCAGGGGAGTCAGGTTGCTCTTCCGCTGCCATCTTCTTTTGCTTTTATGGTTGCTTTTACGTTAAACCAGGTTAAAACGGTTTCTGGAGGCGCGATATTCAGCCTCTAAATGCTGCTCTGCCACAAGAGCCTGGATTTTGTCCTGTACTTCTGCATGGAGGTCTGAAGTGTCCTCTAAGCGCAGCGTCAAGGCCTGAACCCAGACATCCAGGGCATCCTGGTAGCGTTGCCGGGTTTGATACACTATCCCTAACCGATATAAAACGTTGAAACGCTCTCGATCCAGTGGAATGTCCCTTAATAAACGCTCGGCTTCGCGATAATAGCGTTCCGCATCAGCAAACTGACTCAACACAACTGCGACATCGCCCTGGCCGGCGAGAGCCAGCCCTTGAATGTAGATTACGGCATTCTCCTGTGCCAGAAATTGTGCCTGCTCATAGCGCTCTCTGGCCTCTAAATAGACGCCTTCAGCAAAGTAGAGGGAACCAATTGCCTGTAAGGTACTGGCGGTGTTTAAGCGATCCCCCAGGACATTAAATAATTTCCAGGACTCATTATATGACGAATGCGCGCGCTGCATATCTTGCTTCTGGCGATAGAGATCTCCCATAGTACGCAATACCAGAGCTTCACCACGGCGCAACTGCTGATCCCGAAAATATGGTAACACCTCAAGACAGGCCTGCTCTGCCAGATCTAACTTGCCCTGCTGGATATGGACAGCACTTTTAGCAAGCATAGCCCAATATTGATCCACCGGCCGATTTAATTCGTTAAACAGGCGTAGTGCCTCTTCAAAATTACGCACAGCCCGGCTATACTGACCCAATGCGCCATAGGCGGTCCCACGATCATAATGGGCCCAGGCATGTCCAATACTATCCCCCTGCTGAGAACAGGCATTGATGCATTGCTCAAAGCAATGCAATGCCTCAGCATAACGGGCCTGTCCACGGTACACCATGCCCTGTACATCCAGGATGCGCGCTAAGCCACGCTCTTGCCCACAGTTCTTAAATTGCGTTTGAGCCTGTTGGATATAAGTAAGGGTCGTCGGAAAATTTCCTTGATCATGCAACAGGAGGGCCAGTTCATATTGTGCCCAACCGGCGTACTCGGCCTTGCCATCATTGCGTTGATGGATAGCCAGGCTATTTCTCAAGCATGCTTCAGCCTCGGCATAGTTTCCTAATTGTCGCAGCAAGGCACCCAGGCGGCACTGGAGCAGGCCAACACTCGTTTGATCATTCAGGCGTGCCGCATAGCCAGAGGCCCGGCGCAATAATTTTTGCAAGCTCGCAAACTGACCCTGGCCCTCAAGAGGTTGCGCCGCGCGCAAAACAATCTGAATTGCCTCCTGCAGATCTTTTGCCTCAGCCGCCGCCTCTAGATGCTCAAAGGCCTCAATCCATTCTTCTACTCCTGGCTGAGATAGGCCATAATAGTAAGCAGCCACCACACGATGCACGCGGCGGCGTTCTTCCAGAGGGAGGCGAGAGAGAGCAAAATGACGTATCTGTGGATGAATTGAGTACACGTAGCCATCGAATAAGACAATCGAGGCCTGCACCAATTCGTCGCGGGCTGCTCGCCAGTGCTGAGGAGGACGCAATGTAGTCAGACGTAGCGGCGGTTCAGTCTGGTCAGCGACATCTTCTTTTGTGGCGGCCGATCCCGGCTCACGTCCGGCCAACAATGTATCAGAAGAGATTAAAGTCGCGATCTGCTCGCTATTAAAGGGAATACGAAATGCAGCCAGATAAGAAAGCAACACACGGGCCGGAGAGCTTAAACGCTGATAAGAGACTTCCAGAACCGCCATAATTCCAGCCAGGGGATTACTATACAGATCGTCGCGTACCTCTTCTAAGGAGCGCGTAGCCGCTTCTGGAGTATAAACCTGACCGCCAATTGAACGTGCGGTACCAAAGATCAGTTCGGCCCCCAGAGGATAACCATCCAGTAAGGCACAGATCTCTTTTAAAATGATTTGCTGGCGCGGATTATCCAACTGGATGCGCTGATCGAGGCCGCTGGTGGCCGCGAGATCGGTAAAAAGCGTTAACAGGTCGGCGCTGGTCATCTTCCCAATTCGATATTCATACCAGCGACCCAGCACACCATCCATCACCAGCATACTCTCAGGATTAGAATGCGAGGTAACGACCACCACCACTTCCTGAGGCAGGCCATTCAAAAAGGCCAGCCATTGTTCTAACTCAGCTCTATCTTTGACTTCTTCAAAGCTATCCAGCAACAGGAGGCAGGGGAGTTCGCGGCTAGCCAGGGAGCGCAAGGTCCCTTGAACCAGGCGGGAACGCTGCCTGGCATCGCTATTCGTCACATTACGTGCGGGAATCTGCAGGGCATGAATAATTTCCAGCAGCCCATCATTAAATAGCTTACCGTTCTCTAGCGAAATCCCGATAATGCCACCTAAGAATTTATCACGATTGCGTCGAATAGCCTCTAACGCTAACGCGCTTTTACCGATGCCAGGCGAACCAGTCAAGGCAATATGATGATACCCCTGTTGCTTGCGTGCCCCCTGCGGGCCGTCGGCCCAGACCAATCGGTGGCGGCCAGGGTTAAGAGTTGCTCGATATCATGCAACTCTCTTTCGCGCCCCACAAACGACGCAGGAGGACCCAGATGGGCCAGTGGATGAGCATGTTCATCCTGCGCATCCGAAGCTATCATCAAAGCTACAGGACCCTCGTCATCTTCAGCAACGTGGCGATAGAGCACCGGGATAAACCAGCTTTTCTGCTGCATTGGCAACATCGCCTGGCGTGCCCGCGCTAAAGCTTCCTCCAGGGTTCGACCATCGGCAAGAGCCTCGTAAAAATGGTACATAAACGTTGGACTCAGATCATCCTGCAACGAAAATGGCATCGCCACTACAGCTGGAACTTGAGCTGTCACCAGTGAGGTAGCCAATGTCGAATCCACGGCAGTCAGGTGCTGAGATGACGGCGCAGTCCCTCCAGCGGCCTTATCATTAGTAACGGTCGCGGTCTCACAGGCAGCGAAGACGGCCAGGTGAACATCGCTACTAACCAGGACACCACGCAATGATTGGGTATCGATAAAATTGTTGTAACCCTCATCATCACAAAAACAGAGATAGGTCTGAGCCTGCACGCGACTTAAGGAGGTGCCACACTTGCTGCATTTGCGTGCGTCTGGATTATTGACTGTCTCACAACCATCTTTGGGGCAAAGCTTGCCATAAGCTCCATGGCCATCAAAATGCACCACATAACAGGGGAGCGTGGTATCACTATCATCGAAAGTACCGGCCCCGCCATAAGAATTAAGATAACGTACAAACTGGCTAAAGGTTGGGGGTTCCAGGCGATCCAAAAACACCTGACCGGTCTCGATCAAAGGGTTTAACGCCTCTTCCATCGCTTCAAAACTACGCTCGGTCTCCAAGGGGGCAAAATTTGAAGGGGAGGCGCTGATATATAATATGCGAAAAGGTGGATGTACCGGTAACTCGGAGCCGACGGGAGCATCTGGACGCAACAGTGCCCGGCTGAGCGTAAAAATGCCAGAAGCGATCAAAAAGTGATTTCCATTATAGAGTAATTCCCAGGGGAAACGCACAAACTCTTCACAGCCAGGAGCAAAAATCAGCGTTAAAGCCACCGTTCCACGCCGTTTCAATGTGCGTTGAATCACATTGCGCAAAACCGCAGCCACCGAACCTTCGGCTGGCGGCGACGGCTGACATTGTGAAGGATCGGTCCCCGAAATAGCACAAAAGAGACGATAGCCAATCCCACGTAGCTCCGTATCACTACTTTCCAGGGTATTGAGTTTTTTTTGCAATGCGCCTATCTGTTTAGATGTGTAAGGAGGAACAAAACATCCACTCACCGCATGCCCCGACCAGCTCTCCTTTAGTTGTACCTCGTACGAACCATCCTCACGCGCACAAAATAATAAGCTTAATGTTTCTCCCATGGGCTTAAGTGATCTCGCATTCCATTGCTTTTCGCGCTAATGCACGATGACAAATGCTGAATATGCCGTTTTCTCACGTACAAGTATACCACACATGTGTTTGCAATGATCTCAAAAAGACCATTACAACAGGGCTTTTTACTTTTCTTCTTTGGCGCCTGCGGCGCCGAGTTGGGACTGTGGAGTGTGGTGGGCGGCCGTAGCCGCCCACCACACTCCGGAAAGAATGTCCATCGTATCGTTTGCGCGTGATCTCTGGAAGAGCATGAAAAAGCCCTGCCATTGCAAACAGAAGGGTACATCTTTTTTTGGGCCGTTGATAGGGCCGATCGGGCCAGAGAGGGAATGTCCGAGAGTTATATTGGGATGCTACTCACCCCAATATAGCTCAACTTTTCCGAACCGTACCGTGTCACCAACTTTAACTCCGGCTTCTTCGAGAGCTTTGGTAACACCCATCTTTTCGAGCTGGACCTGCATGCGATCCATGCCTTCTTCACTTTCCTGATTAGTCATATTGACCATGCGCTCAACGCGCTTACCATGGACAACGAAGATACCCATTTCTTTGGAAATGGTGAAAGCATCGTCAGGCATCGGACGTAGAATGGGGCTCTCGCCTTCGCGCAGATCGACAACCACCTGGGCCGCGGCACGCTCGGCCTCTTCACGCGCGATTTCATGCAAGCGCCGTGAGGCTTCGGCCATCAGTTCCTCGGTTCCCTGGTGGGCAGCAGCCGAGATGGCGAAAGCTGAATAACCTGCCGCCTCGACCCTGGCTTTAAATTCAGGCCAGCGCTCCTGGGACTCGGGCACATCCATCTTATTGAGTACTACCAGTTGTGGGCGCTCAGCCAGTTGTGCATCGTACTCGCGCAGCTCTTTATTGATAGCCTCAAAATCCTGCCAGGGATCGCGCTCGATAGCCGAACCATCAACCATATGACAACAACGTGTACGGCGAATATGGCGTAGGAATTCATGACCAAGTCCAACACCCTGGGCGGCGCCCTCAATCAAACCTGGAATATCGGCTACGACAAAACCAAACCCATCGCCGCTACGTGGTTGACCAACCTCAACAACTCCCAGGTTCGGCTCTAAAGTAGTAAAAGGATAATTAGCGATTTTTGGACGGGCCGCTGAGACAACCGAGAGTAGCGTCGATTTGCCAGCATTTGGATAACCTACCAGGCCCACATCAGCAATCACGCGTAGCTCCAGTTTGAGCCAGCGCTCTTCACCGGGCTCACCACGCTGAGCCTCCTTCGGAGTCTGACGCGTTGAGGTCGCAAAGTGCACATTGCCCAGGCCACCACGCCCACCACGAGCAACCATCACCTGTTGTCCAGGCTCAGTCAAATCAGCAACCAGTGCGTCCGTTTCAGCATCCCTAATAATCGTGCCACAGGGCACACGTAGAATAATATCGTCCCCTTTAGCTCCATGCATCTTTTGACGCACACCAGGAGCCCCGAATCAGCTTTGAACTGCTGTTTATAGCGGTAATCAATCAGGGTATTTAACCCATTTGAGCTTCAAAGTAGATACTTCCACCTCTTCCACCATCTCCACGAGCCACTTCATCACCATTGGACCACCAAATGGAGCAAACTTCTCACGACGAAAATGTATTGATCCGTCGCCTCCATTTCCGGCCTTAACAAAAATCTTTGTATGATCGTAAAACATAATCCATCCCCAATGCATTGTGCAGGCATTAAAATCTGTATCTTTGTGGCGAGTGGAGTATATCACAAATGAACCGCAGGCACAAAAATAGCCCGGCAGGGGCTGTGAACAGATGTGTTCGATCCTGCCAGGCTTGTATCCTCATGGGAAATGAAAAAGCTTTGGGATGGATTATCTCTACTACAACAAACCGTTATCGTTGTTCTGATTGCCTCCACCAAAACCGCCCTGATTTCCACCAAAGCCGCCTTGATTTCCTCCACCAAAGCCACCGCCTAAAAATTGCTTGGCGGCAAAAGCAGCCACTCCGGCAACAGCTAATTTAGCCCAGGGACTACCCAAAGCGCCACCAGGACTGAATACCTGATGTAAAACATCGGGTTGCTGCTGCTGGGCATAACTGGTCACTCGTGCGGCATCCGCGGGAGACATGGTATAAGGGTCAGTATTCTGGACACCCATCTGCTGCGGACTCACCCCACGTTGCGTCAAACCACCCAGGATATTCTGGAGCAATCCGCCACGCTGCTCAGGAGGCATCTGCTCATAAACCTGCTGATGAGCCTGCTCAAACACTTGTGGTGGAACATTCTGAGCAAATTGATTATAGTTTTGCCAGGCCTCTTGATGAGGGATCTGATTATAGGTCCCTTGATCCCAGGCATTAGCATACTGTTGATTAAACTGAGAATTGTTCTGGTATGGATTCATAAGCGTTCACTCTTTCTATCGCTCTATAAACAATACTGCTATAGTGATTTCATTTGTGATTGCATGTGACCGTTATAATACGAGACGCTTTAATCAGAAGTTTCAAAGCGTCTCGTATTCATCTTCACAACATAAACCATGAATCTCTGGTGGAATAGGCCATACGTCCAGGACTGGACGAAGGGACCAGCGAGCCACCATTATTCCCGTTTGGCTCAACCTTCCAGCTGCCATACCCGGCACCATTGGCATTATTACATTGATTATTCTGGTAACTACAATACGATCCATTAATAGAGCCATCGCGCTGAACCTGCCCCTGGAAAAAGAGGGAAGATGTCCCGCAAAGCCAGGTACCAAAAACTGGATTTTATTGTCCGTGGTAACCGTACCAGTAAAATCTCCATCACCTTGCAGGCCCGGACCCAGGGCCAGATGGCCCGAAATCGCCCCTTGCTGCTGACGCATCTGCGTCAACGTCATAGTAGAATCCACAGCCGCCGGTGTATTATGGATGGTACCATTGTAGGCCGCTACAATGGCAGGGAAATTTTTTGCTGGCTGCGTTGGTGTATGGGTAGGTACACTGGTAGGTGTATGGGTAGGTGCACTGGTAGGCCTGGTTGTGGGTACGGCTGTCTTTTGCGCGACGGGTGTATGCTGTATACCCGTTGTGGGATGTACAGGAGCGGCATGAGGCAGATTAAACCAGACCGCGGCACTCGCTCCACCCCCAAGCAGAAGCAGCAACACAATCACCAGAACTATCAGTCCTGTCTTGCGTGGCCGCCGCCGCTGTGGCACAGGAGGCGTTGAATGCGGCATATTACCCGCAGGCATCCCCCTACAGGCAAGGTCTCCAATTCCGTAAAATCTTCACGTGTGTCAGGTCCACTAGCTCTATCAACGACAGGTGGCGACATCAGGCGCCCAGCCGCAGGCAAGACGGCCGGTGCCAGTGCAGGCCGAGCCTCTTCTTGAACAGGCAGAGGGCCAGTTGGCAGACCTGACCGCTCACCTGGCACTTGCATGGTTTTCTGTAATGTCTGCCAGAAATCCTCGATAGTCGCAAAGCGATCGCTACTATTGACAGCCAGAGAACGCTGGATAGCCTCGGCAAAGTCAGGAGGGAGATCCGGCACAATCTCACGTATAGGTACCAGAGGATCAGCTCTATTCACGCTCATACGCGTAATGCGATAGAGCGCATCAATCGGGATGACACCTGACAGTAACGTATAGAGAGTCGCCCCAAAGCCATAAATATCAGTCCGGGTCTCCGTGCCACTAACATACTGTTCAGGAGCACCATATCCGGGAGAACAATGCCGTACCGCTGTCGTCGTAGCATCTTGATCGTATTCTTTGGCGATCCCAAAATCGACGAGCACGGCGTTTTCACCTGAAGTTGGGACAATAATATTGGATGGTTTGACATCGCGATGAATAATGGGTGGCTGCTGAGTATGCAAATATGTGAGAGCTGAGGCGATAGGCTCCATCATTTGCATAACCTGAGGCAGAGAAAAACGCTTATCAGGTTGCTTCGAGCGTAACTGCTCCAGATTAGGACCAGCCACATAATCCATTAACATACAGATGCGATCACGCTTTGGCTCTTCGAAGATTCGATAGACACGAGGTAGGGCTGGATGATCCACGCGCCGGAGAACCTCCCCTTCAAATAGAAGGTTCTCCCGCTGACGCCGCTCTACACTCTCTACCTCTTTGAGCGCAAAGACATTTCCTTTGACACGTCTGTCCCTGACGCGGTACACTGCCCCAAATCCACCTTGCCCCAACAAATCTTCAATAATATAACGGTCTCGGACTATCTTGCCCTTTGGAAAATCTTGCATCCCTTCACCTCAAGTTCTCGTTGTTTTGCGCACGTGACACTCTGTATACGAAGGGGCGAAGATTAAAGCTCTATCTTGGCTGTAGTTCCCGCTCTCCTGACTTTGTCTTTGCGATCGCTGGCTGATGCTCATGCGTAATCAAACGAGCGTTGCGCTGGAAAGTAATATATCCCCAGAATGACTGGAACAGAACCATAAAGCGATTGCGGAAACCAATCAAAAAGAAAATGTGGGCTACGATCCAGAATACCCAGGCCGGGAAGCCGGTAAATTTCACTTTACCAAGATCGGCGATACCATAGGAACGTCCCACCGTTGCCAGATTGCCCCTATTATGATAACGGAATGGCTGACTATTTAGTTTACCTGCGACACGCTCTTTAATAACAGAAGCAGCATAGATACCACCCTGCATCGCGGCAGGCGCAATGCCTGGAATGGGTTTGCCGTCCTGGGTAGCCGAGGAGGTATCACCGATAATAAAGATGTTGGCATAGCCAGGCAGGTTGAGATACTCATCTACTTTGGCACGACCAGCACGATCCAATTCAGCTCCCAGCCATTTACCAGCCGGAGAAGCGGAAACGCCAGCGGTCCAGATGACGGTCCCGGCCTCGATCTGCTGGCCAGCAATCACGACACCATGCTCGTTGACTTCCTGTACAGCTGAACTGGTGCGAACTTCAACACCCAACTGATGCAGACCATCCTGGGCCTTTTTGGCTAGTTTCTCATCAAAGGCCGGCATAATACGTGGCAAGGCTTCAACCAGGATAATGCGAGCGGATTTGGGATCGATATTGCGGAAATCCGAAGCCAGGGCTACGTGAGCCAGCTCAGCAATGGCACCGGACATCTCAACGCCGGTCGGACCAGCTCCAATCAAAATAAACGTCAACAGTGCACGCTGACGATCAGGATCGGTCTCCTGCTCGGCTTCCTCGAAAGCCAGCAAAATTTTATGCCTCAAGGCAGTCGCATCGGCTATCGATTTCAAGCCGGGCGCAAAAGGGGCCCAATGATCATTGCCAAAATAGCTATGACTGGCGCCAGTAGCCACAATCAAATAATCATAGGGAATCGAGCGATCAGCCGTCAGTACCACTTGCTGATCACGATCAATACCTGTCACTTCAGCCAGCAATACCTTTGTATTCTTTTGTTTGCGCAAGATATGGCGAATAGGCGCCGAAATATCCGCCGGAGACAGTACAGCTGTAGCAACCTGATACAATAAAGGTTGGAAGAGGTGATGATTATTGCGGTCGATAACAGTAATATCGACGGGTGCATCCTTTAAAGCTTGAGCAGCATTCAAACCGCCAAAGCCAGCACCAACAATAACAACATGAGGTCGTTTTGCAGCACCAGTAATAGTCGTCGAGCCACGTTGAGTATGTAAAGCGTCCAAAGTGTGTCTCTTCTCCCTAGCCTCATCCGAGAGATAATAGTTCCTCACTGAACCATGTTCGATCGATTAGCTATAAATTTGATGGGTATATACCAGCATATAAAATTATCACTAGTATATTTATACTCTCTAGCTTACCATGTTTTCTCTTTTTACAAAACACCCTTTACTAATCACCTATACCTTTCGGGGAAGTTCCGTAAAGATTGTTTAGCTACTATGTATAAATCATCCATAGAATTTCAACACGAAAAACTGTAAATTATCTTTCTACTCTGTATACACTTTGTACATATTTAAAAAACTGTTTTGCATATTTTTTATACTCAAGCCATAATCCTTGCGCTTCTAAAAATTGCCTGTATACTATGAAATAGATTTGATCAGAAAAACTTGGACAATTTCGTCTACATCTTGTATCATGAAGACATATAACTCACCTTTTAGAAATGCTACCCGTGCCATCTTGCGACAAAGAGGAGCGCGTTTTCCATCCGGGGATGGAAAGATAAATGTTTGTTATCAGGAGCGAATATGAGTGCATTCAATCCACGGGATCCAAAATGGATCAAGGAATCTCGCGAATATCTCGAGCCACGAGGGATCATACCATATGTTGTGGAAACCACGCCGCGCGGCATTGTCAGCCATGACCTCTTCTCCCGCCTGCTCCAGGACCGTATCATCTTTGTAGGAACCCAGATCGATGATATGGTTGCCAATAGTGTCGTAGGTCAGTTACTCTATCTACAAAATGAAGATGCAACTAAGGATATCAGCATGTATATCAACAGCCCAGGTGGAGTCATTTATGCTGGCCTGGCTATCTATGACACTATGCAGTCTCTGAAAGCTGATGTCTCAACCGTTTGTATGGGTATGGCTATGAGCATGGGGGCCGTACTGCTGGCGGTGGGAGCCAAGGGAAAACGCTTTGCGCTCCCCAATTCGACCATCCTTATCCACCAACCATTAGGCGGTGCAGAAGGACAGGCTTCCGATATCGAAATTACGGCGCGTGAGATTATTCGTTTACGGCAAAGCCTGCTAGGAATCCTTTCCAAGCATACAGGTCAGCCGATCGAACGCATTCAAAAAGATGCCGACCGTAATTACTACCTTTCCGCACCTCAGGCTGTAGAGTACGGGATTATCGACGAAGTGCTCACCCGAGAAGATTAATCAATGCCCAAAAAAAGCACACAGTGCCACCGAACAAATTGTCCGGTGGCACTGCTGTATTTCAGTGATACACTATAGCTCATTCAACGACCTGGCATTTACTATATGCTTTATATTAGTGGTGAGCTGCTCCATGATGGGCTGCTCCATGATGGGCTGCTCCATGATGGGCTGCGCCACCGTGGTGAGCTGCGCCACCGTGGTGAGCTGCTCCGCCATGATGGGCTGCGCCACCGTGATGGGCTGCGCCATGATGGCCACCACCATGAGGAGCTGGAGCCATTGGTGATGTTGGAGCGGCTTCAATCATCGCGCCACTAATAATGTGATGACCAGCAACGCCATGATGGGCGGCTGTACCATGATGGGTTGCGCCGCCGTGATGCGCTGCTGTACCATGATGGGCCGCGCCACCATGATGGGCTGCGCCGTGATGGGCTGCGCCATGATGTCCAGCAACATGGTGTCCACCACCATGAGGAGCTGGGGCAGCATGAATACCAATCTGCGCAGGAACGAAGGCCAGGAATCCACTTAAAGCAACTCCGGCGGCAATAGAAACCAATTTACGTGTAATATTATGCATAGACATCGAGAGTAAACCTCCATTAATCGGAACATTTTGTTATTGTAGAAAACATTATTTGACAGGTCTAGAATGTGCATCAGAAGAGTGTTAGTGCTACTCTCCTGACAATTTCCATTGCGTGTAAGACATACATGTTCTGGAAATCTAATAGTAATTATCGGTAAGGCTGATCTATTAAATAGATCTATTAAATAGTGGTAGAGCGATTCTAAAAAGATCACACTTTTTTAGAATCGTCTGGAGCATGCCTCAAAGAGTGTGATTATTTCCTATGGTGCGGGGAATCGTGCTGCACCTTGTATACGTGCGATGTCGCGCCCGAACTGGTTTAAATGGTATGTTGTCGAAACGGGGCCGAGCCCCGTTTCGACAACATACCATTTAATTAATTGAGCACCGCAGACGCAAAAGCCCGAACTGGTTTATTCGGTAATAAACCAGTTCGGGCGCGACAGCGCGCGCCTGTATAACAACGACATGCTTTCCCATAAATATGGAAGTCTGACACGCTGAAAAGGGGAATGATCAACGAAAAAAGAGCAGGAAAAGGTGACACTTTTCCTGCTCTTTTTTCGTTGATCAATACCAGCTATTCTTTGATAAAGACAAAGCCATAGTGGCCGGGAACTTCGACTTCAAACATCTGGTTCTCCTCGGAGACCGTGATCTCATAGGGCTCGGGCCGTTTTGTCTGATCGATCATCTCACGATATGTGCCTGTCAGGGGAAACGGGACACTAATCTTTTGAGGCTCATCAGAAAAATTAAGGAAAACCAGCGCGACCTGACCACTTTCGCAGTGATGACGTCGGTAAGCAACAATCTTATCCTCGATACGCGACTCAGCACTATAGTAGAAGGATTCACGGCTGCGCAGCGCGACATAATTACGGCGTAAAAAGCCTAGAGTACGATAGAGTTGGACCAGGGGGGTACCATACTCATCATAGAAGTATTCCCAGTTGACATTACGCTGGTAGCAGACGCGAGCACGTCCCTTTGCTGGCAGGACATAGTTCTGAGCGAACTCCTGACCTTGCCAGAGCATCGGTGTCCCCTCGCTGGTGTAAAGAGCAATCGCAAACGGCTGCAGCTTATAGAATTGACTCCGATCCCCAAATGGCACATCATCTGGAAGGATTGCCACATGCGAGATCAACTGACTATTGTCATGATTCTCCAGATACTGGAATGGCATCACCGGCATATCTACCGGCTGCCCCTCTATATCCTGTACAGTCTTAGTGTAAGGATAACCGGTATAGTTTTGATCCAGCACCACATTATGCACAAAATGTTCATCCACGGTCCCGGTCTCGGCCATCCCTTCCGCCATACAGCGCAGGCTATCCTGCCAGGTGCTGGTTGAAAAGGTATCTTTGAGAATCTCCTGTGGCCGGTTCTGGGCCTCGGTGCATTGAATCAAGCGGCTATACTCACCAGCCTTGCCTGTGGGCGTAAAACGCGCAATCTTCAATGACTCATTATAAGTATTGTAGGCAATCTGCGCGTACTGGATACCCATCGGACCGTCATAGAGATCGGTCACTTCATCATAACGGAAGCCGTCGATATGATATTCGTGCAGCCAGTGGCAATTGGCCGCCTGGATATACTCACGAGCAAAGTCCTTAGAGAAATCGATCTCCGGACCAAAGGGACCGTCCCCTCCAATCATGGGGCTCTCCAGCCCTGTATCCTTATAAATGAGGTTATAAGGAAAACTGGGATCTACGTGCTGATAAACAACATCCAGAATGACCGCAATGCCTTCACTGTGACAGGCATCGACCAGCTGCTTTAAGCCCTGGATACCACCCCAGCGCTCGTAAGGGGCAAAGTAGTGCAGTGGCTCATAACCCCAGTTAAAATTCAATTTCAGACTGGTAATCGGCATCAGCTCCAGACAATTCACGCCCAGGCTCTTCAGATAGGGGATACGCTCGACCACACCTCCGAAGTTGCTGTTGAACTCTTCAACATTTAACTCATAAACCACCAGATCAGCCAGCTCGGGCGTCTTCCATTCCTCATCAGTCCATTCGAAAGGCGGAAAACTCTCAGGAGTTACTACCGATGAGAGGAGACCAATATCAGTTGCCAGCGCGAAAGGATCTGTAAACCAGCGTGTCACAATACGCTTTTGGTCAGTATCAGGCTCGCTCTGTAACAACTGGTAGCGATAAAGATAGGTGCCGGAGAGGCCAAAATGGGTCCCTTCCTCCAGCGAAAGGTGCACATCCGCATGCCAGCGGTCATTGGTGGACCCTTCTTTATACTGTAGAGTAAAATCTCGCGGGAGAACGCTTTCATAGAAGTGGTCTGCTTTATGCAACACCTGCACATGCACCTCGTAGCCATCCTGAGCAGTAATACCGGGAAGATAAATGCCAAAGGTTATATCCACACCATCCTGGTTGGCTGGCCGGGCATAGGCGCCAACTTCACGCAAATTGATCATTGATGCTCCTACTATAAATCATATATATCATTAGAGAAAATAATAAGGTTGTCAGTTGGGCATCCAATCCTCCACGAATATTACACCCAGACAAACCCCAACCATATCTAGCACGTGGCAGAGCTTTTACAGGTTTCAACCAACGATTGTTGGGATAGATAAGCGCGATGAAGTGCCCTTTTTCTACGTTCTTCAATCTGTAGTAAGATATACAAGTAGCCGTTTCAGAATAGCATGGTTAAGATCTTATCCGAAAACCTAATGATGAGAAGCATACTGAAAACAAATGAGTCCGCAAGCCAGCTGCAAGAACGCTTGATACGTTTGACCAAGCTTTTCCCAGCGGACCAGCAAGCGGCGCCACCGATTGAGCCAGGAGAAAAAGCGCTCGACCACCCATCGACGCGGCGTTTTTCCTGGTTCCAGGCTGTTGGCTTCTTCCTGGGGAGGCTGATACCACGTGTGGTACTTCCGGTTGAGCCGCACGTGTGGTTCATAGCCTCGTTCATAGAGCTCACCATAGATTGCCTCATGATCATACGCCGCATCCAAGCACAGGTTTTGAGGATGCTCCACGGTGGGTTCTGGTTGTTCAGCGACGAGAGCATCCAGGGTGGAGAAAAGCAGCTTGCTATCATGGCGGTTGGCCCCATCAATGCACAGCGCCAGGGGCAAGCCACGGCGATCACACAGAATGCTCCGTTTGGTTCCCTGTTTGCCGCGATCGGTGGGAGCGGGGCCGACGGCGGCTCTGGCGAAAGGGGCTTTCACGGTCGAGCTGTCGGCGCTCTGCCAGTCCCAGCTGATGCCGACCAAGTCGTCATAGTGTTGCAGGCCAGCCTGCCACAAGCGCTCAAAGACGCCTTGGGCTTCCCACTCGCGGAAGCGGTCATAGACGGTGCTGGATGCTCCCAACTCACGAGGCAGGGCGTTCCATTGAATGCCGGTTCGCAACACATAGACGATGGCGGCAAACATCTTGCGATCATCGGCTGCAGGCCTTCCGCCTTTGGGATGCGGCGGCCGTTCTGGGATCAGGGGGCGTACGCGTTCCCACAGTTCATCGCTGACTTCCCACGGTCGTGTTCGTACCATCGTTGTTCACCTCATCGTTTTTTGTCTGTATTGTATCACTGGTTTTCGGATAAGGTCTAATATATTAGATAGGAAAAAGCATGCAACCCAAACCTGAAAACTTTAGTCGCCAATACGCAGAGTCATTCAAAAATCAACATGTCGTGGATGCTTATCGCTATCGCGCTCCCTATCCACCAGAGACCTTTGCCATCTTAGCTGACCTGATCAAGGATGAGCCCCGCACACTGTTAGATGTAGGCGCAGGTTCAGGAGATGTAGCACGACAATGTGTACACTTTGTCGAACGTGTGGACGCGGTGGACTTCTCTCAAAATATGATCGAGCGTGGGAAACAATTGCCCGATGGCAACCATCCCCACCTGAATTGGATCTATGGTAAGATTGAAGAAGTGCCGCTTACACCACCTTACGCATTAATTACTGCCGGCTCCAGCATCCACTGGACGGATTGGGAAGTCGCCTTCCCACGCTTCCATGATCTGCTGACCCCCAATGGTGTGCTGGCCCTGGTGCACCGCCGCACATTATCGATGCCCTGGAATGAAGAGCTCTCACAATTGCAGGCTCAATATTCCACCCGTCGTGGACACCGCTCAACCTATGTACGCAAAGAACTGGAAGAACGCGGCCTGTTTCACACCGTGGGGGAAACAGAGACCACGCCAATCGATTTCCACCAGAGCATCGACGATTTCATCGAAGGTCTGCACTCGCGCAGCAACTTTGCCCGTGAACGCATGGGGCAGGAAGCTGCCCAAAGTTTCGATCAGCAGGCCAGGTCCCTCCTCTTACGCTACCAACCCAATGGTATCCTTCCCCTACAGGTCATCGGCACCGTCGCCTGGGGCCATCCCCTTAAACCCACCCACTAAAACAAAAACAAAACATACTGTTCGCGCCTACGACGCTCAAAATTTTCAGGTAGTGTTGCGCGTTTTCTGCAACACTACCTGAAAATTTTGGAAACATTGGCACTTTAGACGGCTTAAAACAGGCTAGCTACAATACCTGAAAAAGATTGGGAACATCAATATTCCAGGCTACTTAAAACAGGCTGGCAACGTAGGGCCAGAAAAAATAGAGTAGACAGGCCAGGATAATAAATGTGACTATAAGAGCAAGGCGTATAAAGCGGCTCTTAGGATAACTTTCTTGTGCATAGGATGGGCGCCGCCTATCATTATCTTCCATAAATCTCACATCTCCCGCTAAAAAAATTAATCTGGTATGGTAAGCAACTTAAAAATCTATTCTCTCATTATCCGTGGCCAGTGGTGCAACACAGGTCACTCGCTCAAAGGAAAGACACGCGAGATGCGTTCAAGCGAGACGAAACGTCCCAGGATATTCCAGGATTTGATGGTATGGTCATGGCCACGGGCAGTGACGATGTAGGTGATGTTTTCAGGGTCCAGGTACCAGCGCTGGATAGCTTTCTCCTGGCCCTCTACTGGACCATATACACCACCACGCAGGAACACTCGGCGCACAACTCCTTCACGTGCGCAGGTCTCATCGCGCACAAATTGTACCCGGTCACCCTCACTATACTCAGGAACAGGTAAAGTCGCGGGATCGAAACCGGCTGGCCAGCCTACTATGCGTTGCCCATGGCGAAAATCAACTGCCTCCCAGTGTGCCGTCGAACTGTTCCAGACCGGGACGGGTAAATATTTCTCAGCCATTCTTACGTCTATCAACCTTCACTATAAACATTAAGTCATCACGCCAACAAGCGCTACTCTGATAGGAGTCGAATAAAAAACAACTGCCTCCAATCTTATCATAGAATCGGAGGCATTTAGAGGTCACACAGAAAATTGGCCAATCAAGATACAATGCTGGCTACCACGTGAGACACAATCGGTATCTAGATTCAGTGGTTTAATATTGGGCGAGACAAACATGTAGTCGATACGGAAAACGGCCCAGACGCGGTTTAAGGAGTTTATCCCCCAGGATTCCCCGCTACCACTGCCTACCTGTAACTGAGTATCTTCAAGGCCGGACGCTAGATCATGATAGGCAAGTTCACGATCAGTCAAATTCATATCACCCAACAACAAGAGCCGCTCTCCACGTGTCAGTAGCGGCTGCAAGAATTGGTGTAGCTCTTTGACCTGGTTGTCGCGCCGCTGGGGGCAATAGAGACAACCATAAACCGTATTTACCGCTGAGATTGGATGCGCATTAACCACAAGCATCGTACGTCCATGGCCCAGATCCAGCCGCACCCAGAGGACCCGTGGGATATCCCAGACTGTACGTGAACCATCCGAGGCTTGCAGTATACCATGATCAACAATCGGATATTTACTTAACAAGGCTTCGCCCGGAGGGACATCATTGGGTTGATAGAGATGATAAGGATAGGCTTGCAATATATCAGTCGCCAGGTCGATACCTGACCAATCAGCTTCCTGTAATGCGATGATACCCGGATCCTTCTCATCAATGATTTGTCTGAGGTAACCATCGCGCTTATTCCTACCGCGATAATTCCAGGTCAGCGCGGTTACAGTCTGGCCTGTAGCTGACTCTTGTGCGCCTCCATTGCCCAAACGCGGCGGGAACCATAGACAAAAGAGAACAATGCCAAGCACAAATACCACACGCAGCACAGAGGTAAAGCGCCAAAGGAGGAAAGGGATGAGGATTAGCAGTGGGATAAACAGGTATGGCGCGAAAATAGCCAGCAAGGCCAATATACCTTCACGTTGAGGTACGAAAACATGAGCAACGATAATTATGTCAACTACCAGTAGATAGCAAAGGGTTCCAATAATCAATGTCTTGAAACGTTGTTTCTGCCAAACACGTAAAAACCAGTTCCCAACCATTACTTAAAAATCCTTTACTAGCAAATGCATAGTAATGATACTATATGATCCTTTATCAATCCAGGCTTTTTAGCTGTTTTATTGAGTTCTACATTCTGCGACGTTAAACGCGTGCTTATACCGTAGGCGATTTCAATGATAGAGTCAAGGTATAAGATCACATATTTCACAGCGGGTTGAAACCTTGCGCCGGTGTCACTCTCTTGAGGGGTGGGTTGATGGGTAGATTGTGGTAGGGCTGCCCGGGCACGGAGATGTATTAATCGACCAACTCTGTCGCTACCCGGTGAGGTGAATGCAATGGCAAATGTACATAAAAAGTTGAACCTTCATGCAGACGGCTCTCCACCCAGACCCTGCCACCATGGCGATTAATAATTTCTTTGGTTACATAGAGCCCGATGCCGAAACCACTCAATGAAGAGTTATCGGTCATTCTCGCGCGATAGAAACGCTCAAAAATACGTGAACACTCATTGGGAGCAATACCAAGACCGTGATCTTTCACCCACAACCACGCATCACGATACTTCCCACTTAGCGACTCACCCGTATGAGTAACACGCAGGCCCACTTCGATCGCGCCCCCATTGGGACTATATTTGATAGCGTTATTAATCAGGTTGCTCATCACCTGAACGATGCGTTGCTTATCGAACTCGCCTGGCAGAGGTTCATGCGCTTGTAGTCCCTCGACAACCAGGTGTAATTGATGTTGATTGGTTGTCATAAGTTGACTGTCCACTACCTGGATTAAGAGGTGGTGAAGGTCGTGCGTGGCTAGATTAAGGCTCAGTTGCTGTTGCTCAATTCTAGCAATATCAAGCATGGCATCAATGAGTCGAGTCAAATATTCGCTTTGATCGACAATATGCATCAGTGCCGATTGGGTCAACTCGTCGAACGAACCTTCTTTTAATGGAATCTGCGTTAATAAATCCGCAAAACCTTGAATAATGGTGATTGGTGTACGCAGTTCATGGCTGGCAATGGAGAGGAACTCATTTTTTTGCTGCTCAATATCCTTCGCTTTTGTTATGTCTTGAAAAAGGATGATCGCGCCAGTCAAGATGCGCTGCTTATCATGCTTGATAGAGATGGGGGCACATGAGACCAGAACTACTGCCTGCTGGCCATTGGGAGTAAAAATCGTGGCTTCTTTACTGCTGACAATTTCGCCACTTAACGCTTGAATCAGGAAAAAATTCCATGGGGGCAAGGGGTCCTGGGTCAGTTTCTGTACATATGAGACGTGTGAACTGATGCACTGGTAAGCCAATCAATTGAACAAGCGGGATCTGCAATAAACGAGCTGCAACTTCATTCGCGTAGCGAATAGAGCCTGTTACAGCATCAGCAATCAGCGCCCCCTCAGGTAACTGATCCAGGATTGTATGTAAACCCGTCTGCTCACTCTGCACAGTCAACATCAGCCGGGCCTGTCCAAGTGCAGCCGCCAGATATGTGCCCACGGCTAATAACGTGGATACCTCAGCCGTTTCTGACTGCAGTTTCGAGCCAAATGCCGCCGTTAACATACCTTCGTAACAACTGCCAAACCATAGTGGAATAAAGATAATGCTTTGTATTTGTTCATGCGTCCAAAGCTGCCATTTCTCCCTGTGATCTATATATGTGTCAGCCTGGATATCTTCAATAACCATTGGTTGATGTGGAATATGCTGCTGCTCAAAAAATGGGAAAGGCTGTCCAGATAGCGTATGTAGGCGCTGCGCAAGGGCATCGTCGTCACAACGGGAATGAATACCTAATAAACGATAACTTTGCCGCGTATCATCTACAACATGAAGACAGGTAAGGCTCGTATGCAAATTGGTATGAATAGTATCCAAAGTCCTACCAATAACAGAATTGATATCTGAAGACTCACGGACACTCTGAGCCACGCTATCAATGAGCTGCTGACCTATGTGCGTCTGACTCATCACAAGCCTCACTTCATAAATAGAAATATTTGCACGCTTACTTCTAAGCTTATTTCATCTTACAAACAATAAAATACTATACGTTCCTTTAACAAACGTGTCAAGAAGTGTTTCTGCTTGCACGAAAAGTAACATATCCCTATACTAGCAAAGTACCATTTTTTCTGACACAGGAGACTACGAATAATATATATTACTACAGGGTATGCTACATTCGGTAATTGTAGATCATCACCAATACTGAGTAAAGGGGAAGTGCGATGTCAGACCTACAGAACAATGTAACACATGAAGAGGCCTATTTTACTGATCCCGAAAGTGCTTCAGAAATGGCTCGGCTTACGAAACAAGCCCGCTTGCTAACCAGGGCAATGGGAGGGCGCTGGATGGATATCAATCGGTCAACTATTATCGATGTACTGGACCTTGCCTGCGGGCCAGGCGAGTGGGCACTGGAAATGGCTTCGACCTATCCCAATAAACAAATCACTGGGGTGGATGTCAGCCAGCTCATGATCGATTATGCACGCTTTCAAGCCACCCAGCGCTCCCTGTTCAATGCCCACTTTCATACGATGAACATCCTCCAATCACTTGATTTTCAGGCAGATGCTTTTGACTTTATTAATATTCGCTTGATCGCTTCTTTTATGTTTCGCTCTATCGATAACTGGCCGAGGCTACTACGGGAATGCGTCCGTGTAGCGCGCCCGGGCGGCATTATCCGCCTGACAGATTGTGAGTGGTTTATCAGTAATAGCCCGATGACCGAAAAATTATTTGGTTTATGCACGCGAGCCATTCATCTCAGTGGAAATACATTTTCTCAGGATGGACGCCAGTTGGCAGTAACGCCAATGCTCAAGCGCTTCCTGCGCAACGCCGGATGCCGCAATATTCAACACAAAGCCTTTGTGGTTGATTGCTCTTCAGGCGCCGAGTCACACCAGAGCTTCTATGAAGATATGCTGGTCTTCCTCAAGCTACTACAACCACTTGTGCTCCACACTGGTATCGCCTCTCAAGATGAGATAGAGTTACTCTACACCAAGGCATTAGAAGAGATGAATAATGAAGATTTCAATTGCCTGTGGTATTACCTCACGACCTGGGGAGAGAACGCAAAATAATTAGCATATCCAGACCAGACCCTATAGCAATTTGTACGATGGACAGTATACTATCAACATAGATACTGGCAGGCAGATATTGACTCGAGAACAGTTCGCATAGTTGATGATAGAGCCTAAGGAGATTTCCATGGATAATCAGGATCATTTATCTACCCAGGCCGTTCCATCCTCAGAAACACCAGTAGCGATGGCAGCAATGCCGCAAGAATCACGCATGCGCCGCAAAAAAGATGTGGATTACGTTTTTCTTGAACTGACCCGCAGCATCTGCCCCGACTGCCGCAAAGTGATTGATGCACATATACTCGTGCGAGATAATAAAGTGTATATGCGCAAACGCTGTGCTGAGCATGGCGTCTTTGAAGGTCTGGTCTATGGTGATGCACAGGCTTATATCTCCGCTACCCGCTTCAACAAACCAGGTACCATCCCACTGGCTTACTCTACCGAAATACAACATGGGTGTCCACACGACTGCGGACTGTGTCCAGACCACCAACAACATGCCTGCCTGGGCATCATCGAGGTCAATAGCGCCTGCAACATGGATTGTCCGCTCTGCTTTGCCAATGCTGGAGCAGGCTTTAACCTTACGCTGGAAGAGGTCGAAAATATACTTGATCACCTGGTAGAGACTGAGGGCAATCCGGAGGTCGTCCAGTTCTCAGGCGGAGAGCCAACCATCCATCCACAGATTATCGATATGATCAAGGCGGCCAAGCAACGCAATATCCGGCATGTCATGCTTAACACCAATGGGAAGCGCATTGCCGACGACGATGATTTTCTGCGACAATTGGCCGATCTGCGCC
Organism: Dictyobacter kobayashii; assembly: GCF_003967555.1. Classification (GTDB taxonomy): domain Bacteria; phylum Chloroflexota; class Ktedonobacteria; order Ktedonobacterales; family Ktedonobacteraceae; genus Dictyobacter; species Dictyobacter kobayashii. The sequence continues at coordinate 811,788 of NZ_BIFS01000001.1, forward strand.
CCTCGGTTTACTTCCAGTTTGACGGCTTTGAGTCCGAGACCTATCGCATCCTGCGCGATGAGCCTGATATCTTGCCACAAAAGCTCCGCGCCCTGGATCGCCTGGCAGAGATCGGAGCGCACGTCGTGCTGGTGCCAGCCGTGGATCGCTTTGTCAATTTGCACGAAGTAGGGGCCATCGTCAACTTTGGCCTGCGACATCCAGCGGTACGTGGCATCAATTTCCAACCCGCCTTTCAATCTGGTCGCCACGGCGAAAGCGATCCAATGCAGCGCCTGACCATTCCCGATATATTGCAAGCGTTAGAGGAACAGACCCGAGAGACGCTAAAAGTATCGGACTTTGTCCCGGTGCCATGCTGCTTCCCTACCTGTAACTCCGTCACCTATGTACTTAAAGATGGCGATACCGTCTTGCCCCTGACACGTTTGCTCGATGTCGAGGATTATCTGGACTATATCACCAATCGAGCTGTGGTCGACATTTCAGAAGATATTAAATCCGCCCTCGAAGGGCTGTGGTCTTCCTCGGCCGTCGCTGGCTCAGATAAAGCGGCCCAGCAGTTCGCCCTCTCCTGTGCCGCCTGCGGGTTGCCGGATAACGGATTAGATTTGCAGGCATTTGCCAGCAATATCTTTATGATCATGCTGCAAGATTTTATGGACCCCTGGACATTTAACCAGAAGAATCTAATGAAATGTTGTAAAGAGATCCTGTTACCAGATGGGAAACAGATTCCATTCTGTGCCTATAACAACGTTGGTTACCGCGAGCAGGCACGTGTCCAGTTGCAGGCACGCGAGCGGCAGCGAAACCAGGCCAGACGAGCGGGCACGCCCTACACGCCTGAACCACTGACCTTCTCCTTTGAGGAAAAGTAATATATCCGATACCGCAAGGGGTTTTTAACAATGAATACAGAGCACAAGGCACAAACTGAGCTTGACGCAACCGAAGTTAAAGCCTGCTGTGCGCTGGCCTATCAGAGCGATGCGGCCCGACTGTTGCTGGGTGATTCTTTTCATCCGGGTGGTATTCGTCTGACCGAACATCTGGGCAGCTTACTTCAACTAGCGCCAGGACAGAGGGTACTGGATGTGGCATCTGGCCAGGGCCGAAGCGCGCTTGCCCTGGCCCAACGTTTTGGTTGCCATGTGCTAGGCATCGAGTATGGTGCCGAAGCGGTCAGACAGGCTACAGAGGCTGCCATCGAGGCCAATATCACTCATCTGGTCACATTCCAACAAGGGGACGCCGAACAGCTTCCAGTCGCCACTGGCAGCTTTGATGCCGTTATCTGTGAGTGCGCCTTCTGCACATTTCCAGATAAAGCAACGGCGGCGACAGAGTTCCAACGTGTCCTCAAACCGGGCGGCCAACTGGGCCTGAGCGATCTAACACGCACTGGTGAAGTACCAGCAGATTTGCAAGGTCTGCTGGCCTGGATTGCCTGTATCGCGGACGCCCAACCCGTACAGGCTTACACGCGCTATCTGACAGATGCGGGCCTGCATCCAACCCTGGTCGAAGCCCACGATGAGGCACTACAAGAAATGGTACAGCAGATCCAAGGAAAACTGTTGGGAGCCGAGCTACTGCTACGTCTGCAGAAGATCGAACTACCAGCCTCTTTTAACCTGGAGCAAGCAAAAAAGCTGGCCAGAGCAGCCAGGACAGCGATTCAAGCGCAGACCTTTGGCTACGTCGTGATACTGGCCAGGCAGTCAGCCTAAAACAGCGACATCTTAGCTGGCAACAGCCCTAGTCAAGCGAAGAGGTGGATTTTGTCGTCTGTATATGTGTACCCACGTTTGCAGCCAGTTGGGCCACTGGAGCGGCTATCAGCAAACAGATCATAACAACGAGCAAGGGCAGATGCAGGAAATGGATAAAATTGGATAAATAAGGGGGCGCGAGCAGCAGCAAGAAATAGAGGCACTGCATCAGCCCGGCAGCTTTGCCCCATAGTGTCGAGCCAAACCGTACCGGTTGGGCAAAGGCCAGGTAGCTCAACAAGGCTGCAATGAGAGGCAGTAAAAAGCGCAAGAGCATCACCAGTCCAATCCAGAGCGGCAAGATGCCATTCTGGAGCAGGATAAGGGTGAGGGCCAGGTAGAGGCAGAAATCAGCTTCACCATCAGCAATCTGGCCCAGTTTGCTCTGCATACGCCAGTGCCGGGCAAGATAGCCATCCAAAATATCTGTCACGATGCCACATGAGAAGATGGCGAGGGCCAGGCTTGAAGATACTGCCAGGCCGCCTACCAGTCGGGCCAGCAAATATGCTGCGCCCAATCCCCGTAACCAGGTGAGCGTATTGGCGACTCCAACATATGGTAGTAACCTGCCACTGGCGACAGAACGATGCAGGCCCAGATGCCAGAACAGGTCGCACTGCTGCCAGGCAACACAGAAAATGAAGGCGGGCAACAGGCGCACTGTGTCGGAGACGCCCGCCAGCAGGCTATTCGCAAACAAGATCACCAGGGCCAGCAAGCCAATAAACCAGGTTACTCGCAACCAGGAACGTCTCAACGACGGATTCTCATAGGCGGTCTGGCAGGACATCAACCAGGAGTATTGAAAGAAGCGGCCCCAGGCACGCGCACTAAAACGCTCACGACGCAGCGTCGTTAATAGCTCAACCACAAAAGCCTGTTCAGCATCTTTTTGCATGCAACATCTCCCTGGCAATCCTTCGGCTCAATAATGTACCCTAGAGAGTAACGCCCGGCAGTATTGTCGCATAAACTGGCTGAAGCTGCTACATTTAAGCGCCTGTAAAAATATTTGAGCCAGAACGTGCTGTAATATCAGGTAAGGAAAAAGGGATAGAGGATAAAATATGGTAGAATTCAGACTGCTGCCAGAAGATGCTCATCATTGCCTATCACCTCAACGGAAAAACGGCTATTATTGTTGGTGGCACCACTTTATTTAAAGGAAAACCAGCATTGGAAACACAGAAATCGACGCTAGAAACAGAGACTGTAAACGAATTACCTGCACCGCAAGGGATTGGCATGGCCGTCGCTTTCGATTGGGGACTGGCCGTACAGATCGCATTCACGCCCATTTTTATGCTCTTGTTTCGTCCCTCGAGTATGCTAAACATAACCGGATTTACTCCAATCGGGAGCAATGTGTTCTTTGTCATTGTTGCGCTTGTTATTGCCTGCCTGCCGGCCCTTTTTGGCGAGATGATACGCAGTGGTCGCTATTGGGCACGTAATATACAACTTGTTGCCAATATTTTACTCTCGCTAGGTGGCCTGGTCGGACTCATTAACCTGTATCAAAGTATCAAAATTGGCAACTACTGGCCCCTGGTGACGGAGATCATCCTGCTTATCTTCTCCCCTTAATTGTCTGGCGCTTGAGTCGTCCAGCCACGGCGCAATGGTTTAAAACAGTCACTCCAGACAGGCGAGGCGCGTAAACGACATGGAGGCAGCTGGATATTTTTCATCATCCTGTGGGCTCTAGCCGGAGGCATCTTACAAACCTTCGCAGCCATGAGCCGCTAAAGTACGCGCAATACTTAAGCAATATGTAAAAGGGATAGAGAGCTATGATAAAAGAGTTGTCCGCAATGGATACCAGACAGAGACGGCAGGCCTATACACTATTCCTGCTGGGCATCATCTTTCTCCTGGGAGCGTGGTTGGTCCAGCCCAGCCCTGCTAAATATCCGGTCGGCGTCTTACTGCTTGGCGTCGGCATGCTCATCGCCGCCCTGATTAATCCAGGGCGCCTGGTGATCGCCAGTTGCCTGACTACAGCCATCGGGATAGCCGTCTATTTTACCTTCACAGGACAGCTTCCCGGTAACCTGGTCTTTCCTGTCTACATTCTTGCGCTGGGCATCGGTTTGCTGCCAATCGCCTTCGCCGCTCGTCGCGGCTACGTGGGGCGCGGAGCCCTCTCACCCGCCATCATCATAATGGGAGTCGGTATTATAGAAATACTCCTGGCAAAGCATCTAACCCCGGCAGGCTTTATCCCCTTTATGCTCTCGCTCTGGCTACCTGGACTTGGCCTGCTCATACTCGGTGTTATCTATTTTCTAACCAGCCTGCACTCTGAAAGCGGTAAAGCAGAAAGTAACCAGGGCTGATGAATACATATTACCGGGGAAAACGAGCTGCGGCCTACAACCAAACCTGGAAAACTTTTTCTGACAAGACACTGGCAGCGACCATCGCCACTATCGACCTCGAACGACTACAAGAAATACCCGCAATAAAAGAGAAACAACCAGAAATCCTGGATGTAGCCTGTGGCACAGGACTACTTTTACAGCAGCTCGCCCGACTGCTCCCACAGGCCGATTCGCATGGCATAGATCAAAGTCCGGACATGCTGATCCAGGCACAAAAACTCCTCGCAAACATGCCAAACATCCACCTGGCTCAGGGAACGCTCAAAGGCGATAGTATGGCTACTTTACCTTATCAGCCAGCTGCGTTCGACCTGATTACCTGCACTAACACCTTCCACTACCTGGATAACCCACAGGCAGTACTAGAAGGCTTAGCCACCCTGCTAGCCCCACACGGCCAACTGATACTAGAAGATTATGCACGCCGCCCATTTCCCTTTCCCTGGCGAACCTTTGAATGGTTCATCAAACGCATAGACCCACAACACAACAAGGCATACACCCTGCCAGAAGCTCAAAAAATTTGCGAAAAGGCCGGACTACACATACTGGCAGCCAGCACATTCTCGGCTGGCCTCGTCTGGCGCGGCTGGGTACTACGTGCGGAAATAGTGAGGGATAAGTAGATGCTTTTTCGAAATAGTGTTAATAGTAGTAGTAAAAATAATACTGCTGTGGTAAAGTTTATATAGATATCCTGAAAAATATGCAATAAATCACAACAAAACGTACTTAGGACGAATAAGGTGAGTGAATTGAAGCTGCTCTATTGTTGGTACTGTGGAGATATTGTACGCTTGTATCCAGAAAAACGCTATTGTAAATGTGGCAAATCCTGGGGTCACTACCTGGAAGATCATGCCACCACAGTCCAGACCTACCCAGCCTCTCATTAGGCCTCTCCAATCCAGACTTTCAGCTTGCCCTGGACACCTTTGTAGAAAAGCCCACCCATTTCTCTCCCGTTCTAGCTATTCGCAGTTGGATCAATCCTATATCAGAGCCCGACGTGAAATTTATCGAACCAGCCGAACCCACCAACGAAAACGAAGACAAAGAAGCTCCCATAGAACAGCCAACTCCAGATACCGTTACGCCCAAAGATACACCCTGACAACATCATATGGAGCAGAATAAGCTTAGCTGCTCCATATGTGCAAAAAACTGTTAAGGAAAAAGTCGAATACTATACTCATTCAATTCTTATGTGTAAAAAATTAGCAGAGAAAAGTTAGTGCGCTCCTCTTACCAGCTTCTCTCTTTGCCGGCTTCCAACCAGTCTGTCAAATGCTTGAGGTGGACGCTCCAGCCTTTGTTTCTGGAGTCGTAGTAGTGATCCCAATCCTCACCTTCGCCAATGCCAGAGTGGATGAGATGGAGCAGCGTGCCGTCGTTGCGCGGCTTCAATTCAAAGGTAATCGTGGTAGGGCTGGGCTCAAGTGCTTCCCAGGTATAGCTGAAGCGATGGAACGGTTCGAGAACGAGGACCTTGCCAAAATTAGACGTGCCTGTTCCCCACTCGAAGCTGATCATACCCCCAGGACGTAAATCGACCTCAGCATGCTTAAGGAACCAGCATTCAAGATATTCTTTCTCTGTCAGGGCCTGGAAAACGCGTTCAGGAGTAGCTTTAATGAACAGTTCTTTCTCAATCGAGCGGCTACGAAGATGTGTTTTATCCATAAGAAAAAGACAAATCCTTTCTAAGCGGTCGTTCTGGTCAGCGAACAAGCTCTGCCGTTAATCAAAAAAACACTGGAAGACCAGGCGTGCCTTTGCCAGTCTCCAGGAATGACTTCAGGCTGTCCAGAAAGTATTCCCAGTTCCCCCGTGTCTGTTCATATACCGCATCAACCTGGGCAAACCCATCATGAGTAAATACTATCTTTGTCCCATCCTGAATAGGGGTGATTTGCCAGGTAACGCTGGTCCCTGCCCATTGTGGAGGTCCTTTCCTGGAAAACCAGTGGACTTTCGCCCCCGCATCCAGCTCTGCAATCTCAAATTGCAGGATACCTGCCCCCCACCTGGTAAAGCGAAATTCAGCCAGAGAGCCCACTTCTGGTTTGACGGTCAGATCGTTGGTCCACCAGCGCGCTATGCCATCCTGCTGCGTCAGGGCATCGAAGACGCTTCCTGGTGTCGCTGCAATAGAACGTTCTATAACAATGGTTGGCATTGTTGTTCCTTTCCCCTTATTACCTATACTTAACCTATAGGTTAAGTATAGGTAATAAGGGGAACCGTGTCAAGGATATTCCTCTCTGAAGAACTTTAGAGTCTCAATCCAGCTGATGCTCAGAAATCGAGGTGGGAAGAGAGGACCTCTGCGAGTGCATCGAGCAGTGATGGCCAGCCTCCTCCAAACAGCGCACGCATCTCGGGGGTGTTCAGCCGCTCGTGGGTCAGCACGACTTCCGTCACTGGACCATGCTCAAGAAAATCCAGCGTGACGATGGTCTCCCTATCCTGAATGACGCCACCTGACCAGGTAAAGACTAATTTTGAGGGTTGAACAATGTGCAGATAGGTACCAGCCGTGTAGCTGCCGTCCTCTAAATCGAAACGGAACGAGCCGCCAACGCGCGCATCGAGCGAAGTAACGGTCACACCCATTCCTCTCGGTCTGAACCAGTGTCGTACAGCCTCTGGCTCAATCCAGGCGCGAAATACCCGCTGGCGTGAGGCCGCAAACGTGCGCCGCAGCACAAGGGAAGTAGTATCATGTGGTAATGGAGGTATCATCAGCATCTTGCTCCTCTTCGGGGATCGCTAGCAGTATAGCGGTACCGTTTGTCAAGACAAAAAACGGGCCCAAATAAGATAAAACTCAGCAACATGAGAATGAGTATTTTACGTTACGCTTATCAACGTTGCCGATAGATTTGAGCTGGCGTTTGATAGTCAAGTGACTGATGCAAACGCTGGTGATTATAAAATTCAAAGTACGCTTGTATTCCGTTCCTTACGTCCTTAACGTTTTGATACTCCCTGAGATAAATGTCTTCATATTTCAGAGAGCGCCAGAGCCGCTCCACAAAAATGTTGTCTAAGGCTCTTCCTCTCCCATCCCAGCTGATGCGAATATGATTGGCTTGCAATCGCTGCACAAACTCTGTGCTCGTAAATTGGACCCCCTGATCGCTATTGAAAATGGTTGGCGTCGCTTGGTTCAAAGCTCGCTCCAAGGCTTCCAGGCAAAAACTCGTATCTAAGGTGATGGAGAGTTCCCAGGAAAGCACGTAGCGGCTCCACCAATCCAGCACAGCGACCAGGTAGACAAACCCGCGTGCCAGGCGGATATAGGTGATATCCGTGCTCCACACTTGGTTCACAGTGGTGATCTCCACATTGCGCAGCAGGTAGGGAAATCGTTGCTCCACAGCTCCAGGCTGGCTCAGGCGCGGATGAGGATAGATCGTTTCTAAACCCATCGTGCGAAGCAGGCGACGGACCCGTTTGCGTTCGACTCCATAGCCTTGTTGGTTGAGCCAGTTTGTCATTTTTCGTGTGCCATAAAACGGCGTCCGCGTGTATTGCTCATCTAATAAGCGCATCAACATGAGATCTTCCTCACTGACTGCAACGGGTTGATAGTAGTAGCTCGAACGCGCAAGCCCCAGCAGTTCACACTGGCGTCCAATGGAAAGCTGCGGATCGTTAGGATCGATGAGTTGGCGCTTGTGCTCAACGGAGCTGGCCTGATTTTTTTTTCAACCAGTCCAGTTCCACTTTCAACTGACCGATTTGTTGATACAAGGGCGCTGTGAGGTCTTCCTCACTTTTTTCCTGGCCAGGACCGCGTGTCGAGAACACGGCAGGTAATCCGTCAAGCGCTTGTTTTTTCCATTGAGCAATTTGTGTTGGATGAACCCCATACTCAGCCGCTATTTCGTTGGCGGTTTTGTTGCCGCGAATGGCTTCGAGTGCTATTTTTGCTTTCAATTCTGCGCTGTATCGTTTGCGTGGTCCTGCCATAATCTTTCTCCTTTTGCACTCATTCTGATACAGCTATTTTATCTTATTTGCCTGTCCAGGATTCCGGTACCATCATACAGATAGATTTCCATAAAGACTAAGAAAGATAACGCAGAGGAAGCGAAGGGTGGGCCCAGCTGGATTCGAACCAGCGACCAATCAGTTATGAGGAGACTGGTCCCAAAAACGCAGGCCGCTTCCTTTAAAATGGCTCTAGAAGCCAATCTAGATGATCAAAATTTTTTTGTGCGCCAAATAGCTGATTGGTCTGTATTTTTTTAGCTAATTGGTCACTCTGGAGAACAGTATAACATAATACAATTTATATTAACAGCTCATGAGAACTTGGATTAGTATTAACAGATATAACTATTTTTGACCAGCAAATACAAATACTGATTACGTTTCAGTGATCTGTCGTAGCGTGTTCTCAATGGAAAATTGCAATACGTTACTATAATCTTGATCAGGTTGTAGTGGAAATAATTGTGACATTTCAAAAAATGGAAGTGTATAACCTACACGATCACAGAAATATTTTATAAGAACTTGCAGACGATCATTAATCGGCTGGTACTTGTCTCCAACTGGAATTGCACTGATAAGTGTTCGGACAATATAGTTAAGTACATCTTGATTTTGTTTGTAATTACCAATTTCCCACCAATAGTATTCTGTTTTTTGCCCTCTTTTAGGTTTTAGCCATTTAAAAGACGAGCCAACTTTATTAATTAATCCACTTCGTCTTTGCAAATCATCTTTTAAAGAATGCTCTTTAAATAAATCATCAACTTCAAATAGCGTTTGGGCAATGGTATTTAACCCTTTTACAAGGGTTTCATGCCATTGGAAATTTTTGTTCGTAGTCCGAACAAGATGTAAAGAGCAATTTTGTGTTATAGCACCGTTTAATAAAAGATATAAGCCCAAACAAACTAGCTGAGGGCTTATCGACCCACTTGAAGAAGATAGCCTTGGATGATGCAAATCAATCCAGGCAATTTTTTCATACTCTAGAATTTCAAACAACTTGTCTTTTGTTAAAATTTGTTGAAAATGTTGAAATGAGACATCTACTTGGTTGAAAATGGCTCCTCCATCAATGTTTTTCCATAAAGCTAGACCTAAAGGTGCAAGAACAAGTTTTTCACAAACGGCCCCATTAACGTCTATCTCTAAACTCCAAAATACCCCTATTTGAATTAATTCAGATAAAAGTCTCCTGAGTGTTTCTTCATTTATATGAGGATCAAATTTTTTAGCTATGATTAATAGATCATCCTTTGAAACGAGGCCTTGAGCAGTTGCTTTGTTTTTACGTTCTGAACCCCAGAATTGTTTGACATACCTAGCTAAATCAACGGGCATCTTTTTCTTGTCATAAAGAGGCTTAATTGTAAGAAAGGGACATGAACGCTCATAAGATAACCGAATCATTTCTACTACTAGATTAATTGAAAACATTACTTTATCACCTCAAAACTTACAGCAAAAGCTTCTGGGTCTTGATTAACGAAGATAGCAAATGCTAAATGCTCAAGAACAGCTAAGTCTTCGCAAACAGTGTCCTTAAAAGTCTCCGCATCGTTAAACTCATCTACAAGGAGTATTGTCCCTATATAACTCCCTGAAGATTTTGTAGCAAGCCCAAATACAGTCATTGCTGAGTCACCGCCACCTCCTGCCCATTCTCCCATTTGAAGATCAGGAACTACTTGTTCGCCTGTTAGGAAATCATAGTCATGTACCGGTATTTTTTTTTGCCCTGGAGCCCGATTTTTATACATCACGGGACAACGTTTACGAATAACACGGTTAAGTGTTTGGTGCACTTCTTTTCCATTTTTTCCTAGTTGTTCCTTAAGCTGTTCAAATTGCGCTGAGGTATATAATTTTGATTCTTCTTGTCCTCTTTCTCTTTTTCTTCTATATTCGTTGAGATAATTGCTAATGAGTAGCAAAATCTTCTGCAAATCTATTAATGCATCTATTTGTAGGCGGCCAGTATCGTTACGAGGAGAACTGCGTTTCATTTCTATGAGATGATTTCGTACTATTCGTTCTGTTTCTTCCTTTTCTGCTTTGCTGTTTTCTAGTAATTGGATTTTATTTGACCATTCTCTAATGAAATCTTGTAACTCCGAGAGATTTAATTGCCAGGGATCTGTAAAACCAACAGCTTCAGAAAGTTGCTCAACACGTTCCAACAAGTCTTTTTGATTGGGAAGTAGCAATTGAGTATACTGAACTCGGCGCTCTTTAAGTTCCAAAAGATTCTCTGAACCTAGAAGAGATTGTATTGTTTCTTTAATAATTTTTAGGTTATTAGTAAATTCTTTTAGTAGCCTTTCTTTATCTTTAATCCTCAGCTGAATTGTTTCCACTGAGGATTCTAATTTATGTACATCTTGCCCAGAAGATAATCCAGCAGCGTTGAATGCGCTATAGGCATTTTTAAGTTCGGGATTCAATCTTTGAATGTCCAAAGCTATTAGACGAGCTTCGGACCAGCTTTGTTCCAATTCAACTAATTTTATTCGATTGTCATCTAAGGTTTTTATTGGTATAACTAAGCCTTTGCTAAATTCCTTTGAAGCTTTTAAAATTCCATCTAATAGATTTATTACTTCATCATCAACTTGAGCATAAGAACAAAAGGCAAGTAACGCATCATAATTTTTAGCGGCTATTCCTGAAAGGACTTGAGCTGCATAACCGCTAAGTGCAGATAAATTTTTCAATTCATTTGCTATTTTGCTTTTAAGAGCATCTAAATCAAAAATAATTTTATTGAATAAAGGTTCTACTTGGGCTAAATCATCCTGCACTATCATCAAATCATTTTCTACATTGATAATATTTTTTTCTAGATTTTCTCTTTCTTTATCTTGATCACGTACCATTTCTTCTCGTTTTAAACAATGAAGCACTTCTGCTAGGTCAGGAGTTTGTATCTCTTCCAATTTACGATAGGTAGAAATTAGTTCTTGACTAGAAAGAATTAGTTGCTGAAAATTAGTAATTTCATTATTAAAACCATCGATTTCTTTTTGTAGCCCCGTTGAACGATTAGTAAGAATACTAATTTCTTGGGCTAAATCTTTCTCTGTTCGCCCATAAACTTGATCTCGAGGCAAATTTCTTAAAGAACTTAGTTTGATTGCAATTTTATTCGTTGCAATATATGAGCAGAAATTACCTAAATCTTTACTCTCTTCAATAGAGACTTGGCCTATAAAATCGCGACTTTTTCCGACAAATTGAACGTCGCAAATAAAAGCCATTAGACGTCTATATTCTTGCCAGTCTTCAGAAGAAGCTAAAGAAACAACTCTATTATCACAGTCAGGCAGGGCTTGGCCCTTTTCATCTTGTAGCAATATTGTTGCTTTACCTTCTGCTATAGAAATTGCAAGATCAAAACCAGTAGAGGTTAACCGCAAGTTGGCTTTTTGAGATCGAGCAAGCGATGGCACTACAATTCTACTTGCAGTATGAAAAACCTTATCATCTTTATCCAAAAACGGTCTTGTCTCATCCCAATTTATGCCTAATATAGTAGCTAAATATATAAGTGAGGTTGTCTTGTTTCTGTCACTTTGACCCGACAATTCAAAAACTCGTCCTAACTTTTTACTATCTAAAGATATGGGGTAATCTTTCTCAATATTAAGTTTTACAGTACAAGGTTTGCCTTTTATAAGTGTTGAAGCCCTGGTTAGTTGTTCATTTGACTCTAGAAGCTCTGAAATATTATCCGCAGTAACTCCTACTGACAATGCGATGGTTTCAACTAATGTCTTATACTCAGATCGTACTGGCCGAATAATTTCTTGTTGATCTGTATTATTCATTATGACCTCCTTATAATTCTTTCAACCAACCATCTGCCAGATCGAAGCTTTTGGCTAACTTATCCTTTTTAGCTCTCTCAATAGCCTTTTGTAAATCACTACGCGCTTCTTCAGATTTTGTAACTTCAACACAGTCCCAGCGCAATTTTACATCTTTAGCAGTTGATGCTAACCAATTTTGGTAGAGAGGCCATAATAGTTTGATTTCTGGCCAAATATCATCGCTGAAACTCATGAAATTGACTGGCCCGCTAGGGCCCACAAATGTATTTACTTCAGTGCGCACCATCATTTCATTAAAAAATGGTAGTGGCTCTAGCCAATATTGAAGTACCCGCTCGATATGCTCTGAGCTCACTGCTCTTTTAGCTAGAAAATATATTCTATCAATACCTGTAACGCCATAAGAAAAATCTCCTCTCAGAGACCATGGTTCAAAATTCCGCATCAAAACTATTGGCAATAAACATATAGACTGCTTTGCTGCACTCTGCATATACCAGGCACAAGCACGTCTTAAGAAGAACCAAGATCTCCTCCATTCTTGCCTTGTTTGCTCTGATAAAACTATATTGAATAGATCTATACCAAAATTTTCCCATCCTTGCATTTCACTTCGTGGCCACGGATGCTGATCACCAACTGTAAGCATGAGAAGACCTTGGTCAGCAATAACACTCAGTGCATCTTGAAAATAAGGTTTGCTTGTAGCCCAAGGATCAATATCTATGACATCGAAATTTATGCCTTGTTCATACACGATTTTTAATCCTTGAGTGCACGAAATGGCCTCCTCATTCACAAATACAAGTGACTCAGAATTTAAGGAGGCACTAGAAAACCTTTTTAAATAAAATTCTCGAGCATTACAAAAAAAACCACTTTTTTGAACTCGTTGGGAAAATACTTCATGTGAGTCATGATGATTTTCAAAGCCAAGTACATGACCATATTTATGGTAAATAAACGTTGCATCACCAATACCTTGATGTGTTTCAAGTATTGTAAGTGGTGGAACATGCAGATTTGTAAACTTTTGTACCGAGATATCACTGATAATGTGTTTGGCAAATGACCAAGCGTCCTCTTCTGATCTACCAGGACGGCTTACTTCAAACTTTTTTTGCTCTTGTATTCGCTTTTTTAACTTTTCATATGACTTTGTCCCTAAACCTAATATCATTTTGCACTGTATATGGCTAAGCCCTAAATTTCTTAATTCACCAATAACCTCTTCCAAGTTTGAAATTTGTTTGGCATAGTGTAAATAGTTGCTATCAATATCAAGGCTGTTGAGATTTTCAGTGCTTATTATAGAAGGAGTGCAATAAGATGCATTAAGTGTTTTAGCATACTGGCGGTACTGGGAAAATGAAATGTATTTTTCACATAAGAAATCATCTAATGAAATATCCGACAATTTAGAATAGTTTAAGCGGCTTCTTCTTAATATGAAATTACTTAATTCTTCCTTTAAATTTTTCTCACCCCAAACGTAATTTCCACTACCTAAAGACCATTCAATTCTTCGACGTAGTTTCGAATCCACATCTATGTGGAAATGCTTTAAAGCAAATACAACATCCTGGACTGCCAATTCAGCCATACTTGTTATCCTACCTGTATTTAGTAGCCAGAACATAAATCCAATAATTACAAACTTAAAACCAATCTATAACTTTAGGATTTGATATTGATACGCTTTATTCATTTGGTTATGTATACAATTTTTCACCTACTTTTATACATTGCATCAATTTGTCTATAGATAATTATCTATAGCTTTTGATATTATCACATCTATATTTTACATTTAACTTTTTAAACCTTCCTGACTAATAGTCACGTTGATTCCCCAGGGCATTTAATAAGGATAAGGTAAATAGGGGATCTCAAACAATGACAGTTTGATTAAAAACAGAACAAGACTAATTAGCAACACGATAATGTATAGCAATTGCTGAAATCTAAGCTTGGATAGCTTGAGAGACAAATTGCTATAAATCATAATAAAAACTGCATCATTCATGTATATAAATATAATCTTTAGGTTAAAAAATGTCAAGAAAATTTTTAAGTGTATTAAAATCTTTTTGATATTGGGGTTTATGTATAGAAATTAATCACTAATGATGTTATATTTTATCTATATTATTTTACGGTGTATTTCGATGATAAAGATATCTAGAAAGCTGAGCTTGCAAGTCATGCCAGTAAATTATTTAAGCCCATTGAGGTATCCCGGTGCAAAAAGGAAGATGGCTCATCATATCAAAGAGTTAATGCAAAATTATGGGTGGCTTGGGGGAACATTTGTCGAGCCTTGTTGTGGAGGTTCTTCAGTAAGTTTATATTTATTGGACCAGAAGATAGTATCATCCGCTATACTTGTTGATATAGATCCTTGGATAACGAGCTTTTGGCAAATGCTTTTTTTTCATACAGAACAATTAATAGAAGATATCAATAATATTGATGTCACCGTTGAAACTTGGGAGCGGCTAAGAAGGACGCCTCCACTAACTATCCGACAAGAGGCACTCTACTGTTTCTTCTTTAATCGTACATGCTATTCAGGTATATTGCACGGAGGAATTATAGGAGGAAAAACGCAGAGTTCTAAATACTATTAAGGACGGTGTATACTCGAGCCGGTGAAGAATTGACCGACCCCCAAGAAGGCGGTAGACTGAGGATATAAACACAACAATATTCTCAGGAGACCGACCATGCTTAGGAGTCAGACAGTGCTAACAATACACGATCTTTACACACAGGGGAAGAATGTACAGGAAATTGCTCAGGAGTTGGAGATCTCACGCACAACGGTACGCAAATACTTGAAACATCCCGAGGCGGTGATCCCGAAACCGCGTCCGGTGCGTCCCTCCAAGCTTGATCCATTTAAAGAACAGATCAAGAAGTGGGTCATGGAAGACCATTGCACCAATTGCGAGGTGATCTTCGAGCGGTTACAGAAGATGGGCTACACCGGCAGGATCAGTATCCTCAAGGAATACGTGCAGCCGCTGCGGGCTGCAGTGGCTGGCCACGCGCCCGTACAACGATACGAAACCAATCCAGGAGAGCAGGTTCAATTCGATTGGGGCGAGTTTGTATACGAGCATGAGGGTCAGATGCGTAAATTTTATGGATTTACGGCTATCCTTGGCTATTCACGCATGCGCTTTGTGACCTTTGTGAAGCGTTGCGACACACCCACGCTCATCCGCTGCTTAATGGAGGCATTTGAGTACTTTGGTGGCTTAACGAAGGTTGCGCTGACGGATCGCATGAAGAGCGTCCTCTTAGAAATGGAGGAGAACAAGCCGCGGTGGAATCCCCGCTTTGCCGATTTCATGGTTTCCATTGGAGTTGGCGCACGCGTCTGCAAGCCGTACACACCACAAACGAAGGGCAAAGTCGAGCGTACAGTCAGCCATGTCAAGAAGAGTTTATGGGGTGGGGTCACCTTTACCGATCTGGATGATCTCAATCGCCAGGCGCATGCGTGGTGCGAGCGTATCAACTCCCGTGTGCATCGCACGACCCATGCACGGCCCGTGGATCGCCTTGCCGAAGAGAAGCTGCTGCCCTTGCCCCAAGACTTTGCTTGGGAACGCTTCGCCACCGAAGAGCGCAAAGTCACCTGGGATGGCTACGTCTCCTACGATGGCGTGCTGTATGGGCTGCCAGGGACGCTGCAACTGGCAGGCAAACAGGTCCAGGTACGTGAGCGCAAGGGCTTGCTCACCGTCTGGTCGGCTGGCACTCAGGTGTTTGCTATCGAGAAGCGACCGCGCTCGCAAGAGAGCGTGCCGCACGCGGACCAGTGGAAGACCGTCGCCTCCGTCTCAGCTACCCGCCGTGCGCCCACGCCCTTAGGCCATTTGCAGCCTGCCCCGGACGTCGAAAGCCGTCCCCTCCAGGAGTATGATCAGTATTGTGGAGTCGTGACCATGCAGGAGGTGGTCGCATGAAGAAAGGAGTATACAAACAACTGAACTTAACGCACTTGGAAGCAGCACTGCCACACGTCCTAAATGCGGCCCGGCACGAGCAGTGGACCTATGAGATGTTGCTGGAACGAGCTCTGGCTGCGGAGTTAGATGGACGTGAGCAGAAGGCCATCGCTCGGCGGCTCAAAGCGGCGCGCATTCCTGGAAAAAAGACCTTGGATGGGTTCGATTTCTCCTTTCAGCCGACCCTTTCCGAACGGCGACTGCGGGAACTGGCGGATCTCTCGTTTGTGCGAACCTGTACCAATGTAGTCTTCCTCGGCCCTCCGGGGACAGGCAAAACACACTTGAGCTTGGCGTTGGCGGATCGAGCGCTCGCAGCAGGGCATTCCGTGTTGTTTACGACCCTGGCTGAGCTCGCACAGGCCCTGGAAAGTGCATCGCATCCTGGCCTCATGCGGCAGCGTCTGCGGCGCTATATCGCGCCCAGTCTGCTGGTCATCGACGAAGTCGGCTACACCAAGCTGTCACAGGAGCAGGCGCACCACTTCTTTGAGTTGGTGACGGCACGCTATGAGCATGGCTCGATCATCCTGACCTCCAACACGAGCTTTGCTCAATGGGGCGCTCTCCTGGGGGATGAAGTGCTTGCCACAGCACTGCTCGACAGGCTGCTTCACCATGCTGAGGTTATCCCCATTAATGGGCGCAGTTATCGCATGAAGGAGCGTCAGACCGAGCGTACGAGCCTCTCAGCCTCACCGGAAGTGGCTCTCAGCGCCACCGGCGGCAAATCTACCGGCGTTCGGTAAGCGGCGTTTGTGCGCCGGCGTTGGGATCACTTGATTCTGGCGCAGTTTGGTCGGCATTTGTTCGCCGGCGCTCATGGAATGTTGTTCTTTGGAGTTCGTTTCACTAGGGCGGCCAATTCTCAATCGGCTCGTGATTACACCGGCCTTGACAATACAAAATAGACTGCCGTTTTAATAAAAAAGAGTTAACTCATCGTATAAGATGCACCGCAGAAAAGTTCTCAGAAAAAATTGTAGCTATCTACACTGCATCAGTATTTGATGTTATTGATCAAGCAAAGCTAGAACCTAACAATAACTATATTTATTACATTGATCCTCCTTATGTTTCTAAAGGGCAAACTTTATACCCACATAATTTTAAAAGAGAGGAGCATTTAAGGCTGAAGAACTGTTTACAAGACTTTCAAGTGCCATGGATATTAAGCTACCATGATCATCAACTTATTAGAAAGATGTATCTATTTGATCCTATTCTTCAACATATTTCCTTAGATGTAATGTGGGTGGCTGATAGGGCCAAAACAGGAAAAGAACTCCTAATAAGCAATCTTGCAAATTTTGCTCGAGAGGAAAATAACTATGCAGATGAAACCCGCATTGCTCACTTGAATAGTGTAAGCAATGAAATGGATTTGCATGTGCTTTTATCCAAAACACCACAAGAAATGCCGTTAGTTTGTCAAGAATGAGTAAATAAATATGAGCGAACAATCTGCAATTGAATGGACTAATGCTACTTGGAATCCTATAACTGGTTGTACTCAAGTCAGTCCAGGTTGTGATCATTGTTATGCATTGACTTTTGCGGAGCGTTTCAGAGGTGTTCCTAAACACCCCTATGAACAAGGATTCGATTTAAAACTATGGCCAGATAGGTTGGAGCTGCCACTCAAATGGCGAAAACCTAAAATGATATTTGTAAATTCAATGTCAGATCTTTTTCATCAGAATGTACCTGATGAATATATTTTTCAAATATTTGAAACTATGCAAAAGGCTGATTGGCATACATTTCAGATACTGACAAAACGCAGTGCTCGTTTAGCCAAAATGGCTTCAGCACTTCCTTGGCAAAAAAATATTTGGGTGGGCGTGTCAGTTGAGACGAATAGATATGCGTGGCGTATAGACCACCTTAGAAAAGTGCCTGCACAGGTCCGTTTTATAAGTGCAGAGCCACTTCTTGAAGCACTTCCTCAGTTAAACCTAGATGGCATTCATTGGTTAATAGCAGGAGGAGAAAGCGGTCATAAATACCGACCTTGTGAAATAGAATGGCTAAGAGACTTGCGCGATCAGTGCATTTTAGCTCGAGTAGCGTTTTTCTTTAAGCAATGGGGAGGAACCACTCCAAAGGCTAAGGGAAGAATATTAGATGGTCAAACGTGGGATGAGTTTCCTGATGTACCTTTTACTCATCCTCAAGGTGAGCATCGGAAGTTATAGAAGATAAAAATGATATTACAACATCTATCTTTTGAAGGTAAAAATTAATTATATGGATTTAGAACTAAGTAGCTTGGTTTTTGATTTTGCGCAAGGTATTATGCTTGCCGATAAGAAGCGTCCCCACAAAATGCCATATTCACCTGGTATAGGACCACATACTGAAACAGAGACAATAAACCTTGTTATTGGTGAACTCGTTGCGCTATATCCAGATAGATACGAAAACTATTCTATTCAAGTTCCTTACGCAGAAACTAGACAGAAGTGTGATATTTGCCTAGGTAAAGCTGATAACTGGGAATGGATTATTGAAGTAAAAATGGTCAGGTTTTTTGGTGATAATGGTAAGCCTGCAGATACAATTATTACTCATCTACTTTCTCCTTACTACACAGATCATAGTGCTTTGAGTGATTGTGAAAAGCTTACTCAATCGTCTTTTTTAGGCAATAAAGCAATTTTAATTTATGGCTATGACTATGATAAGAGATCCCTAGACCCTGCAATAGATGCTTTTGAAGTGCTTGCTAAAGAAAAAGTTATCTTGGGGGATAGAATTACAAGTACCTTTGAAGGACTTATTCATCCTGTCCATAAACGGGGACGAGTTTTTGCATGGGAAGTTGTCCGAAAAAGCATATGCGAGGCTTAAAAGATTGGCATTCATTGCCGTTTTTGCAAGCGTTGAAAGGACCAAATTGATATTACCCGGCCAGAGATACGCCACTGACCAGACCGGACGACCATCATAGCTTCAAGCAGTGCTTGTCGCCTCCGTTGTCTATATTCATTCACATCTTTCGAAAACGGTTCAGCTTCATAGAGCGACCAGCGTGGTCGAGTCGGTGGTTCGTCTTGTGATTGCTCGGCTTCAGCAAACTCATCAAAGGGTGCGTCTGACGGCTGCTCTTCCTCTCGTGAGAGACTAGGCTCTTCAGTGTCTGCAGGCGTTGGTTTTGCTGGTGTCGTATCCCGTTCAAGTTGGTCGGGATCATCCAGTTGTGAGAAGAGACGGAAGCGCAATTCTTCAACGGACGCCGGGAAGAAGTGCCGAGAGTAGCGAATACGGCGAGCACTACTCGTGACCTGGTCGACCTGGATACGCGTGTGCTCTATCGGCTTGCCCTCGTCATCACGCACGACTTCAAAGGCATGCTCAGAGACCTGCCGCAGCTGTGCCTCAGTGACTTCACGCCGTCGTTCTTTTGTTCCTTTTTCACCGCGAGCTATATGTTTGGTCAGGTACTTCGTAACGTAGCCAATGGCCCGAGCATTTTTGACACGATCAACCCAGGCAAACTCATTTTTGCCATGAGTCGCCGATGACCAGGCTGCATCAAGCATCTCTTTCGGGAGATAATCAGTGCCCTTGATCAGAATATGCCAGTGAAACCCGCTCTCTTCAAAATTCTCATGGCGTTCAAGCACGGCGAAGTATTCAATGGGAAAGGCAGGCCGGGCACCAATCCGACCTTTGCCGCGACCTTTGGAGCCACGCCGCAGAAACTGTACCCAGGTCGTCAGGGCACGAGCAGCTTCTTCGACGGTGTTGCCCGCCCGTGAAAGGACCACATGCAGTTCTGGCTCAGCTGCAGCAATCAACTGCCGCCACTGATCCGTCTTCCGCGGTCCACAGTAGAGGCAGCTCCAACGGTCACAGCGTGCACGTATTACTTCCCCTGTTTCCTGATTGATAAAGCGATGACGCAACGCCCAGGAGTCAGGGCAAAAGTAGAGTGTTTCTGTTCCCGCCTGCTCAGCAAGATCGGCCTGCTCCGAGATGGGAGCAAGCCGAATCCCTTCGATGGACGTAGGAAGGGGATCAACATAATTCGTTAATACGAGATCATCAATACACATACGTTCTACAGCCTTCCGCTTTCCTGGGAGAATAAACAAAGACAATGTTTTGCGTCATAAGAGGCACCTTATCTGCAGGAACCATCATAGAAACCGGGATTAATGGTGCGGAACCATTCAAG
Source organism: Dictyobacter kobayashii (assembly GCF_003967555.1). GTDB lineage: Bacteria > Chloroflexota > Ktedonobacteria > Ktedonobacterales > Ktedonobacteraceae > Dictyobacter > Dictyobacter kobayashii. The sequence continues at coordinate 831,987 of NZ_BIFS01000001.1, forward strand.
GTCACTCTCCGCTATTTCGGTGTATCCGTCGCCATCATAGCTCCAGATCACCGCATACTCTTCGCCGCCGATGAGAGCAGTGCCCCACTGCTCATCATCGTCATTCCACTGGACGTGTTCCGCGTCAACCCAGATTGAGCCCTCGACATGGACCCGGCGTACATCACTCATGCGTTGCATCCTTTCCAACACCACATACGCGGCTTATTTCTGCCGTCGTAGGCCCGCATCAAACGCTTCAATGACCACTTTGGCCGTTTCAAGAGCAACCACCAGGCCATAGCGATGGTAGAGATCAATCACCTGCTTTTCCACGAACCAGGGAACCTGTGTATGTGAAAAACAGAGCTTGAGTGTCTGCAGGGAGACCCGGTTTTGTTCTTGCTTATCAGCCTCGTTATTGGCAAGGTGAGCAACTTCCGCGTTGTGAATAATAGAAATGTCATCGTTCATGTGTGTCTTCCTTTCCGGTATCATCGTGTGTGATACCCATCAGCGTTTATACTTGTGTGATTTATCCTTATTAGGGTCAAGTAAAGACCCTCCGCTTTGCGCATGTTGGGGGCCCCTGCCCCCACCGCGCAAAGCTCCGGGAGGACGAGGCCGGGCGGCACGTGGGCCGAGCGACCAGGGGCGAGGGAATCGGGCGGCGAGCGTGGGCTAGAGATGAGGTGTCGCACCTGGCCAGCCTGCCAGCCGATAGGTAGCCCCATCAGCAAGAGACGCTTCAATTCTGAACCCGATCTACCCGTTCCAGGGCACCCGATGCCAGTTGACCCGCTGGGGTACACACATACAGTTCGATGTAGTTAATGTCAGGCTGCAGGATAAATACCTGTTGTGCCAGGCGGCGCGCAGCTACAATATCTTTCGAGGTTGCCGTACCATTGCGCAGCTGACCATCAGCGTTATACATCAGCAGGGCATGTTTGCTCTCATGAGGACCTGATCCACTCATGCAAGCCTCCCTTCTTGTAACCGTATCCAGGCCTCTTGCACTGAAAGCCCATAGTATTCACAGAAAAAATCAAAGAGGTTCCCAGCTCGCCGCCAAGTGTAACAGTACCAATGGGGATCACGGCCCCCAAAGACCTGAAAGCTTGGACGACGATCGCCGCGCCGATGATGACCCTGAAAGGGACAGGAGCCCAGACCGCGATGATCCAGGGCCACATAGTGACCAATGACCTGTCGAATGTCTTGTGATTGGCACCAGGCGCGAATAGCACCATGGCCAGGCGGCACGAACACCGTCTCAACTGGAATTTTCACTTGCTCAGGAAGCACAGGTTGCAGACGGATATGATCAGGAACATCCACCCGTGAGAGGGATTGCGCCACCCACTGAAAACAGGCCTGCTGTGTGGAGCCGACCGGCACCAGTTGACTTATCGCAGGATCAATGCTCAGGAACGGATACCAGCGCCCGGTCTGGCGATGAATACCCAGGGGTAGCCGGATTAGCGAGCCCGGACCACTGAGTAATTGATCCTGTTTGGGATAGAGTTCACACCCCAACTGCAGCGCATAGGGTAAGAGCCAGGCGCGCACTTGGTCTGCAGGAGTTGGCTTAGCCAGGTGCACCCAGAGATGACCAGCGCGCCGACTCATCTCTAGCAGTGTCTGTACACTTTCGCGATGTTCCAATTCCGCGGCCAGGTGTGCCAGCCGGACCAGACCGCCAGGCTGATCATCATCAAAAACCGCGAAACGGCAGGTGTTATCGGCGGTTAAAAGGTACGTGCCAAGAGTGATGTGACCCGTAAGATGCGCAGCCAGGTGCTGGAGCGAGAGCGGCTCATGCATGCGGCGATAGGAACCATCAGATTGTTGCACCGCGTAGGAGTCCCAGCAATGCACAAACACCGAAGCATACAGCGCAGCCAGGTCAGTTAGTTCGGTTGGATGCATCATGCACTCCTTCCACACACCGCTGATAAATGCGCTCAACCACCACTTTGCGATGACAGCGCGCATAGTCTTTGCAGGCACAGAGCACGAGCAGATGATACCCCTGCAGCAGAAGTGACGCCGCCCAGGGCACCACGGCATCAGGATCAGCCAGTTCGATGGGACGACGGGGATACTGATAATTCACGTTGCCAAAGCGTAGCTCATGGATATAGCGCTCACCCCAGCGCGTTTCCAAGGCCCGTCTATTCCAGGCTGGGAACCACCGCGACCGAGCCCGCAGCCGTACGTCTAGTAACAACGCCTGTGGATAGGAATGCATCAGCGAGAGCACCAGGTCCTCACTGCCAGGCGCAGCATACCCAATCGGGTAGAGAAACGTCCCGGCAGGGGTTGCAAGGACATCAGACATAGAGAAACCTCCTTCACTCAAAAGAAGGGATACCCTTTGCTTCACTGCATCAGGCATCCCACCGCGTCAGGATTGTGGATGTGATCGATGATAGTGCTTCCATTGATCCGCTGTGGTAAATTGCACCTCGTAACCTTGCTCCAGCGCTTCACGGACTAATGCCGATTCTTGCCGATTGCGCCGTTTCCCAGATGGATCAATGCGAACAACTTCAGGAGGCACTACCGCTGATAGGGACCCCCCGGCCCAGGCATGGCCATCGTTTGTTGTTCCGCTTGTGGCATTCCCTGTGACCGGTTCAGACCGAAAAAAGGGGCTTGTCCCTGTTGCCCACTCATTGGTGGCATCATGCTCGGGTAGGCACTCTGTGGCTGTGAACTGGTGCCTGGCAGAGGACCGCGATACCCATGAGTAGGTGCAAGTGGATTGATGGCCGTCCCAACACCAGGAGTCCCATTGAAGGATGCAGCAGTTGAGACAGGAGCCTGTTTGGCTTTCTTATCAGCTTTGGGAGCAGGAGCAGGTTTTTCACCGGTCTTTTCCCGATCCAGGTCCATATCAAACCAGGCCAGCGCGATCGTGAAAAAGGGAACAATGGGCAGGAGCAGATAGCAGAGAAAGGTGAGAAAACCATGCATCCCACCTTGAAAAGCTGCAAGCCAGTCAATATGGCTGATACTGACCGCCGCTTGCGCAAAACAGGCCCCAACCTCGACGAGTTCAAACACCGCTACAATCAGCACCACCACGCCCAATGGCTCTTTGCGCTGCAGGCGATGAGACAGGCCACGGCTGATGATAAAGCCCAGGCCCGCAAATCCTACAGCCATCAGTAAGGTCACAATCCACTGATATTGATCCAGCCAGTTAAGCGCAGAGGAGAAAAACCACCAGATTGCATGTGCTGTCACAACCGAAAACACCAGAGAGAAAAAGCGCACTGCCCAATGTTCGACTTTCCGAACCCAACTACCCCCACGCGCTTTGGTGGGGGCGAAGGTTTGGACGTGCGCCTGCATAGGTAATTGCATCGACGACCTCCTTTAGAGACAGCTAGACTGTTTGCCCAGCGCCCTGGACAGAGACAACAGGAAAGGTAACAAATCCTTTGGCACGTGGTTTGCCAACGACGAGCATAATGCGTTGACCCTCAAGTGCCTTTGCCGCAGCTTCAACTTGTGCCGCGATCTGATCCCGCTCAGCTTCTGGAGCTTTTAATTTGCGCGCTTGACGAAGATTTTCCAGACCAAAGCCCTCATTGAAAGAACATTGATGGGTATCGCTAGTATCCAGGTCCGTGACCGTCATCTGCAGAATATAGCCAGGGTCAGGAGCACCAGTCTTTGGATCAAATGCCGAAAATTTCTTAACTTCAACTTTGGTTACTTGAGCATCGATTCTCATGGAATCACTCTCCTTTTCTTTGTGTGGTTCAACAGAAGTTTTGAATAGAGCATGACTGGTTGCATACACATTCCAGTCGCAAGCAGGTGAGTAATAATCGCCTGCTTAGTTTCATCATTGGCATATCCAATGATCACATGAGGCTGTTTCTGTGTTTTGGGCTGTCCGCACTAATGGGCGAAGACAGGCATAGGCGTTACACACATATGCTGCAGGTACTCCAGATCGGTTTGCAGATCGGCATAGACATCATTGGCTAATTGCTCCAGACATCCCTCCAAGGTTTTCCCACGGACGCCAGTTGGCTGTGCATGGATGATCCCGGCCTGTGAGGTATAGGGATTGATCCAAACTACGATATCTACCTCATCAACAGCAGCCATGGGTGTTTGAGTCGTCCACTCCTTAATCAGGGAGTAATACCAGACGATGCGATCAGGATTGTCGACCTGAAACATGTAGCAGGCCGCTTGAACATTGGAAAGATTGATAATCATCAGAGACTCCTCTCATGTGTTGTAAAAGCACAAGAATAAAGAACTGAAGAGAACCTTGACAGTCAGAGGAGCCAATGAGACAATGCCCATTGAGAACCTCGCAACGCCGAACGAACGCTGTTAGTGTTCTCTCAGCTGGCCACCATCGCTACATGTTGGCCAGCAACCACAACATACAGTTAAACCAGGCGCTCAGGTGAATACGTGAGTCCTGCTACCGTCTTGTTAACTGCAAAGAACCAGGTCATACGGTTCTGCAGGTGTGCAAGCGTAGCACATACCATTTCCGCATACATAACCTCATGGTGATCCATCACCTGTTGAATGGCGAACAACGACGTAAGCGCCTCAACTTCTTCACTAATGTCAGGAACTACGTTCACCGCATCCTCTGAGAACCAGATGTGAATGCAAAAGCGTTTTGCATGGAGCCCTACCACGCTGCATTCCCTTCTTGTTGAGAGGCCAGATAGCTACTGGTGTCCTTTGCCACTTCCCAGCCACAGGTAGAGCAAAGCGCAACGACATGTTCAGCAGCTTGTTGCTGCAGCCCCTTTAGGAAGTGAAATTGTTCCCGAGCATCCTGCTCAAGATGCCGTAAATGGGTATGTGGCCAATCTGGATTAGCGGTGAACAACTCCACAACTTTAACCCAACAGTTTGCCGCAGTCCCCAGAACCGAGACGAGCATATCCAACCAGCTCACCACTTTGTGGGCATTTCCAGCATCACTGAGCAGCTTTTCATACTGATCAAAAGCGAATGCTTCGTACCACAGCGCCAGAAATGCCGTAGATGCAAGGTCCAGCTCGAGCGATGAATAGGAATGTCCTGCAGCCCAGGCCCACATCTGGATACGCTGCGTGGAAACACGCTCCATTTCGAAAGACTGACCTTGTTCATGCAATACATGTGCCATAAGGAAACCCTCCAGAGTAACATTGGTCATTTCACGAAAGCATCAACGGCACGCTCATCCTTGATCCGGTACGTGTTGAATGGTACTATCCTTGAGTGTTCGACCATAAAACCAGATCGGACCGCGTTCAATCCCGCGAAGGTGATAGACGCGATAGACAAGAGAACCGTCAAGAGCCCTGGCGGCTGCATGTTCGACCTGTGTATATCCATAGGTATGCATCAGCTGAACAATGGCTGAGTAGGCATTATCTGCCTCCAGGTATCCAACCTGGTCAGGAAACAGCGAAGACCAGCGCCGCCAAAGCGCAACATCAAATCGGAGCACCAGCTACGCGACTCCATGAAGAAAATTCATCAGATAAACGAACCCGCCAGTCGTCGCTAGCAGCAAGAGCAAGACAATCGCCACCACGAGAAACAACACTTCTTTTTTACCCATAACAACCTCTGACTTTCCGCGAGAGAGAACCTCGCAACGCCGAACGAAAACTATTTAAGTTCAACACCAAATCGCTAAACACACTGCTTACTTACCCGCCGCTACCCGGGAGAAGCCGTTTCACCAGGAACAACTCAACATCGCAAGAAATGTGCATACCTCCTTACATCAGGAATTACACACAAATTGAAGCCAACGACAAAAATCAGAAACGCTAACTTGAGGAGCATTTTCCTCGATATAAGGATGAGAAATTTGAACTTGTTTAGCTGATCTTTTATCAAAAGCCCCATACAGAAACTGCAATACAGCCTCGACATCTGCTTTTGACATACCAGCTGGCAAACTATTGCCCAAAACCGACTTAAGCTTCTTGGATGTCACCATACTCCTTTCATCAGAGTGGATAGAATAAAGCAATATAGACTGTGCCCTGCTCAGGAAGCCAGTAACTAAGATGACCTAATATTCGCTTCAGCCCGAATTGCTATTTCTACCTTTCTGCTATTGCCTTACATCCAAGCAGATGGTATACTCGGATTGAGATAAACATGCTCTAAGAAATTCCGAATAATAGCGGACGCGCTACCTTCACCACCAGCGATCCGCTCATCTGCAACTTGTACCCTAATTATCGTGTATCCGTAGGCATGAATCTACGGCAAATTCCGCACAGACACGACATTTGTAGGAGGTAATGCATCATGGGCATTGAGTCATTAGATGCAACACATCAGGGACAAGTAATAGCACAGTATCGCAAAGCTAAAAAATGGTCTCAACTAGACCTCGCTGAAGCACTACAAATTGACGTGCGAACTGTGCAACGAATGGAGCAACAGAGCATGATTAAAAGCACAGAGAGGCGCAAACTTCTAGTTGGACTCCTTGGTATACCTGCAATTCTTCTAGATGTGAAGAATGAGACACCCCAAATCAATCAGGCAGAGATAGCCTTGAATGAAGATCGCATGGCCTTTTTAGAAGATCAAATGACTACACGCTGGGACATGTATCATACCGGGGGAACATTGAGAGCCGCACGAGGGCTAGACTTGTGGATTAAAGAAATCAGTGCTTTTACTAGATCCACACAAGGAACATCCTGGCATGTGAGAGCCATGACGCTGCTTACAATGAGTTACCAGCTCCAGAGTTGTCTCGCAAGAGACATGATGGATTATAAGTTAGCGCACCAGGCCTACAAAAACGCTTACCAGGTCGCCAGGGAAATAAATGATCCAGAACTGATCGGTTCAGCGCTTGCGCGCCAGGGTGTAACCTTCATCCAGCAAGATAGGCCGGAAGATGCAATAAAGTTTCTTACCGGAGCACTTAATGTCATCAACAATCAGGGTTTACCAAACTTAAGGGGATACACACTACAAGCACTCTCTGAAGCATATGCGAAGGCACAAATGCCTCAAGAAAGTTGGAGGTATATTGGGCTAGCAGAGCGTATATTAGAGAGGAAAGATCAATATATAGAAGTGAACGGGAGCCGCTTTAGTTTGTCATCAGTTACAGCCCAAAAAGGCATAGATGCAGTCTTATTGCGAGACTATGAACGCGCTATAACGTTAATAGATAGAGGGCTAGTAACGTATGATCCTACAATTATTCGTGGCCGTGCGAGATTATTAGCTCAAAAGGCTGAAGCATATTGTGGCCTGGGTTTAATTGATATCTGTGTCGCTCATGCGGAGGAGTCATTAATGCTGGCCAGGTCAGTAGGATCAAATAAGACAATAACACGGATAAAGCAGCTCTACTCTTACCTTACTCAATCAAAATGGAGAAAGGAACTTAGCATAGCCCACTTAGGAGCAATGCTTTCCAACTAGGAATATGCAGACAAACAAAGTCAAATTTCTTTTGATCGGCATCAGTACGTTTGTTCTGATGCCGTTTATTGCATGGACTGTACTCTTTCTCAAAGGCAAACAATTCGCTCTACGAGATCGGCTCAAGAATGCTGATGCGATTGTTGTCCTGGCAGGAACCCGCGGGAAGATCAAATTTCTTGATGGTAAAATCCAGACAGCTGCTCATCTTTATTGTAAAGGGTGGGCACCATATTTGATTGCTTCTGGAAAATTTAGCTTCAAAATAACCGACACCCCCTCATTGATCCCAATTGAAGACCTGGAGAAGGCAGTTAAAGAAGGGCGTATTGGCCAGAAGGATGCTACAGTAGCAGCTAAATCCTGGGACACAGGGCTAGGAGCAACATACATCCGTGACCAGGCCATTAAATTAGGAGTGCCAGGCGCGGCGATCTTAATGGAAGCAGAGTCCTTACATACCCGTGAAAACGCAGAATATGTCCTGGAGATTCTCAAAAAGCACAATATGCAGAGAATAATACTGGTGACATCACCATTCCACCAGTTAAGAACCTATCTCACTTTTGCAAAAGTATTTCAGCCCTATAACATTGAGATTATTAACTACTATGCAGACTCAGATGAATGGAGCCCGGCGACCTGGTTTCTTAATAAAGAACATCGTAAGCTGATAAAAAGCGAGCGAGAAAGAATCGAGAAATACAGAGCGAAAGGCGATCTACTATAACAAAATCTGGCCAGAGGAAATATCTCTCTGACCAGATTTAATTTCTTTTGATCGGTAGCATTGATGGTCATTGTCATTGCAGCAGAGATGATCATCTATTTGTATCTGGGCAGATAAGATCCAAAAAGAAACCCGCCTCGATATGAGACGGGTTTCTTTTTACCTGTGGACTTAGCGCACATAGACTGCGCAGATCACGCGCTGCAGCCAGAAGTTGACACCCACAAACGACGGAGTGCCCAGAAGCTTCCAACCCTGACCTGCCATACGGGCATAATCACGCTCGAGCTTGCCTGCAGCACTGGCAAACAAGAAAATGGAGGATTTATAGAACTTGACTTCTTGCGCCTGTTGTTGTGGCTGTGGTGCGTTTTGCACTGGCATCTGTGCCTGATACCCTTGTGGAAATTGTTGCATTCGATCCCTCTTTCAACAAAAAACTCTTCAATACAATTATCTCACCAATATCGATTTATGCAATAACCACCCTGCCTATTACGCTTAAATTCTATTTTGTTAGCTTTAATCTCCTTTCAAGTCCAGGCTTACGTTTGATAGGATCACGGAAACCTGTAAGTGGTGCCTTTCCATGAAAGGGTACGTTGCCGCCAGACAGATCCGTATATGGTTCCCATCAGTTTCTTATTCTCAGGTAATCGAGAAGTACTACTATTATTGCTTCTCTTTTTTAGCATCAGCTTTCCACTTGACCGGGTCCCGAAAATCGCTGCGCTGCTTACGCGGTTGGGTTTGAGCCATGAAGGGCACGTTGTCGCCGGGGCTGAACTTCCGCTTTTGGGATTGAACATTCAGATCGTTCAAATGCATGTAGTTTTTGACAGTGCTAATATCCTCATGGCCAAGCATCTCCTGCAAACTAAAGATGTCACCACCCAGCATGAGATAGCGAACAGCAAAAGTATGACGGAAAATGTGAGGAGTAATACGGTGATCGCTGATATTAGCTCGCTTGCGCAGACGTTTGAAAAGCATCTGGATACCATGCATTGTCAGCGCCTGGCCAGTCTCAGCCTGAAAGACATGACCGCTATCGATAATCCCCAGCTGCTGCAGGCCATCGGAGTTATACCGCCAGCGATCTATATAGTAGAGGAGCATACGTAAAGCGTTACGACCAAGCGCAACACGGCGCTCTTTACGACCTTTACCATACACAATAATAGAACCATTCTGACGATCAAAATTTGACATGCGAAAATCACACAGCTCATTAAGTCGTATACCGGTATCCCAGAGCAACCATAATATCGCCTTATTACGAGCAGCATTACGTTCAGCAGTCAAACTCTTCTCCTGGGGAGGCGCGCATGCATCTAGCAGTTGCTCAAATTCCTCAAACTCAATAATACGAATGAGGGGCTTTTCTAATTTGGGCAGCTTGACGCGTTCCGTGAAGTCCTCACCAATATATCTCTCGCCATAAAGCCAGCGGCCAAAGGCATGTACCGATTGAGCGTACCAGCGACGGGTACGGGTAGCACGAACTTTCCCGCGAGGCCCAACCTCTTTTTCCAGGAAGACGAGCCAGGCGCGAAAGTGATATGTCTCCAGCTGGTCTATAACTGTCACATCCTGCTCTTGCTCCAGGTAGTTCAAGAAATGACTCAGCGCAATAGTGTGCCAGCGCAAAGTTTGAGGCTATGATTTTGACTTGGTGATCCAGAATAAACTTCCACGCGACTTTGGTGATCCAGAATAAAATCTTCCACCGCGATCTTTATTGTTTTGACGCGGCGAGATAATGTGCCAGAAGATGCAGGTGTTGTGTTCTTTGTGGTTTTCGTAGGTTTATCAGTTTTTCGAGCAGCCATCAGGGAACCTCTCTTTCCATGACGCGCTCACAGGTAGCTGATTGTTCATACGTTTTTGGGCTGATTGGTTACTAACAGCTTTTTCGACCAATTCTTACCAAAAAACAAAAACAGCCAGCCTGGCGTGAGTGCGCCTGAGAACTGGCTTCCTGAGCAATAGGGTGGGCCCAGCTGGATTCGAACCAGCGACCAATCAGTTATGAGCCGACTGCTCTAACCGCTGAGCTATAGGCCCTTGCGCTGTGTATTGTAGCATATCGTCAGGCGTTTGTGAAGGGCTTTCAGGCGAATTTTTCCGCTGGCTCATGTTTTCTCTGTGTTACTCTAAAATAGTGGTCGTCGGGCTTGAGCAAAAAATTTTTACCTGCATTCTCTATTTATGTGATTACAAATTATTCAGGATGCTCGCTGGCACAATTACATTGACGATCACCGAATAAACTGCTGATGCGCTAGTGAAACGTGAACAATACATTTCACTACCATTCTCCCGCTTTTTTCTGGCTCATCAAAAAGATGCTTGATCCTCTTAATGGCGCTACTTTTATCACAATTTCCCATACCTGTGCATATAAATATGTTCTTTTTCGGTCAAATTGGGGCGCAAATCGGCGTATATGAAGTAATTTTCATCATTTTATGCGGACACTCATCCATTTGGTGTGCTATAATAAGAATAGCCAAGTGCTACGTTCAACCCTATAAATGTCAAGTAGGAACGGACAGTTAGATTGAGGATGTATCTGCTCAGTCAGCTAGAAACGGGTACAGTATTATGCACTTGCTGATACATGCCGTTCAATGTTGTCTGGCACGTGGAAGAAGAATATGTTTTCACAGAACACATATCTCTCTTATTGTTAGAAAGAGATATATAGATGCTCCTGTGACAAAAATCCCCATCTTAAAGCACAGCCCGACTTTGTATATACCGCGCTATGCTCTGACGAGTGGCGCGGTCAACATTTTTCCAGGGGGCATTCAATGGAGAATGAAGTAACAATACGTATCGGCGGTGAGTCCGGTGAGGGCACCATCTCAGGTGGTGATATCCTTGCCCTGGCTTCCGCTCGCTGGGGTATCATGTTTATACCTTCAGAACTTTTCCAGCCGAGATTCTCGGTGGACCTTGTATGTTTCAGGTTCGTATTAGCGATCACCCGGTTAAGTCGATGGGCGATTACGCGGATGTGTTGATCTGCTTGAATAAAGAAGCATATGATCGTAACGTCGGCGAGCTACGCCACGGTGGCGTTTTGATGTATGATCCATCCGACTTTACACCCGAGCCTGGTGACTATATCACGTATGCCGTCCCCTTTAATGAGATTGCGCGTAAAGAGGTGCAGCTCTTCCAGACGAAAAACATGGTCATGCTGGGAGCGATCTGTGGACTGTTTGGTCCCCCTCTTGAAGCGATCATCCAGGTAGTGCAGTCAAAACTCTCTCGCTCTCGTAAGGCCAATGCAACGTTGATGGAAAAGAACTTGCTGGCCCTCGATGTAGCAAAAAAATATGTTACCGAGAAAGTAACAAAAAGTGATCCTTACCTGCTTGGTCCTGTCGAGAAGGCTGATCGCGTGGTGCTGAATGGAAATCAGGCCATTGTTGCTGGCGCCCTGGCAGCTCAATGCCGCTATTTCGCAGGCTATCCGATTACACCAGCCAGCGATATCATGGAGGGATTGGCGAAAGAATTGCCTCAGGTGGGAGGAACCTTCCTGCAAGCTGAGGATGAGATTGCCGCCCTGGCTTCCGTGCTCGGTGCTTCGTATGGAGGCATGCGCGCGATGACTGCCACTTCAGGTCCTGGCTTCTCTTTGATGACCGAGTTGATTGGCTTGAGCTCGATGGCTGAATTGCCTGCCGTCATCGTAGACGCCCAGCGTGCGGGTCCAAGTACTGGTATGCCAACAAAAATGGAGCAGTCTGATCTTAGCTTCGCGCTGCACGCCGGCCATGGCGATACACCGCGTATCGTGATCGCTCCTTCAAATGTGGCCAATTGTTATGAGCTGATCATCCAGGCCTTTGAGATGGCGGAACGCTATCAAATGCCGGTCTTGTTCCTGAGTGACCAGTCTTTGACCGCCCGCGTTGAGAGCGTTGATAGCCAGGTATTCAAAACACCTGAGCTGCATGAGCGCCTGCAATACAACAGTCAGCATGAGGCCAATGGGAGCAACGGACACCACAATGGACACTCAACTGAACAGATTCTGGTAGGTGCAGGGGCCGAGGAGCATGAATATACCCGTTACGCATATTCCGCAACGGGTATCTCGCCAATGAGTACTCCTGGTACGGGCTCCCCTGCTTATGTGGCCACTGGCCTGGAGCATGATGAGGCCGGACATCCCAATTATGAACCAGAAGATCATACCGCAATGATGAAGAAGCGTTTCCGCAAACTGGCCACTGCAGCCGCAGAGATGCCAAAACCGGAGCGCTATGGTGACGCAGATGCCACTATTGGAGTAATTGGCTGGGGATCAACCGAAGGAACCATTCAGGAAGCGGTGGATCGCGCGCGTGCCAAAGGCTTGAAAGTCGCGGCACTCCATCCAACCATCCTCTCGCCACTTCCCGATGAAACAATCCAGGACTTTATATCCTCAGTAAAGAAAGTTATCGTGCCAGAAAATAATTATTCAGGCCAACTTGCTAATCTATTAGGTGCCAAATATGGGCTGCAGGCCATCCGCGTCAATAAATACGGAGGGATTCCATTTACAGCCGCCGAGATCCTACGGGCAATTGAGGAGGTTTATTAAATCATGACTCAAACACTGATTAATCCAACGCCAAAAGACTATAAGAGTGAGGTAAAGCCCACCTGGTGTCCCGGTTGTGGAGACTTTGGTGTGCTCAATGCAGCCTTTCGTGGTCTGGCTGAACTGAAATTGCCCACAGATCAAACTGTGGTTGTCTCGGGCATTGGCTGTTCCAGTCGTTTTCCGCACTTTATGAAGACCTTTGGTTTCCATAGTGTCCATGGTCGCGCTCTGCCGGTGGCCCAGGGACTGAAAATGGCTCGCCCGGATCTGAATGTGATTGCTGTAGGTGGCGATGGCGACTTCTTCAGTATTGGCGCCGGTCATCTGGTCCATGCTGCCCTGCGCAACATCGATATTACGGTCGTCGTGATGGACAATGAGATTTATGGACTGACCAAAGGCCAGACGTCACCAACGTCGCCACAGGGTCATGTCACCAAGTCAACCCCTTATGGTTTGCTGGCCTCTCAGTTTAATCCGATCGCTACCGCGCTCTCACTGAACGTTAGCTTTGTCGCGCGCGGCTATTCGGCCAAACCTAAAGAACTGGCAGCCTTGATCCAGCAGGGTGTACAGCATAAGGGCTTCTCATTTATTCATGCACTCAGCCCATGTCCCACGTTTTATCATACCTTTGATGCCTGGGATGCCTCGGTCACGTCGATAGAGGCAAACCATAATACCCATGATAAAGCGAAAGCCATTACCCTGGCTCTGGAGACCGAAAAACAGTATACAGGTGTCTTCTTTAAAGAGGAGCGCCAGACAATGGACCAGGCAGCCCATCACCAGGTACAGCAATCTAAACCATTTGATATTGAACAATATATGAAGCGCTACGCATAATCTCCATGTAGGAATCATAAAGAGGGACTGGTATATTATAACCAGTCCCTTCTTTACTTATTTCTTGGAAATCAAAGTCTGATACCCATAAGCTTAAAATGACGCTTATGGATCTACTTTACTGTTGCTGCTGACGCACTTGAGTAAATGTAGAGGCGCTAAGAGAATTGGCAACACCCTGGACAAACAATTCGCCACAGGTACGGCAGAAAACGCCGCTTTCATTATGATACGTGCCACCAATAGCTGTAAGTTGCCGTTCAGCAGGCTTACCACACCATTCGCAAGCGCTACCACGTGGAGCAAAATCTACAGAGACGGGTCGCTGGAATTCATTGGACATCAGGTGCCTCCTCTACTGTGTTGATCAGTGATACTGTTCATACACATAAAAAGATAAACAGTACACAACAAAGGGGGACTATCGTATCCAGTGGTAAGCACACGCCTTTGAATACACCCACAATGATACGCATATCCGCTGCGTCTTTGCCCGTGAGCATCATTGCTCTTCTACTCAGCACCATCGGAAATATCGAAACAAAGGGGCTGAGTAAGATATACTATACCATAATTTGATACAAGTTACCAGTTCTTAACGTATCATAAAGACAATGTTGGTCCTCTTATTGTCCTGCAGGCAGATCAGGACTATTGCCCTCTTGAGCAGTATATTCTGATTCGGCAGGGGTCGCTGAGGCATTGGCGCGCATGGTTGCTAGCTGTTGCCTGGTAGTCAGATAGGCACCCCAGATCCAGCCAACTAGTCCCAATCCAAGGGTAATACCCAGCCAGACCAGCAAAACGGTGTTAAAGGCTACATTAAAGCCTGCAGCCAGAACTCCAGCCAGGACGATCCCAATAATTAAACCAAGAGTAACGCCAATTAAGCACCCGGGATGGGCCAGATTGCGTCCTTCTAAGTGTTTCATCATGATGACAAAAGATACCTTTACGAAAAATACTATTCTAGTAGGATGATAACGCGACGGCCCAGGTGCGTCAAGAGATTTTCACGGGCGAAATTATTTTTGAGATAGCAAGAAATGTTATGGAACAGGCATCACAGGCGTACGTGAGGTATCCTGGCTATCTATAGACAGGGGTAACGTTTTTTACAGGCTCCGCCGTATAATAATAAGTGTTGGTGAAAGAAGTAAAAAACTCCTGACACCAGAGAAGATTTCGCTACAACGGTGAGCGAAATAGCACCTTTAAGTTTTGAAAGGATAACTTTCATGGCCCAAGCCACACAAGAAACAACGATGCCGAAAATAGAGATTGTAGATCAACCAGATGAACAAGAAGAGACAGGCAAGAACTCATTCCGCTTCACGCTACCCATTATCCTGGGCCTGACCCTGCTGGGCATCTTTTTCCTGTTCCGCCGCAAAACACAGGAATAAATAGACTTCCAACCAAATAAAGAGAGAGTAGGCAGAGCGCACGCTTTGGCCTACTTTCTCTTTATTTGGTTGGAAGTCTATTTAGGTTTATGAGCGACGTTTAACCACCATCTTGATGGGCGCATGGGGCCGGATAGTGATCGTCTTGTTGGGATCTGGCGTTACTTGCTGTCCAGACACCAGGTCAAAGGTAACGTGCTGGGCCAGGGTAGCCAGGATCAGATGTCCTTCCATGAGGGCGAAGTGGTTGCCAATACAAATGCGTGGACCAGCCCCAAAAGGCAGGTAAGCATAGCGCGGCAATTGCTTCTCGTTCTCTGGAGTGAAACGCTCTGGATTAAAGACCTCCGGATCAGGAAAGTATTCTGGCCGGCGATGCATAGCAAAGATGGCAGCAATCACGATATCCTGTTTTTTGATGGGATAGCCATCTAGATTACAATCTTTTAATGCTACGCGCGAAACCGCATAGGCAGGCGGATAGAGGCGCATAGCTTCTTTGAACACCTGTAGTGTGTAAGGCAGTTGAGCCAGGTCCGCATAGGTGGGTGTGCGTCCTTGTAGGACCGTATCGACCTCGTGCTGTACTTTAGCAAAGATCTCAGAATGCTGGGCCAACAGATACCAGGCCCAGGTCAGGGCAGTAGCGGTCGTCTCATGGCCAGCCCCAAACAGGGTCAAAGATTCGTCACGTAACTGCTTATCATCCATGCCACTCCCATTTTCACGGGCACGCAGCAGTACGGAGAGGAAGTCATTGGCATCGCCAGTATTAGCACGACGATCTGCAATCATCTGATTAATACGTCGGTCAAGCACTGCCAGGGCCTGGCGCGCTTTGTTGCTGCGTGGCACTGGCCAGGTCATGGGGATAGGAAACAGATGCGAGAGGGAGTAGTTGACGAATGAGAGGACAGTGCTCATAGCTGCGCCCAGTTCATCGGCTTCGGTGAATACTTCGGCATCAAAGAGAACCTTGCCTACGATACTCATCGTCAGTTGAGTCATTTCATGGCCAATATCCACCACCTGTCCATCACGCCAGCCCTGCTGAATCTGCTCACTATAGCGCACCATATCATCGGCATAACTCACAATATGGCGTGGCTGGAAAGAAGGGGCCATCAATTTGCGCTGCTGACGATGCAAGGCACCGTCACTGATAAACAGGCCATTCCCGATAACTGGCTGAAAGGCCTTGCGCATACCATCGCCTTTGTCGAAGTCGGCGGCATGCTCAACCAGCATGCTACGTACCAGGTCTGGAGAGCTTATCTGAATAAAGCGAAATGGCCCATAGTGCATCAGTCCAATATCGCCACAATCCTGCGCGACATGACGATAGAGGTTCAAGCGATCATTGTTATGCTTGAACATAGAGCCAACCAGTGGCGTCTCTGTGATACCCGGAATGTTTTTGGTGCCGGGAACTTCCTTGATTTCTATACTCATTATCATCTGCCTTCTGACAGACACCCCTGTAAAGCCAGGGCATGCGCATACAACTGCATTGCCAGATCAAAAATTTAGCTACATCACATATTTACACATCCATATTATAACACTCGATCTGAACCTTCCAACAAGTTTTGCGGCAAGCTATCAGCATTTATATGAGGCTGATGCAGGCAATTTCACCCACCACAAGAAAGTTCGGAGCCAGGTATAGATGTACCGCTCAAAGATTGAGCGGCACATCCCTTTAAAAGCTTTTGCGAGATTAAAACCCTCAGGGGTTACCAGGCGGTTGAGCCTCCGTCGACCACGATGGTCTGACCAGTCATGTAGGCTGCGGCTGGCGAGGCGAGGAAGACGATTACGCCTTTGAGGTCGTCAGCGCTACCAAAACGGGCCAGGGGAATATCGGCCAGCATGGCCTCTTCGTAACGCTCAAGCAGGGCGTGCGACATGCGGGTCGGGAACCAGCCGGGAGCGATACTGTTGACGGTAATACCATATTGGGCCCAGCTGGTGGCCAGGTCACGCGTCATATTGATTACTGCGGCCTTGCTGGCGTGATAGCCAACTACCTGGATATATTTGGGATTGCCACCTGTCAGGCCAGCCACCGAGGAGATATTGATGATCTTGCCACCCTGACCACGGGCGATCATGCTGCGTCCTACCTGCTGGCTCATGAGAAAGGTGCCTTTGATGTTGACATCAATAACCTGCTCAAATTTCTCCAGTGGCATGTCTTCAGCGCGTGCGCCCCAGGTGGTGCCGCTGTTATTGACCAGGATATCAATGCCCCCAAACTTCTCCTGAGTGGCAGCCACCACACGCTCTACATCACTAAGCTTCGTGACGTCGCACGCCAGGGACAAGGCGTGGCCACCACTGGCCTCAATCTCACGCTGTACCTCTTCACACGCGGCTAGCTTACGTGAGCAGAGCACAACGTTAGCCCCCGCCTCTGAGAGCGCCTGGGCAAAATATTGGCCCAGGCCACGTCCACCACCAGTAATAATAGCGGTTTTACCATCTAAGCGAAATAAATCTAAGGTACTCAATGTAAACCTCCTCTGGCACAAATGGCTTTTTGTGAAAACTTCCCTGTTATGGTATGCATAAAAACTCCTTCGTTCTTCAGTTTGCGATTCATGATCCAGGCATGCTATCATCACTTTAACACATACATGAGATTTTATCCGCCTATCACCACTATAAGGAGCTTATTATTACTACCAATAATATTAAAATACAATTTACCATGAGTGCGGATGATCGCCATCGCGTGGAGGGACTCCCATGGGATATCCAGTTAGAAGAATGGGAAAGCCATGGAGTTCCGGTGCTGGTGGTGCGCCGCGGCGACTCGCGCCATCCGGTAATCTTCGTTGAGCGCCAGGGGGCACGCTATGCGATCAAGGAGACGACACCACGCATGGCGGAGCGCGAGATCCGTAATCTACGTGAGATTGAGCATCGGGGCATCCCTGCTTTGAGTCCGATTGGGACGGTACTGGTATCGGCGCCGCCAATCGCGATTGAGGTACCTGGCTTAAAAGGCATGCGCCAATATATCAATGGCGATCGCGGCTATACTGTGACACGCCTGGCGCCACGGGTAGTTCCGCATGTACTCCTCTATCGCTTACCATTGACCAAACGCACCAAGCAGCGCATGCTGTCAGCGGTCGCGGTCCTGATGGTCGAGCTACATGAGCATGGCGTTTATTGGGGTGATCCTTCGCTAGCCAATGCATTGATTCGTATCGATGGCAAACAGATCCTCTCGATTATGGCCGATGCGGAAACGGTAGAACTTTTTCCAGGGCCAATCAGTGAAGGTCTACGTGAACAGGATCTGGCCCAGTTTGGTGAATCGCTGGCCTGGCAGGCTGAAGATCTACGACAGGCTAAAGGGCTACCGGAAGATGTGCAGGTGCTGGATGATGCCGACTATCGGTATTTTTGTCAGCGCTATCGCACAGTGCGCCGTGAGCATTCCCGCGTCACGGGTCCGCATGATCTCAACACGATCTATCATACACAGCGTCTCTTCCGCGCTATGGGGGATTGGAGAGACATTCTTTCGGAAAAGGCCAGCAGCGCCATGCATCAGATTACGCCCATTTTGCCTGGTTGGTATCAACAGCGCATCTATGAGATGCTCCATGTGACCATCCCACGCGCCTATGCACGACGTTTCTACAACTTGATCATCGGCCACCAGGCGATCATGAGCAAGAACGAAGAGCGGGCAGTCAGTGTGGAAGAGGCAGCCCAGGATTGGTATGAGAGTTATCACCTACCAACCATCTTGATGCTGCGGCAACGGTTAACAAGTGAGCAAGATCCGATGCAGGCTTACTTCGCCATAATGCAACATAAATGGGAGATGAGCTTAAAAGCGGGCTATGAGATTCCGTTGGATGAGGCCATCCTGGATTGGGAATTGCTGACAGCGCAGACCGGCAAACTGGGTCCGGTCGATCCGGCCTCCATTGCTACCTGGTGGAGACAGCGTCAACCGGTAGCGGCGGTATTGGAGCCACCGATGATCGAAAGCGATGAGCTCGATCCACTGCTCTCAACCGCCGAACGTCCCCTGGTTCATCTGGATTTACCACAGCTTGAGCAGGAGCTACCCAAAATCTTGAATAAAGAGCCATCGGATGAGGAGTAGTACGCCAGAGAAAGAACGACGCGTTACCATAAAGCGCAATAAAGCGGCCGCTCGATAGCCAGCATTGGTTCCGAGCGACCGCTTTTATTTTTATGAGAGATATTGGGATATCTCTTCGATGAATTGTTGCTAATCGGATAGTAGCACCGAGAGGCCTGCTTGCAGGCTTTAAAGTTTAGACTTCTTCTTCCTCAGCAGCCTCTGCCAGAGCGGCTACCTCAGCGTCGTCCTCTTCCTCCACACCCTCAGCCTCGGCGGTCTTGAAGGCCAGCATGTTACCACGAATCTGATCTTCAATCGCGGTCGCCACATCACTGTTCTGGCGCAAGAACTCTTTGGCGTTCTCACGGCCCTGACCGAGGCGAATATCACCGACGGTAAACCAGGCGCCGCTCTTCTTCACCAGGCCCATCTCAAGGCCTAGATCGATCAAGCCACCCTCGCGCGAAATACCTTCGCTATACATGATATCGAACTCGGCGGTCTTGAAAGGTGGCGCAACCTTATTCTTTACCACACGCACGCGGGTACGGTTACCAACCACATCCTGACCCTGTTTGATCGAGTCTGTACGGCGGATATCCAGACGTACCGAAGCGTAGAACTTGAGGGCCTTACCACCAGCGGTGGTCTCTGGATTACCAAACATCACACCGATTTTTTCACGCAACTGGTTGGTAAAAATCACGGTGGTATGTGAATTATTGATGGCACCAGTCAATTTACGCAGCGCATGGCTCATCAGACGAGCCTGCAGGCCAACATGGGAATCGCCCATCTCGCCTTCAATTTCAGCGCGTGGGGTCAGGGCTGCTACCGAGTCGATAACTACCACATCGATGGCATTACTGCGTACCAGCGAATCTACAATCTCCAGCGCTTGCTCACCGGTGTCCGGTTGCGAGATCAACAGGTTCTGGGTATCCACACCCAGTTTAGCGGCATAGGAAGGGTCCAGCGCATGCTCGGCATCAACAAAGGCCGCGAAGCCACCCGCACGCTGGGCATTCGCGATAATGTGTAAACAGAGGGTCGTCTTACCAGAAGACTCAGGGCCATAAATCTCAGTGATACGTCCGCGCGGCACACCACCAATACCCAATGCCAGATCAAGAGAAATTGAGCCGGAGGGAATGCACTCGATCTGGATCTTGGCAGCATCGCCAAGCTTCATGATTGACCCCTTACCAAAGCGTCGCTCGATCTGATTCAGCGCCAGGTCAATCGCCTTCTCACGATCACTCATGCCAGCCGTATTCGCGCTACTGCTCGCTGCTGCTGCTGCTGCTGCGTTTTTGTCCTTCTTGCTTATTGCCATGTTTCACTTTAGCAGGATATGGGATGGTATCTATGGATTATGCCATCTTCCCAGGGCACACCCTGCCTTCCTCCTTTTTTCAATCCACTCAAGGGCTGTCATTTTTCAATAAAGTATGTTTAAGAGAGCACATGGCAAACAAATGTTTTATGGGATGATGACCATGTTACTCTTGTGAGTGTTCCTACAAAATACTATTCTTTGATATGGGCAAAAAGTCGGAAATAGATTGTGTGTTTTTCTATTTTCCGTGCAAAGTAGAACAAGTGTACCACGAGGCTGTACATGTGTCAAGTTACACTCAGCTATAGGTTGAAAAAAGGAAAGGGATGCCGATTGAGACATCCCTTTTTATTATATTTCGCGGCGGCCTTCGAGGGCTCGGCTAAGTGTGCCTTCGTCGGCGTATTCAAGGTCGCTTCCCAGAGGAAGACCTCGCGCCAGGGTTGTGACCCGCAGCGGTGCGGCGATTCCGCTTTTGATGTCGTCTTTAATGACACCCGCGGTATAGTCGCCTTCAAAGCCAGGATTAGTGGCCAGGATGACTTCACGCACATTTCCTGCGGAGAGGCGTTTGAGAAGTTCATCAATGCGAATATCCTTACGCCCAACGCCATTTAAAGGTGAGAGTGCACCATGCAAGACATGGTACAGACCTTTATAGACGCCCGTCTTCTCTAAAGCCAGAACATCGAGAGGCTCCTCTACCACGCAGATACTATCCTGATCACGACCCGGATTACTGCAAATAGGACACGGATCTGTCTCAGTTATATTATAACAACGCGAACAGTAGATGATGCTCTCTTTGACGCGCAAGATAGCCTCGGCCAGGCGACGAGCCTGATCATTGGGGCTACGTAAAATGAAAAAGGTCAGGCGTTGCGCCGTTTTTACGCCGACCCCAGGCAGTTTCGAGAGTTCTTCAACTAACGCTGCCACAGGAGCTGCGACATCACTCATTTTTAAAACAGTCCAGGAATTTTCATTCCACCAGTGGCACTGTTGACAAGCTTCTGCTGTGCATCCGTCACGCGATCGTGCGCATCTTTGGCAGCGGCTTTCACCATTACCTCTAGCTCTTCGATATCATCGGCACTAAATGCTTCAGGATCTACTTTGACTTCAGTGATTTCATACTTACCGGTCATGGTGATTGTAACAGCACCACCGCCGGCGGTACCAGTAAACAGGCTGGATTCCAGGTCTTCCTGCATCTTCATCAACTTTTGTTGCATTTTCTGGATTTCACGCATGTTCATGGGGCGAAAAACTCCTTATTTTGGTTGTATTTCTTTAATTTCAGCTTTAAACATACGAATGACTTCGGTTACGACCGGATTACTCTCCGCATGCTGTCTGATGCTCTGCAAACGTGTTCCGTTATTTGCAGATGTCCTGGTAGTATTCTCTCTCACAACCTCACTTCTGGCAAGTGGTGGGACGATAGGCGCAGCCGGTTGAACTGGTGCGGCGGCCCGAGGTTCTGGCGGTGGTACCAGACGTATTGATTGCTGTGGCTCAGCGGCCGGGCTGGCTGGCCGTGCCTGTGGAGCGGGTGGCGTCGGTGGTGGCGCTGGCTTCTCAGTGCGTACAGATTGCTGTGGTGTTGGTGGTGGCACCGGCCTCTCAGTGCGCGCAGATTGCTGCGGTGCCGCTGCCTGCATAGTATTTATGGCCGGTGCCGCAGGCCGTGGAAAGGTGGGAATGGAAACATTCGCATTGGGCGGCAGCAGACGAATGTTACATTCAGTCTTTAACTCAACCTTAAGGGCCCAGCGAATAGCCTCATAGTAGCTATCATTCTGCAAGGTCTTATAATGGAAATCCATATTTGCTTTGCAAACGACAATGGGTAACTGGCTGGTACCTTCAACGCCCAGAACGACATAACCGCCCAGCAAGGCCGCTATCTTCGGACCATCAGTGCGCGTGCGTACCCGCCTACGTATCATCTCCCATTTCTCTTTTACATCTGACAGAGTCAGGGTTGGTGGATCATCAACCGCAGCAGCTTCGGGCGCCTCAATCTCTTCTGTTACTGGAGTAGGAGTAACTGGTACCACTGGTGTAACAACAGTTGGATTAGTAGGATGCGGTTCCGGTACCCGGGGCAATTCCTCTACTTCTTCAACTTTGGTTGCCCTCGGCGCGGATTGCACTGGTGCACTGGCTGTTGGCGGCTCAGCGGTTGGATCAGGTCTGGCTACCTCGGGCCTGGCTGGAGGCGTACGGTATTCCGCTACCGGCGCTGGCTCATACGTCGCTGGAGGCGAATCTGCCACACGTGGACGCGCCGTCTGGTTAGAGACCGTAGATGGACGGGCAGGAGCAGTAACGGATGGCGCGGTACTATGACCATTCTGGGCCCGACGATGTAATTCAACGCATGCCAAAAAAGCCAGTTCCAGGCCCAGTTGTGGTGTCCCCTGGCCCTTTTGCATCAATTCATTTTGCGCGAAGGCACGCGCGCACTCGGTCAATTCCTCTAAACCAAAATATTTGGCCGCCTGCTCAATCTCCTTGAGCTCATCCTCGGTACTGTCCAGAATATCAGCGATATTGGCACCTGCTTTAGACAACATCATCGCGCGCCAGAACTCGGCCACCTGCGTATTGATCTGTCGCAGATCAGCCCGGCTTCAGATAACTCATGGATCAGATGGAGGCCCCCGGCACTATCCAGTTCTGCGACATGAAGGATAAATTTCTGAATAGCTCGTGGATCAGCCACACCCAGCATAGCCTGAACCTGCTCCAGGGTAATAACATGGCCGCAGTAGGCAATGGCTTGGTCTAGTAAGCTCAACGCATCGCGCATACCACCGGCAGCGGCGCGCGCCATCAATTCGGCGGCCCCACCCTCCAGGTCGACCTTCTCTTCATGGGCCACAAATTGTAAGCGGCTCACCAACTGACGCAGGCTAAAGCGCTTAAAATCAAAGCGTTGACAGCGCGAGAGCACCGTTGGCAACATCTTATGCACATCGGTGGTCGCCATCACAAAGACAGCGTGGGCCGGTGGTTCTTCGAGGGTCTTCAACAAGGCATTAAAGGCTTCGGTCGTCAGCATATGTGCTTCGTCCAGAATGTAGACCTTGTATTTGCCAGTCGAGGGCGGCATCATAACTTTTTCGCGCAACTCACGAATACTATCGATACCGCGATTAGAGGCTGCATCAATTTCTAACACATTGAAAGTGCTGCCGTTGGTAATTTCACGGCATTGTTCGCATTGATTGCAGGGCTCACCATTTTGTGGATTGAGGCAATTGATGGTTTTAGCCAGGAGACGGGCCATACTCGTTTTGCCGGTACCCCTTGGGCCAGTGAAGAGATATGCATGAGCGAGATTGCCGCTGCTGAGTGCATTCTTGAGAGTACGAATAACAGGCTCTTGACCAACGAGATCGCCAAAGGTCTGAGAGCGCCATTTACGGTAGAGTGATTGTGAGGCCATATTCCTTACTCCCGCCTATGTGTCCTCATGACGGGGCCACGAGCCCACCCGCTGCCAGAAGAGTTGTAGATGATACGCTTGACATAGAAAACCGATTTTCTCCCGGTCCTGCCGGTTAGCGCAATCAGGAACCCCCACGTCACCCAGAGAGGTCCATTTACCGTTGCTTCCTCACGGACCTAGCGGAGTTCACAAACATCTGCCGCGCAGGACCCGATTACGCCAACCGACAGGACCGGAAGAAAATCGGTCCATCCCACCAGAAGGTTTTTTTCTTTTCCCTCGTGGGATGAACCCATTCTACATCTAATTGGAACAGTTGTCAAGAGATATAGCGGCCAATTAAGAGATTGTATTTCTCTTTAGCTTCAGCTGGAATCAAGGCGGGGGCGGTCATGATGGTTGAGGCCAGGGCATGCTCGCATGTGCATTCTTGCGCGTGGCGATCTGCTGGCAGTTTCTGCGCTACCTTTTGCAAAATACGCTTGGCATTCTCGATATTGGCGCTCAAGTTGCCGATCACCATATCCACTGACACGGTCTCTTCCGACTCATACCAGCAGTCGTAATCGGTGGCACAGGCGATGATGGCATAACATAACTCGGCTTCGCGGGCCAGTTTGGCCTCTGGTAAGGCCGTCATGCCGATAATATCCATCTCAAGCTTGCGGTAGACGTTGGACTCCGCTTTAGTTGAGAAGAGTGGCCCTTCCATACAGACATAGGTACCCCCCTGGTGCACTTTGACATCTCCCAGTTCACGCGCTGACTCAAGCAGCAGTGAGCTAAGCGTGGGGCAAAATGGCTCAGCGAAGGAACAGTGGACCACCACACCACCTTCATAGAAACTATTGACGCGGCTCTTGGTGCGATCAAAAAGTTGATCGGGAATGACCAGGTCACGTGGCGCAATATTCTCACGCAGGCTACCAACAGCGCTGACTGAGATTACCCACTCTACTCCCAGGCTTTTGAGGGCCCAGATGTTTGCACGTGAGGGCACTTCTGTCGGACTGAGGCGATGGCCGCGTCCATGCCGGGTAAGAATGCCATTGAGACACCCGAAACTTTACCAATGGTGATCACATCACTAGGATCTCCAAAGGGGGTTTGAATCCTGACCTCTTCTATCTCGGTCATGTTCTCCATGTGATAAAGTCCGCTACCGCCAATCACCCCAATCTTTGCCTGTGGCATAGAGAGTCCTCCTTAACTAATTTGGAACTTTGTAGCTCGCGTACGTTATGAGTCATCCCTAACTTTTGAAAAAGTTCCCAAAACTGGGGTGCAGGGGCCTCCCTGCCGGGGTGCGGGGTGTCCCCGCCCTGGCCTTTTCCCTCTCGCGCCGCCTGCGGCGGCGCGTAAAAAGAAAAAAGAGGTTTGGCGGGGACACCCCGCACCCCGGCAGGAGGGCTCGCCGCCCTCCTGCACCTCCCGCATTGGGAGCGCGAAACCCGTTTTTCGGATTTTTGAAAAATCCGGGATGACGCATAATAGATTTTTTAAGTGGCATATTTTCTGTATTAATATACCTACTTTTTGAGTGGTAAAGGTACGAAGACTATGCTTTGATGCGAATATACTGGCGCTTGCCGACTTTGAGGATGGCGCCATCGATGACATCCAGGGTATAGTTGGCATCGGAGATGCGCTCTGAATCACTGGATGCACCCTTCGGGAAGAGGGCGACCCCACCCTGCTTGATCAGCTCACGGGCTTTGTTATTACTGGCGGCCAGGCCAGCTTCTACGATTACCTCTACGATGTTCTTTGCACTATCCAGCTGATAATCAGGAATATCGGTGGGCAATTTGCGCTCAGAGAACTGGCGAATAAAGGCTTCCTGGGCCTCGGCAGCCTCGGCTGCATTGTGGAATTCCGTGACAATCTCACGTGCCATACGCAATTTTACATCACGAGGATTCAACGAGCCCTCAGACATCTTGCGATCAAATTCGTCCAATTCTTCATTTTCGACCTCGGTGAGGGCCTCAAAGTAGGAGCGCATGGTCTGATCGGGCAATGACATCAGTTTGCCAAACATATCTTTCGCTGGGGCCGTCATGGCGATATAGTTATCCAGCGATTTGCCCATTTTCTTCACGCCATCCAGACCAACAATCAAATTCATCGTCAAGATCTGCTGCGCCGCCTGGCCAAAGATCGGCTGCAGGTCACGACCGACCAGCAGGTTAAAGGTCTGGTCGGTACCACCCAGCTCTACATCTGAGCGCAACGCGACCGAATCATAGCCCTGCAGAAGTGGGTACATAAACTCCGATAGCGAGATTTCAATGCCGCTCTTGTAGCGTTTGGAGAAATCATCGCGCTCCAGCATCTGAGCCACGGTCTTGAAACCAAGCAGCTTAATCGCATCGCCAAGATTAAACTTGTCAAACCACTCCGTCTGGCGGTGAACCTCAGTCTGATCTTTATCAACGATTCTAAAGAACTGATCAAGGTAAGTGGCGGCATTGGCATTCACTTCTTCGGCAGTCAGGGCCTTACGAGCCTCCAGGCGACCACTGGGATCACCGAGGCGGGCGGTCCAATCGCCAATCACCACCACGGTCTTATGCCCTAGGCGCTGGAACTGTCGCAGCTTACGAAAAACTACGGCGTGTCCGATGGTCAAATCATAATGTGTCGGATCAACACCCAGTTTGACACGCAAAGGTTCGCCTTTATTGCCCTCTACCAATAGCCGGCGCAGGTCGGCTTCTTTCTCTACCAGTGAGACACCACGTGTTAATAGATGGTCGATCTCTTTCTTTGTAGGTGACTGCTTCAACACCAATCTTCATTCCTCCCAATATGCATATTTATTAAACTTCGCGACACTGTTACGGCGAAGTTTGTCTCCCCGGATCGCTTGTTAGCTGCATTGTAGCAGAATATAGGAATGTCGTCGAGAGTGTCCCCCTGGCAGGAAACTTGATAACAGGGCTATCAATCTTTCTAACAAACTTCTTACATTGCGCTTACGTTCCTCTAACAGAGAGTGGAGTATATTATCAACAGAAAGAAAAACACAGACATGAGGGAGGCGAGGACAGAGGACGAATGCAGAGGTACGCTGCTCTCGCCTCCTTTAGACCTAAAGGTACATGCATTCCTGTTCAAACACTTTATAAAAAAGCTAACATAGATAGTAAAAAAAGAAGGAGTACTTCAATGGCCGGTATTACACGCTACAATCCATTCAACGAAGCAGTTTCATTGCGCGAGGCGATGGATCGCCTATTTGAGGATAGTGTTATCTCCCCTCGCATGACCAATGGCAGCAGCCGCGGCGTAGCCGCCAACCTGTATGAGACAGCTGAGGGCTTCATTCTCCAGTTGCCTATGCCCGGCGTCAATGTTGAGAATGTTGAGATCACCGTCCAGCAAGATGTGGTACATCTGAAATGGGAGACCAAAGTGCAGGTACCAGAGGGCGCAACCGTCCACTGGCACGGCTTCCAGTCCGGTCGCTATCAGCAGTCCATCACTGTTCCGGCTGCCATCAACGCTGAGCGCGTCGAAGCCCATTATACCGATGGTATTCTGACCTGCAGCTGCCAAAGGCTGAGCATGCCAAAGCCCGCACAATCAAGGTCAATGCACGCTAAATCTGCTTGCCAGTAAGCATTATGATAAAAACGCCAGGAGGGACATATCTCTCCTGGCGTTTTTGTTTGATCAACATAGCTTCAGCAGCCTGCACCACTGCTTAAAAACAATGTACAATAGAGATAGCGGCAGATAAGATTGTCTATAGTGGTGGAGAGGTACCGAAATGAATAACCTGTTCCTTGAGCAACTGAGACGCGGCCCGGTGCTTTGTGATGGGGCAATGGGTACACTGTTATATGCTCGTGGTGTGAAATATGATCGTTGCTTTGATGAGTTGAATGTTACCCAGCCCGAGCTGATTCAGGGTATCCATAGCGAATATTTGAGCGCGGGGGCACAGGTCATTGAGACGAATACCTTCGGTGCTAACCGGGTGAAACTGGCGGAACATGGACTGGAACAACAGGTACGCGAGCTGAATTACCGGGCGGCCCGTATCGCGCTGGAGGCCCGTGAGGTTTCTGGCCAGCCAGCTTTTGTGGCAGGCGCGCTAGGACCCACAGGCCGACCACTCCAGGCTCCTGACGAACAGCGCCTCAAGGAGCTGCGAGCAATCTTTCGCCAGCAGATCGAAGCTTTACAAGAAGGTGGCGTGGAACTCCTGATCCTTGAAACATTCTCGAATCTCTCTGAGCTGCGCCAGGCCGTACTGGCCGCCAAGGAGGTTGGAGGGTTACCGATCGTAGCCCAGATGAGCTTTTATGAAGATGCCCATACCCTCTCCGGACAATCAGCGACACGTGTAGCCACCGTGCTTAATGATCTGGGAGTCGATGTCATCGGTGCAAACTGTAGCGTGGGTCCCGCAGCCACATTAGATGTACTGAATGAGATGATCACAGCCATCCAGGATGCATCCGAGACAGGATCAAGGACGCTACCATTCTTTTCAGCCCAGCCCAATGCTGGCTTGCCGCAACGTATCGAGAACCGCTTCTTCTATGTCTCCACCCCTGATTACTTTGCCGACTACGCGCTAAAATTCGCTGCGGCTGGCGTACAGTTAATCGGCGGCTGCTGCGGCACAACGCCACGCCATATTGAAGCTATGAATCAGGCCCTGGCAAAACATTATGGGACCAGCAATCGCTTTGCGACCCTTCCATTAACCACACCAACGGCTGCGGGTCATTCTCCTGCCATTATAAATGGTCATGCAGTGGTAACACAGTTGATCGAGGAAGAGACCTTGCTGCCGCAAGAGGGAACAAAGACCCGTCTGCAGGAAAAGTTAGCGGCTGGGGAGTATGTCATCAGTATTGAGTTGGACCCACCGAAGGGATTAAATCCTACCAAACTACTGGCGGGGGCTGCCCTGTTACAACAGGCCGGCGCGGACTTTATCAATATCGCCGATAGTCCTCTGGCCCGCGTGCGTATGAGTTGCATCGCGCTGGCACGGTTGATACAGGATCACCTGGGCATTGAGACCATTATTCACTACACCACGCGCGACCGCAATCTGATGGCACTGCAATCTGAGTTACTGGGAGCGCATGCACTGGGCATCCGTAACGTGCTGGCTCTGACGGGAGATCCCTTGCGCGTCGGTGACTACCCAATACCACTGGCGTCTGGGATGTCGATTCAGTGGGCTTGATTCAGATTATTCGCGGCTTCACCGCAGGTCACGACGCCGCCGGTTCCTCTATAGGTGCCAAGGCATCCTTCCATATTGGTTGTGCCCTCAATTTAAATATGACCGACGAAGAGACTGATCGCGAGATCGAGAAGTATCAGCGCAAAATCGAGGCGGGCGCGGATTTTATCATGACGCAGCCAATTTATGAACTGGCACCCCTGGAACGATTTCTCAGCAGGGCAGGCAAGCCCCCGGTCCCCATGCTCCTTGGGTATGTGATGCTACACAATTCCAAACATGCTGAATATCTACATAATGAGGTGCCCGGTATTACAATCCCTGAAGAGGTTCGTAACCGTCTTCGGGCGGCCGGAGAGCACGGCAATGAAGAAGGCTTGAGGATAGCACAGGAACTGCTCGCAGAGGCCTATACACATATTCAGGGAGTTTATCTACTGCCATCTTATCGCCGCTATGACATTGTCAGCGAGCTGATCAAGACGTTGCGCGCCCAGCAGCTCGCTTAAAGGTAGAATTTACAGCCAGCTTTGTTCGCTGGCCTGCGCTATTACGCAGGCATAGAATGCACCCTGGATACCAGTATGATAATATTTGCTCAGACTACCTGAGAGGACACGTAAAGCTGTACCATGCAAGTTTTTTCGATGACTATAAGCAGACATACGTAGCAGGCAAGCAGCAGCCAGGGCATTCTCGGTCAGCGGCTGCTCCCGCAGGGCCAGGCGTCCAATGGCCTCAGGATCAGCGAGGTAATCATAAAACAGCCCGCTCTGAGGATCTAATAATTCCTGGCAGGTAAAATGCATCAGTGCAATTGCGGTCTCTAGATGTTTTTTGGAACCAGACATAGCATAAGCATCCAGGAGTGCCTGCACCATCCAGACCTGGTCAGCCAACTGGCCAGCCAGATAGGCTTGATCACCCATAACATAGTGAAACATATAACCATCGCGATGCATGAGGTGAGTACACAGATAATCCAATGCTTGTAGGGCCTGGGCCCCCAGGGTTGCATCTTCCAATACCTGAGCTGCCAGGAGGTAAGAAGAGATCATATGGGCATTACTGGCGGTATAGACGGTGTGATCCACCTGTGGCGGGGTACGCGAGGCGCGCGAATATAGTCCAGGCTCATAGTAGTCTTCGTCCGCACATTGGCTACCGCCAAATGCCCCACTTCTGGCAACCAGAGGGTAGTGTTGAGATAGGCAATTAACTGCCTGGCCAATTCAATCCATTGTCGATCACCAGAAGACTGGGCCGCCAATATCAATAACCGCAGCATGGCCGCATTTTCATCCAACATCTTCTCTGTATGCGGCATACTCCAATCACTGGTAGCGGAATAACGGAAGAAGCCACCTTCCTCATTGTCCCAGAGCCCACCATCACGCATCTGCACCAGCGAATAGCGCACCATCTCATAATCGCCGGGTTGGTTGCTTAAAAGTAAAAGCTCAAGGGCATCAGGGTGTGGAAATTTTAAGTGGGGATGGATGGTAAAGCCACCCTGTTCATGATCGTATAGATCGCGCAGAATATTAGCGGCCGCCGCTGGTAAATCTTGCAACGCTAGCTGCTCTTCTGGCAACAATGTGAGTGCCCTCTTAGCAGATAAGGTCTGGGTCAACGCACGTGTATGGCGTTGATACTGCAGATCTTGCACCTGCTCAGCGATATCATAACGATGCTCGGCATAATAACGCCGAATATAGCCAAGATAATACAACAACGTTGTGGCCGGTACATACGTGCCGCCCCAGAGAATCTCTCCCTCTCCAGAGAGGAGCAATACACTGGGCCAGCCGTTCTGATTATAACGCTGGTTAATGTCGGGTCGTAGATCGCTATCAACCCGAATTGGAATATAGCCCGCA
Source organism: Dictyobacter kobayashii (assembly GCF_003967555.1). Classification (GTDB taxonomy): domain Bacteria; phylum Chloroflexota; class Ktedonobacteria; order Ktedonobacterales; family Ktedonobacteraceae; genus Dictyobacter; species Dictyobacter kobayashii. The sequence continues at coordinate 863,011 of NZ_BIFS01000001.1, forward strand.
TTAAGTACATCAATTACACGAGGCTCTGAAAGTGTCGTTTCATCCATCAGATGACATCCCTGACACCACAGAGAAGAGATCAATAAGAAGATGGGCTTATCCATCTGGATAGCTTCTTCAAACGCAGCTTTTCCCCAGGCCCTCCAATGAATCTTGTAGGCCTGGTTAGGATGAGCAGAATAGCGGAATACCTCAGGCACGGGAGCAAATGACCACGAATTGTTGGCGATCACATTGCCGCTCATAGAAGAGCCTCCTTCGTGTCAAGCCTGTTTTGTAAAGTGGAGTTGAAATGAGAAGATGGGCATACCTCTTACAATAAAATCCGTTCGGCTTCAAGTATACCATAAAAACATGCACTGCCACTACTTGAACACACGAAATATCAGTATACACAAAGATGATAAAATTGGCGGCTTATTCCTTTATAAAAAGAACTGCCATGCCGATCTAGTATTCAGAAACTATACATTCTAACCTTATTGCTCACTTGCAAAGCTGGTTTGCAAGTAGTATACTTGTACAGTCCGTTTATGGCAGATATTTCGTGCTGGGCAAAATTAGCCGTAAGTGTAATATCATCCATAGACAGAGTATCTCATTGTTGAAGGCAACTACCAATTAGTAATTCAAGAAGAGGAGAATAGCCCTATTAATAAGGATTTTCGGGGGAACAACGACCGTTCAAGAGAGACACGTGTGAACGAACGCATTCGTACACGTGAAGTACGCTTAATCGATGAAAATGGCGAGATGCTGGGAGTGATGCCTCCAATACGCGCACTCGATATTGCCCGCGACCGGAACCTGGATCTGGTCGAGGTTTCGCCACACGCAATGCCACCAGTCTGTAAGCTGATGGACTACGGTCGCTATAAATACGAGCAGGCCAAGAAGGAAAACGAGGCCCGCAAAAATCAGAAAACCATCACACTCAAAGAAATTCGCATGCGTCCACGTACCGACGACCATGATGTAGAAGTTAAAACACGCAAAATCCAAGAGTTTTTAGCTGATGGTGATAAAGTAAAGGTCAGTGTACAGTTCCGTGGACCTGATATGCGCCATCCCGATATTGGGCGTAAGTTGCTAGATGGTATAGCGGAAGAACTGAAAGGTATAGCGACAATCGAACGCTCCCCGGCAATGGAAGGTCGTTTGATGTCGATGATCGTCTCCCGCGCACCTGGCTGGGAACCACCAAAGAAACAGGCGGCTTCCGCTGCAGAGAAGAATAAAAGTGCACAAGCAGAGACTGCGGATGAGCAGGAGCCTGTTGCGCCAGAAGCTACTGCGGCAACTGAGACACCCAGTGGGCCACAGGAACAGTAGTTATTCACCTCACATGCACCGCATCCTATGTCGATGGCTCGTAGGTTGCTCAACAGTGGATCACAAAAATAAAAAGCAAAAGATGGTATAGTTCGTAGGGACTATACCATCTTTTTTACCTGTTTACCCCTGCTTTTATTTGACTTTTAAGAAAACGACATCTAAGATAGAACTAAACATTCAGGTATATAGGGAACATAGTAAAATATATAAGCGCACTCAAAGCAACGGTGCCTTAGGAGGCAATTGGTGAGCAGATACGATGACCCCCGCTGGTATGAACAGCAGCCACAGAATGATCAAACGACGTCGCCACAATCACAGCAAAATCCCGATGATTTTGATCATTATCCTTTTCTTCCATCGCAGGATGCGAATAACGTTCACCCTTATCAACAAGGAGCCGTAACCTATCCTCCACAACATGAGGCACCAACCACACATCGACTACAACATATGATTGGGCGCATCCTTGCCCTTGTAGCCCTTGTGGTGGTGGCCTTCTTCGGTGGCTGGTTTGGGCATCAGTACTTTGGCGAAGCCTATTTCAACCAGAATGATCCCTCTCAGGCATACTCCGCCTTATTCCAGCAGGCCTGGAACAAAATCGATCAAAATTATGTGGATCGCAAAGCTGTCAATTATCAGAAGATGTCGTATGCTGCGATCAATGCAATGATTGCGACTTTAGGTGATAAAGGGCATACACGTTTTATGGACCCCCAGGCCACTCAGGCTGAGAATCAGCAATTGAGCGGCAAGTTCACAGGCGTTGGCATTTATTTAAGCCAGGATAAAACCAGTGGTAAATTGATTGTAACCTCACCAATTCCAGGTTCTCCAGCTGAAAAAGCTGGCCTTAAACATGGTGATGTCATCATCGCGGTCGATGGCAAGAGTACCGCAGGCAAGGATACAGCCGGTGTAAGCACCATGATTCAAGGCAAAGTTGGCACGAGCGTTAATATTACGGTTCAGCGGGCTGGAGAAGCACAACCGCGCACGTTCAAATTGACGCGCTCAGAAATCAATGTTCCAAATGTGATCATGCATTATATCCCGGAGACCCATACAGTACATATCCAGGTTGTTCAGTTCGCGGACGGCGTATCGGGACAGGTCAAGGATCAGCTTGCTAAAGCAAAAAGTATGGGTGCAACCAATATTATCCTGGACTTGCGAGACAATCCAGGCGGTTTCTTAAATGAAGCAGTCAATATGACCAGTCTGTTTGTGAAGAGTGGCCATGTGTTGCTACAACAGGATAGCAGCGGTAAGCGTACTCCGATAGATGTTACGGGTAATCCAGTCGATACGACATCCCGCATGGTTGTGCTGGTCAATGCCAATTCGGCCAGTGCGGCAGAAATTGTGGCCGGCGCACTGAAAGAGAATGGGCGCGCAACCGTCATTGGTGAGCGTACATATGGAACCGGCACCGTACTGCAACCCTTCAACCTTTCAGATGGTTCACAATTGCTTATTGGAACGCAGGAATGGTTGACGCCTCAGGGGCATTTTATTCGCAATACGGGAGATCAACACAATGGAGGTATCACCCCAAATATTGAGGTCAAACTTCCAGCAACCGGCACTATTGTGACACCTAATGATGAAAATGCGGCGAATATGAACGCCCAGCAAATACTAAAAAGTCAGGATAATCAACTCATTAAGGCGCTTGAGTACTTACAGGGAAATAAATAAGTCACGTATAAGCTACGAGGCCGCTGCTTGCCTAGATCGCGAGCAGCGGTCCTCCTTTTATGGCATCATTACAGCGTACACACTCATTATCGGCACAATGGGTAATCTCAGGCTGCTCCTGGATCGCATCCACCGCCAACTGTAACGCCTCACCTGCGGCATATACTTGCCAGAGACTCTGGCCTACTTTGAGCTTTTGTTGCGCTGTCACCAGGACCGGCTCCAGGCGACCAAATCCCTCTGAGCAACTGCCAACCTCAACCAGCATGGGTTGCCGATCAGGGCCATTGGCACAACGACGGAATAATTCACGCCCTGCGACCTGCTCTGCATAATGTAAAAAAGTCATGCGTTCCAGACCAACGCCCATCAAGATAATCGAGCCATGCATCAAGGTCAAAGTATGGAGGGGCGCATAGACATCGAGCGGGTCCTGTCCATCAATCAAGGTCTCAGCCAGTGGTCCCAGCGCGGCAAATGAGTTTAAAGGATGATTGCCCCGTACACGCTGGGGGTGCTCAACTATATACTGGGGGATAAGCCCCATGGTAATATTTATCTCCCGCGAAGCAGGGGTATACACCTCGTTACCGCCCATATGGAAGCGAGAGGAGAGCTGATCATAACGTATACCATTGCGTACAGGCCGCATCTCGGGACGATCAGGGGAGCCACGGCGTAAGCGGCATCCGAAAAAGTAGGGACCAGCACGGTACACCCCTCAGCCAGCAGACCGGACACAATGGTCTCAGGACCATGCTCTATCGGGCCAAATGAGCGTAAGGAGGAATGCACACAAATGGGCATCCCTGACAAACTCAGTATCTCTATCGCCTGGCGAATATCTTTGATGGTTACAGTCATGCTTCTGTTCCCGCCGCAGCCCTGGCCGCTTGATAATATTTGCTGGTAGGAGGATGATCCAGGTAAGGGGCAATATAACGTGTGGCCTCCACTACCTTTGCCAGGTCTACACCCGTCTCAATACCCATACCATCCAGCATATAGAGTAGATCTTCTGTCGCCAGATTGCCAGCCGCGCCTGGTGCATAAGGACAGCCACCCAGGCCACCAGCGGAAGCATCAATGGTAGTAATACCCATCTGCAGGGACATCAGCACATTGGCCAGCGCGGTACCACGCGTGTCATGAAAATGCACACCAATCTGTTCTAACTCCACCCCTGAATGGATCACCAGCTCCAGGACCTGCGCGACCTGCAGTGGATTGGCCACGCCAATGGTATCACCCAGCGAGATCTCGGCTACTCCCATATCCAATAATTCTCTGGCCACGGTAACGACACGCTGCGGATCCACCTGGCCTTCATAGGGACAGCCAAAAACGGTTGAGATATAGCCGCGTACAGGGATAGACTCCTGCCGGGCCAGGTCCAGGACAGGCCGGAAATTGGCCAGGCTCTCGGCGATGCTGGCGTTGATATTATGGCGAGTAAAACTTTCGCTGGCAGCAGTGAAGACAGCAATGGAGCGCACCCTGAGGCCAGGGCGCGCTCCATCCCTTTAAGATTGGGAACCAGTACGGGATATTCAACTGCTGGCAGGCGCTGCAAAGCCGTCATCACAGTGGCGGCATCGCTCAACTGTGGAATGGCCCGTGGACTGACAAACGAAGTGGCCTCCACCACCGGGAGGCCAGCCTCTGCTAGCAGGTGAATAAATTGAATCTTCTGCTCAGTCGGAATCTGGACCTTTTCGTTTTGTAGACCATCACGCGGCCCTACCTCAACGATCCTAACTGACGCTGGCAATGTGGCGATAGCTGGAAGCATATATTACGCACCTTTGTATTCGAAACGGGATGGCTGTTCGGTCAGCATTCCCTTATCTTCCACCGTATCCGCGGACTGCTGCTCATCCTCTGCCGGTGCAGGTAACAACAGCAGACTTGACTCCTCTTCCTGGTGGCGTGCCACACGTATCTTGAGGATACGGCGACCCCGCGTGGCCAGAACTGTCAGGGTCATATTTTCAAATGAGATCGTGTCTCCCACTCCTGGAATCTTATCCAACTGCGCATAGACAAAGCCGCCCAGCGTCTCGTAGTCGCTATCGTCCATGTGGGTGCCCATCAACTCATTGAAATCATAGATGCTCATCTTGGCGTCGATGATATATTCATTTTCATTGACAACCTCAACCAGTTTCTCTTCATGGTCATATTCGTCCTGAATATCTCCCACGATCTCTTCCATCAAATCTTCGATAGTGACCAGTCCAGCAACCGAGCCATATTCATCGATCACCATGGCCATGTGGGTTCGGCTCTGACGCAGTTCGCGCAAGAGATCATCCAGTTTCTTGGTCTCTGGCACACAATAGGCGCTACGTACTAGATTGTGGACTGGCAGTGAACCATGATTCTCACGCAACTGACGCAGCATATCCTTGGTATAGAGGATACCCAGGATGTCATCTACGCCCACGGAAGCTTCGTAGACCGGGATACGCGAGAACCCACCTTGCATGGCCAGGTCTACCGCCTGGTTAACCGTGGCAGTGCTGGGCAGGCTCACCATGTCAATACGCGGAACCATCACTTCACGTACGGTGGTATCCGCGAATTCAAAGATGCTGCGAATCATCTCGGTCTCTTCTTCTTCAAGCACACCCTCTTCTTCACCCACCGTGACCAGCAGGCGTAGCTCATCTTCTGTAATGAAAGGCCCCGATGCTTCATGTGGCCACCCAGAAGCCGTACCAGACCTGCTGTCACAGCACTGAGTATCCAGACGATTGGCCGTAACACCCAGGCAGTGGCACGCACAGGATCAATGAAGAAACGCGCCCAGCGCAGCGGATTTTGTACCGCGGCCGTCTTGGGTGAGATTTCACAGAAGATCAACACAATCAGTGAAGTAGCAACAGAAGAAATCACTTCGCCAAAGGAGGCGGAGAAGAAGCGCAGCGTTAAGACTGTCGCCATACTAGACGCCACAACCACAGCAACGCTGTTTACGATCAGAATCGTCGAGAGGAAAACATTTGGTTCAGCTAACAAACGCTCAATTTTGAGCATCTGTTTATCACCTTCCTCGACCAGGTTTTTCAGCTTAATGCGATTGACCGAGGTAAAGGCTGTTTCAGCGGCTGAAGCCAATGCACAGAGCACTAACATTACCAGCATAATGATCAGCTGGAGCCAGGCCTGTGCATCGAATTGTGAAACATGAAAATTGATATTGGCGGCTAAGCTCGATAAGCCAGGGCCGTCCATATGAGCACCTATTCCTTTTTGCCACCATCCGCCGCTTCATCTTCCAATGAAGGCAACGTACGCACATGTCGTGCTGGAACACCATACACTAACGCGTGGGGTGGAACGTCTTTATTAACTAACGAGCTGGCCCCGGTCATGGCGTGTTCACCAACGGTTACAGGGGCACAAACACGGTATCACACCCGATAAAGGCACCATCACCAATAGTGGTATGATATTTTTCTTTGGTGAGTCCGTTATAGTTGGAGGTAATCGTGCCGGCACCAATGTTGACATGTTCGCCAACGGTTGCATCACCTACATAACTAAAATGATGGACATCTGTCTCAGCGCCAATGTACGAATTTTTGACTTCTCCAAAGTTACCCATACGTACACCACGGGCCAGGTGTGCACCCGGTCGGCAGTGGCTGAATGGGCCCATACTCACCTCATCTTCTAATACGGATTCTTCCAGTGCCGAGTTACGAATAACACAGCGCTCTCCGATTGAAGATTGATAAATAGTAGTCCCCGGGCCAATGCGGCACCATGATCCAATGGTAGTCTTTCCGGTGATCATCGTCCCTGGTAAAACAACGGTATCGGTCCCAATGGAGACTTCTTCATCGATATAGGTCGAGGCTGGATCGATAATGGTTACGCCGGCATACATATGCCTTTCAAGGATACGCCGCCGCATCACTTGCTCGGCCTCGGCCAGCTGCACGCGATTATTTACACCCAGTGTCTCATCCAATGAGCCACGCACGGTCGCAATGCGACGCTCTTGCACCCCCGCGACGGCAATAAGATCGGTCAAATAATATTCACCACTGGCATTGCGCGGCAGGGCGTGCAGAGATTCCCAGAGCCATGCCCGCTCAAAACAGTAGACGCCAGAATTTACTTCTGTAATCTGCAGTTGCTCAGGTGTGGCGCGCTTGACCTCTACAATTTCCCGCACATCTCCATGGCTATCACGTACGACACGCCCATAATCAGAAGAAGGATCAGCATCGGCGGTCAGAAATGTTACGGTCGCCTGCTGGGAAAGATGTTCAGCCAGCACACTGGCCAGCATCTCACTTCTTACCAGCGGCGTATCACCATAACAAACAAGCACAGTATCGGGTAAAGGCGCAAGTGCGTCAACGGCCTCCTGAGCCGCCAGGACAGCGTGACCAGTACCTAACTGCTCATGCTGCATCGCATACTGACAGCGCTCTCCAAAAGCGGATAAAATCTGTTCTGCCTCATGTCCCAAAACCACAATAGGACGCTGTGTTGCAACACTTTCGCGCCAGGGAGCAAATACAGAGGTAGAGGGGATCGCCTCAACAGATTTCAGCACATGTGACAATAGCGGCTGGCCAGCCAATGGATGAAGGAGTTTTGACAACGTTGAACGCATCCGCGTACCTTTGCCTGCTGCAAGGACTACGGTCGCATATGTATTCATAGTTTGTTTTGCAAACCCTTTATATTCTTTAATATGTATTACCTGGAGGATACATGAGAAACGGATCGCCATTCGCCCATGTAGATCAGCTTAATTCCTAATTTTACACATGTATAGTACACGAAATGGCACCCGCTGTCAACATAATATTGCGCTTGCCGACCTGTCCCTTGACGCTTGCTGAGCAGAGTGATATGCTCATTTACAGCGCAATGATGCGCAATAGTTACAACAAAAATCCTATTCTATCATCGTTGTTGAGAGGATATAGATACTATGGCTGTCATCGAAACCCATGTAGATCGTCATAGCCCAGATTTTGTGGAAAATAGCGCCTATTTTCAGCGACTTATCGAGCAACTAAACCTCAATATCCAGCAAGTCCAGCAAGGTGGGGGCGCGGATGCCATCGCGAAACATCGCAAGCGCAACAAATTGCTGGCCCGTGAGCGTATTCAACTACTCTGCGATCCCAACACCCCGTTTTTAGAGTTCAGTCCACTGGCAGCCTGGGATATGTATAATAACGATGCTCCAGCCGCGGGTATTGTCACTGGCATTGGCCTGGTTGAAGGTCAAGAATGTGTGATCGTAGCTAATGATGCGACGGTCAAAGGTGGTACATATTATCCTGAAACGGTCAAAAAACATCTACGTGCACAGGAAATCGCGCAACAAAACCACCTTCCCTGTATCTACCTGGTCGATTCTGGTGGCGCTTTTCTACCTCTACAGGCCGAGGTGTTCCCCGATCGAGACCACTTTGGGCGCATCTTTTATAATCAGGCCCGTATGTCCAGTCTGCGCATTCCACAGATTGCGGCGGTGATGGGTTCCTGCACCGCCGGGGAGCCTATGTTCCGGCAATGAGCGATGAGACAGTCATTGTGCGTGGCAATGGTACTATCTTTCTGGGCGGCCCACCGCTGGTCAAAGCCGCAACCGGAGAGGAGGTCAGCGCGGAAGAACTGGGAGGCGCCGATGTGCATAGCCGCACGTCGGGGGTAACCGACCATTACGCTCTCAACGATGAACATGCGCTGGCTATCTGCCGCAGTATCGTATCACACCTTAATCGCCGCAAATATGTGCCCTGGGATATTCGCCCGGTAATCGAGCCGCGCTATGACAACAATGATCTGCTCGGTATTGTGCCAGCTGATAATCGTCGCAGCTACGATGTACGGGAGGTCATCGCTCGCCTGGTGGATGGCAGCGATTTCCATGAGTTTAAAGCTCTGTATGGCACCACCCTCGTTTGCGGGTTTGCGCGCTTGATGGGCTTTCCCGTCGGCATCATCGCCAATAATGGCATCCTCTTCTCCGAGAGTGCCTTGAAGGCCACCCACTTTATTGAGCTCTGTGTACAACGCCAGACGCCTTTGATCTTCTTACAAAACATTACCGGCTTTATGGTTGGACGCCAGTATGAAAATGGTGGTATCGCCAAAGATGGTGCAAAAATGGTGATGGCCGTCGCCAATGCAGCGGTTCCTAAGTTCACTGTGATTATGGGGGGCTCTTTCGGCGCTGGCAACTATGGCATGTGTGGACGTGCCTACTCACCACATCAACTCTGGATGTGGCCGAATGCCCGTATCTCTGTGATGGGAGGGCAACAGGCTGCTACGGTGCTGGCAACGGTACGCAAAGAAGGATTGGCCGCGCGTGGGAAAAGCATGAGCCAGGAAGAAGAGGCGAGCTTTATGCAACCTATCCTGGACAAATATGAGGAAGAGGGCAATCCCTATTATAGTACCGCCCGCCTCTGGGATGATGGTATCATCGATCCGCGCGATACACGCACCGTCCTTGGATTGGGCATCGCCGCTGCGCTCAATGCTCCTATGCCCGAGACGCCATTCGGCGTGTTTAGAATGTAAGCTGTATCCTCAAAATTGGCTGTTACCAGGTATCAGAATATCTCTTCTGTTCCGTGTATCAGTTGAGGGCAGGAGTAGTCATTTCTTGACCTGAGATAGACATGCTCTTCTTTAAGTAGAAAAATCTTGTCACGAGGGGTACAGCAGAGGTTATGCAACAAATTATTGTCTGGAAGCAGGGATCGTTGCTGGTCGATTGCTCACGTGAGCAACTGCATGATGCGCTACAAGATCCTCAGGCTATTAGCTGGCTCGATATTCAATCTGACAATCATCTAGAAAAATATACAGACTTACTGACAGAAGAATTTCATTTGCAACCATTAACAATTGAAAAAATCCAGGAAGAGAAAGAGCGCGCTAAATTACTCAGTCAGCATAATTACTTTTACCTGGTCGTCCATGGATTAGAATTTGATAGCGAGAATATAGAGGCCGGCACACCGAAACTTGATATCGTTTTTAGTAAAAATTTTCTGATCACGGTCCATCCTACTCGGCTAGCCTGGCTGGAAGAGCTACACCAGACTATCAGTGCAGATCAATCAGAGGATTGCGTAATAGGACAAGGGATCCCCTACCTGCTTCACGAGATCCTGGATACGCTGGTCGATAGCTATTTTCCAGTACTAGACGATATTGATGACCTGGTTGATGAGTTAGAAAATGCCACCGTTGAGCAGAGTAACAATGAGACGCAGAAGCGTATCTTTAGTATGAAACGGGTCCTGGCACAAATGCGCCGCGTCATCAGCCCTCAGGTCGAGGTTTCAAACTCATTGATCACACGCACGGGAGATACGATTCCGACAGAGGTTGAACCCTACTTTGCTGATGTCCATGATCACTTGATACGTACCTTTGAGGTACTCGATTCATATCGTGATCTGATGAGTGGCCTATTGGATGTGTATTTAACGACCGTGGCCAATCGTCAAAATGAGATCATGAAACAGCTGGCATTGATCTCAACCATCTTCTTACCAATCACCTTTGTAACAGGTGTCTTTGGACAAAATTTTGGACACTCGCCGCAGGTTGAGGCTGATAAGGGTTTCAACTTCTGGTTTGTATTACTGTTTATGGCACTGGTAACAGTAGGGCAGATCTGGTATTTCCGTTATCGTAAATGGATTTAAACTTCAATTTAAGAAGGAGAGGGAATGGCCGAGAAGTATCAACAATTGAAGGTTGATTATCGCTCTGGGAATAAGATCGCTGTGGTCACCTTGCAGCGCTCCCAGGTACGCAATGCACTCAATGCACAGTTAATCCAGGAGCTAACAGCGGTCTTTACCGAGCTGAGCATTGATGAACAATTGCATGCAGTGATCCTGACCGGTGAGGGCAAGGCTTTTTGTGCCGGGGCCGATATCAATATGATGCGTGAAGCGATAGCTTACACGGCAGAGCAAAATATCGAGGATGCGTTGCGACTCTCAGATATGCTGCATGCGATCAATACCTTTCCCTGTCCAGTCATCGCGCGTGTCAATGGTGATGCACTGGGAGGTGGAGTGGGACTGCTCGCTGTCTGCGATATTGTCATTGCGACTGAAGGTGCCCGCCTGGCTTTCAGTGAAGTAAAACTTGGCATTGCACCCGCCGTTATTTCGCCTTATGTCTTGCGAAAAATCGGTGAAAACATGGCCCGCGTCCTGTTTGTCACCGGTGAGCGTTTTAGCGCGACCCGCGCCCATGAAATCGGGCTGGTACACTCTGTCGTGCCTGCTGAGCACCTGGACGATGCCGTCTCGCGTGCTGTAAATGAATTGATCAGTGGAGGCCCTCAGGCCATTCGTGCTTGCAAAGCCCTCGCCCTACAGGTCAGCCAGATGAACACAGAAAATGCCCGCCGCTATACGGCTGAAACAATTGCTCATCTGCGCGTCGGTCCAGAGGGGCAGGAGGGATTGCAAGCCTTCCTGGAAAAACGGCCTCCCCATTGGTTAGGTTGATGAGGAACTATGTTCAAGAAAATTCTAATTGCCAATCGAGGTGAGATTGCTGTTCGGATCATGGCGACCTGCCGTGAGATGGGCATCCGCAGCGTTGCGGTCTATTCTGAGGCAGATCAAGGCGCCCAACATGTACTGTACGCCGATGAGGCTTATTTGATTGGACCTGCATCAGCCAGCCAGAGCTATCTGAATGTGACGGCCATCCTGGAGGTGGCCAGGCGCAGTGGCGCGGAAGCGATCCATCCTGGCTACGGCTTCCTGTCCGAAAATGCGGACTTTGCTGAGGCCTGCGAACAGGCGGGTATCATCTTTATCGGCCCTTCGGCCAGCGCGATGCGCTTGATGGGCTCAAAGATTGCCGCCAAACAACTGGCCCGACAGGTCGATGCTCCCACGGTGCCTGGATATAGTGGAGAGAGCCAGGACACACAGGTGCTCCTACAAGAAGCCCTGCGCATTGGTTTTCCCCTGCTTATCAAAGCATCAGCAGGTGGAGGAGGCAAAGGAATGCGCGTCGTACGACAGGCCGAGGAGTTTCCAGAGCAACTGGCAGGCGCCAGGCGCGAGGCCCAGGCTGCCTTTGGCGATGGGACCGTCTTTCTTGAACGCTATCTACAACAACCACGCCACATTGAGATCCAGATTCTGGCCGATACGCACGGTAACGTTATTCACCTGGGTGAGCGCGAATGCTCTATCCAGCGCCGCCATCAAAAGATCATTGAGGAGAGCCCGTCGGTGGCGCTCTCACCAACCTTGCGCTCGGAAATGGGGCACGTGGCAATTCGCATCGCGCAGGCTGCCCATTATGTCAATGCAGGTACGCTGGAATTTATGCTTGACACCGACTCACATTTCTATTTTCTAGAAATGAACACCCGGCTGCAGGTGGAACATCCAGTCACAGAACTGGTGACCGGCCTGGACCTGGTGCGGCAACAGATCCTCGTCGCGGCTGGCGAAGCCCTGACTTTAACCCAGGCAGACATCACACCTCGTGGGCATGCCATCGAGGCACGCCTGTATGCTGAAGATCCACAACAACAGTTCTTACCTTCGACCGGGACGATCACGTCCTTTATCAAACCCCAGGGACCAGGCATCCGGCTCGATAGTGGGATTGCGCCGGGCGATGAGGTGACTCAGTATTATGATCCGATGCTCGCCAAGCTGATTGTTTATGGCGAAGATCGTTCAGCGGCTATTGCTCGCTTGCAGTCGGCCTTAGAACAATGTGCCATCTTTGGCGTTACCACGAATATTTCACTCTTGCATCGCATCAGCATCCAGCCAGCTTTCTATCGCGGCGAGACCACAACCAGTTTCCTGGAACTCCATGGCCTGCTCACAAAAGAGAATGGCGATGAGCAACCTCAACTCCCTGCTACAATTCTTATGGCAGCAGCGATCACCGATCTGCAACATGAGGTAGCAGAGCAGCCATTCCCACCCACCACGCCTACCAGCAATACCTATCAGCAACACAATCCATGGCAAAAGCTGGGTCCGTGGCGTATCGCAGGTGGTCAACGAACGCTCACCTATATCTATGGAGAGCAAGAATACCAGGTAGCAATCCAACCACTCGCTTCAGGTCAGGATAACTGGCGCATCAGTATTGACCAGGCAGCAGCACAGGATGTGACAAGCATCCGTGGCAACGACCAGCATCTTGTCTTGCGCTCCCAGGATGGTCAGCAAGCAGTCGTAGTACAGGCTGGCAACACAGCAATACAGATTGCCCTGGCAGGACAAAGCTATAAACTGCACAGGCGACAGCCAGTGGAGGTTGATAGCGCCGCCCATGGAACAAGTGGACAACACAAGCAAAAAAGCCTGACCGCCCTATGGCTGGTACCATTGTCAAAGTTCAGGCCCAGGATGGTGATATAGTAGAAGCGCACCAGGTATTAGTTATCCTTGGCGCCATGAAAATGGAACATGCTATTACCGCACCCTATGCGGGCAAGATCCAACGTATCCACTATACAGAAGGTGCTGTGGTGCAGGGCGGGGCCGTCATTGTCGAGATGGAAGAAGAAAGCTGAACAGTAAAACCGGCTTGTCTATCATCCAGGCCTGCGTCCGGGAGCAGCATCGATCTCAATCGATCATCCTATAGCGCGAAAGGACAGATAGATATGCAGGTAGGTTTTATCGGTATCGGAGTTATGGGACGTCCCATGGCACTTAATCTGCTCAAAGCAGGTCATGATGTCGCCATCTATGCGCGTCATCCCGAGAAAGCAGAGGTCCAGGAAGTCCTACAAGCGGGTGCTAAGCAAGCGCCATCACCACGAGCGGTGGCGATGGCCTCTGAGATCGTGATCACGATGGTTCCAAACTCCCCGCAGGTTGAAGAGGTGGTTGCGGGCCCCGGTGGTATTTTAGAAGGGGCGCGCAGAGGCTTAATTATTGTAGATATGAGTACGATCGCGCCATCCGTCACCCGCGCCCTATCTGAGAAAGCTGCGGCCAAAGGTGTCCATTTCCTGGATGCCCCCGTCAGCGGAGGCTCACAGGGAGCAGTCAACGGGACCCTCTCAATTATGGTTGGAGGAGAAAAAGAAAGCTTTGAGAGAGCACTGCCCGTGTTAGAAGCGATGGGCAAAAAAGAGAATATTATCCATGTAGGTCCCAGCGGTTCGGGTGAAGTTGTCAAACTGATCAATAATATGCTCGTCGGCACTATCGCAGCCGCTACGGCCGAAGCGCTGGTGCTGGGTGTTAAAGCCGGAGCCGACGTCGCTACCATGGCGAAAATCATTGGCATCAGTACCGGCGCTAGCTGGCAGCTCGCCAACCAGTTTCCTTTACGCGCCTTCAATGGTAGCTTCAAGCCCGGCTTTATGACCGACCTGCTGCATAAAGACCTGGGACTGGCCCTCGATCTGGCCGCTGAAAACCAGACATCCGCGGAAATGACCGCCCTGGCCCGCCAGCTCTATGAGCAGACCCAGGCCGCCGGTCACGGTAAAGACGACTATACCTCGCTGCTGCAAGTCCTTGAGGAAAAAGCAGGTGTCGAGGTGCGCACCAAATAATTACTATAACCAGACGATAAAAAATCGCCTTCCGAATGGGAGGCGATTTTTTATCGTCTGGTTATTACTGGGCAACTGGCAACATACCATGAGATATGGTCATGCCCAGGAAGAGGACTATTACCAGCCCAAAGTATAAGAAGCCCATCAGAATACGGGAGCTAAGTGGAACGTCATAGTACGCTTTTGTCTGCGCGTTTTGTGAACTAACACCACGCGTCCACAACTGCATCGCGGCCATAACGACAAAGAGCATGAGCCAGGGATAGAAATTTCCACTCAGCCACTGCCAGATCTGATACCCCAGCAAGAGGATAAAGCCAATGATCCAGATGCGGCGATCGATGGCGGCCAGGACGCGCCCACCATCAAAGGGCACGATAGGAATAAGATTAAACAGGTTTATAAAGAAACCAAAGTAGGCCAGGGATCCCCAGATCGCGCCGAAATGCTGTTGGACCATTAATAGACAGAAACTGGCAGCCAGTGCACCGGCGATCGGGCCAGCGATACCAACCTCGGCTTCATCTTTGGCGTTTTGCGGCATGCGTCGCATCGTCACAGCGGCCCCAAACAGCGGCACAAAAATCATGCCACCCATCGGGATTCCCTTCAACCGCATGACCAGGGCATGCCCCATTTCATGAATGAAGAGCATTACTACCAGGCCGATAGCAAAGGGCCAGCCAAACAACAGCGAATAGACAAAAACAGAGGCCAGCGCAGAAAAGCCGAATAAGCCAAACTTGAGCAGCCAGCCAAATTTTAGCAATAAGCCACCCAGCGCCACTAACAATCCACCCAGGCCCGCAGCCCCTTTCTTACGGGCGCCACTCTGGGCCGTGCCGGCCTGCTCCTGCTGGGCAGCATAGTGCTCTATGCTCTGTGGACCACGATATTCCGGCACTGGCTCCCCATAGTGAGGCTGATACGATGGCTGTTCTGTATAAGGATTGTAAGTCTGCTGTTGATAATTTGGATAGTTTTCAGCATAAGGATCTGGCGGCGAGCCCGCATATGGATCACGCCATGGGTCAGGCTGAGCAGAAAAGGATGTTGGCTGCTCAGAGGGAGCATGGTAGTACTCCGGGTGAGCATAATCTATTTCTTGAGCACTCCCATTGTTATCACGATATGTAGAATAATCCTCGGGATTGCTGTTATACACAATTATGCCTCATTTCTGGGTATATAAAAAATGGTGTTGTGCATAAGTTTACCATATAAGTATAAACAGTGAAATTGTCTGCCCTATTCCAAACTATCACCGTGATACCCGTATATCCAGAATTATTGCTCATTTCCCCTGGAAATCTACTCGTATGATCCATTTTCTAGAAGTAAAAAGAAAAGACGGTACAGCGAGGGCAGATTTGCCCTCGCTGTCACTTTTAACTACCCATAATACCCGGGAAGATGGTGGTAACGAGGAGCATGGCAACCAGGATCGTGACCAGGATCACGGTACCCCAGGAAATGATATTGAAGACAAGGCCATTGACATGTCGTCCCATCAGACGGCGATTGTTGACCAGCAGAATAATAAAGATCAGCAAAATGGGTACCATGGCCGCGTTCAGACTCTGCAGAATAACCAATACCTGGATAATAGGGAGGCCAGGGATCAAGGTAATCAAGACACTGAGGATAATCAGGCCGGTAAAGATGCTCTGAAATACCGGGGCTTCGCTGAAACTGCGCGAAACGCCACGCTCAAAACCAAAGGCTTCACAAATGCCGTATGCGGTAGATAAAGGCAGGACCGCTGCCGCCAGGAGAGAAGCCCCAAAGAGGCCTATGCCGAACAGAATTGAAGAGAAACCACCCGCCAGTTTATCCAATGCCATTGCAGCATCCAGAGGCGTCTCGACAGGATGATTGGGGTAGAGGGCGGCACCAGTAGTGATAACGACAAATCCAGCAATCAAGACCGCGAAGATAGTTCCACTATAGACATCCAGTTTTTCATAGGTATATTCACTGGCGGGAATGCCTTTATCTGCCACTGAGGACTGCACAAAGAATTGCATATATGGGCTAATCGTTGTGCCAACCAGGGCCACGGCAGCCAGTATATAAGCATTACTAGCAGTAAGGTGGGCAATATTATACTATGACCTACGGCACCCCAGTTTGGATGTGAAGCAAAGGCTGCCGGTATATAAGCCAGGAAGCCCAGTGACATAAATAAAAAGATCTTCTCCACGCGGCGATAGGACCCTTTGATGACTAACCACCACACGGCGATACCACATGCTGGAACAACGACATAAACCCAGGGAGTATGCACGTTGTTCGCAAAAACCTGTACACTGGCAGCAATACCTAGAAATTCAGAGATAGTCACCCCTGTATTGGCTACCAGTAAGGCCAGCATCGCCACCACTGTCCAGCGTACACCAAATTCCTCACGAATAAGGTCAGCCAGGCCTTTGCCGGTGACAACACCCATACGAGCGCACATCTCTTGCACAATAGCCAGGCAGAAACCCGCTACCACCAATGCCCAGAGCAAATTGTATTGGTAAGTTGCCCCTGAGGTAGAAAAAGTCGCGATACCACCAGCATCATTACCAGCATTAGCGGCAATCAGTCCAGGGCCAAGGATCGCAAATAGTTTTAAAACCGGGGATGAACGGCTGAGACGAAAACGAGACCGCCGACGAGTTCTACGCTCGGCGCGGTCCTTCTGAGGTTTTTGTGCTTTCTGGCGTGTTGTATCCATAGGGTGCACACACTGGGTGGTGGCATATATGGTCGATGCCCACCTACCCACCCTTTCGTCCGTGTTATTTCCTGGCCTGATCATATCATCCTCAACTTGAGGTGACAAGTAAAAACCTGAGTATAATCAGGCCTTCCTCTGAGGAGGATACGGATGTGCACCCTGAAAAAGATACTTTATTGGGGAACAATCGTCCCTTCTAAATAGCGTCGAAGCAAATTGAGAGACGTCAGAACGGCGTGACGTTTATTGTCCGCCCTACCACCGCGCCAACCCGGTCCCATACCCGTCACGGTCCCCTCAGGTCCTTCTATGGCAATATGCACGGTACCCACAGGTTTATCTTCTTGCTTATCAGGTCCAGCCACGCCGGTTACCCCGATGCCGAAGTCTGTGCCTAAACGCTCGCGCACCGCATGGGCCATCGCACGGGCGGTCTCCTCGCTGATCACTCCATAGCGGTCCACGATCTCCTGTGGCACCCCCATCTGTACTTTGAGGTCGGTACTATAGGTGACGATGCCACCAATAAAGTGCTTGGAACTGCTGTGGAAATCGGTAATCGTGCTGGCAAGCATGCCGCCGGTCAGGGATTCCATTACACCCAGCGTTTGCTGGCGGGCCTGTAATGCCTTACCAATTACGCTGGCCAGGGTATCGCCTTCAATGCCAAAGACGTGGTCACCCAGGAGGGCACGCGCCTTCTCTTCCATCTCCGCAACCAGCTGTAACGCATCTTCGGTCCGTTCAGCCTTGGCAGTGATGCGCACATCTACCGCGTCTATTTTGGCATAGGTGGCAATAGTTGGATTGGTGGAACGCAACAGAGGGGTTAATAGCTCTTCAGTAGCAGATTCGCCCAACCCATACACACGCAAAAGGCGCGTAAAGATTAAGCCACCGGTATATTTTGCCAGCCTGGGTACAACTTCTTCTTCCCACATGCGATACATTTCGCGCGGCACCCCGGGCATCGCCACCAGAATATGGCCATCCTTCTCAACCCACCAGCCTGGCGCCGTTCCAACCGGATTGGGAATGCTCTGGGCCGAAGGTATCAGGGTAGCCTGCTTTAAATTTCGTTCGGGCATCGGACCTGAATGGCTAAAGCGAGCGCGTAGTTGCGCTTGCAGCTCGGGATCCAACGTCATTTTTTCTCCCAGAAGTTCTCCGATCGACTCGCGAGTCAGATCATCTTCAGTCGGTCCCAAACCACCCGTCATAATAATAAGGTCAGAACGTTGCCATGCCTGGCGCAATAAATCAACCACCCGTCCCTGATTATCACCAACCTGTGAAACATTATAGAGATCAATACCCTGTGCTGCCAGGCTCTGAGCCAGATAGGTAGCATTGGTATCAGTAATGTGGCCTAACAGCAATTCAGTACCACATGATAAAATCTCTGCACGCATGCATCCTCCTGCTTTTGAGGCAATCATAGCCTTTTTCGATAGTACCCAAACTGCTAGATCTTGCTAACTGTTACAGGTAGTCTTATAATATCATACTGTGTCGTGTATCAACATATTGTGCTATACACAACCAGTCAATCAATATGTTGTGTCTGAAGGCTTGTTTTTGGCCACATTTGCGAGTATACTGAGTGCGGTAGACAAAAAACACAAAAAATCCATGCCAATGATTGGCAATGAATGCTTTTTCACTCCATACAATAAAAAAGAAGAAACTAAAAGAGGAGTAGTTCAGGATGCTAGAGCAAGAAGCCCGCTCAGTCGAAAATAGTGGTGATACAGGTAGCCCCACAACGACCCAACTGGAAGGAATTCGCCAGAAAGTATTTATGGATCGCTATTCCCTGAAAGATCCAGATGGCAATGCCCTGGAGTTTTATCCAGAGCAACTCTGGCAGCGTGTGGCACGCGGTATTGCAGCAGTTGAACAAACCGACGAGAAACGTGCTGAGTGGGAAAAACTTTTCTATGAAGCCCTGACCAATTTTCAGTTTGTACCCGGCGGTCGTATTCTCGCCGGAGTTGGTACCGGACACCAGGTGACATACTATAATTGTTTCGTGATACCTAGCCCTGAAGATAGTCGCCAGGGAATTCTCGACAACCTCAAAGTCATGACCGAAATCATGGCCCGTGGCGGTGGCGTAGGTATCAACCTCTCAACCCTGCGTCCACGTGGCTCATACATCAAGACGGTCAACGGCACCGCCTCAGGCCCATGTTCCTGGGCCCAACTCTATTCCGTTGCCACCGGCGACGTCATCCAGCAAGGCGGTTGTTTCGGTCCCGCCGAACGTATCGCTACCGACCGTGGACTTATCCCTGCGGCAGAACTTGCTGATCGCCTGGATCGTAGTGAAGCGATTCAAGCACAGACACATAAGGGCTTTCGCCCGTTTACCTCTGTTTTCCGTAATGGCATCAAAGACCTGTATGAGGTCGAAACCAGTCGCGGCTATCGTGTGCGCGTAACCATGGATCACAAAATGGGTGTCCTGCGCAATGGCGAGGTGGTAACGATCCCCCTGCGCGAACTTGAAGAGGGCGACGAAA
The DNA here is from genome assembly GCF_003967555.1 of Dictyobacter kobayashii. Taxonomy (GTDB): domain Bacteria; phylum Chloroflexota; class Ktedonobacteria; order Ktedonobacterales; family Ktedonobacteraceae; genus Dictyobacter; species Dictyobacter kobayashii. Next base: position 882,872 of record NZ_BIFS01000001.1, read on the forward strand.
TACTGCTCCTGGTTGGTGAAGGTACACACAATGAGATGCCCCTGCTACCATTAAATACCAGTGAGTATGTACGCTCTAAAATGAGCACGACCCTGAATGAAAAGGTCACATTGCCAACCCATATGACGCCAGAACTGGCTTACTTCCTGGGCTATGTTTACGGCGATGGCTATGTCATCCGTGGCAAAAAAGTCACCTGGGCCGATGATAAGGGTCTCTCTCTTGTGGTCGCCAACAACCAGCCAGAAGCGCAAGAGCGCCTGATTAGCACAATTAGAGATCTCTTTGCGCTTGAGCCTGTAGTGAGCCCGGGCGATGGTGCCTGTACAGTTATCAGGGTCTACTCACGTGTCCTGATCGAGTGGTTGAAAGAGAATGGCATACTGAAGCAGAAAGCTAATGCAGTACGTGTCCCTGAGGTGATTTTCCGCTCGCCTTCCAGTGTAGTGGGATCATTTATCGCTGGCTACTTCGAAGCCGATGGCTGCGATCGTGGACATAAGGGTGGCTATGGCATCGATAGCATCAGCCTGGACATGCTGAAAGACATGCAGTTGCTGCTCCTGGCTAATGGCATCGTGTCACATATCCACACCCAGGATCGCAGTGCCCAGGGCTGGCAAACTATCTATCGCCTGATCGTTACGGGAGCACAATTTAAAGCCAGATTCAGCACATTTGCGAAGAGCTTTAAAGATCAGCAACGCATTGGCTATCGTAGCCACCGCGTTAGCTATCCCATGGAAGCCTGGAAGCAACTGGCAATCCCTGGTCGCTACTATCAAGGGCTTTTCGATTCAACCAAAGAGCGTGTTTCACATTATGCCCTCACACGCGTGCGCGAGCGCGTTCAGGCCGCTGGCGGCGTCGAAATGGTTGAGCGCCTGGATGCATTGCTGGGTACCCTGCCCGATGCTATTGTCTCGATCACGCCACTGGGTCCTTCCGAGGTCTACGATTTTGAGGTAGACGAGGTCCATCTGCTGGCAGGTGGTGGACTCTATACCTCTAACTCTCGTCGGGAGCATTAATGCTTATGCTCGACGATACCCATCCTGATATCGAAGAGTTTATCACCGTGAAGCGTACGGCGGGCAAAATCGAGCACGCCAACCTGTCGGTGTGTATCTCTGACGCCTTTATGCAGGCCGTGAAAGATGATGCTGACTGGGACCTGATATGGCAGGGCGAAGTCAAAAAGACCATTCGCGCCCGTGGGCTCTGGGATCTCATCTGTACTTCCGCCTGGGAATCTGCTGAACCCGGCCTGGTGTTTATGGATCGCTACAACAAAGAGTCCAACACCTGGTACTACGAGAACATCCGCTGCGTAAATCCCTGTGTTACTGGTGATACGCTGATCTATACCGATAAAGGTCTTTTCCCCGCCAGTGAATTAGCCGAAATCGGCGCTCCCATCACGGTGGTCTCAACCAACGAGGACGGCGTAGCCCTGCGCCAGGCCAGCCACGTTTTCCCAACTGGCGTGAAGCCTGTGTATCGCTTGCAAACAAGCGAGGGATATACCATTCGCCTGACCAAAGATCATAAGGTCTTAACGGTAAATGGCTGGAAAGAGGCTGGCGAGCTAATTGCGGGTGATAAGATCAAGTTGCTCAACGGTGAGGGCCACTTTGGCACTACGGGCAGTCTAGATCTGGGACATGTACTGGGCTGGCTGGTTGGTGATGGCTATATCAACACCAAGCGTGAAGGCAGCGCAGTACTCTCTTTCTTTGGCAGTGAACAGTCCATTGCACCACGTTTTGCCGAAGCTGTTAATCGCCTGGTAAGTAGTCCGGAGGGTCAGCGCCAGTATAAAGTAGGCACATTGCAGATCGCGGAACGCGAAGAGACGCATGTTGAGTCAGTACGGCTCTTACGCATGGTCGATCCCGAGCTTCTGGTCAATAAATTACAGGTACCACCATCGGTCTTCCGTGGCTCTCATGAGATGCAGAAAGGCTTTTTGGCAGCGCTCTTTACAGCTGATGGATCCGTCCAGGGTAGCCTTGAAAAAGGGGTGTCCGTACGACTGACCTCTGTTAATCAAAATCTGTTGGAAGGCGTTCAACAACTGCTGCTCAACTTTGGCATTTACTCCCGCATCTACACAGAGCGTCGAGAAGCTGGCGAGAGAAATCTACCAGATGGAAAAGGTGGTTATTGCCAGAGCTATCACGACCTGGTCATTTCAAAAGGGAGCTTTGCGGCCTTCGCCCACCAGATTGGTTTCCTGACACAAGAAAAGCAGACGAAGCTTGAAACGCTGATCGCCGCTTACCAGCGTGGTCCATACAAAGAGAATTTTGTAGCCACCTTTGAAAGCCTGGTCGAAGATGGTGAAGAGACAGTATACGATCTCACAGAACCACAACAGGATCATTTATTCATAGCCAATGGCCTCGTCGTCCACAATTGCGGCGAACAGGGTCTGCCGCCATGGGGAGTTTGTAACCTGGGTGCGATCAATCTGTCGGCCTTCGTTACAGATGGGAAGATGGATTATGAGCGCCTGGCAAAAATCAGCAAGACTTCGATGCGCTTCCTGGACAATGTGGTAGATTCCACCGAGTACTTCATCAAGGAAAACGCCGAGGCACAACTGGGAACGCGCCGGACCGGTCTGGGTACAATGGGACTGGCCGATGCCCTGCTGAAGATGGGCGTGGCTTACGGCAGTGAAGAGTCGCTACCGATCATCGAGCGCATCTACACCACCATTCGCAATGCTTCGTATGAGGCCTCAAGCGATAATGCCGCCGAAAAAGGGGCCTTCCCCAAATTTGATCGCGACAAATATCTGCAAGGTAAGTTCATCAAGCGCTTGCCGAAAAACCTGCAGGAGAAGATTCGCAAACAGGGTATTCGTAACGCTGTTATCCTGACCCAGGCACCTACTGGTACCACCAGCCTGCTGGCTGGCGTCAGCTCTGGCATCGAGCCGGTCTACGACTTTGCGATGATCCGCCGCGACCGTACCGGTGAGCATATCCTGTACCATCCATTGCTGCAGGAGTGGCGCGAGAACCATCCCAATGAGCCAACCCCGGCCTACTTTGTCTCTTCAAAAGATCTCACTCCTGAAGAGCATGTACGCGTCCAGGGGATGATCCAGCGCTACACCGACTCCAGCATCAGTAAGACGGTGAATGCACCCAATAACCATACGGTTGAGCAGGTTCAGACACTCTATCGCCTGGCCTATGAGATGGGCTGTAAAGGTGTAACTTACTATCGCGATGGTTCGCGTGACGCCGTATTGACGCGCGTTGAGGATGAGCAGAAAGCCAAGCAGCCAGCAGTGCCTGAGGCAGCACAGACGCCTATGTTTGAGCCTGTGACATCGATCCACCAGGGCATCAAACAGCGTCCAGCGGTTGTCCAGGGCTATACCCGCCAGGTCAATGCGCCAGAGGGTAAAATCAATATCACCATCAACAGCGATGATCAGGGACCCTTCGAGGTCTTTGTCAACGTAGGTAAGGCTGGTAGCGATATTGCCGCTCTCTCCGAGGCTCTGGGTCGCTTGATCTCAATCAATCTACAGTTGCTCAGCCCGTTATCACAGACTGATCGTGCCCAGGAAATCACCAATCAGTTGCGTGGTATCGGTGGTAGCCGCTCGGTTGGCTTTGGTGCTCAACAGGTACGCTCGTTGCCAGACGCGGTTGCCCGCGCCCTGGAACTGCATCTGGATACCCTGCAGGAAGCGATCGACGCCGCTGAGAACCATACAGAGGTCAAAGCCAGCGCCGCCGTAGCCCCTCTGGCACCAGTCAATGGACACGCCCCTGAAGTGAACCTGAGCCAGCTCAAGGTCACTGGCAACCTGTGTCCTGAGTGCGGTTGCAATACCATGGTCTATGAGGAAGGCTGCCGCAAATGCTATAGCTGCGGCCATAGCGAGTGCTAAGATAACAAAACAATAAAAAAGGTGTGGGCGCTGACGCGTCCACACCTTTTTTGTTATTGCTTCAAGCCTGCGGCATAACTGATCCCCCCCCACAGGTGGGCCAGAAATAGTGGCTCAGAGAAACTTTCAGGGGTATGGCCCATCCCGGTATACCAGGAACGACCACCATCGAAATCATGATACCAGGCAATGGGATGATCCTGTCCCATCTCGCCTCCCTGATAGGTCGATTCATCCAGCGTCAACAATACGTGCACATGAGCACGTGGATTCTGGCGGAAGTTATACCATTCATCCGTACGCACCCACTGCGCAGGCAACATCGACGTTGAACTCGTATGGGCATCTTCCACATGCACTGTCGCCTGCGCAATCTTCGGATGGCTCTTGAAGTAAGCTCCCACCAGTTGCCCATACCAGGCCCAACTGTACTCCGTATCACTGGCAGAGTGTATTCCTACATAGCCACCACCAGCATGAATATAGCGCTCGAAGGCCGCTTTCTGGGCGTCATCGAGAATATTGCCTGTTGTACTCAGAAAGATAACAGCCTGGTAGCGGGCCAGATTTTCATCCGTAAAGACGGCTGAATCCTCAGATGCCTGCACTTCAACATGATGCTCGACACCAAGTTGCCGAATAGCAGCAATGCCATTCTCAATCGACGCATGACGATATCCAGTGGTCCTCGAAAAAATCAATAGCATTGTAGAGCCTCCATTGCTTCTTGACGACACTGTATGTTGTGCTGACCGATTGCTTTCAGACGAAAGACGGCGATTCCCAAAGAAAACAAACACGCCTACCACCAGCACACACGCCCCAACGCAGGTTACGAACAACAATTTCCTAGGCATGCGCCCCTCCTGAAATGTTTAGCCAAACAACACATTCCTCTCCATAGTCTACCATGCCCAATTATTTTCGCTCATCGCACCAATGGATAATCCAGGGCTGTTTACTTTCCCTTTTTGGCGCCTGCGGCGCCGAATTGAGAGTGTGGAGAGTGTGGTGGGTGGCGCGGCCACTCACCACACTCTCCACACCTGAAAGAAGGTATATCGTATCGCTTGCTCGTGATCTTCCTACGCTCTCTAGACGAACATGAAAAGCCCTGTGGACAAGCAGCATTTGCTTGCAAATCGGTAGCGCCACTGACCTCCCAGGAAAGGTCGATAGAGATACCAACCAACATTTCTTGACATAATTCATGCCACGAACGTATGCTATAAAAGCTCACTTCACTTTATGAAGTAAAGCAAATACGACAACAAAAATAAATGAAAGAAGGTTTTCTCTGATGAGTACAAGAGAGGCAAGTGTAACAAATATCAACTTCCACTTTGATCCATTGTGTCCATTAGCCTGGCGTACCGCGCTATGGGCACGGGAAACACGTCAGATACGCCCAATTCACATCACCTGGCGCCTCTTCAGCCTGGAAATTGTCAATCGGAAACCAGATGTACAACCCGATTATGTCAATGGCAATGGCTGGACAGCGCTGCGCACACTGGCATTAGCGCGCCGCTTACACGGCAATGAAAGCATAGAGAAACTGTATATCGAGCTTGGCAACGCTGCCCACGGGCGCAAAGAGGATATTCGGTCCCGCCAGATCGTTGAGGCGGCCGCCCAGGCTGCAGGGCTGGGAGCGGATTTCGTTGAGAAGGCCCTGGCCGATGCTTCGACCATCCAGGATGTCATCAATGATCATGAAGAGGCTGTTAAGCGCTATCATGCCTTTGGGGTACCTACCATTGCGCTTGAGGACTCGAATGTGGGCTACTACGGTCCGGTCATCCATAGTGTGCCAAAGGGCCAGGATGCGGGCGAGCTATGGGATCATTTTGTGTGGCTGCTCCACAATGACAACATCTATGAACTGAAACGTGACCGTGCTGGTGCGCCTCCATTTGGACCAGTATCAGCTTAAATGACAACGATACAATTGTGGAGATAGCGAGCTTGTTGCTATCTCCACAATTATGTTAGTATTTGTCCTGCTGGTCACAACTGCTAGGCATGCTTGTTAACAAAACGCTCAATGCGGACCAGAGCCTCTTCCAGTTGCTCATAGGCCGTACAGTATGCTGCGCGTACATAATTCTTGCCAGCTGCTCCAAATGAGCTACCAGGAACGACGGCAACCTCTTCTTCAAAGAGCAGTTTTTCCGCGAACTCCTCGTCGCTCATGCCTGTGTTACCGATATAGGGGAAGGCATAGAAGGCACCACGTGGCTCACAGGTGGGCAGGCCAATACGATTCAAACCTTCGACAAACATACGGCCACGACGCGCATAATCGGCATGCATACGCTCTACATCGGCTTCACCATGGCGCAGGGCCTGTAAAGCCGCTTCCTGCGCCGCCGTACCGGCACACATGATCGCATACTGGTGTACTTTGAGCATCGCGCCCAGGATATGGACCGGCGCCAGCACATAGCCCACACGCCAGCCAGTCATCGCGTAAGCTTTGGAAAAACCATCCAGGATAATGGTGCGCTCTTGCATTTGCGGCAGGGTCGCAATACTGACATGCTCGCTTCCATACACCAGACGACTATAAACCTCATCACTAACCACAATCAGATCGTGCTCGACCGCCAGTTTTGCAATCGCTTCCAATTCTTCACGTGGTATGACAGCACCCGTAGGATTATTGGGATTACCCAGCAGGATCATCTTGGTACGAGGAGTAATCGCGGCAGCGATCTCGGCGGCGCGTACGCCAAAATTATATTGTGCATAGGTCGGCACAGGTACGGGCACGCCACCAGCAAAAATGATATCTGCCTCATAGGCAACGTAACCAGGATCAGGTGAGATAACTTCATCGCCGGGGTCGATAATGGTACGCATGGCCAGGTCAACACCTTCGCTGACGCCGACAGTAACAAGAATCTGTGAAATAGGGTCGTACGTCAAACCATAGCGACTCTGAAACAGGCTGGCAATCTCTTCACGTAATTCAACGGTACCAGAATTCGAGGTATAGCGTGTGCGCCCCTGTTTGATAGACTCGATGCCAGCCTGGCGAATATGCTCGGGCGTCACAAAATCTGGCTCTCCTACACCTAACGAAATCACATCGGGCATCGTATTGATGATATCAAAAAATTTACGGATGCCGGAAGGTTTTACCTGCCGTACACGTTGAGATAAAACTTCCCGCTTGAGAGTATCCATAGTATATACTACCCCTTCTTTCGAGTAAAGAGCGTTGAAACATCCAATCAACAACCATACAAATCCTGGTAGGAGAATTTATGATAGTAGACTATATACATGCTCACCTACCACTACCCTCAACACTCCCCTCTTCATGGTAACATAACTCTGTGGATGAAACAATAATTTTCTCTGCCGTTGCAAGGCTTTTTAAGGTTCTTCTTTGGCGCCTGCGGCGCCGGGTTGGGAGAGTGGAGTGTGTTTGGTGGGCGGCTGCGGCCGCCCACCAAACACACTCCACAAAGGATGAGATTTTAAGAGAGCACATTCTGACACAACAGCGAAAACTCTTGCTTCTTACAATACGACTTATTTAGATGCCCAGGCCACGCAATCTCTCTATAATACCAGGAAGAGCTGTCAGAACGGTCTCGATTTCGTCTTCGGTATTGCGCTTGCCAAGGGTCAGGCGCAGGCTACCATGGGACCACTCGGGTGGGAAACCCATAGCGACCAGGACGTGGGAGGGGTCAACGGACCCGGATGTGCAGGCAGAGCCGGTTGAGGCCGCCACACCCAGCAGATCCAGGTTTAAGAGGATAGACTCGCCCTCAACACCTTCAAAAGCAAAGCTGGCACTATTAGGGAGTCGTTCGGTGGGATGACCGGTGAGTCGGCTACGAGGAATTTGCAATACGCCCTCGATTAAGCGGTCTCGCAATGCCTGAACACGTGGAGTGGTCTGGGAAAGTTCCGCATAAGCCAGCTCAAGCGCGGTCGCAGCCCCAACGATACTCGCTACATTCTCAGTACCAGCCCGACGACCACGTTCCTGAGAACCACCCTGTAGCTGCGGCAGGATGCGCATACCCTGGCGCACATATAAGATACCCAGACCCTTGGGGCCATAAAACTTATGGGCAGAGAGCGATAACATATCCGCCTTGAGCTCTAACACATCGATTGGCAATGCCCCTCCAGCCTGGACGGCGTCAACATGGAATGGGATCTTGCGGGCCCGGCAGATGCGTCCGATCTCTGCAATGGGCTCGATGGTGCCGACTTCATTGTTCGCATACATCACGGAGACAAGGATCGTCTGATCTGTAATCGAACGTGCCACATCATCAGGGTTGACCATGCCATACTCGTCCACAGGCAGATAGGTAGTAGAAAAACCAAAACGTTCTAGATACTGGCAGGTATGCAGGACAGCATGATGCTCGATCGGGGTAGTAATAATATGATTACCCTTTTTTTGTGCGGCAAATGCCATGCCTTTGATGGCCAGGTTATCACTTTCCGTTCCACAACCCACAAAGGCGATTTCTGAGGGGCGGGCATGTAAAATCTCAGCCACCTGTTCACGTGAATGATCAATTGCCTGCATCGCATGACGTCCAATTGTATAGATGCTACTGGCATTGCCATATTCGGTTGTGAAGTAGGGCAACATCGCATCGAGTACCCGCGGATCTAAGGCGGTGGTAGCCGCGTGATCGAGATAGATTGTGCGCTCTGACATGGTGTCTTTTTCCTGTTATCCAGTTGCTAGATGATGTGTTTTACACGTTTCTGCTTACTTTTAATAGCATATAAATTATACCACAGGGCTCAGGAAGCGGGCGCTGTAGGCGCTCATGCACGTCGAGTCCGTCACACCTATCCTGCCGCGCCCATCTTTTTATGCCTCTGACTGTTTCTTTTTCTTCTTAAAAAATGCTTCATTCATACTACCGGTGCGATAGCCAAGCAGGTCCATCGTTACATAGGTGTAGCCAATTTTACGAAGTCCATCGGTAACTTTACGGCTCATTTCATCTTCAACCAGGCGTGGAATTTCTGAGCGCTCCACCTCGATACGTGCAATTTTATCATGATGGCGAACCCGTAACTGCCGGAAACCCAGTTCGTGCAAGAACTTTTCCGCTTTATACACCATCTGCAAAGAAGCAACATCTACTTTGCTGCCATAGGGGATACGCGAAGAGAAACAAGCCATGGCAGGCTTGTCCCAGACTGGCATTCCAAGTAGACGAGCAATGGCCCGAATCTCTTTCTTGCCCATGCCAACTTCTTTGAGTGGTCCTCGCACCTTAAACTCACGCGCGGCCCGCTGTCCCGGACGAAAATCACCATCGTCATCCTTGTTAACACCATAGGCAATATGCTCTAAATGATGTTCTTTCGCCAGCGGTTCCAGATTGGTGAAGAGCTCCGTCTTACAAAAATAGCAGCGATTGACATCGTTTTTGACGTAGCGCTCATCTTCCAATTCATGGGTTTCTAACGTAATTAAAGGTAATTGCAACTGGCGCGCAACCGCGATAGCTTCCTCAGTCTCCTCAGAAGCATAGGCGGGAGAGGATGCGATGGCGCCCATAGCACGATCACCCAGGACATCATGGGCGACTTTAAGCAGGAGCGCACTATCTACACCACCCGAATAAGCGATCAGCACCGAACCCATCTCGCGCAAAATGGCTTGTAGATGCTCGTATTTTTCTTGCGTCTCAGCATCCAACGCTACACTGTTTTCATCATGTATATGAGGGGTATTTAACATCTAAAACTCCTGAACGTGTGCGGTCTACGGTCAGCGCTATGCGCAACCGCAGTCCAGAGGGGGCCGGTTTCAGGCACACAACTTGCGGTAAACAGCCATCAGCAACTTCGCTGAAGTGACTAGCCGTTATTATATCATTATCTACAATCTTCTTAATTCCAGCCGTGGCTCGTAGAATATATAAAATATAAGAGTACAATCGATAGCATAAGTCAAATCATACCATCCAAGGCTTAAAAGGAAGAGTACATAATGTCAAACCTGAATTCTATCGCCGCGCTAATTCTGGCGGCCGGCAGTTCAAGTCGCATGGCCCATGGCTATCATAAACTACTGCTACCACTGGGTGGACAACCCGTACTTACCCATGTGGTAGAAGCCGCGCTGCAATCCCAAGCCTCGCCGGTTATCACTGTACTTGGACACCAATCTTCACAGGTTGTTGCTGCTCTCAATAGTTATACGAACCATAACAAATTAAATATCCAGGAAAATCCCGATTATCAGGCTGGTATGAGCACTTCCCTGCGCACAGGCATTCTGGCACTGGCACAATATCCTGCCTGCACTGGTGCGTTAATAATGCTGGGAGATCAACCGTTTGTCAGTACCCAATTAATAGACAAATTGTTGGCGACAAAAGAACAGACCGGGAAACGCATCATTGCTCCATGTTATCATGGGAAGCGAGGTAATCCAGTGCTGTTCGATGCCAGTTTATTTGCAGAATTACTTACAGTTAGTGGTGATGAAGGTGGCCGCAGCGTAATCAAGCACCACCAGGATGAGGTGGAGAACATTGAACTAAGCGATGCGCTTGCACAACATGACGTTGATACCTGGGAAGCCTATCAAACAGCGCTCACAGCCTGGCAAGACCAGCAAACAACCTGAAGGGACATACCGATGGAAGAAACATCAGATGCACAGAGAAAACAAGCTTTATTCTGGCTCGATTATAGCCAGCAACTTTCCAATTCTATCCGCTACGCAGAGGCGCTAACAGCGGCCCAGAGATCAGTCAGACTGGACCCTGCTAATGCGGAGGCATGGTATGCACGGGGAACCTGCCAGGCAATGCTAGCCCACTACGAAGAAGCCCTGGCGGATTTTGACCAGGCACTGCAACTGAATGCTGACTATGTGGCTGCCTGGGATGGCAAGGCCTGGGTCGAAGGCATACTGGGACATAAAGAGGCCGCACTGGTCGCCGTCAATAAGGCGCTGGAGATCGAACCAGATTATCGTGAGGCTAAACATCGCAAAAAACGCCTAGAGGCGCTCTAAGCACTATCTTGCAGCAGGCCAGCTCACCTGAGTTTGAGCATAGCGCATCTCGCCTGGCCTGCTGGCAGATCTAACTAACGCAAAGGTTTCGAAAAACTCTGCTCTTTTCGTGGCAAGCCAATCGTTGCATCCCCGCCTGGATAATATCCCTGGGTATCGGTAGCAATTTTCGGCGCGCGCTCCTTTTCAGTCAGAAGCATAAAACCAATACCGCAGCAACCCAGGGCGATACCCAGCAGATAGCCTGCAATCGTATCGGTAATGAAATGCACGCCAATATAGAACTGCATAAAACCACCCACTAAGGAGCCGATGCTGATAAGTACCGCCAGGAATCTACCCAGAAAACGCGGGCGTAGATAACGGGCACTCATCCAGGCCATAATCAAGCCAGCCAGGCACCAGCGGGCCGCGTGGCCACCAGGATAACCATTCTCGCTATCACCCATACGAGGATCGATAGGCATCTGCGCCACATCACGAGCCCAGCTTACCTGTTTACGAGGTGGATCGGGTACCTGTCCCAGCAGGCCCAGGGCCGCCGAAAGCTGGACAGAGACAGGCTGCCCCTCCATCTGCGGACAGGTCAATACAGTCATACCTGAACGCAGTGAAGGAGGCATCTGCTGAGCGAACACCATCTTCCCACCCAGTTCAAAGCCTACACATATACATAGCAGTAAGAGGAAAAAGGCCAGTATCCGTTTCTTATGGCCAGCGAGAATACATAATCCGCCTAAGATCAATAACACCACAGCCGTCGCTGGTACCTCACCCAGATTACGCCATTCCAAAAAAGAACAATCTACACGGGTAATGGGACGCCAGAGTAGCGAGCGCTCAATCTCCAGGGTCGATTGATTCAGGATGCCACTGGCATTGGCTGCCGTATAGATCAAGAAGACAATACCTAAGATGACCGCTGCGATAAACCAGGGGAGCGCAGAGGTATATTTTTGTGAAGGTATATGTGTCTGCATTCGTTAAACTTCCCTATCAAATTCTTTTCAGTACCACATTTTTTTATACATGAAGTTATTTACGCAGATTGTAGTTACTTTGTTAAGAAATAGCAAGAGCATTAGGCGTTTTAGACAAAAAGAAGAGGCCTCTCCGCCCTTCCTCCGGAAGGACAGAGAGGGGGTTGGGGTGGCGAGGACACCTCGCGCTCCGTCAGGGGCTGCCGCCCCTGCACCCGGCTTTCCCCTTAAAGGATATAGACAAAAAGAAGAGGGACCAGAAATATGGTCCCTCTTCTCAAGGCATGGAACGGACTACTTGTTGTCTTCCGTTGCCGAAACAGGTTGCTCGGGCGCCAACCTCTCCTGGCGCGCCTGGGTCGACTCCTTATCCTCATTATTAGAATTAGATTTAGCTGATCTGGTATCATTCTCGGGTGATGAAACTGAGATGATGTTATTACGCGAGACGCTGCCAGTGGCCACAGGAGTACGCCTACGCAACATGCCCGAGATAGAACCGGAATTCCTTTGTGATCCAGGCCTACCAGGGGACGACGAAGGTCGCTTGAGCATCCATGGCGCTCGTTTGCGAGCCAGAATCTGATCGGCGGTTTCGCCGCGTGCCGAACGATACAGGCTGGCTACAACCACCCAGGCGGCAGCAACAATGGGGGTAGCGACCAGAGCGCCAACGGCTCCCCCAAAGGCTCCATACGAGGCACCGAACAATTGGGCAAACACAACCAGAGACATAATTGAGACAACCGGGTGCAAGCCAACTGCATGGCCCACAATACGTGGCCCTAGAATATTGCTTTCAAGTATCTGAATAACCACAAAAGCAATCAAGACAAACAGGGTGCGTGGGAACGGATCAGGCAGCAGCAGTGAGGCGATAAGTGGTGAAATTGAGGCCAACCCAGGCCCTACCATGGGGATCGTCTCAAACAAGAAGCCGAGCACACCAAAGATGACGGCGAATTGGCCCAGTCCGGTAGCCCAACACACAATGGCGACAGCAACACCAATGATCAGGGCTAACGTCAATTGACCACGAATATAGTTGCCAACCACACGCGTCAATGCATCTTCAAACAACTGGGCCGTTGGCAAGGAACGCTTGGGCATGATTCCCATGATACTATTGCGAATACGCTTTCCATCCAGAGTTAGATAGAAACTAACCATCAGTACAATCAAGAAGTTCAAGAAGGTATTGGTCAGGACAAAAAGCACATTAATAGTATTGGTTACAGCAGCGTTGGCGAAGCTAGTCACCTGCGAATTAAGCTGAGCCAGGGTCTGATCGATACGCGTCTGGGGAATACCCGCCTGCACCCGCAAAAATCTGAGCAGGGCGCTAAAATTATCAGGAATATGCTGGGTAAAGCGTACGATGGTATCCGAGAATACGGTAACCTGACCGACAAATGAAGTTATCAGAATATAAGAAAAGAGTCCCAATAAAAGAAGCACGCAAACGTAAGAGATAATGGTAGCAAACAATCGCGGCAGGCCACTACGCTCCAGAAAATTCGTCACCGGCGTAATTAAGAAGGCCACAGCCATCGACAATAATAACAGAAAGATTGCGTCGATAAATTGATTAACAAGATTCCAGACTGTCCAGAGGATTAGCCCCATGCAGATAATGCAGATCAGGACATCCCGTCGTTGCTGCCAATTTATTTGGCCCATACTTTTTTATCCTTCTCGCTCGAATAATTTCAAAAGAAAAGGTCAATACCTTTGGCATGCAAGGATTTCTGTAACCGTTTCTCTAAGGGTAATACGATCCAGCCAGAAAGATTGCTGCAGTTTTGTTGAGCTAAATTAAGCTAAATGAGGCGGGATTTAATAAGATCGATGATAGTTCGGTGGACGCGGTCGGGGGTTTGGGAGGCATCGATAATTTTGATGCGTTGGGGAGCATCCTGGGCCAACTGCAGAAAAGCCCGGCGCAACCGCAGGTGGAATTGCTCGGATGCGCTATCAAAACGACTTTGTTCTTCGCGCCTGCCATCTGAGGCACTGGTACGTGCATGAACCTGGGCAGGATCAAGATCCAAAAAAATAGTTAGATCAGGCGCATGACCCTGGGTAGCAATCTGGGAGAGTTGGGCGATCAGGTCGGTTCCCAGGCCCTGCGCCGCTCCCTGATAGGCAATGCTCGAATCAAAGCAGCGATCTGAGATCACAACCTTACCAGCGGCTAATGCAGGCAGGACCAGGGTTTGAAAATGTTGCGCCCGGTCAGCTTGAAATAAGAACGCTTCAGCTAATGGCGTGACGTTTAGTTCGGGTTGGTGAAAGAGCAGGCGCCGGATTTCATTTCCCAGCGGGGTACCACCAGGCTCACGGGTGCGCACATAAGCAATGCCTTGTCGCTCCAGCCAGCCTTCTAGCAGTTCGATCTGGGTTGTTTTACCGGCACCATCCAGGCCTTCAAATGAGATAAAGTATCCTTGGCCCATGCTCAAAATCTACCTTCCTTTAACTTCTTACATACGAGTTAACGAACGCGATCAGTGCGATAGACATCGTAGTCCCAATCAAAATATGGTTTGGGCAACATATCCTCGGGCGACCATTGCTGATCTTTCTTACCATATTTACCATGATACTCTTTAAGCGTCTCACCCACATACTCAAAGGTAAGCTGACAGATACGGAAGCCGACTGGTACCCAGATCGTGGTCTGTGTGTGATTGCTGATCTCCATCGTCCAACGGCTAATATAGCCAACATCCCCAACACCTGCGCAACGACAAACCGAGAGACCCGAACGCGCGACGGTACTGCGCGAATACATCTTTGCCAGATAACCATTATGCCCACCAATAATCTCCTGGGTATGAGCCAGGATAGTGGTGCCAGGTCGAATGGCTATCTTGCCATCGGTAGCATGGCGCGGCTCACCCCAATAGCGACGAATCTCATCTGGAATGTCCAGGTGCATCACTTCAACGTTAGCATCACCCTGAAAATACCATTCACCCAGCCGGCAATCGTAAGAGTTCGGTCCCAGATGACGCTCATCAAACGGCTCGATAACGATGTTATCGTTTTTCATCTCTTCCACAATACGTTTATCTGACAATAACATGAAAATATAGCTCCTCGTGACAATCTGACTATCGCATCCCCGATCGCTCACACCAATCACTATTGCCGCGCTGGCTGTAGGATGAAGATTTTGAGAAGGGGTATCCGTTGTTGATAGATGTAGATTTAAACCATTCGTAATAAGTACCGCTTATTATAGCGCATCATATTCTAATGGAGTAGTCCCCGCAGCCAGAAATTCTGTCTCTTCACTTTGATTTTCTGCTGGCAATGTATGGGCCAGATCAACGTCAGACCAGATACGCTGAGTCAGGACCTCCATCTCGTCACTGCTGGTCAGAACGTGCTGAAACGGGAAAAAGGCCCGATCATTGCTGTGATGATGAAGCCAGCGACTGATAATATTAATCTGATCCACCTCAGCTTTGCCCACGATGCTGGGCGGTTCACCCAGTTCAATGGCTCTCTGAAGCAGTGCATTTAGCGCTGTCTGCATTTGATTAGGCTCATGAGGTACACAACTCTGCTCGATCAGGCGGCCATGTCGAATTAAAAAGATTTCGTTGCAGCCTTCCTGCGCGGATGGGTAGACAATAAAGAGATTATTAGCCTCGACCGCTCCTGTGATCAAGCGCTGCCCAATCAGAACTTCGTCGGCGCTACGAACCGCGTCACGCAGCCAGGCTGCTCGTTCAAAGTTGAGCTGTTGCGCGGCCTCAAACATTTGCCTGCGCAGGCGTTCCAGCAGATCTTCGCGCTCGCCACCCAGAAAAGCGCAGACCTGCTCAACGACCTGTCGATAGGCCTCAGCATCTCCGTCTCCGCGACATGGAGCTGAGCAACGCCCCAGGTGAAAACGTAGACACGGATCGCTGACTTTGGCGGCCGGCGGCAAACTACGCGTACAGGTACGTACCGGAAAAAGCTTTTGCAATAATTCAATGGTAATATCTACCATACGCCGACTGCGGAAAGGACCAAAATAGCGTGCACCATCCGCTGCAACCTCGCGGGTAGCATAGACACGCGGGAACGTATGTTGCACGTCGATTTTTATAAATGGATACAATTCGTAGTTTCGCAACTGCACATTATAGGCAGGCTGAAGCTCTTTAATCAGGCGCGACTCAACCAGTAAGGCCTCTAGCTCTGAACCCAGTACACGCGTCTCAATCTCTTTGACGTTTTGTAGTAGGCCATCCATCTTGCGTGTATAACCAAGCGGCTGGCTATAGTAAGATGAGAGACGGTCCTTCAAGCATTTCGCTTTCCCAACATAGATAACCTGACCATGCACATCCTTCATTAAATAAACACCCGGCTTGGTGGGAAAGGTGCGCTTCCAGGCTGGATTAAGGAAAAGGCCCCCATTAGGCCGGGCTTTGGCGGCCGCGATAGGAGACAGGCTGCCATCCGCACGCCACTGGGTGCCGTCTTTCTGCATACTAACCTGGGCAATATCGCCACTCCAGGCCACCGGTAATTGCAAACGCCGTCGTAGATAGCCTGGGGTTGAAATACCTTCTTTCTGGGCCAGGACCAGGATACGTAAAAATACTTCCGCAGTCACTTCGGCATCCCCAAAGGCTCGGTGACGATGAATGGTCTCGATATTCAGGTGGGCTGCCACCATATCCAGTTTAAAACGTTTCAAAGCTGGTAAGAAACGACGTGCCAGCGGAATAGTATCAAAGCCATCGATCGGGAAAGAAAGACCTAACAGTTGCGCCTCAAAAGTTAAAAAATTGAGGTCAAAACCCAGGTTGTGTCCAACCAGCGGGGCACCATCAATAAAGTCCAGTAGCTCAGGCAATACCTGACTGGCCAGAGGCGCTTCATTGACCATAGTTTGCGTAATACCAGTAAAGCGTTCAATAAAAGGGGGAATACGCCTGCCAGGATTGATCAAACTGTGATACGAATCCAGTATCTGGCCTCTACCAACCCGGACTGCTGCGACCTCAATCACTCGATCAGAACCGGGACGCAGCCCTGTGGTTTCCGTATCGATTACCACAAACTCAACATTTTCCAGGGATTGCTGAGTGCTCTTCCAGGCACGCAAAGACCAGCGAATCTCATCACCAGCGGCCGGCTCACCCTGCTCTTCAAATAATTCAGAACTCCGTAGCGTCTGACGCAGTAATACCGTCCAAAACGCGGCATTGCCATGTGCTCCAAACAATTGCTGAATCAACAAATCCTCGGTTGTTGGTTGCCCAAGCGTTTCCAACAACTCATACGCACGGCGTAACAAGGCACTCCGTTGCGGAGTTCCGCTCTCCCCCTCCTGCACCATGACAACACGCCTCCTCGTACAAATGGGTTAATTCCTACTAGATCATATGTACGAGAATAGCACGAGCAAAACAGTTTTGGCAAGCAAAGATACAACAGGGCTATTCAGCCCTTACATTGAGCAAGTGCTAGGTAGCCCTATGCGTGCGGACATGCGCTGGCGCGCCCGCACTTTTTAATCTTATGTGATGCAAAAAGCGCGCCCAGCGCGCTTTTTGCATCACATAAGATTACTTCTCGAGCGCCTTTGGCGCTCAAAATCAGGCATGAAGAGCGCATAGATCATAAGGATCAGATATACTCTAGAAATAGTATGAAATTAAATAGCTATTTAGAGCATCAGGACAGGAAAAAGCTTAAATATGCAGCCAGCGGTCTAACCAGCTATACGCTAACTGACGTACCTCAGAAGGAAAGCTATGGCCAGCTGTAAATTCATGGTAGCGAAAGGCACGCGGGGCTGCAGCCTGCTCATAGGCAAGCCGCGCGGCCTGTGCAATCTGGCGCACCCCATCGATAGGAAAGATCCAATCCTGTGCTCCTGCTGTCAGTAAGAGAGGAGTTGGCGCTAGCTCGGCAATCAATTTATCCATGTCGCCCACCTCTAGCATACCTGGCGTATAGGCCGCAAAATTGTGGTTAATACCATTGCGCATAATAGCCTCAAAGGTACTAACCCCACATGAACACACCCCCACCCTGACACGTGAATCAAATAAGAGTAACCAGCAGACCTCCTGGCCTCCCAAAGAATGTCCAAGCGCCCCAATATGCTCGGTATCCACGTCGGGCCGCGTAAAAAGATAATCCACCGTCCGCGCCAGATCCCAGACATAACGCGCCTGTAAGCTACTACCACGCAATAGATGACCCATAGCTAAATAACGTTCATATTCTCCTTCAGCCAGCATCCTGGGGACAGTGCGTTTCCATATCTCCATGTCGCTGGTCGAGGCCTGGCGCTCTTCAAAGCCTTCTTGATCTGGAACTATGACAATATAGCCACGCTGACAAAGCTCAAGCGCATAAAATACATCAGGATTGCCCGCCAGGCCAACCGGCTCACTTTTCCCGATATGAAATTCGCCATTATGTTGATGGATACACACTATAGCCGCCGTTGGCTTCGTCAAACGGCGGGGAGCCAGCACATAGGCAGGGACACGAACCCCCGGGCTCGCCTGGTAGCTGATCCGTTCACGAATATAGGTATCTCCTTCATATTGCTCTTCCACAATAACCTCTAAAGGAGAGGGTAGAGGCAAATTTCCCAGACAAGATAGAAAGGCCTGGCGCATACTGGCCGGGTTCAGCTCATTCTCTGATACAGACATGGGCAAAAACTCCTTTTTAAGACACCACGGAACGGATCAGTGATAACCGGCAATGGTTTTTTCCGTTCCATCTACAAAACGTCGCTTAACCACGTCATTTTTGTATGTATGTACAAGAATAATAGCATTGAGAGAGGGTTGTGATATTACATGTCCGGAAGCCCCTCTACTACAGGCTAAATTTGTGGTACAATCTCAATAATAGGACAAATGTTCAAATAAAGAAAGGGAAGAGCTATGACTCAACAGTATTCAGCCGAAGAACAAAGGCCCGAAATGCTACAGCTTCGTCCTGTCGTTTATACCATCCCTGATATGGAGCAGACTGAGGTACATACCAACATTACATATAAGACGGTGGAGGATGTCGAGTTGAAACTGGATATCTATTATCCCGCCAATTATCAGAAACAAGCGACTCTCCCCGCGGTCATACTTATTCATGGCGATGGGCCAACCGATTACCTCAAAAATATTAAGGATAGTGGCCAATACACTTCCTGGGGCAAGCTGATTGCAGCTTCAGGTTTGATCGCGATTACCGCCAATCATCGCTCCACCGAAGGACTTAATAATGTGGTCGGCGTCGCCAACGACGTAGATGACCTGGTGACATACATCCGTGAACACCAAAAACGGCTTCACATCAACACTAACCGTCTTGGCATCTGGACCTGCTCGGCTGGTGCTCCCTTTGGTCTGCGCGTCGCCATGCATGAAGCGCCAAAGTTTATCCGTTGCATCATTTGTTATTATGGCTTCGTCGAACTAAAAGCCTATTATGAAGGTCTCTATGGCGCGACGAACGATGCAGAAAACGTCAGCGCCCCGGAATTTAGCGAAGAAGATTTTGATGAGTTCTCAGCCACTGACCTGCTACAACGGCGCACCCGCGATATCGCCCCACTCTTTATAGCCCGCGCCGGCCTCGACTATCCCGAACTAAATGCAGCACTAGATAGCTTTATCAGTGAAGCCCTGACCCAGAATGTAGCCCTGACAGTCATGAATCATCCCACAGGCCAGCACGCCTTCGATATCCTCGATGCCGATGCCCGTACTGAAGAGATTATTGAAGCAACACTGGTATTCCTACAAACCCATTTGTTACAATGAGATCCACTATCTAAATATAGACTACCAAACAAAGAGGTTAGCGACAGGAGGACGCTCTTGGCAGGGGATAAGCTTAGTGAAATTGTACGTCGTTTTCGGCACTTCATTGCCCAACAAGGCTGGTCGATAAGCAGCGAAAAAGCCATTGCTTACGGTTACCAGTTCACAGTCACCGATGGTCAATCCAGCGTGCCAGTCGCTTTATATGCGACTGGCAAGACACTGGTGCAGGGCAAGGCCAGTGCGCTACAGACAGCGCTCAAAGTCTGGGACCAACCGGGGCAAACACAAGGTACATTAAACTCAATAGTCGCGCCTGATGCACAAACGGGCACCCTGACGCCAAGCAGCATCAAAAGTTCACCTTTACCACAGGCCACGGGGCTGGCCCGTATCGGATCAGATGAATCGGGCAAAGGAGACTTTTATGGACCCTTAGTTATCGCCGCAGTCTATGTGGACCAGCAAAGCGAACCACAACTATTACAACTAGGGGTAAAGGACAGCAAAAAGCTCACAGACAAAAATATGGCAGTCATGGCCCAGGAAATCAAACGCTTGTGCCCTTACCACATCTTAACTTACCTGCCCGAAGCCTACAATCAACTTTATCAACAACTCTCAAATCTCAATATATTGCTAGCCCGAGCACATGCGGAAGTCCTTACCAGCGTAGCCAACCAGACCGCCGCCCGGCATGCCATCGTCGACCAGTTTGGAGATGAAGCACTGGTACGCCAGGCACTCTACCAAACCGGCAGCACCCTCTCACTGGAACAACGCCATCGTGCCGAAGAAGACACAGCGGTCGCCGCGGCCTCAATCTTAGCCCGTGCTGAATTTGTCCACCAACTCACCCAACTCTCAGAGAGTATCGACATAAACCTACCCAAAGGAGCCTCCAACCCCCAAATTGTCGCCATCGGTCGCCAACTCGTCGCCCAACAAGGAGAAACAGCCCTACGCCGCATCGCCAAACTCCACTTCAAAACAACCGCCACCATCCTACAACCCCAACCATAATATAAGCAAAAAGGAGCACAAAAATATCACCACCCACAGAAAAGTGAATACAGCGCATCACCGGCTCTCAAAACATTAATACCCATGTTGTTGCAGCAGATGTGCTCCGCACATCTGCTGCAACAACATAAAAAAGGATGCTGGCGCGTCAGCGCACGTAGTCAAAGCAAACAACAGCAACGAACAGACACATTGACAGCCGCCAATGTGTCTGTTCGTTGCTTCACTACCCCTCATAGGTTATAATGAGGAAAATGTAGGCAAGAATGTTAGTTTCTATCTCACAGAAAACATCTACCACATTGGGCAGCAAACCCAATAGAACGCGATGACAGAAGAAACGCAACAACAAAACTTAATAAGGGATACCAGGAACATACATTATTCATTCGCCATTATCTATCTTAAATCTGCGTAACCGCCTGGAACATCCCCACTAATTCTACATTCTCAGCAACTCACTGATCATTTCAACAATCAATGCATCAGGGGTTTGAAAGGAGCATATATGATTTTCTGTGGTCAGTGTGGTCTACAATTGGCCCCTGGAAGTACACGTTGTCCTCGCTGTGGGGCAGCAATTGAAGAAGCAAACGCAGACATGGGTGGTGAGTTACATACTGATGATGCAACCATAGCGACCCCCTCTCTGCTGGCACAGAATCAGACACCATCTCAGCCACAAGCGGGAGGGGGACAGCCATTAATATTACGTCCGGGCAACAGTGCACCGGGAAATAATGACTATGGCACACGTATGCCCTATGATGCCACCAGTATGATGGAGTCAACCAGCCAGCCACAATCGCCACCGATGGGCAATTCCTATCCAGGTTATCCACCTCAAACTGGTGCAGGTTATGCGCCCCAAAGCGGCGGCAACTACCCGACTCAAAGTGGCGGCAACTACCCGACCCAACAAAATATGTATCCCGATTTTACGACCCATGGAGCCGGCGCATATGGCAGCGGAATGTCTTATCCCAATCAGCCCCAGCAATCAATGGGCTATCCACAGGTGCCTAATCAATATCAACAGAATGAACATGCGGCCCGCGCGGCCCGCGGACGCACTACCGGTCTGATATTAGTTTTATGTGGACTGATATTCATCCTGACAGCAGTTGTGCTCTTTGCCTTACAAAGTGGCCTCTTCGGTGGAAACAAAGCCGTCACACCCGATAGCTTTAAGCAGGCATTAACAATTGTAACGCTTCACATACCCGCAATGGGAGCCTTTATTCCATAGCTCTTGCGTCTCTAAATCTTCAGCTTCTTCGCAGATAAAAAGGAGGCATTGTTTGCCTCCTTTTTTCACGTATCCACCCATCCTCTTTCTTCTCTATCATTGTGTCTTCGATCAGAAAGAATATTGATATAGCGGATTTCTGTGCATCCGGTAGAATAAAAAAAAGAAGCAATAGGAAAGAGAAAGGATAATAATCTATGACTAAGGCACAGCATGAGCCATTGCCTGGGATTCAAGTGCCACCTCCTATACGTCCCCGGAGTAAGTGGCGGCCCAGAGTACTGACAATTATCCTATCTCTACTGCTATTACTGGCTCTAGCTCATTTTATTGCGGTCCACCATGTTGCCAGTCCTAGCCAGGCCTCAGGTCAGTCCTGTAACTCACTCATACACAACGCTGACTATACACAATTGGTGCCGGTAGAACCTAAAACACAGCGTATGGCTGCGGTCCAATTTGTGAACGCGGTAACGGGTGGCCAGCCCTCTGCCCTGATCCAGGTTGAAGATCTTGGCTCACAGCAAAAATTGGATGTCTACCTGTATGACTGTATTCGTCAGCAGGATAAGCCAACGCTCAACCTGATCTTTAAACAACAGGGCTTGATCAAAGGTACAGTCGATATTACGCAGGCCAATAGCTTGAGCATAGGCCAGATCGACACCACCCTACCCGCTGATAGTGACACCCTGCTCTTACCGCTGCAGCAGAGCGTCTTTCAGGAGTATGCCTGGCAAAATGGCTCACTACACCAGGTTGCCTTCCCCGGACTCTACCCCGTCACAAGTCGTAGTGAGGCCGAGGCTTTGCAAGATGAGGCCAACAACAATCAGGTACTCCCGTGGTCGGAGCCAGTGGCAACGGCTGAACAGATGGCCCAGGATCTTTTTCAATGGTCTGGCAATGCTATTCATGCGACGCTGAAAGATAACAATGGGAGTGAGGCCCATGTACTGCTGGAAAAAAAGAATACCCATATTGAGGTTGCGGTGACGCTGGATCGCTTGATTCAGACTGATCGCAAAGGGCTATGGTGGGTGACAAATGCTCAGTCGCCGGGCATCTCACTCGATCAGACGCAATTCAATACCCCGCTTTCATCGCCGCTCCAAATTCAGGGTAACGTCATTCCAACCCATGAAAAAGTGATAGCGACCCTCTTCAATCACACGCTGACCAGCATTCCTTTGCAGAATGGCAACAATTTACAAACAGATAGCTCAGGCCATTTTGCTGGCACACTCACCTATACCAACCTGATCCCTGATCAGCCAGGATTACTACTGATCACCGTATACCCAAAATCCTCTGACGAAGAGGGGCGGCTCTTCCTGACCAACCTTTTCCTGGATTGAATTTTCGCGCTACCTTCACCAGTTGAACTACAACCCCTACCAGTAACAAGGCGTATTAAGAAGTGATACAGCGAAATGCGCTTCTATGCCCTTTTCCCAAAGTGTGTAGGATATTTGTGAAATGAAGGAAAATCTGCAATGTCTGAGATACCATACAAAGCTTTTGCCCATATCCCATTGGCAATGTTTCGCCAGATGCGCCAGAACGATCCGGTACATTTTGAACCACGCATGCGCGGCTGGGCAGTCTTTCGCTATGCAGACGCGATGTATGTGCTGAGCCACCCACAATTATTTTCTTCGGAAGCCATCCTTCCAGGACAACCCCATCTACCCAGCATCCTGGGTATGGATGAGCCTCGACATCGCAAGTTACGCAATATAGTGTCACAGGTCTTTACGCCGCGCATGATCGAGCAATTAACACCCCAGATCACCGCCGTGGTCCAGCAATTGTTGGATAAGGTAATACCGCGTGGTCGGATGGATGTCATTCAAGATTTCGCTTATCCATTACCTATCATAATTATCGCAGGCTTGCTGGGTGTACCAGCCGAAGATCAAGCCATCTTTCGCTCCTGGTCTGACTCACTGACCGCCGCCAATGGCTCTAATGATACACCCGAGACACGCGTCTCCAATGCGCAGAGCTTCCAGGCTTATTTCTTACAAAAGCTGGCCGAACGTCGCAGTCAGCCCCAACAGGATTTAATGAGCCGGCTGCTTAGCGCTGAAGTAGATGGTGAAAAGCTCAGCGACGAAGAGCTATTAGAGTTCTGCCGCCTCTTGTTAATCGCTGGCTATGAAACTACCGCCAACCTGCTGGGAAATGCATTCGTCTGCTTTGATCAATATCCCGAGGTAGTTGAGGAGTTGCGCCAACATCCAGAGTTTATGCCGGGAGCGGTCGAAGAAATTTTACGCTGCTTCCCCTCAGTCGCAGGAGATAATCGGGTGGCCCTGGAAGATCTCATGCTGGGCGATAAACAGATCCAGAAACACCAGACGGTCAGCGTCATGGCGATCTCAGCCAATTATGACGAGGAACAATTTCCGGAGCCAGAACGCTTCGACATCCATCGTGATCCCAATCGCCATATCACCTTCGGCTATGGCATCCATTTCTGTCTCGGTGCTCCCCTGGCCCGCCTGGAAGCAAAGATCGCACTCAATATAGTCTTGCAACGCATACAGAACATACAGCGCGATCCTACCCGGCCAGTCGAGCCTGTCCAGAGTCCATTTATTGTAGGTGTACGCAGCTTTCCAATCACGTTTACCGCCACAGCGTAAGAAGAATATACAATCAAATAGAAATCATGTTAAAATATCGACTATGAATGAATTGACAAATCGAATCGAACGCCTACAGGGACGCGTCGAGAAAACTATGGTGCGTCTTTGACCTGGCGACAAAAGCAGAACAAATTAAGACCTTAGAAGCTGAAAGTATGGACCCCGACTTCTGGTCAGACAACCGGAAGGCGCAGGCCGTGATGCAACAGCTGAACGCTTTACGCGAAGAGGTCACAACCTGGGAAGGGATCGCGACACAACTGCAAGACCTGCTTGGATTAGCCCAATTGCTGGAAGAGGAGCCAGATGAAGATATGCAGGCAGAGGTCGCCCAATCCCTCCCTCCTATAGAAGAGCAGATTGAGAAACTCCAGTTTGCCTTGATGCTCAGTGGTGAACATGATGAGCGCGATGCAATTGTGAGTATTCATGCTGGTAGTGGCGGCGTCGATGCCCAGGACTGGGCGGAAATGCTGTTGCGTATGTACCTACGTTGGGCTGAACAACATCGCTTCAAAACCGAGGTCTATGATTATAGCGAAGGTGAAGAAGCTGGTTTGAAAAGCACGACCGTCGAGATCACAGGACGCTATGCCTATGGATATCTACGTTCAGAGGCTGGCACCCATCGTTTGATCCGCCTCTCACCTTTCGATGCTGCCCATCGACGTCATACGTCCTTCGCTAAAGTAGAGGTTATACCCGACGTTGAGGACACCATCGAGATCAACGTTCGTCCTGAAGATATTGAAGTCGATACCTATCGCTCAACCGGGGCCGGTGGACAGCACGTTAATAAGACAGATTCTGCTGTACGCATGCGCCATATTCCAACGGGTATCGTCGTCACATGTCAGAATGAGCGCTCACAGATTCAAAACCGTGAGGTTGCGATGAAACTTCTCAAAGCCAAACTCTTTGAGTTGGAGCTAAAGAAACGTGAGGAAGAGACGGCGCGGCTAAAGGGCGAACATGTACAGGCGGACTTCGGTACCCAGATTCGTTCCGTGACCGTGCATCCATATAGTATTGTTAAGGATCATCGTACAAACTTTGAAACTGGCAATACTGAGGGCTACCTGGCTGGAGACGTTGATCCTTTCATCCACGCCTACTTACAAGATAAAGCAGGTGGGGTTGCGACCAGCGAATAAAGTAATTTGTTAGAATGTATCTTACTCCCATCATCATGGGGAGGATGCCACCCTTGTGCGGACGTGCGCTGGCGCGCCCGCACTTTTTTATAGTGTGGTGTAGAAAATGCGCAAAGCGCATTTTCTACACCACACTATAAAAACAATTTTGAGCGCCAAAGTCGCTCAAATACAGGTGCGAAGAGCGCAGAGATCATGCGGATAAGATACATTCTTAGACCCGAGCGAGCTCGCGTATACCTTCGTAGCGTTCGGGATAACGCATTTTACGCAATGCTTTTACTTCAATCTGCCGGATGCGCTCACGTGTCAGGTGAAATACGGTACTGACCTCATCTAAGGACAAGGAGTGGCCGTCTTTCAGGCCATAGCGCATCTCGATAATCGTACGTTCACGGGGATTAAGGACCAGCAAAATCTGCTCGATCTGCTGCTGCAATAACTGCTGAACAGCTTGATCCACCGGCGCCTCTTGATGGGTAGTATCAACGATCGCATCAGCCAGATGGTATTCTTCATCATCGACCATTGGCGCGTCCAGCGAGACAGGTTGATCGGCCGCGTTAAGCAATTCAATCACCCGCTCTCGAGGTAAACCTACCTCCAACGCAATCTGCTCAGGCAAGGGCTCTGTACCTTCCTCCTGATAGATCCGGCGCGCTACGCGCTTGATTTTATAGATAAGCTCTACTACGTGCACTGGAATATGAATACAACGCGCATGCTCGGCGATCGTACGACTGATAGCCTGGCGAATCCACCAGGTCGCATAGGTGCTAAAACGAAAACCACGCTGGTAATCAAACTTTTGCGTGGCACGCATTAAGCCAATATTGCCTTCTTGTATCAAGTCTAATAACGGCAGACCCTGATTGGCATAGCGCTTGGCAATACTTACCACCAGGCGCAAATTGGCCTCGATTAAACGCTGGCGCGCATAGGCATCGCCCCGGGCCACACGCTCAGCTAATGCCAATTCTTGTTCAGAAGATAAAAGTGGATAAAAACCAATTTCCTTTAAATATTGCTTCACGGCATCATCACTGATTGCTCGTTGATCCTCTTCCTCCTCTTCCTCAGGAAGTTCTTCACTATAAACATCATCATTAAAATCTTTTTCATCTAACAGCAGAGGCTCTGGCGCGGACTTACCATTCTCATTCTTCTCAGCTACCGCGGTCGTAGCACGACTGGTCGTTCTTCCAGTTCTGGACGCCATACATCATCCTCCTTCTACCTACACACATAAATCCAGGTCACACACAATTCACTTCCTGACAATAGACAGAGGGCAACGAAGAGATCTAAAGAATATCTTCCCACTTCTCTCACTTTGCAATAATCATGCCAAAGACCCGATAACGTGCCTGCTAAGCGAATAATCAGCTTTTTGCACATCAACCAGGAGACAATAAAGTGGAGATAAACGACATCATGGAGATTGTCAGGACAGCATATTAAAGCAAGTCAGCAAGCAATGAGTAAAGTAGAAAAATGAAGATATTTCCAGAATTGAGGAATTTTTCACATTGCTCTATGGACCAGTAATTCGATAAATATGTATGCTTGACTAGAGTTGTATCACCTGTTATGCTGAAGGTAAGAAGCAAAAAACTATGCTTCCTACCACTTCTATTGACAGAAGAAAGATGAAGAATACCCCTTTTTTGTCTATAAAAATGAACAATTCTTCACTTAACTACTGACATAGAAGGGGACTTATGGTATGATAGGTAGGGCATGGGTTACACCTTGCTGTGGGGACGCGGATGCAGCGGCGGAGGCTCCCCCTCGGCTTACAATCTCGCTAAGCCACGCTTGTTCAGCAAAATCGACAAGCGCATATTACCTCCAGAGAGAAGGAAGGAGGCGATTTCGTGGAAAACGCATTTCCCCGGTGTCGCAAATGTAGTGAAGGTGATCTGGTTCCGCTTTCGGATTTCGGTAGCCAGGGAGCTTCCATAGAGTACAAGGCATGGGTTTGCACCAACCCCTCCTGCCTGTACAATATTAAGATCCGTAATGGTGATATCATTATTAATGAACCAATTAGTGATGGTTCACTCCATACTTATCGCAGTGGCCGACAGTAGGAGTGTTGACAACACCAATAACGGCGCTCACGAGTGGTTTTGATCGCTTGCTAGCGTAAAGAGGAGGCAAAAGGCAGCTATATGTACACTTCCTTTTGCCTCTCTACACATAGAGGGGTAGTCACAAAAAAGGCCACTGGAGTGACCTGAAAGGGTGATTATTGGCCCTCTATTTGGCTTTTTCAGAACAAATGCGGTATAAAGTCATAGAGTATAGCAATTCATTTAGAAATTTTTAACTTTATTAAAAGGAGTCAATGCTGACGTGCTCAATCGATTCTTTGGGCAGAAACCTCAGGAAGATCCAAAACAAAATAAAACAACAGGTGAGGCTGCTCCTACGCAGCCAACGGAACAACCACCTGTTGCTGAACCCCGTTTTACCTTCCTGAATCGCACCCGTCAAATATTTAACCGGCTGGGCAACACTGTTCAGGAAACCGACACCATAACCGATAGCCTGTGGGATGAGTTGGAAGAGTCATTGTTGGGGGCTGACGTGGGACCAAGCACGACAATATGGCTCATCGAGCGCCTGCGCCAGCGCGCAAGCGACGAAAATATGCGTACAGGTGGCCAGGTACAACAAGCCTTACGAGAAGAATTATCCTCCCTCCTTGGAAAGCCATCGGCTCTTCGCTTTTCTAAACAATCTCCACTTACTGTGATTCTTGTCATTGGTGTCAATGGTTCAGGAAAAACTACCAGCATCGCTAAAATGGCCTATCGCCTCAAACGAGAGGGGCATAACGTGATGTTGGCCGCCGGCGATACTTTCCGCGCCGCCGCCATTGATCAGCTACAGGAGTGGGGCAATCGTGTTGAGGTACCGGTCATTAGTCAGAAGCCAAATTCTGATCCCGGCGCAGTCGTCTTCGATGCATTGCAAGCGGCCCAGAGCCGTGGCAGCGATGTCTTGATCGTCGATACGGCCGGTCGCTTACATACCAAGTTTAACCTGATGGAAGAATTAAAGAAAATTAATAAAATTATTCAGAGATTCGTTCCGGATGGACCACACGAGCTGTTAATGGTAATTGATGCCACTACCGGCCAGAATGCCCTGTTGCAAGCGCGCAAGTTTGCTGAGGATATTGGGCTGACCGGCGTTATTATCACCAAGATGGATAGTACAGCCAAGGGTGGTTTCGCGTTTGCAGTTGCAGACGATTTAGGTGTGCCAATTAAATTTATTGGCATGGGTGAAAAAGTAGAGAATTTGATGCCATTCGAACCGCAAAATTTCGTGGCAGCGCTCTTCGCACAACAGTAACCGGAGGTTCCTTATGGCAAAAGAAGCGGCTGTCCCACTCACCAGGCAGGCTTCCTCCCCCACTGAGGATAAGCCTGCTCTGCCCTCAGTGGGCAATATAGCTGTCAAATGTCCTAAATGCAAAGAAATTTTATACGGTCGCGATTGGGAGAAGAATCTGAAGGTGTGCTCACGTTGTAATCACCACTTCAGATTGACCGCCCACGAGCGTATCGATCTTTTAGTTGATCCTGGAAGCTTTACTGAATTGGATGCTGATATTATTTCTGTCGATCCTCTCCAGTTCACGACCTTTCCACCTTCATATACAGATCAACGTAACTATGCCGATAAGCTAACGGCTGAGCGGCAAAAAGCAGGTATCAATGAGGCTGTGATCATTGGTCATGCGACCATTGAGAGTAAACCATTGTCCCTGGCGGTCATGGATTTCCACTTTATGGGTGGCAGTATGGGTTCAGCCGTCGGCGAGAAGATTACACGTGCCATCGAACTTGGCATTGAGCGTCGAATCCCTGTCATGATTGCCTCTACCTCGGGCGGAGCGCGCATGCAAGAGGGTCTTTTCTCGCTGATGCAAATGGCAAAGACCTCGGCGGCCCTGGCCAAATTAGGCGAGGCTAAGCTCCCATACATTAGTCTGCTTACCGATCCAACAACCGGCGGTGTCTCTGCCAGTTTTGCGATGCTAGGCGATATTACACTGGCTGAGCCCGGAGCCCTGGTGTGCTTTACCGGACCGCGTGTCATTGAACAGTTTATGCATATCAAATTGCCTGAAGGTACCGTCAATTCGGAATTTGGGCTACAACATGGTATGATCGACGCCGTCGTACATCGACGCGATCTCAGATCGACCCTGGGACGGATCCTACGTCTTTATTCGTAAACTTTGTTTGAGTGTAGCACTTTTTGTGACTACCAGGCACAGCGAGACAGGAATGCACTATAGAAGGGAAAGAGATGGCCTACGATCTGGAATTTGAGAAACCGCTGGCTGAGCTAGAAAAAAAGATATCTACACTGCAACGCAAGGGTGATCGTCTGAAAGCGGACGATCTGGTACAGTTACAAGAGGCTGAGCGCGAACTTCGGCAAAAAACCGAGGAGATTTATAAAAACCTCACCACATGGCAAACTGTGTTAGTGGCACGCCACAAGGATCGACCTTACGCTGCAGACTATATCCGGCTCATCTGCGATGATTTTTTTGAGCTGCATGGAGATCGCTCCTTTGGTGATGACCACGCGATTATGGCGGGTCCTGCCAGTATTGGCAAACAAACGGTCATGCTGGTCTGCCATCAAAAGGGCCGCGATATGAAGGAGAAGCAGTTCCGCAATCTGGGTATGCCGCATCCTGAAGGATATCGCAAAGCTCACCGTTTGATGGAACAGGCTGAAAAGTTTCGTATGCCGATCGTGTCGCTGATCGACGCGTCGGGTGCTTCCCCAGGCCTGGTCGATGAGGAACGTGGACAGGCTGAGGCAATCGCTGCCACGCTTTATTTGATGCCTCGTTTGCAGGTTCCAATCATTGCGACGGTTATTGGTGAAGGCGGCAGCGGTGGTGCCCTGGCCATTGGCGTGGCGGACCGTGTGTTGATGCTGGAACATAGCATTTACATGGTGGCTGCCCCTGAGGCCGCAGCATCGATTATGTGGCGCGATTCGGCCCATGCTTCACACGCGGCAACCGCGATGCGCATTAGTGCCCGCGAATTGCTGCCACTGGGTCTGATCGATGAGATCTTACCCGAGCCAGTTGGCGGCGCTCATCGCAACTATCAACAGATGGCCACGACCTTGAAAGAGGCCTTAGAGCGTCATCTGGAAGAGACCAAAAGCCTTCCAATCGAAACACTATTGGACCAGCGCTACCAGAAGTTCCGCAATATGGGCAAATATGGCTCGATCAAAGAGCCAGAGCTCGTCAGCTCTAAAGCATAGTAGTGCTCAATAACAAAAAAAGACATCCACTTAGATGGATGTCTTTTTTTGTTACGCTCATTGGGAGCAACCATGCGCTACAACTTATACCTCGCGGTATTCACCCTCAACCGTACCAGTCTCATCAGTGGTAGATGAAGGATGTCCCGCGCCAGCGCCGGCCGCCGCCGCGTTCTGGCTATCATAAATTTCCTGTCCCACCCGTTGCAGGGTCTGCTCCAACTCTGAGGTTAGCGAACTCAGGCGTGCGGTCTGGTTGCTGCTCAAGGCATCCCGTAGGGCTTTGATCTGCTGCTCAACATCTGAACGCAGGCTGGCAGAAATTTTGCCTTCAAGATCTTTCAGGGTACGCTCCGCCTGGTAAGCGGTGCTATCAGCCCGGTTGCGCAGTTCAATCTCCTCTTTATGAGCGCGATCTTCCTGTGCATGCGCCTCAGCCTCACGCACCATGCGCTCGACTTCCGCATTGGAAAGTCCACTGGATGCGGTAATCGTGATGCGTTGCTCACGGCCAGTGGCTTTATCACGAGCTGTGACATTCAGGATGCCATTGGCGTCGATATCAAAGATGACCTCAACCTGTGGTACACCGCGCGGGGCAGGCGCGATCCCTTCCAGGCGAAAGTGTCCCAGACTCTTGTTATCACGCGCCAGTTCACGCTCACCCTGTAAGACATGGATCTCAACGGCTGGCTGGCTATCTTCCGCGGTGCTGAAAACCTCACTTTTGCGTACCGGAATGGTCGTGTTGCGCTCGATCAAACGCGTCATCACACCACCCAGAGTTTCTACACCCAATGACAGCGGAGTCACGTCGAGTAAGAGAACATCTTTAACGTCTCCTTGCAGGACACCAGCCTGGATCGCCGCGCCAATGGCCACCACCTCATCCGGATTAACACCTTTATGCGGCTCTTTGCCAAACAGTTTGCGTACCATCTCTACGACTGCTGGCATGCGCGTCTGTCCACCAACCAGCACGACCTCATCTACATCGCCAGGACGAACTTCGGCATCTTCCAGTGCCTTTAACACTGGACCTTTGGTGCGCTCGATCAGACCACCCACCAGTTGTTCCAGCTTTGCACGGGTCAGATTCATCACCAGGTGCTTTGGACCATTGGCATCCGCCGTAATAAAGGGCAGGTTGATCTCGGTCTGCATCGCGGATGAGAGCTCTACTTTGGCTTTCTCAGCCGCCTCTTTTAGACGCTGGATGGCCATACGATCGTTGCGCAGGTCGATGCCCTGCTCGCGGCGGAACTCATCGGCAATCCAATCCATGATCAACTGGTCGAAGTCATCACCACCCAGGTGGGTATCGCCATTGGTGGACTTGACTTCAAAGATACCCTCGCCCAATTGCAGGATCGAGATATCAAAGGTACCACCACCCAGGTCATAGACAGCAATCGTTTGATCGTTCTTCTTGTCCAGACCATAGGCCAGGGATGCGGCAGTTGGCTCGTTGATGATACGTAAGACCTCCAGGCCCGCGATACGGCCAGCATCTTTAGTCGCCTGCCGCTGTGCATCGTTAAAGTAGGCGGGCACAGTAATCACCGCTTGAGTCACAGGCTCACCCAGGCGCGCCTCGGCATCCGCTTTCAACTTCTGCAGGATCATGGCCGAGATTTCCGGGGGACTATAATCACGTCCAGCCAACGAAACACGAGCATCTCCATTAGCGGCACGAGTCACTTTATAAGGTACATTCTTAATTGTGCGCTGCACTTCGGCATCGTCAAAACGACGGCCCATCAAACGCTTCACCGAAAAAATGGTGTTATCTGGATTGGTGACGGCCTGGCGCTTGGCTACCTGTCCTACCAGGCGCTCACCATTTTTCGTGATCGCCACAATCGAAGGAGTCAGGCGCGCACCCTCACTATTTTCTAGTACCGTTGGATCGCCAGCTTCAATAACCGCCACCACAGAGTTCGTGGTGCCAAGGTCAATACCAATTACTTTTGCCATAATGTCTAGATCCTCCCCTTGAGTGAGGTTGTGTTATGTCTGGAGAAAAGTCCCCGCATAAAGTTTTCAATCAGTTTAAGCATAGCCACCCTTCACTTACATCCCTTACCACGTAACTTTGATTATGCTTAAAAACTTTTTAGATATGTATGTAAAACAGCTGTGTTAAGCTGTGAATGTGTGATTTTATGGTAACCGCTCTTATCGTCTGTAGATCGAGAGGAGAAGATGTGTAGCCGCCAGGGGGACCGCTATCAGGTCCCCTGACCCTCCTGCTTTGCTAAGCGCACACTCAGGCATTGGTGCCGGACTCAACCATCTGTTTGGGTTGGGCTTTACCACTAGAGACTGTAATCTTACGTGGGCGGCTCTCTTCGACAACGGGTGCAGTGATGGTCAACACGCCATGTTCATAACTGGTTTCGATACCATCGGCGTTAATGGGTTTCGGGAAAGTAATGCTGCGCTCGAATTTACCGGAGCCACTCTCCTGCACCAACCAGTTGGCCTTTTCTTCCTGGACATTCCAGGGATGCAGGATGCCTTTCAGGTACAAAGTATTATCCTGTACGGTCAGTTCAATATCCTCTGGCTTGACGCCTGGTAGCAGGGCACGGATATGATAGCCTTGCTCGGTCTCATAGGCATCTACCACCGCACGCACGCCCTGAGAAGACTGTTCCCAGGTTGGGCGGACAAAGCTCTGCTCGAACAACTGGTCCATCGCATTGCGCAGACTGACAAAATCGCGGAATGGATCGTGGCGCATAATCATTGACATAATAACAGCCTCCTTTTTGTTTATAACCATTCTTCTGAATATGAACAGCGCGAACTTCGAGAGTTCTATTGAAGGATAGCGTTATATTTACTAGCTTTACTTTACTCGCTTCCCTCAATCACCTTACGACCATATTATGCGTTACCTTACAATTTTTGTCAAGTCATTTACAAGCAATTATTCGTCATTCTAACAAATCTCTAACAGTTGATCCATAACAATATGTAAACATAGTATGTGTCTTACTGCCATCATCATGGGAAGCGTGCCGCTCTTGCGCAGACGTGCGCTGCTGCGCCAGCTTTTTTGCACTACGTAAGAAAACTTCTTGAGCGACTTTGGTGCTCAAACTCAGGCGTGGAGATCGTGGCGATCTTGAGGAACGTTTAAGTTGTCACTCATCACAATCAACAACCACTTTTTCATCACAATCGATAGCACTGTTCTCTTCTAAAGAGGGTTTTTCCGACCCCTGGATGACTGTAACAGAGACCGATACATCGATGACGACAACATGTATCACAAAATTCGGCAAAACGACGGGATAAAGGGATAAAGAGGTCGGATTCTGCCCTCCTTTAAAGATATACTTTGTCTATCAAGGAGTCGAACGAACAACGCAGAGATATGAAAACGAAGGAGAAATAGATGACTTATCTTATTACCGGTGCCACAGGCTCTGTAGGCAATTCCATCGTGACCCAGCTTCGCGCCCTTGGGCAGGAGGTTCGTATTGTCACTCGTGATCTAGACAAAGCCCCTGTTGGGGTAGAAGCTCTTCAGGGTGATTTTACGAAAGGGATTTGTCCTCCAGGGCTTTTGAAGGTGTGAACCGAGTGTTCCTATTCCCTGCACAGGGGGGCGTCGATGCCTTCTTAAAGCAGGCGAAGACAGCCGGGGTGGAACAGATAGTTGTACTCTCCTCGCTGGCTGCAGCGATGGAATATGAGCGAGACAAAACGTCCGTGAGTGCGCTGCATCATCTTGCCATCGAGAAAGCGGTCATGGCCAGCGGCATTCCGTATACGTTCCTGCGCCCGGGAAGCTTTGCTAATAATCTGCTGTTTTGGGCATACTCCATCCAAACTGGAGCTACCGTCTATGAACCCTATGCCAACTCTGTCCAGGCACCCATCCATGAAGCGGATATTGCTGCCGTTGCCGTAGTTGCGCTTACGCAAGATGGACATCAGGGAAAGACATATCCACTGACGGGACCCCAGGCACTGACGCGACTCGAGCAACTGAACTGTATTGGAACGGCTATTGGCAAGCAACTTCATTTTCAAGAGATTCCTGTCGACGCCTTCCAGAAGGAGATGGAGAAGTACATGCCTCTCCCTGTCATCAAGATGCTTCTGGACTACTGGTCGGATACTGTCACCGTTCCCGATGTGGTGCTCCCTACCGTCGAGCAGTTAACCTCCCATAAGGCACGTACACTCGCGCAGTGGGCAAAAGACCACGCATCAGACTTTTCCCCTTTCGTATGAATTGAGGGGATTTGAATCAGGTTCGGTTGTAGTTCAAGCACTCAAAAATCAGGCACTTGAGAGGGCAATTCTCAAAAACCGTCCGGAATTTAAGCGAACCGTGAGTTATCAGGGGGAAAACCTGTGCTAAGCGCTTAGCACAGGTTTTCCCCCTGATAATCTTGTCGCCCCTAATTGCTAGGAGAGAAGAGAGAAGGCAAAGTCCATCCATATGAAGAGTGACATGCTTTACGAGTGGGGAATGGAAGCGGGTATTAAAGCCCGCAACTAAGGGTTTAGCTATCTTTTTTAAGGTCTTCAGAAGTTTCGATGATATATTCGGTATGTTGCACCCGCATGAGCAGGGTCCGTACCTCATTCACTTCTTGTTCGAGGGTAATGACCTGGCGGCGCATCTGAAGTATATGACGAATGCCAACGGCATTGACGCCTTGATTGGCCAGCTCTGCAATTTCTTGTAGAATAGCCAGATTCTCGTCTGAATAAAGCCGATTTTTGCCATCCTGGCGTGCAGGATCAAGCAGGCCGGCTTCTTCATAGCGGCGCAAGGTCTGCGGAGGTATACCAACTAACTGCGAGACCACACCGATAGAATACTTGGGAAGGCGCCGATGCTCATCATCACTCATCGACTGGGATACTTTGGAACGTCGCTTCATGGTAAAACCTCCTTCTAGCTGGCCACCTTCGTTATCACGGAAAACGAGCATGACAAAGCGGTTGTCATGCTCTTTTATGGCCGCATTATTTTTTGTAATCATAATATAATTTAACATTTTTTGTCAAGTCACATAGACAAAAACCATCAAACATTAACTTATTTTGCTTCTATTTTCGACATTGCATCTCTATATATCCTCTGTTACCATAAAAGAGTATATCCTCACATGAGAATATATCGAACAATTCACCCGTCAAAGGAGAGTGTGCGATGTTCACCAGTTTAGATCCCGGAGCCATTGGTATTTCTGTGTCTTTCGAAGAGGCACTTCAACTTGCCCGCAGCAATGGCTTTGAGGGCCTGGATTTGCCGTTGAAGGAACTGCTGACCCGCGCCCGGCAGACTTCCGTGCAAGAAATTAAAGAGCGCTTACAAGAGGCAC
This sequence comes from Dictyobacter kobayashii, assembly GCF_003967555.1. Lineage (GTDB taxonomy): Bacteria > Chloroflexota > Ktedonobacteria > Ktedonobacterales > Ktedonobacteraceae > Dictyobacter > Dictyobacter kobayashii. The sequence continues at coordinate 919,341 of NZ_BIFS01000001.1, forward strand.
AACTCCGACCTGGAGCCTGGGGACTTCCTGTCGATTTCAGAGGAGATGAGGAGAGCTATCAGGCGGGCCTGGCACAGCTGCCGGCCTATGCCGAACTGGCACAGGCCCTGGGCAGTAGCCGCTGCTCGACCTGGATCCTGCCTTTTTCAGATACACGCGATTATCAGGCCAACATTGAATTCCATGCCAGCCGCCTACGCCCCGTTGCCCAGATACTGGCCGACCACGGACAGCGTTTTGGACTGGAGTTTGTGGGGCCAAAGACGATGCGCGCAGGACATCGCTATGAGTTCATTTCGACTATCGCTGGTGGCCTTGAACTGGGTCAACAGATTGGTACCGGAAACACTGGTCTCCTGCTGGATAGCTATCACTGGTATACAGCCCATGGCAGCGTGGCCGAGATCCAACAACTGACCAATCAACAGGTTGTCTATGTGCACGTTAACGATGCACCTGCCGGCCGAGCCGTGGATGAGCAACTCGATAGCGAGCGTCTCTTGCCGGGAGCCAGCGGAGTTATCGATATCGCAGGCTTCTTACAGGCCCTGCAAAGCATTGGTTACGACGGCCCGGTAGTGGTAGAGCCATTCAACGCCGAGCATCGCGCCCTACCTTATGCGGAGCGTGCCAGAGCCACCCGCGAGAGCCTGGCTAAAATATGGCAACAGGCTGGTTTACGCTAACATCTAATAGATACTCATGAATACGAAGCGGCGATGATCAGCAACATTTCCTGATCACTGCCGCTTCGTATTCATACGTACAAGCTAAACCATATATTCAGCCAGGGCCTTGATAAGGTGGCCCATCTTTGGATGCTCTGGAATAACATGGGGGGTGACACCATATCCTTCTAGCACACCTGTACAGGTAGGTCCAATAGAAGCTACGATGGTTTTGCTATTCAGCGCAGCAGTCAACTCATAGCTGCAATCCAGTTCAGCAGCTATTACAAACAGGTGACGCACCTGGATCTGGCTGGTGAAGACGATCGCGTCCACCTGTCCAGCGATCAGTTCACGTACCAGGGTGCGCAGAGCATCGGTATTGGTGGGCAGTTGCCATTCATACAGACAGAGCTCTTCTAATTGAGCTCCCCGCTCATGTAGAACAGCAGAGACCAGTTCGTTGCGCTCGCCATAGTGCACGATCCCTACACTTTGTCCCGCCACTTCAAAGGCACTTAGCGTCTGCAACAATTCAGTGCTGGTATAAGGTTCGGGGGCACTGGCCGCGATAGGGATCTGCTCCTTGCGCACCACAGCCGAAGGTTTAGGTCCCCGGCAAATCACGGTGGTCTTACGCAGAGCATCGACTAATTCAGCCCGACGCCCCAGCTGGTCAGCCTCTTGCAAGAGTGCTTTAACGCCAACGCCAGTAAAAAATACCACAGTAGCAATCTGACCAGCGACTAAGCGGTCCACAAATGTGGCTACTGGTTGTGCGGCATTCAAGGAAGCCTCACGGACAGCTGGGACGCTCCAGGCTGTGCCACCATTACGCCGAATCAGATCAGCCATCTCATCACTCATGCGCGCTTCTAATACAGCGATGCGAGCTTCGTGAAAAGCCATGAGCTTACTCCTATTTTTTACTATACTCCACGTAAGTATACCAGAAATATTATGCTTCTTTGTCGCTTACGCCTGCTTCAGCGAATGTAGACATTTCGCTGTGAGTGCGCAGGGCGCCTTCGATGATATGCATAGCCAGGACAGCACCGGTACCCTCGCCTAGCCGTAAATGGAGAGTGAGCAGGGGCTCCAGACCCAATTTTTCGAGGATCAGGCGGTGGCCACGCTCAACCGAGAGATGGCCGGCGAAAAGATAGTCTCGCGCAGCAGGAGCAAGAGCAACGGCGACCAGGGCGGCTGCACTGGAAATAAAGCCGTCGATGATAACTGGAATACGGTGGGCGGCGGCAGCCAGGATAACACCAACCAGGCCAGCTATCTCCAGGCCACCCAGCTTTGCCAGCACATCTAATGGTTGCTCTACATCAGGAACATTGTGCGCGATGGCCTGCTCGATAATGCGCACTTTGTGCGTCAACTGCTGATCATCAATACCGGTACCACGGCCGGTGACATGTTCAGCTGGTACATTCAATAAGCTGGCGGTAATTGCACTGGCCGCGGTTGTATTGCCAATACCCATTTCCCCGGTGGCTACCAGATCCACACCCTGCGCAGCCAGGTTTTCCATCACCTCGATACCAGTAGTAATCGCCTGCAACACCTCAGCCTGACTCATCGCTGCTTCACGTGCCATATTGGCGGTGCCACGGCGCACTTTACGCGACAAGAGTTGGGGATGTTCCAGGTCGGCCGCCACACCGATATCAACCACCGTGACATCCGCCTGCGCCTGCCGTGCCAGTGCGTTGATGGCCGCGCCACCGGCCAGGAAGTTAAGTACCATCTGCGGTGTGACATCCTTTGGATAGGCGCTCACACCTTCGGCGGTTACCCCATGATCAGCCGCCATTACAACTACCGCGCGCCGCTGTACAATTGGTGTCACGCTTCTGGTGATACCAGCCATCTGCACAGCTACCTCTTCAAGGCGACCCAGACTGCCAGCCGGCTTGGTCAGTTGCGCTTGCCGTGCCCGCGCCTGCTCGATACTGTCAGTATCAAGTGCAGTAATCTTCGCCATTACATCATATATATCAGTCATAAAAATACCTTCTTCATATACAATTTTCTGTTTGCTTTCTGTGAGAGAAAGCAAACAGGCAAATAGAACTAGAAATCTATGCCCTTCTGGGCCAGGATACCTTGGTGATAAGGATGTTTGATCTCGGTCATTTCAGTGACAAGGTCAGCATAATCGATCAAAGCCTGAGGGGCGTCGCGCCCGGTAATAATGATATGCATTTTAGGATTGCGCGCCTTTAAGGTCTCCAGCACCTCGTTAACGTCCAGCCAACCATAATTGATCGCATAAGTGATCTCATCCATAATCACCACATCATACAGATCGCTCTCGACCTTGTCGCGGCAGAGCTGCCAGCATTTTCTGGCCAGGGCTTTATCATGCTCCAGATCCTCGCTGTTCCAGGTGAAACCTTCGCCCAGTGGAATGATCTCCACACCCATCTTTTGGGCCGCCCGTACCTCTCCCCACTTGCCGGTCTGTGATTTCAAAAACTGCAGCATCACCACACGCAGCCCCTGTCCCCAGGCACGAAATAGTACACCCAGGGCGGCCGTGGTCTTACCTTTACCATTACCGGTATTGATAATCACCAGTCCTTTCGCTGGTTTGCGCTTGGCACGCATTTCGGCCTGCTCCTTGCGAATACGGGCACGGCCCTCTTCAGTTAATTCTTCAAGTTCACCAGACTCAAATTGAGTCTCGGCATAGTTTTGCTCTTCCATTATTTTTATCCTATTCCACCATGACGTTATCAGTATAAAAAGTAGCGCAGGGTTTCAGGAATGAAACCAGCTAATCCTATACGCTGGCCGTACAATAATCCGGTAACGCCCCTGAAAATTTATCGGGATGAACAACCTGGGCCAGGCAGCGCAGACCCTGTACAATACGTGGCCCTGGACGCTGCATAATATCAGAATTGAGACGATAGACATGATGAGATTTTACCGCATCAATACCACCCCAGTTTGCGCGTTTATACACTGCAGATGGTTGACCGCCATAAAGGGGGTCTTCAGTAAGAATAATGTATTGGGGATTGGCAGCGATAATTGACTCATCGGTTACCTGCGGATAGCCTCCATTGCTGATATTGCTATGAAATATATTGGCGATATTGGCATACTGGGCCATCTCATCACCAAAGGAGCCACCACCAAAGACATAGGGCTTTCCAGGTGTACTATTATCAACTTCAAGCAGAGTTTTAGTAGCTGGCGTACCTTTCACCTGGCTCTGGATCTGGGCAATCTGTTGTCTCATTTGCTTCACCAGCGGCTCGGCCACCTCTTCGGTATGCGTTAAACGGCCAACCAGCTCAATCTGATCCAGGGTCTGGGCAACATTGGGCGAAGGGAGATCAACTACTTGCAACCCCAACTGAGATAACTGGTTATCATAGTTCTTGGACAGCCCCCCGAACTCAATACCAGGTCTGGCTTCAACGCCACGATGCTTTCCACATTAATACCTGAACTACTGGAGACCTTTTTGATAGATGCCAGAGAAGCGGGATAATTAGTAAAAGCATCCACGCCCACTACACGATTCTGCAGTTGTAAGGCGCCTAAGATTTCGCTGACGCTGGGTGCCAGCGACACAATACGCATGGGAGCAATTTTCGGGATCACAATCGGGGTCCCGTACGCATCCAACGCAGGGGTAGGCGTAGATTGTACAGTAGTGGCCGGGGTAGCACTCGACGGCTGGGAAGATTCACCCTGTCCACAAGCAGCCAGGGTCAACAGTAAGCCCAGTAACAAGACCGTTAATAAACGAAATGAGATGACATGGGTGCGCATACACTCGTATCCTTCTAGCTAACGCCCACAGTCACCTCGCGAAAAATAGTAGCCAGCCCAAGACAAAAAGAGATAAGACAGGAGAATGCCTTGGTAGCTCGCTCCTTTTACGCGAAGGATGAAGAGCATAACTCACCAGGCAGGTCTCCTGACTTCTGGCAATACTTATCCGGCCTTCCCGTTCATATACCGAACAGTGGCATTGAGGCAATAAGCATGACGCCAGTTACAGTAGCGCGACTGCGTCGGATTTTCACCGACTTCCCTATTCTGCCAAGACAGCTTGTCTTGACCACCTGATGAAATAAAAATGTAGAGTTATTTACATCAGGTAGTATACAAAGCTTTATCTACTCATGTCAATGCGCAAAATGGTACTCACAGGGCTTTTTACTGTTCCTCTTTGGCGCCTGCGGCGCCGGGTTGGGAATATGGAGTGTGTTTCGCGGCCGCCCACCAAACACACTCCATACCTGAAAGAATGGACATCGGATCGCTTGCTCATGATCTCTGGACGAACATTACAAAGCCCTATGGCACGCACGATTTTATATTAATAGCCACGCTCACGATCAACTGCATTATAGAGTGGCTCGCCTTTGACGTAACGGCGCAGGTTTTCAGTGAAAATCATGGCCACTCGTTCATCATAGTGAGGAGTCATTCCTGAGATGTGAGGGCTCATGAAAACATTGGGGATACCAAACAAGGGACTGCTGGAAGGTAGCGGCTCTTCGGTAAAAACATCCAGGGCTGCCCCGGCAATCTCTTTTTCTTTCAAGGCGTGAATCAGATCCGCTTCATTGCAGACATCTCCGCGAGCGATATTAACAAAGAAGGTTGTATCTTTCATGGCCCGGAAAGCCGCCGCATCAAACATACCTCTAGTGTCAGGAGTCAGTGGTACCGCGGCCACGACTACATCACTCTCAGCCAGCGCCTGGTGAAATTGATCTTTGGGATAGTAATGATCGGGTAGCTTGCCCTCTGGATCACCGATATCAGGGAAAATGAAGCCATGATCTCGATGATCGGGTCGCTGCTCCATAGCAATGATACGCATGCCAAAAGCCCTGGCAAGTCTGGCAACCTCACGACCGATGCTACCGTAGCCAACTACATTGAGCGTCTTGCCACGTAGCTCTTCAGGCATAAACAGGTTGCGCCCTTGCTCATCAGGCCATTGTCCTTTCTGCTTCCACTCTTCAAAACGCGGGAATCGATGGAACCAGGCCAGCATGGTAGTCAAGGTATATTCAGCAATATTGACGGCATGCACACCACTGGCGGTAGTAATGGTAGCCTTAGACTGCGCTAAAGGACTATCAAAGGCCTGATTGGCTCCGGCGGAATAGAGTTGGACCCAGCGCAAATTCGGAGCTTGCTCAGGCGTAGGGAAAGTATTCAAAGTAAAGAGGATCTCAACTTCTTTCCATAGCTCATTGGAAATATCTCCAACCTTAGCCCAGGGCCGCGACTCCACATGGAAATCGGGCGCAATCTCTTGGATGCGCGCCTTCCAACTATCTTCCAACCGTGCGGTCACCAGGATGGTGCGCCCGGAATTATCTGTCTGCTTCACAACAAAATCCTCCAGACATGTTTTCTTCTATGTTATCACGCATAGAACCCACTCAATAGATTAAAGGATGGTCTGTATGCTAAGCATATTGATAACAACACCCTGTTATAATCAGACACTTAAAAACCATACTAAGAGCAAATTCAAAAATATCTAACCTGATAGCGCTGCTCATTCGTACTACAGTTAAGAGATAAGCATTTTCTATGACTATAAGCAAATTCACCATAGGATCATCCATAGCATAAGGGGATTAAATGAAACACCCTTCATTACGTTTATACATGTTTTTGTCGATAGCTGCTGCACTGGTAACTATGGCAGTAAAGTTTATCGGTTATTTTTTAACAGGTTCGGTGGGTTTATTTTCGGATGCGGCTGAGTCGATAGTGAATCTGGTTGCGGCACTCGTGGGCCTCTGGGCATTAATCCTGGCTGAACGCCCTGCTGATGAAGACCATACGTATGGACATACCAAATCCGAATACTTTTCTAGCGGCGTTGAGGGTGCGTTAATCCTGGTCGCGGCACTCATTATTGCGGTGGAAGCTATCCCGCGCCTTTTTCATCCCGAGCCAATAGAGCAAGCCTTCGTGGGTCTGTCATTCTCTGTTGTCGGCGCGATTATCAATGGGGTGCTCGCCTGGTTTATGCTGCAGGCAGGCCAGAAGCAGCGCTCCATTACCTTGCAAGCCGATGCCCACCACTTATTTGCCGACGTGGTTACAACCGTTGGGGTTCTGATCGGTGTTCTGCTGGTAGCTATCACTAAATGGTATATTCTTGATCCTATCGTAGCACTGCTGGTCGCGATCAATATTATCTGGACAGGAGTCAAACTTTTACGCCAGACAGGATTGGGATTGCTCGATACTGCCCTGCCCGGTGAGGATATTGAGGTCATAAATAAGGTTATAGATATCTATCGTGAGCAAGGTATTGATTTCCATGCCTTACGTAGTAGGATGGCGGGGCGCAGGCGCTTTGTATCTTTCCATGTGATTGTGCCAGGAAAATGGACTGTTCTGAAAGGACATACTATTTGTGAAGAGATTGAAATGGCTATTCATAAGGCATTGCCAGATAGTACGGTGTTTACTCATCTTGAACCACAAGAGGATCCTGTTACATTTCAGGATATGGAGTTGGATAGGAGTCCTGTCCTGGAATAATTGTCAAACTGGTAGGTAGTGCATACGTGCGCTGACGCGCCCGAGCGTTTTTATAGGTTGTCCCAGGTGTACTGTGCACACCTGGGACAACCTATAAAAACGCTCTCGGTGGTGCTAAAGTGTTGCTGTTTCGTGCAGGCGTTTGATGTCGACGCCCAATCCGGCAATCATGAGGTAGACACGGGTAGCGGCGGCCGCTACCCGCTGATTGACTAACCCCAATACATCTCGATAGATACGTCCGAGGCTGTAGGCTGGCACAATACCCAGCCCGACTTCATTGGTGACTACGATTAAGGTCTTGCCCGGAGCTAGCTGCGCAACCACTTGTAGCAGGACATCAATCTCTTGCAAGGCACCCGCATAATATTGCGCACTGATCGCGGTATCCTCCTCTAACTGCTCTGCGTCTCCCTGTGAGAAGAGCCAGTTAGAAAGCCAGACCGTCAGGCAGTCCAGGATGATGACATCCGCGACGACGGCAGCCTGTTGGACAGCGTTAACCAGGTGTAGCGGCTCTTCAATGGTCTGCCAGTTAGCGGCACGGGAAGCCTGGTGACGGGCAATGCGATCTCGCATATCTTCATCAGTAGCTATAGCTGTAGCGATAAAGGCGACGCTTCTACCACTCTGCACAGCCAGTCGTTCAGCGAAGGTACTCTTGCCGCTGCGCGCCCCTCCCAATAATAGGACCAGGCGTGGGGGGTCATTTAATGCTGTTACTTCATTATTTATATTCATATTATTTTATCTCTCACATATCATAGCCAGAAGTGCAATAACGTCCATAGCAAGAGTAGCATGACCTCCATTAGCTCGGCCAGGGTACCATAGCTATCCCCGGTCAAACCACCCAGTTGAGCAACCATCCATTTACCCACCAACCAGGTCAACAATGCTGCGCCGCAACAGAGCGCCAGGCCAGTAAGCTGTCCGGCGAACCAGGCAATAACCAGAGTCAGTATAACAGTGCAGAGCAGACGGCCTCGCGTTACCGTCTGGCGAAAGGCAGCTCCCAGGCCCTCTGGACGCGCCGGCGGAAAGATATACATAGCCAGCACCATCATACAACGGGAGATGGGGATAATAGTGAGGAGTGCCCAGGGTAACCATTGAATATCCAGACTCGCCAGCAAGGCGAATTTGAGCAATATGATGCTAACGCCACCCAGCACACCAAAGCTGCCAACCCGGCTATCGCGCATGATTTCTAGCTTTTGTTCGCGGCTGCGCCCACCAAACAAACCATCACAGCTATCCATCAAACCATCCAGGTGCAACCCCCCACTTAGCAAAATCAAGGTAACTACCAGTAGGGCGGCCAGCACAAGTGAAGAAACAAAGGAACCAATGATCCAGTTCAGCAGCACTAAGATGGCCGCCAATAACAGACCAACCAGCGGAAAATAGGCGCTGCCCAGAAAAAGTCTGTTGTCTCTACCATCAGTACGAAATAGTTGCGTGCTCCCTGGAACAGGCAACGTCGTGAGAAAACGAATAGCCGCCACCAGCTCTTTATATTGCTCGAATAGCCAACTCTGGCGTACCGGGTCGGTTGGCTCGGTAGAAACTGGCGGGGCAAACGGTTGTGTCTCAGGCATCAGGCAAAGCTCTCCAAATGTTATTCTTTCATAATCTATTATAGTCTATAGGAAATACAACGATTGGTGATTAAGTAGAGAAAGGGTCGTAGTTGCGGCCACATCTTCTACATCAGCCAGAAAATCAATTGCGCTAATTGAGCCGTAGGCAAAGCTTAGCTGCCAGTAGCGCTCAAACGGGATACCCAATAATGAGCAGACCAGGACTCGGAGCACACCGGAATGGCTCACCAGTACTAGCTCGCCAGCAGGTAAAGTCCGCGCGTCTCGCACCAGCTGCGCAAAGGCCGGTTGCACACGTTGCAGCAACTCAGCCAGGGTCTCACCTCCTGGAGGTGATGAGTGTAGCGGTTTGGTAAAAAAGTCTAACTGGTCAGGATAGCGCGCGGCGATCTCTGCGTATGTCAGTCCCTCCCACTCACCAAAGGAAAGCTCACGCCACGCGGATTGGGTCTGGATAGTTAGTGGAAGTGAGTGTTGTTGTGCCAGCAGTTCGGCCGTCTTAACCGTCCTCTGCAGGTCACTGGCATATACAGCGACTATCGGCCGGGAGTTTAATTGTGCTCCAACCCAGCGCGCCTGCATCTCACCCGTGGATGACAGGGATACATCTTGATGCCCACAGAGACGTCCCTCACGATTCCAGTCCGTCTCCCCATGACGCACTAACCAGAGACGGCTCACATACGGCTCACTTCGCTCCTTCTCGGTTACAAATGGCTGTTCTGAATTATCAGTCATCCCCATTTAGCGTCCTTTTCTTTCTATATAAACTCCTCACTTTGGAGATAGCTTAATACGACTCACAATAGTGAAAATGTATGCACTCTATCTTTAGCTTAAACGTTAGCTCTAATTTTGAGCAGGCGGAACATTACCCACCAGAATAACAGCATCAGGTTGGTAAGGGCAAGGTTATAACATCACTGATTGTGTAGACGGCGGGCAAACTGACTTAAGGTAAAGCACTCAGGCGTCATACCCAGCCAGCAACCACTCACAATCCAGCCAGACCAGGGGGATTGTGCAAATATGCCACCTGGTATAACCCTATTTCCCGGCTTGCCTGCTTATTCTGTATCTTCAATCCACTTGTAAACCGTACCATATTTATGATGGAGTTTATTGGGACACAATTAGGGAATTACCACATCCTGAAACGTCTGGGCCACGGCGGCTTTGCAGATGTCTATCTGGGTGAGCATGTCTACCTCAAAACGCAGGCTGCAATCAAAATCTTGCATACACAGATCGCGCAAGAGGAGATAGATAGCTTCCGCAATGAGGCACTGGTCATTGCACACCTGATACATCCAAATATCATCCGTGTACTGGACTTTGGCGTGGACGAAGCAACTCCTTTTCTGGTGATGGAGTATGCTCCAGGAGGTACGCTGCGGCAGCAGGTCCTTAAAGGGTCCAGGCTGGCGCCAACAACCTTCATGCCCTATGTACGGCAGGTAGCCGCTGCCCTGCAGTATGCCCATGAGCAAAAGCTAATCCATCGGGATGTAAAGCCACAAAATATGTTGCTGGCTCAACATGGAGAGGTCAAACTCAGTGATTTTGGCATCGCCCTGATTGAACAGAATTCGCAGAGTCAGCAAACCGAAGAGGCTGTTATCGGCACCATCGCCTATATGTCACCCGAACAACTCCAGGGCAAAGCTCGCCCGGCCAGCGATCAATATTCTCTGGCGATTGTAATCTACGAATGGTTAACTGGCAACAGGCCCTTTGTTGGATCATCTGTCGAACTGATTACCCAGCATCTTACAGCCCCTCCGCCACCGATTGACGAGCGGGCACTAAATATACCACATGCTTTTACTGAAGTCCTTTTTAAAGCCCTGGCCAAAGATCCGCATGATCGCTTTCCAAGTGTGCAAGCGTTTGCCAATGCACTTGAACAGACCGTCGGGAGCGGAGAAACAATCACGAACACAGTAGCGACGCCACGCACACCGGCATTTGGGAATGAAGAGGTAAGAACAAATAATGTATCAACAACTCAATTACCTGCGGGAGCAAGATTCCAGCAGTCAGCCTCAACTGAATTTCAGCCACCGGCCTCAACCGAATTTCAGCCACAAACAGCAACACCAAAATTCATCAGCGATAAACGCACCCGGTCAATAGTTACAAAAACTAAACCGGTGGTCAAAAAGGCTGCGGGCTGCGCTCGTGGCGTTGTAGTAGCCTTAATCATACTTCCTTTGCTACTCTGTGCCGGGGGCTTCGCAGGTTATGCCTATCTCAACAACCGCAACCCGCCTTCTCAGGCCACGGCAATCGCCAAAGACTTTATGAATGCGGTACGCGCCCGCAACTATGAGCAGGCCTACAACGATCTAGGTGCCTCGGTCGATGGCCATGATGCTTTTATTAAAGAAGCACAGAGCGAAGACCGCTGCTATGGACCAGTAGCCAGCTATAGCGAGACCAATACCTCTGCCCCCAATGGCTCCCAGGTTCATAACTATACGATTAATCGCACTCATCTAAGCAAGCCCTATCATCTACACCTCACACTGAGCAAAGACTTCTGGGGCAACTGGCACGTCACTGATTATAATAGCGATATCGCCACCGGTAATCCAGCCTGCAGCTAATTCGTAGCAAGCAATTATTTCAAATAATATTCTCCAACACTTGACATTTAGGTCGCGTATCATCATTAAATAATAAGAAGTAATCGTTTTCTATCAGAGCAATAAGAAAGGACCCTCTACCTCATGGCTTTAAAATTTGGTGTGATTGTTCCCCAGGGATGGCGCATGGATCTGGTAGGCATTACTGATCCAGTTGAAGGTTATGAGACGATGACGCGTGTGGCCAGGGAAGCTGAGGAGCTTGGCTTTGATTCGATCTGGCTCTTTGACCATTTCCATACAGTGCCACAGCCAACCCAGGAGCCGACTTTTGAGTGTTGGACCAGTACGGCAGCCTTGTCTCGCGATACCAAACGGGTGCGCATCGGCCAGATGGTTACCTGTAATAGCTATCGCAATCCGGCCCTGCTCGCCAAAATGGCGAGCACCGTGGATGTGCTCAGCCATGGACGCTTGAACTTTGGTATCGGCGCGGGCTGGTATGAGCATGAATATAATGCTTATGGCTATGATTTCCCGGATGGTCCAACACGTTTGCGCCAGCTACGCGATGCGCTGCGCATTATTCGTGCTATGTGGACAGAGGAAGAGGCTGTAGTTGAGGGTAAATATCTACATGTCAATGGTGCCATCAATCAGCCTGAAGGCGTGCAGAAGCCGCATATTCCCATCCTGATCGGTGGCGCGGGCGAAAAGGTTACCCTGAAACTGGTAGCGCAATATGCCGATGCCTGTAACATCCAGCACCTGGACAATGAAGGGCTGGCCCGCAAGTTCGCGATCATCAAAGAACACTGTGATAACGTTGGTCGCGACTATAATTCAATCTGGCGCACCGTGCTATTTAATTGCGCGATTGCTGAAACCGATCAAGAGGCGCTGGCCAAAAGCGCTCCCTACCAGCGCAACGTCCCGGCGGATCGTATCCGTCAGCAAGCCCTGGTAGGTACGCCCGACGCCATCTACAAGCGTGTCCAGGAAATCGAACAGGCTGGAGCCCAGGAATTGATCATCTTCCTGCAAGACTCTGCCCAGCTAGAATCCCTGCGCATGTTCGCCAAAGCCTGCATCGGCAAATAATCTTTAAACCCTTGTATGGGTGGGCCTTCACTTCATTGTACCTGGAGATTGGCCCGTCTGGCTATGGTTGGGCAGACGAGCCAATCAGGGAGTTCAAGGCATCCACCAGGGCAGGCCCTGCTGAGCGCAATTCTGTTCGATGGAGCAGTGATAATTTCTTGAGTATTTCTTCGCCAGCAGGGGTCAGAGTGATGAGCACACGACGCTGGTCAGTGGTGTCGCGGGTGCGCTCAATCAAGCCATGCTCGGCCATGCGATCAAGTAGTTCAACCGTACTATGGTGTCGTAACTGTAACCGTTCAGCAATATCGCGGATAGTTGGCGAGCCGTGCAACGAGAGGCCTTTGACGGCCAGCAATAGCTGATGCTGTTGAGGCTCCAACCCCGCCGCACGAGCCGCTTCCTCACTAAAATGAATAAAGCGGCGGATAGCATAGCGAAACTCGCTCAATGCAGAATAATCATTATCAGACAGATCTTCATCAAACATAACTACAGACTCCATTCTTGCGGACTTACCATTCAAAGTCCATTATCCAGGAATTGACTCCTCTTCTACTACTTCAGCCTTACTCGGCTGCCCACGTCTGGGTAGGAGTAAACGAATATGTAGAGGACGCTCACGTAAGCGCTCCTCTTCCAGGTTGTGTGAGCGTGCCTTGAGGAGTGCGCTGAGCGAAATCATTCCCAATAGTTTAGGTGAAGCTTCACTTTCAACAACTGGTAGGCGTGTGAAGCCGCTAGCGGCCATGCGATTGATGACATGACGCAACGGCTCGTCAGGATAGGCCACAACTGGTCGTTGCTGAATCAATTCACCAATTGAGCCGTCCTCAGCATTTATATGCTCTTGTTGCAAGAAACGCTGCAAATCATAGCGGGTTACCACTCCCACAAGCAACTGCTCTTTATTTAATACTGGATAGAGGTGCTGCATACGTTCGTGCCGCGCTAATTCGCCGTTCACCAATTGTGGAAGAGTCGTATGTGAAAGCGTATCAGACAAGGCCACCACATCTGTCCTCATCACTTCACGGGCAAAGATCAATTCCAGGGGATCAATCGCATACTCGCGGCTAAGATGGTAGCCACGACGACTGATCTTTTCCGTTAGAATGGAACGCCGCATCAACAGCACAGTAAAAGCGTGAGCAATAATCACAGCAATTACTAATGGCAGCAACGCGTTGACATCATGGGTTAATTCCAGCGCGAATATAATGCCGGTAAAAGGTGAACGCATTGTACCACCCAGAATAGCTGCCATGCTAATTAAAGCCCAGAAGCCTGCTCCTTCGTGGGGTAGAAACATCGCTTCGATCCCACCCAGCGCACAACCCATCATCAGCAAGGGCGCCAGCACACCACCTGAGGTTCCAGAACCCAGCGAGACACACCAGATAATGGACTTGACCAGCAACACTCCCAGTATGATCTGAGCCGAGACGTTGCCTTGCAACAATGAACCAATTGTATCATAGCCGACGCCCAGTGCTTGCGGAAAAATCAAACCACCAATACCAATGACTAAACCACCGATCATCGGCCACCACATCCAGTGGATAGGCAAGCGGTGAAAAAGGTCCTCAAAGGCATAGACCAGCAGGGTCAACAGGGATGATAAACCGCCAGCCAGCAGGCCGGCCACCACACATCCTAGAAAACCCGTTGGGCCGATAAAGGCGCTATGAGCGGGAACAGGAAAGAGTGGTCCACTGCCAAGCAGATAGTGGCGCAGAATAGCAGCGGCGGCACTGGCCAGCGCCACAGGTACGAGGCTACGCGGCTTCCATTCAAACAGTAACAATTCTACCGCCAGCAAGATAGCGGCAATTGGTGAGGCGAAGGTCGCAGACATACCTGCCGCCGCGCCCGCGACCAGCAACGTTTTACGCTCAACACTGGTCAGATGAAAAAGCTGTGCGATCATCGAGCCAAAAGCTCCACCGGTCATAATAATGGGACCCTCAGCACCGAATGGGCCACCTGAACCGATCGAGATAGCCGAAGAAATTGGCTTTAGGATCGCTACCTTCGGCTCTACTTTGCTCCCATTAATCAAAATAGCCTCGATGGCTTCAGGGATACCATGTCCTCGAATGCGCTCAGATCCATAGCGCGCCATCAAGCCGATCACTAAACCTCCCAACACTGGCACCAGCACTTCAAAAATGCCCAGCTTATTCCCCACAGGAGAGACCAGAGTTGTGTCCCAACGCTGATAGAAGAAAAGATTGGTAAAAAGACCAATGAGCTTCAACAAAATAACAGCAATAAAAGTACTACAGATACCAATACCAATAGCCAGCACAGCAATAAAAAGCATGCGAGGAGTAGTAGTAAAATCTCCTGGCTGCGTCAAGCGATTGTGATCTTCTAATACATCTGCCCGACGCCCGGAAATAGTGGATGCCATAGACGAAACATCTCCTTTACTTATGCAAAGACAATAATCATTTCTCTTTAATTATATCGTATTACGATATAATTGCAAGTCAGCAGCAAAATGGCCTGCAAAAAATTGCAGGCCAGAAAAAGATGGCAACATTCTTAGCTATCGATTGCTATTTTTGTGCGCGGAAGAATGAGCCAGCATGGCGCTCCGGATGCGCACCAGGAGATAGCTGACGATACTCCCACTCACTAGTGCTCCAGCAGTCCAGCTATAGACGGTACTATAGGTCGAGTTTGTTAATCCCAGCCCAAAGAGGGGAAAGAGAACGATCATGGCCAGGCTAAACATGCCGGTTTCAAAGGAAAGCACCATTGCTCGCTGCTCCTCAGGACTATCTTCATTCAGGCGTGTACTGACGGTTGGATAGAGGATCGCGCTTGAGGCCTGAAACAGAATGAGAAAGCCCACCAGGCTGACGATGGCATTGGGAACAATCATTAGCAGCAAGCCTCCTAGCTGGCACAAAACACAGACAGGAATGAGCAAGCGCACCGCTAACCGCCGCATCAGATATGGCGCCAGTGCGGTAAACAGACATTGGCTCAGGCTACTGATCGCCATAATAATACCAATACTACTGAGCGCAAAACCAAGCTCATGAAATTGTAGCTGGACAAAAAAGTAGATGGTGGTGCCACAACTTTCGACCAGGCCAGAGATCAAGATCAGTCCCAGCAATTTCGGCGAATGCCAGACCACTCGCAGGCCTCTTTTGAGGTGCAGCAAGGGATGTGGGCGCTCATGCTCGGCTGCTTGCTGTGGCTCTGTCGCTGCCTTTGGGAGCAGCAACAGGGGAATAATCGCCAGCAGGCACACGACAGCACGACAGATAAAAGGGAGCGTCTGCATCGTATTGCCAAGGTAGCCACCCAGGGTAGTGCCAATCATTTCACTTACAACGCTTAGCATCAATGTCATGCTCAACAACCTGCTATAGCGAGCCGCTTGCTGCTGCACATCATCGGGTGCGGCATAGCCGGTCAGGGTCCAGAGTACGGCCTCGTTGGCACCTCCCAGAAAGGCATAGGAGATGCCAGATACCACAAAGCTGATAAACAAAAATGGCAGGCTGGGGACCAGAAAAAACAGGGTCTCGATGGCTCCCAGTAAACAATAGACGATCAAGCTTTTGCGCCGTCCCAAGAGATCCGCGAAGATGCCGGTCGGCACCTCGGCCACAAATTTGGCCAGGTGAAAAGTCATCTCTAACAGGCCAATCATAAATGGCGAGTAGCCATGCGAGGCCAGATAGATCATCCAGATGGCGCTGGTAAACAGCAGGCGCATGGTGCCGTTATAGCAGAAGAAGCCAACCAACCAGCGGCGCCAGGGCAAAGGTTGTGGCGTGAGTCCAGATGACGCTGGCAACTCTAGCACAGGTTTATTCATTACAAGCAGGCCCTTTCAAAAAATGGAGGTCAGATAAGTAACAGAGAAAACATGTTGGGGGCCTGGCGTGAATACAGAACGGGGAAGGTGGCGCTTTTGATCTTATTCATCCGCTAGCGCAAAGCAAGTAGCTTGCATAAGCAAATGCTAAAGCAGAATAGCGAGAGAATAAGAAGAGATCACAGGAAGGAGGAAAGTAGCTCAACGCCAAATTAAGCATGCCTATTTAGAGCCAGCATGCCTTCAGGTCAGCGCTACTATCCGCCGCACAAGCATTTCAGCGCCAGGCTGCTTATGCGGCAAAGACATGGCCGATACGTGTTGGATAGAGGTGGTGGTAGACCATGCGCAGCACACAGGTAATGGCCGCCACACGGTTTAACTGTAAATCGTTCATAGTCATGATCATAACAACTCTGCCATACCGTGTCAAGGATGAATTTAGTATTTACTACGCAGGTCCACAAGCGGCAAACCGGTCTTGCGGGATACAATTATCTCATGCTTGCGTATATTTAACTCAATTACGACTAGAAATTACTACACTGAAGCTCTGTGACCTCTTTGAGCGTAGTACAGAAAACGCGAGTTTATTTAGAGACAAATGATAAAGGATACAGTTGTTATGCCATCCGATTATAAAAATCCACAAGATCACAATAAAACGATTCTGGTAATAGAAGATGATGGGAGCGTTGGTTCGAGCCTGGTTCAAATTATTGTAGAGGAAACCCAGCATCTAGCCTTTTTAGTAACCGATCCAGAGCAGGCCTTACAGGTATTTGAAGACTTGTTGCCAGATTTACTGGTAATCGATTATCACCTGCCACATATGAATGGGATTCAACTCTATGATTTTCTACAGCAGCGCCGTGAGTTTCAGCATGTTCCGACCATTCTTATCAGCGCGGCACTGCCAAAGGATGAGGTCTTAGCACGCCATCTGTTCGCTTTGAATAAGCCCTTTGATATCGACGAACTCCTCACAGCCATTCACGACTTTTTGGATACATCACATTAAGTCGATTTCTGTGATCCTGGAGATTGCATAGATGAAAATTACATATAAACTACACAGGCACCACATTGACCTTTTTTAGCTCAGCCAATGTGGTGCCTGTGTACTTGTCCTATGGATTAATGTGCTATCTCTTTAAAACCCAATCCCCGTTTTGTTTGGTAACAGTGGAGGGTGGGCCAGGAAACTGCAGCGCTGGTTTACTGGCATTGAGGTAGAGTTGTACATCACGCCAGATAGGACCTGCGCCATCCACACCAGTGACATTAATCATCTGCGAGTTGTCATTATTGCCGGCCCAGACGCCCACTGTATAGCGAGCGGTATAACCCATCGTCCAGTTGTCAACAAACGAGTTGGAGGTACCGGTTTTGGCAGCGGCAGGAATAATCTTACCTGGATTGCCTGCATAACATTGCGAGGTACTGTTGGTATACAGATACAGAGCGCTACACGGCCCAAATTCAATGTTACGAGATGGATTATCGGATAGGACATTGGTCATCATAAAGTCGGCAGCCGGACTTAACACACGCTGGCCAGTTGTATTAGGCTTGAACACGGTCTTGCCATTCTGGTCAGTCACTAGATTAATGGCATGGTAAGGGACGCGTACACCACCATTGGCAAAGGTAGCATAGCCCTGTGTGTTATCAATCAGGCGCACACTTAAAGCGCCCAGCACCATGGTAATATTGGGTGTGCCATAGAAGACATTAGCAGACTTGGACTGGCTTCCATCGCTAATCCCCATCATGTTCTCGGCCGTCTTTAAAGATGCATCGATACCTGCAGCCTGCTCGATCTTAATAGCGGGAATATTCAATGAGTTGTCCAATGCCACTCGATACGGCATCCAGCCACCATAGGTCATGCTATAGTTATGTGGCTGATAGGCGGGCAAACCACAGCACATCTGAATGGTCAGGGGCGCGTCCAGTACCTTTGAGCCTGGACTGGCCACACCTTGCTGGAAAGCTGTCGCGTAGACATATGGCTTAAACGATGAGCCTGGTTGACGATAACCCTGGGTAGCGACATTGAAAGATCCATACTTTGGATCGTTTGGATCAATATTCCCCACAATCGCACTTACAGCACCTGTATGCTGGTCCATGACCACCACAGCGGCATTGGTAATATGATGGGCTGTCATTTGCTGCACATGCAATTTAGCACTGGCCTGCGCATAGTTTTGTAGCTTCAGATCCAGCGCCGTCTTCACCACTAATCCAGAGCGTGAGAGATCCGAGGCTTTGACGCGTAGATCGGTGGTTAGCTCATCCATCACATAGTTGACATAGGTTGAAGCTTGCTCAGGGGGCAGGCCGGTCGCCTTTACAAAGTTTGGCCGCTGTATCTCTTTAATCGCATCAGCTTTCTGCTGGCTATTGATGTAGCCTTGCACATATAGCTGTTGCAATACCTGCAGGGTCCGGTTATAACTATTGCGCGGATAGGCAATGGGATTGCGTAGCTCAGGATTACTGGGAATACCAGCCAGGGTCGCGGACTGTGCGATATCCAGTTGTTGTGCCGCAGTCTGGGTCGGGGTATCATGCAATCCAAAATACCTGGTCGCCGCAGCTTCAGCACCATAGACCATATTGCCGTAATAGATAGTATTGAGATACATACCCATAATCTGCTCTTTGGTATAATGCCGGGTTATCTCAGGGGCAAGAATAATCTCTTGTAATTTACGGAGAGCCGTATCTTTATTGCCAACGATCGTATTCTTCACTAATTGTTGCGTAATAGTACTACCGCCAGCTACAACTCCATGGGCGGTCAGATCTGAAATAGCGGCACGAATAATACCAGTAATATCAAAGCCACTATTTTTCCAGAAATTTTGGTCTTCAATAGCCACTTCGGCATTGACCAGGTTTTTCGAAATCTTGTTTAGTGGAAGCGTTGTCTGGACACCCTCATCAGACTTCTGATAAATCAGGGTATTCTGAGCATCATATATTTTTAAATTGTCTTTTGGCAGGGTGTCTTGCAAGGTCATGACACGACCTTGATACTGTTGGTCAACGGCGTTAGCAAAACCCATGTAGGTGACAAAAACAATCAGTACCACTAATAATACAGAAAAAGCACTGATAATGACCGAGACCATTGTGCGCGTTGTCTTACGTGCTCTGATCTCCACCTGTGTATTTGTACCACGCAGTGTTTTGCGTTTGAGATAGCGTTTGGTATGCCAGCCAGGTTCATGCAGACGTTTATGCGATCCTTCATACATGACTCCTGGGGTTGGCGCTTCAGGGGCCTCACCCAGACGCTGGGCAACGGCAGCCTGACTATAGGCCGGGAGTTTCATAGGTTGACGCCGTTGGGAAGCTACCTCATTATTCGGCGCAACCATCGGAAGAGTACTTTCCTCTTCCGGCGTTGGTGTTTCCCCGGTGCGCATTCCGGTTGCCATATCACTCTGTCTTTCTAGATTTATTGATAAATATAAGTTCTTCTTCTACATAAAACTATGACACATTATAAAAAGTTTCGGCTTATATTGGGATCAATTAGGCAATTTGGGTAGGAAGACACACGACAATTGGGCTGCTAAGAAGATAAACCACTCCCCCTATTATACATCATTTCTATGCTATTATTGCATGATGCTGTACTTTCTATGGTTTTGATAGCTCTCAAATAAGCATGTTCGAAAAGCAAGTGCTTTGTACCTTTGTTCGCGCCTGCGGCACGCAACCTTTTAAATGTTTTGTTCAAGTAAGTGCGCATATGCGCACTTACTTGAACAAAACATTTAAAAGGTCCATCAGCATTGTCAGGATGGAGGTACGGCCAGGGAGCCGACCAGCTCTTGTAAACGCAGGGCGTTGTAGATGGCCTGGGCGTCGGTATCATTGTTGAAATAGGTATAGATTTCGCGCCCATTGTTTGCTTCGGCCGTTAATTTTTGGGACCAGAATGCCAGTTCTTCTTCAGTTAGTCCGATACCGTGAGCTCCTTGATGGAACCGTACATAAGTGAAGGGACCAACGGCAGGCAGATCCAGGGGAGTGGGCAGTGACCCACCCACAGCCAGCACCAGGACATAGCCAGCACTTTGTAGGATCTCTGCGAGTCGAGGAAAATGCTCTGGCTGCAACCAGCTTGGATCGCGGAACTCAAAGGCCGCCGGGTGTGTCGATGGAAGTTGCTGCACGAAAGCTTCCAGGCGCGCCAGATCAACATGCCAATGAGGTGGTAGTTGATAGAGAAAGGGTCCCAGGCGTTCGCCCAGGCCTTCGGCTGCGGTGACAAGACGACTAATACCTTCAGCAGGCTCATGGAGCTTCTTCATATGCGTCAGATAACGGCTCCCTTTGACCGCAAAACGGAAACCCGGATGATCCTGTGTCTGCTGATATAGTGCGGCAAATTGCTCGCGCGTCGGTAAGCGATAGAAACTTCGGTTGATCTCAACGGTAGGAAAATGGCGAGCATAATAGGCCAGTTGCTCTCGCTCAGGAAGCTTCTTAGGATAGAAGCGCTCCATCCAATGTGGATAGACCCAACCCGAAGTACCAATCCAGATCATATTCCCTCCCATTTACTCTGCTCATAACTCGTCAGGCCGCTAACATAGCGCAACATGTGCCTGCTCTTAGTATAGATACGCAGGCACAGACAATTTCGATAGAAGAGCAGACAACTGTTCTGAGATTCCTGGTCACAGCCATCGTTGTGGTCGGACTTACCTACTTCGCTGCCCTGGCACTGGGTCCAATGATAGAACAACTTCGCATGGCATAATAGAATCATCAAACATTTCAAACCAGTCAATGGTCCCTGGCTATTTTTTTAATGGCAATACTATGCTACTATTGGCACAATATTCTAGACCAGATGATTGTTGAGCTTTATAGAGCAAAGGTATTTTTATGGAGAAAACAGAAAAATACAACTATACTGCCCCGGTTACACAGTTGTTGACTATGGGAAAGGCAGAGATTGTAAGTGCTAAAGATTGGCCTGATTACCTGGCATTGGGAATCAGCGCGCAAGACATCCCGAGCTGATCCGCCTGGCGACGAATAAAGAGCTACTGAATACTGATTCGGAAACTGATATCAGCTGGGGACCGATTCATGCCTGGCGCGCGTTGGGAGTGCTGCGCGAGGAGGCTATATCAGCCGTTGAGCCCCTATTAACTATTCCGGCCATTATGGAAGATTCTGAGTGGGCACAGGATGAATTGCCAGAAGTATTGGCGTTGATAGGACCCGACACGTTATCGATACTCGGCTCGATACTGGCCGACCCTACACGCAATCATTGGACACACGCAACTGCCATCGAGAGCATAGGAAAGGTGGCGCTACAAAGGCCCGAAACCTGCGCAAAGGCAGTGAATCTACTAATCGAACAAATGAAGAGAATGGAAGAACTTCCTTCATTTGCAGAAGACGACTATGAATTAAATGCATTCATGATTATAAGCCTGACACGACTCAAGGCCCAGGAAGCACTGCCTGTAATAGAGAGGGCATTTAAAGCTGAGCACGTGGACGAAATGATTACCGGTCCATGGGAGCTGACACAAAAAGAATTCGGGTTGATCACTCAAGAAGAATTCGATCAGCTTTACCCCCCATCACCGCCGTTTTCTCTTTTTGAATCATTTGCTTCCAAGTTTGATGACCGTGAGCCTCCGTCACCCTTTAATCCTTCGACTACAGGCAAAAGTAAATACAAGAATTTAGCCACAACGAAAAAGACTAAACAGAAAATGGCTCAGAAATCCAGGAAGAAGAATCGCAAACACTAGATTATACGCAGTCGTAGTAATCGTAAAAAAGGCCAAATGCATGAGTGAATATCAACGTTACGAATTCATGGCGCTTGATCAACCTCTGACACACACACAACTTGCTGAGGTTGAGGATCTTTCCAGCCATATCGAAGCATCATCCACCTATGCCTTCATCGAGTATAACTGGGGAGATTTCAAGCACGATCCGATAGCAGTACTCCACAAATACTTTGATGGTTTCCTCTATTGGGCCAACTGGGGCTCTCCTGAGTTTGCATTGCGCTTCCCACATGGCATTTTACCCGCCGATCTGCTCCATGACTACGATTGCGATGAGTACGTTACGTTTACCCGGCATTCAAAATACGATATCCTTCATTTTAGCTACGGTGGGCTGGAAGCTCCTGATGAGTGGATTGAGTATGATCTAGGCTCACTGATCGCCATTCGGGATGAGTTAATGGAAGGAGATCTACGTGCTCTTTATATAGCCTGGTTGGCCAGTCAGGATATGCTAAGCAACTACGATGATGAGGAGGAGGACGAGGAGGACGAGGATGAAGGCGGATTTGACAGGGAGGAGGACGAGATCGAGGAGGAACTGGCGGGGATGAAGATAAGGGCGCAGACGAAGAAACGAATAGTACCCCACCGGTGCCACCCGGATTTAAAAAATTGACTGCGGCACAACGGGCACTGGCACAATTATTGCAAGTTCCACCAGAGTTGCTGATGACAGTGGCCCTGCATAGTAGTGATATACCCAAACAAACAACTAAAGATGATTTTGCGGCGTGGGTTGAGTTACTACCGCAGAAGCGTCGCAGCGATTATCTGGTGCGCCTGGCTCGCAATGAACCTGGCCTGAGTCGCTTGCTGATAAAAGAATTACGCGAGCTCGGCCAGCCCGCTAACAAGGCAGATTCAACAGAAAATATACGGATCGCTTACTCTACTCTGCTTGCTGAAAGCAAGAGAGTCAAAGAAAAGTATGAACGTGCGAAGCGTGAAGAGGAGCAGCGGGCACGTCTACAGCACATGAAAAATATCCATGATCATCAAAGCGACTATTGGTATCAGGCTGATCAGGCAGCAATCCGCAAAACCAGTACAGGTTATGACGAAGCGACACGACTATTAGTGGAGCTGCGAGAAGTCGCCGAATACTTTCATGAAACTGAAGAGTTCCAAAAACGTTTCCGCAACTGGCTCATCCCCCATTCACGCAGACCAGCACTTTTACAACGCCTGAGGGATCGTAAGTTTCCATTTCCAGAAGCTCCAGAAGTTTAGGTGCAATACTTCCTTCCTACAACAGCAGCGCACGCAAAAACGTCCATGGTCCAGCAGAGTGGACCATGGACGTTTTTTCACAACTTATGCCTTAGGGCATGGCGTTGACATTTTGCACAAAGTTCCTGGGTGTTCCCAGACCAGTGATATAATCATAACCCGGATGGGCGGTACAAACAAAACCACACCTACCATTGGTGCCGCTGGTAACGTCACGGAAGGAGTCTGGCTGCTGCTTCGCCAGAGTATAGAGCAACTCAGGGGTGATAGGCTTGTTTACCAGGGCCGCAATACCGGACCAGATCGGGGCGGCAACACTGGTGCCGACCATCCCTCTCCAGCGACCCTGTTGGTAGGTGGATATCTGGGTTCCAGCAACCGCTGCAACATCAGGTACACCACGCATGCCATTGGCCTGGGGAATTCCATAAGCTTTCTGGTATGCAGGCTCCGCATAGGTTGATAAGCCACCACCAGAACCATTCCAGGCTGCCTCAACACCTCCGTTAAGAGTTGTTCCACCAACTGCGATTACGCCTGGATAGCTCGCTGGATGGGAGGTTGGTGTATGACCATTATCACCACTGGCTGCAAAGAGCGCCACGTGATTGGGATTATTCGCATAAAGTGACTGATATTGCTGGGTGTTGCCAGTAAAACCATAACTCATATTGATAGCTTTCAATCCAGGAGTGTTGATGATCTCCGATGGTCCCGTGGCCAGACCGGCGATACTCTGTTGCACACTATAGAGCAACAGTTTTGCTTTCGGGGCAACGGCATGGATTGTCTCAAGGTCCAGGGTACCTTCAGCCTCGTCGGCACCGGGAGGGATAGGGTGACCACCCTGATATTTGATGGTCAGACAGCCACTGGCAACAGTGCACGAAGGGAGCCCAAATCTCTGGCTGTATGCGGCCAGGTCTGAGTTGATGGAGGGCAGCCCACCATCAATCACCACGGCCACCAGCTGGCCCTCTCCACCACTAACTCCGGGTAAATTATATTGTTTCCAGAGGTCTTGGGGCGTAAGTCCCACGGCTGGCCCTCCTCCATAAGGAGAGGCCATATGTCTAAAATCAGCGTTTGTGATCCCTCTATGTAGCCTGGAATAGAGGAAGGTAGAGCTCAGTAGTAACATAGCAACCAGCATCAGCAGTAAAGCGTTGATAGGCTTTACCCCTTCATGCTGAATTGAAGCCATGCTACGGCTAAAAGCATTGTAAGCGGTTGGGGTAGTTTTTTCTGTCAATCGGTTGTCCTGACGTAAGCTAAACATGATAACCTCTTGTACATATCGATTGCTACTCCTTTATGCCCTGATAACCATCCCGGGTCAATGTGGCGCGGAGAAACTGAAAGTATAGGGAGTATTAAGTACTAAATTTTTTATTGGCTTATTACTGACCCTGACAATAAGGTATCTACTGTCTCTCGCTTCTTCTTGAAACAAACAGTATACTCTCTGCCTGCTTATTGCTGTGCATAGCATAACATAGATAAAATTGATATATATTGATACACAATGAAACGTAGCCAGAATAGGCTACCCATTCCTGATAAACACCAAGAGGGTGCATTTATATGGCGTTGCAACGCCATATAAATGCACCCTCTATCAGCCTTGCTATTTCTCTGGTGGAACAAACAGAATTTTTGTCGTCGCTTAACTAGCCAATGCGCTCAATATCAAATGATGCGTTAAGAGGAGGTTTTACCCCACCCGCATTAATTTGCAGTACAACACCAGTAAGTGAAGTGTCATTGACCAGGCTAAGCACATCGCCCGCTGCCAGGGTGATAATCGTGTCACCATAAGTTATCTGTGAACCATCAAAAGCACCAAATGTAGCATTCGGAACAGCCACACCATTTTTATAAAGGGTGAACTGGCTAGGCTGTACGGTCTGTACATCAACTAATATACGATAGACGCCAGTCGAGGCCACTGTGATATTAGCAGATCCGGGGATATGGGTAATTCCTGAGGTTGTGTTTCCATTTCCCTCGAAAGTGATGCTACTTCCTATTGGTATAGTTTGTGCGGACGCATTGTAAAAGTAACCGTACTCTTGAGGGCCCGCGAATGTGTTGTGGCTTATGGCTCCCGGGGCACCAGTAGGACCTGCTGGTCCCTGGGGGCCGGTATTACCTATTGGCCCCTGAGGTCCCTGAGTCCCCTGAGGCCCCTGGGGGCCGGTATTACCTATTGGTCCCTGAGGTCCCTGAGTCCCCTGAGGCCCCTGGGGGCCGGTATTACCTATTGGTCCCTGAGGTCCCTGAGGTCCCTGAGGTCCCGTATGTATCTGTGGTGGAACGGGAAATGGTGGCGGACAATAAAACCTACAGTTCCAATGGCTCGGATTCGAATGGGCTGAGGCTCCGTTTACCAGGATGCCAAAACTTGCCATCTGGCAGAGTAGGAGTGCCAGACATAGCATACCTAACCTTCTCATAGTAGACAATTCCTTTCTTTCAAACCCCAAAGTGTTATAGATATTACATAAATAACCTTGTTCTACACATAAAGTATAGGCAAGCAGAACCATCACGTAGTTAGGTTGGGTTATTCTTTTCTATTGCGTTTTGTTTCACTCACATTGTTCATCTTAATCGATATCCTTTAACTGCTGCAAAAATGTTAATAATTAACCGTAAATGTGTATAATAACAGAAGGTGGTTTTCCATTTCTATCGCATATGTCCTTTTGCAAGAAAGGCTCTATTTATGAATAGTCGATACCATCAAGATGATCTCGGCAATATATTGGGAATGCTCCGCAATCGAGCCACATTGACACAGAATGAACTGGGTAAGGAGGTAGGGGTTAGTACTACAACTATCCGCAAATGGGAGAGTGCTATCAGCGCTCCAAAGGCAAGCAACCTGAAAAAAGTAATCGAAACATATATCCGCTTGGGGGCATTTACTATTGGTTCTGAAGAACAGGAAGCACGCAGTCTCTGGCAGCATGCAGCTTTGAATGAAGCGTTTGATGCAGCCTGGTTTGCACTCATTGCAAATCCCCCTGCATCGGACTCTGAGGCATCTATGACTGATCATTCATGTATCTCACCAGCAACAGAAAAGAGACCCCCATATCATAACTTGCCGCAACGCTACTACCAGAACTTTTTTGGGAGGCAAGAGGAGTTGCAAACTCTTCGCACCCTCCTTCAGCCCTATCCACGAAGCCGCTATTTTCTCGTAGCTATCGATGGTATTGGCGGCATTGGAAAGAGCACGCTGGCACTCGAAGCAATGTATTATTATTACGAGAATTATGGCTCATTAGCTCTACAAGAGCACTTTGATGCACTCATCTGGATCTCAGCCAAGCGCAGGGTCTTAACGGCTCAGAGAATTCTGCAACGTCCCCAGACTTTTACCAATCTCTTAGATCTCTATCTAGAGATAGAGGCGGTTCTCGCTTTATCAATTGATCGCCAGGCGCCACTTAACCAGCATCGCCGCCTGATTACTTATGCACTAAGTAAGATACGCACGCTGATGGTTGTCGATAACCTTGAGGAGATCGATGACGAAGCGTTGCTCGCCTTCCTGCTTGAACTGCCGGAACCAACCAAAGCCATTGTCACTACCCGCCATCGTATTGACGTTGCTTACACCATTCGTTTACATGATCTTTCATATCGGGATGCTCTAGCTTTGATACAGTTTGAAGCCAGGCACAAAAATATTCAGCTTACCTCTCTTATTGCAGATGCTCTATATCAGCGCACGGGTGGCCTTCCTCTTGCTATTGTGTGGAGTATCGGCTTGATGAGTCTGGGCTATGGCATAAATTCAGTGCTGCAACAGCTTGACCATCATCACAGCAATATTACACATTTCTGTTTTAGTGAAGCAATTGAACGTATTCGCCAGAGCGGCACCTATCAATTACTACAAGCATTAGCACTCGCTGAAGAAGGGATAAGCAGGAACAAGCTTGGAGAGGTAAGTGGACTGGGAAACAATGAAGGGGCTCGTGATGCTGGCCTGGCAGAATTACTCCAACTTTCCCTGGTGAGCCAGAAAGATGACCTTTTTAGCTTAGTGCCTTTGATGCGCTGCTATGTGCTGGCACAGATGGATCAACCGCCCTCTAAGAATTGACATATCAGCAACCGTTCGCTTGAAAAAAGATTAAATGAAGAAAGTGCAAATAGCGACCCCCATCATAAGAAGATGGGGGTCGCTGTAGTGATATGCGGAAACATAGAAGATGGATATTTTTATTCATTTATAAATCTCTATATAGATTATTAAACGCAATACACATTTTTAATTATTTTATGTAAATTTGATTTAAAAAGATATATACATTTAGAACAATTAGTTCTCTCGCAATTTATATTAGGAGGGTAGTAGGATAAGTGACTGAATGTTGAATAAATCTCTTAAGGACCGCAAGATGAAGATTTACCTCATTTTTATCTTTCTTATCCAGCTAATGACATTTTTGTTCACGTACGATTAGAGCTTCCAAAAGAAGAAGGAGTAGCCATCCATGAAAAAGTGGAATCGTCGCTGCTTGCTACCACGTAAATGTCCCAAGCTGGACAAGCGAATAGCAGGCACGCTTCTGATTGCAGGCGCATTACTAGCTGTACCCCTTAAGAGTGCACATGCAGCGTCACTACAGGGTTCGCAAAGTAATGAATCGCATACCATCACGCGTGCGGTTCTCAAAGCATCCGTAAGTGATCAGCATATATACAATTTTGTGCTTGAAAGCACAACAACAAAGCAATTACTTTCTACACAAAAATTTGCTCTGGATCACACCATCTCAAACAAAAATCGTCCCCTTATTATTACCCATATAGAAAACTCAGTTCCAGGGCCAGTGGGTCCCGCTGGTCCTACCGGTCCTCAAGGCCCTGAGGGTCCTCAAGGCCCTACAGGTCCCGCTGGCGCTGATGGCCCCGCCGGCCCTCAAGGTTCTACTGGTCCTCAAGGTCCCACTGGTGCCCAGGGACCTATCGGAGCTACCGGTCCCGTCGGTCCTACCGGCCCTCAAGGAGTTGCCGGTCCTAAGGGCAGCAAAGGAGATAAAGGTGACACCGGCGACACCGGACCTGCTGGCCCAATTGGTCCCGCTGGCCCTGCTGGTGCTGATGGCGCTCCTGGACCCGCCGGTCCTGTTGGCCCGCTGGCGCTGATGGCGCTCCTGGCCCTGCCGGTCCTGTTGGACCTGCTGGCGCTGATGGTGCCACTGGACCTGCCGGTCCCGCTGGCCCTGCTGGCGCTGATGGCGCTCCTGGCCCTGTTGGTCCTGCCGGACCTGCTGGCCCTGTTGGTCCTGCCGGACCTGCTGGCGCTGATGGTGCCACTGGCCCTGCCGGTCCTGTTGGCCCCGCCGGCGCTGATGGCGCGCCTGGCCCTGCCGGTCCTGTTGGCCCGCCGGCGCTGATGGCGCGCCTGGCCCTGCCGGTCCTAAGGGTGACACCGGCGACACTGGCCCCGCTGGTCCCGCCGGTCCCATAGGTGATACTGGACCTGCTGGCGCTGTTGGTCCTCAAGGCCCTATTGGTCCTCAAGGCCCTAAAGGTAACAAAGGAGCAAAGGGTGATACGGGTGCCACTGGCGCTACTGGCCCCGCTGGTCCTATTGGTCCTACTGGCGCTGATGGCGCTGTTGGACCTGCTGGCCCTCAAGGCCCCATAGGTGACACTGGCCCTGCTGGACCTAAGGGTGACACAGGTGATACCGGCCCCGCTGGCCCTGCTGGTCCTATTGGTCCTGCCGGCGCTGATGGCGCAGTTGGCCCCGCTGGCCCTGTTGGCCCTATTGGTCCTGCTGGTGCTGATGGCGCAGTTGGACCTGCTGGCCCTGCCGGCCCTAAGGGCGACACTGGCGATACCGGCCCTGCTGGTCCTGCTGGTCCTGCTGGCGCTGATGGCGCAGCTGGCCCCGCTGGCCCTCAAGGCCCCATAGGTGACACTGGCCCTGCTGGACCTAAGGGTGACACAGGTGATACCGGCCCTGCTGGCCCTGCTGGCCCTGTTGGTCCTATTGGACCTGCTGGTGCTGATGGTGCCACTGGACCTGCTGGCCCTGTTGGTCCTATTGGTCCTGCCGGCGCTGATGGCGCAGTTGGACCTGCTGGCCCTGCCGGCCCTAAGGGCGACACTGGCGATACCGGCCCTGCTGGTCCTGCTGGTCCTGCCGGCGCTGATGGCGCAGTTGGACCTGCTGGCCCTGCCGGCCCTAAGGGCGACACTGGCGATACCGGCCCGCTGGTCCTGCTGGTCCTGCGGCGCTGATGGCGCAGTTGGACCTGCTGGCCTCAAGGCCCATAGGTGACACTGGCCCTGCTGGACCTAAGGGTGACACAGGTGATACCGGCCCTGCTGGCCCTGCTGGCCCTGTTGGTCCTATTGGACCTGCTGGTGCTGATGGTGCCACTGGCCCTGCCGGTCCTGTTGGTCCTATTGGCCCTGCTGGCGCTGATGGCGCCGTTGGCCCTGTTGGCCCTCAAGGCCCCGCTGGCGCTGATGGTGCTCCTGGACCTGCTGGCCCGGTTGGCCCTGCTGGCGCTGATGGTGCTCCTGGACCTAAGGGTGACACCGGCGACACTGGCCCTGCCGGTCCTGTTGGTCCTATTGGCCCTGCTGGCGCTGATGGCGCTCCTGGCCCCGCCGGCCCTGTTGGCCCTCAAGGCCCTGCTGGCGCTGATGGTGCTCCTGGACCTGCTGGCCCGGTTGGCCCCACTGGCGCTGATGGCGCTCCTGGCCCTGCCGGCCCTGTTGGCCCTAAGGGTGACACAGGTGATACTGGCCCCGCTGGTCCTATTGGACCTGCCGGTCCTGCTGGTCCTGCCGGCGCTGATGGCGCAGTTGGACCTGCTGGCCCTCAAGGCCCCATAGGTGACACTGGCCCTGCTGGACCTAAGGGTGACACAGGTGATACCGGCCCTGCTGGCCCTGTTGGTCCCGCCGGCCCCACGGGTCCTCAAGGTCCTGCTGGCACCCCTGCTACTGTAGATTATGCTTACATCTACAACGAATCTGCGCAGAATATCCCGCTCGAAAGCCCGGTGGCTTTTGAGACCAATGGACCGCTGACAAGCGGATTCACCCATACACCAGGATCTGCTAATGTTATCGTGGCCGCGACCGGTGTCTATAAAATAGACTTCAGTACACAGACCACACAACCCAGCCAGTTCACTGTTTTTGATAATGGTACTCCAATACCAGGTACCTCATATGGGTCATTCGGTGGTTCACAGCTAAATCATGGTGAAGTAATCGTCTCCCTGACAGCAGGCGATGACGTCACCCTGGTCAATCACACCTCACTCACCGCAGTTGATCTCCAGACCGATACTGGTGGCACGACCCCTGTGATAAATGCCGCTCTTGATCTAGAGCGCCTGAGTTAGTTGTCCAACAACGAGGATCTTTACGGCTCCAGGATGTAGCCACCAAGATCTTCAAAGAAGGCGTATTGGTATGGCACAGACGTGCCACACCAATACGTTTTTCATTTGGTTACATGGAGCAGGTTATGTCGACTGAAGAAAGAAGACCAGATATAGCCGGCAATGATTTATACAGGGATATGGGACGTGAAATTACAGCCAGGCTTCAACTACAAACCCAGATACTCTTTGGCTTTGTCACAGTATCTAGCGGCCTCATTGCTGCGTCGCTCGCGCAGCCTCGCTTTTCATACCTCGACATTGGCGTCGGCTTTATTGCTCTGTTTACAGCGGCCCTGAGTGCTCACCACGAGATAATAACATCCACATTGAGGCTTCATCAAAAAACACTGCTTGAGAATGCCAATCCAGAATTATTTTCCACCTGGCTCCAGTTACAAAGTAAAAATTCAACGCACAAGCAGCACGTCAATGATTGGACGCAGCTTTTTCTCTATCTCGTGCTAGGAATAGCCTCCCTGAGCGCGCTGAGCTTTCCATTGTCAAATATTAAATGGACATTCTTCTGGATGAGTACTGGCTGCTTTGTCTTAGCGTTGATTTGTATTATTTATGGCTGGAAAAAATGTGAGAAAATCAATCAGCAACCGCCACAGGCAAGCGGGGATTATGATGCCACCCCAATCAAGGCAGATTAAAACAGCATCTGGTACCAGGGCTGCCCGCCCGGCCAGATGCTATAGTTCGGAGTCTACATTAGCTTATTGAGATAAAGAGCAATTCCCATGCCCATCAGGTAACAAACAGGGCATGAGAACTACACAGGTACCTCTATCAACTTGCCTGGAGAACGGGGACCGCCGCAAGACGATTGGCTAGATAGTCCTGAAGCCGCTCCTCTGCGTGTGGACTCACCAGGAACGTCACCGTATCGCCAGCCTGAATCACACTACTCCCGCGTGGGAAGATCAGTTCGCCAGCGCGACGGATCGATACGATCAAACATTCAGCAGGGATGCCCGCCTCACGCAAGGGTTTGTTCACCAGCGGCGCCTGCGCTTCGATCTTTGCTTCCACCATAAC
Source organism: Dictyobacter kobayashii (assembly GCF_003967555.1). Taxonomy (GTDB): domain Bacteria; phylum Chloroflexota; class Ktedonobacteria; order Ktedonobacterales; family Ktedonobacteraceae; genus Dictyobacter; species Dictyobacter kobayashii. Next base: position 951,254 of record NZ_BIFS01000001.1, read on the forward strand.
AGTTCCTTCGACTACCCCACGCATCCGGCGCGAATCTTTGGCCAGCGTCTTACGATAGATCTGCGCAATACTGGCAGCCGTCAAGATACCAAGGATTTTTCGTTCCGGAGTAAAGGGATCGTGCTCGATCACCGGAGCCCAGCTCACGCGTGCACTGGTCAATTGTTCCAGTGCCTCATCGAGGGTGGCATACGAATCAAGCGTCAACACCTCGGTGTTCATGATCTCTTTGATTGGTCGTTCCGCGCGCTCGGCGAGGGGGATACGTTGAATATCAGCCTGGGTCACCACGCCCTGTAAATTTCCTTCATCATCTACCACCGGTGCTCCACTAACAACATCATCCGCCAGCATCTGTTCGGCATCGGCCACCGTCTGCGTGGTCGAGAAGCACAGTTTCAACGCCGCCATCGCCTGGTGCACAGTGAGCGTCGAAAGTAGCGGAAACGACATTTGCAAGCGGTGCGCTGGCGAATCGGCTTTCGTATTGACCTGGCTCATATAAATGGTATCTTTGCCTACTAAAATGGAGGAGATACTGACCGCAATCATGGCCGGGGCGAGCAACGAAAGATTCCCGGTCATCTCAGCCACCATGAGCATAATCGCCAGCGGGGCATGCGCAATTCCGCCGAACAGCGCCATCATCGCCACGATCACAAAAGGACCCGGAATCGCGGGCAAGCCAGGCAACACGTGGTAGCTCAAGCGCCACACGGCGGCCCCCACCATGCCTCCAATCACCATGCCAGGACCAAAGATACCACCAGACCCTCCTGATCCGACTGTGAGTCCCGTCGTGAGTATCTTCACAAATGGTAACAGCAGGATTACCCAGAGGGGAAGCGAGAGCAGACCGGCACCCATGCTGACCTGCACCCAGCCATAACCCATCCCGATAGCCTGAGGAATGGCCAGGCCGATCAAACCAACGAGCAACCCACCCAGCGCCGGCTTCACCCAGTTGGGTAGTGCCAGATGATGAAAACGGTCCGTGAGGCCGTAAAATCCACGTGCATAGAGACGACCGATCAGTCCACAGAGAATACCAATCACGACATAATAGAGCAATTGTGGGGGCGAACTGAAGGCGAGGTCAGCGGGCACCGAGAAAATCGTATGCCAGCCAGAATAGGCGCCAAAGATGCTATAGCCGACAATCGAGGCGATCAAGGCGGGCATAATCGCTTCCACCTCGAGATCATCTTTGTACAGGATCTCAGCCGCCAGAATAGCTCCTCCCAGAGGCGCGCTAAAGATCGAGCCAATACCAGCACCCATACCAGTGGCGAGCGCAATCCGTCGATCCTGCGCATCCAGATGGAGGAGGTTGGCCATAATAGAACCAAAGCCGGCACTGATTTGTGCCGCAGGCCCTTCGCGGCCAGCGGAGCCACCCGTGCCAATGGTAATGGCCGAAGCCACCAGTTTAATCAGTGGAATACGCGCGCGAATAGAGGTGCCTTCGTGGAAGGCTTTAATCGCCGCGTCCGTTCCATGTCCTTCAGCCTCAGGGGCCCAGGTAAACACAATAAAACCAGCCACCAATCCACCAAGCGTGGTGATGATCGGCAGCAACCAGGGGCGCGCCGAATTCCAGAAAGACATCACCGTTGTGGGTCCCTCACCAGCCGGGCTCGGTTGCACATACCCGACAAGATCCTCGATAAACCAGTGATTGGCATAGTGAATGGCCATATAAAACACAATGGCTCCTACCCCGGCCACAATCCCGATCAATGAACTTAATACTAACCACTTCAAAAGGTAACGAGGACTTTCAAAACTACGCTGCAGGCGGCTAAAACGCAATAGGCGCCGCATAAAACTGGCGCTTCCGGTGGATTCTGGAACCATATGTTATACTCCATGTCCTTTGTCTGTATTAACAAACAAACGCTGAAATCTCTCATTAATGAATGGTCGCCCACTCATTAATGAGCATAAAAAAAGATATCGCAGATAAGGCAATGTCTCTAATCATGGGCCTTTTCAAAATAAGTATTCTTATCATACAACATAAATGGGCAGCTAGTCAATAAAAAACAACGGCGCAATCAGGGCTTTTTAATGTTCCTCTTTGGCACCTGCGGCGCGGGGTGGGACGTGTGGGGTGTGTGATGGGCAACTGCAGCCGCCCATCACACACCCCACACCTGAAAGGATGGACATCGTAACGCTTGCTCGTGCTCTCCCTGCGCTCTCTAGACGAACATTAGAAAACCCTGCTGTGCAATCGGGACAAACACGATGAATCTTTTTTCATGTAAAATATCTCAGGGAACACGCAAATGTCCTATCGAATATTCGCAAGCAGTCTGGGCTATTTAATGTTCGTTCAGAGAATGTACATCTTTCAGGTGTGGGGTGTGTGGAGTGGGCGGCCGCAGTCGCCCACTCCACACACCCAACCCGGCGCCGCAGGCGCCAAAGAGAAACATTAAATAGCCCTGGCAAGCAGTGTTTTTTTACTGACTAAGTGCCCATAAATGTGGTACGATAAAGGACACGTTAGCAAAAAATGTAGATAATCAGGGAGGAAACGATGCCCAAGATTGTAGATGAGCAAATGCGAGAGGCCACACGCCAACATATCATTCATGAAGCAGCCAAAGAGTTTGCTCGTCTCGGCTTTGATCAAGCTAATATTAACCTCATTGCCGAAAAAGCTGGCATTGGAAAGGGCACCATCTATCTCTATTTTGAAAATAAGCGTGAACTCTTCCTGGCTATGCTCCGTTTTATTGCACAATCACAGTTAGCCGCTATCCGGGGGGCGCTGGCTCAACATGGGAATCTTCAGACCCGTTTAGAGCAGCTCTTCCTGGCATTCGTACGCCTGGCCGAAGAAGAGAGCGATTCATTTAATGTCTATATGAGCGCGCTGTATGGCGTCAATCGAGCCTTCAGGGCAGAGGCAACCAAACTGCTCCGCGATTACGTTGCGGTTATTGCACTGGTCCTTGAAGAGGCTCAGGCTCGGGGAGAAATTCGCGTTCACAATATCGATGCCACCGCGCTCATGGTGCTCTCACTCACAGAGTCCTTTATCTTGTCTGCCCGCGTACTGGGCCAATCAGAACAGACCCTGGTGGCGCAGGCCAGCCAGACAGCACAATTTATTATGCAAGGATTAGCTGTCTCGGTATAACGCTTCTGGCTTAAGATTTCTAGATAGGACAAAAACGGACACCCCTCAGCGCCACTTCTACCTGGGTACGCACTAAGAAGAAGTAGCAAGCCTGGTGGGTGCCATCCCCCTCATGAGAGCATCAAAGAGGGGAACATGCACCCAGACTCAATCAACCAAAGGAAAATCAGGCTCGAACGATACTATCAGAGAACGCACCTCTGAGAAGTCCTCGGTTTTAGCTGTAAGGAATCGTTACTGAACAGTCAGAGCAACATCATCCACATAGAAAGATGATGAGAGCGAAGAATCGGTAGTGCCTAAAAAGGCAATCTGAACCTGCTGACCCTTATAGCTTGACAGCGTCGAAGTCACATCAAAAGTATACTGGGTCCAACCTTGCGCATCAATATTACACTGTGTCTGTGGCGTTGAGATAGTTGCCCCACTACTTGTACGCAAACGTGCACGGAAGTAATCGTAGCATGTACTACTACTGGTTTCATTGGTACTGATATAAAGCCAGTAGCTCAGTGTAATCTTCGTGGCACTGGATGGAACAGTGACCTTTTGATAGATCGTATCGGTACAAGAATCGTAGCCACAAAGGTAGGCACTATTGCTACCAGTATGGGGATTGCTGCTATCTACGATCTCATAGCCACCTGAAGAACTCTCAGTCCAGGAACTCGAACCACTCTCAAAACCGCTATTGTTCAGGATATTGCTACCGCCAGGAATTGGAGTGGGGCTGGGCGTCGGTGTTGGACTCGGCGTCGCCGTTGGCGTTGGACTTGGCGTTGGACTTGGCGTTGGACTCGGCGTCGCCGTTGGCGTTGGACTCGGCGTCGCCGTTGGCGTTGGGCTTGGCGTTGCCGTGGGCGTTGGGCTTGGCGTCGATGTTGGGCTCGGTGTGGGGGTAGCTATAGATTGCCAGCAATCCGCGATTGACGAGGCACTCGAGCTGTTATTAGCGGCTGGCAACCCGTACATGTCCTCCATAGTTCGCAGCACATTGTAGTGGTTGATTTGTTCAGCGTACTGACCGGTTTTAACCATGGGGCCAACGAAAATAGTAGGGATCTGATTGTTTTGTGAGCTATCATCCTCATCCCAGGTCACGATAAGGAGACTGTTATTTGTCTTCGCCCATTGAACATACGAATTGATATTAGTTTTGAGCCAGCTATCGCCTTGCTGGATGGTCCCGCTATGCATATCATTGAGTTGGTTTGGCACCACAATAGAGATGGTTGGCAACGAGCTAAAATTGGAGGTGGGGAAGTTGGTGAAGGGCATGTTAGCAGTGGATGGGACATCGGTAAAGTTACTCCAGGGATTATGCTTACGTGCATAGTTCCCTGAAGTGCATACCGTCGAACCGGTCGAGGGTAGGTTCTCCGAATAGCCTCCAAATTTCAAACCTGCCTGGATTAATTCTCCACCCAGATCAGGAGGGTTAAATGTATGGGGACACGAATCATCGGTAATTCCTTGCGTAGATCCTGAAAATAACGCCAGATAATTTGGTTCGCTGGGGTGGGTGACCCCGAAGGATTGGGTAAACAGTGCGCCGCTATTGGCCAGAGAGTTAATATAGGGGGCACTGCTTGAATTAATGATCTCGTTGTAAGAGTGATTTTCTTCCATGACCAGTACAATATGACTGGGAGTGGGAAGCGTTGTCTGCGCGTAGGTGTGGGGCGTACCTAAGAAACCACTGATGGCCAGGGAAGCTACCAGCGCGACCAGGCACGCAAGTGTACCCGCCGCCAGCATCGTACGCCGGGAATAAAAAGAGGCACCCATGAGATGAATCCTTTCACAAAAAAGCAACATCCTGTTTTTAATAGCAACACCTTTTTAAATATACCAAGTACCTTTTAAATCAACGTTAAATGCATTTGATTTTCCGTTGGTTTTTTTGTTAAAAGGAATTAAAACACAGGCAAGGCAAGCATTTTTGGCAAGAGGAATCATGATGTGAAATAGAAAAAGAGGAAGCGTGGTTGCTGATAACCACGCTTCCTCCTGAATCCGCCTTCATCCGAATTGCGCATGCGCTCAGCGACGGCAGGGGTCATGGCGGTTCTTTCCTCAGACGTTAGAGCAACGGCCTCAATCCATCTCCAGGTACTTATGTTAATATAATAAATGTTCATAGAACATACTATAATGCCCGATGACTAATGGGCTACCCCTGCATAACGTAAACGCTACAAGGGTGCTACAAATAGGATCAGGCAAGGGTGAGGCCGTTTTAGAAGCGTCAGGACATGCCACTCTATCCATGTAAAAACACCGCCACTCTATCTATTTGCCTTTATTTATGTTAATATAATAAACATTGAGAGAGCAAGTACTTACTGACTATGAAAAACTACAAGGATTGTAGAGTCTTTTCGCTCTCTGAATATCAGATTGTTTTATTGTACAGGAGCAATAGGTAGCCCTTTTGCTTCTGCGCACAATGAGGTATCGCGATTCCACAAGGAGAGTGTACGTGTTACAACATTGCAAAAAATACGCCATGGCTGGCCTTTCGTTCCTGGTCATTGGAGCGACCCTTTTTTCACTTCAGCTATTTAATGCATCCAAAGCCTCTGCCGCAACCTCGATAGTCATCTCACCAGGGCAACAATACCAGACGCTTCAAGGTTGGGGAACGAGCCTCGCCTGGTGGGCCAATATTATCGGTGGCTGGAGCGATAGTCAACGGACCTCACTGGCCGATGCTCTCTATGATCCCAACAAAGGTATCGGCCTTAACGTCGTTCGCTACAACTTTGGCGCAGACGGTCCGGGCAACGTCTGCCATAATCAGATGGGCGAGGGGAGAAACGTACCTTCCTTTGAACCGACTCAGGGCAATTTCGATTGGACACAGGATGCCAATCAGCTCTGGTTCGCCCAGGCGGCGCAGGCGCGTGGAGCGAACGTTTTCGAGGGATTTGTCAATTCTCCTCCCGCCTGGATGCTCAACAACAGTTGCACCGCCGGCGGACCCAACGGAGCCGAGAATCTTAATTCCGCCCACTATAATGACTATGCGAACTATATCGCAACCATCGACCAGCACTTTCATGATAGTTTCGGCATCACGCTGCAAACCGTCGATCCATTCAATGAACCCAGTGGTACCTACTGGAACTCAACGGGAACCCAGGAAGGCATGTATGTCTCGACCAGCACCCAGAATACTATCATTCCCCTGCTCGCCACTGCCTTGAACCAGAACGGCGCCTCAGCCTATACGCAAATCAGTGCCCCGGACGACTTCTCCGTAGGCAACTCGGTCAATGCTTACAATTCATACTCGAGCAGCACGAAAGCAGACCTGGCCCAATGGAATACCCACACCTATGCCGGCAGTGATAGCGATCGCAATACCGCATACGCCAGCATCGGGCAGACCGATAACAAGCGGCTCTGGATGTCCGAATGGGGTGCCTATTCGCAAGGCTCAGATATCAATGCGGCGCTCGCGCTTTCAAACGAGGTCCTTGATGATGAGCAACATCTGCATCCCAGCGCCTGGGTTGCCTGGCAGGCGGTCAACGAGGGAGGGGCTGGCGCGAACGGACAGGATGTGTGGGGGCTGGCATTACGCGATGGCAACAACAATATCTCGTATCCGGCTCGCTACTACGCAATGGGTAACTACAGTAAATTCGTCCGTCCAGGCTCTATCATGATCGGTAACAACGATGCCAGCACATTTACCGCATTGAATCCCGGCAGCAATTCGTTAACCATCGTCGCTACCAACAATAGTAGCAGCGACAGCAGCGTCTCGTATGATCTCTCCGCCTTCACCAGCGTTGGTAGTTCGGCGACCCCCTATCAAACCACGGCCAGCGAGAATTTGCAGCAACTCTCAGCGCTCTCTATCTCCAACAACACACTCAGCACCACCTTGCCGGCCCAATCGATCACTACCTTCGTTATTCCCAACACCACCTATAACGGAGGAACCGGTGGAGGTGGTGGCACAACAGCGACCTACAAACTAGTCAACCGCAACAGTGGCAAAGTGGCTGATGTGAACCTGGCATCAACAGACGATGGCGCGCCGATCATCCAGTTCCATGATAATGGTGGCGCCAATCAACACTGGAATATGGTTTCTGTAGGAAATGGCTACTATAAGTTCGTCAACGTCGGGAGTGGCAAGGTCCTCGAAGTCAGCGGCCAGTCAACGGCGGATGGAGGAGGAGTGGACCAGTACACTGATAATGGTGGAACGAATCAGCAGTGGAGCCTGGTCGACGTAGGCGGTGGCTACGACGAAATCGTTAATCGCAACAGTGGTAAAGTGCTTGATGTTAATGGCCAATCGACCAGTGATGGCGCGACCATCCAACAATGGAGCTATTGGGGTGGCGCCAATCAACAATGGCAACTGGTACAAGTATAACCTTCTTCCATAGAAACATCAGATAGTACAATCAAGTACAATCAGCCCTTATGGTCGATACTGTAAGGGCTGATCCTCACCCATGCAATGAGTCCCAGAAGGCCCATATGACAAGTTATGCCTTGAGGGCACCGGATAAAGCCCCCGATATAAAGTAGCGCTGAAGAAAAATAAAGAGCACAATCAATGGTGCTGCAACAATCACTGTCGCCGCTGCCAACGTAACCCAGTCATTAGTATAGAGACCAAAAAACGAGAATAGGCCCAGAGAAATGGGAGAATACGAGGGATTAGAGAGATAGATTGTTGGACCAATGATGTCGTTCCACACATCAATAGCGTGCAACAGGAGCGCAGTCACAAGAATAGGTCTGGACAAGGGAATAATAATCGTCAAAACATAGCGAACATAACCACAGCCATCGATGGTTGCTGCTTCATCCAGTTCCTTTGGAATTGACTTGAGGTAACCGGCAATCAAAAATGGACCCAGACCTAGATTGGAAGCCACAAGGATATAGCCGATTTGCGTATCGTAGAGTCCCAGATGCAAAATGAGCTGAAATTGAGGGATAAGCGCCGATGGTAAGAACAATGAAATAACAAAGAGCGTATACCAGAAGCGACTAGCTTTTACATATCCACGCGCTATAGGAAATGCGATAAAAAGCGAAAAAAGCACCGAAACACCTGTTGCAACGATGGTATAAAAGACGGTATTGAAGAAATAGGCGCCAAAATTTCCCTCATTCCAGGCATTTACATAATTGACCCAGGCAACCGTTTTTGTCACACCGGTCGGATTCTGAAAGTAATCACTCAATGTCTTAAATGAGATATTCACCAGGTATGCCAGAGGGAAGAGATACAGCACCGTGGCAAGCAAGATGATAGCATAGCTTCCAACAGTCAACACCGATAGACGATGCTTTTGCATCGAGTCAGGCCTGACATAGCGTTTACTCCGTTGAGAGATTGCTACAGGTACATCCACTGCCTGATCATCTCTAGTGGCAGTCGATTTGGATAGATAGTTATTCATAGTTGAACCTCTCTACGGCGCAGGTATATCTGGGCAATAAGCGCAATGATCAAAACCAGAAGAAATTGCAGCACAGCTAGCGCTGAAGCATATCCCTGGCGCATCCCCTGGGAAAATGCAGAACTGAAAATTTGTAAGCTTAGCACACTAGTGTTGAAACCACCTACATTGCCATTGCCACCACCAGTGAGTACATAGATTAATTGATAACTTTGCAAAGAACTGATAATGGATAACAAAACATTGATGGTGACAAACGATGCGAGCAAGGGGAAGGTCACAAGCCAGAAAACCTGCCAGGGGCGTCCACCATCAATACGTGCAGCCTCAATCAGTTCAGCCGGAATGGTCTGTACTCCCGCCAGGTAAATCACCATTGCAAATCCAACTGATGACCAGATTTGGACGAAGATGACAAGTGGGAATGCCAGGTTAAAAGAGCCCAACAAGGGGGAGTTTTGGTTCAAAAGATGCAAAAATTGCTCAACAGGACCATTGATGGGGTTGAATATAATGGTCCATACCAGTCCAATGACCGTTACACCAAGCACGGTTGGCAAAAAGATAAGGGTGCGAAAAAAAGTGGACCCTTTGATTTTCTGATTGAGCAGTACTGCCAGGAAAAGCGCAACACCATTCTGTATCAGCGTAACGGAAATACAGAAAATGATTGTACGCTGGAAGGCAGCCAGATTATCACGCGCATTGCTTCCAAAGAGATATTCACTATAATTAGCCAGGCCTATAAAATGCCAGGGCGTGTTGGGCGTACCTGAAATGTCAGTAAACGAAAACACTGTTGTGGCGAGCGAGGGGCCAAGCGTAATCACCACGTAAAGCAATAATCCAGGGAGGAAGCATAGATATGGAACAGCTCTGGACCAACCTTTACCATACATTCTGTGTTCCTTTCTATATATGATTCAACCACGTAAAGCGGTATGAACAAAAAAATGCAGAGGATGTTGCACGCATACACCAGGCAGGCACGGTGCAAATCGACGAGATGGTCTCATTGCATGCATCAGCACGCAACGAAACCTTCATCTCATATCTTACCTGGATGTACTATTTTTTCTGTAGTGCAGCCGCCCAATCTGACTCTGCTTTTTGTGCCAGTTCCTGCGCTCCTGCGATGTTACCGGCTGGAGAGAGAAGTGATAGGTTTGGATAGACGCCAACGGCATATTGGCCAACGTTGCTAGGTTGGATTGAGATTTGGTCCCAGGCGACCTGGAAGTCAGCAATATAAGGCTTCAGTTCAGCACTTAGCGGTACATTCACCGAGACATCTTGAACCGGTAAGATGCCATTAGTGCCGGCAAATGTTGCATAATTCTGATGATCAGAGAAAAACTGGAGCCCATTTCAAAGCTGCATCCTGGTTCTTAGAGTGCGCAGCGATATACCATTCATCAGCATATTTTCCTTGTAGGTGTAAATTATCACTGGCAGTATCGCTCAGAGGTGTGGGAAAGTAACCCAGTTGTATGCCAGGATTTGTCGACAACGCTGTTGGGGCATCCCATGAGCCTGTTAATAGCATTGCGGTCTGCCCACTGGCAAAGCGACCAAGTGCCGCAGAGCTATCTTCACCAGTAAAGTTGGTTTCCATATAGCTCAAAAACTTCTGCGCATGCTGTAGCAACAGTACCATCTTCGGATCAGTAAATTTCACTGAGCCGGTCCACAAGCCCTTAAGTGTCGCCATTTGATCGGGTTGATAACCTGCCATAATGCTGTAGGCCATCAAGTTCACCGGCCATGCTTCTTTCGCGCCAGTAGTAATTACACTTACGCCATGGGATTTCAGTACATCAGCCACATGCACAAAGTCACTGTACGTTTTAGGTACCTGCAAATTATACTTTGAAAAAATATCTTTGTTGTACATAATGCCCGTATACGCTACCAGGCCACTGGGCACCGAGTATACTTTCCCATTGTACGTCGAGGCATTCTTGATGGCCGATGCATAAAAGTTATTCAAGAAAGGCTGACCAGAAAGATCCTTAATCAGACCAGCATCTACCCATTGTTGCCAGGTTGGTTTTGCGGCACTGGGTGTCCACGATTGAGGCGTTGTAGTGAACCCCCCTCGGTAGACAAGATATCTACATCATTTGCCTGCAAGCGAGTAGGCGCCAGCTGCGAATCGTACGTGTCCGAACTAACGATTGTTGGTTGCACTGTAATATTAGGATACTTCTGGTGGAATGCATTGTCCAGTTTGGTCAATGCTTTGACGGTTGCCGGGTTGTTCCAGGTAATAAGCTTTAAGGTAATATTCGGTTGACTCCCAGTAGTTGAGCCTCCACAGGCCGAAAGCAACACCACCAGAAGCAACATAGAAACAGAAACAAAGGACAACCAGCGCCCACAAGTGCGAGTATGAGTTGATGCATCCTGCGCATTCAACTCGGAAGAAGTGTACCACATTGTTGCTCTTCTCCTGACTGATACACGAGAGAAGCACCAGGAAAAAGAAGCCAACCTAACATTCCTGAGAAAATGGCAGTTGCTTCCTGGTTCTCTTGCTATCAATCCTTAAATAAAAAAAGCTGTTACAAAACAATAAATACGCGGGTAAAGTATCAACATAGCGACAGTGACCTGAAAGGCTATGAACAAAATATAAACAATAATTTCCTAATTGTCAACAATTAATTTTATGATCAGTTAGGCATTACATTTTTACAGACCCAACTCGTCATCCTTTACCTCCGTTCAAATACTCATCGATATCGTTAAGCTCCTAGAGCCAGTACAGCAGAGTAGATAGGCACAAAAGCAGGATCCGAGCAGAGTTTATCATCGGCACTATTGACAACGCAAAACCTGATATGATACATATGTATCAGCTAAATTGTTAGCAATTTATGAATATTTACCGTCAATTGAATTCATGCCTCATAGCAACAGGAGGTGTAGAAACGCTATTTTGCTGTCGCAACCAGTATTTGACATGCAACAGCTTTTTCATGACGTGAATAGCAGTACAGCTATGATGGTTGTACTCCTTTGCTCATCAAAGATTATCCTTGATGAAGGAGAAACCACAATGATGGTGAAATCTCATTGGTCAATGTTGAGTCAGCTGGCTCTGGTATGTGCACTCACCCTCAGTTTTTTTGCCCTTCGGGCTGCTTATGAAGTATCGCCAATTCATGCTGCGAGTGGGACTGCTGTTGGAACTAGCCTGACGGACTATCCACGTGTTATTCGCCTGGCGCATAGTAATAACTCGAGCTTACCAAACGGAACCTTAATTGCGTCAGCTGATACCAACAATGGTCAGGCCTTCCCTGTCTATACAAGCATTAATGGTGGCAGTAGTTGGAACTATCTCAGTACGGTCAGCCCTGCCGATGCCTCCGCAGGCAACTGCTGTGTCGCACTCTTCGAGGTACCTCAGCAGACGGGATCATTGAGCGCCGGGACCCTGCTACTGGCCGGAACTATTGGCACTGGCCTTTCCATTGGTATCTGGTATAGTACAGATCAAGGCAATTCCTGGAATTTTCTGAGCTACGTCGCGACTGGTGGGCAAGGGAGCGGAAAAGGTCTGTGGGAGCCAGATCTCGCAATAGATAATAATGGGAACCTGATATGCTATTTCTCAGATGAGCGCCATCAAGGCGATGGCTATAATCAATTACTTGGACATGTCATATCGACAGATGGTGGCCAGACCTGGGGATCTGAAGTATACGATGTCGCGGTCAATGACAATAATACTCGTCCCGGCATGGCCAGCGTTGTGAAACTACCTGACGGCTCATACATAATGGCATATGAGGTGTGTGGGAATCCTGGTTGCTCGGTTCATGTACGAACGTCCTCTGATGGAGACAACTGGGGAAATGCATCTAATCTTGGTTCTATACCCCAGGCAAGTGATGGTAGCTATTTCACCAGCACGACCGGCCTGGTCTGGAGTCCTGGGGGCGGACCAAATGGTGAATTAATCCTCGTTGGCAAATACCTTAGTAACAGTCCCAATGGAGGAAGTGGTTCGACGCTCTTGACAACCACCGACTTCAGCGGCACCGGAACCTGGTACAAAATGACAGCTCCATTCAATGTCAATATACCAAATAGCGGCGATCATTGTGCCAACTACTCGTCCTCCCTCTTACCTTCTAGCGACGGCAGTAGCTTGCTTGAGTTGGCAGGTCAGTTAACAGCAGATAATAACTGTCAGATTGTTGCAGGTTCGGCCAATGCGGGAGTGCTACCATATAACGATCCCTTCTCCAGTGGCACTGACGCAGGTTGGGTAACCTATGGTGGAAACTGGTCGGTCTCTAATGGCGTCTATAGCGATACCTCATACAGTGGTCAGGGAGACAAAGCTGTCGTTGGTTCCACTGCATGGAGTAACTATACATTGTCTGGTGATGTACAACTCACCGCCAACGATGATGATGCTGGTTTCATAGTTCGCGTCACAGATCCCTCAACCGGCATTGATGCGCTAAGCGGCTATGTCGTTGGCATCAGCAGTGGAGGCTTCTATCTGGGACGTGAGAGCAACGGCAGTTGGACAACGCTGGGCAGTGGAACTATTCCCGGCGGCGTCTCTACCTATACCTGGTATCACCTGAATATTGGTGTACAGGGCTGCACATTGTCAATTGCAGCCTCTGCTGCAGGTTCGTCCGACCAGGGTACCTTGAATTATACTGACAATGGTTGTTCCTCTACAACCGGTCAGATCGGAATACGCACTCACAGTGGAACGGCAAGCTGGCGCAACATTTCTGTGACAGCACAATAAAGGTTAAGCCTGTCCAGAGCGGGCAGGCTTAACCTTCGGCACTGCCACAAAGACTTCTGGTCATAAGACTCCCCGAACTTAAAGCCAGAAAATCAACGCCGGGGCACACTGCGTTCACACGCGATGTGCCCCGGCCTATTTCGGGGCTATATATCGCAAGAAGAGATGAGCGTAACCAGGGCATACATGCATAAAAATTGCTCAGTGCCATCAGCAAGCGCGACTCACACAAACAGGTTTGAAAGGATCATTGGAGGATGAAGGAATTTGTTGATCCCTTTATTGGCGTAGATAATTGGGGGAGTTGTCTATGTGGACCCTATCTACCATTGAGCCTGGTCCGGCCAGGACCTGACACCGCTATTCCACATCCACCCAATGGATATCAGAGCGGGCAGCCTATCATTCGTTTTAGTCATACTCACGTCAGCGGCACAGGTGGCGAAGGGCGCTACGGCAATATTGGCATCCTCCCTTTTATCACTGATGTACATACCGCTCAGAAGGGATACATAGCCCAGCAAGAGCAGGCTGGATCTGGCTACTACCATGTAATGTTAGAACCTGCACATATCAAAGCAGAACTTACTGCCACCTCACATGTTGGTGTTCATCGCTATACATTTCCAGATGGAGCGGAGGCACAGATCTTGCTTGACGCTGGCTCAGTAATTCAAACAAGCAGGGAGGACAGTGCGCATTCGATAAGCGGGCACATCGAATGGATTTCGACGACTGAGATTGTTGGGCGAGCCGATCTCCAGGGTGGTTGGGGTCATCAGTTTCCTTATTCCATTTACTTCTACGCACACTTCGATCAGGAAGCACTCCAACGTACAGCATACAGCCAGGATGATTCAACACAAAATCTATTTGCGGTCGGTCCTAATTGCCAGGCACTGGCCTCTTTTGGTCTGGCACACGAGGTCAATCTTTCTGTAGGCATCTCCTATGTCAGTATTGCTAAGGCACGCGCAAACGTCGAGCAAGAGGTGGGGCAGAAAAGCTTTTCCCAGATCCATGCAGAAGCTGTAGAAATCTGGGAACACGAGCTTTCTCGCATCTGCGTGAGTGGAGGAACAGTTGAGCAAAAAACACTTTTTTACACACTCTTTACCCGCTTGCTCTGTATGCCTGGTGACCTGGGGGTGGATGACGAAAACCCTTCCTGGCACTCTGGTGTACGCCAATTTACGGATTTCTATTGTGTGTGGGATAGCGTTCGCAACGCCAATGCTCTGATCACGCTCTTTCATCCTGATCTAGAGATAGCCTTTCTGAACGCCCTATTGGATATTGCAGAGCATACTGGCTGGCTACCTGATGCCTGGATCGCAGGTCACAGCGCTAAAATACAAGGTGGTAGCTCTGCTGATATTCTATTTTGTGAGGCCGCGCTCAAAGGTTTACAGGGAATTGATTATCAGAAAGCATTGCATTACATGCGCAAAAATAATGAGGTGCAATCTCCAGACCCCCTTTTCTATGGAAGGTATCTGCAAGACTACTCAACCCTGGGATATGTTTCTACCGATGTGCCACTTAGTAGCGTCTCCAAACATCTCGAATATACCTATCAAGATTGGTGCATCGGAACACTGGCCATGTATCTGAAACAATATGAGACGGCTCAAGAATACCATACTTATTCCCAGCGCGTATGGAATCTATGGCGTGATGACCTCCATACATTTGCCCCCAAAAACCATGATGGTTCCTGGGTAGAACCATTTGATCCAACACATAAACATATATTTCAGTGGCTTGATCCTTATTTTTATGAGGGTAATAGCTGGCAATGGTCATTTAATGTTCAGCAAGACTTCGCTGGATTGATTGAACGTCATGGAGGAACCGAAGCGTTTATACAACACCTGGATACTTTTTTTGAGCTCGGCTATTACGCATCGAAAGAGATTATGCTCCATACTCCCTACCTCTATATTTATGCTGGCCGGCCAGACAAAACAGCTGAACGTGTATATACACTCCTCCAACAACACTTCCATGCCACACGTGACGGACTCAGCGATAATGAGGATATGGGTTGTCAAAGCGCATGGTATATGTGTAGTAGTATGGGACTCTATCCCGTGATGGGACAGGATCTTTATCTGCTTACACCTCCTGCCTTTAAACGTATCAAGATTGCACTGGGAAATGAAGGTAGCCATCTCATCATCGAGGCACCTGAAGCTGGCGAAAGGCAACGCTATATTGTAGGGGCGACACTCAATGGCTTGCCACTCCAACGAGCATGGCTGCGCCATCATGAGATTGTACATGGAGGCGTGTTACATTTTACACTGGCTGACCAACCTGGCTCATGGGGTGAGCAAGAGATCCCACCCCTACCTCAAATATTTGCCAGATACTCAAGTACGGCACCACAAACTACATAGGGAGGCGTTGCATAACCTTATGCATTCGTGGTGCGATCATACGGAGGCATAACTGAATTTGAAGAGACTACTTTCATGGGGAGAACAACCTGGCGAGGCGGAGAACCTGCAATCTGCTCAAGGAGCAATTCAATGCCAGTCTCCCCTATCTTTTGAGTTTGCTGTCCCCCATAGGTAAAAAGAGGCGTAAGTTGCAAAGGTGACATCACCGCATCGATACAAACTATTGATAACTGTTCCGGGACAGCAAGCTCAAGGTATAATGCCGCCCGCATGGCCATCTCGGCGAGCAGGCCATTGGTAGCAAAAATGCTGGTTATCTCTGGTTTATTGCGCAGGTATTCCGCAAACTGCTCAACGAGCGATTGCGAGACGGGCTCGTTTTGATACAACAAATGGTATTGCTCTTCTATGTAAATATGTGAACGATCAATGGCGATGCCTGCGTCGGTGAGCGCCAGGGTATACCCCTCAAGACGATCCTCAATACTGGTCGTTCCCTGTGTATTGTAACTAACAGCACAGATATTGCGGTGCCCCGCATTGATCAGTTCGCGTATAACATCGCGAGCACCATTAACATTGTCGCTGTAAACTGCGCCACAATCAACACCACGCAGGTAGCGATCCAGAAGCACCAACGGAAATTTATCAACGATCAGACGTAGCACCTCTATGTTATAGGATTTGCCATCACGAGGAAATAACATGATTCCGCTGACACCGATGGCTCGTACCTGCTGAATAGCCTTTTCTTCGGTGATAGTATCATCGGTCAATTGAAAGAGGAAAGAGTAGCCGGCTTCATGCGCAGCATGCTGACATGCACGCAGGAGCTCCGAGGCATATAAATCGTTGATGGGCTGTATCCAGGCGATCAGGCGTTGGTTATTCCCATTCTGGGAAGCGAGGATGCGGTGAGTTACGATGGTGCCGCTGCGAGGAGAGCGACTGACTAACCCCTCATGCTCAAGCGCTTTAAGCGCAGCACCCCCTGTTGCACGACTTACACCAAAGGTCGTTGCCAATTCCATTTCGGTGGGTAACTTGTCACCTGGACGATAGTGACCTGAAAAGATATGCCGACGTAATTGATCGTAAATAACCCGGTAGCTTGTGTTCTTCTTTGCCATTATAATCCTGAGCAATATTGCAACAACTATTGAGCCACTTGTTAGCAAATCAAGAGAAAATATTGTTATCAATAGGGATTTATGGTGATCATAACATGAAGAATGGTACCTGTCAACGAGCCTGGCATAAGGGTTCAGGACGCATAACAGGCTTACTCAGCTAGAATGTCGTCTCGTATCATTTGCGGAAACTGCGAGAACAACATCTGGTCAAAGAGCGGCGCAGCAGCGCTGATGAGCGATCACTGTACTATAGCCTTGATCTCGAAGCACTGCGTGCGCTCTATCTGAGCGCAGGCAACGTCTTACATCCAGCGATTGGGAGCCTGGAGGTGCCATCTGATCCGCAGCAGTGGCCAATCCCGCAACGACCACTGCGTGTTCTGTTCCTCTGTACCCATAATAGCGCACGTTCCTTACTGGCTGAAGCCCTCTTGCGGCAGATGAGCGCTGGGCGGGTCGAGGTCGCCAGTGCAGGAACCCGGCCCACCGGTGTCCATCCCTCTACCATTCAGGTGTTAGCGTCCCTAGATGTTGATCATACCCACCTCCGTTCCAAGCATATTGATGAACTGAGCGATCTGCATTTTGACTATGTCATTACGGTTTGTGATCGTGTGCGTGAGTCCTGCCCCGCCTGGCCGGTTGAAGCTGAGGTCATTCATTGGAGCTTTCCCGATCCCGTCCAGGGAGAAGGGTCAGAAGAGGAACGCTATCAGGCCTTTGAACGAACAGCTACCCAGCTCACCACCCGGATTCGCTACTTTTTGACACTCGTCGAACGTCGCTATCAACACAAAACGCTGACAGTGTAGGGCAACGCATGGCTTAACACCCATTGCCTGACGTCGTATCACGTTTATCCTCCAGTGAAAGGACAGCTTCAATTATGCACCTGGTAATCATCGGAGGAAGCGATGCTGGCATTAGTGCTGCGCTTCGCGCGCGAGAGATAGAGCCATCCATGGAAGTAAGCCTGGTGGTTGCTGATGCGTTCCCCAACTATAGCATTTGTGAGGACAAAAAAGGAAAATGTTGGTGAGGCAATGCGATAAGTAGCGGGATCTCACACCACAGCCTGGGTGTGGCTTCGAGTAGGTAGAACCTGGCCGTATCCGAGATATTGCTGTGATAGTAAAAGATTAGGAGAAGGTGCCATAATGACAGTACGGCCCGGTGGAAAGAAAAGATACAGCGATGCAGTTGAGCGAAAAAACGTATAGAGCTCAGCTTCCCGATAGGCAAGGGATTTGACAGACGGTCAATTAACAGGCTTCATTGGTAACCATATGTAGAAGCATGATCCTTTTGTGAGTTGACTATCAACGGTGATATCGCCACTGTGCGCGCTAGCGATGAGGCGGGAAACGAAGAGGTCTAGCCCGGCACCATGCTTACTGCGGGAGTTTGGCTGCTGTGCACGGTAATAGTGTTCAAAGATATGTGGTATATCCTTGGGCGCGATACCTGGACCTGTATCACAGATATGAATCGTAGCCCATGAGGTGCACCGATTACACTACTCGCTATCTATACTGTGAGGAGGATCCTGGTGCATGGTTAATTCCACGAAGATATGTCCCCCGGGCAGTGTATATTGCAACGCATTATCACAGATATTCAAAATCATATGTTTGAGCAGATCTCTGTCGCCCCGTACGCTGAGTTGCTCTAGCTGCCCCATTTCCAGCATAACGGGCTGTTTATCACCTTGCAGTTGTCGTAAGATCTCGATCAAGAGCGTATCTAGTTCTACAACCTGTACATGCTTCTCGTCCAGCGCAGGTACAATGCCCACTTCAGCCCTGGCCATCAGCAGTAAATTTGTTAGCAGCCATGAGACACGCCGGAGCTCTATGTTAATCTCTTGTACATCTTGATGAGCGGTGCCCTGAAGATCGGGGTCCATCAAAAGGATATCTATCTGTCCGCGAATGGCTGTCAGGGGGGTGCGCAACTCGTGTGAGATATCGGCAACAAATCGGTGCTGGAGTTGAAAGCTTTTCTCTAATCTCTCTGTCATGTGATTGAAGGCATAGGTCAATTGTTGTATTTCAGTGGCCGATGATGTAGGAGCAAGGCGCACACCGAGACTGTCCACGCTGAAATCGAGCATGGTTGAGCTTAAATTACTTAATGGGCGTAGCTCTCGATTGGCAACGAGAGAGCCGATGACGTAGGCCAACAAGGCCGCGACGAGCATTCCCGCAGCCAGAAATAAGAGAAGAACGCGTTGCATTTCATTGATCGATGCCCGTGAGCCACCAATCTGGGCAATCGCAATAATGGCATGGGCGTGATCACGTATCGGAAAAGTCAGGGTACGCACCTGCAGGGTTCCATCTTGCTGGTACGTACGAAATACATTCTGCCCCTGTTGAATCGTTTCCGTATCGGTCTGATCGAGGGTAAAACTTTCGCTTTTCAGATTAGATGAATGGTAGAGCGTCTTCCCCGTGTGGATGTCGATAAACTTGATATATGACGGATTGTCGGCTGTGAATTCATTTCCAGACTCCCCCTGTAGCATCTGATTGAAAAATTGGGCATCGAACTGGTGCCCCGACGCGAACCACGAGAATGTCGCCATCTGCATCTTTTCGCTCTGTAGCGACAGACGATTATCCAGACTGGCCTCCAGATGCCGCGATAGCAATACCAAGCGCCAACCAGAAGTTAGCCCGGTCGCTACCAAGCACGATGTCGCGAATGTTGTTCTGAAAATGAACGATGAGCACCAGGGACACATGGATAATGATGAAGCCGATAAAGGCCAGCAAGCTCAAGAAATGCAGGCTACGTCCAACCTGCCGTCCCCGAAGATCTTGATGTACCAGGGGAAGCGGGCGGCCACCGCCGGCGACATCGTCGCCCCCGTCAGCAGCATAAACGGAGCAAGCAAAAAGACGACACCAGCGTAAGCCAGCTGCTGCAGCGGATCATAAGGATGAAATTCGCTGGCGGGCGGGATATGCAACGTGATATAGGTCAGAAAGGTGTGAAAGGCTGCCGGCACAATCGACCACGAGGTCGGAATGAGACGCGCCCACTCACCGGTGGCAAAGAGCAGCACCACATAAATCAGCCCATTAAGTATCCAGAAGATAACGGAGAAGAAATGCCAGTGCCGACCAATGCCTAGATTTTTTCCTCCAGGCAGGGCCAGCCAGGGTGAGGCCGGAACCTCGTCATCCAACGAAGTATAGACGACATCCTTATTCACCGGCACATTCTTTCTCGTGAACCTGATCCATTCCTTGCCGAGCGTACTATTGTCATTCCAGTAGAGCTTGAGGAGGTGAATCGCGCCCGGGCCAGAGGTAGCCAGGCAGACGCCGACCTCATCAGTAAACTTGGCATGCGCGGTCGCCATAAAGGCCGCCATCTCTTCGTGGCGCACCTGAACAAATTCAAAAAGATCCTGATGACGCTCTAGTCCACCCAGGATGCCATTGATACCATCACCAGGATAACCATAAATACGCCTGACACCCCATTCCGAGAGACGTTCTAGTAGAAAGTCGCTGACTTTTGTACTCATTTCTTGTTCTTCCTTCTCCGGCTAATTATAGAACTCTACAGCATAAACAGGCTCCGGGCCTGCATTAATATCTATAAATTGTTGGCTTCTCGTTACGCTGATGTGAATAGTGTAGATTCTTTTGGTTATAACTTGGTAAAAATTCTTGCAGCGGCACTATGAGCGGGGATTGAGTGGAAGCAATGGATATTTTCGCGTTCATCTTTTTTTACTATTTCCTTACCATCGCCAGTTACACTTTGCATAAGCCACTTACTATCGTAGCGATACGAGGAGGTGAATTGGGCGAAATCACAAAGCAATCAGTCAGGCTGGCCCGCTGTAAAAGCTCTTGTACAAGCAATACGTGCGTTTATAACTTCTTTTACATAATAAATATATGCTGAAAAAATGAAAGGATACTCATATGGGACAGATCGATCAGAAGATCGCCATTGTTACCGGATCCGATAGTGGCATTGGCAGTGCCATCGCTATTCAGTTTGCGAACGAAGGCGCGACCTTCTTTATCGAAGGTGGGCTCCCACGTACTACCGCTGGATTATAGGGGATAGATATATGTCAGAAACACAAAAATATCTCCCGATTGAGGATTACGCGCTCATAGGCAATCTGCACACCGTAGCGCTGGTGGGTAAGAATGGCTCCATTGACTGGTGCTGCCTGCCTCGCTTTGACTCACCAAGCATCTTTGGCGCGCTTCTGGATGCGGATAAGGCCGGTTTTTTCCGTATCGCCCCAACCGACAGAGGTTGGTACACCTGCTCATGACCACAAATTGATCCGATCTGTGACGATGGTACAGCGTTCGGCCCTGGTCCTGAAATTGCTCACCTATGCACCAAGCGGAGCGATTGTGGCGGCGGCCACCACGAGCTTACCAGAATCAATTGGAGGAGAGCGCAACTGGGACTATCGCTATACCTGGATACGAGACGCATCATTCTCGCTCTATAGCCTGCTCTCACTTGGACTGACGCAGGAAGCCGAAGCGTTTATGGGGTGGCTGGATGAACGCTGCCATCAATTGAATGACAGCGGCACGCTACAGCCAATGTACGGCATCGATGGACAGCAGAAACTGACCGAGATCACCCTCGATCACTTAGAGGGATACCGGCAGAGCCGTCCCGTGCGCATTGGCAATGGGGCATATGAACAAACGCAGCTGGACATCTACGGCGAGATGATGGATGCTATTTTCATCTTCAATAAGTACGAGGCGATCAGCTATGATCTGTGGCTCAATGTGCGCCGTCTTCTGGACTGGCTGGCAGACCACTGGCAGGAGCCTGACGAGGGGATCTGGGAGATACGCGGAGGTCCAAAGCACTTCCTGCACTCACGCATGATGAGCTGGGTAGCCTTTGACCGCGCCATCCGTATCACGCGCGATCGCGGCTGGCCCGCCCCGACCGAGAAATGGGTGGAGATCCGCTCTCAGATCTATGAGCAGATCATGGACAAGGCATGGAACGAGAAAGAGCAAAGCTTCGTGCAATATTATGGAAGCGATGCCATCGATGCCAGCGCCCTACTGCTGATGATCACGAATTTTACCGGCACTAGAGAGCCGCGCATGCTCTCCACCGTGGAGCGCATCAAGCGCCAGTTGAGCGCCGGCGCCCTGGTGAAGCGCTACACACAGGGTGCGGCGGATGACGGATTAGAAGGGCACGAAGGAACCTTTAGCGCATGCCAGCTTCTGGCTGGTAGAAGACCTGGCGCGCGCGGGCAAACTTGACGAGGCACGCCTGCGGTTAGAAAAGCTGCTCTCATACAGCAATCACGTTGGCCTGTATGCCGAGGAGATCAGTCCGGCAGGCGTGGCCCTGGGCAACTATCCCCAGGCCTTCACCCATTTCGCACTCATTACCGCCTGCTACCACCTGGATAAAGCTCTAAATATTCATCGCGGACATGCGCGCCCGACATCAGACAACCTTTATGACTAAAGCTTCAAGGACTTGAAGCAAACATCATAAGTGCTGAGCTTGCCTCAGCTTAGAGGGTAGAGGAAAAACAGAATGCCAGTCGAAATACGAGTAGGTCCACCTACGATCACCATCAGCCAGGGCCGTACCTTTATGGTCACGACACAGGCGGGAGAGATCATTTCAAATACTGATCAGGGAGTGTACGCCATCGATACACGCTTCCTGAGCTTTTATCGCCTGTATATCAACCAGGTACCGTTACAGGTCATTAATTCAAGCCAGCTTACGTTCTATGCCGCGCGCTATCACCTGACCAATCCACACATCGAAACAGAAGATGGAGTCATTGATGAACAAACCCTGCGCGTCACAATTAATCGTGTCGTGCACGAAGGGATTCATGAAGATATAGACATTGCTAACTACACGGGCAAATCCATCCACTTCTTGCTCGAGCTATCAATGCGTTCCGACTTCGCCGATCTCTTCGAGGTGAAGTCAAAACATATCGTCCAACGAGGCCAGGAACAGACGCAATGGGATGCCCAAAACAGGCAACTCTACACGACCTATGATAACAAGGACTTTCATCGTGCGATACGCTATTGTATTCTCAATGAGGTGGCGGTGGGCTATGCGAATGGACGTCTCCGCATTGAGATAGCCCTGGCACCCAATCAACACTGGCATACCTGTTGCGAGATAAGGCTTGAGCATGGGCAACACGTGAAAAAGCCTGCGCCAGAATCATGCAGCCAGCCATCTGAGGACATGAATGCAACGAAAGCACTTCTGACATCAGGACGAGAACAAAGCAACGATTTTGAGCAGCGACAGGAGCGTTGGCAGGCACACTGCACAGGTATCACGACTTCAAATCACCATATCTATCGTGTGTATCAACAGGCGGTAGAAGATATGGGTGCGCTGCGTATCTATGATATGGATGTCTCCGACGAGGCATAGATACCCGCAGCAGGCGTGCCCTGGTTTGTCACCCTCTTTGGCCGTGATAGCCTGACCGTCTCGTATCAAAATATGGCTGTGGCGGAAGGATTTGCGCGCGGCGCCCTGAAACGGCTAGCGGAACATCAGGCGCAGGAGCGCGATGATCAGCGTGACGCCCAGCCGGGCAAGATCATGCATGAGATCCGCTTTGGCGAGTTAGCGTTAGCGCATTTCCACAAAGTACCATTTACACCATTCTACGCCACCGCCGATGCCACCATCCTCTATCTGATCGTCCTGTCTGAAACCTATCGCTGGACAGGGAATGTTGAACTGCTCAAAGAATATCGCGCAGTGGCCGAGAAATGTCTGCACTGGATCGACCACTACGGCGACATTGACGGCGACGGTTTTCAGGAATACAAAAGCTTCTCACCATACCACTATGACAATGTCGGCTGGAAAGATGCGGGCGATGCCGTTGTCTACGCTGATGGCACACCTGTCAAGCAGCCCAAGGGGCTCTGCGAGTTGCAGGGCTACGTCTATGACGCCAAAACGCGCATGGCTGAAGTTTTCACGGCCCTCGGCGAGCAAGAACAGGCGCAGGCGCTGCAGCAACAGGCGCAAACACTCAAGCAGCGCTTCAACCAGAAGTTCTGGATGGAGGACGAGGGCTGCTTCGCCTTTGGGCTTGATCCTGATAAAAAGCAGATTACCTCGGTCGCCTCCAACGCTGGTCAATGTCTCTGGAGTGGCATCGCCGATCAGGATAAGGCCGAGCGCACCGCGCGGCGGCTTTTGCAGGAAGATATGTGGAGTGGCTGGGGCATTCGCACGCTCTCGCGCAACAATGCTGCGTACAACCCCTTTGCCTATCAGCGCGGCCCCATCTGGCCCCAGGACAACGGGATCATCGCCGACGGCTTCAAGCGCTATGGGCTGGCGCAGGAAGCCAATCGGATCATCCGCGGCATCTTTGATGCCATCGAACGCTTTGATGCCTACCGGCCACCAGAGGTTTTCGCGGGCGTGCAGCGTGCTGGCGAGGTAGACTTTCCCATTCTCTATCCGGCGGGCGCCAACATCCCACAGGCCTGGGCCACCGGCAGCATCTTCCATATGTTGCGTACCATCCTGGGGCTACGCGCTGACGCACCGCACAAACGCCTCTACGTTCATCCCACGCTCCCCAACTGGTTGCCCGACATCACGCTCCACCACCTCCGTGTTGGATCTTGCTCCATCACCCTGCGTTTCTGGCAACAGGGCGATCAATCCCACTGGGAAGTACTGGAGATGCAGGCCAATCGAGGCACCGCGCAACAGGACATGATCCAGGTCATGGATGAGGAAGGTTAACACATCAATCAAAGTTCAGCGTTTCACCGTACTGCGGAATCACAAGCTGTGTGTCACGAATGCCCTGCTCGCTGGCGAATGTACGCAGGTCGGTACGCTAAATAGTGGCGTGATCGACCGCGTTCATGTGCATTGCCACCACCACACTTTCCGGGGCAGCCTGGCAAACGGCGACCGTCTGTGCGGCAACCATCACGATGTAACCTTTTTGCTGCCAGATTGCGCCACAGGAGTGCGTAACGATGACATTGGGGCGCACACGCTCAATGGTTTTATTGACCCCTGCGTACCAGATCGTATCTCCAGGTGAAAGAAAGAGGAAATATGAAAGGGAAAATTCGCTCAAGAGGCAGAAGAAGAACTCACTTGAAGAAAGGCAAGGAGGAAATTTTCTGGTGAGGCAATGCGGACGCGATTGCCGCGTACGATCAAGCGATCTGCCTAGACCCCTACGATTTGTTTTTGTACCAAGACAAAGCCAGACTGCTGGCACAAGTAGGTCGTGACGAAGATGCCCTGGAGACCTACGATCAATTTATCGAGCGCACTCCCTCGAGCTTCGAGGGATATCAGTGGAAGCTCTTCTTCCTTTCAGACCACAAACGATATGCAGACGGATTAGCAGCATGCGAGCGGTGTATCGCGCTTTATCCCCAATGGGCAGAGGGATATGAGGGGCAAGGTCGCATGTTGAGTTATTTGGGCCGCTATGATGAGGCCCTGGCCGCCTATGAGCAAGCGCTACGATTAGATCCTCAAGATGAGGATCTCTATCTCGCTCAAGCCCGTGTCCTCGTCTGCCTGAAACGCTATGATGAGGCATTGACCACCTGCCAACAGGCCCAAGAGCTCTCCCCCGCCAAACCATCTGTTTATAAAGAGAAAGGCGACATCCAGACCTTACAGCAACGGTACGAAGGCGCGCTCGCTGCCTATCAAAAAGCGGCCCAGCTTGATCCGAAGGATGTCCTGGTACATGAAAAGATCGGCGATACCTTCTGCGAGCTTGAGCAGTTCGCCGAGGCCGCCAAAGCGTACGCTCGTGCCCTTCACCTCAATCCAGATTTTATCAGGGTGTATAGTGCTCAAGCCCACGCCTTCAAGAAATTGGGGCGGTATGAACAGGCACTCTCTGTCTATAATAAAGCGCTGAAGCGGAGCCCGAAAAATCCCTCGCTACTCGTCGGCAGAGCCGGTGTGTTGAAGAAATTGCTCAGGTATGAGGAGGCCAATGACGATTATTCACGAGCAGAGCTTCTTAAGCCCGAATCTTTGTATGCTGTCATTTGCATCTTAGGAAAAGTCGACATCAAGCAGGTGGCCGAAGCAAAGACACGACTGCAAATGGCAGGCAAAGAGCTCAGCGATGAGGCAATAGGTGCCGAGATCAAACAGATGCACCAGGAAAAAGAGGATGCAGAGTTGAAAGCCTCATTGCGCGCATCTCCTCTTTTTCAGCCCATCTGTTTATTGATGCAAGAGAAACGAGAGTGGTCTGGAACAGCCAAACAGTTCAAGGAGCTCCTTTCTAACCAGTTCCCCGATGCGTTTGCGAAGTGGTATCGGGCGCCATCCAAATTTGTTGATGAGCTAAAAAGGATCACCCCCGAGCTTCAGCATGAAGGCGTCGAGATCTGTGTCCCTTCTGGGGCCGCGCTGATTACGCTGGAGAAAAGAAAGACGAATCACACCGTGTAAAGCGTGATACATGAAAGCATATGGCCTTTGCTTCACTTTACGGCATCGAGCACGTGATGCAACATAGAAAAACAGAAATTGTTACAGGCAACTATCTCGACAAGATGGGAAAAAGCGAGGGCGCTATTGTGCTGAGTTGGAAACAAAGAGAACAGAACGCAATAGGTAGGTCTTTCCTGTAAAGCATCTTATATATCCCATAAATAATAAACATCTTTTCACTACTAAATAAGCATCGGAACTTGACATACTCGTCAACATTCGGTATCCTTCGAGAAGAACACAGATCATGGAGCAGGCGCAATGAGAACACAATCGGTCGATACATCTCCCGAGTTCGAACGGATACAGATTGCTCGCATCCGTGCCTTTTCTGTTGCCAAAAAGTTCACGTCGATCCGCAGTTGGACACAATCTATGGCGTATGCCAACCTTGAGACAACACCCGGATCATCTCCACAGGACCGTGCAATGGAATTCGTCGCCCGCGAATACGGAAGTCACCTGGCACACCTCTTTGCTCATGCGATTGAAACACAGCATCCCTGGAACCTCCAAGCTCCAGACATTCAGGAAGCCACCCTCCCGATCATCAAGATCGCGGAACAGATCGGCATCCCTATCCTTATCATGGGTTCCATGGCAAGCTCAATCTACGGCTTCCCTAGATCCATACAGGATGTTGACTTTCTAGCCAATTTCAATGAGGACCACATTGCATTCCTCTGTGACCATCTGAAGCACACCTATGCCTTCGATCCAGACGAGATCACCCTTGCTCTCCTCCAACGGGAATCTTTCAGCGTTCTGCATCGCTCACGTCTCATAAAAATCGACGTCATCCTTCCCTCTACTGCACTTGAAAAAGAGGCCCTGGAGCGTCGACAACCCCATATGCTCATCGAAGGAAGCGCCCCACTGTTTCTCCCATCGCCTGAAGACATGACACTGCTGAATCTCATTGATTATCAGAGACAGGAGAATGCCGCCGATGATCGATGGAACGATATATTGGGTCTCCTCAAGGTACAAGCACCGACAATAAATGTCACCTCTTTATGCCAACGGGCCGCAATGCTCGGTATTGCAGCACTCTTATCACAGGCACTCATCGACGCCGGCATTCATAGCGAAACACCAGTATCGTGATCTGGCATAACAGTATACACATTCAGGCACGGTCCCATACACAGTTGAATAGTTTCACTTTGCAGGAAGGAAATGCGCATGTCCTCCTCTTCGCCCATGAATACCCCAGAGATTATTCAAGCGATTACGCCTCTTGTTGATGCCTTCGATCGCTTCAACATCCCCTATTTTATCGGAGGATCAGTGGCGAGCTCCGTTCACGGAAGAAGACGAGCAACGCAAGATGTCGATATTATTGCGGCCATTCAGCGGCATCATGTCCAAACGCTTGTGAACGTGCTTGAAAATGACTATTACATTGACGGTTCTATGATCCGAGGGGCCATTGTGAAGCAGTCTTCATTCAACGTGCTCCACAATGATACGGGCATCAAAGTTGACGTGTTCGTGCTGAAGTCAAGCGAGTTTGCACGCCACGAACTCGGGCGTGCGCGGGAGGAGGTCATTGAACCAGGAAACCGCCCCTTCTACGTGGCCTCGCCAGAAGATGTCATTCTCACAAAACTCAACTGATGGAAAATGGGAGGAGGAATATCCACACGACAATGGAATGATATCGTTGAAGTGATCAAACGAGGAAATACGCTAGATACCGTGTACCTGAGGCAATTCGCACCGCATCTAGGCGTCGCTGATATTCTAGAACAAGCGCTCGCTGATGCAGGAAAATAACCCCTAAGAGAGACGGTGCCAGAGATCTGATGAGGCAATGCAATGTATTGCTAGTCAGGTCAAACAACAATCGGAGATCAGCAAAGAAACAATACCTTCCTGATAAGCCCAGCGTCCAATCATCCGCATCTGCTCTATCAGGGAGCCAAAACGTTCGCTAAGTAACTGAAGTTGCTGCAATTCATCACTGGAGGCCACAATGCCCTCACCCGTTCCCAATGCCATAGCATAATCCTGGGGATCAAAGTGCCAAAATCGGCAGTGCTGCGGATAGGCATCTTGCAGATAGGACGCAATCTGCAAACCTTTGAGATCAAAGTCACCGCTATAATAAAAATGACGGTCAGAAGCATCTTGCGCCAGAAGAGTTAATAATTTCATCACAGCCATTCCAGGCCAGCCAGATGTGCAAATAACGGTGGGAGCCCTGGACTCTGGAGAGTCAGCCAGATTGGCAACAACCTCCTCAAAAACCTGCGGATTCTCGATCAAATAGATAGTGGGCGCGGTTGGTGTAATGCGTCGCCAGCGCAGAAGCTGCGCCAGCGGCAGCAGAAGGATGCGAGCACCAGCCGCCTCTAGTAATGGATCAGATTTGTCATCCAGATCCACAGCATGCGCCAGATTAAAAACGGCCACTGATGATGAGATGGTATCGACAAGTAAATGAGCATTGTGATAGAGCTGAAGTTCCATGGCCCTCCCCTGGAAAGCGGCATCCAGTGGTGGATCAGTGAGATCATTCAGAGCCATGAGGAAGAGGCGACCCGCAGGCCGCCCCACATCCAGACAATGTGGATCGCCGGTAAGACGCTGGGCAAAGATTGCCAGCCGTTGTGGAGATGTCGCTTCAGGCAAGCGATTCAAGGCAAGGAGTACCGTTTGTATACTGGCCAATTGGCGTTGCTGCTCTTCTGCTGGCGCGTTCTTATGCTGGCTAAACAGCCATGCCAGACCATGGTTACCCTGCAGCAACCAGCGATATCCCTGTTGCCACTCAGCCTGCGAAGCCAGCAAAGCCTGAAGTTGTTGCCGGAATTGCTCTTGCCGATGCGACCGTTTCAGGCGCTGCTGCGGGCGAGTAATGAGTGGTTGTTCAGGAAACATCGCCTGTAACACGTCCACCAGGGAACACTGAAAACGACTTTGACGTAATGCAGCTTCTACATCACGCAGTTTAATCCGCATGGTATCCGTAGCGTACAAAGGCTTCCCCAAAAAACTGGCGATCTCGCGCCGTTCTTCTGGCAAGCTCGCTGTAAGCACCACCTGTCCCTCGATCGCGCCACGCTCAACATACTTTTGCCGTAACATTTGTAAGAGTCGTTGAAAAGCTGGTCGCTGAAAAAAGGTCACCATCTGTCGGACAGATTGTGCGTCATCAACATATGGTTCAAATGAATCTGCATGATGGTCACTCTGGTCAATGTCCGCCACCTATTTTCCTCCAGGATGCAACATCGACGTCACCGTCTGCTGATCAGACCAGAAAGATGCTGAGGCAGTAGCCACAGGGGACCCCTTCTCATGAATCATGAGATAGCGCCCACTGGCAGCCATTTTACTGCCAGAACCACTCACCTGTGGTCCAGTCATAATCCATTGAAAGTCCTGCGAAATCAAAAATTCCATAATACGCTGCGTGTTCGCCGCGCTCACCTTATCAAAAGCTTCGTCAAGCGCTAACAGGCGTGGCGCGCCATGCGCGGCGTTCCGATAGAGCGCACCCAGCGCCGCAAAGAGCGGGACATATAACGCGAAAAGTTGCTCCGCACCACTGCGTGTGCCCGCGATACGGTCGGTGAGCCGCTGACGCTGACCTCCAACCTGCGTCACCCAGACATCAAAATGGAACCACTCACGATAATCAAAAACCTGTTCCAGCGCCTCAATAAAATTCATATCGGGACTGTCTTGCTGGCGCAGACGCACAGCCTCGATCTCACGGCGAAACGCGCTCATCAGGGTTTCTGTCTCTTCTGAGGTCAATGCCTGTGCGGGCTTGCGCAACAGGCGATAGTGCTGCGCGAGATGACTACCCAGTTTCGTCATATCATATTCAGCCGGGGGCTTCCATTGCAGAGAATAATGTTCACCAATCATCGGTAAACGACTCAGCACATGATTAATTTCCTGCACCCATTCTTCCGCTTCAAGAATCTGTGTCCGAATAGCCTCAGCAATCTCCTGCAGCAAAAAGTCCTCAAACAGCTGACGCTCTTCCGCACCAAGCAAGGTCCGATGTATTTCGATACGCTCACCGAGCAGTTCTAAGAGCTCAACCGGTCGGCTCCGATTCTCATTTAAAAAGCTGATCTGCCCCTGGTCATCCAGATCGGGCCCATACTCAAGCAGGAACGGTTGCTCATGGTTGAACGCACGGACAAGTGCGTTATACGCTTCTCGATACACATGCTCCAGCAACTCACGGCGTGCAACCATATCGCTCTCACGCGTCATTTCCCCCAGCAACAATTGGCCAGCGCGCAGATAATTCTCTTGCTGAGCCGCGAGATAGGCCTCTTGCAACTGCTCAACCGGGTAGGCTGCCAGCAACGTCGCAAAGTCATGCTGCCGCCGCATTCGCTCCTGTTGCACGACGCCAAGCTGTTCCTCTGTTTCTGTCAGTAACGTCCTCAAGTTCTGGATACGCTCGTCAAGGCGTGCATGCGTCAGTCTCTGCGTCTCCAACTCTTTGGTCAGTACTCCATTACGCTCGCGAAGGTGATACAAACGAGTCGTCAGTTCTTCAACATTCGAGGATTCCGCAACATGCTGAAGCTCCGTGAACTCAGCGCGTATCTGTACCGCTTGCATCTGGATGCGATCATACAGCCCGGCTACATTCTGCTCATTTTCATGAGCACGCATGGCAGCGGCCCGGATCCGGCCACACTCTTCCCAGATCTGCTGCAGTTGAACAAACTGACTTTGCAAGGTCCGAGCTTGATTTTGGAGTTGGACCATGGCCAGCAATGTCTGTTGAATCTGCTCTCCTCCACGCCCCAACCCATCATGACCTTCAACAAGCCGCTCTAACTGAGCACGCTGCATATTGTACTGCTGCCTCAGCTCCTGGGTTTGTTGACGGGCCTTCTGATATTTATCGCGATTTTTCTCCAGCACGGTCCGACTTTGCGATAATGACACAAAGCTATCTGCCAGGCCGCTTTGTGGGAGCACCAACCGTACGTTCATCTGCTGCTCCCGCACATCAGCCAGGAGATGCTCTTGATGGTCCAGTTGGCTGGTCAATGCAGCTAATTCTTGCTCCAGCCGATTTTTCTGCTCTGACAATAGCCGCAATGCTTCGTCTCGGGCACGCAAGCGCGTCGCCTTCCCAATGTAGTGTGCCTGGCCAGATCCAGCATGCCCTGTCAATAGCCCGTGATTCCAAAGCCCCTGCTCCTGCATCTGATAGGGAAAAGCCGCATCATTACCAGAGCGGGCGAGCGCCACAAGCACATCCCTTGCGGTCTCCTGCCATGTCGCGAAATCTGCGAGCGTATCCTGACGTTCACGCAATGCTTCATCAAAGCGCAGGTGGCGCAAGAGAGAAGGAGAAGTGCTGGCGGCTCCTTCTGGGGCCAACGCCCCCAATTGCAAACGACAGTCACTGAGATCGGACTGAGCAAGGATAAGATCTGCTTGCTCACATTGCCTAGCAGGCACAACCAGAGCATCCAACAAACCGGAATCTGTCAGCATCTGCTCAATACGTCCAGTTTGCCCTGCCTCAAGATCGGGCGCGAAGTCCAGCAATTCATAGAGCGGAAGAGAAACAATACCCTGCGCGGACAGTTGGGCACGAGCTGCAATCCGTCGCTCAGTGCGAGCAGGAACATACTCTGGCTCAGCCAGCTTTTGTTCATAGAGGGTGGATATCTCTTTGATCTCCTGACCCTTGCCGCCGACGCTTATCTGCAGATCGTGCAATGCATCCTGAGCCATCTTTGCTTGCTGCACAAAGCTCTGCTCCAACTGCTCAATCAACTGCCGGTACGACTGCAGGGCAGTCGCCACCTGATCCACAATCATCGAAGGCGACAACTCATCGCTGGAATCATCTGACGTGGACTGAGCATCACCCAACAGCGAGGACAATCCGGTTCGCGTCGCCAGCGGATCTAACGTCTGGGCCAGCATATATAACGCGTCATCTATCCGATCCTGGGCGGATTGGAATTGTTGCCGCGCTTCATCAAGCTCTTGAAAACGCGCTGCCTCCAGATTACGCATATACTGTATCTGGGCATCCAGCTTTTCACACTGCTGATGCAAGGACTCAATTTGCTTGAGCTGATTGACGCGTTCCTGAGCAGGTTCACCCAATAACGTAAAGAACGCCAGAGGAGTCTCAGGCAATGCCCCTACATCCACGGTGAGAGCGTCTACCTGGCTCAAAGCCTCTTCAAGCTGGAAGGCCGCCATCTCCCAGAACGCCTCGGTGCGCGCGATCGTGACTAATCCCCGCAACTGCGTCACACTAGCAGTCTGTACCGCTCCGAATCTCTGAGATTGACGCTGCAGGCTCTCAGTGCTGGTCTCCACGGTCTGGAGAGCAGAACGCAAGCTCTGTTCCTGTAACCGTAGCTGGGCCTCGACCTCCTGTAAACGCTCACGGACAGCGCCAAGCTGGGTCGCGATCTGTAATCCTTCGTTGACCTGTAGAGCCGATATCTGTCCATCCACCTGGTATGCTTCGGTCTGAAGCGCCTCGATGCTGGCTTCAATGGTGGCCTGATCACGTTCGGCAACCGTTAAATCTCGGCGCTGTCGAGTCGATCGAGCCTCAACGGTATTTTCAGCCAGATAGGCGCTCAGGTAGTCGCACGCCGCCAATTGTGATTGCGCCAATGCCAATTGCTGGCGGGCCAGGTGCAGCCGTTGAGCTGCATTATATGCTTCCTGAATTTGCTCAATCTCGTGCTGGATACCATCGATCCGCTCAATCGTCCCAATCACGTGTCCTGTGGTTTCCGCGGGAATCTTGCGCAACGACATTTTGAGATACTCATGGACCCGAGAAAAGTTGAGCTCAGTACTTAGATTAGGACGTCTCAGGATCAGCAAGAGGTTAATCAGGGCTCCAAAATCCTTCACTTCCTGATAGCCAAACAGGTAACGCGCCACCTGCCGTTCATAGTCAGCCTGCGAATCGCACACGATCCCATGACCTTCCAGTATTTGTTTAAAACGCTGATGATCATACGCGCGTTTTTCATGCCTGGAACCAGTCTCATAGAGGGTATCCAGTTCATAGCCCAGGCGAGAGCCATCTGTAATCAGGAAACGTAACGGACGTATTCGCTCGGTCGTGTTGGCATTGCCAGCGATACTTACACCGATCGTCAGGAAACGGGTCTTCTCACGTTCACCATTTTCCCAACGCTGGCTGATCTCAGGAGCAATGGGGGGATGATCAGGATCACACCACTCAAATTCCAGCGCAATATACGCGGTACGGCGCTCATGACTAAATGGGGTCGCGGAATCAGCACCACCCAGCACATAATACTCGATACGGCGTTCGCGTCCACCAAATGTATCCAGGCGATTGGGACGCAGATCACCATCCAGCGCCAGTGGTAAAGCGGCCGTCAAAACAGTAGATTTACCACTGGCATTCTCACCAGCCAGAAAGAGTCGGCCATGTGGAATCTCGAATTCCTGCTGTCCGTAGAGCCAGAAATTCGTAAGTATGATACGCCGCAAACGATAGCCTGTTGGACCTCCGTCCAAGGCTTGCAACATCTCTACAAAGTTTGTGATCTGACTATTGCATGTCCTTGCATGCGCGCCATCAGGAAGGTATTCAGCCATAGAATCAAAAGTGCGTTGCATACATCCTCATCTCTCTCCAGCACTATTGTCGTTTGCGATTATTTTTCCCGCGATTACGTATCAGAGTCGTCGCCTTTGCCGTTTCCGCAGAAGGCGTGTCATAAGTCGCGCGATACCGAGCCGCCGTTGGAAGCACAAGCACATGGCCAGAATCACCCGGACCACGAATGACCCCCATCTGCCGCATCTTACGATAGACATCATTTAACAGGCTCTGGGAACTACGGCTTCGTGCCTCATTTCCCCAGTTATCACCATAGCGTTCACGCACACTATAGAAAAGAGCAGCCATATCTTCAATGGTCACCAGAAGACATCCATTGGCATCGGGGCCACTCCAAAGTCCATGATGAACCTGCTCACGTATGGCAGTACAAAGCAGCAAGGCCATATGATCATTCGCTCCATATGGTGTGAGCACGCTGACCGGGCCACTACTACTTCCGCTCGCGCGCACAATACAGGCATAGTCATGCCGTACATCTAGCAGCCAGCCAAATGTCGCTAACAATTCGTTCGCCAGTTGGTCAGCATGTTGCTGCACAGCCATAAATGCGGCGGGATCATCAAATTTAAAGAGCGCAGGCCCCAACAGTAACGCACGCCATGCCCGTGTGAGATCGGGCACACCGCTAATCATCAACATGCGAGACGGCTCCAATATTGCTTCGGCATCAGCAAGCACATCAGCAAGTTGTAGGACCTGGTCAATACGCAAAGAGGCGATCAGCGAACGACTGACCTCGGTAAACTCGTAGAGAGCATCAGCATCGACCGCCTGTGCCACCCATTCACGGGTCTGCCCATCAACGAGCTGTAATCCCCCAGGCCTTCCAGGTAATTCAAAGCACGTTGAATACTATAGCGATCGCCAGGGCGACGAAAATCGAAGGCGTCCTCGCCTCCTCCATCTTGCTCTTGAGCGGATTGCTCCTGAATTTGTTCCGCGAGTTGGGATAACAAAAACTGCTGGTCATTCCCACGTCCACTCAATTGGCGATTCTCCGCATACCACAGAATCCACGTCAGACAAGCAAAATCACGCGGCTCGCGCAAACGATCATAAAGATAGCCAGGTGTTGTGGCACTCAGACGGCGCTCCAGGCGAATCACCTTACTACTCCGTTGGATGCGCCACCTGGTATGTTGATCATGCCAGTTCTGCAGTCGATAATAATGATGCTGCACCAGGCGAAAGAGATCACCCTGGTTCGCCTGTATCAACTCTCGCTCCAGGAGAACAACATGAGCTTTGATCAGATCGGCTGGCAGGGTTTGATCAGATACCCCCTTCAGCATTCCAGGCACAAACTGCTCATCTATCAACGTCTTCCCCCTCCATCTCCTGACTATCGCGCGCGGAAACAGCCGCCAGAGCAGGCATCATCTGTCGTTCCAAACAATATCGTGGCAACAAAAGCACGCCATCAGAGGCTTTGAGCAATGTATACTCAGCCTCTTCTGGATTAAGAAGCACCACAATGGAATCATCAAGCGCACGACACTGGTGGGATGGTTGACTCAGGCAGCTATCGATAATATCCAGTAAAATCGTACGTTCCTGCGCAGTCACTTTCTTCAACGTCCCAATATCCAGACGCTCCTGCGCAAACAGATGGTTCAAACGTCGCAACTGCTCCTGTAAACGCGCCTCATGCTGCTCAATAAGACTCTGTGTCAGCAGGCGATTATCAATAATCGGATCTTCTCGGGCATGCTCGCCACGATTCGCGCGACTCACAGGACGCAAATATAATGTACTAACAGGTTCCTCCTGCCAGGCTGTCGCTTGATCAGGCATGTAGAGATCACTGGGAGTCCCTGCCAAACCCTCGGAAAGATGGATCGGTAAGGGATGAGCAAAGGCGACCGAGAAAAGTTGTTGCGCAGTCTCACCATCGCGAGCTTGTAATAATATATGGGCCAGCAGATGCAATTGTTGTGCATAGTTCGCATTGGGGCGGGATGCTGAGGCGAGCGAAGCCGCGCGACGCACAACTTTATCTACTTCCGCCAGCGCATTACGCCTGAAGGCATCCGCGTTCTTTCCAGGTGCGAACCAGGCGGCCAGCGCATCAACCTGTTTCTGCGCGTCCAGCCGTAATTCATCTTCCGTCCGCACCTGTTCCAGCATCGGGGTAGGCGGACTCAGATACTGTGCCAGCAAGGACACAAATGCCTCCAATGTACTGCGTTCACTCCACTGCGCAATCTGCTCACGGATACGAGGCCCATAAAGGGTCAACGCCTGGGCGAAACCGTGCACATACGCGACAACCGCAGACTTATAGTGCTGATATGCCTCCAAGTCAGGTTTACTGGACTGTGAAGCGCTGATCATATTCGCGAGATACTGCGCCGCCTCGCGAGCCATGGTATTCCATATTTCAAATGCACGTTGCCACTCATCAGCAAGTTCCTGACACTGAGATGTACTGAATGCGGCCAGATCCTGTTGTAATATCTCATCAATACGCAGGAGCATATCCCACAAGCGCGAGAGATCACCCTGACGCAGGGCACCACTACTGGCGGTAGCCCGGGTCTGTTCTGCCAGAAACGTCTCAATCGCCATTGCCTCTGGCGTTGCCTGATACAACAGAGCTGGTGAGAGAAAACTGGCGATCGACGTCGCCCGACTCGAATCATAGATCGTCGTCAGACATCCCCATTCTTTCAATGCCGCCAGATCATTCTGACACTGCTCCAATGAGTATTCAGGATCCAACTGCTCACGAAGAGCATCTCGCACTTCGTGGGCGGTTAACTGATAGCGATACAGTTCACGGTGATAATGCCAGAACGTGCGCATAATCACACGATACCACCGTACACGATTCGAAGATACAAGATAGCTAAAAATCGTCAGGCGATCAGTTAAATTAAAGACAGTGTTCGCCTCGATAGGTTGTTCACGATGCTCCATACTATCCAATCCCATGGCGTATGCTTACAAACGGATATCATGCGTAATCATGCAACATACAAACGATAGCTTGAAATACTACAAACTACTTCCATTCCAATATGCTCTAGATAGAGAGAAGATGCTGGTATGCTTCAAAAAGACAATCATAGCACAAGTCTGCAAGGAGCTTGTAGACTTGTGGCAGCCTTTCAACTCCATTTACTTTCCAGGCCTTCCCCGACTTGCGGAAGCTCTCATCTCCTCTTCCATCGAATTCTTAGTTTACCAGTTTTGTCCAATCTTTCAAACTGTAGCCCCCAATTCACGCAAGAGGCATAAAATGTAATCTCATCCACGGCTGCTCTTCCTGGTCTCAGCCACCGTCATCATTTGCACAGATCACAAGCGCCATTCCAGCCGCGTGTTGATCAGGTTGGTTCAGCCTTTTTCTCCAGGCGATCGCGAACCAACTGATCATACCACCGCAGATACTGCCTGACTGGGGCCATTCCCTCATACCCCAGCAGTAATTGCAAACCATGGGGATTTCCTCCTGTCTGCAAGTAGCGAAAGGCAAAACTGTGACGCAAGATCTGAGGAGTGATTGATGTGTCACTGGCTCCTGCTCGCTTGCGCAGCCAAGCGAATACAAGGGTGAGACTATTTTTGGTCAACGAACAACCATTTTCGGAATGAAAAAGCGGATCATCACGGTTTCCTCGCCCTTTCTCATGCAACTGATCCAGATAGGAGAGGAGAGACCCCAGACATACCGATCCCAGAGCCATCCTGCGCTCTTTCCCTCCTTTTCCCCGGACGCGAAGGATGCCCATCTTTCGGTCCACATCCCCCACACGCAACGCACAGAGTTCAGAAACCGTAATCCCGGTTTCAAAGAGGATCCAGAGCACGGCTTGATTGCGTGTAGCAATCCTCCGCTCCCTGGGTCCCTAGTGGCTAGAGCAAAACCTCGCTCCATCAACTGCACAAATGCTTCTGGCTGCACAAAAGGCGGAAGTGGCACACTCGCTCGTGGAAACACCTCCTCGCTCATGGGAGAACAACGGAGATCGCCTCGATGCACGAGCCAGGCGCAAAAAGCACGCACCGAGCGTGCATACGTTTCGATAGTACTCACCGTGCGCGGCGAGCCGCGGGTTGTGGGCGCCTGACACAAAAATGCAATCCAATCATGGACGTTTGCTGGTGTGATCTGACTGACATAGAGGAGATGACATTCGGCAAGGAGATACTGTTGAAACTGGCGCAGTGCCGTCTGATGCCATTCCAGCGTTTTTGGACAATGGCCTGCCTTGTGGTGGGTCTGGAGATACGCGTGGATGGCGTGTTCGATGGTCAGGCGCTGAGCATTCGTCTTTGCGCTCCTCTTGGAATTCGGGCGAGGAAGAGGCACCTGGGTGTGTAGGGCCTGACTCGCCTGACCCAGTTCATCTCCAGAGGGAGCCACAGCAGAAACAACCGAACACGCGATAGAGGGAGCCACCCCTTCTAATCCTGTCGTTACCTGGCAGACGCCACCAGTCGAAAACGGACTTCCCTGGATTGCCGCATCCCTGCTGTTTGCCTCACGCATTGCAAGCAGATAGGTCCGGATTTTGCGCACGCCACGTTGGAGGGTGTGAAGATGCACCGGCTGATAGCGCCCAGGAAAGAGAGACTGAAGCTCATATTAGCGCCGACGCAAATGTGAGCCGGTGTCGAGCTCAAATGCGTGCTTTTTTGAACAAAGAAAGAAATGATTATTTTTTTCGTTTCAATGGCTTCTCATTTATCTGAGCAGGCTTCTCACCTGGTGTCAAGGTAAAGCGCAGCGGCCTTTATACCAGGTGAGAAGCCTGCTACACTCCCTGGGTCATTGAGTCAAAACGCGCCAGGATCGGCTCACATTTGCGTCGGCGCTGACACTCACAAAAGATGTCTCCACTACTGCGGGATGGATTCGCCTGGATCCAGGCAAGGATCTGCTCCCACTGCTCAGCAAATGGATCGTTGCTCGTGTGCCGCCAGTCGTCTCTGGGCATGGCATTCCGTGGTTTCTGGCCCTCATCATCAAGTGATGGTCCTTCTTGCTGTTCTCGCCCATCAGAGACTGAAAGTTGTGCAGGCTCGCCATAAAGCGTAAACCTCTACAGAGTAGGTGCCGACATCGGTGAGCCAGCAGGGCATCGGTCCATCTCACACTGAAAGACGGCCTGCTGCAACTGTGTCACCTGGTCGAAGAGGCGCAGAGGGTCAAGCCCCTTGGCCATCGCTCTCAGTTCTTGCTGTCGCGAATCAGGAAGAAGGCCAGAGAGCAGCAGCCGTTGCAGGGGTGTCCTGGCAGCATCATACACACGGCGCAGCGTTCTTCCCTCTCTGTGTTTCGCGACCAGCTTCATTGACGGTTGAAAGCAGTTCACGTACACATGCAGGGCACGGTATAGCTCAGCCAGTTGCTGACACGCATGAATACCGCTTAAAGCACCGTATCCAACCACCTGGCGGACGATAGCTCCATTCTTCTGCTCAACAAAGCACTGATCCCGTTTCTCGTAGGGGTGCCCTCGCGTGAAGGTGATCTGCTCCCGCTCGCAATAAGAGGCCACCGCTTCGTTGATAAACTCGCCACCATTGTCTGTATCAATCCCGAGAATGGGAAAAGGGAAGAACAAACACCCGCGCTGCAAAGCAGTCACCACCTCTTCTTGCCCACGGTTCAGCAGAGGCAGACACTCAGTCCATCCCGTCGCGACATCGGTCAGCGTCAGCGTATACAGGCACCCTCCCTGCAGACGCCCCCACAATGCGCGACCAGATCCGCTTCTAAGAAGCCCGGCAGCGTCTCATCCCACTGCGCAAACGTGCGAATGGGGATCTGTTGTTTGAGGAGTGGGCCAGACTGTGTCGTGGACACACCGCGTGGGCGTGACTGACGATAGGCGCCTAAGATACGATCAGCCGTCGCGGCGCTGATGGAGAGCAGTTGGTGACGGTGTTCCTCGCTGAGCTGTACATGTCCATACTGCTCAAGCGATTCGATGATACTGGGCAGAAACGGGATCAGCCGCTTTGTACAAATCTGGTTCAGTGTCTTCCAGGCCAACACTAATGCCTGGTGCACTTCTGGCCCATAGCGGTGGCGAGAAGCAGCCGTGGTCTGCAACACCTCCTCAGCATGATTGAGCAGCCAGCGAGCATATTTGCGCGCATACCCGGTGGTGCAGACAAACCCATCCAGGATGGTGCATTTTTGTGAAGCAAAAGCCTGCTGATACCGAGGCGCAACCTGCTGGAGGAAAGCCCGTCTGACGTGCATCGGCGCCTTTTCTGCCACCCCATCCCCCTTTATCTTTCCATTCCAGTATATCTCTACGACAAGTGCGGCTTCGCTTGCCTCATCAAAATCTTCCTATTGCCCTTGAGTATACTGGCTGGTTTTCAGTCTGGCCAGGGCTGTCGATGCCCTTGCGGCCTGGCCACAATCCAGAATAACAAAAGAGCGATAGAAAAACTGGGGAG
Source organism: Dictyobacter kobayashii (assembly GCF_003967555.1). Taxonomy (GTDB): domain Bacteria; phylum Chloroflexota; class Ktedonobacteria; order Ktedonobacterales; family Ktedonobacteraceae; genus Dictyobacter; species Dictyobacter kobayashii. The sequence goes on from NZ_BIFS01000001.1 coordinate 991,736, forward strand.
GAAGATTTTGGTGAGGCAATGCACAGAGAGATGGCAGGCTGTCGTTGAACAGGTTTGCTCCAAAAACACAATCGTCCCCTTGCTGACCTGATGGCGAACGCTTCTTACGAAGCGGCCTCTCATCGGCCTGCAAGGGGACGATAGACATGAAAAAAGCGGGAGACGAGACTCGAACTCGCGACAACCTGCTTGGAAGGCAGGGACTCTACCAACTGAGTTACTCCCGCGAAGTCGGGGTGCGCAGACTCGAACTGCGGACCTCCTGGTCCCAAACCAGGCGCGCTACCAACTGCGCCACACCCCGTCGACACTGTGTACTATAACACCCCTCTAGAGCTTTGTCAAGCACTTTTTTTTGAAATTTCGAAATAGTGGAAAAATTGGTTTTTCTCGCTCACTCGATTACTCATCTTTGTCTTTGCGCCGATAGCGCATTTTGAGGAGCAGAAGGTTCCACTGCGTCTTTATAGTGTCCCAGGGACCACGTCGTAAAGGTGTTATGGTGGTATTGCCATAACGCACAGAACGTGGACGACGCGACTGCACAGTAAAATTCGATAAAGCAACCACGACCACGCCAACAAACCCTGCCAGGGCTAAAATCAAAGTGATAACATTTTGTCCGGCCAGATATGCATATGCTCCAGCCAGCATTGCGCAGATAATGGTTCCTATTAACAGGCGTTCAGAAGTAGAAAGATTCCAGGAAATGGGCCGTGGTTGCGGTGCCCGCAGGTTAGGACCTGGCCCTGGCCGGCGCCGAAATCTTTCTCCAAATTTCTGGGATTTCCCTGTTTTGGGGTCAGTCTGCTCCAGGTTACGTAGGATTTCTTCGATCTCACGTTCATATCTATTTGGCATAGCCGCTCTGCTTCCTTGAACTCGTCAGGACGCTCTTGCTTGTAATGATACCAACTTTTCAGCGTAGAGACAAGTACTTTATGCTATCATTTTTAGCAGTGAGAAGATGAACTCAACGACTGTATGATTCTACTTCTAAAATACTCTGCACTTTCTCCGCTAATGCAAGCGGATGAAAAGGCTTGGTCATGTGTTGAACCACTCCCAGGTCGGTACTGATACGCTGGTAAATATCCTCATCATGCGCAGTAATCATCATTACTGGAATAGCGTGCGTGTTGGGATTGGTTCGTAGACTCCTACAGATATGATAACCATCCTCTCCTGGCATCATGACATCTAAAATTATCAAATCGGGTAGTTGAGCAGCCAACAAAGCTTGAAGCCGCTGCCCATTGGCGACTGCCTCTACCTGATAACCATGGCGAGCCAGCACAAATGTGATGATCTCACGGATCTCTTTATCGTCATCTACCACAATTACTCTCTTCGACATATACTCCACCTGACTTCCTCACCTTTTTGCCGTCGCTCTTATTATTATGATACAGATTTCCCGAGAGAAGTACAACTCGTACTCACCAATACGTTACTGAAGTACATTTTTTTCATGCAATAACAGATGAAGAGTTGACTGACGGCACGGCCTCTGTTATCATATGCACCAGGATCTGACATCAATCTATTTAGTAGTAGCAAAAGAGGTGGAAAGACATGGTCACCCCTCCTCCTTCATGGTCAAGTGTCTTGCAGGGGATCATCAAATCATCCGGCGAACGCCAGCGTTTATCATCAGCGCTAGGTGTGACAAGTATGACGCTGTCACGCTGGGCCAGTGGTGAATCCAAACCTCAAAAGCAACATTTAATCCATTTACTCCAAGTTGTGAATACAAGCCAGCGGCCCGAGTTGCTTGAAGCACTCGAACAACAATATCCCGATATTCAATCCTGGCTGACCGAAGATAGTTCTGAACATATTCCCTCAGAATTTTTTGCTCAGGTATTAAATATACGCACTACCACTACAGAAAGTTTACGCTTCTGGCGCATTAGCGAGCTAGTCCTGAAGCAAGCTCTGGCGCAGTTGGATCCCAATCGGCTAGGTATGGCAGTCAAACTTGTGCAGTGTATGCCTCCAGGACCGGATGGAAAGATCCGCAGTCTCCGTGAGCGCGCTGGCAAAGGGACTCCGCCATGGACCGCAGACCTGGAACACGATGTGCTCTTCCTGGGCCTGGAGTCGCTTTCAGGCTATTCAGTAGAAGTACGCCACATCGTTAGCGACGATGATTTACGCCAGAGTAAAACATTCCCCGCGGTCCAGGACTCCTTTGAGGTGAGCGCGGCCGCCCATCCCATTCGTTTTGAAGGCCGCATCGCGGGCTGTCTACTGGCATCCAGCACCCAGGCTAGCTATTTTTCACAACAACGCCTGACCCTCCTGGCAACACTTAGTGATCTCATTTCATTGGCGTTTGAGAAGGAAGATTTCTATCCCTCACATATGATTGAGTTACGAGTGATGCCCAAACCAGACATCCAGAAACCGATTCTTGCCAATTTCCGCCAGCGCGTTACAAATAAGTTTCAGCAGGCCATGCAACAGCAACAACATTTTAGCAATGCCGAGATCGAGCTGAATGCCTGGAGAGAATTAGAGACCGAGTTGCTGGCATATCATACCATACACACTGAGATGCATAAGCCTCAATAAAAAATCTAATCAATACTGTGCTTTTTCATCAAGTAACGTAACTGATCTACCTTGGCCAGGCCAAGTAGTTCAGTTGCCTGAGTGCGATTATGTTTTGCTGTTTCCAGCGCCCAGCGTACCAGGTGCTTCTCAAAACGAGCATTGATATCTTCTAATGAGACCGCGCCAACTGGTCGCGCATTCAGCCACTGTTCCCAGGGATCATTCAACGCAATATTCGCAGGGTCAGCCTGGCCAACGATCTCCTGGGGCAGATGCAGTGGCAATAATTCATCACTACTACTCAAAATCATCGCCCTTTCAATCACGTTTTTCAGCTCTCGGATGTTTCCGGGCCAGCGATAGGCTAACAGGAGGCGTTGCGCTTCGGGAGAGATGCGGTGTACATTACGTCCCATCGTTTTGTTAAAATCATCAATAAAACGGGTAGCAAATAGCAGAATGTCACCCGGGCGTTCTCGCAAGGGGGGTAAAGGGATAGTCAGTACGGCAAAGCGAAAGTAGAGATCAGAGCGAAACGAACCATCGGCTCTGGCCTGTTCTAGATCTCGATTGGTCGCCGCTAACACCCGTACATTAAGTTTGACCTCTTTACTACCTCCCAGACGAAAGAAAGAGTGCGTCTCTAAAACGCGCAACAACTTGGCCTGCATGTCGAGTGGCATCTCACCCACTTCATCCAGAAAAAGGGTCCCTCCTTCGGCTAATTCAAGCAGGCCGCGCTTCTGTTTTTTTGCATCTGTAAAGGCGTAGGGCTCATAACCAAAAAGTTCGCTTTCCAATAAATGGCTGGCAATAGCAGCACAATTGAGCGCATGGAAGGGGCCAACGCTACGAGCACTTTGCTCATGAATAGCATGCGCCACAACCTCTTTGCCTGTCCCACTCTCCCCAATAATCAAAACAGAGGCATCGCTGCGCGCTACACGGGCAACCAGATCAAACACCTCCTTCATGCGTTCACTATGCCCAACGACATGGCTAAAATGATAGTTATCGCTACGCTCCTGGCGCAACTGACGCAGTTCTCGTGACATCGCACTGGTCTCTAATGCTCGTTGGGCCACCAATAATAATTCATCCAGATCGAACCCTTTCAGCAAATAGTCAGCAGCTCCCAATTTCATTGCCGCAACCGCGGTCTGCACATCCCCATAAGCGGTCAAAATTACCACAGGTACGTCTACATCAAACTTGCGAATCTGGGACAATACTTCCAGCCCGCTCAGTCTGGGTAAACGCAAATCCAGCAATACCAGATCGATGGTTTGCCTTTGTAGTGCTGCCAGCCCTGCCTCGCCATCGGACTCGGTAAAAACTTCGTAGCCATGGCGTTTAAAAAAACGAGCAAACTGGTGTGGCAGATAGGGTTCATCATCGATAATGAGAATTGCTAAACTCATGAATACACCTCTGCAGTATCTGGAAAAATGGATAATTAAACATTTCCCCCCTGGGAGTGAAAGGCGGGGCATAGGGGTGATCTGAGATCACATCGCCCGTGACATAGGGCATGCGCAGCGCAATCGTGGCTCCGTAGCCGTACTGGCTCTCGATGCGTAGATACCCTCCATGGTCTTCAATGAGCCTGCGTGTAATCGCCAGCCCCAGTCCTATACCATGAGCCTTGGTAGTATAGAAGGGTTGAAAGATATGCTTCAACTGCTCAGGGGCAATCCCTACACCAGTATCCCTGATCAGTATCTCCAGCCATTGATCGACCCTGAATTCTTTCTGGCTCACATGCTTGTCAATCAACCAGGCATAGGCATTACCCGCAATACCAGAAGGCCGCTGGGTAGGCGGACAATCGGAGCCTGCGGTATCGTAAATCGCCTGTTCTGTTGAGATGCTGTGACACGCAAAGGTCAATACTCCTCCATCAGACATAGCCTGAATAGCATTCAACGAGAGATTTAAGATTGCCTGCTCAACCTGCCCGGTATCGATCCAGATCGGGGGAAGTTCGTCAAAGATGCGATGAATCTCAATATTGGCTTCTGTACATTGATTTTGGATCACCGCAAGGACTTGCTCACAGAGATCAACAATATCACAGCGTGTGCGATGCAGCTGACGGGGTCTGGCAAAGAGCAATAAGTCCCTGACGATACAATCCAGCCGTTCAACCTCTTTAAGCACCACTGCTGTCGATTCCTGAATCCAGGCGCGCTGTTCAACGGATGAAGTTTGAACAAGAGGATCGTTTTCCTCCAGCAGTAAATCATTATGGAGCATTTGAATCGAGGTTTTAATAGAAGCTAATGGATTACGTACCTCATGGGCCACACTGGCCGCCATCTCCCCTAGTGAGGCCAGGCGATCCAAACGTCGCCGCTCTTCCTCTAACCGATGCATGGTCGTCACATCGGTAAAAGTTGTTAAGAGTCCCATTTGTGTACCAGTGTCATCCAATAGAGGGCGCATATCCACTTCTAACACCAGCTCGCGCTCATAGCGGTCCACAGTCACGATGGTCTCACTCTGCGCCTCACCCGTATGCATACCTACCAGAAAGGCCTCCTGCTGCCGCTCAGGCATAGCATAGCTGCTACCATCGGTAGTGGCAACGCCATGATTGGCACGCAGGTTAAGAATTCTTTGCAAGGGTTGGCCCAGTACTTCATAAGGATGATAGCCAAGAATGATGGCGGCCGCTCGATTAAAAGTGTGAATACAGCCGGTTTGGTCGGTCGCAATCAGTCCGCTCGGCACACTTTCTAGAATCAATGCATGTAACCGTTGATCTTCTAACACCTGGCGCAACAGGCGACGTGCCTCGTTTCTGGCGGCTACGACCTCTTCTACCAGATAGCGGCTCTCCAATGCGGCACTGGCCTGGCCTGACACAACCTGCAGCAGGGCAATTTCGGATTGGCGCATCTTCCAGGGATGATAATAGCCACCCACGATACAGCCAAAAACATGGGTGGACTGGCCTGGCTCGGTGCCATCTCTGTGATTTTGTTCTCCCATGGAACGCTCCAGAGGCTGGCTCCGCAACAAGGGAAAAGCAAAAAAGGTTTTGACGCGCGCGGGCAGCTCCTCAAAGTAGTCGAGCACATAGGCATGCTTGCCATCTCCGGGTCTCTCAATCACCAGTGGCATGAGTGAGCGCTGCTCGCGGAAACGTTGAAAGAGCAAGTTCCGCAAACGCGGCGTCAACCAGTTTGTTTCAGCAATATTGGTATCGGGTTCTAGTAGTTCACACAGATCTACACGCGCCACCTCACGGGTGCGCTGTAGTACCGCGCTGCGCAGACGCTCAACTTCAAACAGCGAGCCATTCATCTGGCTGCTAATGCTATTCAACAGGGATAGCTCGTGGATACGCTCTCGATCACGCTCCAACAGGCGTGTATTCTCCAGCAGCAGCGCGACCACACTGGCAACGGCCTCAATAGCCTCATCCATATCCATAGGCCATAAAACAGGGTAGCAGGCTTCATCCTCATCTTCATCGGCTCCCCGCAACAAAACCATCACACCAATGGCACGCTGCCGATAGACCAGAGGTACAGCCAGCAAGTTAGGCGACTCCGCAGGACGCAAGATAACTTTCCGCTCGCGCCACGCACAGGCTTCAGGCTCGTCACCCTGCACATTGATAGGGTTTACATGGGCCACCGCCAGTAAGGCCGCTGACCACCCTGGAAGATCATCAAATGAACCAGAGGCAAGCTGTAATGTCTCGCCAACCAGTAGATAGAGGAGTACACACCGGCACTGTAGCAGGGTCGCTAATCGTCTCGGTAAACTATCACGCAAGGTGCGGTAATCGGTGACCGCACTAAAATTGTTGAGTAGTGTATTTATGATAACTGGTATGTGTAATTGGTCGGAACATTGCTCCACATCCATCGTCACATCTGCCCCCTCTTCCTCATCCAATACGTTATCACATCCTTCATCAGTAGAGGAACGCTTAAGTGAGAATTATACCTTACTATACCAGAATAGCGGTATTTTTGCACCTGCACACTGAATTTATGAATATATTGTCATATTCTAGCAACAGATTATCTTTACACATTTCTGATGCAGCAAACACGTTGCCAGTATGTTCATTATGCTTTAGAATACATAGCATGCTGTCACTGACTCAGCTATGAGAATGGATCAGTTTCCAGGAAACGGGTGCGCCTGTCAGGCAACTGCACTCATACGATTGGACGGCATAAGATCCTGATTTTATGGGTAAAGGGGATCGTTATTCAAGCCATGCCACAGATAAGAAAGCTATCACCAACAGTATTTAACCACCGCGTCACGCAGCCAGCTCAAGTGGCCCCGCTCTGGGTTTCTACGGTTGCCACACTCATTTTTGGTGTGCTATATGCTATTTTGCCAGAACATATTACGCCAGGCCCCAGCTGGCTACCGCTGCTGCTTGAGCTTTTGATTATCCTGCCAGGTACGATTGCTTACCTGCTGCAACATCCTTTTTCAGTGCGCACCAATCGCCTCATTGCTTTTTGTCTGCTGGGGATCATCACGATCTTTCTGATCAGTAGTGTGGTGCTCTTGATTACGACCTTGCCAGCCAGGCATCAAGGGAGGGATGCTATCAGTTTGCTGCGTACGGCAGCTCTGTTGTGGAGCTCCAATGTACTGGTCTTTGGACTCTGGTACTGGGAAATCGATGGTAATGGCCCGCATAGACGCGCGGAAATAGGCCATCAAGCGACCGACTTTTTGTTTCCCCAACAAGCTGATGGAAACACCAAAAATTGGGTCCCCCATTTCCTTGATTACCTGTTCTTAGGCTTCACTGGCGCGACGGCACTCAGTCCCGCGGATACCTACCCATTGAGTCATCGCGCCAAGGCATTAATGATGGTCGAAGCCTTGATCGCTATGGTCATTTTGACCGTCTTGATCGGGCGTGCCATCAATATCGTTTAGCCTGAACTGTCCGGCATATTTTTATGCCGGTCGGGGACGGAAGGTTACGATCTGCCCAGCCTGCCGGGCTGTTCCCCCGCGCTGCAACAGACTTTGCGCCGGCGTGGTGTTGGCAACCTGGCGACCCTGTTTGAAGACATATAAACGCACGGGTAGTAGTCGTAGAGCTTCAAAGGCCGTTGGCGCATCCAGTAGGAGAAAATCAGCGGGCTTGCCCTCTTCAATACCATAGCGATCCTGGATACGCAGGGCTCGCGCGGCGTTGGTGGTAATCAGATCGAGTACAGCATCAATCTCATCATAGCCACTCATATGGCAGAGGAAGAGCGCCAGTTGGGCCGCCGCCAGCATATCACCACGCCCCATGGGGAACCATGGATCCATGATAGAATCATGACCAAGGGCAACATTGACGCCGCCGGCCAGGAGCTCTTTGACGCGGGTAATACCACGTCGCTTCGGATAGGTGTCGAAACGACCCTGTAATACGACGTTGTCAAAAGGATTCGCCACTACATTCATCTGCGCACGGGCCAGCAGGCCAATCAGTTTAAAGGCATAGGCGTTATCATATGAGTGCATCGCGGTACAGTGACTGGCCGTGACACGACCCTGCCAGCCCCGCTGGATAGTGTCAGCCGCCATTACTTCAGTGAAACGAGAGAGTGGATCATCTGTTTCATCACAATGGCAATCAATATCGCGATTGAACTCTTTGGCCAGTTCAAAGGCATAGTGCACATCCTCTACACCCATGTCGCGCGTCCATTCATAGTGGGGAATCCCACCCACCACATCACAACCCAACTCCATTGCCTGGCGCATCAAGTCGCGTCCGTTGGGGAAAGAGAGAATGCCATCCTGTGGAAAGGCTACCAACTGCAGATCACAGATATCGCGTACCTCTTCACGTACCTCTAACAGAGCACGTAAAGCCGTTAACTTTGGATCACATACATCCACATGGCTGCGAATATGCAGCGTTCCCTGAGCGACTTCCCATTGTATCTCTTCCAGGGCCCGTCGCTTCACATCCTCATGCGTCAAACTCGGCTTGCGCTCACTCCAGATCTGGATACCTTCCAGCAATGTGCCGGAGCTATTGTAGCGCGGCTGCCCTACCGTCAAAACAGCATCCAGGTGTACATGCGCATCAATAAAAGGCGGTGACAGCAGGCGTCCATCAGCGTCGATCTCCTGACGCGCCGTGTTAGACGAAAGATCAGACCCGATACGCGCGAACACCCCATCCTGTATCGCAATATCGACCAGTTCGCTCCGGCGCTGCAGGCGCGCACGGCGAATCAACACATCGTATGGCATAAACTTCCTTTCCAAATCCAGCAGGTTTGCTGGCTCGGCCAATCTGAAACTGGCAAAAAAGAGGCATCTCTCGAACGAGAGATACCTCTTATAGTATCTGCAAAAAGCATGGATACGCAAATTGCAGGCAGAAATGTCTTCTAGCGACCAGTCTGTCTCAGCTCAATGCGGCGCAGAATTAAGTAAGCCACAGCAGCTATGACAACACCTAACTCAAAACCGACATCCATGCCATCCAGAGCATTCGAGATGGGGCCAGTAAACAGATACTGTGACGCACCCAACCAGACACCAACCAGTCCCAGGAACATGGATACAATAGCAGCCCAGCCAACTGGTAACTTGCTACGGGTATTCCAGTCGTCAAGGTTATAGGTCCCTTTGCGGAACACAAAATGCTCCAGGATCAAGATGATCGCCCAGGGTCCAAGCCAGTAAGCAATCAGCAGCAGGAAATTATTCAGGGTCTCGCTGAAGTTTGCGGCTGAAGGGATGGCAATCAGAACATAGATGACCGCACCAATCAGGGTCCAGACCGCACGATTGACTCGCTGGAAAGAACGTCCCAATACCTGGATCGTCAGGCCGAGGCTATAATCATTTGGAATATTGTTGGCCACCACACTCAGGGCCAGCAAGACCAGGATGAAGGTCCCCAGGCCACCCAGGGGTTTTAAGACCAGGGCCAGCGTTTCACCAGTGCTGGGAGCGCTATAAGCGGCAACGGTGGTTAATCCCAGGCCAAAGATCTCCAGGAGGATACATGGAATGGTGACGCCCAGGAAGGTCAACCAGAATACACGGCTGGCTGAGGTCTCTTCCGGCTGATTGACGTTGTAGTCGGCTGCGTATGAGCTCCAACCGGTCGCGAAACCATAGATGGCGCCACCGAATGAGATCAGACCGGCCAGCGTAGCCAGATTAAAAGCGGGCGCTGGAACAGCCACGAAATGAGGACCAGCCAGCACGATCAATAGCGCAAAAATAATCGCCATGGGGATCCAGGCGTAGCGCTCGTAACGATGCACGTATTTGTATCCGTAGATACTAACAAAAGTAGTTAGGATCGCGATAAGTAAAATACCAACCCAGGGAGGAATCGCGCCATGACTCAAGGCGTTCACTAACTGACCACCCACGATGACATTGACCGCAGACCAACCGATACAGGCAGCAATGTTAAAAAAAGCCATAATGACGGTTCCCCACCAGCCAAAAGAGAAACGGGTAATCGTCATCTGGCGCAGGCCCAGTTTGGGCCCAGGGTAGAGAAAAACGCAACCGGAAGCACGCCTAAGATGTTAAATATAACGATGATCGCTGCACTCTGCCAGAAACCAAGTTTGAATAAAGGGATAGCCAGAGCACCTAATGCCACAGTTGAGAGCACCAGGTTCGCGGATAGCCACATCGTAAAGTTGTCGATGATGCGCACATGCGTTCTAGCCTTGGGAGATACACGCTCAATACCGTGTGTCTCAATACCTTTTTCAACAACCGGGGTTTCAATAGTATCTGTAGCCAAGGATAAAGACTCCTTTGTATGTAGATAAAAAAACAAACGCTACTGAATGCCAAAAAAGCCATACAGAAACTGTACGGCGATGTACAAAAAATATCGGGAACTACACAACAATTATAACAGGCTCAGATTATATATTGTCAACTAACTATTAAAATTCAAATTCTGAACCTGTGAAGAAGTACACATACAAAGACTCTCATCTAATAGATACAGTGCACAATTATAGCCGTAAACCTTTCCTGCTGCCAGAAAAACCCGCCATTATACACAATCAGTAAAAAAAACACACAATTTGACAGAAAAGTCCATGCTGAGATAGATATGGCTGAATACTTTTTCGTCGATTTTCAAACGAAAATGTTTAAGAGCAGGTTAAACTCTAGACGTGGCGAAAGAAAATGGGTACAATGGCTCATATATAGTTATGGACGGAGTATCCATATAACATTAACCAGTAAAGGGCGACCAATGGTGTAGCGCTCCCAGACACACCGTTTGGTCGCCTATCAGCACATCAGGGTATATTCGTACCGTACATAGGCAAAGAAGCTTACACAACAGCCACGGTTCCAACGATTGCAGCGGTGGTGACAGACGCACACCTGTGCTATCATTTGTCAAATCAGGAGGTTGCATGTCTTTCAAGGCAAGTACAAATCATCAGCTTCCCTCCCCCACCGACTCGGAGCAGACACTCGAACAACTACGCATAGAAAACATCGAACTGCATAACGAGCTCGAGATGCGGACACAGGAGAACTCTTTACTGAATGAGGTAATTTCCACCGTCGGCTCAACGCTGAGGCTTGATGAAGTGTTACGTCACCTTGTGGACACAGTCGTCCGCGCTACTTCCTGCCAGATTGCATTTATCTATCTTTATGATAAAGATAAAGAACGGCTTGTCCTGGCAAGTACGAACGAACAGTATCGCCATCTGGTAGGAAAAATCACCATGGGGGTGGGAGAAGGTATCGCCGGTTGGGTTGCGCTGCATCGGAAGGCAGTTTTTCTCACAGATGAGGCACTCGAAGATCCGCGCTTTTGTTACTTCCCTGAGTTAGAGGAAGAAAAATTTCAGTCGATTATGACGGTTCCGATCATTACCAAGACGCGACACCTGATTGGTGTGATTACGGTACAGGCAATCGCTCCTCATGAGTTCACCGAACAACATCGTTTATTTATTAGTAATACTGCCTCCCTGGTTGCCAGTGCCATTGAAAACGCTCAGCTCTATGAAAATACCCAGCGCAAATTAAGTACGCTTACCACGCTGTCTGTGCTCAGCCAGACTATCAGCTCTGGCCTCTACCTTGATGATATGCTCCGTTCGCTCGCGACCCTGACGGTACAATTAATGGAGGTCGATCTCTGCGTCATTATGTTGATGGATCAGGCCCGCGAACGTGATCTGGAATCCTCGCGCCAGGCCAGGCGCCTGACGGTGCGTGCAGCCTCCCCTAATCTCAATGATCGTGCACAATTTCATGCCATTGATATCGATCGCACGACGCTGGAACGGTTGCGCGAACTCAATGAGGCTAACCTGGCAAGGGATAGCAGCTATGCTGCCATAGATCTAGAGCACGAGAACGACCATACCCTTGAACGCCTTAACCCGTTAAAAGATAACCAGTATCGTGCCTTGATTTCCGCGCCCCTAATCGCTGGCACTGAACAGCTTGGTTTGATTAACTGCTACTCCAATAAAACACGTCGCTATTCACCAGAAGATCAAACTTTGCTCACAACGATTGCCAACCAGACAGCGATCGCGATTAAGAATAGCTACCTGGTTAATCAACTGGCACAAAAGAATCTGGTCAAAGGCTTCTTTGATGATTTGATGCAGGGCACAAACGATTCGGAAGATTCGTTGCGCCAGCGGGCCCATTTTCTGGGCTGTGATCTGACGCGACCTCATGCGGCGGTGATGGTGGAGATCACCCATGTAGATGCACGCTGGGATGAAACGACGGCCGCGCAAAAGCAAGCTAAGCCAGAACGCGTACGCACGGGTCAGCTCTCCAACAACAACAACAACACGGATAACGCCAGCTATACGCAGGGTGTTTCTCTACAAGCTGCCTATAAACGTATGGGGGGAATTGTACGGCGCCGCATTCAGGATAACTACTCGGGATCAGTTTTTTATGAGCATGAAAATCTGATCACCTGTATCTTACCGCTCACCAAAGATCCCAGCGGGACCAGGCTGAAAACGTGGCTTAAAGATCTGGCAGTCCAGATGCGCAATGAGTATGATGTCTTTCTGTCTATTGGTATTGGCAATACTTGCCAGTATATCAGTGATTATCGGCGTGGCTTTGCTGAAGCTAATGAAGCCTTGCAGATGGGACAGAATCTCCAGGAACCACGCACCACTGAAGGCAAACGACCTCCAATCGTGACGCATTTCAATGATCTGGGCGTCTATCGCTACCTCTATAAGATTGCTCATATGGATGATTTGCGCGATGTCTATCAGGATCAGATCGCCCATATCGACAATTATGACCGCCGTAAAAACACCGACTTGCTTGATACCCTTGAAACCTACCTCGAGTGCGCTGGGAACCTGACTAAAACCTCTGAGAAGCTCTTTGTGCACCGCAATACACTGATACAGCGTCTGGAACGCCTGCAATCGCTGTGTGACATTGACTTACAGGAGCGCAGCAACTGGCTTACCTTACAGGTAGCCATCAAGGTCTATAAACTACGTAGCAGCGGCGAATAGCTTTTTTTCAAGATAATAAGGAAATAATTTAAGGAAACTAGATTGTTTCCTTATTATCTACATTATGTAAATCTGCGGTCAGGCCTGGATGCCGCGGAAGAAAATTTTTCCGGCGTTGAGCACAATATCCTCAGGCATAAATTGCCCCTCCGCCAGCAAGCGCTCATAGCTTTTCGGCGAGAGCAAACTCAAAAAGGTGTTGGTCATAATACTGGTGGGGATGGACGCATCAAAATAGCCGCGCGCCTTTCCCTCATCCAACAACTGGGCGACACATTGCGCCACACGATCCCATAGCACTTTCAGACAATTGCCCTTCTCTGCGAACAGGCGCTGCATATCGGCACTATGGTAAATGGAGGAGAGCAATTGGGTACGTTTGCTGAACAGGCCCGCATACATAAAATGCAGGAGAGCCTCTAATTTGGCCTGAGGAGATGACTGGCAGTCCATGCTGGCATCCATCTGACGCAAAATTTCCTGCATGTCGCGTGCGAAGATGGCGATAATCAAATCTTCCTTGCCCGGAAAATGTAGATAGACCGTTCCCTTGGCAATACCAACACGGCTGGCAATTTCATCCATCGAGGTTTCATGATAGCCACGTTCCAGAAAGACCTCTTCCGCAACCTGTAGAATCAGTGCTTCACGCTCCTGGCGTTGTTTCTCTTTGAGGGATCGATGCGCTTGTGATGTTTGCATGAATGTTCCTTTTAAACGATTATTCTAGGATGCGCCTTTTGTATCCCCGGATTGGCCACACAAAAATAGCATGGACGGATATATATTGTCAAGCAAGAAGGCCAGGCTGACCATGAAAGGGATTTCAGGATCAGCCTGGCTTTATCTTTAACTATGCTTATGGCTGTTATTAGTAGTAATGCTGATGGGCTGATGCTCATGATCGCAGCAGGCTTCTTCTACACTGTTCGAGCCCAGGCGACAATAGAGGCTTTCATTCTCGCAACAGGCCGATGCATGCTCCCTACATTCACATTGAATGGTTGCATGGGAGATATTATATGTGCTTTGTAACATAGTTTGGATATTTGTCAGCACACGTGCGTTTTCTTCTGGCTCCAAATTGCAAATGGAGACGTGACAGGAAAGGGAGGACATACCACTGGCAATACACCAGACGTGCAAATCATGAACGTCGTTCACACCATCAATAGTCTTAATATCCTCGGCCAGTTGCTTTACTGAGATATCCTTAGGCACCGATTCTAGCAAGATATCAGTGGTTTCACGTATGATACCCCAGGCCCCAAAGGCGATAAAGAGAGCGATGCCGACTGAGAGCAATGGGTCAACAAAGGTCCAGCCGGTCAAAAGGATAATGCCACCAGCCAGGATAACGGCTACAGCTGCGCCTACATCGCCGAAGACGTGGAGTGCAGCGGCACGCATGTTGAGATTATCTCCTTCTTTGCTCAGTCCAAAACCGATATAAAGGTTGATCACAATGCCAATAGCGGCTGAGACAAACATAATCAATGGCTGCACAGGTTCGGGATGCTGAAAGCGTTGGATCGCTTCCCAGCCAATAAAGATCGCGATCAGGATCAGTGAAATGGCATTCAAGAGCGCAACCAGGATCCCCACACGATGATAACCATACGTTTTACGGTCATCCGAAGGTCGCTCAGCCTGTCCAGCGGCAAACCAGGCCAGACCCAGGGCAAAAATATCTGTCAGGGTATGTCCTGCATCTGAGAGCAAAGCCAGGGAGTGCGAGAAGATACCACCCAGCAGGCCGCCAGCAGTATAATCATCGTCAGGAAAAAGGCTGTGCGCAAGCTCTTCGTAGCCATACCATGAGTATGATCATGGCTATGCCCATGAGCATGTGTATGAGTATGTCCTAAACTCATTGCAGCACCTCGCGATCCAATGTCCCTCCTGAAACGTGCTCCTCCTGAATATGATCCTGCCCCATACATAACAATTGGCGGATATGCTCATCAACCAGGCGATAATAAACCACACGTCCAACTTTGCGCATGGCCACCACTTTATGTTGCCGTAGAACGCGCAACTGATGTGAGATGGTGGTGTCATCACGGCCCAGGCCAGCAGCCAGGTCACACACACATAGTTCACCCGTAGGTGCGTATAATAGTGCATGCAACACCTGCAAACGTGTAGGATCACTTAGCATCGAAAAGAGGGTCGCGATCTGGGAGGCATCCACCCGGGCAACACGTGGCGCCGAATCTCGGCAACATGTTCCACATGAATCACACGCTCCTGACATACCTCATCCCGTGCAGGAACGTTGATGGAGGCAGGAGAAACAACTGATCTAGCGGCCATAAGCATTATCCTTTCTTCGCATACCTGTACATGCATGCAGGTATCTATAAGCCAAGTATAGCATAGAAAGGATAGATTCTCAAGCAATCCCACCCACTGACTTGCATCTATAGAATTGAAAATGTTACACTTAAGTGTGTCTACTGTATTTTTCGCTGAACAGCATACAACTCATGCCTGGTGGCAGCGTATACGTCCCAGGCTCACCATATTATATCTGGCAGTCGCATTGGTCTTATTACTGATCAGTGGCGCCGGACATCTGCGTCTATTCAACGAAATAGGAAAAGTATTCGGGGGCTTTACCTGGACCATCGATGCCGCCAGTCCCAACGAACCCATAGTCATTATCTCAACCCCAGACCAATTACCTCCTTTTGCGATCCCGGTCAGTTCATTGACCAGCAATACCCATATTTCGGCAGTCAACCATGTGTCAGGGGTGGCTGGTATCCAGCAGGCCTATCAACATGCTCATCCGCAAGATATCATTATATATACCGCTCAAGGCAATAAGACAGTCCCGATGACGATCACACGTCCGGCCTATCTTTTTACCTGGAACCTGTGGTGGCAAACATTTGGCCTGACATTCCTGGCTGGACTAAGCTGGCTCATCGTGGGCATCGTACTGCTGGCAACCGCCTCGGAGTGGACAGGCGCGGTAGAGGGGCTTACGCTACTCCCGCCTGCCATGCTGCTACTCCTATACAGTCACTGGGGAAATATCCAGACCGCTACCACGCCTGATTTCGTGGTCCAAATGATCTGGATACCCTCTTTCGCATTACTGGGAGCTGCCTTTATCCATCTGAGCCTGACTTATCGTCCCATCGCGATGACCACAGGACGTCGTCCCAGCTGGCTGGTTGATGGATTACCATATGCTCCTCTATTGCTGCTTATGGCCTATGATTGGATCTCCCTATTGTCCAGCGGATATGTCCCTATCCGTACCAATATAGAGCTGAGCCTGGGCTATGCAGTCTTTGGCGGCGTGGTCAGCCTGGGTATCGGCATCGCGTCTATCCTTCAGATATTAGGAATATGGCCACTACATAAAAGAACATCAGAAGGCCGCATCTCAATCACCATTCCACGACGCATCCGCCATCATCTAGGAGATTTATTGACCCTCTGGATCGGAGGCATCGGCCTGGGCTTTTGCTTCGGTGTGCTACCTATTCTGCTGACCGGGCAAACGCTCTTGCCGCTCTCGCTCTTCTATATTCTGGCCGCGGTCTATCCGCTAATTCTTCTCTATGCCATTCGCTCCCTACGCCTGATTGCGCGGCTACATGTCACCCTGGATCAGCGCGAGGCGGCACTGCAGGAACAGCAGAAGACCGCACAGGTATTACAGAAAACCAATGAGGAATTGCAACAAGCCACCAGTCTCTTGTTGCATGCAGATGCACATCTGCGCTCCCTACTATCGCAACGCATTCACGATCAACCGAAACAGCAAGCGCTACGTATTCGGTCTCTGCTCGGCTACTGGCAGCATAAACTGCGCCTTGAGATGGAGCGCAATGCTGACGGTAAGGTGGTCGCCCCACCTATCATCGAAGCATTGAGCAAGGTGCGCAAGATCAGTGAGGAATTAGAACGAGATTTACGCGGACTCCAATTACTGGTCGAGGATGCTTATCAGCGTCGTAGCCTGGGTCTGAAACTACACCTGGAAAAGTTGATCAGAGAAGATCTGCCTTTATTACATACAGAATCCCTGCTCGAAATCCAGCCCGATCTGTGGGCACTGGATGCGCTTAATCCTGAACTGGAGCAGAGCGAAGAGGGAGAAAAGATCGCGGAGGCCATCTCTTATACCGTTACCCAGGCCTTGCTTAACATCTATAACCACGCCGGAGCCAGCTATGCTACAGTGCGTACAGTCTGCCGTGATAACATCTTGAGCGTTGAAATAGCTGATGATGGGCATGGCTTTGATGTAACAGCCATTCCACCAGAAAAAACAAGCATCTTTAAGGCCGACCTGAAAGTACGCGCCGCCCATGGTACCTTACACCTTGAATCAACGCCACGACCCAATCCACATCATGGTACTATAATCCGCTTAGAGATACCGCTACCACCTGGAGCGCAGATAGCTACCCCGAAGCAGATACAGGATCATAAAGAGCAGCAGTACACTTAAGTTCTATCGCGCACCTAAAGCAAGGGTGGGTCCTGGCGCAAACCGGCATAGGCTTCGTAAGCATGCGCTAACAAGACACGTCGTCCAGGATCACTGGGAGCCCCTTCAATGGAGAAGAAGGTATACAGCTCGCTCACCAGATTTTCCACTGGTCCGATGTTGGGACCACCTTTTGTATTTAAGAACCCCATACGCAGGGCGATATCATCATTGCTCAGGCCGCGGGCGATTAGAGAGGCGCATTCTTCCTGTCGTGGAGTCAAACGCTGTCCGCGCAGACGTTTTAGTAAATAGTTCAGCACTTCAGGATCAATATAGGTCTCTTTGCGAAATACGACCGATGAGGCAATATATTCTAAATAGGCGGGCTCCATATTATTGAAGAGGGCATAGCCATGAAGCCCGGAGGACTTACCGGAACGGCGATTGCGCGGAGTTCCACGGCGCGTATATTCATGCCGGAAGACCTCGGCTGCCAGCGTCCAACTGGGGTCCTGGGTATAGATTACCACCCGTAGGCCCGGAGCAATGTCCAGCAACGTGCGCCCTAATTCGACCCCATTACTTGAACCCAGGCGCAAATCTGACAATACCAGCCAACCGGCTAGAGTGGTATTCTCCTGATGCTCCTGACACAAGGTTTCAACCAGCGTTACAGCGCCTTGAGCATCCCCACACTGTCCTCCTAGTTCAAGGAAAGAGGTCTCCTCAACAAACTCACACACCCCACGACGCTTAACCGGTGTATCGTCAATTACAATGACAGGAATCTGCGTATTCTTCATAATAGTAGTATATGATCCAAACTCAAGTATTGTCCAGAAGTAATTTTATAGCAGCGCAAATGGGGCAACGGAGCCAATCAACGCGACATCTCCGCCCAGACATGCGGGTACCACTTCGATCATCTGCCAGAGTGGTGAAGGAGGTCGATCCCCGATCAGCGTTCGTATCTGCGCCAGGAGTAGATCTCCTCCATAGAGGACACCACCGCCTAAAATAAAGATATTCGGCTCAAACAATCCTATATAACGCGTAATAGCCTCCACTAACCAGCGAGCCAGTTCTCGGTAGATACGCAGCGCCAGATTATCCCCACGCACCGCCTCTTCCGCCAATAACTGATGACTAAAAACTTCATGATTTAAGAAGCGCTGTGTCAGTGTTGTTTCTTCACCCCGGCGTAATGCCCGCTGCACCATTTTTTTTACCGCTTCAATCGAGATCAACGTGTTAATGCAGCCACATTTTCCACAGCTACAACGCGGTCCCGTCGAGGCAATTGGTACATGACAGACATGCCCGACATACTGACGACCCGAACGCTCTAACTGCCCATCTACGACTAAAGACGCTCCGACAACAGCATTCACGGTCAAGAAGAGCAGACGTTGATGGGTTTTGCCCGCCCCAAAGCGATGCTCACCCAGTACCGCCGCATCGACATCCGCATGTACATGGATGGGTAGTTGATAGCGGCTCTCCAGTAAATCACCAATGGGGAAATTATTGAGCGAAGGGAGAATAGGAACCTGCAGTGGACGACGGGTTAAGCTATCCACTGATCCGGGGACGCTTACACCAATACCAAGGACCTCCATTTCGTGTTCCCTGGCATGCTGCAGCATCATATCAATTGCGCGTAAGTATGGATCGAAGGTTGCGACTGCTGGACGGCCACGCAATGTCCTGGCTACATATCGTTCTTGCACACAGCCATTCTGATCAATCAGAGCGACCGTAGTCTGCCCACCTCCAATTTCCATCCCAACCGCAACGCCCTTTGCTACGCTCATGAGCACATGTCCTGCATGTCTCTATTCTACTAATAGACTAGAACTCTTGTTCTTGTTACACTACGATTCAAGCAATAGAGATGAGAACAATCTACACTTTATATAACAGAAGTATAATCAGCAATAGAACATATGTCAAGTACAGATGTTTTGAATATCTGTACTTGGGTTATTGCATGGTACATTAAGATTATTCACTCTATATTATTTTGTCGCTAGCGCTGCGTGAAGAAAAGACAAGTCAAGTATGGAAGAAGCTGGGATATTAAAACTTGTCGGGATTTGCCTGACGTTGTAAGCTATGTGCAGATTACATTGATTAGACTGTCAGACAAATCAGATGTGCTACGCCAAGTGCGACATCTGATGGCTTTTAGAATAGCAAGGAGTTGTACTGTGCCTGGCAAAAATACACCCGAACAACCGCCACGATCTGGCAAAGCGCCAATTCTGGGGCAGGGTCATAATCTGAGTGATGTCGAAGGGGAAATGATTAAGCAAATGATTCGCGAAGAGCAACATCCCAGCCGCGAGTTGTTTATTCCACAGGAAGATCTGGCGGCCGAAGCAACCACGACGATGTCGCCCCCGACCGCAAAGGTGATTGAGGCCAGCCGCATCCGCCCTATTCTGGAGATGTTTAATCGCGATTTCCTCTATGGGCAAGGACGCTTTGATGAGTATAAAAGCGGTCTCATTTTTAAATGGGGTGATGGCTATTCACGCCGCCACATCTGGGCCACGGTAGAAGACGGCAACCTGGTACTTGAGACCAGCCATGCGAAAAAGTGCGATAAGCCCTACTGTAACGGCACCCATCATATACTGACGCCAGAGCTCTATAATGATCTCACCGTCATTAATCAAGAACTGGGTGATCGCTTCCGCCGTCCCGTCTATGAAAGCACCGAAGACTAGGAAAGACAATTGTGACCACTTCAATTATTGCCCTGGAAAAAGATCTGTTTTTTTCCGTGAAGATTCGCGATACCCTGCGCCATCATGCGATGGAGGCAACGATTGCACGGACCCTGGCGGCCTTTGAGCAGGGGTTGAACGCCACGCCAGCACCCACACTGGCCATTGTAGATATCGCGACCATTGGTGTCGATTGGGAAGCGGCAATTCGCGCGGCACGAGCCCGGCAGCTTCCAGTGCTGGCCTTTGGTTCACACATGGATCTAGAGGCACGGACCCGCGCGCTCAAGGCGGGCGCCCACAAGGTTGTTGCCAACTCCAAATTCTCCACCGACATGCCTGGCCTGATCAACCGGCTGCGCGACACAGTCACGAAACAAGGAGTATCTAACGCTGTTGAAGATGAAGAGGATAGCGAATTCGATTAACCCTCAATAAATAGATCAGACACAACGCAGGGGTTCCTTTGCTAGCAAAGGAACCCCTGTTTTAGCAGGAGCAGTGGGAATATTACTTACCCCTCACTCCAATTTGGAAGCTTAGTGACCGCAACCGCAGCTACGGGACTCGCCACCGCCATCGGCAGTTTTGAAGGAGTGACCACAGCCACAGCTCGAAACGGCGTTTGGATTGTTCACGGTGAAGCCCGCGCCCATCAGGCTATCGACATAGTCGACTTCACTACCTGTGATGTAACCCAGGCTCATGTCGTCAACGAAAATGTTGATATCGCCCAGAGAGACGACGGTATCGCCTTCCTGCTCTTCGTCAAGGGTCATACCATATTGGAGACCCGAGCAACCACCACCGGCGACAAAAACGCGCAGGCCCAAAGTTGGGTCGTTTTCCTGCTTGAGCAGTTCGCGAACTTTATCTGCTGCGGCGGGAGTCATGCTCAGAACGCTTGTCTGGATCGCCGACTGCTGGTTCTGCTCAATCATATAAATTCACCTCTCCGAAAGGGATGCGAGGGCAACCCTTTTACTATCCAGATAGAACGATTGATGTGTTTACAAGTACACCTGTGTGTATTGTACACTTTTTTTGCCAGGAATTATAGAGTGTTCTACAAGCCAGACAATACAAAAAGTACACATCATATTTCATGTATTATACCACAAAGTGTTTTTCCTGATTGTTGCTTAAGAGCGACACAGGTTTGGAATTTGCAATATAATCCATAAACTAGAACCGCTCTAATGGCTCTTTTATTCCAGATTTTCTGATATTTTTATAGACCATGCTTTACAGGCCAAAGCGTTGCTGTATATAAACGACATTGGCAAGCAAGCTAGCGACATCTGGTGGCGTGCCAAAGGCAATCTCACTTTGCTGCCCCTGCCCCATTGAGAGGCGTGTAATGCTATTTGAGGCAGACCAGCCCTGGGCCAACAGATGAGCACCTAGAGCACTAATCATTGCGGTCGAGAATGAGCTGCCCGACCAGTCCGCCCAGCCGGACAGGTTAGACTCTCCACCAGGAAAGGTGGGCGATATAAACAGGCCACGCACAGCATCTGGTAGCCCCTGCTTATCCAGCACTCCAGCGCGATCTCCCCAAAAGTTGCCACGCCTGAAGATTCAGCAGGAAGATTGGCGGCATTGGCGAATTGTGAGGGGAGGAAATTGCCATTTACCGATGTAACGCTCAATGTCGATGGATAGCGCGCAGGGGCACGCGGTGGACGTGGTGGCAAGGCTTTTTGAAAAGCCTGATAAGAATCATTGCCAGCGGCGGCAACGATTAAAGCACCATGGGCAGCCAGGCTGGCAAAAAGGAGGCGCAGGCCCTCTTCAAGCGACGACAAAACATTTTGAGCTCCCAACAATTGCGCGGTCGGCCATTGGCGATCTTGGAACCACAAATATGGCAGGCGTAGAATATCGGGCATGATAGTCATACTCAAGTTAATCACCAGACGCCTAATCGTACCTGAGACCAGTTCATGTTCTAAATCGGTCAGAATGGCAAAGAGGTTATAGAGATCGCTCCCCCCAAAGTCATTAAGTGCTCGCACCAGGCGAATGCGCGCACGCGGCGCCAGATCGCGAATAATACCAGCTATAAAAAGTCCATGATCAGGCATCAGATAATAGCGATTGTTCTGCGCTGCATCATGACCGGTACGTACATCGTTGGTGACCGGATAGCGATCGTACTCCACACCAAATGAGCCATCCTCCATACGCATATCCTCAACTACGCGTTGCAGCAGCCAGTTGCGCCGCAGTTCTGGGCGCGTGGCAGCACTCCTGATCCGATCGGGATGCTGAGCTGTATCTAACACAACCACGGTCACATCTTCAGCATTGCGCGCATCTAATGCCAGGCCCTGCTGCGAGAATTGCAGATGCCAGCCCGGTAAACCATTAGGAGGAGTCTGGATATCCAACATAGGGGCAGGACGTGGGGGTGCGCTCGGCCCCCATCACTATACAGTAAAGGCGCCGCTGTCACCAGCCAGTTCGGCATGGCTGAAACTATATGCAATCCCAACTGCGCGAAGTATGCGATATGAGCATGTATATAGGAAAGTGCAGAGGGCAGTGGATCGCCCTCACGTGTATCGAGATAACGCGTATGAAAAAAGAGCGCAATCAGTGGCTGCTGACTATGTAATCCAAAGACAAAAGCTCGCCGCCGCACTGGCGGCATAGCCGGGTACTCATCCCAACGCCCAGCTGTCCCATAGAGATCTAAAGCCAGCTGGTAGCGGGCCAGAAAAGTATTCAATTGAACACGAATTTGCTCGGTCACCGCATCCAGAGCATTATCCAACGGATTGCGCGTTAGACGAGCAATGACAATCATTTCTCCAGGAATCCAATGGAATAACCCGGCAGGCGTTCCCATGAATTCTGTTGCACTACGAGACATGAGGGGAATCCCCTTCCACATGCTATGATTTCTGAAAATAAAGCGTGGTAGTACTTGCCTCTAAGAGGGCAGTACAAGCTGAAGCGAAGAATAGTCCCATTATAGCCTAAGGCGCGTAGAGAGACAACCAGATAGGCCAGATGTGAGAAAAGTGACACCAAAAATGTTACACCTATGACAGCGGGTACTCCACCCATCTCATCTATTTGTCATCGAAAGGATTCGCCATTTCGTTGTAACATTAGGTTGATATGGAGGAAACCAATATGATGTACATATATGCAGATCAGCTTTACCGCACACTGGTAGAACTCGTACGTATTCCTAGTACTTCAGGTCACGAAGAATATATACGGGACTATCTCGAACAACATTTAATGTCCCTGGGCTTGAAAACCCAGGTAGATGATATGGGCAATCTCATCGCGACCCTGGAAGGCGAGGGGACGCCTGTACTACTCAATGCGCATATGGATCGTGTCGCACCCGGCCTGGGCCATACTCCTATTTTAAATGATGGCGTGCTTTATAGTGATGGCAAAACAAATCTCGGCGCCGACGATGCGGCTGGCATTGTTATTATTCTGGAAGTGGTCCGCCGCGCCATCGAACAGCAATTGCAACTACCACCATTGGTACTGCTCTTTACGGTTCAAGAGGAGAGTGGACTCTGTGGAGCCAACGGTTTCGATGCCGCGCAATGGAATGTGGCCGATGGGATGGTATTTGATAATGCCTTTGAAGCCGGGGTGGTGGTATCCAAGGGGGCGGCGTATGAAACGTTCGATATTACGATTACTGGCAAAGCGGGTCATCCGGGCCAGGATTTAACCGGTACAGTGAGCGCCATTGAGATCTTCCACCAGGCAAATTTCCCGCTTGGTTCGCTAGCACTGGACCAGACAAGGATCAATATCGGCAAGATCAGTGGGGGCCACGCACGCAATGCTATCCCTGACAGTGTCAGGATTGAAGGAGAGATACGCAGCTTTGAAGCACCTGAAATACGCCAGCACTATCGGCTACAGATCCAGGAAGCGTTTGAAGAGGCCGCACAACGGCTGGGTGGCCGGGTAGAGATTACTTTTAAGTCTCGCGAAGGTTACAGTATCAATACTGATGAGCTACTGCTGACAATGTACCAGATCGCTCTTTCACAACGTGGCTCTAATCTTACCATGAAGCCTACCTTTATTGGCAGTGATACGGGCGGCTTGCGACCTGGCATTCGTGCCTTCACCGTTTCTACTGGTGTGGTTAAAGAGCATACCTTCGAGGAACACGTCGCGCTATCTCCGCTTGAACAAATAGTCATGGATACGCTACAGGTGCTCCATTTATGGCGTACCCAGACTACCCAGAACGTTCAATTACAAGCAGAACGATAATAGTAACATCTTGAACAGGTGCCCGGCACGTTCATTCCTCCGGGGACCTGTTCCCCATCAGGCTGGCTTATCAGTCTTATCTTTCGGGCGCTGACCACTGTTCCAGCTTGTTCCCTCATAACTTCTGCCAGAAGCGATGCGATTGAAATTAGCGTTAACCACTGAAATTGCTATACATATCGCAATCAAGCTCCAGGTCAAACCAATCGTGGCACCACCACTCAGGCCTAACACTAATGCAACAACAAATGCAATAAAGATCGGCACCAATATACAGATAGAAACAATAGCCAGAGCCAGGCGATAGCCTAATGTCTTATCATGATTACTCCGCAGCTCGTCTTTTAGCTGATCTTTAATTTTACGCACTAACAGGTCCGCAAATTGCTCATCACTCTCATCAGAGAGCTTCTGGTCGGCTGTCCTGCCTGCATAGGAACTATCAGTGCTATATGTTCTATAGCCTTGCTGCCACTGATGTTCTGGTTCTTCACCTGGAACTTGTTGCATCATGCAATCCCTTCTCCTTATAGACAAGAGTTGTTGAATTACTCTGTTTAGACGCTAGAAATACTCTTACTACTCATACAATACCATAATCAGGATACAATCAGATAAAAACAGCCTGCTTATAAGCCCGGCTTTTCATACTTTTTTATATAACGTGCAGATACGCTATATATCCAATAAGCGCTATCCTTAATTGGCAGACTTACTTAGCAGGGCTTTTTACTGTTCGTCCAGAGATCGCTAGGAGATCACGAACAAGCGATAAGAGGTACATGATTTCATGTGTGGAGTGTATGTGGTGGGCGGCCGCGGCCGCCCACCACATACACTCCACACTCCCAAACCGGCGCCGCAGGCGCCAAAGAGGAATATGAAAAGGCTCTGCTTACTTAGCCGAAGAGTATTCGCAGTACAGGCACTATGATATACTAGAGACCGCTCTTATCTTTTGTATCTTACTATCGCTATATGAAATTACCCGCTACCAGATGGGTACTGTAAAGGTGGTCTACCATACCCATGCGCGGATAAGCATGAAGATTGGGAATAGGCCAGTGTTATCATAAGTGGATACATGCTGAAGGATAGCTGCTTGCACAGTGGATTGTGCCACAGGCATAAATTAACACTTCTGTTTGTTATTATCAGCAGAAGATAAGCACATAAGTGAGGAAATACATCAATGGCAAAAATATATGGCGTAATTATCATCGGTTCAGGACCGGCAGGCTATACAGCTGCTATCTATGCGGCACGTTCCAATTTATCTGTACTGATGTTACAGGGCTACGCAGCTGGTGGTCAGTTGATGCTGACCAGCGAAGTCGAGAACTTCCCTGGCTTTGAAGCCGGTATCCTGGGTCCTGAGATCATGGAGAAATTTGAAGGGCAAGCCCGTCGCTTTGGGGCTGAGATGCTGCCTGAAGACGTAACCGCGGTAGATTTTAGCAAACGTCCCTTCACAGTTACAACTGATATGGGTGAATACCAGGCACGTTCAATAGTCATTGCTACGGGTGCCAGCGCTAAATGGCTGGGTCTGCCAAGCGAGAAATTGCTGCAGGGACGTGGCGTTACCGCCTGTGCGACCTGTGATGGTTTCTTCTTCAAGAATCGCGATGTGATTGTTATCGGTGGTGGCGATACCGCCATGGAAGAAGCAACCTTCTTGACCCGCTACGCCAGCCATGTCACGATCGTACATCGCAGGGATAGCTTCCGGGCCAGTAAGATCATGCAAGATCGGGCCACCAAGAATCCAAAGATCAGTTTCATGATGGATAGTGAAGTTATTGAGGTGTTAGGCGAGGATGCAGTCACGGGTGTGCGCATCCGCAATACTAAAACCGGTGAAGAGAGCAAGTTTGACACTCAGGGCGTTTTCCTGGCGATCGGACACCAGCCCAATACTGCATTATTCAAAGGGATCATCGATCTGGATGAGGCTGGCTATATTATCCCATCCGAGTATACGATGACCAATATACCCGGTGTCTTTGCCGCCGGTGATGTCACTGACCATCGCTACCGCCAGGCCATTACAGCTGCCGGAGACGGCTGTCGAGCCGCCATCGATCTGGAACGCTGGCTGGCCGAGCAGGGTGAAGATGTAGGCGTCGAAAACTGGAATTAATACTCTAAATAGAGTGAGGGGAGATGCAGCCACGGCCGCATCTCCCCTCACTCTATTTATTACGGGCTCGCACTGGCGGCCCAAGCCTTCGCAGCAGACACTGCTGAAAAAACTATTGTACTGAACCCTCGTAGATGCCCATGATATTGCCCAGGAATTTGACGGCGTCATCGTGGCTACGCTGGAAGGAATTGCGTCCAATAATGGAGCCAAAACCACCACCATCGCGAATGGCACGAGCCTCATTGAAGACCTGGTCATCGCCAGCTGTCGCGCCACCGGAGAAGATGACGATACGGCGACCATTGAACGAGCTCTGAACCACGTGATGGACACGCTCGGCCAGTGTGGAGACAGGAACTTCGTACTTCTGATAGACTTTCTGTGCTTCGGCCAGCTCAACTTTAGCGGATGGCAATTTCACTTTGATGATGTCAGCACCCAGCTGGGCAGCGATCTGAGCCGCATAAGTGACTACGTCAATCGCGGTCTCGCCCTCTTTACTTAAAGAGCTACCACGAGGATAGGACCAGACAACTGTAGCCAGGCCAGCAGACTTGGCTTCCAGGGTCAGTTCACGCAGCTGCTCATACATATGAGTGCGCTCAGAAGATCCAGGATAAATAGTAAAGCCAACGGCCACACAACCCAGACGTAGCGCATCCTCTACACCCGATGTGACGGCAGAGATCGGATCTTTCTCGTCATTAAGCACATCGTGGTTATTGCATTTTAAAATCAGGGGAATATCGCCGGCAAACTCAGAAACGCCAGCCTCCAGAAAACCTAGAGGAGCGGCATAGGCGTTACAGCCAGCTTCAATCGCCAGCTGGAAGTGGTAGCGAGGATCATAACCAGCAGGATTAGGCGCAAAGCTACGTGCTGGACCGTGCTCAAAGCCCTGGTCTACTGGCAGAATAACCATTTTACCGGTTCCACCCAGACGACCATGATTGAGCATGCGAGCCAGATTTGTGCGAACGCCAGGATTTTCGCTGTCATACCAGCTTAAAATTTCTTTGATACGGTCTTTCATTTTTCTATTCCTTAACGTACTTTCCTTCGGGAACCTACCACAATCTCTGTGGTAGCATATATTCCATATTGTATCACGATGAATGTGGAACCCGTATGCACTTCTACACGTTATCCATCGTTTGTCAGCACCCGGCAATTTAGCCGGAACCTCGCGCGATCTAGTGTAACACAGAGGATAGACGCTCACAAGCATGAGCTATATACATAATTATGTCCAAAGATACGTTGAAAATACCCTGATGCTCATCACATTCATATCCTTGGGGATAGCCTGCCTCCATGACGGTTGTTACCCTCTCTATATTGATACGTTTGTATATCATGACACCAGGGAAAGGGATTTTTATCTCCCCTTGCCTAATGAATTATAAAACATTATGTATTATAAAAGGAGATAGATAGTATGGGCGGTAGCAGCTTCGATCTTATCGCACAAGAATTATTAAAACAACGAAATATTATGGAAGAGTTGGAGGCGGAAAATCGTAGGCTGCGTGAGCAACTTACCGACCTGCGCGCAGGTTACGGAGTCTTCCTTGAAATCAATGGTACGCGCATAGCTTTAGACACGTTACAGGCGGTGTCATCCAGTTCACCAGAACATATGACAGTAACCCAGGCACCACAAGCCTCTACGGTCAGCATGGAGCCACAGGAACAGGAATCACAGGAATCAGTAGAAGAGGAAGTGGCTCAACCCGTTGCTCAGCAACCCGGGTCAACCTCTCCATTACAACAGGCTGAGAAAAAAGAGACCGAGCAGCCCACATTTTTAGAAGAGATTATGCTAG
Organism: Dictyobacter kobayashii; assembly: GCF_003967555.1. Lineage (GTDB taxonomy): Bacteria > Chloroflexota > Ktedonobacteria > Ktedonobacterales > Ktedonobacteraceae > Dictyobacter > Dictyobacter kobayashii. The sequence goes on from NZ_BIFS01000001.1 coordinate 1,020,235, forward strand.
ACGAATTTGCTTCAGCACTGACCTCTCCTCATGCAGCCTTGCCAGCGCCTGAAAAGCAATCATCCCAGCCTTCAGAAGAGCAAAAAGCGCATCTGCGCCGTGAGCTGATGGGCAGTTTTCTACTCGAATAAGCCGCGAAAAAATTGGCAGGAGAAAGGTAGCCTTATCTTCCTCCCGCCAAATGAAATTCACTCCATCTTATAAAAAGCAATCGTCAACGCCGCCCGGACGCGGCTAGCTCTGCTGCCACTGGCTCAGCCACTCGAATGGATCAGTTGCAAGAAACTGCTTCACCTGTCAGGCAGCTTGCTCATACAATTCGATTGCCTGATATCAGGCAGGCTGTTTTGCACCTGCAACCGTCTTCACAACAAATTGTAGAGCTGGAGTCTGTTTGTATAAACCGATCGCAAACACGCTGTTCACCGTACCAGCTTTGAGTGTGGCTTGCACGGGAACAGTAGCTTTGGCCTGGACAGCAGTTACGTTGAAGGTAGAGGTTCCAGCTGGCACAGGTAGGTAGCCACTGGCATTCTTGTAATTTAAATTTGTAATGACCTGCTTTCCTCCAACTGAAACATTAACAGGGCCTGCATTGGGAGACAAGTGGTAGACACGTACTTTGGCGGCCGCTCCCCCCAAACTATTATCATCTGTGAAAGCCTGCAGCCCAAATCCCGTGGCTTTTGTGCCTACGGCTGCGATGGTATAGAAATCACCAGCTGTTACATTTACTGATTGCGTAATCACAGCGGCTCCGACACCTTTTCCAGTAGGCGCTACTTTCAAGGTATGCGTACCAGCTGGCACGGATACATAATCAGAAACAGTGCCATAAGCAAAATTCGTGAGTGCTTTATTGCCATCCACGAACACATCTACATTGCCCGCTCCTGGGGCTGCATGGGCAGCACGTACCGAGGCATTAGCAACGGGTACTGCGAATGCATTAGCCGACATAAACAGACATAAAATCAGCACACCTAACAGCAAAGGTACACGGATTCGCAAAAGATCTACAAACGATTTTTGTTTCATTACCACTCTCACCTCTTAAGTTACTGCCTGCAACCTTTCTTTATGCCCTTTTTCATGAGAGTTCATTAAAAATGATCACGAGGCAGCGCGATGAAGGAAAGTTTTCCCCCACTACAATACACATCTCTAACGCAAAACAGCTGACTTTATAGCAGAAGAACCAAACTTCCTGCTTAAAGTGCTACAGTCTAGTGACGTCTTGAACTGCTAAAAAGTATTACAAATTCATAACTTTTTGATTTTTTCATCTGGCTCAGCCAGACTCTAGTCGAGATTGAACAGTAAGCTCCTACTTCAGGTTTTGCTGGCAAAAAAGTCATGAAATGAAGCGTTGAAGAGATAAAACATGTAACCTGTTCAAATAGATACTGTTTGATACCCTATTTGGGTGTTCCTCACGTCGTTTCTTTAGGAGAAAAACAAAGAGTATATGTTCTGGCATTCTTATCTATGCCACTGTCTATCTTCTGACACGATGAGGAAAGGAGTAGTACCTATTCTCACATGGTGGTCACGGTGGGAACAATCAGCCGTCCCTCTTCTCTTAAGCCTGAACTGGAGCGGAACATTCTTTGGTCATGAAGATGAAGGGCCGACGCTCATGAACACTATTAGGAGTACAGGAGGCGTGCATGCAGCTCCTGGTCTTTTTGACTGGTATAGTGCTGGCACGAAAAAATTGTGAGACAACAAAGATCAGAAACACAATCAACGCCATCTGCCCGAGAAGATATAGAGACACCCGCGACATTCGATGCACAGGTATCAGAGGATGGCGCCTGGCAGGCGGAAATGGTGACCCGCTTTCTCGCTGGTGACGAGTATGCATTTACCCAGATCGTCGATCGTTATGGTTCTTTACTTTTACGCACAGCTTATTTATTAGTCCACGATGAAGAAACAGCCAGAGACATTGTTCAGGATTCATTTATTCTTGCCTGGAAAAATGTCTATAAATTGCGGGAACGCATATATTTACGGGCCTGGCTGCTTAAGATTGTAGTTAACCAGGCGACAAGCTTTAAAAGGCAAGTGGCCAGGCGTACAGCACTTTTCAAAGAACAATTTGTACAATATACGACAGACCAATCTGTTGAGGTGGCTGAGGCCCCAAGCACCAATATCGATGAGGCTCTCGATATGGCGCAGGCTATCAGCAAACTCCCCCTCAATCAGCGTAGCGTCCTGGTCCTTTTCTATTATCATAAAATGACTATGCCTGAGATTGCTGAGACATTAGGGGTTGCCGAGAATACCTTACGCAAACGTCTCCAGTCCGCCCACGAAAAGTTGCGTCGGGTCCTGCAATCAGAAGCGTCGTATTCACAGTTGTCTATGCAGTCAGCGGAATACCTACCAGCACCCATTAAATACAGGGGAGAAACACAATGAACGAACATGGCAGGGACGACCATGAGCCATCCTATCAAGAACGGCATGCAAATGTGACCACGGACAATGCTCTGGACGCACGCATTTCGCGCTTCTTGCATAAAGAAGCTGAAAAGATACACTTTACGCCCGAGCTACGTAATAGTATCTTACAAAAGGTACCCTCCAGGCGTCCGTTGCGTCGTAACCATATAACTTTTGCAGTGCTTGCCTCTGCCGCCGCCTTAATCCTGGCTTTAAGTAGTCTGACATATTTCGCGCTCCATCCAGCTACTCAGGCGGGAATTCACTATACATTGGGCAAGGAGATCTCGGTAGCACCTGAATTAGCTGATGGCGGTTTATTACTTTCACTAGATCCAACAGAGCAACATATTGTCTATCAACCAGCCAATCAGGTCGGTGTACTCTATACAGCGGACCTGGATGACCCGGTTCAAAGCAACGAGCTGGCTATGCGTTATGCTAGAGATATGGCCTGGGCTCCTGATGGGTCTGCACTGGTAGCGACTGTTACCCCTACGAATACGGTTCATCCCTTGCTGGCTCTGGTACCCAAGGGCCAATATATGCATTTACTCGGCCACAATAATGCATTGGCAGCTAATTGGTCACCAACGAATGCCAATGAGATCATGTTCGCACAACAACAGAATGGAAAGACACAATTGTGGTCCACCAACACATCTGGGGCACCAGCGACATTGCAGGTTTCGATGTCGGAGCCGTTACTGGTTCAGCATATGATCTGGTCCCCCAATGGCCACAATCTGGCTCTCGTTGTCTCTCAAAGCGGGGCCGTAACCCGGGAAAGCTTGAATGAGCCAGAGCGAGCTATTTATGTGATGGATCTCCAGAACAATAAACTGACTAGATTGGTTACTCCCGGTTCATTCACCATCGGGAATGTAGCCTGGTCTCCTGATGGCAACAAGCTAACATATGAACAGATCGCTGCCAATAAAAAAGTCATATTGCAAACTATCAATATGAGCCAACCGGATGAACAGACTAGCATTACACCTCAACATCAGCTGGCCGGTTGGAGCTGGTCAAGCGACAGTCGGGCACTGGTATACAGCGATGGTGGTAAACTGACCGCCTATGTCTTCCATGGTACTCCGATTGTTTTTCCTCAGACGCAACAACAGTTAACCTCGCCTTTCTGGCTGAAGAATGGTCAGATTCTCTGCATGCAGATTACTAATGGCAAAGGTAATTTGACCCTGCTGACACCACAAAAATAATGTTCTGGTCGGTTCGGACATAAGGGCCGAACCGACCAGAACATTATTTTTGTGATCTTGAATGCCATGTTTGCTTTCTACTTCATAGCTCGGGACTGCCCCAACAGGCGGTTTAGAATGTGAAGTCTACGGTTCCTGGATCAAAACCGTCGCCATCTTTTGTACCCAGCAGTAAGGTCATCGCATTAGCATCCTGAGGCACGAGAAATACTGCCGTGCCAGCTTGATTCTGCACATGAGCGGCAAGCGTAACTGGCATATCGGCCTGCTGAGGTTGTGTGGTCATTGCACCAGCTTTGACTTGCATATAATCAAACGGTGAGCCTGCAATTACCGACTGGGTGAGTGGATTGTTGACTTTAAAAGTCAGGGTTAGATAGCGCATACCTTTGGGAGCTTGCTGGCCATCCAGGCTCCATTGAGTGCTCGCCTGTGTCAACTGATAATCCAGACTCAAGTAGCCTGCGTCTTTGTTGAGGTCAATGCTTTTTGGTGCGTATTGGCCGACATCAGCATGCATCTTTAAGGGAATGTCCATGCGTGCTTCAGTGCTTGCCCCCAGTCGAAAAACAAGCTGGTCGGCCTTTATGCTGGCAGGAACCGCAAAATCCAGGTTGCTCACCTGCGTTTCTCCAGCAGCCAGTGTTGGATTGCTAGAAGCATAGAGCACAGGTACCTCCTTCCCACCCGGCAGTAAAACATGCGCAATATTCGGGTAGATCAAAGTGGTACTGTTCTTTCCTTTATTGGTAGCCTGCACATGTAACCGTACCATGCCATCTGAACGGGTAGCGGGATCATCCAAAAAGTTATTGGCCTGTTGGACATTCTGGAGCAGTATGTCAGTCCCAGCATAGTTGATGGTGGTCTGCAAATCACTGGTAGAGATGCTGGCCTGCGTAGCCTTACCAATACCGAGCAAAGGCAATATAAAATAGAGAGCAACCCCAAGGATGAGTAGTAATGCCAGCGCCAGTAGTAACAGACCAACCCATCCGGGACGGCGTCTGCGTGAACGAGCTGAGTACCTGGGCTGAGATGGTGCAAAATCATCTTCATCCTGTATAGGCCTGTTATCCAGGGGTTGAGCAGGGAAACGCTCTTGAAAAGCTGGTGCTGCCTGGTATTGGGGAGAAAACATATCAGCGTCATCGACGGCTGGTTGCGGCCGTGGAGAATAAATTTGTTGCGCACGCTCCGCAGGCGATTTAATAGACAAACCACAACGGGCGCAAAAACGCTGCCTGAGGTCCGTCTCAGCTCCGCAACGTGGACAATATCGGGGCGATGCCTGTGCCATAGCTATAACTGCTCCTTGCTGAAATCATTGCTTGCTCTTGCTTCTCATATTGTACAACACGCGCTATCAGGCAGAAACAGCATAGTTATATGGTCTGGCCGGTTGACTATTAAATCAACCGGCCAGAAAGCTCTTGATTACTGAGTGATGGTTCGATAAAAGTCGGCCAGGTTGGGAGTTCCCAATCCCGTTGTGTAATCCCAACCTCGTGCCGCGCGATAGTAGAGATTATCCCCCTGAGTAACATCATAGTAGGATCGACCGTTCTGCTTCGCGACATCATAGAATATCTGCGGTGAAGCATTAAACGACTTACCCTGCTTGAGCATACCTTGATGAACTAAGGCCATTCCAGCTGCCCAGATGGGTGATGCCGCGCTGGTGCCCCAACAGCTCCCCATTGTCCCTGATAATATACAGCCAATCCATAAGCCACGGCCGAGACATCAGGGATCTGGCGCTTACCATTGGAAAGATTATTCTTGACACCTGCCTGGTTCTGCCACGAAGGCTCACTAAAGACACGGCTCAAGCCACCACCGGTTCCCCAGCGATTCTTACAACTACCCTGATTAGAGCCATCCGACCAGGCCGTCTCACTGGCGCGATTTTGCCCCTGATCTATTTGTAGGACGGTTCCTCCCACAGCAACCGATGAAGGATCGCTAGCCGGGAAGCTGACTGAGAGATCTCCATAGTTCTGACTGGTAAAGGCACCACAGTCACCACTGGCCACAAACACATTCATGTGCTCGACCTGGGTCAGTTGGCGAATACTTTGATCAATTGCACGCATATCTTGCTGAGACATTTCACTCTCAGCCGCGCCAAGGCTGATGCTGACCGTGCCGCCGGAATTGGCATTATTGACATTGTCGTCTAGAATCTGCTGCATATCATTGACCAAGATTCACATTATTGCTTCGTTATTCACATTATTGCTCGTACCATCGGTCTGATAGACTTTGATATTCGCCGAACGTGCCAGGCCCGCAACCATCTGAATATCCAGGGTCGATTCGCCCAGTGTATCCTGTGGATGTCCATCTACATTGACCGGCGTCACATTCCCTTTAAAACTAATACAAGAGAGGTAATTCTGAATATCGCTTTTTAAAGAGCCATCGATCTCTACCAGGTTGATTGTCATATTTTCGCCGTGCAAGCCTTGATTCCACAATTGATCAAAGCCGTAAGCGTGGGCAATATCCCTGGGTAGCAGGGTCTGATCCTGTGGAGAACAATCCGCCGCTGGCTGGTGCGCTTTAGCGGGCGTTGCCGCTTGAAAAGATGCCTGGTGCGTAGGTTGCACACTATAATTATCCAACCCGGTTACCGCATCGATATAATTCAATAAGAATTGCGGCACCATGGGAGGCTTTTTAGCATCGGGAGCATAAAAGGTACGGCCATGATAGCTATGATTTACAAAGCTCGTTTGCAATAATTTCGCAAAGCTACTGGCTTTGGCGTCGATAGACATGTGGGTGCGCATCTTACTCAGTTTAAGCGAAATGCCCTGCGGACTAAAAAAATCTTTGAATTTCTGGTAGGTCCCATCGTCAATGCCGAACTGCTTGGCAAAATCTTCCAGATGTGAGGGCTTACCAGGCTCAACCTTTTGATCCTGCATTTTTTTCATCATGTTAGGGTCTATTTTAAATGTGACCCGTACATGAAGCACCGTTGAGCCCGCTAAGGGACCCGTAACTTTAGAGTTCATGGCATCAGCGGGAATACCCAGATCCAGTGGTGCCAGTTTCAATACATCGGTCGTTGGAGTTGTTCCACAACTTGCCAGCGGCATCATAACCAGGCAAAGCCCGATCAGGGCGGCCACTAGTTGACCGGGGCGCATAACATGTTTGCCCAAAAGCCAGCGCATAAACATATACCCCCAAAAGTAATTTAAAGAATAGCGGTATGAATACACAGTCATCGTCGATCTATGCAAAAAAGTGTTCAGAATATCTTTTTGTATCACGGCCCAGGACCGTAAAACAGTTCAGTATGCTGATTTTTCCCCTTCAGAAAAGGGCAATTTACCTTGCAAAGTGATATAATAAAGAGGTAATTGGAAAAAATATTCTATGCCAGTAGAGGATAAATAGGAAGAGAACGCATGCCAGCATTTAAAGTGGAAGCACCATTTGAACCAACTGGTGATCAGCCAGATGCAATTGCCCGGCTCACTGAAGGTATTCAGGAGGGGCAGAAATATCAAACATTACTCGGTGTGACTGGTAGTGGTAAAACATATACGGTAGCAAAAATTGTAGAACAGGTACAGAAACCTACCCTGGTACTGGCGCCAAATAAGACCCTGGCCGCACAGCTCTATAGCGAATATAAAGAGTTTTTCCCCAATAATGCGGTCGAATACTTTGTTTCATACTATGATTATTATCAGCCAGAAGCATACATCGCACGTACCGATACCTATGTGGAAAAAGAGAGTATGCTCAATGAGGAAATTGAGAAATTACGTCTGTCGGCAACACGGAGCCTGTTTGAGCGCCGTGATGTTTTGATTGTGGCCTCGGTATCCTGTATTTATGGTCTGGGTAGTCCAGATGAATATGGCGAGGTAGTAATGACGCTCAAAGTGGGTGAGGAGCGTCGTCGCGATAAGATTTTGCGCCACCTGACAGAGATCCAGTATGAGCGCAATGATGCAAACTTTATTCGTGGTCGCTTCCGCGTACGCGGTGATGTTTTGGAGATCTTTCCCGCCTATGAAGATGTCGCGGTACGTATCGAGTTCTTCGGCGATGAAATTGAGCGCATGACGGATATCGATCCTCTGACCGGTGAGATTCTCAATCAGCGCATGCGGCTGGACATTTATCCCGCCAAACACTGGGTAACCACACGTGAACGGCTGTTTAAGTCCATCGAATTGATCGAAGCTGAGTTGGAAGAGCGCCTGAAAGTGTTAGAGGCCGAAGGTAAACTGCTGGAGGCGGCCCGCTTAAAACAGCGTACGAACTTTGATATGGAGATGCTACGCGAGACAGGTTTCTGTTCTGGTGTTGAGAACTATTCGCGCCACCTGGCCGGCCGTGGTCCTGGAGAACAGCCATGGACGCTGCTGGACTATCTCCCCGATGACTATCTGCTGGTCGTGGATGAGTCGCACGTTGCCCTGCCTCAGGTGCGTGGCATGTTTGCCGGTGACCGATCACGCAAACAGGTGCTGGTAGACTACGGCTTCCGCCTACCATCAGCAATGGACAATCGTCCGTTGACCTTCAATGAGTTTGAAGGCCAGTTAAACCAGGCCCTGTTTGTATCAGCGACACCTGGACCTTATGAATATGAACATAGCCAGGCAATCGTCGAACAGTTGATTCGACCAACGGGCTTGATAGATCCAGAAATCAGTGTGCGGCCTACAAAAGGACAGATCGATGATCTGCTAGATGAGATCCGCCTCCGGGTTAGCAAGGGACAGCGCGTCCTGGTGACAACACTGACCAAGAAGATGGCCGAAGATCTTGCTGACTATATGCAAGAGCTCAATATCAAAGTACATTATCTCCACTCAGAAATCGACACCATTGAGCGTATCGAGATTCTGCGCGACCTGCGCCTGGGTGTCTATGATGTGGTGGTCGGTATCAATCTCTTGCGCGAAGGACTTGATCTGCCCGAGGTGTCCCTGGTAGCGATTCTGGATGCTGATAAGGAAGGCTTCTTACGTTCCGAGGGTTCGTTGATTCAGATGATTGGCCGTGCCGCCCGTCACGTAGAGGGCAGCGTCATTATGTACGCCGACCGCACCACTGGCTCAATGCAACGAGCCATCGATGAGACCAATCGTCGTCGAAAATTACAGCTCACCTACAATGAAGAGCACAACATTACGCCTAGAGGCATCCATAAAGAGGTTAAGACGCTTTCAGAGCGCATCAAAGCTATGAGTGGTGCCAACAATGAGAATGACGGCAAGAGTCCTGCCGTTGCGCTGGCTGGTATACCAAAGGATGAAGCAGTGCGCTTGATCAAAGATCTGGAATCCCAGATGCGTGCCGCTGCCAAACAATTGGAGTTTGAGAAAGCCGGCCAGCTCCGTGACCAGATCATTGAACTGCGCCGCTCGCTGGTCGAATAACCAACCCGACACAAAAAAGAGGAGCCGCATTCAGGCTCCTCTTTTTCGCGCCCCTAAAACTGCTTTTTTCTTCCACTTCCCCTCTATCCAAATAGAATACTATAAAAGCGAGCATTACCTAAAACCAGAGGAGTATTTACAATGACCAACAACACAAACAATCCAGCAGGAAACTACGCCGCAGTAAACGGCATCAACCTTTACTACGAAATCCATGGCACAGGTGAACCATTAATCATGCTGCACGGCGGCTTTGGCACCTTTGATATGTTCGCGGCACTCTCTCCCGCACTTATGCGCGATCATCAAGTCATAGGTGTCGATCTTTATGGGCATGGACGCACAGCCATCACGGACCGCGCCATCGACTTTGAGCAGATGGGTGACGATATTGCAAGCCTCATCCAACATCTCGGACTCGAGAAAGCCGATGTCCTGGGCTACTCTCTTGGTGGAGCGGTGGCTCTCCAGACCGCCATTCGCCATCCAGAACGCGTCAACAAGCTCGTGCTCATCTCTGCTCCTTTCAAACATACAGGCTGGCATTCTGAAACGCAGACAGGCATGTCCTCCATAGCCCTGAGTTCTTCATTGGCACTCCTGTACATGAAGCCTATATAAGCGTTGCGCCAAGACCAGATGATTTTACTACCCTTGTGGCCAAAATGAAGCATGGCATGAGCCAGGATTATGATTGGACAGAGCAGGTCGTAGCCTTGAAACCTCCTACGTTAATTGTCACCGGCGACTCTGACGCTCTTCCTCCCACCCATGCAGTAGAGTTTTTCACTCTCCTTGGCGGTGGTTTGCAGGATGCTGGCTGGAATGGTGAAAATCTCATTTCGTCCCAACTCGCCATCTTGCCTGGCACTACCCATTACAATATTGTTTTCCGTCCCGATCTTCTGCTACCCGTCCTCACTCCATTCCTGGCAAAAAAGCAAACGCCGAACCAATAATATCTGACTGCATAGGATGCTATTAGAAACCATCTGGTGAGGGTTCCGGTCTACCCTCTCCCCACCAGATGTTAGCATAAATATCACACTGACTCCACTCTACAGATTCCCGCGAAAAGACAAGGCTTGCCCTAATACATATATAACTCCCTTCTACATATTTCATTGGCTAACTTTCCCCTTAACGCTCAAAATAACAATTTATGCTAAAAAGAAATGTGAACATATTTCAGAAGCTGTATACCTATAGAGCAACTAAACATTAGGTGCTTTTGATCGCATTTTAAATCAAATTTTACCTTCATATAAAAGGCCTCATTACAACACTATTACTAGAATACCGCCCCACAGAAACAATTCGACATTAGATAAATACGGTCTGTGTAAAAAACATAAAAAAGATACCTCCTGATCCTCCCTTTATTCATACAAACGTTGTGCGCAACCGGCAAAAATCGGGTATAGTATAGTGTGTTTGCTGAACACGATTATAGAAAGGACCGTAAAAATAGAATGACTCATCACCATGACGCTTCTAAAGAAGAACATAACAGCGCATTATTGAGTGGCGCCCAGATCCTACCCCGCCGTGTCCGCCCGAATATGACGGTAGCGGAGCTGATCGATGAGCAATTTCAAGCCTATAATGGAGCTCGCCTGAATGAGGCGGCCCGCGTCTACGCAGAACGTATGCTGGACCCTGAGCAGGATGTAACTATTGGTCTTACCATGGCCGGAGCCCTGACGCCCGCTGGCCTGGGCGGCTGCGTATTGACATTGATGGAGTATGGCTTTGTAGATTTCATCGTCAGTACAGGTGCCAATCTTTACCACGATATGCATCATGCGCTGGCGATGTCCTTACATCGTGGCGATTTCCGGCTGGACGATGTTAAATTGCAGGAAGAAGGGGTGATTCGTATTTATGATATCCTCTTCAATGACCAGGTCTTGCTGGATACAGATGCCTTCGTGCGCGAGAGCCTGCGCAGCCTGCCTAATCACCCAATCTCAACCTCAGAACTACACTATCACCTGGGGCAACAATTGCTTAAAGCAGGGGTCAAGCCTGAATACTCTGTACTGGCCCAGGCGGCAGCCTGGAATGTGCCGATTTATACTTCTTCCCCGGGCGATTCTTCCATTGGCATGAACGTGGCCCGCAATGCACTTGATGGTAGTCAACTCACGCTCGATCCGCTGGCAGACGTAAATGAGACAACCGCAATCGTCCATCATGCCACACGGAATGGTGTGATTATCCTTGGTGGCGGCAGTCCAAAGAATTTCTACCTGCAAACACAACCCCAATTATGGGAAGTACTGGGCATCCAAAAAGGCGGTCATGATTACTTCATTCAAATTACCGCTGATGCGCCTCACTGGGGTGGACTCTCTGGTGCAACGCCTTCAGAGGCCGTTTCATGGGGTAAAATCAAACCCGATCAGCTCAACGATACGGTGGTGGTTTATGGAGATTCTACTATTGCTCTACCACTGCTTACCGCCTACGCGGTGAGCAAGGCGCAGCCACGACCACGTCGGGAACTGTTCGCAAAACGACATGAGATGCTTACTGAATTAAAAGAAGCCTATGAAACAGGTAAAAAAACCCGGCCATAAGCTAACTTCCATCTAATGCATAGCAGAGCTCTTGTTTAGGTGGAGCACTAAATGGTATTTAGGTTGACAGCTAAATGCCATTTAGGTTGATTGCTTACTGGCCATTAGGTAGAAAACCATTGCTAATTAGGTAAAAATTTCGCAATTTCCTGAGCATTAGCTTGACAACCTAATGTATAATATCAACCAGTGTGCAGAAAATGTAGCGCACAGTTAAATTGCAGGCATAGCCCTTACGATGGTAGCCATAAACCTGCACAATTGGAACATATTAGGAGGAAAATGCGATGCTGGTCCACTTGATGCTGGAACTCTACAATATTGACCGGAATATCCTGAGTGATGAGGCTTTGCTGCGTCGCACACTCAGTGAATTGCCAGAGCGTGTTGCGATGGAAAAAGTTAGCCCTGTCCATCTGTATGATATTGAAACCTCAAACCCTCTTGACGCTGGCATGTCTGGTTTTGTTGTTATTGCCCAGAGTCACGTTAGCCTCCATGCATGGCCTGAGTATGGGGAAGTTGATATCGACATCTGTTCCTGCAAAGAGTTCAGTCAGGAAGATGCAATCGCCTTTGCTAAAGAGATTTTCCAGACAGACGATGTTGAGGCTCATTTCGTTGTTCGAGCTACCCGCTCACTACGTCCTGAAGAGCCAGATCCAGTGCGCTATGAGCAGGCGATGGAAGCACGCCGCTTAGCGAAACTGGGGGTGCGCTAAGGGCAATAAGAGAAAAGCGAAGTGTAACTTCGCGTTCCTATCTCCCGACGCCGGAGGGTGAGGTGCCTGCCATTCAAAAAGAGGAAGGCACCTCACTTTTTTTTGTTTTCTTTTGTGGCTGAGAATGCTACAATGCATATATCGTCCACTGAGTGGGTTTGAAAACCAGGCGTTTCGTGCCTGTAGCCCTGACGGTTCGCGCCTGCGGCGCTCAAAAATTCATTGGGTGTTGCGAGATGTGCGCGGCGCGCACATCTCGCAACACCCAATGAGAATACATACACACTCAATAAAATCTAGAGATAATAATAATTAATAAGGAACTGTTTTCAATGGAAGATGGGTTGATCAGTCAGTTTGGGGCACCCGATGCTCCTCATTGTGATCCTGAGACGGCACGTATCGCGATTATTCCGGCTCCGCTAGAATATAGCGTTTGCTATATGGAGGGGACACGCATGGGCCCACAGGCGATTTTGAATGCTTCTAGCCAGATGGAGCTCTATGATGAGGAGCTTGATTGCTGTCCAATCGAGGCGGGCGTGTATACATATCCAGTTCTTGATTATACTGATATGGATCATGCCACGGCATTGCAGGTAACGGGAGACGCGGTGCGGCAAGCACTGGCACACGGCCAGATACCTCTTACCCTGGGTGGAGAACATTCTCTGTCAGCCCCGGTGATTGCGGCGGTGCATGAGCAATATCCAGATCTCACGGTAGTACATATCGATGCGCACGGCGATCTGCGCGACGAATATGAGGGCACCCCTTTGTCGCATGCATCCATTGAGCGCCGCGTAGTAGATATGGGCATTCCACTGCTAGAGATTGGTATACGCAGCTTCAGTCCTGAAGAGGCGGCATTCATGAAGACGAAACCCAATGTGGAAGTAGTCTGGGCCTATCAGATTGCAAAGGGTCTGGCCCGTATTCCATGGGAGCACCTGGGCAAGCATACCTATGTGACGATCGACCTGGATGCAATCGACCCAGCGAAATGCCTGCCGTAGGCACACCAGAACCCGGAGGATTAAGCTGGTATCAGATCCTCGACCTCTTCCAGGAGATCTGTCGGCGTACCACGATTGTCGGCATGGACGTGGTCGAGCTCTGCCCAATGGAAGGCCAGACGCGCGCTGATTTTCTGGCTGCCAAGCTGGCCTACAAAATGATTGGCTACCGCCTGTTTAAAAATTAAGCACTATATATTGGTTATATATGTAATACGGGATACGCGCCTCGAGGCGCGTATCCCGTATTACATATATAACTGCTCAGGCGCGCCAACGCACGTATACAAGAAAAAAACACTACCATATGTGTGGTTTGATAGCTCTCTTATAATGAAACTGCAATTAAGAGATCCCAAAAATACAGTCGCTCATGTTGCTCTATGATAGTTGCATAGCCATGCCTGGGAGCATAATAGTGCATAGTTTGAACAAGATTATATACCCCACAAAACAGAGGATCATTTTTTTCTCTCTCCTCTTCTGCTATCTCCTTGTTGCCAGCCTGCTAGTGATGGGATGCAGCACTTCCACAGCTACTCATCAGCAAACGCTTGAGAGTGCCTCCTCCCAGACTATCACGTATAGCACTAATCCCATGACGTGATTATACGTACATTTTATGGTGGTGGCTTATATGGTTCGCTGTCTTTTAGTCCCCAGCTTAGCATCTATGGCGATGGGACATATATAATAGGGGTTGAGCGGCAGGGAAGTTGGATGACGATCAGCTCCAGCATCTCTTAAACGCGCTTATTAATACGTATGGATTGCTGGCATTGAAACGTCAGTCATTCTCAGATCTGCCCGATCAAAATGTGACGTTGCTGGATTTGACGGTCAATGGCCAGGTTCATGAAATAGCCTATGGAACCTTTGGGAATCATCCACAATCGCCCGAGGATATGTCAGCATACCAGCAAGTAGGGCTGGCAATTACACAGATCGTGAATACGCTCACAGGACCATCGCAAGCCTATCATGCCTCGGCAGCAGCCTTATTGGTGCGCAGAGCCCCCTCTTATGATCGCGTACAAACCAGCATGGCCTGGAAAGATACGACCTTTACACTGGCCCAGGCGGCACAGTTTGAATGTGGCTCCCCTCCCGAAGATATTGACCCCAATAAAGAGTCCGCCTGTTTAAAATATACCATTCCGAAACAGGCCATCATATTAAAGAAGGCCCAATGGCAAGGCTTGCAGAAAGAACTGGGACAACAGAGCAAGGCTACTTTTATAGAGCATAATCATTATTATGAAGTTCGTCTCAGACCGCTGCTACCAGATGAAATTGATAGCCATAAACTAGCAATCTTTGGGAGCGCACAGAGCAATTATAAAAGCGTTCCGCTACATGCGGCGCCCTTGCCCGCTGTTCCAGCATAGACGTCCCAATCTTTTTGTATGTGTGGTGGCAGAAAATGCGCGGCCGCGCATTTTCTGCCACCACACATACAAATTTTTGAGCGCAAAAGGCGCGAACCGTCAGGGGCCGCAGGCACAAACCACATGCGTTTCAGACACGCTCAGTGCGAGCGCCTGACCTGAAAAAAAGCTCCCATTTTTGCTGTCATAGCCCTTCACAGCACGAGAAGTGAGCCTGGACAGAGTGGTGGACAGAACAGAAGTTGTGGTATACTAACAGGGACGCATCCCATAAAACCTGGCATAGCGGAGCGCAACGCGTCAAAGATATCAGAGTAGGTGCGGAACGACCGATGGGAGGAAGATTCCAACAAGATCTTACTGATCTGTCCACTACTTATAGTTAAGTACATCCCCAATATGGCATGCCATTCAATCGTCTGAGCGAAGTCGCCTGGGTGGCTGACAGGTCTGCCAGAGTTAGATCCGCTGCAGTAACTGCGAAGGAGCAGCAGGGCTAACCACATTTGAGCGGCATTGACGATTGCTTCTAATAGCATGACATTAATCAGATGAGCAAGGGCGCTGACGATGGTAAAGAAGGATGCAATGCATCTTCTATAGAGCTCATCTAACAACACGTAGCAAGGTGCCTGGCTCGCCGCACATGCGGCATTTCTGATTGCTTTTAACAAAGCCTGACTTTGAAAGGAAACATGACCAGAGAATTCAATAAGCAGAGACGAGATGGCTCACGTCCGCCATTTCGTGATTCATCCTCCAGCCGATATAGTGACGAGCGATCTTCACGTCCAGCTCGGCCTCGCCTCAACCGAGAAATGGTAGATCGCGCCTGGGAGAATGGTGCCACACGGACACACGCGGATTACCATCCACGCAGTTCTAATGGCTCTTCACAGTCCCCCGCAATAACTGGCGCAACAATAATCGCTCTAGCGACAATTCCTCCCAACAGACACAGGGCAACCGCAGACCCTATGGCCAGCAGCGCCAGGGCAACTACGAGCATGGGAATTCACAGCGCTCTGAGCGCCCATATGGAAATCAACAGGGCCCGCGCTCCCGGTCCTTCAATTCCAATAATCGCTACGATGACGCCGGATCTGAGCGACCAGGTTATGGCGGCAATCGCCGTAGCTACAATGATGCCGGGTCTGAGAGGCCAGGTTATGGCGGCAATCGCCGTAGCTACAATGACGCCGGATCTGAGAGGCCAGGTTATGGTGGTGGTAATCGCCGTAGCTATAATGATGCCGGCCCTGAGCGACCAGGCTATGGCAATCGCCGCGGCACTGGCGACGCCCCCAATCCACGCAGTCGCCAGGGGAGTAGACCGCCACAAGATCGTGGCAACGCATCCCGTGGGGAAAAAGGAACCTTTGCTCCGGGTACACGTGGGAGTGCACGCCATGAGCGGCCAGAACGTGATTTCCGCGGGCGCCCCCCGCGCCGTGATTTTCGCCCACGTGATGAAGTCAAGCGTCCACCCAATCCTCGCTGGCTAAGCCGCCCTGAAGTACGGCAGGCCCGCGATGAGCAGCGCCAAAAAGAATATATGGAGCAATTTGAGGGCGATTACGAGCAGTTCGATCAGGGTGAAGCGCCACAGGTCGAAGCGCCGCAGGTCGAAGAGCCAAGAAAGCGCGCACCTCGCAATCCTCGAGCTCGCTATGAGCAACCCGAAGAAAAGCACGTTACCCGGCTTCCCAATGGACGTGTTTTGAAGGGTTCACGACCAGAACAGCGCAAAAATGCCCAGTTCTGGACCGAGATCGACGAAAATGCAGATAAGCTGGTTGAACAGATCACTGTGGAAGAAGATATCTCCTCAGAAGAGTCGCCTTCCAGAGCCAGCAGATCGACATCCGCCAACCGAGGACCACGCCGTCCAGCCACACCACGTGGCAGAAAAGGACAGAAGTCGGCCCCCAGCTCCAGTGGCCCCAAGCCTTCACAAAAGGGCTTTAAGTGGCCATCACAACAAGAGTAACCATTGGCGATCTTTTAAATTCAAGGATGTGTCCAGTCTAAGCACTGGGCACATTTTGTGAACAGTCGTTTTAGCACAACAGCAGCGATGAGTACCAAACTAGAAGGTACCGGAGTAGCTAGCATGTCTTATCCAAGCTATCTCAATCTCTATGAGACAGGTGAATTAGCAGAACGGGCCGCGGCAGCCTGGGAGGTCTTGCGCAATTGCACGATCTGCCCTCAGAACTGCCATTGCGACCGCACTGCCGGAAAAACAGGAGTCTGTCATTCGGGAACGGAAGCGATTGTGGCTTCCTGGAATGTCCATCGCCGTGAAGAGCCTCCAATCAGTGGTACACGCGGAGCCGGTACAATCTTTTTCGGCTATTGTCAGGCACGCTGCACCTATTGCCAGAATTTTTCACTCAGCCAGGGTGGCCTGGGTCATCGTGTCGGCCCCGCGCGCCTGGCCGATATGATGCTCTACTTGCAGAAGAAGCGCTGCCACAATCTGGACCTGGTCACGCCAACTCATTTTGTGCCCCAGATTCTGGCGGCCCTGGTAATTGCCTGCGAGAAGGGGTTACGTCTACCCCTTGTCTATAACTGCGCAGGTTATGAAAACCTGGAAACGCTGAAATTGTTGGATGGCGTGGTAGATATCTATCTGCCAGATGCCAAATATTCCGATAATAAAAATGCGTTGCGGACCTCTAAGATGCCTCGTTATGTAGACCATAATCAGGTAGCCCTGAGAGAGATGTATCGCCAGGTGGGTCCTCTTCAAGTAGACGATGAGGGCATCGCAAGACGAGGTCTGCTGATTCGACACCTTGTCATGCCTGAAGATGTCTCAGGGACTCGCGACGTTCTGCGCTGGATCGCAGAAGAACTGGGACCTGATACCCCAATCAGCCTGATGGATCAATATTTTCCAGCCTGGAAGGCGGTTAATGATCCTGTTCTCAATCGCCGTTTGTCCTGGGCGGAATACAAAACAGCCCTGGATGCGCTTGATGAATTCAACCTGACTGCAGGCTTTGTCCAGGAGGATCTGGTTGAGGTAGATATGACTTCTGATACGTAATAATGAGAAGGGACAATTCTGGATGACCATCAATTGATAATCCAGAATTGCCCTATCCCACAATGGACCAGGCACGTTATAATCTGTAGGGAAAACTACATATCTCAAGCTGAGAAAAGTGGTTAAAATTAGTAAGGATCCGGCAAATTACGTATATTTTCTACTTAACTTGTTGGATGACACCTAGTGACGTGCCAGAAGACATGCAAAATGGAGAACCTTTATGAACACTACGGCCACGTTGAGCCGAATATTCGCAGGCATCCAGCCCGAACTTGATCAAGTGGATGCCCTCTTTCAAGAAAGAGCAACGTCTGGACTGGCGATCCTCAATTCTGCTTCGATGCACGCGCTTGCTTCTCCCGGCAAACGCCTGCGAACAGCGTTGACTTTGCTTGCGGGAAAACTTAATCATTATGACTTTGGAAAGCTATTGCAGTTAAGTGTCGCCTTTGAAATGGTTCATCTGGCAACGCTGATCCACGATGATATCATTGATGAAGCCGCTACTCGACGCGGCAATCCAACGGTCAATGCATTATGGGGAGATAAAATTGCCATCCTCCTGGGCGATTATTATCTGGCCAAAACTTCAGGCCTGATTGCAGAGATCGAGAATCCACGTATTGATCATCTGTTCGCAGATACGGTCGCGACAGTGTGTGAAGGTACTATTATGGAGATGATGACCTCTGGTCGTGCCGATCTGACGGTCGAAACATACTTTGAAAAGATTAAGAATAAGACCGCGTGCCTGATTGCAGCTTGTTCTAAGGGTGGAGCTATCCTGAGTGACGCCACTGATGAGCAGGTTGAGTTTCTGCATTCCTATGGCTTAAATCTGGGCATTGCCTTTCAAATCATTGATGATATTCTTGACTATACCGAAGATCAATCCACCATTGGGAAGCCAGCCGGTAACGATCTGCGCCAGGGCATGGTGACCTTACCACTGATCTTTGCCCTCCAGGAAGCTTCTCAGAATGGGCATCAGCAACAGGTGCAGGCCCTGCTCAATAGTGACGAGCATAATGAAAAAGATATTCTAGAAGTAGTGGATTGGGTTACCCATGGCTATGGTGTTGATCTATCCCTGCAAGAAGCGCATAATTATGCCAATAAGGCCCGCGAGGCCCTCTATCATTTTCCAGCCTCGTCCGATCGCGATGTGCTGGACGAACTGATCGACTTTGTGATCAGTCGCAGACGTTAGTGGAATTATTAAAAGTATGAAAACAAATTTCGTCTTAGAAGAAAAATTTCGTGAAGTCGGGGGCAAACGTCCTTATGTACAACGCCTGTTTGGACGTATTGCCGGCATCTATGATCTGATGAATAGGCTTATGAGCCTGGGGTTAGATGGTTACTGGCGCCGCCGGGCCGCTCGCTATCTGGCACTGGCTACTGGTGAGACCGGGCTGGACCTGGGGGCAGGTACGGCCGATCTATCGATCTCGGTCATCAAACATTCTGGTTCTGGCACTAGAATGATCGGGATGGATATTACACCTGAAATGCTGGATGAGGGTCGCCGTAAACTGGTGCGCATGGGATTGCAAGATCGCATTGATTTGCGGGTCGGAGATGCGGAGCATATCGATCTTCCTGACAATAGCGTCGATGGCTGCTGTTCCGCGTTTATGGTGCGCAATCTGGCCGATATTCGCCAGGGTTTCCGTGAGATGTTACGCGTCGTCCGCCCTGGTGGTCGCGTCGTCTGCCTGGAGATCAGCCATCCTCCTGGTAAGTTCTTTGGCACCCTTTTCTACCTCTACTTCTACAAACTGGCTCCTCTCTTTGGAACCATTATTGGTAAAGCATTTGAGGAATATAATTATCTGCCAAATTCTCTTACCACCTTCCCCAAAGCCCCTGCTTTACAGGACATTATGGAAGAAGTAGGTTGGAGTGATGTTCGCTATTATTACCTTAACGGTGGCATTGTTGCCATTCATGTGGGTACCAAAGCTGAATAAATACGTTAGATCGAATGGAGATTGCTAGCATTCTTGTTATATCCAGACTGGATATCTCCCATCTATCCTCTCCATTCGATTTATTGCTTGCTTAACCCCGCTTGCGTCCAATCGACACCATATCCCCAAAAAACCTTCCAGTGATTTGGCCAGGTCATGAAGCTGGGCCGCTTCCACCATCGAGACTTCGTGTCCCGCTCGAGCCACCCGATAAAGTAATTGGACGGCCGCGTGTCTGGTAGCCGCTGCCTCGCCGGTCGGTGCGCCCAGGAGCGAAGCACGCATCGCATCAACATTGGCGTTAACTTGCTCCAACTCAGAAACATCGATAAAACCCGCCGGCCTGGGAATCGATCCCTGCCCCGGCCCGTGGCTGGTCTCCCACTGCCGTCGCGCCCGCTTTCCTGCCGCGCAATAACAAAAACGTGGTTGCTCCTCATCTGAGCTCAATAAACCACTATCATCACAAATTGGACAAATTGGCATCGCTGCTCTCTCCTTGCTCATCCCAAATTGCTTGCTAAGTCCTTCTAACTATATCATATGACCTTGCAATCGCGTGTGCACAGCAGGAGAGAAGCATGCCAGATACGTTTAAGAGAGACATTGGCGGCCGCTCAGATAGTCCTTAAGCATAGACTCACAGTCAAAGGCCATATGGCCCAGAACAGCCTCAGGTTGACGCCAGCAGGCCTTCCCCTCACCAGAGTTATGTTCGCTTCCTCCCTGGATATAGCCGCGATAAGCAATTGAGACGGCGCGGAAACGAGGATCGCGATCCACAGATGAGTAAACACCAACAATGCCCGTAATGGCTACGTCGTAACCCGTCTCTTCACTGGCCTCACGCCGTACGCATTCTTCCAGTGTCTCTTTATAGCGCACAATACCACCTGGAATGGTATATCCCATTCCATCGCTACGGTCCACCAGCAAAACATCCCCATCTTTTTCGATGATGACGCAGGCACTGAGGATAGGCGAAATCTGTCCTAGCGTCAGAAGAGCAATCAGCCGAAAAATAATACCAGCCAGTAAACCTTTAAGCTTCTCTTTCATGCGTATCCTCTTCTTTATCATCTGGCGCTTGCTCCGCCTTGCCCTCAGTAGCTTGAGCATGTAACAAGGCAACGCGCTGCATAATTTGCGTAGCGACCTCTAAAAAAACCTTAGCCACAGGAGAATCCA
Organism: Dictyobacter kobayashii; assembly: GCF_003967555.1. GTDB lineage: Bacteria > Chloroflexota > Ktedonobacteria > Ktedonobacterales > Ktedonobacteraceae > Dictyobacter > Dictyobacter kobayashii. Next base: position 1,041,256 of record NZ_BIFS01000001.1, read on the forward strand.
CCAGACTTACAACAATTGGGTAGCCCTTATCACCATTGGTTACGGCCACTGGATCTAAAGGGATACGGCCGAGCAGGGGCAGATCATCCAGCAGGGCACGGCGTTCATGGCTTTCGGGAAAGATCTCGACCATCTGTCCACAATGAGGACAGACCAGGCCTGACATATTTTGTACGACCCCAGAATCGGCACAGACATGCGCTGGAACATGGTGACAGCTTTAGCCGTATCAATACGCGCTATATCCTGGGGAGTCGTCACCAGGATTGCTCCGGTCAATTCAATTTCACGACAAAGGGTCGCCTGCGGCTCACTGGTACCGGGTGGAAGGTCGATAATCAGGTAATCTAGTTCCCCCCAATTAACGGAAAAAAGCAACTGGCGAATGAGCATACCAAGAGCATCTGGCATAGGAGCTACCGCCTGGTCTTCTCCGATAAAGAAGCCCACCGACATGATCTTGATCCCATAACGCAACAATGGCTGAATCTTTTTCTCATCAGACAGGTCCTTCCGTTCAGCTAACGGCAAAATAGCCTCGCTCTTAGCATCCGCCCGTTTACGCACTCCGACCATCATCGGAATGCTCGGCCCATAGGCATCCCCATCCAGCAGACCAACTCGTGCTCCCGCCCTGGCGAGAGATACAGCGAGATTCACACTCACGGTCGACTTGCCAACCCCACCCTTACCGCTGCCCACAACTAGAACAGCGCCAATATGCTCTAAGTGTTCACGTCGTGACTGTTGACGCATCGTCCCTCCCCAAAAATATGAAAACCTTGCCTATTCAAATGTTAGTATAAGAGTAATTTATGCATTTGACAAGCGTTCGCAACGAATAAAACAGCCACCCGCGTGCCAGCCAGGCTATATACTATATAATCATCACAGACGAGAAATGCTGCTCAGGTAGGGTGTTGAAGTTGGACGTGGTGAAAACGTGGCTGAATGTAGATCAACTAACTATATGAAGAGGTCAGCATATACTATATAATAAGAAAAAAGGATCGACAAACTCTACCCAACCTGATCAGCACTTTTTTAAGGGGAGACAATGTCAAACACAGAACAACCTCATTGTCCCGTTCTGGAAACGGGCCAGATTATACCAGCCTTTACGCTGCCTGGTGCCGATGGGATGCCACACGGCCCATGGGATTATAAACAACGCGATCATTTGTTGCTGCTCTTTATGCCCGGTAGTAAGAGCAATGAGGTACGCGATCTACTGCGCACCTATGCACAGCACTATGCAGAGTTCCGCGAGGAGCAGTGCGCGCTGCTGGCAATCACACCCGACCCCGTCTTTAGCAATCTACAGGCACAGAAAGATTTGCGCCTGCCTTTTGCATTGCTCTCAGATGCGCAGGGGAAAGTCATTGCACGCTACACACAATGGGATGCGGACACACATGCGCTTGCGCCCAGTATTGTGCTGGCCGATCGCTATAGCGCACTCTACCAACGCTGGATCGCGAACAGCATCGCAGACTTACCACTGATACAAGATTTGCTGGATAACCTGCAATATCTTAATAAGCTCTGTACTCCATAAAGGATGCCGTTTGTTATTTTCATGTACTCGCTCATGCCGATCTGGGGCCGCCTGCCTGTTCCAGCTATTTTTGTGTAACAGCAAGCCAAAACCAGGTGATATCTAGCTCCTAAAATATGAAAGGATAATCTATGACGCAGCAAAATACACCACAACCATCTGATTGGAATCTGGAAACACGCCTCGTCCATGGTGGCCGCAATAAAGTCCCGGGATCTACTACTGGTGGGCATCCAACTGTACGACCAATTTTTGCCAGTACAACCTATACACATGAAAATATTGAAGCTCTGGATCAGGCCTTTAGCGGCAAAACGCCAGATGGCGAACAGGCATATGTCTATGCTCGTCAGGGAAATCCTAATGCCTATGGCTTTGAGAGCGCGATGGCGCAGATTGAAGGTGGAGTAGGAGCGATTGCCTTTGGCTCTGGCATGGCCGCTATTCATGCCGCGTTACTGGCTGCGGGGTTGACAACCGGAACTAAAATTGTTGCCTCCAGGGACCTCTATGGGCCAACCATTACGCTCTTACGCAAACTATTCACTACGGTCGGCACCCAGTTAGTGTTGGCCGATTTTTGCCAGCCCGCGGTTTACGATCTGTTGCGCGACGAGGAGCCCGATGTTATTTATGTTGAGACTATCTCTAATCCATTGACCAGGATTGTGGACCTGGATGCGATCAGTACAGTCGCCAGGGAGATCGGTGCCGTCACGATCGTCGATAGCACGTTCAGCACTCCGTATCTGACCCGACCAATCGAGCATGGTTTTGACCTGGTGGTTCATAGCGCTACCAAATATATCAGCGGCCACGGCGATAGCACCGGTGGTATTGTAATCAGTGCCAAAAATACTTTGCTCAATCAGTTACGCGATTATAGCAATCTGCTCGGGCTATGTTAAGTCCCTTTGAGTCACATCTGATGCTGCGCGGCTTGCGCACGCTCTCCCTGCGTGTTGAGCGCCAGTGCGATAATGCTTTACAGGTTGCCCAATTTCTACAACGCCATCCGGCGGTCGCCCATGTGCACTATCCAGGCCTCACCAACCATCCCTCACACGAACTGGCCAGCAAGTTAATGGACCATGAACAATTTGGCGGCCTGCTCTCATTTGAGCTCAAGGATCAGTCTCGCGCAGCTGTATTTGACTTTATCAATAATCTCCAACTCTGCATCTCAGCCACCTCGCTGGGCGATGTCTTTACACTGGTAAGCTATCCGCCCATCTCATCCCACCGTACATTGAATGCCAAAGAGTTACAGGATATGGGCATCAGCGAGGGGTGCATCCGTTTATCTGTCGGTATTGAGCATGCTGACGATATCATCAAAGATCTGGAGCAGGCGCTCAACGCGTAATGGGTAATGTGTAATACATTATGCAACACGAAAAGAAGCAGGCGATTATATTGTTGCCTGCTTCTTTTTCTTCATCAGCCATTAACCTGACCAGACGTCCGCCCGATGATACTAGAATTAAATGATGACCAGTAAAAATGCCTGAACGTCGATCTGTGTTGCGGCTTAGTTTATTTTGTGTGGCGTGTATATCTACCAGGGATCAGATCTTCTCCATCGCCACCTGCTGAGGAAGCCATGACATTGAGTAGATCAGATTTAGGATTGACGATCAACCCGTTCTCTACTGAGCGTACACCAGGAAAACTGCGTGCGATCTGTTCGGCGGCAGCTTTCTGCTCAGGTGTGCGCACGGAACCACTTAAACGTACCGCGCCCAGACGTGGATAGACACCAATAGGCAGGTCACGTGTGCGCGCGTCCCGGCCGAGAGCCATAGCCAGGTCAGCCGCCAGTGTATCATCACCAAAGAGGCGATTCTTAATTTCTAATAAACCTGGTACGCCAGAAGCCTGGTCCTCAACCATCTCACCACGGAGGGAGCTAGAGATATTGCCATCCAGGTAGAGCACGCTATCCAGTACACGATTTTTCATACCAGGAAAATCGATATGAATAGGGGTCATATCAAAGATAACATTTTCAACTTCGCGCTGTAATTCTTCATCGGTGCGATAAGCAGGCAGGGTCTGAAAGATTGGCTCTGGCACATTGATCGAGATAACGCCAGTATCAATCTTTGCAATATAATCCTGACGAATCAAGACATCCTGTCCGGCGCGCAGTGAACGCACTACGATATATGCCAGTTCGCCGGTCTGGGGATGTGCCGCGACAAGCTTCAATGTACCACGCGCGTTCGAATTAGCTTCCTGCACACTACTGCGCGCATCCAGCAAAGCACCAGTGGCCTGGCTAGTGGCGGCGTTGAGCTCATCGCGTGAAATAGAAAGTGTAATACCATTGCCAGAAGCATCTGTCACTGCTGAAAACGGCACATAGACTGTTTTGCCAAAGAAACGACCAATTTTCACACCAAGTGAAACGATCTTGCGGCTACTGGGGTCTACACCCAGCTGGGAGAGAGTTCCATCTTCGCCATCGGAGCAAAATACTTTGCCTCCAAAGTGGAACTTCTCCATTTCTGAAATGGGAGCTGATTTGTCCATCTATCGTCTAACCTCATCTTGCATACTCAAACGACCCGGCCAGAAGTCAAGCTATGTCGTTATACTAACGAGAAGTGTAGCACTTTCTACTCGTAAATGACAAGATACCTCATAATAGAATGGCTTCTATGAGGGTATCGGCCCTAAATGTAGTACGTACCGCACAAAAAGAAGAAAGACAAAGTGAGGGATGCCAGCTTATCACAAGGATTAAGCCAGCATCCCTCATGGCCTCTATTTATTTTGACTACTCCCTATTTTGAGGTAGCCCGTTTATAGCAATATCTGTCTAGTTGCGTCTCGTTGAACCTTGCTGTAGAGGATACATGGTGGCAGGTGAAACCATCGACGGCTGACGCCTGCGGCGCAAACGTTTGACGATCTTTGGCACCATAATCAGGAAGGCCAGGACAAAGAGTGCCACGACTACCAGCATGACATATGGCGCGGCAAACGAGATCAAGACACTTAAGACCATGACAATATCTTCGCCAATACTGAGGCCAATATTCAAACAGCCTGCCGTGGTGGCGGTAGAGGCCACACGCGTAGTCGCCTTGGTGGTATGGGTAACGCCAGCCACACCGGCACCCAGGGCCAGCGTCAATGGCATCCACCATGCGCTATCCATATTTTGATTGCCAGCAGCCGCGGCCACGATGGCACCGGCCACAGGTCGAATAACCGTATGGATGGCATCCCAGATGTGATCAACAACCGGGATTTTATCAGCAAACACATCAGCCAGGGTCAAGATGGCCATGACAATCATAAACCAGGGTTGAGTGATAAAAGCAAAGTGTGAATTAACGTGAAATTGCACTGGCCAGACGCGTGCAGCCACCGCTAATGATAATAGCGGCAGATAAGCATTGATGCCAGAAGCAAAGGCGAGACCATAAGATGTCCCTATATCCATAAATTATATTCCTCGTTTCAATCAGAAAAACATTGATGATGTCATAGAAGATAAACGTATCCGCTAGATTGAAATCCAAAGATACATAATAGGATATAGCTAGACGGGAATCTGGCGTCCACGAGCATCGGGAGCGCCAAAGATAGCATCGCTCAGCTCAGGGGCATAGCGTTCTACAATAGTTTCGGTGATCGCGTTGGCCTGACAGATCTCACCAAACATACTGGCACTACGGCGTGGGGTCCGCCTCTGAGTTATAGGGTCAAGCTCGATTAAGCCAAAACGCACATACCAGCCATCGTTCCATTCAAAATTATCGACCAGGGTCCAGTGAAAATAGCCACGTACCGGTATGCCATCCTGGATCGCTCGATGCAGGACTGCCAGGTGAGCCAGCAATGCAGCTGGCCGCCGATCATCCTGCCGATCGCTAAAACCATTCTCGGTAATATACAATGGCTTATTACCACGCGTGCGCTGATAGATCGATTTTAAAACCCGGTAGAGTCCCCATGGATAAATCTCGCCAAAACTATCCGACATTCCATCATCATTGCGTACAGCACGGGGACGTACAAAGCGACGTCCAAAGGCTTCGGCTGGTCTACGAGGATCAAAACGGACCATCTCACGGGTATAATAATTCACTCCATGATAATCTCTGGTGCCCGCAGCATGAACCAGAGGTGCCACCACCCGGCCAGTTGGAAAGGTAAAACGCCCGCTCTCCGCCGCCTGTAGGGCTGACCAGGTAAACATATTCTCTTGAATCGAGGCGGCACTGCGATCAAGTAGCGATATAGGGCTGGCAGGATCAAATAGCCGATAGTGCAGACAGTAGCCAATCTGCGCTTGCGGCTGAATGTCACGCATGGCATAAAAGGCTTCAACATGGGCCTGCATCAAATTGCGCAAGACCAGAAATGTACGCACCAGATCCTTTTCCCCAGGTGGGAAGACACCCATCAGGTAGCCCTGAAACGCATAGACATTGGGCTCATTAAAGGTAATCCAGAAAGCACACACATCCTGCAATGCGGCCACCACATGTTTGATATAGCGAATAAAGAAACGTAGATTCTCTTCATTCGCAAAACCGCCCCGTTCAGTAAACCAGAGGGGATCGGTAAAATGATGCAAGGTCACAACGGGGGTCAAATGCAACCGTCGCAGCTCCAACAACATGGCACGATAACGCTCTAACGCCGCCGCATCCCACTGTCCCTCCGCGGGCTCGATACGGCTCCACTCCAGGCTGAGCCGTAACGCATTATTCTCCATCTGCTCAGCCAACAAAAAATCTTGCTCTGCATGCTCCCACCAATCCGCCGCTAACCCGCAGCTATCACCACTGAGAATATGCCCTTCTTGCTCCCAGCGATACCATTGATTATTGGTATTTCCTCCCTCACACTGATAGGCGGCTGAGGCTGTACCCCACAAAAAATCACGTGGGAAACGTAAGGCGCGCTGTTGACTCATTCTAATTCTCCGTTACATAACCGATATCGAATAATACCCCAATTGTAACACGAACGGTAGAAATATCAGGATGAGAAACTCAACCAGCCCCACAGATGAGAAGGGCAGCTATGCGTCGTCACATGATGACCTGCATAGCTGCCCTTCACTGCCAGGAAGCAGAGAAAAAATTAGTCGCGGATCGAGCGAGCAGGCAAGGGGCGTACCAACGGGCTCATGACCGGCAGGTCCTTCTTGCCACGTGGCAGGCGCTGACGCACCAGGTAGTTTGGTGCATTGGCCAGATCGTTCTTCTCCAACGTCACGTCCTCTCCAAAGCGATTGAAGAAGGAGAGCTCGAAGTTCGGCGTCTCTCCCAGCGCACCGTGAGGGCATACTTCCACACAATCGCCGCAGAAGATACAGCGGTCCAGTGCGAAGGAGTAGCGAGCCAGGTAGCGCTCCGCCATCATCAGCGAGCCGGTCGGACAGACCTGGACGCAGGCGCCACAGGAGACACAGTCCGTGTCGTGCAGGCTGACATTGAAAGGCGTCGAGACAATAGTATCAAAGCCCTTGCCGAACATACCATAGCAGTCCGGTCCAATCACATCGTGGCAGACGCGTACACACTGCGTACAGTTGATGCACTTGTTGGGATCGCGCAGGATGAAGCTGTGCGAGAGATCGGTCTCGTAGTCATGGTAGTCGCTGGGCTCCCCATCGTGGAAACGATTGTCGGCCAGACCATGCTCGATGCTATACTTCTGCAGGTCACACTGTCCCGCGGCCGGGCAGGCACACTGCAGACAGCGAGCCGCCTCACGCTGGGCCTGCTCCTGCAGGTAACCCATCTCGATCAAGGCGAAGCTCTTCTCACGCTTGTCATAGGGCAACATCGGCATCTTGACCTTGGGCTCGACCGGCTTATACGGCACAATATCGAACAGGTCAGGACGGCGCTCCTCTAACTCCAGGCGGCGAGCAACCTCATTCATATCCTCACCCATCAGATAGGAGTGGATCGAACGAGCTCCTAGTTTGCCCTGGGCTACGCACTCGATAATCGTGCTGGCCCCCAGTTGGCAATCACCACCAGCGAAGACCCCCTGACGATCCGTCATGAAGTTATGGGGATTGGTCTGTACCGTTTGCCACTTACTCCATTTGATGCCAGAGGCTTCATTGATGACTTTGGTATCAACAGCCTGCCCTACCGCTGGAATGACGGTGTTACAGGCAATGGTAAACTCAGAACCTGGGATAGGGACCGGGCGACGGCGACCGCTGGCATCAGGCTCACCCTGCCTGGTGCGCTGATATTCAATACCAACCACCTTGCCATTCTCAGCCAGAATACGCTGCTGGGCCGAGCGCACCTGGAGATGGGTGCCTTCAGCGATACCATCCTCAATCTCTTCAACCGTAGCAGTCATGTCGGCACGGGTTCGATAATAAGTTGTATGTACTTTAGCGCCCAGACGTAACGAGGTACGGGTGCAGTCAAAGGTCGTGAAACCACCTCCAATCACTACCACCTCGTCCCCTTCTCTCACCGGGACCGGCTTACCCTCAACCTTATCATAGAGAAATTTGATGGCGTTAACCACGCCCTCAGCATCCTCACCAGGCACGCGCATCGACTTACTGGTCCAGCATCCGATAGCGATATACACGGCATCAAAGCCAGCCTTAAAGAGATCGTCAACCTCAAAATCTCGACCCAGTTTGACGTTCGCCTGGAAATCGATACCCATATCCCACAGTTGCTGGAACTCGCGGTCCATCATATCCTTTGGCAAGCGATACTCAGGAATGCCATAACGCAGCATACCACCAGCCTGCGGCTGCATATCGAATACTTTACAATAATGTCCACGCAAGGACAGATAATAAGCAGCAGTCAAACCCGAAGGTCCACCACCGACAACCGCTACTTTCTTACCGGTTGGTGGATCCTGCACATACGGCAAAGGTGGATCTAACAGACAGGTTTCAGCGGCATGCCCATGCATACGACAGATGGCGATCTCTTCGTCCACCAATGTACGGCGACAGGCCTTCTGACAGGGGGCAGGACAGGTCAAACCCAGTGTGAAAGGAAACGGTAAGACCTCTTTAACCAGGCGAGCTGCTTCCTTCATCGAGCCTTTAGTGATCAGCTCCAAATAGCCCGGGATATCAATATGGGTTGGACAATCGACCTGGCAAGGAGGCTGACAATAGGCATTGTGGTCTGAGAGCATCATCTCCAGATTGGTCCGGCGTAGATGGAACAGCTCATCAGAGGTGGTCGTTACAACCATTCCAGGAGAAACAGGGGTGTTACAAGAGGGCAGGGGTCGCTCAATACCTTCGATATGCACCAAGCACATACGACAAGCAGAGGTTGGCTCCAGCTTCTCATCATTGCACAAATTAGGGATATCCGTGATCCCATTGTCAATGGCCACGCTCAAAATCGTTTGACCCTCATACGCCATCAACATCTTACCATCGATGTTAACTGCAAAACTGGGATGCCCCAGTTCATTTCGCGTTATCAAGTCAACTGGTTCTGGAGGCGCGAGAGAGAACGCATCGCGTGTCACGATCGTCATAATACTGCCTCTTTTTCGTAGTTCCTAAAACAGCAGGAATAACTTCTCATCAAAATATGTCATGCAACATATCTATGTTTATACTACCTCAAGATCATTAAAACATCCAAGAGCCAAATGACTTTTTAACTATTCGCAAATATGCTACTGGTTAATCCAGCGCTCAAAAAAATGGATCACTAGCACGAGCGCATATGCCCACGTTGCGTGAAACAACACAACATTGCTTTTAATGACACTATAAAAAAACAGGACCTTGTGCAGGTCCTGTTTCCTGTATTTTATCCGTCAGGCCATTGGTCGCTGATCGAGCCACGCTTCTGTATGTATGTTTTAGAAGAAGGTGACGATACTGAAGGAAGCCATTGGGAATGGCGGTTATATCCTGATTAAAGACTGCCCATTTAGAGCCGGTATACCAGACACCAATGTTATGTTTGTTGTAGACACCACCTGTCCCACCGGGATTCCAGTTGGGAGTTGCGAAGACAAGCGCGTCTGGATTGCCATCAGTATTACCGTTGGTTATATTAGTCCAATCACCCACACTATTGGCAGTTGTCGCCTTATGCACAAAGTCCCCGTCGGAACTGTTCTTAAAAACAAGCACGTTGAAGGATGCCCCATTAGGGATAGCGGTAAGATCCTGATTAAAGATGGCCCATTTAGAGCCGGTATACCAGACACCGATGGCATGGTTATCATAGACACCACCTACGCCACCAGGATTCCAATTAGGAGTTGCGAGGACGATGGCATTGGGACTGTTATTGGCGAGGCTATTATTTAGCGCCGTCCAATCGCCTGTGCTATTAGAGGTTGTTGCCTTATGCACAAAGATGTGAGGATCTTTTGAACTGGAGAATGCATACACATTAAAGGAAGCCCCGTTAGGGATAGCGGTAAGATCCTGATTAAAGATGGCCCAGCGGGAGCCTGTATACCAGACGCCAATAGCATGGTTATCATAGACGCCACTTGTCCCAGCGGGGTTCCAGTTGGGAGTTGCGAAGACGATGGCGTTAGGATTGTCGTTGGTCACAACATTATCCAGAGTAGTCCAGTCGCCTGTGCTATTGGCAGCCGTTGCCGTATGCGTATAAATGAGCGTTTTTGCTACGGTAGCCTTACCTGGAGCTACTGGCGCTGCGCTAACCGGAGTAAGAGCCACCAACCACATGCTCACCAATAAGAGAAGGCTCACGCTACATAGAGCGATGGTAGAGCTGCCGAATGCATTGCGCTCCTGGCGCAATCTCTTTGCTCGCTCCAGATCATCTTTTTGAGATGCAATATCGTACATGACCATTTCCTTTCGGATCATTTTATCTTTATTATAAAAAAGAAAGGAAATGGCGTATCTAAGTAGCTTTCTATACTTATCATCACTTTTTTCGTGATAAGAGCATATCCACATATGTCATAAAAAAACCGGACCTTTTGCAAGGTCCGGTTTCCTGTATTTCGATCTGTTAAGCAATTAGTCGCGGATCGAGCGAGCAGGCAAGGGGCGTACCAACGGGCTCATGACCGGCAGGTCCTTCTTGCCACGTGGCAGGCGCTGACGCACCAGGTAGTTTGGTGCATTGGCCAGATCGTTCTTCTCCAACGTCACGTCCTCTCCAAAGCGATTGAAGAAGGAGAGCTCGAAGTTCGGCGTCTCTCCCAGCGCACCGTGAGGGCATACTTCCACACAGTCACCGCAGAAGATACAGCGGTCCAGTGCGAAGGAGTAGCGAGCCAGGTAGCGCTCCGCCATCATCAGCGAGCCGGTCGGACAGACCTGGACGCAGGCGCCACAGGAGACACAGTCCGTGTCATGCAGGCTGACATTGAAAGGCGTCGAGACAATGGTATCAAAGCCCTTGCCGAACATGCCATAGCAGTCCGGTCCAATCACATCGTGACAGACGCGTACACACTGCGTACAGTTGATGCACTTGTTGGGATCGCGCAGGATGAAGCTGTGCGAGAGATCGGTCTCGTAGTCATGGTAGTCGCTGGGCTCCCCATCGTGGAAACGATTGTCGGCCAGACCATGCTCGATGCTATACTTCTGCAGATCACACTGTCCCGCGGCCGGGCAGGCACACTGTAGACAGCGAGCCGCCTCACGCTGGGCCTGCTCCTGCAGGTAACCCATCTCAATCAAGGCGAAGCTCTTCTCACGCTTGTCATAGGGCAGCATCGGCATCTTGACCTTGGGCTCAACCGGCTTATACGGCACAATATCGAACAGGTCAGGACGGCGCTCCTCTAACTCCAGGCGGCGAGCAACCTCATTCATATCCTCACCCATCAGATAGGAGTGGATCGAACGAGCATTCAGTTTGCCCTGGGCTACACCTTCAATAATCGTCTTAGCACCCATCTGACAGTCACCACCGGCGAAGACACCTTCGCGATCGGTCATGAAGTTGTGGGGATTGGTCTGGATGGTCTTCCACTTGGTCCATTTAATACCAGAGGCCTCGTCGAGGACTTTGGTATCAACAGCCTGACCAATGGCCGGGATCACGGTATCACAAGGCAGAACGAATTCAGAACCAGGAACCGGAACCGGACGACGGCGACCGCTGGCATCAGGCTCACCTAGCTTATTACGCTGGAACTCAACACCAGTGACATGACCATTTTCAGAGATGACACGAGTCTGACTGACGTAAAGCTGCAAGTGCGTACCCTCAGCCTCACCGTCCTCAACCTCTTCAGTTGTGGCACCCATCTCAGTACGACCACGGCGATACATGGTATGCACTTTAGCACCCAGGCGCAGCGAGGTACGAGTACAGTCGAAAGCGGTGAAACCACCACCGATGACGATAACCTCGTCACCATCTTTCACCGGTACCGGCTTACCTTCAACCTTGTCACCCAGATAGCGGATGGCGTTAACCACGCCCTCAGCATCTTCACCAGGTACACGTAGGTCGTTACTGGTCCAACAACCAATGGCCAGGTAGACAGCGTCGAAGCCCTGCTTAAACAGCTCATCGATCGTGAAGTCGCGACCCAGTTTTACATTCGCCTGGAAATCGATACCCATATCCCACAGCTGCTGGAACTCGCGGTCCATCATATCCTTTGGCAAGCGATACTCAGGAATGCCATAGCGCAGCATACCACCAGCCTGCGGCTGCATATCGAATACCTTACAATAATGTCCACGCAAGGACAGATAATAAGCAGCAGTCAAACCCGAGGGTCCACCACCGACAACCGCTACTTTCTTACCGGTTGGTGGGTCCTGCACATACGGCAAAGGTGGATCTAACAGACAGGTTTCAGCGGCATGCCCATGCATACGACAGATGGCGATCTCTTCGTCCACCAATGTACGGCGACAAGCCTTCTGACAGGGGGCAGGACAGGTCAAACCCAGTGTGAAAGGAAACGGTAAGACCTCTTTAACCAGGCGAGCTGCTTCCTTCATCGAGCCTTTAGCGATCAGCTCCAAATAGCCCGGGATATCAATATGGGTTGGACAATCGACCTGGCAGGGAGGCTGACAATAGGCATTGTGGTCTGAGAGCATCATCTCCAGATTGGTCCGGCGTAGATGGAACAGCTCATCAGAATTCGTCGAAACCACCATTCCTGGCTCAGCAGGTGTGTTACAGGAAGGCAGAGGGCGCTCGGCACCTTCGACGTGTACCACGCACATACGACAAGCAGAGGTTGGCTCCAGCTTTTCGTCATTACACAAATTTGGGATATCCAAAATCCCATTATCAACCGCCACACTCAGGATGGTCTGGCCCTGGTAAGCTTGCATTGTCTTACCATCAATGGTCAACGTAAAACTGGGATGCCCCACCTCATTACGCACCATTGGAGGCTGCGCAGCCTGAGTTGCTAATGAGAAATTATCTCGGATTGATATAGCCATGTACTACTTCCTCTTCCGAAGCTCCTAGGATCTAACTACGGCAGAACGTGCTTCGTCACAAAACGGTGGGCACGAACTGGAATGCATGTGCCGGTGGGGCAACGCAGTTCCTGAATATGCATTGTAAAATGCTCGGGCCAATAGCGTTTGGCAGTTTTCAAAGGATTGGTTGCCTGCACGCCAAAGCCACATAATGAGCCATTAGGCACATAATCTGCAAATTCATCCAGCACATCGAGATCCCCATTAACACCGAGATCGCTCACAATCCCTTCGAGGATACCCGTAATACGCTTGACCCTAAACGACAGGGAACACATTTACCACAAGACTCTTTGGTGAGATAGGCGCTACGATCCATTGCCCAGGACACCATGCAGGTATCGGAGGGCAGCAGTTCGATGATGCCAGAGCCAACGATGACACCCGCCTCTTCCAGCGGATCAAAGTCGTAGGCTGTATCCAGCGAAGCCAGGGGCAAGGCGCCACCTTCAGCTCCACCGACAACAATAGCACTCGCATCACTTTCAGTGGGAGTCAGTCCGGCATGGGCCAGAATCTCACGCAATGTGGCACCAAATGGAACTTCAACCAGCTTTGGCTCGCTGCTGGGCGATGCATAGATGGTCAAAACTTTTGTGCCACCGGTTGTAGCAGAACCAACACTGGCAAATGCGGCCGCGCCCTCGCGAACGATGTACGGTACATTGACCAATGTCTCAATTGAGTTAATCGCTGTTGGCTTGTCCCATAGACCATACTGTGCAGGGAATGGAGGACGCTGCTCAGGCATACCACGACGACCCTTGATCAGTGCCATCTGTACGGTCTCTTCACCGCCCATGAAACCCATTTCCGCGCCGAGCACAGTAATATTACAAGAAAAATCAGTGCTGAGAATATCTCGCCCGACGAGATTGGCCTCGACAGCCTCTTGCACAGCCTGCTGAATAGCGGCATTGGCAGCTGCTGCGGTACTGCGTGTGAAAAGATATGCCTCTGTCGCACCTACTGCATAGGCGGCCAGGAGAATGCCTTCGATAACCTGATGAGGATTTTGCTCCAGCAAGGTTCGAGCCGCCAGGGAGCGGCTATCGGCATCGTAAGCATTACAAATAACGTACTTCTGTTCATCTTCTGACTGCCGCGTAATACGCCATTTTTCACCGGTTAAGCGACCGGCCCCCCACGGCCACGCAATTTTGCGTCAATGACCTGCTGATTCACCTGCTCGGGGACAGTCCACGAAGAGCTTTTTCCAAAGCAGCATATCCGCCGCTATTGCGATACGCGCTTAATGAGCGTACGTCAGCGCCGGTGGCGTGCTGCAAGAGACGATAAGATTGTTCAAAATTAGGCATCTGGCTGCCTCACATGATTAATATTTCCCCAGACACCACGCTTGCTCGAAGCCAGTCCACGCTCCGGTTGGTCATCACGAGTAATGCCCTTGACAGCGGGTGCGGGTTTAAATTTCGGACTCATAGTTGCGATACCAAAGATATCGCTCAGATCGACGCCACGAGCCTGGACAATACGCTTGGCTGCTTGCAATGGGAAGTACCCATAGATATCCATCACTGCATCTAGCAGGCCAGGAAGTGCACCGGCTTCTTGCGACCAGGTTGCCAGCAGGGTATCAACCTTGCTCAGATCAATCTCTGGCTCCAGGTAATCTTTGACCGGCATGGCCACACAGGGAGTCACTGGTTTGTTAAAGTAATCCACCGCATACTCAGAGATACGCGTCTTGTAGAATCCTGCACGTGATGAACCAGTAGCCGGAGCCAGTTTACGTGGGGTAAACTTCTCAGCACCTTCACGAACATATGACTTAAACCAGGGGCGGTCTTTCCACTCATGGAGAGGCTCATATTCAATCGTGATAGCACGAGGAGGGCAGGCTTTCTCACAAAGGAGGCAGGCTTCACATTTCAGATTGAACTCGGTCTTCAGACCTTCCTGTGCGATCAATTGAATCAAACCACGGCTGCGCGGTGGCAGTTTGGGCTTCTCATAAGGATAGAGCCGGGTAACCTTTGGCCGAAACATATGGCTAAAGGTTAGACCCATACCTTCCAGAATACCACGCATACACTATACCTCGATTTCCTTCTCGCCGCGCACTTTCAGACCTTGTTTGGCAATCTTCTCACGTAACTTCAGAAATACCCTCGATCAAAGCTTCGGGTCGGGGTGGGCATCCTGGCACATACACATCGACAGGAACAATGGTGTCGACACCCTGAACGGTATAATAGCTATCGTAGAATTCGCCACCAGAGTTTGCGCACTGACCCATGCTAATAACCCACTTTGGATCTGGCATCTGCTCCCAGAGAAGACGAAGGCGCGGACCCATCTTCACCGAAACAGTTCCGGCCACAATCATCAAGTCTGCCTGGCGTGGGCTAGAACGGAACACCTCAGAACCAAAACGGGACAGATCATAGTGAGCCTGGGCCGCTGCCATCATTTCAATGGCGCAGCAGGCTAAACCATAACCCAATGGCCATACCGATTTCGACCGTGCCCAGTTTTGTGCCCATAGCAACATATCAGCTACACTTGTGAGCTGAACTGGCAGTTCCTGGTCTCCCGGAACGTATTCCTGGGGCCCAGATGCCATCGCGATTGGGATTGGCTTGCGACGACCTATCGCGTTTCCATTTTCATTTATTTCGCTGCTCATATAAAATTTACTCCTAGGCAATGGTTCAGCAGCACCTATTGCTTGGTTTGGATTGTTTTAGGGTTCTTTATAAAGACGGGGGGCGATGCTTATACACTCCATCTGCGACCTATTATAGCACGTTTCGCCCAGCCACGCTATAAACACCCTTGCAGGGTCAGCCTCATCTGGCGTCCTTTTTGCGCACTGCATTTAGCGACCTGAGCCACCTGCTTTCCTCTTGTCAGACAACTGAACGCTTTGGTACACTGTGGAGTATGACTTATTTTGAAGCGTTGTTTGATCCAATCGCAGAGACTCGTCACTCTTATAAGACGTATGGCCTCCCTGATATGGATACTCCCTGAATATTGGGCCGCTTCAAAACACTCTATCAGTATCTGCCTTACAATCAATGTAGTAGAAAGAGATAGTTAAGATGGATCTCACTTCTCTGAATGTCGCGATTGTCGGTTGCGGTAACATTGCCGGGGCCTATGCCAAAACACTCCAGCCATATCCACAGATTAAATTATTGGGTGCTACCGATATTGATCTGGCACGGGCCGAGGCGTATGTCGCCGCCTATGGTGGTAAAGTCTATCCTTCGCTCGAAGCTATCCTGGAAGATGACGCGGTAGACCTGGTAATTAATCTGACTATTCATCACGCGCACGCCGAAGTAATCACGAAATGTCTCAATGCTGGCAAGGATGTTTATAGTGAAAAACCACTTGCACTGACATCTGAAGATGCACAGCGATTGGTACGCCTGGCTGAGGAAAAAGGCCGCCGCCTGAGTGGAGCCCCGATTACGATTCTGGGCGAAGCTCAGCAGACAGCCTGGAAAGCTATTCGCGACGGACGTCTGGGCACAGTGCGGCTGGCCTACGCCGAAGTCAACTGGGGCCGCATCGAATCCTGGCATCCCGCACCAGGTCCTTTCTATGAAGTAGGACCACTGTTCGATGTGGGGGTTTATCCGTTAACCATTCTTACGTCCATCTTTGGACCGGCACGCCATATTACAGCCTTTGGCAAGGTGCTCTATCCAGATCGTGTCACAAAAGAAGGAGTGCCATTCCATATTTCCACGCCTGATTTCGCAGTGGCCGCCGTCGAATTTGAAAATGGGGCGGTAGCTCGCCTGACGACCAACTTCTACGTCGGCCATCATAGCAAACAGCGTGGCATCGAATTCCATGGTGACAAAGGTTCGCTATACTTAAGTGATTGGCAAAATTTCCACGGTAGCGTAGAATTCTCAGAATTTGGTGGACACTATGAGCCAGTACCTTACGTGAAAGAGCCATATCAGGGGACTGAATGGAGCCGAGGTGTACTGGACCTGGCCGAAGCTATTCACGAGCAACGCCCCCAGCGCATTACCGGCGCCCAGGCGGCCCACGTCGTGGATATCCTATGCGGCATCCAGGAATCCTTCCGTGAAGGAAAACCCGTTACATTGACATCTAGCTTTAAACAGCCAGAGCCAATGGATTGGGCGCGCTAAACAAAATATAAAGCATATAACATTCTTATCTCCCTGCCAGAAAGGCCTGAAATCTTGCTGGCAGGGATCGCCATTACCGATATCAACTATTAAGAAAGGCGAGTCTGCATGGGAAACTACACAATTACGGTTTTACCTGGAGATGGGATCGGACCCGAGGTCACCGATCAGGCGATCAATGTATTGAACGCAGTGGCTGGTCGCTTCGGCCACACTTTCACCTATCATAAACGCCTGGTCGGCGTAGCCGCGATCGAGGCTGAAGGGGATGCTATCTCGGATGAATCCCTGGAAGTATGTCTGCACAGTGATGCCATCCTATTTGGTGCGGTGGGTGGTTTACCCAATTATGATGGCCGCTATAAAGTAAAACCAGAACAGGCCCTTTTTAAACTGCGCAAAGGACTACAATTCTTCGCCAACCTGCGTCCTGTGAAGCCCCTCAATAGCCTGCTCAGTGCCTCACCAATCAAGCCCGAAGTATTACGTGGTACCGATCTATTGGTGGTACGCGAATTAACTGGCGGCCTCTACTATGGACACCTGGAGCCTCCTGTGCCAGGCAAACCGAGCGAGATCCGCAAGACAGGCCACGGTACCGAGGCAATCGATACGCTTTTGTATACCGAGGCAGAGATCGAGCGCATCTTACGCGTTGCCTTTGAGGCAGCCCGTGACCGCAAGAAAAAAGTGACCTCTGTAGATAAAGCCAATGTACTTAGCTCATCGGTCCTCTGGCGCCAGGTAGCTGATAGGGTCGCTGCTGACTATCCCGATATCACATTTGAACATCTGCTGGTCGATGCCTGCGCCATGCACCTGATCCGTAAGCCTAGCAGCTTCGATGTCATCGTCACTGAGAATCTTTTCGGCGACATCCTTACAGACGAGGCCTCCATGCTGGCTGGCTCCATGGGTATGCTACCCTCCGCCAGCCTGGGTACACGCAAAACCGCCAATGGCCGCCTGGGACTGTACGAGCCAATCCATGGTTCCGCGCCAGATATTGCAGGGCAGGGCAAAGCTAATCCTATCGCAGCCATCCTCTCCGCTGCTATGTTGCTGCAGTATTCATTGGGATTAAAAGATGAGGCTGCGGCGATTGAAACGGCGGTTGAACAGGTGATTCAAGCTGGTTATCGCACCGAGGATCTACGTGAAGCCGAGACAAAGATTATCAATACGCAGGAAATGGGACAAAAAATCGCATCTGCTCTGGCCCAATAAATTCAGGACCAGAACAACTGCGTGAGACAAACTAACCCATCATAGGTTTAGGACAATGACCCAGGGCTTTTAACTTCTCCCGGGTCATTGCCACTTTTTGGAGGAGCTCCTCTTCGGAGATCGGCTCCCCCTCTGCTGGCAAGCTTTGAGACGTTGAGACTTCACCTTCCGTATCTAGCTGGCTCAGCTGCTCCAGGCGAGCTTCTAATTGGGCCAACTCATACAAAATCATTTGACGCTGGATATACCAGCGGGTTACCGCACGTTCAACTCCCATATGCACCTGCATTCTATCTGATTAACGT
Organism: Dictyobacter kobayashii; assembly: GCF_003967555.1. Lineage (GTDB taxonomy): Bacteria > Chloroflexota > Ktedonobacteria > Ktedonobacterales > Ktedonobacteraceae > Dictyobacter > Dictyobacter kobayashii. The sequence continues at coordinate 1,059,934 of NZ_BIFS01000001.1, forward strand.
ACAATCGCACCGTAAACCAGTGAATTAATTGTGTTGAGCAATTCTTCATCCTGGTATGGCTTGACCACATACGCGCTCGCACCCAGTGACATAGCACGTTGCTGGTGCTTGGCAGCCGCACGAGAAGTGAGAACAACCAGCGGCAATGTTCGATACTGCTCTTGTGCACGGACCGTTGAGATCAGCTCATATCCATCCATACGCGGCATCTCGATATCAAGCAACACTGCGGCAGGCGTTTCAAGCGAGATCATTTCCAGCGCTTCGACGCCATCACGGGCCATCTGTACCGTCCATCCATGCTGCTTGAGCATGTTACTAACGACACGGCGCACGCTCGGGCTATCATCCACCACCAGAATATGCTTGCCACGCTCTGGCGTAGCCGCCGCTGCTGCTGCGGGCCGCAACGGTAAGTCTTGCTGCTTATTCGACACATCCACGCGTTGTTTCACCTGTCCCACCGGGGCAGCCGCATCACGCCTTGTCAGCGCTGTATTGATCTTTGAGGAGAGGAGCGTATTCAACTCCAGGACCAGGACAACGTGACCATTACCAAGCACTGTACCACCGGCGATACCATGAACTTCACGCAGGTGCGGTCCCAGGTTCTTCATCACAATATCAAACTTGCCACGAATCTCATCAACGACCAGGGCCACACGATGACCACCTGCGTTCACCAGCAACAACTGGGCCTTATCTTCTATCGTCACAGAGGTGGACAAAGATAAGTATTGCGCCAACATATGCAGCGGATAGAGGTCATTGCGCACCAGTACTGCTGGCTGACCACCAGAATTGGTACGCTTAAAGTTATCCAGGCGTCCAATTGATTCGACGTGAACTGTGGGGATAGCAAATTGCTGGCCCGCCACGCGAACCATCATGGCGCTTTGGATCGCCAGGCTGGTTGGGAAGGTCATCGTAAAGGCAGTACCCAGACCAGGCGCAGTCTCAACGACCAGGGTACCACGTAAGCGTGACACACTATCGCGTACAACGTCCAGGCCGACACCACGTCCACTCTCTTCACTCAGGAATTCGGCGGTGGAGAAGCCAGGACGGAAGATCAAGGCGACCACATCATCTTCGCCAATCTGCTGATCAGCTCGGATCAGGCCACGTGAGATCGCCGTCTGCCGCACCTGATTACGATCAATACCATTACCATCGTCGCGGACCGTAATCATAATCTGATTACCTTCGTACGATGCCGACAGCTTGATCTGTCCGGTTGGCGACTTGCCACGCTGGATACGTACATCTGGTCGCTCAATCGCGTGGTTCACCGCGTTACGCACCAGGTGCAGCAATGGACCCGCGATCTCTTCATATACGGTACGATCAACCTCAGTAGTCTCGCCTTCCAGTACAAAGTCAATCTCCTTACCCTGTTTGAGCGCTACCGCACGAGCGGCACGATACAAACGAGGGGCCATCGTTGACAGTGGTACCAGGCGTACCTTCATCAAGCGATCCTGGAACGTAGTATTCAGGCGATTCTCGCGCGAGAAGACACCCTCACATTCGCGGATAATTGTATCCATCTCGGTGCTCAGCGTCGCCATGTCCGAGATACCTTCACTCAATCCACGAGCCAACTGGTGGAACTCTGTATAGCGGTCTAATTCCAGTTCATCAAATTCAGATAGGTGAGCCGGTACTGAAGGATTGCGCCCTCCCTGCCCATTCTGGCTTTTCGGTGCGGGCAAACCAACGGCAGTATTGGATCCAATCAAGCCATTCTGCGTACCACGAGCAATGCTCTGATCACCTTCACCAGGCATTACCTGCACCGAGCGACCGCTAGGCAAGGTGGCCGCTTCAAAGCGGCTATCCAGTTTCTGACCCACATCTCCCAGACGATTACTACTTACAGCAACATCCGATACCAGGCGAACCAGGCGTTGGATACGTTCCTCCAACACACTACGGTTGACCAGCATCTCACCAAAGAGATTTACCAGTTCGTCGAGCTTTTGCAACCGAACACGAACGCTCAGATCACCATGTGCACGCGGCGTCGGGCCATCAGAAACCTGCTCGCCTGCTACAACGTTGGCGACCGGCTGTACATCGCTGCTATGATCATCATCATCCAGATCTTCCTCAATCATCTGATTCGAGGAACTACGCTCACCCAGCAATTCCACATAACGTTTATGCAGTTCACGAACTTTGATATCCGCAATAGCAGAGTCGTTGCCGGTAATCAGCAACTCCAATGCTTCAGCTGTATCCAGGATCAAGCTGACAACCGTTGGCGAGATCGCCATTGTGCCTTCCATGATCAGTTCCAGTAGATCTTCCGAGACGTGACTCAGATCAGCGATTGTCTTAAAGCCCATCATGCCCGCGGCGCCCTTGAGTGTGTGAGTAGCACGCCTGATACCCTGGATAAGATCCCGGTTAGTAGGATTCTTCTCTAGCGCGGCCACATGCATACCGATAGACTGCAGATGCTCTTCCGCCTCCAGACGGAAGATCTCTGCCGCCTCTTCACCAAAGTCATTGGTGCTAAATGAGCTAGCGGCAGTAGATTTCCCAGTCGCTTCAGTCACAGGCATGGATACAGCAGGAGATTTAGGCAACGGCAGTGAATCCGGGCCAGCCGGCGTCACATTGGATGGTGGAATGGTGGTTACCAACCCATGCGTATCGTTCTCAGGAGCGGCAGGCTTTCCAGAGAGTCGAGCTAACGGTGAGGAGGCATCCTCACCACCACCACTCATAATCTGGTTCAGGAACTCCTGACGTACTTGAATTTCAATCTCACTACGCAAACGGTCTTCAATGTCTTTAACCGTTTCATTAGTCGAGCCAGGTGAACCGCCTACACGCTCTTGCAGGCGCTGCATCTCTGCATATTCCTGACGTACTTCATTGCGGATTTGCTGTTCTAATTCAGCTCGTTCACGCGCGGCAGCAGAGGCTTTAGCCTCGTATTCCTCGCGCAACTGAGCCTCGATCTCCGCACGCAAGGCGGCAGGGTCTCCCTGACGCTCAAACGTAACACGCTCACGTAAGGCATTTCTATCCTGGTCGACCCTGACGTCCCAGGGGCTCCAACCACCTTCTTGCCTTAATGCGGGGGCTCCTTGCACATTTAACTGCTCAAAGGCCTCACCACAGGATTGAATCGAAACATGCAATTGTTGCAGGGCAGACGTCAACTGCTCATCGGTCAACTCAACCCCACCGGTAATTTTCTGGATGAGATCCAGCACCTTTTTCAGTTTAGAGTTAGATACCCACATCACGGAAAGAGGCAAATAACGGCGAACCTGCTCCGGGCTATTGCGCAGGTTTAAGCCCATGGCTTTACCAGCCCACTCCTCCATGCGATCGAGAGCATCTTTTGAACCATTTAAGAAACCCTTAAATTCGCTGCGCTGCGCATCTATGACACCCATAGCCTCACGCAACTGAGCTACAACATTCTTCAAGGAGGCGGCCTGGGTCTCCAGAGACTGCGCATCGCGCTGCATATCTTCATATGCGGACGGCATTATCAGTCCTTGTTCCTGGCCCTGGTCGCTCACATTTGCAGGTACAACAGCCTGGGACTCAATCCTGTCAGGCACACTATACTGCGGTACATCGGGCACAGATGGCGCAAACATTTGCTCATTCCACAGTGGACTGGTAGGCGCTGCAGGCGGATTAGTAAATGTTTGCTCATTCCACAGTGGGCTGGCAGGCGCTGCAGGCGGATTAGTAAATGTTTGCTCATCCCAGAGCGGGCTGGTAGGCGCCGCCGGCGGATTAGCAAATGTCTGCTCATTCCACAATGGGCTGCTGGGCGTCGCCGGTGGTGGAGCAACTGGCGTGGGCTCAGGAGGAGTTGGAGAACGCCGGGTGGAGGCCATCAAGGCCTCAAAAGCACTGGTTGGCGTCGGGTCCTGAAGAATATTAAATTCTGGCTGTACTGGCACAGGTGCATAGATCGACTCAGGCTGACGAGGAGTTGCCGGAACCGATGACATAGACGACGTGTTATCAAAACGCGACACCAGCTCTGGTTCCTCCGGCCAACCGATATCCTCACCAGAAGGAACCGACTGCGTACGGAAAGAGGCCAACACCTCATCAAATGATGGCATCGAAGAAGATAATGAAGTCTGAGGCGAAGGCATCTCAAAAGCTGGCGCTGGCGAAAGGGAAGCTGACGAAGTTGATACTGGAGCAGAATAAATTGGATTTATCTCTGCACCACCGGCGGTGGGAGTCGCTGCAGCAGCATCTACCTGAGCACGATAGCGAGCGTAGTCGGCATCATCCTCCGCAATCACTGCTTCTTCATCAATGCCACCGCGGATACCCTCCAGGAGTTGACGTAAACGGCCTAATGAACGCTCCAATAAGACCCGTGAGGGGTCATCCAGCGTAATTAAGCCATCCAATGCGTCAGCCAGGATGTCTTCCATGCCATGCGCCACATGAGCCAGGCCCGGAAAGTCCATCATGGAAGCGGAACCGCCAATGGTGTGAGTGCGGCGGTAAGTCTCTTCGAGGGCATCCATGTCGCCAGGTGACTGTGCCAGGCGCCCGAGGTTCGTCTCGATTTCTGGCAAATAGCTATTCACCTCTTCGATAAACGAGTCGAGGACGGATAGTTTATCAAATGTGTTCGACATGTTGCGCGTACTCACTTAACTATTCTGGTGTTACCCCTCTCAATCCCTTCACCTGATCGCAGCCAGGCAGGGACTATATGAGAGAGGTAACACCTCACTTCTATGGGCTCGCTATTTATTTTTCGCTTACAACGATAGCGAGCCCATAAGAACAATTACTGATTCTGTTCGTGGATTCCACTCTGCCAGCGAGGACGTGAATTGCCGTTCTGCCCAGGCTGCTGCTGAGGCAGTTGCTGCTGGTAAGGTGGCGGAAGCAATCCAGAAGTCGGTGGCTGCTGTCCAAAGCCAGGATTGGAACCCTGGAAGAATGACTGATCAGGATTAGAGCCCTGGAAGAATGACTGATCAGGATTAGAGCCCTGGAAGAATGACTGATCAGGATTAGAGCCCTGGAAGAATGGCTGATTAGGATTGTTGAAGCCCTGATTGCCAAATGGTGGCATCCCAAAGCCGTTATCCATTCCCTGCTGCTGGCTATCAAAATCACCCATATTACCAAAGTCCATCTGATTGCCAAAAAACTGCTGGTTGTTGTTTCCACCAAAACCGCCAGGAATTGGGGCCTGGGGTGGCATCCCTGATGGGGAAAACGCTGCCGGGTTACCAAAATCTGGCTGCCCATTGGCACCAAACTGTCCAGAACGAGTTCCCAATGAAACCAGTGAACCACTATTGCCAGGCTCAGGCAAAGGCGGGAAGTTGCCCGAGAAGTTCTGACCCCAGCCGCTATCAGATCCAGCACCCAGCATAGATCCAAAGGGCTGCTCGCCTTTATCCTGCACTTCATTCACAGCTGTCATATTAGAGAACGAACCAAGCATATCATTTGTACGATCAGGCAGGCGGAAGGTTGATACTGAAGCACGCAACTGCTCAGAAAGTTCAGCCAGATAACTTACACTAACTGCGGCTTCCTGTGTACCAGCATCGGTCTGACGCGTAATTTCTGAGATACGACCCATGGCGACCGCAACAGCTTCAGAGACCGAAGTCTGTTCATTAGCGGCGCGAGCGATATTTTCAATCATTTGAGCTTGTCGTTCTACTGCGCTATAAATAGAGTTCAGTGAGCGACCCGCATCATCAGCCAGCTGAGATCCTTTAACCACCTCTTGTGTGCTATCTTCCATAGCCACAACAGCTTCATATGTATCGCCCTGAATACTTTTTACCAGGGTTGCGATACGCTTGGTGGATTCGGTTGAACGTTCTGCCAGGAGGCGGATTTCGTCAGCAACCACGGCAAATCCACGACCGTGCTCACCCGCCATCGCGGACTGAATAGCGGCGTTCAAAGCCAGCAAGTTCGTCTGGTCGGCGATATCTTCAATAATGCGGACAATTTCACCAATTTCGTTTGAGCGCTCACCCAGGCGTTTAATTTTCTTCGCGGTCTCTTGCACGTTCTCTCGAATGAGCATCATACCCTCAATCGACTGACGCACAGCCTGTTGACCATTAGTCGCACTACGCAACGCTTCTTGCGCTACATCCACACTCAATTGAGCATTGCGGGCCACGTTTTGAATAAAGACGGCCAGGGCTTCTACAGCCTCGGTGGTTTGCGCGATCTGTTTTACCTGTGTCTCAGAAGCCTGAGCCAGTTCAGCCGAACGATCCAGAATACGACGAGTCGCATTGGTAACCTGTACAGCAGTTGATTGTACACGACCCACAACTTTCGCCAACTCTTCAATCATATAGTTGAAGGAGTCAGCAAGCACACCCAGTGTGTCCGGAGTCACCTCAGCCTGTACGCGCAGATCACCATCACCGACCGCGCTTACCTCTTGCAGCAGCTTCTCAATCTGTGCCTGCAGGGCGGCCGCATCATTGCCAGCGGGTCCCATTGAAACACTTGGGGAGGAGCCCTGGTTATCCAGGATAGCATTTAACGAACTGGCCAACTGAGCCAACTCGCCATCGCCATTGACCGCAGCTCGCACCGAGCGATCACCACTCACAAAATCACGGCAAACCTCAGCCAGGCCTAACAAACGGTTCTTTACATTACGCTGTACATAGAGATTGGAAATAGCACCAATAATAGCGACAACAACGGCACCAACAATAGCAATGATACCAACTGTTGAATTAGAACCAAAAGACATGAAAGCAATAAAAATTAACAGTAACACAGGCACAAGCACGGAACCAAGTAACCCTAGCGTAAAGGGGCCACTGAGCGCCGAACCACTTTTATTTTGATCAGGATTCATTCGCCAGACCTCCATTGATAAAAAATATATCTATCTCAATTTAGGTGACCTACGATAGGCCGCCGCACTATTATCATTAGGCCTTATAGCGCTGCATTTTTTCTGAGAAAAGAAGACGAGCTACATCCAGGACGATAATCACGCGATTAGACAGTGATGCACTCCCCATAGCATAAGGAGCAGCCCAGGATGGAATAGTAGCCTGGCGCACATTTCCATTGATAGCAGTAGCGGGAATCGGCAACATTTCACTAACACTATCCACCGCCAAACAGATGACCATTTCATTACTCTGTAGCGAGAGCAAACGCGTTCGCGGAGTATAGGGCACCTGCTCCAGATCTAAAAACATTCGCGAGTCTACCACTGAGACAATAGAACCCCGCAGGTTCATCACCCCTCTGACCCAGGAAACAACATTGGGAACCGGCGTTAACTCTCAACCAGCCGCTCGACACCTTGCACCAGCTCAGCCTTGACAGCCAGCTCACGATCAGCTAAAGAGAATACGAGATATTGCTCTCCAATAGCTGCCGGGAGTGGGGTTTCTCCATTAGGAGAACCGTTTACACCAAATTGCCCCTGCGCAAGCTGCAACTGCAGTGCCGCCACGGATGGCGACTGCGAGATTAATTGCTGGATTGCAGCAAAGGCATCACGTTTTTTCTGATCTTCACTGGACACAAAAACTTACTCCATATAGGGCACAAGAAGCGAGAGGCATCCTATGCGACATCTGTAACAGGGAAAAGAGAGCGGAGATCCCACAGACACTAAACCCTGCCAGTACGACTCCTCAAATGAGGCGTCGTACACTAGCTACTAACTCATCACCGTTAAAGGGCTTGGTAATATAGAGATCAGCCCCTTGCCGCATCCCCATGCTTTATCCAATGGGGTGTTCTTAGACGTCAACAAAATGATTGGAATATGCCGACTCATTTCCGAACTTTTTAATTTGCGACATACTTGAAAACCATTTTGCTTTGGTAATACAACATCCAGTACGATACACTGCGGACGTTCTTTAAATACTTTTTCGACAGCCTCGTCGCCATCTACCGCGGTTACAACATCAAAACCGCTATTGCGCAATGGCGTGACAATCATTGTCAGTTCTGTCCAACTATCGTCCACAACAAGTATTTTCTGCCCAGGCATCCGATTCTAACCTTTCCTAACGAGCCAACCAAGTGATGGGAACTGCAGCTTACCCTCCAACCCTCCCTACCAAAGATGCCGAGCATCGTAGGTCTTGTTCTGGAGATTAGCCGCGATAGCGTAAGCGAGGGCGTGTCCCTTCTTGTTGGACAGGTACACGTTCTTGCCAGTTCGCAAGGTGTTTTTTGACTGTTTGTACAAGTTCAGCCGAGTCAAATGGTTTGGTAAGATACTCGGTAGATCCGGCTAAGCGGCCTCGCATCTTGTCAAACAAGCCATCCTTCCCACTCAGCATAATAATGGGAATTTGCCGAAACTGCAAGTGTTTGCGTATTATCTGGCAAATTTGGTACCCATCCATCCGCGGAAGTTGTATATCGAGCAAAATAAGGGCAGGCATCTCATCGGCAACCGAAGTCAACGCGCTCAACCCATCCCCGACGGTCACCACCTTAATATGCTCTCGCTGCAAAGTCATCTGTACAATTTTACGTACAGTAGGACTATCGTCTACAACAAGCACCGTTGGCTCAGCCATTAAATTGACCTCCTTCGCGTATCAGGCGACCACATTTCCCCATTGTTGTCGGCGGGGTTCTGCCAATTTTGTACAATTCCAAGAGAAGAGGGCTGGATGTTATCCCGACCTCGTGAGTGCTGCGTATTTCGATGGGCTCGGTAAATCTGGTACTGTTGGACCTCGTGATCAATCTCCGAGAGGAAGATTCTCCAGGCCACATTTAGCTGCCGCCCGATATGTGAGTTTCCAACCTCGTCGCGCAATAGCTCTGTAAAAACCATTCGTAAAAAGGCTACCAGACCCTGCACCGCTTCCCAATAAAATTCTTCAAGTTGCTCACCTTTGACAACTTTGTTGAGCGTCAGTATATCATTACAGTCGAGCTGTCCATAGTGGAAGGTGGCTGTTTCTAGAATCGGAAATTGCTGCTGCGATAACGCCTGCAGTTGGGGCACGAATCGACGTTCCAGTAGCGGGCAATTTCCATAGAGGGTATCTTGCCACGTCCACGCAGACTACGCGCATATAAGCCATGGTGCATAAGGAGGCCATTGATGCACTCTGATAGGGTGGTAATTAAACCCAGGAGATGTTGTTCTGGATGCGAAGATTGACGCTGCTGCGCCAATAAGTACTGGCACTTGATAATAATATTTGAGAGATCGCTCTGTAGTTCCGTCTCTAAGGCAGTATCAACTACTTCGATCAGGTTTAATTCTAGCAGACGGGCCATAATACGGGCCACACGCGCTTCAGGCGACATCAGCGCAAGCGCGACCGCCTGTAGCGTTAACTCTCCATTGGCCAGGCAGAGCACCTCGATGCCCTCTTGATTGAGGCCAAGGTTACGCACATCATTGCTGACCTCGGGTTGCCAGCGGGCAACGGTGGTCCGTGTGAGGTGAGTCACACCCTCGCCCATGATTTCTTCCCATTCGTCCGCCTGGCGTAACGCCTCGAGCAAAACTGAATCCACATCAAGTGGCTGCATCTTGCTCTCCATCGGGATAACCTGGCGGTGGAAGGCAAAACGACCATTCACCCAGCGTAAAGCATGACTGATTGATTGCGTTACCAGAAATTCAAGGCGGCGCTGCATCTCGTTTGCGGTCATCCAGCCGCGCTCAACCAGGAGCGCCAGGGACATCGGCATATCTCCGCGAGCCAGCTCTCGAATATACTGTGCACGTGGTGGGTCCAATTTATTTAGCAAGCAGAGCATTCCCAATACATCGGGCTGAGGCACTGCATCTTCATGTAATCCCACAATTTGCCCTTTGCGCAGGCTGATTGAAAGCGTCTCTGGTCCCGAAGTCACAAATAACTTTCCAGTTTTTCCACTCAGGGCAAGCATTTTTAAAATGGATTGGAGACCTAAGGTCTGTAAATCTCCATCCATGATGCGGTCTTGCTGCTCCATTCTTCTTCCAGTTCCTTTACCAGACTAGCTTGCAGATATATGTAAGATATTGATTGTGCAAGCGGTCTTGTCACAGGTTCTTTGCAGATATCCATCCATGGCTCCACAATGCCTGTTCGCAAACAGAAGACAAACGCCTGCTATCCAGATGCACAGGCCATCTGCTCTGCTTTATGTGACATATAAGTGGCTTAGAGGACATCCAGGTACGTTGGCATCATTCTTTTAGCAATCGCAAAGATGGTTACTATGCACAACGATCCAGTAAACAGCGAGCGCATCACGAGAGTCCCATTCATCTCTATCATAAATAGATTCGTTACGACGCAGTATGGATGTCATTCTAATCATTGCTCCAACTCCTCCCCAGCGTACAAACACTGCTACCTTTCAACCGCACTCCCTGACAGAACAATCACATACAATATGAGCAACAGCTACGTTCTTCTACCACAAACATATATCTATTTTTATTTTCTGTATGATACCAAGGGAGACCCTTTTGTTTGATTAATGTGAAGAAATTTTCCCCTTTTAGCGCCGCAGGTAAAAGGTCGTCCTCGCCCCCACACGTTTTATCAATCTGTCATCCCAGGTTCATACGCTATATCACAGGTATAGTTGCCAGTACCGGCATTTCTGGCATTGGCACTCCATGGCCAATGCATTACCGACCATAGCATACTAGAAATCCCGCTTTTCCACCACCCCCACTTACCGTCTTTGTCTGCTTTGTCATCCATCGACTTGCAGTACAATACCAGAACTTATTATGGCATACAGTAACACAAAAAGGAATGCCTTTACCACCCCAATCTTTTTAGCCAGCAATATTTTTTGTATGAGTATGCTCAAGTATTGGTCAAGAATATAAATGCGGGCTAAAAAGTCCTCTTACTAAGAGTTTACTGCCAAAGTAGTTAGGTCGCTATAAAAAAAACACAAGATGACATTAAAATTTTATTAAGGATTCTGCGATTCCCCCTGAGATCTGAAAACGTAGCCGATCCCGGGCTCAGTAACAATATATTTTGGGCGTGAGGGCTCGGACTCAACTTTCAGTCTAAGTTGCCTGACATAGACACGTAAATAGTCTGCTTCCTCTCCATATTCGGGTCCCCATACTGCACGCAGGAGGGTACGATGGGTTAATACTTTGCCAGCATATAGCATGAGTTGACGCAGTAGTTCAAACTCGGTTGGTGTCAGACGAACCTCTTGTGAACCTGCACGCACTTGCCGCCGCACCACATCCATATACAAATAACCATCCTCGCTGGTCAGTACCTCTGGCTCCCGTTCGTTAGTTGCCTCTTTAGTACTGGCCCGTCTCAAACATGCCCGTACACGTGCCTGCAGTTCATCGTTGCTGAATGGTTTGGTTAGATAGTCATCGGCTCCATAATCTAATGCTTTGATCTTTTGCTTCTCTTCGGCTACTGCTGACAGTACTATGATTGGCGTCTGGGTAAACTGGCGTACCTGCACACATACATCCACTCCATCCATGCCCCCGGGTAAACAAATATCCAGCAAAACCAGGTCAGGCTGATGAAGCTTCACCATCTCAACCGCCTGTTTTCCACTCTCAGCAACCAGTACTTCGTAACCACCCACCGTCAGATTGCGACGAAGGATGCGCTGAATTGGCGGCTCATCGTCGACAACCAGAATACGTTTCCCTTTCACTCTCATTGTGGTTCCTCCGCGCAGGTATCCTGACCTGCCCCAATGCATTTCCACCACACTCCCCCTCCCGGCTAGCTGCGTGTGCGCGACTTCGTATCGTCCTCATCGAGTTCAGCTAGCAGTTTCTCTTCCATATATACAACAGTCTGTGGATGGATCGGCAAAAGAAAGGTAAAGCAAGAGCCACCACCATCTGCCGCCTCCGCCCAGATATGCCCACCAAGGGCTTCTATGATGCCTTTACAGGTAGCCAGGGCCAGGCTATTGCCATAAGATGTAGCCTGACTCTGAAATGATGTGAAAACTCGCTCACATTCATGTTCAGGTATCTTTACACCCTGATCAATTATACGCACACGTAATTCTTCTCGCTCATTCTGTAAAATATCGATAAAAAGTGAAATAGTTGTGCCGTCTGGACTATGGCGCGTAGCATTCTCTACGAGATTATAAAATACTTGCCCCAGGCGGGCGTGGTCGGCGTAGACAAGTGGTAGAGAATGCTGCAGTTGAGGCTGCAGCTGACGATGTCCCAGGGCTCGTTGTAGTTTTGTGATGGACGTGTAGAGGATCTCTGTGACATCACACCATTCCAGTTTGAGTTCCATGGCTCCCATTTCGATACGAGAAAGTTCAATCAGGGCATTTACCAGCATGGTCAGGTGATCAGCTTCACTATCGATATCAACCAGCATTTCATTGCGGTCCTCTTCGTTCCATACCAGATCAGCCTGCAATAGCCCGGTGACGGCGGCCTTGATCGTAGTTAAGGGCGTTCGCAGGTCATGCGAGAATGCAGACAACAATGCAGAACGATTTTTCTCTTCGCGCACCTGTTCGGTAATATCTTGCACCTGCAAGGCTATTGCTTCTAGCTGCCCAGACTGCGTATAAAGAGGATAACGTGTGAATTGATAGTGGTGATCACTGGCGGCAGTATCTTTTCGTGCAGCGCTTCCCTCCATTTCTGCTTGCGACTGCGTCGCTGTCTCAAGTGGTTCGTCAGCCAGCACGCAGCGAAACTCCTGGCGATAAATACTATCTTGTGTGAAATCCTGCAAATAATTGCGTGCCTCATCAGTAGCACGTATGCGTGGCAAGAGACGAGAAAATACTTCTTCAATCGATGGACCCATTGCCTGACCCTGAACTACCGATGAGACAAACATCTGCATCTGCAAATAATAATCGGTGGAGATAGTTTCCAGGCTCCATTCACACCATTGGCGGGCCGCTGGATTCATATACAGGCAATAGCCATCCAAATCTACAACAAACCAGGGGTCACGTACCCAATTGGTAGATTGTTTCAGATGGGTGATCAAACGACTTAACTCTCCGATCATGGCCGCTCGGGTCAGGGCCGATTCCGCGGTCTGCGCCAGTAAAGCCTGCGTTTCAGCATTGGCCACATCGGGCTGCAACGATGACTCCTCAAGGAAAAGTGCTGAAGGTAGCAATTGTTCGTTTTCCAATGAGGTTGTAAAGGGATCAAAGGTATGCTCGTTCTCGATCGCAGAGCGCATGGCCTGCAGACTACGTTCGTTCTGGGTTAAGAGTTGCTCGCTCATCCATCGCATCATATGGCTGAAATTTAAGCCAAAGGTGTGTTGGGCCTCGGCACGAATTTCTTTGAAGAGTTTGAGCTCCTCATAGAGCTGCTCATCAGCGGTGCGAGAATCACGCTCTTGCTGAGAGCGGTCAAATTGTTCAATGGCAGCCTGGAAGCGTTTGCGTTGATTGAAGGACGTAAAAAGCATACCATTATGGATAGCTACAGTAGCTTGATTGGCAAAGAGTGCCAGGATATCGCTTTTAAGGGGGGTGAAGCCGCCTGCTTCTGTTGAGCAAAGTACCAGCATACCATAGACGGCAGAGCCGGTTATCAGAGGATAACAATAGAGGGAGTGCAATCCTAGCTCGATAGCCAGCAGTTGGCTGTCAGGATAATGCTCGTCAGTGGCAATATCTTGCGAGGTCAATGGTTGACGCCGCTTGAGTGTTTGCCAGAAGATGTTCTTCTCACTCATGCTCCCCTGTTGCTGCAAAATATGGTTCAGCAGCTCTGGAGCTACGCCAGCTTGAGCTTCCAGGTAGAGTGTATTGGTATGGCGATTCAGGAGCACAATAAACGAAGAGACGCTAAGAGCCTTAGATACACCGATGACGATTTGCTGGAGAACAGTTGAGAGCTCCATTTTTGAGGTAAGGGCCCGGCTCACATCTTTTAAAGCCTGGCGCTGCCGATCCTGGATCGCGGCATTGCCTCCCAATTGAACGCTCTCAATGGCTGCCGCCAGCATTCTAACTACAGCATCTACCAAACGCTGCAAATGCTGGTCAGCATAGGTATGGAGCGTGGTACTACCCAGTTCCAGTGTTCCCAGCACGCGATTTTCAACCGTTAACGGTGCAATCAGTGTTGACCGTAGCTGATGATAGGAACTCAGAGCATCTCCACTGGAGGAAGGCGCGCCATCCAGGCCCTCAGGATAATCACGAACCTGTAGCTCTGGCTGTTGCAATACCTGTTCTAGCATAGAGTCTGTCAGTGGATGCTGGTGGAGACGTGCTTTCCATGCCCCTCCCTCTTCGCGCTGACACACGGTCACACGCACAGCCTGGCGATCATGGCGCAACAAAACTACGCCAAACACATCAAAGGGCACAGCCGATTCCAGCTCTGCCGCTAAGACAGTGTAGTCGGGCTTGGCACCACGCACACTAAAGACAATGCGGGCCACGCGCTCAATAATCGCAGACTCTTCAAGAGCAGAGGTATGTGTTCTCGCTTCCATTGCTTCCTGCCAGGTTTTGCTGACATCCTCATCAACGCTTAAGAAGATGAGATCCCTTCCCTATAGAGTAAGGAGAGAGAAATATCAGGTGTACTGAATACTTTTTTTGTTAGGCGTAACATGCAATACACAAATTACGCTATCGTTGTGCATCAACAACAACCATTACATTTCTTACCCACAACAAACAATTACAACCTAAATATGCCACAAATCCCTATCTACCTGCAAAATGCCTGTTTGCCATTGTCACAAAGTATACCACATCTATGCCAGTATGGGTCAATGCCTGGGGCGAGATAAGCAGGCCATTTATTAAAATTTCTTAAAATACTGATAAGCCTGATAACACCTGGAAGGCCTGGCACCTGTATTGTTCGCAAATAGATCGCTGCTTTCCCCTACCTTTCCTTTCTATTTAATTAACGTATAATTGATCTGAATCTGCTAAAGAATAAGAAATATGGTCAACTTGGAATGGAGAGAGGATGCTATGCCTGAGCTTCGCGTTGGTCCCATCGTACGGGCGGTCAGCCCAACCAGTATCGTTATCTGGGCTGAATTGACGGCGGCCGAGACAGTTACATTGCTTGTCCAGGCAAACGGGACCAGGGATGAGCCGCAAACGGTCAGTCAGAAGTCAACTCTGGTTGGTGGACACCATTACGTTGCGTTAGAATTACAGCACTTACAACCAGCGACCTGGTATAACTATCAATTGTTTGGTACAATCCCTGGAAAAGAGCTTGTACAAACGCCCGCGTTGCCTATGCCGCAATGCTTTCGTACCCTGGCAACACAGCCACAAGCGACGGAAGAGCTTGTACATTTTCCATTGCGCATTGCCTATGGCTCCTGTCGCAAGGCTGAGGTCAACCAGTCAGATGTCCTCAGCGTCTTTGGGCACTGGCTGCACGAACATTTCGAGCAACGCGAGTCGGCGTGGCCACATCTACTTTTGTTAATAGGAGATCAGATTTACGCGGATGAACCCTCAGCCAGCCTTCAGCAAGCGTCACCGCACCTGGGCCCAGAGGCGAGTAGCTATGAAGACTTTTGCCTCTTTTATCAACATGCCTGGTCGACTGATAGTGGTGTACGTCAGGTATTAGCCTCCCTTCCCAGTTATATGATCTTCGATGACCATGAGATTACCAATAATTGGAACTCTATGCCAACCTGGCGCGCCAAAGTTACGCAATCTGGCCGGGAACAGGTACTGATCGATGGTGTAGTGGCTTACTGGATCTATCAAGGCTGGGGCAATCTGGCACAACACACAGCTCAACACCCGTTATTGGCTATTATGCGCCAGGCGGCTGAGAGTGGGGAGGACGCCCTTGAGCGGCTACGTGACTGTATTCGTGAAGATCTCTATGGCAGGGTTTTGTTACACTGGCATTATGAGATACCATCGACTCCTCCCATTTTTGTGGCCAATGCCCGTACTGAGCGAACCGCTATTTTTACAGATAGTGATGAGGATATCTTTGCACCGACCCGCATTATTAGCCACAGCCAGGCTAATGATCTACAGAACTGGTTCTCAAAGAATCCAAGTACCCTGGCCATCCTGGTCTCATCCGTACCAGTACTCCTGCCTCCCGCCATTGGCTGGCTCGAATATCTGATGGGACAACGCCCCTGGATGGCTAAAAAAAATTGGCTACACGGGGCAGGATTACAACTGGCTCGCTTGCAGCAGCGGATTGCTATGCGGATTGGCTTTGATCATTGGCCACTCTATCCTGTATCCTGGCAAGATCTACTGCAGATCTTTCAGCAGCCCAAAGACACCTTGATCCTTTCGGGCGATGTGCATTTTTCCTATGCACTGGCAGCCCAATTAACCTCCCGAGTAGCCACGGATACATATCTCTACCAGTTCGTTTCTACTCCACTGCAAAATGAGCTTAGCGCCTCAGATCAGAGCAAAATAAAATTGCAGGCACACCTCTCCCAATGGCGCTACGGTGGCTTAAAACAGCGCATCTTACCGCTGGCAGCTAGCGATAAGACAGCACACATTGACCATAATCTATTGTTCGAGAATACACTGGCCATGGTGACCCTGCAAGCAGATACCCAGGGTCGCTATACGCCACAACAAGACTACCTGGGCTCTATCAATGGCCATCTGCAGAAGCTGGCAACAACCATCCTGCCACCAGCCCAACCATAAACAACAAAGATAGGTGAACGACGCGTAGCATAGAGTGAGATCGCTAGATAACAGAAGGTACAGAACAACTCCTGTACCTTCTTAAGCATGCTAATGATGGCTGTTTAACTATTTTGTATAGCCGGTCAATTCTACATATCCTTCACCAGCAATCGGATGTCCATTGCTTTGCCCTGCGATCTTCACGGCACCTTCCCAATAGACATTGCCTGTTGAATTTTGTACCACCAGCTCTTGATTCTTCAACAGTGGATCAATGGTCAGGCTAGCCTGCAGATGAGGGTCCTGGATATCGATGCGCCAGCCTGACGGATAAGTAATGCCTGTCGTTGGGCTGGTCCATTTAGCCAGTACCGTTGCGTGCAATGATTGTTCTGGCAAGACAAAAGCCTTGCCATCGGCATCGGTATAGCCGATATAGGTGGAAATGGTTTTGCCAGTGGCATCCCGAATAAAGTAAAGCATTATCTCTGTCTTGTTGTTTAATTGGATGCTATACCAGTCCCAGCCTCCCCCACCAAGGGTGAGGAAGTTTCCCCATTGATGATCCATCCAGGCAGTGCCAGTAACCTTTAAAGGCTGGTTATGATCAAGCAGGGTGCCAGCCACCTCCATACGCGTCCGCGAATAGTAGTAGGAGAAACCACCCAGCCCGTAAGTGATCAGGCCATTGCCGTTATGCAGGGTCGCTGGCTTGAGTCCGGTCAGACTGAGATCAATCGCGTAGTCTTGCATGGAGGCGACCAGGTGGTCCTGGCCATTCAATCCCTGGATAGACCAGTTGCCAACATGCGCATTGATGCCCTGTGTGGATTGTCCATTCGGAGCGGGACCTGCAAATTGTGTTACACGCCGCTGATCATAATGGAACTCACCGCGCGTAATATCGCTGATAGCAAAATGGGCGGGATAAACCGCTGGCAGATTGCTGCGTAGAGCCTGGAAAAAGACCAGTTCAAAGCCATAAGTATGTTGCTTGCCCTTTGTATCGGTCGCCTGCATATGGCCTGTGTAGTACCACCACTCGGTCAAGTTGTTATGAGCGCCCTCATCCTGCGGAAAATGAATTGGGGGCAGCTCAGTTTTTGTTGGCTGCTGACTAACCTGGGGTAAGGTCGCCGAAGTCGTGGCCAATCCGGGAAAAGCACAGGATGAGAGCAGCAGTGTACATAATAAACTCATTCCCAGCAACCAGGCTGATCTGTAACGGAACTGCTGTCTCATCGTTTGCCTCCTACATGTATATTCGTTTCGTTGGAATCTGTGTACTCTCTGGCGGCATCCACTGGTGCCAGGTATTCAGCCAGCGCTGGCGGATGGCGTTGGACGCCGGCAAAGGGGAGCCACCAGTTCCAATTTCCCAACAGACGCATGGTAGCCGGAACCAGCAGGCCTCTTACGAGGGTGGCGTCGATCACTACGGCCAGGGCCATCCCCAACCCCAGAGCTTTAACCAGAATCATGTCAGCCGTCGCAAAACAGGCGCTCACAACAATCACAATTACGGCTGCACTGGTAATGATGCCACCACTACGTTGTAATCCCAGTGCCACCGCCTGCTTGTTATCGCCTGTTTGCCAGAAAGCCTCTTGAATACGCGATAGCAAGAAGACCTCGTAGTCCATGGAAAGACCAAAAATTGAGCAGAAGAGCAGGATCGGACTGGACGCCTCTACAAATCCCAGTGGAGTAAACCCTAGTATCTGGTGCAGAAAACCATCCTGAAAAATTAAGACCAGAGCCCCATAGCTGGCCAGGATAGATAGCGTATTCATCACGATCGCTTTTAAAGGCAACAAGAGCGAGCGGAAGAGGAAAAGCAAAACAATATAGGTTGTAATCGAGATGATGAGGACAGCAACCGGGAAATCGGTATACAAGGACTGCACATAGTCGATATTGCCGGCCGTGCCACCATCTACCAGCACAGAGATGCCATTACCAGGATCGGTATTGCGGATCGTCTGCACTAAGGCCTGTGAGTTGGCATCAACCATACCGTATTTGCTCACCACCTCAACCAACAGGGTATCGCCTGACACCGATGCTTTTAAGAAGGCTCCAAGATAGGGATCGGCAATCAACTGTGGATGGGAGTAAAGTAGTTGGTATTGCTCCAGGGTAAAACGCGGGTCGGCACTGACAATACTATCCACACGGTCAACACGTGGGTCGGCCTCAATACGCTTGACATAATAATAGAGATTCTTGATGTTATCGGGTGTCAGGGCATTGCCTCTGGTATGTACCGCCATTAAGATGGGCGTGGTCTCGCGCTGATTAAAACGCTGGACCAGCAAATCGTAGGCGGCGCGCGAAGGCACATACGATGGTAAGATCGAGGCATCGGGAGCCGAGAAACGCACACCCAGGAAGGGCGCGCCAAAGCTAAGCAGGAGTAACAGGACTGGGAAGAAGACACGCAGTGGATAGCGCATCACGAACTGGGATAATCGATACCAGAAACCGTGATGTGGGTCCAGGGTAGTCTCCGCAACGACAGGGCGCCTTCCAAAGCGTGGCAGGCGTACCGGCAGGGCGTTCACCCTCAATCCCAGGATCGAAAGCAGGGCCGGTAACAGGGTCACGGCCGCCAGGACGGCCAGAGCTACGACCAGAATACCACCCAGGCCCACTGAGTGCAGCATATTGATATGGAAAAATGTCAGGCCAAATAAACCAATAGAGACGGTCAGACCTGAGAAGGTCACAGCTCGTCCAGCTGTGGCTACGGTTACACCGATCGCTTCCTCAATCGAGCGTCCATGGATCAGTTCTTCCCGGAAGCGACTCACCATGAAGAGTGAATAATCAACCCCCAGGCCCAACCCGAACAAGGTGGTGATATTGAGCACAAAGATAGAGAGGGGGGTGATATGACCAAGACCAAAAATCATGGCCAGGGAAACTACTACGGCAAAGCCTCCCACCAGCGCTGGCAGGACCGCAGCGACTACAGATCGAAAGACAAGTAATAAGGCAATAATAGCGAATGGGAAGGCCAGCAACTCGGCACGTCGCAGGTCATTTTCACTAACTGACTGAATATCTTCATAAAAAACGGGTCCGCCGCCAATGCTAGCTTTTAAGTCTGGTACCTTCTGCAGGCGCTGCTCCAGATCGGGCAATAGCTTGGCGGCTGCATTGGCGTCCGATTTCATCTGGATATTGACATAGGCCGCATGGCGATCCTGTGAGACCTGGCGCGGATTATCTAAATAAGTGGTTACCTGGGCGACCTCAGACCAGGTGCGGATATGGGTCACCGCCTGCTCAGATTGCTGAATAAATTGTGGATCTTCAACTGTATAACGCTGACTGGTAAAGATGACCTGTACGATCGTTTCATTTACGTGCAGCTTTTGAACCAGTGTATCAATCGCCCTTTGGGACTCTGAGTCAGGGCTTTCAAATCCACCAGATTGCAATACTTGATTCGCCTGGGGAGCGAAGGGAAGTGCAATCACCGCGGCAAGTATCCATAACCCAACAATCAACCAGCGATGGCGGGTGGCAAATTTGCCTAAACGGTAAAACATATTATGGCCTTTCTCTAGCGTAATGTTGTGGGCAACAAACTCTTCTCGTTCTGTTGTATGACGACACTCTGCACCTGGAGGGGTAATTATCTTGTGCAGAAAACTCCGCATTCCAGCCGTCCCGCCCATCCAACTTTTTATATCCATAAATATCTTAAAGCAGGTAAACAAGTCCCCAACAAAACATCCTATCGCATGCCGCCGCTGGCGGCATGCGATAGGATGTTTTGTTGGGGATACCCCAAACCCCAGCAGGAGGGCTCGCCGCCCTCCTGCACCTTCCGCTGCGGTGGGGTGTTTTGTTGGGGATACCCCAAACCCCAGCAGGAGGGCTCGCCGCCCTCCTGCACCTTCCGCTTTAGTTGCCCTTATGAGAGTGGAAGATGCTATATGAAAGTTTAAGGTCGACTGTATGGGGCGGTTGTTGTATAATGGTGGCATCATCCGCCAATCATGTATAAACCCATCACTTTGCCTGGCTTGAGTTTTCTGACGGGCAATTTCTATTCAGCCAGGTATAAGTTGAAGAACCTGCATTGCAGTGTTCCTGCCCCACAAAGCTGTATGTATAGTATCAATAGTGCGGCAGATAGACGTCCTTTATTGAAAAGGAGTTTCAAGTATGGCAAAAACAGCCTCTGCAAAAAAAGAAACGGTACAGAATAATCATGTGCCGATTAAGGTCATTTCAGTCAATCGCCAGGCATATCACGATTATGAAGTGGAACGCACCCTGGAAGTTGGTATCTCACTCGTTGGCACCGAGATTAAGTCAATTCGAGAGGGGAAAGTTCAATTGCGCGGTTCCTACGCAATGGCGCGCAAAGATGAGATCTGGCTGGAAAACGCAAATATCGCGATCTATGAGCATGGTAATCGCTACAATCACGATCCGATTCGGACACGCAAACTCTTGCTGCATAGGCGCGAGATCGATCAGCTACTAACCCGGGTCGCCACTAAAGGCTTAACACTGGTCCCTTTGAAGCTCTATCTCAAAGGCGGTCGAGCCAAAATAGAACTGGGTTTATGCCGTGGTAAGAAACTTTATGATAAACGCGATGCAATCGCTAAACGCGATGCACAGCGTGATATGGAACGCATAGTTCGTGGAAGGTAAGCGCGTTATGGCAATTACAGGCGTCCATCATGCACAAATTACGATTCCGCGGGGAGCCGAAGAGCAAGGTCGGCAATATTATTGCCACCTGCTCGGCCTACCCGAGATTGAAAAACCTGAGTCACTCAAGGGCCGTGGGGGCTTCTGGCTACAGGTAGGCGATCGCCAGGTCCATGTTGGAACTGAAGATGGGGTGGAGCGTAGCAGCACAAAAGCTCACCTGGCTTATCATGTAACCGATATCATGGCATGGCGCCAACGACTTCAGGAGCACGGCTTTCAAATTCTGGATGGGGTGCCGATTCCGGGCTATGAGCGCTTTGAGACGCGCGATCCCTTTGGTAATCGCCTGGAGTTTATTCAACCTCTGGCATAACTCAATCTACGGCCTCAACATATTTCTTTTCTTTTCCAAACAGCCAGAGCAGAGAGAGCAAGGCAACCAGAGCCAGTAGTGCTGTAAGATAGATCAGCCCATCGAAACCAAAGCGGTGGGCAAACATACCTCCCAGGCCATTCCCTAGAATCTGACCCAGGCCCAGGAAGATAGAGTAGAGCCCCATTACCATACCACGGTCCTTAGCGGCTCCCTCAGAGATATCGGCCAGATATGCCAGGGCCGCCGGCGCAAAGCTGGTTTCGGCGAAAATACCGATCAGTAGCAATGGTAACCAGACATAGATCATGGTAGGATTGTCTGGACTACGATGGTTGAGGCCAAAAAGAGCTATACAGGCCAGGTAAACGCCAATAATTGAGGTAAACATCAAGCGCAGGCGCGGAATCTTCTGCAAGAAAAAGGCCCAGAACAAAAGACATAGACTAAAGAAAAGCACAATCCCACCCAATACCAGGCTCAATAATCTTCCACCACCGGGCCCACTCATACTACCCATTAACAATTGATGTGAATAGCGCACTGGAGTTGATAAGATAAAGGTTAACTGTGAGCTTAGCCAGATCCCTACCAGGGCGCTGATACAGAGCCAGGCGGGTAAGAAGGCCAGTAAACGCGGTGTGCGCAATATAATCAAATAGCGTTGCGCGGTCTCAGCTACTTTTTCACGGCTTACAATTTGATGGGCAATGGGAGATAACCACATGCACCAGATGACCAGCAGATAACTGACAGCAAGCAAGACAAAGGATAAGCGCCCAAACCAATCCCAGAGCAGGCCTCCCAGTACTGTGCCAACCGCAATTCCGCCACTGGTCACTAGCTCATACAAGCTCATAACGCGCACACGCCGGCTCTGATCATGCACGGTAATGTCAGCCAGATATCCGAGCACAGCTGGAACGGTAACGGCACCAGAAATACCGGCAATGACTTGCAGACACAATAAATAGGGGAGCGGCTGCCGAATGGGGGTAAAAAATAACAGGCCAGCCTGTATCAGGCCAAAGACGGGACCGAGCAATAAGAATTTGTGTCGCCCCCAGCGATCACTTAATCCCCCCATAAAAGGGGCCAGGGTGAGCTCAGAAATATAAAAGGCAACCGGCAGCAAGCCTACCTGAACGCTAGTAATCCTCTGGGACGAGATGGTCACCATATGGGCCAGCAGAAGTCCAAGCACGATTGTTCCAGCACCCGAGTTAGCACGCAGAATGAAGGTTCCAGTCAATAAAGGTGTGACCGTTTGGCGGCGAGCCATATAACCTATCTCCTAATTTGCTACTCGCCAGGCAGACGGTCTGGATTGGTCGAGTGGGCCTTCCGAGAGCTATACAACGTTAATAGAGCAATAATAGCTCCAGCCAGAATTAAGCAAATTGCGATAATTAATAATACGAAAAGTAGAATACGCATATTTTCAACATTTGCGGTGTCAATGTAAGCCGCAGCTGTAATTATAGATAAAACTAGCATATAAATCTTTTTGTTTCCCCCTCATTGGATCTGAGTTCGCTGTTCCAACCAATGATGAACTATGTACTAGGACTATACGGAGCAAGAAAAGGTAACAACTTTGCAGAATAAACAGAACTTTTATAAAAAAAACACGCCAGTAGCGCTGCTCTGGCGTGTACTTATGGTAACTTTATCCATCTTTACTATCCAGCGACACAAGGTAGCAACACTGCTGTCACTTCTGGCTGGCGTATCCTCCCAAATTTTTTGGCATAGACGCTATACTTTAGCGCCTTGTATGTATCTTGTATCCGTGACTTCCTAGCGGTCAAGCTCTGCTCATCCGCATTGAGCACGACCTGCAGCGTTAGCAGACCATCATTAGCTGAGAGCGAGGGAGCTGCAACATGTTCAAGTGCCAGGTGCATGCGTAAGAACTGTTGCTGCAACCCATATCCCTCATGCTGCACAATCTCGCTCAACAATTCGTTTGAACTACTCACGGCAATCTGGATGCTGACCTGGCACCGGACTGCATGCTCACGCGTCAACTGGCGAATGCGATCTTCACCCAGACGGATCAAAAGTGTTTCAATACCACGGCCCTGGTAATCAGGATGAATGGCTACAGCTAATGTATAGATCACCTCTAATGGCTCACTACACTTCTGCTGCACATCAGCATAGCCAACCACCTGACCTTGCCGGGTCACAATTACCCAGGCATCATGCATTAATTGAAAACTACTATCTTGCCAGATGTTCCTGAGCTCAGCCTCACCCTGCTTCTCCGATGTGAGCGCATCGCCCTCGTATAAACTCAACAGACTGGCGACCTCGGAAATGTCCTGCAGGCGCGGGGCACGTGCAGATAATTGATGTAAACGAATAATCACAACAGTGCTCCATTCATCATCAGCGATCGAGCTGGTTGGATGGAGACAAAGGCAGGCAAGAATATATGAATACACGCTACTCTTCAAGCGTCAATGTACCCAGCTCCTTACCACCCCGTAGCTCCCTCTCATATTGGGTCGATCTTTTGACAACGTGCATCCCGGCACGTTCATATAAGCGCGTCGCGCCTGTCAGGCTTTGCGCATCTACTGACAGATAGATAGAATGTATATCGCGACGGAAAAATTCATTAAAGGTATGCTGTAAAAGCGCCAGGGCCAGTCCCTGACGGCGCCACTGGCGGCGCACACCAAGCACATGGACCCAGCCACCGTCCTCACCCTCATCGGCGCAGAGCGCAATAGCGGCGATCTCATTACCATCCATGGCCAGGAACCAGAGTGCAGGATCAAAGCTTTGGCGCTTCGTGGTCCAGTATTGCCACTGCTCATAGGTCTGGCTGATAAAACCCCAGTGATCCCGAAAGATATCTTCGTCGGCCTCATACACAGCATGTAATATGTCTGGGGTAGGGTTGATAATCCGAATATTCTCAGGCCATTGTGGTGCTACCGGGGCCACAGCTAATTCAATCCCCATAACCCAGAAGTTGCGAATTGGCTGAAAATCATGCTGCTCCAATAATTGTTGCCAGGCAAGATTCTGGTTATTACAAAACGCACGCAGGCTCACACGCAGGTCAGGTGCGGCCAGAGGAATCTGCTGGCGTGCCCACTGCTCCGCTTTTTCCAGCAATAATTCACCAATACCATAATCGAGGTACTGCGGATGCACAGTACAGCGCACAATATTGCGCGCATGCTGCACATGCTCCATTAACATGTAGCCCACAGCCTGATCTTCTGGCGTCAACACCAGCCAGCCTGCAGTGGCCAGATCAATATCGGGCGAAGCGAAGAGAAAACGAAGCTCTTCCAATGTAATTTCGATTTTCCCGAACCAATGTAGCTGGCTGGCGGCGATGAGCTGATACGCTTTTTCAACATCATCCAACGTCAACTGACGAACCTTAAAGGTGTCAGGAATTGTATTTCTCAACATATATATCTATTCCTTTAGGTGGTGGAAGTCCCGGCATAATAGCTGGCAACTTCCACCTGATATATCATCCTTAAACGCCGTGGCGCTTGCTGCTATCGTATGGCTATCAGCTAGCCGTTACGCTTCAATCTACCTGTACGTTTAGCATAGCGCTCAGCCATCCGAAAGATCAGCATGCCCACCGGAATGCTAACAGCACCAGTGATGAGTAGGGCCAGATATTGGCCCAGATCTCAAGCGACCAGAGCGGCTTATCATACAGCAGACCTAGCCGCAAGCCATTCAATACATAGGTTGCTGGCGAGAGCCAGGAAAGTGGCTGCATCCAGCCTGGCAGGACGGTTACTGGATAGTAAACACCCGAGACGAGCAGAATAATGGCTCGCACAATGAAAGACATCTGCATACCTTTTTCGGTATACAACAGCGGCAATACTGAAGTGGCGATACCAAAGCCAATAAACGAGATGCTACCCAGCAGCAGCATAAAGACCACAGTCAGGTAGTTGGCATGGCTCAGATCCAGGTGAAAGAACAGGACCACCACCACCAGTTGCAGGGCAGTGAACAGTAAACCATGGGCAATGGCATACCAGCAGCTACCGACCATATGCGTAAAGCGCGAGATCGGGGCCATAAAGGTATGCTCAATGGTTCCCTCCCAACGCTCGATATTGATAACATCTGTCACGCCATCAAAAGTGACGCTCAAATAGGTCCAGACCGAGGTACCAATAAGCAGGTACAGGATCATATAGTTCACCTGCGCTGGTTTCAGGTCGGGCGTGGCCCGAGCAATAAAGGTTATGCTCAGGGCATTCACCACGTTATAAAAGAGCCAGACCACTTCCCAGGCCCAGTAGCGCTTGGTCAGGTTCCAGTTGCGCTCAAAAAAGGCATAACTGGCACGTGCCGAATGGATCATCGAAGACATTGAAAAACTCCCCCTTAATTATTCTCTTCTTCTTCACGTTGGGCCTCGTACACTTCGAAGGCCTTTTCCCAACTGCCATAGCGCTCCACATCTTCCTCAGTAATCAGATGGGTCGCAGTGTAATGCATGAATACTTCATTCATCGAGACCAGTTCAGCCTTGCCGTGAAGAGCGGCCACAGCACGTTTCAGTTCCTCTGTTCGGCCTGAGGCGACGATACGCCCTTTATCGATAATGGCCACGCGATCACAAAGAGCCTCAGCCTCATCCATATCATGGGTGGTAATCAAGATGGTCGCATCATGCACATCCCGAAGCTCGTTGACAAAATTCTGCACATCGATCTTTGAGCGTGGATCGAGTCCGGTGGTCGGCTCGTCCAGCAACAAAAGAATCGGTGAAGTCAGGAAGGCACGCGCAATCGCGACTTTCTGTTGCATGCCACGGGACATGTTTTCGAGCGGCGCGTCGATACGGTCAGGTTTAATACCTAGCCGCGTCAGGATCTCGCGGATACGCTTGCGCGCTTCGTTGCCATTCATGTTGTAGAGGCGGGCTGCATAGAGTAGATTTTCCATCGGCGAGAGCTTTTTGAAGAACGAGGCTTCCACACTCACACGATTAATCAGGCGCTGTACAGTGGACTCGTCTTTGACCACATCGTAGCCAAAGATGCTAACTGTACCCTCATCAGGAATCAACAACGTTGAGAGTATACGGATCAAAGTAGATTTACCCGAACCGTTAGCACCGAGAATACCAACAATCTCACGGTGCTTGACCGTCAAAGTGATATCATCTACCGCACGTATTTCATTCTTCTGATCTTTTCCTTGCGACTTCTTCCGTAAACGACCCCACAATGGACGTGATTTTTTGAAAATTTTTGAGACACCATCAATGACAACCGCATCACTGGTTGGATCGATGGTAATATTTTTTAAAAGCATAGCAGTTAGATCAGGGATAGCCAAGAGCTTTCTCCTTTGAGATATTAAAACCTGTTAGAATCTTCACCAGTTTAGATTAGCACTGACATCTATACATCGAACCTTCGAACAGGTAAGCATCTGTACGACCAGACAGTAAAAGAGCAATATACTTCAACCATTACATTCCCATTGTCAGGCATCAAAACGACATTCCATCCTCCAATCGTCAACGGAACTATAATTCAGGTACTCAGAAAAAAACGCAATAAAAAACCGTGGACTGGATTTTTGCTTCACCAGTGTCCACGGTTGGAGGGTTGCTCTTACATTCGACTCACCTACATTATGTCAGGTGGTCTCCCCCAGGAGATGGGCACACTGGTCCTTTGAGCCACGCCAATGGGCAGCACAAAGACGGAAACGCCAGCAGCGTATACGCCTGTGGTGGCATCGGGCACAGCATGGGTATCGTGACCAAAAATAGCAGCGCGTGTGCGCAAAAATGTAGTGAACGGTACACGATCATTCAACATGCTCGCCATCTCCTTTCATTGAAATTAGCCAAAATTATGAGAAAAATGCCTCACAACATCAGTGAGGTATTGGGGATTACACATGTAATCCCCACGCTTCCAAGTATACGGAATGTACTTGTGCTATGTCAAGAGGAATAACACAACAATTTTTATTGGGTAAATGATGCCGAATTATTGCTGCTGTTTCAGATAGGACTTTAGCTTCCCTTGCTGAATTACCTGCACAAGTTCAACATGACGCTCAAGCGCATCATCGGGATCATCAAAGACATACTCACAGACAGGTAGACGCACCAGTGTGTGATAACCACCCTGCTGTGGATAAACAGTGGTCACGTATTCGCGGCCCAGATTACGATCGGCAAAGGTGGCCACAACATATTGTTTATGGTCAGGCGCAATCGCAATATGGCGCGCCAGGTCCAGGGTCTGCAGACGCACAGGAGGAGCGCCAGGAACATCTAGCTCGCGCTTCTCGGGAATCACCAATGGAATTAAAATTTGCTCTGAATTTATAACATCGCTCTCGGACATGAATCCTCCTACCAAACATAAATCATCGATTTTAAAAGGCATGCTTCAAAAAGTGCAGCCCACAGTTAAGATGACAGGAGGCCGCAACCTATAGTGTACGGGAATGCACACTATAGGTCAAGCGGTCCATGCTAAAATTCTAGCCGCAATTTTTTACGCCTTTGTCGCCTCTTCTGCAGCCGGTTGTACTGCTTAAGCACAGCATCAGGCACGCGACGCAAGAATGCCGGATGGCTGGCAACGTACAAGAATAAACGCAGTTGTATGCGTTTCCACATGGCTGGCAACTCATTGCTCTCACCCGAGCGGCGCGGATGCTCATTACTACTGGGATCGGCCCAGCGTTCACGCACAAAGACATCACCCAATCGCTCTAATACCAGCGCATCTTCCTTTGAGGTCAACACCGAACCTGATAGGTCCCCTAAGTATTCATATGGGGTCTGCGAGGATTGCCGTTGGACGCCGGCCCATTCAGCCAATGTACAAATGCGGCCATATATTTGTGCCGCTACACTATATTGACTGAAAAGGCGCCGCCACCAGAACACAAAGATGATCACTCCAAGCAGGATTACTATGAGTATACTCCACAAGGCGATACGTAACTGGGTCTGGAACAATTGCTGTGATTGATCAGCAGCAGAGCCACCACTGCTACTATCAGCTGGATTATCAATATTGCGTCCCTTGTGTGCCTTGATACCAGTTGAAGGTAAGGTAACACTATTACCGCTATTAGGAGGAGGACTGGGCGTATATTGATCCGGCAGTGGACGATCAAACGTTTTAAAACTGGCGGAGGGCTCAAAATTAATCCATCCATAGCCTGCAAAGTAGATCTGAGTCCAACTATGAGCATCTACCCCACGAATAATATATTGCCCGCTTTCATATGTGCCGGGCGCGTAACCCGCCACCTCACGGGCGGGAATGCCCAGGGAGCGGGCCATCAAGGTCATGGCAGTCGAAAAGTAGTTACAATAGCCATCGTGATTTTTGTTTTCGAAGAGGAACCAGAGTACGGGATCAACCCCTGCCCGTGGGTGGATATCGGTATTGTAGCTATAATGCTGGCGCAAATAGGATTCCAGGGCCGTCACTTTATCATACATAGTTTTGGCATTCGCCTGCGTAACTATCTTCTGTGCCAGGGCTTGAATGCGTTTATCTTTCTGTAGATAGTCAGGCACCTGCGTAAAATCTTTCACGGTCTGGGGATTGAAGTATTCTATCGGAGGTTGAGCATCCGGTGCCTGATTGGGATTAAAAGCAGGGGCGTCCGCTGGCATCGGAATGTCACGCAAAGATCCAATATCAGCTGATGAGACCGTTGAGGTCACAGTGTACCGGGTACCAGCCTTCAGGCTACTGTTGGCATCCCCTAACCAGGCAATAATGCCTCCACTACCATCCAGAACGTTGGCGGGCAACGACATTTGAATAATATCAGAGACGCCCACCAGGTACGGCTGCTGCTCATCGGGCGCGGCAACCACATTGATAGTTTGTTTGACGGTATGCGTTTTCTGTGTACTGGTCACCAGGGTGGTATTAACAGCAATATGATATTTCTGGTCTGTATTGACTATCGACCAGCCTTGATCATAAGTGTCATAGTTAACCAGGGTCAAATATTGAGGCTGCACACTATCAACCTTCACATTAAAAACGACATCGCGGGTCAAATTAGGATTGCCGCCCAGCACCAGGGTATCTTTAAAGTTACCATGATTAGCAGCTGCGGCATCAGCATTGGTGTTAAAAGAATTAAAGGCAGAGGCGAATTGTCCCAGGGGTCCTTTGGTGGTCCAGATCTGAGCCAGATGAGACTCCTCATAGGAGGATGGAAGGAGCCAGGCGAGCACTAAAATAGTGACTGTAATAAAAATGCCAGTCTGCATGACATCCCAGCCAAGATCATCTGAGTAACGCAGGCCTTTGCGTTGCCAGCCATGAATAGCCTGGTGCAGATTAAAACGCAATAAGAGGATTAAAGCTGCCAATAAAAATATTACCAGCAGGATCATGTAAGGCGTATCAACATTATTTAAATTGAAAACGAGGACGATGGCATTTAACACCACCATTAACCAGGGAGACGCCACCGATATAAGCAGAGGACGCTGGAATAGGCAAGTACAAAACATAAGAAGACAATTAATAAAAAGGGGGCAGAATTATCAATATTAAAATTACTGATCGAGACCAGGCTATACCAATGTTGTAAGCCTTGTACGCTTTCCCTTAAACTGCCATTGTAGAAGAGCGTTGTCATCTGCCAGTAAGCAAAGGCAAACCCCAGGAACGTTACCAGTATATAAACCCAGGCTGAAGGAAAGCGCTGCTGCTTGGCTGACCAGAGCCCCAACAGTAAGGCGATAAAAGTAGAGAGGGTCAACACACTTAGATTATCAACCCAATCAGCCGCTTGAACACTCCAGATGACACTGTACACAAGCAAAGCCAGCAAGAAAAGGGAGAGCCAGCCATCTTCAAAATAGATCGACAAACTTCTATCAGAATCCGCCTCACCAACTCTACCCCGGCGTGATCGCTGGGGTGGATCTGTAATGAGTTTAGAGAGGCGTTCCATCGCCGCGTTGCGCATTACGTTTACCTCTGTGTTATTGCACGTACATCGGTACTCGTTTCTAAAATTTGAGGGATCGATTCACCACATTTTATACGCATAACTGGAACCCCTGATCCTTCTAACAGGGCCAGTGTATCTTCATCCGATGGCTGCTCATCAAAAGATGCCGCGTCCAGGCCGATAACCGCTGTCTGTACGCCTCGCAACTTCAGATGGCGTAAACTTTCATGCCAATCACGAGAATTGGAGGGGGTAATGACGATAGCCACCGCGTTCCGTCCAAAATGGAAGGCATCCATAGCCAGCGCCTCTTTAAGTTCGGGGCCATCACCAGCCGTTATAACGGCTAATAGTTCCAGCACCCGTTCAATCTGCCGGTCACCCCGATCCAATGAAAGCAGCTCTCGCCGTCCAGCATTGACAATCATACCCAGCGAAAAATCTTGTTGTAATAAATAAGTCGCCAGGGTAGCCGCAATGGTTACACCATATTCTTCCGTAGATTCGTCACCCTCACCGGTCTGCACCGCAGCATGAAGATCTAAGAAGATCCAGGCATCAACGGCCGGGTCCAGGTCAAACTCTTTGACCATCAGTTTGTTATAATGCGCGCTGGAGCGCCAATGGATGCGGCTCAGCGCATCCCCACTCACATATTCCCGGATCGTCGTCGGCGTGGTCGTGGTCTGTAATGCTCGGCGAGAACTCTTGCCACGCCCTGGTAAGCCGCCCGTAAACAAGGAAAAGTTGGACAATGGGTAGACGCGCGGTAGTACCATCACTTCCTGAGCCGGGGCCAGCACCACACGTCGTCGAAACAGGCCAAAGGGATCGCCGCTCATCGCCATCACTGGACCCAGTTGAAAACGTCCACGCTGCTGACACACACTTCGTGCCCGCCATGTGGCCCGCTTACGTCCTCCCATGCTGGCCACATAGCCGGCCCAATGTCCTGGCAACGTTGAACCATCAGCAATCTGCACCCACAATTTTGGCAGGGTGCCCAGATTGTCAAGCGTCAAACGTTCGTCAAAAACTTCGCCGACCTGAACACGAGCCGCCACAGAGGTACGGCGAAAGACCATTTGACGGAGGCTGAAACGGGTCCATACCCACGATAGGATGAACAGGATCAGCAGGACGTAGGTCAACACATACAAAACCTTCCATGCGCTACTGACTGCGAAGAAGGCCAGGACGAGTATTAATAAGAATACTTGCCAGGGACGCATAGCTAGCGCCCCCTTCCACCACCAACCCACGCGTTTGGCACCGGCACCGATTGTAATATCTCATCAAGGATACTTGCCGAGGTAATTGAACGTACGCGCGCGGCCGGGGTGACAATGATGCGATGGGCTAATGTTGGCTTGACTAACAACTTGATGTCATCAGGAATAACATAGCCGCGCCCTCGTATAGCTGCCAGGGCCTGGGCGGCACGAAACAGGGCCAGTGATCCACGAGGACTGACGCCAAGATAGATGTTCTGGTGATTGCGGGTAGCATTGGCAATGGCGACAATATATTCTCGAATTGATGGATCCACATGTATACTGCGCACCTGCTGTTGGATTAAAACCAGTTCATCGGCAGTCATGATCTGGGCCAGGTCGTCAAGCGGATGATGGTGTTGATGGCTATCCAGAATATTTATTTCGTCTTCGGCCCGAGGATAACCCAGCTTGATACTCATCATGAAACGGTCTAACTGGGCCTCCGGCAGGGGAAATGTTCCCTCATATTCAATAGGATTCTGCGTGGCCATGACCATAAAAGGCTGTGGCAAGTGATAGGTCACACCATCAACGGTAACCTGTGCCTCTTCCATAGCCTCCAATAAGGCTGATTGCGTCTTTGGGGTGGCACGGTTAACCTCATCAGCCAGCACGATCTGTGACATGATTGGGCCGGGGCGAAACTCAAAATTGGCGGTTTTCTGGTTATAAATAGACACGCCGGTTACATCACTGGGCAATAGATCAGGTGTAAATTGAATACGCTTAAAAGAACATCCAATCGAACGAGCAATGGCTTTTGTAAGCACGGTCTTACCCACACCAGGCACATCTTCAATCAAAATATGGCCATGGCAGATAACCGCGATTAAACTAAAGGCAACGGGCTCGGCTTTACCGACGATCACCCGCTCAACATTGCCGATAACACGCTGTACAGCGGTCGCGAGGTCTTGTACTGACTGCATTAATCACTCCACATGAGTTTTTATCGAGACTGACGCATCGACTGCTATCTGGTTCTTTGAAATGCTATAGACAGAAAGTGGTGTATACTATAGTATCACGTACCAATTCAAAGACACAATGAAAGCATTGAGTTCCTTGCCTGGAAAACCGTGCACAAACGTTTCTAAATAATACGATGCGCTATCTGTTTTTGTTGCATCATTGCATATAATCATACGTCTATCCTACTCCCCATATCTCAAGTATAGCAAATGTATACTTATTCTCCCTACAAAAAGGACTATCCTCAAAGGCAAGTCTATGCTATGATGGGAGGCATGAGCCAGAACAATCCGAACCAAAAAGAAGAACTCTATGCAGTGGTTGTCGGACTTGTGCAGGGTGTAGGCTTTCGTTATTTCGTTATTGAAAAAGCACTCCCCCTGGGGTTAAATGGGTACGTCCGCAATGATAGCAATGGCGACGTTGAAGTGGTCGCTCAGGGGACGCACTCTGCTCTCGAACAGCTCCTGGCCCTGTTGCGACGGGGTCCCTCGGCAGCTCAGGTACAGGATGTACACGTAACCTGGAGAGAACCCACGGAACATGTAAGCGGCTTCCACGTCAGATGGTAGCAGGTTATAGATATACAAAGAGGACACAGTATGATTGATCGCGAGACGGTACAAAATGTAGCCAAGCTCGCCAGATTGGGGCTGAGCGAGGAAGAGGTTGAGACCTTTGGCAATCAACTTTCTGCTATTCTAGACCACATCCATATTTTACAAGAGGCGGATGTGAGCGGCGTTTCCCCAACGGCACATGCCTCACGCCTCACTAATATTATGCGTGAAGATGTGCCTGAGCCATCCTATCCACCAGAGGTGTTGCTGGCAAACGCTCCCGATCAGGATGAGAACTGCCTGAAGGTCAATGCTGTACTGGAGGAGGGATAGGATAGATGACAGAGTTATATAAGTTAAGCATTTCTGAAGCCGGCGCACTCTTACGCCAGCGTAAAATTTCTGCGGTCGAATTGACCCAGGCCCATCTGGATCGTATCCGTGAGGTAGAGCCTAAGGTTAAGGCCTTTACCCTGGTTACAGACGAGTTAGCCCTGCAGCAGGCCCGTGAGGCTGATAAGCGCTTCGCTAGCGGCGAAAATCTTCATCCACTGACGGGTATTCCGCTGGCCATTAAAGATGTGATCTGCACCAAAGATATCACGACCACCGCTGGCTCGCGCATGCTTGAAAACTTTAAGCCGCCTTTCGATGCCACTGTGATGGAGCGCTTAAATGCTACCGGCTTTGTCATGGTCGGTAAGACCAACATGGACGAATTTGCCATGGGCTCTTCTACCGAGCATTCGGCCTTCTTCCCTACCCACAATCCCTGGGATTTAGAGCGTGCACCCGGTGGCAGTAGCGGTGGCTCTGCGGCAGCGGTGGCCGCTGGTATGGCTATGGGCTCGTACGGCAGTGATACCGGCGGCTCGATCCGCCAGCCCGGCTCACTCTGTAACCTGGTAGGACTCAAACCTACTTATGGACGTGTCTCGCGCTTTGGCTTGATCGCCTTTGCCTCTTCTCTGGACCAGATTGGTCCCTTTGCGCGCAATGCCCGCGACGCGGCTATCCTGCTGCAAGCTATTGCTGGCCATGATCGCCGTGATGGTACCAGTTCGCCAGAACCTGTGCAGGATTATGAGGCGGCCCTTTCGGGTAGTATCAAGGGACTGCGCATCGGCGTTCCGGAAGAATATTGGGTCGAAGGCACACAACCTGGTGTGGTCAGCGCGGTCAAAGAGAATATTGAGCGCCTGCGCGAACTGGGTGCTGAGATCAGCCCGGTCTCACTGCCCCATACTAAATATGGTGTCGCCGCCTACTATATCATTGCTCCGGCTGAAGCCAGTTCAAACCTCTCACGCTATGATGGGGTTAAATACGGCTACTCGTACCGCGATACCAGCGATATGTGGGAAGCGATGGAGAAGACTCGCGAATATGGCTTTGGTCCTGAAGTCAAGCGTCGTATCATGCTGGGCACCTATGCCCTTTCTGCCGGTTACTACGATGCTTACTACAAACGGGCAGAAAAAATACGCACACTGATTAAACAGGACTTTGATAAGGCCTTCGAGAAATTCGACGCCCTGGTCAGTCCAGCCTCACCAACGGTGGCCTTCAAAATTGGTGAGATCTCTGATCCTTATCAGATGTATCTGCAAGATGTCTTCACGATTCCTGCCAACCTGGCCGGTATCTGTGGCGTCTCCATTCCAGGCGGTTTCAACGATAATCTGCCAGTCGGCCTGCAGTTGCTCGGCAATGTCTTTAAAGAAGATACTATTCTGCGTATCGCGGATGCCTTTGAGCAGGTTACCGATTATCATAGCCGCTGGCCCAACTTATAATCACCCATTCGAGCGCTCCTGGCCTTTCCCATATATATACCCCTCCGGAAAGGACCAGGGCGCTTCTTTTCTTTTTATAAAAACGAATAGGTAAGATTTATAATGAAACGCCGTCTGATTATACTATCACTATTATGTATCGCCCTCAGTCTGATTATCCTGACGTCTGTGCTTGCCTTTACGCCATTAGGCGCTTCACTCAAGTCTGTATCTGGAGTAGAGGCCCCACCAACGCCCACGCCACACCCACTTGCATCCCCAACTCCCATCCCAACGCTCCCACCTGTTCTGACAGCTAGAGGTACAGCTCCCGCTTCCGATGCATCCGCTGAGCTGTTACTGGACGCGGATACCGGCAATATCCTCTATGAAAAGAATGGCGAGCAGCCCCTGGCAATGGCCAGCACGACCAAAATTATGACGGCCTTGATCGCGATCCAGACAGCAAATCTAGAGCAGCCCATCCATGTCCACCAGGATGCTATCGATCGAGTTATCCTGGATGATGGCAGTAGTGCTGGCCTGGTTGTGGGAGATGTGGTGCCGCTCAAGGAGATGCTCTATGCACTGATGCTGCCCTCCGGCAATGACGCAGCCTATGCAATCGCGGACGAACTGGGTGGCGGCAATCGGGATGTCTTTGTCAACCATATGAACCTCTTTGCGCAACGTCTCCATCTCTTTCAGACCCACTACAATAGTCCCGATGGACTGACTTCCGATGCCACAACACACTATACGACAGCCTATGATCTAGCGACGTTGAGTCGTTATGCGATGAGCATCCCCCTGTTTGCCAGTATCGTCCACACCCAGAGCTATACCGCACATGTTGGTGGTAGGACCCTGGTCTGGACAAATACCAATCAGCTCCTGGGTAGCTATGCAGGAGCGACAGGTATTAAAACCGGGCATACCTTCGCGGCTGGCTACTGCCTGGTCTTTGCCGCTACACGCAATCATCATCACCTGATCGGCGTCATTTTGAATAGCCCCGAAGAAGCGCAACGAAATATAGATGCCGCCGCGCTACTCGACTGGGGCTTTCAGCTACCCATCTTGCTACCAAAGGAATAGCCATACAGCAGGAGTTAATTTACATAAAAAAAGAGGACACGATCTCTCGTGTCCTCCTTGCCTTGTCCGAGCACCAAAGCTATTTTTTGGCTGATCAAGGCCTTGCATCAAAAGGCAACATTGGAAGGTGCGAAATCAGAGCGGCGCACAAAGGCAGTGCATCCTGAGCACCATACTCGCGATCCATACCAGAATCTTCCCATTCAATCGAGAGGGGTCCTTGATAACCGATGCGGTTCAAGGTACGGATGATCGACTCAAAATCGACATCGCCATGCCCGGGCGAGACAAAGTCCCAACCGCGCTCAGCCTCACCAAAGTTGAGGTGAGATGCAAGGATGCTGCGGCGTCCATTCAGATGACGCTTGGAGTCTTTGACGTGGACATGATAGATGCGCTCCGCGAACTCAGCCAGGAAGGTGGCCGAATCAGGAACTGTGGTACCAGGTGGCTGGGATCAAAATTGATGCCGAAGCCAGGACGATTGTTAATCGCATCCAGCGTCTTACGGGTGGTGACAAAGTCATAAGCGATTTCGGTCGGGTGGACCTCTAGCGCAAACTTGACACCCTCCTGATCGAAGACGTCAATGATAGGATTCCAGCGTTCAGCAAAGTCTTCGTAACCACGCTCAATCTCGGCAAAATCGTTAGGTGGGAAAGAATAAAGCATATGCCAGACACTTGAGCCGGTAAAACCAGTTACACGATCCACGCCAAATTTGGCAGCCGCTCGTGCGATATCTTTCATGCGCTCGGCAGCACGTTTGCGGACCCCTTCTGGCTCGCCATCGCCCCATACTTCTTTAGGCAAAATATTTTTATGCCGTGGATCGATTGGATCGCAGTCGCCTGACCGATCAGGTGAGCGCCGATAGTATAGACTTTTAAAATTGTATTTGTCCAGAATAGCGCGCAACGACTCGGCATAACCAGGCTCATTAAGAATGCGAACTTCGTCAAAATGCTGACCGGATGTCGCCAATTCCAGGCCATCAAAGCCCCAGCGGCTCACTTTGGCGGCCAACTCCTCTAAAGGTAGGTCACCCCATTGGCCAGTAAAAAGTGTGACAGGTCGTGCCATTACGTCCCCCTTACAAATTTTTCATCAATTGTCCCATCGACCCTGCTGTATATATGCGCTCTAACCAGCGGCAGCGGTCGAATAGGAACTACATCATCGTCTGTACTCGAGTATACCACACGCTATAGCACAAGGTGGCATCTATTTCCCTCGTCTTAAACGTACTATTTTTATAACTACTAGTAAGGTTGACTGAAAACATGGTAAAATAGTCACACTTACAAGTATCATATATTTTGAATAGAGTATGCTGCATGCGTTACGCGATCTTTACCGATATTCACGCGAATTTAGAAGCACTAGAAGCGGTGCTTGCAAAAATTGATGAAATAGCTCAAGAAGAACCTGTTGATGAAATCTGGTTTCTGGGAGACCTGGTTGGTTACGGCCCGAATCCCAATGAGTGCATCAAGAAATTGCAAGAGCGCACTGATGTCATTATCGCTGGCAATCACGACTGGGCTGCGGTTGGGAAACTGGATCTAGACGATTTCAGTGAGGCTGCACGCATCTCTGCCGAATGGGACGGCCACACAACTCACGGAAGAGAATCGCGCGTTCCTCGCCAATTTGCCAGAACGTATTCAAAAAAATGAGTGCCTGCTGGTGCACGGTAGTCCTTATGGTCCCTTATGGGAGTATCTAACCTCAGAAGTGTTGGCTGAAAGAAGCTTTCAACACTTCAATAGCCGCTACTGCTTTGTCGGGCATACCCATGTGCCTGTCATATTCCAACAGCCAGACACAGTGGCCAACACTCCAACCCAGTCCATTAGAAACAGAAGCGATAGTTAATGCACTGGACGATGAGGATACGGCAGAAACTGGCGCCGGTCAATGACTCAGAGACCGCTGCAACATCAGAGTCACAGGAGAATGAGACAACTCCTGTGGGGGCTGCACGTCATCTATCCCAATCCAATCAGGTAGGCGATAAGGTAGATAGCGCCCATTCAGAGACTGAGCAGATCCAGAACATGGTAGCCGATGCGGCCGATGCGATTGCCGATTTACAACACCAAATCGCTGATGACGCTCCTGAAGTCAGCCCCGATACCCCTTCGGATCTAAAAGACATTATTGCTAACCAGGATGAGGTCGATGATGACCTGGAAGTGTCGACCGACGAAATAACAGGTGATGGAGCTATCTCCTCCGAAGAGACTATTCAGAGTGCGAGGATCTCATCAACCAGGAAATTGAAGAGCTATTGACCCTGTTGGACTCAGCCAGAGCATGATCGAGGTTACCAATGAGATGCTAGTGCCACCTGAAGGTACCTGGGAGGCGCCGGAAAATTACCGGGCCATCGTCAATCCCGGTGGCGTAGGTTCAACCACGTGATGGCGATCCACGTGCAGCTTTCATGATCTATGATACCAATGGTAGTTTCGAGTTTTATCGCATACCCTATTCATTTGAGAAGACACAAGCAAAAATCGAGAAGGCGAAACTGCCACAGTACCTGGCTACCCGCCTCGCTTACGGTCGCTAATCAGGAATACTCATGAAATTAATCATCGGCCTGGGCAATCCAGGCTCACAATATGAAAAACACGCCACAACGTGGGTTTCCACGTTGTGGATTTACTTGCGGACACCTATACGATGCGCTGGGAACGCCGTGGCCGGGCAATGATTGCCAATGGCACTATTGGATATGAAAAGGTGGTACTGGTCAAGCCAACCACATATATGAACAATAGCGGCGAGGCCGTCGGCGAACTGGTGCGCTGGTTTAAAATTGAACCAGACGATATTCTGGTTATCTACGATGAACTGGATCTGCCAGTTGGGCATATTCGCCTGCGTGCCCAGGGTAGTTCTGGCGGTCATAATGGTATCAATAGCCTGATTAGTCACCTGCACACCAATCAATTTCCACGCCTGCGCGTCGGTATTGGACGACCACCAATAAACACATAGACACGGTCAATTATGTGCTGGGCGTACCAGGGGGCGAGGAACAGATCGGATTAGAGATCGCTGAGCGCAAGGCGGCCGAGGCCGTGCCCCTCTACCTTGAAAAAGGCCTGGATGCCACCATGAACCTGATCAATATAGATCCCGAGGCACAGAAAAAAGCCGAAGAGAAACGACGCCTCAAACAAGAGCGGCGCGAACAAGAAAAGAAGCGCAAAGCCGAAGAATTTGTCCAACAAAAAGCAACCTCAGGACCAGAGCACGACACAGTAGAAAACCTGGCCACCTCAGACTAAAAGCTCCTATGATCCTTGCAAGATATGCAGAGATAGTCTACAATTGAACAGAGGTTCTTACTGAGCTTTTGTAAACTGGAGAGCTGAATGTACCATCCCAGCACACGGCTACTGACTATCCTGGATCTGCTGCAGATGCATCCGTATTTGAGCGGTGAAGAACTGGCGCGGCGCCTTGAGGTTGAGCCCAGAACCGTACGCCGTTACATCGGTATGCTACAGGATATGGGGATGCCAATCGAGGGGAGCCGTGGGCCAGGCGGGGGGTATAAATTACGCCCGGGATTTAAATTGCCTCCACTTTTGTTTACAGAAGAAGAAGCTACTGCAGTCGTGCTAGGATTGCTGGGAACCTCCTGGCTGGAAATTGAGCTCTCTGCTTTAGCGGTCGAAGGTGCATTGGCCAAGGTCTATCGTATCTTGCCAGCCAGAGGACGTCAGCAACTACAAGCCATCTCGTCCAATATGATGCTTTCTCCACACCAACGTGATATACGCCCTGAAGCATCACTACTGGTGAGCTTGAGCGAAGCCTCACATGCGCACTTGCGTATCACGATCGAATATAGTTCACACCATAATCAAGCTACGACACGCACAATTGAACCCTATGGAATTGCGGGTTGGAAGGGTCATTGGTATCTGGTAGGCTATTGTCTACTGCGCCAATCCTACCGCACTTTTCGGCTGGATCGTATACGACAGGTCCAGATCCTGACAGAAACATTTGTGCCCGCAGCAGATTTTAATTATCAGGACTATATTCTTAAGCATCTGATCACCGTACCAGAAAAATGGTTGATCGAGGTAGAGTTTCAGGCAGAGCTTCACCTGGTACAGCATAAAATTCCTTCGGCACACGGAAAGTTAACCCAAACGCCCACAGGAGTACTCTTTCAGAGCCATCACATTGACTTACCCTCAATGGCTCGTTACCTGATGAATCTGGACCTACCCTTCGTGATCCATCAGCCACCAGAGCTACGCGCTGCCCTGCTACAACTGGCAGAGAACATGATTCGTATTGCAACTGCAGGCAGAGAAGATATCCCCCGGGAGACAGGACTTTTTAATGTTCGTCCAGAGATCACAAGCAAACGATCAGATGGACATTCTTTCAGGTGTGTTTGTGTGTTTGGTGAGCGTCCAGAGATCGCAAGATACATTCTTTCATATGTTGAGTGTGTTTGGTGAGCGTCCAGAGATCGCAAGATACATTCTTTCATATGTTGAGTGTGTTTGGTGGGCGGCCGCCCACCAAACACACTCCCAACCGGCGCCGCAGGCGCCAAAGAGGAACATGAAGAAGCCCTGGGTAGGAGACTAAAAAGAGCAACACATTGAGAAATATGTTTATAATAGAGATAAGTCCAAAAGCGTTTGATGAATTTGATATGATATGGCTTTAAATTATTCCATAATAAGACAAAAGAGGCAATCCATACCACCGTGTCTAGACGACAACCTGGTTAGTACGGTATGATAACTAAAGTATGGAATAAGGGCAGGGCTAACGACACCCCCACTGCAGGCTCGGAGGGGGTGCTGTTCGTACTGCTCACTGCTGGAGGATGAAGTGACATTACAGGGTTTATTGACATTACTTACACAAAGACCAGAGTTTCGCCGTTTAAAGGAAAAAATTCAAAATACAGAGGGGATTCCCGCCCTGACAGGCATCACGGAAGCGGCACGTCCCTATATCGCTGCCAGTCTGGCAGTTTCATTAAAACAACCATGCTGCTTGTAGTGAGTGACGAAGCTGAGGCCACCCAGATGGCCGAGATGCTGAAAGCCTTCGTTCCTAATCCGAGTGATGTCTTTTGTCTACCAGACCGTAATGCCCTTCCCTACGAGCGACTAATTGGGGACACCCTGACCACACAACGCCGTATGCAAGCATTGATAGCCATGGTTGAGCGTGAACGCACTCCTATTGTTATCTGCTCTGCACGAGCACTGACCCAACTGGTTATTCCACCACAGGAACTCTCTGCTGCCCTTTTTCAATTAAAAACGGCACAGGAAACAGATTTGAATATGCTGATCGAGCACCTCTACAATCTTGGCTATGAGCCTGTAGCTGAAGTAGAGGAGCCAGGCCAGTTTAGCCATCGCGGCGGTATCATTGACCTGTTCCCCCCCACATTACCTCGGCCAGTACGTGTGGAGTTCTTTGGTGACGAAATCGAATCGATCCGCACCTTTGATCAAGAGACCCAGCGCTCATTGAATACCATCGAGCAATGTATCATCGGTCCCGCTCGTGAAGCTTTACCTGGTCGCGGACCGGAAGCGGTTAAAGAACTATCTCAATTGGATAGTCGTATCCTGCACAAAGATGCTGAAGAACGCTGGCAGCGCGATCTTGAATTGCTGGGCAGCAACGCTCATTTGAAGATATTGCCTTCTATCTGCCCTATCTGCACAGCCCGGCCAGTGTACTGGATTATCTGCCACGCAATGGTCTGCTGATCCTGGACAATCCAACCAGTATCCAGAATCATATCATGGAACTGGATTTGCAGGCCCAGGAAACAAAAGAACAGCATGAGAATGAACGCGAAAATCCAGCCCACCTGCGCAATGCGGCCCTGGGTTGGGTACAGATAGAGCCACAGATCCAGCAGCGACGCCAATTGCGTTTTGCGGATATTCTTTCGACCGCTGAAAGCGACTTTGACATGCGCCAGCAAGGTGGAACGGAGAATTTGATCCCCCCTTGCAGCAGTGCCAATTCTTATGGAGGTCGCCTGCGCGCCTTTGTGCAGGATTGCCGCAAAGCACTGGATAATCGAGATCGGGTCATTATTGTAACGATGCAGGCCCGGCGCATGGCTGAAGTCCTCGGAGATGAAGCTATCCTGCAGGACCGTACCATTGATGTCAGCCCTGGCACCAATATTAATCAGTTGCCAGAAGCTGGCACCTTGACTTTGATCCAGGGTCAATTGATGGAAGGCTGGCAGTCTCGCTCGCTGGCCCTCTATGTCTATACTGATACAGAGATCTTTGGTTGGTCAAAAACGACGCAATATTCAGCGCCGTAAACCGGTTACTCCCGCCTCCTTCCTGGCAGAGGTCAATCCTGGTGATTATGTTGTTCACCAGGAACACGGTATTGGACGCTTTGAAGGCCTGGTCAAAATGAATCTGACTGGCGTTGAGCGTGAATACCTCTTGATCCACTATGCTGGTACCGACAAATTATATATCCGACGGACCAGCTAGACCGCATCACGCGCTATATCGGCATGGGCGACTCGGTGCCTGCTTTAAGCAAACTGGGTACCACCGAATGGACGCGTGCTAAATCAAAGGTAAAAGAAAACGTACAAGAAGTAGCGCGTGAACTGCTCCGGCTCTATAGTGTGCGTGAAGCAGCCGAGGGCCATCCATTCCCCCCGGACTCAGATCAACCATGGCTACAAGAATTAGAAGATGGTTTCCCATACCAAGAGACACCAGATCAGCAGCGAGCTATTGATGAGGTCAAGGCTGATATGGAACGGCCGCGCCCAATGGATCGGCTCGTCTGTGGTGATGTTGGCTATGGCAAGACTGAGGTTGCGCTGCGAGCAGCCTTCAAATGCGTCCTGGATCAACGTCAGGTTGCTATCCTGGTCCCCACGACTGTTCTGGCCCTGCAACACTACAACAACTTCAGGGAGCGTCTCAAGGCCTATCCTGTGCGTGTAGAACTGCTTAGCCGCTTCCGCTCAGAGAAAGAACAGAAACAGATCCTGGAGGACCTGCGCTGGGCAAGATAGATATCATCATCGGTACCCATCGCCTGTTACAGAAAGATGTGGTTTTCTTAAATCTGGGCCTGCTAGTCGTCGATGAAGAACAACGTTTCGGCGTTATCCATAAAGAGCGCTTAAAACAATTGCGGGCAGAAATAGATGTGTTAACCATGACGGCAACGCCTATCCCACGTACGCTGCATATGTCCCTGGTCAATCTGCGCGATATGAGCATTATTGAGACCCCACCACAGGAACGCTTACCGATTCGCACCACCATTCGTGAGTACGACGATGTCCTCATCCGCGAAGCTATACTGCGTGAGATAGATCGTGGTGGCCAGGTCTTCTTTGTACATAATCGCGTACAAGGCATTCAGGTGCTGGCCCAAAAATTGCAGCGCTTGATCCCGGAAGCACGCATTATCGTTGGCCATGGCCAGATGAATGAGGAACAACTTGAAAAGGTCATG
Source organism: Dictyobacter kobayashii (assembly GCF_003967555.1). Taxonomy (GTDB): domain Bacteria; phylum Chloroflexota; class Ktedonobacteria; order Ktedonobacterales; family Ktedonobacteraceae; genus Dictyobacter; species Dictyobacter kobayashii. The sequence goes on from NZ_BIFS01000001.1 coordinate 1,103,774, forward strand.
GTTGGTTTCTCAAATGGCGATTATGATGTACTGATCTCTACTACGATTATTGAGAATGGCCTGGATATTCCGAACGCCAATACGATTATTGTCAATAATGCCGCCTTCTTTGGCCTCTCACAGCTCTATCAGTTGCGTGGACGCGTGGGACGAGCTACGCAGCAGGCCTATGCTTACTTCTTTTATGGCAAGAATGCTAAACTGACGCCCATTCAAGAGAAACGGCTACGCGCCATCTTTGAAGCGACTGAGTTGGGAGCCGGCTTCCGTATTGCCATGAAGGACCTGGAGATCCGAGGAGCAGGTAGCCTGTTAGGAGCTGAACAATCAGGCTTCATGAATTCAGTAGGCTTTGATCTCTACTGTAAACTCCTTTCAGACGCGGTCCAGGAGTTACAGGGCAAACAGGCCGAGATGGGTGCACCTTCGACCTCGGTCGATCTCCCAATCGATGCCTACTTACCGGATGAATATATCGTGATCGCACGCTGAAGGTCAACTTCTATCAGCGCCTCGCCAATCTCAAAGATGCGCATCAGGTAGAGGCCATGACCGCCGAGATGACCGACCGCTTTGGGCCGTACCTGAACAGGTACATAACCTGCTTGAACTGGTCAATCTGAAAGTAGAGGCGGCACAACTGGGCTATGAAGCCATCGCAGTCAAGGACAATGAATTTGTGCTGACGGTGAAGCGCAACGTGGTTCCCAACCGCATTATCCTCTACCGGCGCTTCCGCAATGAAGCCCGCGTGCAACAGGGCGTCATCCGCATCCCGCGCCGCCTGCTAGGTCAGACCTGGATGAAACAGTTGAAAGATTTGTTGCCAATGATTACAGCATCGCCTCATCGACCGCATCCTGACTATAAGCAGTACGATCTTAACAAACAGCCCATCCCCTCGCTTTAGAAACGGGATGGGCTGTTTGTTAATCTGTCTATTTCTGTTTATTGACGTCGTGTATGCATCAAATGGAACATCAAGGCCTGTTTATAGTCCAGGACACTCACCAGGCCAGCTTTGATAACCTGATTGGCCAGATTTAATAGGGTCGAAACGACCTGCAAACGAGTCTCATCAAAACGAGCTTGCTGGCGTAACATTTCCAATAACTGAGTGGGCTCTGGTTAGTGATCTCCAGGCCGGCAGAAATCGCTTCTACTCGTAGCCAGATCACAAGTTGGTGGCGCATCTGCTCAAAAATGGCCAGATCATCTTCGCCAATCGCCATCATTTCACGATTGCCATTCGAGGTTGATGTAGCCAACGAGCTGTTAGGAGTCACTGGCGGTGGGGCTGGGGAGACATTACGTGCTGCAGATGGTGCCACCGGCTCGGTGCCTGGGTAGCAACAACTGGCGAGGGCGCGGTCTCGCTTAATGGCGATGTCGGCGGCGGTTACCATTGCTCGTGGTAGACCTGGTAGGCGCCGCAGGAGCTCCAACCTGAGCAGGTGCGCTAGGAGGAGCCGCAGACGCAACCCTGGACTGCGAATTGCGGTTGACGGGTGCCGCACTCCTGGCACTGGCGTCATAAGGCTGGATAAAGAATCTAATTTGCGCGGAGCGGCAGGTGCTGGCTCTACCGGGCGAACAGTTTTACTGACTGGTGATGGCGCGGCACTTGGTGCGCTCGCAAGGCTGCCGCACCCCGATTTTCAGCCGCCGGGGCAACTGGTTGTGCCTGACGCTGAGGGGCCACAGGTTTCTGGGCCGCTGGCGCTTCAACTTCGGTCCTGGCTGGCTGCTGCACCGGATGATTCGCCGAACTGGGCGAAGCAGACGGTGTAGATACGCCACGGCGCGCTGCCCCATTGGATGCATACTGACCAGGCGAGCTAGCTCCAACACCAGCTGGCACCGCCGTCGCGGCTGCGGCCGCAGCTGATGGCCGAGCCTCGCCACGGATCTCCTGTATCTGCTGCTGTAACGCCATCGTAGCCGTCGCAATCTGTTCCCAGCCTGGTTCGGCGCGTCCACTAATAGTGGGGGTCGCCCACGAGACAACGGGGCGTGGACTTCCAAAAGGCGGGTTGCCCGGTGCTGGCTTCTGGCCGGTCAGATGATTGCGAAGATTTTGCGCAACAGTTGAAGCACACGAGCTAATTAATAACCGGATATCCGACATTCTGCGGCGACCCTGATCACCAAAAAAATTGCGGTTGCGCTGCACGAACTGTATAAAAAGTCGTTCTAGCTGATTCTGAAAATCAGGAGACATCAGGTCTATACGACTCCAGGCAGTAAAATCGACAGAGCTGAGGTAGAGCCACACTTCCTGGCGTTTCGTACGGTCAACCGGACGCATTTGCAATGTCTCAGTGCGATGATCAAAAAAACGTGGATAGCAGAAATTAGCGATCAGCGTCTCAGCTAATTCAGCTTTTAAACGCGCGATTTCCGCGGGTGGGAGTTGACCTAAATAAATGCCCATCCTACATCCTCTTTCATTCTACTGCGGGCATGCCATAGAGAATTGGTGATGCCGCTCACTACTACATTAGTCGACAATTGTTATTGGCATCAACTGCAACACCTTCGTACTCTGGTTGGCGGTAACGGTAGGTGGTGCATTCAAAACCTGCAACGGCAGCCGAGCTTGTACATCCATTATTGTACTCGATGTTTGTCCTTGTGGTAAAAGGGCGATGGACATCTGTGCTAGCCCATTTGGAATACCACTCTTTTGAAGATTAAAGGTACGACTTGCAAGACGCACAATGGTGCCAGCTTTCCAGCTCTGAGTAGGACACCATGAGAGATCTGGCATATCCATATTGACCATGTATTCCTGACCATTGCTCCCTTTAAACAGGGTAAGCATCTGCAAGGGCACCTTACCGGGCTGATCTACGCGCCAATAAGTTGTCAGTGTCCCATAACCGTTGGTGCGACTGAAAGGGCTACTAGCGCCAACATCATAGCCTACCAGGTGCATAGTCCCACTACCAGGTCGGCTAAAATCCACCTGTAGCGGATTTTTGACCTCTCGTGGCGAGACATAAATATTCGAACAGAAGCTTGCAGGCAGATCGAATAATAAAGACGCTGGATCAGAGGTCTGCGCTGTAGTGGTAGTTGACGGCAAAGTATGCGGAGCTGGAAGTCCACGCTTCAGCAACAGATAACCGTCCTGGGCAGCCACTACGCCATAATTGCCGCTGGCCAGCACACTTTTCACCTCACGAGTATAAGCTTGAGCATCAGTTTGAGCATCAAAAGGATAGATATCTCCAGTTACATCTAACAAAACGTAATCTGCCAGTTTATCAACAGGTTGTTTATTCAAATACTTTGGATCGGCGGCATACGGGAACATATAGATGCTTGCCCGATGACTCAGATGCGGAACCAGCTTTGTCTGCGCCGAAACCGAAGCATCCGCTGGGATCATATCTATAAAGTGCTGGGCCAATTCCGTATGTGGCGAGCTCTGCGGCCATTGAAAACCAATTGAGAATGGGAGTTGACCATGGAAATAATAGTCTGTACGCAAGGAACTAAACATAATCCCCAGCAATAATACGACCATTAAAGCCTGAGGGATCAGGCGTTGTCCCCTTACCCACCTTCCAGTACCGGTAGCAGTCAGATTGGCGGAATCCACCGAGCGGGTACGACGATGAGCCAGCGCGGCCAGACCATATCGAGTCAGCCAGCGCGCAACTAATAGAGCCTCAATGGTAGAAAAAATAATTACTGGCACAATCTCGGCATTATAATGGAACAGACCACTATACTGCTGGCATTTGAACTCAATAGATTAATAGCGAATGAAGGTGCCGCTAATATTAGCACCCATGGTGCTAGCATCGGCAGGTAAAAGATGCCACCACCATGAGGTCTGGGGATATAGCCAGCCGGTGCCAGCACTGCATGGATATAGGCAAGATGATGATATTCAAATACATGCGTATGCAAGAAACTCAGTGGATGGAAGAAAGCATCCTTAATTAAGGAGCCGCCTCCCGCGCTTCCACCATAGCGCGCACTCAACAATGGGTGCCCGTTGGACTAAAATACGGCATAATCACATTGGTAGCCACCACAAACCAGACAATGCCAAGCAGTGCCACAGCCAGGCCGCTCTTCCAACGACGCTGGAAAATAACCGACCAGAGCCCAAATGTCATTACGACCAGGGAATATTCTCTTTACAAGCCATCGACAAAATAGCAAAGACAAAAAACCACAATGTCTGGCGTGTATACATGAAATAGAGCGTAAATAACAGCAATGAAGCGGTCAGAGTTACCGCATGGAAATCTGACGTCGTAGCCTGTAACTGGCGGGATAAATCAGATAGAGCAGGGCAAACGCGCCCGCCAACCACTCATTGCGCAAACGCAGCCGTGCCAGCCAGTATGCTGGATAAGCGCCCAGCGCGACAATAACCGTTTGGACGACAAAGAGAATTCTTGGGTCAGACCAGATCAAATAGAGCCAGGAGATAGGAAATAAAATAGGCTCCAAATGGATGGCAAAGCGCACATACCCATTTGGAGATGCGCAGTTGGTATCATTTAAAATATTGCAAATAGTATCGTGTAACAGATTGCCATGAGCGGTATTCCAGATGGATTGATCCATAATGCCGAAATCTTCAGCATTAGTCTGAAAAGCAACATGCCTGGCACCCATATACGAAATATAAAAAATACAAAAGCAGATAACAGCCAGTGTTATCAGGCCGGTCACAAGCCAGAACTTCCTGGTGCGCGGGAACCTTTCTGGTGCTGGATAAGCGCACCATTGATCGCGGACATAGGCCAGTCGCTTGCGCCAGATTTCCTTACCCACGAACCGTACCTCTTTCCACACAAAAATTATGCCACAACACCCCAACGGGCAGCCACATGCGGCATACCCGTTTGCCCAAACCCAGACGGTACATCCGCTGCATTAAACAAGTTCCTGCCTGATACTATATTCTTCATCGCGCTCAAAGGCGTAGTGACGAATCATCTCGCTTTGTAAGCCTGCCAGGAAGAACTGCACACCAAAGATCATCAGGAGGATACCCACAAACAGCATTGGCTGCTGATGGATTGGCTCATGAATCCAGAAGTAACTACGTAGCACAATAAAGAGGTCGACCAGAACACCCAGTACAAAGGACCAGAAACCAAGCGGGCAAACAAACGCAGTGGCCGGCGCAGGAAAGTGGTCAGGAACAGGATATTCATCAGGTCGATCAAGCCCTGAGCAAAACGCTTGGCACCGAACTTCGAGACCCCAAACTGGCGTGGATGATGGGTGACCTTAATCTCTGCCACGCGGAAGCCACGCGATTGCGCGATCACGGGAATAAAGCGATGGAAATCTCCATACAACTTCAGATGAGGATCTTCAATCACTTCACGGCGATATGCCTTAAAACCGCAGTTGATATCATGCAGGTGCACACCGGTCAGCTTATTGACCATGCCATTAAAGATACGTGAAGGAAAGGTTTTAGAGATGGGATCCAGGCGAGGAAACTTCCAACCGGTAACCAGATCATAACCTTCATCAAGTTTCTCTAGATAGCGTGGAATCTCCTGTGGGTCATCCTGCAGATCACCATCCATAGTAAAGACCACATCACCACGAGCGCGCTCAAAACCAGCAACGAGCCCGGGGTCTTACCAAAATTGCGGCGGAAACGCACTACATGCACGATGCCAGGATTTTCCTCGTGGAGGGCTTTTAAAACTTCAAATGTTTTATCAGTACTACCGTCATCTACAAAAATAATTTCATACGATTTACCAATTTGATTAATTTGCGCCTGTATTCTTTCAAAAAGAATGCGAACACTCTCCTGCTCGTTCATCAAAGGAACGACAATCGTGATATCGATATGCTTCGATAACAACTCAGGAGTAGCCAGCTCAGACGCGTGTTCTTTTATTGCCATTTCAGATTGCTGCATAGCCTCAGATTCTCCACTCACAACCGAGATTCAACCCGCCTTATGGCTGGTATTCGGGCTCATTATAGCATACCCTCGAGTACGAGCTATAGGACATGGTACCATTGCTCTTTCTGTTAATACAAACGGATAACTATTAAGAGCAGACACATTGGGCGGCGACCCATTACTTAATTGTGAGTACCATCCGTAACCATGGGCAGCATAAGCCTAAAGGTAAGCAAAAAGATCGGGCCGATCAGTAGTCAGCGAATCTACACCCGCGCCAGCTAGCTGCTGTAAATCATCCAACTCATTGACAGTCCAGAGCCCCAGCTTAAAACCATTTTGATGAATAATTGAAAGCACTTCAGGCGTATATAACTGGCGATCCAGATTGACCCAGTTACAGCCAGCCAGCGTTACCTGTTTGCATAACTTTACCAGACCCGGATCATCAGCCATTGACCATACCTGTTCGCTTACCAGGGCACCTGTCAGCAAACCAGGCTCCAGGCGCCGCAACCTGGACAGCGTCACCCAATCAAACGATATAATCATGACCCGCTCGACCATTTTCGCGGCCCGTACCTCGCGCACCACAGCCTCAGCAATGCGTGGATAGCGCCCAAAGTTACCATCCCTCTCACTAAACTTGATCTCAATACACACCTTCATCCGATTGCGTGCCAGAGACAATACCTCACCCAGCGTCGGTATCTGCTGTTCCTGCGGCCAGCCACCAGGAAAATGAGCGGCCGCATTCAACGAACGCAAATAGGAAAAATCCAGATCCAACAGGTTTCCCTCCCCATTGGTCAAACGCTCAACCGTTGCATCATGGAACACCACCACCTGACCATCGCGACTCAACTGAACATCCAGCTCAACCATATCAACCGGCATCGTCAATGCATTACGGAAAGCAGCCAACGTATTTTCAGGTGCCAGACTAGCGCCGCCGCGATGAGCAACGCGCACCAACGAACGTTGAAACATGGCCATAAAAAAACCACCAATCTTACAAACAAAAAGCACTCATCACGCAAATCATTATACAAAGGTAAAATCCATCATGGCAACAGAAAATCAGAGCCCTCTCACAGACGCGCCACCAAAGTCAAATCGTGTCATAAACTCGCCCCACAACCACCAAAAACATAGCCTCCAATATTGCTATTTGTCAACTATTATGTTATACTATTCAGTACATCAATCGTGTATTAGCCCTCATCGGCTACACACATTGCATGGATTCTTCATCTGGGGATGTCGGGTTTCGACAGGTAGTCAGATTGAAGAATTGCAGGCCGAGGTGTCGGTACGCACTCTCGTTAAACAACCGACAAAAAATTAGTTGCCAAACCAGCAACAAACTTCGCTCTCGCTGCCTAAGAAGTAGTGACGCGACGTCTGCCCGACCTTTCCTCGTGGGTCGGATCCAGGCGCCATAAACGCGAGGTGCGGTAACGGCCACCGTCTTCTAACCGTTATCAAAGACCAGAGGGCCAACGCTTAGGTATCCTGTCGATGGGAGACCGAGGCGTATAAGAAAAACATCGACTAAGCCTGTAGTACATTCCTCGGTAGGGCTGTTTGGACGGGGAGTTCAACTCTCCCCCATCTCCACCAAACACAGAGGCTAGAAGTAGGACCATAAATCCGCTTCTAGCCTCGCTTTATACTCTTGAGATAATTATTTACAAATCATCCTTTAAAACTTTTGACATCTAATTTGACATCCAATATAAGATTGACATCTTTTCCTCTTCTATCAATCTTAAAATATATATGTCCCAACACTAGTCAGCACTATTAATGGGGTGCAATGATTACTTTTACGCGCATCTCAGCAGATGATTGACCAGGTTTACTAAGATCTCTTTCTAAACCTACAGGGTTTTTAATATATCTGTCAGGATCATAAACAAAGGCCATGAAAGTTTTGCAATTAGGGTGGCTGCTGTAACGACTTAAGTCAATCAATAACTCATTCCCAATCTCTTTATCTTTTAGGTTCTTCCTAGTTTTTTTGAGTTCCACTATGATATTCTCATCTTTAATCAAAAAATCTATACGCGAATGCCCACCTGCATAACTCGGTACCACCTCTTCAGCCCTAACATCATCAAAAAAGGATCGAAGCATAGCTCCAAATAAGTCTTGTACATCGTATTCATCCTCTATTACAAAAGCAGTCCTCTCTTTATGACGATTGCATAAGACATTGACTGCTTTATGAAAATTCCTAGCTATACGTTCTATAATCTCAACCGCTCGGGTGGTAGTATCATCTCCAACAATTTCAACAGCTTTATATACGGGATCACCCTGAACACGATGGTCAAACTTTAACATATAACCATCATGCACCAATAGATCATTAATTGTAGACACACGGGTATCAATCACCTGATTATCAAAGACAACCAAAGGGTGAGTACATTCTTCTAAAAATTTGAGAAAAACCGTATCTTCACATGACATAATATCTAGATGATCAAAAAGCACTTCTCTTGGACTATAGTCATCAAATTCAACTGTGTGTTTCCAAAGGTCATAGTAAGCATTGCCATATCTATTATCATTAGAAGGTAGAGAACGCAAATCCCAAATATGATCTAAAAATTCTGGTAAATCCAGGTGCCCATAAAATTTTCCATCCATAAGTAAGAAATCTACAATCCTTCTTTTTGTATCTCTTGAAACACCCATAACAAATAACCCCTTATAAATATTAATATAGTAAAGCCCATTATATTCTATTCTGACCCATGAACCTCAATAATAATATACACTATAGCAACTTATTTTATTTATATATGACATATTAAGCAGCCATAAATCCTAATTAGAATTCATAGCTGCTAATTAACTTATACACAATGGATACTACGAATCTTGTTTAAAAACCTCATCAAACTTATCTGCTATGAGTTGCAGCATCGCATAATTCACATGACCATAGATACCCAACGTCGTTGTAATGTCTTCATGGCCTGCAAGTTCCTGCACTGAAAGAGGATCAATTTGCATACCGACCAGGAGAGACAAAACACTATGCCGGAGATCATGTATTCTCATATGAGGCAGGCCAGCACTTTGCAATAGCTTGCTAAACATCTTCAAGATGTAACGAGGATTGAGGTAGTTACCTTCCAGGCCACAAATCACAAGATTCAGATCCACCCACTTCTTACCAACTTTAAGCCGTTGCTCCCTCTGGCTAACCCTGTGCGCTTTTAGCATGTTGATCACGAACAACGGCAGCAGAATATCACGGCGACTACGCTCTGTTTTCGGCTCATTCTCAACATAACCGTAACGTGCAATAAAATCAACAGTTCGCCGAACATGAAGCACACGACTATCAAGATCAACATCAGACCAGCGCAGCGCCAACAATTCGCCCCGACGCATACCAGTAGTCAAAGCCAGAGCTATGAACATCTCCAAACGTTCCCCACGAGCAGCCAGCATCAGAACACGAGCTTGTTCTAAATTCACAACTTGTTTCTCCTTTTTCCTAATACGAGGTGGTTTAACCACGCTTGTTACGTTGCGTGAAACCATGTTCCAACGCAAAGCATTATCAAGCGCGTTATGTAAAAGGCCGTGAACATTCTGTATAGTCTTAACAGACAAGCCTTTTTTCCCCATCTTGGTATATAAAGCTTGTATGTGTTGAGGCATCAATTTCTGTAGCTGATAGCCACCGAGAGCAGGCACAATGTAAGTGTTAATCAGCTTTTTGTACTTCACGTAGGTACTAATACGAACGGTAGGTTTTTGAACCTCTTCTAACCACTGTTGCAGGTAAGCATCAACCTTTAAATTAGGACCGGTAGCAAGGGTTCCTTGCTCATCTTCCCGTTGAGCTTTGCGAAGCTTCACCAGCGTTTCTTGCTGAGTAGAACCATAGACAAAATGTCGCTTCCCATCCTCAGAGTAAAAGGCACCTTGCCATCTACCATCTTTACGTTGAGTAACGGTACCTTCACCATGACCGCGACGCCCTTTTTTCTTCATAAAAAACACCTCAAAAAAAACAAGCCTCGTGCTTCATAGAGCAACGAGGCAGAAAAACCAACAAAAATTAAGCTGTTAATTCCTCATGAGATTTTAGCCATTCTTGCAAAGAGTCAGGATGAATACGGCGAACACCACGCAGGAGAATAGAAGGCAATCCTTCATGGTTAAGGTACTGGTACACGGTAGTACGACAAACCCCAAGCATAATAGCCACATCAGCCACGCTCAACAATACAGGCTGAGCAGTCGAAATCCTTTTACGACGAGCCATTAAGCACCCCCTATGCAGACATATCAGGTTCAACAGAAGACGCATTTTTTAAGCGCAGAGCATTAAGCTCACGATCAATACTCAACCAATCATCCGCAGTCACATCAGCACCGTATAGCTGCATCTCTTGCTCATACTCAGCAGCCGTCAACAACCCAAAGGCTAGCCGTTTTTTGTTCACCTCCTCAACAAAGACGCGCCCCTTCTCTTTGTCATAGTGGTACGCCTTACCAACAAACCAGATCATAGAAGAGAGCAAATCAACATACGTGCGACCAGGTACACGGCAGGTATGAGCCAAGTGCCCCGGCAGCTCGTCTAGTGGCATCAAGGCCACCGCCGTACGCAAATTGCCGAGCGCAGCCGCGACACATGCCTTCTGTTTTGCAATGCGCCGCTGTCGCTCAATCAATGTCGAACGCACTTCACGAAATGGCGAGGTAGAGAGATGATGAACCACATCTACCCGTTGCTCCTCAGAAAGCAAGGCAACCTGTTCAGCCGCCAATTCGCGCAAGACCTCAACAGGTTTCTCTTTCATCGACACAGTGACCGCATGTATCTCAGTAGACATCTTGCTGTACAACATCTTTTCAACAAAGGTTAGCAAGACGAACACCAGCACCCATCTATGAAAAGTCGGAGGGATCAGCAACGCCAAAGCCAGAGCCACAATATCACTGTGCAGACGATCCACTTCTAACCACAAGGCATCATGCACCATCACGCCCTGTGCTTGTTCCATCACCTCCAGTGGTTTATCATGGACAACCAGATCCATCCTCAACGCCTGTTCTGTCGCCTCATCACACACAAGCCGTTCCTCAGAAGCATACGCCGACTGAATCACCTCCCATGCTGAATGTGTAGGATAACGAGAAACATTTTTAGAAGGTCGAGAATGATCTACATAGCGCAACCATTCCTCAGTGGCATATTTCCAGAGCAAATGAAATTGCTCAATCACCTCATAGGCTTCATTGAGATCAAAGCGTTGCAAAAACTTGCGCTTAAAGCGGAACTCAACCCGCCAGACCACGGACGTACCATCCCATCCATGCGCCTGCCAGATGGGATAGTACCATTCCTTCTTGCGCTTCTTGACCTCGGCCACCTTATTGTAGATCTGGCAGGAGATCTGTGAACCATGCGACCCAAAGTCAATCGTGGCAATCTTGCGATGATTAGACGTGATAAGCGGTTCAACAATGCCCTCTTCTCGTTGTTGCTGCACGAGCTGTTCAAGCTTTTCAATCTGCCCAGGTGACAGACTTTCACCTAACTCATCCTCTTCTGGCACTGTTGGACGCTCACGAATGCGCACCACACGAGACACAAAATCCTGATGAGGATTGACCTGTGAGAAATCAATACCAACCACATCAGCACACAAATGAATCTCAGACGCCTGTTTATGAAACTTTTCCCCAAGCAAACCCGCTAACATCTCCTCAACGGCGACAATGCAGGCTTCAGGACCAATCTTATTGAGGAGGATCGACGAGAAACGCGCCTGACAGAACACATGCCCTTGCAGTGTGCCATAGCCCATATCAAGTGTGATCTCATCAGTAAACAGCAGCCAGGAGAAGGTACCGGAGCCATGCGAACGGATAAAGAGCGTTCGTCCATAGCACTCTAAATCTGTTGGCACAGGTGCATGTGCTTTTTTCGCTTCATCCTGATAAGCGTCAAGCAGTTCAATCACATGCAAAGGCAGCTCGTCACCTGTCGGAATATCTTGCTCATTGGCAAACTTCCAGTTCACCAGGAAGGTATCAGGACCGAAGTGGACAATTTTTTGCTCATCTGTCATGATGCAACCACCTCCTCATGCAGTGTCAAACCGTTCTCCCACCGCTGGAACGTCCCATCAGGACAGCGAACCGCCACATACGACACATGCCGTATCCGACGTTTTGCCATAACACGCAATGCAGCCACCAGAGCAGAAGGCACGGCAGACGCCCGAACCGACGCCACAATAGGGAAATCAGAGGAAGGCCAATAGCGCCAGAGCGCCACGTCATAGTCATACACGACATTTTTCTGCATACGCACCTCCTTGCAAGCATGAAGAGTCACAACGTCCCAAGGAAGAAAAAGAGCGAGGAAAAGACTGTAAATAGCACACCACGTGTTACTAGTTTCGTGGTGTGCGGTGCTACCCACCCAGGCAGCACCGCAGGAAGACAGACAGACACATGTCACTTCTATGTGTTATGGAAGTTGCCAGCTTGCCAAGAGATTGACGGAGCACTCAGGACCATACAGCGAGGCAGAAGAACTATCACGAACATAGTAATGGAGAGAACTATGGCAAGCTAGTGCAACGAATGCAAACGCCTTCACAATACTTACTGCCTGTTCCATAGAAAGAGCTACAGCAACAATACCCAGGCAGGTATTTGATGCTAGATCATATGCGACCACAATATAAGGAGCGGACATATATTGTACCTCCTATGCCTGATAGGCCTCGACAGGAAATGAAAAGCACAACCCATAAGAGAAGGAAAGCGAGGGAGCATTATACTGAAAGCAGGTAGGAGAGCGCAGATGAAAAGACCTCAGATGCTACCGGATTATGAATCTCACAGTGCTTTTGCAGCACCCATAAGGTATCCTTGACCGCCTGATCATCTTTACGCCCATCACCGCACAGACCCGCAACAGTATAGTAGGCGTGTCCTTTGATCTGTGAATGTTGAGGATCAGTTTGATCTAGAAACCAATTGCGGCACTGGTCCAAACTGAAGACCTGGAGATGTCTTCGCTTGAGAGCACCAACGCCATCAACAGAACAATCACCCAGAGCGATATGTGTCACTAACATGACATGACCACACTGACAGAACGATTCACTACAATACGTTTCAGCCACACGAATAACTTTGCGTCGTTGCTGAACACACTGGCATGACGGATCAGAACACACACACTCATAACGATAGTCAGTCGTAGGATTAAATGGCCGTAATCCCATCGTAGCGCCTCCTCTTACCATTCCTTGTATACAGCCAATGGATAGACCCACTGAGCATCATCCAGACAACGCACAACCAACTGACCTCGAATGCTTCTTGCCTGCATAATACGAGCAAAGCCGCTATATTTTTGCCGCGAACAATACACACCACCGCCACGGCCTTTACAATTCTGATCAATAGCTTTATTGATTGCACGCACATCAAGAGCGACCTCTATCACGGAACACCTCCAGGTATTTGAACAGGAACGGGAGAGCCACCCCGCCCCGACGCCAACATATCTCGTGACTAGCGTCTCCACCTTGACCCTCAGTGTTACGCACTACGTGCCGACGGTGCCAAGGTGATATACGCAGGACTGCAATCACTGGCACCGTCGCACTTCGAGCCTAACACTGGCATCAAGGTAGTACGCTTGCTTCGCACCGTCACGGCGCGACATTCGCGCACGTGTTCGTTTTGTGCCTCTGGAAGCCAGATAATGCCGCAGGATTTTTTCGCCTGCTTGCTTTTCTAGAACATACGTACTATCTTAACAGCAAAAAAAAGAAGGGAGAGGCACGCTTGCACGAGTGCAGGCGTGCCAGGTGCAGACATTCGGCGTGCCACCATCCGGCGTGCAGGCGTCCGGCGTTCAAGAAGCGCCGTTTGTTGCGCCACCCATCCAGCTTAACGCTCGTTTAACCATTGATGGTTCAGGTTGAGGCATCGGAGCTGGTGGAATGGTAATCGGTTGCGTGACGCCAGTTGGAGCGACATTCGTTGTATATTGACCGTTGATATACGATGCTTGTGGAGCAATTGGAGGAACGCCGGGAGCGCGGAGCTGGTTCGGAGTTGGTGGAGCTGACAGGCCGGGATAGGACATGTTCGGGCTAATGCGCTTCACTTGTGTTGGCCCAGAAGCAGGAAGTTGTTCTGTGACCTTGGCAAACCCAAAGGTATAATCACCATTACGGGCAGCGTCAACGGCCTGTCGAGCATTGACACGCGCCATGTCTTTATACGAGTTTTGAATCTCCGCATCCTCGTTGGCTTCTTGTTGCGCCATCGAGAGCATGGTTTGATGATGCTCAGCACTTTGAACGCGCATTGCCAAACTTCGCAGGTGAATCCCTCGATGAATATGTTCTTCAATCAGGCTCCCAAGATCATAAATGGCAAGCACCATCAAGGACACGGGAAACAGCAACCCCATGCCAGACTGAAACACGCCGACGACCCAGGACGGTAAGTATTGAGCAATGGCATGGACCATCCAGTCCATTGACCCCGACTTAATCACCCAGGCCAGGCCGCAGCCAGCCGAGACAATCACCGCCACCAGTCCAACAAAACCAGGTATCAGCGCCGCAAAGTACAGACGCCAATCTTTTGCTGAGCACAACATTTTCACCAGTTTGAAGCAGGTAAAGACCAACGCCTCCACAAACAGACCACGAAACACCGCATCCAGCGTATTGACCGTTTCGGCCCAGGTACTAAAGGTCAAGTTGCCACCTGTAAAGGCCCATGCATTCGTATACGACGAGATCACCATCAGGAACCCAGGCAGCACCAACGAGATCAACACGTCTAAACGTTCACGCCCCTGATGAATCCCTAACATGCGTTTCAAACTGAACATGTAGCACCTCTCTTTGCGTTGAAAACATGGCCTGAAGGAAAGACCCTCCAGGCCAGAGCATCACCGAGAAATGTTTTACGCAGCCTGCAAACCAAGCGCAGGAACCGAAACACGAGTCACAATAAAATTTGTTTGAGGTTTCTCACTCCCATCCTTAAAGGTGCGCATACGCGATGTGTAGGCAGCCACTTCAAACGAAATTTGTTGACGACGCGACTGAGGAATAGCTTGTGCTAATTGCTGGAACTGAGGATCATCCTGCCACATCTGGCAGGCGTACGTATTCCCAAGCTCATCAACTGCCGTGAAAGAAATCATCGGTTTCTTGTCCTTGCCAACTTCATAGACGCCGCCAGCTTTCACGAAACCAGTAAATGTCATAGCCATGTTCGTACCTCTTTCTTTGTTGTTTAAAACACCATGCAGATGCAGCTTGATACCCAAGTAGCAAGCCGTAGAAAATGACAATCGTGAGAAGAAAGGATCTTACCAGAGCTGTTGTTGCTCAGAGGTATATGACGAGAATGATTGACGACGAGTTGGAGTCATCAGAGGAAGCCGCTGGATATTGACACAGGCATGATCCCGGCACATCACCACTTGATACCCTTGCAACACATACCCCAGGCAGCCAGGACAATGCGCCACCGCACCACAGTAGACGGAGTGACCAACCGGATTGCGCTTGCTCACTTTGGTATCAATAACACGTTGGCAGCGAAACCAACCAGGAGCGGACGTCACAATCCATTCGTGACCAAGAACGTCACACTTACCAGTATTCATAGGCACACACCTTTCAGACGATCTGTCCCCGACGAAATGCGTGGATCGCACTACGAAGCGTTTGAATGTACTCCCCGGTATCATTTTCAGATGAAGGAGCATAGACAGGAATAATACTGGACAGCGTTGTCCGACCTTGCGCGATATATTCACGAGCAATTAAGCGAAAGAAGTCTTCAAAGCCCTCTTCCCATGTGGCATACCAGCGAAAACGACCGTCACACGTCGGATACCCAGCACAGTTGATATTACCTAAACTATGATCAATGAAGGCAGCTCCGTACTTGCCATAGGTACTCTCGTGCTGGAACGTTGCCAGCGCATAGGCATCATCAATGTGATACTGTATGCTCAAATCATAGAGAGATTGACCCTTGCCAGCCGCAGGAGAGTGAGCATCAGCAAGCACTTGATTGATGAACACAGCCGAGAGCGACGGACCACCGACGACACTATCACCAGCAGCAGAAACAGGCGTTGTAACCTTGGCAACAGCAGGAACTTTCACAAAAAATGTCACAGCAAACAGTTGATAGGCGAAGAGAAAAAGCACCAGGAGAAACAAGTTACGAGCCAGAATACGAAGAATGCGAGGATTGCCCGGCCTATTCGTGACCAGGACCGCCAGAGCCGCAGCCAGGATCACGACCGCATACAATCCCCAATCACGAAGCAGCGACATCATGTCACATCCTCCATGAAGAACTAGCCAAACACGTGCAGGAACCGCAGCAGTAACGACCAATCCAGATAGATGCCCACCGCAGCCAGGACCAGCAGCAACACCACCAGCCAGTTTTGCAAGGTACGCATATCCACCACCATTCTAAGCCGCATATGACAGACTCACAGGAACATATGACAGGCTCAAAGGCACATCAAGAAGACAATCACAACATTCAGCACAGATATACATCGTTTGTTCCTGCTTTGGATCATCAAGATCAGCAACCGGATAAACCATGTCACAGTCCTCATGGCAACACTCACAACGATAAGCCATAGAATCACCGCCTTTCAGGAAAGCTAGAAAACAGACTACAAGGACTCGCGTCTAGCAATCACACCGAAACGCGACTGCCAGCCGCCAACCTTTGCAGATAGTGAGGAAGAAATCGAGGAAAAGCCAAAGGATAGAAATGTGGGAGGATAAGCACGCACAACGAAACAATCTAAAAAGACAGTAAAAGATGTTCCATACGCAGGCCATGGGCTCTGTTGTGAGAGCGAGTCACAACGAGAGCATTCACCATCTAGCATGGCCTCTGCTCCCTTCCCTTGGTTCGATCCTCGTCTCCCTTCGTCGCATTGCTTAGGCCCATCCATCACCACACCACCTCCAAGCAACACTATCCAGTACCCTAATCTTAGCTTTAGGCTCGTTCGCAGAGTATGTACAGTTTTCTATGTCCCTTGTAGTGATCGCACAACCCTCGCCATGCGACGGTACAAGGTGGTTTAAACTGATTGTTCAGATACATCTTTCAAGAGCCTCGACCTAGCCCGATTCCTCTAAGAACACTATCAGATCGGAATAACAGTCAGAGCGAAAATTCATTAACTGTTATCGTCTTCGTCATGTACATATAATAACTGTTATTTTTGAGAATGTCAATAATAAATAACTGTTATTTTTGAGAGGGTTGGTAATTTGACTGATTGTTTGATAGAATTAACAGTAATATGAAAGAACAACATCGAGGGAGGCCAAATAACATGAACAAGGAAGCTTACATAGAGTCAGCAGATGCAATCAAACTGTTTGTAGCGGTAGGACTTTCTGAAAGCACATTCAGGCGTAAAGTGCGAGAGAAAGCAATCAGAAGTCACATGCCTGGAGGAAAACAAAGAGGTGCATTATATAGCAGAGCAGACATTGAAGCCATCATAAATCAAAGCAAAAAGGATAATAAAAAACAGACAGAGGCGAAAGACTTTGCAGATTGGATGAAAGTATCTGATCTACCCGCTATATTGAAGTTAGACTTCGCAGTCTACAAAGAGGAAATGGTAGGCGACATAGGATTATATATATCATGGTTTAAAAAGAATGATCATATTACTATGTGTATCTTCGACAAAGAAAGTCGAGAAAACGTGCTTGCTTATATAAGCCTAGTACCCTTACCAGAAAATATCATCATGGAAATACTTAGCGGCAAACGTTCTGAACTTTCAATCTCTCCAGATGAAGTTGAGGCATACGACCGTAAAGGAGACTATACCCTTCTTGCAGAAAGCATTGTAGTACACCCAGAGCATCCATACCAGCTAAATCACCTGTTAAGGGAAGTCTTAAATTATTGGTGTACACAATATCCAGAAAGGCAAATCACAAAAATATATGCTCAGGTAACAAGTGACAACGGAGACGTTATAGTACGTAAACTGTTCTTTTCTCCGCTTTACCATATCGCTGATAATGCTTATGTGCTTGACCTAAAACGCCCAGGAATAGCCAGAGTTATTAAGGAGTATCAACAGCATATAAAAGACAAAGATTGCGCTTACCAGAAAGAAAAATAATCGCCCATCCGCAAAGAAAGCACCTAGATTTTTTTATTCTAGGTGCTCTTATTTTTATCATTGATAACAAAGCTTATATGTAATTTAGTTGAGGTAATTTTATGCTGCATCGGATACAACGTTCTAATAAAATTAGAGGATCACTATATCATAGGGAGCAACAGTATGTTAGACCAAAATCAAACGGCAATAATTATAGCAGTAGTTAGCGTAATATCTACTATAGTAGGTGCCATCATTGCAACCGCAGGAACCTATTTAACCTCTCGCAGTGTTGCAAAAGATGAAAAAAACAGAAGAAAACGGGAAAAAATTGAAGAAATATATGTTCTAATTAACCAAGTATATTATTGTATACTTGCTCAAGCTCAAGGCACACAACAATTTACTGGCACAGAATTCACCGTGTATGGAGAATTCTTTCAGAAGTACCAGAATGCTTCTAAAGATTTTAATGAATTGCCGCTAGACAGAATCTCTATGCTAATCTCTTTCTACGCTCCATCCTCAAAAATATATTTTAAAAACTTTAACATGATCACCCAATCGATACAAATGGTATTAGTCTATACTATAAAGAATGCAGAAAAAGAGGATTTTAAAACCAAGTTTAATGATCACGCTGATCTTATATTTAGAAGTTATATAGAAGGAAGAAGGCTTAACGTAAAAATTGAAGAATTAGAAATACCAGACTATGATGAAACAATTAAGGGATCATATTATTTGGCTCTCATGTATCGCCTTTTTAGGTATAATTACAACTGCTTGCAGGATTCGCTTGTGAAGCATTTAGACAAATAGCACGCTATCATAATAAAAAGCCAACAAACTAAAAAGAAAGCACTTGGAGTTTGTAAACCAAGTGCTTTCTTGATATTATTTATACAAGTGGAAGACGATCAAGGAGTAACTTTTCTATGCGATCTAAGCGACTATTAAATGTCTGCTCTAACATTTCAATCCGATTATTTACTACCTCAAAACGACCGTTCATATTCTGTTCAAGACTTGCAATCTGATTCCTCATAATCATTGATCGCTTGACAGAATCTTCCATTAAACCTTTCAACATCACCGTTTCCATGGTAAGATCCTGATAGGCCTTAAAAGTTTCCGTCTTGAACTGGTTCAGATTATATTCTAACGTGCCTATTCGCTCATCTTGAGTTGCCATAGAAGAGTCCCTTTCAATTGAGACATGCACGGATAATCACAGCTTATCTTAGCTGCAATTATACCATACTCTATACGATAGACGTAAACAACCAGCAAGAGAACAGTACAAAAACTGACATCCATTTTGACATCTTAGAGGCTAAATTTCACTACACTTTACTCAACACCACTGGACAAAAATGAAACGGCTCAATCAGCCTGCAAAGGGCATCGAAACGCCCAGGAAGGACATTTAGCTTGACATCACTCGTGGTTTTCAACTCTCCCCCATCTCCACCAACAAAGCCGCTTGTGAACCCGCTTCACAGGCGGCTTTGTTTTGGTGTATAAACTGTCATTGTAGTCACTGGGAGCAAAAGTGGGAGCAAGACCTTTTATTCATCATTTTCAACGTCCTCATCCTCAAAACTAAAGCCCATAAACGCATCATCCCATTTATCAACGGCCCCCTCTTGCATCGATGGTAACACATGACCATAGATGCCCAATGTTGTCACGATATCACTATGGCCCAACAACTCTTGTATCACTTTAATATTCACTCCCATGCTCATCAAAAGTGTTGCAGCGCTGTGTCTCAGATCATGAAAATGCATCTGAGCCGATTGACTTTTTTTTCAAAAAACAATTTATTATTGCAAAAATGAATACGCTTATATGGAGAGAAAAAATGGCAAGAGAAGACGAAAAGTATGACGACTTAAGTGAGCAGCAAATAACAGCAGATCACATTCTAACGTATGAACCAAGTAAGGAATACAATTGCTATGTAACCTCTTGCGTTATCAGGCCAGATAAGAGCAGTTCATTCAACCCACTTCTTAATAGCATGCTGGAACACTGGATAAACCATCCAGAAATCAAATTTAACAAGCTCTATGGTTTCGCATCAGGTGCAACCGAGGATATGTCAGAAGAAAATGATGGAATGAGATTGGTCAAAAAACTATTCTTCAGCCCTCGATATGATATAGACAAAAACGCCTGGGAGCTGAACTTGAATTACTATAACCCATCTCCAATCATTCAGAAATTTCAGAAACGGTTAAAGGAAGTAAGAAAAGGAAATTAAGCAGGATGCTACAACAATTTTTTGTAACCATTCCTAAATGGCTTTACTTTTTGCTCATTTTAGTAGCGTTTGAACTAGTAGCAGATATATTAGCGAAGCAGTTTGCCATCAGTGGCAAATATACATTTGCACTTTTGTCGCTCGCCGGATTTATTGCAGCCAACACGGCCTGGCTCATAAGCTTAAGAACTGGAGCAGAGTTAGGCAAAGGCGCAGTTCTCTTTTCTGTACTCTCAGCTATTGGAGCTGTTATAGTAGCTGTACTCATTTATCACGAAAAAGTGTCAACCTATCAAC
Organism: Dictyobacter kobayashii; assembly: GCF_003967555.1. GTDB lineage: Bacteria > Chloroflexota > Ktedonobacteria > Ktedonobacterales > Ktedonobacteraceae > Dictyobacter > Dictyobacter kobayashii. Next base: position 1,124,447 of record NZ_BIFS01000001.1, read on the forward strand.
TCATTGGCCTTGTATTAGGAATTGCTGCAATTGGTTTCTTATCAATCGAATAACTCATAAACAAAAAGCACCTAGATTTTGTTCTGGGTGCTTTCTTTGTTATATGGCCTCACGTACACGAAGGCACTTGCTATATCATAAAAACTTGCTTACAGTGAATACTTCTATTTGATAAATAAAAATGAATATCGTTCTTTATTTTATAAACACCATATACCGTTTTATCATTGATTGGGGGAATATACATGACAGACTTTCACAGCATTGCCTTTAGAGAAGATATTCCTGTAATGCATACGCGTAGAAATGATGGATTGACGGTTATTGCAACACGAGTTCCCCTAAAGGGCTTTTCAGAAAAGTGGGGGTGGATATTATCTCTTGAGCCAAATGATGGTGTGCTTGATAATGAAAATGTTGAAGCTTTGTATGATAATACGGGAAGAAGATATCCCAAAATATATACTCGTTCTGATATGGCTGGGTATATAGATCGCTGGGCTTGCCATGAGTGGGAACCAGGATATTCTGATGCAAACGCTCAAGTGTTAGATAATGATGCTATTAATTTGTCAGTATTTAAAGAAAATTTAATAGAAGACGTACTAGCTGAGTACAAAACCATTGGAGCAGAGCAGCTTGGGGCAGTGAGGAGTATAGTCGAGAGCGGTATAAAAGCTAGCATTTCTAATAACCAGAAGCATTTTGACGACCTAAGAAATACTTTGAATGCTATCGACACGAATAACAAGCTAGCTGATTCCAGAAAAACACAAAACCTACAGCTTGACATAGACAATAGATTACAGCTGTTCATGGAAGATATGCGAGTAAAGTATGAGGATCTACATACTCTTTTAAGGCTAGAAAACAGTACATATGCGTCTAATCAACAAGAGTGGATACGTGTACGAGATAGATTCTTAGAAAACTTAGAAACTATTCATACCGAGGTGCAAAACTTAGCACCTCTCCAGCAGCAGGCTGAACAAAGGATAAGTAATCTGATAGGGCAACTTCAAACCGTTGTAAATGAAGTGGGAGATCAGCGCATTTTTAAAGAACAAGTTGTGTTCCTCCAAAAAATTGATGAATGCCTAAACGCAATGCATCAACGGTTTGACGAAAAAATCAGTAAGTTAGAAGAAGAGCAAAAAGCGCAGTCTAGCATTCTCGTATCCGAATTTAAAAATTTACAGCAAAATATGGGAGAAATACAAAATAGTTTAATACCAATCGATGTCGAGGATGACAGCGAGAATTTGAGTGACGAGTCAAAGAAGATAGCTAAAAATGCTAAAACAATGTCCGAAAAGTTCATGGCTAGTATTATTACTGCCAATACACGGTATTACAATACTGCTGACAAGGAGGTAAAAAATAGCTTCAAACAAACAAATCTTATTATCTACGTGGGCTTAAGCCTTCTGGTATTCAGCGTTGTTTCTTTTTTAGTTACTTTCTTCTTCCATTCAAATGAGCTGGCAATTATTACCAGTGGTTCTGGTGCTCTTTTGGCCGCAGTTGCTACAGCTCTTGGAGGAATGAATAAATTTCATGATAAAAGAACTGATGAGCAGCTGTATGCGCTCGGTCGACTTGATCATATGCTAAAGGCCACACATACCCAATTTTTAATAGAGCAGATAGAGGATAAGGAATGGCAAAAACAACAACTCGGAAATCTCATCAATGTCTACTTAAGTAAAGATATCAATCAAGATAATATGAAAGAAAAAAAGTAGACAGATTAAGTAGGAACTTGAAAAGTGGAAGGCTAACAAAAGCAAATAAGCATAAAAAGGTAAAAACAAACAAGCGTCTGGATTGCTTCTGCGTCTAGATGCTTGTTTGTTTTTACCAATAGGAATTTCTTCTAAAGTTCTGACTTGCCCATCAATGTAGCAAGCGCAAGTAAAATCTGATCTAGTTTTTATCCTGAGCCTCAAAACGACTATTGGAACAAATTGCGAAAAGGAATATTCGACTGATTATTTCATCACCATCTTGCAATGTTCAGGCGCAATTCCTTGCCTTTCTGATTACAATAACTCCTTATGCTCGTAATCTGTCATTAGGGTAAAAGATCCGATCTGATTACATTCAAAGTTTGGGCCAATTTACTATTCTATGGCTCTTATTCACCCCTTCTTTATCTTCCGACTTATTCTCTTCAAATGGACTACCCAGGAGCTTAAAGGCATCATCCCATTTCTCAATAACTTCTTGCTGCATCGATGGCAGGATATGCGAATAAAGGTCCATCGTAATAGTAATAGAACTATGCCCTAACAACTCCTGGACCACTTTCGGATGTACGTTCATAGACAGTAAGATCGTTGAGCATTATACCGTAAATCACAGATATGCATGTGAGGAATACCCGCTTCCTGAAGTAACTCCCAAACACCAGCAAGTAAATTTCAGCTCATCCGGCAGTTTCTTCTTGACTATCTGAAAATTACTATCCGTCTGGCACACATTCAGATAGAGAGTATCTAAAAAAGCCCCTGAAATCCGCACAAGACTCTCATTCATAGGCCAATCCTTTCATGTATAGAAAAGTCTGGACAAATCGTGTTACAAATAGCGAATGATGACAATTTAGAAATGGGAGGTAAAAGCATGGAAAAACTTTCTAATAATCAAAGATACATTTTAACGGGCCTATCGCTGCTATTCTCTGGATCGGAATACAGATCGTCATAATGCATGAATCTGTTCTTACAGCCTTCATCTCTGTAATAATTTTCGCCGTTCTCTTCTCTCTTTTCATGATGACTTTTTTATATCTATGGGATCGAGTCACCCACAGACAATAGAGAACGAGAAGAAGGTCAAACAACCAACCATCCAGTGATGTATTTTGAGCAGTCCGGTTTACTTGCTGGACCGCTCAGAGCAATATCACACTACCAATTCACCGAGCGCAGCAGGGTGTCAAACTCCTGTGAAAGTACCTCAAAGCGAGCGTTTAGACAGCTCGTTCTAACATCTACTTTGGAAAAACACGAGACAGAAACGTTATTGTATATGTGAGCATTTTAATAATGTTCTGTCTATTTAAGAAGGGAGTATGTATCATTTATCCTATGCATTAATAATAGTATTAATGGTATTTTTAACGGTTTTATTTATGAAGCAATACTTGACAAAATAAAATATGGGAAGAAGAAAAAGATAACTCAAAAAAGAAAAGGGAAGAGCAAAGCACAAATTTTATTAGATAAGATCGCAAAGAATTTCATGCTGTATTAAAAGCATCAATCATGTGTTTCGTGACAACGACCATAGACATCACCAGGAGCAATGAACGCACTCCTGTCGCCTTACAGGAAGGCGTGCAGGCGTGCAAGAGATGGTATTATCTCGCCAAGGACCAATTTTTCAGTTGACCGAACAACCCCAGTCTTTGTGGAGAAGTAGTAGTAGCACAACTGCTACGCTCTGTTTTCAGCTCATTCTCAACATAACCATAGCGAGCAATAAAATCAACCGTTCGGCGAACGTGGAGCACCCCGTTATCTCATTGAGAAGATTGGAAAACGGACCAACTCGAAATCACCCAGGAGTAAAAAACCAAAAAACCTTTTTTTACGAAAAATATATAGAAATGTATAGTAATATAATATAAAATAGCATAATACATATTTAAAAGGAGATTCTTTTTATATCATCTCAAGATGCAAAAGTCCTTGTCACATCATATTATGATGACGCATTAGGGCTAGAAGAAACAGACATTTGTCCAGGTGAAATAGATGGTAAAAACCAATCTCTTCTCCTTACGCAAGCAAATCATTGAAAAACTTGCGTCACTTGACAAAAATCGTACCCTGCAAGCCCAATGCATCACAGCCATAATACCAGATTTGTACTAATAATATACGCTATACTAAACCAGGCTTTAGTCTGGTTTAGTATAGCGTATATTGTTTATTTGACCCATCTATTGGAGTCGTGTGATAACAAGGTGTGCTGAAACAGGCCTTGTTCCTCCTGCAAGAGGAGTGATGGTTAGTGCGGTGGAATTGCCAGCAGGATTTCGTACAGTCAGTATTGAATTGACACTTGTCGTCGTGACAAGAGCCATTCCTACTATCTGGGAAGTGCCGGTTGCTCGTCCAACTACCGTATAAGCCAGATCGGCGCCATTGAGCGTCAAAATCAATTGACCCGCCTCGGTCACACTCACCTGAAATAAGACCTGGTACGTGCCAATTGCAGCCAAGTTAAATGTCCCAGGACCTGTACGAGCAATACCAGTCCCACTAGTAGGTCCATCTTGTGGAAAACTTACATCTGTGCCGGGAGCAACTGTTGCAGCATTATTTGGAGGCATCAACGCAAAAAAATCTGCAAAATCTAATACTCCTCCGGCTGGACCTTGCGCTCCCGATGGGCCTGATGGTCCCGACGGTCCGGCTGGACCTTGTGCTCCTGATGGGCCTGATGGTCCCGACGGTCCGGCTGGACCTTGCGCTCCCGATGGGCCTGATGGTCCCGACGGTCCGGCTAGACCTTGCGCTCCCGATGGACCTGACGGGCCACTTGGTCCTGATGGACCAGCTAGACCTTGCGCTCCGATGGACCTGACGGCCACTTGGTCCTGATGGACCAGCTAGACCTTGCGCTCCCGATGGACCTGACTGGGCCACTTGGTCCTGATGGACCAGCTGGTCCTTGCGCTCCCGATGGACCTGACGGGCCACTTGGTCCTGATGGACCAGCTGGTCCTTGCGCTCCCGATGGACCTGATGGGCCACTTGGTCCTGATGGACCAGCTAGACCTTGTGCTCCCGATGGACCTGATGGGCCACTTGGTCCTGATGGACCAGCTGGTCCTTGCGCTCCCGATGGACCTGACGGGCCACTTGGTCCTGATGGACCAGCTGGTCCTTGCGCTCCCGATGGACCTGATGGGCCACTTGGTCCTGACGGGCCTTTTATTTTGATGATGATAATTTTTTTGCATTTTTTGCATTTTTGATGGGTAGGGTTGCTCTCATAGCTATTAAAGGAAGGTCTGTCCTCATAGCTGTTATCATAAGAGAACTTCTTATTGTTCTTAAAGGAGAGCCCTTTATTGCTCTTACTCCTAGAAGCAGAAGTCCCTTTTTGGTGAGAGAAAAGCCCGAAGCGGGAACTGGTTGAGTGAGCCTGGATCGCGCGAACGTGCATCGAACTAGCGTGTCCCAAACCAGCCTGAGCTGAACGAGATTGAGCAAAGGCTCCTGCTAGCATACTGGCAGAAATTGCCAGCACACAAAGCAGCAGTGCAGCGCCCATTACGTTAAATTTTCTCATAGGCTGTATTTCTCTTCCTTTTTAATGGTTAACCAACCGAGCCTGTTCTCTTCATTGGTATAAGAACAAGAGATAGAAACTATCAGTACAAGAAGAAGATAATGCCCGTAACCCCGAACGACATAGGCTATTTCTTGCCACCAATAAATATATTCCCTTACTAGAAGAGGCTGCTCTTTTCTTAGTATAAAAGAGTATATAAGTTAAATATTTGAATATAAATTATAATAATTAAAAAGTGTTTATTTTTGATAAGCATGTATTTTATATATTTTCAATGAAAAGAAAAACAAAGGAAATAAGCAATGAGATGTTCTGAGCGCTTCGGCAAGTAAACCGGATTGCTCAGAACCAGCCTCTCATCCACAAATTCATCACATAACATCTGGCATAAGTAGCCAGGTGTTACGGTTTACCTCTCATTCGCCCATGCTCTACCAGCTATGTCCTGATATCTCCGGACTATCTTAGCTGATACACCCGTGCTCAAGAGAAGAGTCGCTGCTTTCTCTCTCCTTATAATGAAATACACTATCGTTGCTCTTTTTATCGATAACCCTTTCTCGACAAGAGCTTCGCTTTATCCATTTTCCCTAGATAGGAAATATGGGTATATAGATGTGTATATATTTACAGTCATGAATTTATAACTTATCATTTCAGTAATTGAAGTGCTATATTTTTTGTCGTTATTTACAGAAATGGTCGCACTTTCATCTGAGCGATATTTCTCTGGTATCCCATGATAAATGTCGCATCCTTTCTCCCATTTTTTATTTGTACACAAAGGAGTAGAACGCATGGTGCGCAGAAAGGGATTTTATTGTCTCTTTGCCCTTGCATTGAGCATTACAGTTGGACTCGCCACTATTTTGCCCATCACCCACGCTAGTGCAGCCTCGTATTCAGGATCCAGTTCGCCATCGAGCAATGTCCTCTGGGGCGTTGATTCTGTGAGCTTCATAACGCCATCGTTCCTCAGCCAGATCAAAAGGAGCAATGGTACTCCTCAGTTTATTGGTCGCTACCTCGATGCAATAGCTTTCTCACCAATGAATGCGTCTGAAGCCTCATATATCCACAGTCAGGGTATTCGCATTCTACCTATTCAGTCTGATTTTGGTAGTGATGTTGGCTACGGTAATGGAGTCACCCATGCCAATGATGCTCTTACAAAAGCGCACGCCCTGGGAATTCCAAAGGGCACCATAATCATCGATGATATAGAGAGCAATTCGGCGGTAGACGCTGGCTTCATCGAAGGCTGGTACACAACTATTTCCAACGCGGGCTATGCCGTTGGGTACTACGAGAACCCATATGCAGGCAGCAGCCATTTCAATAGCGCTTTTTGCGCAGCCGTGGGTAAGAACCCGGCTATTGGCAATTCGATTTTGCATTCCACTGAGCCGTCTACCGGTCGCACCGGAAGGAGCGACGCTCCCTCGTTCGCACCAGCAGGGATATCTTGTGGTGGTCATACTACCGGTCATGCGTTCATCTGGCAGTACGGTCTTGCGAATGGCAGTTCGGTCAATATAGACATTGACGAAGCTCTGTCTTCGGTTCCGCTCTGGTAAATACATTGAAGTAATTGTATTTACTTTGTGCATGGGCAATCTTCATCTTCCTACTCAGTAAGAGTAGGAAGATGAAGCATCATGATTTTATGATTGCATAGCAGCAAATACTCTCTTATGTATCCTTCCGGTTTGTTCTAGACGCAGGCATTCTCCATTGCTGGCCATATTTATGCTAAGCTGGATCGGTAAATCTGGTCGTTGGATCTGTACCTGCCATTGTGTCTCACCATCCTGCGAGAGAGCCTCTGCACTACTTCCATGCAGAGATACGATATGAGTGCCTGTTTCATCAATGCTCAGTGCCAGTCGATTGGTTAAATCGATATTGTTCTTTATGAGCAACAAAAATGCAGTGAAGGAGAGCGTATCCGCTGCCAGCAGTGGCACACTTGTCAGGACTTGCGTCTGCTCATATCCATCAATCTCTTTGCGGCGGATCATGTAAGCTCCTGTCTTTAACCACGTGATTTCCAGTTGCTCGCTCCCTAACCAAGACTCTCGCGTTTCACTGAGTTGACGTATGGTGCCATCAGCGGCGAGGTGAAAACGTGTTTTTCGATGCTGCTGACCACCCTGAGAAAAGAGCTCTCCATACTCAAAAATGTGTTGTTCTTCGATAAGCCAGTTTCCATCAAGGAGATGACTATGGCGGTAGATGAGATAACCGGTTTCACCATCCATATAATGCTCACGCCATGTGCCATGCGCTACCACTCCACCTCTAGCAGTGATATTTCCAAGCACAATATGCGGGAGGGATTGGGGAGGGCCAGCAGGCGCCATGCGTTCACAATGTGCGAGCATGCCATCAAGATCCTTGCGTGAGAGGTAAAAACCATTTACGCACACCGCTTCGATCTGGCTTGCAGCCTGGATATTTTCCAGCGGATTCGCATTGAGTAAGAGCATGTTCGCTCGTTTCCCGACTTTAATGGTCCCCCACTCATCTTCTTGATCCAGAAAACGTGCCGCCTCACTCGTACCACAGCGTAAGGCTTCAAATGGGCGCATTCCAGCGGCAACAAATAAAGCTAATTCCTGGTGGACCGAAAGACCCTGGACGATATAGCGCACGGACGTATCAGTTCCAATGAGCAATGGCGCACCTTCTTGATACAACAATGAGGCAATACGAGAGAAGGCTTCATTGCGTTTATGGATAGCCGCAATCCAGGGATCAAACGATGCCGGCTCTTGATAACGACTGGGGTCAAGCTCCTCCCAGCTTTTGAGCTCTGCATGCACAACATACTTCAGAAATGACTGAAGCAGAGGATCTGCTTCACATTCACACTGGGCATTCAACATATAGTGATAGCAGACCAGGGTGGGGCAATTCCATATCTGATGTTTGGCTAAGTAATGGCCGAGGCGGCGAATCGCATCATAATCTAATTTTTCATTGACCATGTTCAATACATCCAGCTGCAAATTATATTGATCTGACCGCTGCTCGTAACCAGGTTTAAAATGGCCGCGCCATGCGCCTGTGAAATGTTCAAAACAGCTTTGTCCTGCCTCGCTTGCCTCTTCAAAGGTCATAAAATTGGAACAATGCCCAACCATACGGATACCAAGCTCGCGCGCGGCTTGCCCCATCGCTCGCACGACATCCGGCTTCAGTTGATTATAAATCTTGATCTGCTGATAGCCGCGCTCGGCATAGGTATGCACGAGTTTGGCTGCATCGTCCGCATTCGTCATAGCACGCCACGCGGAATGAATGGGAGGGCCACCCTCAATCAAAGGGCTGGTGGTATAAAGAAGCGGTCCAGGCAACTTTTTGCGCTGGAGCTGTTGTTGTAATGCCAGGTGATAGGGATTTCCAGCCATGTTGCGCACAACCGTTACGCCATGCGCCAGAAAAAGGGCCGCTTCATTGGGAGACCAATAATGAACATGCATATCGGTAAGTCCTGGCATCAGGTACTTGTCAGTGCCATCTATCACCGTATAGAAAGCTTCCAGTGGAATGGCAGAGGCAGGTCCCATGGCTACAATGCGATCATCCTCAATGAGTACCGTTTGATCAGGGAGAATACGCTCAGTATCCATAGGAATGACGGTAACATGGGTAATGGCCAGGGGGACCATCAAGTGGGAGAGCTGCGGATAGCTTGTTACATGCATAACAGCTGCTTTTCCTTTCAAGCAAACATAGATCATTTGCTACTCTTACTCTATATGAATAGGTCCCATTCCACCCCAAAAAGGTTACCAGTATACTCCATGCCCCACAACCCGACTTGAAGAGAGATGCTAATCAGATACATCCAGGAAAACTTACGTAACGGTTTCTCACGTATCTAACGTGTAAAAACCAAAGGGAAAAATTTTACGGACTTGAAAGGATGCGCAACTATGGGAGCTACAAAAACGTGGCAATTTGTTCTCTACATTCTTTTCTATCTTTGCCTGGGTATGGGATTACTCTGGGAGGCCTTTTCCCAAAAACCATCTGCACTTATCTTCATTATCCTCCTATTAGGAGGTTGTGCGAATCTTCTTTTACTTGTCATCACAGTCCTCTTGCTTTTTATCCATCTCAAAAAATCTCCCAATTCGCAGCAGACCTTATAAGGTGGCTTTATCCTTTTTAACATTGGATCATACTACCAATTATAGTGACCCAACACAAAAGACTGGATTGCATGGTGCGCAATCCAGTCTTTTGTGTTGGGTCAGGAGTAAGATCCGAGCTAGCGATCCTGGTGGAAATTGAACATCTCCATTAGATTGCCTATCGCTGGTCCATTGGTTGGCTTATATGGGTTACGATCGCTCATACGCGGATTGGGCAGGTTATCGAGGCTGCGCGACGATAGCGGGTGTAGACGCCAGTTGGTCTCGATAAACTTCAGCAGTGACACGTGGTCATTGTAGGTGTGATCCACATACCCACGCTTTGCATAGGGTGAGACCAGCATAAGCGGAATACGCGGGCCATCACCAAAGAAGGTAAGTGGCTGGATATAACCGGAATCATAGTAACCACCGCCCTCGTCGAAGGTAATGAAAATGGCGGTATCTTTGAATAGTTTCGGATTGCTCTGTACCTCAGTCACAATATCCTTGGAATAGTTCTCGAATATCGACAGTGAGGAGGAGGCAGGATGCCCATCGTGTATCTCATCGGGTTTGATGAACGAGACGGCAGGCAGTGTGTTGTTGGTAACATCCTTCTGGAACTGTGTGAAGTCCTGCAGGTTGTTTTTCAACTTTGTTGTCATGATCGAGGTTGCATACTGGAATGGGTCACAGATGCCGCAGAAATATGGGCTGGGTGTTTTCCCATCGTTCATACCCTGGCCATAATATTTCCAGGTCACATTACGAGCTGACAACTCATCGCCAATGGTTGGGAATTGTTGAGGTGGCACGATATAAGGTGTGCCACTGGAAAGCTGACCCGAGGGTGTATATCCGGGCAGGTAGTTGTTCAACAGATAGTAGGCACCCGGCGCGCAGTCACCGTTGCGGAATGGTGCATACGGCAACGAATGGATGTAACGCTGGACGGGTCCGACGCCTGGTTGGCTACGATCAGAACAATTACTGTAGCTCCCACCCGAGTAACCATCCTGTGTATAGTTGTTATTGGTACCTGGCTTAGGATTAGGATTCTCAATCTGATTGCTAGGAGGAACCGTTGGTTGCCCCTGTGCGTTCTGGTAGTAGGCGGCATCACCAGTACCCAGCATGATATGGTTCGCGCCAGTACCACCCATTACAGCCTGGTGATAGTTGTCGCTACTGGAATAAGTATCAGCTAGCTGCTTGAAATAAGGAGCATCGCCGGTACTCATGTTGTAATAACCCATCGAGAGTGCGCCCTGGTAGATCGGCTTGGGCGGATTCGCGCCATTATCGTCGCCAGCGGTCTGGTGTACCCAGGTGTACAGATCAGCCTTGCCACCATCCTGCTGCTGCCACATCTGGTAGAAACGGTGGATAGGGTCGCCAACATATGAATTCAGATAGGGCACATATTTCGTGATCTGATAGGGCCCGTTGGGTAGATTAGCAGGGAAACGTGCATCGGGAACGTTTTGCGGCTGCCCCTGTGCATAGGTCGTATTTGGCTGTGGTAAGGTATTGTATGCGCCCGTTTTCTTAGGTTTGAGGTTGTACGTCTTTGTATCGGTTGCAGTCTTCTGCTCCGCCTTTGAGACGTTTGGCCCCAGGTTGCCGGATGGGGTTACGATGCCCTCAGATAACAGATTATTCACCGATTGACCATGAACTGGTTGATATGTCCCAAAGACATTATCATAGGTGTGGTTCTCGCCAATAATGACGATGACATGTTTGATCGGAGTGGTTGTATCGCCGGATTCGTCTCTAACGAGCACGCCACGAGCAATATCAGGCTGATTGGGAGCTGCCAGTGCGGCCTGTGGCAAAGAGCTACCAAACAAGCCAATAAGGGCCAGCAAGGAAGCTATCCAGACTTTGCCGTTCAGCTTTAACATACAAATAGTCTCCTCTCGTTATATGTGAACACAAAAATCGCATTAGCATGTGGGCATCTGAAAAAGAGTAACATAAGATTTTTAAGATTAGAATATGGTTTTGTTAAATAAATATTATTTTGATATTGTAGATTTTTTCATTATATAATAGACACAAAATACTTTAGTTTCTTTAATTTTCGCACTTATGCTGCGAAACAGCTCTCAGTACACGCATAAGCACAATGGTGAGCGTTACCAGCACGGACTTTATCTCATCCTTTACATGGGAATAGTATTTAGGGCAGCAAAAGTTCTACAAGCCAGACAATATTTTATACTTGTCCATGCCTCTCCAAAAAAGGTATAATATCAGGGTGAAGTAGCAAGTCCAGGAGAAACAATGTCAGAAAAGGCATGCAGACTATAAGCAATCCTCTCACCAGAAAAATGCTGCGCTGATGCTATATTAGATTAAGATGTTGCTGTTAGGATATTTACCGCTTCTAAAAGAAGGATAAAATGACATGGCATCACAAGCCAAAAAGATTACCTATACTGATATTACCGAGAGCCAGCAAGCTAAAGATATTTCTTACCAGCAGTCGCTAGAAGAAAAGGCACTCCTCGCAGCAATTGTTGATTCTTCCGATGATGCAATCATTAGCAAAACACTCGATAGCATTATTATGACCTGGAATCATGCGGCGGAAGAAATGTTCGGCTACACAGCAGCAGAAGCCATTGGAAAACCAATTACCATGATCGTGCCTCCTGAATTACAGCATGAAGAAGTGGAAATTATTAAGAAACTTAAAGCCGGTATTCGCATCCGACACTATGAAACTATAAGAGTTCGAAAAGACAAAAAACGCATTGATGTTTCTTTGAGTATTTCTCCGATCAAAGATAGTGAAGGACGAATTATTGGGGGGGCAAAAATTGCGCGTGACATTAGCGAACAAAAAGCCGAAGAGAGACGCAAGGATGAGTTTATCAGCATGGCCAGCCACGAACTGAAAACCCCCATCACCAGTTTAAAAGGCTTTACGCAAGTGTTGCTACGCCGTTTTAAACAGCAGGATGATGAAAATACGGTACACCTGTTATCACGTATGAATTGGCAACTCGATAAGATTACCAAACGCATTAATGAAATGCTAGATGTCTCGGTGATGGAAAATGGACATCTCGAATATCATAAAGAATTATTTGCGCTGGACACACTTGTGCAAGAAGTAGTGGAGGCGGTACAAGAGACGACGCAAACCCACCAGATAATGATAGAGAACCAGGTACCTGTACAGGTCTTTGCGGATAAAGACCGAATTGAACAAGTTATGATGAATTTGCTCACTAACGCGATCAAGTATTCTCCACAAGTAGATCGCGTGCTTGTACGTGTCGAAACCGATACAACAGGGGAAAATGCCATCATCCAGGTACAGGATTTCGGCTCCGGCATTGCCAGGGTTCATCAACGGAAAATTTTTCAACGCTTTTATCGTGTCAGTGAGCAAAAAAAACAAACCTCGTCAGGATTAGGCATTGGCCTCTATATCTGCGATGAAATCATGAAGCGGCATGGAGGACAAATCAAAGTAAAAAGCGAGCATGGAAAAGGTTCTACATTCACAGTTATACTTCCCTGTCAGGATGATAATTAACAGAAAAACTTATGAATATATTCTTGCATACTTATTTTAGTCTGATTTAGTCGGCGATAGTGAGTTGTTGTACGGTTTCTAGTAGTTCATCGATATCGAAAGGCTTGGCGAGGAAACCATCCGCTCCGCATTCCTGCGCCACCTGTGCAGCCTCAGGATGGGCGGAAATCATCAGGATCGGCATGCTCCGTGTGGCCTGGTGGGCTTTTAGCTGCCTGGTTATACTGGCTCCGTCAACACCAGACATGAGAAAGTCAAGGACGAGTAGGGCGGGGTGCTGCTCACCTAACAGCGGCATGAGCTTTGCGGGGTCAACGGCTGTCTGCACAATATAACCTTCACTCTCAAGGGTGAACTCTACTGCATCTAAGATATCGGGATCGTCATCGACTACTAGAATAGAAGTGCCCATATATGCTCCTTAATAAATAGCGCATGATTTGCTTTGATGATTGTATTTAAACAGGAATAGTTCAACAATTTATTTATCTTTATGGCTGGTCGGTAAGCTGAATGAAAAAGTTGATCCTTCTCCTTGCACACTTTCCACCCAGATTTTTCCACCCAGTTGCGTAATGATTTGCTGGCAGATGTAGAGCCCGACTCCAAGGCCAGGGTAAGTCTGGACGTTTGGCTCTGTCACTTGATAGAAGCGATCAAAGAGTCTGGCATGATAGCGTGGCTCGATACCAATACCAAAATCTTGTACGCTGATCGTCACATGATCAGCCTGCTCCTTGACAGCGACCATGATCGGGCTCCCATCAGGAGAGTATTTAACGGCGTTTGTAAGCAAGTTGGTCAGAACCTGGCTGACACGGTCGCGATCCCCTACTACAACGGCAGAGGTGTCGCCCTGAAATGTAATGGTTCGATCTGGAGTTATCATGCGGAAGGTATTGACTACTTCAGCCTCTAGCTCTGCAATCACAAATGGCTGTTGCTCAATAAGGAGTTTTCCCGCATATATTCTACTGACATCGAGTAGCTCTTTTACCAGGCGGGTAAGTTTCTCAATCTGTGCATCAACGCGCTGCAATGGAACAGTAACATCCCGCTGCCCTTCCTTCTCAAAGCGCTTGCTAAGCCCTTGCACAAATAATTTCATGCTGGTCAGAGGAGTTTTAAGCTCGTGGGCAGCCATCGAAATAAAATCATCTTTGCGCAGTTCGACCCGCTTACGCTCGGTGATATCAACATGCGCTACCACTACGCCACCACCATCTCCTTTGAGCGGAGTAACCTGTAGCAAAAACCACAGATTGTCTTGTGGTGTAAAACAAGGATATTCAAGAGAAAAGAAGGGCCTTTCGCCACACATGACCTGTTGAATGCCGCGCAGTGCTTGCGGTGCCTCCTCGGATTGTTCTCCCCTGGACTGCTCCAATACACGAAGATAATTCTGTCCCGCAAAAGTGTTTTGCTCGCTAGATGATGACTGTTCAAGAGCAAAGCGTTTCCAGGCCTCATTGACCTCTACAATTACACCCTCTTTATCGAGAACAGCCACATGCGCACTTAACGAATTGAGTACAGCCTGGGTAAGAGCCTGGTTTCGCATGGAGTCGGTTTCCGCAGTTTTGCGAGCACTGATATCTTCAATAGCTAATAAAATGTAATCCTGATAGTTTTCCTGGTGTTTAATCTGCCGGGCATTTAAAAGCATGGTTCGCGTACCAATGGAGGGAAAATTATGTGTGACCTCAAAATCCTCGAATGGATTGTGCTCGGGTAGGATCCGTTCAAGTAATTCACGCAGGGCAGGGATATTCCATTGCCTGTTACCCAGGTCATAGAGCAGTTTCCCTTCCGTCTCAGCTGGCTGTACTTGAAATGTACGATAAAAGGCTTCATTGGCCGCGAGCACATGCATAGTTCCATCCAGGATCACCAGTGCCTCACGAATGGTCTCGACAATACTCGTCAAATATTCGTTGGTTTCCTGTAACTGGATGGTACGCTCGTGAACACGTTGCTCCAATTGATGCTTCTCGTGCTGTAGCTGATCTTCAGCTTCCTTACGCTCAGTGATATCAAGTTGGTTGCCAAAGAAGTGTGTGACCGTTCCATGCTCATCGGTAATAGGAGAAATCAGCAGATCGTTCCAGAAAAACGTGCCATCTTTGCGATAATTCTTGATTTGTACATGGAGAGATTCGCCCGCCTGTATAGCATGCTTCAGTTGAAAACGAGCCTCTTGCTCGCGATCTTGTCCTTGTAGAAAACGACAATTGCGACCAATAATTTCATCTTTGCTATAACCCGTCAGATTGAGAAAGGCCTGGTTAACATAAATGATTGGGTCGTCAGGCTGTTGATGATCAGTAATAATGATACCGTTGCGCGCACTATCGATAGCACGATGCATCAGTCTAACATTTTCTTCAAGGATATTGGTTTGAGAATTAGCTCCAGTGAGATTGATTATATCCTCTCTAGAAAGAGAACCTCCCTGCCACTCTGGTACTTCGTGCATCTATGTCTTCCTTTTTATGCCCTCTACTGGCAGAGAAGACTCCACAGGGAGGGAAAATCGCCCATTAATTAAAACCAGGATACCTCTAATACGATTGGCATAGATAAGTAGATGTGCGGATATAAGAAGGCAGGCAGAAGGTACTGTATGAGAAACATGGCAACCTTTTATCATTTATTTGCCTGCCAGCAGCAGACGAATATATGCCACCCAATGGGAAGCCTGCACGCTCCTTAGATTTCCGCTTTAAACTACTGATGTAAATTATTCTTGTGATACCCTCTTTACCACACAATGATCAATAGAGACTGTCGCTATGCTTTTGAATTCTCGTTTGTTTTTAACATCACAAATAATTGTCTGGCATCAACGCCCAATAACATTATTAGTAGAAAAAAATATCAAATACCACTTAAGTATATGCTATTTTTATATGCCTTGATGACCTGTTAGATTCATCAATACACATTTTAGCACTCTAACTATCAAACATTTTATACTATTATTTACCACTTAAAATAATTTTTAGTTACTTTTTATGATCATTGTAATTTTATATATTAGATAAGGCTTACCGTGCTCACTGATGCTCTGACAGATGCATTGAGTACGTGATCTGTCTTTGATAGGTGACGGGAAGCAGAAGTTAAAGATTCGTTTAAGGCTTGATCTTATTCAATCATTTCACGCTATTCTTTAATCTACCAATTTATAAATAGTCTTAGTTAGAAAAATAAAGGCATAGTATGTTACAAAAGTACTTACTAAGAATTTCTGTGTGATATTCGTTGCTTTTCTCTGTTTGTAGTGCTAAGATAATTCTTGTACAGATTGAGAGGCTATGTTATGAGTAATCGAATATAGAAATACTCCTAGCCTTAAGTGTTGGCAATGACCAGCCAAAGTTCATAATAAGGGGTAAGTATTTGTCCTTCACTATCTGCTTTTGTTAATCCAGGCACCACAACAGGAAAATAGTAAACAACACAACCTTCTCTTTATTCCCAAATTAACAACACCTGACCTGTCCCAATTAATCGATACAATCGCATATATAAAACAACACAGCGTTGCGCGACAACCATTTTACTGTTTGGAATATACGCAAAACGATTTAGATAAAAAAACTACGGCGGTAATCTTTCTTTGCTGAGTTTTTCTTCGAGAGGCCGGAGTCATAAGCATGACGGCTAAACACCAGTGGAACTTTGGGAAAACGGTTCCCTATGGGCTTCTTCCATCTCGCGCCTGGGAACCGGTCCTCTTTCAACATGGGCATGCCTCCCTTTCGCCGGTTTTAGCGCATCTCCCAACCCCCAGAGGAGAGATGGCGAAAGGTCTCCCTTTTCTTGTGTTTTCCAAAGTTCTATGCTATCCTTACATTTGGGATCACTCTAAAAATTTGTAACGAAGGAAGTTTTTATGAAGAGAGCTGACTTGATTCTCCATCCAGTCAGGATGCGCGTGATTCTGGCTTTAAACAACCAAACACTCACGCCCAAACAACTGGCCGCTGAGTTGAAAGATGTGGCTCCGGCGACCCTCTATCATCATCTCAACCTGCTCACCGAGGCCGGGATCATAAGGATCGTTGAAGAGCGTCTTGTCCGTGGCACCTTACACGAAAAGGTCTATACGCTCTCGGAAGCCTCAGAACTCCTGAGTCCTGATGAAATCGCTCATGCCTCGAAAGACGAGTTGCAGCAAGGCTTTCTCGCCTTTGTCTCGAAGCTCATTGGTGACCACGCTCGTTACCTCGATCTCAAAGAAGACAGCCATTATACGGATGCCGGATATCACCAGAACACCGTCTACATGAGCGCTGAAGAGTTTGTCCAATTTAGTCGTGAGATCAACGCTGCCCTGTTGCCCTGGCTCAAGCAAGAACCTGCTCCTGGTCGAAGCCGATATTTGCTAACCACCATTCTCCTTCCCGAGTTGGAAAGGGAAAGGTCCGAAAACGACGAGAACGACCCCGTCAGCATCTCTTGAATGAGAGAAATGAGGTAATATCATGTTCGGTTTCTCCTGGTCTGAATTTGCCATCATATACGGCGCAGCGTTGTTCGGCGTCGTCTGCGTCACCCCCTACACGCTGGAACTGGGCCGCGATACGCTCAGAAAGGCCCAGGAGCGGATGCGCCGGCCACTGTGGGTGCTCGGGCTGCTCCAGGGGCGCAGAACGCCGTCCTGATGGCAGTGGCGACCGGCCTGGGGTTGCTCATCGCGCATCATCTCGGCCTGGGCGCCCCGTTGCTTGAGGGCCTGCTTGCAGGCAAAGCGGTCACGGCGCAGGCGCAGGCGATCATCGTGCCTGCCCTGATCCTGGGAGGGGTTCCCACCGTGCTCCTCTTGCTCCTGGAGATCACGGTCTTCTGGCCGCGCCTGCCGCAGGCTATGCGCACCGCGTTTCCAATTCCTGCCCTCTGGAAACGCTTCCTGGCGTGCTTCTATGGCGGCATCGCGGAGGAGTTGCTGTGTCGCCTGTTTTTGCTTTCGTTGCTGGCCTGGCTCATCGGCCTGGTCTGGCATGTGTCTGATGGGCGACCGGCGCTGGGAGCCTTCTGGGTTGCCAATATCCTCGCTGCGGTGATCTTTGGCCTCGCGCACCTGCCGACGACTGCCGCGCTGGTTAAGCTGACTCCCATGCTGGTCATACGTGCTATCCTCCTCAATGGCATTCTTGGCATCGCCTTCGGTTACCTCTTCTGGCAGTATGGCCTTGAGGCGGCGATGCTGGCCCATTTCACTGCTGATCTCGTGCTGCACATCATTGGAGACTCCATTGCGAAACAGATCCGTGCGGTGGAGGCAAGAGCGCAGGGGTAACACCACGAAAGAAACTGACGTGTTTCAAAAGGAGCCAGCATGAACCCGCTCATCGTTCTTCCAATCATTTGTACCTTGTTGGCAGCCAGTTTTTGGCTTTGGATGGCCTGGGATTTAGGGGGAAATACTCGTTTGTCGAGCACCGAAAAGACGTACTGGATTGCGGCCTTTTTGTTTCTGAATATCTTTGCCGCCGTTTTCTACTATGTCTATGAATATCGCACGAGGCGGTAACATTCGCACACATCACCAGGGCACGCCGGAGGAGGTAGCTTTTCGGTAGATGATGGGTGAAAGACAGGATGATCTCACATCACTTCGTTTCGCGACCTTTCGTTGCGCATCCCAGAGAAAAAGGGAAACACAAGATGCTTGAAACAGCGCCAAACATACCAGAACGCCTCACGGAGCGGCCCAACTGGGGCCATGTCGGAGCGTTTCTCGGCCTCACCTTCGGGTTAACCTGGCTGCTTGACCTGATCATCTACATGCATGGTGGCCTGGGCACACCAGGAAGCCTGGGCGTCGTGCAAGTGCAAATGCTCTGCCCGGCATTCAGCGCGATCGTGCTTCAGAGGTTCTTTTTTCGGATCAGTCCACTCCATCAGAAACGGCCTGTCGGGCGGGAGCGGTGGTTTTACTCCTTCTTCCTCCTGTTCGCTGTCATCTCTGTATTGGCCATCCTGGGAACGTATCTGGGTCCGGTCCAGGGGAGAGCGGGGCTGGTCGCCGCCGTCGTTCCTGAAGGGCTCGCTGTGGTGGGCCTGCTCCTGCTCCTGATACTCCGCCGTGTGGCAGGTCGCGAGGCGATGAGCCGAGTTGGACTGTCCTGGGGAAAGTGGCAAGATTGGCTGCGCTTTGCCCCGGCCATCGTGGCGTTTTACGTGCTGCAAGTAGCGCTGAATGCCCTCTTTGGCTTGGGTCCGGTCCATCCGTCGCTTGTAGCCATCCCTCCAAAAATCAGCCCCACTCCGTTCGTGATTCTGATCGGGGTGGAAGCAATTCTGGTCGCGCCGATCCTGGCGCTCGTCATTGCTTTTGGCGAAGAGTACGGCTGGCGGGGATATCTGCAAAGCGAGCTGCTGAAGATGGGGCGGGTGCGCGGTGTGCTGCTGGTGGGCGTGATCTGGGGAGCCTGGCACTGGCCGCTCATTCTCATGGGCTTCAGTTATCCAAACTATCCACTACTCGGTCTGCTGCTGACTGTGCTCTTCACGATGGGTTTTGCGATCGTTCTCGGTACTGCCGTGCTCAGATCAGGGAGTGTTCTGCTCGCAGCCTATCTGCATGCCCTCAACGACCAGACGACAGGTTTCATCGTCTTTCTGGGCTACAAGCCGTTCAACCCCGCTTTTTTCCTTTGGGGTCGGTATCTATGGCATAGCAACCCTGGCGCTGATCACGCTTCTCCTCCTGCGTACCCCTGTCTGGCGAGGCAGGGGCAGTTCCCTGGCCTCTCCCTCGTCGGGAGGGGATCAGGTGAAGTGAAAAGCGTCTCTGTGTGTTTGGTGTGTCTGTCGAGCATTCCTCGATCAGATTCAGTGGAGGAGAAAGGAACTTGCCTACGGCCTGGAGAACACAAATATGGCGAGAAAAAACTGTCGTGCCCCAGCCTCGGCAGAGCAAACGCTGACGTGCCTGCGGACTCATTGCGACTATTGTGGTCACCCGATAGTAGTGGCGTACCGCACGCAACGAACCATTACTACATTGCAGGGCAATTGTCGGCTCATTCTGCGTGTGCGTCGGTGTCACAATCCAGCCTGCGAGTGGTATCATCGCGCTTTTCGGCCTGAAGAGGAGGGAAAATGGGCCTTACCGCACGGGGAGTTCGGTCTGGATGTGATTGCCCTGGTGGGGTCGCTGCGCTATACCGCTCATCAGAGTGTTCCCGAAATCCACCAGGCTCTCTGTGGCCGAGGTGTGCCGATAGCTGAGCGAACAGTCACCCACCTGCTCCAGCGCTACGAGGAATTGGTGGCACTTCATCTGACTGATCAGGCTCGTTTACGCGACCGGCTCAAAGAGCAGGGGCAGGTGATCCTGGCACTTGATGGGTTACAACCAGATGTGGGCCACGAAGTTCTCTGGGTTGTGCGAGATTGTCTCTCTGGAGAGGTGCTACTCGCTCGGAGTCTGTTAAGTGCATGCGAAGCCGATCTGGCAAATCTGCTGCGTGAGGTGAAGCAAATGCTTGACGGCATCCCTATTCGGGGAGTGGTCTCGGATGGGCAACATTCCATTCGCAATGCGGTTCAAACAGTATTACCGGACATGCCACATCAGTTGTGCCACTTCCATTATCTGCGCGAAGCAGCCAAGCTAGTCTATGAAGCAGATCGGCACGCCAAGAAAGAACTGAAAAAGCATGTTCGTGGCGTCCGTCCGATTGAACGAGCCGTCGAAAAACGCAATGACGTAGAGGCTGAGGCTATCTGCGGCTATTGCCTGGCGGTGCGCAGTGCCTTGACCGATGATGGCCGACTACCGTTAGGGGCTCCAGGGCTCAAGCTCTATGAACGGATTACTGCCATTGCGACTTCGCTCACGCGGGTCTCTAAAAAGGGGGCTTGCCGCGTGAGCTCGAACGCATGCGCGCGTTTTTGACGAAAGGACTCACCGAAACCGCCGCCCTGTGGCCTGATGTCGAACAAGGCTATGCCTGGGTGCATCGGGCGGCGCATTTGCTCTCCAACGATGACAACCTGTCGGCTTCAGAGATACGCCAGACCTACGGAACACTCCTGGCAGAAATGGAGCAGACGCCGACCTCCTCTGAACCTCTCGCTACCATGCTCTCCACCTTTCGCAAAGTGACGGCGAGCTATTGGCCTGGTCTCTTTCATTGCTACAACCAGCCTGATCTCCCGCGTACCAACAACGAGTTAGAGCAGTATTTTGGTTCGGCGCGCTATCATGAACGACGAGCAACCGGGCGAAAACAGGCGTCGCCCGGTGTTGTCGTCCGTGGAGCGGTTCGAGTCGTGGCCTCTGTCGCCTCTCGTCTGCATACCTTTTCTGGAGCAACTTTCCCCATCTAGCCTCACTCGATGGCGTGCTTTACGGAGCGAGCTGAATCAGCGGCAAGAGGCTCGATGTATGCAACGTCGCTTCCGCGCTTCTCCTGAAAGCTACCTCGCAGCCCTTGAAGATAAGCTCAGCAAAGAAAGATTACCGCCGTAGAAAAAAAGGAGAAAGGAGAGCGGCAATTCCTTCCCAATTGCGAAATGGCAAGGGGGATATAAGCTATATTGTCGGGAAGAGAAATGCACCAAACATACAATCTGAATCTAGAAGCAGTCCTATCTGTCCTGATGCGTCGTCAACTCTCAGGAACGCTCTCTGCCAATGTCCCAAAAGGAAAGGGAGTAAGAGAACCATTTCGTATTGAGATGGCAATCGACCATGGGCGTATTCAGTCATGTGATATAAAAGGCGCTCAAAAATATTTACGGGGGGATGAGGCATTGAAGACGATTGCTCAGTTGGGTGTGCTACCCTGGCTCTTCGAACCGGCCGCCACTAATGTCAAGGCCGGTGTCATGACGAGCCGATTTGGAATTGGTCGCCCCAATCAAACGAACGGTAAAAAACAAACGTTGAGAACGTCAGCGATGAAAACGCCGACCAAACCGCGCCGGAATCCAGGCGATCCCAACGCCGACATCGTGAACGCCGGTTGACTACACGCCGGTGGGCAAATCGCCGGCGGCATGTCGTGCTGTGTCTGACAAGGTTGAGGGGGTTCGGCTCTCTGTTCGGCGCTCCTTCATGCGGTAACTGCTCCCATTGATGGCGATGACCTCTGCATGATGCAGGAGCCGGTCAAGCAAAGCCGTCGCCAGTACCTCATCCCCCAGTAACGCTCCCCAGCCAGTAAAGCTGGTATTGGACGTCAGGATAATGGAGCCGTGCTCATAGCGGGCTGCCACCAACTCAAAGAAGTGATGAGCCTGTTCGGCGGTGAGCCTGGTGTAGCCCACCTCATCAATGATGAGCAAACTGGGCGCAATGTAGCGCCGCAGGCGCTGACGCATGAGACCAGGATGCGAGGCACTCTCCAGGGACTGAGCCAGTTCCGCCAGCGTCGTAAACAGGACGCTGTGTCCCTCTGCCAGTGCCCGATTGGCTAGAGCCAGGCTCAAATGCGTCTTGCCCGTTCCCGGAGGGCCGAGAAAGATCACATTGGTGCAGGTCCGCACAAAGGACAGATCGGCCAACTCCCGGATGCGCCGCTCGGAGAGCGAGGGTTGGAACGAAAAATCGAAACCCTCCACCGTTTTTTTGCTGGGAATGCGTGCAGCCTTGAGACGGCGAGCTGTGGCTTTTTGCTCGCGGCCATCCAGCTCTGCGCCCAAGGCTCGCTCCACCATGGTTTCATACGTCCATTGTTCTCGCCGGGCCGTTTCCAGTAACTGGGGTAACGCCGTTTGCAGGTGGGTCAAGTTCAGTTGCTTGTACGCGGTGATTGACTTCATGCTCCCACCTCCGCTCCGGCCGACACGCCACAATACTGGTCATACTCGGCCAGGGCCCGGCTTTGCACCTGTGGTGCCTGCTGTTGGTGGCCTAAGGGTGCTCCTGCTCGTCGGATCGCCGAGGCTGAGGGAATACCCGTCCATTGCTCTGGATGCGGCACACTCTCTTGTGAGCGAGGACGCTTCTCGATGGCGAACACCTCTTGGCCCTGCGACCAAACCGTGAGCACACCCTTGCGTTCACGAACCTGCACTGTGGTTCCGGCCAGATGCAGCGTGCCTGGCAACCCGTAGAGCACGCCATCGTAGGAGACATAGCCATCCCAGGTGACTTTGCGTTCTTCGGTGGCAAAGCGCTCCCAGGCAAAGGCTTGAGGCAAGGGCTGGAGCTTCTCCACCTCCAAACGATCGACCGGGCGAGCATGAGTCGTGCGGTGCACGCGGGAATTGATGCGCTCACACCAGCGATGGGCCTGGCGATTGAGATCATCGAGATCGGTGAAAGTCACCCCGGCCCAAAAGCTCTGCTTCACATAACTCACGGTGCGCTCGACCTTGCCTTTCGTCTGTGGGGTGTAAGGCTTGCAGACGCGGGCGGTGACCCCAATGGAGACCATGAAGTCAGCAAAGCGAGGATTCCAACGAGGTTTGTTCTCCTGCATTTCGAGCAACACGCTTTTCATGCGGTCAGTCAGCGCAGACCGGGTCAGGCCTCCGAAGTATTCAAACGCCTCCATCAAGCAGCGAATGAGCGTTGGAGTATCGCAGCGCTTCACAAAGGTCACAAAGCGCATGCGCGAATAGCCCAACACCGCGGTAAAGCCATAGAATTTATGGATGATGCCTTCCTGTTCATACGTGAACTCGCCCCAATCAAATTGGACCTGGTGGCCTGGCTCGGTTTCATAGCGTTGCACGGGCGCATGTCCTGCCACCACCGGCGGAGGGATGGACGAACTCCTTCAAGATGCTGATCCCGCCGGTGTACCCCATCGGCTGTAATCGTGCGTAGATCACTTCACAATTGATGCAATGATCTTCCATCACCCAACGCGTAATCTGTTCTTTGAATGGATCAAGCTTTGAAGGCCGAGGCGGGCGTGGTTTCGGGATCACCGCTTCTGGATGGGCAAGATATTTGCGCACAGTGGTCCGCGAAATCTCCAATTTCTGGGCAATTTCCTGAACCGTCTTCCCTTGTTGATGTAAATCGTGTATTGTATTCACGGTCTGACTCCTGAGCATGTCGGTCTCCTGAGGTTGTGTTTTTGATTTTCCTCAGAATACCGCCTTCTTGGGGGTCGGTCAATTCTATTCCGGCTCGAGTATACACCGTCTTTAATACTAACACCCAATCGCATCAATCAATCTCAACAATGTCTCCAGCTAACCCACCAGCTATGCCACCAGTTCCATGGTCACCCTATAGTGGATCGGGTATTCAACAACAATTCTCACCAGCACGCCCGGTTAATAATCCTACCTGGATACCAGGAAAAGTGGACATACTTTCATCAACCGATCTCTCGCGACTGCCGCGACCACATTTTCAGGTGTATGCCAATGTAGATGGGAAACGCTCAGTAGCGGAGATAGCTTATCTGCTGAGAACCACACCAGATAGGATCGAGAACATCTTACGCGATTTGGTTTCGTGGGGCCTGGTAAGGCCTGTTTGATCTGGATTCAAACTCAGATATGTATTTACGGCAAAAAACATTGCATGGGTTCAAGCCTCGGGTTTTCCATGAGATAAGTTAAAGATAGGAGGATAAGACATGTACAGCAAACATCCTCCAGAGAGGATAAACGGACATAAATTATGCAAGGTAATTTCGACAGGAGTATAGTACAACAGGATGTAGGTTTCTGGAGACGTATCGCGAACTGGTGGTATGGAATTTCGACACCACCAGAACCAGGTGGTGCGGCACCATATGAAGAGCGTGAGGTTATACGGCGCTCACGTCTGGCCAGCATCATTATCCTGATCGTGTTTATCGGCAATTTTCCATCCCTACCAGCGGCTATCATTGGTCCAAACAAAATTTTACTTCCGATCCTGGGAATACAACTCATCGCGACCATAGTGGCCTTTTTTCTGAATAAGCGTGGACATGTTAATTGGGCAGGTGCCCTGGTGGTCTTCTTTCTGGCCATTGGCATGATGGCCAACGTGGCAACTAATCCTGGAGGCATTACAGTACAGGTTGTACCCCTCTTTGCGATTCTCGTTATTCCAGAAATTCTGGCCGCCGCTATGCTCCCAGCGTACTGGGTATTTATTATGGCTCTCATCAATATTGTATTTAGCTTTTATGCCATTACTTATATGCATGCTCCCAACCTTTCACAACAGGACCTTCAATTTGCTTATTCCAATGGTGGAGCGCTGACAGCAACCGTCCAAGTAATTGTAGCTGGCGTTTCGTTCCTCTGGAATCTCAGCCTTGGTAGAGCATTGCGCGAGAAAGACCAGGCCGAGGAGATCGCACGGCTGGAGAGCGATCTCTCTGAGCAGTCGATGCAGATTATGCGCGAAAAAGAACAATTGGAACAGAGCATTGAACTGATTATTCAGACTCAATCACGTGTTGCCAATGGAGACCTGAATGCCCGCGTGCCACTGACACAGGATAATGTGCTGTGGTCGGTAGGTGGCGCTTTGAATAATATGATTTCACGCCTGCAACGCACGCGCGCGACAGAAAAAGAGTTAGAAGTAACCCGCAACAGTGCAGCAACCTTGATCAATTTGATCCGCGCTCGCAAGGCTGGTATGCCAGGTCCCCAATATAATCGCACAGGCACTGTTATCGATGCCATTACGATGGAAGTGTTCTCACCCAATGAACAACGCCGGGCCATCGATGAACAGTCAGCACAAAAAAATTACTAGATCTGCCGTAAATAACGATACTTATCATATTTACAACAGATCTGCTCATGAAAGGATATATAAAGAAAATATATGAAAGCAATACGTATTCAAGAACGTGGTGCTATCGATGTGATGAAAGTTACGGAGATTGAGCGGCCTCAACCCGCCCAGGGCCAGGTTTTGATCAAGGTAGCTGTGGCTGGCATCAATTATGCAGATATTGGTCAGCGTACAGGTGCTTATCCTTATTTGATGCCACTACCACTGACGCTGGGCTTCGAGGCGGCTGGCGTAATTGAAGAGGTGGGCGCGGGTGTCTCAGAATTGAGCCTGGGCACACGTGTGGTCTCGCTCGTCGATGGTGGCTATGCTGAATATGCGCTGGCCAACGCCACCGATATCATAGTGCTACCAGAAGCTGTCAGCTTTGCCGAAGCCGTCATGATCCCAGTACAGGGACAGACAGCATACCTGGCATTGCAAGCAGCTCGCCTGCACCAGGGCGATCAGGTCCTGGTCCACTCAGCGGCGGGAGGAGTTGGTTCAATCGCCATTCAACTGGCAAAATTGTTAGGTGCCAGCACAGTGATTGGTACCACTACCAGTGCTGAAAAAGTTGAGTACATTCGTTCCCTGGGAGCCGATGTAGTAATCAACACGAAAGATGCATCCTGGGTAGAGCAGGTGTTACAGGCGACTGGAGGTCGAGGAGTTGATGTCCTGCTCGAAACGATCGGTGGTGAGATCGGACAACAGAGCCTGGGATGTATTGCTCCCTTTGGTCGCATGATGGTATATGGAACGTTAACTGGAGCACCGACGCTCTTCGCAGCACAGGCGCTAACCGGCAAGTGCATCAGTGTCATTGGTTATAACACCAATATACAGAGCCTGGCAGATCAGATGCACGCCAGCCATGAACTGCTCAAGTACATCAGCTCTAAGCAGCTTCATGTGATCCATGACTCCGCGTTTCCGCTGGACAGGGCTGTTGAGGCTCACCAGGCTATCCAGGCTGGAAAAACACGCGGAAAAGTCATCTTGACTAACTAAACGGATAGTCATATTTTTGGCGTTCGTTTTGTCGTCCATGGTGCGAGGGATCAATTTGGATCTCTCACACCATCAAAGGCGTCAGGTACCTTATATCTGAAAGTTCTATTATTTTTTATCTTTTCTTTATCAAAGAAAGGGATATTCTTGTGAGTACACAAACGACTGGCGCAGAGTCGTTACAGGGAAATGAAGCCCAGAACTTGCAGTCGGGACCAACCAAACCCGTCAAATTGCCCTTCCAGCTACTCCTTTCACTGGCTAATACAGTGGTCTGGCTATCGATTATTCCACTGCAACAGCTGTTATTACCAAATCAGGTCGCAGCGATTGACCCAAAGAATAAAGTAGCTATGCTCTCGCTGGTCTTATCACTGTCCGGTATCACATCTGTAATTGCCCAGCCTCTGGCGGGTGCCTTCAGCGATCGAACCACCTCGCGCTTTGGCCGCCGCCGCCCCTGGATTCTGGCAGGCCTGATGCTGACAGTCATCTCCATGGTCTTGCTGGCTAATGCCCATAGTATCATCGCCCTGGTTATCTTATTTTCCATCTTTGGCCTGGTAATGGGCATGATTCTTTCGCCATTGCTGGCCATTATCCCAGACATGGTACCAGTCAAACAACGTGCTGTGGTCTCGGCTTTTGTCGGCTTAGCCCAGCCGCTGGGTATTCTGATTGGTATTATTTTGATCGCCCAGGTCATTAAATCCACTCAGACCTCCTACTACGTTATCGCTGGTATTCTGACAGTCGTGCTCGCCATATTCTTACTGGTAACACGCGAAGAGCCACTAGCAAAAGACGCTCTACCTCCATTCTCATGGAAAGAGTTCTTCACGAGCTTCTTCAGTCCTCTCAAATCAGCTGACTATCGTTACACCTGGATCGCCCGCTTCCTGGTGATCCTGGCGCAAACAGTGCTGGTCGAGTTTATCCTTTATTATCTACAAGATGTAATCCACTATGATAGACTCTTCCCCGGCCAGACAGCTGATCAGGGTGTTGCGATGTTCCAGGGTATCGAGACCCTTGCTCTGATCGTGTCAACTATTGTATCTGGTATCATTTCTGATAAGCTCCAGCGCCGCAAACCTTTCGTGATCGCGGCCAGCCTGATCATGACGGTGGCACTATTTTTGATTGCCTTTGTGCCTAGCTGGCCAGTCGTACTGGCGGTAGCCGTTATCTTTGGCATTGGCTTCGGTACCTACCTCTCGTCAGATATCGCTCTGGCCACCCAGGTCTTACCTAAAGCACAAAGCCAGGGTAAAGATCTAGGCTTGATCACAGCAGCCAATATTCTGCCCGAGTTGTTATTTCCATTGATTGCCGCGATTGCTTTTAGCCTCTTTAATGGCTATCCAGCAGCATTTGCGATTGCTGGCATTGCAACCTTGCTTGGCGCAGTGATTATTATCCCAATCAAAAGCGTGCGCTAAAAAACTCTCCTTCCGGGCACTTCCAGGCTATAAATATAGTACTGGAAGTGCCTCATTTTTTGTTTTTGAACTGTATCTAATCTTCAATATGAACAGTAATATAGGCAAATTTAACTAAAAAAAGGAAGACATTCCACATTTTTTTTGTTATAACTAGAGTAGAAAACGTTATCTTTTTTTCCCCGGGAGATCCAAGCATGCATGATGAGCACAAAAAAGTAGCTTATGGAAAGTTTGAAACAGCCACACAGGGCAATTTACAAGCGGTGAGGGTAGAGAAACCAGCTGCCTCTAAGTCCATTACTCATCCGCCAGGACAGGTGGCACCGGCTATCAACAAATGGGCAGTCCTTATATTGGCCGCTTCAAGCGGTTTTTTGACGACCTTAGATAGTTCTATTGTAAATATTGGCCTGCCTGCCATCTCAAATACCTTCCATGTGGGGTTAGTGGGGCCATTGAGTGGATTATTATTGGTTACCTGGTTGTGATTGCAGCCGTTTTATTAACCTTTGGCCGCCTGGCTGATATGATCGGACGTAAACCGATCTTTTTAACGGGCCTGGCAGTTTTTATTGCCGGTTCAGCTTTATGTGGTATGGCACCCTCGCTCCTCATACTGATCATGGCTCGTATCTTCCAGGGCATCGGTGGCGCAATGATCTTCGCGGTCAATATTGCCATGATTACCAGCGCATTTCCTAGCAACGAACGAGGACTGGCACTGGGTTTAAATGCTGTTGTGGTATCCCTGGGCGTCAGCGCGGGCCAACTATTGGGGGACTGATCACTCAATATTTGACCTGGCGTTGGATCTTCTATGTCAACGTTCCTCTAGGCCTGATAGTGCTGGCGGCTGGTTTTTATGTCTATCACGAGTTGCGGCCAGCCAAAGGACAGAGCGGTCGCTTTGATCCACTGGGTGCGATCTTGCTGGCAATTGGTTTTGCCTCGCTAACCCTGGGACTCTCCTTTGGAGAAGAGTGGGGCTGGTTGTCGACAGGATTGCTCAGTGCGGTCGCTATTGGTGTAATAGCGCTGGCCACAGCAGTCTATGTAGAGAGCCGCATGTCTCATCCCATTTTAGACCTGAACTTGATCCGCAATCGTACATTTGCTTTTGCGAATATAACGTTCATGCTCTGCATGATGGCCCTGTTTGCGCCCGGTTTTCTGATGCCGTTTTACTTTGAACAACTGCGCCACTTTTCCACCGAGCAGACCGGACTGTTATTGACACCATTGCCGCTCACGATGGCAGTTCTGGCACCTTTAAGTGGGGCTCTGGCCGATCATATCGGCTCGCGCTGGCTCTCTCCTATTGGACTGGCTATAGCTTGCTTTGGACTCTACCTGCTTTCTGATGTCGGTGCTCAAAGTACGATCTGGGATATCGTCTGGCGCTTGCTTGTTATTGGTATTGGACAGGGCATTTTCCAATCACCTAACACACGAACGATGATGGGAGCTGCTCCGCGCAATGCGCAGGGTGAAGCTTCTGGCCTGCTGGCCACGGGACGCGTCATTGGCCAGGCATTAAGCGTGGCCTTAATCGGTACCATCTTCGCTAGCTTCGGCGGCTCAGTGGCAGGAAATGTGCTGGCCAACCAGACACATCCACTGTCTACGGCAAAAGTTAGCGCGCTGCAGCAAGTGTTTATGAGCGGCTTCCATGCGGCTCTGATGGGCTGCGCCGTCTTTGCGGCCCTGGGTATCTTTACCGCCCTGGCACGCGGTAAAGGCACGGCTGCTGAGGCAGCTAAATAAGTCATAATGCCAGCTTGTTGATACGAGCTGGCACATTCTTTATCTTCTCTGTATAAATCCCGGAAAAGATTTTTATCGCTCATCTTATTTATCAACCCCACAGGAATGGCAGTGGCCTTGCAAACAGCTCTACTTGCAGCCAACAATCTCTTTAATCCGCTAATCTGTAGCCAAAAATGTTGTCTTTTGAGTGAAAGTAGGCTATACTCTAAGGGTCTTACAGTTGCTCTCGCGAACCATGTCCTCATACAAAACGGCGTTCTGAGTCAATTCTTCCAATGAGCGCTGCGATATTACTGGCATTCGCGTATTCTAAGTGGCAAGCTGTAATCAGCGTTTTGCCAATGCCGCTCGCTCGCGGCCAGCTCCGCCACCTCTCAGTAGTTGCAAGCTGATCAGTCATTGAGGGACGTACCTGCTATTCAAGCGGTAACGCTCACTCGATCGAAGGAGATTAGATTCCTTTGCATGGAAGCGTCATTGTGTAAACACACAGCGAATGTGTATTTTCGACGAATTCCAGCGTGCGTTTATTTCCACTTGCTAAGGCACTTTTCTGCTGAATGTTCAATCGTTTGACCATCGAAAATGCAGCATATTGAACATTCTGTTTAATCTCAATTTAGCGCTCTGCCACGGGCTACAACATAGTAACCCATTACAGGGATGTTTACACAGCTACTGTACTTATAGATGGGCGCAACCGCCTGGATGGCGGCTACAACACAATGTAAACCCTTTAATGGGATTTTCAGCGGAGGTATCTCACCATGAAAAATCGTTACTATGTCCAACCTTTGACCGAGCAGGTCTACTTGATCCGTGAACGCACATCAACCAGTGGTGGCCCTGGCCCCAATGATCCTATCGTACGTTCTTTTAGCGTGCGTCATGATGCATATATGTACGCAGGTAAGATGAATACCGGGGCAGTCGAACCACAGACATCGACAGAAAAGAATCGTTCATAAAAGAGAGCTGTACAATATCAATCTTTAATTATTTCCCTCGGTCAAATAGGTAATCTCACCTTTACGATCAGTGTATGAGTCATCCCTGACTTTTAAAAAAGTTCCCAAAACTGGGAGTGCAGGGGCCTCGCCGCCCTCCTGCACCTCCCGCATTGGGAGCGCGAAACCCGTTTTTCGGATTTTTCAAAAATCTGGGATGATTCATAGATCCCCATACCTGCTGGCTCAAAGAAAATCCATCTTCACATTGATCTTTTTTTATTACATCTTTTTATTACATCTTTTGGTTGACGCAATGTGCAGGCTCTTTTGCTATGTTCTTAAATACCAGCTATTACACAGCAGGTTGAAAAGCAATCATCCATTATCATTGCAATCAGTACAATGCTGATCAGACGGCTACGGCTCTTAGTCTATTGAATGGCTTACTCATTTCCTATCCAGACTTGAACAAAGATAGTGGATCTGGGAAAGAGAGGAGAAATTTGATGTCCTCTTTATCTGATTCCAATGCGCTACCAAGGGATAATAAAACACCTAATACAGTATGGACCAGGCGGTTTCTGATCGCGTTGACCATCGTAGCCTGGATGATTATCCTGGCAGGCGTTGGGATGGTTTTAAACAAGATTCTAGGACCGCTGATCACACTGGGTATATCCGCCCTGATCGCCTACGTCATCTACCCATTAGTTAGATTACTTGAACGCCTTATCCCACGGCCCCTGGCGATCCTCATCGTCTATCTTGGAGTGCTGGTCCTCCTGATTTTACTGGTCTATTTTGTGGTATTAACCGCTATCGGCCAGTTAGCCACTTTGATAGTGTCCATTCAAAAAAGCTTACCAGATCTGCTAGAGCGCCTCCAACCATTCATCAATAAACTGAGTAGTGTCAACATTTCTCCCAATCAGATCTTGACCTCAGGTGAGCAGGTGCTTAATTATGCTTTATCAGTTGTTGGTAATGTTGTTCCCATAGTTAGTAGTATCTTTGTGTTGATCATTAATATCATTATCATTACCTCTCTGAGCGTCTATTTTTTAATGGTGGGCAATAAGACCGTCGACTGGCTACGTGAAGGCACACCGCTTCACTGGCGCGGCAAAATGAACTTTTTTCTGGATACCTTAAACAATACCATGGGTGGCTTTGTACGGGGACAGATTACGCTAGCAGCGATCATTAGCACCATCATGTGGATCGGCTACACAATCATTGGCGTGCCCTACGCGATGTTGCTCGCTATCATCATTTTTGTGTTCGAATTCATTCCGCAAATTGGCTCCTACATTTCGATCAGCATTGCAATCCTGCTAACCTTTATCACCAAGGGCTGGCAGACTGGCTTAATCGTTATAGCTTTCTCTAGTATCGTGCAGGGTGGACTGGATGGCCAGGTGCTTGCTCCTCGTATCCTGGGGCACGCGGTCGGCATTCACCCGATTATCTCAATTACCGCGTTACTGATTGGGGCAGAGCTGTTCGGGCTGCTAGGAGCACTCTTTGCGGCACCCATCGCGGGCATCATTCAGATTTTTGTGCTGGCTTACTGGCATTCCTGGGTAAAACAGCATCCTGAAGAATTTCCAGAAAAATTTGATGGCCAGACAACGGGTCCAATGACCAATCCATCCGGCATCTCGCCAGGGGTAGAGCCTACCTGACCAGCACGTTGGATAGTTCTCAAAACGCTAACTTTTATCAATACATCTGGACAAACAATAACTTTTTGCTGATTGATAACAGAAACAGGAGAGCTTCTTGCTGGCGCTGAGATGTATAATTTCAGCAGTATTGATCGTCTGGTGGAGGGACATATAGTGACTTCCAATGTTGCTCAATTGGCATCCGCTTTACACGCAATTTCTGTCCTTGCGATTCAGCAGTCGCCCCAGGAACTGCGCGTGGCAGTGATTGGCTCGCACACATTTACACCACTATCGCTGGTTACTTCTTTGATAGCACACCTGCCAGCGAGTTGTGTGGTTGTGGCTAATAATGCCAATAAAGTCGAGCAGCAAGCGTTAGCAGATGCACGTCGCTATGGCTATAACTTCGAAGAACATGCACCCGCAGGAGAACACGATGGAGACGAGGCAACTAACGAGAAAAATAATGCCTTGATCCAAACTACCTCTGTAGTGGTGGCGTTTGGGGATGGAAACAGCCAGGAGATCAGCACTTCAATCTCAAGCGCACGCAAGACAGGGATACCGGTCTTCATAATTACCCCTCCACCGGCACGAAACGCCCCGATCCAGAACACATTATTTTAAGCCTATTGGGCTTGATTGCATGCTCCATTATACCGGCAAAGAGACATATATTGGTTAACAATTGAAACCTCTGATACAGAGAAATCGTTCTCTAGATAAGGGGTGGCGACTCTTCGCTCTTCACCTGCCTGAAGGTGAAATCCTTCGCAATAGCGAGAAGCCTCCGTTCATTCCCCTCCTGACCATTTCCACAACCACTTATGAGCCTTGCTCACGGAGATAAGGAGAATTTGTATGCAACAGACACATCAACAACCTGCAACGGCTAGCGGCACATTTGCGATCGGCGGCGATTTGAAGGTTTACCGCCTGGGTTTCGGCGCCATGCGTATCACCGGTAAAGGGGTCTGGGGACCTCCAGCGGACAAACAAGAGAGCATTGTGGTACTGCGTCGTGCCTTAGAACTGGGCATCAATCTGATTGATACCGCTGACTCATATGGGCCGGAGGTAAGTGAAAACCTGATTGCCGAAGCACTCTATCCTTATCCTCAAAATGTGGTTATCGCCACCAAGGGCGGCTGGGTACGACCAGGACCCGATAACTGGGTCCCAAGTGGACATCCCACCCATCTGCGCGAAGCTCTGGAAGGTAGCCTGCGTCGCTTGCGTGTCAATACGATCGATCTTTACCAGTTCCATGTTCCCGATCCCAAGGTTCCTTTCGAGGATTCAGTTGGTGAGATTGCGAAAATGCAGGCCGAGGGCAAAATTCGTCATGTGGGTCTCTCCAATGTTGATGCCCAGCAACTCGCACAGGCCCGTAAGATTGTTCCCATTGTGACGGTACAAAATCGCTATAACCTGACTGATCGCTCCTCTGAAGAGCTGGTTAACATCTGTGAGCGTGAGGGCATCGGCTTTATTCCCTGGGCCCCACTTACAGGAGGCGATCTAGAGCAGCCTGGTAGTCCACTTGAACGTATCGCGCAACAACATAAGGCCAAACCCAGTCAGATTGCACTGGCCTGGCTCCTACAGCGTTCCAGCACTATCCTGCCAATTCCAGGAACAGCATCTGTGCAACATCTAGAAGAGAATGTGCTGGGAGCTACCATTAAACTGAGCCAGGAAGAATTTGATACCCTGAATCAGGTCAGTAAATAATCCATTGGCAATGCCTGGAATCATCCTGAAAAAAACAGGACCAATGTCTTATCAGAAAAAGGACGCCTATTCCCTACGGAATAGGCGCCCTTTTTCTGACAATACAAGGATCTTTTATAACTAACGAGGAGGCTGGGGACGGGTTGGTTGCTGCGGCTGCTGGAACTGTGGATTATTGCTCGGCTGATTCCAGGGCTGCTGTGGCTGCTGGAACTGGGGGTTATTGCCTGGCTGATTCCAGGACTGCTGCGACTGCTGGAACTGTGAATTATTGACAGGCTGGTTCATTTCAGCGGCGGCGGCAGCGGCATGTTCAGCACGGGCACGGCGATCGTTGCGTATGTGACGCCAGATATACAGAACTACCAGGACGACGATAAGCGCAATAATCACATACTCGAAACTCTTATAATAAGGCTCAATAGTCGTCATATTGCCGTTTAGTACAACACC
This sequence comes from Dictyobacter kobayashii, assembly GCF_003967555.1. Lineage (GTDB taxonomy): Bacteria > Chloroflexota > Ktedonobacteria > Ktedonobacterales > Ktedonobacteraceae > Dictyobacter > Dictyobacter kobayashii. Next base: position 1,159,191 of record NZ_BIFS01000001.1, read on the forward strand.
AGCATAGGCCAGTAGTACACACCAGGGGAAGGAGCCGATAAAAGAGTAGATGCAGAACTTTGTAAAAGACATCTCGGTAATACCGGCAGGCAAAGAAATGTATGTGCGAACCACGGGGAGCAAACGCGAGAAAAACGCGGTCGCGCTACCCCAGCGCTGGAAAAAGCGATCCGCCATATCGGCATCATGCTGCGAAATTAAGACGTAGCGTCCATACTTCAACATCAACGGACGACCACCTTTATAACCAATCCAATAGGCAACGCTTGAACCGATCAGGCAACCAAGAGAACCAGCCAGACCCAGCAGAATAATACCCACAGGTGTACTTACACCCGGGAGGATTCTGTGCTGTGCTAATAAAAGGCCTGCGACAGGCATAACAATTTCACTGGGCAAAGGAATACAACAGCTCTCAATTGCCATCGCCAGTATGATACCCAGCAGGCCAGTCGAGATATACAGATTTGTAATAAAATTTGTTAAGAGATCCGTGATTTGGGCCACGTCTGCCTCCTTCGTAGAGCTTGCATTTTGCCTCATACTAGCACATTTTATCGAAAGAGGCTAGGACCGACAGTACCTAAAAAAGACGTAGAATTGCCTATTCTTCATCATGCCTTGTAGTTAAATTTCGCGAGGAACGGCGCGTTATGGGTGGCTCTATCTGCTGTGCCAGCTCATCTTTCAGTGCGTCATCATCATACATATAAGGTGCGCGGCGCTGTAACGGCCTTTTGAGATCTGCGGTCGAAAAATCCTGCTGAATTATCTCGGTTTCTGGATCTCTATACCGGTACTTTTGGGATGCTGGTCCTTCAGTTTCTGATAGAGAGCGATAAGGACTATTGGGTGAAGGATTGGCATCAATGATACGCTTTCCACGCCGTGGATAGTTGTTGGTGGAAGGATAGCTTTCTTGCTCGGAGTCCTGCAGTGACCGTGGTGCTTGACGGTAACCATGTGAGGTTGGCGGCTTACGAGGACGCCCCTGATCATGGCGATCGCCTCGATCCGCGCGCTGCGAAGCCTCCTGACGCGCAATACGCAAAGCTTGCGATTGAAACTGGCTACGTGTCATATCCGCTTGATAACCTGGAAAACCAGGATTTTGCAAGCGGCGTGTCGTACTACGACGGCTGGGAGTATCTGCATCATTCGGGGCTAATTGCCGTGGTGTAGGTCTGCCACGCTGCGTCGATGGCGATCGATACACAGGATATGCTGCGGAATCAGAGCGATGTGATGCAGGGGGGGGTAATTGCCGCCTGGGAGGAGCTGGTAGGTAACGAGGCTCCTCTGTATATTCTTCCCCCCATACACTACGATCATGGGGAAAGTACTCATCCTCTTCCTCTATATAAATGGTCCTGGCCACGCGCTCAGGTACCTGTCGATATTCATACATTACAGATCGAGGATCTTCTGGATACTCTTCCTCTTCCACTCGGGTACGTTCCCGCTCTTCATGCTGGCGGGCCAGATACGAGAAAAGTGTTAAAGAGATCGGAATACTCAGAAGTAGCGCTGCCAATCCACCTATTAAACCACCTAATACCCAGGAATTAAGGGTGTTCGCATACCAAAGAACAACTGCGGCTCCTATAATAAGTACAAGTGCTGCAGCAACAGCCTTTAACAAAGGCCCGCTTCCTTTCTGAGCTTTCACAAAAATCTGAGGCTCACAACATAACAAATCCCTACTATCAAACTAGTAGAAGTATACCAAAATAGAGAGAAGAGTACAAGAGTATAGGTCATTCAGGAAGGGTTTAACCGACAAGAACAAGCGGGAGTATACATAAAAGTGCATTTTATATCTAGTTATATAGCAAAACACACAAAGACGGGAGAAAGATCTAATATGGTAGGTCTTGCATAGACACCAGAGATCTTTAGTTCCCGTCTATTTATAAAATCGAGCACGCTAAAATTGGCAGCGGGGAACTACCAGTCTAACAGCTGAACTGTCAGGCAATCAGAAGCTCAGGCAGCGGTGATACACTGCCGGAAGATCGCGACGACCTTTCCTTGAATCTGCCACTCACGATCCCAGATACTTTTGGGGATCATAATAGGATCCAGCTCTGAGTTCGCGGGTTGCAGGCGGACACGATCGTGATCCTTTTCCTGGAAAAAACGCTTCAAGGTAGCGCTCCCGCTCACCCCTTCTTGCATGTGAACCGCCACCACGATATCCCCATTCTGACAGGTTGCCTGGCGTTTAATCACCACGTAATCCCCATCACAAATGTGATCTTCAATCATGGAACGCCCACGTACAACAAGGGCATAGGTATTCTCGGTATCCGTAAAGTTATGGCCCACATCGACTGAATCAGTGGCCCCTTCGAATATATCCAGGGGCTCTCCAGCTGCGATTGTGCCCATGACAGGGATACCGTCTTGAGTCTGCTTCGTCAGTTTGATTCCACGACTCTTCTTCGCCTGACGAGAGATCAAGCCCTTTTTTTCCAGCATTGTGAGATGATAGTCAACGTGGCCAGTGCTGGCAATATTAAGTTCGCGGCCAATCTCGCGATTTGTGGGGGGCATCCCCTCAGATTTCATGTAATTTACGATGAAATCATACATGCGGCGCTGTATTTCGCTGGCTTGCTCCAACGACATAGTATGGTCTCCTGCCTTTCTGAACACCTCAGCTAACTTCCCCACACAGCCAAAAACTAGAACGACTATTCCAGATGATAATACCACAACAGAATAGGCAATACAAGCTTTTTTTGAACGTATTTTTCAAACAGGAATTCGTACTCATCTATATCCAGGACCTGGGCCGTATCAGGGACTTGGCAGTGACAGCAGGTTTTGTTATACTCCATTGCAAAGGAACATTGAGATACGCTAAGCTATCAAAAGATGCGCAATGATTTGCGTCCAATACTTCGCTAGGTGTACAATAGATGCATTGGGTATTCGACGGATCCACGCACGAAAGAGAGAGTCAGAAAAACTATGGTAGAGATGACAGTTGAGAGCGTGCGCATAAACCTGGCTACGCAGCAGCGAGTGGTCATCTTAAAAGCTACGAAGCAAGAGCGCTATCTCTTCATCTGGATAGCGTATGCCGAAGCATATGCTATTGCCGTCGAGCTGCAAGGAACCACCTCGCCACGGCCACTGACACACGACCTCCTTAAAAATGTCATTGAAGAGCTAAACGCAAAAATCGTAAGCATCGTAATCTCTGATTTGATCGATGAAATCTACTATGCTCGCATTGTACTTGATGTAGACGGTCGACATGTAGAGATCGATTCTCGGCCCAGCGATGCAATTGCGCTAGCCGTACGGGCGAAGACGCCCATCTATGTTGAGGAAAGTGTGTTGGAGCGTGCTGGCGTTGTTCCTGAACAGAATGAAGAGCCACAACCCCCTATATTGAGATCCGATACAAAGCACGACGAGGAGGCCGAGGAGGATGAAAATCTGGACGCCTATCGTGATTTCATCAATAGTCTTGATGTCCTTGACGAATTCGGTAAAGATTAGTCAATCCCACCCGCCGTTTTACTTGTGCTAAGATTCTGGGTAGGGCGCCTATCTATCTGTATATGCGCGTTAACCATCATTTTTAAAATATGGACCAGGATGCGCGAACAAAGACCATATAGCACAATTGCCAGGAGCGTGTAAGGCTCAACCCGTGTAAAAAGAGCCTGGTGTAATGGGGGAAGTAGTAATTGGATGGGCAGTAGCGCAACGTTGCTACTTCCATACACCACATCCACCCATCCATATCCTGGTGCCAAATTCCATATTTTGCAGACAAAGCGCGCGAGGAGGAGCAGTTGGAGGCCAACAAAACACAGGCCTACTTCTAACGGGAGTAGACGCAGTGGAAGAGCCATCAGAGCTGGCATTATTTTCCAGCGCCATCCTGTATAAACTGGCTCTCCTTTCGGCTGCTCTACCAGGACAGGAACATTATCTACCGACGGCGGCAATGTGGGGTAGATGGTGTGGTTTGTGGCATGAGGAGCCGGGATAGTATCATAGGCACCGAAAGGATTTGGTACAGGAGGGAACGCAGAACCCGGTATCCCAGGTCGGGATACTGGTTCCGTAGGCTGATCGTGTTCGTCAACCTCAGGCAGTTTCTTCTTTAATGTCCAGATTCCCATACGTATGTAGCTCCTCTAGTAACCCGCTATGACTTCTAACAGCCCGCTATAACATATTAGTTATTATATCTCCCGAGCACGTCAGCATATGTTTCACGTCGTTCCATGACATCTATCCGTTCTTCATCAATCATAATTACGGCCGGACGTGGAACAAGGTTATAGTTACTGGCCATGGGTAGACAATAGGCACCCGCCGTAGGTAAGCAGATTAGATCACCTTCCTGTAAAGTGGGTAAGACAACCTGGTCGATCAACATATCGCCTGACTCACAATAGCGACCTGAGAGGCAATAGGTCTGCTCGGCTGGTTTCAGTAGATGCTCCGGTGCCAGGGCGGTATACAGGGAACCATAGAGGGCTGGCCGAATATTATCAGCCATGCCACCATCAACAAATAGATAGTTTACGCCCCCCGGAGTCGATTTGGTGGCTCCAATACGATAAATCGCCAGTCCTGCGCGCGCGATAATCGAGCGGCCAGGCTCCAATACCAGGGTCGGCATCTCCGCGGGCAGGCGCGGCTGTAGGAGTTCAACGGTACGTTGCAAGGCCCGGGCAAGCATGGCAATCTCAGGCATCGCACGAGCTTCAACGGTTTCAATTCCCCAGCCACCACCAGGGCTGACTTCTTCAGGCCACCAGCCAGTCTCTTGATGAATCTCACAGGCTAAGGTCAGCAAGCGTTCGATACATTCTTCATAAGGACGCGTCTCGCGCAAAAGGGTCCCGCTATGGGCATGGATACCTACCAGTTCCAATTGATCATCTTGCAGGATACGCAAGAGGGCGGCCCGAGCCTCACCAGAACTGAGGGGAAAACCAAACTTGGCCGAGGCATGACCGGTCTGCAAGTATTTATGTGTATCTGTATCTATATCAGGTGCCACCCGTACCAGTACGGCCGGGCGCATTCCGGTCTCCCGTGCAAGGCGCGTCAAACGCTCTAACTCACTCCAATTATCCAGTACGATACGCCCCACACCCAATTCCAGTGCCAGGCGTAGCTCAGCTTCTGATTTATTGTTACCATGAAATGAAACACGTTCCATCGGAAAAGCGACGCGCTGCGCCACCAGCATCTCACCACCTGAAACAACATCCAGACCCAGATCCTGCTCAGCTAACAATCGCGCCAGCATTGGTGAAATGTAGGCCTTGGAGGCATAGAGGATACGCACTGTGGATGCATTATAATAAGTAGAAAAAGCCTGCTTGTAATGGGTGCACGCATTGATAATCGTCGCTCGATCAAAAATATACAGGGGAGTACCATAACTGCGCGCCAACTCGCTCAGGTTCCTTCCCGCGATCAACAACTCTCCCTGCGCAGAAATAGTAGCCGTATCAGGGAGTAGTTCAGTAGCGAGTAGATGCGATGACATAAACGACAAACCTTTCATCCGGGATAACGATAGGATATGGGATGCTACCCAGCACAGTTATGCTATGTTACAATAGATCGGAGATGTAGTAAAGAAGTTGAAGGAGAACCATTCTTCGTATGACACAAATTGACAACCGTACACAGGGGCAACTACAGCCGGAGCCAACCACAACTCCTCGGCTGCGTTTCGCACCTAGCCCTACCGGATTTCTACACATTGGTGCATTTCGCACCGCCCTTTTTAGCTGGCTTTTTGCCCGCCATAGTGGTGGCAAGTTTATCCTGCGCATTGAAGATACAGACCTGGCACGCACGGTAGAAGGAGCGGTTGAAGATTTTACCAACGGGCTGGAATGGTTGGGGATGGACGTTGATGAGGGTCCAACTATTGGCGGACCCTTTGGCCCATATTATCAGGTACAACGGAAAGCACTCTATCAGCAGTATGCCAGCCAGTTACTCGAGTCGGGACAGGCCTACCGTTGCTATTGCACACCTGAGCGCCTGGATGAGATGCGCAAAGAGCAGATTGCCAATAAGTTGCCTCCCCGCTATGATCGGCGTTGTCGCTATCTGACAGCTGAGGAGCGCGCGGCGCACGAGGCAGCGGGCGAGACCTGGACTGTGCGTTTCGCCATGCCATTAGAGGGCCAGACGGTCGTGCATGATATGCTACATGGCGATATGGTGTTTAAGAATACTGATCTGGATGATACCGTTATTCTGAAAACCAATGGCCTGGCACCCTATCACCTGGCTCACCTGGTTGATGATCATTTGATGGGAATTACCCATGTGTTACGTGGTGAAGAGTGGATCTCGAGCGCCCCTCGTCACGTACAGATCTATCAGGCTCTAGGCTGGGAGCCACCCCTGTTCTATCATGTACCTAATGTATTGGGTAAAGATAAAAAGAAACTGAGCAAACGCCGTAACGCACCATCGTGGTCGGACTATAAAAAAGAAGGCTACCTGCCAGAGGCCGTCTTTAACTTTCTGGCCTTATTGGGTTGGGCCTATGACGATCAGACTGAACTCTTCACTAGAGAAGAATTGATCAAAGCCTTTACCCTGGAGAAAATTGGCATCTCGTCGGGTATCTACGATCCCGAAAAATTGCTCTGGATGAATGGTGTCTATATTCGTAAGCTGAGCCTGCAAGAGCTGGTAGAGCGGACACTTCCGTATATGGAGCGTCCAGAGGCCGAAGGTGGACTACCCGATAGCGTACAGCGTCCTCTGGATCGTGAGTATACAACGCGTGTGCTGGCCCTGGAACATGAGCGCCTGAAAACATTAGGCGAGGCCTCCTATGTAGTTTCTTTCTTCTATGAGAAAGAGATCGATTACGGGCTGGACATCCTGATCCAGAAAAAGATGGATGCTGTTAGTACCCACGCAGCCCTGGTAGAGACACGTGACCTGTTAAACAGTCTGGATACCTGGGAGCACACCGTCCTGGAGGAAAAGTTGCGTGAACTGGTCACCAAACTAGGACTCAAAGCCGGACAGCTCTTTGGTACGATCCGTACCGCTGTCAGCGGTCGCACAGCCACTCCCCCATTGTTTGAAATGATGGAGGTCCTTGGCCGTGAGGTCTGTATGAAACGTATCGACCAGGCCATTGCCAAAGTGGCATAGCTAACCAGAAACACTTACAAAGCGGGGCACTCATCATGGGTGCCCCAACTAATCTTCTACATAGTCTTTGAAAGTGTCAGACATCATCAGTGCTCATAAAATTCAGACATCATCAGTGCTCATAAAATTTTTATGTGTGTGTTGCCACAAGTTCGCAGTGTGAACTTGTGGCAACATACACATAAAACAGCTCGGGCGCGTCAGCGCACGTCCGCAAGAGAGCAACCCGACTCCCATAACCATGGGAGTCGAAACGCCCTCTTATAAGATTTGAGGACTTTAATGATTAACAAAGATTATATCCTCCGCCTGGCGGAACAGATCGGCTACGAATTATCTATCCTGGTCGGGTTGCGCAAACGTAATCGCTATCAAGACGAGCTACTAACCATTGACAACCTCCTGCTGAAATATACAGGTATGACCTCACGCTTCATCAATTCCCTCTCTGACGAACTACTACTACAAAGTTTGTCGCCCTTAGGCAAAATGAATGTAGATGCTGGCTTATGGATCGCCTCGCTGCTTAAAGAAGAGGGTGAAGCCTATGAGGGACTCGATAATAGTAACGAAAGTTATTATCGCTATACTAAATCGCTCTATCTGTTCCTCGAATTGCTCTATCAAGAGCATGTAGCCTCAGATTCAGGGCTCTACGAGGAAGCGAACCAGTTAATCGAGAAACTATCTGGCTACGAATTACCTGCCCATATAACGCAAAAATTGTTTCGCTACTATGAGCAGAGGGGTATGTATGCCCAAGCAGAGAACACGCTCTTCGATGCACTGGAAAAACAGTCTTCACCGGCGCTCCTAGAAGCGGGACGTGAATTTTATCAACGCTTGCTAAAGAAAAGTAGCACCGATCTCCAGCTAGGCAATTTTTCGCGTGAGGAGGCACAGGAAGGTATCGAACAAATACAACAGTTTGAGAGCTAATCCGCATCCAGGGCCTTTGACCTATCCCCTGGACAAATAACGCCTCCATTGTTTACACTTACTTAACATCTATTAACAATCCCTTAATCAACAACAATAGAAAGTTTGTGTAACCAATGGCATCAACCCATGCAAATACTGTCTTTTTGCCCAGGAGAGGTAAGAGTGTGTCTTCAGAAAAATCATCGCAACTTGTATACTCTACAGTAGCCAACACATGGCGCTGGATGTGGCCTGATATTCTTATGCGCATCATTCCCATGAGCCTGGTACCACTTGGCTATATCGCCATTTTTCATCTGCCGCTTGATTTTTTGGGATTGACCTTGACCAATATACCACTGCATCTCATAATTGGACTTCTGGTGGGTATCGGTATGGCGGTGTTTGCGGCTACCTATCGTATGTTTATTGTTGGACCCTGGTTCCGCAAGCCAACCTTCAGTGATCAATGCATCCAGACAATCTTTTATCTCTTTATCAATGGACCAGTTGAAGAACTTTTCTTCCGTGGTTTTATGCTAGCGGCTGTCGCACAATGGACCCATTCTCTCTTCCTGGGCTGGTTGGTCAGTACCGTGGTTTATACACTCTACCATCGACTGGGCAAATGGAACTGGCGTAGTGTCGGTGGAGTCGGCCTGGCAGGCCTGGTCTTTAGCCTGGTCTACCTCGCATTACCCGGTCCTCATTCACTCTTAGCAGTAATCATTGTGCATGGTTTTACAACCAGTGGATTCCTTAGCTGGGGGGATGAAGTACTCTATCAGAGATGGAAGCGCAGGCAGGAAAAAACAGCATTATAATAGTTAATAAACATTCAATCTGTGACGAATTTGAGAGCCAAAACGTATTGATTGTAGGAATAAACATCTAAAGCCATCCTTAGCCAGCTACCCAACTGGATGAGTTGCGAAAAAGTCAGCAACGCAAGCAATGTTTACTGCCGTATGCTGAAGTATTGCCCTGAACCCAAAGAAGACGTGCAGGGGAACCATTATCCATGGGTGGGAATGTGTACGTAAAAGCACGTAGCAGCAAGGCAGCAACGGGACTACACCCTTTGTGCTATGCTTGTTACCAACCTATGTACGGTTCGTCTACCCATTAGGTACAAGATATCTATGAAAAGATATTATCTATGTCTGGAGGTTCTCATTGAAAATCCTAGTTACTGGTGGAGCAGGCTTTATTGGCTCCAATCTCTGCGCACGCTTACTTGACGAAGGACATACTGTTTTTTGCGTTGATAATTTTATTACTGGCTCAATTGAAAATATTCAAGCATTCATTGATCATCCTAATTTCACATTCCTGCAGCACGATGTGACGCAGCCATTTGAAAATGATGCCGAAGTTATCTTTCACCTGGCCAGCCCTGCCAGCCCGGTAGGCTATCTGGAACATCCCATCGAGACCATCCTGGTCAATAGCACCGGCACGCATCGTATGCTTGAACTGGCCCGCAAAAATAATGCACGCTTCCTGATCTCTTCGACCTCTGAAATCTATGGAGATCCCCTGGTTCATCCACAGCGCGAAGACTACTGGGGCAATGTTAATCCAATCGGTCCACGGGCTTGCTATGATGAGAGCAAACGCCTGGGTGAGACCCTGGTAATGGAATACTATCGGCAGTATCAGGCCAATGTACGTATCGTACGTATCTTCAATACATACGGCCCCAATAGCGCCATTGAAGATGGTCGCATGATCCCGAATTTCATTACACAGGCCCTGAAAAATGCGCCGATCACTATTTATGGCGATGGCAATAAGACTCGCAGCATCACCTATGTCAGTGACCTGGTTGATGGCCTGATGCGCGCAATGTTCAGCCCCAATACCGCGGGTGAAGTATTCAACCTGGGAAGCTCTGAAGAGCATACAGTGCTAGAATATGCGCAGATGATTATCCGTCTCTGCAATTCTTCCTCTGAAATTCTCTTTGAGACCAGTCGCGTTGATGATCCTGAGCGCCGCCGCGCGAATGCAAGCAAAGCCCAGGAGATTCTGGGATGGCAACGCAAGGTCAGCATGGAAGATGGTTTGCGCCAGACCATTGAATGGTTTAGCAAGCGAATTGCTCAGTATTCAACTGTTTCCTAAATGCGTATCCCCATTTGGCTGTTTCAGCCAGAAATGTGATAGTGGATATGAAGATTTACGGAGCTGGAATAGTAGAGCGTGTGGGGCGTGTATGGCAACAGGCACTATGGTCACATCAGCCTGAAACAACAACGCACTTTGTTGTTTGTAACCCAGGGTGTATGATCGCTGCACTTATTTGTTTATCTATTCTCTTACATATATGGCATAGGTATATATATTACACGCCCTCCCTGTCTGATGGTGCCAATGGCGACACCAGAAGGGCATGCTACATTTCCACTCCGCGACTCCCTGACAAGACATATAGAGATGCGCTCGTACGCAGCTCTATATTTTCCCGCACCCGGCGTCAGTCCCTTGTCCCCTTACCTCCCTCCAGGCATATAGATATGGAGGACCAGAAGTTCCAAAACCGTTTTTTAGGCCGTGCAGTATACTGGGTAGAGATAGAGCATATATTCAGCTAACCAGTATCTGCGCTGCCTGATGCAGGCCTGTACAGTGAATGTAATGCGTATCTGTAAAGTCCAAACAACGTGGAGGATGTCTTGGTTCATGATAATGATGAGGCCCGGCGTGCAAGCCAGATTGCCATAGATAGTGAGAATAAAGCGCAGCCAACGGATGGAAGTTCAGACAAAAATAGTCCCCCTCCCAACGAAGCCAGCATAGAAGAGGAACAGACTCAAATTGCGGAGATTACGCCCGATCAACTCGCGCTGGGCAAACGCCTTTTGAACTGGCGCACATTGGTGCCGCTGGCGCTGGTTATCATTGCCCTGGTCGTTGTAGCGCTCAAAGCAAATATCAATCCCCAAAAAACCTGGGCCGCCATCAGGCATGCCAACCTCTTCTTCTTCCTGGCCGCCTTTGCCATCTATTATCTCTCCTTTGGCCTGCGCGCATTGCGCTGGAAACTGTTGCTGGAGAACGTCGGCTTTAAAGCTGAGAATGGGATTCATTTGCCTCGCCTGCGAAAATTGGTGGAGATTGTCTACATTTCGTTCTTTGCTAATGTGGTGGTGCCTGCTAAATTAGGAGATCTGTATCGTGCCTACCTGTTACGCCAGGAGATCAATGTCTCAACCACGCGCAGCTTTGGCACGGTGCTGGCCGAACGGCTCCTGGACTTGATTGTATTGCTGATGCTGTTCATCCCTGCCATCCTTATCAGCCTTCATCAAAATATGCCACCACAGCTTGCCCTGGGGATGCAGATTCTCCTGGTGGGTGTGGTAGTCGGTATCGCAGGATTGTTTATCTTGCGCCACGCCCGTGAGCCTATCGCTAAACTGGTACCAGCACGCTTCCGTGAACAATACTATCATTTCCAGGAGGGGACGCTGGGTTCATTTCGACGACTTCCTCAGCTGGCGGTCCTGACCATTGGTGTCTGGGGCTGTGAAGCCCTGCGCTTTTTCTTCATCGCGCTGGCACTCCATCTGATTGATGGCAATATCACGCACATCCTGTCGGCATCGATCTTTATTGGACTGGGAGAGGCCCTGCTGACAGTTGTTCCCGCCACAGGCGGTGGTGTAGGACTGGTTGAAGGTGGCATGGCGGCGATGATCGCTTTGTTCTATAAAGGTGCCGACCTGGTCAATCAGACGGCGGCGGCAATTTTACTCGATCGCATTATTACCCTGTTCAGTATCCTGATAATCGGCTTTATCGTTTTTATCATTGCCTTTGGCAGAAAAGCGGCCCGCAAAAAAAATAAATAAGCCCAGGCTGGCAGACCCTGTCAAACGAGAGATAATGGGCCCTGGAACCAGGTTGAGGGTGTAGCAGTTCTGCGGGAACAACACCTTGACACAATGAAACACCTACACTATAATTTTGGCGCAGGTCCACGAAGTAGCTGGGGCATCTTAATGCTCTTGTCGCTACTTTTAAAACAGGCCATGAGAGGGGGGATCTGGTGTCGGAAGTAAGAATCGGCGATAACGAGATGTTTGAGACGGCTTTGAAACGCTTCAATCGCAAAATTCAGCAGGATGGTATCCTCGCTGAGGCACGCCGCCGCGAGCATTATGAAAAACCGAGCATAAAGCGTAAAAGAAAAGAAGCTGCACGACGACGTAAAACCGCTCGTAAAGGTTAGTTACTAACGACGCCTGCTTGTTGAGCCAATGCGACAGCAAGTTTCGCTTGAGAGATACCTTGAGGGAAGTGCTCGCTTACCCCTCGTATCTCTCAAAAGAAGGTGCATCTAATCTACTTTTGAGCTTCTCTTTTTTTCAACTATCCTATCTTCTACACCCTCAATACTAGTGCTATTCTATTTTGAGGATTTTTTTCATGCAGGAACAGCCATCCATAGAACTATACGTCAATCTCAGTGACGAAGTACTCAATACCCAGGCAGAACAAACCCTGGCAGCTATTGACCTAAATAGTGTGGCTAACTATACACTACAGGCCGCCTCAATCACACAACCAGCCATGTTGACCTTACTGATTACTGATGATGCTGGCATCCACGAAATGAACAAACAGTATCGCGACCAGGATAAAGCGACCGATGTGCTATCTTTCCCATTGCTGGAACAACCCATTGTAGAGGCACCAGCCGATCAGTTATGGACTCCACAGGTAGAGGAGGGGGAACAGCAACAGAGGCTAATCCGATTTTTGTGACACCTCCTGGTATGATTACCAATCTTGGAGACATTGTGATTTCCTGGCCAACTATGCAGCGCCAGGCCCTGGAAGCCGGTCATGAAGCAAGCACAGAATTCATCTACCTTTTTTCCCATGGTATACTACACTTGATTGGTTATGATGATCATACTGAAGCTGGCTATCAAGCAATGGTTACGATTCAACAAACAGTGCTACAAAAATTGGGACAAAAGGCGTATCGTTCATGAAAGAGCCGGCAAAAATACCCAGGCCACCATTACATAAACAGACCTCCAGAAATGAGTTCGCCAAGTTCCTGGCAGGCTTTGGTTTCGCCTTTCAAGGACTCTGGTATGCAATTCGCACCCAGCGCAATGTGCGGGTGCATCTAACCATGACGCTGCTAGCGATTCTACTGGGCATAGCGTTACATATTTCTGCCGTTGAATTTGCACTGGTCTTTATCGCCATCAGCGGCGTCTTTATTGCTGAAATGATAAATACGGCAATTGAGCTCTGTGTTGATCTGGCATCGCCCGCCTATCATCCTCTAGCCAAGATAGCTAAAGATGTTGCGGCAGGGGCAGTATTAGTAAATGCCATTTTGTCAATTATCATTGGCCTCTTCATCTTCGGACCACACCTATGGGCTCTGCTCATCCATAATCGATAGGCAACGTTAGAAACCAGCCCCCTCGTAACTATGAGATGATGAAGCCATCGTTAACGTAGAAAGTTGTTTTTTAGATATGTCTTTTCTCTCCAATCCCCTTTTCACACTCATCCTTTGGACTGCCGTTGTTATTCTCTTCGCCCTGATTATTTTAATCCGCATCTTCCGCACTCCTCAGGAGAGGCGACGCCAGGTAACACTGGAGACCATTCCTACTATTCTGGGCTTTGTGGTCATCATGATGCTTATTTTCTTTTTCCCCGGCATCTTTGCCTATATGCATGGGCTGATAGTACATAAACATTGAGGCGGACCACTCTTAACTTAAAAGCAGACTGGCTGCTTTTCCAATGGATACAAGAAATAAAAACGGGCTAGCTGATTGCTAGCCCGTTGTGCTGCTGACCACTGAATATGCAGAAACGTGTGGCAGCGGCAATGCTTACTTGACACGCTCAACATACTGGCCGGTACGGGTATCGATACGGACGCGGTCACCAGGATTGACGAACAGGGGGACGTTGACCACAGCGCCGCTCTCAAGCGTGGCAGGCTTGGTGACGTTGTTGGCGGTATCACCACGGACACCCGGCTCGGCACTCTCCACAGTTAGTTCCAGGAAGTTTGGCAACTGTACCGCAATAATGTTATCGCCATCAACCAGCATCTCAACTATATCCTGCTCTTTCAGGAATTTGATAGAGTCGCCCAGCATCTCTTTCATAATTGGCTGCTGATCAAAGGTCTCGGTATTCATGAAAACATAATCATCGCCATCTATGTATAAGAATTGCCAGTTTTGATGCTCAACGCGTACCTCATCAACCTCTTCACCGGCACGAAAGCGCTGCTCAATCACGCGACCGTTTTTGAGGTTTTTTAAGCGCGTACGCACGAAGGCGCGCCAGTTACCAGGACTGACGTGGTGGAACTCTGTAATTGTCCAGAGATCATTATTATAGCGAATAACCATGCCATTTCTAAAATCGGCAGTAGTTGCATTAGCCAATGGAGTAGTCTCCTCTCTCAATACTTTCTATTCTTCTCTTCCCGGGCAAAAACCGCAGGCGCAAGACTTCAGGTCAAGCACCTGCACATGGCATTAGTTAACCACGGGAATATTTGACTCTATCTTTGCATACGAAGATTATGCTCGTTCCGACACAAAAATACTGGCTGGTTGACCAAGGACCACAAAGACAACTTTTTTCTGCGTGCGCCAACCGTTTTCTTGTAGAATACGATCCCATAAACGATCCTCACTGGTCAACGAGACCATTAATCCCTTAGGAGCCAGCACGCGGTCAAACTCTCGTATCAATGCAGTATACAACGCTTCGTTCTCTTCACGTGTGCCAATTTGTTTGCCAAAGGGCAGGTTAGTAATAATCCGTGTCACACTGGAGGCTTCCAGAGGGAGGGATCGCGCATCCCAGGTTTTCAAGCTGATGTCAACTTCGGCTGAACGGGCGTTCCGCCTGGCGAGATTTACGGTCTGGCTATTCAGGTCACCACCCAACTCCTGTTGCACCGGTCCAAGTAGTGCGCGCTCGATCAGGATCGTACCGGCACCACACAGAGGGTCCAGGACGATATCTTCAGCGGTTGGACGGGCCAGCCAGCCCATAGAGGCGGCTACAGTGGGTCGCAGGGAGGCCGGGATATGTTCACGCTTATATTGTCGATGGCGCATGGTAGCGTCGCTGAGACGTACACCAATCAAGACATCGCCACCACCCAGCCAGAGCCAGATCTCTAGATCAGCATCATCTTCAACCAGGCGCATGCTGCGCGGCATACTTTTGCGCAACGCATCGGTTACAGCCTGGCCAGCATCCATACGGCGAAAATCATATGAACCGGTCATCTGGCTTACCACACGCCATGTACGCGGGCGCGCTCCATGGTGTCCACGCCGCCAACTCGCTACCGCACTACTGAGATCGGCATTCAAGGTCGCACTATGTAAGACACGCAACGCGTCAGGGCCACGGCGCAGGCCTTTGATATGAGCCAGGGTAGCAAAAACATCCTCGGTAGTATGTAGGTCCAACAAGTTCTCTGGTAGTGTAGAGGTACGGAAAAGCGCGATCCCACGCATAAATTTGACAAGTTCGGTCTCA
The DNA here is from genome assembly GCF_003967555.1 of Dictyobacter kobayashii. GTDB lineage: Bacteria > Chloroflexota > Ktedonobacteria > Ktedonobacterales > Ktedonobacteraceae > Dictyobacter > Dictyobacter kobayashii. Next base: position 1,174,839 of record NZ_BIFS01000001.1, read on the forward strand.
GGTATAGTGGCACGAATCTCGCTAAAGGCCAGTGTTTCCAGACCTGGCATGGTCATTGCATAGAAAAGATCTGACATGTATTCCAATTTTCTTCCAGCCACTACGCTTCATCTTCAACGCACATAGCCAGTGCAACACTCTGATAGAAAACGCATCAGAATTGCAGGCAACACAAACATTCGTGTGCACAGCGCAGACAGCGTCCTTATACGCACACCCCAACAATTCGAGGGAAAGAAGAGAGCAAAGAAACTCCACCGCACATTTACTAGGATTGCTTTCTGTTGCCCATCAGCGTGTCATGATATCATAGACGAGGTGATCTCGCAATCCCTCACGGCCGCCTGATACGCATCTATCAGCGCAATCATACCGCAACAAGATTTTCATGTAAGAAGCTCGGTCACCGTGGCGATTTGCTGTGGAAATTTGGCCAGGCGCTTCTTCTTGAGGTTTTCACGTAAGATCCAGTTGATATCGGTATCATTCCATAACGCACATTCACACATAAAGGCAAAACCTTTTTCGGGCAAGGCGGCAGTAACGACGCTCAAGGTATAACCCAGGGTCCGCCGCAGGGTACGAAAATCCTCACACTTGCGATCCAATGGCAACACATGAGAGACATGCTCTAGCACTGTGCGCTGTAGATGTAATGCGCCCTCTATCAATTCAGGACCGTACAGCAGGCGTGGCTCGGCAACGGCCGCGACAGCTGCGCGTTGTTGTAAGAAGTTAGCACTGATCGCCAGCTGTGACAGGTAGGGCAGGATCGCCTGGGATCTGCGCTTAGTAAGTGCTGAAAGGCTGTTGCTACGGCTTCCCGGACGCGCCATGAGTCATTGCAGGCGTAATGACTGAGCATATCAATAACCTGTTCACGCCACTCGCTACGTACAGCGGCACAGGCTCCAGCCGCGACTACCCCACAGAACATAATAAACTCTGCCGGCGTATCGTTCTCAACCAGTTTTCGATTGCCATTGGAAAACGCATGGATGAGAGAAAGGACATTGTCGGGATGCTTTGTGCTAGCTGAGGCTAATAAATAGGCAAAGTCATTGGCCAGTTCAAGGTTGGCTCGTGGTCCAGGAAGACGGCTATGCTCACGCAAATAAAACTCAAGTGGGCGATGATGCCCGGTGATAGCTCTCTCAACCAGAGAGGATAAGGTGTCGTGCATATCAATTATCCTTGCATCAAAACAACAACAATGGCTCTGGTTCGACTAGGTCTACCTGTACTACTCAACACCTTTAGAAGTATCTTTGTCGCGTGCATCGTCCAACCTCCCTATTCGCATGCCACACCACTAGCACTGACAAAAACAGCATAATTCTATACTCACCATTTTACCATACAGCTGGCAATTTCTGGCATCCTTCTTTTTCTATATCTACACTTTATATACTGGGCTTTTTAATGCTCGTCCAGAGATCACAAGCAAGCGCTACGATGCCCATTCTTTCAGGTGTAGAGTGTGGTGGTGGGCGGCCGCAGCCTCCTTCCTCCTGCAAACATGGTGATCACAAGCAAGCGCTACGATGCCCATTCTTTCAGGTGTAGAGTGTGGTGGTGGGCGGCCGCAGCCGCCCACCACCACACTCTACACTCCCAGCCCGGCGCCGCAGGCGCCAACGAAGAACATAAAAAAGCCCTGCTTTATATACTTTAACATTGACGTGAACGTTAATGACATGAGATAATATAACGATAAGGTTTTAGCTATTGGCATATTCACGCTTTTCCAGGCGACTATTCTATGGTATTTTGGCTATATAAATGTTAGAGATTTTGCTGGCTCCTGACAGCAAATTGAAGAGAGCTTAATGATATGGAACATCCAGACGATGATGTTGATCAAAACACAGCGACCCAGGTGTATTATTCTATTGAACAGGTAGCGACGCGCGCCCAGTTGACTAAACGCACGCTGCGCTATTATGAAGAGATGGAATTACTGCCACAGGCTGAGCGCACCGAAGGTAACTATCGGCGCTATACAGAAGAGGACCTGCAACGTATTCTATATATCAAGTCGCTACGCGAACTAATGGGATTTTCGCTCAGCGAGATTCGCAAGTTTCTGCAGGCCGAAGATGAGCGTGAAGTGGAGAGGACAGCGTTTCGTCAGGGTTCAGACGTACAACAGAAGCTCACCCATCTGGATAGATCGGATGAGCTTATCCAGGAGCAACTGGCCCTCATCGAACAAAAAATGAATGGCCTGCAGGGTATGCGCAAGCAGTTACATGAACGCCTGGAAAAACATGCACGCAAACGGCAACAACTAAAAGATTCTTAACTCCCTGCTCCTAAAAAAGCGAGCTCGACAGGTTAAATAACGCCATTGATAATGCTGCAAAGATACAGCTTCATGTGACACTGAACCATGGGCGTGATAAAATGTGATGAATGTCAACACCAGCAACTTTTCCAATACGACCTCAGGGAACCATATGGTTATCTGACGTTGGAAATGTCCCTGGTGTTCAGGATGGCTCTTCTAGCCAGAACGATATTTTTATTCTGATCTATCTCTGATGTCAAAGGCACTGAATAGATCAGCAAAAGTATAAAAGAAAAGTATATAAGCGTCTATGCGTAACTGGCTCATCTATCCACTCACGATTGCGGACCAGCAACAACACATTGAGCATAGTGAACAACTTTTGCATACAGTCCAGCCTGACGATCCAGCTACTCTCTATTGGTCGCTGGCTCAACCTGCTGGACTGGTGCTTGGATTTTCACAAAAAGAAAGTATCATTAATCCAGCTGCGCTTACGGCTGGATCATTTCCTATCTACCACCGGCGCGCCGGTGGGACCGCGGTGCTGGTCGGCTCAACACTGCTCAGCTTAGATGTAGTATTGCCAGTCGATCATCCATTGCAATTGCCGGACCTGGTAGAATCTTATCGCTGGTTTGGTGAGGCCTGGGTCTCCGCGCTGGCCCAGTTGGGAGTCCAGAGCCGCACAGTTACACCAGCGGAGGCACACGCCCAGCGTGCCTTGCGCAAAGAACCGGCAACACGAGCGTATGAGACATTGATGAATCGCGCCTGCTATGGCTCACTCTCACCCTATGAGGTCGTGGTTGGTCAACGCAAGGTGGTTGGCTTTGACATGATTCGTAGGCGCACCGGTAGCCTGCTTCAGGCAGGAGTGCTCTTGCAATGGGATAGCCAGACGCTGGCACATCTGTTGGGCCATACGCCAGAAGAACAAGAACTCTTACAAAAAGGGTTGCCCGACCGTGCAGTGGGATTAGACAGCCTGCTTGGACGTGTTATTACTTGTGATGAGGTGATCAATGCATTTGAGCGTGTCATCATTAGCGATGAACGACAACGCTTAGTGATTGATCCTCTATCCTCTTTCTAAAACTGCAATGAAAGGTTTGTTTATACAATGGGAGATCGAACTGCTCCAGGCGCAGTTGAAATGTTAACTGAGCCTGATTATGAGGCAATGGTAATTGGAGCGCATCCAGATGATAATGATTTTGGAACTGCGGCGACATGCGCCCTATGGGCCAGCCAGGGAAAAAAGATTGTCTGGGTGGTTATGACCGATGGCACAGAAGGAAGCGAGATTCCCAGCCAGAGCGATGAAGAATTGATGCTTACCCGTGAGCAGGAACAGCGGGCTGCCGCCGAGGTCTACGGTGTTCAAGCAGTCGAGTTCCTCCGCAATCGCGATGGACATCTGGTGAATACCGAAGATGTACGCCGCAATGTCGTCAAGTTAATTCGCAAATATCGCCCTCGCGTCATCTTTACCCATGATCCCACATCCCATATCATGGCTCCAGATCCAGATGAGAAACCAGATGCAACTGGTTACCTCAACCATCCAGATCACCGGGCAACTGGCAATATCGTGGTAGATTCCATCTTCCCGTTTGCGGGCAATCCTCGCTCTTTCCGCGAACTGCTGGCTGAGGGACTTCAGCCCTATCGTGTGCACGAAGTATATTTCTTTGGTAGCACACAGATAAACACTTATGTCGATGTCACAGAGAGCATCGATAAAAAGGGCCAGGGCTTGATGTGCCACGCCACTCAGTTCAACCCTGAAGATAACGAGCGGATGGCTGAGCGGATGCGCGAGCGCGCCGCTACGGTCGCCAAAGAGGCCAAAGAGAAAAAGGGGTTGGAGATGCGTTATGCGGAGTCATTCCGCCGCATGAAGCTGCATATTCCGCCTGCACCCAAAGAGGAGACTGCTCTTCCCGGTAGTGAAGAGTAAGTAGCGCGGTGCTTGCTTACGTGCGCATCCGCGCCCGAGCGTGTTTATAAGGATGCTGAAATTGGGCTGTAGCCCAATTTCAGCATCCTTATAAACAAAGCATTTTATTCTTGCGTGCAGAAAATGCGCACAAAACATTTTATTCTTGCGTGCAGAAAATGCGCACAAAACATTTTATTCTTGCAAACACTAAAAAATGGATTTAAATTAAGGGATGCAACAAAGGCGTGTGCGCGGCACACGCCTTTGTTGCATCCCTTAATTTAAAAAGAAGTGCGGACGCTGGCGTCCGCACTTCTTTTCGCACCACATAACGCTCCCTATAAAGGAGCGTTATTGATCTCCAACTATTTTTTGGGAGTCACAACTACAGCGAAACCGCGCCAGAGAGATAAGAACTTTGCCCGGGACATCGAGGTCTGATCGAGAATCGAGGAGTCTGCAAGATAGACCAGGTTCCCCTGACCACCACGTAAGACCAGAATGTGTCCACCAGGTACAATCTGAGAAGGCGGAAAACTGACAATGACAGGGCGCCCCTGATTGGCAATCTTCACAACATCATCCAATGATGGATTATCCAGATGGGTGGCATTAAAACCAAATTTATCTACCGTAACATCAATACCACTGGCCTGTAACAACCCCTCGTCTGGCGTGATCTGGTGGAGATTGGCTTCGACTTTCAAGATATCGGTGACACGGAAATTATGGCCACTATATGCATTTATTACTTCAGTCATAGCAGCCGCTGAACAGGCCGCCGCACCCCATTGATCAAATTCACTTTGCGACTGATACTGGTCGACCGACATTTGATTGACGCGCACCAGGGCCTTTGAAGCCCCCACCACACCTACAAATAATGGCTGGGCTGGATTAGCTGGCTTTGAAACAGCATTGGGCTTTGGCGCGGTTGAGGACTCAGAGGTAATCACGCTCCAAATAGAAGGAATGGTACTTGAGGGTGCAAACAACAGTGGCCGTATCGCTATCATGCCAACGCCAAATAATGCGATCAGAATCAAACAGATACCTAACCAGGGAGTCGGTTCTCCACGGCGGGACTGGATCAGCTGCTTTACATTCAGTAAAGCAAAAATCTGGGTCCAACCACCTGCCACAGGAGCAACAGGCTCAACCATCTCATAGGCTCCGTAATTCATACGCACCTGGGGCTGTGCTAAACGTGCGGCCCGGCGCGGCTGTGACCGCTTTAGACCGCTATCAACCCCATAAGCCTGGCTGCTATTGCTGCGGCGAGACATGCGCGCCCGCGTCGCTTCCCGAGAAGCATATGAGGAGACCCCGTTTCGCTCAACGGCATTAGTTCTTGGTGAGAGGAATAATCCTGCAACTACTAGCGTAAGAGCAATAGCCAACAGCGTGAGCAGGACAATAATCATTAACAGCTCCCTAAGTGTAAAAATGTATGCAATTGAAAAGCACGATGTACAATTTTTGAGACAGCGACGATATCAGACATGCTATAGAATGAAACGCCATATCATATCTTTTTCGGCATGTCTAAATGTACTACCCTATATGATAAATGTATTACGTTCAACCTGAATAGCCCGGATGTAAGTCAACACCTCAGCTATTGTCCGAAGCCGCCTCGCTACTGGCTTTAAATCGATGTAAAGCTCTAATATTATAACATACAAAACGCGTGTATGCTATCAGAATTACAACAAAATGCGGAGATCTATATTAAAAAATATTAATATCCTGGTAAATATTTAGCGGGCAAATCATTACTGCAGAGTATAGCAATCGCATGCTATCTCAATAATCTGATTGAAAAAACGTCCGGACTTTATCTTAACAGCAGCGTAAGATCATGATATGATGACGCGGATATATTTATCTGCGATCAGTTTGCGCGAGCAAGTTGTAGTTACAAAAAATCTTAATGGCTGAAACCGCAAGTTCACCAGAGGTTGAGAGAAGAGAGGGAAAGACCATGTACGTATACTATATTCTGCGTGGAACCCAGAATAAACAGGCGATCGAGCTTGATGGCGAAGTAAATGATGAGCAGTTCCCCAATGTGGACCGCACAGAGGGTCCAGAGGTCATTAATGAGGTGGTAAAAAAACTGGCCAATGAAGGTACCAAAGGCGAGTGGACCGAGTGCGATCTAACCAATGAGTATTATGATCGCGACGATACCTATGTCTATTTTAACAAAAAATGGATACGTCGCTCAGATATTCCATTGACCAATACTCGCTAAGCAGCATTCCTGCCCGGGAAAACTTAATACAACGAGCGCGTAGAGAAAGAGAGGCAAGCAAGCTATGCCCGTACTCGCAGGCTGGTTAACTGGCGAACAGGTACCACAAGAGGTGATTGAGCAGACGCTCACAGCGATGGGAGAAGTGCTGGCACACCATGGTGGTGAGCCAGCCTATACTATCCATCCTGGCGCGGGATTGATCGCATTTGCCGATACTGCCTATGCGCAGCAGTCAAAAGAGTCACCAGTGCTGGATTGGGTACCCGATCGACGTACACTGGTTTATCGCCGACCACTCTCGGGCATGCATCCACTTTTTTATATTGAGAATTGGCCCGCAGAGGGCAATTTACTCTTTGCCAGCGAGATAAAAGCACTGCTTGCGGTTGGAGCACCCAGACGCTTGCATGTCGCGGCCCTGGAAGCGCTGTGGCAATATGGCTCGATTCCCGCCCCATGGACGGCGTTTAAAGATATTCATATGGTACCGGCGGGTTCAATCCTACGCTGGCAACACGCCAAAACTGTCGTCAATAGCGCCAGTGATTTCTCTTTTGAGACGCCCGATGCTGCTTCCGACTCCCTGGAACAACTGGATGCCTTGCTCAACCAGAGCAGTCAGGACCTTTTACCATCCCATGAAGAAGTGGTGGCCTTGCTCAGTGGAAGCCGAGCTTCTGCGCTTGCAACAGCACTGAGTGCCCGGCAGAAAAGGCATGGATTTGCCAGCACTACATTGAACACTAGCCGCTCTATGACGGGCAAAGGGTGGAAAGAGGTACAAAGTGTTGCCGATAAGTACGACTTGTCGTTACTGGCAATCACCGGGGTAGATCAACCCGCCTTCTGGCAGGCTATGCTATTGGGGTTGGAAGCACCCTGTTGCGATAGTCGTTCCCTGGCTATTCATCAACTATTACACACCACCGCGATAGAAACGGGGGCCCGCGTCGCGATCAGTGGCAGCGGCGCTCAAACGCTACTGGGATTAACCGCCAGTCAGCTAGCGCCTCTTATCCCAGAAGATCTGCTGGCCAGTTATCGTCAACAACAAAATCCACATCAACAAGCCATCGGCAAGCAGCTATGGTCACCGGCAGCCAGTCAGTTGCTGCAGCAAACTGAGCATTGGGAAGATACCTTGCGCGCCCGCAAGCTACAACGGAAAGCCCAGCAATACAATAATGCTGTTCAAGGCCTATATTATCTGGACCTGCAGTTGAAGCTGGCGGATGTGCTGGTATATCCATTTCACCAGCTGGCAATTCAGGAACGCATGGCGCTACGTTCACCTTATTTAAACGCACGGGTCATGACATCCCTGATCAATATCTCCCCCTTGCTTACCAACAATCCAGTCACCACGACGGCTATAGATACCTTATTGCAACGTTATGTGCCTGGTTTACCAGACAAGCCACATACACTACCACTCACTATCCAACTACGTCCCTTACACACCTGATAGATAGCGATGGTGAGTTGTTTGCCCATACCCTTGCTCCAGCCGCCGTCCAGCAGCTTGGACTCTTCGAACCTGAGCTCGTGCAGAGCATCCAGCAGCGCGCAGCAAAAGAGCCAGCCGCGGCGCGAGCCCTCATCTTCATCTTTACCACCCAGCTGCTCAGCCAGCTCTTCAACATCGATTCCTGGGCATAAGAAATATTTTTAGTTATAATATGCAGGAAATGACAAAAACATTTCCTGCATATTATAACTAATGATCTCTCCCTTCAATCTCTGACGCAGCCCGAGCATCACCATGCTCAGCGGCCCAGCGCAGGGCTTCACCGGCCAGATACAGCGAACCGGTCGCACAGATCAGGTCCGATGTTTCAGCCAGGTCAGTGGCCAGATCTAAAGCCTGCTCACAGGTCTCGGCCAGGTGTACAGGCACATTGGGCGCATATTGAAGCAATAAAGTCTGCAATTCCTCTGGCCGCATTGCACGCGGATTATCCGCATGGGTCAAGATTATAGCATCCACCTCGGCCAGTTCTTGTAACATATGCGCGATATCTTTATCTTTATTCACACCCAGCACGCAGATCAGGCGATGAGGCTCAAAAGTTGAGCGCAAAGCAAGCAACAATTTATGCATAGAATCGGCATTATGCGCCCCATCAACAACTATGGTGGGCTCATGCCCCACTATTTGAATGCGGGCGGGCCAGTGAACGGCGGCCAGACCCTTACGCAAGGCTTGCTCATCCCACTCAATACCTTTTTTGCGCAATTCTTCCAGGGTCGCCACCGCCACGGTAGCGTTTTCCACCTGGTGTTCTCCAACCAGTGGCGTTTCCAGGTCGCGATAAACTCCTGCAGGCGTTTGAATGGAGAAGCGCTGCCCATTCTCACGCTGCTCGTGAATTTGATAGCGGTAATCGAGCCCTGGAACGCTACCAGCCGCCACCTCAACCTGGGCAGGATCTTCGCCCACAGCACCAATGCGTACGATACGTGCGTTACGCTGACGTGCGATGGCGGTAATAGCAACCAGAGCTTCTGGAGCCTGGGCCGAAGTGACCACCAGGCCGTTGGGTTTGATAATGCCAGCTTTCTCGGTGGCAATTTTGGTCAATGTATCACCCAGGATACTCATGTGGTCATAACTAATAGAAGTAATTACGGACACGAGAGGCTGTGTGACATTGGTTGCATCCAGGCGTCCACCCAGACCCACCTCAACCACGGCATGCTGAACCTGCTGGCGGGCAAAATATAACAGGGCCAGCGCGGTACCAATCTCGTAGGTAATAAAAGGACCATACTCCTGGCTGGCTTCGATCTGCTCAACCGCGGCCCGTATCTCTGGTACCAGGTCCGCCAGTTCCTGTTCACTTATCAGGCGGCCATTCGTCTGTGAGCGCTCACGAAAGGTATGCAGGTCTGGTTGTGTATAGAGGCCAGTACGCAGACCGGCTTCGCGTAAGACACGCTCAATATATGCAGCCGTTGAACCTTTGCCTTTTGTGCCAGCGATCAAGGTGTTAGTATACTGTAAGTGAGGATTCCCCAGCCTCTTTAACAGTTCAACTTCGCGCAGGATATTTTCATTACGATCTCTGGTATATTTGCCACTACGCTCATAATCAGTAAAGCTATAAATATAATTCAAGGCCTCTTTATAATTCACAATAATCCTCCCAATTTATGCCTCCGGCCGCTGAAATGTGCCACGTATAATAGCATCGCTCATTTTCACGACCCGCATCATTTCGTGCACATCATGCACCCGTACAATATCTGCTCCCTGAGCGATACCCAGCGCAACCGTGGCCGCGGTCCCCTCCAGACGCTCTTCAGGTGGCAATCCACCCAGCACCTGACCGATAGTGGATTTACGCGATGTGCCCAATAAGAGCGGTCGCCCCAGGGCACGCAATTCACCCAGACGACGCAATAAGGTCAGATTTTCCTCCGGGGTGGTGCCAAAGCCAATGCCGGGATCAATAATAATATGTTCCCAGGGAATACCAGCCTGCAGCGCACGATCTATAGCGGCGGCCAGAAAACGCGTCACGTCACTAACAATCTCGTGCTTCTGGTAACCGCGCATATTCGCCATCAGGACCACCGGCACGCCGTGTGAACGTGCCACGTCAGCTATCGCAGGATCATGCTTGAGTCCCCAGATGTCATTGATAAGGTTAGCGCCTGCCTCCAGGGCCCTGGCCGCCACCTTAGCTTTATAGGTATCAATTGAAATAATAATCTGGTCTGGCAATTGCGCGCGTAAGGCCTGGATAACCGGGAGCACGCGCGCGATTTCCTGTTCCGTAGTCACTGTATCCGCATGGGGGCGCGTTGATTCACCACCGACATCTATAACTAGTGCCCCCTGGGCCACAAATTGTTGAGCTTGTGCTACAGCCCGTTCAATCCAATCCCCACCTTGATGCAAGCCATCGCCAGAAAAAGAATCTGGAGTTACATTCACGATACCCATTACATAGGTCTGTTGTCCCCAGATAATACTATGGCTGGCCCACTGCGTTGGAGGAAAAACTGCAGTTGTCGAAATAGCCATCGGTGAAACCATCCTTTTGTGCTGTCAAAAAACTTTCACCATCATACTCTGTCTCTCAAGTAGAGGGCAACACTCTATCAAAATCCATCAGCATACGATAAATAAAAACAGGAGATAGTGGCAGCCATGAAACGACATCTATAGGTCTTTCAGGCTTGTCGGCAACGAGTTAGCCATCTGATTCGTTATATCACACAGATCGACCAGTGCTATACTACCTATATGCACAAATTCAGGCATCTTATTGTACAGATATCGATCACCACCACCACGTGATCATATAATAGCGACATGGGAAGAAGAAAAAAGTATGCCAAAAGCCAATGAAGCCAAACAATATCAGAGAAGCGTGAACGCCGCCCGCCGTTGTCATGAATGCAGTGAAGAGGCGCTTGGACGCTGTCCAGATTGTCATATGTGCTTCTGTCAGGAACATTTCCCAAAACAACAGCATTCTCCCTGTGCTGAAAAGCAGATGAAATTATCACAAACGCAGGTTTGTTATGTTTGTGGTACACAGGTTTATCCAGATCAGTGGTCTCTATCTAAAACTACCCACTATGTGGATCAATCTACTTGCCGTGGCTGCGGTCGCTACATCTGCGACGACCTGCATACACAGAGCAAAGATGAGGATGTCATTATCTCACGCGAAGGATTGCGGGGACACCGCTATCAATATATCAATCGTTACTGCGATATGTGCTCACCGCTCAGTCGCATCGGGGGCATTCGAGGCTTAACTCGTGCAGTTGTGGTGGTTGGCACAATAGCTGCTGGGGTTTTCTTCTATTTGCACCCATAAATACAAATTCTGAGGAGAGAAAGGGGACGAGGGCGCATAGCGAATACGCGCTATACCATCTCGTATCATCATATTCATGGTCTTATCGACAACTCTACAGTCTACGCTGCTCAGGCATCAGCGTTCGATTGATGCAGCATTGCGAGCGACACTGAACAAAGTCGCGAGTGAATCCGGGGTCGCGGCCCTGGATGCTTATTATGGGCAAATGCGCTACCATCTGGGCTGGGTAGATGCTCAGCTAACCCCCACCAGGAGCAATCCTGGTAAGCTATTGCGGCCAACCCTGCTCTTACTGGCCTATGAGGCCGCTGGCGCCTGGGGCTTAACCGATGGCACAACCATAACCGACGATAGCTATTTACAACGCGCTCTGGCCGCAGCGGTCTCGGTTGAGCTAACCCATAATTTTTCTCTCATTCACGATGATATCGAAGATGGAGATACCGAACGCCGTCATCGTCCCACCATGTGGACAATCTGGGGCGTTCCTCAGGCTATTAATACAGGCGATGGCATGTTTGGCCTGGCCCGCTTCGCCCTGTGGGGTGTACTGGAAAATGGTGTGGAAGGCGACATTGCGGCCCACCTAGGCGCCATCCTGGATCGCACAGTATTAGAGATCGCCGAAGGACAATACCTGGATATTAGCTTTGAGCAACGGCAGGATATTTCGGTCTCGATGTATATCGATATGATCAGTCGTAAAACCGCTGCCTTGATGCGCTGTTCAGCTGAGATGGGTGCGATGATTGGTACCCGTGATAAAGGGACGATTCAACGACTGGCCAGCTTTGGTCAGGCAATTGGGGTCGCGTTCCAGGTACGAGACGATCTGCTGGGCGTCTGGGCTTCGGCGGCCGAGTTGGGAAAAACTCAGGCCGGTGATATCTATCGACGTAAGAAGAGTCTCCCTATCCTCCATGCCCTCGAACATGCCAATCCACAGGATCTTCAGACCCTGCAGGCTATTTATCAGCAAACAGATCCCGTTGGCAGTGAGCAAGTAGCACAGGTACTGGCTATCTTCGAGCGCACGCAGACCCAGGCCTATTGCCGTACCTTTTTACAAAAATATTGCGATGCCGCTTACGAGGCTCTCAATAATATTCCACCCATCAGTAGCTCAGTTGCTACACGCGCCATTGAAGATATGCGCACAATGGTGCAATTTGTCGAGACAGTAGCCCACTAAAAAAATCTGGATGTCGTATAACATCGATAGATACCTCAATCAGGGTGTTATATGACATCCCAGAGTATGACTTGATTGCCAGTGGCTGTGACGACCTGCTTACTGGTAGGTGCCCAGGTAATACTATGCACGGTATTCGCTAATTTCTTCTGGAAGATCTGCTTCATACCCTGCGTGGCTTGCAGCAAGGTAAACGTACCATCATTTGTGCCGACCGCAGGAAACGCGCATCTGGCGACCAGGCAACCGACCGGATAGGGACATTGGCCAGATGGAGACGCTGCGGAACGTCCTGGCATATCTGCCCATTATTATTAGTACAGGTCAGAGCATGCCAGATGCGGACAATACCATCATCCCCACCTACTGCCAATTGGACACCATCAGGAGCGAAGGCCAGCGTGCGCATCGGAATTTGAGCATCGTAATAATACCCATGGATATCCATACCCTTCATTGCATCCCAGATGCGCACAGCCCCCCCATCAGAGGATGTGGCGACCGTTTTACCGTCAGTACTCCAGGAGACAGCCGCAATGGCATTGGTATGGGCCTGGTAAGTCAGAAGCGCGCGATACTGCTGGCCATCCCAGACCACAGCACGTTTATCAGCGCCTACAGAGACTACCTGCATGGGATTCTGAGCGGACCAGGCCAGGCCGGTAACCATCTGGGCATGGCGATGCGTTGAGCGGGCCAACTGCTTCCCATTAGTGGCATTCCAAAAAGCTACCTGCGTATTGGCTCCTGTCACCAGGTGAACACCGTCTGGCGACCAGGCGAGGGCTTTAACTGCAGCAGGATGATTAATATCCTGCTGCACGTTACCCTGCATATCCAGAGAAAAACATGGGTATCATCGGAGCCACTGGCCAGCATGTTCCCGGTTGGGGCCCAGGCTACAGTGCGGACAGTTTGCTGATGCTTATTAAAAGTCAGGCGCTCCTTCAGGGTTGTAGTATGCACCACAGGAGCTTTGGGGGCTGCTGCAGTATGCTTTACAATATGTGTGGTAGTGGTGGTTTTTGATGCAGGAGCAGAATTAAACACACCGCGATACGCGGCATAGCCAACCCCTATACCACCCACTCCACACAAGGTTCCAAAGGCGGCCAGAAATGTTCGCCTGGAAAGATTGCTGCGCTTCTTGATAGACCCGGTATCGGGTGTATGGCCTGTCTGGTTACGCGTTAAGGCTGGGGTAAGAGCATTATCAGAGAGTGTATCTGAGGTATGCAAAGAGGGATCAATGGGATTAAAAGGCGAAGCTGGCCTTGGCTTCAGATTAGAAGCCACCGGGGCAATGGGCACCGGGATACTCTCAGTTATCGAAGAATCCAACATCAAACGCATGCCAGAAAGAATTCCCACTTCCGTCAATGTTTTATCCTTAGCAAGGATACGGCCACTGGCCGCGTGACGTAAAGTGTAGATAAGCGGCTTACCAAAGAGGTCAGACTGCGGCAATTTTAAAATTTCAACCAATTTCGGTAGCAGCATAGATATAGGAACATCCATCGCCACTACTACCGGGCGTGCAGTGCCTAACGTATCTTGCTCTATTAGAATCTCAGATTTTTGCATCTCTATACCCCGATCCATCTTTCTCTTATAACAGTGTATCATGGTCATTCTTCGTTTTTCACCTTTATAAGTAAAAAGGGCTAGTGGAGCTTGAAGTGGACATCAGGCATCTCAACAGTAAGAAAGATGAAGCAAACGTGCGGAAATAGTGGTCGGCTTCTGTGGTATGATAAGGATACACATTCTCAAATATACTTAATCAGGAGACATTGCATGAGCTACCGGGTTCTACAGGCTTTTATCTGTACCATACTCCTTCTCGGCGGCACATTATCTGCAACGGTAAATAGTAATCTGGTCTATGCCCATAATTTAGCAGGCCAACAATTAATACAATCCACCAACCAGGCACTGCCACTGGTAGAGCCTGATTATATTTACAACCAACTTTACACCATGGCCACGCGCTTCCAGCATCGTGAATCTGGCTATGACAAGCAACTCTCAACCAGCACCAATGGACACGATGAGTTCGCCAACTATTGGTCACAGGAGATTTTACACGACTTACAGGGCTTTGGGAGCACGGCCTATCGCGATAACTTTCATATTCGTGGCTGGCGTGACCGTCCCAGCACGACGCCAGCCGCCAACATCGAAGTCACGGTCCCCGGAGCAGTCCATCCAGAGCAGGTAATTATTATTGGTTGTCATTATGATGGTATGGCCACCTCTACACAATCGGCTAACGATGATGCCAGTGGTTGCGCTATTGAGCTGGGCATCGCTAAAGCTATGGGAGCCTACTGGCAGCAACAACATGTCGCGCCTCAACGTACCTTGCGCTTTGTATTGTTTGATACCGAAGAGCAGGGACTCTACGGCTCTTATCATTATGTTAATGCTACCGTAAATGGGGATATCAAAAACATTGTAGCGATGTTCAATGAGGAGCAAAACGGGATTGCCTATCCTCTACGTTACCTGGGGCAACTGCAAAATGCATTGATGCCATTCTATATCGAGCTATCGCCTATCGCGGGTCCCCAACGTGAGCAGATCAAGCAATTCAGGGCGTTGATGGCCAGGGCCGTACCGGCCGTTTTCCAACAAATACGTGCTCTAGGCTTACAAAGCCTGACCTACCATGACCGGAATAAACAGGATGTAGCACAACCTGTCTTTACACCTGATCAGCTGAGCAACGTTAAACAGGAGGATGACCAGGTCGGTTCCAGTGACCAGGTCCCTTTCACCCAGGCAGGCATTCCCTGCGCAACCTTTGTGGGAAACTCAACATATTATGATCCCGATGCTCCTACAGCTTCTTATCCCTATGATCAGCCCACTGACACCATTCAACTAATGAATACCTTTGCCTCGGGCAATTCAACGAAGTCCGCCGCCCTGACGTTAGCGTTGGCGCTACCGACTATGCTCACAACCTGGATGTTGCAGCAGCCATCTATGCTGGGGGAAACTGCCAGCAATGAGAACCCACTGATAGCTATCAGTGATATTAATAGGATTCAGACTGGACAGGAGCTTCTGTTCTCAGCCCAGACCAATCAGTTGAGCACGAAAAATGCGTCCCTTACCTATAACTGGGACTTTGGCGATGGCAAGAACGCAAGTGGCCTGGTTGTACATCATACCTACACTACCAACGGTAACTATACGCTTGGCCTGACTGTTACCTCGGATCATATCGTTCAACGTATAACCAAAAACCTTATTGTGGGCACCCATAATCCAATCTATCCAAACCAGTATGATCGTTATTATGCAACGGGCATTCCCCCACGAATACACTGGTGAAACTGCCAGTACCAGATGCAACGTTATCAGATAAGGTACAGCTAACACCAGATTCGCTCTGGTCGGCGGCTTTGACGGCTGGGCCAACAAGTGCGGAGAAAAATCAAGCACCGCCGACAGTCACAGCCCCTTGCCATCAGGAAAAAAAGAGTCTATGATACCTGAACCTTCCCTCTTACTGGCAATCGCCTTGGTGCTTTTGCTAATTCCTGGTATCATTGGTAGCGTCGTCTTGCTCAAACGTAGGCAACAACATTGAGAGGTATGGATGAAATACACAGGAAAGCTTGACGACGCTATTCATAATAGACGTAGGTTGACCATAAGGTCACCTGAAATTGCCCGCAAAAAAATAACGAAAAGCAACTCGACCCTAAGCCGGAGATCTACTGTATGACAAAACCAATTTATGTAATGGGACATAAAAATTCTGATATGGATTCTGTCGCTTCTGCCTATGCTTATGCGTATCTGTTACGCGCCCAGGGAGAAGAGCAAGCCATTCCAGCACGCCACGGCGACCTGAAGCCCGAAATTCGCTTTGTACTTGATCGCTTCCATGTGGAAGCACCAGAAGCACTTGAAGATGTCAATTTGCAGGTACGTGACGTTATGCGGCGCGGCATTATTTCTGTGTATGTCGATCAGCCAGTGTTTGAGGCCGGACAATTGCTCCAGGAACACAATCGGGGATCCATGCCTGTCGTTGATGAAAATAATTATGTTAAAGGTATGATTGCGCATGATGACCTGGCCAAATTGTTCTTCAATGATCTGGACCCGTTGTCCCTCAATCGCATTCCGCTAATCCGCGATAACCTGGTACGTGTACTTAAAGGCCGCGTACTGGTTGAGGGTCGTCGCCAGCTGGGCAATCGTGTCCTGGTGGGGGCAATGGAAGCCGAGACCATGGTCGATTATGTTGAGCCTGGCTGCCTGGTAATTATTGGTGACCGGGAAGATGCTCAGATTATGGCCATTGAGTCGGGCGCGGCCGCCCTGGTGATTACCGGTGATTTACTGGTCTCGGAGCGCACACTGCATACAGCACGTCAGCATGGGGTAATGGTCATCAGTACAGCCCACCATACTTTTACCGCCATTCGCTTGATCAATCTGAGTATTAGAACACAAGAGATTATGAATCGCGAGTTTACATTTTGCCATCCCGACGATCATATGAGTGATGTCCAGCCAACGCTGGCACGCTTGCGCTCTATGCCGGTCGTGGATAATCAGGGTAAACTGGTAGGTTATATCTCGCGTACAGATTTAATTAAGGCGCGCCCAAAACGCGTTTACCTGGTCGATCATAATGAACAGTCACAGGCTGTCGATGGTATCGAAGAGGCTGAATTGCTCGGTATTATCGATCATCACCGGATCGCTGATGTACATACCAGTAAACCAATTCTTTTCCGTGCTGAACCGGTCGGTTGTACGGGTACGATTATTGTTGGTCTCTATCATGAGGCCGATGTCGAGATACCAAAAGATGTGGCGGGCCTGTTATTGGCTGGCTTGCTTTACGACACCCTGATTCTGCGTTCTCCCACCTGCACCGCGCGCGATGAGCGGGTCGCGGCCGAACTGGCTGCCATCGCCGGTGAAGATATCGAGAAGTATGGGCAAGAGATCTTTGCCGCCGCTGCTCAGGATCTGACCGAGAAGCCTGCGGAGGCTTTGATTACCTCAGACTTCAAAGAATTCACGGTCCATGATCATAAATTCGCAGTTGGTACCGTTGAGACCGCTAGCCCGGCCAGCATTGAGTCGCGCATGGATGAGCTCAAAGAAACGATGAAGCATATCGCGCAAGAGCGGAGCTACGTTTCATTTCTCTTTATGATTGTCGACATTATTAATATGCGTTGTCATTTGTTGATCAGTGGTGGTGAACAGGCGGTAGCCGAAGCTTTCAATCGACCTCTAGAGCCTGACGGCGGGTCTATTGTAGTCGAAGGTCTGGTATCGCGCAAGAAACAGGTAGTGCCCCAGCTTACCCGCATTGAATCACTACTCACGGAAACAACAAACGTGCGTTAATTAACTTATAAAGCTTGTACTCTTGCCATGTGACATCGGCTATGTTACACTATGATACGACTTGGATACTCCTTGTTAGGTAGAAGTAACTATTTGCTAAAATTTAACAAACAACACCGCAGTACTCAGTAAGTTACGTTTTGTAGTTAGAATCCAATAGTTTACTTCTACCATGGTTCGGTCACGATGTCCCTGCTATCAACGTTGATACGCAACGAACTTCTTACCTTGTTATAAGGAGGACATTTTTGTCGTGAGCAACTATATCTGGGTTCCAATCGTAGTAGGGGTTCTTGCTGTGGTCTTCGCTGGCTATCTGGCCAGTTATGTATTGCGCAAAGATACAGGTACCCCTGCCATGCAAAAGGTAGCAAACGCCATTTTTAAAGGGGCCATGGCGTTTCTTAACCGTCAGTATCGCACCATCGCTCTTCTTTCACTGGTGGCCGCGGTAGTCGTCGCAGCTGTTCTCTACCTCCTCAGTAATGGAGACGCTGCCACGAAGTTTGATCTTGCATGGCGCACGGCGATAGCATTTCTAATCGGCGCACTCTGTTCAGGCGTTGCTGGTTACATTGGCATGTATGTTGCGGTAAAATCTAATAGCCGCACGGCCAGTGCCGCCACCCGCAGCCTGGGCGAAGCCTTGATGGTTTCGCTACGTGGAGGTGCAGTCTCGGGTTTCCTGGTAGTGGCCCTCTCTCTACTGGGTGTATCCTTCATCTTTTTGCTCTACAGTATCGGCAATAGCATCGATAAGGTGCCTTCCCTGATCGTTGGCTTTGGTTTTGGGGCTAGCTTTGTGGCGCTTTTCGCGCAGCTGGGTGGTGGAATTTATACCAAAGCGGCCGATGTAGGAGCCGATCTGGTAGGTAAAGTCGAAGCGGGCATCCCGGAGGATGATCCGCGCAATCCAGCGGTCATCGCCGACCTGGTGGGCGATAACGTTGGTGACTGTGCCGGTCGTGGAGCCGATCTCTTCGAGTCGACGGCGGCCGAAAATATTGGTGCGATGATCCTGGGTGTCGCACTCTACCTGGCCACCAAGAATCCTGGCTGGATTCTCTTCCCCCTGGTGGTACGTGCCTTTGGCTTGATTGCTTCCGCGATTGGTCTCCTCTACATCAGACCAGCTGTAGTAATTGAACCAGACAAAGCGGCCGGGCGCGATCCTGGCGAAATCGCGATGAAGCAGCTCAATATCGGCTACTATATCACCTGTGCGATCTCGGTGATTGGAGTCTTCCTGGGCAGCTACTTGATGCTCGGCGGTCAAGCAGTACACTCTAACACGCTGCCTGCCTGGGTCTGGTTTGGCCTGGCCGGTACCGTTGGTATCCTTCTGAGTATTGCTTTTGTTTATATTACCCAGTATTACACCGCTGGCACCTGGCGTCCAGTACGTGAGATTGCCGGTTCTACACTAACCGGACCAGCTACAACCATCATTACTGGCATGGCGGTCGCTTTTGAGTGTACCGCATTACCAGTTCTGGCCATCGCGGCTGCGCTGGGACTCTCATTCTTCTGCGGCAGCCAGGTAACTATTCCTATCAGTACCGCGATCAACCCTGGCGTCATCAACGTTGGCGGTATTTTCGGAACAGCTGTGGCGACGATGGGCATGCTGATGAGTTGTGCCTATATCCTTTCCATGGATACCTTTGGCCCCATCACCGATAATGCCGGTGGCATTACCGAGATGGGTGGTGAAGCAGAGTCGGTCCGCGATATCACTGATGCACTGGATGGCGTGGGCAATACGACCAAAGCCCTGACCAAAGGTTATGGCATTGGTTCGGCCGCCCTGGCAGCCTTCCTGCTCTTCAGTGCATATCTGGATGTACTCTACTCCTATAAGAAATCACCGTCGGTGTACCGCGTTGACCTCGCCAATATTGAGGTCTTCATTGCGGCCCTCATCGGCCTGACCTTGATCTTCTTCTTCAGCTCCCTGGCTATTCGCGCTGTAGGAGATGCGGCCAAACGCATGATCGAGGAGGTGCGTCGACAGTTCCGCGAGAATCCTAAAATCATGGCGGAACGGGTAGAGGATCGGGTCGATCCTGACTATGCCCGTTGTGTCGATATCAGTACGCGTGGTGCTCTAAAGGCCATGATTCTACCAGGTATTGTGGCTGTCTTCACGCCTGTTCTGATTGGCGTTATTCTAGGTCCTCAGGCAGAGGCGGGCTTACTAATGGTAGGGACGATGGGCGGTGTCGTGCTGGCACTGGTCCTTAACAATGGCGGCGGCGCCTGGGATAATGCGAAAAAATATATCGAGGCTGGCTATTTGCGTGTGAATGCAGATGGCGAGATGGTAGATCGCAATGATCCCAGTGGCACGGTATTAGGTAAGAATAGTGAAGCCCATAAAGCCAGCGTGGTTGGCGATACGGTCGGTGATCCTTTCAAGGATACAGCCGGTCCTTCGCTACACGTGCTAATCAAGCTTTTAAGCACTATTACCCTGGTACTCGCACCGTTGTTTATCGCGCTCCACCCTTAATCCTAACCTCAATCGCTTCATGAGACGTTCCTGATGCTCAGAAAAGAGCACCAGGAACGCCTTTATTTTGCCTGATTTGCAGCGAAAAATTCCCCCAATTCGTTAACTCATGTAAAGAGAGGTCAGGGCCTCTCCTTTTTTACGAGACAAATCACTATATTTTCCGCTTTGTACATCCGCCCCGGCATATAAATCATTGAGGCAATATACGAAATATAAAAAGGAGGAATGATGGATCATTCATTGTTCCAGCAGAAGACATATCAACCCCGGTGGCTCTTTTTATGTCTGCTACTTTGTCTGACACTGGCAGGCTGTACATCACAGTCGGTTACCATAAGTATCGGTGGGACTGCCACCCAGACAAACTCGAATGTGACCGCTATAAGCAGCTCTAATGCTAAATCAGGAGCGCAGGGCGTTAAGCTGTATATTGAACCTGATGCAGGAGAACAGGTCATCACCACGGCTATTAATGGCGCACAGAAGTCGGTCTGGCTAGAAATGTATCTGTTGACAGATAAAAAAGTTATCAATGCCCTGGAAAATGCGGCCCACCGTCAGCTTGATGTGCGCGTTATATTAGAGACGCATCCCTATGGGAGCGGCTCGGTTTCGCCGACACAGACCATGGATCAATTACAGGCGGCCGGCATTAAAACGCAGGCTACCAGCCCGGATTTCGCTTTAACCCATGAAAAAGGGATGATTATCGATGGGCAGACGGCCTTTATTATGACCAGCAATTTTACCAACGCGGCCCTGGGTAACAGCAAATATACCCTCAATCGTGAATACGGCATCATCGATACCAATGCCCAGGATGTAAAGACGGTACAGGATATCTTTACGGCTGACTGGAATCGCCAACCGTTTAAACTAAATAATCCACGCCTGGTCGTCAGTCCACTAAACTCGCATGCGACCTTCCTGGCGCTGATCCGCGGCGCAAAAAAATCTCTCGCCATTGAAGCTGAAGAAATGCAGGATAGTCAGGTAGAGCAGGCCTTGACCACAGCTGCCAGCCACGGTGTTCATATTCAGGTAATTCTACCCGCTTCGTCTTCCAGCGATAGCAATAGTGAAGGCATCTCTATTATCAAGCAAGCTGGGGTACAGGTAAAGCAGGATCAGCGTCTCTATATGCACGCGAAAATCATTATTATCGATCAGCAAAAGGCCTTTGTTGGCTCGGAGAATATCTCTACAGCTTCCCTTGATAAAAATCGTGAGCTCGGCATTGTTGTCTCAGACGCAGCAGTCCTCATGGCTTTAGGCCGCACATTTCAAACCGACTGGTCCACATCTCAAGCAGCCTGATCACTACACCATAAATATCAATGTTTGAGCGCCGTGGGTAGCAAAAGAAGTGAAGCGGAGAGCCCTGTTATAGCCATAATTATAATGGACATGATCTTATAGATCATGATAGGATACATCCAGCAACCAGGATGTCAGCTACTAATAGCTTGATAACACACTTCACACAAAATTTTAGCGGTTTGGAGCAAAAATCTGCTCCAACATTCTTAGTGCAAGGAGTTTTATGATGGTTACTGAAGTCGCTGTTTTTACCGCACTTTCCGGCAAAGAAGAAGAGCTAGGTCAAGGTATTATCCAGGGCATCGAGTTTATTCGACAACATCCAGAATGCATTTCAGCCAACGCGACCCGTTGCGTTGAAAAACCAGGACGCTATATGCTTAGCGTTGTCTGGTCTTCACTTGAAGCCCACGTCAACGATTTTCGCAATGGCCCCCTGTTCGCACAGTGGCGCGCCCCTATTAGCGGCCTGTTTGAAGAA
Organism: Dictyobacter kobayashii; assembly: GCF_003967555.1. Lineage (GTDB taxonomy): Bacteria > Chloroflexota > Ktedonobacteria > Ktedonobacterales > Ktedonobacteraceae > Dictyobacter > Dictyobacter kobayashii. The sequence continues at coordinate 1,197,068 of NZ_BIFS01000001.1, forward strand.
AATCCAGAAGTTTACCACTATCAAGCTTACTAAAAAGAATTAGTATAGACAAGGCACGATACAAAAACTTTTGGCAGGAGAAAAGAGTATGTCAGATGTCCATGATGGGCGAGCAGAGAACGAGCAGATAGAATATGCTGCGCATTCGTTGGAACCAGCGGAGGGGAAGGATGAGGAGGAACAGCTAGAAGCCCACGTAGCGGAGCTGCGACATCGGATTGAAGAGGCGAATTATCAATATTTCGTCAATGACAATCCAGTGTTGACAGATGCCGAGTACGATCAATTGATGATTGAGCTCCAACGAATCGAACGTGAAAATCCTGAGCTACAGACACCTGACTCCCCCACGCAGCGTGTGGGTGCAGGTCCCGTCCAGGATGTTCCCCAACATTTACATCCTGTACCAATGCTCAGCCTGGCAAATGCACGTAGTGAACGGGAGCTCCTGGATTGGCACAGGCGAGCACAAAATATTTTGCCTAATGCGACTTTTAGTTATGTCTGTGAGCTAAAAATCGATGGCCTGGCGATGGCCCTGACCTATGAGCAGGGACGACTGGTAACCGGCGCTTCGCGTGGCGATGGCCTGATTGGTGAGGATTGGACGCCCAATGTGCGTACTATCCGCACTATCACCCATAAATTGCGCGGCAAGCGCGTGCCGCCTAAAGTTGAGGTGCGTGGCGAGATTTATATGCCAATCAAGAGCTTTGAACAGCTCAATGAAGACATGAGTGATACGCGTTTATTTGCGAATCCCCGCAACGCTGCGGCCGGTTCACTACGCCAGAAAGATCCACGCATTACCGCCACGCGCAACCTGAGCTTCTTTGGCTATCAGATTGGCTACGTTGAGGGGATGCGCATCAATAGCCACTGGGAGACGCTAGAGCTGCTTAAAGAATGGGGCTTCCCCGTCAATCCAAATGTGCAATTAGTCCATAATCTAGAAGATGTTATGGCGTATTGCAATAAATGGGAGAAAGAGCGCTTTAATCTGCCCTATGAAATCGATGGTGTGGTTATTAAGATCAATGATCTATCCCACCAGGAAGAACTGGGAACCGTTGCCCGTGACCCACGCTGGGCGATCGCCTTTAAATATCCACCCATCCAGGTAGCAACAAAACTCCTGGACATCCGCGTGAACGTTGGTCGCACTGGCTCGCTCAACCCCTGGGCAGTGCTGGAACCAATCAATATCCGCGGCGTGACGGTCTCGCGGGCATCGCTACATAATGAGGGCGATATCCAGCGCAAGGACTTACGTATCGGCGACTGGGTATTGGTCCAACGCGCTGGTGAGGTCATTCCCCAGGTCGTCAAACCAGTTGTAGAACGGCGCACCGGGCAGGAAGAGGTCTATCATTTGCCTGAGCGCTGTCCTTTCTGTGACACACCCATTATTCGTATTCCAGATCAGGCTATGGCCTACTGCCCCAATAAAGAATGTCCAGAACGCATTCTGCAAAGCGTGATACACTTTGTCTCCAAGGGCGCGATGGATATCGAATCAATCGGCGAGAAGATGTCTGAGCAGCTTGTCAATGCCGGTTACATTAAAACCCTCTCGGACTTCTATCACCTGACCGAGGAGCAACTTCTAGCCCTTGAGGGCGTGAAAAAGAAGAGCGCGGACAATATGCTTACCGCCATTGAGGCCAGTAAAAAACGACCTTTCTGGCGCGTCCTCTTCGGTCTGAATATTCGCTATATCGGCGAGAAATCGGCCCAGTTGCTGGCCAGTGCTTTTGGCAACATTGATGCCTTGAAGCAAGCCAGTGCTGAAGAGATCATTAAAGTGCCCGGCGTTGGGCCTGAGATCGGTCAGAGCGTCTATAGCTGGTTACAAGATACTGATAACCTGGCCCTGATAGAACGGCTGCGTGCCGCAGGCCTCACGCTGGAAGAAGAGCGAGTTGAGATCACTGGACCCCTGGTAGGCCAGTCATTTTTGCTGACCGGACGCCTCCAGGCGATGACGCGCGGAGCGGCGGAAGAGGCACTCATACGTCTGGGTGGCAAGATCGCGACCGGCGTCAGTAAATCACTCACCCACCTGATCGTTGGCGAGGATCCAGGTTCTAAACTGGCAAAAGCACAAAAATCTGGCGTCGCCATTCACGATGAGGAGTGGTTGGTTAATCTACTCAACGAGCATGCTGAAGCTTAAGCACAAAAAGGAGGGATGCGGCCGTCCGGGCCGCATCCCTCCTTTTACTTTTGATGATTATTCAGGCTGGTAACAAGCGAGATGCGGGCAAGAAGTGAGGCGCGCCCTGCTCCAGTCCTACCACATAGGCACCCTGAAATTTCTTCACCACCGTTGCACCGCTACTATCTACCTCGGTGCTATTCATGATAACACTCACCTTATAATTGCCATTATCGATTGGAGAGACATCAGTAATGGTGACATCATCATGTTGGGTCTGTGTAAAACCAGCAGAAAATTGGTCATATGGGTGAGCATCTTGATAGGCTTTTGTCCAATGATTATAAGCATCCTGATAATTGCTTTGATTAATGTCATCAAAATAGCTCGTTACCAAATTCCTGGCGTTATCGGCGGTCACAGTTGCCGCAGTAGGGGTAGCAGTTGGCTGGGGGGTGGGTGAAGGCGCTGGAGTATTCGTAGGCGCTGGCGTTTGGGTCACCACTGGCTGAGAGGCCTGCCCGGACAAGCTCGCAATAACGCGTGGACCAAAGATAACACCAACCACACATAGTGCTACGACAATAAAGATCGCCAGCAACCAGCCTGGCCAGGCCGAAGGCTTACGTGGCTCCAGGTACTGATGGAAAGCCGTATCGACTTCCTGCGGCTCATAGTGCTGCCCTCTCTGGAATTGATCATATGCATTGGAGGCGACGGGGTAAGAGAGATTACCATGGGGAGTTTGCCCTGGTCCAGCAGGCTGCGTGTAGACAGCACCACCTTGAAGGTTATTGGATTGATAAGATGCCGCCTCATTGGGTAGGCTATTATAAGGGGTATTGAGCGAGTAACCCGGCCGTTGCACATTAGCAGGAGCATAATTTGAACCAGGGGGTAGCGAGGTCGAGACAGGATAATTATTTGGATAAGAGTTACCTGCACCAGAGAGGGGGCGCGAGGTTGGAGTCGACAGTTCTGTATATAATCCCTGCGACAGGGCATTAGAGATGCCAAGGACCTGGCGCAAGGCCTCTACCATCTCACGTGCGGATTGATAGCGAGCCGCCGGGTCCTTAGCGATAGCTTTCTGGACCACGGCATTAAGAGCCGGCGAAATAGTAGGGTCCAATTGTAACAGGGATGGGGGCTGATCGTTGATATGCATGGCGGCAATAAAGAGAGGAGAGCCACCCTGAAAAGGGACTCGGCCAGTGAGCATCTGGAAAAGCACGATCCCTAATTCGTAGATATCAGCACGATAATCAACATTACGTCCCTGTACCATTTCAGGCGCCATATATTCAACGGAACCCAGGAATTGGCCAACCGCCGTCAAAGAGGGATCTGAAAGGTCGCTAACGCTACTATCCCGCGTAATGCGCGCAATACCAAAATCAACCAGCACCAGGCGGCCATCCGCATGAAAGAGCATATTGCCTGGCTTAATATCGCGATGCACAATTTTATGCTCATGGGCATATTGCAGGGCGGAGCCTGCCTGCTCGATATACTTAAATGCCTCTAAAGGGGATAGACGGCCCTTCTCCTCCAGTAACGTACGTAGACTGCCGCCCTTAAGATACGGCATCACGAGATAGGCTAATCCATCTTGCTCTGCATACTCATAGATCGGCAGAATGTTCACATGATCAAGCTGAGCAATAACATTGGCTTCACGGCGAAAACGCGCCAGAAATTCCTGGTGGGCTTCAGAATATATGCCAGCTCCTGATCTTAAAACTTTGACTGCTACATCACGTACTGGACGTGTCTGGTGAGCAAGATAGACCATCCCCATCCCACCAGAGCCAATTACACGCTCCAGCACACAGGTCCCGAGCTGTTTACCGATGAGGTGATCACTACTTTCCATGAAAAATATCCACTTCTTTGACTTGTTCTATCTGCTAACACATACAAACTACTGGTATCCTCACCTGCTACCCTCTTACCTCCATAGACGCAGTATCTAGCTATTATTTGCCTGCCAATCAAGTATCTGAATATAATAACCCGGCGGGTTAACGAATTCGCCTCTGTATATGGAGTGAGCAGGTGACTTAGTTGCCTGCTCACTCCATACTCAAGCACCGCGGGTATTTCGCCTGCCTTATCGCTTGTCTGTAAGTTACTGAATCAGACGTATTTCATTTCAACGTAGCGGGCACGCAACGCATTGACCTGTTCTTTGACATTTTTGCCGCGTACACTCTCGTGAATCAATTGGGCTAGCTCACCCATCGCCCGCTCATCCATGCCAAAGCGCGTCATCTCGGGAACTCCGATCCGCAGACCCGAAGGATTACGTGGATCAGCATCACCAGGGATCATATTATAATTCAGGATGATATCGCTCTCCTCAAGGCGTTTGGCTACGGCGACTCCTCCACCCCATTGAGCGACATTGACCGCGATCATATGGCTCTGGGTATAACCAAATTCACGGGCTTCAACCGGTGTGCCTAATTCATCCAGGCTACGACCCAGGGCCTGTGCATTACGCACGATCTGGGCGGCATATTCACGTCCATAACGCTGCATCTCACGGGTCGCGACCAGTAAGGCGGGAAGCGTATGCAGATGGTGGTTGCTCGATGAACCTGGGAAAACGCCTCGGTCGGCGGGCTGCCAGTATTTTTTGATGGCGGCGGCATCACTCAGGTTTGACAAAATAATACCACGCTGAGGACCTGGAAAGGTTTTATGAGTACTTCCGGTCATCCAGGTTGCACCCTCTTGTAATGGCGACTGAAACTGACCGCCAGCAATTAATCCCAGCACGTGGGCTCCATCATAGAGGACTGGTATATCTTTTGTTTTACAGAAAGCTGCTATCTCTGAGACCGGTTCTGGAAATAAGAACAGGCTCTTTCCTAGAATGACCAGTTGTGGATTGAGCTGATCGATCAGCTCAATCGTCTTCTGAGCATCTACGTGATAGCGATCTTCGGTCAACGGTAGATAATGGAGCTGAATGGAATGCTCACCACCGACTTTGAGCGATTGGCCACGGCTCTGGATACGACGTCCAAACACACCCACCGCGCCATGACTGATATGTCCACCTGCGTCGGTCGAATTAGCAATGACGGTATCGCCACCACGCAGGATGCTCAGGGCCAGGGCGGTATTTGCCGCGTTACCACTGATCGGACGCACGTCCGCTTGCCTGGCACCAAACAGTGTCAGCAATTCCTGCTCGGCCATGCGCTCAATTTGATCGATATAGCGCGTGCCCTGATAATAGCGATTGACCTGATCACCCTCATTAGGATGACCTCTGCATAGCGCCCCATAAAATCAGAGGTCTGTACCCGCCGCACCGCCTCGCTCGGAGTATTTTCGCTGGCAATTAAATTGATTGCCAGCGTCTGACGCCATGTATCCTGTTGTTGAATAATAGCCTCAATGTCATGTATGTCAATTGTCATGATATAAAAACTCCCTTCTGCTAACCACATCGAACAAATATGTTTTCAGTATAGCACACCATTTTCATGAAAAAATACCATTACAGACGACAATAACAGGCCCTCTAACAGACTACTTAAAAGCCATCGTCAACGCCACTCACTCGACCATTAAATAGTTAAAGAGAGCCTGCCGATGATATTAAAAACAAGGTACAAATATATACAATGGATGGAGAAGATCATAGGCATATATTTCTCGTTTTGATAAATTAGTAGATCTATCAAAATACGAATATTCCTTGATATATAAAGCATAGGACGTTGTGCCAGTAGAAATACAGGTCGGCTACCTTGCCCAGAGGCAAAGTCAGGGCTGTTGCACATGCCCATAAAATAAACTGTACAGCAAATAAGTAAAAACACAGAAAATAACGGCAGATATATCACGATACTGTGATTTGATGTGCAGTTGAACATGTTGCATAATTTTGATATACTAGGTCTACACCTACGAAATGAGAAGGGATAAGTGCACAACTTTTTCTCTGTACCGCAAACAGCCATTCGCGTGGCCGCATCGCACCGGTGGTCTGGTCTATGGCAGACCTCCTCCGCATTCGTCTAATCCAGGCCATTGCTGCGTAGAAACTCAGGAGGATTGGGTTTTATGAAGGTTTATCAGGCGGAACATATTCGCAACGTAGCGCTCATTTCTCACGTTGGAGCTGGCAAAACCTCCCTCATTGATGCTGCATTATTTGATAGTGGTGCAGTGACTCGCCAGGGCAAAGTAGATGAGGGGACATCCGTCGTCGACTATGATCCCGAAGAAATGAAACGACGCATGTCCTTGCAGGTTAAAGTCTTGCCAGTTGAGTGGAAAGATCATAAGATCAATTTTATTGACACTCCCGGCTACCCCGATTTCGTTGGTGAGGTGAAGGCGGGCCTGCGCGTTGCCGACGCGGCCCTGATGGTGGTCACTGCAGAAAAAGGGGTCGAAGTAGGTACCGAACTTACCTGGCACTATGCCGATGAACGCCAACTTCCTCGTATCGTCCTGGTCAATAAACTCGACCGCGAGAATACCTATTTTGAACAGGCCCTGGCTTCGCTGCGCGATCAATTTGGCATGAAGGTTGTTGCACTACAAATCCCCATTGGAGAGCAGGCAACTTTTAGAGGCGTGGTTGATCTGGTAACACGCAAAGGCTATACATTTGAGGGTGGCAATCAAGTACAAGAAATTCCAGTTCCCGCTGAACTAGATGCGCAAATCACAGCGTATCGCGACCAATTAATCGAGGCTGCTGTGGAGAGCGATGACGCCATCATGGAGAAATTTTTGGATGGCGCCACACTCAGCACTGAAGAAATCAATTCTGTCATTAAGAAAGGCACCCATACCGGCACGATTATTCCAGTCTTATGTGGCTCGGCTGGCAAAAATATTGGTGTCCAGACGTTACTGGATACCATAGTGAATTATGTTCCCAGTCCCCTGGATGTGGTGGCTGAAGACACAGCCGCCTTTGGTAACAATGTCTCCGCCTTTGTCTTCAAAACCGCCAATGCTCAGGTAGGTACTATTTCTTCTTTCCGCGTCTTTAGCGGGACGCTCAAATCGGATATGCACCTCACCAATGCACAGACCAAAGCTGATGAGCGTATGAGCCAGCTGGTCATCCAACATGGGAAGACACAAGAGCCTGCGACAGAAGTTCCTGCCGGAGACTTTGGCGCGGTCGCCAAGCTGTCAAATAGCCATACCGGTGATACGCTAACCAGTAGTAAAGAGACCACAAAATCCCTGGACCCCATTAACCTACCACTGCCCTGCTATACAGTTGCGGTTGTGCCGCATAGCCAGGCTGATCTGGATAAAATGAGTAATGCCCTGGGGCGCATCGTTGAGGAAGATCGCACCATCCGCGTCTCACGCGATCCCGAGACCGCTGAAGTACTGCTTTCCGGTATGGGCGAAACCCATATTCAAATCCTGGTCGAAAGCATGAAACGTAAATACGCGGTCGACCTTCTGACACATGATCAACGAATCTCGTATCGTGAGACCATTCGTAAAAAGGCCCGCGCTAACGGCCGCCATAAGCGTCAGAGTGGTGGACATGGACAATTTGGCGATGTGTGGCTGGAGATCGAGCCTTTGCCACGCGATAGTGAGCACACATTTGTGTTTGAGGATAAGATCGTAGGTGGTGTGGTGCCCGGTCAATTTATTCCTGGCGTCGAAAAAGGCATTCGCGAATCGCTCAAGCGTGGCTTTCTATCCGGAAATCCAATGGTTTATGTCAAGGTGGCCCTGGTAGATGGCAAATACCATCCAGTTGACTCGTCTGCACAGTCCTTTGAGGTTGCGGCCTCACTGGGGATGCAAGAGGCCGTGCCTCAGGCTAATCCTGTGCTCCTTGAACCAATCATGAATGTGACCATTGAGGTGCCGGAACAAAATATGGGCGATGTTATGAGCGACATAAACACCAAACGTGGCCATGTCATGGGCATGGAATCGCTTGAAAATGGGATGCAGCGTATCACGGCCGCCGTTCCACAGGCGGAGATGCTGCATTATGCCACCGATCTGCGCTCTATTACCCAGGGACGCGGCTCCTTTAGCATGGAGTTTGCCCAATATGCCGAGGTGCCGGCAAACGTCCAGCAGGATATACTCGCACAGCACAAGAAACAAGAAGAGGCAGCCCACAAATAATTAGTCTCGGAAGCGAGAACGGTACTTTCTTTAGTTGGAGAAAGTACCGTTCTCGCTTCCTATGCGGCATTTCCATCTTTAGCGCACGCTACGCAGATGTTGACGCATACTACGTGTATTGAGTACATAAAAAGCAAGGGCGATCAGGATCAGCAGGCAGGCCACTGCGCACACACCATTCCATTGCGCCATACTCCAGCCAACGGTGCCCAGAATAGAACCTAATGAACCACCGATAAAGTAGACAAACATATAGACGGTATTCAAACGGTTGCGTGCCTCGGGCTGTAAACTGTAGACGCGCGCCTGGCTGGAGATCTGATTGGATTGGGTACCCAGGTCGAGCAAAATGGTGCCTACAATCAAACCAAAGAGCCACTGCCCGGTCAGCCACATGATCACAAAAGAGACAAGAATAATTACCAGACCCATACCATTGGCCAGGCGTGGATCGCGGCGATCGGCAAACTTTCCGACAAATGAAGCTGCCAACGCTCCGGCCACTCCCACCAATCCAAACAAGCCAGCGACTTCACTCCCAAAGTGATAGGGCGGGGTCGCCAGGAAGAATGAGAGCGCAACCCAGAAGACACTGAATGCAGCAAAGGCCAATGCACCAAAGAACATTGTCTCGCGCAACACCGGCTCGTCTCGCACCAGTCCCCACAATGAACGCAGCAATTGTGGATAGCTCATAGAGCCTTTCTGCGCACGGTCATCTGGCAAAAGGACACGCATAAGCACGGCAAGCAGGATCATCATGATTGCCGCGATCCAATACATAGCACGCCAGCCAAAATGGGCTGCCACCAGACCACTGACAGTACGTGCCAGCAAGATACCTATCAACAGGCCGCTCATGACGGTGCCAACAACCTGTCCACGAGCCTTTACGGGAGCCAGGCTGGCTGAATAAGGGATAATTAATTGCGGGACTACGGTAGTCACACCAACCAGGAAACTGGCAACCCCTACTAGCAAGATTGATGGAGCACTGGCCATGACAATTAAAGCCAGGGTGACCGCAATCAACATGCCTACGATCAACTTCCGCTGATTATATTTATCTCCCAATGGAATAATAAATAACAGACCACAGGCATAACCAACCTGACTCATCGTTGCAATAATTCCCATTTGATTGGCCGAGACAGCGAACTCACGGCCCATATTTGCCAGTAATGGTTGTATATAATATAGATTAGCGACCGAGGCTGCGCAGGCAGCCGCCATAATCAATACTAATTTTCTATTCATAACTGTCGCAGGCGCGCGCTCCTGCGACTCTTCAGCCACATCAGGACTTCTTACGTCGATTAGCTCTTTATCCAAGCCATAAATTCCTTCCTCAATATGCAACATCCATCAACTTCAATACAACAAAAAAAAGACCCCATTTTATTGCATCTCTTCCAACTTAGAGGGCCAAAAAGGCTCAGGCGTGCCAGCACCCGAGCCTTTTTAGATATAAGTTGCAATTAATCCCATGCATCATCCAGTTGTTCTTCTGGATGACACATGGGATCAAGCTAATAGCTATGCAGTGGATTTCTAATCCTCTAGATTCAGCCAGCGTAGCTCTTCTGGTGTCAACTCCACAGTCAAAGCAGGCAGTGAAGTGCGCGTCTCAGACAGTAGGCGTGGGCCAATCAAGGGGAATGTGGGGAATGGTTGGTTCAGGACATAGGCGAGGGCAATATTAATTGGCAAGACCCCGCGCTCCTGTGCCATTTGATTCACACGCTCCAGGCGCTTGAAGTTGTCTTCGCTATACCAGCAACGCACCAGTTCGGCATCTGAATGATCATCTGGATGCGCTCGACCGGTAAAGAAGCCACGGGCCTGGCTCGACCAGGGCATGATCGGCATCTGGGTCTGCTCTAACCAGGCACGCGATTTCGCATCGGAGGCGGCAATACAGCCAGCCCAGACAGGATCAACCATACGTGCCAGGCTAAAGTTATTGCTCATGGCGGAGAAACCACTTAAGCCGTGGGCTGCTGCCCAATCATTGGCCTCTTGCAAACGCTCAATCGACCAGTTAGAGGCGCCAAACGCACGCATGCGTCCAGCGTTCTTGTGCTCATTGAGAACAGTGATAAACTCGCCCACCGGAATGTCAGTGTTGTCACGATGCATCATGTAGACATCGACATAATCGGTCTGCAAGCGATCCAGGCTCTGCAAGAATTGAGAGGTAAGGGCCTGAGGATTACAATGAGGTGTATGCGCCCCTTTGTCCAGTATCACCACCTGATCGCGCAGGCCACGATTTTTGATCCATTGTCCCAGCATCTTTTCACACAGGCCACCACCATAAATGTAGGCGCTGTCGAAACAATTGCCACCCTGCTCAAAGAAATCATCGAACATCACGGAGGCATGCGGCCAACTGGTCTGGTTATCCACGCCCATCACCAGGCGCGACACAGGCTTCTCTACGCCAGCAATACTGCCATATTTCATAATATGCTGTGGCCGCACAGCCAGAGCTCGTTTATGAACCGGGAGTTGTTGATCGGGTCCCTGTGGCTGTTCGGATGGATAGCTCAGGCCAAGCGCAGCGCGCCACTGATCCAGGGTACGTATATTGCCCAGCGTATCTTCCCAACTCATGGTTGGCGATTGACGCTCGGCCAGATGTGCCGCCACCGTATCAGCTTCCGCTCCATAGAGATCCTGGGTTTCAAAGCTATGCTCGGTCACCTCACCGTTATGCTTCACAATAACTTTGGTAGTCTGGCCTGCCCCCGGATTCCAGGGTGTTGGCAAAGTGATCGAACCCTCTGAACCATAGATGCGCACTTCATTCTCGGCATTAACGCGTACACCGGTCATAAGTTGGGCTACAATACCGCCAGGAAAGGCGAGCGAGGCTACAGTATATTCATCCACATGGCTGGCTTCGCCAATATGGCCAGTAGCGGTAACGCGCGTTGGATCAGCGAACGGTTTGCCAATAGCAGCCCCAGCCACCAGGCGAGCGATGGAGGCACAATAGCAGCCAACATCTAAAATACCGCCGCCACCAAGTTTATCATTTAACAGGCGACCTTCCAGATTATTGCCAGCATTAAAAGCAAAGGTTGCCTGAATGACCCGCACATCCCCAATCGCCCCACCACGAATCAATTCCACCACCTTAGCAATCTGGGGATGACCACGATACATAAAGGCTTCCATCAAAAAAACATCATTGCGCTGTGCTGATTCAATAATTGCCATAGCATCGGCATGATTGAGAGCGATAGGCTTTTCACATAACACATGTTTCCCGGCCTCAGTGGCCTTAATCGCCCATTCAGCATGCATCGGATGAGGAGTTGAAATATAAATAGCTTGCACATCACTATCGGCAAGCAAGTCTTCATAGCTACCATAACGCCGAGACACATTCCATTTGTCTCCAAAACGATCGGCGGCTTCCTGGGTACGGCTTCCAACGGCCAGAAGTGTTCCTGTCTTTGAGCTTGCCAGGCCTTGCGCAAAGATGCCCGCAATGCGTCCAGCGCCAAGGATACCCCAGGTTAGCGTTTGACTCATGATAATCCTCCAAACCAATGTGAACCCTGATGATCAATGTGTCAATCTCGTCATATCTGTGGCATCCACTCCAATCAACACAAATACATATCCCAATCTGCACCAATCCTGGTTACACCACAGTATGATCAAGTCAAACAGGCAAAAATACAGGATCAACCTTGATCTATGCATTTTACTTTCACTACCTATTCCGAATGAAATATTCGGCTTTTGACTTGTTTTGGATGGTTATATCACGAAATCAGTCTGTGCGTCAAATTGTATGTAGCAAAGAATAGGCTCTATTTTTGATGTGATGAGCGGGACGGGGAATCCGAACGCTTGCTTTTATACTGAGGCGGGCGCTTAGCATTACTACCACCCTTTGAGCTGCGCGCTCCTTGATTTCCTTTGCGCGAGGATGGTCCTTTACCAAAGACTGCCTCCGCCTCACTGCTATGTCCATGCGTCATTAACCATTCTTTCGCCCGGGGATGCAAATCTTTGAGGGTCGGGCCGCCCGCAATCATCATCCACATCGCGAACTCGGGATCGGCAGGTGCGCTATCACCCCAATGGCCTTCCGCCGTCAAAAATTCTCGCACTTTAGTAACATCTAATGTGCGCAAAACAACATCCAACCGTTGCCGAAATTGATTATATTCAGTCATACTTCGTCTACTCACTTTCATGTCAGTGCGCTCACTCTGCTAATAGAAAGAGACCGCTTCACCTCACAAGCAACTATACACCATACATATCATTTACATCGCTGGTCCTGTCTTAGTTTAGCATAGTGCGATCGTCATCGGGCTGTTTGAAAAGCAACTGGCGCATAAATGGAACCTCGCGACGCAGGGCTGTAATCTCTTCATTCAGACGTTGTTGAGTTGAGGTAAGTTCCAGATAGTGCTGCTTCTTAGCATCTTCAATTTCTAGAAAGTAAGCGATGAAATGCGAAAGCTCTTCAGGCGCCTCGGGGAGATTGGCGTGTAGATCGCTCTCATCAGGTGAATTCAAGAGCATATCCAGGTAGGTTTCAAACAAGCTACGGACTTGCTGAACCGCATGCGCCAGATTCTCTTCCGGCTCGTACTCATCCTCATACGGCTCAACCAGACCTGATAAATATGGCTTTTCACGATGCTGGCTGACAATACGGAAACGTCGAATGCCAACGGCCATCAGATCATAGCCACCATCTTCAAGTGAACGGAGATTGTGGATTTCAGCCAGAGTTCCAATTTCATAAGCTTCTTCCCGCATAAACTCGCTACCAGCTTTTACCAGCACCACACCAAACGGCTTATCTTCCTTTTGACAATCCATCACCATCTGTCGATACCGAGGCTCAAAAATATGTAATGGTAGGACCGTACCAGGGAAGAGAACTACATTCAAAGGAAATAAAGGCAATTCAATTGCGGTTGCTGACATATCAGGAATCCTCCAGGGTGAAGAGATCGCCACCTCTTGGTTTAGTTTGTAATGACGTAAAGATGGTAACTTGGTCAGGATCATATCCATCTTATGCTAGAATCATTCGTTGTACCTTGAGACGCCACTGGTATGTGTTATGGGGCAACTTAAACATGCTAATGAAACTTAATTGGATTCACCTACAATCTCATCCACTATTATATACTTTTTTATAGTTGTTGCGGCAAATGTGCAAAGCACATTTGCCGCAACAACTATAAAAAATGGTCGGGCGCGTATGCGCACGCACGCATATAAACAAGCAATATATTATTGAGTCAACTCCTTAACCATACGCTGCACACGAGCACCATCAGCGCGCCCCTTGGTTTCTTTGGCGGCCAGAGGCATAACACGACGGAACTCTTTACCATTGGCCTCAATCAAGCGCGCAATAATTGCCCGCAGATCCTCATCGCTTAATTGAGAAGATTGCAGGTATGACTGCAAAATGTCCATTTCACGCTGCTCTTTTTCAGCCAGTTCGGTACGCCCACCCTGCTTGTAGAGGGGGATAGCCTGATTGCGCTTCTTCACTTCTTGCTCAAGCACTTTTAAGCAATCGGCCTCAGTCAAGGGCTGTCCATATTCTGCATTCTTGCGATCAGTACGTGCAACCTCAAGGTTGTGAATAGCACCTAAAGCCATACGCAATGTATCCAGACGCGTTTGGTCACGCTGCCGTTGTGCATCCTGGATATCTTTTTTTAATTGCTGCTCAATAGGGAAATCCTGCCGTGCTTCTGCCATCTCTCTTACTCCTACATTGCTAATATACTATGTTTATGCGCCTCTTAGTATACTACGAAGGCTCAAAAAAAGCACCTGCAAATTATCACTCGGCAGGGCTTTTTCATGTTCCTCTTTGGCGCCTGCGGCGCCGGGTGTGGAGTGTGTGGTGGTGGTCGGCCGCGGCCGACCACCACCACACACTCCACACATGAAATAAGGCATATTTCATCGCTTACGAGTGATCTCCCCTGCGATCTCTGGACGAACATGAAAAAGCCCTGATCATTCGGACTGAATGGAAGAGAGCCAGCGCAAACCCTTGAATAAAGTTTGCCCCGGCTCTGTAAAACATAGCTGCAGTTATTTGTGACTATGCAGCGGCGCTTCGGCGTCCAGAGAGAAAGCCACCAATACCCAAAATGAGACCGAAAACTACCAACACCAGCCCCCACCACAGATTGATATTGATACCCGCACTCTGTTTATAATCCGCATTTCCAAGCACGCCGTACAGGAAAAGGATCAAGCCGATTGCACCGATGGTCGCGCCAATGGTTAAGGCAATCGACATTCTATGTGCCGCCCCAGAACCCTCAGCACTTTGCACTTTTTCTTCTTGCTGCAATTCTTGTTGACTCATAACGCTGTCACCCTCTCGCTTCCTAGAAGAATATGATATTGAGGACAATGAAGATGGCCAGGGCAGCACCCGCAAGCACCATTGGTCGCTTGTACCATACTGTCTCGACAACTTCCCTCTTCGGTGTCATGCTATAGACCAGGCCTTTTAATTCGGCGTCCGGTTTCGGTTTAGTGAACAACGAGACAGCGATGGTCACGACGAAACAGATACCCCAGGCGATCAAGGCGCGCCACATGCTGGAACCTTCAGAGCTACCCAGCGTGAAGAGGTGCATATACTGCTCGGTGATCCAGAGAGCAATCGAAGCCAGTGTGCCAAGCAGCAGACCAACAAAACCACCCCATGGCGTTGTACGCTTCCAGAACATACCTAGCAAGAAGGTTGCCAGCAGAGGAGCGTTAAAGATGGAGAAGAGGGCCTGTACATAGTCCATAATACTGGTGAAGCTGGCCGCGATATACGCGGTACCAACGCTCAACAGGATACCAACTACGGTCACGACTCGTCCCATCCACAGGTAATGATTATCGCCAGCATCGCGCTTGATGTAGGCGCGATAGATGTCGTAGGTCCAGACAGTATTAAAGGCGGTCACATTACCAGCCATACCTGACATAAACGCGGCTAATAGCGCCGTCAGACCCAGACCCAGTGCACCATTGGGGAGGTAACGGGCCATAGCTATAGGAATAGCCATGTTATAAGAGTTCTGGAAATCACCACCATGACCCAGATTTGGCAGCACCGAAAGGATGACCAGGCCAGGAATGATGGCCAGGAATGGGAAAAACAATTTCGGGAAAGCGGCGATCAAAGGTGTACGCTCAGCAGCAGCCTCATCTTCAGCAGCCAGCGCACGCTGTACCACCAGGAAGTCGGTACACCAGTAGCCAAAGCTTAGCACAAAGCCCAGGCCCAGCACGATACCAATAAAGTTAACCCCAAATGGATTGGCATTGCCAGCGGTGTTTGCCCAGAGATGAAAGAACTGAGGATTGTTTACTTTAGCCTGCAATCCTGACCAACCACCAACGCTGATCAAGCCAATAATCGTTAAAGGTAAGAGTCCTGCTACAATCAAGAAGAACTGGAGCGTCTCATTATAGATAGACGATGTCAGTCCTCCAAGTAAGATATAGACCATGATGAATAAGGCAGCCAACCAGATACAGGTATTTAATGACCAGCCCAGAAGAAGGTTAAATACCAGCGCAGCCGCATACATATTGATGCCGCTGGTCAGCAGGGTTAGAATGGCAAATGAGATAGCATTGAAACCACGAGTAGCCTCGTTATAACGCAATTTCAAGAAACCAGGAACCGAATGTGCCTTACTGCCATAGTAGAACGGCATCATAAAAATAGCCACAAATAACATGGCCGGGATGGCACCAATCCAGTAGAAATGGGCCTGCATAAAACCATATTGAGCGGCATTAGCACCCATACCAAGAATTTCTAGTGCACCCAGATTAGCGCCAACAAAAGCTAATCCAGTTACCCAACTGGGAAGAGAACGCCCGGAAAGAAGAAAATCTTCCGAGGATTTCATCCGCCTTCTCAGTGCAAAGCCAATACCAAGCGTTACAACAAAGTAGACCGCGATAATGAGATAGTCTACCCAGTTCGCATTAGCAATGACTTTGGTTGAAACCGCTGTCAACGTGAGCATAAGAGATCTCCATTAATAATCAAAACTATAAGTAAAGATTATCTCTCTAAGAGGGTGTACAGGCCTGGTGTAAAGAAGTAATCTCTACCTACATCTCTGAAGCAAAAAAAATCAACAAAAAGAAGCTAGAGATAAGTCACCTATCTCTACCTTCAAAGGAATGCTACTATTAATCACGGGACAGAAGAAAGTTTAGCTTCAAAGAATGTTGACATTATGAATGGAAAGCTTGCCAAAAATCATCATTTATCTAATACAAACACCGGAAGAAAGCAGGTTACAACTTTCTTCGTTGCTTACGTCACTATAAGAAATAAAAACCTATAGCTGGCTAAAGAGTGAACGAAATAAAAGATCAATTCAAGTGTTTTCATAAAGAGAAACGCTATAATTTTCATCACTTTCAGCGGTGAGACTGAATGCTTACTTTTATAAACTTACTATTCAAAAAGGGCGAGAGCAATGAGCAGACCACAATTTCGCGGTGAGGTGCGGGCCCCTGATTTTCCAGCAGGATTAGATTGGATCAATAGTGATCATCCTTTGCGCCTGGCAGAGCTGCGCGGCCAGATGGTGATACTCCATTTCTGGACATTTTGTTGTATTAATTGCATGCATGCGCTGGCGCAGTTGCGTGAGATAGCCGCGGCTTTTCCTGATACGGTAACGGTCATCAGTGTCCATTCGCCCAAATTTCCACGTGAGCAGTTTACCAACAGTGTACGCGATGCAGTCTTACGCTATGGCGTTGAGCATCCTGTGGTTAATGATCGCAGCATGTACCTCTGGCAACAATATGCTGTACGCGCCTGGCCAAGCCTGATATTTATCGATCCTGAGGGCCGGGTCATTCAACGCCATGAGGGTGAGATTGAGCCCACACAGGCTATCAGCCTGATCCAGCCTATGATCGACGAATTCGAGGCGCGTGGTCTACTCACACACCAAACGTTGCGCTTTACCTGGGAAGTAGCCACCCGATCACTGCTCGCCTTTCCAGGCAAAATCGCCATCGATAGCGCTGCTGATCGTCTGGTGATCAGTGACTCGGCCCACCACCGTCTCCTCGAGACCAGTCTGGATGGTCGGATACGCCAGATTATCGGCAATGGGCAGGCAGGCAGGGTAGATGGGAACTTCTCAGAATCCCAATTCAATCGTCCACAGGGTCTCCACCTCGTAGAGAATATGCTCTATGTAGCTGATACCGATAACCACCTTATACGACAGGTAGATCTGGCCAGACGACAAGTAACCACCATTGCGGGCACCGGCGAGCAATATGGCTTGAGTCGTACACCGACCAGTGGAGCCGCCCATAGCATTGCCCTCAATTCGCCCTGGGATCTCCAGCTGCGACACGATGTACTAACTGACCACGACGAGCTCTTTATCGCTATGGCCGGCAATCACCAGGTCGCGGTCCTCCATCTGAACAGTGGAGAGATTGAACCTTTCGCTGGTCGCGGTCCTGAAGGGATCGGAGATGGCAGCTACCAGGAGGCTTTTTTCGCGCAACCCAATGGGCTGGCCCTTGCTGAAAACACCCTGTATGTAGCGGATAGTGAAACGAGCGCCGTGCGCGCTATTGAGCTGGTTGAGCCCCAACAGGTGCATACACTGGTTGGGGAGGGGCTTTTTGTGTTTGGAGATCAGGATGGCATAGGCAAAGCTGTGCGCCTGCAACATGTGCAGGCACTCTGCCTCTGGCAGCAACAACTCTACCTGACAGATACATATAATAATCGCATTAAGATCCTCAATCCAGCCACCCGACGTGTAACGACGCTGGCAGGAACTGGCATAGCTGGCCTTAAAGATGGTACATTTGGGGAAGCACAATTTAATGAGCCGGCAGGCATAGCCGCCGCTGATGGCAAACTCTATGTGGCCGATACCAATAATTCAGCCATCCGTATTCTGAATCTGGCAACTCAGACTGTGTGCACATTGCACATTCAATGGTAATATAGATACGATACTACCAGCGGCAGGCCGATCATAAATGTTATGGATGCTCTTTTTTTACTTGCAAGGAGATAGAGCGAACGTGAAAATCCTATATGGAGATCGGATTGGAGCCCAGGGAGTTCTCAACATGGGCACATCAGCAATTATCTATGATGCTACACATCAGAAAATTTTGCTGACGCGCCGTAGCGATAATGGACGCTGGTGTATACCTGGTGGTCGCATGGAAGTGGGCGAGAGTGTTAGCGAGGCCTGTATACGCGAGATCCATGAGGAGACCGGTTTACAGGTTAAGATTAAACGTCTGGTGGGTATTTATAGCAGCCCTCATATGTTGCTTGAATATGCCGACGGCAATCGCTACCAGGTCGTGAACCATTCCTTTGAAGCTGAGACCACCGGCGGACAGTTAGGCCTGAGTGACGAAACCACTGAGGTGGGCTATTTTAGTCCTTCAGAGATCTTGCAGATGGATGTCCTGGAACATCATCTACAACGCATTCAAGATGCACTTGCCAATCAGCCGCTCCCAGTAATCCAATAATGGAGGCGGCAAATAAACATATCTCACTAAAAAGTAGAGATATTGAACGACTGACGCATAAAATGCTTTCACCTCTCTCATGCTATGAGATACAATGGACTATATGATCATTTACTCATAACAGTGAAGTGTTTGTAAGGAGTTTCCTATGACAACAGTATTTAAAGATGCCATCACCCACGCGCAAAAATCATTTGTGAATGAACCCTTCACTGATTTTTCACAAGCATCCAATCAGCGTGCTCAGGCAGCCGCGCTTGAGCAGGTGAAAAACGAATTAGGGCGCACCTATCCTTTAATTATTGGTGGCAAAAAAATACAGAGCGACCGGACTTTTAACTCGGTCAATCCCGGTCGGCCAGATGAGGTCGTTGGAACCTTCGCTGCCGCCACACGGGAACAGACCGATGAGGCGATTCAGGCCGCTGCTACAGCTTTTGAAAGCTGGAAACGTGTACCTGCCTCTGAGAGAGCTGGCTATCTCTTTGCAGCCGCAGACCTGATGCGCCAGCGCCGCTTCCTCATTAATGCCTGGATGATTTATGAGGTCGGTAAAAGCTGGATCGAGGCTGATGTAGATACGGCAGAAGCCATTGATTTCCTCGAGTTCTATGGTCGCGAAATGCTCAGGTTAGCAGGCGAGCATCCACTGACCCGCATTGAGGGCGAGGAAAATGAACTGGTCTATATTCCGCTGGGCGTGGCCGCAGTCATTCCACCCTGGAACTTCCCATGTGCTATCATGGCAGGTATGACCAGTGCCGCCTTCGTGGCAGGAAATACCGTAGTACTCAAACCGGCCAGTACCGCCCCGGCCATCGCCTACCAGTTCATGCAGATCTTAGAAGATGTAGGGCTGCCAGCGGGTGTCGTCAACTATCTGACAGGTTCTGGCTCAACCATTGGAGACGCCCTGGTCGATAGTCCACAGGTACGTTTTGTCTCCTTCACTGGCTCACGCGAAGTCGGACTGCGCATCTACGAGCGGGCCTCGAAGGTACATCCAGGACAGCGCTGGCTGAAACGCTCTATCCTTGAAATGGGTGGGAAAGACGCCATTGTCGTCGACGAAACAGCCGATCTTGAGGCTGCCGCGACCAACATTGTAGGCTCCGCCTTTGGCTTCCAGGGACAGAAATGTTCGGCTGGCTCACGTGCTATTGTGGTCGATGCAGTCTATGACGAAATATTACAAAAAGTAGTCGAGAAGGCGAAAAAATTAACCCAGGGAGATGTCACTCAGCCTGAGACATACATGGGCGCAGTCGTCGACGCCAATGCAAAGAAAAAAATCCTCGAATACATTGAGGTTGGGAAAAAAGAAGGTAAACTTGTCCTTGGCGGTGGTGAACAGGGACCGGGCTACTTCATTGAACCAACCATTTTCGCCGATGTAGACCCACACGCTCGCATTGCCCAGGAAGAAATCTTTGGACCGGTTCTGGCCGTAATTAAAGCAAAAGATTTTGACCATGCCCTTGAAATTGCCAATGATACCGAGTATGGTCTGACTGGCTCACTCTATTCCACCGACGCAGCGCACATTGCTCGTGCCAAAGAAGAGTACCATGTCGGAAATCTTTACTTTAATCGCAAATGTACAGGCGCATTAGTAGGTGTTCATCCGTTTGGCGGCTTTAATATGTCGGGCACTGACTCTAAAGCTGGCGGCCGTGATTACCTGCTTCTCTTTACCCAGGCCAAAGCCATCTCAGTGAAAAAATAAAACGAAGGAGCAGCTCTTGGCAACCGTTAGTAAACACAGTCCAGGGCTCTGGCATATCTCCTTACCATTTCAGGGAGAGCCCGAGGTCATTGGGACATATGTCCTGGCCGGGAAAGATGAGATCGCTCTCATCGATCCCGGACCAGAAACAACGATTGAGGCACTGCTGGCCTCTTTACAGGAAGCAGAGTTCAATCCACAGACGATTACCCACATTCTCCTGACCCACATTCACCTGGATCATGCTGGAGGTGTGGGCACATTGCTGCACCACATGCCCAATGCCAAAGTCTATGTGTATAGCAAAGGGGCGCCGCATCTGAAAGATCCGACCAAACTGATTACCAGCGCCAGCCGGGTCTACAAGGAGCGCATGCAAGAGCTATGGGGCAATGTCGAAGCAGTCCCGGCCGCGAATATACAGACCATCGATGGTGGCGATATTCTGAATGTCGCCGGTCGCCGGCTAGAGGTGCACTATACACCTGGTCATGCCAGCCATCATGTCGTGTTCTACGATGTCCATGCTGGTGAACTGTTTGCGGGCGATGCCGCAGGTGTACACTTACCTGGTATCGATTATGTCCGCCCACCAACGCCACCACCCGATGTAGATATCGAAGCCTGGTCAGCCACCATCGACCTGCTTAAAAAGCTACGCCCAGATGTGCTCTACCTGGCCCATTTTGGACCGGTACGCAACACTATCCCTTACCTGGAAAGGTTTCGCGCCCAGCTTTTCGCCTGGGGCGATATCGTACTGGAAGCACTACAGGCCGGAAAAAACGAGGAAGAGATCATCCAGATCTTAATCGATAAAACTGAGCCTGAGCTTAAACGTAAAGGGGCTGATGCGGAGGCATTCAAACGCTATGACCTGGCCACTAATTATCCAATGACCGCCCAGGGCTATATCCGCTACTGGCAGAAAAAACATCCCGAAAGACTTTCATAAGCCGATCTGACGATGTTTGTGGAGTACAGTAAGGAGGCGACTACGGCCACCTCCTTACTGTACTCCACCATAAAAATCGCTTAAGTGAAGGTCGCATATGGCATTATTTAGCAAACACACACAGGGTGCCGCATGTCTCACACCAGCCTGAGAGCTGACCATTCAGTTCATGGACATTGGTCAGGCGGCAAGCACAACGACACACATAGCCCTGCGCCCGTGCAGGATTGCCAAAGACCAGGGCGTGGGCAGGCACATCTTTGGTGACCACAGCTCCAGCCCCGATCAAGGCAAATTCCCCAATCGTAATGCCGCAGACGATCACTGAGCCAGCCCCCAATGAAGCTCCATATTTGACCAGGGTAGGTGTTACCTCCCAATCCTCGGCACTTTTCAGTTGACCCTCGGGTGTAATGGCTCGTGGAAACATATCATTGGTAAAACAAACGTGAGGGCCAATAAAGACACCATCCTCGATGGTGACACCTTCAAAGACAGAGACATGGTTCTGAATCTTTACGCGTGAACCAATCGAGACATGGGATTCCACATAGACGCCTTTGCCAATATTGCACTGTTCGCCAATGTGGGCCTGGGAACGCACATGAGCCTGGCGCCAGATACGCGTGCCGGCCCCAATCTGCGCTCCCTCCTCTACCTCGGCCTGAGGGTGAACATAAAATGATCTCTCTTGCATTATTTTCCTTTTACGCGACGAGCATTGGTAAAATTATTACGGATAAAGGGTAGCCAGCGTAAGCGGGCAATAAATCCCATAGTCCGGCCGCCTCTGCTGCTACGACCAACCAATGCTGGTCAACATCCGCTTCGATGCGCAACAGGCGATGTGGATCGCTGGCGGGGGTATTAATGCCGTAGGTAGTGGTGACCGCCCAATCATAGCCAGCATCCTTAACGGCCTGCACCACTGCATCTCCGATATGCTGCGCCTGCCCAACCGGATAGGCAAAGCTACGGACGGGATGCCCCAGTTTTTGCTCCAGTACCTGGCGACACTCGGTCACCTCATAGCGCACTTCAGCTAAATCTGTGATATAAGAAAGAATTGGATGATGCATAGTATGTGCACCGAAGGTAATCCAACCGCTTTTATCCATCTCCAGCGCCTGTTCCCAGTTCACTGGATGAAGCTCGTTATCACGAACCGGATCTTCAATCGTGGGTGATAAATCAAGCACAGCCCTGGCTTCAGCTAAGAAGCCCTCTCGCTCAGCAACCGAGGTCGCAAAGCGCGCATGGTCATCAATATACTGGGCCAGGATGGGACGCGCTCCCTCTTGCTCTAACTGAAAGGTTTGCTTGTCCAGGGTAAACTCAGTGGCACGGGCCCGCTGAGCCATACTCTGGCCTTCAAACCACCAGAAGCGCTGATGCGATTCAATATAGCCGGGCACAAGGTAAATAGTTAAGGGGATACAATAATCGCGAGCAAGGCCCATAGCATAGGTATAGTTATCAGTATAGCCATCATCCAGGGTAATAATCAGTGGTGTACGTCGATCTTGCTTGTACTTAGGATCTTTGTGACCGCTATAGAGTTCTTCTAAGGCGGCGTCCAACGGCATAATACGATAATGACGACGCAAATAAAGCAGGTGCTGTAAAAAATTGCCACCTACTGAAGAGTGATAAGTCAAGATTGCCACCCGTCGTCCAGCTCGCCGTGTCCACCAGCGAGCCAGAGCAACCAGGCCGCTATAATAAAAGAATCCAGCCAGCATTATCAGGATTCGTCTGCCCATTTTTGCTTCCTTTGACACTACTTCCATCAACCAGGCCATCATAGCAACAGCGTTGTGTTGCTATGATGGCCTTAAACATAGGTAGATTAGAATTAGCGAGAACGTACCACTTGTTTGGCAATGGCGCCAGAAGCACGACGAGCAGCCGCCTGAGCCCCGACGACAAAACGGTAGAAAGGACCAAAGCTGCGCGCGGACGAGAAACCTACAAAGTAGAGGCCTGGTACGCTGGTCTCAAAATGGCTGTTCAGAACTGGTGAGCCACGATGGGACTGCAGTGCGTCTTTAATCTTCTGATCCAGCATCGGCAACGCTTTCACATCCGGACGATAGCCGGTACCAAGGATAACATGATCGAAAATCTCTTCTTTACCATTGGCCAGTGTCAATTTCACCTTGCCGTCTACTTCCTCGATCTTAGTAATAGACGTATTCTCTCTCAAGTCGACTTTACCCAGGATACGTGGCATCAGCCAGTGTGATCCGGCTGGACCATGGGTGGTATCCACAATATTATCGCGGCGGGCACGGGATGCGCTATGCAGCGAATAAGGATATTTCTCCTGGAACAAATTAGACCAACCATAACCCATGCCAGCCTTAGGAGCACGCAGATTGCGAATCCAGTTTGGATATCTGGTATTGTTGAGGGTGAGCCAGCGCACAGTACGACGCACAAAGACAGTTACATCGGTACCTTGCTCATTCAATAGAGCCGCTGTCTCCAGGGCTCCCTGACCACCACCGATAACCGCGACCCGCTGATTCTTGAATGGCTCCAGGGTCGCATGTTCAGACTGGTGCGTAACCAGATTTTTGGGCATGTGAGCGTACTCTTCCGGAGAATAGATATAGTAGTGCAGTCCAGGAGCAACCACAACTACTTTGCTCGTAACCACACGCCCATCTTCCAGGGTCACACGATACTTATCATCCAGATGTTCAATATTACTTATATAGGTTTCATCGATATTGGGCACAGCATGTTTCTGAAACCAATTAACATAATCCAGGAAGGTTTCGCGTGGCATCGGATCAACCGGCTTTTCACCGATTGCTTCATAGTAGCGTGCAATAGCATATTTACCCTGTGGATCTGAGAGGCTGGAAGCCCACCAGAAAGACCGCAACAACATTCCGTCAGGCATATGATTGCGCCAGAAATAATTTACTTTTCCAAAAGTAGCTACCTTGAGCCCGTGACCCAGCAAATGCGCGGAAAGAGACAGCCCATAAGGTCCAGCACCCATAACTACAACATCATATTGGGCAGAAGGGGTAGATTCTTGATTCTTTTTAGCATTTAAAGTAACGCTCATAATTAATTCCTCCCAGACGGACGTTTACGCAATTTGCGCACGGAACGATAAGAAAAATCCTTCGCCGCACTCCAAACAGGTTTAAGGTCCTTCCAATCGACATAATCATAACCGGTAGGGGTAAAAAAGCTAGAACAAAATTGTAAAATGGTTTGGGTGGGTGGTGGAACACCAGGTCGACCGCGCTGGGCCAGGGCCTCTGCAGTCGTGACGATATCTCCCTCGAGAAAGCGCATCCAGCCACCTGCTTGATAGCCTTCTACGGGCTTGATAAGTTCTCCGGCCGCCCATTGATAAAGTAGATAAGGAAAATCGATACCAGAACGGACCGCGATTTCAACGGAAGCCGAGAGCCGAGGATTAATCTCCATCAGATAGGGTTTTCCAGCATCATCGCGCCGAAATTCAACCTCAGAGTAGCCTTCCAGTTCGATTTCGCGCACCAGTCGCTCTGACTGTTGACCAATATCATCCGGGATAGCAATACTCTGGCGCAAGACAGAGGTGCCTCCCAGAGGGGGTTGGGTTCGCTTCGCCCATTGAGCAAAACGAGCATAAAAAGTACCTTGCCCATATAAAAGACTGATCGCTTCCCTACGGCCAGTCAAAAATTGTTGAAATAAGGTGCTGCCACCAAATTGAGTTAATTTTTCCACTGCCTGATATGCTTCATCAGGAGTGGTTACCAGCTCACAGATCAGGCGCACCCCTTGTTGCTCTCCCCATAACCAGGTTTCAATTGGTTTGACCACTGCTGGTAAACCAATCTCGCGTATAGCTTCCTTGACTTCACTGGTAGAAGAGACCGTCACGCCTCTGGGAATGCCCAATCCCAGACGTTCCGCAATCGCCAGGGTAACGTCTTTGTTAATGGCGGCTTCCAGGGCTGGCTCCTTTGCCAGAGCGATACGAGTATACTTTTCAATCTCCGCCCGGTGCTCGCGGATAACCGCTAGCGTCCCGTCCGAAGAGGTCAACAACACGCGGGCTCCGGTATAAGCCAACACCTGGTGCAGATAGGTCAGGTAAGATTCCGTCTGGTGATCATACCCGGGTGCTACATAAGCATGTTCACACCAGCGAGATGAAAACGTCGGTACAAAGCGCCCTCGGGTGGCATTCGGAGACGTTTCCAGTGCTGCTACATGCATCCCACGTTGTCCAAGGGAACGCACTGCTACCAACGATTGGCGCAAATTGGCATCTAATACCAATGCATCATACGTCGGTGGCTGTACTCCTGTCTCAACCACCTGCTCCGACAGCGTGGCGGCCGAGACAGGAGATCCTGATCGACCTTGTAGATCGCTATTATTTAAAGAGTTTGGCATACTTTTTCCTAATTCGAGACACAATGCCTAATAATCCAACAAGCTCTGCTGCCATAACCATCCAATTAAGTTCCGTATCTCCGGCATACGACCTAATAATAAGGGATTGGACTCCCTGGTATTGAGTGTTTCCAGGGTCGTCACAGCCCAGGTAAAACCGGCAGACTTAACGGCCTCAATCCCTTGCTCGCCAATATGTTGCATCTTCCCCACCGGATAGGCAAACATACGCACAGGATGACCCAGTTTCTCTTCTAGAAGCCGACGAGAATCCTGGACCTCGTACAAAACTTCATCCGGATCTGACAAATAAGCCAGAATAGGATGATTGACGGTATGGGCTCCATACGAAACCAGGCCAGTGGCCTCCATTTCGCGAATCTGGTCCCAGGTCATTGGCAAATTACTATCGTTTATACCTGCTCCCCGACAAGGTAGCGATACCTGCAAGCTTAACTGGACCTCTGAGAGAAATTGCTCTCGCTCAGCAATCGAGGTGGCATGACGCGCTCTTCCATCGATGCTATCAATCAACGCCTGGCGTTCATGTGGCTGTGACATTTGATAGACATGGCCATCAAATGTCACTTGCTCGGATTGAATCTGGCTGACCAACTTGCTGGCCGCTAGCCACCAGAAATAGCAGCCACTCTCCACATAACCAGGAATCAGAAAGATAGTTATTGGGACCTGATAGCGTTGCGCCAGTCGAAATCCCTCTGCGTAGTTATCAATATAACCATCATCGAATGTCAGAACAAGCGGGCGACGACGATCTCTTTTAGCCGAACTCGCTTCTGGCGTAAAGACTTCTTCCAGAGCTTTCTCCAAATGCATAATCCGGTAGTGACGCTGCAGGTAACGTATATGCGCCTCCAGAGAGCCATCCGCATTATGATAATTGAGAATAATTAACCTCCGGTCTGAACGTTCTTTAATACGTAAAGCCAGATATGTCAGTCCAGTATAAAAAAAGATCGCAGCAATTACTATACGCATCCGCTCATACATGACCAATCCCTCCCACCCTCAATACAGCTGACAGCAAATGTGTTGTTTGCATTCTACCTATCTCTGACGAGCCACATAGCGTGCGGCTCCAGCGGCTACACGTTTCCCAGCAGCTTTCGCACCCACAACGAAACGATATAATGGACCAAAGGTACGGACAGAGCTTAAACCAATAAAGTACAATCCTGGCACACTACTTTCAAACCAGTTATTTAAGATCGGAATATTCTGATCTGTTTGAATCTGGGACAACAAGCCTGGATCGATCATCGAGAGATTCTTTACCGTGACCTCGTAACCTGTACCCAGTAATAAATGGTCGACCTGCAAACGCTGGCCATCTGAAAGCAACACATCCAGTTTGCCATCCTGCTCTTTTAATTCTTTGATCGTCGTGCGCTCATGCACTTTAACCTTGCCTTCACCTAAAACGCGCTCACGCAGCCAGTCAGAAGCGGCAGCATTATAGTGCGATTTAATGAAGCGATCCTTGCGTTCCTGAGGGAAACGATGGAAGAGATATGGAATATATTCCAATACCCAGTTTTCCCAACCAGGAGCGATACCGGCCGATGGAGCCTGGATCTTTTCCCACAACGAACGTTCGTCATGGCGATCTCGTGGCAACCAGTTAATCGGACGGCGGGCCACCAGGTGTACGTCAGCCGCGCCTCCATCTTCCAGAAGCAAGGCAGAATATTCAACGGCACTTTGTCCACCACCCAGAACCAGGATGTTTTTATCTTTGAAATTGCTGTAATCACCATTGTCAAAGGCATGTGAGACCAGCTCTTTGGAAAAGCCGCTAAATTCTTCTGGACGACGGCAGAAATAATAGACACCAATGGCCATCACAACCGACGTTGCTTGAAGTACACGCCCATCCTCCAATGTTACAATGAAACGTTCATTTTGCCGCTTAACCGAGGTCACATAGGTCTCATCTACATTGGGTACCGCATTTTTCTGAAACCAGAAAGCATAATCCAGGAAAAGTTTCTGCGGAACAGGATAGGGATTGTGTATGTTCTTCATCTTTAAGTAACGCGCGAAGCTATACTTTTTTTGGGGATCAGAAAGATTGGTTGCCCACCAGTGGGAACGTAGATACATTCCAGCTGGCATATGTTTGGTCCACAATTCCATTGGCTTGCCAAAGACAGCGACATTTAATCCTTTGCCAATCAAATGGGCTGCCGTAGTTAGACCATAAGGTCCAGCACCAACAACAATGACATCATATTGCGCTACCGGAGTCGATTGCTGAGATTCTTGTAAGTCAGACACAACGCTCATGAAAACCTCCTTTTGATACGTGATAACCTCTTGGCAATAGCCCCTCCCACCCACTCAAGCGTAAACTCCGTTGATGCTTTTATAGCAGGGGTCAGATCATTCCAATCGACATAGTCATAAGCCATAGGTTGAAAGAAAGAGAGGGTAAAATCTAATACGGCCTGGCCGGGTGGGGTTACACCGGGGCGGCCACGTTGCTGCAAGGCTTCAATTGTGGTCATGATATCCCTTTGAGATAGCGCATCCAGTTCCCGACACGATAAGAATGAATCTTATCGATTTTTTCACCATTCGCCCATTGATAGAGGAGATAAGGAAAATCGACACCTGAACGTACGGCCACCTCCACAGAGGCCGACAAGCGGGGATTAATCTCCATCAGATAAGGAACGCCAGCCTGGTCGCGGCGAAATTCGACCTCAGAATAACCTTCAAGGTCAATCTCACGTATCAGTTGCTCGGACTGCTTGCCAATATCAGATGGAACGGCAATACTTTGACGCAGAACCGAAGTACCGCCTAATTGAGGCTCTGTACGCCTGGCCCATTGGGCAAAACTGGCATAGACCTCATGGTTAGCATACATGATACTTATCGCCTCACGGCGGCCAGTTAAAAATTGCTGAAATAAGGTTGTGCCACCCAATTGTGTCAATTCTTCAACCGCCCTGCGTGCTTCATCAGCGGTGGTCACCAGGCGTGAGGCAAAACGAGCACCACCGCCTTGCGCCTCATCCCATAACCAGGATTCAACAGGCTTGATGACGGCCGGTAAGCCGATCTCTTTAAGCGCCGCCGTAACCTCATCCACTGAGCTGACGGTCGCTCCACGTGGAATGCCCAATCCCAGTCGCCTGGCCACATCCAGGGTCTGCTCTTTGTTGATGGCAATTCCCAGAGCAGGATCGTGCGCAAGTGCAATCTGTACCCGCTTTTCCAGGCGTTCCCGGTGCTGGCGTAATAGCGCGACCGTGCTATCGGAAGAGGCAATTATCACATGCGCCCCACTATGCTCTAGCCACTGTTCAAGAAAGCTAAGATAGGCCTCAGTTCCGGCAACCCCGGGACAGATAATTCCTTGCTGGCACCAGCGTGAGGAGAAAGCTGGCACAGCGTGCTCTGCCTCCAGAGCAGCAACCCTTAATCCACGCTTCCCTAATGAGCGTACCGATACCAGTGATTGACGCAAAGCGGCATCCAACACCACAGCATCATACGCATTCGAGGTACGCTCAATATTACTATTAATTTGCTCACTCAGATTAGATTGAATTGTATCAATACTATCTGCCTCAGATGAATGATGTAACACACAACACCTCAACGCTAGACCAGTCTTTTATTTTGTTATATATTTTCTTTTTTATTAGTAAAAGGTTTCCAGAGTGGCGCAAATATGCCCCAGACCCCTGAAGTTTCGGCAGCGATCAAGAGCCAGTGGCGACGCACCTCTACCAGCACACGCTCCAGGCGATAGGGATCACTCTCTGGGGTCGCGACACCTTTAGTAGTTGTAACAGCCCAGGTGTATTCCGCCCTACGTACAGCTTTAATGGCTTCCATCCCAATATGCTCGTCGCGTCCGATTGGATAGGCTAATGTGCGGATCGGCTTTCCCAGACGTTCTTGCAGTACTTTCCGGCAATCAGCAACTTCGTAGTTCATTTCGGCTGGATCAGATAAGTATGCCAGTACAGGATGATGCATGGTATGAGCCCCAAAGGAGACAAAACCACTTTCCTGCATTTCCATAACCTCATTCCATGACAGAGGAATATTAACATCTTTTACATCTCTTCCACAAGTTTCCTGCACCGAAATGGCTAAATTGTGTCGCATCTGTGTCAAAAATTGTTCACGTTCCGCAACCGAATGGGCAGTGCGCAAACGCATATCGATCAAGAGTGCCAGAGCCTTTTGTGACTCAGGCTGTTGCAGGTGATATGTCTGGCCGTCAAAAGTAAATTCGTTTAGCCGGGTCTGCTTTACCAGACGTTCGCCTTCACCCCACCAGAAATAATCTCCACTATCGATATAGCCTGGGATCAAAAAGATTGTGATAGGGACCTGTAATTCAACGGCCGCTTTAAATGCATGGGTGTAGTTATCATGATAGCCATCATCAAACGTCATCACCACAGGTGTACGCTGCCGATACGATTGCTTTTCATTCGCATGCAACCCATACAATTCTTCCAGGGCCTCTTCGAGGTGCATGACACGATAATAGCGCTTTAAATAGCGCATATGTTGCCGGATATCACCCAGGCTCGCACGGTGGTAATTTAAAATAAGCAGGCGTGGCCCCGCTGGCGCATGCGCCAGCGACTAAGCCCTACTAATCCGCTATAATAGAAAAATGCTGCAACCAATACGCGTGCTGCTTTACGCATAAAACCTTTTCCCTCATTGTCAATTGTAAGATAGTCTGGATGCTTCCTTCATCCAATTAGCACAACAGCTGTTCCGTTCTACGAAAGAAATAGCTGCTTTGCTTAAAAACTATTGGGATTATGCTTCACCACCAGCGCGGCCATGACATTTGCCATCAATGCCTGCATCCCTGGTACCGCTGTACTTTTATCTCCACACTTAGGATCAACATGTGCTCGATAATTGTCTAGTGTTGTCTCCCAATATATTGAGCCGGTAGCAAAGACCAGCGCTCCCGAGGGAGCGATATAATAAGCCGAATTGCTAACATCGGTCTGCTTGGTCTCACTGCTAACAGTAGGCGATGAACTGATCACATGCAAATTTTTTGGCGTGGTACTACTATATGATGGATTGGCAGGCGTGCCATTAGGACTCAAGTTAGCTCGATCCCATTCATAACCAACTACCCCACAGCCATACTCCTGGTTAGGTTGTAGATCAGTACCTTTGAGCAGAGGCAACGAAGCAGCCTGAGGGGCTACACGCCAGGGAAAACCATTCTGGTCGTGGGTGAGATTAGAAAACAAGATGCCAACCAGGGCATTCTCGGGTCGATTTACAACAGGGTCGCGCCACATACTGGTTACGACTGAATTATCTTTACCATACATTGGATCACGCGTAAGGTCCTGATTACTGGTCTGCACCTTGTATGATACGATGGTTCTGTTGGCAACACCGGCTGAATCAGGCTCAAAACGCATTTGCCAGTAGATGGCATTCGCCCCCATAAAAGCTAAACCAATCCCTTTATTGTGAGCATTCTCCACCGTTGCACGCATACTCTTGGTCCAATATTCATCATGGCCAAGAGAAATATAGGCCTTATGTTTATCCAGGAGATGGGTATTGGCCTGCACATCAAGATCACTGGCGTATGAAACATCATAGCCATGTTGCTCTATCCAATGCACCGTCTGAGCGATAAATACCAGTACCTGGCTGGAACCATTCTCCACATCATAAGGCTTATCTAGCGAGACCTTGACAGCCCTTTTAGCTACTGTCGTACCCTGGAACACATCGTCCGCACCATAAAGACTGGAACCACCCCAGTCATTATAGGCAGCATAGGTAGTATCAGGTGTAACCGCAATATATTGCGAGCTTGTTGATCCTAGTACATCAAATGGTGCATAGGATTGCTTGTTGTTAGCATCGGTGAATTTTGCCAGATAAATCCCCGTCGTCCAATCTTTAGGGACTTGCAAAGTATACGATGGTTTCCAATGCGTTTCAACCAGGCCGCTATCCGTCGCAATGGTGCAGGTAGCACAATTCACAAGATGAGCACCAACGCTATCGTAATAGCCCTGCGCCTGTCCAGACAGGTTGGGAATCGAGGTCATTAAGCGTCCACCCAGGCCGCTATACCATCCCAGTCTAAAAATATCAATGCGATATGAAGTCTGAGGAATCTGGGTACTGACATAGAAAATCAGTTTCTTCCCCGGTTTTACAGAGGTGGCCCCCACATAGCCCTGGATTTGTGTGGAAGACTCATATCCTGACGGTATCTTCCAAGATGTTGTGCCAGTCAGTGCATTCTCACGCGTTATCGCATTATCTGGTCCACCAGCAGTGCCATTAGTGCTATCGTTCAACATATACTGTTGATCATTCGAACCAGATGATAACGATGGCGATAAAAAATAAAAACTGATCAGAGCTCCTGCGATGATAAAAATAGTCACAATTGTGACAACAGACTTAAATTTCATGCAGGATCCTCCGCATTCATTCTTTTTAACATCGATTTATTTCTTTACAAGAATACAATACAAGTAAGAGAATATTCTCCATTAGAATATAGCATCAGAAAATGATGGAGCAATGAATAATACGTTACCCCTTACAAAAATACCATAGCTGTCGTGATGAAGAGATGTTTATATTGGTGGAGAATCAGTGAATCATCCGGTAAAAGTGTGGAGAAATTCATGAGCTAAGATTTACCAATTCACCACATTCATGCGAAGAAATACAGGCGAGGGTAGGAATATTTTCCCCATCGCTACATTATCTAAACGTTATCTACTATACTGTGCAAAGTATGAAATTTGGGTAAAAAGTATTGCGTGGCGACACGAATGACATCTAAGCCGTTAATATATATTGACGGTTCACTATTGTGGCATCATCCTGACAACGAAGACATAGAAAGATGCAGCAAAGCTCGTAGGATAAGTAAATAAAGCCACCAATCCCTGAAGTTGTATGAAATTGGTTTAATTAAGCTCAATCCATAAAATAGGAGGATCAAAAAAATAACGCCTGCGGGGTCATTATCTCAACAAAGAAGTACTATTTTCAACGCCTTCTCAACACCAGTGACAACCTGATTCTCATCTATAGAAGGTATCTTCTAAGAAGAATATAATTAAAATTAGCCATCATGTTGTTGCTGTATCATAGGCAAATTTATTCATTAGTACTACACGATAGACAATTTTGTGGAAGTCTGACATTGTCATCTTATACATGACTAAAAACCTGGTAAGGACGGTATTTCAATGCGGAGTACGCTAAGTCGCTATATACTACTCGCAAAACGTTGGGCATGGGTCATAATACTTGGTATGGTTATTTGTGGCGGTACAACTTATCTCGTCACTAAACTGCTGATGCAACCCGTCTATGAGGCACAAACGCGCTTACTGATTACCCTGGCGGGTACGTCACAAAACGATAGTACAGTAGCGGCTATTGCTCAGCAACCAACATTTAACCAGTTAATCACGAACCCTAATGTTCTTAGTCCGGTGGCCGCCAAACATAATATGACACTCAAGCAGCTGAGCGGCATGGTCAAGACGCAACCCGGCACCAATACCCCTATTATTGATATTCTGGTAGATAGCAGTGATCCTCAGCTGGCGGCTCAACTCTCCAGAGAGGTAGCACGCAGTTTTACCGATTATGCAAATACCCGCCTGGGTAGTCAGGCAAACTTTAATATCATCGATCCAGTGGTTCCAACGGACCCGGTCAGGCCACGTCCTTCGCAGGATTCATTGATCGGCGCGCTGGTTGGTCTGGGTCTGGCACTGGCAATTATTGTTATATTTGAATGGATAGATGATAGATTGACTGCTCCTGAAGAAGTAAACAAGCTACTGGGTATTGATGCGCTCACCATTATCCCTGAACTTTCTCGTAAGCAACGCTCGCGCAACGCGGAGGAAACTCCAGAGCTCGCTGAGGGGTGTCGTATCCTGTGTGCTAATCTAAACATGGCACAGATGTTGCGCCCCTTTAAATTAGTCATGGTAACCAGCTCAATGGCAGGTGAAGGAAAAAGCACCATTGCTGCCAATATGGCTTCATTCCTGGCTATGTCTGGTAAACGAGTGCTCCTGGTGGATGCTGATTTACGCCACCCGGTCCTTGATCAGCATTTCCAGCTAAATAATCAAAAGGGCCTCTCAAATGCATTCTTAGAGATGTGGGCCCAGGTTGAGATGGAACTAGACGGTCAGCCAACCGAGATCCCTTCGCTACGTGTACTGACTGCTGGCGTACTTCCATCTAATCCATCAGAGTTGCTGCAGTCACAATTGGCCAGTCAGCTCTTCAATCATTTCCGCAATACACCTAAATTTGACTATGTTATTTTCGATACCCCACCCCTGCTCCCTATCGCTGATGCACAAATTATGGCGGCTTATATGCAGGTAACAATCCTTGTCGTTGATGCCTCACACACCCCGCGCAAAGCAATGGTACGGGCAAAGCAGGCTCTCAATCGAACAGGTACGCGTATTCTGGGTGTCGCGCTCAATAAGAGTAACTGGCCTGAGTTTGGTCAGGTGCATGACTATCTGAGCAATATCCAATCGCGCCCGCGGGCAGATATAGCCATGTCCATGCCGCCTAATACACCACCTGTCAATCATGCAATCGATGCAACCAATACTGCTATTCTCCCCTCTGCCAACAACAAACGCTAAGCATAAAACCTGGCAATGATGTGTGGTAGGTAGAGTCGAGGCAGCGAGATACACTTGGCCTGACATGGAGCTAGACCAGCCTCCCATGTCAGGTACAGTAGTGAAATACAACATTATATAAAATTTCTCATTGAGAATATTTGTGCTTTTGCGAAAATGTTTTGAGGATATAAAAGGGAAACAAAGGTTAATGAAAAATCAGCTAATGGAGAAGATCTCCTCGCGCTCATTACGTGTGGCTATTATCGGGCTCGGTTATGTGGGGCTCCCCCTGGCCGTAACTTTTGCCGAGGCAGGTTTTCAGGTCACAGGTATTGACGTAGACCAGAAAAAAGTTGATCTGGCCAATGAAGGACAAAGTTATATCTCTGATATTGAGAGCAGTGAGCTGCAAAAGCTGGTTACTGCTGGCATATTGAAGTTTACCACTGATTTCGGCGCACTCGATGAGATTGACGCGATCAGTATCTGTGTACCTACTCCACTGCGCAAAACACGGGAACCAGATATCTCCTATATTATTTCAGCGGCCCAGCAGGTGCGTGACCATCTGCAACAAGGACAACTGATCATACTGGAAAGCACCACTTATCCGGGCACAACGGATGAGGTACTACTCCCTGAGCTGGAGAGCACTGGATTAAAGGTTGGAGAAGATTTCTTCCTGGCTTTCTCGCCCGAGCGCATTGATCCGGGCAATCCTAAGTTCGGCACCAAAAATACACCCAAGGTGGTTGGTGGTATTACCGCGGCCTGTACAGAGCTAGCCGAGGCTTATTATGGAGCCGCCATTGAACAGATTGTGCCTGTAACATCGGCTCGGGTGGCTGAGATGACCAAGTTGCTTGAAAATACTTTCCGCGCCGTCAATATCGGCCTGGTCAATGAAATCGCTATTATCTGTGAAAAACTGAAAATCAGCGCCTGGGAAGTTATTGATGCCGCGGCGACCAAACCGTTTGGCTTTATGCGCTTTCAGCCTGGCCCTGGCCTGGGCGGCCATTGTATACCAGTCGATCCACATTATCTTTCATGGAAACTAAAGACTCTGGATTATAATGCGCGCTTCATTGAACTGGCAGCCGAGATCAATAGTAGCATGCCACACTATGTGGTAAACAAAATTATGGCCGCACTCAATGAGCAGCGTCGTAGCCTGAATGGTGCGACCGTGCTGGTACTGGGTGTCGCTTATAAACGCAATGTCAGCGATGTGCGCGAATCACCAGCCCTGGATATTATTCAGGATCTACTCACACACAAAGCGGTCGTTCTCTACAACGATGATTATGTGCCTTCACTTACACTTCAGGGCCGCACCCTTCATTCACAACCTGTGAGTAGCGGACTGTTACAGGCCGCGGATTGTATTGTGCTGGTAACTGATCATGACTACTACGATGTCTCTTCCATCGTTGAGGAGGCACGCTCTATCGTTGATACGCGCAATATGACCAAGGGATTTCAAGACGCCAAGATTTTCAGACTTTAGACCCATGATTATCATTGATAGAACGGTTAAGAAACATGTCTCAATCTTTGGGCAACGGCAGAAATGATAGTCAACCATTGCTGAGCACAACAAGTGCTCGGCTGGTTGCTGTCAAGATAAAATCTGCCAATAAAAATATCTTCCGGGCTCTACTCAGTCTTGCCTCAGCCAACTTACTGATTCGCGTTATGGGTCTCTTGAATCAGGTGGTGGTAACTGCTAAATTTGGGCAAGATCAACATATGGATGCATACTATGTGGCATCCCTTATTCCAACAACGCTTGCACCGATGCTGGCCAGCGCGCTAGAGGCTTCGGTCATCCCTGTCTATTCACGGCTCCGTACCAAGGGTACGCGTGAACAGGCATCCAAACTCTTTAGCACGCTGCTCAACCTGCTGATCGTGCTCTCTATTGGGATCACCATTCTTCTGCTCTTCTTCAAAACAGAGTTGATGACGCTCCTGGCCCCAGGAACACGCGCCTCGACCCTGTTAATAGCGCAGGATCTGACCCCCTTTATCTTTCCAGTACTGGCGCTGATGACACTCAATAGCTTTATGGAGTGTCTCCTTAATGCTGAAGGCAAGTTTGGCTGGCCGGCCTATGCGGGTATGCTAACGCCTCTGACCACGGCTACCGTCGTGCTGGTCGGTGGCAATAGCTTTGGCGTACTGATGCTCTGTATTGGGACGCTGCTAGGACAGTTGCTGCAACTGGGTGTCATTATTTACCGCGCCCATAAGTCACAGATCGTCTATCGACCTGTGCTGAATTTGAAATTACCTGAACTAAAACCGATCATGAGCGCGGCCTGGCCGGCGCTCTTCGGCGGCTTGATCAGCATGGCAAGTCCATTTGTGGATACTATCTTCAGCTCGTATCAAAGCGCGGGTACCATCGCGGCGCTGAATAACGCGCTCAAGTTAAATGGTGTACCTACGGGCGTGCTGTTCGCGGCCGTCGGTCGGGCCGCCCTGCCCTATCTAGCCAACCAGGCCGCCATCAAAGATATGAGGGCCTTCAAAGGAACGCTCCGTCTCTATCTATGGATAGTGGGCATAGCTACGCTGGCCCTGACCATTTTCATGACTTTTGGGGCCCGCCTGATTGTTTCTGTCATCTTTGAGCACGGCCATTTTACAGCGAAGGATGCTAATACAACCTCCTGGATTCTGGTTGGCCTATCAATCGGTCTGCTCCCGACCGCCATCGGCTTCATTGTGTCACGAGCATTCAGTGCGCTGGGCAAAACACGCGTCTTGATGGGTGTGAGCATCTTTAGCGTCTTTGCCAATGCCGCCTTCGATGCCTACTTTGGGCGCATATGGGGAGGGTTCGGTATCGCATTTGGAACCTCCCTCTACTACTTCTGCACCATGATCATTTTGCTGGTTACACTACGCATGATGATTGGAAATTTGAATTTGCTAACCCCACCCAAAGAATTGCTAGATATGCTCTGGAAGGTGGGAATGGGTCAATATTACATTAAGTGGGTCAACTGGAAGGAAAGCGGTATGAGAGATTTTGGCCTGACTCATGCTTTCCGCAAAAAGGTACTGCAAATCGTCTTTGCATTGGCCGTTTTTGCAGCCGGGGCTGCTGGTGCCGTGCAGAATGGTACCCTTACGGTACGTATTGCCTTTGGCTCTCTCGTTGTTTTCGCGCTCTTACGCTATCAGTATCTGTTGGTTCTGGCCTGGGCCTGTATTAATGTCTTTATCGGCTCAAACCTGCCATTATTTAATGGTAACAACCTGCTCTCTGGCTTAACATTACCGACCCTTTTGCTCCTCTTTTATGTTCCAACCAAAGAGGCCTTTCAGCGTCTACCAGCGCTCCCGGTCTGGCTGTTCTACTTCATCTGGATCTTGTTGGGTATGGGCATTTCGCCAATTGCCTTGCAGGAATTTATGACCATCTGGACGACCCAGTTGGACTTCCTGGCGGTCAGTGTTCTGGTTGTGCTGGTAATCGATTCGCGCAAAAAGTTGCTCGGTTTTGTGGATGCGATGATTGCGCCGGCCATCTTTATCGCGCTCTATGGCTTGTATGGCTTCGCAACCCAGCAGCATGGTGTGGTTGATCCAACTACTGGCTACTTCCGTATTAGCTCGATTTTCTATGATACTCCACCAACCCTGGGTCTCTATCTCTCGGTGCTCATTCCGATCACTATCTATCGTATCTTTACGATGCGTAGCTTCCTGAAAATATGTGCAGGCATCGCTGTCTTACTCTTGCTGATGGTAGCACTGGGACTTACCTTTAATCGAGGTACATTGCTCGCCGTAGCCATTGGGCTGGTGGTTACTGTGCTATTCCTGCCTTCTAGTAAGATGCGTGGCATTGCCTTTGGTGCTGGTACTGCTATCGTGGGCCTGGTCTTTCTAGGCACCACACTGGCCAATATCCCTATCCTGAGCCGCTTTGCCAATAGCGATATCTCATCGCTCAATGGGCGCACCTATCTCTGGCAGGCACTGATCGATCACTTTGATCCCGCACAGATCCTGGGATATGGTCTGAAGTCTTCGGATGTATTGCTCACCCAGCTACAGGTTGGTTTTGGTGGCGGCGTCATTGCAACCGCGGCCCACAATATCTATCTGGAAGCAATGTTTGAGCATGGCATCATCGGCCTGATCCTTATGTTGTTCGGCTTTCTCGCTTTCGGCTGGTGCATATTGAAGAAGTACTTCACCGGTAAAAGCTTTGATCAAAAGTTGTTACTGGCGATTGCTTTCGGCACGCTGGTAAGTATTGTTATCCAGGGATACGAGTCGAATGACATCTGGAATCAGGGAGTTGGTATCTACTTCTTTATTCTGATGGCGCTGCCATTTGCTCGCTATTGGGATAATGAAAAACCGTCAAGCACAACGCTTGAGTCTGAAGTACAGGAACAGGTTGATCCTGTTAATGAAGAAAATGCTCTGACCGAACAGGAAGAACTGGCGACGGTCTGAGTAAGAAAATAGCAATATACCATTCCCTGACCAGGGAAACCGCTAGCGGTAAAAAGCAATCGTTAATGTCGCTTAAGCGCGTCTAGCCGCGCCGCCATAAACGGCTTTCACGATTGCTTTTTGCAGCGTACTAAGGAGAAATTCCGTGGAAAATCAATCGCAGGATCAACTGCGTATTTGTATGGTCGCTTTCTTGTATGCACCAATTATTGGAGGAGCGGAGACACGCGCGGCCAAACAGGCTCATAGACTCCTCGAATTGGGTCATAAAGTCGTTATTGTGACACTACAACATGAAAAAACCTGGCCAAAATCCGAACTGGTGGATGGCGTTCCAGTTATCCGTATTGGTGGATCTTTTAATAGACGTGGCAGATTACGTGTTGGTCGTGTAGGTCATATCCCGATAGATTTCCTGATGTTCCTACAACTATGGCGGATGCGCCAGCACTATGATATTTTGCATAGTATCCAGCTTTCTCCTTTATCGGGAGTGGCTGCACTGTTGGGAAAAATAACCGGAAAACCTGTTATTGTGAGCATCCCCAGTACAGGACCTGGTAAAAAACCTAAACCTGAAGAGGCCATTTTGATGCTGGATACGCTGGCTGGTAAGCTCACTGACACCAGTTTCTTGAAGGTGGACTATGCGGATGTGGTGGTGGGTGATATGCAACATATGCGCAAAACAGCTATTGGTGGCGGACTTATCCTGAATTTCTTAAAAAAATCCGATACATTCTACCAAATTCTTAGCAGTCGCAGTCTCGGCTATATGACATCAAATGGCTTTCGCCGTGAAAAAATTGTACATATTCCTAATGGTATCGAAATTGAAAAATTTGCTCCTGCCCCTGAGTTACGACCTGATCCTAATAAACCTGAGCGTGATATCTTGTGTGTGGCGCGCCTGCAATATCCAAAGGGTGTGGATGTATTGCTCCATGCCTGGAAACGTATGCTGAGTGAGCCGGACGCCTGGCGGGCAAACTTAAAGCCACGCCTGCTGATCGCTGGAACAGGACAGTCGGAGGAGCAGCTAAAACGTCTGGCCAGAGAGTTAGATATAGAAGAGAGTGTGGTCTTCCTGGGATCGCGCAAGGACGTCGTTAACCTACTCCATACTTGCTGGGGCTTTGTGCTGCCATCACGCTGGGAAGGGATGCCCAATGCACTATTGGAGGCCATGAGCTGCGCGATACCCTCTATCGCGACCAATGTGAGTGGCAGTGAGGATATCGTCGAGGATGGCGTTAATGCATTATTGGTAGAACCAGAACAACCAGCCGAACTGGCGATAGCGTTGCGGCGCTTAATATCCGATACAGAGCTGGCTCAACGTTTAGCTAAAGCCGGGCGCGAGACAGTCATACGCGACTATCAAATGACTCATATTGCTGATAAATTTATAGATTTCTATCGTAAAATACTTCATAAGGAGTCCCCAACCCCTTCTAAGGTTCTGGAGGGCGTAGGAGAAAGTTAATGATGGAACATAAACCACGTATTTGTATTGCTATTACTACTTTTTATCCCTATGTCGGTGGCGCGGAAACACAGACACTGGCCCAGTGCCAGCGTCTTATCGAATCAGGTTATCAAGCTCAGGTCGTTACTTTTCGCCATAAACATACCTGGCCACTCACCGATACGCTAAAAGGGGTGCCTGTGAAGCGTATCGCTGGTTCACTGCTGGGTAAACGCGATAAATTACCACGCATGGTCCAACGCCTGCTCTATTTCCTGGCCATGTTTGTCATGGCTGCTACTATCTGGCGTGAGCGCAAGAATTTCGATGTCTTGCAGGTCTGTCAGTTCAGTCTCCTGGTACTCCCACTCGCTGTTGTCTGCTATTTCGCTAAAAAACCGATGACGATCATTGTCATCAGCGCGGGTGCGGAGAAGCCAACCAAAACGAATGAAGCGGCCAAATTGCTAGCTGGCCCCCTTGATCCTACCCTCCCATGGTTGCAGGTCGATGGGAAAACCTGGATAGATGGTGATCTCTATGGCCTCAAATCGGCCGGTAAGGGAGTGGTAAGCCTTACACTCAATTTGCTTAAGCATATCCATGCGGTGGTCATCGTACTTAGCAGGCGCTCGGAACGCTACTTAAAAGATAATGGCTTTGGTGAGCTGGATACGCAGCTTATTCCTAATGGCGTCGATATCACACGCTTTCACCCGGCCGCCGATACTATCATCACTGAACAACGGGCTAACACGGTGGTGTGCGTCTCTAAAGCACGCTGGGAAAAAGGATTGGATGTGCTACTTCAGGCCTGGCGCATCGTACAAGAACAAAAGCCGGATGCTCGCCTGGTTATTGTGGGCAGCGGGCCCGTACAACCTCAGTTGGAACAATTAGCCGCCGCGCTCAATATCAAAGAGAGTGTGGAATTCGCAGGCCTGCAAAGCGATGTACCGGGACAATTACATCGAGGCTTGATCGGCATTCTACCGTCACGTTGGGAAGGGATGCCCAATGCCCTGCTGGAAGCTATGGGCAGCGGTCTGGCCTGCATAGCTACGCGGGTCAGTGGTAGCGAGGACGTCATTGAACATGGTGTCAATGGCTTGCTCGTTAAAAGCGAAGACTACGAAGCGATGGCTCAGGCCTTGCTCACCTTGCTGCAGGATCCTCAGCTAGCCAAACAGTATGGGGCAGCCGCCAGTGCGCTTATCCAGAGATCATATACACTCGAACATGTTTTAAGCCTATACACATCGATTTACCAGCGCCTCACAACAAACAATCAACAGCTTTCCGAAGATGTCACGCCTTCAAAAGCGCTCATAACGCCAATAAGGATACACTTCAATGAGAATTGGATTTGTAAATGGGATGTGGAATCAAATGGAACAACTTGTTGATACCACAATGTCCAAATCTTCGATCGCGGCCCAGATGACGTAGGGGACGCTGGGTGGGTATCGTAGACATACGAGACCACAGCAGTCGCTTGGTATGCGCGCCTCTTTATTATTGATTTGCCGGAGCCATGCCCAATTTTTATAACGTAAGATACAGTAAGTTGATCGTTTTTATGGCGAATCTATATAACTACCAGGAACTGAGCAAACCTGTCGCTCCGCAACATGTCCGCACTCGAAGTGTCCAGAAGCCATAGATATCTGAAGGTCATTCAAGTTGGATCGTCATTTTAAATGTGATGTAATGAATATGCGAAAACTTCGTTGATACATGTGCCAAATCATGTATGCGGGCAGATGGACCTAGGACTTGCGGTGATGGCGTAGACAACGAGTACAACAGCAGCGCTTGGTATGCGCCGCTCTCTATTATTGATACTGGCCGGTAGCCAACAGCCAATTTTTAACGAGATCACAGTAAGTTGACTCGTTTTCACATGGCGAATCTATAACTACCAGGAACTGCAGCAAACACTGGGCCACCAATCCGCACCAACGCGATACGGAGACATTCTACATGCTATGAAGAATAGCGATGATTTGTCATCATTTGCGTGGATGTTTACCTTTGCGATCTGGATATCAACGCAACGTCTATTGCAGCCGCGACGCTTGTAAAAAGCGCTTAATACTACTGGATGGACAAAACTGATCTTTGGTTCTGAGATTAAGTCAATCCTGGAGGCTGGAGTTCCACGTGAGGTTAATCCGCTGGCGCTGGACGAATTCCTTGTCTATCGCTATGTGCCTTCCCCATTAACGATGTTCAAGAATATTATGAAGGTGCCCGCCGCCCATGTGCTCATTTATGAGGATGGCAAGGTCAGCACGAAACGTTATTGGGATATCTCATTTGCCCATACCTGCAACGACGATGAGGCGACCGCCGTTGAGCGGACACGCCACTTACTGGAAGAAGCCACCCGTATTCGCTTGATGAGTGAAGTCCCCTGGGCGCCTTCTTGAGCGGGGGTCTGGACTCCAGTGTGGTGGTCGGTATGATGAGCAAATTGATGACACAGCCGGTTAAAACCTTTTCAATTGGCTTTGAAGAAGACTCCTTCAACGAGCTACCTCACGCCCGCAAAGTAGCCCAACATTTTGGCACTGATCATCATGAGTTCTTTGTTAAATACGACCTGGTATCGATCTTGCCACAATTGGTGTGGGATTATGATGAGCCATTCGCCGACTCTTCTATGCTCCCGACCTATTATGTCTCGAAACTGGCGCGGGAACATGTGACCGTTGCCTTGAGTGGCGATGGTGGTGATGAGATTTTTGGCGGCTATGAACAATATCGACGTGAATATCAAATCTATCAGATCCCGCGCCTCTTACGTGGTACCATGGCACGCGCTTCATATCTGTTGCCCGATAATGTGCGGGGCAAGAAACGCTTGCGCACCTGGCTACGGGATTATGGTACACGCAGTATTGAGGCGGCGATGCTCTTCCCTGATTATACACGAGCAGAACTCTATAGTAACGATTTCTATCAACTGGTAGAGGGACACATGCCCTTCGAACGCCACCTGGGCCTCTATCATGCCGTACAACATCTCAATCCTACTGCCCGCATGCAGTATGTCGATACGCTGACCTATCTCACCGATGATATCCTCGTCAAAGTGGACAAGGCCAGTATGTTCAATTCACTGGAGACACGCGCTCCACTGCTCGATCATCACCTGGCAGAATATGTGGCGTCATTGAATCCTTCACTGCGCGTCAATAATGGGCGCATCCGTGAGGGTCATGGCAAACACCTACTCAAGAAAGTAGCCAGTGAATTGCTGCCACCCGAGATTTTGGAGCGTCCTAAACGCGGTTTTGCAGTCCCCATTAACAATTGGTTCCGCACCGATATGCAGAGCTATGCCCATGATGTACTGAACTCGAGCAAAGCAAAAGGGCGCAATATCTTCGACCAGAAGATGCTCGACAATTTGCTCCGCACCGATGGAGGCGGCAAAACTCTGACCAATCATAGTGAGGTACTCTGGTCACTACTCTGTCTGGAATTATGGTTCCAAACTTATATGGATGAACCGGGTCAGACGGCAGCAAAAACTAATACAGCTACAAGATCATCTTCTTATACAATCAAAAAATAATGAGTGAGGAAAGGGCACGTTTATGTGCGGCATTTGTGGAATTTATAACGCACACAGCGGTGAACCAGTCTCCCCGCAAATAATAGATGCAATGACTCGTTTAATTGAACACCGTGGACCAGACGATAGTGGAGCACACATCGATGGTCCACTCGGCCTAGGTTTTGCCCGTTTGAGCATTATCGATCTCAGCGGCGGCCACCAGCCGATGTGCAATGAAACAGGCGATATCTGGATAGTCTTTAATGGTGAAATCTGGAACTATAAAGAATTACGTAAAGATCTGCAGGAAAAAGGCCATATTTTTCAGACTCATAGTGATACCGAGACGATCGTGCACGCCTATGAAGAGTATGGAGTCGATTGCGTGGCGCGCTTACATGGTATGTTTGGCTTTGCGATCTGGGATGGACCACGTCAGCGTCTCTTGCTGGCACGCGATAAGGCTGGAAAAAAGCCTCTGTACTATACACACCTGAATGGCAATATCGTCTTTGGCTCAGAGATTAAAGCTATCCTGGGACATCCAGCGGTTAAACGTGAAGTAGATGTGCAGGCCATGGCTGATTTTCTTAGCGTCCGCTATGTGCCAGCACCAGCTACCCTCTTCAAAAACATTGCCAAGGTGAAACCAGGGCATTGGGTCCTGTTTGAAAATG
This sequence comes from Dictyobacter kobayashii, assembly GCF_003967555.1. GTDB lineage: Bacteria > Chloroflexota > Ktedonobacteria > Ktedonobacterales > Ktedonobacteraceae > Dictyobacter > Dictyobacter kobayashii. The sequence goes on from NZ_BIFS01000001.1 coordinate 1,241,897, forward strand.
AGACGATGAGGGAAGAGTGTTATTGGGATTTCAGCTTTAAGAAGACTGAGAAGCACTCCATTCCAGAATACCTGGATGGAATTAAACAACATGTGCACCGGGCCGTTGAGGAGCGCATGATGGCCGATGTACCGGTGGGTGCCATGTTGAGCGGTGGGGTCGATTCCAGCATTATTTCTGGCATTATGAGCACACTCACGTCACATAAGGTGAAAACCTTCTCGGTGGGCTTTGATCATCCTGATTATAGTGAACTTCCCTATGCACGTATGGTGGCCGATCACTTCGGCACCGATCATCATGAGCTGGTCGTCAGTTCTTCGGATCTCACCCAGTACTGGCCATTATTAACCTGGCATCGCGATGAGCCGGTCAGTGAGCCCTCCGACCTGGGCGTCTACCTGGTCTCCAAGCTGGCACGCCAGCACGTCAAGGTCGTTCTCTCAGGAGAAGGGGCGGATGAATTGTTTGCAGGCTATCCCAAATACGTCGTGGACTGGATGGCGCGCTATTACCATATCCTGCCTGCTCCGGTACGCAATCAAGTTATCCAACCATTGTTGGAGCGCTTACCTTATAGCATGCGCAAACTCAAGACGGCTGCCCGCAATATCTCACAACCCGCACCACAACGCTGGATGAACTGGTTCGGCATCTTCAATGGTCCGTTGAAAGAACAGTTGCTAGCTAATGAGACCAAGATGGCCATTAACCTGGATGCCAGTCGCGAGTTCCAACACTGGCTCCAACAAAATCCACAGCGCGACGACCTCTCATCTATGTTGTATCTGGACACAAAAATCTGGCTCCCGGACAATCTGCTGATGAAGGGCGATAAGATGACCATGGCGGCTTCGCTGGAATCGCGCATTCCAATGCTGGACTATAAACTTATTGAATATGCAGCCAGCATTCCATCTGAAGCTAAAATCAAATCGCTTAAAACCAAGTACCTGTTAAAAAAGGCCTTCTCCAATTTCTTGCCAGAGCAGATTCTGACACGTAAAAAGATGGGCTTCAATGTCCCAACTGGCATCTGGTTCCGTGAGGGCCAACGCGATCTGATTAGCAAGCTTTTGCTCTCAGAGCGTATACGCGATCGTGGCTATTTTAACAACGCCTATATCGAGCAAATGGTGCGTGATCACCTGAGCGGTAAAACAAACTACCAGGCTCAGATTTTCACCCTGGCCAGTCTGGAACTCTGGTTCCGTATCTTCATTGATACACCTGACCTGAACAAACCGCAGGGATCAGTTGAAGAGCTGCTCGCGGAAGAATCCTATGCGTCCATTGTATAGGCAAGCAATTACAAGCTTGCTGAGACAGCGTAAGCAGTCGATTTCGTGCCCTACTATCCCGAAAGGATTTACGATAGAATGCCCAGGAAAACAGTTACTCCATTCCGTGTCCTGATGGTCACTGGTATCTACCCGACGGCTGAAAAGCCGCATGCGGGCACCTTTGTCAAAAGCCAGGTTGACTCGTTGATCGAGGCGGGTCTAGAAGTTGATGTACTCCATCCTAAGGTCGGTATCCCATCACCTTTGCGTTATGCCTCCGCTCTCTTACAGATCTGGCGTGCAGCCCTGAGCGGTCGCTATAACGTGATCAACGGACAGTATGGGCTATGGTGTGTGATCTGCCGCTTCCAATGGGGTATCCCCGTGGTAGCATCATATCTGGGAGATGACATTCTGGGAACCGTGACGGCCCAGGGAGGCCATAGCTCTAAAGGTAACTTTGTGGCCATGCTGAGTCGCCAGCTCTGTTACTGGGTTGAAGCAGTGATTGTGAAGTCGGAGCAGATGAAAAGGGAGACGCGTGGTCCCCAACAAAAAATCTACGTTATCCCTGATGGAGTCAACTTCTCGCAGTTCCATCCTGTGCCACGTTCAGAGATCCGTGCAGAGCTTGGCTGGGACCAGAACAAATATTATGTCCTCTTTAGCAATAACCCTAACATCCCGGTGAAGAATTATGCCCTGGCGAAAGCAGCCGTTGAGCGTGTACGCGACAAAGGGGTTGATATTGAGCTGGTAGTGGCCACGGGCCTGCCACACGCAACGGTGGTAAAGTATATGAATGCCAGTAATGCCCTGATCCTTTCGTCGCATGCCGAGGGCTCCCCAATGTGGTGAGAGAAGCCATGGCCTGTAACGTTCCAGTAGTAGCCACCGATGTCGGCGATGTGCGTGACGTGATTGAACGTACAGAGGGCTGCACCGTTTGTACGCCCAATAGTATTGAAGAGATGGCCGCCGGAATTGAGGTGGCCCTCGCCCACACAGAACGCACCACTGGACGTGCTGATACCCAACACCTGGATAGTAAGGCGATCGCCCAGCGGATCATTGATGTCTATGAGAAAGCCAGCGGCCTGAAGATTCCCGCCAAACCACGACAGAGTTACCAGTGAAGGAGACAGCTTATGCCCAGGAATAAGAAAGTGCTTCTCCTGGTAGAAAATCTTTCGGTTCCTGCTGATCCACGTGTCTGGCGCGAGGCTCAAACCTTGCGCCAGCATGGATATCAGGTTAGTATTATCTGTCCACGAGGCGAAACACGCGATACCGAAAGTTATGCCTGCCTGGATGGTATCTTCATCTACCGCTACACCCTCGACACTACGATCAACAAATCAACCGACTATATCCGCGAATATATGGTAGCGATGCTCAATACGCTGCGCTTAAGCTTCAAGGTCTGGCTGCGCCATGGTTTTGACGTCATCCATGCCGCCAATCCCCGGACACTTTTTTTGTACTTGGAGTACTCTATCGTCTCCTGGGAAAGAAGTTTATTTTCGATCAGCATGATCTGGCACCAGAAATGTTCGCCATCAAATTTCAGGGGCGCATGAAATTGATTCAACGTTGCCTGCAGTTGTGCGAGACCCTCTCGTATAAGACCGCCAACCTGGTTATTACAACCAATGAATCACAGAAACGCAATGCCATCAAGCGTGGCGGCTGCCCCCTGAAAAAGTGATCGTCGTACGCAATGGACCAGACGATACCCGCTTTACCGTTCTCACACCTGAACCAGAGCTCAAACGCGGACATCCTTATCTACTGGCCTATATTGGCGTCATGGGCTCGCAAGATGGGGTCGATTATGTGCTTTACGCCCTCAATGAGCTGATCAATAAACGTGGACGCCAAAACATTGGGCTGGTCCTAATGGGGGATGGTGATCAGTTAAGCTTGCTGAAAAATCTGACCCAGGATCTACAACTAACAGACTACGTTCACTTTGCTGGCTGGGTTGGCAAGCACGATCTCTTACGCTATCTCAGCGTCACAGACATTGGTCTCTGTCCCGATCCTAGCAATCAGCTTAATGACCACAGTACGATGCTCAAAACCATGGAGTATATGGCCATGGGACTACCTATTGTAGCCTTTGATCTGCTGGAGACGCGTTACTCCGCACAGGAAGCGGCGCTCTACGCAACGGCAAATCGAGTAGAGGATTTCGCGGATAAGATTGAGCTCTTACTGGAAGATGCAGCCCTGAGGGAACGGATGGGTTCCTATGGTCGTAAACGTATCGAAGATGAGCTCAGCTGGAACCAGACCTCTAAACATCTTGTGCGCGCTTATCAGCGGCTCTTTACGCCTGGGATGCAAAGCAGTATTGAGGATGCCAGGAAACGCCTGTAAGAACGATAGAGGCAGAAGTGCCATCGGTTGCTGATAACATCTCTGTACCAGCAACCGAATAGCGTTAATTAGCTTCTGAGCAAGATTCTAGCGGAGTAAGCCGGTAAGGTAAAGCTATGGTCGAGCTTATTGCCATAGGGATCGACATATGTAGCGGAACCACTGGTGGTGATCTGTGTATCAATATTATTCGGATTGAGCACGACCTCGCCACCAGTGAAATCTCGCCAATAAGCATTCTGGGACTCATACATGTCGCTCTTGGCGCTGCCAATATTTGCCTTTAATTCTGGAAATTCATTGGAATAGCCATAAGCTTTATAGCCTGAAATATTAATAGATGCCAGGCGTTGATTGCACATCAAATATGAGGCATAGATCCATTCGGTATCCGCTGGCGCCAATTTTTTCTGTACCTGGTTAACAATAAAAAATGGCTTCCCCATAGCCTGGACCGCATCAATATACTGCACCAGATGCAACCAATCACTGCCAACCAGGGTATGGTTGCCAAAATGAGTAAAGCTACTTTCGTTAAGCACGCCATCGACATGTGCCAGAACAGTTTGTGAGGTTGGAGCATGAACTGTGACGACACCGGTGCTGAAATTACCGATCAAGAGCAAAGGATGTGGTAAGGAATGCACTACAGTCTGCATATGGACAACCCAGTTCGCCATATCTGTCTGCCAGTGTACATCGTTGTTATTGCCCGTATAGAGTTGCACCCAGTGACCTTGTTTATCAAAATGGCCGCAGGCGCCAAAAATATTTTCCATATCGATATTATCGACCGCCAGAGCATCATAACCAGCCTCGCTGGCAGGCTGCACATAGTTCTCTATCTGCCACTGCACAACCGCTGGATTGGTAATATCAAAAGGGATATTTTTGTCAGAATATTCCAGGGCCGGGGTCTTTTGATCACATTTATACAGAATCCAGTCGGGGTGCACCTGCTGCCAATAAGCCAGGGTACCAATATTACTCTGGTCGAAAGCACCATCATCTCGATGGATCGTCATATAGTAGCTCAAGACGATATTGGGATTAGCGGTGCGATAGGCGTCCATATGATCCTGGCGCGCTCCCCAAACAAAATCATAGTTGTTGGCGATCGCCGTGGGATCTTTCACGCGATAATCAAAGACCAGCACCGAATGGATATTCTTACTGGTATCGATGAATGGACGCGTCCCTTTAACAGGATTAAAATTAGTGCATTGGGCTAAGTGGCAAACAGGGACCTGCAGCCCAACCGGCGCGGATGCAGGGCTATCTCCTGGAGTCGCGGGCCTGCTAGAAGTGGGTGTCGCCAGAGTACAGCTACTTAACAAGGCGGCCAAACAGAGTGCCAGAAATAGCGATAGCGAGCGTTTAATACATGGACGTCTAAACACCAGGGGTTCCTTCTATATATTCACAAAAAACAATATTCATACAATACCAACCGTCCAAGTTACAAGATAAAATATAACATAGCAATAAACAGGCGGCATATGCCAATTTGGGCCCGATATGGTAAAGTAGAAATTGTTACAAGCTCAATTTATGCGAAGAAAGGGGATGTGCACAGTCTTTTCTTCTTAATAGAAAGTACTAGTGCCACATGTTTTTATTATGAGTTCAGCACGCTATTTAGTTACAGGTGGAGCAGGATTTATTGGTTCACACATTACCGCGACACTCCTGAAACAGGGAGAAAATGTTCGCATCTTAGATAATTTTTCCACTGGCCGTGAGAGTAATCTGCAAGCATTTAAAGGGTTACCTGGAAACGTCGAGATAGTGCGGGCAGACATTCGCGATCTCGAAGCAGTCACACAGGCAGCGCAGGAGGTTGAAGTCATCTTTCATCAGGCGGCCCTGGCCTCAGTCCACGTTCAATTGCAGATCCGGTGCGCTCATTGGAAGTCAATGTAAACGGTACCCAGAATGTGCTGGTCGCGGCCCGCGATGCAGGTGTGAGACGAGTGGTCTTTGCCAGTTCCTCATCGGTTTATGGCAATACACCTACCCTGCCGAAACACGAAGGGATGCCCACCGCACCAATGTCACCCTACGCGGTTCATAAATTAACCGGAGAGCTGCTCTGCTCCGTCTTTACCAGCATCTATGGCTTAGAAACCGTGGCTTTGCGCTACTTCAACGTCTTTGGCCCACGCCAGGACCCCAAGTCTGAATACGCAGCCGTTATTCCTCGCTTCCTGACCGCCCTGCTCAATCACGAGCAGCCGATTGTCTTTGGAGATGGAGAACAGACACGCGACTTTACCTTTGTCGCCAATGTTGTGCAGGCCAATCTCAAGGCAGCGACGGCACCAGACGCGGTAGGACAGGCCATGAATATTGGTTGTGGTGAGCGCATCTCGCTCAACGAAGTACTACAGATTGCCGGAGAGTTATTAGAAACCAGTCCGGACATCGACTATCGCGATCCTCGTCCTGGCGATGTCAGAGACAGCCTTGCCGATATCAGTAAAGCACAGCGCCTGCTCGGTTATGATCCCCAGATCAAGTTCGCCGAAGGTTTATCGCAGACGCTGGATGCCCTGCGTGTAGGTATCGTGTAATAAAAAAACGCTTACCAGAGCACCAAAAAAGTGGGAGCCCTCAATATCGAGGACTCCCACTTTTTTAATCAGGAATGGCCTGGCGGCTATTGAACGGTCACAGCAGTATTGATAGCCTCTTGCTTCTCCAAAGCCAGCTGTGCAGCTTCTAAAACGCGTACAACAGCCAATCCAACCTCACCATTAGCGCGGGGAGGATTTCCGGTCCGGATCGAATTCACAAAATCCTCGCACTCCAGGCGCAAAGGCTCGACCCAGTCGATATGCGGAATAGTGATTGCCCCATAGCGATATGACACGACAGGATCAGCGTGGACATCCGCACCCTTGTTATAAACTTTGATCATTTCAGAGGGATTTGTATCATCATAGACTACCATTCTGGCGTCGCCGATAACCGTCACCCGTCGAATTTTGCAGGGATGCAGCCAGCTGACATGAATATGAGCCGTCATTTGATCGGCAAATTCCAGGTCCAGATGGGCGATATCCGCGATATGGGACTGCAAATGAGCGTTCGCCTGCACCTTAACACGCTCAGGTGTCTTACCAAATAAATAGAGCAGTATCGATACATCGTGCGGCGCCAGGTCCCAGATCACATTGATATCGCTGCGGAACAACCCCAGATTGACCCTTTCCGCCTCAACACAATAGATCTTGCCAAGGTCACCATTCTGTACCAGCTTGCGTAACTCGTTGACGGCCGGGCTATATTCAAAGGTATGACCAACCATGAGGATAAGATTGCGTTCTCGTGCCAGTTCAATCAATTCCTCAGCTTCCGCCACACTGGCGGTCAGTGGTTTCTCAACCAGCACATGCTTGTCATGAAGTAGCGCCTCTTTAGCCAGGCGATAATGGGCGCGCACAGGTGCAGCAATCACCACCCCATCCACATCCGAATTTAGTATATCGTAAAAATCGGTGGTGGTTTTAATCCAGGGTTGGTTTACAGCGATAGAAGCCAGGCGGCTCTGATCCAGATCCGCCACCATAGTTACCGATACTTGAGAAAGGCCATCCAGGTTACGAGCAATCTTTGGACCCCAATACCCCAACCAATAAGACCAAAACGTAGATCTGTTCTCATTTATACATTCCTTTGAATATACACCTTTGAAATCCTAAAACATAGAGCTACAATGCAATTAGAAACCATGCTTCCACACACTCGGCGGAAGCAGTGTGCGCTTTGATGGGATGGATTTATGCCGAATGGGAAGTCAAGGAACCCGCATGCTTCTTCACCGCATCTATGACACGCTGCAACTGCTTTTGCGTGAGCTCTGGATACATAGGTAAGGAAACAATACGTGATGCCAACGCTTCTGTAACAGGCAGGAGACCTGGCTTATAACCATATTGAGCACAGGCCGGTTGCAGATGTAATGGAGTTGGATAATGAATATTGGTGCCAATTCCCTCTTCCTGCAAAGCGATGCGGAAACGATCACGATCAGGAACCTGAATAACGTAATAGCAATAGACGTGCGTTCCCCAGGAGCGCACAACGGGGACAGCTTCAACCACGTCTCGTAGCTGCTCATTATATGTTTGCGCATGGGCCTGGCGCTCCGCATTCCAACGCTCAAGATGAGGCATTTTGATCAACAAGACAGCCGCCTGCAACTCATCTAACCGTGCATTGGACCCCATGATTTCATGCAGGTAGCGTACGCGTGAGCCATGATCCCGATACATACGCATTTTCTCAGCCAGTTCAGGATCATTGGTAGTGCAGATACCAGCTTCACCGAAAGCACCCAGGTTTTTGCTGAAATAGAGGCTAAAACAGCCGACGTCTCCAAACGAGCCCACACGTTGACCTTGATAGGTAGCACCATGGGCCTGGGAAGCATCTTCAATCACTCGCAAGCCATGGGCACGGGCGAAATCCATCACTGGCTGCATCTCCACCGGATGGCCATAGAGATGAACAGGAATAATGGCTCGTGTGCGAGGTGTAAGCACCTGTTCAAGCTGCTGCCAGTCCATTAAATAAGTTTCGGGGTCAATATCAACAAAGACAGGGATAGCTCCCACGATAGCAATCGCCTCAATGGTTGCGATAAAGGTGTTAGAAACGGTGATGACCTCGTCACCAGCACCAATCCCACAGGCACGCAAGGCCAGTTCTAAGGCAGTGGTGCCAGAAGAATTGCCAACACCAAATTGACACCCACAATATGCTGCAAACTCTTGCTCGAAAGCTCGCTGTCGCGGTCCAATGAATAACTGCATTCCTTCAAGAACTTCTTCAAAAGCAGCCATAATTTCAGGCTTTAATGCCAGATATTGAGCACGTAAATCCACCAGAGGTACATTTTCAGATGCCACTATTTTTGATCACTCCTTAATCATAGTGCAAATTGTTCTTTTCACAAATTACCCAACATAGATCACCCACATGGAGTTATCTTATACGTTTATTTGCAATAGGTCTATATTACATATGGTAACCAATAAAGGTAGTATTTAGATGACTATAAAGGTGTAAGATGGGTTAAACTATTGCTAATCAGTAAAGAATATACAACCAAAGTCAAATAACAAGATAAGGGGGGCTTACGTTTTTATCACCTATTTTCGAACTCTTTACCATATCTCCATAAAAATCCTCACCAATTGTACACCTGAGTCATATACTATTGAAATCAGAACTAACTGAGTGAGGGGAACGTAAAATGTTTTACCTCTTGTCTGCACTTTGGGGAGGATACAATGGTTGTTCAATCGGCGCCCGTCCGAACGATCAGCATCAATACGGGCTACCTGAGAGCAAAGCGTGCACTTGATCTCACCTTTACGCTATTGATTGCACCCTTTGTAATCCTGGTTGGTATTATTGTTGCGATCTGCATTAAATTGAACTCCGAAGGCCCTATTTTTTTTCGCCAGAAACGTATCGGGCAAAATGGGGTCGAATTCGAAATGCTTAAGTTTCGATCTATGTATGTAAATAGTGACCAAATGGCTCATCGTGAAAAAATTCTTCAATACATGAATGGTCAAAAACTGAATGAAGACTCCAGCGGAAAAATGGCGTATAAGGATGTTCAAGACCCACGTATTACCAAAATCGGTCGCTTCATTCGAAAAACCAGCCTGGATGAGATTCCACAGTTCTGGAATGTGCTGAAAGGCCAGATGTCCTTAGTGGGCCCTCGGCCCCCATTGCCCTATGAGGTTGAGCTGTATACCTCACATGAATGGCTTCGCATGGCTGGCAAACCCGGTCTTACCGGCACGTGGCAGGTCTATGGACGCTCACGTGTCACATTTCAGAATATGATTGAAATGGATATTGAATATCTTGAGCATCAGTCGATATGGAACGATCTGAAGCTTATCGTACTTACAGTTCCTGTTATGGTTTTCTCACGCGGTGGCGCTTAATAAATTGTAACATATCTATTCATTTATCTCTCTATGATACAGTTTCATACTCGGAGAAGTAAGAAACTGTATCATTGTATGCAGGGAAGGAAACACACAATCTTCGTTCACATGTACACGATCAGCATAACGATAGCGCCCCCATCTTCTCTCCTCCTCAGTACGCTCCAAACGCTGCAAAAGCAGACTCATATGCCGGGAATCAATTATGACAGGGAAGACCTGACAACCGGTCAAATGACCAATAATCGGTAACACACACAAACTCTTATGATCGGCAATCGCTACTGTCAAAGAGCCCTTCGATTTCCCTACCACGATACACTGGTAACGCAATATCATATGCAAAGGCAATAGAGAAAAATACTTTGATGGCACCCGGCGTAAAGGAGTCAGGCGCGGCATAGGAGGTACGGCCTCAATTAAAGTTAATAATGGCCGACCATTTTTTCTTTCTTGTCGATAGCGCATATCATCTCTCTGTACATTAGAAATTCTTTTTCTAAGTATAGGTGATAAATGTGTATATGCGATGGAGGATCAATTCACATTGTGGTGATATTAAAGAAGGGGGTGGAGATTTTAACACTGCTTTTATAGAGTGAGGTAGGGGATTGTGAGTATGCCCGCTTTCCATCTGATACAGAGTTCATAAGTATACATACTGCCCACAAATAACCAGCTAAGAGCAGCTGCCAGAACACGGTGTAGACAAATACGAGCAACTCACATTATAAAAAGCAATCCTCTATACTGACACAACACGCAATGGGCGCACCGTATCATCTTCAGCCGAGCGACGAATTAGAGTATAACCCACGCCAGGTACGGTCAGAATATAGTGAGGAGTACTGGGATCGGGCTCAATCTTCTGACGTAAATGGCGAATATGGGCTTTGATTAAACAAGCATCGCCATCCCCCTCATAACCCCATACATGGGTGACAATCTGGTTAGCGGTACAAACATCATTAGCATTAATCGCCAGCAGATGCAGCATCTTACTTTCAGTAGGTGTCAGGCGGCAGCTCTTACCATTTACGGTTACTTCATTATGTAGAGAATCTACACAAATCGGACCGACATGAATTAAGGAGGAGGGTCGGCGCTCCAGCGTCCCTCGTGAACGGCGACTGACCGCCCGGATACGAGCCAGCAATTGAGACGGGAAAAAGGGTTTCCGCAGGTAATCATCTGCTCCCGACTCCAGGCAACGTACCTCGTCGTGTACATCTTTACCATCTGTAACTACCAGCGTCAGTGCATCATGCTTGGTACGCAGCTCCCGACAAAGAGCTAGCATATCTACATCCTTCAAAGCTGTATCCATGATCACCAGATCAGGCCGCTGCTCCAACCATTCGATTTGAGCGCGCTCAGCGGTGTAGGCACGGTAAACTTCATAGCCCAGCGTTTTTAACCAGCTTGTGAGCATCTCAACCAAATCACGATCACTATCAATGACCAGTAATTTCATTGTCGCCTCCCAACTTTAGTCTCATCATCTGTCATTACACATATATACAAAATCAGTAATTTCAAAAACAAATAAAAATTTCAATCAGCAGGATACTTATGTAATAATTGTAAGTTTCCATTTTTATACTACTTGATAAACGCCGCTTGTATGGATATTTGTAACATGAGTACATTCGCTCACTTCACTTCGTAGTTTAACAATGTACAAGCAGTGGCTTGCGGACGGAGGTGTCTTTGGAATCAGGTGTTAAGCGATAAATATGCCTGGACGCAACAAATGTCGTAATATCCAATATAATATTTTAAGTATGTCCAATGCAGTAGATTAACAAAACACCGATATTAATGTAGACTCTGCTTATCGTCTGATAAATACTATACCTTATGCGTTTTCAAATTGCAATGTACCAATATGGTAATACATCACAATTTGTAGAGTTCAAATGCCCACATGACCATTCTTAGCTCTTGATTGCAGAACTCTTTGTACGGCATATTGCTTTTTTACAGGCCGACTTTTATAGACCGCACTTTCGCCTACAATACATGGCCTGAATTGGTCATCTGCCATTAAAAAGGGGCAAACAGAGCAAAAAAGGGGTGCTAATATACACTCTTCTTTATATCCGAATAAATGTTATGGCAACAAGAAAAGCCCTTTATAATAAAAAGGGCTGAGAAATGCCTATGCATAACATTTTTTATAATCGATTCAGCATATCAAGCAGTGCATAACAGACCAATGGCAATGCCTAGCAGGCCACCCACAAAAACCTGGATGGGGGTGTGGCCAATCAATTCACGCAAGCGCTTCTCAGCCATAGGGCTACCTTGAAAAGCTTCTTCGATCATTTGATTCAGGAGACGAGCCTGAATACTCACGGCACGGCGGACACCGGCAGCATCGTACATCACAATACTGGCCAGCACAACCGCGATGGCAAAGTCAGGAGATGCGATCCCTACCTTACGGCCAACAGCGGTCGCCAGGCCAGTAACCAGTGCTGAGTGAGAACTGGGCATCCACCCGAGGAGACCAGTCGGCTGAGGGCCAATTTACGTTGCTTAAATAATTCCAGGATGGTTTTACTGACCTGAGCAATGGCCCAGGCAAGAAAGGCCGCAATTAAAACACGATTATCCAGGATAGTGGTATTATTCATAATGTTGCGCTACTCCCCCTCTACAAATCGAGGGGTGACAGAGAGAGAGTATCAGTACCCTCATCAAAACTGAGCTGCTGCACTGAGAGTTCAGCTTGCTGCAAAAGTTCGTTACAATACTGCGCCAGATGCATACCATCTTGATATTGCTCTAATGCTTTATCCAGTGGCATTTTGCCTTCCTGCAAAGCTGCAATAGCAGCTTCAAGCCGCTCAAAGGCTTCTTCAAATGACAGCGATTCCATCTGCTCTTCCATTAAATCTCCGCTCCTGAAGGACGAACGACTGCCTCAATCTGTCCATCCTGAACTTGAATCGTTAACATATCGCCAGCCTGCACCTGCCGGGTACTGGTAACTACCGTCTGGTCCCGCTGTTGACGCACCACGGCATAGCCGCGCGCGATGGTCAATAGTGGGCTTAGAGAATGGAGCTGCAGGCTTACTCCCCGCAGTCGTTCAGTGCGTAAGGAGATGATGTGCTGCATATACGTCTGGAGGCGCTCGGTACATTCATCGAGTTGCTGGCGGCGCTGGACGATTGTGCTCTGGGGATTGGCGCGCTGTAAATCACGCATGGCGTAAGCAAGCTGTGCTTTACGATCCTCGATCTGCTCCAGCATTAAATCGGTCAGGACTTGCTGCTTCTCTTCAATATCTGCCTGCCAATCGGCAATATCGGGAACAGCAGCGGTAGCGGCAGCTGTCGGCGTCGAGGCACGGTGATCGGCAACAAAATCTGCAATCGTAAAATCGGTTTCATGGCCAACACCACTGATCACAGCAATGCGTGATCGGGCAATGGCACGCGCCACAACCTCTTCATTAAATGCCCATAGTTCCTCGATTGACCCCCCACCACGTCCAACGATGATGACCTCTGCTTCTCCATGCTCGTTGAGCCGATCCAGGGCATTGGCAATGGAGGCGGGAGCCTCAGCTCCTTGAACCAGGGCCGGCGCAAGAATAACTTGCGTCAAAGGATAACGATTACGCAATGTACGTAACATATCACGTAAAGCCGCTGCTTGAAGAGAGGTAACAATTCCAATCGTAGTTGGCTGATCGGGTAGCGGACGCTTGCGCTCACTATCGAATAATCCTTCAGCCTCTAAACGTGCTTTCAATTGCTCGAATTTGCGGAAGAGGGCGCCTTCACCCAATGACATTACTGCGTCAACATAAAATTGAAGTTTACCATCACGCTCATAAAATGAGATACGGCCATTGACGGCCAGTGCCATTCCATCGCGCAAATTTGGGGCCGCTGTACGCAGGCGTGCCTGTTTAAAGAACACGCATGGTAGCTGAGCGTCCCCTTCTTTCAAGGTAAAATAACAGTGTCCGGATGGATAAATTTTACAGTTCGAGACTTCACCGTGCACCCAAATATTTTGTAAAATGTCGTTGGTCTCCAGCAATTCTTTCAAATAGAGTGAAAGTGCTGAGACACTGATGGCAGACTGGGCTCCGAGAGAGTCTTGAAAGAGCATGGAGCTTATGCCTCCTCCGAGCTATCAATCACTAACAATTGCTGCCCATATTCAACAGCCTGGCCATCCTGCACCAGGATTTCGACGATACGACCGGCAATAGTACTTTCTACTTCGTTGATGACATTTAATGATTGAATGGTGCCAACCAATTGTCCCAATTTAACACGGTCGCCAACCGCTACCAGTGGATTGCCTTTGGGCTTGGCCCAGGTATGGAAGATGCCGACCAGTGGTGCGGTAATAGTATGCCGGGGCTCGGGAGTGGCTTTTTCTTCGCTGGCGGGGCTGGCTTCCCCGGATTGCATAAGCGCGTATTCGCCAACTTCACTGCCCACCTGCGCTTTTGCTTTGCGCAGCACTAACTGCATCCCTTCTTCGGCCCGTTTAACTTCGATCTCTGAGACATCGCTCTCATCTAGTAGTTGTACCAGGCGCTTCAGTTGTTCGATGCTGACCTTGGGAACTGAGACATTTTCTTCGCGTGCGATGGTTTCGACTTCATAAGGATAGTTGTGGTCCATAGACGACTCCAATATATGCTAGCTAGCATTGATGATATTTTTTCATTTCCCGCCTTGCGGCGGGAGATGGGGAGGAAAGGGATGGCGGGGACTGGCGTGCTCCCAGCATGCCTGCCACCGCTCCCCGGCAGGATGGCCTCGCCGGCCCTCCTGCAGCTCCCAGCCTTTAGAGAAGCGAGGGTAGGTTGTTAATGTGCCGTTAGGCGCGTTCGACGTAGGCACCAGTGGTGGTGTTGACACGAATCAGGTCGTCGGCTGAGATGAATAATGGTACCTGGACGACCAGGCCGGTCTCGGTTGTGGCAGGCTTGCTACCACCCGTGGCGGTATCGCCTTTGAAGCCTGGCTCGGTGTAGGTGACGCGTAGCACAAGCTTTTCAGGCAGCTCTACCGAGAGGGGCTCTTCTTCATAACGAATGATGTCCAACTCCAGGTTGTCGATCAGATAATTTTTGGCTTCACCCAGTTGTGCCTCGGTCAGGACAATATCTTCATAGGTGCTGGTATCCATGAAATGGTACTGATCACCTTCCTGATATTGATAGGTAACATTAGAACGGTCCAGGTAAATGCGCTTGAATTTATCGCCCGCATCACAGGTACGATCTACCGTTGATCCCGAGCGTAGATTGCGCAACTTCATACGTACAATAGCACCACCACGACCAATTTTTACATGCTGCCATTCCAGAATAGAACATAATTGGCCTTCGAATTCGATTGTGACACCTTTTTTCAAATCACCAGTTGAAATCATAAATGCAAAACTCCTTTAGCGCGAAACCACCAGATCTGTTGGTGACTGCGTTAATACTTCAACACCATCTTCTTTAACCAAAACACAATCTTCTACACGTGTACCAGTCCACCCGGGAATATAGACACCAGGCTCAACCGTTACGACCGAGCCTACTGGTAATTTGACATCTTCGGGGGCACGTTGTGAAAGAGAGGGATTTTCGTGGATTTCCAGGCCAACGCCGTGACCTGTGCTGTGAATATAATACTCTGCCAGGCCTGCTTCCACCAGGACGTTGCGCGCCAGAGCATCGGCTTCGCGGCCGCTGAGGCCCGCATGTAAACCTTGTTCACAGGTCTTCATTGCGCGCAAAACAGTCTCGTAGACTTCTTTCATACGGGGCTCGGCCGGCTCACCCAGGCAAATGGTCCTGGTCATATCGGCACAATACCCTTTGTAGCGAGCACCCATATCAATAGTAATCAGTTCGCCACGCTGAATCTGGCGCTGACCCGGGATAGCGTGGGGCATGGAACCATTGGGGCCAGAAGCTACAATCGAGTTAAAAGATGTACCATCTGCACCCAGTTCCACCATCTTGCGCGAGATTTCCCACTCAACATCTTTCTCGGTCATGCCAGGCTGGATCCACTGGCGCAGGTGTGAAAAGGTTTCATCGGTAATCGCGATCGCTCGCCGCAATAATTCCAGTTCATATGGCTGCTTGACATAACGCAATTTATTGACAATGGTTTCGTCAAATGGGTGCAGGCTGAAAATTTCCTCGCCAGCCTTGCGCAGCGCTTCAAAATCGGCGTAGCTCATCGCGGTGGATTCAAAGCCGATCTTCTTCCAGCCATGTTCTTGAGCCAGAGAAGCAATCGATTGCGCATAATTGCGACCAGCTGGTATTACTACATTCCAGCCCGCAGCCTCACGCGCGGCGACCTCACTATAGAGAGGATTGGTCAGGAGAATCTGCTGCTGCGCGCTGACAACGACAGAACCAGCCCCTTCCTCATCATTGAGCCAACCACTTAAATAGGAAGCGCTCTGTGGCTGCGTCACATAAAAAGCATCCAGCCCCTGCTCAGCAATCCACGTCCTAAATTTTTGTATGCTCTCTTGACTCATAGCTATCTCTTTCTATTCCTCGCTTACCAATGCCGTCAAGGCCTCTAGTGCCAGGACATAGCCTCGCCATCCCAGTCCGGCTATTTGTCCACGGCAGACAGGAGCAATCACTGAATGATGCCGAAACTCTTCACGTGCATAGACATTGCTCAAGTGAACCTCAATTGTTGGCAGATGTGCATCGGCGATAGCATCGCGTATGGCAATCGAATAATGGGTAAATGCGCCAGGATTAATCACGATGCCAGCCGCCTGTTCGCGCTGTTGCTGGATCTGATCGATCAGGGCTCCCTCATAATTAGATTGGAAACAGTCAACGCTCACACCCAGCGTGGCGGCACGTTGACGTAGCGCATCATGAATGTGCTCCAGGGTCATCGTACCATAAATAGCGGGTTCACGGGTACCCAGCATATTAAGATTTGGACCACTTAAAATGAGGAAATTAAGCATCTATCCCTACTTTTCTCCCATAAACGCTGTGATGATCCGTTCAACCAGATCGTCAGGCAATGATGTGATCACCACCTCACCAATCTGCCTGGGCATGATCCAACGCACTCGCTTGCCCACGACCTTTTTATCTAGCTGCATAGCAGCCAGAATATCGTGCGCGCGCACCGAGCCGCTATAAGTGGTTGGTAATCCAAGGGCCATCAAGAGCTGGTTCTGTCGTACAACGTCTTTTTCGTCAAACAAACCAGCCGCCTGGGCCAGAGCCGCGGCAACAACCATACCAAGCGAAACAGCCTCCCCATGGAGCCATTCACCATAACCGGAAGCGTTTTCTAACGCGTGTCCAAAGGTATGACCATAGTTTAGGATAGCACGGCGTCCTTGTTCCCGCTCATCTTCTTCTATCACCATAACTTTTAAGTCGATACAACGCGCAATAATCTGACAGAGCAACGCAATAGGAGGCCTGGAGAAATCTCGCAACAGGTCCGCATTCGCCTCTAATAAGGCAAACAACTCAGCGTCGAGTATGATACCATACTTTACAATTTCTGCCCATCCCTCAGTGCGTGAGCGTTCTGGCAGGGAAAGCAAAGTGGATGGGTCGGCCAGGACCAGGCGAGGATGGTAGAAAGCACCAATCAGGTTTTTGCCGCGAGGATGGTTGATGCCGGTCTTGCCGCCGATGGCGGAGTCTACCTGGGCCAGCAATGAGGTAGGAATTTGAATGAGAGGCACGCCACGTAAGTAGGTGGCTGCCGCATAGCCAACCAGGTCACCAACCACACCACCACCCAGCGCAATCAGTGCTTCTCGGCGCTCGGCATGCTGCTCCAGTAACCAATCATAAATGGCTGAGAGCTGTTGCTGTGACTTACTCCCTTCGCCCGCTGGCACGGTATAAACACATGGTTCAAAGCCAGCCGCGGTCAACTGTGGGAGCAACGAAGGTATATAGAGGTCATGGATATTGCTGTCAGTAACAATAAATACCCGTGGGGGCAGTTGCAATTTTTGGAGATAGCCAGCCAGCCGCTGTAGTCCTCCCCACTCAACCACAGTATCATAGCCTGCACCCACATTAACATGGCGTACAATCGGAGCCACCCGTTCTAGAGCAGTTAGATCATCAAGCATCGTCATAATCTCCCCGGCCACCTGTTCAGCATGTTTACCCTGCGTGGAACAGATCAATTCGGCCTCTCTGTACCAGGCTTCACGGTCCGCCAGCATCCTCTGTAGATTAGCAAGAGGATCAGTACCAGATAAGAGGGGTCGTATCTCCGGAGTCTGACCATGCTGTTGCTCTCTAAGATGCTGCGCCTGCAGGCGAGCCAGGGAATCTTGAGGATCAACATACAGGAAGATGCGCACGCCATGTTGAGCCATCAGCGTGCGATTCTCCGATCGTACAACGATGCCACCACCGGTAACGATGATGGCATCATCTGGTTGTTGCACTGCGTGAGCCAAGATGCGGGCTTCGAGCGTGCGGAAATATTCCTCACCATGTCGTGCAAAAATTGCAGGAATGCGCTCCCCATACTCCTGTTCGATGAGCGCGTCGACATCCAGTAAGGGACGTCCTAACCGTTGCGCTAAGAGACGCCCAACGGTACTTTTTCCACTTCCAGACAGCCCTATCAAAAATACGTGTCGCATAGTGGCTCTATTGTACCACGATTTTGTTCTTAATAAAGTTCTTCGTTGCGAATATTTGTGCTCAGA
This sequence comes from Dictyobacter kobayashii, assembly GCF_003967555.1. GTDB lineage: Bacteria > Chloroflexota > Ktedonobacteria > Ktedonobacterales > Ktedonobacteraceae > Dictyobacter > Dictyobacter kobayashii. The sequence continues at coordinate 1,260,249 of NZ_BIFS01000001.1, forward strand.
GAATTAACCATGCTGAAGACGGTGGTATCTACCGATTGCACGTGTTCTTGAACAGGTAAGCCTTCTCGTAAGAAAGACTGGATACGATTATCGTATACAGTAAACGCCCGTCCAAATGAGAAGACATATTGCTCGATCTGTCCACTCTGCCGATTGAGTACCAGAATAGTATCGTCCGTGGCACACATTGTATTCTGCGTACAACTAGCCCGGTTGGTAAAGGCACCCACCAGGATTTGCCAGCGTTGATCCCAGGTCTTAACCAGATATTGATGGGCGATATCCAGGTTCTGGTCAAAGGCGACAAAGGTACTCTGCGCGCTTGGGGCATCATAGAGCATCACACTCAGCGTTGGCAGACCAAAGTGGCCAACGTATAAGACCTGATGAGCCCCAAGATGCGATTGCAGCTTTTGCTGGGAGAGCTCCAGGTGTGAATCGAACTTCAAGAGCTGAATATCGCCGCTACCTGGATCGTAAAGGAGCAGTTGCGAACGACCCGCATTGATGAAGTCGCCGCTGTAGACTACCCAGTTTCCATCCAGATTGTGCTGCTCATGGTAATCCTGCACGACCAGGTTCTGATCAAAGTCCATGATGCGACCTTCACCTGCCGTACGATCATACAGGAATACGCCATCTTGCTGTGAGTTCACAAAACGGCCAACGTACACCTCCCAGCTAGAATGCCAGAGGGTATAGCTCTGTTGATGATGGATACTTAAATCTGGATTGAAATCCATTAACTCAATATTGGCTGAGCGCCCCTGCTTCTCCCAATCGGTCAGTTGACTACCACTCAACTCCCCACCTTTATCGGGCGGGGTATCGCCCATAATATTTGAAGGCATAATATAGCTGTATTGAACGGTCTTCTGGGTACTGGCCGTAGCACTCGGCCTGGCGGCAGCGGTAGCAGCCGGTGTAGCCGACGCGGTGGGCGCAGGCGCAAGTGTTGGTGTAGGAGTCGGAGCCGGAGTGGGCGCTGCTGTTGGAACAGGCGTCACTGGAGCCGTTGGTGTCGGACTCACGGTTGGCAAAGCGGTCGGCGTAGCGGTTGGCGTCGGCGTTACCGTTGGCTTCACGCTCGGCGTCGGCGTTACCGTTGGTTTTGGTGTTGGCGTCACCGTTGGCTTCACAGTTGGAGTCGCCTTCACCGTGGGCGTTGCCTTCACCGTTGGCTTCACGCTCGGCGTCGTCTTTACCGTTGGCCCACTTGTTGGTCCAGTTGAGCCAGGATTTGTGGCCGAAGGATCAACCGGATTGGTATCAGAAGGGATCGGCGTAGCTGGAGCTGCAACAGGCAATGGAGTAGCAAAGCGCTTATACATAAAGAGGCCGCTACTCTTGCCATTGAAACGTCCAACCGAAATTTCCCAACCGGGTCCAATATCAGAAAGCGTCACATGTTTTTTGATCTGGAAATCGCTACCCAGGCTTAATAATTGCATCGTACCCGCGATCCTGTCATACAGCAAAATCTCAGAGGCTTTCGCACCCGAGAAATTACCGACATGAATATCCAGGCTTGATCCCCAGTTACCAGCAGGCGTGGTAGCATCGCCCAGATCCACTAATGGTGAGGCTGCTGCAGGTACCTGCAGCAAGTCATCATTCAGAGAGGCATCACCTGTTCTGGGTCGCACCTTCTGCGCCGGCAGTCGTTGCTGATTTAACTTATAGATCTGGATACTTCCACGCTGCCGATTATAGAGCAATAGCGTACTGGAACCCGTACCCGTGAAATCCGCATTAAATTCCTGGTCAGAAGATGCTGGTGAAAGGCCCAGCGCGATACGATCGCTGGTATAGGTATTCTGTTGCTGCTGAACACTGTTATTGCTGCTCGTGGTGCCAGTTGTATCGGCGGGGGCGACAGTGGTAGAAGTATTCAGAGCGCTGTTAGCTTGATTGACAGCGGCGGTAGGATCCCCAAAGCTCCCTATACCAGGCAGTTTCGCAAAAAGATTGCCATCAACTTTCTGCGGAAAATAAATAAAGCGTAGCTGTCCATTCTGATAGCGGGGCTGATTGATGACATTGACGTTATAGCCTTTATCAGCATACATATACCTGGCATCGCCAAAATTTTGGTAGGTCACATCAAATGTAGAGCCATCCGCACTTACAGATGTAACAAAGGCCACATGCCCGGCCGGCCCGGCTGCCCAGGCGCCATCACCAACAGGAAAAACCGCGATAGAAGCCACACGCGGCGTGGTTCCGACACTAAAACCAGAACTGGTTGCATCAGTGGCCCACTCAGCAGCATTGCCCCAATTCACCGGCAGATCATAACCCAGCAGGTGCCACTGCTCCCAGGCCCACCAGACACAATTACCACCCAGTGGATAAGGACCAGGACACAGCATATAAGGATTGCCATCAGGAGAAAAATAGGAGCCGCCACACCAATCAGCGGAACTTTGTACATGTGCATGCGCGCTCACGGGAGGAGCTGCAAAGGGTGAAAACTCTACAAAAATCACCAGACAAAGAAGACAAACTCCAATGATCTTTACCCACTTGCGGCTATCATAGTGACCGCTTAGCATACGCGTTACCTTCAGCATCCGTCCTTGGGCTGAAAAAAGCATACAGGACACACCTTCCTAAGAAAAGCAGGGACGGTAAAGGGCCATGTGGTCACATCCCCTGGACATACGCATGCGGATATATCGAGATACTGGTTGGCAAATGAAAATATTAAACGCATCTTTATAGATACATACTGATATATCCGATGCAAAGGCAGTAGATTTTTTTATCGAGAATAAGAAAATAGACGTTCTCGACACACGGGAAATTATAACATCGTATTCATATAGAATCAAGGCGCTCTGGTCTATGTTTAGTACTTAGGTAACTTAATAAGTTATAAACATGCCTTATGGCATAGCATCTGCAACCACTAACACATTCCTATGACCTCGAAAACCCTCGAAAAGCGCTTGACAATATACAGGATCGATGCTATTATTGTCTCCGTTAAGGGCGATTAGCTCAGTTGGTTAGAGCGCTACGTTGACATCGTAGAGGTCACAGATTCGAGTTCTGTATCGCCCACCCAGAATCACTGGATGAATATCTGGTCGATTAGCTCAGTTGGTTAGAGCGCTACGTTGACATCGTAGAGGTCACAGATTCGAGTTCTGTATCGACCACCAGCATAAAGAAGACCTCCTGCATACTTTTGTTGCAGGAGGTCTTCTTTATGCTATTAACAATGTAGGGCTTCTGATGCCCCTATTTGCATAGGGACATCAGAATGAGGCTACTTATTTCATAGCTGCTTTCTGGGCATCAAAATCGTGTGCGTGAACGCCACCAGTGAAGAGCACCAGCAGAGGTACGAACTTGGAGACGATTGGTGAACCCCAACCAGTTGTGGCATCCCAACCTTTTTTGGCATCATAACCCTGAATGGTTACAGGATTGCCATTGGCATCGGCAAAGGTATAAGAGTTGTTGCCAGTAGTGATGTCATGGAAGGTTGCGGAATAGATGCTACCAATACGGCCAAAGATCAGGTACAGAACAGGGTTGATGTAACCAACCCTTTTATTGCCAAGTTGATCAGCCAGGGCAACAATAGCTGCCCACTGTGGGGAACCAGCACTGGTACCACCGAAGATGAAGACTGATCCAGCAGGAGCACCGCTATCGGATGTGACAGCCAGAACACCACCGTTGATGGCTGCGTTGTAGGCCACATCTGGCACACCGCGACCTTTACCGGGATATTTGGCAATCCATACTGGAAGAATGGTTTCGCATATACTGTGCTGAAACCACCACCACCAGCAGCGCCGAAGTCAGGCTCGTTCCAGGCAGTTTCACTCTGATAAGCACCTGTAACAGCATCAGCTACCAGCTGAGTACCACCAACGCCTGAAACGAATGGATCGTTAGCAGGTGAAGAGGCAGACAAGATATAAGAGCTATTATCACAGGTTGGCTGTGCTGCACCCTGGTCACCAGCAGATGCGAACAGTGTGATGTTCTTCTGGGTGGCAGTCTGGAAAGCATGGTGCCATAATTGCGTAGTTGGCGCATCCAGGCAGCTTTCTGCCTCACCAAAGCTCATCGAAACGACATCGCCCAGGTTGTTGTCGATAGCATACTGCAATGAAGCAACCAGGTCGCTGTCGTTACTGCTCTTGGCCAACACCAGGTCGATGGTGGCATCAGGAGCAACCGCATGAGACCACTCTACGTCTAACGCGATCTCACCAGCCCAACCTTCCTGCAAAGCACTGCCATCAAATGGGGTCAGTGAACCCTGGCCAGGGATGATGTTGAGAGTAGGATCGTTCAGACCAAAGTTCTGGTCAAAAGAATGCAAGTCATCCTGGATATGGGGAGCGCTATAAGCATCCAGAATAACAATTGTACGACCTTTTCCAGTAATTCCTTTGTCCAATAGTGGCTGAATACTATAGGCATTACGAATCTGTTTGGGGCCATAACAACGGATGGCGGCAGTATTTGACTGGCATTTGAATGTCTTATCCTGGACAGCACCAGCATAAATATGATGGGGATTAACCACCGCCTGCGGACTGACATGACTCGATGCATGGGCGTCAACGGTTTGTGTCGCCGCACCAGACGCTAAAAGGGCTAATAATAGCGCAAAAGCGAAAGTTGCATAAAGCATGTGAGGAGCGACCACACGTCTTTGCATCATAAGATATCCCTCCAAATAAAATCATAGAGTTAAACATATCTATATAGGAAGAGTCGCTTTCTAAGTATAGAAGATAATAAGTTAATTTTCTAGGTGTCTGAATAGAAAATATTGAAGAAATGAGTTATATAATAAATGTCCTATTGCAATTAATAGCATAAACGGAATATATTTACGCAATAAGACATACAATGAAACAATTTGAATAGTTACATTAGAAAAAAACTACATGGTAAACTGTAAGAACTATACAGTACATTTATTTCCAAAAGGTACTATCACCTACTTTATATCCAACCAGAAACTTGTCATGAATGTATATAACTACCTTACTAGATTTTATCCAGGAATTAGTGGCATGCAGCTACGCGCCTGCGGCGCTCGTCTGGGTTTGTGAAGGGCAGTGAGCATGCGGCCTGGCCGCATGCTCACTGCCCTTCACAAACGAGAAATTATTCAGGGGCAAGGCTTTTTCATGGTCGTCCAGAGATCGCAGGGAGATCACGAACCAGCGATACGATGGACCTTCTTTCAGGTGTGGAGTGTGTGTGGTGGGCTGTCGCGGCCGTTCACCACACACACTCCACACCCGGCGCCGCAGGCGCCAAAGAGGAACATGAAAAGCCCTGATTCAGAGTTAGTGCGCCCTGATGAGAGGTATTTGGGAGTCGCTAACGCCATAGGCAGCTCATTTTTTAGTATTTCTCTGCTTGTACTGTAAAGGTGGAGGCAGCGAGGGGAAGCGAGAAAGAAGATAAATAGTAGATAAGATCCAATGGATGGATACTTAAAAAAGCGCAGTCTCAACTTGAAGCATGATGCTTCAAGTTGAGACTGCGCTAATCTATATGTGAAAATTTGTGTTAGGCGCGGGGTAAGATCGGCAGGTTCGTGCCCTCGTCACGGGTACGGTGTGTGCCAGCGATATCTGTAATACCACCATCAGGATAAACAACTTTTGCCTCTGCCTCGGGAAGTAAGCTAGCGACCTCTTTCAGGACAGCATCCAGGAATTGATCTTCAGGCACGGTTTTGACTACCTGACCTTTGCGGAAGATCACCCCCTTACCTTTACCGCCTGCGAGGCCAACATCGGCATCCCGGGACTCACCAGGGCCATTCACAACACAACCCATAACAGCAACCTGAATGGGGGTCTGTACCTTCGAGAGTCGCTTTTCTACTTCGTTGGCAACGCTAATAACGTCGATCTCGACACGTCCACATGAGGGACAAGAAACAAAGGTGACGCCACGGTTACGCAATTCCAGTGAGCGCAAAATCTCAAAGGCAACAGGAATCTCTTCCTCTGGCTCGGCACTTAAGCTAACACGGATAGTGTCACCAATACCTTCGGCCAGCAGGATACCCAGACCAACTGAAGACTTAACGGCACCGGTTACAAGTGTACCGGCTTCGGTAATACCCAGATGGATCGGATAGTCCGAACGCTGCGAGAAACGGCGATAGGCCTCAATAGCGGTCAGCACAGTTGAAGATTTCAACGAGACATCGAGGTTATGATAATCCAGTTCCTCACACCAGCTGATATACTCCAGAGCACGTGCGACCATACGCTCGGCCAGTTGCTCACGCTCCTGGCGGCGGGCCTCAGTGGGATCTGTGCGCTCGAGGGTACCATCATCGCGCAGGCGAACCTGTACACGCTGCATCTGGGCGACTTTATCCAACGCATCGATCGAACCAGAGTTGACGCCGATACGCATAGCAACGTCACGCTCTTTAGCGGCCAGAACAATTTTCTCCAGGGACTTGCGGCCCTGTAACAGATTTCCAGGATTGATGCGAACTTTGTCGATACCCTGACGAATCGCTTCTAAAGCCAATTCGGGATTGTAATGGATATCGGCCACCAGCGGAATATTGATGCGCTTCTTTATTTCGCTCAAAACCACAGCGTCTTCCATCTCAGGCACTGCAACACGCACCAATTCACAACCCACATCCTGTAAGCGATGGATCTGCGCAACAGTTGTCTCTACATCACGTGTATAGGTAGTGGTCATCGATTGAACAGAAATTGGGGCATCTCCACCAATTGCTACATTACCTACATGTATCTGTCGTGTTTTTTTTCGCATAATTGAAAGCAAACTCCGTTTAGCCGTTCCAATGCATGAGATCACTGACCGTGACCACAACCATGAGAACTAATAGTAAAGCAAAACCAACGAGATTAATAAGACCTTCGCGCTCCGGTTTCAAACGCTTTCCACCCCGTAATATCTCTACCAATATAAGGAAGACGCGTCCACCATCAAGAGCGGGGAAGGGTAAAATGTTAAAAATTGCTAAATTCAAACTTAAGGCGGCGGTTAGACTTAAAATGGGCCACCAGCCAACAACCGGGGTTTGCTCGGCCACACTTTGAGTAACCTGAGCAATACCAACCGGACCAGAAAACTGCGGTTGGATAGCGCCAATAATCATTTTTCCAATAATGGACAGGTATTGATGGATAAAGTCAAAAGTATGTGCAATGCCTCTAAAAGGAGCCTGCCAGAGAGGATAATGCATGGTTAAGACTTTTGCGCCCACGCCCATGTAGCCCTGTCCTTGTGGCGGATGGACACGCGCGTTGACGGTTACATCCTGGGTACCACTCTGCTGACTATGCTGAATCGTTAATCGAATGGGTATATGCTCATCTTTTCCCTTATCAGCATTGATAATCTGTGTCACCGCAGTCGACATAGCGTTGAAGTCTTTTACAGCCTTCCCATTCACAGCCAGGACGGTATCGTCTGCCCGTAAACCAGCCATGGCTGCGGGCGAATTGGCTTGAATTGAGCCAATCACGGCAGTCGGTGTTGGCATGGGCTCACCCAGTCCATAAGCGACAGTGAACAGGACTATGCCGAGCAGAAAGTTCATAAAGACGCCGGCACAGAGTACAATGATGCGTTTTCCCGCCGTTTTCGCGGCAAAACTGCCCTCATCATAGCGGCCATTCTCATCCACTGTATCCCCACTCTCGCCCGCCATACGTACAAAGCCACCAAGAGGGAGCAGGTTCAACGAATATAGTGTGCGCTCAGGCGGAGTTGCTAGCTCTTCGCTAGCATTACCAAAGGGATTTTGGATATTGCTGGTGTCCATCACAGAGCTGCCGCGACCAAACCACATAACCTCCCAACCGCCACGCTCGCGTTTACGCAAACTGACGATATTGGGTGGAAAGCCCATCCCAAATTCATCAACTCGAATACCAGCCCACTTCGCCGCAATAAAATGTCCTAGCTCGTGTACAAACACAAGCAACCCTAACACTGGAATAACAGCGAGTATATACCAGCTCATCCCCTTTTCCTTTACTCAATACTCATCTTTATTCATATCATCTGAAAATTTTTATGCTGTCAAAAAGGAGCATAAAGCCCTGCAATTGCTAACCCTACGCGCGTTTTTTCCATATTTCGCGAACGGTGCGACGTGCCCAGGCACAGGCCTCAAGAGTCGCAGCAACGTTTGGTTGTTCAATTGACTGATGGCGCTCCAGCACAGCCTCAATTAATTGGGCAATCTCCAGGTAGCCAATTTTGCCCGTCAAGAACAATTCGACGGCCTCTTCATCTGCCCCGACCAGGGCACATGGATAGGTACCACCACGTTTTCCAGCTTCAATAGCCAGCCGGAAACAGGGGAAGCGTGCAAGATCCAGATCTTCAAAATGTAGCGTAGCCACATCGGCCCAGCGCAGTTCCCGAATGAAATCTGTCTCAGCCGAGGCCAGGCGATCAGGATATCCCAAAGCATTCATAATGGGAAGATGCATGCTCGGTAAGCTGGCCTGCATCTTGAAGGAGCCATCAATAAACTCGACCATTGAATGAATGATGCTTTCTGGATGCACCACTACTTCCATCTTCTCATATGGTACACCAAAGAGCCAATGGGACTCAATAACTTCAAGACCTTTGTTCATCAAGGTAGCGCTATCGATGGTAATCTTGGGACCCATGCTCCAGGTAGGATGTGCCAGTGCTTGCTTAACCGTGACGGTTTTGAGATCCTCTAATGAGGCGGTTCTGAAAGGGCCACCAGACGCGGTCAGGAGGAGACGATGAATGTCTTTCTGTTCTTCGCCCCGCAAGCATTGCCAGATTGCGCTGTGCTCACTATCAATAGGATAAATAGGTACACCAACACGTTGGGCCGCCTGGGTCACCAGGTGGCCTGCCATGACCAGTGTCTCTTTGTTGGCGAGCGCGATCGTTTTGCCTGCACCAATCGCCGCCAGGGTTGGCATTAAACCGACCAGGCCCGAGGTGGCAGCAACCAGGATGTCAGCATCTGCATGGGTGGCGACAGCCAGTAGACCCTGTTCACCAAGTAATGCCTGCGGCAGCAGTTGGCGGGCTTTAGCCTCAACTTCAGGTGCATCCGCATAACAGGTGACTAGATCAGGCTGAAACTCTTGCACCTGCTGCGCGAGCAGTTCAACATTGCTGCGGGCAGCCAGTGCGACGATGCTAAATTGTTCGGGAAAACGCCGTACGACATCGAGGGTTTGTCGCCCAATTGATCCTGTGCTTCCTAGTAAAGCAATACGTTTAGGGAACGTTGTCATGAGAATTCAACCTATGATATATATTTTACATACTTACGGTGCGTAAGTAATGACTCAGTTTAATCTTTCATCCAGATTATAGCATGTACGAACCATGCTATGGGAAAGTTCGGCTACATGAAGAACAGCGAGAAAAGATAGACAACAAAGACTGCGAAGAGCAGGCTATCGATACGGTCTAGCATGCCGCCGTGACCTGGCATGAACTGACCACTGTCTTTGACATGCATCTGGCGCTTGATCAGCGATTCAGCAAGATCTCCTAGCGTCGCAGCAGTTCCTATGAGTAATCCCAGGATGATTGCGAAATACCAGGGTACACCTAGAGGTATGACGGTCAAAATCAAGCTAGCAATGATGGAGAGCAATAACCCTCCAGCTACCCCTTCCCAGGTTTTAGCGGGACTGATGTGGGGAGCCATTTTATGCCTCCCAAAATAACGTCCAGCAAAAAAGGCGGCGGCGTCAAAACCCCACACACCTAGCAGGGTTACCAGTAACCACCAGACTCCACGGGGTAATGTAACCCACCAGCCACTCATGGGGTGCAAAGAACCTACTTCATAGCCACGCAGCAATAAGAAATAACTCATTGACCAGCCAAGATACATAGGTACGGCCAGGGTTAATGCCCAGTCGACCATTGTTCCTTCAAGCTGCTTACGCGTAAAAAGCCAGCAAAAAGAGAGGACTACCGAAGCTCCCAGGCCTATCTGTAATATGAGTAGCCGTTGGGGCGGAAACATGGCTGAGCTGAGAAAAAGTATGCTTAACCCATAACTCATCCATATAAGCGGTCGATATCCTGCCTTTAATAACATTGTGTGCAGTTCAATTGTTCCCAGGACTGCTACCGCCAGACATGCCAGGAAGGCCCACCAACCACCAAACCAGACAAAGAGGAGTACTACAGGCATTGCAATACCCGCAGTCAACCAGCGTTGGCCGACAGACGCGTTCGCTTTTTTCTCGGGCTCAGTTGCACCCGCATTGTTATTCTGCTTACTTGTGCCTTGCAAACATTTACTCCTCAGTCAAGCTATAGGTTATTCTAACATACACCAGGAAATACCGCTTTTAAGATGCCATGATGCTACATCATAATATCATCAAAATTCAGTAGCCTGGGTATAATTGAATACCTGGCGGCACCATCCAGACAGGCACTGCTCAGCCTGGTTTACATATATACCTATGCATACATACCATGGGCCGCCAACAATGCAAAAAAATAGAATACGTAGAGCAGTTCCTGGTTAGTGGGTCTCTACGTATTCTATCACCCTTCCTTACTTGGAGGGAACATCCAGACGCCCAAAGCGGCGGTGGCGCTGATTATAACTCTCCAGGGCAGCCATCAAATCTTCATGCCCAAAATCAGGCCAGAGTGTTGAGGTGGCATAGTATTCGCTATAGGCAGATTGCCAGAGCAAGAAATTGCTCACCCGCATCTCACCAGCCGTACGAATTACCATATCAGGATCCGGTAAATCACGAGTATATAAATATGAGCCAATTAACTCTTCATCGATCGACTCGGGATCCCGCCCATCAGCAATAATCTGCCTGATGGCATCCACCAGTTCAGCACGCCCCCCATAATTGAAACAGACATTCAGCCCAATGCGTGTATTATCTTTGGTCAATTCAACCGACTCACGCACGGCCTTCTGAATATCAGGAGACAGATCGTACAGTCGACCAAGATGGCGCAAACGCACTCCATCACGATGGAGTTTTTCCAAATCTGAGCGGATGGTCTCCCAGAAGAGACGCATCAAGCCATCAACTTCAGTCTGTGGGCGCCCCCAATTCTCGGTAGAAAAAGCATAGACACTGAGCATTTCGATGTTTTCATCTGCAGCGCACTCAACAACACGTCGAAGTGCGGTTACGCCTGCCTTGTGTCCTGCCAGGCGCGGTAAGTGCCGCTTACTGGCCCAGCGCCCATTGCCATCCATGATGATGGCAATGTGGCGTACTGGCTGCTTTTGTTGCTCAGATGCGACAAGGGACGTCTGCGCTAAATTCTTCTCTTTTCCTTTGATAGATGAAAAGAGTTGTTGCATCTTGGTCAAAGTTAGACCTCCAGGATCTCCAGTTCCTTCGTTTTCCCGATCTTATCCATCTCATCAATGAAACGATCGGTGAGCTTCTGCAGTTTGTCGGTACTGCGCTTCAGCTCGTCTTCAGAAACTTCTTTTTTCTTTTCACGGTCGCGCAACTTATCCTGTACATCTCGGCGAATGTTACGGATAGCGACCTTATGCTCATCCGATTTCTTATGTAAAGTCTTTACCAGGTCGCGACGACGCTCTTCGCTCATGGGAGGGATAACCAGGCGAATAACCTGTCCATCATTATTGGGGTTAATACCTAGATCCGATTTTTGGATCGCTTTCTCGATATCAACCAGCAATTTTTTATCCCAGGGTTGAATAACCAGAAGCCGGGCCTCAGGTACGGTAACCGAGGCAACCTGATTAATAGGGGTCGGAGCACCATAATATTCAACCGTAATACGATCAATTAAGGCGGAACTTGCCCGACCGGCACGAATAGCATTGAGGTCCTGCTTCAAGGCTTCGATAGCCTTTTGCATACGTCGCTCTGCATCCCCAAGTAAATCTGCTGTCATTGCATACTCCCTTTTTCTCTAGGTACAATATGCACCTCAAAAACGGGACGTGATGAGAGGCATTGTGCAGTAAGCTTACTGCACGATTAGACCGGTTCTTTCACGTCAGTAGAGACCAGTGTACCACACTTTTCACCATGCATAATGGCTTCCAGGGCTCCGGTTTGATGGAGGCTGAAGACCAGAATAGGCATGTTGTTGTCTTTACACAACGACAATGCGGTACTGTCCATGACTTTTAACCCCATGTTCAACGCCTGCATATAGCTCAGATTGGAGAACCGACGAGCATGCGGATTGCGCATTGGATCATCATCATAGATCCCATCCACTTTGGTCGCTTTGAGCAGCACCTGTGCATTTAATTCAACAGCACGTAATGCAGCAGCCGTATCGGTGGTAAAGAATGGATTTCCACTGCCAGCCGCCAGAATGACCACACGCCCCTTCTCCAGGTGGCGTACCGCGCGACGGCGGATAAATGGTTCAGCCACAGGAGGCATTTCGATCGCGGTTTGAACCCGTGTGCTAATGCCAACTTTTTCCATTGCATCCTGCATTACCAATGAGTTCATGACTGTTGCTAACATACCAACATAGTCTGCGGTACCACGATCAATACCGGTCGCGGCAGCATCTGCCCGCGCCACATATTACCGCCTCCAATGACCATAGCGACTTCTACACCCAGTTCATGGACACGCTTGACCTCGCCGGCGATCCGCCGTACTGTCTCGGCATCAATTCCTGATCCCTGAGCACCAAGCGCTTCACCACTCAACTTGAGTAGAATACGCCGATATTTTGGCTCGACTGACATGTTTACCATTCTCCCTTGTGCGCGACCGTGAGGGACGCCTCTTCGTTTTTTCTTACAATTTCTCTTGGATATTCCTTCTCTAATAAAAATAAAAGAAGGAATATCCATCCAGGCTAGGCTCGAAGGAGGGTAGTCAGGAGAGACTACTCACCCAGAGCAAAGCGACTGAAGCGGCGCACAATGATATTCTCGCCGGTCTCAGCAATCACTTTACGCACAAGGTCATTGATCGTTACCGAATCATCTTTTACCCAGGATTGCATCATCAGTACCTGCTCGCTGAACTCTTTTTTGAGTTTACCACTGAAAACTTCTTCGCGGCGGGCCTCAGGGACACGGGCCATCGAAGGATCTTCAGCAAATTTCTGGCGGGCAGCTTCAATGACTTCAGCTGGCACATCCTCGTAACTGACATACTTGGGAGCAACACCCACAATCTGCAGGGCCAGATCGTTAGCCAGGTTGCGGAAGCTTTCACTGCGAGCAACGAAGTCGGTGCTACAATTCAGCTCAATCAGCACACCAACACGATTGTTGTGGTGTACATATGAGAAGACGCCACCCTCTTTGGTCTCACGACCAGCGGTAACCATCTTTTCAGCCTTTTTATCACGGCGGGCTTCCAGATGCTTAACAGCCTCATCCCAGGATTTTGCATCGGACAGGGCGTTTTTGCAATCCGCGAATGTCGCACCTGTCTCTTCGCGCAACTTTTTTACATCTGCAGCTGCGTATTCCATATGTTGGTTTCTCCTCAATCTTTATGTATGATACTCAGATCAAATCAGCAGTACAACAACTGCTGTCCATCTTTTTTGGACTCTGAGTGCTTGACAAATGAAAATTATAGTGATTTCACGCTCAAATCGCGTGTCAAATGACAAAGTATATACACAAAAAGGCGGGAGTCAGGGGCGGTTATGCCCCTTTTCTCCCACCGAAGCAATCTGTTGAGTTTTGACTAATGAGCCTCTTTAGAAACCAGTTCTGGCTCAGCAGCTGGGGCAGCTGCTGCCTCGGCTTCAGGTGCCTCGGCAACTGGAGCGGGAGCGGCCTCGGCCTCTGCTGGTGCTGCAACCTCTGCTGGTGCTGCAACCTCTGCTGGTGCTGGTGTAGCAACCTCGACTGGTGCTTCGATCTCACCAGGCTCGGCGTCTTTCTGCTGAGCTTCCAGTTCACGGCGTCCTTCGACGGCGGCATCAGCAATTTTGGCGCAGAGCAGGCGAACGGCACGAATAGCATCGTCGTTAGCAGGGATCGGATAATCCATCTCGTCCGGGTCGCAGTTTGTATCGGCCAGGGCGATGATAGGAATTTCCAGGCGGCGAGCTTCCATTACCGCGGTGCGCTCCTTACGGGTGTCAATGATAAAGATAGCGTTAGGTAAACGGCGCATATCTTTAATGCCACCCAGGATGCGCTCCAGGCGCATGATCTCGTCCTGCATGTGCTGGACTTCTTTTTTGGGCAGGCGCTCGAAATCGCCACGATCACGGCGCTCTTCCAGGCTACGCAAGTAATTAATACGAGACTGAATGGTCTTGAAGTTGGTCAGCATACCACCAAGCCAGCGCTGGTTGACATAGAACATTCCACAACGCTTGGCCTCTTCAGCCACTGCCTCCTGGGCCTGTTTCTTGGTACCAACAAAGAGCAGTGTTCCACCATCAGCGACCAGTTGCTCAACGAACTTATAAGCTTCGTTAAGGCGGGTCACCGTCTGCTGGAGGTCGATGATATGAATGCCGTTGCGATCCATGAAGATAAACTGCTGCATCTTAGGATTCCAGCGGCGTGTCTGGTGACCAAAATGGACACCTGCTTCCAACAACTGTTTCATTGAAATGATATTAGCCAAAAACGGACCTCCCTTGATCCTCCGCTCTCACTTTACGGCGTCAGGGTCCCCGAAGGTATATTCGCTTGCTCCAAACATCAGTAGAAGTTATGGACCCCAGGGTCAGCGCTATGACAGAGAGCGTGTGTACTTAATTGTTGTTTTTTTGCGGGCGAACAGTCCTCGCCCACTCCGACAGTGAAGTATAGCACAGAGCTTCTGAGGACGCAAGAAAGTTTGCCAGATCTCCTCATAAACGCAAAAATAGAGTATACTCTGATGAGATGCATGTTATTCGATTATAGTGCATCTTTACAGCAAGTAGGAGAATAGGGTATAAATAGGGATGTGGATGATGCGCAGAACAATATACTATTACCGTGTACGTTTAATTGCTGATGTATTACCATCTTACGCCTGCTTTTCCTTCCTTACACGCATGCCTACCCCTGACCCGCCCCCCTTTTTCACCGTGCCCTCGCCCCTAGAGGGCTACCTCGCAAAGTTCTTCTTCTAAAAATAGGTGAACACCGTCCGCTTCTTGAATTCGGGCGTATAGTATAAAGTGAGAGTACACATTTCTGGCTAATCAGCCACGTGACACTCATACCATTTTCAGGGGTTGCAGATGTAGAAAGGGATTGAAAACAGATGGTAAATGTTCTAAAACAGATGGTAAATGTTCTAATTGTTGATGATCACTCACTAATGCGCCGCGCGGTACGCGAAGTTATTGAAAAAGAGCAGGAAATGTGTGTTGTGGCCGAGGCGTGCAATGGCCAGGAAGCGGAGATGCAGGCGGCAGAGACGCAGCCTGATGTGGTGCTAATGGACGTTGATATGCCCGACTGCACAGGATTTGAGGCCACCGAGCGTGTACTGGCCTGTTCGCCTAATTCACGGGTGGTAATTTTTACCTCCTCCCATCAGGAACAGTTACTCTTTCAGGCGATCCAAAAAGGGCCATGGGCTATATTACCAAGGATATAGAACCTGATGCTTTAATTCATGCCATTCGCTGTGCCGCTCGCAACGACCTCTGTATTCCTGGAGCCTTTGCCAGCCAGGTGCTGACCTACCTGCGCTCCTCCTGGAAACTCAACGCGGGCTACGGTGGCCTGATGTCCTCGTCCATCTCTTACCGTACACCACGCCGCACGGCCCATGTAACGATCGCAGGCGAGCCGCTGCTAAGCGATGCTAATGCCAATCTCCCGCGCCCATTGACGGAACGCGAAAAACAGATTCTCGATCTGATGCGCAAGGGGCGCAAGAATCGTGAGATTGCTCTGGAATTATCGATTGCTGAGTCTACAGTCCACAAACACGTACAAAACATTTTTGAAAAACTTCACGCGCGTAATCGTACAGAGGCAATCTATTTGACCAGTGTTGAGGGCTAATAAGCATCAATCTCGTATGTTACAATGATAGTGTTCATCATAAAAGATATATCACTACCATACAGGATAATATACGTGCGAGAAAAACGAACGAGCCAGTCAGGAAATGTACCCCTTTCGTCAAATCAGGCAGAGGACAAAATATCCTTCCTGGCTCAGACCGCCATTTTTCGACAGCTCAGCGCACAGGATCTTAGCGCAATCGAACAAAACCTTACTTCATTACTTTGCTCACCGGGACGTATCCTTTATCGTCCCGGTGAGCAAAGTAATACGTTATTTTTTGTAAAAAACGGGCGTATCCAACTCTATCATCTGTCTACCGATGGCAGGAAGTTGATTACGGCCACACTGGAGACGGGGGCGTGCTTTGGAGAACAATCACTCTATACCCCTCATAGATATACCACTTTCGCTGAAGCTATCGGTCCAGCTACCCTCTATCTGCTCAACAAGGCCGAGATCGATCAGTTACTAATCCACCACACGGCAGTGGCTGGTGCGCTGATGCAATTAATAGGCCAACGCCTGGCTGATCTGGAAACCCAATTAATTAATACCACCTTCAAAAGCGTTACCGCGCGCCTATCAGAGCTCTTACTACAACTGGCCGATACACAAGCAGGTGATTTTGATGAGCTGACCGTCAACGGTTTTAGCCATGAAGAATTAGCCGATCGCCTGGGCGTCTACCGCGAAACCGTGAGTACAGCGCTCCGCGAGTTGAAAGATGCGCGCGCGATCCAATTGAGCCGAAAACATATTGCGATCCGCCAACCCGACTTGCTACAGCATTTGTCGCAGACAGATAGCAAGACAGTATTACAGCGACGGGAACATTGATGGTTATCAAAGCACAACATGTAACAAAAATTTATCGCAGTGGACAACTACGAGTTGAGGCTTTAAGTAATATTTCACTAGAGATAGCTCAGGGGGAGATGGTCGCGATAATGGGACCGAGCGGCTGTGGGAAAACGACCCTGCTCAACTGCTTATCAGGATTAGATACCATCGATGAAGGCGATATCTATATCCGTGGAGATAATCTACGCGATCTAAGCGAACGGGAGCGCACAGCTTATCGGGCGCAACATATGGGATTTATCTTTCAGGATTTCAATCTGTTGCCTGTACTCTCGGCGGTAGAGAATGTAGAGCTACCGTTGCTACTCGCGCGCGTTCCCAGCCAGAAAGCCAGGCGGCGAGCACTTGAGATGCTTGAGATCGTTGGGCTGACCGAGCGCGCACGCCATCGGCCGGCAGAGCTGTCCGGTGGGCAACGACAGCGTGTCACCATCGCACGCGCCCTGGTCAATAGCCCTACCCTGGTCTGGGCCGATGAACCAACCGGAAATCTGGATAGTACGACGGCGGGCGATATTATGGCGTTACTGCTACGCCTCAATCAGGAACAGCAGCAGACCTTTGTGATCGTTACCCACGCTCTGGATATCGGAGAGCAGGCACATCGCATCATCTCTATGCGCGACGGCAAGATCGTATGACACATGGTTTGTCCAGATTTCGCCATCCCATCTTCGGGGAAATCTGGACAAACTATAGCTCAATTTATTTAGCCAATGTGCGATTTGGAATATTCAACTGCGCACGTACAACATCTTTAATATGTGCCGAGGAGAGTCCATAAAGCTCTTTCAAGATCGTCAGAGCTCCATGCTCTACGAATTTATCGGGCAGACCGATAACCCGTACATCAACCTCATTCAGTTTATGCTGCTCCAATAATTCAAGCACAGCACTACCGAATCCACCAGCCACAACATGATCTTCAATCGTGATCAAGCGGCGTGTAGCTTTCGCCAGGCGCAAAATCATTTCTTCGTCCAGAGGTTTAGCCCAGCGTGCATTAACAACTGCAACGTGGATACCTTCATCAGCTAATTCTTTAGCCGCCAGTTCAGCCTGCGATACGGTTGCACCATAAGCCAGCAAGACCGTCTCCTGGTGCTCGGCTGCTTCCAGGGTCTCGGGACTTAAAAGCTCTGCTTTGCCAACTTCCAGCATATGGAAGTCATCGGTCATAGTTACGCCCAGCCCTTTACCACGTGGATAACGCAAGGCGACAGGACCATCCAGGTACACAGCGGTATAGAGCATATGGCGCAGCTCTTCTTCGTCCTTTGGCGCCATGACACGCATACCAGGAATCATACGTGCGAATGCAATGTCAAACACGCCATGCTGCGTCTGACCGTCCTCACCAACTAAGCCAGCACGATCCATGGCAAAAACCACATGCAGATTTTGTACTGCGATATCATGGATAATCTGGTCGATAGCACGCTGCATAAAAGTCGAGTAGATGGCAGCGACAGGCGTAAGACCACCAACAGCTAAGCCGCCAGCAAAGGTGATCGCATGCTGCTCCGCGATACCAACATCGAAGTAGCGCTCAGGAAAGCGCTGATGCAGTTTCTTCAGGCCAGTCCCCTCTTCCATTGCCGCGGTAATACCAACCACCTTGGGATCTTTCTCAGCGATCGCTACCAGGGCATTGGCAAACACTTCAGTATACGAGGGGGATCGCCAGCATTTTTCTTAATAATACCAGTTGTATAATCGTAAGCACCAGGTCCATGCCATTTCGTGGCATCATCCTCGGCTACTTCCCAACCCTTGCCCTTCTTCGTTACCATCTGTACAATGATGGGCCCATCAACTTTTTTCACATTTTCGAATACGTCAAGCATAGTTTCAATGTCATGGCCATCAAAAGGACCAAAGAACTTGAAGCCCAATTCTTCAAAGATGGCACCGCTCTTGCTATGCATCATAAACTGCTTGAAACTGGTTTCGGCACGCCCGGCAGCCTCACGGGCCTTATCACCAACCACAGGCAGGCGCTCAATTGATCCTTTGGCCATGTCGCGTAAGCGCTGATAACTTGGAGAGGTCTGCATACGACGCACATTTCCCAGATATTGAGAGATAGCCCCAACGTTATCAGAAATGGATTTATCATTGTCATTGAGCACGATAATTAAATTTTTCTTCAGGCTACCAGCATTATTGATTGCCTCTAAGGCCATACCGCCCGTCAACGACCCATCCCCAATGATCGCGATAACCTTATGATCTTCACCCTGCAAGTCACGGGCCGCAGCCATACCAAGAGCAGCGGAGATCGATGTACTTGCATGGCTCGCACCAAAGGCATCAAAGTTACTCTCATCTCGACGGAGATAGCCAGAAAGCCCTCCAAACTGACGAATAGTATGGAAGCGCTCACGACGACCCGTCAGCAACTTATGGACATAAGCCTGGTGTCCGATATCCCAGACGAGCAGATCATTCGGCGTGTCGAAAACATAGTGAAGTGCCATTGTTAATTCAACAACACCCAGATTGGGAGCCAGGTGCCCACCTCGTACAGACACTTTCTCGATGATCTCGCGCCGAATCTCTTTTGCCAGAAGCTCCATCTGTGGAACTGACAGGGCACGCAGTTGCTCTGGGCCATTAATCGTCTCTAGAATGCTTGTCAATGGTTTCCTCCAAATTACTAGGCACCGGCTCCCCTTTGTGTACATCGGCAACAAGCGACCAGTAAATATTCCAATCGAAGTGGTTAAAACCACTATAATGAAGATGCATAAAAGTTAGATAAAGGGTGTATTATCAAGTACCATTCACAATATTATAGATAGGTTCTTAGACACTGGCAAACGCTTCAGTCCAAAAAAATCATGCACCTGAGGTCTTGACAGGCATTGAGTCAGCCTGTGGAGCGGATTCAATGCCCATTCAAGGTCCCTTGACAGCCTCTCCCTTTATTCTTATTATGGACCCATATGGTACCACTCACAGTTTGGAAGCAGACATTTCTAGACTGCGTTATGTCTTGAAACAAAAAGGAAGGTAGGAGCGGTCCCTATTCTTAGGGGAGAGGAACCGCGGATCTTATGACAAGAAAAGATAGCGAAAAAGACTCGGAGAGACCACATTACTATTCCCAGTTCTGGCTCGATGTAGCTGCGGGTCGCCACGTGATTGGTGCCCCAAACCTGAAGATGGTGAGGCTGCCGAACCAGAGACTCTCGAACCAGCTCCACAGCGCCGGGGCCGCTTCAACGATAATAGCGATGGATTGGGCGAGAGAATCGTTCATCCCGCTGCGGAGCCAGCTCGTTCCGCACAAGTTATTGAACCTGAGACAGATGACTTCAACCTGGGCACCACTGACCAGGAAGAGGAGTTTGGCTTTCAAGAAGATCAGGTAGAAGAAGCTGACGTCCCCGATATGGATCTGGCCTCTGATGATGAGGAGGAAGAGGAGTTCTTTGAGGAGGAAGAGGAAGAAGAGGAAGACGATGATATGAACTGGGGTCGCGGCCGTAAAAAGCCAAAACCTACACGCGCAACCAAGCCAGCAGTCAAAAAACCTGGTAAGCGTGATACACGACGCCCATATTAATCATTGTAGCTCTTCAATAAAAGTCAAGCGGCCGCAATTTTTGCGGTCGCTTTTCATTACGTATAGGCTTCAGACAAGTACACATACAGATAGAAAATTACGGATAAATTCCCCGCACCTGGGTGGCCTCGGCTACACGCGAGATAGCCAGCATATTCGCCCCCAATCGTAGATCACAGCTATAATGTTCAGCTTTATCTGCCACAGCATCAAAGGCTTTATTCATGATACCTTCTAGACGATGAATGATCTCTTCAGCATCCCAAAAAAAACTCTGAAGATCCTGTACCCATTCAAAGTAACTGACGGTAACCCCACCAGCATTGGCCAGAATATCAGGAATGACCAGACAACCTTTATTGAAAAGAATGATATCCGCGGCCGGTGTAGTAGGTCCATTGGCCGCTTCAGCCACAATACGAGCCTGAATACGCTCGGCGTTCTGGTCAGTAATCACACCTTCGGTAGCCGCCGGAATCAAAACGTCGCAGGGTACTTCAAGCACGTCCGCCACCCCTATACGCTGTCCACGTGGATAGGTTGCCACCGTGCCGTGTTCCAACTTGTAGCGCTGCACGGCCGCCGGGTCCAGACCATCTTCATTGTACAGACCACCGGTGGTGTCGCTAACGGCGACGATCTTACAACCTTCGTTATAGAATAGACGCGCGGCGATACTGCCCGCATTCCCAAACCCTTGCAGGCTTACCCTGGCTCCTTTCAGAGACAGGCCAATACGCTGGGCGGCACGGCGGGTGGTAAAGAGCACGCCAGTAGCGGTGGCATCATTGCGGCCTTCGCTGCCACCAATGGAGAGAGGTTTGCCAGTGACAACGGCGGGCACAGAAAAGCCCGAGTGCATAGAATAGGTATCCATCATCCAGGCCATGACCTGGGAGTTGGTATTGACATCTGGAGCGGGAATATCGCTATGGGGACCAATCACAATGGAAATCTCAGTGGTAAAGCGACGTGTCAGGCGCTCCAGTTCACTGGCGGTCATGTTCTTGGGATCACAGATGACGCCTCCTTTGGCGCCTCCATAGGGGATTCCCACTACCGCACATTTCCAGGTCATCCACATGGCAAGGGCTTTGACTTCATCCAAAGTAACATCGGGGCTATAACGAATGCCGCCTTTGGCCGGGCCCCGATTCACATTGTGTTGGACGCGATAGCCTGTTATCGTTTTGATACGCCCATCATCCAGGCGCACTGGAAAATTAACCGTAAGCTCGCGCTTTGGCTTGCGCAAAATCTCACGCATATCTTCCGAAAGACCCAGTCTATCGGCGGCCAACTCAAATTGCTCGATAGCCATCTCGTAAGGATTAAACTGTTGCATGATCTCTCCTTTGATGCCAAACATCTTTGTTCTGGCTTAACTGTCATGCTTCCCTGTCCATACTGGCGCGCGCAGGGGAATTTACCCCTGCGTCTCTTCCAATTTCTTCTGTAAAAGTGGTCGGACAACGTCAATTTTGGCCTGGCCACGGGTCTGCTTCATTACCTGGCCAATCAAACTTTGAATGGCGTTGAGCTTGCCGTTGCGATAATCATTCACCGCCTTCTCGTTCCTGGCGATTACTTCTTCAATGATACGCTCCAGCGTGCTCAGATCGCTGATAGGAGGTTTGATACCTTTACGCTCTACAATGGCCTCAGGCATTTCACCCGTTGCAAAAGCCTCATCCAGGACCTCTTTGGCTTGCTTGCCAGTAATACGTTCTCGATCAAGCAGGTCCAGGAGGTTGGCGAGCGCCGCAGGTTTCAGAGGGGAATCCTGCACCCCAATACTATTAGCTTTCAGCAGGCGAACGACCTCACTCAGGACCCAGTTGCTGGCAGCCTTGGCACGGACCAGGCGATCTTTGACGGGCGATGCAGCCACGACTTGCTCAAAGTAATCACCAAGTGTCTTGTCTTCCGTCAACACATTAGCGTCTTGCGCAGAGAGACCATATTCTTTCTGATAACGGGCGCGGCGCTCGTCAGGCAACTCAGATAATTGCCTACGAATCTCTTCAACCGAAGCACGATTAATGATCAAAGGCGGCAAATCTGGCTCGGGAAAGTAACGATAATCATCAGCTTTCTCTTTGACGCGCTGGGTCACTGTAATACCTTTGGTCTCAATCCAACCACGAGTCTCCTGTCGGATCGTACCGCCATTGCGCAGCACTTCAATCTGGCGTCGAGCCTCATATTCCAGGGCACGCTCTACAGAACGAAAACTATTCATATTTTTAATCTCGGTCTTCACACCCAGTTTCTGCTGGCCGCGAGGACGAACCGAGACGTTGGCGTCACAGCGTAAACTTCCCTCTTCCATGCGTCCGGAAGATACGCCGATATAGATCAGTATTTCACGCAACTTCTGCATATAGAGACGCGCTTCCTCAGGGGAACGCATATCTGGCTCACTCACAATCTCCATCAACGGGGTACCAGCACGGTTAACATCGATCAACGTATAACCGGGGCGGTGCAGTGAGCGGGCTGTGTCCTCTTCCAGGTGCACACGGGTAATCCCGATGCGGCGCTCCTGTCCATTGTGCTCAATCACTAGATAGCCATCACTACTAAGTGGGATATCATATTGCGAAATCTGATATCCTTTCATCAAATCAGGATAGTGATAACTCTTGCGGTCAAATTTAGAATATTCTGGAATAGAACAATTCAAGGCCAGTGCGGTCATGATGGTATATTGGACCGCTTTCTGATTAATGACCGGTAGCACGCCTGGCATTCCCATACAGACCGGGCACACATGGGTATTTGGAGCAGCATTCGCATAATTGGTACTGCAGGAGCAGAACATTTTGCTCCTGGTCAGCAATTGCGAGTGCACTTCAAGTCCGATAACGACCTCATAATCTGTATCGATCGGAGTATCTGCAGTTGTCGTCATGTGCGTATTCTCACTCTATTCTATCGTGTAACTATATCTACAGCAAAGCAGCCTCATTTTGTCGTAAGTCTAGTCCTTTCTGTTTCTTTCGTCAATGGTAAAGCACAACCACTCTTGTTGCGTTCGAAAAACTAGACTCATCGCCATTTATTTTAGCACAGTGCTCCCATACGATAGCGTGGGGTAGATATGGGCGCATATTCTCACAGAAATCGAAGAAAGTAGTAAATATTGGCTAATGCGGTCGAGCTAATTTCTTAAGTATATACGTTTGCTCATAGTGATGATCATTCAACTCTCTGATGATAAATTATAGAGAAGACCACTGATCCAGGAAGATACTTCTGGCACTCCAGGATATCTTTTAGCTAATATATAAAAGGTGATTACCAGGAGAAGCGACAGTATCGGGCCCCTCACAAGGCCACAATAAAACTGATGGCCAAGCACAAAAACGCTGTTGCAGCCAATCTGAGAATAATGTATACTGTCCCAGGAAAGAAGTAGCATAGTTTACAACTTACAGGCGTGCAGGTAGCCGCGCGCATAAGAGAGCGGGCAGGAGAGCGTTACGTATGTCTCTAATTAATATGGCGAAGCGCGAGATTAATTGTAAAATCGTCTATTATGGAATTGGTCTTTGCGGCAAGACAACAAATTTACACTATATACACCAGGCAGTAAATCCTCATGATGTAGGAGAGATGGTTTCAATTGATACTGAAACAGAGCGTACTTTATACTTCGATCTGCTGCCATTAGAGTTAGGAAAAGTTCACGGCTTTAATATTCGTTTTCAACTCTATACTGTTCCTGGTCAGATCCTTTATCAACAAACACGTATTTCAGTGCTCAAAGGAGCCGATTGCGTGATCTTTGTGGCCGATTCGCAGGCCAGCAAACTACAAGAAAATATTGAATGCTGGAATGAGCTGCAAGAGCAACTTCGCCGCATGAATAAAGATACAGCAAACTTCCCTCTGGTTATGCAATGGAATAAGCGCGACCTGCAGGATACATTGCCGGTGTCTGTGTTAGAAAAATACTTAAACCCATATCGTGTACCTAGCTTTGAAGCAGTTGCAGTAACTGGCAAGGGTGTCATTGAAAGCTTGCGGGTAGGTATCAATTCTACTCTGCGCAAACTTGAACGCATCTAGATTTATTCTTTTCAGTACAGGCGCTCCCCAGGGAGCGCTTTTTTATTTTGCCGTCCGCAGCTATTGAATATAACAATCCTATTGCTTGAAATGCAAGATACGCGGGACTTGACACAATCTAATACAATCAAAGTACACCTGAAAGTACTAAAAGAAGTTCGACGCTACGGGTAGAAACTCCTAGATAGGCCCATAAAATGGCTTGCCATCTTATAGACGCTTACAACATTAATGTGTATAATGGGCAAAGTCAAAAGGTCTACCGGTCCCTTGATGTTGGCAAGGGGCGTCCACTTCTTATCTTGGGAGTTCAATTAGACAGAAAAGAGTGCAGGCAGTGCCGCATGGGCCTTTGCGCTGTCCGCTTCTCTTCTATGAAGGGATTACATGGAAACGATACGTGTCATCATTATTGATGAGCAGCCACTCTTCCGCGAAGGTATTCGCGCTACCTTGCAACGAATGGGGGATTGCGAAATTGTTGGAGAGTCGACGGATGCAGCTGATGTACTCGAAATAGCTCGTACGTGCAACCCCGATGTAGCCCTCATCGATGCTGGACTGACGGCCTCTGATCCGCTAGAAATTGCACGCCAGATGCGCCATTCTTACCGCGCCTGGCCATTATTGTTCTCACTCCATCAGAGGATGAAGAGCGCTTATTTCAGTCTATTAAGGTCGGTGCCGCCGCCTATACTACGCGCAATATTACCGCTGATGAATTAATGGATACCGTGCGTAAAGTGAGCCACGGCGAATATCTCATTCGCGATGATGTCCTTGCTAAACCACAACTTGCTAGCCGCGTCCTGAAATCTTTCCGTGAATTGACTGTCGAGGAAGAAGAGAGCGAACAGAAGGATGTCTATTCCCCACTTTCCAGCCGAGAAGTTGAAATTCTGGATTATATTGCACGAGGCAATAGCAACAAAGAGATCGCCAAATCACTAAAAATTAGTGACCAGACGGTGAAAAATCATATCACATCCATTCTGAAAAAATTATCGGTAAATGACCGTACCGCTGCCGTTGTACATGCTTTGCGCCATGGCTGGATTAAGATGCACGAGGAGTAGAGATAGTATGTTTCATTCGATACCCTCTATTCAGGATGTCATTCATTACCAGGCGAGCATGACCAGACAAGCCGTCGAAGAAAAGTAGACGCGAGGGCAAGCGGTAATACCCTTAGAAAAACGCAAAAACTGGCACAACAAGGACACACTTAAGTCATGTTTAGTGCCAGCTTTTTATGCCCACACCCTCAGCTCTATCTTACCCGTCTGCGCATTGACAAAAAGATAGAGATCCTGGGCTGGCTGGGTGCTAAGGGCAACGTTGGTTGGAGGTTGGGGTACCTTCTGAAACCAGATCAGCCAGACGGGCAGATTGGTAAGCATAGCGGCATTCTGGTTATGCGCAATAAACGGGGTATAAGAAATAGATACATAATAGGCATTGATTTTTTGCGCGCTAGCCGCTGCATCGGGCTCAGCCTGGCCCGCTAGCTGTAGAGCCTGGATTTGACTGATGGCTGCAGGTTTGCCGGGGGGCTCAGCATAATTCCAGCTGAGGTAAGAGGGGTGGATTGCTCAAGCGCGGCTGGCAAAGGCGAAGTGGTAACCGCAGGTATCGACCACTGAGAATTAATCGGCACCCCGCCCGCATGAAAAAATAGGAGCCAGAGCAACCAGAACAGACCAGCGCCCAATAGCAAGCCACCAATAAACCTGCCTCGTCCTTCTAAACGTACAGGAACAGGCTTCCTGATCACGCTATACTCCTCCTTCTAAAGGACTCCAGTTCTCATCAGTATATGTCAAATTGTGGCGAAAAACAACAAAGCAACGTTGCTCGGGTTTCCGAAAAAAGATATACTGATACTAGGAAAATACCCTCTGATGTAAACAATTCTGACTGGTAGTACAAAAAAATAATACTACAAGCATAGAAGATACGAAAGGAAATACAAACGAGTGAAAGTTTACGGCCGCATAACGGTTTTTCCAATTATGCCCACTCGTATAAACCGCTTGTATGAATTGGCATACAATGTTTGGTGGAGCTGGCATCCGGAAGCGCGCACACTCTATAGCTCTCTTGATCCTGATGTGTGGGAACAAGTTGCGCACAACCCGGTACATTTCCTGAGCAAGGTCCAACCACAAAAACTGGAGCAGGCAGCAGAAAATAGCGAGTATTTAGCGCTCTATGATAATGTCATTCGTGACTTTGACCACTATATCCATCCCCAACCTGATGAAACCTGGTTCTCCACTACCTATCCCGAACTCACTAATAAAACTATTGCATATTTTTCTGCAGAATTCGGACTACATGAGTCCTTACCAATTTATTCTGGCGGTCTGGGAATTTTGTCTGGTGACCATTGTAAAGAGGCCAGTGACCTGGGATTACCGTTTGTAGGGGTTGGCTTTCTGTATCCGCAAGGATATTTTAGTCAGCGCGTCAATCGGGCGGGTATCCAGGAAGCTTCGTACGATAAATTGCATTTCTCTGAGGTGCCTGCGGTCCCGGCGGTTGGACCCGATGGCAACGAGGTGGTGATTAGCGTCGAGTTGCCTGGTCGCCGCATCTATGCCAAAGTATGGAAATTGATGGTCGGACGGGTACCACTCTATTTGATGGATACTGATATTGCACCCAATGCCCCGGCCGATCGTGAGTTGTCTGCCCGCTTATATGGTGGCGACCATGAGATGCGCATCTCACAGGAAATTGTGCTGGGTATTGGCGGTGTGCGCGCCTTACGCGCCCTGGGTATCAATCCCTCCACCTGGCACCTCAATGAAGGTCATGCGGCCTTCCTGAGTCTTGAACGCTGCCGTGAACTGGTAGCGGCTGGCCTGACCTTCAATGAAGCGCGTGAGGTAGTCAAAGCCAACTCGCTCTTCACCACCCATACTCCTGTCCCGGCTGGTAACGATGCCTTTAGCTTCGATTTAGTTGATAAGTTCTTTTCCTCCTACTGGGGACAACTGGGCCTGACACGTGAGCAATTCTTAGAGATCGCGCGTGAGGATCAGAGTTGGGCCCCAGCTTCAGTATGACGATTCTGGCCCTGAAGTTAACCGGCCACCATAATGGTGTGAGCGCTTTACATGGAGATGTCTCACGCAAAATGTGGCAGTTCCTGTGGCCAGGATTGGACAAAACCGAGGTGCCGATCGGCTCTATCACTAATGGCGTCCATACTTTCTCCTGGATCGCACCGGAACTCAATGAGCTCTATGGGCGCTACCTGGACCCGGATTGGGGAAAGCATGTTGATGATCAGGCTTTCTGGGATAGCCATATCAACAATATTCCTGATGCCGAATTATGGAAGGCCCATTATCAGCGCAAACTTGCCCTGGCCGATTATACAACCAGGAATCTGAAGAGACAGCATTTACGCCTGGCGAAGGCGATCGCAGCTGGCCGAGTTCGAGGTATGTTGAATCCTAATGCCTTGATCTTTGGTTTTGCGCGCCGCTTCGCCACTTATAAGCGCGCGACCTTGATCTTCCGCAACCTGGAAAAGCTGCGCCGCATCTTGAATGATCCCAAACACCCGGTACAGATCGTATTCGCGGGTAAGGCACATCCGGCCGACGAGCCTGGTAAAGCTCTGATCGAGTATATCTACAAGATGTCACGTAGTGAGGAGTTCAAGGGCAAGATCATTTTCCTGGAAAACTACGACATCGATATGGCGCGCTACCTGGTATCCGGCACCGATGTCTGGCTGAATAATCCTATCCGCCCTACGAGGCCAGTGGTACCAGTGGACAGAAGGCCGCCCTCAATGACAGCCCAACTGTAGTATCCTGGATGGCTGGTGGGCCGAGGGCTATAATGGTAAAAATGGCTGGGCCATTGGCGAGGAGCGTGATTATCACGATCAAGAAGCTCAGGCCGAGGACGATAGCAATTCGCTCTACCATATCCTTGAAACTGAGATTATCCCCGCCTTCTTTGAGCAGGATAGCAATGGCGTTCCACACAGATGGATCAGCTATATGAAGGAGGCGATCCGCACCTGCGCTCCCCAGTTTAGTATGCGTCGTATGGTCAAAGATTATACGAATGTCTATTATGTGCCGGAGATGCGCCAGAGCATTAGGGTTGAAGAGAACCAGTATGAACAAGAGCGTCAGCTGGCCGCCTGGAAGGAGAAGGTCACGCACGCCTGGGACAAATTGGAGCTCTATGTGGACGGTCGTCGTGAAGGACAGCTCAGCCTGGTGAAGGCCTGGATGTGCATGCCTGGATTCGAGCCGACGAGCTACGTCCGGAGGATCTCTGTGTGGAACTGGTGTATGGAGAGACTAAAGATGATCAGGCTATCCCCAATCACTCTGTACCAATGAATTATGTGAAACGTGAAAACGATGGGTCGTATCGCTACGATATCCTGTTGAAACCTGATGATAGCGGTAGCATTGCCTATAATATCCGTGTCATTCCCTCCCATCCCTCATTAACTGAGAAATATGAGTTGGGTTTGATTCGCTGGGCCTAGTTTAACGTATAAATAGAAAAGCAGGGCTCCGGTCTATGAATTACTGACCGGGCCCTGCTTTTTTAGTGGCTCATTAGCATAAAGTTTTATTAGAGAGATCTGAGCGGTGCAGTGGTCACCGTTTCTTCTGTCACAGTTTTTTTATGGCGATAGGTAAAGAGATGGTGAAATGAGAAGTTATAGAACAGAACCAGGATCAAGGCGATGGCCTGGGCTAACATAGGGAGAATATGCACTGCATGACTAAAAAATTGTTGGATTAAGATGGTCAGGAGACTTCCAACCAGTGAGGTGAGGTGGAAGCGACCACAACGAGCCAGCCAGGAACGTTCACGACCTGGCATATGTCGAAAGGTGAAGAAATCGTTCGGGATAAAATTGGCAATCAATGAGATCTCACACGCTACAGCGCCTGCGACCAGGGTGCGCATGAAGTCACTCATTGTGGCAGGCAAGATATAGAGCATGCCCGCGAAGACTGCCAGGTTGACGATAGCGGCAGTTCCACCGAAAAAGATGTAACTGACAAAACGCACTACCCAGTCAGCTCGCCCACCGGTGACGTTATCAACGATATCCAGTGCGCGATTTACTGTCTCCCAACGGGTGGGGTGGTAACTTGGGCCACGTTCAGCAGGGGTAACCTGTTCAACAATATCTTCTACAAGCTCTTCTAAATCATTCGACGGCTCAAGAATTTCTTCTAAATTTCCTTGTACTAAAGACTGATCCATGTATTTTATTATATCTCCGTTTTTTCATTACTACTGGCGGTCAGTCGACCGTACATATGTGCCAGACGAATTTCGTTGGAAGAATGTAACAAAGAATCATCTAAATGGATAGGAATAGCGAAATTCTAATCATTTAAGAATTTTCTTAGTATGCATTCCCTGGCGTGATCCCTGCATTGCAATAGCCTTGCATGGTCTGCATCAGAATCGTTAGCTTAGAAATGGTTGGTTGCCATTTTTCCTATCATTTTTAAGTGTGAAGGGCGGCTTTCGCTGGCGCTGGCCCTTTATGAGTAGAGATTATAGCTCAACCAATATCTCGACGGGTAAGAAATCTATCTATTTAATAAAACAAGAAAATGGTATGTGCAGGCAAGTATTTAAGCGAAAGTACTAGAATTGCTGGGGAGTTATGGGGTCCATAACTCCCCAGCAGTTGTGCATTGGTGTGCGTGCGTGCACATTCGCGCCCGATTTTTATTTTAATTCAGGTTATGGTGTAATGCAGAAATTGCGCGCTGCGCAATTTCTGCATTACACCATAACCTGAATTAAAATAAGCTTGGGTTGCTGCTTGATCATACATTGTTGCATAAGCTTGGGTTGCTGCTTGATCATACATTATTGCATAAGCTTGGGTTGCTGCTTGATCATACATTATTGCATAAGCTTGGGTTGTTATATAAGTTAGTAGGACAAAGCAGCCAGTCACGTGGAGGGTGACTGGCTACTTTGTTGGGGAGAGGGGCAGGCGAAGTGGTCTTATGCTGCTGTACCTATGAACATAGTTTTAAATAGTGTACGTATGCCCTGGTTGGTTTCTAATAGTGAAAAGGCATTTCCATAGGGGTCTCGGAAGACGGCTTCAACCCCATATAATTGCTTGGATGGGGTACTGATAAAGGTTACGCCACGCTCAGAGAGCTGGGTATAGGACCTCTGACAATCATCTGTTACGAAAATTGATGAGAGCTTATGTTCCTGGTTGCCACGTAACTCATTGACGTATGTTTCCCCATAGAGGGGGATATCGGGTTTTGCTAGCGCCAGCTCTGGTTTTTGCTGTCCCTTTGGGGCTACTGTCAGCAGGCGTAAGCCCGGCCCAAAAGTCATATCGCTGCGTTTTTCCAGGCCGAGGATCTCAATATAAAATTGGAGCGCTTCGTCCTGATCATTGACCAGGACTGGAATTATGGTGTGTGGTGAAATGAGCCTCATGGTTCCCTGCAATCATTCTGTGCTGGATGCAACAACTACAAACCCTGGCTATCTGCCATGCTTTATTATATAAAACATTTGTTCTAATTGCAAGTCAAAGATGACTATTCTCTGGCTTGCCTGTGTTCAGCTATACGAAATGTGATACGATAAAGAGGTGGCTGTGAGCGCATGCGTACGATGTTCAGCTCCCCGTCAATACATATTATTGGTATATATTCCTCTTCTTTTTGCCGGTCGAAAAACAGGTTATAAAGTGGGCTGAATGCGTAACATGGCTGGTGATAACTATGTTAATTCAATTAGTGCTAGTGACGGAGTTGTAATGCAACTGACAGGTTTTTTATTTGATCTGGATGGGACTTTAGCTAATACGATCCCTCTCTGTATTAAGGTTTATCAACAAACATTCAAACATTTTACTGGTCGTGACTATTCTGAAGCCGAGATTACAGCCCATTTTGGCCTGACTGAAGGGGGTATCTGCCAGCAAGTTATCCCTGATCGTTGGCAGGAGGCGCTGGATTACTATCACAAGGCTTATGAGCAGGCACACGATGAGTGTAACGAGCCCTTCCCCGGCATTCCTGCTGTATTAGACCTGCTCCGCTCAAAGGGCATAAAAATGGCTGTAGTAACCGGAAAAGGGATACATACCGCGATGCTGACCTTACACCATCTTGGTATCGCTGACTACTTTGAGTTCGTGGAAGCTGGTCGGGAAGATGCTGTGGTGAAGGCAAGTGCGATGCGACGTATCCTAGAGTCCTGGCAGATGAAACCAGAGCAGGCGGCCTACATTGGCGATGCGGCCTCGGATGTCGAACAATCCGCCCAGGCTGGCGTACTGGCCCTGGCAGCCGAGTGGTCGGCAACAGCCACCATCGACCAATTGGAAGACATTCATCCCTATGCCAGCTTCACCTCGGTCGAAAGTTTTATCGCCTGGATCGAGCTGCATGTCGAACCCACCCTTGTTGCCTGACGCAGCAGGAAGGTTCCTGTCCCTCGCCGTTTTTTGATACGCTCATGCTTTTTTTGTTAGTGATGCTTATGTTTATCTATTTTGCCCTTTTAACACAATAGATCCGGACAATAGAGACTTTGCAATTGGCAGACGACAGGCATACAATAAAGGAAGAACAGACAGTATCAGTTATTGTACAGGCGTAGGGAAGGAGCACTTACCATGAAAGCTGTTCAATTTTCTCAATTTGGCGGCCCGGACGTTTTGCAGGTGCGGGAAGTAGCAGATCCTATTGCAGCCCAAAATGAAGTTCTGATAGAAGTCAAGGCAACTACCGTCAACCGCTTAGACCTCTTCCAGCGTAATGGCAGCCGTCCAGTCGGCAATCTTCCATTTACTCCTGGCCTGGAAGCAGCTGGCGTAGTTCTGCAGGATAGCAATGGGTTTCGGGCCGGTGAACGGGTCTTGACTACGCGCGCCAGTCAGGCTCGTGGTGGTGGAGGCTATGCCAGCAAGTTAGCCGTTCCAGCGACAGATCTGGCACGTATCCCTGAGGGTGTGAGCTTTGAACAGGCCGTGGCAGCCGGTTTAGCAGCTTCAACAGCCTGGGGTAGCCTGTTCGATCTGGGTCACTTACAAGCAGGTGAGCGGGTCTTGATCTGGGCGGGTTCCAGTGGTGTGGGCTCAATTGCTATTCAGCTGGCTAAACATGCGGGTGCCTGGGTAGCGAGTACGGCTAGCTCAGAGGAACGTATTAAGACACTGAAACAGCTTGGAGCGGATGAGGCAATTAACCACCGCCAACAGAGTGTCAGCAAGATATTGCAGTCAAGTGGTGGTGTTCAGCTGGTAATCGAACTGGTGAGCTCAAGCCTGCAGGATAGTATCGACTCAGCCGCTCCTGAGGGCCGCATTATTTTGATTGGTAATCTTGGTGGCAAAGAAGCAACGGTGGATACCCAGTCCTGGCGTCTTAAGCGTGTCAGTGTCATTGGTGGTGGACAGCTACATACCTCGGTTGCCAATGAGGAAAAAATCCTGCGCTTAATCGCCGAGAAAGCTGTCCAGCCCTTGATCGCTCGCGTTCTACCGATAGAGCAGGCGGCTGAGGCCCATCGACTGCTTGAGTCTGGCGATGTACAGGGTAAGATCGTACTTACCTTCGCCTGAGTGCAATGTATCATGGGAGCATGTCTGACCATTTCCTGGGAGACGCAAGCAAGAGACCTGTAGGTATGGACCAGGCATGCATCCACTTCAAAAAGTAGACTTGTCTCAAAAATGAAACAAGCAAGGAGATCCGTGATGCCAAGTCAAGTTAGTAGTGAGCAGATTCTCTTTACACGTGGTGTACCAGCCGTTGAGGCACTGCCAAACAAACTGCTGAGCGAATGCATGCAGGCCGCCTTAGAGGGTCCAGATGGCAAAGTGATCCTACAATATGGACATAATGGGGGCTATTTACCACTGCGCCAGTTGATCAGTGAACAATATAAAGTATCACCAGACCAGGTGCTGGTTGGCAATGGTTCGCTGCATCTACAGGATATTTTCGCGGGCTTCCTACTAAAACCTGGGGATGTGGTCTTTGTTGAGCAACCAAGCTATGATCGCGCGATTAAAACCTTTCGCCGCCGTGGAGCTAAAGTCATCGGTATTCCCCTTGATCTAGATGGCGTCAATCTGGCAGCCTTAGAGCAAGCCGTCGCGCGGCACAAGCCAGTCTTTATGTATGTTATCCCTGATTTTCAGAATCCAGCCGGTGTAACCACGTCAGCGGAAAAACGTCAGGCATTGGTAGATCTGGCGGAACGCTACAATTTCTGGCTGGTGGAAGATGTGCCATATCGTACCTTGCGCTATGCTGGCGAATCGCTACCACTGCTACGCGATCTCAACGCGGAGCGCGTGATCACGGTTAGCTCCTATAGTAAGCTGATCAGTCCAGCCTTGCGCGTTGGCTACCTGGTCGGACCAGTTGAGCTGGTCAAACAGCTTACCAGACTGGCAGAAGAAACGATCCTGGCGCCGGTATTGCCAACGGAGGCTGCGGTCGTCGAATTCCACCGTCGTGGCTACTTCGCCTCCAACCTCGAAAACCTTAAACAGTTGTATGCACCACGCTTACAGGCAATTGTCCAGGCCATCAAAACCTATCTGCCAGGCGTACCTTTTGCCGAGCCACAGGGTGGTTTCTTTGTTAGCATAACACTACCAACCCATTTCAATAGCACTAATCTCCTGCAGCGAGCCAAACAAGTCGGTCTTAGCTTAACCGATGGGCGCGACTTCTTCGCGGACCCCTACTCCGATAGCGAAGATCCCAGACAGGGTGAGCGTTTTGTGCGCCTGCCATTCTGTGCCCTGACGCCGGACCAGATTGAAGAAGGCGTTAAGCGCCTGGCCACACTGGTACAAAATTAGCCACCAGCAAAACGCAGCGCTAAACAAAGGCGGGACAGAGGTATGTCCCGCCTTTGTTTTTGGGCTTTCTCCTCTCGTCTTCGCCTTAAGTGAGGTATGTTGAGCTAGCCGCTAGCCACCAATCCATAAATTTATTTCATGTACTATATAACTTGAAAGAATGGAAAAATTATGGTAATGTTATTTATGACAAAGTTGATCAACAAAGTTGACTTATTATGACTATCTTCATTGTCATTGTTTTTGCAGGGGACGAAAGAGGAAGCTATGGCAATTAATGACTATCAACAATCAATAGAAGTTCATCCATTGGCGGTACCTTATTTTCTGACGCCGGCAATAGATAGTACACGTTATCACCATAT
The DNA here is from genome assembly GCF_003967555.1 of Dictyobacter kobayashii. Lineage (GTDB taxonomy): Bacteria > Chloroflexota > Ktedonobacteria > Ktedonobacterales > Ktedonobacteraceae > Dictyobacter > Dictyobacter kobayashii. Next base: position 1,294,973 of record NZ_BIFS01000001.1, read on the forward strand.
TATGGGCTACTTTGCGACCGGGGTCGCAGTAATTACCACTACACATCATGGTAAACCAATCGGCTTCACAGCCCACTCTTTTAGCGCCATCTCACATGATCCAGCATTAATCTCCTTCTGCGCCGGCGATAGCGCCACTATCTGGCCCCTCATTGAAGCGGCCAGCACTTTCTGCGTTAATATTTTATCGGAGACGCAACAAAATATCAGTAATGTTTTTTCACGTCCAGGTGGCGTACGCTTTCAAACATCAGAATATAGCCGCGCCAACTCTGGCGCACCCATCTTGCCGGGAGGGCTGGCCTGGATCGAATGTAGCGCGGTAGCCTTATATCCAGCCGGGGATCAGCTTATCGTGCTGGGACGCGTACACAATATGGAGACGCTTAAGGACGGCAAACCACTGGTTGCCTACCGGGGAACCTTTGGGACATTTGAAACCCAGCAAGCCTAAAAATAAAGCCAGGCTCGCAAAAGCCTGACTTTATTTTGCCTGCTATATTTTTTAACTACCTTACGGCCTGACACCTGTCTGGCTGCTTACATCATTGCGAATGAAAAGCCCCATATCATAAGTACCATCGGTACTGCCAAAGGCCTTGCGCTGCCACCACCAGTTCCAGATATTATTGACCGCCCGTGTCAGGTCAAATTTAGCGCCTGGAGGAGGATTATCGCCATAGCTTAACCAGAGCCAGGACCAACACCTACATAGGGCTGAGGATCGGTACAGGCATTGGTGGGCGTCACCTTACACGGTGGCGGCATATATCCTTGATCCCACTGGGTACGCATATGGTACTGGTGGAACTGATAGCTGTCGCGATATTGATACTGCATGTTCACCATCTTATCGCCGCTCGTAATAATCACGGGAATATTCTGGGCCGTGGACTGACATCCAGTGGGATAGTTAAAGCAGACATTGGTATAGTCGCGCAGATACCAGGCAAACGGCCATGTTGCATCATCAACCAGGCCAATCGGGATCTGATGCTTGCCACCATAAAGTTTCTGATCCAGGGCCCCGATCTTATCCATCATGGTGTTAATGTCGGTGGTGGTCTGCACATAGATCATCATTTCATGTGGCGCATCGGCATAGTGCACAAAGGTCACCTGAAACATATTCTGCAGTGTGGGAATCAGCAAGAGCAGGGCTAAAACCACTGTCGCCACCGAGCTTCCCAGAGCCAGGCGTTTGCGCAGGCGCGCAGGCGCAACTGGTACAGGAGCAACTGGTAGCGGCGACTCACCTTCTTCAAGTACAGGAGCTTCAGGGGCTGTTTCTACAGACGCAGGCGTTTCCGCTTCTACTGGCGCCGGTGCTACCGCTTCTACTGTCTGAGGCTGGGAACTATGACCAAAGCGCTCTTTAACGGCTTGCGCGATTTTGACCACGGCTGGCTCAAGGGCCACGGCCGCCAGTAACATCATCGGCATCGTCATATGGATCATCAACCAGGGCATCTTCTCACCAGCCCAGGTGTAGATAAACACGTTACCGATAAACCAGTAGACCAGAAACAGACGGAAGCGCGTTGGGCGTACCAGGCAACGCACGAGGCCGACCAGGCCAAAGACCACGCCGATCTGCTCATAGAGTGGGATCAGCAAGAAGTAGTAGTACCAGGGCTGGCCACCACGGGCCACCTGCTGCTGCTGTAGCCAGTAATAGAGGCCCTGCCAGATACCATCCCCGATACCATTAGGCAGATTGGTAAATAAGACGCTGAACAACACAATAAAGACAAACCAGCTACAGACCACGGCAAAGAACCAGTGTGTCCAGGGCATGGTCAAAATGGTATCCAGAACCGGCTGCCGCCGTCGCTCGACGCGCCGCGCCAGACCATGTCGTCCTGTTGGCACTTTCCCTTGTAGCTCACGCACCAATAAAATGGCAATCACTACCGCCAACAACATACCCAACCAGGGCAAAAACGCCACCGTATTGGCCTTTAAGCGCGCCACATAGGCATCCGCGATACTGGTATTAGCCGGTGTCTTGGTGATGTAGATCGATAGGTCTTTCAACTTACCCAGGGCGATTTTAGCGATAACCCCCATGACAGCAAAGTAACCCAGCGTTAACCATGGCGCAGCGGTAACCGGCAAGTATTTCTGCCAACCGGTGCTACTCTGTCCCTCAACCTTGCGTATCTGCCAGCGCACCCCGAGTTCCCAGACGATCAGAGCTCCCAGGAAACTACCAAAGACGGCGATGGTCAGGAAAGTTGCTTCCTTAGTAGCATAGGAAAGGGTAAAGGCCAACGCGGCCACCAGGAGCCACCAGCCTTTGCGATCCCGCACATAGCGAGCGACAGCCACAACCGTGAGCAGGGTAAAGCAAGCCATGTAGATATCTTCACGCGCAAAACGTGAATAATAAACCATACTGGGAGAGACAGCCAGCAAGAAACAGGCCAGCCAGGCCCCAAATTTACCGATATAATCACGCAAGAAATATGGTAAACCAACCAGAACAGTACCCAGGCTAGCGGCCGCGATACGAACGGTGGTTGTATTCACGCCATGATCAGGCGCCCCGATAAGCTGGCTAACCTTATAGATAAATGCAATGATATGAAATTGAAATGGGCCATGCGTTAACGGATCATAGCGATAGCAGGAGCTAGCAGCCGTTTGCGCACAGGTAAGCCAGTTCTCCATATTATTATGCATGAGTATTAATGAGAAATAAGCATGCAAACTTTCATCATGATGCAGTGGCTTATCACCCAGACCCCAGAAGCGCAGGATCGCCGCCAGGATGATCACGCCCCAAAAAGCAATACCGGTCCAAAGCTGCTCCCTGGTAGGTGGCCAGATAGGTTTTGCTACCTGCTCTGCTTCTGTATATTCTTCTTCAGCATGTTCCTCATCCTGCTCGGCAGGAATATCGGTCTCTGTGTATTCCGGCCAGATCTGCGTGTCAGTTTCTTCAACTTCAGGCTCGCCAGATGTCTCAGCAAGTTCTGTAGCAGGCGCAGAAACATGATCAGTGGTGGTGACTGTTGGGTCACCACCACCTTTTACATTTTCTTCAGAAACCAGACCATCAGGAGCAGTAATCTCTTCTTTTGGTTTGTTTTCAAAGCTCTTCAAAGCGTTTCTCTCCCTATGGATTTACTCCATATCACTGCGAATAAAAAATCCCATATCAGTTGCACCATCGATACTGCCAAAGGGTTTGCGTGTCCACCACCAATCCCATATATTCTTAAATGCCAGCGGAGGATTAAAAAGCGCGCCATCCGGGGGAGTATCGCCATAACTCAACCAGAGCAATGGCCCAACGCCACCCCAGGTAGGTTGTCCCTGACAAGAATTGGTAGCACCAGGGACACACGGCTTTGGCTTATACCCTTCGTCCCACCAGGTACGTAAATGATAACGGTGAAACAGATAACCTGCTGTGTGACCACTCGTATCACTGGTGCTGTACTGTGCCTGCGATTTGATAAGGTTATCGCTTCCTGTAATGATAGCCTCAGGATTGGAATCGGCACAACCTGTAGGGAAACCATAACAGACATTAGGGTAATCTCGCAAGTACCAATAAAATGGCCAGGATGCATCCGTCATAACACCGATATTTAGTTTATGTTGACCATGATACAGTTTCTCGTCCAACTGGTCAATTTTGTTCATGACCGTAGGCACATCGGTGGTAGTCTGTACATAGATCATCATTTCATGTGGACCATCCGCGTAATGTACGAACGTGACCTGCAACATGTTCTGTAGCGTCAAGATCAATAAGAAAATTGCCGCTAACGCACCTGACACGGTACCAACGGGTAATCCAATACCTCTCTTTGATTGTACCTTATTTCTTCCTTTGTGCGTAAGTATCTGCCCGTTTTTTACTAATGCACTTAAACGAATGAACAGAGGCTCTAATCCAATCGCAGCTAACAACATCATTGGCATGGTCATATGGATCATTAGCCAGGGCATCTTCTCACCAGCCCAGGAGTAGATGCCGATCGTTCCTGCACACCAGTACAGTAGAAAGAGACGGAAGCGATCTGGATGGCGCAGGCAGTGAAAAACACCAGCCAGGCTAAAAACCACACCGATCTGCTCATAGAGCGGGATCAGTAAGAGATAGTAATACCAGGGCTGGCTACCACGAGCTATCTGCTGCTGCTGCAACCAGTAGTAGAGGCCTTGCCAGATACCATCTCCAATACCTTTAGGAAAGTTGGTAAAGACTACTGAAAACAGGAGTACAAAGATAGAGCCAGCAGCGATCAGAGCCCCAAACCAGTGCTGCCAGGGCATAGTTACCAGAGCATCAAGAGTGGGCTGCGTTAGTGGATCGACGCGAGCCGCTAAACCTTTGCGACCTGTTGCAGACTTCTTTTGAAAATGCTCGCTGCCCCAGCGGAACAACACATAAATACCAATCCCCAAACCCAGCCAGGGTAACACAGTGAGCGTCTGACTTTTTATAGTATTGATAATGGCATCAGAAGCGGCCGTATTTGTATTGATATAGATTGAGGTATCTCGCATCCAGCTAAACAGCCACTTTGCCAGTGGCGCACAGTAAATTACCAGCAAGACAAGACACAAAGGGGCCGCCGTTTTGGGCGCATACAGCCCCAGGGCAGAATCGGATCGAAAGCGTGTGCGCACTGGAATCCTGCTACCAATCTCCCAGACCAGCACACCAAGCAGAAAACTTCCAAAAACAGCAATACTGAGAAATGTCGCTTCCTTGGTTGCATAAGAAAGAATAAAAGCGACCGCGCCCACTAGCAACCAGTTTCGCTGGCGGCTACGCATATAACGTCCAGCCGCAACGACTAATAGCAAGGTAAAGCAGGCCATATAAATATCTTCGCGCGCAAAGCGAGAAAAATAGACCATGCTGGGCGAGATAGCCAGTAAGAAACAGGCCAGCCAGGCAGCACGCCGTCCACCCAGGTAATCGCGAATAAGATATGGCAGGCCAACAATTACGGTCCCTAGTGTTGCCGCAGCGATACGGACAGTAGTTGTATTCACACCATGCTCAGATACACCCAACCACTGACAACACTGGTAGACAAAGGCAATGATATGAAATTGAAACGGCCCATGCAGGAGAGGATCATAATGATAACAGACTACTTTCTGATCAAAACAACTACGCCAATTCTGTAGATTACGCAGCAACTGCAATGAGTAATAAGCATGCAAGCTTTCATCATGATGTAACGGCTTGATACCTAGTTGCCAGAAACGTAACGCAGCTCCCAGTAAAATAACCAGCACAAAAGGCAACCACTGCTTTAATTGTTTGCCTGTAAACCAGTCAGGGCGAGGTAAGCCGAGTCGCACCTCCTTCTGTTCCACAGCATCAACATCTACCGGCTCCACGACATCCGCCACCTGTTGTGTATTTTTACTCCTATTTATTGGCACTTCATTCCCTCCAATTTCGCCACCCACAGTATGTCAAAAACAACCGCTCAAATAGTCATCTTCTGAGGTGCCAAAAGTGCGATGGGCGCACTTTTGGCACCTCAGAAATAAAAAAGATGCGGGCGCGCCAGCGCACGTCCACGCAAGAGCGGCACGCTTCCCATGATGATGAGAATAAGATGCATACTCAAGGTCAATTTTCCGCTTTCACTTTATAAATGGAAACTCCTTGAGTGCTATAGACGATCTGCATAAATGCACCAAAACGCTTCAAATCAACCCCAGGATACTTTTTATACTCAAAAAATCCAACATAGACATACTGTGCATTATAATGTTTCAGTGTATTTAATACAACCGTGCTGCTCGTATTGGTATAAATCTTATCGATATCAGCGATACGATTATTAAAATCAAGTTGATTTTCTGGATGCTTCATATCTGCCAGCCAGGTGACACGCCACTGATATTCATGTCCTGGCCAATTGATCAGCGTTGGCAAGCCAGTAAACACTGAGACGCGAGCACTAACGAAACGATAATCATCGCCATTCGCTTCTACAATGATCGGATCACCCACTACATTGGCATTCAGCCAGCGAATAGCAGCATAATCCGCTGAGGTATCATAATCACAATCAGGTGGACGGCAAGTGGCCAGGTACGCCATGCCATCCAGAGTATAGGTCTCGGCCAGGTAGGGCTGAGGATGATTTAGATCAATACGCCCATAACGCACAGGAGGGGCCAGGATCGGATAGGCCATACTCGCCAGCAAGAGCGCTCCCAGGGCCAGGCTCCACATGCCCAACCCACTTCTCCATAGCCAGCGGCTCCGATTTGAGCGCTGAGCCAACACACGGATACTGGACAGGATAAAGTAAAGTCCCGCTCCCGAGCAGATCGAGAGTAAAGCCCAGGCCTGAAAGTAAAATTTAAAGACAGTATTCATCCGCAAAGCCGGCCCACCGGCAAAGACATCTTTTAAGTAGAAAACTTCACAACCAGCAATAATCATAAAAGCGACTGACCCTAACAACAAAGTAAAGGCATGGGCGCGATTCTCTCTATGATAGAGCACTAAAATAAAGCCCGCTAATGCTAACGCGACACTGGCTATACAGGTGGAGTAAGCAGGTAGGAACACCAATGCCACCAGGCATAGTAGAAAAAAGAGGCCCACGCTCAGGCAAAGCCCCAATAACACACGACGTCTTCGTTGCTCGGGTGGTAGCATCCTACGCTGAACAGGTTTACTTTCTGAATCGATCACCCCAACACTGACTGAAACCGCATCCATGAGAGGATCATCATGGCCTTGAAAGGCGTTCTCTATCCCAGGTGCGGGCTCAAAGGTAGCAGCCTGCATAATCACGGGCTCAGATCCCACAGGCATCGCGACCGCAACCTCTTCACTATCAGGTACAGGAGCCCGCAGTGGCCGCAATAGAGCACTTCCAACCAGCAGCGACAGAAACATAAAAATAAACAGGCCATAAATGAGGATTTCATCGCTGATCGGTGAATGATTCGCCAATGGTATAATGCCAATTCCCTGTGATGGAGAAATGAAATTGAGGTAAAATGGCAGGTAAAGATTATAAGAGATGGCCAGCAGATAAAAGCTAATAATGCCCGTGTTAAGGAAAGTAGCCAGGCATAAGGCGGGGCGATGGGCCAGGTATTGCTGTATAAACACACACAACAGCGTCAAACCCATGTAGGTTGGATAATCCCAGCCATTCATTACAAACAGACCACCCAGCAACAGCGAGGTTACAAACAGGTTCAAATAGCGCGTCTTGCCAATACCGAAGAGGTTCATCCCCTTCCCATTCGGCTCTAGAAACCAATTCAATGCGATGCCAATACAAAGAATGGTAAAAGCCAGCGTTAACACATGCGCATGAAAACAGGACAAGACAAAACTAAAGGCCGGGAATTCATTGATGGTGTTATCAATGACCCGCGAAGGCGCGAACCAGTTAAACTGAAAACCAAAATCACCATGATGCGCCCACCATTGTTGCGTCGACGCCAGGTTGCCCAGCACAAGCGCCATCATCACACTGAGAAGACCATATGGGATGGCAGGCATCAATTGAGATTGTTGAATTGCGTCGTTGTTCTCTTGCACACGCTGTCGCCACTGCCGGGCGCAGCCAACAATATTGCAGGTTACCCCAAACAGATTCAGGGCTGTTACCCCATAGAAAAAACAGATTCCAGTATTAAAAGCCACCGAGGAAGTTTGTCCCAGTAGCTTGGCCAGGGTGGCCATCGTGTAATGAGCATAGTAATAATAGTTGATACTATGTCCCGCATACCACATATCATTGGGTGGAAAATGAGGACTACGCATGATGCTTGACACAAAACCCTCATCCATAAACATCTCATAACCACGGATATCGGGTTTCAAGGAACGCAATACACCTAGAAGCCCCATCATGCAAAAAAAAATGATTTCGCTCGTTATAATATACACGCGATTATGCCGCACCAGTTGCCAGATCTGGGGAAACAGTGACAGGTAGGCAAAGCCACTGCCAGCAGCCAGCATCAACGTGATACCGAGAATAAATAACTGGCAATAGATCAGGGAATGCAGGCATATCAGCAAAAACCAGACACAAAAAGTCAGGATCGCAACCCCTAGAAGTTTGCTAAATGCCCAACCACGATCGGGCAAGTTACGAAAGACAGTAAAAGCGAGGGGAAGGCAGAGCAAACCCAACACTTCGATCAACGCCCATAATTGTACTAGTTCGATCATAGACACTCCCCTAACGTTGCAATGCCAATAGACAGCCAGACAAATCTATTCTTCAAAGGAGATTGCGGTGTGACTCTACTGGATCACAAATATCTTATTCAGGTACATGATACACCGTATAGCAAACACAGTAATTGGCCCTATGATCATCTTTTTTAAGTGAAAGAGATATAATCATCCATATTTCTTAGCAGTAATGAGCACATAATATGTGAGGGAGAAGCTTATATAAGCATAAAAAGTTTCTTCTTCCAGCTGTTTTTATCATTAAAAACAAGCAAGAATAAGATTTACGCTACAATCTTATCAGAGACGAAAAACTGGCAGGGGGAGATGGAATATGTAATCCTACCCAAGGATAAAAGTACTAATCGCAATATAACAGAAAAAAGCCTATTTGGGAGGCAGATTTAGACCTGCCATCAGCTTTTCAAGCAGTTGCTGTGAGGTATAGGGATAATGGGGATCGCGCACAAAGATACGTGCGGTGGGGTGATCAAATACAGAGTAACTTTCATCCGCGCTACTATCATCCAGGGTAATCCCAAAGAGATGGGGATGATTTTCAAATTGCGCGGCCAGATGAAAACCCAGTTGACCACTAAAAAGCAATTGATAATAGCGGATTGTCAGGGGATAGCGTTCAGGCGCGCGTGGAATCGACTTATCAAGGCGATCTGTGGGCATAGCAATCACATTAACCGTGGGCAACAGGGTCGCCAGCTGTTGGGCTTTGGCTTGCGTATCATCTCCATAGAGATCTAATCCGGTCGTAGACTGACCATTAGAGTCCATATACGTCGCCTGCGTGTACTGTTCAGGTGTATGTTTTCCCACCGGAAAGGGTAAAGCATCATCCCATTGTTCATAAGTCAGGACACTGCCAGGAGCAATATGCTGATAGATCCAGTTAGACGCTTGAATGCGCGTATTAGGCTCACTATATACATTCAGCAAAGCCAGTCCCTGAAAGATGGTACCACCCAGAATAATAAAGAGTAGCAGCGCCTGTAGACAGGGTTTGAGCCAGGCAAAACGCTCCATGTAGTGATGATCAAACTGGCCAATGCGCTGCAACAAGACCACCAGGAACGCAGCCGCAATCACGGTCAGAAAGGGATAGATAGGAAGCAGGTAACGCATAAACTTTACATAGAAGCTCCCCACGATACCGCCATAAACAACCACCCAGACGATGACAATCAACCAGCTGCTATTCAGATTACGGCGTAGAAACCAGAGCAGCCAGAGACAACCAGCAATAGCGCTAACGCCCGCCGTAATACCCATACCCCAGAGCAATAAATTCTGCCCTTGATAAATAAAAGGCAGCGTACCAACAAATTGTCGTACATAGGGTAGGTCCAATGAGCCTCGCACCAGGCTACCTTGCTCCGAAACTTGCTGGATAAAGTTGGGCATATCCATTAAAGCATAAGGTTGGGTAAAGAAGAAGACAAAGACCATTAAGATCGCGGCCCAGAAGAAATCCACGGCGAAATCGAAGAAATCACGACGCTGCCGCCAGCGTAGCCAGCCCGCGATCAACAGCGAGAAAACCAGGGGAGCGGCACTAAATTTGGTCGCCATCGCTAATCCATACGCCACGCCAGCCAGGCCCGCCCATAGAAATGGTCGCTGACTATCCACCCACATTACACAGGCGAAGATAGTTAATACTACAAAAAAAGCCAGCAGGGTATCTACCGCGTAAAAGTGTGACAATTGCAGGTGTAAGGGTATAAACACCTGGAGGGCGGCCGCCAGCAATGCGACATACCAGGCATGCGAGCGCAATTGTTTGGTCCGGCGCGCCAGCACACCCGCCAGGCGACCGGTGAGCAGAATGGTTCCACTATCAAAAACAGCCGAGACAACACGACCGACCAGGGTAAGGGGGCAAAATTTTTGGGATCGTGCAGGTTATAACCCATGAGATGCCCGATCAGAGCCAATAAGTAGATAGGAAAAGATCCATAAGCAAAAAACTGAGGATTGAGCGGGGAGCGGACTGGATTTATAAACTCGGCCCAACTATTTGGCCAGCCAAGGGCAGTTACATGGAAGAGAATCTGTCGCTCATCTGGATGGAAACTGTTGCCTGCATCCCAGTTCAATCCATAAAGACGCAAGCCACAACCTAGTATAACCAGGCCCAACAACATCCAGAATTGCCAGCGTACAATTGGCTTCACGTCTTCCCTTTCTCTTATGGCGCCTGGCCAGACAAAGGCCACTATAGCCAGCCAGCAAGTATCACTATTTGATCCCAAGTATAGGGAATTACCTGGCCTGCGGTCAAGAGGTCATATCCATCCAATCTCAATTTATCAGTACCATTTTAAGCATTCCGCTACCAGTAGCAAATATTTTTTCCTTTTTGCCACCTTTAAAGGGTATAGCTTTTAATAAGGAAGTTAGATGAACACCTCGGCTGATTCTTCTTAAGATAGGAGTTGACATGCAACCGATACATCAGACAACACTCAAAAAATTGGATGGAGCACATTTCTTTTTTGCCTCACCGGGTCCAGCACGCCACAATTCATTATTGGTCGATACCATCGAACTTTTTGTGCCGCGCTATGTTCCAAACGCCTATCTCTTGCACCTCCAGGATCAGGCCAATACAATTGCAATTTTTGAACGAGAGCAGCTACAACAACTTGGTGTGGCCAACGTTCACCCATCCGACCTACCTGATATTCTACTCTATCAAGCCAAAAAGCAGGTCCTATTCTGTATTGATGTACTCAATCGCCATGGCAGCATTTCTTATGGGCGCAAACATTTCCTGGAACAGCTGATGCTAGCATGTCCTCTACGGCGCATTTATATCAGCTCATGTTACGATTTTCATGACTATAAGCAAATTGCCAGCCAGATTGCCTGGGGAACCTATACCTGGCTCGCCCATGCTCCCGAACACATTATCTTCCACTGGTGAGTCCGGACCAATAAATTGAGGCGCGTACATGAACTTTGACATAGCATACTCAGGCTGCCGCATGTCCCTGACCATTAATACTGGCAATGATGGCATCATCGCCATAGGGTTGCACGCTAATCGCGATCTCGTCGTTCACGACATCGGCAAGTATGATATCACCCGGCTTAAAGGTGCCACGTAAGAGTGCCTCAGCCAGGGTATCATCCAGCAGACGCTGTACGGTGCGCCTGAGAGGGCGAGCACCATATTCGGTGCTGTAACCACGCTCGACGAGAAAGGTGCGCGCCTCATCAGTGACCTGCAACTCGATAAAGCGGGCAGCCACACGCTGCTGCGTCTGAGCAACCATGAGATCAACAATTTCACGCAGGTGTGAGAGCTCAAGAGGATGAAAAACCACTGTCTCATCAATACGATTAAGCAATTCAGGCCGGAAGACTTCTTTTAGTCCTTTAAGTATCTGCTCTTGCATATGCAAGTAGCGAGCCTGGCGCTGCTCTTGTTCACGATGGCGACTGGTAAAGAGCATTGTCCCGGGCTGCGTATGGGTAGTTCCAATGTTAGAAGTCAGAATGATAATGGTATGGCGAAAATCTACCCGCACTCCATGAGCATCAGTCAAACAACCATCCTCTAACATCTGTAAGAGTAGATCAAACACCTTGGGGTGAGCCTTCTCAATCTCATCGAACAGCACCACGCTATATGGTCGACGACGCACCGCTTCAGTCAACTGACCAGCCTGATCATAGCCAACATATCCAGGAGGAGCACTGATCAGGCGCGAAGCATGATGACTCTCCATAAACTCCGACATATCCAGTTTTAACATCGCCTCTTCATTCCCAAACAAAGTGAACGCCAGGGCACGGGCCAGCTCCGTTTTACCTACACCAGTTGGGCCCACGAAGATGAAAGAACCGATTGGGCGCCGGCTATCGCGTACATTTGCTCGTGAGCGCCTGATAGCCCTGGCAACCGCCTGCACAGCCTCGTGCTGTCCAATTACACGCTTATGCAGGTCAACCTCCAGATTAAGTAACCTGAGGCGCTCCTCGCCAGCTATTTGTACAACCGGAATACCAGTCCACATCGCTACGACGGCCGCGATATCCTCTGCCATCACAACGGGACCATGTTCGCGATGGAAGCTATACCAATCCTGCTCAGCTTGCCATAAATCCTGGCGCAACTGACGCTCCTGACGTAACAAATAGGCGGCCTGGGGGAAATCACGCCTGGTAATGGCATTATCTTTCTCGTGATGTACAGCATCTAGTGTATCGCGCATATGCAATATATCATCAGAAAAAAATGAGCGCCGAACACAAACACGGGCCGCCGCCTCATCCAGGACATCTAAAGCTTTGTCGGGCTGAAAACGATTCGGAATATAGCGTATGGACATTTTTACGGCCGCCTGCAATGCCTCATCACTTAGCTTTAGACCATGAAATTCCTCATAACGTGGTCGTAGACCCTGTAAGATTTGCAAGGTCTCTTCAGGTGTGGTTTCAGAGACCATAACAGGTTGAAAACGACGCTCAAGGGCGGGATCAGCTTCGATGGTCTTGCGATACTCATCCAGGGTGGTCGCACCAATGCACTGGAACTCACCACGGGCCAGCATAGGTTTAAACAAATTGGCCACATCCAGTGAACCCTCTGCTACCCCTGCCTGAGCCAGGGTATGCAGTTCATCAATAACGACAATAATAGCTGGTGTTATCATAATCTCATGCAGAATATGTTTGAGCCGTTCCTCCAGATCACCACGAAATTTAGTGCCAATTGCCAGCGAACCAACATCAATAGCAACAATCCGGTGGTTCAATAAGTTGTCCGGTACGCGTCCTTGCACAATACGCAGAGCCAGGCCCTCAGCAATCGCCGTCTTTCCCACTCCTGCCGAGCCAATCAGGGCAGCATTGTTTTTGGTTCGCCGCGACAAGATTTGCATGGTACGTTCAAGCTCGACCTCACGTCCAATCAAAGGGTCCAATAATCCTTCGAGGGCGGCCAGTGTAAGATCACGGCTAACCTGGTTAAGCATTGGTGTGGCCTCATAGCGAGTATGATATTGGGTGGACAAGAGCAGGCGTTCATAGCCTCCATTCATCAAAGCAGAAAATTGGTCACGGGCCACATCCAGGTGAATGCCAAAGCTCTCCAGCACCCCTAATGCCACACTATTCTGCTCCTCCAAAATGGCCAGAAACAAGTGCTCCAAACTGACCAGCCCCATCTCCCCTTCGTTCGCGACCTCTTCCGCCCGCGCCAGTGTGGCCCGAGCCGCCACATTTAATGACGGCTCACTTAAAATAGCTTTATTGCCACGCCCAATTACGAAATCTAAGGCCTGGGTAATGCTCATAGTACTTACATGTAGAGACGCAAATAAGCCCTCGATCAACGTATCTTGCAATCTCAAGATGCCAAGCAGCAGATGCTCAGAGCCAATCAAGCGATGCCGTAAACGTTGGGCTTCCTCACGAGCAAATGCGATGACCTGTCGCACATCCGGGCTATATTTGTCATATCTCCCCATCTCTCTCTCCTTATGACGTCACTATCAATCGCAGTATCTTATGAAATACATATCGGGAGGACTGCTTTTTTTAGCAGAGCCATGAATAGATGGCAGATAAATTAGGGGAGAAAGTCCCTGTAAATTACACATCTTCAGAAGAGGTTAGTAACAGATATAGTGAGAAGTAGAGAGGATAACAATTACGCTCAAAGAGGTGCACAAAAAAAGGACCAGCTTTTAAAGCTAATCCTTTTAAGTGGCGTACCCGATAGGAGTTGAACCTACGACCTACAGATCCGCAATCTGTTGCTCTATCCACTGAGCTACGGGTACTCAACCTGTCTTTCGACATCTGTCAGAAATTATAGCAGATTCTCTGAAAAACGTCAAGGCTCTCTAAACAGAAACCTTTACACATTAAAGAGCTTTACGCTATGAGCGATACATAGGGCAAAGCTCTATGCGTGGTGTACCCGATAGGAGTTGAACCTACGACCTACAGATCCGCAATCTGTTGCTCTATCCACTGAGCTACGAGTACTCATATCAGTATGCTTGATGGACATGTGATCAAGAGGCCTGTAAGGGTCCTCCTGGTTTTTTATGTCTCTCACTGACGGAGATAATAATATCAGAGCCACTGGTATTTGTCAATATGTTTTCGGCCATATAACAAAAATTGCTCGTGAATAGCTGGTGGCGCCCGACAGACCAGATAAAAAAAGTGAACGGAGCCAGGACTGGCGTGCAAGAAAACAAAAAGGGTTCCAGCTATGTGGAACCCCCTTAAAACACTTCAGGCCATAGGGATCATGTAATCGCAACATCAATTGGTGAAAAATATCCCAGAAAACGCTTGGACACATCCTTGATGCTTATTTAAGTAGAGAGATGAAGCTTGATCATAATGGTAAAAAGCAACTTGAACGCCGCTCGCCATTAGCGAGCATTATCGCCACATCTCAGCTATAGCATACAAATTCATGCTTGAAAAACATATTAGATCCCTGCTAGCCATCCTCATTGATCTGAATAGCCTACGTACTGAAACATTTGGAAACACCGCTCATCCAAATGAACAACATATGGCTATACTGATGGCAGATTATGCAAGTCCATCAATTACGTCACGGGCACGATTAAGGGCATCGCGGCGGACATAATAGTAAGCCCACAAACCCTTCTTACGACAGTCCACCAGGCCAGCGTCTCTTAAGATACGTAGATGATGTGAAATGGTCGGCTGCTCCAGAGTGAAGCTCTCTACGATTTCAAAGACACATACTTCCCCTTCATGACGACTCAATAAACTCAGGATACGTAAGCGGGTTGGATCAGCAAGCGCTTTTAATAAACGGGCCTGTACAACGGCATCTTCTTCTGTCAGCGTGGGTACAAATTTTGGCGTAATAACGCTGGGGTTGTTTAAAGGGGCAGTTTGCCTATTGAGCATCCCGACCGTGTTTGCTGCACCATTTGGAACTGAAGTTGTTCGATTTGCATTTCCCTGATTCATCGATGTCATTTTCTTCTCCTTCCATCCTCCCAACCGGATGTAAAACCTATAATAGATTTGTGGCTTATGGTATGTGTATACCTACAATTATTATAGAACTCTATCCAAATTGTTAGTCACTAATATGCATCTTTTCGTTTTTAAATTTTTTAAAGCACCTTATTTAGCTTTTCATAAAGCCGCAAAAAACAAATAAATATTCATTAATGCTAATACAATGATGAAGAAAAACATAGAAAAAGGCGTCGATATAAGCACCGTGGTGCTTATATCGACGCCTTTTTCTGTAGAAGTGGTTACAATTACCCTCTTAAACGGTTACTGGTGTTTTTCCTCGGGCCGCACATTAAGATGCAGCTCTTTCAGCTGCTTGTCTTCAACTGGCGCTGGTGCGCCCATCAACAGATCCATGGCGCTCTGCGTCTTGGGGAAAGCAATAACCTCTCGAATGCTGTCCGCGTCAGCGAGCAGCATAATCAAGCGATCGATACCCAGCGCGATGCCCCCATGGGGAGGGGCTCCATACTCAAAAGCTTCCAGCATATGACCAAATTGCTCTTTAATCTGCTCATCGGTCATATTCATCAATGAGAAAACTTTGCGCTGCAGTTCAGCAACGTTAATACGAACACTACCACCGCCAATCTCAAAACCATTACAGATGATGTCATACTGCCGGGCGCGGACATTAAGAGGATCACTGTCTAGATGGCTGATATCGGCTTCGTCCATGCCTGAGAAGGGATTATGCTCAGCATCATAGCGTTTGAGCTCTTCATCATAATGGAATAGTGGGAAATCGACGACCCAGCATAGAGCCATCTCGTCTGGATCGATCAGGTTCAGCCGCTCGGCCAGTTTGTTGCGTAAGCGGAAGAGAACGTCATTACTGACCTTGGCACTATCGGCAACAAAGAGGAGCAGATCTCCAGGTTTGCCCTCAAGGCGGTCAACGATAGCCTGTACTTCTTCGGCGGTCATAAATTTAGTCAACGGTGATTTAATATCACCATTGGCGCTGATTGCCAGCGAGACCAGGCCCTTGGCGCCCAGGGTACGCGCAAATTCGGTGAGTTCATCCACCTCTTTACGGCTATAGGTGCTGGCTCCAGGAACTTTAATGCCTTTAACCATCCCATTGGCAGCCAGAGCACCTTTAAAGACGCCAAAATTGCCTGCGCTGGCCAGATCGGAAATCTCTACCAGGGGCAGCTCAAAACGCAAATCGGGATGATCCGAGCCATAGCGATCCATCGCTTCCTTATAGCTCAAGCGGGGAAACGGACGCTGTTTGATACGCTTGTTAGTTGCAGTCTCAATCAGATGGATCAGCAGCTTCTCGATCAAAGACATCACATCTTCTTCAGAGACAAAGGACATTTCCAGGTCCAACTGCGTAAATTCAGGCTGGCGATCGGCTCGCTGATCTTCATCGCGGAAACAACGCGCAATCTGGAAATAACGGTCCAATCCACCCACCATCAACAGCTGCTTCAACTGCTGAGGCGACTGGGGCAGTGCATAGAACTCGCCAGGGTAAAGACGGCTAGGTACCAGATAGTCACGAGCACCTTCTGGCGTGCTCTTCATCAGGATAGGTGTCTCTACTTCAATGAAGCCGCGCTCATCCAGGTAATCTCGCATGGCTTTTACAACACGATGCCTTAAGATTACATTCTCGCGCATACGAGGACGACGCAGGTCAAGGTAGCGATATTTCAAACGGAGCGATTCATCGACCTGCACAGTATCACTGATGGGGAAAGGAGTTGTGCGAGCAGGGTTTAAGATTTGAATATTCTCTGCCGCGATCTCAATCTCACCGGTACTTAACTGTGGATTTTCTGTGCCAGGCAGACGACGTACGACTTTACCTGTTACCTGTACCACAAATTCTGAACGCAGCTCAGTGGCTGCTTTATGGGCTTCAGCCGACTTTTCGGGGTCGCAGACAACCTGCGTCATGCCATAGCGATCACGGATATCTAAGAATATAAGTCCGCCATGGTCACGGCGCCGGTTAACCCAACCAGCCAATTTGACTACCTGGCCCACTGAAGACGCATTTAATTCACCACACGTATGCGTGCGGTATTGCACCTCAAAACCCACGTGAGTATCACTCCTTTAAGCTATTACAGAAACCATAGACGGCATCAAGCGTCTGGATATGTTTTGCATGCTCGGTCATAAGAGGATCATTCGACATCCACAACGGCCGCCACTGACTTCTGGAGCTTTTCTATGTCGTTACTAAAAATCACTGCTGCACCCGAAAGTTAACAGCAGTGAAACAGATCTCTTTCTCTTATTGTGGCACGGTCGTCAATCCTCTAAGGCGTCGGGTGGCAGGCCGTGGTTGAAGAGACATTGATAGCAACCTGGTTGGTGGCGGCAGAGTTGCTGGCACCTGCTAACAGGTTGACTTGATTGGTGCGAGCATCGAAAGCGCTGCTTTTAACACCATTGACAACGTTCGCTGATACATACTGCTGCTCTAAACTGGCGCTTGGTAAATTATTGGCCGGGCCAATAAAACCTCCACCAACACTATTTGGGGTTGCGGAAGCCGTTGCACTGGCCGCAGGTGTTGAATTATTCGCTGGCTTAACCACGAAGTTCAACACACGGTGATTGGTATTATCCACCACAAATAGATGGGCTGCATTATTAATCATGCCGACCGAGAGCAACGATTGTCGCGTCTGGGACGTTGGAGGTGGTATGGTTAAAAATTTAACAATTGGAGCCGTTGGTGTGGCTACTGGAGTGGCCACATTAAAGGTTTGCGCATCCTGAAACCAGGGCGTATTGACGGTCTGTTGTACCAGGACCCCGCCCTCCAAAGGCTTGGCTGTACTAAATTGCAGGCTTCTGATCTGGCCATCGCTATGCAATAAAAAGAGTTGCCCATTTGGCAATGCCGCGGCACTGACCAGGCCAGTCGAAATAGAAATATGGGCTGTCTCAGGATCTTTATCAAACTTATCTGACATGATAATTGAGCAGATTTGCTTTGATTTTGATTGGACTGACTGGTGAGCAGAGATAACATAAATCTCACCTCCCCAGGCAGTCAATAAAAGCGGCGTCTGTCCAGTGATTCAGTTCGGGTTTTGATGATGGTGCGTTATTGATTTTTTCGGTTCAATTTACCGTTCTGCCACTTTATGCGTGCAAAACGATAATCACCCCGGCTTTTGAGCGGAAGTCAAATGTATAGAGTACTTGGTTATCACTCGCTAAGAGGAGATCTTTTCATTTCCAAGCGCTGCTTGTGGTTTTTGTAAAGTTATGCTGATCATTTGGTCTGATAAACCAAAACCGTCCCCCAGAATAAGTCTGCCGGTGATCCTTAATCCATCAGTAACGTCGCATCGAGTGGTCTGTACTTGTGGGTCCATTCAATCAAGTAATGGAGCGAGAATTTGTACAGGTAGCTCACAGCTTAATGCTTGCTGATTAAAATTACGTCGCCATCGAGTGGCACAAGTAACTGGAGCAGATTGTACAGGTAGCGTCACAGCTAATGCTGCTGATTAAAATTGGCCACGGCCGTCTTAAATTCAGCAGTCAGATCATTTTGCAGGCTCGTTAACTGATTGCTTTGCTGTGGATTAAGTGAGGCATCATTCAGACTATGCAATTCCTGCTGCGCTCGCGTCAGACTGGCCAGGGCTTGGTCTGGCTTAGAGGACAGGTTGGACTTTGCCTGAGTGATCAGGGTACTGGCATTATCTAACGTAGTCTGGGCACTTGAGGGTCGCAAAAAATACCACCAGGCACCACCTCCTACTATGGCGACCACCAGTAATACAGCAATCACAATGGTCGGCAGTAGCAAACGATTGCGTTTACGCCTCGGCACAGTCACAGCGGCCTGAGGTGCGGTAAAACCCTTGGAAGAAATAAATGCCTGCTCAGGTGGCGGCAGAGGCCGACTGGTAACACGGCCATCCTCAACCCGCGTAGCGGCGGAAACCCCTAGCGAGGAAGAAGGCACACGACCAGAACAGCCGTGCTCTCATCAGCGACATGGCTGCTCCCACCAGCATGCACCGGGTGCTGTAGTGTTTCAGGAATATCATCACCGGCTTCCTGGACACGCACCACAATGGCGGTAATATTATCAGGCCCACCATTTTCATTGGCCCGCTCTACCAGGTGATAAACACTCTCTTGTGGCAAATATTGATTGACAATCGCACGCAGATCTTCTTCACCCACCGGACCCGAAAGCCCATCTGAACAAAGGACAAAGGTATCACCATCCTCCAAAATCTCGGTGAAAACATCCACCTCGACTTCGGCCTGTGTACCCAGGGCACGTGTAATCACATTGCGCTGCGCATGTGAACGGGCCTGATCTTTTGTCAATAAACCCGCACGTACCTGTTCTTCTACCCAGGAATGGTCCTGCGATATTTGTTTCGCCTGACCATGGCGTACCATGTATGCACGACTATCCCCGACATTGGCGATATAGGCGACCCCACCACGTAGCACTGCCGCTACACAGGTAGTACCCATACCACTTCGCATCATGTTTTCTGCCGCCCGTTGATGAATTAACGCATTTGCTCTTTTAATCGCATTCATCAATGAGAGAGGGATATCATCATTCTCATCTTGGTAATAGACATTGCTCACTGTGTCTACAGCGATTTCGCTCGCCACTTCCCCTGCTGCATGTCCCCCCATGCCATCAGCCACGATAAAGAGCGCACCCTTTTTGGTCATAACCTGGCTGTCTCTTGGAATGACATAGGCCATATTATCTTCATTATGGGGACGTTTACGGCCAACATCTGTTAGCTGTGCGACATCGAGCCGGAGTTGTTTGGACAACGCGCTTCTCTCCCGTACTTCAGTAGCTCTCGATTTGTGCGCACTGCCCACTAGGCAGTTGCTGGAACTTTAGGCTATAATACACCGATACAGAGAAAAACGCAACGTAATACACATTTCTTTTGCTGCGATCTTCTCACTCGCCTACTACTTATACCGCTCACTGCACATGAGTATACTCTTTCAAACCTCGGCATGCAAGATATATAGACGGCGGTACTAGCAGCACCATACCAGGAAGGCAGAGGGTTTATGGCATTATCAACAGTTCAACGGCTTCTTTTACAAACTATTAATGACCAGTCCCCTTTGTACCTGGAAGATTGGCAAGCTATCTCTACTCAAATTTATACTTCACCAGCGCAAAAGATACAAGATATCTGGTTAGCACTTTTGCGTCACTATGGCTTTTTAACACAATACCTGGACCCGGATCAGTTTGTTCTCTATGGTGAATATATAGCCCAAGCACCACAAACGTTGCTTTTTTATGTAAAATATACACCATCTATGGCAGTACAGCAGGTAGCATTTCCGCTACTCTCACAACTGGCTGCAATGCATGCCTATTGCAAGCACTTCAATCAGCTTCCCGTCAATATTAAATGGTTGATTGATTGTCAGCCCTCGCGATCTTCTGACGACCTTGAGCGCTTATTAACCGAACAACGATCACTATTGCAGGCAGATGGCTGTATCTTGTATACCACAAAACATGAAATAAGCAAAGTGGCCACGCAAACTGAACTTCTATTAGGTAGAAAGGGCCATTTACTGGCAGAAGTTTCGCTCCAGACCGCTACCCGGCCCATTCCAGCCAGTTATGGAGCCATCGCACCCGACGCGGCGTGGCAGTTAGTATGGGCCCTGGCAGCCTTAAAAGATTCACGAGAAGATATTTTATTAACAGGTTTCTATGATCACGTGCGATCTCCAGAAGATGAGGCGATTGAGGCGATCTCTCATCTACCTGATACCCACTCTGACCTTATACGTTCCTGGGGCACAGAAAGGTTGCTCATGGATCTCGAAGGTATTCAGCAGCACTACGCCCATTTTCTTACTCCAACCTGTACGATCACTCTCCTTAGCAGCCCAACTGCTGAACAACACACTAACACAGTTGATCCTATCTCAGACTCAGGAAGGGACGATTTTATCCCAGCCCAGGCGCGGGCCAGGCTTGATTTGCGCCTGGTTCCTGATCAAGATCCTTATGAGATCTTCACACAACTTCAACAGCATTTTCATACCCATATGTCTTATCCGGTACAGTGTGATCTGATTTCCGCCAGCCTGCCTGCCGCTATTTCTGTCCGCGAACCGTTAGTACAACGCCTGCAGCAAGCGATAAGTGCCGTTGCGCCACAGGCTCCGCTACTGCTTCCACTGACAGCCGATCACTCTGCGTACTCTTTACTTGCAAACCAGCTCGGTGTACCTACTATTGGAATCGTTACACCATTAGCAGTACAATCAAGCACAGCCATAAACCATCCTCAATTATTGGAATCTATCAAGCAAAATGTGCTTTTACTCTTCAGCTATAAAGGCCTGACAAGCAATCTATCAAGCCATTAGTGCCATTTACTAGGCCAATTCTGGAGAGCAGAGTATACTGGGATATGTGCATGTTGCTCCTATGCAACATGTCACATACGTATTTGTTCTATAGAAAATGCATACGCTTCAAGAGTACCAGGGCGCTACTTATTTTCAGGGATATTTAATTCATGCCCTGCGCACTTGCCAAAGATGAGTTGCAAAACATACTTCTAATGCAAGGGAAGAGGAGATCAACGGGTCAACATAACTAGCTTTGTGACCACGCAAAAATCAAAGACGTTATATAGCAATAACTGATGGAGAAACCCTCTTCGTCACGTGAGTTACGTCTTTCGCAATCTTCCATCTTAGCTTAGTACACGCTGGCATTAGAAGTCTGATGAGGAGAACGCCACGAGAATGCACATCGGCATCAACGCACAGTTGTTATCCTACGGTCAGAGCTATCGCAATGGTGGTGTCAGCCGCTATATTCGCTATTTACTCACCCAGATTGCTAAAGAACCCGGGGATCACACCTATACAGTATTTGTAAATGGACAAGATGTCATAGAGCAGCTTGAACAACATCCACAAATAACCTTTGTTTCCGCCCCCTGGCCCGAGTCAAAACCGGCGGTACGCATTGCCTGGGAACAATTCACGTTGCCCAGGTTGGTACGCCAGCGACAGATTGATGTGCTCCATTCTCCAGTCAATGTACGGCCTGAATACTTGCCAGCTCGCTGTGCCAGTATTGTAACCATCCATGATCTGGCCTTTTTACGTTTCCCACATGTGCTTACAGCCCCCAAACGCCTGTACCATCAGACTTTTACTATTCGGAGTTTAAAGCGGGCCTCGATGCTTATCACAGTATCTGAGAGCACAAAACGCGATGTTCATGAGCTGGTTGGAATTCCATACGAGCGTATTCAGACTATTTATCCGTGTATCGACGAGCGTTTTTCGAACGTTTCAATAGAAGACAGATTAGATACATTCCGCGAAAAATATGGCGTTGCGGAGGGTTTTATTTTATACCTGGGCACTTTAGAGCCGCGCAAAAATATTGCTACCTTGATCGATGCCTATGCGCAGTTAAGACAACAGTACCATATTCGTGAGAAACTCGTGCTGGCAGGCGGCAAAGGCTGGCTCTATGATACAATTTTTGAAAAAGTGCGCCAATCAGGTTTAGAGAAAGAGGTTCTATTCCCGGGCTTTGTCTCGGATAGTGAACAGGCTCTCTGGTATCAAAGCGCTTCGGTCTTCGCGTATCCTTCACTTTATGAAGGCTTTGGCATTCCAGTCGCGGAGGCACTGGCCAGCGGTACACCTGTAGTAACCTCGAACATTTCAAGCCTCCCTGAGGCGGGAGCCGGACTGGCCCTGTGCATTGATCCAAATGATATGCATGCTCTGTCTGGTGCGCTCTATCAAGCTTTGACTGACCCGGCTTTGCGTGAGCGGTGCCGACAGCAGGCATCCACGGTCGCACAGCGCTTCTCGGCTCAAACGATGGCAGCAAAAACTATCGCAGCGTATGAACAGGCTGCTAAAATACATCAATCACAACGTATAACGTTTGTTCAATAGTGTGAGATAGTATAAATATTATGGCTCGAATTATAGAGAACAACGAACCTACACCTGGCGCGAGAACGACCACTGAGGTAATGCATGAAATGATGGGCGGAGCAACTGGACCAATCACCAAGGTCATTTCCGAGCGCCGATCGATCCGTCGCCATTGGCGTATCGCTGAAACGGTCTTCATGATCGTTTTAGATACGCTTATGATTCTTGCGGCCTGCTACCTGGCCTACTTCTTGAGATTTAAAACCCTGCTAAAAAATCCAGTCCTGGATTGGCTGAAGCAGCAGATTTTCGGCTACTATACATCCGCGGCCCCCGATAATAATCCAAAATTTTCTTCTTATATGTTGCTATGGGCGGGTGTAGTTGCTTGCTTGATCATCATTTTTGCTATGCGCCGCCTCTACCATATTCGCCTGACTGGTAACTGGTTCCGGCAAGCCTGGTCAATTGTGATCTCAACTACTATCGGGATGGCCTTTTTAATCACGTACTTTTTCTTTTTTCAAAATACCAATCAATATGATCCTGATACCCTGGTGCCTAATTCCCGCCTCTTAATTCCATTTATATGGTTTGCAACCATAGTAGTGCTTTGTACGGGCCGCTTGATCGTCTCAGGCGTGATGGGCATGCTGTATCGCATGGGACTTGGAGAGACGCGGGTACTGGTGGTAGGCTCAGGACGCCTGGGTAAGATGGTAATGCAGTGCCTGGCCGCCAGCCCTAATCTGGGCTTTTCGGTCGTTGGCTTTCTACATGATATGACCGAGCCTCCTGGCGACTTTGGCCGCTTCAAAATGTTGGGCACCATCGATGATATTGGGATGGTCATTCGCTCTATGCAGGTAGATGAGGTAATTATTGCCCTGCCTTCACATCTAAATAATCATGCGATCCGCAGCGTTAAGCTGTGCGAGCGTCTGGGTGCTTCATTTAAGTTGATCCCAGATCTCTATGAGCTTAATCTCTCGCGCATCGATATGGAGAGCATTGAAGGTATTCCGTTGCTGGGCATCAAGCAGGCTTCACTAAACACGCCGCAGCGTATCATCACACGCACAATCGATATCGTCATCTCATCCCTGGCTTTGATTATTGGTTCGCCTATCTACATCTGTATCGCACTGGCCATCCTGTTTACCTCACCAGGCCCCATCATTTATAAGCAGGAACGTGTGGGATTGGATGGTAAGCACTTTAAGATGTTAAAGTTCCGCTCGATGTATAAAGATGCTGACCAGCGCCTGGCCCAGCTACTCAGTCAGAATGAGGCCCAGGGACCAATCTTTAAGATGCGCGAAGATCCACGCGTTACATCGGTTGGCCGCTTTATCCGCCGCACCAGCCTGGATGAGATTCCTCAACTTTTCAATGTGCTCAAAGGCGAAATGAGCCTGGTTGGTCCACGACCACCACTGCCACGCGAGGTGGCCCAGTATGCGGAATGGCAGAAGGGACGACTGGCGATCAAACCTGGTTGTAGCGGACTGTGGCAGATCCGTGGTCGCAGCAATATCAGTTTCGATGAAGGGGTGTTGATGGACATCTATTATATTGAAAACTGGTCGCTGCGCCTGTATATACAGATTCTTCTGCGCACAATTCCCGCCATCTTATTCAGCCGAGGAGCATATTAAAAGATGAAAGTAGCTTTAGTGCATGATTACCTCAACCAAATGGGGGGAGCTGAACGTGTAGTGCTGGCGTTTCATGAAATTTTTCCGGATGCGCCTCTCTACACATCGATCTATGATCCTAAACGTGTCGATCCTGCATTTCAAAAGATGGATATTCGCACATCTTTTATGCAAAAGATGCCCTTCATCATGAAGCACCATCAGCCCTATCTGCCTCTCTATCCCTTCGCGATGGAGAATCTGGATCTGCGCGGCTATGACCTGGTGTTGAGTAGCTCCAGCGCTTTTGGCAAGGGTGTAATCACGCGACCAGGAACCATGCACATCTGCTATTGTCATACCCCTATGCGCTGGTGCTGGAACTATGAAGAATATGTGGAGCGCGAACAACTGGGAAAGGTCGCTCGCAGCGTATTGCCATTTATGATGACAGGTCTGCGTGTCTGGGACCAGACCAGCTCGCAGCGCGTAGATCATTTTATCGCTAATTCGCCGACAATTGCTGAGCGCATTCGTAAGTATTATCGGCGGGAGGCTGCCTATATTCCGCCCCCGGTCGATGCACAGCGTTTCCCTTTTGAACCAGACGTGCTGGCTGGAGATTATTTTCTAGCCCTTAGTCGCCTGATCCCTTATAAGCGGCTTGATCTAGCGATCCAGGCCTGCAATCGTCTCCAGCTGCCACTGGTGATTATTGGTGGTGGACGAGACGAGGAACGCTTAAAGAAGATGGCTGGTCCGACTATTCGTTTTATGGGCCGCTTATCCGATGAAGAGGTCATCTATTACTTTAAACACTGCCGGGCCTTCCTTTTCCCCGGTGAAGAAGACTTTGGCATCACGCCATTGGAGGCACAGGCCTGTGGTCGCCCTATTATCGCCTACGGGGCCGGTGGCGCCCTGGCATCGGTCATCGATGGGGTAACAGGCGTCTTCTTTCAGGAACAGACCGTAGAGAGCCTGGTACAGGTCCTGGCGACCTTTGATGAGCGTCGCTTTGATCCACTGGTCATCCACAATCATGCCCTCGACTTCGATACCTCACGCTTCAGTCGTCGCATCCTCCAATTCATTGAAGCCAAGATGAGTGAGGAGAAATCTGTATTGTCATTCTCCGCTAATGATCTGGCACTCTAGTGTGCGGACGGGCGCTGGCGCGCCCGCACCTTTTTTTGTGAGGTGTGGAAGTGCGCGGGACGCACTTCCACACCTCACAAAAACGTTTGTACGCTCTTTCGCTCCTCATAAGAAACATCTGTACGCACTTCCACACCTCACAAAAACGTTTGTACGCTCTTTCGCTCCTCATAAGAAACATCTGTACGCTCCTCTAAACCCCACAAAACATCTGCTGCTTTTTCACATCCCACAAGAAACATCTATATGCTCTTTCGCGCATCAGCGCTTATATTTTTTTATTGGATTTTGTAGGAAATGTGCTTCGCACATTTCCTACAAAATCCAATAAAACGAGTTCGGGCGCGCCAGCGCACGCCCGCATGAAAACAACATGCTCCCCATAGACATAAAATATATCCATAGCATTTGCATATAAATTGCCGGATTCCGGCAATTTATACCATTTCCTAGCACCTAAGTACAACTTGTTGACAGTGGAAATTAGAGCCTTTATAGTAAAACAGGTTTATTGGATTGTGGAGTAAACTAAAAAAAGATAGATTTACTCTACCTTTTCCATACGTAAAGCATGCAGTGTATATCAAACACTAAAAACATAAAGGTATTTCATGGTCAAGCGGGCATTGACCATTATTACAAGCGGCATTGCAGCCACTAGCCCACAACACATCAGAGCATAACGTTGCGACTTACGAGGAGGACAAGCATGCAAGGACGAGAAGATCAGGGGAGTGGATCATTCGAAAGGCCATCAACGCAAGGACTTCCCTCTCTTAACGGAACAAATAAGCATCGCGCAGTCATGCGCAATCCCAATGAGGGCACCAGTAAACATCAGGCAATTCAACAGGTGATCTCACAGAAAACCAGTGAGCATCGTGCAATTCCCAAACGCCCAACAGGCATGGCACGTGTAGATACGCCTCCCGAGATGCCACGTGTGCCACGTCCTATTCATGAAGAGACCCAACCACAAAAGCTGCGCAAGCGTATTTTATTATTTGGCGGTATTTTTCTCATTCTGTCTATCATTGCCTGTACAGTTGGATACTTCCTGGCGACTGGCATCAATGTCAGCGCAGGACCAAGCGTGACGGCCGCGGATTTCTTGAATGCATTAAACACAAAAGATTATGCTCAGGCCTATAAAGACCTTGGCCCGGCCATTACGATCCGTATGTCACAAGATCAATTTACCAAACAGGCTCAGGTGCTCGATACTTGTTATGGACCTGTGAAGGACTACTCTGAAGTAGCGAACAGTGCGCAGAATCAGGATAATAGCCAGATCTATTCTTATACTATTAAGCGCACAAAAGGATCTACCACCGTTCCCTATAAGATGCAGGTTACGCTGCAAAAAGATCTAGATGATGGGAGCTGGAAGGTCACCGATTATAGCAATGATATGGGGCCAGGACAGCCTGTGCCAGCGTGTAGCAAATAGATGGAATAAAAGGAAGCACCTGTCAGGCGCTTCCTTTTTTCTAGCGTTCCTCTATCAGCATCAGCCTCTTTCTCATTATCAGGAAAAAGCACTCTCCCCGGTAATAGCCTGACCAATAATCAACGTATGAATATCATCTGTCCCCTCGTAAGTGAAGACAGACTCCAGATTATTCATGTGCCGACTGATAGGATATTCTAGCGTGATACCATTGGCGCCTAAAATGGAACGCGCCTCGCGAGCGGTATGTAAAGCCTCACGCACATTGTTGCGTTTGGCCACAGAGATTTGCACTGGATGTAATGTCCCCTGGTCTTTGAGCCGTCCCAATTGTAAGGCCAGCAACTGTGCCTTAACCAACTCGGTCGCCATAATCACCAGCTTTTGTTGCACCAATTGGAAACGAGCAATGGGCTGTTGAAATTGTTCTCGCGTCTTAGCATAGTCCAGGGCCGCTTCATAGCAAGAGCGCGCGGCTCCTACAGTCCCCCAGGCAATACCGAAGCGTGCTTCATTCAAACATGATAGCGGCCCACGCATACCTCGAACGTTGGGTAGCATATTCTCAGCCGGAATACGACAGTCCTCAAAATGCAACTCAGAGGTCACAGAAGCTCTCAGAGAAAGCTTACGGTGAATATTGCTGGTAGTGAAGCCAGGCGTGCCACGCTCGACCAGGAAGCCACGTACGCCATCTTCTGTGCGTGCCCACACTACTGCCAGATCAGCAATGCCACCATTTGTAATCCACATCTTGGTTCCATTAAGAATATAAGAAGCACCATCTCGGCGCGCAGTGGTGCGCATATTTGCCGCGTCACTACCAATGTCAGGCTCGGTGAGGCCGAAACAACCAATCACCTCGCCCCTGGCCATCGGCGGTAACCAGCGTTGCTTCTGCTCTTCTGATCCAAAGGCAAAAATAGGGAACATCGCCAGCGAGCCCTGTACTGAAACGAAGGAGCGGATACCACTATCCCCCGCTTCCAGTTCCTGACAGGCCAGACCATAGCAGACCGCGCTCAGGCCCGCACAACCATAACCATCTAAATGCATCCCTAACAGGCCCAGCTCGGCCATTTCGGGAATGAGTTCACGGGGAAAGGTGCCAGCCTCAAAGTGCTCTCCAATAATAGGCATGACACGTTCACGTACAAATTTACGTACAGTATCGCGTACCATACGCTCTTCCTCGGAGAAGGTTGAGTCAAGCGCGTATAAATCGCTTGCCGCAGGCAGCGGCGCCTGTGCAGTTCCATGGGAATGGGCCACCGGGGACCGTTCAGTCATAATAATTACTCCTCTTCAATCGATGCCTGTCCATGCACATACAGCGAGCTATTCAACAATAAATATCTCGTCAGCACTACTATTATAGCGTATATTCGCTCGCCAGTGCTTCCTGACCTCAGAGAGAAGAGTACTACAACTTTTCACAATTTCTATCGTAATAAAAATACTTACGCTAAAATATCTGCATAAGCATTACTATATAAATATATGTATATATATCTGTCCAGGAAGGATTCACATGCCCAAGGTTAAAAGAAGAGCCTACCGCGCAACCACTCGAAAAAGGCGGTCAAAACTGACTCTTTCTTCCGCCTTCCAGCTTTCTGTTGTTGTCGTGGCTAGCCTGGCAATTGGGGTCAGTATCATTAGTCTGCTTATCTCTATGCTGACACCTCGCCTGGCATCCAGGCTCACCGGGTCCGCCGGTCCCTATAATGTAGCTGGCCAACCCACCATTAGTGCAGATTTTATCAATGCGGTGCTCGATCATTATCACTCACCTGCCAGTGGTAAGGGACAGGCACTCTACGATAAAGGTGTCAAATATGGCATCGACCCAGCCTATGCGCTGGCATTTTTTATGCAAGAAAGTCAGATGGGGACCCAGGGTGTAGCAGCCATCACCCACTCGCTGGGCAATATTCGCGCGACCGATGGTTATCCCAGCTATCATGGCTATCGCAAGTATAATACCTGGGAAGATGGCTTTGAGGATTGGTACAAGCTGATCTCACAGCAATATGTTCAAAATTGGGGTCTGACCACGGTCGATCAGATTATACCAGTCTATGCTCCGAACAGCGACAATAACAATGAACAACAATACATCAGTTCGGTTGAATACATGGTTGATCGTTGGCGTAGCGGAGATGTAGCGATCTCCTGACAAAAAGAAAGAGAGCAAAAATCGCTAGCCCGCGATTTTGCTCTCTTTCAGATAACATCAAACGGATCACTTAGTGTAGCGAGGTAATATCACCACAGGCAAATGGATCATTGTCTGTTTGTGACTTCAGGCTCCCTGCTCCCAGGTGAATATTGACGTACCAACCATTACGCGGAACCGAGCTAATATTCGGGATGATGGTCATGGAAGTTCCATCACCCGCAGCATTAGCAATCACAGGCTTAAGGTCGTACTTGATTGGACCCTGACTGGCACAACTACCAGTGTGTATATGGGCCATATGCTTGGAATTCGGAACTAATCCCTTCACATTCAGCTCAACTGTGAGTTTACTATTATCCACAGTCAGCTGTGCATCCCCACTGACAGCCTGGTTAGGCGCAAATGAAGTTGCCAGTGTTGTCTGTACATTCTGTGATGACCTGGGTGAGGCGGATGGATTAAAGACATTGGCGCAGGTAATAGGCATAGATTGATTGCTAACGCTCATACCTGGTCCATTGCTCACATCCACATACCAGCCAGTCTCAGGAATGCCACTCGTCACATTTTTGACCTTAGTAATTACATCCGCAAAACCAATCTGCGTGGTTTTGACGGCAGATAGATCATAGACGAGCTTACCTTCGCTTTTACAACTCCCCGAGTTGATATGCGCCGGGTGCGTGCTCTTAGGGGTCAGACCCGTTAAAGCCATATGAACCGTCAGAACATGAGAAGTATGGTCCCACATAAGTTCTACCGTACCAGATGGACTATGACGAATGATGGCGCTAGCCGAGTTGACTGTTGCACTGGTTGGTGTCGCGGCAGCAGATCCATCTGGATTGTTATTTCCCGAGTCACATGCTGAGAGAAGCAATAGTGTCGCTCCTAGCAACAGAGCAAAGTGGATAAAATTTCGCTTAACAAGATTTTTTGTAAGCATTTTGACTCCTTTCCCATATTTACATCCCCACGCCCATATTATAACTATATGCGATTATACTGACAAATTTAATGTTTTAAATATATACGTTTAACCTGCACAATAGTACATGGATATTCACCTGGAATGTGCACAAAGCACATAAAAAAGAAAGGGGAAATGCTTGCGCAGCAGATTTGCTAATGAGAATTTTATCCTATGCAATTCAGGTCAGAGAGCCAGATAGCTGGCTTTTTGATGTTCGTTCAGAGATCGCAGGGAAATCACGAGCAAGCGATACGATGGACATTATTTCATGTGTGGAGTGTGTGTGGTGGACGGCCGCGGCCGTCCACCACACACACTCCACACTCCCAACCCGGCGCCGCAGGCACCAAAGAGGAACAAGAAAAAAGCCCTGGTTTGGGTCGAAAACAGATTGACCACCGGGCATGAAAACATGTATCATAGAGGAACACACAATCAATCAAGAACTTGTATTGAAGATCCTGGCGCACATTTTTTATATACAGTGCTGCACCGAAAAAGTAGACGGAAACCATGCGAACATCTTTCTGGAATACACTTACACAACCAATTATCGGCCTGGCCCCTATGGATGGCGTTACTGATGCCCCGTGCCGAACAATGCACGGCCTGCATGGGCGCCCTGATATCATCATGACCGAATTCACAAACGTAGAGGGGCTCTGGCGTGGTAGCGATCGCATTTTCCGCGATTTCCTCTATACACCCGCCGAACGGCCAGTGGTGGCACAGATCTTTGGCTGCCGCCCGGAATACTTTTATAAAGCGGCCCATATAGTCTGTGAACTTGGCTTTGATGGCGTTGATATCAATATGGGCTGTCCCGCCAGTAGCATCGCTAATAAAGGGGGGGGCGCAGCTCTGATTCGCCTGCCGGAAACTGCTAAAGCGATTGTTCGTGCTACCCAGCAGGGGGTACGCGATTGGGCCAATGGCCAGACCCTGGAAGACTTAGAAATGGACCCGCAGCGTATCCGCCAGATTCGACAGATGAATGTGGATCGGGCACGCACCTGGGGGGAACCACTTGAATACGAGCGCCGCCTGCTCCCGGTCTCTGTTAAGACACGACTGGGCTATGATTCAATCGTCGTAAAGGATTGGATGCAGGAGTTGCTGGAATTAGAACCCGCTGTTATCTCTCTCCATGGGCGTACATTGGTACAACACTACAAAGGTGAGGCTAACTGGGACGCGATCGCTACTGCGGCCGAAATAGTGCGTAAAACCGATACGCTCATTCTGGGCAATGGTGACATTCATAGCCTGTATCAAGCGGCGGAGCGTATCCGCACCACTGGCGTCAACGGGGTTTTGATTGGGCGCGCTACCTTTGGCAATCCCTGGCTTTTCAAGAATAAGGAGCTGCTTAAACAATTGCTCCATGACGGGATCAAGCCAACACCTGAGAATTTGCCTGACATTATGCCAACGCGCGAAGAACGTCTGTTAATGGCCCTGGAGCATGCTCGCACACATGCCAGAATCAAGGGGCAGAGTCACTATATTGAGATGCGAAAGCATATGGGGTGGTACCTGGGTCATTTCGCCGGAGCCAAACGTGTGCGTAATGAACTGGTGCGCATCAACACCCTGGACGAAGTTGAAGAGATTATCCAGCGTGCCCTTGAAGAGCCAGATCTATCTGATGACTCTAATATTCAGGTACCAGCCATCGAGGTTCATGACTCATCATTAGATCTCAGCTGTTCGGCCTGATAACGTTTATATTCACCCCCCAAAAAAAAGAGGCAGAGCGTTCACTGATTATGAATGCTCTGCTTTTCTCTACTTCCAGGCTTTTTCTTCATAGAACACAGTTTCTGAGTACACAACAAGAGAAGCGCGTTAACAATACAATGAGATACGTCATTGTGTATGAATGAAACGGGTATTGGACATATCCCACATGGGTTCGCCGACTTTGGAGAAGGGATATGTAGACTACGGTGGCCGTGTTTAGATAAAAAATGCCTGCATCTGGTCAGACAAGAACGCCTTCGATCTCACCAACTAACTTCTGGATCTCGCGTAAACGTTGTTCGGCAATTTCGACGTTCTCCAGGGCCTGCGCTAAAATACGTGCTTCGAGCGATGGATACGTTTCGACTATCTCGGGATCAATAGAGCCACCCAGCAGCTCTAGAGCGCGGCTCAAATTGTTTTCCAAGGTTCCAATTGACATTGCTTGTTACCTCTCCAAAGCATAGAATTCAGATACTACCAATGGGACGATCTATATAAACAGTGTCTCACCAAGAATAAACGCGCTCTCCGTACTACCTTTTACTACGTAAGCACATGCTCATTAGTTACACCCATGAGCATGCAATTGAGTTTAATCCTCTGCCTCTATGTTTATATTATACTAGACGCAAACAGAGAACCGAACGGGGACTTGTTTCTTCCTGGCAATGCACAATACTGTGGTATTACAGAATTGCTTTACTTCTCAACCAAACCTCTATCCATCTACGTGATTTGAGTATCTACGTAATTTCATATTTTGATTACTCGTTTTTGTCTTCTAAATTATCTATTCCGTGAGCATAATACCAGGGTTTTTCAGACAATACAACAAACAGGTACCTCTGTGCTTAGATCCTTGCTAAAAAGTCCACGCCTTAACCAGAACCTTGCCTATTGCTATGATCATATGCAGCATAACAATACCCTTTAGTCCATGCAAACACAACTATAACTATATAGATCATTGAAAATGATTAAATACCTAACCTATTCAGAATGGAACATGTTGAAACCAGGCAAAAATGAGAGTCGTATACAAAGGGATGCCAATAGATTGGTAACACATGATTAACTTAAATTACATGTTTTGACCTCCTGCAGCAATGCAGGCGTTTGGTGAAAGAAGGATAAAGATGCAAAAGAACTACTCAACCCACAGTGCTGAAATTACAGTCAATGCTCCTGTCCATCAGGTCTATTCTCTGTTCACCCACTTTAATGATTTTCCAAAATTCATGAGTTTTGTCAAAGAAGTTACCTATCATGATGACCAATCTAGCCACTGGGTAGCTGAGGTGGTAGGCCGCCATGAGTGGGACGCGGTCAACGAAGAGTGGATTCCTGACCAGCAGATCGGCTGGCGCTCCACTAATGGGCTTGAGAACTTTGGTAGAGTGACTTTTAGCCCCATTTCAAATGACCAGACAAGAGTTGATGTCTCGATCAATTATAATCCACCGGCAGGTGTTCTGGGTGATGCAGGCGAGAAATTGGGCGCCGGTAGCCGCTTTCAACAGGCCCTTGAGCACGATTTGAATCATTTCGCCGAACTGGTAAATCAGTCACCCGCTGGTGCTCTCGATCCCACATCTTCCAACTATCTGTTCCATGCAGATAGCGCCGCCAGTAAGGGACAGACCACCAGCCGCCAGAATGAGACCATGCAGGATGATGCTAACTTTAACCGTACATCAACTGGCATGCCTACGATGGATCGCGACATTACTGGCACTACTAACGATCGTCTGGCAGCTAACGACATCGATACTGGCGCTATTCCTGTCGAGCCAGCTAACGTTACACCAGAAGAAAATGCTTTTGAAAGAGGGCGCAATAACTACTAAGCCAGCGACTTCTAAGTTTAATATTAGAAAGAGCAGACACGCATATGATGGCGTGCCTGCTCTTTCTGTACTTTCTTAAAGACACCCTGGCAGCTTATAATGATAGGATAGAATTATACCCACCCAGCCATCCCATCAATCAGTAAAAAGAGGTCTGGTACATACATATGAAAAAGAAACACAAGTCACAACCACAAGAGGTAGATATCGAACAGAAACAACAAGATTTAACGAAATTGCTAGACATTGTCGAAAAGGACATCGATAACCTGGTAGCGATTCGTCTCTCAGCTGAACGTGAGGCTGGCAAACACCAACAGATCATTGAGCGCGTTACCTATAATTTATTGGGTCGCCCTTACACTCTGTATGCCATTATGCTGATTGTACTGTGCTGGATTATCTACAATATTGCTTGCCCGATATTTGGGCTGCAACGGCTGGATCCCCCACCGTTTTCGGATCTGCAGGGATTGGTTAGCTTTATCGCCCTGCTCACGACAACTGCAGTCCTTATTACTCAGAATCGACAGGGCAAACTCGATGATCAGCGCTCACATCTAGATCTAGAAATGTCTATGCTAGTGGAACGCAAGGTCAGCAAAGTGATTGAGCTGCTGGAAGAGCTGCGTCGCGATATGCCTACGGTAAAAGATCGTCACGATACGCAGGCGGAGATTATGAAGGAGAGCGCGGACCCTGCCCAGGTGCTGTCAACATTCCAACAAAATTACGAGGATGTAGTCAACGGAGAACAGGCACCTTTCTAGTAGTATGCCGTTCAATCGTATGAGCGCAGCTGCCTGACAGGCGCTCTTGTTTGCTCGCTGCTGCTCAAGTTGAATGGCTGAGCCAGTGGCAGCGGAGCTAGCCGCGTCCAAGCGGCGTTTACGATTGCTATTTCAATAGCATGCCATTTCATTTGGATGAGCGAAGCTGCCTGACAGGCGCAACTGTTTGCTTGATACTGATCACTTCGAAGAGTTGAGGCCGTGGCAGCGGAGCTAGCCGCGTTCAAGCGCGTTTCCAAATGCTTTTCAATAGTGTGCTGCCCCATCTATATGCGACAATCTGAACATTATGTCAGCAATATCTGGCTTACAACGCATTGATAAGAAAAAAAATACGGCGAACATAGATAGATGCGCACATAAAAACAAATGCCTCAATAATTTCCGTGGCAGACCCCTTGACTTCTGTGAAATGAGATGGTAATGTTTAATCATTCCAAAGAACTACGGAATACACCAGGGAAACAAAGACCTTGGCACAAGGCATAGTCCTTGCATAAGCAACCCGGAAGGAGATCTTATGACGTCCATTGATCTTATAAGAACCATGAAGAAACCAATTCGTGTGCTTGGGGTAGTATTTCAGATTGACTAGAAGCGCCCGTAAATGCGGGCTCCCGGTTGCCTTTAAGCGTCTATCCTCCCGGCATTACAGGCCAAAAGCCTGATCACGCCATGACGCGCTTTATACGTCTCGGGAGGGTTAGAGGTATCTAGAGGCTAATCGCTGTAGTACTCTATCAGCGACTCTTGTTGGATTAGTACTCGGTTGACGTAAACACGGGAGTTGTGAAGAACAAAAAAGAGACACAGATGAGCTAGATAACCGTGATTATCTAGCTCTCTTTTTACCTGTGGTGGTAGTGGTGAGGAAGAGGAAATTGTGTGGAGAACCAGCATACTCCACACCCGGACAAGACGACGGCCAGTCCTCTTGTCCGGGATTTTATTTAAAGGCCCTGCGATCGGGCCTATAGCTTTCCCCTATAATTTTCAGCTCTAATCTTTTCCCAGTGAAAGCACAGCCATGAAGGCTTCCTGCGGAATCTCTACACTGCCGACCATTTTCATGCGCTTCTTGCCTTCTTTTTGCTTTTCCAGCAATTTACGCTTACGCGAGATGTCACCACCATAACATTTGGCCAATACGTCTTTACGCATCGCTTTAACCGATTCACGGGCGATGACACGAGAGCCAATGGCGGCCTGGATAGGAACCTCAAAAAGCTGGCGGGGAATAAGGCCGCGCAGTTTTTCGACCAGGGCTCGACCCTGATAATAGGCACTGTCACGGTGCAAGATCAATGAAAGAGCATCCACCGGGACGGTATTGACCAGGATATCCATTTTGACCAGGTCTGAAGAGCGATAAGATCCAAAATTATAGTCTAGCGAGGCATAACCCTGGGTGCGCGACTTAAGTTGATCATAGAAATCAATGATCAGTTCCGCTAAGGGGATATCATAGGTCATCAAAACACGTTCGGCTTCAATATATTTGAGATCTTTATAGATGCCACGTTTAGAGGTGACGAGCTCCATAATCGTGCCAATGTAGCGAGATGGTGTGAAGATCGAGATGTCCATGAAGGGCTCTTCAATCAGTTCAATCTCTCCAAAGTTAGGCATCTCTGATGGATTATCAACCTCTACGACTTCCCCGCCAACCTTGGTGACATGGTATTCTACGCTGGGGGCCGTTGCCAGGATGTCCAGATTATATTCGCGCTCCAGCCGCTCTTGAATGATTTCCATATGCAGCAAGCCCAGGAAACCACAGCGGAAACCAAAGCCTAGCGCGTTAGAGGTTTCTGGCTCATAAGAGAGTGCCGCATCATTGAGCTTTAGACGATCCAGGGCCTCGCGCAATTCTGGATAATCATTGCTATCAACCGGATAGAGTCCAGCAAAGACCATCGGTTTGGCTGGTTGATAACCCGGCAAGGGCTCAATAGTAGCCAGGGCGCTGGGCACTGTGACGGTATCACCTACCTGGCAGTCTTTGACATTCTTGAAACCGGTCGCGATATAACCAACTTCGCCTGTCGTCAGTGTTTTCGTCGAAACCAGGCGCGGCTGAAAACAGCCCACCTCAAGAATATCCGCCGAGCTGCCGGCGGCAACCATATTCAGGCGCTCACCTTCGTATAACTCACCATCCATGATACGCACATAGGCGATCACACCTTTATAGGCATCATAATGGGAATCAAAGACCAGCGCGCGCAAAGGACCTTCTAAGCGCCCTGTTGGAGGTGGCACTTGCTTGATTATTGCTTCCAGGATATCCTGCGTACCGATGCCCTCTTTTGCTGAGGCCAGAATACATTCTTCTTTGGGCAGCCCGATCACATCCTCGACCTCTTGCATCACACGTTCAGGTTCAGCACTGGGCAGATCGATTTTATTAATGACGGGAATGATGGTAAGATCGGATTCCAGGGCCAGATAGAGATTGGCCAGTGTCTGTGCCTCAACACCCTGGGTGGAGTCAATGACCAGCAATGCTCCTTCACAGGCGGCCAGGCTACGCGACACCTCATACGTGAAGTCTACGTGTCCCGGAGTATCAATCAAGTTTAATTCATACTCCTCACCATTCAGCGCGGTATAGCGCATACGCACAGCCTGCGACTTAATGGTGATGCCCTTCTCCCGCTCTAAATCCATCTGATCGAGCGTCTGCTCTAACAGATCACGCTTAGAGACGGTACCGGTAAATTCCAGCAAACGATCGGCCAGGGTTGATTTTCCGTGGTCGATATGGGCAATGATACAAAAATTTCTAATGTGTGCCAGATCCGTCATTCTGCAATAATCCCTCCACACAACACCTCATCACCATCCTCGCCACCATAGAAAACGGCGGCTTGTCCTGGTGTAATGGCCCGCTGTGGATGTAACAATGTGACACGCACCCGATCTCCGTCATCAAGAGGAGTAACCAGTGCCGGCTGCTCCGGAGCCTTATAGCGTACACGAACCAATGCTTCAAAGGGCGCGGTCGGTGTTTCGCCACTAAGATAATGCATCTTACCAACGATAAACTCTGTCTGCTCCAGGGCGCTGGCTGGCCCAACCACGAGCGAGTTCTGGACAGAATCAATTTTTAGCACATGCAATGGATCACGAGAAGTGATACCAAGTCCTTTGCGCTGTCCAATGGTGTAATACGCCAGCCCACGATGGCGGCCCAGGGTATTGCCTTGCTGATCCAGAATGGGGCCTGGCCTGGGAATCGAGATCAAGCCTGTGTTAGCCTGCCTGGCTGGCGCGGCAGCCCCAACAGGTGCTAACTCGGCTTCCTCTTGTCGGGTAGCGGCGTAGCGATCTATGAAGCCACGATAATCATTTTGCGCCACAAAACAGATTTCCTGGCTCTCAGCCTTGGTAGCCACGGTCATGCCACGCTCGGCTGCCATGGCCCGTACCTCTGGCTTGGTGTATCCACCCAGAGGGAAACAGGCATGGGCCAGTTGTTGCTGGTTCAGTACATGCAGAACATACGACTGATCTTTCTCGGGATCGACCGCACGACGAAGACGGCGCTTCCCGGTCACAGGATGATCATCGACACGTACATAATGGCCTGTTGCCAGATAATCGGCATTGAGTGCCAGCGCGCGATTAAGCAACACAGTAAAACGAATATGGCGGTTACAGTTTAGACACGGATTTGGTGTGCGCCCTTCAACATAATCATCGTAGAAAGAGTCGACAATTTTTTCTTTAAATTCTTGTTCGACATTGACCAGATAAAATGGAATATCAAGCTTACGTGCCACACGCCGGGCATCATCAACAGATTCCAGCGAGCAACATTTGTTTTGCACAACGCGCTCAACACCATCATCTTCAGCTTCAATAACACCCGGTTCTGACCAGAGGCGGAGCATAATACCGATCACCTCGTGGCCTTGTTCTTTGAGGAGCGCGGCGGCGACCGAGCTATCTACGCCGCCGCTCATTGCGACGACTATTCGTGCCATGGTAAAAGTTCCTGCTTATTTGTTACTAGTGTGTATGGTAATAATGAATGTATGTAGAAAAAAGGACTAGCCTCTCGGGGGCTAGCCTTCTGAACCTTTGCAGTACAATTTGGGTAATGAATATGTTTTGCCCTTTCTTGCCAACATTAAGAGTAGCACAGCCTGGGGTGCTTGTCAAATAATCTCTGACAGCCCATTGGGAGCAACCACTCGACTGATCACGAGCTTTCGTGTATAATAAGCAACAATGTGCGAGTAAACGCGAGATGTTGCAGGTGCTAGAAGGCCTTGAACGGCATGAGAGCGCGTCTGAACGATGAGCCAAGCGTTATCTATATCAAGAACCATAAGAGCTCGAGCTGTCAGCTTTATTAAACCAGACAATCGAGCAAGGGAGTAAAAGCCACTATGCCAAAGAAATCAGCAGCAGCGCGCAGCGCAGCGCAATATCAACGCCAAAAGGGGTTTGAATTGGTTCGGCCAGAAGGTGCTGAAAATAATACTTCTGCAGTAGCTGATGTTGAACCCACTCCAAAAAAAGTGAAGAAGACCCCGGCACCGGTCGCGGCTACCCCGGCTTCGGTCGTAGAGCCAGCGGAGGCCGTTGCTTCAGAGACTACGACTCCCGTGGTCGCTCCAACAAGTGCTTCAGCCCGCATGGCCGCACGGCGTCTGGCCGCTCAAAAAGCCCAGCAGCAACGTGCAGGTAATGCGCTGGTGACCACCGAGCATTTCGCCTACGTACGCCGCGATTTGATCACGATCGCAATTCTGGCAACGATTATGGTTGCAGCCATCGTCATTCTCTATTTTGTTCTTGTTTAATAAATAGCTGCTAGAACGCTGCTGTGTCGCTACTGCTCAGCTGCACACAGATATATGCACCACAAGCACCTGTATATAATAAAGATGAGACACTGTTCTATTAAAACACAGTGTCTCATCTTTTAATTATTGAACTGATCCGCATTAGAGATCCGTGACTCCTCACCTGCACAAGATCAGTGTGAGAGCGGGCCCGTCCCTAAACCAGAAAGTACGCCGTGACGATGGGCCTCTGGAATAGTAACGCCGAGGACTCTCTGCATGGCCATTGTGTGGCAACAATCACCCCAGTCATGGAAGAAGCGGCAGGTGCACTGCCACTCGCCATCATCATATCTGGTGGTGTGAACATCGTTTTCACCCTGGAATTTTGCTTCGAAACTGACGAACTGAATGCGCTCTGGCTCTTCGGCATAGCGTTTGGCTTTTGCAATTTTGTTGATCATACTCGAATTCATAATTGCACACTCCTTCAATTCTAGCAACCACTCCGTAGCCACATGCACTGTATTATTAGCTCCGGGGGGGAGCAGTACATACGTCTTAACTCACCGATTGAGTGAAAGAAACTTCGTTGTCCTCCTTCCGTTATTTAAAATAAGTACTCGTCCCGCAATAGCTGCGATCCTCCTGAGTAGCAGACGTAAACCCAAAAATTGATCGATGAGTACGCAGAACCCGGTGCGCTCCATGCAAAGGTCCCAGTAATGAAAAAAGCACCAGAGAATTCTCTTTCCCTAGTGCGGATTTATGGGGTGATGTCGGCATTTTTCTGTGGATCAGTCTCAGTCGCAGTCGTCGTCAACCACTGAAGATTGGCGCTTGCTTGTATTGAGACTGTACACATAAGCATTCCACCCTCGCCAGAATATGATAACTCCGGCATAAAAACCTGTAAGCCTATTTACACAGCTTGCGATTAATAGCATACAGGCTGAACGTCTAAATGGTGATTGTCTCTTACTCTTGCACATGATTATACCATAGAGATAGGTGAAAGTCCACCCTTGAATAGGTTAATCTACGTTTGCCAGACATTGTATTGAAAATGTACAGTGTATTAACGTGATTTGTTATATTTCATCGAGACTAATTATTAGCTATATTCCTGTTATACCCGAACAATTGTATTAAAATCGATATATTTTATAGTATAATTGCAAAGCTATATATAAAACAAACATGTATTTACTACTATTAACATTTTGCATATATACCACAATAGCTTTAATACTACTCCAGCATTCTTTGTCAGAGAGTAAAATGCTCTTACTCACGGCAATCATTAACCACCCCTTCTCCCACAATCTACCAGATCGATAAAGCGCTTTGACAACTCCAGTCACCGGACAAGATAACAATAGCCTGATATCTTGAGAACTTGTATAGCTTCTCTTAATAGCTACTTAATAACGAATTAATACATTCACACTATCCTTAAGAAGGCACAGATATGACCACATTTACTAATAAAAATATTGCAGAACAATTCTTAAGGAAAGCAGAGGAAGTAGTTTAAACATGTCAATAAACGCATCTTTAGTAAAGCGTACTCTGACCAATTCATTTTATGGTCTGACCGCCGTACTGGCACTTTCGTTAGCAGCCTGCGCAGGTCCACAGGCACTGGCTACCACCGCCCATGCTCAGGCACCTTCCGCCGATCACTATGGTGTTGAAGCACTCAATGGCTATCAGGTATCTCTCTTCGCTTCAGGTACAAAAGATTATTTTAATCCTGATGCAGTTGAAGTAAGCGATGGGCATGTATTTATCGATTACCAGAATAAGACGGCAAAAGATGGCACAGATAATAAGACCAGTACCATCGTCGAATATACCATGGATGGCAAAGTCCTCAAAAAATTCAGTGCCCCTGGCCACAGCGATGGCATGCGTGTAAATCCCGTCACCAAACAACTCTGGGTTACTTCAAATGAAGATGGCAACCCTAAATTCGAGACCATTGATCCAGTCAAAGGCACCGTCACCCCTTACACATTCTCCCCTACCCCTCATGGTGGTGGCTATGATGATGTCTATTTCTTGAATGGGTCCGCTTTTATTGCCGCATCCAACCCAACCCTGGATAAAAATGGCGTCAATGTGTTCCCAGCCGTGGATAAAATCCAACTGGACAAAGGCAAAGTTGTGTTAACACCTATTCTGATGGGTAACGCGCAGGCCACCGACATCACCGCTGGAGCAACTACTACAAAAGTTACACTGAACGAGATCGATCCTGACTCTCTCTCAACCGACCATAAGGGAAACCTGGTGCTGATCAATCAGGCCGGTTCAGAAATCGTTTATATCGGCCATCCTGGTACCGCTCAGCAGGCTGTTAGCCGCTTAACCGTCGGTACACAACTCGATGACACTGTCTGGCCTAACGATACAGATGGTCGCTTACTGGTTGTAGATGGTCCAGCCAATCACACATACTGGGTCCGCGGACATTTCAAAGCTGGCAGCATCTATACCGAGACCCCTTCTGACTCAGGTGTCGCTGGCGTGCTGGCAACCGTTGATAAGAGCACTGGCATTCTTTCACCAGTAGCGATTGGCTTTACCAGCCCAACTGGTATGATTTTTGTACCAGATCATGATCAGAATAACAATAATTAGTTGTCATTCCTGATGCTATCTGTGCTGCATAAATCGAACATTTTTGCATGTAATAAGCAGCAGGCGGCTTCCACTTTTTATGGAAGCCGCCTGCTGCTTATTACATATTTTGTTTATAATGCGACCAGGCATTGACCAACGCTGATTAGCTCTTCATAGGTTGCATAAACCTGCCTGGCTACACTTGACCAGGCAAATTGCTGCACCGATGGACGGGCGGCTGCTCCCATGCGCGCACGCAGCTGGTCGTCGCGCAAGAGGAGGTCCAACCGTTCAGCGAAAAAGCCGGGACAGCGGGGGACGAGGAAGCCGGTTTCCCCATGCTGTACGACGGTCATTAAGCCTCCAGCACGCGTGGCAACCACGGGAGTACCACAGGCCAGCGACTCGACGGCGGCCAGACCAAAGGTTTCATGATAGGAAGGCACTACCGTGACGTCGGCCGCGCTATAGAGCAGGGGCATCTTCTCACGCGCCTGTGCTCCTATAAAGTGGACGCGCTGCTCCAGCCTAAGCTTCGCGCCAGCTTGCGCAGCTCTTGTAAGTCTTTATCCCCGCTCTGTTTACCACCAGCTATAACCAGCTGGGCATCCTCTTGCATCAAGGCGGCCGCCCGTAGCAACTGATCCGGTCCCTTAAAAGGATCCAGCCTGCCGGCAAATAAAAGTACTGGTCGCTCTACCTGCAGGCCCAATTGCTGGCGCGCCCATTGTTTGTTATACGCTTCAAAAAGCTTGAGGTCCACACCACAGGGAATTACCTCGACCTGGTGTGGAGTAGCGCCGCAATAGCGCATCATATGGCTACGCTCATCGGCGGTGGCAGCGATAATACGATCTACCTGGTGGATTAAACGCTGCTCCATCTCCAGGCGCAATGCGGGCTCCGCTTCAGCTGGGTTGGCCAGTTGCTTCAGGCGACCCAGGGTATGGAACATGGTGATATGCGGCACGCCCCAATGACAGGCCAG
Source organism: Dictyobacter kobayashii (assembly GCF_003967555.1). GTDB lineage: Bacteria > Chloroflexota > Ktedonobacteria > Ktedonobacterales > Ktedonobacteraceae > Dictyobacter > Dictyobacter kobayashii. Next base: position 1,338,333 of record NZ_BIFS01000001.1, read on the forward strand.
ACGCATCGCAGCCACGCCCGACAACCAGTAATGGCTATGAATTACATCATAGCGTATATTCTCATGGCGGCGAAACTCTTCAATATGGCGGGCAAAAGTAGGGGTATATTGGTATAGATCATTCTTATGGAGCGAGGACACCGGGCCAGCTTTGATATGGATAACTCGTACATTGGGATGTAATTGTATGATGGCGGGGGTATCTGCCTGGGTACGACGGGTAAATATATCAACTTTAACGTTTTGCGCGGCAAGTTCCAGGGTTAATTCACGCATATAAACATTCATACCACCAGCATCCTTTGTGCGCCCCGGATTATCCAGCGGCGATGTATGGATGCTGAGCATGGCAACAGCATACGGCATGTAGTAATGACTCCTCTTCTTCGATTGTGAGACGCAACTATAGGTTGCAGATACGTGGCCAGCGCCCTTCGCTAGCATCAAGCTGATCTAAGAAGAACATGGGTGTTCCCTCCTTTGGTTTCTTACACGTATAAACACGGTCCAGCGCAACATGTATTCCTAAATAGAAACTTACAGGGATTCAGACCTCTTTCTCATGCAGTTCGCCAACCGCATCGAACATGCCTTGCATATCTACGCCCCCGGCTTGCGAGATTTCCTGCATACAGGCAATCCTGCGCTCCAGAGCCTGCTGAAATTCCTGATCAGGCATACCTATCCAGCCAGCCAGATCGGTAAGTAGCGCAGCGTCGGCGTGCTCGAAGGTATCGTCAAAAGAATTCCAGAGTGAAAGTGGGACCGGAACAATAGCATCTGGACGATCTGGATCAGCGTGCGGCTGGATAAAATGCGTGCTAAACCAGCGGCGGCGCGCGGGATAAGCGTGTCCAACCAGTCCAATATTAATGACCAGTCCAAGCCGGCGCATATCTTCAGGCCGCAGACGTAGATCATGCTGATACATATACATGACATCATCGATGGTGTCGGCATGAACACTGGTCGCTACGTGATATCCCTGGGCCGGCAACTGTAAATAACGGCGTGCAATGCGTCCCCACATATAAATTGGGAGATGATCACTGACTTCGTTACAGAGTGCATATGTGGTGGTGGGATCGATATCTGGTAAGCGTGTAAATGAAAAATTCTCGTACATACCAGACATATATGCCAGGGCTGTTCCTTCGGGCAAAAATTGAAGTAGCGCATTGAGTGTTGTTGTCTTGCCCACACCTGGCTGGGGATCGGTCGGGCCTGCTACGGTTAGCGAGACGCCATGCTCTAGCAATAGCCAGACCAGGGCAGCAGTCTCTGCATCAACACTTTGTAATGCAACGATTTGAGCCACTGATAAAGGCCGCCGTGACTCATAATGCCAGTAATATCGTTCATAGGGATCACGAGGATCAAACATGCTCAGTTTCCCTTCCAGACACAATCAGACGAATGCCAGAAGCAAACGCACTACATGTAACAGGTTAAAAAGCCTACATTTTTTGTTCTCCGGCCTCCTGTGAGTCGGTTGGGGCTGGCTTTTCTGGAGTAGGCATTTTTAACCAACCAGGCTGAGGACTCCAACCAATCGCCACAACATGACGATGAGACTCCTGTTGCGCATCATGGGCTATCTCTACCAGGCTCACAGAAGCATTATCGATCGACAATACACCTGCCTGAGCCGGATTCAGGCCGGCATAATGGGCCACCAACAGCTTCACGACATCCGCGTGAGCAACAAACACAGGATACGCCCCGATGTTGTCTCTGGTCAACCAGCGCTCTACCGCCGCCACCACACGTTGCTGCACCTGGGGAAAGGTCTCAATTCCTTCGGGGCTACCGTTGGATCTTTGACATAGGCTTTCCAGGCTGGATCATTCTTTGAAAGCTCATCAATTACCTGCCCCGCCCACGGACCAACATTGGTGTCCATCAAATCGGGTTCCTTGAGGATTTCAATATCTCTCCCTGGGCGAGATACTCTGCAGTATTATAAGCACGTTCTAAAGGACTACTGATAATGGCGCTCAGTGGCAATACCTGTAAAGCCTGCGCCAGGCGGGCCGCCTGCTGACGTCCCGTTTCATTGAGTGCCACACCGGGCAGTTGGCCCGGTAAGCGATGTTCTACATTCCAGGTGGTCTGCCCATGTCGAACAATAAGCAACGTCTGTTTCATACGTGTTTGTATACTTTCTCTCTGCTCTGGATGCAACCAAAGGCGCATACGCCAGGATACAAAACGCCACTCGACACAGAGATAAACCCATAACAAATGCAACCAGCCGTATAGACCGGTTTTCCCTGGATGTCGAGTGTCCTGTTGTTCCATACCAGCATCTCTTCTACTGACGCCTGGCGTACCCACAATCAGGTGCCAGTACTGTCAAAAAGCAATTGGGTGCCAGAAAACCAAAGAGTCCCGCACATGCTGTGCAGATAGAAGATGCACAGTTGCAGAAGTGTTGACTGTGATATGCTCCAATGCCTTCCAATAGCAAGAATAGCCCACTAGTTGAGCCAACTAATTGTATTTTATTGTACCAGCGTAGCTATTCAAGGTGCAACTGGCGATATTGTCCATATAGGCGCTTAGCTGCTCGGGATATATAAGGTACGCGATCTTCATGCTGTCAACAAGGCGTACAGGAACAACAAAAAGCGGTGCTTGCAAGCACCGCTCAGAATAAACTATGCCTGTCACACTAAAATTGCCCTTTTTAGCAACAGCGGTAATCTGCTATGCCCGCTGTCCGCGGAGTATAGCCGCCCGAGGCGCGTCTATACTGGCGACCGAGCTATTATCGATCAAAGCGGTAGGAAGCTTGCCCTGAATGGTTGGAATTGGATCAGCAGTACAGACATTGCCCGGCTGGTTATTGGTTGTTTTACAGATCTGGGCGATCAGGTAGTTAGCTGAACCAAGTACACTGCGTGAGATATCCGTGGTTGGATCTTGTATTTGATTCAAAATGTCATCAAAAGAATGGCCAACCAGTAGATCAGGAGAATAATAGGCTCCGGCAGAGACAAATTGACTGGCAATACTTAAGAATGGGAAACTTCCGGCGCTCTGGGCGCTGGTATATGGCGGCGCATCATACGTCTTTACCAGTTGTTCTTGTTGCGGTGTCAGTTTCTCTAAAGGTTGTGGCGAAGCCTGGTTATCACTTACCTCAACGGGTACAAAATCAATATAGTCGCTCTTATATGAGGATTGGTAAAATGAATAGGTAGGCACATTCGATTCGCTGGACACAATTGGTGTCAGCGGTTTTTGAAATGAACCAAATTTACTGAGGGCGACAATCATTGCCCAGCGTTGTGCGCCACAGTATGGACAAAACTCACCACCCATATAGAACACTTCAGGTTTACCAGTTGGGCCTTTAAGCACTTGAGCACCCTTAACAGGTTTGATAATAGAGGCCACATTTTTATCTAAGCCACCAGTACCTACACTTGAAAGTAATTCAGGTTTTACCGTGGTGAGTGACTTAAACACATTGGGAGTGGCTGTCTTAGTAATAGTAGCCTTTTGCTGCTCTCCAAAATAGATAAAGCCCCCAATAATTAGCGCAATAGCCACTACAATGCCACCAATCAATAGCCATGTATTGAGTGATGATTTTTGCTGGCGGCGCTTATTCGTAGTACGTGTATTCTGTCCCCTCTGCGTCCGCCGCAGGCGTTCTTGTTCACGCCGTTGCGCCGCAGATGTAGTATGTTTTGTTTTTGACATTTGTCTCTACCTCTTCAACTTCAACGAGTTGGTTAGATCGGAATGAAAGTCTCAACGTATTGTAGCATAGAGAAAAAAGCTTGTTAACCGAGCAACTGGATGTCGCTTCTACCCTTAAGCCCGCTACATCGAGAATTTTTCCTGACTATCAGATAATATCCGTGCGCCTCTTTTTGCGTCTCTCTATATTCCATGATAAAAAATCAAACTAATTCTATGTATGATATACTGAGGTATATCTCATATATGCAGGTAGAGTGTGTTTTTGAACACTAAGAGGACATCAGCCTCGGGAGGAAAATATGCAATCCAGACATGAGCGCAATGGAGCCAGGCTCCCTCGCTTACAACATGTATCGCTCTCAATTCAAGAGGGCTCGCAAGAGCGCATTCGGGCCTTCTATGGTGGTTTGCTGGCTTTAAAGAGAAACAGGTACCGGCTAGTCTGGCATCCAAGGGACTGGTCTGGTTTGCCGCGGGCGATGGTGAAATGGAGTTGCACTTTGTGCCAGATCCTTATTTACAAAGGCCCGAGGAAGCCCGCCACTTCTGCCTTGAGGTCAGTAATGTGGATAGTTATCGCAGCGCTCTAAAAGAGGCCGGCTATCAAATTATTGAAGCAGAACCGATTCCCCATCGCCCTCGCTTCTTTACCATCGATCCAGCGGGCAATCACCTGGAACTCACTACTATTCTGGACGATTACCAGCAGGCCTGAAAAACAGCGCCCATTACGTATTTAAGGGGTGGCATGGACTGGAGGCACAACCGCCTCTGTCCATCCCCAGAACTCAGGTATGTAGAGCTGTAATTTAAGCATCCACTGGCTATTAAAATATGCGAATATCCATACCACAAAAACGCAGCAAATTCATGCTTGACAAAGTCTCCACAGTAGGATATAATCCTCTTCGTTGGCACGAAAGTGAAAACAAGATCTGCCTCGTTCGTCTAGCGGCCTAGGACATCGCCCTTTCAAGGCGGAGATCACGGGTTCGAATCCCGTACGAGGTATTTTTTATGAGAAATTGTTATATTTCGCAGAAAAGCCTGGCATCACGCAATTATTTAGTGAGCCAGGCTTTTCTGCGTTGAGGAGGATTGCATTCATGATCAGTGTCGAGGAAGCGCTCGCGCGTATACTGGCAGAAATTCCTACCTTGCCAACCATTCATGTGCCCCTCCCAGAGGCACTGGGCCTGGTCCTGGCCGAAGATGTGATCGCACAAGAGGATATTCCCCCTTTCAACAATTCCGCTATGGATGGCTTTGCCTTACTCAGCCAGGATAGTAAGATCCATGCTGCTCAACCACCTCGCTTACGTGTGACTGGTAGTGTGGCCGCAGGCTATGTGGCGGATCATGCGGTCGAGCCAGGTACCGCCATGCGTATTATGACCGGGGCGCCGGTCCCTCCAGGAGCAGATACGGTCATTCAGGTCGAGCTAACCCGCCATGGTGGTCCAGAAAGCGATTGGGTTGAGATTCTGCAAGAGGTTGAGCCGGGCAATAATATTCGTCCAGCGGGCGAGGATATGCAACGGGGCCAGTTGATTCTACCGCGAGGTACTGAGATCGGAGCCTGGGAGATCGGGGTACTGGCTACACTGGGCTGGGCCAGCGTTCCTGTGACGCGGCAAGCCCGGGTTGCCATTCTGGGCACCGGTGACGAGGTGATCGAGATTGATCAGCCCCTTCAACCAGGTAAGATCCGCAATAGCAATAGTTATCTACTGGAAGCGGCGGTTCAACGTGCTGGCGCGCTTCCTCAACGCTTAGGGGTGGCTCTCGATACCGTGGAAAGCTTACGCGAAAAATTTTCGCAGGCCCTCAACGCTGATCTCATCCTGACATCGGGCGGCGTTTCGGTGGGTGATTTTGACCTGGTCAAAAATATTATGTCTGAACAGGGTGAGGTCAATTTCTGGCGCATCAATATGCGGCCGGGAAAACCAGTCGCCTTTGGGCACATCGGGACCGTTCCCCTGCTCGGCTTACCAGGAAATCCGGTCTCCAGCGCGGTTACCTTTGAGCTCTTTGGACGCCCGGTCCTGCGTAAACTCCAGGGCCATACCCACCTCCTCAAACCACAGGTCGAGGTTACGGTGGAAGATGGAGTACAGGAGCGCGCGATGCGACGTCATTATGTACGCGCGTATGTCACATGGCACAATGGTCACTTTGTAGCTCGTACTACCGGCAATCAGGGCTCGCATATGATGACTTCTCTACTACAGGCCAATGCGCTCCTGATCGTCCCAGAGGGGGGCGCTATTGTTCAACCTGGTGAGACGCTCAAAGCCATTATGCTTGATTGGCCAGAGAATGCTAGCTAAGCAGGCTACCGCCTGGCGCCTTTTTCTGCCAGGCGATAACGCAATTTATCCCGCGATAGACCCAGGAGTTGGGCGGCGTGTACTTGATTGCCACCACAACGTTTTAAGGCCTCACGGATAAAGGATTGCTCGATCGTTTCCAGCAGGACAGGTAGATCCAGACCGCTATCTGGGAACTGCAATTTCTGTAACAATTCTGTTATATGCTGGCTCGCCTGCCTGGGGCGGCCGGGATAGCCTTTAAAATATCTTTAGGTTGGATAAGGTTATTGTCGCATAAGATGCCACCCAGCTCAATAACATGCTGAAGCTCGCGGATATTGCCTGGCCAGGAATAGCGCTCAAGGATCTCCATGGCCTCTGCATTTATCTCTAGCTTCTCGCCTCTGCGGGCGCTCTCACGCTGTAAGAAGTGTTCAATCAGTAGTGGAATATCCTCACGCCTTTCACGTAGCGGCGGCATATAGAGGGGGAAGCCGTTGAGGCGGTAAAAAAGGTCCTGTCGAAATATCTTTCGCGCTACGGCGGCTTGTAGATCGACATTGGTAGCTGAGATAATACGCAGGTTGACGTGTAATTCCCTGGTCCCCCCGACACGACGGAAGCTGCGTGTCTCTAATACGCGCAGCAATTTAGCCTGCAGGATAAGTGGCATCGAGCCGATTTCGTCTAAAAAGAGGGTTCCCCGATGGGCACGCGAGAACAAACCATCACGCGAAACTTTAGCGTCAGTGAAGGCCCCGCCTCGACACCGAATAATTCTGATTCTAGTAGCGCCTCCGGAATGGCCGCGCAATTGATGGGAATAAAGAGACTGGTAGGTGAAATCGAACGGCCCAGCTCATGGATCGCCCGTGCCATCACATCTTTCCCGGTACCACTCTCTCCCTGGATCAATACGGTGGCAGTCGTATATGAGGCTATCTTGCGTGCAGATGCAATTACCTGCTGGATCGCCGGGCTCTGGCCAATAATCATACCCCCAATCGGTTCATCAGACACCAATGTCGTCACCGATTGGGCAGGCAAACTCTCATCAGATAGAAACACAGCAACAACCTCCTCCACATAATCATCCACTCACGATCAGTTCAATATCTGGCTGGATACACAACCAGGATGATCTTTAAAAGCCATTTCCCGCTGGTGTATATATGCCAGAAGATGTTAACGGGCCACTCGATTGTAGCGGCTCCATAGGCTGTGGAGTCGTAATCCAACCGCGACCCGGTACAAAGGTTGCGCCATTGCCGCCATTTCCCCACTGGGACTCAGTCTCCACGCTATTCCCAACCATGGGTGCTCCATAAGGAGGTAAATTAGCTGAAGGTACGGCGGGCAGCGAAGCCGACCAGGGAGAGGCTGTAGCTGAGGCATAGCCAGGAGCTACATAGCCATTGCCCAACCCAGAAGCGACCAATTCACGCGAGACGGGAGATGGCTCCTGAGAAACCTGGCTGGTTGGCAGAGAGGCAGTAATCAAGCCCTCAGCAATGAGCTCACCGGCAATGGGACAGACGATATCAGGCGTCGATCCCAATTCCTGACAGATAGCGCTCAAGGGCATACGGCCATCAACATGGGTAAGGATGCACCATTGATCTGGTGTTAACTGGACCTGGGGATTCTGCTCGCGATAAGCTGAAAGATCGGTAGGCAATAATACCATGTCGGGCTGCATGAAAGATGTGTCGATACGCTTCGGGGCACAGGATTCATTACTGGTACAGGCTGTAAAGCAGAGTCGGCATTTAGCTCTTTGACATCCTCCTCGCCAAACAACGAGGCAAATCCTGAGTCGGTCTGAGATGGAGCTACATCGGCAAACGGGGTAGATACATCAGCAAACGAGGCCACATCAGCAAATGAAGGCATCGCAGGCTCTTGCTTCTGAACAGGCGCAATAGCCTCCGTCGATGGGAACGAGGTGGCAAAAGACGGCACGGAAAATGATGAGTCATCTAGAAATTGCGATGCGCTCATCAAGGTCGGCACACGCGCAACATCAGGAGATGGAGTGTTCGGGGTGCGCGGTGTGGCTGGTGGGGCGCCGGCCTGACTGGCTGTTGCGGAACCGGTTGTACGGGGATAACAGGTGTGGTAGCAATCGAAGTATAGACTGAAGGTGTGGCAACGGGTGCCGATACTGGCGCGGATAGGGCAGCAGCAGCAGTTTCAAGCAGAGATGAAATAGACATTGAAACAAGCAAACGTTCCACAGGCGGTGTTACATCATCATCAAAATAAATTTCGCCGCTAGTCCATATGAGTAACACTTTGATAACTTCGGTCGTATTCTTGATCGTCCAGGTGCGCAAATCGTCCCGACTTACATAGCGGAGCTCCATCAAGGTACGCGCAGTTTTAGACTCATTCTTGCTGGCATCTCCGAGCACGCGTGAGGTTTCATGAAAAGCGGTGGGAGAAATAATGCCGTCTTGCAGAAGGCGCTCACCAAGGGTTGCGCTTGTACGGAGTGGTCCCACACATAATAAGCGGCCCTCACGGATATAGAACTCAATCCATTGGGCGCCTTGCCGGATTGTCAGCAGACCGGTCTTCTCATGTCTCTCTATGCGCTGCAAAACATTTGTTAAGCTAAATTGCTCTAATGTACCTATCAGTGACACAATACTTCACCGTCCGTCCAGAAAACGACCCTCATGTAGACTATGGACCTCTTCCTTTCGCCATTTACATTGTTTCAGTCCATATCCTTTTTGCACACGAGAGCCAACTACTACTTTTCGCATTCCGTATTATTTTGTGTACACAGTGTAGATCCTCATACAGCACCTTGAGATTTGCTGGTAGCGTCGATAGCGGCCAGATGCAACAGGGGCATTACATCCCCGGCACGTGTGGGGCGAACAAAAAAGTTCGTAAAGACAAATCTAGAGCAGATGTATATGTATCTGCTCTAGTACGGAAGGAGAGGGATTCGAACCCCCGGGGCTCTCACCCAGCTGTTTTCAAGACAGCCGCATTAGACCACTCTGCCATCCTTCCGCAGATAATATACCACAACTATGCCTACTTGTGAAGGGGTTTTTTTGTGATTTTGAGAAATATTTGTAATATTTCTTAAAATCACTGTTCCCTTGTTTGTTTAGGGACAATTTTCGGGGGCACGCCCGTGGCCCGGCAAGGGTTTTGGCCCTTTGCGATCTCCTGGTTTATTGCCGCCTGACGGCGGCATGGAAAAAAAAGATGTTGGGGCACAGCCCCCAGACCCCAGTCAAGGGGCTGACCGCCCCTTGCATCCCCGCTTTTTTTCACCTGCCGCAGCAGGAGAGAGATGATGAGGTTGGAAGCACAGTTCTCAGACCCCTGACCACCCCTTGCATCTCAGCTTTCTTGTTGTTGTATGTGCTGTTTTGAGTAAAAAATATACTTATAAATAATTACGTAGCTGAAGTGAGTATAGATGTGCCCATATATGGGCGCAGTACCTTTGGTATGACTACTGAGCCGTCTGCTTGTTGATAGGTCTCCAGGATGGCGGCCATTGTGCGTCCAACAGCAAGTCCGGAGCCATTTAAGGTGTGAACATAAGCTGATCGCGTATGGCTCGCCGAACGGTATTTTATGTTGGCTCTCTGGGCCTGGAAAGTTTCACAGTTGCTGATGGATGAGATCTCGATATATTCCTTCATGCCTGGCATCCAGACTTCGAGGTCGAAGGTTTTGGCTGCCGCAAAAGGCAGGTTGACCGCATTAAGCGCTACCACACGATAAGGCAATTCTAACAACTGCAATATTGCTTCTGCGTGCTGCCGTAGTTGGGTGAGCCGGGTATATGAATCCTGTGGCTCTGTATATTGAAAAAGTTCGACTTTATTAAACTGATGCAGACGTAGGAGACCACGTGTCTGGCGTGAGGCTGAACCTGCTTCACGTCGATAGGCGGTCGTCCAGGCAACGTAGCGCAATGGTAGTTGTTCATGAGAAAGTATGCTGTTGCTGTGCATGCCAACCAGTGGGACTTCGGCTGTTGGGTTGAGATAGAGTTCATCTTCGTTACAGGCATAGGACTGATCTTCGAATTTGGGAAGTTGACCGGCTCCAATCATGACTGAGCGAAGTGCTAGCTGTGGAGGCATGATCTCGGTATACCCATGTTCTCGGGTGTGTATATCTAACATAAATGAGATCAGGGCTCTTTCCAGCCGCGCCCCGGCACCTTTGAGAAGCATGAAGCGCCTGCCAGCAATGCGTGCACCCATCTCGGCATCCATCAACCCTAGATGATCTGCCAGTTTCCAGTGTGGTTGTGGTTCGAAGTGCAGCTGTTGCGTGACAGCTGGCTCTCCCCACTGCTGCACGATATCACCAGTGGAACTGCCACTAGCCGCAGGCACGCTCTGATGGGGTAAATTAGGCAATGTGAGCAGCAGCATGTTTAGACGCGTTTCAAGATCAGCTGTCTGCAACTCAAGAGTACTGATCTCTTCGGTCAATGTTTTGATCTGTTTGTTGAGATCAAAACGTTGATCCGTCGCGACAGTGCGCACGGTCTCTTTCTGCTGCTTGAGGGACGCATACAGGCTATCTCGCTGTGTAATCAAGCCTTTACGTTGATTAGCCAGCAGCAGTATCTCATCTATATTGCGCGTATCAGTGCGCTTTTGTAATGCATCTCGTATAATATCGGGATGCTGACAAATAAAATCTAGACTCAGCATATAGTGTAGTATAGCATAGGATAAACGCTTTAATCGTTTTTTGGTACTCTCTGGTGCATAAAAAACAGCCTGGTTGCGTATTGTCTCCTGCAACACATACAATAACAAGGATATGCTATTATATGTATCTATAAGGAGACTAAAATCGGTATGAGCCAATCTGTCCAACTACTCTGCTCTACAGGCGTCTTTAGCCGCTATCCTGACCTTACTGGCTATCAAGCCATTGTCAAATATGGTCCTTTATTGGAAGCCGATGGCTTTGAGGTAATGTTTTATCCTGCCTGGTATTCACGCGTCGAGGAGATTGCTGGCGAGCTTCAACGTACCGGTTTGCGCTTCCCGGCGATGCATACCGAGAAGAATATCGGAACGGCCCTTGGACAACCTGATCCAGTTGAACGTGAGCGTGGGGTGCGTCTCCTGGCTGAAAATTGTCACCTCGCTAGCCTGCTTGGATGCCAGATTCTTGTGCTGCACCTCTGGAACTGGCCTGAATTAGATGATAATCTGGATCATAATTTAGCCCTACTTGGCGAATGTTATGATGTAGCCCTGAGCTATGGCATCGAGCTGGCCCTGGAGAGTATTCCCGGCCGCCATTTTGATCCGCTTACGAACCTGCACCGTGCTCTTGAGCGTGACACGCGCTGTCATTTTGGATTAGATACAGAGTTTCTGGCTAATTATAATCTGCTTGATCGTGTTTTTGAAACCCCCTGGCTCTGGCAGGATGATCGCACCCACCATGTCCATATCAAAGATTCTAATGGGCAGCCCTTTGTGGATGGGAAGCGCCGCTATCTGCATCCCGGGGAAGGCGATATAGACTTTACCAGCTTCTTCAGCCAGCTTAAAGGGCGGGGCTTCAGCGGCAACCTGAGCCTTGAGTCCCCGGCCATCACGATCGATGGTGAGGTCCATCTAGATCAGCTACATGCTAGCCTTAACTTTATTCGCCGCTTCCTCTGGTAAACGTCCATGCCACTTTCCATATCTGATCTATAGGCCATCATACACAGATCTCGCGCATCACGGGCGAGATCTGACCTGCCTGGCGTGCTTTCTACGGTCAGGCAGTCCTCTCTTTGGGAAGGGTGACTGTAAAGGTCGAGCCTTTGCCAACTTCGCTCTCCACCGTGATGGTTCCCCCCATCCCTGGTAGTGAAGATGCGTACCTGCTCCAAGCTTAAGAACTATACGGAAATGATGCGATATTTTCGAGCAACAAGCAAGCTCTAAAATGGGAGGCTGGTGAAATCGCTCATCCTGTTCATAGAACTATTGGCTTGTGCACATCAATGAGACGCAAAGGCCTCAAGGGAACTTGAAAAAATATGCTAGTCTATAGGCAAAATCTGCTTGACAGTTGTTTATGGATCAGGTATGCTTGTCATGTTATGAAGAATGAACTCATTTGCCGCGCCGAGCAAGATAAGATTGCTCAGTTTTTGGCTTACCACTACCCCTATAAAGCCATTACGCATGTGCGCGCCGCATAAGCCTGGTACATCGCTTATGCGGCGGAAAGCAGTGCTGATGTCGTGGATAACGTACGGTCCCACCTCAAATAGACCGTAGGTTGTTTTTTCCTGTCTGTACTCCTCTCCTGCCTGATCTGTGTCCTTACGCTACCCATCATCTCATCGTCTTCCTCTGCAGTTGATGGCCAGGTTGTCCTCCAATGGTAACGCTGTCTTACGTATCCGCTATCCGTATGCAGCCCATCCTCACCTGGTTGTGTGCTGCCCCCACTCTTTTCAGAAGGAAGCTACGATGTTATTAGTGCAATTCTCGAAGGTCAGCAAGGATTATGCTGGCAATGCCGTCTTTGATCAGTTGGATTTAGAGGTCCTCACCGGCGAGCGTATCGGACTGGTGGGAGAGAACGGCTGTGGCAAGTCAACGCTGCTCCGATTGATGGCCGATCTAGACACTCCAACCGAAGGGACCATTTCACGCAAACGACATTTGACTATAGGACATCACTCACAGGAGATCGATCCAGCACAACATACCCAAACTATTCTTGAGGTCGTGCAAGAAGTATCGGCGGAGTTTGCCGCCCACCTCACCTACCAGCATCAATTGGAGAGGCAGATGGCCGATCCAGCCGTCACCAGTAACCCCGAGGCACTAAATGAGGTCCTGGAGGCCTACGGTAAAGCCCAGGAGCGTTTTGAGACCCTGGGTGGCTATATGGTAGAGCACAAAGCCAAAGCGGTTCTGACCGGTCTGGGCTTCAGCAGTGCCGACTATGATCAATTGATCGGCACCCTCAGTGGAGGGGAGAAGAAACTGGTCAACCTGGCTCGTATCCTGGTTCAGACCCCCGACCTGCTTCTATTGGATGAGCCGGATAATCACCTGGATATACAGGCCAAGGAATGGCTGGAGGCTTATATCCATGATTACCCAGGCGCGGTAGTAATTATCTCACATGATCGCCATTTGCTGGATCATACGGTAAACAAGATTTTCCAATTAGAGGATGGTGCGATCGATGTGTATATAGGAAACTACACTGCCTATGTGCAGGAACGTCAGTTGCGTCTGCAGCAACGCTATGAATACTACCTGACACAGCAAGACGAAATTAAACGTCTGGAGGCCAGCCTGGTGCAGTTGCGCGAATGGGCCAAAATGAACGATAAGTTCGCTGGCCGTATGCACAATATGGAGAAGCGTATTGCGCGTATTAAAGAGGATCTGGCAGAGAAGCCGGTGCTCATTCGCAATAAAATGAAGGTGCGCCTGGACCCTGAGCGCAGTAGTAAGAAGGTGTTGGAGATCAAAAAGTTAGAGATTGCCCTTCCCGGTCGCGTGCTGTGTAAGCCTTTTGATCTGACAATTATGCATGGCGAGCGCATCGGGATCGTGGGTGAGAATGGCAGTGGGAAGTCCACCTTGATGAAAACGTTGCTCGGTCTGCTACCAATCCAACAGGGTGAGGTGCGCATCGGCCCTAGCGTCATTCCTGGCTATTATGCGCAGGAACAGGAGACGCTTCCCTTTGCCAGCACACCAATCGAATTTGTGACCCGCCTGAAAAATATGAGTGAGGGCCAGGCAATCGCACTCCTGCATCGCCTGCTCTTCTCTTATCGGGATATGCACAATACGATTGGCAATTTAAGTGGTGGCGAGAAAAGTCGCTTACAGATCGCGCGCCTGATGTTGACTGAAGCCAATTTTCTCTTGCTCGATGAGCCAACCAACAACCTGGATATACCATCCGTCGAGGTGCTGGAAACTGCCTTACAACAGTTTGAAGGAACCACGCTGATGATCTCGCACGACCGCTACTTTCTAGATAAACTGGCGACCAAAATCATCGCCATTGAAGCAGATTGTACGGTCCGCATCTATCCCGGCAACTTCTCTTATTATAACGAAAAACAACAGTGCGCATAAAGTGTGTCGCTCCTGTGCGAGCGTGCACTGCCGCGCCTGCCCGCGTTTTATGGGCAGTTGTGGAGAATGTTCATCGCACATTCTCCACAACTGCATAGAAAGAATTATGAGCTCCAAACGCGCGAGCTTATGAGTTTCAGATAAACACAAGTTTATACACAATTTTATTTGTAGTGCAGACAGGGCTCCTGGCGCTCTGTCTGCACTACAAATAAAAAGATGCTTCGGGCGCGGCAGCGCACGAGCGCAAGGCCCGAAGAATGAAGTTAGAACGTTTTGGCCGCAGAAGCGCTCTCAAACCATTGAATATTAGATAGATTTGGGCTACACTATAAACTGTTTGCATCGTGATGTTGCTACGCAAAATTGTGCCGTTTGTAGTTGAGAGGAACTATGATTACCGTTATTAAACTCGATCCCCTGGGGGCCGAAAAGCTTCGCTATTATGGCGATGTGCTCAGGCGTTCCTCCGAGGAGATCGTCGTTCAGGCAAGCTGGACGATGGCAGAACGTGATCTAGGCTATACACGTTTTGAACCTGGAGATCGTTTTATCGAGTATTATTACGCGGATCGCTGGTTTAATATCTTTGATATCTCACACCAGGATGGACGACGCAAAGGCTGGTACTGCAATATTACTGAGCCGGCACACATTCAAGAGACCTGTATTGAACAGGTCGATCTCTTTTTAGATGTATGGGTAGATACCAGTGGTACTCCACTGCTGCTCGATGAAGATGAGTTTGCCGCAGCTTCTATGCTGACTGGCAGTCAGCGTCAAGGTGCACAACAGGGCCTACAAACACTTCTACAGATGGTGGAAAATCGCCAGGCTGTCTTTTCTAGCCTGGCTGAGTATTCGTAGCGGGTTATTGTTTTACTAGTAGCAAGGGCCAGACCAATGCCCTGAAAGGACATATCTTGATGGAAAGATGGGACGCCAGGCCGCTCCAATCAACAGTACAGAACCAGGCAGATGCCGATTGGAACGTTTTAGAGCTTGAGTCTCGTAAAAATCTTCATAGTAAGATCCACGAGTTAATCGAACTGACCAATAATAGTACCCTGTCAACCAGTGACCTTCATCATCACTTACGCCATTGCCAGGCTCAGTATGGCAAGCATTTTACCTCACAACTTGTCCGTTCACTCCAGCGCACTGATGTCGTTGAACGAGAAGCAGTCGTCTGGCTTTTAACACAACTACAGGACCCAAATGCGATCCCGCCGCTGCAAAAATTAGTCCGGCACCCACAACAATCGCGAGCCGTTCGCCTTTCAGCCGCCCTGGCCCTGGCAGGTATGGGCGCCACCAAAGAGATGTTAGCGACACGCCCACCACGCCTTTACGCTATTAGTTGAGAGCCTTCACGCTATTCTGCTTATGCTGGTGCGTTGGATTGCGTAGACAGACCTGCGCAATCCAACCAGGTAAGCTGCCTCCTGACCGCTATTCCTCGCACGAATTGAAGCGAAAAAGCTAGACAATACGTAATAAAAACAATCGGAATTATATAAGGTAAACCGACAAGGAGGTTAGTATATGCACTTCAATTTTACAATTGGAGATTTCATTGTCTGGCTGATTATTGCTTTAATTGGTGGCTTTATTGGTGAGATGATCGCTCGCCGTCGAGCTCCAGATGGTATCCTTGGGGCCACAATCATTGGTTTTATTGGCATGATTATCGTCGTGGGATTGCTCGGCCTGCATTTTTCAAATGATGTCTATATCGGAGGCGCCCCACTGCTCACATCATTGCTAGTGGCAGCCGTCTTTGTTGCTCTCTGGAGCGGACTGGCTTATCGCCGCGTCTATCGCCCTAGTTACGAGCGCTACTACCATCGCCGTGGTAGTTATGTGCGCCGCCCACGCCGTCGTCGCCGTTTCTTCTAAACCTGAGCCACGGCTGAAAGTATATAAAGAGAATAAGATACATGGTTTTTCTATGAAAAATGTATGATCTATATTCTACTCCTTTAAGAATAAAGAAACGCCAGAACATTGTTTCTGGCGTTTCTCTTATGTGTAACGTATACTTGTATAGGTATAGAGACCATTTCCCTCTGTATCGACCTTATTGAGCGTAGTCAGGGCAACGCAGCCCGAAGCGAGAGATCAGTAAACTTGCACACAGTTCTTTGGCACGTTATGCTTAGACATGATTAATAATTGAGGGAGAAATAAACAATTGGCAATTAAGATCGATATTCCCCAACGAGGGGTGATTGAGCTACAGCATGCCGTCTTCGATGTGAATGGTACCCTCGCTGTTGATGGTGCAATAATTCCTGGAGCAGATGAACGGCTCAAAAAACTCTCTGAACACATTACAATTCACCTGGTCACCTCAGGTACCCATGGCAATCTTGCCACCATCCAACAAGCCCTGGGCTTCCCCATCCATGAGATACTGCGTGGCGATGAAAAGATGCGCTATGTACAGAATTTAGGACCAGCTTCCGTGATCGCTTTTGGCAACGGCATGAATGATGCCAGTATGCTCCGCCTGGCTGCCATTGGCGTTGTCGTCATCACCCCTGAAGGCATAGCAGCTAAAACATTGCAGGGGGCAGATATTGTCTCCTATGGACCACTGCAGGCTATTGATCTCCTCTTAAAACCCAATCGCCTGATTGCTACCCTGCGCGGCTAAACAGGATAGTACCGATGAAAGCGAAATCAACCGCGTCCACAACCGGGCAAACGGAGCATCCCGCCTCAGCGGAAGAAAGCTCCGTCTCAACACAGCGCAATGGCTTACTCTATGTCGTGGTTGCTGTTTTATTTTTCGCGACCAGCCCGGTCTTTATTCGCTGGTCACAGCCTTTTCACGCGGTTGAGATTGCTTTCTGGCGCCTGGCCATCGCGGCCCTTCTGGTAGTGGTACTGGGCCTGCTAACCCGGCAGCAGATGGGTATCAGGCGCCGGGAGCTTCCCCGCTTTCTACTCTATGGGCTGGTGACGGCCCTGCATTTCTTTTTCTATATCGCCTCGCTAAATTATACGACGACCGCCCACAGTCTGGCCTTGACCTATACCTCACCTATTTTTGTGACGCTGCTATCGACCCTGTTCTTGCGTGAGTCGCTACCACTACGTAAATTGCTGGGCATGTCGATCGCGGTCATAGGCGTGGCTATTATGGCGGGCTTTGAACCACACTATACCAGTTGCTCACTCAATGGGCAGTGTATGGTTTTGGGGGATGGATTGGCCTTGCTCTCTGGGCTCTGCTATGGCATTTATTCGATTATAGGTCGCAGTGAGCGTGGGCGCCATCCATTATTTCGCTATACGGCACATGTCTATGGCCTGGCCGCTCTCTGGCTACTTCCAGTTATGCTCTTCTTCGCCTTTCAACATGCCTATCCACTACCAGCTATTGCGGCGATCTGCGCCCTGGGCATCTTCCCCCTGGGACTGGGTCACACCCTTTACAATGCGGCGCTACGCAAAGTCCACGCCACCTATGCCAATCTGATTGCGACGCAGGAGGTCACAATGGGGATTATCTTGAGTGTGATCTTCCTGCATGATATACCGTCGTTAAGCACCGTGATCGGTGTCCTGGTGACACTGGGTGGCATTATCAGTGTGTTGCTCTAGCAGTTTGTTGATAGGCGTTCAGGATCAATGGATCGACGATCCAACCATCGATTTCAAATCCGGGTGGAATACCATAGTTTTGCGTGCGCTGGCTGTAGGCCCAGGCGGCTTGAACTGCACAAAGGACCGCATCTAGTTGATCACCCATTGGATCACTGATCAGCCGCTCACGTAGAGGGTCACTAAGCTGAACCCGCACCCCATAAATGCTGCTCATAGCCGGCGCGCAAATAGCGTCCACCAGTTCAAGCCTGGCCTGCTGCAGCTCTGGAGTCTGCCGGGCCCGATCATCACTTTTGTAGCTGCGTTTGCCCAACCAGTGTCGTGCTACCAGGGCAGGATAGCCTTCTACCACGAGCCGCGTGTCTGACCGTGGATAGCAAGGAAGAACGCTTGCACCAGACTTTAACAGGCGCGGAGCTCCCTCAAAAAACATCTTCCCAACCGGGACACGATACATCATCATCGGGCTGATCGCGCCAGCCAGCTTATCGGCCAGGCGCTGATGCAATTTGTTTCCCGCAGGCCTCGCTTTGCTATATGCAATAAGCGTCTGGCTAAAGTTAGCTTTCCCCATGGCGTCTACGGCATGAACATAATCGGGCCAGGAATGTGGCCAGGAGAGGTTATGGATCAACTGGCGCGGTTGACCAAACGGGAAGTCACAGGCCATTATCCAGGGGCCAGGCTGCTGGAGAAATTGCTCAAAGGCAACGAATTGAGGAAATAAGAGGCATTCCTGTACAGTCAGGGTTTCCGCTTCTAAGCGGCAGACAGCACAGGTAATGGGCTTACGGGTAGAGGGGGCGCTGGTAAAATCCATACCAAAAATAGACATAGGTGGCACAGAGTGTTCCGTGTCAGGATCAAACAGCGCGTTTCCCCTTTCCATCCACAAAAATAAGAGACTCGAAGAAATTAAAGAAATAAATATTACAACTGCGCCATCACATTTTTACTGATTGCTCTCAGCGTTGCGAAGACGCCTCGACCATCAGCCGCCACCGCTTCAAAACTGGGAGCGCGACGACGATTGAGATAACGCTCTAACACTGGAACTGGCAGAGCATTGGGCATATCTCGCTTATTCCACTGCATGACCAGAGGAAATGTCATCAGGTCCTTTCCGATCCGACGCATGTTCATTTCAAGCTCAGCAATACTTTGAACATTTTCCTCAAATTTTTCAGCCTGCGAATCCACTACAAACACAATACCGTCGGCACCATTCAAGACTGCCAGGCGGGTGCGCTCATAAAGGATCTGCCCGGGCACGGTATACAGATGGAAACGTGTGCGAAAGCCATGCACAGTTCCAAGGTCTAACGGCAGAAAATCGAAGAACAGAGTACGCTCCGTCTCCGTGGCAATAGAGAGCATATCGCCCCGGGCATTAGGGTGAATGCTCCTATGCACATGCTGCAAATTCGTTGTCTTCCCACAATATCCTATACCGTAATACACAATCTTACAGTGGATCTCATGGGTAGCAATGTTGATGAGAGCCATAAAAGACAGGTTCCTCTAATCGCGGAAAAGCAGATCGATGGTATCTTCAACCGATGAGCGAAACTGAAGGTTGAGCACCGAAGATTTGGTACGCGTGGTATCGTTACGCACACGTTCCAAAGTGCGCCCAAGTTCATCAGAAGCTTTCTTCGAAAGAACTTTGACCAGGCCTATATGCGTTAATTTGTCGAAAATAATCACCAGGAGCCATTGCTCTTCGACCATGGTGGTGTAGATGTTTTCCTGCACCCCCTGTTGAAAGATATTGCGAAAATCCTTTTCATCCAGGAGTTTCGCAACTTCGCGGGAAGATGAAAAGACACCAGCCAACAAAGCTCCAAGAGTTGTTGCATTGCGACGTGTACCTGTTCCTTGCACGGCAACAACCTGGCCACTTTTATCAAGAAGCATGGCTGAAGTAGCATTGGTATCATTCATCAACTTCATCAACACAGCTGAAATTGTAGCAAGTTCGCGATCAGAAATAATAAGATTTGTTAATTGTTCCATGGACGCGCCGCCCTCCGTGTACACGTCTGGCATAAGGTATAATACACCATTTTATGTTGCGCTAAGCTATATCTAGGGCCTCAAGAATTTCATTGCGACTCGCTTTAACCAAATGGCGTACGCGCCCAATATTCGAGGCATTATCTGATAGTGTGATCATCAGAGCAAAATCACCCAGCGGATCAACACTCACTAAACCATGTTCATATTCCAAGAGCAACCCCACTGCGCTTCCCCGCCCAATCTCTTGTCCCAATGCTTCAGCGGTGCTAAAGCTTGTCGTTGTAATCGCACCCACCGCCTCCAGGTCCTCTTTACCTTCTCGAGTCATACCCTCGATCATTAAGCCATCGCGACCGACCAGGATGGCCTGTCGGACACCTGGGATTGCTAAGAAGCGGCTCAGCATTTGTTTTAGATCAACCATTCTTCCCTCCGCACTGGTTGGTTGCCATCTTGTCCTTGGTGGTGAGTCTAGGACCCTAGTTATTCTAACTGATGTCCTATATGGGTGCAATCATATGGGACATCTTGGCTAATGTTCATCAATCGTGATGACCATGAGAAGATTACTTTCTCACCTAATGCCCGCGTAGCCCTTTTCCACCAGGCCCACCAGATTGTCTTGCTTTCTAATAAACACGCCGTATATGATAAAATTACGCTCTCTGGCTACAAGGTACCAGAGAACAAAATACTTTTCAATACCAGGAGCTTTTAAAATGGATGAACCACAGGCTTTATGGCTACCTTCGCCCAATTATTTTCCGGCCCGGGCTGGTCATGCTCCTCGCTGGATAATTATACACGGAACCGCCGGCTTTTCCAGCGCGGAGGAGGTGGGCTATTACTTCCAGCAGGCTGATGTCAGTACGCATTATACGATTGGGCGCGATGGTGTGATTGTCCAATCGGTGCGCGAACATGATGGCGCCTGGGGGAATGGCGGTGTTACGACGGGACACGATCCCTGGTGGTCACGCAAGCTCAATCCCAACAATGTTACGATCTCGATTGAACATGTCAAACCACACCGGGATAACTCTGATGAACTAACTGAGACTCAGAAAGAGGCCAGTTTCCGTCTGATTCAACATATTTGTGATCGCCACCATATTCCAAAGCATAAAGCCAATGCCTCGGGAGGCATTACTGGTCATCGTTCAATGGACCCTCTACATCGTAGTTTTTGTCCTGGTCCTTATCCCTGGGAAGAGCTGTTTGAGTTCTTGAACGACACCAAATAGAAAGAGGAATCCGCAAATATGTCTCTTTCTATTTGGTGTCGTTCAAGAAATTATTTTGTGGTGTAGTGTAGAAAATGTGCTTTGCACATTTTCTACACTACACCACAAAAGCTGCTTGGCGCGCCAGCGCACGTCCGCACAGGAGCGATTAGCGATTTTTGGTCCCGTAGTTGGGGGCCTCTTTGGTGATCATAACATCATGGGGATGGCTCTCGCGTAGACCTGCATTGGTGATGCGTGTAAATTGCGCATTGTTTTGCATGTCGGCGATAGTTGCCGCTCCAGCATAACCCATGGCCTGGCGTAAACCACCAACCAGCTGATACACCAGGGGTCCTAACATACCTTTATAAGGTACGCGGGCTTCAATACCTTCGGCGATCAGTTCTGATTCGTCGACTTCACCCTGGAAGTAACGGTGCTTACTATAGCTACGCTGTTTCATAGCACCAATGGAACCCATGCCACGGTAATCTTTGAAACGCTCACCATGGGAGATCATCAGTTCGCCCGGGCTCTCATCTACACCGGCCAGCAGGCTACCCAGCATGACGGTGTCAGAACCAGCGACGATAGCTTTAGCAATATCACCAGAATATTGAATACCACCATCACCGATGATCGGTATGTTGTAGCGACGACCGACAGCGGCACAATCATAGATCGCTGTGATCTGGGCCATACCAACACCAGAGATAATACGTGTAGTACAGATAGAACCAGCGCCAATACCAACCTTCACAGCATCGACACCAGCTTGAATGAGGGCTTCTGTGGCCTCGGCGGTTACAACATTGCCAGCAACCAGCTGAACTTTCTTGCCGAAACGGTCACTGATCTGAGCAACACGCTCAATAACCATGCGGGAATGACCATGTGAGGTATCCACAACCAGCGCATCCACGCCTTCTTCAACCAGTGCAGCACAACGATCCAGGGAATCCGGACCAACACCAACGGCGGCGGCTACACGCAAACGCCCAAATTCGTCTTTGGCGGCGTTTGGATAAAGAATTTTCTTCTGGATATCCTTCATGGTAATCAGGCCTTTGAGCATGCCATGATCATCAACCACAGGTAATTTCTCTACTTTGCTGTGGTGGAGAATTTCACGGGCCTGCTCTAAAGTGGTACCAACGGGGACGGTTACGAGGTTTTCGCGGGTCATCAGATCAGCAATAGGACGTTCTACATTGGTTTCGAAACGCATGTCGCGGTTCGTCAGGATGCCTACCAGCTTACCCTGCTCGGTAATCGGAATACCAGAGATATGGAAACGCTTCATGACCTGAAGGGCCTCACTCAATGCGGCATCAGGTTCGAGCGTAATTGGATCAGTTATCATACCAGACTCAGAGCGCTTAACCTTATCTACTTCCTGGGCCTGGAAATCAATGGACGCATTACTATGTATAACACCAATACCACCTTCACGTGCAAGAGCAATGGCCATACGGGCTTCAGTGACTGTATCCATAGCGGCACTAACGATCGGAATATTGAGGGAAATGGTACGTGTGAATCGTGTCTGGGTGGAAACTTCGCGGGGAAGGACTGAAGATGCAGCGGGAATGATCAGCACATCATCAAATGTGAGGCCTTCTTTGGCAAACTTCTGGGCAAAGGAGTCCGGGTTCTGTGCCAGAGACATGGTTTAAGACATCCTCCTTAAAAAAACACCAGCACACTTTTCAAGCGTACTGGTCCCTTCACGGGTAGAACAGGCGATTGCCTGCCCTGCTTATGAGACAAATCGACTTAATAATTCCTGATAGTGTAACATCTAGAATTAGACATCGTCAAATAGATAATCTCACAATCAGATTTCAACTAAAATAAATAGTGCTTTCACCAGGGAATACAGCATAGCTAGCGCTATTTTAAAAGTAATAGGAAAAAGCTCCCTTACATAAAATCGTAAGGGAGCTTTTTTATTTGTACCTACCGCCTTGAATTACAAGGTGCGGCGGCTGCGTGAACCCATAACCAGGTTGTAAATGATAACTACAACGGCAATAACCAGCAGGATATGAATCAGAGCGCTGGAAACGTGCAGTACCACAAATCCGAGCAGCCAGAGAATAACAAGGACAACAACCACTGCCCAAAGAATACCAACCATGATCTATCTCCTTTGACAAATGAAAAAAACAATAATACTTTCGAAGCTCATTTATCCGAAAAATGATTCCTGTATAACTA
This sequence comes from Dictyobacter kobayashii, assembly GCF_003967555.1. Classification (GTDB taxonomy): domain Bacteria; phylum Chloroflexota; class Ktedonobacteria; order Ktedonobacterales; family Ktedonobacteraceae; genus Dictyobacter; species Dictyobacter kobayashii. Next base: position 1,361,559 of record NZ_BIFS01000001.1, read on the forward strand.
CTTTATATACGTATCATAAATAAATTTAGATGTATCTTTAAAAGAAACAAAGCAATGCGAGTGCTCCAAAATAGGACATTGATCCCGTGATGAAAGGCTTATATGTGTTCCTACACATCCTCTATCAGGCGTTTTGCTGAACCCACTCACGTAAGATCGGAGCGGCGATCACGTATCCGGTCCCATTTTTAATGAGCAGATCACGCCTAACAAGGATACGTAATGCTCTGGAAATGTTCTCATGCTCACGTTGTGTTGCTTGCTCAATGTTGTTTTGACCGACTACTTCCTGCTGCTCGCAGATATAGAGCAGGCAGGCTTTCTCATTGTCATCACAACGTTTCCAGAGATCATCGAAATGGGCATCCCAGGACATGACAAGTTGCTTGACCGCGCGCTCAATATCTTGAGCTTCAAGGCGATCTCTTTTATCAATGTTGAGGTTGTCAATGAGTTGGGAACAAAGGGCCTGCACAAAAAAAGGATGCCCATTGGTCTGTTGGATGAGCCGATCGACAATCTCTCCAAAAATATCTTCTCCTGGATATTCCGGTTTGGGATGCAAGATCAACTGGCAGGCTTCTAGCTCGCTGAGGAAACTGACTTTGAGGGACTGAACATTGACGAAGTAGTTGGACCAGTTGATGCCAGTTTGGGCTCCCATGTCACTGAAAGTGTGGAGGCCGCTAAATAACAGGGCGATGCGTGGCCGATATTGGATGATTTGCCTGCACCAGTCTAAAAACATGTTCAGGTCCAGATAGCCTTTGTGAGCATGCTCATCTAATTTCTCAAATTCATCGAAGGCTAACAATAAAGTGTGGTCATCTTCTTCCAAAAGATCCTCAACCCTCCTTAACCAATACTCAAAGAACCTGTATGCCATCGGATCATTAACGTAGCTGGATGTTTGCAATTGCTCAAAGGCCAGGGGATCAATATTGATGCCGCGCTCCTGTAGTGCCTTCTCGATACCTTTAGAGATAGTACCCAGGAAAGTGGCTGTGCGGGCATATATCTTGGGGTCTTGTAAATTGTAGATTACGGGTATGTAACTGGCGCCCAATAGGTAAGAAAGTTGTCGTAGGGTACTGGTCTTACCCATACGTCGCTCGCCCTGCAATAATAAAGTGGGGCGCCGACTCCCTTTATTCAGAGCCTGCAGTAGTTGCAATGCCAGATCTTTACGGCCGACAAATAAAGGATCATAGGGCTCCAATACCTGTCCAGGTTTATAGGGGTTATCAATGTGACCAAGATCCTGATCCATCCGAGCAAGCACACTCTGTTCTCTGGCTGCTGCTTCTTTCCAGGACTCAATAACCTGCCTCACACGACGATTTAAGCGCTGATCCTGAAAGGCAATATTGGGACGAATCTTTTGCAGATTATCTATCATTCGACCGAGAGCGTTCAATCTGGCCTGGATTCCAAGAGGCTGGAGGCTACTCATGGCTTCACGGCTCGCTTCACCCAATCTGGTCAATGCACTCGACCACCGTGGATCGCTCAATTGTGTCTCCGGTGGCAGTAGCTCGTTCAGGCGCAGAAAAGCTCCAGAGATTTGCCTGATAGTAAGACATCCTTCTAAATAATCAAGCGCAATCTCCAAAGCGGTACTACGGGCTGCAGGCAGTTGTAGTGGGCGCTCAGTGGCAATAAATAAAATTTCCTCTAGTGTTTGCTCTGGCTGCTCACTATATGCCAGCAACAATAGTTGCTTCAAAAATGGCAACGGTAGATAGATGCGCTCATCCCAATGCAAAGCAGAATGTTTGAGCAAAGGTAATGTCTCATTTGGTCGCTTCCGAGCACTCAGATATGCATACAAGACTGATGACCCGCTTACAAAATAAAATGGCACCCGATATGCACCAATGATACTCATTATACTAAATGCTATTCCAAACGCTATTCCAAACTCTGGTCTATACCCTCCTATGATTATTATCAATCCAGTCACTATGCCTACTGTTAATCCAGCCCATAATCCTACTTTTATACCAAACGCTATTTCAAGAACTATTCCAATCACTATTCCAACACATATCGCAAGTACTATTCCAGTTACTGTTTCAATATTTAATCCAGCTCCCAGTCCGACCACAATCCCCACTCCTAGTTCTAAAGTTATCCCAGACGCTATTCCAACCCCTATTCCAAACACTATTCCTCCGGACATCACGATTACTATTCCAACAATTGGAGGCCAGAAGAAACTTACGATACCTTGATAGGGAACTAAATGAAAGCATATCAATAGTGCAAGTATGACAAACACAACAGGGCAAACTATCAAAAATGCAGGAGGAGATACTCTTAACATCATCCCCAGGCGCTGCCTGTAAGATAGAGGTTGAAGTTCTCTGGTCAGATAGGCAGGCTGAAAAAAGGCGTAGAATATCAGGCGCAAGGCTCCTACTTTTGGGGCACGTCGCTCTGTCATTATTTACTCCTTAACTACTGCCTGATATTCTTCATCTAATCGGTGCTTGAAATCATGCTGATAGCGCACATCATCCACATTCAAACCAGCAATCTGAGCCTGTTTATCATCCAGCAGCAATTTGCCTACCAGTTGGAGACGCAACGGTAGCCAGTAACGCTCTCCATTGACCTTATAGAGTGCACTCCACTGCAAAAGAACTTCTTGCTCTTTCTTATCAAAGCCAACCTGATCTCCTTTCTCCTCTACAAACTTCCGCGCCTCCTGCTCTGTAAAAGGCTTGAGCGCTATTTGCTGTACCTTATTAAAGAATGGGCTAGTCTGTCCCGTTAATCCTTCTATAATTTCTTTTAGTGGATGCCTGCTAGCAGTAACCAGGATCAATCCATTACTCTCGGCCAGAGCACGAAGTCCCTCAAAGAAATCCTGATCAAACTCCTGTTTATTACGAAAACATTCAAATTCATCAATACATAGAACAGGCTGCACACCAAAGTTTCTCATATCGCCTATTTCCTTTGACAGTTGTTCGAGTGGAGTCACACTAGACAAATTCATAGATAACGATATTCCGAACTGTGCCAGCACATGCCGCACAAAGCCAGCCTGGCTCTTACACTCTGGATGCGTTGCGCTGACCTTCACTACTCGATAGGATGGGTTATATGTAGGAGCTACCATCTGTAGGTACTCCAGGAGCCATGTCTTACCAATCAGGCGCTCTCCAATAATCGAGCTAGATCCTTTATTTGCTAGACGGGTAATCAGCGTATTTCGTGCTGCCACACGGCCATAAAACTCTCCAGGATCGCTTAAGGGTTGGTTAAACGAAAAGTGAGCCTGCCCTGACTTTGCTGGTGATAACAGTGATGCGGATATATTGCGATGATCAATGATAAAAATTACAGTGGTGATTATGACCAGTATGGCTCCTGCGACAATAGTAATGCTAAGATGCTGTCCTATCCAGCCAACAGGAGTGTTAGGGGCAAAATCTGCGTCCGAGGTCATTCGTGTCGATATAATATTGATTACCAAACCTAATACAATGACAATCCAGAAAAAGCGCAATCCATTCCAGAGCTGATGGCATAAGCGAATCCAAAGAGATGGTGCGACTGTTGATTTTTTTGATCGCGAAGGGGTTGTCATCCTTAACTCCCGCAATTTGTTATTATACTATTTTAGTATATAACGAATGCTATTGCATAGCAACATATGCCCATAAAGTACAAACGTTAAGAATGTGGACATCCAGCATATAATTCACTTCTCCTTTTGGGGACCCATCTATAAGGGATATTTGAGAGAAGCCATACACCTTTAAATCGTCCAACTTGTCATCTGGCGAAAACTGCTGTACTTTATACAGAGGATTACTGGATTTCTTGCTATCGCTGTCCCAACAACTGTTGTCCCAGGTCGCATACAAGAAATGGTTGCATATTAAGGAGTAGCTCTTATGTCTGCTGACACGCAGACAACGACAAAAGTGGTACCCACACAGTCAGTAGATGGTGCCGCTATTGTCGTTGAGAATTTCAGCAAAAGCTACGGCGCTCATCGCGTCGTCGATCATTTACAATTTCAGGTACAGCCTGGAGAGGTCTTTGCGCTGCTGGGCCCTAACGGCGCTGGCAAAACCACGACCGTTGAAACCCTGGAAGGGTATCGTACACCTGATGTTGGCACGATTCGTGTACTCGGTCTCGATCCAATTCGCCAGGCGCGCGAGTTGAAACCACGCATTGGAGTCATGCTACAACAGGATGGTCTCTACCCGGCTCTGACGGCCCGCGAGGTGCTCAGCCTGTTCGCTGGCTACTATGAGCAGCCGCAAGCGGTGGATGCCTTATTGGAGCGTGTAGGACTGACCTCGGCGACCAAAACGCGTTGCCGCCGTCTCTCCGGTGGTCAGAAACGTCGCCTGGCGCTGGCAGTGGCCCTGATAGGCAATCCTGAATTGGTCTTTCTGGATGAACCTACCGCTGGCATGGACCCCCAGGCGCGCCAGACCACCTGGGAGATTGTGCGCGAGTTGAAGCGCAATGGCGTCACGATCTTGCTAACCACCCATCTGATGGATGAGGCAGAACGCCTGGCCGATCGCGTGGCAATCATCGATCATGGACAGTTGATCGCCCTGGATACCCCTGGCAATCTTACGGGCGGCCAAAATGCCAACATTGTGCGCTTTGTTGCTCCAGAAGGATTGGATTGCACTCAACTGGCTGCATTACCTACAGCGAAAAGTGCAGAAGAGGTGCGCGCTGGCAGTTATGTCATTGAGACCGATGATATTCCTGCGCTGCTGGTGGAGTTGACCACCTGGCTACGCGAACAGAAAATTACGCTCTCCGAGCTACGCGTAGGCCACGGCTCACTGGAGGATCTCTTCTTACGCTTAACTGGATCAGAGGTACGAGATTAACATGGCCACACATTCACCACTAGCAACGGATGCGGCTAAAGCTCCGCGTAACAATACTCCTGCCTCGGCGGGACGTCAAATTCTTAAGCAGACACAATTTGAATTATTGCTCACCAGTAGACGCGGCGAAAATGTGCTGGTTACACTGATTATTCCAGTGATGCTGCTCATTTTCTTTGCCTCTTTGAATATTATTCCCGTCAATAAGGGTGAGAGCGCCGCTACGTTTCTTTTGCCGGGTATTCTGGCTATCGCTATTATGGCAGCTGGTATGGTCAATCTGGGCATTGCGACCGCCTATGAGCGCTACTACGGTGTCCTCAAGCGCCTGGGCAGTTCTCCCCTGTCCCGTAGTGGACTGATTATTGCCAAGATCATTTCGATTCTGGTACTCGAAGTCGTCCAGGTCTTGCTCCTGGTTGGTGTGGCTGTGGCATTCTACGGCTGGCGGCCAGTTGGCTCATTGCCTTTCGCGCTGCTTTCAATCGTCCTGGGTACCGTCACCTTTTCGGCCCTGGGATTAGCGATGGCGGGGGCGCTGCGTGCTGAAATGACTCTGGCAGGGGCTAACGCGCTCTTCCTGGTCTTTATCCTGCTGGGCGGCGGCATCTTGCCACTGGAGCACCTGCCAGCGCCAATCGCTGCGATCGCACAACTACTGCCAGCATCAGCACTAACCCAGGCCTTGCAGCAAACAATGGCCCACAACGGGACCTTCCCATTGTATCCAATCCTGCTGCTGACCCTATGGGCTATCGTGATCCTCTTTGTGGCGATTCGTACATTTAAGTGGGAGTAATTAAGGTAAGTATGACGAGCAATCATGAGGCAGGAATTGTGGTTGCGGTATGCCGCAATCCACAACCGGGACTACCCAAGCCGATTGTAGATGAGATTAATTTACTGGATGATCTGGGCGTAGAGGGGGATTACCATGCGGGGAAACTCGTGCGCCATCGCTATCTGGCCCGGAAGAATCCCAACCAACCAAATCTGCGTCAGGTCTTGCTCGTCGATACCCAGGCCTACCAGGATGTAGCGCTACAGGACATCCAGCTAGGCCCGGGCGCAATGGGCGAGAATATAACCATTCAAGGACTGCCATTGATGCAGCTACCTATAGGCACACTGCTCTCAATCGGAATTGCCTTGCTAGAGGTTACTGAGGTGCGTACTCCTTGCAAGCAGCTGAATGGGATGCATCCCGACCTTTTGCAAGCAGTGACGACGAAGGACCAGGGCAAAAAAAAACTTTAAGGCTGGTATCATGGCCCGTATCTTGCGCGGAGGTAGCGTGCGCGCAGGCGACCACATGGTCATTCAACCAGCATCGTCAAACTGAACAAGGGACCAGGTAAGCAGGTGCTTAGTATGAGCGCTTGCTTACCTGAGAGATGACAGCCTCGTCTCCTTCATCATCTTCTTCATAATATTCTTCGTCATCCGCGTGCGGCTGCATTAATTGGAATACTGCCACCAGGAACATGACCAACATAATGATATGCAACACTGTACACCAGGCACAGATATTGTGCAGGTAGACCAGTTCAGCATAGACCAGGTAGAGAGCGGTCAACACACCGGTGCCAAACCAGATCGGCTCAGCGATCTTGAGTGAGCGCGCTTCTGGCCGTATCTTCCAGGCCGTAAAGGCCAGGGCGCCACTCACCAAAAACCAGAGCAAACCAGGAACTGAGATGGGAATCGAAGTTCCGGGTACGAGCGAGTAGCTACTGGAAAGCACGCGTTCACAATTGATTACACCACTGGTAGAACAGACAACCGGTACGTTTCCGTAATGGGCGATCGTTAAATAAATTGAGATAGCGACCCCGACGATTGACAAAATAATATAGGTGATTTGCGCACCATGCCTACGAAAATACGTCATTCACACCTCTCTAGCCTCTATGTTGAACTACAATGAGATTATTTTAGTTAATTTGCTCGACAATGATAGCATAAAACCGAGCCCAACTACTTGTCAATGAATTCTCTGCTACTGTGACACATTTGTGTTAATTGATTTTCACATGTGCAGAGAATTTCACTGGCCCTATAGACTTTATGCTTTGGCTATAGGAGATTCTACCTGGTCAGAGAAGTGGCAGGCGGCGTAATGTTCATGCCCTTCTTTGGCCTCGAAGGCTGGTTCAACCTCGCGGCAGATATTCTGTGCCATTGGACAACGCGTATGGAAACGGCAGCCGGTTGGCATCTTCATCGGGCTAGGCAGATCGCCAGTCAGAATAATGCGCTGCCGTTTCTTCTCGATGAGTGGATCAGGAATAGGAACCGCGGAAAGCAAGGCGCGCGTATAGGGATGTTTGGGAGCGATATAGAGCTCGTCCCGGTCGGCCAGCTCGACGATCCGGCCCAGATACATGACCGCGACCCGATCCGCGACGTGGCGCACCACACTCAAGTCATGCGAGATAAAAAGATAGGTGAGGTTAAAGCGCCCCTGCAGGTTCTGCAGCAGGTTAAGTACCTGGGCCCGCACTGAAACATCGAGCGCAGAGACAGGCTCATCAGCAATGATCAGTTCGGGATTGACCGCCAGGGCGCGCGCCACGGCAATGCGCTGGCGTTGACCTCCGCTAAATTCATGCGGATAGCGATCAATATATTCAGGGCGTAGACCCACCAGGCTCAACAGTTCTTCTGTCCTGGCCCGAATCTCCTGCCTGCTCCCCATATGATAAATATGCATGGGCTCTGAGACCAACGAGCCAATGGTAAAACGTGGATTAAGGGATGCAAAGGGGTCCTGAAAAATCATCTGGACCTTTTTGCGTATTTTCCATAGAGTATCGGCATCCATCTGGACCATGTCCTGACCATCAAAGAAGACCTGGCCGGCGGTTGGCTTATATAAGCGGATAATCGAGCGGCCAATCGTTGTTTTGCCAGAACCGCTTTCTCCGACTAACCCCAGTGTCTGACCACGCGCAATGCCAAAACTCACATCGTCGACGGCCTGGATATTGCCCACCGTCTTTTGAAAAATAATACCCCTGGTCACCGGAAAATACATCTTCAGGTTTCGCACATCCAGTAAGAGCTGGGTGCCCACCATTGTCTCTGCCATCGTCACACGCTCCTTTCGACCACTAGAAGATTACGAGCCCTGCGCTACTTTTTCGCCAGCGGTCTGGAATGCCGCCTGTAAGGCTTGACGCCGCGCCTGTTGTCGCCGCTCGGCCGTAGCCTGCTGCCTGGGATCAGTCACGTCGGCCCAACATGCTTTGCGGTGTGCCGGTTGATTGGTTAGCGCTTCTAAGGGCGGCATGCTATGACAGGCCGCACGCGCGAAGGCGCAGCGCGGCATAAAAGGGCAGCCGCTGGGCGGGTGGAGGAGATCGGGTGGCGCGCCTTCTATAGTGCTGAGTTCTTGTTGGCGCGCTTCATCCAGTCGCGGCACGGAGGAGAGGAGCCCCTGTGTGTAGGGATGGCGCGGATTAGCAAAGAGTTCGTCGGTAGGACCCTCTTCGATGACTTTCCCGGCATACATCACAATCACACGATCGGCGATGCCTGCCACCACGCCCAGGTCATGGGTGATTAAGATCAAGGAGGTGCCAAGTTCTTTGCAGACTGAACCGATCAATTCAAGGATCTGGGCTTGCACAGTCACATCCAGGGCGGTGGTGGGCTCATCGGCAATCAATAAGCGGGGATTACAGGCCAGGGCCATGGCGATCATGACTCGCTGGCGCATACCGCCACTGAATTGATGCGGAAAGGCATCCACCCGTTGCTGGGGTGCGGGAATACCTACCTGTTCCAACAGCGCAATCGCCCGCTGACGTGCCTCACCGGCCCTCAATTTCAGATGAATCTGTAGCCCCTCGGCGATCTGTTTACCGATCGTCATGGTTGGATTTAAGCAGGCCATGGGGTCCTGAAAAATCATACCGATCTGCCCACCACGTATACTACGCATGGTCTTCTCAGGTACATCCAAAAGATCCTGACCAGCGAAATAGATCTCGCCACCCACATATTCACCGGGCGGCTGAGCTACCAGGCGCATAATTGAGAGGGCGGTTACACTTTTGCCACAGCCGCTCTCTCCCACCAGCGCTACCTTTTTCGCCCGCTTTGACGGCAAAACTGACACCATCTACAGCGTGCACATAGCCGGCCCGCGTCTTGAAGTAGGTCTTCAGGTCCTGTACATCCAGCAGATACTCCTTCAAAGCATGCGTCTCCTTTAGCTACAAATCCCTTGGCTACAAACGACTGGTTTTCGCAAAACTGGTCGAGCGATAGAGGGAAAAATATCCCTTATCTAAAGAGACGCCAGACAGGCTGAAAAAGTGAAAGAAATAGGGTTAGATCAAGTTAAAAATTCGACGGCTTCTAAAATCTTTCGCTCGACAACCAGGTCCACAAAGAGGGTTTTATACCCAACTTCGTTGAAGAGGACGACCATTTTATCACCCTCGTAGCGCAATACCAGGCCGTCTCCCCAGCTTTTATGGATTACTTTGGTATTGATCGGGAAGGGCTGTTTAACGAGGTCAATGACGATAATGCCTGCATCGCAATTGTCGCAATTATGACAGGGAGGATTATCCATGTTCTCGCCAAAGTAGTTCAGCAGATATTCGCGGCGGCAATCCCCTACTTCGGCGTAGCAGCGGATCATTTCGATGCGTGAGCGATCAAATTCGCGTCGTGAAAGATGGGCCTCCATAGCTTCCTGAGTTACTGCATCAATATTCTCGATCAAACCATTGGACATGACTTCACCGGTGGGCAATGTAGTAATTGCGCCGCCCTCCTCCAGCCGTGTCAAAGCCTCTGCCAGCTTCGAACGCGAGAGATGGGTTTCTTCTGATAGATCCTGGATGGTCACCGGATCGGTCTGCTCTTGAATAACGCGAGCGACCAGTTCAACCTGATCGATATCGATGCGGCCCGCGCCAGCAAAGAAGCGATGAATGCGTAGATCCTCGGCGCGATAGAACAGAATAGCTTTGGCTGCGAGCCCATCACGTCCGGCCCGGCCTACCTCTTGATAGTATGAATCCAGTGAATCACTGATATCGTAATGATAGACAAAACGGACATTGGGCTTATCAATGCCCATCCCAAAGGCGACCGTGGCGACAATAACTTCGACCTCGTCGTTCATAAATTGCTGCTGGACCTGCTCACGATCGGTTGCGCGCATGCCGGCATGGTAGAAAGCTGCTTTGACTCCCACATCACAGAGTGCCCTGGCAATCTCTTCTGAATGCTTGCGGGTTGCGGTATAGACGATGCCGGGCCGCTCGGTTTCCAATACGCGCTCCAGCAGGGCTTTCTTTTTATCCGCCTCGTCACGAAATTTCTCAACACCCAGCCAGATATTCGGTCGGTCGAATCCCTGCACCACAATCTGCGGATTATTCATCTGCAAGCGCTCGATAATCTCTTCGCGTACCAGGGGGGCAGCGGTAGCAGTCAAAGCAACGACAGTCGGATGTCCGAGGGCCTGGATGACGGCACTCAGACGCAAATACTCGGGGCGGAAGTCGTGTCCCCATTCGCTAATACAGTGCGCCTCATCAATGACGAAGAGCGCCGGATTGGCCGCCTTCAATTGATCTAGCATGTCCTCGCTATTAAATTGCTCTGGAGCCAGAAAAAGGAAGTTGAGTTCTCCACTCTTGAGTTGCTCTAACACTTCCTGCCGTTCAGCCTCACGCATGGTAGAGTTAATCAAGGCTGCGTTTCCTACTTCGAGATCTTCAATAGCTTCAACCTGATCGCGTTGCAAGGCTATCAGTGGTGAGACAATGATCGCGGGACCCTTTAAAAGCAAGGTGGTGACCTGGTAAATCAAGGACTTTCCCAGGCCGGTAGGTAAAATAGCGATGGTATCATGACCATCCAGAATAGAACGGATCGCAGCGGCCTGGCCAGGTCGTAGCTCTTCATAGCCAAATTTCTCGCGCGTAATCCGTTCCAGTTGACGCGTACTCTTTCGTCTAATCATCCCCGTCATCCATTCATCTATTCTTTTTTATGCTGCATTGCAATTTTTTCGTCATCGTAGCGAAACAAGGATTTTTTACCTATGTTACTCACATTGCTGCTTGTGCATAGGGCGCCTTTATCAATCCTCTATATAAGAAACGAATGATAGGGGCAAACAGATGAACTTGAGTATAAATTAAACAAAAAATTCTAATGCTTTTTAGCTAGAGCTCCTTTATCATCATAACTCATTGTCCAGATTGCGTGGGTATGTGGAATAGGGGAAGCGGACTCAGCTGCTTGCTCCTGATTGCTTTCAAACAAGGGCAATGTCACAAAAATTGCCCGCCTGTCTTCGGGAAAGTTCTGAATTTCCAGGTGCCCATCGTGGCGCTCCACAATTTTGCGCGCGATATAAAAATCGCTTCCCAATGAATGTGTGCCTTGATCTCTCAAGGTGAGGATAGCTTCTTTTCCAATCTGCTGCAACGTCATGGTGGTGAGGCATTCAATGTGCTCTGAGGCCTGCGTGTTATTAATTAACATCCTCAAAACCCGGCGCAACTGCTCCTCATCGACCTCTACTTCGAGTGGTCCCGCCACTCCCTCGAAATCTAACTTTATCCCAGTGCCAGCGGCCTCTTCTTCCAGGATACGCTGGCAAAGTTGAGCCAGATCACAGCGCTGCCGATGCAGAATGAAGCGCTGAGTCTCAATATCTGAGGTGCTGAGCAGTTCCTGCACTAACGTCTCTGTACGCTCAATCGATTCCTCGATATTCCCAAAACTCCTGGTTACAATCTCCGAAAGCTCGCTATTCTCCAATTTTTGACGCAGCAGTTGGGTCAAGCTTTTCAGACGCGTAATTGGTTCTTTGAGCTCTTGCGACACCAGGCTAACAACCTTATCTTTGGTGGTGTGCGCTTCGGCCAGTTCTTCTGTACGCTGCTGCACCAGGCGTTCGAGGGAACGCGCGTAAAGCTCTAAGGCCTGCTGCTGTTCCTGCACCTGCCGCCGTAACTGGCAGGTCTGGATAGCACGCAGCAAGGCAGCCACAAAATTATCGCGCTCAATCGGCTTCTGAATGTAATCATAAGCGCCACCACGCAATGCCTGAATAGCCAGATTATGCTCTCCATGGCCTGTAATCAGGATCGTTGGTGTCTCTGGCTGGCATTCGTGGATCTTTGATAATAACGATAATCCATCCATATCTGGCATCTTAATATCGCTGACAACAGCATCATAGCGCTTTTCCTGTAACAGACGCAGCGCGGCCTGCGCCGACTGGGCAGTAACAACGTGTACCTGCGGGATGCGCAATGAAATGGTTTTGGGCAATGCACTCAATAACGCCGGATCATCGTCTACAATTAAAATGCTGGGTTCCGGTTGTTGAGAAGCAGGCTGCAACGCTAATTGCTGTGAAAAACGAAAATCACAGGAGCGCGCAAATAAGCCGGCATGTAATCGTATACCAACCTGATCCAGCGTTACCAGATACCAGCCAGCCGAATCAATCGCCACCTGACCTGGTATCCAGGAACCAAAGACACGGATCTCTATATTTTCACCGCTCGATAGCTCATGGCCATCCAAAAGCAGAAAGTTTCGTTCTTCATCAAATTGTAATGTGCCCGTCATCTCGTGAGTATTCTTATCGTCCATCATTCTCGTTATCCACTTTTTTGTGTAGCACGAATAAGGGGGCAATTCAGTTTCATCCCCATCACATTCTCTATAGCCAGGAGTACTGCATATAACACGTAAGAAAATGTGCCAATATATTCTTGAACACAATATCATTATCTTTTTATCAATAGCAATCTAATCAGAAAAGTAGCCTACAAGGGTGTAGAACCATAGTACCCTGTGTGCAATAATTCTTTTCCCGAAAGCCATATTACACTTCTCCTATTTTGTGATGTATTCTTTTATTATAGGCTTATTCAATCGTTTCCTAGCATAGAGCCAGAGTTCAGTCAAGCCACGCACCTGGATCAAAGGAGACAACAGGGGATGAATACGCTGGACGTAAAAGATGTGGTCAAATACTTTGGAGAGACAATCGCGCTCAATCATGCCAGCTTTACCTTGACCAATGATGATTTTCTGGTACTGGCGGGTCCTTCCAATAGCGGTAAAACAACACTATTGCGCCTGCTAAGTGGACTTGAGCAACCAGAGTCAGGCCAAATCATACTCAATGGCGTAAATATTACGCCAGATTCGCCAGCCACACGCAAGGTAGCGTTGGTAACACAAAAATATGGGCTGGCCGCTCAGATGAGTGTCTATGATAATATCGCTCAAACGCTCCGCTTTCGGCGATTGAGTAAAAAAAATATCTACCAGCAAGTGCAAAGCGCATTAGAGCTACTGGAGCTTCAGCATATACAAAAAACCCCGCTACGGCATCTTTCAGGTGGAGAGATACAACGTGTGGCGATTGGAAAGGCGATGGTCAAGGATGCTGATCTCTATCTTTTTGATGAGCCAATCATTCAACTTGATCCACATACACGTCATCGCGTACACCAGGCGATACAAATGGTACATCGCCTTAAATTAGCGATCAGTATTTATGCTACCCAGAATCCAACCGCTGCCCTGACGATCGCAACACGCCTGGCTATTATCCATCAAGGTCAAATTCAGCAGATCGGAACGCCGCACGAGCTTCTGCACAGGCCAGCCAATCTCTTTATCGCGCACTACTTAAATCAACCATTGAACCAGCTTACGGCCTCACTGCAAGCCACCGAAACAGGCTATGTAGTTCAAGCAGATGGCTTAAGCTTTACGTTATCTACTGCCTGGCACATGACATTAGCCCCCCTTCATAAACATGCGATTGTGACGCTGGGTATACGGCCTAATGCCATCCACTTTGCCTGGGCATTCTCGTCAATAGATGTCAGTACATACATTCAGCTTCAAGCGCATGTCCTGCGCATCGAGCTCTTAATGGGAAAATGGACACTACAACTCAGTATTGGTCAACAGACGACCCTCGTCGCCGAACTTAAAGATATCAACCATCCATCTCTATTGCCAGGAAAATCGCTGAACCTTGCGATCAATCCAGACGATATCTATCTCTTTCATCCCATAACCGAAACACTATTGCAACCATAATCCTGATCACACGCCACCTCAAATTCACACGGCTGCGCAGCATGCTGGAAAAGCCTGTAGCAACGCTGCCTGAACGTGGCTAGCTTTGAACGGTATCTTATACAAAAGGTAGAGGATCGTTTGATGGCAACCACTATTACTCTTCAGTCTGATTAGATAGTGTCCGAAGATACATAATAAGGGAGACAAAGCCACAAATATCTATCAGTGCACTCAGACCACCATAACCAGTAAATAATGTCAATAAACCAAATAAGAAGCAGACGATGCCTAGCATCGCCCATTTACTATCAGGGTTTTGCATCCCTTTTTCCCCTTTGAATAGGACGAAACATTTTATACTCTATTATTCTATGCACATAGTAGAAACATTCCACAAGAGCGTACTTATTTCAAAATATGTTATTTAATGGGCTTTTGAGCAATGAGGGAACTGGCAGGAGGCACATGGTCAGGAGAAACCTTTATTCGTTTTTTTCGTGTTAACAATTGTTAGCCTCTGTATGACAAAAATCTTATCCATCCTTTTAGCATAAAACCTTCAACGAAAAGAGATGACAACCATGACACAGCAGGATAAGCAACCCGAAAAACCGTCCAAGCCACCTATTATCGGGTCCTATGATATTGAGGCTGACGTTGATCTTGGAGATAGTCTCGCGCAAGAATTTGGTAAGTATTCTGCCCGAAAAGCTAGCCTTGACCCGGAAAAAATCAAGCAAGAGATCCGACGAATGCACGCAGAACGGCAAGCTGTTATGGGCAGCAAGGATATTGAAGCAGACACAGACCTGGGCTCCGGAGATATCGCGGAGGAGTTTGGTAGGTATTCTGAGCGGAAATTAAAAGAGGCCATGAAAGCGGCCGAACAAGAGGACAAAGTAATAAGCACCGACTTAGAAGAAGATCAGACGCGTACAGATATCAATGTGGGGACTGAGGAATAGATAAAAAAGCGTATCCTGGTTCGTTTGTAAAATGAACCAGGATACGCTTTTTTATCTATGATTGCTCGTCGTTTTAGTTTAACCCTGGTAGTTCACAACAACTTTACCAAAATGAACTCCCGATTTAAGGTACTGATAAGCTTCATTCATAGCGGAAAAAGGGAAGACTTTATCAATTACAGGTTTAACCTGGTGTTGAGTAAAAGCGAGATTCATTTCCTCAAACATCTCACAACTCCCCACATAGATACCTTCAATCCGCAATTTCTTGCGGGCTGCAATTGACTGATCCGCTGTACCATGCTCGCCAGTTAACAACCCAATCAAACTAATGTGTCCACCTTCTCGAACTGCCTCGAGTGACTGTGGCAGTGTGCCTGCTCCACCAACCTCTACGACATGATCGGCACCCTGTCCATTGGTTATTTCCAGGACACGTTCAGCCCAATGGGGCGTCGTTTTATAATTGATTGTATAATCTGCACCCAATTGTCTGGCTCGCGCAAGCTTTTCATCGCTATGTGAAGTAATAATCACCCTGGCCCCAAATATTTTTGCAATCTGTAGTGCAAAAATCGATACGCCACCGGTCCCCAGGGCCAGCACAGTTTCACCCTGCCTCAGTTTCCCATGGATTACCAGGCTACTCCAGGCGGTCACAGCGGCACAGGGCAAAGTTGCTGCCTCTTCATAGGACAAATAATCAGGTATGGCCAGCACACCATCCGCTGGCAGCGCAATATACTCGCTTGCCATACCATTGACCGTGCCACCCCCTAATGCAGATGCTAACGCCTCGCTGGTAGGCTCGCCCGCCACCCAGCGTGGAAAGAAATCAGGCACAACGCGATCTCCGACCTTGAACTTGCGCACCCCATCACCAACAGCCACTACTTCGCCCGCCCCATCGGACAGAGGAACCAAAGGTCGCACCTGCGCATATTCTTGATAAATAAGTAGATCTCGATAATTTAGCGAAGCCGCGTGCACACGAATCAAGATCTCTCCGGGACCCGCCTGTGGTTGCTCACGCTCTACCTGCACAAGTTTATTGCCATCGGCATGCTGTTGTATCTCAAACGCTCTCACAGTATGAACTCCTTGCTCGTATTATCCTCGAAAAATCCTATCTTGATGATAGCGAAGATACTCTATATCAGGTTTCCTGGCCTGTGAAGGTAATAACAACCGGGGTTGCACATTGCTTCCAAAATAGTGCTCTACCCCTGTGTCAGATAGCATGCTCTGTAGGAGTACCGATGCTCGGCGGATAGTGTACTCTTCATCAACGGTCAGATATCCCTGGTCAAAACCAGCATCATGGATCGGACAGGCGGCCAGACCATTGCGTACATCCATGCGCTCTACTGAAGCAGATACTGACCACGGCTTGATATGAGAGGCTCGCAGAAGTCCATTTCTTTCTCCCAGACCGCGCGGTTCAAAACCACAAAAGACACACGTTCGCCCACAATTGCTTAGTACATCCATAGCAAAGCGATGTTGTGTGAGCCTCACCCGCTGTTCAACCAGTTTCTCCGTCAGTTCATCGCCCAGACCATAATTGACTGCGACCTCCTTGACAAGATGCTGCTCGGTTTTGAGCAGATAGCCACTACTTGCTGGCAGTTCCTCCTGGCCAAGCAGAAGTGTCTCCTCTGCTGTTTTTTCGACGAGAAGATCTAGAAAATCGGGTAAACGATTCTCATCAATTGAGAGTTGACGGGCAGTGAGCATTATCTCTTTATACAATGCATAATAAACGTATGGACTGGCTGACAGTTGCGCGAATAAACGTACCTCATCTTTGCCACTATTGGGGCGTGAACCATCCAGGTTCAACATTTTATTGGTTAAAGAACCCGGACTACGTTTAAAAAAGGCTGCGAGGGTATGCAAGGAGGCCGGGGCCAGGTGCATATTGCGTCCGCCGTAACGATGGGGATCTATAATGTAAAAGAGGCCATAGCACAACAAGACTTCCAGGAGATTAAATTTGACCTGTTTCTTGCCCGGTGCTGGGGTTTCCCGCCGCGTAATTTCTATTAATTGCTGCGCGATATCCTGCCGCGAAAGATCAACAACATCCATGCGAAACATCCTTGCTTTCTAGATCCCATTATTATGCTATAAAAAGCAATCGTAAACGCCGCTTGGACGCGGCTAGCTCCGCTGCCACTGGCTCAGCCATTCAACTTGAGCAGTGACAAGGAAACGGATGCGCCTGTCAGGCAGCTGCGCTCATACGATTGAATAGCATGCTATAAGAAATATCAGCTGTCGCGGGAGACATAATAGCGCAGCTGCTCCTCAGCACGCTCTAGCACATCCATGACCTCATAGTGGAACAATTCTTGCCACAGGTGAGGCGCAATCTGCACGATGCCCTGCTCCTGATCATACTCCATAAAGTTTTTGATCAGAAAACGCTCAAGTGGATGGGTTACAATCAGCCGTTTGAGAGCTTGATCACTTACCTCCAGCGGTTGAACCATCAGCGAACTACTGCGCTCTAGAGGTTGACCTATCTCGACATAGTGTACATAGATATGGCGGAACTCGCGGACCAGATCATCAATCCGCACTTTGCCTTCGCGATCAACTAGCAGGAAGAAAGCTTTGAGCATGACGGGCTTGTATGATTTGGACAGGTTCTTGCTCCTGGCAAAATCAAGAAACTCTTGTTTCCAGGCCGCGCTCGACTCTGGTCGTTGCTCCAGATGAAGCATCCTTCTAATAGGCTCAATACGATCGCGCCTGAAATAGTGGCTACTCCGGCCACCAGACTGCTGCACCGCATCAGGCGTAAGAGTGCCATCATCTACCCAGCGCCGTAGCCGCGCCGGATCGACGCGCAGTGCATAACCCAGCGTGTTCAGCATAATCAGGTCTTCGCCAGGATTCAAATCAATCGGTTGATCATTAGCCAGTTCCTTAACATGGGCCTGGTAAGAGGCAGTGGATTCGTTGATATGATCCGACCACAGACTTTTCATGCGTTCAAAGGCGGCAAAATAGTCTCCATCAACATCCAATTTCTCTGCATTATGCGGCGAAGTTATGACACCAAGCCTGTGCTCAAGCATTAGCGCGACGATCTGCTCCCCGTTTAAAGTGAGCACATGTGGCACCGATATAGTCGCCTTCTGCAAGGCCGACGGCGAGTAGTTAGCGGTCGTTACAAATAAACCCTCAGAAAAATGGCCCGACAAGGCTCCTACAAAACGATCGATATCTGGCCGCTGCACATTATTGCGATAGCGTTTCACTTGTACACCGATCGGAAGCTGAAAACGTCCGGCCATTAAAGTGCCACGTGCATCGATGCCACCATCCCCAACGTAGCGCGTAACAGAAATATTTTCAAGGCCAGCATAGGTCAAAAAATCGCCCGCAAAGAATTCGAAGCTGCGCGCAGACATGGCAAGCAGCTTTGATCTCAGCTCGCGCTTGATATCCGGGTGCACAGGCGGTGTCAGATGGGGAGCATAGCACTCCTTTTTATGCGCCAGTAATAAGCTTTTATAGGTATGCGTTAATAATATACTACATCATCAATTTAATGCACTTTTTGCCTTGTTGTCAATAGTGAGAATGACATCTACTGCGTTTTTTATTCCTATCCCCCTTCTCTTGTTCCCCTGCCCCGAGCCAAAAACTATTATTAAAATAATAGCCTGTTAAACCCATATAAGAACAAAAAAACTTATTATAAATATTCGTCATGGAAATGCATAGCAGGGCCGCAAAAGGTGGAGACGCTAGCCGCGAGACCATCTTGGCATCTGCGCCTTTCCTTTTAAATTTGCTTTCGCATCATAACACACAAAAAACCTGAATTGCGCTTGTCATCAGGCAAGCAACAAACAGCACATACAAGAGAGGATTATTGTTCAGGTATATAGCCATGTAGAGAACACATGCAGCAATTACCAAGAAGAAAAAAGCCGAAAAGGCCAAGAAGTAGATTGCAACTTTCATCCTTGTTTTCATAGTTTCGTTTCCTTCGTTTTTTACCTGCATCAGATTCTATACGTAGCATATCCATTTTCTGGATGTGGAGGTAGTAAAAAGCACCCCACGAAACCAGTAACACATGGGGTGCAAAATACCTGCTCTTGTTCTCTCTTTTCTTTCCTGGGGGTGAACTTATGATGAGCTATGATGTGACCCTCGGGCGGTTCTGGCTGTCCTCTGAGTTCCCGGTCGCTGGTGAGTAGGCAATAAATACCTGTTTATGCGACCTCGTTATGGCTTCTCGTCATTCTTATGCTCTTTAATTAACAAAATACCTTCGTAGGCTGGCAAATATCCTTCAATGCGCTCTTTCAAAAGTAAAAGCATGATACAAAGTTCACGAACGCGATCAAGTTCATGTGCTCGAGCGGCCAGGCGATCCTGCATACCCATGAAAGTCCTGGATCGGGGATTCCAAACTGCAGCCAGGGCTCTAGCACGGGTACGGATACTCTCCAGGTTGCTGATGCTATTCTGATCAATAACCTGTTCGTTGGATCGCCTACCAACCCCGGCATTGGCCTGGATTAATTCGTTAGACAGATTAATAGCTTGAGTAAGATAGCTAACGAACGTTTCTAGAAACGCTCGATCTCGATGCTGAGCCTTCACAATGTTGTTGGAAAGCCCTAAATCTCTGATCAGGCTCTGGGCGCGTATAAATGTGCGCGCCAGATCAGCGGCAAGTTCCTCGATCAAGGACAGTTCCTTTGTGCTCGCACGATCATTCTTCACAAGAGCGCGGTCGACAATCACACGCAATTGCTGCTTCAAACCATCCGCTGGTTCCCCATGTAGCCAGACTAATGTTGCTTTATCTTCTACCCAATAGCCCGTTTCGTTACTGACCTCGCTTTGCCTGTGTCTCTCTTCAAGCGACCATTCATCTGAACACGGTAGGCGATATCGCCATCCCTCTCCCTCGCGTGCCGTTAGCCACGCACAAAACTTCTGTGCATCCGCGCGCCGCACCCCTAATACTGGCTTTTTCCCGGCCCCTGCAGGAAAACAGTCTTGCTTCCAATGAGCTGGCACATAAACAGAAGAGTTTCCCTGTGCTCGCTGCTCATCTAAAAACAATTGATATTCCGCATGGGTAACCAATGAGCTATCAATATAGGTGCCTTCACGCAAGTAGGACATCCGGTGCATTCTCTGTGTTAACAATGCCTCTGCCACCACACTTCGGTGTTCGGGATCTGGATCGTCACAACCAGTTTCTAAGATGGCTGTCAGCTGTTCTTGCGCCTGCGGCTGGACTATTAATTTTTCTTGATCACATTCAAATGCCAGTGCCAGTGCTACCGCTGAGAGGGGCCGGCTGTTTAAGCAGGCCTGGATAATCCGCGTCGCATCCGCCTGCGAGCAGTAGAGCCGAATTGTTTCGTGCCACCAGGGATTCTCTATCTGCTCAATCAAGCTAGCTTCTAACCCTTGTTCTTTAATATACACGGCCGCCAGGTATTCCTGGAATGTCGGGTGCGCAAAACTATAAATGCCTGGATTTTTTTCTAACAATAAGCCGCTAACATTTTTGAGATGATCTAAGAATTCTTCCGGCCGTACATACTGGCTTACAGATGCCAGCATGGGGCAATGATTTCTTGCGCGTCTTCATCTGCAATCTCTCGCTGATTCTGCATCATCATAAAGTAAGCTAGCTGCTGTAATATCCGTTGTTTCTGGGCCAGCGATAAATCCTGTGGTATGCTTCGGGCCTCATAGCGCGTACCTAAGAAGACGTTACAAATCTCTTCATAGAGCTCCACACGCCTCTCAGGGAGCTTAATATCTTCCCGATGAATGGTCACAATCATCGTAAGCAAGAGTGGATTAGCCGCTAACTTCGAAAGCGCTGGCGATTGATAAAGGCGCTGTACTAAATCTTTTGTTGCTTCGCTCGCCCGCCTCTTCAGATTTGCATAGTCTATATCAGAATTTCTAAATTCGGTGGAAAGATACCAATTGAGAATGAATGTTTCGATCTGTTCATTATTGAAATTCTGAGCATCCAGTACGGTTACCCCTTCAAGCCGGTTATCTCGATATCCATAGGGCCTAGATGCAATAACAAAACGATTCTTTCCATACACATGCATCTGCATCTGCACCCATTCGACCACTTTTAAACGTGTGTTGAGATCGGCAACCTCATCCAAACCATCCAAAAGAATGAGACAGTGTTTTTTCTTTAAGTGTTTCTCGATCCAGGTCGCTGGTATAGTTCGCTGGCATTTCCGTTGAACATGCTCTTGCACAGCCATCGATAATGAATATTCAGGTTGGGTTGTAATCATCTCTACATGATCATGCAAAGAGAGGAATATAGGAAAGGTGTGCCTCATTTTTTTGGGTCGTTGTTGCTTTTTTGACTGTGCCAGTATTTGTCGCAGCTTTTTCGGCTGGATGTTCTTTTTGGGCTGCGCCAGCGTAAGAGCAAGATGCTTTAGCAACGTTGTCTTTCCCGATCCTGGAGCTCCCAATATCACCAAATGCCTATTCGCCAATTCATCAGTTGAGAGATACTCCCAAATAGTATGGTTATGCTGGGGCTGCTTTGGCCTCTCCAACAAGTTAACAGAAACCCTATGCGCTGGTAGAGGTTGAATACAGACATCCACAAATACCCATTCCAATTCCAGGTCATGCTCTGTGGGCTTACTCAATCCTTTCATATCAAAAATCTTATGTTCCTCTACCAGATAAATATAATAATCCCGATAAGAGCGGGAAAATATTTCTTGCAACCTGCGCTGAATTCCCAGGGCCATATAGTTCGCCAATGGATCATATAACTCCTTCCCTACCTTCCCCAAAAAACCAACCATAAATACTGCCACTTCATAAACCAGTACCCACACCACAACCACCCAGGGATTCTTCGCCCACTGCAATATAATTGACATTCCGCCTGCCGAAAGCCCTAACGTAACCAATAAAATAGATAACCATGGTGGAAGTCCTTTCCACGAAGAGTCAGGTGTAGCAGGTTGACTCATACAGTTCACTCATCCTTACAGTGAAACATTACCTATACAGTAACAAGTCAAAATAACTAATTACGCCAGTAGAATATACTATATCTATTGAACTCCAAACATGCAAGTATTTGTAAGTACTTTTCTACAGAGATAGGTAACATATATACTTATCCATCACACTGGTGTGTTGTCATAATTGTGCCTCTACCACAAAACATCTTCCATCTTCCATCAAGGCCCGACAACCCAACCACCTTTCACTCAATAGCCATCCCCACAAAAAAAACAGCCCATGACAACGCGCATAGCTGCTCCCTTCCAAAAAACCAAATGACCTGGAACTTATCCAGGTCATTTGCATTCTAAGCCCGCTTAACTAAAGTGCGGCTATCTCTTTCCACTCAATAAGCATAATCACAATTTTTGCTCATCAGATTCCATATAACACACTTTTGCTAGAATTTATCTGGAACAAGGAGATAAAATTTATAAACTTTCTCGGCTTATGGGACACAGTAGCGTTGAGATCACAGAGGAATATCTCAAGGATTTTGACTCCAGGTCGGCCCGAAAAGAACAGCATAAGTTCTCTGCGGTGTCTGCCATGGAGCTTCTACGGAAGAAAAAACACAAGCATTCTCATTGACATAACGGGGATGTTTTGGTGCGTAGAAAGTGCCTTCTACGCACCAAAACCTGGTAAAAAAAGGGCCCAAACGAGGGGTTTGCCGTTTCCTCCCGTTTGGGTCCTTTTGGCTTCTAGAGCCGTTTTATATTGCTGAGTGTTCCCGACTGGAATCGAACCAGCGCACCCGGTTCCGGAGACTGAGCCGTATATCAATCGGCTTCTAGAGCCAGTTCACAGTATTTAAACTGCGCTATAACACAACTCCTCCCGGTGACTATTGCCCGTGGATTTCACACTCAATCAGCCCCCCAAGCGACTTCATAGAATTGGTTATCCCCCTGAGCAATTGATCTAGAGCACATAACTTCTATTTTTGATCTAGACCAATTGTCAATATTGACATGTAGTTGATTTTGTCTTATGCTTGCTCTAGAGTTGTTGTTGAATAGTATCTGTGTTAGATCAGAAAGTGTTAAAGATTATGGCTTCCGAAATCAGCAAAGTTGACGAGATTACCAATGCACTCCGTCAACGCATTGTGGCAGGCGAATTCGGAACTGGTGGCCGGCTACCATCGCTGCGAATGTTTGCATCGCAATATGGAACGACACAAGAGACAATGAACAAAGCAATACAGAGATTGCAATCTGAAGGTTTGCTTTCTTCTCTTGGCCGCCAGGGCGTCTATGTGCACATGCCTCGAACCCGTATACCTGGAATTTTGCCTCGTTTTGATAAGTACCTGGAAGAGTTGGGATTCAATCCGGTTGAAACGAATATTGAAGAGCCTGCGGTGGTGGCAGCCCCTGAAGATGTTGCAAAAGTATTCAACATTACTCCTGGGTCGCCTGTGGTCCACCGGCTCCGGCGACAAGGAACAACAACGGCTCATTATCGTCTAGCGGAAAATTTCTATCCAGTTACTCTTGTTGATGATTACATCCTGCAGCAGATGCAGGCTGACGAAAGGTTTGATGCAATCCTTGCCATTAAACAAAAACACGGCAAAATTATAAAACGTGTGCATGAGGATGTGATTGCTCGTCTACCTGATCAGAAAGAGCAAGAGTTGCTGAAGTTGGTCCGAGGTGCCCCAGTCTTAGAAGTCAAACGAACTAACTATGCTGAGGATGATAAGACAGCCATCATGTACAATAAGATCATTTTTGTAGCTAGTTTTTTTGTGCTTTCTTATGACTATGAGGCTGCTCATTGGAAAAACAAAAACTAACGAACAAGCAACGAAAAGGAGTGATGTATGTGCGTCACTCCTTTTTTAGGTAGAGCTACTAAGGTCTTCAAAGTCAGCTTAAAGTATTGGTGCTAGGAATTTTCCATCCCCCATACCAACATGTTTCCTGTCTGCCCATCAAACACCATATCAGCAAACTTGGCAGTAAGGATAACTTTTTTACCGGGAGAATACGGCCCTAGATGAGTGCCCAAACGAGAAAAAGGCCCTTGAACGCGTACATAGCATACAAGATCATCGTCGGGACGACCAACAGTTTCTCCATTCATAAGAATACTAGCCTGCTTCGCTGTAACAAATTGGATTGATGCTATGGTTACATGTGCACCTTGGACGAGATAGGCATCAAAAGGCTTCTTCTGATTTAAATAGCTAATAACATCCTGCTTCGTAAGTGCGGAAGTCGAAGGGCTAGTGATTGTAGCCTTTGTTGTTCCTGATGGGGAGATAGCCGGAACCCCTAGAACATAGGAGGTTTCAGTTCGAGATGTCATAGTGGTAGATGGATGATGTAGTTGGGTAGCCGGGGAGCTGCTTCTGTTGATGAGGAAACGAATATGATAACACCTATCAACAATATAGAAAGCAATAATGCCGCTCCACACCATATTTTCAATCGTTTCATAGAACTTTATCCTTTCTCAAAGGCGAAGAGGCTATGTTGGGTATGACGCGTGTACAAAAGTTGTGCGTATCTATCTAAGATAGATGATTAGTAATCGCAAAATGTGATATTTGTAGCAATCAATGATCGTAAGTGTAAATCCCAGCATTATTCGGCTCTTCCTCACTTTATGTGAAAGCTCTGGCATGTGCTCCTTTCCTATTTGCTTCAACAGGCTTCAGGAGGGAGCCATTTCCAGTATTTTCTCCTTGGACTCTTTCGATTCATGCAAAGTGAGGGAGAGCCGTTTAATATTAGGATTTACAGCTTTGCTGACTTTTGTCCCACTGCCAACAGCTTTTTTGCTATTCTATTGGTCTAGATCAATATAGTGTTGACATTTGCTCTAGATCAATATACGATGATAGTACATGCTGCGGGGCAGCAAGAATATTTAGAAGAGGAGGTGTCCAGCTAGGGGTAACGGTCAAATCACCATTTATCTATACATGTAAATCTTTGAATTATTAAGGCTTAGGAGTAGGGGTGTTGAGCTAGGGTCTGCCAACTCTAGCCCAACGGTTGAGTAACTAGTTTCGCCTGTGTAGCAATAACCAGGTTCTCACTGTGCATTCTTGCACATAGGGCCTGGCCTGGGCAAGTTTTGCCAATTGGAGGTCCTATGCGCAAACTGCTTCTTATCGGGCTGGTGATTGTGGCTGCAGCCTTGCTCTATCCCTCGTTTCAGGCTACAGCACAACATAAGTCAATCTCACACGTTACTGTAACCTCCTATGTCTCGATGGCTCGCCAGGCGGCGACGGATGCAGGCATTTCTCCTGATATCTTTGAGCGGCAGATTGAGCAAGAGAGTAAGTTTGATCCTCGTGCGCTCTCTCCAGCTGGTGCGCAAGGAATCGCACAGTTTATGCCTGCCACCGCTCGCGCTCTTGGCATTGATCCCTGGAACCCTGAGCAAGCCCTCAAAGGGGCGGCTCATCTCATGGCTTCCTACAACAAGCAGTACCACGGCAATTATGCGGCGGCTCTGGCTGCCTATAACGCTGGCCCTGGTGCGGTCAAGTCGGCGGTGGATCGGTGTCGATCACAATGGCAACGCTGCCTTCCTGCGGAAACACAACACTATATCACTGTCATTCTGGCCGGGCAACAACAGTAAGTTCACACAAAAGAAAGAAGAGGTGTTCCTATGGCTCTGGTATTAACAGGTGTGGTCAATGGCATTCGTCCCGTTGGTGGGACTATCGAAAAAGGTCCTCGCGCTGGTGAACAGTGGCATTTCCTCTCCATGGAAATTACTGATCCTCGTTATGGTCGCGTCTACTCCTGTCAGCTGCGCAGCAATGACCGCCAGTATAAGGACCTGGTCGAGGCGAAACCGGGGAAGGATGACAAAGGGCGCGACATCGAAGTTCACACCCTCAAAAAAGAACTGGCCGGTCACAAGGTCAAAGTCACCTTTGTCAGTCAGACCGCTGGTGAACGCGAGATCGAGGACAAGAACTCCGGCGAGAAACAGACCATTCTGCAGATCCGCACCCAGGTTACCAATTTACGTGACCTCGGCCTTCCCGAAGATGACGACGAATAGCGTGCTATTGTTGCGGCTGTCCCTGGCCGGGATAGCCGCTCTCTTCGCTCTCTGAACAGAAAGGGTATACCCCATGGATGACGCACAGAACTATCCCGACACACAAGCGTTTGCTGACCTGGTCGAAGAAAATGCGGCTCACACAGAGGGCCTCGCTCAGGCCGTCAATGCATCCCGCCAGCAGTACGCACCTCGGCCGGGTTTCTTCGGGCGGCTGCGATCGGCCTTCACCAATGACGAGGATCCAGGAGCCGGGGCTGCGGTTCCGCGCACTCCTCGTCCAGTGGCTCCCTCGACCAGTACCGGGGCGCTGCCTGCGGATTATTCCATCGAGACACAACCAGCGGTCAGCCCGCGCCTGAATACCTCGCTGATGACACCTGAACAGCTGCGCATCCGGCGTATGAACTTGGTCGAGGGGGCCAAGTTCGGCCGTCCCGCCCATGAACGCTTTATGCTCTTCCTCCTCAAGTTCTGGCTCTTCCTGGGGCCGATTGCCTTCGTGGCTCTGACGACTTCTGAGGTGGCCTATGTGTTGACACGCCTGGTGCCAGCTGGTGACACGGCCGATTATGTGATTGCCGGTGGTGCGCTCTTCATCGACCTGGCCATGATGTTTGTCACCTTCGGCGTTGCCATCAAGCGGCGCGATCTGGAGGAGAAGCGCGAGTCCGGCGGCATTGTCTCCAAGCGCGAGGAGGGTGAAATCTGGCTCGGCACGGGCATATGGTTGGTCTTCGCGCTGATCAATATCATCAGTCAGACCGCCTTCCTGCTGCATGTGATCGGCCAAAGCCACGATGCCAACATGACCATTCTCTACGTGTTCATCGCCTCACGCGTTGCTGGTTTCATCCTGGGTGACGCCTCGACTGCCTTCTTCCTCGCCAAAGTGGACGGCAGCCCGCTCAAGTTGATCGCCCGCGGCGAGCGCGAAAAAGGCGCGATCTATCGCGAGATCGCGCAAGCCGAAGGCGAGCGCAAAACGATCGAGGCCAAAGCAGAAGCCGAGATCCTGCTGCTGCAGATCAAAGTCCAGCAGGAGAAGGAGGACGCCGAATTTCTGGCCGAATTGAAGCGCCAGGTCTTCAAGGATATTCTCACGCATCGGCGCGCACCCAACACGCCCGAACTCAGCGAACCAACAAAATCTCGTATGCGTCGACTCGATCAATAACTCTGTTCTCTTTTTCTCTGAAATCTTTTCGCGCCACGCGCCAACCGCCCGGCTCATGAGGTGCGCCCGTCGCTCCCATGTTCCGGGCCTTCTCCCCTCACCCAACACAGAAAGGAGTCTTATCTATGGCTGAACGATCACCCAACACCATCGTTTTCACGGCCACCACGACGGCCCACGAAACGGACGCCAAAACAGCCCTCAGGCATCCAGGAGCCGAGGCACGTACCCCAACGCTCGACGACGATCACGCCCGCACTGCGGCGGTGCGAAGCAAGCGTTCTACCTTTGAAGGCTCTGCTACGCTTGGAATGGCGAGGCGAGAGGGTATCTCAAACGCTCCTCAGTATATCCTCTCGCCTCGGCATGGAATGCATAGCAGGGCCGCAAAAGGTGGAGACGCTAGCCGCAACGGACGTAGGCGCATGATCCTACTAGGACTTCTCTCTTTTTCTCCACACGATGTAGTTATAGAGAACCCACAAAAAATAGAGAAAAAAACCAATTGCGACGATCCACTCCATAAAGCTTGTACTTGCATCTTGTCGAGAATGGTAGGCAAGAAAGCTCCACGCAACAACGGTAATCCCAGTTATAATAACGTTCCATATGGGTGGCACTGGAGGGAGCGAAAATTGTCGCTTACTTCGCATCATACATTCCTTTGTACACCAGGTCTTTGCTTCTTATACGGTGCATCTCGTTCCTTCGGCGTCAACTTCCTAACGCACCCCACGAAACCAGTAACACGTGGGGTGCAAAATACCTTAAGTGTGTCTCTCGTTCCCTTCTGGTTTGCTGTATGGAGACCTACAATTACATTACTCCTCGACAGGCATGTCTTCTTTTTTGAGGTCGAGCATCAACCTTCCAATGCTTTGCATATACGCTTGGTGTTCCTGCCACTGGGTAAAATCGTGGATATGTCGCTCTCTCAGAGTCTCTTCCACCCATTGGGCCGATACGTCCTTCAGAGGAGTTCTGTCCAGTTTGATCGGGAACAGGACAACCTTTTTGATGTGGTTCTCATCTCGGTATTGTTCCTCCTTGTCTATCGTCGTCGAAACGATGTGTTGCAGCCGCTTGCTCTTGACCGAGTGTTTCGAAAGGATCAGGATCACTTGATCATACTTACCAATCTCTCTTTTATGCTCCTCGTTGAGCCAGCAGCGGACGCCTTGAGCTTGCAGATCCGCATACAGCCGTTGCGCAAAGTCTTCATCCTTGCTGGAATAATCGAGAAAGCAGGTAGAGTAGTTGATCGGCCTGGCTGCCAACGAGCGTATGTACTCAATGAGTATATCTGGTGCTCCTGTTCCTCGAAGGAATGTTTCGGGAATGTCTCCTTCAGACAAAAAGAGGCTATTAATACTCAATGGCGATGGTCCTTGATGCTGTATTGTCTCAAGTCCGTTGATTTCACGCATATCCCGATCGCCGAAGTGTGTTGTATCGATGATCGCTCGATGGAAATTGGCTCCTCTGAGGTTAGCTCCGCTCAGATTGGCTCCTCTGAGGTTAGCTCCGCTCAGATCGATTCCACTGAGGTTGGCTTCGCTCAGATTGGCTCCTCTGAGGTTGGCTCCGCTCAGATTGGCTCCTCTGAGGTCGGTATAGGAACCGTTGAAGCGAGCATAAGCAAGCTCAGCCCCGCGGAGGTTGGCATTGATGAAACGTGCCGCTCCAAGTGCGGCTCCGCTCAGATTGGCTCCGCTAAGATCAGCATCACTAAGGTTGGCATAGAAAAGGCTGGCTCCGCTCAGATTGGCTCCGCGGAGATTAGTATCTCTAAGGTAGGTCCCATAGAGTTTGGCATCGCGGAGGTCAACTCTGCTGAGGTCGGTATGGCTAAGATCTGGCAACACCTCCGCATTCATTTCTCTCCACTCATTCCAGGATTGGCGGCCTTTTTTCAACTGTTGCAAATGTTCTGGATTGGCCATAGTATCCTTCTCTTCTGTTTTCTTTTTTCCCCTTTCAAGTATAGGGAATTGCTGTTTTTCGTGCAAGGAGGGATTTGATGACAACTTATGATGTGGCCCTCTGGCGGTTCTGGCCGTCCTCTGAGTTTCCGATTACTGATGAGATTGAAGCATCTTCTCCTCTGCTGGCTGCGCTCAACCTGATGCATCGTTGTCGCCTGAAACATGCCTCTTACGTGGCGGTGGCCGCGCCTGGTGGTGTCATTATTAGCGCCGACGCAAATGTGAGCCGGTGTCGAGCTCAAATGCGTGCTTTTTTGAACAAAGAAAGAAATGATTATTTTTTTCGTTTCAATGGCTTCTCATTTATCTGAGCAGGCTTCTCACCTGGTGTCAAGGTAAAGCGCAGCGGCCTTTATACCAGGTGAGAAGCCTGCTACACTCCCTGGATCATTGAGTCAAAACGCGCCAGGATCGGCTCACATTTGCGTCGGCGCTGACATCATCAACCGATGGTCCGATGGGCTCTCGCTGGTACTGGACGAGGAAACAGAAGAACAGGAGGTGTCGCAATGAACGATGAGATGCTTCTGATATCTCCGGTTGAGTTGAAGGTGGTCAACCGTGGCCCTGACACCTTCTTTGTGAATTTTAAGTTTGTCGGATCGGATGGCCGCCCGAATGGTCAGCCGCTCCCTGACCATATCGCAAACCAGCTGGACTCCTGGCAGAAGACTGCCCACAAAGAACACGTGCATGTACCGACCTCGCTGACCTTCACCTATTGGGCGGCCGAGCAGACCTACAGCCAAACGCTAATGATGCGTGAACATGGGTCAAGCCCCTGGTCCTGGCTACTCTACTCCGATGATATCAAGATCAACATGTCCTATGGCACCCTCAAGGGGAACGTGTTCTGTCAGGCGCGCTTCTCCTCTCACCTGCTGCACATGATCGGGCCGGAACAGTCCATCGTGGCAGCTGAGGCAATGTTGCATGAGTTCATCGGTGAGTTGTTCCATCAACAAGCTTCGGAAGTGCACTTGTGCATAGACCTGCAGGGATTCGACTTCTCGACGCTGTGCATCCATGATCCTGACCGCTTCCCGTTCGTCTCTCGTGTGACCAACATCAGTGACCGGCCGCTCCCACCAACCAATGAGGAACAAGAGGGTGGCCTCTCCGACCTGGGCTATGCCAAAGTGCAGCAGCAGATTGAACAGGACAAGCACGCGCTCGAACAGGAGTTGTTGCTGCAGCCCGCGCTGCGCACGACACACCGGCGCATTGCAACCCTGGACTTCGACTCCCATGCCTCGGACATCTCAGCCCAGATTTACAACAAGACATTAGAGATCAAGAAGCATCAAAAGCAGTGGTTTGAACCGATCTGGCTCTCGAACGGCTGGAATGGTCGCTCCGAGATCTGGCGGTTGGAGTTCCGATTTAAGCGGGCCTTCTTCAACAAATATGATCTCAATGAGGCGTTCTCGGTGATCGCGATGTTTGAGACGCTCTGGAAGTATGCCACGGAAGAATGGCTCCGCTTTGTGGATCTCGATCAGTCCAGCGACTCGAACACTTCCCGGCTACCGACACATCCCGTGTGGGAACTGGTCCAGCGGGCCTACAGCGTCCAGCAGGACACCTGCACCGCTGATCCTGCTGGCGAACAGGAAAACCGTATCCGGCAGGTCATACAGGAGAAGCCGCTGCAGGTGATCAAACAGGCCGAATACATCCGCATTGATGATGAACTGCAGCACGTATTCTGCTGGTCGGATGAAGACCTGCTCCAGCTGGTGCGCTCCGATGAGAGTCCTGCGACCTGGTCACGCTGTCTGCTCTCGGTGGGCTTCCTCTCCTATGTCCTCGAACTACCGGGCAAGCTGCGCATGACTGAGGCGGGTCGGCAATATGCAGCCCTGGAAGAGAGCCTGCGCGATGTGTCGGTTGAAGTGCTGCGCGATCTGGCCCGCGCTGCCCTGGCCGGACTTTCTCCCGATCAGCTGGCTGAACTGCTCGACCACCTTTCACCCAGGTCCTTTGAAGAAGTGCGTACGAGCCTGGTCAAGCGAGATCGGCGCATGGCAAAGCTCGATAGTCTCATTGCATTGCTGGCCGGGGCGTTTCGGTCGGCCGTCGCCCTGGCTCCGCCCGACGAGATCGGCGAAGTCAGCAGCATCACGGGCCAGCGGGTCCGGCAACCTGACCTCTATTCTGATGCCCTGTGGGTGCTGCGTAAGATGCAGGATTACGACAAAAAGAAGGAACGGGTCTACTGTGAGGAGGTCTGGAAGAAGCGCATGGCCTATGGCTTTGTTACGGCGCTTCAGCTGGATGAGGAGCGGAAATACTACGGCGTTGACCTGGCTCCCTCCGATTGGTCCGAGATCAACACGGTCTTCGATGAATTGCGCACTAAAGGGCATCGATCAAAAAATGGCAATCCTGAAACTGACTCTGATAATTTTTCGGATATCGCATAGGAGGCACTGCTTATGAAGATTACAGAAGCCATCAATGGATACATTATAGACTGCCGCACACGTGGCCGTAGCAATCGCACAATAGAATGGTATCAGCAGAAGCTTACCTTCTTCGCAAACTGGCTGGCCGAGGAAGAAGGGATCATTCGCCTTCATGAAATTACCACGACTCACCTGCGCTCATTTGTGCTGCATGTACAAGAAGCCCCTATAGGAAAGAAGGTGACAGACAATGATGAGAAGTCTCCGGTCTCTCCCCTGACTGTAAAGGGATACGTCCAGGTCATCAAGGGGTTCTGCTCCTGGTGCGTAGAAGAAGAGTTGCTAGAAAAAAATCCTGCATCTCGCCTCAAGCTTCCATCTGTCCCCGATTACATCATTCCGACGTTCTCAGCGGAGCATATCAAGGCCATGTTGGGGGCCTGCGACACTTCAACCCCTCTAGGGTTTCGCGATTTCACTATTATCCTCGTGCTATTAGAAACTGGCATCCGTGTATCTGAGTTGTGCGGGCTGCGCCTGCAGGATGTGTATGAAGATCACATCAGGGTATTCGGAAAAGGCCGTAAAGAGCGCGAGGTTGGTGTAGCGCCAGGCGTGAGTAAGTTCCTATGGAAGTATATACATCAATACCGCAAAGCTGCCGAAAATGCTGAACATCTAGTTTTTGTGAATAGACACGGCAATCCTCTCACTCGTAGTGGAATTGAGCAGTTTTTAGTTGAACTAAAAAAGAAAGCAGGCATAACAGGAGTTCGAGTATCAGCGCATACCTTCAGGCACACTTTTGCTAGAATTTACCTGGAACAGGGCGGCGAAATTTATAAATTTTCCCGGCTCATGGGACACAGTAGCGTTGAGATTACAGAGGAATATCTCAAGGATTTTGACTCCAGGTCGGCCCGAAAAGAGCAGCATAGGTTCTCTGCGGTGTCGGCTATGGAGCTCCTACGGAAGAAAAAACACAAGCATTCTCATTGACATAACGGGGATGTTTTGGTGTCTAGAAAGTGCCTTCTAGACACCAAGTCTAGGTAAAAAAAGGGCCCAAACAGGGGGTTTTCCACTTCCTCCCGTTTGGGCCATTTTGGCTTCTGGAGCCGTTTCGTATTGCTGAGTGTTCCCGACTGGAATCGAACCAGCGCACCCGGTTCCGGAGACGTGTCGAAACCTCGACCAGCCTCCCAGGCCGATCCACGACTATTCCAGCCATCTACGCAGCCTATCATGTTCTCTTATATAAGTTTCTTATCTTCTTACGATCGACCACAATCCACTACCAGTACATCCACGCCAGCTACCAGCTTCTCTTTTTTCTTAATATACATTACCAATAATGGAGGTCACCCAATGCCAAAGGATCCCAGGCGCATCAAGCGACAAGAAGAATTCGCCGGCATGCCCGTTGCCGAAGCCATCCACAACTATCTCCACGACCCCAGGCTCAAGCGCCTCAGTCCGCGCACGCGTGAAGAGTATGTCTACGAGCTCGGTGTCTTCGGCCAATGGTGCACCCACCACACGCTCGAGCAGCATGGACGCCAGTGGACCGCCACCGCCGACCACAATTCCCCGCATCCCGTGATGCTGCACCAGCTCAACGACCGGACCATTGATCTGTTCGTCGAGCACATTCGCGCGACCCACCGGCCCTGGAAGGCGGGCCGCCAGGAGATGTCCTCCTACACCTTTGCGGGCTATGTGCGGGTGATCAAGTCTTTCCTGAGCTGGTGTGCGCGCGACGATGAGTACAGTGCCCACATTACGCCTCTGGCCGTGCAGCGGATCGAGAAGCCGCGGGTGATTGAGACGATCATCGAGACGTTCACCGTTGAGCAGATTACGGCGCTCTTCGATGCCTGTGATAAAGAGACCTCGGAGCACCTCCAGATCCGCAATCGGGCGATCCTCTCGGTCCTGCTGGACGCGGGTCTGCGGGCGACCGAGCTGGTGACGCTGACGATCGGCAATGTCTCTCTTGACCCCAAGGATGCCTATGTGCGGGTGCTGGGCAAGGGCTCTAAGTGGGGTGAGGTCGGCCTGGGTGAGCAGTCGCGGCGCGCCATTCATAAGTACATACGTCTCTACCGTGAGCCTACGCTTTCTCACGAGCTTGAGCAGAAACGCCAGCAGGTGTCTCCTCGTGAGCTGGCTCAAGTTTCTCGCCAATACATGGCGCAGGCGGTCCTCTTCGTGAATCGTTGTGGCGATCCCCTGACGCGTTCGGGCCTGGGGCGCATCATCGATCGCCTGGGTGAGCGCGCCAATATCCAGGGGGTTCGCTGCAGCCCACACACGTTCCGCCACACGTTCGCCGTCAACTTTATCCGCCAGGGAGGTAACATCTATAAGCTGTCGCGATTGCTGCGCCATTCTTCGATCCAGGTGACCGAAGAATACTTGAAGTCACTCAAGCAGAGTGAGGCGCGCCGCGACGCGAAATCGGTACTCGATAACCTCTAACCCTCCCTTGCAAGGGTTCAGCATCCTTGCCCGTCACGCATTATGCTGAACCCACAACCGCAAGATGGGGGCGGCAATCCGATACGCGCCCAGCTCCATGACGATCAGGTCGCGCCTGACCAGCATGCGCAGGGCTCTGCCAATATCCTTCTTCTCTCGCTTTATGCCACCTTCGATATCATCATGATCCACAGCCTGCTGCTGGTCGCACAGATACACCAGACAGGCCCGCTCGACACCATCACAGCGTTTCCAGAGGTCGTCAAAGTAGCCGTCCCAGGCTTCGACAAGCTGCTCAATGGCTCGCGCGACACTCCCATTTTCAACCTGTTCCGCTTTGTCGACGTTGAGATCGTCTATGAGCTGCGAGCAGAGGGCTTGCACGAGGAAAGGATGGCCATTGGTCTGCTGGATAACCTGTTCGGCGGCCAGGCCAAAGATCTTTTCGCCTGGATAATCAGTTCTGGGATGCAAAATCAGTTGGCGTGCCTCATCAGGATTGAGGAAGCTGACTTTGAGGGTCTGGACATTGACAAAATAGTTGGACCAGTTGATTCCTGTCTTTCTTCCCATGTCACCAAAAGTGTGTACTCCACTGAACAATAGGGCGATGCGGGGACGGTATTGAATGACTCCTCGACACCAATCAAGGAAGAGTGGCAGGTCAAGATCACCTTTTTGAGCATTCTCATCTAATTTCTCGAATTCATCAAAAGCTAGCAGTAAGGTGCAATCACCCTCCTCCAATAGGCTCTCGACCTTCCTTAGCCAGCGTTCAAAGAAACTATAGGCCATTGGATCGTTGATAGCACCGGATGAGCGTATGCGTTCAAAAGCCATGCGCTCTATCTTGATACCCCTTTGGATCAGTTCGTCATGGATACCGTCGGCGATCGTGCCTAAAAAGATAGCGGTACGCGCATAGATCTGTGGATTCTGGAGATTGTAGATGACCGGTATATAGCTGGCTCCCAACACATAAGCTAGCTGGCGCAGGGTACTTGTCTTGCCCATACGCCTCTCACCCTGCAACAAGAGCGTGGGGCGTCTGCTCCCTTTATTCAGTGCATACTCCAGTTGCAAGGCCAGGTCGCGACGACCTACAAACAGAGAATCATGCGGCTCTAACACCTGCCCTGGCTTATACGGATTATCAATATGACCAATATCCTGCCCCAGTTGTTCGAGCCGTTCTCGTTCGGCCTGCGCGGCAGCTTCCCAGCCTTCTATAATGTGCCTGACACGACCATTAATGCTTTGATCTCGGAAAGCAAAATTTGGGCGGATTTTGTGCAGCTCCTCAACCATTCTGTCGATGGCCTTGAGCCTGGCCTGCCGACCGATCGGCTGCAGGCTACGCATAGCTTCACGACTGGCATTCCCCAACTTGCCCAGCGCACTCCCCCAGCGTGGATCACTCAATTTCGTCTCTGGCGGCAATATCTCATTCAGCCGATGCGCCGCACCCGCGATCTGTGTAATAGCCAGCCTTCCTTCCATGTCCTGGATCGCGATCTCCAATGCCGCGTTGCGGGCCGCACGCAACTGCAGTGGCCGCTCAGCCGCGATAAAAGCGATCTCCTCCAACGTTTCCTGTGGCTGCTCGCTATATGCCAGCAATAACGCCCTCTTCAAAAACGGCAACGGCACATAGACACGCTCATCCCAGTGCAATGCCGAACGTCTTAATAAAAATAGGGATTCTGACGGCTGCTTTCGCCCTTTAATATATACATGCAGCACTGATGTCCCACTCATTAGATAAAATGGTAATCTATATATTCCAATAATACCTGCTAATCCGAATGCAATTCCTCCTTCTATATTATCCGATATAGTTAATACTATTCCAACTTGTTCAATTAATACAATATTTCCTAATACACTGATTGCAGTAGCCAACACGCTGATAAAGCTTATAATGAATATTACATCTCTAGATCTTCCCTCTAATATTATTGCTGTTCCAAATAAAACAAAAAAAATCACTCCTTGTATTATTCCTAAGCCTATACTAAATGTTATTCCTAATACTATTCCTAGCCTTATACCTAAACCCACACTTCTTATTGTACCTGTCACCATCCCTATTGCTCCCCTATCACTACCCATTGAAACGGAGGTACAAAAAAAATTATATTCATTTCATATTGATATACATGAAAAAGTGTCAATATTAAACTGATCAAAAATGAGGTAAGGTATGTGGCAAAAAAGATGGAAAAAGATATACCCCATACCATTTTCAAACGTGGCCTATAAGTTGCAGGTTGAAGTTCTCTGGCCACATAAGTCGGCTGAAAAAACGCATAGAATATTAGATGCCAGGCTCCAACTTTCTTTGGTTGCTGCTCAGTCATTGTCCACTCCTCATCACAGCCTGATATTCCTCATCCAACTTGCGCATAAACTCATTCTTATACTGCTGATCCTCTACCCGACTATCGCCCACCGCCAGTCCCTGCTTATCCTCCAATAGCATCCGTCCCACCAACTGCAGGCGCAGCGGAGGCCAGTAGCGCTCACCATTCGCCTTATACAGGGCACTCCATTGCAAAAAAGCGCCTTGCTCTTTCCCTACAAAGCCTGCCTGCTCACTCTTCCCCTCCACAAACTCCTCTGCCTCCTGCTCCGTAAAGGGTTTCAGCGTAATCTGCTGCACAATATTGAAAAGCGGGCTGGTCTGACCCGTCAGTCCCTCAATAATCTCTTTAAGTGGACGCTTGCTGGTCGTGATCAGCACCAACCCATCATCCTGGGCCAGAGCTCGCAGCCCATCAAAGAAGTCGTGATTGAACTCGTGCCTATCATTGAAGCCTTCAAATTCATCAATGCATAGTACAGGCCATATCCCCAACTCTTTCAAAGCATGGATACTCTGGGCCAGTTGCACCATCGGCGCCACCGTAGCCTGTGTCGATGGCACCCTCAGTTCTGCCAGCACGTGCTGTACAAAACTCGCCTGACTCTTGCTCTGTGGATGCGCCGCACTCACACGCCCAACGCGATAATTCAGGCCAGGCGAACTCTGCATGGGTGCCACCAGCTGTACATATTCCAACAGCCAGGTTTTGCCTATCCGGCGCTCTCCCACAATCGAGCTCGAGCCTCCATTCGCCAGGCGCGCCATCAACGTGGTTCGTGCCGCCACCCGACCATAAAACTCACCAGGATCGCTCAGCGGCAGATTAAAGAAAAAAATGGGCCGTCCCACCTTCCCTTGTGGCCCATGCTGTGGCGACACCGGCGCAGTCACCGCAGCCGACTGTCCGGCTGCAGGCTGGCCCGGAAAAAGAATCGGATAAATTTGAATAATCGCTACAATCGCCACCACCAGCGTCAAACAACCACTCGCCAGAGTAGAAGGTGAGGCCGCCCCCGTAAAAATCGCCAGCAGCCCCGTAATCAGGATCGCCAGCAATAGCACTACAAATAAACAAATACGAGCAACAAGTGACATTCTACCGCTCCCGGCT
This sequence comes from Dictyobacter kobayashii, assembly GCF_003967555.1. Classification (GTDB taxonomy): domain Bacteria; phylum Chloroflexota; class Ktedonobacteria; order Ktedonobacterales; family Ktedonobacteraceae; genus Dictyobacter; species Dictyobacter kobayashii. The sequence continues at coordinate 1,399,112 of NZ_BIFS01000001.1, forward strand.
TTATGCGATCCCTGCTTTGCCTGCTGTTGCGGCTGCATACGCGTACCACGCTCCTCTTTCTCAATTCCTTCCTATTATACCCTCTCTTCTGCAAAAAGTCAGAATATGCTCCCTAAAAATGCCTTGATGTTATTAACAGAGCAGGAAAAAAATCCAAAAATAGCTCCAATCTAAATGCCCGCTACATTTCATTGAAGCCTGAGGAGAATGAAAAGCAACACGAAACACCAGGCTTATCCAGGTGAAAGGATGAACAAAAGAACTGTTACAAGCTTACAAAAAGCCTGGTGCAATCACAGATAAGTGTTAGTTTGGATGTTTTCTGGCGGGGTTTTCGTACACTTTGGGCGGGATGACATAAGCGGGATGCCATAAGAAGGAGCAACTGAACATGTAAAGAAGGGGAAAACAGCCACTACTGATGTGTTTTCACCAAGATTGGGCCAGTTCCCAAAAGCGAGCAGGTTTCGGCACGAAAAGCGAGCAGCACAACTATCGACTCTCTGAGGAATCCCTCTGGAAGCGATTTCCAGTGCCTAAGAATTGTCAATTTGGAGCCATCCAGGCACCGTTTTCTGTAAACTGAATGCTTGAACGAACTTCCCGAACTCGAAGTTGGACCAGGATATGAGCTATTTTTGCCAATATTCTGGTCCGATATCTTGTACCATTTAAAGTTTATACAACTACAAGGGAGCATATACAAGCTCACCACTTTTATGGCCCTTATCTACTTGGAGGCTGTTTTCCGGCGAATATGCAACATATGTACTTCCATGATCTATTTTATCGTGAATGTGAATGAGGCCAGAATCTGTTTGTAATCGAGCAATTGCTCCACCATCAATCCTGCCTCCAATATCGATACCTCCCCACCTTTGAAGATGACATTAGAAGAGCCATCGATCCTCCCATTTGTAAAGATATATTCTGTCGCTCGCACATAAACCTGGCTACTTCCATCAATCTTTCCAATGTCGTCATTATGGCCACCAAAAGTTATCTCAGGACCGATAGCAACCTTGCCGTTTTCTGCAATCAAGGTAACATCACTACTTCCATCAATCTTGTCAAAGAGAAGTACTGATCCCATGTTACTAACCAACGTCACCATACTGCTTCCATCGATTTTACCCTCGACAACTATTGTTCCCGTAGTACTAACCAACGATACCCTGCTGCTTCCATCGATATCGCCAGTGATAGTAATATCGTCAGTGTAAGTTGTATTATACTTTGAACCATTTAAACCGCTTCCGCCATTGAGTGTTGTCACAATAGCCTCCTTTTCTCCAACGTAATATTGTTGGTTTTCCACTTCTATGCATTAGTCATAATAATTTGATCTTTTTATTACTAATGCCCGAATTATCTTTTTCTGGACTAACGAAATCATGCTATCACGCTCACGTTTCCCTTGCTGCTGTGGCGCCTTTAATCAAGGATTTGGCTTTCGTGAGGTGATCCAGCATACTTTCTTTGTTGGGAGCAGATTGTTTGGCTTGCTGGATGGCTTTGGTAATCTCATACTGTGTATCAGTGTTGTCATCTTTCCATGTCTCTTCTCTCACCCTACCACTAAGAGGTTGGATTTAATACCATAGCTCAAGCTTACCCTCAAATACCTCCTGGTGGGATAGCCTTGTTATACCATTTCCCGTAGTACTGCAAAGATCCCAAGCCGGCCATCAGCATTGGAGCCTACTGTTATCTGACCCAGTCCCCAAGATCACCCACCGACGACCAGGCGGGGAAACCACTGCTTGTGGTAGGTTGGGCTGTATGCCAGACAAAGCCATCTTTTCCTCTATCGACCGCGAAGACTTCAAGACGACCATCGGCGTTTTTGCCTACCGCAATCTGGTCTAGCCCCGCAGGGGGAGCACCGAGACCCAGCCAATACTGGTAATCACTCGTGGAGCTGGTCTTCCAGATAGTCCAGGCCTGTCCGACGGTATCGACCGCGAAAATCTGGAGTCCACCACTGTAAGTGTTGATTACTGCAATCTGCCTCAGCCCCCCAACATCTTCTTGAGATACCAGTGGTGTCCAAGGAGGGAAACCACTATCCCTGTTGAATTGGGCTGTATGCCAGAGGTTGCCAGCATCGGCATCGATTGCGAAGACCTCCAGCCTGTCATCGCTATTCCTGGCCACCGCGATCTCACATAACCCTGGGGAAGGAGCACCGAGACCCAGCCAGTACTGGTAGTCACTCGTGGGGCCGGTTTTCCAGCTAGTCCAGGCCTGTCCGAAAGTATCAACCGCGAAAATCTGGAGCCCACCACTGTAGGGGCTAATCACTGCAATTTGTCCCAGTCCTTGACCAGGGCCCCCAATAGCATCGACTAGTGTCCGCCAGTCGCCGAAAAAACTGCTCGGGGTGGGTTGGACCGTATGCGAGACAGAACCGAATGTGTTGTCGATTGCGAAGACTTCAAGGCAACCATCAGCGTTTTTGCCCACCGCAATTTGACCTAGGCGATCCATATAAGCAATAGATACCCACCCTTCAAAATCACCGTTGGGAGCATTCTGGAAGATAGTCAGAGCCTGGCCAACATTAGTATCTAGCGCGAAGATCTCAATGCTACTATTGTAAGTGCTGATCGCTGCGATCTGCCCCAACCCTACAGCATCACCCAGCATCGACCAGTCGCCAAAGCCATTGTTTGGGGTAGTCTGGAACGCATAGAACAAACTGCCAACAGGGGGAGGGCGACGAATAAGACAAGCATTAGCACGATTCGACCACACTGACTGAATTGTGCAACCGGCCATATGCTGAAAGTCTGTATTACAAAAATCGCCGATTTCTTCCTTGGCAACGGTCAAGTCGCACCAGCCTTGCGAAACAATTGGATCCGTGATCGCCTCGCACAACTCATGGCTACTGATCTTCGTATATGCTTGCAGCGTCAGCAATGTATCCTTTGTACAACCTTTGCATTGGATAGATGGTATAACACCATAAAAAATGTTATTATCGGTATTAGAGTGATAGCCGCAAAAGCCGTTGGGTAGTTGACAGGAACGAATCCCTTCAAATACCGAAGTAACTCCAGAATCCAAGTAGACAAAGTAGAGCGTGTTCCCGTTGGGTTGCGGGATAGTCCCATTCGCGATCCATGTTCGGAGTGCTTGTTGGATTTCTGAATCATTGATCTCTCTGCCGCTCCCAGTCGGATGACCTGGTTCTGGTGTTCTGATTATCACCGATCCTTTGAGCCTCCCTCGACCAATAATCTGACCAGGAACACTGTACTCACTCAGGAGATCCATCAATGGGCTGGTTAGAATATAGTTAAAAAACTGGTTGATGTTTAATGTCATATCAGTATACGTTGGCCAAGCAGATCCCCAGAAGATGGGAAAAACCTCAACTGCTGTGAGCAGGTGTCCACCTTGATATGTAACATGTCCATGAGGTGCAAAAGCCGCGATACCAGCAAGTTGCTCAGGAGTAAAAATAGGGACAATTCCATGTGCTTTAGTCATCGCCATTCTCTTTTCATAATATAGGCGAAAAGTTGCAACGAATAGTGGACGTATATACCAGACCATCAAATGGCTAAGCTAGAACAAGCAAACTATGTAATGATACTACCACAAAGAGCGGGAAATAAATATTTCTCGCTGTTCTGCGTTATACTTGAGACGGATATCATGCTTACAGAAACATCCGCAACGATCGCTATGTCAACAAAATAAGAGCGGGAAATATTTTTCAACCCTTTGGATGACCCATGACTGAGGCATTGCAGGACATCATCCTTCCGGTGGATTGCAGGTGGCGAAACCTTCAGTCAAAACTGTGGCGACTGGAGTAGGGAAGAGTTTCTCAGCTCAGCACTATACCTCTTGGGGTCACGTCGAGGCTCAGTGCCATCTATTGCCAAAAGTAATTAATTAACTAGACAATTAATTACTTTTGTAATATAATAGGCAACGAGGTAGAAAGCCTGTACTACCAGTAGTGCATCGTACTTCCGCACAATACGGTATCCTTCCATCGATTCCTCGGCAAGCCCTACAGGCAGCTTGCTTCTTACCTCACGAAGATTGATACCTCATTGCCTGACCCAACCCTCTTTCCCAGGCGTATCAATCTTCCTTACCCCTTCTTACAATCTTCTTATGCTTAACACTACAATGAAAGGTCATATATATCATGCACGCCTGTGCTTTCTGCACCCATTCCACCGGACCCATCTACGTCGTCGACGAGAAGGATATCTCCGGCCAGCCTACCGGCAACAAGCTGCGCATCTGCCATACGTGTCATAGCCTCGGCCTTGGCGGAGCAGCCCACCAGCCTATCCAGCTTGACATTCACACGCACCAACCAATCCACCCGGACGCCCAGCTTCACCAGTTTGCCCGGCCTGGCGTCAACCCGACCAAACCCAAAACGAAAAAATAGCTGCCCTTACCAGCAGCCGTTCACTAATATCCAAAACCACAACGCGCAAAATGAGCATCCGTTGCGCGCCTAAATTATCCTCTTGCAGGCACCACGCAATCCCAGCATCTCTACTCCTGGTGCCTGCACATCATCACAGCCAATAGAAAGGAAACACCATCCGTCATGCTTGAGTACTTAGAACTGGCCTTTGATCGCTTTACCCACCATAAAATCGTCCCCAGCGGCAGCTACCTCAACCCGCGTACCCGTGCCATCCATCAGCTTCCAGCCCAGGGAGTCCTCCCGGAAGGTGATACCTGGCTCCGCATCGATCGTTCCTCCACGCAAACCCTGGCCAACATTGCCACCACCATCAACAACCTGCTGGGTACCTCCTACACCGCCGCCAGTTTCTACCTCCAGCATCCCCTTACCTCAACCAGCAATCACCCCTAAGCCCAGACCACCACCATCCCACACCTCACACCAAAGGATCAGCCCCATGGATCATTCACCACCCAAACAACTCACCGATATCGCCTCCTGGATCACTCGCCTGGAGCGTCAGGCCACCGAGCTCCTCAGCAGCGCTAACCTCGACGACCTCAACTCCAAAGAGTGCATCAACCTCAGCCTGAAAATGCTCGGCCACATCCAGCGCCTGCTCGTCCTCAACCAGCAACTCACCACCACCACCACCACCGACAACGGCACCAACCTCCTCATCGCCACCCTCACCCGCCAGATGCGCGGCGAGCCTGACCCCTCCGATCCCACACCCAACCTTCCTTGATACGCATTACCACTCACGCCAACAATTTATCAGTTAAACAACCACAAACTCTACATGACCCCCTTAATTCCATTCCATTTTTGCTACCCCCACCCCGAAAGCTACCGCACAAAGCAAACACATCCAGCCAGACCATTGTGCCTCCACTACAAAACATCTCCCATTAAGGCCCAACAACCCGGCAACCTTTCACTCAATAGCCAGCCCCGCAAAAAAACGGCCCTTGACAACGCGCATTCGCAGAAAGGCGGAAGCGAGGGGCGGGTAAACGGCAGATATGGTCTTCCCCCCCTCGCTTCTGGCCGCACAGTATAATGCGCGTCATCAAGGGTTCGCTACGCCCGATTTTTTGCTCACAGCCCAGCTGCGTTAAGGCACGCTGGAAGCTCAGGACAAGTGCCAGCAGGGGGCTTGCCTCTCAGCCCACCAGCCGCCTTGGCAGAATGTTGCTTACCTTCTCATCCACAAACAGCCAGCCATAGCATGCTGCAAGCCTCGTTTTACAGCATTCAACCCGCCAGCCAGCCCGACTAGCCACCTTACAACATTGTCGACCAGCCAGCCGCGCAGCCTGTGGAAAAAAAAGTGAATCAAAGATGCAATAAAATAATTAATATATTTTAACCATATTTGCGTTACTATCAAATAGAATATACGTTCTAATATGTAGAAGCATAAAAAATAGACTGCCGGCACCACAAATGCCGAACAGTCCTTAAATCGCCTTAAACGCGATAGAAAGAGTATACATCATGCACAATACAACGACAATTATTATGCCCCAACGTATCGCTTCTGACCACTATCAGGTGGCCTCATTCCGCCGCAAGGACAAAATCTACAACCTGCGCTTCGATCACACCACCCAGGCCTGGAATTGCGATTGCCCCGACACAATCGTCAACAAAAACAACCATTGTAAACACACTACGCTCCTCAAGACCTGGATCATTGCGCAGAAGCACGCGCAACAAAAGGTCCAGCAGGAGGCCACCGAGATCGTTAATCAGGTGGTAGCAACCACTCCCCTCACAGAACAAAACCATATTGATCCTCAACATGCGCGCACACTCCACCAGACCCAACACAACCTCATTGCAGAGCAAGATGCCATCATCCACTCCCTGAACCAGAAAATCACTACCATCCAGGAAGAACATTCTTACCAGCTCAATATGCTCCTGAACCAGGTGGTCACCTTGCAGCAGCAGCTCACTGCAGCGCAAGAAACAAACACCACCCTGTTCAACACCATTTCCCAGCGTCTCGAAGCATTAACACACCACCAGGAGCACACCCTGACTATTCATCTGGCATCTTCAACCCTCACAACTCCGCAGGCATATCCAACGGCGACCATCCAGCAGCACACCATCATTGAAGAAACCAACGCCCAGGGCAAATGTGTCGCCTGCCTCATCGACGGCTTCAAAGTGTTGTGTGGCCCGGGCTTCGCCATCAGCTGCACCTGCACCGTTGCCGAAGCTGGCAAGGACTGCAAGCATATGCTCGCCATTAACGCCTACATCGACCAAAAGAAATCTTTACAACACGCATAACTACACCCCAAAAAACTCAACGACCTGGAACTTATCCAGGTCATTTTTGTGCCCCTCACACGCTCGCTTACTACACAAGCATAGGTACAGCACCACATTATTGGATATTTACACAGGGGATTTTATCCTGCAGGGGGCCCACCATCCACAGCTATCAATTACACAGGGACCGCGCCCGACTGCTACCCAGATAACCTACTCGTCTTGCTTCCCTTCAGCCTGGCGGCGTCGTTCACGCATTGCGCGCACACGCAACGTCGATGCCGAGACCTGGTCATCCGGCTTATACACCCCTGGATATCGCCCGCTGGTCTCCTTCACTTTCAACCCCTGCAGATCCAGCTCGGCGTACAGATTCTGCCGCCCCAGAGGTTTGCGACGCAACTTGTCGCGTCGCACGAAATTGGTGAGCTGTTTGGTAGTGACAGGCCGGCCGCTATTCTTTTCCAGTAGCGCGCACGCCACATCATACGTCACCCACCATTCACCATCAATAAAAAATCTCTTTTCTTCGCTCATGCTTATTCTCCTCACCTATCAAAAAAAGACGTTTCGAGGCCTAAATAGTAACAATTCCTCGTTACTATTTGACCCATGAAACGTCATAATATATAGGGAAAGGAAATTCGAGACCCGACCCCACTTATACAAAAGGAGAGTAAATCTTATGTATACAACTGTCAAGGAGTTTGTTACGTCGCTTGCTCCAGATAGCTACATCGTGAGTTTTGGTCATCCTGATTACCAGCGCCAGTATTTCACGCTGGAAGAGGTTATCGCGCAACATACGCCAGATGATGAGATCTGGCAGCGCCCGATCCAGGTCCACTGGAACCGTCTGCCCAAAACTGCTGTACTGGTCAAAGTTGCGGAGGAAGAAGATCGCGAGACAATGGTGATCTACCACAAATCTGCCTTGATTGAGTATCCCATTCGCAAGCCCACGGCTATCGTCAACCACGCGTCAAACGTGGCCTGCACCCATGAGGCCCTGCTGCGCGATGGTTGCACCGATCGTGCCCTACTCACCAAAGGTGCCATCGGCTATGTCCTGGATGAAGAGCTGAATGTGCCCTCGATCAGCCCTTACCATCGCTTGACCGATGATCGCAACGCCTACATCAAATTATTCATAGCCGGTTATGTAAATAGCTACATCAGCTGTGTAAAAAAACACAAGTCGGCATAAACAATAGTAAAGAGGAAGGAGTGTGGGGCTTGCCAGCCAGCAAGCCCCACTCAGATGAGGATGATGGAAGAGATGACAACCACACCCACCCACAGCAAAAAGTTTGATCCCCGCGATCACCTGATGATTTTCAAGCGCCGCCAGAAGCAGAAAGATGCCCAGGGAAAAGAGAGCTGGATTACGATCGAGGCCGAGTACTTACCCGTGGCATGGCGCATCTACTGGTTCCGCCTGGAAAACCCAACTGGTGTCGTCGATTGCCAGGCCCTGAACATCGATTTCCACGAAGGTATCGCTTTTTTCCAGGCCTTCGTCCAGCGTGAAGACGGCGGCAACGCCCGCCTGCACGGCAGCGAGACCCGCGAAGACTGGAAAGACTTCTGTGAGAAAGCCGAAACCAAGGCCCTCGGCCGCGCCCTGGCCGCCTTAGGCTATGGCACCCAGTTCACCGACCAGGAATTCTTCGAAGGCGAGCGCATCGTCGATAGCCCACTCTATCGCGATCACCCACCCACCACCCAGCCAGCATCAAACCCGCCCGCAGAGCATACCGCGCCCCCTAACGGGGCCAACAATCCCGCTCACCAGCCAGCATCAACACCAAAGGCCACAGCACAACAAATAGCCAGTATCCGTAAACTCTATCAATACCTGCAAAAAAGCATCCCAACCAACATTGCCCAGCTCACCAACGACGAAGCCAAAGAACGCATCCAGGCACTCACCACCGAGTACCACCGCAACAAAAACAATAAATAACCGCGCGCTCTTCTTAACTTCTTAAGCACCTGTTTATTTATAATCAGGTGCTTAACCTCTACGGATAAGCTACCTTTTAAACGCTGCCTTCGCTACTGAACTATATCGCATCCAAGTCTCGCCTCCAGTGCCGCCACCCTCACCTCCAGCGCCTCCACCCTCCCTGCCTGTATCTGCGTCAACACAGCCACGCGATGATGCGCAATCGCCAGAGCCATCACTTGCTCTTCGGTATAAAAGACCTGGGTCCGATCGGCCGGATTCACCTGCGGCACCATCCCCAGCTGCGCCCGCCAGCGCCGCAGCGTCGCCGGATGGATCGCAAACAGCGTGCACAGCTCCCCAACGCGATACCATTTCTGCTGCATCCCTTTCCCTCCCTCCCCCTACCCCTTTCATCAAGTACGTGTAAAGCAGGCATTCCGCACCGGACATCGCTGCGCGCGACTGCATTGATGGGTCGCGCACTGCCTCTCAGGCAATTCGCGCTTGCGTCGAACAGCATGCAGGGCCGTGCGAAAATGAAAAATGCGCTCCAATTGTGGCTGCACCATCTCATGGTCATAGGTCACGCACCAGACCTTGCAGCGCTGAGTATTCTTATTTTCGACAAGTATCAATCCATGCTGTAAATGGAGCAGGTAGAGGTAGAGGTTCAACTGGCGATGCGCCGCCCCTGGGGGGGCTCCCTGTTCATCCAGCTTATCAAAGACTTCTTGCTTGTACCCTTTGATTTCGACGACCATGTGTTCCCCACAATGCTCAATGACGGCATCAGGCGAAAAATACAGGTGGTGTGGCTCATCATAATGGGTCAGGTCTAGCTCAGGATACTTTAAATCGCCCCGATAATAGACGACCTTCCCATAGCGTTCTAGTAGCCTCTGATATTTCTCATGCAGCCGCCAGCCATTATGATAAATCGCGTTGGTATGGTACTCCCAGTTCTGCAGTGCTGGCCTGCTAGCCGCCTGTGGCTCTACAGCCAGCAACACAAGTTGCCGTAGGCAAAAGTCCCCGTCAGCTGCCAGCATCGCCGAAGCATGCGGCAGTCCCACGCGCAAAGGTTTTTCGTGCTCCCATTGCTCAAACATCTCTTGTAGATCCAGCTTAAACAGCTGGGCTGTGGCGCGCATATTTAATTCTTGCTTCATACCCTTCTTTCCCCCTTCCTGAACTGCAACCGCCAGGCTACACCGCTCAAAAAATCGGGAAATGCAGTTCAGCTACATTTCCCAGCCTCACCTCTTGCCTGCCCCCTTAAAACTCAGGGATCGAACCATCGCCCGCGCCCTGCTTGGCTTGTGTGGCCTGTTCCCCACCCTTATCCCTTGCAAGGGGGATGCCCTCGGCGACCGCCGGTGGCAGTGCCTCCAGCAGGCGCTCGCGCAGGCGTTCAGCCGTTGGTGTCATCTGCTGGATCTTGGAATCCAGCGGCCTGGCGATCTTTGGCATGACCACAAAGGTCTTCCCCTGGCCAGTGCCCAGCTGCGTAATCGAGAAATCGTGCTCGGTGATGGCCGCATTCTCGCCATCCTTCATAAACTCGCGAAAGAACTTAAGAACCGCGCCAATTGTGCCAAAGGAGGTCAGTTCCAGCACTCGTACCCCCTGCAGGGGCTTCTCAACTTCTTCACCAACCTCATTTTTCTCTTTATAGCAGACCTTCTCTCCCGTCTTCTGATCAACCACACCATAGACATAGATGGGCAGATAAAAATACATGCTCGGCGCTAGCTTCTTCTCCTGCGCCATGGCAGCACAATGCACGCAGGCCGCGCCAACTTCAGCAGCACAAATAGCATTCACACGCCGTTCGGGCTCCTGATCAAACCTGTTATGCTTCTGAAACACCAGGCATTGTTGCAGAGTCGCCAGCGGCCTGATCAGCGCCTTATGATTCTCTTTGAAAAACAAAAACACGGGACGTTTACTGACTCTCGGGGCACTTGCTTTTGATAGCTCGGCATCAATCAACTCAAGGGGATTTACGGTAGTCGTCATGAAACACAACTCACTTTCCACACAACACTTCATCAGACGAATCAGGCAGAAGAAGCCTGTCATTTTCTACGGGTTATAGAGGATTATACCATCCTTGCAACATGCCGTCAAGACAGTCAATACATCAATACACATACCGACGTATGCAGACTACTGGCCAGATAAAACGCATCCTTTCGAGATGCACCAGACAGTCACGTAACATCGCCCATTCAAATCAAATACCTGAAATAAACAAAATATTAAAATATCTAACTCACACACTTCATGTCATCCCCATTGCATGCTAAAGGATATTGACGCTCCCATATAATCCATAAGCAAAAGCTATTTTTACCCAAATAAATAGCCAAAAAATCCCATCTATACTATTGCAAGTGTTATCATCGTCAAGTAAAATAACTGCACTCTCTACCTGTGATGAAAAAATCTATAGAGAGTTAGAAAGTTAGATCTTAAATGGACACTTTGAATGGCCCCCAGAGCAACCATCCTGATCCTGCATCCTCGCAGTATGTACCTGCTTTCAACCATCATATCAATGAGACTGAATTCACCTATGCAATCACCCGAGCCAATCATCACAAGGTTGAACTGGCAGTGCTCCATGGCGATGCCACCCATCCTCCTCGTTTCAGCATTGCCGTCTATTCGCCACATGATGAACAGCTCCAGCAGATTACTTTGTCCCAGCAAGAAACAACCTGTCTGCAGACACTCTTAAACCAGCCTGAAGTCCAGGAAATCTTGCGGGAAACTCATTAGTCAGCGTCAGCGCAAAAACAAAGGAGGCTCTCTCTTCTCTAAAAGGTGAGTTTCCTTCGTTTCGCTTGCCGCCCTCTACCAATCACTACCACTCGTCGACCGGATGGAGCTCGATCAATTTGTCCAGATCAGAGCGTTTAATCAGGCGCTCACGCGAGCCGGGAAACGACCACTTTTGGATCTTGTCGTCCTGGTGCGTCTTGTTGTAATTATCAACCTTATTGCGAAAGCCGGTGATACTCAACCCTACATACTGGGCTGCCGTCCCCACATTGTAATATTCGACCCCTTTGATGGCGCGTGTGGGCTGGATGCGCTCTTGCTCTCCCATGACTGCCCTTCCCTTCCCATTTTTGCTTTCATACTATGTTACAACCTTGCCAAAGTAACCAACATATAGCACAACATTTGCTAACTATACGCGAATTCCTTTTCTTTGACAATAATAGTGTGCTTTGCCGCATATCCGCATTCTCCTCGCAAGGGCATAGCAAGATCCAACCGGAAAAGGTGTCAAATATCAGTTCAGGGAAGCGAGTGCCCTGTGTTACCAGGTGGCGGCATACCGGTCGCCATTGCCTGGAGCGCGCCATCAAAACGGACCCGGATGCGTGCAATATCTTCTTTCGTATGGTCAGCTGAAGAAAGGCAGGCATACCATTCGGCATTTGCGACCCCTGCCTCAATCCCTCGTGACCCCAGTTCCAACCGAGGATAACCCAATTGCGCCAGCAGGCACAATACCTCATGCGATGCCAGGTGCTCCTCGCACCAGCCACACTCCAACGGGATACCTGGACACGGCCGCGCCACTGGTCGCGAGCAGCGCTCAGATACGCGCCGATTTTGTAAGACAATGTGTGGACAATGTGTTCGTGGTAGCTCTGGCAACGTGACTGGTTGATAAAACCTATCTACCGTATGAGTAAGAGGCTCCTGCCGGGCTACCCTGACCTTTTCTGGCCCGCCCAGCACATCGACGATCCGTGCCACGGTATCGGCAAACAGGTATAGCTCCACCTCTCGTTCCTGCCGGCTCGCAGTAACCGCCTCTTCACCCTCTGGGCTCTCGGCTGCCCCACCAGTCAGTTCAACCGCCTCTTCACCTTCTGGGCTCTCGGCTGCCCCACCAGTCAGTTCAACCACCTCTGGCGGCGCTATGGCCCCAAAACCTGCAGGCGCGCCAGATACTAATCCCCCCTCCACCCATTGGCGCAATGTACACAACGCCCCAGGATCATTCTGCCGCTGTAGCAGTTCATTCGGATCTTTCGCAATCAAGGGGCTCCACCGTATACTCTGCTTCAACGTCCTGAGCCAGTAGTCGGCCCCTTCATCCCCACCAGGATCTTCATCAAATGCCTGCAAAACGACCGAAGTCAGTGCCAGGTCAGCGATCCACCGTCCCAACCTCCCCCTGGTAGTCGATCCCGTAGCCACGCACGCCACCAGGTCGCCCGCCTCCTGCTCCACGCTACAGGCGCACAGCTCTGCCTCAACCATCATCACCGGCTGCCCGCACTGGACCTGGTCGATATTAAACATACCCTCCCCACTCCCAACCACCTGCCCATAATCCTGCCCCTTTGGCATCTGTGGTCGCTTCAAAGCCAACCGCCACAGCAGGTCGCCCTCATACCAGGGCATCAAGATACCCGGCGGAATGCGCACCCCCTGCTTCTCCCGCTGTGCCGGCAGCAACTGCTCCGGATCTAACCCCCAATCCTCAAACCGTCCCAGATACCAGCGCCCATCCTTCCCCAGCGGCACATAGCCAAAGCGCTTCCGCCTGATAATCTCATCCTTCAGCCCCCGCCCGCGCAAATAAGCCAGCATCGCCCACCCATCGACCGTCTCCCACAGCGCCTTCTCCGCATACTCCACCATCAGCCAACCCGACTCCTGCCACTTCGCATGTGGTGGAAACTCCTTCGCATCCATCCCCACCACCAGCAACTTCTCAGCCTCAAAAGAGACATCCAGCAACCCCAACTCCTCCATCGCCTCCCGCCGTGACAGCAACGCATACTCCATCAAAAAATCAATCCCATCCCCATGGCGCCCACACCCCTTCGAACGTACCGCACAGGTATACTGCCCCGTCCCCGGCCTCGTCACAAACCGATCCACCCCCCCACACCACGGACAATTCGAATGAAACTCCCTAACCCCATGCACCACCGCCTCCCCCACCACCACAATCCCCGCATACCGCTCAACCAAACTCTTAATATCATACCGCCGCGAAACCGTCGGCATCCCAACCCCTCCCCTCCCGAAAACGCATCCATAACACGAATTGTACGTGCGGGGCTTGTCCCCGCTTCATCCCTCCCTTCCCGAAAACGCATCCATAACACGAATTGTACGTGCGGGGCTTGCCCCCGCTTCCTCCCTCACCTCAAACCACCAGCGTCACCAAACTATATTTCCCGCTCAACGCATGCGGCGTCACCTCCTTCCTCAGCACCCCCGCCCGCACCATACTATCCATGATCTCCCGCAAATCCTTCAAGCTATATGCCTTCAAATAGCTACTCTTCAGCTGTGCCACCGTAATACTGGCAACCCCCTTATCCGCCAGATAGCCCAACTTCCGAATAATCTCATCCTCAGCTCTAGCCACATCCGATAGCGACTGACTGCAATTCACCTGCCGATACAACTCATGTAGATTTTTACGCAGCAGCTCCGCCAGCTCCTGAGCTTTAGCCCAATGCCGCATATCAATATGATTCTGGTTCTCCAGGCTCGCCATCAGGATCGCCATCCGCATAGCCGTTTCCGGCAACCGTATATAGCTACCATGAAAATCCTCATGCGGAAAATCGACCAGCATCCGTTTGAGGGCCGAGCGATAGCATCTCCAGGCATCATACGCATCGCGCGTAATCGTACAGGCCGTCTCGGGCAGCTCGCTATGCACAATCCGATAGCGAGCTGCCCCTTTGCCCGCGACCTCCTCGCGCACCGGCTCAATCTGGCAATCTGGAATACCCAGGCGCCAGTGCCAATTGCGCAGCGTAGCAACCAGCTCGGTCGGGATCTGCAATTCTCGTGCATCCAGCGGCTGATCCTTATACTGGTCCGCCGGCGCCGCAATAAAGCTAAAGCGGGCCCAGAAACCATCGGTCCAGAAATCAGCGCCCGAGCGAGCATTCTCCTTCAGGTTCGCCGGCGTCATCGAGCCCAGCAGCGGCAGATACGGTTTCTGTATCGGCTCGCCGCCACGGGCAATCGTGCTATTCTCATATTCAGCTGGACAGGCATCCAACGTCAGAAACAGCTCGGAAAAATCAGAGGTCGTGCTCCCCTTCTTAAGCATGCCCTGGACAAACTTCCCAAACTCATCGAAGAAGAGGCCACGTTGTCCGGCCATCGCCAATCGCATCCGGATGCGCTCTTGCTTCTCCACCGGCAGCTCCGCATAGTTCGCCGGTAGCGTATTGCCGGCCATATCACTCATCAGCTTGGCAGGCGAAGCCCGATCGGGCCCCAGCAGATACCCCAGGCCCGCCGCATACAACACATCCTTCGCCACCAGGGCGGTACTCGATTTAGCGAACAGCGACGTGCGTGCACACAGCGCAATCATCACATTGGTATAGATCCGTTTCATATTCAACGGCAAATAAACGCGCCTGGCCGCCACCACCGAAAGCAACCACACCCCACAAAAGACGTGAAAGTCATCATAGCCTTCCGGCGAGGCCGCCCGACTAAAGCGCTCATACACCTCCAGAAATCGGCACGCCTGCTGACCCATTTCCGCCGGCAGACACACATCCTCCGGCAACTCCGGATATCCCGCCTGGGAGCGCTCAGCTCGCACCACATCATCCAGACTCGGGGGCGGCGGTGCTAATAGTTCGGCCAGTGCCTGATTCTGGCTCATCAACGCATCAATCACCAGTTCCAACCCACCGGGATCTCTATGCGACTTCTCATATGCACGCTCAATATTCTGCACCACCGCCTCCCATTCACCCAGCTCAGGACGCCCCTCCGGCCTCTGCCCGGCCCGCAACTGCTGGATATACGCCCGAGCAAGGGATCGCTGTCTCTGCACATGCCCATCTATCGACTCACCCACCATCACCAATATCTCCTTCTACCGCCCCACCACACAGCTCACCGTCACCTCACACCTTGGATCATCCGCATCCACAAACTTCTCTGCCGTCAAGCGCACCACCAGATTATCATTCAACTCCATGCGCGCAAACGCAGCATCCACCACCGCCTTAATCCCTCCATCCACATCCCGCTTCCACAGCGTCGGAAAGAAAAACGCCACATGCACAACCAACGAAACATGCCGCTTACTCCCCCGAATCGCATTGATCAGCGACCAATCCTGATGCGTCGCATCCCCATCAGCCAGCACCAGTGCCGCCTCCGCCTTAAACATCTCCAGAGCCGCCGAAGGCCCGATACGTCCCCGCGCCCCCTTCCGACCAGCCGCCCGCACCACCTGATAACTCTGATTCACCCCTGGCGGCAACGGCAACCGCCCCCGAAAAAACGGCGCACTCGACACCGCCACCACCTCATCCCAACTACTACTCATCTCCTTCGCCAACATAAGAAGTTCCCTTTCTACCTCACATCATCACATCGACAAAACAAACATGTATCTCCGCCGCCTCAATCCCAACTGGATAGCATAACGGGAGAACGCAGCCAGTATATCCTCAACATCTTCAACCAATAAAGTACCAAAATAGCAACGCATCGTCCTCGTGGGCACGATGGGCCATCGGGGCACTCACCGCCGAGGCTCCTATCATCTAGATGAACAACAAAAAGGCCCCGCAACGGTAAAGAATACGCAACCTACCGCGCCGGTCCTATACCCGAAAACCACATCATAAAGGCTTGAGTCCACACCACCCGACAACCAACCCCTCTCCACCAATTTTCGTGCCTGCCATGCCCATCTAGCCCCTCTGGACTGCCGAGCATGAGACACATATATTACACTATACTCATAGTCCCAAATTATCATTTTACGAATGAAAACTTACGTCAATATACGTTAACTTGCGCAAGTTATCATAACAAACAGACACATTGCGACATATACAACCTGTGAACACGCAAAATTAATAAAAAAAAAGAAAGCGAGAGGCAAAAGTATCAGCAAATAATCATGCCTACTATCCAAAAAAGAGAAGAGTGCTAGAGAAGATGCCATCTTCATTAGCACTCTTTGTTTACTAAGCGATGTTCCAATCCTGGCTTAAAACTTCAGCCTGCTTGCTAACTGGTTCTACAATAACTTTATTAAGCGAACGTACTCACACCGCTGCTTAGTCCTAAAAGAATCTAAGCAAGACTCTTTCCTTTACCTTCATAGTGCGTTAAAGCGTACTGAAAGACTTCCAGGCATTGTTGCTCATAGGTGGCCTTATCGTATACTTTCGGCAGTCCATCAAGCACACGCTGAATCGTATCCTGGACATTGCCACTGGTCTCTTGCTTTTTTTGCCAGTCGATGCCTATGTTTTGCCGATCTAAAGAGGCAAGCAGCGCACGCGTTGTGGCTTTGACTTTCTCTTTGTCTTCGGCAGAGAGTTCCGACCCCTGGCGTATAATCAAGTCGAAGATAGCCAGCCCTTCTTCGCTTAAGTCTTCACGCTTGGCGCGCAATTCCTCTTCGTGTACTTTACGCGTGAGGTCTATCAGTTCCTGAGGATAAAGGGAGTTGACGGCACTATTATCGTTGTTTCTATGGACAATTTGGGCCAATGCCTCCTGATAATCAACACGCGTTGGATTTTGTTTGACCATCTGCTCTAGTTTTTGTGAGAGTTGGCTGCGCAGTTGTTCAGCCTTGAGGTTGCTATGTCCCTGGCGCATTGTTTTTGTCAGGGCATCATAATCAATTTTACTCAAGTCAAAATGACCATCGGGTAGATAGGGTGGCGCCACTGACTCATGTACGGCGCCAGTAAGCCTGATTGAATCCGCTACCAGGTCTCTAGCTTGAAAAAGTACGTCCTGAATATCGGCGCCATCGCTGGCAGCCGCAATCTCTTCAGCTACTGTCTGCAATAGATAGACACGTGGACTGTACTGGCCGGCCTGTTTATCTGGCAGGATGGCTTTGTACAGGTTACTGACTTCGCTGGCCTCAGAGAGATAAGACCATTTGCTTTCTTCGCTCACTAGTAGCGCATCTGCTGTATCCAGGATAATCGTGCGCCGCTCGTCCAGCGTCCTGGCTTTTTCCAGGTTTTGCAGGTTAAGCGGGATATCAATACCATACCGCTGGCACACCGTTGCAATCCGAGCCAGGGCACTATCCAGGCGCTTAATAAGCTCACTCTTATCGCCAACCTGAACATCCTGGGGCGCATTCACGTTGCTGGAGGCATAAATGGTGAGGGCCTTGAGCAGTTGATCAAATGAACCAACGTAATCGACAATTAAGCCGGTAATCTTTTCCTGGTCATAGACACGATTGGCACGGGCAATCGTCTGCATGAGGGTATGGCCCTCCATAGGGCGATCCAGGTAGATGGTAGAGAGACAGGGGACATCAAAACCAGTGATCCACATTCCGCATACAAAAACCAGCCTCAGAGCTTTTTTACCCGAAGTGGGCAAGAGGCGCTGATTGTCTTCACGCTTAAAAGACTCCTCAAGGTTCTCGTTGTGCAAACGTTGCATATGAGGCGTAATATCCAGCTCTAGCTCCTCAAAACGCTTATCATCAGGTGAAATATCTGAGATGATGACAGCCATATCTGTGTCACGCATATAAACAATGCGTTTGGCGAGAACCTCGCGCTTGAGGGGTCTGGTTCGCCCTGGTGAAGTGCTTCCAGACGGGTGATCTCTTGCTGCCAGATCCGCTGCACTTTTTCGTACATCCTGATCGCGGTGGGTTTGTCTATGGAAACAACCATAGCTTTGCCCTTGTAGCCTCGCTGCATAAAATGGTTGACGATATCTTCCGCCACCCACTCTAAGCGCTCGTCTTTGGTGAGCAGACTGTATTCTCTGAGTAACTGAATCTTGAGTTTTCTCTCTTGCTCATCATCAAGTTGTTTATCGGCCACCAGGCGTTTCATGGCCTCGGCGAATTCGGGGTCGTTGAGGACCATCTCAGGAGTGTGGTTCTCATAGAAGAGGGGAACCGTAATGCGATCTTTAATTGCATCAGAGAAGTTATAGACGCTGACATATTCGCCAAACCTGGTTCGCGTAGCTTGTTCCTCTTCCTGGATAAGTGGGGTGCCGGTGAAACCGATGAAAGAGGCATTGGGTAAACCATCGAGCATGTTTTGCGCAAAGGTATCATATTGCGTGCGGTGCGCCTCATCAGCAAAAACAACGATATTCTGGCGCAATGATAGGCGAATACTCTGCCCCGCTTTTAAGTCGATAGAATATTTAAGCTCCTCAGGATGCAGTGGCCAACAGGCAGAAAGATATCGTAGATTATATATACTAAAATCGCTGGAGGAATAACATGAGCCATCCTAAAGTTGTTTACTAACCTAGCTACGCGACATGGCGCCTGAGGAACTATCTATCTCTCGCGCAATACAATCCCGCGCCACCAGCGGAGTTTTACAAAATCTTGTGCAAGACTCCACACTATAGTGAGATGACAAAGGCGACCAAGCATCGGACCCCGGCAGCTACCGGACTTGTTGAACACACGCGGAATGACACATGCCGAGTAGACGACTCCGCCAAACTGCCAGCTGCAGAAACAGAACCACAGCAGCTCAGCTTGATCTTACTCAGCTCTGCATGTCTCTATGAGGCGCCAACAAATTAGACGAGACGTCAAGAAAACCAAGATAATAACATAGGTGGCGACACAGGACGACGGATTTAACGTCCTACCTTAATGCGGCAAGCTCGAACGCGTAAGTAATGAAAGTCTCAGAGAATGACGAGAGAGCCGTATGACAGAGACACATACATACTCCTGGCAGTGCTCCAAAGAGTAGACATCAGAAGACTCTTGCAAACTGAGTGACGTACAAATCAACAGGAAGTTCGTTAGATAGTCCCACGGGACGATTACCAATCAAGAAAAAATTAGCCCAGCTGCTGGCGAAATGACCGATCTTAGCGGCATCTCAGAAGGACGATTATACTACGTGTACCAGAAGAGGAACGTACAATGACCGCTGTATCGTTCAGAGTCTCGCGATATCGAGAGGTCATGCGCATACAAGAGAACCCAGGAAATTGCCAGACAAACGCGCAACATCGACATAAGGGGGATATTTACACGAGTGAACAATACCAGTTCGATAGAACAGGCATTACAGTTCAATCCCAGCGACTACGCCAAACTAGACAGGTCAGAAGCAATTGAGTAAGCGGATAAAAAAGTATGTGCAATCCCTCCCTCCGGGTATACTTGTCGCATTATACATAGACGAATAATCGAAATAATGCGAATCAACAGCCAGAGCTCACGATATAAAGGCTGTGGCTGCTCTGAAGCTATGTCTACATCAAGCCTCCAGTCGCAGGCGTCGCAGACCAGCTTGACGCCCTGTCGTGCTTGAGCCCATCTTTGAGCATTGATCAGTATCATAAGAGTCTGAGCCGACGCATATCGCCCAAGCTGCTGGAGGCTCGAGAATCACGACTGTATCCATCAAAGGTCCTCTTCAAGACGTTGCCGCCAAACAGAACACACATTATATTTATAATCGTATCCTAACAGACCGCATACCAAGGTTCAGCTCTGGCTATAATATATCCAGTCACATTAAGACATCGCAGCACGGCAAAAATGCTAGTGGGAACAGATGGCCCAGGGCGTGGAAATCGCTCTTCAGCAAAACACCGCAATCTGAATATCTGATAGCTCCTGAAATGAGTATATCAGACACACGCCCAGCTGGAGAAGCCGCCTGTTCGGATGGTTTTCATAATAGAAGTCAATACAGGCGCCTGACGGCGAAAATGGATAGTGCTGCAAAAAGCATAAGATACCCAGAGCGCCACACTAGGCACATACTTGTATAGACGAGAGCATTATGCGTCTAGCCAACGACTCTAGCAATGTACTGATATCAGAGTCTGAGTCATACGATCTGATCACGAAGAGACAACTATACCCGCGTAGATTAAACGCGAACAAAGGCGGCTTCCAAGCCCAACTGTCAGCCCAACAAGGCCAGGTATTTAATAGACTAGCATCATAAGCATGAGGCTCTATGTGGAGATTATAGAAGCCACATACCATTTACTCTCCGACAAAACGTCAGAAACCGCAAATGGAATACAGTCGCGACAAAATAAAATGATCGAGCACGATAGCGCAGGAGTACTCGAAGATGTCAAGAATTCGCGCAAGCGTGTGCCACAGTAACGTGCACAGACGACCCGCAGTCCCTTTGAGTCTGCGCGACCATATTAACATCTCATAACATAGTTAATCGAGCCGGAACCACGAGACGGGCAAACAGTCTGAGATTTAATCATCAGGGAGGTCCAGCTAGCTTCAAGAAGCACTACGAGCAAACCCATCGCAGTCCATCTTCACAGCAGAGCGGACTACCACTGTACACGCACAGAGACTATAATGTACAGATAGATTTCGCTACGCAAATATTTGTGAGGCGATAAAGGAGTATTTCTTTACATAAGTGCACGCATCCGAGTGAGAGATGCGAAACACATATCGACAGCGAGATTCGTTCAACAGCATTCAGAACTAAGATTCGTGCGTCAGAGAATCAACAATCCTGCAAAGCGTACCAAATGAAGTAGCAACCACCGCTAAGAACTGGTATCTCAAATACATGTGGCGAGTACTATTGCCAGTAGACTGGCTCGGCTCCGTGTTGTTCCTGGACCATCTACGATGGTCGTCCTAGAAAACGGGAAAACCCACACAACACAATGTGTCGAGCGTATCACGTCGGATGAGCACGAAGATAGAAGCCCAACCTTAGCAAGCACATCCAACAATAACACCCATACTTGGAATCTCACGGGATAACAGGTCCAACTACATGATCTGAGGATTCTAATCAGTATGAACACCAAAACGTTACCCGGTTCAAGGTCAACTAAACAATTATCCCAAACTAACCGAGTTATTAGTCAACCGTCACCGCTTGCTATCGACGAGACATTTCTGGAACAACAAGAAACTACATCACCCTCGAGTCGCCCAACGATACAATGAAATACGCACCTATAGAAAGCAACAACAACTCATCAAAAATACCCGAGGCGACAAAAAACGTGCACGTGTGTGCCTCTCGATGACAGTTGAGAATAAAGCACCCGAAAAGCAACCGAAGGCACAGAAAGGCTTATTACGTCTTCCCGCGTCGACGAGCAAGAAATTGCCGACCAGACAGATTCAGTACTCGCGTGCAGAGCCAAACCCAAAGCTAAACTTCACACAATCTCTTGGAAGATAACATCTAGTGCGCACGCCAGACTCAGTTCTTACGGCGGATACGAAACTCATGGACGCATTGCCATTTGGCGTAGCACGTCATAAGAGCAAGCTCAGCAGGGAAGAGCCATCATACGGCTAGCCAAATCAACATTCCTAGCGCGAAACATACATTCAGCAACATGACGGAACAAGCCGTGTGTCGACAACCGAAAACGCACACAAGAAAGACTAACTAACAGCTAAGCGTGTGCCTAACACACACAGAACAGCACCAGCACAGTAGATGGACACCAGAAATCGAATCGGATTTTTAGAAATCCAGGAAGAGCCATACAAAACGGAACACTTAAGCTCAGCGACACACAGCAAACGCAATCAGACTGTGCACCCTAGCATGCAGGGAACCAGTACTCTACACGCACGCTCTCTCGATTCTAAATAAGGCATCAAGAGAATCAAGGTGCCAAAAAAGGCGAGAGCAGATTAAGAAAGCACAAGGAGAGACTAGGAATTCAAAAAAGTGAAACGCACGTAGACAACCAGCTAGAATACTGAACAGAAGGTAGTCTTGCAAGAGGCCGAATACTACCTGAGAGCACCGACTATAGCATTCGTTACGCCTCTACAATATTAGAAATCAATATGAACAATCCACTAACAAACGGCCAATTCGATGGGATTAGCGATACCATAAATAGGCCATCCAGCGCTCAATCTTATAGAGGCGCGATAAATATCTTCCGCATATAACCACCTTCATGTTTTGTTACTGGACAGATTAGAAGTACAACACAGTAAAAAAGTAACGCCAGACGCAGATAAACCAGAAGAACATCAATGGTGCAATACCCATAGACCCAGACGCCAGTCAATCAAGCAAACCCAGAAATTTGCTCATGGCATGATACCACTGGAGAAGCAAGAAAAAAACATGGACTGACGAGACCGGAACAGTAACGAACAACTGCAGAAGACACCAACACAACCTTAACAGGACTGGTTGTCATTCTCCCATGCCTCCTCTACCTCTGACTCGCCTCAAACTGGATCGTAGTCAAGTATAGCTTATTTTGTATCTATCATCAAATGTGGCCCGATCTTCCTATCAGAAGAAAAGTCACCTATAGAAGAAAACGCAGCGGCAAGCGCAACATCCAAAAGAACACTTGCCGACTCTTTTAAACGCTGCATCGCCCAGGCCACCCTATTCATCCCACAGCGAATGCCATGTCAAACTCTTCGCATCAATCGGCCGCACCGCCTCCCCCGATGGCTCAACCCGCGCCACCTTCGCTCCCACCGCAGCCATCACCAGATCCCCACCCTTATCTGCCCCCATCTCCTCCACAGGCTCATTTTCCACCCACGAAGAAACATCTATCTCCCCCGAGATGAGCCTCGGCAACAGCAGATCACGCGTCCGGCGCAAGTTGGCGTTTCTAGAAGTCAGATTCGCTTTCGTCCGAAAAATAGCTTTAGTGTAATCTTCAAATTTCTTGCGAAGCATATCATTAGGCAACAAAAAGGGCAAAGAATATGCTTGATGACGATTCAACCCAGGTACGGCAGCATCATTATTAATGAAATTTTGTCTGAGCAAATTATAGTATACGTAATACAAGGAAATTTCTGAGCACACAAAAAAAACAGTATCAATAGGATAAAAACCTAGATCAGACAAAAAAACACTACCCACATTTCCTTTTCTACCAACAATGATACCTGGACCATCTACAAGTTTCTCATTATGAAAACCTACAATGCCACCAGAACCATAAACTGGTACATCTCCAGCAATCCGATCATCAGCTTTCAAAGCTTTGCCATAAGCTAGCTCCACAACATCTCCCAATTTCTTCACCTTCCACCCCTCAGGTATCATTCCCAACGGCGACTCCACCATCTTCACATCTTCATGTCCAGGAAAACGGAAATTGACAAACCACTCCTGATAGAGCATACGCGCCATCTCCTCCAAAATAGCGATGCGCCGCGTATTGTTCTCGATTAGATCATCATAGGCCGAAAGAATACCCGCAATCTTCTTTTGGATCGGTAGAGGTGGAACACGTACAGGAAACTTAGGAAATGAGATAATAGGTATTCTATCTACAGTAGAACCTGAAATAATATTACTAGAGATTGTTTTACGCCATTCATCACTAAAGAAGTAGTAAAACAAAAAACGCGTGTCAATTTTATGCGGATTTGGACGAATTAGCGCTAACCTACGACCGAGACAGCCTCTGAAGCCTTCAGGAATGATTGCATAACGATTTAAAGTAGCTTCATAAGTAAAAACAATATCATCTTTTCGAGGCAATACACGTTTAGTCCATTTAGGAAATTCCTCTTCCGAAATAAGCCTTTTCTCAACTAAATCCAATCGACCATCTTCAGTAATATTGCCAATACCTAGAAATATTGCTCCTTCAGAAGAAGGTTTAGGAGTTGCATGAGGACCATCATATATACCAAAGCATACAGATTCTATAGGCTCTAATTTCCAATCAATTTCTCTCGGCATTATTTGAATCATCCTCTTCTAATAACCGATTCACATTCTCACTGATCTGAGCTTCTAAATCATGCGCCTCAACATTCAGGGTTTCAAGTTCTTCATTGAGCTCTTGCAGCTTTTCTTTGAAGATAAAGTCGTCGGGGGCGCGCTCGGCAACGCCTACATAGCGGCCTGGATTGAGGCTCCAACCTTGCTTTTTGATATCTTCAATGGTGGCGACTTTACAGCGTCCCGCCACATCGACATACACACCATCGGGGAAGGTTGCTTTAACCAGTTCTTCGCTGCCTTTGCTATATTCGGGCGGCTCACCCCGATAGAGACGAACAATGTTGGCGATAAATTCAATCTGTTCCGGTGTAAATTCGCGGTGGGCGCGGTCAATCTGCCGGTAGATGTCGCGAGCATCGATAAAGAGCACCTTGTCGCGGCGCTCGCCATCGCGTTTGCCTTTGTCAAGGAACCAGAGAGTACAGGGGAGAGTGACAGTATAGAAGAAATTTGAGCCCACCGAAACCATAACATCAACGCTATAGTCCTCGATCAATCGCTGGCGGATCTCTTGCTCCGAAGCGCGCGCATCGCTGGCCGAGTTCGGCATCACAAAGCCAGCGCGCCCCGTCTTCTTAAGAGCGCTATAAAACATCTGTATCCACAGATAGTTACCATTATCAACCCTGGGAATGCCAAAGGGATAGCGATTATTGTTAAGGCGAGCCTTCTCCACTCCATTCACATTAAAAGGAGGATTCGCCATCACAAAATCAAAGTGGCCAATCGAATCATGATGATCCTCATAATAGCTATTGCCATCTTTGACATCACCAGCCAGACCATGGACGGCCAGATTCATCTTACACAGCCGCGCCGTACCCAGAGTCTTTTCCTGTCCATAAATAGAGATATCGTGGTTCGGCTTCCCCTCCCGGGTATGCTCACGCACAAACTGCGCGCTCTGTACAAACATACCACCCGAGCCACAGGCGGGATCCAGGATCATACCCTGAAATGGCTCAATAATCTCCACGATCAGCTTGACCAGCGAGGTTGGCGTATAAAACTCACCGCCATGCTGCCCCTCTTTCAAGGCAAACTTACTCAAAAAATACTCATAGATACGCCCAAACGGATCGCCTTCCATATCCGGATCAAAAGAGATAATCGAGAAGCTGCGCAACAGTCCACCCAGGGTCCGATTATCCAGATCGTTATAGCCCTGTGTCGGCAACGAACCACTCAAATCAGGATTCTTCGCCTCAATCAAGGCCATAGCTTTATTCACCGCCTCCGGGCGTTTATCCTGATCGGTCAATCCAAGGAGATAGCCATACTGCGCCTCAGGCTCCAAATAGATCGCCCCCTGAGCATGATAGGCAGACGGACCAGGCACATAGCGACTCCCCATCACCGGCTCATGCTCCGCCTCTAGCTGAGCCTTCACCTTTTGAAACTTATTATCAGCGAACTTCAAAAAGATCAACCCCAACACCGGCACCGAATACTCAGAAGCCCGCAAATGCGTATTCGCCCGCAACGCATCCGCCGAGTCCCATAGCCTATCTTCAATCTCAAAAATATTTGGTAACACAGCACGATCCCTTTCTCATGGTGGAAATGCACTACAAGTATAGCAGAAGTTAAGACGGCAGAAAAGAGATTAAACCACCTCTATACACCCAATTAAATATATCAAACTGAATACTATCTAATTCTGGTGGAAGGCAAACACAGTACAATAACAAATAGGAAAGGGACGTTAGCTGTAGATGTGGAGCATCCTTATAGATTAATTTTTGAACCAGCAAATGACCCAACTCCAAAGAAAGCTGATGGTGATTTAGATTGGACAAACGTAACAGTGATTAGAGTTCTTGCAGTAGAGGATTATCATGACTAATATTCTGCAAAACGAGTATCGACCTGATTATGTTTCCGCACCAGGAGAAACTCTTTTAGAAACCTTAAACGCGATGGGTATGTCACAAGCAGAGCTTGCAAAGCGCATGGAACGCCCCATCAAAACAATTAACGAGATCATTCAAGGAAAAGCTACAATCACAGCTGAAACGGCACTACAACTAGAGCGCGTCTTACGCATACCTGCATCTTTCTGGTTAAAGAGAGAGCAACGCTATCGTGAGTCCCTGGCAAGGTAGAGCTCAACTCGTGGTTCTAAATAACTACTCCCTGCTAATACACATCTGCAGGGAGTAGTTGTTCTGTTGTATTGACTGGTGATGATCGCTTAAAATGGTGCAGCGCAAAAGCAAATGTGCAAAGAGGAAGGCCACGGCTCACCGCTGCCCCCTTTTGTCCGTGTCACCAGCTACCCCAGCCATCGCACAAACATTGTTTATAATCGCTTTTCATCATTCCATCGAGTAATAACCACTATAAGAGCCTGAAATAACTTCATGAACAGCTTAACTAGCTAGAATTTAGAAAAAAATTAGTGTATTATAAGCCGCTCCTCATCTTCCGCCGCAACAACAACGTCATGCTCATTTTTCCCAACAGGTATATCATTCATTAATTTCATAGTGGAACCTGAATATAGTAATACATAGTTAAAGAAATTCAAATCAAAAAAGTATGCTTAAAATTCATTTGCCCTTATAAGGAGATTAGCATTATTTATAGTAAATGATCAATAAGTAATTATTAACATCCTAAAGTATGTTATGATCGCCATGCGCACCACACTCCAGTTGAAGCATAGCAGCGCATGGTGGCCGATCTGTGGCACTTTCCTAGCCATCTACATCTGGCGACCAGATCTATGCTGAAGAAGGACAAACAGGCAAACAAAGGGCCTGGCGTCATCTATATTATATTTAAACTATTGCATCAATCTACTTTTTACTAGAAAAGATACGCTCTTAGCACATTTATATCATAAAATTGACATATAGCATCTAAAATTGTATATTTTTCATGTAGATCCAAATTTTCCTGATGCCTTTACACATCTGATCTTTACAGCCGTATAACGAAAGGAATCGTATAGTGACTGTTAGACACATGAAAGCAATATTTCTGCTTCTCGCCTTACTGCTAGTAGCTGGCTGCAACAATCCGGCCAGTACCCAAAAAACCGCAAAACCTCCCACGCCAGCCAAAGACATATCTCCTGTCTTTTATGGTTTTGATGCATCAACAACAAGCACGCTCAATTCCTACAAGGTACAATCCGGACACATCAAGATACAGAAAAGTTATCCCTTGGATGGCGCCGACTACAATAGAAACATCAAATTGACCACGGATATCCTTTATACCACCACAGATCACAGCATATCAGCGACCCGCTTAAGTGATGGCAAAGTAATATGGAATGAGCCGCTCAACAATAAACCTGCCAGCGATCCAGTGGTAACGAAAGATACCGTCTATATAGCAGTACTCGGCGGCCAATCCTCGGCCATCTCAGATGACCAACCCCTGGTTATGTATGCATTTAATATCCAGGATGGCTCACTAAGATGGCGTCAAAACCTTCCCTTGCAAACAACGGATGAATTAGGGATAGTTCAGAACGATACGAGCATTCAGAGCACCGAGGTGAGCAACAATATCCTCTACATGGGAACAAGCTATGGAGCGGCAGCATTTGATCTCACCAGTCACAAATTAGTCTGGTATCACCATGAATATGCAGCGTACAATTTCGATAAGCTCAATCTAGCTTCTGATGCCCTCTATCTTCAAGCCGCCCTGGGTGATCATACGCTCTATGTATTAGATCCGCAGACTGGAAAAACCATTTGGAGCTATGATACTTTAACCACGAACAAGGAGGATTTTTCGAATCCATTTAGCATTGTACTCACACCTGACTTCAATATATATGAATACAACAACCAGGTTGTAAGAGAGGTCGACAGGCTTACGGGCAAGGCAGGATGGGAAATTCAATATCGCCAACTAACCGACAGTAATGATATCAGTAAAATGCTTGTTGGAGATCAGGGAATTTACTTCAAAACAGGACCAGGCGGAGGTGATATCCTGGCACTTAACACCAAAGATGGTTCAAAGCTATGGACAAATCAAAGCACCGACTCTTATCAATCCCTCGCGATTGGACAGGGACACATATATGCCCTTGGCCCACAAACGCTCTACGCCTACAATTCACACACAGGAGCATTGCTTTGGAAGCAAACGGTCGATGCCAGTAACATGGAGATTAATACAACAAAAAATAACCTATACATGACTGACGCGAATAGCCTTATCACATCATCAATAGCCAATAATGTTACTAGCTTTGATCCTGCCGCAGGTAAAATACTCTGGTCGACACAAAATTCGCAAATTATTAAATCAACATTCCCATAGTTATCAGCATTTCTGACCAAATTGCATATTTCCAATCATTTTGTACAAACAACGAGGCGAGAGGACAGCCTCAAGCACGCCCCAGTTTATCCTCTCGTCTCGGCATTGAAATGCATCACATATCACAGAATGGAAGGCCAAAATAGAGAAAAATATTTTTTCTTGGTTCCCCCTCCTTCCCCCCTAAAAGACATAGGCCCCTTCAAATACCTCATTTTCAACATCATCTTCTATACGTAACAAGCAAGCACACTGAATGTAGAGACAACAAATTGCACCCCATGAAACCAGTCACAGGTGAGATGCAAAACACCTGCTCTCTTTCTCTTTAAATACAGAGCTCATGTATACCCGCTTCCTACTTATGAGCCTTATGGGAGCGTATAAACATAGCCAGCTGATAAGCCCCCATACACGCACAATACGCAGCAAACGAGAAATGGTAAACGACTCGATTATGCTCTGTAACCATAGCTTCGTAACATTCAACCATCACACCCATAAATAATATCAGGGCACCAATCAACCAGAGATAATACCACTTGTTCTTCCACATCGTTTCATTCTTCCATACACACTCATCACATGCTCTCCATCACGAGTGCGCACTCTCCACGAGTTCGGCCCGCACCAATTCCAGGATGCGCCCCAGCCAGTTGCGTCCCTGGTCCAGGGCGCCCCAATAGCGGCTGCGATCCTGACCATTCAGGAGGCGTCCATCACCCGTAGCCATCAACCGCTCAGCCAGGTCAGGATGCTGCTGAAACTTCGCTCGCACCAGGCGCGTCATCACCGCCAGGCGCACCACATTCCAATCGGCTCGCAGCGGCGCCTGCTGCCCTATCTTTTGTGCTTCCCCCGCCGTCTGCGCCTGGATGATCTGCTCCCGCGCATCCGCATCAGTCGTCGCCAACGCCCAATAGGCATGTTCCACCGTCGCATACACGCGTCCATCGAGCGTGATCGGAGCGGGATAGTCATTGGCCAGATACAGTGCTTCACCCTTCGGTGCTTGAAAGCGCACGACCGAAGGGCTGGCCGTCACCGGAGCATCTTGCCAACGCGTGGCCGCGGCTCGAAAGCGCTGATCCTCCGCCTTACTCCGGCGAAAATACTCCATCGCCGCCTCATGGTCAGCCTCCTCCACGGGATCTTCAGGCGTCCCATCCGGCCTCACCGTCACCGACTCACCAATAGGAGTCAGTATCGTACGCAGCGGCCAGTCCTTCGCATCCTGATCATGGAGCAAAAACCGGCGCTGATGCTCTGGCACGGCCAGATACGCCTCCCGCAGCACCGCCAGCCGCTCAGCATCCTGTGCCTCCACATAGCGATCAAGCGCCGCCAGGCACCGCTCTTCCAGCGTTGGCCGCCCCGCCAGAT
The DNA here is from genome assembly GCF_003967555.1 of Dictyobacter kobayashii. Taxonomy (GTDB): domain Bacteria; phylum Chloroflexota; class Ktedonobacteria; order Ktedonobacterales; family Ktedonobacteraceae; genus Dictyobacter; species Dictyobacter kobayashii. The sequence continues at coordinate 1,429,227 of NZ_BIFS01000001.1, forward strand.
ACTCAATCTCATCCGCGACTTCCGCGATCAAACCCTCCGCCGTAATCATCGTCCACGGCTCATCAAATTCCCACATCACCAGATCATCAGCATGCCCCCGCGCGCCCTGTGGAAAAGTCGTCGCCACCCACCCCGATGCCACCTGCTGACGAAACGTCGCCAGATCCACCAGCCCCCAGCAATCAATCATCCCATCGGCATACACCTTCAGATCACTCAAAAAATACGTCCCATTCCTGATAAAGACATGGCGCCAGCTCCCCGAATCCGCTCCCCATCCTCTACCCGATACGTATAATTCCGATACGGCATACATCACTCCTTACCCGCAAAAATGCATCCAATTCTTTTCAGAGCTCACCCATCATCATCTCCTCCGCCCCACCCAACCAGGCCCACCAGCACAACTAATCCCCTTACCCCATGCAAGGGAAGACAACGCCCACCGCCAACCCCCTTTATACCCACGCCCCCAACTCCAACCATCCCAGACATCCCACCAACCACACAAAATCCCCACCAACCCATAACATAAGAACATAGATCATACGCCAATAAAAAAGATTTTCTTATTTATTTATTTCAATACATCTCCAATAAGCGCAACCACCCCACTGACCCTCAACCATCCACAAAGCATTCATCTCCACACATCTCCCATTCTCAAGTTCTCAATCACCCCCACGCCCCTTGCAAGGGCACCACCAGCCAAAACGCCTCGGCCCGACCAGCCACCCCACACCACCACGAACCAATCACCCTTTATAACCCATCAACCCCATATCTCCACCACCGCTCCATGCTTCCCCAAAGCGCAATCCCACTCACCGCCTAGCGCTTCTTTTTCTTACGTCCCCCCTGAGCAGGCCGCATCCTCGCCCGCAACTCCTCATAATTTTTCCGAACCCGCTGTGTATCGGGATGTTTCGCACCCAACACCTGCTCACAAATAGCCAACGACCTTTTAAACAACGGCATCGCCAGCGAATATAAATCCCGCTGAACATACAGCATCGCCAGATTATTCAAGCTATTGGCGGTATCTGGATGCTGCTCCCCCAGCACATTTTCCCAAATCGTTAATGCCCTCTTACAGAACGAAAGCGCTGTTTGCAATCGTCCCTGCTCCTGATACAATACTGCCAGATTCCCCAGGCTCGTCGCCGTCTCGGGATGCTGCCCCCCCAACACCGCTTCATGGATCTGCAGCGCCCGCTCATACAACGGCTCCGCCTCCCCATACCGTCCCTGCGCCTGATACAATGCTGCCAGATTCCCCAGGCTCATCGCCGTCTCAGGATGCTGCCCTCCCAACACATCTTCTCGAATCTGCAGCGCCCGCTCATACAACGGCTCCGCCTCCCCATATCGTCCCTGCGCCCGATACAATGCTGCCAGGTTATGTATACTTGTAGCAGTCTCGGAATGCTCTCCTCCCAACGCCTCTTCCCGGATCTGTAATGCTCGTCGCAGGAGTAGCTCCTCATCACTGTATTTTGCTTGCTGGCTATAGAGCAATGCCAAATTACTGATGCTAGTGGCCGTATCACGATGCTTCTCTCCTAAGACCTTCTCGCGAATCTGCAACGCTCACTGATAGAGTGGCTCGGCTGCTTGATATTTTGCTTGCTGACGATACAGTTCAGCCAGGTCATCCAAAATCGTCGCCACCAGGGGTTGCTCAGTTCCTACAACTTGCTCACTTATAGCGAGCGCCCGCTGCAAGAGTGGTGCAGCCTCCTGATAGCGTGCCTGCCGATACTGTACCTTGCCAAACCAATGAAAAAGCTGCGCCACCTCAACAAAAGTGAATTGCTGTTGCTCAATCAACTCCACACCCCGCTGCACCTGAGGCAGATACTCCAGGCAACGTGGCCAATGATCCTGTTCATAATCAACCGGCGGCGCGCTCAGCGCCAGGGCCTTCATCACACGCTCAGACCACACTCGTAGCTCCTGCTGGCTCATCTTCGTTTGCAACACCACCTGAACCAGCCGATGGATCGTCAACGTCTGGTTGGGGTTGCGCCGAATCAGCGAATAGCGCAGCAGATGGCGCATTACCTCATTAAATGCCAGCCCATCGCCACCCAACACCGTCAGAACAGGACTCAGCGCCTCGGCCCCCTGATCAAAAAGCGCTTTCGGGATCGCATCAGGATCCAGCAGGGCACACACCGCTAAGAAGTCTCCAGCCACCGAACTGGCCTGTTGGACCTTCTCAAAAGAGAGCGACCAGGTCGTGGCCACCTTCTCCGGATAATCATCATCAACGCTCCCACGCTCCCTGAGCAAATCAGCATACCGCTGCCGATACAGCTCCAGGTAGCCCTGCAAGCCACATTGCGTTTCTTCAATATATGCCCCGGCCTGATCCAACGCCAACGGCAGCCCACCCAGTTCCCGTGTGATCTCCCTAGCTCTTGCCTGATCCTCTTCCAACACCCCGGCCAGCGACGCATCAGCCACATCCAGCAGGTTCGCCCGTCGCAGCAACAGCAACGCCCCCTCATCCACCGCCATCGTCGCCAGGTCCACGTGCGCCCTACGTCCCACACTCTGCGAGCGCGTCGTAAGCAGCGTCTGCCCCCTCGCATGCAGCGGCGGCAGACCCTCAATATCCGCAAACGACTCCACATTATCCAGGATCAGCAGCCAGCCCTCATGCTGCTGCATCCAGCGCTTCACCGCCTCAATAATCACCGCCTGCTCTTGCTCCTGACCCAGCGGCAACTTCAGCAGCAAACTGACCCCCGCCAACCCCAAGCGCACCGTCTGCAGCGCATCGGCCGTAATCCAAAAGATATGGGTATATTCATCCCGATAGCGATACGCATACTCCAGCGCCGTCTGCGTCTTCCCAATCCCGCCCAGCCCACTGATCGCCTGTGTCAGCGCCGCCGTCTTCTCCTGATGCAGCGCCTCATACAGCCTCCCCAGCACCTCCTCACGGCCCGTAAACAGTGGATTGCGCGCATACGGAATATTATCAACCACCACCCGCGCAGGCGTATCCGAAGCCGCCTTAAAAGCAGGATCAGCCTGCAAATCCCTCAGCACCCTCCGTATCCCCTCAACCACATCCACAAACGCCTCATCCTCATCCGCCCACGTACTGATCGCCTTCCCATCCCTCGGCAACGCCTGCAGCCGCTCAAACGGCGTCCCCTTCCAATCGCAGGAACGCACAAGCACCGGGATCACACACGCCTCTTTTTGCTCATAGCGCTCCATCGCCCGACTCACCTCCACCCCATAGCAATACTCCGAAGCCATAAAATCAGCACTCACCAGCAGCACAATAATCGTCGCCTTATCAAGCTCCGCAGCGATCCTCGACGCCCACTCCTCACCCCCGCTAATATCGCGATCAAACCAGCTCGAAACCACCCCCTGCCGCTTCAAAGCGCTCAAATGATTCAGCAACTTCCTCGCAAACGCCTCATCCTCATGTGCATACGAAAGAAAAACCCCAACAGCATCAGACCTATCAGCAGGCATAGCCATGCCCTCTCTATCGTCATAATAGCAGAAATGCAGCATTCATTTACACATGCAAGTATATGCGTATTCCATCCAACTATCAAGCGTATAGGCCCAATACCACACCCAACCAACAAAACCGCAGAACCGCCCCAACGCCCACAAACCAGCAAACACAAGAAAATAAGCAACATAAGACAAGACAAAGAAGAAGAAATATGATATGCTACACCAATCAACACACAGAAGTTCCCGTAGCTCAGTGGATAGAGCACCGGTAGAGGAAACCGGGCAAAAAAAAGAGCGCGCCACACCAGCGCACCCGGTTTTTCAAGAGATACACACCCGGTTGAGAGTCCAACGCACCCGGTTATCTCAAAAACAGAAAGAAAAGAAACCAAAATATGAGCTCAAAAACACCAAATGTTCCCGACTGGAATCGAACCAGCGCACCCGGTTCCGGAGACCGGTGCTCTATCCACTGAGCTACGGGAACTTCATTAGCAACTATATCATATTCGTCAAGCTTTCTCAAGCAGCATGCAGGGCTATTTGAGCTCCCGGTAGTGCTATCATGTTCGTCTTCTTTAATCTTCCATGTATACGATGAAGATCATTATTTTTATGTATTGATATGTTTGGAATTATCTGATATTCTGTGCCGACGACGATGGTTATTGGTGTGTGGATAGAAGGGAGCGGCGGTTTATGATGCCTTTTCAATCTAATTCAACTCCTCCTCGTACGATGTCTTTGTATGATGTTTCTCAGCAACAAACTCAGCCTTATACGGTGCCTGATGAGTCTGCGGCCTCTACTTCTGCTGAGCTGGATTTAGCACAGATACCCCAACCTGTAGATACTATAATGAAGAAGCAGTACTTGTCGCGGATATTGGCGGTGGTGCTGGTGGTGGCTCTGGCGGGCAGCATTTTCTGGCTCTGGCAACCTTCGTCAGCCTCTTCACAACAAATTGCGGTAACCTCAACACCCGGCGCGACGACGAGCAGTACTCAAGATACTGTAGCTTCAGGTAATGCGGATAACAATGGCAATATCCAGGTCTATATTGCGGGTGCGGTCCAGCATCCCGGGGTTTATACGCTGGAAAATCAGGCGCGGGTTTATCAACTATTGCAGGCAGCCGGCGGGCCACAGCCAGGGGCCAATCTGGCTGCGCTGAATCTGGCGACCCATTTGAGCGATGGGCAGGAAGTTTATGTACTCCATGCCAATGAGACACCAGTAGCGGGATCAAATGGTACCCCAGGCAATAGCACGCAGGTTACCAGAGTGAATGTGAATACAGCCAGTGCCGATGAGTTACGTCAAGCACTACAGATTAGCAGCAAGTCAGCACAGACAATTGTGACTTATCGTCTACAACATGGTCCATTTCTATCCGTAGATACGTTAGCAAAAGTAGTAAGCAAAACCGTCTATGCAAAAATAAAGGATATGGTAACCGTATAATGACAATTACACATGAGTTTATGATGTTGCTGGAGGGTGCAATCTGGGTTGTGTGTCTATTGTTGGGTGTCGGACTGGGGACATTGCTTGGTCGCTGGTCGGGGGTACTGCTAGGCTGGATGGTGGCTACGTCTCTGGATGCAAATATTCTCAAAGGTGGTCGCCTGGGCAAGCGTCTGGGGGCATTCATTGGAATAGGCATTGGCCTCGCCGTGGCGGCTTTTTATGCGAATCAGTTGGTAACAATGGCGACACACCAGTTCATTGTTCACTAGATACGTGACTCAATTCAGGTAACACTTGAGGTTGTGATGTGGGGAGGGGGAATATATGATGGGAAAAGTGTTAAAACCAGCAGCGATGCCGGGATTCAATGTATATGGATTAGCTATTGTTGTTATAGCGACGACCTGGCTGGCTGGCATTATTCTCGCCAACTGGCTTTCTTTCTCTCCACTACTTCTACTCTGTGCCGCGATAGCGATACTGCTGGCAAATGTGCTCTACTGGCGCATAACACCAATACGCCTGCCGTTACTGGCACTCTTTTTCCTCGTTCTGGGGCCTGGCGCTATACAAGTATACTCCCCGCCAATGATCCACTGTCGATTGCCCATCAAATCAGTACAAAAGTGGTAAAGCTTCAGGGTACGGTAAGCGATGAGCCCAGGTTGGCTGGCCGGACACGAATTTTAAAGGTTGCTGTGGATAAGATAGCGACTACAAGCACTTCTACCTGGCAAACGGTACATGGCACCATTGAAGTTCAGATATCAGGAACAAGTATTGAGGATGCTTATGGTGCAAATTATGGCGATAGCCTGACATTACAGGGAAAACTGGCCGCTCCCCAGGCACACGGTCCGGCAGATGTACTGGCGCAAATGACGTTTCCACACGTCACCGTAATTGGTCATGGTGGCAATCCACTGATGGTCTGGCTCTTTCACTGGCGCATCCACTTCGCAACCTTACTTGAGCAATTGCTGCCTCAGCCCACAGCAGCTCTACTGATCGCGATTGTGCTTGGCCTGCGCACTCCACAACTGGAGCCCCTGACCCAGGCCTTCAATGTCACCGGGACCGCACACCTGATCGCGCCATCAGGATTCAAAGTGACAATAGTGGCCAGATTGATCATCAGCTGTACCAGCTGGCTTTATACTGGACGATTAGCGGATTTCTGGCCTGGCTCGCGACGCCGCATCTGGCAACGCTGGCTCAGTACTGCTATTGTGCTATCCTGCATTGGTGCCTACACCATTTTAAGCGGGGCAGGTGCGGCAGCTATCCGTTCAGGGATTATGGGAAGTCTGTTGGTACTGGCCCCACGCTTAGGGCGTACCTATAATATTTATACGGCTCTGGCCTTTACAGCGCTGGGCATGAGTCTGCTTGATCCATTGGTGCTGTGGGATACAGGCTTCCAACTCTCATTTCTAGGCACCCTGGGAATCGTGCTGTTCACGCCACAGATACAACAATGGCTCCATCCACTATGCAGGCTACCGGGTGGTCATTTTCTAGCAGAAACCTGCGCGGTAACCCTGGCAGCACAGCTGGCGACGCTACCAATCTTCGCGCTCACCTTTCAACAGGTCTCGTTTATCGCTCCTATAGCAAATATGTTGACCGTCCCGTTGCTGGGGATAGTAATTACCCTGGGACTGCTCCTTTGTGGTTTGGGGCTGCTCTCACTAACAATAGGAGCTATCTGTAGCTGGTTGATCTGGCCTCTACTCTGGTTCATGAGTCAGAGCATCCTTGTCTGTGCGGCACTTCCAGGTGCCTATCTAAGTGTTCCAACGCTGGATAGTCGCCTGGCCTGGCTCTATTACCTATCGCTCTCACTATTGTGCTACTTCTTATTGACACGCTCTTCCTGGCACACGAAGGTCTATAAGCAGCATACTCCAAGAAAACTTCTCTCAAAAAAGGCTCGACGTTTACTATACGCGGCTATAGCCGTAGTGATTATCCTGACGACAGGCATAGCAACGCTGCATTCACAGGCGACAGGAACAATCTCTATTACCTTTTTGCGCGTCGGTCCCTCTGGTAAACCAGCTCAGGGTGAAGCCATCTTTATACGCACAGCGGACGGAAAAACAGTGCTTATTGATGGTGGACTGGATGTGCCATCGCTCGCGCAAGCATTAGATGCCCGCCTACCTTCCTGGCAACGTTCACTGGATGTAGTGGTATTGACCGTTCCACGAACAGATCATTTGCTGGGATTACAAGATGTGGTGACCCGCTACCAGGTTGGTACAGTAATCGATGGAGGTATGCTCCATCCCTCTGCCATGTATGCCCATTGGCGGCAAACTATTCAGGAACAGCATTTTTCATATCAGCCAGTAGCGCGTGGCCAAACATTGTCAGTGGGAAAAGATACATTGCTGCAAATCATCTGGCCAGAAGCGCAGCTCCATGTCAGCAATAATGTACAGGATAATACATTGATTATACGCCTGATTGCTCCTGGTATTCGGCTATTATTGTTGGGCACAGCCGCACAAAGTCAATATACGCTCTCGCAGTTGACCAGCCAGAGCACCGATAGTTCATGGCAGGCTGATATAGTTCAAATTGTCGCAGATGGTAACCAGCCGATACTTAAAGAATTGGTACCGCTTGTACAACGAGCAAACCCTTCTTTGTTAATAGTGACACCACCCTCTATCCGTCTGAAGAAGCAGACCTCAAGCAGCACACAAATAAAATTACCAGATGCACTATCGCATATCCCCAGTCTTAGCACAATAAAAGCGGGCGCGATCGAAATCACAGGAAATATACAAGGTTGGAAAGTAGCTTCACCATAGATAAATTGAATAGTACCTATGCTGTTTACAAGCATTGAAAACCTTTAGCTAACTCTTTATCACAATAATTTATATGATGAGATCGAGAACCCACAGCAGTTATCCCAACCAGGTAAGGGCATTTCAGCACTTGATTGCTACAACCCATAACCTTTGCATACGTACAAGTAAGTAAATACACACATCGCTCTGAAACGACGCTCCAACAGCGCACGTAGTTTTAGAGGGCAAAAAAAATTACGTATCCATTGATATTAAGAGGGACTCGGCCAACTATGTTTTGTGAACGTTGCGGAAAAGAAATAGCAGCTACAACCAGGATATGCCCGGTGTGTGGGAGCAATATTAAACAGCAAGCAAGCAATGAACAACCACATACCTCCTATGGCGTATATCCGCCGCATGAAATGGAGTCGCCTGCTCAGCAACGGCGACCAGATTTTGTTCCACCGGCTTCACAGGGCCCTGGCCATGGCACTCATCCTCCCTACAATAATGGCTATTCAGCCTCACCCCCACCCTATCAACAGCCACCGGTATATCAGGCGGCCTTTACGACCTATGCGCCCGGAATTAATCCAAATACGTTCACAGTCACCCAGGAAAATAATACCCCGCTGGTAGCGGAAATTATTCTGTCCTTGTTCGGTATTTTCGGTGTGGGTTGGCTCATGGCACGCGAAACGACAACGGGAGCCGTATTACTGGTATGCAGCTTCTTGTTTTACTGGCCTTTGATTATTCTAGGAACCATCTTTACGCTTGGCATTGGATTGATTTGTCTGGGACCTCTAGCGGTTGGGGCAATTATTGTCAATGTCATACTCTTAAATAGGGTTATAAAGCGTAAGGCTACGCGTTTTGTGGTTACCTCATCACAACCACCACAACACATGACGGTCCCACCACAGCACTATTAATGCAGGCAAGAAAAATGCAGTAAGAAAAGCTTTTTCTGAAGAAGGGCTTTTTCTTACTGCATATGCCCTATTTAGGAAATGCCAGACGGCGATACTTCTCTTTTGATTCTAACCAGGCTTCATCAGACAGGCCCAGTTTTTCTCGCAGACCATCTAAAGAGGTGCCATCACGCAGCTGTTGCACCGCAAAGGTGTCGCGTAACAGTTGCAAAGTGACGCGCTTCTTAATATTCGCGGCCCGCACGGCCCGCGCCAGGATGTAGTTCAAATTACGATCTGTACACGGAAAGACAACATCTGTCACATGATAGCTCTGCAGATAGCGGCGGAAGATCTCAGTAAACTCGGCTGGCAAGGCGATACGACGCTCGCGATGTTGTTTGTTGGTGGAAGCCGCAAAGCGGATCGAGACCAGAGGATTATGGACATCAATGAGATCTATGTGATGAACCTTGAGTCCCATCACCTCTTCTTTTTTCAGGCCAGCTCGTAAAATAAGATAGACCAAGCAGTGGCAGCGCGCATCCTCTTGCGCCGCCTCCATCAGATGCAACACTTCCTCATCCGATAGTAACTCTGGTAGCGGTGGTTGTGGACGCTCCAAAGTCAGGCTGGCAGCAGGATTCTCGCGAATAATATGCTCACGCTCAAGCCAGTTAAAGAAGTTTTTTAGGAATGTAACACGCCGAGCCATAGTCTTTGGCGCCGGAGTCATGCCTGGAGTTCCAAACTTCAGTTTCATCAGCCAATCGGTCACATTCTCTTTAGTAATACGACCAACGGGAATATCAGCACCCAGAAAATCCACCAGCATCTTTAAATCCGAAAGAAAGCATGTCACGGTATAATTGGATTTGCCGCGCAACATCAACTCTTGACGATACGGATCGGCGCAGGCGGCCAGGCTGGTTTGATCTGTCAGGGCAGACATATGTTCAGGTGGGGACGCCACGTATTGATCATCAAGCACAATTGGAGTTCCGAAAAGGTTATCCTGTTCGATAGGCATCTCTTCGGTCTGCACCGCGATAGGCTGTTTTTCCTGCTCAGAATCCTTCTGCATTTTAGCTCCTCGCTGCTCTATATATTCCATCCGCAATTTTTATCATGGAGACGTATGCGGTGATGCTCCTGACATTTCCAGATGATTGCAGGAAAACATCTCGACACGCACATCCATCAACATTCTATTGCTACCTCATATGACATGCTTATGCATTTCATTATAGCAGAAGATGAGGAGATGGCAAAGTATCTCTTTTTCTTTCAGAATACTTCTTTGTGTATAGAAAAGCATCATTTCTGCAAAGAATAGCTAACGACGGAGATAGCAACAAAAATAAAACACCTTCCAGGAACCACTGGAAGGTGTTGCGCAGGGCTTTTTCATGTTCCTCTGTGGCGCCTGCGGCGCCGGGTTGGGAGGGTGGAGTGTGTATGGTGAGCGGCCACAGCCGCCCACCATACACACCACTCCTGAAATAATGTACCTCTTATCGCTTGCTCGTGATCTCTGGACGAACATGAAAAAGCCCGGGATGTTGTGAGCATGCGGTTATGCATACTATGTTATATATATAAAAAAGACCTGCAATTACTCACGTGCAGCATCCAGATCTTCAGCTTCCCACTCATCGTCATCATCCTCGAAATCGTCGTCTTCGTCGAGATATTCCAGGTCCGAGTATGAATAGTCAGTTAAATAGGACTCGCGCCGAATTTGGATTGTCGGATGAATGGCTGGAAAAGGCTTCAAACCATTTAATGCATTTGGGCCTTCCATCTGCATTTCGGGCTCGGGAGAGCCCTCTCGCACTAAGACATTCTCGTCCATAGCTACCGACTCAAATCCCAGGCGCCGCAGGTCCATTACCATGCCGGGCCAAATGTCTTCAGAATCAATAGCCCACCACTCACGACCCATATAACGTACTGGTCGGACGCGCAGTGGCCGATTCCCCAAATCATTCAGAATTGCAATCTGACGACCCGCTGGCTTGTTAGCTTGTTTTGATCCCACTTAGCACCTCCATAAATTTTTGGTGGTGACACCTGAATCTCATATCTTCGTCCCTGAAGACCTTTTTCAGGATATACGTAAACTCTTACTCCTAACTGTCTTATGATACCCCGTTTTTCGTTGTAACTCAAGAGCAGATGAGGGTTTCTTTTGACTTTCACATTAATACAGTGTATATGGATGTCTGGCACTACTGGAATCTGGTAATCCCATGCTTTTTCATCCATGTATATCTATAATGATTATACGTCCATGCTCTATATTTCTTTTCAATGAATACAAATTTGGAACATGTATACTGAGTGGAAAACTTTTATAAACGATCAGAAATACTGCTTGCTAGTAGCTTGCTACGCGCCACCACGCCTCAACTATTTTCGCCTCTACTGATCAGCCTCCGGGCAGCTACACCCCATCTGATCGCATAGTAAAGAATTCCTATGTCCCTACTTATAACAATCAGAATCCCAGCCGATATTCCAATTTCAAGAAACAAACAAGCTCTTCTGCATTGACTCAATACTTAAAACAAGGCATAATTGATAGGATCATCAGAAATAGGCACAACGTGTTTAAATAATAAAGGCGGCAGATGTCATGGGTCAATCAGGAAAATTTTTTCGGGCCAGTAACGTGCCGCGCGCAACCCTGCGACGACTCCGCGTTATTCCCAGCTATTTCTTTCTGGTCTGGCGCTGGAGCATGTGGCTTTATGCATTAATAGTGATTGTCTTCTCCCATCCCAGCTATGTTGATACAAACAATATCAATTATGGCTCAATGGCGGCCTTTTTATTAATTATCACATTTATTGAAACCTTAATTGTCACACTCTACGCTCCCGTTCTACAGATCCTTTTTCCACGCTTATTAACAACTGCTTCTCGTCAGACTAGAGAACAGGAACAATTACGCCATCAACAAACGGACGAAGAGGGTGAGGCGGAATTGCTTCCTCCTTTCGCCCAGACGCGCAATCATTATTGGAATATTGCGATCTATGGAATGGATGTAATTATTTGTGGCCTTGTCATGTATTATAGCGGCCCATTCTCAAATCCTCCCTTTGGCCTTGGTTCTCCTTTCTATCGCTATGGGATGTCAACGGTCTTTGCCGCAGCCTCCGCTTTCCGCTATCAAGGCGGCTTACTGGCGGCCCTGGGCTACGATCTATTCGCGCTGCTGGGCATGGTGATACACGCGCCCGGATCGACCAGCTATACGCCCAATGCCGTCGATATTGTGGGCTCACTCGTCGATACACCAATTGTAGCTATCCTGGTCGCATATCTCTCCAACCTTCTAGAAAACTATGCGCGCAGTAAACGGCAAGAGCGCGAGAATGCACGCACGCAGGCAGCGCTGGTCCATATCGGCGAAACGCTATTGAAGAGTACAGGTGATCGCAATGAGCTATTGCAGCGCAGTATCGGACCTATTCAGAGAGGACGCTTCGATCGCCTGACGATCGCTTTAATTGAATTTTCATACGATGATGAACATCCAATCAAGCTTCCCCTTCATCTCGCCCCCATGCTAACCTGCACAGAAACAATAGTGCCAACCGATCAGCTACCAGATCGTAGCTCGCAACTGATACAGAAGGTGCTGCGAACCAAACAGAAATTGCTTACGTTCGAATCCCTGGAAGGTAAGAACCAGGGTATTGCGCGTCTGTATCTACTTCTGCGTAAGGACGATCATGTTCAGCTGGTGTTGGGCGCTGAAAGCCTGCGTATGACGCCTTTTAAGGCTCAACATGAGAAGTTTCTGACTATTGCTGGTACGCAGTTGCTGGTGGCACTGGATAATATCAGGCTGGCCGAACAGACTGTCCAGCTGGCAGCGGACGCTGAGCGTGGTCGCATTGCGCGCGAGATCCATGATGGTATTGCTCAACTGACATATATGCTGAGCCTGCAAGCAGAGACGTGTGAAGCACAGGCACAGCGCATCATTGAGGCCTCAGAAGAAGATGCCGAGCTGCTCATTCCCCTGGCGGAACGCCTGGGTAAGATGGTTACCATCTCCAAACAAGCACTCTGGGAGACACGGAACTATATGTTTTCGCTCAAGCCCTTAATGAGCGGTACTACTACACTGACACAGATGTTGGGCAATCAGCTCAGTGAGTTTCAGGCTATCAGTGATCTTCCTACGCAATTACACGTCGAAGGTGCTGATGATATCTATGACGAGCCACGCCGTCATTCACGCCGCTATGCTCAGATCGGTACAACATTCTTCCGCATTGTGCAAGAAGCCTTAACGAATGCCTATAAGCATGCTGGGGCCACCCGGCTCGATGTCTTTATACGCTATCAACCCAATCGCATTGAAGTGGATATCTGTGATGATGGACATGGATTTTCCATACACGGGGCACAAGATTCACAGCCGCCGAATGAAGAACCACATATCCTCTCGGGCCACGGCATAAGAGGAATGCAGGAGCGCACTACTGAGCTCGGAGGTCAATTCGCAATCTTACCCCAACCAACCGGCGGCACCATAGTCCGTGCCAGCATACCACTTTAGCCTGAAAAGGAGTTTCACATGGCCAAAATTCGTCTTATGATAGTTGACGATCACGAGGTGGTACGCCTCGGCATGCGTGCTGCATTTGAACTGGAATCAGACATTAATGTTGTCGGGGAAGCAGGTAACGGGGCCGAGGCTCTGGCCAAAATCAATGTCTTTATGCCTGAAGTTATACTCATGGATGTGCGAATGGAGAAAATGGGAGGAATTGAAGCCTGCCGTGAGATCCGCAGTCAATATCCACAGGTTTCGGTCTTAATGATCACCTCTTATCCCGATGATGAGGCAGTTACAGCTTCAATCATGGCAGGGGCCAGCGGCTACCTGCTCAAAAATGTCAGTCGCGTAGAGCTGCTTAAAGCAGTCCGGCAGGTCGCAAGTGGACAATCCTTGCTCAAGACTGAAGCAGCCAAAAAGGCGATCGCCCAGATGACAAATCTGGCTAATCATAACGAAGCGACGCCAGCCGATGGCTTGACCGATCGTGAACGTGAGGTCCTTGCCCTGGTTGCCCGTGGTTATACCAATAAGCAGATCGCCGAAGCCCTTTACTTAAGTGAGAAAACTGCGCGCAACCATGTCAGCCACATTCTGGAAAAACTTGGACTCGCGCGCCGTAGTGAAGCGGCGGCCTATGCAGTTGAACATAAACTCACCCAGCCAAAAGCCCAGTAATCTAAGTGTCTATCCGTTCACGTGAGCGGATAGACACTTAGATTACTATATACCACACTGGTCTTATCGCCTTTGTCCCAGGCCGCAAGGAAGCCAATATCGCCTCCATTGAATGTAGTATCCTGAATGGGATCAGGCTGATACACGCCATTAATATAGAATAAGAGCGTTCCGCCACGCGCAATCACCTGCAGGCGATTTTTGTCGGTTCCGGTCTTCAAAGCTGAGGAGGCGGCCCAATCGCGCAAGACAGTCATCGAGCCCAGATCATAATTCTTAGAGACGGAGATCTTATAATTCCCTTTATTATCGACCTCGAAAAGATAACCTTGCAAAGGTCCGACATTCATACGGAAGAAGAGCCCACCTGAGTGTCCACTCTGAATCGACATATCCACCTGAACGGCAAAATTCTGGAATTGCTTACCCGCTTCGTGACATTTGGCAAAGGTATTGAGTTGATCAGCATTAACATGATAACCATCGCCCTGGAAAGAACAGGTTGTTAGATCGCTATCCCACTGCGCGGCCTGCGTATCCGCATTATCTTTATTATTCAAAGCATCCGTATACAGTGGATTGGCAGCGGTAGCCGTTTGGATGACGCCCGCAGTGGCACTGGCTTTGGCCTGAGCGGTGGCTGTTACCTGGGCCTGGGCGGTCGCCGTCGCCTGCTTCTTCTCATTAGCGGTTACCGTCGCTTTAGCCTGCACAGTCGCCGTCGCCTGGGCCACAGCGGTCGCGCTCCCATTTGCCTGCTGCACAGCGGTAGAGGTGGCTGCCTGAGACGTCGATTGCAGATTCGGCGTAGCCGTGGGCTCCGGTGTGACCATGGCTTTAGGACGATTGATGGTTGTCATGACGGCATAGGAAACAGGGATGGCGATAATCAATAGAATAATAATAGAGATCATGGTCACAATCCAGCCCTGGGTGCGCGCCGTAGTATTTTTTTGTGGCGTCGGCGGCGGATAAAATGGGGCCTGGGCCGGATAATATCCAGAGACGTGTCCGTAGTTACCATTCTCCTGTGAGTTGACAACCGGTGTAGGTCGTGTCGCCCTTGGGTAAGAAGCGGGAGGCGGTACTGCCTGCCTGGTTGACGGGGTAAGTGCCCCGCTCTGCTGTTGTTGAACGTTGGTTACTGGCACTTTCGCGGTAGCTCGTGCCGTGGTGGCCTTGCAAAAAGCATTGGCCAATGCGGTCGCGGTCTCATAGCGCAATTCCGGTTTCTTCTCTAATGCTCTGAGAATGACGGCTTCAACCGCTGGAGAGAGGTTGGGGACATAATTGCGCGGGGATGGGGGCACCTTATTCACATGCATCGCGACGACCGCGATCTGATTTTCCGCCACAAATGGCAGGTGGCCGGTCACCATTTCATACAGCAACACACCAAGGGAATAATAATCACTGCGTGCATCTGCCCGGTAGTTCGACTCGAACAATTCTGGCGCAATATAATCAACGGTTCCCAACACATTGCCTGTGCTCGTCAGTTGGGTAGACTCGCTCGCGGTACGGGCAATGCCAAAATCTGCCAGATAGCAGCGCCCATCAGCATCTAACAACACATTAGAAGATTTAATATCACGATGAATAATACCCTGCTCATGCATGTAATCCAATGCATCAGCGATATCACGTAGATAGCTACATGCCTGTTTAAGAGAAATGGAAGAGCGGCGGATACGTGTACGTAGCGTGCCACCATCCATATAAGGCATGACAATATAGTACACGTTCATTCCATCAATGCGACAGGTCCCGGTATCATAGACTGGCATAAGATGCGGATTATGAAGGGACGCCATCAGCTGGGCTTCACGAATAAAGCGCCTCAGTAGATCTTCATCCTCGCGCTTAAACACTTTTACAGCAACTTCGCGTTCGAAGTGAGGATCATATGCCAGATAAACTTCTGCCATACCACCACGCCCCGTGAGCTGCTGTAATTCATACCGATCGAGGGTTCTCCCCTCCAGATCTGCCATACATTACTCCAATACCCAAAAAGCAAGCAGATAGAAACTGCTTCTGTTCTATTGATACACACAAGATATAAAACGATCTTATAAGCGTTTCGTTGCTGTCTCTCAAAATCCTCTATAAAAAGATACAACGAAATTTGAGCATAAAAATAAAGAGAGTCAGAAGGTCAGTAGTATATACGTAATACATCCAGGTGTGGTCGCACATCTACCATCCTGATGCGCCCCTCACGGTGCCTGTATGGAGATGAAGGGGATAGGCCGGCATTGTACAAAAGATTGAGATACATACACAAGTGAAGCATACCTTGTCCTACACAAGTGTATGCCTCACTATATCACGCAGCAGTCATTTTCTCAATGCAGGATGCGTATCTCTGGCGGATTGATTCCAGTTACAGTTTTACGTATAGCTGCGATAATACATCATAGCGATAGACTGGATCGCCGGGATGGTAGTGTAAGACACCGTTGTCGCTCTCTAACCAGACCATAATCTGTGTACCAGTGGGAGCGTGAAATTTGTAGTGCCAGTGATCGAGAGAATTTGAACCGGTGACACCGAGCAGCCAGGCACCACCATCTGTATCAATGGTGTTTGGGTCCAGTTGACTACAAGGAGTTGAGTTATCATCGTGCGTATCGTTGGCTTGAAAATCACAGGCCCGTAAGATCATGCCATTGAAGCTGGCGGCTGGATCTGCATAGGGGTAGTTATTAAAGCCTGGCACAGTCTTACGTGGTAACATGGCCTGGGTCCAGATCCAGGCTCCAGGATGCAACGAGAGAGAGGTTTGCACAATTAGCTTCACGGTGACATTGGATGTGATACGCACGGTCAACTGACATCCCTTGGAACAATCAGGGGTATAATCCTCTTGCGATTGTACTTTAATTAAGGGCGTTGGCAGGACCTGGCGTGCGGTGGCAGCATCTATTTTCAGGAGTACCCCACCCAGGGCGACCAATGGATATTGCGGTGATAGGGTCAGGACCATACCTGGCTGCAAGCGATGGCAATCTTGCCCCAGATCCTGGCTTAATTGCTTAACCGTGTTGGGATTTGCGTCACTAAACACCTGGCTGGCGCTATACATATGCATGCGATAAGCCAGAACGGCATCACAGTTATCACCCTCTCCAATGGTATATTTAATCGAACCTACCTGTGGCAGTGTTGTCAAAAAGGCCGGCAGAGGCGTGGGGGTCGGCAAATTGGAGACATTTGACAACGTATAAAACATATTAGTCACAGATGGTAGGATTCCGCTTCCTGCATGGGCGCCATAGATAAATGTAGGAACCGCAAGTAGTACCATGATAGGCAAGATTACCATTAATTTCCATGGTATAGAGCGAAAAAAGATATGTAAATTTTCTTTTGGCGTGCTTTTCGGATGAAAACGACGAGCCATGAGCGACTCCAATCTAAACTAGTCTTACCACACGCATTATAGCAGGGAATGACAGTAAGCACTATCAATAAAAATAAGGGTACTACACGGACAACTGACAATACCTGGTCACCATCCCCGGGCTTGAGGAACCATATCTGGCCCGATGCTCTGTTGTATCAAATTGCCTCAATGTGTATGATCCTGTCCTGCAAATTCGGTCAATATATCTTTTTTGTGTATACCATGACCAGCATTTTCGTTAATCGGCAAGAGTAAGGATCACGTAGTCTCTATTTATTATATTCGTTACGCGAGAAAGCTTTTTACATATAAATGTATCGACAAAAAAGTGTATTTTCTTGCTACAATTTTTGCAGATTTCTAGCCAGCAAAATTTTTTCATGCAGGCAGAAGTACTAACCTGAGCCACATCCTCCATGGCAATGGAGCAGGGCTTTTTCATGTTCGTCTTTGGCGCCTGCGGCGCCGGGTTGGGAGTGTGGAGTGTGTGTGGTCGGCGGCTGCGGCCGCCGACCACACACACTCCACACAGAAAAGAATGGACCTCTTCTCGCTTGCTCGTGATCTTTCTGCGCTCTCTACTGGCAAGAGAGGTCTATCGTTGCGCATAATAGCCGCTATAACTACCAGCGTTACGTTCTTTAAGCTCTTGCGATATATATGCGAGATCTCAAATAAAGCGAGAAAAAAATGCAACAAAAACAAGACGTCTTTGTTGAGAAGACACCAGCAGCTCTACTCTACCAACGCCATGCATCGGCCCTGCTGGCTTATATATATCGTCAGATAAAGTCCAGCGAAGACGCGGAAGATATCTTATTAGAGGTATTTCTGGTCACGCTTGAGCGAGAACAGTTCTGGTCAATGGAAGCCAATGAGCAGCAGGCTTTTCTCTGGCGGGTGGCCCGCAATAAGGTAGCTGATCACTACCGACGTTTTACTCGTCGCCCTAGTGTCCCTCTTAAACAGGTAACGGAAACGATCTATGAGCGCGACGACCTGGCTCCGGAGCAGGTCGCACTCAAACAAGAAGAGTATGCACAGCTATACCAGGTTCTAAGCGAATTACCAGACAAGCAACAGGAACTATTGATGCTGGCTTTGGGCATGGCCTGACCTGCGCAGAAATGGCTCCCCTCCTCAATAAGAGTGAGGGAGCGATACGCATGCTACTCTCGCGCACCCTGAAAGCGCTTCGTACCATCTACAAAAGATAGCAAGTCGAAAGGAGTTATTTGTATGTCTGAGCATCAAGATCATCTAGCACCCGAACAAGTAGATGAGTACATACAGCAATATCCAAAACTTTTGAATTCCGATGATGCGTATCTCGTCAATGATCTACAACAATACTATCAAGGTGATAACCAAAGACATCAGCAAACATTACAAAACGTCTGGAATCGCTTACGAGAGAGCCAGGAGTATAAAAAACATGCGGTGCATGCATTGCTTGAGGATTCCCAACTGTCCACCCAACAACAACATTATGCGGGAAAGAATAGGATAATTGACATGCAACAAATATCCCCCTCTCAAGGCAACTCTAAGCGCAAAAAAGTAAGTCTTTTTCTAACCACTACCTGTGTACTGGCACTAGTAGCCAGCATGCTCATCGTCTTCAATATTATGCAAGTCAATAGCAACAAAAACAAGTCCCATGTCGCCAGTAATACTACTACCAGAGTTATTCCAACCCATCACCACTCAAGACAAATGTTTCCGATCCGGGTGCTTATATTACAGCGATCGCAACCGGTGATAACATGCCGCTAAAGAAGATAGATCTTAAGACACACAAAGTGGTCTGGACACATGTGCTGGGCAATAGCAGCACAACAACTCCCGTGGCAGTGGGAAGCGTCATTTATATTACCGCCATGGCTTCTGGTACCAGCACAGATCAAATTGTCTATGCCATTGACAGCACAAACGGCCACACACTCTGGCAAGTCACGATGCCATCCGATACCCAAGTTCAGCGCATATCGATTACGCCTGCAATGCGAGATATGTATAAGCAGATGAACCAGCCGCTTCCAGCAAACCAGAAGTATATAGATAATACCATCAGCTATACCGCACTGGCCACACCTACCTTTGCCAACGGTGTACTCTATCTTGAAAATGAAGGAGGCCGAATCACAGCACTGAATGCCAATACGGGCAAAATATTGTGGGTGCACGAAGTAGAGGATAAAGCGATGGTCGATGGTACCCGCTACACTGCCCATCAATTAGTGGTGGTCAACAATGTAGTGTATGGCTCTATTCATAAAACCTTGTTTGCCTTAAATGCTCAAAATGGCAAAGGCATCTGGACCAGTAGCATTGATGCCTCACAAATTTTCTCGGCCCCTATAGTATCCAACAACATCATTTATACCGGATCATCCCATGCAGGTAGTCACACCACTACCAATTATGCGGCCTATGCCTATGCTTACAACGCACACACTGGACAGCAGATCTGGACGCAGAATTTAAGCGCTCAATACAACATTGGTGATCCTACACTGGCGAATAATATGCTGTATCTTGGTGCCCAAAATTTAAGTGCGGGCACAGGCCCTGGTGGTATAGATACGAACTATACCTTCTTTGCGCTAGATACCCAGAGCGGGACTATCAAGTGGCAGAATCATATTGGTTCACCCTTTGCCACACCGCTCGTCGAAAATAATGTTTTATACTTACAACAATCGTCAACCTCTGTACAGGGAGTCGAACAAACACCTGATATACTCCATGCCTATGATGCAGCCACAGGCAACGAGCTATGGAATAAAAATATCGATGGTATTAGTCCGTTCGAACTGCATAATGGCGTGATCTATGGGGTTGGCCCGGATCATAAACTTTCTGCCCTCAGCACAAAAGATGGCAGTGTACTCTGGCAGGCAATAGGTGCATCGACAGCCCTGGACAAAATGAAGATAGATGGTGGCCGCGTGTATACCGGCACGATTGAGCCTTAACAATCAATCCCGATGCATAAACAGTGGAAAGCTCAGCCTTTGAAACGAGGCTGAGCTTTCCACTGTTTGTAGTCTACGATAGTTTGCTGGCGTTAGCTGGTCTGCCGGGACATGTAGGCGTGGATGGCACGCAGGATGCGCTCAGGCGTAAAAGGCATCTGCCTGATATGGATATCGGCGGCATCCAGGATGGCATTGGCGATGGCCGGAGCAATACCATAGAGGGCAATTCCGGTAACCGCTTTGGCTCCAAACAGATCAGTGTTATCCTCCGACTCTACCAGATAGTGCTGCAACTCAGGCATCTCAAAGGAGCTGAAGATGTGTGAATCCAGCCAGTTATTGATGAGTGGTACCCCATCCTGATCATAGAACATTTCTTCGCTCATACTGCGACCAAGGGCCAGGGTAACATCTCCGGCAAGCTGCGTCTCGAAGAGAGAGGGATTGACAGGATGGCCGGCATCAACGGCAGTGATAACCTTGACGACGCGGATACTTCCGGTCTCTACATCTACCTCAACCTCGACACCCTGGGCGGCAAAGGTCATTGGAATGGATTGAGCCTTCCAGGATGAGTTGGTCATCAGTTGCCGGCCCTCATTATACATAGCATGGGTTGCTACCTGGGCGAGCGTTAACTGGTTCCCTTGCGCACCCTTGATGATGCCATTATTTATTTTAAGGTTTTCGGGCATCACGCTCAACATACGCCCGGCCACCATTAAGATCTGGCGGCGAATCTGCTCGGCGGCGCGCTTAACCACGTTACCATTCATATAAAATGCCGATACGTCGTTGACCTCGCTCTCAAAAGGAGAGGAGCTGGTATCCGAGGCACGGAGGAGGATATCAAGCGTGGAAACGCCCAGTACCTCGGCCGCAATCTGGGTCAGATAGGTTTGCAGCTGGGTACCATTTTCACCACGCCCACAGAAAAGATCAAATGAACCATCCTCATTCAACTTAATGGTGGCCCCACTGGTCCCACCTGCGATACCTGGATCGCCATAAAAAGAGAGGGCTAAGCCAACGCCATGGCGATAACGATCATTGCTGCGGCTGCCGCGCCGTTTTTTCCACTCCAGCTTCTCTTCTACTACCCGCAAACAGGTTGGTAACCCACAGCTATCAACCAGAGCATTGTTTTCACGGGTCCCACCAACGGCGGCGGGCAGTGGATAGCGGTCCCCAGTCTGGAGCCAGTTCTTGCGCCGCAGGGCCAGGGCATCTATCCTCAATTGGCGCGCCACTTCATCCATATGGCTTTCGAGCGCGAAAAATTCATGCTGCAACTCATAGGCCTGGGATGTACTGGCAGGGGCGTGGTTGGTATACAGGACCTCGGCCAGGAAACGCATGTTGGGAGATGGATAGAGGGCAAGGGCATTGATGGTATGGGCGTGGGCTGTCAAAGGATGGGTCGCATAGGCGCCTGTATCGGCCAGCACCACCATCTGGCTGGCCAGAATCTTTCCATCGCGGCGCACGCCAGTTTTCATGCGCAAAATATATTGCTGGCGCGTATGGTTACTACGGAATTCTTCAGCCCGCGAATACTCAAGTAGAACGGGGCGTTTGGTAGCCATCGTTAATAGCGCGCATAGATCTTCGCCCTCTATATGCTGGCGCAGTCCAAGGTTACCGCCAATCTCCGGCTGCTCAACCCGAATGCGTCGCATCGGCAAGCCGATAACCTGTGCCAGGGTGCGGCGAATATAGTGCGCAATCTGACTATTGGTACGTACAATCAGGGAATCATCTTCATCAAAATAAGTTAGAACGCTATGTCTCTCCAGGGGAGCCTGCTGGGTTGGTGGCACAATATATTCAGTCTCGATTACCTGGTCGGCGGCGGCAAAGCCTTGCTCGACATCGCCAACCTCACTCCGGATGCGAGCTGCAATATTGCGAACCCCATCTAGAATACCCCGTGACTCGCGCTCAGCGTGCACCCGTACAGCACCCGAGGCCAGAGCCTGGCGTTGATCCAGGATAGCTGGCTGCGCCTCATATTCAACTGAGATCAACTTGAGGGCCTGGTCCGCGACCTCAGCGGTCTCCGCCACCACAGCCGCGACGCGATCTCCTACATAGCGCACAACGTAATCCAGACAATATTGATCCGCTAATTGCTCTTCGCCAGCTGAACGTTCAATACTTGAATAAGCAATACGTGGCACATCTTTATAGGTCAATACGGATAGCACTCCGGGTAGGGCTTTGGCCGCTGAAACATCAATAGAACGAATCACGGCATGCGCATGAGGGCTGGTTAAAATACGTGCATAAGCCAGCTGACGCAGTTGAAAATCGGCGGCAAATTTTGTTTTGCCAGTAGTAGCCCGGCTAGCATTACGCGCCGGAGCGGCGATCCCAATAACCTGCAAGGAGGGCCGGGGAGCCGGTACAACTGTCGGCGGCGTAGCAGCCATCATCTGAGACGTGATCGCTGGTATCTTGGTTGTGACTGCACCACTGGTTGAAGCGACGCCACTGGCTTGTAAAGCAGGCTGCTTCTCGCTCTGGCCATCAGTAACAACGGCTGGCTGCTCTTCAGCGCTAATCGTATGATGAGCCAGGGGCTCGACCTTCTCACCGCGCAACATGGTCGAGGCACGCATAACAGCCTGTACAGGTTTAACATAACCGGTACAGCGGCAGAGGTTACCAGAAAGCGCGTCGCGTACCTCAGATTCTGAAGGGGAGGGATTTTTCTGCAAGAGGGCGTGGGCAGAAAGCAACATCCCAGAGGTACAGAAACCACAACCGGCCGCTCCCAGTTCAGTAAAAGCCGCCTGTAAAGGATGGAGTTTCTCTGAACTGCCAAGACTCTCTACCGTAGAAAGGGTGCACCCACCTACCTGGGCCGCCAGCATGACACAACTTGGACGCGGAACGCCATCTACCAGGACGGTACAGGCCCCACACTCACCCGTTTCACAGCCATGCTTGACACTGGTATAGCCCTGACGACGCAATAATGTGAGTAGCGACTCGTTGGGGGCCACATCCAGTCCCTCAACGACCCCATTGATACGTAATTCGAGTTCCATCTAGCTTCCTCTTTCAGATGACACCATGCTGCGCCAGCTGGCTACGTTCATTGCTTCTTCAAGCGCGCGATACGCTAAACCCATGCCACTCACACGCCGATAACTACTACTGGCCCGTATATCAGCTGGTGGGCGGAACGTGGCCATACCTTCTTGCAAGGTAGTAAGAAGTTTCTGGCTATTGAGAGGATTCATAACGGGTGTCCCTTCAAGCAGGCGCTCAACCGCATGCAGACGGATAGGATCCATTGAGGCCCCCCCATGGCCAGGCGAACTTTGCGATAGGCATTTCCTTCAATCTCAACCAGGGCGGCGGCATTTAACAGGGCCACGTCCGCCGGCGTACGGCTGACGCGCATCAGTGAGGTCCCACTACTCAAGGATGGGCGTGGTATCACAACCTCAATAATCAGCTCACTCGGGCGACGCTCTATACCCACCTCACTACAGGGAATACGACGTTCCTGCTTTCCTTTATAGACCACTCCCGATAGGGCCAGCCCGGGACGTTCCTCAGTACCACCGCTCAGATCTATCTGTGTTTTTGATCCTGAGCGCACCAAAACTTCTGCATCCATAGCCACCAGGGCCGTCAATAAATCAGCTTGCGAAGCACGCCCGGCCGCTACGGTCCCACCAATGGTGGCACTATTGCGTATTAAGCGGGAAGATGAAGAGGCATGGGCCGCACGCGCCAATAGGCCAGTCGCGAAATCCCTTAACAACGGGGCCTCGACAATCTGCTGCAACGTGGTCATAGCACCAATATGCACGCCACGTGTATCTTCAGAAATAAAGGCCAGCTCCAGATCGCGCAGATCTACCACAGCCTCGATACTATCATCCTGTAAACCCAGGAGATATGTTCCGCCAGCCAGGGGCACAGTCTTGACGTCAAGACGGCCAAGCAAGAGAAGGACATCATCGATATCCTCTGCCCAATGATATTCAATCAGCTCAAGTAGCATACGCATTACCTTTGTAGGGGGATGCGAGTGAAGGTTTCAACATCGATTAAGCCTTGATCCGTCAATTTAAGGGACGGGATGACAGAAAGTGAGAGGAAGCTGAGTGTCATACAGGGATGCTCAAGTGAACATCCAAGGTTAGCAGCCTCTGCATCTAATGCACGTAACTGCTGGACCACTTCAGCGGCGGGCAAGGGCGAGACCAGGCCGCCAATCGGCAGTGGTACACGCGCTCTCACCTGACCGTCTACAACGCAGACGAAACCTCCACCCATCTCTTCCAGGGCATACGCGGCTTGCAAAATATCACTATCACTCGCGCCCGCAATTACTATATTGTGAGCATCGTGAGCAACACTTGAGGCAATGGCTCCCTTTTGAAGACCAAAGCCTTTGACGAGTCCAAGGCCGACACGTCCACTGGCATGGTGTCGCTCAATCACTACCAGTTTCAACAGGTCGCGCGCGGGATCAGCGACAAGCTCACCATCCCGTAACGGTGCCTCCTCCTGGAGGTGCCTGGTGATGATCTGTCCCGGCTCAATACCAATAACCTCTACCAGTCCGGGCTTACCTGCGATACGCAGATCAGCTTCGGTTACCTTACCGATATGTACAGTTCCGGTGATGCCCGCGATACTTGAAGCTTCCTGGGCAATATCAGGGATCAACCGGCCAGCCTGAGCTACCAGCACTCCATCTTTATAAACCTCTGCAACCTGAAACTTTTTCAGATCATCCAGGATAAGCAGGTCCGCGATATAGCCTGGAGCGATGGCGCCACGGTTCTGTAAACCAAAATATTGGGCTGTATTGAATGAGGCCAGGCGAATGGCTTCTACTGGCTCTAAGCCTCGCTCTATGGCCTGCCGCACCATAGAATCGATGTGCCCACGCGTCATAATATCCAGGGGATCGCGATCATCGGTGACAAAAAATACTCTGGGTGGATGCAATTCTTGCACAATCGGCAACAGAGCGTCCAGATTCTGGGCCGCCGAACCTTCACGTATCATTAACCATAACCCCAGACGAATACGCTGCCGTGCCTCTTCAGCCGTGGTACACTCATGGTCAGACTGGATGCCTGCCGCGGCATAGGCATTCAGGTCGCTGCCATTGACACCAGGAGCATGCCCATCGACAACCAGACGATGCTGTAAGGTGCTCTGGATCTTAGCCAGTACCTGGGGATCAGCAGACAACACGCCCGGGACATTCATCATCTCAGCCAATCCCAGGACCTGCTCTTCATCTAGCAATTGTAAGAGGTCTTCGGCCAGTAAAGTTCGATAAGGACTCTCAAAATCCGATGCCGGAACACAGGATGAAAGCATAACATAGGAAGAGAGCGGCAAGCCCTGTCCTGACTCTAAAACATAGCGAATCCCATCCAGGCCTAACACATTGGCGAACTCATGGGGATCCAACATCACTGTAGTGACGCCGCGTGGAACGACCAGGCGAGCAAACTCAGCCAGGGTCAGCATGGTGCTTTCAATATGCATATGGCCATCGATCAGGGCAGGTGCTAACCAGCGGCCCTGCAAATCACGAACCTCGCGAGCGGGATGGCCCGGGTTTGCTCCATCCTGATGAGGCATTACGCTTACCACGATACCATCTACAATCGCTACATCGGCTTGATAATACTCACCACTACAAACATTCACCAGTTGCGCATTGCGTAGCAACAGATCCGCCGGTTCCTCACCACGCGCCACCCGGATACGTCTTCGCAATTCATCCATTATATCCTCACTTCTGCCTCAAAAATTGTTTTTGAAAGCCCCACAATATTCACTGTATCTATTCCCCTATCCCCACACTCCACAATACATTCCTACTGATTGTAGCTTCATTGTATCGAACTCAGTAGCAGATTTTAACACATAGATGTACTTTTCCTATAATTTCTATCGATCAGATAACCATTATGGGTGTCTTCAGTACCAAATTTCATTCTAGTAGATCACAAATAGCCAACCGGGTGCCACAAATCAATCCTTCGGGTGTTCTCTAACGTATACTTGTATAGCAAGCTATTAAAAAGCAATCAGAAACGCCGCCTGGACGCGGCTAGCTCCGCTGCCACTGGCTCAGGCGTTGTTGAGGAAAGAAATGTCTCAGGCTTCGCTCATACGATTGAACGGCAGATCATTACGGGCATCGCTATGCACATAACGAAAGGAAATTTCGATGGAAAATAACAATTCTGTTGGTAGCGCGATTGTGAAGATCGTGGCCCTGACCGGTGGTGCGATCGCGGGTGCCATCCTTGCCAACTGGTGCGATAAGCTTTTGACCAATATGGTCCATGAACGCTCCGAGTTTGATAAAACGCGCTATTCACAAGGGCTGACATCCAGAGAGTCTGCTCCACGCGAAAAACGTTTGCCAGATACTGAACCCCGTATTATTCGTATTGAGCATTCAGACTATCAGGAATTTCCCGAAGAAGGAGACCTATAGTATATGTCTATGACGATGAACCCCGCAGAACGGGTACATGCCGCTTTACGGGGGAGCCCGTTGATCGGGTCCCGCTGTGCTTCTGGCACCATTTCCGACCAGAGGGATCGGGTGAGCAGCTGGCAACAGCAACATTTGAGTTTTTCAAGCGCAAATTTGATCTGGACATCATTAAGATTATGCCTGATCTGCCGTATCCCGAACCGGAGGAGGCGCTAAGCGATGTGACTCAATTCCAACATTTACCTCACCTGGACCTGGAGACACCCGCATTTCAAGAACAACTACTCTGTATTCGCAGCCTGCGCCAACAACTGGGGACTGATTATCCACTCATCCTGACCCTGTTTAGCCCACTTACCTATCTTTTCAATTTTATGGGCGCCGATTTTAGTGGCAAACAGCGGGTCATCGAGGGTGCACGCCTGCATCCAGAGTCAGTCGAGGCGGGCCTGGCTATAGTAGCGGCCAATCTACAGACCTTGATGACAGCCGCCATCGAGGCAGGGGCCAGCGGTATCTTTTTCTCTTGCATGGGAGCAACCAACGCTGACTTTACGCGTGAAGAATATCTGCGCTTTGGTCGCCCCTATGATCTGGAAGCACTCAAAGGGGCTCAGGCTGGCTGGCTCAATATCGTCCACATCCATGCCGATCCCAGCCAGTCTGGAGATCAGATCTACTTCGATCTATTCAATGATTATCCGGTCTCTGTGCTCAGTTGGAGCGATCGCCTGACCGGTCCTAGCCTGGGCGAAGCCATAAGCATGACCGATAAATGCCTGATGGGTGGGCTCTGGGAACGCGGGCCCATTACCCATGGCAGCGAGACCGAGATTGAGAATGAGATGATTGGTGCACTGGCCCAGACACAGGGCAGACGCCATATCCTGGCTAACGGCTGCTCGCTTCCAGATGATGTTGCGGAAGAAACTTTACATATCACGCGCAGGTTGCTTGATCAACTACACTAATCATCAGCACTCAGACATATGGCAACAAAAAGCCCGGCAGGGCCAGGAGAAAACAGCTCCCAATCCTGCCGGGCCTTTATGTGCGCATAGATAGCGCTCAAGCTACTATATGATCCTGGGTAGAAGGCGTCAGTGTAACTGTGGGTAGTTCCACACCGGAGCCCGATACCGAGGTATGCAACGCTTGAATGGTATCTTCCAGACGATTCAAGACAGTATCGATCTCATCCATGGTTATTACCAGTGGAGGCTCAACACGAATAACTCGTGAGTTATTCAGCGTACCTGAGATCAAGACGCCGCGCTTGAACAGGCCAGAGGCAATTTCATAACCAATATCATCATTTACAAAATGTTGTCCGATTAACAAACCTTTGCCAGTGATATCAGTATAAATGTCTTGATGACGAGCGGCGATATCTTTTAACTGCCGCATGAAGTACTCGCCCTTTACAGCCGCCTGCTCAACCAGATTTTCTTCAAGTGTAACGTTGATGGCAGCGATAGCGGCGGCACAGGCTAATGGATTACCACCGGTCGTCGAGGTATGAATAAAGGGATTACTGTTAAAGACGCTCCAGATTTTGGGGGTAGCCATGAAAGCACCAACCGGCATAACACCACCACCCAGCGCCTTGGCAGAGGTGATGATATCTGGTGCGACATCCCAATGCTCTACGCCCCACAATTTTCCTGTTCTTCCCAGGCCAGTCTGGACCTCATCAGCAATCAGCAGGACCTCATACTCGTCACACAATTGACGTAAACGGGGCCAGAAATCATCGGGCGGGACAATAGCGCCTGCTTCACCCTGAATGGGCTCCATGACAACTGCAGCAATATCATTACCAACTTCACGGGCGATGCGCAGTTGTTGTTCAACCGCGTCAGCATCACCAAAGGGGACGTGATAGATGTTATTGTGGAGCGGCATAGCCGGACGGCGGAAGATAGATTTACCAGTCAAGGAGAGGGAACCTGTCGTTTTTCCATGGAAACCACGTACAGCTGCAATAAAGCCACTCTTGCGCGTGTAGAGCTTGGCAACTTTCATCGCACCTTCAACCGCTTCGGTACCACTGGCAACAAAGAAACTATATTGAATATCACCAGGAGTAATCTCAGCCAGCAGATGGGCCAGCATACCACGTAATGGATCAAGGAGTTCTTGCGTCGGCAATGGGCTTTTCTGTAACTGCGCCTGTACGGCCCCAATGACTTTAGGATGAGCCCAGCCCAGGTTAAAGAGGCCAAAGCCCCCCAGGCAGTCTATATACTCCTTACCCATGACATCTCTGAAGGTTGCACCACGCCCTGTCCACTCGACAGAGGCAAAGTCACCCGCCTCAGCCACTGATTTGCGATACTCGATAAAACCACTATTATAGTATTTGGCAAAATTTTCAACAGTGGTCTCGACCAGCCATTCAGCCTCGCTCTTACCAAGCTGTGGTTTGTGTACAACATCTAGATAGCGCTGGGAATCATTAAGGGCCTTTAGTAAACCATCGGAACTCATAAAAATCCTTTCCGGAAATGCGGCAGAAGCAAACAACTATTCCACAGTCGATCCGCATACATCTGACAGCACATCAATACTCGCATAGATAGCAAGCCAGCAGTACTTGTGGATATAGTGATACCTATCCTATTAGATAGGCACTAGATAAACGCTGTTATGAGTGTCAACCCACAGGGAGCGATCAAGAAATGGGCGGTCCATGCCTATCATGGATGTCAGCATTCGCTGTACAAAACAAAATGAAGTTCAAGCAGACAGGCAGGGAAAATGCAAAGAAGATACAATGACAACGCGGCCGTAAGCAGCGTCAACATCGTAATGAAGGTGGCTCAGGGGTAACAAGTGGACAGGTGAAAGCCCCGAAATACATAGAATTTCGGGATATAGCGGCCTTTTTGTGTGCCTGGAATAAGTGTTTCTTTCATAGGACACCGTTCTTTAAAGTTGAGCCAGGGTAAAGTTCATTATCTTCAAGTATAGCTGACAACCAAAAATAAAGCAAGCTCTTTACCCTGGCCGGGTGTCATTCATTTTTTTGCAGAGCCATCTTGAAGCATGCGATGCGAAAAGGTTTGCCTTCCCCAGCGTTTTTGTCCCTCGGTTCGTCCTTTGCGAGAAGAAGGTTGTGGAGCAAACGTAGAGGAAGGCAACCGCAAACAGATGTGCAGAATGAGCGCTCGCAGTTCTTGCGCGCAGCGAGCGCGTCGCTGGAGACTTCGCTGCTGTCGTTGGCCATGGTGATGATCGTTGCGCCAGCGTTGCTGATACTGCCAACTCTCTTCCCAGCGCTCGTTACACATCTCTCCCCGTAAGGCGAGCATGGGATTGACATTGCCCGGCTCCCAATGCATTCCTGCTCCCTTGAGACGGGCTTGCATCACCACTTTGTTGGCGCTTTCGACCATTCCTGAGCCAATGGGCCATCCCTGGGCTTGAAACTGCGGATAGTTCATCTGCGCCAAACGCTTGCCGAAGTAACGGAGCGCATCGGTGACCGCGGGCAACGGCCGAGCACGTTTCCACCACTGCAGATGCCTCATGATGCGTTCTGGCCCCGCATGTTTGAGCTCATGAAGAACCACATTGAGCCAGCGAGCAGGGACATGATAACCCTGCTGTTGTCCCTGTTCGGCGACCTGACCAAGGTAGTGGGCAGCATGGGCAAAATCTAAGATGCGCACCGCATCATGGCGATGTCCATCCACAAAGCCTTGCAGCCACTCGGCGCCATCCTGGATGGCACATACCTGCCTGGCCTGTGCGATCCCTCGCCGCGTCACTTCCGCCGAAGCCAGATCCGCAAAGATTGATGCATCCGCCAACCGCGCAAAGTAGCTATGCTGCTCGGTTTTCGCTGTTGAGGGGTTCACCTGAGCAAATACGGCCATTTTCACTTCACCCCAGATCCCACCGCGCAAGGGCACCATCCCGCCATCACTGCCCATCGCCATCTGCTCCACCACTGGAGCGGCAGGAAGAGGGAAACGAGGTCGGGCGGCTTCGGGATGGGCTTGTTCGCTCTGGATCGCCTCGGCGATCTGTCCTGCCTGCAAGGTACAGCGCCGGACGCTAGCCTCACTGATGCGAATGCCAAGCAACGCCTGCACTTCTTTGGCGGCTTGCCCAAAAGGCAGATGCGTTCCTAAGCGAACCAGACTTTGATGGGCGTGAGGTAACAACGCGGTGGGAGGCAGTTGCAGTTGCTCATCGAGGGGGAAAAAAGCTGTATCCGCAGGCGGGACAGCTCTGGTAGTCACGGCTCACGTTCACTTCTTGCTGTCCTCGTGTTTGAAAGGTTCGGGTACGTGCCCCTCGTTGATGCATGCGTGTGCCGCATTGCGGACACGATCGTGGCCCCTGCTGGGTGGTTTCCCTCTCTGCTTGGGCCATCTCTTCAATGATGCGAGCCCGTACCTGATCGAGTTGGGCATCAATGGCGGCTTCAATTTCGGCCAGGGTGGCTTTGGGATGCTCCTTCTGCCATTGAGCAAGCGTATGAAAGGCTTCTTGACTTTGTTGCTGCCAGCGTTGCTCCAGGTCTTCTGACTTCATGATCGTGCCCACCTTTCTCTTCCTTGCGTTTGAGTTGTTTCTATCTTACCATTTTGGCTCTGCAAAAAAATGAATGACACCCACCCTGGCCGGGTGCTTTCCAGTTCTCCTACCTTGCAATTTCTCTAGCATATTCAATAAATATGCCGGGCATAGTGGAATCTCTGGCAGGATTTATGTGGTGTATTCGCCGTTGATGCGCACATATTCATAGGAGAGGTCACACCCCCAGACGGTGGCTCGCTCCGAGCCGGTATGCAGGGACACGCGAATTTCTACTTCCGCGTTCTTGAGATACGCCTGTAGCTGGGGCAGATTCTCCTGTCCCAGGGCCTGACCGTCGTAGACCACGAGATCCCCGAAGGCGATCCTGACCTTTTCAGGCTGAATATCACTGTATTCATAGCATTTACCGATCGCCATTGCGACACGGCCCCAGTTGGGATCATTTCCAAAGATAGCGGCTTTGAGCAAGGGTGAGTTGACAATCGATTTGGCGACACGCTTGGCCTGCGCAAAGGAGGCGGCATCCTCAACGGTGACTTCTAATAGCTTGGTGGCACCTTCTCCGTCGCGGGCAATATCCCTGGCCAGCTCGATGGCCATTTCCTGCAGGACACGCTGGAAATCGGCGATGGGCACTTCACCGGCCATGCCATTGGCCATAATAGCTACGGTATCGCTGGTACTGGTGTCGGTATCCACGCTGACCATATTAAAGGAGTGGTTGACGACCTCGTGCAGACATTGCTTGAGCTGGTCGGCGGGAATGGCCGCGTCGGTTACAAAATAGGCCAGCATGGTAGCCATGTCTGGCTCGATCATCCCAACCCCTTTACACATGCCGACCAGTACCGCATCACCAATCTTGCTGGCCCGCATCTTGGGCCGTGTATCCGTGGTCATGATGGCATGGGCCGAAACGTGCAGCTGCCCCTCGCGCAATTCAGAACGGATACCGGGGATGCCACGGCGCAATTTATCCATTGGTAGCTGCCAGCCAATGACACCTGTTGAGGATGGGAGAACATCTTCTGGCTGGATGTCCAGTTCTGCGGCAACCAGGTGCACAACCTCACGAATATTGGCCAGGCCTTGCTCGCCGGTAGCAACATTGGCATTCTTGCTATTAATAACAAATGCCTGCAGTTGTCCGTTGGCGACCTGTTCACGGCCAACGGTAATCGCCGCCCCGCAAAAGCGGCTTTGCGTAAACATGGCAGCCGCGGCCGCCGGTACATCAGAGGCGATGACGGTAAAATCGAGCGTGGTATCTCGAATACCCACATTCTTCGCGCATGAGCGGAAGCCTTGCGGATAGAAAGGGAGTGTTTGCATGAGCACCTTTCCTCTCATTTTAGACTACTACATAGATGTAGCAGGTAGGGTGAGGGAGAAGAAAGCAGCGTCGCCTAGTTCTTCCCAGCCGTGCTTGGCGTAAAATTTGCGCGCGTATGATTCGCGGATGCGGCGATTCATAAGCAGTAAACGTGTGCAGCCGCGCTGGCGCGCTTGTTTTTCAATGGTGTCGAGAAGGAGACTTCCTATTCCATGCCCGGTCTGGTCGGGATGGACGAACAGTTCTGAGACGTAGCCGTCACTGCCACGCATCAGATGGAAGTACCAGTGGACTGCGACATAGCCCACAACCTGGCCTTGCTGTTCCGCCACCAGAATGGTGTGTGTCTGTTCGCGTTCTAAGCGGGCAAGCCGCTCTGCGATCTGTGCCTGTGTTTCAGTAAAAGCTTCTTGCTGGATGTGTTCTGACCAACCTAATGAGCGGAGGATAGCAGTGATGGCACTACTATCCTCCAGGCGGGCTTCACGAATGGTAATTTCCATTTGTGATCGTTCCTTAATACCAATGTGAATGCGTTAAACAACCTACAAACCCTTCAGCCCGGCTGCAACCTCCTGTTGGATGACCTGGACTGCCTCGGCCAATGGGACAATACGGCTCTCTTTCTGGGTGCGCAATTTAAGTTCGATACCACCATTCTTCAATGAGCGCTTGCTAAGTACTGCTCGTAAGGGCAGGCCAAGCAGATCAGCATCATTGAATTTGACGCCCGCGCTCTCGGCGCGATCATCAAAGAGCACCTCGATGCCGGCGGCCTGCAGGTCCCGGTAGAGTTGTTCAGCGAGCTGCCTGTTTTCACCCTTGTCAAGGTCCAGTCCAAGTAGAGAGAGATGGTAAGGAGCAATGCCGAAGGGCCAGATAATGCCTTTCTCGTCGTGGCTCTGCTCAACGGCAATGGCCATGACACGCCCTACACCGATACCGTAGCAGCCCATTAATAAAGGCTGCTCGTTACCCTGGGCATCCAGGAATGTGGCCCCAAACGGGACACTGTACCTGGTCCCCAGTTTGAAGATATGTCCCAGCTCGCTGCCACGGACAACATGCAGGCTACCGCCACAGTGGACGCATTGCGCCCCTCATAGGCAGAGGCAATATCTTCCCAGGCATCAACGCGAAAATCGCGTGGATAGTTGACATTCTTTATATGATAATCAACCCGGTTGCACCGCCAACAAAATTGTTGCCAGTTTTAAGCGAGGTGTCCGCCAGAATGAAGATGTCCGCGCTCTTACCAATCGGCGAGGTAAAGCCAGCGACGATACCCGCTTGCTGCAACTCTTCCGGTGTCGCCATATGCAGGTCACCAGTGTTGATGCCAGACCGGCGCAGGGCATTGATGAGTTTGACCTCGTTTACTTCGAGATCACCGCGCACAGAGGCCAGAATCAGTTTGCCGCCAGCGGCATATAATACCGCTTTCATGGTTTTTGAGGTCGGAATGTGCAGGAAAGCAGCCAGGTCATCAATGGTGGTACACCCAGGTGTGAAGACCTCTTCCAGTTCAGCCTCAGGTTCGCGTGCCAGCTCGCTGCGCACGAATTCAGCCTTCTCGGTATTAGCCGCGTAGCCACAATTGGCACATTGGACCGCGTCATCCTCGCCCGCCTCGGTCAGGGCAATAAACTCCTGCGAGTCTTTGCCCCGATGGCACCGCTATCGGCCTGGATCACGATGAAGCGCAGGCCACAGCGCTTGAAGATAGCCTGGTAGGCCTCACTCATCGCGCGATAGCTTTTATCCATACCTGCCTCGTCGGCATCAAAGCTGTAGAGATCTTTCATCAAGAACTCGCGGGTACGCAGCAGACCACCACGGGCCGTGGTTCATCACGCAGTTTGACCTGGATCTGGTAGATCAGTTGCGGCAGGTCGCGGTAGCTGCGAACGAACTCTTTGGCCAGCAGGGTTACGACCTCTTCATGGGTGGGACCCAGTACCATGTCGCGACCTCTACGGTCCTTGAGATGGAAGAGTATATCCACGCTCTCGGCACGTGAGGGGCCACCATCGGCGGGTTTGACCTCCCAGATATCCCGGGGCTGGATCACTGGCATCGTCACTTCCTGGCCACCAGCACGATCCATCTCTTCGCGTATAATGGTCGAGATCTTCTGTACGACCCGGTTCCCAAGGGCAAGAAGCTATAGACACCAGAGGTGAGCTGGCGCACAAAGCCAGCTCGCACCAATAGCTCCTGATTCACTCCCTCGGACTCACGTGGAACTTCACGTAGGGTCGTGGTTAATAGCTGCGATATCCGCATAATTACTCCTGAATGAGACTAGTAGGCACGCGCGAAAATGGCTTCGCAGGTGGCCGGTTTGCCAGTGTAGATACACTTGCCCTGCACGCCACCTTCTGGCTGATCAAACGGAATCACACGCAGGGTTGCCTTGGTCTCTTCCTTGATCGCCAGCTCGGCCGCTGTGTCCTCAGCCCATTTCACACGTACAAAACCGCGCTTCTCAGCGATGATCTGCTTAAACTCGTCGTAGCTCTCGGTGCTATAGGTGTTCTGCTCGCGGAACTCCAGGGCACGCTGGTAGAGGGCTTTCTGAATCTCGTCTAGCAGCTCTGGCAACCGGGTCTCTAAGGCCTCAACCGAGACAGGCTCTTTGACGCGATTATCGCGCCGTACCAGCATCACATTGTTATTCTGAACGTCACGTGGGCCGATCTCCATACGCAGCGGTACGCCACGCATTTCCCATTCGTTGTATTTCCAGCCCGGCGTGTTCTCGCTGCGATCAACTTTGACGCGCACCTTCCCTTTGAGCATCTTCTCTACCCGGTTGACCAGCTCGTTGACGGCGTCTTTCTCTTTCTCTTTGCGCCAGATCGGCACGATCACGACCTGGTATGGAGCCAGGCGCGGTGGCAGGATCAAGCCTGACTTATCGCCATGAACCATGATCAGGCCGCCAATCATACGGGTGCTCATGCCCCAGCTGGTGGTATGACAATATTTGCGCTGGCTATCAGCATCCAGGAACTGGATATCAAAGCCACGGGCAAAGTTGTCACCCAGATTGTGACTGGTGGCGGACTGCAAGGCTTTGCCATCGCCCATCATGGCCTCAATCGAATAGGTACGCAATGCGCCGGCGAATTTCTCGTTCTCACTCTTGCGGCCAGCAATGACCGGGATAGCGGCGTCTTCTTCAGCGATGGCGCGATAGACCTCAAGCATCAATCTGGTACGCTCTTCAGCCTCTTCCGGCGTACGATGGGCGGTATGGCCCTCCTGCCACAGGAACTCTGAAGTACGCAGGAACAGGGCGGTACGCTTCTCCCAACGCATAACATTGGCCCACTGATTAATAATCAATGGCAGGTCGCGATAGCTCTGAATCCATTTGGAGAAGCTATTGCCGATAATGGTCTCGCTGGTCGGGCGGATAGCCAGGGGCTCTTCCAATTCTTCGCCACCACCGCGTGTAACCCAGGCTACCTCAGGCGCAAAGCCCTCGACGTGCTCGGCCTCTTTCTGCAAAAAGCTTTGCGGGATCAGCAGTGGAAAGTAGGCATTCTGCACATCATTCTCTTTAAAGCGCGCATCCACCCGCTGCTGCAAATTCTCCCACAGCGCATAGCCATACGGGCGAATAATCATACAACCCCGGACCGGCGCGTAATCGGCCAGCTCAGCCTTACGCACCACCTGGTTGTACCACATTGAAAAATTATCGTCTTGATCGACAATATCCTCTACAAATTTTTCATCGTTGACCATACAAGTCCCTTTCTCTCTCTACAAACGAGCATAAAAAAAACCCGTCCTCACAAGGACGAGCATATAACCCGTGGTACCACCTCTTTTGAGCTGTCGTCTGGATAACACAAAACAGCTCCACTCATGCGGTCAACAGAGAACCGCGCCTTCAGATAACGGCGAAGGGGTCCCGGTCAGGTTTATACTGACGCTCTCAGGTGGGTTCAATGCAGGTTCATCTACCGACTTGCACTATCTCGGCTCGCTGTTTGATCCCCTGATCATTTACTGGTCCTGATCAGCGCGTTAAAGTTTTCTTTTTAGTTAAGCAAAGCATACACCATCCCCCAGGGTGTGTCAAGCAAGCAATTTCGCTTGACAACACATTTCATGTAAGAACAAGTAAAGCAACAATAAAGCTGATATCCGACGGGCATTACGTTTATTGGAGATTTTCTCCGTTTTTCCTTTTGTGCTCGAACAAAGAACGGGCAAAGAGCTTATGCTTAGGGAATTTGGACCTTATATCTACCAGGAATTACGTGGTTTGCTGTTGTAGAGTCAGTAATTTACCCTAGTTTAAAATCAGGTAGCTTTTTCATGTGGTCGAGCCTATAATAGGGGCGGAGATATCAATATATCATTACCACTTTCAGGAGCAGATTACCAGCAATGAAAAAATTGTTTGGCGCATTTATATTTCTTAGCCTCTTTACAGTGCTCATCTCTGCCTGTGCGGTCGGTGGCAATACTGCAACCGGCCCTAATCCGGTCCACATGGATAGCAATAGCTTTACAACGCTCTCCATCACTATTAAAAAGGGTGAGAGCATCACCTTAATTAGTGATGATGTCCAGTCCCACATCATTGCTAATGGTACCTGGGATGACAGTACGCCTAAACCAGCCGCCGAGCCAGGTGCACCAAAGACCAACATTACTGTAGGCGGCTTTAGCAGTGGTAAGGTTGGACCTTTTAATACTGCTGGCACCTTTAAGCTCTACTGTACAATCCACCCCGGCATGAAAATGACGGTCATCGTGAAGTAGATAATAAATCCCCAAACCGCTAGCTCATACTCAACATAAATAGCAGCGTCCCCGACTTCTTAAGAGGTCGGGGAGGCTTGTTTGTAGAAAGGCAAGCTCCAGGCTTACCTCAGGGTTGAGCGTTAGTGGCCGGTGATTGCACTGGCGTCGTGGTTACTACTGGCGTGTCAGTAGGCGCTACGACTACGGTTGGCGTGGGATCTGGCGCATTACCAGT
This sequence comes from Dictyobacter kobayashii, assembly GCF_003967555.1. Taxonomy (GTDB): domain Bacteria; phylum Chloroflexota; class Ktedonobacteria; order Ktedonobacterales; family Ktedonobacteraceae; genus Dictyobacter; species Dictyobacter kobayashii. The sequence goes on from NZ_BIFS01000001.1 coordinate 1,466,939, forward strand.
CGGAGCGCCATTGATGCCATCACGGGCAATATTATAAACATCAGGCGAGCCCAGGCCAGTGGCCAGATCGTAGTTGGCGTCGGCTGAATAATAAAGGTTATTACCACTGGTCACATCATGGAATGGGGCATAGGTTTGCTGACTATTGGCGAGTTGATAGAGTAGAGGATTGACCCAGCCAACACGTTGCTGGCCATGTTGTTGCAAGAAATCATTGATCAGGACAGCACTACCGGCCCATAGGGGAGCCGCAGCACTGGTACCACCGACAGTGACATCGCCCGATGAAGGACAACCTGAGGCCGCGACGGTACAATAGACGGCATAACCTGAAGCTGGATCAGCATCGGCCGAGACATCTGGTACCTCACGCATACCATTGCTGTACTGGTTGTCAACACCAGGCGCTACCTGCCAGGTTGGCTTGCTAAAGGTATTACTGAGGCCACCTCCACCACCAGCACCATTGGGACTGCGCTGGGTATCGGTCGGACTGCTCCAGGCGGATTCGCTCCCATAGGTACCACCATTACCCAGCTGCAGATTGGTACCACCCACGCCGGTTACGTAGGGATCACTGGCGGGCGAGTCAACAGCCAGGTTCTGATCATTACAGTCATAAGCTCCAGAATCACCGGAGGCCGAAAAGATCGAGATGCCTTGAGCGGCTGCCTGCTTGAAAATGCCATCCAGGGTCTGTAATTCAGCCGCCCCGGACTGTGTTTCGCATTCTCCCCAACTGACAGAGACAACCTGGGCCTGATTATCTGTGACGATACGGTTATAAGTATCATTGACCCCCTGGGTTGAATTTGGACCCTCATAAACCAGTTGTTGAGCCTGAGGCGCAATCTCATTGAGCACTTCAATATCAAGTTCAGCTTCAATTGCCCCCGCATTGGCCGAGCCATCATAACCATCTACCAGCACATTACTCAGGCTGGGCTGGCTGATATGATGCTCAGTAGCAAACTGGCTGATATCGGCTGGCTGATAACCATCTAATTCAAACACAGCCACAGTCTGGCCTTTTCCCTGTACACCTGCCTGGTACAAAGGATTGATGTCGTAAGCTCCCGCCAACTCAGGCTGGGCAAAACCTGCGCGCGGAGTCGGCACCTGGCGTGTTAAAGGATGCAATTGGACGCTGTTATCCAGTCCTCCTACTGATAGGATGACCGTAGATAAGAAGGCAGGTATGGTCGGCGCATTGGCATTGGCATAGAAAGCATGCGAGCCAAGCTGATATTGATGAACCTGGACCTGAAAGGCCGCTTCGACCTGAGCCGCTGTACCATGAGCATTGACCAGCAATCCATTGGAGGCCACACCATCAACAGCCAGACTCTGATTATGCAAATAATCAACTACCTGCTGGCGCTGCTCTAATGTTGGACTAAACTGGTCCGCAAATTGTTGGGGAGTTAAAAAATGATGATACTGGGCAGAATGGGGATTATAGACATTTTGTAACAGTTGTAACAATACATCCTCATTTTGTAGGCGTAACCCGATTGAGAGATTAAGGGTCTGCCCCGCATTGACCTCCCCAACTTTTTTAGCCTGTTTCAATAGTGGCACAGTCTGTCCCACCATCGGGACCCGCTGATCAGACTGGGCATGGGCCATAATAGATACTCCGGCAATAGCAGCTCCCAGAACCACGGCAGCTACCACCCACAACCAGAGTGCTTGCATCAGACGATGTTTCATTTAGTTCTCCTGAAAAAAAAACAAACACTACACTAAATGGCTACAAATGACGTCTATGAGTATGAGCCACTAGAGAAAATGGTGTATTCATGGCTACTTGTCAGAGTAAACGTGAGATTATCAAGGCTTAGAGGTTTTATGGAAAAGCCAGCCAAAAGGGCTAGTATTCTGCTGAGTTTTAAAGTAGAATAACAAGTAACCGTTGTTACATAATTTAGTAGAGAGGATGATGGGATAGCTAGCTAGCTGGTCGATATATACATATAAACGAGACGAATTTGTCTAGCTTATCGTGTTATAAGTAATACCCAGAAATGGATGAGAAAACATTGATCGTCTAAGCAAAAAAGATGACAATAGCGTATAATTAAAGCTCATTATTTTATTTTGCGAGAGGAAAAGCCACTGCATGACTACCATCGCATTTAACAAGATTACCAAACGCTATAAAGGCACGGATGCTCCTGCTGTCGACGAGGTTACCTTTGAGGTACCCGAGGGAAGCACGTGCATGCTGGTAGGCACCTCTGGTTCGGGAAAAACCACATTGTTGCGCATGGTCAATCGCTTGATAGAACCAACCTCAGGAGAGATTCTGCTGAATGGTAAGAATGTGCTACAAGAAAATCCCATCGAGTTGCGGCGTCGCATCGGTTATGTGATTCAGCAAGTGGGTCTTTTCCCGCATATGACGATTGCGGAAAATATTCGCATTACCGCAGATATCGCGGGCGGCTGGAACAAGCAGAAACTCAATCAGCGGGTTGATGAACTGCTGGAACTGGTTGGCCTGACCCCTGCTGAGTATCGCAATCGCTTCCCACGCCAGCTCTCCGGTGGACAGCAACAACGTGTAGGACTGGCACGTGCGCTGGCTACAGATCCCGCCATTCTGCTGATGGACGAGCCATTTGGAGCCCTGGATGCCATCACTCGTGCTCGCATGCAGGATGAGCTACTGCGCATCCAGCGGGATGTGCATAAGACCATTTTGTTTGTCTCGCATGATATCGAAGAAGCATTTAAACTGGGCGACCAGGTTGTTGTAATGTCACAGGGCAAACTTGTACAGATGGGAACTCCTGTCGAGCTGCTGGCCAGGCCAGCCAATGAATTCGTGGGACAGCTGGTTGGAGCAGACAATATTTTGCGCCAACTGCAGTACCTGCCTATTGATGGTACGTTAGACAACAGACCAGAAACTGTATCTTCAGCACATTGGGGAGATGTTCCGACAATTTCAAATCAGGCAACGTTATTCGAAGCCCTCTTGAAACTCCTCGAAACTAATGCATCTGCCCTCGCCGCTGAAGATCCCCAGAACCAGGAACGTACCGGATATGTGACACTTCCTGACATTAACCAGGCCATCTCCCAATTACGTAAAGATGAAGCATCGCGCACAGAATCTAGGATCTAGCGCTTGCCTGGTTTCAATGAATTAAAGGAGTTCTATGAAGTACTTACTGAGTGGTTATAATTATGATTTAACTGATCCAACAAGCATTCCCTACCTGCTGTTGCAGCATCTATACCTGGTTGGGCTGACTATGTTGATTTCATTGATCATTGCCATTCCAGTCGGGATCTATGTGGCGCGCAATCGCTGGCTCTATACACCGGTAATTACGTTTACTGGTGTGCTCTATAGCATTCCTGGTATTGCACTATTAGCCCTGTTGATCACAATTCCAGCCATTGGATTGAGTCTGGCTACCATCATGATTCCGCTAGTCGCCTATACGCAGCTGGTATTGATCCGCAATACGGCAGCGGCGATCAATGGCATCGATCCACTGCTCTTAGAAGTAGGGCGGGCGATGGGCATGAATCGCTGGCAACTCTTGTGGCGGGTAACATTGCCACTGGCGCTCCCGGTCATCATCGCAGGCATCCGCATCGCCACCGTAACCACGGTTGGCACGGCTTCACTGGCCTCATTGGTTGACCAGGGCGGTCTGGGCGACCTGATCTTCAAGAATCTGACCAGTGGCGATCAAGAAGCCATTATCGCAGGCGCGATCCTCATGAGTTTGTTCGCCGTTGTAGCAGATGTCCTGCTACTGGGCATCCAGATGCTCTTGAGCCGTGGACGTAGCGCGACCTCGGTCGCATAGGAGGGGAATCATGAGCGATCTATTGAGCTTTATCCAGGATCCAAGTAATGCCTTTGCCAGCCATTCAATTGCATATTTGCAAATATGCGCATTTTCTATCTTTTTCGCGATTCTCATCGGGGTAGTACTGGGCGTCGCCGTTTCGCGTAGCGCCATTCTTGCATTTGTGGCTGTAAATCTAAGCGGCTTGATGCGTGCTATTCCAGTCATCGCTTTTTTGATCGCGGCGCTCCCCTATCTGGGAGTAGGCTTTAAACCAACGGTGGTGGCCTTGATTGTACTGGGCATTCCGCCAATCCTACTCAATACCTATACAGGTATTCGTGGCGTTGATCCCGCGATCATCGACGCGGCACGAGGCATGGGTATGACTCAATGGCAGATTATCAGCCGCATTCAGACCCCGCTTGTGCTGCCGATCATTGCTGCCGGTGTACGCACAGCGGCCGTGCAAATTGTAGCCACAGCGACGTTGGCTGCCATCATTGGTGCCGGTGGATATGGAGAATACATCATTGATGGCTTAAATAGATTGAATAATGTCTCGATCCTGGCTGGCGCTATTCCGGTAGCGGTCCTGGCCATTCTGGTAGAACTATTCATGAGCTGGCTGCAGCGCGCCTTGACTCCTAAAGGTCTGCGTGCGATTGCCCAGACAAACTAACATTCTCCGCAATGCAGCCTGTACTGCCTGGCATGTACAATATGTCTGTATTGATTTTATTGTGTACCTAATTTTTTCAGGAGGAAAGATGCCTTCATTATTCCGCTCATTACGAGCCAAATCGTTGTTCGTACTGGCATGCGTGCCCCTGTTGCTGTTAACTGCCTGTGGCAATGCTGGCAGTGGTAGTGGCACCACAAGTGGTGGCAGTAGCAATAGCAATGCCAATATTTCGATTACCGTCGGTGGTAAGCTCGATACAGAGTCAAAACTGCTGACAAAACTATATACCCTGGTCCTGAGAGATGCAGGCTTTAAGGTAAATGAGAAACCAGCCTTTGGTAACAACACCATTGTTTTCCAGGGCATCAAAAGCGGTGCTATCGACCTGTATCCCGAATTTACCGCCACCGGTCTGGATGCCTTGAAAAAGACTTCCTCTCTGAATGATCAGCAGGATTACCAGACAGTTAAAGATGGCTTCAAGCAACAGTTCCAGATTGATTGGCTGGATTATTCGCCTCTCAATGACACCTATGCTGTATGTGCCAAATCGGGTAATTCCCTGGGCCTGACAAGCATCTCGGACCTGGTCGCTAAAGCCAAACAGATCACCTTTGATCTGCCCAGTGATAGCTCCTATGTGTTCGACTATCTGAAACCCAAATATGGTTTGACACTGGACAGCTTCAAAGCGGTCCACAAAGTTGACTACACCATTGGTTTTAAAGAGGTCGGCGGTGGCCAGTCGGATGCCAACTTCTGCTATTCTAGCGATAATGGTATCAACACCAACAACCTGGTCGCGCTGAACGACGACAAACATGCCTTCCCGGCCTACCATCCGGCTCCTATCGTGCGTGATAGTGTGCTGCAAAAGTCGCCAGACATCGCAACCGCTCTGAACGCGCTGGCACCAAAAATCACCACGGATGTCAGCCTGCAATTGCAGAAGGCGGTTGAGGCCAATGTCAATGCCGGTATGTCCCAGTCCAGGGCTATTACTGAAGCGGCCACCAAATTCCTGAAAGATCAGGGCTTCTGTAAGAAGAATGGCTGCCAATAAAGCTTAGGGCCAGCTTGCTGGCGAAAAGGAAGACCGCCCCTGGTGAGATCCGGGAGGCGGTCTTCCTCTTGTCTGGAAAGGTTACCCATTTTTGGGTGATGATCTATCCATATATGTGGACAGGCGTATCAGGTGCGTAAGTTGTATACTTATTGTGAGTGACGTACAAGAAACAACCAACTTGTCTATAAAATTAGCATAACAGAGGAGTATGGTATGCGTTTAGGATTACAGGTTCCCAGTTTTACCTGGTCACAGGATCAGGGATTGATTGGGGATACGTTTGCAACGATCGCTGAGCGTGCTGAGCGCGCCGGACTTTATAGTCTGTGGGTGATGGACCATTTCTTCCAGATTCGTATGGTCGGGCCCGCTGAAAATGAGATGTTAGAGGGCTGGAGTGCGCTGGCCTTTGCCGCCGGGCGCACCAATCACATTAAGCTGGGCACGATGGTAACCGGTATTACATATCGTCATCCCGGCGTGCTGATCAAAACCGCCACGACACTGGACGTGCTTTCACATGGCCGCGCGTATTTTGGCATCGGGGCCGCCTGGAACGAAGAAGAGCACAAAGGATTGGGCGTGCCCTTCCCACCTCTGGCCGAGCGCTTTGAGCGCCTGGAAGAGACCCTGCAGCTCGCCCACCAGATGTGGGCCGGTGATGATAAGCCTTTCAATGGTACTCACTATAGCCTGGAACGGCCACTCAACTCGCCCCTGCCGGTACATAAACCGCATCCTCCCATCCTGATCGGCGGCAGTGGTGAGAAAAAGACCCTGCGCATGGTAGCTCAATATGGTGATGCCTGCAATCTCTTCGCCCGCGTGGGTAAAGAAGAGCTGCAACGCAAGCTCAATATCTTGCAGGACCATTGCCAGACCGTGGGCCGTCCTTATACAGATATCGAAAAGACCACGCTGGATGTGATCCATATCACCAAAGATGGTCGCAATAATACGCTTTCGCCAAACGCTGCGATTGATCTCTTTGGTAGCCTGGCAGAGCAGGGCATCGACCAGGCGATCTTCAGCATGCCAAACGTGGCCGATCTGGAGCCATTTGATCTGCTGGCGACCCGCATCATTCCAGAAGTAGAAAAAATCAAAGTAGCTGGCCGCTAGTCACAATACAGAAAGAAAGGGAGATCGATGGCACAGCGGACACAGTTAACCACGGCCGAGCGAGATTTCGTGCTGCGCCTGCGGGTAGCGCGCCTGGCTACAGCGGATGCGCAGGGAAGCCCAACGCTGATTCCCGTTTGCTATGCCTTCGATGGAACCCATTTTTTCACGCCCCTGGATGAAAAGCCCAAACGTGTGCCCGGCTTGCAATTGCGTCGGGTACACAATATTGAGGCGCGTCACGAAGCCAGTCTGCTCATTGATCAATATAGTGATGATTGGAGTCAGCTCGGCTATGTCCAGATCTATGGCTATGCCGAGCTGATCTATCCCACACACCCTCTCCATCAGTCAGCCCTGCTCCTGTTACGCGAACGATACAATCAGTATCGCCAGATGGCCCTTGAACAGGCGCCTTTTATCCTACTTACGCCACAACGTATTCGCTCCTGGGGGCCCGCGCTCCAACCATAGCCTGCTTCAAACTGGCATCTACTCATAACTCTTTCCATCTATCCTCACAACTACCTCACAGGAGGATTTTTGCCTATTGACAGTTTAAATGTATTGATGCATGATAATAAAGCTTATTGGTCAGAACCGATGATTTGGAGGAGAAGCTGCTATGTCTACAATTTTCAAATATCCCCGCACACCTCATATTGAAGGTTCTGGCATCCAGGCAGGCGACGAAGATCTATCGGTGCTACCATTTCGCGAGCTACTCGGAAAATACCTGGTGGTAGAAGAAAAGGTCGATGGCGCCAATTGCGCCCTGAGCTTTGATGAAAGCGGGCAATTACAATTACAGAGCCGTGGCCACTATTTAACCGGTGGGCCACGCGAGGCACAATTTCAATTGTTTAAAAGCTGGGCCTATAGCCACACTACAGATTTTATGGATATCCTTGCTGATCGCTATATTCTGTATGGTGAATGGCTCTACGCCAAACATACCGTTTTCTATACCGAACTCCCCCACTACTTCCTGGAGTTTGACATTTATGATAAAAGCACAGCGACATTTTTAAGTACCGAACAGCGACAGACCTTGCTGGCACAACTCCCTTTTGTGGTTTCAGCCAGGGTACTCTATCAGGGTCCACTGCAAAAGTTACAGCAGCTACAAGAGTTGCTGGTACGCTCCCCCTATATCGGTGATAATCACCTAGAACAACTGCGCGCCCTATGCGAGGAAAGAAATTTGCGTAGCGAGCAAGTACTCAAAGAGACCGATCCCAGCAACAGGATGGAAGGTCTATATATTAAAGTTGAAGACAAAGATTGTGTACAAGAGCGTTGGAAATATGTACGAGCCAGCTTTAAGCAAACCATGCAGAGCTCTGAAAGTCATTGGATGAATCGTCCAATCATCCCCAATCTCTTACGCCAGGATGCATCTCTGTTTTGAGAGTGTCAGACTCTCATCTTACCGGGACGCGCGAGCACTCCCACACGGGCGTCCGCGCTGGTTTTCTATGTTGGTGCAATAGGGGCACATCCGCGCCCCTGTTGCACCAACATAGAAACGGCTTTCTGAGCACCGCAGAAGAATACTTCTTGAGCGCCAAAGGCGCGCAAACTCAGGCGTGAAGAGCGAAGATATATATCTTTAAGATTAAATGGAAAAGCGCGAGGTGCCCAATGTTACTACAGACACCCTATATGCAACAACAGCCAGGAACAAGCACGGATTTCTTCCCGCTTTGTCCGCAGCCAACCCAACAGTGGAGCCTGGATTGGGAGGCGCTACAGCGGCAATTCTCCTGGCTTCGGGCGATGGCCGGGGTACCACAGTATCCAGCCTATCATGCTGAAGGGGATGTATTGATTCACACTCACATGGTTACGGCTGCGTTGGTCCAGCATGAACAATGGCGCTCGCTGCCAGCGGATGAACGGCAGCTCTTGTTTGCCGCCGCGCTCCTGCACGATGTTGGCAAACCAGCCTGCACAAAAATCGAGCCAGACGGCATGATCAGTTCACGCGGACATGCGCGCCGGGGAGAGTTCATAGCGCGGCGCCTTCTCTGGACCGCTGTCGAACTAGATAAACCAGTGCCTTTCGCCCAGCGCGAATATCTCGCTCGCCTGGTACGCCTGCATGGCTTACCACTACAATTTCTTAATCGCGCCAATCCAGAGAAATCTATTACCGAGGCCAGTCAGAATGTGCGCCTGGACCACCTGGCACTGCTAGCCGAGGCTGACGTGCTGGGCCGCATTTGCACTGATCAAGCAGAATTACTGGAGCGGGTTGAACTCTTCAGGGTGCTCAGTCAGGAACAGCAGTGCTATACAGCGCCCCGAGCCTTTGCCTCGGACTATAGCCGCTTTATATATCTACACAGCGAACAGGGCTATGCCGATTACGAAGCCTATGATGATACCATTTTTGAAGTCGTAATGTTAGCAGGACTACCCGGAGCAGGTAAAGATAGTTGGATTCAGCGCCACTATCCATCATGGCCTGTGGTCTCATTGGATGGCATCCGCAAGGAGCTAAAGATCACCGCACTGGATAACCAGGGACATGTGGTGCAGCTAGCCCGTGAACGCGCACGGGAATATATGCGGCAGGGCCAATCATTTGTCTGGAACGCTACCAATACCACCCACTTATTACGGCGTCAATTGATTGATTTTTTTATCTCTTATAAAGCTCGCGTTCATATCGTATATTTAGAAGCACCTTATGACGTCATTATAAAGAGAAACCATGAAAGGAGTGCCAGCGTGCCTGTAGCCGTTATTGATAAGCTTTTAAATAAGCTGGAGATACCCGATATAACGGAGGCACACCAGGTCGATTGGATTAACAATGGCTAAATAGAAAGGAGGTGCACGATCAGTTAACACTCGCTAGCTCGCGGCTTATCTATTTGTATGGCAATCCGCATCTTCGAGGAGTAAAACATGTTCGCGAACATCAAACACCGCTATCGGTTTACGACACTTATCCTTTCTTGCGTGACAATATTGACGCTCATCTTAAGTGCCTGTACCCCGGCCGGGACAGCGAATAAACCATCTCAGAACACAACTGGCAAGATTACAAATGGGGGAGTCTGGATCGATGACCTGGTCAATGAGCCAGATTCGTTTATCCCAAATGGGACGGTACAGACATTTGCGCAGATGGTAATGCAGGCATTATATTCGCCACTATTTATTGGTGACGCAGAGGGTCAGATCCACCCGGGCCTGACAACGCGTATGCCAACCGTTGCCAATGGCGATATCAGCCAGGACCAGAAGACCTGGACCTTCCACCTGCGTCCAAATCTGGTCTGGTCCGATGGCCAACCACTGAATGCCGATGATGTTTACTTTACCTGGCAACTGTGGAAGAATCCTTTGTTTGCCGCCTCAAATACAAACATTATCAATCATATTCAGTCAGCTGAGGTCTCATCCGACAAGCTATCCATCACCTTTCATCTAAAAGATGCCTTTGCTCCATTTTTGACCGCCTGGACCGATGGGGGCTATGCACCATTACCTAAACACCACTTTGAAAGCATTCCGCCTGACCAGATCAAGAAGTCCAGTGATAATCGCTCGCCCAGCGTGGTCAGCGGCCCCTTTATGATGTCGGAAAGCAAGCCCGGCGATCATTATACGCTTGTGCGTAATCCGAAATATTATCGCGCCGCTGAACATCTACCGCACCTGGATAAGATTATTTTCCGCGCGGTCGGCAACCAGGCCACTATCCTTGAGGATCTGAAGTCAGGCGCGATCGATTCTGCCTGGTTCCTGGATGCTTCTAAGATTCCTGCCTATAAGAAGCTCAGTAATTACCAGTTGATCCAGACAACTTCAGCAGGCTATGAGGCGATCCATTTCAACGAGAATAATCCAGCTTTGAAGGATGTCAATGTTCGTAAAGCCATTGCTCTGGCTGTGGACCGCCAACAGTTGATCCAGGTTGCGCGCCAGGGGGCGGCCCAACCGATCTGTACCGACCATAGTTCAGCCTACAAACCTGGCTATCAGCAAGATGCCGCATGTCCCGCATTTAATATTGAGGCGGCAAATCAGTTGCTGGATAGCGCTGGCTGGAAGCTTGGACCAGATAAGGTACGACAGAAAAATGGTCTGCGCCTGGAATTCCAATATTCCACTACCGCCAATAATGCCTGGCGCGAAGAGGACGAGACCATCAACCAATCAACATTCCAGAAGATTGGGGTCAAAATCGATATCCACAATTATCCGGCCTCAACCTTTTTCAGTACCTTTTTACAAGGTGGTAAACCAGGGAATTATGACCTGGCAGAATGGTCGAGTAGCTATAATTATGACGCCAATGATGCCGCTAACTATGCCTGTGATCAAATCGGCAAATCCAACTTTAACTGGTACTGCAATCCGGCCCTGGATACCCTGTTTGGTAAAGAACAGCAGAACACCGATCCCAATGCACGCCAGCAAGTATTCAACCAGATCCACGATATCCTGCTGAAGGATTTCCCGACAGCAACCCTGTTCAGTCCCAATGATCTTTCCATTGCGATCAATGGCACACACAACTACAAACCGGGGCCGTTTGTGGCTTCCGAAACCGTCGATATCATGGATTGGTGGTGCGATAACGGGACGTGTCCCGCTAAAGGCTAAAAGAGTAGAAGGTTGGGGTCTCTGTGCCCCAACCTTTGTATCTCAGTTGGAAGGATGATGTCTATGGGGCAATATTTAATACGGCGGCTTTTACAGGCAATCCCACTGTTAATTTTGACTTCGATTTTGATGTTTTTGTTGATCCATGCGATCCCTGGAGGCCCGGATGCCGTCTATGATAATCCTAATCTGGACGCTGCTGGTCGCCAGGCGTTGCGCGCCAGCTTTGGCCTGAATGATCCATTACCGGTACAATACGCGAAATGGATTGGGAACGTGCTGCATGGCAATTTTGGCAATTCGCTCTATACCAGCCAGCCGGTCAGTGATGTACTGGCCCAACGCTTTCCAGCCACGCTAGAGTTGTTTGTCAGTGCCTTTATACTCTCTCTCCTGATGACGGTGATTCTAGGCACCGTTTCGGCGGCCTATCAGGGTAAATCACTGGACTATACCATTACTTCGCTGGCATATTTTGGTATCTCGATGCCGATCTTTTTACTCGGACTCATCATGCAGAATGTCTTTGCCTCCACCCTGAACTGGCTCCCTCCCTCAGGAACGGCGACCCTGGGCTATACTTTTAGTCCATTCAATGCCTTGCTGGATCATTTGATGCACCTGTTAATGCCGATGGTGGTGCTGGCTGTGACCTTCACGGCACGTTGGAGCCGCTATCTGCGCACCAGTATGATCGATGTATCACGGCAGGACTATATGCGTACCGGGCGAGCCAAGGGTGTATCCCCATCCAGACTGTTACTACAGCACGCGCTACGCAATGCGGTGATTCCTTTGATTACGATCGTGGCCATTGACTTTGGCTCGGTAGCGGGTGGCGCCGCCATCACCGAGGGCGTCTTTGCCTGGCCAGGCATGGGACAACTCTTTATCGATTCACTCGATCGGCGCGACTATCCGGTCCTGCTGGCCTCACTACTGTTAAGCGCGATCTTTGTCATTATCTTTAACCTGATTGCAGATATTCTCTATGGCGTGATGGACCCACGCATCCGCTATTCATAATAGGAGAATCGCCATGGATACATCCGAGCAAGTTCAATCGCCAGAAGAAGATTTTGAGCTACCACAAGAATTGACTACAGAACTGACCCAGAAGCGGCGCAGCCAGGGTCGCATCATTTTTGATCGCTTTGTGCGTAACCGCGCGGCAACGGTAGGAGCGGTCTTCCTGGTCATCATGGTTCTCTGCTGCCTGATCATCCCTTTTATACCGGGACATACCACGCCCGATGCGGTTGGGCAGACGACCCCGTTCGCGGGCATCTCCTGGCAATATCCCTTTGGGGCGGATAATCTGGGTCGTGATACCTTTGCGCGTGCCATGATCGGCGGTCGTATCTCGCTACTGGTCGCCTTGAGCTCTATGCTGATCTCTATTTTACTGGGCACACTGATCGGGGCACTGGCCGGCTACTACGGTGGCTGGATCGATAATATCCTGATGCGCCTGACCGATACCATACTCACCATCCCACTCTATCTGCTACTCTTTGTGTTGTCGGCCACCTTTGCCGATGGTACCCCAACCAGCGTAATCTTATTGATTGCCGTCTTTGGTTGGACAACCTCGGCCCGCCTGGTGCGCGGTGAGTTTCTGTCCCTGAAGCAGCGTGAATTTGTGCAGGCCGCCACTACCATCGGCGCGCGCGGCCCCAGGCTGATGTTTTACCATATCCTCCCCAACGCGGCTGGACCCATTATCGTTAATGCTACCTTACTAGTGGGAAGCAACATTATCCTGGAATCGGTGCTCAGCTTTTTTGGCTTTGGCGTCAGTATCCCGGTGGCCAGCTGGGGCAGCATGATCAATCAAGGCCGCGACTACTTTGACTCATCGCCACGCCTGATCCTGATCCCGGGCATCCTGATCTTCCTGACTGTACTGAGCTGTAACCTGGTTGGAGATGGACTGCGCGACGCACTCGATCCACATATGACTGAGCGCTAAGCTAAATGCCCATTTTGTTGCTTTGTCTGTAACGTACCCTTATTAGCCTTTAGAAGCGGGCAGGCGTTTAGTGGTACGCAGCGTTTCGATTAAGGTGGGGAAGCCAACGCTGTCAACCAGGGCGCGCATGCGTCGAAAGCCTTCCCCATAGATCGGATCGGCATTCTGCTCTTTGCTCAGGCTGTGATAGCGACTCTCAGGGGTATTGGCTTCCTGGTAGTAGCGATAGGAGAGCAATTCACAGAACCCTCTTCAGCCCAGGGCGGGAGCTGATGGACACCGGTCACGATCAGCCAGACGTGACCCAGTTCATGAACTGTGACGCCTTGAAACAGGATGGCGGGCAAACCCAACAATACGGCGATACCATTGATCTCGGCCCGCACAAAGCGTCCATTCTGGGTATACATCGCACTGGTAGTCGCACCCAGGGAATGTCCGACATTGCCTTCACGCAATAAATCATTTAAATGGGCGCGCCCGCATAAATCCAGGCTCAATTTAAGGTTGTTGTACATCAAGCCCTGGCTATTCATCCAGCGAATGACGCGTGAAAAGAGCGGTTTGGCCTCAGCAGACGTATCGATGGCGCTACTACGACAGACGGGGCAGCGAATAGTCTCAGCATCCTGTTCCTGCTGCTGGGGCAGGACCAGGCGGCCACAATAGGAGCAGTGGGGAAATTGTTTTTCATGCTCCCGACAAAATTTCTGGCCCCAATAATCAACCAGAAATTCGCCGATCAACGGCTTGCCGCAATAAATACAATGGGGGGCAATCTGCCGGTTATAACATTCGATATGGTAGGGGAAACCCTGGTGGACTTGAAAACTGCTCCCCTGAATCATTTGCCCACAGCCAGCACAGAGGAAGTGCTCTGGATGCCAGGTGGCACCTAGAGCCCTGAGATAATTACCCCAGATAGGCTGTCCACAGCCTTTACAGATAGGTTGTATGGCACCCATAGTGTTTGCTTCCTACCGCTAGTAATGCCAACTTGATGCGACTTATTTGCTTATCAAATTGTCAATCGATAATAATCGTAGCGACTGAGCTGTGTAAAGCCGCAGGAGGTATAGAGTCCCAGTGCGTGCTCATTCTCAACTGCGACCTCTAAGACGATGTTTTTCTGTCCGCTCTTCAAAATCTCGTGCAACGCATAGATCAGTATCTGCCGCCCATAGCCACGTTTCTGATACTGGGGCAACACGCCAACACCCGCGATATAGGCATCGTGTGTGCTATTGAACACATCAATCTTACCGACGGCGACGTCATCAATACTGGCCACATAGAAAGTACGCCGGTCATCGTTCAGCATTCTGGTCGAATACCAATCTACTTCTTCTTCAGGTATAGCAAATGCGGCCGCGGTAATAGATTGCAGAATAGCTCGATCATCCACACCAGCCTGGCGGAATTGTAGCGGAGAAGAGGCTGATAGTGCCGGCGGTTGTGGTGATCGGAAGGCCATTTTATACTCAGAATGATCATACTGTGGCTTTAGGGCTGCTACAAAGGCCTGTCCAGAGGCAGATTGATTTTCAACGATGAACAACAAGGAGGGCAATTGTCGTCTCTGACATTCTTTACGTGCTGCCTCCAGCAAGGTTGTAAAAATGCCACGCCGGCGCCAGTCGGGCGCGACCATGCCACTAACCTCAGCCTCCTGCGCGTTAAAGCAAAAGATGGGCAGATAGCCAACCAACTTTCCCTGCTCATAGTACAAAAAGTCATTTATCTCGTTCTTCGGGCGGGCCTGCAGGCTGACCCAATTCAACTTGAGATCTAACTGCTCATAGGCATTACATTCCTCAGCCAGCATCCCAATGGCGGCCAGTTCTTCCTGGCTCAAACCTTGCGCGATATACAAACCATGTCTACTCATTCAGTTGTATCTATGTCCTTCTATTGCCATAATAATTATCGTCATCGACACAATCTCGTCTATATAGTTCATCATACAATGAAAGTGTAAAAAAGTATAGAATAAAGAAGAACATGCAAATTTTTAGCCGCCTGAAGCCGGGATCGATTTTAGCCCGTAATAAGGGTACACACCATGTAGATAATGTGTAGCAAATCCATCATCTCAGTACTTGATTCCAAGGAGGACACGACGATGCCGAATAAAAAACCACTCAAGGGCGTTGGTGCAAAAGAAGAACGCCAGTATGAGAAGATCAAAGAATCGGCACAAAAAAGTGGCCGATACGGTGATCGTGCCGAGGAAGTAGCTGCTCGTACCGTCATGAAACATCACAAAGAAGAGCACCATAAAAAAGGTCAGTAGTACAAAAAAGAAGGGGCACATCTATGATATGTGCCCCTTCTTTTTTGTGTGGTGAGAGGTTGAAAACCACTAACCTACAGACGTAGTGTAATGAAGCAGGAAAGCGCAGGGGCCACTATCCGAAGTACTGACGTTACCAGTCACGCTACCATTGCCATGAGCATATACGTTGTTATTTTGGTAATAAACGTGGGTAGCATTGGCTACACAAAACGGATTGTTTTGCATATGATCGTATGTCCAGACGACAGCTTGAGTGTTATTATTCTGATAAGAAGAGCCAATGTTATGAGCGGCCTCAAACCAACCATCATTAGAAAGCCACCAACGATAATCCGAGCCACTATAATAAGTCACCGACCTACCATCATAATTGAAATTGATGTCATCCAGTACTTCATTGACATGGATGCCAACGGGATCCCACCAATCGGTGTGAAAATTACCAGCCCGGTTAGAGACCAACGGACTGACAGTGCCGCTAGAAGAGATAGATTGGCTGGCGGAGATGCCATTTTTTGTTGATGGATTGGTTAGAGCTGAGGTCGGAGTGCCAACAGCGATAAGTTGGGTGTGCGCTTGAGTATTGAGAGCTAGTTCAACCGCACCTAGTTTTATTCCCTTAGGAGCCGTCAAGTCATACGAGTAAATATAGGACCCACTAATAGCTTGTCCAAGAACGCTAAAGTAGCTTATACTTGACGGCTGGAGCAATCCCGAAGGCACCTTGAATGATTGTATATTGGGCGAATGTGTAGCCGACGCTTGAAATGCTTGCTGAGATACAACGGGTATCACATTTCCCTGAATTTTACCGCCTGCTACATTAAATTCTTGCGCGGCACTTGCTGCCAGGACTAAATGTGCAGGGAGAAGGCCAAATCCCAACGTCAGCATACTCAGTAAAGCCACGATTATATAAATGAAACAACGCGTGATTGTTTTAGCAGAGGTCTTTCTCCACATATCTGTTGCCTCCTAAGAATATGTTGTCCTGTTACAAGAATGTTTGATACAAAAACCTTAATGAAATCGAATTACTAGATGTGATCAAATGAGGAAGAATAGTTACAACACGGAAATGCGATCCCAGGGCTGAAGACCAGAGCAGGTGCCTCCCCAAACCAGAAGGACCGTCAGATCGGCGACATAGGCATAGACGGTACCAGTATTGGTGAAACGGGTATCTCTATTGGACCAGCTAGCGGTAAATGTCGCTGGTGAACCACTAAAGCTATTGAAGGTATTTCTTGTCTGATTCTGCCAACTCACCGTATAGTCAACGTGAACGATGATGCCAAGAGAGGAGTTGGCTGACTCGTTAAACGCAGCATTACCTCTACCCAGCGATTGAAGAGAGAGACTAGATGTGCCACAATCACCTGAAACAGTATTATTGGGAGTAGTTCCATTCGTCGTACAGAATCCATGATTCATGGCATACTTCCTGGCAGCAACCGAGAGATGGACACAATCTAGTTTTAAAGGGACAGTTTGAGATACCACAGCGTCATGAGGGCTGGCATGCGCCGATGCACTAAGCGTGCTTGCGACAAAGAGAAGGTTAACAAGCATTGCTGCTAGCAGAAGCAGGACTAGTTTGCGAGCAGTCGAAGAGAGTACCATTTGTACATCCTTTCTTTTTCGTACTAGCGATTCGACAAATACTTTTTAGAAGGCTCGCTATATACGTCTTTGGAATATCATGACGTACATCCTTTTCTTGATATCAGTTGCAGGACATGAAATATTTTCACGTAGCGAAGCTATCACTCTCTTTGATTGTAAATTTAAATCAGTAAAAGTCACCCCTTAGAAAGGGGGATTTCGTGACAGGGGAAATCAGCCAGGGAAAGAAAAATAGCCCCTTATTTTGGGAGGGGCTGGGGGAAACGATAAACAATGAGGGGTAGATAGAAACGAGCTGACACGTCAGAATAGTTATTAATGGGTCAATACCTTTCGTACCAGAGGCCAAAAAATACCCACAACAGCTATTAACGAGAAAGCAATTGCCATAAGGTAATACGAGGGGGGGATAGATGAACAAGAAAAATGCACCGAATCAGAAGGTGAGACAAGATCTTTTCCATTGCAGGCAGGATAAGCAATTAGAATAGCAATGAACAGAATGAACGCAGGCACAGCACCAAATCCTATAAAAAGCGCCCATAGGTTATGAAATCGCCAACGTATAATGCCATAGATCAGCATAAAAAGGCTGAGCAGCACAAGGGGAGCGCCCAGACTGAGTAGACTCAAAAGTCCCAAACCGAGCAGTGAGCCGGTTAGCAACCAATAGAAAGTATATCGAGCTTGCATGCCTCTCTCCTTTACCCGTAATTGACTGCATTATCTTTTAATGCAAATTATAGAAGAATAAATCATTTTATTGCAGTGAGTTTGCTCATGGCATCAGTGATGTACTAACTCATGATATTACAGCCCCCCTCTTCTTCTCGAAATACCCCCTTATTTAAGGGGGACAAACAAAGATTGAGCAACTATACTCATGACAGATATCGAAATTGGTTCATACGGCAATACGAAAGGAAGTTTTTATGACTACACGCCAACGCATTGAGACCTGGAGTGGATTACTCTCCCTAACATTTGGCATCCTCGGTCTGGCCTACGCCATATTTGGACCACTCTATCAGTACACAAGTAGTACAACAGATCCCAGCGGAAAGAGTGGTACAGCAAGTGGAACCGCCAATTTATTGCAGATGGGAATACAGCCGATAACACTGGTCATATTCTGTATACTATTGCTTGCACTGATTGGTGTCGCCATCGCGGCGCAGTTACACGGCCGTACAGGAAACAATGGCTGGCGTACAATCCTCTGGTTATCGACAGCTATTATTACAATTTTTATATTGATATCTATTCTCAGTGTAGGAATATTTTTTCTACCAGCGTTTCTGTTTGCTGCAATTGCCAGTATAATAACCTTATTGAGTAGAAACAGCCCAGCGACCAGATTGAGCTAGCATGGTGTTACGCAGAGGCTGAAGCAATATCAGGGGTACAAACCAAGCTCTCTAGCTCGTACCACTATCAGTGCGCGATTATGAATGTGGAGTTTCCCGTAGATATTCTTAATGTGCCACTGAACAGTACTTTTCGCAACCACCATAGATTGGGCTATCTCATCATTCGATAAGCCGGAGGCAACGTAACGTATGACCTCTATCTCACGCCTGCTCAAAGGTTCAATACCGACATCGGAGAAAGAAGTTCTTAGCGCATTACTTTGTTCGGATATACTATTTTTCTCGAACGGTTTTCCGAAAGCGCATAATAATTTCTCAATATACTGCCATATCATATTGCCGTGCGGGATAGTACGTCCTTTTTGTTGAGAGTTAAACAACTTTAATAGCAAGCACTGCATGGGCTGACCTTCGTCTACAAAGAGGCGAATGTAGCCCTCCTCTTGCGTAGATAAGAGTGTATCTTGTAGCATCTGTAAGCTCTGGCTAACAAGACCTTGCTTGAAATAAGCAAGTGACATCAACATTCGGCTCTCTAGCAGCATGCGCGTCTGCCCGGTTGACTCCAGCAGGGATAACTGTGAGTCCAAAAGATCCAATGCTTTTTTGGAATGTTTCAAAGCTATATGTATGCGTGCGAGCGTAACATTTTCAAACTCTCCCAGAAAGCTCCTCTGGGCAAGATCGTTCGCCGCATCAACCTCTTGCTGCATCAAGAGCAAGCGTACCTTATAGGTAGAAACCAGAGGGGTAACCCAAATCGGCAATTGTTGCCCTAGTGCCTGTTCTTCCGCCTGTTGAAGCATGTCGAGTGTTCCATCCTTATCTCCCTGTACATGTTTTATTGCCGCCAGCATAGCGTAGCCATAGACAACATACTCCCTGTTGCCCCATTGTTTGCTAAGAGAGATACCATCTACGAGATGCCGTTCCGCCGTCTCGAGTTCATTCCACTCATAGAGCAGGCTGCCCATCCCAACATATGCCATCCCAGCATAAGGCAACGGCTGCTTCTTCCTTTTATTAAACACTAACACTTGCTGGTATATTTTTGCGGCTGCATAGAGTTGACCTTGCATCCCTTTCATCGTCGCCAAGCTGCAGAGAGTAAGATAAGCCAAGTAAACATTGCCCATTTTTTGGCTGAGGATACTCGCCTCAGTAAAAGCCTGAACAGCTTCAATTACATTGCGGCTAAATGCGTAAATAAGCCCGAGGTTTAAGGTGACGGTACTACGCATAAAGAGATTGTTCGCAGACAGTTGCTCTAAAGCTTTATGAGCCAGGGCTATACTATGGGGTACATTTCCCTGAGATATATTGACATAGACATCTAAAGCTGTAATCTCTCCCTGAATATCCTGTAATTCATCATGATCCGTTATAACACTATTTGCTTCTTGATCTTGTTCAGAAACATTTCCACCTATTTGGTATGAAAGATAGTGATTTATCCCTTTTTGGCATAACGTAACCATAGTTGTGCTTCGCTGAGTTGTCCGGTTGTTGCCAGTCCCCAGCCACGTAGCAAGCACAGCTGCGGTTCTTTGCATACCAGATGCTCTGGCAGGGTATTTAGCCAACGTAGTAATGTCGTTATCTCTCCATTTTGTTCAAATATTTTTCCAACCCGCCTAATCAGTCGAACAGCCCGCTCAAAATCTGTTGCTGCTAGAGAGTGATCCACGGCTTCAGCCATAAAATTGTTCTGCTCATACCAGGCTGAAGCGCGCCGATGGAGAACCAACACTAGTTGAGGGTACAAGTACTGTAACCTATTGTATAGAAAGTCACCAAAAAGCTGACTATAGCGATACCAGTGCCGCTTCTCATCAAATGGGATAATAAACAAGTTTCCCTGTTCTAAGAGTTCCAGCATTATCTGTCCATTTTCACGCCCCGTCAGCACATTGCATAATGGTTCGCTGAGCTGATTAAGGATGGCCGTATGCAGTAAAAAATGCTGCACCTCTTCGGACTGTTGAGAAAACACCTCAGCCGTAAGATAGTCCAGGATGTAACGATGGCCTCCATTAAACACCGTAAGGAAATGAGAGATGTCAGTCCCACGTTGTAATGAGAGCGCAGCAAGTTGTAGCCCTGCAATCCATCCTTCTGTACGAGCCTGTATTTTGGTAGCAACATCCAAAGTGATATCTAGCTGCATCGTTTGGTTAAAAAACTCCAATGTCTCTTCAGTCGTAAAATAGAGATCTGTAGCATCTAAGGCAAGCAGTTGTCCACGTGCGCGTAAACGCGGCAAAGGTAATGGAGACATAGTCCGGCTAGCGATCACAATATGCATGTAGGGAGGCATGTGCTCTAAAAGCAGTGAAACGCTATCGTGAATAGGGGTGGTTTCAATAACGTGGTAATCGTCCAGTACAAGAACGAAATGCTCTTCAATTGTCATTAGAGCATTGATCAACATCGTGATTACAGCCTCGAAAGACGAACTTTGCGGAGTATGTAGCAGCGCCAGAGTATGTTCACCTATACCTGGATATAATGTTTCCAGAGCATTAATAAGATAGCTCCAGAAGCGTATCAAATCGTTGTCTCCTTTATCGAGAGAAACCCATGCGACAGGGCAGTGCTTCTGCTGCGCCCATTCGCTCAATAATGTTGTCTTACCAAAACCGGCAGGGGTTGAAATAAAGGTGATTTTCCGCTGTAACACTTCCTGCAGCTGATTAATAAGCTTTGAACGAAACACGACATGAGGACGTGTTGATGGTATGAGTAATTTGGTTATAAGGAGTGTATTCAACTGTAACATACTATAAGAGCCTTCTCTTTAAATTATGAATGAATAATCTCCGCTAATCCTGGATATTTCCAGCATATCTAACTATTTCTATTCGGGTAAAACTTTCACAGACAAATATTTTACTTTACAGGGCTGATTAGTTGCTTGTGTAACCTTTTTCTTCTATAAGGATGTGTATACTACAAGGAAAAGATATTTGTCAAGTACTTAAGTTTCTTGAAGTTTAAAATAAATTTATAATTTTGCATTATTTAGTTTGCATAAACATATAAATCATTCTTAATAAGCATTAGTTTGTATTTAGAATAAGCTTCTTTCAAATTAGCGGCACCCTGAGATCAACCTCAGCTAACGGGAATTTCACTATCAAGGTAAAAATATAGCTGCATCCTGGAGGTTCCGTGATATACTGTTGGAGAGATATCCAGTATAAAATATTATGGCATTTATAGCCAAAAGATGACCTCCTATTCAGGAAGCAGGAACAAGCATGCTCAATTCGGCGTCAATAAAGCTAGTCAATAGCTCGCGCTTTGCTCAACGATTCATCCGTCCACGTTACGATTCTTATTGCTTCTCTAATCTTCCTGCAACGATTCAGTTTCTGCTTACCGGCAATGGACAAAGCGCCCTACCCCTCGATGTATTTGGAGATTTACCAACTCAGTATGATACGGTGGTGCTCTTCTTTATTGATGCCTTTGGCTGGCGCTTCTTTGAAAAGTACGCGGACAAATATGAATTACTGAAAACCTTTATGGCGGAAGGGGTGGTCTCGAAGATGACTTCCCAGTTTCCGTCAACCACGGCAGCCCATGTCACCTGCATCCATACCGGACTCAATGTAGGCCAGAGTGGGGTCTACGAATGGAATTATTATGAGCCGCTGGTCAATGATATCATCTCGCCCCTGACCTTTTCCTTTGCGGGCGAGAAGTTTACGCGTGATACCATCAAAAACTCTGGCATTGCCCCACAGCTTTTTCCCGCGCCAGACCTTCTACCAGACCTTACAAGCTGGCATTGATTCACATATCCTGCAGTATCAGGCCTACACCCCCTCTACCTACTCGGATATCGTCTTCCGTGGGGCCGAGGTCCATCCTTATAACGTGATCTCTGAGGCTTTTACCAACCTGAGCACAATGCTCAACCGTCCACAAAAACGACCTACCTACTATTTTCTCTATTTTGATCGCATCGATACGACCTGTCATAATTACGGTCCTTCATCCAAACAACTGGACGAAGCTGTTGATCTCTGTTTGAATCAGATGAACCAGCTCTTTCTGCAAACCACGCGCCACAGTACAGGCAAAACATTATTTATGATGACCGCAGATCATGGACAGGTCGAGGTCAGTCCTTACAATACCTATTATGTCAATCAGCAGATGCCCATTATCAATCGCTACCTCAAAACCAATAGCCGTGGTCATGTGCTGGCACCGGCGGGCTCGGCGCGCGATATGTTCTTACATATCAAAGAAGAGTATCTGGAGACAGCGGTCAATGAACTACGGCAACGCCTGACCAACGGGCCTGACCAACAGGCCGAAGTCTATTTGACCCAGGAGCTGGTGGCCCAGAATTTCTTTGGTATGCAGCCACCTTCACGCACTTTCATGGAGCGCGTGGGCAATGTCGTTATCCTGCCCTACAAACGCGAAACCGCCTGGTGGTATGAAGAAAACAAATTTAGCATGCATTTCCAGGGCCATCACGGCGGCCTGACTCCCGAAGAAATGGAGATACCACTGCTACTCATGGCCCTCTAAGCGCCCAAATATTGACGCCCCCTTATGCAATCCCAAATAAAAGCGAGCACCAGAAGAGCGTTCCTGGTGCTCGCTTTTATGCTGATTTCTACTCTACTCGTAGCGCAGGACTTCCAGAGGGCGTACACGTACGGCGCTCCAGGCCACGCAGACGGCGATAAACATGGATAGGACCACTGAGCCCAGGACCAGTCCCAGGACAATGGGGGTGTCGACGCTAAAGCTGGCATTAAAGGCGAATTTGCCGAGTAGCCAGGTGATCAAGGAGGCCAGGACCATGGCCACCAGGGCTCCCAGGCCACCGACAAGGCCATTCTCAAGCATGACTTCACCCAATATGGTGCGGCTGGTATAGCCAACTGACTTGAGGATACCCAGCTCGCGCCGCCGCTCTAACATGGCCAGGGCAACCGCGTTGGCGATGATGATGATACCAGCCAACAAGGTCAGCGAAGCGATCGTGGTCAACGTCAACAGGATATCGTTGAGTAGCTGGTTGATAAAATCGGTCAGGCTGGCCAGGTTCAGCAGAAAGGCCTTTGGCACCGTCTGCCCGATCTGATCCACAGCACCATTCAACTTATTGGGATCAATCTTCATGTAGAAGACAGTCTGATCAAGTCCAGCTGGCGTGAGCGCTTTGACCGTATCGGTGGTGCCCAGGATCGGCTCAAAATTGGCGCCCAGCGTCTTCTGATCATAGAAGCCCACCACCGTTACAGTTTTGATGCTGACCTGATCGATTCCCACCAGGGTAATCTTATCACCAACCTTGAGCTGTACACCGTTCAGCTGCGCCAGCGAAGAGCGCACCAGCACATTATTGGTACCGGCATCATCTAGATTCAGGTTGCGCCCCTGCGTGATCGCAATAAAGTTGAGCGAAGGGAACTGGTTATTACCAACATCATAACCTTCAACACCATTGGTCAGCGAGAGCAGTTGTCGGCGCACCTGGGCACTCTTAGAGCCATTGACATAGGTCGCAAATGGCTTGCCCTTGACAGCCGCCGGTACCGTAGAGGCAAGCGTGTGCTCCTGATAGGTACTCAGACCCGCAAGGCGCGGCAACAGATTATTAAGCTTTTTGGTATCGTCATTCGAGGTAATCGAGTAGACATTATAGTTTAACGTATGGGAAATCACCTCATTGACCTGGGTGCGCAAATTCTGTCCCAACGCCAGGATCAGGCCGATGGTAAAGATACCAACGAACAGGGCCAGCATCGTAGTAGTGGTACGAGCTCGCTGTCGGGCCAGGTTACGCAAGGCCATCTTGGTCGAGGCTTTCAGCGTACGAGGGACAAACATCACGAAGAGTCCCAGGAGAGCAAAGCCCATAAAGAGCAGACCATAGGGTGGCGCTACGCGATAGAGGGCATATGCAATGCCCGCCACGACTACAACCAGTAAGATCTGCCAGAAACTGAAGCGCTCGGGCACCGGTAATTTGCTGACCAGCACGATCAACAGGCTCAACACCAGGCTCAGCAGGCCCAGAAAGATAAAGATCCCATAGACCGAGATCGTACCCAGGCGAATATCGCCGTTCAGGATCACAATCGAGAGCACACAGAACAGGATCGAGAGTACGATCATGAGAATGGTGGTCAAGGCGATACTACTAATACCACGCCCCTCGGGTAGTTCACGGATCACATTCAACGGACGGATATTGGCCGCCTGTACGATTGGCAAGAGGCCAAAGATCAGCGCGGTAGAGACGCCAATAACCATGCCCCCAATGATCGTAAACCAGTCCAACACAAAGGGCACATTCAAGCCGAAATTCTGCTCGACCAGGTTGCGCACCAGGTAACTAATGCCGGTGGCGGCAGCAGCTCCCAGCAAGCCGCCAGCCAGACCCAGCAGGCCAGCTTCCAGACCAAACAGCAAATAGAGATCAAAGCGCCGGTAACCAGTGGTCTTAAGCATAGCAATCTCGGTACGGCGACGCGAGAGCAGTACCTGCATCGTATTGACGATACCGACACCACCAATCAACAAAGCCAGCAGGCCAGCAATTTCCAGGAACTTACGAATATTATCGATAACCGACTGCTGCTGTTTCAACACATCGGCCGCAGTCTGCGTAGTAGCGATCGGAAACTGTTGTTGAATCTCTTTAACAGCAGCGTCGATTTTGGACTTTTCAGCCGTTACATCGACGGTATCATAGGTAACGGCCGCCTTCGGCGCGGAGGCGATATAATCATTCACCGAGAGCAATACCACGCTACCCGACTGGGCCAGCACACCTGTCTCAGTAACGATACCAGCGATTTTAGTATGGATGACGCGCCCACTCTGTCCACGCGTCCCACCACTGATCGTAATATCCAGGCTATCGCCCAGCTTCTTTTTATACTGATCGATAAACGGCTGCGTCACCACCACACCATCATTCTTGACCAGCGCGCTCAAGCTGCCATGGGCGGGACTGCTAAAGGTCGGCGGGGTAACGGTCGCGGCTGGATAATGCGCCGCATCGATGATACGCATACTAAAGGTTTGCCGTTGTGAGGCCTGAGCACCCGTAGAGGCCTGGGAGGTAATCACCGGCGTATAATCGGTAATCGAACCATCCTTCTTCCAGGCATCAAAGTGCTTCAGATCGTCTTTGGTAAACGGCTGCTGAGAACGAATGGCGATATCACCGCCATTGGCATCGCGCACATTTCCAGTGAAGGCGTTGTTGATCATCAAACCAACCAGTTGCAACGCCACAATCGCCATCACACCTACGGCGACACAAAAGATCGCCAGTAAGGTACGTTGGCCACCACGGAAGAGAGAGCGCGAAGTATAGTTAAAATACATCGAGGCTTTCATTATTGAGTGATTCTCCCGCCCGTGGTATCCAGTTCGCTGATCAAGCCATCCACAATACGGATCGCATGATCGGCATGGCCAGCCACATTTGGATCGTGGGTGGCAATGATAAAGGTCTTACCCGTCTTCTCGCGCAGATCGGCGATCAAACTCAAAACGTTCTCGCCATTGCGCGCATCCAGGTTACCGGTAGGCTCATCAGCAATGACAATCGCGGGATCGGTCGAGAGGGCGCGGGCAATGGCCACACGCTGTTGCTCACCACCGGACAACTGACTGGGACGATGACCTAGCCGGTGTGAGAGGCCAACCAGTTCCAGCAATTCTTTAGCGCGAGCCGAGGGCGAACCCTTATGTTTGCCCACATATAGAGGGACCTCAACATTTTCCTGAGCCGTCAAAGTCGGGATCAAATTAAAGGCCTGAAAGACCATGCCAATCTTCTGATTGCGCACCGCCGCCAGTTTCCCCTCACTCATACGCGCAATATCAATCCCATCCACCAATACCTGCCCACTACTGGGATTATCCAGACCAGCGATAATGCCCAGCAAAGTGCTTTTACCCGAGCCAGAGGGTCCAACAATAGAGACAAATTCACCACTGAGAATTTGAAAACTAATGCCCTTAAGAATATCTATGCGCTCACGCCCTAAAGGTAAACTTTTCGTAATATTACGCACATCCATTACAACTTTACGTGGCTCGGAAACGGCTGCCCTGGTAGCATCCGCTGCACGTTGCGTCACTGTTTCATCCATGGAAGCATCCGCTCCTTTATACATAACAAGGCAATATGAATTAAAGCGATATATCTTTTCTATACAAGTGACATTAGAACCCGCAGATTCGGGTCAAGGAATATACACTTGTTTCGAGGCAGTCAACTCTGAGTACCGCTACGTAGCATAGCACGTATCATATGCTATTTAAAAGCAATCGTAAACGCCGCCAGGGCTTTTTCATGTTCCTCTTTGGCGCCTATCGCGCCGGGTTGGGAGGGTGGAGTATGTGTGCCAGGCGGGCTGCGCCCGCCTGGCACACATACTCCACACACATGAAAGAATGTTCATCGTATCGCTGGCTCGTGATCTCCCTGCGTTCTCTGGAGCTGTTGCTCTTTTAAAGAAATACGAACAACTTCGTGTTGAGTTCTATATCAATCACGCGTGTTTGAGCTGGCACCGCCTTGTACGATAAAGAGGAGCTTGCTATAGAGTAGCGCCGGGGGCCGTCTTGACGCCTGCAACGAGCAGATAGGCATCTTCCAACACAGGTTCAACATTGAGGGCATCTTCGTGTGGACGTTGAGAACTGAGGATACGCAGGGTAATACCCGAACTTTGGGAGATGATACCACTGACCTGGTAAGCGTGTTGGAGACGGTTGGCGGTATCAGCATCAGTAGTAACGGTCCAGACACGGCCTATCGCTTCCTTCAAGAGCGCTTCAGAAGTGGTATCCGCCTGCACCTGTCCTTCATGCATAATCAACAGGCGTCCGGCCATGGCTTCGACATCATGAATAATATGCGTTGAAAGAATAACCAGGCGACTCCTGGTAAAGCTACCCAGCAGGAGGCGGAAGCGCACACGTTCCTGGGGGTCCAGGCCAACGGTAGGCTCATCGACAATCAGTAGCTCTGGATCATTCAACAGGGCCTGGGCGATGCCGATACGCTGCTTCATACCACCAGAATATGTACCCAGCTTGCGCTCGGCAAAGCGCTCCATTGCCACAATCTCCAACACCTCATCCACGCGCCGCCGCGCCATACTCTTTGGCAGTCCTTTCATAGCCGCCAGGTAGCGCAAGAATTGGCGGGCCGTGAATTCTGGATAGAGGCCAAACTCCTGCGGCATATAGCCCAGGACCTGCCGCAGCTCGCTACCGGTTGTACGGATATCACGTCCATTCCACAGGATACGGCCCTCGCCAGGCGGCAAGAGGGTCGCCAGCATCCGCAGCAAGGTTGTTTTGCCAGAACCATTAGGGCCAACCAGCCCGATCATCCCAGGGCCACACTGCAGCGAGACATTGCGTACAGCCCAGAGAGAGTCCCCATACTTTTTGCCAACCTGCTCACATACCAGTTCCATAACCATACGTCCTTCTTAAATATTCACCAGCACATTACTACAAAGCAATCTCAGCCGGCAGATGATCACAATGCATTAGCAAAACGCGGAAATTTCTTGATTGATAAGGCCACAAAGACCAGGCCCAGCAGAGCATAAATGATGTGTGTCAGTACAAAGAGCCAGAGCGTATCCGGCATAAGCTGCTGTACGGCATTGCCAATCGCCTGGCGCTGATCAGGATTGGTAACATGCTGGACCAGCGTCCAGTAGCGGTTCATATAAAATGATCTAAAGGCAAAAGACATTGAATCGCTGGTGGGATCAAAAGCCGAGGCAATTGGATTGCCATTGAAAATGAATTCAAAGGTCCAGATGAGAAACCAGAGCCCCGCCATCAATGCCTGATTCATGCCGATAGACTGCGCATTAAATGAGCCCAAACGAAAACAGATGGCGCTAAACCAGACGGCTATAGGCAAGACCATGAGTGCCCAGAAGAAGACAATAATGCCCACATTGGGCTCAGGATAACCAATCAGGTCCGACGGCCCATCTAATCCCAACCAGAGAAATGAATGCAGGGCAAAAGCCATGACTACCATAGCCACCAGCATCAGAAGCGTCAGAAAGAGACATTGGCAGAGACCAACCAGGTAACGTCCCCACAGAAAGGCCCGATTAGAGATCGCGCAGGTCATAACCAGCTCATGCGTCTTGCGCCGCACATCGGAGGAGGCCAGGTCAACCGTTAAAAAGGGAAGAAGTATACCAAACCATAAAAGCAGGACGCCTGGCAACTCGTACATCAAACCGAATGCGGTAATATCAGCCACAGCCACGCCGGATTTCTGATCGATAAAATCTTTATATTGGCCCAACCACATGAGAATCAACGTAAACAGGAACAGAAAGGCTGACATCAACCAGAAGGCGGGCCCTTTCAAACGGCGGCGTAGCTCCCATTGGAACACCGACCACAAGGGATGGTTACGCTCACCGGACGTGTCTTTAGTTGTGGTGAGCGATAGCTGGGTTTCCATAGCTTTTCAGAGCTCCTTTTTTAGTTATAATTTATCTTCTGCCTTTTTACGAGATAAAAGCTTAAAAGGTTCGTACACTCATATGCATATCATGAAAGCACGAATAATTTCCATAATATACTCTTAGAGAGGATACGCCCGGTGCACGCGTGCTGGCTGGCTCAGGACGACAACAATTAATAAAATTATTCCCAGCCCGGCAACTAGCAGCTCGACCTCGGTGATGACGCTGGAGATAATTTTGCTACCAAAGGGCAGGGCAAAGAAAATGAGCAGGCAGAGCCAGACACTATAAGCCAGCCCGGCCGCCAGGTTGGCTGAGACACGCAAAGAAAAGAAGAGCGCGATAGCCGAGACCAGCAACATCGGTGCTAACCAGTGCAGGATCAGCAGAGAGAGACTCCCTCCATCGATTCTCCAGAGATAGGTACTTAAGAACATACCAAGCAAGATATCATAGCCAAGTACAACGATCAGGCGGGCCAGCGTAATCTGCTGAACCGAGGGTGGGCAGGCCAGTTCACATTCCAGCATGTTATAACGCGCACCGCGAAAAATGCTCATCGTTCCTACATAGGCAACCAGGGGTCCAAGCGCCCATAGAACAACGCGTGCCGACAGCGCCGAATTTGAAAAAGGGATAGATCCGGACGCCAGGCCTGCACAGACGATCAGGAAGCTCAACAGCCAGAACGAGGGTTGCAACATCGATACCTGCACCAGTGCCATATGGAAGAACATGCGCAGCCTGTGCCAGAACGAGGCATAGTTCTCCTGAATACTCTGGCGAATAGGAGAATACACAGGTAGGGCGGGCAACAGCTTTGCGAGCAACGCTTGCCTCTCAGTCAGCGTAGGTTGGGGAGCGGTCCAGGCCTGCAAGCGCTCCATGACCGGCGCTAATTCAGCAATATCTTCTGCCCCTCACCCTGTTCTCGCAGAGCATCCTCGATATGTTGGCGACTATCCAGCGGCCAGCCATCAAACAAATTCTTCATTTTACTTCGTACTCTTTCATCGAATGCAGCGCAGCGCGTAAACGGCGGGTACCAACCGAGAGTCGAGATTTCACCGTCCCGACCGGAATATGCAACGTCTCCGCAATTTCCTGTAGGCTCAAGCCAGCATAAAATCGTAATAAAATAGTACTCCGGTACTCTTCTCCTATTTTTCCTAGAGCGACAGAAATAATCTTTCCCTGCTCGTCAGAAAGTGCTATATCTTCGGGTCCAGGCGCGGGATCATAGACTGCGAGTAGAATATCATCTGTGGCATCGGCCCCATGTTTGACTACCGCAGACTTAAAGTAATCGCGTATAATGTTTGTAGCAATAGTATAGAGCCACGGCTTAAAAGGACGACCGGATTGAT
The DNA here is from genome assembly GCF_003967555.1 of Dictyobacter kobayashii. Classification (GTDB taxonomy): domain Bacteria; phylum Chloroflexota; class Ktedonobacteria; order Ktedonobacterales; family Ktedonobacteraceae; genus Dictyobacter; species Dictyobacter kobayashii. Next base: position 1,497,383 of record NZ_BIFS01000001.1, read on the forward strand.
ACCCACCGCGTTGCATCATGCGTAAAAATGTTTCTTGTACGGCGTCTTCAGCTAATTGTCGATCTCCATGGAGCAGGCGATAGACATATCCGAGCAGTGGCCCATAATGGCGCTCAACAAGCGCGTTCAAGGCACTTTCATCGCCTGTAAGGACACCTGACATTAGCTGCTCATCACGTAGCGCTTCCACAATACTCTTTCTTCTGTATAATGCAAATAGAGTTCATACACATAGTGACTACGACACAGGCACTCTAAAGGTTCGCCAATGCCACAAAATCCTGTTTATACACCGGCATCTGCTGTATAAAGAACTGAACAGGATATGCAACAGTGGTCAACTATGCTATACTGCACTGAAATAGTGTGGCGCATACTGTGTTCCTACCCAGAAACGCTCTATTGATGCGCCTGATGGGAAGAAGATGGGGGCGCCCCCAAAGCGCTCCTAGGAAAGATTTCGTACCAACCCAGTTGAGAGGAAAATATTTATGCGGCGAGGAACATTACTACTCCTCTTCTTTATTATTTTGTTAGCCGCGGGCGCGTCATTTGTCGTCTTCTGGCCCCATACCGACAGTGGTAAGCCCCTGTATGGCGTTAACAATCCATTTACGACAACGCTCGGACTGGACCTGCAGGGTGGTGTGAGTGTACAACTTGAACCCAAACCAGGCCAGGATAACGTTAACCACGACAATATGGAGACCACACGGCAGTTGCTACAACAGCGTATCGATGGTCTTGGCCTTAAAGAGCCCAGTGTGCGCTTGCAAGAAGGTACAAGTAACACTAGCATTGTGGTTGAACTGCCCAATTTCAGCGGCAACCAGCAAGATACCCTCAATACTTTGCTGCAAACCGGTAAACTGGAGTTCTGGGATACAGGTACCACTGGTGGCCTGCAAGAGGGTGCGCCACTTAACCCAGCACAATATGCTCAGTACAATCCCGGTGGCAAACCACTCTTCAGCGGTACTGATCTGGACCCCAATAGCCTGAGCGTTGGACAGGATCCTACGACTGGTGCCTTCTTGATTAACTTCCAGATGAAAAACAATGGTGCATCAGCTCGCTTTGGCTCGTTTACGGCCAATAATGTTGGTCACTACCTGACCGTGACGCTAGACCGCCAGGTGATAACATCCCCGGTGATCAATAGCGCCATCACTGGCCCTGGCACCATTCAGGGTAACTTTACCCAGACACAGGCGCAGCAGACCGTTAACAATCTGAAGGTTGGTGCCCTGCCGATAACCCTGCAGCAGACAAGCGAGCAGCAGATCAGCGGTACACTGGGCGCAGAGACCATCAACCATAGCCTGCTGGCTGGTATTATTGGTCTGAGCATCGTCGCCCTGTTTATGTTGCTCTACTATCGCCTGCCCGGATTGCTGGCCGACGTGGCCCTGGTACTCTATGCAGTCCTGACCTTTGCCATCTTTAAAATGATCGGCGTGACCATGTCATTGGCTGGTATAGCTGGCTTCATCCTATCAATTGGTATGGCGGTAGACGCCAACGTGCTAATCTTTGAACGCGTGAAAGAAGAACTACGCGCAGGCCGTCTGTTAGCATCGGCTATTGAGATCGGTTGGAAACGCGCCTGGCCCTCGATCCGCGACTCAAACATCTCGACGATGATTACCTGCGCGGTCCTATACGCCTTCGGTACTAACTTCGGTGCCACCATCATCGTTGGTTTTGCCACCACCCTGTTCCTGGGCGTTATCATTAGTATGTTCACCGCCGTGGTCGTCACCCGCACATTCTTGAATCTGCTTGTGCCGACTGGCGTCATCAATCACCCTGCACTGTTCGGATTACCTGCCGATGCACTGCCCAGCACAAAAGTGGCAGCACGGCGCAATAGCACGGTGTAGAGGAGGCTGCAGTGTTAAACTTAGTCAAATATCGCAAATTGTTTCTGCTGATCTCGCTGATCGTGATCATTCCTGGAACCATCTCATTACTCATCTTCGGCCTGAACGTTGGTATCGATTTCGCTGGTGGTACCAACATAGTACTGCGCCCTCAACACACTATTACGGATGCCGACCAGGTCAGAAATCTGCTCAAGCCCTTCAATCTGGAGAGCGAGCAGGTTATCCTGGGTAAAGACTCAAAAGGCGCCACCAACACCGCCTGGATTCGTTTTGATAGCAAACTTGACACATCTGTCACTGATAACATTCAAAAAACGCTGAATGCGAAATACAAGCAGGCACTGGGATATGCATTTACCACAGTTCCTGATAGCAAACCTTATACACTGGTAACGATCACTAAATTTACGAGCGCACCCAAAGCCGCAGATCTCGAGGCCGCGCTGAACAATCTGCCAAAACCTAGCACACCCACGGTTGGTAGCGCGACACCAACGGTGACCCCAACCGCAACCGCGAAGGGAACACCGACAGCGACCCAACCGCGACCAATACGCAGAATGGTAGCACAGCAACTGCACCATTTAAAATTGTGGACCTACAGCTTGGCGATAGCGACCAGACCATTAATATTCTGACCAAGACTTCGATCTCTTCGGGTGACCCGACCGCCGAAGCCAAGGTAACCGTGGCTGCGATCCAGGGGTACTTCTTGCAGCATGGCGGACCCTACATCCAGGTTGAGAGTAACTCACAGGTTGGTCCTTCCGTCGCTGGTCGTACAACCTTGATGGCCTTCCTGGCTGTCGTGGCAGCATCATTTTTGATCCTGTTATATGTCTGGTTCTCGTTCCGTAAGGTTCCGAAAGCCCTGCGCTATGGCGTCTGCGCTATCGTCGCTCTGCTGCACGATGCCCTGGTTGTACTGGGTATCTTCTCAATCCTGGGTAAATTATTCGGCATACAGATCGACTCGCTGTTCATCACAGCCCTGTTGACTGTAATCGGTTTCTCGGTCCATGATACCATCGTGGTGTTCGACCGCGTCCGCGAGAACATGCAGCGCCGTACAGTCGAGACGTTCGAAGAGGTTGTCAATGCCAGCCTGGTTCAGACCCTGGCCCGCTCATTGAACACCTCATTGACCGTACTCTTTACCCTGTTAACCCTGACACTCTTCACCGGTATCGGTACTGATATCCATACCTTTACCCTGGCCCTGCTGATCGGTATCTTCAGTGGTACCTACTCCTCAATCTTCAATGCCAGTATGATGCTGGTCATCTGGGATAAAGGCGAGCTGGGTATGAAGTACCTGCAGGGTAAACGCGATGAGAAACCCTACGCCCGCAAACGCGACCGCGAAGTTCGCGAGTTAGCGGAGACGCGCGGCTAAGCTCCTCGCACAAATATAAACAAAAGAACCGTTTGACAGAGCTGTCCCGTAAGAGGGACAATGCAGTCAAGCGGTTCTTTTTTATGTAGAGAAGGATAGAGCATGTTAACAGCACTGGATCATATTATCATTGGTGTAAGCGATCTAGCACAGGCGGACGAGACCTTTCGCCAGCAATTAGGGTTAGTCAGCAGCGGCGGTGGCAATCATCCCAGCGGCGGAACAGCTAATCGGATTATCGTGATCGGAGATACCTATCTGGAATTGATCGCGGTTCGGGCGCCCGAGGAGGCACAGCAGAGTATGCTGGAACGGCTGGCACTGGGGGATGGTTATTTAAACTGCGTGCTGGCTTCTGATGATATTGAGGCGGATAGCCGGGCGATGTTCCAACGTGGCGTGAGGGTTATTGGACCTGATCAGGGTTCACTAAAGAGTGCTGATGGGGTTTCGCGTGGCTGGCTGCGTACCGATGTTGAGCGACCAGATCTAACGCAGCACTATCCGTTTATCATCCAACACGATAGTAGCGGTCTGGAGCGGCGCAGACGCCTGGCAGGTGGCAATACACCACCCGGCCATCCATCAGGGGTTCAGCGTGTTCAGAGCGTCACGCTGGCAGTAGAAAATCTGGAAGAGGCGACACGACGCTTCCAACAGATCTATGGTTTGAACTCTTCGCAACCACATCTGCATAAGCAATGGGGGGCACAGGTTGTGACACTGACCCTGGCGCAAGGGACCCAAAGCGTTGAGCTAGCTGCAGCGCTACCAGCGACAGAAACACCTCTGCCACAGGCCGCAACGCTCTCAACCCATCTGCGCCAGCTAAAAGAAAGCCTCTACTGCATCACCCTGGAGGTTAGCAAGCTAGAGGTTGCCAGAGACTATCTGGATGACCATAAGGTAAGCTATACATTGTTAGAAGACGGAAAGCAGACACTATGGATACATCCAGAGCAGGCAAATGGCGCACTCATTGTGTTAGTCGAACCATAAAATATTAAAAAAGCACCTATCAATAAAGCATAGCTGACACTTCGTGGCTTAATCATGGGTAACGAAGTGCAGCTTGCGATCAAAAATCTTTTCAAATAAGTCGGCCTTCTCCTGCGCATGCTCCAATTCAACATCCAGATCGGCCAGGGGACGCACCCATAGGCGCAAGGTCCAATGCTTTTCAGTGCAATGGGCAGAGTCAGCGGCCACTTTGAGCACACGGCCATCGTGATCATAATCCAGGGCATCCGCGATACGCAACAAAGCAGAAAGAGCCGAGACACGTTTGCGCGCACTGGATGAGAGAGACGCATATTCCTCATGATCTGTGCTCGGCAATGCACGCCGATGATAGCGAGCAATACAGGCAATCTCATGGCGCTGTTTATCCGAAAAATCAGGCAGCGGCGTCTCCTTGATCAAACGATACGAGTGCTTATGGTGGCGTCGCGCCTCCACCATCATGCCAGTATTATGCAAAAATGCTGCCCGCTCTAATAAACGCAAGGCATGTTTGCCATACCCATGCAAAGGTTGGGTAGCTTCAAACAACTGTATGGAGAGACGCATTACCTGGCGGGCATGCGGCCAATCTTCGACCAGCAAACCACCACTCAGACGGATCTCTTCTGCTGTCGGCTCATCAGATCTGACCCCAGTCAACTCCTGAACCGAATCCTGCATTATCATGCGCATATACCTCCAAGGATACAGTATACAGCCAGACATTCATCTAGCTGGCAAACCCCCTTCCCTATCCACATCAATTTAACTGTTTCTTTCATTACACGAACCCAACCGAACAATTGTCACAACTCTCTGCTTTTCTCCACAAAAGAGAGAGTTCGACAGGTACAAACAAAGTTTACCAAAATAATATACGCTCTTCTAATTGCTTATTAATCTTTAAGCATATCAAAAGCTTCGCGCTGAAAATTCCGCTGCTTGAGTTGATACCAATGCTGGTAAAAAGCCGTATACTGCTGCTCGCGCTGCAACTGCAAGTCACGCAGTAATAGTTCTAAACCCTCACGCTGCTCAGCAGAGAGTGCAGAAGAAGGCTGCAAAAGGTGCTCAACCAACCCGGGATTGACCATCAGGCGACCTTTCGGGCTATGTTGAGTAGTTTCTAGTAGCGCCTGCTGATATGCAGAACCACTATCCTGTCCACCCAGACAGAGCCGCAGCAAGGCGATCATGACATCACTATCGTGTAATTGACCCAGTTCTTCCTGGATTTGTTCTACTTCCTTGAGGATGGATGCACATTCTTCTGGGAATGTATCCGCAAATATCTCGAGAGTATAGCGAAACCGTTTGGCCGCGATCCGCAAATTATGCAAATTCTGGATTGCGTAAGGATCATCGATATAGATTTCCCAGCTATACATTTCAGTTAAGCGCACCCTGGCAATTTCGCGTGCATTCTTTCCAGTGGGGGCATGAATATCCAGATTGGCTATCAGACTAGCCTTTGCCATTGATAATCTCCTCTTCTGGCAGACATGCCATCACTTTACGCATGAAGCTTCTCTCGTCCAATGAGCGCAAAACTTGTTCAACCTTTTCTTGATGTTCCTGTCGATAGTTGGTCAACTGCTGAACCAACCATTCACATCCCTGTTGCTCAGCCAGCGAACCTTGCCCTGCTTGCTGATGCAGATTTTCAATCATCACATCTGTATCACGGGCGACCCCCAACACATCGGCAATCTCTTTCACCTGGCGATAGACCGCACTAAACTTCTTGGGATCACAGACCGACTGATAGGCATCCATAGTAGCCCGCAGACGACGCGAGGCGACACGCATCTTATGTACCGCCTCGATATCTTTACGGCGTAAGACGGCTTCACGCCAGCTCAACATATCCTCAGCCCGCTCCTGAAACATACGACGACCAGTCATACCAAAGTCATCATGATAAGTCGTCGTATCATTTAATAGCTCACTACCCGCTATCACCTGCTGTGAGCTCTGTTGCGCCGACTCAGCCCGCTGTTGGGCACGCTGCAACCATCGCTCGCCATCACGGCAATAGGCCAGGGCCAGCCCTTCCCGAATACCAAACGAGCTAACATGAATCTCTTTCAAGTGAAAAGTCTCAAGAATTGCTCTCAGTATTAAAGCGCCGGCGGTGATGATGCGAGCACGCTGGACATCCAGTTGATAGCGTTGGGCCACTTCTTCTGCAGGTAAGGCCCATAGCAATCCTTCACAGCGTAGCAGGTCTTCGTATGTCAAGACATCCAGGTCTTCATCTAGACTAAAGGCCCGCTTGGAGAGGAGCAAGAGAGAGTTCGCGCTCCCGCCTGTGACAAAGAGCATGGGAGGAAATGACTTGATATTTAAGCCTCCCAGATATGTACGCAGAAACGTCCTGGCGGTTGCCTGGTCAGCGACTGTGGGGGGATCAGCCTGCAAATAGCGATCGTGCAGCCAGCCAGAACCGATCGGCAAAGAAGTATGCCAGGAGATATGAAGATTTTTAGCAAAGACGAGCTCGGTACTACCACCGCCCATATCCATCACTCCGATCTGAGTGGGGGGCTGGGGTAACTTGCTGACAGTATATGTCGCACCATAAAAAGTTAGAGTCGCCTCAACATCACCACCAATGCAATGAACCTCAATGCCAGTTTCCTGTTGAATCGCCTGCAAGAAGTCAGTACGGTTTTTGGCTTTGCGAATAGCTTCAGTAGCAATAGCCAGGGTCGTATCGGCCTTAAACTCTTGAGCTAAGGATTGAAATCTTTTGAGCACTGAGATCGTCAGTTCTCGCTTCTCCGCAGAGATAGCCCCGGTGGAATTGACACTTTCACCAATACGCACCAAAGCTTCATCCTCAGCTAGAATTTCAAAGTCAGCAGGGGAGCAGCGGGCAACGACAACACGCAAGGTATTGCTGCCAATATCGATAGCAGCGCACACAGATGCGGTTTGTTCTGGCATGAATAAACTCCAAACTTCTAGTTTTGATAGCCCTATAAAAACACACATCCATTAATGTGAGTATGTCTAGCAATACTATTCAAGTGCAAAACTTCTCACGTTTATTCCTTTAAGGGACTTTAATGTTATTATAACATGAATTTGTTATAATAAGGCAGAGCTTATTAACGGCATTATGGCTGAACAAGCTCAAGGGGGGAATCGGCATCGGCATAAGCAGCAAAGAGTCTATTCTCATCAGTATCATCCATGAGTACATATACAACCCCACCAGCAACAGCATTGATTATCCCTGTTTCCTGTGTGCGTTTGATACGCACATGATCCCCTTCTTGAAAGAAGGTTCCGTCTACGTTTGTCTCCATTATTTTTTGCCCTTTCTATAAGAATGTGATTGATTCCCATGATGATGGGAATCGGGTTGTTCTCGTGCGTACGTGCGCTGCCGCGCCCGAACTGGTTTTATGGTGCGTTGCAGCAAATGTGCAGTGCACATTTGCTGCAACGCACCATAAAAATTATTTGAGCATCGAAGATGCGAAAACACATGTGAATCAGACATATTCTAAGGTGTTTTTGGAGAAGAGAAAAGCAATACCAGCCTGAGAGGGCAAAACCTTCCCAGACGGCAGGTTCCATTTAATGAAAGGGAATTCTGATCGCCAATTATTATGAGAAATCTGATTGGGGAGAAAAGCTGATAAAAAGATTTATAAGCTATTTCAAGTATACACTATTCCTGGGAAATTTGTAATAGAGATTGAATAGGCAAATGCAGAAAAACCTATTGACATTGAAGGTGCGATCCTGTATGATATACCCATCCTAAACGGAACAAGCCGAAGTGGTGAAATTGGTAGACACGCAACGTTCAGGGCGTTGTGCTCGCAAGGGCATGGGGGTTCGAGTCCCCCTTCGGCACCCATTCCCGCCTTCTCATGAGCACTCACGAGAAGGCGGTTTTGTTTTGCCTGTGCGGCACACATTCGAACAACTACAGAAAAATTTCTCGGCTGCGTCCGCATATGTACCCAGGAAAAACAGGATAGAAAACCATAAAAATACCCGAAATATCTCGTTGACAAGCCAGCCGAAATCCTGTATGATATACCCATCCTAAACGGAACAAGCCGAAGTGGTGAAATTGGTAGACACGCAACGTTCAGGGCGTTGTGCTCGCAAGGGCATGGGGGTTCGAGTCCCCCTTCGGCACCCATTCCCGCCTTCTCATGAGCACTCACGAGAAGGCGGTTTTGTTTTGCCTGCGAGTATTGCCAGTTGGGGAAACTCTACTGTTATCACCTACCCGAAAACACCTGCCAGATAATACGCATATCACTGGGAGTCAGTGTGGTCCCAGCAGGGATAACCTGGCGCCAGTCCTGGTCTGAGAGTTGAGCCACCCACGAACGCACCAGATCATAGCTAATCGGTTCGGCAACCATACGCTGCTGCCAGAGAGACGCCATCCGATTAGCCACAATGCGTGGGACTCCAACCATCCGCAACCAGACCGCATCCTTCTGCCGTACTCCGAAGAAGATCATTGAGGGGACATAACCAACAGTATTCCAATTAATCGTCTCATCTGAGCTTAAACAGACCGTTTGCAGGGCACTGATGCCCCATGAAGCCCTATTCAAGATCGAGAAGAGATAATTTGAGAAATCAGCGACCTGCTTATCTTTATCGCGCACATGGCCACCATAGATGGTAGCCATCTCCTCTACAGTCTTGCCATTCACCCAGTCACGTAGAATCTCAGCGGTCCGCCTAACCTCGAAACGCTGGTCAATCTGCTCAAAGTGAATCTCAGGCAGTTGCGCAACCACCTGGAGCCGCTCAATCAAGGGCTCCAGATCTTCTCCGAATAAGCGCTCGGGCAGCCAGTTCTCAGCCTGAGACAATTCTAAACTCTGCCCCTTCTGGGCAAGAAGAGAGAGCACGCTAGGGGTGGCGATGCCCGTACGGTCCGCCAACTTCAAAATGTTACGGTGTTGTAAGGTCTGTTCCATATACGCCTGGCAGATCTGCACCAGGCGGCGGGCCGCTGCCTGGTCATGCTTCTGAACTTGATGATAGACCAGGCTATCCTGCAAGATCTGTTCAACCTCGACGGCCAGATTAGCCTTGCCAGAGACGCGCATAGCGTGAGCCAGGAATTGCAGCAGTGGGGATAGCTGAGGATGCTCACGTAGTGACTGCAGATTGAACTCGGTACTGATCATCTCTGCCCGCTCAATAAGTTCGGCCAGCTGGCTGGCGATAGCTTCAGCATCAGATTTCAGGAACTCGGTCACTTCTTCACGCCTGTTTTTATCGGGCGCGGGAAAGGCAACTACGCCCAATGTATCCACCAGCGTACGGCCAGCCCGCCCAGCTACATTCCAGAAATCCTGGAACGTCAATTTGGCCGAGCGCCCCTTTCCCAGCGTTTCAATGATGACTGTGGTGATCGGGAAATTAATACCCTGGGCCAGGGTGGTGGTCCCACACACAACGTTGACGATGCTATCTCGGATCAAAAATTCCAGCAGCCAGCGCGTCTCATGGGAGAGGCCACGATGATGATAAGCTACCCCATGGCGCAAACAATACACCAGTTCACAGTTACTGCCCAACTCGGCTTCAATGTAGTGACAGACCGCATCCAATACTGGACTCGGAGCAAGCAGTGGGCGTTCATCGGCGATCTGCCTGGCTCGCCTGGCTGTTGTGCCTGGACCCTTACAAAGTACCAGGATCGAGCCACGTTTCACGAGGGCATGAATGGTGGCTTTTGATAAGGCATAAATCGAGGTGAGGCGCGCGGGATACTGGCCAAGGCCAATCTTCATATCGGCTTTAATGTCCATCGCATGGGCGGATTGGCAGGTCTCAAATTCTAACTTCCAGCCATCCAGATCGCGCACACACTGGACGGTACCGACTAATTTGCGGTTGGGCTTCCAATCAATTGAGATCGGCGGCAAGGCCTGGTCCGAGCCCAACCATTGAATGAGATCCTGGGGATTGGGCAAAAATGGGGATAAGAGCAAGAAGCGCGCGGTGGCAAAATCGCGCTTGATAGTACCCAGCAGTAATTCGAGCCGGGCCCCACGCTCCTCATCATTGATGTTATGCGCCTCATCAGCCACTACCAGTATGATATTGTTGACGATCGGATGCTCACGGCGCACCAGCAGATCCAGTTTCTCAGGTGTGGTTACCAGCACATCAATATGGCTATTCAATAGCCGCTCCTCGGTCGGATCTAATTCAAAGACTGGCACTGCCTGCTCAACAACCAGCAACTGGCGAAAATCGATGCGCAAATCGCTAGTGACTTGATTGACAAGGGCCCGCGTTGGCACGACATAGACAATCAGCCCCTGAGGATGCAGGGCTTTGGTCTGTACGATCGCAAACTTGGCGAGCAGCGTCTTGCCAGCACTGGTCGGCATTTCAACCAGGATAGCACGTTGGTGGGCATCCAGGACATGGCGGCGAAAAGCTTCCTGCTGACTGGGCCAGAGTTCAATGACAGGCTGATCACGGACCGATGAGGTGAGTAGCTGCACATAACGTTGCACATGCTCTCCCAGGTGGCTGACATGCGTCCAGATGGCATTCTGGGTCAATTCACAACAACCAGCCCATAAAAGATCGGCCAGATACGCAACGACGGTCAGTTGCCCATCTTCTAATACTTGCGACGCCTGGCCATAATAGGTATTGATCTGCTCCATTACCTGCTCATACTCAGGCTGACCAGATTGCAGATATTCACCCACAGTAATGACAAGTTGGGCCAGATAATAGAGGCCGGCCAGTTCCAGAGCGGCCAGGCTTTGCCGTTCAGGGCCATGCAAACTCTTCAGATAGGTCTCCTCATAGTGCTGCTGCATCAGGCGTAGCACCTTGATGCTCTGAATAGCTTGCTGAATATCCTCCCAACCCTTATCTTTGCGTACCAGGCGTACAAAGGCGCTGAAGAGATGTTCCGCGACATACTCACGCCAGCCTACCTGACCGGCGTCAGCGATGGTCAATTCAAATTTTCTTAAATCCAGGCGCGTCTCAGCGGTACGAGACCCCAGGAGGCCAGCGATACTTAAGCGAAAGGCCAGGACCAGTTCAGCTGGTAAAAGATCATCGGCAGAATTGGCCATAAACGGGGAAAGTCCATTTTGAGACAGTGCCAGGGTAGGGGATGCAGAATCGGGAAGGAAGGCGAGAGCGCGCCAGCAGGTATAGGCGGTCTGAAAACAAACCTGTATCTCTTCCTTAGGGACAGGTGCGCGCTCCAAAATGGCCCGCTTAAACATCCTCAACCCCTGACGCTCATAAATCAGGCCATAACGTGGTAAACGCTCTGGATATGGTTGCTCTAACTCTTCACTCTGTCCATTTGCAAGCATACTGGCCAGGGTAGTATTGTCCGCCCGTTGTATATATGCAGGCACATTGAGCTCTTTTAAAGCATTTTGCAAAAGGGAGCCACTCAAGCTGACACCTCATCAATATTCTGGATGACGTCATACCATTCTTTAATGATTACATCTACATTATCGGGCACACAGGCAATTAGAAAACGGATGTCAGCAGGATCATATTGTACTGGTTGTGTGCGAAAGCTCCCAAAGTCAGCCTTGGTATATTTCGATTTTGGTCGTATCAGTACATTGCATACCACAATACGTAATTTATCTAATTCTTGCTCTTCCAGATAAATTGCCGCCGCCATCAATAGTTCTGCGACGTCTTCATCGCGAGTACGCAGCGCTGCACGCCAGATCTTATCTTTGGTCGCTTCTGCCAGATGCGCCAGATGATAACGGTGCTGCTTGCTTAAACAATCTTCATTATAGTCCACCACACGTGGAGGCGATGGTTTCTCATCAGAAACCTTAACCTCACATAATACTAACGTAAGAACATCACCCATTTCGATGCCAATAGCATCAATTCCTCGTCCAGCCGCGTCCCTCAGTTCACGAGAAAAAATACTTTTGACCCCAAATAGAGTTTTGTATTCTTTCTCTAACAGCATATAACAGAGAAGTTCGCCAAAATCACTGCGCACAACATTAAAATTGCCCTTTTTATAGGACGGTATACTAGCCTTACGCATATATTTTTGAACAGTTAGCAGATCCATCACAGCTTCGCTGGTTACCGGCTTCAACATCGTAAGCGGAGCCTCGTGATGAGTCAGGAGCTTAATATATTCTTCAGCAATCGGATAAAGCCACTCTACATCTTCTTGAACAACAGGTTCGTAAACACGGAAGTGATGTGCATCACTATCGAAATTATCAGTCTGTACAAACGGTGCTGTCATAGCAAGCATCCAGATCGCTATTGGAGGCTATTGTACGGGAATGAATTCTCATAGTGTCAGAGTAATACTCTACACTATTTTATAGCATCTTTCATGTTTAATATGCAAGCTATTTCAACGCATATCAAAATATTGACCCTGGTGTTAGACAGAATCTAGCGCTCGATCAGGGGAGATAGTGATTTGCTCAATCTGCCAGGAACCATCGGATTGACGATCGACCATGCCATTCCATTGATAATGCTGTATCAGGGTCCCCTGAGAAGCTTTCTCCTGCGTTTGTAGTTGCATCACAACATTAACTTCTGAAGGTGAGCGCTCGGCCGTCTGTTTAAACAGGATGTCGCTATGGGTTAGATGCTGATAGCTACTCACGAAGCGTGCATAGGAGATACGGCGGCGAAAATTGGTACTGCAGAGGGCATATGCTAGCCGATAGTTGTGTTGATTTAGATCATCATAATACTGGCTGATTACTGTGCGTGCCTGTTCGGCCGATGTTGAAGGGGAGGTCGCAAAGGCACCCAGGACATTAAGAAAGGCCAGGGTACCGATGCCGATCAGGACAAATAAAGGTAGACACCTGAGCAAAAAGAAGCTGAATATATGAGGTTTGCGTGAGATCGTGGAAGGCAAGGGGAGAATCTGATCCTGAATATAAGAAAAACCGAAGTCGGCAGTGAGAGGACCACTATCAACAACTACTTTAACTGGCGTTGGCGGGCTCTCCGGCAATGCAGATGAAGGCGGACAGATAGATGTAGTAATAAATTCTAATTTAGATAGATCGCTTAGTGACTGAGGACGTTCCTGGGATTGCAAATGATGGGGTAGAGACTGCTGTGGCTTATCTAGAGGGGCAATAGCCGCGGCGAAAGCCTGGGCAAGCTCTCCTACTGATCTATAGCGCTCTGCAGGATTTTTGGCGGTCGCTTTCTGCAGTACGCGATCCAGGGTCTGAGGTAGATCAGGGGTAAGCACGGCGACTGAGGGCAACCTTTCCTGCAAATGCTGGCGCATCAATGTATAAGTCCCCTCCCCCTTAAATGGTACATGGCCGCATAGCATTTGAAAAAGCAGGGTTCCCAGCTGATATATATCCGAGCAATGCGTAAGTGGCTCTCCACGCACCATTTCCGGCGACATATAGAGCGATGTAGTAAGTAGCTCGGCGGTATAATCAATATCCGCCGCGCATTCAGTCAGATTAGCCAGGGCAAAATCAGTCAGGACCAGGCGCCCATCTGGATAAAGCAAGATATTGGTGGGCTTGAGATCTCCATGCACTACGTGCAAAGCATGGGCATAATCCAGGGCGGAAGCGATCTGTAATAAGTAAGAGAGTACTTGCCGGGGCGCTAGCTTGCCCTCACGTTTTAAGACCTGCTCAAGATTGCCTGCCCCAATATATGGCATCACCACATATGCCAGTTGATCGCGCTCTTCATAATCCAACAAGGGAAGAATATGGGGATGTTCTAAACGGGCAATACTTGTCACTTCACGACGAAAACGCAGAAAGAAATCATCTCGCCCCGGAGATTGGGCCTGGACGATTTTTACCGCTACCAGGCGTCCAGGGTGAGACTGCCTGGCCAGGTAAACCGCGCTGAGTCTGCTATACCCCACAATTTTTTCAAGCGTGTAGCTTCCCAGCACAGTTCCAATCAGATCATCATTAACTTTCATGGTGACAAGGGCCCTCTTGACTAAATTGTTAATCACAATGCAAAAAGGTCTGCAGTTAAGAGTATCAGGTGAATGAGTACACCTTACGTTATCATAACCCAAAAATGTGTCAAGGGAAATAACTGGGAGAAGATATTTCTGTGAAATGCTGCATAAAAAAAGATTCGTTATATATATAACGAATCTCGAGGTCTTTTTTAATACTGACTAACTGGAAATAGTATTCCCTCAATTTTGCTGAGCGCCAGATCAGCCTGCGCTGAAGCAGCGGACTCGCATCCTCAGAATGCCACGATGAAGATACTCAACGATGGGGTGAAACAAGCCGTACGATCATTAGGGCGACTTCGCTACACCTGTTACCAGGCGTCCACGTGTCGTCTATCTACCAGGTCGTCTTCCTGGGATCTTGATCCTACGAATAGGATGGGAGAACTCGTCTTGGGTGCGGCTTCGCGCTTAGATGCCTTCAGCGCTTATCCCTTCTCAACATAGCTATCCAGCTCTGGCCCGGGCAGGCCAACTGGCACACCAGCGGTTGAGCCATCTCGGTCCTCTCGTACTGGAGATGACGCCCCTCAATTCTCCTACGCCCACGACGGATAGAGACCGAACTGTCTCGCGACGTTCTGAACCCAGCTCGCGTGCCGCTTTCATGGGCGAACAGCCCAACCCTTGGGACCTACTCCAGCCCCAGGATGCGACGAGCCGACATCGAGGTGCCAAACCTTGCCGTCGATGTGAACTCTTGGGCAAGATAAGCCTGTTATCCCGGGGTAGCTTTTATCCGTTGAGCCACACTCCTTCCACTCGGGAATGTGGGATCACTAAGCCCGACTTTCGTCCCTGCTCGACCTGTCCGTCTTGCAGTCAAGCTCCCTTCTGCCTTTGCACTCTTACGGGTGATGTCCATCCACCCTGAGGGAACCTTTGGGCGCCTCCGTTACTCTTTGGGAGGCGACCGCCCCAGTCAAACTACCCGCCTGATCCTGTCCACGTCCCGGCTCACGGTGACGTGTGAGAAACAAAACACAACGAGAGTGGTATTTCACTGCTGTCTCCCCTACCCCCACAAGGATAGGTTCTCCGACTCCCACCTATGCTACGCACGCTCTGCCTCGTTTCGAGGTCAAGGTGTAGTAAAGCTCCACGGGGTCTTTTTGTCCTGTCGTGGGTAACCCGTATCTTCACGGGTACTTCAATTTCGCCGAGTCCTCTGTCGAGACAGTGCTCAACTCGTTACTCCTTTCGTGCGGGTCGGAACTTACCCGACAAGGAATTTCGCTACCTTAGGACCGTTATAGTTACGGCCGCCGTTCACCGGGGCTTAGATTCGCAGCTACGATCACCGCTCCTCGTAACCTTCCGGCACTGGGCAGGAGTCAGCCCCTATACTTCCGCTTTCGCGTTCGCAGAGACCTGTGTTTTTGGTAAACAGTCGGTTGAGCCAATTTCTTGCAACCCCCTCACGCCATCCCGAAGGATATCGCTACTAGGGCACCCCTTCTTCCGAAGGTACGGGGTCAATTTGCCGAGTTCCTTAACAGAGGGTCGCTCGATCACCTGGGGAGAGTTCCCCCTGCCTACCTGTGTCGGTTTGCGGTACGGGCGGAGTATACTCTGGCGAGAGGCTTTTCTTGGCGGCTTAGGGGCCGATGACTTCCGCGGACTGACGTCCGCTCGCTGCACGTGTCATGCACAGGAAACCGGGATTTGCCTCGGCTTCGCACTTCACCGCACAGACCCATCCTGTCCATTCGATGGGCTCACCTTCCTTACCGCGTCCCCCCATTGCTCGTAACGAGCTACTCCGGTGCAGGAATCTCTGACCTGCTTGCCATCGCCTACGACTATGACGTCCTCGGCTTAGGACCCGACTTACCCTGGGACGATTGACGGTGCCCAGGAACCCTCAGGCATTCGGTGTGTCTGGTTATCACAGACATGACGCTACTCATTCCGGCATTCTCACTTCTGCACGCTCCACCAGTCCTTGCGGTCTGGCTTCTCTGCCCGCAGAACGCTCCCCTACCAATCCATCTTGCGACGGATTCCATGGCTTCGGTACCTCGCTTGAGCCTCGATACGTTGTCGGTGCCACTACACTCGACCAGTGAGCTATTACGCACTCTTTAAATGGTGGCTGCTTCTAAGCCAACATCCTGGCTGTTTGGGCGTACTGACTCCCTTTGACACTAAGCGCGGATTTAGAGACCTTAGCCGATGGTCTGGGCTGTTTCCCTTTTGACGACGAAGCTTAGCCCCCGCCGTCTCACTTGCATGCATGCTGTCCTGGCATTCGAAGTTTGGTTGGGTTTGGTAACCTGCACGAGGCCCCTAGCCCATTCAGTGCTCTACCTCCAGGATAGTGTTTCATACAGCTGTACCTCAATACATTTCGGGGAGAACCAGCTATCTCCGTGTTCGATTGGAATTTCTCCCCTATCCACAAGTCATCCCCCAGTTTTGCAACACTGGTGGGTTCGAGCCTCGACGGACTGTCACATCCGCTTCACTCTGCTCATGGATAGCTCACACGGTTTCGGGTCGCATCGCCGCAACGTTCGCCCTCTTCAGACTCGGTTGCCCTATGGCTCCCCAACTTTAACGTTGGTTAACCAGGCTACGACGATGCACTCGCCGGATCATTCTACAAAAGGCACGCCATCAGCCCTTGGTCCCTCATGGGACAGTGGCCTCTGACTGCTGGTGAGTACGTGGTTTCAGGGTCTCTTTCATCCCCCTCTCGGGGTGCTTTTCACCTTTCCCTCACGGTACTTGTTCGCTATCGGTCGCTGAAGATGTGTAGCCTTGGAGGGTGGTCCCCCCAGCTTCCCACAAGGTTTCACGTGCCTCGTGGTACTCAGGATACCGATCCACTCCTCTCGCTCGTCCTTTACGGGACTCTCACCCGCTCTGGTCACGCTTTCCAACGTGTTCAAGTAAGCAAAAGTTGTTTGTTATCGGTCCTACAACCCCAACCGTCCCAAGGGATGGTTGGTTTGGGCTGGTCCCGGTTCGCTCGCCACTACTACGGGAATCTCGGTTGATTTCTTTTCGTCGGGTTACTGAGATGTTTCAGTTCACCCACTGCCCCCCGTCACTGCCTATGTGTTCAGCAGGCGGTCTCCAGACATCACTCTGGAGGAGTTGCCTCATTCGGAATCTCGGGGTTCATCGCTTGTATGCAGCTCCCCCCGAACGTTTCGCCGGTCTCCGCGTCCTTCTTCGGTCTTCAGCGCCAAGGCATCCACCTCGTACTCTGTGTAGCTTGTTCTCTTCGTTCAGATCTACATCATGTCTCTGGAATGCTTTGACTTTTTCTCTTGTTCTCGAAAAAATCGATCCTCTGCTTCAACTCTGGCTGACCTATAAATCGCTCAGCAAAATTGAAGGAATACTATCTTCAGTTGTTCAGGTGCACTGTTGGTCGTCATCCTTCCGTAGAAGGGGACGCTGTACCCCAACAGCTCAAGAGTGGAAACCAGCCCAACCATCTGGCGTGAACACGTACCGATTCCTGGTCGACCTGGAAGTGGGATGAGACTGAGATGTCATGGGATCCATGACGCTCATCCAAGCTCCCTAGAAAGGAGGTGATCCAGCCGCACCTTCCGGTACGGCTACCTTGTTACGACTTCACCCCAATCACTGACCCCACCCTCGACGCTTGCCCCTCTTGCGAGTTAGCCCAGCGGCTTCAAGTGTTGCCAACTTTCGTGGTGTGACGGGCGGTGTGTACAAGACCCGGGAACGTATTCACCGTAGTGTGCTGACCTACGGTTACTAGCAACTCCAACTTCATGGAGGCGGGTTGCAGCCTCCAATCTGAACTGAGGCCAGGTTTGACGAGATTGGCTCCCCCTCGCGGGTTCGCAACTCTTTGTCCTGACCATTGTAGCGTGTGTGTCGCCCAAAGCGTAAGGGCCGTGCTGACTTGACGTCATCCCCGCCTTCCTCCGTTTTAAAACGGCAGTTTCGCTAGAAAAATTCAACTAACGACAGGGGTTGCGCTCGTTGCGGGACTTAACCCAACATCTCACGACACGAGCTGACGACAGCCATGCAGCACCTGTGGATCCGCCCCGAAGGGACAGCCCGTTACGGCTGGTGCAAATCCATGTCAAGCCTTGGTAAGGTTCTTCGCGTTGCATCGAATTAAACCACACGCTCCGCTGCTTGTGCGGGTCCCCGTCAATTCCTTTGAGTTTTAATCTTGCGACCGTACTCCCCAGGCGGACCACTTACTGTGTTAACTACGACACTGAAGGGGTCGATACCCCCAACGTCTAGTGGTCATCGTTTACGGCTAGGACTACCAGGGTATCTAATCCTGTTCGCTCCCCTAGCTTTCGCACCTGAGCGTCAGGTACTTCCCAGGACACTGCCTTCGCCATCGGTGTTCCTCCGGATATCTACGCATTTCACCACTCCACCCGGAATTCCGTGTCCCTCTGAAGCCCTCAAGTCAGACAGTTTCCATGGTCCTTCGTCGGTTGAGCCGACGACTGTCACCACAGACTTACCTGACCGCCTGCGTGCGCTTTACGCCCAATAAATCCGGACAACGCTTGCCCCCTACGTATTACCGCGGCTGCTGGCACGTAGTTAGCCGGGGCTGATTCCTCTGGTACCGTCCGTTCTCGTCCCAGAGAAAAGCAGTTTACGATCCGAAAACCTTCTTCCTGCACGCGGCGTTGCTCGTTCAGGGTTGCCCCCATTGACGAAAATTCCTCACTGCTGCCCCCCGTAGGAGTCTGGGCCGTTCTCAATCCCAGTGTGGCTGATCGTCCTCTCAGACCAGCTATCGATCGCAGTCTTGGTAGGCCATTACCCCACCAACTAACTAATCGAGCGCAGGCTCGTCCTCAGGCGCCCTTGCGAGCTTTGCTCGTTCCCGAGCCTATGCGGTATTGTCGGCGATTTCTCGCCGGTATTCCTCACCTAAGGGTAGATAACCCACGTGTTCCTCACCCGTCCGCCACTCCCTGCTTGCGCAGGGCGTTCGACTTGCATGTGTTAGGCACGCCGCCAGCGTTTATCCTGAGCCAGGATCAAACTCGCCATCCAATTTTTTATATAACAGTTACTCAGCGAGCAACTATTTATTGCATGTGAAGTGCGATCATGGCCAATTTATAACATTGGCTCTAGTTCGCAGATTATTGTGGTCACCACATCGGAATGATATGGGACCGAATTGACAGGAACTGGTTTGTGTATTCACTTGGTTCCAGTTGCTGTTCTGCTTTCCACTCTTCAGTTGTCAAGGTACCAGGCGAAACGTTTGTTTCGCTCTTTGACAAGCGTTGATCGTTTTTTTCGTTCGCTTGTCTCATGTGCTGTAGTATCGCATATCCGTTGTGCATTGTCAAGCGTTTTTCCGAGCAATTTTTGCTCGGCTCCGAAAACTCGTTTCTTACGTCCACGCGCCTGGTAAGCCAGGGCATATGCCGCAAAAAATGGCTGACACTCCCACGGACACAACAATTCGTTGAGTATAGAAATGAGAGATGCATGATCTCGGAGGAGCCACTTTAGCGTGGCACAAGAGTTGCGAAGGGGACAGGAGCACTCGTTCTCTATCTAGTTCGTAGATGGGATTGGGTGATTGCCTCGTTTCGACAGCTCGATGATTATGCCATAACTCTCTTTGCTCTGTCAAGCACTTTTCATACTTATTTTAACTCGGCCGCAAAATTCGTATTCCATTTCCTAAAAACAGTTCTCCTGGGGATTGTATTTAATAATTCCAGAATTGGGGGTTGACAAAGACTTTGAGCTGTAGTATTATTCCCTTTGTCAAGAACACCTGTATGTGCAGGTGAGCTGGTGACTGTAGAGAAGAGGGCACACCCGTTCCCATCCCGAACACGGAAGTTAAGCTCTTCATCCCCGATGATACTGCGTGGGCAACTGCGTGGGAAAATAGGAAGTCGCCGTCTCACCCGCCCACACGGGTGTTTTTTGTTGCTCTCTTACTTTACACATCTTAACCTCCTTGTTTGATAAGGTACTCTATTCACCCATCTAGCCCTTCTGGCCTTTCCTGCTAAAAAAGCTGATCCCGCTGCGTATATCTATAAGTGAGAAACCAGAGCTGTCGTTTGTGCTGACAAATTAGCTATTTACAGCAATTTGCCACTCCTGTTGTATAGAAGGTATAGGCTATTCATGAGAGAGACCAGTAGTGCTATCTCCCCCTTACTTAGCTCCCATTACGATATGAATCCCGATCAACTTGCCATCATTTCCCATAAACAGGGTCCTCTACGTGTGATCGCTGGTCCTGGCTCCGGCAAGACCTATAGCCTGACACTTTTAGCCATGAACTTGCTCCTTTGTGGCGATACCACCCCGGAAGGCATTATTTTATGCACGTACACCCAGAAGGCCGCCTATGAAATGCAGGATCGACTGCTAGAGATCGCTCACACCATTGGCTATACAGAAGATCTTTCGCATATCAAGATAGGTACCATCCATAGCATCTGTAAACATTTTCTAACTCGCCACCTGCACCATACCCCCCTGGGAAATAATTTTGAGACGCTGGACCAGTTTGCGCAACAATTGTTGATTTATCGTCATTTAGATGAGCTTTGTGAGCCGGGTATGCTACGTTTTTTTCGGGAGCAATGGGGCAGTGGTTGGCAGATCGCGAAGAAGCTACAGTTTCTATGCGATAAAATCGCTGAGGAAATGATCATAGATAAGCTGGTGCAGGCATTTCCTCGCCCCCATTTCGATGCCAGCAGCGATCAGCGGACCCTGGCCAGCCTGTTACCACAGATCTATCTGAAATATACTGAGCTCTTGCGCTATGCAAATTATGTTGACTTTGCCCATTTACAGGCCTATGCCTATAACCTGCTTCAACAGCCAGCCGTTTTTCAAGCTATCGCGCAACATATTCGCTATGTGCTGGTCGATGAATACCAGGATACCAATTACATTCAAGAAAAAATTCTGTCGCGCCTGGCATCGGCTACCGAACAGCACAATCTCTGTGTGGTGGGAGATGAAGATCAGGCCCTCTATCGTTTTCGTGGCGCGACCGTGCGCAATATCCTTGAATTTGCACATACCTTCCCCACCTGCAAACAGGTCCAGTTGACGATCAACTATCGTTCGCATGAGACCATCATCGCAACCTGCAACCAATGGATGGAGGCACTTAATGCTACCCTGCCCGGCCTGGCTGAACAGCTACCCAGTGTCTTTCGTACCCAGAAAACAATACGCGCCGCGCAAGCGCCCGAAAAGGCTAGAGCCTATCCGGCAGTCATTAGTTTAGAGGCCAGGGATAATTATGATGAGGCTGAACAATTTGCTCGCTTGATCTATGAATTGAAACAAGAAGGACGTATCCAGGATTATAGCCAGGTTGCCATCCTGCTGCACAGTGTGCGTCCATTCTACAGCCAGCCCTACATAGAGGCACTTGGCAAATACCATATTCCAGCTTATTGTCCACGGGCACGCAACTATTTCAGTCAACCAGAGATTCAGTTGTTGCTGGGCTGTTTTGCACAGATACTCCATCTACACGAGGCTGATTTTACACCCGAACAAGAAAACTTTCAGCTCTATCTCAAGACATGCCGAGAGCAGCTCACGCAATCCTGCCAGCATCATAGAGATCTGACAAGCGAGTTACATAGCATACAAGAGGAAATCTGGACGACCGCTGAATGGTCAGAGACGGCAGAGAAGCAACTGGCAGACTATTTCTATCGCCTCATCTTCACCTCCGCCTTCGATGCCTATCGGGCCGATAAGCATGCCCTGGCCGGCCTGGTTATTTTCTCTCAGCAGTTAAAGACGTTTCTGACCAGCTTTCAGCATACAAATCTGAGCAATAGAAATCTGGCCGTCATCCAATATGATTTTTTCCATACCTTCCTCTATTTCCTGCATCTGGATGGCGTCAATCAATTTGAGAATCCTGATGAACTGGTACCACTGGATCATGTGCAGATCATGACGATTCACCAGGCCAAGGCTTGTTAGAAACAATACTCGGAGGGGCCAATTCAAACTTATATCGAGGATCGCTTTTATGAGGCCATACGGTAACGCGTAATCCTAGAAATTCAATCACCTCTCTTTTTGTTTTATAATCTGGCTCCTCACTTAAGTTTTTACTTATTTCTAAACACTTATTTTTGAATTCATCTAGTTTTTGTGCGATTGATTGTAAGTGCTTTTGTTGATCTATAATTTTATATTTTTCAGCTTCTAGCTTTTGCCTCTCCTCAGCTTTTTGCCCCAGCAAGCCGGTTAAGCTATTGATAGCGTAGATTGCCCCTGATTGACTTAGATCTACTTTACTGATCGCTAAAGTCAGATTGTCTTGTTCAGCAATAACTCTTGCTATGTTACGCTCTACAGGAGCTAGCTCATCAAAATTAAAATCTTGTTTCTTAATCTGGGGTAGCGCTACGTAAGCTGTCACCAGCCGCAATGTAGCGGTCAGAACAGGTAAAAAAGGTCAGAGATGCAGACTGGTAATGAACAGAGAGGGCAAAATAACGAAGGACACATATTTCACGTTTTTTGAATATCCATCTCCTCCCGATTGCTGGGAATGCTTCCCATTGTAAGCAAAGATGGATTATCTCTATCAGAGGGTGTTGTAGTAGCTTTTACAGATTGCAGGAGGCTATGGTTTACATAAATAATCGAAAAGAAGCAATAGTGCCCTAAAGGCAGGGTGCTATTTCTCACTATTATTATAACAGCAGTTGTCAAGAAGAGACATCGTCCGAAAGAACGGTGTTTTTCTATTTAAAGTGATTTATACTCTTCTCACCTCTCATACTGCTACCGTTTCTCTCAAGATCTTCTTTTCGAAAGGTGGAAGAGCAGCCATGACACTGAAAAAAACATCTTCATCTCTCTGGCAAAATCGTGATTTCCTTTTATTATGGAGTGGACAAACACTTTCGAGTGTCGGTACTGCTGTCTCACTCTTGGCCTTTCCTTTGCTCATATTAGCCGTAACACATTCACCAGCTCAGGCAGGATTTATTAGCGCGATGCGCTCGCTTACCTATTTACTCTTTGTACTCCCAGCAGGAGCTCTCGTTGACCGTTGGGATCGTAAAATTGTGATGGTAGTATGCGATACTGGACGATTGCTAAGTATGGCAAGCATTTTCTGCATTGGTATATTTGGAAATCTCACAATTGAGGTGTTATATATCACAGGGTTTATTGATGTTTTGCTAGGAACTTTCTTTAGTATTGCAGAAGTTACCTGTTTACCTCAAGTTGTTAACAAAGAACAACTACCCTCTGCGATGGGACGTACACAAGCGACTGTTGGAATTATGAATCTCATTGGATCTCCGCTTGGTGGATTACTCTTTTCAATACAAATATTTTTGCCTTTCCTTACAGATGCTGCTTCTTATTTATTTTCATTAGTTTCATTGTTATTCATGCGGGTTAAGTTTCAAGAACAACGAGAACCAACAGGTCAGCATCTTGTCAAGGATATTACAGAAGGCTTACACTGGCTCTGGCGACAACCACTCCTGCGAGCGATGGCTCTTGTGACTTCTGGATCTGTTTTCTTTGGGGCTGGTCTAACACTTATTGTAATTATTATTGCACAATCTCATCAGGCATCTAGTGAAGTAATTGGTATCATTTTAAGTATTGGGGGTATTGGAGGAATTATTGGATCAATGATAGCACCGAAGGTTCAAAAACATTTTCGCTTTGCTTATGTGATCTTAGGAATAGTTTGGCTCTTTGCATTGCTATGGATACCCTTGATAATATTGCCATCGCCACTATTGCTTGGGTGTGTAGTGGGAGCAATCTCTTTGTTGAGTCCAATCTACAACGTTGCGAATATGGACTACCGATTTAAAATCACACCTGATGTAATGCGAGGAAGAGTAAACAGTGTCTCACGCCTAATTAGCAACGGCCTAGCTCCTCTAGGATTAACACTTACAGGGTTATTATTGCAATACTATGGCACGAAAATGACCATTCTGCTTGCAGTAGGTGGGCAGATATTGCTTGCATTATTGGCTATGATGAGTAGCTCAATCAGGAATGCACATATTCTTGACATTTCACATCAGGGTTAAGATGTGCGCCTTAAGAACCAGGATGGCTATTGGTAAATGGGCTCAATGTTCGACACGTTGGATCTCAGCCCAGTATTTGCGTTCGATGTTTCAGCCCATTTACCAGTTTTCTAAACATACTGAGGCAGCGCTACGTAAGCTGTCGCTAGGGACAGGGTAGCAGGCAATACAGGCATACTTCTCTCCATCCTCAAAGTTCCGTCTTTTTTTCTGGAAAGGAACTTGGCCCTATTTTACCTATCAGGAGTATCAGGGGTTGCGCTCATTGCTGTTATTCGTTTTATTCATGAAGAAACTGCTAATTCCGACTCTTACGATTTGAGGAACTCACACATTCATGAATTGAAAGGAATACGAAAAACGAACGAATGAAGAGACAATGGGAAAATGAAGACTTGATTGAGCACTGGATGCTCAGCGCCTGGGATTTGGCCCAGGTCGGGAATAAGACAGGAGCGACCCGTTTGGGATTTGCCCTGTTGCTCAAATTTTTTCAGCGCGAGGCGCGCTTTCCCACCTTCAAAAACGATATTCCTGGCACCGTTATTACCTTTGTGGCGACGCAAGTAGGGGTGTCTGCAGAAGCGTATCTGCAATATGCCTGGCAAGGTCGAACTATCGAGTATCACCGAGCAGAGATCCGCAAACTCTTTGATTTCCGGGAATCGACGGTAGCTGATGGAGAGCAATTGAAACAATGGCTCATTGCTGAAGTGCTCCCCCTCGAACATCAAGAGGATGTGCTACGGGAGGAAGCCTACGTCTGGTTTCGGCGTCACCACCTGGAGGCACCCTCTTCAGATCGCCTCAGACGCCTGATTCGCTCTGCGCTGCATGCCTTTGAGCAGCAGTTCTATGACGCAACGCTGGCCCAACTCCCTGAAGCGACCCAGGCGGCTCTGGAAGCGTTGCTGGCGACACCAGGGGAGGTGGCTGCTTTACAGGAACCAGTCCCTGAGGCTCCTCCCTCTCTCCCAGAGGAACCAGTGCTCGAAACCTCCTTTGAGGCACTTCCCAATCCTCTCCAACACCTACGTATGGACCCTGGACGCGTCGGGTTGGCAACGATGCTGGAAGAGATGGCGAAATTGCGGCTCATCAGGGAACTCAAGCTGCCAGACACGCTCTTTCCAGGGGTAGCACGTAAGGTGTTGAATGTTTATCGCAATCGGGCGAGTGTCGAAGAACCCTCACGGTTGCGTGCGCACTCCAAAGCCTATCGCCTGACCCTGCTGGCCGTGCTCTGCTCTCTACGAGCGCAGGAGATCACCGATGGACTGGTCGAATTGCTCATCCAGATCGTACACAAAATTGACGTGCGTGCTGAAAAGCGGGTTGAGGAGGAGTACGCGAACGAGTTCAAGCGCATTGCGAACAAAGAGGGTATTCTCTATCGCATTGCTGAAGCCTCCGTCGAACGCCCTGATGAACCTGTCCGCAAGGTGGTTTTTGAGGTCGCCAGCGAAAAACTTCTCCGCGATCTCATCAAAGAATACAAAGCGAAAAGTCCGGCGTTTCGCAAGCAGGTGCATATCATTATGCGTGCATCCTACAGTCGCCACTACCGGCGCATGGTTCCAGAGCTCCTGGAGATGCTCGACTTTCATTCCAACAATGAGCTGTACCGCCCAGTGATCCGCGCGATCCACCTGGTGAAGGATTATGTTCGTAGCCCTCGCCAATACTATCCTGACCATGAAATTATTCCCATCAAAGAAGTGGTCGCGCCCAAGTGGCGCGAGTTTGTGGTTGACAAAGAGGATGATGGAACCGAGAAAGTCAACCGACTCAATTATGAGGTCTGCGTGCTGCAGGCGCTTCGAGAGAAAATCCGCGTCAGAGAAGTCTGGGTCGTTGGAGCCAATCGCTTCCGTAATCCAGATGATGACTTGCCCACTGATTTTAACCAGAAGCGGGAGACCTATTACGAGGCGCTGCGCCAGCCGACCGAGGCAGAAGATTTTATCCAGCATATTCAGGAAGAGATGCGTAAGTCGCTTCAGTCACTGAACAGGGCCATGCCACGTATCCGTGACCAGGTGCGCCTCTTGCCCAACCGAAAGAAGAAGCCCATTAGCATCACACCGCTCGCGGCTCAGCCGGAGCCGCGCAATCTCGCCAGCCTGAAGCAAGAGATAGGCACCCGCTGGTCCATGACGAGCCTGCTTGATATGCTCAAGGAAACCGCGCTGCTGACGGGCTTTCCTGAGCTGTTTACCAGCGTCGCCAGCCGAGAACGCATTCCTCGCGACACTTTGCATCGGCGGCTGCTTCTGTGCCTCTATGGTCTGGGGACGAATACCGGGTTCAAGAGATTGCCCAGCGCCGATCCTGGCACCACTGACTCCGATCTGCGCTATGTGCGTTCTCGTTACATTCACAAAGAGCAGTTGCGCAATGCCATCGCCCATGTTGCCAATGCGATTTTTGAGGTCAGGCGTGCCGACATCTGGGGCGAAGGCACGACCGCGTGTGCCTCCGACTCCAAGAAATTCGGAGCGTGGAACCAGAACCTGCTCACCGAGTGGCATATTCGCTATCGTGGTCCTGGCATTATGATTTACTGGCACGTCGAAAGAAAGTCCACCTGCATCTATTCCCAGCTTAAAAGTTGCTCCTCCTCCGAGGTAGCGGCGATGATTGAGGGACTGCTGCGCCATTGCACTGATGCTGAGATCGAGAAAAACTATGTTGACACGCACGGGCAAAGTGAGGTCGCCTTTGCCTTCTGCCATCTGCTCGGCTTCCGCCTGCTCCCCCGCCTCAAGAACATTGCCTCTCAGAAGCTCTACCGACCAGAAACGGGCAACCCAGCCGAGTACGAGAATCTGCAACCCATTCTGACTCGACCCATCAACTGGGAACTGATTAGCAGCCAGTATGACGAGATGGTCAAGTACGCGACAGCCCTGCGCCTGGGAACTGCGGAAACAGAGGCGATCCTGCGGCGATTTACTCGTAATAACCTCCAGCATCCCACCTATCAAGCACTCGCCGAACTAGGGCGCGCGATCAAGACCATTTTTCTCTGCCAGTACTTGGAATCTGAGGAGCTGCGGCGAGAAATTCATGAGGGCTTAAATGTCATTGAGAACTGGAATTCCGCCAACTCGTTTATTCATTATGGCAAGGGAGGCGAGTTTGCTTCCAATCGCTTAGATGACCAGGAGATCTCCATGCTCGCGCTGCATCTGCTGCAAATTTCTCTGGTCTATATCAACACGCTGATGGTGCAAAAAGTGCTCGAAGACGAGACATGGATGAAGCGCCTGACCAAAGAGGATTACCGGGCTTGACGCCACTGTTCTATGCACACGTTGAACCCTACGGATCACTCAGGCTGGATATGGACAAACGCCTCGCGCTCGCCTGAGCGCTCTCATACACAGAAAGGTCAGAACAATGACTCGGACACCACCACAGAAAAAGGCCAAAGAGTTAGCGAAGCTGCTTCGAACAGAGCGGCCTGATTATCCCTATCTCAAAAGCGTCTTTCGAGCGCTACGCGCGGAGATGGAGATTGAAGTTCCTCGGAAAGAGATCAGACTCCCCGAGGTTCCCACGGAAGAGGAGATTCGTCGATTCTACCAAGCAGTATGGAATTGTCGGAACTTCGGGGATATGGTGCTGATCAAAACGCTCTTCTACACAGGCGTCCGAGTCAGCGAGCTAGTGGCAATTCGCATCACCGAGGTCGATGTTGAACGTTGCCAGATTCGCATTACCCAGGGCAAAGGGAACAAGGACCGCGAAGTTCCCTTCCCTCATACCTTCCGTGAGCTGCTTGCACTGCATATCGAACAAATGAAAGCTCGTGGAGCGATGTACTTGTTCGAGTCAGTGCGCAAGCACCGATATACAGATCGAGGCGTGCGAAAAATGTTGACTCGCTATGCCCAAGCTGCCGGGATGACACGCTCCATGTCTCCCCACAAATGGCGGCATTTTCTCTTCACCTGGCTGAAAAAAGAGGGCATCGATGACGCCCTGATCCAGCCTTACTCTGGACACTCCACACGACAATCACTCGAAATCTACTCCAGGCTTTCACTGGCGGACGCACAACCGTCTTACAATCAAGCTATGGAGCATTTTCCTATCCAGTAAAACAACAGAAAGATACTTTTATCTTCTATGCTGTTCATGACCGCTACCTTGCGGCTGGTGACAGCTTACGTAGCGCTACCCCAATCTCTTCTATTTTATTTTTGATCAGCTCATGATTTTTTAGGTGCTCGCTAACAAAGCTCCAGGCATAAGGATCTATAAGATCAACATTAATGGAAACGCTACGGCACTCCGTACTTGTAACTTGTCCACCTCTTTTACAAGTATAAAAAATTTGAATATAAGGAGAGTGTTTGGTGGGCTTGTTGCGTTGAACTGACATTCGTCTTCCACACTTCCCACAAAAAATAAAACCGCATCGTAGTAGATTATCTTCAGGATTCATATTACGCCTGGCTGATACTTCTCTGTTTCTTGTCAGTTTAGCTTGTACTATATCAAAAGTTTCTCGGTCAATAATAGGCGGAACAGTGCCTTCTGGTAGAAGTATCTGCTCATCGGAAGGCCTCCTTAAATATTTCGTTGTCCCTGATTTCGCAATAGCTTGCCACTTTCGCCCATATGCTTCTCCTATGTAATTAGCATTCTTTAATATGTGATTAATGCTAGATAAATTCCACCCTTTAGGTGGTTCACCTTCTTTACTCGTTCTGGTTGGAATCTGCTCATCAGTCAAAATACGAGCTAGTTGATGTAATGAAGTATTGCCTTTGTAAAGATTGAATATCCTTTTAATAACTTCTGCTTCCGTCGGCTCAATCTCAAAAGCTGTTCGATCTTTATTCCATTTATAACCGTAAGCAGCTGGACCAGCACCTATCATTTTGCCTTCATTGTACCTCTGCAAGAAACCCCGTAAAGATCGTTCACGAATCTTCTCCCGTTCTACTTCTGACACAAATGATTGTGCCGAGCGCATGAAACGGCCAACGGGAGAATCATCAAACTGCTCAGTAACGCACTCCACACTAACATTGTTGTGCTGCAATTCATCAATAATGACAGCCTGATGCACTTGATTACGAGATAAACGATCAAATGCATAAAATACAAGGGCATCAAATTCTTGACTTCTCGCTGCAGCTCGTAATTTGCTCAGCACTGGACGTTCTCGATATTGCGTACCGGTCCAAACTTCTCTGTAGATATGTATATCACCAACTATATATTTGTGTTCCTTGCAGTAATCTAAGCACTTTTGCACCTGAGATATAAGGCTTGTGCCTTCCTCGTCTTGCCGATCAGTAGACACCCGAGCATAGATAGCTGCCCGTTTGTAATTCCCTATCTCATTATCTTTCCGCGTTATCCCAAAATCATCCATGATGTCTATCCTTTATTCGTCATCGGTTAATGTTTCTTTTATTAGGATGTTGCAATACTCTTCGATTTACTTTTAGCTACCTATTAGGATTAATTCCGTTTTATTTTCTTATCTGGAAAGCAGCCATCAAAGAAAGGTTGCCAGGATAAATTCGTCACAACAACCTTGATACACTCATTCAAACATCCATAAATGTGATTATACGGAATATATGAGAAAAAATCAAACTTTTAGCAACACAAAGCCATTAAACCAGAATATAAAAGAAATTTACAACTTTTTAAGTACTAAATAACTGGTAAAAAGGGGATACAACCAATGTTAGGAAACTAATTGATCTCAAGGGATTTAGATACTATAATGATCTAAAATCTTTTTAGGAGATGCAAATGGCAGAGGCAGAAGAAAGCATGCTTACAGTAAAGCAAATAGCCAAAAAGATGACTGTTGATGAGAAAACAGTACGCAACTGGATTCTTAAGGGAGATTTGCAAGCATTCAATATTGGCGGTCGCCGCCCTGAATATAGGATCAAACCTAGCGATTTTGAAGATTTTCTGAACCGGAAGAAAATTTAACTGACAGATTTTTGACTTCAAAAATAACGTGTATGTTTGGAAAGCATAACTAATAACTTTCAATTACTTTTGAATACTGGCCCATTGCTGTAAGAATGGCTCCAAGTCGACGGGTTTGGCGAACGGAAAGAGGCAGTTCTGGCAATCGCTCAGCGAACGTCTGTCGGGGACAGGAGAGATTTTTACAGCGGAAGCGCTGAACCTGTAAAATCAGTTGTACCCTCCGACCACTAATAGGCAAGTCCTGGGGATGCCTTTGGTAATAGCTATGTACATGGCTTGCTTCCTCGTCACAGGAGGGGCAAGCTCCCGTTTCCGTTGTCGTGCAAGCGGTAATCGTCAGGATGGTTCTTGAATGATGTGCTGGATCTCAAAACCAACAAAGGCAAACTGAAGCATGTGATAAGAAAAGCCCTCGTAAAAAACAACTTGAAGGATCACAGCAGTCCTTCCATTTGTATCTACGATTATGGGTTACAAACTCAGCAAGAAAAGTGGAGAAGGCCCAAAATATTTTACACCCTCGATTAAAAGTAACTTTAGTAAATAATCATACTCACTAACGTATTACTTGATTTACCAAATTGTTTGTTAAGGAAGCCTCGCAATGTTTTCCTTGGCATTGTCAAGCCAACGTGTACATTTTCTTTCTTCGCACTTCTGGTTTATGCTTTTAATGATATCCGCATACTCAATTTCGCCTTTATCAGCTCGATTAAGCTGCAAAGGAATAGTATGAAACACATCTGAAATCACAAAACAAGTTTGATTGTCTTCCGAATGACTGGCAACTCGAATATCAATGAATGCTGCATACAGAAGTTTTAATATGTATTCTCTATCTACCATAAATATCTCCTGCCATAGATTTTCGGATCAATAGGAGAGCAAGGTGACATTTTTACTTGCTCTCCACTAATACTAAACAACTATCTGTTGCTGTCTCGATCTTACAAACATGTGGTTTTTGCTATGATTGCAAAATCCAAAACTATGATCACTCCCATGGCTCTGGTATAGACATGGGTGTATAAGGTTCATAATGTACGAGTGTATCTGGAGTGATACTACTCATAGGAGATGATGCACGATTTAAGAGCTCATACGCTCTACCGTTTCCATCTACAACTTTCTCTGTTCTTGTATTAATTTTGATGGGATCTCCATTTCTTGGATTATTTACAGACTCCAAAAGTTCTTGATCGGAAAGATTTTCTAATTCAGGCCTTCTCCCAGAGGTTGCTGAACTATGTAACGGATCGAGTTCACTAACTTTGCAGTTTGCATTATGAACAATCCATTGATTCGCACCAACTGTATAAGTATGATCTTGAGTGACAGTGAGATTATACATCACTTGACTGCCGGGTACACTCTTCCAACCGGCGACGATGCCTAATTGTCCGTTGGCTTCCACGATGGGCATGCCGAGACGAAGTTAGCCAACGAGCACAAAACCTTTGTCAGTCACAAGGAAAGGATGCTTCTTATTGGTGTGAATAGTTCCAAAATGGCAACAGCACCGAAATTGTTGTGTTTTCATTAGCTTGGCTCTTGTAATTCTATATACGGATTAGACCAGTCAGCCTGAAACTCGGCACATACATACGTTTCCTGTACATCTTCAACTTTTTCATCCCAAATAGTTGCCATATCATCATCGTATTCAAAACCATATGTGGCAATTTCCGCTCTCTTTTTTATCTCAATCATTTTCTCTTTAGAATTACGAAAACAAGCCAACGCACCAAATGTAGGTCCCATATTTCCATAGTACGTTGACGAAAAAGCACACATATAGCAGCATCTTATATATTCTCCTGGTGGCAATTGCCTCTGTAGAGCAAAAAGCATTGATCGAAATAATGCTCCAGTAGCAGTACCAATTTGAGCATTGGCCAGCCACAAATCAAGCTGATATTTAGCTGATGGACCGTTTATTTCTCTTAATTGATATGATTGCTTCATAAAAACATGTAAGCGACAATCTAAGGGTTGATTTTGCACAACAATTTGTAGTGGCATATCCCATGATAGTGTAAAAGCATCCAAACAAAAGAATGTAGCAGAAATAACATTTTCTTCACGCACTTCTTTTATAAAAAATAAAGTGAATTTATCTTGGGCTTCTTTTACTTTATTTTCTTGCTCAACAAACATACGACTAAATGTAGTACCTTGAAATGCAATATCGCGCAAAATGAATTTCAACCTCTTCCCATCGTTTTCAATGATGATGCGTTCTTCACCAGATTGATCTTTATATATGGCATTATAAAAAACTGTTGTCATTTTATAGCCCTCTTCTTGACTGACCTTTCGAGAGATAAAGATGTGTTTATCTTTATCTCTCGAAAGCAATATGCTACTCGCCGTTCATTACAATTACATACAAGGGTCTAAGGGTTTCTACAGCTGCGTTGAAGGCAGCTCGTGACATAGTGGGATCAATAGGAGTTAAGCCAACGTGAACCGCGTTCCAGTTAGGACTTGGCTTCGAAGTCCATACTGTTCCCTCAGGGGCCTTTGTGCCCGCCTCCAAAATGCCATAACCTTTGGTACCTGGTAAGTCAACGGGATCCTCAAAATGAGAGATAGAGCCAGCTTTTATTTTTCCAGCAGGGGTTAGTTCGTTATCTGCTAATTCTAACGAAAGTCCTCCATCCCCTCTAATACTTCTATAGATATCTTTTTGGAGTGTATCTGATGTGCAGATACCTTCGTTATGGACTATCCAGTGGTTGGTGCCGACGGCGTAGGTATGATCCTGGGTGACAGTGAGATTATACATCACCAGACTACCGGGCACACTCTTCCAGCCAGTGACCACACCAAGTTGACCGTTAGCCTCCACAATAGGCATCCCGAGACGCAATTGTCCGACGGGAACAAAGCCTTTTCCGGCCACGAGAAAAGGATGCTTTTTGTTGGTATGGATGGTTTCACTACTGAGGTGTTTGGCTGGTGCCTGGGTTGAGATGGTGAGATCCACCAGATCATGGTCTGTGGTGACGATGACATGTTGGATGGGTTCCAGTTCCATCTTTTTCGTCTGGGTGTTGTAGGCCCAGACCTTTTGTCCGACCTTCAAGGAGCCAATGCTCTGCGATCCTCCCTCGACAGCGACGGTGGTGGCATAGGAGAAACTGAGACCACAGGCTTCGGCCAGGTGTTCTCCTCCATCTTCTGCTAGATCAAAGGCTCCTTTGGCCATTAACTCACCGCCGCGGAGTTCTTCCCCGACGCCGAAGACCATGGAGATGTCCATGAAGGCATTCATGCCCAGGTCGCCGGCGGCAAGCGCTTTGTCCTGCCAGCTGCCGTTGCCGGAAAGGGTGTGGACATCGTTGATCATCGATGAGACGCCCAGGAACTGATCGCCTGCCCACATGATGCCCTTGCCCACATTCATGAGGCCATCGACCACTGGATTCGCTGTGGACTTGGGTTTAGACTTGGGATGTGCTTGTGCGGTGTGCGTAACCGGCGCGGCCGCATGCCGGACGGTGTGATGGGTATTGACGTAATGAGTGATGTAGGCGGAACTGGGACTGTCATACCAGGGTCGCGTGCCACCACAGCCATAGGTACAGGTGGTGCGATAGTTGCCACCACCCTAGGAATCAACGACTTGGCTCCATGTGCTGGTTTGCGATTCGGTGGTGATCGCCGTGTGGGTATTCCAGTTGACGATCGATTGCTCGCCACCGTTCCAGTCGATGCGATTGCTCGTGGGATCAGGTTGGTTTTCACCTAAAGGATGGGGGTTCAACTATTTTTTATGTTTTTCTTCTATTTCATGGAGAATACTTGGTATGTTTTTAAAATCAAGTATTTTATAGGACTCCCATTCAGGAAGAGACCATTTTTCGTCTCCTGTTTCTGGGTTATAGGAGTAATAGTGTACATTTTCTTCATTCTCTGGAGTGAGGAAGATACATTTTTTTGAAATTACACTTATGTTATGAATAAATTCCATTAGACGATTTAAACGATCATCAGTATTAATGACACTGGGATCGAAATCGAACTCTATTTTTTGCATCTCAAAAAAGTGACAATGAAGCTGCAATTGTTTTGCATCAATACGTAGTAAGACAGCATGATCCGAAGTTATATGAAAAAGCTCTTGTATATCAACATCTAAAGGATGAGGATGTTGATCTATAAAAAGGATGTTTGTAAAGTCACTTCTCCTTTGAACATAGTTTAAAATACATTCCCAATCATTTCTCTGTGTTTTAGGTATATATAAATCACGCAGTGATCCATCACGAGCAAAAGCTTTTTTGTAATTCTCTAGAGAGATTGACTTACTCATTTTTTGACTCTTTCTATATTTCCTCTTTGGGATGTAACCTTCTTCTATTTTGATAGAAGAAGGTTACGCTTCTGTAAGTTAAGATCCTGTCCTGAATCCAACAAATTCTATATTGGGATATATAGACCAACGGGCACCTCTTCCGTCTGGAAGATAGCCATCCATTACATGCCTAGCATTTTTTGAATCGTAGTTGATAGTCCACTCAGTATCAGGATGAGTCACAATATCATCAATTATATCCTGACCTGCTTGATTCCTCAATGCGGGCTTGCCAGGATCTGTCCCGAAAAGTTCACCTCCTTCTCTACTTACATGCTTTTGATATGCTCTTCCTCCTTTAGTCATTCCACCCTTATCGTCTTGCATACCAGCATCTGAGAATTCTTGAGCATCTATCCCACATCCTATATTATGAACAACCCATTGGTTGCTGCCAACGGTATAGGTGTGATCCTGGGTGATAGTCAGATTATACATGATCTGGCTGCCAGGCACACTCTTCCAGCCGGTGACCACGCCCAATTGTCCGTTAGCTTCCACGATGGCCATGCCGAGGTGGAGTTGTCCAACTGGGACAAAGCCTTTGCCAGCCACGAGAAAGGGATGCTTCTTGTTGGTGTGGATCATTTCACTGGTCAGGTGTTTGGCCGGAGCCTGGGTTGAGATGGTCAGGTCCACCAGGTCGTTGTCTTTGGTGACAATGACGTGCTGGATGGGCTCCAGTTCCATCTTCCTGGTTTGGGTGTTATAGGCCCAGACCTTTTGCCCTACTTTCAAGGAGCCAATACTTTGGGTTCCTCCCTCGACGGCCACGGTGGTGGCAAACGAGAAGCTGAGTCCACACGTCTCTGCCAGGTGTTCCCCTCCATCTTCAGCAAGGTGATCTCCTAGTTCAAAACCTCCTTTGGCCAGCAGCTCACCACCACGGAGCTCCTCACCAACGCCAAAGGCCATCGAGATGTCCATGAAGGCATTCATGCCCAGGTCGCCGGCAGCAAGCGCTTTGTCCTGCCAGCTCCCGTTGCCGGAAAGCGTGTGCACATCGTTGACCATCGATGAGATGCCCAGGAACTGATCCCCTGCCCACATGATGCCCTTGCCCACATTCATGAGACCATCGACCACTGGATTCGAGGTGGCATTCGATTTGTGTTTGGGTTGGGATGGTGTGGTGTGCGTAACCGGCGCGGCTGCATGCCGGACGGTGTGATGGGTATTGACGTAATGGGTGATGTAGGCGGAACTGGGACTGTCATACCAGGGTCGCGTGCCACCACAGCCATAGGTACAGGTAGTGCGGTAGTTGCCGCCACTCCAGGAGTCAACCACCTGGCTCCAGGTGCTGGTTTGTGATTCGGTGGTGATCGCCGTGTGGGTGTTCCAGTTAACGATCGATTGCTCGCCACCACCCCAGTCGATGCGATTGCCGCTCGGATCAGTGTTGGTTTCCGGGTTGCCAGCCACATAGGTGTAGGGGTCGGCACCCTGCATGTTGCCTTGAACGGTATCGGGAGCGGTGAACTGGCTCACCACGGGATCATAGTACCGAGCATTGTAGTAGTCCAGACCAGAGGAGTCAGCGTATTGGCCGGTAAAACCTTTAGCCGTGCCCATGGCTCCCTGGGAGTAGCGCTGGTTGCCATAGGGTCCATAGGTCTGGTTGCCCCAAGCGTCATAGCCGACCAGATACGAGGCGCTGCCATCATTTTTGGTGGCACAGGTCGTGTAAGCAGGATAGATACCAGTTAACTGATACGTATGGGTGTTATCACAGTAGAGATACTGGAGTTGCAACCCTACAGTTGAGCGAGCCTTGCCAGTACTGTCCGAGATGGGCGTAGGTAAAACCAGTGCTGTAGGCCTCTCATTCTGTTACAATAGCGTATAAAAGTTTCATAGCAAATTCTCTTTTATATGCCCGTATACGAAATACCCTTCATGAAATAATAATAAATACCAAGGACCGTTTATAGCTCCAATAGAAAGGTCGTCTTGACCAAAATAAAAAAAGTCGTCCCAATATCGTGTAAAGATTTCCCACGTTGTTTTAACTGCAATGTGCATTTCCCAGGAAAAAATCATTTCTGTCGCAGGAGGAATTTCTAGGGAAAAAAACCAAATGGGTATAGATTGTAACCCATTTTCCTTTACCGAAAACAAACGAATGTCAGAAAACTCACCATATGACTCTTCACTCCTCAATGAAGCAAAGATATATGTATAAAATTTTTTGTTAATAATAGAAAGCTTATCATCTACTTCTTTTGCCTTCCTCGCATTTAAATAGTGTATTTGAGAAAGAGTTTCTTGTGAAAGCGTACTAATATTTGAATCATTCCATCTGTACAAATATTCGAATTTGCTTAATGGGAGAAAATCATTTTTTGTGAATTTCATTCTATTCCCTACACTTTATGGTGTTGCTGATCAATCTAAAGTTGATCAGCAACACACTTCCATTTTCTAGTCGTTTAACATCGCATCTACGCCACCTTCTCCAAAGCGGAGCATCATGTTTACATAAGTTTCACTAGTACCAGGAAATTTCGCAGCCCCCCATGCTCCACCACTACTCTTTTTACCCACGCTCCAATTAAAATGTGGACCTTTGTCAGGGTCATAATCTAGCCTCCAACTTTTATTTCCTTCTCGAAGTCCATTAGGTAAACCTTTCACTCCATCTGGATCACCATGTAATCCTTTAGCAGTGTTTTCTGTTGCATTTTCTCCTAGTGGTCCATCAATATGTTCCATTGCAGCATTATAAGCAGATTTTGCATCTGGAAACTCTTCTTCTATTTCTTTATCACAAAAGCCACTGTTATGGACCACCCATTGGTTTGCACCGACGGTATACGTATGGTCCTGGGTGACAGTGAGATTATACATCACCTGATTGCCAGGAACACTTTTCCAGCCGGTGACCACACCAAGTTGTCCATTAGCTTCCACGATGGGCATTCCGAGACGGAGTTGTCCGACGGGGACAAAACCTTTGCCAGCCACAAGGAAGGGATGCTTTTTGTTAGTATGGATCGTTTCACTGCTGAGGTCTTTGGCGGGTGCCTGCGTGGAGATAGTGAGATCCACCAGATCATTGTCTTTGGTGACGATGACATGTTGGATGGGCTCCAGCTCCATCTTCTTGGTTTGAGTATTGTAGGCCCAAACCTTTCGCCCCACTTTTAAGGAGCCAATGCTTTGGGTTCCTCCCTCGACGGCCACGGTGGTGGCATAGGAGAAACTGAGTCCACACGTCTCGGCCAGGTGTTCTCCGCCTTCTTCCGCCAGTTCAAAACCTCCTTTGGCCAGCAACTCACCACCACGGAGCTCCTCACCAACGCCAAAGGCCATGGAGATGTCCATGAAGGCGTTCATTCCAAGGTCGCCGGCGGCAAGCGCTTTGTCCTGCCAGCTGCCGTTGCCGGAAAGCGTGTGGACATCGTTGACCATCGATGAGACGCCCAGGAACTGATCACCTGCCCACATGATGCCCTTGCCAACATTCATGAGACCATCGACCACTGGATTCGATGTGGCATTCGATTTGTGTTTGGGTTGGGATGGTGTGGTGTGCGTAACCGGCGCGGCTGCATGCCGGACGGTGTGATGGGTATTGACGTAATGGGTGATATAGGCGGAACTGGGACTGTCATACCAGGGTCGCGTGCCGCCACAGCCATAGGTACAGGTGGTGCGGTAGTTGCCGCCACCCCAGGAGTCAACGACCTGGCTCCAGGTACTGGTTTGTGATTCGGTGGTGATCGCCGTGTGGGTATTCCAGTTGACGATTGATTGCTCGCCACCACCCCAGTCGATGCGATTGCCGCTCGGATCAGTGTTGGTTTCCGGGTTGCCAGCCACATAGGTGTAGGGGTCGGCACCCTGCAGGTTGCCTTGAACGGTATCGGGAGTGGTGAACTGACCCACCACGGGATCATAGTACCGGGCATTGTCGTAGTCCAGGCCTGATGTATCGGCGTATTGGCCGGTAAAGCCTTTAGCCGTGCCCATGGCTCCCTGGGAGTAGCGCTGGTTGCCAGGGGCCGTAGGTCTGGTTGCCCAGCACGGTGGCAGCGTTGGCCGTATTGGTAAAGGTTTCGACCACACTGCCCAGCGAGTCGGTCAGGTAGAACTGGGTATTCGTGCCATCGGTTTTGCCCAGCAAGTGCCCACCCAGGGTATAGTAGTAGGTAGCGCCGGTGGCCGTGCCAGTGCTATTGTAGGTATGTTCTTCCAGGCCGAAGGCATAGACGGTGAGGGTGGTGCCAGCGCTGGTGGTACTGCGGCGCAGAGTG
Organism: Dictyobacter kobayashii; assembly: GCF_003967555.1. Classification (GTDB taxonomy): domain Bacteria; phylum Chloroflexota; class Ktedonobacteria; order Ktedonobacterales; family Ktedonobacteraceae; genus Dictyobacter; species Dictyobacter kobayashii. Next base: position 1,536,329 of record NZ_BIFS01000001.1, read on the forward strand.
CGTTCCCCCCCATTGTCATACGCATACCATTCCTGGCTATTACTGCCAGCATTCCATTGCACCAGTTCATTCTGGACGTCATAGGACAGGGTAGCCGTGGTACCCTGATAGGTGCGACTGGTCTGGTTGCCCCAGGCATCATAACCAGCCAGATACGAAGCACTGCCATCATTCTTGGTGGCACAGGTCGTCCCAGCAGGATAGATGCCGTCAACTGATGGGGATGGTTGCTATCACAATAGAGATATTGGAGCTGTGAACCCGACCCATTGAGCGGTCCTTGCCAGAGCTGCCCGAGATGGGTATAGGCAAAACCGGTCCCATAAGCCGCTCCTTGTAAACCACTTTGGCTCTTCCGCACTTTCCGTGCTAGTTTTGCAACCTTAGTTCGTAGAATCATGAGAAGAGAAAATTTCTCGCTCGTGAATTATCAAAAGTAAGGTGCTTCTTTTTCCTATGCTTCCTTTCTCGTTATCAGGATTTGAAATTCAGCAGATCGCCCATGAAGGGACCTCTCTGACTATTACAGCCCATACCACCAGTACAACGGCCGTTTGCCCAACCTGCCAGCACATCTCGCATCGTGTGCATAGTTATTACACTCGTTCTCCCCACGATCTCCCGGTGAGTGGTCAAACAGTCCAGTTGATCTTATCTGTGCGGCGTTTTCGTTGCCAGAATCGGCAGTGTGCTCGGCAAACCTTTGCCGAACGCTTGCCGGAATTGCCCCTCTCTGCTAGACAAACGGCTCGTTTAGGCGCCATCCTGGAGAGTATTGCCGTCGTCCTCAGTGGACAGGCTGGTTCGCGCTTGGCCGAGCAATTATCCATGCCAGTGAGTGCAGATGCTCTCCTACGGCGAGCCAAAAAAGCTCGATCGACATCTCCTCTGACTCCAAGGTATGTAGGCGTCGATGATTTTGCGTTTCGACGTGGGCGGACCTATGGAACCATTCTCGTTGATTTAGAGACACACCACCCAATTGATCTGCTAGAGGATCGCAGCTCAGAAACCCTTGCAGCATGGCTTAGACTGCATCCTGGCATCGAAATCATCAGTCGAGATCGTTCGACGGAATATCTACGTGGTGCCACGGAAGGAGCTCCACAGGCCCAACAAGTCCTTGATCGTTGGCATGTCGTAAAAAACCTTCGGGAAGCCGTTGAGCGGTTTCTCAACCGGATTCAGAAACAACAGCATGCTCATCCGAATACCCATCAAGAGGTATTTCCCCGCCAAAAACGGACCAAAGGTGAACAAGAGCGTTCTGAAGGATCACGGCGTCGCCGCTTGGCCCTCTATCATCAGGTCATTGACCTACACAAACAAGGGGGAAGTATTCTGGGTATTGCTCGCCAACTCAACATCAGTCGCCAAACCGTACGGAAATTTGTGCAAGCGCCTGATTTCCCTGAATTTCAAAGAGTTCCTCGTACGAAGAGTGCTATTGATGCGTTTCGACCCTATCTGTCTAAGCGTTGGCAAGAAGGATGTCATCAGAGCAAGCAGTTATGGCAGGAATTGCAAGAACGTGGGTTTACTGGCAGTCACATGATGGTATACCGATGGGTTCAACTTCAAAAAGACGCTGGTGCTCAGCCTCTTGACCCAATCCATACTCCGGCGAGAGCACCGGTAAAAGATATGGCACCACGTCATCTGGCTTGGGTGTTTCTCCGTGACGTGAAACGCTTAGAAAAACAAGAGCTGCAGGCACTTGCTCACATCCGTCAAGAGGAGCATGCCGATATGGTCTACAGATTCACCCAGCAGTTTGTGGCGATGGTCAAAGAACGAAATGCGAGGCCGCTGGATACCTGGCTAGAAGCGTGTCAGATGAGCGGAATCAGCGAACTGGCAACCTTTGCTCAAGGATTGAACAAAGAAGTTTCAGCACTTCGAGCGGCGTTAACGCTCCCCTACAGCAATGGGCCAGTGGAGGGAAAGATCAATAAGCTGAAGTATATCAAGCGTTCCATGTATGGTCGAGGGGGCTTCCCATTATTGCGCCAACGTGTTTTGAAGTCAGCATAAACTAGCACGGAAAGTGCGGAAGAGCCACCACTTTGCGCAGTCGCCGTGCCGCAGGAGCCTCCGGTCGTGGTCGCAGGTTGCGTGCCGCTATTGCCCGCCCAGGTCAGCTGGTTGAGCTCATTGTAACAGAAGTTCTGGGTCTCACTCCCACCAGAGCCGGTTTGGCCTGGAACCGCGGCATAGGTCGAACTTTTACTACTAACGTTGCCAATGGGATCATAGCTCCGATTTTCGCTATAGACGGTTCCGGTTGATCCACTGCCAGACTGCCAGGTGGCGGTTGCTCCGGTGGCGCGCAAGTTTCCATCGTAGCCAAACTGCTCGGAGGCTAGCGCGGTTCCTGTGGTCGTCTGATAGTTGATCGCCGAGGTTAAACCATGACCTTCAAAGCTCACAGAGGCCAGGTTGGCGACACCCGTTGCATTGTTACTGAGCCCAGTCAGGGTACCGGTCGTACTGTCATAGGCCTGCGAGAAAGTAAAGCCTGGTTGACCATTGACGGTGGTCTGGGTGGTGGTCGCCTGCCCATCATCGTTATAGGCCTGGGTCTCCTTATAGGTTGGCAATGCCGTGGAGACATTCCAGCTACTGGGCACACTCAACTGCATCGTCTCCGCTGTCAGCTGACCACGCGCATCGTGCTGATACTGATACGTGGACTGTGAGGAGGTCCCATCAGGATAATAGGTCGTGGAGATATCCTGGGTCATCCGCCCCGTTGGGAAGTCTGTTGACCCGGGTGTCCCCAGTTTGCTTACCCCATAGGTGTATTGTTCTAATGGATGACTGCCGCTGCTACAGGCCCCTGATCCATCGGTCGTGGGAGCCGCATCCTGCACACACAGTACGCGCCCCAGCAGATCATAGCTACTTCCCACCGTGTGAGAACCTGAGGTGACGGTGAGAGCACGTCCACCAGCATCATAGGTATCAGTGATCGTGCCGCGATCGGGATCGTTGAGTTGGGTCAATCGTCCCATGTCATCATAGGTCGCGGTGGTGGTGACTGCCGCCGTGTCTTCACCACTCTGTGGTGTCAGATCTTTGACGATCACCGCCGTTGGCAAGCCCAGCGCATTGAACTGGGTCTCCGTTTTCCTCGTGATGTTGGCACCAGAGTTGCCTGCGACACTATAGCTCTGGACATAGCGCGTGCGGCCCAGCACATCAGTAAACGCGACGCTCATCTGCTGATTGCCGTCCACAGTCTCCGTATAGCCATAGTTCTGGCTATCACCCGAGGCCTGTCCATAGGCATAATAGGCACAACTGGTCCACGTCCCATTTTGTCCTGAACAGGTGATGCCAGGTTCAGCAGCCGAGCCAAGGGCCGGATCCTGCGTGGCCATTACTCGTCCTAGGGGATCTACCAGCGATGTGGTGCCTGTTGGTTTCACCGAGCCTCCATCGATGGTGGCGGTGTTGGGGTCTAACCACCCGGTGCCATGGGGCACACGGAACGGCACGCTGGTAAAGGTGGTATCAGCGGCATCATTATAGATGGTAAACGTTACCAGATCATTGTTGATATCCAGGGGACTCCTAGTCTCCACTGCGCGGCCCGCACTGTCATAGAACACGCGTGATACCGCGTTGGAGTACAAGTATGAGCTGGCATCTACCTCGTAACAGGGCGTCGTGCTGCTATCCGAACAGGAGGAGGCCGTCGTCGATTGCGACGTATAACTTCCTGCTAGACATCCTGAATAGTTACGTTTAAGTTGCTATTATTGTGAAGTAAAGAATATCTAGCGAAAGCTTCGATCACTCGTTGAAAAATTAAAATCTCTTTGTCTTCAAAATTCGGTTGAGGGCTCCAAAACCGTTGGGTTTTGTCGGGGAGAATTAGCCTTAAATCTATTAATGTCCAGGTATTATCATCTCCAAAGTCTTTTTCTACCACTCTCAAATAGATTTCTTTATAATCTGCAAAAGAAAAACTATTAATTGATAAATAGGCATTTATATATTCAACCCATCCTTCTGGTGTAATCACGAGAATTGGTATATCGTTATCAGATACATTAGGCAGGTCATTTATATCATGTTTCTTTCCTCTAAATACCTCCCATGAATTGGGTATGGCATTTTGATATACTTGCAAAAGGATCTTCTCTGTATTCATATTTTGTATCCTCAATTGAGAGTTTGGCGCCTCGGAGGAAATTTCCTCCGAGACTTTAAGTATACCAAAGGATTAAGAGCGACCTATATTAATGTAGCTAGGTCGGAGCGTTTCAACTGCTGCTTCATAAGCTTCTTGGGACATTTCTTCCCCAATTGGCTCTAAACCAACGTGAACTGCTTTGAAGGTTTTTGAATACTTACTAACCCACTGTAGACCCTCAGGAGCTTCAGTTCCTGCAGGTAATTTATAAAAATCTCCTTTTAATCGCTCAACCGGCTTCTCGAAATGTGAGATTCCACTGGTTACCATTCCATCCTTGACCTCCCTGCTGTTTAGAGTTAAATCAAGGCCATTTTGTCCTGCACGATATATATCATTAGCTAAGACTGTGCATGGCTCTGAGCCTTCATTATGAACAATCCACTGGTTGGTGCCCACAGCGTAAGTGTGATCCTGAGTAACCGTGAGATTATACATCACCTGGCTACCGGGTACACTCTTCCAACCGGCGACGATGCCGAGTTGGCCGTTGGCTTCTACAATGGGCATCCCCAGGCGCAGTTTCCCGACAGGGATAAAACCTTTGCCAGCAACAAGGAAGGGATGCTTTTTGTTGGTATGGATGGTTTCGCTGTTCAGCTTTTTGGCTGGGGCTTGAGTAGAGATGGTCAGGTCCACCAGATCATTGTCTGTGGTGACGATGACATGTTGGATGGGTTCCAGTTCCATCTTTTTCGTCTGGGTGTTATAGGCCCAGACCTTTTGTCCGACCTTCAAGGAGCCAATGCTCTGCGATCCTCCCTCGACGGCGACGGTGGTGGCATAGGAGAAACTGAGACCACAGGCTTCGGCCAGGTGTTCTCCACCTTCTTCCGCCAGTTCAAAACCTCCTTTGGCCAGCAACTCACCACCACGGAGCTCCTCACCAACGCCAAAGACCATCGAGATGTCCATGAAGGCGTTCATGCCCAGGTCACCAGCGGCAATCGCTTTGTCCTGCCAGCTGCCGTTGCCGGAAAGCGTGTGGACATCGTTGACCATCGATGAGACGCCCAGGAACTGATCCCCTGCCCACATGAGGCCCTTGCCAACATTCATGAGACCATCGACCACTGGATTCGATGTGGCATTCGATTTGTGCTTGGGTTGGGATGGTGTGGTGTGCGTAACCGGCGCGGCCGCATGCCGGACGGTGTGATGGGTATTGACGTAATGGGTGATATAGGCGGAACTGGGACTGTCATACCAGGGTCGCGTGCCACCACAGCCATAGGTACAGGTGGTGCGGTAGTTGCCGCCACTCCAGGAGTCAACGACCTGGCTCCAGGTGCTGGTTTGCGATTCGGTGGTGATCGCCGTGTGGGTATTCCAGTTGACGATCGATTGCTCGCCACCACCCCAGTCGATGCGATTGCCCGTGGGATCGGTGTTGGTTTCCGGGTTGCCAGCCACATAGGTGTAGGGGTCGGCACCCTGCAGGTTGCCTTGAACGGTATCGGGAGCGGTGAACTGACCTACCACGGGATCATAGTACCGAGCATTGTCGTAGTCCAGACCTGATGTGTCGGCGTATTGGCCGGTAAAACCTTTGGCGGTGCCCATGGCTCCTTGCGCGTAGCGCTGGTTGCCATAGGGGCCGTAGGTCTGGTTGCCCAACACCGCGGCGGCGTTGGCCGTATTGGTAAAGGTTTCGACCACACTGCCCAGTGAGTCGGTCAGGTAGAACTGGGTGTTTGTGCCATCAGTTTTGCCCAGTAGGTGCCCACCCAGGGTGTAGTAGTAGGTAGCGCCGGTGGGGGTGCCAGTGCTATTGTAGGTGTGCTCTTCCAGGCCGAAGGCGTACACCGTGAGGGTGGTGCCACTGCTAGCCGTACTACGGCGCAGAGTGCGTTCTCCCCATTGTCATAGGCATACCATTCCTGACTGGTGCTGCCAGCGTTCCATTGCACCAGTTCATTTTGGACGTCATAGGACAGCGTAGCCGTGGTACCCTGATAGGTGCGACTGGTCTGGTTGCCCCAGGCGTCGTAGCTGGCCAGATACGAAGCACTGCCATCATTCTTGGTCGCGCAGGTGGTGCCAGCAGGATAGATGCCCGTCAACTGATGGGGATGGTTGCTATCACAATAGAGATACTGGAGCTGTGACCCCGACCCATTGAGCGGTCCTTGCCAGAGCTGCCCGAGATGGGTATAGGCAAAACCGGTCCCATAAGCCGCTCCTTGTAAACCACTTTGCGCCGTTGCCGTGCCGCAGGAGCCTCCGGTCGTGGTCGCAGGTTGGGTGCCGCTATTGCCCGCCCAGGTCAGCTGGTTAAGCTCATTGTAACAGAAGTTCTGGGTCTCACTTCCACCAGAGCCGGTTTGGCCTGGAACGGCAGCATAGGTCGAACTTTTACTACTAACGTTTCCAATCGGATCATAGCTGCGATTTTCGCTATAGACGGTTCCGGTTGATCCACTGCCAGACTGCCAGGTGGCGGTTGCTCCGGTGGCGCGCAAGTTTCCATCGTAGCCAAACTGCTCGGAGGCTAGCGCGGTTCCTGTGGTCGTCTGATAGTTGATCGCCGAGGTTAAACCATGACCTTCGAAGCTCACAGAGGCCAGGTTGGCGACACCGGTCGCATTGTTACTGAGCCCAGTCAGGGTGCCGGTCGTACTGTCATAGGCCTGCGAGAACGTAAAGCCTGGTTGACCATTGACAGTGGTCTGGGTCGTGGTCGCCTGTCCATCATCGTTATAGGCCTGGGTCTCCTTATAGGTTGGCAATGCCGTGGAGACATTCCAGCTACTGGGCACACTCAGCTGCATCGTCTCCGCTGTCAGCTGACCACGCGCATCGTGCTGATACTGATACGTGGACTGTGAGGAGGTCCCATCAGGATAGTACGTCGTGGAGATATCCTGGGTCATCCGCCCCGTTGGGAAGTCCGTTGACCCGGGTGTCCCCAGTTTGCTTACCCCATAGGTGTATTGTTCTAATGGATGACTGCCACTGCTACAGGCCCCTGATCCATCGGTCGTTGGCGCGGCATCCTGCACACACAATACGCGTCCCAGCAGATCATAGCTACTTCCCACCGTGTGAGAACCTGAGGTGACGGTGAGAGCACGTCCACCAGCATCATAGGTGTCAGTGATCGTGCCGCGATCGGGATCGTTGAGTTGGGTCAATCGTCCCATGTCATCATAGGTCGCGGTGGTGGTGACTGCCGCCGTGTCTTCACCACTCTGTGGTGTCAGATCTTTGACGATCACCGCCGTTGGCAAGCCCAGCGCATTGAACTGGGTCTCAGTTTTCCCCGTGATGTTGGCACCAGAGTTGCCTGCGACACTATAGCTCTGGACATAGCGCGTGCGGCCCAGCACATCAGTAAACGCGACGCTCATCTGCTGATTGCCGTCCACAGTCTCCGTATAGCCATAGTTCTGGCTATCACCCGAGGCCTGTCCATAGGCATAATAGGCACAACTGGTCCACGTCCCATTTTGTCCGGAACAGGTGATGCCAGGTTCAGCGGCCGAGCCAAGGGCCGGATCCTGCGTGGCCATTACTCGCCCTAGGGGATCTACCAACGATGTGGTGCCTGCTGGTTTCACCGAGCCTCCATCGATGGTGGCGGTGTTGGGGTCTAACCACCCGGTGCCATAGGGCACGCGGAACGGCACGCTGGTAAAGGTGGTATCAGCAGCATCATTATAGATAGTGTACGTGACCAGATCATTGTTGATATCCAGGGGACTCCTGGTCTCCACGGCGCGGCCCGCACTGTCATAGAACACGCGCGATACTGCGTTGGAGTACAAGTATGAGCTGCTGTCCGCTTCGTAACAGGGCGTCGTGCTGCTATCGGAACAGGAGGAGGCCGTCGTGGACTGCGACGTATAACTCCCTGTTTCTCCTGGGGCGGCAGTGCGCTGGATCTCATTGCCATTGCCATCATAGATCAGGGCACTACTGGTCGTTTGCCCATTAATATCAGTGGTGCTGGTGGCACGACCACCACTGGTATAATCAAAGGTTAGATGCGTGTGCTGATTATAGACATTGTAGAGGTCAGTCGCCTGAGCATAATAGCTATCAAAGACGGAACAGGTGGTGTAGTGAGAGGCCGTCCAGGATGAGGACTGATAGGCAGGAGCCGTAGAAAGACTACAGCCGTTACTGCTATAGAGGCCGCTATTGGCCGAGCCAAAGGCATCCACCGAGGCCACAGCATTCCCATACTTGTCATACATCGTGTGCATTGTATAGGTCTGCCCATTGCTGTGGTTGCCGCAGTTGGTATACGTTTGGACCGTGGTTGGCAGACCGACCGATGGCGAGACACCCACCGATGATCCTTCATCATAGGTCGTATCCTGACAGGACCAGATATGGCCCGTATCATCGTCGATCTCAGAGTGACTGACCTTGCCTGTCAGGTAGTAGGTGATACCATTGGTCACGCCATCATTGATAGCATAGGATGACTTTTGGGTCACCTGCTTGATGTTGGACCCCGTCGTCAATGCCTGCGTCACATTGTGATAGTACCCGTGGCCCGTGGTGACGCCATTGACGGGATGGTAGTCATCGTAGGTATAGTTTACTTGCTTCCAGGGAGCATCGGTTCCTCCCACGCCAGCACTCTCATACTGGGTCGTCTTTGAGAAGACCGTCACAGACTCACAAGGAATATAGGACGTAGTAAAACCTGTGAGACACCCATCCTTCAGGTTCTGGCTTCCCTGCGGCAGGAACTGGCTATTGCCGCTGTATTGGGTCACCGTTCGCTGAATAAGCTGATTGTCATCTTCCGCATTGCCCCAAAAGACATCTTCCTGATACACACTGCCGGACTGATAATTCTGGCTATTGGTCTGCGGCGTCCCCCAGGCTTCAGCGGCGTAATAGGAATCAACGGTCAGATTGCCATCGGGATGGGTCGTATAGACTTTCCCGAAGCCGCGAAACTCGCCGTTATAATAATCCTGCCAATCGGTATCCGCTCCTCCACCAGGGGTTGGCGGGATGTAGGTATCATAGACACAGTCATCCTGGCCAGGTTTGTAGGGAGCAGTTCCAGCAGGCACACAGAAACGTCCGGTCCCCTGGTAATTTTGACTATAGGTCCCATAGGCGCTCAGCGCATAGGCATAGGTGGTAGTGTTGCTCCCCTGCCCCGAGTTCAGGGTCGAAATGGAGGTCACCACATAGTTGGTCCAGTTGTGATCCTCATTATTATCGTAGGGAGACTGACAGCGCTTGCTGGTATCGGAATCATTGGCATGATTGACACAATAGAGCGGATCATGCCGGTCATCGGTGATATTTCCGTTGGAGTCGGTCACATAGGGTGTCCCATGCGAGTTGCCGTAGGCCAACGCATAGGTGACATCGCCTCCAACGTGAGTCTCAGTATCAACATAATGGGTCAAATACGACCAGTTGGTTCCGGTGATATATTTGCGACCAGACCCATTGGTGGTCGTATGATCCAGATCGGAATAGTGGTTGGTTTCAGGGGTATAGGCAAATGTATACGGTTTCAGTACATTCGCGCTCCCACTGATATAAGCGGTTGGTGTAATACTGGTGAGCAGGTGTTCACCAGCAACATACTCGAGCGCCCAGGTCAAAGGATCATTTATCTGGGTAAATGGCGTGTTGGTATAACTCATACTGTAGCTATACGCAGGCTTATTTTCGGTATCGGCACCAATATAGCTGGTGAACGATTGCAGCGAGAAGAGTCCAAGCACAGTAGGAGCCTTGACCGCCCCATCCTGGTGTTCTTGCCTTCCTATTCGCCCGATCTCTCACCCATTGAGCAGGCGTTTTCCAAACTCAAGACCTGCTTACGACGCATCGGTGCTCGTACACCAGAGGCGTTGCAGGAAGCGATTGCCCGGGCGCTGGAGGAAATTACGAACCAAGACGCTCGGAGCTGGTTTACTCACTGTGGCTATCTCCCGCGTGAGGGTGAACCCATCTTTACCGAAACACAGCAGTTTGAGGCTCAATCCTTTTGATTAACGCTCTAGGTGAATACAACTACACCTACAGCGTTTTAGAAGATAGAGAACTTCCGTTTCACTTCCATAAAAGGAATAGGCAACTCCGCCATTGAATATCACCCTATCATTGAGCTTTGTGGCGAACAACCTTATTCTAAATCCCATCATTAAACCTGTGCCAGACCCTTAATTTTGGAAATTATAGATACACACAACAATGCATACAACTTTTAGGCATGATTAAGTGCATTTCATATCTCTGTTCAAAAGCCGTCTCAGGGCTTCATCTTGTCATTTGTGGCGCTTTATTTTTAACGATTCGTCTATCTTTGCATATCAGGCGTCCTAATGTGGGTAGAATTTAGGTATGAAAAAACTGTCCGGGTAGATTTCACTACGTGGACAGCTTTTCTTATTATTGGTCTCGGATATTCACTGATGATGCCTGTTTTTCCGTGCAGACCCACCGTTTCGCGACATATGTTCTAGCTCATTGCACCTGGATGCCTACGCGCTCAAGGAGGCGTCGACAGAGTTCGGCGCGATACTTGATCGGCATGCGACCCGGAGGGCCGTGTGAGTCTGAGCCAGCACTGATCAGCAAGTCGTGCTGCATTGCATACGCTAAATAGGTTTCCACTTGTTCTGGAGAGTGTGTGGGATAGTAGACTTCAATGCCATCGAGAGGGATTTCTGCACGCACTTGATCGAGCAGTTCCGGTGTGTAATTGGTAAATTCCTGAGGCTCTCGCAAACCACGGCCTGGATGCGCAATCAAGGCGATACCTCCACTCTGGTGTGCTGCCTCAACGGTCTGGCCTATATCCGCCTTCATTTCACAATATCCTGCATCGGTCAACAATGTCAAGGCGCTCGGCCAATCGGGGACCATACCCTGCTTGATCAACAATTTGCCACAGTCACCTGCCACACGCAGATCTTGAGGATGTGGAAATCGGTAGCCTCGGCTCTGTAACTCTTCATACACCCGCTCTGCGTTGTCTTTCTGGCGTTGTCGAACATCATCAGCAATGGTGCGAAGCGCCAGATCATGAGGGTCAAAACCAAAACAGAGAACATCAGCCATCTTTCCATGAAACTGGGCACTTATCTCTACAGCTGCGAGAACTGGCACCTGTTTTTGCACCCCCAGGTGTTGGATGCGTTCTACCGTATCCACGCGATCGTGATCTGTCACCGCGACCAGGCCAAAACGTTCTTGTGCGAGGTACTCAAAAATTTGCTCTGCTGACCAGCGTCCATCACTATATGTGGTATGCATTTGCAAGTCGATTGGCGTAGTAGAGGATATCTGTAATTGCAAGTAAAACTCCTTTACGACATTTCTTAAAAAGAACAGACAACAGTGAATCCGTACTGTGATATCAGCGCTTTTGTTCTCACGTATGAAAAAGCAGATAGCCAAGGCGCCCAACTTCTGGATTATTTCGAAAGGGGGTGTCTTGAAGCTGCTTATAGAGCGTCTTGATGCGTTCCAAATTCACACGCGAGCACATTGTACGGGCGAGAGGCAGCGCTTCTTCTACCAGCATCGCTGCTTGCGAATACTCTTTCAGACCGAAACAAGCCTGAGCTTGCAAGATCAACTGGTACACAGAGCGCCTGCCGCTGAGTTGAGAAAAAGAAAGCAGCGTGAGTTCCTGCTGTGCCTCATCAGGATTCCCGAGAGCAATCAACGTTGCGGCTCGATCCAGATGATAGCGTGCTACGTCAACCTTGAGATAGGGCTTCTTTTCTCTTCCTACTTCTGTCCGTTCGACTCTAATAATACGACCAGCCTGATCAAGTTTTTTCAGAACAGCCGTACATTGCTGCTTTGAATCTGCTATCCTGGCCTCAGAGAGGGCTGTTTCGAGCAAAACAGCAGCCTGGAGCGGTGCAGAGACATTGTTCAGCTTCTGCTCGGCTGTATGGTAATCATCCAAAGCCAGAGAAATCTCTCCTTTTTCCAGGTACAGCCCTCCGCGTCTATAGAGCACGTCGGCTTTGAGCTCATCATCATTCAGAAGTACATGAAGATCTTTTGTTTTATTCAAATGTTCAAGTGATTTGCTGAATTTCCCCCTGTCTCGTAAAAGATTGGCTGCATGAATGTGTAATTCGCACAGAGCGGTTACAACCTCTAAACGCTCAGAGGATGCTGTGGTAGGATAGCATTCATATAATCGCTTCAATGTCATATCAAGTGTATGAAATACATCCTGAGAGGCTCCATCATTCTGTATCCAAAAATCCGTCAGCCTGGCTCGAACCTCCTCAAGATCGATCCGGTCTGAAACGATCAGAGGCCTTGGTGCAGACGTACGTTGAGAAATTTTGCTTGACGGATGCGAGAGTGCGGCTAACCCCAGAAGAAGAGGGGGAATGTCGAAAAGATGAGCAAGAAACCTTCTGCGTGGAATGCCATTCAAACCTGTATCCCTTAATTCCATATCTCTCATAGCAAGTTCTTGTTTGCCTAAGACCTGAGCTAAATCGCGTTTTAGAGCAGGTCAATCATCACTTTGATACGATTAGCCAGAAGATTTTGAACAAACAGTTCGAGGTCGTGACCCCCCCTCCACCCTCCGTCTGCCAGAGTTGTGATATCCGCCACCTGTGTAAAAAACAAGGGATGATCTCATTGAATGTGCCAGATTCCCATTAGCATGGGAAGCATAGCGGTCCTGTGTGGGCGGCCGCTGGCGCGCCCGAGCTTTTTTCTTATGTGGTGCAAAAAGTGCGCTGGGAGCACTTTTTGCACCACATAAGGTGACTCGTTTTTTATTATTAGTCTTCTCTATTATTAGTATATCTGCGCCAGATTAGATAACCAATCCCTTGACCGGATGCCAGCAGGGGTGCAGAACGGAGAATCAGTTGTTTATCATCTACCAATTCAATATAGCGCCGTTGGGCCTGGCCTATCCAATTTGGGAATAAGCTGACCTCGACATGGTGAATGACTTCATTGCTATGTAATTCATAGGGGCCGCCATAGGAAACGTAAGAGCGCGCCGCCCCGGCCTGTTCTTCCAGGCTTCCCTCTAAAATATCTCCCGTGGTAAATAGGGGCCGTTCTCCAGCTGCAATTACAGCCGACATATATCCATCGGCGGAATACACTAAATGTCCATTTGCATGCATTCCCCAGGGATAACGGACATCACCATCGCTATAGCGCATCTCTACAGAGACCAATTTCCAGGTGCCAATCAAATCTGTTGGGGAAATATCCTGTTCCATAGATACACCATCCCTCTCAGCTTCAAACCCTTTTTATGGCTTTTACTAGCTATATCCTCTATCACATCCTACAAAACCGATATCCTTTTTTATGTAACCCTGCATCCTCATATTTACCCACAGGCTCATATATTTGTCAAATCATGCACGCCAAAGAGGGTACAACTTTTTGCACAGCAGCTACGTGTAAAGAAGGTACCTTCTATATATTTGTATAAGAGACCCATCATAAATAAAGGATTATTGCACAGGCTCTAGCATTTGGATGTTAGCAATACAGGCATCTTTTATAGCCTGGGTGTACCAAATGATTTCGCTCAGACGTGTAGGATAAAAGCAGGGAAGTCTGTGCGATAGAAAGGTTGAATAGAGATGAGTGCCATAGATAGAGATACAGATACACCATATATTGTGGTAAATGAGCCTCGTTTTACATTAACGAGTGCCAATGCCGCAACGGCAGAAGCGTTAAAGAAGGCTTCCTGGCTGGGTATCGCAGCTGGCTTGCGTTCTATGATGCCGATCGCCGTAATGACTGAGACCAGTTCAAAGTCTTCACCGACGCAGAAAAAGTTGGCGACCTTTCTGGCCGTAGGTGAGGTCATTGCTGATAAATTACCATTTACCCCTGGCCGCGTCACCAAGGGTCCATTCATAGCTCGCATCGCGATTGGGGCAATTTCTGGAGCCTTGCTCTGTAAACGCTTGCAACAGCCGCCATTGGCCGGCGCTATGCGGGGAGCACTGGGAGCCGCCCTGGGAACAACGGCCGGTTATGCCTATCGCACCTTTGCAGCCAATACGACCAGCACACCAGATATTGTCTGGGCACTGGTCGAGGATGGTATCGCTTTTACGCTGGCCGTCAATGCTGCTACACCCGAAAATAAGGCATAGCAGCCAGCCAGCTGGACAACTTAACCCGTACGCTAGAATTTTTTTCCATGCGCCGTCAGGAACCATCAAACTGCACAACTGACTGAGAGCTAGCACCTTAGCCGGGTTGCTTCTCAGTTTCTCGCAAGGTTCCTAGACGGCGCATTTCGGGCCAAAAAAGAGCTACACAAATCACTACTAGCACCGTCCCTATACCTCCTCCCACAACCGACAAGAAGGGACCAAAGAGTTGTGCGGTCAGGCCTGATTCAAAGCCGCCCAGTTCATTGGAAGCACCAATAAAGAGTGAGTTGACCGCTGAGACACGGCCACGCATCTCATTGGGCGTCCTGGTCAGCAAGAGCGAGCTACGGATTACTACACTTACATCATCGAGTCCTCCCAGCAGAAAGAGCATGGCCAGAGAGAGCCAGAATGAGTGCGAGAGGCCAAAGACAATGGTGGCAATGCCAAATCCAGCCACTGCGATCAATAGTGTAGGGCCTGCATGTTTGAAGGGTGGACGATGGGTGAGGATCAGCACGACACAGAGAGCACCAATTGAGGGCGCGGCGCGTAGCCAGCCCAGACCGGTCGGTCCCACGTGCAAGATGTCACGGGCGAAAATTGGTAGCAGGGTCGTGGCACCACCCAGCAGGACGGCAAAAAGGTCCAGCGTAATGGCCGCTAACAGGACTGGCGTGCGGCGTAAAAAGTGAACCCCTTCAAAGACGGTTTTCCAGCTGTTCTCTCCTTTCTTGACAGGCTGCTTCACTACCTGGTGGCGTGCTCGGATAAAGATCAAGAGAATTACAAAAATCAGGGCTGCCAGCGCGTTTAGCGCATAGACGAGGGTCGCACTGTGGAAAAGCGCAACCAGCATACCACCCAGGCCAGGCCCCATTACAGAGGCTAGCTGCCAGGCACTGCTGCTCCAGGTAGCAGAACTTTCAAAGGCCTCTTCAGGAATGGTCTGCGCAGATAAGGCAGAACTGGCCGGACTCAGGAATGCACTGGCCGTTCCGATTACAAATAGACAGCCATAAATAAGGGCGATAGAGCCATGAAAAAAGGAGAGAACAGTCAATCCTAGCGAAGATAAAACCAGGACGCATTGGGAGATAAGCATGATCCCTTTGCGGTTGAAGCGATCGGCAATATGCCCGGCGGGCAACGATAATAAGATAACGGGAATGATTAAAACCAGACCCACACCACCCAATACCAGGGCTGAATTGGTACGATCGTAGAGATCCCAACCCAATGCCACTTCAAGCATCCTTTCACCCATGGAAACGATAAAGGATCCAATGAGTAGAGCCGGAAATCGCGCGAACGCATAGCCAGATACGGATCATGCGCTGGCGGGGTGGCTATCTCTGTGGAAGGAGGCGAAGTGTCAGAAAACGCGGGGCTGGATTGCTGATCGTCCTTGTCGACAAGACTCACGTGTGTACCTCTTAACTAGTTCATTAAATAAACTGTTCAATAACTGAAGATTATAAACGATTATCTACCTGCAACGAGGATGTTCTAATTACAAATAAACTACACTGCCTATGAAGATATATATGGTGGGGAGATCACCTACTAGAAACTATACCATAAAATGAGGCTTATTATGGTTAGTGTTTTTTATAATAAAGCTCTAATCATGGTCCATATCTGCAGGATATTTCTTCAACTGTCAGTTATCGCTAGAAATTACTACCACCTTCGTGTATTATAGTTGACATAAAATTATGGCTGGATAGCCTTTATCTATAACAAAATTATCCTGGTTTCTTATTAGCTGGACTATCTTTCTACAACTCAGACACAAAAGTACGCAGTATTGTACTCAGGCTAAATGCATTGAACTCGTCTGGGAGTTACATTTTCAAAGATTGTCCTTTTATTTTTCGCCAAGAAAACAGGTAGATGATTGGATTATAAATTGCTATGGACAGAAGAAAACAGTCACTGTTGATCTTTCTCTCTGTTGCCATCATTCTGGTGCTGGTACTGGTTGGTTCTCAATACACAAAACAGGCAGGGATACAACAGTCTCGAGTGATAGTTCCATCCGCCACTAATCCCCCGGTAGCAGCGACGTATATTCCTCCGACGCCTCCAGCGCATCGTCCCGCATATAAGCCACGTGCCTTGCCGGGTATACAAAATTGGTCGGGGGTTTCGTCTTTTCTGTTCGGGGCCAATGACGCTTCCTGGGCCTGGTCTAAACAAAATATGGGCAATAATTCATCTGTGCGGGCTACCGTGAGAGCAACCGGTATCACTATTATCCGCACGCCACTGACAAAGGCGGATGCATTGCAGCGCGTCACCGCTATTGAGCAGGCAGGAGCAGTGTGTCTGGGTGTACTACATCCTGAGGATGCCATTCAGGTGGTGCATATGCTGGGCAACCGTTGTAATCTCTATGAATGGCAGAATGAGCCAGATAACGGCGGACCAAATGTCAATGACTATACGCATTCATGGAATCAAACGGTCCCAACGTTGCGCTTAATTAATACCAGGGCGGCATTTATTGGGCCGGCGGTATCATTTGCCAATCTTGAATATATTCAAAGCTTCTTACAACAAACCAAAGCCGCTGGTAATCTGCCTGACGCGGTAAGTTATCATTTATATCCCTGTACCGATCAGTCTATTGCCACCTGCCCGCAACACTTCGGCGATTATGATATCGCGACGCAAAAAGTAAAAACAGTGGTCACCCAGACGCTTGGACATAGTCTTCCGCTGGCTGTAACCGAATGGAACTATAGTTGGAAACCCGGTCAAACGCCACGCGATAATGACTTTATGCGGCAGTTCACTACTGCTTCGCTCCAATCGTTCGTCCGTGAAGGTATTGCTATCTCCAATCAGTTCGATCTGGCCAGTGATGCTGGCTCAGGCTCTCTGGATATGATCGATCCTATGACTGGCATTTCCTACCCACAAAATAAAGCATTCCGTGATTTTGTAGCACGCTATACTCCTAAATAGGAGGAATATATGCATTGCCTGAAGCAGCTACAAATTCTATCTTAGCTGCTTCAGGATTTTTTATGGTAGATTATTACTTTTACTTCCACATGGGTTACAATATGAAATGAGTAAGAATAAAGCGTAACGCACAAATGCGCTATATTTTAACAAAATAGACTAAGGATAGAGTGAAAATATTACTAAGAGTATTATGTTATTGACTTTTTTAAGTCCACATGGTAAAAAATGTATATAAGTTTACAAAAAAAAGGCATGATTTATAGGGATTAGGAGAAGTTTGCTAACAGGAAGTGGGCCTACCATTACCTGAATACACTTACATACTTCTTATTAATCTGCATACACTTTCGCTGGCATTGTTGCCAGTTGGGATTTTTTTGACCCGGATCTTCTTTATTCCTCGGCGTTGATGCCAACCTGCATTTGTTGTTCTAATGCAACCGCAACCATTCTTTGTTCTCCGGCGTTGTCGCCTTTGTTTTCCACTATGATGTATATGCCTGTGGCTATGTATATGCCTGTGGCTGCATCCATTTTATGCTGTGTTTTTGGCGCATCATAATTTAATGCACCGAGCCAATCTATTATGCACCTTTAATCATCTAGCCAATGTATGATCTCTACGCTGAGAAAAAACTATTTTTATATTGTTGTGTGTATATATATTTGTGTGTGTGTAATATATGATGAGCCATCCGTGAATTTAGTATATGCATATACACATATCTCATCTTTATTGAAGGACTATAAATGCTAAAAAACCCCTTTCCTTCTTCACGGAAGACTCCTGACAAAGGTGGAAAGTCGACGCCTCAGCCTGCACAAGATGTTCCTCAGCATAGCCGTGCTGCGCAACAGACATCCGCAGAGGCGGTTGACCAGATCGATTCTACGATCATAAAACCGTCGTATGTATCTTCTCCTGAGATTAATCCATTTGAAGCTACCCAGAAATTACTTGCTTTAACAACTTCTACTCCAGAAGCATATTCAATAGACAGGGTAAGAACCTCTCTTTTGACATCCGAGCCAGATTTTGCATTTGACCAGGATGTTATTAAACCTGTCGCTTATGATTTATCTGTGGTTACGCCCACCCGCAATGAGCGTGATAATGTTGTACCACTATTACAAATTTTGAAATCCTCCCTGGCCGGCGTACGCGTCGAGGTTATCTTTGTCGACGATAGCGATGATGAGACACCTGAAGTAGTGAAAGAGGCTGCGCAAACATTAGATTCTCCATTCTTTCAGGTGCGTCTTGAGCATCGCGTAAAAGGTCCTGAGCGTGCAGGCGGACTGGCAACGGCGGTTGACCTGGGTCTGCATGTCGCTCAAGCACGCTATGTGGCCGTGATTGATGCCGATCTACAACATCCACCCGCACAATTACGGGTTTTCTATGATGAAGCAGTCAAGCAAGATGTGGATCTGGTGCTGGCCAGTCGTTATATTAAGGGCGGTAGCCCCGGTGGCCTGGATGGTCCGAGCCGTCTCTTTTTCTCTGTTGGCCTGAAGTGGGTGGCAAAAATTCTTTTCCCGACCCAACTGGCTGGCGTTTCGGACCCCCTCGGTGGTTTCTTTCTCCTCAAACGTTCCCTGCTCAACGGCGTTACCTTGCGGCCGATTGGCTATAAAATCTTGTTAGAGATTATGGTCCGCTGCCAATGGGATAGTCTGGTTGAGGTGCCTTATCATTTCCAACAACGTGAACATGGTGAGAGCAAGGCGGACTTCCAGCAAGGCGTTCGGGCTTTGCAGCATATGGGACGCCTACTTAAAGAGGTTCCAGCGGCCGGGCGGATCTGGAAACTGCTGGCTGTAATCCTGCTCAATGCGCTGGCTTTCGTTGGCATGGCTCTCCTCTATCCTTATGCTACCAGCATCTGGAATCCTTTGAGTACATTCATCTTTGTGGCCCTTGCCCTGATCAATTTAGGATTATTAAATCGCTTCATCTTTCCCGCCCGTCTTGAGAAGGATGATCAGCATGACATTAACTCACTCGTCTCGGTCGATCAAGAACTGACCTCGGTAATGCCAGCGGTGACGGCTGCTACCTTACAGTCACGGGTAGAAACGCAGCTTGAACGCCTTGCTCACCAGCAAACAGTGAAGAGCGCAAGTATGCCAGTTACTCCTGGGCATATCGTCACCAGAAAAGCTAGCCGCTCAAACAAGTTGCGCACATTGCTAGTCCCGCTACTGGTATTGGTCACTTTGGGCTGGATCGGATATATGGCCCTGGGCTTGATGAGCTATGCATTGCCAAATGCCTGGGTCATTATCGCTGCTCTCTTCTTTGGACTGGGCATTTCGCTTACTTCCGCCCACAAAAAGGTCAATTACCATCAAATCATTACGATGCTACTGGCAATCGCCGTTGGTATCTCGTTTATGGACTATGTGAGCTGGCGCTTTGAGGTCACAAACTGGGCTGGCTGGTGGATCGCTGTCCCATTGCTGTTCGCGGAGACACTGGGTGCCATTCACACGGTAGGCTTGCAGTTTACCCTCTGGCCACGTGCCCAGTTGACGTTGCAGCGTACCGAAGATCCTACCCGCTATCCCATTTTTGTCTTTATCCCCACCGTCAATGAGGGGGTCGCGATCCTCAGACCGACCTTAAAAGGTATTTTGGCGGCCCGCGATCGCTACCTGGAGAAATATCCTCATGGCGAGGTTAATATTGTGCTGTGTAATGATGGCTATGTGGCTAAGGCTCCAGATTGGCAAGCGACAGAAGAGTTGGCCAGGGAAATGGGTGTGATCTGTATCACGCGCACACAGCCAGGGGGCGCCAAGGCTGGCAATATTGAGCATGCGCGCCAACAATTAAAAGCCACTGGCAATGCCTTGATGATCATCTTTGATGCTGACCAGGTGGCAAAAGAGGATTTCTTGCTGAAAACGATACCTTCTTTTGCTGATCCACGAGTTGGTTGGGTCCAGACGGGCCAGTATTATCGCAACCTGGAAAATCCAGTCACGCGCTGGGCCGATGATCAGCAAGCTATGTTCTATAATTTGCTCTGTCCTGGTAAAGCGACCTGGAATGCGGCCTTCATTTGTGGCACGAATGTGGTGATTCGGGCCCGCGCCTTAGATGAAATTGGCGGTCTACCACAGGACTCGGTGACCGAGGATTTCGCGGCTTCGATTGCCTTGCATACACGCTGGAAAAGCATCTATCTGACCGATGTGCTGGCCACTGGCCTGGGTCCAATGGATATGCCCGCTTATTTGAAGCAGCAGCGCCGCTGGGCTATTGGTACGTTGGGTGTGATGCGTGAGCATTGGCGTGATATCCTTTTGCCGAAAAAGGGTGGCTTGAGTCTGGGACAACGTATTCAGTACTTCCTGGCCTGTACACATTATTTATGTGGCGTGCGCGATCTGATCTACCTGGTCTGTCCACTACTCTTCATCTTTACCAGTATTCCCGCTGTCCGAGGCTCTACACTGGATGCCTTCCTCTGGCATTTCTTGCCTTACTTTTTGTCTAGCGCAGCCGTTCTCTGGTATGCGGGAAGAGGCATTACAGGCTTGCGAGGCATTATTATCGGCTTCGGCTGCTTCCCGGTACTGTTAGAGAGCCTCGCCGCGGTCATTTTTAAACGCAAAGTTGGTTTTACAGTTACTTCGAAGAAGCGTGGCACGAAAAGTTCGGGATCACATCTCTGGATCTATGTGGCATTCGTGGTGGCAGGTATTGCGGCGATCGGGTATGCCTTACATTCCAATGTTCAACAGCGGGTCTCGCTCTTGATTAGTGTGCTATGGGTCATCTATGCACTCGCGATGTTAAGCAGTTTCTTATGGCTCTGCTATAGCGATTGGCACTCTCAGAAGTCTGAGCAGAAAGCCAGTGCCAATGTAACAAATGAGAGCTATGAATATCCTACGCGTGTACCCCAGCGTATGCATGGCATCCGCTCAGCCTGGAATACCGCCCTGGCCTTTGCCCTGGCTGCCTTGATTTTTATAAGCTCAGTTATCCATTCTGATGGTGCGGCAGCAACCGCCTTCCCTATCAGTCTCAATCAGGGACATCCACCCTACCTGGGAGTTTCCTTACCTGTCTCGCTGCTCAAGCAGCGGCCAGCCCAATTAGAGCAGAAATTGGGGACCCAACTGGGGGTTGTGGGACGCACCCAGGAGATCAATGATCAATTTGATCGACCCTGGGCCGATCAATTGGCTGCCCACCATAGCACTCCGTGGATCACATTACAGTTTGGTTCTTTCCAGGCTAATGGTCTGCCAGCAAATAATGCCAGTCTGCTATCTATCGCTAATGGTTTGCATGACGATGCGCTTAAACGCTGGGCTCAGCAGATTCGCGCTTATGATAAACCGGTCTATATCACCATCCTGTTGCATGTTGATCGTAACTGGTCGCTCTCATCGGCGGTGGCCAATGGTGGCATTCCTCAGGATGCTCCTCGTGCCTGGACACATGTGCAAACAATCTTCCAACAACAAGGAGCGGCGAATGTCTCCTGGGTCTGGTCGCCTGCTGATCCGGCGCATGATCAGCCCTATGCTCCACCCGCTTCAAGCACTGATGCCGTTCTGTTAAGCATGATTAGCTATCCCAAAACGAAGTGGACTGATCCTCAACATGCGATCGATGCTGTAGTACAGCGCTACCCCGATAAGCCCATTATGTTTGAGGTAAGTGCAGCCGGCACGGTGCAACAAAAGGCTGCCTGGCTACAAAAGGTAGGAATGGCTGTTGAGCATACTCATGACATCTATGCATTGATCTATCACGATGCATCGCCTGCGCTCAAGAGCACTGTGCAAGAGAATAATCGGTGGTCAATGCTCTCTGATCCTGCATCTACGCAGGTGATGCAGCAGATTGCGGCACAGTTGGGACAGCGATGAGTATCCGTAGTTTGAAGCATAGAAAGATAGGAGTATGAGACTGTGATAGCGACATCTGTGCCAGAGTTTGAAACACGCCATATTACAAAAAAACAATTTGCGTTCGGCACCATTATCGCGCGCTGGCCTTTGCTGGTGATCCTGGCCTTCCAGGCTATCATCTCGCTGGTTACACTGCATAATACCGCTTTCCAGGATGAAGCTTTGTACCTTTATGCGGGCCAGCAGATCTTCAATCATTGGATGGGGGTCCTCCTGTTTTGGACCCCTATGCCACTTACTTCTCAGGCTATCCCTACTTCTATCCAGTCATTGGCGGTCTCCTTGATCGGCTCGGTGGGGTAGAGTTGGCGCGCGCCTTTAGTTTGTTGTGCATGATGGGGGTAACCTCCTGCGTTTATACGGTGACGCAAAAGTTGTTCAGTCGCAATGCGGCAATCTTTGCGGCGGCCCTCTATGTAAGCCTGGGATCGGTGTTGTTTGTGGGTCGCCTGGCAACATATGATGCATTATGTATGCTGCTGCTCGGCATTGCAACGGTACTTGCCTACCAGGTAAGCCTCAAACGCAATCCCTGGCTGGCAATCTGGATTGGCCCGTTGTTGATCCTGGCGGTAGCAGCCAAGTATGCCGCCTTGCTCTTCTCCTTGCCGGTACTGGGTATCCTGATTCTGTTCAGCCTGCAGAAGCAGGGCTGGTGGCCCATGGTGCTGCGGGTAGTGATCGTTATCGTAACGTCAGCACTCGTTGGTGTTCTGGCTTACTACTTTATGGATAAAGCTGTCCTGCAGGGTCTGAGCCTGACAACCACCAATCGGGTCGCGATTATTCAGCGTTCTCCCTGGCAATTGTTGGTGCGCGTCTTACAATTGGGTGGTATAGCTTACGCGTTGGGCATCGCGGGGATCTACCTGCTTTTCAGAGAAAAACGCTATCGCTGGCTGGCATTACTGCTCTTCGGATCTTCACTGCTGGTCCCTGCCTACCACATCTATAAACAGGAATATGTATCACTGGATAAGCATATGGCCTTTAGCCTTTTCTACGCTATGCCTTTAATGGGTTTTGCACTGTCCAGGCTTTCAGGCTATACGCGGCAGCGACTCTCGATTGGTCGCCATTGGTTGGCAGGCCTGGCAATTGTGCTGCTGGTGTTCACGATCGGTACGCAACAGGCAGAAACCATTTATGCAGGTTGGGCCAATACCACTGATTTGAGCTACGAGCTCCATACACAGTTGCGTGCTGGCAGTGGTCGCTATCTGTCAGAAGATATTGAGGTGGCGCGCTACTATGCTGAAGATGTCAGTGACTCCTGGCAATGGAACGGCGTCAACTTCTTCTACTATACCGATCCACAGAAAAAACAATTCAGTGGCAATGACGCCTTTACCCGGGCGATCGATGATAGCTACTTTGATGTGGTTGAGCTCAGCTTCAATTATCAACCCTATCAATCACATTTTATCGCCCAACAAATGGCGGCCAGCAAAAATTATAACCTGGTAGCCAGAGTAAAATTCCAGAACTCCTTTGGCATTGGCTATTATTACCTCTGGCGTAAAGCGACACCGGGTCAGGGAAACTTCACCAGCCTCTCTCAAGTGAAGCAATAGTAAATTTTTCATACTGCTTTGAACGTTTTATTATATGTTGTAGAAAACATACGCCGTACGTTTTCTACAACATATAATAAAATCTGTTCGGGCGTGCCAGAGCAAGCACGCAAAGGAACAAAACTCTCCACCACTAAGTACCGGCATCAAAGGTACATGGCTATATATTTCACCAACAGACAAAAAATATTAATCTTTTGTATCACCAAATACTTTCATAAATCAAAAGATATTATTGCACTCACACAAAAACCAGCTTATGTTCCATTCCCCTATTACTAAAGGCGGATAAGATCTTTTTTTGAGAATAGATTGTGTTACAATACTAGTGTATGGAATCATTTGCAATCACAAATGTTGGCCATTCTCCCAACCTTGTTTTTTGGAGCCCGATTCCTTATCTTTCTTCGTCAATTATACGTATTTTGTCTTTTTCTATATCGATATACTAGACGGCATGCTAGACGATTCATTTCTTCGATCATTTTGTCATAGCCCTGTATATTTAATTGCAGCGGCAAACTTAACATCTATTAACTCTTTTGTGCATTTTATGACTATATGCAATAAAGAGATAGATAACAGGTTGACTTACAAAGAGGGTTTACGGTGTATAATATCGGCCAATCCACTCTCCTCCAATTAATACAGGAATACAGGCAGAACGGACGCCTGCGTGCGCAACTACCTGATGGAGTATTTGGGCTCTATGGTGGTTATGTCTTTGTTGATATGGTTCAGGGCAGTGCTGTTTCGTGTTTTATTATTAATGCACAGGGTCAGTTGCTTTCTTCTGGTAATGAGGCTCTCAATGCGATCGCTTATGTGGGGGCTCTGGATTGGACGGTTATGCAGGAATATGTACAGACCAGTCCACGTCTGCCGGCGATCAGCCAGAATACTTCACAGACCAGCCCACGTCTACCTGCGATCAGCCAGAATACCTCGGGCTATCTACCCGCTATTACTACCCAGTACATTGGGCGTGGCTCCGCTCCCCATCCAGCGACTAATTTTGTGCCACAAAGATTGGTGTATATCGATACTGCGATCCTGATGCGCTTTCCACGGCACATGAAACGTGTACTGGTGCTGGTGGACGGTACACGGACAGTTGGGAAGATTGCATCGATTCTCTCTCCTCATGAGGATCGCATTCGCGAGGTGTTGCAAGTTCTACGTGACCTTGAAGATATGGGTATCCTGAGCATTAAGCGCTCATAGCTTGCTCCAACCAGGCACCCTGCTCAGGATATTCTTTGCCCGCATCAAGTGATGATCCGATAGCACATTCTCTATCCACCACCGGCCAGGGTGATAATCTCTACTTTGTTGCCTTCCTCTAATACGGTATGCGCGAAGGCGCTACGTGCGATAATCTCTCCATCCAGTTGCACTACTACATAGACTGCTTTGACATTGCAGAGCTGTAAGAGCTCTTCAACACTACTACCACGCGCTATGCTGCGTGGCTGTCCATTGGTGAGGATCGAGATGACCGCTGCATCGGTGGGTACTTCTTCCATAAGTTGACTGCTGCCTCCTTTCTTTTAAGATAGGCCAATGGCTTGACGCAATTCTTTTACACTGGCCGCCACATCCTTTGCGCGCAGGATAGCTGAAATAACCGCGATGCCATCAGCACCAGCCTGCATCACCTGTTCAGCATGCGCGGCTGTAATCCCGCCAATCGCATAGAGCCGACAGGTTGACTGGCTGGCCTTGATATGCCGTAACAGTTCCAGCCCACTGACCGCTCCATCCGGATGCGAGGCCGAAGCAAAGATGGTACCGGCCAGCAGGAAGTCGGCGCCTTGCTGCCAGGCTGAGTCTGCCTCTTCCACACTATGAATCGAGGCGCCCAGATATGCCTGTGGGCCCACCAGTTGGCGGGCCACGGGTAGCGGCAAGCTTTTCTGGCCCAGTTGAAAACCCGATGCGTGTACAGCTAATCCCACATCCAGGCGATCGTTGACAATCAAAGGTACTTCATAACATTCACAGAGTGGAGCTACTACGCGGGCCAATTCATACAATTGTGACGCTGAGAGTTGCGGGCCACGCAGTTGCAGCATGTTTATCCCGGCATCCAGCGCGTACTGGATACGGGCTAGCAAGTCGGGCATGTCTGGATCTGTCACCAGGCAAAGCTGGGGTTGAACAAGCGGCGCGCGCATAAGCATGTGCCTAGCTTCCCAATGCCGGCAGACCGGTCAATGGACTGCTGGCGGTGGCATAGACCTGGCGCGGAATACGCCCGGCCTGGAATGCGGCACGCCCCGCCTCTACCCCTAATTTCATCGCGTGCGCCATCTGTACAGCATTCTGTGCTTTGGCGACCGCGGTATTAATCAAGCAGGCGGAGGCACCCAGTTCCATGGCCAGCGCGGCATCTGATGGAGCACCAATGCCGGCATCGACTACTACAGGTACCTGCGCCTGCTCGATAATAATTTGAATCTGTGGCAGGTTCAGCAAACCCTGGCCTGAGCCGATGGGCGAACCCAGGGGCATCACCGTTACCGCCCCGACATCCTGCAGGTAGCGAGCCAGGATCGGATCAGCATTGATATATGGCAGGACCTCAAAACCATCCTCGACCAGAATCTTTGTCGCTTCTAAGGTCGCGATAGGGTCTGGCAAAAGATATTGTGGATCGGGTATGACCTCTAGTTTGACCCAGCGTGGCAGACCCATCGCCGCCGCCAGTTGGGCGGTCTGCACCGCCTCCTGCACCGTTTTGCAGCCAGCGGTATTGGGCAGAATTGTATAGCGCTGCGGATCAATAAAATCAAGCAGACCCGGCTGGCCGGTATTTGAGAGGTCTAAACGTCGTAGAGCTACGGTGATAATTTCAGCTCCGCTGGCTTCCAGGCTATCTCGCATCTCTTCAAAGCTGCGGTACTTGCCGGTTCCCAGCAATAGCCGCGAAGAAAATTCACGGGAACCAATCTTCAATTTGTCCATCGCATGCTTACCTTTCCAAATGCTTTTAACATGCCATTCAATCGTATGAGCGCAGCTGCCTGACAGGCGCCCCGTTTCCTTGCCACTGATCGCTTCGAAAAGTTGAACCAGTGGCAGCGGAGCTAGCCGCGTCCAAGCGGCGTTTACGATTGCTTTTCAATAGCAGACTATGCGTGCGAGGGGAAGAGTATTGTATGGAGAGGAGGAATACGGCCCAACCAATCAGGCAGATATACTCCATCTGATCGAGCCTCTGGCGCTGCGTTTCCTTCGCTGGCATTATCCAGTTCAGGTGATAAGGGTCCTCCACACACTACGGTGGTGCTCTCAGCCCGGCTGCACCGAGCTCCCCTAGCAAACCGATTACTACTTCTATTGTAGCCAAAGATCCTTTATCATTCAAGGTGAACTTTTCACTTGCCAGGACTATTTAATGTTCCTCTTTGGCGCCTGCGGCGCCGGGTTGGGGTGTGGAGTGTATGTGGTGGGCGGCCGCGGCCGCCCACCACATACACTCCACACCTGAAAGATGGACATTCTCTGGACGAACATTAAATAGCCCTGTTCACTTGCCGGGCTTACCAACATTCAAGCGAGCTTTATTTTTCTGCCGCAATAACTTGTTATCTTTGTGCAACAAATCGTTATATACTATGTGACGGTAGTTCTTACCCGTTGGTGCCATTCTCTTCGTCTAGCCTTCTGCTAGTGCATATTTTCTAGCCGATTTCTGCCTTGTTTTGACCCTGCTAAGCGCAATACAGTGTTGTACCCTGTAAGATTTTTGTTGTCCAAATAATTAAAAGGACTGAAAATGTATGAGGAATTACGGTAGGGATGCCCTGGATGCAATGACGCGCCCCCGCTCAATTTCCTGGCGCCTTTCACTATTGTTCTGTATGATGTTGCTCCTCTTTGTTCAGGTTCTACGCTCTTCTTCATCCGTGAACGCAGCCACTTCCAGCGCGGCTCCCGGTGGACCTGGCGATCTCTCTTATTTTGACCTGGCACGTAAGGATTGTGTCGGTACAGCCAGAAACACGACCTCTAAGGTCTGGTTTACGCTGGCCGATGGGGTTCTGAGCGACGTCTATTATCCAACTATCGATAATACCAATGTAAAGACGCTGCAATTTATTGTGACCGATGGCAGCACTTTTACCGATCTCCAGACCCGTGACACGACCTATACGGTGCAGGAGTTGAATGGTCCAACCCTGGCCTGCCGTGTGACGGCGACCGCGAAGAGTGGCAAATACCGCGTGGTGACGGACTATGTGACCGATCCGGCTCGCAATGCCGTGGTGATGAGGATGCACTTCGAGCCTCTCAGCGGCAAGCTCTCAGACTATAAATTTTATTTACGCTATGATCCAACCATCAATGGAAATGGTGGTGGTGGCACTGGCAATGGCGGGGCCGATAATGCGACGGTAGACACAACGACCGGACACGCGTTACCGGTGGCATTTGATACCCAGACCACGACCAACGCGGTCAATCGCGATTATGGGGTTCCAGTCTATAGCGCATTGGATGCTTCTTCCCCGTTTACCCAGGTCTCGAATGGATTTGTGGGTACCGATAGCGACGGTTTAAAGCAGCTCGATACCTCACACACGTTAAGCTCACTGTATAGCACAGCCTCCAATGGAAATGTCGTGCAGACCGCGCAGGCCGATATCTCTCATGGTGGTGAGCTAACCCTGGGGCTGGGCTTTGGACAGACTCAGGCAGACGCTGTGAAGACGGCACACGGCGCAGTGGGGCAGAACTTCAATTCTGTGCTGGCAAAATATACGGCTGGCTGGCTGCAATATGATGCAAAATTGACGTTGCGCCGCTTCTTCCCTGCAGCGAAATCCAGTTCCAGTGTCGATTTTGCACGCTTGCTCAATGAATATTATCTCAGCGTCAATGTCGTGAAGGCCTCAGAGGACAAGACATTCCCTGGCGCACTTGTGGCGGGTCTGGCCTCTCCGTGGGGACAGGCCACCTCGGCTGGTGATCCCAATAATACCTACTTTGGTTCGTATCGCGAGGTTTTCGCCCGTGATCTGTATGAGACCTGGACGGCTCTGTATACGGATGGCGATCAGGAGACAGCGCGTGACGCGGTCAATTTCCTGTTCTATCATCAGCAACAGGCGGATGGTTCGTTCCCACGCAATAGCTTGCTGAATGGTAAGACCGCACCCGATTCGTTCAATACACAGCTGGATGAGAACAGCTATCCTATTCTGATGGCCGATCAGATGGGTATGACGGGCAGCGATCTCTATCAAAATCATATCAAGCGGGCAGCAAATTTTGTGGTCAGCCATGGCCCTTCCTTTGGTGTGGAGCGCTGGGAGGAACAGGGTGGCTACTCGCCTTCGACCATCTCGGCCGAGATTGCGGGCCTCGTTGCTGCCGCTGATATCGCGCGTAAGAACCATGATCTGCAGAGCGCTAATCTCTGGCTGGGAGTGGCCGATGACTGGCAGCGGTCCATCAAAAAATGGACGGTGACCACCAATGGCCCGCTCTCCTCGCAACCCTACTTTATCCGCCTCTCTAAAACGGGTGATCCTAATGCGGCCATTACCTACAACCTGGGAAATGGTGGACCAACCCTGGATCAGCGCTCGGTCATTGATGCTGGTTTCCTGGACCTGGTGCGACTGGGCGAGTTGTCTGCCAGCGACAAGGATGTAGTGAACTCACTCTCCGTGGTCGATAAGACCATTAAGGTCCAGACCCCGAATGGTCCTGGCTGGTATCGCTACAATGGGGATGGCTATGGCGATGGAGCACAGGATGGACATCCCTGGGCGCCAAGCGGCAAAGGCACAGGACATCCCTGGCCGGTCCTGGCGGCAGAGCGTGGCGAGTATCAACTGGCAGCTGGCGATGCCTCAACGGCTGTCTCGCTACTGGATACCATGCAGAAATCCAGTTCGGGCGTGGGCTTAATGCCCGAGCAAGATTGGGAATTGCCAGATCTTGCGGCTTCACCTTATGGCACTGATCCAACCACGGCATCCATTGGATTTCAGACCGGCAAACCTGATGGTTCGGCCTCTCCCTTAACCTGGGCCGTCGCATCATATGTGCGCCTGTTCAACGATACGCTGTCCAATAAAGTGATCGAGCAGCCGCAGAACACCTACAATCGCTATGTCGCGCATACAGTTGCGCAGACCCAGCTGAGCGTGGCTACTCCTGCGAACCTCTCGTCGGTAAGCGCCTCGCCCGTCGTGGTGACGGGACAGACCGCTCCAGGCAATACGGTCTATGTTTCCGCCACCAATACCGATCAGCAGAACCAGACCAGCACGGTACAGGCACAGGTGGCGGCGAACGGCTCATTTACAGCTTCGCTGCCGATCACGGGGGGCACAACCGTGCTCAATACTGTAGCGGTCAGCCCTGCTGGAGCAACCGCCCATGACCAGCGGACGGTGGTCTATGACTTTACACCGGGCAAGCTCGTCTATGATGCCAGTGATCCAAGCAATGACGATAACGGCCCGGGCAACTATGCTTACCCGACGGCATCTGACTTCCATCCCGGAGCCTATGATATCCAGGACTTCCGCATCTATGACGATGGAACCAACATCATCTTCAAACTACAAACCCGCGACCTCTCCCCAACCTTCGGGAGCCCGCTGGGTGCGCAGTTAATAGATGTCTACGTCCACAGCCCGGCGGCAGGCGCGACCTCCACGGCCGCGGCTTATCCGCAACGCAACTATACCATCGCACCTGGAGCAGCCTGGAGCCAGTTGATCGAGGTGCAAGGTTTCGGGCAACGCTACGTCGATGCCAGTGGTAAATCGCTGGGGACCGTACAGATCAGCGCCAACGCCATTTCGCGCTACATCACCTTCAGTGTACCGAAAGCCACCTTTGGCACACCAGCATCCGGCTGGGGCTTTACCGTCACATTGACAGGACAGGATGGCTACAGCCCGGACCTGGCACGAGCCTTTACAGCCACTCCCGGTGCCTACTCCTTTGGAGTCTGTGCCACCGCCAGTAGCGACCCACATTGTACCGTTGATCCAAACACGGTGCCCAAAGTCATGGACACCATCACACCCGCCGGCGTCAACCAGTCCGACGAACTGGACTACACCAAACACGCCGTCGTCCTACAAGATATAACCATACCCTAAAGTCATCCCACCCATACCAAAGGGGGCCGGAGAGCAATCTCCGGCCCCCTTCATACAGGACTTTTTAATGTTCCTCTTTGGCGCCTGCGGCGCCGGGTTGTGATGAGGAGTGTGTTTGGTGGGCAGCTGCGGCCGCCCACCAAACACACTCCTCATCACACACATGACGGCCATTCCCTCCTCTCCCCCATCAAACCTGCCTTCCTCTCTTCCTTCCCATCAAACCTGCCTTCCTCTCTCTTCCCCATCAAACCTGCCTTCCTCTCTCTTCCCCAGCATGCCAGTCCCCGCTAATCCCCTTCCCCCTCCTCCCGCCGCAGGCGGGAATAGAAGAGCTACCACCAAATGCCAATATGTTATATGAGTTTTTGAAAAACCCATATAACATATTGCAATTCTTTGTTCTATTTGTTATAGTATAAGTATTACAAAGCATTGAAAGGGTTGAGCCATGTTTTTGATGATCGAAATCGATAGTGACAAACCCATCTATATGCAAATACGCGACCAGATTATCGAAGGCATTGCTAGTGGACAGCTGCCAACAGGCACAAGTCTACCATCCATCAGGCAACTAGCCTCTGACTTTGGCGTCAACCTGCATACAGTCAATAAGGCTTACGACCTATTGGAACGTGAAGGATTTATCCAGCTCAGGCGTAAGACGGGAGCCGTAGTACAGGTCACGCCACGCTTATCCGATACCTGGAAGGAGCGGCAACGCACACTTCTAGCCGAGGCCTATGCAAAAAACGTTCCTGCTGAAGAAATCTTACAACAGTGTCAATTCATTTTAGACGAGTTTGCTGCGCAGCATAGACTACACAACAGCTCACAGAATTGGAGCCAACAATGACTGCTACATATATACTTATGAGCATCATTTCCCTCATCCTGGTCATTTCCGCATGGTCCTGGACACTGATCATGCCTCCAACACTGCCATTTGGGGTGCGTATCCCCCCGATCGCGTCGGCGCACCAATAATCGCGCACGTTAAACGCGACTATACAACTGGCTTGATTGTGATCGCATTGCTAGTGGGAGCCGCCAGCTGGTTCTTTGCAATGTATAATTCACTGATCTATACAAGCCTGGGTGGCATCCTGGTGACAACGGTGCTGGTCTACTTCAATTACTATAGTGCACATAAACGTATCGCGCAGGTGAAGGAGCGCGAGGACTGGTATCATGGACTGCACCAGGCGGTAATGGCGGATATCGGCCGCTCACAATCCGCGGTTCGCCGTCCTTCGCTGGTCTGGTTCCTGCCTTCACTGCTGATCCTGATCGCAATCATCGTGATCGGTATTCTGCGCTATCCAGCCTTGCCAGCGATGATCCCGACCCACTTTGGCGCCGATGGGCAGCCCAACCAGTGGACCGACAAAGCAGTGGCGCTCTGGACGCTTCCACTGCCAGCGCTGCTGGTTACAGCCCTGCTATATGGCCTGGCCTATTACCTGCCCCATACACGCCAGCAGCTCGATCCAGCCAATCCTGAGGCAGACCTTGAGCGTCAGCACGCGTTGCGGCAAGGCACCAGCAGACTACTGCTGGTTATTGCTATCACAACCAATTTCATCTTCCTGTTTACAGCGCTGCTTGAGTTTGGTCTCCTACCACAGAGCAGCTCAGTCGTTGTCCTGCCTGTGGTTATCGCCATCACCCTCCTGGTGATAGCCGGGGTCATCGTCTACCTGACACGCCTGGTCGCTAGCAAGAACCAGAGCCAGAGCCCACGACCAGATACAGACAAAAAGTTTGTGGCACGCGACGACGACCGCTACTGGATTGGCGGCCTCTTCTATTATAATCCTGACGATCCCGCCCTCTGGGTCGAAAAGCGCATGGGCCTTGGCTGGACCATCAACTTCGGCAACACCACCGGTAAGATCGTTACGGTCGCCTTTATATTGATCATCGTCATCTCATCCTTATTGCCAATCTTACTCAGACACTAATAATCCTATAAATAGAACTACGCATATACATAGCAGGAGACCCATAGCCGCTGGTTGGCAGCTATGGGTCTCCTGCTCTTTTTAGCCTTAAAGGCTAGCCCATTTGGCGACCCAATAAATCCAATTCAATAAATATAGACAGCATTATCACATGAATTTTCAGTGTTGTAATGCGAGGACCTGTAACAAAAAAGTGGAGACCCGTAACCTGAAAAGGAGACCCGTAACCATTTATTAACCTTTGCCAACATGAGGACCTCTCGGCAAAAAGGAGACCCAAACGCAAAAAAGGAGACCCGTCGCATTGTTCTTTGCCAACCAAAATGAGGACTTTTACAGCAAAAAGGAGACCTGAATGACAAAACGAGGACTTTTACGAGCTCGCCACTCTCAAAAATGGAGACTTTTACGCAAAAAAGGAGACTTGAGTCTCCTCCCTATCGATTATCGATTAATGTAATATATAATAAATTATATATTACTTCTCTAGCGATAACGTTAATCGATATAGCAGTCGCCCCTGACATTTTCTCAACCAAAAAGTATTGTGTAATATTTTTTCGTCTATTTCACAACTATTGACATTTTTCTCACCTCCTGCTACACTAGCAACATGCTGCAATGAGAAACAGCAATCAACCCATTGCGCATACACCTCCCGCTGAGAATCCTCTCAACTTCATCCAGAGATCACGAGCAAGCGATAAAATGGACATTATTTCAGGGATGGAGTGCGTGTGGTGGGCGGCCGCAGCCGCCCACCACACGCACTCCGCCCCCCCAACCCGGCGCAGCAGGCGCCAAAGAGGAACATGAAAAAGCCGGGCCGAAACAATGGGACTTTGGTTTGTTTTTCAATGACGTGCTATAATACTACAGGCACTGCTTTTGGCTTCTGGCTTTTCCACCACCGCGGCATGTCGCCCCGCCCAGTCATACTTCTGTTATCTCTGATTAATATGTTACTGTCTCTATAGGCGTGACTGGCATACGGTCTGGTGGTTAGATAGAGGATTGTCAACAGTAGCATGGATGTGCAGAGGACTGGCAACAAGCTGTGATTCTCTACATCTCCTGACCCACCCTATCTGGCTCATAGATGAGTATATTTGCTATGATCGCCTGCTTGCTTTTGATACAATAATCAGTCATACTTCTGGTGAGATAAATGGATATAGCTTTTACTGATAATGCGTGTAATACAAATCATTCGGGGTCCCCTCTCTATGACCGAGACCATTTTGTGACAACGTTCCAGCAAGCTACGGAATGCGCGGCCCAGCTAGGGCGCCAGATTCTGGTCAGCATTACGTTCCCCATGGCTGTCTATGATCCACAATTGTTGTTTACTATCTTCCATCATCTCAACCTGGGCGATCGTTTCTTCTGGTCACGTTCCGCGGATGAGCGGGCGCTGGTTGGGGTTGGACAGGCAACGACGATTGTGACGACTGGCCCTGAACGAGTGGCTACGGCCGCTGCGGCCTGGCGCGAGCTCCGCCAGCATGCGATTATAGAAAAGGTATCCGCTGACCTCCCTGCGTACACTTCTGGTCCCGTACTCCTGGGTGGTTTTACCTTTGACACGCTCACAACTCATACCTCTCTATGGGAAGGTTTTCCCGACGGTCTCTTGATCCTCCCTTATCTGCTTTTTCATTCCGATGAAGATAAGGCGGCCCTGACGATCAATGCGCTGATCGGCGCTGATGACGCCTTTGAGCAGCGCGCGGATAATGTTGTGGGGACCCTACGACAACTGGCGCTGGCGCTACAGGCCAGCCAGCCAGCCACGGCGGTCAGCGAGGATGAGGCCCGGCAGGCCAGTGAGCTGGCTGTACACGATCTGCTGCCCGGCGAGCAATGGAAAAAACAGGTGGCCCGGGCTGTGGAGAAGATCCGCGCCGGTGCATTTGAGAAGGTGGTGCTGGCTCGCGGCGTGCAGGTGGCACAGGAAGAAGACTTTGATGTGGATGGCACCCTGCAACGCTTGAGCCAGTCCTATCCAGGTGCTTATGTCTTCGCCATCCAGCGCGGCAAACGCTATTTTGTGGGCGCGACCCCCGAACGCCTGGTCTGTAGTGAGGATGGTCAGATTCAGACCATGGCCCTGGCCGGATCAGCTCCGCGCGGCGCGACTGCTGAGGAAGATCAACGCTTTGGCGAGGAGCTGTTGAAGAGCGAGAAGAATCAGGGTGAGCATAACTTTGTGGTGACGACGATCCATGATGCCCTCTCTACCCTCTGCTCACGCGTCTGGGTAGCAGATGCGCCACGGCTGCTCAAGTTGAAGAATATTCAGCATCTTGAAACACCGATCATGGGCAATCTCAAACCCGGACATAGCATCCTGGAGGCAATTGAGGATCTGCATCCCACGCCGGCGGTTGGCGGCTATCCACGTATCCCTGCTCTGGCTTCAATTCGTGAAGATGAGCATTTGGATCGAGGCTGGTATGCAGGCCCCATCGGCTGGATCGGGACCGGGGGCAATGGGGAATTCGCGGTCGCCCTGCGCTCAGGGCTGGTGGAGGGCCACCAGGCCACGCTCTTTGCTGGCTGTGGTATTGTGGCCGATTCCGATCCTGAAAGCGAATATCAGGAGTCCTGCTTGAAGCTGCAAGTGATGCTACGTGGTCTCGGCGGAGAAATGTGAGAAATTCTATGGCACAAGTAAATACAATCAATGATCCACTCCAGGCGGAGAATCCTACCTATGCGTATGTGAATGCTTTTATCGATGAGTTGCAACGCTCGGCTGTCCATAATATTGTGATCTGTCCCGGTTCGCGCTCAACACCGCTGGCGATGGCGATCGCGGCCCATCCCGGCCTCAAGACCTGGATGCATGTAGATGAGCGCTCGGCCGCTTTTTTCGCCCTGGGACTGGCAAAACAGTCGGGACAACCGGTGGCCCTGGTCTGTACTTCTGGGACTGCGGCAGCCAATTTCTTACCTGCCATAGCTGAAGCTAAGCTGACCCATGTGCCATTATTGGTTTTGACTGCTGATCGGCCTCACGAGTTGCGTGAGACCGGGGCACCCCAGGCCATTGATCAGAATCGACTCTATGGAACGCATGTCAAATGGTTTGTTGAGGTGGCCTTGCCCGAAGCGACCAATGAGGCCCTGCGCTATATTCGCACCCTGGCAGATCGGGCGGCGGCCCTGACGCGTGCTGTTCCAGCTGGTCCCGTCCATCTCAATCTGCCTTTCCGTGAACCACTGACGCCCGCCCCCTTGCCCGATCATCCCTTACCACCAGTTGAGCGGCGCGATCCCATTCTCTGGCAAGGTAGAGCTGAAAATGCTCCCTATGTGCGCGTGAACGATGCCCCGCTGGGTAGTATCGCCGACGAAGATCTAGAGCAGATCGCAGCACAGGCCCGCGCGACCGCCCACGGACTGATTGTGGTTGGACCCTCCTTCGATCCCACCCTGACAACGCCTCTCCTGCAACTGGCCCGCACCCTGCGCTATCCCATTCTGGCTGATCCACTGTCACAGCTGCGCGGCGGCTCGCATGATCAGAGCTTGATTGTGAGCAGCTATGATGCCTTTTTGCGCCTGGAAGACTTTACCGAGCGCTTTGTGCCTGAGCTAGTCATTCGCTTTGGGGCCATGCCGGTGGCTAAACCATTCCTGCTTTATCTTAACCGCTATGCCGATTGCCCGCAGATCGTGGTCGATGCTCAGGGAGACTGGAATGAGCCAACCAGACTGGCCACCCATATGATCCATGCCCGGCCAGCCGCCTTTTGTGAGGAGCTGACGGCGCGCTTAACACCACCACCTGTGCGCGGTGATGAGTGGCTACAAGGCTGGCTACAGACGGATCGGACGACGCGCCAGACCTTGCAGGCCGCGATTGAGGATTTCCAGGCCCCTTTTGAGGGGCGTGTCTTCACCGAGCTGGCAGCATTATTGCCCGAGGGTTCAACGCTCTTTGCCGGTAACAGTATGCCGATCCGCGATATGGATACATTTTTCTGGGGTGGCCCACAGACCATCTCCACCATTGGCAATCGCGGTGCCAATGGCATCGATGGCGTCATTTCAAGCGCCCTCGGTGTCAGCGCGGGCAAACAGGCGCGCACCCCTACGGTCCTGGTCATTGGAGACCTCTCCTTTTTCCATGACCTCAATGGATTGCTGGCGGCACGATTACACCAATTGGACCTGGTAATCATCTTAATTAATAATGATGGGGGCGGTATCTTCTCGTTTCTACCACAGGCCGCCTATCCAGAACATTTTGAACAGTTATTTGGCACTCCAACGGGGCTTGAATTTCAGCCGGTAGTACAGATGTATGGTGGCACATATCAACGGCCAGCCGACTGGAGCGCTTTTCGTCAAACATTCCAGCAGAGTATTCAAACGCGAGGACTCCATGTTATTGAGCTGCGCACCGAGCGTACCAGTAATGTTGCTATGCATCGTCAATTGTGGCAGGCAGTAGGGAGTGCGCTTCGTAACCAGGAGGACTAAACAGACAATGGGTATGCACATTCCCCAGCATCGAGAGAACGTGATCCGACAAATCGAGGTCAATGGAGTACAAATGGGCCTGCTTCAATACAATCAGGCTGAGGACATGGCTGTAGACCAGCCAACAGTTGTCTTTGTCCATGGCTTTACGGGTTGCGCGACCAGTTGGGAACCATTGTTGAAGCATTTAGCCACACAAGGTATGCATATCATCGCTCTGGAAATGCTGGGACATGGTCATTCGAGTGTACCCGATGATCCCCAGCGCTATACTATGGAACATTGTCAGGCGGATATTCTGGCCGCCCTGCATACCCTGGCGGTTCCCGCTGGTAAGGCGATCCTGGTTGGCTATTCAATGGGTGGACGTATCGCCCTCTATACGGCGCTCTCGGGCTATTTCAGGGCCGTGATCCTGGAAAGTGCTTCTCCTGGCTTAGCCTCGGCCGAGGAGAGGGAACAGCGCCGCCGTAGCGATGAAGCGCTCGCCGCCTGTATCGAAGATTATGGCATCGATGCGTTTGTGGATTATTGGGAACGCCGCCCGATCTTTGCCAGCCAGGAGCGGCTGCCGCTCAAGGCGCGGGCCACCCTGCGCCAACAACGCCTGCGCAACAATACGCGTGGACTGGCCAACAGCCTGCGTGGCGTTGGCACTGGCGCCCAACCAGCCATCCACGATCGCCTGGCCGAAATCACGGTTCCGGTCCTCCTGCTTACAGGAGAAGACGATCAAAAATTCTGTGCAGTAGCTCGCGACATGGCCGAACACTTTCCACAGTCCCAGCACCGCATTATACCCGGCGCCGGACACACTATCCACTTTGAGCAACCGGAAGTATTCGAAAATATCGTCCGCAAATTCTGTCACACTGTGCAATAATAATAGTGAACAAAGCAGGCAGAAATACAGAGAATCCTGGCCCACTGACTGGGAGACCAGCGGTTGTGCCTCCATCCTCGTTTTCTTTATCTCGCCGCATTAGTCGGCATAGTATATATTACAAGGAGACAATATATGTCAGTCGAATGGCAAAAAGTTCGTGACTATCAAGACATCATTTTTGAGAAGGCCGATGGCATGGGCAAAATCACCATTAACCGCCCGGAAGTACGCAATGCCTTCCGCCCACAAACCCTCAATGAGCTCATCGAAGCATTCATCCTCTGCCGCGAAGATCCCGAGATCGGTGTGGTTATTTTCACCGGCCAGGGCGATAAAGCATTCTGTTCTGGCGGCGACCAGCGCGTCCGTGGCGAGGGTGGCTATGTCGGCGAAGACGGTGTTCCCCGCCTGAATGCACTTGAGCTGCAAAAGGTGATCAAATATCTGCCCAAACCAGTTATCGCCATGGTGGCTGGCTATGCCATCGGTGGTGGACATGTCTTGCATCTGCTCTGCGACCTGACGGTTGCTGCCGATAATGCTCGCTTTGGTCAGACTGGCCCACGCGTGGGTAGTTTCGACGCTGGTTGGGGAGCAACCTATATGGCTCGCGTGGTGGGTCATAAGAAAGCTCGTGAGATCTGGTATCTCTGCCGCCAGTATGACGCCCAGGAAGCCCTGGATATGGGCCTGGTCAATACAGTTGTGCCCCTGGCACAGTTGGAAGAAGAGACTGTTAAATGGGCCCAGGAGATCCTGGAGAAGAGTCCGATCGCGCTGCGCTTCTTGAAATCAGCCTTCAATGCCGATACCGATGGCCTGGCTGGTATCCAGGAGCTGGCTGGTAATGCCACCATGCTCTACTACATGACC
The DNA here is from genome assembly GCF_003967555.1 of Dictyobacter kobayashii. Lineage (GTDB taxonomy): Bacteria > Chloroflexota > Ktedonobacteria > Ktedonobacterales > Ktedonobacteraceae > Dictyobacter > Dictyobacter kobayashii. Next base: position 1,575,465 of record NZ_BIFS01000001.1, read on the forward strand.
GAAGAAGGCAAAGAAGGCAAGAATGCGTTCCTTGAGAAGCGCAAACCTGATTTCTCGAAATTCCCTCGCCTGCCCTAAAATTGGTCGCTGACATAAAAAAAGAGGCAGGTGATCACCTGCCTCTTTTACCAGCATTATTATTGGTGGAAGTAGAGGAAGACACAATAGCAGAGCCCCAGTACACCAAGCAGCATTAGTAGTATGCCCACGAGCACACCAATTAAATTTCCGACGTTGACTGGCTGGCTGGTTGGTTTCCGGGGGACGAAAGCTGGTCGTTTGGGCGATTGATAATTTTGCATACGGTCTACCTTCTACTTTTTATATCTTTCTTTTTATAAACGAATTGATCTCTCTACATTATCATCACAATGCAAAAATATAAAGATATATAGAATCGGCCCGGAATCGTTTCGCACTGGGAGGATAAATCGAACGCAACAAGAAACAAACCATGTACGTGCGGGGCTTGCCCCCGCTTTTGACCTTCCCGCTCGAAAAACCAACAAGAATAATGCTATGCGTCTAGTTAAATATCTGCTTATCGCTCTTCTTATTGCATATTCGATTGGGAAGGAGAATCGGGCACAATCCCCAGCCTATTGGAATCGCGTTTATTGTCGCTTTTTCAGGTGGGGAGGGTTAGAAGTGGGGGCAAGCCCCACACGTACATGACTTGTTTATTGGGATTTCATGCTAATGGAGCCTTAAACGAATTTTATCTGGCATAATACCCAGCCTATTAGAATAGCGTTTATTATCGCTTTTTCAGGTGGGAGACGAAGAGGTAATTTGGAGGATTAAAATTGGGCAGCGCCGGTCATTTCAGACTAACAATAAGGGATCTTCCGAGCATTCGAGAGGTTACATGGATACCGTATCGCGTTCCGCTCCCGTCTAGCTTTACCAGCGCCCATGAGGAGCTGGCTACGCGCAGCGGTGTAATTATTGAGATCCAGACCAATACGGGATCAATTGGCAGTGGCGAATGTGCCCCATTGCCTGAGTTCAGTGGCGGCACATTACAGGATGTCCTGACCTGTTTGCCCACCCTGGCACTACAATTGCGGGACCAGACACTACCCGCCGCCCTTAAACATTTAGCGCAACTGCATGGAACGCTCCCTACCACGGCAATCTGTGGAGTGGAAACAGCTATTCTGGATGCGCTGGGCCGGCACTATCGCTGTTCCCTGGCCACCCTGCTCGCCCTCCCGACACTCGACGAAGCACCAACCACCCACGCGTTAGAGCTTGCCTCATCTCAGATACGTCACACCATTGCAGTCAATACCGTCATTGGTTCTCAGACCCTGGATGCGGCGGTTGAGCGGGCCAGGCAGGCGGTTGCTCAAGGTTATTCCTGTATCAAACTCAAGGTCGGCCCGCAGCTACGGCAGACCATTGAGCTCATTGCAGCCGTACGCACGACGATTGGCCCTACCGTCCATCTGCGCCTGGATGCCAACGAAGCCTGGGACTTTGAGCTGGCGCGCTCTATTTTATCGGCCTGTGAACAGTGGGCCATCCAGTATGTAGAACAGCCCTTGCCCAGGTCTGACCTGGCGGGAATGGCCGCCTTGCGCCAGGCTGTAACCATTCCAATTGCCGCCGATGAGGTGCTCTCGGATCTAGCCAGTGCTCGACGCGTATTAGAGGCCGAGGCCGCAACAATATTTATCATCAAACCCCAGCTCGCCGGGGGCCTGCGCCAGAGCCAGCAAATGATACGGGAAGCGAACGCCAGAGGCGTACAATGTGTGATCACCAGCACTATCGAGGCCGGCATCGGCGTTGCCAGCGCCCTGCACGTAGCCGCCGCCACGCCCCAACTAACCCTGGAATGCGGCCTGGCCACCCTACCCATGCTAGCCGATGATCTCATACAAGAAACCTTATCCATCCAGCACGGCCACATCCAGGTCCCATCCACCCCCGGCCTCGGAGTACACACCGACCCTGCGGCCCTGACAAAATGGAGATTCAAAGAACCGCCATCAGGTGACAACTGATAGTTGACGCAAACAGTGGGGATGCAAGGGGCTACCAGCCCCTTGACTGGGGGAACGGGGGCTGTGCCCCCGCTCCTCCTTTTCCCGTTGACGCCATCAGGCGGCAACAGATAATTGAGGCAAAAAAAGTGAACAAAACAGAAGAAACAACAAACCTTCCCAACTGGTTGCAGCGCAGCGCTGACAACACACCACAAAAGATAGCAATCAGCACACCAGAAATAGAATGGACCTTCGCAGAATTCAATCAACAGGCCATCCAGCTGGCGCAACAACTGGCAACATTAGGCATCCAACAAGGAAGCCGCGTCGCCCTGCTGGCCAGCAACGGACTCCCCTTTGTCGTCTGTGTACACGCCCTGATACGCCTGGGAGCCATCCTGGTACCCCTTAATGTCCGCCTGACACTGGATGAGCAGCTCTGGCTGTTGCAAGATGTTGAGGCAATGGCCTTGCTCTCTGATGAACATTATGCAGAACGGGCCACAGAAATCCAGCAATCCCTACCCACGCTGGCCGAGGGCAGGCTACAACTTGAGCGGGCTACGCAACAGGTCTCTCTGCTAAATGTGCCCCACGATCCCGATGCCCCCCTGCTGGATGAGATTGAGCTTGAAGCGACGCAGGCCATTATGTATACCTCTGGCACGACCGGCACCCCCAAGGGAGTGATCATCACCTATAAGATGCAATGGTGGAATGCGGTTGGCTCGGCCCTCAATCTCGGTCATCAAGCGGATACTGATTGCTGGCTACTGTGTATGCCGCTATTCCACATTGGCGGGCTCTCCATTTTAATGAAGAATGTGATCTACGGTATTCGCATTATTGTCTATGAAAAATTTGATGCCCGGCTCATCAATCAAGCTATCCGAGAGCAAGGGGTCTCAATTATCTCGGTGGTGGCCATTATGCTCCAGCGTATGCTGGCCGAGCTGGATGCCAGCCAGCAGCGCTATCCTGCGACGCTACGCTGTGTGCTCCTGGGTGGTGGACCTGCCCCCCGGCCGCTCCTGGAGGATTGCGCCAGTCGCAATGTACCTGTCGTCCAGACGTATGGCCTGACCGAATCCTGTTCGCAGGCAGTCACGCTCTCGCCTGCCGACGCCTTGCGCAAACTGGGCTCGGCCGGTCGCCCACTGTTGCCCGTCCAATTACGTATCATGGATGAAGGCGTGGTTGTCGGACCCACCCAACCCGGCGTCATCTGCCTGAAAGGTCCCAGCATTACAACCGGCTATGATCATCGCCCAGACGCCACCGCCGCCACGATCCAGGATGGCTGGTTAGCCACCGGTGATGTTGGCTACCTGGACAATGAAGGCTACCTCTATGTATTGGACCGGCGCAATGACCTGATTATCTCGGGCGGAGAAAATATCTATCCAGCTGAAATCGAAGCCACCCTGTTAGCCCACATCGAGGTTGAAGAAGCGGGCGTCTGCGGCCAACCCGACGCCAAATGGGGACAGGTACCCATCGCCTTTGTATGCCTGCGCCCCGGCAGCCAGATCACGTCCACCGAACTACTCGCCTACGCGGCCCAACGCCTGGCTCGCTACAAATTACCGCGCGCCATCCATCTCGTCCAACAACTGCCCCGCAACTCCTCCGGCAAACTCCTGCGCCGCGAACTCCCCAAACTCCTATAGCAAACCAGGCCGCAAGAAATACGAATTGTATAGGTTCGGGGCTTGTCCCCGATTGTCGCCCCGGTAGGGCGACCCGGTATCCTCGCCGCTCGGTCGTTTGTCGCTGAGACCTCGGCCCACGCGGTGCCCAAACACGGGCGCTGCTTTTAGGCACCGCATGAAGGAAAGGGTCATGCCACGAGACACCCAGGCGCTGGGATACGGGGCCGCCGGCTCTGCGGAGGGCGGCAAATCGGCCGCTGAGGGCCGAACCTATGCGCATCTCTTTTCTTGCGGCCTGGTTTGCTAAATGAAAAATATTGGCCTTCATGGCCGCTTTCTCTTCCTTATGCATGGAATCGTAGAGCTTATATATAATGGTTATATATAATTCTTCTAAAAGAATACATATAATGGTGTTCAATTCAACTGGAATTGGATGAACAGCGGATCTAAAAGCTTCTAAATCTTCTCCTGGTGTGGTATACTCTGTTCCAAGCAATAAGTAATCGTTTACTGTGATTTCAAATGCGAAATCGGGCGCGAATTAATACTGGCTGCAAAGCAAACTCAATGGTGAGGATGTGGTGTGTGAAAATCCAAGGCGTAACGATAGAGGATGATCCCACCCTGTTGCGCAAGCGTCGCGCGCTTGCGACCAAAAAAACGACCAGGCAGATTGGGGTGCGCATCTTTCTGGTGGCGATGTCGCTGCTGTTTCTGGTCCCATTCTATTGGATGTTTAATACCGCCCTGAAATCGAATCCTGAGCTGGCGATTACGCCGCCTACACTCTTTCCACAGAGTTGGGAATGGGATAACTTTGTCCAGGCGGTCAATACGATCCCTTTTTTCCAATACTTTTTGAATACGGTCGTCTATACGGCGCTGGTCGTGATCGGGGCTGTATTATCAAATCTGATTGTGGCCTATGGCTTCTCGTGCATTGAGTGGCGTGGCCGCAAACTGGTCTTCTACCTGGTGCTGGTGACGATCTTTATCCCGTTCCCCATCGCCATTATTCCGCTCTTTGATCTCTTTGCCTGGTTGCACTGGATCAACACCCTGCTTCCACTGGTGGTACCTGCCTTTCTGGGCAGCGCCTTCTATATCTTCTTGTTGCGCCAGTTCTTGTTGCAGATCCCCAAAGAGATGCTGGATGCGGCCCGCATTGATGGTGCCAGCGAGTGGCGTATCCTCTGGCAGGTCGTGACGCCAATCGCTAAACCAGCCCTGGGCGCGGTCGCCATCCTGTCAGCGGTCGGAGCCTGGAACGACTTTATGGGTCCGTTGATCTATCTGCAGGATGATACGATGCATACGCTCTCGATTGGCCTGCAGGCGTTCCGCTCCACCCACGATGTCCAGTTTAACCTATTGATGGCAGCCTCCATCCTGGTTGTCTTGCCGATTGTGCTGCTCTTCTTCATTTTCCAGCGCTTCTTCATTGAAGGCGTGACTATGGGCAGTATTAAGTAGTCAAGATCAAGATTTTTATGGAGGATGCACTCATGCGATATAACCGGCATTATACTTTTGCCCGCCTCTGTGTCGGGCTGCTGGCACTCTTTCTGCTGGCGACGGCCCTGTCTGCCTGCTCGTTGATGGGCGGCAGACCATCCAATGAGGTGGTGTACTGGACCACGGCGACCGATCCCACTACGACAAAGGCCCAACAGGCGGTCATCGATGCTTTTGAGAAAGAGAATCCAGACCTGCATGTGAAGATGGTCGGGATGCCCTCTCAGGGGACGGGCGATTCGACTTCGTTGATTACTGCGGTACGCGGTGGCTCACCACCCGATGCTTATATGATCGATCGTTTTACGGTCAGCCAGCAGGCCTCGATCGGGCTGCTACAGGATCTCTCGTCCTTTACCAACAAGGAGCCTGGACTGGCGCAGAACTATCTCCCCTTCGCCTGGGCGAGACCCAGTATCAGGGCCATACCTATGGCCTGCCCCTGGAGACGGATGCGCGCGCCATCTACTATAACAAGGATCTTCTGAAACAGGCTGGCATCGATCCCAATCAATTGGACCCTTCAAATGGTCCGGTGACCATCGATAAGCTCTGGTCGATTGCTCAGAAGCTTAATAAGACCGATTCGAAGGGGAACTATACGCAGCTGGGCTTTATCCCCTGGGCTGGTGAGGGCGAGCATGCTACCTGGGCCCTGGACTTCGGCGCCAAATATTATAATCAGCAGACCTGCCAGGTAACGCTCACTGAGCCCGCCATCATGCAGGCCTATCAGGATTATACTAAATGGGCCCAGCAGCTGAACTATTCGAAGGTGGATACCTTCCTGGCCACCTACCAGCCACCCAATGCGCCACCCAGCCAGACACCGTTTCTGACCGGCCACCTGGCGCTGTCGATTGATGGCAACTGGAACATTTCTAACCTTACGCAGTATGCCCCGAAGCTGAATTATGGCATCACCTACCTGCCGGTCCAGCAACAGGGCGATAAACCATTCACCTGGTCCGGTGGTTTCGCCCTTGTCATGCCGAAGGGTGCCCCCAATTCTGAGGGTGGCTATCGCTTTATGCACTTCATGACGGGAGAAGAGGGGCAGCACATCTATGCCCAGGTCACCCAGCACCTGCCAACCTGGAAATCGCTCTATAACGACCAGAGCTTCTTCGCGGGACAGCAGAAGTTCTTTGGCAACCTGATGCAGTACTCGCATAGCCGTGTGCCACTACCTGTGGGCGCGCAACTCTGGGATGCCATGACTACGGCCCAACAAGATGTCCTGCTCGGCAACAAGTCGCCCCAGCAGGCCTTGAGCGAAGCCCAGGCTCGCATCCAACCCCAGATGCAACAATTTTGTCCCTTCAAATTAACTTAACCACCAACCAGCCATAGCGTCCCCCCTGGAAAGGGGGACATTTCTTATTAATTCGCAGCTTCTTCAAAAAATACGCCAAAAAGTGTTGACAGTCTGTTGCGGTTATGTTATTATTCTCCTCGTTAAGGCAGTTCTAATCTGAACTGTCGTACAGTAAACCTGTAAGGTATGTGTATACATGACTTTCCAGGGATACCGCACGGAGAGGTCGCATAGTGGCCTAGTGCGGCGGTTTGCTAAACCGCTGAAGGGGCAACCCTTCCGAGAGTTCGAATCTCTCCCTCTCCGCCCGATCTAGGGGAGTAGCTCAATGGTAGAGTCCACGTCTCCAAAACGTGTTGTTGCAGGTTCGAGTCCTGTCTCCCCTGCCATTTAAAAAGAAGCCTCCGGTGAATAAACACCGGAGGCTTCTTTTGTGGCTTTTTTATATTATTTTCCATCTCTATAACATTTATTACGATCTTTAATCGAGCTCTGTATACACGAGCATGCGCAGCGAGGTCTGGCCCTGACTGGGAACCCAGACGCCAGCACAGGTGATGAGGTTGAGGAATTTACCGCTGCTATCCCCGAAGATGCCTTGCAGGTAGCTCGGATCTGGCGGTATGGCTTCGCGCTTGATGGTGTGGAAGTGGAGTTGCTGGCCAGTGCTCGTGGTGATGATTACTTCGTCTCCGGGCTTCATGTAGCGCAGGTTCCAGAAGACGGCCGGACCACCCCCGGGTCGGTCTACGTGGCCGTCAATGACGGCGCTACCCTGGTCGCCAGGTCGGGTGCCACTATCATACCAGCCCGCTCCATCCCAGGGATTGTTGTGTGGGGTGTCCAGGTTACCTGTGGTTAGGACGCCAACAGGCTCTATGTCGGCATCGACGCCAATGGCTGGAATGCGAATATGGGCCGGTGGGGCGACATGGACCACTGGTTTGGGTGTGGGCACCGGCGTCGGCGTCGGCGGCAGTGGAGTCGGGGTCGGAGCTAATGTCGGTCGAGGCGTTGGATGAATAATACTGGCCTGGGTTACGCTCCCTCCACAGGCGCTCAAGATACAGAGCAAGCAGATGCTCATGATTCCGAGATACAAACGACTGGTACGCACTGTCTATAGCACCTTTCTGATATCAGGTCCTCTACAAAGTGATACGCATCTATCTTTTGATTGGATGCGTATCACTCTCTTTTCTACCAGATTAGTGTTTTGCGCGGGCAAAGCGGACTGTGTAGCCAGCAGCACCAGCAATGATCAGGGCAACTGCGCCGATGAACCAGGGCAGTGCAGGATTGTTGGAGGCAGGTGCAGCTACATTTGGATTGCTACCAGTCTGTGGCATGCCAGGGACGCCGGTGGCGACACCAAGGACAAACTTTAGTGCAGGATCACCTTTGTAGAGGCCGATGGCGAAGACACTGTTGACGGTATTGTCTTTCAAGGTGGCGCTTACTGGAACAGTAGCGTTAGCCTGGGTCGCGGTCACATTGAAGGTATAGGATGCAGGTGGAACGGTCAGGTAGTCACTGGCATTTTTGTAGGTCAGGCCGGTGATGACGGTGTTGCCGCCAGTAGCTACGTTGACTGGGCCAGCATTAGGTGAGAGATGGTATACGCGAACCTTGGCCATACCACCTGACAACAGGTTGTTATCTGCGAAAGCCTGCAGGCCAAAACCCGTGTCTTTGGTACCAATGGCGGCGACAGTATATGGAACGCCAGCCTCGACCGAGACGGTCTCGTTGATTACTGCGGCATCAGCGCCTTTGCCAGCAGGTGCAACCTGGATCTTATGCGAGCCAGCAGGGACCGCAACATAATCAGTGACGGTACCGAAGGTGAAATTGGGCAACAGTTTGGTGCCATCAACAAATACGTCGACGGTGCCAGCGGCCGGTGAAGCGTGTACGACACGTACATAAGCATTATCAGCCGGAGCAGCGAATGCGCTGGCCGAAGAGAAGAGAACCAGGGCCAGGATACCTACGAGCATGGCAACTCGGCTACCAAGGATGGACACACATCTTTGCAAAGTCTTCATTGTTTTCTCTCTTTCTTAAAACATAAAGTAAGACATACTGATGACAGGCCAGGATGTTGATATATCCTTAACATTCCTGCCAGATCGGGCACAAGAAAACTGTTTTGAATTGAACCGTAAAACAAGATAGGACATTTTACCGCCACACGAAACGCCATATGGTCTTAAAATTGCTCACTCAGGTTCATCATCATTTACAAAGTAACGGCTGCATTTCGTGTGAACATACTATTGACGACACCATTCTCGCAATTCTGGATAATTATGTAACCTTTTTCAAAAATTCATCCAAATTCATAAATATTGGCCTCACAATAAACCAACAACGATCTGTACGTGCGGGGCTTGCCCCGCTTTTAACCTCCCATCCCGAAAAATTAACAATAACAACCTATTGTACGTCTGTGGCTTGCCCCCGCTTCATCCGCCACCGCCCGTAAAATCAACAAAATAATGCTATGCGCTCAACCAAGCAACTGCAAAATCCTCTTATTGTTGCTTTTGTGGATAGTAAGGTTAAAAGCGGGAGCAAGCCCCGCACGTACAGATCGTTGTTATTGTTGCCTTTTCGATATGGAAGATCAAAAACGCGGGACAAGCCCTGCACCCATATTACATTATGTGAGGGATTGCAGGGTGTCGGGCAGGGGGCGGTCTTCGATCCAGTTGCGAACGGTGGTGGTGAAGAGGTCGGGGCCTGCAAATTCCAGACGTGGCCGACGTTGGGAACAAGTATACCTTTGGAGTTTTTGAGGCGGCTGGCAAATGTTCTGGCCCCCGGCGGGCAACGCCGTTCTCTTTGCCGCCTACAGCTACCAGGGTTGGGATTTCTACATCGGTGGGGAGTAACTGGTTGAGGTCGATCAGGGCCTCGATCGAGTGGCGTGTGAATTCGGAGGTGGTGGAGAGCAGCAGGTCTTCGCGAAAGTCTGCGCGATATTCGTCGGGAATACCAAATTGTTTATAGGAGGCGTCAACCTGTTTTTCTATATTGAATAATTTCATCAAGGGGATCAGGGCGATGACAAATTTCCCATATGCGTTGAGGGGGGCGGTACCAGTGATGATGGCATGGTCCACATGGTCGGGGGCCAGGCGCATCACGGCCAGGGCTACGGCGGCTCCCAGTGAGAGTCCGACCAGGTGTACGCGCCGGGCTGGCACACGTTCCTGGATCAGGGAGATAACCTGTCTGGCGGCATCCTCTAGCTTAAAGGGTCCGGCCTGCAGGCTCTGACCCTGTTCTGGTAGGTCGGGGGCCAGGCAATAGTAGGAGTCGCTCAGGCTCTCCATCTGGGGTTTCCACATGCGTCCACTCAGGCCGGCGCCGTGGAGAAATACAATGACAGGCGAGGCAACCTCTCCGCTCGTGTGGGTAAATAACATCGCGATCCCTCCGCCGACTGGCGCGTAAGCCATCTTTATCGCTACTAGACAATTGTCCTACTACTATAAATACCAATACTGGCTACTATATCTAATGATCATGCTTGAAAAAGCTTCAACTTTACCCCCCAAAAGGGTACTATCGGCAGTCAGGGTTAGCAGGCTAATGTCGCGGTGAAGATAAGGACAGGGCAAAAATAAAGACCAGGGCAGCCGCGGTCCAGCAACACATCTCAAGCCGCTTCCCGGGCTACCAAGATCATAGTATATCACTTGTAGTGCAGGTTTTAAACCCCCTTCGGGTACCAATTCAAATTTCCTCATTTTTCCGCTATCTGCGAGCTCAAATAATCTTTATGCAATCTTAACAGCGCATTTACGGCCCAAAAAGGTCCTGTTTTGCTAAATTGACGCTTTGGACAAATTCACCAACCCGCTCTAGATGCCCACGCAGATCATCACCGTCAACTTTAGAATCCCTGCTAGTACTTTTTTGGTACCAGTTGAGGGCAAAAATGAGGATACGCAAAAAATCTTATACCTTAGATCTTGTTGGTGTTGCTGTTCGGTATAAGACAAAACAACCGGGCGCGCGTCAGACGTAGAAGAAAAGTCTCAGTGTCTTCTACCGAAAAGACAGCACAGCAACAATATCGAGGAAAACAAGGGGCGCTCGATTGGAGATCGAGATTGTCACCTCCCCTCGACCAGATCGGCAAAGCTGCTCAGACGGACAGTGACCCAGCCTCTGCGATTGCGGGCCTTGTAGAGGTTGGAGCAACTGCCGCAGCGCGACAACGATGACGCAGCTTCAAAAAATCGAAATGTGTGTATCAAAAACAGTAGCAGGCCTCAGAGACGCAGGCACGACGGTAAGAGCGACCGTTCGGAAGCGGCTCTGCTCTCTCGGGGCACCGGAAAGGATTTATCATGCGTAAACAGTATCTTCGCTGGATCGTACCCGTTCTCGTACTCTTAATTATGGTCACCGTCCTCGTCATCGGCCCGGCCCTCATGAGCCACGCCGCTGGCGTGAAATCAACAACACCCACCGCAACACCAACAGCGGCCCCTTCAAAAAAAGCTGCTCCAAATTACTTTTGGTATGACTAATCAATAATTATAAATGGGGTGCACATAATTTTGTTTATGTGCACCCCATTTATAATTATTGATTATCAAGTGATTTTAGCCAATCGCTGACTTCTTTAGAATTATTATCACCCATTGACTCTAGCATAGATAAGCTTTCTTGTCCAAGTTTAACAGCCTTAACAAAATCTTTATTATGAGCCGCCACTTGAGCCAAACCATAATTTGCCATAGCAATTAAATCTAAGTTGCCTTTAGGAGCGACATCTATCGCCTCACGAAAATATGTTTCAGCTGCCTCTAGTTTAGATTGCTGTAAATGCAGCTTGCCATATTCTTGCATTGCTCTAGCCATAATCAGCGGTCTAACAAGCTGCTGCGCTAATGCCAATGTTTCATCCAAATATTCTTCTGCAAGCAGACTATCCTTTTCTATTACGGCAATTTCACCTAAATTAAGTAGCGCCATACTGATTCCTTCTGGATAACCCATCTGTCGACTAATGCCCAATGCTTCCTGAAAATAAGTCTTGGCCTGCTTATAATTTTTTTCTCCTGCAAGCACTGCACCTAAATTAAGCAACAACATGCAAATCTGAGATCGATGCCCTACCTGTCGAGCCAGTAGCAAACCTTCCTGCAAATATAATGCTGCTTGACCATAGTCACCCATCATGCCAGATAATGCACCAAGGTTGCTTAGAAGATTCGAAGCCTGTTCTCGATCATCAATTTTCCTAGCCAAAGCTAAACCTTCTTGCAAATAATCTGTCGCTTTTTGATAATCGCCCTGAGCAGTCACTACTAATCCTAGACTTTTTAGCACATTACTTGTTATCTCAACATCACCAATCTGTTGAGCCAATGCTAAACCCTCTTCAAGATAAGCTTCAGCTTGTCTAAATTCTCCCGATCGCCGCTTAATATCGCCTAATTGACTTAGAAAAGCACATATTCTCTCTTTATCAAAAATACTTCTTGCTACATAAAGCCCTCTTAAAAAGTACAATTCTGCTTTTTGATTTTCTCCCCTTTTTTGCGATGTTTCTCCCAAATAAAGCAAGAGTTGCGCCTGACGGCTTTGATCATTTTGCTTGACTGCGGCTTCATGTGCTTGCTCTAAATAATGTTCAGCCTGGGTATATAACCCTCTTAACAATAAAAATGGTGCAAAAGCGCATACCCCTTGATAAATTCATAAACTTCACCCACCTCATAGGCAATCTCAAGGGCGGCTTCAATGGTGCTACTCTCTTCTTCCAATTGTTCGTAGTCTTTTTTGTGTTCCTCAACATAGTCAGCATAGTAAGCAATCAGGCGTTCCTGGGCGGAGGTGAGCTGGTCGTCGGAGATCTGGAGCAGGGCGTAGTCGGAGATGACCTGGTGCAGCTGGTAGCGTTCACCGTTGCTTTCGAGCATACCAGCGTCGGAGAGGGCGTCGAGTTCGTCGGTGGAGCAGGCGGCGACCGCCATAGCGGCCTCTTCTGAGAAGGTGTTGGGTTTGGGCGGGAAGACTGAGAGCGCGTAGAGGGTGCGCCGCGCCTCTTCGTCCAGGAGCTGGTCGGTGACGGCGATGATGGATTGGATAGATAAAGATTGTTCGTTGGGCAGGCTGGGATGGCTCTCGGCCGGGATGTGTGGCTCTTTGAGCTTGAGGCGCACCTCGGCGCTGCTCAGGCGTTCCAGGGCCGAGGTGATGCGGCGCGCGGGACCACTGTAGGCCTGTTTGCGCAGGTAGTTGCCGATCAGGGTCAGGGCCAGCGGGAGCCCACCAACGGCCTGCACGAGATCGTGGACCTTCTGTTGCTCGCGATAGATCACCTGTGGTGCCAGCAGGTTAAGCAGGCTGATGCTCTCGCTCTCGCCCAGCTCTCTGATATTGATGGCGTTGCCGAGGGCCATATGGGAAGCGATATTGGGAAAGCGCGTAGTTACCAGGTGGGCGCAATTGTTGCCGCCCACGCGGAAGGCCAGCGCCTCCTCCAGCTTCCAGGCATCATCGATCACGATCAGCATCGTACGGTTGCCGATGGCGGTACGGATCGCTTTGGCCCTGGCCTCATCGCTCCCCAGCTTGGTCATCTCAGCGAACGAGATCCCCAGCAGGTTGCCCCAGCGGCTAAAGATACCCGGCAGGTTTGGCTGCGGTCCCAGGCCAGCCCAGAGGATACCATCCTTAAAGAACTCGCGCATCTCGCTATCATGGGCCAGAGCCACCGAGAGCGCGGTCTTCCCTACGCCGGGCAAACCATTCAGGGCGGTCAGGGCCATATTGCCACTGCCTTTGAGGCGCTGCTTGATCAACGCCAGGTCGCCCTCGCGCCCGATCAGTTGGATAGCTGGCAATAACGGGATGGCGGGATCATGGATCGTCTGTGGGACGACCGGCACCTGGACGACAGGAGCATTCGGGGCCGCTACCGCCGCCCGTTTACTGGCCCGCTCAGACCTGGTTTGCAGCAGGTCCAGCTCTTCTTCTGTCTTGTTAAATAAGGCACACAGCTTGCGCCGAAAATAGGGATTGGGCCTGGTGATCCCGCGCTCCCAACGACTAACATTCACATAGGTTGTACCTATATCATCCGCCACCTCTTGCTGCGAGAGATTATAGCTGACACGCGCTTCAGTTAAATGTATCCGTGGTTGATGGGGCGTCTCTGAAGTCGGCATCCGTTCACCATGCTTCCTATCTGCGTAAAAAGTGATAAAAATGATAAATGGTTCTGATAAATCTGTCATTAAAAGTATACCTCATTTTAATACATAATTAGCATAGAAAAAGTTTGTAGTAAGCAAATGCAATCAAAGAGACGGACGGCATATGAAACACGAGCAGCTAAACGACATCAGCACCCTGGTGGTTGAATCGAGCGACGAGCGTACAACGGTGGTCAACTGGCTTTTCCATCATCTGGGCCAGTACTATCGGCAGCCAATCGTCGTGGTATTGCCGCAAGATGCCGTTTTTCGGCGCCCGGGAGATTTGCGTGAGTTACAACAGGTGGCGATCCGACAGGATGCCCAGCTGGTTCTGGTCATAGAGGGCAACGAACGACTGCGCTTATGGGCGCGTCGACATGGCTTTACCGTCTATTCGGCGCTAGAGACCTGCCAGAAGGCGCTACTCCAACAGGGGTTCCCTCCTTCCTGGCCCTCCATGTTCGATGGATTACAGGCGCGATCAGAGTTCAGCCCGGCGATTGAGCAGTCGCCAGTTACCAGTTTTACTGGTCCATGGAATAGCTATGACACCAGTGCTGCAGGTACGTTGGGGGAAACGTATCGTGCCTCCCTGTCAGGCAACACCGCCGTTGCTAACTTACGCAGACCTTCTGGTCAATTCAATCCATCAGGTTCTCCTGAGATGATCATGGCAACCCCGTTGCCAGTGATTGAGCGCAGACGAGCACTTCGTGTGACCGAGCCGTTATCAGACATACCCTCGTATGGGTCAGTTCAAGGTGGGGAAAGAGTACGCACAGTGCGCGCCAGAAATACAGTGGCGCTGGTTGAAAAAGAGGACGAGGCCCCATTTCTGTCCGATCTAGAGTTCTCTTTAGATATACTGGCGCCCGAGGAGATGACCCAACCAATCGCCGCGGTCCATCCCAAGGCGGTCAAACAGCCATCTTCTATCCGCGCACACTTTCAGCGTCTCAAACAGGACAAATTACTGCTCATTCTAGTGGCACTGGTCGTTCTGGGTATCCTGGGAGGTGTCGCCTTCGGCTATCTACTCGAAGTCGCCCGCACCAACTCGGCCACCCAATCGCCGGTCTCACTCATGCATATAATCTGGGGGATATAGTCGAGCATATGGCAACCTATGTACAGCGTATTCATCTAAATCGTCCTATCAACACCCGGTTAATCATCGCTGTGCGCTTTGTCGTCACGGCTGCGGTCTCCGGCGTCTCATCCAGCACGGATGCGTCATCGTGTACTCAACACAATAGAATGAGTACCAGCGCCTTCCCACAGCTGGTAGCGTCACGAGAGCAGGGTCCGCATTCCGCTAGCCGAGAGGCGGCCACGGTTGGTGTACGCGGGACAGTGGCGATGCGGTTGAGAGTGGTAGGCCCGGAAAATGAGTCTACTATGAAGGAGTATCACCATGCAGAAAGTCTACCTGCGTAAACCTAAAGCACCAGCAGACTATACAAACCAGCAGGCCAATAAAATACTGCACTTCTCGCTTCAGGACTCATTGCCTGCAGGCCACATCATGGTCCTAAACATGACCTTTGGGACCTTGTCCTACCTGGCCTGTGATGAGTTGCGCATACCAAGGCTCCTGAGGCAGGAACAGTTCACCAATACCGAGATGAGCGTCTTGCTGCCTCTGCTGGAACTGTTCCCCTATTATTGTCCTTACGAAGTGCTCTATGCCAACTTCTATAGCGGCGGCAAGGCCAGCGAGTCCGACATTGCCCGGGCACGTGAACACCTTGAGGAAGCGATGGAGGAAGGTATCTGGGATCAAGAGATGCGCCCTGTGCGCTGTGCCCTTTCGCGCACACGCCTGAAAATGCGCTCCTTCAACGTCGATATCTCGTCGATCCTGGCTACCGGCTACATCCTACTCATCGCCGGCGAGCCCGACGAAGAAGAAGAATACGAAGAAGTCCGCAAGGTTGCAGGACGGCGCTAAAGCGTCAACAGACACCCTCTATGTCCTCCCTGTGCTTTTTCTGGTGTAAAGACGGGACCGAGCCATAACCCACAATGGCCCGGCCCCGTTTTTACGTCCCCAAGCATGATAATTAAAGCAATAATAATTAATATCAGTACGTGCGGGGCTTGCCCCGCTTTTAACCTTCCTGCTCGAAAATGCAACAAGAACAGCGATTTCGTAGCTATTCGATTGGTGCATAGCATTATTATTGTTGCATTTTCGAGCAGGGAGAATTAAGCGGGGGCAAGCCCCGCACGTACTGATCGTTTTTCTTGTTCCGTCCATCAAGGAGCGCAATCGATTATTTGCACGTTATTATCTATTTAAGGTTGAACGCTGACGCTATCGCATTCGAGGCGCCCGACTTCGCAGATCAGGCCAATACCTCCTCCGAGCAGGGGGGCGCGCTGGTCGTGTACCTCAAATAGCTGCTGGCCATCGATGAGGGCCTCGATATAGGTTCCGTGGACCTGGAGACCGAGCGTGTAGCGGCGGTCCAGCTCCCAGGCGAAATTGGTTTCGGCCAGCGTGATTTCGCCATCGAGGACTTTTACCAGGCGGGCGTGACCATCTTTGGTGAGCAGCAGGGCATAGTAGCGCTGCAGGCCCTGGACACGGGCGGCGAGGCCAATCGCATCGGCCATATGGGCCGCCAGTACAGCTGTGACCTGATAGTCGCTCCACTCGCCTGTCCCCTGGCTGACCAGACCGCGACCATGGTTCTGCATGATGCGATATGCTTCTGCTCCCCTGAACTCTAGCTGATCGGCTCCATTCACCCAGGCTCGCTGCCAGGCATGACCACCCTCCTCGGGACGAGTCAGCTGGATGTCGGGTGTTCCCTGCCAGGTCAGATAATCCAGATAAAGCTTCCCGGTCTGGCCGGCAGCTAGCGCCAATCCAATCGCAGCAATCGGCTGCCCATGGGTATCTGGCACAAGCCATTCCAGCGTTTTCTGCTCGCCAGCCGCTAGCGCGACCTGCGGCCCCTCAATCACGCTGAGCTGATCCTGGGCATTATAGACCTGGATAATCAGGCGCGCCTGCAGTGGCTGGCTATTGCCACTATCAGCCAGCACAGCGGCCTGCACCCGCTGTCCAGAATAGAGGGTAGGCGAGGCCAGTAGCGCATATCCTCTCATCTCCAGGGCATCGACAGGCACAAAGGTCGCTGTAGTCAATTGCAACGCTTGTCCATCAGATCCGGGCTCCTGGATAGCGAGCTCCAGGCAGCGCTCACCGACCTGCAAGGGATGAGTTACGTTCTTCAATTGCGCCTGTCCGCCGGCTCCGCTCAACTGGAAGCCCTGTACAGAGCCTGGCAGGGAGAAATGGAAGCGCGCCCCATTTTTAGGTGCTCGATATTCCACGCCGGCCAGGGCCGAGGCCGCTTTGACGACATGATATGTCTCGATCACGGCATCGGTAATAGCCCGCCCACCGTCCGCGGTAGGCAGGTAGAGCCGATCAGCCACCGGCCCACGCCAATCCGGGCCAGCATCGATCCCCCGCAAGCCATTCTTGATCCCCAGCAAACAACCAACGTTGGCCGAGTTGCAGTCGGTATCCCAGCCAGCGGTATTGACGATCATCAGCGAGCGCTGGAAGTCATCTTCACCATAAAGTAGAGCCATGATAATCAGGGCATGATTGGGGATCACATGGCAGCCACCGCCATAGGTATCATAGCCATATTTCTCGGCGATCTTCTCGCGCGGCTTGCGCCAATCTGACTCCTCACGGTGCCAGCTACGAATATCCTGGATCATGCGATAGACGAGCGAGTCCTCGGGGATAAACGAGAGGCCAGTATCCAGCAACTTCTGGATGTCGCTCTCAACAAAGGCCTGCGCCTCCATGGCGGCGATCACCTGGGCCGCATAGACCGCCTCGCCATCGTGGCTGACACAGCCCGCCTCGCCAGCCAGCCTGACCGCCTGCGCTGGATTGCCGGGTGAGACCAGCGCCCAGCCATCGATAAAGATCTGAGCCCCGATCTGTTCCGCCACCACCTTCCCATTTAACTCGATGGAACCGCTACGTGGGGCCGGGATGCCCTCTTTGAGGCGCAGATAGGCCGTGTGCTCGGTCGAGTTGCCCATGCCGCCCCACCACAGGATGGTGCGCCCCTCGATAATATAATTCAGCCAGCTCTGCCCGATCTGGGCTGCCGACAGCGCAGGATCATAATGATAATCGGCCAGCGCCCGCAGGAACGTGAAGGTCCCCGAGATGTCATCGTCCGTCACTACCAGCGGCACACCCAGCTTCTCATGCACATAATAATTGATCTCGCCCAGCTCCCGCATAATCCGCTCATAGGGCCAGCCCTCAAATGGACGCCCCAGGTAGACACCAATGATCTTCCCCAGCACACCCGCATAAGCACGTTCACCGTAATCCGTTGGCAAAGTATGTTGCTCTGACATAACAATAATCCCCCTATAACCTTTCAGATCATAATATCTGCTGCGCCGCTTTCCTATGTTTATGCCTTATAAATATATTCTACGAATTAAAGAATCAGATCCCAGTAAAAAATATTTCTGGCGAATTGTAAATTGATTTGCGCAAATAAAGCATACAAATAAACCTATTTGCGGGTCAAGAGTTTGATGCGTTATTATTTATTACTGATAACACAATCTATTTTTATGTCAGCGATATATTGAGAATATGTCTGATCTTCATGATCGCCGCGCTCTTCACGCCTGAGTTTGAGCGCCAAAGGCACTCAGAAGTTTTCTTATGTGGTACAAAAAGTGCGCTTTGCGCAATGCTTGTACCACATAAGAAAAAAAGCTCGGACGCGCCAGCGCACGTCCGCCCTGGAGCGACATGCTTCCCATGATGATGGGAGTAAGACACATTCAGAGAAAGGTAACCATCTTTATGCCTTTATCAAAACCTATTCTTGTGGTTGGCAGCTTGAACATGGATCAGGTGGTGCGTGTACCACGACTTCCAGTACTGGGGGAGACATTGCTGGGCGCGAGCTCGATTAAATTTGTGCCCGGTGGCAAAGGTGGCAATCAGGCCGTCGCCATGGCTCGCCTGGGCGCAACGGTCCAGATGGCCGGCCGCATCGGACAAGATCCGTTTGGGCAGCAACTGCAATCGGCCCTGCAAGGCGATCAGATCGATACCAACCTGCTGGTCACCGATACAGAAGCGGCCAGTGGCTCCGCCTTTATTTTTTTGACCGAGCAGGCCGATAATGCCATCGTCGTCTCATCCGGGGCCAACGCGCATGTTGGCCGGGACCAGCAGCAGATGGAACATATCTTTGCCGCGCTCGCCCAGGCTCAGGCCCTGGTGCTGCAGATGGAGATCCCAAAGGATACGGTTGAGAAATTGGTCGAAAAAGCCCATAGCCTGCACGTCCCGGTTATCCTCAATCTCGCCCGGCCATCCCACTGGGAAAAGAGACGCTCAGCCAGCTCTCAGTGCTGATCGTTAACGAGACCGAGGCCAGCCTGCTCAGCGGCCAACCTGTCGCAAACATTGAAGATGCCCGTCACGTCGGCGCCATCCTCCACGAACACGGCATCCCAACCGTCGTCATCACCCTGGGAGCACAAGGCTCTATCCTGGTCAACTCAGATCCACGCGGACAGACCAGTATCATCTATCAAGCAGCCGAGAAAGTCACCGTCGTAGACACGACCGCCGCAGGCGACTGCTTTGTTGGCGCGTTCACCGTTGCCCTCACCGAAGGGCAGAGTCCCACTGATGCCCTGCGCTTCGCCACCCATGCCAGCGCCATCAAAGTCACCCGCTTCGGAGCCCAATCCGGCCTCCCTTATCGATCCGACCTATAATCGAACGCAACTCGTAGGTGCGCCCCCCCGGGCGCATTCCCCTTCCCCTCGAAAAAGCTTTTCTCATACTTGTAGGTGCGCCCCTTGCGGGCGCTTTCCCCTTCCCACTCGAAAAAGCTCTTACGCCTTATGGCGTATCCAGAGCGGCTCGATATTTTCTATAGGTGGATCAACGTCGAAGAGGCTGGGCTGCTGCTCGACGCGGAAGAGCAGCTCGAAGGCTTCTTTGCTGAAGGCTTTGCTGAGCCGGGCCGCATAAGAGTTGCGCAGGACCTGGACGTAATGCTCAACGTCATAATCGCGGCGATTGGCGATATCATGATGGGTTACCAGCACGGTCGTTTTCTGCGGCGCCACCTTGCCATCGGCCTGCTCGCGCCAATCAGTGACGATGGTGGCCTCTTCGGTCTCATCTGGCAACCAGACATAGCCTTTGCGTGTGCGATAGAAGCGTACACGCTCTCCTACATGCCAGTGGTTGCGGCCTGCCTTGAGTAGGGCCTCATAGGCAGGTTCCTGGTGGTTATTACGCGCCGCCAGATAGGTTTCGGGGGATTTCGAGAGTTTGACCCTGGTAACCAGGTCTGAGGCGGGCAGCCGGCGATTGCGCAGGTCCGAGACGGTCTCCAGGTAGGCATTGCGTACACCCACCACATCTCCCACCATGACACAGTTCAAGGCTTTATGCAGGAAACGTTCGCCAAAGGGTTCGGCCCGGCTGGAACGCAGGGCGACCCCATGCACCAGCAAACGATTGTCATAGGTGAGCAGAGCATAATTCTTCACCTCATGGCTCAACATGGCCCGGTAGCGCCCCTCGTACTCCAGGCGGATACCATCTGGCAGCTCCGAGCCAATGGCATTGACCAGCTCCAATTCCTGGGCGGCATTCCATCCTTTGGGGACCGCAAAATAGACGCCATCGGTATCGGCCTCGATCAGGGCCATACCACGCTGGCGCAGGGCATCCAGGATCGAGTTCAGAACGGCTCGGCCGCGCCTGGTGACCTCGCCCGCCGCCCGTCCATCCGCGAACAGGGCCATTGAGCCCGCGCCCATATAGCCATAGGCGGCATTGATCAAGATCTTCATCGCGGCCTGCGTAGCTCCATGGTGATTGCTCTCAACCGAGTTGCGGCGCGCCCGCCGGGCCTGCTCTTTATGCTCCAGGCGCAGATCGGTCAGGCGTCCCAGGATGTTGAGGAAGATCCCCAGCCGATCACAAGAGGGACCAATCCGAAAGGTGCGCATCAGGGAGGGATATAGAGAGGCCACGTCGGCTTTAACAACCTGCTCGGCAATGCCAGAGGCAAAGAGGTGGACGGCTCCCCCTTCGTGCAAGCCAGCTTCGGCGCTCTGCTGCGCCGCCTGATAGGGTAGGGCCTCTCCCCGGCGTAGATAGCTGCGCACCAGGATCGGCTCCAGAATCCCCATGGCGGGTCCGGCCGAGGCCAGGCGCTCATAGCGGCGGGGCGCCATGCCAGCCAGCGCAAAGGGTGCTCCCAGCAGACGTCGCGAGAGGCCATCGACCTCTGTAACATCATCCAGCGCATAGCGGCGCACCAGTTCGGGATTCTTCTGGTAGGTTTCAAAGATATCGGCGCCCTCGATATAGACGCGTTTGGGCGAGGCCAGGCCAAAGTATTTGGCGACCTCTTTCAGGCCGTAGCTGGGAATATCCCGTACCACAAAGTCATGCCGCCGCACAGCATCCAGGGTATCGATCAATTCACGGCCTGCTACGCTGAAACGATTACGCTTACGGGCCTCAGGTCCAACCGCCAGCGTCTCTGAGTAACTTTCCAGCACCATATGCCCGCCTGCGCGTCCCACCTCCAGCGGTATGCGATGTACCAGGGCACGGTGTTCCAGGAAAGGCAGGTCAAAACCAAATAGATTATGGTTCTCGATGACATCGGGATCACGTTCGCGGATCAGCGCGCACAGCTCGTAGATCAGTTGCGCCTCCTCTTCCGGTGTGCTGGCCTCCAGTATGCGCTCAAAGCCACGATTATCCCGCATAGCCACCAGGAAGATACGGCCACGATGGGGTCCAGGGCGGTCGTCTCCAGGTCAAATTGCAGTCTGTGTAGATCTTGATAGAGCATGCCACGAAAATAGACCTGGCCCGTACTCATTAAATATTGCTCAACCGCGCCCACACGATAATAGGCATCTCCAAGTTCATTGATCGAATTAAAAGGCCGGCGCAAGCGATGGCCGGCCCCTTCCAGGATGGCCCGCTCCAACAGGCGCCCATCCCGCGCGAACAACAGATAGCGATAAGAGGTTTCAGGTCCCCCTAGCTCGCGATAGCGCAAGGTGATCTTATGGCCGACATGTTCATTATAGGGTTGCAACGCGTTGCCCAGGTAGGAGACATCCTGCAACGAGGTGGCCAGTAGCCAGGGACGATAATTCTCAGCCGAACGTACAATCGAGCCCCCCACACGCCGCCAGACCAGCGCCCGTCCATCACGATGGGCCCAGACAGAAACAATACCAGGGGTCGGGTTCCAACCAAAGAGGTATTCATCTTCGGCCGCGATAGGCTTAGGATCAGTTTTTGCTTGCATAGCTGGATGTGCGCTCCCGGTCTATTCTGAGGAGAAAACGTTTGTTCTAATCATAACATGAGATAGCCACGAATGACAAGTCTGTCAATAGAGTCTTTTCAGGATACACTTATCAACGATAATAATGTATTGTTATACTTCTCCCGCATGTCGGTGCTGCAAAATAGCGGACAGGTAGAACGCCACTTTGTTCTGTCCACTATCGCTGGGATGAATGCCGTCGTTGAAATCTGACGAATTTGGGGTGAGCCAGCCAGTGGTATCCACATAAAAGACGTTGCGATCCCCTGATGCGTTGAGCATGTACACCGCCGCCCGCGTCGGCAACTCCATATAACCCGAGAAAGTCCTTAACACATAGATCGGCGTATTGGGATAGCGCTGCCGTAGATTCTGGATAAAAGCCAGGTAGGATAACTCAAAAGCCTCGGCCGTCTGCCCATGATTATAATCATTGGTCCCTAGATTTATGACCACCGTATCAGGAATGTCGCGCCTGGTATCCCAGAGGGGAGAATCAGGATACTGTAATGTCTGCAGCTTAAAAAACTGGGTATCCATCCCCGAACATGACGGCGCGGTCGAGCTCAGGCAGATGCCAGAGGCCGCGATCTGTTCATGCTCAACACCCAACCGTTCCGCAGTTAACCAGGCATAGCTGGAGAGACCATTCATACTATCCGAATAGCCAGCCGTAATCGAGTCCCCAATAAACTCTATGGTATCCGGCGAGACCAGGGGAGTAAGTGTTCTGGCCGCGACATCCAGGATCAGGCCTTGAAAGTGGATACTTGTCCACTCCGAACCGGTAGCTACACGCAGCGAGTGGTCGCCTCCGGATAGCGGCACGGGCGTCAGATTGACCACACCTTTTACTTGCCGATAGGGAACATTGGGGCCACCGTCGATACTGACAAACAGATCAGCCACTTCCCGCAGGCGCAACTTCACATGCCGCCCGCTAAAAGCAGTCTTCAAATAGGCGCCACTCCAATAGCTCACATAATCGCTACGGTCCGTAGTATCCCAACGCCCAAAATATCTGATCGACGCGCTAACCGGGGACACCTGCACCGGCAACAGCCTCATCGTCGACCTCATAGGATGCAGCCATAGCATAGCATAAAGCGTATACAAAATCGCCAGCACAAGCACCACCAGCACAATTCCCACCATCGCATAACGCCTGATTGCTCCCATCGCCATCAACCTTCCATTCTCTATCTAAGCATACCTCAGCCTTGAAGCCACCTCCTCTAATTATATTATCCCCAATACCTATCGAGATTTTCTTCTTTTATTGCATCTTCCCCCTCTCGAAAATGCAAAAAGAATAAAGTTCTGTGCGTGCGGGCTTGCCCCCGCTTTTAACCTTCCCTCTCGAAAAATCAATCAGAAGAG
This sequence comes from Dictyobacter kobayashii, assembly GCF_003967555.1. GTDB lineage: Bacteria > Chloroflexota > Ktedonobacteria > Ktedonobacterales > Ktedonobacteraceae > Dictyobacter > Dictyobacter kobayashii. The sequence continues at coordinate 1,598,946 of NZ_BIFS01000001.1, forward strand.
GATTTTGCATCTAATTTTTTGAGCGCATAGCATTATTATTGTTGTTTTTCGGGCAGGATCGAATTAAGCGGGGACAAGCCCCGCACGTACATATCATGTTTATATTGAATGATTTAGAGGGGTATTTCGACAAAGAAGGTGCTGCCCTTGCCCGGTACCGATTCGCACCAGATGTGTCCATTGTGGCGTTCAACAATGTCTTTGGTGATGGATAGACCCAGGCCCAGTCCACGTTTAGTAGACGCCTGAGCATCGGGCGTGCGATAAAACGTCTCAAAAATATGTTCTTGCTGGTCTTTAGCGATGCCACGACCATGGTCCTTTACGCTAAAAAGAACATAGTAGGTCTCCGGCTGAATGCTCACTTCGACCAGGCTGCGGTCAGGGGAATATTTGAGGGCGTTGCTGATCAAGTTACTCATTACCTGGGCAAAACGATCCACATCAACCTCCATGTTAACCGGCTCGGTCGGGGCCTCAAAGGTGATATGCCGCTCAGTTAAGAGTTGCTGGTCCTCGACTACTTCGCGGCACAGGGAGGTGACATCAGTGAGGCGCTTATTTAAAATCACCTTGCCTGCTCGCATGCTACTGACATCTAATAGTTCATCGATCAAAGTTGTCAGGCGGCTGGTCTGGTCATTGATGCGCTCCAGGGTCGTGGCTACCCCATCCATGTGCTTCTCATCTTTATGTTTAGAGATACGGCGCAGCATCAATTGCGCCTGGCCACGAATAGTAGTGACCGGGGTTTTTAGTTCATGCGAGGCAATCGAAAGAAAACGGTCCTTCATCTGGTTGGCATCTTCCAATTGCCGGTTGGTCGCTTCTAACTCCTGGGCATATAATTGCAGTTCCAGCTCGGTGGCCAGGGCCTGAAAGCGGGCCCGCTCACGTTGCGCAGTAATCAAAGCAATGACCAGGCCAGAGCCAATAAAAGGCAATAATTGCAGGGCATCACGCCAGTTTGTATAATCATAAGCATTAAAGGGCAGCACAAAGAAATAGTAGAGCGCCGCCGCATTGAGCATAATAGACCAGACCGCTGGTCCGGCTCCCCAGAACAAAGCAACGAAGACGATGGCAATGATACAAAAAGTGCTAGGAAAGAAAAATTGCCCAAACATTTTTGCGACATACATGGTACACATAAGCACAATGATAGTTGCCGGTATAGTTACAAGATATCCAATGAACGGATGTCGCCACTTCGGCACATTGCTCATATAATCTTTACGCAAACGGGACCGCTGCTCCAGGCTCATGCGCCGATAGCGCCGTCCCGCTTATCTGTATATATGTCACCATGAGCTAATCTCATGCTTAATCCCACTCCCTCTTACAACCGCCCAATAGCAATTTTTACGCGTCCATACGTCAGTACAATCAATTTGCAGCTGGCAACAGAAAGAAAGCAAGCTCGTTTCTCTCTCTAGCAGGTGCATTGACTTATGCTGTATAGGCATGGAGCCGTTTTTGCTCGGCGGTCATAAATGCTTCTTGCATTTGCGCATCATGCATACCAATCATGGCTATTTCAGGGTGCTGCTGCGCAAAATGATGCAGATCGATCAGTGTTTGGCGCGCGGTAGCGTCATCACTAGTGACCATAGACCAGAGCACAGGATGCATGGTCGCTGGACGTACATAGTTATCAGAGAGCCAGGCGGCATCTCCCACCAAAAAAACACGGGGGCCATGCGCACGATTAATAAACATGCCAACCTGACCCGGAGTGTGACCTGGTAAAGGTACCAGTACAATCGATCCATCGCTAAAGACATCACAGCTTGAGCGAAAACCCTCATAAGCGGGTCCCGCAAAATCTAAAAATTTGACTGGATTATTCGATAATAGACGCCGTACTAATCCTTGATTCTTTTCCAGCATGCCCTGGGCGGCAAAATCATATTCCACCCGGTTAATATGTAGGGGCACACCAGGCAGATCGGGAACACCAGAGACATGATCCCAGTGCAGGTGCGACAGGAGCACGAAATCAAGGTCCGCTGGCTGCATATGCAAATGTTCCAGATGGGTACACAGGGACCGCTCCATGTTGAAGCGCCCCAGCGTGTTCGAGAAAAGGAAGGATTGATCCATTAAAAATAATGAAATATCATTACATAGGCCAGTATCATAGAGGAATGTTCCCTGAGGATGTTTGATGAGAACCGCGCTATAGGCGATGGTGCGGGGTGCCAGGGATAATGAGCCACGAACGGCGATGCACTCAGGAACAACGACACTGCCACAGCGCAGAAAGGTGATCTCGACATCTGGTAACGTCGTTGGCAGCAGCGCTGGCGCTGACGGCCGCTCATAGAGCTGGTCCGTCACAAAGGGTCGCGGCAAAAAACTATTGATGGCACTTGCCACCGCGACAGAGCCAAGCGTGATGCCTCCCAGAGTTAGCCAGTTACGTAGCTTCATAAAATTTCCTCATACATGTTACTAGTTTTCAGTCGCCTCTCGTTCCACCTCCATCTGTGCAAGAGGCAGCGTAAACCAGAACACTGATCCTTCATCTGGCACACTCATAACACCAACATGACCTCCCTGTCTCTCAATAAGCGTCTGGCAAATATGCAATCCCAGGCCCATCCCAACTCCCGAGCCACTGCACACCTTGATGGTCGGCGACTGATAAAAACATTCCCAGATACGCGCTTGCTCCTCTGGAGCGATGCCGGGCCCTTTATCCTGGACGGTAACTCTAACCTGAGAGACGCCTGTATCTTGCGCTTTCTCAAGCTGGACACCGACTGCGACTGGCTCATGCGCTTCGGAGTATTTCAACGCGTTCAACAAATAATTATTGAGCACCTGCCCGAGGCGATCTGGATCAGCCTTGACCAGAATTTGCTCGCCTTCAGGAAGACTTACATTAATAGTACGTTCGGGCATTGCTTTATGTTGCTCACGAACGGCGGCTGCAATAATCGGCACCAAATCATATGGTTCCTGATTAATGTGTATTTGTAAACGATTCCCTTGAATGCGTGAGACATCTAGCATATCTCCCACCAGGCGATTGAGTACACCCACCTGGCGCTCAACGCGCTCCAACATCTCAAATGAGGCCTGAACCTTACCACCTGTTCCCTCTAAGAGCAACTCAGGGCGCTGCAAAACACCCTTTAAGCGACGCATGGCGAGCTGAGTATTGGCCTTGATAGTTGTCAGGGGCGTGCGCAACTCATGGCTGGCCACGCTCAGGAAATCTTCCATCTGAGTCTTGGCTTTACGTAAAGCTGTCACCTGTTCCACTGCTTCGTTACGCTCAGCTAGCGCATAGTCTAACACATTACGCGTTAACGCCGCCAATTCCTGCCCGAGAGTCCTAATTTCTTCATGATCGGCAGATGTTGAGAGCTGTAGCTCCAATTTTTCCAGCTCCGCCAGCAGAGGCTCCATTGAGCGACCCTTCTCTGACTCTGGCAGTTGCTGAATGGAGTGCGTAAAACGCAGCGCTTCCCGCTCGGAGAGCTCTGCTTCATCCTGTTTCTGGCGTGTTGAGGGCAGTTCATAAATAGCTAAGGTATTGGAGAGTTCTGCTGGCGCGAGCTCCTCTAAAACCTCGACAAAGCCCAATATGGCATAATTATGGCTCGCCTTGTGACCACATGCAGAAAGTGTGAGCTTCAAGCGCAAGAGCGTCTCGTCCTGTCTCACATAATGCACCTCACGACTGGAACTGGCGATCTCACCCAACACAATACACTGAAATAGAGCAAGGCTAGCAGCTCGATCTTCGGGATGAATAACATCTTGAAAGGTCAGCTTAAGCAATTCTTCTTCGGCATAACCAAGCAGCTGGCAAAATTTTTGATTCGCCTTTAACCAACGACCACTGGCATTAAATGAAATAATGCCCAGGGCAGCCTGGTCAAACAACATTTGATAAGGCATATCATTCCCTTGTTTCCAGGTTACAATGTGCTTCTTCTCACCCCTCTTATCCAGAGAGTCCCACACATTTTTAGAAAGAGTATTATGTTTATTTTTCATCATTTCACACCAACTACTCCCTGTCTTGCCACCAATTCTTTTTCTATATCTTTCAATCCTGGAGATATCCACTTCATCTGGAGGTAGTACAGGAGACCAACTGAGATATTGCCATTCAATTGCGCCAAAGAAAACAGCTCGATCTACTTTGCTAGACCGACAGAACTGCCCCGGTGCACCCCATCACTGGACCACCACATATGCAAAAGAGCTTCTCAAATCGTCAAAGCTCTAGTATTTACACGATTGATAGTACAAAATAGATGCACAACAAGACCCTAATAAGAACCTATTATCTAACCCTACATTTATTATTTTTCCATTGTTTGAGAGAAGGGAGATGGCCACCCTCGCCTCCCAACACATACCCACCCTCTTCCATCGTTTCTACAGCGCCACATCCCCACCATTCCCATACACCTCACTTAGCAAACCAGACAAACAACTGAGCGCAACAAGAAACACGAATTGTACGTGCGGGGCTTGCCCCCGCTTTTAATCTTCCCGCTCGAAAAGAAGCTATATGATTGAGCGCATAGCATTATTTTGTTTATTTTTCGGTCCTGAACGGATTAAGCGGGGACAAGCCCCGCACGTATAATTCGTGTTTCTTTGGGCTTTTTCCTATCGCCTTCGCCTTAAGTGAGGTGTATTGCCCACCATCACCTCCAACATATCCCCATTCTCTTCCATTGTTTGTGTGGAGGGTGGTGGCCGCAGCCACCACCCTCCACACAAACAATAAATAACCCCACGGTCGAGAGCCGCAGGCCGAGACCCAAAACACAACATAAAACCATGAAACGACAAGTTTCATGGTTTTATGTTGTGTTTTGCTTTTTTACTTAGAGGTTCTGGATCTGGACGCGCTCTTGAGCCTCGACAGCCACTTTTCCATCTTTCATGGTTAGCAAAGCGGCCTGACCGCTAACGATCTCATTGGCCAGCAAGGCATCGGCCAGAGCATCATCAACATAGGTCTGAATAGCACGGCGCAATGGACGCGCACCATATTCCTCATCAAAGCCTTCCTGCAACAGGAAGTCGCGTACCTCGTCGCTGATTCCCAGCTCGATATGTTGTTCAGCCAGACGGCCACGTACCTGGCTGAGGAGCATGTCAACAATCTGATACAGTTCGTCTTTGCCCAGTGAATGGAAGACCACCACCTGGTCAATACGGTTAATGAACTCCGGCCGGAAGATCTTCTTAAGTCCATCCATCGCCTTCGAGCGCATTACCTCATGCTGCTCATCCCGGGCCTCATCGCCTTTTTTATGCACAAAGCCCATATTGACGGCCCGACGTAGATCCGCGCTACCCGCGTTACTGGTCATGATTACCACGGTATTCTTAAAGTCCACCGTGCGACCCTGGCCATCGGTCAGGCGACCATCGTCCATAATCTGCAGCAAGGAGTTGAAGACCTCAGGATGTGCCTTCTCAACCTCGTCGAGCAGGATTACACTATAGGGTCGGCGGCGCACCTGCTCGGTGAGCTGACCACCATCGTCATGGCCAACATATCCGGGAGGGCTACCAAACAGCCTGGAAACGGTATGAGGCTCCATGTATTCCGACATATCCAGCCGGATCAAGTTTTCCTCACCCCAAACAGCTCGGCGGCCAGGGATTTAGCCAGCTCGGTTTTACCGACACCGGTTGGTCCCAGGAAAAGGAATGAGCCGATAGGGCGTTTGGGATCTTTCAGGCCGGCACGCGAACGGCGAATGGCTCTGGCCACAGCACTGATCGCTTCGTCCTGTCCAATCACACGTCTGCGCAGATCGTTCTCCAGCGTGCGTAGATTCTGCCGCTCGCTCTCCAACATCTGGCTGACCGGCACACTCGTCCATATCTCGACGACCTGGGCAATATGTTCCGGCGTCACAATCAGGGAGATGGTATTATTTTTCTCGGAACGGGCTCGTTCCAGATTGCCGATCACCAATAATTCCTGCTGGCGCATCATGGCTGCCCGCTCGTAATCTTCTGCGTTGGCGGCCGCTTCTTTCTGCGCCTGGATATCGGACAACTCTTTTTCAAGATCCGAAATGGTGGTTGGACTGATAATACCTTTTTCAGTAGCCTCCAGGCGCAAGGCAGAACCGGCCTCATCCATCACATCGATAGCCTTGTCGGGCAGGAAACGATCATTGATATAGCGATCTGACAGTTTTACGGCTGCGTCAATGGCTTCGTCCGTGATGGTCACACCATGGTGGGCCTCATAATTGGGGCGTACAATGTTCAACATGGCGATCGCTTCTTCAACGGAAGGCTCATCGACCAGAATAGGCTGGAAACGACGTTCCAGGGCGGAATCCTTCTCGACGTGTTTGCGATATTCATCCAGGGTGGTGGCACCGATACAGCGTAGCTCACCACGGGCCAGGGCCGGCTTAATCATATCCGCCGCGCCAACCGCACCTTCAGCGGCACCCGCGCCTACAACTGTATGCAACTCATCAATAAAGACGATTACTTCAGGAGCCTGGCGTAATTCTTCTAGAATCGATTTGATACGTTGCTCAAACTGGCCACGGAACATAGCGCCAGCAACCATGCCACCAATATTTAAGGAGACGATACGTTTGCCACGCAAAGTAGCGGGCACATCATTGGCATAAATCTTACGCGCCAACCCTCAACAATAGCGGTCTTACCTACCCCAGGCTCACCAATCAGGACCGGATTATTCTTCTGGCGACGGCCCAGAACTGTAATCAAGCGCTTCAATTCACGGAAACGTCCGGCAGCAGGGTCCAATTTGCCTTCCGCCGCCTCTTCAGTAAGATCCCGACCATATTGATCCAGCGTGGGAGTTTTACTATGCTTTTTTTGACGTTCAGCAGTCGCGGTATTTACATTTCCAGAACCAGATTTATTATTATTGGTATTAGTATTAGAATTGGCAGAAAAACCAAAGGGAGCACCAGTTGTACCCTGTCCGTCCACGTCACCGAGTTGACCGATTGTATTCATCATCTCATCAACACAGGACTGACATAGGAAGTGGGACTCACGACGACCGTCAAACATCTGTTCCACACGTACGCGGGCAGGATTCTTCTGACAACGTTCGCATTTCATGTCTTGTATGCTCCTCACGCTATTTTTAATGTGGCATGCTTTTCACATTTCTCCACAGAATGTTCTAGCAAAGTTATTTATGGACTGCTAATATTGATTATAACATATGAGCTTTTTGGTTGTCTAGCACTCATAGCCCTTGATTGCTAATACACTCAGTATAACATAGATCGGGGCTAGTTTATTCCGTTCCGCTCACAAATACGACACAATAATCCTACATCACGACTACTTATAGTACGAATGAAACCCTCACCATGTTTTAGCATAGACCAACCATAGGCGTCAAAGGGTGACCATGCATCCCGAAAGGCCTTCAGGCTAGCGGCGTAAATATGAGAGGAGACCTGCCCATCTTCATAGAAAACATGGTATAATGAAAGCGTGAGGCTACAATATCTATTCATTACAATCAGTATACAGACGTTCATAACGTCTCACGCATGCACCTTGCGTTCTACACGCCATGCGACGAATGAACGCTACCTGCTAACCGCCGGGTAGCGACGCCTCCGCACACCTCAAATCATCTCTTCCACTGAGCCAGAGCGCTCGTGTTTTATTTGAGAGGACCAACCAGCAAACTACATTGATTCAGAAGACCTATTCGTAGACATTCTTTATATAGACCGCATTCGTATGTCCGCCCCTCTGTGTTTACAGCTATATGACGATGACCTGGCTCATCATCCTGGACACGCAAGTATGTTTTCGGGCGGATCGTGAGATATTGGGAGGAAATAGCATGGATTTTATGGGTAAACTTGCCAGTTTATCTGAGCGTTATGAAGAACTAAACTCGTTGATGGCGCAACAGGATGTGCTTAATGATCTGGAACTGCTACAACGCTACGGTCGCGAGCATGCTGAACTGGAAGATGTCGTTCATAAATATAATGAACTGAAAGATACTGACCAGCAGATCACTGAGGCACAGGAGCTCTATGAGAGCGAGGATGGCGAGATGCGCGATATGGCGTACGAGGAACTCGAACGCCTGAAATCCCACAAAGAGCAGTTGCTAGAAGAAGTTAAGGTCGCCTTATTGCCGAAAGATATTATGGACGATAAGAATGCGATTGTGACTATCCAGGGCGGCGCTGGTGGTGATGAGGCAGCGCTCTTTGCCGGTGAGCTCTATCGCATGTATACCCGCTACGCCGATAACCATCGTTGGAAAATTGAGGTGCTCGACGTCAATGATACCGAGCAAGGTGGCATTAAAGATATTACTTTTGTGGTTAAAGGAAAAGGCGCCTACAGCCGCATGAAGTACGAAGGTGGCACCCATCGTGTCCAGCGCGTACCGGTCACCGAGGCCAACGGCCGTATCCATACCTCGACCGCCAAAGTTATTGTGTTGCCTGAGGCCGACGATGATATCAATATTGAGATCAAAGATTCCGATATTCGCGTCGATGTCTATCGCTCAACCGGACACGGTGGACAGAGCGTAAACACGACCGACTCGGCGGTACGCATCACTCACCTGCCAACCAACCTGGTGGTTACCTGTCAGGATGAGAAATCGCAGTTGAAGAATAAGACCAAGGCCCTGGGTGTACTGAAAGCGCGCCTCTGGGACCTTGAGGAAGCCAAACGGCAGGAAGAGCTGAGCAAGAACCGTCGCTCACAGGTTCAGACCGGTGATCGCAGTGAGAAGATCCGTACTTACAACTTCCCACAGGATCGCGTGACCGACCATCGTATCGGCCTGACACGCCACAACCTGCCCGGCGTCATGAACGGAGATATCGAAGAGTTCCTCAACAACCTGATCGCCGTCGACCAGGCCGACAAACTCCAAAATATGTTCCAGTCCTAAAACAAAAATTCAAAAAACTTTAGGTGCTCGCAGTCAGGACATCTCTGGACTTCAAAACATCTATTTTGAAGTCCAGAGATGCTTTTTATGTAGTTGTGGCCACTGTGCTCTGCACAGTGGCCACAACTACATAAAAAGCATCTCTGGCGCGTCAGCGCACGTACGCAAGAGAAACAGACCTCATATATATTCTACTTGAGAGCCCCTTCAGTCAATCCTTGCAAGAATTGCTTCTGGAAGATGAAGAAGATGATAATCAGCGGCAGAGCAGCCAGCACAGCACCGGATAGCAGAATACCATACTGATAATCATAAGGTCCGACCAGCGATGAGATACCCAGATTCATGACAAACATATTGGGATCGGTAGTTACAACCAGCGGCCAGAGATAGTCGTTCCACAGCCCGGTGAATGAGAGAATCGCTACTACCGCCAGACCCGGACGTACCAGCGGCACAACCACACGCCACCAGATGCTGAATTCAGTTGCTCCATCCACCCTGGCCGCATCCAGCAATTCATCAGGCACGCTCAAAGTATATTGGCGCATCAGGAAGATGGTAAACGCACTGACCGCCCTTGGGAGAATCAGCGCCTGGTAGGTATTAAACCAGTGCAGGAAACGGATCACCTCAAATTGCGGCACCAGCGTTACCTGTCCAGGGATCAGCATGGTAGCAAGCAGAATAGCGAAAAGGGCATTTTTAAAGGGAAAGTCATATTTGGCAAAAGCAAAACCGGCCAGCGAACCCAGCACCAGTGAAGTAATGGTACCTAAAACCGCTACCGTTGCCGTGTTAAAGGCCCAGCGTGCAAACGGAAAGTTTGTCAGTAGCGCCTGCATATTTACCAGCGTAAAATGCACCGGTATCAATGTGAGGGGCGTACCAAAGATCTCGGAATTTGGTTTGAACGCACTACTAATCATATAAATGAAAGGAATCACGGTCAGAACCAGCAGGATCAACAAGATAGCATTGACGATGGTTGATCCAATATAAAACCGTGTCTTGTAAGAGTTATTTCTGCGTGTCCTCGCTTCGCTGCGTTGCCTTACTTCTGAAGTGGCGAGATTTACATCAGCCATGATGCTTTTATCCTCTCTTCTTTACTAGACCAATAATACGTCCCTGACTTAATCGCCCACACCTCTGAAACCAAAGAGTTTGATATTCAAAAGCGATAATACGAGCAAGATAGCTGTCATTGAGTAGGCAATCGCGCTGGCATAGCCTACGTTAAAAGCCTCAAAGCCCTGGTTGTATACATATACCGAAATGAAGAGTGAGGCATCGGATGGACCACCACCGGTCAACAAAAAAGGCTCGGCAAACACGTTGTAGGAGCCAATCAAAGCCTGGATGGTGACCAGCAACATGATCGGCCTCAATAGCGGCATCGTCACATAGAAAAAGTTCTGCAGGCGTCCGGCCCCATCAATAGAGGCCGCTTCGTTAAGTTCACGATTGATGCTATTCAAGCCAGCCAGCCAGAACAGGGTATTAATGCCTATATAGTTCCATAAAGCCAGGATCATAAAGGCGATCAATACCACATTGGTATCCGTCAACCAGCCTATCGCGGGAATACCAAACCAGCCCAACATAGCATTGAGCAGCCCATAATTGGTATCCAGCACGCGTGAGAAAATGACTGAAATGATCACCGCCGAAGTCACTGTGGGCAGAAAGAAACCCGTTTTGTAGAGACCTTTCCAACGTACAAAGGTGGAATTAATGGCCAGCGCGACCAGCAAAGCTAGCGGTGACAGGATGAATATACTAAACAGGGCGAAGCGTGTAGTGACCCAGACCGCATTGATATAGCGAGGGTCATGAAACATATGAATATAGTTGCCCAGGCCAAAGAAGGTCTTTTGCTCAAAGCCAAAACCCTTGAAGAAGCTTAACCAGAAAGAATAGAAAATGGGATACAGGCCAAAGACAAGGAAGATGATATAAAAGGGCGCAATAAACAAAAATGGGGCCAGCCTACGTTGATTGCGTCGCCACCAACTTCCCGCGTGTGGGGCCTGCGGACGAGCCGTTACCTGTGTCTGTGTGACAGCCATAGTAAAACACCTCCCTGTGTAACTCAGGCAGTTTCAAAACTAATGACACTCTGCGATTGTCGCTGTGCCTCATCCAGGGCCGCTTGCGCCGAAACATCAGTTTTCTGAATGGCCGGCGTAATACCGTAGTTTACACATGCACCAGTCGTCTCTGGCCAGAACGGCGAGTTATACCACTTATTGATCTCTGGCGATACCTCTTTGATGATATCCCCCACCTTCTGATTATCAAAGAAAGGCAAGGGCTGAGACAGGGCCGGATTATCCAACGCCGGTCGATAAGTAGGCCAGACCTGGCGGATCTGGAAATCATTGAGCAGTGCTTCGGTGGTGGTATGCTCAAAGAGCACAAAATCCATCGCTTCCTCTACACTACTCGAAGTTTTCAGGACAGTCACGCCTGTACCACCCCAGGTTGCGGTACGCGATCCGCCCGCATCCCACGCAGGCAGTGGCTGGAGGTGCCATTTGCCTTTCGTCTCAGGCAAGCTCTCAGTTGTAAAACCACTGAAGTTCCACGAAGGTCCCAGCAAAGTTGCAATACTCCCCTGCGATAGAGCGGTATTATATGCCTGCCCGATTGGGCGCACCGTACCCCAACCCTCCTTAATGGCATCTTTCTGATATTGCAGTGCCTTTACATTGGGGGCACTATTCAGTGTGGGCACACCCTGATCATTGAAAAAGCCACCCTTGTCCTGCAAAGTCATGATCCACCAGTAGCCCCAGTCATTAAAAGGAAAATCGAGCAAGTAATTCTTGGTGTCGGTGTGGAATTTTCGCCCGGCCTCGGCAAAAGCATCCCAGGTCGTAATAGGTGCCTGGATGCCGGCCTTACTCCAGACATCGTGACGATAACTCATCAGGCATGTATTCAACTCATTACCGATACCATAGATCTTCCCCTTCCAGCTCCAGGGATCAGTGGCCGAGGGTAGATATAGCTTATCCATCACGCCCATCTGTTGCAGTTTGGAAGTCATTTCGGCAAAAATAATATCTCCCTTGATATAGCGAGAGAATTGGCTGATCTCAATATCAGCGATATCAGGGCCACCAGAACCAGCTTGTGAGGTGATCAATACCTGGTCGTGCATCTGTGTGTAGGGGAAAACCAACCAGTTGATCTCAAAATCGGGGTTTTTCTGCTTTTTGTACATATCCCAGGCCTTCTTTTGCCACGCGATACGCGTGTCTGAAAAAGCCCAGAAGTTAAGGGTTTTCTTGGCCCCGTATTAAATGCGGGCGCACAACCGCCGAGAAATAGAGAGCTTCCAACAGCTAATCCTGCAGCGGCCTTGAGGAAGGAACGTCGACCAGGCGACTCAATTCTAGGCATCTCTCCTCCTTAAGAGCAATATGATGAGTTCGAGTCTGACGGCCTAATCAACATTGAATTAGCCAGACTCATACATGGACTCGTCGTATACAAATTGCCTATTACAAAAAGATAACTGCAACTTATGCGCATTGTCAAGGATTTATGTTCATGTTAATGTGCATTATCCTTATGAGTCACAATTATGAAAGAACTTTTTAGATGAATAAGAATAAGATATATCGAGATATATCTTGATATATAGTTCAGCTTTAATGCGCCAAATTAAAATACTTCAAAGGCAAAGAATCAATTCACAGTCTTTTAACCCTTTGGTGATGCTTTCTTCTTTGAGAAAGCGGTCAGGCACCTCTTCCAGTCCCGCCTCAGGCGGGAGGGGCTAAACTCCTCTCCTGCACCTCCCCGGCAAATACCCTTAACAGGGGGGTAGCGCAAGGGCAGCGGTCTGCACACTTAGGAAATGGGACATTCCACCTGCAAGGGGCTGGGGGTTCGGGGGCTGTGCCCTCGAGCTCTCTTTTTTCTGGTGGTGACGCCTGTAGGCGTCACCACCGGAGATTAAAACACAGGGCTATTTAATGTTCGTCCAGAGAATGTACATCTTTCAGGTGTGGAGTGTGTGATGGGCGGCCGCAGCCGCCCATCACACACTCCACACCCCTAACCCGGCGCCGCAGGCGCCAAAGAGGAACATTAAATAGCCCTGATTAAAACAAACCTGGTTTGACAATTAGACAGTGTACATGCTAGACTTTCTTGTACTGCCCATATTGTGCAGGTATATACGATGTAAAAAAACATCCCTGAATCCAGCTTGATCTTCAGATAGGTAAGCTTCATGAAGTTAGAACAGCCACAATCGATCCGCACCGTATTTTTTGACGCAGGTTTCACCTTGCTCCAACCCCATCCTTCAGTCTCTGAGATCTGTCACCAGGTCTGCCAACAACTCTCACTCCACATTCAGCTGGATCAGATTCAAGAACAAATTGAAACCGCTGAAGACTTTTATTTTCGCCATGTGCGCTCCCATCCCCATACATGGGCCGATAATCAGGATATTGATAACTTTTGGATTGAATACTATACACATCTGCTACGACCATTTATAGAAGAGCATGATGAGGAACGTATCCATCAACTTGCATCTACCATCAATACTGAATTTGAAAAGCATACCAGTTGGAAGCTCTACCCTGATGTCTATGAGACACTGGAGACGCTCCATGCTCGCGGCTATAGTCTGGGAGTTATATCAGATTGGGGCATTTCACTGGGCCCTATTTTGCGCCAGTTGCAATTGACGCGCTACTTTGATTGTGTCTTAATTTCGGCCGCGACACGCCATGCCAAACCTTCTCCAACACTGTACGATCTGGCGCTACAACGAGCTAACGCGATTCCTGATTACACTATCCACATCGGTGACTCTTATATAAATGATGTGCTGGGCGCACGGACGGTTGGCATTACGCCGGTATTGCTGGATCGTGCACACCGGGTAACAGAACAAACACTCGATTGTCTACTAGTTCATTCACTCACAGAGCTACTTGATATATTGGAGGTTGAACGATTTGAAGGTGAGCACAAATAAAGGGAGCTTACTCATTATATCTGGCACCGTTGTCGGTGCCGTGGCTGGCACGACTTCATTGCTGGTTCGCTACGTTCGCCAGGAGATCCAGCGTCGTGGCTATCCTTCCTGGCAGGAGTGTCACTGCGATTTTAAGACGCAAAAGACTATTTTCCAGGTCTGGCATAGCCGTCATGAGCAGCGCGGTGAGACGATTATTGCGCAGGAATGGGGTACATATTTAGTACATCCACCAACGTGGATACGCTATCTTTTGCACCATAGTACACAGACCCTGGCAGTATTAAATCCACTTGGCCGCTATATCGAACGGGTCACGCTTACCCTCAGCAATCATATCAATTTGCATCGATTCTGCATGCCAGTAACACCAATGAAGATCTACCTGAACCAACATTCCAGGAAGATTCATATGTGATCTGGCGCCGCGAAGTATTACATTTTCCACGCTATCTCTTCGATGCCTGCCTGCGCCGTCTCTATCCCGTGAATGTCTCCTCTGAAAGATTAACACGTGAAGAAGGCCTGCCAGCGCTCTGGGATCCCACCAGCAATCTCCCCCTCCCAACGAGGGTCCTTTGCTAGAGACCCCGGTTGGGACGCGTATCGATTATATTGGCTGGACCCCGGCGCAAATTTCCTATTGCACAGCTCGCCGCTAGTCTGCTTGTATACTTCGAACTACTTCGATGCCGTTTAGACTCATATGATACAGAGACATAAGATTGAGCACGTCTCCATCATGGGGTAAAATTCTCAGTTGTTGGGCCGTGGCAACCGGCGTATCATAGGTCTGGACGGCGTTCGCAGGTACAATGACGCGCAAAGGCAGGTTATGCGCGTTAGCATAGAGCTTCAGGTGCATAGCCATCTGGTAGATACAAAGGTCGGTACAATCTCCAACGATGATCGCTGCCTGCAAGTCTTTATGCTGCTCCAGCCAGCTACCCAGTTCGGTACCAAGGAAACCATTTAAAGAATTCTTTTGGACAATGGTGTAGAGATCCGCAAATGGGAGCCGGGCCAGTTCGGGGATATTATCGGCCTCGGCCGTTCCTTTCTGGCAATGGGGCGGAAAATTGGCGAATTCAACCGACTCGGGTGTGTGGCAGTCCTGGGCCAGGATAAATTGTCGTATCCCCGCCGCATATGCTCCCTGAAAGACCTCTACCACCGCCGGGATAATGCCTTCGACCCGTGGACTTGAGAGGGCTCCTTCATGGCAGAAGCCATTGATCATATCTACACTGAATAGCGCCGCACGCCCATGCTGGATCACCTCGGTCAGTTCTTGCCAGCTAGCACTTTTTAACTGCTGCTCCCAGTCAAGCAGGGCCTGCAAAAAGAGGTTGGCCTGCGCCAAAAATTGTTCTGCCTGGATCGGAGTTGCCATATTATTTCTGCTCCTGTACACAATAATAGCGAGTCAGTATCCATTGAATTCAGATCTTAAAAGGATTGCCTTATAGTTTATGTTCAGCGGCAGGATTGAAGCGATACAGGCGCGCGGGACGGTGGGTCCCTCCATTTTCTTGGCTCCTGTGTCCTCCAGGATGTTGGTGGATAGAATCTTTTTACGAAAGTTGCGTTTGTCCAGGCGCTTGTGAAGGATGATTTCATAGACACGCTGTAACTCGCGCAGCGTAAATTGTTCTGGCAACAGATTAAAAGCAATAGTGGTATACTCAAGCTTGTTGCGCAGGCGGTTGAGCGCATAATCCACAATTTCCTGATGGTCAAAGGCCAGTTGGGGCAACTCATAAACTGAGAACCAGCCCACATCGGCAGCATCGCTGGCGGCACGCACCTGGAGACGCTCAGAGTCCAGAAGAGCGAAATACACAACGGTAATTACACGCGTGCGTGGGTCGCGACCGGGATCACCAAACGTATAGAGTTGCTCCAGATAGACATCCTGTACGCCGGTTTCTTCCTGCAACTCACGTTTGGCGGCCGCCTCCAGGGACTCATTCATATTGATGAAACCACCAGGAATTGCCCACATGTCCTCATATGGCCATGAGCGCCGCTTGATAAGCAAAATTTGAAGATCGCGTTGCCGTAAACTCATCATCAACACATCAACAGTCACCGATGGACGCTCATATTTGTTCACATCATACTGATGTGTTTCTGGCTCAGATGATGACCCCGCATTATGCTGCTGCCGCTCTTGTGTCATCTCTCGTAAACCTTGCAGACCATTGGTACCACTCCCCATTGCTTCGCTTTGCTCTTCCATGTTTTTTTTGCCTTCTTTGTGTCACCACACAACTGCTGAAGTATTTCTTGTCCGTTACGTTTCACACATACCACCACTCGACAAGTTCAGGTGCTAGAGGGTATATTATTCTTAATATAGAACGCAATTTGTGATTTGTGATTTGTGATTTGTAAAATTGCCTTCTTTTCCCCCTCCTTTACTTAGTGTACATTATACACCATTTATACCCTACATCGCTACCCCTGTCAAGCTATTAACAGGGCTGTTTAATTTTCCACTTTGGCACCTGCGGCGCCGGGTTGGGAGTGTGGAGTGTGTGGTGGGCAGTCGCGGCCACACACTCCACACCTGAAAGAATGGACATCGTATCGCTTGCTCGTGATCTCCCTGCGCTCTCTAGACGAACATAAAAAAGCCCTGAGCTATTAAAAATACGCCATAAAAGCATGCCGCAAAAGTCGGTGGAGTAGGAGTAGATTGTCCCAGAACTATCCCTGTGCTATACTGCACCGTATAAACGAAACATGTGTTCAAGAATTTTGGAGAGGCAGAACATGGCAGAGGTAGAGCTTCAGCAGATCGGTACGTACCCCATTACTGGACTGCTGCGCGAGAGTTCTACGAGCAATTTTTATCTTGGCAAATACCGCAAGAAAAATGTAATTATTCAAAGGCTCAATATTCCTTTCTCTGATGCTGACGATAAAAAAGCCTTTTTAGCTCGCACGAAACAATTAAAGAAACTTAAAGATCGCGCTATTGTAGCGATCCTGGATGCGAATTTTGATGGCGATAGTGCCTACCTGGTGTTGGAACAGCCAGCCGGGAAACCACTGAACCAGTTGCTGACGATGGGGGCTTGCCTGGCACCAGATGAGGTCCGCCAGTATGTCTCTCCTATCGCCAGTGCTTTACATTATGCCCATGTCAACCATGTTGTTCATGGCAATCTGCATCCCGGTGCTATCTTGATGAGCGAGCGCCATGAGATGCTCCTGACCAGTTTTGCGCTGACCCCTCCCGGCTTCACGCCCTCGCTAGATAATGATGAGGCGGCCCTGCCATATATGGCCCCTGAACAGTTGCAGGGGCAGACGAGCGCCAGCAGTGATCAGTATGCTCTGGCCGCCATGACCTATGAGTGGCTGTGTGGTCGGCGCCCTTACCAGGCTAGCGAACGTGCCCAACTTTTACAGCAGCAGCAGCACGAGACTTTCCCCAAACCATCAAGTCTGAACAAGAAGATTTCAAATGCGCTTGAACAGGTCTTGCTGCAGGCCCTATCGGTTGATCCCTCGCAACGTTTTCCCCATGCACAGGCCTTTGCAGATGCCTATTTAAGTGCCTTGATGGGGTTGCCAGTCAAAACGCCAGTGGTGCGGCAGATTGTCACATCACCAGTGGTTCCCACTACACCAACACTTCAGAACACGCAGAAAGCTACGCTAGAGGCCACATCCACAGTTGCCACCCCTTCCCTGCATACCAGTATCCAGCGCACGCCAGCGCTTCCTGTAGAACCTGCTATCACTGAGGCGCAAACGGCGAATATTGTTACTGATGAGCGGCAGGAGGAGCTTTCAAGCTGGCTGGCACAGCGTAAGCAGCAAACAGCGGCAACAATGCCCGAGCAGACGAATGGATCACGGCCCGCCGCTTTTTCGCCAGAGGATTTGCAGAGTTTGGAGACGTTGGACGAGGCCGAAGAGGCTACCCCTATACGTGATTCGCGCCTGGTTACGATGGTTTCAGAAGATCTACGCCAGGGTGGAGTGCTCTCACAACGTCTGCCCGGCTATGAGGAGCGGCCCGCTCAGATTGAGATGGCAACCCTGGTTTCACGGGCCATCAATCAAAATGTTCCGGCTATTATTGAGGCTGCTACGGGAACTGGTAAGTCTCTGGCTTACCTGGTCCCGGTAGTGCGTTCTGGCCAGGTAGCGATCATCAGTACCGCCAATAAAGCCTTGCAAGAACAGCTCTTCTACAAGGATATCCCTTTTGTACAGAAACATATCAAACATTTTGAGGCCGCCCTGGTTAAAGGTGTAAGCAACTATATCTGTCTGGACCGCGTGGAGAATGAGCGCGTCGGCATGCAGTTCTTTACCAAGAATCGTGATTTCCAGCGCCTCTACGATATGATCAACGATCCTGAGACTGGCTACCAGATGACGGGGGATTTTGAGACCCTGGGCTTTCAGCTGGCTGGCGATGTGCGTTCGCGTATCGCTACGGATAGCGATCAGTGCGCCTGGTCCAAGTGTAATTTCTTTGATGAGTGCTATGTGCGCCAGATGCGTGAACGCGCGGAGCGCGCCCAGGTGATTGTAGTTAATCATACCCTGCTCTTGCTGGACGCGGCCATCGGCGGCTTCTTGCTGCCTGAGCGCGATGTGATTGTGCTGGATGAGGCCCATCATTTAGAAGAAGAGGCCACGCGCTCCTTTACAATTACAATCAATCCAGCCCAGATCCAGACCTTACTGGCCCAGCGCATGCTGAAAGACCATAGCCAGCTCACGCTGCAGGATGATGTGATGCGAGCCGCCCAGTTAATGTGGTTACGCCTGGAACAGGTAGCCAATCCTGGTTTTAAGGGTCGCACCAATCTGGAAACGCCACTGGAAGAAGGCCTGCGCCTGGCTACGACTATCTCTGATCTGGCCGATTCTCTGCGTAAGCAACGTCCCAAAGATCTGCCAGAGAAAGAGGGTCAGCTCTATGATAAGCTGCTAAAACGTACCCAGAACCTGGCTGAGAATGTCCGCACCGTTTTCTCGGTTGCCGATCAAAGTAAGTTTGTTTATTATGTTGAGCGCATGGAGGGCTCGGTCTCGCGGGGCTTTGTGCTTCAGGCCTCCGCCGCCCCATTAGATGTGACGGCCTGGCTACAGGAGCGGCTCTTTAATAAATGCAACGTGATCAGCACTTCGGCTACCCTGGCTACGATTGGACCCAATCCCGCTAAACCAGAGCAAAAGGGACCTAATTTCTCTTATTTCCGACGCCGCATTGGCCTGGACCCTGTGGAGCGTACCGATGTCATAGAAAATGTGCTGCCTCTGACTTTTGATTATGAGAGTAATGCGCTGCTCTATCTACCACGCCATCTGCCTCCACCAACCTTTGGCGCCGGGGCCGATGACTATATGGTGGATATCGCCCGTGAGATGTACCGGCTGGTTAAGCTCTCGCGTGGACGCGCCTTTTTACTTTTTTCTAGCAAACGTATGCTGGATCGAGCTTACGAATTGATGGCCCCCCACCTACCCTATCCATTGCTCAGACAGGGTGACATGACCCGACTGGAACTGACCCGTCGCTTCCGCGAAGAGGAGGGCTCGGTCCTGTTTGGTCTCAAAAGCTTCTGGGAAGGGGTCGACATCGCCGGCGAGGCCCTCTCACTGGTCGTGATTGATAAACTCCCATTTGATCCTCCCGATGATCCGGTCCATGAGGCACGGGTTGCCCAGATGAAGGCGGCCGGTGAAAACTGGTTTGGGACCTATGTGCTTCCACAGGCTGTATTGCGCCTTAAACAAGGCATTGGACGTCTGCTACGCTCACGTGAGGATCGCGGCGTAATGGCCATTCTGGATACCCGCCTGCATACCAAAGGCTACGGCAAACAGGTGCTTAATGCGATGCCACCCGCTCGCCGTACCTCTAGTATCCGCGACGTTGAGCGCTTCTTTGCACAATGAGCTCCCCTGGCCAATAGATGAGTTTATAACGCGCTTTCTTCCATAGGTTAAGAAACTCGACAGATCTAGGGTAGACAGATCTAGCGAATGAGAATAGAATAAGAAGTGCATTCCGACTCATAATAAAACATCAAAAATTTAATTGGTACAGGGGAGTTCGCGCATGAGCAAAACTAAGATGCGTTGTAGCACCTGCGGCAAGTGGTTTCAGTCGGCTAATGCTAGAGAAGTAACTTGCCCTGATTGCACGCAAAAAGCTAGAAAAGAAAAGTTGGCGGCCAAAAATGCGCCGCCCGTGTCTAATAAAGCTGCAGGCTCTGGCGTTACAGCAGCGCCACGGCAGGTGGCTCCTCCGCCCAAGCCGAAACCGGCACAAAGCGGAACGAACCAGTGGCTCGATAGCCTTTCAGATGTGAAGGTGGGTCAACCCGACCAACCACCACAACGCCCCAAGCTGCCATCCACTCCTGTACAACGAGACCGCTCCAGCGGACCAGGAGGTAATCGCCCTTCGTATTCATCTGGACCAACAACCGCCGCACCCCGCGACACCAATACTCAACGGAGCAATGGTCCAGGCCGTGGTCCCGCTGCATACCATGTGAGCAATGGCGCTACGTTGGCTCCTTCACCCGGGCAGCGTCCCTCCCAGCCGCACCGGCCCTCTGAAGGGGGCCCCAATCGCGGTGGTGGATCGGGTAAACCCTGGGCGAAAAATGCTGGCCCCGGCGGTCCCAGAGGAGCCAAGAAGCCTAAGGTACCAAGACCAGCTCCTGCTCCAAAGCCAAAACGCGAAAAGACACCACCACCTGAGCCATTTACGCCAACACCTGAGCAGATTCAACAGGTTGAGGAGCGCTATACAGTCCTGGCCCAACCCTCGGAATTCGATGGCATCCGTACACAGATCGCCAAAGAATTTGATATCCCTAAAAAGGCGGTCAAAAAGATTATCAAGGATCTACGCGATCGTCAGCATATTCCTAGCTGGTGGGAGATTCAGACCTATAAAGGGAGCCAGGAGGAATTGGAGCGCATCAAGTCGGTCTATGAGCCATATCTGCCTGTACCTCCGGTAGGAGTACATAAAAAGATCTCAGACGAACTGAACTTAAAACCAGGTACGGTCTATCAGGCAATTAAGGCGATTCGCGTCGAACTTAATCTGCCTCAGTATAACGATCCTAAATATCATGAGGAAGAATTAGCTGAGCATATTAAACGTGCCCAGGCTAAGAAAGCAGCGGCCGCTGAAAAAGCCGCTGAGGCACCTACAGCTATTGCGGCTGCGGAACCTGCTGAGACGCAGACAGCCGTTGTGCACGTAGAGCCCGAGGCCAGTTCGCCCGCGCAAGAATAAGCCGGGCAACTACGGGACTTAAGTCACCCTCTTGATACTCTGTCTAGTCAAACCAGATGAATTAGGCGATAATTCATCTGGTTATTGAGGTTTTCGATGGACGATTGTATTTTCTGTAAAATTGCAGCCGGCCAGATCCCTAGCACGGTTGTCTATCAAGATGAGGATGTGTTTGCTTTCCGGGATTTGAATCCTCAGGCCCCTGAGCATATTCTGTTCATTCCAAGGCGTCATCTCGCTTCTATGGCAGAGCTGACTCCGGCGGATGGTCCTCTCCTGGCCAGTATTTTTACGGCTGCCAAAAATGTGGCACATCAACTGGGCCTGGAACAGGGCTACCGCTTTGTTACCAATGTCGGCCCTCACGCAGGTCAAAGCGTTTTCCATCTGCACTTTCACCTTCTGGGTGGCCGCGATATGACCTGGCCTCCAGGATAAAAAGAGGCTCTACCAAGGCAAAGGTAATCTGATGCGTATTGCGATTGACTATACTGCGGCGGTTCGACAGGGCGCAGGCATTGGGGTGTATGTGCGAAACCTGGTGGCTGCGATGCTTGCACAGGATGAAGAGAACTTCTATACTTTGCTGACCAGTGGACGCGCCAGTTCGGGGCGTCCATTTCCTATTGCCGAGAATGTGCGTGGGCGCAATCTTTGGCTCCCCGATCGCTATCTGAACATTCTCTGGTATCGTCTACGGGCCCCACTACCAGCCACCCTCTTTTCTGGTCCAGCCGATATTTATCATGGACCCGATTTTGTGTTGCCGCCATTGGGGAAACGGGTGCGCAAAGTGGTTACGATTCACGATCTGGCTTTTCTGGAACATCCTGAATACGCTGTGCCAGCGCTCGCGGAATATCTACGTAAGGTACCACAGGCTATCGCTAGCGCCGATGCAGTGGCGACGGTCTCTCATGAGGTCAGTCGTACCCTGATCGAACATTTCCAGACGCCGCGCGAAAAGCTGGTGGTAGTCCCCAATGGCGTTCAACCATATTTCCGTCGTATTACTGATCCAGTCATACTGGGTGCGACACGCCATAAATTTCATCTGGAACAGCCCTTTGTGCTGGCCGTTGGCACGCAGGAGCCACGCAAAAACCATCAGGGCATCATTAAAGCCTTTTATCAGGCCCAACAAGAGAAGGATGGACCCGCGCTGCTCGTCATTGCCGGAGGCGCTGGCTGGCTGTATGAGGAGACTCAGCAGTTGGTGCGCGATCTGCATATCGAGAGTAAAGTTCGTTTCCTGGGTCGCGTCACAGAGCATGAGTTGATTACCCTGTATAGCATGGCCGAACTATTCGCCTTTCCTTCCTTCTTTGAAGGCTTTGGTATCCCTCCACTGGAGGCCATGGCCTGTGGGACACCGGTAATCACTTCGAATATATCATCACTACCCGAGGTGGTGGGCGATGCCGCTTTACAGGTTGATCCACATAATATAGATGAACTGTCGCACGCCATGCTGCGTCTGCTGCAAGACGAACAGCTGCGCACAGATCTACGCCAGAAAGGCTATCAACGTGCACAGCTCTATACCTGGCAGCGATCCGCCCAGAAAATGCTACATGTCTATCAGCAATTGCATTCAGGGCAGAATAACTTTGCAAACGAGGCAAAATCATCATGAAAATCGGCGTCAATGCGCAATTCTTTCAGTTTCCGGCAACCGGTAGCGGCCAGTATTTATCTCATCTGCTTAATGCTCTGGCTGAAGTGGATGATCATAATGAATATGTTCTCTTCGGACCACGCCCATTGGCAGAGTTACCAGTACAGGCCTACCCTTACCATGCCCATGCGGTCCCAGCATTGGCTGCCAGGAGCGAGAATATTGAGAAGGTGGTCTGGGAGCAGTTTACGGGCCCATTGGCCGCACGGCAGGAACATGTTGACCTTTTTCATGTACCTCATTTCGCGCCACCACTATTTCCGCCCGCACCCACGGTGGTAACCATCCATGATGTGATTGCCATGCGCTTACCTGCCTATCAGCCCAATAATAAGGTTAAGGCCTATACCAAATTAATTGCCCGTTCGGCACACCGGGCCAGCATGGTGATTGCGCCGAGCCAGCATGCTCGACAGGATATCATCGATGTGCTGAAGTTGCCGGCTGAACGTATTCGGGTCATCTACGAGGCTGCTGGCGACGAATATCAGCCAGTGACCGATCCCGCTACTCTGGCCCGCCGCACGCGCCCGTTATGGATTGGGTGAGCGCTATATCTTTTATCTGGGTGGCCTGGATCAGCGCAAAAATGTTCCTCAGTTGGTACGTGCCTTCGCTCGCCTGCATGCACAGATTGGCGATCCTGATCTACAATTACTGATCGCGGGCAATCCAGACAAAAATAAGGGCTCGCTCTTCCCCGATCCTCGTCCTGTGGCCGCTGACCTGGGTATGAGCGGCCAGATCATCTATCGCTTTATCGAGGAAGAGGATAAACCTGCCCTCTATAGTGGGGCCGGTGTCTTTGTATTTCCTTCTCTCTATGAGGGATTCGGCCTCGACCCGCTAGAAGCGATGAGTTGTGGAGCACCGGTGGTCTGCTCAAATCGTACCTCGCTGCCTGAAGTGGTTGGTGATGCGGCCATTAGCGTTGACCCTGAGGATACAAAAGCCCTGGTGGATGCCATGTATCACGTCCTTACTGATGAGGAGCTGCGCTCCGATCTACGTGCGCGTTCGTTGCAACAGGCGAAACGCTTCCACTGGCATAAAGCCGCGCAACAAACCCTCGCCGTCTATGAAGAGGTACTGGCACGTAAAAAAAAGTAAAGAGGATTAACGATGCGTGTATTGATGATTTCCAAGGCCCTGGTCGCCGGGACCTCGCAACGCAAATTAGAAGAGATTGCTAAATGCCCCGATGTTGAGTTGACATTGGTGACTCCTCCTTACTGGCATCGCGATGATGGTGGTAAGCAGGTGCTTGAACGCCTCTATACAGAGGGCTATCGTATGATAGTGACTCCGATGGCGTTTAATGGTAAGTTTCACTGGCACTACTATCCCAAACTGGGTCAGATTATGCGTGAGGTCCAACCCGATATCGTGCATATCGATGAGGAACCGTATAACCTGGCTACCTTGCAGGCAATGTACCTGGCCCGGAAACAGCAGGCGCGTGCGCTCTTTTTCACCTGGCAGAACCTCTATCGCCAGTATCCGCCTCCTTTCCGCCAGATTGAGCTGTACAATTATAAGCACGCCTCCCTGGCCATCGCGGGTAACCGGGATGCCTCTGAAGTCTTGCGCCGCAAGGGCTACCAGGGACCCGTGCGCATTATTCCACAGTTTGGCTTTGATACAGATATCTATAAACGCAGCGCCCCACGTCAGCCGCGCGCGGCCAATGCTCCCTTTACCCTGGGCTTCATTGGTCGCCTCAAAGAGGAGAAAGGTCTCCCGTTGATGCTTGAGGCCCTGACCCATCTGCCAGGATATTGCCAGGTCGTCTTTATCGGCCATGGTCCAATGAAGAGTCAACTCGAAGCACAGGCAGCACGGCTGGGTATCAGTCAGCGCGTCATCTTCAAACCCGGTGTCCCTAGCGATCAGGTGCCCGCAGAAATGGAAAAACTGGATGTGTTCGTGCTCCCCTCGCTCTCACGACCCAACTGGATCGAACAATTTGGCCGCGTGCTCGCCGAATCTATGTCCTGCGAGACCCCTGTCATTGGCTCCAGCAGTGGTGAAATTCCTTATGTCATCGGGGACGCTGGCCTGATCTTCAAGGAGGGCGATGCCCTGGACTTAAGTGCCAATGTCCAGAAACTACTTGAGAGCCCCGAGCTTTATACTACCCTGGCGCAGCGCGGTCGCCAACGCGTCCTCGAAAACTACACCCAGGGTCAGATCGCTCGCCAGACCTATGAAGCCTACCTCACCATGCTGCAAAAGCAACCATAACCTGTACGTGCGGGGCTTGTCCCCGCTTTTAACCTTCCCGCCCGAAAATTCCTCAATGAATCGTTTTATATCTTCATAATCTCGGCACAACATGATTAATTTTGCTTTTTCAAGCATAGAGTTTACAAGAGAGAACAAACCCCACACGCACAGAAGCTGCTTTCGATGGTTTGTTTTGTTTCTGATTATCTCATAACAAATATATAACAATTCATAACAAAACACTTGCATTATGGTTGAGTTTGTAGTATGCTACCCAAACACTAATATCCTCTATATATTCAAATATTCAAAGGGGAACTTCCAAACATGCCAAATGATTCAAATCCGCAAAATCGCCCTGATCAATTTAATCAACCATTTCCACCCAATCAATATAATCAGCCCGGCCAGCCCTTTCCGCCCAATCAATATAATCAGCCCGGTCAACCCTTTCCGCCCAACCAATATAATCAGCCTGGCCAGCCAGGCCAATTTAATCAACAATATCCATATAATCAGCAGCCTCCCTATACTCCTGGCTTCCAGCCGCCTTATGGACAGCCACCCGTTCCACCAAAAAAGAGATCTAAAGTTGGTATCTTTGTTGGCATCATCATTGCCGTCGTTGTCTTATGTGGAGTTATCGGCGGCCTTGCCGTAATGATAGGGAACAACACAAAAAGCACTACTACCACCACTACGCCCAGCACAAGCACACAAACTGATGTCTCTGCCACACCACAAGCTACCACCGCTCAAACCAGTTCACAGCCCACATCAGGGGGAAATAATAAGGTGGGTGATGTGGTAAAGGTCAATGACAAATGGACCGCCCAGGTACTGGATGTAAAGACCTCCAATGGTAACGACATGCTTAAACCTAAAGCTGGCAATGTCTATCTGATCGTGCATGTAAGCCTGAAGAATACATCAACAGACACACTCCCCATCAGCAGTCTGCTCTGCTTTAAGCTCCAGGATAAAAATGGGCAGAACTATAACGAGACCATCTATCCCGATGCGGGCGCAACCCCAGACGGGAAGGTCCCGGCTAACTCTCCCCTGGCAGGCTTTATCGTCTATGAAGTACCAACAGCTCAGCACAACTTTACGCTACAGTTCACGCCCGATTTCATCGGCACTGACCAGGCTCGCTGGGATCTCTCAGCCTGATAGCATATTTGGCGCCTGCGGCGCCGGGTTGAAAGTGTGTAGTGGGCGGCTTGCGGCCGCCCACTACACACTTTCAACCCGAAAGAATGAACATCGTATCGCTTGCTCGTAATCTCCCTGCGCTCTCTGGACGAACAGTAAAAAGCCCTGACACATTTGCCGCCAATCTCCATACAAAACAATCTCTCTCTATGAACGTGTCTCATCCCCATCTTCACCACACCCTTCGCGTATAAGCTTTCACTCCTGTAGTGCCCGAAGCTTTTTTCTTTCTGTGGTTCAAACAGTGCGCCGGGCGCACTGTTTGAACCACAGAAAGAAAAAAGCTTCGGGCGCGCCAGCGCACGTCCGCACAGGAACAACACACTTCCCATGTTGGCAGGGAGTACAACACTCCCTGCCAACATAATCTCAACTTTCCCCTCCAACCATACGTAGAAGTAACAGAACGTAGCATGATATTCTTACTATAGGGCCCACAAAAAACGGCCCTCCCATATATACCCTTACAAGCCACCAAAAGTGTGAAACTTACGGGTATTTATTGCCTCGCTATGATAAGAAAAAGAGAGGAATTGAATGACTGTTTCAAACAATACAGAACTGATTCCACGCCGTATATTGTTTGGCAATCCAGAGAAGGCCAGTCCTCGTATCTCACCGGATGGGACACGGATAGCGTACCTGGCCCCGGTGAACAATGTGCTCAATGTGTGGGTTGGCGATATTGGAAGTGATGAGTCGCATCCTGTTACTAACGATACGGAGCGCGGCATTCGTTTTTATTTCTGGGCCTTCGACAATAAACATATCCTGTATGTACAGGATGTCGGTGGCAATGAGAACTGGCGGCTCTATGCGACCAACCTGGAGACTCGGGAGACGCGCGATCTGACACCCTTTGAAGATGTCCAGGTGCAGCCCGTTGATCAAGATAAACATTTTCCGGATGAAATGTTGATCGCGATGAATAAGGAGAATCCGCAGGTCCATGATGTGTATCACCTGCATCTTGCCAGTGGCGAGCTGACATTGGTCGCCAAAAATCCTGGCAATGTCGCAGGCTGGATCGTAGATACGCAATTTAAAGTACGTGGCGCGATGGCGGCTCGCCCCGATGGTGGTATGGATCTTCTAGTACGGGATTCAGAGCAGGCCGAGTGGCGACACATTCTGGGCTGGGACTCCGATGATGCGCTGACCAGCGGTGGCCTGTTCTTCAGCAAGGATGGCGAGTCGATCTATCTACAAGATTCGCGCGCCGCCAATGCGGGCCGCCTGGTCAAACTGAATCTGAACACCAATGAGCAAAGCGTTATTGCCGAAGATGCGCAGTATGATGTCGGCGATGTAATGGTGCATCCCGATACCTATGAGATTCAAGCCGTGGCCTTCAATAAGGATCGCGTTGAGTGGCAAATTCTGGATGATTCCATTCAACTGGACTTCGATCGCATTCGCGATATCCATGCCGGCGACTTCTCAATTATTAACCGCGATAACGCCGATGAAACCTGGATCGTCGCTTTTGTGCCCGATAATGGTCCGATCCCTTATTATGCGTACCATCGCAAGAGCCAGAGCGCGGATTTTCTGTTTGTAAATCGACCAGACCTCAACGAGTATACACTGGCGCATATGCAGCCGATCACCTATACGGCCCGCGATGGCCTGACGATCCATGGTTACCTGACACTGCCAGTCGGGGAGCAGCAGAGCAATCTCCCCATGGTTGTCAATGTTCATGGTGGACCCTGGGCACGCGATAGCTGGGGCTTGAATCCTGAGGCCCAGTGGCTGGCCAATCGCGGCTATGCCTGTCTGCAGATCAATTATCGTGGTTCGACAGGCTACGGTAAAGAGCATCTGAATGCCGGGGATAAAGAGTGGGGCCGCAAGATGCATTATGATCTGGTGGATGGTGTCGAGTGGGCTATCAAGCAAGGCTTCGCTGATCCTAAAAAAGTGGCGATCTACGGTGGCTCTTATGGCGGTTACGCGGCCCTGGTTGGAGCGACCTTCACACCTGATCTGTTTGCCTGTGCCGTCGATATCGTTGGCCCGAGCAACTTGATCACCTTGATCAAGACCATTCCTCCTTACTGGTCAACCGCCCTGGCCTCATTCCAGAAGCGCGTTGGCAATGCCGACACCGAGGAAGAATTCTTGAAGTCACGCTCACCACTGTTCGCAGTCGACAATATCAAAATTCCAATGTTGATCGCCCAGGGTGCCAATGATCCTCGTGTCAAGCAGGCCGAGTCTGAGCAGATCGTGGAAGCGATGAAGAACAAGGGTATTGACCATGAGTATATGCTCTTCCCCGATGAGGGACATGGTTTCGCCAAACCCGAGAATCGCATAAAATTCTATGCGGCCGCGGAAAAATTCCTGGCCCATAATCTAGGTGGCCGCTACGAAGAGTAGTCATGACATAACATGACACAGAGGTACCTCTGTGTCACCTACCTGAGAGCCCATCCGTTAGAGAATGTGGAACATCCGCATCTCGACGGATGTACTCTTACAGGTCCAAACAAGGGAATTAGTTATGAACGATGACCCAATGTTGATCTTTGCGGGCAGTGGCAGCCCTCAACTGACGGCCCGCATTTGTGAATATTTACACCTTCCACAAGGCAAAAACGAAACACTGCACTTTTCTGATGGCAATACCTTTGTACGCATTCAGGAGAATGTCCGTGGACGCCGTGTCTATGTCGTACAATCTACTATTTTTCCGACCAATGATACGTTCATGGAATTGCTGTTTTGGATTGATGCCTTCAAAAGGGCCGGGGCCGAATCGGTTACGGTCATTATCCCCTATTTTAGTTATGGCAAGGGCGACAAAAAAGATGAGCCGCGCGTCTCGATCCGTGGCCGCGTCTGTGCTGATGCGATTGAGGTCGCCGGGGCCGATCGCGTGGTTACAATGGATCTACATGCGCCACAGATTCAAGGCTTCTTCCATAGACCTGTGGATAATCTCTATGCCTTACCGGTGTTGTGCAATCGCATTAAGGCTATGAATCTCACCAATCCGATCATTGTTTCGCCCGATGTGGGTTTCGCCAAACAGGCACGCCGCTATGCGCTCCACCTGGGAACGCCGATTGCGATCGCTTATAAAGAGCGCCTGGCCCACGATGAAAAGGCGATCGTGATGGAAATTATCGGCGATGTGCGCGATAAAACCGCGATCGTGGTCGACGATTTCACCACGTCCGGTGGTACCCTGGTCAGTGTCTCCAAGCTCTTAATTGAACAGGGTGCTCGTGAGGTCTATGCCGCCGTCACCCACGGTGTCCTGACCGGACACGCTATTGAGCAGATTGAACATAGCCCCATCAAGCGTCTCTTTATTACCGATACGGTCGAAAATCATCCGGTGGAGTTTACGGCCAAAATAGAGGTTGTCTCGGTGGCACCGCTCTTTGGTGAGGCCATTAAACGTATCCATAATAGGGAGAGCATTAGCGAAATGTTTAAAGGCGTGTAAGATTGGATAAAGTTCATTAACCAACGAACACTAGCTGCAACGTTTACTGTAAAGAGTCATAAGAACTCTCGCGCTGGCAAACCGGACAGCGCATGTCCAATCAGCTCTGGGCGCGGCCAGCCTGTGATCATTTTACTAGTACACCATAGCCACTACAGTGAGGAGTTGCGGGTGCCTGCCGTTCTTCATTATAGAGAGAAGAGCACATCATGCGCTTTGTTTTGCCTGAACGCTGCAAATTATAAGCAAGCAACTGCTAAGCAGCACAGCGAGTATCATGACACAAGCGAATGGATGGTGTATAATGTAGCCGCTAACAGTAGCCTATTATTAGAGGAGTTCACGCCATGAATGGTGACATGATAGGTCGTGTCATCAAAGGTCGCTATAAGCTGATCGATGAACGTGGGCGGGGCAGTTTTGCTACCGTCTATGTTGTACGCGACCTTGGAGACAATCGGATCTACGCGCTCAAGGTCATGCATCTAGAACTGTCCGGCGACGGCGAACTGCTAGCTCGTTTCCAGAGAGAGGCCCATATTCTCTTGAATCTTAGCGACTCACATGTTGTGAGGATCTTTGATTACGGGAACGATAATAACATGCACTATATAGTGATGGATTATATTGATGGGCAAAGCCTTAAGTACTACATGATTAATCAGGGTCCAATGGAACCTCTGCGTGCCATTAACTATGCACGCCAGATTACAGAAGGACTGGATGCCGCGTATAAACAAGGTGTAGTGCATAGAGATATCAAGCCACAAAATATACTCATTAATAGTAAGGATATAGTTAAAATTACTGACTTTGGCCTGGCCCGTGGTCGGGACACTGTTACACTGACGCAGTCGAATGTATTTATGGGCACTGCCTACTATATTTCGCCAGAGCAGGCTGAAAGTGGGCGTTCAGCGGATACCCGTTCTGATCTTTATTCGGTGGCTACGGTGTTGTTTGAGATGCTGACGGGTCGTCCACCCTATGAGGGTGATACGGCCGTTGACATTGTGATCAAACATATGAATGATAAGGTGCCGTCGATCTGTCGTTTGCGACCCGATTTGCCATTGGAGATGGATGCATTTATGCAAAAGGCGCTGGCGAAATCACCGGCCGATCGCTTTGCGACCCCCCAGGATTTTAATGCCGCCCTTGAGCAGCTGACGCAGGTTCTGCCACCACCCACACCCCAGGCGGATGAGGGGAAGCGAGGAGCCAGTAGGACACCAGTCCCGCCGCCAGCGAAGGAGGCACGCATCATCGTAATCTCTAGTGGGCATATCATTCCTCTAAATGGTGATAAACTGGTCGTTGGTCGACAAGATCCAACCCTGGGTATCTACCCTGAGATTAATCTGGCGGATAAAACGGTCGGACGACGGCATGCATACCTGCGCAATCAGCAAGGGACCTATACAGTCGAGGACCTGAATGCCCTGAATAAGACTCGCTTAAACGGAGTGACCTTGACACCACACGAGGAACGTACCCTTAAAGATGGTGACATTCTACGCTTTGGGAGCGTCGAGGTACGTTTCGAATTGCGTTAATTCTAGGCCAGTGATTAGAATATTATACTCATACGCTAATACGCAACATTGCGCTCGCGTGGTGTGAATAGCACTGAGTCGCAGTTGTAGGGGTACCCACAGGGTGCCCGATCCAGATCGGGTGGCGCGCCTCACGTGTAGCCAGGCCAGGCTGAATATCTCAGCCGGACTACATGTGACGAAATTTCTCGCCGCCCCTACGCTTAGAGGGGTGAACTGTTATGAGAGAGCCATATTTGACAACTTTCGCTGCGTTGGGCAGCCTTATCTCAACGCCAGTTCTTGTTGGAGCGATCCTCGCTCTTGCCATCATTCTGCTTATTGGCGGCCTGTTCTTATGGCGCAGCGGAAAGAAAAAAGCGGTGAAACCACCGACCGCAGCCAATGGGAGCAGTGATTGGCAGCGCCAGGCACAGCCTGGAGCGGCAGGGGCCTGGAATCAACAAGGGTCCGCATCGAATTGGAATCAGCAACAGCCTGGACAGGGGGCCTGGAATGCTCCTGGTGCCGCGGGCCAGCAAAATAGCTGGGGCGCACCAGCTGCTCCCGCGCAGCAGCAACAGCAGCCGGGCGCCAATCCATGGGGTGCGCCTAATCCCTCCCAGGCCTCCTGGGGGGCAATCAACAGCCGCAACAGCAGCCAGGCGCTAATCCATGGGGAAATAGTCCTGCTCAGCCAGAACAAAATCCATGGGGCGCTCCTAATACTGCTCAACCAGCGGCCAATCAACCCTGGGGTGCTTCAAACCCTTCCCAACCATCATGGGGAAATCAGGGAAATCAGACACCATGGGACGCCGCTCCGGCCGCTGCCCCTCCCGCCCAGGATGCCTGGAATCAGTCACAACCTGGTTCTGGCCAACAGTGGGGGGCTCCCGCCAATGCCGCACCACAGCAGCAGGCACCAACCGCTTATGGCGCTGGCTCAAACGCCGGCTGGAATCAGCCGCAGCAGCCAGCTCAGCCAGCCGATCCCTGGGGTTCTGTCACTCCCAACCAGCCATCTTCCGCACCATTTGCTAACCCGGCTTCGGTTCCTCCCTGGCAAGCCAATCAAGGCGGCTTCGGTCAGGATGCCAATGCTATGTATGGCGGGGGCGTCGATAATGATAAAACCATGTTGCGCTCACAGGGACCACAGATGGGTGTTAATCCACAAATGGGTGGAGGCGTCGGCTTTGTACGCGTGGAAGAAGGCAAAGAGCCTGGTCGTGTCTATGAAATTCGTAAAGAGTCATTGAGCATGGGCCGTAGCCGCGAAAGCGATATCTTCCTGGAAGATCTGGCCGTTTCACGCCTGCATGCTTCACTTGTCAATATGGGCAATGGTAGCTATGCATTAAAGGATGAGGGCAGTGCTAACGGCACAAAGGTGAATGGACAGCTGGTGAATAAATTCCAGACTTATCCATTGCAAGAAGGCGATCGCATCCAGCTTGGCCAGACCGTACTGGTGTTTGCTAAGAAGTAAGCGGGCGCACTTCTGCACATATTCGAATGTCCATACTATGCTCATACAATAACGCCATTTAGAGAGGGAAAGGGGCCACGCAGTTGTACTGCCCGGATGGAGCCAAGCAGCTACCTTCGGCGTGGCCCTATGACATGATGCAGCAAGACGATCTGATTGGAACAATGCTCGGCAATTATCGTATCCTGGAGACATTAGGACAGGGAGGAATGGCTCGGGTATATAAAGCCCACCAGGAAAACCTGGGCCGCGATGTGGCGGTCAAAGTCCTACCACCCTGGTACGCTGCTGACCGCAATTTCGTTGAGCGCTTCAATCTGGAAGCCAGGTTGGTCGCATCGCTCACACACCCAAATATTGTGACCGTTCATGATGCGAACGAACAACATGGTCATCTGTATATTGTAATGCAACTTGTCGATGGGGGGACCCTTAAACAACGCTTCGATAGGTTTCTACTGGAGAAGCGCGCAATCGATACCGCAGAATTGATCTCTATCTTTGTGCAATTAGCCGATGCTTTGACCTATGCCCACGGACAAGGGGTGATTCACCGCGATATTAAACCTGTCAATGTCTTGATGGATCGCTCGGGCCGCCCAATCCTTTCGGATTTCGGCATCGCCAAGGTGCTGGCCAGCACGCAGACGAATCTCACTCGTCCGGGCGCAGGTGTGGGGACCCCAGAATATATGTCACCCGAACAATGCCAGGGAGGTCCTGTAGATGGCCGGGCCGATATTTATGCTCTGGGAGTTATGCTCTTCGAGGCTGAAACGGGGCGCACGCCCTTTGTAGAAGATAATTATCCAGCCCTGGCCCATAGTCATATTTACGAGCAACCGCCGCGTCCACGGGCCCTGAATCCACTCATTCCACCAGCTATCGAGCATATTATTTTAACTGCGCTATCCAAAAATCCAGCGCAACGCTATCAAACAGCCAGGGAAATGGGCGAGGCTTTGAATCAGGCGCTCTTACTGATCAATAATCCGTCTCAATCAGCAATCGGTGGCTTCTTCGGGCAACCGCAGATGGGTGGGGGAGCTTTTATGCCTCAACATCTACTGCCATCTCAGCCTCCACAACCACCAATAGCACAACCACCCGCCCCTCGTACACCAACGATGGTCGATAATCGCCAGCAAAACGTGCTTTTCACATGCTTTAATTGTCAGCATCTAAATAAGCCTCAGATGCGCTATTGTACGCGCTGTGGATACCTGCTCAATCAATGCACCGTCTGTGGCGAACGGAACCCTGTTGGCAATCGCTTCTGCACCAGGTGTGGGCAACCACTGGCCATTTAAGCGCTATCAAACAGGATTTAATACACAAACTCATCGGGCTGCGTAGAGGTCAGACGATCCAGGGTTTTACGCTGTTCGTCGATGCGTTTGTGGTGCAACATATTCCTTTGTTCCGCATCCAGGGATAGCAAGGCTCGCACCCTCTCGACGATCACACTGGGTTGGGTTGGTTTGGTGAGATATTCTATCGCGCCTTCCTCAATGCCTTGCAGTTGCTCAGTGAGATGGACCAGCGCGCTCACCACCAGGACAGGGATACCAGGAATTAAGTGATTGGCGCGCAACCACTGCAGCACATCCCAGCCCGAACCAGGCTGCATAACCAGGTCAAGAATAATCAGGTGTGGCTGAAATTCGGGAATAATTCTCATTGCTTCCTGACCATTTGAAGCTGCCTCTACTTCAAAATCATGGTGCCGTAAAAAGAAGCAGAGAACCTGTTGGATAGCCAGTTCATCTTCAACAACAAGGATCCTTCTTTTCTGTGGTGCATCATGCATATTATTTCACCTCTACTATCCCACCAGCCTGCTTACACAGGCTATCATCGATAAACATCGCTGTATACACCCCTCGTGGGCATGTTGTTTCCGTCTCTCCCCGCTGGACGTGCGTGCGCCCCGCGTGGGCGCGCCCTAAAGCTAGGAGGTACGGCTGCGTCTTACCAGGGGAAAACGTACTTCTGAGATGGTACGCTCAACGGGCTCATTATCCTCTTGCGAGTTGCGGCTTGAGAGTGTTACCATGCCACGGCGCAGGGAGAATTTTCCTTCGAGATCGCCGATGAGATGCTTAATCAGGGAGAGACCCAGTCCCTCGGAGCTGCCCTCAGCCGTTTCATCGAATGAGAGCTCAAATGCTGGTCCCACTCCGTCGTCCAGCACTTGCACAGTTACCATGCCATCCTCTTCCAGACCACGAATGACGATGGAGCCTTCTGTCTTGTTAGCCATACCGTGCTTGATTGAGTTGGAGATCATCTCGTTGACGACCAGGGCCAATACTGTTACTGCCCGTGAAGGAATTACGATCGGGCTCGGCTCGACCTGGAAGGTAATGCGCTTCTCCGGTGGACACAGGTTTGAGTGCGCCACGCCAACAATCTTACGGGCAATTTCATCGACACGGGCCTCACTGACATCTTCATGGGCCAGCAAGTCGTGGGTCGAAGCCAGACCCTGTACGCGGTTGACGCTTTCAGCCAGGGTTGCGCGAATCTCAGGCGACTTGGTACGCCGCCGCTGTAGGGAAAGGATACCACCTACGGTGGCCAGGTTGTTCTTCACACGGTGGTGCAGTTCGCGTAGCAGTACCGATTTTAATTCCAGTCCGCGCCGCGCCTCTTCGTACAGCCGGGCATTCTCGATCGCGATGGCCGCCTCATTGGCAAAGGTAATCACCAGCTGCATCTGCTCAGGACTCAACAGGTGCCGATGGTTGCTATAAATGCAGATACAACCCAATACTTTCTGCTTGACTTTTAAGGGCACGCAGAGCACCGAATGAATCTCTGAAGAAACAAAGGGATCATTATGCAGAAAACAGGTCTCGTCAGCTTGAAAACAATCTACCGCCATGCTTGGCCGACCAGTCTGGACTGAACGGCCCGCGCAACATTGGCCGACCCCGATCTGTATACTGGAAGCAAGGTTGGTGTTAAGTCCATAGTGGGCCAGGACATGAAGTTTCTGACGATCGTCGTCGAGCTCAAAGATACATGAGCGCTCGGCACCGGAAAGATGGACGGCCTGGGTGGTGATAATCTGCAGTACTTCGTCGAGATTTAATGTGGAAGCGATAATCGACGAGACGCGGTGGATTGTCGCCAGTTCATGAACTTTGCGCCGTAGCTGCTCATCTGTCTGTTCGTAGAGGCGCCCGTTCTCGATATTGATTGCGACAATACCCGCCACGACCTCAACAAAGCTGATCTCGTCACGGGTAAACTCACGTGGCTCAATCGATTGTACACTGATGACCCCGATCAAACGCTCGGCACTGCCAAAGAAGATGATGGGGAGGGCCATCAAGCCACGCAAATCAGTATGGTAGGATCGCGCTTCCGAAGCGAAATTGTTATCGGACAAAGCATCGGGCATGAATAATGGACGACCCTTATCAGCAACCCAACCACTATACCCCTCCCCTAAACGTTGGGTAAAATGCATCCCTCCCAACGGACGCGGACCATTGGTGGCACGCAGGGTCAGTACACGCTGTAATTCATCGTAGAAAAAGATGGAACAAAGTTCGACGTGCAATTCGGCCGCTACTTCTTGAGCAGTAATCTCTAACGTCTGGTCCAGATCCATAACAGAGTTGCTAACACCATTGATCCGCTGTAAGGCGGTCAGACGCTGCTCTAGCTGCTGTGTAGTGTGGATGCTTTCAACTTTGTATTGATCGGTTACGCTCTGATATCCACGTGCCAGGGACATCACGCTAATGGACTGCAATTGGGACAACCGGGTGGTTGCCTCAGCCAGCATAATTGGCTGCTCTTGTAACACTTCCCTTAGTTCATTTAAGAGCGCGTCGATATACTGCTGCAAACCATTTAAACGTCCATCTAGCTTTCCGCCCTGTTCCGCCAACCAGTGGCCCGACTGCTCAAACTGGGCAGCCAGACTTTCATTGGTGACCCCTTCATTCCCTACCAGAGCATTGAGGAGAAGCCATGCATCACTTCCTTCCTCAGGCCCATGACTATCGCCTGAAACACGCTGCAGGCATGCTTGCAAACGAGTTATATGGGTATGTAATACTTGCTCTACGCCGTCGCCTAATATCACGTTTCTTTTCCTAATCTGCTTCTTTCCACACTAAAATAACCCTTCCTCTACCATCCATCACACTTCGTCCATGTATCAGTATTTTAGTTGTGCTATGGGACAGTGTCAAGATACGAGTATATGGTCACAAACTGATGATTGTATCACAATCAGGCTCATCCTATGACAAATTTCCTACTGACAATATTTTATTTACTGCCTGGCCTCTTCCTTCGTCATATAGATGAAGTCATCAGGCAGGGTAGTTGTTTGATAAAGAGGTTTACTAGAATATGAGATGCTCACAATGCGGCATGCCGCTATCTCCATCACGCACCAATTGTCCACGCTGTGGAGCAATGGTTGGGAACGGGGGTGTACGCCCATCTGGAAAGATCAGGCTCACCCGAGATCCATCGTCGACTCCGTCCAATCCACTTCCAGCAGGGAATATTAACGCCAGCAATGGCGTTCAATCATCCTGGGGAGCGGTTGCGCCCGCGCATCCTCCATTGGAAACACAGCCCAGCCAGGGAACCTTTCCGGCTCAGGCTGGTCAATTTTCACCTGCATCCCAGGCTGGTCAATTTTCACCTGCATCCGGACCTTATGCATATCCGCCTCATGCTAACGCGCCAATGCCGATGACTACTGGTGCTCAGAATAATATGTATATGCCATCAACGCCGATGCCTGCCGCGCCACCTCCAGCGATGACACCACATGCACCTCGTATGGCGACACCATCATTTATACAACCCCAACCACAGCTAACTCCACGCCGGCAGCCAAAAACACGGTTGGGCTTTACGGTCGCTGGCATGTGCTTGATGGCCGGTGCCCTCATTATGGTCTTTGTTTTCATCATGGCGCAAAGTCTACAATTAGACCCGATGGCTCCCAATAAGGTACAGCTACCGGCTATCCAGCCAGCAAACACGCCTATCGCAACACAGCAGCCAACCCGGTCTCATCCTACAATAACACCAACCGCATTACCCGCCACAGCCACAGCACCGGTCTCGGCCAGTCAGTATGTGGATAATACAAACCTGACCAGCGGCATTAATACGGTCACAGGACAACCGTTGCAGTCCACTCAGAAATTCCGCCTGGGCCAGCCTGTGTATGTGACAATGACCATTCACCAGGTCGCTTATAATGGCGCGATCTGTCTCAACTGGTCCGTGAACAATCACACCTATCCCTATGCCAGTTCAGCATCGCCCGGGGCAGCCACTTATGTGGCACAGACCAGCGCTTATTTCTATTACAAACCAGGGGCTATCGGGCCCGGCTTCGTCGATATCTATTGGGCCAGTTCAACCGCCTGTGCCGACGAAGTATTGGTCACGCACCTCCCATTCACTGTAACAGCCTGAGTAATACATAAAACAGGAAGGAACCATTCATGACGCACTGTCAGTCCTGTGGGGCTCCATTGCAGCCTTCACTTCCATATTGTCAATCCTGTGGGGCTCCATCAGGAACGAACAATAGACAGAGTGGGCAAGGCTTTAATAACGCGCCACAGCACCCTCCTACCGTCATGCCAGGACCCGATATGCCTCAGGGTAATCAAGCTCCTATTCCACCACAGGCATCCCAGAGCAGGCCCCCTTCGGCACTGTTTAAAAAGCCGGGCATCTCGCTCTCTCAACAACCTCCATCCCCCCCGGCGGTAGGCTTCCTTCTCAGCAACCTTCACAATCAGGCCTGCGAAACTATATGCCCTCTACGCAGCAATCTCTCTCTGGCTTTCAGGGCAACACTGTTCCTCCACAACAGCCACAATCTCTCTCTGGCTTTCAGGGCAACACTGTTCCTCCACAACAACAACCACCACCGCAGCCGCCACAATCATGGCCGGGAGTACAAAATAGCAATGTGCCTGGACAACCACAACAGCCACAATCATGGTCGGGTATTCAAAACAGCGGTTTTCCCGTCCAGCAACCGCCGCAGCCATCTTGGTCGGGCATTCAACAACCTCAACCACCACAGCCATCTTGGTCGGGCATTCAAAATAGTGGCTTTCCGGCGCAACCTCAGCCTCCACAGTCGTGGGGCGCTAATGGGGGAGGCGCGCCTGCGTTTCCTATGCAACCGCCAGCATCTACTCCAAATGTGCTGAACCCACCCTATGCTATGCCTGGCGCACCTTTTACGCCGCTACCGATGACACCACAGCCACAGAACTCCTTCGCAGGGTTACAAACGGCCACGCCAGCGCAGCAGCCTGAGCCGATAGCGCAACCACAGGGACGACGCAAAGGCCGTGCCTTGCTCAGCGTATGGCTAACAATTTTTCTCCTCTGCGTGGTCGTAGTTGCTACCGTTGGTGTGGTAGCCTATCAAAAATATGCCAACAATCAGCCATCACAACAGGCATCTTCTTTTGTGCCGGTCCAGGGCCCATCAGGCGCCACCAGCGTGCAGAGAGCCGCGGCGACCATCTTGAACCCTCAAACCGCAAGCCATATCGATGTTAACTATAATCCTGTTTATCCTGGCAAGTCCTTCGGTGCCAGGCAAAAAATATACATCAGCTTCAATATACAAACCAGGACACAGAAGGGCTATATTGAGGTCAAATGGTATAGTGGCAAACAATTGAAGGATACAGATACCTTTTCACACGATCCTGGCAATACCAGTGGCTACTTCAGCACAATATATGATAAGCCCACACAGGGAACCGCCGAACTCTACTGGTGTACCCAGGCCAGTTGTGGCGATGCCCAATTGGCCCAGGTGGTTACCTTTACCGTGACGCCCTAGAACAGAGATCACCTGCGAAGAATCTAACCTTCGTCTTCAGAAACTTCTCTGGCTTTAAGGGGAGTCAGCGTAGAAAGAAGCGCTTGCTGCTCATGTTGCGTCAGGGGCTGAAGTGGTAAGCGTGGGACACCACCATAGCCAACACAATGCTCTAACGCAGCTTTGAGTCCCGCCACACCATATTTAGAGGTCACCGCACTATTGGCGGGAATCAACTGTGCTTGTAGGATGCGGGCCTCCTCGATCTTCTCTTGCTCAAAGAGGGCCTGCAGCCTGCAGACGGTACGCGGGAAGACATTGGCCAGGGCGGCCACGGCGCCGATGGCGCCTCCAACCAGGGCTGGCAGGAGGATATCGGCACTGCCCGCGAAGATACGGAAAGTGGGCTCGGCACGCGCGACCAGTTGCATCAGCTTGACGATATCGCTGGAACTGTCTTTGACGCCAACGATATTGGGATGCTCCGCCAGTGCGCAGATAAGATCAACGCTCAGATTGATACCAGCGGCACTGGAGGGCATATTATAGATCAGGATTGGCAGCGGGCTGGCATCAGCCACGGCCCAATAGTGGGCACGCAGGGCGACATCATCCATGCGGCGTGGATAATAAGAGGGTGGCAGGATCAAGGCAAAGCTAGCTCCATAATGGGCAGCCTGCTCGCAATAAGCGATGGTCTGGCGGGTAGACTGTGCCCCACAGCCAGCAATGAGAGGCAAGGGATTGTCAGCGCTTCTGACCGCAGTCTCATAGCTTGCCGCCAGCAAGCGCGCACGCTCCTCATTATCCAGGTGAACCGCCTCACCATTCGATCCCATCAACACATAGCCCGCCACACCACTGGTCTCCAAACGGCGCAAGTGACGCTGCAAAGTCAACAGGTCCAATTGCTGGTCAGGATCAAAAAAAGTAGGAACCGGGGGATAAATACCACCGGGTAAAATCGTCGCTTGGCCTGGCATAGACATCCTCCTGGTCATTTCTTAAAGGCAATGGTAAAAAGAAATAGTTTGGGCTCTGAGCGCATTATAGCATGGCTGTCTCTGCCCGCTAATGACCACCCAGGGCCACCAGAGCGATCAGAATGATGATGCCCAGGAAGACACTTATCCAGAGCGCACGCATAAGCAGCGCCTTCTGAGAGGCCTTGTGTCTCAATTCAGAGACACGCTGATCTTCTGCCGGCGACCAGCGGGCCGTGCCACAGTAGGGACAAAGAGGAAAGAGTTCATATGGTGGACAGAGGCCACCGAGTTCGGGATGTTTGCCTGGACCATAAGAATAAGAGCCAATTTCATAGCGGATCTGTTCGCTCTCAAAGACTGCGCGACAGTGCACACAGCGCAGTAGCAGGAATTCCGACCAATCCAGTGCCTGACAATTAGGACAATAGCGGGGCTGTGACTGACTTTGCCAGCGATGATGGCAACGATGGCAAAAATACTTTCCCTCTTGCGCTTTAGGGGCGATGCCGCGCAACAGGCCCTCCAATGCCAGGCTGCGAGCGTCGGCGGGCGCGAGTGTATAATCAATATCGACCAGATTTATTTTGGCCGCTTTGTCAACCGTCAAAGTTGGAAAGGCATAGTGCCGCTGACGATCACGTCTGGCATCTGGAGTCACATCAACATTAGCCGCTTTTCTGCCAGCGGTGCGTACAGTCGTCTCTGGTCGGGGAACATCAGAGAATCGCGAAGAGGACACATGGCTGCGACCTCCCTGGCCATCCAGCAGATGCTCTGAACGCCGGGCATCATACTGCTTACGCGTCACAGGATCATTCAACGTCTGGTATGCTTCCAGAATCTGACCCATGCGCTCATTGGCGTCCACACCATCATATACATCAGGATGATATTGGAGCGCCTTTTTCTTGAAAGCAGCTTTGATCGTACTCGGAGATGCATCTGATGCCACACCGAGCAACGCATAATAATCAGTAAAAGTATTCATTGACCAATCGTGCTATGGGGTACTCAAGCTAGTAATTTTTTGTAAAACAAGGTATCTTCTAGTACATAGACGAATAACATATCAAAAGGTTGTACACATGGTAAAAACACGAGAGTATCAAGCGTTGCTAAGCACCTGTAGCCAGGAAGGCTGTCTCATTTGTAATCTGGTCCATGAGAGCATCCGCCGCTACCTGGATGCCTGGAAATATGAACTTTTCACTGATGTGGATATTCGACAAGAACTACGCAATACGCAAGGCTTCTGTCATACGCATACCTGGCAACTGGCGCGCATGGGGCCACACTACCCATTGCCCAGGCTTACCGCGATATTCTCTCTGATACCATTGATCAACTGCAACAGAACACCGCGCAAGCAGGCTCGGGCGGCCTCTTCCGCCGCCTCTTCGAAAACAAGAACGACTCCAATAATAAACCTAACTGTCCTGCCTGCAAACAAAAAAGCCAGGCCGAAGAGCGCTACATCCACAGCCTGCGCCAGGCCCTCCTTGATGATGAATTTCTGGCAGCCCTCTCGCAATCCACAGGACTCTGCCTGGACCACTTCAAGCTAGCCAGCGAACTGCGCACAACTGAAGTAGCAGGCAACTGGCCTCAACGCCTGCGCCAGGCCGAACTCACCTGTTTAAAACGCCTGGACGAAGAACTGGCCGAACTAATCCGCAAACACGACTACCGTTTCAAAGAAGAAGAACGTGGCAGCGAGATGCACGCATGGAAACGCGCCGCCGGCCTCGTCGCCGGAGAAGACATCATCTCCTAAGTTTATTATTCTGAGATGACATCATCTCCCAAGTTTATTATTCTGAGCTGGCGTAAAAAGATGGTGCCGGGCACCATCTTTTTACGCCAGCTCAGAATAATAAACTTGGTGCGGGTGCGTCAGCACACGCACACCACCAAAAAAGGGAAAAGCAACATCGCTTTCCCCTTCCAAGATCACAAGCAGAATGTATTGAATATTAGTGAGAAGCACTCACCAACCCATCATAATCACCAGCACCGACAAAATCACGGGCCGTAGTAGTCGCACCCGCGGGTAAGATACGCCAGAACTTACTGCTAACCTGATCCCAGTTCTCCAGGATCTCTTCAGCATATTTACTGCGTGTCTTACGAGCATGCAACTCAACCATACTACGCAACGCCTCAAGTTCACCACTATCATCGATACGGTCAAGTCCAACCATCTCGGTATTGCAGCGGCGCACAAAGTGATCTTCACGGTCCAGTACATAAGCCACACCAGCCGACATACCAGCGCCAAAGTTCTGCCCGGTTTCACCCAGGACAACTACCATACCGCCGGTCATATATTCACAGGCATGATCACCTACACCCTCGACAACGGCGACAGCGCCACTATTGCGTACCGCGAAGCGCTCGCCCGCGCGGCCAGCCGCAAAGAGGTAGCCAGCGGTAGCACCATACAGGGCTGTGTTACCGAGAATGATGTTCTCCTGTGAGGCAAAAGTGGACTCGGTCGGCGGCACAATAATAATCTGCCCCCCACCCATACTCTTGCCGACATAGTCGTTGGCATCACCGCTCAGGATCAAACGCATGCCGTTAAGATTGAAGGCGCCAAAGCTCTGGCCGGCGGAGCCAGTAAAGTTACAAGTAATACTGACGCCGGGCAGGCCTGCATTGCCATACCGTCGCGCCACTTCACCCGCCAGGCTAGCCCCAATCGAGCGATCATAGTTATTGATCTCATACTGGGTAATAATACTCCGCTCACCACTTAACGCTGGCTCGGCATCGATCAACAACTGCTCGGCCACATGGGACTGAGGTACCGTCGTTTGTGCGGCAGGATCAGAGATGACCGGTAATGAAGTCAACAATGGGGCCACATCCAGGTCACAATCAACCTTACCTTCGAGCAGATCCGCCCGCCCGATAATATCCTCTAACCGTGTGAAGCCCAGTTCAGCCAGGAACTCACGGACCTCTTCAGCTACCTGGGTCAGGTAGTTGATCAAGAATTGTGGACGACCAGTAAATTTGGCTCGCAGATCTTCGCGCTGCGTAGCAATACCAGCCGGACAAGTATTTAAGTGACACTGGCGCGCCATATCACAGCCCAGCGAGACCAGGGCTGCGGTACCAAAGCCAAATTCTTCAGCACCCAGTAAGGCGCCAATGATTACGTCACGGCCAGTCTTAAAACCACCATCCACACGGAGTTTTACCCGTTTGCGCAGGCCATTTTTCACCAGGACCTGCTGGGCCTCGGCCAGTCCACGCTCCCATGGCATACCAACATGCTTGATCGATTGAATCGGGGAGGCACCGGTGCCGCCGTCGTGTCCACTGAT
Organism: Dictyobacter kobayashii; assembly: GCF_003967555.1. GTDB lineage: Bacteria > Chloroflexota > Ktedonobacteria > Ktedonobacterales > Ktedonobacteraceae > Dictyobacter > Dictyobacter kobayashii. The sequence goes on from NZ_BIFS01000001.1 coordinate 1,642,939, forward strand.
CAACACATAATTAGCATGGCCCTTGGCAACGCCGGCTGCAATCGTGCCAACGCCAGCCGCTGAAACCAGCTTGACGCCCACACGCGCCGTTGGGTTGACCTGGTGCAGGTCATAGATTAACTGGGCAATATCTTCGATACTATAAATGTCGTGATGTGGTGGTGGCGAGATCAGTTGTACACCGGGAGCCGTATGACGCAGCTTGGCAATAAATGGCGTTACCTTGAATGGGGGTAACTGACCACCCTCGCCCGGCTTCGAGCCCTGAGCCATCTTAATCTCCAGCTCTTCAGCTCGCACCAGGTACTCAGGTGTCACGCCGAAACGCGCCGAAGCTACCTGCTTAATCTTACTGCTAACCGCATAGCCCTCAATGGTCTTATGGTACCACTCAGGGTCCTCACCACCTTCACCAGTATTGTTGCGGGCACCAATGCTATTCATCGCCGCCGCAATCGTCTGGTGGGTCTCAGGACTGAGCGCACCCACAGACATCGCGGAGATGACAAAGCGGGCACGAATAGATTCCATCGACTCCACCTGATCCAGTGGAATTGGATTGCGGGGTACGAAGCTCAACAGGTCACGCAACACGGTCGCCGGGCGATGATACACCATGGAGGTGAACTGCTTATAATCTTCCTTCGCGCCAGACTGGGCCGCCTTCTGTAAGGCACGCACAATCAGAGGATTGAAGGCATGATATTCAGCATCACGGCGGAAGCGATAGCGGCCCAGATCGGCCAGTTTACGCTTTTTAAGGTTGGCTGGACTGCTTGCATCAGGAGCTGCCTGTGCCTGCTGCAGTTCTTCAGCCTGCTTGATCAACTGCTCAGCGACCAGTTGATAGGTAATCTTACCGGTGTGGAAGGTCGAACCAGCAAAGCAGCGCTCAACGAATTCTCGGGTCAGACCCAGCACCTCGAATTGTCCTGCACCGATGATATTGCGCAGGGTTGAGATGCCCATACGCGCCATAATCTTACACAGGCCCTCTTCGATAACATGGATATAGCGCTCAACCGCCAGTTCGCGGCTCACATGCTCCAGGCGGCGATCACCAGCCAGGGCACGCACACTCTCCAGAGCCAGAGTCGGTACGATAGCTTCAGCGCCATAACCCAGCACCAATGCGATCTGGTGTACATCACAGACCTTACCAGTCTCACAGATCAAGGAGGCGCTGGAACGCAAGCCTTTGTCAATCAAAGCCCGATGCACAGCACCAATGGCAATTACCATTGGTATAGGCAGACGGGTCAGGGATGCATCACTATCACTTAAGATGATCAATGTAACACCATCATGGATAGCGGCGATCGCCTCTTCTTCCAGACGATCCAGGGCTTTTTCTACGCCATCGTGGCCATCCGTGATATCAAAGGTCGTCAACAGGGTACGGGAGCGGAACTGCTTATCTTCCAGGCCACGCAGTGTCTCCAATTGTGCCTCGGTCAAAACTGGCGAAGACAAATGGATCAGGTGCGCATGCTCAGGTGTCTCTGTCAGAAGACTACCGCGTCGACCAATATAGGTATCCAGAGACATCACTACGCGCTCGCGCAACGGATCAATCGGAGGATTGGTTACCTGGGCAAAACGCTGACGGAAGTAGTCTGAGAAGGAGCGCTGCTGGTGGGAGAGCACCGCCAGAGGTGCATCATCACCCATACTCCATGTCGGCTCTTTATTTTCCGACAGGATCGGGCGCAGGACCATCTCGACATCCTCATGTGTATACCCGAAGATCTGTTGACGTACGAACACATCACTAATTTCAGGTACTTCGACCGACTCTTCCACGCTAACCGGAGGTAACTGGGCCAGGGCCACACGATGGCTCTCCAGCCACTGCTGATAAGGCTGACGCTGGGCCAGAGCCTCTTTAATATCATGGTCGCGTAAGAAGACCTGGTGCTCTAAATCAACAGCGATCATTTCGCCGGGTCCCAGGCGACCCTTTTCTATAATGTCCTGTGGCTCAACTGAGACCACACCAACCTCAGAAGCAACGATCAGCAAGCCCTGGGCCGTCAACACATAGCGGGCAGGACGCAAACCATTCCGATCCAGTGCAGCACCAACCGTGCGGCCATCGGTGAAGACCAGAGCAGCAGGACCATCCCATGGCTCAATCAGGCCAGCATGATACTCACACCAGGCACGCCGGGCAGCATCTAATTCTTCGTCATGCTCCCAGGCAGGTGGGACCAGCATCTGCATGCTCTGTAATAAATCGCGGCCAGAGGCGGCCAGAAACTCCAGCGCATTATCCAACTGAGCAGAATCGCTGCTCCCAGGCTGGACAACTGGCAGCAGATCTTGCATCTGCTCATTCCAATAAGGAGAGGTCATCGATCCTTCGCGCGCCTTCATCCAATTGCGATTACCCTGAATAGTATTGATCTCACCATTGTGGGCCAGTAAACGCATTGGTTGAGCCAGCGGCCAGGCCGGAAATGTATTGGTGCTATAGCGCTGATGGAAGACGGCCAGAGCGCTGGTAAAGCGAGGATCAGCCAGGTCTTGATAGAAGTTTGCCAGATCATCGGGTGCCAATAGCCCTTTGTGAACGAGAATGGTATGTGAAAGTGAGGCAATGTAGCAATCTGTAATCTCAGCCTCAGTAAGTTTGCTCTCGATCAAACGCCGGGCGTGGTAAAGGGTCTTCCCATATGTCTCAGAATTAACATGGGCCGGGCACGAGATCAGCACTTGCGCTATTTCAGGCGCAATCTCCCTGGCACGTGCACCAAGGATATCATAATTTACTGGAGGGTTGCGCCAACCTAGAATGATCAGACCAGCCTCCTGGAGAACCTGTTCAATGATCTGGCGGCACTGCTGCGCATGGACACTGCCCTTTGGAGGTAGAAAAACCATGCCGACTCCCAGATCAGCAGGGTTGGCGACCGTGAGCTGCTGCTTCTCAAGTTCCTCAATAAGCAATGCTCTAGGAATTTGTGTTAGAATGCCAGCGCCATCATATACTTCTGCTTCTGCGTCCTGTGCACCGCGATGAGTCAGGCGCGCTAACGCTTCGAGGGCTTGTTGGACAAGAGTATGGTTAGCCTCACCGGAAACGTGCGCTAAAAAACCCGTGCCGCAGGCGTCGTGTTCCCAGCGGCTATCATAAAGCGGATACATTTGACACGCAGATTCGATGGCTTCATGCTTGTGCGTCATGCATTGCTCTCCCAATTAAAGACTATCTTGCTCAATGCTTAGAGGCACCTGCGCCGGAGCCGAAGAGTTCGACGAACTGTCATTGGCCGCCGAAATCATTTTCACTGTTTCGGGTATTCGCAAGAGGGACATCGGTCATGAATTCAGGCATATGGAGCACGCCAGTCGCGACATTGAGATGGAAGAGCGTCATAGCTCTTAGGGAAAAGGTAAATTATCACTTGTGGAGAGAGTATAGCATACAGATAAGCATCCAAACAAGCTTTGTATATGTAGAAAGTGCCTATACTGTTCCTTGCAGGATAGTATATTTTCGACTCCTTTTTTTTAGATACGGGGGAAAGCAACACATAAAATTATATTTTAGCTGTGCCGTGCGGTAATAGTAGGCTGAGCAGTCTCCTCGGTCGAAAGAGCTTAAAAAAGAAATACCGCCCCATTTTCGGGACTGACGCTTCCTGTTTTTGGCAATTCCTAAGCGCCAGTCCCTGGTTTGAACGTAGCCGAGACTACCAATCAGGTCTGTATAGTTTCTACATAGAAGCATAGTTAGTTTTGTTGCATGTTTAACTTAATGAGGCGTGTTATGGACTAATTGCGCGGCCACGCCAATCGCTATTACGACCAGCGCCAGGGCGATAATGACCAGGGCCGCCATAATCACCTGTTGCCGCCAGGTACTTTGTTTTGGTGACTCAGGTTCATAAGGGATCGGCACCACTTCATTTAAATTCTGCAGGGCATGCCACATATCCTGCATCGATTTATAACGCTTATCGGCATCGCGTCGAATAGCCTTCATAACGACTGTAGCCAGTTCAGGAGACAGGTCAGGCTGGGAATTGAGGATAGAGGGAGGATCTTGCGTCGCATGCTGATTCATGACAGCAAACACATTTTCACCCTCAAATGGAGGATGTCCACAGAGCATCTCATACAGGATGACGCCGACCGCGTAGACATCGGCACTGGCAGTACCACGCTCACCACGAATCTGTTCAGGGGACATATAATCTGGCGTACCCACGGTTCCGGTCAGGCCACGCCAGGTGACGCGACGCGCCCCTTCCAGCAAGGCTACACCAAAATCAATCAATTTAATCGAGCCATCATTCTGAACCATAATATTTTCAGGTTTGATATCCCGATGAAACACACCATGCTCATGGCAATATACCAGAGCATCACAGATCTGGAGCGTCAAACGCATCGCTTCGGCCGCTGGCAAGGGCTTGCCATCGCGTTCCTCTAAAACTTCACGCAGCGTGCGCCCCTCAATATACTCCATTACCAGGTATTCTTCGCTGCGCTTCTCGCCAGTATTGAGCATACGCTGCACATGGGGATGATTGATACGGTTACCAATTTCAGCTTCACGCTTATAGCGCTCAAAGACCCCTACATTGCCAATCAAATCATCATTGGGGAACTTCAACACAACTGTCTGCTGATTATTGAGATCGCAGGCCAGATACACGCGACTCATCCCCCATGACCCAGCATGCGGATTATCTCATAATGATCGACTCGCGCCCCTGGTGTATACGCTAATGGCATAAGTTCTACACAATCTTCTTGGCTTTTCAGCTCATTTGTTTGAACGGCATGTCACAGTCAGACCAGTTGCCCCTTGCTGCCTCAAGTATAGCACAAGAGGCAAAGGAACACCAAGGACATTCTCTCCACGTTTTTTGGCTTCAAGAGGTTATTATGCTGGAGACAACAAGAGGCCCCTGTCAGGTACGCGAGTAACAGCAGGGGCCTCCTGGTTGAAGGAGAAAACGTTGGGCGATAGAGAGAACGGAAAAGGGATTTTTTATTCGCCCACAGCGCCCACCGGTAGATCAGTACTGGTATTGATGGCTTCCTTATAATCTTCGGGATGTAGGATCGGTATACCTTTCGTCAACTTCCGAATATAGAGGAAACCAAATCCAACTACCAGCCAGGCAATTGAGACAACACCAGCGATGATCACGTTGCGCTGGGCATCTGAATTGCCCACGATGGCAAAGTAGATGACACCAATCAGCATAGCGATGTTCAACACAGCGCCACCGATAGGAGCGATCAAGGTACCAAAGATGCCACGTTTGGCAATACCGGCGAAGGCGATCAAACAAACGATACAGGTCAGACCGTAGAGGATAAATGTGCCGATGTTTGAGATGAGGGCCACCTGTACAAGGTTATTACTGCTGAGCACGCCATAGGAGCCAATTAGGGCTGAAATCACGGTCAGTACGATAACACCCACATGCGGGGTACGGAAGCGGCCATGCAAGAAGCCGAAGACGGCTGGCAGCTCGGTGTCTTTACCCATCGCATAAGTGACACGCACACCAGTGTTAAGACAGGAGAGCGCCGTTCCTACCAGGGCAATCACAACGGACACGGCCAGAATAGCCGCGAAGGCGGTTCCGTAGGCCGACCCACCAAAGATCTGAGCCAGATCACCAATTGGAGCAATCGAGCCAGCTGCGGCATCAAACCCAACTAGCTTACCAGATTTGTAGAAGTCGCCCATTACAAAGTTGGCGGCGAAGTATTCGAAGAAGTAGAAGACTACTGCTTGAATGATCAGGGATAGCAAGACACCTCGTGGTACGTCACGCTGTGGATTTTTTGCCTCGGCCGCCAGTGCCGTCGCAGACTCAAAGCCAACTACGAGCAGGATAGCAATGGTCGATTGATAGATAAAGCCATTGGCATCATGAGGGATAAGGACACTGCCAACGTTGGCATGGGTATAGTGCAGGGCTGGATGCTGCAGGCGGAAAACGATGGCGACAATCGAGAAGACTAATAGCGCCAGGATCTGAATAACGTTGATAACGATATTGGCAACGGTCGATCCAGTTACGCCAATATATGCGATGGCGCCGACCACAATCGAGAACAGGACACAGATTGTGATCAACTGGACGGGTGTACCGAAGCCTGGCACAAAAAATCCAATGATATAGGCAATTACGCTACCCATGAAGGCAACCATGACGCCCGGGTAAACCCAATAATAAAGGTGTGAGGCCCAGCCTACCAGGAATTTACTAAGACGAGCAAACCTAAAATAGCGATGTTCTTCTTTATGCAATACAGCTACTTCAGCGAAGTAATAAGAACTACCCGTTCCTGCTTCAGGATAGCGCCTGGCCAGGGCGGCATAGGCCATCGCGGTTAACAACGCAATAACAGTTGCCACAAATACGGCAGACCACATACTGGTCGCACCAGTACCAGCTTGAGATTGGAAAGTAGTCCAGAGAAAGGCGCCAGGAGCGATAAGCGCCATCGCATTGATAGTTACACCGGTGAGTCCTAAAGTAGGTTTCATTCCGGTGTCGGTTGCGGCTTGAGCTGCCATGTAGTTCTCCTTGTTCGGTGTTATCTCTCACTCAAGATCAGGCCTACCAATGTGTCAGTACAAGTAGTACACACAACTGGTTGGCAGCATGGCATCATTACCACATGACAGAGCCTGCATGGCTACGGTCAGAGAGAGGAGGGCAGCCGTTGCCCCGCTCACGATTCTCTCACCCTGAGTACAGATAAGCGTTTTGAAGACAGAGAGGTTGTCTTCATTTGCTTGAGCGATATGGTTAAAACTACTAATAAGAGAAGTATACGGAGTGCCGGGTTGATTGATAACAGGCAAAGTAGCAGAAGTGCACAACTTATTTTTTGTGCAACATGCACAATGAAAAATATAGTACCAGGAATTTTTGTCGCAAAAAGCAAAAATAATGCTCTGATCACAGCGATTAAAGCAGCTATGTCAGCAACTTTTATCCATATCAATTTGTTCAAAGTAACCATATCTTCCAATCTGGATGAATGTGCTAGAATGGAGTCAAGGTGCACAAGATCAAGCCAGCAAGTGGAGTCGCGCACGACCATACACCGATCCATTACACCCGTCTCTACACCGAGATTAACTGGCAACGACGTTGATCCTGTACCAATGAGATGTGCTGCTTACAGTAAGGACGAAATATGTCAGAACAAATGTCTCGCCGAGAAAAAGGCAACTCGCTCCGACAGGATATTCGTGTCCTGGCTAATACATTGGGGCAGTCTATTCAGCGACACGAAGGGCACAAAGTCTTTGATACAGTAGAAAAACTGCGCGGCCTTTGCATCCGCCTGCGCGACTACAGTGAGCGCCTGAGTCAGGTAGATGTCACCGAGAAGATCCATATCCAGCACGAAATTCGTAATATGGAACAAGAGATTGTGCAGATTGTAAGTGAGAGTGATCTGGATACAGCCATCGATGTGATCCGCGCCTTCACCATCTATTTTCACCTCGTCAATACGGCTGAACAATATCACCGCATTCGGCGGCGGCGCGCACATGAGATCGATCCTCAATCAACACCGCAGCGTGGTTCGCTGGAGGCCCTGGTCGAGTTCTTTAAACGCAACCAGCTGGATAGCGCGACCTTACAACAACTACTCAATCAGTTATCGATTGACCTGGTGTTTACAGCCCACCCCACTGAAGCGACGCGGCGTAGCTTGATTACCAAATCGCGCCGCATTACCGAGCTCTTAAACAAGTCAGATAACGCCGATCTGATGACACAGCGTGAACGTGCACAATGGCAGCGCGATCTGGATGCCGTTATTGATCTACTCTGGCGCACGGATGCGGTACGCCAGGTGCGCCCACAGCCATTGGATGAGATCAAGATGGGCATCTATTATCTGGATGAAATTATCTATGATGCCCTGCCAGATCTCTATGCCGAATTCGAGGATCTGCTCCACAAAGAGTATCCCGACCTGGTGATTCCACCTTTCTTGCGCGTTGGTTCCTGGATCGGTGGCGACCAGGATGGGAATCCGTTTATCCATGCCGACACTTTGCTGACAGCTTTGAATCAACAGCGCAACTATATCTTGATCCATTATCGACGCAATCTGTTTGAGCTGGCGCGCGAATGTTCGCAATCCATCGACCATTCAAGTATTACGCCAGAGCTACAGGCCTCGCTGGATCACGATATGGAGACGATGCCCGAGTACGCTGAGGAGCTGGGACCCCAGACAGCGCTCGAACCTTACCGTGCCAAGCTTTCTTTTATGTGGAGACGACTGGGTGAGAACCGGGCCACGCCCCCCTTCCCCATCAGTTATCCTGGTCATCCCACAGCGTTGATCAACCAGAAGAGACAGCTCGCGGTATCGCCTATAAAGACGCGGAAGAGCTACTCGCTGACCTGCGGCTGGTGCAGGATAGCTTGCTCGCGGATGGCGAGATGGCCATTGCACGCGGCCCCTTAAATACGCTGATCCGTCAGGTTGAGATCTTCGGCTTCTATTTTGCCGCCCTGGATGTACGCCAGCATAGTGAGCGCCATTCAGCCGCGCTCTCTGAGTTGCTGCAGGTAACCGGTCTACGCAAGGATGACTACAAGACCTTGCCAGAGGCAGAACGAATCCAGATTCTTGAGAACCTGCTGCAAGATCCACGCATCCTGACCAGGCCCGGACTGGAATTGAGCCCGGAGACCAGTCAGATTCTGACGAACTTCCAGACTATTCGCCAGGTGCGCGAAACTTTTGGTAAACGCGCCGTGACCTGCTATATCACCAGTATGTCGCATTCACTCAGCGATCTGCTGGAGGTTCAATTCTTCTGTAAAGAGATGGGGATCTATGATCTACCCATCGTGCCACTATTCGAGACTATCGATGATCTGCGCCACTGTACAGATATTCTGGAGACGGCCTTTAACCATCCCCTCTATCAGAGTTACCTGGAAAATTGTCAGCGCGAACAGCAGGTGATGCTTGGCTACTCAGATAGCAGTAAAGATGGCGGTATCCTGACCTCAAGCTGGGAGCTCTATCAGACCCAGAGCCGGCTGGCCGAGTTGAGCCAGCGCCATGGGGTTGGTATTACGATCTTCCATGGCCGTGGCGGCGCTATTGGGCGCGGGGGTGGCCCCATCTATGAGGCGATCCTGTCCCAACCACCCGGCTCTGTCAATGGTCACCTGCGCATTACCGAACAGGGCGAGATGCTCTCGTTTAAGTATGGCATCCATGACATTGCCATTCGTAACATGGAGCTGGTGGTCGCAGGCACTGTACAGTCCAGTATCCCCAACGAGCACATCATTGAGTCCCAGGTTCATCCTAAGCCCAAAGCTGATTGGATTGAGGCCATGAAACGGCTCTCGGCCAGTGCCCATGCCCGCTATCGCAAAATGATTTATGAAGATCCAGCCTTCCTGATCTTCTTTGAGCAGGCGACCCCGATCAAAGAGATTGGCTGGCTGAATATTGGTTCCCGGCCCGCGCGACGTACCGTGGGGCGAGCGATTGAAGAGCTACGCGCCATCCCCTGGGTTTTCTCGTGGATGCAGAGCCGCTATGTACTCCCAAGCTGGTATGGAGTAGGTGGGGCCATTGAAGAATATCTGCAGGAAGATCCAGGTCGGCTGGCACTATTGCAGCAGATGTACAAACAGTGGCCATTTTTGCAGGCCTTCCTGGATAATCTGCAGATGACGCTCTCTAAAGCTGATATGAGCATCGCCCATGAATACGCCGCGTTCCTGGTGGAAGATCGAGCACTGGGTGAACGCATCGCCCATGAGATCCAGGCCGAATACGAGCGTACACGCCAGGCTGTGCTCGCCATTGTTGGCGGCAAGAGTCTGCTTGATAATTCGCCTACCCTGCAGGAATCGATCCGGCGCCGCAATCCGTATGTCGATCCATTGAGCTATTTCCAGATCATCCTGCTAAAGCGTCTACGTGCCCTGGGTGGACCGCTGACATTAGATGCCGAGGCACAAAAGAATGCCTCAGCAGAAGAATTGGAGCGCGCACGCCTCACCTATGGAGTACTCCTGACGATCAACGGCATTGCCGCCGGCGTACGCAATACCGGCTAGTCGCTCCCTCTGTCAACAACAAAAAACGAGGGTGCTGATCAACTGATCGGCACTCTCGTTTTTATTTAGCGTACCTATCAAATTAATGCTTAAATTCTCGTACTAATTTTGGAATAAGAATAGCATGAGACGACAGTGCCGCTACCCACAGTGCCACAGTAATAACATTGCCATATTTTTTCGTGAAAGAACTATTTTTTACATTCGTATCGCTTGCATCTGTGACCATTACACATCCTCTTAACTTATCTGAGCCACTATTAAGTGTTAACAATACACTAATTATATTTGAATCATACCCAATAACAGGTTAAGTAATCAAGCAGAAGCATTGTCCCGGCCGTCATCAGGCAAGCGGGACAATGCTTCTATGCTAGAGCTGCACAGACTATTTCTTGGCACTGGGGGTTGGGGTAGCGGCAGGTGGCGCGCTCGCCCCCAGGTTGATACTGGTATCGTCAAAGGTTTTGAGGTTGACGACAGTTCCACTACCACCGTTATAGGTAATGGTAACGGTATCGCCACTCTGGACCAAAGGCAGCTTGGGTGAGAGCGATAGGTTGGCCGTAAAGATGAACGGTTGACCTGCGATTTGCAGGTAGTAAACGGTGCTGGTCCCCTGCTGTACCGAGGAGATGCGCAATACTTTTCCAGTGACCGTCAGGGGCTGGCCGTTCGTGCTGCCGCCCGCGTTACCATTACTGGCCTGTGAGGTCAACCACTGTTGATAATCACGCAGACCCGAGGCAAGATCCGGATCAAACTGGACGTTGTTGCCGTTCAGTTCACGCGCGTCCACCAGGCCAACCGCCTGAAAGATGTCGCCGCTGGCTGTACTTTGTGTATAAATGGCGACCCAGGTAGGCGTGCTATAGATCTGATAGAGTTGCACCGAGGCCACATTATAGCCACGAATATTGGCACGGGTAGACTGAAATGTCTTGGTGACGTTATCGCCAATGCCCAGGCCCGCCGATTTACTGTAGAAATTGGCTTCGTTTTTATGGGTATCGAACAAAAACACACCGGTACTCGAATTGTCGTTCGAGGAGGCCGAAGACATTGGGATCAACCAGACCGGTTGATCAGCATTGTTATAGAGCAACTCGGGTGCACTGGCGGGCGATTGCTGGCCCAGACCCGATGGGTTAAACCAGGGGGCGGCGTGGTAGAGTCCCCACCAACTGAGATACTGTGACACGGTCTCCGCAGGCATAACGCGATCGACCCAGGTTGGTACATTCTGTGGACTATATTCTTTGATGTCGCCGGTATGGGCATCCACCAGCAAAACTTTGCTCAGTACGTCACCTGTATAGCCGCGCGATGGCTGCATCAATGAGATGGTCCAATAGGGATGCAGGCTATCATCCAGTTCGAGCGTTGGATCAACCAGCCGCCCATAGGTATAACCGCTGAGATAGACATGGCGCAATAGATCCTGATTTAATAGCGCTCCTGGCAGGTAGCGAATAGACGACTGTGGTTCGGTATGCAGTTGTGGTGCCTGCTGGGGATCCTCAGCGTCAACCATGACAAACCCGGGCGTAGTGGGGTTGGAGAGATTGACAAACAGATTATTATAACTCAGCTCTGCAACGTAGTAGAGATGGTGATTGATCGATTGCAGGGTATAACTAGTAGGGTCCAGTTGATAGGCTGAACCTAGATTCTGACCCGTCGATCCTAAAACCTGCTGACCCTTGTATGAGGCGATACTCTGACTGACCAGCACGATATTTTTAGCATCAGTGGGAGGCAGATCCGGGGAAGGCTGATTGATAACATGGGGTATCGCTGCCAGGGCTTTAGCGTTACCATCAAACCAGGTGGTAAAGATGTTGATCAGCAAAGTGGCGGCAATACCAAAGACGGCAACGATCACCAGGCCAAAGATACCGGCGGCAATCGCGCGCCGCGAGCCTTTGGCGGCGTCGTCAGGCCGCGTATAGACCTGACCCTGGCTGGCGTTCAGCCCCATCTCCAACGCTCCGCGCGCCCCTCCAGCGATGGCGAACAGATTGATAATACTACTAATCAACAGTGGCCAGAGCACCCACTGCCAGCCCCAGAAGGGTCCGGTAAAAGCTGGTTCCGAAAAGTAGAGTATTAATAAACTAAACACATAATTGAAAATGGAGAAGCCCACAAACCAGCGCGTGAATGGACGCGCCTCAAAGGGTTCTTTGCGCCCAAAAAACAAGCGCCCGCTGGTTAAACAGGCCATCACGATCAGGGTTCCAATCAAGGCCAGCAAGAGAATAATCATCTAAACATAACCCTCTTTCTTAACGAATAGAGGTCCCCTTTTCTCGATCGATAATAACATTTTGCTATTAAATTTATAGCATAATGTTATTTAACTTGTCAAGATTTTATGTAGTAAAGGTGTGTCACGACAAGAGACGAAAGTATAGCGCTCAGATGGGTAGAGAAACATGCAAAGAATTGCGCTGTAAGAGTTCCACATAAAGTACGTGTAAATAGTATGCATGACTCACATCCATTCAGAGCATTTATTCGTTGACATTTCACAACTCGGATGGTAAGCTTTTTGAAAGACAAATAAATAACAGGACCCGCGCTGATCGAAACTAGTATGAGAGAAGCACCTGACAGCGATCCGAAGTAGAGTGGAAGTTCGGAATAGGAAAGCTCTTTCAGAACGCATTCGTGAGCGGCTGACCGAAGAAAGCTGGCTGGCTCCAGGGCCGAAGGCAAGTAGGACGGGTGGGTGGTTCCCACGTCGCGCTTAACCAGGAAAAGTGGTCACTGTCAGTTTGACACGAGGACGTGAACAAGCTATGTTGCAGATAGTGACAATTGGGGTGGCACCACGGGCATAGCTCCACCGCGAAGTTTGATAACTTCCAACGTGACTATTCTCGTCCCTTCAAAGAGAATGGAGGGGGCGAGGATTTTTTTTACCTCTTTGCACCTTCCATCCATAACATTCCAACTTTTTCTTTGTCCTCTCTTTATTATGTTGCTGGCCCAACACTAAGGCCAGTCACAGATCCCATGAGGGCAAAATAGTCAGGAAGAAGAGGTGCAGTAACATGCAGTTGCAACTAACAAAGATTCCATCAGCCGTTCGCAAGCTCAATATCCCTGCTACCGTTGAGATCAGTGAGCAGATTATCCCCGAGGAAGGGGCCGTTTTGATCGCTGAGGCACTGTCGGATGCGGGCAAGAACAATCTTCTGGAATTCACGAGCGGACGCATTGGTTTTCTGGTCGAGGGAGATGTGCTCCCGGTCGTCCTCGGTAAACGTCGTGCACTGCGCGAATATAGTGGCGATATCCCCAAACATGTCGCCGTTGGTGACCTGCTTTATTACCTCTGCGAAAGTGGAGTCGTTGGCGAGATTCGCGGCCTCAATGAGCAGTGGGGAGCTCCTATGCAGGTCAAGATTCTGGGCAGCCTGGTGGAAAATGGTCGCCAGGTCAATATTAAAGATGTCGCCCTTCCCCACCATACCACGCTGGAACAGAGTGCCCCCATTATTGGTGTTGTTGGCACCTGCATGAATATAGGCAAGACCACCGCCATCTGTAAGATCATCAAACACTTTAAGGCTCGGGGCTTACAAGTAGCCGGTGTAAAACTATCAGGTGTAGCCTCCACGCAGGATTTAGATAAGATCGAAGATGCCGGAGCATCCCCGGTGATCGGCTTTATGGATGCTGGACTCCCTTCGACCTGTGGCAATCCCCAGCAAGTGATCGAGGCCGCCATCAGTGTGCTGAACGAGGCCAATAAGTCCAATCCCGACCTGATCATTGCGGAATTTGGCGATGGTATCCTGGGTGAATACAATGTGGGCCATATTCTCAAGTCAGCCGAGATTCAGCAGCATATCAGCTCCTTCATTGTCGGCGCGGGCGATCTGGTTGGCGCCTGGGGCGCGCAAGAAATCATGCATCAATATGGTGTCCCCGTCACCTTGATCACCGGCCCTGCTGTAAATAATGATACTGGCGTCCAATTTGTAGAGACCCACTTCGGGTACCCGCCGAAAGCAATCAGCATGCCATGCCAAAGGCACTGCATCTGATTGAAAAGAATCTGGCGCTGGTAAAAGAGAAAGAGGCCCGGTTCATCGCGGTCCGATCCTAAGCACGGTTCGTACGTACAGGAGGAAATCGTATGCTTTTACAGAAAGCCAATGGCCTTTCACATCCCCATTTCCTGAATACGGCCGATCTGACTCAGGAAGAGATTCAGGCATTGATTGCGCTCGCCTTAGATTTAAAACAAGGAAAAGTTCAGAAGAGTCTGGCCGGTAAAACACTGGCCACCCTCTTCTTCAATCCTTCGGTCAGAACACGCGTGTCGTTCGCCACGGCGATGTTTAAATTAGGTGGCCAGGCGCTGGAGATCAGCAGCAACAATGTGTGGTCGTTTGAATATGAGGATGATGTGGTGATGGATGGCTCAACCATCGAGCATGTGAAAGAGGTCGCCCCCGTCCTCTCGCGCTACTGCGATGGCCTGGCCATTCGTTGTAGTGAGCTGGTAACCAGATCAGCGGAAAGCGCCAGCACTGGTAGCTGGGCAGAATCCAAACGCGATATCGTTCTCAATAGCTTCGCTAAATATGCCGGGGTGCCCGTCATCAATATGGAGTCCAATGTCTACCATCCCTGCCAGGGTCTGGGCGATGCCGTCACGATCAAAGAGCAGCTGGGTGAGACAAAGGGCAAGAAGTATGTCCATTCCTGGGCCTACCATCCCAAAGCCCTGCCTATGGCCACCACCAATTCACAGCTGCTGGGCGCCTGCGATCTTGGTATGGACGTTGTTCTCGCTCACCCACAGGGATGGGAATTAGATCCTGAGATCCTTGCGCTGGCCCAGAAACGTGCTATAGAGAGTGGAGGCTCATTTTCGATCTCATATGATCAGCATGAAGCGGTTGAGGATGCGGATATTGTGTGCACGAAAAGCTGGGGTGCCCTGCCATATTATGGGAACTGGGAAGCAGAGAAACAGGCACGAGCACAATTAAAAGATTGGATTATCGACGAAGAAAAAATGGCCCGAACCAGACACGGCAAATTTATGCATTGCCTGCCAGTGCGTAGAAATGTCGAGGTCACCCAAGGCGTACTGGATGGTACCAGTTCGATCGTCATTGACGAGGCCGAAAATAGAATGTGGGCCCAGATGGCCCTGCTGGCAACTTACTTAGGGGACTAAAGCCAGTATGTGGCGCTTAACAGGCGCCTGATCCATTTCGGTTGACCAGTCATTATGTTCTGCTTAAACCCAACTGCAGGAGGCAGAATTGGCAGAAGAAAGGATGATCCATGCACACACAAGTACTATCCAGGCCAGAACTGGCAAAGCGCCCTGTTCGCTACGGCAAACTAATCCTTGAGGATGGGACACAGTTTGAGGGCCTTTCCTTTGGCTATGAAGAGGGAAAATCCGGCGAGATCGTTTTTAGCACTGGTATGGTTGGCTATCCCGAAGCCCTTACCGATGCCTCGTTCGCGGGCCAACTCCTGGTGTTGACCTATCCCCTGGTTGGAAACTATGGCGTACCAGAGAAAAGCTATTGGGAAGATGATCATATTCATGTCACTGGCCTGATTGTCTCGAACTATATTAATACACCTTCTCATGTTCAGAGTACGATGAGCCTGAGCGATTGGCTGGTGCAAGAACAGATACCAGCCCTCGAAATTAAAGATACGCGCCTGCTGACACAGCATATTCGCAATCATGGTGCCATGCTAGGAAAAATTGTCTTTGATGAGGATATCCCTTTTTATGATCCCAATCAGAGCAACCTGATCTCACAGGTCTCAACCAAACAGGTCACCACCTTTGGCAAAGGTTCAAAGACGATCGCGTTACTGGATTGTGGGGCCAAGAAAAATATCGTGCGCTGCCTGCTTAAGCGCGATGTAGAGGTCGTGATGGTACCCTGGGATTATGATCTGTTTGCGAGCGAGCAGCAATTTCATTTTGATGGCCTTCTGATCTCTAATGGACCCGGCAATCCAAAGACCGCGGCCCGGACAATCCAGACTATTCGTACGGCGCTGGAAAACAAGATTCCGACCCTGGGCATCTGTATGGGCAACCATCTGCTGACGTTGGCCGCCGGCGGCGATACCAGCAAGATGAAGTTTGGCCATCGCAGCCAGAATCAGCCCTGCATTATGCAGGATAGCCCACGCTGCTACATCACGACCCAGAATCATGGTTTCGTGGTCAGTGAGGTCCCCGAGGGATTCAAGCCCTGGTTTACCAATGCCAATGATGGTAGCAATGAAGGCATTATGCATACCTCGCAGCCCTTTATGTCAGTTCAATTTCATCCCGAAGCTGCCCCCGGACCGGTGGATACAGAGTGGGTCTTTGATTACTTCCTGGAGAAGATTTGATGGAACAAATACGCAAAGTACTGCTTTTGGGGTCCGGGGCATTAAAAATTGGTCAGGCGGGCGAATTCGATTACTCCGGCTCGCAGGCCCTGAAAGCCTTGAAAGAGGAGGGAGTTCAGACCGTCCTGATCAATCCGAATATCGCAACGATTCAAACTTCGAAATTGCTGGCCGACCGGGTCTACTTTTTGCCCGTGACCCCCTACTTCGTGGAGAAGGTAATTCAACGCGAACAACCTGACGGCATCCTGTTGTCCTTTGGGGGTCAGACCGCCCTCAACTGTGGTATCCAGCTCTACGAACAGGGGATACTGGCCAGGCATAACGTGCGCATCCTTGGCACCCCGATCTCGGCTATTATCCTGACCGAGGATCGCCAGAAGTTCGCTGAACATCTACATAGCATCCAGATTCCGACGCCTCAGAGCCAGAGCGCCACTACGCTGGCCGAGGCCCTGGAGCTGGGCGAAGAGATTGGCTTTCCGGTGATGGTGCGGGCCGGTTTCGCCCTCGGTGGACAGGGTTCTGGCATCGCCCATACCCGAACAGAGCTTGAGCATATCGTTGAACATGCACTTTCGTTTGCCCCGCAGGTGCTGGTCGAACAATATCTCCACCATTATAAGGAAATAGAGTATGAAGTGGTCAGGGATCAACACGATAACTGTATCACGATCTGTAATATGGAGAATATGGACCCGCTGGGCATCCATACCGGTGAGTCGATTGTGGTCGCGCCCAGTCAGACCCTGAGCAATGAAGAATATCATCTGCTGCGTTCGGCTTCGATTCAGATCGTGCGCAGCCTGGGCATTGTCGGCGAATGCAATGTCCAGTTTGCCCTTGATCCATACAGCACCCAATATTATGTCATCGAGGTCAATGCACGCCTCTCGCGTAGCTCGGCCCTGGCCAGTAAAGTCACCGGCTATCCACTGGCATATATTGCCAGCAAACTGGCGCTTGGTTATGGTCTGACACAGATTGCCAATAAAGTTACAGGCGTCACCAAAGCCTGTTTTGAACCCAGCCTCGACTACCTGGTAGTCAAAATACCGCGCTGGGATATCGCCAAATTTAAAGGGGTGGAGGAAACTATTGGGACGGGTATGAAATCGGTGGGTGAAGTGATGGGTATTGGTCGTACATTTGAAGAAGCCTATCAAAAAGCACTACGTATGCTGGAACAGAACTTCGAGGGTGCTGTGCCGCCTGCGGACTTCTTCTCCTCCCAGACAGAAATGCGACACTATCTCTCTATACCGACCCCTAAACGTCCATTCGCCATCGCGCAGGCGCTGCAAGAGGGGATAACACCTGAAGAGATCCATACGCTGACCGGCATTAATCCCTGGTTCCTTTCACGTATCCAGAATATTATTGAACATGAACAGGCGGTGACACCAGCAAGCGAACTGGGCACGGCCGAAGTATGGAAATTAAAACAGCTGGGCATTTCTGATAAGCGTATCGCTGAACTACATGGGAGTGATGAGCTGAGCATCAGGGCATTGCGCCAGCAACTGGGTGTGCTGCCCTCGGTACTCCAGATTGACACCCTGGGTGCTGAGTTCCCTTCTGAGACCAATTATCTCTACCTGACGTATAATGCGCAGCATCACGATGTCAACCGCTGCCCCGCTAACGGGGTAGTCGTCCTGGGATCTGGACCATATCGCATTGGTTCCTCGGTTGAGTTCGACTGGACCAGTGTCAGCACGGTTGAGGCGCTTAAAAAATATGGGAAACAGGCCATCATCATCAATAGCAATCCAGAAACCGTCTCAACCGATTATGATGTCTCTGATCGGCTCTACTTTGAAGAGCTGACCTTTGAGCGTATCGCTGACATCTATGATTTTGAACAACCAGAGGGTATGATCGTCTCGGTGGGAGGACAGACGCCTAATAATCGGGCCCGGGCCCTGGCGGCGCATGGCTGCCGTTTGTTGGGTACGCTGGCAAAAAATATCGATCGCGCCGAGAACCGCAGTATCTTCTCACAATTGTTGGATACCCTGGGTGTGCAGCAGCCTGAATGGAATACGTTTACGACCCTGAGTGAACTGACCGCCTTTGCCGAGCGCGTCAGCTATCCGGTCCTGATCCGTCCCTCCTATGTCCTTTCGGGTAGCGCCATGAAGGTCTGCGATACACCCGAAGAACTGGAGCTCTATACATGCCAGGCCGCGGCCCTCTCACCCGACCATCCGGTGACCGTTTCGAAGTTCTTTGAATATGCCCGCGAGCTAGAGTTTGACGCCGTAGCCCAGCAGGGGCAGGTCAAGGCCTTTGTCATTTCCGAACATATCGAGAATGCCGGCGTACACTCGGGTGATGCAACCATCGTATTGCCGCCGCAAACGCTGTCAGCGGATTTACAGCAAGAGATCCAGGCCATTGGCCGCAAGATCGTTCAGGCCCTGGATGTCACGGGTCCCGTCAACATTCAATTCTTGCTCAAAGATGGCCAACTCTATGTCATCGAGACCAATCTGCGCGCCTCGCGGACCTTCCCATTTATCAGCAAGGTTACCGGCATCAACTTCATGGACATCTTTGTGGACGCCATCTTCTCACAAGAAGAGATACTCGCCCTTGAGGTCCCTGAACCAGCCTTTGTGGCCTTAAAAGCCCCCAATTCTCCTTCTCGCGCTTGACCGGGGCCGATCCCGTCTTGAGCGTGGAGATGTCCTCCACTGGCGAGGTTGCCTGCTTTGGTGAGGATCTAGAGGAGGCATATATGAAAGCCATGCTGGCCTCAGGCGGTACGCTGCCACGCAAAGGTATCTTCCTCAGCTTACGCGGCGAAGAGAAACATGCCGCCCTGCTGGCGAGCCTGCCTGACCTGCAGGTGTTGGATGTACCGCTCTACGCCACGGCGGAGACCTGGCAGTTTTTGCATGAGCAGCAGATCGCCGCCACCTTGCTGCATGAAGAGGATGGCGAAGTGGAAGATGCCTTTCGCCAGCAGCGGATCGACCTGGCAGTTGTCATCGTCGCTGGCCGCCTGCAGCGCGATTTCGACCAGAACTATGTGCTGCGCCGCCTGGCCATCGATTGCAACATCCACCTGATCACCAAGATCAAACAGATGCGCATCTTCCTGCATGCACTGGCCAGCAAAGAACTGGCCGGCCTGCCCATCAAAGCCTGGGACGAATACCAGCACAACCAGCCCACCGAGGAGCTAATCATCTCCCCGGAAACGCTGCTAAGCACCCAGGTATAAGTCACCTTGAGCATATAGAGGCGCTCACTCCCATTACTTTTTATGGTTTTTGCAGCAGGTGTGTACATACACACCTGCTGCAAAAACCATAAAAATTGTCTTAGACGAACATTTTCTCGATTGAGGAGACCAGGATACCCTGGGCACCCAGGGTTTTGAGCTCTTCAATGACATCCCAGAACATGTCTTCACGAATAGCGGTATGGACGGCCATCCAGGCGGGATCGGCGGTCGGCAACACGGTGGGAGATTTGAGTCCAGGCATGATGGTAGAGATATATTCCAGGGCGCTCGTCGGGACGTTCATCATGACGTATTTATATTCAGAGGCGGCAATCACGCCACGGAAGCGCGTCAGCAGGCGCTCAACGATGGCGGCCTTTTGCTCGTGGGCCATGGAATCTCGATTGGCGATCACTACCGACTGGGAATCCAACACGTTATCGATAGCGACCAGGTCATTCAAACGTAAGCTACTACCAGTGCTCACCAGGTCTACGATAGCGGAAGCAACACCCAGGGCAGGCGTGATCTCAACACTACCACTGATCGTGATCACATTGACATCTACATTGCGCTCCTTAAAGAAGCGACTGGTAGTAGCTGGATAGGAGGTTGCGACTTTACAGCCTGCCAATTGCTCAATGCGTGAAATACCACTCTCGGCAGGAACGGCAACCTTCAAGCTACAATGACCATAGTTGAGCGGCATGATCTCTTCAACCGGCTTCTCGGATTCTACTACCAGGTTGCGCCCACGATACCCAGGTCTACCACACCCTCAGCTACATACTCCGCAATATCATCATCGCGCACATAGAGAATATCCATCGGAAAGTTACGGCAGATACTAAAGAGGCGCTGCTTGTAAGACTCAAAGTGCAGCCCGACAGTACGCAACAGGTTGCGCGTATCTTCAGTCAACCGACCATCCTTCTGTATTGCCAATTTAATGTGATCATCACTCAATTTTGTTACCATTGCCAGTCTTCTCCTCTGGGTATTTTTACCCATAAAAAAACCCTCATTCCTCGCCATTCGAGGAACGAAGGTCAATCCGCGGTCCCATCCTCATTTCTGCCAAACTGACAGACACTCAGTCTCATAATCTTAACTCTTTCTTCGGGAAAGCATAAGATTAAAAGTTGCTCATGATAACGGATGAGTCTATCCGGTGTGCTTCTGCGCTGCGCATTCTCGCACAAGGCTCTCTCGGTGTGTTCGGCCAGTAAGTATACCTGGACTTGCACCAATTTCCAGGTCGCTGTATATACCACGCCCGCCTACTCTTCCTCGATCACTCGCCTCTACCCGATTACATTGTACTATCTATCTATATTCTTCGTTACTGCAACACGCAATAAAAAGCTTGCTCTATATCCTGTCGCAACTACGAACTCAATGGTTTATCCGACTTTGTCTTTAGTATATAAATCGCTTAAACCCTTGTCAAGGGAAACGCAGGCCTTAAAAAACATTTAACAGATGTATAAAATAGCCAGTAGACGAACCATGCTCCGAATAAATATACGCCAGCCACCAGGAATATTAGCGCGCGCAATACTAATCCGCCGCCGTGGTGGTATTCTCGTCCGCTCGCGGCGGGGTCATAGGATCGGCCACCGGCTCAGCAACGGGAGCCACCATCTTTTCCCCTCTTGGACGATAAACATAGCGATCGGAGACCAGGTATTTATAGATAAAGGAGAAGCAGAGTCCAATTGGATTGGAGATATATTCATTGACATGGAATAGATAGTGGAAGATCAACGCCACCGAAAGCGAGATCACTAAGGCCGATACGCTGGTAACCTCTGCTTTTAACAGTCGCTGTAGCCAGATAAATGTTCGATTGGGGCGGTGCTCAGGATAGGTAATCAACTGGTTCATCAGAAAATTGATACCATTGCTGATGGCGAAGGCAAAAACGTAGGCAACTGGATAGAAGTTAACAAACAGCAAGAATCCGGCCAGGGCCAGATCATTGATCAGAATACCGATAGCGCCAATAATGGCGAAGCGAACAAATTTTTTCCTTAATAGCTTTGAGAGGGAGGAAAAAATAGGTTATCTCCTTTCACTAACATATGATGCCTCTGCTGCAAAGGGCGAGTCTGCCCTTTGCAATCCTGGTTTTATTAACGTTCTGGGGATCGGGTTGGTTACCACTGGCCCCAGTGGAGGACGGTATCCAGGGGCTCACGAGGGGCTGGCTTAAAGTTGGTGCCCAGTGTATAGGCAACGGGGATGAGGGCGGCCTGGGTAACCTGCTCGTATGGAATGCCGATAATCTGGGCCACTTCTTTTTCGTAGTCAAGGTGCAGGGTAGTCCAGGCAGTACCCAGGCCACGCTCACGGGCGGCCAGCATAAAACTCCAGGCCGCGGGAATGATTGATCCCCAGGGGCTGGCCTGATCACCTGCCGGGGCACCATCAGGGCGTCCATAAAAACAAGGGATAAAGAGAACCGGGGCCTCATGCATATGCTCGGCCAGGTAATCAACTGAGGTCATCACCCTTTTCTGCACCTGGCTGCGATCGGGCTGATCAGCAAAAAGCTTACCAGCGGCGGTAGGGCCATCGCGATATTCATAGTAGCCACGGCGATAGTAATCGGCGATCGCTTTACGCTTCTCTGGATCGGTAACAATAACAAATTGCCAGCGCTGACGATTACTACCAGAAGGTGCCTGAAGCGCGATCTCCAGGCACTCCCGGATCACTTCAGGCTCAATCGGACGTGAGAAGTCCAGGCGCTTGCGTACCGCACGTGTTGTTGTTAATACTTCATCAGCACTGAGATGTAAGTTCGTCATATGTTCTCTCCTTAAAATACAATCTCTCTTGCACCAGATTTGCTGCTGGCACAAGAGAGATAAGCAGAGTTCCTGATTGACTTATTCCAATCTGGACCATCAGGCTACTAAGTGCTGACTCACGCTATAGCTATATGGGTACAGCAAGCCTGAAAGAACAACGCTACAATGTTTGATTGGCACGCCACTGCTCAGATTGTCCCTGGCCGGGAGTAGTTTGCGTGGGTCGTGTCTGGCCAGGAGCCATCTGTGCGGGATATTCCTGGCCCGGGCGCATAGGTTCATTGGTCATTTTGCCAGCCATCGGGGTGCTTGATTAAATGGCTGGGACATGTCAATCTGTGACTGTCCACCAGGTGCCATTGCTGTACTCAAGCGATCCTCACTACGCTCAAGGAGCCGTTTGGCACTGTCGCGACCACCCAGGCCAAAAGCCAGACCACAGGCCAGAGCAATACTTCCCACGACAGCGGTAAACAGCGTGGTGATCAAAGCCGGTGCGATCTGGAGTTGCTCCAGGGCCACCAGGATAGCGAAGCCCAGGATCGCATAGCGTGCAATGTTCGCTAGCAAGTTGGGATTGGCCATACGTGTACTGGCTGAGGCTCCACGCACCAGTTCAGAGGCAAAGCTAGCCAGCAGCATACCCAGAAACAGAACAACAATCGCCACAAAGACATTTGGAATATATGCAACAATTTGTCCGATCAAGGTGCTGACCGAATTTAACTCTAAAGCGTTACAGGCAGGCACCAGGAAGATTAAGAAGACAAACCAGAAGAGGATTTTCCCTAATAATGATGCTGGATCCATACGCAGATTCATCTGCCGCTCAAAACGGGTAAAACCGATTCGATCGCTCAAACGATCAAAGCCAGCCCGACGCAACAACAATGTCAATCCTTTTGCGAGCAACGACGCTACAATCCAGCCTACCAGTAGAATTACTAAAAATCCAACCAGCTTTGGAATGAAAGCAAAAACCATGGCCAGGGCACTCGCCATAGATGAATAGATAGCAGCGCCCCAATTTGTGATAACGTTCATGAACATGCTCCTTTCGCAGATAAGGATTACTGACTGCTTGGATCAGCCCTATATAACACGAATGATAGATGAAAACTGTTGCTAATTTTTATATTAAATATATATCCTCTACATCTATAAATCACAACCATAATTGAAAAAGCCATAAAAAGCAGGCATGCACCTCTACAGGTAAGCAGATATGTGAAACTTAACCTCACAAATACCTTTTTTTATGTGCAGTTAGGGGTTTGACATTTCAGGAGAGGACTGTTATCCTAACACACATACCAATTAAGACCCGCGTTGAACGGAAATAGTACGAGAGTTACAGCCAACAGCGATCCGGAGAAGAGTGAAAGTTCGGAATGGTAGTGTCCTCTCAGAACGCATTCGTGAGCGGCTGGCCGAAGAAAGTTTTCTGTTCATCTGATACTTCAGGGCGCAAGAGACAAGTAGGGCAGGTGGCTGGTTCCCACGTCCAGATAGCAACCAGGAAAAGTGGTCTTTCTACTCCGCTTGAGGAGATTGGATGAAAGACAATTAGGGTGGCACCACGGGTGTGATAGGGCGAATAAAATATCCCTGCACTCTCGTCCCTTCAAGATTGACGGAAGGGGCGGGGGTTTTTTATTGCCTCGCAGCTCTTTCCTTAGCACAATCGAAGGAGATCACACAATGGTAATAATTCAACAGGGCTGCCCGCCACTAAGCAGCAGCACCACATACACCATTCGTGCCCTCAAACAGCCAGCCTGCTACGTATGGCAGGCGCACACCACCGTTGCACACGGAGATCTGGTGGGCGCGCTATGACAAAAATCTGGCAAAAAGGCTATAGCATCAATGAACAGGTTGAGCGCTATGCCGCCGCACAAAACAGCCTGCTCGATAATCGCCTGATCCGGCATGATGTCTGGGGCTCATTGGCCCATGCCATCATGTTAAACCAGATTGGTATTCTCGAAGATGAAGAGCTCCAGTCACTTAAAAAAGGTCTGCGCGAGGTTTTAGAGCTAGAGAAGGCTGGCAAATTCGTCATCCAGCCCTCGGATGAGGATGTACACACCAGTATTGAAAACTATCTGACACAGACGATTGGCACGGCAGGCAAGAATATTCATACTGCTCGTTCGCGCAATGACCAGGTACTGGTGGATATGCGCCTCTACAGTAAAGAACAACTCACACAGACCAGCAAGAAGCTCTTCAGTTTATGTACCACACTGCTGAACTTTGCCGAGGAGCATATGCAAACGCCCATGCCCGGCTATACCCATATGCAGCGCGGTATGCTCTCCTCGGTTGGACTGTGGGCCGCCAGCTTCGCCGAGGCCCTGCTCGATGATGAGCGCCTGCTCTCAGCCACTTATGAGATCAATGATCAATCCCCCCTTGGCTCGGCAGCCGGCTACGGCGTGCCCTTGCCCATTGACCGCCAGCTGGTCTCTGATCTGCTAGGCTTTGCCCGCGTCCAGAATAATGTCATCTATGCCCAGAATGCACGCGGCAAGATCGAGGCGGCTATCGTACAGGCACTGACACAGATCATGCTTGATCTGAGCAAGATGGCCCAGGATCTGCTGCTCTTTACGACCGCTGAATATGGTTTCTTCCAGGTGGCCCAGGAAGTATGCACGGGCAGCAGCATTATGCCCCAGAAGCGCAATCTGGATATTATGGAACTGGTGCGTGCCCGCGCCCAGACGATGCTGGCCCACCAGCAACATATCCTGGGCATTGTCTGTGGCCTGCCTTCCGGCTTTAACATGGATTACCAGGAAACCAAGCGCCCACTGCTAGAGGCGCTAGACCTGGCACAGGAGAGCATCGATATCTGCTCCCTGGTCATCAGCAAGGTGACGGTCAATACCGGGCGCCTGCTGGCGGCCTGTACTTTTGAGCTCTTCGCGACCGATCGTGCCTATGAAATGGTGACCCATGATCATATGCCTTTCCGCGATGCCTATCGCATTGTTGGTAAAGAGGTGACGGCCCAGCTAGACCAACTCCTGCCACTACCTACCGAGAGTCAGGAGCAATTAATCGAGCGCCTCAAGGCCCGCAAACATCTGGGTGCTCCTGGCAATCCGGGCTTAGAGCAGGCCAGACAACGCCTGGCGCAAGCACAAGAAAACTGGCAGCAGCACGCCACAACATTTACGACCGCTATTCAACAGCTTGTTGGAACGTCTCAGATAGCTATTCTGGAGGAGGAGTAGTCATGGCAACAGTTGTACTCGCATATTCTGGTGGACTTGATACCTCAGTGGCCATTCGCTGGATCAAAGAGAAATATGATCTGGATGTGATCGCCGTTACCATTGATGTTGGCAATGAGCGCAATATGCAGGAGATCGCTGACCGGGCCACCCAGATTGGCGCCGTCAAGTCGATGATCGTTGATGGGCGAGAAGACTTTGTGCGCTACTTTGTCTGGCCCGCCTTACAGGCCGGTGCGATCTACGAAGGTCAATATCCCCTGGCCACTGCCCTGGCTCGTCCTTTGATCGCGCGCTTGCTGGTTGAAGTGGCTCGTCAGGAGGGTGCGGTGGCTGTGGCCCATGGCTGTACCGGCAAAGGCAATGACCAGGTGCGCTTCGATGTCTCGATCAATACGCTGGCCCCCGATCTCAAGATCATCGCCCCGGTGCGCGAATGGAGCATGACCCGCGACAATGAGATCGCCTATGCCGCCGAGCACAATATCCCGATTAAAGTCACCAATGCCAGCCCCTACTCGGTGGACCAGAATCTCTGGGGTCGCAGCATCGAATGCGGTATCCTGGAAGATCCCTGGGCCGAGCCGCCAGCCGATGTTTTTGCCTGGACCGACGATCCCGATACACTGGACCACCTGGAGCCCACATACTATGAGATTAGCTTCCAGAACGGTATCCCCGTCGCCTTAAACGGTGAGGAGATTCCTGGCTATGCCTTGATCGAGACCTTGAATAGCGAAGCGGGCAAGTATGGTATCGGGCGCATCGATCATATCGAGAATCGCCTGGTCGGCATTAAGTCACGTGAGATCTACGAAGCGCCTGCGGCAGTCGTGCTACACGCGGCCCATAGCGCCATCGAGAGCCTGACCTTGAGTCGTGAGCAGATTCGCTTTAAAGAGACGATCGCTTCTGAGTACGCGCGCCTGATCTATAATGGACAGTGGTATAGCGCCCTGCACCAGGACCTGGCTGCGTATGTCCAGAGCACCCAGCGCTTTGTCAGCGGCACCGTCCGCGTCAAGCTTTCGCGCGGTCGCTGCCAGATCGTTGGCCGCAAATCAGAGCACTCGCTCTACGATCACGGCCTGGCCACCTACGATAGTGGCGATCAGTTCGATCACAATGCCGCTCTGGGCTTTATCAAACTTTGGGCGCTGCCCCTGAGTACCCAGGCCCAGGCCCAACTGCTCCCCTCCATCGGCTTCGAAGGCAACCTGCTCAACAGCGGTGAAGGGAAAGTGCAGATCTCCAGCAAGCAAAAAAATGTTTAATTTTTACTTCTGTGCTACAACAAGTGCGCCAGGCGCACTTGTTGTAGCACAGAAGTAAAACAGTTCGGGCGCGTCAGCGCACGTCCGCAGGCTGCGGCTTGTCAGCAGCTTTGGGCTCCACGGTCTTCTCTGGCAGAGCTTCTTCTTTGGCGCTCTGGCGAGCGGCGCGCCAGTTCTTGAAATCTAGCATGCCCTTATAGGCCTGGTAGAAGAATGGATTATAAGGGAGATCATAGCCGGGCAATGAGATGCGCGAGAAGCCATTGAAACCACGCTTGAAGGTATAGACACCCCACAGCGGATCTTTCTGGGCGGCCGGCTCTTCCAGTGTATTCGGAATGCCCAGGAAGTTATAATATTCACAGCCACGAGCCTTGGCCCACTGCATACCCGTCCATTGCAGTAGATGGTTGGGCATCAAGTTGCGACCCTGCGATGAGGAGGCACCGTAACGATACCAGCACCATTTACCCATACGCATCAATACAATCGCGGCGATCGGCTTACCTTCATGCTCGGCGATCAGCAGTGCATAGCGATCACCCTCAGAGTATAATTTCGCCAGCAACTCAAAGTGTTCCAGGCTATGAATGTAGAATTTATCGCGCTCACTGGTCTCTTGCAGGATACGATAAAAGGCCTCCATATCCTCGCGACCATGGCCCTCGCGTACCGTGACGCCTTTACGTCCCGCCAGGCGAATGTTATAGCGCCATTTTTCTTTCATGTTGGCCAGAATATCTTTTTCCGCCGGGCGAATATCCAGGATCCATTCATTGCGAATGTGCAGGAACTGCGTCGACGGCTTAAAGCCACGGCGCATTAATGCCGAGGTCCATTGAGCATCCCCCACATCGGCACCAGGCTCAAGCTTGAGCATAAAAGCACCATGCTTGCGGGCCTCGCTCTTCACAAAGTTAAGCAACACATTCATGGCTGGAGAATTGGGATCATCGATAACTGGACCGCGTGGCGCATAAAAGAAACAGCTACGCAAGAGCGGCATCTTGATCACCAGAAGCAGCAAGGCGGCACAAAGGTTACCCTGCTCATCGAGCACGCCGATGCGAAAAGCCAGCGAACCCACATCCTTCGAGAGTTCACCCCACTCATATGACTGAGTGATATTTCCATATGGAGACTTCTCTACGAAGTCGTTCCACTGCTGTCGATCAGTAATGAAACGTGCTTCCATTTGTTTTCTCCTCTATAGCAACCTGATCAGGCTGAGAGTCTTATCACAACTAGCACAGGCCAGGCACCTCTCAAACGAACAAGTAGAGGAGACACGCAACAGCCATGCTAGAGCATTAGCTAGAATAGAAAAACCTGACAGAGCGCGCTCTTTTGTCAGGGATATATCGATCAAGATGGCACAAGCCATCCGGGTATTCCATATCTGGACAGTGTGATTGATTTTCACTGGCTGACGCCACCAGTAACGCATCAGAAGGCTACACGAGAGCCATAATCTCATTGACATGACCATAGCAGGTCAAGACACAAGCCTGAGAGGAAAGTGGGCCAGCGTGACACCTACACCTCATCTTCGACCAATCGATAGCGGTAATGTAAGCACCTGACAAGTAGCGTTGCAGCACTCCAGATGAAATTGCACCGCCTTCGCTCATCTGATTGAAAGGTGTGTTATCGCATCCAGTTTACCATGCAGATGGCTACAATCGCTACAAAATAAAACTTATGTCGCATGCTTTTCTGCCACGGCCGCCCCCTTTCGGAAAAAGATTGGAAAAGCGAGCTTGGAAAAGATATAATAGGTCTCAACAGCTTAATAGCAAACGCATAGGCAGTAAAGAGCATTCTCAGGCGGCAGAAAACTTGCCGACGAGAGAGAAAGTTTTGAGTAGATGACAACAGTTTTTGAAACGATCAAGCGGCGGCGTAGTATTGGTAAAATGACTGACCAGGTACCGACACGAGAACAGATTGAGCAGATACTGGAAGCGGCCACCCACGCTCCCAATCATCATAAAACCGAGCCGTGGAAGTTTTTTGTGCTGGGCGATAAGGCACGGGTAGAACTGGGCGAGGTGATGGCTCAGGCCCTGGCCGAGCGCCACAAAGATAATCCACATCTCTGTAGTCAGGCCAGTCTTGATAAAGAACGCCACAAACCATTGCGTTCCCCTATCTTGATCGCGGTCGCCGCTGAAGCCCCTGAGCAAGACAGGGTACTGGCAACCGAAAATATTGAGGCAACGGCGGCAGCGGTACAAAATATGCTTCTGACCGCTGAAGAGCTGGGACTGGCAGCGGTCTGGCGTACTGGCGAGGCCTCTTATGATCCACAGGTCAAGCGCTGGTTCGGCTTAACACCTGATGAGCAGCTGATCGCCTTTCTCTATCTCGGCTATCCTGCCATCCAACCCACCGAACGCCAGCCTTTACCAGTAGAGAGCAAAACTACCTGGCTGTTTTAGTAGCCTCCCCGCAGACAGTATTACGAGACAGACAAACAAGAGCACTCCCTTCTCAATGTCAGGAGTGCTCTTGTTTGTTTTTAGTGGTATCAGACGATTTAGTATTGGATCAAGGCAAAGACATCGTGCCCCTCGAGGCGATCACGACCTTTGAGGAAACCCAGTTCTACCAGGAAGGCGATACCCGCGATGTGGCCGCCCATTTTCTCTACCAGCTCAATGGATGCAGAGACGGTGCCACCAGTGGCCAGCAGGTCATCAACAATCAGGACACGCTGTCCCGGCTTGATCGCATCGGTATGCAACTCAACGACATTGGTGCCATACTCAAGTGCATATTCAACGCTTACTGTATTAGATGGCAATTTACCGAATTTACGCACTGGCACAAAACCACAATTGAGTAGATATGCCAGTGGCGCCCCGAAAATAAAACCCCGAGACTCAACGCCAACTACGGCTTCAATACCAGCCCCCGCATAATGCGCGGCTAAACGATCCAGGGCAATGTGAAATGCTTTAGGATCTTGCAGCAAAGGGGTAATGTCCTTAAAGAGGACACCTTTCTGGGGAAAATCAGGAATATCGCGAACCCAATCTTCCAATCGTACAGGCTCGGATGTTGACGTCATGAGTTATGTTCTCCTCTGTATGAAATTGGCAATAACACAGGGGCTGGTCAAGCTATTTATGGTACTCCCTTGACTGCCCCTTGTCTTCACGGAACTCATCGATTGTATTCTTTAAGTCATGAATAGCAATCAATATTTTCTCCGTTAGCAGTATACGCTAGCCATTTCTCACATGCAAGAATCCCAGAGATCTCATCGAGGAGTTCCCTTTCTCTCATCTGCCGCCTGCGGCGGCGAGATGGAGGGCGAAGGGAGGGGCCGGGGACACCCCGAACCCCGGCAGTAGGACTGCCGTCCCCCTGCACCCCCTGCTCCTGCATCGGCTTGTGAAAACATCCACCATTACAGGTTTTAACGTGTTACTGCGGCCTGCTCAGGTGTCTGGTCGGCTGGTGGCAATTGGGCGGTGCAGTATGCACAGCGTGTAGCCTTTAAAGGTACAGAGCTCAAGCAGAATGGGCAATCGCGCGTGGTTGGAGCCTCTTCCTTCTTGGGGCGCAGACGGTCATAACGGTCATGCAAAGCATTGATCGGCTTCACCACAAAAAAGTAAACCACAGCCGCTGTCAAGAGAAAGGTAATGACTACATTAATAAAATCACCATACGCAAAGACCTGCTTATTATATACTGTTGCTAGACTGGTCAGGTTATTCTGGTGAACAAAGAGACCGATCAATGGTGTAATCAGATCTTTAACCAGGCTTTGTACAACACCATTGAAAGCTGCGCCAATGATAACACCGACAGCCAGGTCAACAACGTTGCCACGCAACAGAAATTTTTGGAAACCACCCAGTGTATTCAATCCACCTTGTAACCCACGGCGTCCATAATCCATAATATTACCCCGATCAAATAAATCCCGAGCCATGAATACTCCTTCTCTGTCAGAAAGCTATAATTCCACGATGTCATTAATATTTTGCGACATACGCATGTAATACGCATGTCATAAATAATCCGCTACATGATAGAGACATTTGTGGTAGTCAGCCGCGCTGTCCTGCGCTGCCAGCAAATGTACATGCAGATGTAGCCAGTTCTTAGAGTAGCATAAACCAGGACAGTATTCCAGTGAGTATTATATATACAGGGCTTTTTCATGTTCGTCCAGAGATGACAGGGAGATCACGAGCAAGCGCTACGATGTCTATTCTTGCATGTGTGGAGTGTGTTTGGTGGGCGGCCGCGGCCACCCACCAAACACACTCCACACATGCCCAACTCGGCGCTGCAGGCGCCAAAGAGGAAAAGTAAAAGCCCTGATTATACATATATCTAGCTTGATTTATCAGGGTATTTATGATACGCTGATAACATATCCGATCTAAAGGAGCGCCAGAAGCCATATGCGAATATCAAAGATATTTCATCCAGTTAAGGTTTTCGATCTCCCACTGGGAACCTATCTATAAGTGCGCCCTGAAATCGCCGCCTGCTTGTAGTGTCTGCTCTCGCTCTTCGCTATTTGATTAGAGCAAGCCTTCCACTTACTTAGACTGCATAACCACGGGTGCACGCTGACCTGTGGCATTTTTATGCTCATTATTATGACTCATCAAAGCCATAGGTCTGCCGGTCTCCTGACCACCTCATGTTTGTTCACCTCGTGGTTCTGTACGCAGTAATTATGGCTGCCTACCGTTTGATTGACTACTATCAGCGGAAAGTTCACGAGGTTTCTGATAGCATCGCTTTGATGAAAGGATTCTCTCATGGGCGCTATGCTCAAGCATTCATTTACCTATCGGGAGTTATTGGCCCGCTACCTGCGACCACAATGGCAACGTGTCTGCTGGATGGGGCTGCTGCTGTTAGCTAGCATTACGCTACAACTGGTCAACCCGCAGATTTTAAGACAGTTTATAGATAATGCGTTGCAAGGAAGCAATACTAACTCATTGATGCTGGCCGGGGCACTCTTTATCGGCCTCTCGCTGCTCAACCAATTGTTGGCGGTGATCAATACCTATGTTAGCGAAAATGTGGCCTGGACCGCCACCAATCAACTGCGAACCGATCTGGTCAGCCATTGTTTACAACTGGATATGGCATTCCATAAAGCTCGTACTGCGGGCGAGTTGATTGAGCGCATTGATGGCGATGTTAATACGCTGGCGAACTTCTTCTCTCAGGCCATCATCAAACTGCTCGGCAATGGTTTGTTGATTGTGGGTGTCTTACTCCTGCTGTTCACCGAGCAGTGGCAGGTCGGCATCGCAATCAGCATCTTTGCGCTCGGTGGGCTGTTTATCTTGATTCGCCTGCGCAACATTGCCGTTCCATACTGGATGAAAACACGCGAGAAGGATGCTGAGTTCTTTGGCTTTCTGGGCGAACAATTGGCGGGTACCGCCGACGTGCGCGCCAACGGGGCCACTGGCTATGTGATGCGTCGCTTCTACCTGCTCTTACGCAGCTGGTTGCCCATTCATATGCGCGCCAACCTGGCCTCCTATGCGACCTGGAGCAGCACCTTGCTGCTCTTCGGATTTGGCAATGCGCTGGCACTGGGTATCTCTACCTACCTCTGGAGCAGGCACGAAATTTCGCCCGGGACCGTCTACCTGATCTTCTACTATACAAACCTGCTCAGCGCGCCGATGGAGCAGATACGTACCCAGCTTCAACAATTGCAGGAGGCTAGCGCTGGCATTGAGCGTATCCGCCAGCTCTTGCAGGCTCAACCAACGATTCTGGATGGAGATGGAGCAGAGCTGCCAGCGGGAGCGCTGGCGCTGGAGATCAACGATATCACATTTGGCTACAATGCGGACGAACCCGTCTTGCAAAACCTCTCGCTACAACTGGCAGCCGGTCGCGTGCTGGGCATATTGGGGCGCACTGGCAGTGGCAAGACCACGCTGGCGCGCTTGCTACTACGCTTATATGATGTCCAGCAAGGCGAGATCTTGCTTGGGGGAGTGCCCCTGCGCCAGACACGGCTAAGAGGGCTGCGCCAGCACATTGGGATGGTAACCCAGGATGTACAACTCTTTCACGCCAGCGTACGCGATAACCTGACCTACTTTGATCGCGCTATTGATGATACCCACATCCTTAAAGTACTCACCGAGTTAGGTTTGGCCAGCTGGTATCAAAGTTTGCCCGCGGGTTTAGATACCATCCTGGGCTCGGACGGCGAGGGCCTATCCGCAGGTGAAGCCCAATTGCTGGCCTTTAGTCGCGTCTTCCTGAGCAATCCCGGGCTCATCATCATGGATGAGGCCTCATCGCGCCTGGACCCCGCGACCGAACAGCTCATAGAGAAGGCTGTCGATACGCTGCTGCACGAGCGCACAGGCATCATCATTGCTCATCGCCTGAGCACCATTCAGCGCGCCGATGATATTTTGATCATCGAAGATGGGCACCTGCTGGAATATGGGCCGCGCGCCCAACTGGCGAATAATCCACATTCACGTTTTTATCGACTCCTGCAAACTGGCTTAGAAGAGGTGCTGGCATGAAAACCTATCGCTATCTCTGGCGCTTATTCCGCTATCGGCCCTTGCTCTACGCGCTCAACGCCTTAATCTGGGCCGCCATTCACATTTTTCCATTGGTGCCAGGCCTGCTGGCGCAACAATTCTTTAACATGCTTGAGCACACGACACACCTTTCCAACGGCTTCTGGCTGATCATTATGCTGCTGGTAGTCACCGAGCTTGGCCGGGTAGTCCTGATCCTTTTCGGTGGTGCCGTGGATACATTGCACCGCTTCAGTATGAATGGCCTGTTGCGCCACAATATGCTGGCACGTATCCTGGAGCGGCCCGGTGCCCATGCGGTCCCGGGTTCACCAGGGGAAGCGATCAGCAGCTTTCGCGATGATGCCCGCCAGGCCGAAGACGCGGTTAGCTGGACACTGGATAGCATCGGGGAGCTCATTTTTTCGCTGATCGCTATCATTATCCTGTTCAGAATCAGCATCACTATCACGCTGTTTGTCTTTGTGCCGCTGGTCTGCGTGGTCGCGATCGCCCAGGCGATGCACACACGACTGGAAAAATACCGCAAAGCCAGTCGACAGGCTACCGGAGATGTGACCAGCGCCATCGGAGAAATATTCAGTAGTGTGCAGGGCATCAAGGTCGCGGCCGCCGAGCCACAGGTCGTACAACACTTTCAGGGCCTGAATGAAAAGCGCCGTCTCACCATGCTTAAAGACCGCGTGCTTGAACAGTCGCTGGATTCCATCTTCGGCAATACAGTCGGCTTAGGGACCGGTTTGATCTTGATTCTAGCCGCCCAGGCGCTGCATAGCCAGCAGTTAGGGATTGGCGATCTGGCCCTCTTCATCTACTACCTTACCTTCGTGACCGAGTTTACCCAGTTCTTTGGCAATTTCCTGGCCCATTATGCACAGACCGGCGTAGCCTTTCAACGCATGGATGCGCTGCTTCAAGGTGCGCCACCCGAGCAACTGGTCGCCCACCATCCACTCTACTTGAGTGGTCAACTGGCAATAGCCACAGAGATCATGCCAACGGAGCATAGTCAGCTCACCAATCTGCAGGTAGTCGGGCTCAACTATCACTATCCCGATAGCGAGCGTGGCCTGACTAACATTAGCTTTCAACTGCAGCAAGGCTCGCTGACCGTGATTACGGGACGCATTGCCTCCGGTAAGACCACGCTCCTGCAGGTGCTACTGGGCTTGCTACCAAAAGATAGCGGCAGCGTGTACTGGAATGGCGAACAGGTAGAGGATGCGGCCAACTTCTTTGTGCCGCCACACAGTGCCTATACGGCACAGATACCACGGCTCTTCAGCGCGACCCTACAAGAAAATATCTTGCTCGACCAACCGGCCAATCCAGAACGGCTGAACAGAGCCCTACATACGGCAGTGATGGAGCAAGATATCGCGACACTGGAGAAAGGGATGGAAACAATGATTGGCACGCGTGGTGTAAAGCTCTCAGGGGGACAGATCCAGCGGACAGCTGCCGCCCGTATGTTTGCCCGCCCGGCCTCGCTGCTGGTCTTTGACGATCTCTCCAGCGCCCTGGATGTAGAGACTGAACACCAGCTGTGGGAACGACTGTTCAATACCCAATCACAAACCTACCTGGTCGTTTCCCATCGCAAAACCGTCTTACAGCGCGCCGACCAGATCATCGTGCTCAAGGAGGGGCAGATAGAGGCCATTGGCACACTTGGCGAGCTACTACAAAACAGCGAAGAGATGCGCTACCTCTGGTATGGCAGCAACAATGAATAGCATTGTGATCTGACTCCCATCATCATGGGAAGCGTGCCGCTCTTGTGTGGACGTGCGCTACGCGCCCGCGCTGGTTTTATTATATGGTGCAAATGTGCACTGAGCGCACATTTGCACCATATAATAAATATGACTCTATTAATTTTTGTAGTGAGTTGCACTCTATAGATATGGCTTCCATTGGTTTTTATAGTGAGTTGCAGCAAATATGCGGATCACATTTGCTGCAACTCACTATAAAAACCAGCGCGGGCGCTGCGCACCCGCACGCACGCAAATGCAATTGAAGTTTTTTGACATTTACACAGGAGAAGTGTTACTTTTTAAGGGTTAACTGAAAGGTAAATTACCTGGATGGCTGGCAAACAACGTTTGATGCATGAAAAATAACAGATGCTTCCGTGCTAACATCTTCATAAAGGAGAAATATATATGTGGCCATTTGATAATAACCAACAACATGTATATCAACAATACGCACAGGCCTATGATACAGGCAACTTCGATGCCCTTGATCCCATGCAGGCAATCAACCATTTACGCCAGTTCATTCTGGGCGCACCACCTGAGATGCAGCAGAATATCTATCAGCAACACTTTGAGCAGATGCCTTATGAACAGCGGGCCCTGCTGGCGCAGCAGATACCGCCACAATATGGCGCCAATCCGAATGATACCTGGTCGATGTCTCAGGGACTCATGCGCATGGGCCAGGAGCAGCCCCATCTGCTTCAACGCATCTTTAGCCATCCACTCCTACTGGGGAGCGCTGTGGTTTTAACGGGCCTGGTCGCGAAACATATGCTGGCACATCATCAACAGTACCAGGGTGGCGGCAATCAACAATATTATAACAATGGCTTCCAGCAGCAACAGCCATATGGTTATCAGCAGCCTTACAGCAATCAACAGGGCTACCAGGACCAACAGTATATGCAACAGGAACTACGGCAGGAGCGCAGCCGCGAACAGGAATTGCGCCGCGAGTTGCGGCAGGAAGAACGAGAGATCGAACGCATGGAAGGTGATGGGTACCAGAATCCAGAACACCATCACCACCATCACCGCGAAGAATACTAACACTCATCTTCGTCCTCCCCCACGAACTGGCCTCTTGCCTGGGATAAACCCATGCAAGAGGCTTTTTTTCCCCGGCCTCCTACAAGCAGTAGAGGCCAGCGCGGAGGTATGCTATACTCGGGAAGAGCAAATCGCTATCACCACGATAGTTCCTAAAATCTAGCGAATCCTTGATTCGTCAGGTCATGGGGCTACCAGCGGGTCACTACTTCGGCAGACAGCAGTTCGATGAGTGTATCACACCTTGGGGTCTGGTTCCAGCCTCAAGCCCTGTGGAGATACATTAAGGGTACGTGAAAACTGAATGTGTGTATCTCATGACAACCTCATTGAACCCCCGCGAGGAGCATCTTACTCTGAAAGGAGAACCTAACGTTATGTCTGATGTTTTCGTGTATGTCGTCAACCAGAATGGCAAGCCATTGATGCCCTGTACGCCTGCCAAAGCGCGGAAGCTGTTACGTGACCAGCGAGCAACGGTGCTCAAACGCACGCCGTTCACGATCAAATTGCTTTGGGACTGTGAGGAACACGTCCAAGACATCACGGTTGGCATCGATAAGGGGAGCCATGTAACAGGCTTTTCCTGTGTCGGCAATGGGCAAGTGCTCTTGTCCGGTGAGATCCATCACCGTCTGGATGTCAAAGAGAAGATGGATGGCAGACGTCTCCATCGGCGCAGTCGGCGCAACCGCCTCTGGTATCGCCCGGCCCGCTTCAGCAACCGGGGGGCCAGCAAACGAAGTGGCCGTCTCCCTCCAAGCATCAAGACGAATGTTGAGGAAATCATCCGCGTGATCCGGCGGCTTCCACTACCGATCTCAGACATCGTCATAGAAGATGTGCAGGTGGATATTGCCCGCATCAACGACCCGACGCTTGCTGGTAGCCGCTATCAAGACCCAACCAGGCTCGATGAGAATGTGCGGATGGCCTGCCTGATGCGCGATGGCTATCAGTGCCAGCACTGCAAGAAAAAGCAGGTGCGTCTCGAAGCGCATCACATCCAATTTCGGGAGCATGGCGGGAAAGATACGCTGGCCAATGTGCTGACGCTGTGCGACGACTGCCACCACCAGGTGCATCAGGGAAAAATACAGATTCACGTGATCGGAGTCGGCGGTCATCTCGACCAGATTGCGCAGCGCACCATGCAGGG
Source organism: Dictyobacter kobayashii (assembly GCF_003967555.1). GTDB lineage: Bacteria > Chloroflexota > Ktedonobacteria > Ktedonobacterales > Ktedonobacteraceae > Dictyobacter > Dictyobacter kobayashii. The sequence goes on from NZ_BIFS01000001.1 coordinate 1,680,543, forward strand.
GAAGAACCATCTCTACGCCACTCTTGGCGCAAGGACGCCGCTCTCGATGCTGTACGGCTACCAGACGGCCACATGGCGCAAGGCACAAGATCTTCCCAAAGAGCATGATGTGGATGCTCTGTGCTTGGCCACGTATGCGACCGGAGAACTGGTCCCCTATCAGCGGGAGCGTTTCTTTTCCATCCGTTTTCGTCCTCGCCAGACACGTCGGCAGTATCTCGATGTGCCGCAAAAGGGGAAAGGGCGAGTCAAATATCAGGTGAATGAGCAACTCGGTGGCTTTCACAAAGGGGATATCGTGCGCGTGAAAGGCCGCTTTGTGAAGCAGATTAACTCGATCTACGCCAATGGCTACCTGGCCTTTCCTCGCGTGAAAGGGGAACCCGCGACAGCTCGCCCCAAAGATTGTTGCCTCCTTGAACGAGGAAGGACTATCATTTGGGAGCGGAATCCTCGTCAAGATCGTCAAACATAATCAAGAGTTCGCTATAGTTCTTAAAGAACGTTTATAATACATAAAGAGGTGCTATGCCCGAATATATATGGGGTCGTAACCCCATTTCAGAGACATTACAGGCCGGCCGCCGTGTCCAACGTCTGCTACTCGCAGAAGGAGTACGCGAAGCCCCAGCCATCGCCGCCATCTTAAAAGAGGCCAATCGCCGCCAGGTCCCGGTCGAGATCGTACCACGGCATCGTCTGGACCAGATCAGCCATGGAGCGGTCCATCAAGGCTGCATCGCTCAGGTAGAGGAGCGCACCTACGCCAGTGCCGACGATATCCTGGCCCACGCCGCGCAGAAACAAGAAGCCCCCTTTATTTTGATCCTGGATGCGATTCAGGATGTGAACAATCTGGGCTCCCTGTTGCGTACAGCGGAGGCAGCCGGCGTGCATGGCGTGATCATTCCAGAACACAGGGCAGCTGAAGTCAGTGCCACAGTGGTCAAAACCTCGGCTGGCGCCACCGAACATATCTTGATCGCGCAAGAGACCAACCTGACGCGTGTCATCGATCTGCTCAAAAAGGAGAATGTCTGGGTCGTAGGCCTGGCTGGCGAAGGGAAGACACTCTATACGCAGGCCAATTTAACTGGATCGCTGGCCATCGTGGTTGGCAATGAGGGCAAGGGATTGAGCCGTCTGGTGCGTGAACATTGCGATGTTCTCGTCAAGCTGCCAATGTTCGGACAGGTCAATTCGCTCAATGCAGCCGTTGCTGGAAGCATTACCCTTTATGAAGCATTACGTCAACGCGCGGCCCAGAACGGAAAAAAGTAAGGCACAACACAGAACCCATACCAACAAGGGAAATATAGACGTATAGATTAAAAAGGACTTATCTCGTTACGCCACTTCATCCAACAACGTCTATTTTAATACAATGTTGTGTTATCAGGAGTAATTCTAGTGTTCAAAACTTTTATTAGATATCTGGGTGTCTTATGCTGTGGCATCGTCGGGCTTGCGTTCCTTACCCTTATCTACACGCAACCAACGGCATTTGCCAGCCCCCGCATTGCGCAGGATCCGACACCAACCGCAACGCCATCATATAATCCTACCTTAAATATTGCCTTGCCCACCGGAGGAAACCTGGCCGGGCAGCCAGGGACGGTAATCCAGTTAACTGGCGCTGGCTTTCCTCCTAATAGCGATGTAACATTCTCTATCGCGACAGACCCCAACCAGTGTAATACTGGCAATGGAGGTGTCGCGGCCCTGCAGCCACAACAGCCTGCTAAATCCGATGCGAATGGCGGCTTTATGGTCCAGGCCAGCTGGCCTGCCGGTGCGAACCAGCCCAATACCAAATACTATGTCTGCGCCAACGCGACCAGTGTCAATGTCGCAGCTGCCAACACACCATTCACAGTGACGGGACAGCCAACAGCAGCCTCATCCAACCAGACCGTCAATGCAGGTGATAAGGTAACCATTACCGGCCAGAACTGGCTACCCCAGCAAGGATTGAATGTGTCCATTACGGCTGGCCAGGGCGGTACCACTATCGTGAGTGGCCAGGTCACACCGGACGTGAATGGTACTTTTACGCTTGACCTGACTATTCCAGCAGGGACCACGGCAGGCAACTATGGCATTAGCGTTGTAGGCCAGACCAATCCCAATTTGAAGACATATGTAGATAACGCCATCACTGTCAACGCACAGGCAACACCTACCGCGCAGGCTACGGCCACCCCTACAGCTACCGCAACCCCCAACCCCACACCAACACCGACACCGACCAATAACAACAACGGGGGCGGCTCTGGTGGAGGTCCCAACTTTACCTGGCTCATCTTTTTACTGGGTGGAATCGGCATTGTGCTAGTCATCATCGGCCTGACAATGTATCTCTCAAATTCCCATAGTAGCTAGGTTAGCTTCCTCAAGACATAAAGAAAGAGAGCGCGATCGATCGTGCTCTCTTTCTTGTTTAAAAGTATGTGGTGTGCAGTGTGGTGGCGGCCGCGGCCGCCACCACATAGAAAAAACAGCATAGGCTCTCTTAAAGAGAGAGGCGCTTGAAGATGGTCTCGGGAATCGATTTGATGACCAGCATAATTACGCGCCAGTAACCAGGGACATAGACGACATCTTTACGCTTCTTGATCGCCTCGTAAATCCCTTCGCCAACAGCCTCCGGCTGAGCAAAGAGCAGGCCCTGCTTCATGTGAGCGGTCATGGGCGTGGAAACTGTGCCTGGCTTGATGGTAATCACAGTTACACCAGACTTCGATAAACGGTTGCGCAGGCCCTGTAAGAAGGTGCTGACCGCAGCTTTGGCGGTACCATAGACATAATTGGTCTTGCGTCCACGATCACCCGCGACCGAGGAGATAACCGCGATGGTGCCGCGCTTCTGTTGCTCGAAATAGTTGGCACTCAAGGTCAACAGCGAGATCACGCTCAGGGCATTCGTATTCAACTCCTGCAGCGTCTCCGCCACGCTCAGCTCACTGGCGCGCTGGTCGCCCAGAGTACCATGCGCGATCAACAACACATCCAGACCACCCAGGGTAGCGATGGCCTGCTGCAACATCTCATCGTGATGCTCTAACTGATTGAGATCCAGCTCGTAGGTTTCGATAGCCTTCGCCCCACGCACCTTTAGATCGGCAGCCACCACGGCCAGCTTATCGGCAGAGCGACCAACCAGGAAAAAATCAGCCCCATCGCGGGCAAAGAACTTGGCTGTCTCGTGGGCCAGCGCAGAACTGGCCCCAATAATTGCTACTCTCATCTTTTATCATACTTTCATTATATGTACAGAGGGATATTGCTATTGGTCCCCTGAGTCACACGACGCCAGAAGCTGGAGGAGAACTTGGGATCAATATACTGCTCAAACTCCTGCCACTGCGGATAGTATTTCTTAAAGGACTCGGGGCTCATGCGAGCATCTTTGGCTGGATAGAGGACGCCACCGTTATCTTCAACAATGCGGTCCATCTCATTCATGAAGTTGCGGGTGCGCTGACCATGATTCGAGAAGTCCAGGGCCAGCGTAATGCCGGGCCTTGGGAAGGACAACATACCGGGCGATTTAACATAGCCAAACTGCTTCAAAACGGTCAGGAACGATCCTTCACCTGCCTGCTGGATATGGTGGATACACTTATGCATCGCATCGCGGCCATGCTCAAACGGCACCACAAACTGATACTGGAAGAAGCCACGCTTACCGTAGATACGGTTCCAGTTGTGGATCGCATCCAATGGATAGAAGAAGGGATCATAAGGCACAGTTTTATTGACATACTTCTCTAACTGGACGCGGTAATAGGCCTCATTGAACGCTTTGACTGTGAAAGTATTGAGAGCAAAAGAAGGGAAATCGATCGGCACGGTCAGAGGCAACTTCTTCGGCTTGTACTTCTTCGCCAGGTCCGGGTCCTGGTTATGGTTACCACGAGAGAATTTACCACGGCAAAGCTTGTCACCACCGATCAAGAGATCCACCCAGGACACGGTATAGTCATAATCTTTATCAGAGGCAGCCGAGAGCTCGAAGAACTCATCCAGAGATTCAAAGCGGATCGACTCCATGTCGATAAACGGGTTTACAATCTTTTTCAGTCGGAACTCAGCCCAGAGAATTACACCCGTCAGGCCCAGACCACCAATAGTGGCGCGGAAAAGCTCGTTGTTCTGTTCTTCTGAACAGATAAGATGCTCACCACTTGAGCGTACTAGCTCAAACTTGATCACATGACAGCCAAAGGTGCCGGCGACATGATGATTTTTGCCATGCACATCATTGGCGATAGCGCCGCCAACCGAGACAAACTTGGTGCCAGGGCTAACCGGCAGGAACCAGCCACGCGGTACCGCGACCTGCAAGACATCGGCCAGCGACACGCCAGCTTCACAACGAATAACGCCGCGCTCAGTATCAAAAGAAATAAAGTTTTTAAGATGACTTGTATCAATGGAGATGCCGTCCTCATTCAGACAGCTATCCCCATAGCTGCGACCATAGCCATAAGGGAGTATTGATTGATCGAGAGAGGCCAGATCTGGCAGTTCATCGCGCCAGTATACTGGTACGACCTGGTTATTTTTTACTAATGGATAGCGCCCCCAGGATTGAGGCTGTTTATTTGCAGATGCCATAGCTTATCTATTCCTTGTTTAGTATAGCGCGAATGAATGTGTTTCAAATTGTTCTACGTCCATAATAACGCATAGGCCCTAACTCACGCCACGAATCCACCCAAAGGTATAGGTAGGGAAACCCGATCTTCGGCGGCGAAGATCGGGGGATGAAGTGAAATGGGGAACACCCCCATAGCCCCCGCAAAGGGGCCTCGCCGGTCCCTTTGAACCCCGCTCGTATAGAGCAAAGATAGCTACAGCCTACGACAATATCCCTGATAGGCTGACATGCCAAAGAAACCTAATGGGCGCGCCTGGATCTGTTGCTGGTTGGCAAATGAGTAAGCAATCGCTGGTAGCCATCACAAGATGGTGTGTAGAGTCCTCAGAAGCAAAATAGCCGGCTATACTGGTCACATTGACATCAAAGCGCGTCACCAGTTCCTGCGCGGTCTCCTGCTCTTCCTGGAAGGCCAGATGATAGATGGCATCATCACTGGTGGCCACCAGTATGTGTGTATATTATCTTTCGCTACCGCCACGACCATTACATCCTCAAAGTGGCCCACAAGAAGTGTATGCCCCGCTGAAAAATAATAAAGCTTTCCCCTTCACCCGTTGTCACTACCACATGCTGAGCTTGCTCGCCCAAACGCACAAAACCAGAGATCGCGGTTGCTTTCTCAGTGAACGCAATAGACTGTGCCATCTATTTGCTTCCTTTCAAGATATCTGGAGTCATTTAAATGTATATCTAGTTCCTCATTTTAAAGCTCATAGCAGATAATTGTGGTAGCATTAAAGTGTATTTATGGTTAATATTAAGTGTTCCAGGTGCTAATTTCTATAGAAAACACACAAACAGGCTGCATGAACAATGCAGCCAATTTAGCAGAATAGCATAAAAACCGAGGTCCGCTGCATCTGTAACAGGTGCGTCGGACCTCGGTTTTATACTTGTTAGCTTATACGCTTAGCGACCAATCAGGGAAGCGAAGAGGTTGAAGGCCGCAGGATTGGCTGCGTTGATGACGAGTTGTACGATGACAGTCAGGACCAGCAGGGCAGCCGATGCCAGGGTGATCGAGGTACCCAGGCTCATTGAAGTGACCAGGCGACCCTCTTTCTGTGGCTCGTCAAAGAACATGACTTTGATGATACGGCCATAGTAAACCACTGAGACAATGCTATTGAGCAAGGCTACAATTACCAGCCAGGGCTGACCAAGCTGCCAGGCGGCGGTAAAGATAAACACTTTACTAAAGAAGCCTGCCACCGGTGGAATACCCGCCAATGAGAGCAGACACAGGGCAGTGCCGACGCTCAGCAATGGGGCACGTTTCCACAGTCCACGGAAGTCATCGATCTTCTCTCCACCAGTCATATTCGCCAGGGCGATAATACCCGAGAAGGCTCCCAGGTTGGTGACGACATAGACCAGGATAAAGAACAGTACCGCAGCGGTACCAGTAGCGGCTGCCGCGGGATTCTTCTGGGCCATACCGACTGTGCCAACCACACCGACCAGGATATAACCGGCCTGCGCAATACTGGAGTAAGCCATCATGCGCTTGATGTTGGTCTGAACTGCTGCCACAAAGTTACCCAGCGTCATGGTCAAGACCGCAACAATTGAGAGGGTAACGACCAGAGGTACCAGGTCTACCTGCCACAGACCACCATAGATCAAGATGCGGATCAAAGCCGCAAAGCCAGCAGCCTTTGAGCCAACCGAGAAGAAGGCAGTCGCGGGTGTTGGCGCACCTTCATAGATATCAGGTGCCCACATATGGAACGGAACCGCCGAGATTTTGAAGCCGAAGCCCGCAATCACCAGCACATCCGCCACAATCACCATCAGGTTGCCATTGGTGAAGCTCTTGAAGCTATGCGCCAGACCCACCAGATCGGTGGTCCCGGTCAGGCCGTACAGCAGCGCAAAACCGTAGAGCAGAATAGCCGAGGACATAGCACCCAGCAAGACATACTTTACAGCCGCCTCAGACGACTTGGTATCCGAGCGAATCAGGCCCGCCATGACATACAATGGGAAACTGGTCAGTTCCAGAGCGATGTAGATCGAGATCAACTCAGTGGTACTGGCCATGAACATCATACCCACAACAGACAAGAGCAAGAGCGAATAGAACTCGCCGTCCGCCTGAACATACTTCCCAATGTAGTCGTAAGAAGACAGGATTATGACGGCGGCAATAATCAAAAAGATGATCTCAAAAAAGAGAGAATATTGGTCTACCACCAGCATTCTAAAAAATGCAGTCTTGGGACCACTAAATGTGATAGCCTGCGCGATTGTAAAAGCCGCAGGCACGATCAAACCTACCATAGCGGTAGCCGCGATGACGATACGTTTCTTCGTAAAAAGATCAACGGCCATCACCACCAACGCTAACAGCACCAGGCTGATTTGCGGTGCCAGTAGGTAGAGATCAGAAGGCTGAAAAGACATAATTACTCCTTACCCCGCAGCAGGGCGATCCAACTTTTTGACGGACCGCCCAGGCTGCTTCGGGGATCCCCCCTACTTGATCATGGTCACGGCCGAATGAATAATCGGCGTGATGCTACTCGAAATCATATTAATCAGGGGTGCTGGATAAACACCAACGAACACAATCAGTCCAGCCAGAGCAAACAAGGGAACGAGTTCACGTGCCGAAGCATCCGTGAGCCAGTTCCACTTCTGATTGAATGGACCAAAGAAGACACGCTTGATCATCCACAGGAGATAAGCAGCCGTCAGGATCATGGTAAAGACAGCGATGAGTGTCGGGATGGTCCAGATGCGGAAGCTACTGGTGAAGACCATATATTCAGCTACGAAGCCAGCCAGACCGGGCAAGCCCAGTGAAGCCATGGCCGCGAAGGTGAAGAGCGTACCTAGCATCGGCATGCGCTTGGCAATACCGCCAAAGATCGCGATCTCACGAGTATGGGCCAGATCATATACAACGCCAACGCAGAAGAAGAGCATACCGGTAATAATACCGTGGCTAAACATCTGCAGGGTCGCGCCTGTCAAAGCCACCTGACGGAAAGCCTGATCGCCACCAGCCAGCGCACCAGTAAAGATCAGATTGCCAGCGCCAGCCGCAGCGGCGACACCCAGCAAAATGATACCCATGTGGCTCACGCTAGAGTAAGCAATCAGCTTCTTCATATCCTTCTGTACGAGACAGATCGCCGCGCCATACAGGATATTAATGACCGCAATCACGGCCAACCAGCCCGCGAATTGTGCCATGCCTCCCGGGAACAGGGTGAAGCAGAAACGGATCAGGCCATAAGCGCCCATTTTCAGCAGCACACCGGCCAGCAGAACACTGACCTCGGTTGGCGCGTCAGTGTGGGCATCTGGCAACCAGGTATGGAACGGGAACATCGGGATCTTCACAGCGAAGGCCATAAAGACCAGCAGGAAGGTCAACAACTGGAAAGCAACCGGGATACCCAGGATCGTCGTACTGCCACCGATCAAGTGACTGGACAGATACTGCATATCGGAGCTACCGACATGGAAGTAGAGCAGGATGAAACCAGCCAGCATAAACACGCTACCAAAGAACGTGTAGAGCAGGAACTTCCAGGCCGAATAGATACGACCAGGCACGCCATGCTTTATAGCATCACTTCCCCAGACACCGATCAAGATGAACATTGGAGCCAGCTCAACTTCCCACATCAGGAAGAAGAAGAAGATATCCAGCGCCATAAAGACGCCCATCACACCAGCTTCCAGGAACAGAATCAAGGCCAGGTAATCTTTGACGCGCTTCTTTTTCCAGCCACCGATCACGGCCAGCATGGTCAACAAGGCATTCAAGATCACCATTGGCAGGCTCAGGCCGTCCACACCTAAAAAGTATTGGACCGTGAAGTGGGACGAACCAGCCTTAAGGTTGATCCAGTTCACCTTCACCTGGTCGGCCAGGTTGTTTAGATCGCCAAATCCGTTAATCCCTTTAGCATTCAGGACACGGAAGAAAATGAACAATGAGAGAGCGAACGTCAGCGCGGAAAAGACCAATGCCCACCAACGCGCTATTTTTGTCGGAAACGCGTAGACTCCCACACCACCAAGAACGGGCAGCAGGAGAATCCATGTAAGATCGCTTGAGAAAATCGACATGTTTTCTTATCCTTTACTTCAAGCCCGTGGTGATCAGGACAACTACGAGGATCGCTAATACAGCCACACCACCAAAGAAACCCAGCATATATGTCTGTACACGGCCGGTCTCAATACGGCGAGCACCAGCACCCAGGCCAGTCACGCCACGCGCCACACCGTTGACGATACCATCCACAATGTAGGTATCGAACAGTTGCGCAACCTTGGAGACACCACCCAGGATCACATAGTTGGTGATCCAGTTGTACAGGTCGTCCATATAGTAGCGGTTATACAGTATGTGATGGATCGTGCGCAGCAAAGCATTCGACTGCACAACCTGGTTGATCTTGACCAGTTCGACACGACCATAGAGTCCCCAGGCGAAGCCCAGACCAACGAGGGAAACCAGGACACCAATCCAGGTATCTGGAGTTGCCAGCAAAGTTGGAATGCTTAAGTTCTTTACAGCCTCGGCACCAACGTTGACATACTGGTAAAAGCCAGTCCAGTAACCAGCGATGACTGAAGGGATAACCAGCAGCATCAACGGAATGGTCATGGTTAAAGGAGACTCATGAACCTCACCGTAACCACGGTATGGACCACCCCACAGACCCATGAATTTTCCACCCTTACCACCGAAGGCCAGGATGAAGGCGCGCAACATATAGAAAGCGGTCAGGCCAGCTGTGATCAGGGTCAATGCATAAATGATTGGATGACCATTCTCCAGCGCCAGACCAATGATTTCTTCTTTACTATAGAAGCCGGACATGAAGGGGAAACCCGAAATGGCCAGTACAGCGACTAACCAGGTGGCGGCAGTAATTGGCATCCTTGTAGCCAGACCACCCATCAGGCGTACGTCCTGAACTTCTTTGTGCATGGCATGATGCAGTCCATGCAGTACACTACCAGCGCCCAGGAAGAGCAGGGCTTTGAAGAAGGCGTGTGTGAAGAGGTGGAACATACCAGGGCCAGGGCCGAACTCAGTACCAGCCACACCCAGGCCCACAAACATATAGCCCAGCTGACTGATGGTCGAGAAGGCCAGCACACGCTTGAAGTCTGATTGGACCAGCGCGATAGTGGCGGCAAAGAAGGCGGTAAACGCACCAATCGAAGCCACAACCTCGAAGGCAAAAGCAGGGGCCGCGCTAAAGAGTGGGAAGGTACGAGCAACCATGTAGACACCAGCGGCAACCATGGTAGCCGCGTGGATCAGCGCACTGACAGGGGTAGGACCTTCCATAGCGGAGGGCAACCATGTGTGCAATGGAAACTGCGCCGACTTACCGATAGCGCCACAGAACACCAGCAGCATCGCCACACCCAGCAAGGTGGAATGTGCCAGCGGGCTGCCAGGAATGCGTGCTTGAATTGTCGCGAAATCGAAAGATCCTGTATTAACAAAAAGGATCATGATACCGAGGATGAAACCGACATCACCAATACGGTTCATCACAAAGGACTGCAGGTTTGCACTGGCAGGTGCGGGCCGCTGCTCCTCAGGTTTAGCTCGTTTATTAATCCAGAAGCCAATCAGCAGATAAGAGCTCAAACCGACCAGTTCCCAGCCACAGAAGATCACCAGGAAGTTCTGAGCAAAGATGATCAACAACATTGAGAAGGCGAACAAAGACAGGTAGGCATAAAAGCGCGCATAGCCTGCCGAGTTCTCCATATAGCCCTGGGAATAAAATTGGACCAGCAACGAAATGGTGGTCACCACCACCAGCATAGCGATTCCCAGACGGTCAATGTGGAAAGTAATATCATAATGCAGATTGCCTACATTTAACCAGTTGTAGGAAAAGACCGTCATGCCAGACTTCGCCAGTTCCGCAGAACTAGCCGAGCTAAAAAGAAGAACCCAGGAATAGACACAGGCCAAAAACATAATCAGCAGCGCGACATAGGCGCTAGCTTTTGCACCGGCGGAAAGGCTCGGAACCTTTGGATCATCATCGTCATCCTCGCCATGTCCACCATGTTCGTCATGATGATCATCAACAGCGCCATGGTCCTCAATTTCATGATGGTCGCCATGGCCAGCGGCATGGGCAACTGGAGCAGCTTTAGGCCGGCTCAACATATCCCATACACGTGTACCGAAGATGATTACAGCGAAAGCGAGGAGCGGTGCAAATAAGATTGTCCAAGATAATTGATACAACATCTTTTGATCACCACTTCATCATATCGATCTCGCCAACATCCACCGTAGCACGTTTGCGATAGATGGCAATAATCATTGCCAGCGCAACCGCAGCCTCGGCCGCAGCAACAGTGATAATGAAAATAGCGAAGATCTGTCCAGTCAAAAGCTCTTTATAAGCATTGACAGTATTAAAGTACGAAAAACCAACCATCGTGATATTGACGGCATTCAACATAATTTCAATACCCATCAATACGGCAATAGCATTGCGCTTCGTAATCGCGCCATACAGGCCAATACAAAAAAGCACGGCCCCCAAAACAAGAAAATGATTGAGTGTAAGTTGCATCCCCATTAATCCTCTCTGCCGATAACAATTGCGCCAACAATTGCGACCAACAACACCAGTGATGCAATTTCAAACGGGAGCACATAGCTGTAACCACTAGGACTGTACAACAACTGGCCGATGCGCACAACGTTGTTAGGTATCTGCTTCGCTACCTCAGACGCATTAACAGCATTTTTTACAGCATGTTGGCTCGAAGAGACTGCGTAGATGATCGTCGCACCAACGCCAGCACAGATCACAGCAGCCACTGGCCATAATTTGTTGGCCGGATTGGTTTGTGTCTGTCCGGTGATGCGCGTTAACATCAGCGCAAACAGGATCAAGATCGTTACCGCACCTACATAGATGAGGATTTGCACAATAGCAATAAATGTAGCACTGAGCAAGACATAAATACCGGCTGCCATGGCGAAAACCATGACCAGAGCCAGGGCGCTATGCACAATATTGCGAAGCCCCACCACCAGTAATGCGGCACCCACCAGGATCACGGCGAAGATCCAGAATAAGAGGGTGGCTAAATCCATAAAAAAACATACCTCCGGATTATATCGGATATTATTGGATCGTAATTTCAGACTCAAACCAGAGGGAGAAGATTACACATCCTTACATTGGTTTATTCTACTAACAGTATTGTATCTCATTCTATGACGCCTGGACACGACGAACTAGGTCTGTTGTCCTATGGGGGGATAGAATGCGTGCATAGTCCCTCTGGGATTCTAACAAAACATGGGGCTGGTGACAAGAGGAAAAATGTTTCATCGATCCGTCTTTTGGTAGCAGATCAGCATCGTCTCAAAATACCCGTTTCTTACGCTATCCATCCCTCTCTCTAAAAGAGCAGTGATATAACTATGTGCAAGTATAATAATATCATACCTAAACAAACGTCAGGACACAACCCGAGAATACGCCGGGTGTGCTATAATTTGTCGTAAGCATACATAGTTTCATTTAAAAGGGCGTAATTGTGGCATGAGCTTAACACATACATCTCTCGATCAAACTCAACCAGAAATAATACGATGCAAACGTTGTAATGCAGAACTTCCGCCATCGGCAACGTTCTGCAGTCAATGCGGTGAGCGTGTCGAGAAAAATAGCGGCGATAAGTCCTCTCCTAAGCACGCCGACATCACTGATCGTTATCGCATCACTTCATTGCTGCGACGACAACCACCTGCACAGGTCTTACTGGCCCTCGATACCCAACAACAACGCCCGGTCATCATCCATGATATAGACATTAGTACTTTAGACGATGAAAACCGAGCCCAGTCGATTGCAGCGCTACAAGATGAATATGACGTGCTGCGTCGTCAGCGTATTCCAGGGGTAATGCCGCTGGTCGATCTCCGCTACTTCAATGGTCACCTGTACGTCATCTCGGGCTGGCCTTTCGCACTGACCAGAGATGAAAACGGCAATACCAATACCAGACATCCTCTGGTCTCAACCCTGCAAGATGTGCTACAGAGCGGCATCGGCCTACCAGAGGAGCAAACAGCGATCGCCTGGATCTATCGCCTGAGCCGGGCGCTTGAGCAATTGCATCGCGCGGAAATTCTGCTCGGTCAGATCGATCCTCAGACCATTCTGGTCAGCCAGCATGATTATAGTGGAGAACCTCTACTCATTATTTCCTGGATGCCCGATCTACTGCGTGAGCTGATTCCCCAGCCATTGAACCATGCCAATCCGTCTCCGTTTTGCGCGCCAGAAGTACTCCTGGGTGATCTTGAACCCCGTTCGGATATCTATAGCCTGGGCGCCATTCTCTATCTCTTGTTAACCGGTATTACACCCGACGACGCCCATAAACGTCGTCATCGCCCATTGCCATCATTGCGCGACCTGGATTCACACAGCGATAGTACTTTAGATATGGTTGTAATGCAATCACTGGCCATGGAGCGCGAGCTCCGCTATCAGAGTGCCAGCGAGTTTTCTGAGGCTCTCCAGCAATTCTTGCCAAAAACCTCCTCTGGTCGCCAGATGGGACAAAACGAGGCTGTATTCAACAATGGGAAAGAAGCTATATCTATCTCTTCGAACATGGTCGATAATAGAATTGACGAAGATAGTGAGGCAGTGGAAAACGCAGAAGCCGATGATATGACCATTTCGATGATCCCTCTGCAGGCTCGTATGGCCCGGCGCTACTTATCCAGAATCAAAACAAGCAAGTTGGGGCTAACAGAAGCACCAACGGGGGAGGCAATAGTGGAAAAAGGGTCAGCATACCAGAGACAATCGCAGGCGGAAATGGCGGAAGAGCAGACGCACAATCCAACCGACGATGAGCGACAGCCTGATCAACCAGCAACGACACACGATAATGTGGAAAAACCGGTCCAGGAGTCCGTGGAAGCGGAAAGCGTCAAGCCGGCAACCAGCAACGAGGATAGCTTGGATGCAACGCCAGCCGATGAACCCGCAGTTAACACATCAAGTGTTGATCCAGCCATCCAGGCACAAGAAGAGAACCCCCGGTCCAGGATGTCACGCAGATGTCGACAGTGCTGATCAAGAGCGACTCAGTTACAGCTGCTCTGGCTGCTCGCGCCGCCCAGGCCGATCAACCATCCGACAGCGAGCTGACCACGACAGCACAGCAACCAGGCACGGAAGAAAACGACACCCCTGGACACAAAGAGTCCTCTCTTACACATATCAAGGGTTTGATTAGTGGTTCCCTACCTGCATTATCCAAATTACGTATCCCTAAGACCCCATATTTCGGCGGAGACCATGCCGAGACGGGCGAGGGAGACGAATCGCTCCTGAAGCGTGTACAGCGGTTTATCCTGGGCGAGCCCCAGCAGAGCACATCTGCAGCTGCCCTGATTGAGACACCAATGCGTATCCAGCCCAATCAGGGGTATTCTATTCGTGTCAATGTGGTGGGACGCCCCAAGACAAATAGTGATCAGAATAGTGGCGGACTCAGCGCTTTAGGTGAAGGTGAAACGGTCCATATCGAGGTACGTTCCGCTCTCTACCAGAACTATGCCTACATCGTGCAACAAGCTGATGTCAGCATTCCAGCTCCCGGCTATGTCGCCGAGGTGACCATGCCCATGCAGGCACTCAGTAGCGGCCCCAGTGGCAGACGTGAACGCCTGCACATCTTCTTCATGGACAGCAATCGCAGCCGCCCATTATATGAAAAACCTTTTGTCATCGAACTGTTTGTCTCGCACCTCGTACAAAGCGGACGCGAAGGCCATAACGTGCTCTCAATCCCACTATAAAATATGTTTCATCGCTACCTCCATCAGAATGGAATGGCTAACCCGACCTGGGGGCGCTGACGCCCCCTATCTCTTTTTTTATCTTTTATGTAGTGATGCGGCAATCGCACGAACGTGCGATTGCCGCATCACTACATAAAAATTCTGAGCGCCAAAGGCGCGAACAGTCAGGGGCCGCAGGCACAAAAAGTTCGCTCCACAAGCAGCAAAAAAAATTCTTGCATCAATTGACGCAAGAATTTTTTTGCTTCATAACCACTATGCAGGAATAATGGGAGAGTTACCGAACAGGAAAATGGTCCCTCCCATCATGGCATAGAGCAAGATTAACAAAAGACCCTCCAACCAGACCAGCTCACCATCTTTTGTAATCTCACTGAAAAGAAAGGTAGCCAGGGCCAGCACCGCCAGCTCAACCAGGCTAAAAATCAGATCCAGGCGCTGCGGCATAAAAATACTGATCAGCACCAGGATAGGAGCCATCAACAGAGCAATCTGAATCGAAGAGCCAGCCGAGGCGGATAACACCATACCCATACGTTTATCTAACGCCATCGAAATAGTGTTGAAGTACTCTGGCAAACCACCAATCAAAGGAATGAAGACCAGGCCAACAAAGGCAGCATTCCAATGCAACACAGCGGTCATTGGCTCAATAGTTCCCACCAGGATCTCTGAGATAATGGCCACACCAACGGTAGCCAGGGCCAACAATAACAGGCCCCGCCAGAGCGGCGGCTTAGCCTTTTCCTCCTGCTTACCTTTCTCAGCGGCACCCTCCGGGTCAGCTGGATGAGATAAAACTGCTTCCAGGGTAGGAATCTGGCCATCCGCAATCCCGCCAGCCGCTGATTCCACAGCGACCGCCCCGCCTGCCTGTTTTGTCTCATGGGCCACAATCGCATCCACGGTCCCATCAATACGTCGTAATACGCCACTTTTACCTTCTACCGCACTCTGAGCCACATGCTGGCGATATGCAAGCAAGCGTAGGATCGCGGCAGCCGAGCGAGCACCAACCAGCGGCTCCAGCATCGGCTCACTCTCCTCATTGGGTTTATCGCCGATTCTGAATACACTGAAAAGGATTGACGCAATATAGCCAAGCAACAGCATCACGGCAATGAAATCCGAGAGCAACACACCTCGCTCTGCGACCAATGGTTGGTTAGCACGGGTCGCAAAGAGCTCTGCGATCGTTGGTAAAAGGAGCCCTCCAATGGACAGGGCTAGCAACGAGGCATACTGACTGGCAGAACGAGTCTCAAAGCGCAAGCGGCCATGTTTGAAACCACCAATGCAAACCGCGACCCCCAGAACTAACAACACGTTCCCCAGCACAGTACCGATAATGGATGCGCTAACCACATCCACCAGGCCCTTACTGAGCGAGATAATACCGATAATCAATTCTGTCGCATTGCCAAAGGTAGCAAACAATAATCCACCAATGCGTTCACCTGTGTGTTCGGCCACTTCTTCCACAGATTGACCGATCAAGGCGGCCAATGGCACTATACCTAACGCAGCCACCACAAAGAGGATTAGTGGGGGGATATTCAGTGGTAAATACTCAAGCACGACAGCTAAAACGGAAAAGATCAAGAAAAAATACAACCAGCGCGGCATTCAATTCCCTCCAAGTTATCCTGGATATAAAAATCCATACGTTGTATACGCATGCCTGACTGGAAGAGTTACAGTTATTTTGGAATCCAGACTTTGTTCGTCATATTTGTGGTAGCCCTTGCCAAAAGTGGTAACCTTTTGCAATACTCTCAATGGGAGCTTTACTTATTTTTTGATAAATGTCATGTGCTCTTGATCCTGAGCTTCGCGCCTGCGGCGCTCGCCTTGAGTTTATAGAATCTCTCTGTGGAGCGGGTAGATATAGGCGGCACGGCCGCCTATATCTACCCGCTCCACAGAGAGATGAGATTTGGAGATGGACGGTCGCCTGAGAGATCGTAAGATGGGATGGTCGCCTGGGAGCTGAGAGATGGAGGGGTCACGAGGTGAACGCGAGGTTTTAAAGATAAAGTTGCATGTGACGTTGATAAAGGTTTTTATATGAAACGTAGTTTATTAGCCAGGCTGCGCTCGAATGGCCTCTACTATATCATCGGGGGTCTACTTTTACTGTTAGGAATACCACTCTACCAGGTACTCATTCTGGGCCCGACTGGCTTTAGCGCCGCACTCGATGCGACAGGCGTTGGACGCTACACGGCCTATTTAGCCTGGATCAGTACCCATAGCTTGCCCTTTGTGATCTATCGGGTGCTCTTATTATGTGCCTTCTTCCTCTTGATCTCGTTTCCTTTTAATTTGCATCGCATCATTGTGGCACAGGAATTGATGGCACAGCAGGAACGAGAAGAAGAGGAACGTCAGGCGGCAACCGACACTGAAACGACCACAACAGATACAGACGAAGACGCAGAGGAGGAGGAAGATGATGGGCTACCTGAACATCCCTGGCGCGGCAAAGGATTTGTAGTATTGGCTGCCTGGTTGGGCCTGATAGGCTTATCAATTTATCTGCTTGGGGCGGCTGCCAGTACGATCTATTTTATGCTGGTCTCCAATAGCACGGGAGCAGCAATCCAGGGTAGTGTTATCACTATCTCCCCCATACTTTCCTTCATCACCAATGTCGTGGGTACTGGTTTGATTGGGTTAGCCTGCCTCTTCTTTGGGGGCATGATCGCACGCACAGGGAAAAATCTCTGGCCGGGCGCATGGGTAGCATTCGGTTATGCCGGACTCTTTATCGGGGCGATGCTCTGCATCAGTGCAGTGGCTGTAATGAGCGCCGCTGGAAACGGCCAGAGCACCCTGACCACGCTCGCGACCCTCCTCTTCGCCATCTGGATTATCTGGCTGGGCATCATGCTGGTACGCCTGAAACCAGAGCCTTAGCAGCTCAACCATGAGGGCGGGGTAATGACGATAAGATTAATCCCCCTCATGGTTTAAGCGACACTCACCTGCCTGAACGAAAAAAAATAACACTGCCCTCTTCTCACAGCAATAGAAGAGCTTTATAATAAGCCCAAAGGCTAAAGATTGAGAAAATAGCAGCACAAAAGAAAGGGAATTTCATGCTCAATGACCCTGTACTGACGCACGACTGGCATGTCGTCGCTCTGGCCTCGGAACTCCAGGAAGGAAAGACCATGGCGGTCCGCCTGCTGGAAGAAGATCTGGTACTCTGGCGCGTAGGAGAGAAGATCTGCGCCTGGCAGGACCTATGTATACATCGTGGGACGCGGCTCTCACTGGGCAAAGTAGAGAATGAGACACTGGCTTGCCCCTATCACGGCTGGGTCTATAATCGGGATGGACAATGTGTGCGCTATCCAGCCCATCCCAGTCAGCAACCCTCAGAACGTGCGCGAGCCAAAGTCTATCGGGCCCGGGAAAAGTATGGCTGGATCTGGGTTTGTCTGGGTGAACCCGCCAATGATATTCCACTTTTCCCTCAGTGGGATGATAGCAGCTATCGTAAGGTCCACTGCGGGCCTTATACTTACCGGGCCAGCGCACCACGAGCCATTGAGAACTTTCTGGATATTACACATTTCCCTTTTGTACACCAGGCATATCTGGGCGATCCTGAGCATGCCGAGGTCAATGATTACGCTGTGGAAACTCATGAGAATGGGATCACCGCCAGCAATATTACAGTCTGGCAACCTGATCCAGATGGGAGCGGACAGGGAGCAAATGTCTCTTACACCTATCGGGTCTATCGGCCCTTAACAGCAGGCTTTGTTAAATCCTCGGCTGGCCCTCACTTCGCCATGTTCTTTACTATCACACCAGTAGCACTGGATCTCTCACGTGTCTGGGCTTATGTCGCGGTTGATTACAACAACCTGACAGATACAGAGATTCGCGAATATCAGAACCTGATTACGCTACAAGATGTGCCAATCGTTGAATCACAGCGACCCGAATTACTGCCCCTGGATCTACAAGCAGAACTGCATCTACGCTCTGATCGCACTGCTATCGCCTATCGCAAATGGTTAAAGCAATTGGGTTTAAGTTTCGGTACCGCTTGATCGCCATTTGAAAGGATTTCACACAGGATATGAGCACAGTTTGAGCAGACATCTGGCAAACATGCTGGCTCATATCCACGTAAATACATTTTTCTTTATTTTCCATCTTCCCGGGATTGATGCAATACAGCATACCCTGCACGCCAGCATTCGATAGCTTCCGCATCCCGCCCCAACTCTTCAAGCACTTGCGCCCAGCCGCCATAAATCTCCGCCTCATCTGCATAGGCCTGAGTCGCCGCCAGACATGTCTTCGCCTTCTCATACCAGGAAAGGGTCTCTTCTAATAACTTTCGATGCTGGAGCCCACCCTCCAATTGTGCCGCCTCATAGGTCACTTTAGCAATGACATGATACACACGCCCTTGCATATGCACATCATCAGTCTGCTCCATAGTATTTAAGGCCAGCTGGCAGTAACGCCTGGCCTCAGTCAACCGTTTCTCTGCCAGGCGAACTTCAGCCAGGGCAGCACAGTTTAGCATAGCCAGAGTAGGGCCTTGATAGCTGGTGGCAATAGCCAGAGACTCGGTATAATGATCGGAAGACTCGCGATAATTGCCGAGCTGCATGCAGACACGCCCAAGCATATTATGCATCCGAGCCGCCATCTGTTGATCATCGCGGGCCATATACAGGCGTAATGCTTCCTGGCCAGCCGCATATGATTTCAATAGTTCATTGGTACTGCTGTAGACATCACAGAGGCCATAATAAATATCAGGTAGCGCGGTCTCATCGGAGTAATGACTACAGAGACGTATAGCCTCCTCATAATGCTCAAGCGCTGGCGCATATAAGCCACGCATTAAGCATGTCATCGCCAGGTAATAACGCGCATGAATGCGAACAACCGGTAAATGCACTCTCCGGTCATGTAAAACCTTCAAACAGCGTGTAAAATGAAGAGAGGCATCCTCATAAGTTGAAAGATTTACCGCTGCCATTCCCAGGCGCAACAAAGCCATCGCATGGCGCTCTCGCTCCTGTGGCGTCTCCACATCCAGGCGTTCATCCATCCCAGCCAGGAGTGGTGAAAGTGTATTCAGCGCATCTTCCCACTGTTGGCGCTGTACATAACACCAGCCAAGCAGATACGCTACTTCTTGCCGCTGTTTCTCGTTTTCGAGTTGCATCGTAGTCAGCGTTTCTTGGGCCGCTTCATACCTGCCTTCTTCTACCCATAGCCTGGCCCGGTAAAGTAACATCTTGATATCCACATTCTGTGTCACAAGCGCTTTCCTCCCTCACGAAAAATATGAGCAATTATAGCACATTCAACCTCATAGGTATACGTACCACTTATGATGCAATATATTTGTTTAATAAACTGGCCGACAGCCGCGCAGCAAAGCGCCGCTATGTATAATAAACAACCTCCTGTCTATATATTTATCTTATAAATAGACAGAAATTTGTCAGGATTATTAAATTTCATCTTTAGCTTAATTCTGTCAGGATTATGAGAATACAATATATAAAATCTAGTAAATTAGAAGAGGAAATTTTTCTAGCAAGAGGTAAGGAAAAATGGATTTAAAATACAACGGGAGTCTTGCGCCCCCGACACCGCGCCCACAAAGTGTCGAAGAGATTCCCGTTGTCAACAGTATAGCGTAATTCTATTCCTTACACAAGAAGATAGGACTTATGGTAGGATAAATCCTTCAGATGAGAGAAGGAGAATAGTTGATAATCAGATATATTTGCTGCGTAAGTGTACATCATAGTTTATAGGCAGGTATTATTTATTCTGCACTGGCAAGCAGAAGCTGTAGAACAAAAGGTAATGGCAGAGGTTAGAATAGAATAATTCTTGCATGGTGCATACTGTCGTGATAAACTGTCGGAAAGAACAGCAGTTGTCTGGAAAATGATAGATACTGTGATTATCATTTTCGCCGATTGCAAACAATACAAAGCTTGTTTGTTCATCAAACATATGTCGAAAAAATAATAGTACCATACGTATATATATAATGCGTGCCCCAAATATAATTGGAAAAATTTGTGATACGCACTAGAATGATACGTATTTATGTAGAGGAACATATTGTGGATAACGAACCTGAAATCAGCCGAAGGAGAAGCCTAGTGCAGAGGAATTTACGCACAGGAGACCAATTTGCAGGACGCCGTATTGTAACTATCGGCGGAGGATCAGGAACATTTTCACTGCTTTCCCATCTTAAAAAATACCCGTTTAATATCACTGCGGTGGTCAATATGTCAGATAGTGGCGGTAGTTCACGCAGACTCATGGACGAGTTTCGTCGCCAACTGCCATTAGGTGATCTGCGTATGTCGCTGGTCGCGCTGGCACGCAATGGGGCATTGTGGAGAGAAGTATTTATGCACCGTTTTGAGCATGCCGAAAATACGGTTGAGCCAAATACTATCAATGGTGTTGGTGGTCATAGTCTGGGTAACCTGATTCTCAAAGGCCTGCAGGATATCAATAATGAAGATCTATTGCTGGCCATTGAAGATGCACAGGAACTACTGGATACCGCAGGCAACGTAGTACCGGTCACGTTAGCCCAAACAACTATCTGTGCTGACCTGGAAGATGGCAGTACGGTATGCAGTGAAACCGAGATAGATACACGGGGCAAAAAAAATCCTGGCCCGCTTTCACCTATTCAGCGTTTGCGCCTGGTGCCAGAAGATGCGGCCGCCTGTCAGCAAGCGATCCGTGCCATTCGCCGGGCAGACACCATCATCATAGGACCGGGAGACCTCTACACCAGCCTTCTACCTAATTTGCTGGTGCCAGAAGTGGCGCGTGCGGTCCGTGAATCCGATGCGGAGAAGGTCTATATTTGCAACATCATGACAAAGCATGGTGAGACGGACAACTACAAAGCATCGGACTTTGTGAATGTGATTCATCATTATCTGGGAGCGCGGGTAGATCGTGTCTTACTCAATGATGGTACGTTCCCACCAGATGTATTAAAGACCTATCAAGATGAGGGCAGTGAGCCAGTGCAAATTGATCGGCCTCAGTTGGAGCGTATGGTGCCAGGGGTGGTCATCGATCGGCTCAATTTAGAGGGTGATTCGCTGGCCCGCCATGATCCTGAGCGCGTTGTACACGCCATTTTCGATATGTCAATCGACTAGTGCTCAAAAAGTAAGCTTTTCCTGCTGTGGCGCGACCGATGTGCATCGTTTACACCACAGCAAGAAAAGGACACAGACGCGCATGTGCCCGCTCGCAAGCTACATCTTCTTAAAAGTCCAGCCCATGAGCGATTGCTTCAAACTCTTCGCGCGGAAAAGCCCTCATCGTCTGAATACGTAAACTACCATGGGACAACGTCTTCAGAATCACATGGGCCGCAGTCTGGTCATCAGGCGCTTCGGTCACCACAATGTAGTCATATTGTCCCATCACCAGGTAAAATCCGAGGAGTTTCCCTCCCACCTCGCTTAATGCCGCCTCAAAAGCCTGCAAGCGCTCGGGAGCATTCTTGGCCTCATTTACTCCCTGTTCTGATAGATTCATTAAACTGATGTAGGTTGGCATAGACCCTCCCCAACATAAATGAGTAGTTTTCCACCTTAGATGTACCACATTTAGAGTGACTACCAAAAAGGGGCTATATTAAACGTCCCCTTAAACATAAAATATACCGCTGCTGTAGTATTTATGAGCGTCGAAAAAAGACGCGTCCTTCGCACAAACCAGCCAGGGCACCAACCAGAGAGAAAAAGGCAATATTGCGACTCATGCTTTCGCTCCAGGAAAACATGCCACTGGTCAACAAAATATAGCTTAAAATCGCCAGTACGGCCCCAATAAATGGACGTGTAAACCAGGTTATAATGATAAAAGTAGGTGGACGATCTAATTGTAATCGGCCCAGGGTGACAATGCAGCTAATGCAGCCTCCCAGGAGCCCATACATCATCACCAGCCAGGGTACACCCAGAGGAGAAAAATTATGATTAAAGATCCCATTAGCCAGGCCCAGGCCTTGAATAATCGCCACAATCAACACAATTAAAAGCAAAGAGACCAGATAGAGGGCAAAAGTGATCAGCCAGCGCTGCGTCTGGTGTGCTGACTGCGACATAAACGAACGCGGAATCAAATCCGCCGATGGCAAGAGGTGCTCTCTAAAAGCTGGCAGAGGCTCTGTATTATGTTCATTGGAGGTCACAGCTTCATTGGAAGGCACCGGCCTGATACCAGATGGCATTTGCGCTGAACGTATCTCTGAAACCTGGGCAGAATGCAGACCAGCTACCTGTGATGAATGAGACATATACTGACCAAGTGCACTATTGTGCAGGGTACTCTCTTCTGAAGAACTGTTAATAGCGCTGATACTTCTTGAGCGCTGACCCACAAAGTGTTCTCTCAATGCTTGTTCACCTTCCGGACTCAAACGCTGTTCCAGGCTCTCGATGTAGCGCTCGGGAAATTTATGTTTCCTGGCAATCGTAGCCAGGCGCTGCATAAAAGCAGGGTCACCAGCTCCTTGCTCAGCCAATGAAAAATGCAACTGCTGATATGCGATATCGGTTGCAACATAGGCAGTACTTGTGATCTCACGTTCCCGATAGGTCTCATATACCACAACCTGGACTCCCTTAAAAAAATTTTGTGGTGTAATCGCGGCATGAATAGTATCCAGCAGGGATGGATCATTTTCGTTCGGTTCAGAGACACGCCGCGGAATGCGATATAATACCCCCCACACTTCAGCATCGGAATCCAGGCTGGGGCTGATCGCTACAATTGTGGGTCCGGTACTGCCATGGATGCGCTGGGCACCAACGACCAATGAATAACCTTTAAGGACGGCTGGCCCATATAGGAGGGCCAGGCCATCCAGGCGTTCGGGACTATTTAAGATCGCGGCATCCATCTCCAGCCCATATTCAAACAACCAGATAAACTCCTGGGCCTCATCTGAAGGTTTAGGATGTTCTGTGTTGGATGGCGTCACAGCCTTCTCTGACTCGCGCTCACCAATCTCTTCAGGTAAAGGAGGAGCAGATGGTGCTTTGGCCGGGAAAGGCGGAATAGGTGCTGAGTCCGATTGATTGCCAGCCGGATACTGCCCCCCGAAGAGACCATCATCTCATAGGAGAGCGGGCGAGGGGTATTGCTACGCACAATGGGTACACCCGGCACGACCTCAACGCGCGACTGCTCTTTTTGTTCCGCGGATGTTGATGGGGTCCCCTCATTGGGTTCTTGTGGTCCATCTGATTTCTTTTGCTGCTTATGCTCCATCTTGATTGCAAACTCCTTCCATTCACATGCCCACCAGTTCAATCAAAAATACAGCTTCTATCATGCTAAGATACTCATAATGCCCGTGTCTACCAAATCAATAGGACTAATGGGGCAGAGAATCGGCAAGCGACTCAAATGGTCAAGAGGTAGAAATATATGCGCTTATCAGGATCGAAGAGTCAAACTACTGGTAGTCGTTCAATGGGGAGATCTCGCTCGTCTGAATGCGTTCTACGGGCCATCAAACGTCTCATCGCAATACCGATACGGCGCACACCCTCCGTGATATGTTTCTCTTCAGGAGATGCAAAACTCAAACGGATATAATGATGTCCTCCGCCATCCACATGAAACAATTCGCCACTGACAAATGCTACCCGCTCATGGGCGGCTTCGCGCAACAAATGCCGTGCCCGCATATCTCCAGGCAGGCGATACCAGAGATGCATCCCACCTGCGGGTGGATAGACACGTCCACCGGCGGGCCAGTAACGCTCAATTGCGTCTAACATCAAAGTCAATTTATGTTGATAACACTGGCGAGCCCGCAATAGATGCTCATTTAGGAGATCGCGCTGCATCAATTCGGCTATAATCCACTGCCCGATAGCATTGGTATTGAGATCAAAGGTTTGTTTATATAGACCCATGCGCTCAATAACCGGTTCGGGCGCGACCAGCCAGGCCACACGCAGCCCTGGAGCCAGCATCTTCGAATAGGTACTTAAATACAGCACATTTCCATAGGTATCCAATGCCTTGAGCGGCTGAGGAGCCTCTTCCCCGAAGTAGATTTCGCCATAAGCGTCATCTTCAACGATAGGCACCTGGTAGCGCTTCGCCAGTTGTAACAAGCGGCGGCGGCGCTCCAATGACATCACGACGCCGGTAGGATTTTGGAAAGTCGGCAACGTATAGATAAAGCGCGGCTGGCGGCGGGCCAGAATTGCCTCCAGCAGATCCACACGCATCCCTTCACTATCAGTAGGAACAGGGCTTCGCAAAAGTCAGAGTAACCAAGCAAGGGCCTCCTCTGGGTGAGATGCAAATCGCCGGATTTGACGAGCCACATTGGAAACCTGATGCATATCCATCAAGGAGAGCACGAGCGAGTTGAGTACGGCAAGCATTTGAGCGACAGGAGGAACGCGAACGCCACATCGGTCTTCTCCCAACGTCACATCACGGCGCCCATGGAGACGATTTTCCACCGCCCAGTGGTCGCGGATGAGGCGGAAAAGCCGCTGGATCGAACACTGTTCTCGGCTCAAGGTCGTCAATCCGTACACGACCTCTACGCTCCTTTTCTCTGCCGTCTTGCGTTCCCGTTGTAATCGAAAGACCTGCCCAACTTCTCCCCATTCTCGATCCAGAAACTCGTTGAGGTCCGGTGAGGTGAGCAGGTGGCGCCGCTCCAGTCGGCCATGACCTTTTTCGACCTGTTCATAGGAGTGCCAGGTGCTTCGATCAGCGTGTGGATCTTCGAAAAAGAGTTCCAGATCCTCTCGAGTCACGGGCGTATTGTCTTTGATGATCAGAATCACCTCTCCTCCTGCCCGTTTTACCATGCGTCCAAACGCATGATAACTTTGAGCAGCATCGACGGTGAAAATGCGCCCTTTGCAGAGCACTTCGGTCAACAGCGGCTTGAGGGCACTGACTTCATTCTGCTTGTCGGCAATTGGACACTGATGCAAGACAATTCCTGTTTGCACTTCATACACATGCAACACATGCCTCTGCGGCTTTTCTCCTCCATAGCTCTGCTGACCGGTTCCCCGCAACACTTTGCCATCAATGGCCACATGAACAGCGCGCTGCTCTGCCAGCATCGCGAGACGACTGGGTTCGTCACCACATCGGCTTTCTGCCTCCTGCCGTAGCAACCAATCTCGAAATCGTTCATTGATCTGCTGGCTCTCCAACCGAGCGAGCGCATATTTGTACGTATTGGCACACGGCATACGCTTCCACTTCACGTTCAACTGCTCGCGCAGCCTCTCTCCTTGGTCTCGCGCCCAATCGCTGGCTCCCAACAGGCTTTTCATCCCAGCCAGTTTGGCCAGGATCAGCACGATGAGCACGTCCGCTAACGCATATTGCTTCCCTCGGGCTGCCCGCTGATCAGGGATCTGCGCACAGATGTCGTACAACGAACGCAGATGCGATGGGCTTACTTCTTGAATGGTCTTGCTTTCCGTTTTCAGTGTGCTATATTCCATGCAGAGTCTTTCCTCGAATGACCTTGATTTTTTTTTCATTCTACTGGATTGACTCTTCTTTTTCACCTCCCCCGGACTTTTGCGAAGCCCTGTCAGTAGGAATACCAATAATGCGCGCGCCCAATGCCCGGAACATCTGAATGGCCCCCAGGTACGTTGGCACCTCTACCACCACTTCATCGCCTGGAGAGAGCAGGAAACGCCCCAGCAAGCCCAGACCCTGAGTAGAGCCAGAAAGGATCAGAATATTCTGTACATCCACCTGCACACCCCGTTTACGCATCCTGGCAGCAATGCTACGCCGCAGACTCAGCAGACCATCCACAGGACAATAACCCAGTGCGTTCAGCCGGGCTTCGGGCAAGCTATCCATTATAATTGACTGAATCAGCTCAGCTGGCAACATATCGGATGGAGGAGTTCCCTGGGCCAGCGAGATAGTCTCCTCTTGCTCCTTAAGCGAAGTCAATTCATTCAATACCCGGGCATCGGGTCCCAGCAAAGCGCCTTCATTGGCTGCCAGGCCCAACAACCAGGAGGGGGTCGTCTGATCAAAATAATCCTCTTCAGGCCGAAAAGAGCTGCGCTTCACTAACGTCCCTCGCCCAACATGTCCCTCGATCAAGCCTTCAGAGGACAGCTCATTATAGGCATTCATAATGGTCGTGCGATTTACACCTAGCTCCTGTGCCAGAGAGCGCTCAGGCGGAAGTCGAGTCCCTTCTGGCAATTCTCCCGAAAGAATGGCCTCGCGCAGCCCCTGGCTGATTTGCCGATACAAGGGGGTACCATTTGAACGCTCAAGGTGGATAAACGAACGGATGGATGCCATAAATAAAGGTAATGGCTGATAATGTGGTCGGGCTTGTCCCATATATTCCTCCCAATTGGCTCCTGATATCACACAGTGTAACCAATCCAATCGACAACCCACAAGAGCCAATTGAGGGTAACGTCCACCCGACCAATTGTAGAACATGAGTAGAAGGGCAAGCTATAGAGTGCCTTGTGACCCCATTTTCACGTATAGTAAAGGCAGTGGCAACTGGAGAAAAGCGATGCGGTTTAGTCGGGAGTATCCAGGGGGCTGGAGGTTATGCTACACTAAACCACATCGTCTAGCCAATGGAAAGACGAATTAAGGGAACAGATTATTAAAAACAATTGTGGCTGGCTGCACTCAATCTGATGGGCACAACTAGCAACTATTGAACGCTCTATCATTAGAGAATTTTTCCATTTGTCGTCTCCTGAGAGTAAAATAATTGCATATGGAAACTGTAGAACAACGTATTCAGCAAGTATGTGCAGATCGAGAACATGGCTCACGCTGGCTGGTCAAGGAAGCCATTACCATTCTCCGCGATCTCGCCCAGGATCAACAACGTTCAGAAGCTGATCGCTTGCGCTTATTAGCCTCCAGTGCCAGAGAACTGGCGCAAGCGAGGCCGGCCATGGAGGCCCTCTCCAGCGCAGTCGGGCGCGTGATCCAGGTACATGAAGAAGGGCTAGCAGCCATGGGTCAGGCAGCCCAACAACTATTGACCGACTATGAGTCAGCTACCGAGCGCCTGGCTGAACATGCCCGCCCATATCTACGAGGACACTTGATGACCTGTAGCATCTCTGGGACGGTTCTGGAGGTCCTGGTAGCGCTACGCGAGCAGATCGAACATGTTACGGTTCTGGAGGGTCGTCCACGTTACGAGGGACGTGCCATGGCCCAGGCATTGCACGAAAAAGGCTTGCCTGTAACGATCATTACCGATGCCCAGGCTGACATCTTTTTGCCACAGTGCCAGGCCGTGGTTGTAGGGGCCGATAGCATCCTGGTGAACGGCGATATCCTGAATAAGGCAGGCACTGCCCTGTTAGCCTGGGCCGCCCATGGGCATGGTGTGCCATTTTATGTGTTAAGCGAGACCCTCAAAATTTCACCTAAACGCTGGTACGAGCACGATCCAGCTCGTATCAACAGTAATCTGGCCTTATTGGAAGAAAAAGAGGCTGAGGAGGTCTTTAAGGACGCCCCTGCTGGTATCAAGGTGCGTAATTTCTATTTTGATCATACCCTTATCGCCTGTTAACGCATGTGATTACAGAGAATGGGATTCTAGAGCGCAGAGGTATTCGGGAGATTGCCGTCACAACACGGGCCAACGAACGCCTGCTAGCAAAATGGCAAAAATAAGGACAAGCAAGCTTGCCTTGATTAGTTTTTTTCAGTTACAATACTCACAATGTGAAGCATTCTCAGCATAACTGTGCCAGCAAACCTTGTAGAGGGTACAGGGAAAGGTCTAACCATGTATTCGAGGAAGGAAGAAGGGGATTGGGAGGTAACAGCTAATGGATTATACGTGGCAACACGTGGCTATCTTATCCGTCGAGGTTTCTGTTGTTCCAATAAATGTCGGAATTGTCCCTATATCAACTGGCGCAACAATCCCCACTGGCAGCCGCTTCCAGCCGAATGCATCAAACGCGCACGCGTCTCACCCAAATCAACCTGTGCCGCCCAGACCTTACTGGCCCACCACGAACAAGAACTCCAACATTGCCAACCTGCAGAAAAAGCCAGGCACCAGGAAATGGTCGCCCACTATACCCGGCTCCTGGAACAATGGGGCATAAAATAAAAAAATGAGAGAAGACAAATTATGATTCGTCTTCTCTTATAGATTAATGTAAACTAGTTCAATTTATGAATGCCAGACGAACGAGACGCCTGGACCAGGGGTGTAGTTATTCCAGGAAAATACTCCCCAACCAACCACATTCCAATTGGTGGTGGCAACCGAACCGTCGGAATTTATTTTCTCAACCACAGCTACGTGACCAGCCCAGCCAGCGTACTGTGTGCCCGGCTGCAACACGATTATCGAGGGCACATGCGGCTGAGAAGAAACATTCCATCCATAGGCACTGGCATTCGCCGCCCAGGCAGAAGCATTTCCGGTCCAGGGAACCGCGTAACCGGTCAAATGATGATATTCATAATCAGCCCAATAAGTACACTGTCCGGCAGTAAACGGATTGTTAAAACTGCTATCAGCAATCGTGCCAGTGCTGGATGAGATGCCCCCGGTCGTACCAGTCGAAGTTGAGCCTGTTGACTGCTGCGAGTTATTTGTTTGGGCCGTGGTCTGCGATCCATCGGGCAGCGTAAAATTATTCTGTACACCAGCCCAGCTATATTTACCACCAGCTCCATTATATTCAAATCCATCCTGCGTCACCGCCGTGGCCGTGGCCGCCTGGGCCGCGATCAAAGCCGTATTGTTCTGTCTGGATGTAACCATATTAGAACCTGGCTGAAATAATTTTCCCCAGCCATTCGCCGAACCGGAACCCACCGGGATCACCGCAGCCAGAGCACCAATCACAACCGCCATGAGCACGATTGTGGCTCCTACATTGATGACAGCCCTTCTTCCCTTGGGAGGACGCAATGTGCCGGAACTCTTTTTAGCAGTCGCAGGAATCAAGACAGGCCCGCGTTGAGGGGAAGTAAGTTCCTTTTTCGCATTGGAAACTGTCACTGGCTTCAATTCCCCCGTCTGCTTCTCCTTCACCACCATTGGCAATTGCTCACCAGGGGCCTGGGATGTTGCGACACCGCCCATAGGCTGGACAGGAGCGTCAAAATCCAGTTGTTCTACGTCAGATGACGTAGCAGTGTGTTCATTCGAAAACATGTATACTTCCTTCAATTGGATAGAAACATCTGTTAAGAGCCGCAATCAGTTGCGCGTCTCTAGACTTCCGCCCACAATTTATCTAATTATGCCTATCTGCGTCAATTTATTGACACTTATTAGGACTATGGGCCTATCCAGTTTTTACTTTTTTCTCAATAGAGGCTGTACAAAAAGTAAAATGGAGATAGAGTATTTCTATCTCCATTCATCTGCAAATATCGATTAACTGGGATACCAGACAAAGGTGACGCCAGCACCTGGATAGAACGTTACCCAGGTTGTAATTCCCCAATTGCCGTTCCAGTTCCAGTTACTGGTTGAAACACCGTTATAGGGATTTGACACACCCGTCTCAACAACCGCTACGTGACCATAGGCGCCAGCACCCTGTGTATATGGGGCCAGCACAATGATCGATGGTCCATTGGGATTAGGAACTGAAGAGGTCTTCCAGCCATAAGCAGGAGCCTGGTAGGCCCAGTCACCAGCATTGCCGAGCCAGGGGACCCAGTGACCGGTCAATTGATGATAGCGCATATTGGCCCAGTAAGTACATTGGCCATAAAAGAAGCGACTTAAGCTACCTTGATCTGAAGCAGGAATATTGGAAGTAATGGTGGTAGGGGCAGTTTGTACACCAGCATATACCTGGTTACCGGCATCAAAACCGTCCTGGGTCACAGCAGTAGCTGTGGCGGCCTGGGCTGCAATCAATGCAGTATCATTGGGGTGGGAAGTCTTCATATCTGAACTGGGATTAAATATCTTTGCCAGGCTCCCACTTGCCTGACCATTACCCGCGGGTAAAACGGCGGCCAACGCGCCAAATAAGATTGCAATGAGGACAACGGCAACACCGATATGTACTACTGCGCGCCTTCCCTTAGGAGGACGCAACATACCCGAACTTTTCTTACCGGTGCCAGGAATGAGTACTGGTTCACGCAGGGACCTGGTAGTATCTTTTGCTGTACCAGGAATCATAGCTGTATTTAAAGGCATCGGAACCAGCGGAGACTGCGCATCGCCTGGGGCAGGCATCGGAGTATTTGGGTCAGGAAAGCTCTCCTGCTCCATCAACATGCTCGGAGCGCCTCCCCCATCTGCGCAAAAGAGGTAACGCCATTGGGTTGTTCATTATCGGCATTACGAGAACGATCACGAAATAACATATACATTACCTTCAGTCTTACAAAGGTGCATCAAAGATGACGCTCCAGATCGATTTTTTCAAATACTCAACCTGACTTTACCTAAGTGGTGGTGATTCAGTCAATTAATCAGACTTTTTGTAGGACTATATAACTATCATGTATTTGAATATAAAGATTTTTAATATGGCAGAATGCCTCTCTTGCCGGGTATCAAGAGGGGTATTTGCTTAGAGGTTAAAATAATTTTTGCTCCCTTTGGGGCATTCAGAGTCCCTCTTGTTTCCTCGGCAATTAGCGAAGGGTTGTTAAATGCGGCATTTCCCATTGCCATGGGATGTGTGTCGCTCCTGTGCGGACGTGCGCTGGCGCGCCCGAACCTGTTTTATGATGTAGTGTGGAAAATGTGCGCTGCACATTTTCCACACTACATCATAAAACAATTATAAGCTTTACAAGCACAAAAGCTCATATACAATTTATTCTGTAGCGCAAACAGTGCGCCGGGCGCACTGTTTGCGCTACAGAATAAATTAAAAGTCTCGGGCGCGCCAGCGCACGTCTGTATGGGAGCGACATACATTCCATGGTAATGAGAGGCTGAAACTATCTTAAGAACTAGTCAGGATACCAGATAAAGCTGATGCCTCGGCCGGGATAGAATGTGCGCCAGGATAGGGTGGCCCAGGCACCATTCCAGTTCCAATTACTGGTCAAGACACTTCCATCCCCATTCACTCTCTCGACAACCGCTACGTGTCCATAAGCACCAGCTCCCTGAGCATAGGGACCAAAAACTATGATCGATTTGCCTTGCGGGTTGGGAGTATCAGAAATGGTCCAGCCATAAGCGGGTGCCTGGTAGGCCCATTGATAGGCATTACCCAGCCAGGGTATCCAGTGGCCGGTAGCCTGATGGTAGCGCATATTGGCCCAATAGGTACACTGGCCATAAAAGAACTGGCTCAGTCGGCCATAATCAGCAGCGGGAATGTGGGCATCCAGAGGGGCCGCTTTAACACCGGCATAAACACGACCACCTCCTGGATCATAACCATCGATGGTAACCGCAGTCGCTGTAGCTACCTGGGCCGTGATCAAGGCAGTATCGTTTGTGCGTACCGAGGTGATATGAAAATTAAAAGGGAGGCTACTATTCATATGACCGCTGTTATCCACGGGGACCAGAGCCATAGTTACTCCCAGAGCAATAAATAATAGTAAAAAACTAAGGGCGCCATGCACAACTAAGCGCCTACCGCGCAACGGAGACCCAACAGCTAGCGATTTTTTGGTCCTCTTTCCAGGAATAATTAGAGGCGAGGGAACAATCGCATTGGGCCTTGCAGGCGTGACAGTCTTTTCTGTTTTCTGCTCAACCAGTAACTGTTGTGGATAGCTACCCATACGCTCGCCGGGAGGTACCAGCGGCGCCGCAGACATTGGAGAGATCTGTCGCTCTCCCGGCGGCACAAGATGAAAAGTACCATTGGCAGGAGAAATATATTCACCCGCGGTTATCGGTGGGAAAAGAGGTGGAGTGTGGACTACATCATAAGATAAAAATTGCATGTTCTCAGGAAAAGGCAACTGCTCAATCGGAATATTATGTGGAGTAGCTTCATTTACAAGGGGAGCTATACGGCTACGCTGCCGATAGAGATTTTGACGCTTACGATAACGCTCGGAAGACAACATACGTAATACCTTCACAATTCAGCTGAGCTGCACTACGACAATACGACCCGACACCAGATGTACTCAACTCATAAGCATAACTGTACCACGCAATGTTAGAAGATCAAATATACTCTTTTTCCATAGGAAAATACTCCTACAGCATAAATTATTAAAAATGGATATTGGATGGCTTTAAGCTATATAATAACTTTTCTATTTTACGCACGATTTATTTGATTATATCCATTACATATTTCGCGGAACGAGCACATATTGCCTTTAATACTCTAATTTCATGTTTAATGAGTTACCTGTTTGCTGTCAACCAACCATCATCCATGGTAGTATATGGTAACATTCATAGTACATGTGATTGATCTGGCCGCTCAGCAATAAAGGCACAAGTTTGCTTATTTACATTGCACCTGCCAGCATCTATTGACCTCCACAAAATAATGCAATTAGGAGCTAAGATGAAACGCACGACCCTGCGTCTTTTTTTCTCTTTGTTCTCTATGGTCCTGCTGCTGGCTGCCTGCAGCCCACAATCAGCATTAGGGGATGGAGTACAGCCCACTCCAACCCCGGCGACAGGCACTACTTCTATAGAGACCTGCCCTGCCAGCATCAGACAATTACCAACCTGCCTCACCCCTAAAGCGATGCGCCAGGCTTATGGCATTCAATCGCTATACCAGAAAGGCTATACTGGCAAAGGCCAGACTGTAATCGATATCGTGTCCTTTGGTAGTCCAACGATCCAACAAGATATGCAGGTATTTGATCAGACATTCAACCTTCCTCCCGTCAATCTACAGGTCATTGCTCCACTCAATGTCCCAGAGTATGATCCCAACCATGACAAAGCCGGTTGGGCCGGAGAAACCACGCTAGATGTACAGATCATCCATGCCCTGGCCCCGGATGCCAAAATAGTGCTACTGGTGAGTCCTGTGGCTGAAATTGAAGGGGTCACCGGACTACCTGAATTTCGCCAGCTAGAACAGTATGCGATCGACAACAAACTCGGCAATATTGTCTCCCATAGCTGGGGTGCTTCAGAATTAACGTTTAAGGATGCGCAGGGGCAGGCCGAGCTAAAAGCCTGGGATCAACTGCTGGAGAAAGGGACCACACAGCAAGGTATGACCTATTTCTCTTCCTCTGGCGATAATGGCGCGACGGATTATGCGGATATGCAAGGCAAAAAAATCGCCAATGTAGCTACCACCAGTTTCGCAGCTTCTTCTCCCTGGGTTACCAGTGTGGGTGGCACCAATCTGGTTAATAATAATGGCGTTTTCAAAGAGCAGGCCTGGAGCGGCAGTGGTGGCGGCTTCAGCCAATTCTATAGCATACCTTCTTATCAGCAACTGCTTCCACCAGCCACCCAGGAACAATTTAAAAATCGCCGTGGCGTGCCCGACGTCTCAGCGGTAGCCGATCCTTTCACCGGCATGGCTGTCTATATCAGTGGTAACTGGACGCAAGCCGGTGGAACCAGCGCCAGCGCGCCCGTATGGAGCGCCATTATGGCCATCGCCAATCAAATGGCTGGCCGACCGCTAGGATTTATCAATCCGGCCCTCTATAAAATCGCGACTTCAAGTGACTATCAACAAGCTTTCCGTGATATCACGCAAGGCAATAATGATAACCTGACCGCCAAAGTCAAAGGTTATTCCGCAACAACAGGTTGGGATGCTGTGACTGGCCTTGGAACACCTAATGCCGCGTACCTCATACCAGCCCTGATCAAAGAAATAAAGTAAAACCACAGCCATCCAACTGTCTGGCCATCCTGGGGGCGCTGACGCCCCTATCTTTTTTCTCTTTTATGCATTGATGTAACAAATGCAAGTAAATGCATTTTTTACATCAATGCATAAAAATTTTGAGCGCTGTAAGCGTGAACCGTCAGGGGCCGTGCCACAAACAGCGTATTGGGATATTTCACATTTGAATCACTCATTATTATGACGTCGTAATATATTACGGTGCTATTTTTTATGTAGAATCAAATCAATGTTGATCTTTTATGCATATATGTTATAACGGATAAGGAGCGTTCCTATGATCCGCAGGCTTTGCAGCACAATTGCGCTGGTCTTACTACTCTTCATCGCCAGCACTCAAACATCACTGGCTGCGGCGGGTAAAGAGTATTCTGCAGATCTCTTTAATGCCACGATCAATGTTCAAAATAATGGCGACCTTTTGATCACTGAGGCGGTTACTTTCCGCTTTGTCGGGGGACCATTTAGTTTTGTATATCGAGAAATCCCAACCGATCATACAGATAACATTTCAATTGTCAGTGCCAGTATAGATGGCCATGCGATGGGTCAGGGCACGACTGCGGGCAACTATGAAGTGGGAAGTGGTAATCCACTCAAAGTTACCTGGCACTTGCAGCCACAAAGCGATACAGTCCATACCTTCCAGCTGACATATCAGGTTCAGGGTGCCATCCAGCAAACCCGGCAAGCTGATTTGCTCGATTGGAATGCGCTTCCAACCAACTATGCCTATAACATCAAAAAAGCCAGCGTGACGGTTAACTATCCTGCTCGCACCCACTTGATCAATGCACCAAGCGTCGTCCAGGGTCCAGCCACCATCACACAACCACTGACA
Organism: Dictyobacter kobayashii; assembly: GCF_003967555.1. GTDB lineage: Bacteria > Chloroflexota > Ktedonobacteria > Ktedonobacterales > Ktedonobacteraceae > Dictyobacter > Dictyobacter kobayashii. The sequence goes on from NZ_BIFS01000001.1 coordinate 1,715,768, forward strand.
GCGGGTAGCGTCACGTATAATGCCAGCGACCTGACTGATAACACCCCGATTGAAGTAGGCATGCAGTTTCAAGCAGGCAGTTTGATCCAGGCGGAACCGCAGTGGCAGCGCAATCAGCAAGAGGTTAGTACATTTTTAGGGCCTGGCTTGCTCGGTGCATTTGGGATAGCTATCCTGAGTATATTGGGGGCTATATTCTATCAGCGCAAACGGCAGCCACCAGTAGTCACTTCCGCTATTCAACCCGGTAGCATTACCACACCACCAGCTGATCTCTCACCAGCCGTGGCAGGGGCGCTGGTTACCTCGCCTATTCGTGGCAATGGCAGCTTTAACCAGGCGCTGGGAACCTTGCTTGATCTGGCCAATCGTGGTGTAGTAACTATCGTAGGAAATGAGAGTACAACGACACAAGCAGCCCGGACACCGGCTGATTTCAGTGTACAGCTACAATCGGTTCCCGAGCAACTCACCCCTTACGAGAACCTTTTGATCACCAACCTGTTTGGAGGGCCAGCGGAGGGTACACAACCCGTACCTTTTTCAGAGGTTTATACTAGCGTCCAGGCACGGCTAAAAGCGTTGGACGTTCCCATACGGGAAGAATTCCAACAACGAGGTCTGGTGGAAAGTACTTATGCCCCCGCGCATAAAAACCTCGGTCGGCTAAGTCTTCTCTTCTTTATTATCAGCCTGGTTGGTACATTGGCGACCTTAATTGTAGCCGCCAACTTATATGCGTGGCCCCTGGGCTTGATACCATTAGGTTTTCTCCCAGCATCATTCATTCTGCTGATAATGCGTGGCTCGCTGCGCTACTTCTCCCCTCAGGGCATACAGCTCATCAAGCAGTGCCAGGCCTTTGACAAATATCTGCATGCCCTGTTGCATGATAATCGAATGCGCAGTAGCGATATGGAGCAGAAGCAAGACATCTTTATGCGCTATCTTCCCTATGCCACCAGTTTTGGCTGGGGAAATCAATGGATACAAAACTTTGAGCAGCTCGGGGGTACTGCACTCCCCCCGTGGTTCCTGGCTTTTGGACAACACTCACCCAATGAACCAGATTATAGCAATGCAGCAAACTATAACTATAACCACAATCTGGCAACCATGATGATCATCACGAACTCGCACTCGTATCAACCTATCAACTATGGAGGTGGAAGTTCGGGCAACTTCAGCGGGGCTAGTTTTGGTGGTGGTAGTTTTGGTGGTGGTGCTGGCGCGGGCGGTGGTGGTGGCAGTGGTGCTGGCTAAAACTCGATCAGCATATGATTATAAGAAAGATGACCTGTCACGCACGGGTCATCTTTCTTTTTGCTGCTTGCAATGCTAGAGCAGGCCTTTGTTCACGCACCACTCAGCATTTAAGATCGAACCGCCAGCCGCGCCACGCACAGTATTGTGGCCCAACATTACAAATTTATAGCTGAAAAGCGGGCAGGGACGCAGGCGGCCCAGGGTGACAGTCATGCCATTGCCAGCATCGCGATCCCGCAAAGTCTGCGGGCGATCAATCTCACGCCGGTAGAGTAGGGCCCGTTCAGGCGCGCTGGGCAAGCGGGCAGCCTGCGACTCCGGCACATAATTCTCCCAGGCCGCGATAATCTCTTCGGGACTCGCCTGCCGCTCCAGCTGGATGCTAGCGCATTCGAGATGTCCCTCACGGGTCGCAACACGATTGCAGTGGGCGCTCACGACTAGTGGCGCATCGACGAATCCTTGTCCTTCCTGCCACTCGCCCAGCATCTTCAGCGTCTCACTCTCCACCTTCTCTTCCTCCCCACCGATATATGGGATAGCGTTATCCAAAATATCATAGGAAGGTAGGCCAGGATAGCCGGCACCCGAGATCGATTGCATGGTAGTAACCAGAACTTTACTGATGCCAAAAGCCTGCTGCAGTGGTTTGAGGGCCATCACCAGCGGCGTCGAGGAACAATTGGCATTGGTTACAATAAAACCGGACCAGCCACGCTGCTTCTGCTGCCGCGGAATGGCGGCGATATGGTCCGCATTGACCTCGGGGATCAACAAGGGCACATCAGCGCCCATGCGGTGGTTTTTGGCATTGCTGAAAACAGCCACGCCAGCCTGAGCAAACGCGACCTCGATCTCACCAGCTATCTCGCCGGGCAAGGCTGAAAAGACGACTTTCACCTGGGGCATCGCGTCAGGTCGACACGCGACCACCGGCAATTTCGCGGCTGAAGCAGGCATATCACTTCCCGATAAACGCCAGCCGGTAACCTCGGCATAAGGACGCCCATTGTGCTTATCCGAAGCCCCCAGGGCCACTAATTCAAACCAGGGATGTCCCTGTAGTAATTCAATAAAGCGCTGGCCTACCATGCCGGTCGCCCCCAGCACACCAACAGGTATCTTTTTATCTCGTGTCACCATAGGTTCGTTCTTCCACCGTCTCATACTAAAGGGGACGGGCCGCATGCGCGCGCAATCCCGTCCCTCTGCTTGCTATATTTCGCTGCTATTATATCGCCATTATATAGAGAATATATCAGGCTTTGCGCCGCGCCTCTTTACCGGTCGCAGGATGGCGCACCAGCGGAATCACCGGCGCGATCAGATCTCGATGCAGGCAACGCAGGGCCCGCTCGCTAGAACGGTCCTCAACAATTAAGGTAATGCCCTGCTCGGAAGCACCTTGAGACACAACCGGGATGCGCTCGCTGGCCAGGGCAGTAATGGCACGACCAGCACTCATCGGATCATTGGTAAAACCTGAACCAATACAGGCGCAGGCCGCCAGACCACGGCGCAGCGAGACAGACCAGAGCGAGGTATCCATATTATGCTGCAATAATGCTACCACCGTGTCAGCAGCTTTTTCATCTACCACGAAGGATAAATGATGACCGGAAGAAGAACAGATAGCCACGGGAGCAGCCCCTGCCTTGGCTGCCAGGGCAAAAACCTGTCCGGCATTCTCAGGAGCTCCAAAGAGATCGGTACTCTCCACCGTAATCAAGGCCAGGTTGCGTCGAATAGTGATCGCACCCGCCCCGCTCTGCGCATATCCTACCGGGCCAATGATCGTACCGCGAATATGCGGGCGGAAGGAATTACGAACACGGACAGGTATGTTGCGATGTGCAATAGGAATCAGGGTACGAGGGTGCAGCACCTTCGCTCCAAACCAGGAGAGGCGCGCTGCTTCCGCATACGATAGCTGTGGCAACAAGCGGGTGTTGGCAACCAGGCGCGGATCGGCCGTCAGCACACCATCAACGTCTGTGTAAATTGAAACATCCACGCAATCAAGGGCCGCGCCAATCACGGTCGCTGAATAATCAGATCCATTTCTTCCTAGAGTGGTAACAAATCCTGTAATGGTTCGTCCCATAAAGCCAGCGGCAATCGGCACAATACCAGCCTCAACCAATGGATGAATTAATACATGGGCATTCACCCGCGTCTCCTCAAGCAGAGGATCAGCACCTTCTACGACGCCAAAGGGCTGGGAGGGATCATGCGGAGGATGGCTGGTAATAATCACTTCTTTACGCACTGCTTCCGCCGGAGCACCATAGGTACGGGTAGCCGCAGCCACCAACAAAATAGAGAGCCGCTCACCCCACGAGGCTACCGTTGCCGTGCGCAGATGGACCATATCACCGCTAGCCGCTGCTTTGCGCAAGGTTTGCACATCTTCAGCCAGGCGTTCCAGCGCATGCTCTAACTCATCCAGTAAGCGCGCGCGCTCTTCACCAGCCTGGGTAACCTGGGCGGCCGCATCCAGATGCTTCTGGCGTAGCGCCACCAGCTCCTGGTCGCAGGACTCGCTCTCACCCGAGCAGGCAAAACGAGCAATACGCAATAACTGGTCTGTGACACCAGACATAGCCGAGACCACAATCACAGGAAAAGGGGTTGTTGGATCATTCAGAGTATCAGCAACAATGGACGCAACACGACGAATGCGTTCTCCACTTCCAACCGATGTACCACCAAATTTTAAGACACAGACAGATTGTTCCATTACACACCACCAACATTCATAACACGACTTCAGGGCAAGGCGCCAAAGCTCGTATGTGCGAGTTAACCACCAGGCCCTGAAGTTGGATTATCTACGCATTAAGAGCAACACCAACATCGGCTACCGCAGCCTTCAGAGCTTGATCCAGATCCTCAAGCAGATCATCAACCGTCTCCAATCCAATTGAGAGGCGGATAAAGTCAGGGGTAACACCCGTCTCCACCTGTTCCTCAGGCGTCAACTGAGCATGGGTGGTGCTGGCCGGATGGATAATCAAGGACTTCGCATCACCAACGTTAGCCAGGTGCGAGAACAGCTCAATATGGCGAATCAACTGTTTGCCAGCCTCCAGGCCACCCTTAATACCAAAGCCCAGGATCGCACCGAAGCCGCTATGGGTGAAGTATTTCTGTGCCAGTTCGTGCTGTGGATGGCTCTTCAGGCCAGGATAGGTAACCCAGCTCACAGCGGGATGCTGCTCCAGGAATTCTGCTACCCGCAGGGCATTCTGGCTGTGGCGCTCCATGCGCAACGGCAACGTCTCCAGACCTTGCAAGAAGAGCCAGGAGTTGAAAGGCGTGGTAGCTGGACCCAGGTCACGCAATAACTGGACGCGCGCCTTGATGATGTAAGCCAGCGGGCCCACAGCCTCTACATAGCGCACACCATGATACGAAGGATCAGGCTCGGTCAGGCTTGCGAAGCGACCACTGGCCGCCCAATCAAACTTGCCACCATCCACAATCACACCACCAATTGAAGTGCCATGACCACCGATAAACTTGGTCGCCGAGTGAACAACGATATCAGCACCATGCTTCAAAGGCTGCACCAGGTAAGGGGTAGGCAGGGTATTATCAATGATCAGGGGTAAGCCATGCTCATGGGCAATATCAGCTACCGCGCGAATATCGAGGGTATCCAGACGTGGATTGCCAAGCGTCTCCGCATAAATCGCCTTGGTGCGCTCATTGATGAGACCACGGAAATTCTCAGGATCGCGGCTATCCACAAAATGGACCTTAATGCCCAGCTTGGCGAAACTATAGTGGAACAGATTATAGGTACCACCATAGAGACTGGCCGACGAGATAATCTCATCGCCAGCGCCAGCGATATTGAGCAGAGCTAGCGTCTCAGCCGCCTGGCCTGAAGCCACCGCCAATGCCCCAACGCCACCTTCCAGCGCAGCAATGCGACGCTCAAAGGCATCCTGGGTAGGATTCATAATACGAGTATAAATATTACCAAATTGTTTTAAGGCAAATAAATTCGCCGCATGTTCAGGGCTATCAAAGACATAAGAAGAGGTTTGATAAATAGGAACAGCACGTGCACCAGTCGCACTATCAGCAGTTTCCTGTCCAGCATGCAAGGACAATGTTTCAAAACCATAGCTACGATTACTGTTTAATGCCATGAGATTTCTTTCTCCTTCTATAGTTAGAATTGACGAAGAGCGTCGGCCAGCTTGTCCCATTCTTTCAGGAACGCATCATGGCCATGCGGAGAATCCACCTCCACATAACGCGCATCGCCTCCAACAGCTTGCACTTTATCAGCCAGCCAGCGCACATGTGACGCTGGGAAGAGAAAATCTGAACGAATACCTACAAGTAATATTTGACTCTGAATGCGCCCAAGAGCCTCCTCAAGCGAGGCATAACCTTCACTGACATCATAAAGATCCATCGCCCGACTGATATAGAGATAACTATTAGCGTCAAAACGATGGGCTAATTGATCACCCTGATAGTAGAGATAGTTTTCAACATCGAAGCGGCCACCCATTTCAGGTGAAAAGGTTGGAGCGGTCACATGCTCACGCTGGGCCGGATTGCGCGAGAAGCGCAGTTCCATCGACTCCTCACTCTGGTAGGTAATCATCGCCAGCATACGTGCGATCGACAATCCAGTGGCGGGTCCCTGGCCAGGTAGATAATCACCACATTGCCAGGCCGCATCAGCCATAATCGACTGGCGTGCCACCTCATTAAAAGCAATCGCCTGGGCCGATACAGCCGCCGAAGCTGCAATCACAGCTACTTTTTCCACCAGGTTGGGATAGGTAACCGCCCATTCAAGGGCCTGCTGTCCCCCAATAGAACCACCGGCCACCATCGCCAGCCGCCGCACACCCAGATGCTTAACCAGCTTATACTGGGCACGCACCATATCGCGAATAGTGATAACAGGGAAACGCATACCATAAGGGCGACCGGTCAAAGGATTTTTTGAAGAAGGTCCGGTACTGCCGGAACAGCCACCAATGATATTGGAACAAATCACAAAGTAGCGCGCCGTATCAAAATATTTTCCAGGACCGATCAGAGGATTCCACCAGCCAGCCTTCGGATTCTCAGGATCTTCGACATCATGGGCATGCGAGCTACCGGTCAGAGCGTGCGTAATCAAAATCGCATTATCGCCCGTCTCATTTAGCTCGCCCCAGGTCTCATAAGACAGCGTCACCGGACCCAGACGTCCGCCTCGCTGCAACAAAAGCTGATCAAAAGTGAATGTCAACACTTCATTCTCTGTCTGCGTTTTCACTCGATTCACATATTCTAATTGCGCTACCATGCCATACTCCCTTCCTGGAAAAAGGAACAAAAAAACCCTCACCCTGCAGGGGCGAGGGGTAAACGTCTTCGCGGTACCACCCTGATCTATTGACACCTCACGGCATCAACCTTTACGAGTGTTATCCTGCCCGTGGCTCTTCCCCAAGCCATACCATCAACCAGCTAACGAGAATGAATAACACTACAGCTATAACGTAGCTCACGGCACAATCTACTACCTCGCAAAAGGGTTCAATCTGCAACTCAGAGGCCATATTCAATGCCGGTACGGCGCTGGTATCGCATCACCACCAACTCTCTGTAGCCGCCCATTCACATTTACTCTTCCTCTTCAACGCAATTCTATTTTTCAATTGTAAGGTACACCAGATTCCAGGAAACAGGTAACAAAAAAGCCCCACTCTAGGGGGGCCGCTACATTGCTGTTCCCCTCATCTTGCGGAACATGTTATCCATGTCCCACCGGAATTGGCACCCTGCTTGCTACATTGCAAAGCGGGTTGCGGCTTCACAGGCCGTATCTCCAATCACACTGCTTATAGTATGTTCTTTTGTTATTGCTTTGGTTTGAAGCAGTTCCTCACTCTACGTTATGAGTGCAGTTCTACTGCATTATTGTTGTTATTGCTTTGGTTTGAAATTCATATCGTAACGTTAGTGAGTAGTATACCCAAGCAAGTCCGGCGCTGTCAAGGGCACAACCATAACAGGGTGTCATTCACATTTGTGCAACGAGGAAGAAAAACGAAAAGGCTCGCGTAGGTGCTGGGCTTGCCCCAGCTTTGCCGCGAAGCGGCCCGCTCCCGGGCGCCCACGTTGCCCAAAGGCGTTTTCCTTTTCCCAAAAAACGGATGCTAAGACATTGGTGAGCCTGTCTGGTGATGCAACGCTCGTTGTGAAGGTGATGTTTGGAAATGAACACACGCGCCCGGGCACGGAGCCGCTTCGCGGCAAAGCTGGGGCAAGCCCAGCACCTACGTGAACATGCCCCTTTTTCTTGGCGCGTTTCTCTCCGCAAAAATATGAATGACACCCACCATAACAAAGGTGTGTACAAAGTACACATATCGGCAAATTTGCACAAAGTTCAGCCCCCCACGCAGCACTTCATCGATAGGAAAGATAAATGCGTATTAGAAATAAGCAATAGTAAATTCAGATGGAGTAAAAATATGCCATTTGGCCGAAAAAGAACCACAATTTTGCTCATCATACTTTGTGTAGTCCTATTCATTCTTTTAACATTGGTAGATCTACTCTTTGGTTGGACCTTACTAAAAGCATTAGAAGATGCGGCCGGGCGAACAATTATTACAACAGTGACTATAATAGTGTTTTTGGTGATCAGGCGAAGCATAAAAATAAGCAAATTGCGTCACAAAAAACAAGAGGGCACAAACAATCAGTGATAGCAATCTTTGATGAATGCCTGGATAGCGACATGTCTACAACTTGGTTGGTCAAACTGCACTACACAGGCAACCTGTTGTATTTTATACTTATATCTCATATTCATCACCAAAAATAGCTATATAAACGAGAGAATCTCTACACTATTTTCGTGTACAATAAAGTGTAGAAAAGTATATCCAACATAAGGATGTAAACAGGCAAATGGAGGGACTACCATGAACGATAAAATAGAGCAGGCGGCGAACAGGCCATGTCCCGAATGTGGAGGACAACGCGTGATCACAAAATATCAAACGTCTCAGTATAATATTATTTCAACCGGCATACTATCTGGCACAGTAGTTGTACCCGTAAGTTGTGTGGACTGTGGATACACCGCACTATACACAGATGAGCCAGATAAGGTCCGCAAACACTATTTAAAGCAATAAAACTCGCGCTGTATGAAAATAGACGATAACAGAGCACCTGGATAGATTACGATAATGAGAAGCATAAAGATCTCTGAGACTCTCTTGTTTAATCCCAGGAAGAGACCTGATTGAGGGCTGCGATCTGTTCGGGGGACAATGTTAAGTCAACAGCCTCCAGGCTGTGAAACAGCTGATCAGTGTTATTAGCCCCGGTGATGGGGGCGCTGATTACTGGCTGGGCCAGCAGCCAGGCCAGCGAGACAGCGGTTGGCGTGGTCTCAAGTTCCTGAGCAATACGCTGGACGACATCAACAGTGCGCCAGGCGGCTTCGAAGTTATAATTTCTGGCAATCGAGTTTGCACGCGCGCCCTGACTCTCTTCACCGGGTTTGTATTTACCGGTCAAAAAGCCACCCGCCAGTGAGCTATAAGGGATGACGCCGATCTGATACTGTTCACAGATCAATTTCAGCTCACTTTCAAACTCGGCACGATGCACCAGGTTATAATGTGGCTCTAAAACATCGTAGCGTACCGTATCGTGGACATCGGCGCTCCACAGACTCTCCATCAGTCTCCAGGCTGGATAATTTGAGGCGCCCACATAACGCACTTTGCCCATACGCTGTAGATCATCAAAAGCCTTCAAGGTCTCATCGATGGGGGTATCGGCATCGAAGGCATGGGCCAGGTAGAGATCAATATAATCAGTCTGTAAGCGGCGTAAGGAGGCGTCTACCCCCTCTAGAATATGTTTGCGCGAGAGCCCACGGCTATTGGGATCATCGCTCATTGGCTGGTATATCTTGGTGGATAAAATAATCTCACTGCGCTTATGGCGCGCTTGTAGCCAGCGGCCAATGATACTTTCAGATTCGCCACCCTCATTGCCTGGTATCCAACGTGAATAAAAATCGGCCGTATCTAGAAAATTACCACCCTTTTCGGCAAAGGCATCCATAACCTCAAAGGCAGCGCTTTCATTCGCCGTCCACCCCCATTGCATGGTCCCCAGGCATAGAGCTGAAACTTTCAGTCCGGTACGGCCCAATTTTCGATAGCGCATCGCTATATACCCTCTTTCCAGCAACCAGGCCACATGCATCTGATTCAATGCAGCCTGGACCAATCCAATTTGTTATCAATCTATGTTTCACGTAGCTACCCCTGCATTGGTTTCCCGCTACAACCGGTATGCCTCATCAATATTAGCCATTTCTGGTACATTCATACACTATCCCAAAACCTGGCATAAAAAAAGATGTGACTGTGGCTATCACAGTCACATCGTGTCAGCTACTAGTCGGTGATGCGTTCGATAATCGTTGCGTTGGCCATACCACCACCTTCACACATGGTTTGCAGGCCATAGCGTCCACCTTGTCGCTCCAACTCGTGTAAGAGCACTGTCATCAAACGCGCCCCGGATGCCCCCAGGGGATGGCCAATCGCAATGGCGCCACCATTGACATTGACCTTCTGCATGTCCGCTCCGGTTTCACGCTGCCAGGCCAGCACAACACTGGCAAAAGCCTCATTAATCTCAATCAAATCCATATCAGCCAACGTCAATCCGGCCTTTGCCAGCACCTTGTGGGTCGCAGGAATAGGAGCGGTTAACATAAAGATGGGATCATCGGCGGCCAGGGCAAAAGAGACGAAGCGGGCGCGAGGTCGCAATCCCAGTCTTTCGGCGGTAGCGCGCTCCATAATCAAAGTGGCGGCGGCCCCATCGCTGATCTGTGAGGAGTTGCCCGCCGTTACCACACCATCCGGCTTAAAGGCTGTTTTCAGGCTCGCCAGCTTCTCCAGACTGCTATCCACACGAATCCCCTCATCACGCTCAAATAATTGCCTGGCGCCCTCAGGGGATACGACCGGGACCGGTATCAGTTGCTCGGAGAAACGGCCATCGGCGGCGGCCTGGGCCGCCCGTCGATGGCTCTCCAGGCTAAACGTATCCAGGTCAGTGCGACTCAGCTCCCATTTCTGCGCGATCAGTTCAGCACTGATGCCCTGAGGTACCAGCTTGCCCTGATAGCGTTGCTCCATTCGTGAGCCAAACGGCAAGGCAACTCCCTGTACGCTTGAACCCATGGGGACGCGTGTCATCGATTCGACACCGCCCGCGATGGCAATATCATAAGCGCCACTGATAATTCCCTGAGCGGCAAAATGAATGGCCTGCTGACTGGAGCCGCATTGTCGATCGATAGTTGTACCAGGCACTGACTCAGGAAAACCCGCCGCCAGCACGGCATTGCGGGCGATGTTCTGGCTCTGCTCACCAACCTGGCTCACACAACCAACAATCACATCATCAATTAAGCTGGGGTCCACATGGGTACGCTCAACCAGGCTAGAGAGAACATGGGCCAACAGGTCAACTGGATGCCAATCTTTTAACTGGCCACCTCGGCGGCCAATTGGCGTCCGTACAGCTTCAACAATGACTGCTTCTCGCGCCATCGCGTTTCTCCTTCTCTATACTGCTCATAACCATCTTGCTGTCTTTGCACTTGTATTACTTGCTAAATATAGTAAGCCACATAGAGCCTTCACAAACAAGCGATCTCGATGAACTTATAGAACAGAAAAACAGTATAGCCCTGAGCGCATCCAGAGGCATGGTTGTTGCAACTAGCTGGCATATCTTCTGGCCAGACGACTCCCAAATTGTATACAGGGCTTCTCAATCAGTTGATACGAAGCAACAGCAATCGGCATTACGATCAAGATAAGCCATAACCAGTACGATAGATAGAGACCCACATGGCTAAACGCCGGAATTTGTGGCAAAATCTTATGATTGAAAAAATCCAGCAGGGGTAGATGCCACATATAGAGCCCATATGAGATAAAGCCAATCCAACATAATGGTCGCCAGGCAAATAGGCTCTGCACCCAGACAGGTCCAAAGAGGATCGCCATCATACAAGATCCATACCCAACCGCAATAATCATTTCATTGAGCCAGTTAAATTGTGGGGTCAATATATCCATAAAAGCGAAGATGGGCAATTGCATATGCAGCACATTGAAATGCCAGATGGCCGTAAAAAGCAATAAGGCCACACCACCGGCGCCGAGAAGCAGAGTAGCACGTCTAAATCGTTGACGAATAATTACGCCATTTTCCGCATGCCAGGCATAAGTATAACAGAGGCAGATAATCATACCAATGGCAAAATTTTCCAGGTATTTCCCTTGCACACCATAGAGAAAAATGAGAAGTGCCCTGCCAATCAACGATGTCTGGTGTTGGGCCAGAGATGAGTTTCCCAACAGGCGTAAAACTAAGCCCCAGACAATCACAAGTCCGCAGCAGCCCAGCATCACAAACAAGCGTTGTCCGGGCAGGGATGGCAAGCGCCTGGCGATCAGTAAAAAACCCAGCGCTAACAGGGGTAGCAGCATATAGAACTGCCATTCAATAGCTAACGTCCAGAAAGGTCCATTCAACTGCCGAAAGGTGGCTCGTGATGAATCCATAAAAAAAACAAGGAAGAGTGACAGCTGCTTCCACCTGTCTGGCTGCAAGTATTTCTGCTGAAAAATCAGCACAATTAGAAATAATGCCACGTAGTAGGCAGGAATAATACGTACGGCACGTTTCAGATAAAACTGGCGCGCAGAGGGCCAGCTAGCCTGAAACAATAAGGCCCGCGCATAAGGCAGAAATAGCAAAAAGCCGGAGAGGACAAAGAAGAGGGTTACTCCGGAACCTCCAAAAGTAGCCAGCGCGCTGGCGAAAGGATGATGTGGCAGGTCCCATAAATCATTGAGGGCCATCAAATTGATATGAAACGCCATGACAGCGATAATCGCACAGGCACGTACCCCGTCTAATACCGCGATGTTCTTTTTATGTTCACCTTTTAATATGCCTTCACCCTTTTCTTGTTGGGCTATCTTTGGGGTATGAGCCACTAAATTCATCTGCTCATCGTGGGATACTACAGCTGTGTGTTCTCTATCGTACAAAATACAACCTTTCTTTGCCTGATGTACTTCTTCAGCAAAGAGCACATCACTCCGCCATATTTTACAGGCTCCTGGCCTACCCACAAACGCCGAATGATTGATCATGCCTTATCTTCAATAAAGCTAAAAAAATCATATTACATTTATGAATTAGTAAAATTGGTAAATATTACTACAAAAGCTTCTATGGTCATATATTACTGTCAGAGAGGAGTAAATGAAAAAGAGAACCTGAATAGCTTAGCCCAAAAGTCAGAGGATGTCTTACTCGTACCATGAAACGGTTTCTCCGAGTAAACCCAAAAGAGGGAAAGAGGTTAGTGCCAATAATGATCTATCTTATTTGAACCTGCAAACAATAAAAAGGCACTATTCACATGAGTGATAGTGCCTTTTTATTGTTTGCGATTACTTTATTGATAGCTAGTAGCGCTGTTGATAGGGATTAGGATTATAGGCTGGCTGCCCAAACGTGACACGCGCACGATTGACAGGGCGCTGACCAAAGATCAGGTAGAGGAATGGTCCAAGAAAAGGAATACACCAGATGATAAGTAACCAGAACACTTTTCCTAAAGAAGAGTGATCATCTTCCAGGATAAAAACACTTTCAATGATATGTCCCACTAATGGCACAAAGACAATAAGTAGGAACAAGAGAGAATTGGTAGCACAACCTCGATTCTCAGACATATTTCATCTCCTTATTACAGACATAGTATGCTTTATTATTTCAGCATACGCTGACATCAATATGTGAATCCTTACATATGTTTTATATGCATATCTGCAAGCTGTTACTAGTAATAGTACGGTCCATAAAGGCAAGTTGTTGCAATCTGGAAGGGTAAAGCTAGCTTCAATGGGAAACAATGGACAAATCATGTGTAGCACGTTCAAGCAAAACAGATGGTAAAGTGGAGGGCCAGGCCATGTTGCGCACTATTCTCGGACCAGATCTGGCCACCATGCATCTGCACAATATGCTGGGCGGCCGAGAGGTCCCTGCCTGTTTCTGTTTCCGCGCTCTTCTGGGCATGTTCAGGCCGGGTACAACTGGCAAAGAGATAAGTAAGACTATCAGCCAGCGGGCCCCGAACTTGATTGTGCATACTCACATGTACCATATTCTCTTCCACATGGCTGCTAACGGTAATAATACTGCCTTTGGGGGTGCTTTCGATAACGTGGCTCAACAGGTGAGAAACTACCAGGGTCAATTTTTCCCTATCTCCAAGTAGAATCGGAATAGCAATCGTCAAATTGAGCGTTATGTGGTGATGAGGAGCAATAAAATGCATTCTTTTGACGACACCAGCGATAATCATGTTCAAATTTACCCACTCCAGACAAACATCTACCTGGCGTGACTCAATGCGTTCTAAATCGAGCATGTCATTGATCATGCGCAACAGGCGCCGAACATCGGTATGAATATCGATGGCGAACTCCTTAAGAGTTTCCAGACCAAGCTCATGGTCACGAATAATCTCACTACACTTCTGAATACCCGTCAAAATAGTACGAAATTCGTGGTTAACAGTGGCGATAAAATTTGTCTTCATTGTGTTGGTATACATCAGTTCCTCATTGGAAGCTTGAAGACTACACACAATGCGCTCATGTTCCCGCAGCTCACGATCCCTTTGTATCACGAAGGCCAGCATACAACTCAAAGAGCGGATCAAAGCTAATTCAGAACTTAATAGTAAGGGGGGAACACTACCATAATCCAAAAAAAGAATCCCAAGCAAACTATCTTGCTGCAGCATAGGAGCGATCACCCTATACATGAGATGATTATTATCTGAAGCGTGTGGTCTATCCAGAACCAGCACCTCACCCTGGCAGAGGCGTTGAAACTGAGCGGCATCCTGTAGCAACAGATCAATAGCGACTTTTCCACCCCAATATTGGGTATACGAGGGAGCATCGCCAGCACTTCCAAAGGGCGTAAACAGTTTCTCCTCTTGATGAAACGCAGCCAGCATTACAAAATGGCAACCCAGGCTATGTTTGATGCATTCGATACAATGGTCCACTAGAGAGGTTTGCGCGCTATCATGCTCATCCAGATTAGCCGGCCGATACTCACCAGAGGCCACCTGTTGTTGTGCTAGCGCCATTGACAAAGCCTCCAATGAATCCAGTACATTCTGTGCTCGCTGCGTTTCCTGGGCATAGAGCCGTACATCCTGAGTTATCTGCTGCTCTCTCTCTCCTCCACCCACCTCCTGCTCTGCTTTCTCAACCGAGAGCATAGAGCCATTCAGATGCGCTGTATGCTGGCGGTCTTTGCCATCTCCGCTCATAGCTTTGCTCCTTATTGTTACCTATTTATAGTCTACAGAGATCACATAATTGCATTAAATATATCTAGTATTTGCGTACCTCTTCTGGTAGTTAATATGCTAAATGTTCGTTCCCCCCATCGAAATGATAAGCAGCCTCCGATAGCCAGAGGCCGCTTATTAGCTACATGCATTTCACAGGAATTCATTACACTCACAATGCAAGTCGACAACAGATGTGTTGTGCATCTTTTAAGGCTGTACATTGAGATCCCCACCAATATAGGCACCACTACTGGGCGTATTGTAACCACCAGCAGCAGGGACAAACTCAACACCATCGGCGGCTACCTGTGTGCCAAGCTCGCCGGTAACATTGCTCAACACAACGTTGCCAGTCGTGCCACGGCGGAAGTAGTAAGTTCCCAGGCTGACCCACTGTGTCCCTGTGTTGACGATGCCAAATGGTCCATTAAAGATGCCGATATGCGATTCATCAACGCGGATGGTATGGGTTGCCTGTACAGCTGGATTGCCCGGGCTGGCGCTATGGACGGTATAGGGCACCCAGCTGCTGGTGGCGTGGGTATCATCGACATAGACACCGACCTCATAATAGCCATCGGCTGGAATCATTGGACGCCAGGTAGCCATAGCATACGCCTCACCCGTGGTTGTCCAATGTAAACTGCCACCGATATCGGTTCCGAACACGCTCTTGCGCCAGTAGCCCGTCGAACTCCATCCCCGACTGCTATCATCCACCAGGATCGCGCCAGGATAGACACGGGGTCCACCCAGGTAAGGCACGGCGGTACGAGTTGCCGGCGCATCAACCCAGAGGTAGTTATCGCGTACGATATTGGGATCGCGCATGCGACCACGCCAGCCAAAGGGGTCGGTCGCCCGCCAGTCCGGCAGGTAGTAAGCAGACATGTGTAAATGTGGACCCGTAGATGCCCCGGTTGTACCACTGGTGCCAATCTGCCATTGAGCGCCAATTTGATCTCCATCACCAACCAGGATAGAACTCAGGTGACCATATGAGGTGACGATACCATTGCCATGGTCAATGGCTACCCATAAGCCAAAGGATGAATTATGATTGACGGCATTATACCAACCAGCCCGAATTACCCTGCCGGATGCGACACTCAAGACTGGCTCAAATTTTAAGTCCATATCGTAGCCATTATGTCCATCATAGCAACTTAGACGGGCCACGCAATCATAGACAGAGGTGCGCCAGGAGACGCCATCAAAACGTACAAAGACGCCATCATTGGCATACCAGGGCTTATCATGGTCCACAAACGAGATGGTACGCTGCATGATAGTTCGATATCCATAATAAGGGCGATGCATAAAAGGTAAGACTTGTTGATATTGCATTGAATCCGCCAGAGCGCTGCTGCCCGACAGGCCACTCAGCCAGGCGCCTCCATCGCTCCAGAGAGCAAAAACAGGCAAACTCATCAATAGCATAACCAGCAACAATGGATATAAATGTTGTCGAAAGTGTAGAAACTTCATAGTACTTGAACTTCTTTACACTAGGGAAGCGCATTGGAGCATATTCCCGCAGCACTACGACCAGCTATCCCCACGCCACTACATGCGAGAAAATGGGCGAAATGGGTATCACTTGCGTTTCGCCGGTTGACCCATTGATCTGAGCGGACCAGTAGCGCGGCATGCCACCCAAAACGTTATTCACCGGATTTAAAGCCGTAAAAGTGACGCGATCACTCTGTGCAGACCAGGTGGGATTAATATTCCACTGCTGGCCAGTCTGCGCAGGCGTCGCCACCAGGCGCGCCTGGTGAGTCTGCAGATTAAAAACACCAATGGCACATTGCAAAGCCTGGTAAGATTTATCGGCCCGATGATCGCTGGTATTAGTTCGCACCACAAAAGCTAATTTATGCCCATCGGGCGACCAGTTGGGAAGATAACCATGTCCACCATCCACATCGGCCAGGCGCTCCTGCTGACCACCACTACTATCCATGGTCCAGAGGCCCGCTGTAAGGAAGGGGCCGGACTATCGGCCAGGCGCTCATAGGCAATGCGTTTACCATCAGGAGACCAGGCAAACAGGCCAGCCACAGACTCCAGACCAGTAGTAGTAAAGAGGTGCGTACGATTACTGCCATCGCTATTCATGAGATAGGCATCACTCCCCATGCCCAGCCCAACCGTCGTTGAGTAAACGATGCGTGAGCCATCTGGCGAAGGCACGGCATCAATGAGATTGGCAGCCACGGTGCCGATATCCATATTGGTATGCGCCCCACTGGAAGCATCCACCGTCCACAAGCCCGGATTCCAGCTGCCTCCATCCAATGGCGCGCTGGGTCCCAGGGGAAGCATTGGACGATAGAGGAAAGTGTGTCCATTCCCATTGGGCAGCCAGCGCAAAAAATTTCCCATCACTGCATCAGGTTTAAAAGAGATGGTATTTGACTGAACCGCATACATCCAGACCTGTTCGCCATGATCCCGATTACCATCAATTGCCAGATAATTGCCATCTGGCGACAACTGTAGAGAAAGTACTGAGTCGGATTCAACCAGCCCAAAACTATCTCCCAGAGGTAGCAGCGGCTGCGGACTCTTCAAAGGTTGTCCATCCGGTCCTTTAGGTGAGCGAGCCAGAATAAAACCACGCGGATCTTTCAAAGTGTAATAGATATAGGCATTAGAAGAGATGCTCGGAGAAGTCTGCCACAGCGGAAAGAGCTTCCACGCTGTGATACCTCCAGCAATCACTGTTACGATGCACAATATCAGAAAAGGTAACAAGATTTTTCTGTTCATAAGCATTCCCAATTCCGCATCAGTTCAGAAGCTAATGTGACATAGACATAGCATGAATAAGCCTGGAATGACTCATACAATCCCAATCGACTGAACAGAAAAGCAGAACAGGGCACGTCCCACTTTACAGGCAAAGCGGGACTTATGGGAAGGTCAAAGGGACCTTCCCGAGGAGTAAAGGCCGCTCGGGGCCAGTTTTGTGAAAAGAGTGCTCAGTGGCAGTTGTAACGGCATAGCCTATTGAAAAATATACATTTGTAATGATGAGATAATAGTACTAGAGAAATCTACGGGCTATTTGCATTAAAAGTGGTCGGTAGACATGTTCATAGCCACCTGGATATTGGATGATGCGTCCGCCCCAGCCACGTTTGAAGCGATAGACACCGGCCATGGCTTCTTCTTCCGCATCCGTGGCAGGGATGCCCCAGAAGTCATAGAGGCGGGCCCCACGCTGCCTGGCCCAGCGAATAGCTTCCCATTGCAGGACATAATTCGGCATCAGTTGTCGCTGCTGATTACTGGAAGCACCATAGAGGTAAATAGCCTGGCCAGCCATTACTACTACCACAATACCGGCCAGCAATTGTCCTTCGTGCTCGGCTAACAAGAGACGCAGATTATCCATTGGAGCGTAGAGCTCCCAGACGCGCTGATAATAAGCCAGACTGTGGATGCCAAACTGATCACGGTCACCAGTGGTTTGTAGGAGTGTATACCAGGCCTGTACGTCTTCAATAGAGCTAGCGATCCGGACCTGGACCCCTTTACGCACACCAAGGCGAATATTGTAGCGCCATTTCTCCTTCATCTGTGCCAGCAAGCGCTCTTCATCGGGCGCCAGATCCAGTACAATACTGCGGCCAGGCTGGACGGCTGGCACAGGTTTCGCGCCTTGCAGTTTAGTAAAAAGTGCCACCGCTTCGCCGTCAGCAGTACCAACCTCTACATCTGGTTCCCAGCGTAGCACAATTGCTCCCTGTTTACGCAAATAGTTATCCAGCTGCGTAAAGAAGATACGACCTAGCTCGGGCTGCCGCCAATCCACTACTGGTCCACGTGGGATATATGCCAGGTGACCCAGGGCTAAAGGCACATGCGACGCCGTCTTACGCAAGATCTGGGCCGCCGCCACCATCTGCTCACCATCCCATAAGGCCACGCGCAATGGGGACCAACCAGCGGTCGCTTTCAGCTCTCCCCAGCCCCAGCTCTGCAGAAAATGACCATAAGCATGCTCGCCCACAAAGGTATCCCACTCAGCACGCCGCTGCTCGGGCATAACGCGTAACGAGTAGCGCGAAGGATCCGAAGTAAATTGAGATTTTGACTCTGTTACCATATTATCCACTCTTTCACTTAGTCATTGGTATATATAATACTCCACATTGTCCTCAACTATAGTAGCAACTAGCCATAACAGAAACGTCCCTACATGCTATAATATTTGGGTTACAACCTAACTATCCTAAGAAGCGGTCATTCGACCGATAGGAGGCAATCCGTGAACATAGTGATCCTGGGTTGTGGTCGTGTTGGTGCAACACTTGCCACACAACTGGATGAAGCAGGACATACAGTATCAGTCATCGACAATAGTAGTGACTCCTTTCAACGCCTGAGTCCTAAGTTTAAAGGAGAAAAGATTGTCGGTAATGGTGTAGATGAAGAAACACTGCGCCGCGCTGGCCTGGAGACCGCGGACGCGTTCGCAGCCGTCACCAATGGCGATAATCGCAATATCATGGCTTCCCAGATCGCCAAGGAGATCTTTAACATCAAAAAAGTTGTTTGCCGCATCTATGATCCCCTGCGTGAGCAAACATTCAGGGAACTCGGACTAGAGACAATTTGCCCCACCCAGATCATCTCGGGCCTTGTCTCTGATGCGCTGACTGGAAATAAAGCATCCACACCCGCTAATAAAAACTAAAACAGGGTGGGCAATCTATGATTACGAACCAGTGCATCACCTGGAAGGATGCAGGGGTGAGTAACCCACCAATCACAATACACACAGGAAGAGAGTAGGAGAGAGGCACACACATGTATATTATTGTCGGGGGAGGTGGCGATGTCGGCTACTACCTCACACGGTATTTGCTCCAACAAGGTCACGAAATCTTGCTTCTCGAAAAAGAGAATCGACGCTTCCAAACGCTCTCAGAAGAGCTAGGCCAATCAGTGCTCAAAGGCGATGCCTGCGAGGCACGCACCATGGAAGATGCCGGTGCACGCCGGGCGGACGCAGTAATCGCGGTCACAGGTGAAGATGAAGATAATCTGGTCATCTGCCAGATGGCGAAGGAACGCTTCAATGTTGGCCGCACAATTGCTCGTCTGAATAACCCCAAACACGAAGAGCTCTTTCAGCGCCTGGGCATTGACGTTACCGTCAGTCCAACCAAGGCTATTCTGTCGTTGATCGAGTCTGAGCTGCCGGGTCAGCGTTTTGTACTCCTGATGAACCTCAAGCGGGCTGGCCTCGAAATCATCCAGATCGTGGTCCCCTCGCTATCACCGGTAGTTGGCAAACCATTGAGTCAGATCAATCTACCTCGTCGTAGTAACCTGGCACTGATTATCCGTGGCGATGAACCAATTATCCCAACAGCGGATGTGACCATTGAAGCAAATGATGAAATCTATGCCCTGGTCAACCGCGAAGGCGAAGAAGAACTACGCAAAACCTTTGGGAACGCATAGATAGGATTTGATTTCTTCTACTATCTGCAGGCGGCCACGGGCGCACATGCTGTTCGTGCCTGCAGCCCTTGACGGTTCGCGCCCGTGGCGCTCACAAAATGTTGTATATGTTGCAGAACATGAGCAAATGCTCATGTTCTGCAACATATACAACAAGATTTGGCGTCAGCGCCCCAGGCTGGTCAGCTATGCCATCGTGATGGTCATAGGAATAAAACACACTGCACGCTTTTTCTGCAACATAAAGTAAATTTTGCGCATCAAAGATCTTCAGAGCGTGGAATCATCTTTTCTGTCTAGTGTAGTATAATTCGAACGTATATATTCGGTATTGCTCTCATCCTCTAAGCGCTCATCCACCCGCACGCGCGAACGTAGCTGATCTTTGGTTTGTTCCCTACTACCCCTGGTTGGAAGATTTGGGCGCCTGATCGTCCAGGGAGCACGTTTGCGTGCCAGAATCTGATCCGCAGTCTCACCTCTGGCTGAACGATAAATACTGGCCACCACCACCCAGGCCGCGGCGACAATAGGTGTAGCCAACAGGGCACCAAAGACCCCAAAGAGTTTGGCTCCAACCAGGAGAGAAAGGATTGCCGCGACGGGATGCAGACCAACTGCATGTCCCACAATTCTGGGACCCAGTACATTGCTCTCGAGAGCCTGCATAATAACGAATAGTACAATGATCAGAATAGTGCGAGAAGCCAGTTGTGGCTCTCCCAACAATAGCGAGAGCAGGATAGGTGCAATTGAAGCCAGGGCAGGCCCAACCATAGGGATGGTCTCAAACAGGAAGGCCAGCACACCACAGATTAAGGCGTAATTGCCCAGACCTGAGACCAGGCAGATCACACTGGTTCCCACACCAATAATAAGTGCCAGCGTTAATTGCCCACGGATATAGTTTCCTACGACGCGGTTTAAGGCATCTTCAAAGAGGAGTACATTGGGAAGCCATGCTTTGGGGGAGATGCTCACCAGGCTATCACGGATACGCTTTCCGTCCAGGGTCAGATAGAAACTTAGTACTGCCACTAACAATACATTAAGAAAAACACTGACGCCATTGGTCACAATTAAAATTACATTTCCGGCTAGAGCGGTGGCAAATCCATAGACCTGCGATTGCACCTGTGCGATCGCTCCGTCAATTTGTGAATGGGGGATACCGACATGAACCAGAGAATTAATGGTAACTTTAAATGTGTCAGGTAAAGAAAACGCGAAATCAGAGATGGTGGTTGAGAAAGTGTTGACCTGTAATACAAAAGAGAATACCAATTCATAGGCCAGACCGACAATGGCTCCTAAAACGACAATATATGTAATAACTGCCGCAGCAATGCGCGGCACACCATATTTTCCCATAAAGTTGACAATAGGGGTTAGTAGAAAAGCAACCGCCATGGAGAGCAAGAGAACAACAATCGCCTCAACAAACTGCCCTAGCAACACCCAGACCGCCCATAAGATAATACCCAGACATACTATACTCAGAAGTATATCGCGGGTCCTCTGCCAGTTAATGTGATCCATATACTTTTAGCCCTCGTAATTGATAAATCTCAGCTAAGTATCCTCCGCCGTCATTGTGACAGGTTTCCAATAAAAGAACAAGCCTGTACAGTTATTGAAAGTGAATAATACATATATGAAATTCATGTCATAAAAAAAGTCAGGTAATTATTGCTAATTATTCATTGTAAGAAGGAGGCACAGTATTAGAACGAATAGAAAACGATACATACCAAACAGCATAAAAAGATGTGGTCAAAACAGCCATAAAGTAAGGTTCAGTTGCCAAATGAATAGCGTTCGAGAAACAATATACAGCAGAGGCATACCACTGCCGGCATATACATATGTTGAAACTTTATTTATTTATGTGTCGTCATTTCTTTAGGTAGAACGCAAAGCCAATTGCTCGGTTAAAATCCTGAACAATGGGCTTATACCAAAAAAAGTCGTCGAATTACTTTTGTGTTTATTACAAATTGGTAATCTTATCTTGCTTCAATCGGGAGCAACGTGAAAGAGGATGTGCCCGTGGGTATACACGTAGCAATCACACCTGCTGAACTTTTGTTATCTATTTTATTGCTGTTTCTAGTGTCCTGGACAATCGTCTTTGCCTACCTGGCATTGAAACGATCACCTGAGTCATTGGTAGAAACCAGCATACCCGTAACTGCGCGACCAGTTTCTACGACGATTACCCAGGCCGTGCCATCACAGCTACCAAAAAGAAATTCTGTAGCTCTCCAAACATCAGCAGTGTATTCAGAACGGACGGTGAACGAAGCGGTTCTAGAAAAATCGCTGAGATAAACAATATGCACGCTACATACAAAAGATGGCACCAATCCGCGACACTGCTGTGTGGGATGGTGCCAATTATATATAACTTGTATATATCACCGGAGAGAGCAGAAGGGTCAGATCAGAGAAGATATGGCCTGACAAAAGGCCGGGTTTAGAATTGTATATGTTCTCCAGGGCGGGGAGAACGAAATTGACCGGCATCATTCAGAAACACGAAATGGCTATCCTGGACATTCACAATCATATCTAATTTGCCATCACCATTCACATCTTTAAACGTCAGTGTCACAGGTGCCAGATCCTGGTCGGCCCCTACTAAGACAGGCCCCACATATACTTTGGCGTTCGCCGCGTCGCCCCCTGGAACTCGATTACCTGAATATGGCGATTAAGATTCATGGCAATAAAATGACTGGGATTAGAGGCTGAGTCATGGTGCCCGACTACCTGATCTGTTTGGGATGTCCGTGGACGACCATAATGCCAATCATCTTCCACCCCCTGCCACCAATGGGCCACGCCACTTAAAATCATCCAACCAACCATCATACTAATCATAGCGAGGCCAGCATAGACTGTCCAATGCATACGTCGAGCTTCATCATGAACAGAGGTGGGACGTGGGCGACGGGCAGGCACTCCCACGTCTTCAGTATCTACCTGGCGCCGACTGGCTGAAGAAGATACGGGGGGATGGCTGGCAGTACGGCGCGCGGGCACAGCATTCTTTCCTGTTGGACGCGAGACGCGGGGGTCAGTATAAGCAGACCATTGTTCATCTCCACGAGGTCGCCCGGTCTCTGTCTGTACATCACTGCGATAGCGTCTTACGCTACTCGACGAACGAGATGAAGGCCAGATATCATCATATTCTTCATCGAAAATATCCGGCATGGCTGGCCCTTGCTGGGTTGACCCACGCCTGGTTGCACGCACATACGAACTCTGCTCCACATTGCTACCGTCCTCTCATTAAGTTTTACGAGACTCCGAACTTCTGTTCTAATCTTCTTCCATAGTACACGAAACGACCAAACCTGTCAACAAAAATTGGAACAAAAATACTATGCCTCAGAAAATCTGTATGTATCGTCATCCCCATAGGTCTCCTTGTACTATCTCTGAAGGCTTTTTAGAACGCTTTCTGGTTGCCGCGCGCCGCTCACGTGCGGGCCGGACAGCTTCCTGCTCTAATGGCTCCGGTTCTGCGGACGCAAGCGGCTCGGAATCAACTGCCCCAGACGGAGCTGCCAGTAGTTCAATGGTGACATCAAAGATGGAGGCGCGCTGAATATGTATTTCGTCCCACAAACTGACCAATGTCTCAAGTGTCGCATCCGCGGCTTGCTGAAGTTCTGGATAGAGGCTGCGCAATTTTTGCAAGGCTTCATGCCAGCTGGCTGAATGGGCTGGTATTTGTTCTAACCAGGAGAGAAATGACTGCTTGAGCTGTTCTAACCAGTTCTGAGCATAGAGGCCCAGTCCAGGTACAAAGGCGAGATCCTCAGCATTCTGCGCACAGACCAGGGCCGCGGCCTGCGCTAATTCGGAGCGACGATAACAGTGGAGCAGGGTATAACATTGTTGCTCAGGAATAAAACCTTGCCGCCGAGCCAGCTGCTGAATCTGTGTCCTGTCCAGAAGCTTCAGGCGCGCGGAGAAATCATCATATGTTTCTTGCAGCACCTGTAATACATCCATCACAGAAAGCTGGCCCTCGTAATAAACGACAGGGAAGTCATCAGCAATGACGCGAAAAGCCTCTTTGGCATCCAGAGGTATCGCTAACACCAGATCTTTACGGCCACGCAAAAATTGCAATTTCTGAATCTTGCGCTCGCGGTAAGCAGGAGTCCAGAAGCCTAGAATCTCAAAATGGATGCGCCGCGTACCTCGTGTCATCACAAAGTCAGGCAGAAAGATCCCTTTATCCAGCAGTAACGGTTCCTGCTCACGTTCTAGTTGCCAGCCATCAACCCCATGGTTTCTGGCCAGTGAGAAGAATGCCTCAGAAAAGTTCTGCTCGATGCTGCTATCAAAAAGCTGCGATGGATCGCTCACGAGCTGATCCTGACCTTTTTCGCCCACTTGAGGCAGCAATTGTAACAACCTGGCATCCATCGCAAAGGTATAAGCGCGCTGTAAGAAGTGTACGCGGGCCTCAGCCTCAACAATACCGGGCGTCAGCTGTGGTTTTTTCGCGCCCGCTTTCTGACTATAGCCCAGCAAAAAGCGGCAGAGACGGGCCAGGCGCAATCCATACTGCTGGGCGCCCCCGTTACTTCCTGAGGTCCATATAACGTCAAATGTAGTATTGGAGATGGAGCCGATCCAGTCAGTGAAGCCTGCGTGGCTTGCTCATACTCCAGATCATAATAGACGCCCAGACGACGTGCGAGAAAGCAAAGGCGTTTAATAACGGCACCGATGCCCGCAGTAGGATTCTGCAAGGCACTCTGGGGGCTCTCAGCGCGATTGAAGGCCATCACATCAATTACAAAATGCACACTTGAGGCATTGAAGAGAGCAGCTTCAAAGGTCCACTGATTATAGAGGGCCATCACGTCTTCAACCGTAGGCGGACCCGCGAGCTCACGCGTCAAAATAGCTTCATCCTCGCTATCTAAAACCAGCAGATATTCCAGATCACTGCTCGATAGTGCATAAGAACTGGCAACTACCTGCAAGGCTTCGGCGCGCTGCTGTGCACTTAAAAAACCATGATAGTGCTCGTTAACATAGGTATAGAGGGCCAGGCGTAACTGGACCGAAGAACCCACGGCCTGCAACGCCTCATTGCCTCCCATTTGTGCTACGATGCCTCCCCACTCGCGCTGTCTCCAGTTATACCAGTGGCTCAAAGTAGCAATCAAACAATGGGCCAGCCGATATTCTCCAATCAACGCCCTGGCCTCATCCGCCACAAATGACCGTTGTGGTTGACCCAGCAAGCGCTCATGATAGGCGATCAGGCGCGCAATCTCTTCCTGCAACTCCCCCGCCCGCAAAAAATGGAGCGAGACCGCCAGCTGGCCTCCACGCCGCTGCACCGATTTTCTGATATCCTGTAAACTAAAGCGCACAAAACAACTCCTCCATAGAAATGACATCCGCCACACTCTATTATAGCGGGAATATTTATAGACCACATAATTCGTCGCGCCGGGCCACACATGTACTCACATGCCCCTATCCCCCGACTATAACAATTTGCCACAAAGGTCTTTCTCTCGTCCTATTCTTTAGCAGAAGGTATCAAGCGGTATGTAGGATAGATATCCTAAACGATTGAGTATCCGCTCTAACTCTGCTATGGTACTGGTGGGATAGTACAGACTTTGCCGATAGATTTGTCGGTGAACAGGAGGAGGCCGTGAGCACATCTCCACGCCGCATTGGACAATATGAGTTATTGCAACAAATTGGGAATGGCCATTTAGGGAGATCTGGAAGGCCCATGATTTTGCCCAACGTCGCGATATCGCCATCAAATTATTGCACAACGATTTACAAGCCGATCCAAATTTTTTAAATCGGTTAACCAATGGTGGCAAAGTCCTGACGACTTTGCGCCATGAGAATCTGGTCAGTGTTTATGATACTGCCGTTTCACGTACAGGTGAGGCACGCGAAACAACCACCTTCATTGTGATGGACTACATTGAAGGATATACACTCAGGGATTATATCAAAGCGACGTCGCAGCGGGGCATCTTCCCTTCGACCGCAGACATAGTCTATCTTTTTTCTTGTCTGGGGACGGCCGTTGATTATATCCACCAGCAGGGTATTACCCATGGCAATATTAAGCCCAGCAATATCTTGCTGCATAAGCAGCAGCGAGCCAATTTTGCAGCCGGTGAGCCAATGCTCACAGATGTTGGACTCACCCAGATCGCTGGCAACGATAGTTATCTTAGTGCCCCCCACTATTTGTCACCCGAACAGGCCCAGAGTAAACCGGCCAATAAAGCCAGCGATATTTATACTCTGGGTGTTATTTTGTATGAGCTGTGTACAGGGACAGTCCCCTTCAGGGGTGATAACACATACGCGGTTATCTCACAACACATCAATACGTTGCCAGCTCCCCCTACCTTGCTCAATGCGAATATCCCTCAGGCTCTGGCCCAGGTAATACTGCGTGCCCTGGCTAAAGATCCCGCTACGCGTTTTCCAGAGGCAACGCTGCTGGCATATGCAATTGCCGAGGCCTGCGCTGTACAACCGACCCATCCGCAGGTCAAGCAGATAGCCACGCGCAGAATGCAAACACAACAAACAAACAACCCGGCTACCAACAATTCCCAATCAATTCTGGGCGTATCACAACCCCTGACCCCTGAGTCGCCGATATTCATGCGCCCATTGCCGGATCTCTCTACACGTCAGCAAGCTGTGCCTGGCCCAACCCAACCGGTCTCGCTCAATGCTAACCCTAATGTCTCGGCCTCTGCAGTTTTCCCAAACTCAGGACCGCTATCCTCGGTTTCAATCAGTAAGAATACAGGACCCATCTCTGCGTCGAGGCCCGCTGTTTCTCCAACCCATCTTGTCCCTGGCGAGCCAAAGGAAATGGAAATTCTTCCGCCTCTTCCACCTCCCAGGCCATCTGCCTTATCAGGTCCATTGTCCAATCCAGGTAATAAACAATTTTTAAACCGACAGGCAGCACCCAATACGCCATCCATGGAGGGGAGTAATGCCGGAGCAGGTTTCGCGCCACTGCCGTCAACTCCATCTGCGCCAAGATTCAATCCATCACAGCCCTCGCCCGAGCCTACCAGACCATACCAGCAATCACCCATGCCTGAGATGCAAACACCTCAGCAACCACAGCCAGCAGTTCAGCAACTCAATACGAGCGCGCAGCCATTGACTTTCCGGCCAACAACGCCAATATATAAAAATAAATATGCAGCCATCGCGCTGGTGTTACTGATTGCAATTATCGTTGCAACTATCGGTATTACTACCCTTATCAACCATAGTAATGCCGGGCAACCAGCCGTAAGCAGGACCACTCAGCCACCCCTGCCTCCTGTAGTCAGCCAGGGTCCTGGCACGATATTTTTCAGGATGATGCCCTGGGGCATAATGATCAATTGCGCATTACGATGCAAAATATTGCTAATCCCGCACAAGGTAAAAGCTATTATGCCTGGTTGCAAACCGATAAGCAGGCCTTCATTCCGTTAGGTGAGCTACCAATCCATAATAAGAACATAGATTTCACCTATCCGGGAGATAACAACCATTCTAACCTGATCGCTTATACGCAGGGCATTCAGATCACGCTTGAAACGGCTGGCTCAACCCCAAAGGCTCCGAGCAATAACATTGCTTATCAGGCTAATTTTGCTGTGACAACGCTGGCCGAGATCAAGAATATTCTTTATGCTACACCCGATCTGCCACAGAAGTCGTCAGTTGTCGTCAATATGTTTGACGCGATCAAATCCATGAACGATAAAGCGACCAGTGTAGTTGATTCTATTCAGCAAACCAAGGATTATAATCTGGCCAGACGGCAAAGCACTCGTCTCATAGAGATAATTGATGGTACTCAGTATGCCCGTGAAAGTGGAGATCTGCCCGCCGCACTACCCCCACAACTCAATTCGCCGATCGGCCTGCTTTCATCACCCAATCAACAAGGTTATCTGGATATTCTGGATAAACATCTGGATAATCTGAAGACGGCTGCGGGCAATAATGCCAACCTGCTGCAACGCATCCAGAATGCCAAAAACGGCCTGCAAGATCTGCGTGGCTGGTTGCAACAAATGCGTCAAAATGATGTGCAGCTTTTAAAAACCAACAATCTGGCAAGTAATAATAATCTCAGCGCGGCACTGCAGTTAAAACAGTTGGCAGCCTATGCCTACACAGGGCGTACGATACCACCGGACACAGCTCCCAAGCCAACGCCTGGTTCAGCTGGAGCCCTTCAGACCTATGTTGAGGTTCAATATATGGCCGCGTTAGATCTACAGGCAGTGAAGTAATAGCCCTCAGGGCCGAGCACAAAAAGTCAAGAGGGGCAGCGACCGCTGGTGATCGCTGCCCCTCTTGACTTGCAATACACTTATGGACGTGAGACAGCACTATCTGAGATAGCATTATCTGTCGGGGTAGCTGGTACTTCTGGCACCACACCCAGCCCAAACTCTGCGGTGACAGCCAGGTGATCACTGGCATGCTCACCCAGGAAATCGTCCTCACCTGTAACCAGCACATGACACATCTCCAGGCGCTCCACCAGGGTTGGATCAGCAAAGATATAGTCGATTCGGCCCGCGGGTGCTGCCGCGGGACAGGTAAATCCCTGTTCGTGCGGATGTAAGTGGCGGAAGCAATCTGTATAATACTCTGATAGCAACCGAATACAGCCACGGGGGGCATAAAAATAAGCTGCCAGGTCAAACAGATTACACAACAGCTCGCTACGCGCGACCGTACGCAGGACTGGATTGAGGAAGCGCAGTTTAGGAGGCACGACAGAATTTAAATGTGGATGGCCATCATTGAGGGTCAAATTTTTACGCCGCGTATCCAGGCGCATGACATATTTGAGCAAGGCACTGGCCGTAAAAGCATCTTTGGGAGACAGCGAATTAAAATCACCCATTAGTATGTGTGGTTTACCTTCGGCCCGAAAAGGAGCCAGGATATTTAAAATCTCGCGTACTTCGCGTATGCGGATATGGTTGCCAGCCCAACCCCGATTAAAGGCCGCCGAGAGATGAATGACAAAAACAGTCAGTTGCTGACCCGTGCTCTCCTCAACGCATACCTCTAATAAGGGCGCGCCAGCACACCGGGACGGGCATGATTTTTCACAGAGATAACCGGCAAACTCGTCATTAAAGCCGTTTGATAATCCCTGCTACTGCCTGTCTCGCCACCTTTGATAAGCTGCATCCCCAATGCCTCGGCCATCTCTTCAACCACCGTCGGGCCTGCAAACTTATGCGGATTAATCGCCTCTGGCAATCCCACTATATCCGGTC
The DNA here is from genome assembly GCF_003967555.1 of Dictyobacter kobayashii. GTDB lineage: Bacteria > Chloroflexota > Ktedonobacteria > Ktedonobacterales > Ktedonobacteraceae > Dictyobacter > Dictyobacter kobayashii. The sequence goes on from NZ_BIFS01000001.1 coordinate 1,745,324, forward strand.
GGCCTGCACGGATAATCTTCAGCAACTGCTCGGTTCTTTTGGCTCCATTTTCCCGTAAACTATAGCCCCCGGCAAGAATATTATAAGAAACGATGCGCGTCATGGATTTCGATCCTTTTATTGAAAATAGCCAGCTTCAGCAATAACATCCGCGGAAGCAAGCTCTGCCTATTTCAATGAATAGTAGTCGTAATTTCTCATACTGATCAGCATACAACATCGAACAAACAAAACCATTGTCACAGCTATTTTCTGGTCCATTTTTTTCAGATATCTCAGATTCACTATAGCAGAGATACAAAAAAATCAGGAAAGATGAAGGTATTTCTTTTCCAGAAGTACTAACTTATAGTGTGTTTTATCCTCATTGCTCCAGGAAGCGCCTCTTTTCCTTGCGGGCGGGCGCAGGCGCGCCCGCCCATTTTTTTATGTGGTGCAAAAAGGGCGCCGAGCGCCCTTTTTGCACCACATAAAATGAATTCTTGAGCGCCTTTGGGACACAAACTCAGACGTGAAGCACACAGCGATCATAAGGATCAGACAAATTCTTATATGTGTCTTACTCCCATGTCCTTCGCACGCTCTGTCTATATGCTTTCACACCTGTGGTGCTCAACATGTTTTTATAGTCTGGGTGTAGAAAATGCACATAGTGCATTTTCTACACCCAGACTATAAAAACACCTCGGGCGCGTCAGCGTACGTCCGCACAAAGAAGGCACGCTTCCCATAATGATGGGAGTAAGGCACATTCTTAAACAGTAGCGAGGATGAAAGGGATGGGAAGCAATAAAAAGGGGAAGGCCCGATGGAGATGCTCTATAAGTATAATAAACATTTCCATCAGGCCTTGTAGTAGCCTATGCTATTTAGAAACAGTCGTATGAGCAGCTACTTCCAGGTTACGCGTTCCAGGAGATACATGGTTAGCTCACTGATGGGCAGGCGAATCTGGGTCATGCCGTCACGCTCACGCACAGTAACCGTCTGATCATCCAGGGTCTGGAAGTCAACCGTAACACAGAAAGGTGTACCAATCTCGTCCTGACGGCGATAACGGCGACCGATATTAGCCACATCATCATATTGTGACACCATATAGCGGCGCAGGTTCTGGTGAATAGACTGAGCGGTAGAAACCAGCTCTTCTTTGTTCTTCTGCAAGGGTAGCACAGCAACTTTAACAGGAGCCAGCCATGGATGCAGATGCAGCACGGTACGAGGCTCTTTACCATTGGGATCAGGCTCTTCCTCGTAGGCATCCAGCAACAGATTCAAGAAGGTGCGGTCAACACCACCCGAGGTCTCGACGATCCAGGGTGTATAGCGCTCTTTGGTCAGAGGATCGGTATAGCGCAGATCCTGACCGCTATACTCAGAGTGGCGCGAGAGATCCCAATCTTGACGCCAGTGTACCCCTTCCCATTCCTGCCAACCAAGCACGGTCTGATATTCCACATCAAAGGCTTTTTTGGCATAGTGGGCCAGCTCATCGCTACCATGCTCACGGAAGCGCAGGCGATCCTTGTGGTTCACAATGCCCTTGTACCACTCAAAGCGGAAATTCTTCCAGTATTCATACCACTTATCCATCTCACTGGGGTGTACAAAGAACTGGAGGTCCCACTGCTCGAATTCACGCTGGCGGAACAAGAAGTTACCAGGAGTGACCTCGTTACGATAAGCCTTACCAATCTGGCAGATACCAAATGGCACCTGGACACGTGATGACTTCACCACATTATCATAGTCCAGATAAATGTTCTGGCAGGCCTCACCACGCAGGTAGGTCTTCATACGATCGCCTTCAACCACACCCAGGTAGGTCTCCATCAGCAGGTTAAAGACGCGAGGCTCTGAGGTCAACTCACCACCGCAGACAGGACATTTATGCTGCTCCAGGTTCTCTGGCTCCAGATGGTCAGTGCGGAAACGACGCTTACATTTCTTACAGTCGACCAGGCGATCAACAAAGTTCTCAACGTGACCGCTGGCTTCCCAGACGCGAGGATGAGTAATGGTAGCACCCTCAATACCTACCACATTATCGTGATTCTGTACCATGGACCACCACCAGTAGCGCTTAATATTGTTGCGCAACTCGACGCCAAGGGGACCAAAATCATAGATACCGGCCACGCCACCATAAATCTCTGAGTTAGGATAGACGAAGCCACGGCGCTTGGATAGGGAGACAACTTTTTCAATGGGGACCAGAGGAGTATCTTTTACCTCCGGTTGCTGATTTTCAACTTGTGTCATGAGTGGTTTCCTCCGCAAAAAAATGCCCCAGGCGTCTATAGCCCAGGGACGAATGCGCTAACGTAGGCCTGGGGCTACTACGTTTTACAGCGACATGCGCGGTCCCACCCTGCTTCTTCACCAAAACAGTGAAGCCACTCATTCTCAATGTATCCAGCTCAGAAGCGCCCTTCACCTGTCTGAGATTGCCGACCTCACACCAATCGCCGGCTCGCTGCTATCTAGAACAGATTACTCCTCTTCCTCATCGTTGGAAGGCATCGATATCGTATTGTTTATTAAGGGTAGTATAGCGAAGAACCCTGGAAGTTGCAAGTGGTACTGCCAAACGGCCCAGGGCTTCGCAAAAGTCCGGGGGAGGTGAAAAAGAAGAGTCAATCCAGTAGAATGAAAAAAAAATCAAGGTCATTCGAGGAAAGACTCTGCATGGAATATAGCACACTGAAAACGGAAAGCAAGACCATTCAAGAAGTAAGCCCATCGCATCTGCGTTCGTTGTACGACATCTGTGCGCAGATCCCTGATCAGCGGGCAGCCCGAGGGAAGCAATATGCGTTAGCGGACGTGCTCATCGTGCTGATCCTGGCCAAACTGGCTGGGATGAAAAGCCTGTTGGGAGCCAGCGATTGGGCGCGAGACCAAGGAGAGAGGCTGCGCGAGCAGTTGAACGTGAAGTGGAAGCGTATGCCGTGTGCCAATACGTACAAATATGCGCTCGCTCGGTTGGAGAGCCAGCAGATCAATGAACGATTTCGAGATTGGTTGCTACGGCAGGAGGCAGAAAGCCGATGTGGTGACGAACCCAGTCGTCTCGCGATGCTGGCAGAGCAGCGCGCTGTTCATGTGGCCATTGATGGCAAAGTGTTGCGGGGAACCGGTCAGCAGAGCTATGGAGGAGAAAAGCCGCAGAGGCATGTGTTGCATGTGTATGAAGTGCAAACAGGAATTGTCTTGCATCAGTGTCCAATTGCCGACAAGCAGAATGAAGTCAGTGCCCTCAAGCCGCTGTTGACCGAAGTGCTCTGCAAAGGGCGCATTTTCACCGTCGATGCTGCTCAAAGTTATCATGCGTTTGGACGCATGGTAAAACGGGCAGGAGGAGAGGTGATTCTGATCATCAAAGACAATACGCCCGTGACTCGAGAGGATCTGGAACTCTTTTTCGAAGATCCACACGCTGATCGAAGCACCTGGCACTCCTATGAACAGGTCGAAAAAGGTCATGGCCGACTGGAGCGGCGCCACCTGCTCACCTCACCGGACCTCAACGAGTTTCTGGATCGAGAATGGGGAGAAGTTGGGCAGGTCTTTCGATTACAACGGGAACGCAAGACGGCAGAGAAAAGGAGCGTAGAGGTCGTGTACGGATTGACGACCTTGAGCCGAGAACAGTGTTCGATCCAGCGGCTTTTCCGCCTCATCCGCGACCACTGGGCGGTGGAAAATCGTCTCCATGGGCGCCGTGATGTGACGTTGGGAGAAGACCGATGTGGCGTTCGCGTTCCTCCTGTCGCTCAAATGCTTGCCGTACTCAACTCGCTCGTGCTCTCCTTGATGGATATGCATCAGGTTTCCAATGTGGCTCGTCAAATCCGGCGATTTGCATCTCACCCAGAGGAGGCCCTTGCTTGGTTACTCTGACTTTTGCGAAGCCCTGCCAAACGGCCAAGACTTTTTACTGTTCGTCCAGAGATCACGAGCAAGTGATACGATGGACCTTCTTTCAGGTGTGGAGTGTGTGGTGGGCGGCCACGGCCACCCACCACACCCGGCGCCCCAGGCGCCAAAGAGGAACATGAAAAAGCCCTGACAAAAGATAGGGTCACCCCGGCAATACACTTTTTGAGCTATACTATTGCTAGTATATGGTGACTATCAATAGATGCAGAGATACATTATGCCTCTGTTATCGTCGATGCTCTTCTACTATGTTGTATAAGAAGCAAGGCGTGCCAGCATAGATCGATTAACATGTATGGACATCCGCTATCTTGTGAAGACCACTGAGAGGTGTTACAATAGTGCGAATAATAATCGGCAATGAATTGAAGAAGAGATGGAAGAATACGTGGTGACCGAGCACGACCCTCAGGCCGATATAGAGGCCTTTGCCGCGCGTTATACATTTCCAATTGACTCGTTTCAATTGGAAGCGATTGACCAACTCGCGCACGGACAATCCGTGCTCGTTGCGGCACCCACTGGTACAGGTAAAACCCTTGTAGCAGAGTACGCCATCTGGCGTGCACAACAAAAAAAGCAGCGCGTCATTTATACTACCCCTTTAAAGGCCCTTTCCAATCAGAAATATCGCGATCTGCGTGAATTGTATGGTGCGGACGCGGTTGGCCTGGTGACCGGAGATATTGTGGAGCGTAGTCGCGCCTCGATAGTCATTATGACAACCGAGGTTTACCGCAATATGCTCCTCGAAGAAGGGGGGGAATATGGCTATAACAGTGGCCCTTCAACCCTGACAGATGTAGGTTACGTCGTTTTCGACGAGCTCCATTATCTAAGTGATGTCGGGCGTGGCCCGGTCTGGGAAGAGGCTATCATCTGTTCGCCCCCCCATGTCCAACTGGTTGGCCTCTCAGCCACTGTCAGCAATGCAGAAGATCTGGCCAGCTGGATTAGTCGTGTCCATCGTCCTATCTCACTGGTTACCCACGAACAACGCGCCGTGCCACTGGAACACTACTATTTCCTGGACGGCAAATTGCACCTGGTACAGGATGCCGATGGCAACCGTATCGAACAGTTTCCTCGCGTTGGTGGCGAGGCCAAACTGGCTCAAATGCTGGGCCGTAATCGGGTCTTCACCTTTGAGGATGACGAGGATAATGAGGATGGCGATTTAGAGGACGATGTATGGGAAGAGCGTCGTCGCCGCAATCGTGCCATGCGCCCCCAGGACCATCGTATCTCGCGCAAAGAACGTGAACGGTTGCGCTCACGGCCACGGACGGCGGTCAAAGATACAGCCACAGCATCAACTGAGCAAGCCGAAGAGAGCAAGCCGCAAGCCAGCACCAGCAGCGAAGCCCAGTCAAATGGGGATGTCGCCCACCAGGAAAAGCCAAAGGGGCGCCGGCTTCAACAACGTAAAGCTCCCGAGCCGGGAGAGATTCTCACAGTCCTGAGGGATGCAGATATGCTGCCTTGCCTCTACTTCCTACCAGGCCGACGTGTCGTTGAAGAAGCTGCAATGAGCTCAGCTATGCATAGCTTTACCACACCTGAAGAGGAAGCGCTGATCCGCGAAGAGGTCGGCATCTGGCTGGAGCACCTCCCCAAAGAGGATCGTAATCTACAGCAGGTTCACTCTTTGCTGAATCTACTACCCCGTGGTTTAGCCTTTCACCATGCGGGCCTGTTGCCAGGACTCAAAGTGCTGGTGGAGACGCTGTTTTACCGGGGACACCTGCGGGCTGTCTTTGCCACCGATACGCTGGCCCTGGGCATCAATATGCCTGCGCGCTCAGTCATTGTGGGTAGCCTGAGCAAATTTGATGGTCAGGAGATGCGCCTGCTCACCCCTAATGAGTATCGCCAGTTGACGGGGCGCGCCGGTCGCCGTGGTATGGATGTACGCGGCGCAGCAATTATCCCTTATTCACCCTGGGAACCTTTCGAGCCATCATTCCAGAAGATTACCGGCGACCTATTGCCTGTGACCAGTTCTTTTGTGATCCGCTACAATTCGGTACTTAATCTCTGGCGGCCCAACGATCTACAGCACCTGCGCCGCATTTGCGCTTCTAGCCTGCGCGAGTTCCAGCGCTATCTGCTGTGGGAAATTAATGAGCTGCAGCGCCTGGAGAAACGTTATCAGAAAGCCAGCAAGTCAGGCAAAAAGAAAAAGGGAGCCGCTTCAGTAGAAGCAGAGCGCGCACTGGAGAAACGACGCGAGAAAATTGGTGCCTTTCCACTCAGTCGCGCCGGAGCCGCCGAACTGGATGGGACCATCTTCGCGCTCCGAGCGATGGGCCACATTGGCCAGGACGAGCAGCTAACCCTGAAAGGTCGGCTGCTACGTAACATTTTCCATCCTGCCGGCATCATCCTGGTCGAGCTGATAACCAATGGTTACCTGGATGAACTTTCTCCCGCAGAGCTGGCGGAAGTGTGTAGCTGGTTCACTTATGATAATGATCGACGCCTGAATAATCGCGACGTCATGCATAATCGCCTGGCCCAGATTCGCCGTGAGCTCTGGCATATCATCCAGCACGTCCGGGGAGTTGAGGAGCGCGCCGGGGTTAGCTTTACACCAGGGGTGATCCCTGAATTTCATGGCCTGGCCCTCGCCTGGGCCCGCAAAACAACGCTCAGTGGCTTGATGAGGCGTATTGAGCTGGCCGAGGGTGATATTATGATGTTACTCAACCAGACAATCGATCTTATTCAGCAATTGCAGTCGGCCGTGGGACAGGTATTGGACAGCCGCGACATCTGGGAACAAATCTCGCCAGTCATGGTCGAAGGCATTTATGGCACACGCAATACACCTGATTACGAGAAGAAACGCAATGAGCAGCTCCAGCGGCAGCGCGAACATCTTGAACGTCTGCGCCCTATGCTGGCCCAGGCCTCCGCGTCACTGCTCCACGGCATTATCGCCCAAAGCCGGACCGTCCCCTCTATGGCAACACAGATTGGTACGGAGGAGGTCCCGTTGGATGCCGAAGAGGATCGGGATCCCCAGGGGCTCTCGGACACAGAAACATTTGTCGGCGATATCTAATTGTTGCCCTTGAAATTCAAGCCTATCCCTTCATTGTTGTTATGAAGAATGAAGGGATAGATTACATACTCACTCAGGCACTCGGCACCCGACTTCTCGCAAATTCTGCAACGGATTGAAATCCACTGAAACAATATACAGGTCATACATCCCCAGCTAAACCAACAATTCTGCGTTTAATCCAATACTAATAAGTAGCACGAAAGCACAAATTGACGCAGTAATAAACATTACTTTGGTCATGCTTGCCCTGCCATTTTATTGTCAGACGCATGGAAGTTGACTAATATGTACAAAGGTACAAGTATGTCGGGAAGACGGGGTGAAGAGAATACGCTTAGTACTGGCAGGCAAAGTGAGCGCCAGTTGTAATAGAGGGGTAGAGTTTTGATGAACGCAGAAGCATTGATTGGAAGGGCATTGGGCACATGCACGCTCCAGAAACTGGTGGGGCAGGGGGGCATGGGAGCCGTGTTTCTCGCCCAACAGTCCCGTCCCCGGCGTCAGGTTGCGGTAAAAGTGCTTCTACCGATAACACAATTGAATGCCAACCAGCTGGCCGCATTCCTGGAGCGCTTTCGGCGCGAGACCGATGCCGCGGCTTCCCTGGAACACCCAAATATTATGCCCGTGCACGAATACGGAGAACAAGATGGTCTCGCGTATCTTGTGATGCCCTATGTATCTGGAGGTACTCTGCGCGATGAATTGGAGCGCGAAGGACCTTTATCTCTTCAGCACGCTGTAAATTATTTAGAACAACTTGCGGCCGCCCTCGATTTTGCTCACGAACATGGGGTAATTCACCGCGATATTAAACCTGCCAACATCATGGTTACCAATGAAGGGCGTCTCTTGCTCTCCGATTTTGGCCTGGTTAAAATTATTGCCGAGGGGCAGACTCCCCAGGTACGTTTGACCGGCGCGGGAGCACCCGTTGGCACGCCAGATTATATGGCCCCGGAGCAGGTCATTGGTGAAGAGGTAGATACGCGCGCAGATCTCTATTCCCTGGGGGTTATTCTCTTCCAGATGCTAACTGGAACAACCCCATTCCAGGGTGAGACGCCGATGCAGATCGCCGCCCAACATTTGCAAATACCTCCACCATCACCACAAATGTTACGACCAGATCTTCCGATCGCAGCCGAACAGGTAGTGCTCCGCGCCATGGCTAAGCGCCCCGGTGATCGCTATATGCGCGCCCAGGATATGGCCAGAGCATTTCGTTCAGCAGTGCTCAACGCAGGCTTCCAGCTCGATCCAGAGCAGACCTGGGCAGGATTGTTAAGTGGCTCTACCGCTTCTCGTATGGCGATCCCTAAAGGGCAATTTGATCCGATGCGCCAGACGGCTTCGATGCCTAAAGTGACAAAAGCGGATGTACAAAGGAATCCAACTGGCAACTTACTCAATCGCACTGGGATCAACCCGGCACCAAATCAGCCAGTCGCAGAAAATACTATTCCCGGCAGAGCAGTGGACTCCTGAGCCGAACGGGGATGATGTCTTCGGTAAAGATGAATACAACTACGCCTGCCGGCGCGGCCAATACAAACCAACCCACCGGTGGACTACTCTCAAAGACTGGCAATTTTCCATTGACCGGTTCAGGGATGATGCCCGGGACAGCAGCCCCGAGCCCGCTGCCAAAAAACGGTAGCAGTGGTCTACTCTCAAAAACAGGACAATTCCCACTGGTCGGAACAGGTATCATGCCTGTGGTCAACAAAAATCAGGCCGCCGCACCTGGCAGCGGGCTACATCCAGCCTGGAGTAAAGAGCCACCACAGACACCTAACAACTTATCTCAGAATGTGGCCTTTCCTAAAACACCAACAGGTGCGCTGACCTCACCAGAGCAAAGCAGCTCTACCGGCACACTCAAGCTAAATGACCCGGTTAAAGTTGTTAAGGTCCCGGTCGCCGGTCAACCCGGTCGCTATATCACTGGCATCCTGCCCTTTGAAAGGCAGTCAGATGATGCAGGCGTGCCACCGGTTGCTAAAAAGGGTCTGAAGCCATGGATGAGAAATAGTATTGCAGTGGCTATTGTCGTTGTAATTCTGGCGCTACTGGGAACACAATGGATCTCTCAGAATCTGAATAAACAGCAGAGCCAGCAGTCAACGACAACCGCAGCAGGCAATGCGGCAGCCAATAATCCGGCTCTCCAGGCCACGGCCACAGCCAGCGCCAATATACTGGTCTCCGATGCACTGGACAAAAATATCAATGGCTGGCGCACCACACCCACCAACCTGTATGCCTTTAAAAATGGCGCATATCATGTTGCAGCCCAGGGGACTACAGGCAGTGGGGTAATCTTGCCCGGCAAATCCTTCACTGGTCCGCTAACGTATAGCTTAACCATGCAGGAAATCAAAGGCGATGATAATGATCCAAACAATACCTTTGGTATGATTATGCGCTTCAACCGGCAACAGAAGAACGGTAAGATCAATACAACCTTTTATAGCTTTGAAGTGGTAAATGTAAAAGGGAAGGAATACCAGTTCTGGCGCTATGATGATAGCCAGCCAAATCCCTGGACGCAAGTAAAAAACGGTACCTTACCAACTGGAAATGAATTCCACCAGGGCAAGCAGGCCAATACCATCAGCATTGCAATGGACGGCAATAAATTTACCGTGACCGTTAATGGCAAAAAATTAGCAAAAGTCTTCCAGGATGGGACCTATCAGGCCGGGACTGTGGGGATGATCGTTAATAAAGATGGCACTGAAGTGGCCTTTAAAAATCTCTTGCTTACACGTAATTAAACACCATCTGTTACAACTGTCTTTATGACCACAAAAGGGGGACGACATCTGGGACGATGGTTTGATTTCATACCAAATAGCCAGCATTTGTCGGCAAAGGGGTAAAGTTTCATGAACGCAGAAGAGTTATGTGGCAAGGTGCTCGGCACCTGTACGCTACAAAAGGTGATTGGACGGGGTGGTATGGGTGCAGTTTATCTGGCTCAGCAGTCTCGTCCGCGCCGTCAGGTTGCGGTCAAAGTTCTTCTACCCATTACGACTTTCCAACCGCAGCAACATAAAGCTTTCCTGGAGCGCTTTCGGCGCGAAACCGACGCGGCCGCTTCGCTGGAACATCCGAATATTACGCCGGTCCACGAATATGGAGAATTAGATGGGTTGGCGTATCTCGTCATGCCTTATGTTAGCGGTGGCACTTTACGCGATGAACTGGACACAGAAGGTAAATTGCCGCTGACACGTGTGGTGAGCTACCTGGAACAGATGGCGGCGGCCCTCGATTTTGCCCATGAGCGCAAAGTTGTGCATCGCGATATTAAACCAGCCAATATACTGATGACCCCAGAAAAACGTCTCCTACTTACCGATTTCGGCCTGGTCAAAATCATTACAGATGGGCAGAAAAATCAGAATCCGCTCTCCGAAGTAGGCATGCCAATGGGGACGCCAGACTATATGGCCCCGGAACAGGTTGTTGGCGGCAAGGTGGATGCGCGCGCGGACATCTATTCGCTGGGTGTATTACTGTATCATATGGTCGCAGGTACCCCTCCCTTTCAAGGAGAGACGCCAATGAAGGTGGCGCTACAGCATTTACATACGCCACCACCCCTGCCCAGGACATATCGCCCAGATTTGCCTCCTGCCGCCGAACAGGTTATTTTGCGCTCCCTGGCTAAACGCCCCACAGATCGCTATCTCCGGGCCCGTGATCTTGCCAGCGCCTTCAGGCTGGCCCTGGAAGCTGCTGGTGTGCAGGTTGATGGTTCAGCTGACGCGGGCAATCGCCGCCGTGGACTCTTTGATCCAGTCTGGCAAAGTCCAATGCCTGCATCCGCTCATAATCAGGAGCAGCCAGAGGCCGCCCCACAAGCAGTGGCGCGTGAAACCGCAGCCAGGGCAGCTCAGGTGCTAGCCGCCCGCAATGATATTGTGGCTCAGACCAGTATGACCCTGCCATCATTTTCGGGCATCCTTACCGAGGCTAATATTGCAGCAATGAAACCATCCAGTGCTCAACCCTCGGCATTGCCTGGCCATAGCTCACATCTCAAAACTGGAGGGGTGCCAGAAACACCCAATAGTAGCCTGTCCACCATTGGTCTAACTCCATTGCCTCCGACAATTGGAGAGGGAGTCAGGCAGGCAGTGCCACAGCCCGCGAACCAGCAGACACCATTGCCACCAGTCGCGGAACCACTTCAGTTGGATAAAGTTGCAGTACCAGATGCCGAGGCCGGTAACAAAAAGATGTTCATGCCACCCCGTCTACGACTGGGACATAAGACTAATCTGCGTGGTTTGCACAAAGGGAGCTCTGCAACTGGAGAGATTTCAGATACGGCACCAACTATGCCAAGACATCTATTGTCGGGGCGGCCACTCCATACACAGAAACAGAGCGAGACGGTCAGCAAAAATCTGGGGCCCATCACACGGCAAATCAATCCAGTGACGGGCATGCAGACAGGTACGACAACAACTGAAACGCTGGCACAAGCAATAGACAAGGAAATGGGTGAGGCTAGCTTGCTCAGATCCAGTTCACCAGCGGCAACCAAACAAAAATCTACTGGCGAATTACCAGCGCTCGCTCAACCGTTTTCGTTGTTGGAACTGATTAAAACATATAAGAAGACGGCGGCACTGGTCATTATCGTCATTTTGATAGTGCTTTGCTCAATTATTTACAACCTGATCCGCGTAGTTCCTAGCACACCTGCAACAGGCAGTTATGGAACACCAAACAGTGTACGCTTCTCAACCACCGCGATAGTCAAAACCCGGCATAGTCCGAAATCTACAGCTGTGATAGCATATAGCGCATTGCCCAACGGCGAGAGTCAGCAGGTTGCGAGCGTTGAAGCAGCGGGGGTAGCATTTACTAATCTGCTACCGGCCAACCAGTAAAATTATTTTGTCTGAGCGCAGGCACTAGAAATATTAAGGTGAAACGATATGCCAGGTGAATGGATGAACCAGACAGGACAACCATAAACAATGTCCCAATCACCACCCATTAAGTGGTTGATGTAAAGGCAACATTCTTTATTTACTGTTACGCATATGCCATTACTACCGGTGAGAGATTATGAATAATCAACAAGGACCTTTTAATTCGCCGTTCTTTCCAAAGGCGGGAGAACGAGAGACAGAAAATTCAAAGACGGCTGCCCGTCTGGGACACAAGACGAATCTGCGTGGTGTGCCCCAGCAGCAAATGGGACCTTCAAATACGCCACGACCTGAGGAAAACGCAGGAAATAATGGGCCGCAATCCTTTGCTCCGGCTCAACAGCCATGGGCATCGACCGGGCCGCAATCTTTCCTGCCACCACAGCCGTCGCAACAATCCCGGGCAATGCAGGGGCCGGGGTACCACCACAGCCAAATCCACCTTCCTGGAATGAGTTGGCGACGCAGGCATTTCAGTCTGCCCAGCAGCCATGGAATGAGGCAGCCACACAAGGGTTCCAATCATCACCGGTTCAACAGCCAGCTAATCCTGCGACACAGTCAACACGGCGCACACCTACTGGCCAGTTGGGCCCAGGCGCTTCGATGTTCAATAACCCGATGTTCCCTAAGAAGAATTCCCAGCAGTTGGGTAATGCAGGGACACAAAACTACGACATCCAGACAGGGCCAAACGCACCCGTCAATGGTTCGCCCAGTGGCATGCATCCTAATGCCACCAGGAACCTGGGCAACAGCGGTATATATCCCAGCCCGGCCGGTAATGCAGGCAACAGCAGCATGTTTAATAATCCCACCGGTGCACTCGGCAGCAGCGGCATACATCCCAACGCCACCAGAAACCTGGGCAATACCGGCATGCTACCCAGCCCAACCGGCGCATTAGGCAATACTGGAGCGCTGATGCATCCAGCGGGCGAATATAGCGGCGATACTGGTATGCTTAAACTGAACCAGGCCGTCAAAGTCGTACGTATCCCGGTCGCGGGCAAACCAGGAGAATACAAAACAGGTATTCTGCCTGTCTTAGCCCAGGGCCAGGGCAATACTGGCGCACTGCCGCCACCCACACCACCACAAAATCTTTCTTTCCAGGATAAAATCAAGAAAAACAGTAAACTTGTGGTGCTGGCAGCCTTAATTGTGCTCGTCCTCTTTAGCTCTGGCATCTACCTGCTCACCCGCTCAGGCGGCACTACGGCCAGTCAAACCAATACAGGCAATAACAAACACGCACAAGTACAGGCCAATTTAAATGCCACCGCCACCGCAAATGTGCAGGCCACCGCTACCTTTAATGACTCAGTGCTCATCAGTGATCCACTCAGTTCGAACAGCTATAACTGGTTGCTAAGAAGGCCTGATCAATTAAAGCTAGGTATGGATCGCCAATTTAAAAATAACGCCTATCATATCAGCTCTACTAAAGTTGGGGATAACACATATTTTGCTTCTTCCGTTCTGATCAGTGAAATACCACCGGCAAAATATACCTATAGCGTGGATATGCAGCAAGTCAAAGGCGCCGATAATAACACTGATTTTAACTTCTTCGGATTGGTCTTTAGTTACCACGAAATTAATGGCAAAGCATTACTATATGCCTTCCGCATTGTTAACAATAAGGATGGTGTAAGGTATGAATTCTGTCTCCTCGACGGTAGAAAAGCGACGGGGCAATGGTCTGATCCGATCTGGAAAGCTTCAGCGGGCAAAGAGTTTCATGGCACAAAAGGCAAAAATAATCTGAAGGTACATGTGGATGGATCTCATTTCACATTCTCAGTGAATGGAAAGCAGATGGGCACAGCCCAGAATAACGCCTTTGGTCCCGGGTCAATCGGCCTGGGAGTCAATGGGTTAGATGGTGGCTCAGAAGTAGCATTTACCAATCTCTTGTTGACCAAGATTTAAAGTTTTTATTGATCTTATCTATTCCAATCATAGTAACATGGGTGGAGGTACTCGTTGATAGTATTCAATAGCGCGCTCATCTCAGTCATGGCAGCACAGTCAACCGGACTGAGTTTCAAATCAACGGCGGCGATCCCCGTCGTATTGTGGGTGACTGGCTTTCTCTGTGTGCTCAATGTGGCCCTGGCCATCTTCTACCGGCGCAATAAGCGGGCAGAAGTGGTCTCGTATTATGCGGCCTTCGCATTCGAGCTGGTCCTGTTTGTAGCTGCCCTGCTGGTGCTGCTACATGTCATCTCACAATCGTTCTTCCGCCTCCCTGCGGGCTTACCTATCAACCAGGGTGAAATTGGTATTGCCCTGGCCATCGGGCTGGGTCTCTTCCCGGCAGCCTACTGGCATCGCATCAACATCTCTGAGTTGCCCAAGCGCATCACAGAAGATGGCAAGAACATGAAGAACAATCAGGCCAATGTACGAGTGCGTGACCGCAGCATTCCTGGCGAATGGATGAACTAAGCAAGCATAATGCATTAGAGGGGCTGGTTTTGACCAGTCCTTCTTTTTGTGCCAAAAACACTGCTTTGCCTGCAGTAAAACTATTTCTACAACAATATAGTATAATCAATAGGTAGGATTGACTCTACTACATATCTGCTGGAAAAGCATCTTATGGTCGCTTATAGACCAGATAAATATTTTAGGCCAGCACAAGTCCATCCATTCGTTTTAGTAGAGGTAAGCCTGCTCTTTTGTGCGCCAATAGCCAGGATGCTATATTTCTTCGGGGCAGATATCAAGGAAGTACCAAAAAGCAGCACAGAGGCATATATATTTGATTTTGGCAGACATACTACGTCAGTATAAGTATGTCTGGAGGAAATAGCGCATTGCTATAAAAAACATAGCGGTCAGTTATTAGCGCAAGGACATAGAAAAGTGGGCTGCGCATGCAGCAAATAAGAATTCGCCAGAGTTATCCATTAATAACAATAAAAAAGGATAATGAATATGATGACATCTCCTGAACCGAACTCATCCACAGATTGGTCGCCGGCTGTACAGTATAATGGTCCAGTCCCAACACAATCAAATACTTCATATGCTGTGGTCACGCGCAACCTTGTACGCCAGTTTGACCAGAAATTAGCGGTCAATAATCTCAATCTTGCGGTACGTCCGGGAGAGTTTTTTGGCTTTTTAGGACCTAATGGCGCGGGCAAATCAACAACCATCAAAATGATGGTGGGCTTACTGCGACCCAGTTCTGGCAACGTCTGGGTCGGCGGCGTTGATGTCTGGCAGAATCCTTTGCAGGCACGCGCATTGATGGGTGTGCTACCCGAATACTTGAATCTCTACGAGCGCCTCTCGGGTCGAGAATTTATTACCTTCTCAGGCCATATGTATGGAGTGGCTGAGGCCGATATTCACAAACGCACCGAAGAACTTTTGCAGGTACTGGACCTGGTCAACGATGCCGACAAATTGATTGTTGACTATTCAGTAGGTATGCGTAAGAAGGCCGCCCTGGCAGCAGCCATCATCCATCGTCCACAGGTACTCTTCCTGGACGAGCCCTTTGAGGGCATCGATCCCGTCAGTTCGCGCGTCATCCGCGATATCCTCCACGACCTGACGCGCCGTGGCACTACCATCTTCTTCTCATCACACATTATGGAAGTGGTCGAACGCCTATGTACACGGGTAGGAATCATTAACCAGGGTGTATTAGTCGCCGAGGGTTCATTACAAGAACTGCGCGAGCGTGCCAGTGGCAATGGCGCAGATAAAGATGCCACCCTGGAAGATATCTTCCTCAACGTCATCGGTGTACGCAATGAAAACCACAATCTAAGCTGGCTGGATTAGGAGTATAAGCATGCTTATCCATGGCGATAAAATTCGATGGTTATTCTGGCTGCGCTGGAAGATGTTCGCGCGCGGCTTTACACGTGGTAATCGCGTGGCACGCATTATTGGCACCATCTTTCTTGGACTGTTTGTGCTGGGAGCTGGCGTGACGATTGCTGGCCTTACTTTTGCTGCCTATCGTTTTCTACCCGAGCCCGCCAATGCCGAAGTACTCTTCATGGTCTTAACAGGCATCTTTGTGCTCTGGCTGGTCTTGCCGCTGCTCGAATTTTCAACCAATGAGGGGCTCGACATCTCCAAGCTGGCCCTCTTCCCACTGAGCAGGGGAGAGTTGATGCTGAGCCTGGTCTTCTCAACCCTGCTGGACATCCCTACTGTGGGCCTGGTGCTCGCGCTGGCCGCGGTCGTGGCCGGCTGGGCGATCTCGATTCCGCTGGCCCTGATGGCCTTATTATGTATGCTGGTATTCTACGTCCAGCTGGTAGCCGCCAGCCAGCTGGTGCTGGCCCTATTGCAAAAGGTACTACAGAGCCGCCGTTTCCGCGACCTCAGCGTGATCCTGGTGGTCTTGCTCTCATCCAGTGGCTATCTATGCCAGTTTGCGATTCGTGGCTTTATCAATAAGGGCTTTTACAACACGCTATTGCAGGCACACATCTCGCCATATCTGCAGTGGTTGCCGCCAGGTATGGCAGCTCGCTCGATTCAGCAAGCGGCAGCTGGTAACTGGTTGATGAGCGTTGTCTGGCTCGTGGCACTCGCGGCCATCAGTCTTTTATTCCTCTTCTTCTGGCAGATGATTGTGGAGCGCGGCCTGACCGCGGCTGAGAGCGCGGGAAGCGCCAGGTCCGTACGCCGCCAGAACACTGCTACCGCAGCCAGTGGGGCAACCTCCGGCAACGCGATTGCACGCCGTCTTCCGATACCAGTCAAAGCCATGATTGAGAAGGACCTGAAATACTTCTGGCGCGATCCTCAGATCAAAGCCATCTTTCTACAATCGATGGTCTCGCTGATGTTTTTGATCCTGTACTTTAGCTTCACCATCTTCAATAACAGTGGGGCAAGTGGGGCTCGCGTCTTCTCTGCCATCGGACCATGGACAGTGCTGATAGTGCCGCTGTTTATCCTGTTCACGCTCTATGCGCTGGCATATAACTCACTGGGCTTTGAACGACAGGGCATCACGACCCTCTTCCTGTTCCCTATCGATCCAAGATATATCCTGTGGGGCAAAAATATCGCGGTCTTTCTGGTGGGGCTGGTCGAGATTAGCTTGCTGATCGTGATTGCGGCGGTGGTTACCAGAGCCTGGATCTATGTGGGGCCGGCACTGGTAATCGGATTGGCAGGGCTCGGCATCATCCTGGGCATTGGTAATTTTACCAGCGTCTACTTGCCGCAAAAGATGCGCCAGGCCCGGCGCGGTTTCCAGACCGCTTCGAATATGAGTGCGGAAGGTGGCTGTCTACGTGCCTTGATGTCAATGGTGGCCTCCTTGATTATGATGGCGTTGTTGATCCCTGTAGCGGCAGCGGTAGCGTTGCCGGTCTTCTTCCATGCTGAGTGGATCTGGATTGTGAGCCTGCCTGCCTCGATACTCTATGGGGCAATCTTCTATGTCATCGTCACCAATATGGTTGCTCCACGCATTCTCCGGCAGGCTCCCGAAATTGCCGGTATTATAACCAAAGAGTAGGTGGTCAATGTCGAGATGTTTCTCGACATTGACGCTCTGTTGAGTACGTGCGCTGACGCGCCCGAGCTTTAATATTAATGCAGTAAAAAGTGCGTTTGCGCACTTTTTACTGCATTAATATTAAAGATGTGCCTGATCCTCATGGTTGACGCGATCTTCACATCTGAAGTTGCGCCTCAAACCCAAAGGCGCTCGAGAATTCATCTTATGTGCTGAGCAAATGGCGTCGGGCGCAATTTTTGCAGCATGATATTAATAAGGTGCGGGCGCGCATGCGCAATTTTTGCATCTTAACGATTGGGAGCTAGAGGAAAGTTGTGCCGCCACGCTGGCGGAAGATGGCTGGGGTCAGGCCTTTTTTTTGATGGAAGAGGGTGATGAAGTAGCGTACGTCGGGATAGCCAACGGTCAGGGCAACTTCTTTGATGGGGATTTGCTGGTCGAGCAGCAGTTGGGCGGCGATATCCAGGCGTAATGTGGTCAGGTATGACATGATAGTTTCACCCATGACTTTTTGGAAGAGGCGACTGGTGTGGCGTTCACTGAGATGAACCTGGGCCGCGAGATCACGTATAGAGATGGGGCGCCAATAGTTATCGCGTAGATAGCGCTCGATCATCTGGGCTACTGCCTGATCTGGTTGCCGTGACAGCGGCCTTTCAGCCAGGGCCAGGGTCGCTTCATCTACAGTAGCTCTGGCAGTATCAACTAAAAGTTTGGCGACCAGGCCCTCAATAATATGAGAATAGCCTGGATGACGTTGTGCGATTTCTTCAGTTAAGAGCTCAAGGGTAGGCAACATCGCGGCTGTACGGTTGCTCACTACACAGGTTGAATTTTTGAAGGCCATGAGCAGGCTATCCAATCCCCGGTTGTGCTCAGGCTTATCAAGCTGAGCCGGCTCCTGTGAGCCAGGAGTGAGGGTATACGTCCAGAAGTAGATACCCAAAGGTTGCTCTTCAGATGAGATGATCTCGTGGCTCACGCCCGGACGCGCGATAAATACATCATCACTGCGAACGGTGTATATTGTATTCCCCGCTTGAAACTGTCCTTCACCTTGAAAGGCGTAGCAGATCTCAAAACATGAATGGGTATGAAGATAGTTACGCCAATAGCGCGGCTCAAAAAATCCCCAACCCAACATCTCGCTATCAAAGCTACCCAGATGTAAAGATAAGGCCAGGTTATTCAGTTCCATAAAGCGCTGACGTGGTACCAGAGTCGACATCTCAACCAAAGAACAACCTTTACTACGCACTAGCGAGGCTCTAAAGGATCAATCCCGCGCAATATCATACCCTGTCCACGGGATTTATGGGTATCAACGGTGGGCGGATCCTGTGGGTCACGCATTTGAATGAGCAGCGTGGTACGCGCCTCATCACTGACATTTACTCCCGAACCGTGAATGGTCAGATAGCTAAAGAACAATACATCACCAGCCTCAGCGGGACATGGCTGCGCGGATTCCAATGGGTATTGCTCAAGTGGCAGATGCCAGCTACCTTCTTCTTGATGCGGCACTGGACCCAGTTTATGCGATCCAGGCACCACACGAACACAGCCCTTTTCCAATGGAGCATTATCAAAATGGAGAATAGCGGCAATCATGCTATGGTTTTTGTGTGGAAAAAAAGGATAGTCCTGGTGCATTGGGAAAGGTGAGCCTTTCTCTGGTGGCTTAACAAACATCTTGTTATGATGCAACTGAACATTCGGGCTGCCAATAATATCAGCTGCGATACCGGTGACGCGCTCATCTACCAGTAAACGACTAAAAGCGGCGGATTGAAATTGTACATCATGGCAATGTAAGATCCTGGTCGCTACAGTTGCGTTGGCTCGTGCACTTCCCCAGGTGGCATCAATGTCCTGATCGCGTGTCAGACGCTCAACCAGGTTGTGGCACTCTTGTCGATAGGTTTGAGCTTCTTCCTTCGTTAATACCCCTTTGACGAGGATATAGCCATTCTCATGATAAAATGCGAGCTGTTCCGCAGTAAGCATATCAGTCCTCCCTGTCCGATTACTTGTATTTTATGATCAAATGCAAAACTCCATGCTATTGAAAAGCAATCGTAAACGCCGCTTGGACGCGGCTAGCTCCGCTGCCACTGGCTCAGCCCCTCGCAGTGATCAGTTGCAAGGAAACGGGTTCGCCTGTCAGGCAGCTGCGCTCATACGATTGAATGGCATACCAGTATTCTAAACAGAAGAAGCATGCTTGTGAATAAAGCAGAGAGACAGACTTGTTTGTAAAACAGACAGGCTCACCTTATAGCAGGGTCGCAATAAGGTGAGCATGTGCATAAAACAAGGTGTCCTGCAGGGTCATCGCTCATCAGATGGTGGCACAAGAGGGCTATCTTCGTGGCTCTGTTCGGATTGTCCTTCTGCCTGCTGGTTAGCGTGGACAGCGTTACGCACCTTTGCGTAGCGGCGGAACAGGATAAAGGGGACAATCAAAAGCACGATGACAATGACATAGCCAAGGATATTTCCAAATTTATCAACCAGGCTCGCCTGAGCAGGCGTAGTGCCAAAGGTCGGTGGATAGAGGCCAGTAATAATAAATTGTGGCATTCCACCAGTTGAAATAGTGGCTGCCAGTTGTCGGCCCGGGATATCATACATAGCCACCTTACCATTGCTCAAAGCAGCAAAACCGAGTTGTCCATCATTGGTAATCGCGACCGAACGCGGGGCCACATCTAATTTCAAGACATGGTTGGGCTCTTTAGGGATCACGAAACCAGCATTGGCAGGATTCAACACGACCAACTGATTGTTAGTGCTATCCGGCACATAGACTTCACCGGTAGTCTCATCAAAGTCCATCGGCCCATAGGTGCCACCCTTAATCAATGGAGAAATCTTATGGGTGCTGATATCAATGGCCAGCACCGAGTTTTCATTGGTGGTTGCATAGACCGTGGTGCCAGGAGGGATTGAAAGATAGCGCGGCCCCTGGGGTAGCGCGACAGTAGCCAACGATTGGCCGCTGACATCATCATATACAGAGAGAGCCTTTTCATTCGAGACCCACAACTGCTCCCCACTCTTCCCCGATACGGCTGATCCAACTGCCGCATAAGCCAGACCATAGACAGTTCCAGCAGTTTCGATACGCCGCTTAATAGTACATTTCGTGGCATCTATGACAGTAACGGTTGAGCTCTGAGAGCCGCCCACGTACAATGATTGGACGTTAGGATCAAAGATTAAGAGCGTGGGTGCGCCAGGCACCTTAGCAGAGCAGACCGTGTCGCCGGTCTTCGCAGCGATAATCGATACCTGATTGAGCTGGGGTTGCGTCACATAAAGGAAACGCCCATCCTGGCTCAAAGCCACCATATGGGGATCTCCCGCTACCTTGATCGTACTGGTGACCTTTTGCTGCTGGACATCAACAACCCCAACACCACCACTGGCGCCAGCGACATAGGCTAAATTGGGAGCCCCGCCATCAGCATGGGCCGCTGGCACCATGAAGATCATACTGCCAAGTGCCAGCAGCGCAAAAACTATAAGAAGATGATGTGTATATTTATACATGTACTTACCCGGCCTCTATCCCTTTTCTAAGCGTACGTGCGCTACCGCGCCCGAGCTGATTTTATGGTGATTTGCAGCAAACGCGCGGAGCACACTTGCTGCAGCTCACCATAAAAATCATTTGAGCACCGATGGTGCGAAAACGCATGCGAATCAAACACTATCTTACTGCAATACCTGAATAAAAAATGCCTGGCGCGCCAGCGTCCGCAATCCTATGCATTAGGGGTCAATGAAGTCCATGCAGCATTCTGCTGGTCAAACTGGTATACTGCACATGGATAAGACAGCGATAAAAAGAGGCGTGACGAGAGTTGTGGATCAGGCACGAGATTTTCCAGATTGCCTTTGAGCTGCGGCAAAGACTTCCATGTATGCCCACCATCCGTACTCTTATAAATCATGCGTCCAGTCTTCCCATAGACCATATCAGGCTGTCCAGGTGTGGCTGTCAGGGCACTATAGCGCGCATCCGCATAAACCAGGGAGAAGCTCTTGCCGTCATCCTTGGAAACCAGGATACCCTGATCACCCGAAGCATAAATCGGGTCCTGAGGCCCACTCGTGGTCATATTATAAACGGCGGAATCGAAGCCCTTGATCGTCGTCCAATGGGCTCCTCCATCGCTACTACGCGCCGCGCCATCGTTGCTATAAACCAGCAGTTGTCCGGGCTGTTTGGGCAGAGGCAGAATACCTAAAATGCGGCCAAAGGGGAGGGCTCCAGGAGAAGTAAAGTGCTTACCGCCATCCTGGCTCACCACAAAGCCATTGGCGCCCTTGGTGGGCACATAGGCATAGACCTCATCAGCAGAACGGTTACCTGCTACGATGGTATACATTTTTCCCGTATCATCCGCTTTAGAAGCCAGTTGCCAGCTAGTGCCGCCATCAGAACTGGTATAGAGACCAATAGCGCCTGTCTGGCTGCTAAGAGAGTGCTCCGCCAACAAATAGACACGCTGATGATCAAGTGGACTGCTGGTAAGAGAGGAGGTCATCATATCACTGAGGCCTTGATTGGGGCCTGACCAACTCTTGCCCGCATCGGTAGAACGATAGAGCCCATAATGTGTCGCGACCAGCAATATATTATTGGGCAAGGCTAGCATAGCATGCGCATGGTTGGCAGCCGTACCAAATACGTTGACCTTCTGGGCCGCCGGGGTTGCGGTTTGTTGGGCACTATTACCTAAACCTGAGCATGCACTTAACACTAACAATGCCAGTACACATACCACCTGGACAGGAAAATATAATAAACGCCTGGCTGCAGCAGACGCGTAATCTCCCTGCAAGCCAGCCCCATCCTGCGCTGGCCTCGAAAAATTCTTTATGCTCATCCCTACATCCTCAATATTAACTTATCACTACTCCATTTTAAAATGGAGTAGTGATATCAACAGTTCCACTATGTAAGGTAGCCTCAGGCGTACGTATCTCAACACGCAGCTGCCAATGGCCCCCCATATTTAAGTCACCCTGAGCACTAAAATGCCCTTTGCCATCGGGCTGTAAATTGACGGCATCGGTTCCCATATCCATATCCAGCATCTGGGTATACACAGAGACACCGATATTCGTATCGGGCTTTCCCTTACTATCCAGGACACTGACCGTAAAGACATTGGTTCCAAAGCGATTGGGCGAAACAGTCAGGTTGATAGTATACTGATGATCTTTGGTAGGAAAGGTGCCATGATATGGCTTTACCGTGGCCGTCTGCTGCGTTGGCGTTTGACTGGCTGCAGCTGGCAACAAGCTACCCGCGAAGACATTCATCAGTCCTGTACACACCAGTACGGCGACGCCGAGCAAAGGTTCCCAGTGCAGAACAGTGGTGAGGCGCCGCGTCTGTTGCCCAACACTCTGTTCCAGCTGCTTGGCCTCTGGAGCCACAGCCAGCACTTGCTTCTCTTCATCTGCAGTGCCCGCTTCATTCTGAGACAATGCGCTATCATATTGGGTTGAGGCCTTTTTCAAACGGGGGCGATAGAGCAGCACATGGATCGCGCTGGTGACCAGCAGAGCTACTACCAGTAAGACTTTGACCGACAACGCGCGTCCATAGGCAGTGGTAATCAACTGGGAAAACGAGTCCATATGCACGACAGCATTAAATGGACCACTGACAGCCATAATCACCACACCAGCCAGAGCAAGCGGCGAGAAGTGTGCCAGCGTCGATAGCAAAATACGCGTTCGTTCAGGCAACGCGCTATGTCGAATCACAGGCAGATAGATTAATGAGAGATAGAGCATGCCTCCAACCCACAGAGAGGCAGCCAACAGATGCAACCAATCTCCCACAATGGCGAACGTCTGCAGATCCCCGCTTACGGCGGCCGCATGCCCCGAAAGGGTAACCGCCGTCAGCAAAGCCAGGCTCAAGATTAGATTTAGCCAGGACAAAATGCTATCCATGGCTCGTGGACGCTCACGCACCACACTGGCAAAGGCCGCCAGAACCAGGGCGATCACAATTACACCCAGGCGCAAAATCCAGAAGGAACCAAAGCGACTATGGAATAATAGACCCTGAAATGTCGCTGGCGCTAATGCCTGTCCCCAGTCTCCACTCGAGAGGGCCAGCCCTTGTCCTATCAGCACACCAAAGTTAGCGAGCAACAGTAAGAGCAGAATGGGTAGGGCAAAGTAACGCTCAAAGCGCGCTACCGCCCGTTGATCAGCATCCTGTTGTTCAACAGCCTCGCTATCATGGAGTTGCAAGACAAAGGAATGCCAGAGTTGAGCGCCGACCCAGAACACCACACCCAGATCTACCAGAGTAACCATCAAAAAGCTAAAGAAAGACGAGCCATCCAACTGTCCACTGGAAGCATCTGAAGCTGAATTGCCACCCAGGATACCCGTTCCAGGCGCGACCTTCCCGGTTACCTGAGGCACCGTCCCATCAGCCTGGGCCACACTAAAACGCAAAGATCCCCTCAGTACATGCCCATCATCAGCCGACTGAGTGCGCCAGACCACTACATACACACCAGCAGGCAGATTGTTGGGCAGCGAAACAATCATCTCACGAGGATCATTCGCAGCCACATGGGAATCTTTGGCATCTACCTGTGTATTGGAGGCATTGACTACTTCTGCAGTGCTAAAAGATGGATTGAGATCTTCACTAAACCACATACTAACCTGTGAAGGTGGCGTCGAGAGGACCGCATCTTTGCCGGGGTCGGATCTCAACAAAATAGCATGGGCTTCAGCCGGCAAAGCGGAGAAGAATAAAAGGAGCATAGCAAGGGGGAAAGCCAGCCCTAGCATGCGTCCCGCATTATAGTAACGGCGCAAGTACAACATAGAAAAACCTTTATAGTATAAGGGTGATAAGCTCTAGAAATCCTGTCTATTGCCTACAAATGTCGCTGGGAATATACCCCTCAGAATAAACTGTATGCTTAATTTTCCCCTGCTTTAAGTATATGCAGGAACAAAGAATAGCGTACATAGTAACAATTACAGGAAGATGTCATTTCATCGCAACGATTTTTAACGCTGCACATTCTTTCCTTATTATAGCGTAATCGACAGGAGAAAGCTCACCCATTCGAGGTTCACTCTCTTATAATGCGAACCTGAGTATAAAACAGAAAAGATCAGACTCGACGCTCTTCCCATAACTGAGATATAATAAGAATTATGAACGACGCAGAAATCGTAGACAATCTTACCGCACTGGAATCTTTACTCCAGGTCACATTTCATGATCGTACCCTCTTACGCCGGGCAATTACACACCATTCGTGTTGTCCGGATACGGCTGTGCACGATTCATATGATACGCTGGAATTTCTAGGAGATGCCATCATCAGCGCCCATGTGGTTGAGTATATTTATCGCACCCACCCCGATGCCTCCGAAGGTGAGATGACAGCGGTAAAATCAGAAGTGGTAAGTCGCCGGGTACTGGCACGAGTCGGTCAACAACTGGGACTCTTCCCGTTTATCTGCGTCGATATCGCTAATCTACGCACATTCAATGAGCGTTCCCGCGATTCCCTCTGTGCCGATGTACTGGAGGCAATTGTGGGAGCCATTCATATCGATCAAGGCACGGAGCACGCACGTGACTTTGTCACCCGCACTATCTTCCCCATGATAGAGTTAGTGAGCAACCATGCCATTGATACTAATCCCAAAGGACGCCTACAAAAAGTAATTCTGCAGCGCACGGGCAATCTACCTCGCTACCGGGTTCTTGAACAGAGTGGCCGCCATAATGACCGCGCATTTCTGGTTGGGGTGTTTGAGCAAGAACAACTGCTAGGAACAGGCAAGGCATCCAGTATCAAAGAAGCCGGACGTTTAGCCGCGCGTGAAGCACTGCAATTGCTGCAAAAGAAAGATAAACACTCGTCCGCCAATGACACAACAGCATGATCTTCTACATTGGTATGAAGCCAGCCTGCCCCAACGAGAACGCAAGTTGCGTGGGCACTTTTCGACTCCGCCCCTACTCGTTGAGCAGATTCTAGATGCATGTGGCTATACGCCTGATAAAGATCTTTCAGGCATTCGTGTGCTAGATCCTGCCTGCGGAAGTGGTAATTTTCTGGCTGGCGCCGCCCACCGTTTACTCAGTTATGGGAAACGGAGTGGGCTATCTGTGCGTAACCTCGCCCGCTATACCCGAGACAACATCTGGGGATTTGATCCCGATCCGATTGCCTGTACGCTAGCTGAACTCCAGCTACGCTCTACCTTTGATCTCCATCATCCTGGTAGTCATGCGTTACACCAGTTGCATGTTCATCAAGCCGATGGACTGGCTTTTCCCTGGGAACAGAGCAAGCACATTGATCTCTTCCTTGCCAATCCGCCTTACCTGGCGGCCAAAAACAATGATTTAAGTGGTTACCGCTCAACTCATCAACGCGGTCAGGTCGATAGCTATCTCCTCTTTCTCAATCTGGCCTTACAGGTTGTACGCCCGGGCGGCTGGATCGGGCTGGTCTTGCCAGATCCGGTGCTGGCCCGCACCAATGCAACCCTGGAGCGACAACGTCTCCTGGCAGAAACGACAATCTCCCATATCTGGCACCTGGCCGATGTGTTTGCCGCCTATGTTGGGGCGGTGGTAATTGTAGCGCAGAAGACGCCCCCGCCCTCCCACCATCAGATCAACTGGCAGCGCAAACGCTGGATCGACCGGATACCAGAGCTAGAAGTGGCAGAGGTTAGCCTGCAATTACCACTGAGCAACACCGTCTCGCAGGCCCTATTGAGCCAGCAACCAGGAGCCGAGCTACGCTATCTGCTCAGCACGATAAAAGATACAATCATTGAGCGACTACAACGTCAATTACATACACAGGTTGCTGCCCACGTTCCACGTACCCTTGCTTGCCTGGGTGAATGTATGCTGATCAGGCGTGGAGAGGAACTGGGCAAAGATAGTCCCCTGCTTAAAGCTACCCCACCCATGACAGATGAACTCAGATGGTATCCTGTCCTGCGTGGAGGGATAGACATTCGACCGTATGAGATACCCATAGCCAGCTGCTGGATCGCCCGCGAACAGATTGTGAAGCCAGTAGATCGCTATCTGGCCCCCAAAATTTTGCTGGTTAAAAGTGCCGGTCGCTTGCAGGCGACCCTGGATGTACAGGGACACGTCGTACTACAAACGCTGTATATTCTGCAACTGAATGTCTGTATAGCCAGTGGAGAGGAAGAACAGGCAGCCACTAATTCTGAAGACGAGCTTTATTTCTTCCTGGCACTTCTCAACTCGCGCATCTTGCAAGACTACCTCTATACGCTGCACACCGCCTACAAATGGGTCCAACCGCAGATTGAACAATATGTGCTGGCACAATTACCCATACCCATCAATGTAGCTTATCCTGAAAAAGTGCAAATTATCGACAGGGCTAAACTACTGATGCATGCTTGCAGCAAATCATCCTCCGTTGTAGAATTGAAAGCACAGAGCTATGAGCTGTATGAAGAACAGGAGCGAGCGATTTGCGCGCTCTACCAAGCAGCTCTCCAGCAGAGGCGTGTGACAGAGCCGCCTCGTGACGTTGTTGACGAAGGAGTCAGTTTGTATGGTTGAGAATCAGGCCAATCGCCCAATCCGTGTTCTGGTGGCCAAACCAGGACTTGATGGACACGATCGAGGAGCTAAGATTATCGCACGGGCCCTGCGCGATGCTGGCATGGAAGTTATTTATACTGGCATCCGCCAGACACCAGAGATGATCGTGGAAGCTGCCATCCAGGAGGATGTGGATGCGATCCTGTTAAGTATTCTCTCTGGTGCTCATATGGCCCTTTTTCCCAGGATCATTGAGCTGCTCAAGCAGAATGAAGTTGACGATGTACTGATCGCGGCAGGTGGCATTCTGCCCGATGAAGATATTCCGACAATCAAAAATATGGGCATCAAAGGCTGTTTTGGACCCGGGACCTCGACAGAAGAGATCATCGCTTTTGTACGAGATAACGTCCAGACCGAACGCCTGACGACCGAAGTATAGGAGTGGGCGTGAAAAACATTGTTGAACGCCTACTCCAGGGAGATCGCCGGGCTCTGGCACGCATGGTCACATTGATTGAGAACGAGCTACCCCAGGCCCATGCCTATCTGGCCGAACTTCATCAGCACAGTGGGAAGGCCCATATCGTTGGTGTCACCGGCTCGCCCGGAGCGGGCAAAAGCACGTTAGTTACACGCATGGTCCGTGAGCTGCGCCGCCAGGATCGCAAAGTTGGCGTCATCGCGGTTGATCCCAGTAGCCCATTTAGCGGTGGAGCAATCCTGGGTGATCGCATCCGCATGATGGAACTGGCTGGCGATCCAAATGTCTTTATTCGTAGCATGGCGAGCCGTGGACACTTAGGTGGACTCTCGACCGCGACCCGCGACGTAGTACGGGCTATGGATGCCGCTGGCTATGACCCCATCATTATTGAGACGGTCGGCACCGGCCAGGCTGAAGTTGAGATCATGCGTACCGCCCAGACGGTCCTGGTGACAATGGCGCCAGGTATGGGCGATGACATCCAGGCCATTAAGGCCGGTATTCTTGAGATCGCCGATATATTTGTGGTCAGCAAAGCCGACAAGCCGGGCGCTGACCAGACCGCGGCCGAGCTTACGATGCTCTTGAGCCTGGACCCCAATCGCCGCCAATCCGCCTGGCGCATTCCCGTGATCAAGACTTCGTCCCTTAAAGAACAAGGGATTCCCGAACTGATCGACGCTCTCCAGAAACACCAGTCCTATCTCAAAGAGAGTGGTATGCTGGCACAGAGGGCCCAACGCCAGATCCAGAGCGAGATCCAGACTCTGATCTTGCAGGCCGTGGCCAAAACTCTACAGGCTACGGTTGGAACAGAGGAATGGAATGCGCTGGTCGAGGATGTCACCAGGCGTGAGCGCGACCCCTATAGTGTAGCAACAAACCTGCAAGAGCGTATCGGCCTCCAACATCCTATACCATAGAGACCTGATCAGATTGGTGCTAGTTATAGATATCTTTACTAGCACCAAACACTTCTACCTCCAACTGGTGCTCATAGACCTGCTGCTTCTCAAACCATAAAAAAGGATGTTCACTCTCATTGATATCGTCCAGTACATTCACACAATAGGTCAGACTCTCATCAAATTGCGGCTCGGGCGCGAGAGTGAAGTCACGGAAATAGAGTTCATGGGCGAATTCGGCCTCAATATTTACCATGGCAAACAACCAGCTCCCCGGCTCAATTTTATCTCGTAATTCAGGTGGAAAAACTTCAAGAGGCATCCGAATACGCTGATAGCGATCCCAGTAGTCAAGCGATACATCTACATACTGATCGCCGGCCATGCCTTCTATATGCTCCACCCCGACCATTACGCGGTAAGGGATGCGCGACTCGGGTATATGGCCCTGTAGCTCACTGACACATAAGTCCAGATAATGCCCCAGAGTCGAGAAATCGAATTCGCGTAAGCGTAGGACAACCGGCAATTTATCACGCCAGCGACGGATGGATGAATGCTGATCAATTTCTAAATATTGAGTTACCAGCAACGTAGGAATGCCAGCATCATAGAGGGCGGCCGCCAGTTCAGCCCCATAAAAGAGGGACTCATTGTAGGAACCCAGGCGGTGCGAGCAGATAGCTGCCTGCGCATACTCCTGAATGAAGTCGACAATTTCAGGAATGGTATGTAATTCCTGGGGTACATGAATGGTAGAGAAGCCGGCAATCTCTGCGTCCCAATAGGGTAACATTACCTCGGGCCAGAAGATGTGCTATCGACGATGGCAATGGTTTTGATCTTATAGGATAGAAATTTGCTTAGAGTTTGCATATAAAACGACCTCCGCCACGTTTCTTACCACAAAAGCATAAAGATATATTCTCTTACCAGATAATACTATATTATGCTGTTTAATTCAATAGATTCTATCTATATAGGACCTTTTGTGCTTTTATTTGCCGCCTGCGGCGGCGCGAGGGGGATGAAAAGAGTGGGCGGGGACACCCCCCTCCCCGGCAGAAGGGCTCGCCGCCCTCCTGCACCTCCCGCTTCACTCCGCCTGCTGTGCGAGGGGGATAAAAGGGGTAGGCGGGGACACCGCTCCCCGGCAGAAGGGCTCGCCGCCCTCCTGCACCTCCCGCTTATAGCTGGGAGCCAGGGCTTTTTCATGTTCGTCCCGAGATCGCAGAGAGATCACGAGCAAGCGAGATAATGGACATTCTTTCAGGGGTGGAGTGTGGGTGGTGGGCGGCTGCGGCCGCCTCTTAGGTGTAGGTTTTTTGAAAGGGAACAAGAAAAAGGACACGGTTTTCTGTTACGATAAGACCACCGTCAAAAACAAAGGCGATCGAAAGGGAGAAAACCATGTCGTATCCAGAAACAGTATGGCATTGGATCAAAGAAGTAGCAAGACGCTTTCCTCATCTGAGTTGGCCCCAAGCCAAGGTGCTGGCCTGCTACAGCCTGGGGATTGTCATAGCAGGAACCTGCGGCTTGACCCAGGTGTCCGACAGCCTGGCAGAAGTGTTGGGGCAAACGCAACCAACCGTCTTTCAACGCCTGCGGGAATGGCGCAATGAAGCGGGTGCCAAACGGGGTTCTCATCGGCAGCAGGTGGACGTTTCGGCCTGCTTCGCGCCCCTCTTGACCTGGATCCTATCCTGCTGGGATCCCAGCAGCCACCGTCTGGTGCTCGTTGTCGACGCTACCAACGTGAGTGACCGTTTCGTGATCCTTTCCATCTCCGTGGTGCTGCGTAGTTGTGCCATCCCGGTCGCCTGGCACATCGTGCCAGCTGGAGTGAAAGGAGAACACAAATCGCACTGGCTGCACCTACTGGAGAGCTTGCGCGGGTCCGTTCCTGCGCAATGGGAAGTCCTGGTGATGGCAGATCGAGGGCTCTACGCTCGCTGGCTGTATCAAAAAATCGTGGCGTGTGGGTGGCATCCCTTTTTGCGTATTCGCAGCGGCAGCAAGGCCCGTCCAGCCAGCAGTCATCGGGTGGGGGACTTCCGAGAGATCAAAACGCTCGTTCCCAGCGCGGGAACCCAATGGAGTGGGGACGTGATGTGCTTTTCGGATCGGCATGCTCGGCTGCGCTGTCGCTTGCTGGCGCGCTGGGATGAAGGCTATGAGGAGCCCTGGTTCGTGGTGACGGATCTGCCCGTCGAAGAGGCCCAAGCCTGCTGGTACGGGCTGCGCCCTTGGATCGAATGTGGGTTCAAAGATGGGAAACGAGGGGGGTGGAACTGGCAACGCTGTCGGTGTGAGATCCCTTCACGGGTGGAACGGCTCTGGTTGGCCATGGCGGTAGCGACTCTGCTCACCGTAGGGATGGGAGCCCAGCGTGAGGTGCAGGAGCAGGCGCCTTGCCTGGAACGCCTGCCTCCCACGCATATTGCTCGGCGCACGGCCAAGCCCGACCGAAAGCAGCATCAAAGGCGCAAGTTGAGTTGCTTCAATCGGGGGTGTCGCTTGGCAGCGCGTATCATTTGGCGCTTACAGGAACCGTTACGCTTCTTCTTGCCCGCTGAGCCCTGGCCTCAGGGGCCTGACTTGCCGCTCGCAGAGGGCTTTTTCAACTCCTGTTGAAAAACCTACACCTAAGAGCTGCGGCCGCCCACCACCCACACTCTCAACCCGGCGCCGCAGGCGCCAAAGAGGAAAAGTAAAAAGCCATGGCGGGGCTACGGGGCATTGCCAGATGGGGGGGAAGTAAATAGAATAGGTAGAAAAGAGGTATCGGGGACATTGACGAGGGCGTGTACTATCTATGTACAGGCAGGGACACATTATCATTGTTGGTAGGAGAGATGTTTGACACAGACGATTATTGATCAGCGTGGCCGCGATCTGGCGATAATACCACCGGCAGATCTGGCGGCGGCGGGACGGCAGGAGTTAATTACGGCTCTGTTTGGAGCGCATTTGTCCCTTGAGATTACGCAGGGGATGGAGTTGGATAAACGGGGGCACTTTTTACGTACTCTGCCGATGCACTTTCAGGATATTAAACTGGCGTTGCAACAACAAAAGGTGCCATTTCGGGTGGCCTTTGATGAGCGACCAGCCCTGCCATTCCAGACAAAACTGGCAATGCAGGCACGTCCCTATCAACAAGAGGCGCTGGACAAATGGCTGGCCGAATATAGTCGTGGGGTAGTGGTACTACCAACCGGGGCAGGCAAGACCTTTACGGCCGCGATGGCTATCCATGCTACGAGCGTGTGGACTCTGGCCGTGGTTCCAACGATCGATCTGCTCCAACAGTGGCGGGTGGCACTGGCGGCGGCGCTATCTTTGTCAGCTGAAGAGATTGGGGTCTTTGGCGGTGGCGAAAAGGAGTTAAAGCCGATCACGATCATCACCTACGATTCGGCCGCCCTGTATCCGCGTGAGCTGCGCCAATTTGGCCTGCTGATCTTTGACGAGTGCCATCATCTACCAGCTCCAACCTATCGCTTGATCGCTGAAAGTGCTTTTACACCACTACGCATGGGACTCAGCGCCACGCCAGAACGCAGCGATATGGCCCATATTGAGTTAGAGGAGTTGATTGGTCCTGAGGTCTATCGTCGTTCGCCTGCGGAATTAACCGAGGGCCGTTTCCTGGCACAATATCAAGAGAAAGCCATTGATATCGCGCTGGGGGATAAGGATCAAGAACGCTATACCGAACAACGGCGCATCTATCGCTCGTTTCTGCAGCGGCGCCGCATCGTGATCCGCAATCCAGAAGATTTCCAGCAAAAAATTATCTATATGAGTGCCCGCGATCCCGAGGCTCGCGCAGCTATGCTGGCCTGGCGGGAAGCACGCAATATCGCCATGAATGCTCCAGCCAAGTACACAGAGATTGAGCGCTTACTACAAGAACATAGCGCTGATCAAGTTATTCTCTTTTCAGAATATAATTATGTGGTCGATGAGATCAGTCGGCGCTTCTGTATCCCCAGCATTACCTATAAAACTCCGACCGAGGAGCGGCGCTTGATCCTGGAACATTTCCGCAGCGGCACCTACACCAAGTTGGCCACCGGCCGCGTTTTAAACGAGGGAGTGGATGTTCCCGATTGCCGGGTAGCCATTATTGTTAGCGGCAACAGCACCAAACGCGAGTATATCCAACGCCTGGGTCGCATCCTACGCCCTAAAGCTGGCCAGGCTCTACTCTATGAGTTGATAACGACAGGCACCACAGAAGAGCAGATTGCCAAACGGCGCCGCTAACAGGCACAACCGTTCAGACACAGGGCGAGGCATTAATATTTGATGGACACACTTTAATGTTATAACTGGTACCTCCTGGCGGCGCGACCTCCGCATAATAGAGGCGTAGACGAGGATCAATAGCCGGTACCAGGAGGTGTGGGTTCGAAGCATCCTCCAGGGTAATGAGAAAGAGTGTATCCGGAGTCAACAAATTAGCGACCTGGTTATCAGATAGGATGCTGCTATGAATCTGTTTCTGCTGCGCCTGGAGCCTCCAGTGTGGTATATGACTTTCATTGGCAGGCGCATCAATCCAGGCATAATAGGCTTTTCCCGCTGGTGGATCAGGCACATTCTTCATATTTACCTGCAACTGATTATACTGTTTAGAAGTCGCTGAACGGGTAAATTGGACGGTGCCTTGAGGCACAGTTGGATTGCTCGGCGGCGTGAAGAACAAGAACCGCGCTACGATCCCCAGCATAACCACCACCACAGCAAGGCCGCTCAAAAACATCCATAGTGGCCGTTTAAGGCGAATACGAGGTTGGCGTGAGGGAGGCAAAGGTCCTGATTCCTGCGCAGGAATCAGGGTAGGACCTGGTGTCGCCGCAGCCGATTGCCTCGAAGTGGCCGCCGCCAGATCAATCAAGCGGCTTGATGCATCAGTCTCCACCATCGATCTTATCCCTGGCCCTGACACTTCCGTAGGTAAGACTGTCGGGGCTGAAGATAAGTGTTCGGTATTGCTCACCTCAGGGGCCGGCTGGTCGGATGAGATCAGGGGGATATAAGAGAGAGACAAGGCAGACAATGATGGCGTACTGCGCAGGCTTTGAAGCAGCGTTTCGGGAACGGGAACATTAAAGGCTTCGGCCAGCGCCATCACCATTTCAGAGGCGCTCGAAAAACGGTCCTCCGGCTTCTTGGAGATACTCTTCAAGATCACCGCTGAAACCTCGGGGCTGACATCAGGATTTAATAGCTCCGGCGGCGTAGGGGCATGATTGATGTGCTGCATAATCACATTCATCATCCCCTCCCCTCTAAAAGGCGGAATACCCGTCAGAGTCTCGTATAAGATTATGCCCAGTGAATACAGGTCGCTACGCTTCTCTTCATACATGCCCAGAGCCTGCTCAGGTGCCACATAGAGCGGCGTCCCAACAATAGTGCCAATGATCGTACCTCCAGAGACACCCTGGCGGCGAGCAATACCAAAATCGGTAATAATTGGCACCCCCATAGCTCTATGTGTGGTATCTCGCTGGTCCAACAAAATATTAGCCGGTTTGATATCACGATGAATCATACCACGACGATGGGCATAATCAAGCGCCAGGGCAACCGCCGAGAACAGATAGATAATGTCCTCGGCAGGGGGAAAGAGGCCGAGCCTGGAGGTCTCGGCCAGATAGCGCGCCATCGTCTGGCCCTCAACGTAGTCCATGACCATATAGAGTAGAGGAGGCTCGCCAGGGCGCTCTTCAATGTAAAAATTGTGAATATTAATAATATTCGGATGGCGGAGAGACGCAATCAACTGAGCCTCGCTCTGGAAACGTGCCACAAAGCCGGCTGAACTACGCCAGTTGGACAGCAATAATTTAATCGCCACCATGCGTTGCAAGTGTGTATCGACAGCCTTCCATACCTCACCCATCCCACCATGTGCGATACACTCGAGCATCTTATAATGTCCAAGATAACGTGGTTCTACTCCCATACATACAACTCCACATAACTCACAGGTGCGCCGGTAGATTTTTAGTGATGGTAAAGGTCGCCAACTGTTGAATATCGTAATGAGCTTGCGTCACCCCTGGATGGATCTGATTGGTTACCGGGTCTAACTTACCAATGTAGGCATAAGTAGTCAGCGTCACCATATCATCCAGCATGTGACCAGCTGCCTCCTGCCTTAATTGGTCAGGGGTGCTATTAAAAAGTTTGACCGCATCCTGCCGTACCGAACTGAGCCAGGAATTGACATTCTGCAACGCCTCAACAATGTGGGCGGCTCGCTGCCGCGTCTCAGGGGTGATATCGCTGGCTTTAGCAACCTGGGCCACATGGAACTGGGTATGATCGGTATAACCCAATGGATTGATCTTACTATAATCGCCCCCTTGATGGGCTGGATCAACGGTCAGCAGTCCAACCGTAGCCCCTAACGGGTCAGCTCGCACCGGCGTATTCGCTGGCATATCGACATGCACATTTTTCAAGCCATCCAGGTAATCTAGCTGGCTGATAAACTGGTTACGCATCAACGCAATCTCAGCATCATCGGTTTGCGCCCCATGCCAGTTATCGCGCGCACTCACCGACCATTCCAGCAGTTTTTCGGTATTTTTGAAGAGCCAGGTATCCAGTCCTCCCGGCAAACCAAGTATGCTGATATCCACCTCGTTATAAAAGAGGTGCCTGATGTGGATCAACGCACTAAAGGCTGCCGCGTCCTGCGCGATAGGCTGCTGGGGCAAGGCGGCA
Organism: Dictyobacter kobayashii; assembly: GCF_003967555.1. Lineage (GTDB taxonomy): Bacteria > Chloroflexota > Ktedonobacteria > Ktedonobacterales > Ktedonobacteraceae > Dictyobacter > Dictyobacter kobayashii. The sequence goes on from NZ_BIFS01000001.1 coordinate 1,780,561, forward strand.
TAGTAGCGCCAGGTGGAGCGGTCATTCGACGGAGCGGCATTGGCGCTATTGGCATCTTCCTCGGTAATTAACAAACGGCTGGTAGCTGATAAGAGATTATCATGGTGGGCATCGCCTGGATAGAAGTAATGGATGCGCCCATTCTGCACTGGCAAGCTTTTAGTCAATAACAATGGGGGTTTGATCGGCAAGGGTCCGGTTAAATCATCGCGCCGTAAAGGATTTATATCACCCAGCAGCCAGGCGTGATAGCTCTTACCCGGCTGTAGAGAGGCTACATTCTGCAGATCGATTTGTACCTGATCAGCGATCCCCTGGGCACTATCCAGAGATACCATACCGCTACTGACATAAAAGGCATGCCCATCTGGCTGGGCGGAAAGGGCAGTATATGATGGCAAGACAAAGAAGGCCGCCAGGCCACCGGCAATCAACAGCACAATCAACGCAATGGCCCCGATGATATACCTGGTGGGCACGCGCCGCCGGGCCGAGGGGGGCGGACTATGATGAAGTGGCAAAGCATCAGGGGTCATTACACTCGCAGCAGGCGTAGAACCTTTGAGTGTATTGGTCGGTAAGGATACAGAAGGTGAACTCAGCGGAGCCGCATTGGGAGTTCTTTGAGGAGTTTTTTGTAATTCATCTGCAACCGAAGCGGTAGGTGGTTCACCAGCACCAGCGGCCAATTTAGCATAGTTCATAGCCCCAGAGGGTGAGGAGGCAATTTTCGTATGTTCCAGCACTTCCAGGCGTGTCGGCTCTCCCAGGATTTCAGGTACCGGAACATCAAGGGCCTGCGCGATCGCTGCCGTCATTGCTGAGGCGCTGGCATAGCGCTCATCTGGATTCTTAGCAATGCTGCGCTTGATTACCTGTACCAACGCCGGCGGAATATTGGGATTGATCAAAGTGGGTGAGATAGGAGTGGCATGGACATGCTGCATGATCACTTCCATCGGCGTGTCACCACGAAACGGCAATACACCCGTAACTATCTCATACAGAATAATGCCCAGAGAGTAAAGGTCGCTACGCGCAGTACCGAGCTGCCCTTTGGCCTGCTCGGGTGATATATAGAGTGGGGTGCCTAATTGTACGCCACTCTGGGTATTGGTCAGGGAACTAAGCAGTTTAGCCACCCCAAAATCTGTCAGAATTGGCTCCCCCATAGGATTACGGGCCGTGTTGCGTTTATCCAACAAAATATTAGCCGGCTTAATATCGCGGTGAATCATCCCTTTGCTATGAGCATAATCTATAGCCAGGCTAATCGAGGTAAAAAGATTCACGATTCTGGTCGGGGGAGGAACCTTCCCTACACTGGAAGTTGCGTAGATATACTCAGCCAGCGTCTGCCCCTCGACATAATCCATCACCATGTATGCCAGGGGGAAATAGGCCGTGCCGCTAGCTTCGGGAGGCTGGTAGATCTGAAAATCGTGAATTTGCACGATATTAGGATGATGAAGTGCGGCAATAAGCTGCGCCTCACGCTGAAAACGGGCGACAAAATGCGGATCGTCACGTAAGTTTGGATGCAGCATTTTAATTGCTACATAACGCTGCAACTGAGTATCTAACGCCTTCCAGACCTCTGCCACACCGCCATGGCCCAGACGCTCAATAAGCTCGTATTTATCCAGACGCTGAGGTAGAGCACCATTCATGAATACACCCTCATCTCTCTGTACTGTAACTAAACGCAGGGCCGACTAGTTTCATTGTTGCTACATGCCATAATATCAAAGGTCGCCAGGCGCTGAGCCTCATAATGGATCTGTGAGACCCCTTCTTTCACCTGGTTGGTGGCGGGATCAGTCTCACCGACAAAAGCGTTATTGGCCAGCTTAAACATATGATTAAGCGTCATCATAGTTCCTGGCTGATGCAACTGCTGGGGAGACATATGAATAAGTTGCGCTGCATCGTCGTGAACACCCAGATACCAGCTCTGGACGTTGTTGATAGCAAGATTAATCTCATTAGCCAATTTTTTTTGTGAATCATTCACATTTGGAGAGCTAATGATTTCCCGCAAATGGTTACCAATATGTTTTAAGTAACCGGGCGGCTCCTCACTCTGACTCACCTCCAACAAGGCCACACGGGCAATCTTGGGATCAACCAGGATAGGCTGGATATCAGATGGGATGTTCTCGGTCTGTACATACTGGGTTCCGTCCAGGTAATCCAGTATGCGAACCGCCTGACGCTGTATCAGCCCCGTATTTCCGCTATTGTAGGAATCACGAGCACTACCAGCCCATTCCAATATTTTCAGGCTATTACGGAAAAGCCAGATATCCAGGCCTCCTGTAAGTCCTACCTTCGCCAGTTTAGGGTCCTGGGCCAGCAAGTGTCGCAAATGGTCAAGCAAACTATAATGATTCTGCTTATCCCCCGGATTGGGCACCTGTGAAAAGGCGGCCCATAACGCCAGGTCGCAGGGTCCAGTGAAGGATTAGAAGGTGGTGCAGTCGCATCCTCTTCAGTCACCAGAAAGCGACTGTAGTGAGACAAGAGATTATCGTTCTGATCGCTGTTATATGCCTTGGAAGCATGCCCATTGAGCACTGAGAGCGTCCCCATGGCAATGGGAGGCGAGGCAGGGTTAGAATCGGTATCGCCCAACAACCAGGCATAATAGCCTTTACCTGGTTGCGGGGGCGGTATATTCGTTAAATCTATCTGCAAGCCATCAACAATCCCCTTTGGATTATTGGGATCTAGCAAACCGCTGCTCACAAAGAAGGCATGTCCTGAAAGCGAGGGGGCAGCAATGCTATTATTGTGCTGGGTAGTAAAGAAGGCGGTTAAACCGGCTGCAATCACCAGCAGGCATAGCAAGACCGAACCCACAATTGTCAATGTCCTGGCACGCCGCGTCCTAAACAATCTATTACGCCTGGGTGGAGGTGCCGCTCCAACGGGCAATGAATCGCGTGTCGGCGTAACCGGCAGCGGAGAATGCTGAAGTCGCTGTGTCTCCATTGAAGAAAGCAAATCAGGCTGCTGTGAATGGGCCGTCATATCTGGCTGCGAAGGCGTATGGACACCATCAGGGGTCAAGGCGCGCGCGGAAGAGGTAGGCGCGGAAGATAAAGAGGTGGGAACATTGGTCGCCTGATAGCTACCAGACACATTCCCAACTGGATTTTTCCCAGAAATGGTCTCCTCAGGCAATCCTTGAGCGCGTTGTGGACTCAAGTAGGTGTTATCGTTTATTAGCTGAGCAGATGAAAACCAGGGCGTTAAACGATTGCCGCTGACACCCGCGCCTGATTGTCCCATCCGCGTCATACCTGGAGCGCTCATGACCTTTGCAAGAGCAGCCGTCAGGGCGGCACCATTAGGAAAACGAGCTGAAGGATCTTTGGCCAGGCAACGCAGAATGATCGCCGTCATGCCAGGCACGATATGAGGATTTATCAAGGCCGGTGACATTGGTGCCGCGTGGATATGTTGCAATAACATATCAGAGGTAGTATCACCCTGAAAAGGCAACGTTCCGGTGCAAAGCTCATAGAGCATCACGCCAAGCGAATAGATATCGCTACGGGTGTTAACCGTTTGCCCCTGCGCAACTTCAGGCGAAACATAGCCCGCATCCTCTAGCGAAAGAGTGAGCGGCAGTTGCAGATTGTGCATGCCAAAGCCCACTAATTTTGTCTCTCCCTGAGTTGCATCTTGCCCTCGGGCCGCGTAAACAAGATATGTGTAGGCTTCAAACGACTATGAATAATGCCATGCTGATGGGCGTAGTCCAGAGCAGAACAGATGGGTGCCAGAATATGGTAAATATCGGCCAGGGCAGGGAAGTCACCTCCTCGCGAAGTAGCATCAATATAGTCGGCCAATGACATTCCATCGATATATTCGCGGACGATGCAGGCATTACCTGCGCCAAAGCCATCCGTCTGCTCGGCTAAATCGGTCGAGGGAAAAACTTGCACTTCATAAATCTTCGCAATACTGGGATGATTAAGGATGGTCAGATTCTTGGTTTCGTAGAAAAAACGTGACATGAACCCGCTTGCATTGACCTCTTGCAAATGCAGGATGGTAATCTCTACCTCGCGTTGTTGTTGCCGATCCCAGGCCTTCCATGATTCATACTGATGCGTGCTGCTTAACCTTTGCCGCAGCTCATAAGGACCCAGATAGCGTTGGCTCATACTCATGACGCCCCCCACTCAGTGCTAAAAAGTCGCTATCTCAAGGCGATGCCTCGAATGCACAATTAAAAGCATGCCGCTCAACCGTATGAGCGCAGCTGCCTGGCAGGCGCCCCCGTTTACTCGCCACTGATCAAGTTAAATGGCTGAGCCAGCGGCAGCGGAGCTAGCCGCGTCCAAGCGGCGTTTACGATTGCTTTTCAAAAGCATGCTATGACTTTGCAGCAGGATAGATGTACCCTACTATTCCCAACCACATTACAAGTGCCACGCCAGATCACAGTCAAATCAGTAGTAATTATTTAACACATGGTGCGCTATGTCAATGAACCATTTCACAGTTCATGTTTTCCTCTCCCATATTCTGCATCTATATTATCCAATATACAGCTAGCTTGCTAAAGTTTCCAGTGGCAAGCAACCAAAAATATCAAGGTAAGAGAAAAAAGAAAAGAGCCGAGTCGCCATATCACTTATATTGACGACCCGGCTCTTGAAAAATTGGACAGGAGAATTCCTGTGACTTCAATTTTATTGAAAAACGTCCTTCGTTTTCTCAAAAAGATCACGGAAGATATTTTTACCGTTCTGCTCATTTTGCTCGTTTTCGATACGAGCGAACTCTTCAAGCAAGTGACGCTGTTCTGCTGTCAGGTTGGTCGGAGTAACAACCTTCACAATAACATGCTGATCGCCACGAGCGCTGCTATGTACGACTGGTACGCCCATGCCTTTGAGGCGGAATGAGCGATTGCTCTGTGTGCCGGCCGGAATCTTCAGCATAGTAGATTTGCCATCAACCGTCGGCACTTCTACTTCATCACCCAGGGCTGCCTGTGTAAAGCTGATCGGCAACTCATAAATGATGTCGTTACCCTGGCGTTTGAAGAACTCATGCGACTTGACGGTTAACACGACATACAGGTTACCGGGTGTACCGCCCGAGCGCTCACTTCACCCTCACCGGTAACGCGCACATTGATACCATCATCTACACCGGCGGGAATATTGACCACCACCCGGCGATTATTGCGCACCCGGCCCTGGCCACGGCACTTCTCACAAGGGGTTGTAATAATGCGACCCTCACCACGACAACGCTCACACATTGTCACATTCACAAACTGCCCAAAGATCGACTGCTGTACCCGGCGAATCTCACCAGATCCCTGACAGGCTGGACAACGTTGTGTCGAGGTACCAGGTTGGGCACCATTACCACGGCAGGTCGAACAGGTTTCCCAGCGCGGCAGCTCAATCTCTTTTTGACATCCAAAAACAGCTTCTTCAAAAGAAATGGTCAATTCATAGCGTAAATCTGCCCCACGCTGCGGACCAGAACGTCGCTGCCCACCCGTGGAACCCGAAAAGAATGTTTCAAAGATATCATTGAGATTGCTAAAACCACCAAAGTTATCGAAGCCCGCAGCGCCGCCAGCGCCACTACCAACGCCAGCATGCCCATAACGATCATAAGCGGTACGCTTCTGCTGGTCACTTAAAACCTCATAGGCCTCATTGATCTCGATAAAGCGGGCTTCCGCTCCCTGCTCTTTATTTGCATCAGGGTGATACTGCTTGGCAAGACGGCGAAACGCCTTTTTGATCTCGTCGTCAGTTGCGCTGCGCGATACCCCCAGCACCTCATAATAATCTCTTTTGTTTGCGGCCATCTGCTGGTCCTTTACCCTTAGAAACAGGGCGCGAACGTATCCGCGCTACTGGATGAAAACACGTTTCTACTGTATAAAATTAGACTTTATTGATAAGTTATTGGGTGCATTGCACCCGGCATGCGAAGCGCTTTTTGCATTGCCTTTGCACACATTCTGGCATTGTTTAAGAATACATCATGACACGAAAGATAAGCAATAAGCATAGCCCAAGTAGTAAGCAATGGAAGAACCCTCTTAGTACTCAGACTATATCAAGATATATCAGTGTCACGTCCCTGCGCCAAAACAGGGATATGAGAGGGTAACTGAGCTGTTACCCTCTCATATAGAGGAGATGCTATTGAGTAATTAATCAGAAGTTCCCCAGACAACAATCTCCTCCTTCAGTCAACTACATTTCTTTGTATTCGCCTTCGATGGTGTCATCGTTAGGGCGCGGCTGGTCCTGATCGGCTCCTGGCTGGGCATCGGCATATTCAGCACCGGCGCCACCAGGCTGACCCTGGCCATACATTGACTGGCTGATTTTGAAGAAGGCCTGCTCCAGAGCCTCGCGGGAAGCTTTGATGCGCTCGACATCGTCGGTCGACAGGGCGGTGCGCACGTCGGCAATTTTGCCTTCGAGCTCACTCTTCTGCTCAGCCGAGATCTTGTCGCCAATTTCGGCCAGGCTCTTCTCTGAACGATAGGCTGCGCTATCGGCCAGGTTACGCTCCTCAACCTCTTCTTTGCGGCGCTTGTCTTCCTCAGAATGGGATGCAGCATCATTAACCATTTTGTCGATCTGATCTTTCGAGAGACCGCTAGAAGGCATGATGGTGATCTTCTGCTCACGGCCAGTACCTTTATCACGGGCCGAGACGTTCACGATACCATTGGCATCGATATCGAAGATAACCTCGATCTGTGGCACACCGCGAGGTGCAGGTGGAATACCATCCAGGATAAAGCTACCCAGTGAACGGTTGTCTTTAGCGAATTCGCGCTCACCCTGCAGGATATTAATTTCTACGCTGGGCTGGCTATCACTGGCGGTCGAGAAGACCTGGCTCTTCTGGGTTGGGATGGTGGTATTGCGCTCGATCAAGCGGGTAAAGACACCACCCAGGGTCTCGATACCCAGGGACAGAGGTGTAACATCGAGCAGCAGGACGTCTTTGACGTCACCGGTCAAGACACCAGCCTGAATAGCAGCACCAATGGCTACGACCTCGTCGGGGTTTACACCACGATTGGGCTCGCGATCAAAGATGCGACGTACCAGCGTCTGGACAGCAGGCATACGAGTCTGACCACCGACCATCACCACTTCATTGATATCGCCAGGGCGCACACCGGCATCGGAGAGAGCTTTGGTAACAGGGATACGGGATTTCTCAACCAGATCCTCAACCAGCTGCTCCAATTTGGAACGTGACAGCGTCATGGCCAGGTGTTTTGGACCACTGGCATCAGCGGTAATGAAAGGCAGGTTGATCTCGGTCTGCATCGAGCTGGAGAGCTCTTTTTTCGCTTTCTCAGCAGCCTCTTTCAAACGCTGGAGGGCCATGCGGTCCTGGCGCAGATCGATACCCTGCTCTTTGCGGAACTCATCAGCCAGCCAGGTGATAATGCGCTGGTCGAAGTCATCACCACCCAGGTGGGTATCACCATTGGTGCTCTTCACTTCGAATACGCCATCGCCCAGTTCCAAAATGGAGATATCAAATGTACCACCACCCAGGTCATAGACAGCGATACGCTCGTCTTTCTTTTTATCCAGACCATAGGCCAGTGATGCAGCGGTTGGCTCGTTGATGATACGCAGCACTTCCAGACCAGCAATCTTACCGGAATCTCTTGTTGCCTGGCGCTGAGCATCGTTAAAGTAAGCAGGCACAGTAATGACGGCCTGTGTTACGCGCTCACCCAGGTAAGCTTCAGCATCATTTTTCAACTTCTGCAAGATCATGGCTGAGATTTCTGGAGGGCTATACTGCTTGCCCTGTACCTCTACCCAGGCATCGCCATTAGCGGAGCGCACTACCTTGTAGGGCATCAAACGTTTGTCGCGATCAACTTCAGGATCCTCAAATTTACGACCCATAAAACGTTTGATCGAATAGACTGTATTTTCTGGATTTGTGATAGCCTGACGCTTTGCAACTTCACCAACCAGGCGCTCGCCATTTTTATTGATAGCTACGATAGATGGTGTAGTACGTGCACCTTCTGCGTTAGGAATAACAACAGGTTCTCCACCCTCCATCACCGCCACACACGAGTTTGTCGTTCCAAGATCGATTCCAATAACCTTTGGCACAGTTGCCTCCTAAAAATCAAAATCTCAAGATCTAGCATCCACAGATCAGATCTGCTTTACACAGATCAGATCCACAATCCACAGATCAGATCCAAAATTTATTTATATGTATCTGAGTGTTACTCACATCCATAAACGTCAGCCAGTAGTTCATTCATAACTTCTGCCATATAGCGGACAACCGCAATGGCACGACCATATTGCATACGTGTAGGGCCAATAATACCCAGCAAACCACCCACCTTGCCCTGCTGCCCATAACGCGCCAGGACCAAACTGACATCCTTCATTTCATCCCACTGGTTCTCTCCACCAATGATCACCTGCACACCATCCGTTGAAGGAAGATGCGAGGCCAACACCGGCAAAATGCGTTTCTGCTCGATATCATCCATCACTTTTTGTAGACGTTTGTGTTCAAGCTCTTCAATCATTTTGCGAATACGCTCGGCACGCTCTTCCTCAGGAGGTAAGTGTAGCGAAGCGGGAGAAACAGTGTTGGGGTCTAGAATATTGACGATATCTTCTCCAAAGAAGACATCCCCTTGCATATCGCCATTCTGCTCCAGAATACGAACAATTCCATTTGAAATAATTCGTTCCACGGGAGCGGGATCATAGGTCACGAGAAACTCATTGATCTCATCAGCATTTTTGCCTTGAAACAATGGGTTGAGTCGAGCGGCAATAGCACTCAATTCTTCTTGTTGCGTTGGCGTCTCTAAGAGCAGGCGTTGCTGCTGAATCGACCCATCCATCAGGACCAACACCAGGTGCACCGATAGATCGGTCACAGAGAGCACCTCAAAGTGTTTGAAACGACCTTCACTGGAACGCGGAGGGGTCATTACAGCGGCGCTATGTAGCAAGCGTGCCATTACCGATGCCGTAAGCCGTACCCATTGATCCAGCTGGTCCTGTACTTGATAGAACATATGGCGAATCAGACGCTGCTCATCGAGCAACAATGCCGACTCCTGCATCAGGTGTTCGACAAAGTAGCGATAGCCAAGGTCCGTAGGTACACGACCAGCAGAGGTATGTGGCTGATTAATCAAATTCGCCTCTTCCAATCCTGCTAACTCGTGACGCACGGTGGCAGAACTAAAAGGGAGCTCATACTTACGTACGAGCGTCTCGGACGCAACAGGGGTTGCGTGATGAATGTATTCTTCAACCAGCGCACGCAAAATCTGCTGTTTACGTGGGCTTAGAGGTGTCATGTACTTGCTTCCCTCGATTGTCTTGCTGTACCTCCCTGGCAAGTATCCCGCGCCTGCGATAACAAGGCGGTTTATGGATATGCTCGGATGATACAACATCTGTCAACTGCGATTGCTAGCACTCTCACTTGGAGACTGCAAGTACAGAATAGCACTCTCAAGGGTCGATTGTCAAGTCTCCAGCCAGGCGGTCATACAAGGATATAATTGTGGGTGAAATGAGTAGCGCGACTTTAACGAACATACACTCCTGGAGAAGAACAAACATATTTCTGTATCAGGCAAACAAATAAAGAAGCGTTGCTATAGCAAACTGAATTACCATGGCAACGCTTCTTTACAAACCATATTTCTAATGAACAACTACCAATTGCCTATGGCTGCATTGGCGCCTGCCCATCGATTACATAGTCCATCGTACCACCACCCTGCAGACCAGTCCTGGACGAAAGTGAGGCCCGAGTAACACCAGGAGGAACAGGAAATGTCCAAGTGGGATTCTTTGAGAAGCGGAAATTATATTTACTGCACGCAACGCCATCGCCATATTGAGCATATGCGCCAGTTGTATTCTGGTTACAATATCCCAGCGTGCTTTCGATGACATTGTGCCAGATGGGGGCGGCACCAGTAATACCGATAACGTTTCGCATCGGTGAATTATCGGCGTTACCAACCCAGACAGCTACGGTCACGTCTGGCGTATAACCAATCGTCCAGTTATCTCTAAACAGATCGGTCGTACCAGTTTTGGCCGCCACTTGATGAGCACAATAAAAATTCACGGCACAATTTGGATCAATATCAGTGAACGATAGGTCATGGTCACCAGAGAATTCTACCAGGCGATCCGGCTCATCAATCAAGACCGAAGTCATCAAGTAAGAGACCTGGGGACTAAAAACACGGCCACCAACAGGCTTATTAGTATTATAGTGATATAGATTGTGGCCTAAATTATCCCAGACATCCAGGATACTCTGTGGCTGAACACGTACGCCATTATTAGCGAAGGTCTCATAAGCATTGGCCATTTGCAGGGGCGAAACATCCCTGGCACCGATGGCCCAGGCCAGACCATCATTGACCTGATTGTTGACGCCCAGGCGCTGCATGGTATTTAAAACGGCATTACCGCCTGCAAATTGCATGGTCTTAATGGCCGCAATGTTTAGAGAGCCAGCGGTCGATTGGCGAACAGTAAAGGGCTGAAAATGCCAAGTTTGTCCATAGTCCGAGGGAGCATAGAACAGGCCCGCCTTCGACATAGCATTAATCTGATCCTGCGATGTTGGTATTTGTACCCCTGCAGTACTGCCAGTGGGAAAGAATGTTTCATTGTCCTGCAAAACTATAGCGGGATTCCAACCCATCTGGAAGGCAGTGGCATAGTCAAAAGGTTTAAAGGTTGATCCAGGCGGGCGAGCATTAATGGCCGCATTAAACTGACCATTAACAGTAGGATCAGTGGAATTAAAGTCTGCGCTCCCATTCATACCCAGAATCTCACCGGTCTTTGAATCCATGACAACTACTGCTGCATTATGCACGTTATTGTCTGTACTCAAAGTCAAGTTATAGCCAGTGACCTTCTGTATATCTGGCTGATAGATATGGCGCGTGATCTCATTCTGTGTATAATTGACCAGGTTGATATCAATGGTTGTGCGTATGTTGTAGCCACCGGTCTGGAAGGCATGCAGACCAGCGTTACCACCACCCAGCGCCTGCACCATCTGGTCAATTACATACTGCACAAAGTGCGGGGCCTTCATGATACGCTGATACGGATGGAAGGTTTGTTTGGCCATCAGGTCTTCTGCCTGCTTGGCGATCGCCTCTGTAATGGGAGGACCATCGGCCTGGCCATTCACGGTCATCCCCTGAGTAATCATGGCGTTCAGCACCAGTTTCTGGCGATCCAGGGCACGCTGTTTGTTTTCAGCTCCCATGGTTGGATCAGTAGCACTGGGTGCATTGGGCTGTCCGGCCAGGAATGAAGCGCGAGCCAGGCCGAGAATAGGGTCATGCTTCCTGGTCCTGGTATTGTAGTCCAGGTTAGAAATACCTGGCGTACAGGGCTGGTTAACTTTACAGGTTGGCTTCAGGCCAAAATAATCTTCAGCCGCTACCTCAACACCATAGGTCTGCGCTCCAAAGGGAGCTACATTGAAGTACATCTCCATGATCTTAGACTTGGAATACTGCTGTGTCAGGCCGATGGCCATGGCCGCCTCGGTCAACTTACGCTGGTAGGTCGGATTAGTATCCCTGGTCAGGTTCTTGATCACCTGTTGGGTCAGGGTACTGGCACCACCATAGCCGCTTGAACCTGCGCGCACAATTGCCAGCGGATCAATGCCCGCATTGGTCCAGAAGGTCTTGTCCTCGATGGACGTCATGGCATTCTGCATGATCAATGGAATATCTTCATAGCGCACGGTGACACGGCGACCACTGTAGGCAGAGGTGGTATTGTCATATGCCTCGTACAGCAAGACGCCATTACGATCATAGATACGTGTATTCTGGTCGATATGCTGATTGGCATATTCTTCCATGCGCGGCTGCTGCTGCACATAATAGCTATAGCCATAAGCACTACTGCCAAAGGAGGTCAGCAATACCAATACCAGCAGGGTCGCCAGGGTAATCGCCAGCACCCGGCCAACGCCGCCCTGACGCGATTTCAGGCGTCGCTGGCGTATATGCTGATTGATCCGTAAAACACGTGAACGTTTCCAGGGACGCGATGGCCGCGACGGCGACATCTCCACACCTGGCATGGAAGCTGGCCGATAGCGATCCAGATAAGGCGCGGGCGGCTGCACCTGGTGACCTGCGACCGAAGCAAATTTACCTGACCAGCGCCGCATCATATCGACGGTATTGGACAACAGGCCATGGCGCTGCTGGGGGGTCATAGACTGAGGCTGAGGCTGGCGCGGATACTGCTGTCCCGGTTGAGGGGCAACAGGGGACCATTGCTGATTTCCTGCATTATATGGCTGTGGCGACTGCGACCTCTGCTGCATACCAGGATTAGCTTGCGACGGAGAAAACTGTCCTTGCTGTGAAGTTGGGGATTGTTGTTGAAATCCCCCACGCAACAATGATGAATTGTTACGCTGAGGACCGGCTGGCGATGAGGCAGAATTCGCTCCCGGCATAGATCGCGCATCAGGTATACCTTGATCAGGTTGTTGTGTTTTATAGTTGCTTAAAAGGCCCCCGGTTTTAGGAGGGGGTTTAGGTTGATTTGTATCTGAATTCTGATTCCAATTATCACTCATACATCATCCTCATGTTAGTACAGTGTATAGTCTCTGCCTGCAATATATAAATACATCTATATATTGCCTATACCACCGTCAAACAAAATAATAGTCGTCCCCGCTCCTTCCTCTCTTCTCATATCAGAGAAAGCAACAAGATCGGTATTCTTCTATTCTAAAGAAGAAAAAACGTCAGATCCAGTTACATTTGGAGGACGCCAGCCAGTATATATAGGGACCCTCACCACCTACTTTTCCCAGCATTCGGCCATCCACATCGTGCATCATAAATAGTGTCCCGAATTACCTATCTCAACGAACCGGATGACACACGTTAACACAGTCCCCTATTTGGGGGATATATAATGAGACTTCTTCTTTATTACTACTAAATTATGTGCGTTTACATGTGCAAGAATAAGCCACTCAGCAACAAGAATATACTGCTAAGTGACGTATTCCTGCAAATTACGCGTGAATAGATAAGAAGGCTCTCCTATTAAAAGGCCAACGAGCTATCAATCATCCCTATTTACTAAGGAAGCTGGGAAGATAGTACCCAATCAGCCTGTCCATTTCCTGGCAAAGCGGTAAAGGCAGACGGATTGACCAGTTCAAGGCCAGCTGGTACCGGAAAGGTCCATTGCGGATGGGCAGAAAAACGAAAATGATAATCAGGTCCGCAGGCAATCTGGTCGGCGCTGGCGAAAGCATTGGTGTGGGGAGCGTATTGATTACAATGATCCAGGACCCGTTCCATCACGCTATGCCAGATGGGCCCGGCCCCGGTAATGCCAATGACATCGTTCATCTTTTCATTGTTAGCGTTGCCCACCCAGACACCTACCACAACGTCAGGGGTATAGCCAATCGTCCAGTTGTCTCTGAAGTCATCGGTCGTGCCAGTTTTGGCCGCCACCTGTCGGCTACAAGCAAAGCGCGAATAGGCACAATTGGCATCCATATCGGCAAAAGATAAATCATGATCCGAGCCAAATTCATAGGCCCGGGAGGGTTCGTCCGACAACACTGAAGTCATCATGTAGGCAACCTGTGGCGAGAAGACCCGGCCAGCAGGCGGCGTCGCCCCATCATAGTGATAGAGGTTGTGACCATAGTTATCCCAGATATCCAGCACACTCTGAGGCGGAATACGCACACCCTGATTGGCAAAGGTTTGATAGGCATCCACCATTTGCAGCGGTGAGATATCCTTTGAACCCAGAGCCCAGGCCAGGCCAGTATTGGCCTGCGTCGTAATGCCAAGTCGGCGCGTCGTAGCCAGCACCTGGTTGGCACTGGCAAACTGCATCGTCTTGATCGCCGGAATATTATACGAATTGGCGGTACCAATCCGTAGCGTCACCGGTTGATTGGTATAGGTATGTCCATAATCATATGGCGCATAGATAGTCGAATGCTTGGATAATGCATCCTTATCCGTGTGCGGCATCGGTGTACCGGGAGCGGCCCCATTAGGGAAGTAGGTGCGGTTATCTGTCAACACAATACCGGGATTCCAGCCCATCTGGAAGGCGGTAGCATATTCAAACGGTTTAAAGGTTGAGCCAGGTGGGCGTGTATTGATTGCCGCGTTAAACTGGCCTCCCACACGCGGATCCAGCGAATTATAGTCAGCGCTCCCATTCATAGCCAGAATCTCGCCAGTTTTCGCATCCATCACCACCACCGCGGCTGAGTGCAGATTATTATAACTACTCAAAGTCGCATAATAGCCGCGCAACTTCTGATACTCAGGCTGATCAATGTGACGTTTCACAGCCCGCTCCACATAGTCCTGCAAATTGACATCTATGGTGGTGCGAATATTCAATCCAGCCTTCTGGAATACCTCATAGCCAGTGGCGATATCGCCATTGCCAAGAGCGGTTGAGACCTGATTGATGACCCAATCCACAAAATGGGGAGCGCGTTTGGTACGTGCATAACTCCTGAAATTTGTATGTATCATCAGCCGCTGGGCTTTCTTGATAATAGTAGGAGTAATCAGACCCAGCCCATCTACAAAGATATGTTGCTCCATCATCTGCTGCAAAACCAGCCACTGACGCGCAATGGCCCGTTGTTTGGCATCCGGGCCGGTAGTTGGATCGTTATAGCCCGGTTGATTGGGCATGCCAGCCAGTAGCGAGGCACGTGCCAGGCCCAGCAAGGGATCATTTTTTCCGGTTGCCTGATTATAATTTAGTTTGGCAATGCCAGGGATGCATTTTTGATTGGTTCTACAGGTTGGTTGCAAGCCAAAATAATCTTCCGCCGCTACCTCGACACCATAGGTTTGACTCCCGAAAGGAGCTATATTGAAATACATCTCAAGAATTTTGCTTTTAGGATATTGCTGTGTCAGGCCAACGGCCATAGCCGCTTCGGTAATTTTACGCTCAAGGGCGTACTCCCGCTTATTGGATAGATTTTTAATCACCTGTTGCGTCAACGTGCTGGCGCCCCCATACTGCCTGGCTGCGGCCCGAATGATGGCGGCAGGCTCAATACCAGCATTGGTCCAGAAAGTCTTATCTTCAATGGCCACCATAGCATCCTGCATCACCCTGGGAACATCTTCATATCTGATCGCGGTACGCCGGCCATCCTGCCTGGAGTTTTGATCATACGCTTCAAACAAGAGCACATTATTGCGATCATAGATGCGCGTACTCTGGGCAATGTGCGCATTGGCCAGTTCATCCACCCGTGGCAATTGCTGCTCATAATATCCATAACTATAAGCCCCACCAGTAATAAATATGAGCCCCAGCACCGACGTGATGGCCATCAACATAGCCATCCAGAGATGGCGGGGAGCGCGCTGCCAGCGTGCGCGCCGCTGCTTCATCTGCATTGCGATGCGCAGGGTGCGAGAACGGCGCCAGGGCGTTTTCCGTTGCGGCCGGGGCATCTGCCGCTCAACAGTGGCTGCTTCCGCCGGAGATGGGCTATGATAGCGCTCCATAAAAGGAGCCGGAGGTTGCACTCTATGGCCAGCGACGGCCGCCACCTTACCCGACCAATGGCGCACCATATTCACGGTATTGGCCAATAGACCTGGTGAGCGCAATAACAGTCCTCGTCCAGGAACAGTACTAGCAGAAACACCCATAGAAGAAACAGGCAATTGGAGCTGACCACGCGAGCGAGGAGAAGACGCAGTAGGAAGAGAGGTTGATCCCTTCTCGGACGAACCTGGCAAAGAGGGGGGTCCAAATTGTCCTGGTGTTAATGGTGAAGATTGTACTGGCTCCAGTCCTGATTGCGATATCGACGCCTGTTGTTGTTGACGATAGTTACTTAAAAGCCCTCCCGTCTTTGGTGGTGTGCTATCTTCAATCCGTGGTTGATGACTATCAGCTTGCTGATCCAGGTTATTACTCATAAACTAAGTATCCTCATGATTACCCGATGCCTGTCTACCAAAGGAAACCTCTTCAGTTATTCCCAATGAGAACTGCTTCATTGCTGTCCGGTCCTCTGCACATGTACAAAAGACAAAAGGAGAAACAGGAAAATTATATGCTGAAGTATACCCGAGTGGTAAACAGCCTCCCTTCCACACATTTCCCCGATTCGGTCGTTTGCGGTGGGTAAACACAATCCGAACCTCGTTTATATTAAACGAACAACTATGAGATAAATTAACACTCCCTTTTATCTATTAGCAGCACTTAGAGATTCTTTCCTAATTCTCGGTCTTTGATTCCTATGCATACGTGCGCAGCCGCGCCCGACCCCTTTTCTCAGGTGGTGTGGAAAGTGTGCGCTGCACACTTTCCACACCACCTGAGAAAAAATTATTTTGAGCATTGAAGGCGTGAAAATGCAGGCTCGATATTGCAGAGAGAAAGAGAAGCACACACAGCTCTCCGTCCTTTAAGGGAAACGGGGTGCAGAGGCTGTTGCTTTTGCATCCCACTTCCCTATTATTTTTATTATATTTGCAGAAAATGTGTAAAACACATTTTCTGCAAATATAATAAAGCAGCTCGGGCGCGGCTGCGCACGCAGTCTCTGTGAGCCTGGACAAGCCATGCGTACTATATGGATGAGTAAAGTAAGACAGCCGATATTCTGATCATATATAATAAGAATTGATATTCTCGAATTGGCACAAGGAGTTTGATCTATGCGCTTGAGTTTCATACATATTACCGGGCGCCTTCTTATTTTTCTATCAATTATTATTATCATATTGGCAAATCTATCTTCTCACGCCCATGCAGCTGTTGCGGCTGAGCCGATCAGCGTAAGCTCAGAGACGGCTACACTTAACTTTCCAAAATCTATGGATTTTCAATTGGATGCTCACGATGCGGCAACACCGTTAGAGCTTGCTACACTCTCACTTGATTTCAATTATGAGCATATGACAGAAGTGCATGCTGTAGCTCATACACAGGCCCACGATATACTCTTTCAATGGCATGAGGTTTTTGATCAGCAGCATTTTATGCCGGTCGGAACTATTCTCACTTACCATTGGACCATCGAGGATATAAACGGCCATCAATATGATAGTGAGGCCAAGAAATTTCAGATTACTGATACGCGTTTCCAGTGGCAACATCTCTCTCAAGGGCTCTACCAGGTCAACTGGTATAATCGTTCAACGGACTTTGGGCAGATCTTGCTTACACAGACCACCAATAGTTTGAAGCGTATCTATACAAATCTGGGCACGCCATTGCAGAAGCCGGTTAATCTATGGGTATATGACAACAATGATGATTTTCATAGCTCACTCCCTCCAGACACAGTTGAATGGGTCGGAGGGGTCACTTTCTTCCAGCTTAACCAGGCATCTGTCGTCGTTAGTGGACCAGACGATATCACCTTGAGCCGCGATCTCCCCATGAACTAACACACCTGGTCTTTCATCAGGCTGCCCAGGGTAATGTCCCAACCTGGTTTGATGAGGGTCTGGCCGTCTACAATCAGGCCTACCATGAAGCCAATATGCAAAATACATTTAATGATGAGCTCACCAAACACAGCCTGCTTCCGTTGCAAGGTTTAGATGCTTCATTTCCCAGGGATGCACAAAAAGCCTACCAGGCATATGCTCAGAGCTGGAAGCTGGTTAGTTATATGTATGCAACGTTCGGGCTTAAAAAGATGGCGGCACTAATTCAAGCAACCCATAGCACAGATCAATCATTTGATAGCGATCTACAAAAATCACTGGGCGTAGATTCATCACAGTTGGAGAACCAGTGGCACCTTCGCCTCAATCAACCAGCCACTTTATCAGGTACCCAACAAACGCAACAACCGGCAACCCCAGCGGTTGACAGTAAACCAGTGGTAGCAGCAGATACCAGTGATAGCTATTTAATAGCGGCCGGGGGACTTTTAATAGTAGTGCCACTGCTAGGCGGTATTGCTCTGTTAGTCTTTGTATTGATTAACCGCCGCAAAGTCAGGGCGCAGGCGGCATTACAGCAAGTACCAAACTCCATGTACCCAGGAAACTATATCAATTACAGCGGTCCAGATCGACAGCAACCCAATCACCATTATAGTCAACCATCGGCATATAGCCCTGCAGGACCATACGGGCCGGCAGAACAATACGCCAACACAGCAAACAGTGTTCCTCCCTCTTACTCTGCTTATCAACCCTATCCATGGGGAAATCCAGAGGTGACGACAATGGAGGAGCCTAAGCTAAATATAGAGGAGTAAAGCAACATTATGGGCAAGAAGCAGCGGCGGGTGGAAGTGTATGATCCCTTAGCCCGATATTATCCTTCAGATGCGCTCTCTTTAGAGGAACTAGCGTACTGGATCGCCTTTAGTCGCGTCATGGGCATTGGTCCGGTACGCTTTCAAATGTTATTAGATTATTTCGAGGAAGATGTGGCCCGCGCCTGGCAGGCGACTGCCCATGAACTGGCCTGCGTGGGCCTGGATCAGCGCACCATTGAGAGTTTCCTGAAACAGCGCGCCTGCATTGATCCCCCTCACGAATTAAAGCGCATAGAAAAACTACGCATCCAGGTGATCACCTGGAAGGACGCCTTATATCCTCCCTTATTGCGCAAAATTGAGTATTCCCCACCTGTACTATATGCCTGCGGGCAATTGACCTCAGACGATCTACACTACAGTATTGGTGTCGTTGGCACGCGCAAAATGAGCCACTATGGACGCCAGGTTACAGAACATTTTACAAAGGAACTGGTAAAGGGGCGTATCACTATTGTCAGTGGCCTGGCCCTGGGAGTAGATACGGTAGCCCATAATACGGCACTCGACAATGGCGGACGCACGATTGCTGTCTTAGCCTGTGGATTAGATACCATCTATCCACCGGAGAATTATCACCTGGCCAGGCAGATTGTTGATTCGGGACAAGGCGTACTACTAACCGCGTTTCCGCTGGGTATAAAACCTGAAGCGGGCAACTTTCCAGCGCGCAACCACATCATCTCAGGGCTCTCCCTGGGTGTGCTGGTCACAGAAGCCCCTCCCAAAAGCGGAGCCCTGATTACGGCCAACTCAGCCCTGACCCAGGGTCGAGAGGTCTATGCGGTCCCTAGCAACATCTTTTCAGCCAACGGAGCGGGCGTCAACAAACTTATTCGGGATGGCGCACACCCGGTCACGGATGTCAGCGATATTCTGGATCACCTCAATATCCACACCGTACCTCAAGACGAAACGCTTACGCTGCGCCAGCCGGCGAACCAGGAGGAAAGGGTTTTGCTGGCCCTGTTGACCCGCGAACCCCAACATATAGATGATCTGATCCGTGCCTCTGGCTTCGCCGCCCATACTGTCACAGCCACCCTGACCATCCTGGAATTAGATGGTCTTATCAAACATGTTGGCAATATGCAATATATGCTGAGCATATAACAATAAGTGCTCACACTGGCTCTGGTACGTGCGCTGACGCGCCCGAACAAAATTTCTTTTGTGCTGAAAAAGTGCGCAGGGCGCACTTTTTCAGCACAAAAGAAATTTTGCACTATAATTATTGTTTTGGTTCTCATATTTTTGGTTCTCCGTCCTTCCGGGGGAAGGACGGAGAGGGTGGGTGGCGAGGACACCTCGCGCTCCGTCAGGGGCTACCGCCCCTGCACCCCGCTTTCCCCCTAAAGGACATAGGCCCATATTTTTTATTATTTGACGCATAAAATGCAGAATAAACATCTTACATACCACATAATAAAAATCATGCTATACAACAAGACTCTCATGTCTGGCGACACCATCCGACATGAAAACGCTCATTTTCAGAGGAGATAAGCCTCATACAAATTTTCTTGTGTGGTGCAGGAGGGCGGCGAGCCCTCCTGCCGGGGCGCAGGGTGTCCCCGCCAAACCTCTCTTTTCTTTTTTCGCGCCGCCACAGGCGGCGCGAAAGGGAAAAGGTTAGGGCGGGGACACCCCGCGCCCCGGCAGGGAAGACCCTGCACCACCAGTTTTGGAAACTTTTTCAAAAGTTAGGGTGACTCATAAAGAAAAAAGGTGCGGGTGCGCCAGCGCACGTCCGCACGGGGGAAATATTCAGACAACATATAATAAACACAGGTGTATACCAATGTATAAAAATTCATACACGATCATAGGGATAGCAGTGATATGGTAATCTTAAGCAAGGAAGAGTATTATCTCGCCTTATGGATCAAAGCAGATGGTAAAAAATATACACACCATCACGCTACACATTACACATCTAATTTAACATAGAGGAATACCATGATCTATCTTGATCACCTATTGAGAGCAACGCAAGGTAGCCTGCGTCAGCGGAGTAAGTATACCCATTTCCGGGCATTTAGCCACGATACACGCCAGGTGATGCCCAACGAAATGTTTGTTGCGGTACGCGGAGAACGAGGCAATGGCCATGATTATGTACTCGATGCCATCCGCAAAGGAGCAGTTGGGCTTCTACTAGAGGAGCAGGTGTTTCAACATTTTTCCGAACAGACTAAATCCGCCCTTGCCAGTGAAGAGGTCTCAATAGTTGTGGTTGAGGATACACGCGTGGCCCTGCAACAATACGCCAGCGCGATCCTGGAAATCTGGCATCCCACGGTTATTGCTGTCACTGGCAGCGTAGGCAAGACGAGTACCAAAGAGGCCATCGCAACCGTACTCTCGCGCCAGTTTACAACCTTTCGCAGCTGGCAAAATTATAACGATATGCTAGGAATTCCGCTATCACTGGGACGTCTGGAAGCACGACATGAATATGCCGTCATTGAACTGGGCTGTGACCATCCCGGCGAAATCGCCGCCCTCTGTCGTATGTTACGTCCACAGATTGGCGTCCTGACTAATATCAGCCCCGTTCAACTCCAATATTTTAGCTCACTTGAACATTTAGCCTTTGAGCTAGGTACCCTGCTCACCAGTTTGCCCGAGGGCGGACAATTCTTCTATAACCAGAATGATCCAATCATTCAGTCCATGCTGGAGCAACATGTGCACCAGGTCTTACGCACCGTAACCTGCCATCCCTTCTTGCCAGACACCATGGGAAAGGCTGCTGAACGCCGCCAGGTGACAGTCGGCTGGAATGGCATCCAGGGAACAATCACGCGTCCAGGCAACGGAGAACATGGGAAAGGCGAGCATAATGGGGCGACGCTCCAATTAAGCTCACAACTATTGGGAGAGCACAACTTTGCTACCATGCTAGCCGCTCACCAGATTGGGCTTAGCCGTGGCATCTATCCAACCCTGGTCGAACAGGCACTGACCACTTTGAAGCCTCAATCAGGCCGGCTCAATCCACTCCCTGGTATTCGACAATCAATGTTGCTGGACGACACCCATAACGCGGCGCCCGCCTCTGTCAAAGCAGGCTTACAGACACTCAGTGCATTAGCTGGAGAGCAGAGTCAGCGCATCGCGATCCTGGGTGACATGCTGCATCTAGGTGATTTTGAAGCGGAAGCGCACCGCTCCATCGGGCAAGAAATTACCCACTACGTCGACTATCTAATCACGCGTGGTGAATGGGCCACCTTGATCGCCGAAGAAGCGCAAATGGCAGGTATGGATACTGAACATATCATCATGACTTCAACCCACGAAGATGCCGCACAGGCGGCGCGCCGCATTCTGGCATCTCTTCCTGATGCCGACAAAAATGCGGTAATCTTAATCAAGGGTTCGGAAGAGACACGCATGGAACGGGTTACCGAGTTGCTGATGGCTCGTCCCTGGGAGGCCTCAGAACTGCTGGTACGCCAGACGCCCGGCTGGAAAAAGACCATTTTCCGACACGCCGAGCGTCCGACCTGGGTGGAAATCGACCTGAACGCCATCGGCAGCAATACGCGCCATATCGCATCCATGGTAGGACCCCAGACGCAGGTCCTGGTCGCACTCAAAGCCGATGCATATGGACATGGCGCCCTCAAAGTCGCCCGCACAGTGCTGCAAAATGGGGCCAGTATGCTTGGGGTAGCGACGGTTAGCGAAGCCCTACCCTTGCGCGAGGCGCATATTAACGCCCCAATTCTTGTCTTTGGCTATGTACCGCGCTGGCAAATGCGCGAAGCCCTGCGTTTAGGCGTCAGTGTGACCATCTACTCCAAAGAAGAGGCGCAGGCACTTTCACAGGCAGCACAGGCGTTGGATAAAACGGTCAAGGTCCATGTCAAAGTCGATACCGGCATGGGACGGCTGGGCATTCGTTTTGAAGAGCTACCAGCTATCATAGAACTGGTGCGTGAAGCTGGCCAACTCTCAGGGCTAGAACTCGAAGGTCTCTACACCCACTTCGCCCAGGCCGACGCTGAAGACCAGAGCCATGTGCGTCTGCAACTCGCTCGCTTCCAGGAGGTCTTACAGGCATTGGAGGCAGAAGGGCTGCGTCCACCAATCGTCCATGCCGCTAATAGTGCTGCCACATTAACCATCCCCGAAGCACGCTTCGATATGGTACGCCCTGGTATCGCCATCTATGGATTGGACCCATCCCCCTATGTACGACTGCCAGAAGGCTTCCGGGCCGCCCTCTCATTTAAGACGCAGGTATCGCAGGTGAAATGGGTACCCGCTGGTGAGGGTATCAGTTATGGCAGTACATATGTCACAGAACGTCCCACACGTATCGCCGTCCTACCCGTTGGCTACGCCGATGGCTTTCGCCGCAGTCCGCAGAACTGGGGAGTGTCCTTATTCATGGTCAAGAAGCGCCGCTCATTGGCCGTGTATGTATGGACCAGAGCATGATCGATGTCACCCATATTCCACAGGCACGCATGGGCGATGAAGTGGTATTGATCGGCCACCAGGGGGAAGCGACCCTCACAGCGGAAGAAATTGCCAGCCGACTGGGCACCATCAACTACGAGGTCGTCTCAGAATTGCTCGCCCGGGTCCCGCGCGTGGATTAATCCAGCTTGAGTTAGCCCGACCGCCACTACAACCGGCTGCGTCGATAATACGTAACAGAGATGAAGAGAATAAACTCATGATTGCAGAACGAGAATTATTTGACATAGTGGAAGGCGTTGAGTAATCAATAGTAATGAGGTTCATAATGCAAGAGACGACAGATCAAGCGAATTCATCCCTCGAAAAAAAAAGCACCAAAGCTATATTGATCGCGAATCCAACCTCAGGCAGTTATACATTCCATGCCCATCAGATTGAGAATATCGTCTCAACGCTTCGTAAGCAGGGCTGGCAGGCTGAGCTGAAACTAACCCGGGCTGGTGGTGATGCCAAACGCCTGGCCAGTGAGGCCGTGCAACAAAAGATCGATGTAGTGATCGCCATCGGTGGGGATGGCACTATTCATGAAATAATTCAAGGACTGGCGGGCAGCGAGACGGCGCTGGGGGTCCTCCCCAGTGGAACGGTCAATGTCTGGGCCCGCGAAGTCGGCATTCCATTGGACCTCAACGGTGCCTGCAATATCTTACTCAATGGTCAAACACGCCGCATCGATCTGGGTAAAATTCAAGATCGCTATTTCTTGCTCATGGTTGGTATTGGAGTAGATGGCGAGGTTACACAGGCAGTAGAGAAAAAACCGGTCAAACGCCTGGGCGTGGTTGGCTATCTGCTGGTAGCAGCCTGGTGGGGAGCCCGCTATCCAGCTTTTCGGGCGACTGTGACGCTGGGAGGACAGACAATTAAGGTTAATGCGCTCCAGGTAATCATCGGCAATACACAACTTTATGGTGGCGCCATGAAATATACCTGGCGCGCAAAATGCGATGATGGGCTCCTTGATCTCTGTGTCATACGCAGACAGAGCCTGCTACGCCGAGGAGCGGTCCTGATAGATTTCCTGCTCAGACGCCACCAACGTCGCCAGTGGGTACGCTACGAAACTGGTGAGACCATTAAGCTTACCACCACAGAGGCAGTCGCTATCCAGGTTGACGGCGAACCACTAGGCCATACCAGCACTTCAGAAGAAGAGCCAACCCTCTTGAGTGTCGCACCTCAAGCATTAAAAGTGATTGTGCCACGCACGGCTCCTAAAGATTTGTTCTCTCAGCAGCCGCTGTAACGTATTATTACTACAACCCATCGCGATCGATGGTAATACAGCGGCCGCGCAGAGGAGATAAAAAGAGTATGGCCAAATCTATCTTACAAGAGCGGCAACGTGCCCTCTTACAGCAGGAAAAGCAATTAGCGATTGATCTGGCAAGCTGCCTGGAAAATTTTGAGGGGGGCGAACCCTATGAGAAAACTTTGCGCCAGGTCACGGCCTCACTCGATGATCTATTCTTGCTGGTAATTGTGGGCGAGTTCAATGCCGGTAAATCTGCCTGCATCAACGCCCTGCTCCACAGTGATGTGCTGGAAGAAGGGGTCATTCCAACCACACACCAGGTAACAATCCTGCGCCATGGTGATGTGCAGGCGCAGCATATACTGGCACAGGAAATCCTTGAAATGGATTATCCGGCGGAATTTTTACGCGACATCAGTATTGTAGATACGCCAGGTGTTAATGCGATCCTACTCGAACACCAGCGCCTCACCGAAGAATTTGTACCCCGCAGCGATCTGATCCTGTTTATCACCTCAACCGATCGGCCCTTTACCCAGAGCGAAAAGAATTTCCTTGAACGCATCCGTGCCTGGGGCAAAAAAGTTGTGTTCGTATTGAATAAAATTGATCTGCTACGCTCACCAGAAGAATTGCAGAAAATCACAGCTTTTATCTCCAGCAATTGTCAGCAATTGTTAGGATTTAAACCTGATATCTTTCCGGTCTCAGCACTACAGGCGCAACAGGCACGCCAGGCGGTCGGACATGAGGCAGTGGAACTATGGGAACGCAGCCATTTTGGCCAGCTCGAAGAGTATCTGTTTAAGACGTTGGACGCCGAGGAGCGTGTACGCCTGAAGCTATTAAGCCCGCTGGGCGTTATGCAGCGTCTCCTTGATCAAACACGAACCTCGGTGGAGGAGCGCGCCAAACTCCTGACCGAAGACGCACGTACCGTCACCAATATCGAAGATCAGGTCACATACTATCGCGAGGATATGCAACGTAACTTCAAACATCGTCTGACAGAAATCTCCAATGTCGTCCTGGAGATGCGCCAGCGCGGCGATTACTTCTTTGAAGATACCATTCGCCTGCGCCGCATTCTCGACCTGGTGCAAGGTGAACGTATTCGTCGTGAATTCGAACATGAGGTATTGGGAGATAGTGCGGCGCGCATCGAACACGCGGTACAAGAGATGATCGATTGGATGGTTGAACAGGAACATCACTTCTGGCAAAATATCATGGAGTATATCGATCGACGGCGCGAAGTAAGCCTGCGGCGCGAAGACAAAATGATCGGGACGGTCAGTCGCCAGTTTGACTACAATCGTCGCCTCCTTCTCCAATCCGTCGCACATACCGTCACCGGAGTTATCCAAACCTACGATCAAGAAGCTGAGTCTACCCAGTTATCACAGGACATGCGGAGTACGGTAGCCCAGGCAGTGATCACTGGAGCTGGCGGTATCGGACTGGGAGCAATCATTGTGGCTTTTATGGGAACACTGGCAGCCGACGTCACCGGCATTATTGCAGGGATAGGCTTGCTATTAGTCGGGTATGGTATTATTCCACTGCGCCGTAAACAGGCCAAACGAGCCTTCGATGAGAAAATGAGAGAGCTGCAAGAAGGTCTGAGTACAGCCATGAGCGAACAGTTTCGCAAGGAGTTACAGAACTCGGTCAGCCGTATTGAAGACGCCATCGCACCTTATACGCGCTTTGTACGCTCAGAGCAACAAAAGACAGCCGAGATCCAGGGGCGCATTAGTCAGCTGGATACCACTATCAATACCATTAAAAATGAGATAGAGAAAGGCCAGGCTAGATAGGTGCTACCTGGAGCATATTATGCACCAGAGGCAGAGTCAGAAGAAAGATTAGAATGCCCGTGAAAATTAAAAGGCCCAGTGCGAGACCTTTAATTTTCACGCTTATTAATTTGCCTGTATAGGGTTACAAATTGAAGATCAGATTAATGAGAACGATAGCACCGCAAGCCGCAAAAAACATGCCAAAGCCAATAGCACTACCAACATTTTGCATTAAGTCACTGGAAATAGGTATAAGTACCCCGAGCGAAACAATGGCCAATGCCAGACGCTGACCAGCGGATGCTCTGGGCCTGCTGCTACGTGGTTGATGTAATTTACCACTAAAATCTTGATTCTGTGTCAGGCGTTGTCCTAGACGTTGGGCAACCGCCTCCACGAAATTATCATCCTCAAATTTATTTGTACCAACTGGCTGGCCATAGGCGGCCTGCTCTCGCTCATAGGGTGGTACATCCCGACCGGCGGTTGCGGTACCTTCATAACCCTGATAAGCCGCTGGATTGGGGCGCTGCTCCTGTGAATCCATTTGTGGTGCCATGCTGTAATACCTCACTCTCAAAAGTCCCTAAAGATGTGTATGTTCTCTTCTTTTTACATTACGTCTACTATATTTATAAAGTTGTATTTCGCACAGCTATGTACAAACTAGCTAATCAAATTAAGAATGGGGTACACTATAGCAAAAAGCAGGTCAATGATATTCTCAAACACTATCACCCTGATCAGACTCACACCGATGTGAGCTGATCAGTACTCATGAAGGTTTGATGCAGAGGAACGATAATATCTACTGGCGTGTTGAGCAGGGCACTAAGCATAATTAGAGATAAACATAAAGGATGGAACCCGATGTCGCAAGACCAAACAACACAACCTCTGCAAGCGGTAGAAACCATTGCACAGGCCGAGCAACTACTCACCCGGCACTATAATACAACCATCAAGCTTGGTAGCGGTGAAGATCTAGGTGGCAGCCAACGTTCAAAGGTCTATCGCTGTCCCGTACTTGAGGGAGCTGATATATTAGCTCCCAGCGTCATCGTTAAGCAGGCGAGCCAGCCCGATGGTACCCCTTTGACTCAGGTTCATCCCCTCTTCTTAAATGAATGGGCCAGTCTACAATTTATCCAGTCCTTATCTCCAGAAGAGCCATTGGCTCCTAAATTTTATGCCGGCGACCGAGAGCTGGGATTGTTCATTATGGAAGATTTAGGAACGGGAAGTCAGCTCAACCATACATTACTGGGCAGTGATCCAGGGTTAGCTGAGACAGCCCTGGTGGAGTATGCAGCGCTTCACGGACGCCTGCACGCCCTTTCAGCTGGCAAACAGGCCGCATATACAGCTATTCGGACAGCGCTGGGACCGATGGAGGATAGCGAATATTTCCAATATAGCTGGCTACAGACGCAAATGGAGAAGATTCTCACCACCCTCAATGTGCAGCCAGAACCAGGTATCGCTCAAGAGCTGCAGACACTACAAATGGCGCTTACCAATCCAGGTCCTTTTCTGGCCTTTATGCAAGGTGATGCCTGCCCCGACAATGTAATTCAGACGCAGCACGGTATGCGCATGGTTGATTTTGAAGGCGGAATGTATACCCATGCGCTGCTAGAAGGCGCATATGGCAGGGTACCTTTTCCCACCTGCCGCTGCCTCTATCGCATACCCGAAGACATCGTACAACGCATGGAGGCACGTTATCGTACTGAGCTCAGCCAGGGCTGCCCCGCGGCAAGCGATGACACGCTATTCCAGCATGGGCTGATCGAGGCCTCCATCTCATGGGTGCTTGGCTTCCATACCATGGTGCCCCTGGATATTATCCTACCGCAGGATCGTTTTATTATGGCCCTGACCGATCGCCAACGCTATCTACTATTCTTTGAGAATGCCGCCCGCCTGACAGAGTCTTATGGATATATGAAGGCCATTGGCAATACACTTTATGCGCTGGCCCAGAAAATGCGCTTGCTCTGGCCGGATACCGAAGAACCGCCTTATTATCCAGCCTTCCAACCAGAACTGCCCATTCTCGTATCAGAGGCAAAATAAAAGTGCGGGAGACGCTAACGTCTCCCGCACAAAATCGCCTGGATGCATAAGTAGCAGCAGAAGTTAAGAAATCCTCTCAGCCATCAGCGATTCAAGAGAACCACCAATAACGATAGTATGACCGCTGGGAATGCTAGTATCAGTCGCAGCATTAGCAATCGCTTCGCCCATTTCAGTCGCGGTAGGCAATGGGCCCACCTGAGTGCTCCGGTTGGCAGCCAGGCCCGGCGCTGAGCGCTCTAAGAGCTTGGGAGTAATGGTGCCTTCAATCAGGTCACCGGTCACCACTACCAGACGGATATCACGATCAGCGAACTCTTGCATACGTGCTCGCAAAGCCTGCTCGCCAGCATATTTTGACTCTGCCACTGGCTCATATGCTGGCACATGCTGGATACCATGTCCATAGAGATGAGCCCAATGACTGGTAATAAAGACAATCGTACTGCCAGGCCGCAGCAGAGGAAGAGCCATATCAACCAGGGCAACCTGGGCATCACGATTAATGTGCATTGGATAATCAGGATCCAATGCCAGCGCATCCTTCTCCAGACCACCAGAAGCATTAAGGATTAAAGCATCTAGCCGGGCATGCCATTGCTGTACCTCGGCAAAGAGCCTGGTTCTATCCTCAGGACGCGTGATATCACAACTCACGGTCAGGGCCTGCACACCTCGACTGGTGGCTTGAGAGACGACATCATTGGCGCGTCCGGCCTTATTGCGATAGTTAAAAGACACATCATAGCCACGGTCGGCCAATGCCAGAACGGTAGCGGCTCCGATTCCACGGGACCCACCTGTAATCAAAGCGGCTTTCGCCTGAGCCGTCTCGCTCATATATCTCCTCCAATACAAACCAGTTAATAATGATTATGCCTCGATTAGAACCTCACGCCCCTGTAAAGCGGAAGCATAACAGGCATCAATGACGCGAGCACGGCGCAAACCATCTGAGCCATTATAAAGCGACCAGTTGCCGCCCGCAACGCGTTCGATAAATTCTTTTGTAACCGCATTATGAAATTGCCCACCACGTACACGGGGCTGAATTTCAGAGGGCACACCAGCAACATCGGTATAGATGGTCACGGTATTCTCAGTATTATAGTTTTTGACGCGAATCTCAGCGCCACCCTCGGTACCATAAAGCACAATTCCATAGTCATCCTGTGCACTGCTATGGGTTGCCCAGCTGGTCTCTAACAGCAAAGTGCCGCCAGTTGAGAGACGCAAAAACGCGGTGGCCAGATCTTCAACCTCATAGCCACTGCCAAGCCCTGATTTACGGGCATTCACGTCGAAACCAACACCCCGACTTCCCAACTCATTATAAGTTGAAGCGCTGACCGTCAACACAGAAGGTTCTTCAAGCAGGTACAGGGCCATATCCAGCACGTGCACACCTAGATCGATAAGGGGGCCACCACCGGCCATTTTTTTGTTTACAAACCAGGAGCCGGCA
This sequence comes from Dictyobacter kobayashii, assembly GCF_003967555.1. Taxonomy (GTDB): domain Bacteria; phylum Chloroflexota; class Ktedonobacteria; order Ktedonobacterales; family Ktedonobacteraceae; genus Dictyobacter; species Dictyobacter kobayashii. Next base: position 1,810,073 of record NZ_BIFS01000001.1, read on the forward strand.
CCAGGAATGCCTCGGCGGCGCATCCAGTAAGCTTTGGCATAATAAATATTGCCTAATTTTCCCTCATCAATATAACGCTTCAAGGTCTGTACATCATTGCGCTCACGATGATTAAAAACGACCTGCAAGACGCGGTTGGCCTTAGTGGCTGCCTGAACCATAGCCTCAGCCTCTTCGCTGTTACGAGCCAGCGGCTTCTCACATAACACATGCAATCCACGCTCTAAAGCAGCAATAGCAATTGGAGCATGCAAAGAATTGGGGACGCCGATACTAACCGCATCCAGTTCCTCATTTGCCAGCAGGTCCTGGTAGTCCCGGTAACGACCTTCTACAGGAATTCCATATGTGTCTCCCAGATACGCCAAACGGTCTTCTTCAAGTCCTGCCAGGGCTACAGCCTCAACATTTGACAGCAACCGAAAACCCTTGAGCGCACTCTCACCACCAAACCCTAAACCAATAATTCCTACACGAAATTTTTTATTCTGTGTTTCGCTCGTCATTGCTGAATAATACTCCTTATCTATAATGGATAGCATAAAATAAATGCCTCAGCCTGGCATTTGGGGGGAGCCATAGATAGATAAATATAAATAGATTGATTCACCACCTATATAAGTCTACCCAACAATATGTAGCATACCATAGATGGTAGAGATTTCAAGGGAGCATAAGCTGAGGGCAAAAATGCATCTGCGAGGGGAAGAAGGTATTTATACTGATAGAGAGCCAGGCGCCATCCTCACGCATAAGCAACTTTGGATAACGCCCCGAATTCTATATTCATTTGTTTAAGCATTTATTTCTTTTTACCATAAACCGCATAAAGATACTCTACGGCACAAAAATCCTCAGATCGGATATCAATATGGGCCTGTCGATAGAGAGCCTCGCTCTCCTCTGTTGTCAGACCCTGGTATTGCAGCATAGGCGCAAAATGTTGTGACATGATCTCCAGGTTACGATAGAGCATATGCCAGTTAGGAGAACCGGCCGAAAAATTAAGCATATATGGCACCAGATGCACCTCGACAAAACCAACTTTGCGCAAAAGATGCTCTATGACGGGAGTAATACCCAGTGTCCTGCCATCAGATGAAAAGCCATAACCAGCTTGCTGCAGAGAAGTGTTGATATAATCAGATATTTTTTGCAAGGACGCGCTATTAGACAAAATAGAGTCCGAACTTACCAGGCGAAACATCCCCCGGGACGCAATATACGCAAAATTTCCCCCAAAACTGGCATCCACTGTGGCTTACGCAGGAATTCGCTAAAAGAACGCCCGTGAATAATATCAAATGTGTTATCTGAAAAATCTAAGCGCCCATGCAGATCCATCACGCCAAAAGATATATTGGTACGATTCTGACCTCTGGCCCTGGCACGAGCATAATCAATGACATGTTCAGATTCATCAATGCCAGCCACTTCCATATGGGGATAGCGAAATGCTACATCAAGGGCCTAGTCGCCAGGCCCACAGGGCAAGTTCAAAACTACCTGAATATCCTTAGGATTGGGGAAACCCGCCAATAAATCATTCCCCATCATTTTTGTATAACTTTTAATCTCTTCACTGACACGCGCCAACTCAACAGGGGCATCTATCTCAAACATGGTATCTGACGTTTTTTGAGTATCAGATAATGGGTCGATCGACAAGAGAGCACATCCTTTCCAGATATATTTCTCATCACGAAGTGTACTGACGACTTGCCTGATATCAGGGAAGCAACGGAACAGCCATTATTCTGGCTTGACTCCATATACGCTTACAAAAGGCCAGATACCACAAAAATCTGCCGCTAATAGCTCAATTATTCCACGTTTATAGGCTTGTTCCATATCAGCATCGGCAACTGCACCCTCTTGAGTCAATACAGTCTGCAAAAGTCGCCCGATAACTTCCAGGCTCCGGTAGACTTCCATCCAGGAGGGTGTGTCAGCGGAAAAATTAATCTGATATGGCGTGCAGTGCGTATGTTGAAAACCTGCCTTTTGAAAGAGGGTCTCAATCACTGGAGTAATACCTAGGCTGCGGCCATCAGGAGAAAAACCATATCCGGCAGTATGAAAAGCGCGGCACACTAACTCATTAAAGCTTTCACAGATGCTACTATTTGTCACCACGCCATCTGTGTCGATGAGCCGTAGCACGCCGCCAGGACGCAATATACGCCAGCATTCTTTCAAGACACTATTCCAGGATTCGCGCGGCACCCGTACAGAAAGAAAGCTACCATGGATGAGGTCGAACGTATTATCCGAAAAATCCAGCTCATCTAAGATGCCCATAACGCCAAATGAGGCATTTCTTAAACCTTGTGATCTGGCCTTAGCATTGGCGTAATCAATCACAGCTCGGCTAACATCAATGCCTGCGACTTCTAAATGTGGATGAGAAAACGCCACCTCCAGGCCCCAATCTCCAGGTCCACAGGTGATATCTAATACACGCTGCAGCAGCCGGGGATCAGGTAATCCATTCAGTGGCCCCCCATAGCCTTGATAAATAGCCAGATTTGCTCGGTGAGCCGGGCAATTTCGATCGGATTCTCTTTATCAAATACCTGCGCATCACCGGACTCTGAATATTGTGCTAGCACAGCGTCGATTCCTTTCTACTATGCTCCAAGAGACAATCCACCACATGGTGCTATTCTTTATACAAAAATTGTGCGTCCTTATCCCTTATTATACAAACACGCTCTTCTATAAGCAATATGCTAATGAGGCTTCTTAGGATCTTGTTAAGATTTAACTTCAATATATCATATTTAAGGCAAAAATTCATCATATGTAACCTTCTAGAATGAGTTTTTTCATAAGTTTTATCGTTATTCTATATTAATAGAAGCTACGTGAATGTTGTTTTACATCTATAAAAGATTAAACAAACCCAGAAAATTTCCTGGTGAGAATATAGGAGTTTTGTATACCGTTTGTTGATACAGATGTAGACAGGATGTTTTGCTCCTATGTCTATGGGAAATGGTATCTCTCGCTCCCCATACAGGCGCAGCGCGTCCGAACAGATTTTTTTATGTTGGTGCAGAGAATGTGCCTTACTCCCATCATCATGGGAAACATCTCGCTCCTATGCGGACGTGCGCTAACGCGCCCGAGCTTTTTTTCTTGTGTGGTGCAAAAAGTGCGCTTTGCGCACTTTTTGCACCACACAAGAATCTTCTTGAGCGCCTTTGGCGCTCAAAAATCTTTTATAGGGAGGGAGGCGAAAAAGGACACAAAAAAATATTCGCGTCAGCTCTTATACCTGGACAAATGAGCCAAAGCGAATATTTATAATGAAGAAAGAATGACCAGAAGGGCATCATAGAGATGCCCTGGCATTGGTCCCAAATCGGTACTTAATTAAGAGACCAGTTCAAAAGTAGGAACCCCCAACACACGAGCTAAAATACGCACATGATATGGTTGAGCCTCTTCACGCCCGGTTTCGAGATGAGTAATGGTATCGCGTCGCAGACCTGAGAGATCCGCGAGTTGCCCCAGACTCAGCCCTTTCTTTTGACGCAGTACACGTAAATTGGGAATACCGTGAGATCTTGTCATTCTCACTTTAGTTGCAACTTTCATCTGCCTCTCCTTCGAGGTGTATGACTAGCCTCTCCAGCGACGTTGCAAGAGAAGACGACTGATGCAAAACCTGTATACACTTTTTCTATCTTCATCAAATAGCATACCAGATGGTACAGGTTGTTGTCTAGTGACACAACAATAGTAATCTTTCAAAGTCAACAATACCCTTTTTTTATGTAGAACATATCAAAGATTATCCTCTATTATAAACGCATCTAGAGGCCTAAACCTTGCATTCAATTTCCCCAAAAAATACAGGTATTGATATAAGCCATAATTCGTTTTCAGGTGAGTAAAACGTAGTAAAAATCTCACCGTATACTATACGGTTTAACAAGAAAATTTGCTTCATAATGACGTGCGCATTCGCGCCCGCATTGTTTTTATTGTGTCGTGCAGAAAACATGAGGCATCCCGAAGATTTGAGGCCCCCGCATTGTTTGAATGGATATTCGAACAATGCGGGGGCCTCCTGATAAGCTAAATCTTTTTTGAGCGCCGAGGACGCGAAACTGGCATATTTCTAATCAATAAAGGAAAACTGACTGTTTAATCCATTGCGGCTCTGTGGTTGGTCTGAGGTAGCGCCTACCAGCCGGAATGAAGGGCCATCATTGTTATCCGGGTTGTCCAGGGAAATGACATCATTAGCAAACAATTGTGGAGTGTCTTCATCGCTCTGTGTGACGCGGTCGATACGGCCGCCGATGTGATGGCCAGCATGCAAATCAAATATCTGCATCGAATTGGCTACCGAAGTAAGTTCGGCGTTATTAATACCATCACTCGGATCACCAACGATCCAGAAGACGACACCATTCTGCTCATCAACAATCTCGCTGCGATCATTATAGACCCAGGTAGCGTTAGAATCTCCGGTCTGGGTCCAATGTCCTTCCACAAAGATAGCAGAGTCACTATTCCCGCCATGAGTAACTGGTATTTGTTTAGCCGCTCCATCCTTAACAACCAGATAGACGTTACTCTGTGGCTTAAACTCACAGATAGTAATATGTTTAGGAGCGACCCCGGGCAAAGAATATGTATACTCAACAACCATAATGGGACCATCCGCCCAGGTCTTATCGCCTTCGTAAATATAAAAATCACTTTGATTATAACGAGCAGGCACAGCTAAAGGGATAGAGAGAGGGAAATGTAAGCGTTGCTGTGCTTGTATCAAACTAATTTGCTGTGTTTCAACTTTCGCGCTTCCCTGGTCATGTTTCGCTTTTGTAATCTGGGAAGAAGAGGCAATAGGAGGAGGCTCATTGACCAGCAATACCCCACTGTGCGCACCGGTCAACAGATAATTCAGGCCTGAAGCAAAGGCAGGGGCAGTCGCCACTACCGTAAGCAACATAAACAGTACACAGGATGCACAGAAAGCTAACAGAGGGTGAGAGACAGTCGTAAATCCATCAAACAAAGTTGAGCGCAACGATGGATGTGGCGAACGAACAATGTGACGTTCCAGTTGAAGACGTCGAAATACAGCGGCTCGCGTCTTCAACTCAAATCCATGTTCAACAGATTGGAAACGCTTATCCTCAGACTCCATCAATGTCTGTACAAACAAAGGCGGAAGTTCTTCTTGCTCAGGAGAAAATAGGGCATCTAACTCACAGGCAAACTCAATCTCATCCATCGAGAAATCATCAGGAAATATACCTTCCATATTCGGGAGGCAAAATATTTCGGGTTGTGATTCTGGTGAGTTTTCCTCAAATTCGCTCATACTCATGGGCATGCTCCTTGAGCGCCTCGCGTAAGCTTTTGCGCGCTCGCCAGAGTCGCGTGTCAACGGCATGGCGGGTTAATCCCGTCTTTGCCGCTAATTCCTCAGTGCTAGCAAATTTAAAATAGCGATGATAGATCAGAAAGCGGTCAAGTTCGGGCAACGTCGCCAACGCGAGGCGTAATTCCTCACGCCTTTCGCTTTGCTCTAGCAAATTTTCCATACTTGCTTCTGGATGTGGAGGCAATGTCGCACGCGCTTCCTGCTCATATCCCCAGCCAGAAGACCTACGATTTCCATTAGTATCAGATGAATTCCACTGGCGAATTTCATCAGCGGATTGAACGTTGTGTGTCTGACGACGGCACAGCTGGCGTCGACGATCTAAAGCAATATATTTTGCGCGCATCGTGAGCCACGTGCGCAAGGTCCCGCGTGTAGCGTCAAAGGTATCAATCTCTTGCCAGACAGCGACAAACAGGTCATTGACACACTCTTCTGCATCTTGCGTTACCCCAACACTATCAAGCACCAAACGAATAAAATAAAAAACTTCACGAGAATACCGGGATATGAGGGTTTCTAGTGCCTCGGGGTCTCGATCATGCAGCTTTTGGGCTAGATCCTCATCGGACCATTCATGTCGCACCATCATTGCTCCTTGCAGACCTGTGTATATCCTTTCAGATTAGTGAGCCGCTGGCACCTGTTTGTAGTACTACAACAAGGCGACTCAAAAAGGGGGAAAGAATATACCGTGATCGGTGGTACACTCGCCTAATCCATGATAAATATACGACTCATACAGATGCACATCTCTCACAAATCGGGCTTTTTTACAATTTTGCTTAATACAGCGAAAATTGTCAAGTACCTATTCCAATGTACTACTAGAATGAAGTAGGCAAATAGCATATATATTAAGAGATAAAATGGTCAAAGGAAATATGATCTGCTCCAATTAGAATTTCTCTCTCAATATATTTCCTATTACTACAGCTGATAGACTCCTATTCATGCGATGTAGATTGGAACCACTTGTATAAAGTCAACAAAGCGAGCAAGGAAAGTGATAGACTAGAGATCCGAAAAAAGTCTCTTTAACAGCGTTTAGTCAACAACGGTCTTTAATTCTCTCAATTTGAAAAACATATAAAAGCATAGTGAGCTGCATCGAGCTTATGAACAGACGCAGTTCCATGTCCATGCATAAAAAGAAGGCAACCGACCCAAAATTGTAGAGACTTTATACATACTGTTAATGTGCAATTATCCTACCAGGCAAAAAGCTATGCGTGGCAATCGTAAATACAGCTCACTTATGGCCACGGGTTCAGCATTCAAGCTGATCATTTGCGGGCAAATGGGGTCGTCTATCAGGCAGCTGCATTCATACGCTTGAACAGCATTTTAAATAGCCAGTGGTATAAGTGCTGTCTGGGTTGATTGCTCAGGGTGATAAAGTAGGCGCAATCTTGCATTCACACCTATTGAAACGCTAAAAGTGATGCTGCCGCTATAGGTTTCTCCCCCAGCAATAGGATGATCAAAATTCGCAGATGTCTCTATCTGTTGTCCAAATGTATCGCCTTCAGAGGTCACCAGACGAAAATATGAGGCATGGTTCGCTATTGGTTGTCGCGTAGCATTCTGTAACAGCATAGCAACGCTAATTTCGCGTGTAGTGGCATCTGAGTCATCCTTCTGTTGAATATGCGTAATGGTTAGTATCCGATCCCGTAACGGCACCAGTACCCGTTCCGTACTGCTGACAGTGGTTGGAATAGATCCAACAGAAGATAGAGCACTTTTTCCTGCGACAGTCGTATTAGCTCTTGTTGGATGCGAGGAAGAAGCGAAGCCGCCTGGAGCACAACTCAACAAGCAGAATATAGCAACAAGCAAGCAACCAAGATTGATCCATAAAAAACGTACATGTGACATAGTATGATATCCCTTTCCCTTACAACATAAAACACATACCCACATATCAAGCTACCTAGTATCTAGTATAATCGGCACATGTAACTAAAGCAATCTAATAGGAAAAAGGGATAAATAGAACCATAATGCATCATTGCCTGGTAAGATAATCCGGTGGAATGGCATCGGCCAACCAGACACTATCATTTCCCAGGTAAAATTGAACGCCAGCCTGGTGAGCATGCAAAGCGGCTACTACAAGAATAATGGGCTGGGATGTACGGCGCCGGGCGACCTGGAGGGCTGTCTCTCTATCTTCAGAAAGATGAACATACTGGCGCCCCATCGGTAATAAGCCAGACTGACGGATCTGCTCATATGCCGCAGGGGTTGTACCATGAAAAAGATAGGTTGGTGGGGTGGCGGCTTCACGCAGCATACGTTGTTGAATCGAGTGTCCGTAATAAGCGCGAATGCGACCGTCCCGCAACTCATAGCGCCGCTTACCAGGTAAAGCCATGACCTTCTCAATATCGCTTATTTGCAATTGTTTCCAGGCAGAACGATGCTGACACAAAGCACCAACCAATGAATCAACAGAGACCCAGCCCTCTTCATCCAATGTCAACCCAAAACTGGCTGGCTGGTGACGCAGAGCATAGGCTATGGTACGGCTAAGCTGTACCAGATCGATTTCCATCTTAATGATTCCTTTCATAGAGAATATGTCATGCACCTATCGCCACCGCGTCCCTCAAGTATAAGCTTTCGCTCCTGCGGCGCGTCGCTCAAGAAATCATCTTAAGTGTTGCAAAAAGTGCGCTGGGCGCACTTTTTGCAACACTTAAGATGATTTCTTGAGCGCTATGCTTCCCATGCTAATGGGGTCTGACATATTCAGACGGAGTATCAAGTATATTCGCCACACAAAAAATGCAGGGATGTGATTATCACCCCTGCATTTTTCAAATTCTCTTAATTGACATTGATGACAGGTATTTTCGAAACCGTCCAGCGGGAATTGGGGCTGGCAACCTCGAACTGAACCATGGAGATAGCATCAGTTGGGCAGCGCACAATACACAGGCCACAGCGAATGCACTTTTCCTCATCAATAATCATATCGGCACCACCACGCCAGTCTTCGGTATCCTCATGCATAGGATCAGCCTTAACTACGCGCGATAGACCTTCCATGCTAATACAGTCATAAGGGCAGATATCGACACAGCCAGAACACAGGATACAGATCGAAGGATCAATCATGATATTCAACTGACACTGCAAGCAGCGGCGAGCTTGAATAACAGCCTGCTCTGGTGTATAACCAGTCTCTGTCTCACGGGTATGACTATAGCGGTCTTTGAGCTCCAGTGAAGGCAACATCTGGTGTGGAATGGACTCATAATTGTCGACCATACCACGGCGGTAGTCAGGCAGCTCAACTTCTTCAGCGGGTTCAGCCGGTTTGTCCACACCGCCCAGATAGCGATTAATGGCACCAGCAGCATCACGCCCATCGCCAATCGCCGAGATCAGGTTACGAGCACCCTGGGTGAAGTCACCGCCAGCAAAAAGGCCAGGATGGTTTGTCATCCAGGTATCGATATCCAGCAGCGGCACACCCCATTTGTTAACCTCAAGTCCCAGCTCTTCAGCTGGCAACCACGATACATCGCTATACTGACCAAAGGCCGGAATAACGGTATCGACATCGATCTCGAACTCAGTGCCTGGAATGGGAACAGGGCGGCGGCGGCCACTGGCATCGGGATCGCCCAGTTTGTTACGAATAAAGCGCATGCCATTAACATGGATGCCATCCTCACTGGTAACTTCCAGCTGGGTCACAAGATAGTTAAACTCAACGTGCTCAAATACGGCCTCATCTACCTCATACTCGTCTGAGCCAGCTTCCTCTTTCGAGCGACGGTACATGATGTAGACCTTCTCGGCACCGAAGCGGATCGCCGTGCGGCTACAGTCCATGGCGGTAAAGCCAGAACCCAGCACAGCCACTTTTTTACCGATAAAGGCCGGCTCGCCATAGTTTGTCTTTTCCAGCAAGCGGATACCGTCGATAACACCGTGCAGGTCAGCACCTTTAATGACTTTATTATCGGGACCAGTCAATGCATTTGGAATATAACAACCAGCTGCCAGATAAACCGCATCATACTCTTTGAGTAGATCCGCTATCTGCACGTCGCGGCCAACACGGGTGTTGTACTTAATCTCAACACCGATATCTGCCATGTACTCATCACATTCCTCGGTAGTTACATAACGAGGAAGACGCCAGACAGGGATACCATTCACCATTACACCGCCGGCGGTTGGATACTGCTCATAAATAGTGACAGGGTAACCCATATCGCGCAAATCACGAGCGCAGGCCATACCAGCTGAGCCAGCACCCACAATTGCAACCTTTTTATCTTTGGTTACAGGAGGGCACTCGGCGTGATGGCGATACTCACGGTGATCAGAGGCAGCACGCTTCAACCAGCAGATGGAGATCGGCTTCCCATCAATTTTATTACGGCGGCAGACAGGCTCGCACGGCTTCGCACAGGTACGACCCAGCACACCAGGTACGACATTTGCCTTACGATTCAACAGATATGCTTCATCGAAACGAGCCTGCGAAATTAAGCCAATGTAGGTAGAAACATCCGTATGAGCCGGACACCCCACCTGACAAGGAATATTTGTTTGATACCAGTCCGGTGTTACAGTAACGGAACGATATCGAGCTTCCAATTCGCTATCGGGATCAATCATCTTAACCAAGTCCTTTCCTGGGCACCGGGCACTCTCTACCAGGTAGGGAGGTATGCTAGCGCCCGGAACAGGGGAGACAGCGCTGGCGGCATAAGCCGCTATTAACAGTACGGCCTATTTCCCTATAAAATTCTGATAAACATTAGACCAATACTCGTGGGAAACATAATTGCGTTTTTACTGCGCGGCTAGCACGCTTTGCTTTGAGATACGAATATCATCATGGACTAATTTTCCTTGTCAGATTATAGCATAAGGCCTGTCTCTGGAACAAGAAGAGAGCGGGTAGGAGTAACGTTACTCAAGAAGAAGGCCATGAATATGTTTCTATGATGGGCTTATTTACGTTAAAAAACTAGCTCTTGCTAATCCAGGAAGGGAGGATATACAGCCCGATCAACCAGAAATATGTATGCTTCTCAAGCGACCAAAAAGTGGCAACATTTACGTCAAAGACATAGAAAAAAAGTCGTAATTAATGGGGAAACTACGTTACAAAGATAGGGGTAGAACTGGATTGCACACTAACCGTATACTATTCGAATAGGAGATGAGGTATTTACTCTCGCCAGGCAGAAAAAATTGGTGTATACCACAAATATAAATAGCGAAAAGAGAAGGAGTCGTCAGTGAGCGATATAAGCACACCTTTAAATGACGGCATGCCAGTAATCAGTACACAAAGATTAACAAAAGCTTTTGGAAATCTTGTTGCAGTGAATGATCTTAATTTGCAGGTAATGCGGGGAGATGTATTTGGCTTCCTGGGGCCTAATGGTTCAGGCAAGACAACGACTATTCGTATGCTACTTGGACTTATTCATCCTACAGCCGGACGGGCGGTACTCTTTGGGATGGATAATGCCTATCAGCTACCTGCCATTTTGCAGCGCATTGGTGCTATTGTTGAGACACCTACTTTCTATCCATATCTTTCGGGTATCGATAATTTACGTGTAATTGCTGCCAATTCAGGCATGGTCCTGGGCAAGGCCAATAATCGACGCTATGAGGAAGTCCTGGATATAGTTGAACTCAGGCAATATCAACGGCTAGTTTATCGAAATTACTCCCTGGGTATGAAACAACGCCTGGGTATCGCGGCGGCACTGCTAGCCGATCCAGAGTTGGTAATGCTGGATGAGCCGACCAACGGCTTAGATCCGGCCGGGGTAATCGAGATTCGCAAGCTTATTCAACGCCTGGCGGGATTAGGCAAGACCATTTTCCTCTCCAGCCATATTTTGTCTGAGGTCCAACAGGTGTGTAATCGGGTCGCGATTCTGCGCAAAGGCAATCTTGTAAAACAGGGCGATGTTAAAGAGCTCTTACGTGAAAAAGAACAGGTGGAGATTCGCATGAACCAGGCAGAAGAGGTCCAGGCTGCCTTGCAGGTTTTACAGCGCTTAAAAGAGCAGGGAATCAGTTGGATGGGACATATTGCTATTGAACAAAATGCGCTACGGCAACCGGTACTTCTAGTAGATGCGCCGGCGGCTCGCTCGGCTGAAATCAATCGTTTATTGGCGCACAATGAACTATTCGCAGCAGAATTACACCCACGCGAAGGAAGTCTGGAAGCTGTGTATCTACAAGCGACCGCTCAACCCAATCAACCTGGTGAGGCCACCCCGAAAGATACGCTATATGAGCTGAATACATCGGCTGATGGCACAAAAGGAGCGGCAAAATGAGCAATCAAACAGAGTCAACATTAGAGCAGCCTGTTCCAGCCCCGGCGCGCAGTAAAAATGTAGTTATGGGTAGCCAGAGTTTTATTAATGTCCTGGGCCGCTCGATTGCCGCTGAGTTATACAAAATTCGACGCCGCGCGATGTCAAAAGTATTGAGCACGATAGCAGTAGTTACAGTCATACTAGCACTGCTTTTCACCAATTCAACCTCATCACGTCTCCTTCCAGAAGTACTCAATACAATCATCTCGGTCACCAATTTCATTGGCACAATCCTGTTTATTATTCTCGCAGGTACAATCGTAGGTGGAGAATATTCAGTGGGTAGTATTCGCTTGATGCTGACGCGAGGCCCTACCCGCATCCAATTTCTGTTAGCAAAATTAGGGGCGATTCTGGCATGCATATGTATTGCATATATATCATTGGTAGTTATTGGTATAATAACGTGGATGCTTTTAAATCTACCAACAGGTCGCACCATTGATTTGAGCGTTGTAAACGGGATATGGCTCCTACACACCGTTCTTTATTTCCTGGTTACTCTGCTCAGTGTCTTTACCTATTGCTTACTGGCAATCAGCCTGTCAACATGGGGAAAAGCTACCGCGGCAGGCGTTACAGGTGTATTAATCTGGTGGTTCCTTGAAGGTGGAATTAGTGGGCTGTTCTCGATTCTAGGCAACCGCATGCAAAATGCCTTTGGTAGTTTCCTGGCCGCAATACCAGATTATTTTATTGGTAATAATCTAGGCGCTCTACGCACCAATCAACAGAATTACATTCTGGGAGGAGCCGCAGGCTCGATCGATGATATCCACGCAGGGATTGTTATCATTGTCTACCTGCTTGTCTTTGGTGGCATCACCTGGTGGGCCTTAAAGGCGCGTGATATTACCAGTTAAAGTCATAGCTGCCCATGAAATACGAGCCAGTCAATATATGGTGTCAGGTACAATGCTTAATACACAAACAATAAAAGAGTATGCTTATAGCTTAGGATTTGATGCAGCGCGCATTACCAGCGCTGCGGCTTTTCCTGAGGCCAAACAAGTAATTCAAGAGCGCATCGGACGTGGTCTAATGGATGGCCTGCCCTGGTTTACCAGCGAACGGGCGGAAATCTCCTGCCATCCAGATGCGCTACTGCCTGAGGCACAATCCATTATTACGCTGGCACTGTGCTATTTAACCGAACAGCCAGTTGAAGCGGACGAAACGAAGCCCCATGGTCGTATCTCGCGCTATGCCTGGGGAGACGATTACCATGACATTATCAAACCCAGGTTGCAGCAATTTGCTAACTGGCTAAAAGACTATGCACGGGATGAGTGGGACCAGGATATAGAGACGCGCTTATTTGTAGATACGGGGCGGATGGTAGATCGGGCAGTCGCTCAACGCGCTGGTCTGGGTTGGTATGGTAAAAATACAAATATTCTCACTAAAGGTTGGGGCTCCTGGGTCTTTCTGGCCGAGATTGTCACCAATCTGCCGCTGCAACCAGATGAAGCGCTCAAAGCTAACTGTGGTAGCTGCGAGATATGCCTGCACGCCTGCCCGACAGGTGCCCTACCTAATCCTTATGAACTGGATAGCCCCAAGTGTATTTCATTCCTCACCATCGAACTACGTGGCAGTATTCCACTGGAAATGCGGCCATTGATGGGAAATCTCATTTTTGGCTGCGATATCTGTCAGGAAGTGTGTCCAGTCAATAAGGTGGCTGAAAAGCGTTTGGGGCTACGAGATATTCATGGCAAGCCTATTGTGCCCCTGCAAAGTATTCAGAAGCGTACCGAACAAGTGGCAGATAGCAACGCGAATAAAGTTTTTCGACCCCAGATTGAATTTCAGGCGCATCCAGCAGTAGGTAGTACTCCTGAACTTATTCCGTTGCTCTCACTGACGGAAGAAGAGTTTCGTGAACGCTTTCGGCGTAGTCCAATTAAAAGAACCAAACGGCGTGGTCTCTTACGCAATGTATGTGTCGCTTTAGGCAACAGCAAAGATCCACAGGCGATTCCTGCTCTGGAAAAGGCTTTACATGATGAGGAAGCCTTAATTCGTGGCCATGCTGCCTGGGCCCTGGGCAGTATTGGTGGCTCTTCAGCTGTGCAGGCCTTACAGGAGGCACTGACAACTGAAGAGGACGTAGAAGTGCAGAAAGAGATTAAATACGCCCTGACCATGGCCTAACACAACACGTTACTGTTTCTCAGGAACTGTTTCTATTGCCATATCCATAGACAAAAAAACACCAATGAGACTAATCTCATTGGTGAACCACTGTCAGACTAAAAGTATACCATTTCCTCAATTTTGCCGAGCGCCAGATCAGCCATCGCTGAAGCAGCGGACTCGCATCCTCAGAATGCCACGATGAAGATACTCAACGATGGGGTGAAACAAGCCGTACGATCATTAGGGCGACTTCGCTGCACCTGTTACCAGGCGTCCACGTGTCGTCTATCTACCAGGTCGTCTTCCTGGGATCTTGATCACACAAATGTGATGGGAGAACTTGTCTTGGGTGCGGCTTCGCGCTTAGATGCCTTCAGCGCTTATCCCTTCTCAACATAGCTATCCAGCTCTGGCCCGGGCAGGCCAACTGGCACACCAGCGGTTGAGCCATCTCGGTCCTCTCGTACTGGAGATGACGCCCCTCAATTCTCCTACGCCCACGACGGATAGAGACCGAACTGTCTCGCGACGTTCTGAACCCAGCTCGCGTGCCGCTTTCATGGGCGAACAGCCCAACCCTTGGGACCTACTCCAGCCCCAGGATGCGACGAGCCGACATCGAGGTGCCAAACCTTGCCGTCGATGTGAACTCTTGGGCAAGATAAGCCTGTTATCCCCGGGTAGCTTTTATCCGTTGAGCCACACTCCTTCCACTCGGGAATGTGGGATCACTAAGCCCGACTTTCGTCCCTGCTCGACCTGTCCGTCTTGCAGTCAAGCTCCCTTCTGCCTTTGCACTCTTACGGGTGATGTCCATCCACCCTGAGGGAACCTTTGGGCGCCTCCGTTACTCTTTGGGAGGCGACCGCCCCAGTCAAACTACCCGCCTGATCCTGTCCACGTCCCGGCTCACGGTGACGTGTGAGAAACAAAACACAACGAGAGTGGTATTTCACTGCTGTCTCCCCTACCCCCACAAGGATAGGTTCTCCGACTCCCACCTATGCTACGCACGCTCTGCCTCGTTTCGAGGTCAAGGTGTAGTAAAGCTCCACGGGGTCTTTTTGTCCTGTCGTGGGTAACCCGTATCTTCACGGGTACTTCAATTTCGCCGAGTCCTCTGTCGAGACAGTGCTCAACTCGTTACTCCTTTCGTGCGGGTCGGAACTTACCCGACAAGGAATTTCGCTACCTTAGGACCGTTATAGTTACGGCCGCCGTTCACCGGGGCTTAGATTCGCAGCTACGATCACCGCTCCTCGTAACCTTCCGGCACTGGGCAGGAGTCAGCCCCTATACTTCCGCTTTCGCGTTCGCAGAGACCTGTGTTTTTGGTAAACAGTCGGTTGAGCCAATTTCTTGCAACCCCCTCACGCCATCCCGAAGGACATCGCTACTAGGGCACCCCTTCTTCCGAAGGTACGGGGTCAATTTGCCGAGTTCCTTAACAGAGGGTCGCTCGATCACCTGGGGAGAGTTCCCCCTGCCTACCTGTGTCGGTTTGCGGTACGGGCGGAGTACACTCTGGCGAGAGGCTTTTCTTGGCGGCTTAGGGGCCGATGACTTCCGCGGACTGACGTCCGCTCGCTGCACGTGTCATGCACAGGAAACCGGGATTTGCCTCGGCTTCGCACTTCACCGCACAGACCCATCCTGTCCATTCGATGGGCTCACCTTCCTTACCACGTCCCCCCATTGCTCATAACGAGCTACTCCGGTGCAGGAATCTCTGACCTGCTTGCCATCGCCTACGACTATGACGTCCTCGGCTTAGGACCCGACTTACCCTGGGACGATTGACGGTGCCCAGGAACCCTCAGGCATTCGGTGTGTCTGGTTATCACAGACATGACGCTACTCATTCCGGCATTCTCACTTCTGCACGCTCCACCAGTCCTTGCGGTCTGGCTTCTCTGCCCGCAGAACGCTCCCCTACCAACCTTTCAATAGAAAGGTTCCATGGCTTCGGTACCTCGCTTGAGCCTCGATACGTTGTCGGTGCCACTACACTCGACCAGTGAGCTATTACGCACTCTTTAAATGGTGGCTGCTTCTAAGCCAACATCCTGGCTGTTTGGGCGTACTGACTCCCTTTGACACTAAGCGCGGATTTAGAGACCTTAGCCGATGGTCTGGGCTGTTTCCCTTTTGACGACGAAGCTTAGCCCCCGCCGTCTCACTTGCATGCATGCTGTCCTGGCATTCGAAGTTTGGTTGGGTTTGGTAACCTGCACGAGGCCCCTAGCCCATTCAGTGCTCTACCTCCAGGATAGTGTTTCATACAGCTGTACCTCAATACATTTCGGGGAGAACCAGCTATCTCCGTGTTCGATTGGAATTTCTCCCCTATCCACAAGTCATCCCCCAGTTTTGCAACACTGGTGGGTTCGAGCCTCGACGGACTGTCACATCCGCTTCACTCTGCTCATGGATAGCTCACACGGTTTCGGGTCGCATCGCCGCAACGTTCGCCCTCTTCAGACTCGGTTGCCCTGGGGCTCCCCAACTTTAGCGTTGGTTAACCAGGCTACGACGATGCACTCGCCGGATCATTCTACAAAAGGCACGCCATCAGCCCTTGGTTCCTCCTGGAACAGTGGCCTCTGACTGCTGGTGAGTACGTGGTTTCAGGGTCTCTTTCATCCCCCTCTCGGGGTGCTTTTCACCTTTCCCTCACGGTACTTGTTCGCTATCGGTCGCTGAAGATGTGTAGCCTTGGAGGGTGGTCCCCCCAGCTTCCCACAAGGTTTCACGTGCCTCGTGGTACTCAGGATACCGATCCACTCCTCTCGCTCGTCCTTTACGGGACTCTCACCCGCTCTGGTCACGCTTTCCAACGTGTTCAAGTAAGCAAAAGTTGTTTGTTATCGGTCCTACAACCCCAACCGTCCCGAGGGATGATTGGTTTGGGCTGGTCCCGGTTCGCTCGCCACTACTACGGGAATCTCGGTTGATTTCTTTTCGTCGGGTTACTGAGATGTTTCAGTTCACCCACTGCCCCCCGTCACTGCCTATGTGTTCAGCAGGCGGTCTCCAGACATCACTCTGGAGGAGTTGCCTCATTCGGAATCTCGGGGTTCATCGCTTGTATGCAGCTCCCCCCGAACGTTTCGCCGGTCTCCGCGTCCTTCTTCGGTCTTCAGCGCCAAGGCATCCACCTCGTACTCTGTGTAGCTTGTTCTCTTCGTTCAGATCTACATCATGTCTCTGGAATGCTTTGACTTTTTCTTAATCGAAAAAATCGATCCTCTGCTTCAACTCTGGCTGACCTGTTATTCGCTCAGCAAAATTGAAGAAATGATATTCTTTAGTTGTTAGTGTGCTTTTTAGGTGCCCCGCATCGCTCTCGTGCGGCGCTCAGATAATATGCCACACCTTGCTGACTTTGTCAACAGTTTTTTGCATATTTTTTTATCAATTAGCAAAATTAGTGCAAGCAGATCAAAAGATGGTACAGTTTTATCTATATGTGGTTGAGCTTTTATATAGGCTCAGGTAAGCCCACAGACCTCATTCATTCTCTATTGAAGAACACCCGTACAAAGCCATTTTCAACGGGCCCGATTTTTTGCTGACCTCAATGCTAGCGATAAAGACACAGAAGAAGCAAATACGCCAGTTCGTAGCGCATGGGCTACAACAAGTGCCTGAGCCCATGAAACGTCAGCGAAACGGTAACTTGACGTTTAAAGATTGTTATGCTAAAATTGTCGGAGTGTAGTATGAACCTGACAATCCACCTATCAAAAATGTGGTGTGTTGCAGTGTGACAGAGTAGTCGTGAAGAGGAACTATTAAGTAAACAATTGAAAATTTTTCTTCCAATTATTTAGGGAGGGAGAAATGCCGGCCACGTTCAGTTATGCGAACATCTTACATGCAGTCGGTCAGGTTCTTGACCAGATTGGTGTCAAGAGCATCGCGATCCATGAAGAAGAGGATGGACTCTTCGTAGAGGGTTTTAATAGTGACGGCCAGCTGCAGGTACAGATACGCTATGATATTGCTAGTCTGTATGAGTTAGTGGACAGAGCGGATAATCAGGCAGAAGAACTCACCTCGCCTCAAACCTCCGGTGTGTTAAGCCGTTTCCTCTCTGAACATCACCGCGAATTAGTTGGGGCATCACTTTAATACGTCTGAAAATAACGAGAAAGAACCGGGGGCATTCCCCGGTTCTTCTAACTTAAATTACGTGGGTAGGGGAAGTAAACTGACTACAAGATCCAATGAATGCGATTCTACTTATTACATAACCACTGTTTTCCGTAGGCCCGCATACTATCGATCACAGACACCAGGTCACATCCCTTCTCCGTCAATAAGTATTCAACGCGAGGAGGTGCTTCAGCAAATGTCTGGCGAATGACAATTCCCTCTTCTTCTAAGGAGCGGAGTCGTTCGGAAAGTGTTTTGGGGCTGATGCCCTGGAGAGAGCGTTCTAGCTGATTGAAGCGCTTGACACCAGCGGCCAAATCACGAATAATGAGTATAGTCCATTTCCCGCCCAGAATCTGAGCAGTGCGGGCGACAGGACAAATTGATTTTTCTACGAGATGATATTCTGTTAGCTCCATTACAGGTTACTCTTTTGTATCTCTTGTTCTTTCTCAACTACAGAATATACCATAGTAGGTACGCAAAGTAAAGCGCAGACCTCTCGACTTTAACCATAAAGTATGATATGCTCATAGCTAGAGGATACACTGTTAGGTAATCCGAGCACCTGAACAATCATAAATCTTGGCCTGCGCGGTTTCTCCCCATGAGAGGAGAAGGTTGTGCCCGAAGATATTGCTTTATTCATCGATTTTGAGAACATACGTTACAGTATGCTGAATATACAACGGCGAGAGCCCGACCCACAGGAACTTATTGCTGTGGCTCGCCGCTATGGTACTGTTATGGTCGCCCGCGCTTATGCGGACTGGTCTCGGCAACCGGAGCCATTTAAAGGAAGTTTAACTGCGGCAATGATCGACCGTGTTGATTGTCCAGCCAAACAAAGGGACCGTATCCGTATGGGCACGATCCACTATTCGTCATCTGGTAATACTCCAACTGGCTCTCTTGGTTCCTCAAGCTACGTTGCTGAGCAAGGAACTGGCGCTTACCCCCGACAGTGGCCCTCAAACATAACCGGTAATTCTGGTTCTCTTCCAGCAATTCAACCAGGAATGCTGAACAATGGTTGGCCCACTGAAGCGGAGTCATCGCTCTCCCTGCACGATGACCTGGATGAAAATCTTCTCACCGAAGAGGAACAGCCTCCCGATGAGCCATACGCCATGTCAGATGATCAGCAGCGCGAGTCATATCGCCAATTACCCTATGGAAATTCCTATGGTCAATCCAGCCCGACCGGCCCACTTGGGCAAAGCAATACTGGTCCTTTAGGATATTCTAATACTACTCAGCATACTGGAAATACTGGCCACATGCCCGCCGTTAATCCTGGCAATAGCACTATTGTGCAGAGTACGGTTGTGCAGAGTACGGTCGATCTGAATATGTTGATGGATATTATTGAAACTGTTTTTGATCGTCCGACCATCTCTACATTTGTGTTGATGACTGGCGATAAAGATTTTACTCGAATCAGTGCCCGTTTAAAGTTACGTTTGAACAAAACTGTTATTGTTGTTGGTATTCCAGGAACCGTCAGCCGAGATTTAATTAGTAGTGCTAATCAATTTGTGCCTCTTGTTCCAGGTGGTGTGGGCAGTACCACTGGGCAGTTACCAATTGTCCAGATGTCACCCAGCAGTTCTCTAACTGCAAGTACTGGCTCTATGCCTGCGGTAAACTTTAATAATAGCGGATCTCAGTATCAGCAATCTCCCTATGGCAGCCCACCAATGGACGTGCTTGACCCGCAATTCTTACAGTTTCTTGATTATATTGACCGCAACTGGTCCTGGCGCACAATTATTGGGGTGTCTAATTTTATTGGCGATCCAGTCAATCCAAAGAATCGTTTTCGTGGGCGTTTAACACGAGAGTCTGCACGCGAGTTGCTCAATAGCTGTATTCAGCAAAATATTCTACTCGTCCAGACTGATGCAACGGGAGCAGAGGATTTACGCTTGAATCGCACACACCCGGGTGTTGATGAAGTACTCAAACAATTTGTACGCTAAGTTTGCGTTAAGCTGACTATGTTTATTCTGTGATATTCTCAAGGAAGAACGTGAACCCGGTAAGAGCCTTCTCTCATATAAGCGGAGGCTCGACCGGGCTCTTTGTTTTTATGAGGTTACTATTTCTATTATTATTATGTCCCTCTGGAGGTTTTTATGATAGATGAGGCCCGTGTCGCATTTCTAGAGCTAATGATTACGAGTCCCAGCCCTTCTGGCTTTGAGCAACCTGTACAACAGGTCATTCGCGAAGAAATAAAAAAATATACCGACGAAGTGCGTACAGATGTACACGGCAATGTGATTGCTGCGCTGCATCCAGAAGGTACCCCGCGCGTCATGCTAACCGCTCATGGCGATGAGCTTGGTTTTCTGATCCGCTACATCGATGAGCAAGGCTTCCTTTATTTCGCTCCAATTGGGGGTTTCGATCCTTCTACCCTGCCAGGTAATCGTGTCCATGTTCATACTCCCAGTGGGCCTATTCTGGGAGTCATTGGTCGCTCGCCTGTGCATACTTTGAGCAGCGAGGATCGTGGCAAGAGCCCTAAACTCGCTGACCTGTGGATCGACATTGGCGCGAATAGCCAGGAAGATGCCAGAAAATTGGTGCCATTGGGCAGCGTGGCGACTCGCGCCGCCCAGCTAGAGCGTATGCAGAACGATGTGATTGTGTCGCGCGCGCTGGATGATAAATCCAGTGTCTTTGCGCTGGTGGAAACGATGCGCCGCCTGCATAAGAAACGTGAAGCCTTAAAAGCTGGCGTGTTCTTTGTCTCAGCGGTCCAGGAAGAGGTTGGCTCGCGTGGTGCCCAGACAGCGGCCTTTAGCGTTGATCCACTCATCGCCGTCGCGGTAGATGTCACCTTCACCTCCGACCATCCAGGTACCTCGAAAAAAGAACTGGGTGAGGTAAAGCTACATGGCGGTCCGGTGCTTTCAATCGGTGGCCATATTAACCCACGCGTCTATCAGCTGCTGGTCAAAGCAGCAGAAGAAGCTGGCATAGCCTGGCAGATTGATCCGCAGGCGGCCCGCACCTCGACCGACACTGACGTTATTCAGGTCGTACGCGGTGGTGTGGCTACCGCCCTGGTAAGCATCCCCTGTCGCTATCTCCACACTGGTTCAGAGATTGCTTCGTTAAAAGATATTGATGAAGTTGCTGAATTGCTGACGCGCTTCGTGCTGGCCCTGGATAAAGATACTAACGTTATTCCATAACCACGCCAACCAGAACAGAAGACACAAACGGGACCCGTGGGCAAATATCACGTGATGTTTGCCCACGGGTCCCGTTAATCTCTGGCCCGCTAGAGGTACTTAGTTAGTAAAACGATCATTCGCTCTTGTTACGCAGCGATTGCTCTAACCAATCCACGGCATCTTTAGCTTCTTTCAAGCCTACTCCGGTCTTTTCGCGATAATATTTGATGGCTAGAATCTTTTGTCCGGCCAGGATCATCGTCTGGAGTTCCTCTGTATTGATTTGATCTGTATTGATTTGATCGGAAATTCGATACGAGCCCTTCAGTTCTCTCTCAATCGCATCCACTGCGTGCTTGGCTTCTTTCAAACCTACCCCGGTATGCTGCCGATATGCCTTAATGGCAAAAATCTTATCTTTATATGTAAGATACCAGACAATCTCTTCATGGAAGCTTAACGAAGAGGGCTTCTCAGGATATGGATTCTGGCCCCACTTTTTTAAACTTTCAAAGATGCGCATAAACAACCTCCGGCCTTGATCTTTCACGTAGCTTAAAGATGTGTTTGCATAAATTACATGGGTGGCATCTGTTGTGGATATTCGGCTTTGGGTTGGTAAGGATCCTCTTGCACCTGCTCAGGAGCCTGCTCATAAGTTTCTGCTGAAGCGCCAGGATACTCGTTTACCGGCGCTTGATACTGATAACCCTGCTGATATGGCTGATAGTAAGACCGACCCTCTTCAGGCTGCTCGCGCGGCTGTGGCGTGGGCTGGTAATAAGGTTGCTGCGGAGGATTCTGCGTACCTGGAGTGTAGTATGGCTGCGATTGATTCGACGTCCAGGACCGCGTGCTCATACGACTGATAAACGCAATTAGCGCCAGGACCAGGAAGCCGATAAAAATGAAACCCCAGAAACTTTTAGGAAGAACCCACCAGAATGCGAAGAAAAGCCACCATGGAAAACCATAAAAACCTCTCTGCCTCCGATATTCTCGTGGGCCTCTTGGACGATAGTTAAACCAGAACATGCTTTATTCCTCCTCGCAGTTGTATGTGCGAGCATACTTCTATCTCTCTTGCAATGAAGAATATTACCAATAGTTATAAGCAACCATATAGAAATATAACATTTAGCAATTTCAATGTCAAGTGTTAGCTAATTTTTCAAGCGCATCGACGCTGAACTGGAGAGCTCACAATGATTTACTCTTACAAATTTAAACGTAAAGAGTGACATTAAAACAAACGATATAACGTATTACGAATGTGGCAGTCGAAAAGTTCAAGTACAAAGAAGCAGGATCGGTCTAGCAGCATATTGTGGTCAAAGAATTAAGGAGTTGTGGCTCTGTCGTGCAGCCAGAATGTATTTGACTAGCTCAACAAAAACGGTGGCATCAGGCAATTGTGATAGATAGGTTAGATCCAGACATGTATCATCGATACTAATCAATGCAAGCCCTGAATCGATATACACGCAGGTGCGCAATTGCTCCCACCGAAAGAGTTGCTGGCCATTATCAATACCCTGCCAGGTGACGGTGAAACGGCCAAAGGGAACGGGCTCACCAGAATGATAAGACGAGCGCGCACGTGCGAAGAGATAGCGAAAAGCCTTACCGTAAATGATATGCTGGACGGTCGTGCTATTAGCCCAGGTGCGCTGCAACTTCAGGCTGCTCCCATTGCTACACACAATGCGTGCGAAACCTTTTCCCAGGCGCATAGATGTGATCTGTTCCCAACGTATTACTCGCCTGCACTGCAATTTATTGATAAAGAGGCAGCCATCGGTACAAATTAAGATGGAGCGCGAGAGTGGCAGAAAGCAGATTGCTACACTGACAATTATCAATCCAGCGACGCTTAGAAACAAACCGCCAAAGACATAGGCCAGTGGATCAGGAGGCATTGTCCGGATAGTTGCCAGATAGCTCCCCAGTGATACCAGCAGCAGACTACTAATGCCACAGAAGATGTTCAGCGTGAATAAACGCCGGTTGCCCCGCCTATGCATCATCCACCCAAATAGCATCGGAATGCTTGCCATCCCCATCATCCATAACCAGGCATTATAAAGACTATAGGTGATAGTGGCGGAAATAGCTAAAATAGAGCCACAAGTGATGCAAAAGAGGCCTAGCAATGCGACAACAAACAGTTCAGCAAAAAGGATAAATGGGCGAGATGAAAAATAGTGAGGGGAATCAAAACGAAATTTGCGGGTTGGTACACCCAGGTTATATTTTTTGGCAATTAGATGATCTTGAGGTAAGATGTGATTTGCCACGAGCAATGTTCCTTTAGATTAAGGCTGGAGTGCAGGGATTCGAACCCCGATTACCTGATCCAAAGTCAGATGTCCTACCATTGGACGACACTCCAATATGCTCACCTCCCCTATAATAGCTCTTTCTTTGCTGGTTGTCAATACACATCCCCAGCAATTTCTAGAAATCAATCAATTGATAAAACAATTTATAAATGTTCTATATTGGAGTGTGCTTGAAAAGCCTGCTGCTCTTGCCTGGGCCCCTGATACTTCGCGCCTGCGGCGCTCAAATAGTTTTTGTAGTGATTTGTATAAAAGGTTCGCAGAACCTTTTATACAAATCACTACAAAAAGTGTATCTGATCCTCATGTTCTTCGCCATCTTCACACCTGAGTTTGAGCGCTAAAGGTGCTCATGAAGCAATCTTATGTGGTGCAAAAAGTGCGCTGGGCGCACTTTTTGCACCACATAAGATAAAAAATTCGGGCGCGCCAGCGCCCGTCCGTGCAAGATTGGCACCTTTCCCATGAGGATGGGAGTAAGGCACATTCTTAGCGGAAAAGAATATTTAAGGGATCGCACAAAGCATATTATAAATATCTGGCATACCTGAGTTTATATGGATAGAGGAGATACTACATTTATGCTGGCACGTCGATAACTACCCTGTAAAGCAGGCATTATACTGTATTCATAAAGTGATGATAATTCAAACACGAGTAGGGGATATCAAGGAGAGAACGAATATGGGGCAGCACATGCGCGACATACCACTACCATCATTGTTCAAAAACACTATCGTGTATCTACTTGTTTTGTTTATACTGGCAGCTTGTTCGCTGGGAGGTGGAAATTCCACATCAAACAAAAACACTACGACAGCCTCCACACCAACCCCAATAACTGCTACACCAACCGCGACCCCTTCAGTGAAATTAGGCTCACAAACCTGTCCAACTGCCGTTAGTCTACCTTCTTATTGGGACACAAAAATACCTACTCAGGCCAATGTTAATCAGGTGGAAAAAGTCATCTGTGCGAATCTAATGGGGAAAACAAATCTGCAAGCCCTGGTTACTGTACGCTATGCTGGCACTGGCCATATCCTCGATGTACATGTGTACAATAACATCACCAATCCTAAACCCGACGAAATTTTTAAGCTCACCAATCTTTATAAAGGTGATGCTAAAGTAAGTGCTTACAATACGCTTCTCACCAGCGAGGCTAATCAGAACTCTCCCCAGAATCACAAACAACCCGATGCGGCAATCGTGGATGATCTACAACGCGAATTCAAATGGTCAGATAGTAGCCAGACACTCGTCCCGATAGCTTTTCCCGGTTTCTTTCCCAGTACCACCCGCTATCAGGCAGAGGCAGATCAACAACAAGTTAATCAGGGGCAAGAAGCCTGGCAGCTCAGCCCTTCTTTGGTAGCTGGCAAATTTGTAGCCAATACCAAGCTCTTCAACTGGCAAAACGGCACCCAGACGACGATTGTCAGTGGAGGCGGTAATAATGATGTCGATGCCGTCGTTAAAGTCGAAAGATCATCAGCTGCCGGCAAAAATACAGTTACCATTACCATGAGTCGGCTAGAAAACAACGCTAATGGTGGCATCTGGATCATCATTAAAGTGGATAGCCCCGGTCTATCCATTAGCACACCAGCCCAGCAGAGCCGTATTCAAAGTCCGGTTACGGTGATGGGCAAAGGAACAGCCTTTGAAGGGGTGATTGGGAAACTGATGGTCTTCGATAATCAGTATAATGCACTGGGTAACGCCGATGTTCATGGACAACAAGGGATGGGCGCCACATCATTCTCTACCAATGTGAGCTATAATCCTACCTTCAAAAATGGGAGCGAGGAAGGGGTGCTGGTAGCATTCTCTTACAGTAGTGCGGATGGCAGTGTTAACGATATGGCCATGGTGAAAGCGATCTTAAGTTAAGATTTTTATGACTTTGTATGAGGCATAAAAAAGGGGGAGACATAGGGCGCAGACCCTTGTCTCCCCACATCATCTCAGAAAAGGAGATGACGCCACCTGAGCGAGCTAAGCATCATGGTTGGCACATCAGGGGTTTTCCCCGATGCTTTATTCTCTTATTCCCATTTATAACACAAGAAGCGGTAGAAGAATACACTTTTGAGGTCATTAGCATAATTTTTTTATCTTTTTTTAATACGCTCGATTATAAGCCGATATTAATACATGTAAGAGAATATAAACTCTCTTAAAGCTGCCCAGGCGCTTTTATGAGAAGTCCACAAACTACTGATGAAAGATACATGTGCTTCTCGAGTATACTTGTACCACAACTAAAGGAATACCCGGATGCGCTTATTATCTATATGATCAAATTGCAGATGTATCTGTCATTACATGATTTACAAGCCAAGAATGGCCATAAATGTTTTGCCGGTAGCTGCTTCCCTTTAGATACGATTAACCTGTAGCCAGCAATGCAGCTACAATGGAAGATAAAAAAGATAACTTAAGCGAGTTGTGGCGGCCCCTGACGAATATAAGAGCGTAACTCTTGCAGAGTTCCACGTTCCCAACTCAGATTTTCTATCCACCAGTTCACTCCGACCTCTGCATAAGCAGAGACCAGGGCCGCATCGTAGCCATGGTCCTTACCGTCTAGAATGCCCCACTGTACGCGTGCATAATCCTGATTATTGGCCTGCTCGGGACTCTGCTGAGAACGAATATAATCAAAACAGGCTTGTACCTGTCCAGGGGTCATCTGTTCTGTCATGCCGACGCCTTTACCAATTGGGCATACACCATCCCAGCGAGCAGCCCGGCGCATGGGTTTTTTATTTGGCCAGACACCACCAATCCAGATTGGAATACGTGGTTGCTGAATAGGACGTGGAAGATGGCGCACATTCTCAATTTGATAATATTGTCCTTCATAAGAGATGCGCTCTCCACTCCAGAGGCTTGAGAGCAGTTCGAGCGCCTCGTCCATGCGCTCTCCATACGTTTTTACATCCCCAGGCTCATGATAATTGGTATATTCAATACCACCACCGCTACCGGCACCCAGGATCATGCGTCCATTGGATAAATGATCCAAGGTAGCGATTTCACGCGCTAGTTTCCAGGGTCTACGCCGTGTCATGGGCGTTACCATCGTACCTAAATTGACACGCTGAGTGCGCATCGCTATTGCAGCTAGCATGATCCAGGGATCACTCACTTCATCACCCCATTTATCGCCAATGTGGTCCCAGAGAAAGAAACCATCCCAACCAGCTTCTTCAGCTTCATGTGCTACTTCTGCTACTAAATGAATATCAGAAAAATCCCCATGACAATTAGGGATTGCCAGTCCAAATTTCATATACAAACTCCTCGCCAAGTCTGCCCTTTATTATACTCTGCTGTCAAGTTCAATGGATGAGTCAAAATTCCTGCTCCATATATTTTTTATCCTTAACTTTATTAATAGTTGCGAAATTCTGCAGTCTATATATATGCACACGGAAAAATAACTTACAGACAACAAAAAATGGAACAGCATAAACAGGATGGATTGCATACGCAAAAACATAACCAGGACATATGCTGTTCTATCGATACAAGTAGAGCGGGGATGTAAAGTTCCTAAGAAAGAGCGAGGAACGTATGAAAATCGCACAGGTAGCACCACCCTGGATCGCAATTCCCCCCAGAATCTAGGTACAACCGAAAATGTTATCTATCATCTTGTGGAAAAATTAGTTGATCTGGGTCATGAAGTGACTTTATTTGCGCCAGCAGATGCTCGCACGTCTGCCAAGCAGATCTCATTTATCCCTAAATCTTTAATTACTGAAGGTGTCCCGTGGCAAGCAAATCTGAAGGCATACTATCATTTACATAAATCGCTAGAATATATTGCTGAACACGATTTTGATATCGTACATACCCATCTCGCTTCTAGCAGCGATATGTACATCTTTCCGCTAGCTGCAATGATGTCGATGCCACACGTGACTACATTACATGAATATTTTCCATTCGATCGCACAGTAGATAACTGGACTGGCGATGCCGATCGTTATTTTATGGAGTGGGCCCAACATGTTCCTCTAGTTGCCACCAGTGAGTGCGCACGAGAACAGGTGGCGCGGCTGTCAAAAGAGGCACGTTTCGCGGGTATAATCCACCATGGTATTCAACTAAAACAATATCCAATTACTCCACAGTCCGGTGGCGATTACTTTATCTGGATTGGGCGCTTCACTTATGAAGCTGGAGCACACCTGGCCATTGAAGCTGCCAGGCGTGCCCATCAGCCATTGATTCTGGCTGGCACCAAAGAGACATATAACCGCGATGCGATGGACTACTATCGGCATCTGGTCGAGCCGTATATCGATGGACATGATATTCGCTATCTTGGGCCAGCAACCAACCAGAACAAGCTTGAATTACTCAGCCAGGCCAGAGCACTGCTAAATCCAATTCAGTGGGAAGAACCCTTTGGGGTTGCAATGATCGAAGCCATGGCCCTGGGTTGCCCGGTCATCTCTTTTCAGCGCGGTGCTGCCGCAGAAATTATTTCCCACGGACATACAGGATTTCTGGCGCATGATACCTCAGATATAACCCATTATATGTCCCGTATTCATGAGTTGGATCGCCATGCTGTACGTGAACACGTTGAACGCTATTTTTCGGCTCAAGTTATGACCGAAAAATACCTGACTGTTTACGCAAATGTCATAGCGGCCCACACTTATGGCACCCTGAGCACAAGCCCGGTCGCTACCCAGCCCTGGTTGGGGTCTCTACACACGATATGCTCTCCGCGTAGCAATGGCGCTTCGTGGGTGTATATATTTTTGCCTCGCAGGACTCTCCCCCTGCGAGGCTTTCCTTTCTACTTTAAGCTAACTGGATATGCCAGCCAGTTTCTGTTTCCAATTCATTCAGGAGCGAGGTATCGATATGCCTCTGTCCGTTGGTGAATTGAAAATGCACTAATAAAATGTGGCGAATTGCATCTACTAATAAGCGGCGCACTACTCCATATGTAGCCAGTTTTGCCTGCACCAAAGCCTGGGCATCGCGCTCATTTAATGGCTCCCTGGCCCTACTTTCTGCTATGTCTCTTTGCTCACTTTCATTTGGAGCAATGTAGAAGGCTTGTTGGCCAGAAAAATCCAATATCACATTCCAACCCGTCTCTTCAGTAAAACTATGCTGGATTTGCTGTAATTGGCCTGCTTCTAGCGAGCCGGTACAGGTAAGACGCAGGGTTAGTTGCTCATGCAGGATAGATTTTTTCCCAATAATAGTTATATTCGGCGGCAATAGGCGCATCACAGCCTCAACTAGAGCCTTTTGATGGACATCTTTATCTACATCGATTCTCCAACCTGTCTCATGAGACAGGTGCTCAAGTTGTGCTTCATACCGCCTACGGGCTAATTCGGGAAAATAGAAATGGAGCCAGAGGGTTGAGCGCCGGTCATCTACACCCAGTTGGTAAAAATCATGCGCATCTCCAAATGTTTCCACCACACGCATCATAGCCTGGCTGCGCGATAGCAGGGCAACATCGGCGGGAATAGTCTCTTCAGCGATCGCTTCGACCGAGGAGCCACGTAATTCAAGCTCCCAGCCGGTCTCTTCTGTAAAACGGCGTTGGGCCTCCTGCACAGCCTCCGGAGAGACCTGGCCGACACATACAATCCCTACCTTGTGTTTATCTTGATAGATGGATGGTGTATCAACACATGAGAGACCTTCGGGTAAAATGTGGGCAAGCACCTCTTTAAGCGCCGGCGGATAAATGATTAGATGTAAGCGCACATTCCAACCAGTTACCTCTGAAATAGAGGCCAGTTGTTCCGCATAACGCTCTCTGGCGATATCTGGGAAGGTAAAACGCGGTACTAACGTCCGACTCTCCATCTCTACCTTTACCCGTAAATAACCAGGTAGCGGCTTTAATAGCTCTTGTGCATAATGCAGCGCATCTTCCATCCGATAGGGCTTATCAGAAGGGCGGATGGCGGTAGCACGGCTATGCTGATGATTGCCGGTGTTAGCGGCCACAACCGAAGAGGTATGCAGCAATGATAGCGTCCAACCAGTCGTAACCTGAAACTCTGTGCGCGCATCATTGATGTCTTCATGGGAATCATAGCCATCATAGACGAGGCGCACAACTTTTTGAGCTGCCAATACTTCGGGAATTCCAACACAGACCAGACCTTCAGGAAGCGAACGCCTGGCTATCTCAATCAGCGCGTCACGCGAGGCTATAGGTATAATTTTTACGTACCAACCAGTTAGTTCTGCAATTTCTTTCCATAGCGATGCATGGCGACTCCGAGCTACATCTGGAAAGAGGAAAGAAACAATCAGGCTGTGCCATGCCTCTTCCACATCAATTTGTATAAAGCCAGGCAGCGAGTTGAGACGTTGCTCAGCCACGCGCACAGCCTCCTCACACGAAACCAGCGAGATGACCGGCGGCTCAGCCACAATCTCAGGCATGGTCTGTGGAACAGCAGTAGCACCAATAGTCGCCCCCATAAATGTCAGGTGCCATCCCGTTAGATCGCGATAGCGGGCCTGCGCCTCTTTCAAGGCTCTCGGTGTAGTTTGCCCGCTGACATCAAAATGAATATGCCTGGTCTCTTGATACACCGAAGGGTGACTCTGGATACTTAATCCTTCTGGCAAAACTTGTTGCGCCATCTCACTGAGAGCATCTTGATGAGCATAGGGAGATATCGATATATTAACGTCAGCCTCTTCCGCAGCTTCGATCAAGGCCTGTTGATACTTCTTTTTGGCAATATCGGGGAAATGGAAGGAAAGCGTAATATCACCGGTATCAGCATCAAAACGTCTCCGATAGAGATCGGGTGGATTGCCAATATATTGCTCCAGAATCTGTAAGACCACACGGCGATCAATCTGGGCGGCCGGGGTCTCGCTCTCTTCTTTTTTAAGCGCTTCCTGCCAATTGGGGGCCAGGGTATAGATCGTTTGTCCCTCTTCAAATTGAGGCATCAACTGTACATAGAAGAGCGAAGACGAACGCTGGACCAGGTCTGCGACAGCAAGCCGATCAGCCAGTTCGGTTGAGGAGACTCTACTCAATTCACAGAGCTCACTCAATGTATAATTGGTATTTTCATGACAGGCCAGGGCCAGTTTCTGCGCAGAAAGCGAACGCCGTAAAACGCGGGCCTGGCGGCTCAGCTCGGTCAAATAGGATGAGACCTGGCGCTCTTCTAAATGTTCAGGTAGTGCGCCCAGGACATCTAGAATAGTCGAATAAGCATATCTAATACGATCGGAAACCCCAGGAGCAAATTGCAGGCGTACCGAGGCGGTCGGCAACAGTCCTCGGCAGAGAGCAGGCATCGGGCTACCCCCAAAGGCAACCTGTACAAAGAGAACCTGGCCAATTAAATCACTGAAGAGCTCTGAAGAGGTACTTTTGCCACGGACATAAAATGCTTCTTCTAGCGCTCGGTGCGGCATGAAGTAGCGATAACGTGGATCTTGCTTGAGCACATCCAGAATGCGGGCAATGGTCTCTTCGTGAGCATGGCCATCCCAGATTAAAGCCAGTTCGCGTACGGTAACAATGCGCAGGGTCGAGATTTGCGAGACGGCCTGCCAGAGTTGCTCAACGTGGGCACGCTCAAAGGGTAAACCCTGTCCGATGCCGACCCGCAACTGGGAAAGCGCGGTCACACTATTCGATAGTGTAGGATGTACAACCCGGCCAGCTGAGATAGAAAATTCGGTAGCATTGTCGGGCAGTAATACATCTGTATCGCTCAAGCGGGCACGTAATGCCAGACGAGACTCGTCATCCCCATGTACAAGGGCGACATATAAAGGTTGAAGGGAAGCGGCATAACTGGCCAGTTCGCCCGCATCAGCATGGGCAGATAAACTATACTTGCCAACATGGCAGTTTACCACCGTGCTAACACCGTCCAGGTCCAAACTATCTTGCCGGCGGTCCGCTACATCCAATAAACGTTTACCAGGGGATTCTTCATCCTGATAACTGGTAATGAGAATAGAAGCCTGAGGATTGGAAATCAAACGTGAAGCATACCAGACACTCGGGCCACCAGTTAGCATACCTGAACTTGAAATGATACAGGCTGGCTCGCCCGCAAGAATACGCTCCCGGTCGTGCTCATCTTTGACATAGGTGATGCGCCTCCCGGCAAAAGGATAATAACCTTTGCGAATCTGGCGTGTCAATTTAGGGGTAAGTGCTTCTGGCAGTAGGTGATAGGTCGAACAGACCCGGCGCACCAGGCCATCTACATAAATAGGAAATTCTGGAATCATTCCCTTCTGCTGGGCATCCACCAACAAGAGCAGCACCTCTTGCCCTCGACCCAGACCAAAACAAGGAATCAGCACGTGGCCGCCACGCTCAATCCCTTCGGCGACAGCCTGCGCCAGGCGTTGCTCTTCGGCTTGTCGATTAGCATGGAGGCGCGAACCATAGGTGGCCTCCAGAATCAGTAGATCAGGTTTCTCAATCGGGGGTGGCTGGGCACCGGAAACGGTACGCTGCTCGGTAACACTGATGTCACCAGAAACCACCAGAGAGCCGTCAGGGGCCACAAAGCCCAGACTGATGGCTCCAGCGATATGACCCGCTGGGCTGGCAATCACGGTCACCTCAGGCAGTTCTGGAATCATTACCGCTTCGCCGACAGGTAATGGGCGCACCTGGTTAAGCATACGTTCGACCAGGTCGCTGGGATAGAGAGGCAATTCCATTTCTTCAACGGCACGCCGCTGCATAATACGCTGGGCATCGGCCAGCATTACTTCCATTAATAGGCCAGTCGCGCGTGAAGCAAAAATAGGGATATCCGGGTAAGCCTGGTGTAAAAGAGGCAGTGCTCCAATATGATCAGCGTGGGCGTGCGTGACAAAGATTGCGCGGACATCTTTGTCCTCTAATAATGCAAAATCAGGTAAGGGATCAGCACTACGATCCACCCGAACGCCGGCATCAATGACAATCCATTGATCGGCAATTTGAACGGCAAGACAACTGGCGCCAACTTCACTGGTGCCACCAATAAATAGTACATGCATAGACAGTCCTTCGTCACATGATGATGATGTAACAACTCTCAGGTATTACACCACCAGCCTAAGTATCCTTCTATGTATAATCCCAAACACGCTGCTTGAAGAGAGGCACTCTTAACAAGAACCGTTGGGAGTACATCACAGCTTAATCGATCATTTATCTCTCTGCTTGGGTGGCAAAACATTGCCATGACCCACGTTTATTGCTACGCCTGCGTAACAATATCCTCATCATGCGGTCACAGAGAAGAGAGGACAACATCATTTCAAGAAAAAATACTTTTACAATAAACATCCTTTCCGTGGATACAAGGTGTGAAGTAAAATATCACAGCAAACGACATCTATTCTATTATTTTAACTCATAGATTGATACTTTTACAATCTTTTTCATTTGTATGCAGACACCATAAATTCTTATACTGCTATTATGCAATATTCACCCATTTACTTGCTGAGCTAATCCACATAAATGCAACTCATCATACATAAAATGTTGGATTTATCAGGCAGGATTTATGAATAGCGTAATGCTTCTGCTGGCGCGACACTCCCGGCCTGCCAGGCGGGCAAGATCGCTCCGAGGAATGAGGCAAAAAGGGAGATGACAACGATCAAACCCAATTGTCGCCAGGGGATACTAAAGACAAGGCCGGTTTGATACTGTTCAAAGAAATTTGCGGCAAAAATATTACGGGCCAGGATCAAGCCAAGCACGATACCTAACAAACTTCCGAGCGCCCCTACCAGAAATGATTCTAGTAAAAATGCGGCCTGGATTAGTGGTCGTGAACATCCCAGGGCACGTAGCATGCCTATTTGCTGGCGCCGTTCGATCACAGCACGAGTGCCGGTTAAAGCCAGCGCCGCCACACCCAACAAAAGTACCAGTCCAACTACAGCCAGCAAGACATTGCTCAATAAGATACGTGGTCCACGAACCTGCCAGATGGCATCTTCTAATACGGTCGTCTCTACCCCATAGTCCAGGTAAGCGGAACCCAGAGCTAGTGCTAATGTCCTTGGATCATGTCCTGGCGCTACTTTAAAATAGTAACTCTGAGTCTGCGGGGTATTCGTGCTGGTTGGTATGAAACTTGCCTGCTTCTCATCATAAGCGGCCTGAGGAATGTAAAGCCCAAAATGGGCCGAGTCGCTATTGTCTACCACCCCAATTACGGTTATCTTTGTGGCCTTCTTGCCCTGTAGGCCAATCACCCAGAGGGGAACCGCCGAAAATGAGGTATCCCCTTGCGTCACGCCACTCATGGCAAATGTGAGGTTTGGATCAAAGCCGGGAGGCGTTTTAGGTACATTGGCTGTCGTAGCATTGCCAGCAGAAGGGTCATAGACATATTCATGGCTGACAGGAAGGGCACTACTATCAATCAAAGCATAATTGGGATGCTGCCGCAGTGCCTGCCAGATCGCGGCGTCGTTCTGGAAACTCTGGGCACGCGCGATGAGGTGTACTCCATAGCCCTGCAAAAAGCCGCCGCTCACCACCTGTGCAGGATAGATAGACCAGCGTGGGGAGGGCGCTTCAGGTTGTAATACCCCCAGCGCTGTCGTGCTCCTGACCCCGATGGCGGAAAAATCGGCTGGATCAATCCCCCGACTGACCAGGGAGCTTTGCAGATCAGGTAACGCTTTAAAATAAGCGGTAGCCTGGATATCATAACCTCCGGTCTGGGTAGCAATATCTACATAAGAGCTTTGCATGGAACTGGTAATAATTGTCATCACAGTCATGGCAAAAACTACCAGGCTAAACATCACGACGCTCAAACCAGTACGCAAACGCCGTTGTAATGGATAGGCTAGAGCCAGTTTGATCGTCACAAAAATAGTGGGGATACGCGCGCACAGACTCAGCACGGGGGCCATCAACAACCGGGCGTTGGACATTGCCGTCCAGACCGTCCCCAGAACCATCATGACACCAGCGACAAAAAATACTTCGATACCTGCTTTGAAGCGCGGTAAGCCAAACTGCGCCAATGCGTCAAAAGGTAATGCCCAGTAAGCTACCCATGCCAACCCGATCAGGGCCGCTGTCGCGCCATCAATCCAGGAGGGCCAATAGTGAAAATCCAGTTTCCGCTGACTGTGGCGAAGCTGCATATATACTGCCAGGCTTTGTAGAATCAGGGCTTTAAGCAATAGCACGGCACCAAATACAAAGAGTGAGAGGCCCAGTGAAAAGGGGATGACCTCAGCATTATTTAAGCCCCAGTGGACCAGAAAAATACCACCCAGAAGTGGGAGGATACCAGTAGCAGCCAATGTCAGCAAGAAACTCAATAATACCTCTGGTATATGTTCAAAAAGGATTCTACGGGCACGCCGCCAGTTGCGCACCCCTGGCTGTAAGCAATCGCGCAATTGCCAGCTCAATTGGTAGATACTCTCTCCCTGTTCACGCAACGATAAACGCATATGACCGGGCTCTGGTAAATCCCTGATGGCTTCACTCACAGTCATTCTACTTACCAGCCAGGATGCAAGGACGACTGAAAAAAAGGTAAAGATTACCCCCAGACAATAGGCTACTAATAAGCTATGGGGTTGGAAAGTAAATTTTAGCGGGAAGTTGAAACGCTCCAGGACAGGTCCAAGCAAATAGATCAAGATGGCCCCAAGTCCAAAACCAGCCAATAATCCAATCAGCGAAGAAGAGAGATCGTAGATCGTACCTTCAAATATATACATTAAGATTAAATGTCGCCTTTGTACTCCAATGGCACGTGAGATCCCCATTTCCGAGCGCCGCTCAGCCGCCAACAAGACAAAGATCAGAAATATCAACAAGAGCCCGATCGCCAGCGCAAAGAGGGAGAACAAAGAAAAGATCCGTGAAAATATTTCCTGGGCATTCTGCGAATTTTGAATTCCTTGTTGCTTGACCTGGATAACATGAACAACGCTTCTTGGAATCCAGGTTTCTACTTGATCCTCTACCTGATCAGACAGGTTTGCTCCCTTGACGCCGCCACCGCCTCGATTAGCGATCAGGATCTGGTTGATCCGACCAGGTAAGCTCTCTACCTTCTGAAAAGTATTTAAATTGCTGACTAAGGTTGGCTGATCACCGACAATGTTAGCATTGCCGACAATTGCAACCACACGCATCGTATAGCGGCGTCCAGGCCAGCGCGATGAATATATGTATAAGTGATCGCCGGCCTTTGCATTTAAGAGGGTAGCGCAGGTCTGATTAAGATAGACAGCATTATCTGGTAGGGCACTGACTGGGCGTGGACGTTTAGAGCTGGCATCATAGAGACCTCCAAATCCTAGCTCGCTTCCAGGTAACACAGCTAAAGCACCAACATTCGAACGTACCTGGCGCGACGTCTGGTCCGCGATCAACAAACCACTCTCATTCAAGACCGCCCCTACCGCCGCGATCGTTGAATCATTCTGGGCATGCCGCTTGACACGATCATAGATGCGTTGAGAATAACTTCCCACCGCGCCATGGCCCCCTTCAACCAGTTCATCAATATTGCCCCAATTATAAACGGCAACGCTTTGTACGGCCGCCGTCATAATATCCCCTGTCGCCAGCACCCCTGAGAGCAGGGTCGTAGATAGCATAAGGGCAAATACAATTAAACCCATCTGGGTACGCCGACGGGTCACATTACGTAGACCGATCTTAAAAAAGATAGTATTAAACAGAGCCAGTAGCAGTGTACCGCCCACGATGATGCCTGTCACTATCACCAGGATAGGAGTTAAACGGTCAATTGAGATGCCAAAAAATTGTGTCATGTTTTTTGTATCTGCAGTGTGTGATAAAAAATTTCAGCCACTTGAGCATAACCGATCGCATTGGGATGCAAACCATCCTGACTGATATATTCGGGATGCTCGGCTAGCGTTTGCCAATTTTGATAGAGATCGACCAGTATAACATGGTTATGTTGTACCACAGAGGAGATGACGTTATTGTATGCAGCGATTGTCTGGTGCAACTCTTGCACATTATTGTTTTTGAAACGCGGCAAGAAGGTCAGATCCGGCACATTGGCAACCACAATACGAGCTTTAAGGTTGGCGGAATGTAGGCGCTGGACCACACTATTCAGGTCACGTTGATAACTATCCAGTGGAACTTTATCAACCAGGTCATTGACTGCTAGCCAGACCGTTATAAGGGTTGGATGCTCATCCAGAGCTACTGGTAGCTCTATATTAAGCGCATCATGGGCGTTAATTCCGGGAATCCCTAGATTTATCAGACGAACCTGGGGACCTAAAGAAGTTGCCAGATCGACGGGCCAGCATTGTGTGGCGGGATCAGCAGTGCCCGTGCCAAAAGTATCAGATGCGCCAATCGCTACATATGTTATGCGAGCGGCCGGAGGCACTTGCAGCTGTAATTGCTTAGAAGGAGCTGGGCCAGCACAGGCAATAAGGAGGAAAATAAAAAGCAGCAAGCAAAAGAAGCTGTTGAATATTGTCCGTACTTGTTGAGAAATATGACCGGACCTCTTCAACAGCCTTCTATTATATTGCGGGTAAGCTATCCGTGCACAGTGTACCTGCTGCATAACCCCTTAAGCGTTGACGTAACCTGTGTCTACGAAGTTCGCTTTACAGATGACTGCACGGAACGCAGTGCACAAAGGAGGGTGTCTTAAGCGCGACTTATAACCCGCGAGCAGCGATAGCAGCACTCAACACAGAGATCAGAGCGAAAAGGACGATAAAAACAATCGTCGCATTGAAAATCAAACGCTCAACCCCACGGCGTGTTTTAAAGACTGAACCGGCACTACTGCCACCAAAGGCACTACCCAGGCCAGCTCCACGCGCCTGTAACAAAATAAAAACTACTACGGCTATGCTCAAGATAATTTGAACAATTCTAATAGCCGGAAGCCACTGTTGCAGCAAGAGTAATCCTCTCTTTCGTGCTAACCCATTTCAACCAAAAGTGAATCAATTTCGGACAGATTATACCATAGGATAGATAAGACGTCGAGAGAGTACACACGCATATATAAATATACTGGTACTTGCTCCCTCCCTCACAGGAGAAAATGCGATACGAAAGAGTCTGCCTTTGTATACTTTCGCATATTGATATAAGCAAATTGTGCATGCATACTGTGTTGTAGTGGACAAAAGATAATTAAAAAATCATTTTGACAGGATATTACATAAATACATACATATGTTTCTGTCAATGATGCTTGCCCTGGCAGGCATTTTGGTGGAGGGAGCAGGTAGTAGTGGCAACAAGAGTCTTTTCAAGCAGACAAGCGGCGCAGGTTGAACTTTATAGGAAACAGACGGCCTCAGGTAGTGTCCCCCGCTTCACATGTAGCGTTGGCATCATGGCATACAATGAAGAGTCTAATATTGCACATACCTTGCTGGCGGTCCTGACCCAGCAACAATATTCATTTAGCATTAATGAGATTATTGTGGTGGCCAGCGGCTGCACAGATCAGACAGTGCCAATTGTGACCGCGATGGCTCGGCGAGATAGACGTATTCGCCTTTATACTCAGCAATATAGAGAAGGCAAGGCCTCAGCCATCAATCTTTTTCTGCAACAGGCCACAGGTGAAATCCTTATACTACTGGGGGCCGATGTAATTCCTGAGCCAATGGCATTTGAGCAATTATGCGCTGCATTTAAAAATCCATATATTGGCATGACTGGAGGAAGACCCGTGCCCATAAATTCAAAAGACACATTTATGGGGCATGCAGTGCATCTGCTCTGGTACCTTCACGATCGTCTGGCGCGCCAGGAACCAAAGCTGGGGGAAGCCATCGCCTTTCGCAATGTGATTACAGCCATTCCTGCAAAGAGTGCAGTGGACGAGATTTCTATTCAGGCTTTTATCTCACAACTCGGCTACCAATTGCATTATCAGCCGGCCTGTATTGTCCGTAATAAAGGACCACTAACAATCCAGGATTTCCTTCAGCAACGCAGGAGGATCTACGCCGGCCATCTACAGGTGCAAGCGTCGCAAGGCTATGCAGCATCAACATTGAAGGTAGGTCCCATTCTCTGGCAAATTCTGGCCTGCCATGCTATCACGATGAGAACACCACGACAGCTCATCTGGACCCTGGGCGCGATTCTACTCGAAGGATACGCCCGGCTGCAAGGCTACTATGACTATCGCCGCAAAAAGGATCAACATATCTGGCAAATGATAAGCTCCACAAAAAATCTACATGCCGATCGGCTAACAAGATAAGCTCACCCCTATCCAACGGATAGACAAATGCCAGTTGAAAAGGCCTTCAAGGAAAACATCCTTATTCAGAACCCTAAAAGGCCTTTTAAGACAAATACCTACTTATTGATATGAACATGTTCTGGTTCAACAGTATTGACCTGAGCAGGCTCAATCACACGAAAAGGCTTGTTAAAACGTTGCTGCAATAACATAGCCAGGGCTGGCCAGCCATCTTTCCAGGGAGAAAGTTTCTTCTCTTCGCGTGGATAATAGCTAATCGGCACCTCAAAAATAGCATATCCAGCTTTGAGGATACAGGTGGTAATTTCTGGCTCGATCTCAAAACGGCGACCAGTCATAGGTAACGCATGCGCTACAGCACCAGGCATCAATTTGTAACATGTTTCCATGTCATGGATGCGGCTACCAAATAGGATATTAGTCATGGTTGTCAGGAAGCGATTGCCCCAGCGTGTAGTGAACTTCTGGCCCGAAAGGTCACGATAGCCATAAATAGCCACACGCTTATGGCCTGCCTTTGTGGCATCCTCCCATTTACGTACCAACGCAGGAATATCCTGAGGATCATATTCCATATCTGCGTCCTGGACAGTAACCAGGTCGCCTGTAGCCAGTCTAAAACCGGTGCGCAGGCCCGCGCCTTTACCCTGGTTATGCTCATGGCGCACATACTGATAGGTATCAAATGGCGCTGTCTGACGAATTTGCTGGAGAATTTCCCATGTACGATCAGTTGAAGCATCATCAACAACGATAACTTCAAGATCTAAACCCACCTGAGAAAGCATCTCCAGGATTTTAGCCACTGTTTTTTCTTCGTTGTAAACAGGGACGACAACAGAAACCCGCATAATATAAAGCCTCTCCTCTTATCTAAAAGAAATGAAAGTGTACTCAAAAATAATTACCTAAAAAAATTAATCCATATCGAGTAAACGAATGACTACATACATAGCAACAAAGATAGTAACACATGGGATCTATAGACTAGGAAAGAGCGAAAACAATAGTCATTTTTCCTAGGCTCACAAAATTATCACACCTTAGCTGGTCCCTTGTAGAACACTTATCCATTATGATACAATACAATCCGGGCGAGGACATTGGGTCCCCGCCCGAACTTATGTGAGAGAGTATAACAGTTATGGAAATATCCTGGCTTGGCCACTCTTGCTTCCAGCTACGTGGCAAAAATGTTGTTTTAATCGCAGATCCCGTTACTCCTCAGCAGGCTGATGCAGAAGTCGCCTCCCAGCTGAGTAAAGTGAACGCCTCCATTGTTACAGTCAGTCATGATCATCCAGGCCATAACTACGTACAGGGTGTGGGTGGGAATCCACGGGTCGTACGTGGACCGGGTGAATATGAAATTAGCGACGTATTGATTACCGGTGTTGCTTCCTATCACGATGACGAACGTGGTAAAAAATTGGGACGCAACACTATTTACATTATACATATGGACGATCTCGTCATCTGTCATCTAGGTGACCTGGGTCATGTTTTACAAGAGCAACAATTAGAAGAAGTTGCCGATGCGGACATACTTCTCCTTCCGATTGGCGGTGGAAACTCGATCGATGCAACACAGGCTGCGGAGATTATCAGTCAGGTAGAACCACGCGTGGTTATCCCTATGCATTATCACCCAGAAAAAACAGAAGGCATTCCGGCACAGTTAAATAAATTTTGCCGTGAAATGGGTGTTGAAGCAATCGAACCACAGCCAAAATTTACAGTCACAAAGAATTCTCTACCGGCTACTATGCAGGTTGTGTTACTTACACCACGGTAAAGACCGTGACTATACTATCAATGTTTCAATTGCTCAAGGCAAGGCTCCGGGTATAAGGAGGAAGCGAAGCTATGTCAAAATTTATCTTTGTAACGGGCGGTGTAGCATCATCAGTAGGGAAAGGTATCAGTGTCGCCTCACTGGGGCGTCTCCTCAAAAATCGCGGAGTCTCCGTCTCGCTCATGAAATTAGATCCTTACATTAATGTTGATCCAGGTACTATGTCACCCTATCAACATGGTGAGGTCTTTGTAACTGATGATGGCGCGGAAACTGATCTGGATCTTGGCCACTATGAGCGCTTTATAGACGAACCTTCCTACCAGGCCAATAACGTTACTACTGGCCAGGTCTATGCTTCAGTGATTGGTAAAGAGCGCCGTGGTGAATACCTTGGAGGGACGATTCAGGTTATCCCTCATATTACCAATGAAATTAAGGATCGCATTCATGCCGTTGCTCGTCGGTCAGATGCCGATGTGGTTATTGTTGAGGTTGGTGGCACTGTTGGCGACATTGAGGGCGAGCCTTATTTAGAGGCGATCCGCCAGATGCGCAAAGATGTCGGACGTCGGGATGTCCTCTATATCCATGTTACGCTTCTTCCTTATCTTGGTGCAGCCAAAGAGCTCAAAACAAAACCAACCCAGCATAGTGTTAAAGAACTGTTGCGCGTCGGCATTCAGCCTGATGTTATTTTGTGCCGCTCTGACTATCCAGTGCCCAATGAGCTACGCGAGAAGATCGCGCTCTTCTGTAATATTGAGGAGAAGGCGGTCATCGGCATGACCAATGCGGAGACCATCTACGAAGTTCCCCTGAGCCTGGAAAAAGCTGGCCTCGGCGAATTTATTGTACAAGAATTAAATCTCCCTAAACATGAGCCCCAGATGAAAGAATGGGAAAATCTGGTGAACCGCATCAAACGTCCTCGACCAGAACTGACCATAGGTCTGGTTGGAAAGTATGTGGAGCTCCATGATGCCTACATGTCTGTGGCTGAATCACTCCATCACGCCGGCTGGTTCCACGATGTGGATATCCATATTAAATGGATCAATTCAGAGGCCCTGGAGCAGATGGGCGATAATTATGAAGAAGCCCTGGAAGATGTTGCTGGTATCGTGGTTCCTGGTGGCTTTGGTCATCGTGGTATCGAGGGCAAGATTAAGGCAGCCAGTTATGCACGTCGCCACAATATTCCATATCTGGGCCTCTGCCTGGGCATGCAAGTGGCTGTAATCGAGTTCGCGCGTAATGTAATGGGCCTGACCGGCGCGAATAGCTCAGAATTTGATCCACAAAATGCGCATCCAGTGATTGATCTTATGCATACACAGCGCAACGTCTCAGATAAAGGTGGCACGATGCGCCTGGGTAACTGGGTCTGCTGCTTGATGCCAGATACCAAGGCCCATAAAGCTTATGGTGAGGCAATTGTCTTTGAACGCCATCGCCATCGCTATGAATTCAACAATGAATATCGCAAACGTATGGAAGCTCATGGCCTGGTTGTCAGTGGCCGTTCAGCCGATAATAGCCTGGTAGAAGTGATCGAGATCAAAGATCATCCCTGGTTTGTCGCTTCACAGTTCCACCCTGAATTCAAAAGTCGTCCTACTCGTCCCCATCCACTTTTCCGTGATTTCATTGGGACAAGTGTGAAGCTTAGCCGTAATCAGGATGATGCAGTTGAGTTAGAACCAAGTAAAGTGTTACCTGATTCAAGGGTAGAGATGTAATACATGTTATACTTAAGCCAACTGCTCGGCGCACCAGTTCTGGACCAGCACAATGTGCGCGTGGGCAAAATCATCGATTTACTAGCGCAAGCATCTCAGGTAGGCCAGGGTACTCCAACCTCCCCTACCGCTCTGCTGGTAGAGGTTGAAGACGATCAACAGAAACGTGTTCCGATGACTGACATCATACGTAGTGAGGGAACATGGCATCTGCGTTATCCCATCGAGCGGTTCGCTTTTGTACAATCCAATCTCTTGAATGAAGATGAGTTTCGCCTGGCTCAAGAGATACTCGATAAACAGATCATTGACCTGGAACATAAAAAAATGGTCCGCGTCAATGATCTTTGCTTTAGTGATGCCTGGCAGATTCTAGGCGTCGATAAGAGCTCGCTTGGCCTGGTCCGTCGCCTGGCTCCCTCGTGGTTAGCCAATGCAATCAATCAACCTACAAGCAGTACCCTGGTTCCCTGGGAAAAGGTTGAATTGATGCAAGCCGCCCCTTATGAAGAAGAGAACAAGGATAAGGTCCCAACCTCCCCTTTAGCCACGCCTCCCACTTCCCGCACCCTCAGTGGTCACCTTTCAGAGCTCCACCCCGCCGATATCGCCAGTATAGTGCACCAGGTCACTGTAGAACAGGGCGCCCGGCTAATCGAGCGGCTGGATAATGAAATGGCGGCTGATACGATGGAGGAGATTGATACAGAGCGCCAGGCACAGATCCTTGAAAATCTGCCCGATGAACGGGCCACAGGTATTCTGCATGCCATGGGACCAG
The DNA here is from genome assembly GCF_003967555.1 of Dictyobacter kobayashii. Classification (GTDB taxonomy): domain Bacteria; phylum Chloroflexota; class Ktedonobacteria; order Ktedonobacterales; family Ktedonobacteraceae; genus Dictyobacter; species Dictyobacter kobayashii. Next base: position 1,853,283 of record NZ_BIFS01000001.1, read on the forward strand.
ACGAGGTCGCCGACTTGCTCGGTCAGTTACCCGAAGAGCGTCAGCAAGAATTATTACGCCAGCTGAATCCTGAAGACTCGGAAGAGGTACAGGATCTGCTGGAATATGAAGCCAATACGGCTGGCGGCCTGATGACTACGGACTATATTGTACTCAACCAGACTCGCACTGCGCAGGATGCCTTGACGGCCATTCGCGCTGAAATCATCGATAATGATGTGCGCATCGCCTATGTCTATTGCGTAAATGATGAGGATGCGGATGAGTACTATCCTCTCGGAGTGATATCTATCTGGGACTTGCTGGTCGCACAGCCGACCCAAACGTTGCAGGATATCATGGAGACAAACCTGATTAAAGTACTGCCAGATGCTGATCCACGGGCGGTCGTCGAGACATTGGCCAAATATAATTTGCTGGCATTGCCCGTAGTCAATGAAAATGGCATCCTTGAAGGTGTGGTCACGATCGATGATGCACTGGATACCTTGCTACCTGAAGATCGGCGCCGTAAACCCAAACGGATGTATTAATTAGCGACCCCCACCAGTTATCCTAAAGAGAAACTGGCCTGCCCATATATTTTTGTTCGCTCACGCAAGCCAACTGGCTCTCCTCGACGCATATGGCGCAATATACGCTGGGGATGAAAGCCATATTGCTCTAACAACGCTGCAGCATGCGTATTAAGTGCGGGCGCTAGCACGGTCAGTGGTTTGGCTGACGACAATACAAGCACATGCCTTAATAAAGCCTCCGCATCCTCGTTCCGCCGGGCAACCCAGGGTCCCAGGGTTCGGCCATTGACAAATAGATAACCACTGATATCCCCTTCCTCATCATAGGAGACAAAAGACTGCTGGTCCGGATAGTTTAGGGTCAGGAGGGAGAAGATGATGGCGCGGGCCGCTCCGAAATAAGGGGCATCGAAGGCGGTCAAAGCTGGAAGCGTTTCGCGCTGCAAAGGTTGAATATGGTCATCATGGTGTCCAAGATGTGTAGCAAACGCGGAAGCAGGACGAACCCAATGTCCAACGGTATCTTCATCCTGAAAAGCGAAGCGTTGATATAAGGAAGCCCCTTCTTTAGTAGCATCCAATAATATGGTCGAGCAATGTTGCTCAAGCTCTAACCAACGTAAAAGATGCTCCAGCAGGGCAGCCCCAATCCCTCGTCTCTGCATCGAAGGCAAAACAGACATAGAGCCAGCATAGGCAAAAGGCCCATAATTGGTAGCTCCGACTAAACCGACCGGCTGTTGCTCTAGTTCAGCTAAAAACCAACCATCTGGCTGTATCAATAAGTTTTGCCGCAGCACCTGCATCCTGCTGGAAGTTGTTCGATATGCCGCGCGCATAATCTGATCCGCAACTTCGATATCAGTGTCAGCTAACATACGTATGGAAAGCATCTAGCAGTAGAATCCTTTACTATCCCAATAATGCCTCAATATATGTAAGATGAACGGCGCACCCAGTAAGACTCTTTATTAAGAGTGGTCATGAGAGTTAGAAAGCACAGCAACTTCAAGCGCGGCGAGAACCTGCATGATATCCTGGCATACATCAACCAGCACTTCTGGCAACCACTCTTCTGGCTGGGGATCATCTGGCAAGACGATTTTTTCAATCTCTCCATCATCTACCTGCACCAGAATACTCTCACCAGGAACGGGTTGCTCTTCATGTAAACCACGCATACCCAGTGGATGCCAGATAGGGATCTCTACACGCTGCTGTAAGTTCAGAACTTCAGGATAGAGACGATTATCGCGTAAGATCATGCTCACCCCGGGACGCGTTTCGGTAGTCCTACGGCTCTGTTCGCTGGCCTGAAGCTTGAGCATCTGAGCCAGTGAGAGCAGGGTCTCTTCAGAAGGCGCCTCACCATGGAGAGCCAATGAATATGAAAGATCAAGTACTAACGGTGGGATCGCACTGGTGTGGAGATGACCACAGTCTTGCTCAACATCATGGAAAAATTCACAGATGGCAGCCAGACCATCCGTTGAAATGGCTGTATCCAGTACACCCCAGGAAAATGAGAGAATACATGAACTCTGTTCTTCAACATCGTCACAGTTACCTGTATGGCAGGCACAAGAAAATTCACGTTCCAGTGAACGGGTATTCAACCAGGATTCGGGATGGACGACCAGACCCAGATCACGCGCAGTTTTGATAAATAATCCGGTCAAGTCTTCAAATGTTAACAATTACAAGCTCCTTATTACCTTTAACAGGCATCTTGCTGGTCGGTTGCAATGCAACCTTAAGTCTCAGCAATAATGTACCTTTTAATATTACCGAGGTGTACGATATGTGTCAAATAAAGGGCCTGTCTTATAGATAGATAGACATCCTTATTCCCTGGCTTTGCTCAAAAAAAACGGGGCACCCACATTGTTGGATGCCCCGTGGTGAAAATGGTTGTGCGATTACAGCATTGGACGGATCGAGAGGATGTAGTATGTCGTTACACCGCCAGGAGTTGAAACACTTACTTCATCGCCCTCGCGATGCCCCATCAGAGCTTTGCCCACCGGGGCCTGATCAGAGATTAATCCAGCTTTTGGATCAGCTTCGAACGTTTCAACAATCTTAAACGTTCGTTTGGTACCTCTATCTGTCTCTACTTCCACCTGCATCCCAATACGAACCGTACCGTCCGCATTAGTGTGCATATCCGGGGTCATCACTTCAGATAGGGCTAGCCGCTGCTCAAGCTCGATAATCTCGCCTTCCAACATTGCCTGATCATTTTTTGCTTCTTCGTATGCGCTACTTTCGCTGATATCGCCCGCTTCTTTGGCTTCGTGAATGTAGTCGGCGACCTCGCGACGTTTTACGTTGCGCAGGTAATCCAACCGCTCTTTCATTTTAGTAAAGCCTTCTGGCGTTAAGCGATAGACTTTGCGATCAGATGCATCACTCTGTCCACCAATACTCATTGTATAACTCCTCCTGGTAGTGAGGCTCTCGACCCCAACGGGTCCCTTCCCGATATCTGCCTCTGATTACCTTGTCTAGCTAGACTACAAGCTTCATCACTCTTTTGCTTCTGGCTATGTGGCTTGCCCCCGTCTTCTACCATCATCTACTTGATTATCAGAGACATTGATAGTGAAACCACATCCAACTTTTTGCCAATCCTTGCAAGTTTCCTAAAAGAGGATGAAGTACTGACAGCAAATACAACGCTTGCGCGCCTGGTTATTTGTTGCTGTCTTTTGTCAATCGAGGCGACATGATTCCACGCCCCGGTTCAACGCGAAACGTAGATGCTCAACACACATGAGGGAGATTATACGTTGAGAATGAAGGAACGTCAAGTGATTTGCACCGTTTTTTCATTATTCTGATATGAAGTCTTTTCATTTCATATCATGCTAACATGGCATATACTGGCTTGCTTGCCAGGCCGCTTGACGCAAAATGTTTTTGTGAATTTATCTCCGTATAATCCACCAGCAGTATGCGAAATTTATGATTTCAAACTGTTTCAATGTTTTTCAGTCGAGGATTTTACCTATTTTATTGACATAAAACGGAAAAGTCGCGTACCACAGACTGGACAGGTGCCCTCCATAGCATTCCTTCCATTCTTTGTAACAATTTTTTTGGCGTTTTGCATCCCTCGTTTGGTACGGCATTTGACACAGTAAGCATCGGGCAGGGGTGCAACAGAATCGTCATGGGCAACGACTGCCGGGGTTGGGGCTAGCGTGGGGTCTGTTACTGTTTGTTCATCTACTGGAGTCTCGTCTGCCACCGCGCTGTCAGTAGTAACAGGAGCCTCTTCTGACACCATTATTGGCTGGATCACAGGCATCTCTTCAAAAACTACTACATCCTCAGTGGTGGCTGTTTCAGCGCTTGCTGCCGGTTCTTCAATTACGATTGGTTCTTCAATTTTTTCCGGCTCTTCAGTCTCTGGCGGATCTACAATCGTTAGCGGCTCTTCGATTGCGGCTGGATCTGCGACCGTTGCCAGACCTTCAGTTGCTAGCGGCTCTTCAATCTTTACTGGCTCTTCAGCGGTCACAGGGATAGTGACCACTGGCTCTTCAAGTGCTCTCTCATGGAGACGACCGTCACCTGGTAGTATGCTTTTCAGCAGCTGTGGGTGCCTTACAATATATCTTCCTACCATGAATAAGACACCTGATATAGCTAGAATAAGTATTCTGACAAAGATACGACTATACTTTCCAACACTTTGCATATGCAACATCCTTACCCTCTACAGCACGCTATTTAAAAGCCATAACCCAATATTCCCTTTGAGTATATCACCATTTCATCCATAAACGTGTCTGAATAATAACTTATCCAGGGCTTTTTACTGTTCCTCTCTGGCGCCGGGTTGGGCGCGTGGAGTGTTGCGTGGTGGGCGGCCACGGCCGCCCACACAACACTCCTCACCTGAAAGAAGATCCATCGTATCGCTTGCTCGTGATCTCTGGACGAACATGAAAAAGCCCTGTGGCTTATCAGCTTACAGTATCTATATAGCTGTTATAACATAGCTTGATAACCCATAACCAGAAGTACTGACTTCAAGAACTTTTTTACCCATTCAACCTCAAGTAAGAGAATGTCCCTGCGCGCCCAATCCACCGGGGAAGACCTGTAATAACTATTAGCAGCGTTTCTTTACACAAACATATCCTCTAGTCAATTTATTAGAAGCAGTCTATAATGTGGCTGGCACTGAATGTACATCACACAAAGGAGAATTCGATGCCCAATATCATCGGTTCACTTGTTCTGACGGCAATCGTCGCTTATCTGTGGGGTTCGATCCCCGCTGGCTATTGGATGGGAAAGCTGCTACGCGGCAAGGATTATGATATTCGAGACCATGGCAGCCGCAAAATCGGAGCAACCAACGTACAGCGTACACTAGGGACGGGTCCGGCACTGATTGTGCTGGTCATCGATCTATCAAAGGGCATCGGACCAGCCCTGCTGGCAACGCTGGTTCCGCTTTTTAATGTGGGGGGCTGGGGCATTCTGATAGCTGGCCTGGCAGCCTTGCTGGGACATTGTTATCCGGTCTTTATTGGCTTTAAGGGGGCCGAGGCGTACTTACAGGCGCTGGCGTACTCCTGGTTTGCTCACCACTGACATTTTTGATCTCAGCCATCACTACTATCGGTACTATTAGTATCTGGAGATACGTTTCACTTGGTTCAATTGTTGGCGCCCTGACATCGATTATTTGTGGGATTATTTTTTATACCCTGGGACTCACCCATCCAGGTTTCTTTGCCGCCGTTAGCCTGCCTCAACTCCTCTATATGATTATTGGTCCCTCTCTAATTATTATTTTTCACCGGGACAATATTGGCCGCCTGCTCTCAGGAACCGAGAGAAAATTAGGACAGAAGGTAGCTAATGTGGAAGTCAGCCCAACAAAATAGCGAGAAGAGAATTCTCTTCTCGCTTCTTCTCTTAGTAGAGTTTATTGCGCGCTTTCCTCACTACTGCGTAACAGTGGCCAACCACCAATCAGGTATTCGACACCCGACAGGATGGTCCAGATCGTAGCGATAATGATTAAGCCATCTGCCACCAGTAACAGGATCTCGGCCGCATTGACGGTCTGGCTATTAAATGTGAGCATAAGAGGAAATAGTGAGAGCATATGCGCACCTAATCCTTTAGCTAACAATAAAGCCCCTAAAGCTACCAGGGTAATAAAAGTCTTCTGCTTACCCCAGATGCCCGCAGGAATAACCTTGCCTTTGGCTGCCGCGATTGAACGTAAACCGGACACCATGAATTCGCGTGTGATGATGATAAAAGTAACCCAGGCAGGCACCAGGTTGAGTTGTACCAGAGCGATCAGGACCGCGGCCACAAAAACTTTATCGGCGGTTAAATCCAGAAAGACCCCCAATGAGGAAACAACTTAAAACGTCGGGCCAGGTAGCCATCCAGGTAGTCGGTCACAGAGGCCAGGAAAAACAGTACAGTGGCGACCAGAAATGCCCAGGGTTGATTCACTAAGACCAGGATAAAGACGATCAGCGTGGCAATTAAACGGCTGATGCTCAATATATTTGGGAGATTACGCATACATACCCCTTATTATGCAGCACCCGTCTTCAGCGGGTAGCTTTGGTGTTCCGATTGTTACGGTGACAATTAGTAACATTATATGCGAAGCCAGCTAGCATTGTATAGCTACAAAGGAGCAGTTACGCCTTCACCGCTATAAGCAGGTCTCTTCGTTTGATCACGCGATCCACCGGATGGGCGAACTGTGTATACGGAGCCTCGTTCAAAATATGTAATTGGGTATGCTCTTGAAATGCTTCTATCATATCTTTACGCTCAATACGTGTAGCATTCCAGGATAGGGCCATACTGCCGCCAGGCAATAGCATGCTTTCCCATACTGGCAGAGCTTTGCTCAACAAGGATGAAATCTCGCCAAAATGCTGAATACCATAAGGCAAGTCACCTACAATCACATGCATATGTGGGCCTCCGACAACTTCGCGCATATGCAAGGTAGCCTCGGAAGTATCGCCATTAACCAGTACCATGTGCCGTGTGTCGCCTTTTCGCCCGATTTCGAATTGATAGCGTCGACCACTACGCCGACCACGCTCATCAATCTCTTTCATACGAATATGTTCACTCTCTAAATACTGGCGTACAAATACTGCTGTGGTATCCACATCCTGTCGATTCAACTCAATACCAAAGGAGTCATAGCCGAGGGCCAGCGCCAGGAACAGGGTAGTTCCCCCACCACATAAAGGGTCCAGAACTCTAATGCGCTCTGCCTCAGAAAGCTCAAAACGACCGGAAAACACAGCCGCGTTGAGCAAGACACGTGTAAAGGTCTCGTTGGTCTTACCCCGATAACGCCGGGCTTCAGACATTTCCATGGGTACAAATGGGGTAAAATCAGGCTCAATCGGGCGCAGCAAAGGGCCAGGAACCTCTCCCAGCTGTTCAAAATATTCATATCCTTCACTTAAAGCCCCTAACCTGGGCAAGACAGTTGAGATGAGAGACAGGCATCGATCCTTCTCATCCTCTGGCACCGTCGCTAATAAATAATCCTGACCGGCCAGGGTCACAGGTTGTATCTCCTGCATAAGCGGGCCCAGCGGACTGGTAAGTAGCTCCGGCTGCGCCAGAATGGCTGTCATATGTGCGTACTGTGTACTGCGTTGGGGTGTAATTTTGAGCGCTATCTTCATAATATAGCAGTATAGCATAGCCCTGAGCCAGTTCATAGCATTCAAACGTACTCAGTAACAGGAGAGACTGGATATTGTCTCGTGACTATCACTCACAATAGGGACGCGGATTATCAATTCATTTATGGTGCGCCCCCTTCACTATTTATTAGTCAGTAAGTACAATACAAAAAGACAGAGATACATCAGTAGAGCAACATGGAGGGTGTTGTATGCATATCGTCACCGTCTCAGAAATGAGAGAACTTGAAGCCCGGGCTGAACAAACGTATGGCCTGACCTCAGAGATCCTCATGAATAACGCAGGAAAAAGTGCCGCAGAAATTTTTGAGACTAATCTGCTTCCCACTTATAGTCTCAAAGGCTTGAAAGTTCTGTTCCTGATTGGTCCAGGCAACAATGGAGGCGATGGTTTGGTCATGGCCGACCAGTTGGAAAAAGGCGGGGCACTGATTAGCCTCTATTATTGGAAAGAACATAAGCTGATTGTGCAAGGTGAAAAAAGAGCGGATGCGGTGGTTGATGAGGCTCTAACGGAGCAGATCCAGCGGGCAGATTATGTCATTGATGCTTTATTGGGAACGGGACGTTCGCGTCCACTGCCTGACGATATGCGTGCCCTGCTTGCTCGCGTAAAAGAAGAGCGCTCCAGGCGAAAAAACCTGCGCCTGGTAGCGATTGATCTTCCCACTGGACTCAATGCGGATACCGGCGAAGTAGATCCGGGCACCATCGCCATGGATACTACTATTACCCTGGCCTGCCCCAAACTGGGGTTTTTCTTTTTTCCCGGCCGCGATTATATGGGTGACTTGGAGGTAGGGAATATCGGCCTACCAGCCGAACTAGAAAGCCAGCTACAGACAGAGATGCTAACAGGCCAGATGGTACATCGACTCTTGCCTGAGCGCCCTCTCAACAGTAATAAGGGGACCTTTGGTAAGGTTATGCTACTGTGTGGCTCGCTGCCTTATCCAGGTTCAGCTTACCTGGCTGGCAACTCGGCAGCTAGAGTAGGAGCAGGCTTAATTACCCTGGCAGTCACAGAAAAAATGCTGCCTTTCTACGCCAGTTCATTTCATGAGGCAACGTTCACGATCTTACCCGAAGATGATGCAGAGAGCTTTGAGCGTGCCAATGCCTTGATCGACAAGCTCGATGACTATAAAGCACTGCTGATCGGGCCAGGCCTGGGACAATCATCCAATACCCGCGAAGTCATTCTACAGGTCCTTGAACATCTGCGCTCACTGCCGGATGAGAAACGTCCTCACCTGGTTATAGATGCAGATGGATTAAATAACCTTTCCGCTCTGGAACGCTGGTGGACGCTACTACCTGAGAATACGGTGATTACCCCTCATCCGGGTGAGATGGGACGTCTCAGCAATGGTATTAAGGTATCAGGGGGCAATATTGACCGGCTAGAGTTAGCCCGCACCAAGGCCAAAGAATGGCAGGTCAATCTGGTCCTGAAGGGCTCTTGTACCATCCTGACAAATCCCACCGGGCAGACCCGTATTAACTGGTGGGGAAATCCAGCTCTGGCAACGGCCGGTACCGGCGATGTATTGGCAGGTATGATTAGTGGCTTTCTAGCACAGGGAGTGAAGCCATTCGATGCAGCCAGCGCCGCCGTCTATCTGCATACTGCGGCAGCCGATCTGGTAACTGAAAATATGAACATTGGCCGGGCAGGTCTCCTGGCATCCGATCTACTCAGATATATTCCAAATGCCATAGTGAACACAGCCTATGCCAAAATGTAGTCATCTGCCACAAGTTTAAGACATAAAAAATGACCGTCATACTCTGCTTACCTTTCACCATTGGGAGTAAAGAAAGCAATGACGGTCAATTTTTTGGGGTAGATAGGAAACTGCATACAGCATCCTCAAGTAACTATTTACTTGCAGATCACCCTACGCAGCCCTGGCAATAAAAGCTTATTGGGCAACAGCCTTTTCCGCCGCATCGACCACATTAACTGTGATTTTTGGCTCTAATTGAGACGCAATTTTCACAGGAACAGTAAAAGTGCCCAACGCACGGATAGGCTCGGGAAGGTCAATAACACGACGATCGATCGTGACATTCTCGGCATCGCGCAATGCAGCAGCAATATCCTGGCTCGTGATTGAACCATAGAGACGGCCCTGAGTGCCAACCTTAGCTTTGAAGGTTAATGAAACCTGACCCAGCCGCTCAGCTAGCTGCCGATCACTCTCGGCCTGCTTCTCCATCTTACGCTGCTCGGCAGCGATGCGCTGTGTACGGTTAGCGACTAAGCCTGGGGTTGCTCCTGCAGCCAACTGGCGCGGCAAGAGGTAGTTACGGGCATAACCATTAGCAACCTCTTTCAGATCACCAACTTTTCCCAAACCTTCAACGTTTTGTAATAGAATAACTTTCATACTTAGCTCCTCACAGAGGGGGGGCGAAAACCCGACTTCCTCCTCACGCAATTATACGCGTGATAGTATACACCCTGAGTTAAACGAAAGCAAGCCTTCCATAGTAAGGGAAAGAGCCTCCTTAATGCAGAGTTTTATTTTTCTACTCCTAAACTATTTGTAGCAAAAACCAGTTCTGACTTTCGCCCACCGTTCCGGAGAAATAACATAGAATCCGCGATGTGTTGCAGCCTCTAAACTTCTCACCTATAATGTTATGTTGGGCAACCATCAATTGGCTTCAGAAGCGGGTTCCACAAGGTGGTTAACATTAGTATTTGTAGCAAATAATGTTAGCCACCCTGATAATTATTCTTCCCAATAACCAGACCCCATATGCTTAAAATCGTTAGTCCCCTTGGCTCTTAATGGTGAGAACTCCTCATGAGATCGTTGTAATTGTTCTGTCGTCAATGAGGCATACCTGTTAGTCATGTTTAGAGTAGTATGCCCCATTTGTCTCTGAACGTCTAGAGGACTCCTGCCCATAGCTAACTGTGTTGTCGCCATATAACGTCTACAATTATGCGGACTTACAACCTTGCCATCAATCCCCGCTTTCCTTTGAAGATTAGTGAAGAAGCAGGATACCCCACCAACGGTAAGAGGTTCACCGTAGGCAGTCAAGAACACTCTATCCTCTTTACGAGCTTTTGTTATCCCAGCTATCTTAGACAGATGTGGCCTATATTTGGTTAGATACTCATGAAGTGACTTAAAGCCATCACGGGAAATCGGTACTTGCTGCCATTTGTTACCCTTACGATGAACTACCAGGAGACGCAATTCACGATCTATATCACAGAGCCGCAGCCCGGCCAACTCGCTACGACGAATACCAGTATCAAGCATCACTGAAACCATAGCACGATTACGTGCAGTCAAGGCTTTATTCAATTCCGGTTTGTGCTGATATTTAGCTTCACAAGCAGCTAGAAGCTTCTGAACATCATCAGGTGTGAAGGTCGGTATAAATTGCTTCTCCATCTTGGGAAGCTTAAAGCGCGTGCTAATAGGCTTTTCTATTATCTCCTCATGCTCCAGCCAGTGGCAAAAAGTCTGCAAGATACGACCGTACTGGTACACAGTGCTATCCTTAAGCCCTTTATCTTGATGGTTCTTATGAGGTTTTTTTTGTAGATAGGCGATCCAACCTCGCAAATGAGTAACCCTCAAATCGTCTGTATCCGTAACATTGTGTTCAGACCTTAACCAAGCTAGAAATGCCAACAAAAGACGCCGCTGTTCTCTAATAGTATGCTCACTGCAATTATCTATCTCATGCGCAGTAACATAATCTTTAAGTGCTATGTCCAATCTCATTAGCAAACTCCATTCAAGCTCAGTTTACTCAATACCTTCAGATCCATACAACAGTTGTTTGCGGCGAACCTCAGCCAGAAAATCACGGTCCTTTGCTTCCAAGTAGGCTTGACCGTGTTCGTACAGCCATTGCAACGTCAGCGACAAGTCAGCACCAGGAGCTGCATAGTCGCCACCGTTCCATGCCGCCATTGTTGATGAATACCCGATGATCGCAGCCAAACCACGCTCAAGATTTTTCTCTCGAATGCGTTGCCGCACCACTGGACCAAGCCCAGGCTCAACCATCTCAGTAAAGGCCGACTGAAGAACCACCCAAGCCGGATGCAACGGCCAGCGATCACGGTTACTGTCCTCTGTTGGCATCACATAGCGCAACCAGCCATCAGGAAAACCGTCTTTATCACCCTCCATACTGCCAATCGCGTACATCCAGAGCGATTGAAATTGATTGAGCAGATCATAGGGACTCTCGATAGGCACCGCCAAGTTATGGAGAAATTCACGCTTGAAATGGAACTCCACACGCCACACCGCTGACTCACCATCCCAGGAGCCAGCATACAGGCCAGATCGCTCTTGCTTCCAGAGGTCATAGAACCACGTTTTATACGACTTCTGGACAATCTCTTGTGTCTTGTTATAAATGCGGCAGGAGATCGGCGACGAGCTAGAGCTAAAGCGCAGATACGAAGGTGTCCGACTATCCAGGTTGACAGCATCAGCCCCGTAGATCACAGATTGCTTACGCGCACGTGTCACAAAATCTTGTTGATAGTTCGCCAGCGAGAAATCATAGCCCATCACATCCGCGCACAGATCGACCGAGGAGACTTGCAGGTGAATATGGTCCCCAAAGACCTGCATCAGAAAATCATGAACCTTGACCAGTGCGTCACCCGTCCACGGTTGCGACCACAGGTATTCCGAGGAGAAACGGACTTGTGCGATCACGTCATTAAACGTCCCACGCGAGATCACCAGGGACAGCCAGGGACAGGTCAGCAGCCACCGCCATTGACGGCCAGCACCGTGAGGCTCGATAAAGAGCGGCATCCCCAGAAATGACCATTCCGTGATCACCGCTGTCTCAGAGACTTTCGCTTCACCTTGCAAGTAGTCTAATTCTGAAGGTGGTCATCTAGCTCTTTCTGGAGCGGTTGATACGAGTCATCCGAATAGCGGATATTCACAATCAAGGTATCCACGCCATAGCCAACGACCTTCACCTTATCAATCAAGGCATCAAAGACGGAGAGAAACGACAAGGAGGGTGGAACTGGCCCACCCTCGTTCAGTGAATCGCTCGACTCAAAAGACCGTCTACACATAGGCTTATCCCTCTTTCTCTTCTGATTTTTCAACCAACACAAACAGTTCTTCACAACGGTTGCAGGTCGCATCAAACTCATTGCTTGCGACCCGCACCTTGATAGGAGTCTCACACGAGCACTCATACAGCCGCAGACGAGAGCCAGGAGCCTTCTCTTTCACCCGTGGCACAATCGCCGCATGTGGATAGGCACCAACACGCGTCACATACTCTTGCAAGAAAGGCCGCAGTTGCGCACCGACGACCGTTGCCGTAGGAGGACCATCTAAGCCAACTTTGCGCGCCGCTTGAGAGAACTCTTTCCGATGCCCAAAGCGGCCTTGAAAATGAGCATGGATCAATTCATGCAGCAGCGTACCGAGCACATCAATGGAATCTGACAGCCGAGGAGAGATGAAAATTTGTGCCACACCGTCAGCACACATCGTCGGAGGGAAACACTGACCAATGGTGACATGCTTTTGACCAGCACCGCCACTCATCGGCCAGCCGCAAGAAACACGAACCGGAACCGGAGCCAGACCGCACCGCTGCATATGTTCAAACAGAAACAGTGTCGCATGATACAACCAGGACTCACGAAATTGCTGAAGTTGTTCATCCATAAGCCACCTCAAAAAGTAAGCGTTTAAACGGGGACTTTTCACAGATGGAAGAAGAGACATCATTTTATGCGCTATGCACCGCCATGCCACAGGAAACAAGCGAGGAAGTAAACTCATAGAACATGAGGATAGACAGGCGCGTGTTACTTGTGTGCGCCTGTCTGCAACCTATGGGAGTTGCCAGTGTACCAAGAGATTAACGGCACACTCAGGACCATACAGCGAGGCTGAAGAACTATCACGAACATAGTAGCGGAGAGAACTGCCACAGGTCAGCGCAACAAATGCGAACGCCTTCACAATGCTTACTGCCTGTTCCATAGAAAGAGCTACAGCAACAATACCCAGGCAAGTATTTGATGCGAGATCATACGCGACCACAATATAAGGAGTCGACATACCATGCACCTCCTATGCTTGATAGACCAGAGCAGGAACAACCCAACGATCAGCATGCAAACTATGCACTTGCAATTGACCATGAACTGTACGAGCACGATTAATTCTGTGAGTTGAGCCATCAGGCAGACGACAAAAAACGCCATTGTTCCGACCACTCACGTTATCCCAAACAGCCGTATTGATCGAGCGAACATCAGTGAGCTGACGTTGCATAGAGCACCTTCTTTCTATCTTGGGAGCGGGAGGGAGCACCACCCCACCCCTAGCCAACATGGTGTCGTGACTAGCGTCTCCACCTTGACGCTCAGTGTTAAGCACTCCGTGCCGACGGTGCCAAGGTGATATACGCAGGACTGCATCACAGGCACCGTCGGACTCCGAGCGTAACACTGGCATCAAGGTAGTACGCTTGCTACGCACCGTCACGGCGCGACATTCGCGCACCTGTACGCTGTATGCCTCTGGAAGCCAGATAATGCCGCAGGATTTTTTCGCTTGCTTGCTTTTATAGAACATATGTACGAACCGTAGAGCAAAAAAAAGAGAAGGATAGCACGCCATTCGCCTCATGTGAGGCGTGCAGGCGTGCAGGCGTGCAAGAAGTGTTAGTTACCAGCGAGCCAACTACCAAGCCCTTTCCGCTTGACCGGAGCAGCCGCAGGAAGCGGAGCAGGAGGAATGTTAAGCTGTTGTGTCGTGCCCGTTGGCGGGAAATTGGTCGTGTACTGCCCGTTGATGTAGCTCGTTTGTGGAGCAGGGATCGCAGGGAAAGCCACTGGAGGATTGATACGTGTTACCGATGAAGGCGTGGATGTGAGCGGCTGTGTCAATTCTTCAGCCCCGAAGGTGAAGTCACCCTTACGCGCACGATCCACCATCCCATCGACATCAGCCCGACAAATTTCGGCATATTGTTCGGAGGCTTCTTTGATCTGTTGTTTCTGATGTTTGAGGAACGCCGTCCGGTGCAGTTCGGAGCGGAGCACCATCACCGCTTTGTTATCCAAGTGCGCCGCCTTGACCAGCTCTTCAATCAGGTGTGAGACATCAAAAAGCGCGAACACACCGACACCCACCGGAAAGAGCAGGCCCAGGCCAATATGAAAAATCTGACCCATCCAGCCAGGAAGGTAGGCTGCCACCGCAGCGAACGCCCGTTGCATTTCTGGACTCTGTGACATCCAGCCCAGGTTACAGCCAGCCGAAACGATCATACCCACGCTGCCAACGATGAACGGCACCACAGCAATGAAGTACTTCTTGTTGAGAACAAAGACCCGCACCAGCTTGTAGCAGGCGAAGATCAAAGCTTCTAAGAAGATGCCACGACCCCAGGCCATCAAGCTAGGAAAGTCAACGCCGAGATGCCCACCAGCGAAGATCCAGGCATTGGCATAGCCCGACTCCGCCATCATGATGAGCGGAGCCAGGACAGCCAACAGAACATCAAGGCGCTCACGGAACAGGTGAACGCCAACGACCGTACGTGTATTCATAGGACCACCCCTTTCTTATGCAGCCTGAAGGCCCATATTCGGTAACGACACACGTGTCACAATGAAATTGGTTTGCGGCTTTTCCGTACCATCCTTGAAGGTGCGCAGACGCGAGGTATAGCCAGCGACCTCGAATTGCACGGGTTGACGACGCGCCGACTCAATGACCTGCGCCAGTTGGGAGAATTGCGGATCGTCCTGCCACATCTGGCAGGCGAAGCTATTACCCAACTCATCGGTCACCGTGAACGAGATCATCTGCTTTTTCTCAGTCGGTTTGTTTTTCGGAGTTACATCGTAGACACCACCAGCTTTAACGAAACCAATAAAAGTCATCATAGTTCGTACCCTCTTTCTTTCTTCAACAGTGTGAAATGAGACGGCCCGGAGCACCAGACCCCAGGCCAATATAGAACGGACGACCGGAGGAAAAGACGACCTTACCAGAGCGATTGTTGCTCAGTGGTAAAGGATGAAAAGGACCGCTGACGTGTTGGCGTCATCAGCGGGAGACGTTGAATATTGAGGCAAGCGTGTTCACGACACATCACCACCTCGTACCCTTGCAGCACATAGCCCAGGCACCCAGGACAATGCGCCACCGCACCACAATAAACCGACTGACCAATGGGATTGCGTTTGGTCACTTTGGTATCGATCACCCGTTGACACTGAAACCAACCAGCCGCAGCCGTGACCACCCACATATGCCCACATTGCTGACACAGATGTTTTGACATAGGCTTCACTCCTATCTGGTAATAACAGCGATATACTGTTGCGTTTCCTCAGGTAAGCACGACCGCCAGGTATCACCACATCGAGAAACAGCATTCCGCAACGCTTGAGGACCAGCGTTATAGGCCGCCAGAGCAGCCGATTCACTCCCATATTGCCGGATATACGAGGACATTAAGTGTGCAGCCGCCCGAAGCGACTGGACCGGATCACGAGGATCGACGCCCAGGCCCGCAGCCGTAGCAGGCATGAACTGTGCAATTCCCACGGCACCAGCCGGAGAAACCGCGTCAGGATTGAACCCGCTTTCCTGTTGAATCTGCCTGACAAACAGATCAGGATTGATGCCAGCCGCCACCGCATCTTGCCGTGCTATGCTGACATAGTTCACGGCCTCCACCGCCGGAGCTTTCGCCTCAGCAGGAGTGCGAGGGACAAGCGACACCGCCACGAAATGCCACACAATCAGCACAACACTCACGAGGAACACGTTACGGGCAAGAATACGGCAAATGCGTGGATTGTACGGCCTGTTTGTAACCAGCACCGCAAGGCCAGCCACAATCACCACAGCCCAGTACAAAGCCCATTCGAAAAGCGGTGACATCATGCCACTCCCTTGCAAAAGTAAGCGTTTAAACGGGGACTTTGCACATGTGACAGTGCTACAGAAACCTAACCTTTACCACCAAGGCTAGCGTCTAGCGACCAGGAACGAACCCAACCGCCAGCCGTCAACCTTTGCAGTTGATGAAGGAAAAGAGAACAATGAGTGACAGCAGTTATACCCCAATCCGGTGAGCGGTCATCGCCTTTTAACAGCAGTCCTTTGGCTGTCTTGCTACCCTTAGCAAGAACAGGTTCCCTCACACGTGACTACGAGCTATACCCTTTAGATATACCGTGTCTTTTCTTCAGTTGTTCATGTGCTGTTTTCAAGAGCCTCGACCTAGCTCGAACTACCGTACTTTATTCAATTTGATTTTGGTTATCAAATCTGATTTAAGTTTATCATATTGCTTTTTATATTGTCAATGGTTTTTCATCTTGATTTTGGTTATCAGAAATAAATCTGTTTGTGCTATAATAAATTTGATAACTATTCAGCACGAGGAGGAAAAATGAAAGTAGATAGACCAGCAAATCAAATGCTAAAAGCCCAACAGAGGATTGTGTTGTTACCTATTGGATCATGTGAGCAACATGGGCCATACCTTCCTATAGATACTGATCTACGTATAGCCCAACTACTTGCTGAAAAATTAGAAAAGCAATTTTCAGATGATGAATGCCTATTGCTCCCACCTATTCCATTTAGCTGTTCCTGGGAACATAAAGGAAATGGCACGATTGCACTTAGCCATAGCACCATAGCCAGTATTATTCACGACATCGCTTACAATCTTAAATATTGGGCCAAACCCGACTTATTTATCCTCTTAAACTGGCATGGAGGAAATAACATTTTATCGTCCCTATCCGCAGAAATAACAGCTAAAGAGGATATACCAACCACCGTTATAAACGCGATATCAGAAACTAGTACTATCTGGTTTAAAAATTGCTCGAATCCAGACAAGATAGAAGATATTCATGCTGGAGCGATAGAAACCTCTATCATACAAGCATACTGGCCTAATTTAGTTAAAGAAAACATTCCAGCAAATGCTAAGTACCAAGTAGACATTAACCCATCTATAATGCACTCAGCCCTTCAAGCATTCAACACTTACCAATTAACAAAAGAAGGTATATGGGGGGACCCAAGCCTAGCTAACCCTGAAAATGGGAAGAAAGCTATAGAGCAAGTAAGCATAAATATCTACAATCAAGTACAAGATATACTCACCCTAATGAAAAAATTAGAAAAGGAGTCATGAAATGAGAGGACCCAAACCACAAAAAATTTTAGAGACCAGACCACCCGAACTGAGAAAAAATAAAGCTACAGATGCCCATCAGTCAATGAGAGAAAAGATACTGAATGGCATCTATAAAGCGGATCAGATCATCAACCCTAAAGAAATTGAACAGGAATATGGCATTAACAACACCAGTACACAAATCATGTTGTTAAGGCTTGCTATTGAAGGGCTAATAAAGATACAGCCTCTCAAAGAGAGGTCATGGCCTAACAACGCTGCATACAATGAATACAGAGTAGCAGATTTAAATGTAAGGCATAGAATATTCTCGACCAGGCACGGAGGATTTGTATCTGATATATCCCAACAAGAAACTACTGCCTCACTAGAACCAACAGCAGATATAGAAGTAGAGAGAGCCGATGAAGAAATTGCAAAGTTATTAGCAATACAACCAGGCGAGAATGTGATCATCTTGCGAACGGTTCAGAAAAGTGATCCAAATACCATTATTGCAATAGCTGATACCTACTTGCCCTTCTGGTTTGCAGAATCGTTACCAGAATTAAAAAAACCGAATTGTGACATCTACCAGATCATGCAACAATTGGGAAAAAAACCATCATGGTGTACAGAAACTGTCGATGTCACACAAGCCAGTAGTGTTGAACGTGAAAAATTCAAGCTATCGCCAGATGACACATCAGCACTCTTCAAAATATTGAGGATAGCTTACGACGAAGATGGTACACCTCTAGCAGTAGACTTTCTAACAGACAGAGGAGACAAATACAGGTTACATTATTCGTTTCCATTGTTTGCAGATGGTATACCAGAAAAGTTAAGAAATAAATAAAGCGAAAGCACCTGGAGCAAGTAAACCAGGTGCTTTTTATTTTAATATATCCAGATACAGACAGATTAAGATTTGTTTGTTAAACTAGTCAACAATTGCAAAATCTGATCGAGCTTCTTATCCACAACATCAAAACGTTTATCATGCATATCAAGATGAGCATCTTGTGCATCAAAATGATTTTCTTGTCGCTCGAAACGATCCAAAACATCTTGCCTGAAATCTGATAATTGGTTACGTAAAGAGGCAATACGATCATACGAACCATCCACAGTGGCCTTAACCAGCATCAGATTCATATTAGAGTCTTGGTGAGAAGTCACAGTTTCAGTCTTAAACCGCCTCATTTCAGTCTTAAACTGCTTAAGATCATTTTCTACCGCAGTCAACCGTTCCTCTTGAGTTGGCATAGAAACCAGCCTTTCGCAATACTTGCGGAGCAGTAGCCCTATATACTCTATTGATCAAAGTATATAGGGAACAAAACAAAAAATCAATTTACGAAAAAATGTTTCACCCAAAGCACAAAATTAGTAGAAAAACGCACTAAAAAGCACAAATCACCACAATAGAAAAAGCTTCATAAAATCAGCTATAGAAGCCGATTCATGAAGCCTTGAAAATCCACGATGAAGGAAGAAAACCGACAGTACTATTCCTTCCCAGTAAAGATACGTTTTTGATTTGTACCCAACCAACACAACCAGACACAAAAGAGTTATACTGTCCAAGATGAAATAATTTCATCTTTACACCTAAAATAAAGCGAAAACCGCAATCATTTTAGGCCCATTTTTGCAAATTAGAGCGGATTTAAAACCGCTCTAGACCTAGATACATCACTCATTATAGGCAAGAAGAAACACGGACTTTCAGAAAATGAAATTCTCACCTATAATGACAGCTATCAGTAGCTATTATTATTCAACGACGAGAACTCATCTATCACAAAGGATTTATAATATGAATATCGAAGGGACCTACACCTTACAGGCTTCTCCACAAGAGGTCTGGCGCTGCCTGACAGATCAGGAGATCCTCGGCGTTACTATCCCCGGTCTACAACAGGTTAAGTCTGTAGACCAGCATACCTATGACGTTACACTCACTATGAGTAGCGGACTATTGTCAGGCACTCATCATGGTGTGATGACACTTTCAGAACAACAGTACCCTTATCATTATCGTTTGACCTTTACGAGCGATGGCGATACAAATTTAAGCGGTGTTGGCAGTATTCATCTGCATGAACGCGAGCATAAAACAATCGTTGCCTATAAAGGAACCATCACGACGAATAAGGTTGGCAGCAAATTAACCCCCGCCTTGATCAAAGGCGCTGTTAAGCATTTTATCCAGCAGTATTTTCAACACCTGGCAGAATATTTACGTTCACACGATCATGCACCTCTGGCAAACCAACCAGAAACACACGAGACCCAGAGAACAACTTCGACCAATGGTGATATTATTATCCTGCCCGGAAGAAATGAGCAGGCTGAGACTCCGTTGCCCGCTACGCTGGCGGCCAGGGTGGTACAGTTACTCCACTTGGGAGCTGAAGATACCCAGGAACAACTACGCTGGGAACAACGTATCCGCAGAACCGGGACCATCACGGGATTAGCGCTATTGATCTGGATCGGTACACGCCTACCCAGGCGCCGCCGCTAATGGTTTCTGGACAGAGGTTCAGGCGTCTATAATTGAGCGTAGGCGCGACTTCCAACCGTTATCATCATCATTTGAGGACTGCGTATTCTCAACCACCCAGCTGCGTGTCCCATCGGCGGCACGCGCGGGAGCGGGGCGAGTCTGGCGCAGTTCTTTTGTCAGCAGATTGCGTAGTGCGGTCTGGGCTGCCTTGCGTACATCTAACACCGGATCATTGAGCAAAACGCTGATAGGCTCGATCGCAGCTTGTATACTCATGCGTCCCAGGGCTCGAGCACTGGCGGCTCGCTCATCAGAGGTTGGAGCCTGCAACAATGGCAGAATGTCGCCCGCGAGTTGGGTCAATGAGAGATCAGCAATCAGGCGTAGCAAGCGATTGCGACGCATAGGATGTTTGACCATCACCAGGGCCGCGCGACAATCAGCGGCCACCTGGGCACGGTTCACGATCTGCCCTTGAGCTTTGGCCTCGGTGACGGCCATCTCGGGTGAGAGGGCTGCATTTCCCCGTAGAAACGGCTCAATCCAGTGCGCAACCAGGTCTGCTTTGCCATTTGTCTCATGCAATTGGAGAATTGTATGATAATGGGTATCCAGCCAATGATAAAGAGCTAAGGTCACTTCTGCGTCGCGGGCAGCATAAGCAATCATAGCAGGAGGAAGTGGGCGCCTGGTCCAATCGGTACGCTGCAGACTCTTGTCCAAATGATAGCCAAAGGCTCTCTGGAGCATTGCCGCCAATGAAGATTCGTGCTGACCAAAAATAGAACGGCACGTTGCCTCCAGATCATAATAGTGGGCAACTTGCAGTCCACGTTCAGCCATCACACGCATATCGGCGCCGGCCCATGCAATAGCACAGCAATTGAAGGGTTGCCAAGCACATCCATTAAAGGCGAAAGATCGGATAAGCGTAGCGCATCTACAACAAAACAATGATTCTCAATTGATAATTGTAGAAGAGCGAGACGAGGGATATTAGAAACAACATCACTCTGTGTTCGCGCACGCACCTGAGTGAATTCTGCATCTACCGCCACCACACCAGACTGCTTAAGTAAACTGACCGCATGTAATAGTTGCGCCGGGCGATCAACCCAGAAACGCTCTCCTCGCTGTGGCAGTTTGCCTGGTGGGGGGGTAGGCCCCAGGTAACCGTGTAAATTTTCCAGGTTCTCTAAATCTGTTAGTGGTGAATTATCACTCAATGAATTGCCATTCTGATTTCTAAAAGCGTTATAGACATGGTGTGTACTCTACACTATACCATACTTCACACCGCTAGTCCAGTTACAACGCGACAATAGCGCTGAAATGGTACGAAATCAATTCAAATGACTCAAATATCATCAATAATGTGTTAAAGCTTGCTCAGAGCAGGCGTACCTGGCTTGACAGCACTCAGGCAACCATATATAATTGCGGCACATTGCCACATTTGGGAAGATGCATGTCGGACGCTACAAAACGAACTGATTTTATTCTACAAGAACTTATGGCCAATGGACGAGTCCTGGCCGAAGACTTGAGCCAACGCCTCCAGGTTAATTCCTCCACCATACGACGCGACCTAGAAAAGCTGGAACGCCAGAACCTTTTACGACGTGTGCATGGCGGGGCGGTACCTTTGGATGCGCTTTCTTACAGCACTTATGCTGAAGAGCTAACGTTTCAAAAGAATATGGGAAAGCTGGTTGATGAGAAAAATCGCATTGCGGCGGCTGCTTTGCGCTATATCCAACCAGGTGATACGCTGGCGCTTTCGCCGGGTACGACCACCACACACCTGGCGCGCTATATTCGTCGCGCCCAGATTGCTAATCTTACCGTGGTAACTAACGCCGTCAATATCGCCATGGAGCTAGCCCAGGTGCCCGGGCTAACGTTGACGCTCACAGGCGGCTTCCTCCTCCCCGATTTCTTTGCCCTCGTTGGCCCCATGGCTGAACAAAGCTTAAGCCAGATGTTTGTGGCTAAAGCCTTTATCGGAGTAACCGGCTTCAGTCCAACATATGGTTTGACCGGCCCCAATCAATTGGAGGCATTAACCCATAAAATGACTATTGAGCGGGCCCAACAAACAATTGTACTGGCCGACCATACGAAATTAGGAAAAGTGGCCCTGCATGCAATCGCGCCCATCTCCGTTGTCCACACCCTGATCACAGACACAGAGATCCCCACCAATATCCTGCAAGAACTTAAAGAAACTGAAGTCAAAGTCATACTGGCTCAGTAATCCCCACGCCTGTGTTTCTGCACCTGCGGTGCTTAAATTTTTATTATGTACTAGAAAAGCGCTGTACGCGCTTTTCTAGTACATAATAAAAAATCAGGTGTGCTTAATTTGCCTGTTTTTCCGTAATATCTGCACCTACATTTTCAATCACGGTGATCAATTATCTCTAATGTGAAGAAACTGCGATCAATCATCTTTAATGGTGGGAAACTGCGCATGCAGTTTCTCACCATTAAAGAAACATTCTCGGGAGCTTACGCTCCCGCACGCTCCCGAGATACCAAACACCTTCTTATAAAACCGCGCCAATAGTCTCTCCACTTAACCCTATGGGTTGTGATATTATCCAGGTAATCCATCATCTGTGGATGATATTGCACACTGCATCTTGCCCTTTTGCGCAATAGCATGCAATTTATTTGCACGAATGCGCATTGACTAGACGCGTTTTGTGCAGTATACTGTTAGTAGAGATTAGAGATGCATAGAAAAGCTACTGGAGGACAGTAAAGTGAAAGTACTTGTACCAGGCGGAGCGGGCTATATTGGTTCACATACCGTGCGCGAGCTTATCAAACGCCAGCATGATGTAATTGTTCTTGATACGCTCGAGAATGGAAATAAAGCTTCGCTATTGGGAGCCCCTTTTATTCAAGGTAACATTGATGATGCCGCATTGCTCGACAGAATTTTTGATAAAGAGAAGCCGGATGCCGTCATTCATTTTGCAGCCTATAAGGCTCCAGGTGAGTCGATGACCCAGCCAGCTAAGTACTTTCGCAATAATGTCAGCGGCACACTGACGTTGCTTGAGGCGATGCAACGCCATAACTGTAATTATATTATTTTCTCTTCAAGCTGCTCCGTCTTCGGTACCCCAAAAACTCTCCCTGTTACTGAGGATGCCCCCTTTGGTCCTGAAAGTGTCTATGGGGAAACCAAACTGATGGTGGAAACCATGCTGCGCTGGTTTGATAAGACCACTCCAATACGCTCAACCAGCCTGCGTTACTTTAATGCCTCTGGTGCTTCGCTCGATAACAAAATCGGTGAGGACTGGCGCATTACAGGCAACCTCATTCCACTGGTTATGAAGGCCGCTGTGGGTAAGACAGAGGCAGTCAAGATCTTTGGTACCGATTATCCAACACCCGATGGAACTGCGATCCGCGACTATATCCATGTAGTCGATCTGTCAATCGCCCATGTGAAAGCGCTTGAGTCGCTGGCAAAGACAGGTAAGAGCACAGCTTATAATCTAGGTACCGGCGTTGGTAGCAGCGTGAAGGAGGTTATCGATACCGCCAAACGCATTAGCGGCGTTGATTTCAGGGTCGATCTGGAGCCAAGACGCGCTGGAGATCCAGTAGCGATCTGGGCCAGTAGTAACAAGGCTCAAACCGAGCTAGACTGGAAACCAGAGTACACGCTAGAAGATATTGTGCGTACTGCCTGGAAATGGCATAGTACCCACCCGAATGGTTATTCTGAGGAGCAGTAATACCATGAACGAGACAGCTTTTCCCCAACAAACAAAGTGGGAGGAGCGCTGGCACCCACTCCGCGAGGAGTGGGTGGTCATCGCCGCACATCGTCAGAATCGTCCCTGGATTGGTGAGACCGTTTCGATCGCGGATCAGGAGGTGCCAGTATATCAATCTGACTGCTATCTGTGCCCTGGCAATAGCCGTGTCTCAGGCGCGAGCAATCCCGATTATACCGGCGTCTATGTCTTTGATAATGACCATCCTTGCGTTGGCCTGACTGCTCCTGGCAATCCATCTGTCCCTCCCCTCCCTTATCGCGTCCGTCCAGCACAAGGCCTGGCCCGTGTCATCTGCTATAGTCCAGCCCACAACCTCACCCTGGCGGAAATGGCATTGCCAGACATTGAAAATGTGGTCTCTATGTGGCAGGCACAAACCCGCGAACTTCAGCAGTTGTCTGATATTAAACATCTCCTCTTTTTTGAAAATCGGGGGGAAGTTGTCGGAGTCTCCAATCCTCATCCCCATGGACAAATCTACGCCACCAACTTCGTCTTTAAGACTATTGAAACCGAGTTATTCGCTTCTCAGCGCTATCAAATAGAGACCGGACAACCGCTCTTTAGGACGATCATATCAGCCGAGCAGCAAGATGGACGGCGCATTTTATATGAGGATGAGTACTGCATTGCCTTTGTGCCATATTTTGCTCGCTATGCCTATGAAGTATACGTGGCACCCAAGCGCCGTGTCTCTTATGTCTCGGATTTACATGCGCAGGAAATTGTCTCCCTGGCCCGGGCGCTTAAGAATGTCACTGTACGTTTTGATAATCTCTGGCAGATGCCTTTTCCCTATGTGATGGCTTTGCACCAGGCACCGAATGATGGGGACTATGGTGTGTACCATTTCTTTATTGCCTTTCACCCTCCCTTACGCCAACCCAGCCGACTCAAATACCTGGCTGGTCCAGAGATCGGCGGCGGCAATTTTATTAGCGATACTCTGCCAGAAGAAAAAGCTGCCGAATTGCTACAACAATCTACAGTGCATTATCGAGAACAGAACAAAGGTGGAAAAGAATGATTCGCGCCGCCAATGAATTACTGGTTACTATTCGTCAGATCCATGCCGCTATTCGTGATGAGGTCGTGGCCACCTGTGAACGCAGTTCGCTGGCCGCTTTAAGTGAGATCGTGGCCGAACAGGCCGGCGATACAATTTTTGCCATCGATCGCATCTCTGAACAGGTACTCTTACAACATTTTGCGCAGCTCAGTAGCCGCTGGTCCTTTGTGCTGGTTGCAGAGGGATTGGGAGAAGATGGTCTGATGGTCTTCCCACCAGAGATCGATCCAGCCAGGGCCGAGCTGGTGATTATCATTGATCCTATCGATGGGACGCGTGGCCTGATGTATCAGAAGCGAGCCGCCTGGATTTTAACCGGGGTGGCTCCTAATCGAGGAGCGGCCACTAACCTTTCAGATATAGAGCTGGCGGTTCAGACTGAGATTCCGCTGGTCAAACAACATTTGAGTGATAGCCTGTGGGCTCTGGCCGACCAACCGGCTCAGGGAGAGCGTTATAACCGGCTTACCGGCGAGAGCATCCCGCTACACGCCCAACCTTCACAGGCCCCTACCATCGCTCAGGGTTATGGCAATATCTCACGCTTTTTTCCTGGTGTACGGGCCGAATTAGCCACCATCGATGATGAGCTGGTCCGACGCACACTTGGACCCGCTGAAGCTGGTAAGGTACAGGCCTTTGAAGATCAATATATTTGTAGTGGTGGACAACTCTATGAATTGATGATGGGCCATGATCGCTGGGTGGCGGATCTGCGTCCACTGGCTGAGCCACTCCTGACCGCTCGTGGCCAGGCTTCCGGACTCTGCTGCCATCCCTATGATTTATGTACCGAGCTGATCGCACGCAAACTGGGTATCATCGTCACTAATGAACATGGTGCACAACTTAGCGCCCCCCTGGATGTCTCGACAAATATATCCTGGATCGGTTATGCTAACGATGCCATTCATGCACAGATTGCCCCTACCCTGAAAACATTGCTGACACAGTATTTATTACTTAAAGCATGATTAGTCAAAACATGCTTGGATGTGAAAACAGATGGGCATTGAAATGAAAGGAGTCACTTCTCCATGTGGCATTATCATCACCGGCAGCCAGGCCTGACCGAACCAGAGATTGAGCACTTTCTCACCCAGCTTAATACACAGCATACAGATTTCTTTACCACAGATAAACCTCTTCTACTCGCACGTGCCCCCGGCCGCCTGGACCTGATGGGGGGATCGCCGACTACTCTGGCTCGCTGGTACTTGAGATGCCATTGGCGGTGGCTACCTTTGCCGCTATACAGCCAACCAACGCTTCAACCATCACTGTATGTAGTACGGCGATCAGCGAACTCTCCGGTCAGCCGCTTGTCAGCGTGCCGCTGAGCAGCTTACAGGACAATGGTCAACCACTCAGCTATCAGGAGGCCCGGCAGCAGTTCAATAGCGATCCTGCGACCTCATGGGCAGCCTATGTACTCGGTGTGCTGGTCGTTTTGCAGCGTGAGCGCCAGTTGACTATTACACATGGCTTGCGTATTATGATCCACTGCGAAGTCCCCATTGGCAAAGGTGTCAGCTCATCGGCCGCCCTGGAAGTAGCGGTCATGCAAGCACTTAATGCACATTATCAGCTACGACTCAGCGGACGAGAGATAGCACTTTTATGCCAGAAGGTGGAGAATTTGATTGTGGGGGCGCCCTGTGGCATCATGGATCAGATGACCTCGGCCTGTGGTGAGGATAATAGCTTACTGGCCCTGCTCTGCCAACCAGCTGAACTGCAGGGATCGGTACCCCTTCCAGAAGGAATTGAGATATGGGGCATCGATTCCGGGGTGAGACATGCCGTTGTCGGAGCTGATTATGGTTCTGTACGTGTTGGTGCGTTTATGGGCTATCGCATGATTGCCGAGCTGCGTGGCTATGCTATTACGCCACAAGATGGAGCGGTCGTTTCTATTGCTGATCCAGATTGGCAGGGGTTTCTCGCCAATATTACGCCTTCGCTCTGGGAAACCAGCTTCCGCGATCAGCTCCCATTAACTATCCAGGGGGCAGAGTTTCTAGAACGTTATGGGGGGACAACAGATACGATTACACAGATTGATCCTCAGCGCAGCTACGCGGTTCGTCAACCAACCGCCCATCCTATCTATGAACATCACCGGGTACAACTATTCCGCACCCTGCTGCGAACAGACGCCATCAACGATGAGCAGTTACAGCTGCTTGGCGAATTGATGTATCAGTCCCATGTCAGCTATAGCGCCTGTGGGCTTGGCTCGGCTGGCACTGATCGCCTGGTGAACCTGGTACGTCAGGTCGCGGCCAACGCTCCCCTTTATGGCGCAAAAATCACGGGTGGGGGAAGTGGCGGCACGGTTGCTATTCTGGCCCGCACCCATGCCGAAGCACAGATACAGGCCCTGGCCGAACGTTATGAGCAAGAAACAGGCTTAAAAACCACTATCTTGCGTGGCTCATCCCCGGGTGCCCATGCCTGGGGTGTGCGCGAACTATTCAATAGCTAAGATTAGCGGAAGCAATCTTCCCACAGCAAGGCTTGCTTCCCTTTTTTTGCGTCTCTCTCACTTGTACATGGGATGCGCACATGTTAAACTGGGGCCGTCAAGCATTACAATACAAGTTTTTTTTCCATAAAAATAGATAAGGAAGGTGACCTTGATGCTGCAAGATATTCTAGCTCATAATGAACGCTTCCTCCAGCATACATCGCTTCCACATGTCGGACACGCTCCTCGCAAACATACCGCAATCGTTACCTGCATGGATTGTCGTCTGGTCAATATGTTTGAACCAGCCCTCGGTTTAGAGCGCGGCGATGTGCTGGAACTGCGTACCGCTGGCGCGACTATTTCTTCACCTGAACGCGTGGGGGCCGATAACGATTTAATTCGTTCTCTGGCCGGCGGCGTCTACCTGCTTGGCGTACGCCAGGTCATCGTAGTTGGACATACCGAATGCGGCCTCTCCAAAGTCGATCCAACGGTCCTGACCTCGACTATGCAGGCACTGGGGGTCGATCCACAGCAGCTGATTCAACAATATAATCTTAAAGATATCAATGGGCTGGTCGATTGGATCGGTGCCTTTAAGGACGTCCATCTCAATGTACAAGAAGTAGTTGAGGTCATTCGAAAAAGTCCATTCTTGCCCAAAATCCCGGTTTATGGACTGGTTATCGACATTAATACTGGCAAATTAACCGTTGTCGATGATGGCAGTAAGGCAACAGCGTAAATTTCCAATGTGATACAATGCGGGTAATCACTGACACCTTGTGCCATGATTACCAGGGTTATTTCCAGGAGTCACGTACCACTATGCCCACACAGGGGAAGTACGTGCTCTTTATTATGTGCTAAAGCTTACAATCCGACTCCTTCCCAGTACTAGGAGCGGTAAGATGGAGAAAGGACTCCTAAACCAATGGCAAATAAGACACCAATTACAGTGGCCCACGGTGATGGTATCGGGCCAGAGATTATGGATGCAACGCTTCATATTATAGAGGCGGCCGGTGCACAGATTGAACCTGAGACAATTGAGGTGGGTGAGAAAGTATATCTGCGTGGAATTAGCGCTGGAATTGAGCCCAGCGCCTGGGAATCACTGCGCCGCACCAAAGTTTTTCTTAAAGCTCCTATCACGACTCCCCAGGGTGGCGGTTATAAGAGTTTGAATGTAACTACACGTACTACCTTTGGACTCTATGCCAATGTGCGTCCTTGCGTCTCCTATCATCCCTTTGTCGATACCAAACATCCAATTATGGATGTTGTGATCATTCGTGAAAATGAAGAGGACACCTATACAGGTATCGAATATCGCCAGACGAATGATATGATGGAGTCTCTCAAACTGATTAGCCGCCCAGGCTCTGAGAAGATCATTCGTTATGCCTTCGAATATGCTCGTGCCAATAATCGCAAAAAAGTGACCTGCTTCATGAAAGACAATATCATGAAGATTACCGATGGCCTCTTCCACAAGGTCTTCGATGAGATCGCTAAAGAGTATCCTGACATTGAAAACGAGAGTTGGATTGTAGATATCGGTTCGGCGAAACTGGCTGATACTCCTGAGGCCTTTGATGTCATTGTGATGCCCAACCTGTATGGGGATATTCTGTCAGACGTGGCGGCCCAGATCGCTGGTTCAGTCGGCCTGGCTGGCTCTGCTAACATCGGCGAGCAGTGCGCGATGTTCGAAGCTATCCATGGTTCAGCCCCACGTCGCGCCGGCCAAAATCTGGCCAATCCTTCTGGCTTGCTCCTGGCCGCCGTTATGCTGCTGGTCCATATTGATCAGCCAGATGTGGCGACCCGCGTACATAATGCCTGGCTGCGCACCATTGAGGATGGCATCCATACTTATGATATCTTTGAAGAGGGTATCAGCAAGCAAAAAGTCGGTACCAAAGAATTTGCCGAGGCCGTGATTGCACGCCTGGGACAAGAACCACAGACCCTCAAGGCGGTCCATTATGTTTCCGCCCCTAAACAGGAAACCAAAGAACAGGTCGAGCGCACACGTGTCGAGAGTAAGAAAGAATTGGTCGGCGTCGATGTTTTCCTGGATTGGTCAGAGCATGATACAGAGAAATTGGCCAGTATCTTACAAAAAGCTAATGGCGATGGTCTCGAATTAAAGCTCATTACCAACCGTGGAGCACGCGTCTGGCCCAATGGTCTCTCCGAGACCTTCACCACGGATCACTGGCGCAGCCGCTTCCTGGGTGAGGGCCTGGTTAACCATGCCCAGATCACCGCTCTGCTTCAACGCATCAGTGAGAGCGGACTGGATTTCATTAAAATTGAGAATCTCTACAATTTTGATGGTCAGGCTGGCTACTCATCAGTCTCAGGCGCTTAATATTAAACTCTCCGCCTTTTAGGGGGAAAGCGGGGTGCAGGGGCAGGCATGCTGGGGGTATGCCAGTCCTCGCAACCCTCCCCACCCGTCCTTCCAGGGGAAGGGCGGAGAACCTAATATTACTCATTTTCTGAGCAGTATTTCGTCTGATAGACAATACAATCAAACGCAAAGGAAAGAATGCTCTCTTGAGCACTCTTTCCTTTTTTGTACAGGAATTGCCCTGGAAGAAAAATAAACTGGCAGCACCAAAAAAGATCTTTGTGTATCATTCTGTGGAAGGCTAACGTATGTTACAATGGAGAAGTTGATGCAGTACATTTAATCGTTACCATGAAAAAGTGAATTTACACATATGCAGACATATTTCCATAAAAAGCCAATCGGCATCCTGTTTATCCTGGCCTGTGCACTGCTGCTACTCTTTAGCGCCTGTGGCAGTTCCACCAGTCCCAGTGCCGTAAAACCCAGGCCCCATACTACCGCTCCTACAACGTCGTCAACCAGCGCGAAACTTCCCAGTGGACCGCTAATCTATGTCGCGCTCGGGGCTTCGGATGCCGTCGGGGTGGGGAGCCAGCAACCAGGGGCCCAGGGTTACGTCCCCTTGATCGCTACCCATCTTCCCCAGGGATCACATATGATCAATCTTGGTGTCAGTGGTATTCGCCTGCATGATGCCCTGACTAAAGAACTTCCCCTGGCTCTGAATACCAATCCACAGTTGATCACTATCTGGCTGGTCACAAATGACTTTATTGCCGGCGTTTCATATGGAAACTATATGAAAGACCTCTCATCGATGCTCCAGCAGTTGCATTCTCAGACCCAGGCCCGGATGGTGATGGCGAATCTACCTGATTTGACGCGCCTACCCATTTTCACGCGCAGCAATGCCGATCAGAAAGCTCGCATGCATAGTGAGATTCAGCGCTGGAATATCCACATTGCCAGCCTCGCCCAGCAATATGGTGTAACACTGGTTGATCTTACTGCTGAGAATAGTCTGCTCACTTCACACCCTGAATATATCAGTAGTGACGGCTTCCATCCCAGTGCCGCCGGCTATGTGCAGCTATCGAATCTCTTCTGGCAGGCGATTAAAGCTTAAGCCAGGCAGCCAAAAACCAAAAAGCGGCGGGCTGATACAATCCACAAATTGTATCAGCCCGCCGCTTTTTGGTTTATTGTTGTTTATCTGAAGAAGCGACAATTTCGTTTTCGCCTTCAATGGTGAATACCAGGCGCTCGCAGACGTTGGTGCAGTGGTCAGCAACGCGCTCCAATTTATGGGCAATCCATAGTAAGTAGGTAACGCGTTGTAACGCTTTACCATCATGCTGCAGTGTAGGGATGGCATGGGCGCCCGCCATCATGGCCATCAAGTCATGACGTACCAGATGATAGCGTACATCCACCACATCATCCTCTTCCCAGATATAACGTGCCGCCCTCACATCGCGGTCAGCAAATGCTTTCATGGTTCCCTGTAAAACGCGACGTGCCTCACGTCCAAGCTCTAGAATACCACGTAGGGCAGAGGCTTCCGAAACCTGGGTATCTCCAACGGTTGTAGTACTGACAACGCCCTCACCAGTACGCAAAGGGGCCATGCGCAAGAGAATCTGCGCGATACCCGCAGCACCATCACCGGCACGCTCCAGGTCACCAGCAATCGCCAGCGCTGACGTCAGATAGCGCAGGTCGCGGCCACCCAATGGCTGTTGCATTGTTAACAGGCGGATAGCATGCTCTTCCACAGTCTTGCGCACACTATCAATTGTTGAGTCAGCTTCGATGACCATACCCGCCTGGGCCAGGTCCCCTGTCGCTAGAGCATCCAGAGACTTCTCCAATGCTTCATCTACGAGAGTACCCAGATGTTGAATTTGAGAGTCCAACTCCAATAGTTCTTTATCTAATGTTGACCTTGCCATTCAACTCTCCTTGATTCTTATTTGCATGCAATAAAGCAATCGTTATGCCGCTCAATCATAGCTAATCAGCCAATGTATATTGATTATGGTTACGACTATGACATTGGAGGATAGATACACCTGACTCCCAGGAGATTAAAAGCATATGATCACACGACATCCTGGCTGGCTAACTATGCTATCCACCAATCCTCAACCCGGTGTCCAAAGGCTATTAAAATAGCACACATCGTTAATAATATTTAAAAGCAGTAATACATGCATGATTTACCTAAAAAGTACGCAATGCCTTCCACACCAAACATAGTGTAACATATTTGACACAGGAAAGATAGAGTCATAGTCTAAATACTCGTTCTATTCTTTAGGGATATGCATTTACAAAAATCTAGTATCTTATAGAATAGCCAGAGAAGCCCTGCCAGTGCTGCACGAAAAACAGAATACCTCTACAAGTCTCTATATAAAAACTATCATTTAAAAAAATATTCTTCACAATAAGATGTACATTATTTCATGCATGGAGTGTGTTTTGTGGGCGGCCGCGACCGCCCACAAAACACACTCCACGCTCCCAACCCGGCGCCGCAGGCGCCAAAGAGGAACATGAAAAAACCCTGCTGGAAAGTATGCATAATTGACAGTCATTCTTAACACATGCTACATTAGCAGAAAGGTTCCATCCACAAGGCAGGCAGTAGAAGAAGGAACATGAACCATGTCAACGAAAAGACTACTTGGCGTTTTTGCCCACCCCGATGACGAGGGGCTCATCAGCGGCGCTTTGCTGAAATACCAGGCACTCGGTATTGAGACGGGCCTTGTCTACGCCACACGAGGAGAGGTCGGAGAAGCCTCCGATTCAATCCTGGCTGCACCAAACAACCTTGGTGAGATCCGCGAAGGCGAAATGCGGGATGCCGCCGAGGTCCTCAACGTGCAACATCTGTGGTTTCTGGGGTACCGCGACTCAGGTATGCCAGATACACCAGCCAATCAACATCCCGAGGCGCTAATTAATGCCAGTGCAGCCGAAGTAATTGGCAAATTAGTTGGAATTATCCGTGAGTTCCGCCCACAGGTAATTATAACCTTTGATGAATCTGGCGGCTATGGCCATCCAGATCATATCACGATCTATAAGTACACAATTGGAGCCTTTCATGCCGCAGCCGATGGCGACCTCTATCCCGAACTGGGTCCCGGCTATTCCGCCTGCAAACTGTACTATACTTCGTATTCGCGCCGCCAGGTGGTTATGATGTCTGAATGGATCCAGGATCAGGCTTTTGACAATGTGTTCAAAAATTTAGATCTGGAGCACTCTGGCTTCGATGACAATCAGATCAGCGTTTTGCTGGATGTAGAGCCCTGGCAACAAGAGAAGAAGCGATCCTGGGATATGCATAGGAGCGAGGTAGACTCTGTGCTCCCGATCCTTCGGCTTCCACGTGAGTTACAACGCAAATGGCGTAGCACCGAGTATTTTCAATTGGCAACGTCACGTGTTGGCAATGATACGGTAGGGGAGAACGATTTATTTGCCCGTATTCCATAACTCGCGTATAGAAGAGTATACATTGCCAACTACGACATAAAAAAACCTCGTCTGTTGACGAGGTTTTTTTATGTCGTAGTTATATCTTTCACGTACGATTGAACGGTACGCTACTTTTTGCCCAGCTTGGCAAGTACCGCCCCCTTCAGCATAGAGACCTCTTCTACCTTAAAAGCAATTACCAGGATAAAGTAGATCGCGGCCGCGATACCACCAGCCACGATGACTGTGAGGGCGCTACCAATAAAGGTTGAGAGTGAGAACAGGTGGATATGCGCCAGTGCGAGTTGTAGGCCCCAGGCGACAGCAACCATAACCGCGGTCGCTAGTAGAATCTTCAACAGCGCTGGTACCACACCACGCAGGTGCAATGAGCCGATAGTCTTCCACAGAATAAGCAAGAGGATCAGGGGATGCAGGGTGTTCTGGACGCTGTTGGCAAAGGCCAGGGCAGGCATGCCGATGGTGTGCCAGAATGGTAAAGCGACAGCCAGATAGCCAAAGACGCTGAGCACCAGTACCGCAACCGGAATAATTGTGTTTTTACGCGCATAAAAGGCTGAGATGAGCAATTGGTCGATGGCGATAAATGGTAGCTGGTATGAAAA
Organism: Dictyobacter kobayashii; assembly: GCF_003967555.1. GTDB lineage: Bacteria > Chloroflexota > Ktedonobacteria > Ktedonobacterales > Ktedonobacteraceae > Dictyobacter > Dictyobacter kobayashii. The sequence goes on from NZ_BIFS01000001.1 coordinate 1,887,060, forward strand.
ATTCTGTAGCGCCATTGAGGTCAGAACTGCCTGGGCCGGCGAGAATTTACCACGCTGGAAGAGCAAGGTCACAATCGGCAACTTTAAGACGATCAAACCCGCGGCCGCTGGAATCATCAGAAGCAAACCTAAGCGAAAACCCAGCAGCAAGGTGCTTTTGAAGCGCTCAAGGTCCCCTTCGCGCATATGAGTAGTTAAGGTAGGTAGAACGGCAAAAGAGAGTGCCGATGCTACCAGGCCACCAGGAAATTGAATCAACAAGGTGGCAAAAGCCATCGCGGAAAGATTGGCATCCCCACAGCTCTTTTGCTGCCGCATTATCTCGATACAGGGCGTCTGGGTGGCTAAAAATTGATCCAGAAAGGCGACACAGGCCGAGAAAAAGAAGCTGAAAGCGATAGGCGCGTAGAGCTTTAAAATACGGCGCAGTGCAGGATGATTAAAATCCAGCACAAACATATAGCGCATACCCTGATTACGCATGCCTGGAATCAATAGTAGTATTTCGCCCACCGTGCCTATAATCACACCAAGGGGCAGGCCATATTGACCCAGGCCAAAGAATTGCTTCCCCACCATACCTGTAAAAATGGCGCCCACAATGATGCCTGCGTGATAGGCCGCAGCCGCAAAGGCGGTCCAGCCAAACTCCTTCTGCGCGTAAAGTGCCGCCTGCAATACGGCAAAAGGACCGAGCGCCAGCAACGAGAAGAAAACAATGCGTGTAAATTGCAGCGTCAACAATTTTTCTTGCGGATTAAAACCGGGCGCGAGAATAGTATTGGTAAACCAGGGAGCAACGAAGAAATAACCCACTGATGAGATGGTCATGATTATCAAGACCAGATTTACAAGGGTAAATACCAGACGCCGCAACGCTTCTTTGTTCTCGGCATAGTCATTAAAGGTGGGTATCAATGCTCCAGGCACAGATCCATTGACGATAAAATCATTGAACTTTTGCGCTGGCGAGAGAGAAGCAAAAAATGGTCCTGAAATACCAGGGCCTGTGTAAGCAATGAAGCTTTGCCGCAGCATACCCAGTACACTACTACCAAGATTACCCAGAGCGACCAAAGAAGCCGATTTCACCAATTCTCTGCGCTCGCTCCTTATGGCCGAATCGGCAGGGGCAACTACTTCTTCCTGTACCTCGGATGATGCGCTTTCGGCCGTGGAAGAAACGCTGGTATCGTCTTTTGCTTTAGCTGTGGTAGTCTCGATAATCTCTACAGCCGCTTCAGAGTCTATATTCCCACCACCCAGGACCGTTGGAACGGCTTCCACCGCGTCATCATCATGGTTATTTTCGGACGAGAGTATTTCTTCATTATTAATAGAGTCTTTTGCCATAAAAAAATTGCTCCTCATAGACCAATAAACAAAAATAGTGGAGCTTCACAAAATAAGCACAGTAATTGATCCTACTTTACCTTATGGCAAACGCTTAATTTTGGCGATTAACTCCGTAGTTGAGTGGTGTGGTAAGTAGGCAAGTAAACGGATCTCCCCATCATAGGCCAGCACATGCTTTGCCTCAGGTAAACGCTCCATATCGGGTTGACCGCCCTGCGCCCCAACATAGTCCGCACCTTTGACATAAATTTCGGGTTGCAGCAGATCAATAAGTTCCCCGGCCGTAACTTCGGGAAAAATGGTCACATAATCGATACTATGTAGGGCCGCCATAATCTCTGCTCGCTCATCTTCAGACACCAGTGGTCGTGTCGGACCCTTCAAGGCACGTACACTATCATCGCTATTCAGCCCCAGCACTAAAAAATCGCCTAACTCGCGCGCTTCCTGGAGATAGCGGATATGTCCCAGGTGTAAGAGATCAAAACAGCCATTGGTAAAGACACAACGTTCACCAGCTTGCCGGCGCCGTTGTACTTCCGCGGCCAGCTCTGTACGTGTCAGAATCTTTTGCTGCGTCAGTTCGTGTATAACCTTACTCATGTAGGATTCCCATCAATTCTTCTGGTGTATTACTGGCACATCCCATGCGGCGTACAACAAGCGAGGCCGCGGCATTGGCCAGGTAGGCCGCTTCTGCCATGCTGGCACCAGCGGTCAGGGCTAGCGTAAACGTGGCGGCAACTGTATCACCGGCACCATTGGTATCTACAATTTCGCTATCGAAAGAATGCGGAAAGATAGGCAGATGTAAGGGTGCTTTTCCCGCTTCAAACAGGCTCATACCCTCGCTACCACGGGTGATCAATACCCCCTGCGCATTGCTTCCCTCTAATAAACGTCGCCCGGCCTCATTTAATTCTGCTTGAGTACGAATGGTCATACCCAGTTCAGCTTCAGCTTCAGGCTGGTTCGGCGTTAAGGCGGTCACTCCCTGGAAACGGAAGAGCGAACCGTGGGCATCTACCACCACTACTTTATTTAACGCCCTGGCCACTGGGATACAGGTCTCGATAATCTCAGGGCTGATCATGCCATTTTCATAATCTGACAGGACCACCGCATCAATAGTCGGAAGAGCGCGTTCAACATAGTCTATAATCTGACTTTTGCTTGCCGCGCTGATATCAGAGGTATCTACCCGATCCACACGCACAATATGTTGCTGCACAATCTGTGCGCTGCCCGCCAGAATGCGTGTCTTGGTTGAGGTTGGGCGATCCCTGTCAGAGACCACACCATCCTGATTCATATGCCAGGTAGCAATAGCTTCGCGCAATTTACGGCCGGCAATATCGTCGCCTACTACGCCGGCCAGCAGCACTTCTGAGCGCAATGAGCGCGCATTAACGGCTACATTACAGGCTCCCCCCGGCACCGTACGTTCTTCGGTCAGGTCTAATATGAGAACGGGCGCCTCACGCGAAATACGCGTGGGGCGACCGATTATATATTCATCAGATACCATATCTCCAATCACCAGCACACGTTTGCCCGCGAACGCAGCGATCAGCGAGCGTAGGGTGGTGGTTGAGGGGAGAGAGGTAGAAGTCTCAAGCGTCATGGGAATTACGCCCTTTCAAAACCACAGATAATGCAAATTGAGGTAATGCCAACATTCTTCGCCAGCGCCAGGGCTCGCGATATAAGCGATATAGCCATTCAAGGCCACTTTTGCGCATCCAATAGGGGGCGCGGCGTTGCCGGCCCGCTAAGAAATCAAATGAGCCACCAACACCCATCGCCAGGGCAACCGGCAACCGGCTGAGGTTACGATAGATCCAGAGATCCTGGGCAGGCGCACCATAGGCAACACACAAAACATCGGCCCGGGCAGTGCGCACACGCTCAAGAATAGCCTGCTCCTCATCCAGGGCTGGTGAGCCAGCATAGGTGCCCGCGATCTGTAAGCCAGGGGCCATTTCTTGCAGGCGCTCCCCGGCAATCTCAGCCACACCAGGTGCAGCGCCCAATAAAAACATCCGGTATCCCTGGCGGGCACATAATGTGGCGAGCTCGCTTAAAGTATCAATACCAGTCACCCGCTCAGGCGTTGGCTGGCGCAAGTAACGGGCCGCCAATACAATACCAATACCGTCCGCCATCACCAGCGCGGCTTGATTAATGCACGCGCAAAATAAACTATCTCGCTGGGCGGCCATCACAAACTCAGGGTTGACAGTAACGATCTGCTGACAGGGAAGTGGCGTCGAGCTGCGTTGGGCGGAAGAAAGTATCTGCTCCAGTGAAGCAAGTACCTGGCGTTGGGTGAGGCGATCTACACGCACCCCCAGTACATAAACGGGTGGTGGTACATCAGACGGTGAAGTATTGAGCATTTGTACCATAGATTTACCAGTGAATTATTTCTTTTTCAAAAGCAGAGATCACAATATCCGGGCGCGTCTCTTCAATATAGCGCCTGATATGAGAAAGTACTTCGTCAGCGTGCTGACTACTGTTACTAACGTGGCTCAGTCCAATTTTGGCGCTCTGCCAGAGATCATTATCTCCAACTTCAGCAATAGCGACTTCGAACTGATTGCGTACACGAGCCATAATAGATTTTATAATTTGCCGTTTATCTTTTAATGAATGGCATGCCGGCAAATGCAATGTAATTTCAGCTGCAGCTATAACCATGGGTGTAGTATAGCATATGCAGAGCTGTCTTTCCCTTATACTTGACCAATGGACTATTGGGGCGCCATGCGCGCTCTTCCAGGGCCTCCTCTCTCACCCGATGGTCTTCACTTTAAAAAGTGGTAGAAACAAAGCTCAACACTCCCGCCTGCGGCGGGAGTGGGGAAGAATTTAGTGGGGACTGGCATGCCCCCAGCATGCCTGCCACCACACCCCGGCAGGTGGGGCTCGCCGCCCCTCCCGCACCTCCCCACTTTTTCCCAACTTTATCATTGCAGACTCGACGCGTCTGGCTAACTCTGATACAATTCTCAGTAAAGTTGATACGATTTATAATGAGGGTAGAAACATGCTAGGAACAAGTCCACAAGGGGGGAAATCGAAATTACCCATGCAGGGCGTGCCTCAACCCACACGGGAGGAAGTTCTAAAGCTTCCTCGGGTACATATTTCATCCCATCCTGTGATGGCACATAAAATGACCCTGCTACGCAATAAAAATACACCCCCCCTCAGTTCTATCAGTTGGTGAAAGAGATCGGCGCGTTGCTGGCGTATGAGGCGACAGAAACGCTGGCACTGGAAAAGAGTGAGATTGACACACCGCTACAGTCCACAACCGGTTATCGCCTGGCAGGTGGCATTGGTGTGACACCTATTTTACGGGCTGGCCTGGGATTGGCCGAGGGATTTCGCCAGGTAATTCCAGATGTGCAGGTCTGGCACCTGGGGCTGCGCCGCGATGAGGAAACATTGCAGGCAATGGAGTATTATAATCGCCTGCCACACCAGGTAGATTTACAGGTAGTGTATGCCGTAGATCCGATGCTGGCGACCGGCGGCTCGGCGATTGATGCTATTAATATTCTTAAGCGTCGCGGTATTCCACGCCTCTCGTATCTGGGTATTATCGCTGCTCCTTATGGGCTTATGAGGCTTGCGCAGGCACATCCTGATATCGATATTTATGTCGCGGCACTCGATGAGGCACTCAACGATATTGGCTATATAGTTCCAGGCCTTGGAGATGCCGGAGATCGCCAGTTTGGGACTTTCTAGTCCCGCTGGCCCGAACAACTGTTTTTGACAGATATAAAGGATTAACTTCTGTGTCTACGCCATCTGATTCGTTTTCGTCAGAAGATTCTGTTGATAAAATACATTCAGCGGAGGAGGAGGAAACAACTCCTCCTCAAAAGGTTACAGAGTCTGATACAACATCTCCTTCTTCTCCCCCACCTTCCTCTCTTTCACAACTACCACCAGAGGCACAGGGGGAAACCAATGGCGGCCCACTTGGCTGTTGCCTTGGGACAATGATCGGGATGTTGCTCAGTTTAAGTGTGGCTATCTTTGGTCGTTTCTATGCTGATCCATTGGCCAGTGTGCTCCATAGTAATTTAAGTACAACGATCCGCATTGTGATGTTCGTGGTGGCTATCGTAGCGGTTATTTTCTGTGGCTACTTCGGCTGGAAAATTGGGAAACGCTTCTATCGAGAATACGAGGAACCTCAGCGAAAAAGGCGAAAAAAACGCCGACGCTAAATGTGCTATGATTCTTTTGGTACGCTTTTTCTAATTGTATAGATAGCCAGGATACGGATTATGTCGTACATTTGTATTAAGATAAAATCCAACCTGGCTTCCTGCTATCCATAAATTGCAAGGAGGTAATGAGCCAATGGCACAAGGGTCAGTAGATATGCAGCAGCAAAAGAAAATACTGATTGTCGAGGACGATCCTAATAATGGGGAGTTCCTCTCCCTTGTTATCTCGCAAGAGACAACGTATACACCCATACTTGCTGCCAACGCGGACGAGGCTTTAGAGGTGATCCAAACTATTATTCCGGATCTATTTATACTCGACTACTTTTTGCCTCCAGGCATTAATGGTTTCGAACTTTACAAACAATTACATCAGCAAACCGGCTTGCAGAATGTACCGACTATTTTTCTTAGTGCCAGTACAGAAAAAGATGATATCAAACAAAATAATATTCTTTTTCTGGAGAAGCCCTTTGAGTTAGATGAGCTTCTAAAAACGATTGAAGATTTGGTGCGTTTATCAGAGGATTCTGCTTCTTCTTCAAATTAACATCTCTGGCGCATAGACTACGTTAAGTAAAGAGTAAAAAATTTTTTTTATCTTCTGCACCTCGAAAATTTTTTTTGCAAACCTACCTGAATTTTCCATAAAGTGAAACGCTATAGATCTTGTCCACGTACCTAATATGACTTTATTTCTCTATCGGATTCGGAATAGGAGTTGGAAACGAATGTTAAACAACCCAACATCAGGAGTGAAAGAACCTACGGCGGTAAAATCGCTGCTCGTAGTTGAAGACGATATAGATATCGGGGAATTCATCGTCCATGCCATTCAACAAGAGACGCGTTATCAAGCAGTGCTTGCCATAGATGCTTTCAAAGCATTGAATGCAATTCGTGCGCGCAAACCCGATATGTTCCTGCTTGATTATCAACTTCCTGGCATGGACGGATTGGAACTTTATAATCTGCTACATACAACTGAGGGGCTGGAAAATACACCTGTTCTCTTTATGAGCGCAAATTTTTCAGAGAAGGAATTGGATACCTTACGCCTTCCTTATATAGAGAAGCCATTCGAACTGGACGATCTATTAAAAGAAATTGAAAACATAATAGAAGCATAAATTCTATTATGCGGAATTCCCCGCCTTAGCAAATAATGACTTTGCTTCCCTCTCCTGCATGCAAAATAAAATTAGCAGGAGGATAACTATCCTCCTGCCCCATTTCCCCTGCTATCCTCGATACTCATCAATATTTATGCTTAGATGATAAGTGCATTTTTACCTCTACAATTACATTTCAATATTTGTAGAGATAATCGTTTGAATTAGCATAAAGCTAGAAAGTACTATGCCTGTTTTATCAGTTCTGCCGATGGGGGTATGATATAGGGTAATTAGAAGGCTGAATATATAAGAATTGTGCTACGAACCTTCTACCCAGTCTCAGCGCATAGGAAAATTGGCTAGAATGACATAATCTGGGTATGAATAACCCGTTATTATATATGTAATCAAAAAGAAAACCGCATCCAGGCATGTATAAGACGGGCGATGCATAGTATTTGATGATGTATTTATGGTTCCCTAAACATCTTAAGCGCACAAGAATGAATGGACAATCCCAACTAAGAGGAAAGAGAGAATACATGCGAGTCGTTATTTTCTGTGATATGGAAGGCATCTCTTGTATTGAAACGTGGGAGCAGGTTACTGCTGGGACCGCTCTTTATGAAGAGTGTCGTAAGCTCTATACTGATGAAATGAATGCAGCTGTAAAGGGTGCGCGCGCAGCCGGAGCCAGTGAAGTTATTGTGGTCGATTGCCATGGGGCTGGTGGAGCCTATAATTTTAAGAGCTTCCTTCCTTCACGCCTGGAATCTGGTGCGGAATATGTCTTTGGATATCCCTGGGCACGTTACATCGATGCCTTCGAAAGTGGCTGTGATGCCATTCTATTTGTGGGTGCGCATGCCATGGCCGGTACGCCTGATGGTGTTCTCTGTCATACGGTCTCAACTGAGGAATGGCACAATGCCTGGATAAACGATACGCTGGTTGGCGAAAGTGGCATACTGGCCGCGATTGCAGGCAGTTGGAACGTTCCAGCCGTTTTTGCTTCTGGCGATGAAGCTACCTGTCGCGAGGTAAAGGCACTCCTGGGTGAAGAGATCGTTACAGCCCAGGTCAAAAAGGGATTGGGGCGCTATACGTCCATCAATCTGGCTCCCCAGGACGCCTGCGCCCTGATCGAGATGCGCGTAGCCCAGGCGCTAAGCCAGAAAGCTAACTGGCCCAAACCTTATAAACTGACTGGCCCGGTTACTTTCCGGGTTGAACTGGCTACACCAGAACGAGCCAATAGCTTCATTGGACGCCAGGGCGTGCAAATCGAGGGGCCACGCATGGTCTCGGCAACCGGAGATACTTTTTGGGAAGCCTGGGATCATTTCTGGTACAGACACTAACAGACCAACCAACCCCGAGCGTAGCACAGCAATTGTAGGACTATCAGGGAGGATTAACCTGCTTCGATCTTCCCAATCAGAATATAAAATAGTAGGCTGCGCGTAAGCGGCCTTGACGATTGCATCTTGATAATATTTTGACGTAGGACGGACAAGTTGATCATTATCGATCAGCAGAACAGTGCGGAAGAAAAAAAGGAAGGGCGGCAATGCATAGTCCTGCTCTCACACACCAAATGAACAAACTCTATTCATCATTTTTTACAGATACAAACACTTTTGATGTAGTGGACCTGGATGCGCAGGAAACAGCCTTGAGCGCCTACGAACAGGCGATTGTCCTGGCACCACGTGAAGCCATTTTGTATTATCATAAAGGCCAGGTTCTAGAACAATTGGGCCGCATAGCAGAAGCCCAGATCGCATACGAAACAGCACGCAATCTGGGCCATCGGTGTTAACAACTATAGTATTATTGCTCACGCAGATGAATACGAGTCAGGCGTGAGCGCAATGCATCGGTAAATTCAACCAGACGATTCGTAGATTGTTGCATCTCGCGCATATGACGGGTGACATCACCCGTCATACGCAAAATTTCAGTGATAGCGGAGACCACCAGTTGTGATCCCTGCACCTGGCTCTCAGCCGTAGTACAGATACCATCGATCAAATGCGTCAATTGATCCGTCACCACCCCGATCGCATCCAGGGCAACGCCCGTCTGCATTACCAGTTCCGTCTGCTTCACCACTTCCTGAGTACTCTGCTCCACGCTTTGAGAGGCCTTGGTCGTCTCTTGTTGGATAGTATGGATATATGAACTTACCTTACGCGCTATCTCGGCACTACTCATAGCCAGTGTACGGATCTCCTGCGCAATAACGGTAAAGCCCTGGCCATGTTCGCCAGCCCGGGTAGCCTCGATCGCCGAGTTAAGGGCCAGTAGATGCATCCGCATCGTTAAATCATTCATGCCTGCGACGGTTTCATTGATCTCCTGCCCACTCTCACTGAGATTCTTCATGGTACGCGCAGATTGCAAGGTCGCCTCTCGCACCAGGCTCATCCCCTCAACGGTCCGATCGACTGTGTTCTGGGCCTCATTGGTAACATCTACTCCATCAATGGCCGTCTTCGACAGATTGGCCGCCCGCTCAGAGATCTTGTTCATCATTTGCGCGAAATCGTTAATGGTGCGCGAAATCTGATCGACCTGCTTCTCCTGTATATGCGTATCGTGCACCAGCAATTCAGAATTTTGCTGTACGTTCTGGGTATGGGCATCCACCGCCTGGGCCACCGCCCGCATATCATGTAAAATCGCGCTAATACGATCGATCGTCAAATTGATCGTATCAGCGACAGGCTGTAACCGTGGATGCTGCGATGAGATACGCGGCCGCATATCACCCTTTGAGAGCAGCTGGATCTGCTCGCTTAAAGCTGTTACACTCGCCTCCAGCGCCCGATGCTCGGCCTCGCGCTCATGAAAAATACGCACATTATCAATCGCGATCGCCGCTTGATTAGCGAACAGCTCAATCACCTCAACGGCCTCTTCGGTCGGAACTTTTCCATCTTCAGGATCATCCAGAGAAAGATAGCCCAATAATTCTTGCTTACGAGGACTATATAAAGGCACTGAAAGGAAATCTTCAGGATGCCACTGACCTGACTCATATATATCTTTATCTTTTTCTTTAACAATCACAACAGGTACATTAACCAAAGCCTCTTTATAAGATGAATGAGGAATAAAATAACTTTGACTGATACGAAATTCGGGTAACATTGTATTGATAAATGACTCAATGGGAAATGGAGTCTCACGCAAGGTGCGAACATCTGCTTCTGATAGGCCAATCGAGGCTGCAGAAGAAAGCATTTTGCCACTCTGATCAAGCAGATTAATATTTAAGACTCGAAAACCAGTACAAGCTGCAGTGGAGGCGACGATCTGTTGCAATACTTCATCGAGGTCCAGGTCGGCACGCAACAGGCTACAGAGTCGTACCAGTTCGCGGGTCTGATGGATATATCGTTCCTTTTCAGAAGAGTTGGCGATAGTAGAAGTCTGCTCTGTCTCACGATTCACAGTGTGCTCCTGGGTAACACTAGCCACTTCACGTCCTTGAGATGTGTGATCACTGCTCGATCGTATACGGACGCGTAAAGGGCGATATCTTGATTGCGTTTTCCGTTCTGACATAATTTGCGCCTTTTTTAATTGAAGATCAGAGTGATTGTATTCAGCAGGATAACATACCATTTCGGGGTCGACAAGTTAGTAGCCCTTCCAGAATTTACCCGAAAAATGGACGCCATAACAGGTCTGACATACCCTCTTTGAAACTTCATTGATTGGAGTTTCAAAGAGGGTATGTCGCCTGACAAAAGTGGACGGATTGAGTACAGGCTACTCGGCAATGGAGTAGGAGAGGAAGTAACCTCGCAGTGTGCGATGGATGCGCCCAACGATATGCACACCATCCTCTAGATGCTCTTCCTTCAGGATATTGCCTCGACGATGGAAGAGCTCTACCAGGTCCCCTTTACGATAAGGAATAAGGATATCCACCTCTTCCATGCTCTCTGCCAGCACGCGGGCGATGGTCTCCAGTAAGGCGTCTAATCCCTGGTTCTTCAGGGCTGAAACCGGGACTGCATTGGGATACAGGCTGGTATCGACGTCATCGGGATCATCAACCAGGTCGATTTTGTTCAGGGCTGTCACCCTCGGCTTATCTGCGGCCTCCAGCTCTTCCAGGATCTCTGTGACCGTTTCGCTCTGCTCGATTGCGTTCTCGTGGCTGATATCGACTACTTCTAGTAACATATCAGCTTCCACTACTTCCTCAAGCGTGGCACGGAAAGCGGCGATTAGCTTGGTTGGCAGCTTATGAATAAAGCCTACGGTATCGGTGAGCAAGATTTCCTGGTGGTTGGGTAAAACGATGTGACGAGTTACCGGATCAAGGGTGGCAAATAGCATGTTCTCAGCCAGGACACCGGCTTCTGTCAGGGTGTTAAAGAGCGTCGATTTGCCTGCGTTGGTATAACCAACTACGGCGATAACTGGCATGGCCTGGGCTGCTCGTTGTCGGCGGTGAATCGCGCGCTGCTTGCGTACATCCTCGATGTCTTCTTTTAGCTCTGAGATACGACTGCGAATACGCCGTCGATCAATTTCTAGCTTGGTCTCACCAGGGCCACGTACACCAATAGCACCGCCAACACCTCCTGTAGCACCACGAGATCCACCCGCCTGGCGGGTAAATTCTACATCCTGGCCACTAAGGCGAGGCAGACGGTACTCCATCTGAGCTAACTCCACCTGGAGAATACCTTCACGGCTACGTGCATGCTGGGCAAAAATGTCGAGGATCAAAGCAGTACGATCAATGACGCGCGCATTGAGGATTTTTTCTAGATTGCGCTGCTGGGTAGGAGAAAGCTCATCATCAAAGATGATCAGATCACAATTAAGTTGCTTCTCGATGTCTACAAGTTCCTGTACACGTCCTTTTCCCAGATAGGTTGCGGACTCAGGATGCGTCAGACGCTGGCGCATTGTACCTACAACCTCAGCACCAGCCGTACGGGCCAGCGCGCCCAATTCGTTGAGCGAGTCCTCGACGCTCCAGACACTATCAGCACTTGTAGCATCAACCGCTACTAGATAGGCGCGCTCGGGTCCACTATTGACACCAGTATCGATGAGATGTTCAAATTTTGTCGTATGCGACCTCCGGTCTATTGCTAGTACCAAACACGTGGCAACGCCGCTGGATCACAACCAGCCAGGCTCATCCAATTGAATGATATGTTCTATTGTGTATTGTATGAACTAGACCGCAATAAAGCAAGTTTTATGTTTCATCTAACTCAACTAAGATCTTATCCGAAAACCTAATGATGAGAAGCATACTGAAAACAAATGAGTCCGCAAGCCAGCTGCAAGAACGCTTGATACGTTTGACCAAGCTTTTCCCAGCGGACCAGCAAGCGGCGCCACCGATTGAGCCAGGAGAAAAAGCGCTCGACCACCCATCGACGCGGCGTTTTTCCTGGTTCCAGGCTGTTGGCTTCTTCCTGGGGAGGCTGATACCACGTGTGGTACTTCCGGTTGAGCCGCACGTGTGGTTCATAGCCTCGTTCATAGAGCTCACCATAGATTGCCTCATGATCATACGCCGCATCCAAGCACAGGTTTTGAGGATGCTCCACGGTGGGTTCTGGTTGTTCAGCGACGAGAGCATCCAGGGTGGAGAAAAGCAGCTTGCTATCATGGCGGTTGGCCCCATCAATGCACAGCGCCAGGGGCAAGCCACGGCGATCACACAGAATGCTCCGTTTGGTTCCCTGTTTGCCGCGATCGGTGGGAGCGGGGCCGACGGCGGCTCTGGCGAAAGGGGCTTTCACGGTCGAGCTGTCGGCGCTCTGCCAGTCCCAGCTGATGCCGACCAAGTCGTCATAGTGTTGCAGGCCAGCCTGCCACAAGCGCTCAAAGACGCCTTGGGCTTCCCACTCGCGGAAGCGGTCATAGACGGTGCTGGATGCTCCCAACTCACGAGGCAGGGCGTTCCATTGAATGCCGGTTCGCAACACATAGACGATGGCGGCAAACATCTTGCGATCATCGGCTGCAGGCCTTCCGCCTTTGGGATGCGGCGGCCGTTCTGGGATCAGGGGGCGTACGCGTTCCCACAGTTCATCGCTGACTTCCCACGGTCGTGTTCGTACCATCGTTGTTCACCTCATCGTTTTTTGTCTGTATTGTATCACTGGTTTTCGGATAAGGTCTAAGGCAAACTGGGCAGGGATTTTATGAATAGGCCATTAACTTTAGCGAATAAGCTGTTGGTGACCGCCTGGTTGTAAAAGTCGTGCCAGCCTTGTAATTGATCGAGATGGATATTTAAGCCTGGTACGAGGCCGGAGCCTTGTATGAGCGAGGATTGCAGGTTACCCAGGAAAGCTCCTAGTACGATCAGTAGCAGTAGCCAGAGAAGCCAGGCTTCGACAAAGCCAATCGCTCCACCCAATAAGGTGTCACCCTGACTGATGATAGGCGTGCTCTTGACTGCTCCGCGGATGAAATTGCCGATGATGTGTACTACAAAAACGCTCCCAAAGAAAAGCACAATATAAGAGATGAGGGGTGTTGCTGGAATGCCATTTGAGGATAATATCCGGGTAAATTGGGGGCCATAATTATATGCGACCCAGAGACCTACCGGGAGACCGATCAGGCTTACCAGACTAAAGACAGCGCCATTGCGAAAGCCATTAAAGACTAATAGTGCAACGGTTGCAAGAAAGAGAATATCAATCCAGCTTAACGACATTGATTTATCCTCCCGGATCATAAGTATTCAGGTTAAACGGCTGAGTCTATATTATACATAATGATACAACGCGGGAAGGGGGTGTGTAACAAATGGGATGTGAGTTTGGTCACATCCCATTTGTTGGGACTTGTTTTTTGGTGCCGCCTTCGGCGGCAGAAGAGAGTGGAGGAGGAGCGGGGACACCCCGCACCCCGGCCTGACTTTTTATCACATTTTTAGTCGTTGAATCGTGGAAGCAGAAAAACCACGGTTCTTGGTGCACATGCCATTGGAACGACCAAGAACGAAAAGAAAGGAGAAGGTGATGTTGTCTCCAGCAATCTTGTTGTCGTCTCAGCAGTGGGCTCAAGCCACCTTTGGCTCGGTCCAACTGGGCGATCCACGTCGTGTGCAGCGTGCCGTCGATCTTGCGTTCCACCTTGCGCAGCATCCACAAGCGTCTCTGCCCGGTGTGTTGAGCCCGGCGGGCTTGGAAGCGGCCTATCGATTTGTGCATTCGTCGCATACCTCGTATGAACATCTGGTTGCTCCCCACCTGCAACACACACGGCAAGCATGCCACCAGCAGGCACAGGTCTTGTTGATTCAGGATACCACAGAGATGGATTACCAGGCTCATCCTACGACGCGTGGACTGGGGCCCATTGGCAACGGAACGCATCACGGCTTTCTGTTGCAAAGCGTCCTGGCTGTTGTACCTCAGCACGATCAGTTGTTGGGATTGGCTCATCAAGAACCCTTTTTGCGCCAGCCAGCCCCTGAGAAAGAGAGCAAGCAACAACGCTGGAAACGCGAACGGGAATCGGAGGTATGGGAGCGCAGTGTGCGCATCCTGGGCTCGCCTCCTGCTGGCAGTCAATGGATTCATATGGGCGACCGCTACAGTGACATCTTTGCGTTCATGCGCCAATGTCGAGAGCAGGGGTGTGATTTTCTCGTCCGGGCCTATGAAGATCGCTGTATTGATCTGTTGGTGGAACAAGGAGAGACACCGGTGCCCCCACGATCGCATCATCATCGTAGCCCCACGCTGCATTTGCTGGAGGTGGTCAAGCAGATGCCCATTCGGTCGAGCATGTGGCTGGAACTCAAGAGTAGCCAGAAACACCCGGCCCGCAAGGCCCTTTTGGCCGTGAGTTGGCAGCCCGTGCGTCTGTTGCCTCCCCGCACACGGGAAGCCAACCAGTGGCGTCCGCTGGTGATCTGGGTCATCCGTGTGTGGGAACCTGATCCCCCAGAAGGGGTTGAAGCCTTGGACTGGATCTTGTTGACCTCGGTCCCCACCCACACGGCAACTCAAGCCCAAGAGCGGGTCGAGTGGTATCGCAGGCGTTGGATTGTTGAGGACTATCACCAAGGTCTCAAGACGGGATGCCATATGGAAGAACGAGAGATTCGGGATTACGAGGGGTTGCGAACGTTGCTGGGCATCATTGCCCCCATTGCCGTGCGCTTGTTGCAATTGCGTGTGCTTTCGCGTCAATGTCCTGACGAGCTGGCACGGGCAGTGATACCCACTGATATTGTCCTGGTGGTGGCTCATTTGAGTGGGCATCCAGCAAAAACCATGACGGTGCAGCAATGCTGGCATGGCATTGCACGTCATGGTGGCTACTTGGGTCGCAAAGGCGATGGCCCACCTGGATGGAAAACCTTGTGGTTGGGGTGGATGTATATCCAGAACGTGTTGCAGGGAATGCAACTCGCTTCCCTCCTTTCGAATCAACTAGATTTGTGATAAAAAGTCAGACCCCGGCAGGAGGGCCTGACCGGCCCTCCTGCACCTCCTCGCTTGATGGCTGCTCAGAGAGATTGCGGCTCCGGCGGAAGGGTTCTGGCTGGCCCTTGTATTCTCTCTTGATGGCTCGCCTAGAGAGATTGCAGTTCCCGGCAGAAGGGCCTGGCTGGCCCTCCCTCCTGCACCTCTCCGCTTTAGGCGCCGGTGATGCCGGTGAAGTTGAAGCTGGTGGCCCTTAGGGCGGGAGCGACAACTGTGAGATAGTCTGTGTATTGAATGCGTTCACGGCCAAGCGCGGTTGTGCCACGTAGGACATCTAGAATACTCTGGGTGAAACGGAGATTTTTTACGGGTCGGGTGAGCTCTCCGTGTTCAATTAGAAATGTGCCATCTCGCGTCATACCTGTGAGGAGCGTTTTCACTGGATGCAATGTGTTGGTGTAGTGAAAACGTGTCACATAGATACCATGATCGACACCTTTGATCAGTTCTTCGAGCGTGGCGTCCCCTGCTTCTAACATCAGGTTCAATGGCATTGGGCCTTCGCTGTTGGGTGCTGGTAGGGCGTGGCCGGTGTTGGGTTTGCCTTCACGCGCGGCGGTGAAGGAGTCGTAAACAACCGCTTTGGCAATGCCACGCTCGATAATGTTAACCCGCTGCTTCGGTACGCCTTCATAGTCGAAGGCTTGAGGCAGTCCAGCTATATCATGGCCATCGTCGTAGAGGGTAATCATGGGATTAGCCAGCTGCTTGCCAAACTGACCATTCATAAAACTACGCTCTTCCTGGACCGCTGTGGCGGAGATGCCCATGAAGATCAGGTTTTGCAACATATCGGAGACAGCATAGGAATCGAGCACAATGGGATATTCACCTAGCTCGATGTCGATGGGGTTACGGCTGCGCTCCGCTTTGGAGACCGCTTCGTGTGCCATGAACTCAAAGTCCAGTTTGTCGGCGTTGGTGTCCATGCGCTGGGTATAGCCAGAACCATGGGCGTCAGCCATGACTACAGCGTGGCATTCCGCGTCCGTACGGGGCTCATAGGCAAAGATCCCTAACGAGTTGGCAACGGCAACATGATTGATGTTGGTTGAAAATGCTCCCGCAGCTTCCAGCTTGCGCTCTTTGGCAAGGCGGATGATAATACCAACACGGCGCGCGCGCTCCTCGGGGGTAAACAGTGCGGTGCGCTCACTATAACCAGCAGCCGGTACAATAGTGCCGGGCGTGGGTAGTGAGTAAAATTCAGGATTTTCAGGCTGGATACGTGCAATCTCAAGCGCCTGGGCCGTGACTTTGCGTAAAGACTCATCATCCAGTCGATTGGTGGTAGCCACACCCACACGCTTGCCGATAACGGCACGCACACGCACTTCATGATTGCTTTCCGCTACATTCTGGTGGATATGGTTAGTGGCAAAACGGGTAAGCGCACTCTCTGTGGCATTAAAAACCACCTCGGTCTGCTCCGCCTGGGAATAGTGTAAAACTTTTTCGAGCAGTGTGCGGACGCTTGCCTCATCAGAATACATGCTATTTACTCCCATTTCTATGACCAACGTCCAACGCCGACCTGCACGTTGCGGAAACGTGCCGGGGCCGCACCATGTCCGGTGCGCATAATCTGCATTGGCTCACCTTTGCCGCAATTTGGCGTACCCCACACGGTCCATTCGTCAGGGCCACAAATGGCATCACAAGACCCCAGAAGCGGGGTGTTATTCCTGTATAAGTAGCATTTTTATAGAGGCGTCCTAGCTTTCCATTTTTGATTTCATAGGCCAGTTCGACACCAAACTGGAAGTTCAAACGGCGATCGTCAATGCTCCAGCTCTTGTTGATACTCATATAAAGTCCATCAGCGGTATCAGCAATCAGATCATCCAGTTTCCAGGTTCCGGGCTCCAGGCTCACATTGGTCATGCGAATCATTGGTAGCCGGTTCCAGCTATCAGCTCGTACACAACCATTACTGCTCAATCCGATCAGAGGGGCTGTATCACGCGACATTAAGTAGCCGCTAAAGATGCCATTAGAGACGATAGGCGTACGCTGGGCAGGTACCCCTTCGTCATCCCAACCAAAAGTTCCTAACGCTCCTGGAATCGTAGCATCAGCCGTCAGGTTGACCACTTCCGATCCATAGCGGTAGTTGCTGTTGAGCTTGTCTGTAGTCAAGAAGCTTTTACCGACAAATCCCGCTTCGTAACCCAGCACACGATCCAGTTCAATGGGATGGCCACAGGACTCATGCACCTGGAGGGCAGTCTGTGGACCATCCAGGATAATAGTCGAAATACCACTGGGACATTGAGGAGCCGTCAGCAAACGTACAGCCTCTTCACCAATGCGGGCTCCGTGGTCCACCAGGTCCATTGCTTCAACGAATTCATAGCCCACGGTACCAGCCTGGCGACCAAAGGAGTTGGGATAGGAGCGGGTCTGGATCTCACTGCTTTCAGGGTCTACAGCTGTAGCAGAGATGGCCGCTCCAGTATCGAAGAGCTCTTGCTCGATTTCGCTACCTTCGGAACTGGCAAAGAACTTGCGCTCACGCGAATATTCCATATTCGCGTTGGTAATAGCAACCCCTTTGACGCTGCGCATGGCTGCATCAGCATCTAATAGCAATTGCACTTTTTGATTTAGAGGCACGGCAAAGGGGTCAATGCGCACTGGCGTACGGTATGAACCTTTTTGTGGAGGTAAATCAGATAGGCGTACAGCCTCACCAGCGACCAGGGCGCTCGCGCGCGCAATTTGTACTGCCTGCTGGGCAATCCGTTCAGCCTCGGCATTATCCATCCGAGCACTGCTGGCAAAACCCCAGGCACCATTTACAATCACACGAACATTAAAGCCGCTACTTGTCGCACTGGAGACGCCCTCGACACGACCATTCTTGACATCAATGCCTTCGGTTGTACGCTCCATGACGCGTACATCCACGTAGCTCGCCCCAAATTGCCGAGCTGCATTGATGGCTCTGATTGCAAGATCACGCATGTAGTACTCTTTCTATTTCATGCAAGCCAGCACAAGTTGCACTTAGTTTCAAATTGAGTCCATAAAGTAATAGATCCGCAATAAACGCTAATTGCTCCTACTGCTCTTTATTGTTCCCGCTTTAGAATCTATTGTGCTTACAATGCGCATTAGCCAAAAACATGGGCAGAAGCAACCGATCCGCAAGATTGACGCATCGGTAAAGTGGCACCCGTACTTCTGCCGCACTATTATTGTGACGTTATGTTTTATTGTACGTATTTTTAGTGGCACTGTCCACTGGCGTTAACCATCACCGGAGCTTTAAGATGCTCAAGCAGAAGGCGCGCCACAATGTATGTTATAATAGCCTCACTATTTTCAAATCACACAGTTAGCTCGCTGGATGCACAAGCAGAGAGATCAGACAAGCAGTAAGGAATACCATGGAATCCGGATTAGCCAATCAGCCCACACAGCCACAATATGGAAGTTTGCAATTGCCCCATGGCAGCATTGATCTGCCAGTTTTTATGCCAGATGCCACATTGGGGGTTGTACGCTCCACCGATGCCACCGATCTACGCCAGTGCCAGATCCAGGCACTGGTTATGAATACATTTCATTTGATGCAAAAACCCGGCACATCCACTATCCAATCTCTGGGTGGACTCCATACTATGAGCGGCTGGACAGGTCCCATTGTGACCGATTCTGGTGGCTTCCAGGCATATTCTCTCATCCAACAAAACGCAAAATTTGGCTCATTGACCTCGGATGGTATTACGTTTAAACCCGAGGGGGCTGATCGTAAATTTCAGTTGACACCAGAGAAGGCGATCCAGCTTCAAATGAGCTATGATGCGGATGTTATCATGTGCCTGGACTACTGTACCCATGTAGATGCTCCCTACGACTTCCAGGCCACTGCCGTGACGCACACGATAGATTGGGCTAAACGCAGTAAAAAAGAGTACAAACGCCTGCTCAAGCAGAAAAAGCTGACGCCAGATAAGCGTCCACTCCTCTTTGGCGTTATTCAAGGTGGTGGCTCGGAAGAGTTACGGCGGCGCTGTGCAGAGGAGCTATTAGCGATTGGCTTCGATGGTTTTGGTTATGGTGGCTGGCCACTGGATAAACAGGGCAAGCTGCTGACCGATATTATCACTTATACCCGTGAATTGATACCCGCTCACTACCAGATGCATGCACTGGGTGTGGGACATCCAGGCAGTATCGCGGAGCTAACGCGCCTGGGCTATGGCATCTTTGATTGTGCCATGCCAACCCGCGATGCTCGCCATGCACGCCTCTATAGCTTTACCAGCGCCTCCAGCTCTTTTGCCAGTGACGAGAAATGGTTCACGTATCTTTATCTAAATGACGATAAGTACATCAAAAATGATCGTCCAGTCTCAGAGTTTTGTGATTGTCTCTGCTGCACCAATTACTCGGCAGGCTATCTACATCATCTCTTCAAAATTAACGATACACTCTTTTTCCGCCTGGCAACCATTCATAATCTACGTTTTATGACCATGCTGACACAACGCATAAGAGAGCTCTATCATGCTCAAAATAGATAAAGCGCTGGCCCTGGAACAACTTATAGCAGATGTAAGCAATAGCAGCAAATACAAAGATATTTGTCCTGAGCTCATCAATGCTATTGGTACACAGGAACTGGGGAAACGGCGTAGCTTAAAAGAGGCGGTAAAGGCCACTAAAAATAAGCTTCACCAGATCGGCGGGGCTTATCTGGATGGTCGCGATAATCAGGCCTCGTGGCTCGCAGAGCTTTCTGAGGCTATAAAAACTGGTCAACCCGCTCAGCTCAAACAGAGCTGCAGACAAATCATGGAAAATCATGCCTCCACCCGCGAACGGCTACCAATCCTGGATGAGTTCTATACCGTTCTCTTCGAGCAGCTACCGCCCATCCAAAGCATACTGGATATCGCCTGCGGACTCAATCCTCTCGCCCTCCCCTGGATGCCTCTAACAGAGACGCCCGCCACATATTATGCCTACGATATTTATCAACATATGATGGACTTTCTGGCAGCCTATTTTGAACTCATGCAGATAGCGGGACAGGCTCAAGCTCGCGATGTGATTCAAACCTGTCCGACCCAACCTGTAGACCTGGCCTTGTTGCTCAAAGTGCTCCCTTGCCTGGAACAGGTAAATAAAAATGCCGCCCATCAACTTCTCCACAATCTCAACGCCAGGCACATCATTGTCTCTTATCCTATTCAAAGTCTGGGTGGAAAAAGCAAAGGAATGGCCAGCTACTATGAAGAGCACTTTAAGCGACTTGTGAGTGATGACAACTGGAAGATCCACAAACTAGAATTTTCAACCGAGCTGGTGTTTCTGATTGACACCGAACAAGAGACAACTTAAAAGCTGCAATCAAGATATAATCGCCGAACAAATAAAAATCATCGCTTATTTACTGCCATGCTGCCGATAGAGCGAAGGAGCAACCCCTGTATAGCGCTTAAAGGCGGTACTGAAAGCAAAAGGATTTTCATAGCCAACGCGTGAAGCGACCGCTTCAATACTATAAGAATCGCTGCTCAGTAAGGCCATAGCTCGACGCATGCGCATAGCCGTAACCTGCTTCATGGGACTCTGACCAATTTGTTGCTGACAGAGGCGACGCAGATGCTCGCTGCTAATACCTACCAGAGCCGCCAGTTCTTCTAAGTTCCATTCATGAGCCAGGTTAACATCCACCTGCTTCCAGAGGCGCTGTAGACGCACATCGGAGATCTGTAGCCCCATGATGCGCTGCGCATACATCTGTATCAATTGTGCCCACTGCTGCATGACCGCCTCTTCAGCCATCCCCATATATTCATGGTAAAGACCCTCTAACGCTAGAAACAGCTCCTGCGGCTCAACCTGCAGCAAGACAGGGCACCACGGTAATAATGGAATGCGCATCATCTTCATAGTTGATCCAGGCCAGTTGCCAGGGCGTATCTTCGAACGCATAGTAGCCATGAAAAACGCCAGGCGGCGTCACATAAGCAGTTCCAGGCGTACTCAGTACCCATTGCCCATCAAGCCAGACGTGCCCTCGACCGGCCAGACAAAGCATGATTTGACCCACCGGTGGTCGATTGCGTATAAAGGCAAAAGGTGGAATTGCATATGATATGCCGGCCAGGAGTATATGATGCAAAGAGAGCACGTGACATGTATGCGCACTAACAATTTTCTCGCTGGTATGTTCTCCGATAATGTGGGTTTCACGAAGGTCAACGTTGGAATAACTCATGGATTTTCTCACTTTTTTTGAGTATTATAAATACAACGTTGAACGTCCAACCAGTCTCTTGAAGGAGCAAGTACGTTTATGAGCATCCCTCGATCAGAATATCCACGCCCACAATTCGAGCGCGCAGCCTGGCTATGTCTTAATGGCGAATGGCAATTCGAAATTGATAACAGCGATAGCGGTCTGGAACGCGGACTCCTCACCAGTGAGCTGAAAGATCGCATCACCGTCCCTTTCTGTCCAGAATCAGAGCTTTCTGGCATCAACAATAAAGACTTTATGAATGCTGTCTGGTATCGCCGCAGTATGACTATTCCCAGTGAGTGGGAAGGTCAGCGTATTTTACTACATTTCCAGGCCTCAGATTATGACACCACCGTCTGGGTAGATGGTATCGAAGTAGGTCGGCACCGTGGTGGCTTTACACCTTTCACCTGTGATCTGGGCACCGCCAGTGGCACCAAAACCATCGTAGTGCGGGCTCGTGACGATCATCGCCCGGCCCAGCCGCGCGGGAAACAATCTCAACGCTACTACGATTGGGGCTGCTTCTATATTCGTACCACTGGTATCTGGCAGACGGTATGGATGGAGCCGGTGCCACAGTATGCACTGCGCCGTCCACGCATCACACCTGACGTCGCCAATAGCCTGATTCGCTTAGAACAGCCAATCACCAATAACGCTCCTGGATTACGCCTGCGTGCCGAACTTTCTGATCAAGATGGAGTGGTCGCTCAGGCTGAATGTGCTGCCGACTGGGATTTCTCGCCACGGCTGGACCTGGCGATTCCGGCCGAGCGGCGTCACCTGTGGTCTATTCAAGATCCCCATCTCTATGATCTTAAAATCGAGTTGCTCGACGCCAGTGGCGGCATCATCGATAGCGCACGCAGCTATGCTGGTTTGCGCAGCGTCACAATCGATGGACGCGCCATCAAAATCAATAATGAAGCCATCTTCCAACGCCTGGTCCTGGATCAGGGCTACTATCTAGATGGAGTGCTGACCGCCCCAACTGATGAAGCCCTTAAGCAGGATATCGAGTTGAGCCTGGCGGCCGGCTTTAACGGCGCGCGCCTCCACCAAAAAGTCTTCGAGGAACGCTTCCTGTATCATGCAGATAAAATGGGCTACCTGGTCTGGGGCGAATTCCCTGATTGGGGCTCCGAAGGGCGTGTCCCCTGGCAGGATGATAATACCTTTACATCTGCGTTTGTGGCTCAATGGCTGGAAGAACTGGAGCGCGACTATTCACATCCTGCCCTGGTTGGTTGGTGTGGACTTAACGAGACGCTCTATGATCGCCAGGAAAAAATTACCAATCTGGATGATGTTACACGTGCCATGTTCCTGGCCGCCAAAGCCATGGATACCACTCGTCCCGTGCTGGATGCCTCTGGCTACGCCCACCGTGTCCCTGAGGCCGACGTATATGATTCCCACGACTATCTGACTGGCAAAGATTTCTGGGCCGATCTGGAGCAGTATAAAGAGCGCCACGCCCATGTGGGAGAAGGCAAGGTGTTTACTAATTTGCGTGACGGCCACGATATGTCACTACCTTACAATAACCAGCCTTACTTTGTTAGCGAGTTTGGTGGCATCTGGTGGAGCGAGCAGGTTAAAAAAGGCGACAATAAATCCAGCTGGGGCTATGGCACGGCCCCTGATACCCACGAAGAATTCTATAAGCGCTTTCAGGCACTCTGCGATGTCCTGCTGGATAATCCCCATATGTTTGGCTACTGTTACACCCAGCTAACCGATGTCTCGGTTGAGCAGAACGGCATCTTTACCTTTGATCGCCAGGCAAAATTTGACAATAACCGCCTTCATGCAATCCAATCACGGCCAGCCGCTATTGAACAGGTAGCGCAAAAAAGCACCAAGTAATTTTCATGGATTACACAAAAAGAGAGCAGCCGCGTTGTCAGCTACTCTCTTTTTTATTCACTAATTAAGCATTCAATTAGAGCCGGATACTCTATCATCAGCAAAACCTAACGCGCTAGCCCGCATCCTCATGGGTATCAATATCCGCCTGGCTTTCACGGTTCTCACGTTTCTGCTCTTCTTCAGCTACCACATTTACCTTTTGCGCATCAGCTCCCTTAATATAGTGGACGCCCCACCAGCAGAAGATCAATAAGCTTGCAGAGACAATAAAGATAAGTGGAGTAAAACCAATCAGGGTTGTAAAAGCACCGGCAAACAACAATACAGGAATCGTTCCTGCGCTATATATCATAAATTGTAAGGATAAGACACGTGCCCGCCCACTCTCAGGCGCTCGCTCTTGCATCAAGGTCTGCGTCGGAATGTTCACACAGGCCATCGCGACACCCAGAGCAAACAGCACCAGAATGACCCCAAACAGGATACCCAGAGATTGGGTTCCATGCGCAGGATTAATAAAATGACCCAGCCACTCTAAACCTGGTAGCAGGATAAAACCAATCGCAAGCGAGATAAAACCAATTACTGTCAGGCGCATGCGCCCGACTTTTTCTACAAAGCGTGTCATCAAAACGGATGCACCCACCAGGCCAACAGCCGCCGGTGTCAGGATGATCGACATATCCTCTGGCGGACGATTTAAGACCTGTTGCACAAAGGTTCCGGCCAGCTCGCCAATTAGCTGCATCAACACGCCTACCAGCGAGAGCTGAATAACTGAGAAGAAGAGCAAGCGGTCCGCCCGCACAATCTTCCAACCCGTTACCATATCGCGCCAGAGGGTATGTAGAGCTTGCGTGCCGGCCGAATAGGCATTATCGGTCTCGTGCTTATGATGGTGCTTATGAATGTGATCTTCACTAAAAGCTTGCTTGGGAATAGCCAGGATAAGTCCCACACAGACAATGTAGAGCACCCCCACAATCACAAAGAGCATATCCGTGGATTCAACATGAAAGGTGCGATGCGCCAGGGCAAAGGAAAAGGGAGGAAAAAGTTTGGCAACCACACTACCTAGTACCAGAAAACCAATTGCCTGTGACAGCGTCATTGAAATATTGAATAATGACAAAGCTGGCATCAATTCCCGCTCACCCACTAATAAAGGAATGGATGCTCCTTCGGCTGGAATAAAAAACTGACCAATCAATGAGGTTAAAAACATCAGCCCGAATAATGACCAGACGTTTGAGCGATCAATTAATACGGACACAAACATCAATAACATGGTCACCATGCGCAACAGATTACTTACCCATAGCACCAGGCGCTTATCAATGCGATCCACAATCGCGCCTGCAATGGCACTAAAAGGTATCGCCGGTAAGGTAAAAGCGATAATCGCCAGACCGGCCATAAATGCGCCATTAGGTGGTCGGTTGACCAGCACGATCAAACCAAAGTTCGCTGCATTCAGAATAGTTAATGAGATAAGTTGTGCAATCCACAATAATAGAAAGTTGCGATTTTTTAATACATGGCGAAAGCTCGCCATATTCGCCTGTGGCTCAGAGTTCGCAGTTTTTTCGGTCTGCTCGGTAGGAATCGACATATAGCATTTGGCTCTCTTCCATGATAAATTTTGCTCGCACTTTTCCGGAATGATCCCCTATATTCGGTATACGTATGATTATAAGCAAAAGTGAGACAGGGAGACCTGTCAAATGGCCTATCTTTTCTCTCATCCATAGCTTTCTAGACCTTTTCCGCTTTTACGACGTGGCATGGTATCTTTAAGGGTAAGAACATATGGATCTAAAAATGTGTGGTAGGGGTTTGGAAGAGAAGGTAAAGAAAGGATTCAGCGCGTACAGAGAAAGATGCCCGGCGTCACCTGCTTAATCCGCTGGCATAAAAGATTAGCAGCATGTAAAATACAAAGCTATTACAGCCATAGCCAATTCGTGCTATAATCAGGAGCATGACCATGACACCGATTTCTCAAACACAAAAAAAGACGGATCTCCTCGCGCTCACGCTGCCACAGCTACAAGAGTGGCTCAAAGAACGTGGCGAGGCACCTTTCCGCGCCAAACAAATCTATAACTGGCTCTTTCGCCAGCTTGTAAACGACTTCTCGGCTATGTCTAATCTGCCGCAGTCACTGCGCCAGCGCTTGTCTGAAGAAGCATGTATTGGACCAACAGTTATTCGTAGTGAACTGCATTCTAAAGATGATCGCACACGCAAAATTCTACTAGAGCTATCTGATGGTAAGCTGGTCGAATCGGTGTTGATGCTTTATCCGCCTATTGGTGAGAGCAGTTCTCGCGCCACCGTTTGTGTCTCCAGCCAGGCCGGCTGTGCCTTCGGCTGCACATTCTGTGCCACCGGCCAGATGGGCTTTGACCGCCATTTGAGCGCGGGTGAAATTGTGGCCCAGGTCCTTTTCTTTGCCCGTGAGCTACAGGCCGCCCCCTGGACCGCCGCGGGACTGCCTGGCAGCGCGCCAATCGATCATATCACCAATATCGTGCTGATGGGTATGGGAGAGCCGCTACATAACTATACAAATGTCCTGCAGGCTTTACGCATCCTGAATAGCAGCGATGGCTTCAATCTGGGGGCTCGCCATATGACGGTCTCGACCGTTGGCCTGGCGCCGGCTATCCGCAAATTGAGCCAGGAAAACCTTCAGATTAATCTGGCGATCTCGTTGCATGCACCAACAGATGAACTGCGCAGCCAGACCATGCCGGTCAATCGCAAATATCCATTAACCGAGCTACTGGCAGCCTGTAAAGACTATATTGCTACTACCAAACGGCAGGTGACTTTTGAGTATGTCTTGCTTTCAGGGGTCAATGATACAGCGGAATATGCGGAAAAACTGGCCGCGCTCCTGGCACCATTGAAGCAATTCGCACATGTGAATTGTATTCCTGTCAACGCCACCTCTGCCAGTTACCAGACCCCTGGACCAGATGCCATACGTGCCTTCCGCAATATTCTCTTTGAGCGTGGCATTAGCAATAGTGTGCGGGCAGAACGAGGAGATGATATTGCCGCCGCCGCCTGTGGGCAGCTACGTACACGCTTTGAGAATAGCCGCAAAACTGCCGCTATTCCAGTTGTCTCACAATAAAAAAAGCAGAGATATAGCTATCAAATATATCTCTGCACACACAAAGAGGCCCCCTACAATAGGTATTTAGTATAGTGCCAGCAAAGCTGGCAGCTATCATCTATTATAGGGGTTCCTTTGATGCTTAACTGATGCATATGTGAACTTAGCGCTCTTTTGGCAGCTTGCTCATGGTACGCAGGCAGCGGGTGCAGATATTGACCATGCGAGGGGTACCATTGATCGCGATACGACGGCGCTGCACGTTTAGTACGAAACGACGGCGTGTGCGATGCTGCGAAAAGGGAACATTGTTGCCATACATTGGCTTACGCTCACAGATATCACAACGTCCTGCTGACATTATTCTTCTTCCTCCCGAAAGATGCAACGGACACAAAATAATTCCTTCCTTGGCGGAAGGCGCTTATTTTTGCCCTGTATTCGTTTACTTGATTATCCTTGAAGCCTCTGGTATACTGCATCAAGAAAACTCGTGCGTGCACCGCTTGGATAATCCAAACATGTTATGCGAGTATAACCGATATTGGCTATTTTGGCAAGAGAGAAGACACATGCGTATGCCAAAAGCATCTGCTATACAGCCGCAACACGGCTCACACCCTCTCGGGAAAATAGAAGTATTACCCAACGCCATCCATTCCATCGCAGTTGAAGCAACCCTGACCTGCTATGGCGTCCTGGGCATTGCCTCGCCACACTTGCGCAATGGGCAAGCTGTGCTCCTTTCACCCGAGCAAAGCAATCAAGGGGTACGACTCCAGATACTCAATGATCAACTTATTATCGATGTATATGTGGCACTTGAATATGGGTTGCGTATTTCTGAAATTGCACATAATATTATGAGCGCCGTCAAATTCTCGGTCGAGAAAATGCTCGGCACTCCAGTGACACAAGTTAATGTTAATGTCCAGGGACTTATCCATGGTCCAGGATCAACAGAAAAGAAATAAAGGACAGAGGTAGCACAGCGGCTATGGAGGAAACAACACCACGCCCAATACTACGTCAACGGTCGAGACGCATTAGTGTCTTTGATGGACAAGATTTAAGAAAAGCGATCTTAGCCGGCGCGGCATGGCTAGAAGAAAATCGTGAAACCATCAACGCACTTAATGTTTTTCCGGTACCCGATGGCGATACGGGATCAAACATGGCAGCGACGATGAAATCCGCCATTCGCAATATCGCTAATAGCGAAGAGAAGTCGGCGGGAGCCATCGCCAAGCAGGTTGCCCATGATGCATTGTTGGGGGCACGTGGAAACTCAGGCGTTATTCTATCGCAAACATTACGCGGTATAGCCGCTGGCCTGGAAAATAAAGCGACATTTAATGCTCAAGACCTGGCTGAAGCCTTTCAGAAGGCTTCAGAGCTAGCCTATCGCGCGGTTATTAAACCCGTTGAGGGTACCATTCTGACCGTGGTGCGTGAAGTCGCCGAGGCGGCAAAGCATAGCGCGGAACATCAGAATGACCTGGTCATTGAAATGCAGGATATTGTTGCGGCTGCTCGCCGGGCTGTTGCTCATACCCCTGATCTCCTACCAACCCTGAAACAGGCTGGCGTTGTAGATGCTGGTGGTCAGGGTTTCTGCACTATTCTGGAAGGTGTTTTGCGCTATATGCGCGGAGAAGCGACCAGTGGCACAACTGGCGAGAACATCTCAATTCCATCCCCGATCTCCCACGAAGAAACTCATGTCAAAAAGGGGCGCGTCACTATCGAGGAAGAATTTGGCTATGAAGTCGTCTTTCTTCTCCGTGGCACCAGCCTGGATGTGGAATCTATTCGCCAGACAATCATCGATATGGGCGGAGTCTCAACAGTGGTAGCTGGCGATGAGACGATGCTCAAAGTACATACCCACACCTTAACGCCGGGCAAGATTTTAGACTATGGCGTTGGCCTGGGCAGCCTGCTCGATATCAACATCGAAAACCTGCAGGAGCAGAGCCTTACTTACGCGGCTGAGAGCGAGGCTGAACACGCCGATGATGAGCAAAATACACAGGAACCGGTTGCCGGTGATCAGATTGCCACTGTAGCGGTAGTCTCTGGTGAAGGTTTCGAAAAAGTCTTCCGTGGCCTGGGAGTCAGTTCCATCGTCTCGGGTGGACAAACCATGAATCCCAGCATCGAAGAGCTACTGGATGCGGTTGAGAAAAATCCAGCCCAGAAAATCATTATCCTGCCAAATAACAGCAATGTTATCTTGAGTGCCCAGCAGGTGGTTGGACTGAGCAATAAGGAAGTCTATGTCGTTCCCTGTAAAACCCTACCACAGGGTATCGCAGCCTTGATCAGTACCAACTATGAAGCAGATTTTGCCACTAACTGCCAGACGATGACAGAGGCCGCCCGCACCATTCAAACTGCTGAAATCACCACAGCCGTACGCTCGGTTCAATTGGGAACCCTGCACGTCCGTGAGGGTGATTTCATTGGAGTCATCAATGGCAACCTTTCCGTGGCTAATTCACGCATGGAAGAGACCTTGAGTGACACGCTACAGCGTATGAACATTGACACGTACGAAATTGTCACGGTCTATTATGGTGAGGATGTCACAGAGGAACAAGCGCAAGAGACTGCCAGGCGCATTAAGACAGAGCATTCGCAACTTGAGATAGAAGTTGTGAATGGTGGCCAACCTTACTATGCGTATATTATCTCTGTTGAATAATATACTTAATAAGGGCGAGGAATATATCCTCTCCTGTTCTACCCAAACAATAGAATTTATTTAATGGTTTGGCCAAAAACCAGCAGAGAGTGGCCCGCAGCATTCATTGAATTGACCCGGCTGCGGGTCATTTACCACCGACTTTATTTTTCCCAGGAGGCCTGCAATGAGCATTCGCATCGTTACAGACAGCACTGCAGATATGACGCCAGAGATGGCAGATGCCTTAGGCATTACGATTGTCCCACTTACCGTTTTTTTTGATGAAGAGACCTATCAGGATAACATTGATCTGGATAACGCGACTTTCTATCAAAAATTACAGGCCAGTAAAGTACTTCCTCGCACCTCACAGCCCGCCCCGGCCCTCTTCCAGGAAGCTTACACTCGTTTGATCAAAGAAGGAGCCACCGGAATTTTATCCATCCACCTTTCATCTCAGCTCAGTGGCACCTATCAATCCGCCTGTACCGCCTGGGAAAGCCTGCCCGAAGAGGTGCACACAGTACCTTTTGAAGCCATCGATTCCAGAAGTATCAGCGCGGGTATGTTTATGACCCTGAAAAAGCTGGCCGAAATGAATAAGCCCGAAACGAGCCTGGAAGAGCTAAAAACCTATGCCGAAGATAGATTCGCCCGCACACGCATCCTGGCCGTTCTCGATACACTGGAATTCGTTAAGCGCGGCGGCCGTATTGGCGGGGCCAAAGCCTTACTGGGCAACATGCTCAGTGTCAAACCAATTATCGCTCTCAATAAAGAGGGTGCAGTAGTACCTGTCGAACAGCCTCGCACACGCAGTAAGGCCTTTGCACGTACAGCTCAGTTGTTAACAGAGAATGAGCCGATTGAAGATATTGCTATCGCCGAGTCTAACACAGAAGTAGGTCAACAGCTGGCTGAAGCTCTCAAAAACACCTATGCCGGCGAGATCCCCCACTATAAATTGGGCGCAGCCCTCGGTACCCATACAGGTCCTGGCACAGTAGCAATCACATTTGTGACCGGCAAAAAATAAGTACGCTTATTCTAGCTTAGAATATGTCTTGCTTCCATATCACCTCGTCCTTCACGTACAAGCTCTCGCACCTGCGAAGCATATAATTGTTTTAGTATGTAAGCATAGGGAGCTCATACACAATTATGTGCTCCCTATGCGCGAAAGCTCATATTTATTTTAGTATGTAGTGTAGAAAATGTGTGATGCACATTTTCTACACTACATACTAAAACAGATTCGGGCGCGCCAGCGCACGTCCGCACAGCAGCAATACGCTTCCCATGATGATTAAGAGTAAGGAAGCGCTTCATTAGCAAAAAACTCAGCACTAAAGATGCTGAGTTTTTTTTATACTATTTTCAAGCTCAAAATTAGATAGCTGACAGCGTTTATGCAATAAATTGGATCATTTATTTGAGCGGAACAAGATAAATATACTGCACGGCATCTAGCCGATCAAGAGGTAAAACATGGCACAAAACTATGTCGTCCCAAACATTTATCAGGACTATAGCGATCAATCCCAGGGATATTTTGCTTTTCGCTTTGCCTGTCAACGTTGTCACTGGCAAATTGACACCACGCCGATCCGCTCCAGTGTCTCTACCGCCACCAATATTATGGACATTGGTGTTGGCTTCTTAGGTGGCTTCTGGGGTAGGGCGGCAGAAGCGGGCGAAAAGATCTATGGAACCCAATGGCACACGGAGCAAGCTCAGGCATTACAAAAGGCCTGGGGAGAGATTCAGCATAACTTTCATCTCTGCCCGAAATGCCATTATACGGTCTGTATGCGCTGCTTCAATATTCAGCTCAATCTCTGTACCGAGTGTGCGCCGGACTTAAAAACCGATGGGACCCAGTTCCAGCATCAAATGAATATCGATGCGCAGCGGGAACAGATTGAACAGCAGTATCATGCTCCGCACTTTAATGTACAGGCCATTCCTTCCGCAACTTCCCCCGATATGCTACAGCCACCCTTAACCCCTCCTGCACTCCCTTCCGACAGATCACAGCAGGTTCCCAACCAGGCATCGATTGCCGGCTTTGCCACGCCAGGCTATCCCAGGCTGGTATCCTGTCCAACCTGCCGTAAAGCTGGCCCTCCGGGGAAATTTTGCCAGGACTGCGGCACAAAACTCCCGGTACCAGATCTTTTTTGTCCCAATTGTTCTGAACAGGTTGAAGCCAATACCCGTTTCTGCCCAGAATGTGGCACAAAATTATACAAAGATAGTTGAAGTCAGCATATGCATAAATATATCTATTTATAATGCGCCTTAGTCTTATCCTCAAGATCTCCGCAATTTTCATGCCTGAGTTTGAGCGCCAAAGGCGCTCAAGAAGTTTTCTTGTATGGTGCAAAAAGTGCGCCTGGTCGCATTTTTTGCACCATACAAGAAAACAAGTGCGGGCGCGCCAGCGCACGTCCGCACAAGAGCGGCACGCTTCCCATGATGATAGGCGTAAGACACATTCTCACAGGAGTGAGGTGCTCTTTAGCATGAAAATGTGAAAGCCCATCTTCACAGCTCATGCATAATACATATGATGTAACTGGATATCTACTCAAGTAGAGCTAATGATCGCTTGAGTAAGCTCCTAACCATTGACTATACACGGGTCGTCACGTACAATAGTAGTACCAACGTGTGTCTTCTTGTATACACTGTTGAAACGCCCGGCGTGTTGTATGTGTTATATGCGCAAGCATTTGCCAGTCAAGTTGAACCATAGCAAGCGCATAAACATGGCAAACACATACAAAAGAAACGATCAAGTTCTATGTAGTTCGTTAACAGAACGACAAAACTGCTACAGTAACATGTGGCACAAACAACTGATTTTCGTTGGCATCAGCCATGCAGCGAACATGGCGTAAACTGCGAAGGAGGAACGACTGTGGGTATGTTACGGGTGATGTCACGGCGCGGCGACGACCGCCTTACATGGGATGAACAAAAAATTCAGACAGGTGATCCTGAAGCAGTAGCGGCCGTCAAAGAGGCGGAACGAATCTTTGAACAAGAAAAAGCGAAGGGAGCAACAGCCTTTCGCGTCACCGATGGTAATCCGGTACAACGCATAGATAAATTCGACGCCACAGCTGAACAAATAGTTCTGGTACCACGAGTCGTTGGAGGATGAACTTCGCGTCCCTGGTCATCTCTGTCCTGTGTTGGATGATCATTGCGCTAGCGATCACACCTATTATATGGCTGTTTTTACTTCCATATCTGAAAGGGTGGTCTCGTTCCGAACGCCGGGCAGCCAATCTGCTACGCGATATGCTTACGCCAGAGCAATTTCGGCAACTTCTCTGGCGTGGCTATTTGGAGATACCAAGTCCAACTGAGCCTCAACGTACATATCGGGTTCCTAGAAGTAAAGGCTATGTTCAAGTCTTAGAAAATGGCCGTATGATCATGCGCTTATGTCTACAACCCGCAGAGTATCTACCCGATGCCGATGTTGTAGTACTGCACAAGTTAATGATTGAGGCGAACGAGGAAACGTACTTACAAAAAGCCAATAAGTACACCTGCCATGATTGAGAACACAGGAAAGCTTATTGTCCAGGGTGCGTTGTACCATCAAGGTCTGCGCCAGACACAACACCCATAGGGGCGTGCTTTTTACGCCCCTATTTCTTGTTGATTTATTTAGCGACCATGAAGCCCTACTCTTCATCTTCCGCTTCTTCAATCTGGATAATTTCGCGGTGTCCATTCTGCTTAACACAGGCATGTGGCCCCCCATCAAGAGGTGTATGACATAAAGGGCAGACTGGACGGCCCGAAGCCACTACCACTTGAATGGTGCTGGAGAGATCCTGGGCTTGCTGCTGAGTAAAGCTAAAGGCAAGCTGCTCATCTTCCCTCATTGTAATCTCGGGTTCCTGGGTACGTTCCAGAGAAACGTCCAATGGAGTGATCAGCAGAGCAAAAAATGAATCCTGCTCATCAAAACTCAGGCGCATCTGACCTATTTGGACCTCATAGGTTGGATAGCGCGGAAAATCAGCGGGCATAGCTTGCGCGACCGTTTGCTCACCGGCCCGTGCTTCAGTCCGCAGTACCTGTCCCTCAGTAATTAGAGCCAGTGTGCGATCTAACGCCTCAGCCAGTCCTGCCAGCTGCTCTTTTTCCAACCACATGATTGCAGAGGCCTGTATGCTCTGTGTGAAGAGACGGAAACGCCGTTGTCCAGGTTGGCCGACCGCATCAGCACCGAGTACAGATACCAGTCCTAAATCTACACCCATTTTTCACCTCATCAATATCCACGCGCCGGATCATAAAGATTTCTTAGCGGCTCCCCGGCTCGATAGCGCCGCAAATTATCTGCGAACAGTTCAGTCAGACGCCGATCATAGTGCACACTATCACCAGAAATATGCGGAGTCAGGATGACATTGGGTAGTGAGAACAGTGGGCTATCCGATGGTAGTGGCTCCTCCTGTGTCACGTCCAGGCCCGCTCCTGCAATCCAGCCTTCTTTGAGTGCACGAATCAACATCTTTTCATCGATAATCTGGCCACGAGCTACATTAACCAGGTATGCGTGAGGTTGCATGGCACGTAACTCTGGTTCCCCAATCAATTTTTCCGTCTGCGGTGTCAGAGGTACAGAAAGCACAACATAATCGCTCTGCCGCAACATATCCTGTAAGCGTTCCATCGGGTAGAGCTGATCCACATCAGGATCAATAGTGCCCGCTTCAACTGTACGGCGCGTGGCCAGGACACGCATTCCAAAGGCATGTCCTAATTGTGCGATACGGCGACCTATACTGCCAAGCCCAATAATTCCTATTGTCTGGTTTACCAGCTCGCGCCCACCCAGCTTATACCAGTTTGCGCTATGAGGCCACACATGGCGATCTTGCAAGCGCACCATCTCAGGCCAGGTGCGATTAAACATTAACATACTTCCGAAGACATATTCCCCGATGGTCGAAGCATGAATACCAACTGCCGTTGTGACCATTACGCGGTCGGGCTCGTCCAGAATTCCTGTTGGCCGCAGGCCATCTACGCCAGCGCCTGAGGCCTGGAGCCAGCGCAAATGAGGGGCGAGGACACGCCAGTTGTTGGGTACCCAATAAGAACAAAGAATCTCAGCTTCCTGCAAACGGGCAAGAAACTCTTCATTATTTGTGATACAAAGCACATCCGTTTGCCCCGCTTCACGTAAGATAGCCTGCGATGCTGGTGTAAACTGAAATGTACTGATAATTTTCCTGTGATCAGGCATACAACCTCCTCCTTAGTGCAGGTGCGTTCAGTTATCTTAACCCTAAGATTGTATAGCACTTATGCTGATAACTGACACGAACCACAAAGCTTGCTCGAATGTTGCCATCCTTTTCTTTCAATACATTATATGATGCAAATTACCATTTTTAATGCCTGCTTAACGTATAAACGTAAAGCTTTATGTTAAAGTACAACAATAGAGACTGTCCAGCTACAATCATGTAAGCTCTCACTGATGAGAACTTCTTGTATCCGGTCTAGTGTACTCTAAGTGGACGGGTCTCTTTATACATATAACACACCAGAGACTCATAAGGAATCCATGGGGCGCTTGTCTGCAAAGTAGTTTAGGGGGTAGTACGTGGGAAATAACAACGATTTCATTCATTCCGCATCCTCAGTAGCTCATCAAAATCAGCCGACAATGGGAAATCACCAATTGGTAATTTTTACGCAACTGCTGCAAACAATACCTACGTTACACCATGCCGATGGGCTATTGCACTGGTTAGCTCAGATATTCGTCCATCGCATGGAATTAGAGGTCGTCCATATCTGGACACTCCAGGGCTATAACTCCGGCCGAACCACCATTGAGCTACGGGCAATGGCCAGCCGTCAACAAAAGGTGCCTCAGCAAATATTGATTAACACCCATATAGCCAAAGTAGCTGAACGCACACTCCATGAGCATCATACACTTGTACCCCAGGTGACGGAAGCTATCTTTTCAGTCCAGGCTGCGCGGCTGCTTACCAAACATAATCTGAATTATTGGGCCTGCTATTATCTCTCTAGCAATGTGCTCATCCCGCCAGCCAACAATGAACATGCTCTGGATAAAGTCAACACTCCCCTGCGTATGCTGATCTCATTTTTTACACGTCAGCCACCTAATCCACGCCTCATTCCTACAGTTGGACAGATTACTCAACAGGCTATTAGCCTGGCATGCAACCATGGCCTGCTACTACCAGAAAATCAGCACTTGCTGCCCGCCCCACGTCCCTCAGGGCGTGCCAGTACACTGCTGGAACTCATTCCACTGCGCATCTTTAAAAATGCGGCCAATCAGGGCCAGCATACTCAGCTAATCCCCAATCGTCAGATACGCCGCCTATATCTCTCCATAGATGGGCGTAGGAGCCTGGCTGCGCTGGCTACATTGACTCAGTTAAATCAGAGGGATTTCATGCTGGCTCTACGCACATTGATCACCCAGGGGCAAATTGAACTGTATGAGCCCAATGGATATCCCGTCGACCATGCCAGTATCCTGGAAACTCTTTAGCCGCCTGGTCTGAACACATACTGCAACAGTATGATCCGAAAGTATCAGGAACGTGATACTTTCGGAGATTGAGACACGGACAATTCTGAAGTATCCTTGTATTTGCACACAGTAATGAAGGCACCTCGAAGTGTTTCGCGACGAAACATTATCGGGGTGCACTCGAACCATATTTGGGGTTGGGAGGGGTATCGTGGTCTGGTATATGATCCTTCAGGGCCTGGAGTTCGCTTATCTACCAATTATACTCTTGATGACGGCACAGGCGATCTTCAATATACGGCTACACCTATTTATCTGGGAGACGCCCGAGCATGCATGGCTTAATCATGCACCCACGATTTATCGACATCCCAATCTCTCTTTTTCTATTTTCCTCCCGGCACGCCATGAAGAAAATATCTTTTGTGAGACCATTCAAAAAGTCTACAACCTCAATTATCCCAAAGAATTACTGCAAATTATCGCCATCTGCCGAGAAGATGATCCTGGCACAATTGCTGAGGCTCAGAATAAGATCGATGAAATTGGACATCCCAATATTCAGCTACTTATCTTTAATGACGGACCCATCAATAAACCCCATGGCTTGAACCTGGCATTACAGGTAGCGACTGGCGATATGATTACTATTTTTGATGCAGAGGATGAGCCGCATCCCGATATCCTCAATGTCATTAATACGACTGTACTTAATGAACATGTAGAGGTAATTCAGAGTGGGGTACAGCTGATGAATCACAACACGAAATGGTTTTGCTTTTTTAATGTGCTGGAATATTTTTTCTGGTTCAAATCTTCGATGCACTTCTTCGCTAAAATTGGCATGACCCCTTTGGGAGGCAATACCGTTTTTGTGCGTCGGGAAGTTGTAGAACACTTAGGCGGGTGGGATGAACATTGCCTGACTGAGGATGCAGACCTGGGCATTCGGCTCTGCCTGTCTCATACACGTCTGCGCATCATCTATGATGATGAGTTTGTAACGCGTGAAGAAACTCCTCACACGCTGAGCCAATTTATCAAACAACGCACACGCTGGAATCAGGGCTTTATCCAGGTGCTTCTCAAGGGCGATTGGAGGCAGTTGGATAAGATGTCGCAACGTTTTCTGGCGTTCTATATTCTTATTCTGCCCGAGCTGCAGGCTTTTTTCGCACTACTGGTGCCTGTATCCTTGCTCATGTTCTTTCTGGTCAAATTACCGCTCTGGTTTGCCATGCTGACCTTTCTTCCCTTGTACTGCTTTGTGTTCTCTATTTTTATCGATCTGGCCGCCCTCTATGAGTTTGTCAAAGTGCACAAACGCGCCTGGCGCTGGCATGAAGCCATTGTCTTGATCGTGGCCTTCTTTCCCTACCAGGCTATTTTGAGCCTGAGTGCTATACGCGCGGTATTTCGCCATCTCATTGGCAGAGCTAACTGGGAAAAGACAGCCCATGTAGGACAGCATAGAACAAAGGCTATATAAAAAGAGAGGGCAGAAAAAGATGTCATCACGTATCAAAAATACACAGTTCAGAGCACCAGATCAGCACATGAAATCTGCGCTTCCGCAAATGCCTCCTGTTACTCTTTTGAACGATAATCCAGAACATTTGCTGTTGCATAAAAGCTGGAACTTTACGGTCCATACTACTTATCGGCCCGGGCCTGGCACTGGTATGCTAAGACGTTTGCAGACACCCCCGCGTCCTCGTTATATCTCGGCCCAATCAGAGCGCATCTCTGACAGTGAGACCCGTGAGGTTCCTCGCATCGCCCTGCTCAATCCAATACCCAGCCGTAAATCTGCCTTATCACGCTGGCTCGAAATGGGGATCTTGCTAACAGGGCTACTGGCCTCGTTACTGGGCCATGCCTTCAATATTTTTCAATTCCCCCGCTATGAGTTAGATGAAGGCACGTATATCTCCAGTGCCTGGGCTATTTTACATGGACAGATCACACCCTATCCATACGGTTATGGCCATCCACCTCTGGCCTGGCTACAACTGGCCTTGCTGGTTCCATTCAGCGGTGGCTTCTTTACTTTTGGCAATGCCATCAATACCGGAAGAGTGTTGATGCTACCTTATACACTTGGCTCCTCTCTTCTGGTCTATCTAATCGTACGCCGTATCGTGGGGAGCCGCAGCGCCAGCATGCTGGGGCTTATCCTATTTTCGCTCTCACCCCTGAGTATTACTTATCAGCGACAGATTCTGCTTGATAATATCAGCGCGTTCTGGCTGCTGCTCTCACTTTATCTTCTGGTCACCAGTAACAGTCGCTTACGCTACATTGTCCTGGCCGCCCTGAGCTTTGGGATCGCCTTGCTCTCAAAGGAGGTTATGATCCTTTTTCTGCCTGTCATGATCTATGCCACCCGTCTATATACCACGAGGTTCCAACGCAAGTTCGCGCTGGTGGTTTTTATCTATACAACGATTGCTTTAGGGTCTAGCTTTGTGCTACTGGCAATCCTCAAGGGTGAACTGTTCCCCTATGACTGGCATCTACCATGGGACATCCATCAACACCTGAGCTTGCTTCAAACCTATCTGGACCAGACACAACGGGGACAAGAGGAGGGAAGTTTCAGTGGTAGCTGGGGTAACTGGCTACATGGAGATCGCCTGTTACTTCTCTGCAGCCTGGCCACACCGGCCTTCAATATTAT
Source organism: Dictyobacter kobayashii (assembly GCF_003967555.1). Lineage (GTDB taxonomy): Bacteria > Chloroflexota > Ktedonobacteria > Ktedonobacterales > Ktedonobacteraceae > Dictyobacter > Dictyobacter kobayashii. The sequence goes on from NZ_BIFS01000001.1 coordinate 1,925,462, forward strand.
AGTCGGCTGGTGGAAACGCCAATACCTGTTAATGGGGCTCATGGCTGCTAGCTTCTGGTTACTGCTGATAAGAGGGGGCGTAGTACTCTCATTCTATTTTATTCCGCTGATCCCTCTAACAGCTATCAATGTGGCGCTGTCCGTCCATTTGATTACCCGCTGGCTCAGTAAGTGGCTACACATGCAGGCCGTACGGGTTGCCCTTATCATCACTATCATAGCGGTGCTTATACCCTACGACTATGTCCAGGCAACGCCACTATTCACCCAACATCCTACCAGCGCCCAGACCAACACCATCAATTGGATACGTACGCATATTAGTAATAGAAACGCTTTTATCGTGATCAACAGTTATCTCTATCTGGATTTACGCGAGGCAAATAACGTTCCAACCTTTCGCTACGCCCATGTCTACTTCAATGTAGCCACAGATCCTGAGCTACGCGACAAACTACTCCACAACGATTGGCGCAATATCGATTATATTGTCGCCGACTCCGAAATGCTGACCGATATCCACCACAATAGCCAGCAGATGAAAATTATTCAAGATGCCTTAAACCATGCGCGTATTCGCCAGCAATTTCGGGCGCAGGACACTGATCAGCAATTGGTGATCACGATTTACCAGGTCCAACATACACCGGTTCAGTCCAGTAAGCCGAAAGGAAAAGGTGCCCTTGGAAAATAGAACAATTGCCATCACACGCACTTTTGATGATATTGAAGCCGCCACCCATCGTGCGATTGCCAGTATAGGAGGTATGCAGTCAGTGATGCAGGGGGGCCGGAATGCACTGCTGAAACCTAATTTTGTGGCTGGTCGCAACGCCACCACAGGCTCAACCACCCATTTTGCCATTATCAAGGCGGTAGCGGAAGAGGTACGGGCCTGTGGTGCCAAACCCTTTCTATGCGAAATACCAGGCACCGAATTTGACTGTGAGGCCACTTATACACTGCTAGGACTGGAACAATTCTGCCAGGATAATCACATCTCGCTACTCCGCCTTGATCCGGAAGGGGGTGCGGAAGATTGGATAGAGATTCAGGCAACTGGTGCCAGGGTGTTACGCCAGTTTCGGGTACCTCGCCTGCTCCACGATCAAGGAACCCGGCTCATTAATCTCCCGGTGCTCAAAACACATGTGGTCTCTATCATGAGTTTGAGCATGAAGAACCTGATGGGGATCTTACCTCGTCCTGAGCGCCGTACTATGCATACGTTTGGGATTGATCAATGTATCGTCGATATGAATTTTGGCATCCAACCTGATCTCACCATTGTTGATGGCTGCGTTGGACAAGATGGAGATGGACCACTTTATGGAGATTGCGCCGATCTACAGGTGCTGGTAGCTGGCCGCAACAACCTGGCGGTTGATCTGGTTTGCTGTCAGTTAGTCGGGGTTAAGCCGCGATCGGTTCCTCACCTCAAACTGGCCCTTGCGCAAATGGGTAAACCAGACTGGCAAGTTGTCGGTGAGGAGATGAGTATCTTAAAACAATTTATCCTACCACAGAAAAAAAGCCTCTATCGCAGCATCTTCTGGTCTATGTTTTTGCTCGATTATCCCTATAGCTGGCTGGCCGAACGTGGTAAGCATCTATGTACCACCATCTACAATAGTGGCCTGGTTGGAACACGGCCCCAGATTAATCAAGAACGCTGTACGCGCTGTGGAACTTGCGTCGAAACCTGTCCGCTCCCCAATGTAATTGATTTGCAAATCCTGAAAATCAATTACCAGAGCTGTCAGCGCTGCCTGCTTTGTTATGAGCAATGTCCCGAGCATGCCATCAGCGTCAAGGGCTATTCAGGAGCAAGGACATGACAATAGCGGTTACTGGCGCTACCGGCTTTCTAGGTACAGCCCTGGTCCAGCGTCTATTAGAAGTCGAAGATGGACAACAGATCCGTATTCTAGCTCGCGATCCCTCAAAAGCCAGGCGCCTCTTTGGCACAAATGTCGAGATTATCGCTGGCGATATCACTGACCAGGCCCAGGTAGGGCGTACATTGCATAACGTCCAGGTTGTCTATCACCTGGCGGGACAGCTCTATCATCCCATCTATCCTGCCCACGACTATATCCGCACCCATGTCGAAGGGACACACACACTGCTCACGGCCTGCCAAAAGGCGCCAGATCTTCAACGACTGCTATATTGCAGCAGCACCGGGGTCTTTGGCGTCACTGGGCGTCAACCGGCCACAGAAGAGGCAGAATACGCCCCCACCAATCCTTATGAAGCAGCCAAGGTGGCCTGCGAACTATTGGTGGCCCAGGCATACCACGAACGAGGGCTTCCAGTCAGCATTCTCAGGCCTGGTCTGGTCTATGGGCCAGGCGACCTGCATCTACTAGGCCTCTTCCAGGCCATCCAGAAAAGGTCTCTTTCATGTGATCGATGGCGGGAGAGCCTTTCTACATCCCATCTATATTGAGGATATGATTGAGGCATTTCTACTCTGTACCAGACAAGCGGGGGCTATTGGGCGCAGCTACAATATAGCTGGCTCCCTGCCGGTAACGGTACATACGCTGGCCCAGACAATAGCTCATGCCCAACACCTCACTTTACCCCGAAAGAGTATCCCGCTGTGGTTAGCCAGGCTGGCGGCTGCTACCTTTGCGCTGCTACCAGGCATAGGAGGCAGTGAAAAAGCGCCCCTGACCCATAGCCGTATTGATTTTCTAACCCATAGTCGCATTTATGACATCTCGCGTGCACAGCGAGAACTTGGTTTTATACCTACCACAGCTCTGGATGTGGGAATACATCAAACGACCGCCTGGTATCAGGCCCATGCTTATCTATAAGCTCACACCTATCTATTAAAGAAAGCAAGAGGAGCAAGAATGTTATGTATAAATCAAATCAGCAACGCTATAAGTTTCCAATACCTACCAGCACGCCTCGCATTCACCCGACCCGATTGGTACGGGTACCACCACAACTAGAAAATGACACCACTTATGATACTGAGCACCATTGGAATGTGCACCTAGAAAATGAAGATATTGAAAAACAGAGTGCCAGACATCTAATGCAGATCAGCAGGATGCACAAAGCTATTCACATCGCATCATCAGTTACTCCACATCATGAACAGCAAAAACTCATGGAAGAAGAATGGTGGCCTGCTGGCATCCAACAAACCGGTCCACTTCCAATATTAAATATCTATGGTGACAGACCCTTCGGTTATACCGAACCAATTAGCGTTACCATCGATCCCCCCATCCAAGGCCCAACAACCATCCATCACCACATGCCTTTGCTTAGCTGGCTGCGTCACCCCGTGTTCAAATTATTGATAGGAACACTGATTGGCCTGGCACTGCTGGCCCTGGTAGCGAGATCTGTAGACCTCGCTACCGTTATGGACACGCTTAAAAAAAACCTTACCACCCCCCGTGGTATAGGCCTGGCACTCCTATCCGGGCTGGTCTTCCTACTGGCTTTTAGTATTCGCGGTGTGCGCTGGCAACTGTTTCTACGGCCAATTGGGGACATTCAAATACATAAAGCAATTCAACTTTATCTCATAGGAACATTCCTTAATTTTGCCCTGCCAATTCGCGGGGGCGAAGTCTCAAAGTGCATCATGTTACGGCGCATCAGCGCTATCCCTATCAGCCAATCTTTGCCCACCGTTGCCATGGATAAAGCCCTGGATCTGATGCCGGCCATCTTTATCATAGCGCTGGTGCCTATCCTGGGCATTCACATGGATATCAAACTCTGGTCAGTAATGGCAACCGTAGGAATCTTAGTACTGGCGATGGTCGTTTTTGTGCTACTCGCTATCTGGAAACGTACAAGTACCATTGAGTTCATACAGAGGATCACCAGGCTATTACCAGCAGCAGTCGGCAATAAATTAGAGGACATGGCAACCGGCTTCGTTGATGCTCTCCTGGCCGGGGCCAGCCAGCCCGGCATCTTTATACCAGCTATCTTCCTCACTCTACTGGCCATTATCTGCGATGGACTCTTTGCCATGCTCGCCTTCTGGACCGTGGGGCACAGATTTCCTTTGTGACCGCGATCCTCGGTTACACTATCTATAATATGTTCTATATTCTGCCAACCCCTCCCGGGCAAATAGGCAGCAATGAAGCAATAGGACTTCTAGTCTTTTACGGCCTCCTGCACATCAGCGCACACAATGTAACCGCCATGTTTTTCTTCTCCCATCCCTGGACTGCTCTGCTCATGTGTGGCAGCGGAATGGGATGCATGGCAACTCTTGGACTTACCATTTCAAGTGAATTACAAGGATCAACTATATCAAAAAATACACATAATATACAAAAATAACGACTTTTTAAGCTTCCTTAAATAGGCCAATTAACACCAAATGCATAATATGCAGCAGCGTTGCCAGGCTTCTTAAAAAGTGTATCTACTGTTGCAACTGGTTCGTTCCCTGTGCTATAATCCGACTGGTATTATTGAGAAGAAAAGATGGGACCATAAGGATGAAACAGAAACCGCCTACCCCGACTGTGTTGAATACGTTGGGGGCGCTGAGCGGCATGGGCTTTACTGTAGCCGTCCCCATCGCCCTTGGAGCCATTGTGGGAAATTACCTTGATGGCCTTCTTCATACCGGACATTTGTTCATACTTCTCGGGCTGCTGCTTGGCCTGATTTCGGGGATTTATGGTGCATACCGTTTATATAAGAGCGTCTTTCAATAGGCTAAACGGATCCCTTAAGCACATCGAACCAGACCTGGCAGGGCTCGGCATATAGGGAGGACAGCCGAGTGAATCTGTGGAGACTTCCAAACATCACGATCGCCCCGGAAGTAATTATTCCTGGCACGTGGATCACTAACACTCTGCTATGTACTTGGATTTCTATTATTTGCTTGTTCGTGGTACTTTATTTTGGTACACGACGTCAGGATCTGATTCCAACTGGACTGCAAAACGCCCTTGAATGGCTAGTCGAGTTTTTACAGAATCTGGTAGAAGGTGTAGCAGGCAAAGAGAAAGGGAAAAAATTCTTTCCTCTAGTAGCTACATTCTTTATCTTCATTTTATTCTGTAATCTGCTTGACATCATTCCAGGTGTTGATACCATTGGTCTCATTCACCCTGAAAAGGCTGGCACCGTTGTTACCGGTCCATTCCTGTTCGGTCAAGCATCTAATCAGATTGTTCCATTGTTGCGCCCCGCGACAACAGACCTGAACCTGACTCTGGCGATGGCTCTGGTGTCTGTGGTTGTGACGCAGATTCTGGGTTTCTCGATGCTCGGTTTTAAAGATCAGATCAGCAAGTATCTGAACTTTAAAGCGATCAAAGAGAAAGGTGGAATGGGTTTTGTTGACTTATTAGTAGGCCTGCTTGAAATTATCAGTGAGCTCGGACGTTTGATTTCTTTCTCCTTCCGTCTCTTTGGTAATGTCTTTGCTGGTAGCGTTCTGCTCGCAGTCTTCGCCTACCTGCTGCCGGTTGTTGCCGACATCATCTTCATTCCATTTGAACTTTTTGTTGCCGTCATCCAGGCGTTTGTTTTCGCCTTCTTGACCTTACTCTTCATGCAAGTTGGCACCACCAGCCACTCTCATCACGATGAGGGTGAACACGAGGTGCATCACGAGTATGAAGGCAGCGCTGTGACTACACACTAGTGTAGTCGCGACGCCACTAACTTGCTTGCTTCTCGCAGAAATCTCTGCGATTGCATAAAAAAACCTTAATTCATTAATTACACAATACATTCGTCCTTAAGGAGGATTTTTAATCATGAATCTTGCTCCACTCGCAGCAGCTCTCGCTATCGGTATCGGTGCTATCGGACCTGGCCTTGCTATTGGTATTCTGGCCGCTAAAGCCATGGAAGCCATTGGCCGCAATCCCGAGGCTGCTCCTGTTGTTCAGACCAACATGATTCTGGCTATCGTGTTCGCTGAAGCTATCGCTATTTATGCTCTGGTAGTCGCTCTGCTGATCAAGTTCATCCCTTAAGTAATACTTTTTTCGTAGCGTAATGTGGAGACGTAGCGCGTCCATTCTGTTTTCCCCCTCTTCTTTTTATTTGAAGGAGAGAAACAGGTGATGCCGCGTCTCCGTCTTACGTACGGAATATAAGCGTATTACTCTTGATGAAAGGAAGCGCTATCGTGTATATAACACCACTCACACTTGCAGCAACAGCTGTTGCAAGCGCCGAGTCGCCCAGTGGCCTTGGAGCACTTGGCATTAACGCCGCCGCCTTTATTTCGCAGCTCGTTAGCTTTATTATCGTCCTCTTTGTCCTCTGGAAATGGGTCCTGCCAGTTGTGCAGCGCACACTGGAAAAACGGCAGGCATTAATCCGCGAGGGTATCGAGAACGCTGAGCAGGCCAAGCGCGATCTGGCAGAAGCGGCCAACAACGCTGAGCGGATCATCCTGGACGCCAAACGTCAGGCACAGGATACCATCGAGCGTGCAACAAAGAACGCTGAGCAGATCGCCCAGCAGATCGAAACCGAGGCCCGTGTTCGCGCTGAGAAGATTAGCCAGCAGCAGATTGCTCGCATCCACCAGGAAGCGAACCGTGCTCGCATGGAACTGAGCCGCGATGTTGTCAATCTTTCCATTGAGGCCGCCAGCAAAGTTATCAGCCGGTCAGTTGATAGCAACGACAACCGCCGCTTGGTCGAAGAGTTTGTCACGGCTAGTGATCAGGCGAGGAATAACTAATGCTTAAAGGAGCGATTGCACGCCGCTACGCAGGAGCGATCTTCGAGATTGCGCGAAAACAGAACACCATGGACCGCACCCTCGATGACGTTAAACATATCGCAGAGCTCTTTGGGCAGCGCAAGCTGGCCTACCTGCTACGCGAGCCCAAAATTCCTGCCCAGCGCAAAGAGACAGCGTTACGCCAGGCTTTAGCCGCAAAAGTGCTGCCTACGTCGCTCAACCTTGCCCTGCTCATCGTCCAGCGCGAGCTGGTCGATGTTATGCCAAACATTGCAACCGAGTTCGAAAACCTCGTGCTTGACTATCGCAATCAGGCAATCGCAGAGGTCACGACTGCAGCGCAATTAGACGATGCCCAGCAGGAGATCGTCAGGAAAGCGCTTGAGCACAAGACTGGCAAAAGCATTATCATGCATTCTCGGGTTGATCCGAGTATCTTAGGTGGTGTTGTCGCCCGCGTGGGAGATGAGATCATCGATGGCAGTGTCCGCAATCGCCTGCATGTCATGCAGCAGCAATTGCTCTCGGGCATTACTGCCACCGACACCGACGATGAGTTTGCTTCCGAGGATTTTGCCCAACCGGCAAATCGCTAGTCAGACAGACACATCGCCGCAACACCCGAAGCAGACATATCTCGATCTCAAGTGCAGGTGTATACAGGTCGGGAACAACAGACGAACTATGTAGATCCCCGTATCAATGTCCACCTGAAAATGCTCGAACGAGCACAAACACACGTAGATCGATCATACAATAACAACAATACAACGACAAACAGTAAAAGCCACTAGGAAACACTAGGAGGAACGCGATGGCATCTTGGGCTGATGAAATCAGTGCCATCATAGAGAAAAACATCGCAGGTTTTGGAGCCGATACCACCTCGACCGCCAGTGTCGGTACCGTTATCGCGGTACAAGACGGTGTCGCCCGTATTTATGGCCTGCAAGATGTTAAATATCTTGAGTTGGTAGAATTTCCCCGTACAGGACTTTATGGCATGGCCTTTAACCTCGAAGAGGAAGCGGTCAGCTGCCCAATCCTGGGTGACTATACACAAATCCGTGAAGATGATGAAGTTCGTACAACCGGACGCATTATCCAGGTTCCAGTTGGAGACGCGCTGCTCGGCCGCGTGGTTGATCCAATTGGTCAACCCCTTGACGATCGTGGCCCGATCGCAACCGATAAGTTCCGCCCGATCGAACGTGTTGCCCCTGGCGTTATTACCCGCCAGTCGGTAAACCAGCCAGTACAGACCGGTATCAAAGCTATTGATAGCATGATTCCGATTGGTCGTGGTCAGCGTGAATTGATCATCGGTGACCGCCAGACTGGTAAGACCGCTGTCGCTATCGACACGATCATTAACCAGAAGGGCAAAGATCTGATCTGTATCTACGTGGCAATCGGTCAGAAGAATTCTTCGATTGCTCGTACCCGCGCGATCCTGGAAGAGCACGGCGCGATGGAGTACACGATCATCGTTGCTTCTGGCGCTTCCGATCCTGCTCCATTGAAATACATCGCCCCTTATGCCGGTTGTGCAATTGGCGAAGAGTTCATGGAGTCTGGTCGCGATGCTCTGATCGTTTATGATGATCTGACCAAGCACGCTGAAGCCTATCGTAACATCTCCCTGATCATTCGCCGCCCTCCTGGACGCGAAGCATATCCAGGTGACGTGTTCTATCTGCACTCCCGCTTGTTGGAACGTGCAGCTCGCTTGAACAAAGATTACGGCGGTGGTTCATTGACCGCACTGCCAATCATTGAGACCAAAGCGAACGACGTTTCGGCCTACATTCCAACGAACCTGATCTCGATTACCGATGGTCAGATCTTCCTGGAAACGGACCTCTTCAACGCTGGTCAGCGTCCTGCTCTGAACACAGGTATCTCGGTATCTCGTGTAGGTAGTAGCGCTCAGACGAAAGCGATGAGCCAGGTTGCTGGTACCTTGCGTCTGGATCTGGCGCAGTTCCGTGAGTTGGAAGCCTTCTCGCAGTTTGCCTCTGATCTGGATAAAGCGACCAAATCGCGTATCGATCGCGGCCGCCGTATCCTGGAAATCTTGAAGCAGCCCCAATATCAGCCTGTTTCTGTTATCCGCCAGGTTATGATCATCTACGCAGCCACCAATGGCTACCTGGATGAAGTACCTCTGGATAAGGTCAGCGAGTGGGAAGCGGGCTTCTATCGGTTCATGGATGCCAACTATCAGGATCTCCAGAACGAGATTATTGAGAGTTCAATCCAGGGCCGCAACAAGATGAACGCAGATCAGTTAAAGAAATTGGGAGCCGCCATCGAAGACTATCAGAAGACGGCTGCACCACGAGAAGAGCAAAAGCGCTAGGAGGCAGATAGATGCCATCAACCCGAGAAATTCGGCAGCGCATACGATCAGTAAAAAATACAGCGAAAATTACTAAAGCCATGCAAATGGTGGCAAGTAGTAAGATGCGACGGGCACAGGAGCGAGTTGAACAAGCTCGCCCCTTCGCCGATCAAATCCGAGAGCTTGTCTCACGTCTGGCAACAGCGGCTTCAAATGGCAATGAGGATCTGGCGGAGGATCTGGTACTGCTGAAGCAGCGCCCGGTGAGAAATATCGGCATTGTGCTGATCTCTCCGGATCGCGGCCTCTGCGGTGCTTTACCTTCAAATATTAATCGTCACGCCGCCATTACGGCCCGCAATGAGAGCCAGCGTCTCTCTGAGCAGGGACGTAGCCCCGGCGTCGAGTATGTCGCCGTCGGTCGTAAAGGCCGTGATTTCGTTGTGCGTAACGAGCTCGACATGGTTGCTGAATTCACCAACTATGGAGATCGCCCGGGCCTCAGTGATGCAACCGCCATCGCACAAGTGGCTGTGGATGCCTTCCTGAAAGGGGAGGTCGACGTTGTATATCTGGTCTATGCCAAATTCGTCAATACGGTGACACAAACACCGGTAACCGTGCAATTGCTGCCCGTCCAGCCACCTGAGAAGAAGGAAGAAGACGAGCAAAAAGACAAGGCGACCGAATATATTTATGAGCCTGATGAGCAAACGATTTTTAAAGCCTTGCTCCCACGCTATGTAGATATCCAGGTCTATCAAGCTCTGCTTGAGGCCGTCGCTAGCCAGCAATCCGCACAGATGGTTGCCATGAAAAACGCGACCGATAATGCAAACGAACTGATTCAGGATCTCACCTTGACGTATAACAAGGTCCGCCAGGCCGCTATCACAACCCAGATTCTTGAGGTGGTAGCCGGTGCTGAGGCGCTCTAACGAGATGTCTGGGCAGGGGAAGGCGAAGAGATACCCCTGCGATGGAGAAATACATGACAGTAACACAAACAGGCGCGAAGGGAAAAGTCGTGCAGGTACTGGGGGCCGTGGTAGACATTGAGTTCCCTCAGGATCAACTCCCAGAAATTTATAATCAGGTAGTAACTCGCCCGCTCGGTGCCAGCGACGATCTCGCCCTTGAGGTTGAGCAGCACCTGGGCAATAACTGGGTCCGCTGCGTAGCTATGGGCCCAACCGATGGCTTACAGCGTGGGACAGACGCCTATGATACAGGCGCTCCGATCAGCGTTCCCGTGGGTCCTAAAACATTGGGACGTATCTTCAACGTTCTGGGTCGCGCGATCGACAACAAACCAGAGGTTGAGGACACTCCTCGCTATCCGATTCACCGCCATGCTCCTGATCTGGAAGATCAGTCTTCCAATGTTGAAGTCTTCGAGACTGGCATTAAAGTTATTGACCTGATCTGCCCCTTTATGAAAGGTGGTAAAATTGGTGCCTTCGGTGGTGCTGGCGTCGGTAAGACCGTCGTTATTCAGGAACTGATCAATAACATCGCTAAAGGTCACGGTGGTTATAGCGTTTTCGCTGGCGTGGGTGAGCGCACCCGCGAAGGCAATGACCTGTACCATGAAATGCAGGAAGCCAACGTTATTGACCGTCTGGCCATGGTCTTTGGTCAGATGAACGAGCCTCCCGGCTCCCGTCTACGCGTGGCACTGAGTGGTCTGGCTATCGCCGAGTACTTCCGCGACGAAGAGCATAAAGACGTGTTGCTCTTCATCGACAACATCTTCCGTTTCACACAGGCCGGTGCTGAGGTGTCCGCATTGCTTGGTCGTATGCCATCCGCTGTGGGTTACCAGCCAAACCTGGCCGAGGAAATGGGTGAGTTGCAGGAGCGCATCACCTCTACTAAAGAGGGTTCGATCACTTCGATGCAGGCCGTCTACGTGCCCGCTGACGACTACACCGATCCTGCGCCTGCTACAACCTTTGCTCACCTGGACTCAACGATTGTGTTGGAACGTTCAATCGCACAGAAAGGTATCTATCCTGCGGTAGATCCTCTGGCCTCCACCAGCCGTATCCTTGATCCTCAGGTTGTGGGAGATGAGCATTATAACACCGCTCGTGGCGTTCAGATCGTTCTACAGCGCTATAAAGAGTTGCAGGACATCATCGCTATTCTGGGTGTTGATGAGTTGTCGGACGACGATAAATTGATCGTTGCTCGCGCTCGTAAGCTGGAGCGTTTCTGCGGTCAGCCTTTCACGGTTGCTGAGGTCTTCACAGGCATGCCCGGCAAATATGTGAAATTGACGGATACCATTCGCAGCTTTAAGGCTATTCTGGAAGGTGAGGTAGACAACATTCCCGAGTCCTACTTCCTGTCACAGGGTGCGATTGAAGATGTTATTGCAGCTTACGAAGCAGATCAGAAGAAGGGTTAAGCCATGGCGACACGCAATACACTGCATGTCGAGGTAGTAACCGCAGAGCGTGAGCTCTACAATGGCGAGGCCGATATCGTGGACGCTCCTGGATCAGAGGGGCAGCTGGGCATTTTGCCTGAGCATGCTCCCCTGCTGGCCCTGCTGGGACCTGGACCTTTACAGATTAAATTGCATGGAGAGGATAATATCTTTTTCGTCTCCAGCGGTTTTCTAGAGGTCTCTCATGATCGTGTCACAATTCTGGCCGATACGGCAGAGCATGCGGCAGAGATCGACCAGGCTCGCGCAGAGGCAGCACGCCGCCGCGCACAGGAGCATCTGGAAGAGGCGCGCTCAAATACTGAGCGTGCTGAGTTACAAGCAGCATTGCTGCGCGCCATTAGCCGCTTGAAAGTGGTGGAACTGGCACGCCGCAGTGGTCGCATTCGCTAGTCGGTACTTCGATATAGCACAATAGCTACACGATACAAGAAAAGACTGGTGCGGATAGCTTTCTATCCCGCACCAGTCTTTTTATGCTACGTGAGCTGGGGACCTGACTCAGAAGTTGCCGCTCGATCCTCCTCCAAAGCCGCCATCACCGCCGCCGCCACCAAAGTCTCCACTCGAGCCACCACCGAAGCCACCGTCACCACCACCACCGAAGCCGCCGGCATCGCCACCACCAAAGCCACCTCCTCCAAAGTCCCCGCTCGATCCTCCTCCAAATCCACCATCGCCGCCGCCAAATCCACCATTTCCGCCATTGCCAAAGTCTCCACTGGCACCTCCACCAAAATCACCGCCATCGCGGTCGCGGTCACGGTCGCCAGCTGCCTTGCCAAGCTCATAACCGGCCAGGCCACCCGCAGCGGCACCCAGGCCACCCGCGGCCCATGGATTCATGCCCTGATTCTGTGGTGGGTACGGACCCTGATAATTGGGAGGATAATTTCCCTGATTGTAAGGCTGGTTATAAGGTTGATTGAAGTTGGGCTGGTTGGGTCGACGATTGAATAGGCCACCAGTTACGCCACCGCGTCGGCGCGCAAAAGCAAAGGCCGCAATAAGGGCTAAGGCTATAAGGCCAACACAACAGAGGGTGCTGCCGATCGCATTTCCACCACCACCGCCAACACTTGGAATGAACGAATTACTACTATTGAGAGAACCATTCAGCGAATTGATGGCCGCCACAGTAGCGTTCGAATAATTCTTACTACCATTATTCATTTCGCGGATAAACGCGTTGGTAGCATCATTATACTGGCTCGAAGACAGGCCAACATTGGACCCGCCGACAATCGCTACATGATTTGAATTAAAGGCGATCACGATCATGTTAGGATTTTTAATGCTACGCTTGGCAACCTGGTCGAATGAAGAACTCGACGTGGATAATGAACTGACCGAGTAGATGTCAATTGGTTTGGATAACGACGAGGCCGCACTCTGTACCTGCGATCTGTTCAATACACCAGCATTATCGTAGATGTTTACAGAATTAGCCAATGCAGCTGTGGCTGTGATCAGTAGCAGGCACAAGGCAGCAAAAGTCGCGATAAATCCTTTGCTCGACTTCCTCATAAAGGAGCCTGAAGATGTCTTGCCCATAATATTCCTTCCGTTGGCAACTTTTCTGAAACATGGAGAAAACCTGAAAAAACAATCCTTTGCAACTTCAAGTACAACCATTGCTTCAAAAGATATACGTTTGTTTGAACGTATATTCAGCCTTTCGATCAAATCACAGCCAGTCAGATTACCGGCTCAACGGTTGCTATTCAGCTCATCACTGGCTGTTGCTTCATTATATTTACGATCTACATCTGACTTAGTTGTGAAGTCCTGGTCAACCCTGGTTTGCTCATTGCGCCGTGATGTATCTGGCATCGGATCAACCCTGGATGTTATATTCTTTCCAGCGTTCCGGGAACGGTAAAGGGAGAAACCAATCAAGATGATGGCAAGAATAAACAGCACCACGATCACAACAATAAATATATTCAGGAAATTCGCAATCATTAGATCAATACCTCCGAGGAAAACTCTCTTTACAGAAGTGTGCCATTGTTTCATCAGCCATACTCAAGAACACGAGAAAAACCATGTAATAGATACACAACAATTGTGACATCGTCATGCTATGCTTCCCGTCCGGTGCATGCTACAATGAAAAGGTAAACCATCGTTTGATCCTATATCATCGTGGAGTATAAAATCACATGAGCACGACACCTTCGGGGCGGAAACGCCCTTTTGTTCTGATCATTATGGATGGATGGGGTATCAATCCACGCAAAGAGGGCAACGCTATCGCCCTGGCCCACACGCCAAATATCGACAAGATCGCACGTGAATGGCCACATACCGCCGTTAAGACCTCTGGGGCAGCAGTCGGTTTGCCTGATGGCCAGATGGGTAATTCGGAGGTTGGACACCAAAATATTGGCGCGGGCAAACGTGTGCTTCAGGATTATACGCGCGTCAGTGAGTCCATTGAGGATGGAAGCTTTTTCCAAAATCCAGCTTTCCTGCGCGCTATTGAGCACGTCAAGAAAAATCAATCTCAGCTCCATATTTGTGGGTTACTCGGCAATGGTGGTGTCCATGCCCATGAGACACACCTTGAGGCCCTGCTACGCCTGGCGGCCAGACATGATATCGAGCGCGTCTATATCCATGCTTTTACTGATGGCCGCGACACCTCTCCGACAGGCGGCCTCGAATTTATGCAGCGCTTAGAAACTCGGGCCCGAGAAATCGGTGGAGCATATCCAGCCAGGGTGGCAACGGTGACCGGGCGCTACTATGCGATGGATCGTGATAATCGCTGGGAACGCACAGGAGCCACTTATTGGGCGATGACAAAGGGTGAGGCTACCCAACAGGCAACATCAGCCCTGGCAGCCATTCAGCAGTCTTATGATGCCAAAGTAACTGATGAGTTTATTTTACCCACAGTCATTATGGAAGATGGTCGTCCCGTAGCTACTGTTCAAGCAGGTGATGCGGTTATCCATTACAACTTCCGACCTGATCGAGCACGCCAGTTGACCAAAGCTTTTGTGATGGAAGATCTACCACCACAGGCTGAAGGTAAGTTTAATCGCGGCCCACGCCTGAATGATCTGGTCTATGTCATGATGACACAATATGAAGAGGGTTTAGACGCAGAGGTGGCCTATCGCGCCGATGAAGTGGAGATGCCGCTGGCACGTGTGATCGCTGAACAAGGCATGTCCCAGTTCCATACTGCCGAGACCGAAAAATATGCCCATGTCACCTTCTTCATCAATGGACGTCGTGAGGTACCTTTCAAAGGTGAAGACCGCATTCTGGTTCCTTCCCCCAAAGTTCCAACTTATGATCTTCAACCAGAAATGAGTGCAGCAGGCATCACCGATGCAGCGGTTGAACGTATTCTCAGTGGTCAGTATGATCTGATTATTATGAATTATGCTAACGCAGATATGGTCGGCCATACCGGTGTCATTGATGCGACCATCAAGGCTGTTGAAGCCGTTGATAAAGGAGTTGGCCGTGTCATCGAGGCTACCCTGGCAGCTGGTGGCAACGCCTTGATTACCGCCGATCATGGCAATGCGGAACAGTTAATAGAATATGATACCGGTAAACCCTTTACCGCCCACACAACCTTCCCGGTGCCGCTCTATTTTGTCGCGCCCCGCTTCGCCCAGGCCAAATTGCGCAGCGATGGTATCCTGGCTGATGTCTCCCCTACCATCCTGCAAGTTATGAATATTCCGCAGCCCAAAGATATGCAGGGTCACTCACTCATTTTACCTTAGCTTAATGTATTATTTACAATGCATTAAAAACTCATAGAAAGTTATCCACATGTTTTTGTATAATATGTGGATAACTCTATAATAATGTGGATAACCTTGCTCCCATACAAAACCAGCGCATTAGCTGATGCGTTCGATAAGGGTGATGGGAACCGTATAAAATGAGCCATCATCCAGGCGCAAACGCACCGAGCGCGTACGTAGTCCAGAGGTAAAGGTTTGCTCATATGAGTAAAAATAATCAATGATGCCAATCGCGCCTTGATGCTGCCCACTACAGACACGTACTTGCGCACCTAACGCCAACGTGGCATCTGGTTGAACCACCTGCCAATTTTTGTCAATTTCGGCCACCGGAATGGAAATGACCAGTTCAGGGAATAAATTATGGGTCAGGGACGTAGCGCCCGCAAGTAAGCCAATCGTTCCCTGATAATGGGTGAGTAGATTCATGGTGTGCACGGGCATGTTTGCAGAACCAATACCCTCAGTTAACAAGAGCGTCAATGGAGGGAGCTGCTCTTGTGCCTGCTCCAGATCAGAAATCTTCAGCAGCTGTAGATAATCAGTTCTTAAAAAGCCTTCCAGATCTCGTAAAGCAATGCTACTGGCCACCACCCCGACTACGCCTGAGTTGAGAGCTTGATGCAGCAAACCAAAGGTTAGTGGCCCTGGTACAACCAGAATGGCACCTGGAGGTATAGTCTGAGCACTATATGGGCTACGAGGTTGCCACATAGTTAAGACTCCAGCTGCTTGCTTTCCAGCACCGAGAATGCCTTGAATAAGTGCAGCATGACTTTCAATGACAACACCACCACGTGCCGTAACACCAACCACCCGACCATGCAAACCAGCGGGGATATCCTGGCCAATCGAGGATTTTAAGAGATCTGGTGAGGATGAAATACCAGAAGGAGAGAGCTTAGTAGACGCTCTCTCCTTCTGCTTATCATACTCTGAGGCTGTGGTAAGACGCAGCACAGGTTGATCAGGCACAACTTCCTGACCACGATAGACTAACGGGATGCCTTTGGCGTGATACCCACCCGGCCAACGCTCTCGCTTGACGATTAGCCGTGGAAGAACAGACCACCCTGACGGATAGGTCATGGCGGGAACCTCCCATTATATTTATCTTCCCAGTTACGCCCCCAGTGCTTGAGACCATTGCAATAAACGTGCCTGGCGCTCTGTATCATCACCAGGCAGAGCCAGCGGGCGGCCACGAGCATCGATGATCAGGCCAATCAGGCCTCCATCAATCTCTTCGGCGGCCCGTGCACGTTCACCAGGTCCAAGCCCAACATCGACCGTCGGGGCCGGGAACAATGTCAGCAGAGCTTGCTCATTTACCTGTAAAGGAATGACTTCAATCGTGCCACCCATTACATCAACATTTAATTGTCTGCCATTACTATATTCTACCCCCACGCGCACAGCCAGTTGACCCTGCTGGACGTTCCCAAAGGGGATGACGCAGGTCCCAAGACGATGCGAGACGGCATCATTCTCATTGACCTGTACCGCCATAACCGGGGCCACAGTCGCCACTGCGCCTAATTGTGAGATGAGCATTGTGCTGTCGACAACCAGCGAGGTTACACCACGTGGCTGTAGCGCATCCAGCAACATCATGGCTACCTGCCCATACTTTGGCGCATGGGATAATACACCACCTGTCGCCAGGATTAAATCGGTATCGGGTAATTCGATATGACTGCTTGTACGTGCGGCCTCCACGGTGAGCGCGATCGCCTCGCGCGCAAATGCCTGCATTAAAGCTAATTCGCGCGAATCCGTGGGCAATGACTGTGGATGAAGCATATGGTTGAGCACAAACTGGCGTACCTCATCCTCTGAAATAAGAAATGGCAGCCAGCGTGTAATTCGCTGCAGCCCGGCTTTCTGCAGGACATCCCCGATATTAGGACCAACACCAACGCCGGTATTAACCATGGGGATAAACTCCCCTTGCTCGCCCGCCAGCATAATGGTAGTAGTGCTACCACCAACATCGACGGCCGTGACGTTCATGGCATAATGTTGAGCCAGGAAACGTACCAGGCTACTCAATGAGGTTGCTGAGGCCACAGGATTGGCCCTGGACCAGTTACGCACGCGTTCGTAACCTGGGATCTGTTCTAACCCTTCATGTTCATGCAGAGAGCCAATTGCCGCGCTGACTGAGCCTAACTGGGTTGGGTTGGTTAAAGACTCAACCCGGGTAACATCGGCAACATTCTGCAGCATACGACGAACAGCCTCAACATATTGTGGAGCACCGGCATAGACGACAGAATAGCGCTTCGGAGTTCCATCTGGCGCAAGCGCACCACCCTGCTGGGCCGTTTCGCGTGCCATATTGATTAAGAGCTGACAGGCCTCTTGCAAAGGAGCAGGCCCCGCCGGGCCATCTGCAGCTCCAACGATCAAAGCGGTCTGTGGCTGCAGCTCGCGCAAATGATTTAACTGGCGCTCCCATTCCTGGGCCACGCGCTCTTGCGTCCAGGAGCCGGCAGCTCCCGCTGGCCCAACAGCCGCAGGCGTAGTCGCAGCTACATATGAAGGAGAAGGTACCGCCTGTACCTGTGCATACAGACCAGAAACAGCCTGCTCAGATAAACGCTCTAATTCGGGGGAAACCGCCCCCAGGGTAGCCACACGCAGCGGATCGCCGGCGCTTAACGTTGCGATAAAAATATCAACGCCATCCCCATTTGATCGCTCAGGAGAAACAATATGTTTCTCCTCAACAAACTTGCGTCCGGTCACAAATTCAATCACATTAATCGCCTGGATAATACCTTCAGAAAGGTCTTCCAGGGGCGGCTTAATCGTTGATGGCGCTTCCCCGCGCGCCATCAAACGATACTGGCCTTCAACGAGACCAAAGAGTGAGACTTTTGTAAAAACAGCCCCACAATCGGCAACCAACAAGGAGTTGGGGGTCACTGAATTCTGCATCTGTGCTGGACCCTGTCCACCCTCTGGATAGGGTTGTGTATACATTTCCGGTATCCTTCTTCTCTCCGACTAACGAGAAAGCCACTCACGAATTGCCTCGAACAATCCGCGTTTTTTGTTTTTCTGCTCGCCGGCACTATCAGCTGAGTTTGATGGCGCCGCTGAACCAGACGTTGAATAAGCATTTCCTCCATAAGGAGCCCCTGCATTGAATGCCGATTGACCACCCATTGAAGGATTTCCCCCATAGGTTGATTTCCCTGTCCCGGGACATTACCAGGATAGTTATTACCATAACCACCCGCCAGGCTGTTTCCGGCACTATAATTCTGAGGGAATACACCACTGGAACCCAACGGTGTATTGGGCATCGCGCCAGGATTTGGCATACCACTCATACTGGTCTGGGCCATTCCAGGCTGGCCCATGGGTCCGGGCTGACCCAGGGATGCATAATTATTGGCCTGCCCAGGCTGGTTAAAGGGGCTGTTCTGTCCGGGTTGCCCCTGCAATCCATAAGGATTTGGCTGCGCTGGATTGTCTTGCCCGTATGAAAAAGCCTGCCCAGGCTGATTGTTTTGCCCATATGGGCTCCCTTGTCCCGCGTGGCCTGCTTGTTGAGGGGTCTGGGCTGGATAATTGGGGGTCGCGGAGGCAACGCCCAACATCGAAGCGAAGACGTTTGCCGCCAGCTCGCTACTTTCATTGGGATTGACATCCCCACGCGGACGACTGGGAACGCGCATATTATCAACACGTGGCGTGGCCCCATATCCCCCTGGTCGCGGGCCTGAGCCCTGCGGCTGCGAAGGATTCGCTGACTGACCCTGCGCAGAGCGTAGCCATTCCGGCAATGAGTTTTGATCGATGAAAGAAGAGGCAGATATAGGTGCTCCCTCTTGCTGTGACATCGCATTGACGGGAGGAGTCTGCATTGGCGCCTGCATACCCGAAGGAGCCTGATTACTGGCAGGCCAGGCCGGGCTAGATGGCGCCTGTCCCCATGGAGATTGCGCCGATGGCTGAGCCGACCAGTTGTTCGCCTGCGGGCCAGGAGCCGCGGGCGCATTGATGCGGGGCTGTTGGCCTGAGTTTTGTCCCCTTCGCGTAACCATGGTGGCAACGCATCTACATCTAATAAAGAAGATGCTGAAAAACCCGCCTGACCACCTCCGGGTGCTCCGGGAGCAGGATTGGGATTGACAGCAAACGAGCTGCCTGTATTTGCTCCACGTTCATTCTGCGGCTGCATCCAGGACGGCAATGATTGCTGATCGATGAGATCGCGAGCCGAAAAACCTGCCGCTGGGGATGCTGGCGGTTGCGCTGGCATCGATGGCGGCTGGGGTGCAGCAGGTGTAGGATTTGGCTTAGGAGCAGCGGGCGGCGGCTGCAATGCCTGCATCCACTCGGGTACATTGTCCTGCTGAATCAAACTGGACGCAGCAAGACCCCCGGGTGCTGACGGCGGAGGAGTGCCAGCTGGCTTCCCCTCCTGCATCCAGGACGGTAATGATTTTTCATCAATTAATGATTGTGCAGTAATCCCTTGAGGAGGAAAATTCCCTCCTGTCGGTGTCTGATCTGGAAATTGAGATGGAGGGGTAGAGAGAGGCGGATTAGAAGCCGGATTATCACGGACATCCCCCCGCGCTCCGCACGCATCCAACTTGGCAGAGCTCCATCTTCAATCAGGTCAGCCGGAGAAAAACTTGTAGCATTATTAGTGGGCGTTGCCGTGCGCTCACCGGCGCGCAACGACTCCAGCCAAGCAGGTAATTCTGGCTGGTCCTGGAAGCCCATGCGTGGGGCTGGCCCATTATCAACCATGCCAGCGAGTGGTGCGCCACATGCCTGGCAAACTGCGCCAGCAGGGGTCATCTTTCCACAGCGGTTACACTTGATCACTTTTACTCCTCACTTTCGCCAGGCCTCGTTCTTGGCAGTGTATCACTCTTTTTCCAGCTTGACAACGATCATGATTTACAAGATAAGACATGCTGATATGATACAATACGCACGGTATCGTTTATTACAAAAGTACTATATAGGCAGGAAATATTCATGCATGAGCAGACACAGGATTGGGAAGGGACCGTCTATACATCTCCTCCGCGTATATGCCTTACTCTCCCTCTGCCTCCAAGTATCAATGAGCAATATGCGACTGTCAATGGCCATCGTGTTAGTACACAGGTCGCCCGACGCTTTAAACGCACTGTACATGCTGTTCTGCGTCAACTCGAACGACAAGGAAAACTTTCGGAAGCGCTACACTATCAATTCCAACAAAGCCACCTGGCACTCCTGCTGGATTGTTACTTCACCACGCCCTTAAGAAGAGACCTCGATGGAGGACTCAAAATTACGCAAGACGCGATCTGCGAAGGATTAGGATTGAACGACAATCGCGTGGTGGACATTCATTTAATGAAACATATCGACCCACTCCATCCTCACCTCTATGTCGAGTTAGAAACCGTACCCGACTGGCATTTTGACAAAGAGTACGTTCTTCTCAGCTAAGAAACTACGCTTGTCTTTGTGACACGCCTTCTTTAAGATAAAACTGATGACAATTGATTTCTGTAACAAAACTGGTCGCAATTTTTAACGAGGTACTATGTATGTGGAATATAAATCATTTCCTGCCCGCTTTATTTTCAAAAAAGCAGGCGCTAGCGGCTGAGAAACAGGTGCCCGGGCAACGGTTGGCACTGGGTCTGCTTTTAAGCAGTGCCATTGGCGCTCTGGCCTACCGAAGACGCTCATTGAGCCGTAGTGGCGTGGCAGGCGCAGCTATTACTGGCACAACAATCTTTGGATTGGGGGGCTGGGCCTGGGGATCTTCCCTCATCTTTTTCTTTGTCTCTTCCAGCTTTTTTTCCCATTTCCGGGCTGCCGATAAAGCGCGTACCGCCGCGGATAAGTTTAGCAAGGGTTCACAGCGCGACCTGGCCCAGGTAGGAGCCAATGGCGGGATTGCTTCAGTAATGGCCCTGGGTTATGGCTTAAGCCATCAACCAGCCTTGCGTGAGAGCTTTGAGGCGGGTTTTATTGGTGCCCTGGCCACAGCCAATGCTGATACCTGGGCCACTGAACTGGGCGTACTCAGTCAGCAGCCGCCACGCCTGATTACTACCGGCCGGCCAACGGTACCCGGAACATCGGGAGGGGTCAGTCCACTCGGAGCCAGTGCCGCCGCAGGTGGAGCCTTCGCCGAGGGACTGTTTTTTCAGCTCTTACGGCGCCGGAAGTCACCGATACTGCCAATCATTGCTCTGATCAGTGGCTTTGCAGGTAGTCTGTTTGATAGTCTGCTCGGAGCCACCGTACAGGCCATCTATTACTGTCCTCATTGCCAAAAAGAGACCGAACGACGTATCCATAATTGTGGCACACCAACCACCCATCTGCGCGGCTGGAGATGGATGGACAATGACCTGGTCAATCTGCTGGCAACATTATGTGGAAGCCTGCTAGCAATCTTGCTACAGCTACCCTTTCGCACCAGATCCACACGTCCATAGCATGAGAGGCCACAAAGTATCTCTCACAAGACTATATCTTTCAGATACTATTAATTTATGATCATCAGTATTCAATTTAGAATATGTTTTATCCTCATGATCTCAGCGCTCTTCACGCCTGAGTTTGAGCGCCCTTGGCGCTCAAGAAGTATTCTTGTGTGGTGCAAAAAAACTCGGGTGCGCCAGCGCACGTCCACGTAAGAGTGGCACGCTTCTCCTGATGATGGGAGTAAAACACATTCTTATGGTCGCTAGTATTAAAAGGAATACATTATGAGTATAGTACAAAAAGTACTTTCGCCCACCTGGAAACCAGGTAAAGCGGCGCTGATTGGCATTGTTGCCACAGCAGCCTACAGCATCGCGATGGAAGGTGACAAGATTCTGATTGGCAATCGCTTCAGCGATGTCCGCTTTATTCAGGGACTTATTGAAGGCGAAAAAAGGACTAAAGGCATTACCGCACTGTCCTGGATTATTCATTTCTTAAATGGAGCCGCCCTCGCTGAGATCTACGCGGCCATCCTGAAACGCTTTCTGCCCGGTCCTGATTGGTTAAAAGGGGCCATTTTCGGGGAAATTTTTATTGTCAGTGCCTGGTGGCTGACCCCATTGGCAGACAAACATCATCCCTTGATCAAGAATAATGAACTCCCACAGCTCGCTAACTGGACCTCGTTCTGGCAAAATATTGTGCGACACCTGGTCTTTGGGCTTACCCTGGGGCTTCTCTATAGAGAAGGCAAATAGCATGAAGCAGGCCGCGCTAAGGAGCATCCTGGCGCGGCCTGCTTCATGCTATTTATAATATTGTGCGCACCCATTTACTGATAAAGGGTAAGCGATAATCAGGACTGACCCAGGCCATTACCATCAGCCAGATCCAGAGAATAAACCATGTCCAGACCAGAATACGCAATAATAAACCCAGTCCAAACGAGGTTAAGATTCCAAGGAGAGGAATCCAGGAAAGCGTCGTATTTAACATACTGACGCCAAACATGAGTAACGAGAGTGTGCCAAAAGTAATTAATGATTGTTTTGCATGCCAACGTACGTTTTCATTTTTTTCAACCATTAACAACACAAAACCCGATACCCAGAATAACGAATAAGCCAGTACACGCTCAATGCGCTCATCGACTCCAAGTGTCGTCATTCTACGCATCATTACAATGCCTCACAGTTCTGCAAAATATGGACCAGCAATTCCTGGCCCATTTCTCTCTGGTGATTATCTCTACAGCTCTATATACGCACAAAGCCTGAAGGCGTTGCAACTTCCCAACTAAAAAATGTAGACGTATAAATATGTGCACTTATCACATATTTTTTGTATATGAGATAACAGACAAAAAGGATATTTTCTGGTATAAAAATTTAGAGGATGGTCATATTGTTGCAACCATTTAAGTATGCTATGCGTTTCATCTTATGGGTAAAAATTAGTAGCAGATAAGATGTAGATGAGAAAGCTTGGAAATAACGTCTGTAGCAACGTTTTCCTTAATGTAGGAGAAAAGTATAGGATGAAGAACCTGCTAAGCTCAATGCATCATCAGAACGAGTACAATAGAGACGGCACTAATATTTATTAATTCAGCTATACATTAAAGTGTAGTATAAAAATAAGTTGTTCAGGCAACAAGAGATAATGGTCATCATTGGGTACTGTGACTGAGTGTAATAACTGCACACACGTTGAAAGTATTCAACGCCACCCTCCCGAAAGCTACAGGGTGATGTGACAAATGAAGGGCTTTATGCAAACGGAAATCACACAAACAACAACAAAATCTGATCGCATGCGACACAGCATCCGTTATCTTGCAGGGCTTGTCACTGCTCTGGTAGGATTATCGGATATGTTATCAGCTATTGTTCCCAGGTTTACCTGGAGCTTCTTTCTGGGAGCGTGGCCAATAGTAAATCACCGTGTACCAGCACAAACATTTACGGTCGTGGTGGGTTTCTTCCTGATCGTTCTCTCTTATGGCCTGGCTCGCGGCAAAAAGCATGCATGGAATATCACACTAATTCTTCTATTATTATCAGCTTTACTCCATATTCAACGTAGCGGCTCGGTTCTGGCCACGTTGATTGCTCTGGTTATGGCAATAGTGCTCTATACCCTGGGCGGCTACTTCCGTGCTAAAAGTGATCCACCATCGGCACGACGTGGTTATGTAGCTCTCAGCCTGGGATTGGGTATTGTAGTTTTTTATGCTATTGGTGGCTTTATAGCCCTTTATGATGATTTTGCCCCCTGGATCGACCGCATAGGTATCCATGGCGTCATCATCCGTATGTTCTCTCATGGAAGCCTGCGTATTCCCCATGCCACGGAAGCCTTTTTCTTCCAGCACGCGCTTCCAGTGTTGTGTATCAGCGCTATTCTCTATGGTATGGCCCAGATCTTCCGGCCGGTCGCAGCCGTCTTGATCCCCGATACCACTACACGCGATAAAGTCAACGAGATAGTGCGTATATATGGCACAAACTCTATCAGCTACTTCGCCCTTAGCGAAGAGAAATCTTACTTCTTCTCTGACTCGGGCCGCTCGGTCATCAGTTATGTTTTGCAGGGAAGTACCGCGGTGGTAGCTGGCGATCCTATCGGACCAGAAGATGAAATGGCGGAAGTGATTAAGCAGTTTGTTGCCTTCTGCCACGAACAGGATTGGTCAATTGTCTTCTGGCAGATCCGTGATAAGGCCGCGGCACTCTACCGCAGTGCTGGTTTCCGACTGCTTAAAATCGGAGAAGACGCGGTCGTCGATGCGCAAAACTTCACCCTCAAAGGGGTGCGATGGCTAACGTGCGCTCTAGTGCCAAACGAGCAGAAAAAGATGGCTTGCGTGTGATCTTCTATCGCGGCCATATCACAGACAATGAACAGCTCCACCAGATGGAGAAGATCTCTCAACACTGGCTGGCAGAAAAAGGTGGTTCTGAAATGGGATTTAGCCTGGGTCGCTTCGATGCTCAGGGTGATCCACAACAGCTCTATGCGCTGGCTGTCGATACTCAAAATAAAGTACATGCCTTTGTCTCCTTCATCCCCATCTACGGCCGTCAAGGCTGGGGATTGGATCTGATGCGCCGGGCCGAGCAGTGTGCTCCTGGTACCATGGAACTGTTACTGGCTCGTACTATCGAGCATATGAAGAACCTGGGTGCCCATATGATTAGCCTGGGATTGGCTCCTTTAAGCAACGCAACGGAAGAAGACGAAACCTTCCTGGGCACGAGCATCGACTTCCTGACCGATCGCTTTGGAAATCCCAGTAAGAACCAGTCACTTTTCAATTTCAAAAAGAAATTCCAGCCGACATGGGAAAGTCGCTACCTGGTCTATTCGGATGCCTTAAATCTGCCAAAGATCGGTTGGGCCCTGTACAATGCCCACCAGACCGATGCATCCTTGATGGGTACACTTATCCAAACTATCAATGAGTGGCAGCGCAAGCACAATCTGGGTGAAAAAATGCGCATCAAAACCACTGAACCTGTCAAAGCATAACCACAGCAAAAGAAAAGCGCCAACCAGTACCGGTTGGCGCTTTTCTTTTTGCCAGAAGCAGGG
The DNA here is from genome assembly GCF_003967555.1 of Dictyobacter kobayashii. Classification (GTDB taxonomy): domain Bacteria; phylum Chloroflexota; class Ktedonobacteria; order Ktedonobacterales; family Ktedonobacteraceae; genus Dictyobacter; species Dictyobacter kobayashii. The sequence goes on from NZ_BIFS01000001.1 coordinate 1,950,811, forward strand.
CTTTTTCATGTTCCTCTAGAGATTGCAGGGAGATCACGAGCAAGCAATAAGAGGCCCATTATTTCAGGTGTAGAGTGTGTGGTGGGCGGCTTGCCCACCACACAATCCACACACCCAACCCGGCGCCGCAGGCGCCAAAGAGAAAAATGAAAAAACCCTGTACCAGAAGCACAATATATTGTCACAGAGACAGAAACTGCCGTATAATTACAGAGGTATATGCACGTTCATGCAAATAATTTATCCTCAGGAGGCATTTTTCTAATGGTTCTTAGCGCACTCTCTCTAGATCAAGTAACTATCGGAGCCTTTTTTGGGCTCTTGCTTTCGTTACCGATCGCCCTCTTCCTGGTATACTGGTTAAGTGCAGTCAAAAATCGTACTGCCGTGATTATGGGCGGCTTCGCGGGCGCTTTTATCGCATTTCTGGTCATTCTGGCCTGGGCAGGCACACTTATATTTTCAACGCCCATCCCTGGCGCAAATGGAGCATCGGCATTCTTTGGTGGTGTCCTGCTCTGCTCTGCAGCAGGCTTAGTTGGTGGCATTCTCGTTGATCTGATCGTGGCGCGGCGCAATAGCCGGGACTATCGTCGACAAGTGTCACACGAATAATGGTTACTGGCAATGTTCTATCTTTTACATGGTGAAGATGAGTTCACTAGTCGTGAACAATTAAAACACTTACGTTCTCAGGGTGATTTTGGCTTTAATCAAGATACCTATATGGGAGCTGAGACAGATATCAAAACCGTAATCATGACCAGCGATACGCTCCCTTTCCTGAGCGAGCAACGCTTGATCATTATCGACGGTTTACCCAAAAAGAAACGCGGTGAAAGTGCTGCATCAGTAGAAGATACGAGCAAAGGTGGGAAAGCAAAAAAAGGCCGCAAAAGTAGCAAGAGCGCTACTGGTCGCGCTGGCTTTGAGAAAGCGCTGGCCGAACATGTCACCACCATGCCAGATACTACAATTCTGATTGTGCTGGTAGAAGAGGTGCTGGAAAGCAGCAATGCCCTCTTAAAAGCAGCCGAAAAGCATGGCAAAGTGATCCAGAGCGCCCTCCCTAAAGGGGCGGCATTGGATAAATGGATCACGGGCCGTGCCAGAAATATTGGTGTTAAAATTGCGCCAGAAGCAACCAGCTTGCTGGCAAACTTTATCGGCAATAATCTGCGCCTACTGGCAAATGAACTGGATAAGCTGGCAATGTACGTCGGTGTGGGGTCAACAATCACAGTGAACGATGTACGCCAGCTCTCCGCGCAGGTTCAAGAAGCGCGCATCTTTGATCTAACCGACGCCCTGGCCCAGCGTAATCGCAAGCAAGCTTTAAACATTCTGCACGACCTGCTGGCGGATGGCGAACCTCCCCTCAAGTTGATCAGTACTATTACTTCCCAGGTGCGTTCTCTACTACTGGTCAAGGAGTTAGCCCAGAAGGGCATGCGAGGGGGACAGATCTCCTCAACCCTGGGCATTGCTCCTTTCATTGCTGACAAAGCCTTGCGCCAGGTGGGCAACTTTAGCGTACCTCAGTTAGAGAATGCCTATCGTCAACTACTCTCCACTGATGCTGCCCTCAAACGTAGTCGCCTCACCCCTGAGCTGGCCCTGGACCTACTCGTCGTGAACTTTGGCCTCTAGAACATTGACAGCATTAATTTCCATGACATACATATGTGGACAGATGAAGCCACATCATTCATCCACTAGACCTTTGTGAGAAAGTTTTTTTCTGTATGCAAACACCTTCAATACAACATATTATTTTTGAGCGCATCCAACAAGAGGGGCCAATCTCTTTTGCGGATTATATGCGCATGGCCCTATATGAGCCCGGTTATGGCTATTACGTGACCGGTGAGGCAAAAATGGGCTGGGAGGGCGATTATTATACAAGTACCGATGTCGCCGATTTTTTTGCCCATTGTATGGGCCGCCAGCTGAAAAAGATGTGGCAACAATCAGGTCAACCTGCCCATTTTAATGTGCTTGAACAAGGGGCCGGCCGGGGAGACCTGGCGCGACAGGTACAGCAATGGGCGCTTGCTGACGATTCCGCATTCGCAACCGCACTGGACTATCGTAGCAGTGACATCAAAGCCGGACAGGATGCGCTGGTAAGTATGGATCATGATTTTGCCCCGGCCGTGATCGTATCTAATGAGCTGGTAGACGCCTTTCCGGTCCACATCGTAGAAAAACAGGGCACTACCCTCTATGAGGTCGCGGTGACGATCCAGAACGGACGCCTGGCGGAAATACTCGTTGAACCTGACAATACCACTCTCGTTGACTATCTGGACAGCTTTAAAGTTCCCTGGCGCACCTTTACCGATGGGTGGCGAGCCGAGATCAATCTGGATGCACTATCCTGGATGCAGCGCACCTGCCAGCTCCTGCTGGGCACAAACGCCAGAAAAAAACGCCATGGCTTTATCCTGGCCATAGACTATGGAGACACGGCCAGGCAGCTCTACATCAATGATCGCCATCACGGTACCCTGGGCTGCTACTACAAACATCAGTTAACCGAACGCCCATTGGTACGACCTGGCGAACAGGATATTACTGCCCATGTCAATTTTACCGCCTTGATCCAGGCGGCGCGCGCGCAAGGTTTACGCCTCCATTCTCTAACTACACAACGACAATGGCTAACAGAGAATGGCATCTATGATGAACTTGAACAGATCCACCAACAGCAATTTGGTAAGATAGATACCGACCGCGCCAGCGATCAGGGACAAATTGCTCTACTACAGTGGTATAACCTCCGCCAGAGGGTTACCACACTGACCAATCCAATGGGCATGGGGAACTTCAAAGTACTTATTATGAAGCGCTAACGCATCTTTACCAGCGAGTGGAGATACTACCCCAAAAATGGTTCAATAACTTTTCTATAATATCAAATTACCCGTTTTGCGCCTCCGCCTAGTCCTGTTTCTAGATATTGATACATATCTGGACAACACTAAAGGAGGATCACCGATGCATAAAAGAATTGAGCCAGGGCCAGGACAAGAATCAGTCTGGGACTATCCACGTCCACCAGGCTAGAAGATAGTTCAAAGCTGATTCAAGTGGTTTTTAATGGGGTTGTGATTGCCAATAGCCAGCGCAGCAAACGTATACTAGAAACCAGCCATCCGCCGGTATATTATATTCCTCCTGAAGATGTCAGGATGGAGTATTTTATGCCAACCCATAAACATTCTTACTGCGAATGGAAAGGGGAAGCATCTTACTACACAATCAGCGTTGAAGGCAAAACAATATCCAATGGGGCCTGGTATTATCCCCATCCGACACCAGGATATGAAGCCATCACCAACTACATAGCCGTCTACCCTTCTCAAATGGATGCTTGCTACGTCAACGGAGAAAAAATACAGCCACAAGAAGGAGATTTCTATGGTGGTTGGATCACCAGCGACATCGTTGGCCCTTTCAAAGGAGGCAGAGGATCATTTGGGTGGTAAAGAGGATATCAAACTCAGCAAAAACTTCCTCCTTAACTCTATCGTGTATTCAGGAGATAGGTAAAAAAGGCCTCAACGAGCAAAATAACAGGCTTGTTAATGAAAAGGAGTGAAAATGAATAGCGCAGAGACGCCCAGCGATATCGTCAGAAGCTTTATGAATGCGCTGGATGATAATGAGTTAGATACCGCTACGAATTATCTGGCCGAGGATTTTCTGTTTAGTGGTTGGACCCCAAAGCCTCTCGATAAAAACGGCTTCTTGAGCATGATCAAAGATATTAAAGAGGGCATTCCCGGCCTCATATTCAATCTACATAATGTCCTGGAACCCTCTTCCGACAGGGTTACGGGAACGCTGCAGATCAAAGGCTATCAAAGCGATAGCTTTATTATCCCGGTACTGGGTACGCCCCCTATTCCTCAGACAGCCACCAGTGTCTCACTGCCCATTGAGGATGTTACCTATCAGCTTAATGGTTCGACCATCGCCTCAATGGTAGTACAACATGTTCAGGGCGGTGGCATTACGGGCTTATTAAAGCAGTTGGGAATCGACCTGACCATTGTTCAATAAGCAGGCTCTAAAAGTTCATATCCTGATGTTCTATTAGTACTGATATTGTACAGAAGTTGAGGATAGGCATAAATTACGGTAAAAAAGAAAGTATACCTCTTGCCGAGTCTTCGCCACAGGACTCGCATGCTACTACGACCATATGCTGCAAGGGGTATACTTTCTTTTTATTAGATCCCTAGTGCACGGGTCTTGCGGCATCGGCCTGGCCTGGGACGCGCGGCGCATTCTGGTTATGATAGCTCCTACCACGCCAGTCTACCCCACGTTTCGTAAGCACACGCCACATCGACTGCCCCAGGATACCTTCAAAGATCGCGCCTGCCAGAGGATGAGTAAACGCGTAATACCAGGGCACATTTAGCTGGCGATTGAGCCAGGCGCGATAGGAAATGAGAGGAACTAGTTCAAGTCCAGTCGCCAGTGCAGCCTCACGCTTGGTAATGCCCGTTGAGCGTCGGATACGGGTCAGGCGCGCCAGGAGAGGCAGTAAAAACGGAATGATTGAGATCATCGGTAGGCCGAATAGTTGCGTCAGTGCAAACAATAACCCACCGCGATTTCCAAGATAGGCATTTTTGCGCCAGCCACGCCAGATATCAGCCAGGCTATGGTACATATGAACATGTACCAGGCCAACGCTATCAATAAAGAGTAGTTTATAATGATGAGACTTAACGAGGTGCGCCAGGTCTCGATCGTCCAGCAAGGTATCGCGCATCCCTAGACGGCCATAACCACCCAGATCTTCATAAACCTGGCGACGAATCAGGATATATTGTCCATTTGCCACCGCCAGAGGACTTTGTGGATCATTGACGAAGCGTGGCGGATAGAGCATGCTAATGCCTAGATAGGCCATGGGCATCAGCACGCGATCCCAGAAGGAGGGTAGCTCTTGTTCGGCACCCAGGGTAAATAAGTCAGCCTGTTCAGCTAGCGCCTGGTGAATAGCTGAACGCAAGGCGTTGGGAGCATGCCAGGTATCGGCATCTGTAAAGAGAAACCAGTCCCCACGCGCCTCCTGTACACCACTATGAATGGCATGCGGCTTACCCGCCCAACCAGCTGGCAACTCATCACGCAGGCGTAATACCCATAAACTTTTGCCATTTGGATGACTGTGAGCCAATCCATCTAAAATCTCGCCGGTGCGATCTGTCGAACCATCATCTACGACGATCACCTCATAGTTAGCATAGTCCTGTTCAAGTAAGGATTGCACGCAGCGCAGAATATTGCGCTCTTCATTGCGTGCGGGCACAATAATTGAGACGAATGGTTCGGTAGCGGCTGGCTCTTGAGATATGGCCGGGTCAATCTTCTTCTGTTGTAAAGGGGGGAGGACACGCAGCCGATCTTCTTTGCGCGGAGAGGTACGCCACCAGATAATAGCATAAAAGCCGATTACTCCAATCACATGCGACCATAGAGCAAAGCGAGCCCAGGATTGCCACCAATATGTATTTTTTTTCATTGATTTACTCTTTTTGTGTAAGAAAACATTGGATCGTTTTCACTTATTGTAATCAAAAAATGGACGCAGACCAAATAATAGCCAGACCAGAATCAGGCATTATATGCAGATACGCGACATACAATAAACAGGTCTCAATAGTTGTACACACATAACAGGGCTTTTTCATGTTCGTCCAGAGATCGCAGGGAGATCACGAGCAAGCAAGAAGAGATCCATTCTTTCCGGTGTGGAGTGTGTGGTGGGCGGCCGCGGCCGCCCACCACACACTCCACACCCGGCGCCGCAGGCGCCCAAGAGGAACATGAAAAAGCCCTGCAGAAAGAAACAGGTTGCGAGCTCTATCTGGCTGGTGTACAATCATCATAAATATCCATGATGCGTCATGGCACGGCGTTGAAGTGCCAGTTATAATGCGCGACTTGCCGCAAGTAAAAGATTGCGACTCGAATAATTTATAGCGCAACTGCAACCCTGCGGGCGCGCGCCACTTAGCCATAAAGAGATTATATGCAACAAAGACGATTGCTTATTATACCCATAGCACTACTTCTGAGCTTGCTGGCCTTTTTTTGTACTACCTCACTCACACCTCCGCCAGTTGCTCAGGCACATGCATATGTTATCGGTTCAGATCCAGTCGATGGCTCAACCGTTGGCAAAGTGCCTGATGAAGTACACATCTTTTTTAATGCTCCAATCAGTTCTATCAGTAGTGCCCATGTTTACTCAATTCAGAATGGAAATCTGATTGAGGTTAATAATGGTGCCAGTCGCGTTTCCCCCACAAATCCGCAGGAGTTGGTTACATCCGTCAAGACGCCTGATGCCCAACCTGAGGGTAGCTATGAAGTAATTTGGACCGCCGTAGCCAGCAACGATGGTAATACTACTTATGGCATTATTGGCTTTGACGTTGGCTATTCAGGCACTGGAGTAGATGGTACAACGACACTGGGACCAACCAGTAGTAATAATCTGGAAGGTATTCACAAGTTAGATACCACTGCCATCCTGTCTATAGCCTGGGAGTGGCTGACGCTAGCAGCTCTGACATTTTGGATCGGTTTACTCGTCATTGAACAATTCGTTTTGACTGGTGGACGTGGCTCAGGACTCTTTGTGCAGGCCCGTAAACGCACCCATTCGCTAGAATGGATATGCCTTTTTGTTCTACTGTGTGGTGAAATTATTTCGTTGATCCTGCGTATGGTGCGCCTGGCCAGGCACTTCCGGAGCTGAACATTCCCTTGCTTTTCAACATCATTCCAGATACAGCTTATGGCTCAATCTGGTTGGTGCGCCTCCTTTTGATTATCACAGCGATGGTTTTTCTCTATCTGACAAATCGGCGTAAACCTGTCCAGGTAGTAGATCCTGAACCTGAACCAATGACCAATTTTGAGCGTCTCTCCACGCAAGAGATGAAAGCGGCCAGTCCACGCAAGACGCGCAACCTGATCGAAACACCAGTGACTGAAGTGGCTGAACCACAGCGTCACACCGTCATCTGGTTAGTTCTGGCCAGCCTGATCGCCCTTACATTCGTCTTTACCAGTTCAATTGTCCAGGTGCTCAATCCTTATATGAGCGCCATTGTTTTCGATTGGCTACATCTACTAGCACAAGGGATCTGGTTGGGAGGCTTCACCTACCTTGCCTATGTGCTTCTGCCACTTCTCAGTGGGGCTGAGTTCGAATATAACACAGAAACACTTACATTCCTGCTACGCCGTCTGACGCCGATCCTAATGACAGGTATGGCCATTCAATTGGTCACCGGACTCTTTTTAAGTGAAGCCAGTATCAGCAACGCACAACAACTGATCAATGATCCCTTTGGGCGCACGCTCCTGATTCAGATTCTAGTAACCCTTGTTCTTGTCTGCTTGAGCGTCTACGCCCTGTACATCATCCGTCCAAGACTGACACATCAGGCTCTCCTGCTACCAGTAGTCAAAGCCGATCTGCCAGACAGGCGAACACGGCAATCAGAGATCAGCAGTACACGGCGCCTCCTTAAACTAACAGCAAAATCCCTGGCTATCTGTGGCATGATCGTTTTGTTATGTTCTTCGCTGCAGTTGTTTTTCGCGCCACCAATCGATTTTCCGAATATTAACTATGAACGCCAGACTCTGACCCCAAAGAACATTCCCATCAATGCTCAAACGCGCCAGATGGGAGATTTGACAGTTACGCTGCAGCTACTGCCAGGACGCGTAGGATATGAGCATACAGTGATTGTGATAATCACTGATAATAAGAATAGATCTGTCACTGATGCACAGGTCAATCTTACAACTGATATGCAGTTAATGAAGATGGGAGAGGGAAAGGCCAGTGTGCAAGGGGGGAATCCTGTTTATATCGCAACCTTCGATAAACGTACGGCCTTCAATATGGCAGGGTTGTGGAATATCCAGGTGGAGATTAAACGGCCAGGGCAGAAACCGTTGACGGATACCTTCAAAATCACCCTGACGGCATAGGCATTGATCCTATGCCGTCCAGGCATATTACCGAGCTGAATAGCTATGAAGATGAGGAGGTATTCCCGCTAGCCTCTTCAGCTCGGTACTCCTGAGCCAGCTCTGCATAATGGCGAGCGCTCAGCTCCAGGACAAGCAGCTCATTCTCATTCAAACTACGTGCAACGCGTGCCGGCATGCCAAGCGCCAATACATGTCCTTGAATATGCTTTCCCTCACCAACCAGTGCACTGGCCCCGATGATAGTTTCAGCATCAATGCGAGCATGCGATAACACAACGGCATTCATACCAACCAGGACGCGTGCCCCTAGAGTAGCGCCATGCACCACAGCATTATGTCCAATCGTGCACTCTTCACCAATCTCAATTGGAGCCCCAGCATCCACATGCAACGTACAATTGTCTTGAATATTGCTATGGCGTCTTACCACAATATTGGCACTATCCCCGCGTAAAACGGCGTTGTACCAGATGCTGACGCCTTCCTCAAGCACTACGTTACCGATGACCATGGCACCGGGAGCGATAAACACATCTTTTCCGATCGTTGGCCAGACTCCGCGATAGGGCAAAACAGGCATAGTCCCTCCTTATCAATCTCTACAACAATCCCTGCTTAACGCCAGACATTGGTCATCACAAACATTAAGTTCGCGGGACGCTCAGCCATACGGCGCATCAGATAAGGATACCAATGGGAACCATAGGGAACGTAGACGCGCACATTGTAACCTTGTCCGACTAATTTTTCTTGTAAATCACGGCGTATCCCATAGAGCATTTGAAATTCAAAGGAAGATTTACTGATGCCATGATCACGCACAAACTTGCAGGCCGCATCGATGATAGCTTCATCATGCGAGGCAATAGCCGGAAAATTTCCGCGCGCCAGGAGGATGTTCATCAGTTGCACATAGTTATTATCAACATCGGACTTCTCCTGGTACGCAATACTTTGCGGCTCTTTATACGCTCCTTTCACCAGGCGCACCCGTATGCCCTGATCGACCAGTTGCGTAATATCAGCCTGGCTACGATAGAGATAGGATTGAATGACCGTTCCAACCAGTCCATAGCGTTCGTGAGCCCGTTTAGCTATAGCGACGGTCTGATCCGTATATGCGGAGCCTTCCATATCGATACAGACAAACACGTTGTGCTCTTGTCCACTCTCCAAAATGGTTGAAAGCAGTTCCTCACATAAATCAGGAGAAATATCGAGGCCCAGGGCAGTTAATTTGATAGAAATATTGGCATCAATCTGGGTCCTGCTAATTAATTCAATGGCATTTATATAATTCCGCGCCGCTTCCGTGGCCTCTTCTTTGAGAGCCACATTTTCACCTAACAAATCCAACGCCACCTGAATCCCACGATTGTTGAGCGCGCGTGTGGCACGTACTGCATCCTCCAACACTTCACCCGCGACAAAGCGGCGCGAAGCATTGCGAGTAATTTTATTCTGCACCACGAAATCGCGTAAGCGCGGATTCTGGGCGAGGTAGAGTAAGGTATCTTTGAGCATCTTTGGCATCCTTTCAGCGAGGAGAAGCAAAAAAATGAATGATATGCGATCGCTTAGATCGAAGCTATCATTCCTGTCACCAGCTGCAAAATTTATTTGCTCTACCTATAATAGCACAAGGAAGCAGGGTGTTTGCCAGATTTTTATGAGGACAGTACAAGCTTACCAGCGCATGGCTAAACGGATCAGTCGATCCCATAAAATATCGGGCATGAGACGGCGCAATGTCATCAATAGAGAGGCGGAAAAAGGTACGCCATAGCGCGCACGCGGTCGCGCACTCTCTAGAATACGCACAACCGTGTCGGCAAATTTTTGCACCGGGAAACCGGTTTGGCTGGATTGGATGGCGGACTTTTCGGCCATCTTCAAGAGACGGACATAAGGGCCATTCTCGCTAGCGTCACCAATATGCTCAAATGAGCGTTGTAGACTTGTTCTCCAGATACTTGTAGGGCTGGAGGCTGGCTCGATTATACTGACACGCACACCAAAGGGGGCCAGTTCCAGGCGCAGGGCATCACCCAAAGCTTCCAGCGCATATTTACTGGCAGAATAAACTCCTGTGACAGGAACAGAGATACGACCTGAAATGCTGCTTACAAAGATAATCTTGCCACGTGCAACCTTGAGTAAAGGCAGAAATGCCTGTGTGACCGCAACCTGGGCGAATACGTTAAGCTCAAACTGCGCGCGTATATCTTCTAAAGGCATCAATTCAATCGGGCCACCATAAGCGGTACCGGCATTATTAAGCAATGCATCCAGGTGTGGCGTCTCGCCGCGAGAGGTTGGTTGCTCCGCCAACAAAATATCTTTGACCTCGGCCAGCAGCTTTTCAATCTGCTCACCATGGGTGATATCGCAGAGCAGCGGAGTAATATTATAGCCACAGTGCTGCTGCTCCGCTTCCTGTACCAGGCTGGCGCCATCAGACTCCTTACGCACCGTCCCCAAAACATGCCAGCCACGGCGCGCCAAATCCAGGGCTGTACGGCGACCAAATCCGCTTGAACACCCCGTAATTAAAATAGTCTTTCTTGTCATATTTGTGTCCCTTCTGGCCCAATACGGCTCCATAAGCCAAGACGTATAAGTTCGTTGCGTGCCTCAAAACCAAATGATAGTGGGTCCATCCCTCGACCATGACGAATAACAAGACCCCGCAACATCTCTATTAGCTCAGCTTTACAGGCTAGATCACGCTCAAAAGGGATATGTTGCGCTAATTGCTCAATAGCTTGCCTGTTATACCATTGTTCCTGCGTCTCAGCCATAAATTGAAAGAAATGCCCTTCCAACTATACATATCATCAACATTCAGTCGTTCTATTAGAATGTAGCTTATCCTCAATGATTGCCGCGCTCTTCAAGCCTGAGTTTGAGTGCCGAGGGCGCTCAAGAAGTCTTTTTGCACCACGCAAGAAAAAAAGCTCGGGGGTGCTTGAGCGCCCCACACAGGCGACCGCATGCGCGGCCACGCTGTTTTTTGTGTTGGGGCATCAGGGCGCGAATGCGCCCTGATGCCCCAACACAAAGATTTCTAAGCACCGCAGGTGCGAAAAATCATCCAGGCTATAGGCGATGATCACGAGAGTATGACACTCTCTTACACGTCCTGAAGCGGTGTCATGATTATATAGTATCTGTAGGTAGGAAAAACACCAACAATGAATCCATGGTAACACCTGGCAAAGAACACGCGCAAGTGAAGCATATTTAGCAGCTTAGTTTTGATATACCATGAAACAAAATGGAGATATGCGGATTATATATAGCCATTTTGCCCTAAAGCAAACAGCAAAACTTGATCGAACCGGGAGTTAAGTGTTACTGTGGTGTAGTGTAAAATTGTGTTGACAATTGTAGACTTAAGCGTATTTGTCAGAATTCTATAAGATAGGCGAGGAAAATGTTCTGTACCTTTTGTAAAGCAGCACGTGTAGCGAATGAGGCACCATGCCCGAATTGTGGAGCGCCATCTCCGCTGCTAAATAATTCTCAACACGCTGGCTGGGGAGCCGGGGCTCCTAATGCTACATCCTGGGGTGGCCCTGCCATGCAGAACGGCGCGCCATCTGGGGGACAATGGGAACAGCCACAGGTTTCTCAAATGCCATTTAATGCTGCTGCCAACCCCTGGCAAACCAATAATTACGCCCAACCCGGTTCCAATAATTCCTGGCAGACCAATGCAAACCCGATGCCAGCATGGCAACAATCATCGGATCAATATAATCCAATTCCTGCGTGGCAACAATCTGAGCCACTCAATCCAATGCCCTCCTGGCAACAGCCCTCCGGGCAATTAGGAGCACAGACAGGCGAACAAGGCCTGGCGGCGCCACAAGATCAACAGCAATCAATGTTACCAGTCCCTTATCAAGGAGGGATGGACCTACAACCTGGAGGACGCCAGCCAACCATCTCGCTGCAATTAGTCCCACAACAGGCGGTTGAACACCTCTTGCCAGCCGAACCGTTAAATCCAGATGTGGTACATGTACCTCCAATGTTCACCAAACCGCGTCCAATTGTACCCAAACATCGTGTGATCAGCGGCTTCTTAAGCGTATTGATTGTTGGGCTCTTGCTTTGCTCTGGCGCAGGTTATTATGCCAAGGCCAGCGGAAACTGGGACAAGCTGGTTGCCTTTTATAACGGCAAGCCCGTCTCAAGTATCCCGGCAAATAACCAGACCATTCCGGACCCACCCCAGCTTACAGCTAAAGATAGTGGGCCCGCCGTGAATATTATCCCGGCGGCTTCCCTGGCTACCCATATTGATAAAAATAATCTACCAGTGCAGTCGGTAACTGTGTTTTCTCCTGGCCAGACCTTTTATCTAACCTTTAGCGTTCAACCGCCGAAGGGTCAGGAAGGCACTGTCACAGCTAAATGGTATACCAATGGCAAGTTCTATACGCCTCAATCGGTTCCAAAGAAGCTTACCTACAATGCGGCATCGGTCTATAATACCCAGATGACCATGCAGTTCCCGAACCGTCTTTCAGGCTATGTAGAACTGTATTGGAATAATCAATTTGCCCAGCGACTCTATTTTGCCGTCAGATAAATAAACATGAACGCGATCAACACATAAAAAGCACATAAAGAACCCCGGGACGCGCTTTCTACTGCTTGGAAATGATTAGAAGAGGCTCGTTACCCGGGGTTCTTTATGTGCCTTCATAAAAAATATGTGTTTACTTGCACTGCGTATCGACTGAGACGTCACCAAAAACCTTTACCTGACAGGCCAGGCGCATGTTAGGATTCTTCTTCAGGTCGCTGCGCAACCAGAACTTCTCCATGAAAGAAAGCTCACTGGTACTGGTAGAAGGGGAGACAGCAACGCGGTCAGTGCCGCAAAAACCATTGCCATGGCAGTTTGCGAACTTGTAAAGGCCGCAATAGATGGGAACATCGTTCTCTAACGCTGGGTAACGGACAGTATCTCCTTCGGGCACTTCCACCCGTACATTCTCACGTACATATGTAATGGTTGGCACGACTCTATCCTCCGCAATAGTAATAGCTTATTTATATAGCATAGCTTGATTATGCCTTGTCAGACTATAGCACAGAAGGTAAGGAGCGTCAATAAAACGAGCGGCAGGCACTATCCGGGTCGCTGAGACTGCCAGACAGCGGCCCGGGCGGTTTTAGCTGGCAGGGGGGTTGCCGCCTGGGCCGGGGCAGCGCTACTGATGTTTACCTGGACTTTTTGCTGCACAGTGGTAGAATCTGGCGCTGTACCTGTAATCAGGATCGTGGCAGTAGATAGGGTAAATCCATTCTGAGGAGTATGAAGAACTACAGTTAGAGTTATACTTTCACCAGCTTTTATGTTGCCCTGGGAGGGTATGACTGTGAGCAGGCTTTTATCAATCCCATCCACAACGATAGTACATTGTAGATTAGTATTGCCCGTGTTCTGTACAGTAATGGTCTGAGCAGGAGAATCATGACCCTTTACGGCTGTAAAACTCAGGCTACCGGGCTGCGCATTGATGGCAGGGGTAGGAGGAGCAGTAACCACCAGTGCCACAGCCAGCTGGCGGATATTACCACTTGAAGAGGTAAAGGTAATCGTCCCCTGATAGGAGCCTGGACGTAACCCTTTAGCAGTTGCGCTTACAGTTACCGGTAGTTGTTCACCACCTACCAGCGAACCACTGCCCGGCAAGATCTGCAACCATTTTCCCTGGTCTGTCGTCGCGACACTACTCTCCCAATCCAGAGCAAAACCACCACTATTTTGGAGGGTCACAGTCTGATTAGCCGCTGCCTGGCCGGCCAGGGCGGTAAAATTAAGCGCAGGTGGCGAAGCGACCAGGTTTCCCGCTTCCACCACATCCATTACAACTCCGATACTAGCATCTGTCCCACCTGAAAATTGGATGGTTCCCTGGTACGTGCTGGCGGCCAGGTGATAGGAGTGCGCGCTGACAATCAGCGTCTCACTGGCTCCTGGCGCCAGTTCATCATGGTCCGGACTAACTGTAAACCAGTTGCTATTATTACCCATGGCGGTAGTGATAGACCAGCTAGAGGCCTTCTGGCCGCTATTATGGAGGGTAATTGATTGATCTGCCGGGTCCTGACTGTTACTGGCTGAATAGTGTAGCCGGGTCGTAGAAAGAGTTAAGACAGCCGGAGCAGGCGTTACTTCCATAGAGACATTCACAACGAGAGCCACACTACTATTCCCTTTCTGGGTAAAGGTAATATGTCCACTATATGGCTGGGGAACAAGGTTGCCTCGATTTACTACGATCTGCACACTTTGACTACCAGAAAAGGTACCGCTGCTGGGAGAGGTACTTAACCATGTTTGATCACTACTTGCAGCCCAGGAAAGCTGGCCTCCCCCAGTATTAGATAAAATAATTGATTGGCTGGAAATGATGCCAGGAGCAGCCGCGGGAAAACTGGAATCGTGTTGCGAAAGTTGGAGCGCGGATGGCTGGGTGGATGGCTCTTTTATGTGAATATCAGTTACCGCCTCCACGCTGCGCGCGCTATCCACCGCATCGATCTGATGCACCCCAACTCCCCAATCGCCGGGTATTTGAGCTTGCAGTGAGAAAGCCCCCAGATTATCAGTGTGGATGGACAGTGGTTGTCCATTTTCGTCAAGAAAGTTGTGATGATTATCATGAAAAAAAGTTATTTCATCATGTGGTGAAAAACCTCTTCCTGACAGGGTAAAGGTATCATCGGCACGCAATGTGTCGGGCGTAGCCTGAATTACCGCAGTAGCAATCGTTGCATGGCGACCGATTAAAACAAAAGCGATAATGCTAACCGACAATAATAAGAAGATGCATGAGAGCGTCAATAGCGAAGAAATAGTGCGGCGGGAGAAACCAACATTGCGCCGGGCAGGTAGTGACCAGCGTACCGCATCTCGCTCATTCCCAAGCCGATTGCTAGCTGTCCGCTGGCGTAAGAGCGCCGTCCGACGCGCCTTCACAGCCGAGGCCTCCAAAGTAGAAGGAAATACAATATGCTCTGGAGCCTGCTTACTTCGAGGTAGAGGCTCCTTTTCATCAGATGCTGGACGTTGAGCCATCATCATACTGGATTGGTAGGGTTGATCTTCAGGATGCAACCCTACAGTATGTCCGGCGCGATGAGAGGCAGCCAGTGGCATTGAATCCTGTTGCATCCCGCGTACAGGTGCATGAGCTAACTCATGTCCACAGCGGCTACATGTCTGAGCTTCGGCAAGTTGTAAAGCCTGACAATAGATACAACGTCTGGTATTCATAATCCACCTTTTTTAACTCTGATTTTGCAAGGAATATTCATAATAAAAAGACGTAAAAATAGCCTCAATCCCAAATATCTATCTGCGCATTTCTAGCCCCCTATTATAGATACGTTACAACCTGCAATATTTATATGTGCAAATAAAATGATAGAGCAAGAGGCCCGCTTGAACTTTTATTGTGTTCAAGCGGGCCTCTTGCTCTATCATTACTGCGATCAGGCAACGCCATCAAGGAGAAGGCGTGGGTGTACTAGCAGCTATTGCGTTAATACTCAAATTGACAACATTTCCAGTCACAGCAACCGAACTGCTGCCCGAATATAACACCTGGGCGATGTCTGTTCCGTTGGCAACCACTGTGTATGTACCAATTGGCACGTTGGAGAAGGTCGCAACGCCATTAACATCAGCCGTCTGACTGGCAATAATTTTACCAGTCGAATCTGAGAGTGAAACCAGGGCACCGGCCAATGGCACCGGCGATGCACAATCAGAAGTCGCACATGAGTTTACTGTTACACTGACAGTAGTTCCAGTTACTGTCAGCGTTACCGGTATTTGTGGTTGACCAACAACTGCGGAGCCGCCATTACCGCTAGGAGATACCGTAATAATACCATTATAGGTACCAATATTTAAACCGCTCGCATCAATATTCACACCCACTGCGCTACCCTGCCCATTATCGCTTCCCGAAGCAGAGGTTAAATTAATCCAGCTGCTGTTAGCCGTAGCAGTCCATGATACAGGTAGGACACAGTTACCGGACAGACTCAAAGGAATGCTCTGTGCGGTACCTGTCTGGCCCTGGTTAGCTGAGAAAGTAAGACCGGGCGAGGTAGCCTGAATAGTACAGGGCTTTTGGATCGCGAACGCTACTGACAACGTTTGAGGGCTACCAGGAACAGTATGCCCGCTGCTATCTGTCGCGCTAATAGCGACAGATTCATTATAATTTCCTGCCAGCAAACCTGCATTAGTAGGATTGATCACTACCGTTGCTGACTGAGAACTGGTCGTAAACTGTCCATTATCAGGTGAAAGCTTCAACCATGAGGCCGCTGCACTATGATCGATCTTCCAGGTCAATGGCCAGTTGCAATTACCAGAAGCAGTAAAAGTGAATTGCTGTGGCGCAGGATCGGCGCTACCCTGGACTGAATTGAAGGCCAGTGAGGTCGCCGAAGGGAAAGTTAAAGTACAGGGTGCAAAAACGGTAAAGGTTACACCAATAGTCTGGGGGCTACCACTGGCTGGATTACCATTGGAATCCACACCACTAAGAGCGATCTGTCCCGTATAGCTTCCAGGCGTCAGGTTACTGGCATCCACATTTACCATCAAACTACTGGTCTGACCAGCAGGAATAATAGTGGGGGTCTGCACTACACTTAGCCACGTCGAGAGTGGTTTAGGTGTTACAGCCAGGGTCAATGCGCTTTGCCCGGTATTCGCGATAGCGATGCTCTGGCCAGGTGGATTACTCTGTCCCTTTGTAACACTAAAGTTCAAATTCAAAGGTGATGCCCCCATAATTGGGGCCGATGGCGGCGGCGGTGGCTGCACAATCAACTGAACGGCGACCGTCTGCGTACTTTGAGCCATAGTGACAGTAATCGTTCCGTTGTAGGTCCCCGGTGCCATACCGGCGGTATTAGTAGTAATGGTAGTAGATGCGGTAGCAGCATTCATCAATTGACCACTGGTAGGCGTGATAGTTAACCAGTGCACTGTAGATGAAACACTCCAATTTGTATTATCATTGCAACTGGCATTCCCCATCATGTTCAACACTTGATTATTAGTGCCATCCTGACCAGCCACGGTGGTAAAGAACAAATTACCAGTACTGAGTAACAAACTACAGCGAGGCGACACTGTCAATGAGATCCCTACGGTCTGTGGGCTATTCAAAGCTTTTGTAGCCGTGAACTTTAATGAACTAGTGTAAGTACCAGGCAACAAAGCCAGGCTATGAACATTGATGTTTACTGCTTCCGTTGACCCTGGAAGCACTGTGCCAGAGTTGGCACTTACATTCACCCAATTGTTGGTGGATTTGATTAAACTACTTACATATGAATTAGTATCAGATTGTAGCGCAGGTAACTGACCATCCAGAGACCAATGCAATGGCTGTTTACCAGGATTTGAGATAACCAGGGATTGGGAGGGTGGATTTGACATACCATCAGTAGCAGTAAAGGTCATTACAGGAGGAGCGACACTCAAGACCGCCCCTGCGTTGGCAGGAATTGCCAATACCTTCATATGGACCGTTATATCTTGTGGCGCACTCACATTGGAGGATAATGTGATTTTCCCGTCATATTCTCCTGGCTTTAATTTTGTACGATCGGCAGCGACTTGAATGCTTTCACGATCACTAAACATGCCATGATTTGGTGTAAACTGCAACCACGAGGAACTACTGCTGGCGGACCAACTGATGACACCTCCACCAGCATTAATTAAATGGATGGTCCTTAAAGTGCTTCCACCTTGCAAGGATGAACCAAGATCAATATCTGTGGCATCCAATTGTAAATGAGCGGGACGTGTTGGACCAATGCCAATCGATAACATTGCACTCGCGGTATAACGTGTGTTAATGTCTTCAGCCTCTATGGTATGCGATCCAGTCTCCCAATCTTCATCGATCGACATAACGACATCTTTTGTTCCCTCTGGACCAATATGAATAATATCGCCCTGGCGAACCAGTGTCACATGTTCTTGAAGATCATGCGACATTACAACTAATGCGGAGGGAGGGAAATCTTTAAGATGAACAGTGACAAGGTCACCCTGATTAGCAAAACGCGTAGAAAGCGTCATGGTGGGTGGCGATCCAGCGAACGAAGGCGTTCCATGCTCTAAAAAAGTTACCAGGACGGCATCCACAGCCAGAGCCACAATAGCTATCGAACACATGACGATAAATAAAATACGTATCCATTTGCGCGGCGATTGCTGAACACCCTGCCAGAATAACTCCATTCGATAGCCTAGAGCACGGAAGCGGTCGGTTCTTTCTATCTGCTTGATCTGGGTACTCGAAGGGAAACGCCGTGAAAGCAATGGATCAGTGTGATCGATCCATTCATCTTTCTCTTCGTCGATTTCCGCTGTATGTAACCATGGCCAGAGGTCGGGCAGATGCTCATCCAGTGCATTGCGCATATGTTCTGTACTGAAAGCGGTTGCCGGTAAAGGGGTGCTCTCGCGGCGAATGTCCGCCGAGATATCGCGCAATGGCGATAACCGCGATGCTCGTGGTGCTCTGCCACCCTGCGCAGGCTCACCATCTACCTCTGCAATCATTCTGGCAGCATCATTCAACATATGCAACGATTGGTCCGCTGCAGCCGAATATTCAGCCGCATTTGCCCACTCTTGCTCATCTTGAGCAGGGATATCAGGTTCCGGGTAAAAAGCACTCATCGGAACGGTAGCGGCAGAAGAAAGCGACGCCATATCAGTCGACAATAGATCCGCTTCTGGCGCAAATGACTCGGCTGGCAGGAATGAATGAGAAGGTTTCGCGCCGCTGGCCTCCTCATTGATGGGCTCAAAATAAAAGGGCTCCTCCATCTGAGCAGGTGTCGAAGCAGAAATCCTGGCATCGGGCCCCATGGATATATCATTTTGCTTCAGTGCCATCTGCTCAGATGGAGGAGATACGTAATAATTTGCAATTGTCTCTCCGCTTTTCGCTTTCAGCTCGTCCTGTCGACCAGGTCGTTGTAATTGTAAGCGACACTGCTCACATAAGATTGCAGAAACACTACATGGCTGATTACAACGCAAACATTGATTCATGCTTTTTGCTCTTCTGGTGATAAAATATAAGAAAACATACCCAATACATGCCAATTCTTCACTTTATTAAAGCGGACAAATGTCTATTGGCACGCACATCCCTCCACTTGACAGTTAAAAGACGCTGGTTTAATCATTGTAAGTAACTCACAATGATTAAACGTTGGCAATTGACAATTGTCACTTGAAACAGCAAAAATAGGCATTTTGAGTTCCAATCTTTCCAACGTAGAAACTCTCTGGCCTTCAGAAGGGCACAGAGCAGGAGATAAAACGGCCGCACAGAATATTAACATAAAAATATGAAAGATATATAGTACGTGTCTACACTATAGAATGTATGCATACTTTTTTCAACTGTGTAAGCACGCTACCAGTTTTTATTAGCCAAAAAGATTAATATAATGCGTTTCTTATTACATTAAATAACATTGCGTTTTAACATTTTACGCGCAATAGAAATATCAATGGTAGCTCTCCGTCCTTCCCCGGAAGGACGGAGAGGGTGAAATTCCTCCTGTTGTACACATGTGGCATGATCTAGCGCAGGATAGCGCCAAAATCTTCATTTAACAGGCGAATGATGCGTTCCTGCAATTCGTTTGCTTCAGCATCTTTCAGGGTTCGATTCTGTGCCTGGTAGACCAGTGTATAGGTCAGATTCTTTTTCCCGGCTGGAATGGGATCGCCAGTATAAACATCGAAGAGATCGACCGAACGCAATAGCTCACCGCCATGACGTACAATATCTCTCTTAATATCCTGGGCCGCGATATGCTGATCCACTACCAGCGCCAGGTCACGCGTCAACTCTTGATGGCGTGAAATTGGCTGATACACAATCTCGCTAGGCACTGCCGCATAGAGAGCTTCTAGATCAAACTCGGCAAGATAAGCACGCAGAGGAAGATCATAGCGCTGCTGCACAAGTGGATGGACCTCACCTAAGACACCAACGGGACGGAAGACCTGGTCTCCACTTTCGGTAATATAGGCCAGTTCCAGCAAGGCACAGCGGCCTGGATGGAAGGTAGGATGCTGAGTAGGCGTGAAACGATAGCTCCTGATCTTCAGACCGGCCAACAAGGTCTCAGCGACACCTTTTACATCGTAGAAATCTGCTGGATGCGAGAGTTCTGGCAACCAGGAGTTCTCCGCCGGGCCAGATAAGGCAAAAGCAACCGTGCGACGCTCATCTGGCAATTGCGCTTTGTTGCCCGTGGGTAGATAACGGCGACCCACTTCAAAGAAGCGCAGGCCTGCTTTGTTATGTTTGCTATTCTCCTGAATGGTTTCCAGCAGATTACTCATCAAAGTCAAACGTAACGCTTCCAAGTCTGAACTGAGCGGATTCACAATGGTGACCGCCGGTAATGCATGAGGATCTAAAGTTGTCAGCGTCGTATTTACGTTGCTGGCAGCTATACGCGCCTCTTCCTGGGCGGCTGATCGATTTGGTGCCTGCAAGAGCACGCTGGCAGCATTCAAATCGGCCTGGGCCAGTAACTTTAGCATACGGGCACGACTGGTCAGGGTATAGGTCACAATTTCGTTCAGGCCAGCCCCAATCAGCAAGTTACGAATGGTCTGCTCACGCTCAAACCAGCGATCGATCGTCTGTTCGGGCAATGGACCATCGGGAATAGTGCTTGGAATATGCTCATAACCGATCAAGCGAATAACTTCTTCAACCAGGTCGGCGTTCTGGGTGACATCAGTACGATAGGTTGGAATGGTTACCAGCATATTTTTGCCATCTTCGAGGGCAGCCACGCTGAAATTCAAGGCGCTCAAGGCTTCAATTACTTCGCCTTGCGTTACTTTCATTGAGGTCAACCACTCTACATCATCGGTCGAGAATTCCAATGTGCGCGGCTGTACAGGGCGTGGATAGACATCAACAATCCCCGGATGCACATGACCACCCGCAAGTTCCGTCAACAATTGCATGGCACGATTCGCCCCCTCAAGCGCCAGTTCGGGGTCCAGCCCCTTCTCAAAATGACTGGAGGCATCGGTACGTAAGCCCAACACGGTTGAGGTACGACGAACATTGCCAGCATGGAAATTGGCGGACTCCAACAGCACTGTTGTGGTCTTATCACTGACCTCGCTGGCGGCACCACCCATTACTCCGGCGATGGCGATTGGGCCAGTGGGATCAGTGATCAGCAACATGTCGGGGGTTAACTTACGTTTGACTCCGTCCAGTGTGGTCAGTTCTTCCCCTTCATGTGCGCGGCGCACGATGATATGCTGTTCCGGCACCAGGTCATAATCAAAGCTATGCAGTGGCTGGCCATATTCTAACAATACATAGTTTGTAATATCCACGACGTTGCTGATTGGTCGCAGGCCTGCGGCCAGCAAGCGACGAGCCATCCAATTGGGTGATGGGGCAACCTTTATATCGCTTACAACACGCGCCGTATAGCGCGGGCACAGCTCTGTATCCTCAACTGTTACCTTAACCATCTCAGTAGCTGGCGTACCTTGCTCCTGGAAACGAGGCTCAGGCAAGCGTAGCGGCTTCTTCGTCAGGGCAGCCACTTCACGGGCAATCCCAATAATCGAGGAAAGATCACCACGATGGGCCTTAATAGAAAAATCCAGCACAACCTCGCCCAGCAGATCCACCAACGGCTGTCCCAGGGCGGTATCTGGTTCCAGAATATAGATGCCAGAATGGTCATTTCCCATCCCTAATTCACGCGGCGAACACAGCATGCCCTGCGAGACATAGCCAAATTTACGCGTCTCGCTGATGGTAATATCTCCAACCTGAGCACCAGGCAAGGCCAGCGGCACCTTGTCACCCAGGCGAATATTGGGCGCGCCACAGATAACATTTATCTGGCTGGTGCCTGTATTAATTTTTGTATAATTGAGGTGATCAGATCCCTCTACTTTTTCCAGGTGATCGATCTGGGCGGTAATAATTTTATCGCCCCAACTCTGACCAATATATTCAATCGCCTCAACCTCTAAACCAGCCATTGTCAGGGTATGGGCCAGTTCTTCAGGTGACTGCGTAATCTCAACGTACTCCTTGAGCCAGCTTAAAGGAACTCTCATAGCGTCTTCTCCTTCTTAAAATCGCCGTCTATACTCCACGCCCGCTACTACAATTGGCGTAAGAAGCGCAGATCATTGCCGGAGAAGAGACGTATTTCTCCGATACCATACTTCAACATTGCGATACGTTCAACACCCATACCGAAAGCAAACCCACGATATTTCTTGGGATCGTAGCCCACATTGCGTAATACATTGGGATGGACCATACCTGAACCCAGCACTTCGAGCCAACCGCTATATTTACAGGAGCGGCAGCCTTTTCCATTGCACAATCCACAGCTAATATCCACCTCAGCACTTGGCTCGGTGAAAGGGAAGTAGCTGCCTCTGAAGCGTAGACGTCGCTCTGGACCGAACATTTCGTGGGCGAAACGTTCCAGGCAGCCCTTCAAATCTGCCATGGTGCACACTTCGTCGATGAGCAGACCCTCAATTTGATGGAACATCGCCTCATGGGTGGCATCGATATCTTCATTGCGGTACACTTTGCCAGGGACCACGACCCGCACGGGGGGCTGATATTGCTCCATAGTTCGAATCTGCATCGGAGAGGTCTGCGTACGCAATAACACCTCACCAGGAGCAACCCAGAAGGTATCCTGCATATCACGTGCGGGATGATCGGTGGGAATATTGAGCGCCTGGAAATTATGATAATCGGTCTCTACTTCCAGACCTTGTAGCACACTGAAACCCATCCTTACAAAGATATCAGTCACTTCTTGAATCGTGCGCGAAATGGGATGCATTGTGCCAACCGGCAAGGCGCGACCCGGCAACGTCACATCAATGCGCTCCTTTTCCAGGGCCAGCATCAATTCCCGCTGCTCTAATTCCTCACGCTTCTCTTTCAGACTACGCTCTAACTCCGACTTCACCGCATTAATCTTCTGACCTACAACGGGACGCTCTTCTTTAGAGAGTTTTGGCATGACCGAAGAGAAATTCTTCAGTTCGCCACGATTACGTCCAAGATAGCGTGTATCCCAATCATCTAGCTCAGCAGATGTGTTGATCGGCTCCAGTTCCTCGATAGCCCGCACCCGCAGCATATCAAGTTGTCCGAGCAACTGTTCGAGTTGTCCAATCATACAACCTCCCAAAAAATCAAAAAACCGACATTCGTCAACAGGGACGAAGTTGTCGGCGTAGCAAGCTCCGTGGTACCACCCGTATTGAATGATGAGTTCATAGTCTGACGCATCTAAAACATATAGATGCAGAGCAAATACAGCATGACCCAGCATTCCACTCGGTTTGTCCAATAACGGTGACTATCCGGGGCTGTCTACTTTACATTAGTGTTCAACAGCCAGCTCTGGGGTGAACTTCAGCAAATCAACACGCAAAAGGGCTTACAGTCGGTGGCCCTCTCTCCCTGAGCGCATCTAGACGCTTACTCTCCCCATCATCGCTTTTCACTGCCTATTGCAGTACATTTTTTCTACCATCTAGGATACCAGATTGGAGCACAAAAGTCTAGCGTAAGAATTCCACAACCTCATGCGATAAGGCGAGTTAACTATATTAACGGTGTATGACTGTCTGCGTTGCACAGTCATACACCGTTAATATAGTTGGCACTCAAAGCGCTGGCTGATTACTGCATAACGGCAGCAATCAGCGAAGATCTAAAAGTGCGCTCTCAACTTGAGGCGAGAGTGAGCGTGTGCGGGAACTGGTGGCTGCTTCACCTTCAATATCTTCGTTGGCACTGCTGCCAAAGGCATCGCCGGAGATATCGGAACTGTTAAGGTAGCTGTATCATTTGCCGGATTTGTATCTTCATCATAACTCAGGGTAGCGGTGCTGGTCAGAGCAGGAACTGCACTATCCAATAAGTCTCCAGAAATCTGTAGTATTACTGTGCTATCACCCGGATGTAAGAGGACTGTATTATTATTTGTCGTCACAATCTCTAGCGGGCTGGCCACTCCAATATAGGTAGTACTCCACTGTTGATCTGTAGTACTCACATCCTCTAAGCCTGCGGGAAGCACATAATCAATGCCAAGATCCCCTGGCTGGAGCTGCACATCTGTATCCGAAACATTAGTGACACTCAAATTAAAAGTTATAGAGTCTCCGGAGCTCAACGGCAATGAATTATCTAAAGTCAAATTCATCGCCAGATCAACCGCTGGTGTAGTAACAGGTTTTGTAGGATTTGCATTTTTGGCATGATGTGACTTTATTTTCATGATTCTTGCATTATAGCTTGTTGGAGCAGCAGCGTGCACATGGCATGAAAACAAAACACACTTGAAAGTTGGCTACCCAACAGGAAAATAAGCAGCAATATGGCTCTTACCAGAAACGTGAATACTTCTGGTGGCTCTTCGCACATTCAATTTTTGCATTAAGGAACTCCTTTATTAATCAAACATAGAAAGTAAAATGTCGAAGAGTAAATACAGTGCTTGTATGGTAATTTGCATTTTTGGCATGATGTGACTTTATTTTCATGATTCTTGCATATACGCTGTTGTGAAGCAGCAGCACGTGCATTATAGCTTGAGCCATGAATCATACAAAACACACTTGAAAGTTGGCTACCCAACAGGAAAATAAGCAGCAATATGGCTCTTACCCAGAAACGTGAATACTTCTGGTGGCTCTTCGCCACATTCAATTTTTGCATTAAGGAACTCCTTTATGTAATCACAAACATAGGAGAGAGTAAAAGATGTGCGAAGAGTAAATAACAACCCAACCCATGAAAATCTTCTTTTCTACCTTCTCCTCCACATAACACCTAATTACAGTATACACATCACATATTAACAATTATTTTGCATTTTTCACATAATAGATGTTTCCTGAACAGATAGCATTTTATAAGCGCATGTATTCTTTAATACAATTAAGCGCCAAATGATTTTTAACACAATAAATGCTACAGATATAGAATAGAATGGCCTCCTATTTAAGGGAACCTGACACAAAAAATCATAGTGTGCAAAGGTATTGCAAGCACCAGAAATCAGGAAAAGGAGGGGAAGTGAGCGGCTATACCTGATAAAACACCGCAAAGATCTGCTAAATTGGGGGAAATAACAAAAAAATCCACCAAAATCGCTTGACTTGAATTTTTTTTTCTGCTATACTTGTGCCTGTTCCAATGAGAACAGCGGGGTGTAGCGCAGCCCGGTAGCGCACTACAATGGGGTTGTAGTGGTCGGAGGTTCAAATCCTCTCACCCCGACTAGAGCCAAGGTCTGAAACGTCTTCTTAAAGAAGCTTCAGACCTTGTTTTTTTTGCTTTTTCCAAGCTAAACCCAACCTGATCAAACCACGTATGCCGACTAATTGATTTTTAAATAATATACCACTAAAAATGTTTCATAGATTGAGAGGTTCTATCTAAAGTAATGGTCATATCAAAAAAACATCAGGATAGTTTTTTCCTGGCGGTGATCAGGGTAGCACCGGGGGTTAACAGGCGGTGCTGGTGTACCTGTTCCATGCCACATGAGAGCAGCCAGTCTTTAACTTCTGGAAAGGGATAGCAGGTGCCACCAACAACTTCCATAGTCATAGCCATCAGTTGTACCATGGTGTTGGCAAGCCGGGAGTAGGGCGTCTGGTTGGTGACCTGGTCAACAAAAAAGATTTGTCCACCTGGCTTAAGGGTCGCCACTACTTTGGCTAGCAGGGCACGATTCTGCTCGGGCTGCAAAAGATGGGCGATCTGAAAGTAAAGCGCGGCATCAAAGGTAGCGGGAAACGTTTGCTCAAAGGCGTCACGCACAATGTCAGTACAGACAAAATGGATCCGTTTGGACAAGCCTTGCCGTTCCACGTTTTGCAAGCCGGCTTCAATACCAGGTTGAATATCTAGTATCGTGGCCTGAAGGCGTGAATATTTACGGCAGAGCATGGCGCTATAAGCGGCATGAGAGCCCCCGATATCCACCAGACTGCTGGCTCCAGCAGGCAACCGGATCTTGCGAATAACTTCTCCACCAAGCACGGTGGCTAACGCGGCCAGGCCCGCATAGTGACGTGCCAGTTGACGTTGCAATTCAGGATCGCTGGCATCTTCATCGTAAGGCATACGCAATGAGGGTTGGTGAGTTCGAATAGCAGCTGGTAAATGCTTCCAGATGTCGACAATGTCCGGGCTATGCACAATATATGGAGCAATAGAAGTGGGTGAGGATGTAAGCAGCCAGCGCCGTGTTACCCTGGTATTGCGATAGTGACCGCGATGCAGTTGAATATATCCAGCCGCCACCAGTACCTGAAGTAAAAGTACCAGCCCCTGCGGATGGCAGTCTAATTTCTCAGCCAGCGCGTCCAGCGTAAGGGGCTCATCCGCCAGGGTATCAAATAAGTTGAGCTCACAGGCAGTAATTAATACCTGCGCGATACCAGGCACAAGTGGTGTGTCAAACAAAGGTACAGGTATTAAATTTAAGCGTGACAGAATATGGTCCAGAGGTGATAAGCGTAATGGCATGCGTAGTACCTTTCATCAGGAACATTATCATCCATTCATTATTTACTAAGCCAGAAAGATTAAACCAGGAAGATGCTGGTCAGCCAGCCACTGGCCAGTAGCAGACAGGTACAGACCACCAACAAGAAATAATGCCGGTAGTTTAATGGACGCAAGCCACGATACGACCAGCCAAACAGCCAAACGACCAGCATGAAAACCAGTCCTAGCGTAGGCCAGATGATCCAGGCACGCATATTAACAACATTCATCACGGCAAAGATGATTACCAGCACCTCAGTAGCCAGGATAAGCAAAGGACAGGCCAGGCGGGTTCGTTGCTCTCCCAATACAACCGCCAGGGTACGTGCCTTGTTAGCCGCGTCTTCCGCGATATCAGGTAGCGAATTGGCAAGATTCAGAGCAATACCAAGCAGGGCAGCCACTGGAATCAAACATATGAGAGCAGGAGTGTAATGACCCACGCCCACAAAAGCATAGACGGGAATCAGGGCATCGCCAGCGCAAATACAATACCGCTCCATGGGGTTGATTTTAGTCCCAGGTTATAGCCTTGCCCCAATATAAGGTAGAGCACAGATAGCAACAAGGCCAACCTGTTGAGAGGCAATAGCAACAAGAACATAATGGCGATCCATGCCAATCCAAAGAATAACGCCTCACGAGGCGTTACCAGCCCACGCGCAATTGGTTTCTGACGCTTACTTATTATATCCAGTTGCCGATCACAATAGTCATTGAGGACAGCGATAGAACATTGCATAGCTACGTGGGCGCCAATAACCAGGAGTAATGTGCTCCAGATCAGATGGGCCAGGCAGCCAGCAGGGCAAAAATAGTGACAGCCAGGGTATGTAACAAAACCGGTCCAGGATGGCAGAGCCAAAAAAAGCCCAGCGCTCTGGCGCCAGGCTGTCGCTGTTTCTGAGTTTCTATGGTGCGCCCCCTTAATCTGCCAACTCCACCAACACCACGACTATCCAGCAACCCATCATACATTCCAAACAAAAATGGTAACGAGAGAGATTACCATACTGGCAAACGATCTATGACAGCTTTATACCATTGATCGCGCATATCCGACCCTGCCACCGCTAATGTAATCCAGATACCAAGCAGAGTTCCCAGTACCCACAAAAACAGCATCATGGTATCAGCATTAATGCTGACCAATGCATGCCATGAAGAAATCATAAATAAGGAGAGTGGATCGTGTCCATTCCCAATCGGCAATACCGCGCGCACTGACGGTTGATCCAACATAATGCCTAGCATTGTAATAGTTGCCAGGGCGATAGCAGTTAACATCTCGGATAAAGAAGGTCGGAAATTCGCAAATGAGCGCACTTCCTGCTCGTTTACCTTTACTTGCTGGGCGCTTACAGCCACGCGACGCATGATATTCATGGTCAAATCTTCTGGTTCGCGCACCAACTCTATTCGATTAAGAGCCTGACTTATTTCCTCAAGTAAGAAATATTCACGGCAACAGGTAGAGCAGGTTGAGAGATGCAACTCTAGAGCGCGGGTCTGCTCCAGATTCAGCTGCTTATCAACATACAACTGTAATTGACGGGTTGCTTTAGCACAATGCATGACTAACCTCTCGTTTTCCACTCTTGATCAAACGCCTCTAAACGCTCCTTCAGCAGATTCCTTGCCCGAAAGAGGTGCGTCTTTATTGTCCCGATAGCATAGTCAAAATCTCAGCCATTTCCTCGTAGGTCATTTCTTGTAAATGTCTTAACACTAAAACAACACGATACTTAGCTGGTAAAGTTGAAATATGTTCTCGTACAATAGCCTGTCTGTCATGCGCCTCTAACTCATCACCAATGCGCTCATCGCTATCTACAGCCTCCGCCTGCATAGCAACTTGTAACGCACTATCTCGTTTTCGTTGCTCTAATTGCTTTAAAGCGCAATTATAGGCAATACGATGCAACCATGTTGAGAAGCGTGCGTCTCCTCGGAAAGAGCGCAAACCCTGCCATGCAGCAAGAAAGGTCTCCTGTGTGACCTCATTTGCCTCATCGTATTGCTGTAACATTCGATACACGAGATTGAAGACACGGCGCTGATGACGCTGGACCAGAATAGCAAATGCATCCTGATCACCAGCCTGGCTCGCAACTACAAGCTCAGCATCATCCTGCTCAGCAGGTGCAGAAGCTATATTTGGAAGCGACATTCCAATACTATGTGGTGGCTGCAATAGATACTCACTCATCATGCTAGTTTAGAGAACAAATCAAATGGATATGTTTCATTAATTTGACGAAACATATATCTCGGTTAACCGTATCTTATCATACAGAAAGATATCTGCATAAAGAGGTAGCCCGAAATGTCATATAATGCCATCGTCCTTTTAATTGGCTGGCTAATAGCCCTGGCCATTTTCCTCGGATTTATTGTTTTATTGCGTTACATTCAACATCGTGAGCGTATGGCTATGATTAGCCGAGGACTCCATCCGAGGGAGACACGTCGACAACGCCGCAATAGAGGCATCCTACGAGCAGGCTTAATTACCATGATGGTTGGACTGACTCTGCTGGTTGGTCTATATCCTGTTGGTTTTCTGCTGCCCAGCAATCTGGCTGCGACCCCACTACATATTGGTCCCTGGTTATTACCAGGTCTGATCCCATTTGGGGTGGGACTGGCACTCACAGGAAGCTATTATCTAGAACAAAATTCACAAAGCGATACTGACGATGCTAAAGACGATGGCGATAAGCGGGAGATCCCAAAGTCATTCCTCTTAGCGAGCGTAAAGAAGGTCATCGAGACTGATACTGTGAGAAAGTTAGAGCCTGATAGTTGCGGTGAATAATGCGTATATACAACCCCTGCAAGGGAATTCTTTCATTATAAAAGCGCATCAGAAGACTCTGGAAGTATTTTTTTCCAATTCTCAGAAACTCGTATAAAAAAGCTTGACAGGAAAGCCGGTCAGTGTTATTATCTCTCTTGCGCCAGACAGTAAAGTCTGAGACGCATCCATAGCATATACAACTGCTTAAGAACATGAACAACTGAAGAGTGGTAAGGAAACAGAAAAACATAAGCCAGTCAATTGCTTTGATAAGCTTGTCATAAGATTGCATAGTAAATCTCTGCAGAGAGATTTGCATATATAAAATTTGGATGGCGAGTTTGATCCTGGCTCAGGATAAACGCTGGCGGCGTGCCTAACACATGCAAGTCGAACGCCCTGCGCAAGCAGGGAGTGGCGGACGGGTGAGGAACACGTGGGTTATCTACCCTTAGGTGAGGAATACCGGCGAGAAATCGCCGACAATACCGCATAGGCTCGGCAACGAGCAAAGCCCGCAAGGGCGCCTGAGGACGAGCCTGCGCTCGATTAGTTGGTTGGTGGGGTAATGGCCTACCAAGACTGCGATCGATAGCTGGTCTGAGAGGACGATCAGCCACACTGGGATTGAGAACGGCCCAGACTCCTACGGGGGGCAGCAGTGAGGAATTTTCGTCAATGGGGGCAACCCTGAACGAGCAACGCCGCGTGCAGGAAGAAGGTTTTCGGATCGTAAACTGCTTTTCTCTGGGACGAGAACGGACGGTACCAGAGGAATCAGCCCCGGCTAACTACGTGCCAGCAGCCGCGGTAATACGTAGGGGGCAAGCGTTGTCCGGATTTATTGGGCGTAAAGCGCACGCAGGCGGTCAGGTTAGTCTGTGGTGACAGTCGTCGGCTCAACCGACGAAGGACCATGGAAACTGTCTGACTTGAGGGCTTCAGAGGGACACGGAATTCCGGGTGGAGTGGTGAAATGCGTAGATATCCGGAGGAACACCGATGGCGAAGGCAGTGTCCTGGGAAGTACCTGACGCTCAGGTGCGAAAGCTAGGGAGCGAACAGGATTAGATACCCTGGTAGTCCTAGCCGTAAACGATGACCACTAGACGTTGGGGGTATCGACCCCTTCAGTGTCGTAGTTAACACAGTAAGTGGTCCGCCTGGGGAGTACGGTCGCAAGATTAAAACTCAAAGGAATTGACGGGACCCGCACAAGCAGCGGAGCGTGTGGTTTAATTCGATGCAACGCGAAGAACCTTACCAAGGCTTGACATGGATTTGCACCAGCCGTAACGGGCTGTCCCTTCGGGGCGGATCCACAGGTGCTGCATGGCTGTCGTCAGCTCGTGTCGTGAGATGTTGGGTTAAGTCCCGCAACGAGCGCAACCCCTGTCGTTAGTTGGATTTTTCTAGCGAAACTGCCGTTTTAAAACGGAGGAAGGCGGGGATGACGTCAAGTCAGCACGGCCCTTACGCTTTGGGCGACACACACGCTACAATGGTCAGGACAAAGAGTTGCGAACCCGCGAGGGGAGCTAATCTCGTCAAACCTGGCCTCAGTTCAGATTGGAGGCTGCAACCCGCCTCCATGAAGTTGGAGTTGCTAGTAACCGTAGGTCAGCACACTACGGTGAATACGTTCCCGGGTCTTGTACACACCGCCCGTCACACCACGAAAGTTGGCAACACTTGAAGCCGCTGGGCTAACTCGCAAGAGAGGCAAGCGTCGAGGGTGGGGTCAGTGATTGGGGTGAAGTCGTAACAAGGTAGCCGTACCGGAAGGTGCGGCTGGATCACCTCCTTTCTAGGGAGCTTTGATGAGGTCTTTCAATGAAAGACGTTTTATACTCATCCACCTCCTAGGTCGGTCTTACTTCACAGAGTAAGAGATCTAAACGAGCTTGTCAAAGATTGGCGTTTGACTGCTCCGCCTTACCACTCTTTAGTTGTTCAGGTTCAAACAGCCACTATGTAATGGAGACCCATATATACCGCATAAAGCGGGCTTTTAGCTCAGGTGGTTAGAGCGCAGTCCTGATAAGACTGAGGTCCCTGGTTCGAGTCCAGGAAGGCCCATATGGGGACGTAGCTTAGTTGGTAGAGCGCCGCCTTTGCACGGCGGAGGTCAGGAGTTCGAATCTCCTCGTCTCCACTTCGGATTTTCTCATCCGCTTGTTTATACACGCGGGTGGGATGGTGACATTAGCGGAAGGGAAACACCCGTTCCCATCCCGAACACGGAAGTTAAGCCTTCCAGCCCTGATGATACTGCGTGGGCAACTGCGTGGGAAAATAAGACGTCGCCATTCCACCCGCTTGTATAAATTATAAAAAAAGAGATGCGGGCTTTTAGCTCAGGTGGTTAGAGCGCAGTCCTGATAAGACTGAGGTCCCTGGTTCGAGTCCAGGAAGGCCCACTTTAATAAGACGGCATTTGCTTGTCTTATTTTTTCGCCCATAGCTATGGGCTTTTAGCTCAGGTGGTTAGAGCGCAGTCCTGATAAGACTGAGGTCCCTGGTTCGAGTCCAGGAAGGCCCACTTTTTTTGATAAGACAGCACAGTTGCTGTCTTATTTTTTTTGTGCTCCTACGGTGCTTGCTTGAAGTTTTATAGAGTATGGTGGGGAGGTGGCGATTGCCATCTCCCCACCATACTCTATTATGAAAAAGTTTACCCTCGAAACTATCGGGGCCGCGCAGTCGATTATGGATGAGGCGCAACCCTTCAAGAGGCAAATATTGGTTGACATATTGAATTTCGGGAATGATCGGTGCCATTTGTTGTGCCATCCCTCCATGGGCAATGATCTTAATTTCGCTCTCATGGATAACATCTGGTATCTCTTTGCTGATACGTGCGATGAGACCCTGGACAAGTCCGACATGGCCATAGATGATACCTGACTGCATATTCTCGATGGTATTTTTCCCCAACGCTGAACGCGGTGGGGTCATGTTGACCCGGTAGAGCTGTGAGGCAGAGCTACTTAGAGCTTCAGCCGAGATAGAGAGGCCAGGGGCGATGGCACCACCAAGAAAATCTCCTTCAGCGGAAACGACATCAAAGGTGGTAGCGGTACTGAAGGCAATGACGATGGCAGGTCCTCCATAGAGATGATGGGCCGCGATGATAGTCATAATACGATCTGATCCAACTTCCCATGGATTATCTACCAGGAGCTTAATTCCCAGATCCAGGGTGTGGTTGACCACCAGCGCTTCAAGGTTACAGTAACGCGTTGCCAGATCTTCAAATACTGGCGTTAAGG
Organism: Dictyobacter kobayashii; assembly: GCF_003967555.1. Lineage (GTDB taxonomy): Bacteria > Chloroflexota > Ktedonobacteria > Ktedonobacterales > Ktedonobacteraceae > Dictyobacter > Dictyobacter kobayashii. Next base: position 1,983,609 of record NZ_BIFS01000001.1, read on the forward strand.
GAGGAACGACGCTGGAGATGATAATGTCATCGATATCGGTTAAGATGTAACCAACATGACGCAATAGATCACTGAGGACCATTGCATACTCATCAGTTGTCCGTTGCCTGACAGTAGATACAACCCAGCGATGCTTCATTACATCGTGATCATATAGGCCAAACTTGATATTTGTATTGCTGATATCAAGTGCAAGTAGCATATATAAGCCCCTTCTATGCTCAAAAGTTTGATACATAAATATGTCAACAGCGACATACTACTTCTGGATGCTTTCCTCTGACCGGGCTCCGGCCACGTATTTTTTGATTACGGCGGCAATCAAAAAGGGGTCTCCATGGGCATTATCATTGACAACCGTAACTTCAGTGTCTGTGCGATCATCTACAAAAGCCAGCGAAGTTGGAGTGCGAACGCGTTTGCGTCTCTGCTTCTGACCACTCTCAGTCGTTCCGCGTCCAAAGATAAAGCCAAACACATTTTCACCGGCGCCCTGAATATTGCGTACACCTGCATCATCAGCGCTACGATCAATTGGAGCTCGTCCACGAGGAGTTACATGGCGCACGTTCTTCAATGGCACCTGCGTGGTTTTGGCTCCCTCACGCATAACAAAATCTGTCGGGGTTAGCACAATCATATGCTGCTCGGGATGGGCTACGCGCACGATGTCAATGATTAACATATAGATGCTACCAAAGAAGATAAACGCCAATATTGCCAGCAAAAAAGTGGTTAAAATAATGGAAAATGTTCCATGCTGAAAATTAACGGGTATAACGATGGGCACAATTAAAGCCAGTAAGCCTGCACCCATCAAAATGCCAAAGATCCAACCTACAATCCCCCAGATGACTTTCCCTTTGAGAAGTGGAAAGGAAGACCAGCCAGCTGGAAGTTCCGCGCTCGTATTCGCCTGTGCGAGAATCTCTTCTGCGTCCATTTTGAATTTCCTTGTAAAGATATATGGCACCATCTTATATTTGGCACTCATTATACCAGAGAACAGTCCATTTGGAAAAAATATCTTCAGCAGCATGACTATCAGAAAATCCATGGTCTGAAAAGAATGAACACGGCGAAAAGCTGCACAGAAGTTCTCTATGCGATATAATAGGGTATGCCACTCTTGCGCGGACGTGCGCTGGCGCGCCCGAGCTTTTTTTCTTGTGTGGTGCAAAGTGCGCCGGGCGCACTTTGCACCACACAAGAAAACTTCTTGAGCGCCTTTGGCGCTCAAACTCAGACGTGAAGATCGCGGAGATCATGAGGATAAGACACATTCTGATAGAGACGCTGGGAGCGCGCTGTGGATAATGCATTACGTTTAACGGTTGAGGCTGCGGCCCGGCTGGTGTTGGAAGAATATAGGAAAGATAATCCTGCGTGGACCAATGATATAACCCCCATTGATAATCTAGCTGAATGGTTAGGATTGCATATTGGTACGTTTAATGTAGAGGACTACGCGCAGGGAACCTATGGCTTTATGGATCCAGATGAAGAGGAAGATCTGATCTGGATCTGTCGTACATTGAATGAGACGTTCCGGCGCTTTACCCTGGCTCATGAAATCGGGCATGCCTTGCTTCACTGCCGCAATGGATTGCGCTTACAACGTTTTTCAGAACAATACAATGTGCTTTTTTCCGCCCAGGTATCCTATGCGTCAATTCCAGAGCCCTCCCCTACTCATCCCTGCCATGATAATGATATTCAGGAAGATATGGCTACTTTCCTTGAGCAGGAGTTGATGCAGGAAAAGATTGGTAACCCCCATGGGTATGATCCACGCAGTGAGCGTGAGTTGGCCGCCAATGTCTTTGCGGCAGAACTGTTGATGCCAGCAGCCAGGCTCTATACATTATATGTGCAGGAAGCTGTACCGGCTCATGTACTGGCGGCTCGCTTTGCGGTCTCGCCGGCGGCCCTGCTAAATCGCCTGGCTGGATTTTTAAGTACCACACCAACAGTCAAAGTGGCAGAAGAGGATATTGCGGCCAAACCGGCTAGAGTAGATCCTGCGGCTGCGACAGCAAAAAAACGCTATGATGAATTTCAGCAAGCGGCTATTGAGGCCGAGACACCGGCGCTTATTGTAGCGGGTCCGGGTAGCGGCAAGACAAGCACCTTAATTGGACGGGCCGACTATCTGATTAATACCCTACAGATCCCCTCCCAACACATCCTGGCCCTGACTTTTTCACGCAAAGCAACGCTGGAAATGGAGGAACGCTTACAGCAACTACTCTCTCAGTCGGGGCAGACACTGCCAACCATCAGTACATTCCATGCCTTTTGCGCCAACCTGTTACGCCAGTATGGGACCCTGATTGGCTTACGGCCAGATTTCTCACTCGTAGATGAGGCGGAGGGCTATTTGATGTTGCGCCAGCAAGCCAATGCAATGAAGCTCCACCATTATCGTTTATTGCAAACCCCAACCCATTATTTTCCCGATATGCTCAAGGCTATTGCACGGGCAAAGGACGAACTGGTGACGCCAGAACAATATCTGAATCTGGCACAAGCAATGCAGGCACAGGCAAGCGACGAAAAAGTACAGGTGGAGGCGGAAAAAGCGTTGGAGGTAGCGCAGGTCTATGCCCTTTATCAACAAGAGCTACAGCGGCGCGGTGATACCGATTATGGTGGCCTGCTGGTGTCCGCGATCCAGCTCCTTAACGAGCATCCAGCTGTCCTGGCGGAACTCCAACACACATTTGAGCATATCCTTGTAGATGAATTTCAAGATGTGAATCGCGCCAGCGGTGTCTTACTACGTGTGCTGGCTGGCACAGCCGGTCGAGTCTGGGTGGTCGGTGATGCCAATCAGGCCATCTATGGCTTTCGTGGTGCCTCACCCGCTAATATCAGCCAGTTCGAACAGGACTTTCCAGGCGCCAGGATTCTCCCTCTCAGTCGTAACTATCGTTCGCGACCCGACCTGGTAGCGATTGCTGAGTCATTTCGTTGTCAACAGCTTGAATTTGGGCAGGAAATCGGCAAAAATCAGCCGGTACGTCTGACTAATATCGATACCTATGTGACGATCGCCAAAGCACCAGATGAAGCCAGCGAGATAGCCAGCCTGATCGAAGATATACGCAACAAGCAATCTCAAGGTTATGCTTTTAAAGATATGGTGGTGCTCTGCCGGACACGTAGCCAGGCCAATAAGATCACAGCCGCCCTGATGGATGCGAACCTGCCTGTTATCGAACAGGGAGGCATTCTTGAACAAGAGCATATTAAGGATGTGCTCTCGGCCATCCTGTTGATCCCGGATAGCAGTGGCATGGGTCTCCTGCGCCTGGCGAGACTGCCCGAGCATGCATTGAGCCAGGCTGATATCGAGGCTTTGCTGCTAGCCACACGCGAGCCGGGCAAGACTGTTCGCTCAATGCTGATAAGCGGCGAATTGCCACTGACTATCAGCATTGAGGGTCGTCATACCCTCTTGCGTATCTCACACACCTTGCAAGCTTTGCTCAGGGCACCCAATATCTGGTTTCTACTGGCACAATATCTCTTTATTGAAACCTCATTGATCCGCTCACTGCTGGCACGGCCTGGTGACAAACTCAGTAGTATACAGCTAGCAAGCTATCAACAATTACTGCAGCTAGCCCGGCATTATGATCAGCAGCTCCTGCTGCGTCAGAAATTAGAGCAGCAGTCAACCAGCCATGCGGGAACAGGGGCAGCAGAGGTCAGTGAGCCGCTATCGATTGAAGAACAGGTTCGCGATTTCCTTGATTATCTCAGGCTCCTGGTACAACTGCGCCAGGATAGTGGAAGCCGGCAGAATAGCAATGATGAGGCAGATGCCGAAACGGATACCATCAATGTCATGACGGTACATGCGAGTAAAGGACTAGAATTTCCAGTGGTCTATATGCCCGGCCTGATGCAGCGGCGCTTTCCCACTTCGGCCCGTAGCGGCAGCATTAAACCGCCGCTTGGTATGCTCTCAACGGAGAACAATAGCCATGAGGTGGGCGAAGCCTGTCTCTTCTACGTTGGAGTGACACGGGCACGCGATCAGTTGGTGCTAAGCTATAGCGAACGTTATGGCAAAGCGCAACAGAAATATCAACGCTCTCCCTACCTGGATGCCCTTGAAGCGGGTCTAGGCGAAGACCGCATTATTAAGCAGCATTGGAATCAACACTATGCGGGCACATTGTTGGAAGAAAATGACATCGTTGGCATACACAGTTCACAACCTGGCGAAGAGTTTATTGCCGCGATGAGCCCACCAACCTTGAGCACCTATGCCATCGAAAGCTACCTGTATTGTCCCCGCAAATACGTCTACAGCTCAATCTATCATTTTGAAGATCAGCCCGATGGTTATCGGCTCTTTACTCAGGCCACGCGCAAAACAGTTGAAGCGATCCATAAACAACTGGACGAATCTAAAGATCCAGCCCGCTTACCCAGCCAGCAGGAAATTCAGGAGCTCTATATCCAGCATTGGCAAGACCTGGGAGGCCATACAGAGCCATTCGCGACTATGTACGAGGAACATGGCCAGCAGGTGGTCGAATCAATCCGCCGCCGCCTGCATTCCCAGGAAGAGGTGAGCTGGCAACTGCAACCCGGCTATAATGTAGAGATAGCTGGCACCCGCGTCCATGTCCCTATAGATCGGGTGGAAACAGCCAATACGGCCACCCAACAACCAGATCGTTTTATACGGACCAGCTATGGGCGTGCGAAAGAAAAACATGATCCCAGGCCCAAAGACCTTTTATATCACCTGGCCTATCGGCAGCAGTATCCGGGCCAGAGTGTTGAAGTTCATAGTCATAATATGAGTACAGGTGAAAATACGCCCATCACCATTACAGCGAAAAAAGAGAAAAATCTCTATCAAGAAGTCGAACAAGCGGTTAAGGGACTAGAGGAGCATCGCTATCCGGCGCAGCCTAAAGATGCTCAACGCTGTCCTGGCTGCCCGTTTTTCTTTATTTGTCCAGCTTAAATTGTAGAGCGTATCCATTGGCGCTACACGGTGCGTGTATACACTGTGCAGCATAGAACTATCGATATACAGAGGGAAACGATGAACGATAAAGAAATTCTTCAACATATTCAAGAACTTGTTAACGAAGAACACCACCTTCTCCAGTTGGAAGAAGAAGGCAAGATTCAAGGAGATCAGCGGCAACGCGTTAAAGACCTGGAAGTAGGTCTCGACCAATGCTGGGATCTGCTGCGGCAGCGCCGCGCCCGTCGCAATGCAGGCCTGAATCCCGATGAGGCTGAGGTGCGCGATCCCAATACTGTTGAAAATTACAAACAGTAGATAGATAAAAAAAAGAGTCATGGACGAGCAGTATGTTTGCCCATGACTCTTTTTTTATCTCGAAGCTCGCCGCTCTATTTTAATTCACCGAGGTGATATCAACCGGGGGAGTCGCAGCGAGATCAGCATATTCACCACGATAACGTTCTGGCATCATCTCAGCAATGCGCTTCATAACCTCGTTAGTGGCATCAGCGATATCTTCGCGCGTAATCTTATTGCCCTTGGGTTTCAACAAGATAGGCTCGCCGTAAGAGATGGTCACATGGGCCCCAAATTTCTTTAACGCGTTCTCACTACCCCAGATCGCGACCGGGATAACAGGCACCCCTGAACGTAGTGCAATCATTCCCAGGCCAGCATGCGCCTTGCCAAGAGCATGGTTTTTGCTGCGCGTGCCTTCTGGAAAAATAATAAAGACCTTCTTCTGCTTCAGCTGTTCCTGCGCGGCCCGAATCGCCTGGCGATCACCTTCACCGCGCTTGACAGGAAAGGCTCCCAGGAAACGAACCAGCCAACCAACTTTGCTATAAAATGATTCTTCCTTGGCCATGTAAACTACTTTGCCAGGAATATAAGCTGGAACCAGGGGAATATCCGTCCAGGAGAGATGGTTGGCGGCAATAATATAGGGTCCCTTTTTGGGAACGTTGTAGCGCCCACGCAAATGAACACGCGCCGCCAGAAAGAAGACCGCTTTGGCCAGAAAGCGTATCATTTCATACAGGACGCGTGGGGTTGAATAGGGCTCATACAGGTTCTTTTCTGGTTTCTTCTTAGGCTCGCCTTTAATAGGAGCCGCCGCTTTGGTTTCGGTAGCATCCATATCCTGCTTCATACAGTATCCTCCACATAGGGCGCGATAGTATCTAGTACCTGGGGCACACTGAGGTAATCAGTTTCAATTACAATAGCATCTATCGCTGGTCGCATATTGTCGTGATCAATATCATCTCGGCGCTCGATATCACGGATCAGATCTTCAAGTGGGGGTACATTCTCATGGACTGCACCATAGCGCTCGACTAATTCAGTGTGGCGCCGCCTGGCTCGCTCGGCCAGGCTGGCCGTTAAATATATTTTTAGTTCTGCATCTGGTAGGACAACCGCTCCAATATCGCGGCCAACCATGACAACGCGGCCCTGTTTAGCCATCGCCCTCTGTTGCTCGATCAGCAATTTACGCACTTCGGGATGAGAAGATACAGCCGAGACCGCCCGAGTCACATCCGACTTCCGAATGTCCCATGTAACATCTTGTCCATTGACAGTTACCGTATACTGGCGGCCATCGCTGATATGGGGATGACTAATCACAACATCCGCCCGCTGTGCAAGTCGTCCCAATGCAGGACCGTCGTTAATATCAACGTCCTCATGAAGAGCAAGCCAGGCCACTGCACGATACATTGCTCCTGTATCGACATAAAGGTAGCCTAATTGACGGGCGAGTTGTTCACCTATAGTGCTTTTTCCCGAGCCTGCTGGTCCGTCTATTGCTATACATTGTGGCCCAGACATGAATCCTCCGTGTATCGATGATAATCATAACTCAACGGATTATACCATATCCTGCCCGGTTGATATTGCTCACACGCAGCCAAACGCTACTTATCTGCGAAATCTCGTTTGTACTCAATTTGTGGCATTAATCGTTCGTGGACTCTTTCCTGAGTTGGCGAACTTCGGCATCAGTCAGGTAACGCCACTTGCCCGGTGCAACATCCTGGAGGGTTAGCTCACCCACACCGACACGCGTCAATTGGCGCACGGGATAGCCAACGGCCCTCAACATACGCCGGACCTGGCGTTTATGTCCTTCATGCAAGGTCAGAATCAGGCTGGTCCCGGCTCCACTCTGTCCCACTACCCGTACATCCGCTGGCGAGGTCCGATAAACACTGCCATCGTCCTCATTGATAGAGACGCCTTTGCGCAGGGACTCCAGCGCCTCCGCAGTGGGATGGCCTTGTACCAGCGCTTCATAGTGTTTCTGGGTAGAATAGCGAGGATGAGTCAATTGCAGAGCAAAATCACCATCATTGGTCAGCAGAAGGAGTCCACTGGTATCACTATCCAATCGGCCAACGGGATAGACACGCAGCTGGCGAATCTCCGGAGGGACCAGGGCTAACACGGTTGGGCGCTGCTGGGGATCATAGGCAGTGCTGATATAGCCGGCTGGTTTATTAACCAGAATGTAAACCTTACGATTTGTAGGCTGCACACGCTTCCCATCTACATATATTTGATCGCGCTCAGGATCTATACGCACGCCCTGGGTAGTCACTGTTTGCCCATTCACCTGCACCCGGCCCACGTGGATCAGTTCTTCTGCATGACGCCGCGAAGCCACGCCGGCGTGAGCAAGAAAGCGGGCCAAACGCACCCCTTCTGGGCTACTTTCAGACCCTTGTTTCTGTTCTAAGTTCTGCTCGTTACTCATATACTCGCTTTCCCATCCTACTGGCGTCCTCATCAACATACTGCTCGACTGCTCAATCGCTCACAGGATTCTATCAGGATTCTATAATAATATTATTGCCAATGCGCCCAACCAGATTAATAACATCGGTAGGGCGCTCTTTAAACTACACCATCTCAACGTATTCGGCAAGAGATTCACGCTACTTTTTTGCAGTCGAATAGAGAATATCAATGATTATAGTAATCGTCAGGGTCTACAAAGAGCTGGACATTGCCGCAATTTGTGCAGACCAGCGCCCCCATATTAGAACCCATATTAGGATAAGCATCACTGTCAACCCTTAACGCATTTATATAATGGCCATATGTCTTTCTCCACTGACGACGGCTGCCATCAGCATTGCAATTTGGGCAGGGAGCATAAGCGACTGAATTATTGTCCATATAATAGTAACCTCGATATCCTATAATTTACATTTTATTTTATATACGTTGCAAGCCTATGATACAGCTAGAGCAATCTTTCTCACGACAGGTTTGTTGATAGATATAGTGCAACCCCTGTTGTAAGCAGCTGCCATGCGGTTCTTTGGAGAGTTGTAGCTGAGCACACATACTACGTGTAATCCAATTGGATGGCAGGCCGGGATGCTGTAGGTAGAGCATACGGGCGCGCTCCGCCAGCAATTCATGCTGCTCAAGCAAGGCTACGGCAGCCGCGAATGGAAAGACCACATTGCATAAGAGAATATCGGTGCGAGCCATGCTCAGACCAGTCTTACGAAAACAGGCGCGCAGTTCGTTCAGGATCAAAGTGGGATCATTCGCGCCATTGGGTGGCAATAAACAAGCACATAGTGTATGCCAGATACCGGGAGGACGCCAGCGTGAGAACAGGTTCATCAGTACATGTAGTCTGCTATGATCAAGGGGCGCGGGACAGAGGCTACGCCCTAACGGTGCGGAAAGTTCGCCACGCCCCAATAACAGGCGCATCCCCAGGGCACGAAAAACCTCTCGATCGCGTCCATAACCCAGTCCTTCGGACAGCGCAAGGAAGAGAGAACGATCATAAGGCTCTAGTTCTGGTATTTGCGCGGGCTCCATCGCATGCAATTCCTCCAGGAAACGATGGCATTTGGCCTCAAAACGCAAAAGACCCGCACGTTGCAATAATTTATGCCGCTGTGGATCGCTTAACTGTTGGCAAGGCCAGGCCTCAAGTCTTTTATCAACCAGAGGAAATGAAACTAGCTTATGAGCAGCCGACACATCAGCGAGGGTGCAGGTAGGAATCACAGTGCCGTCCTGACGCCTGGTGGGCTGAGAATCGTTACAGACCATGACAATATGCAGGAGCACATGGTTATAGACTGGATCAGACTGGTGTTGATGGGTACGCCAATCACTGGAGCGCACATGGAATTCCACATCCCCAACTACTTTTTCTAACTGCTCAGCTTGCCCGACCGGTAGGTCCTGGGGCTGGACAGGAGAAGAAATAAAGCGCAATACCGCATCACGGACATCGGGTCCCATCGCTCCGCCAGGACGCCCAGAAAACACGACCTGGCACCAACCACCCTGCTGCAATGGCAGACAAATAGAACGTGGCAAGCTCCACCAGCGTCGAGCAACCTCATATTCATAGGGCTGCTCTGGCTCATAAAACTGCGCATCCGGCCTGGGCATAGAGACCGGGCTATAAGCCGCATCCCAGCGGCTACTTTTACTGCTCGCCATCCCCTTCGTTATCATTGGCATGATGCTCCTCCGGCTGCCCTGCAACATTCTTCAATAGCGAACGAGCATGTACCACCTCCATCTCAGCCGCAGTAAACGCCCGCACCGCATCATCACCACTCAAAGTACCCTCTTTGACAGCCGCACGTACCAGGGACAAAGTATATTCTGCCTGTTTAACCAATTCATGGGCATCCACCACATGCTCACTACTGGCCTCCAGTAAAGCAACTGACTCAGCCGTTTCATCCGCCTCAGCATCCGCCAGAATAAGCGATGCCACAGCAGCAAATGCATCATCATCTTTCTCTATTTCATCAAACATCTCATCGTTCTCCTTCGCTACATTGTCCAGGAAAGTAGCATCGACGGAAAGCTCTTCCAATTCGATATCTACCGGGGTTACATCCTCTTCAGAAATCAGGGATGAAAGAAGCTGCTCCGCTTCCTCAGCCGCCTGCGCTGTCTCCAATGCTAGCAGCTGCGCTCGCTCGGCCTCTACCTGCAAGTGTTCATATTCTTGTGCCAGGTGGCGACCAATACTCTCTTTTGCCAGGCGATCATCTGCGTACTCAGCACGCGCGACCGCAATCCTGGCCGCATCTTCCGCCACTTCGGCAATGGACCGCGCATCTCGGGCCAGGGCGTCAGCCTCCTCATGTACATGTGCCGCCCGTTCGTTCAGGGAATCTTCATACCTATATGTGGCTTCACTTTGCTCGTCGGCGGATGAAACATCCCACTCCATAAATAGTTCCTCTTCATCAAAGACAGAAGAGCCTTCGCCAGTACTGATATCAGCGCTGGAAAGAAGCGAAACAGTAATTAAGCGGGATTGGATAGTTAAAAGTCGCTGCTCCAACTGCTGGACACGTTCCGCCTTTACCTGGAAGCGCTCCTGAGCAATTTGCAGGCGCTCCTCACTCTTTTTTCTCGCTTTACGTGCCTTCTCAAGGCGCTCTTGCAGACGGCGTTTCTGTTTGTTCAATTTCTTCTTGCTGCGCGACAGTTTGTCTTGTGGGGAAGAGGAATCGTTTTTGCCCATGATATGCGGTCCTCCAGAGGGTGCATTCAAGCTCTGTTCTACATATATTAATAATATTTGAACATATCCACATCGTACTCATCAACCCACCCCACTTACTACCACTTTAAATTAAACAAAAATGTAGACGTACCTCAGGATACCATACTTGTTCTCTCTAGCTCTAAAGAGTTTACCCCTTATTTCCTATTTAAAGCCCTACATCACAAGAACATCACGCACTTGATAAGTTAATGGACAGGGATTTTATACTATATTGTAGACAAGCATGATCAAGTACTGTATGATGACCTGCAGACAAACAAGCACAACGCAAGAGAAGAGACATATTGATAAATTATAGAAGAATAATTTATGCTCAATGAGCATCGTCTTTTCGCGCTGCTGCATGATGCTTATTAGCAGGATGTATGTGTAAATAGGAATGATACACCTCTCAAAAAATGAGAGCCATGAGGTCATAATGGGTACAAAAAACTCTATGGTATTATTTAATCCTTCAAGTAGAAAAAAACTTTCTCTTTTCTCACTCGCGTTTATCTCTCTGTTGAGCATTTTTGCTATTCCGGGGCAGGCCCTGGCCGAAACAACCCCTGGCGGCAACGTCACCAATCCGGTGGTACGAGCAGTCGACCTGGCCAAGCCCGCCGTCGTTCGTATTATCACCACGCTGGGTGGACGCCTGACGGTCCATTTTACCAACACACAGAGCGCGACATTCCCACTCAATGGTGGCTACTATGATCTGCAACTTTCAGGTAGCGGTACTTTTATTAGTTCACACGGAGACATTCTGACTGCTGATCATGTCATCCACCCTCCACACGATAAATCAATGGATGACGTTTTACAAATGTATGCAGCCCAGGATGTCGCTGATTATGTCAATCAAAACTTCCAGGTTCAGACCCCTTATACCAAAGAAGATGCCTATACCAACCTTGCTTACGGTATCTTTCGCTCGGAGTCAAATTATAATCAACCAAAGAGCGAGGTCTATCTCAGCAGGGACTATGCCGGCGTGATGAATGCTGACCAGCTCTCCAATGTACCACAGGAATTTCATGCACAGGTAGATAAGGTTGAGCAGGAAAGCGCGGTAGACCAGAGAGATGTTGCTATTATTCATGTCAATATGGAAGACACCCCTTCAGTCACACTGGGAGACTCTTCCAATGTTTCGCAACAAGATGAATTGACAATTATCGGCTTCCCAGGCAACGGGGACCTGGGAGATCCTACCAAGCCAGATCCTAATACCTATCTAACCTCATCTGTAAACAAGATCTATGTGAGCTCGATTAAAGACCATGTGATTCAGGTTGGAGGCAATGTTGAGCACGGGGATAGTGGAGGCCCGGCCCTGGATAGTGAGGGCAATATTGTTGGGGTGGTCAGTTTCTATAATCAATATGCTCAAACCCCTATCGGCACCAGTTTCCTACAGGCCAGTAACAGCGCGAAAGAGTTACTCAGTAATCTCAAGATCGATATGAAGCCGGGCAAGTTTCAAACAGCCTGGAAGCAGGCGTTTGATAATTATACCTCTAATGGAGATGGACACTGGCATAAAGCTTATGCCGATTTTCATAAGCTCCAACAGGATTATCCCAATTTCCAGGCGATCAATCCCTTTATGGACTATGCATCACAACAGTCCATGCATGAGAAATTACCGCAGCCACCACAGACAAATTATATGGCACCACTTATAACAGCAGCCGTCATCTTTGTTGCGGCTATTATCATACTGGCATTGCTGGCCTGGTTCTTGCTCTCACGGCGCAAAAAACCACAACTGGCCTATCAAACCAGCGGACAGGCTTATCAGAATGGTAACACGCCTCACCAGCCTGCTTATTATCCATCCAATCAAACTGGTTACATGGGAAATGGGCACAGACCACAACCATATTCAACGCCACAGCCAACGGCCACACCCGCCAGTACAGTTATGGAATTTGATAGCCAGCATGTCCCGCAAACGCCCCAGCCAATACAAGACTGGCAACAGATGCAAGCAACAGCCTCACCAGCCACGCCTGTGGGCTTTTCTGCAGCCAATCAGCTATCAGAGCCTGCCACGCATACAAGAGCCGCAGCCGGGTCCTCAGTGGCTTATGAGCCCACCCAGGAACCAAACCTGAATGTGATCAAGAACAAGACTCTGGCTAATAGGGGTGAGATTGATAGTGCGGCGGTAGAAAAATTAAAAGAGTGGCCGGTAGGGATACATGATCGCTATACGGCTGCCGACTATCCAGCTAGCTCTGTGGCGCAGATGCCATTTCCCATGAGCGATGCGCAACAAGAGTATAAATTTCAGCGCGCAAGTTATGAAAAACCGGAGAATACACAGAAGCTGCCCAAAATTCAGGTAAATCCAACCACGTCCGATGCAGCCGAAGCTCTGGGTAATAATCAGCCTCACCAGATTGTCTGAGTATGGCATAAAGATCGCTTAACATCAAAGAGAGTGCTCTGAACTTATACCAGAGCACTCTCTTTATATACGCATCATCTCTACCATTATTATAGCCAGCAGGCAAAGTTATTTCATTTGATGGATCGTAATGGCGTCTCGCTGGGTGCTTACTGTAATCGGTGCCTGCGGATTCTTGCCATTGGTGAAGCGACCAAACGCATTGGTCACTGGACCTGAACCATTGCTGACGGTGAGGTGAAATGCTTCAGACCTGGGCAATGACAGATTGATCGACCCATTGATGGTGGTGAAATGGTAATTGCCGCTACGTTCCAATGAACCATCAAAGGTAATCGCCCCACTTTCCACCGTGATGGCGGATTGTCCTGATAACTGAACCTCGTGCATCTCGATATCCCCCTGCCGTGTCGTCATATTTAGCTGACCTCTCACGTTATGGGTGGCAATAGAACCAGTATCGGCCTGCAGGGTCATATTTCCAGCACCATTTTCGACGACAATCGAGCCATTATTGGTTCTGGCAGACAACTGGCTTACTGTACCAGTGGCAGTAATAGTGCCAGTTGTAGTATAAGCCTCTACAGCAGCGTCCAGCGGTACCGTTGCATCGATATCGACACCACGCGAACCAGCGAATAGATAGTCTGGATCGAGACGGGCATTGACAGTCGTCTTCGCACCATCCTGGTTATAAGTTACATCAGTATTGATAAGACCAAGCCCCATGCCTTCTGAGTATTTGCTGACTTGAAAACCAAATGGACCATTTTGCTGACTGTGAATATGGATGGTCCCGGTATCATTATTAATAATAATCTTTTGATGCGCTTGCTGCTGAAAAAAGTAGCTCTCAGTCGAGTTCTGTGTACCAACCCTATTAATTAACCCCACAGTAATCATGCCCATCAGTAATGCCACCAGTAAAGTGACAAGCAGGATTATCCCCAGATCATTTTGACTTGAGCGGGGAAAACGCCAGCCGGGCGTGGGAGGGCGGCCCGATAATGGAGACCAGGGGCCCGTTTCTGACTTCGGTGGGGCTGGTGGTGCTACCAGGACAGGCTCAGATGCAGCTTCAAGCGCTGGCTCAGATGGCACTGACTCAGAAGATACTGGCTCAGATGCAGCTTCAGACGCTGGCTCGGAAGGTATTGGTTCTGCCTGAGCCTCTTCCTGGATTGGTGCGGCTACATCCGACTCCGTGGTTGGAATCTCCAAGACACTTTCATCAGTAGGAGCAGGCGTCTCCTGGACTTCCGCCTGCTCCGCCTTATCTGATTGAGGCGATTTTTGTTGCTTTTTCTGGCTTTTAGGAGACGATTGGCCAGTCTCTAGATACGAAGAATCCGGTTTGCTCATCACACTTGCCCCTTCATGCTATTAACAGCACAATTCAACCCTTCAATCCACACTCCTACTACCCACAATCGGAGTGGCAAGGATAAAACTAAAGCGATACAGGGTCAGTTAGAAGATTCAATTGTCTTCATTGATTTCCACATTCCCAGAGGTAGTCGTGATCCCAATATGAGCGCGAGGACCAGGACCAACAATGTTGCTGCCAAACTCATTATCAACCGCGCTATGTGCGGCAAAGATATGCAGGTTAAAGCTAGCGTTAGATGGTAACGAGAGATCGACGGCGCCACTCTGTGTCTCAAAACTATAATCGCTCTCAGAATCGACATTCCCATCAAAAACAATTTTGCCCTCTTGCGTTCTCATACGTGAGGAACCGGTAAGATAGGCGCTACCAACCTCGATATGCCCCTGATAGGTGGAAAGGGCAACCTGCCCTTCAAGCTGGTCAACATCGATGCCTCCATCACGTGCACGGAAAACGATACGCCCGTTACCACTGTTGATATTCTGTGCATTGATCGAATCACTGGCCTCAACGTTCATGTTCCCGGTAATGCCATCAATCCTTACAGCTCCATCGTCGGCTGTTACCTGGACATTGATGAATGAGGGGACGGCCACATCCAGGTCAACTCCTTGCCCACCGGTACTACTATTGCCTCCTTGTTTCTCAACATTGATCAGGATTGTATGTCCATAATCGACCACATGCGCATCCACATTCATGTTATTGACCTGAGGGGACCAGCTAGTGTCATATTTAGTAGATTGCACGATAACTGGCCCATCATCATTAGTACTTCCATGAACATGCACCTGACCCTGGGCATCATATATCACTATATTACAAGGCTGGTCGACCATCAACTGCTGGGTGGTCGTAGTTTTGGCCTGTACCATTTGCTTAAAAAGGTTGCCGCCACCAGCAAGCATAAATAGCAGTAGTAGTAGAATAATAGCGGGGGGAATAAACTTTATAACACTCATAAAGGGAGAAGGGCCACGGAATGGAATCAATTTTTCTCCTACCAGCTCACGATGAGAAAAAATTTCGAGCAAGCCACGATGTCCTTCTGGATAAAAGGGTGTGTGTGTTCCATCTCTCTCTCTTTGTGCTTGCTGATATGAATCCATATCAATTGGGGAAGTTGGATCTGTCTGCCCTTCAAAAGATCCATGCGGCTCCTGAGAATCATCAAATGCTGATTGTTGTTTGCCCATGTACAGTCCCCCACATTTACAACATACTGCATTCTCGGTGAAAGCACACTCGTGGCCCACGATTATGCAGATGGCTGCCTCCAATACCCACATCCAACACTAAGCCTGACACCTTAACATCCCTATCACGACATACCCAGGCAAAGAATAGACAGCATTAGTCCTCGCTGTCATTTATACAAGCGCGCAAACAAAATCCATCCTGCTTTGTTCACATACACACATGTATTGTACTACATTAGAACGAAGCAGGATGGAAAGAAGGAGATTGCTGTGTTACCTTTTCCTGGGAGCAACCTGAGCTTGAGTATCTTTTGTGTGATTGGTCATGGCGAACGGGATGCGCCAGACAAATAAGAACACGGTATTGGTGATCAGGGTAACCAGGCCAAAGGTGATGACAGAAACCAGGTCGGGCAGATGTTGCTCGAAAACAAAATGCAAAATAACACCAAGTGGCCAGGCCGCTAACCAGGCAAAACCAGTTTTGCGGGCAATCTGGCGCGGCTCGGTCATCAACTCACGACGAAATGCTCCCATAAAAGGGGCAATTAAAAACCAGCTAATAGCAAACGGCAAAGCGGTCCAGACAACTTTGAAGGCCGCGCTCAGACCACTATCCTCGCCATGACTCTGGCGACCAATAACGGAAAAAATTAAAAAGACCAGGACATCACCAATGATTAGTGTCCAGAGCCGCCGGGCCTCTTTTTGGTTGCGAGGCTTACTGCCTTCAATAGCTGATGTGGTCACTGTGTTTTTATCTTTGACAGCCATCCTAGAGCTCCTTTTCTAACTGCTGCTCACGCACCAGCTCTTCAACGGCAGCCAGCTCTGTGCGCACACCACGAATACGCATGGCTAAAATAGCCAGGTAGATACAGATAGCCAGCCAGGCAATAATATAGGCCGCGATCAAATACGTTTGCATCGTTCAGTCCTTTTTCCTTATTCCACAATCGCACGTAACTGCTGAGCCAATGCTTGCAGGCGCTGCAATTGATAAGCTTGCACCATCATAAAAGCGTATAACAGGGTTATAGCAACCAGGGCCACCATGAGTGTTATGGTTGCCTGTGGTGGTAGCGCACCTTGAACACCCACCTGGGGGACAGGATGCTGGCCACGCCACCAGTTGACCGAGAGATAGATGATCGGCACGTCGATTGCACCAATGATGCCAATCACTGCTCCGGCACGCGCACCTTCACTCGTTTGACCCATGTAACTGCGTAACATTAAATATCCTACATACATAAACCACAGAATCAAGGTGGCCGTCAATTTGGCATCCCAGACCCACCAGGCACCCCAGATAGGCTTACCCCAGACCGCACCGAGGATCAAGGTAATGGTGAGAAAAACCACGCCAACCTCGGCCGCCGCACGCGCCAGCCAATCCAGGCGCGCATCGGGTTTGAAGAGATAGATAATACCGGTAACCGCGACAATAATGAAAGAGAGCATCCCTACCCAGGCTGTCGGCACATGAAAGTAAAAGATACGCTGCGTCTCTCCCTGCAGAGCATCGACGGGGGTATAGAAAAAAATCATCCAGAGAGCCAGGACCAGCGTGAGCGCGGTTAACCCTCCCAGAATAAGGGAAGCGAGAGGCCAGCGCCCTCCCGACGATGCTGACTGCCGGGTCGCAGCAGGCTGTCCCTCTGTACCAGTTATCTGATTGACTAAAGCCATAAAATCACTCCTCAAAGAACTCCCCTCAAGAGAAGTCGTATGGCCGTTTGCTTGACCAGAAATACGACGCCGTCTAGAGTCCTCACAATCTGCTTATTCTTCAACAACATATTGAAATAACAGCGTCGAGACGCTGAGAAAGATCACATCAAAAGCGATCAGTAGACTAAGCCACGGTGGTTCGTTGACGCCAGGCACGAGCAGTAGCGTAGTCGCCTTTACCGCACTGATAACCACCGGAACAACCAGTGGAAAGACCAGAATGGGCAGGAGTAATTCCCGCGCCTGCGTATTGGCCGCCAGTACCGAAAAGAGTGTTCCAACTGAAGCAATGCCCAGCGCGCCCAATAAGACGATGGGTATCAGTGCCAGTAAGGTTGTTCCCTGCCAGATCGAAAGATTAAAGAGAATGGCAAAGACCGGCAAGGCCACAATTTCTACTACTCCGATAAATAGCAAATTTCCCAGCAGTTTGGCAAGGTAGATGGCCTTGCGATCTACCGGCGTTAATAGCAGCCGATCCAGCAAACCTTGCTCGCGCTCGGCCGCCACGGTCCTTCCCAGGCCCAGTAAACTGGCAAAGATAAAGGCTACCCAGAGCGCACCAGGTGCAATTGCGGCCACGTTGCTGGCATGTAATTCAAAGGTGAAATTAAAGATCACCAGGACTAACAGGGCAAACATGCCCATACCAACCCAGGTCTGCTTGCTGCGCAGCTCGTAGCGAATGTCTTTCCACAAAATAGCCCAGAGCTGACTAAAGAAGAGGCCCGCCATCTTCATTTCACCACCTCCCGATAACGCTGCTGTAGCTCTTCCAGACTTAAAGTGGCCGCATCATGCTGGTAGACAACGCGCCCACTGGCCAGGATCACGAGCTGATCGCTCCAGGCCAGGGCTCGCTCCAAATTATGGGTGGTAAACAACATGCTACCACCGCGCGCGCTATGCTCAGCCAGCAAGGCTGCTACCAGATCATTGCCATCCTGGTCAAGGCCTGTATCCGGCTCATCCAACAGAAGGATCTGTGGTGAATGTAGCAGGGCTCGCGCCCAGGCTACACGCTGCACCTGTCCCCGCGAGAGGACGCGGATACGTTCTTTGGCTCGGCGCTCCATCCCTACACGCTGTAAAAGCGCATTGGCACGCTCGCGCGCCTGCTTAACCCCATAGAGCTGACCAAAGAATAACAAATTTTCCAATACCGTCAATTCTTCATACAGGTAGGGCTGGTGGGCGACAAAACCAATCTGCTGGCGAATCTCTTGCAACTCATAGCGGCTATCCAATCCATTCAGGCACACCGTACCAGAACCGGCTTTGCTGAGTCCGGCCAGGATGCGTAAGAGGGTGGTCTTGCCCGCGCCATTGGCGCCCAGTAAGGCCATCCTTTGTCCCTGTGGCAAAGCCAGCTGGATATTGCGCAACACTGGCTTAAGGCCATAACTCTTCTTCAGATTGGAAATTTCGATTGCCAATGCCGTTGGAGCATCTACAGCGGAATGAGCTGGAGCAGGACGGTCAGTAGCAATGCGTTCACCAGCCCTGCTCATCGCCGCGTGGTCTCCTTCTCGCTTAGCAGCGTGCGCAAGCGTGCTTTTGTTCTGGCACGCTGTTTGTCATAGCGCTCTTTCGTAATCTTGCCAGCCTCGTACTCTTTATCCAATGCCAATAATTCTTGCAACAATGCCTGTTCTGGATTGTCGGGAACAGGGGTAACGGGTGTGCTAGCCTTTTGCGACGACTTGCCTGTATGCGGTTGCTGATTGGTGGCTACACGCTTACGCTGGGCTCGCAAGAGGAACCAGGTCATGATCACAATCGCCACTAGCACCAGGATGCCAACAATCAGCCAGATCGTCGTAGAGTTAAATGATGGCGAGCTGGCATTGCTGGCCGGGACCGCCAGTCCCTCCAGGGCCACCGAGACCTGGCTATGCGCTGGCAACACTGAAGCACTGAAAGCATGATAGGCGCGGTTGTCGGCATTCACAATTCCGGCCGAGGTCAGATTCTTTGAACTGGCGTGCAAATTCGGATCAACCAGGAACGAGAGCGAGACAGTCGGATATTGGGTCTCATATGGGAAGGAATAGGTAGAACCTGTATATGGCACATCATATGAGTAGGAAAATTCGTTGGTGCCGGGTAGCAGGGCCGCATCGGTAGCGAATCCTTGCTGGACCTGAATAACCTGGTAGCCGGCGAAGCCATTACCCAATGTGATATTGCGTACCCCGGTCGGTAGGGAGAAGAACAGCGCGTTGGGCTTACCCTTGCTGGCATTCAAAGAGCCAACATAGGTCTTGTTATTGAGATTCTGGAACGAGAAAGCCTGCGAAACGTTGATCACGCCCTTAGAGGGATCATCCTGCCTCATCAATACCGTGGAGCGGACTACGGCAACATTGCTTGTGCTGGTAGTAGCTTCATAGACCTGTACATTGGCAACCTGGGCCGCTTTCTGGTTTAAGCTGACAGGGTTACTAATATATTGGGCACCCTGATAACGTGTATAAGCCACATAACTGATTGTCTGGTCGGTCGCCAGCTTGCTAAATGAAAATTTCCCCTGGCCATCGGTCTTAGCCGAACCAACATCGCGTGTACTACTACCCTGAGCTAATTGTAAGATAACCGTCTGGCCACTCACCGGGGCGTTCTTATTGGTCCCATCCAATACCTGCCCCGAGACCTGCCCATTGTCAGTCGCGGCATGGGCTGGCGAAACCTGCCAGCTGAACATGGTCAGGGCAAGTATTGAGATCAGCAGTAAGCTACTCGTGATCAGTTTTCTCATAAGACTCCTTTAGCTTTTGTAGCTGCTGCTCAATATCATCATCTATCTCTTGCTCCCGCTCATAGCGCGACTTCAAGGCGGTCAGGGCGCGACGCATATAGCGTTCACGCAAGGAACGGTAATCAGGCTCCTCAATATTGCCAAGCTGATAATCCAGCTCAACCTCCTGGATAGCGGAGCGGGCCAGTTGCTCTTGCTCCATCAGTTCAGTTGCCTCTGCTGGCGGTTGCTCATCCAGCTGTGCGCCCTGGTGAGCCAGTCTCCCCTGGAGTGGGCTGCGATAGAGCGGATATAGCACAAAAGCCAGGGCTAGCAGACCCAGTATGGTTGCGATCATGAGCGCCATTAGTTTGCCTCCGTTGTAGACCGCCTGAAGAGCGGGTCATCGGCGGCAAGTTCTTGTTCTAGCTGTGCGCGATAGCGCTCCAGTTCAGCATCTGTCTCATTCTGAAGTTCAAGTGGCTTCTGATCCTGGGACGGTGGACCAGACGCAGGATGCCCGGCTAACGCAGGCTCGGCTCCTTTACGCCAATCCCGCACTACCAGGAAAAGAAAGAGGAAACCGGCCAGCATCAACACAATGGGCACGATCCAGGCTAGCAGCGTAAAACCCTGCCACTGTGGTACCCAGACAATGTTGCCTTCACCGTAACGATTGGCAAAGTATTGTATGATCTCTTGATTGGATTTGCCAGCCTGTACCTGTTGTCGAATAATACCACGCATCTCAAGGGCTAAGCCAGAGGGGCGTCGGCCACAGATTCACCCTGGCAGACCGGACAACGCAGCTGGGAAGCGATGTCGTGTACACGCTGATCAACCGTCTGCTGTTTAGGGGTGGCAAAGAACAACCAGGACCAGACAGCCGCCACCAGGGCCAGGGCAGCCAGAAGCAATAAGAGTGAATGTTTCTGCCGCACAACTTTTTTCTGGGTACTCATGCTATCACGCCTCCATCAGCCACCTCTACAGGCTTCTGCTCGCTTGCATCGGTCTCCACTTCGCTGCCTGCGCGAACTTTAGCCTGCGCGCGCGGGCGTACCGGCCACCAGCATAAGATACCACCCAGCAACATCAGGATTCCTCCCCACCAGACAAATGGGACCAATGGGTTAATAAAGACACGAATCGTAGCCTGCGCCGCCCCTGCCAATCTGCCAGATAGACATAGACATCTGTGGCGACAAAGGTCTTGATCTCAATTATACTGGTTGGCTGATCGGGATAGCTATTATAGATCACACGCCCCGGATAGATATAGTGCTGCAACTTACCATCGCGCCAGATCTGGACCTGTGCGGAAATAGTCTCTTTATCAGTATCTTTCTCATCCAGGTTGCCCAGATAGGTAAAACGATAGCCAGCAATACTCATCTCCTGACCAGGCTTGAGGGTCGCATCCTTCTGCTGCTGGAAATAGTGCGAACCGATAATACCTGCAATCAAAAAGACTAATCCAAGGTGCACCACATAGCCACCGTAACGCTGTCGATAGCGTTGGAAGAGCATATAAACGGCCCGGGGATAAGATTCTCCGTGGCGATGGCGAACGCGAGCGCCACGCCAGATTTCATAAAGGACGGCCCCGGCAGTAAAGATACAGACGGTAAACCCGATATTGGCTGACACATCCGTCACACCCGCCAGTGGCAGTATCACGGCGCACAACGCCGCCAGAATAGCCGGCACGCTGATATTGCGCCAGAGAGCCGCCATCGAAGTACGGCGCCAGGCCAGCAAGGGTCCGATGCCCATTGCCACGACCAACAGGACCGTCATCGGCGCCACTACCTGATCATAGAAGGGAGGCCCCATCGTCATCGTCTGTCCCTGGAAGGCAGCCGAAAGCAGAGGGAACAGTGTTCCCCACAGAATCGCGAAGGTCATACCTACCAGCAAGAGATTATTGAGCAGGAAGACGCCTTCACGCGAGACCACCGAATCAAACTCTTGCTCGGCCCGCAAATGGGGTAGGCGGAAGAAGAAGAGCGCGCTCGAAAATAGCAACACAACCGCCAGGAAAGCAAAGAAATAGGAACCAATATCTGAGTAGGCAAAAGAATGGACCGAGCTGATCAATCCACTACGTACCTCAAAGGTACCAAAGATCGAGAGCGCGAAGGAGGCCATGACGAGGAAGAGGTTCCAGACCTTCAGCATACCGCGTCGCTCCTGTACCATTGTTGAATGGAGGAAAGCGGTAGCCGTCAACCAGGGCAATAGGGCCGCATTCTCAACGGGGTCCCAGCTCCAA
This sequence comes from Dictyobacter kobayashii, assembly GCF_003967555.1. Classification (GTDB taxonomy): domain Bacteria; phylum Chloroflexota; class Ktedonobacteria; order Ktedonobacterales; family Ktedonobacteraceae; genus Dictyobacter; species Dictyobacter kobayashii. The sequence continues at coordinate 2,005,916 of NZ_BIFS01000001.1, forward strand.
TAGCCGCCCCAACCCAGTACGTGGTAGGCCCACCAGGCCCCCAGCAGCAAACCAGCCGTCTGCAGGGTCCAGGCCGCCAGCATCCAACGACGAATTGAGCGCAACCACTCGGCGTTGAGCTGTCCAGTAATCAAGGCCGCCACCGCAAAGGCGAATGGTAGCGAGAAGCTCATGTATCCCATCAACAACATAGGAGGATGCACCAGCATGCCAGGGTCCATCAATAATGGGTTCAGACCCGCGCCATCCTTAGGCGCAATGGAGGAGCGCACAAAGGGATTTGAAAGGGTCGACAACATAAAGAGGAAGAAGGCTTCGATGCCCATTAAGGTCGCCATGACATAGGGCACCAGGGCGGCAGGCGCTCGTTTGGAGGTCACAACAAACAGGGCGGAAAAGAGGGAAAGCACCAGGGCCCAATAGAGCAGTGAGCCCTCCTGACCTCCATAAAACGCGGCCGTTACAAAATACCAGGGCATCGAGAGGCTGGAGTGCTGAGCAACATAGTTCACCCCAAAATCATGGGATAGAAACGACACCACCAGGGCGACCGAGGCCAGCACCAGGAAAAATGTTACGGTTAACAGGCCGCGCTTCGCGCTTACCACCAGTTGTGGCGCCGAACGCACGGCGCCCAAAACGGAGGCAATGATAGTATAGAGAGCAAACCCTAGTGCCAGAATAATAGCGATTATGCCGAGATCTGAAAAATACACAGTCAATCCTTATTTCGCTGTGGGGGTTGCAGACTGGAACTTTGAAGGGCACTTGGCCAGCAAGGTCTGAGCCTCAAATGGGCCACTACCAGTGTAATGTCCCTCTACAACCACCTGAACGCCAGGCTTGAAAATGTCTGGCACAACACCACTATAGGTGACAGGCAACGTTTGATTACTATCAGCAATCGAGAATGAGACGCTCTCAGTTTGATCGTTGCGTTTAATTGAATCCTTTTGCACAATACCTGAGACACGCACGGAACGTGCCACGCAATCAGTACAATGATGTAGTTCGGGCACGGTCAAATAATAGACCGCGCTACTCTGGGTATTGGCATAGACGAGATAAATAATAGCGCCAAGGATGGCGATTCCTGCCAGAACGAAGCTGAACGGGATGCGCTTGCGCGGCGGTGTCTTCTTCTTCTTCGGCTCGTCCTTAGATGCATTTAAAGCAGGCTGCACAATACGACCTCCATCAATGTGGCGCGATCGTCATCTCAAAGATAGTATTGAGAAGCGCGCCAAGTATAAATACCAGGATGCCCAGGGCTAACATCAGCTGTGGGGCGGCTTTTGAGAGGCGCGTTGTGCGCTTCGCCAGGCGCCGAATATTGCTCTGACCCAGATACATGGCCAGCACAAACAGTCCTAACGCTCCCAGGATTTTTAGAGCTAATACGATAATATATGGTAGCCCCAGGTTTGTTTGTGTCAAGCGATCAAAGGTTAGATACACTCCACTCAAAAGCAGCAGGCCAACACAGATGTTGACCATACTTTTGAAAAGCTCGGCGATCTTTGACGCAATCGCTGGTGCGGGTCCTCCGCTACGTAAGGCCGGAATAACCACTACCAGATACATAAAACTTCCGCCGACCCAGGCGCTGGCCGCTAAAATATGCACAAGGCGGACAAGCCACCGTATCTCCCACATGCTGATTGTGGCCTCAATTCACCTGAAGTTTTGCCAGTTCTTTTTGTAGACCCGCAGAGTCAATTTCACCAATCCAACGCGACACAACGTTGCCATTGCGATCAATAAAGAAGGTTTCTGGCATGTTGGTTACACCATAAGAGATGCTGGTATCACCACCGACATTGTCGGCTATATTGGTGTAAGTAACTCCATATTTCTGTAAGAATTTAATACCTGAACTGGTGGTCTCTCCACCATCAATACCCACCATTACTACGCCCTTAGACTTTAAGTCCAACCAGGAACTTTGCAGGAATGGGGCCTCACGGTTACAGGGATCGCACCAGGATGCCCAGAAGTTGACGATGACAGGTTTCCCTTTATAATCTGACAGCTTCACTTTTTCGCCGTTACCGTTGAGAAGCGGTAAATCGAAGGCAGGGGCCGCCTTGCCTACCAGGGGACTGGAGGCTTCGCCCGCGATCGATGGATCGTCCTGCGAATGGGTGGCGGTCGATGCCGGCGTTGTGAGTTGGGTCCAGAGCAATACCAGCACGCCGATAATCAGTATATTGGTGACCACAAAGACGACGATGCTGCGCTTACGCGATCGTTTAGTAGTTGTAGTTTCGTTGATTTCCATACATTGCCCAATTCTTACATGATAATTAATACCAGTCTGATTATGGTGCTTGAGCCTGATAGCCAACTTGCAAGCATTTCCCATCACCTTACAAAGACCTGAACGTTTAAGAAAAAATATTCCAGCGGCTGTAGCCGCTGGAATATTTTTTCTTAAACGGGACTCTTGTTTAGTTTATTAGCCAGAGATGACATCCTGGGCGCGCTGCGAACTGGTAGGTGAGGCGATCAGGCCCTTCTCTTTGTATTCAGCAAAGAGGGAGACGATAGCGGAGTTGAATGCCGGCAGGTCTTGTGGACTGCGGCTGGTGACCAGATTATGGTCAATTACAACTTCCTGGTCTACCCAGTTGGCACCAGCGTTACGCAGGTCGTCCTGGATGGTGTAGTAGCTGGTCATTGTGCGCCCTTTGGCACTTCCAGCTGAAACCAGGAGCCAGGGAGCGTGGCAGATGACAGCCATTGGGCGACCGCTCTTGTCGATCTGTTGAACGAACTCGCGAGCTTTGGGCTCCATACGAATGGTGTCTGCGTTGATAGCGCCACCAGGAAGTAAGAGGGCGTCAAAGTCGCCAGGATTGGCTTGATCAAAAGTCATATCAACAGGAAAGCTATCAGCTTTCTCGTCATGATTCACACCTTGTACCTGTCCGGGTTTGGAGGAGATAATTTTTGTCGTAGCTCCAGCCTGGTCAAGTGCTTTGCGAGGCTCGGTCATTTCGGCCTGCTCGAAATCATCCGTGACTAAAATTGCGACACGTAATCCATCTAATTTTTTACCACTTGTTTGCATAGTTCTACCTTCCTTTTACTACCTAACAACAGCTTTAAACTATTGACATGTTCTATTACGCGTGGCAAAAGATAATCGTGTCTCAACAATAAGCTTTTAGTGAGCTTAGATATCAGCGAGAATTTTAATTATGTGTAAATATCGAAAATGAGAGATTTGCATGACTTCATCCCTTACTTACCAACGCTAAAAGCGATCTCAGGGGCGGCCTCAATCCTGCTATGCCAGCCAATGGTCCAGAGCAACAATCCAATCACGATAATGACCAGGCCGATCATCGTCAGTACAAATTGGAAGAGAAAACCGATCATAGCCAGGAAGACACCGGCTGCGGTAACTACTGGCCAGATGCTAGGAGAGCTATCCTTGCGATATGCATCCAGTAAGGCGGCTTCGGCCAGGGCCAGCTGCTTGCCCTTTTCAACGGTACGCATCAATAACAGGTGATCCACCCCATCATGCAAGGCCCGTGCATCAAATGGCTTATTGACACAGACACACTGCGCAATAGTGGTCAGAGAGCTACTCTTCTCCTCAAGGGGTGGGTCCCAGGATAAAACAACCGTAGGTAAGCTCGAAAGTTCTGGCTGCTCCTGTACAGTCTGAAGCAAGGTCCAATCACAGGAAACGCCCTCATCGACGTCCAGGATAAGCAGGTCAAGAGACTGAAGGTCAGTCGAAGAAATAGTTGCCAGGGAATTCGCTTCGATTACCTCTAGCCCACGATGGCGTAAACCGAGGCTGATTAAGCGACGCATTGAAGGGTCAGCTTCCAGCAAAAGTACAGTTGCGGCTGATGATTTCTGCCCTTGCGACATATGTGCACCTCTATCGCTACAAAGTCTATCTGACAGGTTGTATTGCTTTACCTATTAAGCATACCGGGCACACATTACAATATCTTTGATACCTAGGGTTATCCCCTTACAGTGACCTGAATATTTTTAGTTTGCTCTTACTTTCAGCACTATTGGAATGTGCTGAAGTTAAAGTTTTGCCAGTTTGTAGCCAACGTCTGGAACTGTCAGGATATATTCAGGTCGCCGGGAGTTGGTCTCCACCTTGCGGCGCAGCCGACTGATATAGACCCAGATAAAATCGATATCGCGATTATATTCGGGGCCCCAGACCTTTTCGAGGAGCAATTCATGTGTCACGACCATACCAACATTCTGGGCCAGCGTACTGAGCAACTTATATTCGGTGCGGCTAAGTTGAACGGTGCGTCCACTGACCGTAACCAGGTGCTGCGCATAATCAATGGTGAGCTCACCAGTGGTAAAGATGGTCTGGTTCTGGGTATGTTCCGCCGGCGGTGCCTGGCGGCGCAGCAAGGCCCGCACGCGCGCCAGCAATTCTTTCATCCCGAATGGCTTAAGCATCAGATCATCGCCACCCAGATCAAAGAGTTGTACGCGCTCCTCTTCCTCACAGGCATCGCAAAGCATCATGACAGGTGCATTAGAAAATTCACGCATCCGTTGCAATAGTTCGATACCACTCATATCGGCCAGGCGCGTAGAGAGCAGGATAATATCTGGCTCTTCCAGTTCCAGTTGCCGCAGGAATTGAATACCGTGGCTCACCACCTGGACGCGATATTGCTGCTCTTCCAGGTTGGCCCGCAGATAGCGTGCCAGGCGAGCATCATTCTCAGCCAGTAGTACACGTATATAGCGACCCTGGCTCAAAGACGAGGTGCGCGTTTTTCGTTGCTGCTGCAAGACAAGCTCTGGTTCCTCGAGCGTGGACACGCCGCTAGGAGAGGCCAGCACGCGCCGTGAAGTTAAGGGCAGGGTAAAGGAGAAGGTTGCCCCCTGACCAGGACCAGCGGAATCGGCCCAGATTTTACCATGATGAGCCTCAATGGTGGCACGCGCCGAGGACAGGCCCAGGCCACTCCCACTGACATGCTCTGTATCCGCGGAGCGCTCACCAAAGGCGATACCCTTAGCCTGAGAATGGCTTTTACTGGCATGCTCGATACGGTAAAAACGATCGAAGATGCGATCCAGGTACTCAGAAGCGATACCAACGCCTTCATCGCTAACACTGATGCGGACCTCTTCTTCATTGGCTTCCAATGAGAGGCGCACAATCTTGCCAGCGGGCGAATATTTGACCGCGTTATTCAAAAGGTGGTTTAAGACCTGTTCAACCCGCAGGGCATCACAGGTCACGGCGGGTATCCCCTCAGGCAGATCCAGTACAAAACGATGCCTTGGCGCCTGGTTCTGCCAGCGTTTTACTAGCTGCATCAAGAGTTCAGCTAATTGAACCTGGGAGAGATGGAGCGGCTGGGTGCCTGTATCAAAACGCCAGACATCCAGTAGAGTGTTCAAGACGTCATACAGACGATCTGATTGAGCATCGATCATCTGCAACATCTCACGCTGCATGGCTGGATCCCAGCGGGCCGAGCCACCTAACAAGGTGGTCGCACAACCTTTAATAATAGCCAGTGGGGTCTTAAATTCATGCGCGGCCATCATCAAGGTTTCAGAGCGGGAATCAGCCGCCGCGCGCTCCAGGGTCACATCTTCCAGCAAGACACCGCGACCCAGGAAGGTTCCTTGTTCGTTGCGCACAGGAAAACTTCGGACACGCAGCCAGTTCGCGGCCGCATCGGCCAGCGAGAGATCGGCGGAATATTCTTGATCGACATGCTGCCAGACCTGGTCCAGTTCTACACGGGCCTCCTGAGGCTTCGCAGCCAGGGACAGCAAATGTTTGTGCACATCAAAACTCTGCAGGCTATCCTGATCGTATCCGTTAACCCGCAACAGGCGCAGTGCGCTCTCGTTTGAATACGTGACACGTTCACGCGGATTGAGCAGCATGAAGCCGCTACTCATACTCGCGCACATTTCTGCAAGAACCTGATATTCACGGCTAAAACCCGCTGGAATAGGCTCAACGCCTCGCTCGGCTGACTCTGTCAGCGTCGTAGCATTTTCCGCGATCCATAAGCCGCTAGGAATTTTATCGTGTTTGTGATCGGTGAAGGAGGACATCCAAAACAACCCTTTCCCGCCTGTGAATGATGTGTAGAACCTGGCTACTCATATTCTAGCAAAAAGAGTCAACCGCAGACGGTTCCACAAAACAGGAGGAAAAGAGCCTGCCAGCGCGCTTCACAGCCTGATTAGCATAGATAAATTTAAGCTATTGGATAGTACTCAAAGGTAAAGAATGACTGTTATTTGAGGCCCGCTATCATCACAATAAGGATCAAGTGGAGAACCATAGCCACAATTAAGCCAATGGCGATAAAGAGTACCAGGCGCCGATCATTAATATATTCGCGCACCCGGGTAGAGTAGGCATGGGGCCAACGTTCAGTCGCCACCATTCCCATCGCAATACGCAAACGCAGGGGAGAGCGTACAGGGGAGCGATTCATTTCGATCTGCAGAGATTGATGGCAGGCTTTACAGAGCACCCATGAAAGCCTGGGCTCAGGCACACCCTCGGGTTCAACCAGATCGATTGGATCAAACCAGATACGTGCAGTACAGATTGAACAGTATTGAGGCGCGCGGCTCCTTCGCTTGCGCGTATCATCATTGTGTTGAACAACAACGACAGACTCTCCACTGTGCATTGCGTCTTTCATGATACTGCCTTTCTTGCTCCAAAACAAAACGGTACATTTGGTGGTCAAGCTTGCTTTCCAATTGTAACATATTTTTACCACCCGAGACGATGATTAAGAAGCTACAGCAATGGAAAGCGGGTATAGTCAAATTGAAGCGTTTTAAGATACCTCTATACTCTCTTTAACAAGAGTGACCTGATATCTGCAATAGATATCAGGTCACCAACACCTACGTGCGCAATGTAAGGATGCTTAGCGCAGCAGTGGTACCAGGTAAACGAGCGTAAACACGAATACCCAGACCACGTCAACGAAGTGCCAGTACATTTCAGCCGCCTGCACGGCAAAATGCTGCTGCTTGGTAAAATGGCCACGTGTGGCACGGACCAGACACACAAGCAGGAAGATAGCACCGATCGTAACGTGCAAACCATGGAAGCCAGTCAAAGCAAAGAAGGCTGAACCAAAGATGCTACTGGAAATGGTAAAATGCTCCGGTCCAGTAATCAACGTGGTATATTCGATGCCCTGACAACATAAGAAGGCTACGCCCAGAATGATCGTACCCGCCAGGCCAATAATCAACTGTCTCTGATTGCCCTTGCGAATTCCATTGCCTGCATAGTGCACAAAGCCACTACTGGAAAACAGAAGAATACTGGCAATGAAAGGAACCCAGCTAAATTCCAGTCTCCAGATCTGGCCACTGTTACGGATCTCTAAATAGAGAAAAGCAGCGATCAGGTTGGCAAAGATCAGAGCTTCTGAGCCGATGAAGAAAACCATGCCCCACCAGTTGAGACTGCGTCCGCTTTCCTGGCCGTGCTCTTCTAAAATCCTTACCTGCTCGCCATGAGCAGCACTCATACAAGTAACTCCCTAACTCTATAAAGATGAGGCTCACCACCGGGCGAGCCCATCTTTTATCGACGCTCTAAAGCCCAACCCGCACCCGACACAACAAGCAGTACAATACCGATCCCAAGCACAACCGGGCCAGCAATAACACCAAACAGGACGAAGGCAAGCGAGAAAGCCATACCTAGCGGCCACAAACTGGGTCGCGGCATTACCTCTTCCGCGTTAACCAGGCGCCCTTTGCCCCTGGCTCGCTTCCTACCGGTTGGATTCTTCTTGGGCTGGGTCCCCGTAGTTGTGGCCCCCTCTTGCGACGCCTGCATTTGATCCGATGACGCAGAGTCGGGGGTCGGCGTGCCGCTGGCGAGAGGAGCGACAGAAGCGTCGCTCTCCTCCGCTAACACCGGCTGCTCTACGCGGTCTGTTTGTTCTTGAGACACCTTATACCTCTACTAGTCTTGTTCCACCGGGGTGGATAGGTCACTCATACTTAGTGAATGACGGATTTCCAGTCAGCTACATCTGGATACTTCTTATCATAGAAGGGACGGCGGCTGCGAACAACCGGGATCTCCAGGAAGTTGTATTTCTTCGGAGGAGAAGTGGTATCCCATTCCAGAGTAAAGGCATCCCATGGATCGTCTCCAGCTGCCTGGCCAGCCTTCAAGCTCTTGATGATGTTGATCATGAACATGATTACGCCAATACCAATGATCAGAGCACCAATGGAAGCCATCAGGTTGAGGTCATTCCAACCCAGGTTACCAGGATAGGTATATACACGGCGAGGCATGCCCAGGATACCCATGATGTGCATGGGGAAGAAGGTCAGGTTCAGGCCGATAAAGGTGACCCAGAAATGCCATTTGCCAAGGCGATCATCCATCAATTTGCCGGTGAATTTGGGGAACCAGTAGTAGATACCCGCAAAGACTGCCAGTGCAGTACCACCGAAGAGTACATAATGGATGTGAGCCACGACGAAGTAGCTATCAGTGATCTGATAGTCAAATGGCACAACCGCCAGAGCGGCACCATTCAAACCACCGATCAAGAACATAGCAATAAAGCCGAGCGCAAAGAGCATCGGAGCATTAAAGCGCAGCTTACCACCCACGATCGTCGCCAGCCAGTTAAAGATTTTTACCGCCGTCGGAATAGCGATCAGGGTTGTGCTGGTAGCAAAGAAAGCCTGAGCAATCGAAGGCAGACCAACAGCGAACATGTGGTGTGCCCACACGGTGAAGCTCAAGAAACCGATAGCCACACCAGACCAGGCGATGAAGGTATAACCAAAGATAGGTTTGCGCGAGAAGACCGGCAGAACCTCAGAGATAATACCGAAAGCTGGCAAGATCAGGATATACACCTCTGGGTGTCCAAAGGACCAGAAGAGGTGCTGCCAGAGCAGTGGATCACCACCGCTACCATACTGATAGAAATGGCTACCAAGGTGGCGGTCCAGCAGCAACAGTACGCTGGCCACAGTCAGGCTGGGCAGAGCGAACAGCAGCAGGAAGGACATCACCAGGATCATCCATGAGAACAATGGCATACGGTTGATGCTCATGCCAGGGGCGCGCAACTTGAAGATAGTGACGACAAAGTTGAGCGAACCGGCGATGGACGAGATACCCAGCAGGGTCGTGCCCAGCAGCCAGAAGTCGGCATTCATCAACGGTGTAGCCTGGTAGGCATGACCAGCCGTCAACTCACTCAGCGGAGCATACATAAACCAACCGCCGTTTGGTGCCTGACCAAACAGGAAGCTAGCCTGCATAAAGATACCGCCAAAGAGTACCAGCCAGAAGCCAAAGGCATTCATACGCGGGTAAGCCATGTCGCGCGCGCCAAGCATCAGCGGCACCACATAGTTACCAAAGCCCGAGAGCACAGGTATAACGAACAAGAAAATCATGGTCGTACCGTGCATGGTAAAGATCTGGTTATAAGTATTAGGATCCAGTACCTTACCATTCGGCAACGCCAGCTGTGTACGGATCAGGAGAGCCTCCATACCGCCCACAACAAAGAAAAAGAAACCGGTGATTAGATACATCAAACCGAGTTGCTTATGATCGGTCGTTGTTATCCACTCACCAATATAGGTTTCACTAAAGCGCTTTCGACGCACACCTGTAGTTGTAGTTGTCGTGGTGTGTTCGCCGATGGTGCTAGTCGCCATGCGCAAATCCTCCAGTGTCTAGCCCTAAACAAAGGGTAACAGGGCAAGGCAGGTTATTTTAACCCTTCCAGATAGGCAACCAACTGTTGAATCTGTTCATTGGTCAGCGAACCAATGTTCATATCATTCCCGGGCTTAATCCCCTGGGGATCATTCAACCATTTTGCCAGGTTACATTGTTCCTTCAGTTTTGGATTATTTGGATCACAGTTACCGTTCTCGGTATTGTTATCCAACACACCACCAGCAATCAGGCTGCGACTGCCGAAGTGCGTCAAGTTTGGCCCAATCAGACATTGTGGTGAACCATTAGGCTTACCACCAGGCAGATCGGTACATTCCTGAGCTGTATTGTAGAACTGCTTCAGGTTCACACCAACGATGCCATGGCAGGAGGCACACTGATTTTTAAACAGGTCAGCACCCTTCTGGGCCAGGGGATCCGTTGGAGCAGATGCAGCCTGCTGTTGCGTCGACATCCAGGATTTGAAGTCATCATTATTGACTACCTTGACGTTAAAACGCATATTCGCATGCTGGGTGCCACAATATTCGGCACAGATACCTGTATAGGTTCCCTGCTTTTCCGCCACAAACCACTTGGTGTTGGCATGGCCAGGTATCAGGTCTGTTTTACCAGTCAGAGCAGGTACCCAGAAACTGTGGATCACGTTGTTCGAAAACAGGTTGACGTGCACAGTTGTGCCGACTGGCACCTCCAACGTGTCAGCGGTTGTGACGTTGTAATTCGGATAATAGAATTCCCACCACCACTGGTGACCGATGGCGGTAACCTCGATCCTTGGCTGGGCCGCCGTCGCAGCAGGCTCATTTTCAGGAGCTACATAAAGCAGACCACGGATGGTAAAGAAAAGAATTACAAAAAGTACAAGCGTCGGAATAACAGTCCAAACGAGCTCCAGCTTCAAGTTACCGTGATTTTGGAACGGGTTTGGCGTTCCAGGGCGCTCACGATAGCGGAGAATGGAGAAGATCAATATGCCCTCGACCAGGACAAAGATCACTATGGAAATACCCAGGATCAACCAGAACAGGCCGCTCTCACTGGCAGCCACTGGCCCTGCGGTATTCAAGATAGAGGGTGAGTTTTCGCCGCAGGCGGCGAATAGAATTGAGGACAATGACAGCAAGGCGAGCAATGCTAGCCAGCGCTTTGTCCTATGAAATACCGGCATCCTCACGTCTAAATCTCTCCTAAACAATTGATTGACGATGGACGATGATGTCTTGTTTTGGCGACATTTTTCCACTGTACTGGTGTAGTGTAGCGATGGAGCCTAACACAAAACTTGCAATTTCAAAATCGAACCTTACAAGAACCTGAACGGAGAAGCGCTTTCTCCCCACTATTTGAGAGAAAGCACGCTGATCAATTCATTGAGCTACCCAAAAGCATCCCTGCCATTCTTCTCGAAAAAGAGCAGATCCACAATCCTTTATAATGACACATCGCTAGCAGATATACGCTCAGCAGTGCCTTGCTCTTCTTCGAACTCACTTTCATCCTCAGCTTCCGCACTATAAAGGCGCGCCTCCTCCACTCGCTGTTTCTCGTCCTGAGCTTGCATCCAACGAATAAAGAACACGCTCGCCACAATAATGTAGGCGATGTTGGCAGGGATCCACATGATCAGGCCGCCCAACTGCTGATCTGTTGCAGGCGAAAGGCCCCATGCGCGCGGCGCATGAATATAAGGTTCATAAAGAGGATCTGTAAAGGTCAGACCAGCTCCCAGTAAGACTGTTGGCATGCCGCCTAGAAAGATATAGAGTAACTGACCACCCATCGAGAGGCGAGGCCATCCTTCAGAAAGCGGGCTAAAGACCGGCCACCAGTAGATGATACCCGTGATGATATACGTCATATGTTCCAGAATATGTAGACTAGGATCATAAAGCGTTGCGTCATAGAGGGCCGGTGCGTGCCAGAGCCAGAAGTTGGCATTGAATATGACAAATGCTACTGCTGGATAGGTTAGAAACCTTCCTACCTTGTAGATTACACGTCTTTTGAGTAGCGGCTGGAGTAACCAGGCAGGCATACCCACGATCATCAACGGAGGAGCAACTATCGTCAGTAACAGATGTTGTACCATGTGCGCGCTGAAAAGATAGGCATCCCCTAGCTCATCTAAGGGCGACACCAGGGCGAAAAAAATACAATAGACACCCACGAAGAAAAGCACTGCCTGCCTGGTCTTCACAGGTTCGCCTGATTGGTATTTCTCGCGTAGTGGGCCCACCAGATAGATATAGAGGCCAAGGATAATGGCCGTCCCCAGAATAATTGACGGTTGCCAATTCCATTGGGTCAGCCAGAAGTTTAATCCTATATCCGCTCGCATATTTGATGACCTTTCCAGAAAATCCTCCTACATACTATAGCAGGACAACGAAAAGGCGACAAGTAAATTTTTACTCACAATGAAATTCTCTTTTTTTGGCCTGACGCTAAACGTTCAGGCAATTGTAAGGTAAGAGAAACTGACTGCAAGGGTAGTATCAGGAGTGGCACCGACAATAGGAACCGTCAAACTTTATAGACTAAGGGAGCCTTTGTATGAAGGTATTAAGCCATAGTGAGCTTGAAGAGCCAAAGCAGGTCCATCCTTTTCGTCAGACTCTTTCAGCTTACATTAATCTGATGAAACCGCACGTGACGGTCTTGCTACTGGGTACCACAGTAGCGGCCATGGCGATTGCTGGTCGTGGTCTGCCCAATCTAGGATTGGTGCTGGCAACATTGCTGGGCGGCGCAATGGCCGCTGGCAGTGCTAACGCGATCAACTGTTATATCGATCGTGATATCGACCAGATTATGGGTCGTACACAGCGCCGCTCATTGCCATCTGGCCGTGTCCAACCAGTGCCTGCCCTGATATTTGGTGTTGGCCTGGGCGTAGCATCGTTTATCGTGTTAAGTGTGTTTGTTAATCTACTTAGCGCGGCCCTGGCCATGGGTGCCATTCTGTTCTACGTATTTGTCTACACCATGGGACTCAAACGCAATAGCGCGCAGAACATCGTCATCGGTGGTGCCGCTGGTTCCGTACCGGTCCTGGTTGGTTGGGCTGCAGTGACTAATAACATCTCACTGCCCGCCATCTGGCTCTTCGCCATCATCTTTTACTGGACACCACCACACTTCTGGGCCCTCTCACTCCTGATTAAAAAGGATTATGAGAAAGCCAACGTGCCAATGATGCCAGTTGTGCTGGGTGATGCAGAGACACGACGCCAGATATTCTTTTATTCGCTGCTCTTGTTTGCCGTAACCATGATGCTCTTCTTGATGCACACCATGAGCTATCTCTATCTGATCGGCGCGGTCATCCTGGGTGGAATTCTCATCTATATGTCGATTCGCCTGCTCACCGACCAGAACAAAAACTGGGCACGCACTATTTTCTGGTACTCTAACTGTTATCTGGCCGCGATCTTCGCGCTAATGGTAGTAGATCGAATCCTTTTCTAGTTATCTAGGGTCAAAATATTATGAGTATGCGTATGAGTTGGCGGCTTGCTTCACGATTATCCGTCGTAACGCTGGCGATTGTAGTCGTCATTCTAATTACTGTCCTTCAACATAACCAAACTACGCGGTCCCAATCCAGCAGCAGCGGCAGTCCCGCTAATACTGCTTCGGGACTTCAAGGAACGGACCTGAATGGTACGCCCGCTCCTAATTTTCAGCTCACGGACCAGTATGGCAAGACCATCTCGCTCGCGCAGTTTCGTGGTAAACCGGTCATAGTGACCTTTTTATACACCCATTGTCCCGATGTGTGCCCACTGACAGCTGAACACCTGCACACAACCTTACAACAACTTGGTAGCGATGCCAAAAATGTCGCCATTCTGGCAGTGAGCACCGATCCCAGGCGCGATGATACCGCAGCGGCAATGCAATTCTCTACCGAACATAATATGCAAAATTACTGGCACTTCCTGACTGGTACTCAGAAACAACTTTCTCCAGTCTGGTCAATCTATAGCATATATGCACAGCAGCAGCAGCAACAAGTCAACCATAGTACAGCCCTCTACCTCATCGATAAAAAAGGCAATGAGCGCGTCTATATGGACGATAGTTTCCAGCCTGCCCAGATGGCAGCAAATTTAAAACTACTGCTAAAAGAGAACTAACGAAACGTTTTCAGTTTGACAGGAAGGATGAAGCCACCATTTCAGGCTTCATCCTTTTTTGTGCCATGGAACAGGCATTAAATTCCCATAAAATACTTTAGCAAGTAAACTCTATAAGATTGACTGAGACAAACATATCGAGTATTCTATAGGAAATGCGGGGCTTATTTGCCGCATGAGATGCATATACAATCATTGGTGTGATTTGTTTAACCCTATTGAGCGTTATACGGCTCTCTAATGGTGAATAAGTAAGATGGAAGAAGATCAGACATGGCGTACATTTTTGGGGAAGGTTATTGCCGATCCACATGAACGCCAGCGCATCGCTGATAGCATTAACGTAAATCCAATTACATTGACACGCTGGACAACCGGCAAATCGCATCCACGCCTGGATAATTTGCTGCCCTTGCTTGCTGCCCTTCCTCACTATCGCCAACAACTGACTGCACTCATTACGAAAGAATATCCGTCTGCCTTCCAGAGCCGGGTGCAGGATGGGGAGCAGGCGCTCGAAATATCATCTTCCTTTTATACACAAATTTTAAATACATATACTTCCAGCACACCCCAGCAACGTGAAATCACTGTCTGCAACATGATCCTGCAGCAATTACTCATTCAGCTAGATCCACACCAGGCCGGGATGATCATCCTACTGGCACGCTGTGTACCTCCGAGGACCGGCCAACCCGTACGTAGTCTACGCCAGGTCAATGGTCGAGGCACTACCCCGCAGGGCAACCAGTTGGAATATATGACCCAGTTCTTTGGGGCTGAATCGCAAACCGGGTATGCGGCCATCACTGGTCATCCTGTAGTTATTCAAAGTAAACAAGAGAAAGAGCGACTTTTCCCCCTCCATTCCTGCGCTCAAGAAGAAAGCTCGGTCGCCTATCCAATTTTATTATCCGACTACACAGCTGGCACGCTCTATATCGCAAGTACGCAATGCCATTATTTTACCCAGCCCCATCTGGATCTCATTCAATGCTATGTAGATCTATTGGTACTGGCTTTTGAAGCCGAGGGTTTCTATGCACTTAGCACACTTGAACTGGGCATAATGCCCCCGGCAGCAACAAAATCTCGCCATTGCCAGCTTTAAGCAACGCGTCACCAATCACCTCATCAAAGCCAATCAAAACATGCAGTACCTCTCCCACACCCAGGCAGAAACCCTTTCCTGGCAAGAATTAGAAGAAGAATTGCTGCGCAGCTCAGCAACCTGAAATTTGTGATATGAGAAGCGGGCGCCCGCTTCTCATATCACAAATTTCAGGTTGCACGAACCTCATATATTTGGTATGCTTAAATATAAAGGACCACTATTATAAAAAAATAAAGAGTCCTCGCTAATTGTAAACCATTCGCGGAGGAGAGCGAGAGCGTATGGAATCATCTCTTCAAAGTTCAAATCTCGCAGTGGACGATCGAGAATCGTCCCTTGAGTCATATCAGGAAGTAGAAGAGGCCGAACACCATATCCATATGCCAGGTCCCAGTCTATGGCCCGTGTTGCTAAGCGTCGCCATTCTGGTTGCCGTGGCCGGTATTTTGTTTATCCCTGATGCCCCCTGGCTGACAATCGCTGCGGTCCCATTTATTATCTGGGGCATAATGGGCTGGGTTCTAGAAGATCCCATGGCTGCACCTTATGAAGAGGGTGCTGAACCCAGAGAAATTATCTCATTGCCAGCGCATGAAGTACTGGATCAGGCCCGCGCAGCCGCAGAGCGGGTTGTGACATTGGGCAGTACGGCCTTCAGCATTCACCCAATTAAAGTTGAGATCGAGAATGAGACACCTGAAGGTGTGGTGCTCGCACTCTATGGTAAGATCGAGCTGGAAGTTCAGCGCGAGCGCCTGGAGGATGAGGTTAGCCGCGTCCCGGGTGTAGCAGGCGTACGCAACTTCATTGTGGCTGAAGATACCATCCTCAATCAGGCCTATTCACGTATCGAGAACTTGCGGTCACAGGGCAAGCTGGATGGCGCGACCAACATTTCTGTTCTGGTGGAAAACTATATTTTACACCTCTATGGAGATGTACCAAAGACAAGCATGAAGTATGCCTTAGAGCGTGAAGTCGTCGGTATCCCCGGCGTCCGTGTGGTGGTCAACCATATAGGTTTGAATAAGGATATTCCTGGCAACCTGGGTAAGACTAGAAACGCTTAATCAGCATTTCCTTCATAAGCACAAAAAATTAGCGGCTCGCCAGGCGAGCCGCTAATTTTTTGTGCTTATGAAGCATTAACGCTTTCTTAGGAAGGCGGGGATATCGATGACGTCGCCGGAGGGCGTGTTACGGTTGCCGCGTGAGAGTTCTGAGGCCGCACCGCGATCCAGGCGCCTTACATGCCGTCTCTGCTGTCCATCAGGACGTGGGCGTAAGGCCTGATCCTCCAATTCAGGAGTTGGCAGGTTACCCATGTCTGGTGTCGGCAGCATCATCTCATCTTCGTCATCATCCAGATTGGTACCGTCGACAAGGGGGATCGATGGTGGCGGCGGTGTGTAGCCACTACCAGGCATACGCGATCGTCCAGGGTCAGCAGCTCCATAAGGTGGCAGTGAAGGATTCGACGACGAAGCGGACTTCGGCGGCTGGTTTCTCTGTACCGATGGAATTGGTCCAGTTGGATGATTAGCCACTTGTTGTTGCAGCGATGGTGTAACCGGCGGTGTATAGCCCTGAGATGACCCGGAGCGGGCCGGTGTCGGTCCACTGTTATTCCCACCCGATTGAGATGGATTAGAGACCGTATACAGCCGGCTACGGTCATATTCCGGCCGTGGCGCGGTATATGAGTGCACATTAGTCGCTGAACGTGCCGCTGGCAACTGATCAAATCCAGTGGCGATGACGGTAATCTTCACCTTACCATCATAGTTGGGATCCTGCACTGCGCCAAAGATGATATTGGCTTCAGGATGGGCCGCCTGGCTGATAATATCAGCGGCCTCATTAACCTCAAACAGGGTCATGTCCAGGCCGCCAGTGATGTTAAAGAGCACGCCACGCGCACCGCTGATATCAATATCCAGCAAAGGACTGGAGATCGCTATCTGGGCGGCGTCGACCGCGCGACTCTCACCATTGGCTTCACCAATCGCCATCAAGGCTGAACCGGCCGCCGACATAATCGTCTTGACGTCAGCAAAGTCTAGATTGATCAAACCAGGCACGGTAATCAGATCACTGATACCTTGAATACCCTGGCGCAGGACGTCGTCCGCCAGGCGAAAGGCTTCAGCGAGCGGGGTACGCTTATCCGCAACCTGCAATAGGCGATCATTAGGTACTGTAATCAGCGTATCCACATGCTGCTTTAAATTATTAATACCTTCCTCGGCCGAGAGTAAACGCTTCTTACCCTCAAAAGTGAAAGGGCGTGTAACAACGCCAACGGTGAGCGCACCCACCTCACGCGCGATCTGCGCCACCACCGGGCTGGCTCCCGTTCCAGTACCACCACCCATACCGGCCGTAATAAAGACCATATCAGACCCCTTCAGGGCCTCATAGATGTCCTCGGCATTCTCTTCAGCAGCCTTCATGCCGACGCTAGGGTTGCCTCCTGCTCCAAGGCCACGGGTTAGCTTATCACCGATACGGATGCGGTGCGGTGCCTCTGTCAGCAGTAAGGCCTGGGCATCAGTATTAATGGCAATAAATTCGATACCCGTCATATTGGCCTGAATCATGCGGTTCACCGCATTACTGCCACCTCCCCCAACACCGATCACACGGATTTGGGCGAAGCCTTCAAGTTGATGATTTCCCATTGGTAACATTTTCTTCGTGGCCCCCTTTCGAGTTTCTCATTTATAGTGAATACCTCTGATGTGTACAACGAACGACACATAGTTTGTTGCAGTTGCTCGCCTCCATTCATCTGATTATTCGCCTATAAATGAGCACTTCGCTTAAGGAATAAATGCACGCAACCAGCGCCCAAACCGAGACACAAGATTACTTTCATCGTCTACATCAATTGGTTCTTCTTCTTCCATGAGGAGTGAGGTATTACTCAAGCCCCACAGAAGCAAACCAACGGCCGTTGAATAGGCGGGCCTGTTGATAGAGTCCGCCAGACCATGCAGGCCTAGAGGTGAGCCGATGCGAGCCGGAAGATCAAGGATCTGGCCAGCCAGCTCTAAAATACCTGGTAGTTCGGCGGTTCCTCCAGTAATCACAATACCCCCAGGCAATAATCCATCGTAACCAGACTTTTTGATCTCTTCATGCACCATGCAGAATATTTCATCCACACGAGCCTGGATGATTTCGGCCAGTAGTTTCCTTGGCACAAGATCATCACAATCAGGCATAAATTGTGACAGATCGATCATATCGTCTTCATCTATAGTTGACGGATCACAATGCCCATAAGTAATTTTGAGTTCCTCAGCAACTCCGACTGGCAGACGCAATCCGATGGCAATATCGCTGGTAATCAGATTGCCACCAACTGGCAATACAATCGTGTGCCAGATAGCTCCATCAGTATAGACCGCGACATCCGTGGTACCACCACCAATGTCTACCAGGACTACCCCCAGGTCGGTCTCTCCTTCTTCCAGGACGGCGTCTCCTGAAGCCAGGGGCTCCAGAACGAGGTCCTCAATCTCGACGTGCGCTTTATGCACGCATTTAATCAAGTTATGCATAGAGGATACAGAACCCGTGATGATATGGGCCTCCACTTCAAGGCGAAAACCAGACATACCAATCGGATTTTTGATACCCTCTTGTCCATCGACGACATAGCCCCGCGGAATAACATGAATCAATTCACGATTCGCGGGAATGGCGATTGCCCGAGCCACTTCGAAAGCACGGCTAATGTCGTTTTGTTCAATATCCCGATTCTTGGGTGAAATAGCGACAAAACCCTTACTGTTCTCCGATGAAATATGGCTACCGGCAATACCAACATACGCAGAGGTAATTTTTTTACCTGACAAGCGTTCAGCACGATCAAGCGCCGCTGCAATTGAAGTGACGGTCTCTTCAATGTTCACCACCACCCCACGGCGCAACCCCTGTGAAGGGCAGGTGCCAACGCCAACAATATTCAGCTTCCCGTCACGATCTAGTTCGCCGACCAGGACACAGATTTTTGTTGTTCCGACGTCGATACCGACAATCACCCGCTCTTGCACGATCTACGCTCCTATTGGGCGGTACACTTTTGAGACGCACTACGAATACAGTAATTGAGACCTGTCATGTGATTATTCACATTCTTACTGTTGTAAAGTAAACACTGGTCGCAGGCCATAACGTAAATCTATGGTGGCGATATTCATTTGCTGTTGGCGTGCGAGTTTTACAATCTCACTTAGTTCTTTAAGCCGATTTTCCAGCGAGTTGGCATCTTGAGAACTTCCCAGATATGCTTTCCACCCATCCGGACTTTCTATAATATATGATCCCCTACTATCCACCATTCCACCAGATTGACTGGTGGTACTAGCATACATTGTACCATCGTAATACAGTTTGAAAGTATCTATACCCGCCACCTTAGGAACTTGCTGCCAAACATTACTTGCAAATTCAATATCTATGTTCTTTAAATACGTTCCAGGACGCAATGACGGCTCTGTCTTTGCACTCCGCCTGGTTGTATCAACAACAGTTCCCAACTGCTCCGAGTCAGGTGTCTGACTGGCAGGGGCAATGACCATGCCCTGCTTGTCTACACTAAAGGTGCCTTGCGGACTTTGCCATAAGACAGCCGCCTTACGCTCCACTATGGTAACGGTCAGTTGATCTGGGAATTGCTTACTCATCTCAACTGAGGCCACCAGTGGTGAAGCCTGGATGCGAGCTTGAATATTTCCAGTATCGATTAAAAAGATGTTTTGCCCCTGAATATCCATATGCTGAATGCTCTGGATTAACTTCGCGTTGCGCGTACCGACAATATTGACGCGATGCAACCGGAAGGTATCGCTAGTCAGAATAAAGTTAATCAAGGCAATAATACAGGCAATGATTACAAATACAGCGGCGATTTTCCAGACCATGCTGCGTCGACCATGCCGACGACCGCTACGCCTGGGAATTGACGACTTATAGGGCAGAGGACGCCGCACTGCATGAATGCGTCCGCTAGTTGCCCTTACTCCCGTCTGAACCAGGGTGCGTGGCACCAGTTTGACCGGCTTCTGTACTCGTGAGCGTACACGCCGCCGCTGTGTTTGACGCTGGTCAAAGGTATGCCATGCCACTGAAGGATCTGCATCTGGAACTGTAACTACCCTTTTCAACGAGCGAGAAGAGACCAGCATACCTGAATCGGGCTCTCTCTTTAAGGCATCTCTGGGTGTATAGACCTTCTCAAGCTTGTTATAGCTTGAAGTTGCCCGTTGTTGCGGTAGCTTTTTCCTTTCTGTCATGTCATAGTACCTTCCACTCCCGCGCAGTTCGACTTCCAGCTCTAAATCTATCCCAAAGCGGTCATAAACACGCTGATGGGCCTCTTTGATCAAGGCGGCAACGTCTGCTGCACGTGCTCCACCTACATTGACAATAAAATTGGCATGACGCTCCGAAATTTGTGCTCCCCCATGAACCGTTCCCTTCAATCCTACGGCTTCAATCAGCCGTCCCGAAAAATCACCTTGCGGATTTTTGAAGACAGAGCCCGCACTCTGTTGCGGTGGTTGGGTGCGCTTGCGATACTGTTTATGCTCATCAATGGCTTCGCGCAACTTCTGGGGATCTTCTCGATGCAGGCGGATACCCAGCTGCATGACTATCTCCCCCGGTTCGATCAATTTGTGGGGGCGGCAATTGGATTTCCTTCACCATCAAATTGAACGCGCCTTTGAGCGCGAAAGCGGCTGTGCCGATAACTGAGCTCTAATTCGTCGTGTGAGTAACGTACAACCGTGGGAGCCACCGCACGCTCTTCGCACTGGCGTGCATCGACAATGTCGACCCACTCCAGCACATGTCCAAGGTCGTGACCATGCACACCAGCATTGCTAACGACGCCGCCACCTAAAGTGCCTGGTATGCCAGGACCAAACTCTAAACCACCCCATCCCTTGGGAGCGAGCTCATTGATGATACGCGGCCAGCTGATACCAGCTCCGACGGTTAAGAAGGCAGTTTCTGCATCGCGCTCTTCCAGGGTATAGGCGTTGATGGCGACCCGCGCTACCACACCGCGTACCCCGGCATCAGCATATAAGACATTGGTACCATTGCCAGTGATAAGCAATGGCCAGCGTCGCTCCGCACATAATGTGACCAGGCCCACAAGATCTTCAGGTTTATCCACTGAGACCCATACATCAGCGGGCCCACCAACGCCAAAGGTGCAGTGGCGCGCTAATGGCTCATTGCGGCGTACCAGGTTACCGAAGTGAGCATAGAGTTCGTTATAAGCAATCTCAGCATCAAATATCATGTTGTTTCCTCTAGGCCTGTTGCTATGCATTGTTCTTTAACAAGGTTTCTGTAACGACGTATATATCGCCCGCGCCCATAATCACTACCATATCGCCGGAACGCAGGGTATGATTGAGCAGTTCTGTGGTATCAGCCACGCTTCCACCATGTAGAACATGGGCTCGGCCCTGGGCGAAAACCGGCTGCTGGGCGATTCCATCCACAAGCTCACGTGCATGGATTAAGCCAGTGTCACGTTCGCGAGCCGGGAAGATGTCAGCGATAATCACCACATCGGCGGCATCAAACGCGTGCAAGAACTGGTCAAAAAAGGTTTTGGTCCGGCTGTACATGTGTGGCTGATAGACCGCAACGATGCGCTGACCCGGATAGCGGCGGCGTGTGGCCTCCAACGTAGCGGCGATAGCGGTCGGATGATGAGCATAGTCATCTACCAACGTGACATCCAGTACGCGATCCGCGATCTTCAGCGGTCCCTGCAGGCGAATGTCAAAGCGCCGCCTGGTGCCAGTGAAGCCCGCCAGGGTGCTGGCAATGCTCTCGATGCTCACACCTAACAGGTGCGCCGCTGTCAGGGCCGCCAGGGCGTTCTCAATGTTATAGGCTCCTGGCAACTGCAGCCGCAGCACCTGCTCCTCATTGATCAGCGCATCCTTACGAGAGCGTACGCGGAAACTGGTCTCACCATCTAACTTGATATCATAGGCTTCAAAGGTAGCGGGACCTTGCTCTGGCGCGGCATGCTGCCCAACCGAGTAGGTTATAATCTGGCCCGGCCAATCCTGCAGGCGCGCCCGCAGATCCCAGCAGCCTGGACTATCCGCGTTCATAATGACTGTCGGGGGTACCGGCCAATCCCCTGCATATCCATACCTCTGATAAAGTGCTCAAAGGCTGCCAGGAAGGCCTCATAGTCGGCAAAGAACTCTGGATGCTCAAACTCAATGGATGTCACAATGACCAGCCGAGGATGATAGTGCCAGAAGTTATGGTTGAACTCGTCGGCCTCGTTGACAAAGTACGAGCTCTTCCCCAGCCGATAATTGGCACCAAAGCGTGGCACCACTGCGCCAATCTCACAGGTTGGGTCCAGGCCAGCATCAACCAGCATCAGCGAGAGCATCGCGGTGGTTGTGCCCTTGCCATGGACACCACTGATGGAAAGGACGCATTTGTCGAGCATTAGATCTCCCAGAATTTCCTGCCAGGTGACGATGGGCAAGCCACGCTCACGGGCTGCCAGCAATTCGGGATTCTGAGGGTCCAGCGCAGGGACAGCCGGACTGATGACAAGGGTGTCGACATCGTTGAGATGCTCGGCACTATGTCCAATCTGGATGGCAATCCCTGCCTTACGTAAAGCGTGCACGGTGGCGGACTCACGTTGATCGCAACCGGTAACGCTATCTCCCGCTGCCTGCGCCATCTGCGCAACCGCGGAGATACCCTGGCCTCCAATACCCATAAAATGCAAGCGTGACTTCATCAGGCGTTTATCCCCTTGTGTTCTGGCGCCTTCGCACCAGTAGTAGTACCTTGTGCCATCTGTACAACAGCCTCAGCGATATCACTGGTAGCGCTCGGCCTGGCAAAGCCCTTGAGGGCCTGGGCCATATCCAGCAAGCTAGCAGAGTTTGTAATATGTTGTACACGACTTATCAATAGTTCAGGTTTCAATGCATCATTGCGGATAACCTCAGCAGCCTGAGCCTGGCTGAAGGTTTCAGCGTTCACTTCCTGTGGAGAGCTACCGATGGCTGGTGGCAATGGCACCAGGATGCTCGGCTTCTCCAACACGGCCAGCTCGCTCAATGTGGCCGCTCCGGCGCGGCAGATGACCAGTTCGGCCGCCTGCAATGCCAGCGGCATCTCATCTGATAGATAAGGCACCAGGCGATAGCGCTGCCGTAATTCACTATCCAACCCATCTATCGTGCTCTCAGCCAGGCTCTGCGTCTCAGCAAATAGCTTCTGACCGCTGATCTGTAATACCTGGTGCGTCTTTAAGAGCTCTGGCAAGGCTCGCGCCACCACCTGGTTGAGGTGACGTGCCCCCTGACTACCACCGGTGACTAGAATCAATGGCAGTTCAGGAGCCAATCCTAACTGGCTACGAGCCTGTTGCGGACTGACCTGACGTATATCCAGTATCTCTTGCCGGATCGGATTTCCCAGCAACAGGGTTTTGTCAGCCGGAAAATACTTTTGCGAGTCGGCAAAGGCGATCGAAATCCGATTGGCCAGTGGCCCAATCAGCTTATTCGATAGGTTGGGCGGCACATCCTGCTGATGCAACAAGAGCGGTACCCCGTTAACCCGCGAAGCCAATCCAGCCGGGACAGCTACATAGCCGCCACTGGTAAAGGTGGCGTCCGGGTGAAAGTTACGTACGATACCTAACGCCTGCACCATACCCACCGGTACCCGTGCAATGCCCTTGATAGTTTTGACAGAGACATAGCGCTGGAGCTTGCCCGCTTTGATCGTGGCCATCCGAAAACCGGCGGCCGGCACAAGCTGCGTCTCCAGGCCATCATCACTGCCTAGATAAAGAATGTCCGCGTTATATGTATTGCGCAGGTGGGTCGCAACAGCCAGGGCCGGATAGATATGCCCCCAGTTCCGCCACCCGAGATTAAAATTCGCATAACTACGTTCCATATGAAGTACAGGCCTCGCAGCCTCTACTTCGCTACTTTCCTTTTTAGCCTTTTTGTAATGGTCTGCCGGGAGAGTGCAGGATCTTCCGGAGCTTGAATATAGCGAGAAATATTCAACAGAACCCCGATTCCTGCTAATGAGATGACGAGCGAGGTGCCTCCAAAGCTAATAAATGGCAATGGGACACCCGTATAAGGTATGGTTCCAGTTGTCGCACCTATATTGATCATGGCCTGCACCACGATCCAGGTGGTAATGCCTGTTGCCAGCAAAGCTCCATAGACATCCTGGGTCCGACGCGCCAGGCGAAAACCACGGAATGCCAGCACCATAAACAAGGCAATCACAACCATACAGCCAATATATCCCATCTCCTCACCTACAATAGCAAAAATAGAGTCAATATAGGGCAATGGCAAATAGCCAGTCTTCTGACGACTTGCCCCCAGACCAACCCCCAACCAGCCGCCCGAGCCCAGGGCTAATAGCGATTGATAGAGTTGCAAATTAATGTCAGTCGTATATTTAAACGGATTAAGGAAACCAATCAAACGGTAATAGCGATATCCGCTAAAAGCCTGGGACAAAAAGATTAAGAATCCACATCCCATGGCCAGCAAAAATTGTAAAATGTTCGCTCCTGCCGTAAAAAACATTACTGTGGTCAGGGCCGCGATAACGCAGGCCGTGCCCATATCTTTTTGCAATAGTACCAGTCCCAGCACCAGGCCCACTAACAAAACAAAGGGCGTTAAACCATAGAGAAAGGTACCTACCTGTTTTCCTTTGCGGGCTAACCAGTCAGCAATATACAGAGCCAACACCAGTTTAATCAACTCGCTGGGCTGGAATGAGAAAAATGACCCAAAGACCAACCAGCGCGAGGCCCCATAGGCACTGGAACCAACAAATAGTACCGCCGCCAACAATGGGAGCCCGATAGCCAGTCCTAACAAGGAGAAGCGTCGCCAGATGCGATAATCGATTCTCATCGTTACCAGCATAGCCACAACTCCTAACACCGCGCCTAACAATTGTTTTTGAAAATAGTACGATGCATCTCCAAAGTAACGCGCCGCCGCAAATGAACTGGCGCTATAGACCATTATCAGGCCGATACATAACAGGGCCAGCACCGCCACCAGCAAGATCGGATCAGGCTTGCCCGGCACACGCGGCAAGAACATCTCTAGCGCCGCCAGTTTCTCCTGTTCCTCTTCACTGATGACCTGCAGGGGCTTACTCGGTCGCACAGGTGGTTTGCGCAGAAGGTCAGCTGTATGACGCGGCAACACCGTACGTCCCGAAGGTCCTCGTCCACCTGGCGACAACTCTACCGGCCCCTGTGGAGACACCTCAGGAGTATCGGGCGCGGTTGGCGTCTGGGCTTCCACGATATTTAATGGCCTGTTCCTCATGCGCGGCAGACTTTTCGGTATTGCCCTGCTATCCGCCAGCGTATCTTCTGCCGCATAACTCATTTTGACGCGCCGACCTACCACGGCCTGGGTCGCCTTGCGCTTCACCTGCTTGGCTCCATGGGTTGGAGGTGGCAATGGTGCACGCCTGGTTCCTCTGGCCGCAGAGGGTCGCTGGCTCTTTTGTTCTATCGATTCAAGAGCGGGAGAGCGGAAGGTAGGCGGAGCAAGCTCTTTGCGCCGCATACCCCTGATTGGATTCTCACCGGCATTCTTTCCTCGATTGAGTTTATCTTGTGGCATGAAGCTTCTTTCACTGAATTCGCGCTTAAAGCTAAAAGCTGACACGTCATGGCCTTGACATAGAACATCTTTTCTAATACAATTATGTCTAGCAAGGTTCATAAGTTAGTGCTGCTTAGACGATGAACCCTCGTCATCTTGCTGAGCGGATTGCTCTTGCATAACCTCGAGCATCTGCTCGACTTCTTGATCGCTGATCTGTAAGCGCGTTTTATGCAGATCAACGACTTCAACACCCTTAGCTTGTATTAACGTACTCCAGGGATCACTTTCGAGCGTGGGGATGACCTCTGGGTCCTTACCCGGTTGCTCTCTATCACCTGGACCTTGTCCTGGCACGCTGGGCGCTCGCCGTCCTAGCAGTTCTTGCCAGGTAGCGCTCAGTTCGGTTTGCTGTCCCTGCGGGACATTCGAGCTCTGCTGTGGACGTTTCTTTTTTTCTTTCATCTCACTCACACCTTGTCAACACACTACATCCCCTGTTCACAGCCACTTCCACTCCTCGTGCACTACAAAGTTTTGCGCTATCCGATCAGCCGCGTTTCCCCGCCGATGCTTGCGACGCTTTTTAGCCAGCCGCATCAGGAGGAATACCATAGTGCCACATCAGTTGTTGCGCGATCTCTCTCCATACAGGGCCAGCCGCGCCTCCTCCATAGATAGTCGCTGTTGGGTGATCGATCTTCACCAGGATCACAAATTGGGGGTTCGAGACCGGTAGAAAACCTGCCATTGAGGCATCGGTATTCGTGTCTACTAAACCCTGTATAGTTGCCGTTCCAGTCTTTATGGCGGCGCGATAGCCTGGAACACCCTCTTTATTGTAATTAGCCGCACTCTCTAACATTAAACCCAGCGTCTTTGCCGCCTCCGCACTGATAACCTGTCGCTCTTCGTGCGGCTGGATGGTAGTTGTATGGTCTTTATCTCGCAGCGACGAGACGAGATAGGGCTGCATCAACGTGCCGCCGTTGGCAATGGCTTGATAGGCCGACGCCATTTGTAAGGGCGTCACCTGAATACTTTGGCCAAAGGATTGGCGTGCCAGGTCGCTGGGCGACCAATCCTTTGAGTCCGGTGTACGATAGGTGCCAGCTGACTCTGGATCTAAAACATCGGTGCGCTGACCGAAACCAAAGCGCTGCAGGTAAGGATAAAAGCCTTTGCTACCCAGCTTTTGGGTTACCACCCAGGCTGCGCCTACATTGGCTGAATGTTCCAAAACTTGTGTCATGGACTCGGTACCGTACCCAAGGTTATGCCAGTTCTCAACCGGAGGGGTTCCATCATTAAAGGTCAGCGTCCCGGTGTCCTGGATGGTATCGGTCGGTTTGATCAGGTGCTGGTCCAGGGCGGCGGCCATAGTGATCGCCTTCATGGTTGAACCAGGCTCATAGGCGCAATAGAGCGCGGGATTGCTATAGACCTCTAGCTGACCACGACAGCCCGTATCTGAGGCATATTTACTATAATTATTAGGATCAAAGGTGGGGGCTCCAGTCATAGCGACGATCGCGCCGGTACGGGCATTCAGCACGACGGCGGTCCCACTCTCCGCTCCCATCTGTTTGACGCGAGCCTCTAGCTCGTTCTGCAACTGATATTGGATGGTGCTATCAATGGTCAGGGTAATATCATCCCCATTAACTGCGTCCTGCTCAGCACTGGGGCCAACGGTTAATGGATTGCCATTGAGATCGGTTTCGGCCGTAAAACTGCCGGCCTTGCCAGAAAGTTGTGTATTATATTTTTTCTCAACGCCATAAATACCCTGCGGAGAACCACCACTGGCATCTTCCTGCACATAACCCAGCACCTGAGCCGCCAGGTCGCCACCAGGATAAGTGCGCCAGGTACGAGGCTCTAGAAAGGTATAGGGCAGATGCAGATCTTTCAATTTCTGACTCTGATCAGGTGTGATTGAGATGGCCACCCGTACCGTTGGAACAGAAGAATCAAAGGCGCTTTTCAGTTTCTCTAACGGTATATTGGTCAGTACACCGCTGAGCTTCTGAATCACGGCATCCCGTTCAGCCTGATAGGTATCGGGATAATCAGTGACCAGTTGCGATGGCTCGATATAGACGTCGTCGCGCACCACATTGGTGGCCAGCAGCTGGCCCGTCGCATCATAGATACGGCCGCGTGGCGCGTTCAACGTTTGATTCTGAATATGCTCGGCATCGGCTGCCCGAGCCAGCTGTGGACCATGGATAACTTGCCAGTCGTAGAGTCGTCCAGAAAGAATCACCATGCCCACACAAACCAGCAGAAAGATGACCATCTGGCGGTTACGTGCACGGCGTAATTCTGTACTCATCTACACAGTCTCCTCATTCAGACAATGTTTAACCTGTCACTTCATATGGCATTTTATTCATAACTTGCTGTTCAAAACAGTCGATCGAATGGCACACTAGTTATCGGGTCCTGGATCGTGGATAGGCTGTAAATTAGGAATTTTGATTACATTGACCTGGGCTGGATTAACAGGAACCAGGCCAGCTTTTTTCGCTTGCTCACTAATATAGGCCGGTGAACGCTCAATGGCGATGGTCTGGGCCAGGTCCTGGTTTTCGCGCTGCAAGCTTACTTGCTTGCTACGTGCCTGCTGCAATTGTTGATTGGCAACGGCAGCCTGTCCTACCTGAGCCAGATAGAGCACAGCCATCAGGGCGATCAGCAACACACTGGTGATCGATAAAGCCACCGGCCCCATATGAAAGAAAAAGGGGCGCAATGGACGCCGTCTGCGGGCGGTAAACACCGGTCTGGGCGCTGCCGAGTTATTGAGCTTCTTCAAGCCATACATACATTACATTCCCTCGAGATATTGAACCATTATCAGCAAATGCATTCATAGCAAACACACTACGAATTAATTATTCGCTATTTCAGCGGCTCGCAATTTGGCGCTACGAGCACGAGGGTTGTTGGCGATCTCCTGTTCACCTGGTGTGACAGGCTTGTTTGTCAAGTTACGTAAACGTGCTTTATGACCACAAACACATACAGGAAGGCGAGGTGGGCAGAGGCAATCTTTGGCCTCACGCCGGATAAATTCCTTGACAATTCTATCTTCTAGAGAATGAAATGCGATGATCACCATCCTCCCTTTTTCCCCTTCCCGACCACCTCCATCGCTCTTTTTTTCTCCTTCAAGAACATCCACAATTTGAGGTAACACTGTTTCCAGGCGCTCTAATTCGCGGTTAACAGCGATGCGCAAAGCCTGAAAAGCGCGCGTTGCCGGATGAATAGAGCCAGGTTTGTGTGGAACGCCGGCGGCTATCAGCGCCGCTAGCTGAGCTGTACGAGTGATGGGCGCTTTCTCCCGCTCGCGCACAATCCGGCGCGCGATTTGACGGGAACGGGACTCTTCGCCATAACGCCAGAAGATATCCGCCAGTTCTTGTTCACTCGCGCCGTTGACCAGGTCTTCAGCAGTCAGCGGCAACGCCTGATCGAGGCGCATATCCAATGGACCATCAGCACTAAAGGCAAATCCACGCTCGGGATTGTCCATCTGGTCCGATGAAAACCCCAGATCTAACAGGACACCCTGCACCCCGTGTCCACTTCCAAAACCAGTCTGTTCTACAATTTCCGCCAGGTCAGAGAAATTGCCGTGGGCCAGCACCAGGCGGCCATTGGCAACAAACTCAGCCAATCGTTCGCCCACACGTGCCAATGCCTGGCTATCGGTATCGATGCCCAGGACCTTCCCATCTGGAGCGCTACGCTCCAGAATCGCTGCAGTATGGCCTCCACCGCCTAACGTACCATCGATGTAGAGCCCTCCAGGTATTGGCTGGAGATACTCTAACACCTCATCCAACATCACTGACACGTGTTGTGTATGTTCCATAGTCATCAAAAGATAAATTCTAGATAGTCAAACCTGATATGTATTTTTTACATCATTTAGAAAGGAATATTACTTCCTTCGGCATCGAGTCGCTCTTGATACGCTTGCCAGGTGGCGCGATCCCAGATTTCAAAGTGGTCCCGCACACCGGCAATAGTTACTTCACTACTTAAATTGGCATAAGTTCGCAATTTTGCCGGGATCACCATACGTCCCTGGGCATCCAAATCAATTTCACTGGCACTTGGATAGATACGCCGTTCAAAATCGCGCAATTCGTCACTCGACATACCTGCAACCAGCTCGTTTGAGCGCTCCTCCCAGCGTTCCGTCATATAAACGGAAAGGCAGGTCCCCATACCCTTGCTGATGACCGCACCCTTATCCATCTGCGCACGAAACCTGGCGGGAATCGCCATGCGTCCTTTTGCATCGATTGTATGCTCGTATTCACCAAGAAACATAGATCGCATCCATACTTTCTCAAACGGCAGTTGCAGAAATATCCTTTGTGAAATCTTTCAGAAAATTTGCGCTATTCGGATATACTTCCCCATCTCCACCACCAGCAATACAATCTCACCAAAATTCCCCACTTTGCCCCACTTCATTGTAACACTTCTTAGGCATCTGGGAAAAGAGTCTTTCCGACCAATTTTGCGCCTGCAAGTGGATAACTTGTGGATAACTTTTTTTTGTTGATGCCCACAAGTGGTATAAAAAGCTTTAACGGTTTTTAACTCGCTTCATTCGACTTCTATGCCATAACCAAAGAACAAAATAGTCATGGGCGGCAAACAAGTTTGACATTTGTCTTTCCAGAAAAATACAATTCAAAGATAGATTGCTATGCACAAATCTTTTTAGCGCGCATATCTCCTTAAGGAGTTTTTTGCGAATTGTCCACGGCTACAACCGCTAACGCGTCAAAGGATATTTCCCAATGACACAGCAACCACCATCCACATCAACAACCCTGAATCAAGAGAGAGTACCTCTGGTCCGCGAGGTTGCAGATCATATCTGGCAAATTACACTCCCGATTCCGACGCCACTTAAAACCGTCAATGTCTATGCCCTGGTCGGACCCACAGGCTGGGTTCTGGTAGATGCGGCAATCGGCAATCCCAGCACACGCGAGGCTTTCTTTGCCGGTATCGCTCAGGCTGGCTTGAACCTGAAAGATCTACAGGCGATTGTGCTGACCCATAGCCACCCCGACCATATTGGCCTCGCAGGAGACGTATACGAAGTTAACGCTGTGCCGGTCCTGATGCACCCCCTGGATAGCGCAGGACTCCAGGAGACCTGGGGCACGGGCGCCCAGGCACATTTTCAGTTGAGCAGCCAGTTCTTTGCTCGCCATGGCTTGCCACCAGCTGAACACTGGTATACGCGCCTGCCACCCGAGCTCCAACGCACTATTTTACATCTACCCCCACAAACAGCCTTGCAGCCAATCGAGGATGGTCAGGTGTTGGAGCTGGCCGGAGAAGACTATCGCGTTATCTGGCTACCAGGCCATTCAGATGGTCAGATTGGCCTGTGGCGCGAACGCGATGGCATCTTTCTGGTGGCAGATCATGTGTTACCGCGCATTACACCAAATATTGGATTATATTCGCCTCTGGATCGTCCTGATCCTCTCGCAGACTATTTTCAATCATTGACAAAAGTCGCATCCCTTCCTGCACAACAAGTTTTGCCCGGACATGGCGATCCATTTGATCATCTAGCAATCAGGGTTGCAGAGATTATTGAACATCACCAGCGTCGACTAAAACAAATTATAGATTTACTCACAATTCAACCTCTGCATGCCACACAACTAACACAACAGCTTTTTGGGGATCGCCTCAAGAGCAATGAAGCCCTGCATCTCGCAGTTGCCGAAATATTAGCCCACCTGGAATATCTACGTCTGCAAAAACAACTCATTCAGCAACAAACACAAGCAGGCATTCTATATTATGTCGTGTCCAATACATTGCCATGAGAGCAGGCTGTATGTTTTGCTGTCCCCCTCCAAATGGAAGAGCTTAGCGAATAAAAATGACAAATACAATCGCACCATATTCTAGAAAAGAACAACCTTATATAGAGATTTTATGAAATTTTTTTCGGCCGAGAATAGAGGGATAAATCGGCCTCCCAGGCTGATTTATGCTGTACGTCCTACTTTTAGGGATAGTGCGACGCTTGTATTTCTCAAAATCGCGTGCTATACTCCTAATCGGCAGTGAGGTTGTGACGCCGCTCTACAAGCCCGGCAAAGTGCCTTTGGGCAATCAAGCGACGTGTGTTGATAGTTGCAAGGAGGAAATCGAACCTATGGCCGAAGATAAGACAGAACAGGCAGCGGGACAAACCGTTGGCCGACAAGAGCTATCTAAGCGTATTGCCAAACAGGCGAAACTTTCTCAAAAGCAGGCGTCTGAGGTGCTAGAAGCCACTCTCACGGCAATCCGTGAAGCACTTCAGAATGGTGATGAGGTGCGTCTAGTAGGCTTTGGCTCTTTCAAAGTGCGCCAGAGCGCTGCACGCAAGGGGGTAAATCCACGCGACCGCAAACCAATCGAAGTGCCAGCCAAAGAGCGTGTACGCTTTTTCCCCGGCAAAGAACTCTCGGAGGCTGTTCTCAAAAAATAGTAAGTCGTGACTCTTTTCTCACTGCCACAAATACATAGCCCGTTAGGCATCCCTGGTCGCGGAGGAATTGGACGCGTCATGTGTCCCCAAAGGATTATCATCCCTTCGCTATGCAGGCAACAATAAGAGGCCTGTTGCCTCTGATGCTTATAAGGGCTATGTTCCATCTCTCATAGCATCCTCAATAACTTTTTATGGATTTATCCATAACTTATAACACCTCTTGTCTTGGTAGTTGTTTAACGTGAGACTGTTTGATTAATATATCCACTATCAGGAAATTGTTATGACCACACATAGAATCAACGCGACTACATTATTGCTAAACCAGGGAAATATCGTCGATGTAGCAGTCGATGCCATCGTCAATGCCGCCAATGCGGCTCTGGCCGGTGGAGGTGGGTGGATGGTGCCATTCACCGGGCCGCCGGACCCACGCTTATGCAGGAATGCCGCAAAATTGGCGGCTGCCCGACTGGCAGTGCAGTGGCAACCAGTGCCGGAAATCTTCCCGCTCGCTATATCTTTCATGCCGTCGGCCCCATCTATCAGGATCGTGGCAATGAGCCTGAGCTGCTTAGAGGAGCCTACCAACGCTGCTTTGAACTGGCGGAACAGTACCAGATACAGAGCATCGCCTTCCCCTCGATCAGTACAGGTGCCTATGGCTATCCACTCCATCTGGCGGCGCCGATCGCCCTACAAACAGCCATCGAACATCTACAACAACCGACCAGCCTGCAACAAGTGCACTTTGTCCTCTTTGATCAGCGCACCCTCCAGGCCTATCAGAAAGCCTTGCAAAAACTTACCTCAGACCATTAGCAATGGTTCTTCCAGGGCTTTTTCATGTTCGTCCACCACACTCTCTCCACCCGGCGCCACAGGCGTCAAAGAGGAACATGAAAAAGCCCTGTGGTTCTTTCCATAAGGTTGCCCTCAATGCCCTGGAGATAATATTATTGATGGATAGGGATTTTATAATATGGATGTTGAAAAGCATAACATCCAAGGGATTGAGGGGCATATGCAAGAGCAACAGCAGAATCATAATCAGAATTTAAAATCAGATGCAGAGATTGCGCTGATGCGGCAGGCTGGTTTGCTGACCTGGCAGGCCCACCAGGTGGCAGCCGCATTAATTCGACCGGGCATTACTACTGCTGAGATCAATACCGCGATGGAAAAGTTTATGCTGGCGCAACAGGCGGAGCCACTCTTCAAAGGGGTCCCAGATATTACGGGGCAGGTACCGTTTCCAGCAGTTGCCTGCATCTCTATCAATGAACAGCTGGTTCATGGTATTCCAGGCCCGCGTGCGCTGCGCGAAGGGGATGTCGTGAGCATCGATACCGGGGTACGCTATCAAGGTTGGTGCGGGGATGCAGCGGTCACCCATGCGGTGGGACAGATCGATGATACGAGCCGGCGTCTATTAGAAGTAACCGAGGGGGCGCTACGCCTGGCCATTACGTTGATACCCCAACGCCAGTACTGGAGCCAGGTGGCACGCGAGATGGAGGCGTATGTGACGCGGGCAGGCTTCACTGTTGTGGAGGGATTGGTTGGACATAGCATTGGCCGTGAGATGTGGGAGATGCCCCAGGTACCTAATTATTTTTCGCTACCCTATCAGGCTTTAGGAGACTTTAAGTTGCAACCGGGCGTGGTAATTGCGGTTGAACCAATGGTCACTATGAGCTCTAAACGGGTCAGAACACTCTCTGACCATTGGACCATGGTCGCTGAAGATGGCAGACCATCCGCCCATTTTGAACATACGCTGGCAATCACACAACAAGGAGTGCAGGTACTAACCGCCGGACCAGACGGCAAAGCATGGGCACTACCGGAGGGACCCCTCTAAGCTGCCGCTTTGACGTCTAAAGCCTGGCGGAATATATCGAGATAAACAATTAAGCCGCGATTAGCACTTGTGAACGCGCCACCACATCTCGATAGCCTTGCACCATGCATTCCATTGCCTCATGCCATGAACGCTGTGCCGCCTCACTCTCTGCCAGCTGGCCCATATGCTTGCGCTCTTCAGCGTTCAGTATCAGTCTGTCCAGGTACTGGCGGTATCCTGCTACCTGCTCTTGTTCCGACAGAGTTGCAGCATCCAATAGCAGACCTGTCTGGCCATGCTTAACCAGGTCACACACACCTTCTGACCGTACACCAACCACCGGCAATCCAGATGACATTGCTTCCAGTACTACCTGACCAAAGGTTTCAGTGTAGGATGGAAAGGCAAACACATCCGCTGATGCATAAGCTGTCGCCAGGGCTTCACCGCTGAGATAGCCAGTCATAGTTACTGGTAACTGGCTCAGATCTTGCTGGATCTCATTGAAGGCAGGCCCCTGCCCCACAATCACCAGGTGACAGCGTGAATGGTCCATCTCACGATAGGCTTGAATCAGCAAACGCAGATTTTTTTCCCAGGAGACACGACCAACATAGAGCAAAATGGTCTTATCTTCTGGCACACTGCGCTCTCGTAACCATTCCGCCCTCAGCGACTCACTGCGACGGCCCGACTGGAACAGTTGCTTCTCCACACCGCGTGGCCAGATGCGCAAGTGTTCAAATCCCTGGCTGGTCAGCATGCTGGCCGTGGAAGCCGAGGGGCAGAAAGTCAGAGCACACTGATTGTGGACAAAGCGATTATAGAGCCACATTGGCCTGGTTAAGAGAGAAAAACCAAAATGTCCACAGTATGCCGCAAGGTTTGTGTGATAAGAAGATATAATCGGGATATTGAGTAAACGTGCCGCCGCCAGTCCAGTCGCGCCCAGAATAACAGGATCAACTACGTGGATAATATCAGGGCGGAACTCAATCAAACGGCGCACGAATAACGGTCGAAAAAAATTAAATTTTAGTTCTGGATAGAAAGGGAAAGGTAATCCGGCAGTACCTACCACCTCAGCACCAGCATATTCGTCCATGCCACACTCAGGACCCAATAAAAGCGCCTGGTGCCCATTAGTATGGAGGTGTTCAAGTAAACGTGATACGGTTCTGGTAACGCCGTCGAGTTTTGGCAGAAAATTTTCTGTGATTATGGCAACACGCATTGGCTCACCACCTGCTCATCGATGTACGAAAATCTCGGATTCTCGAAGCACTTGTTTAGCTGGAATAGCTATCGTGACACATTATGCTAATCGACAAGATGCGATCAGACAAATGGGCGACCGATGTACCCCATATCAACAGTAACACGTTCTATTTAGAGGATAATTAAGGCTTGATTACGGTTATGTAAAACACAGACTAAAGGGTCATTAAATAGGAATATTCGAATATAAGCAGGTGATCCTGTTTATTTGGATGAGACAACAGTCACACTCGTGAACATTTACTCTACCATTCGTTATAATATGTAGGAAATGTGTCTTTTTGTATCATTGTGCCATATTATAAATAAAACATATGATGCTCATAAAGTACCTGGGCTACTAAGTGGATATAGTATAGTGGAGAGGGGAGAAAGGGCCCAAAGGGGGATAGTTACATATTCAGTGAAAAAGGAGGCAGGTATAGCAGGTGAAACATCAATTTATAAATAAGTCTTCCCAGGATGGTGCTGGTGATCAGCAGGGATCTCCATCAGGACCCGCTGCTGAATCAAAGCCAGGCGCGAATAATATAAATGGCGCGCAAGATCATGCCTCTGCTGATAAAAGTGGGCTGTTAACCAGGTGGAAGACGGGGCAATTACGACATCCTGCGAACCGGGGAACCATCCAAACAGGCAATTTAGCCGACGAACCTGCGACGGATCCACTTAGCCAACGCCAGATGCCCAGACGCTCTTCCCGCCAGGGTGTTCCCTCTTCCCAGGCTCAACCGGGCGCTAATCCTTTTTCAATTCCAGCGCATGAAGTGCCGACTGCTTACCAGCCTGCGGTATCCGATATGCCACATCCATCACAAGCCGGGGGATTGAGTCAGTATCCAGTAGTGCCCGCGAGCCAGCCTCCTTTTTCCAGTGGCACTGCTCATCCTGCATCATCCCACAATGCCTTCTCTAACTCGGTCCAAACAAACAGGCAGGGCTTCGGGAGTGGACAATGGAATAGCACTGCCGTATTAAATAGTTCCAGCATGGGTAATCGGCCACCAGGCTTTCCTGCTCCTCCTTATGTAGCACCAGGAACCACGAGAACCGGACATAATGGCCGCAGGCACATTCCACTCTGGGCGCGTGTGGTAATTGGCATTATGGCCTTCCTGATTATCACTGGCGGAGGTGCCTTTGCTTACTATCAGATCAACTTTGCCAATTCAGTCAACGATATCACCGGCAATAACGCGCTACACGATTTAGGTGGCAAGAACTCGGGAGCCCAGCAGCCCGTTAACGTCGATCCTTTGACGCAGCGCACCAATATCGTCCTGCTGGGCAGTGATACCGACGGCAAAGGCAATGATATCGCCACTGGCACCCCCTGGCTCAGACCGTGATCATTGTCACTATTGATCCTCAATCAAATTATGTTGGTATGCTCTCTATTCCACGTGATATGCAGGTCTCCGACTTGACCCTCGGCGGGCAGGCTAAAATTGACCAGGTATTTGAACACGGTTGGCAGGGCAATACAACAACAGAAAAAGCCCAGCGCGCCGCCGGCCATACCATGGATGTCATCGAGCAGAACTACGGTATCCATATCGATCACTACGCCTGGGTAGGACTACAGGGTTTCATCAAAGTGATTGATACCATCGGCGGTGTAGATGTCGATGCCAGCCATCCTATCTTTGATGACGCCTACCCCGATGACACAGGTAAGAACACCGACAAATATGGCTATAAACGCCTCGATATCGCCCCTGGCCCCCAACACTTTGATGGTCTGAGCGCCCTGCAATATGTGCGCACACGCCACGCCGATCTGGGAGGAGACTTTGGGCGTACCGATCGTCAACAGCAGGTTTTGAGCCAGATCAAGGTCAAACTCAATGGCACTGATATCGTTACGAAAGCACCTGAAATTCTAAAAGATCTGGATGGTTCCTTGCTAACTGATCTAACAGTTGCTCAGTTGGCCTCATTTGCTCAGTTAGCCAAAAGTGTGGATATCAATAAAGTGGACCGCGTCTCTTTTACGCAGAACTACTCGAGCCCAATCACAACCAATAATCTGGGCAACTTTGCTCCCAATTGTACACTGATTACAGCGAAGATTCGCCAGATGTTTGGCATTGATCCTAAATGTATCCCACAGGCTGCTACATCCGAGAATACGGGAACCAGTGTGGCACAGTCACAGCCTGCAATTGCAACCAATACAACTGCCTCTGTACCGGTTACGAGCTCCTTTCATACTGGTTCAGGCTACCAACTGGCTTGCCTGAATGCAGGTACCGCAACTATCTCAAATAAAACAACCTTTGGTAATTTGATGGATCTGATGCTGCTCACCGTCTCTGGCTCGTTCACAGCGATGGGTAAATAGAAGATACTCTTATCCCTGAGAATAGTTGCGATGGTTTTAAGCTGAGATGCGTTATATAGTCTAAACCCAACATTCGCTGGTGCCCTGACTGGCAGTGTACCATGACCTGTTAAAGGTGTACTACATAGACCTATCCCTACGAATAGTTGCCATGGTTTTAAACTGAGATGCATGAGACAGTCTAAGCACAACGTCCCCTGGTGCGACGCCAGTCAGCGCACCATTAATTTTTAAAGATGTAATAAGTACTAGCATGAAAAAATATCCACCATGGAAGCTGATTTTCGTCTTTGCCCTGCTCGCACTGTGTCTGCAAGGTTGCCTGGAAGGCTCCGATACGAACTATAAAAGTGTGACGACAGGCGCAAACGGCGACGTCAAAATAAATGTTCAGCAAGCAATCTTTAAAGGGAAGATGTATTTCACCCTGGATCGCAATCTCTATGTGCTGGATGGAAAAGATAAAGTGCATCCAAAACAGCTAACCAGGGGGATGGATGTACGCGATCCGGCCGTTTCTCCCAATGGCAAACTAATCGCGTTCATTATTCACTATAAAGATTACTCTGACCTGGCCTATATGCCTGCCAGTGGTGGTAAACCAACTGTAATTGCCACGGGCACTGGAACATTTATTCCGGTGGGAGATTCCGTACGCAGCTCGTATCACTGGTTCGCCCAGCCTGCATGGGATCCAGATAATGAACATATCTATTTCCTGGGGGATAATCAAAAACATTATTGGGACCCAAAGCTAGTCGGTAACTACGATGCGGATATCCTTGACTTACAGGTCTTTAAAATCTCTATCCATGACAGATTAACACAGGCTAATGCAGAGAGTGCGCAAGCGGTGGCATATACAGCTATTGGTGCGGGAGGATTGCGCGATCCGGCATATCGACCTGGCGCGGGCCATAAAGATGAGCTTGTATATACAAGCTATAAGTATATAGCACCTGATTATTCAAAGTTGGCGGTGCAGATCAATCTGATTGATGTGAATGCCATCAATGATAATGTCCAACAATTTCCTGATAACCCTTATGCACAGAAATATCATCCGGGTGCCTATGGAAACGAGATTGATCCCAGCGTGGCGCTTACTCCGGAACAAGCTAATTTGACGAATATGCAGCCTTCATTTTCACCAGATGGCAATACACTGATCTATGTACGACGTGACGATGCGACCCATATGAGCCTGTATACAATGTCTGTGGTAAACGGCGTGACCAGCGATCCCAATGATCCTGCATTTGATCCCAATAGCGCCGCCAATTCCCAGAAAGGCCTCTCGCTGTATGGCAAGTCCACCAAACTTATGACGAGCCAGTATCTCAGTCAGCCGGTCTGGTCACCCGATGGATCGCAGATCGCTTACTATGATTATCATGACAATATCTTCGATCTCTGGCTGGCCAGCGTGGTAAAAGATTCGAAAACCGGCTCCTATAGCATTCAGAAAGATAGTACCGTACAGCTAACGCAGGCCAGCGGTAACCTGGATGCGGATTCGCGTATGGCCTGGGGCGCGTAGGGGCGCGCACAAACAGGCTCCCTGCCTGGATAAATATAGCGCATGGACCGCTGGCAATATGGCCGCTGCCTTAGCGGTCCATTCTTCTTTAGTGAGCATCTTCCATACCCCGTCAGTAACGCGCCGGGGCCTTTTCAGGCTATAGCTAGCGCATTCATAAAATATGCTTGCTTGTTATCAGCAGGCGAAATAAAGGATAGACGCTGGTCATGTAACACTCGACGGCATAACTCATTAATGGTATACTACCCTCTGAAACGGAATTTTCTTATAAAGTATTCGCCCAGGTCGCTTGAGGTGAGACGTTGAACCAATTTGAAGGCACACTGATCGCTGGACGGTACGAGATTCGTGAGCATATCGCTACTGGTGGTATGGCGAGCGTATTCAAAACCTGGGATCACCGGGTGGAGCGCATTGTAGCAATTAAAGTGCTGCGCTCCCTGGACAAAAATGATCTTCGTGCAGTCGAGCGTTTCCGCCGTGAAGCTCGCGCTGCCGCAGCGCTCGCACATCCGAATGCCGTCACTATTTATGACTTTGTAGAAGAAATGGGCCAGTATTTTCTGGTGATGGAGTATATTCATGGCCCGACGTTAAAACAACTGATTGCGCAGCGCCGTCAATTACAACCTCGCGAGGCGATAGAGATTGCGGCCCAGGTCTGTGCAGTATTGCAAGTTGCGCATGCACGTGGTTTTATTCATCGCGATATTAAACCGCAAAATATCATGTTGGCATGGAGCGGCGGCGCGGGTAGCCTCAGCGACGGAGGCGCATGGGTGAAGCTTACCGACTTTGGTATTGTACGTGTGGCAGAGGATGCAGGATTAACAAATAGTGGTATCGTGCTTGGCACGGCCGATTATTTGTCGCCCGAACAGGCACGCGGAGAAAACCTGACCGCCTCTTCCGATCTCTATTCTCTTGGTGTTGTGATGTTTGAGATGCTGGCTGGCCGGCCTCCTTTTGTAGGGCCGACAGCGGTTTCGATCGCCATGCAGCATGCATCAACCAATCCGCCACCATTGCGTCAGTTCAGTCCACAGGTTCCCACCGTGCTGGAGCAGCTCGTCAATCGTACACTGCAAAAAGAGCCAGATGAGCGGTTTGATTCAGCAGCGGAGATGCAAAAGGCACTGCGAGCGTGCGCAAAAGAGTTAGCACGCAGTAAGGCACCATCAATGCCAGTCGGCCCCTCTTATCCGTCACGCTTTGGTGATGGGCAGGGCCAATATCCACCTTCAGGGCACGGTCAATTCTGATCGTTGCCCTCCGGTGAAAGAGCAGATCAGTTCAGGGGGCACGCACGAGAGAGCATTGGCGTGTCCTTCACTATCTAACTCTCATTTTTCAGGTTCTCTCAATTTTCTTTTTGACTATATTCAGTATACATTCAGCGCAAGATAGCATTCGCGTCTACTTGCCCGATGATGGGAAATGCACATGGAATATACACAGATTAGCACTTCAGAAGCTCCAGCGGCGATTGGTCCATATAATCAGGCCATCCGCTACGGACAGTTCATTTACACCTCCGGTCAGATTCCTCTTGATCCGGCTAGCGGTGAAATGGTTGGCGACGATGTCCAGACACAGACACATCGTGTGCTACAAAATCTACAGGCCGTGTTGAAAGCGGCCGGTGGCTCGCTAAATAGTGTGATTAAAACCACTGTTTTCCTGACACAGATGAGCAATTTCCAGGCGATGAACGAGGTCTATGCCACCTACTTTGGGGATAACGCACCTGCGCGCTCTACGGTCGCGGTCGTGGAACTGCCTAAGAAGGCGCTGGTCGAAATCGAGTGTGTAGCGCTAGCGCAAGACTAAGGGCATGGGGGAATAACGGTGAATACCGCTACTATCTGGCGTACTACCCTTGCACAACTGGATACAACTCCCATTGATGCGCTGACCAAGACTTGGCTCCAGGAGGCTCACCTGGTTGAGTTGGCACCTGATGCGCTCCATGATCTTGCTCCGGATATTTCCGAGCAAGGTCTGCTGGCGTTCGCCCTCCAGGTTCCTAATGATCTGGCCGGGGATATCATTGCGACACGCTGGCAGCAGTTGTTGGAGGATGTATTAAAAGATGTGCTTGGGCAACCAGTGGCTCTGGTGGTGAGAGCTTCCTCTCACGCTGCACCTGTACCAGAAACACTGCCTCCCATCCATGAGCGGGAAAGGGAGCGTGAGCCACAGGCACCACGCCCTCCTCATTCAGCGCGACAATCCCATTCGGGACAACATAATAATAACCATAGTGGCAATGGCTATTATGATATTGCGTCGCGCTCACCAACCCAGTCAGAGTTTTCTTATGCTTCCCCTGAAACGCTGGAAGATTGGGAAAATGAGCAGCGGGCGAATATGCTGGCCCATAATCGTTTGAATGCACGCTATACCTTTGATGCTTTTATCGTTGGCAATAGCAATCGTCTGGCACATGCGGCCTCATTAGCGGTCGCTGAAGCACCCGGCGAATCATATAATCCTCTCTTCCTCTATGGCGGTGTGGGATTGGGCAAGACCCACTTACTACATGCCATTGGACATCAAGGGGTGCAGACTGGCCTGGCTGTCCTGTATGTCTCTTCTGAACAGTTCACTAATGAAATTGTTAATGCGATTCGCTACCGTACCACTGAAGAATTTCGTGCCAAGTATCGCTCGGTCGATATCCTGCTGGTAGACGATATCCAATTTATCGCCGGTAAAGAATCTACTGAGGAAGAATTCTTCCATACCTTTAATAGCCTCTATGAGATGAGTAAACAGATCGTGATCTGTAGTGATCGTCCCCCCAAGGCTATCTTGAGTCTGGAGGAACGCTTGCGCTCACGCTTTGAGTGGGGCTTAATCGCTGATATTCAGCCACCAGACCTGGAGACCAGGATGGCTATTCTGCGCGTGAAGGCCGATCTCTTGCATTATCATGTGCCCGATGAGATTATTGCCTATATCGCGGGCCGCGTGCAGACCAATATCCGTGAATTAGAGGGCTGCTTGAATCGCTTGATGGCCTATCAGCAACTTCATAGGGTTGAGCTGACCATGGATGTGGCACGCTCGGCTATCTCTTCCCTTGGCACGGATACGCGCGAACCGACACTCAATAGCCGCCAGATCGCCCAGGCAGTAGCCGATTATTATCATATCTCGCTTGAAGCCATGTGCGGCAAACAACGCGATAAATATATAGTCACACCACGGCAGATCGCGATGTACCTTATTCGTCAGGAAACCTCAACCTCGTTGCTGGAGATCGGCCAGCTCTTTGGGGGCCGCGACCATAGCACGGTACTCCATTCCTGCGAAAAGATCGATCGCACCATCAATGTCAACCAGACCCTGCGCCGCGAGATCCTGGCCATTCGCGAACAATTATTGCGCGAATAAAACAACGCGCAATAATATGCCTGATCCTCAAGATCGCCACGATCTTCACGCCTGATTTTGCACGCCTTTTGCGCGCAAAAATTTACCTTCTGTGGTAATCATACTGTTTTATTATGTGGTGTAGAAAGTGTGCGATGCACACTTTCTACACCACATAATAAAACAGGCATAATTTTCTGTGCCTGCTGAGCTCATACACAGTAACTTATGTAGTGCAAAAAGTGTGCCCTGCACACTTTCTACACCATATAATAAAACAGGCATAATTTTCTGTACCCGCTGAGCTCATACACAGTAACTTATGTAGTGCAAAAAGTGCGCCCTGCGCACTTTTTGCACTACATAAGTTACTGGTGCGGGCGCGCATGCGCCCGCACACAAGGGAACGACACAATCCCTATACCTTTCCCTGGTAGAAAGGGCATTTTCATATGCCCATAAATACTCTGTGATATACTGGGTGCGAACCTATGGCCGCGTTTCCAATTGCTTTTAATAATATGGAGAACAACGGTAGCATGTTACCACAGATACAAGACCTCACAACCTACCTCATTGATCTCGATGGCGTCGTTTATCGAGGCGAGACCTTAATTCCAGGTGCCCTGGAATTTATTCAGTGGCTGGATGCCAATGCAAAAAAATATTTGTTCCTGACTAATAATTCATTCGCCAGTGAGACCCAGGTGGTCGAAAAGCTAGCACGGCTGGGGATTAAGACGGATAAGAGCCATGTGATGGGCGCGGCCCAGGCCGCAGTGCAAAGCATAGAGCATCGCTTTCCTGGCGCTTCCGTTTATGTCATCGGCGAACAGCCCCTCTTCGATCTGGTCAACCAACATCATCTCAAGGTAGCTAACGAGGATTGGCAGAGCACAGATGTGGTTTTTGTCGGCCTGGATCGGGCCTTTGATTATAAGAAATTAACCGAAGCAATACTGGCAATCCGCAAGGGTGCTACATTTATCGCTATCAATCGCGATCCCTTGTTACCTATCGCGGGCGGCGCATTGACAGCTGGCTGCGGCACGATGGTGGCCGCTATAGAAGCCGGTAGCGAAACCAGTCCAGAGGTAATTGGAAAACCCGAACCCGCTTTGCTACAGGAAGCTATGCGCAAGCTGGGTAGTACACCGGAAGAGACCGTAATGATCGGGGATAACCTGGGGTAGATATTAAGGCCGGGATCGCGGCCAATACCAGGACGCTGCTGGTCTTCTCGGGCAAAGATACCCCTGCCAGCCTGGAAAAATCTACCCTCCACCCAGATTATGTCTATGCAGATCTAGCTGCAGTGATGCAAGAACTTAAAGGTTGAGTCCGCTGAGATCTGGTTTACTTTTTGAACAAAGGATCGCCATCATCTGGCGGACGATCCACCACGGCTACGGTGCAGCGCGAGATGCAGATCAGCTTCTCTTTTTCATCGCTGATGCGCACATCCCAGACGTGGGTGGTTCGTCCCATA
The DNA here is from genome assembly GCF_003967555.1 of Dictyobacter kobayashii. Lineage (GTDB taxonomy): Bacteria > Chloroflexota > Ktedonobacteria > Ktedonobacterales > Ktedonobacteraceae > Dictyobacter > Dictyobacter kobayashii. The sequence continues at coordinate 2,050,015 of NZ_BIFS01000001.1, forward strand.
TGAATCGGGGTCGCCACCGCGAATAGCTGTCCATCACGCTTTGGACGCAGGTGGTTGGCATTGATCTCTAAACCAAACGCCATCTGGCGCGCAGTATCAATGTTCATCACACTGGCCAGCGAGGCCACTGTCTCCGCCAACACGACTGAGACCCCTCCATGCAAGTATCCGACCAGTTGCAGATGCTTCGAGCTAATCGGCATTGAGGCCACTACTTTCTCTTTGGTGGCCTCAACCACGCTTATATCCAGTGCCTCCAGCACCGTTCCTTTACCACTGGCATTTAAACGTTCCAGAATCTCCTGTTGTGTGGCATCCATTCCTCGTTTTTACTCCTTCCTCACCTGTGCCAGATGTGGGCACAACATCTATTTTGAGACGGTCGGCGCATGCTTCGAAGCTGCAACCTGGTTTGACTGCTCTTCCGACTGTTCAGCCACAAAAGGAGTCTTTCTGGCTCTCCACCAGAACAACATAAAGCCCAGGTAGAAAGCGACTAACCACATCACGACAGTGACAGTCGATGCCACAGGTACGTTCTCCCAGATCTGGTAAGAGCCGTTGGTGACACCGCCTGAGATATCCCGGTAGATGCTGAAGAGGGGAATACCTACCAGTAAGACCCAGGCGAACCAGCGTGCTTTGCCCGACCAGAAGCGCCAGATGAGCAGATAGCCAAGGCTGCCATAAATAAAGATAGGGGTAAGGTAAAAAGGCAATGGAACATGCAGCGTGTTCAATGTCTTCATGAAGAGATTGGACAACTGCAATTGAAAGTCGTTGGGATTATGCAGGGCCGATTGCACAAATGAGTAGTGCCACCAGTGACTTGCATAAGCAAGCATGTCTACGGCCATGTTGATAATACCCATCACCAGGCCACCCAGTAAAGAGGCTAATAGGACCGCCCGTGTTGGACGGATGTAGAACATGAACGCCCCGTAGACAAGTAGCAGAAATGGAACGACATAAAGTAGGAAGATAAGCGCTTCCATGTAAGAGAAACTCCTTAAAGTGCATAGTTACAGACAAAAAAGACCCGGTATAAATACTATACCGCTAAGATGCTCACTTGCCCAGGTCTATATGACATTTAGCCAAAAGAACAGTAGTTTTATTTTTCGTGCAGGCAGATGCGCTGTATCAGGCCTGCGAGCAGGGGGCCGCGCGCCATGAAAGAACTGACTTGCATATGTTCCCGATCCAGATTATGCATACCACCGCCCACAGGGCCAAGGGTGTCCAGGGTTGGAATGCCCGCATCTATCAAAATGTTGGCATCCGATACGCCCCCTTTGGGTTCGGCTTTGAGATTTATCCCTAATGCCTCACCTTCCAGTCTGGCCAGTTCTACCAACCACTGTATTTCAGGTGTTGGCTCATAAGGATGACGACCAGGATTGCGGGTCAAGGTAGTGGTAGTATCCGGCACATTGCTGGTGGCAGCAACCTTCTGCAGGGCCGCCGCTGCTGCGTCCAATCCCTGGCGGCTGAATGAACGCACTGAAATAGAGCAGCGCGCCATATCCGGAATTACATTCAGGGGTTCAGTACTATTTAATTTGGTCACATTGAAGGTGACACCAGGAAAAATCGCGTGCAGATTCTGAATGGCCAGAATCTTGTAGGCCAGTTCAATGACGGCCGAGCGGCCCTTATAGGGTTCCACACCAGAGTGGGCCGAGATACCCTGCACCTCCAGCACATACTTATCGGTACCCTTACGCGAATGGGTCAGCGAGCTTTGCTTGCCCGCTGGTTCCAGGACCAGCCCATAGTCAACCTCGCGCGCTATCTCGCGAATCAAAGGGTTACTGCCAGGTGAGCCAACCTCTTCATCATTGTTGAAGAGCAGTACCAGTTCACCATATTGATCAAAGCCAGCCTCGATCAATGCGCGCATCGCATAGACGCCGAGCAACACCCCCGATTTCATATCCAGCACACCAGGACCAATCGCGACGCCATCGTTCATAGCAAAGGGCTGCTTGCGAACCGCACCCGCTGGATAAACAGTGTCTACATGGCCCATGATTAAGATGCGGCGTTTTCCATTTCCTTTACGCCGTGCCAGCAGATTATTGCCATAACCCTTTGAGGGATGCAGGCTCACCTTAAAATCATATTCACCCAACCACTGCTGGAGCGTGTCCATAATACTGTTCACACCTTCGACCTGGCCAGTGCCAGAATCGATATTGACCAGTGTTTCCAGGCGTTGGAAATATTCTTTCTGGTAGGATTGAAAACTCGAGAGGTAACTTTGTGCATAGGTAGCAGTCTGTGACATAGATAGCTGTCCTTCGTAGTGGGTCATTTTAACATCAACAGTGAGGTTAGTTTGCAGCCATTGTATCACAGAAGCTAGAAGGTGCGGGAAGAACGACACGTTAAACACCCCATGCCGACCTTCCCTTTAGAAAAACACTATGATTACGCGAAATCCTGTTCATTCAATTGAAAGGTCTGGCGCAATCTCTTATATGCCATACTCAATGAAGCAGCATGCCGACTGCGCTCCAGGGGATCTCCCGATAAGGCGCGCCGGTACTCACGTAAATCAATGCCAACGGACATAAAAGCGGTCTGCAATTGACTGGTCTCCCCACTTAAATCGGCGTGGTTCGCCAGATCGGTTAAGAGCGCCGTCCGCTGCTTGGCCGGAAAATCAACGATAATACGTGCCAGTGTCATAAGTACAGAAATCCGCATGAGACTATCCAGGGCGATTTCTGAAGGGTCAACATCATCGCCATTCGATAATAGATATGAGACCTCTCCATCCTGGGACGTAGGACGAATTAAACGCAACTCACGCCGGCGTAGGTCACGAAAATGATTGTGTGCTACAGTGCGCCCAAAACATGTCATTGAATGAATCGGCATCCCAATGCCATTCTCTACCAGTCTCGTATACTTTAAGGTGCGAATAACCGCTTCTTGTAATATGTCATCAGCAATATCATGTTCCTGTCCGTGCCAGGATGTGACGCCTGAAGAATAGACCCAGCCAAGAATATAGGGCCTTAATGTAGTGTAGAGCTCCATCCAGACACGATCGCTCACCGTTTGGCGATCATTCGTATGTACTATTGGTCGATAAACAGCCATGAGTCGTAACCTCCAGCAAGGACAGGCTAGCTGAGAAACCTATCTAACCTATCTAAAGTATGGCTCTCACCTGATGCTTATTTCTGGTCACCGAGCTTTGTTCTTTCTTATCGCTCATATACGTTATTCCACATCAACAAAGCTTCGCCTAAAACTCGTCAAACCTCTCATATTATTGACTTATCCTTATCAATTTTATAGCATACTAGAGTTATTAATTCAATGTTTTCTTAGGATCGGCTGATATTTCTATTATTTTCAACAAAAAAAATCAACAATCATAAGCGTCCAGGCAGGCAAATCAAGCGTTTTTTCATCATATTTTCTTACCTCTTCATAAATTAACCTTACTTTTTGAGAGATTAGTAAGAATAACACAAAAAAATCTCACCTTATAGCGTTTTTTCAATTGAGAAACAAACAGGCAGTCTGTAAGTTTTTCAAGCATCGTAATAGTTTTTTTAATACAGCATCTGCCAAAACGTCATATACAGGTGTACAAGCTATTCGAGCGTGTGTTATGATAGGCAGGAATTTTGAAATACATGGGGCAATACCCACTGTATTTTTTTTAAGGAAATATGGTGATGGATGAGCGCAACCTACAACGGATTGCCAAACATCTCAAAGATGAGGCCGCGCAACGACGGGTTCACCACAACATCCAGAGAGGGCGCAACGAAGTCACAGTGACGATTGGACGGGCATCACGCTTGTTTGGCTTTAGCGAAAGCCAGCTGCGCGATTGGGAGAAGATGGGGTTGATTAAACCGATACGCCCTAAAGAAGACACCGAGGCACGCCAGATAACAGGGCAACGTCAATATTCATTTGCCGAGTTAGATAAGCTTGCGATTATTCGCGAGTTGCTTGATGAAGCACATCTAACACCTGGGGCAATTCCTCCGAATATTAATGAGATCTGGTCAGCCTTGGCCTCACCAACACAGACGACAACGTCCCACCTGTTCGCGGATGAGGTGGAAGACTTGTTTGTGTCTCCTATTGCCCAGTCACAGGATGATAACATCAATAAACGCGTCACCCTGGCCTATCGCGATCTAGCAGGCTGGCGTTTCTATGCTTCACGAGTACTCTGGATGGCCCTATTATTAATCTACGAAGACGTCCCGGGTTTCTACGCTGGTCTTGTACTCCCCGCACATGACTATAATGCAGACGAAATTTTACGCGAGCCTGCCAGCCTGCAAATGGTTGGCGAGTCGCTGGTCGGCTGGCTGGGGCAAACAAGCTCATTTTTTACCTTCCTGACCTCGGCACCTGTCTTTGAATATCCAAGCGATTATATTGTACAGCCATTATGTCCCCCCGAATTACGGATGCGGTTGCCCAATTCGATTGCTCGCCGTACCTTGATTGTCGTGCAACGTGATGAGATACAACATATACGGCGGCAGGAAAAAGCTATCCGGACCGTGCTGCGCCTCTTAGAACCACTCTATGAGGAACAACATCAATGGCAACATTATATGGGTGAAGGCAGACAGGATGTCATTGCGCCAGCCATGGATTTCACACCCAAGCTGACAGATGCTATCCTGACGGGGTTGACGAATATGACGATTCGCCTGGGCGGCAAGACGCCCGATGGCCAGCAGCGCTGGCAGGATTGTTGTATTCTCTTACCCAATAATATGAGCCTGCCCCTACAGCAACGTAGCTTGATTGTGAGGGCTAAAAGCCAGCAGGCCCGTCACACCGTTGGCGTGACTTCAGTGACCCCTGAGCGCCATGTGACGAGCCTGAGCATACGTGCCTATCAAAGTAGTCATATCATCTATCGGCCAGAGCTAGCCCGTGAAGATATAATGGCCCTGCAACGTGATCTGGAGGGCCCTATTCAGTCTAACATTGCGGTTCCTATCAGCGGTGAGGATGGACATCCCATCGGCGTACTATATGTCACCTCGTATGATCAAGATGCCTTCAGCGAAGAAGATCAGCGCATTTTACGCATCATAGCTAAAATTACTGAAGAACTATTATATACGTACAAAATTCGGCGACAGATCGCGGATACACTGCCTGATCTGTTAGATGATCCAGCTACGGTGGATCCTCTCTTTAAAGATTTTGCTTCCGAGAGTGATTTCCTCAATGATCTGGCGGAAGTCCTGACCACCATTAAACAACAGGTGGAGCGGCAGCAAGAACTGACAATACCAACCGAAATCGATGGACCGGTAAAAGAAATCTCTTTTATCGCCATAGATATTGATAGTCATGTACAGGAATCGATTGCTAATAGTTATGGCGATCAGACGCTACATAACCTGAATAAGGCCATTGGCTTGCGTATACATGATCTCTTGCCAGCACTCTTCTCAAATCACCTTAATTGCACTCTCTATCATATTTATGGCGGCATATATTGCCTCCTTCTACGTGGCTTTACGCTGGAACGCACCAAAAGCAATGCGGAACGCTTACGTAAAGCATTAGAAGGAAGCATCGCGCTTAAACAATCAGAGCTGCCAGGTGGCACATTAACTTTGCCAACTATATCGGTACACCTGGGAGTAACCTGGTATCCTTATGATAAACTCGCTGAGTTTTTAGCCCCTCGTCACATGCGGTCGGTGACCGATGTGCGCTCAACACTCTACCATTCGTTAGATTTTGCGCTCAAATTAGGGACGGACACCGGAGGGAATATTATCTATGCCTGGGACCCAGGTACCCAGACATATACACCGCATCAACCAGGGGAGGAACAACAAAAAAAATAGATATATACCAAGTCACAGATGGAAGATGGAGGAGTGTGAGTGATGTTAGTGAAGGTATTTGTTTTAGGGCGGCCTGGAAGTGGTAAGACGACGGCGATTCATCATCTTCTGAACCTGGCACAACAGCGTGATTATTCCGCTTTTAGCATAGATGACTATAGCATCCTTTACCGTATGTCCCGCGATGAGAGATACCATGAACAGTTCCGGCGTACAGCCTACGATGGCTTTGATGTCTTGGATCTGTCGGTGTTCGATACGGCCTTACAAAATTTAGAGCAACAGGTGCAGGCAATGTCAGCGCATGCTAGCAATGGTATTATCACGATTGAGTTTGCTCGTAACGATTATGCCCAGGCCTTGAGCCAGTTCAGTGCTGATTTTCTGAAAGATGCCTATATATTCTTTGTCGATGCTGACCTTGAAACCTGTATTGAGCGCATTTATCAGCGTGTGGCTTCGCCTCGTACACAAAGTGGTCACTTTGTTTCAGACTATATTATGCATACCTATTATAGTTATGATAACTGGTCCTATGTCAGTACACAGTTAATGTCTGTTTACCACATTTATAAAATGGCTCAAACTTTTCGCAATACTGGCAGTGTTTCTCATCTGCTAGCCCAGGTCGAACGATTTGCAGAGCACATTTTTCTGAATGAGTTTAAGCAGTTAGCCTCAGCAGATCAATTGAAGCAGCTGGCTCACGCGTAAACTTAAACGAAACGCCCGCGGAGCGAGAGGCTGTTTTGCCTTTCGCCCGCAGGGCGTTGGAATATTCTTTTCGATTTTTAGCTTCTATACACGCACTTCTTGCTTTAGACGCTTGTAAGCGATGCTACGCAGGGCCGCATCTCGACCTCTTATGGTTGGATCTTCGGAGCGCGGTCGCTTGTATTCGCTCAATTGCACACCCACATCCGATAAGGCCTGCTCCAACAATGATGGTTCCCCATCTAAATCAGACATATTAGCCAGGTCTGTCAGTAAAGCCACCTTCTGGCCACGTGGGAAACGCGCAACAACCTGGGCGACCGAGACGATTAGCGAGTCGAGCATTAGATGATCCAGGGCAATCTGGGAAGCATCAACAATCTCATTTAAACCCGTGGCGACATTAAATGTTTGTTGCTCATTCTCACCCAACGCAGGCCGTACCAGGTACCAGTCCTTTTTACGCCAATCTCGAAAATAATTGCGCGCAATCACCCGGCTTAAGGCTTTGAGAGAGCCGATCGGTGGCATTTCACCGCGATCGGCCCGCTGATGATAACGAAACGTTCGCATGACCGCTTCATGAGCAATATCTTCGGCGATCTCTCGGTGTTGACCATACCAGGACGACACACGAGAGTCCCGTACCCACATCTCGACCAGCGGCAATAACCAATTATATAGGTCATACCATGTCTGTCCATCAGTTATGTCGCAGCTATCAAGGTGGGCAGATGTCGCATCTGTTGTCATGAGAATGACCTCCGAAAATATGGCTCAATACGTTTGTGCTACAACGCTGATACGACGTCTATACGTTTGCCTCTATCGTAGTTAATTACTAACTCTGTCCTCACTCAAAGTAACTCTCCAGCGATAGCCTCCCAACCTCTTTTACTTCTTGTGCACTTTCATCTGTAAAAGATATCTGTGCAAGGTGTTGGTTACTATGTTGGATCAGCTAATCAGGTTAGATAATAGAAGACTATTCTGAAGAATGTTTACAATTAAGAAGAAAATTGCTGTATTTAAAGTATATGGTACCTGAGAAGAATTTTTTTGTCAATAGTCTCCAAGAAAGTTTCACAGCCTCACGAACAAAAGATTACTTTTCTTAATTTTCCTGATGCTATAGTTAACTTTCCTGAACATAGTACTGATATCCTTAGAAAAACTTCTTATCTCATACTTTTTGTCCATCCATCGGTAAAAAACCTCATATCTTTCATTCAAAACAGGTATACAAACTAATACAATTGTGGTACTATTAAGCTTGTGTTGCATCAGCCCTGAGTTTTTCTCCACTTTTTCAGCGAGGCGAAGATGGATGTGCGAAGTAAGCAATCAATACAGGAACATTTACAAAAAGAAGATGTGCAAGAACGCATTTTGCAAAATATCCATAGGGGGCGTGATGAAGCGACGGTAACCATTAGTCGTGCCGCCGAGTTATTTGGTATTACTGAGAACAAACTGCGCGATTGGGAAGAATATGGCTTTCTTAATCCACTGCGCCCCGGTGGCCCTAAAGGGCGCCGCCTGTATACCCCGACAGAATTAGATAAGTTAGCGATCATTCGCGAACTGATCAATGCAGGCTACTCTGCCAGTGACATTCCAGCCGATATTGATAAACTCTGGCTAACCATTCGTTCGTTAAGGGAAACAGTCCCCACTACCAATCCAGCCAAACAAAGCTCATCCACAAATCAGCTGTCCGCAGTTGATGAGCTCTCAATCAATCAACGCGTGACGCAAGGTCGAGATGCTTTATTCTGGGACTATTTTATCTCGCGAGCGCTACGCATCGCCTTAAAATTGATCTGTGAGAACATCCCTAACACTACAGCTGGTCTGATTCTACCACTCTCGCCGGAAGCTAAAGTACAATCAATTCGACGCGTAGAGGATCTGGAGACGCTAGGGGAATCCCTGGTTGGCTGGCTGAGCCAGAGCGGCTCGTCCTATACCCTTTTGACTCCCCGGCCCTGGTTTCAATATACTTCCGATTTTCGGGTTGAGCCGCTACAGGAAATGCGCGCTGGCATACCACAAACAACTCAGACGAGTGATAGGACTTTGATCATTTTGCAGCGCGAGACGAGCCCTCTGACTTTAAGCAGCGAGGTGGTGGAAACTATCCATCGTTTACTAGAGCCGCTCTACGCAGAAGTAGCATGCGTGCGCAGCTGCCTGGGACCTGGTATGCGCGATAATGTCAATCCCGCCACCGACCTCTACAATAATATGAATTATGATGACACTATTTTAAATGGGCTGGCGGATATGGTTATTCGACTAGGTGGAACTACTCCTTCGGGTCAGCCTCGCTGGCGCTTCTGTTGGGTCTTGCTGCCCCGTGATATTTCACAACCTACGAATATGAGCCATATGACGCTACGGGCACAGAATCAAGATGCACGCTACACCACCAGATTACCCCTATCAGGACTGGATAAACATACCAACTATCCCTATATCCGCGCGCTGCATAGCCGTCACATTATTTATGAACCCAATATACCTTCTTCAGACACACAGGCCATTCTGGGCGATCTAGATGCACCCTTGCGCTCTTCTATTGCCCTTCCGATCTCTGGTGAGGATGGCTTGCCGTTGGGGGTACTCTATGTCTCCTCACATCTACGCGATGCCTTTGCGCCGAACTATCAACGCCTCCTACGCATTATTTGTCGCATGGCGGAAGAGTTACTGAAAACCTACTGGATACGCCAGCAGGGGATACAACACCTGAGTAATATAATCAAACATCCGGCGATCATTGATACGCTGTTTGAAAACTTTCCCTCAGAACATGATTTCAATAAAGATGTTGAGACTTTGCTGGGCTCCCTTCAAACCGGTACGCGCAATAAAGGGAGTAAAGATAAACTGGCCGATAAGGTGGTGTCTTTCATTGCGCTGGATATCGATAAATATAGTAGCCTGGCAAATAAATATGGAGAGCGCCTGGCGCGCAACCTGACACGCGAAGTGGGTCTACGTATTCAGGAACAGATCCGTACCTTTTTTAAAGAATATCCTGAATGTCAGTTGTACCATATTTACGCCGATCGCTTCTTTATTTTGCTGAAAAATACTTCCCTCGATCAAACCCGTGAGCATGCCGAGCGCTTACGTATCGGGGCCATGGGATCTTATAAACTGGATGCCTTGCGTGTGTTCGCGGATCAGCAGAGCCGGCCCGAAAGCTTGCTTGAACTGACAGATATTACGGTGCGCTTTGGCATTACCTCCTATCCTTACCCCAAGTTAGATGAAATCTTACATGAACACGCGGCTGAATATGCGATTCCTGAAGTACGTTCAATTATTACTTCAGCCCTCGATGTAGCCCTGGTCAAAGGACAGATTGAAGGGGGAAACGTGGTGGTTAGCTGGGATTATGAGCAGCGCAACTTTATTCGTTGGTCCCCACCCAGGGCTAAATAGACTCTTCATTAATTCCGCTATACAACCCCTTTCTAGCTTAAGTATATTTCCACCCTTCCCAATAACTCTTACTCATCCGATTTATAGTTACCCCCCGTCCTATGTACGCGTTACGTGTATATTAACAATACCAGCGCCTCCTCCCTCCTTTGTCTATAGTAAATCAGATGAACATAACTATTACATTATTTATCGCTTAGTCAGAGTAAGAGGTGGTTTTGCAGATGGGAGAATCGTATACCTATGGCCATCAATATTTTTTTATTAGGACGACCCGGTTCTGGCAAGTCGACAGCCGCACATTATATTCAGTGGCTCATCAAGAAACATAATTGGGCTGCCACACATATAAACGATTATCATTTTTTGCTCGCCCAGTTTAAGGCCGATATTCATCAGCATAAATTCAAGCCTACGGGCTGTGGTGGCTTTGATGTGCTGGATTTTTCGGTGCTAGATTTAGCCCTGCACGCCCTCGAACATGAGGCAGAAACATATATCACCCATCCAAAGACCTTGCTATTACTTGAATTTGCGCGCAATGACTATATGCAGGCCCTGCAACAATTTCATCCTGCTTTCTTGCGTAATGCTTACTTCCTCTTTTTTGAGGCTGACCTGGATACCTGCATTAATCGGGTTTACAAGCGGGCTTACCATCCAACTAACCAGGACGATCATTTTATCTCTGAGGAGATGTTACGCAGTTATTATCAGCAAGAAAATAAGGCATATTTAATCTATAATATGCTGTCTCATTATGGGATCAGCGAAGACCGTATCCGAATTATCCATAATACGGGCACGAGACGCAAATTCTATGAGCAGATTCGGCAGTTTGTCATTGCTTTATTGACACAACATGCGGATAAACATAAGCAGCCTGTCATAAGCCACGCTGGTAGCCGTGAGTATTCAACCGCTTATGCCAAGCTCCCGACATCCGGCCAGCCCTATGAACGACAGGCGCGGGCAAAAGATTCAGATGCATCACAGATTTGACGTGTGTGGTACAGTATGAATAACGTATCCCCCTAGTAGTTGATAGGAGATCCATGACGAGTGGCATCCACACATACTCCATTTGATAAGCTAACTCCGATCCACCCTAATCGTCGTATTACTTTAGAGACTGGGAAACAACCGATAGCGCCACGCATGATTGATCTTCTGGTGCCGCTCGGCTTTGGACAACGGGCGCTGATTGTTGCTCCTCCCCAGGCTGGCAAAACGACGATTCTGCGCCAGGTCGCAGCTGCAACAATGCAAAATTATCCTGAAGCTCGCCTCTATCTTTGTCTGGTTGATGAAAGGCCCGAAGAGGTAACAGACTGGCGTATGGAGGTACGCGGACCACAGGTGCGCATGTATGCCTCTAGCTTTGATCAGCAATCATCTAAACACGGTCGTATTGTTGAGCAGGCCCTGCAGGATGCCAGGCGCGAAGTTGCGCAGGGACATGATGTCGTTATTTTACTGGATTCGCTAACACGTCTGGCCCGCGCCCATAATCTAAATAGTGATATGTGGCAGATGCCACGCAATCAACGTGGAGGTTTTGGCAGCCGCACGCTATCTGGCGGTATTGATGCCCATGCTCTTGAAGTTGGCCGCCGTGTCTTTGGCTCGGCCCGCGCTCTTGAGGAAGGCGGTAGCCTTACTATTGTCGCCAGCTGCCTGGTTGAGACCGGTAGCCGCATGGATGAAGTGGTCTACGAAGAGTTTAAAGGCACGGGCAACCTGGAGATACGCCTCTCACGTGAACTTGCCGACCGCCGTATTTTTCCAGCCATCGATGTCACTATATCCAGCACGCGCCAGGAAGAGCGGCTGCTTTCATCCACCGAGTTACGCGCGATGTCCATTGTGCGCCGCCGCATGGCCGACATCCCTCGTCGCGAAGCCTCCGAACAAGTCATTCAACTCTTTGAAAAAACCCCCTCCAACGCCCAACTCGTAGAAGCCATCGTCAAACAAGGCTGAATAATATGTTGCACCCCTGCGGGGCGCAGCATATTATTTTTGATTGCATGGAGTGCGCAAAGCGCACTCCATGCAATCAAAAATAATATTACACATAAAAATGTGGCGGGCGCGGATGCGCACGCACGCAAAGGCACGTCTCTTGTGTCCTTTGAACACAAGAGACCACCCCCTATGTGATATACTACAGCCAAAAGATCCTTTGCACGATGATACAGTCTGGCATAATTGGATATTGATGCCACTTATCACGTCTTATGTCTTATGTATTATAGAAAACACAAGCAAACACTTTTTTTGAAATGCCTGAAAGCAGACTGGAGAGCAACTTATGCGCTGTCCTCATTGTGGTGGATTAAATCCAGATAATACGAGCTACTGCATTCGCTGTGGGCGCAATATTGCTCCACAGCAACAAAACGTTCCACAGCCAACCCAACGTTCCGTCTATCCTCCTAAACCGGTGACGCCGCCCCAACAACAACGGCCGGTCTACCCTCCTCCAGGTCAATCTCGTCCGATGCAGCAACCCGAGCGACCAACAGTGACGCCACAGCCACCACGGCCCCTGGTTCCTTCGGTCTATCAGCCAACGTCAGACAGGACCCACAGCCACCGCGGCCCGCGCCACAAGTGGCACCTGCACGTTCAATGCCCAGACCACAAAAGCCGGCACAAGAAGGTTGGCCCATTGAAAAACCCGTTCAGTCGGCTCCCGAGCCACCTACTCCTTTCCCACCCCATACAGTTGCTCACCTCAATCAATTGGAAGTGGGGGCACTGGATTATACGGTGGTGAGCGAGGATACCAATTATCGCTCGAAGAAACTAGTGCAAATCCTCTATCGACGCTGCGCACCCTGGCAACAGGTGGCCACCTTGTTAAAAGCTTTTAAGGATAATGACGATAAGAAATTTGACACAATTGTCATACAAGGTGTGTATAATCAAGAGCGCACTATCTACGAGTATACCAATGGACAGCTCATCTTTGATCGCAATGTACGCCTGGGCAGTCAAACCCTGAAACGCTATCAAATTGAGACCGACAATGGCTATGCCATGGATGCGGTGCGCATCGTAGTATCTGAATAGTCGCATACCCAATCAACGAGTCGTAGCCTCGGCTGGTTGCTTTGCGGCTCGTTGAAATTGTGGAATGACACTATATGCAAACAGTTGAACTTATTACTAAGAAGAGGGATGGGGGGAAGTTCAGTTCAGAGGAGATTAGCTGGCTGATTGAAAACTATACTCACGGCAACATCCCCGACTATCAAATGGCTGCTCTGCTGATGGCTATTTATTTACGTGGGATGGATGAGCGTGAGACCAGTGATCTGACACTGGCTATGGCCCGTTCGGGTGAGCAATTACGCGTCAATACCCAGATTTCGCCTGTGGTAGATAAACATAGTACGGGTGGCGTGGGCGATAAAGTTACCCTGGCCGTGGCTCCTCTGGTGGCAGCCTGCGGGGTAGCGGTCGGCAAGATGACGGGTCGCGGATTGGGTCATACCGGCGGTACCGTGGATAAACTAGAGTCGGTCGATGGCTTCCATGTAGAATTGTCGCGTGAAGACTTCATGAGAATCCTGCATGACCATCAAATTGTGCTGGCTGGCCAGTCTGCGGAGCTGGCTCCCGCCGATGGCAAGCTCTACGCCTTGCGGGATGTGACCGGCACCATTGAGAGTATTCCGCTGATTGCTTCCAGTATCATGAGCAAGAAACTGGCGGTAGGTGCCTCACACTTACTGCTGGATGTCAAATTTGGCTCGGGCGCCTTTATGAAGACTATCGAGCAAGCACGTCAGCTGGCGCAGGCCATGGTTGATATCGGCCGTGCAGCTGGACTACATACGGTGGCCGCCATCACATCGATGGAACAACCTCTTGGGCGCGCTATCGGCAATGCCATTGAACTGGCTGAAGCCATTGATATCCTGCGCGGAAATGGGCCTGCCGATGTATCTGAGCTCTGCTACCACGAGGCAGCGGAACTGCTACTGATGACCGGGAAAGCTGCTAACCAGGCAGAAGCCGATCAGATGGTAGCCCAGGCCATCCAATCAGGAGCGGCCGTCAAAAAGCTGACCGAGGTCATTGCCGCCCAGGGAGGCAATCCTCAACAGATTGAACGCCCCGAGCTCTTGCCACACGCTCCCATACGCGTGATGCTGACAGCCCCACAGACAGGCTATATTGCCGCCATCAACGCTGAAGGACTTGGCCTGGCCAGTATGAGCCTGGCGCAGGCCGCTTCAAAAAAGGTGAGCCTGTTGATCATCGTACCGGCTTGATCCTGCAGGCAAAAGTTGGTGACCACCTGACTGCGGGAGAGCCTCTGATCGAGATTCACGCCCGTAATGAACAGGAAGCCCTTGCTATCCAGGACTCCTTGCTCGCCAGCTATCAATGGAGCGAGACGGCCGTTCAAGCCCAACCCTTGATCTGTGATGTCATCCATCCATAAATAAGTCTGACTAAAAAAAGCCACTGTTACCTGGTTATGGCGTAACAGTGGCTTTTTTCGCTATTTTTTTGCCCATAATATACCAAATAATATACAAAAAATGGAGCCGTTATAACACGACTCCATTTTTGGATTGGTAGCGCATACGGGATTCGAACCCGTGATCTCCGCCTTGAGAGGGCGATGTCCTAAACCGCTAGACGAATGCGCCTTATACTTTGTCATAGGGCTTGTCATTCTCATAGAATGCTTGCTCTCCCTACGGCTCACGTATTATGCCATGACCACCTCGCCTTTGTCAAGCCCCAAAAAAGCTGGGGCAGGGCTTTTTGATGTTCGTCCAGAGATCACTAACAAGCGCGACGAGGCCCATTCTTTCAGGTGTGGAGTGTGTTTAGTGGGCGCCACAGCCTCCTCCCACCGGCAAACATGGAGATGACGAGCCAGCGCTACGAGGTCCATTCTTTCAGGTGTGGAGTGTGTTTAGTGGGCGCCACAGCCTCCTCCCACCGGCAAACATGGAGATGACGAGCCAGCGCTACGAGGTCCATTCTTTCAGGTGTGGAGTGAGGAGTGTGTTTGGTGGGCGGCCGCAGCCGCCCACCAAACACACTCCTCACTCCACACCCGGCGCCGCAGGCGCCACAGAGAAACATTACAAAGCCCTGAAGCTGGGGATCGACAGATCATTTACAATGTTTGCAGAGTAAGTGACCATGAAAGAGAGGCAAAATGGAAGATAATCTTTTATTGCTTAGCAATTCAAAAACACATAATATGGGATACCTCGCACATGCCAGAGAGGCATTGCTCGATTTTCTGGACGGGCATCGCACCATCTATTTCGCGCCCTACGCGGCGGCTAAAACCGCATATGATAGCTATACGGCCACCATTCAGGAGGCCTTTAAAGCCAATGACTTCGATGTTAAAGTTATTGGTCTCCACACGGTCGACCAGCCAGCCATGACCTTACGCGAGGCCGAGGTGCTATTTGTGGGTGGTGGCAATAGCTTTCGCTTATTGAAGACGTTACAGCAATTGGATGTGCTCAATGTTGTCCGGGAGCGTGTAACGGGCGGCGAGTTGCGTTATATGGGCTCCAGCGCGGGCACCAATATGTCCTGCCCCACGCTGCGCACCACTAACGACATGCCAATCGTACAACCCACCTCTTTCGCCTCCTTCGGACTCATCCCATTCCAGATCAATCCCCACTATCAAGATCCGGTGGTTGGTTCGACACATATGGGAGAGACGCGAGAAGATAGGATTCTGGAATTCTTAGAGGAGAATGATGTGCCTGTCGTGGGATTGCGTGAGGGCTCCTGGCTGCGCAAGCGTGGCGCACACCTGACACTGGACGGGCTGACAGCTGCCCGCATCTTCAGGCGCCACACAGAGCCCCAGGAGTACCAGCCTGGCTCGGATCTATCCTGGCTCTTGACTCTACATGCCACCTTTGATCAAAACCGCTAGCACAAGCGCGACAAAACAAAAAGATCCTCGACCTGTATGGTCAGAGGATTCTTTTTGTTTGTGCTGCTGAAATTTTATTATTTATGCGCCTGCGTAGGTAACAATCAGATCTGTCAGGTAGCCCAGAAAGAAGCCGAGCAGCAGACCCCACATTACGATCTCAGGGGCACGTACCTTCTTGGCTACGCCAAATAGTTCGGCAACCACGTAGATAATCGCTCCGGCGGCCAGGGCCAGGCAAAAGATGAAAATCTCGGTGGAATGGAAAACAATGCCAACGATTGTACCCAGGAAGGTCGGGCCACCGCCAATCAGACCAATTAACGCGATAAACTTCCAGGATACACGCTGGCCGGTCAGGGGGCCAGCAATTCCAAAGCCTTCGGTCATATTGTGCAGGCCAAAACCAATAATCAGGATGGTCGCCAATTGCAGTGCACCTGCCGCGGCCGATTGTCCAATGGCCAGGCCTTCGGAGAAGTTATGAAAACCAATTCCAATCGCGATAATCAATGCCAGGGTTTTTGGAGCTAAATCTTTCGATGGAGCAGGAGCCGCCACACTTGTGACAGGCGCCGCCACAGCCACATTTGATCTATTATCACTGCTCGCCTTATGCTCAGCCTCTAACTCATTGGCACCGACACTGGCCAGCGCGATCTGAGAGGTAGGTACAGGCGTTGAGCTGGTTTCTGCCTGCTTCTTCGTCCATTTCAAACGTCCAATCACGTATTTATTGAAATAGACCAATCCCATTAGCCCGATCACCAGGCCAGCCAGCATCAGCACCACATCGGAGGTACCACCGGTATTATGTGAACGCACCTGGTCGATCAGATTATTAATCGGCTCACTGGCTTTCCCAACCACATCATAAAGCAAAAATATAAGTACACCTGTTGCCACCATGCTGAGGAAAGCTTTCAGCGTCTGGGGGGCACGCTTGAAAAACGCCAGTGGCAAACCCAGATAGATAGTTAGACCGGCAAAAGCACCAAGCAAAATAATAGTTCCGGTAGGCACAAGTGATTCCTTTCATCCATCTAAGAAGATGGATATCAATGAGTTAGTCGCAGCTAATACCTAGCTACCCAGTCGGATATTAGCACAACCTAATGCCCAAAATCAAGAGGGGTCATCTTTAAATCTGCAATCGTAACATTTTTTACTGGCTGCCCCTATAAAGTAAACCAGAGAACCTGAACTTACTGAACGTGGTTTAAGCAAGAGACCCGGTAGTTGTCCTGCAAAGCAACTACCGGGTCTCTTCATCATATCAGCACTTTTTCTCGGGCAGCTTTTATTTCAGCCTGGCTTCGATGGCTGATAGCTGCTCACGCAACTTGCGGTTCTCTTCGCGCACTTCGTCCAGATCGCTGCGCAGCTGCTTGAGCTGGGCATCATCTTTACCTTCGGTGCTGAGGGTCTGGGCAGCGACCAGGTAGTTGCGTTGAGCACCAGAGTCCAGTTCGGTTTCGGCCGTGTTCTTCAAGACGGAGATGGCACGTTTGTCGCCGAACGCTGCCAGAGCCATTGAGGCCAGCGAGCGGGCCGGCGCCCATGTGTCATGCTCAAGAGTATGGAGCAGGGCCGTGACGGCGCGCTGACGTGCCTCCTCGCTGTACAGGGTGCGTTGCTGTCCAACCGCCAGCAGACCAGCCACGGCGGCGCGACGCAGGGTGGGATGATTGTGGTCGTTGCCGGCATACTCTGTCATGATTTCGACGACGCGGTCTTCGCCAGTATGACCAAGGCCTCTGAAGATACCACGCTGCACAAAGTGTGTCCAGCTTGGACGATCGAGCAGATTGGTCAGAAAATCAGCCACGCCTTCAGTACGGGTGCGACCCAGCGCCTCGGCGGCATTGGCTTCGACCAGATAGCTGATATCCCCGTTACTCAGAATGGCGCGCAAGGCTTCAGCGGAACGCTGGGCCAGCTCGGCCTGCTGCGGTGCCTGGTACTTGCCCAGGGCAGTCACAACCGCCGCACGCACCTTTGAGGATTTCGTGGGGTCCAGTTGCTCAAGCGACTTGATTAAGGCCGCCTGCGCCTTTTCATTCCCCAGGCTTGCCAGGGACTTGGCAGCCGTGGCACGTACACCCCAGAAAGGATCATTATTAAGCGTGGAGATTAGAGCTTCCAGGCTGCTATCGTCCTTCTGCCTGGCCAGTTCCTGCGCCGCCTCGATACGCCCCAGGATATCCGGGTCGTGTGCCAGCTGGTAGCGTAGCATATTTGCAGAGCGCTCAAATTTCAGGGTTTTAAGCAACCAGCCTTCTGGATCGATACGCACCAACAATGGCTCTCGCTCTAACGGCAGGTAGAAACTCTGCTCTGTCTGCCCATCTTCACCAAGCTGTACCTGCATCGTAACGGTCTGTGTCTGTGTGCTCTTCTCTCCCTTACTGGCCTCTTTATTAGAAACAGGCAAGGTAAAAGCAATATCCAGTGGCATATAGAAGCAAGCGGTTAACTCGTCGACTTTCTGGGTCTGCTTGACCTTTACCTTCGCCAGTTTACGCTCAGCATCCCAGCTGTAGCTCACTTCTAATTCTGGATGGCCACCACCATGCACCCACTGCTGGAAGAAGCGCTCCAGGCTATGACCCGTTACTTCTTCAAGGGTGCGCAATAGATCAGCAGTTACCACCGATTTGCCACGATACTTTTCCAGATACGCTTTCATGCCACGGCGGAAGCCCTGCTCGCCCAACTGGTGGCGCAGCATATGCAGTACCCAGGCTCCCTTGTTATACAGGTGGCGATCAAACAACTCAAAGCCGCGATCATGATAGACATAATAAACAATGGGACGACGATAATGGCTATCTTCTTCCAGGTAACCGAGCTTTTCATACAGCATTCCGTATTTAAACTCATCATTACCATTGTCGTGTTGTTCCCACAGCTTTTCAAAGTAGGTGGCAAAGCCTTCTTTGAGCCAGCCATTGGCCAGATCACGGCAGGTAAGCAGGTCACCAAACCACTGGTGCGCCAGTTCATGCGCGACCACCGGAACCAGGTCCATATCTAACGCAGCACGCTTGTCGGTCAATAAAGAAAAACTATGCGTGGTGGTCGTGGTATGTTCCATGGCGCCGGTATAGATCTCTACCACCGTCTGGGCATATTTATCATAAGGATACTCAACGCCAGTGTACTCGCTATAGAAGCGCATCATCTGCGGGGTCTTGCCCATCAACAGAGTCGCATCGTCTTTACGATCTTTGCGTACATAGTAATTGACCGGTTTGCCATTATAGCTATCTTCGATTACCGCAAAATCGCCAACCACTAACGAGATAAGATAGGCTCCATGGGGAACGTCGTGCCGCCAGTGGTGCGTTTTGGTAGCACCATTGTCCTTGACGTCCAGCAGGTTGCCATTGGAGATAGTTATAAACTCAGCCGGTACGGTGGCAATGATCTCAGAGGTCGCCTGATCGTCCATACTGTCATGACAGGGGAACCAGTGGCTGTTATAGCGCGGCTCTCCAAAGGTCCAGGCATGCACAGGACGAGTGGGGTCCTCGGGCACCGGCTTCATAAAGTGCAGGCCGATACGTGGCTTCGCGTGATAGGTTACCGCGACGGTGAATTGTTCACCATGCTTATAGGGCCGATCCAGGATCACCAGCAGCTTGCGATTGGTCGTAGAATATTCTAACCGGGTCCCATTCTCAAGCGCAACTTTTTCGATTTGCAGTTCCTCAGCATCCAACGAAACGGTGCTCACCTCTTCAAACAGCGTTCGGAAGGTCGTATAGGCAGTACCACTGATAGTCTCCTGATCAAAATCCAGGGTGATATCCAGCTTCACATGCTGCACATCCGCAGGCCGATCAGGGGCAAAATGCAGTTGATCACCAGGGAACTCAAATGAACGTGATTTTGGAGATGGTAAGGAGCTATGCTCATTAAACACGAGAAGGCCATAGCCGTTCCCCAGTTCAATGGCTTCCCCACGATTACAAGTAAACAAAATGTCACTCCTACTCTAGTATGGAAGTGCCAGGCATCTGTATAGCCTCGAACACCGCAACCATTACCTCTACATAATATTATGATTAACATCTTTAATCAAACTCAATCGTAACATTTCAGCGCTCTTTAATGTTCGTTCAGAGATCACGAGCCAGCGATACGATGGACATTCTTTCAGCATGAGTCATCCCGAAGTTTTCGAACTGGCGTTCGACCTTCCTCAATCTGCCTGAGAAGCGGGGTTGCAAGGGCGGCCAGCCCCTTGCCGGGGTTCGAGGGGTGTCCCCTCGTTTCTCTTCTTCTCCCGCGCGCCGCAGGCGGCGCGCAAAAAGGAACATAAAAAACCCTGGTAACATTTTGCCGGGTACAAATTGTATGTACCTGGCAAAATGCTCTACCCTAAACGATGGCTCAAGCGTAATGATTACAAAGTCTAGAAATTAAGGCCGTAAACAAGCATGGTTTTCTTCCATGACGGCTGCTATCATATGACAAAAGGTAAGAGAGGCGCCTTGATGCAGAGAAAAGCACCCCATATCAATAGATTTTCGCAGCTCATCCGCTCATTTAGAGTGGTTCGACTGCTATTATGGACCCTCTGGGTTATTTACCGTGAACGGCGCCGTGTAGTCCGGGCGCGCGCACGCGGCAACTATGAAGTACAACCAAATACAGACGTTCTGATTGATGTACTAATTGCTTTTCGTCAAACAGCCATTAAGCTTGGCGTCTTGATGATCAAGCTAGGACAATTTATGAGCACGCGCGCGGACCTGTTGCCGGAGCGTGCCCTGGCGGTACTTACCTCTCTACAGGATGAGGTTCCGCCAGAATCCTTCGATCACGTGGTCAGTGTCATTGAGTCGGAATACAAAAAGCCTGTAGATGAACTCTTTAGTAAGATTGAAAAGAACTGTACGGCTGCGGCCTCCCTGGGTCAGGTACATAAGGCAGTACTGTCTAAGACAGGTGAGACGGTAGCGGTAAAGGTGCAACGTCCCAATATTGATCAACTGGTGACAATGGACTTAAATAGTCTGCGCTTTGTCATCTGGGTGATCACCAAATTTGTCGATACCAGTTTTATCGACTTGCAGGGTTTCTATCGTGAGTTCCGGCGCACCGTCTATGAAGAGATCGATTTTGTGACCGAAGCAGCGAACGCCAAACGTTTCAAAGAGATGTTTAAGGATGATCACACGGTCTATATCCCCAATATCTACGAGGACTATATCACCCGTCGTGTCCTTGTTATTGAATGGATCGATGGCATCAAATTAAACGATTATGCGGCCCTGGATGCGGCCAAAATCAATCGCCTGGAGGTTGCAAAACGCACCGTAAATGCCTATTTCTACCAGTTTTTTGAGACGGGCTTCTTTCATGCTGATCCACACCCCGGCAACATCTTTGTGAAAGCGGACTCCTCACCTGATGAGCCGGTGGTAGCATTCCTGGATTTCGGCATGGTCGGCACAATTACTAAAGTGATGAAGCGTTCGTTACGCGATATCTTTTTCGGCTTCATTACACGCGACGCCCACTTAATGGTCGGGGCCCTGGCACGCCTGGGCTTTATCGGCGACGGAGCTAATCAGGTAGCGATTGAGAAAGCGATCGCGCTGATCCTGGAACAATATCATGGCGTAACCCTGGGTCAGATGCGTGAACTGGAAATGGATGATATTACCCAGGATATTGTCAACCTGCTCTATGGTCAGCCATTCCGCATTCCGGCGCAGTTCGCGTTCACCGGGCGTGCGGTGGGCACCTTGCTAGGTGTCTCTACAGGTCTGGCTCCCAACTTCAACTTCATTGAGGTCGCCACCCCCTATGCACGCTCCTTTATGGGACTGGATGCAAACTCGGCTCGTGAAACCATCCAGGAGGTGTTGACGCAACTATTGGAGAATGGCAAGGTCCTGCTCAGCTTGCCGCGCTCGGTCGAAAGCCTGATTACACGCATAGATTCAGGGCAAATGGAGGTCAAACTGGCTAATCTTCCTCAGACCAGAGGCAGGCGGGGTCGAAATGGCAATGGAGGTGGCGTAGCGGTAGCAGCAGCCAGTGGTGGGCGGGTCTCACTCTTATTGATGTTTCTAGCCTCTATGGGGGGCGGCGTCTATCTGACGAACATTCACCTGGAAGGTCCTGGCTGGTTCTGCCTTGGCCTGGCCGGCCTGGCCGCGCTAGGTACACTCTTTAAGCGCTAAGATATTACAGAGTGCGGTGTAAGCCAGCAAATTGGCTTACACCGCACTCTGTATATGGGGTTAATGAGCAAGCTGCCAGATGGTATCGTTGAGACGCCGCACTTTGTGTTCACTCTCCAGCTTGAGCAGATGGGCCTTCACCGACTGCGAGGCCATCTGGTGCAGTTTCTCATCCACATCCCGGTAAATATCCTTGACCAACAGTATGATATCGGCCCCCTCTGGATGCTGCTTGAGCACGTTGAGGACCTGCTGCTCACGCTGAAGGCGATGGGTAATATATTCAGCCAGGCGCTGCTGTGGATCGGTGATAATGGGCCCGTGGGCTGGTACCATCTCCTGGATGTCCATACCCTGGAGACGCTGCAGGGATTGTAGATACGCCTGCATATCTCCTTCCGGTGGAATAATAACTACAGTACCACTTCCAGCCACTAGATCACCAGCAAACAGGATGCGTTGCTTTTCAAGTAGAAAGCAGAGATGATCAAAGCGGTGCCCAGGCGTATGGATGGCGCGCAGACAATCATCGCCAGCAGGGATCAGGACTCCGTCTGGCAATTCTTCATCGGCACAGGGAACTCCTTTGCGGCTATAAGCATAGATATAAATGCCTAGCATCTTACGCAGAGCTTCAGCCCCCTCGAAATGATCGGCATGTCCATGGGTAATCAGGATACGCCGAATACATCCTCTGGGCTCGCCAGCACAAATGATAGCCTCTAGATGTTTAAGGTTATCACTGGCGGGATCAATCACGGTGGCTCCCTCAACACCGGTACCAACGATTATGGTATTGGTTCCAGCTCCTGTCATCATGGATGCATTGGGTGCCAGGATCGTTGTATATGCTTCACTCATGATGTTCCGTCCTCGCTCTCTGAGCTATGCGGTGATTTTTATAATGGATGATCAGTGCTGCTAAATTTTCCCTGGACTACTCTGGCATAATAATCTGTGTCTGGCCATCTTTTTCAACCATCACAGGTCGTTGTGTCTTTACATAGTGTTGATCGGCCGCCACCAGGGCTGCCTGTACCGTGGGGAAAACCTCCAACTCACGCAATTGATAAATAGTAGGAAAAGCCAGATTAAAGGTCCCTGCTTCATAGCGCTTCAGAGCTTCCCCGGGTGCAACCCATATGCCATCACTCGTTTCTAATTGATCATAGATCGCTTCTTGCGCGCCAGGAGCCTTGGCCAGGAAAAAGTGGGTGTCATAGCGCCTGGGCGAAGCTTCTGGCGTGATCCAGTGCGAAAAATAGTGTAGTTGCTCGGTAGCTAGTACCAGCTGTTCGTTGGTTAATAGCTCTTTCATTGAGCCCTGTTGCTGATGAAGTAAATGACGATAAGAGGCGAAACGCGCTAATGTTTGTCCATCAACCGCCAGCATCTTCTGGTCCGTTGTATAGGCCAGCAGCACATTCGCCTCTTCAAATAACTCGCGCAAGGCGGCTACCCGCAAACCGTTTCCCAGCCTGGTACGCCCTTCAGGGTCGGCCGCAGTCTCAGCAACAGATAAACACAATTGCAGTTCAACTTCAATAGCGCGATCTTCTTCCATCACGACGCCACCAGGAAAAACATAGACATCGGGCATAAAAGCACTCCTGGTGGAACGCCTGACCATAAATACTTCCGGGCCACGCTGTGTATCTCGAAGCAGCATCACCGCCGCAGATGGTCGAGGTTGTACAGGCATCTTTGGATCTCCAATCTCTTCCACAAATTTCCTATTATAATGAACAATCAATTCTCATGGAGATAGTTAAACAGCGGAAAAACTTCTCTCCTACTCACGATACAATCACAAGCGACAAAAAACAAGCAATCCATCTCAACAACCTCTACAAAAATGGGTTATATTTATGTATATTATGGGAAAGGAGATGATTTGTATACTCACAACCTTTATTGAATATGATTGATTCCCCATGCGTTTTCACACCTTCGATGCTCAACTGTTTTTTATGGTGAGTTGCAGCAAATGTACTCCGCACATTTGCTGCAACTCACCATAAAAAACAATTCGGGCGCGCCAGCGCACGTACGCATGGGAATCAATCACATTCTAAAATAAGGCATCAACAGTTAGGCTCTCCGTCCTTTGGAGGAAAGCGGGGTGCAGGGGCGGCAGCCCCTGACGGAGCGCGAGGTGCCCTCGCAACCCTCCCTCTCCATCATTCCGGGGGAAGGACGGAGAGTCAATAGTTATTCCTGGGGAATAAAAATATACGCATCTGTTGTTATTTCACCTATAATATATTGTATAAATACGTATAAATATGTGTATACTTTTGTATAAAATTATTCCCATAAAATCGTTTCTTCGTATGTTGCAAAGAAACGATTTCTGATATAATTGGTAGGGAAAGCGGCGGCAAGTTCTTGATCGTTTGCAAGATAGGTGTTGGTTTAAGGTAACCATCGTAGGCGTGGCCAACTCTCATAATAATGTGGGTATAACATAGGAAATGGTGCAGGGATGTCTATTGAGAAGCAGATGTTAAAGCAAACAACAAAGCAATTACATGTCGGGTTAATCGGAGATCCCGTGGCGCATTCTTTCTCGCCACGCTTTCAACAGCCCGCCTTTGATGCGCTTGGTATTCCTGCGCGCTATGAGCTCTGGCATACGCCTGCCAGCCAGCTTGTTGAGCGCATCCGCTCGCTCTGTGAACCTGACTGCCTGGGGGCAAATGTGACCATCCCGCATAAACAGGCTGTGCTCCCTCTGATCGATAAAATCGATCCTCTGGCGGCTCGGATTGGTGCTATTAATACCATTGTGCACCGAGACGATTATCTCTATGGCTATAATACAGATGCGCAGGGCCTGTTACATGCCTTGCATGAGCATGGTCTGGGTGAAATGCACAATCAGCGTGTCTCGCTACGCGGTCATACTGCGATCTTGCTCGGGGCCGGGGGTGCAGCTCGGGCGGCCGCCTTCGCCCTGGTAGACGCGGGCATCGAACAACTGATTATTTTAAACCGCCACCTCGAACGTGCCCGTCATTTAGCCGCTGATTTATTACACTACTATGACCGGCCCATTTTTAGTTTAAATGATCCCTCTTTCTTAATTCCACGTACTTCGTCGATCATTATTAATGCAACCTCGCTCGGCTTACATGAAGATATCAGTCCATTACCGGTGGAAACGCTTGAACAGTTCGATCCCGACACCTTTATTTATGATATGATCTATAATCCATCCCAGACATATCTACTCTGTCAGGCCCGCTTGATGGGCTTTAATACAGCCAATGGGCTCTCTATGCTCTTATACCAGGGAGCTCTTGCCTTTACCTTATGGACCAACCAGCCAGCACCAATCGAAATTATGCGTAGCTCGTTGATGTAGAATACCTGGACGGGTTTTGTATCATTTAGCAAAACAAATGTGTTAAAATGAGTATACAAGAAGTGTCCCCGCTAACTTTTGTTCACATACTTTGTAGCCGTGTTGGATTTTACCGATGGCGTCTACGAGTGTTGCATACAGTGTCGTCCGCAACCATTCCACACGAGCAGAAATGCTTCTTGTTCATCCAATAGTTGTACACAAGCACTATAGGAGAAAGGAAGACCTGTGCAACCTTTGACACTGTTTACACTGCCAGGCAGCTATGCCTTCTGTCGCCTGCATCCCGATGGTCATATCCCCCATTGGGCGCTTTTAGGCGATGATTTTGTTTCTCTGACTCGTACGCGCGATGAACTTTCAGTCGTCTGCTTACAAAGCAACGTACCAGCGGAAGCCCAGGCTGAACGTGGCTGGCGCTGCATCAAAGTTGAAGGCCCCTTCGATTTTTCTGTCTCGGGTGTCCATGCCTCGCTGGCCCTCCCTCTGGCGGAAGCCAATATCAGCGTTATGGCCATTGCAACCTATGAAACTGATCATCTCTTGCTCAAGGAACAAGATCTAGAGCCTGCTATTGCGGTACTCACAAAAGCAGGACACACATTTCGGACAGAATAATATAATCCAACTATCTACGCTGGCTTAGTGGCATATCCGGTTGCGTTACGCTATCAGCCATCCTTACTGATTTCTTCGCGTATGAGCAAGCTTTCGCGCCGCCGGCTCTAAGGTTCTAAAAATTATTTATGTATGCTGTGTAGCAACAACTTTGCAAGACAAAGTTGTTGCTACACAGCATACATAAAAAACTCGGACACATCAGTACCGGTGGGCAAGGAAGCAATATTTGTTAATCATCTACAGATTGATATTGCACGGTTCCATTATTGGAGACATTGAGCTGGTATATTTTGCGGCCTGGAAAAGCTTTGTGTAATTGAGCGTACAGGGCAGGATCACTGGCAAAAGCGTAAACTACATTACTATGTAAGTCCGGATCATTCAGAGGAAATAAGACAACTTCGTAGAAATTATAATCTCCAGTGACCACGATGGCGTTATGTAGTTGAGGGTGATAAATAGCATTTAGATCCAGCTTGTAGTACGAAGGTAGTCCTGTATAATTTTGATAGATAACGGTCTGTCGAGGTAGATAATATACGAGATTACAGGCCAGTAGACCCGCCAGCAACAGTCCGGTAGTCAGACTCCATGGCTCTGGAACGGACAATCGCTGCCGCATGTTAGCCTTTCGCAGGTAAGAATATATTCGTGTGCTGGTCTGGACTCCCACGGTCCCGAGAATTATGATACCCCGTGCGGTCAGGCCCAATAAAAAGGGCAAGGTCTCAAACAGGTAACGCGGTCCCAGATAGATGCCATGATAGAAATAGCCAACATAGGCCCCGGTCATGATCACCAGGCACAGCAATAATATCCAATCTACCAGCCGCGCCCGACCAGTAATAAAGGGCAGAGCCACAAAGGCCAGGGTTAGATAAAAAGGCCAACCATAAAGATCAATCGCCAGGCTGGTTAAAAGTTCATCCAGATTAACCAGGCCAGATGCCAGTGTATGCTGACCATAAAAGCCAATCCCAGAGCCAAATCCCCATTTATCTGGAGCGTAAAACAGGCTGCGTGGCGAGAGCAGGGCGTTGTGGGTAAGAAACAGGTTATAGCCCAGGCTGAGTGCGACAAAGCAGAGGGCCAATCCAGAGGCAATCAGGATCGGTTTGAGCCAGAACCGCCAGCGCAACCTGATCTGTGACCACTTAAGCACGATACAACCAGAGACGACCAGGCCAATCCACAAAATGCCGACCAGGTCACGGGTGAGGGCCCCCAGGCCAAAACAGATAATTGATAGGTAGAGATACCAGCGCGCACGGTCCTGCATAAAACGTAACAGGGCCCACCAGCCCCAGACCAGATAAAAGAGGGCAATAGCATGGCTCAAATAGCTGGCGGCCAGGTAACTATAGAAAGGTGAGAGCGTCCCCAGGATGATAGCCAGGGTTGCGACCTGCCGATTATAAAAATGGGCCAGAATAAGTCCACAGCCAAGCAGCATCAAGGTGCCACAGAGCGGCTCAATGACCCAGGGCAGGCCAAGCCACATACCCGGCACTAATGTCAGCGCCGTCCCCGGTGGATATTGCGCGAACCATTTGCCAGCGAATTGCAATACAAAGGGACCAGGAAAAAGCTGCGGCATTGGTGGTAGTGGGGTCGCCAGTTGACCATGGGCATATATTTTAGCGGCAAAGAAATAGGCGTTGGCATCATAGATATGTGGTAGCCCATGATATTGCACCTTCGCAATCCAGAGCACAAAACAGAAAGAAGCAGCTAAACAAAACAATGCAATAGGATGGATCTGCGCCGTCAAAGCCTTCCAGCCGCGACCTACCATACTAATGATCCAGGCTGATTGCACGACACGCCTTGGCCCGGCCTCATCCTTTTTGCGTCTCCTGATTGCTTCCCAGCAGCGTCTCAGCAGACTATGCCAGAGGAATGTGTTCAGCACGTCGCCCAGTAAGACCACTCCCAGTATGGCCAGAGACCATAAAAGTGTCCGCGCTAAAAAGCTGACTACCATGGCGGCAAATGGCAATGGATCTTGCGGAAAAAAAGCGTGGGCAGCTACAGTTGTAGCGCCAAAATCTCGGGGGGTGCGCGTAATCTGGATATAGCGGTCATTGCGATTTACTGTAATATGGACGCTCGATTGATCAGCCATGATCACACTTAAGGTACGCGGCGTTTCTGGTCGCTGCAATTGTAAATGCACCTCAAGGGCCGTGGTTGCGGGCAAGGCGATAGGCGTATTGGGAACAGGGCGGGAGGTAGTATTCGTCACCTGCTGAGATTTTACTATCTGTAGATCACGCCAGGCACTGGTGCCATCAAGATCACGCATCCAGGACTGAAAGAGGTAATAAGGAGAAGTAGCCAGGTTCTCAAAATAGGCTTGATCAAGGGTCAAATTATTGGTGCTATCAGTGCCATCCATTTGATATTCATGGACAACTGGATTGGCATTGGCTAACAAGAGGAAACGGGGCTCACCAATGTGGCCAGCATCCAATCTGGTACCATCCACATCAACCACTAAAGTCTGCTTATTTATCTTCAATGTTACAGGTACAGTTACCTGATAACAGGCTCGATCCAACAGCAAAAGTAGCAGTACCAGCAGAATTAGCCCGCTTAACTTCCACCACTTATACTTATAAAACCTTTGCATATAAAATATTCCTAACGAACAATTTCTATAATAATAATGCATCTATTTCAGCAAAAAACGACATCGCACGCGCAATATAATGTGAGCATTATTATAAGTGCGTCTGGCTGGGCTTGTCAAAATACTTTTTAGGCGAGCAGATATTGTAAAATGAACATACACAATACTTTCAATAAAGGAGAGATATTTACGTGAAACTGGTCAGCTTTTCCAACCAGGTAGATGCCACGATCCGACCAGGACTGGTCCAGCAAGAGGCCGTCCTGGATATAACTAAAGCTAGCGCGCTACTTCGACTCACAGTGCCTGACTCTATCCAGGGCATCATTGAACAGTATGCAACCGTTAAAGAGAGCTTGCAAGCAATTGCGCAGGCCGCCGAGCAAGGAAAACTGGGTGAGGCTAGCTACCCGTTAAATGATGTGACCCTGGCCGCACCAATTCCTCGTCCCAGGAAAAACGTTATGTGCCTGGCAGTAAACTACACCGAACATGCCAGAGAGACTGCGGCCTTGCGCGATCATGGTGGCGAGCCACCTACGCAGCCAGTTATGTTTACCAAAGCACCAACAACCGTCAACAGCCCTTATGGAGAAATTGTGATCGATCCAGCAGTTTCGACAAAAATTGACTGGGAAGTTGAATTGGGGGTGATTATGGGTAAGGCAGGCAAAAATATTCATGAGGAAGATGCCATGCAGTACGTCTTTGGCTATACAGTTCTCAACGATGTTACTGCCCGTGACCTGCAATCGCGCCATAAGCAATTTTTCAAAGGCAAAAGCCTTGATGGCTCCTGTCCCATGGGACCCTGGATCATCACAGCCGATGAAATCAATGATCCCCATAACCTTAGCCTGCGCCTACTGGTCAATGGGGAGATTAAGCAGGATGGTAATACCAGGCAGATGATCTTCTCTATTCCCGACATGATTGCTACGCTCTCATTGGGTATGACTCTGGAACCCGGTGATATTATCGCTACCGGAACTCCCAGTGGCGTCGGTTTCTCACGCGTCCCTCCTGAGTTCTTGCAGCCCGGAGACGTGATGGAATCAGAAATTGAAGGGATTGGCACGCTGCGCAATCCTATTGTTGCCAGCGCATAAGAATGTGTCTACTCCCATCATCATGGGAAGCGTACCGCTCTTGTGTGGAGAGTGTTTGATGGGCGGCCGCAGCCGCCCATCAAACACTCTCCACACACCCAACCCAACCCCAAAAGCGCCAAAGAGGAGCATGAAAAAGCCCTACCCATACCTTTTTCCTTGAAACAGGATTTATAGATTATAAGATTACTGGTTAGACCTGTGCTTCTTCACGAATCCAGCTGGGTAAGGAACCCCAGAGGTTGAGGGCCATTGCCCGCGTATGCCAGAGACGAGGTGGGGCAGTAACATCGCGATCATAATATTGTTGGATGCCCGCCGACAACTCGATGTGCAGACCATCGCTATCAGCGAAGCGCACAAAGAGGTCGCCACTGGTTCCATGGCGCCCTGGACCCCACAACAAAGGGATCTGGTGCTGGCTTAACTGATCCGCCCAGCGCAGTAGTTCACCGCCATCAGAAATAGTGAAGCCGATGTGATCGATGCCAGGTTTCCCCTGAATTAACATCAGTGTATGATGATTCTGGTTGCAGCGTAACCAGGCCCGCTCCCGTAGCAACCAGTCAGAAATATCAAAGCCCAATGCTTCAGTATAAAACTCGACCATGGCTTCCAGATGCGAGGTATATAGAGCAATATGCTGCAACGCCTGAGGATGCCATACAGAAGAGCGACCATTAAATGAAGACAAAAAGTCATCAACCCTGGCAGCAATCTCAATACGATTGCCATCTGGATCGTTAAACCAGAGGGTATCTCCTAGCTCGGCATCGCCATCACGTGGTTCCAGATTCAAATCGACGCCGGCCATCTTAAGGCGAGCAGCCAGAGCAGCCAGTTCAGCATCGCTATCAACTTCGAAGGAGAGATGATGGAGAGGCGTTCTCTGTACAGGACGGCGACCATTGGTGGCCGTGGGACGATTATCATTGAACAATCCCAGGCTATGGGGCTCTTCGCCTAATCCTAAAAATATATTTGTCTCATTTAATTCAATATCATCATCTGTGGCACTCTCAGATGTTGAGCGCACATCCAGCCCAAGGACTTGATGGTAGAAGCGTGCCTGCGCTGACACGTCTGTTGTCCAGATACCAACATGCGCCAGGCGCTTTACCTTAACCTTTTGTACCTGCTGGTTGCTCATTGGAGCCTCCTCACATAACCTATCTGCTGATACTCGCACAAATCTGCCTGTTATCATACTTCTCTCGTGCCTACAGGTCAATAAATTACCCGAAGGTCATGCATAAGAAGCCCTCACCAATCCAGCAGGCGTAGCTCATCATTCCAGTTCTTCATCTCACAGGAGGTTTGCTGCCCTTAACTATTCATTCAGCTATTCAGGTGAAGAGGTATTGTTGCTTCGCTTTTTCGCATCCATATCTTTACTAACCGATACGGTGGATTGAGGCTTTATCTCAAGAAAATGTTTGATATTGGTGGATGATAGATCAATTGTCTCCAGTACACGTACCAGTGGAGTGGCAGGAACTGGCATGGGCGTATCTGGAAAACTGAACAGGACAGGTACCTGTGTTTGAGGAATAGCCGCACTACTGTTCAATGCTGAATCGGGAGGTGAAACCGGGATGCCAGCCAGGGATGAATGGGTAGGTGGCATAAATTGCCGGGCAGCCTGAGGTGTGTCCTGTTTATGTCCGGTACGTATATAATCGATAATAGCGGTTGTCAACACACACAAGCTCGCGAATAAAACAAAGGTAAACCAGTGATTAAGCAGCATAGCCCAATCATAGATGGCGGTTATCACAAAGGCAATTACAATACAGCAAAATACAAAGCCACCCTGCACTAGCCGGTTAAACGTAAGATAGCGGGAAACCAGGTATAAAGCCTGGATACGCAATAGGCCCAGCGTATCGATCCAGTTAATACCGGTCATAATTAATAAACGGCGCTGTTGGGCAGCCCTGTCAGTATGAACGCAATACCGAGCGGAGCCGGGCCATATGGCCTTACTAGCACCTCGATGCAGTTGATAGAGCCTCTTACGTTTACGCTTCCCTGGCTCTTGAAAACCCCTACTCACCACCTTATACCTCGATAAAAATGACTGAAGCATAGCGACAATTCCTTTCGCAGACCTGTGTCCCCTCTTGACCTGACCCATCTTCACCAACTGATGAAAACGATACAACGGTATCAGGGATACTCCCTTTCTGCCAGATTTATCACTACACAAACATAGAAAGTTCTGCCGGACAACCTGGAAATAACAATTGCCAGGCGCCTTATGATTATTTCTATCAGATTGGTAGTTATGCGCGCCCTTCTACTATACATCGTGTATAGACGTATGAGGCTCACTCTGTTGCAACTATGGTATTAACGTCCTATCGCGTCACTGAAGTGCCGGCATACACCGGCAGTCTCCAGTACCAGGTGCGAAACGTATAAGCTCGACATGCGACCTGCCCGGGAATAATACATGCTGTACTGCTATACATAGAAACTTTTTGTTGTGATAACACCACGACCCAACCACCACATCACATCCCAACCTCCAGCGCGCTAGCTTCCACTTATCGTTGAGCCCAACCACCACACAACAGCAACCGTCAACGATAGGATCTACGATCCAAAGCTATCCACCAGGAAAGTCGGTTATCTGACAACGTAAGGTTCGATTGCATGCATATACAACAAGCTGGCAATTTCACAGAACCACGCAGGCAGGAAGATTGCGACGCAGCAACAATCCAGCCCAGGAGCCCCATGAAATCCTTATCTCATGTACGGCTGCAACATCTCTATCCCGGCACTTCACTAACGCGCCAGTCCCTCAATATTTAATATCCATGTATACGTGCGCTGTCGCGCCCGAAATTGTTTACTTGTTTGGTGCAGAATATGTGCACCAAACAAGTAAACAATTATTTTATCTAATAAAAATGATCGTATACAAAAAATCATTTCCAGTATTCTGCTATATTAGCATCTTTATTCATAAGCTCTTTTTGCACCTGGACAGCCATCAAATTTATTTTTATTATTGGGTGTAGGAAGGGTGCGGAGCACCCTTCCTACACCCAATAATAAAAATAAATCGGGCGCGGATGCGCACGCACACAAGCAAGCAAAAGAACAAGTTTATAGCTATGCCTCTTATTATACGCCATAAAATGCACAAAAGAAGTTAAAAAGCCATAAAGAACAAGTTGAGAATTAAAAATTCAGCAACCAGATCCTTAACCTTTTATAGATTCATTGCGGCATGAACACATATGAAAAGTATAATATGTAGATATTAGAGAGGATATATAGTGAGAAAGCGTGGAGCATCCTGATAAAAAGGGTGCCCCCGCGTAGGAGTCAGCCAATGAACTATTTATTGTTGTTCACTATCTGAAGTATCCACATGCACAGTGCCATGGATGACATTTGAGTTAGGAGTGTGGGAGGGAGGATCCCACTCAAATGTGATCTTTTCACGCTTGATTGGCATATTAGCCAGCAGTTTTTCCGCCCCACCTTCATGCGCCAGATTAACCAGCATCTGCTCCTCATCAATAGCCAGGCGTCGAGAGACAACTGAGAGAATCTCCTCACGGATAATCTCTAGTAGCTCAGGATTAAGCTTCAGGCGATCGTGTGCCAGTACAACTTTTAAGCGTTCCTTGGCAACTTCCCCAGGCGTCGGCTTTTTCTTGCCAACCATAAATTCAAAAACACCCATTGTTTGCCCCTCTTAAGAAGACTGAGAGCGCACAGGCTTCTCATCCAATGCAGGACCAAATCCCATTAAACGCCGTAATCGTTCCAACAAGGAGGGTGATTCTACCAGGTCTTCAAGCGGCACTTCTTCACCCAGGATACGCTGGGCGGAATGAATAAATGCACGACCGGCACGAGTACGCTTATCGTAGACAGCTGGCTCACCTTTATTGGTTGCGACGATAATGGCTTCGTCCTCTGGAACAACACCCAACAAATCAATACCCAGAACTTCTAATACATCAGCGACATCCATCATGTCACCACGCTTGACCATTTCGGGCCGTAAGCGATTAAGGATCAGGCGTGGCTCTGGCTTCCCGGCTGCTTCTACCAGACCAATAATACGGTCGGCGTCACGCACGGAGGCCATTTCAGGGTTGGCGACAATGATGATCTCATCTGCTCCGACGATTGAGTTGCGGAAACCTTGCTCAATACCAGCCGGTGAATCAATTATCACAAATTCAAATTCCTGGCGCAATTGCTGGCAAAGCTGCTCCATCTGCACACTGTTGACGGCGTTTTTATCGCGTGTCTGCGCAGCAGGCAATAAATAGAGCTCTGGCTGACGCTTATCCTTGATTAAAGCTTGACGTAAGCGGCACTGCCCCTCAACCACATCCACCAGATCATAAACAATGCGGTTCTCTAAACCAAGAACGGCATCTAAATTGCGCAATCCAATATCACCATCTACAACAACAACCTTTTTCCCTTGCATCGCCAATGCGGTCCCTAAATTCGCCGTTGTTGTTGTTTTACCCACCCCACCTTTACCCGACGTAATAGTGATTACCCGGCTATCCATGCTATACTCCCTCTGAAGAACTTTTCAGGCTGCTGTACTGGCCCATACAGTCTTTTAGTATATCACGAACTTTTGATTGAAGTAGATATGCATCATCTAACTTCACGAATACAGCATATGCGCACTATTTGCGAGGTGGCCGCCCACTTACCCAGGTCTCGACGACGATCTGGCCTTGACGAATAGTGGCGACTTCAGGACGAGGCTGTGCTTCAAAGCCTTCAGGAGGACGGGAGAGTAAATGAGCGATACGCAATTGGACGGGCGATAATTGTAAAGAACAGACAATTGCATTCTCATTATCGGGATAGCCTGCATGTACCATGCCACGCAATACGCCCCAGACAATAATATCTCCACCTGCCACGATTTCAGCCCCCGGATTGACATCCCCCAGCACAACTACGTTGCTGCTATGATGAATGGCCTGCCCGGAACGTACGGTGCGCCGTAAGAACAGGGTATCGGCCGATTCACGCACATCTTTCGACGCAGACCCGCCTTCTTTAGGGGTTGGAGACGGTGTTGGTCCGATCTCTTTTGTCATTGATCCGATCTCTTTGGTTACTAATCCCTCGATAGATGTATCGGGAATAGCCAGGGAGATCGTTTTGGGAGCACGGCTCTTATCGGCCACTGTTTCTACCGCAGATACAGACATATGATAGTGTGCTAGCAGATCTTCTAGTTGCAAACGTTCATTGCTGCGCAGTGAGCGGTGCGTTGTATCTACTGTGAGAGAGGCTCCCCGAAAAAAAGAAGGTGACTCCGCTAATCGATCAGCTAGTGCAGTGATTAGATCATTAAAGGGGGTCGCTGGCTCTAGAGTTAAGAGTAGGCCATTGCGAGTCCCTTTAATTGCTATATGTCCTGTCACAGACTGGATCTCCTCCTTGTGCAACCTGTCTGTATCTACATATGACCGTGCCGTCGGCGCCTCTTTACCCGAATTATCTCCCATACATTTGAGTCCCCATATGCTTCCGGAAACTGGACGAATATACTGATACAGTAGTAGTGATGAATATTGTACATATGTGTACATACATAAGT
Organism: Dictyobacter kobayashii; assembly: GCF_003967555.1. Classification (GTDB taxonomy): domain Bacteria; phylum Chloroflexota; class Ktedonobacteria; order Ktedonobacterales; family Ktedonobacteraceae; genus Dictyobacter; species Dictyobacter kobayashii. The sequence goes on from NZ_BIFS01000001.1 coordinate 2,085,515, forward strand.
ACCCTGTTATCATACAGTATAAACACCTGACTTTCAAAACACAATAGGTCCTATTTAATCGCGCAACGCCGCCTGCGGCGGCATTGCGCGATTAAAGGGAAAGAACGGGGGCACAGCCCCCGGACCCCCAGTCAAGGGGCTCGCCGCCCCTTGCATCCCCGCTTTGCGGCCTCCATAGGACGAGACCGGGAAATCGGCGTCCCAGGTCCCCAAGCTAGGGGCTCGCCGCCCCTTGCATCCCCGCTTTGCGGCCTCCATAGGACGAGACCGGGAAATCGGCGTCCCAGGTCCCCAAGCTAGGGGCTCGCCGCCCCTTGCATCCCCGCTTTGCGGCCCGGTATCCCAGCGCCTGGGTACCTCGTGGCATGACCCCTTCCTCCGGAAGGGGTCCAAACACGGACATGCTTTTGGGAACCGCCCGAGGATACAGGGCTTTTTTCACGTTTGTCCAGAGATCACGAACAAGCGAGAAGATGTCCATTCTTTCCTGTGTGGAGGGTGTGTGATGGGCGGCCGCAGCCGCCCATCACACACCCTCCACACCCCCAACCCGGCGCCACAGGCGCCAAAGAGGAACATCAAAAAGGCCCTGTGGAGGATGAGGGAGACTTGCAGTTGGGATGAGATGTGCGTACAATGCCTGCGTAGCAACCTTTGCGATATGCATGTTTTTTGACAGGAAAGGAGGGTCAACTGGAAGAGCTTCTTTTTGGTCCCCGTGCTGAATTGGAGCTGGTTGCTGAGCTCCTTGAGCATTATGCGGTTGGTACAACCTTTGCGGTCCACGATCTGGGGGGACTTATAATTTAAATGCGTTATTGGATACCGAGTCAGGACAGTATGTGCTGCGGGTCCATCGTCCCTGGGTGACGATGCGGCGTCTTTCGTTTGAACATCAGACGAAGCGTTTGCTGGCTGAGGCTGGTTTTCCTGTGGCTCTCCCTGTGCCTTCATTGAGTGGTGCCGATATTTTATCTCATCAGCAACGTTTAATTGAGCTTGAACCTTTTATTCCCAATGATATACCTCTTAAACGCTGGGAACATTTTCCTGCCATGTTTACATTGCTCGGCGATGTGCATGCGTTTCTGGCGCAACATCTGCTACCATCTTCTATTGTGCCACCCGCCGCCGATAATTATGCGACTCCCATCCAGTTGATGGAGTGGGTTGAAAGAACAATGTCTCTCATCGAAAATTCACAGACGGATTATAAAATAGGAGATGTGCAACAGGCCAGCGATATTTGTCATGTGGTGTTGCAAATGCTCTCTCAACAGTTACCCTGGTGGTACGATGAGGGGCAATATTTACCTCGTCGCCCAACACATGGTGATTATCGTATAGGTAATGTACTCTTCCGTGAGGGACAGGTAGTTGGCTTGCTAGATTTTGATTTTCTAGATATGCGTGAGCGTATATTTGATCTGGCATATGCCATCTACTGGCACTTCTGGCAGCAGGAGGATGCGCGTTATCCAGAACTGGCCCCCTGGCCACGGGTTCGCACGCTATTAAATGCCTATAATCAGGCAACCGATCAGCCTTTGTTGCGTGAGGAGATCCGGGCATTGCCGTTGGAGTTGATTCGGGTTCCATTATATTGGATCGCCGAAGCAGGTTTTTTACCTGATCCTGTGCATGCGGTTTTGCAGCAGACCGATGCGATTGCTTATGCCTTGCGGCTCTTTCAACAACGGGATGCATTGGCCAGGGCTTTTGCACTTTCATAAGCAGGTTGAACATAATAAACGTAGAGCTACTAGTACATATTGGAGTAGACAATACGATGACATTTACGCAATTTCCGATGCAGCGCGAAATCGTGCTCACCGCTGGAGATACAACGGTGGGAGTGATGCCAGAGATTAGTCTGGTATCACATTTCCAGGTGAAAAATTGGCCGGTACTCTACCGGGCCCGTGAGACTGGGAATATTAAACGCTGGGGCATGCCTTTGATGATCCCTAATTTTTCGCGCCTGAAACAGGGGATCTTTCAAGATAAAGGTACGACCCTGCCGATCCATGGCTTTGGACGCAATCTGCCCTGGGATGTGATCCAGCAAGATGCCTCTAGCGTTACGATTCAACTTACCAGCAATGAACATACACGCCCACAATATCCCTATGAATTTGTGTTTACAGCCAATATTGTGGCTGGCGAAGGTACATTGACTTATACCCTGACAATGGAGAATCATAGCGATGAAGTCATGCCGATCGCCCCTGGCTTTCATCCCTACTTTACGGTTGCTCAAAAGGATAAAGCAGATATTACTGTCGAAGGATTACCAGATATTGATCCTCGTACCATTCAGTGGGCAACCCAGCCACCTGACCAGCCCAATCCTTTTCCACACAGTGTGACGGTACATATGCCGCAGGAAGGCGTATTAACCATCGCCGAGCAACCAGTGGATGGTCATTATTCACTATCCACCATGCAGGTCTGGTCCGAGCCATCAACCGCTCCAGATCATGCTTTTGTCTGTTTTGAGCCTGTGGTAACCAGCGAAGATGGCCTCAATCGTCCCGCGGATCGCCTTAATATTGCTCCCAATAGCGCCCAACAGATTATCCTCAAATTGTCTGCCCAACCTTACTAATGGCCAGAAAGCCAGCCACTTTAGATAGAGTGGCTGGCTTTCCGACTAAAAAGCGTATCCTAGCGTACCTTCTGCAATGTCCAACGCTTTTTATAGCGAATATAGGTCTGAGCCGGTCTTTCAGCACTCTCTAGCACACATTCCTGCCACTCAGCCTCTATCCCCTGTGAACGCAATGTTCTAATCGCTACATTAATCAAAGCTGTATCTTGACGGATATCCACGCCGCTTAATTGCTCTTCGCTTAGCATTCCCTCATGCTCAAAGTCTTGTGCTTGCTGTTTACCACGTAATATATAGTGAATAGGCATTTTTTTCTCCCATGATTCCCATCGATCAACCTATCGCTTAATACAAAAAAGTCCTTTGATAATTCAGAATGTATCTTCCCCTCATGGTCTCCGCGCTCTTCACACCTGGGTTTGAGCACCTTTGGTGCTCAAGAAGTATTCTTGTGTGGTGCAAAAGTGCGCGGCGCGCACTTTTGCACCACACAAGAAAAAAAGCTCGGGCGCGCCAGCGCACGTCCGCATAAGGGCGGCGCGCTTCCCATGATTGTAGGAATAAGACACATTCTCAACTGCCCAGTACAAAAAATAGATAATTGAAGATCCCTGTCTAAACTGAGCAAAATCTGCCCTCCATCATAACACAATCACAATAATATACCTATTGATGGGTGGTGGATTACAGGGCTTCGCAAAAGTCAGAGTAACCAAGCAAGGGCCTCCTCTGGGTGAGATGCAAATCGCCGGATTTGACGAGCCACATTGGAAACCTGATGCATATCCATCAAGGAGAGCACGAGCGAGTTGAGTACGGCAAGCATTTGAGCGACAGGAGGAACGCGAACGCCACATCGGTCTTCTCCCAACGTCACATCACGGCGCCCATGGAGACGATTTTCCACCGCCCAGTGGTCGCGGATGAGGCGGAAAAGCCGCTGGATCGAACACTGTTCTCGGCTCAAGGTCGTCAATCCGTACACGACCTCTACGCTCCTTTTCTCTGCCGTCTTGCGTTCCCGTTGTAATCGAAAGACCTGCCCAACTTCTCCCCATTCTCGATCCAGAAACTCGTTGAGGTCCGGTGAGGTGAGCAGGTGGCGCCGCTCCAGTCGGCCATGACCTTTTTCGACCTGTTCATAGGAGTGCCAGGTGCTTCGATCAGCGTGTGGATCTTCGAAAAAGAGTTCCAGATCCTCTCGAGTCACGGGCGTATTGTCTTTGATGATCAGAATCACCTCTCCTCCTGCCCGTTTTACCATGCGTCCAAACGCATGATAACTTTGAGCAGCATCGACGGTGAAAATGCGCCCTTTGCAGAGCACTTCGGTCAACAGCGGCTTGAGGGCACTGACTTCATTCTGCTTGTCGGCAATTGGACACTGATGCAAGACAATTCCTGTTTGCACTTCATACACATGCAACACATGCCTCTGCGGCTTTTCTCCTCCATAGCTCTGCTGACCGGTTCCCCGCAACACTTTGCCATCAATGGCCACATGAACAGCGCGCTGCTCTGCCAGCATCGCGAGACGACTGGGTTCGTCACCACATCGGCTTTCTGCCTCCTGCCGTAGCAACCAATCTCGAAATCGTTCATTGATCTGCTGGCTCTCCAACCGAGCGAGCGCATATTTGTACGTATTGGCACACGGCATACGCTTCCACTTCACGTTCAACTGCTCGCGCAGCCTCTCTCCTTGGTCTCGCGCCCAATCGCTGGCTCCCAACAGGCTTTTCATCCCAGCCAGTTTGGCCAGGATCAGCACGATGAGCACGTCCGCTAACGCATATTGCTTCCCTCGGGCTGCCCGCTGATCAGGGATCTGCGCACAGATGTCGTACAACGAACGCAGATGCGATGGGCTTACTTCTTGAATGGTCTTGCTTTCCGTTTTCAGTGTGCTATATTCCATGCAGAGTCTTTCCTCGAATGACCTTGATTTTTTTTTCATTCTACTGGATTGACTCTTCTTTTTCACCTCCCCCGGACTTTTGCGAAGCCCTGTGGTGGATTAGGATGAATGCGCCCGGGGCTATAATAAATATAGAAGCATTGTTTTTTAATGAACACATTAATTTAATTTTTGTGATGCATTCATACTGTTAAGAAGGCATGACTTGACGCCGACTATATTCCTTAGTTACTATACATCAGAGGCAACATCTATGTCGGCAGGTAGTAAGTGAGAGGGGAGTTGGGTCACGATGATACCTTCGGAAGAGCCACGGGCAACAGAGAATGATCAGTTTGTGGGGCACGTACTGCATGATGGAGAGTACCACATCAAGCAACTGTTAGCCCGGGATAGCACTAGCAGAGTATATCTGGCCGCGCATGTTACGCTGGCAACCCCACTCGTCCTCAAACAGGTACAGACCGATCAAGCGTTGCCCGAGAGTGTGGTGGCCGAACTAGATTATATTCTGCATGGAGGAGACATCTCACGCCGCTCAGCTACTACGCAGGATGCTCAAGAGGCTTTCTTTCCAAGCAGCGGGGGCACACAAACCGATCTTTTCCTGCGTGAGGCGCTATTGATGGCGCGCTTGCAGCATCCAGCGTTGCCAACGCTATATGATTATTTCTCTGAAGATGGCTACTGGTATCTGGTGATGAACTATGTCCCGGGCTGCACACTGGGCCAGCGGCTACAGCAAGATCCTGCCCTGACACCACTGGAAGCATTAAGCTATTGCATGCAGCTGTGTGACGTGCTGGATTACCTGCATCACCATGATCCCCCACTAATTTTTTGCGCGCTCCAACCAGAAAACATTGTACTGGTACCAGATACCTCACTGGTATTACTCAATTTAGGGAATGCTCGCTATTTCAGGGAACCACCCACCTGTAGCGAAGAAGAACCGGTCGCGCACACCAAATATACTGCCCCTGAGTTTGCGCCTAATGGAGCCTCTATCGATGTGCGGGCCGATCTCTATAGTCTGGGTATGCTGCTACAAGAAATGATCCTTGGCCCACATTCACGTCAGCAGCAAGAAGCGCGTGAATATCCTGCTACCCCCATCTCTACCATGCTCAACGGAATTATCAAGCTGGCAACACAGGCCGATCCAGGTGATCGCTACCAGTCCGCGCATGTCTTTTTTCTGGCCCTGGAACGCGCCTATCGCGTTGAGGAGCGCTTGAGCTATCAGCGCCAGATGTTTGGTCAATCCGTACAAAACGACAAGGTGAGGTTGCAGCGTCGTGGATCTGATAGTTCCGAGATAGCAACCGGGCCACTTTCCCACAATGATGAGACGGAGGTCGTTCCCTGTACCCTGGATCTAGAACAGCGCCGGGCGGATCGTGAGTCATTACAACGGATGCGCCAGGAGCGGCTGGCACACGATCAAATGGAGCAACAGTTGGCTTCGGTGGATGAAAGTCTCCAACGGCGGTCAAGTATGAGCCTGTCACAGCTCTCTCTACATACGCTGCAGGAGCAACCGCCAGCGACCAATACAAGCTTGCTGGCCCGCAAATTTCATCGCTTTATCCAGATCAGCTTTATACTTGCACTGGCCCTGTTTGTGATTATGGCCTCGCTACTGGTCTATGTACGTCTCCTTCAACCGGCCAGGCAACATATACAAATGGGATCTGATTCCAGCGCTTTGTCCAGGCATACTCAGTCTACAACCCTGACTAACGCCTGGCTACGCCTCCCATCGACGCTGAAACCAGAAGCGGATATGGCCGCCGTCTATGTGGTGGAAAAGGGTCACCCTTACGTCTATATGAATGGCGCTTATCGTAGCCCCGAGCATCCTTCCTATGACCATACGCTGTATCGCTATGATGTGATTGCGACCCGCTGGGAGATGGTGGAAAATAATTTTCCCGGTATGGTCAATAACGCGGCTGCAGTAGATGAACGAAATACTATCTTTTTTACGGTGGGCTACTCGTCCGAAAGCTATAATGTGCCTTCGTTGCTCTATATGTACCAGCCAGACACAGCCCAGTTGAAAAAGATTGTGCCACCTGACCAGATCACGATTGGCTTTGCCAGCGCGCTGTTTGCCGACCAGCAGGGTCACCTTTATCTCACACAGGGCTTTACCCAGCCCGGTAATAGCCATACACAGGCCGGTACAGGCTGGTATCGCTATGATATCGCGACCTCCCACTGGCATCGCCTGGCTGATCTGCCTGTAGGATTGGGATATGTGGTCATCAGCAGCGATGACCAGGGACACTTACTTATATTTGGAGGGTCGGTAGATGCGGGTCAACAACAACAAACTGACACTATCTATAGCTATGACATCGCCAACAATAGCTGGTCACAGGCCTCGACAAGCATGCCTCAGGCCATTAGTGGAGCTTCGGGCTGCGTTGTGTTGCCCGGCAAACTGGTCCTGGTTGGTGGCTATGATAAACGACAGGAGCAGGGGAAGGATAATACCTGGCTGATCGATACGCAGACGCTACAAATACAGCCCTTGATCCCTTTTACTGCTGGTGGATCAGTGCTGGGCGCCAGCGCCTGCGATGGGCAGGGCAATGCCTTTGTGGTGCGCGGGGCAGATGATCCTCAACTGCCCACGCGTGACTTCTGGCAGTTGCAAGTGCACCATTAGCCACACAAAACTAGCAGCTATGCTTCTAACTTGCTCTGCTCACAATCTTCAAATGCTACTTTCAAAGCCTGTAAAGGATCACCTTTGGGGATAAACTCATGGGCGATATAGCCACTATAGCCGGTAGCCTGGATGGCCCGATAGATCGGTGGATAGTAGATCTCTTGCGTTTCGTCGATATCATGGCGGCCAGGATTTCCAGCTGTATGATAATGGGCAAAATAGGGATGATACTGCCGAATGGTGCGAATGAGATCCCCTTCCATGATTTGCATATGATAGATATCATACAGCAACCTGACATAAGGTGAATTGACCAGCTCGCATACACGCACCCCCCAGGCCGTCTTATCACATTGGTAATCTGGATGATCCACTTTACTGTTCAGGAGCTCAACGATCAAAGTGACCTTAGCGGCTTCAGCTGCTTGCACTACCCGCCGTAGACCTTCAGCGGTATTCTCGGCACCCTCCTCATCGGATAAGCCAGCGCGACTACCACTGAAACAGATCAAGTTAGAAATGCCCCATTCTTTGGCCAGTTCGAGATTGGCTAAAATCTCCTGCTCGATACGGGAATGCTGATCGCGCCGATTCAATCCATGCTCGATTGAAGTATGTCCACCAACCGACACAATCTGGAGCCCATGCTCTCTGGCCAACGACCAGTATCTCTGATCGATCAAATCTACACCTGTATAGCCAATCTCCGCTGCTGTGCGCAACAGCTTCTCAGGCGCCAGATCATTCCTCGCAAAACACCACCAGGCAAATGACTGTTTCATAGCATATTCCTTCATCGTAAATATGTAACTATACTTATGTAACTATCCTAAAGAAAGGGTCAAACAGAGTTTGCGACAAAAAGCAGGTGACAAAAATTGAGGAGTACGGCTCTATACGTACTCCCTGTTATTGTACCCGATTTTTTTATCTGGAGGGCCAGAACTTTTGTTAAACCGCTATCTGTTCGCTTATATGCTCCCCTAAATACACATCAGCAAAGCCACCCTGGCCTAATAGGCTTGACAGCCGATAGCTCCCAATCTGCTTCCCTCGCATTTCGCTCATATTCCATCCCCAGAATATCTTTTTAAACGTTAAGCATACCAGTCCTACATAGAGAAGGAATGTACAATGCTTTGCTGAATGTTTCAAAACTCTAGGACGTTTAGCTAGCGGTATCAATATTTTTAAGTAGAGTAGAATACCACCTGCGAAGGACCAATGTTCATTCCAAAGGTGGTATACTTAGGGTAAGTTTGGGCAATGGATTAGCTTCAAATCACCTATTCATCATCAGTAGTAGGGAGTTTTCATGACTGAGACTGTAGCACTGCAGTTATACACTGTACGTGATGAAACTGCTAAAAATTTTAAAGAGACACTGCGCACCGTCGCAGAGATTGGCTATCCCGGGGTTGAGTTCGCTGGTTATGGCGATTTCAGTTCGAAAGAACTGGCAGCGGTCCTGGCTGAGTTAGGCCTGAAGACGGTCGGTAGCCATGTAGGGTTGGCCCTGGTTGAGAATGATGCCCAGCGCGAGATTGATTACTGCCTGGAAATCGGTAGCCCCTATTTGATTATCCCGTGGATTAATAAAGATCTCCTTGCACAGGAAGAGTCTTTCAAAAAATTCGCTGCTCAGTTAAATGAGTATGGGCAGCTTTGTAAAGATCGTGGCCTGACCCTGGCTTACCATAACCATGATTTTGAGTTTGCCCAGGTCAATGGAGAGACACTGCTCGATCGATTGATTGCTGCCACTGATCCCAATCTGGTCAAATTTGAGTTGGATACCTACTGGGCTGCTTTTGCTGGTGTCGACCCGATTGCCTTTATCAACAAGCATAGTAACCGGATTGCAACTCTGCACCTGAAGGATATGACACCTGATCGCAAATTTACAGAGGTTGGCTCAGGCACACTGGATATCGCTGGCTATATCGAAGCCGGCCAGGCCGCTGGCGCCACAGCATTCATCGTTGAGAATGATCAGCCCGCTATCCCATCCCTGGAGAGTGCGCGTCGTTCCTTCGAAGATTTACATCGCAGCTTAACCTAAAATTATTGCGAGTTCATATGGGAGGGATACAAAGCTATGTACTCCCTCCCATATCCTCGATCTAACGCCCACGCCACAGGATGCGGTTCGCTTGTATGGATCTTTGGTGCGATAAGGATGTCATTCCAGTTCCACTGAGTTTTGATATCCATCAAGAGGAGAGCTTAGCATGACTGACCTGACAGCTGTACCGAACTTTGATGAAGTTACCATCTTTATTAAAGAGCGCGTTGAAGCTATGCGTCTACCGGCAAGTCAATGGGCCGACCTCGCCAGGCTGGCTATTCAAGGGCTACCACATGATGCCCATCGCCTGGCAGAGTTAGAAGATCGCATTAATGCTATCCGTGCAGAGCTACGCCGCGTCGTACTTGCCGCCTCAGAGCACTTCTCAGAAGAACAACTCAACGATCTCCGCAAACGTGTCGGTATGAGTAAAACAGCCTGGCGAGCAGCCAAAACCAAGCGTGCCGTCACGATTAAACATGGTTTTTCGCTGGTCATTTATTAAATTTCTGCTACCATTCACCTTGCCCAATTCAAAGGAAGTAACTGGCATGGAAATCGATGTCGAACGACAGCAACAGGCGCGTGAGTATGCCCGCACGCGCCGCCGTATCTCGTATATTAGTATGGGCATTGGTGTACTCAGTATTCTGATCGTGCTAGGAGCAGGGCTGGATAAATGGTTCCGCGATGTGATTCAAGGAGCGACCAGCTGGCTACCATTCTTGAGCTGGCAACCCCGAGCAGACTGGTTTCCCTGGCAGATCGTCGTCTATTGTGTGCTGATCACGGTTCTGTATGAAGTACTGACCTCGCCCTTATCCTATTATTCTGGCTTTGTATTACCACGGCGCTATGGCATCTCTGTGATGAGCCTGCCCGCCTGGTTACGTGAACTGGGGATTGGCCTGGGTTTAAACCTGCTACTTGAAGCTGTATTTGTTTCCCTGGTCTATGCGCTCTTATCTTTCCAACCTCAACTCTGGTGGCTCTGGGTCGCGCTGATCATCCTGTTCTTTTCGGTCCTGATGGCCAACCTGGCCCCCATCCTCATCTTTCCAATATTCTATAAGTTCACACCGTTACCGGATGGTGAGTTGACGCAACGCCTGCTGAAGCTGGCCGAACAGGCTCATACCCGGGTGCGCGGGGTCTTCTCGATGAAGATGAGCAATAAGACGACCGCGACCAATGCGGCGTTGATGGGCCTGGGCAATACAAGGCGCATTGTGGTGGGAGATACGATGACCGATCGCTACACTATCGATGAGATTGAGGTGGTGCTGGCGCATGAACTGGGACATCATGTTCACCGCGATATCTGGAAGTTGATTGCCAGTCAAACGGTACTGATGCTGGTTGGACTCTTCTTTGCCAACCTGATCTTGCATTGGGTCATCGATCAGCAACACTACTATCGCTCCCTGACCGATCCCGCGACCCTGCCATTCTTCTTTACCTTGCTGGGCATTTTTAGCTTTATTATTATGCCTCTCAGCAATGGCTATAGCCGCGTCATTGAGTATCAGGCAGATGAATATGCCCTTACTTCGACTGGAAAAATTGAAGCCTTTAAAAGCGCGATGAGGCGCCTGGCCAACCAGAATCTGGCAGAGGTTGAACCGGCGCCCATCATTGAGTTTCTCTTCCACTCGCATCCATCGATCCAGAAACGCTTACAGCATGCGGACGAGTTTGCGAGCCGTAGCGGTTATACGGCCAACGCCTCTTTAAGCGCTGAAAGTTGAGCCGCTGCTTCATCGGGCGAGCCATCGGGCATACTTAGCAATGGCTCGTCTACACCCAGGGCCGCCCAGCTGTCTATTTTGGCAGCGCACTCCCGGGCGGTCCCAATAATGGTTGTACTCTCCAACAAACGTGGACTAACGGCTTCAATGGCTGATTTCATGCCTTGCTGCCAGCCAGCTAGAACGGCCTGTACATCTTCCTCAAAGCCATTGCGGGCCAGCATTTGCGCATAGTAGACGCCCATCTTCCCAATATAATAAGCCAGTGGTGAGGCCGCCTTAAAACGGGCCGCCTGCCACTCTTCCTCTGTGGCGTTATCGCGCAAGATCACACTGGTAATATAGGGAGCGATGGCCGCGCTATGGGCCGGTCGGCCAGCCGCCAGTGAACCAGCATCCAATTGCTCGCGCAGCGATCCCCAGCGGGTTGCAGGCCAGTAGACGGGCAAGACACCATCCGCGATCTCGCCGGTCTGAAAAATATTCCTGGGCCCCATGGCGGCAATATAGATCGGCAGATCAGGACGCGTCGCTTTAAAGCGTAGCTTAAATCCTCGCTCCAGCTGAAAAAGCTCGCCTTTGTGCATCAGCTTATCGCCACGCAAGATAGTACGGATAATCTCGACATACTCACGGGTACGCTGCAGTGGCTTTTCAAACGGCACGCCATGCCAGTGCTCAACTACCTGCGCGCCCGAAGGTCCCAGGCCAAGCAGAATACGGCCACCCGAGCGCTCATCCAGGGTCGCAACCGTGCTGGCAATCAAGGCTGGGCTGCGCGAATATATATTGGCGATACCGGCCCCGATCTTGATTCTTTTGGTAGCTCGCACCAGGTCCGACATAGAAGTAAAAAGTTCATAGCCCCAGGACTCACCCAGCCAGACCGAATCATAGCCCAGCTCATCGGCCAGGCGTACCTTTTCTATAACTTGATCCCATGCGGCGGGAAAATTGGGAGAGTCTGCTACCAGACCAATGCGGGAACGGTAGGATGGTGGATTGTGCTCAGCACCATTGCCTGTTTCACTAGCAGTCGTCATACGCTCACGTCTGTCCTTCCATTAGTGTGATTTACGCACAATGAACATATTGATGCCATTATTATAGCGTATCCAGGCACAGTAATGTGGGCCTTAGCGCCTGAGGCTAATAGCAGGTTGCTCAGCCGCCTGCACGCGGGCAAACATAGCACGAATATCGTTATAATCCTCATCCTCTATCGCTACCAGGCGCTCGATACCTCCAGCGTGCAACAAGGCCGCCTGCTGAGGATCTTCATGCATATGGATCAGAACGTTCTGGATCTCCCGTTTCAACGCTTCCGGTAGGCGCCGCGCCGCGACGATGGGGGAATCGTCGAGGGACCCAGCGCGTCGATGACGCGAAGCTGGGAGGCCAATTGCGGCTGTCGCAGGAGCAAAACATCGAGCAGATGAGAGTCGATAGCAGTGGCATCTACCTGGCCATCCAGCACCAGTTGCAATGATTGGAGGTGGGCACCGGACTTAACAGTATGACCAAAATAACTAGCGTTTTCCTGTCGTTCCAATAAACTATACTGCACCAGGTTATAGCCAGAATGAGAGGCCTCTTCGTTATAGGCCCAGCTAGCGCCACGCAGATCGGCAAAGCTCTTAAAAGCACTATCCTGACGCACAACGACATCTGAAAAATATCTGGGCTGCCACTGGTAGCGCTCGGGACGCAAGACGGGAGCCGCTAAAAGCTCGACTTGATCAGCGCTGCTGACCCGCAAATGCACATAGAGCAGGCCGCATAGAAAGCCAACATCGGCCTGCTCGGCCTGAAATTCATCCAGACTATAACCGCTACTTGAGACTACCTCTGAGCCAATCTGTTGACCCACATAGGTCGCAATCGCCGCATAGGTTTCCTGTAATAACGAGGACAGAAAATTAGCAAAGTGCAACGGAGCCGCTCGGTATTCTCCTTCTGACATATACAATCCTTGTCTGACTATCAATAATTAACTTCATGCATGTGAAAATTTTTAGTGTCATGCTGAAAAGCATAATGTTTGGTCTTGAGCAGCCGGGGCACATTTTTGGCCAGTCCACCCGGAAAAATGCCGCTATGAATACGAATCCAGTCATAGGCACGGGGTGCCAGGCGATAAGCCGCATGCTGATGCATATCAATACTCTTCAAATCAGTTTTAACATCAAAGGTCTGCATCACAACCAGGTTATACCAACGACCAGGACGTAGCTCCAATGATGAGTAGGCCAGCAAGCCGGGAATATGCATTAGCTTATCCAGCATTTTGCGGTCCGCTTGAAAAAGTTCTTCATTTAAGGTATCGTCTTTCGCCCGCTGCCGTCCACTCACAAAACCCACAAAGGAGAGCGTCTCATCTGTGGTAAGCAGTTCAGGACGATAGAAAACGATACGATGCAGGCTCGACTGGCGCTCATTTAACTCATACACGCCGGGAAAGCTTGTACTGCTGGCCTGCTCCATTGTGAGCAGGGTTAAGCGCAGCTGACGAGCCATATGGCGCAGTACAATCAAATCCAGCTGACCCTTAACAACTTTATTTCCTGGTAGTCTACCTATCTCTTGCACTTGCACTGGCAATGTATATTGTAACATCGGATACACTCTCCACTCTGTCATGAGTAACATAAAAAAAGCTGCAACGAAAATTTATGGATGCAAAAAAGAGCCTCAACCGCAACAATAGCAAGCAGACTGTGTTTTAAGGTAAGGGAAAGCCAGTGTCATCAAACAACAAAAAGTTGGAAAAGCTTTGAAATGCTAATCTACTGACCAGTATCTGCTTAATAACTATCCAGGTACATTTTTTACAGCTGCGGGGCAATCAAATTTAGTAGTGCTAGCGACAGTGGGGACAACACATACACATAGACATGAGCATGGAGGGGTAAGGGAAAAGGGAGGAATTCGGAAGAACATATCTAGCTGCGCTATGAGAAACGCTGTCCGCAGTCAGCCGGGACCGCCTGGACAAATAATATTGTGTCGCCATCTTTCTACACTCCAGATCTATGTGTTATGAAAGCTACGTCCCCAGAGAGGATAAGTAACTGTCGTTACACACGATTGTAATAGAGATGGGAAAGGGCTGTCAATAGGTAGGTTCGCTATATTTGTATGACATTGCTGTATAGGAAATAGCTATACAACAATAAGGAAAAAATAGTCGTAACACCAGAGTAATTATGTATCCAGGTGCAGCTCATCACAGCCTCAAGCAAGGCTAAAAGCCAGCTTAGCTACTTTTTCCATGAGTTTGATTGGAGCAGGCTAACGCACTCACAATCTTCACTATATCCACGCCAGATAAGCAGCTTCATCCATAGGAATATAGATAATATGAACATAATTTAGCTCGCGCTCAATGGTACTACTTTCGCTACTGTAAGCCTGGAATACGGCGCAGCACCGGGCGGATACTGAACCCTTGTACCAACAATGTAAACAATACAACCATGTAGGTAGAAAAAATTAAGGCTGTACGATCAGGTATATTGGTAGGCAGGGCTAGCACCAGAGCCAGCGAGAGTGCACCACGCAAACCACTCCACAAAAGGATAAAGCGCCAGGTGTGCAGACGTTTTCGCAACGCGCCGCCAAAGGCCAGCGGTAAGATTAAGACCATGACGTAGCGCGCGACCAACACTGCCCCAATTACTACCCCCGCAGCCAGCAAGAGCGAGATCGGCTCCTGAGTCGTCAAAAGGCTGACCGGATTGAGTTGCGCTCCCACTAGCAAGAAGAGCAGAGCATTGGCCAGAAAAGCGATCATACTCCAGAAATCATCAACCGCCAGGCGTGTCTCTTCCGACATGCCCTGTTTTAAACAGTAATCGCTAAGGATCAGAGAGGCCACAATTACCGCCAGAATGCCTGACATATGCATGGCATCAGCCAGTAAATAGACCCCATATGCCGTGACAATCGTCATTGTCATTTCGATGAGGTGATCATTAACCTGGCGCACACAGCGGCTGACGGCCAGACCACACAGGGCGCCCACCAGCACGCCTCCACCAGCCTGGAGCAAAAACACGCCGATTCCCCTCATCACTGCCACCCCAAAGGTCACCTGCTGGCCCTGCAACGATAGTAAGACAATCGCCAGGAATACCTGATAAAGTGCGCCAGCCACACCATCATTAAAGAGACTTTCTCCTTCAATCAGTATTGAGAGATGCTCATTGACTTTAAGTTGTCTGAACAGGCCTAACACAGCCACAGGATCGGTTGGCGATAGAATGGCCGCCAGCAGCAGCGCTACCGACCAGGGTACATGCACAAAAAAATATAAGGGTAGCGCAATCAAAATGAGCTCAAGCAAGAGTCCAGGTACGGCCAGCAACAAAATAGGGGCCCAATTTTCACGCAACAATTTTAAAGAGATTGACCAGGAGCCTTCAAAAATCAGGGGTGGCAAAAAAACAAATAAGACCAGTTCCGGCGAGAGGTGAAAGGCATCTAGATGCCCAAATAGACTAATCAGCAGACCGACCAGCACCAATCCCAGGGTGTAGGGTACGGCAAAACGCCTGGTAATAAAAATTACCATCAGAGCAATTAAGAGCAAAACCACTAGCAAGCGAACAACAATCAGTATTTCCATCCATACATAATCCTTTCATTTCTAGATATTCGTTTCTACATAGCATATTAAAAGGTCCATGTCCAGCTAGCGCTAGCTGGACATGGACCTTTTAATATGCCGTCTTATTTTACAGCAACCGTCACCGGCACATCCAGAATATACAGCGGACACATACCGCCAGCTTTACAGAGTGCGCGACTAGAAAAGTGGAGCTCCACAGTACCAGCGCTCTGGGCAATGAAGCGCCAGACACATACTTTATCGCTCTTCAAAGCATAACCAGCGGGCTTTTGTATTTGTAGTTGAGCCGGCATAGTCTTTGGTCCTATCCACCTTTTACCAAAAGGGAAGCGGAACTCAATAATATCACCCGTATGCGCAATAACAGTTGCGTCAGTCGTTCCGCTCATAACCACCGTTTCATTGGCCTTTGGAGCGTTGCCAACAACTGTATCGCTAGGACATCCCTGTGTGGTACCATAACCAGCTATACTAGTTGGGGTAGGCTGAGCTGCCGTAGAATTAGAGCCACCCGTAGTGGTTGAGCTACCACCACTACTATTACTACTATCAGTATTCCCACACCCCGACAATACAACTATAAGCAAAATCATTAGCACCCCGAATACGCTTGCTGTCTGTTTACCTTTATCGAAAAGCATCCGCATTGTATACATAATGAACTCCTTTTCTGCAACCAACCATCTTTGATGAAGTAGCCACTCACTACTATGACGCTGCACTTACCGTAAAAGTTCCCCTCATACAAACTATACACAGGTGATCATGACTATACTTTTAGCCAGTTAAACAAGCTTTCAATAAACAAGCTCTTCAATAGCCTTTTTATCCTATTAGTGAGTCTCTTAACAAAAAACGTATCAAACGACTTCGCAGGCGCCTTTACGCATTTTTTAACTATGCCCTGGGGCTAATTTAACGCTTGTATAACAATCGCTTAATCAAGCTCATTCATAATCGTTGTGAGACGCAATGATATTTTCTAATTCAACCAGGGCATTCAAAAAACTCCACAATACATGGAGAAGAATAACGTCCAAAAGGATAATCTTTATGCAACCGAACGTCCATGCCAATCTGCGCAAAAAAAGAGCTCGCATGCTGCCGCAGTCTGTTGTGATGGGCATTTTACCCGTATTTGTACTACTTTTCGCAGCCTCACTTCTGACCGGATGCGCAGGCACTGATCAGCAAACGCAACAGTTTAGTGGGCAGCTAAAAATTAGCGGCTCGACCGCCCTCCAACCATTGGTAGCCGCGGCTGCCAAAGAGTTTATGCGCCAGCATCCTGAAGCACACATTACTGTAGCCGGTGGTGGCAGCAAAACGGGACTACTCAAAGTCTTTCAAAAGCAATCGGATATTGGGGACTCAGATTTGTATGCAGATCCCGCTATTTATCCCGATCCCAACATGACAGATCATATTATCTGTGCTACGCCATTTGTGATGATTGTTCATCCGGATATCAATATTACATCGCTTACAAAAGAACAGATCCTGGATATTTTTTCGACTGGTAAAACCACCAATTGGAGTCAAATCAAAGCGGGGCTAAACCAGCCCATCCATCCAATTATTCGTCCGTCATCTTCGGGTACACGCGAAACATTTCGTAAATATATCCTTGGCGGTGGCGATGAGATCGGTACACCACTCAAAGTTGACGATACACAACAAGTCGTGAATACCGTTGCTAATACCCCTGGAGCGATCGGCTATATCGCGCTTTCAGCCCTGAAACCAACCGTGAAAGCCATCGCCATCGATAATGCGAGCCCAACCGCAGAGACTATTAGTAATGGCACTTATAATTTCTGGTCATATGAACATATGTATACGTTGGGAGATAACAATTCCTTATTGAGCGCGTTCCTGGACTTTATGATCAGCCCTGCAATGCAGCAGGAAGCACACCAGCTAAGCTATATCACGATCGATGAAATGAATGTGAAAAAAATAGCCTCAATCCCGGCAAAACCGTTGCATTCGGACACACTAGCAATCTCGCCTTTCACGGAAAAGGAAAGCGAGATCATCCGTAGTGAATCGTATGAATAAGCCAGATCTATTATCAGACACAATTGGGGACATCTATGTCTAACACACAAACATACAACCAGAATCCATTGCGCATCCGCTCTTCGCTCAGGCGTGGCGGTTCACTTTTAATTGATCTACCCATCGGTACCCGGCTAACGCTTGGCTTCCTGGCGGCAGCCCTGATAGCAGCGCTGGTCACCGGTGCTACTGGCTTGCAACGTTCGCAATCTTTGAGTCGGCAATCAGAATTCTATCACAGCCTTTTGACGACCAATACCAGTTTAAATACTGGTACCCAGTACTTACAGCTCATCAAAACAGAGACCCAATCGATCCTGGCTCTGCTGCAAACACCAGCGCCATCAAATGAGACACTGCAAAGTGAAAAAGATGCGCTCAAAAATTTGATCAGTCGCTATGATGGTCTGTTAACAGATTATTTGAATCATGATGTGCTCGAAAAGAATGCAGACCAGCAGTCAATTCTAGCTATCAATGGTTCGTCAAATCAGCTCATTCACCAGCAAAATATTTTGGCGGCCAGTGCTCAACGTACCTGGTTAACCCATAAAAACGCATTAACAGAAATTTTACACGATTTTGATAATAAGGATATAACCAGGGCTAATAATCTGGAGCAGGTGCAGATCGAGCTGACGAATAGTGACGCCACCAGTGCAACACGTGCCTTGATTCAATTCAATGTGCACCTGACTGATTCAATTAATGCAGCACAAACTATTGAGTTCCAGAATCAGATTATTACCACTGTAATTGGATCAATCATCGCCTTCATCTTGATTTTGATCATTGGTCTGGTGATCTCGGGGACCATTGTCCGCCGCCTACGCTCATTGCGCGAGGTAACACAGGCAGTCGAGCAAGGACAATTCGATCGACGTGTCAATGTCATTGGCCGTGACGAGATCGCAGATGTTTCTGGCTCGGTTAATGCGATGCTGGAAGCAATTGTGGGACTGCTGGATGAAACACGTAATCAACGCGATGCGCTCACTAACGCAGCCGAACATCTCTTTACCGATATGCGCGTTGTGAGTGCGGGTGACTTGCGCATTAATGCTCCAGTCAGTAATGATCCTATTGGTATGCTGGCCAATGCATTTAATTTCACCGTTGGACGCTTCCGCCGCTTTGTGCAGCGCACAAAAACGACTGCTGAGCAGCTAGACGTAATTGCACGCCAGCAGACAGAGCGTTCAGAAAGCTTTACGCAAGCCCTGCTGCAGGTCAAAACTGTGAACAAAGCAGCTGTGGTGGTAGACGCGACTAATGTGGGAAACAAAAGTAATCCTGGGAACATGGAGAAGGTTGATGGGCAGCAGGCGGCATTACTTAATCAATTGCGCCAGATCCGGGAATTGATGCACCAGGTTTCCAATGACGAGATCTTACAGCATATGCGTACGACATTGGGGATATCTGAACAAGTCTCCAATACCATTGATCGGCTCTCCAAGCTGCCCAAGACGGCCAGCACCCTTAATATGAGCGCGGAAGAATTACGAGTACACTTCGTTGAGGATCTGCGCACTCTAGATAATTTAAATAAGCGCCTCTTACAAGAAATCCAGATTTCCCAGAGAACCACGGCCCGGGGCTTCGAAGAAATCGAAAAAGAGATGGCTCAGATTACGGCAAAGGCGCGCTTACTGAAGCCTCAAAGTAGCGATGCCGCAACTCCACGAGCCAATACTGAAGCGATACAAGAGATTGTTAAACACAGTACCCAGTTCGCCAACGAGATGCATGCTCTGGCTCGTCAAATAACCCAGATGGCCCAGGAAATTCGCACCGGTATCGTGAACTTCCAATTGGATACAGTCGATAGCGGCAGTAACTTTCCCGTGCTCTCACAACCTGGCTTCGCGCAAAACGCGCCAACCCAGAATAGCCCGACCGTACCCAGACGTAAAAATTCAATGGGCCTGCTAGAGATACGATAAATAGCTAAAACAAAGACGCTTTGATATAACATAGAAAAGAGCTGATTCGCTAAAGAATCAGCTCTTTTCTATGTTATATCAAAGCGTCAGGTTCAAGCCACACTTATTAACATGGTCAGAAGCTCCTCTGCATCCTGCAGAAAGCGCCTGGGAGACAAGACCTGGTGTACCATTCCAATTTGCATTGCATCGTGCGCATTCAGCGTCTCAGCGCTTTCTACGAGGCGTTCCGTTTCTGACTTACCAATCAACGTAGGCAATATCTCTGTCAATGCTCGCGGAAAAAGGCTATGACCTGGTGTGGATAAACGCAATAAGGTATCTTCACGCGCAAAAATGGTCTCGCATAGGATTGCAAGTTCACATCCAATTCCCCAGGTAGCTCCCTTGATCAAAGCAACAGTTGGAATACCCTGACTATGTAAAACCTGCATTGAATGCTCGATTGAATGCGCGGTCTCTATAAGGGTTTGCTTATGCGCGATAGAGTCATCCGGCAGATCTGCTCCGGCACAGAATGCTTCATCACCCATGCCAGTTAGAACAATGAGACGCGGGGGCTTGTTGCTCGCCTTAAGCAATGCGGCTGAAAGTTGCTCAAGCATCGCTGCGGTCAACATATTTCGTGGATGTCTGTCAAGAATGAGCCAGAGAATGCCATTGCGTTGACGGACATGTATATCCGACATGAAATACTATATCCTTAATGGTGAATAAACTTGCCATCATTATGCCAGTGATTGCATAAAATGGCGTGCATCTATCGTTTCGCGCTAGCACTACTTGTGGTGTGCCATGTACCAAAAGATTTCTGCTTGCTCTAAAGTATATCCTCATCAACCTGGAAATTCAAGCATATCTCTCGATGCTGTTAAAAGAAAAAATAGCAAGATTGCTTATGAGGTAGGGAGGCAATCTTGCTATCTGGCGACAACGAATTGATGTGTTTTATTTAACCCATAATGATATTGACGTAGTTCTGTGTTTCGGCGGGCAGGTAAGATAACCAGGCAGCACCACCGGCGGCCACTGCATTATCTACCGCTCCAGAGCCAGCATTATAAGCGGCCAGCGCCTTGGCATAGTTGCCACCATACTGGTTGGAGAGGTTAGCCATCATCCGGGCTGCTCCATACAATGCATCGACAGGATCATAGGGATTAACGCCCATGCCGGCGGCGGTAGATGGCAAGAATTGAGCGATACCGACCGCGCCAACAGGAGACATGGCATAAGGATTAAAGCCGCTCTCTTGATTGATCTGGCGCACAAAATAAACCGGGCTGATGCCATATTTTATCGCTGCTTGCTGAGCGATAGCAACGTACTGGCTTCTAGGTAGATTGGTGGTAGGGGGAGCCGGAACAACAACAGGATTGGCTGCCTGTTGGGCCTGTTGTTGAGCAGGTGGGGCAGCATTACGGCCAACGGCGAGATTCCAATCTTGCTGCTGCGTCTGTACCCATTTGATGGCGCCATCAAATAATGGAACACCACTCTGCCCACTACCGAGAGGGGTCATGGTAATCATGGTAAACATTAATACACCGAATGTGGCCAGTACAACTAATCCATGGCGCACATGCAGGTTCAATCCATGATGTTTGCCTGACTGCTGTTGTATGAGCAAGGCTTCAGTATCGCGCTGGCGTTTTCTATCACCAGGAATAACCAATGGCGCGCGCGTTCCCTGGGCTGGTGGCTTCAAGGTTGAATGGAGCGCCAGCACCAATGACTGGGTTGTCTGCGCGTTCTGCAGTACAATCGGGTTGTGACTATCTGTCTGTCTGAGCTGTACCGCACGCGACTGCTCAGTGGTAATCAATTGGGGAAAAGCATCGGTCTGGATGTTCGGTGTCGTGACATTGGCCCCAGGAATCGGGGTCATCGTTGCAACACCGGGGATGCGCTCTCCTAGAGGTTCGGCATCATCGCTACTGAACGGACGCAGAGAGTGAAATTGTGACATTAACCCTACCTCATATAAAAATATTTTTTATGACACTTGTTGTTACTACATGTGAGTCTAACTAAATAAACCGAGGCTCGTCAATTCGTTGCGCACACCGTAGGCCAAAAGTCATAGAAATGCATGTATGAAATCTTAACCTTTTACAATAAAAGAAATCCGGGAGCTCCCTTTTTAAGCAGAGCATCTTGCGTCACTTCCGCTCTTAGTATGCCTGGTGATCAGCGGCAATACCTCCTATACATGCTAGAACGTCTCCTATTACAGTTGGAGTAGTTCCATGCGGACCAACATAGTTGACAAGATCATTCTCGGCATACTCATAGGGGTTGGCCTTGGGCGTTTCCTGCAGGGTACCACCAATGGGCGTACGCTGGGTCCAGCGGCCGAAGATGGGATCGTAGTAGCGAATGCCAAACTTGGTCAGCCCGGTGGTGCTGTCGTAGTAGCCTCCGGCATACTGCCAGGGGTTGACGATTCCGCTCTGGACGTTGCTGCCGGAAATGCTGCCGAGGGGATCATAGTCGTAGCTGGCCACCAGGTTACCCGCACTATCGGTCATGCCCACAATCGAGCCCTGCCCGTTGAAGAGATAGTAGTAGACTTTGCCCGCCGAGGTGCGCTCGCTGTTGAGCAGACCGCAGCTACAACGGACGTACTCGTAGGTCGTGCCTCCTGTCTTTTCAGTGCTCAGGCCCAGGCCGGTGTAGACCGTGCTGGTCCCATTGTTGGTGGTGCGCTCCGTCTGGCCGATGCCCGTGTAGCCGTAGCTATAGCTCTGCGTCGAGCCTGACGCCGTGCCGGTGCCACTCACATCCTGGTTCGCGTTGTTATAGCTGTGCGTCTGGGCGTAGGAGAGCGCCCCACGACCATCGCTGCCATTGGTGATCGACGTCAGATTCCCATCGGCATCATACGCATAGGTGGCACTGCCCGAAGTCGGTTGGCCTGCATAGCTACCGGTGCTGGTCGCCCCCGTCGGCTCGTTGTCCGCATTGTAGTTACTATACGTCGCCACGAAGTTGGAAGATCTGGTGTACTGCGTGGATTTCAGATTCCCGTTGGCATCGTAGCCCATAGTCCAATATTATCCGCTATGCTGGACACCTGAACTGTTAAGAAGATCTCTTTTGTAGTGTTAGCCATACCAAGAGTCTTTCATGCAAAGGATCAAAACGGTTTTACTATTCATTTCTCAAAGAAAGCCACATTTATCTACTCATAATTCAAAGCCTTCTATGATTTGTTCTTTTGAAATTAAAATAGCTACTTATAGCAGCAACTAGTATGACCAATAACACCAACAACAAGAACCAGATAAGCCCTAAATCAGGGAAAGCAAAGGAAAGTCTCATTGCAAAATAGAACCCACACATGCAACAAACCCCATAGAGCAGGATTGTTTCTGCTAAACGAGAATGTTTCTTTCTAAGAAAAAACGTTCCTCCGATGCCTATTATTGTTAAGATTATGACACCTATGAGTACTATAGGATTTTCTACCATTGTTTTCATATTTGCACCTCTGAACTAAAGTTTTACGGAACAAAAGAATATTAACATTCTTTTGTTCCGTAAAACACTTTCTAAAATTATAACCCTGGTCGGCCATTACATTCTTGGACTAAGTTATATGCAGAATAAGCTATAAAGGCAATGCCCGCGCCTAATAGAACAGCATCTACTATCGTTCCGACTGGTGTCGCTTGTGATGCTGCGTATAGATCTAATCCCCCATCAATAATTGTTCCATCAGCGGCTGCTGTCATACTAGCCGATGTTGCAGTTCCAGCTCCACCCGCCAGTTGAGCGGCACTAAACGAGAGCACTGACTGAACCCCTCTCGCTAGACCAGCCAACGAAAATAAACCTACTAAAGCATCTCCCTCACAACTTGCACCGCTAGGATCAATATTATTGACAGGATTATTGCCAGCATACATATACGGGTTGGCCTTCGTGGTCTCCTGCAGGGTCCCACCAACGGGGGTGCGCTGGGTCCAGCGGCCGAAGATGGGATCGTAGTACCGAATGCCGAACTTGGTCAGGCCGGTGGTGCTGTCATAGTAGCCTCCGGCATACTGCCAGGGGTTGACGATTCCACTCTGCACGTTGCTGCCGGAAATGCTGCCAAGGGGATCATAGTCGTAGCTGGCCACCAGGGTAGCCGCACTATCGGTCATGCCCACGATCGAGCCCTGCCCGTTGAACAGATAGTAGTAGACCTTGCCCGCCGAGGTGCGCTCGCTGTTGAGCAGACCGCAGCTACAACGGATATATTCAGTAGCATTTCCTGCTTTCTTGGTAACCAACCACAATCTACAGCAAGCAATGCCTTTTCTCTCATAGATTTAAGCTTAAACAGCCTATATGTAATAATTTTTATTTTCCTTTTCGAGCGAAATTAGCAAGAAGAAACGCTTGAAAAGCAATGATCAGTGTTAGTATCCCAATATAGAAACAATATTGGGACCATCCCATATTACGCTCAATTCGTAACACATACGCAACAGCAAAAGTGATTATGGTAATGATAAACCATATTAATGCTGCCTTTTTACCAGTTATTAAACGCATTTGTTGTTTGCCCTACTTTCCAATAAAGAAATAGAGTGCTATATTTCTATGGTTTTAGCACTCTATTTCTTTTAGTAGCTAGAACCTTATATGAATTTCAGGTAATCCACACGCAGACCTTATAGCTTCATAGAAGACGATTAGTTCTGCGGTAATAACGACAGCAGTGACAAGTACAGTCAAAATCGCAATGATACCACCAACAACAGGAAACCCTATAATGCTTACAAACGCTGCCAGGGCAAAAAACTGGCTTGACAATATAGAGGTTCCTGTTATGGATGCAGTTAATAGAGGGAGACCAACGGTTATTGCTGCTATGCAGGCACCGCTTATATCAACACTCCATTTCCCTGATGGATCCACCTCATTGACAGGATCATTATCCGCATACTCATACGGGTTGGCTTTGAGTGTCTCCTGCAGGGTGCCACCAACGGGGGTACGCTGGGTCCAGCGGCCGAAGATGGGATCGTAGGAGCGGATGCCGAATTTGGTCAGCCCGGTGGTGCTGTCGAAGTAGCCACCGGCATACTGCCAGGGGTTGACGATTCCGCTCTGCACGTTGCTGCCGGAAATGCTGCCAAGGGGATCGTAATCATAGCTAGCCACCAGGTTACCCGCACTATCGGTCATGCCCACGATCGAGCCCTGCCCGTTGAACAGGTAGGAGTAGACCTTGCCTGCTGAGGTGCGCTCACTGTTGAGCAGACCGCAGCTGCAGCGCACGTATTCATAGTTCGTGCTCCCCACTTTTTCAGTGCTCAGGCCCAACCCACTGTAGACGGCGGTGTTGCCGGTGTTGGTAACCCGATCGGTCTGGTTACTGCCACTATAGCCGTAGGTATAGTTGGCCGAAGAACCAGAGTCCGTTCCACTGCCGCTGATATCCTGATTGGCGGCGTTATAGGTGTGCGTCTGGGCACGGGTGAAGGGTCCAGGACCACCACTGCCGTTGGTGACCGAGGTCAGGTTGCCGTTGCCATCATAACTATAGGTTGCCGACCCGCTGTTGCTGCCGGTGGAACTGGCCGAGGTAATCTCGTTGTCGGCATTATAGCTCATGGTGGCGTTGAAGGTCGAGGCACCGGTGTAGGTACGCGTCTTCATATTGCCGTTGTCATCGTAGGTATAACTGACCGAGGTGTGGTCGCTATAAGTGATGGTCTTCACCCGGTCCAGGTTGTCATAAGTATAGGTTGTTGTATGGTTGTTGCCGTCGGCGATGGAACTGACCCGGCTCAGGCTATCTGGTACCAGGGTGGTTTGGCCCATGGGCGCTGGCGGCGTGATTGAGGTCAGGTTGCCATGGTTATCGTAGCCATAGGATGTCGTATTGTTGTTGGCATCCGTCTGGGTCTTAATGGTGCCATTGTTATTATAGGCATAGAGCAGTCCCTTGACTGCTGATCGGCAGATCTTGGGGCAAACGAATATCATAACTATGCACACAATGGGAGGTGTGCTGGCACGTTGGGCAAACAGCCGTTGTATCTGTAGCATGGTCAAGAAGGCTTCTTTATGGGCAGCGGAGCAACAGCCACAGGATCAGCGACCACGGGCCGCATCACGTCGCCGGCTACGAGTTGGGCAACGCAAACCAACCCGCGACCCTGTGAGACGGGAGGAAGCTTCTTGACGCATATCCAAGGCTTGCAACGGTTGCGCTTGCCTAATACAATATCCTCTCTTGTCATCACACAGACACGCGTGAAAGTGAAAGGAAGGGACAATGTCAGAAGTTACGAACGAAGCGACAATTAAAGCCTGGGGCGACGTCCCACTGGAGCAGGCTGAGCAATTTGGGGATGAGGGTGATACGACCAGGCAATATATGCTCAATCCCGCGCTGTTTGCCTTGCTGGGGGATGTCAACGGGCAACATATTCTGGATGCTGGGTGTGGTCAGGGTTATCTCTGCCGACTGCTCGCGAAACGGGGCGCGACCATGACTGGCATTGAGCCTGCCGAGACGTGGTATGTGTACGCTCAGAAAAGGGAGCAGGCTGAGCCGCTGGGTATCCAGTATCTCCAGGCCGATCTCTCCACCTGGAGTCCTACACCAGAGGCATTTGAAGCTGTCGTTGCCAATATGGTCTTGATGGATATCCCAGATTACCTGCCTGCGCTACTCAACTGCGTGACCGCGCTGAAGCAGGGAGGTCGCCTGATCTTCTCGCTGTTGCACCCCTGCTTCGAGGAGTCCGGTTCAGCCTGGACTAGCAAGGGATACGTCGAGGTACGTGAGTATTTCCAAGTGCGTACTGTACCCCAGGGCTACGGGCATTTTATTCACCGCCCACTCAGCACCTATTTCAACAGTGTCATCCAGGCAGGCTGCACCATTCAGCAGGTGATTGAACCACAACTAGACCACGATGTCGCGCACCGTTTGCGAGCCGAACGCTACGCTCATGTGCCAGGATACATTGTGATCGAGGCAGTGAAAAGGTAGAAAAAGACTGTTTAGGGGTACCTTGATTGAAACACGTGTTTCAATCAAGGTACCCCCGTTTTACTCTGGAAATCATGCCTGTGGAGCAGTGCTGCGTGATGACGGAACAGCTGTGAAGACTGGTTCCACGATTAAGCATGATATGACGCGTCCCGCCAGAAATTGCTTCCAGTCGTAGCCTGCGTGCAAATTGTCGTGCTCCACTGGGAATCCGCCACAATTTGTTTCTCATCGCCGTTTGCAACAGCCCGAAAAGGATGCCATTTTATGCTTACAAAATGAGCCGTTGTATTTTTCCGAAAAGCATCAAAGAGATGAGATGAAATTGCACCGCCATTTTATGGGAGAGAAATTTTTCTCAAAAACCGTCTCAATGCACTCCTCAAGCCAATCGTCAGCAAATTATCTGAGAGGAACGCGCCAATTTATCCTGAGAAATGATACCAGGATCTGCTCAATGTACAACTCAAACACCTGAGAATCCGCTGAGCCTTCCAGGATAAAAGCTTCGCCCATGCCTTGAAGCGAAAGCGAAGCCAGGAGCGTGATATTCGCTCTCCTGTTGCGTGGAACAGAGCCATAGACCCGTTTTCCCTGTGGCGATCAAGCATACAAGCGGGTGAGGGCAATATTCGAGCCACACTCATCAATGAATATCAGTTTGCTGGCATCCAGTTCTTTGGCTTGCTCGCACCAGACATCGCGGTCGGCCTCATTCTGCTCACTTGCACGGATCGTCTTTTTCTTGCGGGTCCAGTTCAGACGCGTGATCGCACGGCTCATGGTCGCGGAGCTGACCTCGATACCATGTGTGGCTTCCCAGAACTGGCAGTGCTCGGCAAGGGTCGCATCGGGGTGCGCTTCGAGGTGTGGGAGCAGTCCAGCGTGCAGCGCTGCCCCTTTCTTTGATGGGCAGCCTAGAATGGCCTTAGGTTTGACATCACCGGTTTCGCGCCTTAGCTTGAGGTAGCGTTTAATCGTGGATCGAGACACTGCAAAGGTTTTCATAATCTCCGCACGCGGCTTTCTCTGGTCTACCGCGCGCAGAATCCGCTGTCGTAAATCGTAAGAATAAGCTCGCATGAGTCTATTTTGTCACGGGGTCCAAGCGTTGTGAAGACCACTGTAGGCCATCTATCTATCAAATATTTCTTATACGAATTTTTTTATCATTTCTTCTTCATTATAAAAATTCTATTTATGATTGCTAAAAAGACGTACATACCAAGAAGGATAAAACCTACCGTACCGAAAAAATGAGGGTCATGAAAAATAATCGACATCAGGTAAAAAATGCCTAAAAGAGCCAGGCCAATGATTACAACTAAAATAATATATAATTTTGTAGACATTACTCTCTCCTGAAATGTAATAAGTAAGTCGAGTAAAAACTTTCCATAATAAATGTCTAGAGTTTACCCCTAATATAAACCATAGTAAGGAATCACATGCGGTATCTCTAAAGGCTAAATTGCTTATTATGTAAAAGTAAATCTCAACATCGGCAGTGCATTTATTAGATGCACTGCCTCAAACAAATGAGTTGTTACTTAGTATGAGTTGCTTATTCGGCACTCATTTTAAGTTATCATTTCCAAACTTAAACTATTGCCAAAAGTGCCGAAGAATACCAGCAACCAAGGCGCCCCAAGGAGCAAAACCAATAGGCGTAGCCAGTGCCGATCCTGCCATCGATGGTGTTGCCATAGCATTTGCTGCAGCAAATGACCCTGCTCCTGCGAAACCAAATGCTGCAGTAAGGCCGCCTACAAGAGCTCCTCCTACAAATGCCTCAACTTGCTGCTCAGCAGATGGAGGTGGTTGTTGTGCAACAGCGTCTGTCATGTTTAATGCAATTAATCCAGCTATTCCTCCACCAAGAGCTCCCGCTAGAATAACCAGACACATGGGACATCTTCCACTACTATCAGTCTCATTCACTGGATCATTATCAGCATAAAGGTAGGGGTTGGCTTTGAGCGTCTCCTGCAGGGTGCCACCAACGGGGGTACGCTGGGTCCAGCGGCCGAAGATGGGATCGTAGTACCGGATGCCGAACTTGGTCAGGCCGGTGGTGCTGTCGAAGTAGCCGCCGGCATACTGCCAGGGGTTGACGATTCCACTCTGCACGTTGCTACCAGCGATGCTGCCGAGGGGATCGTAATCGTAGCTGGCCACCAGGTTACCCACACTATCGGTCATGCCCACGATCGAGCCCTGCCCGTTGAACAGGTAGTAGTAGACCTTGCCCGCCGAGGTGCGCTCGCTGTTGAGCAGACCGCAACTGCAACGGACGTACTCGTAGGTGGTGCCTCCTGTCTTTTCCGTGCTCAGGCCCAGGCCGGTGTAGACTGTGCTGGTCCCAGAGTTGGTGGTGCGCTCGCTCTGGCCGATGCCTGTGTAGCCGTAGCTGTAGCTCTGCGTCGAGCCTGACGCCGTGCCGGTGCCACTCACATCCTGGTTCGCGTTGTTATAGCTGTGCGTCTGGGCGTAGGAGAGTGCTCCACGACCATCACTGCCATTGGTGATCGACGTCAGATTTCCATCGGCATCATAGGCATAGGTGGCACTGCCCGAAGTCGGTTGGCCTGCATAGCTGCCGGTGCTGGTCGCCCCCGTCGGCTCGTTGTCCGCGTTATAGTTACTATACGTTGCCACGTTGCTGGAAGCTCCAGTATACTGCCTGGTCTTCAAGTTCCCGTTGGCGTCGTAGCTCAGGGCCCAGTGCTGCACTCCGTTGTTGACATCCGTCAACTGATTGAGCGTGTCGTACTGGTAGTTCCAGGTCGCGTACTGGGTATAGTTGTTGGCGCTATGGATCACCGCGCTCTTCATCACCTCCGTGGACCCATTGGAGGGGCCGTAGTTATAGGTGTAACCCGTGTAGTTCGTGGTGATACTGGACGTGCCGCACTGGCTCCCGTTCATCTTGCCGCCCTGGTTGCTCACCTGGCGGCCAGCCGCGTCGTAGCTCATGAGCATGCCGGTGCCGTTGGGATAGATAATGCAGTTCTTGCGGTTCGCGTTATCGTACCCATAGTTGGTGACGGCGCTTCCTGGATCGGTCAACGTCGTCATCAGGTTGACTTCGTTGTAGCCGTATTTGGTCAGACCGGTGCCGTCGTTCAGGCTGGTCAGGTTGCCGATATTGTCATAGGTACTGACGATGTTGGGACCACCCGGGATCTGCTTGTTGGTCTGCCGATTGAGCACGTCATAGGTGAACGAGGTGGTTCCGGTGGGATCGCTCTGGGTCAGCGTGTTGCCATCATCGTCGTAGCTATACGTGAACGTGCGGGCCGAGCCGGTTCCCTGGTTGTAGATGGTGCTGAGCACGCGATCGAAGACGTCATAGGTATAGGTCGTCGTGTTGCCGTTGCCGTCGGTCTCCGTGCTCAAACGACTCAGGGCGTCGTAGGTCATCGTCGTCTTGCCCATGGGGGCGGGCGGCGTGACCGAGGTCAGATTCCCCTGACCGTCGTAGCCGTAGAGGGTGGTATTGCCATTGGCATCCTCACTACCAGATGGCGTGCCGTCCTGATTGTAGGAATACTGCAGCTTGCTGCCATTGCTCTTGCTCCCGGTCGTATCGGCCTGAGACAACAGGTTGCCATAATTGTCGTAGTTATTCGTCTTCACATTGCTCTGCGCATCCGTTGAGGTGGTGGGCAGATACTGCACGTTCTGCTGCTGGCCGCCCGAGAGCGGTGAATAGCTGTATTTGGTCGTGGCCCCGGTAGGATCTTTGACCTGCGAGACCATGTTGTTGCTGCTATTATACTGGAAACTGGTTGGTCCATCGGATGTGATCGCATCCTGGTAGGTATTAACGTTGTAGGAGGTGGCGTCAAAGGTGCTGCTGGTGCTATGGCCCAGCGCGTCTTTGGTCGAGGTCACCTGCAGGTTGGCCTGGTACGTATAGGTGGTGGAATGGCTGTTCACGTCTTTCACCACGGTATTGCCGCTGTTATACGTAAAGGTCATCTGCTTGTTGTTGGCATCGGTGATGGTGGCCACCTGGCCGTTTGAGCCATAGGTGATCGTCGTCGTGCGTCCCAGCGGGTCCTTGATGGTGAGCAGCTCCGAGTCGCCATTGGGATCATAGGTAAAGATGGTCTGCTTGTTGTTGGCATCGGTGATGCTGGTCAGATTCGACTGAGCATCGTACCCGTAAGTGATAGTGCGCGTCTTGCCGCCAACCACAGTATTGTCGACCACCTTCGTCACCTGGTGGTTGCTGTTCTGGGTGGCGCTCACGGTGCGTCCCTGCGTGTCGGTCGCTCCGGTCCAGTCGCCGTTGTCCAGGTAGCTATATTCGAGCTGGTTGTTGTTCTTGTCCAGCACCTCGTAGCGCGTGCCCCACTGGTTGAACAGCCAGCGCTCGCCGGTCTGGTGGAACTGCAGGGTGTAGACGCCCCCATTCAGGGGCAACAGCGTCGCGTTCAGGCTGGGAGCATCTTTGAAACCGCCTTTGCCATCGGGAGCGAAGTAAGCCTTGAGGCCCGTCGGCAAGTTCAGCGTGATGCCGCCGGTGGTGGAGAGATCATCTAAATACAGGGAGGCTCCGCGACCGGTGGTGAAGTTCCAGTTGGTCCCGTGATCGGCCAGCCACCAGTTAGACTGGCTGTTGTAGTAGCCACCGATCGTGTTATTGAGCCCCCGGCCCGAGATCTGCAGCTCCACCGTGTGTAGGACCAGGTTGCCGTTGGCGACGTTGACCTTCAGATCCAGGTGATCGGAAAGGGATTTGTCGATAAACGTGTAGAGCGACGAGTCGCCCAGGCCGTTGAGTGGTGTGCCGCTGCTGACCGGTGAGGCGGCAGGCGTCGCCATTTTTGCCTGTGTTTTCGGTTTGAATGGAGAGATGTGCGAACTGGTATCGTGGACGTTCGTGGGAACCGGTACGTTCCGCGTCGGGTTGCGCACCCCGGTATAGGTCGCGGGCAGACTGGTCTGCGGGAGCGCCTCGTTCGCGGTCGCCGCATAGGCCGAGGGAACGGATGCGACCACGGTGGTCAAGATCGCCCCTGTCGCCAGGCTAAGGACCAGCAAGAGCCGCCAGAACGATGACCAGAATGGTTGAATATTTTTGGCGTGCGAAAGATCATTTGTCGCGGGTGGGGGGGGTAATTCAGGCAAAAAGGGCACTGAAAAACGATCCATAGAGTGAAATCCTTTTCTCGTTACACCTATTCAAAAAAATAGCAGCAGAGGGGAGTGCCTCTATCCTCTCAGCACACACGTTGTCGAAATACGGCGCTGCATCTCACTGGCATCAGGGCACACAATGAGCTGGCATGCGTACCGCGGTGGAGGCATGCTGCTCCCTGGCTGGTCTCCCTTCCTTTTGGACGACCAGCGGCTCCTGGATACCGACGTGAATGGTTGACATCCTGTCATTCGCGCAGCAGGGACATTTTTAACAAAACATGCAAAATAAAAGGTGATAAAATATGAAAGCACCAGAACCAAATCAAGAGAAAGAGTCATAGATTGTCTTTCACTTATTACTGCTTTCTCAAATATAAAGTAAAAAAATGTACATGTCAATATATAGATATAATTCTCTAATAATTCTTATCTTACTCTAATATACATAAATAGGTGAGAGTACAATCAGAAGCTCAGTGACCGCAATGAAGGAGAAAAGAGGGTATGAAAAAGATAAGAACAGACAGTCACCAGAAAAACGAATGGCTGCCATGTCATGTGTGGTAAACGCATTTCAACGGAAAAACTGCCTGCTTTGGTACGACAGAAAGGATACCGTCATTGAGCACATGTGAGCTGATACGTGATGTCGCACACACAGAGAAGATAGGTAGCTCGAGCATCAAACGAGATGGGGTAACGCTATAGGGGTGACGGCTGGCAAAGGATCTATAAAGATCCCTTGCCAGCCGTCACCCCTATAGCGTTACCCCTATTTTGTTGGGAAAAGCATGGTTCTTTTGGGCTGTTTTGCTATTCCAACTTTCTGTTCCTATTGTGGGCAAACCCCAAATACTGTCACCCTTCAGTTAATTTACCAGCACGGCTTCTTTGCGCCGCGAAGTCTTTTTTTCTGGTTGACGCCACAGGCGTGCTGGCACATACGGTTGCATGGCATGCAAGGCATTGATATACACCTGCTGCTGCTCATGGATAACGCGATTGGGTCCCAGCGACCACCATTCAGCGGGGGTGAAGTAGGCAGATACCTCAGCTTCAGGTCCACTTCTGCCATACCACTGAATCAAATGAAGATTATCAGATTGGCTAAGCCAGATGGCCAGGTCAATAAGGTCAGTATTACCGGTTAGCTGAGCCATACCATAAACTTCGCCCATCAAGTGGAGAATATTTTTCTGGGCTTCATTCCCAAGGAAAAACTCCATACCGCCGCTGCCAGCCCAGGTAGTAGGATATACTGGTAGAGGAAGGTAATGAGCCTGTGCTTGTTGGCGTTCAATTATTTCACTCGCGGTATAGGTATCCACGTTACGTTGCTTCAGCTCGCCAGGCAATGCGCGCATAAAATCAAAGATACCACTATCCTGGCGATGATGCTCACCAAAGGTCTCAAAGTCCCAACCAAGCAAAAGCATGTCACCCCATGTATGCGCAATCCAGTCTGCATACGTGTTCGCATAGAGCGGATAACCATCCCAACTGCGATTGGAGAATCTATAACCAACATCGTCACTCAATTCCAGGTGACGGGTTAACAAAAAGGGACTACTCCCGCGCGCCTCGCGGAGTTCGCCAGCTTTGCGGACCGAACGGCGAGTACGTTTGCCTTCAATTGGTAAGGCATAGGGACCATCATCCCCATTGCGATAGAGGTGAGTACTCTCGCGCCAACCCATAACCCAGGGCCGGCCATCCATCAGGGCTCCCCGAAAACCAGCCACATCTAATGCATCATACAGCGAGGCCGACATACACATTTCCGTCGTATCGGTCACTACCGGCCTTTTACCAAAGATACCTTCAAGATCCTGAACCATATCCTGCATCGAGTTTACAAAAGCAGGCATGTCCAATAGAAACAGGAAACTATGATATGGCTCTACCCCTATCAATTCAACGTTTTCATGTGCCACTAGCTCTCGGAAGAGATCTAGCAAGGCTCCATCCCAGGACATAGCCTGACGTATAAACGAGAGTGAGAACCCAATGGAGAGTTTCATTCCTGCGCACAGATCCAAAAACATCTGGGCCGCTGGATAATAGCTATACTGCGCCACTTTTCTGAAATAGCGCTCATTCATTCGTTCATCAAAGAGGCAGTGGGCAATCTCCTCAGGCGTTGCTCCGCGCGGAATGGGCTGCGCCGGTAGCTTTAAACGCCGGGGCTGATGAACTACAGTGTAGACTGCCAGATCCGCAACCATACTCGTCATCCTCTCATCCTATTGGCATATATGCCTTCTCCACCAGTTGGCTGATCATCTTCTACGCTGAAGCGCTCTTGATCTCTCTTTTTTAACTTTATGGACGCCAGGAAGTTCAGTCTCTACAATTACAACCATACACCCCCCACTTTGTACTGGCCCACAAGACAAGTAAATGTAGACCAGTACAACCACCAGCAAATCTATTATTGGATAGAATAGTAAATACCTGAAAAGTAGTCCTAAACTAGACCGTACTACCACGTTTTGTGCTGGCAGTATTGGCGGCAACACTTATTTCCTGCGCCACCTGGTCTTGTACAGGAGCATCAGCCACTACATCCATCATACCGACCGACGACAAAACAATGTTCTGCTTACGCGCCAGGAACTCAAGTTTACCCACCATATTGTCGATGACACGGTCCCAGAGAAATTGGCGCGCGGTTACCTGGCTGGCCTGACGCATCTGTTCTTGCTTCTCCGGGTGACGGCGCAGATAGAGGAGGTAACCAACGATTTCATCTGGATCGTCGGTCTCGGTCACAATCGCATTTTCAAAGGAGACTGCATAATCCTCACCAGTCGAACCGGTAACAGCAATACCTTGAGCCGCCATAACCTCCAATGCAACCAGGCCAAATGGCTCGTGTCCACTATTAGCCAGCGTAGCGTCCGCCGCCGCGTAAGTGGTGCGCACAAATTCTTCGGGCAAGAAGAAACGCAGATTGTATATATCGGCCGGGCCGGCCTGTTCAATAGCGTCCAGACACTGCTGTAGATTAGGACGTTGGGCCACCACATCCTGAATATGCAGTCCGCGATGGTAAGCATGACGGAACACATCAGCTCCATGTGGCTCGATACCACCACGTACAAACAGGGTTACAGGATGGCCAGCATCTTTCAAACGGGCAACCGCCTCTATAGCCATGATCCAACGTTTATCAGGATCAAAACGCCCGATCTTGAACAGGAAAAAACGGTTGGGATCACCACGCCGTGCAATGTTGCGCAGGCGCTGCACTGCTTCCGGATCGACCGGATTGAGGTGGCGACTGGGAATACCATTGGGGATAACCAGGGGGTTGACACCTAAACTCCACATCTTGTGCTTCATGTATTTACTGACTGTGCACAGTGTGGTAACAAAATTTAATCGCCCCCAATCAATACGCTGCAATGACATCAGGCTGTTCAAATTCCATAGCATCAGAACTTTCTGGCGCACACCAAACCAGTGTAAAAGATCAGAGGTGCGACACATCACTTCAGCGGTATGCCAGTCTTCGCCCAGAATAACAACTGTCTTACCCTCAGCTACTGCTGGTCGTACAATCTCACTAAAAATATGATAAGGAACGCTCTCGTTATAATCATAGAGCTTTTGTTCCTCGCCGTCATAAACACCATTGGGATAATATTTGCTAACCCATTGCGACCAGCGTTTGAGGATCAAACGCCCGTCCAGGCGGTGTTCAATCGCTGGCTTGTAAGGATCACCAATATAAATAAGATGGGTGGTATATCCCTGTGTAGCAAGCGCTTCACTCAATTCAGAAACACGAGTGCCCAGACCACCCGCGGTAGAGTAGACATCAGGCCCTTCAAAACAGAGCAGGACAAAAAGTGTATTCTCTGGTGATATTGCTCCGTCTAATTTCATCATGATAGGTCGTCCTCGTTCTTTTAAATTTTCATTTTGAGAAGGAAAACATAGACACCCTTGTTGAACTCATAGGCCAGCAGAACGCAATGTCTTAAACACTGAGTGTTGGCAGCTGCGCGGAGCTCCACACATTTGGAGGTCACCAACCCTGCGATGCCCGATCTTTGTTCGTCACTACCGTTCGTGTGTCTACTTCTGTTTGCCAGATAGACATCAAATGCTTCTACTTGCAGTATAGCACGTTGTCCATAACCAACGTCATTCTACGATAGAGTATACCATATACTATATGTTTTATGTGTAAAATAGACTCAACCATTGAATTCTTAAAAAAAACTGAATAAAGACCTCTAAGGTTTATGACGGCAAGCAGCCATAAGGCGAATTCTTAACATCGAGTCTGCAATTTTAGTTCGTTTATAGATATATACTCTATATTTTAACGTTATTAAATATTTGCTGAACGCTTTTTTCTTGATAAAAGTGGGCCTGTACTAACAGGTATTATTGAAGAATAATCGAATTGCGTCCGAGGATATAAAAAGAAGATCTCCATAAATGTAGAATTAATATATTAGTTATCTAGTTTCCTGCTGTGCCACTTGCAAGTGGCACAGCAGGAAACTGAGTTCTGGGGACACAGCCCCTCAGGCGCAGGCCTGGTTCGAATGACGTATGTTGTCTGCTCAACTCTATTGAGCAGTTGGCGTATTTAAACTTGACGATGTAACGGTCGGCGTTATAGTAGGTAGAGCCGGCACAGTCGGCGTCGGCGTCGGCTGCGGAGCAGTGGTCGGCGTCGGCTGCGGAGCAGTGGTCGGCGTCGGCTGCGGAGCAGTGGTCGGCGTCGGCTGCGGCTGCGGCTTACTTGGAACCTGTGTTGGCGGCGTTGAGACACCCGGCGTTGAAGATGTCGAAGGTGCACCAGTCAAGTTCGTTACATATAACGTCAAAATCTCGTTATCTTTCAATGTTTTACCGGCACCCGGATCTGTACGAGTCACAGTATTGGGATCACGGTTAGGATCCTGTTTGTCAAGGTTATCCTCTTGAACAGTATACTGGATACCCATCTTATTCAGTTCAGCTTTTGCCCCCTCCAGTGATTGGCCAACCAGGTCTTTTGGCACCACACTGGTGGTTGACAACTCAACCAGAATGGTAGAACCAGGCCTGGCATAATTACCAGCCTGCGGTGATTGCTGCTTCACCTTACCAGCTGTAATCCCATTCGTAACTGAAAATTTAAAGCCTTTATCTTCAGCTTGCTTCTTGGCCTGCTTATAGGTCAGATCCTTTAAATCAGGAACCTGGACCATCTGTGCTACTGTTGGGGTGGTATTTCCCGAGTTGCCTGACGAAAATGGCAGAAAATGCAGTTGGCCTGCGAGATAAATACTAAAAGCGAGTAATAATACCGTTGCCACTAAGACAAGCACTGTCACAATACCAGCCACACGTGTATCACGTTGCTCCCGCACGATACCTGCAGGACGACTTCCAAGGGCATCGCGTTGAATAGGTCGCGTAGCCCCGGCTTCCATATCACTCATGGGAATAGGGCGTTGCTGATCCATAGCGGTGGTTGCCGCCCCTGGATCAATTGCCATCGGAGCATAGTCCTGATCGGGACGTAATGCGGTCGCGGCCCCATTCTCAGAGGGAACGTTCGAACCCAGAGCAGCCGGACCCAATTGCTGGTTAGGCGACGAGTTCTGCTGACCCGGATGCGATATACCATTGGCATAGCCCGCAGCCTGGTTTAGCATGGCCCCTGCGCTGGCATGAGGTCCTGAACCATTGCCCGGCAACATATTTGCCGACTGTATGGTCGCATTATCTTCCTCACCCAACAATTCCAGGGCGCGCGCCAGCGTGTTGCCATCCCGGAAACGCATCTCAGGAATTTTTTCCAGGCAGCGTAAAATAATCTCCTCCAGCGCAGGTGGTATATTTGGGTTCAACTGGCTGGGTGGCATAGGGACATCTTGAATATGCTGCATTGCGACCGCAACCGGGGTATCTCCATCAAAAGGAGTGCGACCGGTCAGCATCTCATACATGACAATACCCAGTGCATAAACGTCAGCCGCGGGACTGACTATTTCACCCTGTGCTTGCTCTGGAGCATAATATTGTACGGTACCCAGTGTCATGCCAGTCGTAGTTAAACGCTCGGCATTAATATCTTTATACACACTGGC
The DNA here is from genome assembly GCF_003967555.1 of Dictyobacter kobayashii. Taxonomy (GTDB): domain Bacteria; phylum Chloroflexota; class Ktedonobacteria; order Ktedonobacterales; family Ktedonobacteraceae; genus Dictyobacter; species Dictyobacter kobayashii. The sequence continues at coordinate 2,123,426 of NZ_BIFS01000001.1, forward strand.
AATACCGAAATCAGTTAATTTGATAGAACCATCGCGGCCCACCAGAATATTCTGTGGTTTAACATCGCGATGCACAATACTTCGGCGATGGGCCGCTCCTAAACCAAGAGCGACATCGTGCGCGATAATGACAGCCCGATCCATGGCGAGAACACCCCGCGAGCGCAAATATCGGCGCAGATCTGTGCCTTCGACCAGTTCCATGACAATAAAATAATTGCCATCGCTCTGACCATAATCGTATACTTGCACAATATTGGGGTGCTGCAATGAAGATGCAGCTTTTGCCTCTCGCTGAAAGCGCGTCACAAACTTTGGGTCGGTACTGTAGACTTCGCGCAACACCTTAATAGCTACGGTCCGGTCCATGCGCATATCACGGCCCCGATAGATCGTAGCCATACCACCACGCCCAATAGGGTCTTGTAATTGGTATCGCTCACCCAAAACTTCGATTTGCATAGCTCTCCGCACTGTTGGGCGACTGTTTGCAGTGCCCTGCCCTTGCTTGCTGGATAACCTCTGTCACAGCACCTTCTGAGTAATCATACCATTGGACTGGTACTATCTCCAGGCGTTTTCAGATATCCAATCGAATCTCAAACAAGGATTTACGCATATCTCAACCAGAGACGCAATGTGACTCGCCAGCATCAAATTGCCAGAACTTCTCTTCCCGAAATCAGGGAGAAGGCAAAACGCATTGCGTCACTATTTTAACTTATTCTACGCCAGAATGGAACACTCTTCAGGAAAGTAGGAGTTCTCATCTGGTAAAGATTGTTTTTTGCTTCTACTATTCTATTGTAATCGGTGCACGCCTGATTTTTTATGCCACAGGGTTGCCAATAGGAGTTGTACCTGGTATACGTTCATCTCCCAGACGCTGAGTCATACGTAAGGCGTCCATATGTTCGAGTAGAGGCAAAATATATTTACGGGTTGTTCCTAGGACATCGCGTGCCTCTGCAACGGTCATTTTACCATGCTCGTGCATATAGGCCGCCAATTTTGAAAGTGCTGTCTCATAAGCTGTATGTAAAAATAGGATACCATCACCTATTTTTATCAACTCGCCCTGTTCAAGCAGAGCATTGACCACATCAACCCCGGCAATCGCATCAGCTTCGCTACGCACAGGCGGCGTATAGGGTTGCACCTGGTACTGCTGCAATAACTGCTCGACCAGCTTTTGTTGAGTGCTGGTAAAATGTGGTCGAAAGCCAGGTATCCTGATCAAGCCAGCGGTCCGAGCAAGTGCCGGACCTTCGCCGCGTTCACCTGTTCTGGTTTCCACATTCTCTAATAGACTTTTTTCCTGGAACAGGGAAAAAACGTCGGCGGCCATCTTGGATTGAAGACCCAGACGAGCACGCCATTCCTCTTTGGAGATGCCACTGCGCAATGGATACTGTTGATGAAATTCCTGAACCAGATGGAGAGCCTGGTCGGTTAATGCATCCCAGTTGGTTTGCGCAAACCAGTAAACACCAACTTTACACGCTCTTCCCTCTGATAACAACGACTCTAGTATCTGTTGCGTCACATCATGAGCTAAATTAGACTGTTTCACTATTTCTTCAAGTGTATAGCCTACCAGACTATGCGTCGCTTTCGTGACTCCTGCTGCTTTTGCTTTGGGATGGCGCTCCAGGCTAGCCAGGACCAATTCTTCAGGGGTGGCCTGTAAGAGTTGAACCAGTGTGTCTAGCAATGGCTGTTGGAAACGGCGATGGTAGCGCGGTGTGACATCGACAATTTCGCCACCCCCAATGGTCGTACTCGGAGACGGAATGCGCACAATAAAGCGGTCACGGCAAGCAACAACGGCGGGCCGGCTTAGCCGTATCTGTACCCAGGCACTCTGTCCCGGTTGGAGTTCATCCGTGTCCAGTAGACGTACCCGGGCAGGAATTTCTTGTGAACCAGTGTACACATCGACAGATGTGTTGTGCAAGAGCGAGCGACTGGCCTCTGTAAGAAGCCTGAGCCGGGCATCGAAAAGTAAGGTTGGTTGTAATTGGCCGGGTAGAGCCACCACATTGCCACGTGTTAGATCGCTACGAGCAATATTCGCGAGATTTATTGCTACCCGGCTGCCAGGACGGGTGACATCGAGTTGTTGCTTGTGCGTCTGCAAACTACGGATACGAGATTTCATGCCCTGCGGTAGGATCTCCACCTCCTGGCCTACTTTCAGCACACCATCTAATAGTGTCCCTGTGACAATCGTACCAAATCCCGTTAGTGAAAAGACTCGATCTATTGGTAAACGTGGACGTGCAATATTTTTGCGCGCGGATGCAGTTTCCAGTAAGGTATCCAGGGTAGATAGGAGTTCTGGCAAACCCTGGCCTGTATAGGCAGATACAGGAAGGATCGGCGACCCGGCTAAAATGGTGGGTTTCAGATATTCAGCAACCTCTTCTCGGACCAGTTCTAGCCACTCCTCATCCACCAGGTCAGCTTTGGTCAAGACAACCACACCCCGAGGTACTTGCAATAGATCTAGAATTGCCAGGTGTTCGCGTGTCTGTGGCATGATCCCTTCGTCCGCGGCAATGACCAGCAGCGCTGCGTCTATCCCTCCAACGCCAGCCAGCATATTCTTGATGAAACTTTCATGACCCGGAACATCTACAATACTGACCTCTTGTCCGCCGGGCAGTTTCAACCAGGCAAAACCAAGATCAATGGTCATGCCACGTTCTTTCTCTTCTGTCAGGCGATCTGGATCAATACCTGTAAGCGCTTTGACCAGGGTAGATTTGCCATGGTCTACATGGCCAGCAGTTCCAATACAGCTCATGGTTTCCTAGTATATATGATTTGATTGACGTTAACACCTTCAGTATACCCCAGATGGGCGGTTCTGGCTATTCGAAAGCTGTTATATGCGACCATCGACTATATTCGTTGGTCTCTCCTTTGGCGGGCGTGCGCGTCCGCGCCCGCACATTAATTATGGGTGGCGCCGAGGTGCTGCGCACCTCGGCGCCACCCATAATTAATGCCCAGGCACAGCACCTATCATCATGTGCGGGCGCAGCATCCATCATAATGCTTTGTTCTCGCTTTATTCTCGAGGTGTCTGTCGCACCTCAGCACCACCATACTCAAACATTGTTCTCTCAAGTCCAGCCACACCTGCGCTTTATTCTCGAGGTGTCTGTCATGTACCTCAGCACCACCATACTCAAACATTGTTCTCTCAAGTCCAGCCACACCTGCGCTTTATTCTCGAGGTGTCTGTCATGTACCTCAGCACCACCATACTCAAACATTGTTCTCTCAAGTCCAGCCACACCTGCGCTTTATTCTCGAGGTGTCTGTCATGTACCTCAGCACCACCCATAATAATGTGCAGGTGCCTGGAGCCAGGACGCCTACACCTGCGCTTTATTCTCAAGGTGTCACCCACCTCGGCGCCACCATACTCATGCTTTGTTCTCGAGGTATCACGCACCTCGGCGCCACCCATAATAATGTGCGGGCGCCCTGGCTCCAGGTGCCTGCACCTGCGCTTTATTCTCGAGGTGTCGCGCATGGGCTGCGCCCATGCGCGACACCTCGAGAATAAATAAAAATATTCGGGCGCGAATGCGCACGCCCACAAGCAAACAAGACGATTGAACGACATGATATAATAAATGCACAAAATTATCACACCACCAGACTGTGCATCTTGATTCTCAGGGCTTTGTATAAATGAACGAAAAAATCCAATCAGTTTTAAAATCCCTCCCACACAAACCTGGCATTTACCTGATGAAGGATGCCGAAGGAACGATCATCTATGTGGGAAAAGCTATCTCACTCTATAATCGGGTACGTTCCTATTTCCTGGAGTCAACCGACCATAGTCCAAAAAATCGGAGTATGGTAGCTAAAATCGATGATATCGAGTTCCTCGTCGTGCAAAATGAGGTCGAGGCACTGGTCCTGGAAAGCAATTATATTAAGCAGTATCGGCCCAAATATAATGTACTACTGCGGGACGATAAGAGTTATCCTTATATCAAAGTCGCTCTGACCGAGGATTTTCCACGCGTCTATCGGGTGCGTAGCTTCCATCATGATGGCAATCGCTACTTTGGACCTTATACGAATTCGGGGGCCGTTGATGCAACCCTCGATCTCTTAAATAAGCTTTTTGCTTTTCGCACCTGTCGCTATGATGCCAGTTCCTGGGCACCACCCACCAGAGGTGAGCCCCCGGCTAGTTGGAAGCTGAAGTTACTACCACGTCCTTGCACCCAGTACTATATCCACCGCTGTACCGCTCCCTGCGTGGCTTATACCACGCGTGAGGAGTATAACGCGATAATCAAGCAGGTTATACTCTTCCTCGAAGGCAAACATGACGAGGTTCTGAAAGATCTGCAGGCAAAAATGGAGAAGGCCGCGGAAGAGCTAAATTTTGAGGAAGCGGCCCGTCTACGCGACCGTATTCAAGCGGTTGAGCGCATCCTGGAAAAGCAACGTATTATCAATACGGAGGCTCAGGATGACCAGGATGTCATCGCGCTGGCCAGTGGGGACGATGAGACGTGCGCCCTGGTCTTCTTCTTCCGCTCGGGCAAACTGGTGGGACGCGAATACTTTATCTTGCAAGGTACGCGTGATAGTAGTCCAGGTGAGATTATGGGCTCCTTCATGCAACAGTTCTATCAGAGCTCTCCACATGTGCCTTCTGAAGTCATTGTTGAGGCCGAGCCCGACGATCGCCAGGTCATTCAAAGCTGGCTCAAAGAGAAACGGAAAGGTGCCGCGGCCACTGGCGCTAGCTCTACAGTGACGATCACGGCCCCCAAACGTGGTGACAAAGTGCAACTGGTCAATATGGTTAAGAATAATGCTAAAGAGGTGCTGGATCAGCAGCGCATCAAGTGGCTAACCGATAGCCAAAAAACGCAGTTTGCCCTGGAGGAGATCCAGCAGGCAATTAATCTGGAGACGGCTCCGCAGCGTATCGAGTGCTATGATATCTCAAATACCCAGGGAACAAACTCGGTCGGTGCGATGGTAGTCTTTGAGGCTGGACGGCCAAAAAAAGAGGAGTATCGCCGCTTTAAAATCAAACAGGTTGAGGGCCCAAACGATTATGCCAGCCACCAGGAAGTCTTGCGCCGCCGTTTCCGCAAAGCCGCCGCCAATAGTACTTCTATCCCCAGTAAACCTATGGATGATATCAGTCCACCAATTGGTGAAACGGTCGAGGAGATCATTCAGGAGGGTGAAAATGGGGCCTTGCAACATGATTGGGCCATGCCAGACCTGGTGATTATCGATGGCGGCAAGGGTCAGTTGAACGCGGCCCTGGAGGTCATGCACGAGCTCAAACTGGATATTCCCATCATTGGTGTGGCCAAAGAAGAAGGCTCGCATACCAAGCTCAATACCGCCGAAGAGATCTATATACCAGGTGCGGCTGAGCCGATTATCCTGCCACGCAATTCACAGGGACTCTATCTACTACAACGTATCCGCGATGAGGCCCATCGTTTCGGTCTCTCATATCACCAGAAACTACGCTCCAATCGTACCTTCAAGTCCGTGCTGGATGAGATTCCGGGCATCGGTCCTAAACGTAAACAGGCGTTGCTCAAACACTTTGGCTCTGTGCGTGCCATCGGTTCGGCCAGCCTGGAAGATCTGGCTGCCCTCGATGGCATGACACGCGATGCCGCCGAAAAGGTGAAAGAGTACATTGGGCGCCTGGAATAGAATGTGATCTCCTTTTGTTCTATATAACAGAGACCGTTGACATTCTATTCCAGGTCGCGGTACAGGATATATTTAGTGACTGCGGCCCCTGACGCTACACGCCTGCGGCGCTCACAAGGTCTTTTTAGTTCGGTGCAGTCATCAGGTCGTTGCACGACCTGATGACTGCACCGAACTAAAAATCGGGCGCTGATGCGCTACAAGAGTGCTAGCACTCGACAGGGCTTCGCAAAAGTCAGAGTAACCAAGCAAGGGCCTCCTCTGGGTGAGATGCAAATCGCCGGATTTGACGAGCCACATTGGAAACCTGATGCATATCCATCAAGGAGAGCACGAGCGAGTTGAGTACGGCAAGCATTTGAGCGACAGGAGGAACGCGAACGCCACATCGGTCTTCTCCCAACGTCACATCACGGCGCCCATGGAGACGATTTTCCACCGCCCAGTGGTCGCGGATGAGGCGGAAAAGCCGCTGGATCGAACACTGTTCTCGGCTCAAGGTCGTCAATCCGTACACGACCTCTACGCTCCTTTTCTCTGCCGTCTTGCGTTCCCGTTGTAATCGAAAGACCTGCCCAACTTCTCCCCATTCTCGATCCAGAAACTCGTTGAGGTCCGGTGAGGTGAGCAGGTGGCGCCGCTCCAGTCGGCCATGACCTTTTTCGACCTGTTCATAGGAGTGCCAGGTGCTTCGATCAGCGTGTGGATCTTCGAAAAAGAGTTCCAGATCCTCTCGAGTCACGGGCGTATTGTCTTTGATGATCAGAATCACCTCTCCTCCTGCCCGTTTTACCATGCGTCCAAACGCATGATAACTTTGAGCAGCATCGACGGTGAAAATGCGCCCTTTGCAGAGCACTTCGGTCAACAGCGGCTTGAGGGCACTGACTTCATTCTGCTTGTCGGCAATTGGACACTGATGCAAGACAATTCCTGTTTGCACTTCATACACATGCAACACATGCCTCTGCGGCTTTTCTCCTCCATAGCTCTGCTGACCGGTTCCCCGCAACACTTTGCCATCAATGGCCACATGAACAGCGCGCTGCTCTGCCAGCATCGCGAGACGACTGGGTTCGTCACCACATCGGCTTTCTGCCTCCTGCCGTAGCAACCAATCTCGAAATCGTTCATTGATCTGCTGGCTCTCCAACCGAGCGAGCGCATATTTGTACGTATTGGCACACGGCATACGCTTCCACTTCACGTTCAACTGCTCGCGCAGCCTCTCTCCTTGGTCTCGCGCCCAATCGCTGGCTCCCAACAGGCTTTTCATCCCAGCCAGTTTGGCCAGGATCAGCACGATGAGCACGTCCGCTAACGCATATTGCTTCCCTCGGGCTGCCCGCTGATCAGGGATCTGCGCACAGATGTCGTACAACGAACGCAGATGCGATGGGCTTACTTCTTGAATGGTCTTGCTTTCCGTTTTCAGTGTGCTATATTCCATGCAGAGTCTTTCCTCGAATGACCTTGATTTTTTTTTCATTCTACTGGATTGACTCTTCTTTTTCACCTCCCCCGGACTTTTGCGAAGCCCTGTAGCACTCGATGGAATCGATTGACAACACAACAAATTCACGGTACTATTAATGGGCAGGACGGCTATAGTGGTCGCCCTCTCTATGCAATAAATAATATCTCATCAGAACACACAGACCACTCGCACAGGACTCAGGTGATCATAGAAACCAGTGAGGTCATCCCCCTCTCTCCATTGGCGTGTTGGCTGTGTAGACAGCGTTAAGCGCAATTTAAAGAGGTGATTGGTATATGCCAACGTACGAGTATCTTTGTCAAACATGCAGCCACCGCTTCGAGACGTGGCAGAAAATGACCGATGAGCCTTTGACAGTTTGTCCAGAATGTGGCAACCACATTCGTCGCGTGCTCTTCCCCGCTGGAGTCGTCTTTAAAGGTTCAGGTTTTTATAAAACTGACTATAGCAATACAAAAACTCTTCCTCCTACCAATGGAGACACAAAAAAAACTGAAGGTTCTAGCGAAAGCAAAACTGGCGATAGTAGTAGCACTTCTTCAGAAGGCAGCTCAGCCAGTAGTAGCCCATCTACCTCTACGACGCCAAGTACTACCAAATAAGAATGAATCAAAAGTTCAATGGCCATCATCATGATGATGGCCATTGAACTTTTCTCACGCGAAAAAGGGGATACAGACCATGGCCGAATCAGCTATTGCCGCCATTCAGCGCCAACAAATCGAGATCGCCATTGGCGAGCTTCTACTGACATCTGATTTCTATATGCGCCAATCCACTACCGAGCGTATCCGCCACCTTATCTCTCACGCCGACCATAGCCTGGACATCCATAAATTCAGTGAGGTGGCCCAGGATGAGTTGCGCGAACTCAACCTCTTGCCCGACAACTAAGAGAAAACGCTGCGCAACGGTCCTGTATGCCTGCCACGGCATGTGGGACTATCATTCTTGTCGCCCTGATTATGATCCCAGGTATGCGATGATTTTCGGATGTTCATTCGCCACCAGCTGCATAATCTGCTCTTCGTTCTTTATTGCGCTATCCACAAATCTCTCCACATGCCCTGCAAACCACTGCACTAGATTTTCAAAGTTTTTCTCCGCCACCATAGACTCAATAGCGTACGCCAGAGCCATCTCCTCCTGCTCATCTTTATATTGGATCTGGTAGCCATTGATCATTAGAAAAGTGCTCCCCAGAATAAAGGCTACGCGTTTATTGCCATCGATAAAAGGATGATTCTGGGCTAAGCGTTGAATTAAGATAGCTGCTTGCTCCACCATACCAGCATTCTGATATAACTTCATGTTTTGGGAGCCGCTAAGGCAGAGCCCAGACCATTCATATCTCGCACTGCTCCAGTCTCGCCAGCCACCTCATTCGCTCGTATGGCAATCTCGATATCAGGATAAGCTATCTCATCATCTGTGTTCATCACTCGTATCCTTTATTAGCAGATTTAGCAATAAGCAGCTACTTCATTACTACTGCGTCAATATAAACAATCAAGCCTGGATTGAGCTTCTATATTGTAGAGTTAACACTATATTCTACAAAAAGAGAATGAAATGCGCATCTTCTCTCCCAAAAGTCACGACCTATATACCAAATTTTCCTATTAGATAGGTATTCACGAACAGATGCACGTCATACGAGTGTATACTGGTATTACACAATCCCTAAGAATAGCTAGAATTATGCCGCTTGCAAGGAGACAGAGGTCATGCAGCTTCAAGGCGAGAAAACACAGGAACAAATTATTCAGGAACTTCAGCAGCAATTAGATGATTTACGGGCGGAGAACCTCCTCTTGCAAGATCAGCTGGCACATAAGGAACAGTCAACTGCGATGATCGCGCACGATCTGCGCGGACCACTTTCGCCGATTATGAATTATGCACAGATGATTGGACGTCATGCAGCCCCACCTAAAGATGGCAGTAAGTTTTCTGCGCAACAAATTGGGAAGAAGCACTCAGCAATCCAGCGCAATGCCAATATCATCATTGGGCAGGCCCAGCGTATGAGCCGCCTGGTTAATGATTTGCTCGACTCTTCTCATCTTGCCTCAGGCAAATTTTCGTTAATCCGCGAAGACTGCGATATTGTACAACTGGTCGAGGAAATGGTAGAACAATTACGCCCGGTGGCCCCCTACCATACATTTATTGTTTCAGCTCCCAGGACCCCTATCATTGGGCATTGGGATGGAGGCCGCTTACAACAGGCTCTGGGAAACTTACTCGATAATGCAATCAAGTATTCGGATGAGAAGACGACCATTACAGTGGCTGTCGTTGCTACCGAAAAGGGTGTTAAGATCAGTGTCCATAATCAGGGGGCCAGTATTCCATCAGCCGAAATTGGGCACCTCTTCCGTCCTTATGGACGCTTGCCTGCCGCGAGTTCACGCCACGGTTCGGGTTTAGGACTATTTATTACGAAATCTATTATTGAAGCCCACCAGGGGACGCTACAGTTGGAGCCACATAGTGAAGAGGGCAACAGTAGCGATGAGCCCCGGGGCACAACCTTTAGTTTTGAAATTCCTTTACGCGAGGACTAAACAGCCGCAGAGGCAAAGAACAGGGACGTTCGATACACAAGTCCCTGTTCTTTTCTATCCCCTGATAGTATGCCCCCACCACATCTTCTGTTACTAACCTCTATTAATTAGTGAACCGGGTTAGAAAGCGCCAGGAAATCCAATAGTGCCTCGACTGAGTGGACCAGCAGATCGGCTCCGCGCTGCTGATAGAGTTCAATCTCTTGTTTATGTACCACCATGGCCGCCAGTACGGGCGCTTCGGTCTCTGTTCTGCTGGCTTTGTAGCGCCTTACCAGGTCAAAATCATCGGCGGTATCGCCGATATAGAGGCCGCCACGACCCTCTAGCTGGCTCAGAGCGTGGCGTAGGGCCTGAGGATCAGGCTTGGCATAGAGATCCGCTGGCACAATCACGTCCCACCAGCGTTGGCCACTGTAGGCCTCCATGCGTTCGATAGCACTTTCGACTTCAGCCCCCACACGTCCGGTAATCATTCCTAGATGTGCCACCCCGGCCTGGCGTAACTGCTCAAAAAAATCGGGCGCATAGAGCATGCGCTCGTTCTGCACAAATCCTTCAGCCTGTGGCATATAACGCGCCTCGCGACCAAAGCGGCGTTGGAGCTCTGTGGCTCCCCAGTAGCATTCATTAAATATGTCTACCACTACATCATAATCGGTCCGGGCACTGGCAGGGAAAACAGCTTCAACCCAGGCACGACCACCCCGACCAGATTGCGCAGCCTCATGGGCTAACACACCCCAATCCTCAGTACTGCGCTCAGCCAGTGCGCTACCCAGCCATTCACGCAGCCGTGAAGTAGCCAGCGCCGAGAGCAAATAACACATATCCCAATCGCTATTAAAGCCACCGGCCTGTTTAAAAACCGTAATATCTTCTTGCGTCATTGGGGTCTGGCGCTCCGAGCGATCCCATTGCAAACCATTCAAAGTGCCAACAATATATTCTGTCACAGCAATATTAGCTGCGCGAAAAGAGTTCACGGTCTCAATCAACACACCATCCACATCAAAGAGCACGGTATCAAAAGGCTGGGGAACCAGCAGGTCAGGTCGTTTCCAGATTACCTGGGTAGTCATAATTCAGTAGGCCCTTTCAACAAAGAAGGCATAGCCCAACCGGGCCATGCGTATAACAATCTCTACCTTTCTGTCTATTGTATAACGCTTAGATTAAGAGAATGAAAAAAAAGAGAAAAAAGAGGGGGAACATTTAACAGCTTAGGGGAACCGTAAACGAAGTCCCCCTTGACCAACACGCTTGATGGGGTCAGGGAGTAACCTCGTTTACTGGCAACGTTGTGTTTAGAGCACCCGGCCTAAGAAGTTGCGGGTGCGCTCATTCTGGCTCTCGTTAAAGATTTGCTCGGGTGGACCCTGTTCGACAATCTGGGCCTTATCCATGAATACGACGTGATCGGCCACATCGCGGGCGAAGCCCATTTCATGGGTAACCACGACCATCGTCATGCCTTCTTCAGCCAGTTGTCGCATGACTTTAAGTACCTCACCCACCAATTCTGGGTCCAGGGCGGAAGTCGCTTCGTCAAACAACATGAGCTTGGGATTCATGGCCAGCGCACGGGCAATCGCTACACGCTGCTGTTGACCACCAGAGAGTCGATGGGGATAGGAATCCTCTTTGTCTGAGAGTCCGACCTTCTCCAGTAATACACGTGCGCGCTCAATCACTTCGTTCTTGGGCTGGCGCAAGACATGGATAGGTGCCTCGATGATATTTTCAAGCGCTGTTTTGTGGGCGAAGAGATTAAAGCGTTGGAAGACAAAACCAACCTGTGAACGCATGCGGGCAATATTAACTTCGCTATCCTCAACCAGGCGACCATTCTGCTCACGATAGCCAACTAGTTGTCCATCAATGTAGATACGCCCACCATCAATTTTCTCAAGATGATTGAGGCAGCGCAATAAAGTTGTTTTACCAGAGCCACTCGGACCGATCACCACCACGGCCTGGCCACGCTTAACCGAAAAATCCACGCCATTCAATACTATGTTGTCGCCGAAACGCTTTACAAGCTGCTCGGTGCGCACCATCTCACTGGTCTGGTTTTTTTGAAGGTCATCATGGGTTATTTCTGTAGTCATTCTATACCTCCTCAACCTTATCTGGCAGTCTGCGAACCAAAACCAGTCAGGCGTTTCATTGTACTTTTCTCTTGCGCTACGGCGATTGCGACATTGGCCCGATCGGGATCAAAGCGATTCTCAATCCAGCGCTGCACGAATTCCCAGATCGTCGTTAATACCAGATAGTATACCGTAGCAACGATCAAGAGTTCAAAGGTAATAAAGGTCTGAGAACCCAGAATCTGGGCTGTGCCGGTCAATTCCATCACACCAATTACCGAGGCGATGGAGGTGGTTTTGAGCATGTTGTTGAATTCGTTGCCTAAGGGAGGAATAATGACGCGCATGGCCTGGGGCACAATAATACGGCGCATGGCCAGATTGTAGCGCATGCCCAGCGCTTTGGCTGCTTCCATCTGACCGGCATCTACCGAGCCCAGGGCGGCACGAATGATCTCGGACATGTAAGCGCCTTCATTAAGCGAGAAGGAGATCAGGACACAAAGATAGGCGGGCAGCAGGGCTTGTGGAAAAATCTTGGGCAGGCCGGCCCATAACAACAAGACCTGTACCAGCAAAGGACTGCCTCGAAAGAACCAGAGATAGGCACGAGCTGGCCACACCAGAAATGGATATTTCGATGTACGCATCAATGCTAAAAAGAAACCCAGTATGATTCCTATTGCCTGCGCGACGACCGAGATCCACAATGTGATCCAGGCTGCCTGCAAGAAATAGAAGTTGGGATCCTGAAAAAGATAGTACCATACTTGGCCCCAACTGAACATGGCAATCCTCCTAAAAAAGACTATATGCTCCTCACCTCGAAAGAAATCATTGAGGTAAGGAGCGGGGATGGTCGAAGTTGATCAGCTTATTTTATCTTGTTAATGGCCTTAAGCCACAGACTCCTGGCGTCTGATATAGGAGACCTTTTGCTGATCGGAAAAGCCCCAGGTTTTGAAGAGATTATTGTATGTGCCATCGCTTTTAACGGCATCAAACGACTTCTGGATACCATTCAGCATTGATGTATCACCTTTGCGAATAGTAATCCCATAAGGTGCCGCGTTCACCACTGAACCACCGACCTCGAACTGACCTGGATTGAGTTTGTTATAGTAGTCGGTAACAGGCGAATCTTGATAGGTTGCATCGACGCGTCCATTTGACAGCAATTGTATCACATCTGTTTGCGACTGCAATACAGTCTGCTTGATGGTAGGCTTCCCAGCCTTTGTGCAATCCTTGCTACCGGCATCCAGGTCATCTTTTTCAACGGTACCAGTCTGGACACCAATATTCAGGCCGCACAGATCGGCAACTGTCTTGAGATTCTTGGGATTGCCTTTGGGAACCAGTAAGGACTCACCTGCATTGAAATAGGGAACAAAATCAAAGGTCTGCTTGCGCTTATCATTGATGGTAACGGAGGAGATTACCACGTCGAAGCGCTTGTTTCTCAGATCATCAAAGATAGTGTCAAAACTGGTCTTCTGAATAACAACTTTTAATCCCATGCGTGCACCAATGGCTTTGATCAGATCAATATCAAAACCAACGTAGCTATTCGTTTTGGTATCCACAAACTCCATTGGTGTGTAGGTGGTATCACTACCAACCAGCAGCGTTCCTGGAGTGACAAGGTCTGTCGGGGCTGCCACGCTGGGTTTGACAGCGGTAGTCGTGCTGGTGGATGTGCTGCCACTGCCGGGAGTGCCGCAGGCGGCCAGTAAAAGCGACAGGAAAGATGCCAGCAAGAGCCCTGCCAATGGTAGGCGCTGGATATAGGTGCGGGAAGGAGAGAACATAGATGGGAACCTCCACTTTACGAATAAATAGTTCGTTCTCGTGCTAGTGACGATGAAAATAGGATAGTTTCAACCACTCAACCATAGCGCTCGTAGCAACAATGCTGCTTAAGGAACGAGAGAACATACTCCGTTAAGTTCGAGTTACGTAGTCTTTGGATGAATACATCCGTATTACGTAATCTACGTTTAAATATAACCTCTATCTCACAGGAAATCACGGCTATATACAATTTGCTATTAAAAAAAGCCCTTGCTAGCTTTTTTCAATAGCATAAACCAAGCTCAACACTCCCGCCTGCGGCGGGAGTGTTGAGCTTGGTTTATGCTATTTTCTCGTCATCGGGGAAACCGTACTTGGCGAAGAGTTGGTTGTATGAGCCGTCAGCTTTCATGGCTTGCAAGGCTTTCTGGACAGCGTTAAGCATCTCGCTATCACCCTTGCGAATGACCAGTCCACTGGGGCCAGCATCGATGGTGGGGCCAGCCAATGCAAATTGACCAGGATTGATCTTATTGTAATAGGCAGCGGACAGTGAGCCCAGGTAGACGACATCCGCGCGGTGATTGGCCAGTAGCTGGATCACATCGGTAGCAGACTTCAGCACTATCTGTTTGATTTCTGGCTTGCCAGCCGCTTTACAGGCTGCGTCCCGTGCGCCCAGGTCTTTCAACTGCGAGGTACCAGACTGCACGCCTACCGTTAAATCACAGAGGCCATCAACCCCCTTGACTCCCTTTGGATTGCCGTTGGCGACCAGTAGAGCCGAACCAGCCTGCATGTAAGGAACAAAATCATATTTGGCTTTGCGCTCATCACTGATGTAGACACTGGCATTAACGATGTCAAAACGCTTGTTGTCGAGATCATTAAAGATAGTATCAAAACTGGTCTTCTGAATATTGAGCTTCAATCCCATATGCCTGGCCAGTTGATCGCTTAGATCGATATCAAAACCTGCATAGCTATTGCTTTTCTGATCAATATATTCCATTGGGAAATAGGTTGGATCAGTGCCAACAGTAAAATTCCCGCCACTAATCAGATCTTTGGGCGCAGCCACACTGGCTTTCACTGGTGTTGTATCGGTAGAGGATGATGTGCCTGTCGCTCCTCCACAGGCTGCTAACAAGAGTGTGAGCGCACTCAGGCTGAGCAATAAGGCGAATGAGAGTCGCTGCTTGAACAAAAGCGTAACTGGTAGCATAAAAACACCTTTCAAAAATAGCATGCTTTTTTACAGCAAACTAATACAAAACTACATTTGTCACAGCAGTGATGTAGATAGAAAATTCAGCGTCTTTGCATTGAACAAAGACGCTGAAAAAACTATACTTATTATTGATACGATTAATACACTGGCAACCGATAATGTATCACAATCACAGGTTTAAGAGATTTTTTGCTCGGGCGAGAAGCTCCATTTCTCAAACAATTTATTATAGGTGCCATCTTTTTGTACAGCTTTGAAGGCCGCATCTACCGCCTGTAAGGTGTTGGTATCGCCTTTGCGCACCACAATACCATAAGGCGCGGCATTGGTTAAAGTTCCGCCCACTTCAAACTGGCCAGGATTGACCTTATTATAGTAATCGGTCACCGGCGAGTCCTGGAAGGTTGCATCCACACGCCTGTTAGCCAGCAATTGTATCACGTCGGTCTGCGACTGCAAGACGGTCTGGTCGATGGCAGGCTTGCCATTTTGCTGACAGGTCTTGCTGGCCGCCACCAGATCGGTATTCTCTACCGTTCCTGTCTGCACCCCAACTTTGTGTCCACAAAGATCAGTGACCGCTTTTAATTTAAGGGGATTCCCTTTCTGTACCAGCAGGGATTCGCCCGCTCGGAAATAAGGGACAAAATCAAATTTGGCTTTACGAGCATCATTAATGGTTACAGCCGAGATCACAACATCAAAGCGTTTATTGGAGAGATCATCAAGCAGGGTATCAAAGCCAGTACGCTTGACGGCGGAGTTTAAACCCATATGTTGTGCCAGCACATCTGATAAGTCGATGTCGAAGCCGACAAACTTGTTCGTGGCGGTATCTATATATTCCATCGGAATATAGGAAGGATCAGTCCCTACGGTCAGATTGCCACTTGCGACCAGACTGCTGGGAGGGGCAACAGTGGCCGCAGGCTTAGGAAAAGTAGTTGTCGGTGGATTCGCGGCGGACCCTCCACCTGGATTGCCACCACAGGCACTCATAGCTGCCGCTAACAGGAGCATACAAAGTAAAGCGGCTAACAGGCGCCAGAGATTATAGCGATGAGAATTAACTAGCATAAAAATGGACCTCCATGAAATTAACATTGATTGCCTGCTTACATTCACGTTCTATACATACGTGTGGTCACACATGGGGTCCGGGGCAAGCAAAAAAAGGCCCGACAATAAATCTGGCCTGTAAAACTTTAGCATAGTCAGAGCAATGAAGCGCGAGAACGACAATGAGGGTTATGGCTGCATTTTATGTGAAGAGAATGACGGCCTTATCAGGATGATGGGTCAGTGTCACCCATGCTAATTTCTGGAAATGGATGCTGCTCATCAAGCACATGAATCATTTGCCAGCTTTCCTGGGGCACATCGCGCAGGGCCTGCTGCAACAAAGAGAGATGATATTTGATAACTTGCTCTCCCACAATGCGTCCACGTGCCTGATGTTGATCATATTTCATGCAGGTCTCTAGTGAAATATCAAACATAAATAAACAGGTAAAATAATGGTGCCGGGCAGCTAAATCTAGTAAACGCTGGCGCGCATCAGCCTGTAAAGCCGTACTGTCCGCAATAGTTAAACGCCCCTGAAACATTCTCTTATGAATGATGTAGTAGAAAAGATCGAATGTATCTCTGTTTACCTGCTGATTTGTCTCATCATCACAAATTAAGGCCCGGCAATAATCCGACGAAACTATTGAGGTCATTCGATATCCCTGTTGTTTATGTTGCTCGATAAAGGTACGAGCAAAAGTGCTCTTGCCTGCTCCCGCTGGCCCGCATAATACCATCAGAGTTCGTTCTGGTAAGCTAATATGTTGCACCTGCTGCTCAGAAGCATTTTTCATGAGAGACCTACTCCTTTGTCTGCTCGAAACATATAGTGGATAATAAATTCTAGTGCCTGCTATCCAAATGGCAAACAACACCATCTGTCATCATTCTCAATAATACAACCTGAATATCAGACAAAATCTCTCTTTTTGGCCCTCAACCCCATTAAAAACAGGTCAGGAAATGCAAGTTTTTATCTCTTCCATTCAAGTATAAAGAATTAGCGGCAATTTAATTTCTATATTCGTACATATTCTCCTCTATGTATCAATAACAGGCTTACAATAAAGACACACCAATGGATGTGGATGGATAGAAGGAGTTGGGTTGATGAGATTTTTGCCAGACGTTTTTTCAAAACAGCGACATAGACCTATACGCTCCATGCTGTGGATATGTACGATCAATCTATTAATAATCAGTGCGAACCTGTTGCAGGGCTCGCAGCATTCCCAGGCTATCTTACTTCAACAACAGTATGATCAATTCTGGCAGCAGCAGAACGGCCAGGATTTTCAAAAGTGGCAGGCAAATGGGGTGGTGGCCCAGAACTGGCTTGCTCATGTGAACGTACAGCTGGCACCAATGTTGAAGGCGATTTGTGCAAGCGAAGACATCGATGGCGGACATGTGGCTTTTGCTACTACGGTCGGGCTCTGCCGGGGTAAAGATCCTTATCCAGCGGGCAGCTATGACAATAACTCAAATTATTATAATGCTGGCTCGTTCTATTTCGGTACCATTACCTCACCAGTGCAGGTGACCAGGCACCCGATTACAACATTGATTGCATCCTGGAATGCAACGACATTGCCCGGAACCTGGATAGAGACACATGTACGAGTATTGGAAGGCCAGAATTGGACGCATTGGTATCATCTGCCAATCTGGGCCAGCGATACCCATACCATTACGCGCCATAGCATTGATAATCAGAGCGATGCTGGCGGCTCGATTGAAACTGATACGTTTGTCACCAATAAGCTGCCTGCCACTGCTTATCAGATGAAGCTAACCTTCTTCACAATCAATCCAGCCTTCAGTCCACATTTACAACGCTTCAGTGTCGTGGCTTCTTATGATAGCAGCGCCAGCGCACCCCCATTATTCCAGCTGATCCAACTGCCTGGGGTAGCAATCTACCCGTGCCACAACGCTCGCAGATGCTCCCTGAATATAAGACACAAAGCTTCGGCGGAGGCGGCGAGGCCTGGTGCAGTCCTACCTCAACCAGCATGGTGCTGGTTTATTGGTCCAATATACTGGGACAATCTGACCTGAGCCACCCCGTAGCGGAGGTAGCAAAAGGCAGCTATGACTATACATATCATGGTACCGGCAACTGGCCCTTCAACACAGCATACGCGGGCACATTTGGTTTAAAGGCCTTTGTCACCCGGCTATACTCATTAAGTCAGGTAGAGCAATGGATCAAAATAGGAGTCCCGATTGTTATCAGTATTGAGTATAAATCTGGTGAACTAATACATTCGCCCATTCCCAGTTCCAGCGGACACCTCATTGTTATACGCGGTTTTACCAGTAGAGGCGATGTAGTTACCAATGATCCAGCCGCACAATCAAACGCCAGGGTACAGATCATTTACCAGCGGGCAAACCTACAACACGTCTGGCTTGCCGCATCGCAGGGTATGGCATATATCATTTATCCTGAAAATTGGCCTGTACCCATTACAGATCGCTTCAGTTCCTGGTAACCTGACTCATTGTAATATCTATTTCGATAGTCCATGAGGATAGCTGCAATGCAAGTATACGCATCAGCTTGAATGGGGCACGCGGCTACCGTTTCAACAAATGTAGAACATGTGGAACCGCTTCATTACTGTAGACATTCTGGTATAGAAATTGATATACTACCGTGTGTATGGCACTTAGAGGATTATGCTCAAATGTAGCCCCTTTTCCTGAAATTGCGCATGCGTGTTCAGGGATGCTCACACAACAACTGAAGCTAGCTTATGCTATATACCATATACCAAATGTGGAATGTTGCCAGGTAAACACATTCCATTCATCATACACCGATTACCGAGGAGGATGCTGTGTCTGTTGATACGACCCTAACAGGAACCGAAATACGCGCGCGTTTCCTGGATTTCTATGCCAGTAAAGGCCACGTAAAAATACCTAGTTCATCTCTCGTGCCGCATAATGACCCCACAGTATTGTTGACCACCGCTGGGATGCAGCAGATGATCCCTTACTTCCTGGGCCGTGAGACTCCTCCTGCGGTACGCATGACCTCTGCGCAAAAATGTTTCCGTACGACCGATATCGATAAAGTTGGTAACCAGCGCACATTGACCTTTTTTGAGATGCTCGGAAACTTTTCAGTCGGAGATTATTTTAAACGTGAAGCAATCACCTATGCCTGGGA
This sequence comes from Dictyobacter kobayashii, assembly GCF_003967555.1. Lineage (GTDB taxonomy): Bacteria > Chloroflexota > Ktedonobacteria > Ktedonobacterales > Ktedonobacteraceae > Dictyobacter > Dictyobacter kobayashii. Next base: position 2,142,588 of record NZ_BIFS01000001.1, read on the forward strand.
ATTCCTGACCAGGGTTGTGAATCTGCCAGCCGATCGCTTGCATCCCACGGTCCATCCGGAGGATGATGAAGCACCCCGCTACTGGCATGAGATCGCCGGTTACGCCGATGAGGCGATTGTACGCCTGGATGAAAACTGGTGGGGGCCTCCCGGAGCCTCTGGTCCTTGTGGCCCTGATTCGGAGATTTATTATGATCGGGGCGTCGAGTATGGCTGTGGCGCCGCTGATTGTAAACCCGGCTGTGAGTGTGAACGCTTCCTGGAAATCTGGAACCTGGTGTTTATGCAATTCTACCAGGACTTAGATGGCAAGCGTACACCATTGCCCCGCCGCAATATCGATACCGGTATGGGCCTGGAACGCCTGACCATGGTACTGCAAGGTAAAGAATCAGTCTTTGATACCGACCTTTTGCGCACCATTATTGATCGCTTTGCCTTGATTACCAATACTCCTTATGGACAAAACGCTAAAAGCGATACCTCCTTGCGCGTGATCGGCGATCACGGTCGCGCGCTGGTCTTTCTGGCCGCCGATGGCGTCCTCCCCAGTAATGAGGGACGTGGCTATATCTTCCGTCGCATCCTGCGCCGGGCGGTACGCCATGGCAAACTGCTCGGACTGGATAAGCCGTTCCTGGCGGAGGCAGCCAATACCGTCATCGATCTGATGGGTGATTATTATACTGAACTCAAGACTCAGCGCGAACGCATTATCGAAGTATTGAGCCTGGAAGAGAAAAAATTCAGCCAGACCCTCAATACCGGTCTGAGCCTGCTCAATGACCTCCTGGCCGAGCTGAAAGAGCAGCATAAGACGGTCATTCCAGGCGAAGAGGTGTTCCGTCTCTACGATACCCACGGCTTCCCCGTTGAGTTGACTCAGGAGATAGCAGGCGAGCAAGGCTTTAGCATCGATACCTCTGGCTTTGAGCAGTCAATGCAGCGCCAGCAGGAGCGCAGCCGCGCCGGTGCCAGTAACACCTTTGCCCAGGCCCAGGACGACCAGGCTCTGACCGAGATTCTGAAGCGTCAGGGTACAACCGAGTTCCTTGGCTATACCGGCCTGGTTGGCAGTAGCAAAGTTGTCGCCATGGTGGTAAATGGCGAAGAGGTGACAGAGATCAGTGCGCCCCAACAGGCATTGGTGATCCTGGACAAGACTCCCTTCTACGCCGAAAGTGGTGGCCAGATTGGAGATCATGGTGACCTGACAGGGCCGATGGGTAACTTCCAGGTACAGGATACGCGCCGTCCGCTTAAGGGCTTGATCGTCCATTATGGTCAATTGAATGAAGGTCATCTGCGCGTCGGCGATACGGTCCAGGCCGATGTCATCGAGCAGCGCCGCGCCGATACCATGCGCAATCACAGCGCGACACACTTACTACATAAAGCCTTGCGTGATCTACTGGGAACCCAGGTGCAGCAGCGCGGCTCTCTCGTTGAGCCTGAGCGCCTGCGCTTCGACTTCACCAGCCCACGCCCATTGACCAGTTCAGATCTGGCCCATATCGATACCCAGATCAATGAGTGGATTCGCGCCAACTATCCTGTCCATACCAACATCATGCCAATTCAGGATGCGATGCAGACGGGAGCCATGGCTCTCTTCGGCGAAAAATATGATGACATGGTGCGCGTAGTTTCGATGGGTAAAAGTATCGAGCTCTGTGGTGGTACCCACTGCGCCACAACCGGTCAGATCGGCACCTATATCACGGTCCAGGAGACCAGTATCGCGGCCGGCATTCGTCGTATCGAGGCCCTGACAGGCCGCGCGGCAGAGGCATTCTTACGCCAGAAACGCGAGACGGTCGACAGAATAGCTGCGCTCTTACAGGTACAGTCAGAACAGGTTGAGCCACGTATTGAGCAGCTCTTACAAGATCTGTCCGGCGCACGGCGCCAGATTACACAGTACCAGCGCAATGAAGCTCAGGCTCAAGCCCAGAACCTGGTGCGCGAGGCACAGGATGTGGCTGGCGTCCCAGTCGTTGCCGCCAGCGTCAATGCCCCCGATGCCAAGGTACTGCGCGACATGGGCGAGACGATACTCAGCAAGTTATCACAACCAGGCGTGGTAGTACTGGCCAGTGATCTCGGCGAACGCATCGCGTTACAGGTCAACATTAATTCAACCCTGACTAAACGCGGACTCAATGCGGGCAAACTGGCCGGTACGGTTGGCGAGCGCCTGGGAGGCAAAGGTGGCGGCCGACCAGACTCAGCACAGGGCGGTGGTAAGGACAAAACGGCTATTCATCCCGCCCTGGAACTTGCAAAAGCCTTTGTGCGTGATAATCTCAAGTAGGCTTGCTGCTAACCGGGAGGCGATGTTCGCCATCGCCTCCTCTCTCGCTGTTGGAGTAACGGGGTTTTCAAGCAAAAATATAGAGACATTTCTACTGATATACAAAGAGAAAAAACAATCTATCGCGGTAGAATTACCAGTCACCGGGTACTTTGAGATAATTATGCAGCCTTGCATTGACGAGATACGTCTTAAATAAATATGAAAAAACCCGGCTGGTGTAACATCGGTTTTGCCAATAAAGCAATTTTTGTGCTATAAAGTAAACGAATGCCTTAGATAGCCCAACGCACGAGAAAGCTGCTCAAGCAGAGCTGGCAGCGAGTGGAGCAATAATTTTGGGATGGATACATGAAAAATCTCTTGCAACGTCTGCGTGATCTATTTACGGGACCACGGGCAGATGACTATGCAGACCTGGAGCAGGACTATGCATATGAAGATGAATATGAAGATGATGAAGATCCAGGTGACATAGGCAGCCAGCGTCAGCTCTTTACAGCACTCGATATCGGGACTGCTTTCGCTAAAGCTATGATCGTTGAAGTACGCGGTGATCATGCAGAGGTATTGGGTGTTGGGCGCCACCCACAAAGCTATGCACATATGTCGGATGGTATCGTTACTGATATTCCAGGGGTGATCGCTAATTGTAATGAGGCTTTACTTAAAGCGGAGCAGGCGGCTGGCGGTGTCATTGCCCCCTCGGCTGTTATCGGCATTGCTGGCGAGCTGGTAAAGGGCAGTTCAACGACGGTCAGTAAACAACGGGCGCAACCAACCAAACAGATTACCGCAGAAGAATTAGAATCACTGATCACTGCGGCCCAGGAGCGCTTGCTAAAAATGGCCAAAGAGCGTATTGCCGCTGAAACGGGCTATGGTAATATCGATGTTCGTTTGACCAATGCCGCCGTCATCTCGGTCCGTATTGATGGTCAACTGGTGACAAATCCGATTGGTTTTCGTGGCCGACACTTTGCATTGACGCTCTTTAGTGCTTTCGCCCCGCTGACACAATTGGGAGCGATCGAAACCGTGGCCCAGGGCCTCGATTTAACGCTGGTAACGATTGTGGCTGAGCCGTATGCGCTGGCCCGTTGCTTAAGTAGTAATGCCAGCGCCGATAGTGGTGCAATCTTTATCGATGTTGGTGGCGGCACCACCGACATTGCCCTGGTACGCCAGGGCGGCATCGAAGAGACCCGGGTCTTTGCACTGGGTGGCCGTGCTTTTACACGCCGCATCGCCACCAGTAAAGGTATCCCAATCAAAGAAGCTGAACGGCTCAAAATCAGCTATAGTAATGGTGAACTCAAAGGGAGTAGCCACGATGAAATTCAAGCTATCCTGGCTCCAGAATGCCAGACCTGGATGGATAGCGTCGAGCTACTGATCGAGGAGCTCTCAAAAGGTGAGCTACTTCCCCCGGCAATCTATATTGTGGGAGGCGGATCAGCCCTGATAGACCTGCATCAACGCCTGGAATCTTTTCCCTGGACCGAGCGTCTACCTTTCTCGCGTCAGCCGATTATTCGCGCCGTACAACCAGAAATGGTTGGTAGTATCCTGGATAATGAAGGTATGCTTGAAAGCGGACAAGATATTACACCGATGGCACTGGCCTATCAAGCGGTTGAATTAAATAATGATAATAATGTTTTAGAAAGAGCGCTGGATCGCGTTATTAACAACATGCACATTTAGTGAAGATACCAGCAAGGGCCATCCTGCACAATGTGGTGAAGCATCAAGTACAGCACTGCTCCTTGCAGATCGATAAAATAGAACGCATCGGCCAGGAGAATAGAAATTAATTGTTCTGCCAGGCCGTTAAACACGCACATTCGTCTGGCAGAAGCAGGCACGCGAAAAGACTGAACGTGCTGTAAGCAGAGAAAACAATATGGCGTACTTTGGCTGCTTACAGCTGAGGGTACTAACTACCGCTCAATTAGTGGTGCTGGATGAAGAACACTGCTAATTGTAGTTTCGAGGAAGTATGCCATTAGGGGGTGAAAGGGCTTATTATGAGTGATGAGCAAACAATCTATATTAGCCCGGATGATGATCTGACCACTGTGCGTGAACGTCGAACAGTTACAGACACGGAAAGTTACATTAGTAGTGCCAGCCCAGACACAACTGCGCAGTCATGTGGCCTGGAAACTCTTATATGCTCGTGCGCGCGAATTGGGCAAGGACGTCCTGATTGTCAGTTCAGATCCCCAGGTACGTTCTGTTGCGCATGCCGTAAAGTTCAATGTTGCCCATTCACTTGAGACATCTCAGCAAGGGCGCTCACGCCCGACAGGTCGGCCGGTGCGTAATGGGTCGCCAACTAATCGCGCTCGACCCGGCGGGACCAGTCAGCGCCCCACCGGTGGACGCGCGGCACGGAGCACCAATACACTCCGCCCACGTCAGGCAGGTAGCCGCAATTCTGCTAACCTGGAAAACCAGAATAGCGAACGCGAGCAACTACGCCAGCAACCACCATCAGCTCCGCACAGCGATCCATCATCTACCTTTCAGCTGCCCGAGGAGGATTATGAGCAGCCCTACGATTATCAGATGCATGCAACACCTCCCATCAGGCCGCTATCTCCCGACCAGATTGAAGAACCCGATCTGCTACTAGAAGACTATGCCTTGACCCAGAATATTCGCATGGCCGCAGGCGAGGCTAATAGCGATCCTGGCTTTGAGGCACCAGCATCCCAGGCACGCTCAAAAAAAGAAGCACGACCCACCTCTAAGTCGCAGGCCTCCCATCAGTCACTAGACGCTGAGGATGGCGATCCTTTCCTGGCGATGGAGGATAAACAGCCGCCACCAATCGTTGAACAGCGCGGTGGGGCGGTCATCGAAGGTCCATCTCATTATGATCATGTGATCCAGGATGTGTCGGAAGCGCCAACCAGTATTATTGGCAATCAGTTCGATTTTGATGCTGATGAGGATGATGTTCTCCCGCCACCCAGGTCAAAGGGAGCGAAAAATCGTGATCGCCAGGCGACCAGCAAAGAAGCTCGCCAGCCAGCTAATAAAGAATCCAATATACGTGAGCTGCCACGCCAGTCTGGGGAAGCTACCCGTCAGAGGCGTTCTGGGAAAATGGTACCGCCGGCTGCCATGACGCCGTCGCAACGTTTGCGCGCAGAAGATCTAGACGATGATGATCTGCCTCCCGTCCAGGATCGACCTACGCAAATTCAAGATCGTGACGCTTTTATTTATGAGTCCCCCTCGCGTACCAGCCACAAAAGTCCCGATTCGATTGCGCTACCAGGCGGGCGACCACGAAGCTATGGAGCCCGTAGCGGTCAGATGCAGCGTCCAGCCGCCGAACCACGCCAGGCTCAAGCAACCAGCCTGCGTCCTTCGGGGGTTCTCAGACCATCAAAGCAGTTACCAACAGGACGGCCATCGCAGGATTTACGCTCTCGTAAACCACAGCCACTCAGAAAACCTGGCAAGAAACGCGGAAATGCCCTGGTCTGGATCATCGCAGCTATCTTTATCTGCCTGGTGCTCGCCGTGGGGTTAGGCGCCTATCTCTTGCCTACAGCCACAGCAACCATCACTATCGCGGCCCAGAATTATTCACAACCCATCAGTGTGCTGGCCAGTCCTGACACCGTTCAAGGCGCTATTCCAGCCCACCAGCTAGTCCATGAATTCACAAAAACAAGTGCGGAACCTGTTACCGGTAACAGATTAGTCGGCACGGCGAAGGCCAGCGGCAACGTCTGCTTCAGCAATAATGGTGGCATCGATATCATCATTCCAACCGGAAGCGATGTCTCAACTCCTGGCGCTAATGGCGTGCTCTTTAAAACCACGGCTGAGGTCTCAATTCCAAAGCAGACCCTCTGCACTAATGTACCATTGCCTGTTCCGGTCGAGGCGGTCCAACCGGGTGAGAGCGGAAACGTACAGGCTGGCAGCGTTACTATCATTCCGGACACCACCCTGGATAGTATCGCCAAAGCCAACAACACCACTACTGCCCAGCTCAAGTTGAGCGTCATTAATACAGATGATATCAAAGGCGGTGGCATGGAGCCTGTAGCAGCGGTAGCGGACAAAGATCTGACCAATGCACGCAACGATCTGCACAAACAACTGCAAGGTGAGATAGATGCCTGGGTTAAGAGCCTGCCGCAGAATGGGGCGCTCGGCCCTGTTACCACTACAGATACATTGGTCAATCCACCAACAAAAGACACTATTATACAGGATGGCAAGACCTTCCCGGCTCAAATCAGTGTCAAAGCGACCGTGCTATTTGTCAACAATACTGACTTGCAGAACGCAGCCAGAACACAGCTCACCAGCGCCATGCAAAAAGATAAAGCCTTTGCCAAAGATGTTATCTTGAGCGACGCCAAACAACCCATTAGTATTAGCAAGCTCAAGCAGCAGCCAGCAGGCAAAAATGAGCTCAAACTAAACTATACGGCCACGGCCATGATAGGTGGAGCATTTGATGAGAATGCCTTACGCCAACAAATTGCTGGCCAGACCGCGGATTCAGCCAATCATCTACTTAAGTTGAATAATAAAGGGATTCAGAATACTCATATTGATATTCAACCCGGTTTCTTTCCCTGGTTACCATTTTATTCAAATCATATAGATATCAAGGTTGTTCCGGGAACTGTCCCACTTAAGGGCTGATAGATATGTCAATATTTTTCATTTAATACAGAGAAGAATGGATGCAACAAAAAAGAAGAAAAGTACGTGCGGGGCTTGTCCCCGCTTTTTTCTCTTGCCGCTGAAAAAAGCAATAAGGAATGCGATTCCAATAGTTTCAGGCCCTGTGTACGATTTATACTTGTTCGTTCCTCATAACCGCTTTCCAGCTTTCGATCATAGTAAAGGCGCATACAAGAGAAACACAGATCAACAGGGGAGGCTTGTTTCCCCGTGCATCTCCATTCCTAAAACCTACCAGAATCTACTACAATCGGAGGGGCAACTGGACAGAATAAACCATGCTTAGATACAATGCAGTATGTTGGATGGATTATGTACATCATCAGCATCCCGAAAATAAGCTTCGGGACAAACATTATACAACCGATAATTCTATATAAAAGATTATCGCATCGTTTTGCTTTTAAATATTCCAAGAATGTCAGGAAAACATATATGACCCGATTGATAGCTCTGGATGTCGGAGATGCTCGCATAGGGGTTGCAACCTGCGATACCAACGGTTTTTTAGCTTCACCTTATAAAACCATCCATGTTACTCGCAACGAGCAGCACACCTGGGAAGCCATCCAGGAGCTCATCAACGAACTTGAAGCAGAAGGGCTTGTGGTAGGGCTACCCATCAGTTTAGATGGGCAGATCCATGGCCAGGGACAAAGGATACAGGCCTTTGTTGAGCGCATGAAGCACCATATCACGCTCCCGGTTACCTTCTGGGATGAACGCCTTTCAACAGTAGAGGCCCAACGCCTTCTTACGCAGCGTGGTCAGGATGGGGGGGACAAGCGGCAGAGGCGGGACGGGGGGCGGCAACATACCCAGGCAGCTAATAAGAAACGCCGACGTGGGCACGAAATTGATGCGCTAGCCGCGGCAGTTATTCTTCAGGATTACCTGGATCATCTGGGTAAATAACCCATGAGGGGAACAAACGCATGAGACGACCTAGATCACGAGCAGCTATACTCTCGGTTCTCGTTGTAGGAGTACTAATCTTTTTGGGGGTGCTCTTTGTCTGGAGCAACGTTACCGATATTTTCCTAAAACCTGCCAGTACCAATAAGGGCAATGTGACAGTTAACATTCAACCTGGTGAAACCACGGGTGAGATCGCCAACGATTTGCAACAAAAAGGCCTTATCCGCAATGCTATTGCCTTTACCATCTGGGCTCGCATAAAAGGTTTGGATACCAAGCTACAGGCTGGCGTCTACAAACAGCTTAATCCTAACATGACCATCAGCGACATTATTGATAATCTTCAAAATGGCCGCCCGGATGCAATTTTAGTGCTGGTGAAAGAAGGCAAGCGTCTCGAAGAGATCGCCAATGTGGCGGCTAATGCCAATCTGCCCAATTTCGATAAGCAACAGTTCTTAACCTATACCAAACATATCAACAAATTTCCCGATGCTGGTAAGTTTCCTATTCTCAAGAGCGTGCCCGAAAATGGTAGTATGGAAGGGCTCCTCTTCCCAGATACTTATGAGCTCTCGCCCAAAGCCACGGCGCGGGATATCATCGATGCCATGCTGACAGAGATGACTACCTCTATCGCCACCAATCATCTCGACCAGGCCGCCCAAAAGCATAATATGAATCTGTATAGTTTTCTTACGCTCGCCTCTATCGTCGAGCGCGAGGCTGGTCTTCACGACGATAAAAGCAAAATCGCCAGCGTCTATTGGAACCGGCTCTATACAGCAAATGGTAAGGATCAGACTGGCGGCAAGCTACAGGCCGATCCAACTGTTCAGTATGCGCGTGATACCGATCAGCCACCCACCACTTACTGGCAGCCGTTAGCCGATAGTGGCAGCAAGATCGCCCCTAATAGTCAATGGAATACCTATTCGATCATTGGGTTGCCCCCTACACCAATCTGTAGCCCGGGGCTGGCCAGTCTGAAAGCTGCTGCTAACCCGGCTAATACTGATTATGTTTTCTTCTTCACTGCTAAAGATGGGAAGACTTATTATCAGCCAAACCTGGATGAATTCAATAAAGAATTACAACAACATCCCCTTTCCTAGAGATCACTTTTATAAAAGAAAGTATTAATATACCATGGATCTACTCAAGTTTATTCAGACGGTTGTCCTGGCTCTGATACAGGGTGTAACAGAGCTCTTCCCCATCAGTAGCCTTGGACACACCGTCATTGTTCCTAACCTGGTTGGCTGGGGCGATCTGGCTGGTGGCACGGCCTGTGGTGGCAAAAGCTGCTTCTTACCTGTCGTGGTGGCCCTCCACCTGGGCACCAGTATCGCTTTGCTTATTTATTTCTGGCGCGACTGGCTGCAGGTCGTTAAGACCCTGGGCAATACGGTTGTCACCCGCAAGATCACTCGTGGCACAGAAGAATGGGTCAGCTGGCTGATCATCGTTGGCACGATTCCAACCGGTCTGCTGGGAATCGTGCTGAAAAATAAATTGGAAGCTTTATTTTCGGAGCCACAGATTGTGGCGGCCTTCCTCTTCTTGAATGGTTCAGTACTTTTCATTGGTGAGGCTTTGCGCCGCCGTTCCGAAGCCAGTCTCAAAAATCTGTCGGCCCCTGAGCGTGAAGCCCATTTCCGTTCGCTAAAAACGCTCTCGCTCAAAGAGGCTGTTCTGGTTGGCCTGGCGCAGTCGCTGGCGTTAATCCCTGGCTTCTCGCGTTCTGGCACGACCATCGTCGCTGGCCTGGGCGTACGTTTGACCCACGAAGATGCGGCCCGCTTCTCATTCCTGCTCGGTACACCCATTATTCTGGCAGCCGCCGCAGTTGAGGTGCCCGCCCTCTTCCACCAAAACCAGTTTCCATTCTGGATGATTATCTTTGGTATGGTGCTCTCAGGTATAGCCGCTTATTTAAGTACGGCTTTCTTGACTAAATATTTTGAAAAGGGGCGCCTGGATCCTTTTGCTTATTATTGCTGGATCGTTGGGCTGGTCTCATTAGCTCTCTTTGCATTTGTATTGCATGTCTAATCAAAATAGCAGCCAGACAAAAGCCGCCGAGCATTATGGCTCGGCGGCTTTTGTCTGGCTGCTATTTTGCGTCTGCGTTCCCTGACGGTTCGCGCCATCAGCGCTCAAAATATATGTTATTGCGGAAATTGCTGCGACAATACTCAAATTGCAACAACACGGAAAGTGCCATAACACGTAGATTGCAACAGCACATAAAAAGGATGAAGGGCGTCAGGCTTGCTTACGCAAGGGAGATGCCAGCAGGCAAAATGCTGCCAGGGTCATACCTATGGCGCCATAGATAAGGGTCAAGCGAATGTCGTTGATGGCCTGGCTGAATAGGGCCGCGGCGATTGCGCCCAGCGGACCAATTCCTTCCTGCAGCAGGTGCATGCAGGAATTGATACGCCCTTGAAAAGCCTCCGGTACCGTTCGTTGCCGCCAGCTGATCTCATTGATAATATAGATGGTTAGCGCGCAATCGCCAATTAATTGGGTGACCATCAATATGCTGACGATCAACCAGGTAGGCCCTGCCGCCAGCGGGGTTCCCAAAGCCAGCAAGCCAAACAGTAGCGTAGAGCCAATCATGGTGCGGCCCGGGCCAAAGCGGCGCGCTATATTGACTGCCAGGGCGGCTCCTAGCAGGTTGCCAATACCTCCCATCATCACCACCAGGCCGTAATCTAACAACGGCAGTCGCAACGTGCGTAAGAGATAAAGCATGTAGAGGGTTGCAAAGGTGCCACCACAGAAATTAAAGATAGCGGTATAGGCCGCAATCGCCCTCAGATAAGGCTGACGGACCAGTAATTGTACACCAGCCGTAAGATCCTGCCAGATAGTCGTAGAACTATCTCTGGACGCTGTAGTGCGTGCAGGAAGCCGTATGCGCCAGATACAAACGGCTGATATTAAGAATGAGCCTGCATCAATGAACAGCGCCAGGGGAGCCCTGAGTAGCTGCAGTAACCAGGAAGCAAACGGCGGCCCGGCAATCTCAGCCAGGGCATCACTGATCCCCAGGCGGCTATTGCCAATCACCAGGTCCTCCTCAGTATGTAGCAGGATTGGTATGAGAGAGCGTTGCGCGACCTCAAAGAAAATCGTGCAGACACTGATCAATAACGTAACCAGGTACAACCATCCAATCTGCAGTCCAGCCGACAAGTAAAGCAGCGGAATGATGCATAACAGGCTGGCACGTAGTAGATCAGCCGCCAGCATGATCGTCCGGCGTGGTAGACGATCCACCCATACTCCTGCCAGCAGGCTAATCAATAAAACGGGAAGCGAATTACAGGCAACCAGGAGCCCCAATTGCAGCGGCTTCGCCTGTAGAAACTGGATGGCCACGATGGGCAGGCCTGAACCAGAAATGTATGAGCCAAACTTTGAGAGGGTTTGCCCGGTCCATAGCAAAGTAAATTGTGGCTGGCGGCGAAAAAACGAACGTGCCTTGATGGCTGGTGCGGGAGCATCAGGCAGAATAGCCAGCTTCTTTTGATCCATTTCATTCTCCATAACAGCATTTTTGAGCACAATAAAAAGAGATCCCAGGAGGATAAAAAAAAAGGGGAATTGTGCCGCTGGCCGCACGTTTCTACTGGGGAACGCAATATACCACAGGATAATGAGTTGCTTCCTGCGCTATATAAGGGTCCATTCAATTAAGTAAGAGGAGATATGTATCTCACACGAGTGCAGCGGCACTTATGCGAGATGGATGAAGCTGGTACCCATCGGGGCACCTCCAGTCTTTTTGTTTCTCTGTATATTCTACAAGCAGATAGAGCCCTTTGCAAGCAATAGGTGGATACGCTTTCACAGGGCTTTTTCATATTCCTCTGTGGCGCCTGCAGCGCCGGGTCGGGGGTGTAGAGTGTGTTTGGTGGGCGGCCGCGGCCGCCCACCAAACACACTCTACACATGAAAGAATGGACATCTTATCGCTTGCTCGTGAATATTATTCTAAGACATCGCCGGAGATCTGGGCATAGCCGCGCAGAAATTCATCGACACCGAGGGCTTTTTTGCCTTCCAGTTGGAGTTGCTTGACGAGCAAGAGTCCCGAGCCTGTTATGACGGCGAGAACTTTATGTCCAGCCTCTTCACGGATGCTAACGGTACCAGGTACACTGGGCTCCGACAGTTCCACACTCAGATGATGGGCATTGATAATCTTTAAAAGCTTGCCGCGCCAGTGGGTATAGGCGCCAGGCCAGGGCTGATAGGCACGTACCTTGCGAGCAAGTACGGCCGCGGGTCGCGACCAGTCGATCTTACCATCTTCTTTATTGAGCATGTGGGTATGGGTCGCTCGCTCTTCCTCCTGAGGCTCAGGAGTAATCGTACCCGCAATCCATTGTGGCAGGGTCTCAACTAATGCCTGGGCACCGAGTTCAGCCAGTTTACTGGTCAGGCTGCCGGTCGTATCATCGGCACTAATCGGGATAGGGTATTTGGCCAGCACAGGTCCGGTATCAATGCCCGCATCCAATAACATGATAGAGACACCACTCTCACGATCTCCCTGCACAATAGATTCAGCAATGGGATCGGGGCCTCTATATTTGGGTAGGAGTGACGCATGAATATTTAGTGTGCCATAGCGTGGTTGATCCAACACCTTCTGTGGCAAAATCTGTCCAAAAGCCGCCACAATATAGAGATCCGCTTTGTACTCTGCCAGCGCATCGCTATTGGCAACCTTCTTAAAAGAGCCAGGTTGCCAGACAGGGATCTCGTGTGCCAGGGCCGTCTGTTTTACAGGTGAATGAACCACCCCACGCCCTCGGCCCGCAGGCTTATCTGGACGTGTAATAACTGTAGCAATTTCATAGCCCTCAGGCAGAATTGCCCCGGGCGCAGATCCTTTGATCAGGGCCTCCAACGCCGGAACCGCAAAGTGCGGCGTCCCCATGTAAATAATCCGTAGCATACACTATCCCCTCTACGTTAATAAACAGCTTCGCATATGATACACGCAATCTTTTACGAGTATACCTTTTTTGACGGGAAAGAACACCCCTTACGAAGCAATTTCTAGCCTCCACGGCAAAATTCATGTTAGTATATTCTGGCTAAATTAGATACCACCATTCCAGAGATTTTATAGATACGTATCAACAAATGTACTTCAACTCATTTATTGATGTCTTGTTAACGAATAGATGAGTATGAATAATAGTGAAGAAAGCGCTCCCCCCATAGCGCTGGCAAAATAAACACAGCAATACTTCAAACTCTTCAATAAATCGAAATACAGAACAGAAGTATTACATCAAAATATTCTCAAAATATAGCAAAATAGTCACGTGTATCAACGTTAATCGGTTGATCCCTATTAGCAAATGTACTACTATTATTTCATTGCGATGTATCTAGTATCTTCTAAATGAAACATTCAGGTAGAGAAGAATAAGTCGCACTTCAAAAGTAATATATGTTAAAAAGTTATCTAACCATACAGTCCTGCAAAAGGCTGTCGCAACGCACTATATAGCATATGGATGCGCGTTGCGAGAAAGGCATGGAAGACAAGCATGAAGCGCATCAAACTTATTTCTGGTGCTGCAATTATCCTCGCAGGCATTGTCGTCGTAACATCATTCTTTGTATTCAACAAGCCAACGGCATCACATGCTGATGCAACCTGCATCCAATACGGAGCCTTTATGCATAACGTCTCATTCATCGAGGCGCAGCAACAGGGCTTCTTTACCCAAGAGGGTCTCAACGTTTGTTACAATCAGGTGTCCAGTTCAACTCAACAGTTCGACAGCCTGCTCTCAGGTCAATATAACATCCTTGAGACCACCGCTGATAACGCTGTCAATCGCTATGTCAATTCTCAGATCCCGGTGCAAATCGAGTCTGGAATTGATAAGGGCGCTGGCCTTGACCTGATCGTCAATACCGCCAATGGCATTCACAGCATCTCTGATCTCAAAGGCAAAACAGTGGCAGTTGATGCACCAGACAGCGGTTATGTGTTCGCCATGGAGAAGATCCTGGCTGCCAACGGCCTCAGCTTACAAAACGGAGACTACTCGCTACAGATTATTGGTGGCTCCCTGCAGCGCTTCCAGGCTATCTCAGCCGGTCATACCAGCACCGGCGATCCAGTCTACGCGACCATCCTGGGCACACCATTTTCTGAGCAGGCACACTACGTCTCTACACTTAGCGATGTAGCCCAGTTCTCATCCTATGTGGCCCCTTATCAGGGTGCCTCATTGGTAACTACACGCGCCTACGCTCAGGCCAACCCACAGACAATCACCAATTTCATCGCGGCCATGATTCAGGGTTACGCCTTTGCTGCGAATCCAGCCAATCAAAGCACCGTTATTGCTGATATCGCCACCGTCGACAAAGTCTCGACCCAGGTCGCGACCGATGTCTACCACGACTCTATCCAGGACCAGGTAAGAGGTGAGGGCGCCTTAGATCCTAAGGGGCTGACCAACACAATCAACCTGCGCCAGCAGTTTGGTGGCTTCACAGCGCCAGTCAATAGCAAGGATCTGGTCAAACCAGGTAAAAACTCGCTCTACGACGACGAGTACTGGAATGCTGCCGTCAAACAGGTAGCAGGCAAATAATCCTTGTTTCTCAGAGTAAGCATGTAGTACCCTCCAGAGGATACTACATGCTTACTGGCAATAATTAGAAATATTTTCAACTTAATTAATCTATCCTATTTATATAAATAAATAAATCACACCTAAATCTTCTGTTTTGCTTTAATCACAGGTATGTTGCTTTGTCTCCATTGAAATCATTTATCTGGGCACAAACAGCTTATTATCATCTAAATATTTCTATGTAATCATATTCATTTCAAGGAGAAATAGAGTGACCACACATCCTTTTCGAGGGTACAGGAAAACGCTAGAATGCTTTGTCATTCTCGTTCTCCTCCTTGGCAGCTTAAGTGCCTGTACAAGTTCAGGCGCGACCGCCAACCAACAGCCACCAATAAAAATCGGTTATTCCGCGTCTCTTACTGGTTCCTTTGCCAACGATGGAAAAGCTCTCCAACAAGGCTTCCAATTGTGGCGCGACCTGGTCAACCAACGTGGGGGTCTGCTTGGCCGCCAGGTTGAATTGGTTGGACTCGATGATAAAAGTGACCCGGTACAGGTGAAAGCTGATTATCTGACATTGATGAACAAAGATCATGTCGATCTGCTGCTCGGGCCTTATTCCAGTCTGCTGACGATGCCAGCCGCGGCTTTAACCAACGCCAAACATCGTGTGCTCTTTGCCCCAACAGGCAATGCAGCCGGTGTTTTCAAAAAACATTACCACAGTTATTTTGTCACGGTCCCGCCGTCGCAAGAATATCTACGCACCTTTGCATACTTTATTTTATCCTTGCCACAGGATATACGGCCGCAAACAGTAGCGTATGTCTCGGTGGATAGTCCCTTCGCAGTTCCTCAGGTAGCCGAAGCGAAACAGTTACTCGGCGGTTACATGCAAACTGTCTATGCACCTGCTCCATATCCAGCCAATTCGAATATCACTCCGATTGCGCAACAGATAGCTCGTACACAGGCAGATGTCGTGATACTTGGAACCAGTGGGCTCGGCGATAGTGTCTCATTCACAAAGGCATTTAAAGCGCTCCATTATAATCCCAAAGCTATTGTAGAAACATCTGGCCCAGGTGAAGGTACCCAGTATCTCAATGCCGTGGGTGGATCAGCCGTAGCCGAAGGTATATTTGTACCTGATACCGGGTGGTATCCTGGCGCAACTACCTACCAGAGCGATACCTTCACACAGGCATACCTCGCGAAATATGGCGGTGGAGTCCGAGATATCAGTTCAACTACAGCCAAAGCATTTGGAGCCGCCCAGGTTCTGGAACAGGCAGTCACACAGGCTAACAGCCTGGATGATGCCAAACTCACACAATTGCTGCACTCGGGCACATTTGATAGTGTACAGGGACCCATTAGATTTACCGCCGATGGTGCCAATCAGATTGGCATCCTCAACATGTTCCAATGGATGAACGGGAAATTGGTTCTGGTGTATCCCGTTAATAATGCACAGGAAAACCCGGAATATCCAAAGAAGAATTTTTAGTCGTGCCAAAGGGAGGACAAGGCCATTCTTTTTTCTTTTCTATTCTCCTAGCTCAGAAGACACGGCGAAAGCATCGATCACTGTTATGGCTCATACAAGGGAATAACTTACTTATGAGTCTTAACAGGAGAGAGGACAAACAGGGACATGTTTACATCGATCAGTAATATACGCATATTTCCCAGGCTCATTATTCTCTTTGCGACACTTGTCATTATTTCAAGTGTGGCTATGGTTTCACTGGGTTATTTCTATTTGAACGCGGAACAAACACACGCGCAAGCTGTTAAAACCAGTTTTAATGCACAACAGATCGCAACAACCGAACAAATTAATCTGCAGCGTATGAATGCCTTGCTGCAGGCACGTTTTGCACAGATCTTTGCGAACGAGAATGTTGCTCTTAAGGGTGATCCATCACTGGCGGCATCTGGAGGATTGATCGAAAACGATATTACAGCTCGCGAGATCAACTTCGACCAGACTATTGCTTCTTATGATAAGACCTATAATATCGGGTCTTCGGCTGACATGAACACGATTCGCAATATCCTACAAAATAACAGCGCCAATAAATATCTCATTACGGATCAACAAACTGCACTCAGTAACGTAAGGCAGACGCAATGGAAGGCCTACCAGAGCCTCCAGGATCAAGTCCTGGCGCAACTGCGCCAGCCTATGCCACAATACGAGCCAGCCTACGCGCAACTTTATCAGGCAAACCTTAAATTTCTTGATCTTCAGAAAAGCTGGCAAACGGTGGTTACTACCGCCACGACCGTTGGTCAGGCCGTCACAGACATTAGCAACTCTGAGATCGTTCCACTGCAAATCGCGACCGCGATTGCGATCGCGCTCATTCTGCTGGTGATCGCACTCACTGCGATTATCGTGAACGCAACCATTTCAAGGCCACTCAGACGATTAGCGTCGCTCACCGGCCGTATCGCCGCAGGGGATATGAGCGAACGCGCGCACGTACCTGGACGCGACGAAATCAATATGGTTGCCACGTCCATGAACAATATGCTTGAACACATTGTGCAACTCATCGGCGAGTCAGAAGCGCGGCACAGAACCTTACAACAACAGGTTGAAAAACTGATCCGAGAAGTCAGCCCGGCTGGTGAAGGTGACCTGCGTGTCCAGGCGGAAACAAGCTCCGATAGTCTGGGTGTCCTGGCATCATTCATTAACCATGTAATTTCAGAACTGGGTTCCCTGGTCATCACCTTCAAAACGCTGGCCAACGAAGTAGAGCGCGCAACCCTGCAGACCTACGATGAGACCATACAACTTGTGGATGAAACGGATAATCAGATCCAGAAAATTGCAGTCGCCAGAGGTAACATAGAAGAGATGGCCAACGCCAGTCGCGATGTTGCTCAGCGCGCACAATCACTTTCGCAAGTCGGAAATCATGTGTATCACACAACACAATCCGGACGAAACGCCCTGCAGCGCACGGTTGAGGGAATGGGACGCATCAATAATCAGGTCCATCTCAGCGCATCTAGAGTCCAGGCACTCGAAGAGCACTCACAGGAAATCAACAATATCGTGCGCATCATTTCTGGTATTGCTTATCAAACAAATCGCCTGGCACTGGACGCATCGATACAAGCAGCTATGGCCGGCGAAAATGGCAGGGCATTTAGAGCCGTCGCAGACGATATCCGCCGTTCAGCAGAGACAGCCAAAACCCAGGCGAACATGATTGAGAAGATCGTGCAACAGGTCTTCCAGGATATTGAAGCAGTAACCCACTCTATCCAGGAAACAGAGTTAGAGGCAGGGACTGGCATACAATCCTCTCAAGATGCTGGCACTGCCTTTGCAGCTATTGTTAATGCGATTGAACAGCAAAGTAGTGAAATCAATACCATTAACCAGGCAGCTATGCAACAGTTGTCGGCCTCGAGCACTGTGGCCCAGATCATGCAGGACGTTTATACGTCCACATTGCGCAGTGGCCATAGTATCCGTGAGGAGTCTACCCGCATGGAACGCGTGGCACAACTGGCGGAGCAGCTACTAGGTTCAGCGGAAGTCTTCAAACTGAGTGAAGATCAGGATATCTTCGCGCAGGCAACTGGTATGACCGAGCAAAATACATTCCCACAGGCATTCTACGCGGGCGCTAACTCTGGACCACTACCCCACGGGATGTATCCGTCTCAAATAAACCCATCTATGGGTAGCATCCCTCTGCCACCAATCGCTGGCCAGAATCTGGAAGGAGATACAAGCTGGAATGAAACACACACCAATAGCCAGCCATTGACAGGCAGACAAGCTAGAAGAGTATCAAGTTCACGCCTTACTCGTTTATAGCCTGAAAGTCATAACGCTATAGTGATTTGTCTGCGAAATATGTATTTCACGCGTGAAATATAATATCAGCGCTTAGGGCAAAGCCAGGGTTTTCACCTATATTATCGTTATATATCAATTCAACAATGATCATATAGGTGATACCCTTCAAAAGACAAACTATCACAAAAGAATAAAGTAATACATTAATAAGGACAAAAATAAAAATAAATTTACGATTATGTGGAGAAGTATGTGTCGCAGCAACAAGGAATAGTAACAAATAATCTGGCCAATGTAATTAGAAAGGCTCAGACAGAACGTATGTCAGGAGAGCTACGGGTTTGGCGTGGGAACAATACCAACACTGAAGTAGGTTCTATCACATTTATCTATGGACAAATCGTTTCTGCTCGTCTGGGATCATACCAGGGACCACAGGCATTCAATATGCTCAGTGCCTGGGGTCAATGCCTTTTTGTTTTCATTGCCACTACTCCCCCACCGTTCCAACAGACTCAAAATCCTGTAACTGGTCCTCTCAGGACACCGCTATCACCTGGAAGCGGCACCCTGCCTTCACAGGAAAGGGTCAGTGAAGCGCACTCAGGTCCCTTGCTTTCATTGACAGCTATACCATGCGCGACCATGTCAGTAGTCAAGGCAATCGGAGTAATTGAGAGAGCTGGATTGCCACGTCCATATCGCCAACTTATTTTGCTTATCGATGGCCAGCGTTCAGTTGAGGAGCTTATTGTAACATTGGGACTGGAACCAGGAGAGGTCTCCCAGATGCTCCAAATGCTGGAACGGCTCAAAATTATTCGCATGGCAAGATGAAACAGAACTACGCTCAGTTGTTTATTTATTACTGAGCAAGATTGGAACCACACCCCATATCATCATCTGCTTGCAAGCATGTTACCTGTGTCCCTCTCCCCTACATCTCCTCCCTTATCAAAGATCATTTGCGATGCTGCCTCTGTCAGGCAGATCATGGCAGTCAAACAGCTCATCAAACTGGATCTACAACTTCAGCAAATACCCGTTTCCAGAGAGAGATTTTAGGAGCCTGATTTTGTTGAGGACGTACTTTCAGGCTATTTTGTTATCTCTGAGCGTAATTCAGTTATGCTATAGTTGCATTTATGTGTTTATGAGAAGGAGTTGTTTTATGCAACGGGGGGATCAACAAGGCAATTATAGCGGTAGCCAATCTCTGGCCCCATTGCCTTCAACTAATTATAATACGGTGTTTTCACAGACACCGATACCTGTCGAGTCCACCCATGAAAAACCAGTGCCGGTAGCTTTTGGGATGAATGCGACGACACCACCACTAACTGATCCCCAGACGACGATGCAGCGTGCTGACGAGATCAATACCGTACAACGCATGTTTGGTGATGCACAAACCAGTGCAGTTATATTAATTGGAACACCCGGCACAGGTAAATCGACCCTGGCCGCCTTACTCTTTCGCCGTTTACAGTTAGCCAAGAATACTGGCATGGCGGCGCCAAAGTATATGGTCTGGCTAACCATTGGCACCTATACAACGCTACCTGATATTATTTCGGCAATTCTGGCCGGGGTGGGAATGCCCGATAATGGGCTTTTCTTGCTGAAACCAGAGCAACAAATCTCGGCACTGCTGCGCGCCTTACGGCGGACTTCTGAAAATGCATTGGTCGTTTTAGATCAATTTGAACTGCTCCTCCATCCTGAAACCAATCAAGGCGTAGCTGGACGTGGCGTACTCCCTCTCTTCCTGGATATGCTGCAAACCGATCTAGGTGCTAGCCGCATTTTGTTGACCAGTTACCATTCCCCCTATGATGAAAATAAAATCACTAACCCACGTGTGCGCTCCTACCTGGTCACGCGTATCAGCCTGCCCGAAGGGGTCGCCCTGCTACAACAACGTGGCGTGCATGGCACTCCTGAAGAGATCTCATTTGTCTGGCAACGCTGTGCCGGACATGTATATGCGCTGGTTCTGTGCAGTGCGTTGATTCATTTGAGCGGGATGTCCCTCAGCCATCTTTTGAATTCACCTGATTACCGACCTCTGTGGTCGGGCGACGTGACGGCGAATCTCATTATAGCCATCCATTATTTTCTGAATCCAACCCAGAATGCCGTGATCCATGCACTCAGTCTCTTTCATGAGCCGGTCACACAGGCTGGCATCTTTATGACTATCACAGGTGACACTATCGAGTCTCAACAGGAGCGGGGGCAAGAGGATGTACTGACAGCTTTTGAACATGAGCTCAAGCTGTTAACCCAGATTGGCGTAATCCAGATTGTGATGAATGCAGATAATATGTTAGCCTATACGCTGCATCCCCTCTTGCGCCAGTATACACTGGAACATTTCATGGAAGATATGAGCCAGCGTGGTCAGGCAGGCAATATTCCCCCCTGGCCAGACAAGCACGCCAAAGGGGCCAGTACGGAGAAATTAGAACAGCAGCAAAGTGCGTTAATTGCTGGCCATGTCCAGGTAGCGGCCTACTATGAATATATGATACATGTACTATGTCCTCCGCGCGAACAACGTACAAGTCTACAAGATATCGCCCCCATCATTACAGCACTACGTCACCTTTGTCTGGGTCATCGCTGGCAACACGCCTGCGATCTGTTATTCCGGGAGGGGCTGCATGAAACTATGATACAATTGGGAGCCTGGAATACATTGATTGGTTTATACACAGCGATGTTGCCACCATTTGGTACACTGAAGCCACACGATGAAGGAGTGGTAGCCAGCCATGTGGGTATGCTTTATGGACGCATTGGCGAACAGCAGCAGAGCAAAGTATATTTTGATCAAGCGGTAGCTTTACAAAGGCGCATCGGTGATCAACATGGACAGGCAATTACCCTGACCAACCAGGGGGAATTGTTGCGTATTCGGGGTGAGCATCAACAGGCCAAACAGAACTTCGAAACGACCCTCACGTTGATAGCACAACAACCGGATTTACAATTGCAAAGCGTTGTCTTCCATAATCTAGGCTTGCTGGCGCAACAGGAGCGGGATTATAGCAAGGCTTATAACTATTATATTGATGCCCTTAAACTGGCGGCACAGTTACGTCAGCAGCATTATACAGGCATGATCCTGACTAATCTGGGCATGCTGCTCTATGAACAGCGGCAGCACCAGGAGGCGCTGGCGGTGCTGTTCGCAGCTTTACAGATTCGGCAGTCGCTGCAAGATCCCACCGCGTCGCTCTTAGAGCGCTTTCTGGTGGCAATCGAACAGAAAATGGGCTCGGAAAAATATACACAGCTATGTAGGGAAGCGCTAGAGATCCAACCACAGGTGCTCTCTCGCTTTGTAGCATCAGATATGCGACAATAAAACCAGACAATTCGAACTATCCATTGGACACGAAAGAGGATTTCATCGTATGGCCACGACTACAGGCTCACAGAAAACGCAAGCCGCTGCGGAAACCAATGAGGCAGCAAGGGGCTCCTCATCATTCCAGGGCTGGCTGCTTCTCCTGCTGGTATTTATTGCTGGAGCGGCCTCGCTTTCAGTAGAGATGGCGGCGTCACGGCTGCTTTCACCTTACTTTGGCGATTCGTTATTTGTATGGGCCAGTATTATTGGTCTTATCCTGCTCTACCTCACCGTTGGCTACTATGTAGGAGGCCTGTTATCCGACCGCTATCCACGGCCGGTCTATCTATACTATATTACTGCCGCGGCCTCGCTCTTGATTTTATTAATTCCACTCATCGCAGGGCCAATCTTGAGTTGGACCCAATTGACCTTTGCCTCGTATGATGTGGGCGTCCTCTATGGATCGTTGATTACTGTTATCCTGCTCTTCGCCCTTCCAACCATGTTGCTAGGTTGCGTCTCACCGTATTCTATCCGTATCCGTATCCAGCAGTTAGGCAGTGCTGGCCGGGTAACAGGAATGCTCTATGCTATCTCGACGGCAGGCAGTATCCTGGGCACATTTTTGCCAGTGCTGGTATTGTTGCCCTACCTGGGAACCAGGCTTACTTTCCTGGTCACGGGATTGGCTCTACTGCTTTTATCAGTCATAGGTATTATCAGCACACGCAAACAAGCTGCACTACTACCGGCATAGCAACAGATACTTTCTATACTCAGCAGGGCGAAATGAGCTACGTGCGTATAGAAACCGCAGCGCCTCGCCCTGCCCAGGGCACTACATGCAACAGAGCATTTTAAGCATTCTGTCTTTTCCTTGTGGTATACTAACCATGTTTCCATGTGCGGCTCCACTCCTGTCTAAGAAAGGATGTCCCAATAGATGAGTGACCAACAGGGGTTACCACCCAACTATTTCTACCATAAATTGCCAAATGGCATCGAGCTTATCGGGCAATATATGCCCAGCCTGAGCTCTATAAGCTTTGGTTTCCAATTAGATGCAGCCGTTGTCCACGAGCCAGAAGATAAGCAAGGACTTGCTCATCTCTTTGAGTATATGCTCTTCCAGGGCACAAAAACCAAAGATGCTCGCGCACTCAACGAAGCCTTTGAATCATTAGGCGCACGCAAAGGGGCCAGCACCAGTCTGGAAACTGCCATGGTCTGGGGACAGATCGTCAATACAAAGTTTGATGCGACCCTGGATCTTTTCCATGATATTCTGCTCAATCCTACCTTTCCCAGCAGTGAATTAGATCAAATGCGCAATCTGGTCTTGCAAGAAATTCGCCGCCGCGATGATGAGCCAATGAGCCGTATCTTTGAACTGGTGCGCGCAAATTTCTATAAAGGCACCGCACTAAGCCGACTAGTATTGGGTACTGATGAACAGGTACGCCAGATCAAACGCCAGGATCTAAGAAATTTCTGGCAGGCTCGTTATCAGCCCAATAATGTACTCTTCTCAATCGCGGGCAGATTTGACTGGGAACACGTAGTGGAACGGATGCAGGAGTTGTTTGGCAACTGGCAGGGTGAGGCTGCTCCATCACCAGAACAGACGCCAGCTCCCCAGCAAAGCATCTCCCTAGAATTCCGCGAGGGCAAACAAGAGCATATCGGCATGATGGTCCCTTTCCCCAACTATACTGATCCAGACTACTATGCAGCGATGGTGGCGGCGGAAGTGTTGGGCGGCTCGATGGCTTCTCGCCTCTTCGTGGAGGTTCGTGAGAAGCGTGGCCTGGTCTATAGCGTATCGGCTGGCCTGGCGGGCAATAAACATATCGGGGCCTTACGCGTCTATGCAGGTACGACGCCTGAGCAGGGACGTGAATGCTTACAGGTTATCATAAGTGAACTGCGCAAATTAGAACAAGATGGCATTACCGCGGATGAGCTGGAGCGCGCTAAAGTACAGTTGAAAAGCGAAAATGTCATGCGCGGTGAAGGTTCTGGTGCCCGCATGAGCGCTATACTACGCTCCTGGTGGTACGAGCGTGAACTGAAAACCATTCAGGAGATCAAAGATGCTATTGATGCTGTAACTCAGGAGCAGGTTCTGAGCATGCTGCATCGCTACTCGCCGGTCCATCCTTTGACCATAGCGGCCATCGGCCCCCTCTCCCAAGAAGAACTGATTGGTGACACACTGTCTTAAGAGTTTTATCGCACCTTTGCATACGTGCGCTGAAGCGCCCGAACTGGTTTTAAGGGATGGTGTGGCAATGTGCGGAGCACATTGCCACACCATCCCTTAAAACATATTATAGCGCTACAATATGTTTTATGATGTGATGCGGGAAATATGCAAAGCATATTTCCCGCATCACATCATAAAACAGTTCAGGCGCGCCAGCGCACGTATACAAGAGCCACCATTTGAAACTCTTAACCCCACAAGTTCGTTAACACACTATAAGCATGAAAAAAAAGTAAGAGCACCCCATCATACAGGGAGTGCTCTTACTTTTATCATTTACTGATTGCTTTTCCCTTAGAAATAATAGAAACAATTGTGCCACAGACTCACTCCTCGGGGGCACTTGCGGCATTCTTGTCCCATAATTGGAAAGCAAAGGAGAGTTTCACATGGAACGGCGTCAATTTGGTAAAACCGATATGCAGGTCAGTGTGCTTGGATTCGGTGGTGCCGAAATTGGATCGAATACGACTCCGGCAGATGTTGAACGGATCTTAAGCAGTGCACTGGATGCCGGTTTAAATGTCATCGACACTGCCGAATGCTATGGTGATAGTGAGGAGTTGATCGGCCGTGCAGTCTCTACACGCCGAGATGATTATTACCTGTTCACTAAATGTGGGCATGCCGCTGGCGAAGAGTTACCAGATTACCCTGACTGGGACCCGCGTCTGCTAGAGGCCAGTATTGATAGAAGCCTGAGGCGGCTACGCACTGACCATCTAGATCTGCTGCAACTACATACCTGCCCGCTGGAAGTGTTGCGCCAGGGAGATGTCATTAATGTGCTACAAAAGGCCAAACGCATGGGCAAAACACGCTACATTGGCTATAGCGGCACAAATGAAAACGCGCGCTATGCCATTCGTACCGATGCCTTTGATACTCTGCAGACCTCATTGAATATCGCGGATCAGCAGACCATCGATTTTACACTTCCGATGGCCATTGAGCGCAATATGGGTGTTATCGCCAAGCGACCGATCGCCAACGCCGCCTGGAATAATCCCGATATCGCTAAAAATGATTATGGATATCCATACTGGGAACGACTTCAGCACCTTAAGTATGACTTCCTGCAGAGCGGACCCGCCACCGCCTTCGCGACTGCGCTACGCTTTACCTTGAGCGTGCCTGGTGTACATACCGCGATCGTGGGAACCACCCATCCTGAGCGCTACGCTAAAAATGCGGCTCTGATTGCAGCGGGCAATCTTTCAGATGAAGAGTACCAGGAGATCCGAGCTATCTGGGAGCAGCGGGCCGACCAGCATTGGCTGGGTCAAGAATAAATTTTTTCTTTCATTCTACGGTATCCCTTCTCCCTCAAAAATTGGAGAGGGGACAACCGTGAAGCGAAGCATAGCACCCCTCTTCATTGCTATTATCACGCAATATATTCACCTCTTGAATTTAGTGATATACTTCCTCATACAGTAAACATATCTCGAACCCCTATCCTGGCAAATGTATCCATGAGAATACGAGCCAAGCTGAAAATTTTTTACAAATTTTTACTAAAATGCCTCTTTTCACAGCGTTGATGCTATACAATAGGATAGATAGTTACAGTAGTACAAGCTTTCTGTTGAGGGCTACTCTTCTCTTTTTGTGATAAAGAAAAAAACATAAGGTGACCAACAATCTGTCGAAGTAGACAATAAAATATAGAACAGCAAAGGCGCAAAGGAGCAAAGAGCATGGCAGACAAACGCAGTGACCATACCAGCTTCGAGCAGGTAATGGCCACCATTAAAAACGAGCGGATTCGTTTTGTGAACCTGGAATTCACCGATGTGGTGGGTGTTGCCAAATGTGTAACTATTCCAGTAGAGCAGTTCCCTGATTGTGTGCGACACGGCAAGTGGTTTGACGGTTCCGCACTTGAGAATATAGCGCGTGTGGCTGAGAGCGATATGTATCTGTATCCTGACCTGACCACCTTTACCACGCTGCCTGGTACGGTGCGCCCTGCTCCAATCATTAGTACGCGCCAACAAGACATGCAGAGCGACGATGAGGTGGTGGCACGGGTCATTTGTGATGTGCGTGAGCCCGATGGGGAACGCTTCGAAGGCGATCCTCGTGCCGCGCTGCTGGGAGCAATTGAGGAGGCCCGGGCCATGGGCTTCAAATACCAGGTCGCCCCTGAGTTAGAATTTTTCTTGCTCCAATTTGAAGATAAGAAGCCGGTACCGCTGCATGATGATCCGGGTAGCTACTTTGACCTCTCCACCAAATTTACTGTCACCATTCGTAGTGAGATGGTGCATGCGCTGCAAAGTATGGGCATAAAAATCGAGGGTAGCCATCATGAAGTGGCCCCTGGTCAACATGAGATTGATTTTGAAAGTGGTGATGCCCTGCGCATGGCCGATAGCTTGATGACCGCTAAATATGTGATCAAAGCGATTGCCTCGCAGCATAATCTCTACGCAACGTTTTTGCCCAAGCCTTTCTATCGCACCAATGGCTCTGGCTTACACATCCATCAGCAATTGATGAGTATAGAGACAGGCAAGAATGTTTTTGTCGATGAGCGCGGTGAATATGGGCTTTCCGAGCTTGGCCGTGGCTTTATCGCCGGCCAGCTGGCACATGCACGCTCAATGTGCGCAATCCTGGCTCCATTAGTAAATTCATATAAGCGTCTGGTACGAGGCTATGAGGCACCAGTGTTTGTAAACTGGGGCCGTGTGAATCGCCAGGCGCTAATTCGTGTACCACGCCCCGGGACAGATCCGCAAGCTTCAATGCGCATCGAGCTGCGCTGCAGCGATCCCAGTTGTAATCCTCACCTGGCTCTGGCCGTCATGCTACGTGCCGGCCTGGATGGTATTCAACGCAAAATGACTTTGCCGCCAGCGATGGATGAAAATATTTTCCTGCAAGACGAGAGTGAGCGCTTACGTCCCCGGGCTCGTCTGCTGCCAGCCACCCTGGGCGAGGCGCTGGATAGCATGCGTGAAGACGCGTTGATCCGTGATGTGCTGGGCGATACAATCTATGAAGGTTTTATCGATGCTAAAAGTATTGAGTGGACGGAGTATCGCCAACAGGTTCACAATTGGGAGATTGAGCGTTACCTGCCAGTCTTCTAAGAAGCATTTCCCTGCGTGCGTGCGCATGCGCGCCCGAACTGGTTTTAGATTGTTGTGGAAAAGGCGCTGTGGCGCCTTTTCCACAATAATCTAAAAGGGGCGCTTTTCCACAATAATCTAAAAGGGGCGCCTTTCCACAACAATCTAAAAGGGGCGCCTTTTCCACAATAATCTAAAAGGGGCGCCTTTCCATAACAATCTAAAAGGGGCGCCTTTTCCACAATAATCTAAAAGGGGCGCCTTTCCATAACAATCTAAAAGGGGCACCTTTCCATAACAATCTAAAAGGGGCACCTTTCCATAACAATCTAAAAGGGCACCTTTCCATAAATTTATAGTAGTGCTTTTTCCACAACACTATAAAAAAGTAGTGCTTTCCCTTAAATTTAATATGAAGTGCAAAAAATGTGCGAATGCACATTTTTTGCACTTCATATTAAATTTGGATTCGGGCGCGCATGCGCACGCACCCATCAACGCACAGAACGCAAATAAACCTTTTCATGCGCATCCAGCATACGCTGCAGCGAAAAATTAGCCTCGGCATAGGCACGGCAATACTCACGGGAGAGAGAAGAGAGCTGCTGCACCGTCAGAGCCGCCTGAACACAATCACCAGGCGGAACTAAAAAGCCCGTCTTCCCATCCTCGATTACTTCGGGAGTGGCACCACGCCGGAAAGCGATTACCGGGGTGCCGGTCGCCATAGCTTCCACAGGGGTCAGTCCAAAGGGCTCGTCCCAGGCAATTGGGAATAGCAGGCCCTGCACTTCGCCCATTAGTTTCCAGAGAGTGGCATGATCCAATTGACCCAGGTAGGTAAGCTGATCCTGATTGCGCGCAATGCGAGGCAGGATACGCTCTTCGTGGTAACTGCGATCGTAGATCCCGCCGGCTAAGATCAAACGCCGCCCAGCCTGTTCCGCGATATCAATCGCCTGCTCCACACCTTTCTCAGGTGTGATGCGCCCGGCGAATAAGAGGGGCGCGTCCGAGGACACTATAGGAGAAAAAGGAATCGCTTCGATATCCAGCCCATTATAAATAACATGATCAAAGGAACAATAGGCGGCATAATCCTGGGCACAGGCCTCAGAAACGGTAATCAGGCCCACTGGATGTTGCTGGCGCTCCAGAACGCTTAGAACGTTATTGACCTCGGGCGAGATGGCGGGCAGGTGGACAGTGTGCAAAACCGGAATGGTCGTTACCAGGGTGCTACAGGCAAAACTGGGCCAGTCAAAGGATGGGCATGAATAACATCAAATTCATGTGCTCGCTGCCGCAATTGCAGGAAAAGCTCCAGAAAAATATTGGCCTGAGCCATAAAACCTGGATCGAGCGCTTGCTCTTTACCCGGTTCAGCAAAACTGGATGGCGACACATGTTCGGGCACTGCTATGGGTTCAATATGAATACCCGGCACATGTGAGCCTTCACGAGCGAACAGGGTCACCTGGTGTCCGCGCTCTACCATCCCCAGGGCCAGGTCGGCAACGACGGCCTGCGAACCACCGGTGAACGGCTGCACAATGGGCGTCACCAGTGGTGCCACCAGAGCTATTCTCATGCTATCCCTGCTTCCAGCGCATCAGTATGCTCACCACGATAGCTAGCGCTATTATTCTCTGTCTCGTGGAGCGTGACCTCATAGAGTAAGCCAGTTGGAAAGCCACGTTCCAGGCGCTCCCAGAATTTAATGGCCAGCATCTCGGCGGTTGGGATCACGCCTTCTAACCAGGGCACATCATAATTGAGATGCTTATGATCCACCCAATCCACTACCTGCTCATTGGTAATCTTTTTCATATCGGTCAGGTTCATGACCATGCCGGTCTTTGGATCTGGCTGCCCATGCACTGTAACTTCTAGAATATAGTTATGTCCATGTCCATTTGGGTTCGCGCATTTATCGTAAATTTGATAGTTTTCTTCTTCAGTGAGATGATTGCTCCATAGGCGATGTGCCGCGCTAAAAGTGACGCGCCGGGTCAGATAGACCATATGGTTCCTTCTTTCTCTCTATCTTAAGGCCTTTGTATTCATTCCGGTACTTTTCTCGCGCCGCCTGCGGCGGCGAGAGGGGAAGAGGATTTTGTTGGGGGCACCCCAAACCCCGGCCATGGGACTGACGTCCCCCGGCACCCCCTCTGATCTGGCGTGGCCGGCAAGCTTCAAAAGGGCATTGGGAATATCCCAAACCCCGGCCTTGGGACTGACGTCCCCCGGCACTCCCTCTGATCTGACGTGGCCGGCAAGCTTCAAAAGGGCAGTCGGGATACCCAAAAACCCGGCCTTGAGACTGTCGTCCCCCGGCACTCCCTGTCAGGTGTCCTTCGGCAAAATTTGTTGCTACAATCTACAAGATTGCAAAGCGTCTATTTATTCCCAATATCTCTCTACTTTGGCGTATCGTGCCTCTTCCACCTCTGCCAGAGAGCCAGAATGTTTTTTTAATACTCTCTACTATTGACGTTTAGCAGGCATGTTCAGGATACTCAGCAGGGGTTATCTTTACTTTATTACGTTTAACCGGCCCAATAAAATAGACCGGTGCCAGCTATCCTCGTGTAGCAAGCACCGGGAGTGTATGTGGTTTGGTGGATCTTATGCGTTGGTGAAGAGCTCGATGTTGCTGCCGCTGAACATGCGCCCGCTATCCGAGGCCAGGTAGACCAGGATCTCGGCCAGTTCATCGGCGCTCATACCTGCCTTCAGGTGGGGGGCAGCCTGGCGTAGCATTTCGGTATCGACCGCTCCCGGACTGACGGCGCAAACGCGAATGTTGTGCGGCTTGCCCTCGACGGCCAGGATCTCGGTCAACCCTGCGATACCCGACTTGGAGACATTGTAGGCGCTCATGCCAGGAAACTTCTCAACGCCTTTGACGCCTGAGAGGGAGGAGATATTAATGATGACACCTTGCTGCTGCTCCATCATCAGGCGGAAAGCCTCGCGGCAACACAAGAATGTGCCGCGTAGATTGATGTTGATCACCTGGTCCCAGGTAGCGGTCTCCATTTCGGCAAATGGCTTCACGGCCACAATAGCGGCGCAGTTGATCAAGATATCCAGACGACCATAGGTGTCTTTGATATGCTGGAAAAGGACCTGCACATCCTCCTCATGGGAAACATCACCGACAAAGGCCACGGCCTGACCACCATTATGGGTAATCTCGGCCACGGCTTCGTCTAGCTGCGCGCGGGTGCGGCTGAACAGGATAACCCGGGCACCAGCCTGTGCCAGCAAACGGGCGGTCGCACGCCCAACTCCACGTCCAGCACCAGTAATTAAAGCGACTTTATTGTTCATATTCATACTTGATTATAGCAGCCCGGGATGCCAGAAGAGGAGAGATTGAGACAACTGTTGAAAAAAATGGTCAGTGATCGCTCTGCTCCACATTACGTAAGCAGGGGTCACTGATCATTAAGCAGGCTAGTGCACAAAGATGAAGAAGAGTAAGGCGAACAGGCCAGCCACACAGCAGTAGACAGCAAAGGGATAGAGGCGGCCGTTTTCAAAGTATTTCAGCAAAAATTTTGTGCTCAGGAAAGCAGCAATACCTGCCACGACCATGCCTAACAGCACCAGTCCCAGTACTGAGGCCGATTGCCCAAAGAGCTGCGGCACTTCCAGGAGCGCGGCGGCCCCGATCAAAGGCGTGCCAAGCAGGAAAGAATAGCGCGCTGCATCTTCGTGATTGAGGCGTACACCTAAACCGGCGACGATGGTAGATCCTGAGCGCGAGATGCCAGGAATCAGCGCCAGCGATTGGGCCAGGCCAACCAGCACAGCCTCTTTCCAGGTCAATGAAGAGAGTGGTCGACTGGCTCCTTGCTGCTGCAATGGAAGGGAGCTTTTTCTGGTCTCGGCTCGGCGGCGCAGGATTTCACCCCCGAACAAGATCAGGCCGTTAACAAACAAAAACGTGGCCGCGATAATTGGTGAGGCAAACAGCTCCTTCAGTGGATTTTCCAGAAAGACGCCCAGCAGACCCGCAGGAATACAGCCAATAATGATCAGCCAGCTAACCCATGAATCTGTCCCGGTCTGCACTTCGCCCTTTTTGATGCTATCCACCAATGTCAGCACAACGCCCAGCCAATCGCGCCAGAAGTAGATCACCAGCGCGATACTGGTCCCCAGATGAAGGGCCACGATCAGCGGCAAGAAGTGCTTATCACGTACCAGGTCACCCCAGTGGAGCAATCCCGGGATAATCACTGTATGTCCCAGGCTACTGATGGGAAACAGTTCTGTGACCCCTTGCAACAAAGCTAAAAAGAGGGTTTGCCAGAACGATAGGTTCATGCACGCTTCTCCTCTTGAGTAGCCGCTTGTATCGCACTAGCAGACCTGGGTCGCGTCACCAGGGCCACAATGACACAGATTACAGCCAGGGCAAAAAAGGCGAAGGCATGGGTAGGATGGGAGTGGGTAGCATCGTGTGTCACAAGTATATGGTTATAGCCAGGAACGATATAGTAGATGCTCACGCCAATACAAATGATAGCGGCGACAATCGCCCCCCAAAAGAGGGTCCGTTTATTGTTCATTATACGTATGTTCCTTTCTTCGTTATGCGAACACATTTGACCTTTGTAAGATGAGTAGAAATAATGTACCCTGCGTTAAGCAAACATTACTTTTTATATTTACTCCTCTACTCTAGTAACTTCATATGAGATGAATATGAGAGTAAAAATCGACAGGACAAATGGGGGGTTGCTCATATTTATCTCATCGACCCTTGCTATGATAGGGAAAAGATGAGCATGTGTTGATCTGTTGAAAGGAGCTATTGTGCGTCTATTAGTCGTGGAAGATCATCCTGCACTGGGTCCTGATCTCAAGAAAGGGCTGGAGCGTTGCCATTATCTGGTAGATCTGGTCACCAATGGCGAGGATGCGCTGGCTCGCGAAAGCGACGTTCCCTATGATCTGATTATTCTCGATATCCTACTTCCCGGTCTGGATGGTCGCGAGGTCTGCCGGCGTTTACGTGAGATGCACCAGCAGGTGCCGATCCTATTTCTCACCGCGCTTGGCACAGTTGACGATCGTATCCAGGGACTTGACCTGGGTGCGGATGACTATCTGAGCAAGCCCTTTGATTTTCGTGAACTCGAAGCTCGGGTACGCGCTCTCCTGCGCCGTAACAGCTCCACCAGAACGCCGGTTCTGAGCTTCCAGGATATTACCCTGGATACCCGTACCCACGAAGCACGGAGGGGCGAGCGGCTGATCGCGCTTTCAAGCAAAGAATACACCTTGCTGCATTTTTTTATGAGCCATCCCCGTGAAATTTTGAGTCGCACCACAATAGCCGAGCACGTCTGGGACTATGATGCCGAACAGTTTTCAAATGTGATTGAGGTCTATGTCCGCTATCTGCGCAATAAGCTTTGCGCGGCTGGCGAACCCAATCTCATTCAGACTGTGCGGGGCTCCGGTTATCAACTAAAGGAGCCTATCCAATGATCGCCTTGCTACGTCGCTCTTTTCCTTTCAGTTTACGTCTGCAAGTAGCAGCCTGGTATACAATCGCCTTTGCCATCCTCTTGCTACTCACGGGAGCACTATTTTATAAATATCTGGAGAGCTCTTTGGAGGCCAGTGTAGATACTGACCTGCAGATTCGCGCGCAGCAGATTGCCAGCGATCTCGTTATCCAGAATGGAACGCTACGCTTCCACGATGTTGTTGGTGATCTACCTGGATTTGGGACGCCGCTACAGCAGTCTGCACCGCAGGCTGTCGATGTCAATGCGGGTGCCCTGGTGCGCCTGGCAGATGCCCAGGGGAAAATATTGGGCGAGACCTCAGCCTTTCACACTTTGCACGTGCCGGGCATCAGTATCACACAACCTTTGCATGGAGAGCCATGGCAAGGAACCGTGATAGCGGAGAAAGATACAGAGGTACGCCTCTACAGTCGAACATTAACCAGTCAGGGAAAACCGCTGGCTGTAATTCAAGTCGGGCAATCACTAGAACACTTACACAGCTTACTTCATCGTCTGGTAGCTGCATTGCTGGCGGTTGGCTTCCTGGTTTTACTGATTGCTGCAGCCGGTAGCTACTGGTTGGCGGCGCGCTCATTTGCGCCGATGCAGCGGCTAGCCGCGACGGCCAGGAAAATCCAGGCGGGCGACCTTCATCAGCGCATCCAGGTACCTCCGGTGCGTGACGAAATGCAATACCTGGCCATTACACTCAATGAGATGTTGGAATCGCTAGAAGAGTCATTTTCCCGCCAGCGCCGCTTCGTCGCCGATGCTTCTCATGAATTACGTACACCGGTAGCAGTGATCCGTAATAAAGCAGGTATCGCCCTGCTGGACACCCCTCAACTAGATGAAGCAGTCACTGTACTACAGGAAATACATAGTGAGACGGAGCGCCTGAGCCTGCTCCTCAACGACCTCCTAACCCTGGCTAAAGGTGACGAGGGGCAGGCCCGTTTTGAGCATGAGGTCGTCCAGCTGGATGTATTGGTAGAAACAGTGGCCGCCACCACCGAGGTCCTGGCCCAGGAACGCAATATTCAGGTCGAGGTGCAGGCTCCCCAACCGGTCACCTTGATTGGTGACGAGGCCCGCCTGATTCAAGTCGTTATGAACCTGCTCGACAACGCCATCCGCTATACCAATCCGGGAGGCCATATCTGGATAGCAGTGGATCAAACAGCCTCAACCGCCAGCCTGACAGTGCGCGATACGGGCATCGGTATGACGCCAGAACATAGCGCCCGGATCTTCGAGCGCTTCTATCGTGTTGACCCGGCACGCGAAAGAACCAGTAACAATAGTAATGGCCTGGGACTTGCCATCGTGGATTGGATTGTGCGCACCCATGGTGGATCAATCCAGGTTGAAAGCCAGCCCGGGCAAGGGTCCTGCTTCACGATCCAGTTACCGCGATACAGAAACAACGAAACAGAGATCAGCAACTTGTTGAATGAGGTAAAGCTCTGATATAATGCAGAGCATAGGCTTATGTACTGAGAAGGTTTAATGCGGAAATTGCAGATTTTTTCTAAATACGCCTTAAATATATTTGCATAACGATCCATATAACCAGGCGCACTGCTAGCACATGGGGGAGAGAATGAATACAGGCACCGTCTTGTCTGGTAATCTGAAAGATTTTGGCCTCGTCGAAATCCTACAAATTGTAGAGCTTGGAGGCATGACGGGTGCGATTCATCTCAAACAGAGTACGGGGCGCATGGGTATCCTTTATTTTAATGAAGGAAAATTGGCGAATGCGACAGAGTTAGATCCAGGTGCTCTGGCTCTGGGCGATGTATTGCAACAACTGGGTATGACGACCTATCACCATATCGAAGAGGCCTATGCCCAACAGCTGCAAGATCCACTGGGCAAGCGCATTGGTGAACGCCTCGTCATGATGAATGTAATCACCGAGCAACAGTTGCGTGAAGCCCTGCGCATTAAAACGCTCTGGACTGCTCGTGAGCTTTCCATGTGGGGCGATGGCTATTACGAGTTTATTGCCAGCCCTAATGTACAGAAATTGCTCCCCTACGGTGAGGCATCCCTGGATATCGAGGTAGTGCGCGCCACAATGGAAATGGTGCGTTACAGTGATGAATGGCAGGAATTGACAAATGTACTCCCACAGGGTATGCGTACCATGTTACAACTGGCACCGGCCATTCCCTATGCGATGCGCTTTGATATTCGCAGCCTGGAACTATTCACCCATGTCAATCTATATCGGCGTGTGCGGCGCATCGCCAGTGCCCTACGTCGGCCTGAGCTGGATGTGGCCCGCGAACTGGGTCAACTGGCTCAGCAGCGCTTCCTCCTCCCTGTCTATCAAGAGGCTCAACACCTCAATGGGCATAAAGTTCGCCTACCCGATCCCGCCGAGAAACTGCGCCTGGAGAACTTCGAGCTACTCAATTTGATTAGCCGTATGGAGCAGGAGTGGGAAACCAAACACACACCAACCGAGCAACTTTCGACACTGGTGACCTTTATCAACTGGACCATGGATGCGCTGGCTGAAACCTGCCGCGTCAATGGGGTCGATCTGGATGCCAGGACCCTGCATACCTTGATGGTTAATGAGAATCTCTGGCACATGGGAAGTTATGAGTTCCGCGTCGACCAGAATCATATCGACGTTGAGAACTTCACAGCACTCTGCTATGAAATCCTCAACGGCGACATTAAAAAAGCGGCTGGTTTCTATGACGAGGCCTCAATGGTTCTCCAACGCTTACTCAGTTGCATCTTTGAAATGATTAATGGGCGCGTTGCTAATCCACGTGAGCGAATCGAGAATCAAGAAGTCTGGGAGGCCATGTTTGATCAATTTGCCCTCCAGCGTGGCGATGCCTAGCGGCACCTGGCTATCAGGAGATATCCGTGGTAGGCACCTCAGAAGAAACACTTGCTAACTCTACATCGTCGAGCCAGACCTGGCCACGACCCGAAAGATGAAGACCAAAGACAATCTGTGTGCAATCCTCTGGCACATCTAATACGATCTCATAGCGCGTCCAATCACTGGTACCTGTGATAGATCGATTATACATGCCATCAAACCGCAGTGGACCCCGAGGACCTTCAATACGCATCCACAAGCCCGCTGCTT
Organism: Dictyobacter kobayashii; assembly: GCF_003967555.1. Lineage (GTDB taxonomy): Bacteria > Chloroflexota > Ktedonobacteria > Ktedonobacterales > Ktedonobacteraceae > Dictyobacter > Dictyobacter kobayashii. The sequence goes on from NZ_BIFS01000001.1 coordinate 2,178,365, forward strand.
TCTGTACTTGTTTAGCCTTAACGTATGCAGAGAAACGAAGTCTCTGATTACTATAGGCGCTTGACCCGATCATCTGGTGCACAGTGCTAAAAACAAGCGAATCCTCTTCAGAGGATTTTAGATAAGCGCAGGCCTCGCCGCTATGAGCCATGGTAGTTTCCACCCCACATTCATGTCCTGGCGGAGTAGTATATAACCAGTATGCCAGGCCAGAGGCGAAATTGGCATTTCTAGGCTGAGCCGAGGTTAGCGCAGCGGCCTGGCGTGGCTCCTCTGCCCGCAAATGGCTGCTATGGATGAGTCGCGATGGGGTCGAGTCATTGATGTAGAAGACAAGATCAAATTCGTAGGCCAGCTCGATCATAGACCAGTAAAGAGGATCGTGCTCCGGTGAGTACATGGCACCGATCACACGATATTGATGGGGCTGTAAGAGCCAGGCACTTCTTGCTTCGTCATCGGAAAACCCCTGCAGATCAATCATCATACGCGGCAGACCAGTCGCGTGAAAGGCATATTCATAACTATCTTGTGGCGGCAATGCCACCTGTTGGGGTTGCGGCTCCTTTGGATGCTGGCGATGCAGTGCATTGCAGCTCCCCTGGTAAAAGAGCATCCCAATCGATAGGAAGGCTTCCTCATAATGCTCACTCAGATAGGTTCCCATAAATCTACGCTGCTCATTCCCGAGGGGAGCCGCTGCATGCCCATTATGGGTCCAGATAAACATCTTCGCGCCAGGAGTAGCCTGGTCAACGTGCCAGATGGCGTTCTCAGCCATAAAACAATCCCGTAACTCATAGTTAAAAGAGGAAAACATCTCTTCAGCCTGAATGACAATGCGGGCACTATGTAGCGCATATTCGAACTCACTGGAGGAAGAGAGTCTTTCATAGATGGGGCGGCGCTGGCTGAGTAGAGAATAGGCACGCTGAATCTGTAACTGACAGGTTTGCTTCACCTGTACTGGCTCATTACAATAGAGGCTGGGATGATCCGCAAACTCCAGGAAAGTTCCGTAAAGCTCCGTCAACTCTTCAGCAGCCGCGGGATCAACCTGCAGTACAAATGCCAGTACATTCTGCATGGCCAGATCATATGATTGCATATCGATGCCACAGAACTGTATAGCCGGAGCCGATCCACGCCGCTCATTGTATAATCGCATCCAATAGATAATATCTAACATCTCCTGCGTCTTCCAGGTCCAGAAGCGCAAACCATCCAGCAGGCTAAGTGGATCACCATGCCCATGACAAACGAACTCATTGATGCGTTGGGCCTCTACCCAGCCTTCCTCGATAGCGAACAGGGTAAATCCCTTCTCCTTGACCAGAAATTCCAGAAGTCGATGTTTTAACGTAAAAAACTCATGTGTACCATGAGTTGCTTCACCACAAGCCACAATACGAGCACTACCTACAATATCCGCGAATGGTTGAAGGTCGCGATTATCACCACCCGGCAACGTGCTCCCAAAAGCAATCGCATACTCTTTCAACCACATAATCACATCTTCCAACTTTGTAACGTGCTGCTCTTGCATATACCCCTCCCTGAACCTTCACATCAACAGGTTCCTCTATTATATACGAGCAAAGGGGGTTATTTGTTATATTTATACTTTTGGGTATATTTTTAAGTTAAATTATACAAGAAATATGGAATATAAATCATAATATAAGAAAAAGGGGATAGCCATCAGGTGGCTATCCCCTTTTTCTTATAATGTGCCTTACTCCCATCCTCATGGGAAGCTTGCCGCTCTTGTGCGGGCGTGAGCTGGCGCGCCCGCACTTTTTTCCTTATGTGGTGCTAAAAAGTGCGCTGGGCGCACTTTCTAGCACCACATAAGAAGATTCCTTGAGCGCCGAAGGCGCGCAACCTCAGATCTCAAGGTGAATTTTAGTGCTTGCGAGGTGGATAAGAAATAAAGACGCTCTTCAGCTCGCAGAACTCATTTACAGAGTCGGGACCCAGTTCACGGTGCCCATTGCCACTATTTTTCATGCCACCAAATGGCAGATGAATCTCTGAACCAGTGGTGCCTGCGTTGATGTAGACAAGGCCCGATTCGATATCGCGCATGGCTCTGAAGGCCAGGCGAGCATCTTCAGTAAAGATGCCAGTCGAGAGTCCATATTCAGTCGAGTTGGCTACTGTAATGGCCTCTTCATATGAATTAACTGGAATGAGGGAGAGGAATGGGCCAAAGACTTCTTCCTGCGCGATACGCATATCGGGTGAGACATCGCCAAAGATAGTCGGTTGGTAATAGGCACCTTCCTGGTAGGCCTCCTCAATGAGTGGTGCGCCACCTGTGAGCAGGCGTGCTCCTTCCTGTTTACCAATCTGTGCATAGGCATCCACAGCTTTGACGCGGCCACGATTAACCAGCGGACCAACCTCAGTCTGAGCTTCCAGGCCATCGCCAATACGCAGTTGCTCAGCAGCAGCCACCAGACGATCCACAAACGCGTTATAAGCTGCGCGATGGATAATGACACGACTGGTCGCGGTACAACGCTGTCCAGTGGTCCCAAAAGCGCCCAGGGTAATATTGTTGGCGGCAAGATCCAGATCGGCATCATCCATAATAATAACGGCGTTTTTGCCACCCAGTTCCAGGGCGCAGCGCCGTAAATCGCGGCCACACAGTTCCGCCACCCGCCGTCCGACCTCATTTGATCCGGTGAGTGAAATCATATTGATCTTCTTATGGCTGGCCAGAGCATCCCCCAGGGTACCTCCCGGACCAGTGATAACGTTAAAGACGCCATCTGGCAATCCCGCCTCTTGCAAAATTTCGGCCAGTTTTAAAGTAAGCAAAGGAGTATCGCTGGCAGGCTTGAGGATCACGGCGTTACCAGCCAGAAGGGCCGGGAAGGTTTTCCAGGCCGGGATAGCCAGCGGAAAATTCCAGGGTGTAATAATGCCCACAATTCCGATTGGCTGGCGAATGGTCAGGCAGAACTTATCGGGAAGGCCGGAAGGAACGGTCTCGCCTTCGGCGCGGCGCCCCTCGCCCGCGACAAATTTAGCCACATCAATGGCCGTCTGGACATCGCCCCGCGTCTCTCTTAAAATTTTGCCCATCTCACGTGTCATCAAAGTGGCCAGCTCTTCATGGCTTTTCTCTAATAACAGGGCGGTACGTAAGAGGATTTCACCACGCGCAGGCGCAGGCAGCGCGGCCCAGCCACGCTGTGCCTTTACAGCCGCCGTAACCGCTTCTTCCAGATCAGTTGTATCAGACAGCTGATAGTGTCCGATCACCTCCTGTGTATGAGCGGGATTGGTGCTGGCAAAGGTTTCACCACTATGTGAATTACGCCATTGGCCGGCAATAAAATTCTGATAGACGGGGGATGCGGTTGAGGATGTGTGTACCATACTTATCTCCTGTCAGCTATATATGATGCTCTTCATTGAACGGGATAATGATTATGCTATATTTTCAAAGCCATTATATCAGAGCAAGGGCAATCTACAGAAGCTCTCCTCCAGGCCATCTGGGCTTTTTCATGTTCGTCCAGAGAGTGCAGGGAGATCACGAGCAAGCGATACGATGGACCTTCATTCCTGTGTGGGGTGTGTATGGTGGGCGGCTGCGTCCGCCCACCATACACACCCCACACTCCCAACCCGGCGCCGCAGGCACCAAAGAGGGAAATGAAAAAGCCCTGCCAGGGGAACAGACAAGGAATATTTTGCTGAGTATCCATTGTTACATTTAGGCGAGGAATTTATTTCAATTATTGCAGAGAATATGCAGGTCTCATCCAGAAAGAGAGTTCACAGCATGGTCAATCGCCCTACGCATCCTTATTCGGGGTATGCGCGACGAGCAACCCTGGCATTCACCTTTTTTAGCCTATTCCTGACCGTGTTAGCGGCCTGTGGTGGAAGCAATACTGGCACAACGTCAGCCCCACAAAGCACTAATCTGGCTCAGCAACAGGTATTGAATTTCCCCAATGTCGGCATTAACGATCTGGCAGTGTTTGATCCAGCTCAGGGACCAGACGGCAATTCGGCCCAGGCTGTCAATATGATATATAGCGGGCTGGTCAAAAACGACCAGAATCTAAAAACAGTTCCAGATCAAGCTACCTGGCAGATCTCCAGCGACCAGAAGGTCTATACCTTCAAGCTCAATCCCAATGTTACATTTTCGGACGGAACACAGGTTACAGCTCAATCCTATGTTTACACATGGACACGGGCGCTACAACAGGCTACCGCTTCTCCAATTGCATCTTTCTTTATGGCCCCCATTGTAGGCGCCGATGCAATGGCTAACAATAAGGCACAGACGCTGACTGGCGTTAAAGCCATTGATGACCATACTCTGCAGGTAACCCTGACAAAACCTACACCATACTTCCTGAGCGAGCTCAGTAATTCACTCTTCTTCCCGCTGAACCAGAAAGTCATTGAAAAATATGGCAAACTATGGACGCAAAATGTGGCAAGCAATGGTGTAGGTACAGGTCCCTTCATGGTGAAAGATTGGCAGCATAGCAAAAAACTGGTGCTGGTCCCCAATCCACATTACTATGGAAAAAAGACCAGACTGACTCAGGTCAATATGCTGTTTGTCGTTAATCCAGCGACGGCCCTGCAAACCTATCTGGCCGGACAATATGACTTTGTCTGGAATATCTCTAGCGAGCAGCAAGTGCTGGTCAAAGATAAACCAGGGTTTGTGCGTAAACCCCTCTTGCAAAGTGATCTACTCTTTTTTGACAATACCAAAGAGCCATTCAATAAAGTAGCTGTCCGCCAGGCTTTTGCCTACGCCACCGACAAAGAGACACTGGTAAAAGACGTTTTCAAAGACACCGTGACGGTTGCGCCCACCATCATCCCTCCAGGTATGCCTGGCTATCAACCTGGCTATGCAGGCCTGGCTTATGATGCCAATAAAGCTAAAGCGCTGCTCAAATCAGCTTATCCAGACCTCAACAAGATACCCAGAATAACTTTTTCCTATCCCAGTTCTCAGGTATCAGCCAACGAGGCATCGGTGCTGCAAAGCATGTGGCAGAATGCATTGGGTATTCAGGTGAAGCTGGAACCAGTGGAATTGAGCGCCTATAATGATCGCACCTCTAAGCACGAAGTGCAATTTGGCTTCACCCAATGGGGAGCCGACTTCCCGGATCCCTATGATTGGCTGACCTTAAATCTGACCAGCAATGCCTCGAATAACAATGGCCAATGGAGCAATGCCCAGTTTGATCAGACGGTCAAAAAAGCGGAGCAGGTCACTGACCAGAATACTCGCCTCCAACTCTATAATCAGGCAGAACAGATCGCGGTCAGCGATGTAGGTTGGCTGCCCATTGACCACCAGGCTCTGGCGGCCGTCATTCCATCCTGGATTCATGGACTGACCCTGAACGGCAATGGTCTCTACTTTGGAGATTGGTCGAACATTTATATCCTGCAACACTAACTACATTACTCGCGTAGATAGACGATAAAAAGCACTATCCGTATGGCTGCCATAGTAGCCATACGGATAGTGCTTTTTGAGGGGAACGCCTCGCAGCGTGCACTTTCAGTATCTTAAGACGCTTTAGACGTTTTCGATGGTAGGACCACTGCCCTCGGTTGTGGTAGGTGGAGGAGTTGTTGGCGCCTCCTGCGCAGCAGCTGGCGGTGTTTGATCGGCATAATTGCCTTCCTGGGCCGCACGCTTAAATACATAATATGCGGAGTTAGCTGTCAGGGGCTGATTACTAGCCAGTTCCCAGCCATCGCGACCAATGCTATCAAAGTAACGCCGTACAAAAGCACTGCGACGCTCGTCACCAATCAATGTCTCTACGCCTTCACAGGAGATACGTCCTCGATAATCAACGTATACAACCTTATATGCCCACTGTCCCATAGCATACTCCTTTCCAGGAAAAAAGTTTCCTTACTATAAACACTCCACTCATCAGGGTGGCTTGAGTCTCCCATTGGTATGGCTCCATTGGCACTATATCCGATAGTACCCTCGGCCACTGCTTTTTCTGCTTAGTGCTACCTCGTCACGCCTCGCCCGCAGACATATAGCATACACATATCAGGCAGTTTAACCGAACGATCATAAAGCACCGGGTTCCACAATCAGCACTCTATTTCTCACTGGGTACCATACTAATGGTTCCTCTGCACAGTCGTAGTATACCCGGCTGAGAAGCCACCAGCACCGCTATTTCCGCCAGTCTTTTATGCCGGAAAAATTACCTGCTTGATACCTGTCTATTTCTACAGGTACTAGATGAACAGAGACACTTTCACCAGATGCGTTACGATCTCCTGAAAAAAAGCGTCTATCATAGATAAGATACAACGTTTTATCCCAACATGCAGACACTTGTAGGGGTAGTTTCATAGTTTTAAAGAACGACAACGGAGTCCTATGGGATTGAGCAGGTACTTATCGCCAATGCAAGGCAATTACACGAAGAGGAGTCCCATGACAGAACATCATTTATCATTAACCGAAGTCCAGAAACAACTGGCAGATTTACCACAATTATTGCAGCAGCTTGAAGAACCAGTTATTGTCACCAAAGACGATGAGAATGTCATGGCTATTTTATCTATGAATAAATACATGCAAATACTGGAAACAATCGCCTCACTCAATCAGACCTTGCAGATTCTTCATGATGAAAAGTTTATGGCATCCTTTCGCCTGGCCGAACGCGGTATGAAGGCAGATACCCTGATTTCGCTGGAGCAGCTCAAAAATGAGCTGGGTTGGGAAGATGAGAACTCAGAATCAAAATGATGGGCACTGCAGTGCCCATCACGCCTGTTCAGCCTCGCGCTTTTGCGCATCTTCAATCAAGTTGACTAATAACTGTAGCTTCTTAATTGTATGCTCCGCATTGCGTTTATTGCGTTCGTAGCCATCAGGAGCTAATTGCTGAAACCAAAAACGGATATCCTCTTCAGAAATGTCGTACCACTTGGCATCAGCCTGCAAGCGTAAGTAGACTCGCATCTGTGGATCTTGCTTCTTACGCGCAGGCTTTGTAGCAACAGCTTCACCATTAGTCTCTTGCTCATCTTCAGCCAGCGCCTCCGCTATATCAGCGGCTGGATGCAACTCATTATAGAGTGCCTCGACATCACCCGACCGGAAAAACACATCGCGCCCAACGCCACGATGCGTCCTTAGACGCCCCTCTTTCACCCAGAGATCCAACGTCACACGGTCGATCCCCAGACGCCGAGCCGCCTCACCCGCATCCACAAACGCAAACCGTCCACCACCTGGCTTACTAACCATCTTATAATCCTCCTTACAATTCTTACAATATAATGTTTGTCTGTATTATAGCCCACACAAGCGCAGCTATGTGAAGCACAAAAATTAGGAATTTAATACTTTTTATACAAGAAAATGCTTGTATATTTACGCAAAAGTATGCTATGCTAACAAATAAATAAAACTTGATTTAACAAAGTTAAAACAAGTTTTATTTATTGTATTTTCATTGGAGTTGACAAGGGGATAGAGAGATGTATGAGAAGCAGCGCTGGTCCTGGCTATTTTCACCGTCAAACATACCTTTTGCTTTTCGGCTGCTGGCCTGTGTGACCAGCTTGCCCATCTGCGCGCTCATTTATTGGCTCACATTCACGAAATTCTATGATAGCAGGGTTCTGATTATACCAATGGCTATCTGGGCCTGGTGTTTTGATAAAAAAGGGGCGGGCACCTATCTTTTGTGTTTCCTGACAGGATTAGGGATATACTACCTGCTATATCAGAGAAGCGGAGATAGCCTGCCAAATATCCCGATATCCATATTCATAGATATACCAATAATGATTATAGTAGGTGGGGTCATACTATCATTTAGAAAAAAGCAGACACATAGAGATACCGAGCCATTATATATTTTAAAAGAGGAACAGAAACGGCAACATCAATTAGCGCTAGAACAGGTTCGTCAGCTTGAACAAATTAAAACGCAGTTTTTGATCAATGTCAATCATGAATTGCGCACCCCCCTTACAGCAACCTATGGCTATTTTGAGTTGCTAAAAATGTTGTTTGAGCAGAAAGGCCAGCTCGATTACAAGACCCACGGTGCTTACTTGCAAGATGCACTGCACTACTGCGAGGATTTGTGCTCGATTGTAAACAACATTTTAGATACAATGGATATCGATAATATTCAACCTGTCCAAATCAACGAGCGCTGCAATGTGGGGCAGGTCATTTTAGAAACTTGTGGCAATGTCGATATAGTGCAGAACGAACAAAATCGTATTCACCTACAAGTAGCGGAAGACCTGCATGTACAGGCTAATGTACATTATCTGCGTCATATTCTGCACCAGTTACTAACCAATGCCTTTAAATACACCCCACCCGGCTCGCCTATCACCATTCGCGCCGAAGTGGATCCCGGCGAAGCAGATGTGGTCTGTATCAGTATCAAAGATATGGGACCTGGTATCCCCCTGCGCGATCAGGCCCATATTTTTGATCAGTTCGCGCGTCTCCCGCGCGATGTAGCTGGAACGATGCGAGGTGCCGGATTAGGGCTCTACATCTGCAAACACCTGGTTGAGCGCATGCAAGGACAGATCTGGGTCGAAAGCTCGGGACTACAGGGGAGAGGCAGTTGTTTTCGCTTTACACTGCCACGAGCTATCGCAGTACCAACGTCTCACACTCAATTATCACCAAAGTCAGCTCAAACATTTTGATGGCGATAAAACATCAGCAGCGTGCTGCCATAACGGCGCTCATCGGTCAGAACAAAATTCTGACACTCAACCGCAGCTACGCCGGGGCGCTCTTTCGGGTGAATCTGGACAATAATAACCGTATCATCGGTCCAGAGTTTTGAGCTGTCCACTAATCCCAGTGCGCGAGCCGCCATCTCTTCATATTGAGGCGGAGCCACATAGATAATATCGTAGACCCGCTGCTGGCCCGGCTGAGGCGCGGGAAAATAGGCGCGCTTCTCGCCTCCATGTGCTGGCGGCAAAGGTTGTGACTGGTGGGCCAATAAAAACTTGAAAGAATCTCCTTGCAATGTCTCTGCATGGGCCGTCAGGCCAGTAATCTGCAGATTTTCGCGTACCAGTTTGACAATTTTGGGATTCATCTCGATAAAGGTGGCGCGTGCGGCACCGCGACTCAACGCTTCGATGCCCACGCCACCGGTGCCCGCAAAAAGATCCAGAAAGCGGGCATCCGTCACCTCATCCGAAAGAATATCAAACAAGGCCGTCTTCACCCGATCCATAATCGGCCGGGTACCAATTGTTTTGGGAGACTTCAGTTTTTTGCCCTTCGCCTCACCGGTCACCACGCGCATTAGCGTCCCTCCTCTAACACTGCCAGAACAGCTTCCACCTGCTCAATAAAATCATCTTCCAGCTTCGCCCAGGAGATCAACGCTTCTACCTGGTCTACTTTCAACTTCTTGGTCGTCATAATATTCCAGACGCCTGAAATTAATTCACGCAATTGATCATCAGAGATCTGGGAAGATACGACATTGGTCAACACCTGCAAACGCTGAGGGCTAGCAGTTGTGGCGCCTTGAGACTCCCGTAAGGAGCTAATCTTGACCCGCGCGCGCTCTAGCTCTTGCTCACTAAACTCATCAGGTGACAAAGGCAAATCTTCCAATTCCTCCAGGTCTTCACCTGGTCTACTTTCATCAATTAGATCCTCGGGACCAATCTCTTCGTCAAAACCAACCCCTGCCCGAGGAATACGCATCTCAATAATAGATGAATCGTGGTCTCCCCGCGAAATACGGGGCAATGGTCCCGAGGATTGTGGGCGCCTGGCTTCAGGCACAGCCTGTCCATAGTCAGAGAGTGCGCTATTATCACTCTCACGTCGCTTAGGCAGGGGTGTGGGATCCGGCCCACTCTGGCCCACGATTCCTTTAAGCTGCTCCAGCGCTTCACGTAGATTAATGCCCGTGGTCAGGGAGCGTACATTGAGCATTTCCATCGCCTGCTTGGGCGTTAAATCTAGATTATCTTTAATATATTGAATAAACTGAGGTAGCGGCATATTACTACCGGGCTCGCCACCTGGCACGGTTAAATTACCTGTGCGCGTACCTGTACCTTCGGAACCCCGACTGGTCGGGACCTCTGCTTGAGCGCTGCTACGCCCCTCATTCGTCTGCGTTGCTGTTGGGGGGCATACACGGCGGCGGGCCGATTGCCTGGTGTATTCGCCCGTGGACTAGCAGCGGGTTGAGCAGGTGCAGTTTTGGTTTTTGCCGCAGGTTGAGGAGCCGAGCGCCCAACCTGAGAGCGTGCCGCACCTTGGGCAGACGTTGATCCATATGTGTCGTCAGCTGCTGCATACCAGCCTCAGCCTCATTAAATAGTTGTTCCCGCTCCTCCACACTGGCACCAAGGGGCACAGGGACACTCATCTCAACGGTATGGGTACGGCCATCTTTTGTATATTGGGACGCATAGCGTAACCAGATATACGGCCCGCTCTCTTCCTGTTTTTTTCTATTGCCGTCCATGGACGTGCTCACCTACTTTCTCCTACAATGCTGCTCTAATTGCAATTCCAGGGACTCTCTGTCGATCATAAACAGTGTACGTACATTATATCAAAAACGTCCTGCAGACACATCCTGTATCATCCCAATTTTTCAGCCTGCTTATTGACAAGCCGGGCTAAATGCTCATCGACGAGATAAGATCAGCATAGTGAAATGTCTTGATAAATACTAAGATATAATGTATGGTACTATAATAAACCCCGTATCGTGGGAACAATAGCCAAATCGCTACCCAACAATGGTGCTTCTTGACGATGATACATGTTGTATGTTCGTACCTGATAGTTTGCTTCTATGCCAGAAAGTCGAGATAAGCTATCTATGATACCAGCACCGACTCAGCCGCCGCCAACCCGGGTCGCGCCTCCACCGGCGACACCGGAAGAACAGGCTCAGACCGCACCAGCTAAAGTTGCGCTGACGCCGGCGCGTAGAAGAGCGGGACAATCTCCAGTGGCCCTGGCGATAAAAGCCGTCTTGCGCCCCATCTTTAAACTACTTTACTACGTTATTCGTTGGATACGCTCACACAAGCTTGCAACCCTCCTGGCCATCCTCCTTATCCTGGCCAGCGTCTTTGCCACTAACTATCTATTCGCTGGACAGACGCCGTTAGGTGCCAGTTCATCCAGCACAGTGCAACAATCAGTACAAAACAACGCACAAATCAGCCCTGATGTCCAGAATTGGCTGCTGGCCTTACGCTCAGGCGATCTCAATACGATGCTCTCAATCCAAAAATCTATGAGCGCTTCAACCAGGCCACCTGATAGTGCTCTGTATGTTTTGCAGTTTAGCGAGAAATACGCCCAGGTAAAATGGACGGGCATCACTGTCACCAGCATCAATAAGGCCCCGGACGGTATGTTGGATATGTTTATCGAGGTGGATATGAGTTCGACCAGTACCAGTACCAGCACAACTACAGGTACCAGCAACAGCATCGTACTCTGGCATTTTACCACTACACCAACGGGCCAAATTTTTCTGATTGACTATGTATCAGGGCGCACAGCATAGCGTCCTCTCTCCACATAGTAGATGGCAAGATTTCGATAAAGTATTCCAGTAGCATGAACGTCCGATACTCACCAATAAAGACGTTCACATAACGCATACTACAACATGCTGAAGGGATAGAAGCAGTGTCAACAAATACAACCAGAACCAAGCGGCCGCGGAGCGACCTCGATAAGTCCATAGATCTGGGCCTGGATCAGTTTGGACGTTTTATTCGACGAGCCTGGTGGTGGATTGCCCTGACCATCTTCGCCATCTGGTTCTTTACTTCCGGCGTCACTATCGCGGGCCTGGATGGTGGCACAGCATTGAGCGGCATCATCCAGATTACCTTTGCCATCTGTTACATCTTGATTCAGTTCGTCGCCCTCTTCTGGTTCCTGGCCCGCCCGCGCCTCTACTGGGTCATGCCGGGTGAGACTGGCGTCACCTTTGACGATTACAAAGGTAATCCAGAGGTATTGGAAGCCGCACGCCGTATTGTAGCCCTGCTGCGCGGAGTTAAAGAATTCCAGGCCATGGGCGGCAATCCTGTACGTGGTCTTCTTCTCTCAGGACCTCCCGGAACCGGTAAGAGTTATCTGGCACAGTGTATGAGTACCGAGGCGGGTGTCCCCTTCGCCTATGCCAGTGCCGCCAGTTTCCGCGCCATGTTCATGGGTATCGATGTCCTGATGATCAGCAATCTCTACCGCAAAGCTCGCCGCCTGGCCCGTGAGTACGGCGGCTGCGTCATATTTATGGATGAAGTCGACGCCATCGGTGGATCGCGTGGTAATAACGGCGGTGGCATGGGCATGATGGGTATGATGGGCGGCATGATGGGCGGTGGTACCGGCGGCTTGAACCAGTTATTAATGGAGATGGACCCCCCTAACATCGAGACCGGCTGGTTTAAAAAGATCCTGCGTACGCTGGGTCTCTACCATGGTCGAGCTCAACATCAACCGGTACTGACAATTGGTGCCACAAATATTCCAGATTCCCTGGATCGTGCCCTGCTACGTCCAGGTCGCTTTGATCGCCAGATCAATGTCGCCCCACCAACCGATAAGTACCGTCCAGAGGTGATTGAATACTACCTCAACAAAGTTGATCATGTAGACAATATCTCTATCACAGCCCTCTCGGCCCGCTTCGTTAGCTATACACCAGTGGCTATTAAACATGTCATCAACGAGGCTACGATTATCGCCCACTTTGCTGGACGTACCAAAGTGACGTATAAAGATCTCACCGAGGCCCAGGATGTCCATGAATATGGCCTGCGACAGATCAGTGAGCTAACAGACATCGAGCGGCGCCGCCTGGCTTACCATGAAGCGGGCCATACTGTAGCCAGCTACTACTTAATGGATCGCTTCTTTCCAGCCTACGTTACCATCCATATGCGTGGTGATGTCGAAGGTGCCGCAGCCTTTGCTCATCCACGACCCAAAGAAAGCGTCATTACCAGAAATCGCGAAGAGATCCTGGCAATTATTCAGGTTTCGCTGGCCTCACGTGCTGCGGAAGAATTATTCCTGAATACAAAATTGAATGGGGTAACCGGCGATTTTGCCAGCGCCACGGAACGTGCCGCCTTCTATATCGGTGCCTTTGGCATGGATGATACCATCACCTCATTTCTGGCCTTTGGAAGCGCGTCCAATGCACTGGGAGCAGTGCCGCGTTTTGCTGAACGCGTTGAGGCCCTCTTACAATCTCAATTGAACGCAGTCAAGCAGCTTTTTATTGAGCACAGTGAAGCTGTGATCGCTGTCTCAGAGGCCTTGATTGAAAAAGACGAGCTGGTAGCAGAAGAGATTAAAGAGCTGATCGACAATGCCGATGCCCGTCGAGCCTCAAGAAACATCTTCAGCGAGTTCACTCCTTTGCTAGAAGCGGGCTCAAACGGCAATGGCAATGGCAATGGCAATGGCAATGGCGCCCATAGCAATGGCAGTGCGCGCAGCGGTGGCTTTCTGGCCGGTCCACATATTAACAATATGAGCATGCACACCAGCGCGGAAAACCTGCAGTTGCCGCCCCTGGATTACACAGATAACCTGGATCTATAACATCAGCTGTAGTCAGTTGCGAGGTCTTCTTTCGAGAGGGCCTCATTTTTTGTTATGTTTTTTTGAATATAGGTAAATAGATAGACAAGGTCGTGATTACTTGAATAATTTGGGGTTATTTGCTACTGTTGTCAGAGATTGTTGGTATTTTCCCCATCATTAAGAGGAGATATGTACACACGAACATGAATACAGTTCTCTCAGATGCGACCAGTACGCATGAACATACATCTACGCCCATGACCAGGAAAAGGTTACTTTTGATCGGTGGTACCTTGCTGGGGTTGCTGATCATTGGACTGCTGATGCGCCTGTATACTCTGGGCGTGCCCTTTGACCGGGACTCATATGATGAGGGAGTTTACTGGCAGACCTTGCGCTCGCTGGCCGCTGGCTCGGCGCTGTATCATCCTACGTTTTATTCGCAGCCACCGATGTTTGTGTTCTCTATCTTTCCGACCTACCTGCTCTTTGGTCAGACCCTGTGGGCGGCCCGGTTTGGCATCGCCCTGGTTTCTATGTTGGGGCTGGTGGGGATATTTCTACTGGGTTATGCTTTGCGTGGCTGGCTCGGTGCTTTCATTGCCCTGCTATTACTGCTACTGGCACCCCTCTACCTTTCGGCTTCACAAACCATTCAGGCAGAAGGCCCTCAAGTCGCATTCTCAGTACTGACAGTGGCCTTTGCCTATCTGTGGTGGCATAAATCCACAGGTTGGCGTGGTGACCTCTATGCGGCCCTCTGTACACTCACACTGACGCTAAGTATTTTCAGTAAGCTCTTCGCGTTAGCCACCCTGGTACCAGTCTGTCTCCTGGCACTGGCCCATATCTGGCGCATTCGACAGCAACCAGCGGGAAGCCGCTTGAAAGCCAGTCGCTCACTGCTCATCGGTATTGTGGTTATGGTCCTGGCTACTGTAGTAATTATGTTGCCCTTCGCAGGCAAGTTAGGGGATTTCTGGTCAGGCGTGATCAGCTTTCATACCGCCGCTAAAACGGTCAGTAGCCGTATGGGAAATACGGGCAAAGTGGTGCGCTTCTTCATTGCCCCCCTGGGGTTTGCCGCCCTCTATGGCAGTATCGTCGCGCTACTCAAGAAGGATTGGCGCGTCATACCACTGCTGGGCTGGGGCCTGGCCTGCACAATTTTGCTCTGGCAGCAAGAACCACTGTTTGATCATCATTTTGTGATCGTCATACCTGCGTTGGTAGCTTTGACCTGTATGGGCCTGGGACCCCTGCCCCTGAACAGCCAACAATTAAGGCAGCGTCCCGCGCTAATCACGGCTGGCTGCCTGCTGCTCGTGCTGATCAGTATTGTCTTTGGCGCCAGAACGATCCAGCTCAATTATAGCCATTTGCAGGCGCAGGCCACATCTGCGGGCACCCAGGGTTCATTGCGCACCGCCCACGATCTGCAGCAGGTGGTAGCCCCCAATCAATTCGTGATTACCGATGGCCAATTTGTGGCCGCGCTGGCTGGACGCAATACACCACCGGAACTGGTAGATACTTCCAGTGTGCGCATCAATACAAACTATCTGACCAGCGCCCAGTTGATTCAGCAGGCCTCACAGCCCCGGGTAGAAGCTATCCTGTTCTATACAGGACGCCTGACGAATAGCAACCTGCAGGCATTCCGCGACTGGATACCACAGCACTTCCGTCAGGTTCATCACTATGGCAATGGCAGTGCGCTATGGGTTAAAATACAATAAAGCGAAGAAAGTATACTTGCGCTGAGGCGCCCGAATCCCTTTTATGTGGTTGCAAAATATTGAGTACGGCTTAATATTTTGTAACCACATAGGTATCACTTTTTGAGTGAGGAGGAAGAAAACAGATGCAAAAGAAGAAAACATTTAGTACGATGGAGATTGTGTTGGTCGGCGTATTGGTCGGCTCGCTCCTACTCTCATTCTTGCAAGCGCGCCAGGATGATCAAAAAAAGTAACCAGAAACCAGACGACTAAGCGGGGTATGCTAAGAAATCATGCCCCGCTTAGTCGTCTTTCATATTCTTTTTAAGTTCACGCACAAAACCCATAGCCCCTTCTTTCCAGGTCATGCGTGGCTGTTTATGCCTGGCCTGTTCGCGCTGCTGCAAAATAAAGTTGAGCAATACATCACGCTTCATAGCTTCAAGGCGTTGAATATCATAGGTCATGCGCCGGGTAGGATCGCTAAGAACAGCATATGCTTCATTGATCTGTTTGATGTAACGATCCTCGGCATCGCGATTGATATCGGGATGATATAAGCGCGCCAGGCGCCGATATGACTGCTTGATATCTTCAAGCCGCGCCGTACTCGGCACCTCAAGGATAGAATAATAGTCTGGTAGAGCCATAATTTAGTCCCCTGTGCTTCCGAATCCTCCCCTGGCACTCCCAACCTGCTCCACTTCATTCCAGCTAAAGCGTCCAACAGGAATAAAAATACCTTGCGCGATACGCTCACCACGCAACACTGTCACTGGCTCATCCCGAAAATTGTAGACTGAAACCATCAGTTCATCGCTCTCGCCACAATAATCCTGGTCGATAACGCCTACACCATTGGGCATTAATAAACCTTTGCGCCGGGCGGTGCTACTGCGCATGGTTAGCAGCAACATATATCCGGGAGGGGTCTGCACAATCAGATTACTGGGAATCAGGGCCAGCGAACGTGGCGCGACCTCAGTAGTCTCTCGGCTGAGCAGATCAAAGCCTACCGATCCTGCCGTTGCATATGTTGGCAACGGCAATTCTGTATCAACTCGTTTAATATTAACCTCTAGAGGTTGTGCAGAAACATCCATGTAGGTTATTCTAGAGAATAGAAGATATCTCGTCAAGAGATTTTTTAATTTGTCACCTGCGGTGACAAATTAAGGGGGAAAGGAGCTTTGGGGGCACAGCCCCCAGGCCCCCAGTCAAAGGGCTTGCCGCCCCTTGCATCCCCGCTTTCATAGGGGGGACAAATTAAGGGGAGACGTGCGCTGCCGCGCCGCACCTGTTTTATTATCTGTGGTCGAAAATGTGCGCCGCACATTTTCGACCACAGATAATAAAACAGTATGCAACCCTTGCATCCCCGCTTTTTTAACTTAATAGATAGTTATTCGTAATATGAGTATGCAAACACACACGACGCCAAAACTAACAATCCAGCAGCGTTTTCTCATTATTAGCTTCTTCTTGATTTTATCATTAGGAGCTACTATCATTGCGACAAACGCTACAATCAATGCGGTACAGAATGTTCATCAACATCAGGTAATGGCTCATAAAGGCGATGTGCATCTCATTCGTCAGTGGATGACGATCCCGTATGTCGCCCATGTGTATCAGGTACCAGATACCATTCTGTATTCGTCGTTGAAGCTGAAAAATGATGCGATCACGCGTCATAGTACGCTGCAAACAATTGCTCTCCAACGCAAGCAGCCTCCTGAAACTGTCATTTCTAAACTCCAGACCACAATTCTGGAGTACCGCAAACTACATCCCTTTAAACCTTACCCGACACCATCCACTCAAAGAGGGGAGAGCATAACTCTTTGATGAATACTTTACTTCCATTAATTATCAGCTGGCTGCAGTTCTATGGCTATCCAGTTTTGTGGATTTGTGTGTATGTTGCTGCTGTTGGGGCACCCTTACCAATCGGGCTGTTGCTGCTGGCAACAGGAGCTTTTGCCGCCCTGGGTGATTTCAACCTCTATATACTGTTTATTACATCTTTAAGCGCATCCGTCTTAGGCGATAGTACTGGTTACTTTATTGGTCGCAAAGTAGGGACACGCGTTATTGCCTGGTTAGCCCGGCAAAAACGCTTTCGCTTTATCTCTCCCAAAGTAATCAGTCGTTCGCAGGAGTATTTTCAGCGCCGGGGTGGCTGGGCCGTCTTCCTGAGTCGTTGCCTGGTTCCAGCTCTGGGAGGCACCATCAATATTCTGGCAGGCGCGGAAAATTATCCGTACCGTAAATTCTTATTGGCCGATGCTACCGGCGAAGCCATCGGCATCATTCCGCCATTGATCCTGGGCTTTGCCTTTGGAGCAAGTTGGGAAGCAGTGGGCGATCTACTCACTACTATCTCAACCTTGACATTCATATTACTCATTGCCATCTACCTAATCGTCCTATTAATACGCACCCTGCGGCGGATGAAAACGGGACGAGAACAAACGGACCTGGAAGAAACATCTGAGTCGGAGTCTTCCCAGCTAGAAATTCAGGACTCACAACTTCAATATAAAGGGTTCAGCAAGGAGAAAAATCCGAAAACCACTCTATTTCTTGCCACTTTAAGGCGGGTTCAAACGTATAAAAGTACAGATGGATTACACACGGGTTACAGTTTTCCCAAGGAAACTACGTCAAATCCAGGCCGTAGGGACTAGAATGAAAGGGTGACTTGCGTTATAATTGAGGGAGGGACGTAGTTCCTTATACTGATTGACAACGACATTGTCATTATTGCTTGACCGCCCGATTGACAAAGCCGGCAAAATTGCGCGTGCTTTTTCAAAATAATCGGGGAAACGTCTTTTTGTCAATAAGTTAGGAATATTTTCCATACCGGCGATGTTTCTACTAGTAGAGACTGATTGCATGTCATTGATTTTCCTCCCACTCGGCTCGGACAGAACGGTCCGATGAAGGGCTCAAATTCCCTGAGTGTAGGACCAGACTGACGACGAACAGATATCTTGCTGCTTAGGATATACTACTTTTCATGGAGGGCGCACAATGATAGACACAAAGCGTGCCATGACGGGAACAACGCTTACCTTACATAAATCACATAATACAGATCTTGAGAAACCTTTCGATATTGTCGAACAACTTCTTTCTAAAGATCTTGACTATACATCAGAGGATGATGCGGAGGCTGGTGCCGGGAAAGATGACCACGAGTTAGAAGATGAGATGGGTGGCATGGACACAGGCTCACTCGATATCGAGACGGGCCCATTGGAATTAGAAGAAGATCTATCTGACTCTGATATCCATGAGGAACCACAGGCCGCAGATCTTGAAAATGACTCAATAATCCATATTCCCTCCATCAATTCTGAAGAAGAGCATCCCGCCCGTCGTACTGCGACACGTCGGCGCCGCTCCGAAGATCAGGATGAAAACCAGGTAAATACCGCAGATGCAGGCGAATCTGACGCAGTTATGACCTATTTGCGTGAGATTGGCCGCGTTCCTATGATCACTCATGAGCGTGAAATTGAATTGGCTCAGCGCATTGAATCCGGTGACCGCGATGCGATGAAGCAGTTCATTCTGGCAAATCTTCGCCTGGTGGTGAGTATTGCCAAGCGCTACGTTGGTCGTGGTCTGACTTTGCTGGATCTTATCCAGGAAGGTAATATCGGCCTCATCCGCGCAGTACAACGCTATGATTGGCGTCGTGGACACCGTTTCTCAACCCATGCTACCTGGTGGATTCGTCAGGCAATCAGTCGCGCAGTGGCTGATAAAGGGCGGACCATTCGCCTCCCGGTATATGTCAATACGGCGCTAAACCGTATTCGCCGTGAGCGTCAACGTCTGCTGCAGGAACTTGGTCGCGAACCAACCGAGATGGAGTTGGCCGAAGCCACGGGGCTCGATCCAATTCGCATGGTTGAACTGCAATCGGCTCCCGGAGCACCAGTCTCCCTTGAACTACCCGTTGGCGAAGACGAAGAGCAGGAATTGGGCGATGTGCTGGCAGATACAGAGTCAGCCTCACCTGAAGAACTGGCAACCACCCAGACATTGAAAGATGAAGTGCAACGTGTGCTTGAGTCAGTGCTAACACCACGTGAGCAACTGGTATTGCAATTGCGCTTCGGCCTGGGTAATGGTCAGGCTCATCCACTAGAACAGGTGGGGCGTGAGCTTGGTATTACTCGTGAACGTGTACGTCAGATTGAAGCCGGAGCACTGGCTAAACTGCGCCAACCACCCGTGTTGGAGCGTCTGCGCGGCTAGCTTGCCAGGGTAGCATACAAAAAACATGCGCAAAGTCCCCCGGGAGGGTGTGTTTCTTATGAAACACATCCTCCCGGGGGACTTTGTGTACCCATCCAATAAAATTTTCATTTCCCGCTGCGTTTAAATATTAGATATGAGCATAATGATCATTATCATAACCAGTGCCACAGTAAAAATAGGTCATTTGTCCGTTTTCATTTTGAGGGATGGCGGTTATGCTAGCCTATGATGAAGTCTTTAAAACTATACAATTAAATATGCCGATCCAAAAGAGGGGGAAAATGTTAGTATGGATGGAAAAATACTCCCAAGGGAGATTGGACAAAAAGCATCACGGGTCCATTGGACGGCCTACCTGGGCATCAGCCTGTGCTTCATTGCTGGTATCTGCCTTTCACTGGACACTTATCTATCATATGTGCTGGGATTGTTACCACTCGGCTTTGCCCATCTTTCAGTCTATCTTTTTCTAGCCTGTCCTTTACCAACACTTATACTGGGCATTGTTGGCCGCTATATGGCACGGAAGCCGCTATGGAAAGAAGGTAAATTCCTGTCAACCTTAACTCTGGTAGCTGGCTGTGTACTCCTGATAATGGAGCTCGCGATCGTCGTCGCCGAACTTCCTTGATCGGCAACAACTACTTCCATCCTAAAATGCTACGATAACGCCAGGCAAGCTTGAATAGCGCCTGGGATCCCAATGCATTCATTTACAAAAAGGATACAAGAAGGAAGCCAGCAAGCGTTCTGATTATTTTCGCTGGCCCAGATCACGCGCCACATGGATCACACCTTTCACCTTCTCTAGCTTCACAAAGAGGCGATGCAGTTGATCCAGTTCGGCAATCTCCAAGGTTGCCATAATCACGACGGTTTGATGATTCGCACTGACGCTGGAGTTAATAGACATCAAATTAGCGCCCGAATCCGAGACGACAGTAGCCACATCCCGAATCATCCCTGTACGATCATGGGCGGTAATCAAGATAGGTGCATGGTAGAGTTGCTGGCTCATACCAGACCAGTTGACATGGATCAGGCGCTCGCGATCCTTTTCACCCAGGCGTGCGATATTACGGCAATCGGTACGGTGTACAATCACACCCTTGCCACGACTAATAAAACCTACGATCGTATCGTCAGGCAATGGATAGCAACAATTTGCCAGCCGGGTCAGTAAGCCACTGACACCCGCCACTTCCAGTTGTGCGGTCGCTGTTTGTTTGGCTGAGACCGCAGGTAGAGACAAATTATTTTCGCTCTCCTTCGACTCTTTGGCGTCCTTATGCTCACGCTGCCAGTATTCTAGCAACTTGACCACGACAGCACGGGACGTAGATCATCCGCCCCGATGGCAGCCAATAGATCTTCAAATGAATCGGCGTGCAAGCTGTTACAGACCCAATTTTCCGCGTCGTCATTAATGGCGTCCATCCCACGTGGGCCGGCCGCCTTTAGCTCACGCTCCAGGCGCTCCTCGCCAATTTGCATATTGATTGGGCGCTCATTAATTTTAAGGTAGCGGCGTATCTTATTGCGGGCCGCAGCCGTACGCGCAAACGTCAACCAATCACGCGTTGGATGGGCGCTTCGACTGGTCACTATATCCACTATCTCGCCGTTTTTCAACTCATAGTCCAGAGGAACCATGCGTGAGACAAGGCGCTCGCCGTTGCCATCACTATCAGAAGCGATGATACGTGCTCCAGAGCAATGATCGCCCACCTTTGAGTGGATACGATAGGCAAAATCTAACGGCGTTGAACCAACAGGCAGATCCTTAACTTCTCCTTTGGGCGTCAAGACAAAGATCTGTTCCTGGAAAATATCATCCTTGACCGCTTCCACGAATTCAGTGTCGCTGGTATTAGCGGTACGAAGATCTTGTTGCCATTCGGTCAGCTGTCTGAGCCAGGTTAGCAGTTCTTTGGCTGAGGCCGAGGCATTATCGCCTACGTCTTTATAATGCCAGTGGCCACACCATACTCAGCCGTTTCATGCATAGAGTGTGTGCGTATCTGGATCTCTACCAGTTGATCATCCAGGCAAAAAACAGTGGTATGCAAGGCACTATACCCGTTGGGCTTGGGATTGGCGATAAAATCTTTGATGCGACCCTCTTTTGGCCGCCAGAGACTATGTACATGTCCCAGCGCTATATAGCAATCTGTGGTGGTGTCGACCAGAATGCGGAAGGCCAGCAAATCATGGATCTGGCTGAGATCAGCCGCCGCCTTTAACTGCTCAAAGTCTTCAAAATCGCCCGCGGTACGCGCGATCTTCTTATAAAAACTATAGGCATGTTTGACGCGCCCCGAAATATCTGCTTTGACCCCGATTGATGCCATCTCAGACCGCAGGCGCTCACATACTCGATCTACATAAGAACGCCATTGCTTGGTCTCAATATCCAGCACATTGCGCACCCAGCTATAGCGATCGGGCTCTAGAATCTGGAAGGCCAGATCCTGTAATTCACTTTCTACACGCGACATACCCAGGCGGCCCGCCAGGGGAGCGTAAATCTCACGCGACTCCTCGGCCAGGGTCATTAATTCCTGCGGATCGCCTTCATAGGAAGGCTCACACATTAAGCGCATCGCATGCAGTCGATATGCTAATTTGAGTAGTACCACCCGTGGATCGTCAGCCATGGCCACAAACATCTTACGCACGGTCTCTGCTTGCTGGCGCCGCATGGCTTCACGCACCCTGGGCTTCTTGCTCTCTATAGAGGAGGATATACTGTCATCATCCCGCTCGCTATAAGCCTTCTTTGAGGATGAGAGCTGGGTATTCTGAATCGCCAGCATAGCGCCCGTAGCGGCATTTTGCTTTTTGCGTTCCAGGATATTTAAACGTAGCATGCTCTCCACAACACGTGCGGTAGCTGATCCAAGCACATATTCTACCTGGTCAGAAATCAATAATTCAGCATCTACAGCCTCATATACCAGCCCGGCAGCAATCCCAATCGCATCCACATGCATCAACTCCGCCATGATAATTGTTACCGCCAGCGCATGATCCAGTGGTGGAATCGGACGTGTACTCGAACCGGGAATACCCTGGCAAGTCTCTAACGTCAGTTGAAAGGCTTTCATGACAAGGTCGATTTCAGCCGGGGCCATATACTGGTTGACCAGCGAAAGCAGTTGCTTCATCGCAGGCGGGTAAGGAGGCTCAACAAATTGTTGTTCTACAGACCTATCTATCATAATTCATCTATGGCCATATGACATATCCAATATTGGATTGTCGGGTATTGTTTACTTCGTAGCATTTGATTTGGTTCACAAGTTATCCGTGACGCTATACGATTTTATACCTACAACAGTATACGTACCAATAAGTCACTTGTTAGATTAGCTCATACTCTTAGCGGAAAAGTAGAGGCATCGCTTGTGTGCATTACATCGAGAACGCTCAGTGTATATTGTCGCACATTCATACTAGATGCCTCTTACTGTGAGAGTGGAGATGATACACGCTGAAACAAGGTCTGGAGCACCTACACTCACATCAAGTGCTCACAATGGCGGGGGCCTTATTTTCCTATTGCACGCTCAACGCTAACCACTGTTTTCACTTGTCGTAAACGCCGCAAAATGCGTTCCATCTGATCTAATAATTCACCTTCAGCTGGTAATATCTCCAGGGTGGCAGTAATCACGGCCTTTTGGGACGATGGGTTGGTCGTTGAGGTTACGGATACCATATTGATGCCAGCGTCTGCAACCACGGCCGCCACATCGCGCAACAAACCGGAGCGATCATGGGCCACTAATGAAATGGCAACCAGATAGCTGGTGGGATGAAGCTGGCGCCAGTTTACCTCAACCAGGCTGGTGGGTAACTCTTGATTGCGACGCAATAGATCACAATCGGTCCTATGCACTACAACCCCTTGATCCGGCGTCAACTGACCAATAATCGAATCACCTGGGATAGGACAACAACCACGATCTAACTGGATCAACAAGGCGTTATCGCCATCCTTATGTAGATATAAGCTATTTTCGCCCTCAGAGCCACCCAGGGCCTCTGGCTGCGGCAATTGGGGTTGTAACAGGTCCAGTACTTGCTCAACCAGCAGATCTTCACGTCCTAACGCCACATAGACATCTTCGATCGTGGCATACTTTTTGAACGTAGTGCTGGCCGTTGGCTCCTCTGTACAGAAGCGGCGCAACAATCCTTCTATCTGCTCATCCACACCGGCCTGATAACCTGCGGTTTTAAGGGCAAAGTCCAGGCGCTCATGGCCCAGTTGCATATTGATCTC
The DNA here is from genome assembly GCF_003967555.1 of Dictyobacter kobayashii. GTDB lineage: Bacteria > Chloroflexota > Ktedonobacteria > Ktedonobacterales > Ktedonobacteraceae > Dictyobacter > Dictyobacter kobayashii. Next base: position 2,202,288 of record NZ_BIFS01000001.1, read on the forward strand.
GCGCTCATACGTCTTGAGATAGCGACGAATCTTATTGCGGGCCGCAGCGGTGCGCGCAAATGATAACCAGTCACGTGTTGGATGCACGGTACGGTTGACCATGATCTCAACAATCTCACCGCCCTTTAGCTCATAATCCAATGGCACCAGGCGCGTCACCAGGCGACCGCTATCATCAGTATTGGTGATGATACGGGCTCCAGCGCAATGATCGCCGATATCAGTATGGATACGATAAGCCATATCCAGGGGCGTCGAACCGCGCGGAAGATCCTTGACCTCGCCCTGCGGCGTAAAAACAAAGATCTGCTCCTGGAAGATATCTCCCTTAACCGCCTCGACGAACTCATCGGCTCCCTGGGGCAAGGCCCGCTGCCATTCCCGCAACTGCTCAATCCATGTTACCATCTCTCGATAGGAGAGGCGCCAGCTGCCCGGCGTAGCTTCATTATGCTCACCACGCTCTTTATCTCTGTCGGCGTTGCCCATACGCTCACGCAAAAACCAGTAACTGGCAATCCCATAATCAGCGGTTCGCTGCATATCATAGGTGCGAATTTGAATTTCAGCCAGGCGATTGTCCAGACAGAATACTGTGGTGTGGAGCGACTGATAACCATTCAATTTAGGGGTGGCAATAAAATCTTTAATACGGCCATCCTTGGGTCGCCAGAGCGCATGGATATGGCCCAGTGCCAGGTAACATTCATAATCAGAGTCGACCAGGATACGGAATGAGATCAGATCGTGAATCTGGCTCAACTCACTACCATTTAACTGGGAAGGCACATCTTCTAACTTGCGATTAATACTGGCCAGGTGCTTCTGCCAGGCTAATACATCGGCCCGAATACCAGCTCGCTGCATCTCTTCACGCAGAACGCGGCAGACCTCGTTTACAAATGGCTGCCGTCGCTTGACCTCTTCATCCACCTGCCTGGCCAGTTGAATATATTTCTCTGGCTCTAGATAGCCAAAAGCCAGATCCTCCAGATCGGCCTGCACCAGGGACATACCAAGGCGCCGGGCCAGGGGAGCATAGATCTCGCTGGTCTCACGTGAGGTGTTTTGCTGCTGCGCTGGCGACATCGCACTCAGGGTGCGCATATTATGCAAGCGGTCAGCCAGTTTCACCACCACCACACGCGGATCTTCAGCCATTGCCAGAAGCATCTTACGCACCGTCTCGGTACGAATACGCCGCTTATCTACCAGAGAAGGAGGTGCTGCGACATCTTTGGTGGGCGCGCCGGAGGCATCATGGGAAGGTTTGGCGGGCTTATTGCCAGCAAGGGTATCAAACTTCGTCACACCATCCACGATATTCGCCACCGCCGGCCCAAATTGCTCGCTCAAATCCTCTAATGAATATTCGGTATCTTCAACCACATCATGGAGGAGGGCCGATACAATGCCATCTGCATCAATACGCATTCCAGCAAGCAGTAAGGCTACCTCCAGGGGATGTTGAATATAAGGTTCGCCAGAGCGTCGCACGGCTCCCTTATGTGCGCGATTTGCTAAATCGTAGGCACGTTGAATTTTCTCCATATCCTCTGGAGTGAGATAGTGCTGCGTCTCATCTAATAAGTCCTGGATCGTCATCCGTGAGGGCGTGGCTTTCGTCCCCCATGTTGTTGTTGTTCTAACCATGGGTATGATCGCCTGCGTATCTCTGGATTTTCCAGACTCGTCAGCAACTTTATCGAAATTGGTAGCCATTCTCTAATACCTGCTACTACATGTTGTACCATCTGCCCATACCTGATTGGATAGTTGGTAGCTTTTTACTAATAAAGTGTCCCCCTCAATAGAGATACACTCTATGTGGGAACACTTACACCTGGGCAAAACTGATGTTACTTCTCTATTATAAGGAGCAATGAGCGCCTGTCAAGCAGATACAATGTCACTTACGCTGAAGAAGAAGTAAAAAGAAGGCAATCAGGCAGGAAAACAAGGCTATAGGTGCGCCTTTTACAAGCCTTTGCGGCATATTTGTATTCAACAACCACAAACGGTACATATACATTTTCGTTTTGTGGTTAATTATACCACATAGTCTAAAGTCATAGCCGGGAGGAAAAAAATCTAGTGATAGGAGAAGGCAAAAGAGAAAGGCCAAGTCAAGAACACACCTTGACTAAGCCTCTTTGTTTTTTGGGGAAAGAACCAGTAAACTGGCGCCTATTGCTCACCAGCACATATCCTCTACATTAGAGCACATGACGCTGAGATAAAATGTGAGTGCAACACGTAGCTAACGGTGAGTTAGTCGCGGGCAACACGGACCTTGTCGTAACAAGGGCTGCAATAGACCGGGCGATCGTTCTTTGGTAAGAACGGCACCTGAGTTTCGGTACCACACTCGGCGCAAATTACTGTATGCATTTCACGGGGAGCGCGCTCGCGGCTACCTGAACCACCGGCTGTCTGACGACGAGCCGCACGGCATGAAGGGCAGCGGCCAGGCTGATTCATCAGACCTTTTTGCTGGTAGAACTCTTGTTCTCCGGCGGTGAACACGAAATCTGTTCCGCACTCACGGCACTTTAGGGTTTTGTCAACGAAGTTCAACTAGGGACCTCCTGTGTGATATGTTGGTTATCCTCCGGGTCCATATCCTAGCAGTTGTCACCAGTCATTTTGTCCCCCTACCAGCGTGGGATTCTATAGCCCTGGACGAGCACTGTATGCGAGACCGAGATTGGATACCGATTGAAAGCATACACTATTGTTTCGTGATTTGCAAGTGTTTTTATGACAAATTGTCTCTATGGTACATATTTTTATGTAGCTTTTATATGCAACTGGATTTAGCGATTTATATATGATGATTATAGTTAGCTTTCACAAGCAGATTCTCAATCATGCGTAGATACGATTATACTCATCATTTTGTGAAGTGTTATCGTTTCTCTATATGATGATGCCGACTATATTAAACACTATCTATATAATCTCCCTTGCAAATGTAATAGCCGCAGGGAGGTTCATCGCTTGTCAAAACGGCAACAAGAAAAGCGATGCCTATAGGTTCTGGACTGGTCCCCGATTGCCGCCCTCCGCAGAGCCGGCGGCCCCGTATCCCAGCGCTCAGGCACCCCGTGGCATCGCCTTTTCCTGCACGCGGTGCCCAAACACGGACGATGCTTTTGGGCACCACGTGGGCAGAAGTGTTAAAGACAAGCAACCGCGTGATGAGGAGAACGGGCCGCCGGCTCTGCGGAGGGCGGCAATCGGGAGGGAATGGCGGGGCTTGACTTGACGCTCATGAGAAAATAAGAAGAAATGCCGGGCACCTTTTTTAATATGACTGGGCCCGCTGTTGTCAATCCACTTTTGAGAAATGCATGTCATCATTCAACTTTACAATAGATGCTGAATGTCCGGAGACGTGGGCACGCGCTGGGACAATTCAGACTCCCCATGGGACGATTCAAACCCCTATTTTTATGCCTGTCGGGACACAGGCGACCGTTAAAAGCGTTGCCCCTGAAGAATTGCACGCGGCTGGTGCACAGATTATTCTCGCTAACACTTATCATTTGATGCTACGACCTGGCTCTGCCTTGATCGATTCATTTGGTGGCCTGCATTCTTTTATGCAGTGGCATGGCCCTATTCTAACGGATAGCGGCGGTTTCCAGGTCTGGAGCCTGGGCCACTTGCGCAAGCTGAATGAAGATGGGGTGGTGTTCAAATCTCATATCGATGGTTCGCTGCATACACTGACACCTGAGCGGGTCATGCAGATTGAGGCCGAACTGGGCTCCGACATTATTCTGCCACTCGATATCTGCGCCCCCTATCCCTGCAGTCCGAAGGAAGCCAAAAAGGCGATGGAATGGACCCATCGCTGGGAAGAGCGCGCCCTGGTAGAGAAGGAAAAACTACGACCGGAACAGACGCTATTCGGGATTGTCCAGGGGGCCTTTGAGCCGGAGTTGCGCGCACAAAGCGCACAGGTAATTGGAAATATGCCCTTCCAGGGTCTTTCAATCGGTGGGCTGTCCGTGGGCGAGCCAAAAGAAGAGATGTGGGGGATGTTGAAACATGTGACCCCTAATCTACCCCGCGATAAGCCGCGCCACCTGCTGGGCGTTGGCTCACCCGAAGATCTGGTAATCGGTGTAGGGTTGGGCATGGATATGTTTGATTGTGTACTGCCAACGCGCGTGGCGCGCCACGGTGGACTCTTTACCCGCGATGGTCGAGTCAGCATTAAGGGTGCGCGCTTCCGTACCGCCAGGGGCCCTATTGAAGAAGGTTGCGATTGCTATACCTGCCAGCATTATAGCGCGGCATATGTCAATCACCTGGCCCGCGCCGAAGAGCAACTGTATTTCCGCCTGGGCAGTATCCACAATATCCGCTTTATGCTACGCCTGGCCGGCCAATTAAGGGATTCGATTATCAATGGAACGTATCCAGCTTTCCGTGATGAATTCCTGGCCCGCTATATTCCGGCGTCTGAAAAAGTGCGTGAAGCCCAGCGCGAAAAATGGAAAGAAGCGCGCGATAAGCGTGCATAAATAAGATAAACAACCACTATAAAGATTTAAGCATAAGGAATTCTGGTCTATGCAGACAGCACCATATCGTTTTGTGAACACAGGCATTCAGGATGCCCAGTTAAATATGGCCATCGACGAAGCAATCCTGTTGCACCATCTTAGAGGGGATGTCCCTCCAACCCTGCGCGTCTTTCGCTGGACACAACCATCGATTTCGCTAGGAAGATTTCAAAGCATTGAGCGCGAAATTGAACAGGAGTCCTGTGAAGAGCAGGGAGTTATCCTGGTTCGTCGTCCTACAGGAGGGCGTGCGGTCTATCACCGCGATGAATTCACCTATAGTATTGTGATCGGAAAACGCTATGGTGTACCTTCGGGTGTGGTCGCTGCCTACGCCTATCTCTCACAGGGATTATTAGCCGCCCTACGCCTGCTGGGCGTTCAGGCCGAAATAAGTGATGAGCGGGTAAATAAGCATCCTTCGGCAGCCTGCTTTGCTTCATCCACGCAGGCCGATCTGACCAGCGGCGGTTTCAAACTGGTGGGCAGTGCCCAGGTCTGGAAAGAGGACGCGCTACTACAACAGGGTTCACTGCCCCTGGATGATCGCGCCGCCGAGTTTTTTAGCCTGCTGCGCTATCCCAGCGCCGAAGAGCGTGCCGAGGCCCTCAAGCTCTATCTTGAAAAGACAACGCCGCTACATACATTTGCCCCACAGGCCAGCTGGGATGAAGTAGCTCGGGCATTCCGTCAGGGGTTTAGTACTTTCTTACAGCACGAGATGGTCGAAGAAGAACTCAGTGCTTCAGAGTGGGAACTGGCTCGCCAGCTGGTCGAAGAGAAGTATAGTAAGCTCAACTGGCGCAAAGAACGGATCTCGTTGTCGTAACCTGGCGACGAGTAGTGCGTAGATAATACCATATGCAGGTAGCGACCAGGCGGGGAGCAGATAGATGCCATTTCAAGGTATCACAGTCGGCACACAGCGTCTGAAAAAAGTCCACCTCACAGAAACAGACGCATTGCACGTAGACGGTATGTGATGTACAATGAGCGAACGTACGCATGGTTATGTTTTTAACTTTTTGAGTAGGTGGATACAGCTGTCTTCATCTATCTCTAGAGAAGCACAATATAACAGTGCAGAGACACTACCTCACCAACACTGGGACACCGGTTATGGACATACATCTGTTGATTGTCCATCCATCGAGTGCAGTCATTTAGTAAGGAGTATCTGGGCGTGAGTATATCTATCGAGATGGCCCGCAAAGTTCAAGAAGCCTGCAAACAGCGAGCTCGTGAACTGCGCAGTCCGGTGAGCATCGCAATCGTCGATGCCGGGGGACACCTCGTCTTATTTGAGCGCATGATGGCACCATATGGCTTCGCAACTGGCGATATTAGTATTGCCAAAGCCCATACAGCAGTGATGTTTAATCAATCCACCGACGATGTAGCCCAGTGGGGAGCTGCGATACCAGGTTTCGCTTCCAGCCTGGCCAGCATGACCAATGGACAATTCATCATGGCGGCGGGCGGCTGGCCGCTCCGCGTCAATGGTGTTACCATCGGTGGCGTTGGTGTCAGTGGTGGAAATGCCCCTGGACGCGACGATGAGATTGCGCGCGCAGGCCTCGGAGCACTGGAAGCCAGTGCCCCTCCAATGAGGGGCACTCCGGCAAATGTTCCACAGCCACAGCCAGTCTACAACAATCCAGCGGAACCAGCAGCGCCATACTCACAGCCGCTCTATTCACAGGCGGCCTACAATACCCAGGATAAAGGAAATAGTGGAGAACCAGTCTCTGGCTCATCTACAAGAGATAGAGATAATAGCTCCATCTATAATCAATCCAATCAAAAGCCCGCGGACCTTTCTTCATCAACCACACGCGAGCAAGATTCCTATCAGTCATTCCGTTATAATTCAGCTACCCACCAGAGGTGGACCATCCAGGAGACCAAGCATGAGTCAGAATTACAATACTGTTGCTAAAAGACCTCGACGCACCCGTGTACCGCGCAATCGCCCAGTCCTCGTTACGGATACCGAAACACAGGAAGGAACCCTCCCTCCCACTACTGAGGATCTGGAGTTGGATACCGCGCCCGCTGTAGAGGATGTGGTCAGCGAGCCTGTAGCAACACCTAAACGCCTATCGCGTCTCCCTAAATTCTTCTCAAAAGTCGAGCGTAGCGAACAGGATGGTCCCGCCGATGAAAAAGAAGTGGTTGACGCGCGTATGGCCCGTGCCCGCAAGAACATGAATCCAAAGACCGCCATTGTCAAGGCGGAAGAGGCTGCGGAAGCTAAAGAGAAACCAGCCGCCGCCAAAGCCCGGCCTGCGACTCGCCCCAGCCTGTTCAAGCCTCGTCATATGTTTGGCATGGTTATCTACCTGATTGGCGCCAATCTCCTTCTGCCATTGGAACGCACCTTCGCGATCAACATGCATATCGAGAAAACCGTATTCACCGTTCCATTTATTAATAATCTGCCAGTGACAACCTCGTTCTTGCTCAACATCCTGACATTGATCGTCTTACTATATGCTCTGGTGGCCTTCGACCTGCTACCAAATGGTAAGCAGTTCGCTAGCAGTCAGACTCAGGCCAACAAGGCGAAAACGGGCAGCAGCACGGCGGGTACCCCGACCCCTAAAGTCGCGCCACCAGTGATGCGCCAGGGTGTCAAGGGTGAGCATGATGATCTTTATCAGGCTTATCGCAGCCAGCAGCGCAAGAAACGCTAGTTTCTCCTTTAGCCGCCTGCGGCGCGCAAAGAATTGTATATGATGAAGTTGAAGCCAGTGCGCGCGCGCACTGGCTTCAACTTCATCATAATTTATCCCACATTCCGCAGGGTAATTGACAGAAAAAGAGAAATTGGATAAGGTATTCTCAGCACGAAAAGGAGCAGAAAAACAGCATGCAACGAGCTGAAGAGTACCAGAACGAACGGTTGGATCATTTGGGCATTGTCGCAGGAGTCTGTCAAGAAATAGGGCTGGCAGCGTGGTTGGACGCATTGGAGCCCAACCAACAACGCGTGGTCAGTTACGGAACGGCGACCGTCGCCATGATTCTCAACGGATTGGGTTTTGCCAATCGCCAGCTCTATCTGGTGCCACAATTCTTCGAGAACAAACCGGTCGCTCACCTCCTGGGAGCAGGTATCAGCGCAGACATGCTCAACGACGATTGCCTGGGACGCACCCTGGATTGGCTTTACGAGCAAGATGTGACCACCGTGTTCGCGGGCATTGCCCATCAGGCCCGTCAATGCTTTGGGGTGAAAGCACGGCATCTGCATGTGGATACCACCTCCTTTTCGGTCAATGGAGCCTACGAAACCGAGCAAGAAAACGAGCACGTGATCGCCATTACCCATGGCTACTCACGCGATCATCGCGAAGATCTCAAACAGTGGATGTTGGCACTGGCGACTACGCATCAGGGAGATATTCCCCTCTTTTTGCAGCCTCTTTCGGGCAATAGCAGCGATAAAGAGAGCCTGGTCAAGGTCATTGCAGAGTTGCATGCCCAATTGCGGCAGAAAGAGCCCGAAGAAAAGCCCATCTACGTCGCCGATAGTGGCCTCTACAGTACAGCGAATGTGCTCCAGCTCAATCAAGCTGGGGTGGGGTGGGTCAGTCGTGTTCCTGAAACCAGCAAAGAAGCCAAAGCCGCCGTGATCCAAGCCGAGGATGCGTGGCAGCTCAGCGCTGATGGGACACGCAGCATGGTCGTACAGCAGATGGACCTGTCGCAGGGGCCTGAGCGTTGGATCGTGGTTCGAAGTGCTGATGGGGTCAAGCGCGCGTTGCAGACGGCTCGTAAGCAAGCCGACAAGCAGGTGGACGTGTGGACAAAGAAGCTGTGGCATGTGAGCACCAAGTCGTTTGCCTGTCGAGAGGATGCGCAACAGGCCTGGGAGCAGAGCCTGAAAGGCCTGCCTGAGTGGCTGGAAGCCTCGGTGGAACTCAAGAGCCAGGCGGTCTTTGAAGGACGAGGCCGTCCCGCTCGGGATGCTGAGCCAAGCGGGCTGCGCTGGAGCGTCACGTCGCAGGTCATCCTCAACGAAGCAAAGCTGCTGGCCTACGCCCAGCGCAAAGCCTGTTTTATCATCGCAACCAATATCGTGGATGAAGCGGATCTCTCCAATGAGGAGGTGATCAGCCTGTATCTGGAGCAAGGCAGTGTGGAACGGGGCTTCCGTTTCTTGAAAGATCCCTTGTTCCTGGCCTCCTCGGTCTTTGTGAAAAAACCAGAGCGCATTGTGGCCCTAAGCTTGATTATGGTGCTCGCATTGTTGGTCTACCGTCTGGCAGAACATCGCTTGCGTGAGCAATTGCAGGCAAGCGGGCAAACAATCCCCAATCAAGTCAACAAGCCCACCGCTCGACCAACAATGCGCTGGGTGTTCCAATGCTTTGAAGGCATTGAATTGTTGCAGATCCGCACTGGAACCAGAACAGAGTCGGTGGTCCTCCGCTTGCAGCCACTGCATCACAAGATCCTTTCTTTACTGGGGCCAGCCTATCAACAATTCTATTTTTTTTCAGATTGAAACTGCGGAATGTGGGATTTATAATAAAAAAGGCGATTTATTTATCGAGCCAGCGTAGCTGGATGGGTTGGTCTTCAAGGCCTGAGACGGTAAGGGTCTGTGGGTCTCCAGGTATGATATCTAGCATGTTATCACTCCATTTGACGCCAGAACCAGCATCTAGCCAGACCCCTTTGGCGGGTCGTTCGGCGCTGATGGTGACGGTGTGGGAGTCAACACGTTCAACATGCAGCTCGGGATCGGGCAGGGTCAGGTATTTATAGGGTTCAGACCACAGCGTTGTGCGAGCAACAATCTTCCCATCTTGCCAGAGGCGCGCCTGCAATACTACTTGATCATCCTGAGGCTGCTGGATAACATCCAGTTCGCTGGAACGATTAGGCGCCAGTACCACACTGCGGCGCTGCTCGGAAAGCAGGTCGCCCGCAAGGTTGACGCTACATAGCTCTAGTTCAAGCTGCACCTCGTGAACACTGCCATTAACTGCCCAGACCGCAACCTGCTCAACGGATTGACGATCGAGGCCCACTACCAGCGGTGCCAGTTCACGGGCGACGCTATAGTAAGCGGGCTTGGTACGTAAATGATAATCAACCATGGCCCAGCTCATGACCGGGTAACAATCATTAAGCTGCCAGACCAGAGCACCAGCAGTATACTCGCGACCCGGCCCTGCCAGCGGCGACGCCAGCCACGAATAGCGGCTCCAAGCGCCTCGGATTGCACAAACTGGGTCACATAAATCTGGCCCTCAAGGTCAGCGGGTACACGCACATTATCCACCAGGTATGGGGCCATCAGGCGCGGACCTCCATCTGCTTTGTTATGGTAATCTAGTGTGCGGCTCTGGGGATAAAGTTCTTCCGCTGGCGCAAAGCCTTGAATGGTCTCCAGGGCCGGGAAGGCCTGCATGCCGAACTCACTGACAAAACGACCAGCCAGCTTTGCGTAATTCTGATATGGTATCCCCCCATGCCAGACAGACCAGACATGGACATCTCCAACGGTGGGATCGGATGAACTGGCCCCGCCATAAGGGCTACCGCGCCAGTACGGACGCGTGGGGTCCAGTTGAGCACAGACTTCTGGCAGCAACTGCTCATACAGCGCACGGGCCGGAAAGGCCGTCTGCTCAAAATGCTCGGTGATCTGCGGGTCCGAGACACCTTTACTCTCGGCCACCGCATAATCTTCATTATTGGCACACCAGATCACAATACTGGGATGGTGACGCAAGCTACGTACATTAGCCTCGGCCTCGGCACGCACGCTCTGCTGGAACTCAGCATGGGCAGGATAAAGTCCGCAGGCAAACATAAAGTCCTGCCAGACTAGCAGGCCCAGCTCATCACACAGCTCATAGAAGGCCGGATCTTCATAAATGCCACCGCCCCAGATGCGCAGCATGGTCTGATTACCATCCACCGCTAACTGCAACCATTGGCGATAGCGTTCCCGACTGATACGGGTCGTAAAAGAATCAGCAGGGATCCAATTAGAGCCACCACAGAAAATCGGGGTATTATTGATTTCAAAATAGAAGCTGCTACCAGCTGTCTCTTGCAATGGTTGCTGGATCAAACGCAAACGTCGTAGACCCAGGCGCAATTCATGGCGATCCAACTCACCCTGCGGGCCACGCAAGGTTGTCACCAATCGATACAGTGGTTGCTTCCCATAATTATGCGGCCACCAGAGCTCAGGCTGCTTCAACTCAAAGCGCGTCTCAGCCTCTGTCTTTCCCTGCACATTCAGCGTCTTCTCGGCCACCACGTCACCAGAAGTCGCATATAGCGCGAAATGCACTTCCTGCGCACCCGCTTGCGCTGGATTCTCGAGCCGTACATTCACCGGCAATACTGCGCTCGCCAGGTCCTCGGCTATCTCATAAGGACAATGTACCTCAGCCAGGCGCGCATCGTATGACTCCAGGCGCACAGCCCGCCATGGTCCGGCCGTCATAAAGACTGGACCCCAATCCCAGCCATAGTGATACTGCGCCTTGCGCACATACAAACGGCTGGAATCACCATTCCAGAGCGGTAACTTACCATACTGTGCTTCGAGCTGCTGGCCACGTAACAGGGCCGACGCAAAGACTATATGCAACGCATTCTGTCCTACGCGTAAGAGTGATTTCACAGAGACACGTTGTGGCACAAACATATTATCGCTGGTCAATATTTGTACGCCATTGAGCCAGACGGTTGCGTAGGTATCTAAGCCATCAAAGCACAGGGTCAACTCGGAGGCAGCCAGTTCCTGGGCTGTCAGCTCAAAAGTAGTGCGATAGAGCCAATCACGCTCACCAATCCATTGTAATTGTTGCTCATGTAATCCATAGAAAGGTTCGGGGATCTGTCCCGCCGCCAACAAATCCAGGTGTACTACCCCGGGAACAGTAGCCGGCAGCCAGCTTTCCGTCGCCATAAAGTCAGCGGAAAGTTCAACTTCAGGAGTCCGTTGTTTCAATTGCCAATTATCTGTCAGATCTCTATATTTCACTGGCCAGTACTTTCCTTTCAGCAACATCGCCTTGAACATATATGATGCACAGCATAACAGGAATAAAGCCCCTTCGCAACGTTCGCGTTATAGATTTTTTCCATAGATTTTTTCCACGAATTAACGAAAACTGTACTATTCCCCCTTGACACAGGGATAGAAAGGTCCGTATAATCAGTACAGGGACTGAAGCAAGCAAACTTAATGTGGCCGGTCCCGTAAAAAAAACAGAAGCGGAAACAATCAAATGCTCAGCCAGCATATTAAATTTGCACAATCGAGCTTTTATTATTGGTTTAGCCCTCCAGCATGATGGTGGGCCCTTTGGGCTGAGCAAAAATAAACCACCAGCGTGCTGGAGAAGCAGAGGAAAATTCCTCTGCTTTTTTGTTTCTTTGAATTATGCAGTTTTTCGATTGATGAAAGGGTTACAGACATGATCATTACAATCCGCCAGGATACAAACAGTGAAGACAGAGCACAGTTAATGGCGCTTTTATGTAGAATCACCGGCAGTCAGCGTCCAATTACAACGACGCAGATGCATGAACGAGAGGTGATCGCCATTGATTCAGCTTTAGTTGATGCGCAGGCACAAATAGCCCTGCAAGCCCAGAACGCAGTCGAGCAGACCCATTCCCTCACCACCCCCTACCAGCTAGCCAGTCGATCCTTCCAATCAGAAAACACCAGCATCACTATCGGTTCCACTACTGACTGTACCCCTGTAACGATAGGTGCAGATTCATCACAGCCCGTGATTATGGCTGGACCCTGCGCCGTCGAAAGTAGAGACCAACTACTCACGACCGCACAAGCGGTCAAGCGTGCAGGCGCACAAGTTTTGCGCGGCGGGGCATTCAAGCCGCGTACATCACCATACCAGTTCCAGGGCCTGGGGATAGAAGGTCTACACCTGCTGGCAGAAGCTCGCACTCTTACCGGGCTACCAGTTATCACCGAGGTTATGGAGCCAGGTATGGTGGAAACAGTTGCTCAATATGCGGATGTATTACAGATCGGTACGCGTAACGCTCAGAATTTCCCACTCCTGCTGGCTGCTGGTCGCAACAGCAAGCAACTGCCTGTACTCTTAAAACGTGGACTCTCCTCTACGATTGAAGAATGGTTACTGGCCGCCGAATATGTTATCGCAGCCGGCAATCCAAATGTAATCCTTTGCGAACGTGGCATTCGTAGCTACGATCCCCAGACCCGCAACGTCCTCGATTTATCCTGCGTCCCCCTGCTCCATCAGTTGACTCACCTGCCTATTATGGTAGATCCCAGCCATTCTACTGGTCGCCGCGAACTCGTTCCAATTATGTCTCGTGCCAGCATCGCAGCTGAAGCACAAGGACTCATCATTGAAGTTCATCCCGATCCCAATACCGCACTCTGCGATGGCAAGCAATCTATCACACCTGAACAATTAGAAAAGATCGTTCATGAAACAGCCATGCTGGCGCGTATGATGCGCGGGGAGGTTAGTGTCGCCTGAGCACAAAGTCTTGCAAACTGTTAACACAATCCACTCCACTATCGACGCTTGATCCAGTGTTATGATATACTCTTTGTACGTAGAAAGAGTATTTAATTAGATGGGTGGGAATAGACCAAAGGCTTTGAGGAGACACTATGCCAACACGAATTATTATTGCTGATGACGAAGCCATTCAGCGCATGGATTTGAAAGATGTGCTGACCAAACAAGGCTATCTGGTCATTGGAGAAGCTGGCGATGGCCAGAGCGCGGTCAACCTGGCTCGTGAGCTGCGACCGGACCTGGTCATCATGGACATTCGTATGCCCGACATGGACGGCATTGCCGCCGCCGAAACACTCGCACAGGAAAAGATTGCACCAGTGTTGTTGCTCACTGCCTTCGGAGACCAGCAGTTGGTTGAACGCGCCAAAGAGGCAGGTGTGGCGAACTATATTGTGAAGCCACTCCGTGAGAGTGAGGTCGCTCCGGCAATCGAAGTCACTCTGGCACGCTATAGTGAGTACCGTGCTATTGAGGAAGAAAATCGGACGCTCTCTGAGAAACTGGAGACCCGAAAAGTTGTCGAGCGCGCCAAAGGGCTCTTGATGGAAAAGCAGGGCCTCTCTGAACAGGAAGCCTTCCGCAAGATTCAGAAGGCAAGCATGAATAATCGTAAGTCCATGCGTGAGGTAGCCGAAGCTATCTTGCTGACAAACGAGATGTAAAGCAGGATAAGAGGATGTGGCGATGCTGCTACATCCTTCTTTTATCATATTGTACGATCAGATGAGTTACCGGGCAGCGAGTAGCCTGTCTGACTGCTGAAAAAAAGCTAGCAAGAAATAGAAAAGCGATGTCACTGGCAGCGAGTAGTACAAGTGTAGATCAAACAAACGTTATTGTCGTTGGTATTCGCTTTCGCCCCGCCGGTAGAATTTACTATTTCGATCCGGTTGGGCAAACGTTTTCAACGGGCCAATATGTCATTGTAGAAACAGTGCGCGGTGTAGAGGCAGGTCGGGTAGTCATTGCCTCAAAAAAAATGGCCGAAGTCGACCTGAGTGATACACTGAAGCCCGTTCTACATCTGGCTACCGAAGACGAACTGCGAATGATGCTCTCATACAAGAGTAAAGAGAAAGACGCGTTAGTTCGTTGTCATGAGCGTGTGGTCCATCATAAGCTTCCAATGAAGCTAGTAGAGGCCGAATACACATTTGATGGCAGCCGTCTGACCTTCTACTTTACCGCGGATGAGCGCGTAGATTTTCGTGCCCTGGTGCGCGACCTGGCAGCCACTTTTCGTACGCGCATCGAATTACGCCAGATCGGCGCTCGCGACCAGGCAAAACTACAGGGTGGCGTCGGGCCTTGCGGCAAGACCCTCTGCTGTAGTTCATGGATCACTGACTTTGGCATTGTCTCGATCAAGATGGCCAAAGAACAGGGACTCCCCCTAAATCCTTCAAAAATCTCTGGTGTCTGCGGACGCTTGATGTGCTGTCTCTCTTATGAGAATGACAATTACATTCAAGCCAAGCAACAGATGCCGCAAATCGGCACCTTCCTCGATACTCCGGGAGGTCGTGGCAAGGTCGTATCAATCAACGTCCCCCAAAATTCTGTTGAAGTTATGTTAGAGAGTGGCGTCACTATCCACGTCCCTGTCGAGTCACAGGAAGAAAAAAAGCCGTCAGGTGGCTGTGGTAGCGGTGGCGCATGTTGTAGCTCTAAAGGCGGCGGTAGTTGTGGTAGCGGCGGCTGTGGCAGTGGCGGTTGTGGCAGTGGCGGCTGCGGTTCCACCAAAGGTGGCGCCGGCGGCTGTGGATCATGTGGCCTCAAGAAGAAGCCGTAATTCAACGACTATCTGGTTGCAGAGATGAGAGGAAGGTGTGTGTATACATGTCGTCGGACAGGAAGGACCCCGGGGATTCCTGGCAAGAACCCCATGACCCAGCTTCGAACTGGCCTCAGTATCCTGAACAGTTTCCAGTCGTAGATGGGGAACTGGTTGATGCCCAGGCGGAACCAGTACAGAATGACAAAAATGCGCCCCAGCCAGGAGGAGCGTCATCTCGCTATGCAGGCCGTCAGGCACGGGTCACACCGGCTGAGGCGGCTTCCTCGTTTTTCGAATCCTTCAAGAACGTTAATCAGTACATTACGCTAATCCTGATCCCGCTTGTATTCTGTGGTCTGACCTGTCTATTCATCCTACCTCAGGTGGCCTCAGGACACGCCGTCCTGGGACCCGGAGGCTTCTGGCCGATCCTGATTGTCCTGATCGCCATCACCATCATTCAGGCAGTCATGGTCTATTACGCAGGTTCAGATAATGGGTTATGGACACTGGGCACGCTAGGAGGCTTCTGCCTCTTCTTGCTGACAGCCTGCTTTGCGGTCTATGGACTGCTTCCCGGTCTGCTGATACTGGTAGCTTTGATCGCCATCGGGTTGTGCTGGCTCGCCGCTGTGTTCATCCAGTCCCTGAAGGTTTCGTAGACATCATTTATAGCTTCAAGAAGTACGCGCGCACCATTTATCCTGGCTTCAATGTCCTCCTACCATGGGAAGAGGTAGCCAAACAACTCAACGTTGAAGAGATCCAGTGGATGTGTCCAGCCCAGATTATTCAGCTGTCACGCGATGAAGATGTGATGCTGCGGGGCGTGATCTCTTACCAATTGTTACCAGAGGATGCCTATCTGGCGGTCACACAGGTGCGCCGCTGGGAGGAGAGCCTGCGCGATCTCTTCCAGACAACGTTACAAACTATCACGACCGTTTTCCAGCCAGAGGATTTTCTGACCTGGCCCGACGGTAGGAATAGTCAGATGGCCCAACCGGGCGATGATGATTTCGCGGGTAGCTTTGAGCGTCGCGAGCAGATCAACGACTATCTCTTCCAGCTTATGCGCGAGAAAGTGGCCTTGTGGGGTGTGCAGATTAATTGGGTCAGCATACGCGACATTGAGATTGCTCCGCACGGCGCGATCAAGATCGAACCTGTACAACCTGTACAGCCGTCGCGACCGGAACCGGCTCAAATGGACAGGGTAATGGAAAAAACGGTGCCAGAAATGACATTACCCCGACCTCAGATGGCCACTGCCAGAGCCAATGCCAGCAATCAACCCGCTGAAGCACCTGCCCGATCCTATCCCGTCGAAAACCCCGCACCCGCTACCCCCTCCTATGATCTTACTGAAGATGTACTTGTCCACGCGTATAAAGATGTGCAGGATGGGCGTATTACAGATCCTGAGACCATCCGCGGCATCGCAGCCAAATTTCATGAGGTGGCCATAGACCCTGAAGCCAGCCAGAGCGTCCATTTTGATGCTGCCCAGGCTGCGCGCAACCTCTATGAACAGGCGAAGAAACAGGAACTACGCTATCCTGGCGGACCCTATCACGATGAGCCGCAAGCTGGCTGGAATACACAACGTCCTAAAGACGAAAATCTCATGGCCGGCAATTAAGCGTAGCCCAAAAGCAGGCTCCGGTCGCCACGTGGCGACCGGAGCCTGCTTTTTAGCGCTATTATTTAACGGGAGCACCGGCAAATTCGCGAATCAGGTTATTGAATTGAGCAGCCTGCTCATCCTGAATCTGTAAAGTCGCTTTATCGATGATGCGTACATCAATGCGTGGATTGACGCGCTTAAAGGTCGAGCTTGCCTCTGCGGGGGTCAGGAAACCTTCACGGCCCCAGACAGCCACAACAGGAACCTGCAAGCGGGCCAGGGGCTCATGCACATCCAGGTGTAGATGACTGCTCAGGAAGGCCGCACTGGCATGGCGGCTATTGGGCTGATGCGCTGAGGTATAGATGTACTCTACCAGCTCATCGGTGATCAGGCCGGGATTGTGATAGCCCTGGCCGTCATAGTAGCCACGAATGGCCTGGCGCGATGTCAGGGTGTTGTAAATGAATTGACCAATGATAGGCGTGCGGAGAATAAACTTCTGTAGCGCATTTAAAGGACCAGGATAGGATTCCTGTAAGATTGTGGTGGGAGCTCCTACCAGGACCAGGCGCTCAAACAATTGTGGACGACGGTAAGCGGCTGCAATTACATAAGCGCTGGTCAAACCATGAGCCACTACAATGGCCGGCTTGCCAACCACTTCACGAATAAAATCATTGAGAAGGTCGGTATATGTTTCTGCGTCATAATCAATGGCTGGATGGTCTGATAGGCCAAAACCTAACAGATCCAGGGCATATACACGGAATTGCTCGGCAAGTGTATCAATATTCTTACGCCACTCATAAGATGAAGCGCCCGGACCAAAACCATGGATCAAGACCAGCGGCTTGGCATCCCGGCTCCCCTTGACTTCATAAAACATATCGCCGTACTTCCATGGATAGCGGCGCTCTTCTCCTGTCAGAACAGTATCAAGCTCGCCTGCCATTGTCTCGGTCACTTTATTATAGAGGGCCAGTGCACCCAGTGCACCGCCAAGTACCAGGCTGGTGTTAAACAATTTCTTTGCAATTGCCATATCTATACACACTCCTACTTGCTGTTCTACCTGATTTCAATTACGAGGCGTTTGATAGAATCACCTCGACACTATACTATACTCACTTTACCTATAGAAATATCAATATCCCTATACTATTCTCTAATGTATAGAGCACAGCAGGCTCAAGAAGTAATATAGCATGTGCCAGCGAGAATGCGCAAACAGTAGTACCCAAATTAGTACTCTATTGCATGGTACGCATTTCAGCAGCTCATCTTTTTCTCAATCGATAGGATGCTACAAATAGTATAGTATGAATGCACTCCATTTTCAGGTACATGTAGAAGTATGAATACTCATATATAGGCTAATGACCTTTTCTCTTTAACAGGATATAAGATACCTCTTCCATTCTCGCCTGCGGCGGGAGGAGAGGTGGAGGATTCGGTGGGGACACCCCACTCCCCGCCAGAAGGGGCTCGCCGCCCCTCCTGCTCGAACAAGCGATAAGAGGTACATTCTTTCAGGTGTGGAGTGTGTTTGGTGGGCGGCCGCAGCCGCCCACCAAACACACTCCACACCCGGCACCTCAGGCGCCAAAGGGGAAAATTTAAAAGCCCTGGGATACAGGGCTGGGGCGTTGACGATTGCTTTTAAATAGCGTACCATTAGTTTGCTATGCAAGATATATCATCATATTTAAGTATCTCACAAGAAGTGCAGCTTGCATTACAAGCAGGGCAAGCTATTGTAGCACTTGAATCAACTGTCATTGCGCATGGCCTGCCATATCCTGCAAATATTGAAATTGCGCATGCGATGGAAGCAGCCGTTCGAGCCGAAGGAGCCATTCCAGCTACCATCGGCATTCATGACGGAAAAATCGTCATCGGACTTAACGCTGACGAAATTGAGCACCTGGCTACCGCTTCAAATGTGCGCAAAGTCAGTCGGCGAGATGTTGCCTTCACACTCGCCACAGGAGAATGGGGAGCCACGACCGTGGCAGGTACCATGCTCTGTGCCCATCTGGCTGGTATTCGCTTCTTCGCGACCGGAGGAATTGGAGGCGTTCACCATGGGGCTGACAAGAGTATGGATATCTCTGCCGATCTACAAGAACTCAGCCAGACCCCCGTACTGGTCACCTGTGCTGGCGCCAAATCGCTGCTCGATCTTAATCTGACACTGGAGTATCTAGAAACGCACGGCGTCCCCGTGATTGGCTGGCAGACCGACGAATTTCCAGCTTTTTATGTGCAAAAGAGCGGATTGGGGCTCTCTCAGCGACTCGACGACGTATCGACGCTTGCCCGCCTGGCACACATCCAATGGACGAGTAGCCTGAATGGCATCCTTGTCACCTGCCCGATTCCCACAGCCCACGCCATGGAAGCCGCGCCCATTGAACAAGCCATCACAAAAGCCCTCCAACAGGCACAAAAGCAAGGTATCCAGGGGTCAGCCCTCACACCCTATGTTCTCTCGCAAGTAGCCCAGGCCACAACCGGAGAAAGTATCGAAGCGAACAAAGCCCTCTTGCTCAACAATGCCCACTGGGCAGCCCGTTTTGCCCAGGCCTACCACAACCTATAAAAGTATGTCGTGCGCCGTCGCGCACGACATACTTTTATAGGTTCCATCCACTTTCGCGCCAGATATACTGGCTCTCCGTCCTTCCCCTGGAATGACGGGGAGGGAGGGCTGCGAGGACACCTCGTGCTCCGTCAGGGGCTGCCGCCCCTGCACCCCGCTTTCCTCCTAAAGGGCGGAGAAGCACCTATTTTTATAGGTTCCATCCACTTTCGCGCCAGATCTATTTTTATATCGTTTTGTATGCTGGCGCTCCATAGACATTTACATGGTGTGATGTAGAAAATGAGCGATGCTCATTTTCTACATCACACCATGTAAATAATTTTGAGCACCGTAGGTGCTCCAGTGCGGCATAAAGACAGCAGCGATCAGCTCCCATCCAAAAAACTACCCCTTTTTGCCACAGACAAAAACAAAAAACAATTTAAAGTTCCCACTAAGTAGACGTTGATTTATTCCATCATAACGACTACAATACGAATACACAAAAAATGTGTGTATTCACACTGACTAGTCCTTTTCTTGTAACAAATCCTCCTCGAAAGGAGCCGTATACTGTGAATAACCCTTTGGAGATCCGTAAGGTTATCGTGGGCGTAGTCCTTGCCATCCTGTGGATGTGCCTCTTCATATTTTTGAAGGACTCTCTCGTCATCGACTGGGCGGGAGATGGCTCAAACCTTACGCCTCTTAAACTGGTACTGGGCGTCATCGGCCTGCTGGTCGTTGCCTTTTACCATCTGTTTCTCAACGCGACCGCTGAAACCAAGAAGCTTAGCGCGACCGCAACACTCACGATTGTCTGGCTCTCACTTATTCTCTTTTATCCTTTTAAAGATCCAAACAATACCAATGGTGGTGCAGTCGGTTTCTTCGCTTTGATCGGCGGATTGGCCGTTGTAGTACTTTGGGTACGTTTCTTCTCAGATGATCTGATCGCCGCTTAAGCGCGGACAATCCTTTCGCTGAGAAAGGAGGAGGCTTGCTTTGCATGTCCAATATTTCCTCCAACATAGGTATCCACCAAAAGAAAAGGCGTAGCTCTCAATGCGAGAATGCTACGTCTTTTCTTTCTTTTGGCTTAGGCTTAGGCTTAGGCGCCATCAATGTCTGAAGTGGCGCTTACCGGTAAAGATCATGGCCATCACATGTTTGTTGGCCATGCGGATAGACTCTTCGTCCCGTAATGAGCCTCCGGGTTGAATGATGGCGGTAATGCCCGCTTTAGCGGCGCACTCAACACCATCGGCAAAGGGGAAGAAGGCATCCGAGGCCAGCACAGCTCCGCGCGAACGCTCACCAGCTTTATCTACAGCGAGTTGTACGCTGGTGACCCGATTCATCTGACCGGCACCAACCCCAACCACCATCAACTTATGCGCCAGCACGATAGCATTAGATTTAACGCATCGCACCACCTTCCAGGCAAACATAAGATCCGTAATCTCTTCCAGCGTCGGCTCCCGCTCTGTAACAACGCGGTATTCAGCCTCGCCGTCTCCTACAAAATCAGGTGTCTGCAAAAGCAAGCCACCGCCAACAGTTCTGGCCTCAAGATGTCCATTCAGCAAGAGTTGGGTGTTAATAAATTTAGGTTCAATAGCATGATGTGTCGCTAACAGGCGCAGATTCTTGCGCTGCCCTAAAATCTGACGCGCCTCCGGGGTAAAATCAGGAGCAATGACAGCCTCATAAAATAGCTGACTGATTTCTAACGCAGTCGCTTGATCGATAGGGCGGTTGCTACCGATGATGCCCCGAAGGCGGAAACCGGATCGCCCGCATGGGCTTTTTTATAGGCTTCAACCAGCGTATCACCACAGGCTAATCCACAAGGATTAGTATGTTTCACAATCACAATAGCTGGAGCGGTAAAACTTTGTACAGCATTTAAAGCGGCATCCAGATCGAGTAAATTATTATAAGAGAGATCTTTCCCCTGCAAGATTTCGCAGCCAGCTATGGTTGGAAGGTTGGAAGAGCATGAGGTAGAATCCGCCCAGCGGTAAAAGGCCGCGTGCTGGTGGGGATTTTCTCCATAGCGCAAGACATGCAGTCGCTCTAAAGGGATGGTCATTTCCTCTGGGAAGCGCTCCCCGGTGGGACCTCGCAAATATTCAGCGACGGCGGTGTCATAACACGCCGTATGTTGAAAGGCAATGGCCGCCAGGTGGCGGCGCGTTTCCAGGCTTATCTCACCCTGCTCGCGCCATTCTTGCAGCACGGGGATATAGTCCTGGGACGTACCAGCACAACAACATCCTGGAAATTTTTGGCCGCCGCCCGCACCAGGGCCACGCCCCCGATATCGATCTGCTCCAGCGCCTCATCCAGAGTGGTCGCGGCATCGCGCACCATCTCCGCAAAAGGATACAGGTTGACGGCGACAATATCGATAGGTACAATCTGATGCGACTTGAGTTCCTTCTCATGTTCAGCCAGTCCACGATGGGCCAGAATGCCGCCAAAAATAGCGGGATGCAACGTCTTTACACGTCCATTTAGGATTTCAGGAAACTGTGTCAGCTCATTGACGGATTGAGCCTTGATACCCTCAGCTTCGAGTTCTTGCTGCGTACCACTGGTAGAGAATATGGTCACATGGTGGCTCTGCAGCTCCTGTGCTAACATAGGGAGGCCCTCACGGTTAGCTACACTGATTATCGCTCTCATTGGTCATCCTTTCGGGATGTATAGGGTAAGAACGAACCACTATGACGCCAGGTACAAATGTTGCCATACAGCATCTTTATCAAGCAGACCAGATAAGAAAGAACCACGACAAGGCTTTCGCTTCTGTCGAAAGCCAGGAACATCTTGTTTGTATCAGTATATTCCACCGGGCATAGAACAGCGAACGCAACCATATCTCAGTCCGCGCCAGCGCTGGTTAGAAGAGAATTCAATATGAGATAATAGGGAGATGATCAAGAACGTTATGCGCATACTCATTATCCGACCAGGGGCCATTGGCGATACGCTGGTGACCTTTCCGCTGCTACATCATCTACGAGTAAATACACCCGGTGTACATCTAACCTTTGTGGGCAATACGCGCGTATTACCATTATTGCAGGCCTTCGAACTGGCGGAAGAGGTCGCGGACTACGAAGAACGGCGCTGGAGTCAACTTTTTTTATCCCCCACAGGTTCGCGCCAACCAGCCCTGCAAGACTTCCTGTGCACGATAGAGAGGGCCATCTGCTGGCTGAAAGATCCAGATGGTACGATTACAGCCAACCTACAAGCTGCCGGGATTCCAGATTATAAGGTCGTCCCAGGACGTCCGCCGGCCTCCTGTGCTATCCCGATTGGAGATTATCTGGCGCAGAGTATAGGCGAAACCCTGGCAAGCAGGCAACGATGGCAGGTGCCAGCAACGTATGCCTGGCGACCAGGAGCCAATGATACCCGAGCAGTGGCCATCCATCCTGGCAGTGGAGGTGAGGAAAAGTGCTGGCCCGTCTCTTACTTCGCGGATGTGATTGCTTCGCTCTGGCAACAGGAGATCCCGGTACTCCTATTGGCGGGACCCGCCGAACAAACGCGGCTGCGAACGCTGCAACAACTGCTACCAGAACCACCCATACCCCTATTATGGCAACAACTGCTTGATGCTCCACTGGTTACGGTAGCCCGGACACTACAAGATTGTCGTGGCTACCTGGGCAACGACTCAGGACTCACCCACCTGGCCGCCCTGCTAGGCCTTCCCACATTAGCGCTATTTGGACCCAGCAATCCGCTTGTCTGGCAACCACAGGGAGAAAGAGTCAAAGTACTCTATAACTCCCAACTATCTCAAATCTCTCCCCAGCTCGTGCTGGCGGAACTTACACACCTGCTAAAACATATTAGCACTTTTTGCTAGAAATTTTACAGATACAGAGAGATCGCATATACTCGTAACTATTGACTTTAGCAACCTAGTGTACTGGATGCTGCAAGAGAAACTCTATTTATTACCAACCCAAAGCAGTCCAAGATATTTATTCCAGCGTATTACTGCCTGCTGCAGCTCCCAATAGAGAGGAGGACTTTGTATGAAACTCGGTCCATCGAATCCAAACAACCAGCCAGATATGTTGGGGCAAAATGATGCTCCCACCGAAATGTTCCAGACCGCTAATCGACCCCAGGGTTTTCCTTATCAGCCAGCGGCAGGCCAGCCATTTAATCCTGGCCAACGACCAACCCCAAATGTGCGACCAGAACAGCTGATCAATAAAAGAAAGGGGCAGACGATTCCGCCGGGACCCCTCCACACGAAAATCGCCTATTTATGGCGCTCCGACCCTGCATATAAAGTGCTTTTCATAGCTATTGGAGCTGTGATTCTGTGTAGTGTGATTGGCCTTGTCTTACTCGGCAGCGTCTTCGCTAATTTTGGGGGTAGATCAGCCACGACAGCTTCAAACCAGGGTAATACGCAAGCTACCGCCCCGACCCCTCAAAATACACCAGCCGGTGCGACACAGCCAACGGCTACGCCAACGCTTCAACCAACAGCTACGCCAACTCTTCAGGCAACGGCCACACCGCTACCACAGGCAACGGTTGCTCCAACCCCAACGCCAGTGGTAAACAACGGACCATTAACTGCTCAGTTTAGCGGCTTACCCGGCCAGGTTAACAATCACACCACGGTAGATATTACTGTTACAACCCAGCCAGGGGCTACGGTCACGCTGTTGATCACTTATACGGCTTCTCCTGCATTTCAGCAGACAAACGCAGTCGTCGCGGACGCCAATGGCACAGCCACTATTCCGTGGTCAATCAATGAACGCGCCTTTAGTCACTTCTCAATGAATGCAACTGCCCGTCTGTACGCCATCGCCCGTGGACAGAACCAACAGGCAACATCGCAGCCAGCTACAGTGCAGGTTAATCTGGGAAGATAACAGCAGATCTGGTGAATTTTTTGTCCATTTGTACGTATAATTCTATACTAGATACATAAAAAGATATAGAATACTCATGCATAGGAATATAAATGGAACAGAACGACGAGATTCGCTTGATACAAAGCATGGTCCAGACCATTGGCAGTAATATCAGTCGCGTCATCATTGGTAAGGGTGATGTAATTGAGCTACTGGTGGTGGCACTTCTCTGTGAGGGCCATGTCTTATTTGAGGACGTACCGGGCATTGGCAAAACGACTATGGCCAAGGCCCTTTCCCGTTCGCTAGGCTGTAGCTTTCAACGTATCCAGTTCACACCAGACTT
Organism: Dictyobacter kobayashii; assembly: GCF_003967555.1. GTDB lineage: Bacteria > Chloroflexota > Ktedonobacteria > Ktedonobacterales > Ktedonobacteraceae > Dictyobacter > Dictyobacter kobayashii. The sequence continues at coordinate 2,226,673 of NZ_BIFS01000001.1, forward strand.
GCTACCTTCAGATATCACTGGCATCACCTTCTACAATCAAAAAAAAGGTGAATTCGAGTTTCGACCCGGCCCATTACTTTCCCAGATCGTACTGGCAGATGAGATTAACCGTGCCACCCCGCGTACCCAATCGGCCTTGCTAGAAGCTATGGAGGAGCGCCAGATCAGTATTGAGCGCAATACGCTGGCACTCCCCCGACCATTTATGGTTGTGGCCACCCAAAATCCTGTTGAGCTGGAGGGCACCTTTCCACTCCCCGAGGCACAGCTGGACCGCTTCCTGATGCGCCTGCGCCTCAACTATCCTAACAAAGATGAGGAGCGCCAGATTCTGCGCCGCTTCAAAGAGGCACAGCCTCTGCAGGAATTAAAGCCTGTGGTGGATGCGGAGCAATTGATGCGCTTGCAAAAAGCCATTCGCAGGATTTATGTTAGTGCGGGTATCGAAAATTATATTATCGAATTGATTCATGCCACCCGCGACCATAATGAGATTGAGCTTGGTATCAGCCCTCGTGGTACGCTGGCACTCTACCGGGCCAGCCAGGCCCTGGCAGCCGCCCGGGGGCGCAACTATGTTATACCGGATGATGTTAAACACCTGGCACCCCATGTGCTCTCCCACCGTATGATTGCAACCAGCCACTCACGCTTACATGGACATGATATGGATCAAGTTATTGTAGATATTTTACAGAGCACAGCCGTACCGGTTGAACAATGAGACAGGCACAGTTAGCGCCCCGGCAGCGCAAAGCAAAACAACAATCAATCGTGGATGGTGGTCGCGTCAGCCCAAAGCTCTATCTATTAGGTGCTGCCGTCTTATTGCTAAGCATAGTGACCCATATACCACTGCTCATGATCTGCAGCTGCATCTTTCTATGCGCGCTGCTGATCACCGATATCTGGGCCACCTATTGCTTGCGCGAGATACACTATCAGCGGCAGCTTAGCGAGACCAGGGTGCTTTTCGGCGAAGAGATCACCCTATCAATCTCGATTGAGAATGCCAAGTTGCTGCCACTGCCAGTTTTGCAGGTTGATGATATCATTCCAAGGGCGTTACCACTAAAAGGTCAAACCTTTCGTAAAACCCTGATCAGCAATCTGGTTACACTGGAAAGCCTCTTTAGCCTGCGCTGGTATGAGCGGGTCACACGCACCTATACCGTACAGTGCATCAATCGGGGCATCTACACCTTTGGTCCGGCAAAACTACGCAGCGGTGATCTCTTTGGCTTTATCAACCGTGAGCTACAGGATGAGACGGTACACCACATGATCGTCTATCCGCTGGTGGTACCCATTAGTAGCTTTCAACTACCCTCGCAGCGCCCCTTTGGAGACTATCGCACCCGGCGGCGTTTCCTGGAAGATCCTTCGCGGGTCATTGGGGTGCGCGATTATGCTTATGGTGATAGCTTACGCCGCGTAGATTGGAAAGCGACCGCGCGCACACAGGAACTGCAAAGCAAGATCTATGAATCCACTACCACGTACTCACTGGCCATATTTCTAAACTCATCTGTACACCTGGATAACTATTATAGTATTCACCCGGCGCTACAAGAACTGGCAATCTGCGCAGCCGCATCAATTAGCAATTGGGCCATTGATGAAGGATATAATGTTGGCCTTTACGCTAATACTCCCATGAGTCTGCCCGATGATGAAATAAGTGGCGATCTATTGTCCGAACAAGACTTGCAAAAATCTATTGCTGAACAACGCAAGCGCAGAACGGTCAGGGTACCTGCAGCCAGCAGTGAGGATCAACGCAAACGCTTAATGGAGACCCTGGCGCGTATTCAATCACATATGGGTCGTCCATTGGAAGATGTTATGCTGGCGGAGCGCTCACACCTATCCAACGGCACGACAGTGGTTGTGATCACCAATCGGATCAACGAGCGCATGATGGAGATCCTGCTTCGTATGCAGCGTAGTGGCCATGCGGTCGCGCTCCTGCTGGTCGGAGATAATCCACCGCCAACAAGAATAGCGGGCTTCCCGGTCTATTATCTAGGTGGAGAAGAGACCTGGGACAAGCTGCAAGCAACCTATGGAAATATCCAACCTGACCAGGAGGAGGTCAGCACAGCTATAGCAGGCTTTCAGCTCTAAAATCATATCTCGCCCGAATGATAATTATTCTATGTTACAAAAATGGCACAGCGTGTGCTGTGCCATTTTTGTAACATAGAATAATTATCGTTTAAATATCTGAAACCCAATCGCTGGCATAGGGTATTTCTGACACTGGATCAATGGGGGTTGGCGTGATATCATCGCTCGCTCGTAAACGCAAGAGGGCTTCCAATTCAGCCTGCTTATAAAGTCGCTGACGTTTGATCCCCTGACGATAACTTTTCAGTATTCCCCGGCTGACATACGTATAAAGTGTCGAGATTTTTATACCCAACAGAATTGAAGCTTCATGGCCATCCAGATAGTGCTCACCATTCAACTCGATCAAGATTCAGCCCTCCTTTCATAACACCTGTGCTCCTCTTACCATTTTGCGCCAAATGCTGTTTTTCATTATATTTCCAGGTATTAAACATCATACGTTCCCTTTTATCATCGCATGTTTAAGCTAAAAAAGCAAGCCTTATCAAATAAGATCAATATAAATCAAATAACATCAAGTATTATTGACATTCATAGGTATAGATGATACAACTAACAAAAGGTGAATACATATTTAGTTAGTACTACCTGAAAAAAGCAAAGGAGCAGAATCACAATGTCAATGACGATACCAGATACAGGAAATACCCCGCAAAAAGATAATGCAACAAATCCTGCGGCCAAACCGAATAAGGGCGGCTTAGAGGGAATTGTTGCGGCCACCACTGCCATTAGTAAAGTAGATGGCACCGCCGGCCGACTTGTCTATCGCGGCTATGATATTCATGACCTGGCCCGTACCTGTAGCTTTGAGGAGGTCGCCCACCTGCTATGGTTTGGACACCTTCCCAACCAGAAAGAACTGTCTGAACTCCATGAGAGATTCACGGCAGAACGATCTTTACCAGAAAATGTTTTGCAGACGATTCGCGAACTACCCAGCACAACAGAACCAATGGATGTATTACGCACCGCTGTGTCTACCTGGGGAGCAGTCAGTATTTCGGGGAAACCAACCATCGAGCAGGCTATCGCAGTGACCGCGCGTTTTCCCTTGATCCTGGCCGCGTTTAATCGCTTACGCAATGGAAAAGAGATTCTGGAGTCACGCTCAGAGTTGGGACATGCCGCGAACTACCTCTACCTGTTAACAGGCGAGGTGCCCAAGGATGAACATGTGCAGGGGTTAAATTCCTACCTGGTACTGCTGGCCGATCATGGCATGAATGCCTCAACATTCACTGCCCGTATCGTGGCCAGCACGGAGTCCGATATTGTTTCCTCACTGGTAGCAGCCCTGGGAGCCTTAAAAGGACCATTGCATGGTGGCGCGCCTTCTAAAGTACAGGATATGCTACGAACTATTGGCACTGTTGAGAATGCTGAGCCCTGGCTGCGGGAGGCCATTACCCATGGCGGCCGCTTGATGGGCTTTGGGCATCGTGTCTATAAGACAGCTGATCCGCGTGCGGAAGAGTTGCGCGAAATGGCTCGCGTAGCCGATCCAGATGACTTTAAGCTTTCGCGGCATGTGGAAGAAACTGCGCTTGCTTTGTTAGATGAGTTGAAACCTGGACGTCGTTTGTATACCAACGTTGAGTACTATTCTGCCGCTTTAATGAAGGCAGTGGGCCTGAGCGGAGATCTCTTTACCCCGACATTCGCTGTCAGTCGCTGCGCCGGCTGGACCGCCCATATTCTGGAACAGGTCAGCAACAACCGCCTGATCCGACCAGAGGCCGAATATACCGGTCCATTGAACGAAACCTTTGTTCCTCTGGCCGATCGCTCATAGTATAATTTTGCACCCATAGCATAAAAAAGGGGCGGAGAGCACAGTAGCTTTCCGCCCCCTTTTGATCAGGCTTGTTGTTCTTTAACACGCGCCCATAATGCTTCCCATTCGGGAGTACTATATGAGGTCAGCGGACGCCCTTCTTCTCGCGCTAGCGACTCCATGGCCTGGAAACGCAGGCGGAACTTACGATTGGCTTGCCGCAGGGCCTCTTCAGCATCGATTTTAAGGAAGCGTCCTAGTTTAGCAACCATAAAGAGCACATCCCCTAGCTCCTCCAGTTGCTCGTCGGGAGAGGTAGCCCGCTTAATCTCTTCCAACTCTTCTTCCAACTTGGCATAGACATCTTGCAAGGAGGTAAACTCAAAACCGGTCTTCACCACACGTTTCTGGTATTCCTGCGCCACCATCAGGGCCGGTGTAGCCTGTGGTACCCGGTCAAGCACACTCTCGTTCTTCACATCCACACCAGCGGAAGCCCGTTCCTGCTTCTTAATCTCTTCCCAGTTCTGTACGACCTGCCCCGCGTTCTGTACCTCGACATCACCAAAGACATGGGGGTGGCGGCGAATCAGCTTGGCATTGATATGCTCATAGACATCGCCGATCGAAAACTCATCCGCCTGGCGCGCAACCTCGGAGTGGAGATACACCTGGAGCAACAGATCACCCAGCTCTTCCGCCAGCTTATCCATATCGTTCTCTTCCAGCGCCTCCACCACCTCATAGGTCTCCTCAATCACATAGCGCTTCAAACTATCATGCGTCTGCTGACGATCCCAGGGACAGCCATCAGGCTCGCGGCGCAGGCGCATAGTGATATAGCGCAGGGTTTCAGGCAGGCGCAGGGCCGCTAACTCACCCACGGGTGGTACATAAAGGGTGCTGAGGTGATTGGCAAAATTATTGCGATCCAGCTCATAAAGCGGCATCTCAATTACCGACTCTTCTTCTCCGATACCAGCGGCACGCACCAATTTTACCGGCCACTCATCGGGATAACATTCTCCCAGGGCTAATTTGACCTCGCTGGCCAGGCGGCGATTATAAACCTGCACAATCATGAGAGGGATGGTCGGAACGATCTTACCCGCCACTTCATCACGATGCGAAAAGGCCAGATTAGTCGCATCGACGATCTGCGCGCCTACCTCAAAGGGGTCCAGGGCCAGCAGATTACAGACTGGCTCGATAAAAGACAGGCCAGAAACGATACGGGTGGTTAATCCACGCGTACGCGCCATTTCAAGTACCAATTGGACCGAGGTCTCACCTACCAGAGGATGGCCGGGCACCGCATAAATAACAGGCTGCCCTTGCGCCAGATCACAAACCTCCGTCGCGATTTGTTGATAGAGGGTGCTCCAATCGTCCGACTCATCATAGAGTCTATCGAAAGATTCTATACGTAATTTAGGTATATCTAGCTTCAATGGCTCGACTGTAGGATGAATAATAGTACGAAAGTATACGGTCTGATTATCATTGGCCGCCTGTACGAGTACGCGGCGCGCTTCCAGGGTCAAATCATGTATGCTGCCTGGTCCCAGGCCAACAATTGTGATTGCGGGGGCAGTCTTATCAGTCATAAAAAAAGGTCCTCTCTCCTTGTTCCACCATGCTGGTGGTAGTGTACTGGTTGAGTAGAACTGTGTCAAATAAGAAGGTAGAGCGATCTCAGTATTGTCGAACCAGAAGCAAAGTGTTATGCTATTTTTAGTAACAAAACAGCGAGGGTTGCTTATTCATTGAATGAGCACTACAAGGAGGTTCTAGATGGCGTCCGCTGAAAGCTCAAAACCCGCTTGTCCGGTTTGTGATCAAACAGACCAGGTCAAGACTATGCAAGCAGCATATAACTCTGGTGTGGCCCGTTGCGCCCCACCGGATATGCCTACCCGCAATGTATCGATGATGAAACCCATCACCATCTGTGGGGTTTTTGTTGGCATTTGTCTCTTTCTTATCATTACACTGATCGGTGGTATGGAAACTGGTTTTCCACAAATCGCTCAGTTAATACTCGTCGTGTTTACACTTATATTTATTGTGACGGCTCTGGCAGTTTCTTACTGGGCCTTCCAACGTGTAGTACGCGGAGATAATGAAACAGTTGAGCTCTATCCAGCCTGGGATAAAGCCACAGCTCAATGGAAGAGTCTGTACTACTGCTCACGCGATGATATCGTCTTCGATCCGAAGACTAACACGCAGGTTTCCAATAATCAACTTGCCTCATTACGTGCCAGTGCTACCCAGACCATCAAAAAAGAATTGCAAGCCGCTGCACAGCATTAATTTATTTGCTATTAATTTGCTATTATGCAAACAGGGAGCCCCTCATAGGCCCCCTGTTTTTTTCTGCTTCCCTGATTGGTAAGCGCATCCCTCTAAGTGGGCAAGGTATTTCAGTCCCTGTAGCTGCGTGAACGGCGCGGCGGCATCTGGTTTTTGGAGGATTGCAGCCTGCCATAGCGCTTCAAGGTAAAACGACGCTGCCCGGGCTTTTTTGCCATACTGTTGATCAACTGCTTGCGCTCCGTAGGGCGCAGTTTGCCCTGACTGGCATCCAGTCGCAGAGGGCGTCTGGGACGCCTGGCTTTGATTTTAGAGATATTTACAACCCGGCCTTCGGTCAGAAATGGCAGCACCACTTCCGCCACATAGGGCGCGGCCAGCATGGGGGCACTATGGTTGGCAGGAATCACGACATCATGCGGACCCAGGTGACGTGGACGAGCAATCAATGCGTCACGCCCGCTCCAAATGAAGAGGGTGGGAATGGAGGGAACATAAAAAGGGGTACGTCCCTGTCCGGGCATTTCGCATAAGGAGCGCACCAGGATATCGATTGGCTGTAGCTCTATCTCATTTTGCCACACACGTGTATATTGATGTCGTTGCCAGTTAAAGCCGAGGGCGCGCACCAGGCTGTGCAAACGCCAATCAGAGAAGAACCATTGCATAAGGGCCGGGGAATGGGGAGCATCTAATAAACGCACAAATAGCGCCCATATTTCCAGGATATAAGTTGGACATAAGAAGATGGCCTGGCTCACAGACTGAGGATAACGCTTGACATAGGCTTCTGCAGCGCGGGTGCCGGACGAATAGGCGAGCATGGCCCATTGTTCAATCCCCAGAGCCTGGCGAACTTCTTCAATTGCCTCGGCACATATTTGATAATATGGCTCGTCGGCAGCAACATGCGGAGAACCGGCAAGGCCAGGTAATTCAATCATAATCAATTGAAAGTGTGATTTTAATAGCGGGGCCAAATTTTGCCATATTGCAAAGGTCACGCCCCAACCGTGAATGAGGAGGAGGGGCGGTCCACTTCCTTCAAGTCGGTAACGTAGCATATATTTCTTTCGCTTCCATCAAAGTGCCAGAGTGGCACAGGCCAATGATATAACTACCCACCAGATACATCTTCTCGCGATAATACCTTGCTAAAAAAAAACAATCGTCAACGACGCTCAATCGCCACTAGCTCCACTGCCACTGACCCATCTATTAGAATAGATCATTTTATAAGAAAAGTAATAGTTTCCCATGCAGCTACGCTCATACGATTGAATGGCATCATATTGAAATATTCCAGGCATTAAAGTTAAAAAGACATATCTCTCCTATATTAGAACTACGAATATCCCTTCAGATGAGTAGCGAAAGGCGTTTAATTATGTCCAATAGTAATGGACATGAATCATTTTACCATAGGGGGACGTACGTGCCAAGAAAGGTGCAGGGCTTTTTAATGTTCATCCGGAGATCACTAGCAAGCGATACGAGGTCCATTCTTTCAGGTGTGGAGGGTGTGGTGGGCGGCCGCAGCCTCCTCCCACCTGCAAACAGGGAGATTACGAGCAAGCGATACGAGGTCCATTCTTTCAGGTGTGGAGGGTGTGGTGGGCGGCCGCAGCCGCCCACCACACCCTCCACACACTCCCAACCCGGCGCCGCAGGCGCCAAAGAGGAACATGAAAAAGCCCTGAAGAAAGGCAGGGGACTCATGGTCAGGTGGAATGAAATATGTTATAGTCGGGTTGGCAAGCTACCTTTTATTTTTCATGGGAGCATAAAGGAGATGGTTGGAGTATCATGCGTACCATTTTGATTCTTACGTCGAAAACGGGAGGCGGCCATGTGAGCCTGGCTGAAGCACTGCGCGATCTGCTACAGGCCTCTGCCAGTGATGACTTGCGGATAGAGATAGTAGATCCGCAAGCCAGCTTTTTTCATTGGCACTATAGATTGGTCAGCCGCTATGCGCTCTGGCTGTGGTCGGCTGAGTTTAAGCTGATTGATACACCCGCCCGGGCCCGCCTGGCCCATCATGTGTTTACCACGCTGGTAGCGCGCTCCTTACGAGCAACTATTCAGCGCCTGCAGCCCTCTATAATTATTACCACCTACCCTTTTTTGACCTATGAGGTAATACAGGTGCTACAAAGCCTGGGGTCAACGATCCCGTTTGCCATGCTCTTTACAGATCCTCTGGCGCTACATGCTTCCTGGTTGACCGAGAAACGGGCCAGCGTCGTGCTAGCCCCTACCCGCGAGACCTATCAACGAGCAGAAGGGGTTGGCTTTGTGCCGGCGCGCCTCCATCAAGTAGGCTGGCCTGTACGGGCGCAGTTCAGGCAACAGGCTTTACAGGCCAACGCAACCCGGCGCGCCACCATCTTACAAGAGTTGGGATTGAATCCGGACAGGTTCACGGTCTTCTTACAAGGAGGCGGTGAGGGCGCTGCTCAGTTTGGTCAGGCGGTAGAACAGCTTTTGAGCATCGATGATAAACTGCAGATTATTCTGGCAACTGGTACCAATCATGCGCTCCAGGCACGCTTCCAACAGGTAAAAAATGTGTATCCGCTACCGTTCACCAAAGAGATCGCCAGCTATATGGCCGCGGCAGACGTGATCATGGGCAAGGCGGGTCCTAATATGCTCTTTGAGGCAGTAACACTTGGTAAACCTTTTATCGCAACTACTTACATACCCGGACAGGAAGAGGCCAATCTGGAATTCATTCAGCAACATAAGCTGGGCTGGGTGGCGCTGACATTGGACGAGCAGTGTACATTATTACAGAAGCTGGTAACACAATCCGAGATACTACAGAAGATGGAGCAGACGGTGGCCGCTTATCAGCAGTGGAACAATGCACAGACGGACTTGATTGTACCACTGCTGAAACAATTGCTCTAAAGGACTAGCGCAGGTTGCCCAGGAGCGCGCGAGCGATCACGATGCGCTGGATTTGATTGGTGCCCTCAAAGATCTGTGAGACCTTGATGTCCCGCATATAGCGCTCAACGGGTAATCGCGCACATAGCCAGCACCACCCAATACCTGCACAGCATTGGTTGTGACCTCCATGGCCATATCGGTAGCAAAACACTTGGCCATCGAGGCATGCATACTGGCAGGCTCGCCCTTATCCATTTTATAGGCGGCTTCATAGACCAGTAGCCTGGCCGCCTCAATCTTCATGGCCATATCGGCCAGCATAAATTGTACGCCCTGAAAGACTCCAATCGACTGACCAAACTGTTCACGCTCACGGGCATAGGAACAGGCGACATCGAAGGCAGCCTGGGCTACCCCGACCGCAATGGCACCCACGTTGACGCGTCCACCATCCAGGGCCGAGAGGGCAAGCTTAAAGCCATGGCCCTCTTCCCCAATACGCTGCTCAAATGGTATCAGGCAATTCTCAAACAGCAATTCACGGGTGGGAGAGGAATGCAGGCCCATTTTACGCTCCCGTTTGCCAAACGAGAAGCCAGCACTCCCCTTCTCTACCACAAAGCTGGTAATGCCAGCCGAACCCTTGCCCGCGCTACTGCGAGCCATTAACAGATAAATATCGGCCTCGCCACCATTGGTCACCCACATTTTGGAGCCGTTGACCACATAACCATCCGGCTTCACTTCCGCCTGGCATTGAAGGCCGGCCGCATCCGAGCCGGAACCAGACTCGCTGAGCGAGAAGGCTCCAAATAACTCTCCGCTGACCATACGTGGTAGCCAACGCTGCCGCTGCTCCTCACTGGCAAAGCGCGCCAGCGCTCCGGACACCATATTATGAACGCCCAGACCGACCGCCGTCGCCATATCGCCACGAGCTAACTCTTCATAGACCAGGGCGCAGGATTGGCGATCCAGCATAATGCCGCCATATTCTTCGGGCACCGTCATGCCCAGCAAGCCCAGTTCCGCCATCTTATTGAATATTTCACGCGGAAAATATTCTTGCTCATCCCATAGCTCAGCCTGGGGCGTAATTTCTTGCGTAGTAAAGCGACGAACCATGTCGCGAATATCCGCTTGCTCTTCATTGAGATCGAATTGCATGGAATGTGTTCCTTTTCTATTTTATTCGGTACAAAGCGTACCAGTTCTGGCAGTTCTTACCAGGAAACACTCATACATAGACGTAGCATATGTTAGCAAAATATGCAAGGGAAAACAGAACGATATAAATTTTTATGCCGCTAATAGCGGCATAAAAATTTATATCGTTTTTTAATCTATTTGGCCTGCCAGACCTGGATGGTGCGGTCGACGCCGGCGGAGGCAATGCGGCTACCGTCAGGGGACCAGGTAACGCTCTGTACATAACCGCTATGACCATGATAACTATAGGTCTCTTTACGTGTAGCGATACTACAGAGGTGAACCAGTTTATCGTTACCACCGATAGCCAGGTGCTGGCCCGAAGGAGACCAGGCCAGCGCATTTTTGAGGGTCGAATGATCAATCATTAAGGTAGTGACAGCATAATCGCTCTGCGCCCCATCAATACGCACCTGGTAATCGCTGCTGGTAGTAGCCAGGTAACGGTTGTCTGGCGACCAGGCCAATGCCAGGATGTTGCCGCTATACCCACGTAATATCTTCTGGCTCTGTCCTGGAAAGAAGAGGGAGCTCAAAAATGAGCGCTTCTGCTGCACCTTATTCGGTTCCCAGATGCGCACACAGTGATCCTCACCCCCAGAGGCAATCAGGCGACTATCCGAGGACCAGGCCAGCGTACTGACCAGGGCGGTGTGTTCTTGATAGCTGAGAGAGATCTCATGGGTAGATGCCCGCGCCTGCCAGATCAATACTTTTTTGTCATCGCCGCCCGAGGCCAACCATTGACCATCCGGCGACCAGGAAATCGCATTGACGCCACCACTATGTTGACCAAAGACATATTCAGTTTTGCCCGTCAATGGCGTCCACAGACGCACTGTATGGTCGTCAGAGGCAGAGGCGACCATTTGACTATCTGGAGACCAGCACACCCCATTTACGCGCCCCGTGTGGCCTTTATAAGTCGTAAGATGATTCCCATTGGCAGCATCCCAGATCTGTACAGTTTTATCATAACTGGCCGAAGCCAGGTATTTACCATCTGGCGACCACGATAAGGCAGTGATACGGGTAGAGTGGCCCATACACACATAGAGCATATTCGCCTGTGGATAGACCTGGGGAGGGCCAGTTCGCTTCGCGGAGCGCTTGCCCGTTGGAGTTTTTGGAACCGGAACCGGAACTGGGGTCACGGCTGGTGGAGGCTGATAGACAGCAGTCGAACCTGGCCTGAGGGGCAAGGGGGCCAGCATCGAGGGGACCAGCGTCTGTGAGGTGCCATTCAATGCGACACGCGGCAGGGTCTGGCCCAGAGTATACTGCATCGTTACATTTTGCAATGACTGGCGCACCTGAGCGATATCAGCGGGACGTTTGTTGATGTCGACGCTGACCATACTCATCACCAGGCTTTCCAGGTCGGCGAGCCGTTCATCGCGCAGATGCAACTGAGAAAACTGAAAAGGTGTTTCAGATGGATCTTCGCCCGTCAACAACTGGTGCAGGGTTGCGCCCATACTATAGATATCGGCCCGCATAGTGGTTTGAGATTTACCATATTGCTCCGGTGGAGCATAACCATAAGAGCCCAGAGCAGTCGTGTCTTTATCTTTGCCCGGGGTAAAATTGCGCGCGATCCCAAAATCAATCAGATAGAGGTGGCCAGTCGACATCAGCATAATGTTAGCCGGCTTCAAATCACGGAAAATAATCGGCGGCTGACGCGTATGTAAGTATTCAAGTACCGAACAGAGTTGTAAAGCAATGTCCAATATCTTCTCTATCGGTAATTTTGCGCCGCCCAGCCGCTGCAAGCGATCCTCTAAAGTCTCGCCATCAATAAAATCCATTACCAGATAAGAGCGGCCATTCTCCATAAATTGATCATAGATACGCGGCAAATTGGGATGGGTCAGTCCGGCCAGCAGCATCGCCTCGCGCTTAAAAGAGGCTACGGCCTCATCCAATTCTTTTGAGCTCAATGTACTCTGACTCATCTCTTTAATCGCCACCAGCCGATTGCCAAACTCTAAATCTGAGGCCTTATAGACCGCGCCAAACCCACCGCGGCCCGCCTGACCCAGGATCAGATAGCGCTGCTTCAACATAGCCTGCGCCGTCAACAATCCCGTCAGGGTTGAACTATTCGCTGTGGCAGCCGAAAGGCGCAGCGACTGTCCGCAAGCCCGACAAAAGAGGGCTTGCTCACGATTCGCAGCGCCACAGTGATCGCAAAACACATGAGATGAAAGTGCCATTAAGCTCCCAATAAAAACATTTGTACCAAAATACCAATACTCAAGTAAAGTAGTACAAATGCATGAGCGTTGTCAAGAGGAATGTTGCTGGTAGCAAGCCTGGCTTTAATTAAGCCAGTGCTACGCAATGCGTGCGTGCGCATGCGCGCCCGATCAGTTTTTATATTGGTTGCCGGGGTGCTGCGCACCCCGGCAACCTCCACGAAAGATATGCATCGTTTTACAAGTTAACTCAAAAGTCCTTTTTCTAATGTGTTGTAGAAAACGTGCGCAGCACCCTGGCAACCTCCACGAAAGATATGCATCGTTTTACAAGTTAACTCAAAAGTCCTTTTTCTAATGTGTTGCAGAAAACGTGCTGCGCACGTTTTCTGCAACACATTAGAAAAACAGGTCGGGCGCGTATGCGCACGCACGCACACAAGTGCAAACCACCTCAGATCAAAAGAAAATCTTCTTTTTGCCACGTAAGCCAGGTCACAAACTGATAAAGAGCAAAAAGCTCCAGAGCAAAAGGCAAATAACCTAAATAACCCAACAAAGGCATCTCAAAAACCTTCCAGAAACTGATGTAGGGAACCGTATAGTACCATTTAGGCAGGGAAAAATAGTTCCACATCTCCCAGAAGAAACCACAAAACAGGGCCCCAAGGGGCAAAATGATAAAACGCCAGTCCTGCACAGCAATGTGCGCGAAAGCCGATTTACGACCAAAGTAGTTATTAAGTGGATCAAGCAGAAAAATCAGACTGAACCAGACCAGCGGAAAACAGTAATGGGGAAAAAACCAGGGAAGTATGAAACAGGCAACCCCGATAAGTTCCAATATAATAAAAACCGGCAAGGGCAAACGAGGTCCAGGATCATAGGCAGGAAGACCAGGCCGCAACGCCTTGAAGGTAAAAAGAAATTCCGTGGTTTCTAATACCGCGGGCAAGACGGTACTAAAATTCAAGCTGGCCAACAAAAAGAACATCAGAGGTGTATATGGATGATCGACGATATAATGCCAGTTTTGAATCGCACTGTTGAGCCACTCAAAGATCCACCAGAAGACGCTGGAGACTGCAAATAAAAAGATATAGCGCCAGCGCATGCGCAATAGTAGCGAGGTGCCGTGGCGCATAACAACCAGGGCATCCATAAAGACGATATAGCCCAGCCAGAGCGGAAAGAAGGCATAGCTACTAAATGGTTCAAGGTGCAGCCAGGAAATTATCCAGGAACAGATACATAAAAGGAGAGCCAGAAAACCATACCAGGGGAAAGGTTTTCGATATAGTGATTCCACGTATTACTCCCTTACTACAACAAGTGGATGAAATTTGTCTTCACACGCTCGTTGGACGTAATATGCCTTTAAAAACAGGTCAGCAATCCATTACTCAATATAAACGTCGAGGGCCGGGAGATGGTAGATTGATTTACCAGGGCCATGCATTAAGTTAAAGTAAGCCAGGCATAGCTTACACAGACAGAGCCCATTGCTAATATAGATATAAGTGTAACACTTTTATTTTCTGGCAGAAGCCTCAAACACAATTGATTGCAAGCGCGCGGTAATTTTATTGAAATCACCATCCATATAAATTCCTTCGGGAATCAGCTTTTCAGGTTGTGGAAACTGTAGGAAGGCCTGTCCCCCAAAGATCATGGCCGGGCGTGACCCTGGAAGATGTTGCAGCTGCCGCCCCAGGCTCATTAATGCTGGCATATAGGCAGGTAACGTCAAGGAGATACAGATAGCGCTAGGAGATAACTTCTTGATAGTATGCAGTAAGCCAGTCGTCTCTATGCTCTGTCCCAGATAAACCACGCGAATACCACGGCGGCGCAGAAAGAGTGACAGCATCAACATGGACAATTCATGTGGCTCGCCTGGAGCACAACAGGTGAGTACAATTGGTCCCGTGCTCGGGCCACGTGTCACATGGAACATATTTGTCAGGACCGCCCTGAAAAAGTTGCTGGCAAAATGCTCAACAGAGACCGTCACATGGCCCTCCGCCCATAAACGACCGATATCCCACAAGGTGGGCATAATCAGCTCACAACAGACCTGCTCGACCGAATAGAAGGATAACAATGAGCCCATCAAAACCTGTGCCGCCTGCTCATCCATATCCTGGAAAATCTCGATCAGCTGTGCGCGAGCCATCTGCATGGTATAGACAGTGGGATAAACATTGCTGGAGTTCAATTGGTTTGCCTGCGCCCATGAAAGGTCGACAGCGCGGGAAGCATCTTGCAAGTCTTTCTCGCGCTGCACAAACTGTTCTGTATCTGGATCAGGGGAATTTAAGGCCACCTGAAAGGCTGGAGGAGCTGGAATATCAAAATACACATCAGCGCTCGCTACAGTTGGGTCGCGCTGCTGCTGCTCTAAATGGCGAAAAAGAGCCACTGCATGGCTAATAGATATCCCACTATCAACACACTCTTTCAGCCAGCGAATCAAGGCAACATCGCGTTCAGAGTAGAGGCGATATGCATTGTTAGCTCGTTCTGGCACCAAAAGCGAGTAACGACGTTCCCAGGCGCGCAAAGTCGGCGCTGGGACACCTGTTTGCTGTACCACCGCCTTTGTATTAAAGACTGGTTGGTCAGAATATTGTTCTAAATGGGGCCACTCTATCGACCCGTCGTAGGTGGTCATATATTTCTCCGCTTATCCAGGCATACTCTTTTGAAGCTGGGGGCTCAATCCAGGCTTTTTTTATAAGGGCGTGAATCTTCTATTGCGCTATACCATAGCACATCAGATCTTTACGAGTCCAGGCTTTGTACAAGATTTGTTAAATCTCTATAGGATCTTATCATAGACGTAATTATTTATTAGATCGGGTAGGATGACAGTACAGAAAATAAAACTAAGGTCCTTGCCATAGCTGGTAAGAACCTTAGAGGAGAAGGGTAAGCTTAGCGAGTAAAGGCCACCTGGTAATTGAGTTCACCCTTGAAGGAAGACCCTGGCTGCAATTCCAGCAAGTGAGCCATGCGCTGGCGCTCCTCTCCCTGATTATGCAGATTGATAGCATCTGTAGCGCAGGTTTGATGCTCAAGACAAAAGAAATTGTCCTTTTCAGTAGCAGTAAAAATTACCGCATGCGTAAAGTCATCGCTAGCAGAAATGCGTATCTGCAGACCCTGCTGGCGATAATCAATCACGGCTGGAGTTCCAGGCTGCAGATCCATATAGACGTGATCGAGCTTCAGGTTACCCACCGCAACTGGCTGACGCACATCAAACATAGCATACATAGTAGTACCCACATCCAGCAGCCGACCCGTTGGTAGCAGTTCCTCATCCGCCTCCATCACAGTAGCGGCCGGCACGCTCACATAGGTATCTTGCTTTCCCGAGAGCAACGAAAAATAGGGATGAAGAGCAAAACCAAAAGGCAGTACCTTATTTCCTTTATTCTGAACCTGGTAAGTGATTTGCACACCCTCGCTGGTCAGGGTATATGTCAAAGAGAGCCGGCTATCAAAAGGATAGGATTCATACCAGTGATCGCTCTCTTTATTAATATCCACATATGTGGTCACACTAACGGCATCCTGTTGCACAACTGGCTGCTCATAGTGCCACTGACGATCAAATACCAGGCCATGGATCAGCACATAATTTCCCTGGGGGCGCTTTACCTCCTCCAGAGAGTATTCCTGTCCTTGAAATGAATAACGCCGATTTCGTACTCGATTAGGCAAAGGCCAGAGCACAAAATCGCCGGTAAAAGACTTCTGCTTCAACAGTTCGCGCTCACAATAGATGACTTCATGTTCTCCCACACGAAATCTATACAGATTGCTGCCAAGATCAGGAGCAATACTGATACTCATATTCCGCGCAGGATTCTGAGGGTCCTCATACGAAAGAGATAAGATCGTAGATGCCAACTCTGCATCCTGACTTATCTCTGCTGAAAAGGCCCCCTGCCGATGTTCTGTTGTCATAAGATAATCCTCACAAGTTTTTCTTTAAGGTGGTTGGATTATCTATATATTATCACTAAGCTCCCAGAATTGGGCCTCTATAAACGCAGGAAGGTCAAGCGGTGCAGGATTTTCCAACACGGCTTGACCTTCCTGAGATATCAAGGGTGAGCGAAGCTGATCAAGAGCCAGTTACGACTTCAAGCCTGTCATAGCAATACCCTGAATGATATAACGTTGAGCGAGAATATAGACAATCAGCACGGGCACAACAGCGATCACCGAACCGGCCATTACCATGGTCCATTCAGTTGCATACTGGCCACGGAACTGATTGAGCATCAGCGGCACTGTAAATTTATCTGAGCTATTGAGCATGATCAATGGCACAAAGAAGTTATTCCATTGAGCAAGAAACGAGAAAATGCCCAGCGCAGATAGTGGAGCACGGAGTAATGGCAAAATGACGCGCATGTAGATCGTCCAACGGTTGGCTCCATCAACAATGGCGGCTTCTTCCAGCTCGGGCGGAATGCCCATCACAAACTGGCGCATCAGGAAGACGCCAAAGGCACTAAACAGTGCGGGTGGCACAATCAGCGACAGGTGAGTATCCAGCCAGCCAAGATCACGCATAGTGATAAAGATCGGCAGAATCGTTAACTGGAAGGGAATCATCATCGTTGCCAGGAAGAGCACAAAGACGATATTGCGTCCAGGGAAGTTAATACGGGCAAAAGAATAGCCAGCCATGGAACAGGTCAACAACTGACAACCCACAACGATTACTGCGATATAGAGGCTATTAAAGTATGCCAGGTTAAAGGGTAGAGCATTTAAAGAATCCGGGTAATTGCTCCACACAAATGGTTTGGGAATCCAGACCGGGGGATCACTAAAAGCCTGGCTCGTATCCTTCAACGAGGTTAACACCATCCAGATAAACGGTGAGGCCATAATTAAGGCGCCAATGATCAAGAGCGTATGTAGAACAATGGTAAAGATTCGACCATTGCCCTCTCTCTTCTTACGGACTGGCAGCCGTTTCAACTGGCTAGAAGCAGAGCTGCCAGCAACGTCGCTATTCACAGTTTCTTGCAACATATGCGTACTCCTCTTTCTTTTTCATACGTCTATACGTCGTAGGTGACCCAGCGGCGCTGGAACCAGAGTTGAGCCAGCGTCAGGGCTAATAAGATCACAAACAGAATCACGGCAGCCGCACTGGCAGAGCCAAACTGGGAGGTTTCAAAACCCAGATGATAGATGTGATACACGATCGTATAGCTATCTTTACCTGGGCCACCACCAGTCAAAACAAATGTCTGGTCGAAAACCTGGAAAGAGCTAATAACCGACAGGACAGTGGTAAAGAAAAGGGTCGGAGTAAGCATTGGCAGAGTAACGCCAAAGAAAAGCTGAAAGCGATTAGCGCCATCAATACGGGCCGCTTCAGCATAAGTCGCCGGAATACCTTGCAGGCCAGCCAGGAAAATAATCATATTAAAGCCCAGGCTACCCCAGATGCTTAACATAGCAATTGAAGGAATCACATAGCGGGAATCGGTAATCCAGCCCGGACCCTGAATATGAAACCAATCTTTTAATAGAACATTGATCAGGCCGAAATCACTGTTTAGCAGCCAGCCCCAGATCACCGCCACCGCTACGCTACTGGTAACTACTGGCATAAAGTAGATCACCCGATAAACAGTTTTACCACGCACGTTGTTGAGTCCCAGTGCGACCAACAATGCCAGAATTAGACCTCCTGGTACAGTCAGAACGGTGTAATACAGAGTATTCGTCAACGCGATATGTAAATCAGGGCTGTTTAGCTGATCAATGTAGTTTTGAAAACCAACAAATGTCATGGGCCCCAGCCCATCCCAGTTATTGGCACTATATATAAAAACTGAAATAAGAGGATACAACGCGAAAGCAACGAGCCCAATCATTTGAGGAAGAATAAAGAAGTAGCCCCAGAAGGCTTCGCCCATCTGACGCCGACGCAAATTATTCCTCGATGAACTTTGCTTAGCCCCTCCAAGCGAACTGACTTGATACTCCATGTCTCGTACCTTAACCCCTATGTTTTCAAGAGGCTGCGAGGAAAAGCAGCCTGTGGTGAAGATAGTCAGGGAAATAGCCTTGTCAAGGCTACTTCCCTACTTACATAAAGTGAATATGTGCTGACTACGAACAAGATTACCTGCTTACTGTAAATTGTTCTGGGCAGCCTTCACACGGGGATTAGCCATAGCGGCAACGCTGGCCAATGTGGTGGTGATATCTTTGCCTTGCAGCCAGACTGGCTCTAAAGCTGTTTTGATATCATCCGACAGGGCGGGAGCACTTCCCTCGGCCGGGAAGAGACCATAGCCAATGTTACGCGCATCCAACAAGTACTTGGCGTGGGCAGGGGAGTTGCCTTCCAGTACCACTTTTTCTGTATCGGTCGATTTGATTGAAGGCACGGCGTTACCACCACCATGGAGGCGGAAAGTCTGACCTGCAGCGGAGACATAATTGGTGACGAAATCAAAGGCAGCATCTTGCAGTTTGGTCTTCTTGTTGATGACCATATACGCAAGGGCTACCGGTGCGGGTGCAATTGTGCCTGTAGCGGATGGGAAAGGCACACAGTCAAACTCAAGGCCGCCAGCAGACTTGAACTCTGGTAGATCCCAGCGTCCAACCGAGATAAAGCCAACCTGGTTACCAATGAAGGCCAGATCTGAACCCTGACCCTTTGGCAGGCTACCAGCATAAATCATGGTCTTCTTATTGATTTGATCAGCCAGCCATTTGAAAGCTTCTAACGACTTGGGATCTTCGTGAGCGATAAAGTTACCATAGCCATTGTTGTCGTAAATCTGACCACCATTAGTAGTACACCAGGCATAAAACTGCAACGACCAGGCCTCAAGCACGAAACCCTGCTTACCGTTGGCATGGATCTTCTCGATCATATCCTGGAAAGCCGGACGTGTCCATTTACCCTGGTCATAAAGATCGGTCGGCATCGTTGTGATGCCAGCATCGTTCAACACTTTCTTATTAAACCAGAGCAACAGGGGATTGCAGTCCACCGGCACACCATAGATTTTGCCGCTCTTGGTCTTGGCAGCCCCCCATAGACCAGGCAAGAAGTCATCCGCTGACTCTTTGCTCTTTGAACTGGAGAGCAGATCATTCAATTGCATAACGGTGTGGTTAGCAACTAGCTTGGCAACATCGCCATCTCCCACATAAAATGCATCTGGAGCCACACCACCATTCAACTCGGTCGTAATTTTTGTGAAATAATTGTTGTTGGCCGAGGGAACATAGTCATAGTGAACGCTGGTGTGGTGAGTGTTGTTATAATCATCGGTAAAAGCTTTAAAACGTGCCAACTCACCTGTATTAGCCCAGTTAGACCACTTGATTGAGGCGCTACTACCACCACCGGTAGAACCGCCACCACAGGCAGCGACAAAGGCTTCAACGCTGGCAAGGGAAACACCAAGACCTACGGCCCGGCCAATAAACGCTCGACGCCCAATTTTACCGGTCAAGAAATCTTGTACGAGGCTCTGCTGAGGATTGCCCATGATGATACCTTCCTTTATTCCATCTTTGGAACTAAGTTACGTTGATGCATAAATGCATCATTTGTGATACCAGATCGACTAAAGAAAACTGAAAAATCGATATCGAGGCATTTGAGTATAAAAATACATCTGAGCTACAACTCAGATGCCGTTCTCATTTGAGACACGAGTTGCTTATAGATAGAATTGGGCGTAACTTCTGCTAACTAAAGTCACAACAATAACTCGGTCTCCATGACAAATGCATAATGCAAATCCATGTGTAGGATGCTCAACTATCGACTTAAAACTACCGTTTTTGTGTGGCTATCCACTAACTTTGTGCATATGACCCCACTCAACTGCAGAGTTCCTAGAATACATAGAAAGGTTAATTAAATACTATGCATTCACGGAAATCTTGTATGCAAAATATATAACTGAAAAATTATCATTTGTCAATACGAAGCATGCAGTATTTCAAAAAGGCTCAATAGCATTTATTCTCTGAACCGCCTTGTTAGCTTGATTGACAGACGAACATCAATTACAATTTCGCTCAACTCTACACCCGTATGAGGCACCTTCGCCACCGTGGTTGACGATAATTTCAGCTGCTTGCCTTTCTTTAATGTCGACCTCCTTGTATGTAATGACTGTAAAGATGGGCTTTTTAAGACAATATTTAGACCAGTTTTACACAGCTATATAAAATTCGAAAAAAACAACGGTGGCAAATACAAATAATTGCTGACCTGCAGAAAATTACAGATCAGCAATTATTTTGTATTTGCCCTATTATTGGCTACGCTATATAATACTGCGTACCAGCCCTCCATCCACACGCAGCGCGGCTCCATTGACCGCTGAAGCCAGTGGACTACATATAAAGGTAACAAAGTAAGCTACCTCTTCGGGTCGGATCAAGCGTTCAATCAGTGAAGTAGGACGATTCTCTTGCATAAAGCGCTTTTCTGCTCTGGCAGGCTCTTCGTTTGGAAACACATCGCGAATGAACTGACTGACTCCCGCCGTTAAAGTTGAGCCAGGCAATACAACATTCACCGTCACCTGGGTGCCTTTAGTAAGTTCAGCCAGGCTACGAGACAGTGCTAGCTGCATCGTTTTGGTGGCACTATAATGTGCCATCTCGGGTGCTGGATTCACCGCCGACTCACTGGCAATAAAAAGGATACGTCCCCAGCCTTTATCAAGCATATGCTTCAAATAGTGACGAGATAAACGCACACCACTCATATCGTTTACTTCGAAGAAATGTTGCCACTGCTCATCCGTTGTTTCAAAAAAATCTGAAGCCTCAAAGATACCCAGGTTATTTACCAGCAGATCAACTTCTGGATAACGTTCAATGGCCTGCTGACATCCTTCTTTAGTACCTAGATCAGCCACCAGAGCCAATACCTGGGCCTGAGGATAGTGCTGCTGGAATTCTTGCAGTGTGCTTTCAACGCTTTCCCTGCGCCGGCCATTAACGATTACCTGCGCACCTTCTTTTAACAGGCTTTCCGCAATGGCTTTGCCGATTCCCATGGTGGAACCTGTCACTAAAGCTCGCTTGCCTTTGAGTTGCAAATCCATATTATGAACCTTTCATGCACCTCTTTATATACAACTGATCTACTTTTTGCCACAGCCTGTATATAAAACAGCTAAACATTGACAACCAGTGACACGAACCATAACCATAACCTGTGACATCTACATTCCACGCGTCAATTGGTTGAGCATCCGCGATACAGGCAATCCTGGCAAGCATGCCAGACCACCATTGGCATAGGGTTATCGTTCGTGGTATATCATTACAGATCTTCTATTCTGATGGACTGGCACTCTTAACTGTGCTATTTTCCTGCCTGATATGGTATCCATAAGAAGTCTCTTGCTCATGCGGCGAAAAAAGCAGCGTCCAGAGTCGCCTCCACGCTGATCAGCCAGGCATCCCCCCATACCTGGATTAAGCTTAAAACCCATCCATAAGTCTAAAACCCATCTATAAGAGTCCTTAATTCAAATACATCAATTTTAACCATTTCTCAACCGCAGTAATATCCCAATACTGTTATATAGAATTCTATACTGCATTTAACAAATAATAAGCTAGCTTAACTGGCTATATTTACAAAAATTACACATAGGATACGTTTTTTATATTGCTACATATAGCAATATAAATTTTTCTTGTTCCACATTCATCTATGGTTATGTCCCGGCTTTTCTACGCTCTGAAAATTGCCGGATACGTCTGTCTTAAGAGATTTCCTGAGGGAGAGCTCAATAAAAATTTTCCATCCTGGATGAGTCCAGGGCCATGATCTTCACTCTATTTAAAAAGGAGAATAAAGTGGTAGCATTTCCCTCGGGGCAAGATGGGACCATACAATCTGGACAAAATGGGACCACACAACGCTCTCAAATCAGCAAAGAGAGTTTACAGAGAGTACGTAAAGAGATACGGCGCCAGCATGTTGTCACTTTTATCCTTGCTGTAATCTTTCTGTATCAACTCGCCAGTCTCCCCGGCGCAATTATGATGCAGAGCCCATTGAATATAGGTACAGTCATACTTGGTATCGCGCTCTGTGGTATTGCTATGCTATTTAACCGCATAGGCAAAATTGGCATTGTGAGCATATTGCTTATTCTTGTTGTCGATCTCGGGTGTGGCCTTATGCTTCTGACACCCGATATGAGCATGTCTTCTATGGGCAACATGCCTTCCACCGAGAAGAAATCTTCCCCTATGGGCAACATGCCTTCCACCGAGAAGAAATCTTCCCCTATGGGCACGTCTCCTATGGGAGGTATGCCCTCTACCGAGAAGAAATCTTCCCCTATGGGCACGTCTCCTATGGGAGGTATGCCCTCTACCGAGAAGAAATCTTCCCCTATGGGCACGTCCCTATGGGAGGTATGCCTTCCACCGAAAGTATGTCCAGTGCGAGCCTGGACGTGAGTGAGCTCCCAACGTTTGACTTACTTGTCATCTCTGAACTTATCGCTGCCTCGCTCTTGCCAACCAGGAGCATCTTCGTGGTCGCATTTAGCAATATTCTCTTTATTGTCGGTATGATTGTCTTGATGCCGCACACAGCCGCGCTAGACATGCTCCTACACTCGTCGATGGCCTATGATGCAATATCACAGCCCATTATCTTGCAAGTCGTTATTGCGGCTATTACGTATATGTGGGTGAGCAGTGCCTTACGTGCGGCAGTGCGAGCTGACCGAGCAGAAGAAATCGCGGCACTGCAGCAGAGTAAGGCTCTCTTGCAAGAGCGCGAAATAGAGCAAAAACATTTGATCGAAACGGGTGTGAATGAACTCTTACAAGGCCTGACGCAAGGAGTAAATGGCAAGGAAACCGCGATAAATCTGAGGCAGGATCATGTCTTGTGGAAAGTTGGCAATGCGGTTAATCTCCTCATTATACGATTGCGCCGGACACGGCAGATCGACCAGGAGAACCAGCAACTGCGGGCCCAGATTGCACAAATGCGAGAGAAACTCCTTGAGGCTAAGATTGGTGGACTTCAAGACACACAAGATGCTTTGAAGCAGAAGAGGGGGTACTCCTCACCGGGCTTCTAAGAACAACAAAAAATATATCAAAGTAATGTCGCGTTTATCGCTTCTGACGCAGCAATCCTATGCTGGCCAGGCGCATATATTTCAAAAAAATTGCCAGTCCTGCAAGGACTGGCTGATAAATGGAGAACAGTGTGGACAACAAAATGAGAATGGACGACGTATCAGAGAATCATTCTGCAAACGAGCAAGGAGGAGCAAAAGATCCGTTCAAAAAGTCTTTGAGTAGGCGTACGGTGTTACGCACAGGAACGGGGTTACTGGTTGTAGCGATCGGGACAGGTACATTCATCGAGATAGGCCGGAACGCGACCCTCGCGGCATCGCCACCACCGCCCAAGCCAACACCGCAGCCAAAACCCACACCGAAACCAAAACCCACACCACCGGGGAGTGGGGCGAACAATGCAGCGGTTCAATGGAACAATGCAGCGCTGCAAGCCATCCGCGATATCAGTCCCGGCCCGACCATTGCTTCGCGAGCGCTGGCTATCATGCATACCTGTATGTATGATGCCTGGGCCACCTACGATCACGCAGCAAATCCCACGCGCCCCAATGGCATTCCCCGGCAAAAGCCAGTGAACGATGCAACCGAGGCCGTCAGTTATGCCGCCTACAATGCGCTGATGGATCTCTTCCCGGCTGATGCGGCACTCTATGCTTCGCTGATGCAGAGCCTTGGCTTCGACCCCACGAACACCACGACCGATATCACGACTCAGGCAGGGGTCGGTAACGTCGCTGCGCAAGCGGTCATCTCGTATCGCCATAATGATGGATCGAATCAGCTCAATGGCTATGCCGATACAAGTGGCTACGTTCCGGTCAATACACCCACTCAGATCAACGATCCCACGAAATGGCAACCACTGCTGGTGAATGGCAAACAGCAAAAATACACCACCCCTCACTGGGGCACTATCACACCTTTCGCGCTGACATCAGGCTCGCAGTTCCGGCCAACCACCGGTCCCGCCACCGATTATAGCAATCCGAGCGGAACCTATGTCAGTCAAGCCAATACCATTCTTCAGTACAGCGCACAGCTCAACGATACGACCAAAACAATTGCTGATTACTGGGCCAACGGCCCGCACTCGGAGACCCCTCCCGGTCACTGGGAGCTCTTTGTCCAGTTCGCAAATGCGCAATACATTTCGAAGCTGAAAGATCACGCGCTGAGTGATGATGTTATGATGTTCTTCATCCAGTCGAACGCGGTCTTCGATGCCGGCATCGCCTGCTGGGAATGCAAACGCTACTACAATTCTGTGCGGCCGATCACGGCGGTACGTTATCTGTATAACGGCCAGCAGATCACGGCATGGGGTGGATATAACCAGGGAACCCAAACCATCGATGGCGGCCAATGGCTCCCCTACCAGGAATCCTTCGTGGTAACACCACCGTTCCCTGAATACGTCTCAGGACACAGTACGTTCAGCGCCGCAGGCGCCTACTGCCTGCAACAGGCGACAGGATCAGATACCTTCGGAAACTCGTACACGGCAGCTGCCGGTAGCTCTCTGATAGAACCGGGTTTCGCACCCACCCAGAGTGTCACCCTTTCCTGGCCAACCCTGTCGGCAGCAGCGGCCGAGGCAGGTATCTCGCGCCAGTATGGCGGTATCCACTTTAACCAGGGAGACCAGGATGGGCGAATACTTGGAAAACAGGTCGCGACCGCCGTCTGGGCCAAAGCCGTAGGCTATATCAGCGGCAAGATTCAACCAGGATCGTAGAAGGTATGGGCCAGGGGAGTGCCTATTGCGGCGCCCCCTTTAAGGGACTTCATTCAGGTGTGGAGTGTGTTTGGTGGGCGGACGCGGCCGCCCACCAAACACACTCCACACTTTCAACCCTGGCGCCCACACACAACTTGACAGCACGAATAATCACTGCTATCATGTGATGGCGCAAATGACGATGGCCTTGCCATGTCTAAAAGTGCACAATCACCCTCAAGAGCAGCACACACGATTTGTGTGTGTCAGCCCCCTACGCAGAATGGCCAGCGTATATTTACTGAGCCAGGACGTTAGCTTCGGCTAGACACATCTTTTGAGTAAAAACATAAGAGGAATATCCAGGAACAAGGAACTGTTCAGAACGGCGAGCCACCCATGCCTTCTACGTATCCTCCTGGATCTGGGCGTAGGGACCTTATTAAGGAGAAATAAAAGCATGTTTGCAATCATTAAAAGTGGTGGACGGCAATACAAGGTTTCCGTAGGCGAGAAGCTTGAGGTAAACCGACTTGCAGTCGAAGAGGGCTCCCAGGTTAACATCGGCGAGGTCCTGTTGATCTCTGATGCTGATAAAACTTTTGTTGGTGCCCCATTTGTGGAAAAAGCCTCAGTGCTGGCAACTGTTGAAGGCCACACTCGTGGTGAGAAATTGATCGTCTTCAAATATAAATCCAAAAAGCGCTATCGCCATCGCCGCGGCCATCGCCAGGAACTGACAGTTCTGCGCATTGATGATGTTCTCGCTGAAGGCAAGAGCCTGGTTTCGAACAAGAAGTAATAAGGCCCTGAGGCGTACTCACGGAGGAATATATTCATGGCACATAAAAAAGGTATGGGTAGCTCTCGCAATGGTCGAGATAGCAAACCTAAAATGCTTGGCGTCAAGCGCTTCGATGGTCAGTTAGTTACTGCTGGCAGCATCATTGTGCGTCAGCGTGGCACCAAGATTCGCCCTGGCGTTAATGTTGGTCTGGGTCGCGACCACACCCTGTTCGCACTCACCGACGGCTATGTGAAATTCGGTCACGCTACGCGCGAGCGCCGCGATGTGAGCATTGTGAGCGAGTTCCCTGATCGCCCTTCAATCGCTGAGCTACTGGCAGCTCAGGAAGTGGCTTTGGTCGCCGAATAGGCTTCCCTACCGCAGAAAAAGAAAGCTCCCCACGCTGTATGAGCGTGGGGGGCTTTCTTTTTGGCTATATTGCCGCCGTTTACTTCTACAATTGCGACAAATTTGCGACAATTATATAACACCTTCGTGACAAAAAAGGCGTATACTTCACCTTTGTAAGTGTGTATAGCATTAGGAAAATTACCACCTCTTACACTCTATAAACTTTTCTAATATATGCATGCCTGTTATCTATCAACTATACAAGGAAGTGAAAGGAACGGTAAAAACGTATGGCATATGGACCTCCTACAATGCCCGAGGTACAGCGCGCTTACACTGGCTCGGCCCGCTCGGATGAAGTAGTGCTGAGGATCAATAATCTAAGCAAACAATATAAACAGCGCATGGCTGTCAATAACCTCAGCCTGGAAATTCATAAAGGCGATATCTTCGGCTTTCTCGGCCCCAATGGAGCCGGTAAGACAACCACGATCCGTATGGTTTTAGGCCTGATTACTCCGACCGCGGGCAGTATTGAGATTTTAGGCAAAGGACTGGCCCACCATCGCGCCCAGGTCCTGCCTCGGGTTGGCTCACTGATCGAAACTCCTGCCCTCTACCTCTATATGTCTGGACGTGACAATTTACGGGCCGTTGGCTCTGTTCTGGGCGGCGTCTCCAACAAACGTATCGACGAGATACTTGCGCTGGTAGGACTCACCGACCGTCAGAAAGATCGCGTACGTACTTATTCTCTGGGTATGAAACAGCGCCTGGGCATCGCTATCTCACTGCTACAAGATCCCGATCTGGTGATTCTAGACGAGCCGGCCAATGGTCTCGATCCCGCTGGTATCGTAGAGATGCGCGATCTGATGCACCGACTCTCTTCTGAAGGCAAGAGTGTACTCATTTCTAGCCATCTACTCACCGAGGTGCAACAGATCTGTACGCGCGTCGCGATTATCGCGCGCGGCTCACTGGTACGTGAAACGACCATCGAAAATCTGGTCCGGGGCGAGGGAGAATTTAACGTCCAGCTAGAAAACGCGCAAGGTGCCCTACAACTGGTGCAGAGAGAAGCCTGGGGTAAAGGTGCCCATATCAGTCCAGAAGGTACCCTGGTCACGCTGGCACCCGAAGGATTGGGCCGTAACCTCAACCTCTTCCTGGTACAGGCAGGTTTTGTGCCAGAGACCCTGGCTCCCGCAACCAAAGATCTGGAAAAGATTTTCCTTGAATTGACTAATAGTGGCACAGGAGAGATACAGTGAGTACAGCAATTGTAACCAGCGAGGCAGAACGTGCACAACTCCGTGCCTCAACCCAAAGCTTTTTTGGCATTATCCGTGGTGAATTATTAAAAATGTCACGCCGTTGGTCGACCTGGATTCCTCTGCTCCTGGTGGTCCTGTTTATCTGTGCTGGTACCCTGGTACGCCTCATCAGTGTAGACTTAAAACAGACCATTCAAATGGATCAGCTTGGCTTTATGTATACCGAGATGGAAAATGGGATGGCCTTTATCCAGATCTTCACCGGCCTCTACTTCCTGGTTCTGGCTGCTTATGTGATTGGGCTGGAATATCAGATGGGAACTATCCGTGTGCTGGTGGCTCGTGGTGTGAGCAAGCTGACGCTACTGGCCGCGAAGGTGACCACACTTTTTATTGTGGCCCTGCTCGTCATTATTGGTAGTATGCTGTTGACAGCCTTGTTGATCTGTATCCTGCTACTGGTCAAAGCAGGCAACCTGGACGCCTTAAAAACGCTCACCTCGCAGTTCTGGGCCGATACCTGGCTCCATACCCTCACAGTACTGATCAGTACTGTGGTAACTATTCTGCTAGGTGTCGCGTTCAGTGTGCTTGGCCGTTCACTGACAATCGGTTTGAGCGCCGGATTGGCCTGGTTTCCTGTCGACAATATCGGTACCCAGTTTTTCCGCCTGGGCTATCTGATCACCAAAAATGACTTCTGGAAAAATGTGACCGCCTACTTCCTGGGACCCAACCTGAATGCCATGGCCAGTCAGGTATTGCCAGCCAAACTACACGTGTACGCGGTTGGTAGTGTCCCCCTGGTACCGGTCGATGGCCCCCATACCCTGTGGGTGGCTCTGGTCTATGGCCTGATCTTTCTCGTCGCAGCCATTGCTCTGACAGCAATGCGCGACATTAAAGAATAATAGCTCTGCAAAGAGACAAACAAATAGGGCCTGCCAGCACTAAGTCTGGCAGGCCCTATTTGTTACATGCATGCAATCAGATCAAGCAATCTAGTCGTTCTTCTTGGAAGCCTGGCCGGACTTCTTCGACTGACCATTGCTCTGCTTTCCAGTGGCCTGGTTCTGACCACTATCCACAGTACGGGTTCCAACCAGGGTCGCATTGGTGGTAATGTTGCCATCCATATGCAACTTGATCGGGCTTTTCAGGCCGAGCAAGCCCTGACAATTTAAACCATTTGCTCCCCAGGTACCATTGAAGCGTTGGGCCAGGAAGGTAAAGAGGTTGTTGGCGAGCATTGGATCGGCCGTAGGCTTGAGGCTGGTCATCGCTCTATCAGCAAAGATACGAGATGGCGCTTTGGCCAGGTAGTTCTGACAATACAGTGCGGTATTCGCCTCTGTTAAGCTCTGTATCAATGGCTGATTGACACCAGCACGATACAGATTCACTTTAGCCACGCTCAATTTATTGTTAACCTTCACCATTGGGTCTCCACTGGGAACCAGGGCCACAGGAGCCGCCTGGTAGGCGGCTGCCTGCAATTCATTGAGAGGCAGGGCCGTCACATTATGGCCTGGATTAGCAAGGTCTGGCGCCGACCAGGACTGGCAACCCAGGGCGCTATCCATACCAAGAGAGAGCAAACGGTTATCACTACCATTAACCTGCAAGATACCTTGTGGCAGCTGGGCTGAGGCAGCATCGGTGTGCTGGGCCATACGTCCGGTGGCTGGATCGATCAGATATTCGCTGGTGACGTTGTCACTCTGGTCCATATCAACCAAAGCGAAATCACGCACAGTGGGACAGGTCATACCATCATTGGACATACCCAGAGCCGGTACATTCAGCTTACCAGCACTAATGGCCTGATTGGCGGCACTGAAGAAGGCTGGCGCATTACAATAGGCAAACTGACCAAAGATAGATTTTCCCAGGCCATTGACACAATTATTAGCCTGGAGATCCTGTGTGGACCCACGTAAGGTCAGGTTGTTGCCATTAAAACCAAACCAGAGGCCAACGACGGCACCCTGTGGCAACGTTGGTACCACTGGAGCGATAGCTGGCTTATCTCCCCGATCAACGACCAGGGGATTGTAAATAGAGATCTGGTTGGTTTGAGGATCAAAAATAGCTCCTTGCACAAAAGCGGCTTGCTTGAGGTTATCTTCGTGGCAAGCTCCTTTACCATGCTGGGTCGCCACTAACTGATAAGGGGTTGCCAGGCCCTGGGCGGTTAATGGCTGTGGGGGCACGATCAGAGAGCAATCACCATTAACCACGGCATCTTGCGCTGCATGGGATGCCAGCGATGGCCGAAATAGTAATAGGGCACCAGCTCCGATGATCAATACTAGAGTAAACAATGACCCCACCAGCAAAAAAGGTGAGAAGCGACGTTTGTTTCGCTTTGGGTTTGAGAGGATGCCTCTCTGAGGAAGATCTCTCGCCGGTAACTTGTTAAACATCTGCATACGCGGTACTCTCTTCTATCCAGGATTATCCTGGGGGAATTACGGACGCGCATCCATGCGATAGAAGATAGAGCTGCGTGACACTGCCATCCAGTTGCAGATTGCCACGCGTGGCTCGTTTTTTATTAACAGTTTCAATGATGTATATTGAAACTGATCTAGTTATTTTCAATAGCTTTGAATCACAATAGTTAACAATGATACATTGATGGATGTGATGATAACACAGCTAGAAATGCTATCAAGCTTGCGGTGATAAAAATTAGTACTTTACTACTAATTTTCCAACTGGGGCAAATGCCGCCTGCGGCGGCGGAAAGGGGGGAAAGGAGAATTTTGGGGACACCCCAATCCCCGGCAGGCGGGCCTCGCCGGCCCTCCTGCACCTCCCGCCCTTAAGCCTTCTTTCACGCTGCCGAAGGGGAAAGGGAGATTTTGGGGACACCCCAATCCCCGGCAGGCGGGCCTCGCCGGCCCTCCTGCACCTCCCGCCCTTAAGCCTTCTTTCACGCTGCCGAAGGGGAAAGGGGGATTTTGGGGACACCCCAATCCCTGGCAGGTGGGCCTCGCCGGCCCTCCTGCACCTCCCGCCCTTAAGCCTTCTTTCTGCAGTTGGGTTATATTTTGCGGGCGAGGGAGAGAATTTCGACGATGACGGCGGCCAGGATAATGATGAAGACGGTGAGGAGGTTCCAGCTGTGGAGGGCACGGAGGATGAGGTTAGCGACAATGATGAATGTAAGCAGGCCGGCTTGGCGCAGGGCCTGGCGCGTGGTGGCCCGGTAGCGACGCGTAAAGAGGAGGCGTTGACCTAGCAAATGGGTGAACGGAAAAAAGGTGCACATAAGGGCAATCGCCAGGAGGGAAAAAAAAGTGAGGAAGGTGAAGAGTGAAGAGGGCACTACCAGATAAGTGAACAATAATAGACCGCCCCAGGCCAGTGGGGCGATCATTGCAACGATTGTACGAAAAGGATTCTTTTTCATCTCACCGTCTTATCTCATAAGGTTGAAGCCTTTATTTCCGTTCAGCGGCGCATCTGAACGACGACGGCTCTCCTGCGTATCATTATTAAAGTATTGCTGCCATAGATCTGGTGCATCCTTACTTTCACCACCATGCTGAGTATAACGCGTACGCACCCGACAAATGACAGGCGTGTTGACGGCCGCACCAGCCACAATGACCTGTCCTTTGGAAAGGGCAGGCAAATTATCCAGCAAGTCCCGGCCAACGCCCTCAATGGCTGCCGCGACACTCTTCTGGTCGATCTCATTGACAATACGCATGATACACTGTGTCTGGCACTGGCTCAGTACGTCGGCGTCCAGTTTGCCTGGACGCTGGCTGATCAGGCCAACCCCGATACCAAACTTACGGCCCTCAGCCAGAACCTGCTTGAGGATACCTGTTGAAACAACTTCAGTACCACCCGGCGCGAAGTGATGCGCCTCTTCCAGCAACACAAACACGGGATAAGGCAGATAGGATTCACCCGAATGAACCTTACCGCGCTCGGTATCCATACGTGCCTGATTAAGCCGGCGTAAGAGCGTGGCGACAATTACTTGTTGATCACGCTCATCGATCTCGTTAAGTTGCAACACCGTACATTGGCCCGGGCGAAAGATTTCCGGTAGGTCAAGGTGCTGGGTATCATCAAAGGTGAAGCTATGCTCAAAGCGCTGCTCGACGCGCCAGGTAAGCGCATGCACAGTGCTGGAATCATCGGCCCCTTCGCTATCTTCATCATTCTTCTGGCGCGAGACCGCTTTGATGGCCTGCTTGAGGTCCGCTACACCCCAGGGATGGCTGCGTTTGTTCTCATGCACTTTGCGCAAAGCCCGGCTTAAGAGATATTGCTGCTTCTCAGTCATCTCTGGCAATAACTGACGCATATCTCCGATATTTAAGGTCGAGATACGCACCTTGACCTGGTCGGGCTTATATACCTGTACCTGAGCTCGATAGCCACGCCCTTTACCATTGCCCTCCTCGGAAAATTGCGCATAATTAGCAATTTGATCCAGGGTACCATATTCGCCATGAGGATCAACAATTAAGACACAGGCTTTATTCTGGGCCTTCATCAATTCTTCAATAACCACACTGGCCAGGTAGCTCTTACCGGCGCCTGTACTGGCTATAATCGCCATATGAG
This sequence comes from Dictyobacter kobayashii, assembly GCF_003967555.1. Lineage (GTDB taxonomy): Bacteria > Chloroflexota > Ktedonobacteria > Ktedonobacterales > Ktedonobacteraceae > Dictyobacter > Dictyobacter kobayashii. Next base: position 2,259,077 of record NZ_BIFS01000001.1, read on the forward strand.
TGCTAACCAGGTCCTTGACTGAAAGGACGATCGGCACAGCATTAGGAGCACGCGTCAGCAATGAGCCAATGGTAGCCGAACCCGGGTCCATATCTCTTTTGCGACTCAGGATTTCGGATAGCATGATATCATCGGCCAGGTAGATCTGCTTGCCCGACTGTGGCGGAATCCAGGGATTGATAAAAGAGCCGGTCGCCGGATCGTAATAGCCCATAATAGCTACATGTAGCTCGAATAATTCATTGGTGAGCGCGTTATAGCCAACCATGGCCGCTACTTGAGCGGGCGGGATCTCTGGTTCGCCGAGAAAGGTATCGGGATACAACTGCAATGGTACACGTTTAATAATACGTCCCAGCACACGCCGGATAGGAGCCTCAGTACTGCCGCCACTGAGAGCGACTACGTCAGGGTCAGCCAGTTCATAATAGACATATTCACCATTCTTAAGTACCTGATCATCGTCACGCGAGACAAAAGTAAATTCGTGCGTCGCCTCACCGGGTCCCTTGGTAATACCAACCGGTCTCCGATAAACGGGCTGCGTAGGAGAATCTATTGATGATGGTTCAAGCATAATTGGGCACCTCCGCTACCCGGTCGTTTCCACTTTCAGTCGCCAGGCAAAGTTCCGTTTCACAATGGAGAGTAGCGCGAGATTCTGCGGAAATAAGCGCTCTAATTGATCAATAATCCGCAATGTCACCATAGGGAGCAAACTACTGCGCTGCGCAATAATATGGGGCACATAACCCATATGTAGATAAGGGGACTGGCTATCAGGCCCCCCGTAGGATCGGCAAAGAAATGAAAGGTGCGCACCTCTGAGTCGGTCATGGTCTCAATCTCGCTGTCCAACTCAAGAGAGAGCAAGGGCACGCCATGCATCACAGATAAAATTTCTGGTTCACTACCGGCCAGGGCACGCTCTTCCATCATACCAAGGATCATGATATAGGTAAGTACCGCCTTCTCTGAGATGTAGTCGGGCGAAAACAATTCCACCTGTGTTTCATTAGAGAGACGTGGACCCAGGGCCCCGAAGGCCGGATTTTGTAAGATCGTGTCGTAGATAACTCCCACTGCGTAAGTAACCGGTTCTCGGCTCTGGCCCAGAACCTCATCTAGTAGCGCATCTGGATCATCTGATCGCTCTGAGCGCACAGCGATACGCACAAAACGGCCAAAAGCATAATCCGCCGGGCCCGGTTGGATATCCGCCTCGCGGGGACCAAAAATTTGACAGACATAGTTAATATGAGAATCTGACTTGACTATTTTCCCGATTTTCATCATTCAACCTCTCGGGGATGCTGAAAAAAAGCAAATTGCATCCAATGCACATATCCCTGCACGTGACATCACGCTGTATACAACCAAACAGTACACAGAGTTGTGTGAACCTGACCGACAGGAAAGAACAGAAAGGTCCACAGTGATCCCCAGAAAATAACGATTAGAACAAATGGTTTGGCGGCATTATAACACAGACTCTGATCTTTGTGCGTTTCTTGCCGCTATCAATGGTACCTCTGCGGGAGGAATAAAATAGTATAATCCGTTCATTGCTTTCAATAGATCAGTTTATGTTCTACAATTATGGATACCATGTGCGTAACATACAGCGGAAAAAGGAGGAGTTATGTCACAATCATCAATAGAAAAAAAACCACGGCGACCAGCCGAGGTTGATAAATATGTCGATACCTTTTTATCAACCGTCTGCGACACCAGCCGACGCTATATTCTGGAATTGCTGGCCTTAGCAGATACAGATGAAGATGAGAAAATGCCGGAGATGCGCTCGGGGGAAATTGCTAAAGCCATTGGATTGTCGGCCGCGACTACATCCGAACATTTACGCCAGTTGACCGAAGTCGGTCTGGTCGCCTCAAGACGCGAGCGCAATGTGGTCTACTACCAGTTACACAATCATAAGTTGGTCTCAGCATTCCACGAGCTTGTGGAGGCACTGGACCATGATTATGCCTTGAGGAAAGAAATGTAGCCGCTGACTCTCCAATCATCAACCTGTAAATATTTGTTTAAACAATTAGATTTTCGATGGTTTGTAAAAAATCATCGAGATCGATCGGCTTGTTCATGCCCTGAATCTTACGCTTATTGAGTTCTTGTCGCGGCAAATGAGCGCTCAACATAAGGGCAGGAACATGCTTCAGTTCTCTGATAGCATGCAGTTGATCATAAAGCTCAATACCATTCATCCGGGGTAATTGATAATCCAGAATAAATAAATTGGGCCGAATCCCCTTGACGGTCTGTAGAGCCTGGAATCCATCAGAGACAAGAATTGCCAGAAAAGAGGTTTCTTGCATAATTGCCTGCTGCAACACTTCGCCGATATTTATATCATCTTCAACTAATAAAATAGTTTTTACGCTCGAAGGAGAAAGCGTATTCTTCTGATTCTGTTCAGTCTGCACTGAATCATGAGTCATTACTCTGCTCCATACAATCGCACACATGTTTATTGAACGAAACCACAGCAATTTCGGTGTTGAACGAAATTGCATTTAGACTATACCACGTTTTACTTGAGAAAGATAGTTGATTCGCTCGCACCACATATGAGCACTGAAACGTTCCTGGCTTTTTTGTTTGTCATAGGGATAACGCATGCAACTATTTATTTCGGTTGATACGTATACTTACATAGGCAGACTCATACGATAGAGCTAGCAGTTAATCTCTGAGCACAATTCACATAAAAAAACGCTTCGGCTTGACAATCGCACGCTCTATCGCATACAACTAAACATGTGGATTATATCCATACCAAATTGCTCTACATGGTATTGCCGATAGAGCAATTGAGACCCGCAATGTCAAATTAGGAGGGAAATGCCCTCCTATTATATTTGAGTAAGGAGAGATGTTTTATGGCTTTTGAGCTTCCTAAGCTGCCGTATGACTACGCTGCGTTAGAGCCGTATATCGATGCTCAGACAATGCAACTGCATCATGATAAGCACCATGCCACTTATGTAAATAATCTGAATGCAGCTCTTGAGGGTCATGAATTCGCGAACCTGCCCATTGAGGAAGTGATTCGTCGCCTTAATGAGGTTCCTGAGGCCAAGCAGACCGCTGTTCGCAACAATGGCGGTGGTCATGTGAACCACACAATGTTCTGGGAGCTGATGACTCCTGGTGGCAGCAAAGAGCCCACCGGCGATCTGGCGACAGCCATCAATGCCAAGTTTGGTTCTTTCAACGACTTCAAAACTGCCTTCAATGACGCTGGCGCCAAGCGCTTTGGCTCCGGCTGGGCCTGGCTCGTGCTGGATAAAAGTGGCAACCTGGCCATCACATCAACCGCCAATCAGGATAGCCCTCTGCTGGATGGCAATTATCCGATCCTCGGTAACGATGTCTGGGAGCATGCTTACTACCTGAAGTACCAGAACCGCCGTCCTGAGTACCTGAGCGCCTGGTGGAATGTCCTGAACTGGGATGTTGTTGCCAAGCGTTATGCAAAAGCTCGCGGCCTCTAATACAATACAGGCACATTATAAGCAGCCAGATACTCTATCGGGTATCCGGCTGCTTGTTTATTTTACTATCGACATATCTGGAATTAGGATTGAGGCTGCTGGAAGAATAAGCCAAAGCGTAGCAGACCGGCCACCCCCATCATGATCATCAGTAAGGCACAGATGCTGATACCAGCCATCACAGAAATATGCGCAAAAACAGGCACGGCACAGAATAGTCCCAGGGATGCTCCAATGTTGGCCAGCACCATACGCAGGCTGTAAACCTTCCCCAATTGGGCAACCGGGAACTCGGTTTGCATCATTGTCAGCATGGTAATATCCCCCAGCGGACCTCCAATGGCCGCGAAGGCCGAAGCGAGAATAGCCAGGGGCAGTGAGTTGGCCCAGGCCAGTACCAGAAAACCGATGCCAACAATAATTTTACCAATAAAAATGGTTGGGACCGGATAGCGCAGGCGCACACTCCCCATAACCAGGTTGCTTACTACGTTGCCAACCCCATAAGCTCCAATAATCAGTCCAAGGGCGCCAACACCACTTTTCAAGACCTGATTTACCAGTAACGGGACCCCGATCACAAAGCTAGCACTCCAGGCCAGATTCATAACCCCATTTAATGAGATAGCCCAGGTCAGTGGCCGATGTTGACCCACCAATATGATAGCCCCGCGAATATCGTTCCAGATTCCTCTAACCCCGGCCGATGTGGCTGGTTTAATGGCTGATTTCCAGATAGCATGCCGTCCTAACGATAGGATTGCCAGCGCAGAAATAGCGAAACTAAAAGCATCCAGCGTAAAGAATTGTGGCAGGGGCATGAAGAGCACCAGTAGACCAGCCATGCTGGGTCCGAGCGCCCTGGCCAGCCGACTGGTCACATCCATCAAGCCATTGGTGGCCTGTAAGGTCTGGGCATCACCAGCCAGAGAGGGCAGGCTTGCTTGCAAGGCAGGGTCAAACAATGAACCCAGGCTTCCAATCACGATCGCGGCCCCTACCAGTTCCCAGAACTGTACCGCGCTAGAAAGAGCCAGGATCGCTAATAAACCCACTGTACCAGCACGTATGATATCTACTACCACCATCACGGTACGGCGGTTCCAGCGATCAGCATATACACCTCCCAGCAAACCAAATAGCAGTTGCGAACCTGCCGAGGCCGCGGCGACAAGACCCGCGCTACTACCAGCCTCCTTCACCGCGATCCAGATCACTGCCAGGCTATAAAGATAGTCTCCCATCGAGGACAATACCTGGCTGACCCAGAGCCAGGCAATCGACCGACGACGTAGCACTATTAAAAATCCCATTATTTGTGTTTCCTTCGTTGCTTAAAAGCTCCTGAACAAAGTATAGGTGAAATTGTGCTATAATCCAATCCGATATTGCCTATACCTGATATTAAATTTTTTAATAGCTGCAAGGAAATGAGAAATGGATAGCGAGCAATTATTAACCTTCGAGCGCATCATTCGCGAAGGAAGCTTCAGCCAGGCAGCCAGGGCCTTGAATCTTTCGCAGCCAACGATGAGTACACGCATGCAAGCACTGGAAGAAGACGTTGGAGGAGCGCTCTTTGTGCGTGGAGGACGTAAAGTGGCATTGACCGAACGGGGTGAAAGTTTTCTGCCTTATGCCCGGCGTGCGCTGGAAATCCTGACCGAAGGCAAAGAAGTTGCGCAGTTGACCCAGGAAGGGAAACGTGGACGCGTCACGATCGGTACCCTGGAATCATTTAGCGGCGGATTGCTGGCCGCCACTATCGCCCAGTTCCACCAGAGTCATCCAGAGGTCGAGATATTTGTGCGCACAGGCCATAGTCAACAAATCGAACAAATGCTATATGATGGAGTCACGCGCCTGGGTCTGCTTAGCTGGCCATTTCTCAATCCCGATCTGAAGACGCTGCTACGCTTTAAAGAGCCCTTGATCTTTGTCGCGCCCCCTCAGCATCCGCTGGCACAACAACCCTATGTTACAGCGGAGGATATTCATATGCAGGCCACCCCTTTATTGCTAGTCCAAAAAGGCTTCGCGCTAAGTGACATTCTCACCCATATTTATCCTCATCCCGAGCGCACAATGGAACTCCCTGTCCAAACAGCGCGTGAACTGTTGCGCCAGGGCATTGGGGCCGCCTTTATTACACGCACAGCGATAGCAGATGAGTTAGCTAGTGGACAGATCGTTGAGATCGCCGTTCAGAACATTCCGCCGGCTTATCGCGAGAGCGCATTGGTCCACCTCAGCCGTAGCCATACCCTACCTGCAGCCAGCCGAGATTTTATCGCAGCCTTACGTCAACAGGCAGGCGCTATTTGCCTACCAGACGCTTGACACATCCAGACTCCATTTTGTACACTGATCGGCGATTAAAGATCGACACATTACAAATTACTGATCAGGAGAGACCCATCGAGGATGGAAACAGAGGACCTGGCATTCATGAGCGAACTGGCCCGCGATCCCCAGCGCGCCATATCTCTGAGCGAACAGATGAGTTTACAGGCCAACCAGCAAGCCTTACAACAGGCAACTAACGTCATCATTCTATTGGGCGGTAAAGCTGGCCGACTGGGCGAGTGTGTGGTTGGTACAGCCCTGCTGGAAGGCACCTTGCAACTCCTGCGCTCCCAGCACAAAGCAGGAACGCCAGTCCAGATCTTTATAGATCAAAGCTCAGGCGATCTCTTTGATATCAGAAGTTACCAACAGGCATACTGGCCAGAGATCAGCATACAGCTACTAGCAACTCCATTGAATGTCGAGGACCTCATTCCGGTCCTGTCGGAGACAGCGGTAAATAAACGGGCATTGGTACTAGATTTCCACGGTGCTCGTGATGGCATGCCTGCGCGCACACAGATAACTACGGCCGTTGGCACGCTAGATATACTGGAAAATCTTTTTCGAGTTAGTATTCGTTACTACGCATTGCGCGGGCCAGAACGGCGCTACGCCGATTTTTTATGCGACCTGTTCGCCCTGCCGTCGTCAGCACTGCCAGGAACAGAGATCCAACCACGCATCAGACTCACACAAGAAGATGAAATACGGTACCAACAGCTTCAGAGAGAGATGCACTTCGATCCTGATAGCATCCTTATCATCTGCTTCTTTCAATCCGTCGTCCTGGCCAAATGCTATGAATTATGGGATGAAGTCATGCAGCTGCTCTGCGAGTATGCAGCCCAACATTTGCCCGCACAAAAGCTCAGCTTTGTACTGACCTGTGGTCCAGATGACAACCTGCCAGCTGGCTTCAAAAAAGCCGATATGGTCGAATGGCTGCAAGATTTCAGGGGGGTACAGAACAATGCCAGCGTCCATATTTATAGCACGCTGACCCTGCGCGACCTGGCCATCCTGAGCAGCCATGCCAGGCTGGCACTCTCAGACGACACAGGGCCGGGACATATTACGGGCGCCCTCCAGATTCCCACTATCGTCCCATTCTTGCCAGGCAATATTTATGCGCAGTTCATCTGGTCCTCTACCCCATGGCATCATGGGGTTACGCTCAATCCCAACCCTTACACCAATCAACAGATCGAATTTGCCGTCATCTGGGGCAAAACAGATATCATCGATAGTATCCCGGCGACCGAACTTTATCAAGAGGCCGTGCGCTATCTACAAAAAGATAAATAAAACATAAAAATTCTTGCTTAATATTGACACACTTATATTACTCGATTTAAACTAAAGATACCTTATGTGTCGTATGGAAGTTGAAGTGAGAAAGGTTGGGTTATGTTTTCGACACTAAAACAACGCATCAAATATCATATCGCTTGTTTCCTCTATGATGCCATCAAGACCAGAACCGACGCACAAAACTGGTCACAGACTATTACTTGCACCTCCTGTGCGCGCATTATTCCAGTCGATGCCCGTTTTTGCGCGTATTGCGGCATAAAAGTTGCCACCTTCTTCTCGTCCACCAGCGCTTTGCAGTTACAAAATACCGATCCGCTGCTCTTTGAACAGGTGACGATTAAGTTGCCAGCGAATAACCAGCCGCGCCGCTTCCTGCGCTATGTGCGTACAAAAAAAGATGCAGATGCGGCAGGTCCGCAAACAAGAGCTCACCGCCAGGCGCAAGACTATAGCGCGCAGCCACTTATTCCTGAGGCATAGTACTTCTAGCGAAACCTATTGACTTATCCACATTTGATGTGGATAAGTGGGGATAAATTGGGTCAGAATGTGGATAACTTCGGAATATCCAATAGCACTGCCGATTTAGCCATATACACTTTTTAGCCTTTGACGGCTCCGGCAGTTAACCCGGCAACGATACGCCGCTGGAATAGAAGCACCAGAATGACTAGCGGGATAGTAACGATAATAGCAGCAGCAGCGAGCTGGCCATAAGCAATCACATGCTCCGAATTGAAACGCGTGATGCCCACGGTGACGGGCTGCGCCTCCACATCACTGGTGAGGTTAAGGCCAAACAGGAAGTCGTTCCAGACAGCGATAAATGAAAGGATAGCAGCGGCAAAAACGCCGGGCGCCGTCAAGGGTACAATGATTTTCCACAGAGCATACAAACGTGAAGCGCCATCTACCCGCGCAGCTTCTTCCAGATCAGGTGGCAGATCCTTGAAAAAGGAGGTCAGAAACCAGATGGTTAATGGCAGTGTCAGCACCAGGTCAGGTATGATCAGGGCGGGATAGGTGTTATAAATATAAATTGGTCCTGAGAAGAGCACAAAAAGGGGACCAATCATGGCGATAAAAGGAAACATATTGACAGATAGCACGGCAGCGAGTACTGCTGACTGCCCGATGAACTTCATGCGGGCCAGGGCATAGGCACAGAATATGCCGAAAATTAGGGCCAGCACTGTGGTAACCGTGGCGATAATGGCACTATTGCGCAGTGTGGGCAGGAAAAACGCCGAATTAAAGACATCGACATAATTACTGAGCACAAACGAATGCGGCAGCAGCGTTGGAGGTGAGGCGTTGATCTCAATTGCATTCTTGATGGATGTAATAAAGGTCCAGTACAGGGGCAGCAAGGCCACCAATACGATCAATACAACCGAGACATAGCGCATAAGCTGTCCCCATGGCCAGCGCGTGTGCTGAGAACGCTGCTGATAGGTAGTAACCGGTAACGGGATTTGTGGCTGGAGAGCCATAGCTATCTCCTCCTTCACATATTGGAGACATATGTAGACATGTGTGTAAAATAGGGACCCTAATCTTGCTTGAGGACATCGCTCATCATAGATACAAAAATCAGGCTGATCAGAATTCCCAGCAAAAAGACGACGACCGCAGCGGCGACACCGGGCGCAAAGTCTCCTGGTGTGCCGGCAAACATTTTAAAGTTGGCATAAGAGGCAAGCGATGGCACAGCCCGCAGGCCAAAGACATAAAATAGATCGAAGGCACGAATAGCATCCAGTGAACGGAAAAGTAAAGCGATCAATAAAGGTCGCTTAAGCAGAGGCAGCGTGATCATAGTGAAGCGTTGCCAGCGCGTGGTACCATCAACGTTGGCCGCCTCATACATCTCATTGGGAATTACTTGCAGGCCAGCCAGAATTAACAGGGCCATAAAGGGGGTCGTCTTCCAGACATCGGTAATGACGGCGGCAGTGATTACACCGGCCTGCGAGCCAATCAATGTACTACCAGGTCCTAGCAGGTGGATCAGTTGTAAGAGATAGGTGATGACGCCCGTTTGATCGTTATACATCAACAACCACATCTGGGCCGAGACGACCGTAGGAAAGGCCCAGGGGACCAGGATAGCGGTACGCACCAGGCCCCGACCGCTGAAGGTCTGGTTGATTAAGAGCGCAATGCCCAGACCAAAAAGCGTCTCAAGAGCCACACTACAGACGGAGAAGATGAGCGTGGTACCCAGCGCCATTTGAAAGACGGGATCGGTGAAGACCTGGATATAGTTCCGCAAACCGACAAAAGCAGGACTGGGATTAAATGGATTATCCAACAAACTGATGCGCAGCGAATCCAGCATGGGATAAATCGCAATCACCGCAATCACTAATACCGTTGGTAATACCAGCAAATAGGGGGTTAACCCACCCTTCATAGTCAGGCGCTCACTCAAGCCTGGTTGCGCTGGTGGTGTATTATCCGTCCGTTCAGCCACCGGTATGGCCATAGCATAATCCCTTCTGGCATCCGCGCAAATAACGGATGCTATGCAGAGGTAACGATCTGCTTCAGATCGGCCTCTAAGCCCTTGAGAGCCTCAGCTGGATTGACCTGCTTTTTCAAGGCCTGGTAGACATGGCGCTGAATAGCGTCAGAGACATCAGTATATTTTGGTGAGACCGGTCGCGGCAGCGCCGCCTGCAAGATCGGCTTGAGCTTGCCAAAGAGAGGATTTTTCTTGAGCACGTCGGCATCATCGTATGTGCTCAACCTCGTAACAGCCAGCCCGGCCTCACTAGCGGTCTGCTTCTGAGCGGCCGGTTGCAATAAATACTTGATAAACTGCCAGGACTGCTCAAAACGGGAGGAATAGGCGTTGATCGCCAGGTTCCAGCCGCCAATGGCCGAGTGTCCGGTGATCGAGTTACCACCATAAGGCATCGAGTGGACATCAAACTTCTTCGCCACCTTTGACTGGGAGGGATCTCGACCGAGCGTATAGGCATAGGGCCAGTTGCGCATAAAGGCGGCATCGCCATTCTGCCAGACCTGGCGCGAAGGGTCCTCCAGATAGGTCGTTACAGCAGTAGGTGAAATGGTACCAACCCAGCTCACCATCTTCTCCAATGCGGCCCGCGCCTCGGGAGAATTAACGGTAACTTTCTTAGGATCGCTGGCATCCAGAATGGAACCGCCATAACCATAGACTACTTCACAAAAATTGCAGACCAGGCCTTCATATTGAGCTCCTTGCCAGACATAACCATATTTGACCTTGCCCTGTGTCGAGCGGGCAGCGACCGTCAAATCATCCCAACTTCTGGGTGGCGTAGAGATCAGGTCTGTACGATAGTAGAGTAAACCGACATCGGTCCTAAACGGGGCTGCCCAGATCTTTCCATTAAAGGTACAGCCTTGAATGGGTCCAGGCAGATACTTTGAGCGCTCGCTGGCTGGCCACTGGCTATCGGTGATCGGCCTGGTCCACTGGCTAGCCGCGAATTGCGCCGGATAGACAATATCAATCGACATCACATCAATGCTGCTATTGCGTGCGCGCAGCATATTGGTATATTTGGACAGCATGTCATCCGTACTGGAAGGGCCCTGATTCCAGGTCACGTGAATCCCCTGCTGCTGGCCAATGGATTTATTAAAGGTATCGGTCAACTTCTGGTAGGTCATGGTAGAATCTTGTTCACTCTGCCAGACAATATTGGTGGCAGCCCCATTGCCTTTTGAACTATCGCTGGAACCTCCACAGGCCTCCAACAAAGAGACGGCGACACTACCACTCAGGCCTGCAGCCATAGCACGCTCAAGAAAAGTACGACGCGTCATGCGTCCCGAACGGATACTAGTAACGATGGTATCTAAAGCTTCGCGCTGTTCAGGTATCATGCAGTGTCCTCCTTTTAATGGACGCTATTTCTTTATAGTATAAACCTTTAAGTGAAGATACTTATTTAGCCGAACTGTTTTCTACTGTGATGGGAAAAATATGCTTCGAAATACATTTTCCCCACCACAGTAGAAAACTTTGTTGAAGGCCGAAGGCAAGAAAACACATGTACAGGCTGCATTGACAATAGTTTATGGGAAGCTTACAATTTAGCCAGCAAACGCGACGCATAAACCAGCATTACCCGGAAGCCGCTAGCTTGCAAGGGAAAGGTTCTGAAATGGATAGCATGCCACTGGTGCCGCACAATGATCCGGAGACCGAAGAGGAGACGCACAATCCTGTTCCTCCCCGGAGCCTGGCCGATATAATGAGTTGGGGTGAACAACTGCTACCAATCGCTTATGCAACCTTAGAGGCTTGCTGGATAGCAGCCGTGCTAATAGGCCTGGCGCGCCTCCATTTTTTCGCACTGACTCAACCCTTTGCGCCCCTCTGGGCGCCGTTTCTATTAATGATAGTTTCGGCCTGGTGTGCTTTAATCCTTCCAGATCAAGTATTGCGCAACAACGACGAACGCACAGCACGCACCCATAGTGGCAATCTAGCATTTCTATTTCAAGGTATTAGCGTCCTCTGTGTGGTCTGGGGCACCATCTATGCTGGCGGCGCGGCACTATGGAATCCAGCCTGGTTGATGAGTTTATTATCCGATTTCTTACTCTTCAACCAGACAGCATTTGCTGTTGTTGGTCTGATCTTACTCTCATATGCAATTTGTTATCGTGGCATAAAAATCGCGCGCTACACACTGGAGCCCAGCGAGACGATGCGCGGCATTATTCTGGGCAGTGTCATCTTTCTGGGTGTGTGTCTGCTACCCAATACATCTTCTCCATATGAACAGATCTACCTGCTCCTTTTAATACTAATCTTCTTCTCCTTCGCGCTCCTAACCAGAGCCTTATCCCATGCTATTTTTGTGCGCCAGGAACACCTGACAGGATTGCAGGGCAGCAAATTTACCCAGGATCGCTTGATCCTCTACGCGGTAGGCATGGTCTGTTTGTTTATGGCCATCATTGGCTTAATACTGGGAATTACGATCAATCCGACCCTACTAGCGGCTGTGCAACAATTTCTTTCTCCAGCCGGTAAGGTTTATGATGGAGCGGTCTACATCATTGCCTGGATCATGGCATTCTTAGTCTCATGGATTCCACTGGACCCCCATATGAAACTTACCATGCCAACCATACATCGTATACCGCCCTCCAAACCCCAAGCAAAAAAGCGGCCGCCCAATTTCCTCCGGTTGTACAATCAATAGCGGGCATAATCTTCATTGTCTTGCTGATCGCGCTCATCATCACTTTCATCACCGTCATCGTGATATTGCTACGTAAACGGAAGATTGCCAGGCGCTCATTGGATATACACGAGAGCCTGTGGTCCTGGGAACTTTTCTGGCTACAGCTTAAAACCCTGCTGCTGCAATTCTGGCAACGTTTTAGCCGTCAGAAAGACGAGCAGCCAGTGCAGCTAGAGGAACGTATGGAAGAGGAAGAGGAGCCCATTATGCGCGATGTGCGCGCGATCTATCGCGCCTTCCTACAATGGGCGGCCAGTCGAGGTTATCGGCGACAGCACGCGGAGACGCCACAGGAGCTTAAACAGCGGCTTATCCCACCTTTGCCAGCCTTTGAGCCAGAGATACAAACGGTGACCGAGATATACACGTCAGCGCGCTACAGCCATGTGCTGCCCGATGATGCAGAGATAGCCAGGATGCACCAAAGCTGGCTCGCGCTACAGCGGAAAAGCGCGGAGGGTAACCAATAGCATAGGAAGGGCACTGCCCACAGGGCGACCCTATTCATCACTGAGCAACTCACCCTTATTCACCCGGTAGCGATGTGAGCGCTGCACCAGGTCAGATGGAAAGCCTTCCAGATCCGTAGAGGTCAGCATTACCTGTTCATACTGAGCGACCTGGCAGAGTAGATATTCACGGCGCGAAGCATCCAGTTCGCTAAACACATCATCTAGCAATAAGATAGGTTGATCACCGGTGCTGGCGTGCATAAATGCCAGCTCCGCCAGTTTCGAAGCCAGGGCCGCCGTTCGCTGTTGCCCTCGTGAGCCATAGGATAACATATTTACCCCATTGACCAGGAACTCCAGATCATCACGATGAGGACCGCGCAGGCAGACGCCCTGCAAAATCTCTTTTCTACGCGCCTCGCGCAGTTGTTCGCGATAATGCTGTGGAGCCTCAGACAGGCCCCAGGTGGGCTCAACCCGAAATGAGGGACGATAGATAATCTGTAGTTGCTCACGTCCACCGCTAATCGCTTGCTGGAATTGATTGGCCTGCTCATTCAAAGCATCGACCATACGCCTGCGCTCATAGATAATCTGATTGGCCAGCTGGGTCAATTGCTCATCCAGATAATTGAGCATAGCGGGATCTTCTTGATTCTCACGAATACGTTTCAGGAGAGCCGAGCGCTGGGTCACAATTTTACGATATTTGACCAGCGCCACACTATAGCGTGGCTGCACCTGGCACAATGCCCGATCCAGAAAACGCCGGCGCTCCTCGGGCCCACCATCCACCAGGTGCAAATCGGAAGGAGCAAATAGCACCACCTTCATCTGCCCAATCAGATCGATGGTCCGTTTTGGCACACCATTCACTTTATAGCGCTTCCGAGGCGCATGAGCGGGCAGTTCGATACTACGCTGGCTTACATTCACACCAGAAGCAGCGGCAAAAGTGGGAGGGGTAGGATCTACAATCAACACCTCAAGCTGAATACTATCCTCCTGGCGCTGGACCGTGCCATCCAGGCGTGCCACATGATCGAGCGCCTCCCAGTTCACCACCTCACGATCGCTAGAGGCATGAAAAGAGGTTGCAGTCGCCAGCATGCTCACCGCTTCAAGCAGATTCGTCTTTCCCTGGGCATTATCTCCATGAAAGAGAAATAACCCCCGGCCCAATGGCAATTCTAATTCTTTGTAATTCCGAAAATCCGATAATGAGAGGCGAGAAAGATACATGCACCCATCCGTGGAGATCTACACTAGCAACATAAAAAGAACAGGGCGAGGACAACCTCGCCCTACTATTCCATTCTTATCAGAGCAGCAGATGTGGAAAAAGGTTAGCGATTTGTGCTCATTGGCATGATAACATAAATGTATTCAGCCGCGCTTACCGGCTTAACTACGCCAGGGCGTGCGGCCGAGGTCACTTCCAGCGCCACCTCAGGTGTATCCAGAATCCCCAGCACTTCACCCAGATATCTGACATTAAAAATGATCTCCTGGTCGGGACCATCTACAGCCGCATTGATAGTGGTGATATTGTTCCCAATATCTTCAGCGGTCGCTTCCAGCGTCAGAGAGCCAGCTCCAGCCTCATCACCCTGGCCGCTAGAAATCTTAATACGCGTAATATTAGAGCTATCACGAGCAAATGGTGTCACTGTCTTGACAGCCGCCGCGAATTCTTTTGTCTCGACCACAGCGCGGGTCGTATGCTCCTTTGGAATAGCCGCCTTAATATTGGGGAAGGTCCCTTCGATCAAACGCGAGACCAGGTCGATATGCTCAGTATGGAAGAGCACCTGGCTACGATTAGGCGTCACGACCATCTGGACCGCACCATCGGAGGGCAGGATGCGCGCCAGCTCGCTCAATGTGCGGGCCGGGATCAGAATGCTATTATGGCTGGCCGTATGGCCAGGCAATGGGGCTACGCGCAAGGCCAGGCGGAAAGCATCGGCCGCCGCGAACGAGGTTTCCTCATTGGCCACCTCAACCAGGACACCTGTGAGCACAGGACGCGAATCATCATCAGCCGCCGCAAAGACGACCTGTGAGATCATCTCTTTTAACAGGCCAGCCTCAAGGATAATAGGCTCCTCATCACCTTCTGCACTTGGGATGAGAGGAAACTCCGATGGATCCATTCCCTTGATATTTGCATTACTACCAGTGCTCTTCACATTCACATCATGAGACTCTTCAGCGACCGTTAACTCTACCTGACCCTGACGCAAGCTATTCACCAGATCAGTGAAGGTCTTGGCCGGAACCGTCGTTGAACCATCCTCTAAGACCTCTGCATCAATCAAGCAGTTAATGCCAATCTCCAGGTTTGTGGCCGACAACTTCAGGCGGCCCTGGTCGGTTGACAGTAAAATATTTGCCAGGATCGGGAGCGTACTCCGGCTTGAAACGGCATGGCTTACGATAGAGAGGCCACGACTCAAATCCTGTTGCTTACATGTGATTTTCACGAAAGATTTCCTCCAGACACAACCAAAACGCAGATATTTCCACGCTAGTATAGCGCATGTTGAATACACTTGTAAACGCGAGTGTTACAGGTCTGATTGTCAGGTCTGTAACACGCTAGCTCACCAAAACAGCAGTATTTCGGTTCGCTGCTGCAAGCCAGTCATATCTATCGTACACATACCCCCGAAATGACACCTGACAGCCGATTGGAAAGTGCGTACTGATCGCGCAAAGGGGCAGACTAGTGATAATCATAAAATTGACGAGATATAATACAAAGAACTGTCTTAAAGAGGCAGACGAACAAGCCGCCACCATAATCAAACAGCACAGAACATAGTCCTATTGATGCGAAAAACTAAGAACGAAACGTACACACACCGCCGTGTGGTGTTATAATACACTTATCTACGCAGGGAGGCCCATTCCTGTGCGTCCATCCTTCTATGGACAAGGGCCACCGATTGAGAGGCTGAGATGGTGCCTCAAAATAACGAAGCAACCACAGCTGAAATGTAACGGCGAACGAGCGACGTTTACGATTGCTTTTAATAGCGTGTTACTGAGAGATGAGGGGATGATGACCCATGGCAAAAAAGATCCTTATAATGGACGACGACCCGACAATCGCTGATTTACTCACAGAGGCATTGGCAGATGAAGGCTACGAGACCTTTATGACAACCCAGAGTCTGCGCTTCTATGACGCAGTTCGTGAGCACCAGCCAGATCTCGTCATGCTCGATCTGATGATGCCATACCTGGATGGGCGCGATGAGCTAAAATTGATGACAATGGCAGTTGATCGTCAAATCCCGGTCATTGTGGTAACAGCCTTCCTGGGCGCAGGCAATGAAGAGAAAGAATTTCGCGAAGCTGGCGTAGCTCATATTGTCTATAAGCCATTTGATCTGGATAAACTTGTTGAACTTGTTAAACAAACTATTGGAGAACCTGGGGGAAGAAAAGCATGAGTGCTTCCGTAAGTGCTCCTGTTCGCGTTGCGCTGGATGCAATGGGTGGCGATAAGGCACCCGGTGAGATCATTCTGGGTGCGGTACAGGCGGCCCGTGAATATGGTATTGGTGTATACCTGGTTGGGCGCGAAGAGGTGATTCGCGCCGAGCTAGCCAAACATGACACGACTGGATTGGACCTGCCAATCGTTCATACCGATGAAGTAATTGAGATGGACGATCATCCGGCGACCGCGGTACGCCGCAAGAAAAATGCATCGATGATTCTGGCTTTACAGCTAGTACGCGACGGGAAAGCACTGGGAGCTGTCTCTGCAGGCAATAGCGGCGCCATGATGGCCGCGTCCCTTTTCACGCTCAAACGTCTTCCAGGTGTCGATCGACCGGCATTGGGAGGCATCTTCCCAACCAAAGATAAAGCCTGCCTGGTCATCGATATGGGAGCTAATACCGACTGTAAGCCTGAATACCTGCAACAATTTGCCTTGATGGGCTCCATATATATGGAGCGTATCTTTAATGTCCCATCGCCTCGCGTTGGCCTGCTGGCTAACGGAGAAGAAGAGAGTAAAGGGAATCAACAGGTTATTGATACCCATAAATTATTAAAGCAAAACGCGGCGAAACTGGGGATCAATTTTATTGGCAACGTTGAGGGGCGCGACATACCTGGCGGTGTAGTCGATATTGTGGTCTGTGATGGCTTTGTCGGCAACGTCGTCCTAAAATTAAGTGAAGGCCTGGCCGAAACGCTACTGGGACTGATCCGGGCGGAGATGACCAGTTCGTTAGTGAATAAGTTAGCCGCCGCCATTTTAAAACCTGGCTTGCGCAAGGTCTTCAAACGCCTCGACTATGCCGAATATGGCGGTGTCCCTTTGCTTGGTATCAATGGTTCAGCGATTATCTCGCATGGTCGTTCCAACGCCAAAGCGATTAAAAATGCTATTCGCGTCGCTCGCCAGACCGCCGAGACAGGCGTGGCCCAGGCAATCGCAGAGGGATTAACCAGAATAGAACAGAGCGAGCAGCCTCAGCCCGAGGTACAACAGGTAGATAAATAACATGGGTATAATGCCAGGCGCTCAGACAGCTGCCTGGCATACCGCTTCGCACCAGCATAAGAGCAGTACCAGCATCAGGCTTTAAAGCAATAGCCCACTCCACGTACAGTCTGAATGAGATGCGGATGAGCGGGATCTTCCTCTAACTTTTGGCGCAGCCAGCGCATATGAACATCAACCGTGCGCGACCCTTCCACCTGCTCATAGCCCCAGACTTGCTGGAGCAGCCGTTCACGCGACAATACAACCCCTTGATGACGGACCAGATAAAGCAGCAGATCAAAAAGGATCGGCTGATTGAGCTCTATACAGCGACCATTATAGGTTACCTGATGGTGATCTATATCGATGAAAAGCCCGTTAACCGTCAGTTGTTCTCCTTCAGGATAGATTATCTTCTTGCGTATACCTGGTCGCGCCGAAGAGCTCTTATGCTGGCTACGACGCTTACCGCTGCGCACCAGGGTATGAACACACGCCAACAACTCCTCCCACCAGATCGGCTGCACGAGATAATCATCGATCTGGATGGGAGAATGTTCAATACGGGTAATCTCAATCGTGCTATTTACCAGCAGCAATTGCGCGATTGAGGCCGTCAGTGGCTCTGCGCGCAAGGCCTGGCAAACAGCAAAATGGTCAGCATAGCACAATTGTGCATCAAAAATAATCAAAGAGGGCTCAAGCTTACAAGCCTGATCAACGACCACGCTGCTTTGCTCTAAAACGTGGACAAGATAAGACTCCTCTCGCAATTTTTTAGAGATATGCTGAGCAAGGTCTTTATTTTGTACGACAATCAGAATAGTTCGTGGCATCGCTGAATTCCTTGCGATAAAGTATTTGGGGAGGCTACCTAAAAAATCTCATACGGAGAAGTTATGAGCGGAAAACGTAGCCAACGCCACGGACAGTTTGGATGAGTTTGGGGCTGGCCGGATCTTCTTCAAGTTTTTCGCGCAGCCAGCGTACATGTACATCCACTGTACGTGTGTCGCCAGCATAGTCGTATCCCCAGACATTGTGTAGTAGTTGATCACGAGTCAGTACAGTACCACGATTGCGTACCAGGTAAGTGAGCAGATCAAATTGCTTCGGCTGAAGCTCTAGTTCTTGCCCACGGCAATTGACACGCCGTCCCGCCTGGTCAATGCGCAGGGGTCCCGCCACCAGTTCACTACGTGGTGGAACTATCCCCCCTTTATCCGTAGAAGCGTCCTGTGTGGAAGAACGATCTTCCAGCGACACAGGATAATCCGCACGACGTAACAAGGCACGAACACGGGCCAACAGCTCACGACGTCCAAAAGGCTTGGTGACATAATCATCTGCCCCAACCTCAAGTCCTACCACGCGATCAATTTCATCACCCTTAGCGGTCAACATGATGATGGGAACAGTTGCGGTACGGTCTTCGCGCCGCAACTGTCGGCATACTTCCAGGCCATCCATGCCTGGAAGCATGATATCAAGCACAATCAGATCTGGATTTTCTTTACGCGCCAGTTCCAGGCCACTCATGCCATCCATGGCCGTGATAACCTGGTAGCCTGACTGTTCCAAATTGTATGCAATGGCTTCGATTAAGACCGCTTCATCATCCACTACAAGTATTTTACGCACCGCAGCAGCCTCCTGCCTGGTCTATCTTAGCCGAAACGTCCACTGATATAATCTTCCGTTTCTTTCTGATGTGGGTGCTCAAAGATATCCACAGTCGGCGCCACTTCGATCAATTTACCGCTGAGGAAAAAGCCAGTAAAGTGAGAAACGCGGGAAGCCTGTTGCATATTATGGGTCACAATCACGATCGTAAAATCTTTCACCAGGTCGGTGATCAGTTCCTCGATCTTCAAAGTTGCGATTGGATCCAGGGCCGAACAAGGCTCGTCCATCAACAGTACCTCAGGCTCGACAGCCAGAGCACGCGCGATACACAGACGTTGCTGCTGACCACCAGAGAGTCCCAGGGCGGACGTATTCAGGCGATCCTTCACTTCATCCCAGAGTGCGGCTCCCCGCAAGCTGGCCTCAACACGCTCGTGAATAAATTTCTGCGATTTGCCCTGCACCTTCAAACCAAAGGCAACATTTTCAAAGATAGACTTGGGGAATGGATTAGGGCGCTGGAACACCATACCGATACGCTGGCGCAACAACACTACATCGGTCTTCTTATCATAGATATTAAAGTTATCGAATACCGCCTCTCCCTCGGTACGCGTGCCTGGGATCAGATCATTCATCCGATTCAGGGTACGTAAGAAGGTGGATTTACCACAGCCCGAGGGGCCGATCAAGGCCGTCACCTGGCGATCGCGCAACGGCAAAGAGACATCGTATAAGGCCTGCTTGGGGCCATAAAAGAAATTGGTATGACGTACATCTATCTTTGTATTAGCAGACGTATTTAAAGTTTTAGTCGGGTCAAACTCGCCCATATGGCGAGCGGCATCAGAAACTGCGGGCATGTTTTCCTTGGACTCCGTCTCATCTAGAGGCCGAACTTGATAGCTCTGAGCTACATGTGTCCGATCCTGGCTTTGCTTCTCCATCACTTCTCCTTATAACTCGTTGAGCACAATGGATTGGTACTGTATGCTAGGCTAGGCCAATGGATACTCTTTATGCAATGGGATGGCGGCATCAACAATCAGACGATCATCAACAACAATCAAGCGAATATAACGTCCTGCCAATGCCTTGCTAATGAAGTAAGGCCGTCCTTCATAAGAGATATGACCACTTCGTGCGACCTTGCGTGAATAGATATTCGCGCCCTCTGGAAGGGCCATGTTTTCAGCAGGGCTATTCGCTGAAATGTTTATCATGAGCTGATCCTCACTTCTCATTTGTTTTATACTATGCGTTAAGCAGCCATGACCCGGCGCTGGACAAGACGACCCAGGAGGCGCGAGCCAAGGTTAATCACTAATAGAATGATAATGAGCAGGCCCGCCGATCCAGCCGAGACCGCATTGGCAACATTTTCTGGGACGGTACCCGCACCGACAGTTTTAAGAAACCAGATATGGATCGTTAGATTGTCAGTACTGATCATGGGATTCAACGTGTATACATTTGAAGGATTCGAGGATCCCATAGTAAAGATAAGCGCAGCCGCCTCAGCGATGACTTTACCGGCCGAGAGCACGATACCGGTGATGATACCCGGTAGGGCCGAGGGCAATACCACAGTACGGATGACATGCCACCTGGTTGAGCCTAAAGCCAGGCCCCCCTCGCGCTGCTCACGTGCTACCGACACCAGCGCATCCTCAAACAGGCGCAAGGCCACTGGAAAATTGAGGCAGAGCAATGTCAGGGTACCAGACAAGCGGCTCAGCCCAAACCCAGGACACTGGAGAAGACCAGGTAACCAAACAAACCAAGTACAAGAGAAGGTACACCAGCCAGCGTCTCAGCAGCAAAGTGAATAACTGTCACCAGCGGTCCCTGGCGCGCATATTCTACCAGGTAGATAGCTGCGGAGAGGGCAATGGGTATGAGAATAATCTCAGAAAAAACCAGCAGATAGATAGTATTGAAAATCTGTTGACCAACGACGTCGGTCCCATAAAAATCTGGATTGATCAGATAGGGGACACCATCGACCAGCAGCTTGACAATAATGACAATAAATAGCAGTGCCACCAATGCGCTTATAATAGCCAGGATACTGCTGGCAATATTATTACTGAGATGGAGCCGACGACCCAGACGTTCCAGGGCAGCCACACGTTGTTGCCGCTGCTCATTATCGGCAGAAGCGGGCGAAATTTGTTGCTGAGCACTCATTTATACACACTCCTACTGGCAATATAACGGCTCAAGCAGATAAACAAGAACGAAATGATCAAGAGGACAAAGCCCAACATAAGATAACCATTGCGCTCTGTGCCAGAGGCCTCAGAAAAGTAGTTCAGGATGCCATTGGTGATATTGATATTTGGCTGGAAGAACCACCCAATTGAGAATGGGCCATTCGGCAAGTGGGTATCACCCTGAAGCACCATACCAACCGCCAGCGCCTCACCAATCGCGCGCGTCATTCCTAACACCACTGCGGTAGCCAGACCAGCTGATGCAGCAGGCAACACAGCGCTCTTCATCATCTGCCAGCGGGTTGAGCCAAGTGCCAGGCTTGCTTCACGTACATTCGCAGGTACCGCATTAAGTGCATCCATCGAGACGCTCACCACGGTTGGCAGGACCATCACCACCAGGATTAAGGTGGCCGCACCCCAGCCCACGCCGGCATTAGCTGCACTCGGCGCGATGGGAGCCGCGATCTTTGTCAACCAGGGCACCAGCACAATCAAACCCAGGAAACCGATAATAACTGAGGGCATACCCGTAAAGATCTCAATCAATGGACGTAACAAATTATTCACCCATTTAGGCGCCATCTCTGTCAGATAGAGGGCCATGGCAAAAGACAATGGAGTCACAATAATGATTGAGAGCAAGGTCGTAACAACCGAACCTAAGATGAAGCCAAGCGCTCCATAACTGGGGGAATCAGCAGTGGGATCCCAATTGGAACTGGTAAAAAAGTTCTTCGCGGCTGGATCCTGGAACATTTTCAAACCGTTGAAGCCCAGAAAGATAAATACGCCAAAGATAATGGCTACAACTAGAACGGCACAAACCAGGAAAATACTATGTGCGACCTGGTCGCTAACGCGACTGCGCCGAGTTCGTACGCTACGGACGTCTTGCGAGGCCTGAGCATTCACACTATTAGCCGCCACAATGCACTACTCCTTACCTGAGGGAACACGCTTAAGATTATTCGTTATCGTGTATGTTCCCTGGGACAGTCTGTAGCGGACTGTTCCAGGGACATAGTATGTGATACGTGACTTCCGCCACCTGAGTTCAAGCTTGAAGTTGAAACTTAGGCTTTAGGAGTTTTTGCAGCCAGGGCATCGGATGACAGTGAACTGATATCCAGGAAGCCATACTGCTGGCGCAAGGAGGCAGCATCTGTACCCTTGACATAATCGATGAACGATTTTGCCAGGCCACTTGCAGCACCTTTGGTGTACATGTGCTCGATGTTCCAGAATTTGTAAGTGTTAGACTCTACATTGGTTGGAGTAGGATCCTGACCGTCAATTTTGACAGTGGTCAGATTGTTCTTTTTAGCAAAGTCAATGGTATCGTAAGAGATCGAACCGCTCTTACTCTGTACGTTGGCAGCAACGTCACCAGAAGTTTTAGCAGTGCTATGGCTGGCACCAGAGACGGTCTCGTCAGAACCACCAAGAACATATTTCGAGAAGGTGTTACGAGTACCGGAACCAGAAGGGCGGCTGATGACAGCAATCTGCAGATCAGGGCCACTAACTTGTTTCCAGTTGGTAATTTTACCGGTGAAGATACCTTTAATCTGATCAGAGGTCAGGTTGGTTACACCAGTGACGTCTTTATTGATGATTACAGCAAAGATAACAACAGCAACCTGGTTATCGGTCAGGTCAGAATATTCTGGATTCTTTTTCAGGCTGACGAAGTTGTCAGAGTTACCAATCTGCAGGCCGCCCTCATGGACACCTTTCAGACCAGCGCCACTACCTGTCAGCTGGGTTGTAATATTCGCGCCGGGACACTGGCTCTGGTAGCTCTTCGCAGCAGCCTGGACCAGGGGTCCCAGAGCGGTTGAACCACCTGTGCTCAATGTGCCAGAAACACAATCGATCTTGGCCGTGGTTGTGCTAGCAGTGGTTGCAGCTGGTGTATTAGCTGCTGGTGCGCTGCCGGTTGAAGCACCACAAGCGGTCATCAGAATACTCAGCATTGCTAAGGCAGTCATAATAATTGCAATGCGCCACTTTGTTAACATAGATACTCCTAACTCTCCTAATAACGAGTCATGAAATTATTCGCGCAGAAAATAAATCGAAAATTCTAGAATTAGAATTTCTTTATCTGTTGTTGTCGCATTCATAAGTTAGCATTGTTGAATTAACCATGCTTTATGGATATGTTAATTTACTGTTAAAATTCATCCATTTAATATAAATACCCCCTCTTACTAGCGCACATATAATGTGTGAGCAGTAAAGGGGGCGATTAGAGCTATGAGTAGTAACAATTAAAATGGGGCTGGCTAGCCAGCGGTTTTATCTGAGGGCTGTTCAGCCAGGTCTTTCTTTTTGCGCCGGGCCGCGCTACCTAATTTCCCGATGCGGCGGTAGAAATCGGGATCCTGGCGTGACTTTGTGGTATCTCCACCCTTCTTCCCCATTGCCGAGAAATGCTTGACCCCATACTTATTAACGTTGGCCTGCCCACCTTTCTGGGCGATCTCACGATAATACTCACTACCACGCTTCTCTTTTAAAGAGGTCCCTCCTTTTTTTCCAATACGACGATAGTAGTCATCACCATATCTATCGCGTACTGTACTACCTCCCTTACGACCAGCTTCAACTGTTGACATTGGCACGGGTTTCACATCATCAGACAACATAACACTATCCCTTCCCCCGGACTTCTACCCCGGCAACCTGGAGACACCTGCATCAGATAACCGATACAGCTCCACCACACTCCATACATCTACATGCACTAAAATAAGGCACAAAAAAAAGTGCCCCGTAGGTACCGATAAATCTTCCCTAAGAGTATAATGCATGTTTTATTATTTTGTCAACAAAACGGCCAGATATAGCCCTTCATGTACTTCCATACATTATGGAATAACTGGACAAATATTAGGAAAGGCAGTATACTAGCAGGCGTATGGATGAAGGTCTCTTATCCATTGGTAACCATGCCCATTTAGTGAGCTACATATTTCTGTCCAGGGAGTCAAAGAACAGAATGTACGAATCGCCCAGCCCGGAAACAAACAGTACAGCGTCATCATTCATCCACAAGCTTCGTGCTAAAATAGCGCTCATACCCTCCCGAGGGCTCTTTCAGCAGACACTGACGGCCATACCTGTGCATACAGTTTATTCGAGACCAGAAGGCCAAAATTCGCCATCACAGAGGGATTCCTGGCGTAGCCTGGTTACAGCATGGATACGCTATCAGACCATTCAAACGCGCTGGGATATCGAGCGCAGTCTTGCCAGATTGCTTCATCGTCGCTGGGGAAACACCCACAAAGGCAAATAATCCAGTCACAAAGTAGAGCATGCGGCCAGAGCCGCTAGCTGCTCTGATTATTTCTGTTTGCGTTTACGTCGAGGGGAAGTGGTCTGGTCCAGGCCCAGGTCACCTGTGCGGCGGATACGTGGACGTTTTACATTCTTAACCTCATCGGCCATATAACCAGGATATTTCTGGGCGGTACGCATATGCTGGCGTAGCATCTTCTGCTCTTTGAATTCGATTGAGAGGCGACGATAGAGATCTTCCCAGATATCCAGTACCTTGACCCGATCATGGGCGGAAATAATCTGCAAACTCTGCTGACCCATCTGAGCCCGCCGCTCAGCATCTCCCAACAAGATATCCATTTGCGCAGCCAGCTCATCACTATCTCCAGGTGTAAATAAGAAACCATTGGCCTCATGATGTACCAATTCTGGCAGGGCATACGAATTGGCAGCAATCACCGGCAGACCACAGGCCATCGCCTCCATGGTCGCCAGGCTCTGGAGATCAGCTTCTGAAGGGATCACAAAGAATGAAGCAGTACGACGTAATGAGAGCAGATCTTCATCGCGCACAAAGCCCAGGAAGCTGACCCGATCCCCAATACGTAATTCTTCCACCTGGGCTCGCAGTTCAGCTTCAGCAGGACCAGAACTCACGAGGGCTACATGGGCATCAGCCTTCATGCGAGCAACTGCATTCAACAAGACATCGACCCGCTTCTCTTCACTCAGACGATTGACATGCAGGATCAAAGGTTTATCTTCTGGCAGGCCGAATTGCCGTAAAATCTGAGGCTCAGGCTCACCAGGCTGATATCTCTGCAGATCGATCCCATTTGAAATAGCGGCTGCGGGCGCCCTTAGACCATGCTCATAAAGCAGATTCAGGGCGGTCATGGTTGGCGCGGTCACATATTCACAGCGATTACAAAAATTGATGAGGTAAGAATAGGTGATATTGCTAAAATGCTTGCCAATAAAGGGATCTGCACTGAGCGAACGACTCATATTAATAGGTAGATAATGATTGGTGGTAATCACAGGTTTACGCAAACCACCAGCCAGTAACTGGGCAATATTGCCAAGCACAATAGGAGAGTGTATATGGATAATATCGGGGTCAGAGCGCTTGATCAGATTACGCACAGGTACAAATGGTAAGAATGGAATACGCAAATCTTTGTAGGTAGGCCATTCAAACGAAGAGAAACGATAGACACGTACCTTTTGTTCCATACGACGTACATCGCGCGCCCCATAACTGGGAGCAACCACCCACACCTGATGTCCTCGATTGGCAAAATCGGTCGCCAGCCCATGAGTTACCATAGGAACACCACCCACCATCGGGGATACTGATCAGTTACAATCATTATACGCATATCTACCACTCACTTCCCACAAGGGACACTGCCATACACAGATTAAGCTACAAACGTTATGTATCATACAGTACGCTTCAGGTTACTACTCTCGACTCGGCTCTTTTCGATCATAGCCCATTTATAGGGTTCAAATAGGATTCAAGCGAGAAAGACAGGCCTTAGCTATTGTGACACCAAAGCATACGTCCTTAGGATATCACAATCTGTTCAAGAAGTGAAAAATTTCCTCCAAATGAGCCAGGGGTTTTTCATGTTCCTCTTTGGCGCCTGCGGCGCCGGGTGTGGAGTGTGGGTGGTGGGCGGCCGCGGCCGCCCACCACCCACACTCCACACTCCACACTCCACACTCCACACTCCACACTCCACACTCCACACCTGAAAGAGACGAACGTGAAGAAGCCCTGCAAATGAGCCAGTCGCACCTGGTTGTTAGCAAATAAAAAGGGATTCAACAATCCCAATTAAAGTGAAATATCTCACTTCTATCTTATGAAATAATTCACATTTTTTGCAGTTGTTATATCGTTAATTATAAATATATAATTCGAAAGAAGCATGTCCATTAATTTGCTGTATCTATCTTCATTTACCATAATTCTAAAAGAACTATAGTATATATATTTTTAAGGAGTATTACTGTGCACAAAAAAATAGACACGCCATTAGCGCTTCCACATTTAACCCGGCGCCAGGCTATTACAGCCATAACTGGCCTGGCTGGAACGCTAACGCTGATCGGTTGCAGCCCTTTTACATCAGATAGTCAGAGCCAGACCGTAACACTGACAGCTAAAAGCAACACAACGTCTTCTACACCAGCATCTTCTGCGCCAGCACCAGCAGCGCACCCCCTCACAGGGAACGACAGCTCTCGTTTATAAAGGCCATCAAAGCACGGTCTATGATATTTGCTGGTCGCCCGATGGTAAATATATTCTCTCAGGAAGTGGCACACTAAATACGAAGCAGTTAGTAGACAATACTGCCCATGTGTGGGAAGCTAAAAGTGGTAGAGATGTTAGCCCCCTTAATGACAACTTTGTGAGTGCGATAATCTCTGTTGCCTGGTCACCTAACGAGCAAAAAGTAGCGCTTGTATCGACCCAAGGAGTAAGCTCACAGGCCGAAGTTTTTATATTTGATCCAATGACAGGCCGCAAGCTCCTGAGCTATATACAGGGGTCCAATAATTTCTATTTCTCACATGCTCTTGAGGTAGCATGGTCCCCTGATGGTAAATATCTCGGCACATCTGGTAGTGATATGGCACAGATCACTGATCCCAACAGTGGGCAAAGGGTGGCAAAATATCCTCAGGGTGGTCCAAACACATCCAGGGCTTTTGCCTGGTCACCAGATGGGCAGATGGCAGTATCTTCGGCCAGTCAAGCAGGACATTCACTACAATTATGGTCGACACAGACAGGTGCAGCTATCAAATACTATCCAGCCAACTTCCCCAACTCTATCGCCTGGTCGCCCGATGGCAAATATATAGCGTATGAAGATATTAAGCAGCAGATATATATCTGGAATGTAAAACAAGACCAGCTAGTATTAACCATTCCCGGACAATTAGATCCAAATCTGAATGGCATTTTTGATGAGATACACGCGCATGCAATTGCCTGGTCGCCCAACAGCACGGAGTTGGCGGTCACAAGTTATGAAAATGCTGTACACATCTGGAATGTTAATACTAAACAACAGAGCTATACCTATACAGAGCATAGTGCTCCTGCCCGCGCGGTCGCCTGGTCGCCTGATGGACAACAGATTGCGTCGGCTGGTGATGACCATACAGTGCGTATATGGCAGGCAGTATAGCAAACACCAGTGGATAACGGCAAGCGAAACAAAACGGGCGTCCAGCATTGGACGCCCGTTTTGTTTCGCTTGCTTAATAGGGTTATTCGGCTTCTTCTTCGGCAGCGGCAGCAGGCGTTTCAGCCGGAGCAGCCTCAGCAGCCTCAGTTGGAGCGGTCTCGGGCAGCTCAACACGTGGTGCTGAAACCTTCACAATTGGCTCCTCAGGATCTGTTATCAGCTTATAGCGAGCTGGCAACTTGACATCCTTGGCGTGCAGGGTTGAATCGATATCGGTCAAAGCCGTGATATCCACATCCAGGCTCTCTACAATAGCAGAGGCAGCGCACTCTACCGCCAGAGAATCGAGTAGGTGCAGTAACACACCACCCTCGACTTTAACACCAGGGGCAACACCTACAAAATGCAGGGGCACCTTAACCTCAAGGCGTTCACGCATGCTCACACGGGTGAAATCCACATGCAACACCTCACCAGTAGGGGCATGCTGGACATGACGAACCAGAGCCGTCTGCTCAGGAGCATCTGGTAAGCGCAATGTGATAATATTGCGCGCAGCATGTTGACGGCGTAGACGGTCGAAGGTCACTGCATCAAGCTGAATTGGCGTTGGCGTCTCCTTGTGTCCATAGACATTGGCGGGAATGAATCCCTCGCGGCGCAAACGTTTATTCGCTTTTCCCATAACAGTTCTTGGTTGAACTTCTAATACAGTTTTTTCTGCCATAACTAACTTCTTCCTCTTTCCGTTTTTTGATATATATTCAATCCCAGGAGAAACCGGGACGGAATCTTGAGCAGTTTTACCAGGCTCATCAAGTCATCCCTAAAAAAGAGGATGATAGTATCTTTTATCGACACACTTTCTGGAGAACTACTTCTTACTTCTTCTTACGTGAAAGAAGGCCCTTAACGCTTCAAAATCCAACGTATTGAGTACATCCTCAGTACGTAACCAGCCCTTGCGTGCGATCCCTATACCATATCGCATATCGTCTATACCTGCAAGTGCATGGGCATCTGGGTCCACCGGTATCTTGATACCTTTATCGCGTGCTTTCCGAACATAGCGCCAATCCAGGTCCAGACGTGAAGGATGGGCGTTGATCTCAATACAGGTGCCATGCTGGGCCGCGGCATCGATCACCTGGTCGAGATCCAGTGGATAACCAGGACGGCCGAGCAGGATACGTCCGGTGGCATGGCCAATTATGTCTACATAAGGATTGGCTATCGCACGCAACATACGTTGCGTCTGCTCTTCTTGGGAGAGGTTAAAATTGCTATGGATGGAGGCCACAACAAAATCCAGGCTGGCCAGCACCTCATCGGGGAAATCTAATGAGCCATCGCGCAAGATGTCGCACTCGCTCCCCTTCAAGATATGAAAGCGGCCAGCATATTCTTCGTTTAGTTTATCAATCTCTTCACCCTGGCGCTTTAAATCATCCGGACTCAATCCACCGGCATAGGCGGCGGCCCGGCTATGATCACTCATACCCAGATAGCTATAGCCGCGGGCGATACAAGCCTCGGCCATGTCTCGAATACTGTTCTGGCCATCACTCCAGGTTGAGTGCGCATGCAGCACACCACGCAGATCACTTTCCTGCACCAGTTTGGGCAGGGCATGGCGCGCTGCCGCCTCAATCTCGCCCATATCCTCACGTAACTCGGGCTCTACATAGTCCATCTGTAGCGCATGATAGATGTCGGTTTCGTTCTGACAGGGGATCAAGGTCTCTTTGCCATTCTCGACCTTAAACAGCCCATAATCGTTAATGGTCATATTCATACTCAAGGCGCGACGGCGCAACGGAATATGGTGTTCGCGCGAACCGGTAAAATGATGCAGGGTATAGGGAAACTGGCTATCGCCAACCAGTCGCAGGTCCATGGCGATCCCGCTATTAAGCACGACGCTGGATTTGGTTTCACCTTTGCCTGTAATCGCCTTCACCGATGGTTGACTGGTAAAGAAATCCATAATTGCACGCCGCACGTCACTGCTCGCCTGGTCATCAACGCTTAAGACCATATCGATATCTTTGACCGTTTCACGCCGACGGCGCAGGCTGCCCGCGACCTGCAGGCGTACTACGCCGGGTTGAGAAGCCAGGGCTTCCCGAATGCGTTCCGCCTCCACTTCCGCCACATCATATAAATAGCGATCGGCATGCTGGCTTAAGAAAGAGAGTCCCTGGAGAATTTTATCCTGCGTTTTCTTACCGAAACCAGGCAGATGCGCCACACGATCGTCCTTACATGCCTGCTCCAGTTCGGCCAGGGTAGTAACATTCAACTGCTGATAAATCATATTGATGCGCTTAGGACCCACACCCGGAATACGCCGCATATCCAGCTTGATCTGGGGCGTATTCGCCACCAGTTCATCATAGAATGCGATATGCTCAGTCTGCACCGCCTCCTCAATGCGCTTGATAATCGTCGGGCCCAGACCAGGCGTTCCCTTGAGCTTGCCCTCCTGGACCAGTTTCCCGATATCACCCTCCAACGACCCAAGCGCCCGTGCAGCATTCTCGTACGCACGGATCTCAAACACGCTACTTCCATCTTTTAAAGTCAGCAGGACCGCGATTTCTTCCAGTAAGTTAGCAACTTGATTTTTATCCATAAAAACCTCTCAGATGAGACGCAAATCAAAAAACTCTGGTGGCTGGGCCGATACTTCAAATGGGTGCCGTCCCTTTAAATCTCGATTTAAATAGCGCTTACAATCAAAGTGGACCAGCAGCCAGCAATACATATCATGTGAGACAAAAACCGCATCCCATGGTTTTTCTTCACCCATATTAAGTACCTGATTGCAGACAAAGCAACGTGCCATGCCTGCCTCAACGGCTTGCTCAAACCAGCTCAACACAAACTCATTCATATCATCCAGATTCATCATCTCAAGCGATGATTCTGGATAGCCAAAGAGCACCGGATCAGGACATTCCCGAAAGTCAGTGCTGCTGCGACTCAAGGCCAGTAGTGGCGCACGCACTGATATTTTTATTTCGTCGTGTTCAGGATCTTCCATTGGCGAGACCACGTTCGTCAACAAGAGTCCCTCACGGGCAAACCAGGATAATAATTCGTTTCGCATGCTCTTATTCTATAACATTGTACTGCTCAAGCCGCATGGCTCCTTCAATCCCTGCGGCAAGGGTTGAAGGGAGGGAATATTGCTGGGGCACAGCCCCAGACCCCCAGTCAAGGGGCTGGCCGCCCCTTGCATCCCCGCTCAACATACGGAACAAGCATACAAAAAAAATGTTTTACAATAAAGGACAGCTACATCGATGTTCCTCTCATTAGCAAAGGCTTCAAATTATGCAAATAGCACAACACGACAATCAACCTGGTCTCTGGCGTTTATTTTTGATCTGGACCGGTATCGGGCTCCAGTCATTTGGTGGAGGGGCAACCACCAATCTCTTGATCCAGCGCGAGTTTATTGAGAAACGCCAGTGGATGACGATGGAAGAGTATACACACTATTGGAATTTATGTCTGTTCGCCCCAGGAATTAATCTCGTTGCTTTAACTATTCTAATTGGCAAGAAGTTAGGTGGAAATGCTGGTGTTTTTATCTCATTATTGGGGCTACTATTTCCGAGCGCGACCATTACATGCCTGATCGCCGCTGGCTTTAAGCAAGTTGAGCATGTACATTCGGTGCAAGCTATTTTACAGGGCGTCGTACCGGCTACGGCAGGCATCATGCTATTGGTAGGAATCAACTTTGCCCAACCACAGCTACTGCGCGCCTACAAAGAGGGTCCACTCAATTTGATTCTTAGCCTGGGCTTAATAATTATGTGTACATTGGCAATTATTATCAAAATACCCGTCTTTGTTGTGCTATCCAGCACTGCGCTGCTGGGAGTGATATGCTTTACTCGCCCTCTGTTCAAAAAGAAAGCGCAGGGACGCTAAATTGATAGATCCAATCAGTTATTTCTTCATTTTTCTCAAAGCAACCATCTTCTCATCCGGTGGCTTCAGCAATCTGCCCAGCCTGCATCAGGATCTCACCTCCAACCACTGGGCCGTCGAAGCCGATTTTGGCGAATCGCTCTCAATTGGACAGATCAGCCCCGGTCCCAATGGTCTGTGGGTCATCTGCCTGGGCTATTTAACCTATGGCTTTCTGGGGGCCTTGCTGGCATTGATCTCGATTACTATTCCACCCTTTTTAGTGCTGGTGGTCGCTAACGTCTATGGGCGCATCGAGCATCAGCGCTGGGTACCGGGCTTGATGCGTGGCATCTCGCTAGCTGTGGTAGGGACATTTTTAACCGTCTTCTGGACCATCAGCAGCAGTTCAGGGACAGACTGGCGTAGCTGGCTGATCTGCGCTATCGCCTTTGGCCTGGCCTACAGTCGGCGCGTTAACATCTTTCTGATCCTATTGCTGGCCGTCATCGCTGGCTACCTGATCTATCGCTAAATTTCGCACAGGTGGCATAAAATGTTATTTGCTCATTTTATGCCACCTGTGCGAAAAGCGTTCAGGCTACCCAGCGACCAATCACAAAGAGGGTGACATTAGCAGCCAGAGAGAGGGGAAAGCACACATAGATAAACTTGTGGATACGGCGCTTATGCTTCCATTCAAGCGCAAAGAGCATGATACAGGGAAAGATCACCATCAGATAGCGTGGAATCGACATCAGAGGATTGGGGGTACTTACTACTGTACTCAAAGAATAGAGTAGGAGTGCCAGGGAGAAGAGGCTATAGGCGAGGGGGAGGCAGCGCCAATATTTGATCAGCAAGTATAGCGGCAACAAGGTAAAAGCCAGGTCGAGCAGGTTATTGTAGAGAGAGTCTAAAGGTACCGCAAAGAACAAGAGATCTTTAAAGGCTAAGAAAAGTGCGCTGAACGGGATAGCGGGACTACGATCCCAGGCAATCGCAGCATGGAGAAAGAGCAATGGATTCCCCCGTGTCTGGTAGAGATAGTACATATAAAGGAGTACCCCGAGTGGCAATAAAATAAGCGAGCATAGAGCATTGAGAAACCTCCATGGGTTAGTACGGAATCGCTGCGAGAAGGGCCAGTAACGCTGCATGAACGCGACGACGAAGACAATCGCAATGACCGCTCCTGTCTCACGCGTTGCGGCAGCGATGCCACCACAGAGGCTTGCCAGCCACCAGTCTCTCTTGAGACCACGCTGCAATAGATAACAGGCTGCCAGGCAGAAGAAGAGAAAGAGGGATTCTGTATAGCCAGCCGAAAAGAAAATAGTGTAGGGAAAGAACGCCAATAACCAGATCGCTGTTTTAGCAATAGCGGCATCAAACATCTGTTTGGTCAATACATAGAGCAGTTGCAGTGAGCCCAAAAAGAAGAGGTTGGAAAGAAGGATGCCGGCCAGATAATAGGGGATTTCGCCTGGAACGATAAAGGCCAGCAGGCGACCTGGGACCCAGATGACAAGTGGCCAGATTGGGAAAAACACGGTCAAGCTCACTCTGGAGTAACCATGAGCGGCAATCATTACATAGAAAACATTATCCCAACGCCACCAGGCAAAGAGGTAGCCCAGCCAATCCAGGGGATTGTTATGCAGTAAGACTTCACGAGAAACAAGATTTGGAGCAAAAGGGAAGCCATGTTTGCCAGCAGCGATAGCAATAACTGGCAACGTAATCACAAGCATAAAGAGGCGGCTAATCACAAAGGCTCTTTGGGGTTCATCCCAAAACTGCATCCTTACAGTCATGAGTAGTATATTCCTCTCAAGTGTATAATTTATATTTTTGCATATAAATTATACACTTGAGAGTCAATTGCAGATCACCGCGTAAAATTATATTTATTCTTGTTTTGCCATCATGAACATCTTGTTATGCTACTGATCTGTCTGATCCTGGCTCTTTTTTTCTAGCCATTTACGAATGCTATCTTCTTTGCCCTGTTTACCAGGCTCGTAGAAGTGGCGTCCAACCAGACTCTCCGGGAGATACTCTTGCAGTTTACCAGCAGGGGGACGTTCTGGATCTTCAATTTCCATGTCCTTGTAGTAGTCATGGGCATATTTATACTCTTTGCCATAGCCCAGCTTTTTCATCAAGCCGGTCGGCGCGTTGCGAATCCACAAAGGGACAGGATCGTTGTGCCCATTCATGATCTCAGCCCGAATCTGATTGTAGGCATTGTAGACAGCATTGCTCTTAGGGGCTGCAGCCAGATAGACAACCGCCTCGGCCAGAATAACGCCAGCCTCAGGCATGCCAACAAAATGGACCCCTTGCTGGGCGGCCACACAGATAGATAGGGCTTGAGGATCTGCCAGGCCAATGTCTTCAGACGCCATACGTATGATGCGACGCGCTAGATACAATGGATCTTCGCCAGCCTCTAACATACGCACCAGCCAGTAGAGGCTACCATCAGGATCGGAGCCGCGCACAGCCTTATGCAGGGCAGAAATCATATCATAATGCTGATCTCCCCCTTTATCATATTGCAAGGCCCGATGCTGCATAGCATCTTCAATCATTTCAGTAGTAATCTCAACCGGCTCACCGTCCGCCACCGGCTCACCGCTGCCCACTACCGCCAGTTCAAGCACATTTAGCGCTGTGCGGGCATCGCCGCTGGCAAAAATAGCAACCTGCTGTAACACCGCCTCAGCGACCGTCACATGCCAGCGTCCCAGACCCCGCTCAGGATCTGCCAGGGCACGGCGCAGAATAGCTATAATCTGAGTTTCATCCAGCGCACGCAACACAAAGACGCGCGAGCGCGATAACAAAGCCGAGTTAACCTCAAAGCTGGGATTCTCAGTGGTAGCGCCAATCAGCGTCACCACGCCACGTTCGACGTGCGGCAGAATAGCATCCTGCTGAGACTTATTGAAGCGATGAATCTCATCCACAAACAGAATAGTACGTTGACCCATAAAACGCTGCTTTTTGGCCTCTTCCGCGATTTTTCGCAGATCGGCCACGCCCGCTGAAACCGCATTTAAGCGCACAAAGTGGGCATGGGTCTGGTGAGCGATCACTTCGGCCAGGGTCGTCTTACCACTTCCCGGAGGACCCCATAGAATCATCGAAGAAACTTTATCGCTCTCAATAATGCGGCGCAATAACTTACCTGGACCCACAATATGCTCCTGGCCAACCACCTCATCTAAGGTCTGCGGACGCATACGGGCCGCCAGTGGCTCACCTGGCGCTGTGGCGGCTACTCCCTCTAGAGCAGCCATGTTTTTCTTGTCAGAAGACGACTTATCGCCTGAATCGAAAAGAGATCCTTGAAATACCATATTTTTCGCTTTTCATGCAAATTAATACCCGAACATTCTACTCTCAAGTAGTATCACATGTTTATTGCTTTCTGGCAAGCTTACGCCATGTGTAACAGGGATTTTTCATGTCCCTCTTTGGCGGCTGCGGCCACACACTCCACACTCGAAAGAATGGATATCTCCTCGCTTGCTGGTAATCTCCATGTTTGCAGGAGGGAGGAGGTTGCGGCCGCCCATCACCCACACTCCACACCTGAAATTGTCCATCTTCTCCCTGCGATCTCTGGACGAACATTACAAAGCCCTGCATATGTAACTTTCTCTTGATCAGGATGCGCGAGCAGACACAAAAATGTAACATTTTTGGCATATTCTTGAGAATATCAGAGAGTATGCTTTGAGTGTTACAAGTAACTGCAAGTATAGTTAGAGCAAATCAAAATTATTATAATTTAACGGACAATAAAAGCAAGGAGAACATGGATGGCTGCCTTACGCATGCAAGAAGAATATACACCGCAAAGACGTACCACAATCCCGAACACACTGGGCAATATGCTCTATCTATTGCTCTCATTTCCTCTAGGGCTCATCTACTTTATTCTAATGATCGTTGGACTCTCGGTTGGACTGGGCACAATTGTAGTCTGGATCGGCCTGCCAATCTTGCTATTGACCCTGCTGGGTATCCGTGGTGTAGCCATCATAGAGCGCGACATGGCCGCCAGTCTGCTACACATACCAATGCCCTATATTCCATCCCGACAACCAGCCGAAGGAAAAGGCAATCTCTTGCGCTGGCTGCGAGCCAGCCTCAGCGATGCGGTCACCTGGAAGAGCATGATCTATATACTGCTGAAATTCCCATTGGGCATCATCTCGTTTGTGCTGGTTATCACCCTGCCATTGGTAGCATTATGCCTGACATTGGGACCCCTGGTCTACTTGCTCAACACCTATATCGATGGCCTGGTCTTTGCCGCTGGCTACCATTCTCATAGTTACCTGCTCTTTGCGGAAACAAGAGACGGCATCTTCGATCCAATCATGTTTGCCCGCTCTTTTATCGCGGTTCCCTGCGGTTTATTGATCGGCTGGAGTAGCCGTGCGATCCTGAATGGATTGGCACAGATGTGTGGATTGATGGCCCGCGCCATGCTATGTCCCAGTCAGATCGATGTAGTTGCTCCTAAAGAAGATCGCTACGCTTCGCTATAGAAACTAGAGAGCATAGAGCCTGAGAACCTCCTGAAGCGGCTACAAAGTAGTCATTCAGGAGGTTCTGCTACGAGTTTTAATATTCATTTATCATTGCAGTACACAGGTTCTAATTTCGGATAATAGCCAGGACCGGCGATCAACTACAGATTTACCAGGATAATACCGACAAAGATAACCAGGATGCCCAGCCATTGTGTACGCTGCAAACGTTCACGTAAGAAGATCCAGGCCAGCAGAATCGTGACTGCACTATAGAGGGAAGATAGGATAGTTACCAGTGAGACCTGGCCCGGCTGCATGCCACTGGTATACGCGATATAAGCCAGCGTATCAAAAAAGCCGACGCCCAGCAGCAATATCCAGACTTTGCCACGCGGAAACGTCAGCGGTTGCTTCACCAGCGGAGAACAGACCAGCAATACGCAGGGCGTGATGATACGAATAAACCAGACGGGAGTGATATTTCCCAGGCCAGGGGTGACCAGAAAACCAAGTAACCAGAAGGTCAGGCCATAACCCAGCGAGGCCAGTAATGCCAGCGAAATCCCCTGAGTAGATGCGCCACGCCATGGCAGGGTAAACAGAGATCTACTGCCTCCGGCACCCGCTGTCGAAGGAGTTGAACATACAATCACTCCCAGCAAAACAAGCACGATAGCCAGGTTTTGCAGGCCCGTCAGTATCTCACCACTCAAGAAAGCCAGGATAACGGTTACGACCGCGTAGCTGGCAGCGATTGGTGAGACCAGCGATAATGTACCCACCTGGAAGGCACGATAGAGGGCCAGCGAACTGACAATATTAAGTAAGGCCGCCAGTAATGCCCAGAGCCAGGGCTGCCAGCTAGTATGCGCAAACACATGTTGAAGTTCACCAGTTAAAAGCAAATAAACAGTTAATCCGAATATACCAATAAACTGTAAATAGCAAAGTGTTCGATATGTACCAATCCGGTGAGTTGCATAGCGTGCACAGAAATCGCCGAGACCCCAAAAAATAGCCGCAATAAGTCCATAAAAAATTCCCATATATGCTATTTTATCATCTATAGCTGGGCTTCGGAAGAGAGAAGCATGGGCTGACCTCCCTGACCTGAGATGGGGAGAAGGAAGAGTCGGGGCTGGAACATAATGACACTCAACTTTGTTCTTAGATTTGGAATAACCATCATGCTGTTAAAGCAGCGTAGAATGAAATAGAAGATAGCATAAAAAAGGAGAGATTCATGGTACTTGATCTTAAACAAACCAAAGATGCACATGTTGATCAACGGCTACGTAAAGAACTGATAATCTGGCTAAGCAGCGTTAAAGCTAATGGCCGCCCCACCTTGTTCCCGTCTGGTTCTTATGGAATGGAAGCCAGATCCTTATTTTCAGTCAGCCAGGGAATCAGAAGATTCGCAACATTGAGCATAATCCTCATGTCACGCTGGCACTGGAAACCCTGAATAATGGTGGCGATGTTGTTCTGATTGATGGTGAAGCCAGATTGGAACAGCAGCACCCTGATACAGCCACATTGCAGGAGTATGCAAACAAGTATGCAGACCAGATGAAAGCTATGGGCTGGACATTTGAGAACATGAGCAAAGATTACTCACAGTTGATCAGCGTCACACCAACTAGATTCAACAGTTGGGGTGATTAATAAGGATTGCAGATTATTAGCTATTGTAGAAAATGTGCAGCACACATTTTCTACAATAGCTAATAAAAAAATTATGAGCTTCGTTAGTGGCATGCTTACTCATTTATAACCTTATTATTGTAGCCTCATTATTAACTATTTTTCCCTCACCCTCACAATCAGAATAATGCTTGGGGAAGTTTTTAATAAATCCATACAAATTCTTGAGGTTTTCGATGTATTGTTATTCCTATCAAGAACTTCTATTGAGGCATATAAAAGGGGAAAAATAAATGAAAGGGAAGCGTTGGCTACTCGCTGGAGCAGCGGTAGCAGCCAGTATGGCGTGTTATACAACAACGTATCGCAATTGGCGCCAGAAAGAAATTAGCCGTCTGGCTGCTGGCAGTAATCTTATCGATACCAGGCTGGGTCCAATTGAATATAATTTGAGCGGGACCGGACCGGTTATACTGATCGCACACGGCTCACCTGGTGGCTATGATATGGGACAGGCTTTTGCTAAATTGTTTAACAATCTACACTATTCCTACCTGGCCGTCTCACGCCCTGGTTACCTGCGTACCCCACTGGAAACAGCGCCCACGCCAGAAGAGCAGGCAGATCTCTATGCCGCGCTACTAGATATGCTCGCTATTGATCAGGTCAGTATCCTGGGTATCTCAGGTGGCGGTCCCTCAGCCATTCAGTTTGCGTTACGCCATCCAGAGCGCTGTAGCAGCCTGGTGATGATCAGTGGGGTAGCGCAACATTATTCAGAGCAAGAAATATGGCAAAGCTATTCACCGCTCAAGCGTATATCCAGACAAATCTATAGCAAAATCGTTGCCTTTGACCCTTTTATATACTTTGTCCTGCCATTCGCTGGCCTGCAGCCAGCGGGCGCAGCAGCAACCGACCTGGTACGCACAGCCTTACTCTATAGCCATAGAAAACGCGGTTATGATAACGATATGGAGCAATTTGAGAAAATTAGCCGCTATCCCTTGCAGAATATCAAGGCCCCGACCTTCATTGTGCATGGCACCAGTGATGACGAGGTGCTCTTTGCAGACGCCGAGCTACTGGCTAGCCAGGCCCCGCTGGCCCAAATCCTGGTTATTCCCAATGGTACGCATATGGCCTTCTATACCCATGCAGATATCGTCATGCCCGCCCTGGAAGAATTTCTCCAGCGCACAATCCAGCTCCAGGCAGCCAGTTGAAATACATAGACAACTGGCAATAATGTGAGCAGACATTATTGCCAGAACCTGACAAAAGAGCAGCGAAAAAATTAGATGGTGCTCACGGGATCAATGTCGATCTCCCATTCCGGCGCTTCAATGACCCGCAAGAGTTGATGGAGGTCGGGACCACGCACAATCATTTGCCAGCGATACTTGCCCCGCATACGTTCCATTAGCGCTGGTGCAGGCCCTACCACGTCGGTTTCCGCCAGGCCCAGGCGCTCAATCCACTGCTTGAGCCGATCGTAAAGCAACAATGCCTCATTCTGGCAACGCTGACGGTTCTCATGACTATAAGTAAATTTCACAAAGTGACGAAAAGGTGGATATTGATAGCGATAGCGCGAATTAATCTCCATCTTATAAAATTCATGATAATCGTGATGTGAGGCAGTCTCAATACAGAAATGCTGTGGATTAAAGGTCTGGATAATCACCTGGCCCGCCTCCGCGCCACGTCCCGCGCGACCCGCTACCTGGGTTAAGAGCGTAAAAGCGCGCTCAGTCGTTGAGTAATCAGGCAGGCCCAGCGCAATATCAGCAGAAACCACCCCGACCAGCGTCACGCCCGGCAGATCCAGGCCTTTAGCGATCATCTGGGTACCAATCAAAATATCAGCTTCACGGCCCGCAAAGCGATCCAGCAACTGTTCATGCGCCCGCCGATTGCGGGCCGTATCCCGATCCCAGCGCAAAAGTCGTGCCTCAGGAAAAAGCCGCTGAATCGTCTCCTGTATTTTCTCGGTTCCCAGGCCAAAATAGCGAATACCAGAGCTTTTGCACTGGGGACAAAACTGCAGCACCTTACTCTGTAAGCCGCAATAATGACACAATAAAATGCGCTCGGTCGAGTGATAGGTCATGGGAATATCACAGTGCTCACACATCACGGTATAGCCGCAATCCCGGCAGAGCACACAGCTAGCCGCACCACGGCGGTTGAGAAACAGGATCGCCTGCTGCTTATTTTCCAGTACCCGAGCCAGTTCTTCTTGCAGGCGACGACTGATGATACTGGTATTGCCCGCGTGCAGCTCATTGCGCAGATCGATCACCTCAACCGGAGGCAAGGTAGCATTGATACGGCCAGGTAATTCAACCAGGCGATAGTGCTCCTGCTCGGCGAAATAGAATGAATCAACAGCGGGGTAGCGCTGCCCAGGACTACCGGAATGTTCAAGATATTACCCAGCATCAAAGCCACCTCACGCGCATGATAGGTAGGACGACGCTCAGATTGCTTGTAGGCTGGCTCATGTTCCTCATCCAGAATAATAATCCCCAGATTAGGTAAAGGAGCAAAGAGGGCTGAGCGCGAACCAATCACAACATCGACCTCACCCGAGCGAATGCGCCGCCACTCATCATATCTCTCACCGGTACTCAGCTCGCTATGGATGATCGCCACCCGATCAGGAAAACGGCCAGCCACGCGCAACACAGCTTGCGTCGTCAGCGCAATTTCGGGGACCAGAATGATGCCCTGTTTGCCCTGCGCAATGATGGCCGCCAGGGACTGCAGGTAGACCTCGGTCTTACCGCTACCCGTTACTCCATGCAATAGAATCGGTCGTAGATCGTATTCATCCCCGACAATACAATTCAGGGCATGCTGCTGATCAGGGGTCAGCGACAAAGGCTGGCTGGGCAACACCGTTCTACCCATCAGAGGATCACGCCGTAGCTCGGCCTCCACAACCTCCAGGATATGCTCACGCAGCAGTTGATCGAACTGGGCTTTAGTCATGCCACTGGCCTTACAGAGAGCATTGGGGGACCAGTGGGCGTTGGGATCAGTATTGTGCAAGAGGAGATCCACCGCCGCCAGTTGATGCTGAGCCCGCAAACTCTCTTTATCGGTGCGACTCAACGTTAATGTAGCGGTAGCGCTGACCGCCTCAGGGATCGCCCAGGGATTCTCTACAGCTTTGCGCCCCTTTCGGCCAGTGGATTTGGGTTGCATAATATGATCAGGAATGACTGGTACGGGCACCGGTAGGGCATTGCGTTGGGCAATCTCCTCAGTGCGTTTACACCATTCTTGCAGCGCATCACCACGCGATACCAGGCGTACCACACGCTTGACACGCGCTTTGGCCTTTGGTGCATCGAGCTGAGAATCCTGCATAAATAACTCGTTCTCGCGTGCCTCTTTCAAGATCGCCTTTGCCCGTTTTGGCCCCAATAATTCTTTCAGACGCTCAACATCAATCGTTCCTTCTGTAAGCAACAGCCCGAGCAGGGCGCGCAATTGCAGGGAGCCCCCTTGCATGGCCGCATCGATCGCCTGCTCATCATTGGCGGCCAGGCGCAATACCGCCCGCGAACGCTGCATTAAGCCTGGTGGCAACATCATCTGCGCCACATACGCC
Source organism: Dictyobacter kobayashii (assembly GCF_003967555.1). Classification (GTDB taxonomy): domain Bacteria; phylum Chloroflexota; class Ktedonobacteria; order Ktedonobacterales; family Ktedonobacteraceae; genus Dictyobacter; species Dictyobacter kobayashii. The sequence continues at coordinate 2,300,563 of NZ_BIFS01000001.1, forward strand.
AGCGGCGTCACATAGTAATCAGCAACCCACTGGGCCAGAGCCATCTGATGACCTAGCAAGGCCGGTTCAGTATCCAGAATAGTATGGATAGGGCGTAGCTCTTCACCCTGTTCAAGCTCCACCCATTCATCCTGGCTGGTCGTCCACACAATGCCTTCAACAAGGCGCTCACCATATGGAACGGCTACCAGCTGGCCCACCCGCAACTCCGCCATCAGCTCTTCTGGAACCACATAGGTCAGTAAAGAGCGCTCTCCCAACCAGCTGGCAGCCGATGTCAATACATCAGCAAGCATATAACTTAACGCCTCTCAAACGCACGTGCCAGGGCATTCAGACCAAAATGCACCATTGTAGGGCGGCCATGACAGCAACTAAACGGCGCTTTAGTCTGCTCTAATTGTTCAAGCATCTCGCGCATCTCGCTGACCGTCAAAAAGTAGTTCGCTTTGATAGCAGCCTTACAAGCTACATTGGCCAATGCGCGCTCTTCCCAGGTTTCTGTATCGCCCAGGCTTTCCGCCGAGGTCAGTTCGATCAACAATTCATGTAGCGAGCGCGCATTCATCTGTTTTACCAGCACGCTGGGAACCGCACACACCTCCAGTGCACCATCACTGCTATCGCTGGCCAGCTTAAAACCAATCTGCTCCAGCTGCGGCTGATGTTCTTCAATCGCCTCTAATTCATTAGGCGCCAGTTCCAATTGGATCGGGGTCAGCAACAGCTGTGAGATAGGTGTGCGCGACTTCAGAGAGGCAACCATGCGCTCCAACAGGATACGCTCGTGGGCAGCATGCTGATCAATCAGATACATACCACCCTCACCCTCAGTCACGATATAGCTTTGTGCCACCTGGCCCACCACGCGCACCTTTGGAAAATGACGCGTACCGTGTGGATCCACGATATCGATAGCCTGCTCAATGGGAGCCTCAGAGGCGGCCAGCATAGACACCTGCCGGGGAGGCAAATCAGCAGGCGCGAGCGACGCAACAGGCTCGCGAGGCGGCATCTTAACAGCCTCTTGCTGTCCATTATTGCGCTGCATCCAGAGTTGCTCAATCGGTGACAAAGCAGGGGCATCGGATGCCTCGGCCATGCTATCCTGCAGCTCTGGCTCAATTATTATCGCATCCAGATCTTCTGCTGAGGAGACAGGTTTACGCCCTTGCTCTCGACTGGGAGAATCATTGGCGGAACGCTCAGGAGCATGGATATGGCTCTGCCAGAGGCGCCCTAACAAAGGAGGCCTGGTGCCAGTCTCTTCTTCGGTAGCCGTCATCCAGGGATTATCGGTCGGGATAGTGCGCTTAGCATTTGAGGATGGCAGCGGGGCGGGCTGCTGACCACCACCTGACTCATAGACCTCGCCGGTCTCCTCATCAATATCCAATGCCATCGAGTCAACAGCCTCACGTTCCTGCTGTAGGGTACGGTTAGCAAAAGAACGCATCGGGGCTGACTCTTCCTGCCCGGGATCCCAGTGCGGCATCTCTGGCTCTTCCAACAAAGCTTCACGCACCGCCCGCAAGATCGCCGCATAGACACGGCGCTCCTTCAAGAAGCGAATCTCTGTCTTAGCTGGATGCACATTGACATCCAACACCGAAGGATCAATCTGAATGTTGATGACCGCGATAGGATGGCGACCAGTCAATAACAACGAATGGTAGGCTCCCTCTACCGCTGAAGTCAACATGCGACTGAGAACCCAGCGCCGATTGACGAAGAAGGAGATATGCTGGCGATTACTTTTATAGGCAGTGGGACGACTGGTGTAGCCGGTAATAATCGGATAGGCGGTATCCTCTGGCTGCTCATTACCCTGTACCTTGATCATCTGCTCAGCAATCTGTAGCCCATAAACCTCCACCAGCACACTCGCCAGTTGTCCATCGCCAGGGGTAGCAAAAATTTGCCGTCCCTCACTAAATACATTGAAACGGATCTCGGGATACGCCAGCGCATATTGCTCCAACAAATGGTGACAATGGCTAATCTCTGTATTGCGGCTCTTAATAAACTTGAGACGAGCCGGCACAGCACTAAACAGGTTACGCACAGTAATTGTCGTACCTTCAGGCGAAGCCGCTGCCGTCACCTCTGAAATCTGCCCATTTTGCGCACTAAGCTGTGAGCCCTGCTCAACACCACGGGGACGGCTCATTAATGACACCTCGGCCACCGCAGCAATACTGGCCAGAGCCTCGCCACGGAAACCAAGCGAACGAATATGTTCCAGGTCATCGATATTAGCCACTTTACTGGTAGCGTGACGCGTCAGAGCCAGCGGAAGTTCCTCAGCAGGAATGCCGCTACCGTTATCAGTAATGCGAATCAGCTGTAAACCCCCATGGGTCAAATCGACACGGATCTGAGTCGCCCCCGCATCAATACTATTTTCAATTAATTCCTTTACAACCGAGGCTGGCCGCTCTACCACTTCTCCTGCAGCAATTTTGGCCGCCACATCAGGTGCCAGTTGTCGTATGGGCATATATATTCACTCCACAAATCAGGCGGATCGGGTTTCTCTACAAAATTGGATAAGAACGAGTGTTCATATGGCATTATAGCACAGAGATAACAACTCCAGGCTATTCCTCACGGATCAACGGGACTTTTTGAATTCCTCACAACAACCTCACACATCCCACATCCAGGTCACACTCAAAATTAATTATGCTACGCTGCTCTGCGCAAGCGTTTTCGCACCTGCGGTGCTCATATAATTTTTATTAGAAGGTGCAGAAAATGTGCGCACGCGCACATTTTCTGCACCTTCTAATAAAAAGATCGGGAATAGATCTGATCTTTTTATCTTTAATATCTATAGAGATTTATAGAGATATTAAAAATTTCATAACATAGCTTATTAACATTTAGCATAGCAACAAAGATTAAAATAATCGATATGAATCTATATACAGCTTAAAAATGTTAAATATTCCTAATACATTCTTAATTGACTGCTATTGGGTGGCTAAGTATGCTTGTTAAGTACGTTTGAACAAGGAAGATAGAGCGTATCGATGACATGCCTGAAGGGATGAATGAACTATGAGGGAGCCACTTACCTGGCGTGAACTCTTAGGGGAAATCGTCAAGAATACTCAGGAAAGGCAACTAATATTACAAGAGCTGCATATTTCATTGCTAACGCTGCAACGCTGGATTGAAGGCGAAAGTAGTCCAGGGCCACGACAAATGCGACAGCTCATCGATCTATTTCCCCAGTATCGTCAACAATTATTGCCCCTGGTAATCAGAGAATACGAATCCATCAACAATCCATTTTCCATAAGCGATGAGAACGTGGAGATTCCAGCGACATTCTATGCTCGTGTGCTCAGTGGCAGTAGTACGGTTTCTGATGCTATTCGTTTTTGGATGCTATCAAGTTTGATTATCCAACAGGCTCTGGCGCAGCTGGACCCTTATCGTCAAGGGCTAGCATTGCGTATCGTTCGCTGCATGCCCCCGCAAGCTGATGGTAAGGTATATAGCTTACTGGAATGCTATGGGCAGGGTACCACTCCCTGGAAAAATAATCTGGAAGCTGAGGCCATACTTTTAGGGGTGGAATCGCTAGCCGGTCAGGCGGTCATCATGCGTAAAGTAATTGGTGTCCATCCTTATAATCCGGATCAATCAAATTATACGATCAATGGCACGACAGGTTTGCGTAACTTTAGCGCCTCTGCTTATCCTATTCAACATTCTAATCGTGTAGCAGGCTGCTTGATTGTGACAAGCGCTCAAGCAGATTACTTTACCCCGGCACTGCACACATTAGCCCAACACTATGCAGATCTACTGGCAATCGCTTTTTACTCAACCGACTTCTATGAAGCTCATCACATTTATCTACACTTCATGCCGGCACCTGACGAACAAAGGCAATACCTGTCCTCCTTCCGACAACGTGTCGCGGCAATATTGCGAGACGCCTTGCAGCAAAAGCAACAAATCGATACACACCTGGCTGAATTACGAGTCTGGCAACAATTTGAAGCAGAATTTCTAACGCAAACGATGCCGAAAAAATAAATCGCGCTAGTCTATAGCGAGCGACATAAGATTAAATAAATCCATCGCGGGCCCCTGGACAATCCTCGACGGCCCTGCTACCATAGCGCAAAAGAAATCCATATGAAAGGCAGAGCTTATGAGCCAGATTGAAACGTATATCCAGGAGCATGAGGGACAGTTTTTAGAGGACCTGAAGGCCTGGTTGCGTATTCCTAGCATCAGTACACAGCCCGAACATGCAGGCGACGTGCAGCGAGCCGCGGAATATGCGGTTGAACAATTGAAACACCTCGGTATTGAGCACGCGGAGCTGATCCAGACCCAGGGACATCCTCTTGTCTATGGAGAATGGCTCCAGGCCAGTGGTAAGCCAACCCTGCTCATCTATGGTCATTATGACGTACAACCGGTTGATCCCATCGAACTGTGGGAAAGCGCACCTTTCGATCCTACTATTCGCAATGGCAATATCTATAGTCGCGGGGCCGCTGACGATAAAGGGCAGGTCATGCTTGTCTTTAAGGCCTTAGAGACGTTGTTCAAGGTCAACGGGACCCTGCCAATCAATGTTAAAGTGCTGATCGAAGGTGAAGAAGAGGCCGGTGGCGAGTCAATCGAACACTATGTCAAGACTTACCCTGAACGCCTGGGCTGCGATGCGGCATTCATCTGCGATACCCACATGCCTTCGACCGAGATTCCAGCCTTGATCACAGGTTTGCGCGGCATTATCTATACAGAAGTCGTGGTCCATGGAGCAAAAGGGGATCTACATTCAGGGACCTATGGAGGCGTAGCCCCCAATCCACTGCATGCCCTCTCTATTATTATCAGTCGCTTAAAAGATGCTGACGGCCATATCCATATTCCAGGACTCTACGATAAGTTACGTAAACCATCGCATGAAGAAAAAACGTTCTGGGAGCAGGACCCACTGCATATGAACGAGGCATTTCTGCATGAAATGGGAGTCTCTCAGCTTTCAGGCGAGCTTGAATATCCACCATTGGAGCGTGTCAGTGCTCGTCCGACACTGGAAGTGCATGGGATCGTTGGTGGTTTTACGGGTGAAGGAGCCAAGACCGTTATTCCAGCGGTAGCGAAAGCAAAAATTAGCCTGCGCCTTCCACCCGATCTAAAATCCAAAGAGGTCTTCAAGCTTTTTGAGCAGGCCGTCAAAGATAACGCGCCAGCGGGCGTCACGGTTGATGTTATCAACGTCCATGGTGGAGAAGGTGTGCTGGTTTCTCCAGACTCAGAGGTGATGCGGGCCGCTTCATCCGCTCTGGAAGAGGTCTATGGCAAAGCCCCGGTCCACTTACGTGAAGGAGGCTCAGTGCCAATTGCCGCCCTCTTTGACGAGGTACTCAGGGTCCCCGTTGTCTTGATGGGTTTCGGGCTCCCCGACGACAATCTGCATGCCCCCAACGAAAAATACTCGCTACAGCAATTCTTTAACGGAATTCGCACAGTTGCGAGCTTTTTACAAAAGATGGCATAATACGATACAGGAACACACACTTTTAGTGTCTGGAAGAAATTGTAATGATGAGTTATAGCAGATTTTGCTATAACTCATCATTATTAAGTGAAAGAAAGGCGTATTATGCCTCCTACTCCTGAACTTCCAATCACGTATTTAAACACACATGCGGATGAAGCCATTGAATTACTAACACAGCTCTGCCGCCAGCCCAGTATCGCGGCACAGAACAATGGCATTGAGGCCATGACCGAACTGACCGAGCAATTGCTAAGTGAGAGCGGCTTTCAAACCCAGCGCCTCTACTACACCTCTAAAGCGCCCCCAGCCATCTATGGAGAACTGCGAGGAAGAGGACCTTATACCCTGCTCCTCTACAATCACTATGATGTCCAGCCAGCGGAGCCATTGGACCTGTGGCAGAGCCCACCGTTTGAGCCAACTATCCGTGAAGGAAAATTCTTCGCCCGTGGTGCCGTCGATAATAAAGGTGAGATCGCGGCCCGCCTGGCGGCTATTCGCGCCTTGCGCGCGACCTATGGTGAGCTCCCCATTACCTTGCGCTGGATCATCGAAGGCGAAGAAGAGATTGGAAGCCCACATTTTGAAGAGATCGCCGAGAAATATACAGAATTGCTGCAAGCGGACGGCTGCCTCTGGGAAGGGGCTGGTTTCACTGAAGAAGGCCATCCAGCTCTAAACCTCGGGACCAAGGGCCTGCTATATGTGCAATTGGATGTGCAGGGTGTGGGGATCGACGCTCATTCAGGAAAGGCTCCGATTTTACCCAGCGCGGCCTGGAGATTGGTACAGGCCCTGGCCAGTTTACGCACCCCTGCTGGACAGGTCCGCATCCCTGGCTTTTATGCCGCGGTCAAAGCACCGACTGAGGCGCAACTTGAGGCCTTAATGCAGCAGGAAAATAAAGATGAACAATTGAAAGCTGCCCACCAGGTCGAACAATTTGTAGATGGGTTGAGCGGTATGGCCTTGCGTGAGCGGGCAGCCTTTGCTCCCACTTGCAATATCGCTGGCCTCAATAGTGGCTATACCGGCGAAGGAGTCAAGACCGTACTCCCGGCCAGGGCAATGGCTAAAATTGACTTCCGACTGGTACCCGAGCAAGATCCACATGATATCCTGGAGAAACTACGTAGCTACTTACATGCGCAAGGTTATGATGATATCAATGTGAGCGTATTGGGAGCGGCCGGTCCTGTGGTCACTCCCATAGAGGATCCATTTGTACAAAAGATCCAGCGTATCGCCGAGGCTTTTGCAGACAAGCCCGCCAGGATCACGCCGCTCACCGGTGGCTCGCTACCCTTGCTGGACGCCCTGCAACGCCATGTTGGTCTCCCAGGACTGAGCGCCCCCGGCAATGTTGGCTACTGGGGAGTGGGGCACACGCGCCCAATGAACATATTCGACTGTCCGACCTGGAACGCGCCGTTCGCTATAACTGCCACATGTTCCTATCTCTTGATAATGCTTGAGCATAGATAGACTGGCAATGCAAGTAATAAGAAAAGCGCTCTGTGGGCACGTACACAGAGCGCTTTTCTTATTACTTGCGTTCGCGATCGCCATTATGTGAGGAGCTGAGTGATATACTACAAGAGCTAACCCGTCATGACGCCATTGGCATCTATGAATAAAAAATATGCAACCTTATACATAAGGAGATTTGGAAGACATGGCAGAGTACACCTCTATCCTCGTTGAGCGCAATCAGCGTGTAGGTATCGTTACCCTCAATCGACCTAAAGAACTGAATGCACTGAACTTTCAACTGGTCAGTGAGCTGGCAGATGCGCTGGAGGAATTCGATCGCGATGAAGCGATTGGTTGTATTATACTGACCGGGGCCGGTGAGAAAGCCTTCGCTGCGGGCGCGGATATCAAAGAGATGGCCGATAAATCGCCGGTCGACATGATGTTGGGAGGATTTGATTCCTGGGCACGCATCCGTAAGATTCATAAGCCGCTCATCGCGGCAGTCAATGGCTATGCGCTGGGTGGTGGCTGCGAGCTGGCAATGCATTGCGACCTGATTATCGCAACCGAAAATGCGCGCTTTGGACAACCAGAGATTCTAATCGGTGTCATTCCAGGAGCCGGCGGTACACAGCGCCTGGCACGCACCCTGGGCAAGTATCGCACGATGGAGATTGTGCTGACCGGCTCTCCTATCAGCGCGAAGGAATTAGAGAGCCTCGGCCTGGTCAATCATGTGGTTCCTCAGGGAGAGCTCCTGAATGAGGCACTGAAACTGGCACACAAAATAGCCAGTCAGGCCCCGATTGCAACGCGCCTGGCCAAGGAATCTGTACTGGCCGCTTTTGAGACTTCCCTGGAAGAGGGTTTAGCAATAGAGCTGAAAAACTTCTTCTTGCTCTTTTCTACGGAAGATATGCGCGAAGGGATGCGCGCCTTTATCGAGAAGCGTCAGGCTAATTTCCAGGGCAAATAAACGGCCAGAACAAACAAAAAAAGATGGCGCCGGCTCTAATATAGAGAAACGCGCCATCTTCTCAATCGCTAGAGCTGCGCTCCAGCGACATCTTCACCCAGGAGAGCTGAAACATATGCTTCTTTCAATTTGGGCACGGTCTCATAGCCGGAAAGCTCATCTGGTTCAATCCAGCGCATATCGACCGCTTCCCAGTCAGTCTTAATTTCTTCGGGTGCCAGTACATGAAACAGAAAGGGATGAACATAAAAATGTCGACCCAATTCTGTATCAATATGCTCAACTACCTCTCCACGCCTCAGCATGCGCACTTGGTCGCGCCGCAGGCTGGTCTCTTCGCCAATCTCGACAAACGCTTGCTCATCTGGCGATACATTGGGTTCCACAAAGCCACTAATACCAGCCCAATGGCCATGATAACTGCCGACACGCTGACTTCGTTGGACCAACAGAATCTGGGCCTTCGGGCCATCTGTCCTTTCAAGAAAGCATGTAACAACATGGGTGGTCCGTGGCGGAACGGAGGAATGTGTTGAACTCATTTGCAACTCCTTCATTCACAAGATGACAACAGTAACTATTTCTTGTATACTTTTACAATCAATTACGAAACACAACCGATAATAATTTATCCCATAGGAGTTTACCCTTGTATGCAAGCACAAGAAACAACGAAAGATACAACAGCCACGGCGGAAGCCGAGGGTCAGCAACATAGATGGCGTACGGCTCTTATTCCCTGGCGCCAGGCCGCGCTGGCCGCGCTACCGGCCTTCCTGCTAACACGCCTCCTACTACTTGTACTCACCTATTTTGGTGGCATCCTCTTTAACGCCCAGGGGCCATCATCATTCGCGTTTACTCCCCAAAGTATCCTCTACAACTGGTATCATTGGGATGCCACCCGTAACTTGACGATTGCCACTCAGGGATATACCGATCCCAGCTATACAGCTCTTTTTCCCCTTTATCCCACTATTGTACACGCCCTGAGTTCGCTCTTACATATGGATATTTTATTGGCTGGCATGATTATCTCTAATCTGGCCTTTTTCGGGGCGCTGATGGTGTGTTACCTGCTGGTGGAACCAGAATTTGATGCCAGCATGGCCAAACGTTGTATGCTCTACCTCGCTATTTTTCCAACAGCCCTATTCTTTTTTGCAGCCTACAACACAGCCCTGTTACTCTTTTTCACGCTTCTCTGCCTCTATCTGTTGCGCCAGCGCTCCTGGTGGCTGGCAGGTTGCATCGGGGCACTGGCCGCATTGACCGATTTGATGGGAATTTTCTTATTTATCGTTTTTGTGTGCGAATTCTTCCGCCAGCAAGGGCCCCAGATCAAACAGGTACAAACAGGCGGCAGAGGTGCACAGATACGCTCGCTATTGCCACTGATCGCGGCCCTGTTTATCCCAATCGGGCTGCTAATTTATAGTTATGCTCTCAAAAAACCCTTCCATGATGCGCTGATCTTCTTGCATCCTCAGCAAGGCAATCCATCACCAGGGTTTCTAGGAGGGCTGTTTACAGCGCTGCATACACTCTCTGGCGGCTCGCCATTCTCATTTGCAACTGCCCATGCGCTCTTCGAACTATTGATCCTGCTTGGGATAGTGATTTTGCTGGTAATGAGCTTTATTGGACGTGAACAACTACCCAAAGGACAATGGCCACTACAGATATTCGGCATACTGGTAATCATTTATGCGCTACTGGTACCCAATCAACCCGGGCTACCATTTAGCCAGTTTGATCCTTTACCGTCTATACAATATGCAGCCTTATTATGTATTCCAGCATTTCTGGTTCTGGCTCGCCTGGGACGATATCCCTGGGTACATCAGACGTATCTACTCTTTGCTACGCCATTGCTGGCATTGCTGGTCTTCCAGATGTTCAAGGTGCTCTGGGCTATGTAAACCCGGAGCACAGACAACATCCAGGGTCGCAAAACCAATTAGATGAGTTTGTCATTACATGAGTACGTGAAAACAAAAGGATATAATCTATAGAGAGATCAATGATAATGTTGATGGCAAACAGAGCAGGTTTCATGACAAAATAGAGGATAGAAACGTTGCGCAAAGGTTGATCATACGGAGACTCAACTGCTCGAATAACATGATACGCCTGCCACTTATTTTGTTGTTCATCCGGGTCTTCTTCTTGACGTATAGTTAACACTCTTATATAGTATGCTTGGCGCATAGTGCATTTTTGTCCACTGTGCACAGCTAAAAAACACATAAATTGCCTTAAATATAGTCATTTTCGAGCCTTTATAGGCCTGATTGTCTTTACCATTGGAGGTAGGCCGACGTGTCAACTATTTTCGTCTGGGCCGTTCTTGTTCTCATTGCTGTTTTGGGGGAGCCATCATAGCACTGTGGGTAGGTTTTTCGCTAGGATCGTCGCGCAATAAGGCTTCTTATGAAGAGAAGTTACGCGCGCTTAAAGAGGCCAGCGAACAACGCCTTCTCTCAGTACAAGATCAACAAAGCCTCGCCCTCAGAGAGGCACGTGACGAGACGGCAAGTATCCGCACCGCAATCGAGAGAGAAAACGCGGAACGGCGCACAGAATTGCAACGCCAGGAGCGCCGGATTCAACAAAAAGAAGAAAATCTTGAGCGTAAGCTGGACGCGTTGGAGCAACGCGAGCGCAAACTGGGAACCAAAGAGCGCACGCTTGACCAGACGCGTGAAGAGCTTGATGAGATGAAAAGAAAACAAACCACTGAACTTGAGCGTATTGCCAGATTAACTGAGGAGCAGGCACAGGAACTGTTACTCAGTCGCATAGAACAGCAAGTCCGGGTAGAAGCATATCAACGCGCCCGTAGGATTGAGGAGCAGGCACGCGAAGAGGCCGAAGCGAAAGCCCGTGAGATTATTACACTGGCGATTCAGCGTTGTGCCTCAGACCAGGTTGCCGAGGCGGTGGTCTCGGTAGTGCCATTGCCCAACGACGAAATGAAGGGGCGCATCATTGGTCGTGAGGGACGCAATATCCGCGCCCTGGAAGCCGCCACCGGTGTTGATCTGATCATCGATGATACACCAGAAGCAGTTATCCTATCAGGCTTTGATCCAGTGCGCCGAGAAATTGCGCGGGTTGCATTGACGAAGTTAATCATGGATGGTCGTATCCATCCGGCTCGTATTGAAGATGTGGTCGCCAAGGCACGCCAGGAAGTAGATCTGATTGTCCGTGAGGCGGGCGAGAATGCGGCACTAGAGGCCAATGTGCATGGATTGCAGCCAGATCTGCTCAAGATTCTGGGCCGCCTGCGCTTCCGCACCAGCTATGGTCAGAATGTGCTTTCTCATTCAGTTGAGGTCTCTATTCTGGCCGCCACCATCGCCCACGAGTTGGGGGCAGATGTCAACGTTTGTAAGACGGCGGCCCTGTTACACGATATGGGCAAAGCCATCGACCAGGAGGTCGAGGGTCCACATGCTATTATCGGCGGTGAGATCGCTCGTCGCTTCGGCAAATCGCCGAAGATCGTGCACGCAATGGTAGCTCATCACGCCACCGAGACTGAGCCCCAGACGTTAGAGGCAGCAATTGTACAGGCTGCCGACGCGATCTCGGCCGCCCGTCCAGGAGCGCGCAGAGAGACGATTGATCTCTACATTAAACGGCTGGAAGCACTTGAGCATATCGCCAATTCGTTCACGGGCGTAGAAAAATCATTTGCGATCCAGGCTGGCCGTGAAGTGCGTATCATCGTCAAACCTGAAGAGATCGATGAATATGCCGCAGTGCGCCTGGCCAGCGATATCGCGCACAAGATTGAAGAGGATATGGATTATCCGGGTCAGATCAAAGTGTGCGTGGTGCGCGAAACCCGCTCCGTCGATTATGCAAGATAGACAGGGAATATGACACATAATGGCGAATACAATTGATCTTCATACCCATTCGACAGCGTCTGATGGTATCTATAGTCCCAGCGATCTCTTGAAACAGGCTCAGCAGGCGGGGCTGAAAGTGCTGGCATTGACCGATCATGACAGCACGGATGGCCTTGCCGAAGCCACAGAGGCAGCCCACGAACTAGGGATCGAGCTCATTCCCGGTATCGAACTCAATACCGATGTCAGCGGCGGCGAGATTCATGTACTGGGCTACTATCTGGAATATCAGCGTCCAGAGTTCCAGGCTATATTGAAAGTGCTGCGCGATGCGCGGGTGCGCCGTGGACAGCGCATGGTGGAGTTGCTAAACGAACAGGGAATAAACATTTCCTGGGATCGTGTGCGCGAAATCGCGCAGGGATCTGTCGGACGCCCCCATGTAGCGAAAGCGCTGATGGAAGCGGGCTATGTACAATCCATTGGCGAGGCTTTTGACAAGTATATCGGCAAAGGCTGTCATGCCTATGTGCCACGCTATAAGCTCTCGCCAGAAGACGCGGTACGTCTGATCAATAGTGCCAATGGACTGGCCGTGATGGCTCATCCCATCGGACTTCCGGGACTGGACAAATTGCGAGAATGGTTGCCCGATCTACAAAGGGCTGGCATGGTGGGACTGGAAACCTACTATGGTCCTTATACCCATAAGGATGAACAGGCTTTGCTCTCACTGGCGAAACAATATAACCTGATTCCCACCGGGGGCACTGATTTCCATGGCCCGGGTATCCATCCAACGCCACTGGGTGGTCGCTTTGTACCGCCCGAGTCGGTGGAGCGCCTGAAGGCTCTGGCGGCCAAACGCCAGGGCACCACACCGCCAACCTTTGAACTACCCAGCCCGGTAGAAGAAAAATAACTTGTAAAAGAACGAATACAAATGGTAACGTAAGATATGCTACAATTGTATTCGTTCTCTCTTTTTGTAGAGAGAGCAGCCGGACGACAACATATATACTCATAGAGGAGTGTACTGTGAGTCAAGGTGAGAGAGCTATCCAGGCACGTTTGTGGATACGACAAATTCTTGAGACGATCACACTGGTGCTTTTAATGCTTTTGGTTATCCGGATCACCCTGCAAAATTTCCATATTGATGGCCACAGTATGGAGCCAACCCTGCATGACCAGGAATACATCCTTGTCAATAAGGCTGCCTACCTTCTCCAAGAGCCTGAGCGCGGGGATATAATCGTCTTCCGCTATCCACGCGATCCACAAGAAGATTACATTAAACGCATTATCGCGACTCCCGGGGACAGTATCAGTATCCAAAAAGATAAGGTAGTGGTGGATGGGACAACGCTGCAGGAACGCTATATCAACAAAGACGATCCCTACAATCCCTACCCCGCCATCAATCAACGGGTCATTGGGCCCGATGAATATTTTGTGATGGGCGATAATCGAGGAAATAGTTCAGACTCGCGGGCCTGGGGCCTGGTACCACGACAGAATATTATTGGAAAAGCTGTGGTCGTCTACTGGCCCTTCAATGTAGATAACTTTGGTTTGCTTCCCAATATGAGCGGGGTCTTTGCCCATGTGCGCTGATATTCTGCGCATATGATAGCCAGCAAAAAAGGACAGGCAGGAAAACATCCCACCCGTCCTGACCACTTCCAGGCCAAAGTTATACTAGATACGACGCAGACCATCCCGCCGGGCTACATCGAGCCAGCGATTGGCACTGGCGCCATCCTGAGCAGCAGGCCGGCGACGCGCCTGTTCCTGGACCTGGTGCTCTTGAGCCATCAAGCTTCCGACCAGCGCCGCCAGTTGCTCCAGCGAGAGTTCTTCTGCTGGAGGGGTCGAACCATTCTGCCCCTCTTCGCTTGATTCCGGGGACAGCAAACGCAGATCAGCTATCTTTTGCCGCCCTTCCCATTCTTCAGCGATAAAATCGGTGGAGAAATCGGCACTTATAAAGCGTGGCTGATCCATTAACCAGCGGGCAAAAGGTAAGGTGGTGCGCACACCAACGATAGTATATTCGTCTAAGGCACGGCGCAGGCGCGTAATAGCCTGCTCACGGTTATGGCCCCAAACAATTAATTTTGCCAACAATGGATCATAGAACAGTGGAACCTGTAAACCAGGATAAAGGCTGCTATCTACACGCACCCCCGGACCAGAAGGTTCCTGTAACCCCCACACGGTACCAGTTGCCGGCAAAAAGCGATTCTCCGGATCTTCAGCCGAGATACGACATTCAATCGCTGCTCCACGCAAACGAATGTCATCCTGGGAGAAGGAGAGCGGCAAACCCGCAGCGACACGCAATTGCTCCTGTACCAGGTCAACACCAGTACACCATTCAGTTACTGGATGCTCCACCTGGATACGGGCATTGACTTCCAGGAAATAGAAGTTGCGATCAGGTCCCACCAGGAACTCGGCAGTGCCCGCATTGACATACTCAATTGAGCGCACCAGGTTAATGGTCGCCTCGGTCATACGCTTCCGTAGTGCTTCGTCCATAATCGGAGATGGAGATTCTTCGATTAGCTTCTGGTGGCGGCGCTGAATACTGCACTCGCGTTCTCCCAGATGGACTACGTGTCCATGACTATCAGCAATAAACTGGACCTCGATATGGCGGGCGGGCGTGATGGCCTTCTCGATATACACACGTCCATCACCAAAGGCGGTCTGGGCCTCGCTACGAGCGGTACGGAAGGAGGTCAGAAGATCACGCGGCTCACGGACCAGGCGAATACCTTTGCCACCACCACCGGCAGCCGCCTTAAGCAGGACCGGATAGCCCAACTCTTCGGCCTTGGCCTGAATCTCTTGATCATCGACCATATCTGTCATGGCACCCGGCACAATCGGCACACCGGCCGCCTGGGCGGTACGGCGCGCAGCAGTCTTCTCACCCATAGAGCGCTGGGCGGTCGAGGAAGGACCAATAAAAATCAGCCCGGCCGCCTGGCATGCGTCTACAAAATCAGCATTCTCAGCCAGAAAGCCATAGCCAGGATGGACAGCCTGAGCACCAGACTGGCGCGCGACCTCAATTAATTTAGGAATATTTAAATAGCTTTGAGCGGCCACTGCCGGACCAATATGATATGCCTCATCGGCCATACGTACATGCAAGGCATTGCGGTCCGCATCGCTATAGACGGCCACACTCTGTAAACCCAGATCTCGGCACGCCCGAATTACTCGCAAAGCAATCTCGCCACGATTAGCAACCAATACCTTATGGAAAGGCCATTGGGAAATAGCAACATTCTCCAAAAGAAGGCTCCTTCGACTTCCTACAAACAGGACAGTATAGATATATATTCTCTTGTCAACAGTATAGCATGTTGCCAACCTTGTAGCCTGAATGCAAAGCTTTTTAATGTTCCTCTTTGGCGCCTACGGCGCCGGGTTGGGAGGGTAGAGAGTATGTGGTGGACGGCTGCGGCCGCCCGCCACACACTCTCTACACATAAAATAATGCACCTCTTCTCGCTTGCTCGTGATCGCTGGACGAACATAAAAAAGCCCTGGCCCGAATGGGAATAAAAGGCTACAGAAAAGAGAAAATTTTGCTTAAAAGAAATGACGAGTACACTGAATTTTAGCTGCCATTTCATTCATGGTCCCTATTTACATCATCATGGATGGCATCAGCAGACGTTGCTTCGTGCGGATATGTTGTGGGGTTTTTTGGTGCCTGAGGAGGAGCCGAAGTACCAATGCTTAAATTTATAACAAAAATGCAGATTGCCCGCCGTCTCTTGCTGGCGTTTTTGCTTACCGCGGTTATACCCGGTATTATTATTTCTGTGCTGGGTTTCACCTTCTATAAAGGCCAGACCGAGCGCAGTCAGGTCATTCGCGTAAACATAAGTGCATTCAAGTCTGCTACCACGGCGGGTACCTATCTTCCAAATATCAATGCCTTGCTCATTACCACCTATCTAGAGCAGTATCAGAGCCACCAGCAAGTCGATACGGAACAGGTAGCTACAAATATCCAGTTGATTCAGCAGACCAGCAAGTTTTTTGATACGGAAGCCCACCAATACCAGCGGAATTATGAGCTAATGACCTCACCAACAATGTGGTCCACCCATCATATACTGCAGTATAATCACCTGGACCCCACCTTACCGGCTCAACAACAACATGCTTTAAACCTGGTCCTGAATACCCTCTGGCCCAAATATCAAGCGGACCAGGCTATGATACTGGATGCGATCGCCAAAAAAGCGCCCGCTTCCAAAGTACGCGACATGATTACCGCTTCCAATGCCGACTATACACTATTAGAGAATCAGTGGGATGCGATTACCAGTATCGCGGAAAAAGTCAGTATCCGTATGATCACTACCCATGCGACCCAGGCCCACCAGATTATCTTCCTGACCTTGATCGCCTTCTTTGGCACGATCCTGTTGATTACCGCCATTGGCTATATCGCCTATCGTTCAATCACCATTCCACTGCATCACCTGGCCTTGCTGACACACAGAATCGCTAACGGGGATACCAAAGCGCGGGCCGCCATCACCACCCACGATGAAATCTATCTGGTGGCAACCTCGATGAATACTATGCTCGATAATATTGTGCAGCTTATTCAGGAAGCCGAGACCCAGCGCGATAAGCTACAAAGTCGGGTAGAAAAGCTGATCAGTGAGGTAAGTAGCATTGGAGACGGCGATCTACGCGTCCAGGCCGAGGTCGATGATAGCGAGCTGGGAATCCTGGCAGACTCATTTAATTATATGATTGAGGCACTGGGAAGTCTGGTGGTGCGCGTCAAGTCGGTCGCCGGCGAAGTCGCCAGCTCAACCACTACGATCCTGGATTGTATGACCCAGCTGGTAGAGACCGATAACAGCCAGCTACAGCAGATCGCCCGCGCCCATGCCGAAGTAGAACAGATGGCATCATCCAGTCGCAATGTGGCTGAGCGATCACTGGTCCTCTTTGATGTGGCCAGTATTGCCAGCCAGGACGCCCAACTTGGACGTGAGGCAATCGAGCAGGCGATGGCAGGCATGAGACGCATCAATAACAACGTCCAGATTACGGCCACCAAGGTCCATACGCTGGGGGATCACTCGCGAGAGATTGACGAGATCATCGAAGTTATCTCCAGCATCGCCCATCAGACCAACCGTCTTGCCCTGGATGCCGCCATTCAGTCAGCTATGGCTGGCGAGAATGGCAAAGGCTTTGGAGCCGTGGCAGCCGATATTCGCCGCCTGGCCGAACGTACCAAAGACCAGGCTCACCTGATCACTCGTATTGTGCGTAGTGTACGCGAAGAGATAGGTACCGTGGCGATCTCCATGCAAGATACCGAAAAAGAAACCACTAATGGGGCACAGCTGACTCAGGAAGCAGGCAGCTCACTGCAATCCATTTTCACCGCCATCGAACATCAGGCTAAAGAGATCGAGATGATCAATCAGATGGTAGCGCAACAGCTCCAATCCTCCAGTGCCGTGGTACATATTATGCAAAACGTAGCTGAAGCTACCCAGCAAAGCAGCTTGAATACCAGGGACGCCTCACACTATGTGGAGCGTCTGGCCCGACAGGTGCGGCAGATGCGCGCCTCCGTCGAAGCCTTTAGATTGCGCGAAGGACAAAATTACCAGATCCCCAGCACCAATACAACCATGGAATGGGATGAGGAACCTGAAAATCCTCTCACCATCAGCGGTGTCTTCCGAACTGTCAGTGCTACCCTGCGCCCGGTCCAACATAATGCCAATAGAGCCAGCTCCATCTCAGGCATCTACTTCGCGCCACCTGACTCGGCTGACAACTATCGTTTTGCTCCTCCAAACTCAGCCCAGGAAAATACAAGCTCCTCCGGGCCGAGCTGGGATACCCTACCACAATCCGAAGAATGGCCAACCGGTGAACCAACCCATAAAGGCCAATACTTTTCATTGAAGAATAAGGCAATCGATCAAAAGTAACCATAGCAACAAAAACAGGCATTACCACGGGCACCTACGGTAATGCCTGTTTTTGTTGCCGAACCGCCTCATATAAAATAATGCCGGTAGCCATCGCAACATTCAAAGATTCTACATCATTGGCCAATGGGATACTGATGGCCAGAGTAGCCAGGTTATGGGCCTGCTGTGAGGGTCCATGGGCCTCATTGCCCACAATCAAAGCAAATGGCCGGGCTAGATCCTGGGCATAATACATCTGGTCACTACCAGCTTCGGCCAACAGTACTCGTGGCTGTCCACCACAATGCTCGACCACGCGCTCCGTGATAGCTTCCCAACTCATATTGGTCTCAACTGGTAGCGCCACATGCGCACCAGCCGCCGAGCGCACCACCTTGGGGCTGTAGTAATCAACACAATGCGGCGTCAACAAGACACGCTCAACATCAGCGGCCAGGGCGGTCCTCAAAATGGTCCCCATATTGCCAGGATCAGCAATATCATCCAGAATTAAGAGGGCGGGACGTGACAGGTGAGGTCGCCGCTGGTGAATAACGGAAGGAGCAAGCGCATCGAGAGGTAAAACACTCACCACCCCTTGCGAGGTCTGGGCTTCACCTAGCGCCTCAATGACACGCTCGCTAACCTCAATCAACCGAGCTGGAGCAAGAGCTGGCGTATGGAGCAGACGCTCAAGCAGGGCGGATCCCTCGGGGGTACGCTGCAGCAACTCCGGCTGATAATACACTTCATGCGGCCATAGCTCGGCATTCAATAAGGTCTCAAGCAAATGGGGACCCTCAAGCAGAAAGAAACCACTTTTTTTACGGCCACGCGCTGTATGCAAGGTCTGTAGCTTGCTAATACGTGGATTAGATGGGCTGGTAATGAGAGTCATAGCATCCTCAAACAACAAAGGACCCGCCCTATCACAACTGACAGGCGGGTCCTCCGTATGGAATTTCTTTTACGCTTTAGCAGCATCCAGAGCTGTTTTCACCAGTGTACTGAAGGCACCCAGGTCGTTGACAGCCATCTCAGCCAGGATCTTGCGATCGACATCGATTTGTGCAACGTGCAGGGCGTGCATCAACTGGCTGTAGCTAATGCCATGCATACGAGCTGCAGCATTGATACGGGTGATCCACAGGCGGCGCATGTCGCGTTTGCGGTTACGGCGGTCGCGATACATGTACGCCATTGAGCGCATAACCGACTCGTGAGCCGGGCGGAACACATTACGACGCGTTCCACGATGTCCTTCAGAAAGCTGGAATACTTTTTTGTGCTTCTGGTGAGAAGTTACTCCACGTTTTACCCTTGGCATATTCGGTCCTTATCCTTTTCGAATTTCGTTCTTGTACAATTAGAAAGCGTAGGGAAGCAGGCGCTTGATACGACGTGTGTCGGCTGGTTTCAGCTCGAACATCTTGTCCATCGAACGAATAGCCTGAGGGGATTTATTACGGCGCAAGTGGTTGAGCGCAATCTTACGGCGCAAAATTTTACCGCCAGCGGTCACTTTGACACGCTTGGCCATAGCCTTATTTGTTTTTAACTTTTGCTTTGCCATAGCTCTTTCTTTCCTTTATCGGCGGGGTAAAAAATTTCTGTTTCTACCATGAATCTTCCTGTTGATGTACAGTGGAGGCACATAATTCCAGCAGGAGAAGGTAAAGTAGATGTTGATTGAACCCTTCAATCTTATCAGCAACTCTATCAAAGGCGAAGAGAAGCCTTTTTCAAGAAAGTCCCCACACGCGGGATGCATTATAGCATACCCATCCTCTGGAAGCAAGAGGATGTATGCCAAAAGCAGGGCTTTTTCATTTTCCTCTTTGGCGCCTGGCTGGGAGTGTGGAGTGTGTTTGGTGGGCGGCCGCAGCCACCCACCAAACACACTCCACACCTGAAAAAATGTCCATCGTATCGCTTGTAGTGATCTCTGAACGAACATGAAAAAGATCTGGGAAGATGCTGTTTTGCTGGTATATTGCCTCTCGCGAGAGACAGTATACCAGCAAAACAGCAGTTCTTTTCTAATTGCGGTTGCGAAGAGGTCTGGAGCTCCAGTTGGGGCGTGAGAACCAGGGCGGCCGTCTGAGCTTTTGCGGACGACTATCCTCATCTATCGCCTGGCCGCCGCCGCGCCAATCACCATGGACCATTTGCCAGGTTGAATAGAAGAAGAGGGCCCAGCCCCAGATAAGGCAGGGGACCCCGATGGTAACCAGCGCTTGCCCCTCCCAGACATGCGACCATTGCCAGAAGTAGTAGCTGATAAGGGCGCCAATCAATAGCAGTATCATGAGCAGTATCTCTTTACGATTGGTGCTGCAACCAATGACCACTAAGGGCAAGATAAGATACCAGGGCCAGCAGACAGGTTGTAGCACAATCCATAAAAGCAATAAGCCACCACTCCATTGCAGCAGCGCTTCAAATGTGTTTAAGAACCATATAGCAATAAAAACATAGAGACCCATGATAATCAAGGCCGCTTCCGACCATTTATTGGGCACTACCCATTGATAGAGGTTGGCCGGCAGATGCACTGGCATAGATAGCACAGCGGCATTGAGCGAGTTAACGGCGCTTTCCTGCCAGAAAACGGCACGGATACCTGCTAGCATGCCTGAAACACCCCAGCCTTGCCAGTATGGAACATAGGCCAATAACACCACCAGTGCTGTGATACTTATTATTCCCAATAGCGAAAGGAGAAACCAGCCACAGCCAGGTGACCAGGCACGCCGTATGGCATACACGAATATGAGGGGCAACAATACCAGCCCGGGGAGACAGATCAACGAGGCAAGCAGTGCGAAAACCCAGCCCAGCAGAATAGCGCCACGCTGCAAACTCAGTAGAGAGAGCAACAGAAGGGTGATAAACACTATTTCTGGATGCGCATAGGCAACTCCCAGAATCAATACCAGGGGATTCCAGGCATAGAATAGCGTAGTAGAGATACGCTGTATTGGTTTCTGCGCCGACGCCAATGACCAGAGCAAACCAACATTCAATAGATGTGCGATCAGGGCCAGCATACGCCAGCTGAGAATAACGCGTACGGGTTCGCCATGCGCCACCAGGGAGATCAAGATACTAATATCCATCCACACTGGACCAACGGTGCTCGATGTCCCGCTAGGACTTTTGGCCAGTTGCGCAAGCAACGATTGCAGGGCATCATGCGCGACCAGAGCATTCGGAGCGGTATATGGATTAAGATGATAGGTTTCAACCATTTTGCCATAAAGACCTGACTGTAGCATAGATCTTATCAACTCATTTGAATGTATAGGTGCTATTACCATAGTGATAGTCAATATAGTGGTCAGG
This sequence comes from Dictyobacter kobayashii, assembly GCF_003967555.1. Lineage (GTDB taxonomy): Bacteria > Chloroflexota > Ktedonobacteria > Ktedonobacterales > Ktedonobacteraceae > Dictyobacter > Dictyobacter kobayashii. The sequence continues at coordinate 2,321,743 of NZ_BIFS01000001.1, forward strand.
AAAAGCAAGGTTCCAAAGACGGGTCGCAGATAGAGCGAGGAACGCAACAGGATCACATTACCAGCGCGATTACCCACCACTACCGCCAGCCAGAGCACGAATAATAGTAATCCTAGCAATAGTAAGAGTGGATAGAGGTAGCCATAGAAAAACCCTGGCCAGGAAAAGGTAGATATATAAGAGAACCAATCCAGGCGTTTATACAGCATAGACGACAGCGGGAGAAAGCCCTCCCATGCCTGCCGCAATGGGTCCACCTGCGCACTTCGGCCAGCAAGCCAGGGATAGAGCGCCAGATAACTGATTTCCAGACCTATTCCCAGCATAATGAGCAGGAATAAGGTTAAGCGTCTCGCCCTCAGCTGCCTACGTACAGCTCCACCGCGCACAGGATAGATAGCTTGTGTATCAATAGCAGACATAAAAGCTGCTCCTTTAAGATAGAAAGGATCGGCTACGCTCTTCTCATTACAGAACGGGCCGTAAAGACATTTGGGGATGGCGACATTGTCGTTCCGTTGCCAGAGGCAATGCTTCTGCGCGGAGTATATACTAACATTAGTATGAGCCATTATGTAGAACCTGTCAATAAAGGAGTTTATCGACACAAAAATAAAAGACTTTCCGCCTTTCCAATTTTCCAGGGTATAGAAAGAATAGGAAGATAGAGAAGTGAACATTGTGTGATACCACAACTCTATTGTCAGACATGGAGATCAGTGCTATAATGCGGGGTATTGATGGCTTCCACAGGTCCCTGAGCTTGTTACTTATCCATATAATGAACTTGCTCATTCAGCCTGCCATCGAGACGGAAGACATCATTTGCCCACGATTATCGGGGGGCGATTTTTTTAACGAGGCCGCATATAGAAACCACTATACACAAGCGGCATCTGAGTTTGGCATCAACAGTGTGTTGGTGCTCCACCTGCTCTGGCAGACGTTATCTGACCAGCAGCATACCCACAGGAAGGAGGTGGCTTCGTGAGTCGAGATTACGAACTTGGCGTAATTTTCAGTCCTGAAGCCAGCGAAGAGGAGACACGTTCCGTACTGGATCGTATCGAGCAGATCGTCGCTAATCACGGCAGTCAAATTGTAAAGGTTAATCAGTGGGGGCGTCGCCGTCTGGCATACCCCATCGATCGCCACCGCGATGGATTCTATGTTTTCATTGACATGGTTCTGACTCCTGAGACCGTGATCGAAATCGAACGTACTCTGAAAGTTTCGGAAATTGTTCTCCGTGAGATGGTTCGCAAACGTGATCCAAAGGCTGTCCAGAAAGAGCGTGAAGAGCGCGAGGCCCGTGCCGCCGCAGCTGCCGCTGCTCCAGAGGCAAGTGAAGAGGCTCCTGCAGCAACTTCAGCCGAAGGAACAGAAGAGGCTCCTGCAGCAACTTCAGAAGAGGCTCCAGTAGCTGAGGCAACTCCTGCTGAAGAGACTCCCGCTGAGACAACTGCCGAGGAAAGCGCAACTGCAGAACCTGGCGCTGAGAACAACGAAGAGCAAATCGAAGCCTAGTTACGCAGCGCAAGCAGCGTACTAAGCGCAATGATGAGACGTTTGGGTGCTTTCATCTGTCTCCAATGCATTAACCGGGTGGTATCACACGTCGAAAGGATTTTGAGTCATGAACAAGATTATACTCATTGGGAATCTGGGACGCGATCCTGAAATGAGCTACACACAAAACGGTACCGCCGTGACAAAGTTCACGCTGGCCGTGACACGCCGCTATGGCAAATCTGCCAGTGGTGAGCGCGAGACCGATTGGTTTAATATCGTTGCCTGGAACCAATTGGCTGAGACGTGTAACAACTACCTGAAAAAAGGCCAAAAAGTCTACGTTGAGGGTCGCCTCGAGCAGCGCAAGTTCACCGATAAAGAAGGTCAGAACCGCACTGCCATCGATGTAATCATCAACGAAATGGAAATGCTTACGCCAAAGAATCAGCAGCCCAGTAGCTCGGGCTCCGATAGCTATGGCGGTTCCGATGACCTTGGAGAACTGGATGATCACCCCTTCTAAATGAAGGAGAAAGACTGATGCAGAGACCATCAGGTCCACGTCGTGAGCGACGCGAGCGTGGCGAGCGCTCATCTCGCCGCAAAATTTGTCAATTTTGCCACGACCACGTACGAGAAATCGACTACAAAGATGCAAGCCGCTTCATGAAGCGATACATTTCCGATCGCGGAAAGATCGAGCCCCGCCGTAAGACGGGCACCTGCGCCAAGCATCAGCGTGGTTTGAGCACTGCAATCAAGCAGGCCCGCTTTATGGCCCTGCTCCCCTATACTGCAGAACATATGCGTGGGATGTAATTTGTTACTTCCTGGCTTGTAGCTGATAAAGATGTACCTGAAGGAGAGGCGTTCGAACTTCTCTTCCAGGTACATCAGGGGTCCGACCTACTCGACATGGTATAGCACGGAAAATCAGTATCCAATTAATTGGATCAACTGACAAACAACAGATACACGAGATCCTTCCGCTTCGACTATTTAAGACGGAGTTAGCAACCTCCACTTCGGCCACATAACTGGAACCGGTGGGAAAAGGCGCAACTGTATCGACCGTGCCAGGGAGATGGTTTCCCTGATGGCACAAGCCTGGGATTTCCACGTTGGAGGTTTTGATGAAGAATCAAACGGCGCGTCGGCCTGATGATAAGCGACCAACGCGTTCTGCCCAAACCAAAGGATATACAAGACAAACGGCACACGTCGAGGCTCGTCGTGACGGCCAACCTCTTATTTTTGGCTGGGGAGGCCACCTCACAAAAACCGAAAAGACCCAGTTGCAACGGCTCGGTATCTGGTCATTTATTGGCCTCATCGTCGTTCTCGTCATTGCGGTATTTGTTGGCTACTGGATCAATCTTAACGTTCTTATCCCCAATCAACCCATTGCCTCCGTTAATGGCCAATCCATTCCCCAATCTGATTATCATAAACTGGTTGCCTTACAAGGGCAATTAAGTGAGAACCAGGTTAAAGGAAAAAATGGTCTGCGTGCTCAGGCCGATACGGCCCATGCTAACTCTATTAGTGAGCAGAAGGTAGTGGACGATGCGACAAAATCTGTCAACACCTTAACGACACAGATCAAAGCATTGCCCGCCAATTCTAGCCAGCGGTCCGACCTCCAGAAACAACTGGATGCAGCTAAAGCTAAGCAGGCTGACGCGACAAAGACCAAGCAGGGCTATGATAATCAGTACAATAATCTCACGCAGCAATCGACCCTGCAGGAACAGCTCTTGACCCAATCTCAGGTCGGTACCACCAGTGCCCAGTGGTTGCAGGAAGACATCGTAATTCGCAACTGGTTGAACACACAAAGTGCTACCATTCAGAATAAGATCAATCCGAACAGCAGTGCTGTGACCAAAGCGCTCAATGATCTAAAGGCTAACTTGCCGACCAATAAAACTTATAGCAAGTTCTTGAGCGATTCTAATGTGAGCGATGGTGATATGCAGGCGATGATGACCCTCAAGTTACGCCGCGATAACATGCAGAGCTATCTGGCTTCACAGATTACGTCGCCCGAGCGCCAGGTCAATGCCCGTGCCATCACAGTGGCCACAGCAAAGGATGGCAATTCCATTCTCAGCCAGCTAAAAGCTGGCGCTGATTTCCATAAGCTGGCTTCGCAGAAATCGCTGGACAATAATAGTAAGTCCAAAGGTGGTGAGCTCGGCTGGTTGGCCGCTGGCCAGTACATGCTGGATTATGGCTCCAATATCACCGCTACGGTTGATGATTGGTTGATGGATCCCGCTCGTAAGGACAATGATTTCAGCCCGGTACTCCAGGAGAATGGTACCTTCCATGTGCTGCAGTACGAAGGCTCAGATCCCTCGCGGACCGTCGATGCCGCCAAACTGCAAGCGCTACAAGGTAACGCATTAAAGTACTGGATTGAGACCCAGAAGGTCAAAGGGGTGAAGTTCTCTGATCCAGATCAGACCAAGCTGTTCGATCCTTCGAACATGCCCGCCTGGATCCCATCCTCACCACCTAGCCAGAGCACTCCTACCGCAGCCGGCGGTACGCAGGGCTAAACCCGTTTTAAACAGAACTTTCTAATGCTCTCTCTGCATCCTCAACAGATTAGAGGAGAAGAAAATGATGGGACACACGTGCTGAAGGCATGTGTGTCCCATCATACTTGCAAAGGGATCGATATCTATTGGCAAATCCTGCTCCAGAATTAGAAAGCCTTAATAAATTTTCCTCTGGACTAATAGCCAGCCGCGTGACACAATACATAGTAGTTGAACAACATGAGTCATTTTGAAGTTTCCGTTTCGCTCGATCAACGAGATTAACAAGGGCCACAAACCCTTAACCTGGGAGGCGGGGGTGTCTTCCGGAAATTCATTTACTTCAGCGCGCCGCCTCAGCGGTACACAATAAGGGATAAAACAACATCCATGACGCCTATTGAAACAGACACACAAATAAAACCTCAATTACCACAATCATTATTACAGCCGACTGAATCAATTCAGGATTTGCTGGAAACAGCCTCTCTCTACCTCCACATTCCATTTTGTCATACACGTTGCCATTACTGCGACTTCAATACTTTTGCTGGTATGCTTCCTCTGCGTGAACCCTATGTGCGCGCTTTACTGCAAGAAATCGAGATGGCCGGCACCATGGCCCGCCACGAGGATGGGAGTAAGCGGCGCTCACGCACCGTTTTTCTGGGTGGTGGTACTCCTAGTTTGTTAAATGTAGATCAGATTACACGTCTGCTCCAGGCCTGCTTCAAATCCTTCGCCATCGATCCTGATGCCGAGATTACCATGGAGGCCAATCCCGGCACCTTGAATCAAGATCAACTGATCGGTATACGCAAAGCCGGTATTAATCGTTTGAGCATGGGCGCCCAGAGTTTCGATGCCCAGCTGCTTAAGACGCTGGGACGTATTCATACGCCCGAGGAGATCGTCCAGGCGGTCCAGTATGCCCGGGCAGCCGGTTTCATATCTATCAATATCGACTTCATGTTCGGTCTACCCGATCAGACCATGCAGCACTGGCAGGAGACACTCAAGCAGGCCTTAGAGCTGCGCCCGGAACATCTTTCGCTTTATTCATTGATCGTTGAAGAGGGGACGCCTTTTCAAGACTGGGTCAATGACGGTAGCATCACGCCAGGCGATGAAGATCTGTGCGCCGATATGTATGAGTACGCGGACGAGCTATTACGCCAGGCGGGCTATGTAAACTATGAAATCTCCAACTGGTCCCTCCCAGGACACCATAGCCGCCACAATCTGACGTACTGGCAGAATCTGCCATACATTGGTATGGGTACCGGCGCCGCCTCCAGTTTTGCGGGACGCCGCTTCTCAAATGAGCGCGAGCCGGCTGAGTATATCAAAATCATCAAGTCCCATCGCCTACCAGACGTCGAAAGTGAAGTGGTTGGACAAGAACAGGCAATGTCTGAAACGGCATTTCTAGGTTTACGTACTGCGATGGGATTGCACCTACCAACCTTTGAGGAGCGCTTTGGTAAACCATTCTCGCACTTTGTAGGTGATCGTCTGCATCCCGTAGAAGAAGCAGGTTTATTAGAATATGAGGATGGCTGGCTACGCTTAAGTGCTCGTGGACGCCTTCTCGGCAACGAGGTTTTTTTACGCCTGCTGCCAGATTAAGCAAGAGGAATAGAGACTTGGAATTAACATCTCACCTATCGGACGCGTGGGAAGTCTATCCCCAACTAGACACTGCACTTTTTCAAGCCGCCAATGCTGCTGGTATCACAGCCGTCCAGGCACAGTTACTACATAATCGCGGCCTTAAGCGTGGAGGAGATGAAGGGCTTCATCAAGGCCTCGTATCAAGAGACACGCGATCCCTCCACTTTGATCGACATGCCACGTGCCGTGGCCCGCATTCGTCAGGCCCTCGATCAGCAAGAACATATTACTGTGTATGGCGACTATGATGCGGATGGAGTCACTTCATCCGCATTACTCTATCGTGCCCTGCGCCTGCTGAAACAGCCCACGGCAATCCTGGACCACCATATCCCCCACCGGCTGAAAGATGGCTGTGGGCTGAATATGGGGGCCCTCGATATGCTCAAGGCCCGTGGCACACAATTGATTATCACCACCGATTGCGCCAGTTCAGACGTAGCTCAGGTGGCATATGCCAGCAGACTGGGGATTGATGTCATCATCACAGATCATCACCATCCTCCAGCCGAGTTGCCACAGGCATATGCCATGGTCAATCCCTGGCGCCCAGACTGCATATATGGCGAGCGTTATCTCTGCGGGGTAGGTATAGCATTCAAGCTCACACAGGCCCTCTATCGGTCCTATAATCGCCCTGTAGAGGATGAAATGGCATTATTGGACCTGGTCGCCATAGGAACCATTGCTGATATTGCCCCTTTGCTTGGTGAAAATCATACCTATGTGCGACTTGGATTGCAGCGCTTAAACGAAACAGACAAACCAGGCCTCAAAGCTTTAATTCGCAACGCCAATCTGGAAGCAGGTAAAATACGCGAGCGAGACATTGCCTTTGGGATCGCTCCTTGCATTAATGCTGCCGGGCGCATGAAAGAGGCCAGCATCGCTTTTGCCTTGATGGTCACCGATGATACAGCAGAGGCCGATAAGATCGCCGAGGAATTGCGGCGGTTGAATACCCTGCGCCAGCAAGAGACCGAAACGCTGATGAGCAATGTCCGGGAACAGGCCAAACGCTATCCAGACCACTCCGTCGTCATGGTCGCGGGCAATGACTGGCACGAAGGGATCATTGGACTGGTCGCGGGCAAGCTATCTGAAGAGCTTAGCAAACCCGTCCTGGTTCTGAGCAATGATCCAGCAACCAGCCTGAGCCGTGGCTCGGCCCGTAGCCCAAAGGGCTTTAACATCATCGGGGCACTGCGCGCCTTTGCCTCTTACCTGGAACGCTACGGTGGACATGCTCAGGCCGCCGGCTTCACGATTAGCAGTCAGCGTATCGAGCTACTACGAACGCACCTGCTGAAGTGGCAAGAAAACGATGGCTCACCAAACGCCACGTTGATCGAAGGTACCGATCTACCAGATCCCACTGGCATTGTAACCGAACAGGAAAGCAGCGAAAACGCGCCCACATTGATGCCACAAATGATTGATCTCACCATCACCAAAGCTCGCTTACTGAGCTACGATGCCTACAAAGAGTTGCGCCAGTTAGGACCATTTGGGGCTGGCAATCCTGAGCCGGTCTTCAAAATAGAGCGCGCCGATTTACTGGATGTACGCACCAGCGGACCTAATCGTCAGAATCTGCTCTTCCGGCTTGGCCTCTCCAAAAGTGAAGGCGAAAAAACAGGAGCGCGCACACCTGCTAAATATGAGCTGGTGATCCGTGGCACCTATACCCGTGGAGCATCCGAGATCCAACGGTTTAAAAATATCAATGCCGTTAAGATCGTTTTTCGTCTTAGTTCCTCTGAAGATGACACCAGGCCCGAAACCTGGCTCAAGATCCTGGATGTAGCACCACTGGCAAGCGCTGAATAATCCCTGTCATAAAAACAAATGGGAGGACCCTTTATGGCCCTCCCATTTGTTGATTGTAATGTTTTCTGAACGTACAAACAAAAATCATTAAAAAAATTCTATGAATTCAACATTACACAATTTTTCAATCCACAAGCCGACGCTCTGAAGTATTACGGGTAGATGCCACGCAGCTCTGTTGCTTCCGCAACACGACTGACGGCCAGCAAGTAGGCGCCCATGCGCATGTTCGTCTCCTGGTTGGTCGCCTTCTCAAGTACAGCATTAAAAGAACGCGACATAATCGTTTCCAGACGCTGATTGATCTCTGTCTCAGACCAGAAGAAGTGCTGTAGATCCTGTACCCATTCGAAGTAACTGACGGTAACGCCACCCGCATTAGCCAGAATATCTGGCACAATCATTACTCCATTACCATTTAAGATGCGATCAGCTTCGTTAGTAGTCGGACCATTCGCCGCCTCGACCACCAGGCGAGCCTGAACACGATCAGCATTGTCTTTAGTCAGCTGATTCTCAAGGGCTGCTGGAATAAGAATATCGCAGGGAAGTTCCAACAACTCGCGATTGGTCACCGGCTCAGTACCGGGCATACCGCGCAGGCTTCCATGTTCACGGGAGAAGCGCATCGCTGTTGGGATATCGATGCCAAGAGGATTATAAATGCCCCCGCTTATATCGCTCAACCCCACCACTTTACATCCCATTTCATGCAGGAGGCGAGCAGTAATACCGCCCACATTGCCAAAGCCCTGAATCACCACCGAAGAGCTTTCAGGAGACATACCCAGGTGGCGCATGGCCGCCTTAGTAACTACCTGTACACCACGCGCAGTAGCGTCCAGACGCCCTTCACTACCACCAATAGCCAGCGGCTTACCAGTAATAGCGGCGGGAACCGAATAACCCTGGTGCATTGAATATGTATCCATCATCCAGGCCATAACCTGGGGATTAGTATTCATATCAGGAGCCGGAATATCACTATTAGGTCCCATCAGAATTGAAATCTCGGTCGCATAGCGGCGGCTCATACGCTCAAGCTCGCCACGCGACATCTGATGAGGATCACAGATCACCCCGCCTTTAGCTCCACCAAAAGGGATATCCACCACAGCACATTTCCAGGTCATCCACATCGCCAGGGCACGCACCTCGTCAAGCGAAACTTCAGGGCTAAAACGAATACCACCCTTGGCAGGGCCACGATTGATGTTATGTTGGACACGATAACCAGTAAACATCTGCACATCCCCGTTATCTAAACGAACGGGAAAATTTACAATGAGTTCTCTTTTGGGGGCACGCAGAACATTACGCATTGACTGGGATAAACCGAGCCGCTCAGCAGCTTCATCAAACTGCGCTACGGCAACGGTATAAGGGCTTATAATATCAACAACCATAATAAAAGGACCCTCCTCGGACCTGACCACACAAGGTCAAGCTGCTACGCTGCACGAAAAAGCCTCTTTGCTTCCCACTGCCACATGATTAGTTCAGGCCATTACATGCTATACCATGCAATCATATATGCCGCTAATGTAGCGGCTAACTTTGCCGCCTACAGCTAATCAATTGCTATATATCGAATACCATCGAACAACTCAGCAATTCAAACGGTCAGGCTTATACCGATTGCTGGTATCAATGGGAAACCCGCCCATTTTGGGCGGGCTCACATATAATCCATATAGCACTCAGTATATCACCAATCCTCAAATATGATCAAGTCACCCAACAGCAATTATCTCGTTTGATGAGCGACGCATACTGCAATCATCCTAATGAAAACGCATTTATAATATCAAAAACTATAACATCTAAACTACAGGCAGCAACCTTATACATGCATTATCATAGTATTCTCACACTGTTTTTGCGCCCTGTTTAGCTGGCTAAATAAGCTCTACAGAGGTGATATAAGAAAAATCAGCCCCCTTCGACGGATGCTGGCCATTCAACACTGACCTTAATATGAAATTGATTCAAAAGGGGGATAAGTCCTACCACATACATAGGCTAAAATTCCTAGCTGGCTTCATAGGGGTCGTAGACAAACTTCCATAGCAGTGCATATAATGAAAGCAAAAGAACATCTCCAACGCTACCGCAGCGAGGGAGTTTGTCGTATTTCATTAGCGAGCAGTATCGTCAACGTTCAATGGCGAACAGAGGTGAAATTTTTCCTATGCGTATCCGTGTAATTGGCGCCCCCATAGATTTAGGCGCAGACAGACGTGGGGTTGATATCGGACCCCGAGCTATCCGTTATGCTGGTCTGACCGAGCAGCTCCAGCGCCTTGGCCATAGTGTCAATGACGTTGGTAACATCAATATTCCATTACCTGAGAATCAGCCAACTGGCAATCCTCGTTTAAAATATTTGGAACCCATCACCAAGCTGGCAGAAGAACTATCAGGCACTGTAAGCGATGCACTCCAAGATGAGGAATTCCCATTAATCCTGGGTGGCGATCATAGTATGTCCCTGGGATCAATCAGTGGCGTCGCGCGTGTACATAAAGACGTTGGCGTAATCTGGGTTGATGCCCATGCCGACTTCAATGTGGAGGATACCACGCCTTCAGGCAATATCCACGGCATGATTCTGGCTGCCCTGGCCGGCATCGGCGATGAACACCTGGTCAATGTTGGTGGCTGGGCCCCCAAAGTTGATAAGAACAAGATAGTCATCGTAGGTGCACGCGACCTGGATGAGGGCGAGCAAAAACTTCTGCGCGAACACAACATCCACGTCTTCACTATGTCGGATCTGGACCGCCGCGGCATCTCTTATGTGATGCAGGAGGCCATCGAGATCGCCGGCGCCAACAACGGTCCCATCCACTTAAGCCTGGATATGGACTCGCTCGATCCACGTGAAGCTCCTGGCGTAGGCACCCCGGTACGCGGCGGACTCAGCTATCGCGAAGCTCACTTCGCCATGGAAATGCTTGCTGAATCCCAGCGCCTGGTCTCTATGGATGTGGTAGAAGTCAATTCTATTCTAGACCGCGAAAATACCACTGCCCAGTTAGCGGTGGAGCTTACACTATCAGCCCTGGGCAAAAAAATCCTATAAAATTTTCCCGGAACATCTTCTTCAAGCGCCAGAAATGTGTTCCCAGAGCCATTTCTGATACGTTGTAGACATATATCACTGAGGTTATGTATATCACGACATTTATACGTGATATACATAACCTCAACTTACTACACACCATAGAAAAAGGAGGAGACGGTAAGTAGCAGCAATGCGGCTTATCCACAAAGACAATGGATGCAAAAATACTCTATATGAATGGTGAGTACATTCCGGCTGAGCGTGGCTTTATTTCCGTACGCAGTCATGGTTTTGCCTATGGTACGGGGGTATTCGAAGGTATTCGTGGCTACTGGAATGAAGAGCAAAAGCAGGTCTACCTGTTCCGCCTGCGGGAGCATTACGAGCGCCTGCACCGCTCCTGCAAAATCATGCGCATCAATCTGCCTTATACAGTTGAGCAACTGATTGAGCACAGCGTAGAGCTAGTCAAACGCAACGAGCAGCAGCAGGATGTCTATCAGCGTCCCGTAGCCTACAAGAGCGACGAGATCATTGGTGTACGCCTTCACGGCCTCCACGATGACTATCTCCTGACCTCCGAGCCAATGGGCAACTACGTTGAAATCGGTGGCCTGCGCTGTGGCGTCTCTTCCTGGCGACGTATTGACGACAACGCAATTCCAGCTCGCGCCAAGATCTGTGGTAGCTATGTCAACGCCGCCTTCGCCAAAACAGAGGCCATCCAGAACGGTTTTGACGAAGCCATCATGCTTAACCACGAAGGACACGTCTCCGAAGGAAGTGCTGAAAACATCTTCTTGTTCCAGAATGGAGAACTGATCACCCCGGCCCCATCAGAAAATATTCTGCTGGGTATTACCCGTGACACAATTATCCAACTGGCCCAGAAAGAGCTCGGCATCAACGTCCGCGAACGGCAGATCGACCGCACAGAGCTCTACACAGCCGACGAAATCTTCCTGTGTGGAACGGGAGCCCAGATCGCGCCCGTCATCGAAGTAGACCACAATCCCGTTGGCAACGGAACCACTGGCCCCATCGGGCAAAAGCTCCAGGACCTCTACTTCGACATCGTCCGTGGTCGCAACAGCAAATATCTTGACTGGTGCACCCCCGTCTACTCCGAAGTCGCCTCACCTACAAAGTAATTTCATAGAAAAGATCAAAAAGAAGTCCTGTCGGTGATTGCCAACAGGACTTCTTTTTGATCTTTTCTACCCAACAGAAGCGACAACGGGGTCGCAAACCTGGTAAGATTAACGCTTTGTATACTGTGGAGCCTTACGAGCGCGTTTCAAACCTGGTTTCTTTCTTTCCTTCATACGTGGGTCACGTGTCAGGTAGCCAGCTTTACGCAGGGCCAGCTTGAAATCAGGATTCAAGCGTACCAGAGCGCGAGCCAGGCCATGACGGATAGCGCCGGCCTGACCGCTAGCGCCACCACCGACCACACGCACGGTCAGGGTATAAGAAGTATTGTTCAAATCCAGCGCACGCAGGGGCGCAGCCACTGCAGCCAGATGTGTATCACGCTGCCCGAAGTAGTTCTGGGCAGTTTTGCCATTGATGGTGATGCTACCATCGCCGCTTGGGAAGAGGCGCACGCGAGCAACAGCCGTTTTACGCCGTCCCATACCGTAGTAGTATTCACCTCTGGTGGTGTCAGCCAAGGTAGGTTCTCCTCTTCTTTACTTTGCCTCAGTAGACTGCTTCAACAACGCCTCTGGACCCGTCCAGATCACCGGCTTCTGAGCCTGGTGTGGATGGGTAGGACCGGCATAAATCTTCAAGCGAGACATCACCTGGGTGCCCAGACGATTGTGCATGACCATACCGCGCACGGCATGCTCAAGTGCACGCTCTGGATGTTTGCCTTCCAAAGTCTGGCGCAAAGTGGTCTTCTTCAAACCGCCAGGATATTGTGAGTGGCGATAGTAGACCTTTTGATCCAGGCGATTGCCAGTCACTGCAATCTTATCAGCATTAATCACAACCACGAAATCCCCGCTATTGAGGTGTGGTGTAAAGGTGGGTTTATGCTTACCGCGCAGAATGTGCGCGATCTGCGTCGCCAGGCGACAGTACCTGCCCCTCGGCATCGATGACATACCAACTAGGTTGCAGATCAGCGGCCTTGGCGCTATATGTCTTCATCATCGTTCGTTTATACTCCAAATTTCTCAGGATAATCAACCCGTACCAGACACAGCCCATGTGGTGGGGCCGCTGAACCAGGATGCGTCTTCTCCGCACGTTGCACAATTTCAAAAAATTCTTCAAGACAGAGACGCTTCTGTCCCACTAGCAGTAACGTGCCAACCATTCTACGAACCTGCCCGTGAGAAAGGCATCAGCAGTAAAATCACAATAAATGAGTTCGTTCGCCTCTGGACGTACGCAACGTGCTTCTAACATTGTACGAACACAGGAATGTGGTCCTGGCCTCAATGGATTAGAGACATAAGGGCTATGCCCGAAGGCTCCGAAATCCTTGCGCCCCACTAACGCCTGACAGGCCTGATTCATCAGATCAACATCCAGAGCCTTAAAGCAATGGTAGCTATATCTGGCATGCAAAGCCGTCGGCGCGATATCGTTCCAGATCGTATAGCGATAGGAACGACGGATGGCGCTAAATCGAGCATGGAACCTTTCGGGAACCACACGCACCCACCGTACCACCACGGTGCTGGGTAAGACAGCGTTCAACGCACGCAACCACACCGCGGGCTCGCGCTGCAAGTGAGTAGAGAAAGTTATCACCTGACCACTTGCATGCACACCAGCGTCGGTACGTCCTGCGCCGTTAACCACAGAGAAGGCACCGTCGGAGACACGAGCGATCGCGCTCTCCAACGCACCCTGCACCGTGGGCCCATGGCTCTCAGCCTGACGCTGAAAGCCGCGGAAATCGGTGCCATCATACTCAATTCCACAAGCAATGTTCATACGTTAATGTTCAATGTAGCAGGGATAAGACGCGATGAACCAGGTTCCGCGTTTAATGTATCCCTATACCAGGGCGATCTGCGCAATTTCAGCAGCGTCACCCTTACGGCGGCCAAGTTTCGTAATACGAGTATAGCCACCAGGACGACCGAGATAACGAGGAGCCAGCTCTTCAAACATCTTTTTGACGACCAGCTCATCAGGCAAGGAGCTCAGGATCTGGCGGCGAGCATGCAGCTCGATCACCATTGACTCATAAGCAGCTTTTAAAGCCTTCTCAGCCTCATCCTCATTCGAGAAGATGGCCAGCAGCTCTTCGCGGCGAGCTTTCAGCTTATCTTCATGGAATTTGCGGCCCTTATCGGTCAAAGGCGCTTTATGCACCTTCGCGCGCTCCTCATTAGAAGCAACGCTATGCTTCAACGAGAAACGGCCCTTACGTGCAAACTCCAGAATTTTGGTCGCCTGCTCTTCATTAGATACAACTGCAGCCAGGTGCTTGCGGGCCTCTTCGCGACCCTTCACCGCTACAGAAATCAACTTTTCAGCTTCGCCACGGATCGCGCGAGCGCGTGCTTCAGTGGTCTGAATACGGTCGTAACGGATGAGACCTGCCATCAAATTACGGCGCGCAGACCGACGACGCGGCTCTGGCATATTCATCCGGTTGCCGGCAATTCGGTGCCTCAACTCATTCCTCCATTTCGTGATCGCCGTCCAAATCGGCTCCGACGGTGCTCGTGCGCGGATTAGGCAGGAAGTTTCGTGCAAGTAGGCGCTCACGCAGCTCCTGCAAACTCTTCTCACCAAAATTGCGTACACCCAAAAGATCTTCCTCGTTCATCGAGAGAACCTGGCCAACCTTCGTAATATTGCTACGCTTCAAACAGTTGTAAGCGCGCACCGAGAGATCAAGCTCTTCGATCGGAGTATCATAGATCTTCTGAGGGATGGGCAAGCTGCTCAAAGGTGCTTTCTCAATCTCAGGCACCTGAGCGCGATAATTGGCGAGCAGAGTAAAATGCCGCACCAGAATATCCGCACTTTGACGCAACGCCTCATCAGGCGTAATCGTACCATCCGTCGTGATTTCAAGAACAATTTTATCGAAATTAGTCATCTGCCCTACACGTGTATGCTCAACGGTGTAATTCACCTTTTGCACAGGCGTATAGATAGCATCGACCGGGATTACCCCAATAGGCTGATCCTCTTTTGAGTCGGCAGGAACATAGCCTCTACCAGTCTCAACGACCAGCTCCATATCGAGGCGAGCATTGTCATTGTCAAGCGTTGCAATATGCAGCTCAGGATTAACAATCTCTACCGTGCTAGGAGCGATGATATCGGCTGCAGTCACCTCGCGCTCACCGCTCACTTCCAGACGCATCGATACGGGATGGTCTGAAAAGGAGCGTAGGCGAAGACGTTTGACATTCAACACAATATCGGTCACATCTTCCATCACGTTAGGGACGTCCTGGAACTCGTGTTGCACACCCTCGATCCGAATAGAGGTGACAGCCGCGCCGGGCAACGAAGACAGCAGCACGCGCCGCAACGAATTGCCCAGGGTCATACCATACCCAGCCTCTAACGGCTCAATATCATAGCTCGCATAATTACCAAGAGTTTTTGTATTTTTTATGCGAGGCAGTGCAATATCTAGCAAGGTTCTAACCTGCCTTTCTTTTTCTACCAGGTTCAGTAGTGCTCACATGACCTAAATAGCCAGGGAGACAAAGGCCAGAACGCTGGTAGTCCAAGAGTTCTTCGCCCTGATGTGACCCCAAGAAGGATCACCCAGGCACGGACCTAACCCTTCTAACACACATGCCAGCGACACTTGGCATCTTGCCCGTTGTCGCACAAGCAAAGAGCGCGGGCGTGTGCCATGAAGTCTCCGCCGACTCAACTTATTATCGTTGATAATACTCAACCACCATCTGCTCATCGAAGGGCAGCTCAAGATCCGCTCGTGAGGGTATGGTAATAACACGGCCCGACAGCTCGTTGGTGTTCAAGCTCAACCAGGTGGGAACACCCTTCTGAGCCAGCATCAAAGCGCGTGCCTTGAAGTACTCGAGGCCTTTGCTACGCTCACGGACAGTGATAACGTCATTTGGCTTGGCAATGAAAGAAGGAATATCTGTCTTGCGGCCATTAACAGCGAAGTGACCATGATTTACCAGCTGACGTGCCTGGGCGCGGGAATCGGCCAGACCAAGGCGATAAACCAGGTTATCTAAACGCATCTCCAGAATCTGCAACAGATTCTCGCTAGTTTTACCAGGGCGGTTAGCAGCAGCACCGAAGTGTTTTACGAACTGACGCTCCAATACCCCATATGTACGACGCACGCGCTGCTTCTCGCGCAGCTGCTTGGCGTACCCTGACTCTTTACGAGCACGGCTAGCACCATGCTGGCCGGGACGTGTATTACGGCGCTCAAGTGTGCATTTTGTCAAACACTTGTCGCCCTTTAAGAAAAGTTTTACCCCTTCACGTCTGCACAGTTTGCAGACGGGACCGGTATAACGTGCCATCTAGTTCTATCCTCCTACCGATCAGTCCGGCTATACGCGACGACGCTTGGGCGGTCGGCAACCGTTGTGCGGAATAGGTGTAACATCTGTAATTGAAGTGACTGAGAGGCCAGCTCCCTGCAAAGAGCGGATCGCTGCCTCACGGCCAGAGCCAGGGCCTTTTACAAAGACATCAATCTGTCGCAGGCCATGCTCCATCGCTTTGCGAGCTGCGGTCTCCGCAGTCACCTGAGCAGCATAAGGAGTGCTCTTACGGGAGCCTTTGAAGCCCTGACCACCAGCGCTTCCCCATGAGAGTACATTCCCATTGGGATCGGTGAGGGTCACAATCGTGTTGTTGAATGTTGCCTGGATATGGGCCTGTCCTCGGGGAACGGATTTCCGTTCACGCCGCCTGACCTTGCCAACTGGTTTCTTTTTGTCTGCCATTTTTACAATCTCTCTCCTGCGTTACTTCTTCGCTGCAGCTTTCTTCTTGCCAGCAACCGTGCGTTTTGGACCACGACGTGTGCGTGCATTCGTACGCGTGCGCTGACCACGCACCGGCAGGTTACGACGGTGGCGCATACCACGATAACAGTTGATTTCGATCAGCCGTTTGATATTCATATCAACTTCACGGCGCAGGTCGCCTTCAACCTTAAATTCGCGATCAATAACTTCACGGAGACGATTGACTTCTTCTTCGGTCAGATTCTTTACCCGTGTATCTGGATTAATGCGTGTTCGGTCCAGGATCTTGCGGCTTGTTGTCAGCCCAATACCATAGATGTAGCACAGCGAAATTTCCACACGCTTTTCTCGCGGAATGTCTACGCCGGCGATTCTTGCCATCTTTTCCTCCAGCTTTACGTTTCGACTTTCAATTCTACTCGCTTGCGCTCAAAACTTGAAACCCGAAAACCCTGATTAACCCTGTTTCTGTTTATGTTTAGGATCTTTGCTACAAATAACCATGACCACACGTTTGCGGCGAATGATTTTGCAGCTATCACAGCGCGGTTTAACTGAGGCGCTTACTTTCATGTCTGCCTCTCCTCATGAAATGACATAAAAACTTAAAATTTAAATCCACACCGATTACCACCCTCGGTTACACACAGTGCTAACGTGAGACTCACAATGCTCTACGGCCCTGTTCACCGAGAAGTGAGGACGGAAGTAAAGGAATCACATGAACGGATACTACATGCTTCCTTCTTATCCGGCCAATGTACCGAAAAGATACCGATAGGAGAAAAGGAACAATGATGGGCGTGTGCTCAGGTCCAAACGGACGGACCAGCACACCAGCCAGCCAGAGGCCTCATCATCGCGCGCGCCATGTTATGCGCCCTCGTGTCAGGTCATAGGGGGACAGCACTACCCGAACCTTATCACCTGGTACGATACGTATGAAATTCATACGCATACGACCCGATAGGACAGCCAGAACCTGGTGGTTTTCATCAATCTCTACTTTAAACATGGCATTGGGGAGGGACTCCAACACTTTTCCCTCAACCTCAATTTCATCCTTTTTTGGCATAACATCCTTTCCCTAGCGGCGGGACTACATTCGCTATTTCCTGCATATATTTTTGCCAGATATGCTTCGCACGGCAGCCATCATACGAGCATTCGCGGATTATACTGCAGTTTCGATGCGCTTGAAAGTACAAAAGGGCAGCAGTATTTACTGCTGCAGCCAACTACGAATTATAGCATACTTTTTCTGAGGTGTCGAGTGGGAATTTATTTCCGGGATGTCTCCCTGCCCGCTGCACTTCCGCTTCTGCCTTATTTTATAGACGTAGCACTTCAAGACTGGTAACCAGAGTAGCCAGAAACGTTTGTTTCCCATCCTCTCGGTTTCCAGATCGCATCCGCAACCCAGCTACCGTAATCAACTGAAATCGCTATCCGTTATTTAGCGTTACTTAGTTCCGCCAATATAGCCATCAAGTATTATAACTCGTCTGGCATGAGAATAAACTGGTTGAATCTATGTTCGTGAGAACATTGTGAGAACAGAAAAGGCGGTAGCAAAGAAAGTCTCCCTTCTGCCACCGTCCATTCTGAGCTCGTTCTTATTTATGACAGCCTTTAACGGCATCAATAAGACTTTGTGATACCTGCTCGATGCTTTGATTACCATTGACAGTTTTCAGCTTATGCTGCTTTTTATAGTAATCTAGCAACTGCATGGTTTCATGATAGAAAGTGTCTAAACGTTTGTGTATCGCCTCGCCCTTATCATCGGCTCTTTGATACAATTCACTTCCATCCAGATCACAGACCCCTGGAACCTTCGGAGGATTCGTTTCAATATTATACACATGTTGATGGGCCCGGCAAATGTAGCGACCCGACAAGCGGTGAAGAAGCTCTTCACGTGGCACATCGAGATAAATACTACAGTCTATAGACCGACCAACACGTGACAACCCTTGATCAAGTGCTTGCGCCTGGGCAATAGTTCGAGGAAAACCGTCTAGCAGGACTCCGTCGCGTACATATTTATCAGCTGAAATATGTTTCAACACCATAGCCACTGTTAAATCATCAGGAACTAATTCACCACGATCGAAGTAGGCCTGAGCCTGTTTACCAAACTCGGTCCCAGCTTCTGACTCTTTACGAAACAGGTCACCACTTGAAACATGATGCATGCCCAGGGAATGCGCCAGGCGCTCGGCCTGCGTTCCCTTCCCCGATCCCTGAGCACCTATAAGGATAATATTCACGATTTTCCTCCGCAGGAAATTCGGGGAGGTGCAACACTGCACTTCCCCGTAAGAGGAAATGCACCATCGCAGCTCCTCGAAAACAATAGACATTCAAGGGAAACCAGTGAAACAGCCACCTTTTAACCCCTTGTCTAGGAAAGAAAACCTGAATAGTTACGCATCACCATCTGAGATTCCAGCTGCCGCACCGTGTCAAGCACGACACCGACAGCGATCAGAAGCGAGGCTGCGCCCAACATCTGATTACCTCCAACACGAGCGATGAACGGTAAAACCGTAATCACTCCCAGGAACAGGGCTCCTGCCAGGGTGATACGATTCAGGATATTCAACAGATAACGACTGGTTGGCTCGCCAGGCCGATATCCCGGAATAAACGCACCCTGTTTCTGCAAGTTCTCCGGAATATTCTGCTGCTGCCACAACACATATGCATAAAAATATGTGAAAGCAACCACCAGCAAGAAGTTAAGGATCCAATACCACCACACAGTAGGATTGATCAGGTAGAGGGAGATCCAGAGGGCAACTTCTTTAATCCAGGGTGTTGTACTTGTGCTCAGATAACGAGCAATAACCGTTGGGAAGAGCAGCATCGACGACGCGAAGATGAGCGGAATCATACCCGCGCTATTGATCTGCATGGGAATATAAGTGGTCTGCGCAGAGCCAACCATCATGTTACGGCCAACGTTACGCTTGGTTGGATACTGAACAGGAACACGTCGCTGTCCCAGGTAGATGTAGATAATACCCAGAATGGTAATCACACCAATAACCAGGAAAACTCCAATGCTAACGACGGCACCACTACCACCCGACTGAGCGGCCGTTATACCCTGCTGTACGTATTTGGGCAGGTTACTGAGGATATTGGCCAGGATAACGATCGAAATACCATTACCAATGCCTTTTTCAGTAATCAGCTCACCCAACCAGACCAGGATCATCGTGCCAGCAATCAACGATGCCAGGATCGCGAATGACTGTAAAGCATACTGAGGATCAACCAGACTGAAGTTGGTAAGTACCTTTTCCTGCTGGAAAAGCGCGCATTGTCCAATGCCCTGGAGAAACGCCAGAGGCACGGTAATGATACGTGTGATCTGACTAAAGCGCAGGCGACCTGCTTCACCCTGAGTCGACAGGTTCTGCAACGCGGGAACAATTGGCTGCAGAAGTTGCATCACAATGGTGGCAGTGATATAGGGGTAAACAGAGAAAGCGACGATAGAGAAGTTCTGCAAAGATCCGCCAGAAAATACATCGAGCAAGCCGAGCAACTGCCCAACCGGATTATCACCTGTATTGAAAAGATTATTGAGACTCTTCTGCTCAGTAGGTGACAACGGAACGTTGATGTGGGCCAGGATGCGGAATACAAGCAGCATACCTAGCGTGAAGAGGATCTTTTTGCGCAGATCAGGGACTGTCCAAATACTACGCAGCTTTTCCCACATGGGAGCCTCCTTTTGCGAAGAACGCAAACATAGGACATCACACAACAATTAGAAATGATGCAACGTGCCAGGGAAAAATTGCTTTCTCCCTGGCCGTCTATTTCTACTGTGCTACTTCAGCTGTGTCTTTGTTCTCGTCTTTACGACGTTTGGTCTTTTCGTAGACCCGGGTTGGGATGATCTCCACGCTACCACCAGCGGCTTCGATCTTGGCCTTTGCAGTCGCAGAAAACTTATGCGCATGCACGGTTAGAGCACGATCGATTTCGCCATCACCAAGGATTTTGATTAAACCCTTGCCCTGAGCAGGAGTCACGAGACCCTGGGACGCCAGATCCTCAGGACGTACCTGAGCACCACCATCGAACAACTCGAGGTCTACAATGTTAATAATAGTATATTCATCTTGGAAAACGGAACTACCATTGCCAAGACCACGTACGAATGGTAAACGCTTGTTGAGACGTGTCTGACCGCCATTGAATGAACGGTTGACATGCCCACCAGTACGTGCCTTCTGTCCTTTTGTACCACGGCCAGCGGTCTTACCACGACCGGAACCGTGACCACGTCCAACGCGGCGCTCTGTCTTGTGAGAACCGGGAGCGGGTCGCAAATCAGAGAGTTTCACTGACAATCTCCTCTACTTGAAGCAGGTGACTCACCTTGCGAATCATACCACGCACTGCTGGCTGATCTTCATGCTCAACAGTGTGCTGCAGTTTGCGCAAGCCCAGAGCCTGAATGGTTGCCTTCTGATCTTTTGGGTAGCCGATAGAGCTTCTGACCCATTTTACACGCAATTTTGCCATTTTCTCTAACTCCTAGAACGGCGGTCGCCGCCACGGTCGCCGCCACCGCGACGATCGCCACCGCGATCTCCACCACGGCGGTCACCACCACGTTCGCGGCGGTTCGAAACCGCGCGGCTCTCACGGATCTCTTCTTCACGGGCGGCACGGGCGGCTGCGGCCTGCTCAGCGGCGGCTGCAGTTGCAGCGGCCAGCTGCTCAGCACGTTTCTTACCCAAAAGCTCAACAACGGTTTTGCCACGACGAGCGGCCTCAGCATCGGCTGAACGCAGCTCACGCAGGCCAGCGATACAGGCCTGAACGGTGTTTGCTTTGTTGGTGCTTCCCAGGGTCTTGGTCAGGATGTCACGGACACCAGCTGATTCCATAACCGCACGTACAGCACCACCAGCGATAACACCTGTACCAGGAGCAGCTGGCTTCAGCAGAACTTCGGATGCGCCGAAGTTAGCCAGGACGGCGAAAGGAATGGTTGTGCCAGTCAGGGGGACTTCGACCAGGTGTTTCTTGGCATCCTCAACACCCTTACGAATAGCCTCTGTGTATTCGCCAGCTTTACCGAAACCATAGCCCACATGCCCGTTGCGATCACCAACCACAACCAGAGCACGAATGCTAAACCGTCGGCCACCTTTCACCACCTTGGAGACGCGGCTTACTTCTACCACTGTCTCTTCAAGGTTCAGTTTTGAAGCATCTATTCTTGCCATTTTTTCTGTATTACTCCTCTAAATTCACGCGCGCTTTTCTAGTACACGCATGAAAGGTTGCCTCGTGGGCCTAGAAATCCAGACCGCCCTCACGAGCGCCTTCAGCAAGTGCAGCGACTCGTCCATGATAGGCATAGCCACCACG
Organism: Dictyobacter kobayashii; assembly: GCF_003967555.1. Lineage (GTDB taxonomy): Bacteria > Chloroflexota > Ktedonobacteria > Ktedonobacterales > Ktedonobacteraceae > Dictyobacter > Dictyobacter kobayashii. The sequence goes on from NZ_BIFS01000001.1 coordinate 2,343,726, forward strand.
ATCAAAGACAACCTGGGCGATACCCTTCTCTTTGGCACGCTGGGCGACAATTTTACCTACTTCGCGTGCCAGCGCAACCTTGCGGTTATTGGCAATGCCAGCAAGCTGCTCAACAGGAGTCTTCTTTTCTTTCTTCTCTGTGACCGGCTGTGCTGCGCGAGACTGCTTCGCACCTTTGCCCTTTTTAGCAGGGGCTTCAGTGGCGGCCTCAACAACCTCGGCCTCAGGAGCGGACTGCTGGGCAGCCTTGTTCTCTTTCGGTGCCGAAGCGGACTGCTCTGGCTTAAAGTTCTGCAGGCTCTCATCCAGGGATGAGGCCGCGACTAACGTCTGGCCGATGGAGTCGTCTATAATTTGCGCATAGATATGATGTCCACTGCGGAAGATATTCAAACGTGGACGTGACGAGGTTCCCTCGAAGTGGCGTCGTATACGCTGGTGCCGCCGCAGCCGCGCCTTGTTGGCTTCAAATCTTTTAATCATAGCTTCATCACAAAAGATATAGGGCTCATCTTTGCTTGATACAAAGAGGCAATCTTTTGCAATTCCCCTTTCTTTGGATACGCGCTGCCCGAAGGAGTAGGGAGCGACGTGGTCGGCACTACGTCTCTCATAATACATTCCTTCATTGTCGCGTTTTGACACAATGCTGGATTACATGATCTGGCGACTGGTCTATTGGCATTTTCATTCAGACAGCGGGCAGTAGAACGCGGGCTGTTGAGAGCATGCACAACCAGGCGCGCAGGCGAAAAATGGATGGGCTATAAACTTTAACCCACACCATAGTATCACACTCTGGCTATTGTCGCGAGTTTTCTCGCCAACGCATAGACAGAAAGTCGCATCCGCACACAATCTATCCAGTAGCCCCTGGATAGATTGTAACACGGACACGAAAGGATGGGGTCTTACTTCTTCTTACCGCCGACTTTACCAGCTTTACCAGCTTTACGTCGAATCTTCTCACCGGCATAGCGAATACCTTTGCCTTTGTAAGGCTCGGGCTTACGTACACGGCGAATATCAGCAGCGACAGCGCCAACCAGCTGCTTATCGATACCACTGACACTGATCCTGGTCGCTTTGGTCGCGGCATCAACACCATCTACAGAGAGGGTAACACCAGCAGGTGCCTGTACCTCAATAGGATGTGAGTAGCCAACCAGGATGACCAGGTTGTTGCCAACTTTGTTGGCACGGTAACCAACACCATGGATCTCCAGTGACTTCGTATAACCTGTGGTTACACCGACCACCATGTTGTTGACCAGGGTACGATACAGGCCATGCTTTGCGCGATGTTCGCGGGCATCCGAAGGACGGGAAACCGTCAACTGGCCATCCTCGAGCTTTAAGCTCAGCTCGGGATCGACCTGCTGTGACAACTCACCCTTGGGACCTTTGACAGTCACATAGTTACCGTCTGTCCATTTCACCTCTACTTTTGGTGGGACAGCGATTGGAGCACGTCCAATACGAGACATTTGATACCTCCCTCTACCAAACGTAGCAGATGACTTCGCCGCCAAGACCCTGCTTGTAAGCGTTCGAACCGGTCATCAAGCCCTTTGGTGTCGAAAGAATCGCCACTCCCAGTCCACCACGGACACGGGGGATGTTGGCCTGCTTGGTATATACACGCAGACCCGGTTTGCTCACGCGCTTCAACTGCGTTACGACGGGCTTTTTCTCCACATAACGCAATGTCAAACGCAGAGTACCCTGCGGATTATCTTTCAGGATCTCGATGTCCTTAACATAGCCTTCTTCTTTGAGCACGCGCGCAAGACTCAGCTTCATTTTCGATGCTGGGATTAATACGCGAGTATGTCGTGCTGTGGCCGCATTACGAATGCGCGTAAGCATATCCGCAATGGGATCAGTCATATTCATGGATGTTCCTCCATCATCACATAGCAGTCAAAGCCCCTGGCTTTCTTGCTACATGTCCTTTCCTCTTCGCTCGCGATTCTACCAGCTCGATTTAGTCACACCGGGCAGCTCACCGCGTAACGCACGCTCGCGGAAGCAGATACGGCAGAGACCGAATTTGCGCATATATGCACGAGGTCGGCCGCAGACCTGGCAGCGGTTATGCTGCTGCACCTTGAAACGGGGCTTGCGCTGCGACTTCACAATCATTGAAATTTTTGCCATTCCGCCCTCCAGCGTTACTTCTTAAAGGGCATGCCCATCAATGCGAGCAGCCGTCGCCCTTCCTGATCCGATTTCGCTGTCGTGACGATGGTAATCTCCATACCGCGCAGCTTATCAATTTTGTCGTAATCGATCTCAGGAAAGACCAGTTGTTCACGCAAGCCCAATGTATAATTGCCGCGTCCGTCGAATGCATCCGGGGAAATGCCCTGGAAGTCGCGGATACGTGGCAGGGCCACGTTCAGTAATTTATCCAGGAAGTAGTCCATGCGGTCACCGCGCAGAGTTACCATACAGCCAATCTGCATACCTTCACGTAGTTTGAAGGCGGCAACGGACTTCTTGGCGCGGGTGATCACCGGGCGCTGCCCGGTGATTGCGGCCAGGTCGGCAACGGCTGCATCCATCGCTTTTGCGTTCTGGATGACCTCGCCCATGCCGATATTGACGACTACTTTGTGAATGCCTGGAACCTGCATCGGATTATCATAGTTGAACTCTTTCTGCAGGGCAGGTACAACTTCCTGGCGATAGCGTTCTTTAAATGCTGTTGCCATAATTCTTAACTCCTCGTGTTATCTGCAATAGCCTTATGGCATTTTTTGCATATACGCACAGGACGTTCCTTCTGGTCGGCCCCGAGAGGACGACGCTCGATGGACACACGAGTTTGTTCGCCGCACTCTGTGCAGATTAACATGACGTTCGAGACATGCAAAGGCATAGCCTTCTCAATCACACCGCCCTGCCGTGTCTGGCCCTGTGGGCGGATATGCTTCTTCACAACGTTCAGGCCCTCAACGATGACCTTGTTAGTCTGTGGAAGTGCCCGTGAAACCGTTCCGTCTTTCCCTCTATCCTTGCCGGTCAGAATGCGAACTTTGTCGCCCTTCTTAATGTTCATTTTGGCAAGGTGGAGAGGCTTTTTATCTTTTAAATGTGTTGCCATCTTCTTCCCCGTTAGAGCACTTCAGGTGCGAGCGAAACAAGTCGTGTGAAGTTCTTCTCACGCAATTCGCGGGCCACCGGGCCAAAGATACGCGTACCACGTGGGTTATTACCAGCGGCAATAATCACGGCAGCGTTCTCATCAAAACGAATATGCGAGCCATCGGGGCGTGAGTACTCTTTCGAGACACGCACCACAACAGCGTTAACGACATCGCCCTTTTTAACCTGTCCATTTGGCGTGGCCTGCTTTACAGAGGCCTTAATCACATCGCCAACTGTGGCATAGCGTTTGGAAGAACCACTCATAACGCGAATGCACATAATTTCTTTTGCGCCAGTGTTGTCGGCGACTTTCAGGCGTGTTTGTGGCTGAATCATCTGTCAAAACTCCCTATTCCGCCGACTCAGCGGATTCTTCCTGCAGGTTAGGATCGACCTCAGCCACAACTTGTTCCACTGGAACAATGCCGGAACCGTATTTCACGATCTCGACCAGGCGCCAGCGCTTCAATTTACTTAGCGGGCGGCTCTCCTCGATACGCACCAGATCGCCTACACTACAACTGTTGTCCTCATCATGCGCATAGAAGCGTGTTGTTTGTTTGAACGTACGCTTGTAAATGCGATGTTTCTTCAGGGACTCAACGACGACAACAATCGTCTTGTCCGCTTTATTGCTGACCACACGGCCGACTTTCTGCTGGCGGCGGCTGGTTTTCTTAGCTGCTGCCAGAGCTTGTTCTGCGGTGATCGCACTGGATTGCTGTGTCATTATTGCTCATTCTCCAATACGGTTAGGCGATGCAGGAGGCGCGCAATGTCTTTACGCGTCTGTGCAAACACGCGGCTGTTTTTCACTTCACCACGCTGCTGTTGCAAACGGAGGTTGAACAGTTTCAGGCGCAACTCTTTTACCTGGTTCTGCGCCTCGCCAGCCGATAATTCGGAAACTTCTTTACGGCGGTCATTAAGCTTCGACACTCTCCGCCTCCCCTCGTGTAATAAAGCGTGTTCTCACAGGCAATTTGTGACCAGCCAGGCGCACAGCTTCTTTTGCAATCTCTTCGCTGACGCCGCCGATCTCAAAAATGATGCGGCCCGGTTTAACGACCGCTACCCAGTGATCCACAGCACCTTTACCGCTACCCATACGGGTTTCGGCAGGCTTGGCAGTGATAGGCTTGTCAGGGAATACACGGATCCACACTTTACCACCACGCTTCATGAAGCGGGTGAGTGCAATACGTGCGGACTCGATCTGACGAGCCTCCATCCAGCAGGCTTCCATGGCCTGCAGACCATATTCGCCGAAAGAGAGAGTACTGCCGCGATGGGCCTCGCCTTTCATACGTCCACGGTGCTGTCGACGGTATTTTGTACGTGATGGTGCCAGTAACATGGCTTAGCTCTCCTCTACTCGCTCTGAGTGGCCCCGGTATCCGGCGTCGACGGTGTGGTCTCTGCAGGAGTTACTGCTGGTGCAGTGCTCTCGCTGACAGGTGTCTGCTCAGGACGTGGCTGACGGGGTGGACGCTGGGGTCGATCACCTTGTGGGCGAGGACCGCGGTCTCCACCTTGCGGACGTGGACTGCGCTCACCTTGTGGACGGTCGCCTGCTGGTCTGGGTGGACGCTGGGGTCGATCACCTTGTGGGCGAGGACCGCGGTCTCCACCGCGCGGACGATCTCCTGGTGTACGTGGACCGCGATCTGCGCCTTGTGGGCGTTCACCGCGTCCGCGACGCTCACCACCGCGACGGTCACCACGATCACGTGGTGCGAAATTCTGTTGCGCGGCGGCTTCCACCTGAGCCTCAGCTAATTCACGACGCTTGCTGGGCAGGATGTCACCTTTGTAGATCCACACTTTGATGCCGATAACACCAAATGTTGTGTGGGCCTCTGTCTGACCATAATCGATGTCGGCACGCAGGGTCTGCAACGGAACGCTTCCTTCGACTTCTTTCTCAGTTCGCGCAATTTCCGCACCACCCAGGCGACCACCACAGATCACTTTGATTCCTTTTGCATTGGCGCGCATTGATTTCTGCACGGCCTGCTTCATAGCGCGACGGAATGAAACGCGCTTTTCGAGCTGCTCGGCAATACTACGACCGACCAGGAAGGCATCCAGTTCCGGCTGGCGGATCTCGATGATATCCATGCGCACGCGGCGCTTTTTGGTCTTGGTCTCGAGAAGGTTGCGCAATTTGTCAACTTTCTCTCCACTCTTGCCGATAACAATACCAGGTTTCGCTGTATGTACTTTGACCAGTACCTGGTCGGCAGCGGTACGCTCGATCTCAATCTGAGAAACAGAAGCGTTGGCAAGCTCTTTTTTGATGATCTGGCGAATTTTGAAATCCTCCGCCAGGATATCTTTATAATCACGCTCGGCATACCAGCGAGACTGCCATCCTCTGACGACGCCGAGTCTGAACCCATTGGGATGCACTTTATGTCCCAAAAGTGTCCTCCTTTTAGTAGTCTCTAACGACCAGCGTCTGCCGGATCATCTGAGACAATCACTGTGACATGACAGAAGCGACGTAAAATACGAGCCGCCCGACCATGTGACCGTGGTTTCACACGTTTAATCCGGAACGAATCATCCGCCACAATATTAAGAATATACAGGTCATCTGGATTGAGATTGTAGTTATTCTCCGCATTTGCCGCGGCTGAAGCCACTACCTTGCTTACAGGTGTCGCGCCAGCGTTTGGCAAGAACTGGAGAATAGCCAGAGCCTCATTTACCCGAAGCCCTTTCACCGCGTTCGTAACCAGACGCATCTTGCGCGGCGGAATGCCGATATCTTTTGCAATAGCCCTGACTTGCATCTCTAACCTCACAATATACCCCGAGGAAGGGGCACTCTTTGGTCGGCCCCTGGGACAGTCACTTCAGGTCCCTAGTATCCTCGGAGGGCTCACCGCTTGAGCCACTTAACTTACCACTAACGGACGTTGGTGGTTTTTTCATTCTTGCCGCCAGCATGGCCACGATAGTGGCGGGTGGGGGCAAATTCACCTAGTTTGTGACCAACCATGTTTTCACTGACGAAAACTGGTACATGAGTCTTGCCGTTATGGACTCCAATGGTCATCCCAACCATTTCGGGGAAGATCATTGATGCGCGGGACCAGGTCTTGATCACACGGCGGTCGCCAGTCTTGCGCATAACCAGGATTTTCTTCCTGAGCGACTCATGAATATATGGCCCTTTTTTTCTTGAGCGAGACATAGATTACTTCCTCCTCCTGCCTGCATTGCGGCGTCGGACAATGAAGGGGTCCGTTCTCTTGTTTCTGCGAGTCTTGAAGCCCATCGCTGGCTTGCCCCAGGGTGTCTGTGGCTTACCACCAATAGGTGCGCGACCCTCACCACCACCATGAGGATGGTCACGTGGGTTCATAACAGATCCACGAACGGTTGGACGGCGACCGAGGTGACGTGAACGTCCGGCCTTACCAATGCTCTGGTTCTCATGGTCAACATTGCCGACCTGACCGATGGTTGCCATACACAGGATATGGACCCGGCGCTGCTCGCCCGAAGGCAAGCGCAGAAGGGCGTAATCGCCTTCTTTAGCCATCAACTGTGCACCGACACCAGCACCGCGGCAGAGCTGACCACCGCGACCACGCTCCATCTCAATGTTATGGATTGTGGTACCGGTTGGGATGTTCTTCAGAGGCAGGGCGTTACCAACACGAATGTCGGCTTCCGGGCCAGCCTCAACACGGTCATTAACCTGCAGGCCAAGAGGAGCGATGATATAACGCTTCTCGCCATCTACATAGTGCAACAGGGCAATGCGCGCTGTACGATTGGGATCATACTCGATCGCTGCCACGCGGGCAGGAACCCCAAGCTTGTTGCGCTTAAAGTCAATGATACGGTAGGCTCGTTTGGCACCACCACCATGGTGGCGGGTCGTAATCTTACCCTGGTTGTTACGTCCGGCATGCTTTTTCAGCTTTACCGTCAGAGATTTCTCTGGTCGTGTCTTGGTGATCTCCTCAAAGGTCGATACCGACATACCGCGACGTCCAGGAGATGTTGGTCGATACTGTCTAGTTGGCATCTCTCAATCCCCTATGCCTTTAATGCATCGATTGATTCACCCTTAGCAAGGGTGACAATCGCTTTCTTCCATTCGCGGGCCTCAACAGGTCGAGGAGCAGCACCACGTCGACGGATCAGTCGTGGCTTGCCAGGCATGCGCAGCACGTTAACCGCTACAACTTTTACGTTGAACAGTTGCTCAACCGCCCGTCGGACATCAATCTTGTTGGCATTGATTGCCACTTCAAAGGTATACTGGTTTCGCTCTTGCAACTTGACCGATTTCTCGGTCACGATACCTCGGCGCAGTATTTCTGTGATCTCCACAGTCTCTCCTCCTCGCCTTACGCTTCGCTTCCGGCGCTTGTAGCGGCTTCGTCAGCGAGCTTTAAGGTCGCTTCTTCCGCACTTAAGCCTTCGCCGAAAACCATTTCAATCCAGCGCACGGTTTTCACAGGCATCACTACATAATCATGCTTCAGCAACTCCACAACATTAATGGAGGAGACGTGCTGCACTTTGGCGGTCGGAATGTTTCGCGCCGATAATACAACGTTTTCGTCGCGCTGTGGCAACATCATGAGCACTTTTTTGCCTGCGCTGTTAGGCAATTTGCTCAGGATCGTCAACATGTCTTTGGTTCGAGGAGTATCCAGGACCAGATCCTTCAGGACGATCAAGCTTTCGTTGGCAACTTTGTCCGATAGGACAGAGCGGATAGCCAGGCGGCGCATTTTCTTAGGTACGTCGTGATGATAAGTATGTGGTCGAGGACCAAATACGGTACCACCGTGACGGAACTGTGGCGAACGGGTGCTACCCTGTCGCGCACGGCCTGTTCCTTTTTGCCGATACGGTTTTTTATTTCCGCCAGCTACTTCACTGCGAGTCTTGGTTGAGGCGTTACCCTGTCGGCGATTAACCAGTTGTGCTGTCACAACCTGGTGGAGAACCGCCATATTTGGGGTGACTCCGAACACCTGCTCGCTCAGTTCGAGCTGTTCTATGGCCTCACCGGCCAGATTATACACTGTAGTCGAGGGCATTTCGGTTACCTCATCACATGCTTTTTAATCATGAGCAAGCCGCCATTGGCACCAGGCACCGAACCCTTGACCACCAGCAGGTTGCGCTCAGGATCAGCTTGTATTACTTGCAATTTCTTCGCTGTCACGCGCACATTACCCATTTGTCCAGCCATGCGGGTCCCTTTAAGAACACGACCTGGCGTGGTACCTGAACCAATGGAGCCTGGAGCACGGTGTCGGTCCGACTGACCATGGGTCTTGGGGCCGCCACTAAATCCGTGTCGTTTGACGCCGCCCTGGAAACCTTTACCTTTGGTGGTTCCAACGATGTCAACTGACTCGCCATCCCTGAACAGGCTGACGTTAAACTCTGCGCCTAACTCGACGCCTTCGCTACTGGCATCCAGTCCTACTTCACGTAAGACACGGAATGGACCAAGGCTTGGGCCGGGACGACGCTGGCGGTTCGCTTGAACCTTTAACAGCTTCTGGATCTGCTTGCTGTTCTTTTTGGTGTCGGTCGCAGTCTCTGCTTCCGCACCCTCTGTGCGTTGCTCTTGCTGATGGGTCTGCAACGCTTTGCGCTGTGCCTTCAATAACGGCAGGCTGTGTCCAAGATGACCCAGTTCTGGGCGGGTGACATTCTTGGTAGCCTTCTGCTCAAAACCAAGCTGTACCGCTTCGTAACCATCACGGGCTGCAGTCTTTACCTGTGTCACAACACAAGGACCAGCCTCGATGATAGTGACTGGAATGGCTGTTCCATTGGGCCCAAATATCTGGGTCATGCCGACCTTCCTGCCCAACAATGCATTCAGCATATTCTTTACCTCTCCTCACTATAGGGATAGCATTTGCTTCCTTGGCAATCCCTACAGTTTAACTTCGATATCCACGCCTGCGGGCAGGTTCAAACGTGTCAGGGCTTCAACAGTTTTGTTGGTCGGATCGATGATGTCGATCAGACGTTTGTGTGTACGAATCTCGAACTGTTCGCGAGCATCCTTGTCGATAAACGGTGAACGCATCACGGTGTACTTATCGATCTCGGTTGGCAGCGGCACTGGCCCTGAGACTCGTGCCCCCGTCTGTTGCGCTGTATCCACGATCTGAATCGCCGACTGATCTAAGATGCGATGATCGAATGCCTTGAGGCGAATGCGGATACGCTGTTTCACTCCCGTAGCCATTTTTCTCTCCTGATACGGATAGGGTCAGAGGGCGATTTTGCTCATACATTTTGCCTGAGCAGTGTCCATGACCCTTTTTTGCTTAGCTTAGCTGATTACCTTTGTGCAGATACCAGCACCAACGGTTCGGCCACCTTCGCGGATGGCGAATTTTACGCCTTCTTCCATGGCGACCGGCTGGATTAACTCCACCGTCATTTCGATGTTATCACCAGGCATAACCATTTCAACACCCTCTGGCAATTTGATCGCGCCAGTTACGTCCGTGGTACGAACATAGAACTGAGGACGATAGCCATTGAAGAATGGTGTGTGACGGCCGCCCTCTTCTTTGGAGAGGACATAGACCTGGGCCAGGAAATTCTTGTGCGGTTTGATCGAACCGGGCTTGGCCAATACCTGACCGCGCTCGATGTCGGTACGCTCAACACCACGCAGCAGACAACCAACGTTGTCACCGGCCATGCCGGAGTCCAGGGTCTTCTGGAACATTTCAACGCCAGTTACCACGACTGAACGGGTGGCTTCCTGGATACCGACGATCTCGATATTGTCGCCGGTTTTGACGATACCACGCTCGATACGACCGGTCGCGACAGTACCGCGACCTTTAATACCGAAGACGTCCTCAACAGGCATCAAGAATGGCTGGTCGGTAGGACGTGGAGGTGTTGGGATGTAGGAGTCAACCTGGTCCATCAGTTCCCAGATGCACTTGGCAGCTGGATCGTTACGAGACAGGTCGCCCTTGCTCTCAAGAGCACCCAGGGCTGAACCACGGACAACGGGGATGTCGTCGCCAGGGAACTGGTTTTTGGAGAGCAGTTCGCGCACTTCCAACTCAACCAACTCTAGCAACTCTTCGTCATCCATCATGTCGACTTTATTGAGGAAGACCACCATCGATGGCACTTCTACCTGACGAGCAAGCAGTACGTGCTCACGGGTCTGAGGCATTGGGCCGTCAGGAGCACTCACTACGAGGATGGCACCGTCCATCTGAGCGGCACCGGTGATCATGTTTTTAATGTAGTCAGCGTGACCAGGGCAGTCGACGTGCGCATAGTGGCGCTTCTCAGTCTCATACTCCAGGTGAGCAATCGAGATGGTGATACCACGCTCGCGCTCTTCGGGAGCTTTGTCGATCTGGTCGAATGCTGTATATTTGGCAAGCTGAGCAGCAGACAATACTTTGGTGATTGCTGCAGTCAGGGTAGTCTTGCCATGGTCAATGTGTCCAATGGTTCCAATGTTCACATGCGGCTTTGTCCGCTCGAACTTTTTCTTCGCCATGTCAATCCCTCTTATTTTTTTATCATCCTGCGAACGTGCAGGACACATCTTTTAAGATACTTTCACCCGGTAGGCCTGTTCCCTGAATTCGGCACCGAGTTTGCAAAGTACATTAATGAATGTTTGCGATGTTTAAGTACTTCCTCGCACTCAGATGGCATGCAGCGCAGACCACAAGGTGGTGTTTTCTGAATGCTCTCAGAAGTTGTTACTGACAGGAGGTGATGGGAGGAAAAAATATCTCCCAGTTTTACCTATCTCGTTGCGAGGGGCACCAATGCTAGCACCCCTCATCGATCATTGTTACCGCTTATTTAGCTGAGCGCTTGGCGATAATCTCGTCCGACAGGTTCTTTGGCACTGGATCATAGTGCGAGAACTCCATCGTGTATGCCGCGCGTCCACTGGTCATAGAACGGAGGTCGTTCACGTAGCCGAACATTTCGGAAAGAGGAACATGACCACGCACCACACTCGTCGCCCCACGGGTTTCCATTCCCTGAATGATACCACGGCGACGGTTAAGATCGCCAATTACATCACCATAGAATTCTTCGGAAGTCGTGACTTCGACTTTCATCATTGGCTCAAGGATAATTGGTGCAGCCTTGGCAACCGCGTTTTTGATACCAATCGAACCAGCGGTTTTAAAGGCCATTTCACTTGAGTCTACATCGTGGTATGAACCATCATACAGGGTGACTTTGACATCGATCATTGGGAAACCGGCAATAACACCGTTCTCCAATGTCTCTCTGACACCGTTTTCAACTGGCTTGATGTATTCCTTCGGAACCACACCACCAACGATGCCGTTGACGAACTCGAAGCCTTTACCTGTCTCGTTTGGCTCAACACGCAGCCAGACATCACCGTATTGTCCATGTCCACCAGTCTGACGAACATGCTTACCTTGTGCCTGTGCCTGTTTCGTGATCGTTTCGCGATACGCTACCTGCGGACGACCAACATTAGCCTCAACTTTGAATTCGCGGAAGAGGCGATCGGTCAATACGTCCAGGTGCAACTCACCCATACCAGCGATAATGGTCTGACCACTCTCTTCGTCGGTATGTACGCGGAAAGTTGGATCTTCTTCAGCCAGCTTACCAAGAGCAACGCCCATCTTTTCCTGGTCGGCACGCGTCTTTGGCTCAACGGCCAATTCGATTACCGGCTCTGGGAACTGGATCGACTCCAGGACGATCGGCTGCTGTGGATCGGAGAGCGTGTCACCAGTGAAGGTGTTACGCAGACCAACTGCGGCACAGATGTCACCGGCGCGAATCTCATCGATATCTTCGCGGTGGTTAGCATGCATTCGCAGCAAACGACCAATGCGCTCGGTTTTACCCTTGGTAGAGTTTTCCATCGAGCCACCTTTAGTCATTGTACCAGAATAGACACGCAGATAGGAAAGTCTACCGACAAATGGGTCAGAGACAATCTTAAACACCAGTGCGCTAAATGGTGCATCGTCCGAAACTTCACGAGTTATCTGCTCTTCGGTATCAGGATTGATGCCGGTTGGAAGCTCGATATCCAATGGAGAAGGCAAGAATGCGACCACTGCATCAAGCATAGCCTGAACGCCCTTGTTTTTCAAGGAGCTACCACACAGTACCGGTACTATTTTGTTCGCGATAGTGGCTTTGCGCAGGGCTGCAAGCAGCTCTTCTTTGGAGATCTCTTCTCCCTCGAGATATTTCAGGGTTAGCTCTTCGTCAGTCTCGGCGATCTTCTCAATCAGAGACTCACGACGCTGCTCGTATGTTTCCTGAAGATCCTCTGGGATGTCAACGAATTTTGACGTTGTCCCCTTATCATCCGTGTAAACGATGGCCTTCTGTTCCAAAAGGTCGATATACCCTTTGAAATCGGACTCCATACCAATCGGGATCTGAATCGGAAGAGCATGTTTCGTTAAGCGATCTCCGATCATGTCCACACAGCGCCAGAAATCAGCACCCGTGCGGTCTAGCTTGTTTACAAAGCACATGCGGGGAACGTTGTACTTGTCGGCCTGGCGCCATACAGTCTCGGACTGTGGCTCTACACCAGCGACACCGTCGAAGACTACTACGCCACCGTCGAGAACGCGCAGTGAGCGCTCGACTTCAGCGGTAAAGTCTACGTGTCCCGGAGTATCAATGATATTGATACGGTGGTCCTGCCAGAAACAGGTGGTAGCAGCCGATGTAATCGTAATGCCACGCTCTTGCTCCTGCGCCATCCAGTCCATCGTCGCAGCCCCTTCATGCACCTCACCAATACGGTGGATCTTCTTGGTGTAGAACAGGATACGCTCAGTGGTGGTCGTTTTACCAGCGTCAATATGAGCGATGATACCAATATTTCGTGTTTTGTCGAGTGGATATTCTCTTGCCATGATGTGTTTTTACCAGCGATAATGAGCGAAGGCTTTGTTGGACTCCGCCATCTTGTGGGTCTCCTCACGTTTTTTAATGGTTGCACCCTGACCCGCTGCTGCATCCATTAATTCGCTAGCCAGCTTCTCAGCCATCGAGCGACCATTGCGTGAACGGGAAGATTTGATCAGCCAGCGCATAGCGAGGGCGTTTCCACGATCTTTCCGTACATCAACCGGCACCTGATATGTCGAGCCACCAACACGACGAGGCTTCACCTCGATGCTTGGCGTGGCATTTCTTAAAGCCTGCTCGAATACCTCGATGGGAGGACGCTTCTGCTTGGCTTCAATAGACTCGAACGCATCATAGATAATGCGCTCGGCAAGGCTGCGCTTGCCATCAATCATCATTTTGTTCACGAAGCGGGCTACATTTCGGCTCTTGTACTTGGCATCTGGTACATCCGGTCTTCGCACCACTCTCTTACGTCTTGGCATGTTCTGCCTCCTCAGTGTGTCATTCGGATCTGCTTGCTTCTCGTCAATCGTACCCCCACCGCAGGGGCTGGACCATTATGATCTCTGGTTTTCGCGTTTTCCCTTAGGTTCTGGTGGAAGACTTCTTCACATCAAACATGCTTGACTAACACAGTAACTAGACTGCTATGTTTCAAGCGCCCATCCCCGTGTGAGGTACCTAGCGGACACCAGAAAAGGCGTCGATTCGATCGAAGGCGTGAGCGCCTTGACCTTCTTCGAACGCCTACACGCGGGTGCCTTTCCACATTTCAGATAGCTACTGTCCTTCCGATCCACTGTCGTGATTCTCGCCATCGGATCGAATTGACTGAACCAGGAGAACACCCGACTATCATCGTAATGCGACGGGTACCATACCGTCTGTCTGGCTGTGTACCCGTCTACGATGACGTGTGATTTACTGACCTTATGCAGTATCCTTTTCCCGTTGAAATAGGGTCGCGCCTTTACGTCGTGCACGACTCTTGCACCGGGCCTTAGCGGGCGGGCGACATGCGGTATTCCTCACCATCCCCCGCAATTAACTACTGCGTATCCTTACTTCTTGCCCTTTGTTGGAGCGGCTGCCTGTCCGGGTTTCGGACGCTTGGCCCCATACTTTGAGCGACCACGACGACGCTTTGAAACGCCTTCGCTGTCCAGTGTGCCGCGAACAATATGATAGCGGACACTTGGCAGGTCTTTTACACGACCGCCACGGATGAGCACTACTGAGTGCTCCTGTAAATTATGCCCTTCACCTGGAATATATGCAGTAACTTCCATCTGGTTTGAAAGACGAACACGAGCAATTTTACGCATCGCTGAATTCGGCTTCTTGGGCGTCATCGTACGTACCTGGGTGCAGACACCACGCTTCTGGGGTGACCCACGCAGGCGGGAGGTCCTGTTCTTCAGCGCGTTGTACGAATACAGCAACGCGGGGGCCTTCACCTTTTTCTGCTTGTTCGAACGGCCCTTTCGGACCAATTGATTAATTGTCGGCAAGGAACAATCCTCCCTGTCCTCGTTGTTCTAAGTTTACGCGGATAGGGTTGCTATCCGCGTTATCTCTATCACACATATGCGATTGCATATATTATCACTCATTATCTTCGCTGTCAAGTGTCAGGCCAAGTGGGGCACTCGCTCCAACCGGGGTACTGGCAATGGCACCTGCAACGACGGGGGCTGCCGCCACGCGCGCTGCTGCTGCGGCTTGCTGGCGAGCAATCTGATCACGGCGGCGTTGGGCAATACCCGAACCGGCCGGTATCAACTTACCGATAATGACATTTTCTTTCAAACCAATCAGGTGGTCGGTCTGGGCTTCGATCGCGGCTTCGGTCAGCACACGTGTCGTCTCCTGGAAGGAGGCGGCCGCCAGGAAGCTGTCGGTGTTCAGTGATGCTTTAGTGACACCAAGCAGGACGGTTGAGGCTTTGGCGGGCTCACCACCTTCAGCCAGGACGCGGGCATTGGTATCAGCATACACGAAACGATCCACCAGGTCGTTCGGAAGCATGTCAGTGTCACCGGGCTCATCGACTTTGACGCGACGCAGCATTTGTCGCACGATGACCTCGATGTGTTTGTCATGGATGTACACACCAGTGTTACGGTAGACGCGCTGCACTTCTTTGGTGAGGTACAGCTGGACCGCCTCACGTCCCTGGATGCGTAAGACATCCTGTGGGTCTCTCTGACCAGAAGTGATCGGGGTACCCGCCTGAATCTTCTGACCATCTGTGACGGCGATGTTGCGCGATGCAGGCACTGGATAACTGCGCTCTTCTCGCTCCTCGAAGCGAATTGAGATTCCATCCTCGTTCAGGATGACTTCGCCATCTGTACGCGCCATGACCGGCATTGGCTCACTGCCGTTTTCAGCGGCGATGAGGGCAATGATCTGGTCCTTCTGCACATGATCGTGCTCGTTGACCACGATCTTTACATCTGCGTCTTTGGGCAATGGATATTCGTCGAAGAAGATGTTAGTTGAGACGATTCGTACAGTACGAGCACCAGTGGCCTCGTCCTTGACGATCTCAACGATACCATCGATTTCGCTGATATCTGCTTTATCCTTTGGTACACGAGCTTCAAAGAGTTCTTCGACGCGCGGTAGACCCTGGGTAATGTCACCTTGCGCTCCTGCGATACCACCAGTGTGGAAGGTACGCATGGTCAGCTGTGTTCCAGGCTCACCAATGGATTGCGCGGCTACAATACCTACAGCGGCTCCAATACGAGCCAGGGCGTTGGCTGCCAGGTCACGGCCATAACACTTACGGCAGATGCCGCGACGTGCCAGACAGTTCAGGGCCGAACGTACACGTACAGCTTTGATACTAGCAGTGACAATCTCGTTTACGTCGTCATCGGTGAGCTCTTCACCGGGCTCCAGATGCGGCAGCTCAGGAATCTCTTCAGCCAGCACACGTCCAACGAGGCGGCCGCGCGAGTTCTCCAGACCCATATCCTTTGAGTCGAACTCGGTGATCAAGATGCCTTCTGTGGTTCCACAATCTTCTTCGGTAACGATAACGTCCTGGGCTACGTCGATCAGACGACGTGTCAGGTAACCAGATTCCGCTGTTCTCAAGGCGGTGTCAGCCAGACCTTTTCGGGCTCCGTGGGTACTGATAAAGTACTCCAATACACTCAAGCCTTCACGGAAGTTACCACGTACAGGAATGTCCATGATACGTCCTGATGGACTGGCCATCAGTCCGCGCATACCTGACAACTGTCGGATCTGCTGGAACTTCGCTTTAGTGGCTCCCGATTCAGCAATAGTGTAAATGGAACCGAATGGATCGAGGACCGAACGTACCATTTTCTGGACGTTGTCGGTGGCTTCGTTCCAGGTCGAGATCGTCTGCTGGTATTTTTCGTTCTCGGTGATGAGTCCATCATGGAACTGCTCTTCCAGCTCGGCGATTTTGACGTCCGCTTTGGCCAATTCTTCTGTCTTGCCAGCAGGGACTTTGACATCACTGATAGCAAAGGTGGCGCCAGCTTTGGTTGCATAGTAGAAACCAAGGCGCTTGATTTCATCGGCCAGGTCGGTTGTCTTGGCACGACCATATTCTTTGAAGCATTCGCCAATGACCTGTTTCAAGTTCTCCTTCTTCATGACGTAGTTCTTGAAACGTAGGCGCTCCGGCAGAGCTTCGTTGAAAATGATACGTCCAACCGTTGTGGTCACTGGCTTGTTCATTGAGTGCAGCGTGACCTTTTCAGGGGGCGGCTGATCATAAACGTCGATCTCACCCATACGGACCTTGATCGGAGCTTGTAGATCAACAACACCATGCTGGAAGGCCAGCAGGGCTTCACCAGCGTCGGTAAAGACACGGCCCTCGCCCTTTTTATTGGGGCGCTCCTGCGTCAGGTAGAAACAACCCAGCACCATATCCTGGCTAGCGCCGATCGATGGCTCACCGTGGGCCGGTGAGAGCAGGTTGCGGGTCGACATCATAAACTGACGCGCCTCGTCCTGAGCTTTGTCAGACAGTGGCACGTGTACGGCCATCTGGTCACCGTCAAAGTCAGCGTTAAAGGCTGAACAGACGAGCGGGTGGAGCTGGATGGCACTACCCTCAACCAGGACCGCTTCAAAGGCCTGAATACCAAGCCTGTGCAGCGTTGGGGCGCGGTTCAATAGCACTGGATGGTCTTTGATGACCTCTTCCAATACATCCCAGACTTCTGGTTTGACACGCTCAACAAAGCGTTTAGCACTCTTGATGTTGTGAGCAAAGTTTTGCTCGACCAGTTTGCGCATGACGAATGGCTTGAAGAGCTCCAATGCCATACGTTTTGGCAGACCACATTGATGCAACTTCAGGTCTGGTCCTACTACGATAACCGAACGACCGGAGTAGTCAACACGTTTACCGAGCAGGTTCTGACGGAAACGTCCTTGCTTACCTTTGAGCATGTCGGAAAGGCTCTTTAACTTGTGGTTACCAGAGCCAGCCACGGCACGACCACGGCGACCATTATCGATCAGGGCATCGCAGGCTTCTTGCAGCATACGTTTTTCGTTACGAATAATGATCTCAGGTGCACCCAGCTCAAGCAGGCGTTTGAGACGATTGTTACGGTTGATGACACGACGATAGAGATCGTTGAGGTCAGAGGTGGCGAAACGTCCACCATCCAACTGCACCATCGGACGTAGATCCGGGGGCAACACTGGCAGGACAGTCATGATCATCCACTCAGGCGAGGTGTTCGACTTGCGGAATGCTTCAACCACTTTCAGACGCTTGGTGGCCTTCTTGCGGCGCTGTCCAACTGTATTTCCAATCTCGTGGCGCAGGTCATTGGCCAGTTTCTCCAGGTCAATGCCGGAGATTAACTCACGTACGGCTTCTGCACCCATGCCTGCACGGAAGACATCGCTGAAGTTGTCTTTTAGTTCGCGATAGCGATTCTCCTGCAACAGGTCCATCTTTTTCAGACCTTCCAGGTCACGGCGCAGCTGCTCAATGCGCTGGCGGGACTCGTTGCGCTCGCGCTCAAGTTGCGTCTGCGCGGAGTCGATCTGACTCTGGAATTCGATTGATAAGCGGTCGGCTTCACGTTTGCCTTCCGATTGGGCACCTTCAAGTTCGCGGCGCGCCTGCTCGGCAATAGCGTTGCGGGAAGCTTCGGCCACACGCTCCAGGACGTCCAGGTGCTTCGATGTGACGGTATCACCTTGCTTGACGATAATCTGGTCGGTGGGGCTGAAGAAGATATCTTCTTCAGTGGTCTTTCCAATACTTGCGCGTAACAGGTTCAGGGTCTCGCTCTCGGCATGACGAGCCTCTTCGAGGTCCTTCTCACGACGCTGCTCTACTTCCTGACGATCAGTCAGCGAGAAGCGCTGATCATTATCGCGCAGGGCTGAGTCGCGCTGAGTGCGCAGATCATTGACACGCTCAACGATCTTCTCATCCAGATTCTGTTCGAGACCGGCCATCTCTTCATCCAGACGCATCAGTTCGCGCTGGCGAGCCTCTTCGTCCACATTGGTAACCACGTATAGCGCGAAGTACAGCACGCGCTCCAGGTTACGGGGCGAGAGATCTAGCAGCAGACCGATACGGCTTGGGGTACCTTTGAAGTACCAGATATGGCTTACAGGTGACGCCAGTTCGATATGCCCCATACGCTCACGGCGCACTTTTGAACGGGCTACTTCAACACCGCACTTGTCACATACGATGCCTTTGAAACGGACTCTTTTATATTTACCGCAGTAACATTCCCAGTCCTTGGTTGGTCCAAAGATACGCTCACAGAACAAACCATCTTTTTCTGGCTTCAGTGTACGGTAGTTAATTGTTTCCGGCTTCGTGACCTCACCATAACTCCAGCTACGAATCTGCTCCGGGCTGGCGAGGCTGATACGGATAGCGTTAAAATCATTTACTTCGAGCATGCTACCTCTCCTGGGATAGGGGCTAGCGACAGGCATTTATGCCTGCCGCTCCGCGTTCCTTTTTTAACACAAAACCTTTTGCTTTCAACAAAAATCTTGTTGATTGCCCCTATACTATTGGTCTCCCTCGAAACCGGATAGATTAATACCCAGTTCCGGCATTACATCGTTAGAGGTGTCTTCGACGAATTGGATCTTCTGCTCGTCTTCGTTCAGGACCTCAACATTAATGCCCAGGCTTTGCAATTCTTTTACGAGCACTTTGAAGGATTCTGGAACGCCGGGCTCCATGATGTTTTCACCCTTCACAATGGCCTCGTAGGTTTTGACACGGCCTACAACGTCGTCCGATTTGACGGTCAGGATTTCCTGGAGGATATGAGCGGCTCCATAAGCTTCAAGTGCCCACACTTCCATTTCACCGAAACGCTGTCCACCAAACTGCGCTTTACCACCCAGCGGCTGCTGCGTAATTAAGCTGTATGGACCAGTCGAACGGGCGTGTACTTTGTCTTCCACCAGGTGGGCCAGTTTCAACATGTAGTTGTAGCCTACGGTGATGGGATGGTCGAATGGCTCGCCGGTACGTCCGTCGTATAGTTGGACTTTACCAGTTTCAGGCAGACCTGCACGACGCAGGAATTCTTCTATGTCTTCCTCGGTGGCACCGTCAAACACTGGTGTGGCTATTTTAAAGCCCAGTGCTTCAGCAGCCCAGCCAAGGTGGGTTTCCATGATCTGACCGATATTCATACGGTGAGGTACACCTAGTGGGTTCAAGATGATGTCCACTGGCGTGCCGTCGGGCAAGAATGGCATGTCTTCGATCGGCAATACACGGGAGATAACACCCTTATTACCGTGGCGCCCGGCCATTTTGTCACCGGCACCGATCTTACGCTTCTGCGCAATGCTGACACGGACCAGCTGGTTGACTCCGGGAGGCAGTTCGTCACCGGCCTCACGTGAGAAGACTTTAACCTCGACGATCTTACCGCGCTCACCATGAGGTACGCGCAGAGATGTGTCTTTTACTTCACGGGCTTTTTCACCGAAGATGGCACGCAGCAGTTTCTCTTCTGCGGTCAGCTCGGTTTCGCCCTTTGGTGTAATCTTACCAACCAGGATATCCTGAGGACCAACTTCGGCGCCGACGTAGATGATGCCGCGCTCATCCAGGTTGCGCAGGCCTTCTTCACCTACGTTTGGAATATCACGCGTAATCTCTTCCGGTCCCAGTTTGGTGTCGCGGGCGTCGATCTCGTATTTCTCAATGTGGATTGAGGTGAAGAGATCTTCGTGCACGATACGCTCACTGATCAGAATGGCGTCTTCGAAGTTACCACCTTCCCAGCTCATGAAAGCTACGAGGATGTTCTGTCCTAGCGCCAACTCGCCGTCCTGGGTCGAGGTATTGTCAGCAATAACCTGTCCAGCAGTGACATAGTCACCTTTTTTCACAATCGGACGTTGGTTAATACAGGTACCAGCATTGGAGCGAACAAACTTGCGCAGGCGATGACTGTAGATCTCACCCTGCTCATCCATGACTTCGATGCGACGCGCAGTTGATGTGACCACTTCACCGTTGACACGGCTCACAACCACCTGGCCTGAATCAATCGCGATCTGGCGCTCAATACCTGTACCACAAATGGGCGACTGTGGACGCAACAACGGCACGGCCTGACGTTGCATGTTTGCACCCATCAGAGCTCGGTTAACGTCGTCATGCTCCAGGAAAGGGATCAGTGCGGTAGCAACTGATACAGTCTGGCGCGGCGATACGTCCATGTAGTCAATATTGTCAGAGTTCTCCATGAAGAACTCACCCTGATAGCGAGCCAGCACACGATCTTCGTCAAACTCATCGTTATCAGAAAGCTTGGCGTTGGCCTGCGCGATCCAGAAGTTCTCTTCGTCATCGGCGGTATGATAATCTACCATATCGGTAACGAATGGTTTCACACGTACCTGTGCGTCACCCAGGAGAGCTGAAAGTTTTGCGAATAATGCCTCGTCGATACGTACACGATCCCGGGCCGCGATCAAGACGGTTCCATCTGTGTCCGTGACAGCTTCACGCTCACGGCCAAAGATACCACGGAACTCACGTCCAATCAGGTTGGGGTCGTTCGCCTTGAGGCGCTTATATACTTTACGGTATGGTGTCTCGATGAAGCCATAGGGGTTGATCTGCGCATAAGTCGCCAGGTTACCAATCAATCCAATGTTTGGACCTTCAGGCGTCTCAATTGGGCAGATACGACCATAGTGGGATTCGTGGACGTCACGGACATCAAATCCGGCTCGCTCACGAGAGAGACCACCAGGACCCAGGGCCGAGAGACGGCGTTTATGTCCGATCTCTGCCAGGGCGTTCGTCTGGTCCATGAACTGCGAGAGCTGGCTACCACCAAAGAACTCTTTCATCGCTGCCACAACCGGGCGGATGTTGATAAGGGCGTTCGGGGTGGCCTGTCCAGGCTCCTGAATGCTCATGCGCTCTTTGACGACACGCTCCATACGCAGCAGACCAACACGGAACTGCGTCTGAATCAATTCACCTACACAACGGACACGGCGGTTGCCCAGATGGTCGATATCATCTTTGCGACCACGGCCATTGTTTAATGACACCAGGCGGCGAATGATGTTGACCAGGTCATCCTGCGTCAGGATACGCTGGCTCTGGGGGATAGCCAGGTCCAATTTGCGGTTGAGTTTGTAGCGACCAACACTGCCCAGATCATAACGACGTGGGTTAAAGAATAAGTTCTTTACCAGGGAACGTGCGTTATCTAATGTAGCAGGATCGCCAGGACGTAATTTTTTATAGAGTTCGAGGAGGGCCTCGTCCTCTTTTTTCACTGGATCACGGTCCAGGGTTGCTTGAATATAGCGTATAACTGGATCATTATCGACACCAGCAAAGGCATCCAGGATACCCTGGTCGGTCGATAGATCTAAATCTTCGGCATGCCACTGGTCTTTTGCCAGGCTGGAGATAGCTCGTAAAAGGGTGGTCACCGGAATTTTACGCTTACGGTCAATCTTGACGGTTAAGAGATTTTTGTTGCTGGTCTCAAACTCTAACCAGGCACCACGCCCGGGAATCAGTTTGGCCGCAAAGAGCTTTTTACCAGTGGTCGCATCCTCATCTACTGTAAAGTAGACACCAGGAGAACGCACCAGCTGACTTACTACTACACGCTCAGCACCATTAATGATGAATGTACCATCTGTTGTCATCAAGGGAAAATCACCCATGAAGACATCTTTCTCGATGATTTCACCAGTCTCTTTATTGATCAAGCGAGCCTTCACATTAAGAGGTGCAGCAAACGTGGCGTCACGATCGCGGCATTCGTCCTCGGAATACTTTGGCTTGCCAAATGGTTCAGGTGGTACAATAAACTCTAAGCTCAGGTTTTTGCCGGTAAAGTCTTCAATCGGAGAAATTTCTTCGAAAAGCTCGCGCAAACCCTCTTTCTTAAACCACTCAAAGGAGTCAAGTTGAATCTGAATCAGGCCAGGCATAGGCCGTATGTCTGGGATACGTGCAAAGGATACACGCTCTGGGAGCGCAACGGCCCTTGTGCTTACTGCCATACTTGGTATTCTCCTCTCACCTAATCGCCCATAGAGGAAATTGAGAGACACGACAATTCGCACCTCTCAGTGCAACGGAAAACGGAAAAAAAAACAGATAATTGATTTATGATAATGCCTGTGTTGTGAAACGGTCTATGACAATAAAAGTAACCGCTTGCAATCGCAATAAGCGGTTACTCCTACACTTCTACCCTTACGGATTGTTTTTCCAATCACCCACACAACTATCCCCTCCAGTGGAGATAAACAAGCTAGCTGCCAAGATTACAGGCACAGGTTAAATACCGAAACAGCAAAAAATACCACATTGTACCCTCTACCCGAAAATTCTGCTACATTTCAGAGCTGAGCTCATGAAAGTGGGCTGAAGGTTCAACTTCATGTGGCTTATGATAGTAATCCTCACGTTTTTTGGGGAGTGATGTGTTGTTTCGTAATGTGTCTCGTCTCTTGGCCTACGTCGTTACCTGTGTTATGAATCAGCTATAACACTACTGTTACTAGTATACATACACTGGCAAGTGATAATTATACGTCGTCGGATAATATATGTCAATACTTTTTGTAGCTGTGGCAAAAAACTCGTCTGATTTTTTCTCTCGTTGTATTAAACGCTAGAAATTGGCGTTTTATTCCCCCTTTTTACGACAATCAAACGCAACAATCAGTACGTGCGGAGCTTGTCCCCGCTTTATCCGCTCCTGCTCGAAAAACCAACCAGAGCAACGACATGCATCTTATCAAACCTCTTCATTGCTGCTTCACAATGAAGAGAGCCTGGCAGATGAGCCGTCGAGGCCCATCTGCGGTTTCCTACCTGATAGTTTGTTTATGCGACGCTGACAAGCCGCTTCGAGGCTTCGAGGGCCTGGGCTATCTCTTCACCTAAGGCTGGATTCCAGACTTGTTTGGCATCCACCCAGCGTGTGTGGAGCAGAGATAATAGTTGGTGCTGGTCCTGGGTTGAGAGAAGATTGAGGTCAACCAGGGACTCAGGGTTGCCAGGATAACTGATGGTGAGCACAAAGTTGTCGATGCGGATGGTGGCTTGTCCGTT
Source organism: Dictyobacter kobayashii (assembly GCF_003967555.1). GTDB lineage: Bacteria > Chloroflexota > Ktedonobacteria > Ktedonobacterales > Ktedonobacteraceae > Dictyobacter > Dictyobacter kobayashii. The sequence continues at coordinate 2,367,415 of NZ_BIFS01000001.1, forward strand.
GAGCCGGTATGTGTGTGAGGAGCCCAGCTTACGACAAAATGAGATACCACCCAGACAACCAACCAGGATAAATGAGGTTGCGACAATGCTAACGACGATGCCAGCCAGGCTCAATAAGATGGCCAGGCCGGTGGTGACGACCATTAAGACTGGTGAGGGGATATGCATGGTCCAACCAACCAGGATCGCCGGGACAAGTCCTATCAAGGCGGTCACGAAACACCAGAAGGCACTGTTCATGATCCAGAAGATGCTCTTCATGTTTTCGGCCGAGAGGTCACGAACGGTGATGGTGTTGTTTCCTTCGAATGTGACCATGCCCGCCGTGTGCCCTTCACGCAGTGCGTGCAGAAAACGAACGACCAGGATACTTCCTAAGATAGAGACAAAGGAGATAAACCAGGAGAGCGCAACCAGTGCGTCTTGCCATTTTAAATATAGTGTAACATTATGCACGTAAGTCGTCCACAGGGCTGCGCCACATAGGACACCTACGATGGCCGTTACGATGAGTGCGAGAAAAAATAACCAACCCAGCCTTCGGATGCGTAGGTATTGTGAATGCGCTAAATCGAAACGATACGTATCTTTTACCGGTTGTATCATGACTCTACCCCTAATGTACATCGAATATGTCTGTATGATGCTTCGTTCAAATGGACAGACCTCGTTCTAGTTCGTTCTCCACTCTATGCTTTAACGATTCAGACTATGTCAAGAGTGACAAAAAATAATCAGATTTTGTTGTTCTGGGTCGTTTTTGCGCAGGTGATTCCCTGGTGCTACACCTTCCCTCATATTATTACGAATAAGGAAACGATTGGTTTCTGTGAGTTATGTTTCATGATGTGTCATCATATACCCAAAAAGTGGCTGCCTGGGAGATATAGTGAAAATCTGTAATTTTTGGAGGTCTAGCGTGTGTTGGTACGCAAATCATCGAATAGGATGGTCTGCAAATAACGCTCGGCCGCACTGGGAAAGACGGTGACGATCACTTTGCCGCGGTTTTGCTCTTTTCTGGCTTCTTGCAAGGATGCCCAGGCTACCGCTCCACTACTAATGCCTATTGATAGGCCTTCGTCTTTCATCACCTGGATGGCGGTGTCAACAGCATCATGATCGGTAACCGGGATCACGCGGTCGATCAGGTCGACACGCAGGGTGTCTGGAATAAAACCTGAACCCAGTCCTTCAATGCGATGAGGACCCGGACGACCACCAGAAAGGACCGCGCAGGTGGCCGGTTCGACGGCGATGACTTCCAGTTCGGGTTTGCGTGCACGGAGTCCTTCTGCTATCCCTGTCAGGGTGCCTCCGGTACCAACTCCAATAACGACCATATCAACTGTACCAGCTGTCTGTTCCCAGATTTCAACTGCGGTGCCTTCACGATGAGCACGCGGATTGGCCTGATTGTAAAATTGTTGGGGATACCAGCTATTGGGTAGGGTGGTACGCAGTTCAATAATTTTATTGATCGCGCCTCGCATACCCTGGGCGGCAGGCGTTAAAATAATCTCTGCCCCAAAACGCTGCAAGAGGAGCCGGCGCTCCAGACTGACGGTATCGGGCATAGTGAGGATACAATGATAACCACGCGCAGCCGCCATCGCCGCCAGTGAGATACCCATATTGCCACTGGTTGGCTCAAGAATGGTGCTTCCAGGCCTCAATAAGCCCTGGATCTCGGCCTCGCAAATCATTTGTAGGGCAACCCGGTCCTTAGAACTTCCTCCCGGACTAAACATTTCCAGTTTGGCTAAAACCTTTGCCAGTACACCAGGCTGCCCATCAGGAGTTTCTTCTTCAGAAGCAAAACGTCGTAATTCAACCAGAGGAGTACGACCAACTAACTCAGTCGCATTTTTCGCCCAATGGACCATAACTATTTGCTAGCCTTCTTTCTGCAGAATTACTCCTCCGGTAGTAATGCACGGATAATGCTGACCAATTCTTGCATGTTAAATGGTTTGCGGAGGAGAATGCCAGCCTGTAATCCCATGCGATGCAATTCCCAGTCGCGGCTGCCCGTCATCACAATGATTGGTGTGTTCTTTGTATTGCTATGACCACGTAAATATTTATAGAGAGAGCCGCCATCTAAGCTGGGCAATCCCACGTCTAGCAGTACCAGGTCTGCTCCAACATGGGGTAATTGATCTTTTGCTATCTGTCCATCTGAAAAAATATGCACTCGCCACTGACCAAAAAACTTCAGCACATCGCAGAACATTTCTGTCAATCGTGGATCGTCTTCAACGATAGCGATCAGTTTCCGCTCATCCAATGCTTCAGCCACGTGCTACCATCCCCCTTTGCATATTCACCACATACACATTTATGCCACCCCTCACTTCTACCCACCCTGAAGAAGCACAAAAGCCTTACGCAGGCTCTTTTTGCTTCAATCGTGTTCCCGATGTTGACCCGTGCGCGCATATTATAAGAATTATTATAAGTAGCACGCAGTTATGCGCTGTTAGAATTTCTTAGGATCGCGAACCTGAATTAAATATAGTACATAGTCTCTTCAGTACTACCGGTACGATGCTTTTGAGCCAATTCCTCGATAGTGGTCGAAGTAAGTATTTGTTGGGTCAGGGCGTCTATCTGTTGCCAGACATCTCGCAAGGCACAACCAGGAGAAAGCTTGCAAAAATCTGGGTTGGGCAAACATTCCATGGGTGGAACATATCCCTCAAGGGCCTGCATCACCTGTGCCATCGTAATCTGACTCGGTGATTTCGCGAGCATATGTCCGCCTTTTGGACCACGGACACTCTTCACCAACCCTTCTTTACGTAACACCATGAGGATTTGATCGAGATATTGCTCTGGAATGTGTTGTCTGGTCGCAATATCTGCGCTTTCAATCGGCCCTTGCCCGTAATACGCAGCCATATCGAGCATCGCTCTCAGGCCATAGTCTCCCTTCATAGTTAACTTCATTGTAGGGGCCTTTCCTTTGGGCAAAGTGACTGAATTTAGATACCTTTTTATCTAGTGTTTAGGATATATCAGTAGAGAATGCATGTCAATGGTTTTCAACGCTATCCGAGGCTAAACTTGACTAAATTGGTAAACTTTCTGTACAACTTACTTTTTTATCCTTGTTCAAGTTGGCTTATCCGGATGATACGGCTTAACATGAGATAAGCACAGCTCCAAATTGATTAAATTATGCTGAGAATAGCAGTAAACAGAAGCATAAGGCTTGCAGGTATACACAGACATATCTATAATGAACCATAGAAACACAGGCACAACTCTTCCCTACTGATGCCCGCTTGTGTTAGTTGTTGGATTACCAGGAGACAAAAACTATGCAGCAAGGCAGTAACTGGCAGACAAACCAGGAGCATCAGCCACAATTAAAGGTTCTTGTCGTTGATGATGAGGATAACATTATAGAACTCATTCGCTTAGGCTTACGCTATGAGGGCTTCCACGTTGAGGTGGCCTCAGACGGCGAACAGGGCATCGCACTGGCACAAAGGATTGATCCAGATCTGGTTATTCTGGATGTAATGATGCCCGGTATCGATGGGATCGAGGTCTGTCGACGTCTGCGTAGCAATCCAACAACACGAGATGTGCCTGTTTTGATGCTGACAGCAAAGGATGAGGTGGGCGATCGTATTTTAGGCCTGCAAACAGGCGCCGATGATTATTTGACCAAGCCCTTTGATTTTTATGAGTTACTGGAGCGCATCAAGGCTATTTTGCGTCGACAGAATCGCTCAAAATCTTCTTTAAGCGATACCAGTGGGGCCGATACAGACCAGACGCTGCAGTGTGGCGACCTGATTATGAATACGTCGACGCGTGAGGTGACGCGCGGTGGCCAGATGATTGAATTGACCGCCACCGAATATAATCTTTTGCAGTTGTTTATGAGCCATCCACGCCAGGTACTAGATCGACAGACTATCCTTAATCGTGTCTGGGGCTATGATTTCCTGGGAGAGACCAATATTATTGAGGTCTATGTGCGTTATCTGCGTGAGAAAATTGAAGATACACCCAGTTCACCACGCATGATTGTGACCGTTCGGGGCGTGGGCTACGTCCTGAAGTGCTAATATGTTTTTTACCATCACTCGTCTATTTGTTATACGGAGTATCACTATCATGTCAGAGCAAAAAGCCACAGGATTACAAGGATGGTTGACCACTCGGTTTTACCGGATTAAAACTCGTCATATGGCTCCTTCTGGAAATCTCTATCTGATGGGTCCATCCGTGGAAAATGATGTAACACAACCTCTTAATGGATCTCGTTCAAGTCTTGGGGGTGACAACCAGCGCAATGAGGCTCCTTCATGGCTGCGTCCATTCTTTAGCTTGCGTATCCAGCTGACATTCGTGTTTGCTCTGTTGCTGATTTTGATGGTGGCATTCGCTGGCCTTTTGCTGGGTCGACAGGTGTCGACAGCCTATGAGATGATGGTAATGCTTATCCTGGTGGTGTGTGGTACAGCGGTGGCCTATGCTCTGACTTCGCTGCTGTTACGACCTCTGGGACAGGTGACCGATGCCGCACAGGCAATTGCGATGGGCGATCTGGCTCAACGTGAACGTTTGCCTTTACGTCTCCCTCCACAGGATGAAATTGATCGTCTGGCAGGGAGCTTGAGTATGATGGTGACACGCCTGGAAACTGCTGAGGAGCTGCAACGTGCATCTCAGAATCGTTTCCATCAGTTTTTTTCGGATGCCTCCCACCAGTTACGTACTCCTTTGACCTCTCTCCGAGGCTTTACCGAGCTGCTGATGCGTGGCGCCAAGGATGATCCCGAGACCTCACAGCGCATCCTTAAGCGGATGAAAAATGAGTCGGAGCGTATGACTCTATTGATCAATGATTTGTTGACGCTGGCTCGCCTGGATGACACTCATCCTATGAAGCTGCAGTACGTCGATATGATTGATATGGCACTCCAAAGCATTGAGCAGACGAAGTCGCGCGCTAATGATGAGCGCAAGATCCGTTTGCAACTGGTCTATAATGATAAACTGGGTGTGCAGGCTGATCGGGAGCGCATGAAGCAGTTGCTATTTATCTTGCTGGATAATGCTTTGAAGTATGGCCGTCCTGCTCCACAGGGCGAGATTACGCTGAGATTGGATAAACAGCAGGGCCAGGTGACCATCAGTGTGATTGATAATGGCGACGGAATTGCTAGCGAGGATCTGGAACATATCTTTGAGGCTTTTTATCGTGGCCGCCATCGTTCATCTGCAAATGCCAATACAGGCGCCACTCCGGTAATCGGCACCGGTCTTGGCCTGACAATCGCTTCTGCTATTGTGCGAGCACATAATGGCGCGATTACAGCTTGTAGCGAGCCTGGCAATACTGAATTCAAAGTGCTTTTACCGTGCTCAGATTAAAGCAGTAGTAAATGTACTCTCCAAGCTCAAGTACGCATTTTTCCTACACACATTGACCATCGCTGGTTTACCGTGATACACTGCCTTAAGTAAAAAAAGGGTACTATGGTTGTAGGACAACACTTATAGCCACCCGGATGAAGGTAAGATATCGCTATGTGGACCTCTACGATGGATCTTGACCAGAAGAAGGTTCTGCTGACGCAGATACTTGGTCGTTTTTATCATAATATCTATTTTTCTTCTTACTCACCATTACAAGTCCAGAATTTACCACGCCAATCGCTGCCCGAGAGCAGCTGGGTGCGAGTACGCAATCGCCTTTCCGGTATCTGTGGTAGCGATTTACATCTGCTTTATCATGGCGGCGGCGATCAGCGCGTAGCTTCGGCGGCCAGGCCAACTCAGAAACAGTTCTATCCTGGCCATGAGGTGGTCGGCGAGGTAATTGAAATTGGCAATGATGTACAGCGTATACAGGTGGGTGATCGTGTTGCGCTACAGTGGCGTCCCAATTGTATTACGGCAGGCGTTCAGCCTGTATGCCACGCTTGCTCAACAGGCAATTATAATCTTTGTGACCATGGCTCTTTTCTGGCACCCCAGCCGCTGGGCGGCGGTTGGAGCGAGGAGATGCTGCTGCATGAGCAGCAGTTGTTCCGTGTACCTTCCGGCCTGACAGATGAACAGGCCGTTATGCTGGAGCCGGCCGCGGTTGCTATGCATGCGGTACTGCGCCATGTCCCCCGCCCTGGTGAACGTGTATTGATCATTGGGGCCGGGACCGTTGGCTTGCTAACACAGCAGATTGTGCGTTCCCTGGCGCCGCAATGCGAAATTAGTGTCCTGGCACGCTATCCGTTCCAGGTGGAGCAGGCGACGCGGCAAGGGGCCGCCCATATCATTTATCCACGCGATGCCTATGTGGGCGTGCAAAAGGCCACCAATGCGAAACTTTACAATGGTATCTTCGGCAACCAGACCTTGCAGGGAGGCTACGATGTTATCTATGATACCGTCGGCCAGAAGAGCGGTCTATTCCAGCATACTACCCTGCACCATGCCCTGCGTTGGATTCGCTCACGCGGTACCATTGTTCTGGTCGGCCTGAGCCTGGAGCCGATGAATATTGATCTGACGCCACTATGGCATCAGGAGATCTCTCTCTTGGGAAGCAATAGCCATGGCGCTGAATACTGGCCCCTGGGGGCAATGATCAAACATCTACCTTCCGCGTGGTCTCAGACTTCATCAATCAGCGCCGTATCACGCCAGAGCAATTGATTACTCACAATTTTGCGCTGGATAATTATCAAAATGCTTTGTTGACCGCCACCAGGAAGTCTGAAAGTCGGGCCATTAAAGTGGTGTTTGATTATTCACTCTTGCCGGCGTCTGTGGTTCCCAATGTACGTGCCTCGGCTCCGCGCATTCGTCGTCAATCGACGATCAATTTTATGGAAGAATTTGATGATCCAGGTGAGCAGCCCAGGCGTACTTCTGGCAACCTGGATGATCAGAAGGACATTCCATCGGCACGACCACATACTAAAGAACTGGCTAAAACTCCCAGGCCTACCCAATCTGCGGATGAGTTCGATGATGATGATACCGCTACCGCTCTGCCCGCCATGGGCAAACGCTTTACCGGTAACTTCCGTTCCTACGTGCCACAGTCGCAGATGCAGGAGAATCTTGAGTCTGCAGAGCAGCAACAGGTTGAGCGGATGCCGGTTCACGCAGATTCACATGTGCCTGAGAATAAGGAGCTTGAGGATCAGACTCAATTGTTCGCACAGCCACCCCAGGTACCCCATACAGAGAATGATCTAAACCTGGACTCGGATGCGACAATGCTGTTTTCAAGGGATTCAATTCCTCTGTCCGATGATAATAGTGAGCTGGTGTCTGACGATGATAATAGTGAGCTGGCAACAAAGGCGGATCTGTCCGAGCCTTCCGCTGCTCCCACGATCAGTACATCCGAAGTAGAAGTTGATGAGCCCGCGGAGGCAGATCCCACGGAGTTTGAGCCAGAGAATGCTATCCCGGAGACCCCTGTTATCTCTGAGGTAACAAATAGTACACCCGACGCTGTTGATACACATACCAGTGCAGAACCAATAGCAACGGATGAAGCGGCTGTCGTTACTCCCTTACTTGAAGAGCAAGCACAAGTAGACTCAACAGAAGAGCCTGCGACCACCGAGCAAGACGTTTCAACATCAAGTTCTGAGCCTGTCACACAATTTGATACTGAGGATGAACCCTCTGCTGCTGCCGAGGATCACTATCACTCCGCTGCTGACGATGAGTATCCTACTTCCGCTGAGGATGAATATCCGGCCGAGGATCTCTATCACTCTTCTGATTATGAATATTCTGTTGAGGATCAGTATCCCGCTGATGATCAGTATTCTATTCCTGCCGACTATGAGTATCCCGTTGAGGATGAGCTTGATAAGCCAAATAGTACTAGTGATATTATGCAGGAAGAGCCAGCCTCAACCACATTGCCAGCGGACACGTCCTTCATAGATGAGCCATCGCCAGAAGAGCTTGACCCAGAAAGCACCGCAACGATTTCTACAGCTAATGTGTTACAACAAGTAGAGAGACCACAAGGTTCTCGTGCGCAGCAACCAAAGCCGCGCACCCGTAAAAAGAAAACAGGCGGCCGCTAGGGACGGTTGAAAAGGATTATATAGACGATAAATTGTCCCTGCTCTGCCTGTCGCCACTTGTGGCACGGCACAGAAAAGGCACATACAGGTTCGGTTTATCGTCTTTTTCTTTGCCCCAGCATGATGTGGGGATTCCAGGTAGTAAGTAGTTCAAGCATGGAGTAAAGAATGCCAAATCATACATCACCATTCGAATCATCAAATGGTGATATGCCACCTAAAAACCATTTGGATCCACAGCAAGAGAGTGAAAAGCAGCTTGCTATCGATCAAGAGGCGGATGTTCATCCCGAACATTTCGTACCAACACCTGGAGGAGCGGCTCCTGCTTCGCACCCCTGGCCATCGTCGCCACCACGCTCTCCGATACAACCTCTTCATCTTCCTACACGCCCAATTCCAGCCAGGGCGGATTCGCCGGCTGCTGAGAAAAACCAGCCCCGGTCAACCTCGGGCTCCCCACGCCCTGCAGGTCTCTATTCTTTCCAGCCAGATGCTTCTCAAGTGCCTGAAGCACCACGGTTGTCCGCTAATACAGACATCCCATCGCTGCCTCAGCGGCCTGGAAGCAATAAACGTAGGGGTGGAAGAGGTCCTATCAAGCCTCGCCTGGCTGCTGCCCTGATATTAGTTGCCTTGCTGGTGATTGCGGGTAGCGTTCTGGGTCAGCGTTTATTACAGGCGCGCACCACAACGATGCCGACCAAAGATTCTGGTGCTGTCGCCAGGGTTGGGAACTTTGTTACTCCACCATTGAGCAGTCAACAGATTGATCATCTGCGCCACCTGACCCAGCATATGAACAATCGGCAACTTGCTTATCTCTACGTATCACGTATGAGTTTAGATCAAGAGATCGGGCAGGTTATGATGGTCGAATATCCAGAGAGTGCTTATTCGGCTTCTCTAGATACCATGATCCATAATCTACATGCCGGTGGTGTAATCATGTATCAACGCCAGATCAATACTCTGGCCCAGACGAAACAGGATACTGCCCATATGCAACAGCGGGCGGATTTTCCGCTACTGATCTCCGCCGATGAAGAAGGCTGGAATGTACATCGCTTGACGAACATCTATCCACCTCGCCTCTCGGCCCATGATATTCATAATAGCGGCAGCACAACCGTGGCAACCGATCAGGGACAAAAAGTAGCCCATGATCTGCTCTCACTGGGTATCAATACGAATTTCGCACCCGACGTGGATGTATCACCGGATGATGGCTACATCGGTTGGGATCAGCGTTCGTTTGGTGATACACCAGGGGATGTGATTAAATATGCTGGCGCATATACTAAAGCTATGCAAACAGGCGGCGTGATTGCGACGATGAAGCATTTCCCAGGTCTGGGCGGTGCGCCGAAAACAACCGATCCACATGCTGTCTTTGTGACCATCAATCATTCTAAGGATGAATTGTATAAGACCGACCTGGCTCCCTTCCAATACTTCATCCACTCCAATGATAAAATGGAACAACCAGGTATTATTATGTCAACTGACGAACTGGTACCTTCAATCGATCCCACTTATATCGCTGAACTCTCGCCCACATTTATGACGAAGATTTTGCGCAATGAACTGGGTTATGATGGGGTGGCCATTACCGATGCTTTGACGATGCTGGGTGTACAGGTGAATGGCCAGCATATCGCCCTACCCCAGGCAGGTGTAATGGCCCTTAAAGCGGGTAATGATCTCTTGCTTGGTCCTCAAGATCCCGCTGGCATGCAGGGGATGGTAGATGGTATTAAGGCTGCGCTGAAGGATGGCACGCTCTCTAAAACGCGCCTCGATGAAGCAGCCAGCCGCGTACTGGCCCTTAAGATGGACCGTGGCCTGATCCCGGCTGTCCCACCACCAGCTAACTCATAATACAAACGTTTTTCCATAAAAAAAAAGAGGAGCGAGAACCCGCTAGCATAGGCGAGTTCTCGCTCCTCTTAATCTCTGCGTATGCGGAGCTCATTCACCATTTCTTCTGTGGTGCACCTGCAGAGCTCATTCACCATTTCTTCTGTGGTGCACCTGCAGAGCTCATTCACCATTTCTTCTGTGGTGCACCTGCAGAGCTCATTCACCATTTCTTCTGTGGTGCAAAATTTGCGCTGTGCGCAAATTTTGCACCACAGAAGAAAAAAAGTTCGGGCGCGTCAGCGCACGCACGCACGCACGCACGCACGCACGCACGCAAAGGAACGATCAAGATAACGAACCACGCTGCAGACGCTCAATAATATCCTTTAAACGCCGCGTCTCCGAAGCATGCTGCTCACGCAAAGAAATCATCTCTTGCTCCAGTTCCTCCTGCATACGCTCCATACGATCCTTCATATGCAGAATCGCTTCGACCCCGGCCAGATTGACACCCAGGTCCCGCATCAGGCTGCGAATATGAATAACGCGCTCGATATCATTATCTGAATATAGGCGTGGGCTGTGCGGACTATTGCCTTTGCGCGCAGGTGCGATCAGTCCTAAACGTTCGTAATGACGCAGGGTTTGCTCATGAACTTCAGCCCGTTGAGCAGCAACGCTGATGATATACCAGGCGCCATCACTGTTCTCAGGCATGTCTTCTCACTCTCCTTTGCTGCGCTATGGATGCGCTTCAACTCCTCGACTACGAGCCAGTTTCTCGAACAGTTCTCGCTCCTCTGGCGACAGGTGCATTGGTAACACAACCTTGACATGGGCATAGAGGTTACCACTGCCATCACCACGTAGGTGTGGCATGCCTTTTCCCGTCAAGCGAAACTGCCGATCATTCTGTGTCTCAGATGGAATAGTGAGTAAGAGTTTGCGACCATCGGGGGTAGGTACTGCGACCTCGCCACCCAGCATAGCCTTGACTAATTCGACATTCACGTCGACATGCAGATCATCTCCCTTGCGCTCAAAGGTGGCATCAGGTTTAACACTGATGACCAGGAAGAGATCTCCGCGCGGACCCCCACCAATACCAGGCTGACCTTCGCCGGCCACCCGGATCTTGGAACCATTATCGACGCCCGCCGGAATTTTTACCTGGATACGTTTACTCTTTGGCAGTTGTCCTTGCCCTGAACAGGTTGAGCAAACTTTATTATTGACTTCTCCGGTACCACGACAGGTAGGACAAACCTCGGTAGATTGAATATTGAAGGTGCGTGAGCCACCAATATAGGCTTCCTGAAATGTCACCTCAACTGGCTGCTCTATACTGTCCCCGGTGCGCTTACGTATATCTTCGCGCATACCACCCATACCCGCGGCACGTCCCGTAGCACCATTTCCGCGGCCAAAGAGAGCCTCAAAGAAATCAGAAAAGCCACTGGCACCACTGGGATCAAAATCAAAGGGAGTGCGTCCACCACCATAGCTATATGTGCGGCGACCACCACCTGAGAAGTTGGGACCAAATTGTTCCTGCCAGTTGGGTCCTAAGGTATCGTAACGCTTGCGCTTGTCTGCGTCCGAGAGTACCTCATAGGCTTCGTTGATCTCTTTGAATTTCTCTTCGGCCTTTTTATCACCAGGGTTTACGTCAGGATGATACTTACGAGCTAGTTTACGGAAGGCTTTTTTAATGTCGTCCGCGCTCGCACCTCGCGCCACACCCAATATTTTGTAATAATCTTTATAATCCATATCCCAGCCCTCTTACAGAATATTGTAAACGAGGCACGATCAGTACCTCCTCCAGCTAGCTATTGATGCTTATTTGCCACTACCAACACTCACTTTGACACGGGCGGGGCGCAGGGTCTCTTCTCCAAGTGTATAGCCTTTTCGAAACTCTTCTAGAATCATGCCATCAGGCTGGTCACTATCTTCGACCGCTTCTACTGCCTCATGCAAGTAAGGATTGAAGGCTTCTCCCACGGTTGGCACTGTGGTGAGTCCTTCGCCTCGTAATACTTCGTTCATCTGCCATTGGAGCATGTGAAGCGTGTGCTGTAGTTGTGTTTTGTCCATTGTGTCTTCATACATTAAGGCGCGCTCAACATTGTCCATGACTTCTAATAATTTATTAAAGACAGCCTTCTTTTGATATAAAACGCGGTCGGATACCAGGCGCTCCTGACGCTTGCGGAAGTTGTCCCAATCGGCTCGCTCGCGCAGATACTTATTCCAATTCTCTGCCGCTTCCTTTTTTGACTGCGCTAATTGTGCTTCTAACTCAGCAATGCGCTGCTCGGCACCCTGCTCCATACCATTGGCGTTTTGTTGATCTATCGTATTAGCCTGCTCGGCTGTTTTATCGCGCTGCTCTTCCATTACGTTTTTGTCGCTCCTTACTATGTTTTCTCTCATTCTGACTATAAGGATAAGTATAAGCTTTATTGCCATTACAGTATAAAACTTGAGCCACTTACTGTCAAGTTTACTGCCAGGCGCTGCAGGGCTATTTCATGTTTCTCTTTGGCGCCTGCGGCGCCGGGTTGGGGTGTGGAGTGTATTTGGTGGGCGGCGGCCGCCGCCCACCAAATACACTCCACACCTGAAAGATGTGCATTCTCTAGACGAACATGAAATAGCCCTGCCAGGCGCTGCTTTCTGGTGCTCCTGGCTTACTGCTGGGAGAGTATTGGAGGGTAGGGGTTAGTCGTCAACCATTTCGAGCCAGGCTTCCGACCAGAGAGAGCCACGGGTGAGAAAGATAGGCCCCATCAGGGTATCCTGCTGGATGTTGATGCGTTCCCATTTCCAGAGCTCAAGGACGGCGATAAAGGTAACGATGATGACCAGGCGTGAGGTTTCGTGCTCAAGGATGTCTGAGAGTGAGACCATAGCGGCTTCTGTCAGGCGGTGACGAATTTCGTTGATGCGTTCACTGACGCGTACGCGGGCCACTGGCAATAATTCTTTTCCTTCTGCTGGCTCTCTGTCCTTGAGCTCTAGTAAACGCTGGAAGGAACGCGTCAGCATCTGCGCTTCTAAACCCGTTAAGGTCGGTGGGGTCCAGGCCAGCTGCGCTTCGATGCCTGCCAGTAGACTTGAACGGCTATAGGTCTGTAAGCCATCTTCTTCGCGCTGCCGTAATGTCTGGGCGATATCTTTAACCAGCTTATATTCGGCCAGGTGCTGCTGCAGCTCATCTACCAGGTCGGCCGCGCTATCATTCTCGCTAGCACTTTGTTCACGCGGCGCCTGGGGCAAGAGGCTCTGCGATTTAATAAAGAGCAGGCGAGCTGCAATCGAGATGAAGGCGGCCATATTAGCCAGGGGAAGGGCATTTTGCTCTTCCCAGCTGTGAATCTGCTCTAGATATTGGTCTGTAACGGCGACAAGTGAGATAGTAGTTATCTCCATTTGCCGTTTTTCAATCAGGTGCAACAAGAGGTCGAGTGGCCCTTCAAAAACTGGCAGATGGACCACATAGCGGGCCTGCTGTTCTTGAGTGAGCACCTCCGGCGCAGCCACGGGCTTTGTTGACATCAGGATACCTCGTCGACCTGGTGTAGTTCGGCTGCGGGTCCGTGGGGCTGGTGATGGGTACGTATATAGAGTACAGATCGCTCGGAGAGTCCGGCTGCCGCCGCCAGCAGTGCCCCCACTTCCGCGTGGTACCAGGCATAGCTGAGCGACCGGCGCCAACGCGCGCACTGGCTGCCTTCGATCTGCTCAGGAGGCAAGACGCTGCTTTGTAAGAGAGCCGGGGTAAGGCGTTTTCCCAGCACAATCGTTGGACGTGTCCAGAAAGGCACACGTCCCTCGGCCTTTCCTACATCGTGTAGCAAAGCGGCCGCCAGCATGTCTGGCTCTCGGCAACCTCGTTCCTGCAAGCCACGGCATACACGCAGACTATGCTGCTGATCTGCGACTGTCATGGTACGAAATAATGCATAAGCCTGCGCCGGTAGCCAACTCTTTACTTCGTTGTAATCTGCCGTGCTCAGTGGCGGCACAAAACCTAGTTGTTGGCGTACCTGCCCTAAGCGATATTTGATAGTTGTAATCAGCTTTGTACCTCACAGATAACATGCTAGTTTGATCAGAGCTATGGATGAAAAATCAGGTGCCCATAATAGTAGAACACGTCCAATGGATATCCAGCCGCCAGTGAGGTCAGATTTAGAGCCCCTAGCTGAATGTAAAAGGCCAGACGAAATAGAAAGAAATCGCTTAAGCCAGGCGAGAATTGTGCGAGAAATGGCAGAAAGAAGAACAAGATCAGAATAATGAAAGGTCCATATGTGGCTGAGCGTGAGAATTGTACAGCCTGCTTACTGGGTAAGAGTGTATAAACAATTTGATATCCATCCAGGGGATAGAGAGGAATAATATTAAAGATGGCCAGGCTTACGTTGACGGTAGCAAATACTGAAAGGAACTTCATGACAAAATTGAGTGCAATATTGGTGCCCGTTATTGGAATCAACCCGCGTGTCAGCGCGCCAACGGCCAGGCCAACAATTAAACTAAAAATGGGGCCCGCACAGGCAACCAGCAATACACCAGTATTGGCACCTACCTTCATTTTCCAGGGATCTGGTTTGACCGGCCGGCCCCAGCCCAGTCCAGAAAATGATTGAAAGGCGAGGATTACGCACATCAATGTTCCAACTGGATCAATGTGTGAGCCCAGTCTCAGCGTTCTGCGCTCTGATGTAGCTGGCGAATGATCGCCTAACAGGGAAGCCATTTGCGCATGCGCCCACTCATGCAGAATAATCGCTCCTAAAAAGGAGAGAATTACCATTAGCGATAAGATCACGTCTATCATTCACTCACTCGTTCTTTCAAGCTAATAGATCAATTTCCATACCTTCGCAGGCGGAGCGTGTATGCGCGAAATGCACACGTGCATCCGCTTCCATCATATCCAATTGATCATCATCATAGGTTGGTTCATGGTGAAATAGGATGAGCTCTTTGACTCGGGCCATGCGAGCCACTTCAGTCGCCATAAAGACTGTACTATGACCAAACCCTTGCTTCTCATTCTGGTAATCAGGGGTAGTGTATTGCGCGTCATGGATTAATAGATCCGCACCATCGATAAATTCTAGCAATGATGGCTCTATACCATTACTCCACTCAACATCGGTCGCATATACAACACTATGCCCTTTATACTCTACACGATAAATAATAGCACCATTTAAAGGATGGCTGGTGGTGAATCTGGTCAATACCCTGGGCACGTCTGCTGATCTGGATGGGAGCGCTTCGACGGTAGGGACTACACTGGGATCAGGCTTGCCCTGCGGCCAGCTAATACATTGATCATCTACGATGGTATGAAATGTGCGCTGCGATGGGAGCTGGCGTACATCTACAGGAAAATAAGGTGGCGACATTAACGGTACGATCAGATCTTCTATATTATGGCCAGCAAGTTGTGGGCCAAACAGGTGAAGATTAGTGCGGGGATCGAAGAGAGGTGAGAAAAAAGGAAATCCAACCAGGTGATCACCATGCCCGTGGGTAATAAATAAAGACACGTCACATGCAGCCTGCTTCCCAATGCGCTGCATGAGCGCTGAACCCAGGCCAATGATCCCACTACCAGCATCAAAAATAAGTATGTGCTTGCCAGCCCGGATCTCTACACAGGATGTGTTTCCACCATGCCGCAGTGTCTGGGGGCCAGGAGTAGGATAACTTCCACGTACTCCCCAGAATCGAACCTGAAAGCGTGATTCCTCGACATTGGCCATATATATATAGCTCCTACGCAACCTACTTTGTAATTGGTGGCATGCTTTTGTAATTCACCATATTATAACGTCTGACGAAAATATTGAAAAGGCTGCTTCTTCTTGGTTTGAAACGATTAAACAAGTTCATCCGTGAAATTATTATTAAGTAAAGGTTAACTAACACATCGATATACTTGAAATGCTTATAGCGCTTCAATTAAATGTCCAGTGTGCAATGTTACTCCTCAATAAGGACATTAAGCATAGTACATAGTGGAGGATTAATAATGGCCTCTATTCGACCTGCATCTGGTCAGGCAGCCAAACAGAAAGCCCGCGACGTAGCCTCTGATGCCAGTCAGACAATTCAGGGGGGTACAAAAGACGCCCGAAATTTTGTGAAGAAGTTTTATCATGATTGGTCTCTCCATCTGACGCAGGCCTTGACCTTTGGCCTGGTCACATCAGTGATACCGTTGGGAATGCTTCTGGTGGCGATTGTTGGTAGTCTTATCGGCTCCCTCAATGGTCATGCGCGAGATCAGTTTGTCAAACAATTACAGGGTATGCTGCCACCACAGATCCTGCCAGCACAGATTACCAGTTCAGCCTTGCAGAAATTTTCACAGGGTTCGGGCATCTGGATTCTGGTGAGTGTAATTGCGGCGATCTTCTTTGGTTCACGCCTGTTTACTTTGTTAGAGGCGTGTTTTGATATTATCTATCGCGTCCCGCAACGCCCGGCAAAGCAGAAAAATATTCTAGCTATCATTATGGTCTTAGTCTTTATGGTCTTGACCCCGTTGCTGGTGCTGACATCGCTGGTTCCAGAACATTTGGTCAGTATTCTTCAGAATACTCCAATCAGCTCAAGTTCCAGTATGCTCAATAAGATTGCGGGTGTTGTCAGCAGTTTGATAGTCTCATTCTTGCTGTTCGAAATCATCTATACCTTTATCCCGAACCGCAAAGGTACGGTGAAAAATCGTTTGCGCGCCAGTGTTCTGGGCTCGGTTACCGCTGCCATTGTTTTACAACTTGGACTTATTCTGTTCCCGTTGTACATACACACCTATACTAGCGGCGTGGTAAGCCAGATCGCCTTTGCTCTGATCTTTATGCTGTTCTTCTATGTCATTTCATTGGTTACTCTGATCGGAGCCACGGTGAATGCGTACTTCGTGGAAAATGTTCAACCGACACCAAACGATTTTGTGACGCGCGCCAGTCATAGCAGCTAAGCCCTGCAGAACCTGCCAGACAAAAAACAAACACAGGCATAGAAAAACGCTCGGTTCAAGTAACCGAGCGTTTTTCTATGCCTGTGTTTGTCCGCTCATATGCAGGGCTTTTTCATGCTCTTCCAGAGATCACGAGAAAGCGATACGATATCCATTCTTTCCGGTGTGGAGTGTGGTTGGTGGGCGGCTGCAGCCGCCCACCAACCACACTCCACACCCGGCGCCGCAGGCGCCAAAGAGGAACATGAAAAAGCCCTGGCTCATATGCTTGTTCTATAACAAAATATCGACCATATGATACAATGAAGAAAGCCAAACGTACAGGAAAGCGAGGCAAGTAGCAGCTATGGGTCGCGGAAGAAATGATCGTTCCCACAATGGCTGGCATCCTCAAGATGAGGATCGCTTTGTGGAGAATCGCTATATCCATGAAAACGATTATGAGGATTATGAAGATCCTCAACCTGGAGTTCGCCGTGTACCAGGCCGAACTCACCCAGATTCACCTCGCTCACGACCATATCGTGCTGTGCCTGCAGAGCGCTCCCCACACCAACCTCCACGGCGCGTGGTGCGACAAATTCAGCCTCCTCGCAAACGACGCGTCTGGCCCATATTACTCTTAGGCTGCATGATTGGTGTCTTGTTAGCTGTCGGTGGCCTGGCTCTGCTGGTAATTCTTGGCGTGAGCTCGATCCAAAACGGCGGACATCTCACTGGTTTGCCCGGCCTTCCCTCGACCAAACCATTTACACAGACCGTTACACTGGATGCTGGAACCACGGCATTCACCAGTATCGAGGTCTGTGACAAGATTGGGAATGTGAATCTACAGGTTGATCCAACGGCCACTAAAACTACGGTCACCGCCCTCAAAACGGTCCAGGCTAGCAGCGAGACGGATGCCGCTAATCTGTTTAAACAGGTCACAGTGGAAGTACAACCTCCTACAACCATCAGTAAGGCGCTGAGTTGCTCAACCCAACAACCGCCAGCTACAGCGACCGCCAGCAGCCCCACAACCCCAACCAGTGCCAGTAGCGCACTGATCATAAATGTGACTTTGCCCAAACCCGTGGATAATCAGGTCGATCTGACGGTCACGCTACCGACAACGGCTATTCAAACGACCGATCATCCATCGCTGACATTGAATGTTGAGGCACCGAAAGGGGATATCACAGTATCTGGACTGAGCGGAGTGCTTAAATTACATGGCGAGACAGGCAATGTCAATGTGACCCATGCGGTCCTGGCCGATGGTTCTCAAATCGAAACAGGCCAGGGAAATGTAAGCTTTGATGGCTTCTTGTTTATGCCGGCCGACGCACAGACCAGCGCTCGCTATATGTTACGCAATGAAACTGGCACGATCACAGCTACCTTGCCAGCTAACACCAATGTCACCCTGGACGCTAATACCAACATCGGAGCTATCCATAGCGATTTTCCGCTTTCCATTAACAATAATGGTGGACCGGTTAGTTACCATGGACCCCTCAACGCATCTGCGGGTCCCACACCACTCGCAACTCTTGTCCTAGATGTGAGTACTGGCAACGTTAATATTAAGAAGGCAAAGCAAGTATCGCCATAATATTCTCACTTGTCACACGAAATCAGCACAAGTATAATGTCACGTGAATAGGATACAGATGCCGCTTTGAAGGTGAAATTTTCAATTCATTTTTTATGGCCTGATTTTGTCTTTTTTCATTCTGCGCTATCTGATTTCCTGTCTACACCACCCATGCTCACGCAGAAAGGAGGGCTGTGATACATCTCCTTCGCTAACGCCGGGAAATGTTATCATGGTATGTTTTCATGGATGCGGTGAACAATCCTTCCGTGCTTGGTTCTCTTCAGTTCTTGACCGGCCCTCTGGCTGGCAAGTCCTTTCATATTACAAAGCCCATTACTAATCTGGGCCGTGAACCTGGCAACGATATCGTTATTTCAGATCCTTCGGTCTCCAGACACCATGCCCAGATTATGTGGAATGGGAATGTCTGGTCGATTAAGAAGACGGCAACCCAGAATACTATTGCGTTGAATCAACGTGAGATTAACCAGTCTCCGTTGAATGATCGCGATACGATTGGCCTGGGACAGGGTACAACATTCCTATTCCTGGTGGCAGAGTCCGGTCGCCCAACACCGCCCGCGACTGAACGTGGCTTAACGCCTAATGGGGCCCAGCCAGCGGTGCCGCCAGTTTATGCCAATCCAGCTAATGCCCCTTTCAATGTAGCTAATCCCAATCGGCCTTCACAGGTTAACAACCAGGCAGCGCCTGTACAGCCACAGCCAGCGAACTTTGGGTCGCCTGTGCAGAATCCAGCCAACAATGGTTATGTGGCGCAGGCTTCGGCCTACGGGTTTGATGATCACATGCCTACTTCAACACAGCGTAGCCCTTTTGAGGGTGGCACCATTGCGGGTACACCTCCAGACACTGGCATTCCTACCCTTGAGGTCAGTACTAATACCGATCAAGAAAAACACCTCTATCCTCTGACCTCTGATCGACAGGTCTTTGATATTGGACGTGACCCATCCAATACCATTGTTATCAATCGCCCGACTGTTTCCAGCTTCCACGCACAGATCGTGCGTGAAGGCAATCAATGGGTTCTTATCCATCCTAATCCTAAACGTGGGCAAACACTAAACGGACTGACCTTCCAGGGCCAGAATATCACGGGCCAGCAACAATTTCGCCGCGTCCTGACACGTGGCGATGTCTTCCGTATTAGCGATGCCAATGGTACGTTCGTTTCCTTGACCTTTAATGATGGTAGCGGACAGACTCAGGATGTGGTTCCTGAGCTACAGCCGATCCAGTTGGGCGCCCCGGTCATCACGTTCGGCCGTGCACCAGATAATATGGTCGTGCTGAAACACCCACAGGTCTCCAGCCATCATGCTCGCCTGGAACAGGTCACTGGTGGTGGCTATCGGATTGTTGACCAGAACAGTACGAATCATATCTACGTCAACACTCAGCGCACTACCAACCAGGTGCTCAACCAGGGCGATGTAATTCGGATTGGCCCATTTAAGCTTACTTATACCGGGACGGTACTGACCCAACAAGATGAGAGCTACGGTATTCGTATCGATGCGTTGAACTTGAAAAAAGAAGGCAATAAACATGTCGTCCTGCTTAACGACATCTCCTTTGCCATTCCGCCACGTAAGTTCGTGGCCCTGGTCGGCGGCTCCGGTGCCGGTAAGTCTACCTTGATGGATGCCCTGAATGGTCTGCGCCCGGCCCAACAAGGTGTTGTGTTCTATAATGGACAGGATTACTACCGCAACCTGGCTGCCTTTAGTACTCAACTGGGCTATGTGCCACAGGATGATATTATCCACCGTGAATTAACGGTTGAGCGCGCCCTATACTATGCGGCTAAACTACGTCTCCCTCAGGACTTCACAGAAAAACAGATCAAAGAGCGTATCGATGAGGTTCTGGAAGATGTGGAGATGAAGCATCGCCGTGGCTTGCTGGTCAATAAGCTCTCTGGTGGACAGCGTAAGCGTGTTTCAATTGCGCTCGAATTGCTGGCTAACCCCAGTGTCTTCTTCCTGGATGAGCCTACCTCGGGACTTGATCCAGGCCTGGATCGCAAGATGATGCTCTTGTTGCGTAAACTCGCTGACAAGGGTCATACGATCGTTCTGGTTACCCATGCCACCAATAATATCAATGCCTGCGATTATATCTGTTTCCTGTGTCAGGGTGGCCGCCTGGCGTACTTTGGTCCACCCAATGACGCCAAGGCTTACTTTGGCAAGACAGATTTCGCTGAGATCTATAGCGCCCTCGAACCCACGGATGAGAATCCATCTATACCAGCCGAGGCCGAAAATAGATTTAAGCAATCGCCGGATTATACCCGCTATGTGGTGGGAAATATTCAGCAAGGCCCTGCCGGTAACGCTAATCTGCGTACACCCGCTGACCCGATCAAACCACCCAAACGCGGCAATCCCTGGAAGCAGTTCTTCTTGCTCTGCATGCGCTACATGGAGCTTATCCTGAATGACCGCGTCAATCTGGCCATTCTTGTCCTACAGGCACCCATCATCGGCTTGCTCTTGTTTGGCCTCACCGGCCATGGCACCTTTGATAGTAACAAGGTAGCGACCTGTGTGGGACACGTCAACATGCTGGACCCCAACTCGCATAGAACTGATAATTGCCAGGTTGTCGTCGACTTCTTAAAAACGGATCAGGGCAAGCAGGCGGCCCAACAACAAAATCTCAGTGTCGATCAATTTCTAAATAATTCGATCCTACCAGGATCGGGCACAGACGCCCAGAAGATCCTCTTCATAATGGCCTTTGCGGCCATTATGTTTGGCTGTATCAATGGATCGCGCGAAATTGTCAAAGAGGCAGCCATTTACCGGCGTGAACGCTCGGTCAATCTAGGAATAGTACCCTACCTCTTCTCAAAAATAGCCGTCCTGGGCATCTTTAGCCTGGTCCAGAGTTTGATCCTGGTCTTCATGGTCTCTCTCAGCGCGCCATACCGGAATAGTGTCTTGCTACCACCATTCCTGGAGATCTACATCTCCATGGCCTTGACCTCGCTGGCAGGACTCATGACTGGCCTGCTCATATCCGCCATTGTTCCAAACAATGACCGGGCCATGAGCATCGTCCCACTACCGCTCATACCCCAGGTCATTTTTGCCGGCGTCATCTTCTCATTGGACAGCCCTAAGTTTCTCCAGATTCCGGGCGCGTTCTTCAGTGCACGCTGGTCAATGGCAGCCATGGGAACAACCGTAGGTCTCCACGGAGACAAACTCAACACAGACAGTTTCTCATATGTCTCAAACCTATTCAGTACCGTCAACGGTAACAATCATAGCGCGGCCATCGCCCATCTCCTCCTGAGCTGGGGCGTCCTCCTCGCCATGATCATCCTCCAGGGCCTCGCCATCGCCTTCTTCCTAAAAAGAAAAGACGTAAGAGCCTAAGGGAGGTGCAGGAGGGCCGCCAAGGCCCTTCTGCCGGGGTGCGGTGGCAGGTATGCTGGGGCATACCAGTCCCCGCTTTCTCTTTTCTTTTTTTCGCCGCCGCAGGCGGCCGAAAAAATATTATAATCCTATTGCACAAACTGTATATTAGATAATATACAGTGGTACTTCTTGGCACCAACCTTGCCGCCAAACATTTCGATATGCTATTGTAGCAATGTTCCAGCACAAATGGTGAAACAAAAGAAACAAGTAGGCTAGCCATGTTACTCAATAGGCGTATTATCGTAGGAATCTGTGGAGGAATTGCATCATACAAAGCGGTTGACCTGGTCAGCAAATTGCAACAGGCCGGCGCTATAGTAGATGTGATTATGACTGAGCACGCGGAAGAATTCGTCCGCCCGCTCACATTCGCAACCATGAGCCATCGGCGCGTGTATAGCGACCTCTGGGAGGCCTCGGGAGAAGCCGCAGAGACACATATAAAATTAGCTGAAGAGGCTGAACTACTGGTAATTGTGCCGGCGACCGCTAACACAATTGCCAAACTGGCTTACGGCCTGACAGATAGCATGCTGACAGCCGTAGCCCTGGCAACTAAAGCGCCACTACTACTGGCACCGGCGATGTACACAAATATGTACACTCACCCGGCTACACAAACAAACCTGGCTACGTTACGCGAGCGAGGTGCTTTTATTGTAGAGCCAGAAGTCGGCCGACTCGCCTCCGGCGCGGTCGGCATCGGTCGTTTTCCAGAGACAGCCACTTTACTTGGGGCCATTCAAAAAGTTTTGGGGCGACAGGGAGATCTTTCAGGTCGCCGTGTCATTGTCACAGCTGGTGGGACACAGGAACCAATCGATCCAGTACGATACGTAGGGAATCGCTCATCAGGAAAAATGGGCTATAACCTCGCAACGGAAGCTAGAGATCGCGGCGCACACGTTATATTAGTATCGGGACCCGTTGCACTACCCACTCCCTATGGAGTGGAATTGCACCAGGTTGAGACGGCGATGCAGATGCGTGACGCTGTGTATAACCTCATTACAGACGCAGATGTTCTTATTATGAGTGCTGCCGTGGCGGATTTCCGTCCAGCCCACGCCGCAACACAGAAAATTAAGAAAACAGGTAATGAGGTCACGGGGCAACACGGAAAAGGTGAGTTCTCAGTTCATCTGGTACCTAACCCAGATATTCTGGCAGAACTTGCTGCTTCACTCGATGGTGGGGACCATGCCAGAGAACCACACAATGGCATACCTGTACCTCAGCTAAAGCGACGCCTGATACGCGTTGGCTTCGCTGCCGAAACTGAACACCTTATCGAGCATGCCCGGGCAAAGCTACAGAAGAAACAACTGGACATGCTGGTCGCGAACGACGTTTCGCGCTCAGATAGTGGTTTCGGTACCGAAACCAATAAGGTGCTTATCTTTCATGCAAATGGTGCAATGGAAGACTTGCCTGTAATGCCCAAAACCGGCGTTGCGGCGGCAATTTGGGATCGAGTTGTGCCGTTGCTAGGCTAGGCCAGGCACAATAGAGTTGGGAGGACGTGGCGCTGTGATGGGAGAATTTGTTCTAGATTTAATGGGTACGGAAAGTACGCAGGAGGAATCCATGATGGATCGTGCTGCTAGCGCTGGTTTTGAAGGCATCGCGCAGATGCTGCTCGAGCAGAAAAAATTAATGGACGCATTAGAGGCTGAAAACCGGGAGCTGCGTAGACAGCTCGCCGATCTTCGCCGTGGTATTGGTATTGCTGTGGTAATTGAGGGTAAGACAATCCAGCTCGCAACCGAGTCTGGATCCTCCAGCCAGTCAGGCCAATCTCAGGCAGCTCTCCAGAGCTTGCAGGGTATGCAAAATACCCACCCGCTATGCCCCCCTCGACCGGTGGCAGTGGAACCTATAACAGCAATGGTCGCCAGACCAATGGTCAGCCTCAGGTGAACCTGAATGGCGATAAACGCGATAATAACAATAATGCACGTAGCCCCCTGGCCGATAGCTTCGTTCTCTAAGCCAGGCACTTCGTCGCCATCCCAGACATTCTAATCAGGAAAGAGTAGTCAAATGCCCTTTCCTGATTTTTTTTCTTTATTTTGCCTTAAAAAATCCGTCTAACAGGGTAGCAGTAAAACTCTTGTATCTTTGTACAAACACTGCTATTATCAAACCGAGAGCATATCCAGGTGGTAAGTTATTCCTGCCAGATATTTCTCCCTTACCTGAGCTGGTCTATTATAAGGAGGATTCAATGACCTGTCCTCGCTGCCACAATCCAATTGCGGATGGCGTGAAATTCTGTGGGACATGTGGAGCGCCTGTCAATGCAGGCCCAGTGCCTCAAGGAGCCCCTCAAGCGGGTCCTTATAATTCACCCCCTCCCTCACAACCGGGAGCCTATGGGAACCCACCCCAGGGGGCATTTACTCCACCTAATCAGTTTGAAGAGTATACCAACAGCATGTTTGGTAACTCGGTCCCCAAAGCTGAAATACACAATCCTAAGGGTCCTTTGCGCCTCGCTGATATGACTATCAGCATCGATGGCGAGCTGGTTCCGGTCGTTGATATCATGCTTGGCAATCAGTTGTCGGTCTATTTTGAGCATCATATTCTACTCTGGAAACATCCAGGAGTACAAATTGGCTTTAAATCGCTCAAGGGCGCGGCACGGCGTTTCTTTGCGGGTCTGCAGGTCTTTATCAGCGAAGCTCAGGGACCGGGCAATATCTCGTTCTCACGCGATTCTGTGGGGCAGGTAGTGGCACTACGTCTCCAACACGGACAAACAGTAGAGGTGCGCGAACATCAATTCCTGGTAGCGACCAGCAATGTCGATTACAATTTTACCTTTGTGCAGGGGGCTGCCAATATTCTCTTTAGCCGCACCGGCCTCTTTATTGATCAATTCACTGCCGTTAACGGAGAAGGCATGGTCTTGCTTCACGGCTATGGCAATGTCTTCGAAAAGATGCTCGCGCCTGGTGAGGCGATCGACGTAGAACCTGGTGCCTGGCTCTGGAAAGATCCATCTGTACAAATGCAGATGACAACCGTAGCTGGTTCACAGCGCGGCGGAGGCATCCTCGGAGCAATCGGAGGCCTGATGGCAGGTGCATCATTCACACTCAACCGCTTCATTGGACCTGGCCGTGTAGGCATTCAATCAATGACCTATCATCCACCAACCACCGAAGGTTCGCCTCAAGCCGGCGGCCAAAGCAACTTCATGGGTGGCTTCTTCGACAACAACTAATTGCATCCGAGGGAGGTGCAGGAGGGCCGCCGAGGCCCTCCTGCCGGGGTGCGGTGGCAGGTATGCTGGGGGCATACCAGTCCCCGCTCATCTCCTTCCTCCGCTCCCGCCACAGGCGGCAAAACCCAGAAAATAATCCACCTGCCTCAAACAGATGGATTATTTTGATTCGCCTTATCCTTATTAATGCGCAGAATCTTTAGCATATATTGCTCTGAATTCAAGTAATAGGGATTACGCTTAATATATTTGCCCACCACAGAAATAGGATGTAACTTCAACATCTCCACAACCAGGCTGGGCAATAATTTACTATGATCATAGTGCATCAAAGCAATAATAGGAGCATTCTGGAAAGTAAACACAGCATCTGAAGCTGCCTCATATTTCAAAATTTGTTCTGGAGTAGCAATATCTTTAGCCAACCAGGTCATATCCATAGAAATGCGGACAGCCTGCCAGCCCTCACGTAGAGCTTGAGCAATAAATGTTTGATGTGAGGAGAGCAAGAAATATGGGTCGAAGCGCTTCCCATTGGCCAGAAACGATTCCCGCTCTTCATAAAGGACAAGTTGACCAGATGCAGTTAACTCATCCACATCTACTTGCAATTTCTGTAGCTCTTCGCGTAACTCTTTCACCTGGGCGGGCGAGGCAGCAAAGAGGCATTTCTCTTTTAATGAGAGCCCAACGCGCAATAGGCGCGCCGTCACTCCTGGAATTTCTGTCACTTTACTATAAAGCTGGCAGATATGCGAGCCAGGGGGTATACGCTCAGATTTACCTTCAACACTAAGATCCATACCTACCTCCGCTAAAATTGCTAATCCTTGCAGACTTTTGTGCTTTTTGTCGCTGCAATAAGCGGGCCGAGCGATTGATCATAAAGACCACAAACCAGGCCATCAGGCCAAAAATAACGACACCTCCAACAAACACTAAGAGGAGGATGAACGCTATTTTCTGCAAAGATGCATTGCTGCTGCTGAATAAAGCTACGATCGGCAGTGTGCCAACCAGGAGGGCAACCGGAAAAATGGTGGCCCATGAGACAATGACCCTCACTTCCTGTGCACGAGTCAAGGGCTCTTCGCCAGTATAGGGGAAGAGTATACGTCGCGCGAGCTTAAAGCGGGGTTGGTATTCTTGCATAGTGCTACTTTTGCCCTTCCTGTTGCCGATATTGCAACCAGCGCTGTAGCATTTCTTCTGCCTGGTATAAAATATTTACTTCATTCTGATATGTCAGGCGACGGCTGGCCTCGTATAAGGAGAACCACTGCACAAGATCATATTCATGATCATGTAAAGCGGTATCACCACCGACCGCTTCCAATAAGAAATGCCGCACTTGCTTATGGTAGCGCACCTGTTCACGCACAAAAGCATACGAGATGCTGCCAATATAAGCAATCAATTGTACTTGCACCCCTGTTTCTTCCTGTGCCTCGCGTACTGCGACCTGCTCGATTGTCTCGCCTGGCTGAGGCGTCCCTTTAGGTAAGGTCCAGATACCGGCGTGGCTACGCCCCACCAGCACTACTTCCATAGATACCATCTTATCAACGCCTTCATCATTTCGGCTAGCATCGCTATGGTTCTGTGTGAAGTCTCTGTCAGGAGAGAGCAGAGGAGCAAGGCGAAATACAACGCCACCCGCTGAATAGGCCCGCATTGTTCTATATCGCTCCATTGCTCGCGATGTACCCTCTCTATTACCACCAAAGTGCGGCGCGAGTGCGCTTGCGTCACTCCACAGAAAGTTGAGGATGCATGCACCTTAAGCGCTTTTACTCTTTCCCTTTCGCCCCTCCATCCCTGCTTTACAGCGCGATGCACGGTCTTCTCTGCTATTCGTTAGATACTACTATACAACATTTTTCGCCCCCACCGTTACATAATTCTATAAGGATTAGCCAGTATGGGGGATTTTTCTGCTTGCGCTTCGCAACAACCAGTAACACCACTTATGTAACCAACTATCTATAGTTAAGCCAATTGTGAGTCACGCTGATTGACCATTGTAATACACCTACGCCACACGTCCAATTCACAGTTGAGAATTATGAGGAAGTATAACGAATGCATCAGCAAGTGTCAAGATAACGCACGACGAATAGCTTCCAGGTTCTTCGTCGGGGTTTCAGGAGCGATGGAACAGCCTGGCGCCAACAGTAATCCCTGTCCGCCCGTTTGCTCAAGGACTGCACCAATCTCGTCTTGTATCTGTCCCGGCGTCCCCTTTTTAAGGGTGCTGTGCTCATTGAGGCCACCCATAACGGCTTTACCTGAGCGCAGACGACCATCACGTAGATCGGGATTGCCCGCCAGTCCAGGTGCCCAGCTGATGGCCTGGACCGGATAACTGGCCAGGAGATCAAAGTAGATGTGGGAACCACAGTTGTGCAGGATATTAAATTTGCTGCGGCTCTTGATGGCATCTAAAAATTCAAGGTCATATTGTTCGCCAAATTCGCGGTATTGGTCTTGCGTGAGCAGTCCAGCACTGGCCCAACCATTGGTCGCGTAGAAAATGCCGCTCGCGCCTTGCTCCAGACAGGCGATGGCGTAATTGATCAGGGTTTCGGTGATAATGCGTAAGGCTGTATGCAGGGCACGACGATCTTCGCGAATGGTTAAGAGTATAGGCTCGTTCTTGTCACCAGCCAGGTAACGGGCCACACCTAAAGGACAAAAAATGGTCTGGGTGAAATAGGCATCATATCCAACTTCATGGTTTACTAATTGCAACACACGCAGCTGCTCTTCCAGTGACCCCTGATCGGGCTCCAGAGGGCGAATACGCTTCCAGTCTGTGGTACTCTTAATAGGTGTGTATTCGCAGGTAGGAGCTTGAAATTTGTGACCCGAGGGGCGATACCTGGCCTTCCAACCCTCAACCAGGTAAGAGGCACGTGGATTCACTTTGACATAATCCCAGTCGTAGCGATTAAAATTTTCGGCCACCGCCTCGGAAAATGCTTGAACGTCCCATTCTCTTTCATAATCATGTCCCCATACACTGACGGGCACACGATCCACTTTTTCGCCACGCAGGGCCGCATCTACGCGTTCTTTTTTATTCATTGGAATTAATGCTCTCCTGTCATAAAAAAGCAATCAGTCATCCCGCTCGCACGACTGCCGATTGCAGGGCTGGCTCTTATTTATGTGCATCATCAAGGGCTTTAAAACGATATCCGACTCCACGTTCGGTGAGTATATATTGTGGATGCGCGGGATCTTTCTCTAGCTTTTGACGTAGATAGGTAATATAAAGACGTAGATAATGTGACTCGTCTCGATACTCTCGCCCCAGACCTTCGATAGCAGGGTTTCATGGGTAAGCAGGCGGCCAGCATTGCTGACCAGGTGATAGAGTAGCCGGTATTCGGTTGGTCGCAGGACAACTTTTTGCCCTCGCACAATTACTTCGCGCCGGGCAAAGTCTATGGTCAGGTCGTCGTCCACTACGATCTCGGTTTTGCGCGATGGGGGTGCCATCAGTGAACGGCGTAAGAGGGCTCGGATACGCGAAAGAAGTTCACGGGGACTAAAAGGTTTGGCGATATAGTCGTCAGCTCCAAGATCCAGGCCGTGGATGCGATCTTGTTCGTTCTGCCGCACGGTCAGCATGACGACCGGGACGGTGGATACTTCGCGAATGGCCCTGAGGGTTTCAAAGCCATCCATCTCGGGCATCATCACATCCAATACCACCAGGTCGGGCAGGTTGTCACGTAACTCGTTGAGGGCTTCTATGCCGTTGCTGGCTTCGAGCACGCGATAGTGCTCTAATTCCAGATTCATACGCACAAGATCGCGGATACGAGGTTCATCGTCCACGATTAGAATGGTCATGTCACGCTGATCAAATACTTCCTGTTCCATCATCAAAAAACCACCATCGGTAACGGCGCTTTCTCCTCACGCGGTAAACTAAACGAAAATGTTGAACCTTGACGCAGTGTGCTTTCAACCCAGATGCGTCCTCCATGGGCCTCGATAATCGCTTTACAAATATACAGGCCCAGGCCAGCTCCGGGCGTTGACTGTGAGAGCGGCTCTCCAACACGGTGGAAGCGATCAAAAATTTGTTCTTGCTCTCGCAGTGCAATACCCATCCCTGCATCTCTGACACTGACAATGACTTCTTCGCCGGTCACATAGCAGGTTATGGTAATTTCTGGATGCCGTGGTGAATATTTCACGGCGTTATCCAGTAGATTCTGTAAAACCTCCTCGATACGCTCCCGGTCGGCCATTACGGCTGGCAGGTGTGGCGGAATCGAGAGCGAGATCTGCACCCCGGAGGTCCTGGCTTGCAGACGACGCACCATGCTGCGTATTAAGTTTTCCAGGTCGAGCGTGATGATATCCATCTGCAATCCATTGGCCTGGATACGCGAAGCATAGAGCAGGTTTCCCACCAGCTTGTTAAGACGGTCGGCCTCTTCTTCAATCGCAATCAGGCGCGAACGAATCGTCCTGCTATCAAAACGCGCATCCGTACGCGCTAAAGTAGATGCATAGCCTTTGATAATCGCGATCGGCGTCTGCAATTCATGCGAGATGACAGAGATAAATGTTGAGCGCTGCTCCTCTTGCTGGTGCTCGCGCGTCAGGTCATGCACATTTAAAATGCCGTTCATGGGTTCTCCGCGCGCGGAACGAACACACGAGGCGGTGACGGCTACCGCAAAGCGCTGACCATCACGAGCACTGATAATCATCTCACGATTAACAACTTCCTGGCCCGCGAAAGCCTGTAGGATCACAGAATCCTGTAATCCAAGGTCGTTGCCTTGCCGATCTTTGGGGCGCAGGACCTTGATGTAGAATTGACCTAACACTTCGTTTTCTCGCCAGCCGGTCAGGCGCTCCATAGCCGGATTGAAATCGATGATACGCAATGCGTTGTCGACTGTTAAAATGCCTTCGGTGCTATATTGAAATATAGCCGCCAGGCGCCCCTGCTCTTTTAGCAGGGATTGTGAGTGCAGGGCAAAACGTAAGCTGGCCGCGAGCTGGAGCACAAAAAGGTGGAGCGTTGATGGCTCAGTTCTGTCTTCGTCGCTATTGCGCTCAAAACATGAACGCAGCGTAGCCAGCCGCAAGAAATACAGGGTTCCAAGCGGTCCCGCTTCATCATACAGGGCCAGTGAACAACATTCAACCCCTTGCCCCTCTACTACGTCTTCAGCTAGCCCTAATTGCGTGGCCAGATCGGGTGGCATCGTCTCTACAACTAATGGATGCAATGTGTTCGGCTGCATGCTTTCCTGCACATACGCGAGCAGCAATGGCACCGCAGCTTTATTGAGATGATAAAGTGTATATTCGGTACTACTCTGTGGATCAAACGCTTCGTTTGAGACCACAAATACACCGGATTCTCCACGCAGCAATTGTATCGCACTACCCACCAAAACCGTCATTTGATCATGAGGATCCTCTACCTGCTGCGGCTGGGACCAAGACATAACAGACTCCGCGGTGGAAAATTTCAGCTGGACTTTCCGAAAACGAGGTATACGTTCGAAAAGCTTCATGCATTCAATGGAATAGACTTGCCAGTAAGAGGCAACGGTGTTATTGTAACACATATATGTAGAGGTGAGTAGACACATGCATTTTGACATTTTCACTCTGTTCCCGGCTATGTTTCAGGGGCCGTTCACTGAGAGCATTCTCAAGCGTGCCCAGGAGCGCGATCTCTTGAGCATCGCTTTGCATAATATTCGCGATGTTACGACGGACAAACACCATGTGGTGGATGATTATCCCTATGGCGGTGGGGCTGGCATGGTTATGAAGCCGGAGCCGCTCTTTAATGCCATTGAGGCGGTTCACCAGGGTGGTCCAATCATTTATCTGACACCTCAGGGACGCCTGTTTAACCAGCAAATCGCCCATGAACTGGCCCTGGAACCACGCGTCACCCTCCTCTGTGGACACTATGAGGGCATCGACGAACGTGTCTGCGAACACCTGGTAACTGATGAAATCTCGATCGGCGATTACGTGCTGACCGGTGGCGAGCTGGCTGCTATGATCCTGGTGGATGCGGTCAGCCGCCTGACCCCTGGTGTGCTGGCGGAGGGCTCGACCACTGAAGAGTCCCACAGCAATAACCTGTTAGAATATCCTCAGTACACACGC
Organism: Dictyobacter kobayashii; assembly: GCF_003967555.1. Taxonomy (GTDB): domain Bacteria; phylum Chloroflexota; class Ktedonobacteria; order Ktedonobacterales; family Ktedonobacteraceae; genus Dictyobacter; species Dictyobacter kobayashii. Next base: position 2,398,805 of record NZ_BIFS01000001.1, read on the forward strand.
CCTCCAGTCTTTCGCGGCTGGAGCATTCCAGATGTCTTGCTCTCTGGTCACCATGCTAATATCGAACGCTGGCGGCGCAAAGAAGCGATCCGCCGTACCCGTGAACGCCGACCAGACCTGTTTGCCAAACTTGACCTGAGCAGCAAACAGGATAAAAAAATATTGAAAGAATTGGACGACGAGACCCGTACATAAACGCGCTTCATACGTTCAACTGACTATGAGGCAGCCCCGACACTCTCTTCAGTACAACTCCTGTATTGGGAACAGCTGTCACAGCTGCACCTGATTAACACAAATAAGAAGCGGCCCTCCCAAATTTTCTGGGAGGGCCGCTTCTTATTTGTGTTAATCAGTCTATCTCTTCATCATCAATAGCGGCTCTTGAGGATGGATTATGTTGAAAACGCGACGAGGCCTGACTGCGCAAGAAGTCATTCCTCGCCTTTTCTTCCGCCATAATATCGTCGGCCTCATCAGCCAGACTATGTCCATCACCGCCACGGTGGCTGTTGTCGTAGACTTCGCGGGCTCGCCCACCATCCACCGATTGGCCGATGATGCCACGCTGTTCCAGTAAATCAATCAAGCGAGCAGCGCGTGAATAACCTACTTTGAGGCGCCGCTGGAGCAATGAGATGGAGGCCCGACCCTGCTCACGCACCACTTCTTCGGCCCGATCCAGCAATTCATCCTCTAGTTCAAATTCATCGCCGTGCTCGACGCGCAGCTCCCAGCCGGGCTCGACCGGGGTTGTTCCTGCACTGCCCGAGGATCAGCACCGAGAGCCAGAGCATGCTGCACGATTTGCTGGCGCCAGAACTCGGCCAGACGTTGGGCCTCATCATCACTCAGGAAAGCGCCCTGAATGCGCTCAGGACGTCCAGCATCCGCTGGTAGGTATAACATATCACCACGTCCCAGCAACCTCTCAGCACCGCCCATATCGATAATGGTACGGGAGTCAACAGCGGAGCTGACCATGAATGAGATACGCGTTGGAATGTTGGCTTTAATCAGACCTGTGATGACGTCGACCGATGGGCGCTGGGTGGCAACCACCAGGTGAATACCGGTGGCGCGCGCCAGCTGGGCCAGGCGGCAGATCATACCCTCGACCTCTTCTGGCGCGGCCATCATCAAGTCGGCCAGTTCGTCAATAATGATCACGATAGCTGGCAGGTTGTTCAAAGTGGTATCGCCTTGCGTCAGTTTCTGGGAGCGCAATTTGCGATAGCCCTCCAGATTACGTACGCCAAGCTGCGAGAAGAGCCGGTAGCGACGCTCCATCTCAGCTATCGCGTTCTTGAGTAGCGAGACGACTTTCTCAACTTCTACGACGACCGGTGATAGCAAGTGGGGAATCCCATTGTACATGTTCAATTCCACCATCTTGGGATCTACCATCAAGAGTCGCACATCATCGGGAGTGGACTGCATCAGGATACTGGCAATGATGGCGTTGATCATGACGCTCTTACCAGCTCCGGTGGCACCAGCGATCAGCAGGTGGGGCATCTTGGCCAGGTCACCAACCCTTACCAGGCCAGCAACGTCTTTTCCCAGTCCGATTGAGAGCTTGGATTTAACTTTAGCGGCCTGGAACTCTTTGCTCTCCAGTACCTCACGCAACATAACCAGTCGGCTATTCTTGTTAGGAATCTCAACTCCAACATAAGGACGGCCAGGTACAGGCGCCTCCATACGAATGGTTTTGGCTTCCATTACCAGGGCCAGATCATTCTGCAGCGCCATAATACGGCTGACGCGCGTTCGCGTCTCGTATACGATCTGTCCCGAAGCATCGCGCACCGGTACCATCTTGCCGCTCTTTTCGTCTACCACCATTTGTGGCCGACCGGTCGGACGGATACCAAAACGGATAATGGTTGGTCCGATACTGATATCTTCTTCGCGTACCTCGGCTTCAACACGAAAACTACGCAGCGTATCCTGAATCAGCTTCGCCAGCGCGGCTGTATCTTCAGAGAAGATCTGTTGCTTGATGCTGTCAGGGGCCTGCAACACATCCAGCTTTGGCAACTGCCAGCTCGATTTAATATGTGGCGTATTGGCATTGGCCACAGCGTCCGCGACTTTCTTCGAGACGGCTGCGGTTGCCTGGCGCTGCACCTGGACCGGAGAATTGGGTACATCAGGGGTGGCCTGCCGAATCTGCCGCCCTGGCTTGGAGGCCGCTGCCCGTGGATTAGAATCCAGTAGCAATGGTTCATTGCCCGGTGAAGATTTTAGCACGATATCATCATCTATCACGGTCGGGTCATCAAATGACAATGGCTGCTGACGTGCCCCACGAGTCGCCCCCGTGTGATCCGTGATATCTAATGGCTGCGGATCATGTACGCCCCTCGGCACCATACTGATCTGCTGCTTATGCAGGTTGATGTCGTTTAACGGATCTTCATCGTCAAAGTAGTAGCTCTCTTCTTCATCATATGCATACTCCTCTGGCTCGATGGCAATCGTCTTATCGCTATAGTCATCATAGCTGTTAAAGCCATCATCGTAATAGATCTCTTCATCAACCAGCGGCTCGGGCTGCCTGGCGACACGCGCTGCCGCTGCCGCAGGCTTACCAGAACGCGACGGCAACTGTCGCCGTGAGGGTGTCGAAGGCAGCTCCAGCTGCTCATCGCCCGCATCGATATCCTCAAAATCGTCTAGCGCAGCCCTGCTAGCCGCGCTATAGCGGCTGAATTGCGGCCTCTGGCCTAGAAAACGCGATGGGGCCACTCCCGGCTCTTCCTCGTCCTCTTCTGCATCGCGCGGCACATCACCAATAATGCGCTCAATAAAGTGATACACCATCAGCACATGGGCAAATGTGATGCGAAAAGTAAAAATCGTCACCACTAAAATAAGTCCAATCACCAGCACATGCCCTACGGCTGGCGGCCAACCCTGAAACGGCATTGCCAGTATATCGGCCAGCGCACCGGCGGTAAGTGGACCCATAATCAAGCGGCTCTCTAAGAGCACCAGCAAACAGAGCACGATCAAACCGAAGACCATAGAGTTTCGGATCAATTGCTCGTTACGCAGACTTTCATACAGGCGCGTCACTGCAAACATGACAAAACCAAAAGCCAGCACATATGCAGACCAGCCTAGAAAGACCAGAAAGAACTTGCCAATGTTGCCCCAAATCGGCGCCGCACTGAGAATAGTCAAAGATGCGAATAACAATAGAGATAATACAAGTAATAATGAATTAGAAATGCGCTGCTGCTGATTTGGAGACAAACTATTCCATTTATCCAGTATCCACTGGAGGAATTGAGTATCTTTGGCATCACTGGGTGCTGAAGGAGTTCGTGAAGACCGCGGTGAACGGGAAGACGAATTACTGTTCTTTCCCCCCCTGGCCCCAGCATCCTGTCGGCTACGCGAAGCTTGCCTGGACGCTCCACCACTCCCACTACTGCGCGAACCCTGTTTTGGCGACGATGAGTTTGAGCGCTGTTCGACCCGTTGCGAGCTTATTGAACCTTGTCCCCCAACAGCTCGGCTAGCGCGCGAGTAGCCACGATCGAGACTAGGCACTACCCTATCGCCTTTACGCCTCGCCTCTGGTTTGCGATCGCTGCCTGCCATGTTGCTGGTTCCCTCCTTTTCTAAGAGTCAGACAAGTGTATAATAGCCCAAATGTTCCACAGAAGCAATAGAGGATAGCTCGGACGTTCGGTAACAGAACCATGTAAAATCTATCTATGGTGCACAATTCCTTCGATATTTCCAAAGCACTTAACCTATTTGCCTATGGGTAGCATGTGAATAGCATGCTTGCCAGACTTGTTACAACATATACCTATTAAATATACATAATTACTCACTGGCCTGACGAACGCGGCTTGCCGTCAGACCTTCTTCTTTACTATACGGAAATGCGGCCTGATTCGATGGATAATATTATGTCGAGCCGCAATTTCCCATTATAGAAGCTTCATCCACTCATCACATACAAGGGATTACCTTTGTCTCCCCTTCTCCATTCCCGCCTGTGGCGGGAATGGAGAAGGGGAGACATTCATTGGGGTGTCCCATTTGGGACCTATGACCTATATTTATGTGGGCTCCCCGAGCTGTATTTATGTGGGGTTGCAGAAAATGTGTGAATGCACATTTTCTGCAACCCCACATAAATACAGCTCGGGCGCGCATGCGCACGCACGCAAAGCATAGCAACACAAAAAAAGAGGATGCCCAACATGGGCACCCCCTTTTGCTCGGTTTTTACAGCCTGGAATAAAGAAAAATGGATGGCCATCCATTTTTCCCCTCTAAACTTCCATTACCATGGGCAGGATCATTGGACGACGGCGAGTCTGTTCGTAGAGGAACTCACTGAGCGTATGTTTAATCTTGTCCTTGACAAAGGACCAATCAGAACCACTATGAGAATGCTTCTCAAAACCATTAAACGCATCCAGGACACGTTGGCGAGAGTTCTCAAGCAGTTCTTCAGAATCACGCATATAGACAAAACCACGCGAGACAATGTCAGGTCCTGCGAGTGGTTGTCCTGTCTCTTTATCAATAGTGAGCACAACCATCAAGATGCCATCCTGGGATAGCACTTTGCGGTCACGCAAAACAATTTGTCCAACGTCACCGACGCTGAGACCATCAACAAACACGTTACCAGAGGAAACATGTTCTTTCAGCTTGATCGAATCTTCGGTGACATCGATAATATCGCCATCTTCTGCCACAACGATGTTCTCTTCCGGAATACCGAGTGAGAATGCCAGTTTGGCATGTAAGATCAACTGACGGTATTCACCATGTACAGGTACGAAGAAACGTGGTCGCAACAGACTGAGCATTAACTTCAGCTCTTCTTGCGCTCCGTGTCCCGAGACATGCACATTTGAGATGCCCTGGTAAAATACCTCGGCACCCTGTCGGAACAGACTATTGATGGTACGATGCACCATTTTTTCATTGCCGGGTACCGGCGTGGCGGATAAGATGACGGTATCCCCTGGCTGAATGCGAATCTGGCGGTGATCCTGGTTGGCAATACGGGTCAACGCGGAGGTTGGCTCGCCCTGGCTGCCGGTACAGACAATCACGACCTGATCTGGATTAAACTTGTTGATATCCTCGGGTCGGATCAACATGCCCTTTGGCATGTTGAGGTAACCCAGTTCTATGGCCATCTGCACATTGTTCTGCATGCTGCGACCCATAAAGGCCACAAAGCGTTCATAACGTTGCGCGGTATCCAATACCTGCTGAACACGTGAGATCAAGGATGCAAAAGTGGCAATTAGAATACGCCCTGGTGCATTCGCGAAAATCTTGTCAAATGAGTCGTTGATGACACGCTCAGACGGCGTATAGCCAGGCGACTCAACACGTGTACTATCACCCATCATGACCAGCACGCCATCATTACCGATCTTTCCCAGTAATCCCAGGTCGGCTGGTTTGCCATCAACAGGAGTGTAATCAAACTTATAATCGCCCGTATGGACGACTGCGCCGATTGGCGTGTGAAGCACAATGCCAATGGCATCTGGTATGCTATGATTGACTCGGAAAAACTCTGCGAAACAGGAACCAAGCTCTACTTGATCACCAGGAGCAATAGCGGTCACGGACACTTTGTCCAGTAAACGATGCTCTTTCAGCTTCACATTAATCAAACCTTGAGTCAAACGCGTGGCAAAGATGGGGGGAAATCGAGCATCGGCAAAACATATGGGAGGGCGCCTACGTGGTCTTCGTGACCATGCGTGATCAGAATAGCACGAATACGGTCTTTTTTATCCGTAAGATAGCTTGTATCGGGGATTACCAGGTCAACCCCAAACATCTCCTCATCGGGGAACATCACCCCTACATCCACAATGATGATGTCTTCACCATACTCTACAACCATCATATTTTTGCCAACTTCTCCCAGGCCACCGAGCGGGACAAGTCGAACTTTTTCTTTTGTCAAGGTATAAACAACCTCCTAACCACAACGTAGTGCAACTATTTACAATAAAATTACTTTTTATATTTATCTCCACTCCTGCCTCTACCACAGGAGTAAAAGCCAAATTCAGGCAATATTTTGCCATTTAGAGTGTATCATAACAAGGGAGGCAGGCACAAGTTTTTTTTTGCTTCCAATTTACTTGCTGTTGAAGCGCCTGCACATTCTGTTTTGTGGTATTTTTTACTTATTATAACACGTCAGATGTGTAGTTTATTCCATAAACTGATCCTTTAAGAATATTGGATTTTTCTCTGAGAGCATGTCACTCCTTTACGGGCGGGCGCTGGCGCGCCCACATCTGTCTCTTATAGGTGTAAAAAGTGCGCAAGACGCACTTTTTACACCTATAAGAGACATTCTGTATGAGATCCTCAAGCACAAAAGCTCATATACAAACAGCTCGGTAGTGACGGAAGTCTGACACTTTCTGACAGAGTGTCAGACTCTCATGATCATCGCCTGCAGCCTGCACGATTTTTCACGCCTGCGGTGCTCAGAAAGCCGTTTCTATGTTGATGCAACAGGGGCGGATGCGCCCCTGTTGCATCAACATAGAAAAACAGCGCGGCCGCGCACGCGGACGCCCGTGTGGGAGCGCTCGAGCGCCCCCGGTAAGATGAGAGTAAGACACATTCTCAGAATGTGTCTTATCCTCATGATCTCCGCGCTCTTCACGCCTGCGTTTGAGCGCCTTTGGCGCTCAAGAAGTTTTCTTATGTGGTGCAAAAAGTGCGCTTTGCGCACTTTTTGCACCACATAAGAAAAAAAGCTCGGGCGCGCCAGCGCACGTCCGCACAGGCGCGACATGCTTCCCATGATGATGGGAGTAAGACACATTCTGAGAATGTGTCTGACTCCCATCGTGATCGGACGCAAGGACCCTCACTGATGGGATAGACAAAACAGCAAATGAGGAGAAAGACGAAAAAAGAGAAGTTTCGTGTGGACGAGTTTGGAGGATGGATGATCCTGTGGGATGATACAGGAAAGAAGCACAACGTACGGCAGAGTGACGGGAAAGGAGCAGGTTGCCATGTTTAAGACACGGCTGTATCGAGCGTATCCCTCCAATCTCACTGATGAGCAATGGAAACTCTTGGAACCCTTGATCCCAGCGATCAAACCGGACGCCGCCTTTTCGCTTCACGAACGGCGCACCATTGTGGATGCCATCCTCTACGTCTTGCGTAGCGGCTGCCCGTGGCGGTCGTTGCCCCATGACTTTCCCGCCTGGCAGACGGTGTACCATTATTTTCGTCTCTGGCGACAACAAGGCGTGTGGACTCAGGTGCTCGATGCTTTGCGCGGGCAGATGCGCACGCAACAGGGGCATGACCCTCAGCCGTCTGCGGCGGTGATTGATAGCCAATCCATCAAAACCAGTGCCGTTCGCGGGTCCAACAAGGGCTACGATGCGGGGAAAAAAAATCTGGGGGCGCAAACGTCACGCCCTCGTCGATAGCTTGGGCAATCTCATGGGCATCAAAGTGACCGGAGCCGATTGGTCCGATCAGCAAGGAAGCCAGCCCTTGCTCTTGTCACTGAAAACACGCTTTCCCCGCATGCTGCTGGTGTGGGGAGACAGTCACTATGGCGGCCACTTCATTACCTGGCTCAAGGTACACCTGGGCTGGATCATGCAGACGGTCAAGGCGCTCCGTGAACCCAAACGCGGCATCTTAGTGCTCGAAGGAGAGAACGTCGATTGGGATCAGTTGTTTCCCAAAGGCTTTCATCCTCTCCCTCGGCGCTGGGTCATCGAGCGCAGCTTCGCCTGGATCACGCGCTGGCGCCGTCTGTGTCGCGATCACGAGGGCTTGCCAGAAAGCTCCGAGGCCTTCATCGCGCTCTCAGCGAGCGTCGGCATGTTGACCAGGCTTGCTCCACCGTTCCCATGCTGATGGGAGTAAGACACATTCTGAGTTCTCATAATCTCCGCGATCTTCACGCCTGAGTTTGCGTGCCTTTGGCGCGAAAGCTCGTACGCCAGGGACGCGAGGACGATGAGAGTTCGGTGGGAATAGAAGGGATAAAGCCGGGGCTGGGCACTCAGCCCCGGCTGCTTCTCTTTGCTGGATTTATTAGTGGCCAGTGGCACGCCAGATAGCGAAGATGACGATAATGGCGATGACCAGAATGGCGACGCCCGCGATCATCCAGTAGACACGGCGTGGACTGGTGTCGATCTTACCGCCTGGTAAGGTTCTTTTAACGTGCGCAAGCTGCTGCTGACGGCGCTGCTTCAAACGCTCAATACGTTTTTTGCGGCTATCCTGGGCGGTCTGGCCACGATTTTCTTCATTTTCATAGCCCATGCGTTCCATACGGCGACGCATGTCTCTGTTATAGCTTTCGTATTGTTGCTGCTGCGGGTTGCTGGATTCCGAGATTTGTCGGGTCTGGGTAGACCGGGCCCCAGGTACGGCTGTACCACCTACAGCAGGTCTGGAACCTTTGCTGCCACGATGCTGGTGCCCTTTACGGGGCGTTGCAGGTGGCTGCGCGGCCGAAGGAGTCGTCCCTCCCGCGAGTTGTGCCGCTGTTTTCTGTACCCCAGCCGCATCAGACTTTCCCGACCCCTGCTTGCCTCCCGATGTATTGTTATTTGCCATATGAAAAACCTCTTTCTTCTCTTTGGCTGAATTTGCCGGTGTTCCTGGTTCTGCTTTAGGGTGCCGAGACCTCTGCGGCTTGCTCTTCAGGCGCGTCATCAGAGCTGTCTATTTCAAAAGGGATGTCCTTATCATTCAGATGGTCTAACCATCCGTTGGCGGCATCTACCTCAATTCCATATGCCTCCGCTAAATCGCGGCGTATATAGGGTACAATGTGGCCTGAGAGCAATTGACGCGCTTTCACAGCCTCTATATTTGTTTGCGCTTGTCTGGCCAGTAGGGCCAGGGCATCCTGCGGATCTCCCAGGAGTTGCTGTAAGCGCTGCCACTCTTTTTGTAAGCTGGCATCCATATCCCGCAAATGCGCGGTAGGATCGGTCCGTCCCATAGTTTCTACGACACGGAAGAGCGTGTCTTCATCCGCCAGGCCCAGGTGCTCAGCCATTAAAAGAATACGTAATCCACGTGCCATCGTTGGATGAAGCAGAGCTACATTGAGTTCTGCGTCGTCTCTCATACCCCGATTATTAAGATTAGCTGATCCTATTGTAACCCATTGATCATCTACAATTGCAACCTTGGCATGAATATATATTGGACGATAATAGATCGCGGCCTCTTTTTGTACCGATGAAGCCAGCGTGTATACCTGCAGTTTACCAGATGTTACTGCCTCCGGTGCAAGTTCCCATAAAAATTTAAGGCCGTCATCGGTGAAATCACGACCCACATTGGGATTATCCGGTAGGAGTAAAGTAACAATGACGCCACGGTTGAGGGCTTCCGCCAGCGAGGTAAATAGCTGTTCCATAACCTCCGTTGGCAGGCTGAGAAGTGGCGTCTCCAGTCCTAAATAAGTGCGGCGCCAGAAATATTGGTTTTCAAGATAAATAGAATGTTGAGCCTGCGCAAAGGCACGTTGATAGATATCTAGAATCGTTCCAATACCGTCTTCAAGCGCGAATGAATAGGTGTTACGAGGGATGGTGCGCACAACCTGCATCTGAATTTTTTCAAGCTTCTCTGGTGCCTGAAGCGTTTCAGGGGCGGACGGCTGGATCGCATCTTGAGAGTCTGGATTGCGCCGTAAGAGAACTGCGTTCCAGCGCTGGCAGAAGTTGGCTTCGACATCAGCTACCGCCGGTCCTTCAAAGGTGAGGTGCATGTCATGCCAGCCATAAGCCAGCTTGCCGTTTTTGCGTAGCCGTAGTAGATTATCATAGACATGCCCTTTGGTGTCCCAGCGATCGTGTTCACCGTCCTGTTCGCTCATCAGGTCGATGCCTCCTACAAAGGCGATACGGCCATCAACGGTAATGGCTTTCTGGTGCAGGGAGGCGATTGGATGCTCGATAGTCAGGTGACTATCATCGAGCAGGCACTGTACGCCGACCGCTTCTAATGCTTCCTGGACCTGTTTGGGACCCGCTTGAAAAGGAATGGTCAGTGCATCCCAGAGGAGTACTCGTACCTCGACACCCTTGGAGACGGCATAACCTAAAACGTTTACCACACTTAACGTTTCACATTTCTGCCAGAATTGGATATCGGCCTCGGAAAGCCTTTTTCCACGTAACCAACGCAGGAGTGTCTCTTGCTCAGCCGATCCGTCCTCTCCCGCACGATGATGCTTACCCCGAACCAGTGGCAAGTCGGGGGTGAGACCCCAACTCGCGATATAGATCGTCTTTGTCGCGCTGAGGAAACGATGGCACATCTCTAACATGGTCATGCGGCCATCAATTAAAAAGGCCAGGCGTTGCATTTCTCGTACCGGAAAATCCGTGGGCGTCCACCACGCGGAGTCAGTTACGAAATCCTTTTCTATACGCATACCATTATATCTACTTTCGCTTTACTGTTGTTCATGCATAATTTGTCTGGCAATTCTGGTTGCCTCTTCTTTATCGTCGGCCGCCAATACCCCGTCGATGACCAGGCCCAACAGGTGATCCTTTATGGGGCGTAACCAGGGTCCCGGCCCACGCTCAAATAGCTCCATTAGCTCATTCCCATCCAGGGGACTGCGCAGAGGCACGCGTTCGGCCTCTTCTTGCAAAACCTGGCAGCGCTCAGAAAGCTCCTGAACGCGCGCAGCAGCCCGATTAACCTTGTCTATGCGGTAACTGGTGATATCCGCCCGGGAGAGATCCAGTAGATCAGGCAGAATATCCCCACTGTCCAACATTAGTCTGCGTACCGCTCCATCTGTCCAATCTGAGGTGTAGGCATTGGCCCGCATATGTAATTTGACCACTTGCGATACATTCTGTATAAACTCGCGATCAAAGTGCAGGCGCTTGAGGATGTCGCGGGCCATATAGGCTCCTACATCTTCATGGCCGAAGAAATGGATCTTGTTGTCTTCGACAGACTTGGTGCGTGGCTTGGCGATATCGTGTAGCAGTGCCCCCCAACGCGCTACCGGCCGGGCGGATGAGCGCTCAACGACACGCAAAACATGGGCATAGACGTCTTTGCTTGTACGACCGGTCGCCGTTCTCTGACTGACACCTCGCAACTCTATCACCTCGGGAATAATCCATTCCATCAGACCTAGTCCGACCAGCAGATCCAGACCCTTGGCAGGATGGGGTGAGAGCAGAAGTTTGTTCATCTCGTCGCGAATACGTTCCCGGCTGATCTTTTGCAGGGTATTGGCCTGGCGGGCGATCGCGGCCCGCGTCCCACTCTCAATCTCAAAGTCAAGCTGCGCGGCAAAACGGACAGCACGTAGTAAACGCAGCGGGTCTTCGTTGAAACGTTTGTCTGGCTCATTGCCAACTGCGCGCAAGATATGATCTTCCAGGTCTTGCCGGCCATCAAATAGATCGATGATATGCCCATTTAGAGGATCACGGGCCAGAGCATTAATAGTGAAATCACGGCGGGCTAAATCATCTTCCAGACTATCCCCAAAACAGACCTCGGGTTTACGCGACTCGGGATCGTAGCGTTCGGAGCGAAATGTCGTGATTTCAATGATGCTGTCATCGTAGTGGAGACGCACGGTTCCAAACCGCTCTCCTACCAGGACAACGGCAGTTGGATGGGTTGGGGCCACCAGACGCTTGATCTCTTCGGGCCGCGCGTCCGTTGCCAGGTCGCCGTCGTTCGATGGCCCTCTTTGGAGCAGAACATCACGTACGGTTCCTCCAACCATATAAAGTTGTTTCTGCTGGGCACGAAAAACTTCGGCCAGCATTTTGATAATGTCAAGCATACTAAAATCTATGTATCCGCTTCGTTTCGTTCGTAACTGCTGTGTTAATTTTAATGACACAGTTAGCTACGGTCTTAAATCGAGTATGGTAATAGTCCCATCGTAAATCTTACAATGGGACTATTGTATCATGTTCAGATAGCTTCTTTAAAGTGGGTCCTGATGTGGACCAACATTCCTGTTTTTTTAGGAACTGGAGGGAATAGCACTGATGGTGGGATTGGTCTGATCGCTATCTTCGTTGAACTCGAATAAAGGATGCTCTAAAAACCATTGCTGACTATCAAAAAGCTCTTCACCGTCCTTGGGTCGGATCTCTCGGTAGCTGCCATCCGGCAACAATTCATGGGCGTTGGCGTTATCAGCAAGAACAGGGGTAATCATGCGCTCCATCAGGGCCTTTTTCATGCTGTAGGATTGGATGGGAAAAAGCACCTCTACGCGATTGTTCAGGTTACGCTGCATCATGTCGGCACTACCCAGGTACATCTCGGGCTTGTCGCCGTTGCCAAAGTAGTAGACACGACTATGCTCCAGGAAACGCCCAACCAGGCTGCGTACCTTGATGGTCTCACTGACTCCGGGCACGCCTGGACGTAAACTACATACACCGCGAATAATCAGGTCGATCGACACTCCTGCCTGTGAAGCTCGATAGAGATAGCTAATCACTTCGGGGTCGACCAGGGCATTCATTTTAAAGATCAGTCGCCCATTGCCGTTGGCTTTGTGGATCTCGATTTCCCGTTCGATACGCTCGGTGATCCCCTGCCGCAAACTAACTGGCGCTACCAGCAACTTACGATAGGCTCCCTGCCGCGAATAGCCGGTTAGCGAGTTAAAGAGCGAGGTAACGTCCATACCTATATCATGTCGACTGGTAAACATACAGAGATCTTCATAAATTTTCGCGGTAGAGGCATTGTAGTTGCCTGTACCCAGATGCAGGTAACGAACAAGACCATCCTCTTCTTTGCGTACCACCATGGCCACCTTGGCATGGGTCTTGAGTCCCACCAGGCCATATACTACATGGACACCCGCTCGCTCCAGTTCACGCGCCCAACCAATATTGTTCTCTTCGTCGAAGCGCGCCTTTAATTCTACCAGTACAGCTACCTGCTTGCCATTCTCAACCGCATGCAGCAGGGCATTGACGATGGGCGCATTCGATCCTACCCGATACAGGGTCTGCTTGATGGCCAGCACCTGATCATCTTCGGCGGCGGCACGAATAAAATCCACCACCGGATTGAAGCTATCATAAGGCTGGTGTAATAGAATGTCATGTTTTTGTATCGCGTCAAAGATATTTTCGCTGTTGCGAATAATCGGCGGTACGCGAGGGGTAAAAGGTGGGTCCTTGAGGTCGGGGCGCGTGATACTTTGTAGTTCCATCACATCACCCATTCCCAGAGGACCATCAATGATTGTCAGATCGCTTTCGGTAATTTCTAGATTCTCTAATAGCAAACTGCGAATACGCAAAGGCATTGAGGGATTAACGGTCAGGTCAACGACCGCGCCAAAACGACGTTCTCGTACCTCTTGCTCGATGTATTCCAGTAGATCGGCCGCTTCATCTTCCTGTAGTTCGATATCTGCATCGCGCAAGACACGGAAGGGATAGGACTCCCAGATCTCGAAGCCGGGAAAGAGCATTTGTAGATTGGCGGCGATGACCTGCTCTAACCATACAAACGCTACGGCCTGAGGTTCATCCGAAGAGACTGGCACCGGTAAGAGGCGCGGCAGGGCCGGGGGCACTTTGATGCGGGCGAAGAGATCTTCCTGGTCCGGGTTGCTAGAAGCAATCACTACCGCCAGATTTAAACTGCGATTTGAGATGTGTGGAAAAGGATGCCCCTTGTCGACTGCCAGAGGAGTCAAGACAGGGAAAATCTCATTCTCAAAGTAGAGACGCATGGCATGGCGCTGCTTGGCATTTAACTGCTCATAATCAAGTACATGAATGTGCTCCTGAGCCAGCAGGGGCAATAAAACTTGCCGCCAGTAGCGGCGTACCTCCTGAACCAGAGGAGCCAGGCGCTGGCGTACAGCGGCCAATTGTTGCTCGGCGGTTCTTCCATCAGGACTACGGCGTGCGGTGCGCGAATCGATCTGATCCTTTAGACCAGCCAGGCGAATCATGATAAATTCGTCAAGATTGGTTTCAAAAATGGAGATAAATTTGACACGTTCCAGGAGTGGATGACGTTCGTCTTTGGCTTCAGCAAAGACGCGTCGATTAAATTCAATCCAACTTAGTTCTCGGTTGATATAGAGATCAGGACTCTCCAATGATGAGTTCGCTGATCCGCTCATTATTTGTTGATCCATAAGATATTCCCCGCTCTGTTGGCGCCTGTACCTGAAATATTTTACCATGTATTCCGAAAATGTAGCAAACAGGCTTCTTGCTGTCACTCTTTCTTTTTGTAGCTGCATCGCACGGACTCCTGAGCTTATTATATTTTGCCATTCAATTGGATGGGCGCATCCGCCTGGGAAGCCTCCTGGCCTCTTCAATATGTCAGTCAATCATGGCTGAGCTTTGGCGGTGCAGCGGGCCGCGATCCAGCAGCGTCTCCAATTGCTTTTCAGAGCATGCTATATATCATAGTGCCGTTATTTAAAAAGTAGGGTCTTTTTACGGTCCTATCAGGAATACGTGCGAGCTTCACTATTTGATGAGCCGATACAATATTTCACCTGCATTTGGTACTAGTAGGATACCTTCGTCCTCTCGGTGCTCCCAATTATGGGGGTTTAGCGTGTGATAATCGACATAGCCTAGATTGATACGGCGACAACGCTCTTCGGAAATGCCAGTGGCCAGCGTGACTTGAATACGTGGCCGTTCAATACCGGTTGCCAGATCATATGTACCTGAGCCTTTGACATGGGTGCTATGCGCCAGGATACCGCCTGGAACATCTTTGAAGCGTTCCCATTGCTTCAAAAAATAATCCCGCACATGATACCCGATCTGATCAATCAATTTTCCATGCGTGTATGAGACCTCTGTAATGTGCGGCGCGTAGATAATAACCTCTCCCCCGTTAGCAATGGCAGGCTCGGTCTTGTACATGGCCTTGGCTGCCGTCCATAGATCATCATAATGCTCTGAGGCCATTGAGAGTACGCGTTTAAATGGTCGCTCGGTATAGACGATGTTGAGTTGACCCGATAGGTCGGCGGCTGCTTCAAAGGCTTCGCGATAATCACCACAATAGAGGCCATGCAGCTCTGGACCTTTTACGACCAGCGCCAGGCAGAGCAAAGGGACCGTTACAAATTCGGCTGCCCGGTGTATGACACGGCGTACGTGTGTATCCCTGACCCCGATGGTGGCCATGCTGGTTTTACGAGCTCCTAGCCAGTGCGAAAAATTGATGATGTCGGCGCCCGCGATACCAGGAAACAAGTATTTAGCGCCACCTGAAAAACCAGCTACTTCGTGCGGGAAAACAGGACCACAGATAATGAGCTGGTCGTAATCGAAAATCATGCGGTTAAGCGTTACCGGCACCTCATCATTTAGCGTGCCATCTGTAAGCTGACCCGCTTCTTCAGGGGTAATTATACCGATCGTCTTCAGGGTCGCGGGATCTGACCATTGGTGATTATATATCTGCACTTTGGGGAAGTGCGCGGCTCGCTCTGCTGCCGAAGCCCCCACTAGCTGGGCAATAGCCTCTTCAGACATGGGCTGATGGGTACCTAACGCAATCAAATAATCCAACTGCGCAACCCGCTGTCCCAACTGCTCATAGAGCACACGGAACAGCAAGGGAATGGGAGCGGTACGAGTCCCATCTGGGATCAATACCAGCACCCGCTTACCATCCAGAGCCATTTCAGCAAACGTCTGCTTTACGATCTGCTGCACTTCTGTCACAGTTAAAGTCTGAGTTAAAGAACCATATCCATGCATCATCTTAACAGCCTTACTACTTAACGCTAAGTTCTGTCATACGTCCCCACTGTACCATACTTCCAAAACAGGTAACATAAAGGCTGAATCAGGCTTCTTGCCGTCATCTTTTATCTATCGACAGGGATGGTAGAGAAGACTATAGACAGATACATTTCTCTTCATTGCAAGTGTAACATAAAAAGATTGAAGCCTCCCTTATTTGCGGAAGGCAAAATGTAATGATGTGGAGCGCTAAGGGAACTTCTGGAGATGCAAACGCGTCACATCCTACACATTCGTAAAATGAGATCTCATATGTGGAAAAGGAAGGGACGCACATTATGAAGCTATGGGGAGGCATCGCTCTGGTTACCGTGCTTTTGTTGAGCCTGAGCATCATCCATCTGTGTCTACAAACTACACAGGCCGATTCACAATGTACACAAAACACAAATTATACTGGCACTATCGATAGTGTAGATCTTGCCCAGAATACGATCAAAGTGTATGATCCACAGGCGAAAGTAGTGGACCCGCTGATAGGGCGTGTAAGTATGGTGGTGCATGCCAATAACGATACACATATTTATCTGGCACAGGGGAACTCTTGCCAGAGTGCTAGCTTGAAGGATTTGAAGCCGGGACAGAAAATGAAGATCTGGCCTGAAGGAGATATGGTCGTCCAGATGTTCCCGCTACCTTTACGCGCTACTAAAATTGTGGTCACTCCCTAGCATGGGTTAAATGATCCTGACTATCCGACCTTCAAGCTAACTTTTGCCTGGCAACACCTGTTCATGCTGGATCTTTTTTGATGATCAGACCCAGGCTGGCAGTAAAGCCGTGCAAGAAGACACGCTGGCCGACCGGACCAATCTCGCCGTTACAAAAAAGTCCACTCAGCGGGATCTGTCCCAGTTCACGGGCGATTACACCTGCATCATGATCGGGCACACCGAACATGCCGATGCCACGACCATTACATGTGCAGAGCAAGCCAGCAATGGGTTGATTATCACCCAGATCTATCTTTGCCTGCAACAATAGCTCATGGAGATCCAGGTCGGCGGAGGTGGCATCGCGTAACTGAAATTGGATCGTCTGGCCGACACGGGCCTGGGCGCCAACCGCCAGTGCCCCCGTGCGACGATCCACACCGAATAACTGAC
Source organism: Dictyobacter kobayashii (assembly GCF_003967555.1). Classification (GTDB taxonomy): domain Bacteria; phylum Chloroflexota; class Ktedonobacteria; order Ktedonobacterales; family Ktedonobacteraceae; genus Dictyobacter; species Dictyobacter kobayashii. Next base: position 2,415,744 of record NZ_BIFS01000001.1, read on the forward strand.
GGACGAGGAAACTACCGCGCTCATAAGCATCTTGATATTCATCAGCCGCCAATCCAACCAGCAGATTGCGCTGGGCACGACGCTGTAATTCCGGGCTCAGGGTTTGCAGCGTATCGATCAGCATACGGTGCGCCGAGCGATTGGAGATCCCTTCGATCAAACCATTATCTAATACTTTAGTAATCGTCCAGGCCTCACCAATAGGATCACAGCCCTGAGATACCAATGGCAGAATAGTGTAGTCTCCACTAATCGCCAGGCCAATGGCGCCATCTTCATATACATCATCATTATAGAAAATATAGCTCTCGCGATCCTCAATATCCCCGGATGCCAATCCTCCAATCATTGGTAGAGAGGGATACGCCTGGGAGAATTTCTCGACCAATGTCTCGCAATCCATCTGAAAAGGATCGGCCAACATAAACCAGGCATTGACTTCATCGAGCTCTATACCTAGCTGCTCCCGCAAACCCTGTGCCCCTTTACTGGCCTCAAGTATTTCCTGGGTCAGGCGTACAGGTTGCAATTTAGCACCAGGTAACTTCAACGCCAGCAATGAAATAGCTGGCAGATCTTCCAATTCTTGATCCGAACCAATAATCCCTTGTCCTGAACAACCGATCAGGATAGGTGTCCCCGTTGCACGCCGTAGGATGCGCAACATAGTGGGAAAATATGGAGCAAATTCTATATTTGCAAAGAAAAAAATTACGTCGGCAGCAATATCTTTAATCTGAGCAAGAGCTTGCTCTAACGCCTGCTCCCAATCTTCATCTATAACAAGCGCGCTCAATGCGGCTGGTTTGCGTTCATCCATGGTTACTCCTCTGTCGGCCCACAATAATACCTGGAGGTAAAAACAGCATTGAAAAGGCACCGCTGTCAACGGTGCCTTTTCGTCTACCTTGCACAGTGCCCTCACACGCCGACATGCATTTTTACCGTAACCACCACTGACAGGCCTATCATGCCCCGGGACGAAAACTGGTTACATGTAAGTATCGCATAAGACATTGCCAGGTCGCAATTAACCTTCGGACTGAGTGAGCTCACAGAAAGCGTCAATATCGCGCCTTACAATATCCAGGCTGGCGGTCCAGAATGCCTCTGAGTGTAGATCAATGCCAAAACGCGCGGCCAGGGTGGCGGCGTCAGCCAGACCGGTTGAGGAGAGCAATTCGTCGTAGCCCTTTTTGAAAGCCTCAGGGTCCAGTTGATAGCGGGCATAGAGTCCAAGTCCAAAGAGTAGACCAAACATGTAAGGATAATTGTAGTACGAGAGTTCGGTACTGTAGTAGTGTCCCTTGACCGCCCACATGTATGGATGCAAAGCTTGCTGATCCAGTCCGTCGCCATAGGTATCGCGCTGGGCCTGGAGCATTATTTCATTGAGCTCTTCAACCGATAGCTCACGCTGTTTGCGCCGCTCAAAAACATTCTGCTCAAACAGGAAACGGCTGGTGATATCTACCACTACCTGGCCAGCTCCCTGGATCGAGGATTCCAGGATGGCGATACGCTCTTCTCGATTGGCCTTTTTGAGTGCGGCCTGATTGATGATGGTCTCACAGAAAATGCTGGCCGTCTCTGCCAGGGTCATGGGCAGGGAACGTTGCAATTCAGTGCGTTCGCCCAGGTTGAAGTTGTGATAACCATGGCCCAGTTCATGCGCCAGGGTCGTCACCCCATCAAAGTTGGCTTTATAGTTGGTAAAGACACGCGACTCATCGGCCCGCAGGGGGTACAATAGGCTCCGTCACGCTTACCAGGTCGTGGCTCGGCATCGATCCAGCCTTCGCGGAAGGCGCGGGCCGCGAAGTTGGCCAGACGCTCAGAAAAAGAGCCAAACTGCTCAACGATAAATTGTTCGGCCTCACTGAACTCCCAGACACGATCGGTGGTGCCCAGGGGAGCAAAGATGTCATACCAGGCTAATTGAGGAATCTGCAGTGCTCGGGCCTTGGCATGCATATAACGACGGAAATCCGGGAAGGAGGCACGAGCCGCACTGAGCATAGCATCCAGGGTCTCGCGATCAATGCTGTTAGCGAACAGCGAGGCATCCAGGGCGCTTTCCCAGTGGCGACGACGGGCCAGCGAGTTAACCTCGCCTTTGATGCTGTTGAGTGCTGCGGCCAGTGGCAGCGCAGTCTCTTTCCAGGCCGCCAGCTCTGCCTCATAGGCGCGTCTGCGTGTCTCGCGCTGCGCGCTGGAGGCCTGATTGCGCACAACACTCATTGGTACCTGTTGCTGCCGACCATCCAGTTCAATGTTAACACTCAACTGTGAAGTCACATTGTTATGCAGCTTCTCCCACGCACGGCCACTACTGGAATTCAGCTCAGCAGCCAGCGCCTCTTCAGCGGGTGTCATCATATGGACCGACTGCTCTTTTGCGCGCCGCAGAATATAGGCATGGGCATGAGCAAGGGTTGAATGGGCGATCAGGCGCTCGACATCCAATGAACCAAGCCAGGCTGTCAGGCGCGTCTCCAATTGAGACAACGACACCAGTGTATTCTCCAGTTCACTGGCACGCGCCTGCGCAACCTCATCGCGCGAATTGGTGCTCACAAAACAACTGATATATACGTAAATAGTCTTGGTACTCTCCAACACGGCATTGTAGCGCTCAATTACCGTCTCAAAGCTGTGGATAATCTGGTCATCAACATTCAGATCGTCCTGTTTCTCGATATGGGAAGCATCGAAGAGCTGACCCAATGCTTCAATCTCTTGAATAGTTGCGGCCAAGCCTCGCGCAAACTCGGGCGAATCCAGGCCCGGATACACCACATCCATGTTCCAATGGGGAAGAGATTGTGTCGTCGTCACGAAGTTTTCTCCTTTTTTCCTCTCGATGAGACTAATGGAGATATTGTAGCATGTGACCTGCACCAATGAAAAATTTACGCTGCCTCAAGGCATAAAAAAGAAGCTTTTTTCACGGCTCTCCGTCCTTTAGTCTTACTGCGGCTGCCCTCAATCTCACTCGTCTAGACGCCTGGCTGATCGGGCTATCTTGGGCGAAAACCCAACAAGCCGCTTTTGTGCGGCTTGTTCAACAGAGGGCCTAAATGAGGCCGTTTCTCGGGGTTCACCAGCAGTATCTTCTGAGGCCATATAAAACCTCATCGGGAATGGTGCGCTTACAGCGCATGACGTTTCCTAAAGGACGGAGATCTGGTTGATATATACTAAAATATTGCAAATAGCTGGTCAGATTGTTATATTACTATAAGCACTACTATAGCATTATTTTTTATAAGGAATAGATCATTCTAATGATTAGGAACAAACACTCATTCCGCCTGGGATGCATTCTTCTCTGGATGGTCACACTCGGCTTCGTTTTTTTGGCTCAGCACCAGACAGCATTGGCGGCTCCAAAAATGAACAACGGGTACATGTTACCGATTGGCAAAATCACGCCCAGTTTTTCTTGCTTCACCTCCGGCATGGCACCGACCAATCTCCCCAACTCTCCCCTGACCGTCTCTTTTGAGATTGGAGCAAACTCAAATACACAGGTTGACTGGCAAAACTCTACTTTCACGGTCACTTTTATTGGGGCGCAGACCTTTACGCGTGCCAACCTCAAAGCTAATAGCTCAGAGAGTGTCACCGTGCCAATGCCATCTGTTTTTGGCAGTTATCAAGTTCAATGTATGTTTAATGGCACGAGCTTATTCAACTCGGCGGTAACTAATTCCTATTCCGGTCCAATACTGGTGAGTGCAAATCACCAGGTGGGCGGCATCCAGCTGTATACCAATCCCGCAAACCTGCAACCTGGCGCTTCTACTACCTGGAATGTTGTCGTATTGGGAGCGGCAGGCTTACCGGCTCCTACAGGCTATATCCACATACGCATTGGCAATTCGTATACAAGTATTGTTGCTCTGGGATCAGGCGGCACTGTTACCTTTCAAGCCAATGCTCCCTCACCTTTAGCGCCAATGATCACCGTTTTCTATGGTGGAGATCCGGTGTATGCAAATAGCAGCGCCAATTTCTCTTTGACGAATCCATCCTCCCCGACCAATGGTGGTACTCCAGCTCAACCCACTCCCACTGGCGGTGGTACTCCAGCTCAACCCACTCCCACTGGCGGTGGTACGATGCCTCAATCTTCTTCAACAAATGGGGCAGGAGTTGTTAGCACGCCTGGTGTTTCGCCCACCCCTACAGCGACACATAAAGCCACGCCTACTCCTGTATCTACGGTTACCCCTACTCCTGCAGCCACAGCCACGGCAACTGCTGTAAGTAGCATATCCGCAGAGAGCGACACATCTGCAGGATCATCTGGCAATCAAGGGAGCATTGTGCTCTGGATTGTGCTGGCGGTTGTCATCGGGTTAGCTGGCGCTGGTGCGGCCGGCTACATCCTGCTGCTACGCAAGCGCAAGTTCGCGGCTATGGCCCAGAGTAGTAAGAATATGTGAGTGTGGTGAGCTTAAGTCAAGGGGGGAGAATTTAAACCTTCAACAGGACTGTGAAAATATATAGAACAGAAAAGACTCCAGGATCTTTTTGTTGGAAGATCCTGGAGTCTTCTTAAAAAAGAATTTATCGGAGAGTATTATTTACACAGATTGGCACATGTGTCAGGATGCCCCACCTTTCTGGCTATATACCACTCGCTCTATCTCAGGATGTGTCTTACTCACATTATCATGGGAAACGCGCCGCCCTTGTACGGACGTGCGCTGCCGCGCCCAAGCTTTTTTATAGCGTGATGTGCAAGCATATGAGAAGCGGATTGCTCCCATACGAGCGTGCGCTGCCGCGCCCGTATTGTTTTTATAATGAGTTGTAGCAAATGTGCTCCGCACATTTGCTACAACTCATTATAAAAACAATTTTAAGCACCGAAGGTGCGAAAACGCATGCAAAAACACTAGCTCGAGCTAGTGTTTTTGCTCGGCCTTTTGATTTACTTTATCTGGGGCCCGCGAGGTCATGGGATCGATCGGGGTGTTTTCAATGCTTCGATGTTCGCGCGGGCTGTCCATGTCCCCAATGCTTTTATTTGCCTGGCCCGGCGTACGCCCACCTAAGGCTCCCTGATCTGGTTGATCGCTAGCACCGGTTGCTCCTGAAGCAGACTGCTGATCTGGAGGAGCCGTATCTGTATCATTGGCCACCCCGCGATCCGCCGCCGTATTCTCTGCGGCAGTTTCAGTTTGATTATTAGCTTTCCCCGTGTCACCCTTATCGGGAATACTCCCTCCACCAACCTCCGCCAGGTCTCGTTCATTGGCTACATGTTTCGAGCCAGTTTCGAAATCACGATCTTTATCCTGCTCCATGCCTCTCTATCCTTTCGACTCTCTTTATCGGTCTTATTTCAAATCATTACTTTTCTAACAATATCGTGCATATACTTATAACAACACTTCTATCATAACATCCACTTCATATGCCAAGTCAACAAATAAAGCACAACTATAACAAAGACTCATGAAAAATTAATCTATCCAACTAATTAAAAGGAAAAGTGGGGGCTATGTCCTTTAAGGGAAAGCGGGTGCAGGGGCGGCAGCCCCTGACGGAGCGCGATGGCAGGCATGCTGGGGCATGCCAGTCCTCGCCACCCCACCCCCTCTCCGTCCTTCCAGGGGAAGGACGGAGAACTGAAAAGTGTTCCTTTTCAGCAGCTTCAATCGTAAGAAATTTTACTGTATACTACTATGCTATTATGATCTAATTGCCAGCTAGAAAGGCTTGACTTATGACAATGACTGATAAGACACGTACCATGATTACATTTAAAGCGGAGGGTCATAAGTTTACATATCGTATTGGCGGTATCGCTATTCATGAGGGACGCGTACTCTGCCAGAAGGCTACGCTTGATCCCAGAGGTACTTTCTGGTTCTTACCGGGTGGGCGTGCCGAACTGGGAGAGAGCTCTCAGGAGACATTACGGCGTGAGATTCAGGAAGAGTTAGGTGAAGAGGCCCACATCGGACGCTTGCTCTATGTAGTGGAGAACTTCTTTTCCGATAAAGTAGATCACCATGAGGTGGGACTCTACTTTGAGCTGTCTTTCCCGGAAGATTCTTATCTGTATCAGCACCCGGGGCCCTTTGAACTTCCGGAAGAGTTGGAGAACCATCCAATGATTTTTGAATGGCTCCCCATCGCGGAACTGCCAGAAAAATTATGGGTGCGTCCAAACTTTTTCTGTACAGCCCTCCAGGCTCTACCGGACTATACCCAGCATGTCATCTTAACCAATGACGCTAATCCTCATTAAGACGCAAGGTCATCGCCATCGACGGACTGGAGACAATCCTTACCATCATCCCTAGCGCCAGGATACACACGGCCACGAGTAGCGCCAGGCCGATACCCAGCAGCGTGGGGATGATGATTTGAATCGGTGGGATGTTTTGTGCAAAGAAGAATTCGTCGCTCGACAATTGTTGTCCCGGTGCGCTGGTAAAGAGCAGGGATGGCACAACCATCCATGACAACAGGGCACCGAAGAGGACGCCCAGGATTATCGCGGTCGCATAGATAATGCTCTGTTCCCAGGTCAGGGTATTAGCAATATTGCGTGGCGAGGCTCCCAGGGCGCGCAGTAGCGCAAAGTTGGTCAGGCGATCACGCGCACTGAGCCATGAGGCGACCAGGTTCCCAATCAGGACCAGTAAGAGGGCAACCACCGGTCCGAGCGCCAGGATACCCATAACCTGTAGATACAGCGGCTCTTTATGCAATGTGTCGATCATCTGGCGTCGATCACTCATATCAGAGGTCTGGACCTGCAAAGTACTGCGAATGGTCTGCAGGTCCGCAGCATTATCACTGGTACGTAACCAGATGGTTGTCAGCTGGAATGGTTCCGCGCCATTCTTATTTATTTCCAGATTATAAATCCTGCCATAGCTTTTAGCATCTACCAATACGCCTATCGGGCTACTCTGGGTTGGTATCTGTTGTACCTGCGCCATCACGCGGAAGTAGAAAGGATTGTCCGCGTTGTTTTGATCAGTCAGGCTAAATTTATCACCTACCTTAAGATGATATTGCTGAAAAAATGACTGATCAATAATGGCCGGTATCTCTTTTTTGCTGAGGGCATCAGCACGTTTAGCGGCCAGTTGTTGCATTAAAGTGGACAATGACTGGCTACTATTATTGGCTGGCCAGGCAGCGGTCTGAGCGTAGGTATCGGCATCTACCGTCAGTAAGTTGACCGCCCCTTCCTGCTGACCAATCTGGGTCGAGAAGTAGCTGCCCAGCGATGCTCCCTGTACACCAGCCAGATGTTGATAGGATGCCAGCGTCCGGGGCAATGTTGCCAGGGTGACACTACTGGCCAGGTTAGCTTTGAAATCCGCGCCCACGACATGCTCTGCCACATCGTTTGCCCGTTGGATCTGCGAGGCATAAAAGATTAGCGCAAACATTGAGAAGGCGGTCGCCAACGAGAGGAGCATGGTCATACGCACCGATTGGCGCGGCGAGCGTGCAAGTTGGGCCAGTGCCACCATAGAGGAGGCGCCGCGACTACGCTGTGTGGCCAGCCAGGAGCCAAAGCGTAACAGCGATGGAAAGAAGCGCAGAAAGACCAGGATGGCCGCCAGGATGGTACACACTGTACGTGCCAGCACCAGGGGCGAGAGCAAGACGAGTCTCAATTTGGCATCCAGCACATCGGTATTGGTCAGGTAGAGCGTAATCAGGTAGCCAGCGACCATGAGCACAATAACCATTACATCCAGATTCATGCGCAGCCAGAATGGACGCTGCGTCGAGCGACTGGACTCGCGGCGGATCGCCAGTACGTCCAGCGAGGTCATGTGGTTTATGGCAAAGACCAGCACCACCACTACGACTAATACCGTCACCAGCGCATACCAGCCAACCGAAAGGATCAGTGGCCAGGGATCTTGTAGAACCAGCTCGATAGCTGGATAATCCTGGACCGGCAAGAGCCAGTGTCCCAGCAGACGGGCCACAGGTAATGCCAGTATTGGCCCCAGGATCAGTGCCACCAGGGCCAGGCCACCACCCTGGAGTAGCAAGGAGCCGAAGACCTGTCCCCGGCTGGCCCCACGACTGCGTAAAACGGCCAGTTCCCCGGCCTGGCGCTCAACCAGTAAATCAGTCATCAATGAGACAAAGTAGAGCAACAACAAGAATATGACCAGTATCAGACCCATTGAGGGTAGCTGTGCAATCGATATTTGATCCTGATAATAATGGCTTAAGTCGGTGGTAGGCACAGTGGTATGTATATTCGTCATACCATATTGCTGACTGAGCGCATTGTTAGAACTGCTGGCACTTTGAAAGATATTTAACGTTGTGATTAACGTATCGAGTTGATCACCCTGAATTTTGTCTGGATTTAAGGCATAGAACCACGAAACATGCAGAGGATTAGCTATCGTTATCAAATTGCTGCTATCGATATTCTGGTTCTGGCCAGGTTTATCCTCCAGAGGAACAAACTGCGATAGGGTAGAGATCAGGGTTTCATTGGCGGCCAGGGCATAATAGCTCACGCGATTATCAGCTCTTCCTTTATCCCCTTGTACGGGATTAAAGAGCATACCACGCCAATAGGGGGTGTTTTCAGGAGATTGGATCAGCCCCACGACCTTAAGGGGCAGCGGAACCTCTTTCAGGAGCATATAATTGCGCGTTACATCCATCTCGACATAAAAGGTTGAGCCGAGTTGAACATGTAAGCCCTGCGCCGTATCAGGAGTAAGGACGACCTCAATTGTTTGATCTGTAGCAGTATGGCTTTTATTTATCTCCTGTGGCAGCCGCCCACTCAACAGGTGTATATGCTGGCTGGCCGGCCCCATCTCGCTTCCATTAAGGGTGAGACTATTGCCATTCGTCTTAAGCTGACCTGCTGTAGAAGGCGTAGTCAGCAATGACAAAGGATCAGAGGTGACAGAAAAGCGCGTCTGCTGAACATCCAGATAACGATTTAGCATTGAACTAGCGCTACCACCTACCGCAGTCCCGGCTGCTTGCACCCGGTCAAGAAAAGGCCGATTGGTATCGGCAGTCACAACAATATTGATATTATCCTGACTGGCTTTAAGTTCACTGCGCAAGCCGGCCGTGGTAGCGATTTTAGCATAGATCGGAGCCACGCACACAAAAACTACCGCGGCCAATATTCCCAATCCGACAATGCAGAGCAACCATTTGGTTCTCCGTAGCTGCCAGAATGCTAAGGTAAATACCGAAGACATGAATGACCTCTTCCTATTTAATCTTCGTTTATACGTAAGGTCGCCGCCAGGGAAGGCTTTGAGATCACACGCAACATCATACTCAATGCCAGTACACAAATAACGATCAGAATGGCAAACCCAACTCCCAGCAAGGCTGGCACAATAATCTGCACGGGTGGGATACTCTGCGCCTGGTAGAACTGATCCAGCGTGGTCTGCGGACTGGTTGAACTGGAGAAGATCAATGAGGGCACCGCCATCCAGGATAGTACGGCACCAAAGATGGCCCCGAGCAGTATGGCGATAGCATAGACGATCGTTTGTTCCCAGGCCAGGGTACTGGCAATATTGCCTGGGGTAGCTCCCAGGGCACGCATAATCGCAAAGTTGGTCAGGCGATCTCGGGCCTGCAACCATGAGGCTATCAAGCATCCCAGCAGAACCAGCAGCAGGGCCACCGCAGGCCCAAGCGCCAGGATACCGAGCAGCTGAATATACAATGGCTCTCGCCGCAGATTTTCTACTAACTGGCGCCGATCATTGAATGAGGCCAGTTGTCGTTGATTGCCATTGATCAATTCACGGCGAATTTGTGTTAGCTGTGTGGCATCATCCGTAGTACGTAACCAGATCTGATTGATGGCTAATGGTTGACTACCAACAGGATTGGCGATCCGATCATAGAGCTTCTGATACGCACGCAGATCCACCAATACGCTATTGGGGATTGTCATAGTGGGCACGTATTTAACAATGGTAGTGACTTTAAAGGGGATTATATTCGTGCCATCAGCGGTCGCTGAGAGGGCAAATTTACTGCCCGGACTCAAGTGATAGGCGCTGGCCATCGCTTGATCGATCAGTGCTGGCACTACTTGTTCGTGGTCTTCCGAAGTACGGCCTTGAGACAGTTGCTGCATCAATGCCGGCAGGGGCTGAGACGCGTTATCGGATGGCCAGTAGACAACATTTTTGTATGTATCGGCATCGACAGCCACAAAATTTACATATGCCTGCCGGTCGGCCAGATTAAGCTTATCAACATATCCAACCGAGACGCCCTGTACCCCTTTTAGCTGACTATATGCTTTAATCTGATCATTCATGATTGCCGCGTCTGGCGGATAAAAAAAGGTCCCCGAGAAATCAGCACCCACTGTATGCGCCGCCTCATCATTGGTGCGCTGAATCTGGGAAGCGGAAAAGACCAGCGCGAACAGGGCAAAGGCTGTGGCCAGGGCGAATAATAAAGCCATGCGCAACGATTGACGCGGTGAACGCGAGAGTTGGGCCAGAGCCAGCACAGAGGATGCTCCTCGATCGCGCCGCGTGGCCCAGTTGGAACCCCAACGTAATAAATACGGGAAGAAGCGTAAGAAGAGCAGTATGGCGGCGATGATAGTAAAAATCGCCCGGGCCATAATCAGTGGCGAGAGCAATATCAGGCGCAGGTGCGGGTCCAATGTATCCGAACTGGTGAGATAGAAGGAGACCCCATAGCCAACCACCATCACGATCACAGCAAGCAGATCCAGCCTGAAGCGCAATTGGAAGGATTTATGAGTAGAGCGCCCCGTTTCACGTCTCAAGGCCAATACGTCTAAGGCCGTCGCCTGATAGATAGCTATCATTAAGGCTACCAGAACGACCACTACAGTAATCACGGCATAGCCGCTCACCGACAGGCCTGCACTTATCCAGTTGGCTAAAACCGCACCGATTGCCCCATAATCTGCGGCCGACAACATCAGTAGACTTAGTCCAGCTGTAGCAGGAATGGCCAGTATCACCCCTAACAACAAAGCCAGCAAGCTCACTATAGTACCCTGGATCATCAATGCGCCAAAGACCTGGCCTCGGCTTCCACCACGGCTACGCACGATAGCCAGCGCGGGAGCCTGGCGCTCAACCAGCAGGTCCGCCATCAAAGTCACAAAATAGAGCAAGAGGCTAAAAATCATGATTACCAGGCTCAGCGCCGGCACTTGCGAAACCGCCAGCTGGCTCCGATAAGCTGCCAGCGCATCAATAGGAACGAATGTATGTATTCCAGTCAGACCATAACTTAATAACATGATATCAGTGGGGGTACGGTGAAACTGAAATGAATGCAATGCTGACAGTAAAAAATCTAATTGATCATTGGAGATAGTTTGTGGGTCTAAAGAATAATACCAGGTAATGGTCATTGGGTTAATCAAAGGATGCCCCGGTGGCTGTACAGGTGTGATGTTATCATCCATTGGACTGATAGGTCTGGTATCTGGTTTGTCTGTTTTTGGAATAAAACGCGAGAAGGTGCTGACCAGCGTCTCATTAGAGACGACAGCCTTATATGCGAAAGGACCATCAGGCCGCGAAGTGAGAGAAGATTTCGCTAAATTATCTCCATGCCAGAAAGGATCTTTGCCATCCAGATCATGGAAGATGCCGACAACCATGATTGGAATGACGTGCCAGGCAACTGCTTTACCACCTGCGCCTGGTTCAGCGGTCGCTACCCGGGTATAGAGCTGTGAGCCAACCTTCACCTGCAAACTAATGGCCGCATTCTCAGGCAAGGCAATCTCAATGCTGCTATCAGAATCTGTATACGCCTTTAAATGTGTAGCTGGCAAGCGGCCCTGGAATAGCGAAACGTGTTTTCCATTCGCCACCGCCGTCATATCTGTGCCTTCTAAGGCTAATTGATCCATTAAAGCTTTGCTACCGATAACCAGAGGAGACCGCTGATAGATGGGTAGTGAGACGACCTCCGTGGTCATTTGCTGTTTACTATCATCCAGATACGGTTGAATAGACTGCATCGCCAGGTCGTCTTGAATAAAGCTATCCGTCACTGGCTGCAAACTATCCCAAAAAGGTATGGGGTCCTGGCTGATAATAGAAATACTGGCATTGCCCGGGGTAGCACTCAAAGCTTCCTGCAGGCCAGCGGTCATGGCCACCTTGGTATAAAGTGGCGCCACACACACAAAAACCACTGCCGCCAGCACTCCCAGCCCCACAATTGAGAGCAATCCTTTAGTCCGCCTCAACTGCCACCAGGCCAGAGGAATTGCAGAGGGTAACCAGCTACGTCTCCCTATAGACGGCACTCTTTGGCTAGAGCGAGACATAAAAATAACCTTTCTATCTTAAAAATAAGCTTGCTATTATAGCAGAGTGTAAGACTTCCATTATCATGGGAAGTGGGTGCTCCCGCACGGGCGTGCGCTGGCGCGCCCGCATCTTTTTTCTAGTGAGGTGTGGTGCAAACAGTGCGCCCAGCGCACTGTTTGCACCACACCTCACTAGAAATTGGGTATAGGCTTTCGCGCATTGATGCTCATACTCACATCACACCTCACTAGAAATTGGGTATAGACTTCCGCGCATTCGCGCTCATGCTCACACCACACCTCACTAGAAAAAATTGAGTATAGGCTTCCGCGCATTCGCGCTCATACTCATACTTTTTATTATATATTGTAGAAAATGTGTAAAGCACATTTTCTACAATATATAATAAAAAGGTGCTGGCGCGCCAGCGCACGCCCGCGCGGGAACGACGCGCTTCCCATAATGATGGAAAACAATCACCCCTCATAGAAAGCAAAAGCATGGCACATCTTAATAGTGGCAATAAACTATATAATATATAATGCATATTCCAGAACAAATCTCACAAAAATATCCATATTAAGCGGCATTTCCCTCACCTACAACACAATATTAATAATGATGGATACAATGGGAATGAGCTATCCAATCAGAAAATTGGATCGATATAATATATAGGGGAAAAATCCTCTGACATATTATGGGGAAAAATACAGGAAACAGCGTAAGATACATTCCTGTTGTAAGATATACTGGACCCAAAGCATGTAGAAGCTTACCCGCCATGTCGGAAGAGTTCAATCTCAGACTTGACGATACGGTGTGAATTCCATACAATCAAGCTACATATTGAGCATTTCTTATCGTTCGGATAACCCCCATAGTCGCAGGAGGTAACGTGGTGACATCGCATACAGGAGAGGAGTGGCTAAGCTTACGGGAGGCGGCTGAATTGCTGGGTATGCATCCAGCCACCGTGCGCTTATGGGCTGATCGCAATGAGATCCCCTCACGGCGTACCAGTGGTGGACACCGCCGCTTCCGCCGTGCTGATATTGAAGCACGTCTCCGTCAGGAAGCTGAGCCTAAACCCGATCCAGCGTCTGTGCTACTTGTCCAAAGCGTGCTGGGACGTGTACGTTTCGCCTTCACTGATGGCACCCTGGATACCTTCCCCTGGTACCAGCATTTTGATACAACAGCCCGTGATGCCTATCGGCAGCTTGGCCGGCGCCTGCTCGATCTTGTGCTGCGCACCCTCAACGATGGCACCCATATCGATGACTTGAAAAAAGAAGCGATCGAACTGGGACGTGAGTATGGCTCTATTACCTGGGCCTCCAATGTGCCGCTCGCTGATGCTGTGCGCGCCTTCCTCTATTTCCGCACCTTGATAGATGAAGGCATTCTACAACTTGCCGAAATACGTAGTGGCCGAGATCACGATATCTTCTGGATCGATAGTTTCCATCAGATACAGGCTATTACTAACGAAATTCTACCCGCCTTGATTGAAGCCACCCAGAATTAAATAAACAGTGAAGCGCCCACGAAAAAATAAGATAACGGCTGTTTTATAGAGTGAAACCCAAACCCTTCACTAAAACGAGACATTTTGCATTTTACGACGTCTAATAAATAGATAAAAGAAATGCCTTGGAACGTGCTGCGCAAAAAAAGCACAGCATTACAATGGATAGTACATATGATGGTATAGATACAGGATTGTCTCGGGACATTTTTTTGGATAGATAAGGGGTACCTCTTATGCCAATTGAACAGCAAAAGCCTGAAGATAATACGCCTCCACAAGACCAGGGTGAAAATCCGATGGAGATCCACGGGGAACCAGATGATACGCAGGCCCCTTCCTCTATTTCGCATACACCGATCCCTGGCACACCTGCTCTACCACCTTTGCCAGTCACACCTCCTACTGCCAGGCAATCTCGCTCCCCTTCTTTTTATGCGGCGCGCCAGGAGCGCTTTGAACGTGCCCAGCGCTACCTGGAACAGAAAAACAGACGCAGCCAGCGCCTTGCACAGCAAGCCAATCACCAGCAACAACCTGCTCCATTAGAACCCAATCGTTCTCCGCAGGCACTTGAAGCAGCTACTACGGCAAGTGCCTTACCCTCACCTACTACTGGTAACTACACCAGTACGCGCAATCGAAAAGGACAGTGGACTGGACAACGTCAACGAAAAGTGCTTCTACGCCACCTATCGCGCAAACATCTACGCCACAATCGGGCACAGAATCACCATTCATTCAATCGCTTCTGGCTAAGTATCTTGAGCACGCTGGGAGCGATCGCCCTGATCATCCTCACCATCACAGGCGCTGGCTCCTATGCTACCTATCGCTTCTACAATGACACCAGCACCTCTTATAACCGGCAAATCTTATCTTTGCGCGACCTCACACCGCGCGACAATCTGAAAATCTACGATAGCAAAGGGGTCCTGCTCTCCCAGATGGAGGATCAGGGCCTGCACACATCGGTTACGCTCAATCAGGTCTCGCCCCTGTTAATCAATGCTACGGTTGCGACTGAGGATAAAAACTTCTGGCAGAACTCTGGCGTCGACATTTTCCGTATTCTACAGTCAGCCATCCAAAATCTTGAACACGGTCGCGTCATTGAAGGCGGTAGTACGATCACCCAGCAATTAATCAAAAACCTGATCGTTGGCAACCAGGCTAATGTTACGCGTAAGTTACAGGAGATTGTGCTGACACCTCAGATCAATAACCTGTACAGTAAAAACGACATCCTGGAGATGTATCTGAACACCATTTACTATGGGCACCAGGCCTATGGTATCGATGCCGCTGCCACAATGTACTTTGGGCTGGTAGATCAGCCTGGCAAGCCGGCCTCAGCGCAGCTTGATCTGGCCCAGGCCGCTATGCTGGCTGGTATCCCCAGCTCCCCCTCGCTTTACGATCCAGGCCTGCATCCTAAGACGACAGCCAGTCGCTTCTCCACGGTCCTGGATCTTATGTTGCGCGAGGGCTATATTACGCAAGAGCAGGCCCAGGCTGCGATCCAGGAAGAGCAGAAGCCAGGCTTCGTTAAAGGTCCTCCCAACCTGAATGATCGGGCACCTCACTTCAGCCAATATGTGCGCCAACAATTAGAGCAGCAGCTCAAACTTACGCCGATCCAGCTCTCGCGCTCGGGCTTGAAAGTGTATACGACCCTGGATATCGGGTTGCAGGATAAGATTCAGAAGATAATGCAGGAACATATTGCTGAACTGGCTGGACATAATGTGACCAACGCTGCAGAGGTTTTGATTGATTACCATACGGGTGCGATCCGTTCGTTGTTGGGTAGCCTGGATTATAACAGCAAGACTATTGATGGAAAATTTGATGTCGCGACCATGGGCTATCGCCAACCGGGATCTTCTTTTAAGCCATATGTCTATGCGACTGCGCTGGCACAAGGCTATACGCCGGCCCAGGCTATCTCGGACGCTCCATTGGTCATTACACTTCCGCCCGGTTCAAATCCAGCCACCTATGAGCCAAAGAATTATGATCAGAGCTATCATGGCCATGTGACTATGCGTTGCGCGCTGCAGAACTCATTGAATATTCCAGCGGTCAAAACCCTGCAACATGTAGGGATTAATAACGCACTAAACACAGCTAAAGCGATGGGCATCCAGCATACCAAAGGTGAGGCTGGTTATTCAATGGTCCTTGGTGGTCTGGATGTTAATCTGTTAGAACATACGACAGCATTTGGGGCCTTTGCCAATAATGGTAAGACCTTTCAACCATATGCCATCGATAAGATCGTCTACACTTACAACAATAAGGTCGTCACCCACCAGTCTACAGATGGTAAGCAGGCGATCAGTCCTCAGGTAGCTTATATGATGACTGATATGCTGAGTGACAATAATTCCCGCCTGCCAGAATTTTTTGATTGTAATCCGTTGCAACTCTACTCCAATCCGGAAAACCAATGCTGGGCCGGTAATCGTGGCACGGTACGCCCCGCGGCCGCTAAAACAGGTACGACCAATGATTTCCGCGATAACTGGACCATGGGCTATACCACTGATTTTGTGATGGGTGTCTGGGCGGGCAACAATAACTATACGCCAATGTATAATGTCACTGGCGTGCAGGGCGCAGCTCCGATCTGGCATGATTCAATGCTATTGGCTGAAGCAGGTCGTCCAATTAACAACTTTGTAAATCCTGGTGGCCTGGACCGAGGCGTAATGACCTATCCAGATGGTATCCAAACTGATGATTGGTATCTGCCAGGCCATTATCCAACCTTTAACCAGATACCAACTACTGAACCGACGGTGACGCTTGCTCCTGCCAGCCACAAGCACCACGCCGCGGCGACCAGCGTTGCTACGGGCCATCCCTATTGTAGCAATTTCACGTTTGTCTCCCCTCCTCCATCTGACCACAGCCCGAATACAGGCTGGTGGTAAGCGCGGAAACAGGTAGAAGAGCTGTGCGACTCCTATATAAGTGGATAGACAGCTCTTCCTCTTTTGCAGACTCCATAATTCCAACCCGTCCCACAACATACCCATGAACTTGACATAACTATTTATAGATTATGTCAACATACGCCTCCTGATGGTTCTAAAGAATTTATATCTGGCGAGTTACTATCACTTCATTTACAGCGTTACTATGTACAGATAACTGTTTTATAGTACAGTTCAGATTAGCTTAAAAAACCCGTACTCAGCAGGCACCTATTGCCTATAATAGTACATTTAAAGGGTTCTACCTGGATAGACCAGAGAGCTTAATGAGGTAAATGAGCAGCACGTATAATTAAAAGTGAAATTATTCGCTCTCTTTTGTAAAAATGGCAATGATTGCCATTCTTCTATATATGCGCATTGCTCGGCGTATGTTTTCTCTATTCCAAAATCACAGGGCTGTGGCGATCCACTATGACTATAGATGGATGCATTATGCCCCGTGGTGTTTTATGTATGGGCAAAGTGTAGCAGTAGTGAGTGAAGATAGGTTGTAGAAAGAGGTTTGACCATGCAGACCGATCAGCATGTCGGGGAGACTCCTCCAACGCCCGGAGGAGGCTCGGGATCACAAAAGGATGAGGGCGCACAGCCCCAGCATAGAACTCCTGCCAAGTTACCACCACATAGTCAGGCCGCCGTCGCCCAGAGAATGAATAGTGTGCCTGAACGGCCCATGCCGGGGGTCTACTATTCTGTCCCCCATCAAGCTTCCCACCCGGCTGGCTGGCGTACACGGCGTCATCTTAAACGTAAGAATCTGCGCCAGACACTGGGTACGATCGCGCTCAGTGAGCGCATCGGGACCGGAACGCTGTTGCCGATGGCCGCGAGCGTTTTCTCGATCTTCCTGGTTGTGGTCATTATCTTTGTGACTGTGGCGGGCTTTATCAATGCCACCCACGAAAAGTTCGGGGATAAAATTATAACCCTTGAGGATATCCTGCCCAGAGATAGTACACGCATTTATGATGTACATGGGAAGTTGATTTTTCAGATGATGGACCAGGGGATGCAGACCAGCGTTCCGCTGAATAAAATCTCCCCTCACCTGGCTCATGCTGAAATCGCTATTGAGGATCAGTACTTCTACAAAAATCCTGGCTATGATATTACTGGTATCTTGCGTGCCGCGATCTCAGATATGACCAGTAAGAAGGTGGTTTCCGGCGGTAGCACGATCACCCAGCAGTTGATTAAGAATAGTATCGTGGGCAATCAATCCACTATGCTGCGTAAGTTGCAAGAGATTATCCTGGCACCCGATATCTCGCGCTACTACACTAAAGAGCAGATCCTGCAGATGTACTTGAATACGACCTACTATGGTGAGCGTTCATATGGTGCCGAAGCGGCTGCCTTTTCCTACTTTGGCTTAAAGGATACTACGACGCAGACGGCGGCCCAGCAATTGGATATTGCTCAATCAGCTATGCTGGCAGGCATTCCTAGTTCACCCATCGCTCGTGATCCATTTCTACACCCTAAAGCCGCCTCTACGCGCATGCAAGAGGTGTTGCAGCAGATGTATAGCCAGGGCTATATTACGGCGAAGGAGCGCGCCGACGCCATTGCGGAGGCTCAAAAGCCAAACTTTCTTAAGCCTGGAACATTCAATAACAGGCTTGCACCTCATTTCGTCAACTATACCTTACGAGAATTAGCCAGCGATCTGCATGTGAAGATCAGCGATCTCTCGCGTGCCGGCTTGATCGTTGATACCACCCTGGATCTGGATCTACAAAACAAGGTCCTCAAGGCAGCTCAGAAGCATATCGCGGAGATGGCAAAACTACATAATATGTCCAATGCGGCCGTGGTAGTGCTGGACCAGCATACAGGGGCGATTCGTACCCTGGTTGGCAATATCGATCCGAACAATCCCAAGTATGGGGATTTCGATGTGGCTTCGCAGGGATATCGCCAGCCGGGCTCTTCCTTCAAGCCATACATCTACGCGACGGCTTTTGACGAAGGTATCAGTCCTGGCGAAACGGTGTTGGATGGTCCACTGACGATTCAGATGTGCTGTGGCCTACCTTCGTATTCGCCACACAACTATGATCAGAACTATCATGGCTGGGTTCCCTATCGTTATGCGCTTCAGAACTCGTTCAATATTCCTGCGGTCAAGTTGCTGCTGCGCACAAGTGTCGATAAGGCCCTCCATACAGCACAAAGCATGGGTATTACTACTTACGAGGGTATTCCAAATTATACAATGGTGCTGGGTTCGCTGAGCGTGCATCTGATCGATAATACAGCTGGTTACGCGACCTTTGCCAATGGGGGTGTTCGCATCCCACCACACGCCATCAATACCATCAGAGATCAAGATGGCCATCTGATCCTGCGCATCAGGCCTCAACCCCAGCGTGTCCTGCGCAAAGAAACGGCCTTTATGATTACCGATGTGCTGAGCGATAACGACTCGCGTATCTACGAGTTTGGTAAGTGTAGCTCATTGGTGCTCTACAAAACGACTATGAACCAGTGTTACGCTGGTCAACCGGGTCCGATTCGGCCTTCAGCTGCCAAGACGGGTACCTCGAATGACTTCCGTGATAACTGGACGATGGGCTTTACCACCGACGTTACCGTTGGAGTCTGGGCTGGCAATAACGATAACTCACCAATGGTAAATGTCACTGGTGTGGATGGCGCCGGTCCAATCTGGCACGATACCATGCTACTGGCCGAACAGGGCCAGCCGATTCGTCCTTTCCCTGGACCACCCAGTACACTGATAAAGAAAACAGTGGCATATCCGGGAAAGATTACTACCGATTGGCACTTTAAATAACTGCTTAGAGGGCGGTCTTGATCGCCCTCTCTCCACTTGTAAAGCGCTCTAACGGGCGCTTTTTTACTACATTTTTTAAGAGAAAAATACGCCGTCATTGGATGAGCTTGTCGCAATTTCATACATGTGTGTCGCCACATAAGATTGTAAAAACCTCTAATTGAATTGTAGAATTACACTAAACCTTCTGCTATTAGTCGCAATTTCAAAGGAGAATAGTGATGCTTCGTGTTGCAATGCTAAGCTTCTGGCATGTCCATGCACGTGACTATACACGACAGGCCCTTGAACATCCCGATACACAGATTGCGGCGGCATGGGATGAGGAGCCAGAACGTGGACGTGCGCAGGCAGAGAAGTTAGGGGTGCGTTTTTACGACCATTTGGATGAGCTCCTGGCTCAGTCTGATATCGATGCGGTCATTGTAGACACTCCCACCAATATCCACCGCGATGTGATGATCGCCGCTGCTAAAGCTGGCAAACATATATTTACTGAAAAGGTTATCGCTACAACGCTGCATGAATGTAATGAAATCGTGGCGGCGGTTGAGCAGGCGGGGGTTAAGCTGACAGTCTCGCTTCCTCGTCTGAATGCCGGCTATACACAGGCCATTCGGGAGATCCTGGGCAAACAGCAATTAGGGGAGACAACCCTGGTGCGTGTCCGTCTCTCGCACAATGGCGCCATCGCGACTGCCGACAATCCCAATGGCTGGCTACCCGCGCATTTCTTTAACGCTCAACAATGCGGCGGCGGCGCCATGATCGATCTGGGTTGCCATCCCATGTATCTGACCCGTCTCTTCCTGGGTCTGCCAGAAAGTGTGAGTGCGAACTATGGCTATGTCACGGGGCGCGAGGTAGAAGATAATGCCCTGGTCACTCTCTGCTATCCCAATGGCGCGATTGGCGTGGTCGAAGCGGGCTTTGTCAATCGCTTCTCACCATTCACGATTGAGGCGCATGGGACTGAGGGGAGCCTCTTCTTTGGCACTCCCGAGAGTCATCTGATCATTCGCAGCACCCAGCCAGGGACTCCTGGCGGCGAGCAGTGGCACACCATTCCACAATTACCCGCCGAGCTACCGGGTGCCTTCCAGCAATGGGTCAGCCACATTCAGCAGGGTACAACCGCCACCGAAAATATCCAGACGGCGATTGATCTTAGCGCATTGATGGAAGCCGCGAATATCTCTGCCCGCAGTAATCAGCCGGTGAAACTGAGCTCGTTACAGCGCTAAAATTGATTGGCTGATACTGATAGAGGAGACATGGTGATGACTTTGGCAAAGGGTCTGAGTCGATCGCGTTACCAGACCTCCCGGAGAAACATGGGACCTTCACAATTTCAACTCATGCAGGCGGACCCCCAGGCACTTGATCGGCTGGATATCCGCTTTCGTTGGGGACGTTACGGCATTCAAGTTCTGCGTTGCCATTTGACAACGTTGAAGGCGGGATGCGTCATTCAGGCACACAAGCACCGGGACTTTGAGTTCCACTTCATTCCCAGTGGTACCGGTGCGGTCGTGTTGGAAGATGGGCACTACCCCGTTCATGCCGGAATGTTTTATTTGACAGGCCCTCATGTGATCCATCAACAGGAAGCCGATCAATGTGAGCAGCTTGATGAGCTGTGCCTGCACATCGATATTGTCAAATTGGATGACGTGCCCGCTGGTGAGCATCCTGATGTTCCCTGGGGCGAGGAATGGGAAGTGGCGGAGGCCGAGGAGTGCATGCGTCAGTTGAATACGATGCAGGCTCGCCCCACGGTGGATCAGTATGATGCGATGAGCTGGTTTTTGACGGCTTATCGGGCCTGGCATGATCGCGAGTTGGGAGCCTTCTCGACAATTCGGCAAGCTGTGATTCAGATTATGCTGCGCGCGGCTCGGGCACATCATGTCACTCAGATCAATACGGCACTGCCCTCAAGGGATATGAATGCCTATCGCTATGGCCTGGCAACCCAGTACATTCGTGATAATTATGCGCATGCTCTGACACTGGAAGAGGTGGCAGATGAGCTGCATATCTGTGGCCGGCAGCTACAGCGCATCCTGGATGAGCAGGGCGGCGAGACCTTTAGTGGCTACCTGGAACGCTATCGCCTGACACAGGTCTGTATGGCGCTTACCAATGCGGACCAGACCGTTGAACAACTGGCTGGCCAGCATGGCTTTTCCAGTGGTAGCTATCTACATTATGTCTTCAAAAAGCGCATGGGGTTGACCCCCCAGCAATATCGCGAACAACAACGCCTGCATAAAATCACCGATGGCACGAGTCCTACTCGTTCTGTCCCTTTATATTGATGCTATACACCGAAGTATCCATCGGGGATGCTCCCGCCATATAGAGATGAATCTGTATGGCACTTATTGGTCGAACCAATGCATACTCAAGGAGGAAAGACACCATGGCAATTATTAAGATTGGGCTCATTGGCTGTGGAGGTATCACAGCACCACACGTCAAAGGGTATCTCCGTATTCCTGAACAGGCAAAGGTTACCGCGGTTAGCGATGTGGTGGCAGCCAATGCAGAGAAACGGGCGCAGGAAGTTGGTGGGGCGGAAATCTATAGCGACTATAATGAGATGCTGGCAAAAGCGGATATCGATGCTGTCGATATCTGTCTCCCCCATCATTTACATAAAGATGCTATTGTGGCGGCCGCCAATGCAAAAAAACATATCCTGTGTGAGAAACCTCTCTGTCTAACGGTCCAGGAGGCTGAGGCTGTACAACAAGCGGTCTCCGCCAATGGCGTTACCCTGATGTGCGCCCATAACCAGCTTACGATGCCTCCTGTGGCTAAGGTCAAACAAATGATCAATGAAGGGGTCTTCGGTAAGGTCTATGAGATCCGCACAACCGACAGCTTCTTTAATTCATTTGATCCCAAAAACATTGGCTGGCGCGGCAATCGCTCAATGATTGGTGGCGGTGAACTGATCGATACCGGTTACCATCCTACCTATTTGTTGCTCTACCTGGCCAGCAGCGAGCCTGTTGAAGTTACAGCCATGTTGAGCAAGCATCGCCTGGAATTCATGGATGGTGAGGATTCCGCTCAGGTGCTGGTACGCTTCGCAGATGGCGCGGTTGGCAATATCGTAACTAGCTGGGCTTATGTGCCGGCAGCCATCACTGAGAAGTTCTCAATCGTGGCTGAAAAGGGCAATGCTTATAGCTATGGCAGCGACCTGTTTTATAAATTACAGGGTGGCGAGCCCAAAAAAATTGAATTGTCTGGCGTCGATACATTTGCCGAAGAGATCAAGGACTTTGTGACCTGTCTGCAGGAAGGCCGTCGCCCGGTCAATACTGAAGCGGAAGGCATCAATGTGCTTAAAGTAATCCTTGGTGCTTACAAGTCGGTTGAAGAGAAACGCACTATCTCCCTTTCCGACCTGGTCTAAGAGAGTCCCAGACTCCCTTGCGGGCGGGCGCTGCCGCGCCCGATTTTTTCCTTATGTAGTGCAAAAGTGAGCATTGCGCACTTTTGCACTACATAAGAAGTGTGGTTGCATACTTTTGTATCACATAAGGTGCGTAATTTTACACCTTTGTATCCAAGAGACATATAATTACAGCTACGTCGCATATGCGATATAGCTGTAATTATATGTCTCTTGGGGTTTGTTTACGTTGGACGATGCCGTGTTCCCAGGCATAGACAGCTGCCTGGGTGCGATCAGCTGTATGCAGTTTCCCTAAAATATTGCTTACATGACCTTTGACGGTTTTTTCGCTGATCACCAGCTTCTCGGCGATCTCAGCATTACTCTGCCCGGCCGCGATTAAGCGCAAGACATCCAGTTCACGCTCGCTCAGGTCAGCACCCAGATTGCGCGCCTCTTTCTTGGTACCCTGGATCTCTTGCACGACTCTGGCTGCGACGCGCGGATGCAGCACCGATTCATCGCGGGCCGCTTTGCGGATGGCATCTGCCAGTTCATCCGGGCCAACATCCTTGAGAACATAAGAGAGCGCACCGGCACGCAGGGCGGGAAAAATATATTCGTCTTCGTGAAATGAGGTCAGGATAACGATCTTCGTATCGGGACTGACCTGTTTGATGCGGCGCGTGGCCTCAATCCCATTCATAGCTGGTAAGATCATATCCATCAGCACGATTGCTGGCTGCAATTCTTGTACCAGCTGTATGGCCATCTCGCCATTGTCAGCTTCGGCCAGTACCTCAATATCTGGCTGCAGTTCCAGAAATATACGTACCCCCTGGCGCACCAGCTTATGGTCATCTACCAGCAGCACTGTGATCATGCCTTCTCCTGCTTCCTGCATCTTTTTAAACTCCTTCGTCCCCAGCAAAGCACATATTTATTGCTGTGCCACGGCACATTGTATATATATCTGCGTTCCCTTGCCTGTGGTACTGCTAATCTCTATCTGGCCTCCCAGCTCATGGATACGCTCCTGCATGGACAGCAGGCCAACGCCGCGCTTCTCTAATTTGTCGGATTGAAAACCTTTACCATTATCAGAGATCCGCAGTACAACCAGCTCTCCGCTGCATTGCAATTGTACCTGCACCTGGGTAGCATTGCTGTGGCGTGCAACGTTCGAGAGAGCCTCCTGAGCCACCCGAAAGAGCGCGTCTTCTAGATTGGGTGAGCATACACACGGCTCCTCAACGTCAACGTTGGCAGCAATCCAGGTTTGATCCTGCCATTGTTTAACATATGCCTGTAGTGCTTGCCCCAGGGATCTGCCTTCCAGCGCCACCGGACGTAGTTCGCGTATCAAGGCGCTCAATTCTTTTTGAATCTCACGCACCAATTGTTCCATATCATCCAGCCGCTGGCGGGCCACTGCAATGTCCTTGCCCATCAGGAGACGAATCGCCCCCACCTGCATGGCCACGACAAAAACTTGCTGCTTGACACTATCATGTAGATCCCGCGCCAGGCGATTGCGCTCTTCCAGGGAGGCTAATTGCTGGCGCGTACGGAGCAGTTGCTGTAGCTGCTCGGCCATACGATTGAGCTGTCGCATCAATTGCCCGAGCTCATCCTCAGAAGTATCGATGGTGCGCGCGGCGAAATCGCCCTTGCTCCATTGATCGGCCGTCAGTGAGAGGCGTCTGAAGCGGCGCGTAAAGCTACGTGCGGTCAGAAAGCCTGCCACGGCCCCCGTTATAGCAGCCAGTACCGTAATAACGATCAAATTAAGCCCGATCAACGGCAAGAGGTTGCTGAAGTTAGCCGAAAAAGATGCATTCGTCAATTGATCTGAGCGTAAGATAATGGCACCCTTGATCTGCTGTCCATCCCGAATAGGGGCCATCAGGACCGCTATGTGCTGGTCATCCTGGAAGGCCTGACCCTGGATGGCGCCTTTCCCTCGCAGCATACTTTGCAGTTGTTGCTGTTCAGTCGGGGAGAGGACACGTTGTAGCTGTGGCCGAGGATCTCCACCCTGCGCGAACAAAACATTTCCCTGACGATCGACCACGGCCAGAAAACTGCTGCTGGTTTTAACAGTATCTTCGAGAGTGCCGCTATTGGTAACCTGTAACCATTTCGCCAGTTCAGCCTGGTCGGGATGCTCATGCACAAAGAAAGGGATGGCCTGATTGGCTAAACTCTGAATATTATTCAACCAGATGCGGTTCGGGAAAGCAAAAAAATAGATCAAGACTACGATAACGGTAATCAATTCAATTAAAAAAACCGTCACTACCGTGGTCAAGAGTGCCGACAGCGTCAACTTCCACTGCAGTCGCTGTCCGGGCCGTTTCAACAAATTCATGCAGCCTGCTCCAATAAACACTTGGCTTATATTCTCCATCATCATAATGGCAATTTTTATTATAGAACATTTCGTTCTCCCATATGCGAATAGGTCTACAGACGCATTATAAAGACACGTCTCTAGCCGCATCACAATATTGGCCATTTCTTTTATTCTTTAGACGTAGCAAGAAACACAATACTGTTTGAGATATAGAGGATGTAAAGGAAATAGCCATGAATACACAATTATTGCGTTATGAATTGCGTCTGCTAGGACCAAAAGTTATTCTGCCGCCACTCGTGGTAATCGTTCTGTTCGCCGCGCTGGCTGTGCTGCTGCATATTCTAGGTGTCAATACCTCCCATGCTTTGATGGCGAGTCAGGAAATGTTCTTGCCGCTCGCCATGGGCGCTATTGTAGCGGCCACTGGCCTGCACGATCCGGCCCTGGAGTTACAACTAACAATGCCAACCAGCTATCGACGTACAGCAATGTATCGCTTTCTGCTGGTGTTAATCTGGGCGGCCTGCGTCGGTTTTCTCACCAATACGATCCTATTCTGGTTCAACCTGGGCTATCAGCCCCAGCAGATTACCTCCTGGGCCCTCGGCTGGCAATTTCTGGTCGGACAATTAATCTGGCTGGCACCACTACTCTGGTTTATGAGTATAGGTTTTTTTATCACTATCCTGACCCACAGCATCTCAGCCAGCGGAGCCGTCCTGGGCGGCATCTGGATCTTAGAGGCCCTGTTTATTAAAAATCTGCTGGAGACGAATGCCTGGCTCCAACCATTGGTACTCTTTCCAACTACCTTGATGCCTGATGCTTCTTTCTGGCTTACGAATCGCCTGGAATTACTGGCCATGGCTGTCATCTTGCTCCCGATTAACTGGTTGCTCTTACGCAACAACGAAAATCTACTCAAAAGCGCTAGCGCTGAATAATACAAGCTGTCACAACAGATGAAAGGGCAACACACATGTATAAGCTTGCAACACTCTTAGGAGCCTTCAAATACGAATTCCTCATGCAGGTACGCCGTCCCTGGCTCTGGATTACGATGGGCCTGATCCAATTAATCATACTGGGCTTTATGTTCCGCACACCGGGCGTAATTCCAATGATCCAGCACCTTAAAAATGCTCCACTGCTGGCCACTACGGCCTACTGGACCAATATTGTCAACTACCTGTTGCCGGTAGCGGTAGCTATCCTGATCGCTGATCGCTTGCCACGTGATAAGCGTACACATGTAGGAGAAATTTTGACGACCCTGCCCGGTTCATCGGCAGCCAGGTTGTGGGGTAAATACCTGGGCAGTACCCTGGCAACGCTACTCCCTATCCTGATCTTCTACAGCGTGGGCATCCTGGTCATCTTTGTACAAACGCTCAATGCCGAGGTATTCTTATTCTCCATCGCCACTTTTGCCACGATCATCTTGCCAGGCATGTTACTGGTGGGAGCGGCAGCGACGGCCTTACCAGCCATCATCTGGGTGCCACTGTTTCAGTTCTTGTTTGTCGGCTACTGGTTCTGGGGCAACCTCTACAAACCGCGTGGCATTCCTACACTCAGCAATACACTTCTGACACCGGCAGGCGGCTATATGAGTCGGGGCTTCTTCGGCGTAACGGTCTTCCCGGTTGACCAGGCCAACGCCCTGCAGGGGATAGAAAGTATGCTGCTCTTGCTCGGGCTGGCCGCCTTGATCATGCTGGCCTTGCATGGTTATCAAAAGTGGCAGCTACATAGACAATAAGACCTGGCAGCGATGGCTACCCGACTGTAGACCCGTTCTAGAAACCCGACCGTAGCCGCATCACAAAAAGAGCGTTAAACATTATGCTATAGACAACGATTGAGAAACAAACAAACGAACTTAAACATAGTAATAAATTTGGAAAATCAGGAAGGACACCAGACAATGCAAATTCAAATTCAGCAACTCAATAAAATCTATCACGGCAACGTGCAGGCATTAAATAATTTATCCCTCGAGATCCCCAATGGTATGTTTGGCCTCTTAGGCCCCAATGGAGCTGGTAAAACAACCTTTATGCGTATCCTGGCCGGTATCCTACAACCTACCAGTGGCACGATCCAGGTTGGCCCTTATGAGGCGACCAGCGCTCAGGGACGTCAATCAGTACAAAAGATACTGGGCTACCTGCCACAGGACCTGGGAATGTATCCTGATCTAAGTGCGCGTGAATTCCTGGATTATGTGGCGATCCTGAAGGGTCTGACCGAGCGCAAGGTCCGTCAGCAGCGTGTCGAAGAACTGTTGGAGATGGTCGCGCTAAAACATGTTGCCCAGCGTAAAATCAAGACCTATTCAGGCGGTATGAAACGTCGGGTTGGCATCGCCCAGGCGTTACTCAATAACCCCGGCTTCTTGATTGTGGACGAGCCAACCGCTGGCCTGGACCCAGAAGAGCGTATCCGCTTCCGCAACCTGCTATCGGACCTGGCTGGCGAGCGAACAGTACTGCTCTCAACCCATATCGTTGAAGATATCGCCCAGACCTGCCGCAACATAGCCATGATGAAGTCCGGCCAGGTCATCTTCCAGGGCACCATTGCCCAGATGCTTGAGCAGACCCGTGGCTATGTCTGGCATATCACTACCGACGGCCCACGGCCTGAAGGCAACTTTAGTATCGTCTCAACCACCCAGATGAGTAGCAGCACTCAATATCGTGTGGTTGGCACGCCTACAGCCAACCAGCAGGCAGTGCAAGTCGAACCCGGCCTCGAAGATGGCTATGTCTGGTTCATGCACAGACAATCCAATCAATAAATGCCGCGCTCGCCATACATGGCCTCGCGCCTGCGGCGCACAACAAATGGTATATATTTTTGCAGCACCTGTGTAGATACGCAGGTGCTGCAAAAATATATAAAAGGCATGGGAGCGTCTATCAATGCGATGCAGCTCCAGGGCTTTTTCATGTTCTTACACAGATCACGAGCAAATGCCGCGAGGTCCATTCTTTCAGGTGTGGAGTGTGGTGGGTGGCCGCGGCCACCCACCACACTCTCAATCCGGCACCGCAGGCGCCAAAGAGGAACATGAAAAAGTCCTGATGAAACTTCGTGGGTAGTGCGTTTTTTCTGTTAGGAGTTGTATGATATATATCAATATAAGTAATTCGATATAGAAACGCAGGTGCGTGCAATGGAGAGTTTTCAGCAGAAGAACTTCTCTGAAGTCGTGAAGTATCAGCGTGAGATACGTGGCTGGTCACAAGCTAGAATGGCCGAAGAACTGGGCACCACCCCTAACCGCATCAGTTCATGGGAGCGAGGCGTCTCGGTCCCTTCAGCCTACTTTCGTGAAAAATTGTGCACACACCTGGATATGGATGCACATGAGCTAGGCCTGGTACAGGTAACGCCACCCGCCAGCACTTCAATCATAACGCAAGAGCCACCCACAACCCCTGCTGCCCCAGAAATGGATGTAGTAACAGCTACAGGTCCGGAATATGCACTACAGCCAGCACGGAAGAGACGGCCACTGCTCATTGCTACGCTCATCTTGCTCATTGTATTGATCGCTGCTATGCTCACCGCTTATAGCAGCGGTTTCATTAGCTTCGGCCCACCAAATCCCTATGCTCCACACACAGGCCACCTGGCACTTAATGATACACTCCAACAACCTGATAGTACATCAGACTGGCAGCAAGGCGCCAATGAGACCCAGGCGCGCTGCCTGTTTAAAAATAATACGTATGTTGCCTATCAGCCTCTTGCCGGCTTCTTCCACGCCTGTATAGCTCAGAAAACTGATTATGCTAATTTTGCCTATGAAGTAGAGATGAATATTCAACAAGGTGAGTTTGGAGGTATCGTCTTCAGATCAGAAGATAGCATTGATGGCCATTATTATCTTTTCCGCGTGCATACAGATGGCTCGTACTGGTTTTATCGCTTCGCCGACCATAGCATCGGCCATGCAACCTTGCTCGACCAGGGAAATTGCGGGGCGTTTAATAAGGGTCTCAATCAGCCTAACCTGCTCGCAGTCGTAGCCCAGAACGATATCCTGACGCTCTATATCAATCGGCAAGAGGTCTCATCAATCCACGATGCCGGCTATACCCATGGACAGATCGGCTTGCTCGCCGGCTCAATAACAACAGGGCCAGCCGAAGTAGACTTTAAGAACGTCAGGGTCTGGATCCTCTAGACCCTGGATGGTACTTTGCTATCTACGCTCATACGATTGCCTTCTCAGGTTCTGCCACTCGCGTTCCAGCATCGCATAAAACATGGTATCCCACCAGCGACCCTTCATCCATTCACTTTCAAGCTGAGAACCTTCATAACGCATACCGATTTTCTCCAACACATGTGCTGAAGCAACATTTTCAGACAGGCAGTAAGCCCAGATACGATGAAGCTGCAATTGTTCAAAGCCAAATGCCAGCAAGGCACGTGATGCCTCAGTCGCATAGCCATAGCCCCAATAATGGCGATCCAGTTCATAGCCCAGATCAGCCATATCGGCCTGCGCATGGCTCATACGCAAACCACAATTACCGATCAGCTGATTATTCTTACGCAGCACAATCGCCAACTGATACTTCTTACGCGGGCGCTCACGGCCCCAATTGATAAACATCCGTATCAAGGAATGCACATCCAGCTCGGTCCGTTCATGCCAGGGATTAAAACGCAAGAATTCGGGATCAGATTGATACTCTAGTGTCGGTTTCCAATCTCGTTCATCGAAATCACGTAGAATAAGTCGTTCTGTTGTCAATATCATAGAAATAATACTGTTTTCTATTTATTCAACCCCAAGATCCCAGGCTTGCTGCAGATCGGCCCGTGAGAAGCATTTAAAACCCATCAATGTATGCGTCTTGGTAATAGTAGTAAGTTTCAACATATGATCGGTAACAACACTGGCCAGATCTTCATAATTTTGGAAACGCAATAAAGCAACCAGATCATATTCGCCAGTCACAGAATAGACCTCCGCCACGCCATCTACTTCCATCAAGCGCTGTGCGGTCTCATTCACAGTGCCCCGTTGCACATTGATCAAGACAAGTGCGGTAACCATTGCTTTATTCCCTTTCTTTAACACACGCGATTAAAAGCCATCACGAAGGATAAGTCCTCTTATTATATCCTATGTGCTCCAATCTTGTGGGCATTACTACCTCGTGTGTAGCGGAATATCTATAGTGTGGAGATTTCTTTTGTATGCTTCAGGAAAGTTTGTACAGCTGTAGTCGCTTGCTCAACGAGGTTTGCCTGACCATCGAGCCAGACGATGCGTTTATCGCGTCTGAACCAGCTTAATTGGCGACGGGTGAAGTCGTGCGAGGCATATTTTAAGCGCTGCACCATTTCGGCCTCGCTAGTGAATTCGCCTCGCAGCCAGCGACTAACAAAACGATATTCCAGCCCAAATGCATCCAGGCGTTCATGGCTAAGCCCTTTTGCCAGTTGCTCTTGCACCTCTTGCACCAGGCCCTGCTGTAGACGTTCATCGATACGACTATCAATACGTTGATACAGTAGCGCACGCGGCCATTCAATGCCCAGCAAGAGGCAACGATAGAGGGGATTGGAGGTTCCACGTTGCTGTGAGAAGGGTTGTCCGGTTACCAGGCAAACCTCCAGAGCGCGAATCACACGACGAGGGTTCTGGCGATCAATGCTGCTCGCACTTTGTGGGTCCAGTTGCTCAAGTTGCGCCAGTAAATCATCTAAAGGGCGGGCCTCCAGCTGCGCGCGCAACTCCGGTTGTGGTGGCACGGTAGGGATATCGAAATGATCAACTACTGTCTGTATATAATGTGGTGACCCCCCAACCAACAAAGGCTGATGCCCGCGTTGCAGGATGGCATTGATGGCGGCGATCGCCGCATGCTGAAATTGCGATACACTGTAAACCTCTTGCGGCTCCACAACATCTAGCAGATGATGTGGAACCAGGGCCCGCTCTTCAAGGGTCACCTTGGCGGTCCCGATATCGAGGCCACGATATACCTGGCGTGAATCGGCGGAGACAATCTCTCCATTAAAGCGCTGCGCCAGCGCAATACCCAGGGCGCTTTTACCAGAAGCAGTCGGACCCAGTATTACTACCAGGTCTGGCTGCACTATATTTGTTTCGTTCCCCACAGCAATCCTTCTAAAGACGTTTGTACTTCACCAGATAATCAACACGCTCCACTAATCCCACAGTAATGGCTACCGCTAACAGGATACCAAATACTGTAAAGAGGTTGAAGCCAAAGCCAAAGGTCAGGAAAATGCCGAGGGTAGATCCAACCAGGAGGGCAAGAATAATCATCATCCAGCGCGACTGACGAGTCGAGGTCTGGACGCTTTTGATCATGGCCAGAATGGTACGATGGGGCCTCTGATAGACGCCAGTGGTCGCCCCAACCGCCACTGCGACCAGCATGACCACTAACTGTATCCAACCCAGTTGCGTGCGCACTGCAAGCTGCCAGATGAATTCGCCCAGGCTAAGTATCACCAGGGCGCTGGCCATCCCTGTCAATACACGGTTATAGACATCTTGCGCGCGCCAGTTGCGCTCAAATTGCAATACCAGGGCTCCAATAGTCGCTACCGGTATCGAAATGAAAAGCGTTAATAAGAACAGAGGATTACTGTTGTGCGCTGGTCCGTTCAATGGGAGAGGATGCCATGGCGCTAGCCAGGTATACGCCAGGCTGGCCATCATAAAGGAACAGGCCAGGGTAAGTATCAACAACTGCCAGCGCCGTGTAGTGGACCCTATAGGCCAGGGGTCCCAGTCATCCATTTGAGGCGTACCATATTTAGCCAGATCACCACCGGCTCGCTGGAGTATTGGAGGTGTCATTACCTGCCCGTTACCTCTTACAGCAGGCATTTCACCCTGACTATCTAATTCATCATCATCATAATAGTCTAGATCAGCCCCGTTTGTGCGGCCCGGATGGCGCTTATTGCGCACGATAAAGCCCTGAACCTCCGCCTCCACCTTTACATGCAGCTCACCGCGCACATCGTCATCCAGGGTGATCACGACTAACCCACTATAATGACTCTGGCGGCTAAGCTGCAAGCTATTTACACGCACACCAATCTCAGCTTGAGCCGCATTAAAGGTCGTCTGGCTCAACTGAATCCAGGGATCGTCGGTATGCACGGTTCCACTGACAACCTCGCCTGCCTCATCTCCAATGGTAATCTTCAATGGCGCCGAGAGGCCCGGATATACCGTCCCAAAGTCCAGTACACGCGGACTAACAGGTATAGCCATATGCCCCTTCTGAGGCGGGCGTTGCCGATTGTTTATGCTGGCCGCCGCCTGGGTTACAGGTGGTGGCGTATGATGACGTACCGTTGGATTGCGTACCTGTACATTGACGTTGCTTACCGTATTATTCGCATTGATCGCTGGCGGAGTAGGATAGCGGGTCGTACCAGTTTTACTGAGATAAACAGCCTCAACAAATTGCTCGATCGCATCTACCGGGTCCGCTACCGTTCTGGCCAGGTGGCTGGCAACCTCTGACAGCTCATCCTCACCCAGATCCAGTAGCCAGGATTCAATCTCCTGGTCCAGCAGGTATTCCGCAGCCTCTTCAGGATAGGTGGCGCATAGCATAGCCAGTTCTTCGGGGGTCGAGGCCACATCGCCAGTTGCAAAGCCAAAGGTACCCACACCAAGCAAGGCGTGGCGGAACATCTCTACACTCTCATAGCGCTCACTTGGCTTGATGCTGGTCGCCTTCTCCAGGGCTCGGGCCACCATCGGAGAGATACGCGGATTAATATCGCGCACATTCTCCAGCCCAAACCCCTCATCTGACAATGTATTGGTTAACAGATGAAAAATCGTCATGCCAAGCGCATAAATATCCGAGCGCTCATCGGTCTGGGCCTTCCCATATTGCTCAGGAGGAGCATAGCCGGGCGTCCCCAGGACCTGAGTATCCGGGGCATGTGAAGGACGGAAAAAACGCGCAATGCCGAAATCAATCAGCTTAATCTGGCCACTGCGCGTCAACATAATATTGCCGGGTTTCATATCGCGGAAAATGATCGGTGGACTATGGCTATGCAGATAGGCCAGCACATCACATAATTGACGTGCCCAATCCAATACGCGCCGCTCGGGGAAGGGAGCCTTATTGCGCTCCAGCAGTTCCTCCAGCGTAAACCCATCAATATAATCCATCACCAGAAAGTAACGATCATTCTGGGTGAACACACCGTGTACGGTGGGCAGGTTAGGATGGTGCAAAGACCATAACATCTTTGCCTCCACCTTAAAGTTGTGGATCGTCTGTTGCTGCTCATTTGGCGGGATTAAAGACAGGCTCATCTCTTTAATGGCATAGAGTTGTCCCTGCTCTTTAATGTCCTTCGCCAGATATACCGCACCCATGCCACCTTTTCCAATCACCCTTTGGATCTGGTAGCGCTTATGAAGAAAGGTGCCGCGGTCCAGAAGACCGGTTTGGTGTTTCGATCGGCCGCTGATTGTGAGCCCCCCATCTTTTCACTGCATTTGTACGGGATACGATATGTGCCCTTCAGTATAGCATACCCCCGTTAGGACCTACTACCTACTAGGAAGGTAGATTACACTCTAAATTCCTGGGGCATGTTACAATTCAATTGATCGCACTACTACCACTTATATGACTGTTCCTGCGCAGAATCATACACATAATTTGACGTAAATTATTGTTACAAAGTAAAACGTACACAAGCATAAGTACTATTAGTATCAATAACTTGCTGTGCCACAAACTTGATATACCTAATACATAGATACAGATCAACCCATCAATCAGGTATTTAATAACCTGATGCAGTCCCAACAAAGAAGAGCGCACTGAACAAAGCAGCCACTTGTACAGGCAGTCAGAGGCAACATCGCACCTGGCTGGCGATGCTCATATCTACTACCAACGAAATATATTACACTTCTCGTTCAAAAAAGTATGGGCCCTGCAAAGTATTATTTCATGCATCTGTTTATAATGTCTCTAGCAAATGTTAGTAAGAGAGTCAAGGTTGGTATTTTGTATGACAAGCATAATTAGATCTCGTAGTCGTCAAAAAACTCATCTATTTCTCGCGCTCAGTTCGTTCATAATTGTAGCAAGTGGAGTGGTAGGATTTTTCTGGCAGACACAACAAAGTAGTAAAGCCGCAGACATGTCAGTTGTTGGAGGGCCCTCACTCTCAGCCGCCGCTGTAGATCATATTTTTGCCCAGGCGGGAAGCCCTATGGTTGGCACCGGAGCCATCGTCGAGCAGGCCTCGCGCACACCCATATTGATGATGCCTTTGCGCTGGGCGTGTGGTGGACCGAGACCAACGATGGCATGGCAGGTGTAGGGTTGGGAGATCGCAATCCAGGCAGTGTACGTGGCAACGGCGTCTATCCAGTGGCCTACGATGGCTACACCGTCTACCCTTCTTACGCCGCAGCCGTCACTGAATGGTTCAATTTGCTCAATAACAGATATGTTGGTCAGGGAGCCACTACCGTCTACAGTATCAGTGGACCCTACGTTGGAACCTCTGGCTCTGGCAACTGGGCCTACAAGGTTATCAACCTGATGGCTCGCTATCGCAACGAGGCCCCACCACCAGATCCAACGACACAGCCAACACAGACCCCGAAAGCTCAGCCGACACCACAGACGCGGTCGTACATACCTATTGGGAATGAACAAAACTGGGAACAACTGGCAAACGCCAAACGTCACCAACTCTGGCTCAACAAGAACGAAGGCAATAACAATACAGGAGCCAGGCCGCAGATAGCCACTATCTCCAATACCCGGGATGGTACAACCGCCTCTGCGCAAGCAGCCGAACAATCCACGCAGCCACAACCACTACTCATTGGTATCATCATGTTGCTGGCCATCATCCTGGCAGGGGTAGGCCTGACAATACGACGCCGCCAGACAGTCATTGTGCCGGCAGCAGGCGTTTCCGCCTGGACGCGCACTAGCCTGGCTGCGGTCCGTTTCCCCACCACAGAAAAACTGGCACCGGTCGCGCCAACACCCATGCTGGCCGAAATTGGTGTGATCCCACCGACACCCATGCTGGCCGGTATCGGAGCTGTCCCGCTCACACCATACATGCCAGCTTACAACGAAGCGCCTGCTTATCCGCAATATAAAACAAACCAGTTCCAGCCCCATACCAGCAGCACCCGTATAGCGCGCCCAACCCGGCTCGTCAAAGCCTCAGGCATCAACACAGAACAACTGCAACCAATAACTATAGGAAAGAAAACTGCTGCTACTGGTAGTGATACCGAGGCGCTCAAACCCATCCAGACAGGCATAACCCTACCGAACCGAGTCCCTGTAAAAGCGGGTAACCGGGCAGGAGGGCTACTCACGCGATTTGGCAATGGCACGGAAAATCACTAAAAAAACTGTTGACAAAATAGCGTCATCGGTGTTAATATAATCCACGTAGTCCAGCAGGACATGCCCTCGTGGCGGAATGGTATACGCAGCAGCTTGAGGGGCTGTGCCGAGAGGCGTGGTGGTTCGAGTCCACTCGAGGGCACTTGATTATAGCATCCGAAATGATTAAATCGGATCGGATGCTAATCCGTATCTGCAAGACAACACACAAGGGCGATTAGCTCAGCTGGTTAGAGCGGCTGCTTTACACGCAGTAGGTCTGGGGTTCGAATCCCTAATCGCCCACCTGAATAAGCCTGAGAAGCCCATCCATAGTAAGCAGACAGCAAAGCTATGGATGGGCTTTTTGGCGTTTCAAACCTACTGCTTCGTTAGAATGGCTGGTTTTTTCTTCTCAGTTGACTTCGTGCGGTTGAGTTGACGGTACCATCAGTGGCCTCAGGAGTTTCTCTGGTTATTGGCTTTTTTCCGCTTTGTTAGTCTGCGTGTGGCCTGGAGATCCATTCCCCGATAGAGAGTATCAACGGAAAATTGGATCTTCAAATGTTCAAGCTTGACCATGCTATTTGGTCCATAAGTTCGGAATTTCCAGCCATCCTCTTCACGATGGTAGACCTCTATCCATATGCTGAGTGAATCAACAATGACATATTCTTGTATAGTAGGGTGTTCTAAGTAGGCACGCAGTTTCTCTCCTGTATCAATTGCTTCAGTGCTGGGAGAGAGGACATCGACAACGATGCAAGGATGAAGTATAGAATTGTCCAGTGTATGATCGTTTTCATCACAGCTTACACTGAGGTCGGGGTAGACATAGTAAGACTCTGAAAGAACCAGGCGCATATCAGAATTATATGTCCAGCATGAACTGTTTTCTAGAGCATTCCCTAGCATGGCTCCAAGTCTTGAAATGAGTGCGGAATGGTACGTGCTCTCACCAGCCAGCATTCTGACTTCCCCGTCCAGGTATTCATAGCGCGCATCATGACTATTATCGTCGAGTGCAAGGTAGTCTTCTACGCTCATGAATAGATATTCTGGGAGTGCCATGACCATTCCTCCAATACTGTTATTTCTCCCTAAGAAGTCTGGACCCTTTAGATCATATCATATTTCCCTCATACGAGTTTTATGCTTTGCAGTATGGCAGTTTGCTGATGAGAGATCTGGCTGGAAGGCCGAACTCTTCCTTGCCATCGGCAAAAAGGACTTCGATGTCCCAGCGCGCCGAGATATGCGCCAACAGTCCCTGCGCTGAAGCGTCTAAATCGCGGGAGGCCCAATATAGATAGCCCAGAAGAGAGAGAAAAGAACGAACGAGTTGAAGATGTTAGTCTGACTATTGCGCAATCTTTTTATCTCCATTTGTAATGCTGTTTTATACTGATTAATAAAGGAATATGTTAATAGATCGAGCATTTATAGCCATAGGATGCTGATAATAGTCTCAAAGTAGGAATGTGGTGGTGAAGGATGCAAAGGTATAAAACAATCACAGAAGATATCAAGACAGAGCAATCTCAAGCCGAAGATGTTACAATAATAACCTTTGGCATCTCCCTTTATAAACGCATTAACAGGATACGTACACAGATACTATTTTGGTGCATCCTCATAATAGGCGGCATAATACGCTTCGTTCAATTCCCATCACTTCCGGCTGGAATTGGTCAGGACGAGGCAAGCGCGGCCTACGAGTCGTACGCCTTATTAACAAGAGGTACCGATCGCTGGGGCAACAAATTTCCGATCTATTTTCCGTCATGGGGATCAGGTCAAAATGTATTGCAATCGTATCTCAACATTCCCTTTATCAAATTATTTGGACTAAATACTTTTGGAGCCAGATTTTTACCTACGCTGCTGGGTGTCATGACTTTGATCATGCTCTACCTTTTCATTAAAAAACTCTATAATACTCGGACTGGACTTCTGGCAATGCTTATGCTTAGCCTCACACCATGGCATATTATGCTGTCAAGATGGAGTCTGGAATCAAATCTACTCCCTTTCTTTCTCCTGATCGGCGTGGCCTCCATGGTTTATTGTTATACTTCCTCCGCTAGAAAAGTGCTTCTCCCTTTTTCACTTATGTTCCTGGCACTTTCCTGCTATGCATATGGTATAGCGATCCTGATTATTCCAGGGATAGTGGGACCCTATTTTCTCATCCGCCATAAAACAATTTTCGCCTATAAAACAGGCTTCTTGCTCAGTCTGGGGATATTCCTGCTTCTCACAATGCCATTCTTGCTATTCATCTTGGATAACAATATATTGCATTACACTCCCACATTCCTTACTCACTTACCATTCACTATTCCATTGCTTATTAGTAGCCGCTTAACTCAAATCAACAATGGTCAAAATCTTTTGGCCTTCAATACACATTTCCTCATCAGCGATTTTTGTGACGGCGCAATCTCAAATAATCTGAATCGGTTTCAACCACTCAGCATGGTAACACTTCCAGGCGCGGCCTTAGGCGTCTATTATAGCCTTAAGAAACATGGCGATGCCACCATCTTCGTCATCTGGCTGGTCGCAACTCTGCCCCTTTTCTTTCTTGTTCCGCTCAATATCAATCGCAGTAATGCTATCTTTATACCACTAATAGCGCTAAGCGCAATCGGAATCAGTGGACTGTTTAACGATATCAGTTATAAGAATGTTAAATGGCTCTTCCTGATAGTCATCCTGGCTATTACGCTAAGCTATAGTGGGCTTTTTTGTAGTGATTATTTTACAAACTACAATAGTTACATTGGCTATGCATTCAACGATGGGTTGGATCAAGCTTTCCTTACCACCAAAACTCAGGCAACGTCTGGAGAGCCCATCTATTTTTCTGCTAGTATCCCAATGAATTATGTCTATCTCCTCTATTTTTTGCATATAGATCCCTACGATTTTCAGCACCACTCATCAGTCATCGCTGTTGGCGATACCTACAAGGTTCTGAGCTACCGCAAATATTACTTCTATCTGACAGAACCGCAGTTGACAGCAGCCCCATCATATATCGCAATCCTCAAAGGCGGCGAACAAATCAATTGCCACTCTTACCAGGTACTCTACTACCAGGGAGCATGGATGGTTGAGCGATGTAACAATAGATGACGGTACCGTATGCTTTGCAGTATAGTGGTTTACTGATGAGAGATCTGGCTGGAAGGAGATGCGAATAGCGCTGTTCTCATGTGCCCCTTTAAATTACACTGATTTACGCTCTCTTTTAGGCTGAGCAAACAGGGTGCCAGCCAGAATTTGACAACTCAGTATTAAACCTGCCCCACCAACTATGTAGAAAACAACTGAGCCGAGTATCCCATAATTAAATAGATGTCTGAATGCAATAAAAACGGCAAGGGATATGACAAGTATAAGACAGCCAAGACCTAGCGGCGTTCTTCTGGGAAAGTATGGATAGCCCAATATGAGCCAGAGGCCAAAGCCAAGTAAGAGACCATTCAACAGTGCTACGAGCGCGGAAAGTGTGAGGTCGGGGTGAGGATTGATACCAGTGAACCAGATATCAAAAACCATTGCAAATACATAGGGAAAGAGGCCAGCGATAAACCTTTTTGGTCGCTTGAACATCAACTTTTGCATATGGAATCCCTTCAGCATTTTGAGTAAATAAACACAATACAAATTAGGTACTAATTTCACTCATACCGTCTGCGGCGTTTTTGTTGATGAAGATACTTGATAAAAGGGCTCCCTCTTTTTAAACCACATAAACACATAAATGTAGCAAGTATAGTGATGCCAACTGGCGTCAACCAGAGGTTTCTAAAAGTAGCAACCTCTGCGTCATGCGGATTACCAGGATTATAGAGCACAGGCACTTTGTCCCCTATAGCATAGGTATGTGAACAAGAACCATTGGCATCTCTTTCAAAATCTACCTCTTGATTATCACGAGTTTCAAAGAATACATCATAACTATCATTAGTATGTATGTTGCAATCAATAGCTTCGTCATACTGGTAAACGTACCCTGTGGTCGAGACTCCACGTGTAACCAAAATCCATGAGTCTGCGATCTTCCAGCAACCGAAAATGACCATAAATAATATAACTATTGCTATAATCAGACCACAACCTGGAGCAGGGGTCTTACCGAAAGCCTCATTGAAGGTGAGCTTAAGGTCTCCTACGAACGATCTTTTCTCAGGTATTAGTACTTCCTCGCGTGCTTGCCGCCTAACTTTTGGCATCTCCAGCACTCCTTGCAATACAATTAATAAAATATATTAACGTGCCATATAACGATTTCCCAAATGGCGCTGTCGCAAGGCAGTCAACGCGCATAAAATGATAGGCTTCCTTTTTTCACAAGAAATCCATATGGCTGCCCGGTTCAGTTACCTGGAACCGGGCGACACATTTTGTGGGGGACAGGGTTTTGTGCATTGGTTCACCGAAGAAACCCTCAAAGAAGAGTTGGCTCAATCTGATTTCCAGCTCGCTATTTTCCAGAGCGATGAACAAACAGGGGGAAAGGGCCTGATACGGCTGGTACGGTTAATAAAGCCATTGGATTGATTATGAGAGAGCTCTGCGTAAGCGGATCAGACTAAAAATGACGATTGCGACCACGGCAATGACCCAGGCAGGGATGTGAAGGACGGTATCTCCAGTCTTGTCATCAGTGATATGCACAAAGGAGACTGCATTAACTTTTTTCAGTACATCCTGTACCATAATATTTGATTCCTTCCGTTGAAATATATAAATGACACATAAGTTATTATTTACACCCGGATAAACTGTAGCATACTACAAAATACAATGCTACTTTTTGTTGTATATGGGGAATAATTTCTTATGTGGAACTATTTCAAAGTCGGAATAGAGGTAGATACAGCTTAGCTCTGCTTACGGGGTCGGGTCATGAAGTAGGCAAGCACGATACCAGCCCGATACCACCCACGGTCATATAATTAGAGGTCGTACCACCTGTTACAGCAATAATAACGGCGGCCAGGATTAAGACAGCGCCGGCCAGCAGGACGTACGTTTGTAAAGCAATGTTTCGCATCAATAATCTCCAGAAAAAAATCTCACCCTAGTCTACACTGTCCCCACTATCTAAGCAAGCCAGGCCAGAAATAAGTCATGTCTTGCATATAAAAAAAGGCAAGCCAGTGGGGGCTTGCCTTCCGAAGTCTATATTATATTGTCATTATGAAGAAAGTGATCTATTTTGCCATCGCCAGTACTTCTAAATCTGCCCAGGGTGACGCAGGCTTTTCATAACTAAGAGGAAGCTGCGCAACAGCGTTCATA
The DNA here is from genome assembly GCF_003967555.1 of Dictyobacter kobayashii. Taxonomy (GTDB): domain Bacteria; phylum Chloroflexota; class Ktedonobacteria; order Ktedonobacterales; family Ktedonobacteraceae; genus Dictyobacter; species Dictyobacter kobayashii. The sequence goes on from NZ_BIFS01000001.1 coordinate 2,456,899, forward strand.
ATACGCTCGACCATATCGACTGGCGGCTCGAACTGTTCTATTTGCTCAAAAATCTCATCGATATCCGAGTCATTGTCAAAATCGTTTTCAGCAGGTCCAGTGATACGTTATTCATAAGAACTCCCTCTACGCTATTCGTATGTGCGATCTATTTTTAACACGAATAACATTAGAAAGAAGTTTCAGTTTTTCCAAGCTTTCTTATCAAACAGCTAATAAACCTTAAAAAGTATTAAGAAGCGGCTTCTTCCGTCTGCTCTGGTTTCCAGTGTTTGGCCATCGCCACACGCAATAATGGGCGCGCACGCTGGAAGTATGTTTTTGCTGTCGCTTCAGGCATATTCAGGGTTTTCCCAATTTCTGAGAAGCTCAGCTGGCTGGCATAACGCAGCAGTACAACGGACCGGAATTTGGGTGGCAGAGAATCGATAGCCCTGCGCAAGGCCTGCTGCAGATCACTGCGCTCAGCCATCTCGTCTGGCAAAGGCTGGGTGTCTGGCATGATATCAAGAGGAGATAGATCGTCGTCGTCGTGGCTGGCCTCTAGCTCGGAGAAATGGATTGAACGTTTGCGGCGTAGCTCGTCTAAACAGCGGTTACGTGCAACCTGGAACAACCAGGCTTTTAAAGGCTCGCCAGTACGCAGCGTTGGCATAGAGATATAGAGTTGCAAGAAGACTTGTTGTGAAACGTCACAAGCCAGATCATAATCACCTAATAAATGACAGATAAAATTGAAGAGCGGTGTGTTATAGCGTTGCACTAATAATTCAAAAGCACTCTGATCTCCTGCGAGTGTCCGTGTAACTAACATTCCATCAGTAATTTCATTATTCTGTGGTTTTTGAATTCGGGTGCGTTCTTTAACTTGCATAATTAACAACCTCACTTTCTTTTGACACCTATAGCATAGGTTCTTCAGGTTGAAATTGCAAGCGTTTTTCGAGCTGATAAACTCTACTATAAAGCACTCTAAGCGTAATTTTAAGAGATTAATAAAACCTTGGTGATAGCTTAAAAATCTCTAAGATTCGATTTCTAATCTCTCTCTAATCTACTTCTTATCTTATTCTAAGCTTGAGGTATATAACGGAGGTTTTCTGAGAGGATTTGTGCTTCTTTCTTAGTTTACGATTCTTAGCTATGCTTTTGATACAAATAAGCACAGCAGTAAGAGGCTTTTTTTGGGAATGTGGATAAGTATGTGGACAAGTGTTCTAATATGTGGATAACTTTTTTGCGGGCGGACGCATTCGCGTCCAAACACGTTTATTTAATTTGTGCGGTGGTGGAAAGATGCGCGTGGCAGGCGCATCTTTCCACCACCGCACAAATTAAATAACGGGAAAACAATGGCTGCGCCAATAACAATAGATTAATGGTAGCAATAGTAACAAAAAAGCGATAGCTCTCTTGCCATCGCTTTTTTGTTACTAGATAAAAATGTTTAGTCTTGTGGTACCTCAGGCTGAGTTGCTGGATCGGTCGCTTTGGGTTTGGTGTCGGGCGTAGGACGGGAACCACTTTTGCGCTCCTGGTCATCAGGATGGATCTCCCGAGCCTGAGGACCATGAGGATCGGGCTTGCCTTCGCTATCATATTGGCCCTGGCCATACTGACCCTCGTTACCCTGGGCTCCATATAATTCCGCTTCAGTCGGTTGCTTACTCTTATCTTTTTGCCCATACTGCTCGGACATATCTGATGACCTCCTTCATGGCTATCGGTATATACAAATGGAAGAAGTCGCAACTCCTCCTGTTGTAAGGCACGCAGGAGCGACAAAAAAAGATACAAAGCAACAACGAAGGCTGATTTAGTCCAGCACAAAAGCCGCTGGATTGAGTATATGCCGGGGATCCCATTGAGCCTTCAAGCGCTGCATGACTTCTAAACTCGATGGTTGATAACCCCAGCGCTCTAGCTGTCCCTCTAAGGCTGCTGGTTGCGCGAGCACAATGGCATAACCATGCAAGGTCAGAGCTGCCTGGCGTAAAGCATCCAACCACTCCTGGGCCGCCCTGGGATTTTTTGAGGAGTGTATGGCATAGACGAAACCATTGGCAAAATCGACGACATAAGAGGTCTCATGTAATAGAGAGGCTACCCCTTCCAGGTAGATGGCCAGATTTTTCACCGGGACACCGATCCGTACCACCAGCGCATCCTGGCCCGCATCGCGGATGCTGGATGTCCATAGCTCTGTGCCAGTCAGGGTCTCGGTAGAGAATGGGGCTGGTACATTAAGCCTCTGCAATACATCGGTGACCTGGTCCAGCTCGGCCTGTACATCTTCGGGTACCCCTTCAGCGGTGTATGCCAGTAGATAAGAGCTATTGTTTTCTGGTGCTTGCGCGCCCCCTCTGGTCAAAACAATCGCGGATGCAGTGAGCGCCAGTTGCAGCATCTCCTGTCCCCAACGCAGGCCAGTGCTAAGTTCGTCAACCGGAAAGAGCAGGGTACGCTGCATCCGTGGCCGGGCAAAGACTTTCAATGAGATATCCGTCAACAGGCCAAGCGTGCCATGTGAGCCGATAAAGACTTTGGTTAGATCAAAGCCAGCAACATTCTTGACAATCGGTCGCCCGGTTCGGATGACACGCCCATCGACCAGAGCTACCGTTGCGCAAAGCACAATATCTCTAATCGAGCCATAGCGCATACGCAGAGGGGCATTTAAATTGGTTGCCACCAGGGCGCCAATGCTGATATCTGGCCATGGCGCAACCAGGGGAACATGCTGTTCACGCTCATGTAGAAAAGCCTGGATTTCGGACAGCGGAGTTCCTGCGCCAACGGTGATATAGAGATCTTCCGGCGCATAAGTTAGCACTCCGCGCAGAGCCGCGGTACTGATCTGAACGGGTCCTGTCTTGTTCTGCTCGGCGATAGGAGCGCTGGTAATCGTAGTCGCTCTTCCCGCCTGGGAAAGCGCCTGCAACTGACGTGCGGCTTCTTGAGCTGTGGTAGGGATATAGCCTTCTGGCGAGATTTCTGTCGCAGCTGCCACCAATTGGGCTAGCGGCTGGTAGCCTGCATAGGGCCCTGCTTCATCTTGGGCGGGCACAGGAAATACTTTACCTGGATTCAACAGAAATTGCGGATCAAAGACCTGCTTGACATCCCACATGGCCAGCATCTCAGCTGGTTTGTGCATCAGGGGCATGAAATCGCGCTTCTCTATTCCACACCGTGCTCACCGGTGATGCTGCCACCCATAGCTACGCAGCAGCGGGCCATCTCACGGCCGCCAGCGTGAATGCGCGTGAGTAGATCCTGATCGTCCGGGTCAGGCACTAGAATCAGTGGATGCAAATTACCATCACCTGCATGAAAGACATGGCCCATGCGTAGCTGAAATTCATCGCCAATACGATTTGCTTCAGTCAGCATTTCAGCCAGACGGCTACGCGGCACCGTAATATCCACCGTATATTGAGCGGGAGCTTCTCGTGCAATCGCGCCAGCGGCACTCTTGCGCGCCAGCCAGATCTTATAGCGCTCTTCCTCATCCTGAGCGATACGCATCCCCTTGCCGCCATGGGTCTGTAGAATATCAATGACCTCGTCCAACTGTCGATCCAGACCTTCAGGATAGCCATCAAATTCAATGATCAACACCGCACCCGCGTCAAGAGGCAAATTAGCGTGCGCGAACGGTTCAATAATACGCACAATACGCTGATCCATCATCTCCATTGTTGCGGGCACCAGTCCGGCAGCAATTACGGCCGACACCGCGACACCAGCCTGTTCTACCGTATCGAAAACCGCCAGCAGGGTTTTCACCGCTGGTGGGCGGCGCAATAGACGCAGGGACAAAGAAGTGATCAGCCCCAGCATACCCTCGCTGCCAGTAATCAAACCACAAAAATCATATTCGGGATAATCCAGGGCCTGGCCACCCACACGAATATGTTCTCCATTGGCCAGCACGACATCCATCCCACTCACATAATTGGTGGTCACGCCATATTTAAAGCAGTGTGGACCACCCGAGTTCTCCGCGACATTGCCACCCATGGTCGAGGCTCTCTGACTGGAAGGGTCAGGGGGAAAATATAAGCCCATGGTTTGGGCGCGCTCATCCAGCCGTAAATTAATCAGGGCAGGTTCAACAATCGCGCTACGGCCCAGCGCATCAAGCTCATTGAGACGATTCATGTGCGAGAATTCAACAATGATGCCCCACGATCAGCCACCGCTCCTCCTGAGAGTCCGGTACCTGCTCCCCGTGCGATCAACGGGATACCCTGCGCCGAAGCCCAGCGCATCACACGCATCACCTCTTCAGTAGTGCGTGGAAAAACTACACCCTCGGGCAGCCCCTTATCCAGTCCGGCATCAACCTCATAAGCAATCATGCTGGCCCTATCTGTAAATACCTGGCCCGCAGGCAGTATTTTCTTCAGGGTATGAAGGACATTCTCTTTTAACATCGCCCCAAACCTTTCTGTCATTGAAAATGATGGTAGCAACACTGTTGTTTATGCATAGTCTCTATACATTGCGGATTAAAAGTGGACAAAAATGGGAAGCAGATACGTGCGATCACTCATTGTAACAGAGTATAGCATGGAAGGTGGGGGAAACCAATCGCTACAAATGGCAGGCCAGCGTCAGAAGAGGTGCCAGCGCTCAATCGATGGGGGCAGGAGTACTGAACTGCATAAAATCCGCCAGGGTGGTTTGGGCCTCTACTTTTGGATGAACAATACAGGGCAGTGTAAAACAAAATGTGCTACCCTTCCCTTCTATCCCTTCACTCTCCACCCAGATGCGCCCACCCATAGCTTCAACAAATTGCTTGCTTAAGAAGAGTCCCAGCCCTGACCCACGCACACTACCAGAAGTGTCGCGCCGTAAGCGGACAAATTGTCCGAACAACAGTGACATCTCATCCGGAGGAATACCGGGGCCAGCATCTTTGACGCAAATACAGATTTCAGGCGAAGCATGACGAGGATGGACAACCATACCATATAGAGCCGCACTCACAGTAATGGGCGTACCTGCCGGAGCGTATTTAAAGGCATTTGAGAGCAGGTTGCGTAAAATCTGGCGCAAATATTGCGCATTTGCTTGGACAACCACATAATCGGGAATATCGACATAAATATTATGCCGCTGCACACTCTGGGGATCAAAGCGCTCAAGTACTTCAAATAAAATATCGCGCACCACAATCTGCTCAAGATAGAGCGTTTGCCGCTCTTTCTCGATACCCATCGTATCCAATACATTATTGACCAGCAATTGGAGTTCATCGCAGCTTTGCATGGCATGTTGCAAAAATGTGGTACGTATTTCACTGTCCAATTGTTCACTGTGCTCCAGTAACAATTCCAGGTAACCATAGATCGCGGTCAATGGAGTACGCAACTCATGATTGACATTCTGCAAAAACTGGTCTTTGATCTCATTGAGCTTGGACTGTTCTACACTATACATTTTTAGATGCCGATACACGTCATCGGCATAATCTGAGGCTTCACGCTGCGCACTTACCAGATGCCCCAGGATAATAAGAATGAACGCGCTAATGATGGTAGCTATAATTGCATTAGTCGAGGGAGAAGGGTCCTGTTCACCATCGAGTGAAAAGTCCAGAAGAATAAGATAAGAGAAAGGAGACAGAGGTATAATCCTAAGCGCCTGAACAACCAGGCAGAAAGGACGACAGGCACAACATAGATGATAGGATTGTGTCCTACCCAGGGAGTACAAACTATAAGAATCGACGAAATGAGTCCAGATAAAATTATCAAGCCCATCTTAGCGGCGATTGAGATACCAAGTAGGAAACGAGCTACAATATTTGGATAAAGCACGCTCTCCTCCCCTTCATCGCGGCAGAGCCAGTCCAAAGCCCTTTCTAAATAGTTTTTTAAGCTAGTGTAGTAAAAGTTGAACCGTAGACTCAAGCTTTGCGCCTGCTCCATGATCTTGGTCATATTTTACCATGTAGACTCAAGCTTTGCGCCTGCTCATGATCTTGGTCATATTTTACCATGTACCCATACAAATTGTACAAATCAATCTTTTAGGCTATCCATGGTTATAACAACAAGAGACTCTGTAACGGAGTCTCTTGAGATACGCTCTATTTGATGTTTTTTGATATTATAATTATGCGTTCCGGTGAGGAAGGACGGCGGTAAAAGTACCGGAAACTTTTAGATCTCCAGTCTGATCTTTGGCCTGTACTTTGCCAGCGATATAGCCTTTTCCGTCTGCCTCGTACTTTTCTGTAACGGTACCGCTGCAGGTAATAACATCATCCAGGTGAGTCATCCCTTTGAAACGCACCCCGAACTTACGCAAGTTTGAAGGACCAATGTAGTCGCTCAGCATCTGACCCACAAAACCCATAATCAGCATGCCGTGCGCAATAATGCCACCGGTACCGATCTCCTCGCCAACTTTAGGATCTGTGTGTAAAGGATTAAAGTCGCCCGATGCGCCCGCATAGCGCACCAGTTGTAAATGTTTTACTGGAGCTTTGACTAGCTGTGGAATCTCTTCGCCAACCTGTACATCCTCAAAATAACGCGTGGCTGGAACAGCAGCAGGTGTTGTCATCTCTGTTTCTCCTTATCTCATAAATCAATATCCAGGCTGCAGCGCATAAATATGCTACGCTGAGAGCGAACTACTCGCGCACGACAAACATCGTTTTCGCGCTCAGTACATGCTGCTGATGCTGATTGGTATAGCGTGTCTCGGTGGTCAAAATATCCATCGAACCTTCTCTTGTGCGCCGGGTTTTGCCATCTACAATCGTAGTCACGCCAGTCAAAGTATCATTGGCCGCGATAGGAGCAATATACTCATATTCTTCCTCGCCATGGAGCACGCGAGCCACATTAATCCCCACACTGGCCAATTGTTCCCATAATTGTGTATTGCCCCAGAAAGTGAAAATTGTTGGAGAGGTTGGAGGCAATGGAAGATCTTTATAGCCCGCCGCCTGAGCGGCTGCCAGGTCATGATAAATAGGATTCTCATCCCCGATTGCCAGTGCCAATTCATGAATCTTGCTACGTTCTATTGTCATCGTAAAGGCAGGAAAACTATACCCTACCTTCTCTTTATCAAACATACTATTACTCCTTCATACATGTCTCAACACGATCTCCAAAGGTTTTTTGCGTCTTCAGTATCAAACCTGACATGGGGGATGTCAAGTTTGATACTATTTCTGAATGCGTTTGATCCTCATGATCACCGCGATCTTCACGCCTAAGTTTGGGCACCAAAGGCGCTCAAGAAGACTTCTTGTGTGGTGCGAAAAGCGCGCTCTTCGCACCACACAAGAAAAAAAGCTCGGGCGCGCCAGCGCACGTCCGCACTGGAGCGAGATACTTCTCATGCGAATGATAGTCTGACATGCTGTCAATAATTTCTTTTTAGCACGAAAGTTGTGCTAAAAAGAAATTATCCTCCTCAATCTTTAGCCCTTGTGATATAATTGTCCACATCACACCCCTCACAAGGGCTTATAGTGAGAGGAGCAAGGTGAAGCACCCGAAGATGGTCGCTTTGTCTACATGCATATGTTTCGTAAGATTTTAATTGCAAACCGTGGTGAAATTGCCTTACGCATCATTCGCGCGTGCCGCGAAATGGGGATACGTAGTGTCATTGCTCACTCCGAAGCCGATCGTGACTCACTTCCAGTACAAATGGCAGATGAGAGGATATGTATTGGGCCCGGAGCTAGCGGAAAAAGCTATTTAAATATTCCAAATATTATTAGCGCAGCATTTATCTCCAATGCCGAAGCAATTCATCCCGGGTATGGTTTTCTGTCAGAAAATACGAGCTTTGCTCAGATCTGTCAGGATGTAAACATCACATTTATTGGTCCTTCGGCCGAAGTGATGTCAATCATGGGCGATAAAGTTTCCGCCCGTCAGGCTATGGTTGAGGCAGGCTTACCGACCCTCCCGGGCACGCCAGTCTTGCGCACATTAGCAGAGGCAACAGAGGCAGCTCGCGAGATCGGTTTTCCTCTTATGCTCAAAGCTGTCGCTGGCGGCGGCGGACGCGGTATTCGCCTGATCAATCACATGGATGAGTTTGAGCGCACATTTACGGTCGCTCAAAATGAGGTCCGTGAGGCTTTCCGCGATGATGGTATTTATCTGGAACGGTATCTACCAAAAGCTCGTCACGTTGAAATTCAGGTTTTGGTCGATAATTATGGTAATGGTGTTCATCTGGGTGAGCGTAACTGCTCGTGCCAGCGCCGTAACCAGAAGGTTATCGAGGAGTCACCAACCCCTATTTTGCCACGTTCCTTATGTGATGAAATGGGTGCACGCGCTATTCGCGCGGTACAGCAGGTTGGCTATCGCAATGCCGGAACCCTGGAATTCCTGGTGGATGAGCAGAATCGCTACTATTTCATGGAAATGAATACGCGTTTACAGGTTGAGCATCCCGTTACTGAACTGGTAACAAGCTTGGATCTGGTGAAGGAGCAATTGCTCATCGCTTCAGGCGAACCTATGCGCTTGTGCGGCAAGAAAATATTCAGCTCCGTGGTCATGCGATCGAGTGCCGTATTACAGCCGAAGATGCGGATAAGGACTTCCGACCACAAACTGGTGTGATCGAGAAATATTTGCCGCCAGGCGGTCCTGGTGTGCGAGTCGATAGTCACCTGTTTGCCGGCTACGAAGTTCCACCTCACTACGATTCGTTGCTCGCCAAACTGGTTGTTTGGGCCGAGGATCGAGACCAGGCGATTGCGCGCATGCAGCGTGCGCTGGAAGAGTTTGTTATCGAGGGCATCACAACAACTATACCGTTCCATCAGCGCTTGCTAAAACATGAGGGCTTTATTAGTGGTGATACCTATACGCGCTTCATCCAGGAAGAGGCTGGAGCTCTGGGTATCAAATAGTAATTCCTTTGCCTGGCAATAGCACTATATGTGACATGGAACGTGATGATTTAGCATCTTAGTAGAGATGCTGTTCAGGTAAACGGGAGGTGACTTTATGTCTCGCGTAGTTGTAACCGGATTGGGACTGGTTACCTCGTTGGGCAATGATCTGGCTTCGTCATGGGAGGCTTTGGTCCAGGGTAAGTCTGGCATCAGTGAGATTACCGCTTATGATACGAGTCAACATCGTGTTCATTTTGGTGGTGAGATCAAAAATTTTGATGCTAGCAAATATATGGATCGTAAGGAACTTCGTCGCAATGATCCTTATGAGCAACTGGCTATCGCAACCACGAAGCAAGCATTGGAACAGGCTAAATTAGAGATCACAGATGAGATTGCTCCTGAGGTTGGTGTCTATATCGGCAGCGGCATCGGTGGGCTGGTGACTCTACATGACCAGTTTAAGGTTCTGCATGAAAAGGGTCCAGATCGCATCAGTCCTTTTTTCATTAATATGATGATTGTCGATGGTGCACCTGGTATCGTCTCGATCATGACGGGCGCCAAGGGCCCTAACTGGGCCGCAGTCTCTGCTTGCGCGACCAGTGGCAATACGATTGGTGAGGCCTGGGAGACCATTCGCCGTGGCGATGCAACGGTAATGATTGCAGGTGGCTCCGAAAAAGCTATTACGCCGATTGCGATGGCCGCCTTTGATAATATGCACGCGCTATCACGCCATAACGAAAACTATCAGGAAGCCAGCCGTCCCTTTGATGCTGAGCGCGATGGTTTTGTGATGGGCGAGGCCTCGGCTATGCTCATTCTGGAAGATCTAGAATTCGCAAAAGCCCGTGGGGCTACCATCCTGGCTGAACTGGTCGGCTATGGTAGCACAGGCGATGCCAGCCACGTGACCGCGCCAGCTCCTGGAGGCGAAGGCCTGGTTCGTGCCATGCGTCGCGCCCTGCAAAAAGCTGGACTCCAACCCGAGCAGGTTGATTATATTAATGCCCATGGCACAGGCACAGAGTTTAATGATAGCACTGAGACCCAGGCTATCAAAACGCTGTTTGGTGCTCATGCCCATCGTGTCGCGATCAGCTCTACGAAATCCATGACAGGTCATACTCTGGGCGCGGCAGGAGCAGTCGAAGCGGTGATCTCGATTCAGACTATCCTGAATGGCATTATTCCTCCAACTATTAATCTGCATCATCCAGATCCAGCTTGCGACCTGGATTATGTGCCAAATGAGGCCCGGCATGCGACCGTCAATGTGGCGATGTCTAATTCAATGGGCTTTGGTGGCCATAATACAAGCTTGGTCTTCAAGCGATACGAAGAGTAAGAGGACATGGATACACAAAAAAAATCATCGTGGCTGGAGCGCGTTGAAGAAATTGTAACGGTGCTCGAAGGGAGCACGGTGGGCGAACTGGCTTTAACTGAAGAGGGAACGGAGATTACTATCCGGCGTAGCCCGGGCATGGTGTTAACCAATGCTCCCTCTCCAGTCATGGTCGCAGGACAGCCTGTCGCTACCCCTGGAGCAGGGCGTGCTCCAAAGGTCGATAAATCGATTCCAGTTGTGGCACCTCTAACCGGCGTCTATTATTCGTCGGCCTCCCCAACCACACCACCATTTGTGAATGTTGGTGATATGATCCATACGGGACAGGTTGTGGCTTTGATCGAAGCCATGAAGGTCTTCAATGAGATTAATGCGGAGGTGTCTGGCCGCGTGGTGGCAATTCCTGCTGCTAATGGCGCGGTTATCCAAAAAGGTGATGCTCTGCTGCGCATAGAACCTGTCTAAACAGGTACACACAAATAAGATAAAGAGCCGGATGACCGCAATTGCGCCACCCGGCTCTTTATCTTATTTGTCTTGTCTCACCAGTCAAAGGATTGGGCCTCTTCAACCATGTAGCCTTCGTCACGCAAACGGCTCAGGAGTTGCTCACATTGGCCGCGATCACTGGTCTCCATGGTAATAGTTTCTTCACGCTGCATAATAGGCAGGCGGTTAGAGATACGCTGGTGTCGTACATCGATGACATTGATACGCATATCGGTGATGATGGAGAGCATACGCATTAACTCACCTGGTCGATCAGTGAGGCGAGTGTGAATAACAAAGTAACGGCCCGCGCTGGCCAGTCCGTGCTCGATAAAACGTCCAACCAGGTTGATGTCGATGTTGCCGCCCGTCAAAGGGACCAGCACTTTTTTACCTTTGAGCTGAATCTTTCCACTTAACAGGGCCGCCAGGCCAACCGCTCCCGCTCCTTCAACCATCATTTTACAGCGCTCCATCAACAAGAGAACCGCGTTAATAGTAGCTTCATCATCGACCACGACCACGTCATCGACCAGTTGCTGGATGATTGAGAAGGTCAGGTTACCCGGACGCTTTACCGCGATGCCATCGGCGATGGTGGTAATCGTGGGCAGGGTCACAATATGGCCAGCATCTAGCGAACGGCGGCAACTGGGCGCGCCAGAGGCTTGCACGCCAATAATGGTGATGTCGGGCTTTAAAGCTCGGGCCGCGATGGCGATGCCGGAGATCAGTCCGCCGCCACCGATCGGTACCACGATAGCGTCTGCATCGGGTAGATCATTGAGCATTTCCAGGCCCAGCGTGCCCTGGCCAGCAATCACTTTGGGATCATCGAAAGCATGAATGAAAGTTGCGCCGGTCTCTTGCTGTAATTCCAGGCAACGCTGATAGGCGTCATCATAGGTTGCTCCATGCAACACGACGCGCGCACCATAACCTTCGGTCGCGGTTACTTTCGCCAGAGGAGCGCTTTCAGGCATCACGATGGTACAGGGGATACTATTCTGGGCGGCGGCGATGGCGACTCCCTGAGCATGGTTGCCAGCTGAGGCCGCGATCACACCAGCGCGATACTGTTCCTCAGTCAAAGTAGAGATTTTATAGCCAGCTCCGCGCACTTTAAAAGCTCCGGAGCGCTGCATATGCTCGCACTTCAAATAAATCTCAGCACCGGTCAGTTGACTCATCGTGCGCGAATGAGAAAGGGGGGTATGATGAATTAGAGGCTTGAGGAATTTATAAGCTTCCCAGACATCAGCTATTTTAACAGAACTTACTACCTCATGGGTAGTTTCAGCGGTTAGATCGTTCTCCACAAGACGCATGGTACGACTCCTTCCAGTCCAACATAGGACGCCCCAGCCGTCATGGCTACATTTGTAGGCTACAGTGCCTAAATGTTATGGGAAGGATTATAGCGCATGTGCGATCTGTCTGACAACCGTCTTTTTTCCTTTTCCTGAGATCTCGCGCCTGCGGCACAGGCTTTTTTTATGAGGGAAGTGCAATGCCGAGGCTGCCGCGGCAGCCTCGGCATTGCACTTCCCTCATGTTAATAAAGAAGGATCAGCATCTTCCACATAAAAAAAAGAGGCGTTTTTGTGGGAACACCTCTCAAGAACCAGACATGAGGGTCGACGGCCTCATGCACATTTTATTTTAGTCGCGTGAACGGAAAATTTTGACCCGGCGATGAGGCTCTTTACCTCGACTGCGCGAGATTAAATTGTAACGAGTCGCCATTTGATGTTGTAAACGCCGGATGTAAGCGTTGGCAGGCGCCAGTTCGGCTGTCGTGAGGCCTTTATTTAAGACCTGGTGGATAGCGTCTTCTGTCTCTAGTAACGCTTGCTTGGTCGGATCATCAAATTCGCGCTCGCTTATGCTCATCTGGGTATCTGAGTTTTCACCATCTTCTTCGGATGCGACTTCGGGAATATCGAAGATGCGCGCCAGGGCGTGCTGCATCTGATTAATGGTATTATTCTTCAGAATAATGATCAGCTTGCGCTCTTGCTCCGCTTGCTGTAAACGCTCAGGTTGACGGCGATAGTAATTTTTGAGTGTAATCACAGCGTCGGCTTCACGCTCATTATTGGTGATCAAGACCGGTACACGCAGCTGGCGTGCGGACTCAGAGAGTCGGTCGCGATTAACACCAAACGGATAGACCTTGAGCGTCTTGGGCGGACGGATCTCTGTGGCTGGCTCACTGGCCTGATAGATCCCTTCCGTGATATCGGTCACCGGACGGGGCTTGGTCAGGACAGTGGCATGGCTTTCTCCGTCATGAGGCGCGGTCCCGGTAGGTGCCAGGGCCTGTACTTGTGGAGCAATATGTGCGGTCGTCTGATTACGGCTACGTATACGCTCACTGCCACCACGCGGATCTAGCGCGGGTGCACCCGTGCCACGCAGAGAACTCAGGTGAGTATGATTACGATCTCCATGACTACGATCGTTGCGATCCGAGCGCTCAAACATGCTTGTCGTGAAACCTTGCCCCGGGCGTGCATTGGAACCACCGAGTCCACTGCCCCAACCAGGAACATCCATGCCACCCGTCGTCACTCGACGGATCGCAACATGTCCGGTCTCTTCATCACGTGTACGCTCTTCGGCCATAATAGGCTGACCGCGCAACATATTATCAACCGTATCAGCTACATCACGGTGTACAACTGCTTCTTCCCAGCTTTGCTGTTCGACCACTACCTCAAAGGTTGGAAGAGATTTACGCTCTTGAATACTTTTTTGCGTATGGCGTCGACGCGCCTCTTCGTCACCTAATGTAACTGTTTGAATGCCACCTACCAGATCTGAAAGGGTAGGGTTCACAAGCAAGTTTCCCAGCGAATTACCATGAGCCGTTGCGACTAATTGGACACCACGTTCTGCAATAGTACGTGCCGCCGCCGCTTCCAACTCGGTGCCAATCTCGTCAATGACAATCACCTGTGGCATGTGGTTTTCCACAGCCTCGATCATCACAGCATGTTGTTCCGCCGTACGCGCTACTTGCATACGTCGGGCACGCCCAATGCCAGGGTGAGGAATATCCCCATCACCGGCAATTTCGTTAGACGTATCTACGACAACCACACGCTTATTCGCCTCATCTGCAAGCACACGGGCGATTTCACGCAGGAGCGTCGTTTTACCCACGCCTGGACGACCAAGAATCAAGATGGATTGGCCCTGTTCGACTATATCACGGATCAGGGCAATACTGCCAAGCACCGCTCGACCAATACGGCAAGTTAAGCCAACGATTCTCCCTTTACGATTGCGCATAGCGCTAATACGGTGGAGTGTTCGCTCAATACCTGCTCGATTGTCGTCGCCAAATTCTCCAATACGTTCAACCACGTACTCGAGATCGGCATAGGTTACCGGTGTCGTACTAAGGATCACTTCCCCCTCCGGGAACCGGCCCTCGGCCACGCGTCCGAGGTCCATTACGATCTCCAGCAGTTCGCTTCGGTTCTCTAGCCGATTGACCGCGTCGTGGATGTCTGGCGGAAGACTGGCCAGCAGAGCCTCCAGATCGTCAGTGATCACATGTTGCATAGGCAGTTTATCACCTCATAATTTTTTGGCGCGAATTGACCGTCCCCAGGCCTTTCAAGCCATAGACCGCTCTCTGCTCCAGCAGGGGACCGTGCTCTGCCTCGTGGCCAGTAAGGCCACGTGTCGCACAAGCAGAACCTTGGCAAGGACCTGCTCAAATCCACTATTACATAGAGCGGTGTTAACAAAAGAATCGTACTCTCGCACCAGGCAATAAATGCGTCGTACGTCCGCATCTAGAAGCCGCTTGATGCCGAACTGGATTAACGGCTCAGCAAGATCGGTATGTTCCGGATGCACCATTAATGAGATGCGGTGAGGTGTCGAGCCGTGACCCCGACAAAGCCGCATCCAGGCCCCAACACGCACACCTACGTCACATACATAATTCTCATTGCCCCTGCCAAAAAAGGAAGGTAATGGTTGTAGTGACCCTACCTGAAGCCTGGCATATTCCTCGCTGTTCTCGTAGAGTTCGGCCGTTAAGACACGCTGCGGCGTTACAGAACGATAAAGCTGGTATAATCCCCACACATGGTGGCGATTCCATCGACGGAGCGAAGGGAGCGCCGGCTCTGCTAATACGTGTGTCGACCCGGATTTCTGCTGATATGGATCATAGACATACGTTAGCTCACGCGCGTAGCGCTGGAAGCCCGAACGTTGAAACATTTCGATCTCGGGTACTTCGTCTTCAACCTTCGCGAAAATACGGAGAATACCGTGGGTTGAGGCCATCTCCAAGGCATATTCAAGGAGGGCCGATAGAATATCATCACCTGTGAGTTGTGCTCCATCTCGATTGGCCATCGATGCCAGATATGAGAGATCCCATGCCATATGGGATGGTCGTTCACGTACCTGGGCAAAACCTAGCAGGCGCCAGTGGTCCTCGCAAATCCAGGTACGGACAACTGGAGAAATTGGAAGAATATGCCTCAAAACAGGAGGCGAAGGAAGCGCACTCTCCACCGACTCGAGCCAGCAGACGAAATTTGCGAAATCGTGCTGGTTACCTCGAGCACGGTGGTCAATAGCGTAGATGATTCCCGGTAAATCAACATATAACACCGGTCTTATCATCCACTACTCCTGGCGTTAGATAGGTGCTATGGCCTTCAACCTCACCTACCTCTTCACGCTCTGTACTATGCGGAGAAAGTATTGATGGAAACGTGTGTCTCCTGAAACTTCAGGATGAAATGCAGTGCCTAATAGGGTCCCTTCACGGACAGCGACGATGGTTCCATCGTCGAGCGTTGCCAGCACTTCCACTTCGGGGCCGACCTGTTCGACCAAAGGCCCGCGAATGAAGAAAGTGTGGAATGGCGCTTCGCCCAGTACGGGCACTGACAGATCAGTTTCAAAGCTTTCCCGCTGACTGCCAAACGCATTTCGGCGGACGCGAATGTTCATGCTAGCCAACAGTGGTTGGCCTGCAAGCGCGTTATCCGTCTCCTTCGCTAATAAGATGAGACCCGCGCACGTTCCCCATATAGGAACGCCTTCACGAATCTTTCTTTGTAAAACTTCGTGGAGTTCGTAGACAATCATCAGTTTGCCGATCGTCGTACTCTCACCACCTGGTAATATTATACCATCTATTTCATCGAGATGCTCGGGGAGGCGAACAGCTTTCGCGTCCGCCCTAGTTCTTTCAACATCTTGATGTGTGCTTCAAAATCGCCCTGTAATGCTAATACGCCAATACGGGGGGTTTGGTTGTATTTTTCCATGTGTTATTCCGACTATTACAAATCACAGGTAATTACCAGCCGCGCCGCGCCATCAGTTCCTGCTCGGGCAGGGTATCCAGATTAATACCAACCATTGGCTCGCCCAGATTGCGCGAAACTTCAGCCAGGATCTCTGGGTCCTGGAAGTGGGTGGTGGCTTTGACGATGGCTTTGGCACGCTGCAAGGGATCGCCGGATTTGAAGATGCCTGAGCCGACGAAGATTCCTTCAGCTCCCAGGCGCATCATTAAGGCGGCATCAGCTGGTGTGGCAATACCACCGGCAGAGAAGTTTACGACCGGCAATTTGCCTGTGCGGGCAACTTCCAATACGAGCTCATAAGGAGCACCCAGCTCTTTTGCTTCGGCCATCAACTCTTCTTCGGGCAGCGCTTGCAAACGGCGTACACCATCCATGACGGTACGCATATGGCGCACGGCTTCGATCACATTTCCGGTACCTGGCTCGCCTTTGGTACGTAGCATAGCGGCTCCCTCACCCACACGGCGTAGGGCCTCACCCAGATCACGGGCACCACAAACGAATGGGACCGAGAATTGATGCTTATTTACATGGAAGCGCTCATCGGCTGGCGTCAAAACTTCAGACTCATCGATACAATCGATACCGAGCGACTGTAAAATCTCAGCCTCCACAAAGTGTCCAATGCGGCATTTTGCCATCACCGGAATGGTTACAGCTTCCTTAATCTTAATAATCAATTCCGGATCACTCATGCGAGCAACGCCACCCTGGGCACGAATATCGGCAGGCACGCGCTCTAGAGCCATAACGGCAGAGGCACCCGCCTCTTCTGCGACCTTTGCCTGCTCGGCATTAACCACATCGCAGATCACTCCACCCTTTAACATCTCCGGAAAACTACGTTTAACCTGTACAGTGCCAACTTGCTTTTGCATATCTTTACCTCTCCTGGCGTGCTTGCTCAACTGTATATATCAAGAAAATAAGTAGCCTGATTTGCTAAAATTTTAACACAAGAACATTCTTAGCATCTACAGCCAATCGTCTAAATGGAGACCAGCCATCTCTATTGGCTGGCTATAATTGTCTCATGCTGACGGTGGCATGGAGGGGAGAAGAAGCGGGGGCGCAGCCCCCGATCCCCCGCCAGGGAGCTGCCGCCCCTTGCATCCCCACTCAACAAACTTGCGGATATCCCATCTTCTTTCCTGCATCCTGCGGGATTGCAAAGAGCCACAGCCCTTTACTCGGGAAGCTGTCCCTTTCTTCTTTCCTACATCCTTTGGGATTGCAAAGGGCCGCAGCCCTTTGCCGGGGGTTGGGGGTGTCCCCCAGATTCTTCTTTTTGTTGGCGCCGCCTGCGGCGACAAGTGGGAATTGGACCACCATACCCCATATCACCAACCAAATTGGTATACACCATGCCAAAAACACCTTCCCTTATTATAACAGAAGGCACAGGTATGTATATGCCCGGATAAACCCAGCGGTAGAATTGAGGAAAAAATGAGAGGAAGAAATAAACGCCCGCCTTAATCTCGAATAAGATGAAGACTTAAACGCAAAGCCTGGTCCACGCGATACATCTCATCAGGGCTGATCGAGCCACGGCGCCTGATCAAGCGCGTCTTCTCAATCGTCATGATCTGCTCACATTTTACGTCAGTGTAATCGTTCAAACCATTATTTGGAGTAGGCGTAATACGTACATGTAATGGAAGCTCACGTTCCGTGCGACTCATCGAGGCAACAATGGTCAGTGGATAGGATGAAGAAGAATTACCTCGATCATTTTGTATCACTAACGCCGGTCGCGTACCTTGTTGTTCTGCCCCGCGGCCAGGTGACCAATTAACATCCCAAATCTCACCACGACGCGGACTTGGAATACTTGTATTCGCCTCCTGCTGCTGCTGCTGTTTCAGGCTCGGCAAAGATTGCCTGGCCTCATTACTCATGCAAAGATACCTTCACAACCAGCACTAAAACAAAATTGGGCTTCTTCAAGAGTTTCGGGGGATGTAGCTAGATAAGCATAGGCTTCGTCGAGAGAGTGGTTCAATATGGAGAGTTCACGTTCGCGCTTTTCAATCATTATTGACCTTAATTGCTGATAATCATCCTGTCGCATCAGGTCCATAATAGCCTCTAACACGTCTCCAAGGGAGGAGTCGAGTTCCACAGCTAGCGCTTTAAGCTCTTTATGCTGCGTTGAAGGTATCTGGATCGATTTCCGAACGAGGTTCTCATGACGATATAGGTCTGTATGTACAACAGCCATGAAGTTGCCTCCTAGTCATAACACGACTTCATCTCCTCTTATTGTAACGGGGTACCTGGTAATTGTCAATAAAGATAAGACCGTTTTCTTAGAAAGCTTAGAAATTTTAAGTAGGCAAGACACCTATTTTCTCACTAAACCACGCTCAATCCCGCCGAAAAAATCTGTTGGACGGGACATTTTACCTGCTTTTCTGAACTCGTTGGCTTAGCCGTAAGGTCAGGAGTATACCGAAGGAAACGGCCAGTAATACGACGGCCAGCGCAATGGATTTATCCAGGTCCGATTCAGAGGCAATATAGACGGCGATGGGCATGGTCTGAGTGACACCGGGAAAATTGCCTGCAAAGGTGATGGTCGCCCCAAATTCGCCCAGGGCTCTGGCCCAGCATAGACCGATGCCTGAAAGTAAGGCCGGGCGAATCAGGGGTAGTGTGACACGAAAAAAAGTATAGACAGGAGAAGCCCGCAGGGTATAAGCCGCCAGCTCATAGCGCTGATCCAATTGTTCAAGTCCCGCTTTGGCACTGTTCACAAAAAATGGGGCCGCCACAAAGGTCTGGGCCATGATGACCGCTGTGGTCGTGAAAGGGATACTGATATTGAAAAATTCCAGGTAGCGGCCCAGCAGTCCCATGCGTCCAAATGTCAGTAGCAGGGCGACACCGGCCACTACCGGAGGCAGCACGGTTGGTAAGGTGATCAATGTTTCCAACAGGCCACGCCCGAAAAAGCGTCTGCGTGCCAATACATAAGCCGCCGGTAAACCAAACAGGATTGCCAGCAGCGTACTCACGGTGGTAGTAACCACGCTAAGCTGTAAGGCTTGAAAAATATCTGGCTGCAGAATCTCGTTCCAGATCACCGCTGGCGTTTCCCTGAACAGCAGGCCAACCAGCGGTACGCCCAGGAAAAGAAAAAAGAGGCTGGTCAAGATCACAGTTATAATCTTGACTAGCCATCCCCAATGAGAATTATTGAGCACTACATATTTTTTCATAATCAAGCACGGCCATGAGAGAGCACATAGCGAACATGGTCGATGTCGCGTTGGACATTGGAGACCTGAGCAGGCATCTGGAGGGCTGTGTAGATTGACAAAGCCTCTTCATAACAGACCAGTGCCTGTCGATTGTTATGTTGCTGATTTCCACGAGCGAGTTTGGCATAGACCAGTCCTAAGGTATGTTTGTTCTGTGCCCATTCCAATGGTGTCACCTCGCGTGTCTGAATCTGCAACGCTTCTTCAAAACAGGCAATGGCGCGATCCAGGTAGTCCTGTCGTTCTCCCCCTGAAAGCTGCCAATAAGCCTGCCCCAGGTTTCCCTGCGTGGTCGCCCATTCCTCTTGCATATTCTCCCGCGCATAGACCAGCAGGGCCGCTCGATAACAGGCGATAGCTTGCTGAAGATAAGGATGGCGTCCCTCGATCTGACAATCTTTATAAGCATCCCGAGATTACTCTGGGTTTTAGCCCACTCATACGGTGTATCTTTACGATTGTAGACCTGTAAAGCCGACTCAAATGAGGTGATCGCCTTCTGGATATGGGACTGCCTCTCTTCCTCATGCTGCGGATGGATGAGCATGTACACATGACCTAGATTATAATGCACATTGGCCCAGGCCAATGGATGCTGCGCGAAGGTATATACTTCCAGGACCGCTTCAAAGCAGAGGATGGCCTGGCTCAACTGTTCGTGCTCATCCCCTTCTGGCATATCCAGGTAGGTCAGACCCAACATATTATTGGTTTTGGCCCAGTCAGCAGGATATGCATCACGAGTATAAACCTGTAGTGCAGAGCGGAAACAGGTAACAGCCTGCTCTAAGCGGGCTTGTTCGTTGCCACTCGACATCAAATTATAGGTAATGCCCAGATTATTATAGATTGATGCCCAATCCAGGGGTGTATGCTCACGAGAATAAACATTCAGCGCCGCTTTATAGCAGTCTACAGCATGGTGCAGACTGGCCTCACTCTCATCCCCTGGCATATTGCGATAGGCATTGCCCATACTTTGCATGGTATTAGCCCAGAGATCCGGGTGCTGCTCAAATGTATTCACTTGCAAGACTGCCTGGTAGTGTATAATCGAGCGTTCCAGATTGGTCTGGCGCTCGCCACCTGGTAAAAAAGCATACACATTAGCCAGGCTGTATTGGGCCATCGCCCATTCTTGCGGCGTCACGTCACAGGTATAGATGCGCAAGGCGGACTCATAGCAGATAATGGCCTTACGTAATGTCGAATAACGATCATCCGTTGGAAGAAGACAATATAAATTGCCTAAATTGTATTGTGTACTGGCCCACTGTTCAGGAAAAGCCTCGCTTGTATAAACCTCCAGGCAGGACTGAAAACAGGTCAGCGCCTTAAAGAGTGAAGGGCGGCGGTTGCTACCAAGTAGATACAAATAGGTCAAAGCCAATTCATATTGTGTCTGCGCCCAATCCAAAGGATGGGACTCACTTGTAAATACTTCTAGCGAGGACTGCAGGGCAGCCAGGGCCTTATTCAAATACTGCTGGCGATCATGGCCGGTCGTCAGGTTGCGATATAAGATGCCTAATTGCTGCTGTGTCCTGGCCCATTCGATGGGTGAGGTTTGTAAAGAATAGAGACTTAATGCCTTTTGAAAACAAGCGATAGCCTGCTCCAGATTGGCCTGTTGATCTCCAGTGGAAGAGTTACGATACTTTATGCCCAATGCGTATTGAGCATCAGCGGCTATAAGCCACTCATTGTCGTCTTTCATTCCGAAATAACATCCCGCATGTGATAAAAAGGAGGGACCCCCTCCAGGCGCGCGTTATATGCATAAAACTAAAAACTTCTCATATGGATTGTATGTTGTGCCTTGCTGCTTGTCAACCATGCTCTCATCGCCATAGATGAGTTTTTCATATCTTCCCCGTTGACGGGGTTATGAAAAAGAAGAAAAAGGGGGCACTGCTCCAACCTCTTCTTTTTCTTTACACCCCGCAGACGGTGCAAAGAAAAAGACAACTTGAAACTAAAAGTACTTATTGTTATATTTCAATGCAAAGCACGTTTTGGTATATTGAGAGAAAGCAATATCTAAAAGATCCTAATGTCTCTCAAATAAGCTCGGCCAGCTTATAGATAGCAGTATTATATGTTGTGAGGGAGGAGGAACGGACACCTTATGCTTGACATTTCAAACACCCACCAGCTACCACGGAACATGATTACCTCTCAGGGCTCGCGGTTTTTTCACCAGGGAAGGACAGTATAAACCTATGTCTATACATGCAACCTTACGCCATTACGCCTGGGTGATCCGCCACCGTTGTGCCTTTATTTTGCTCGGGATCACCATCTGTACCAGTGTTACGTACGTCGTTGGTATGTACCTTCCTCCGCTCTACCAGGCAACATGTATTCTTAAGGTGAGTGCCACTGCGATGCCGGATGGGGATACACTTGCGCATGCGCAAATGCTAGCGACCAATTATACACCATTGGTTACCAGTCCACAGGTGTTACAGGCGACAGCCCAGAAATTTCCCGGGCTCACCGTTAACCAGTTACAATCAATGGTCACCAGCTCAAGCATCGGTACATCCCAGCTTATCTCTATTAGCGTGCAGGCAACCACAGCTACCCGGGCAGCACAGATAGCAAATACAGCTGGCAACACATTCATTCAGATACAAGAAAGCCGGGAGTCTGCCCAGCTACAAACGACGCTTCAACAGCTCTCCCCATTAATTACAACCACAAGACTGAAGCTAGACGCAACCCAGAGACAGCTGGGAATATTGCAAAAGGAGCAGGGATCGGGGCAAGCGATCTCACAACAGCAGAGTCTAATCGATACCTATCATAACAGCTATAATCAGCTATTGACACATTATAGCCAGCTGCAGATCCAGAAAATACATGTGCCAACCTTGTTGAGCATCACCCAACCTGCGACCGCTCCACTTCAGCCCATTGGACCGCCGCTCTGGCTACTGAGCGTGGTGGTGGCAGGTCTAAGTTGTAGCCTGCTCATCTGCTGGGTCCTGGTGCGTGACTGGTTGGATGCAAGCCTGAAGACGGTAGATGATGTAATACGTGGTTGTGGATTAGCGGTCCTGGGACAACTGCCCCAGACAAACAATTTGAAAAAAAGTGCTCGCTTACTGGATTTTTCATTGCATAAATTGGAGCCATTGCGTACGGCTTTTGCCGTGGTGGGCATGAATCTACAGGTCCTATATAAGGGACAGCCAACCCTGCTCTGTACAGGTTTAAACCATCGCAGCGGCACAAGCCTGGTGGCCTCACAGTTAGCCCTGACGCTAGCCCATAGCGGCGCGCGTGTCTTGTTAATTGATACCAATCTCCAACACCCCAGCCAGCATATCATCTTTAATCTGCCCAATACCCAGGGGCTACTCAATCATTTAGCAGAGATGCAACCTATAACCACCAATCCGGCCGCCTGGCTGGCGCAATGGAAAACCTATGTGCCTAATCTCTGGCTCCTTCCTACGGGTATAACCGCAGCACACTCCCAGTCGCAAATCTCTATCCCTGCCCTGACACAGCTACAGCAATGTCTACAGGGAAAAAATGCCAGCGGAGGGCACGCGGATGCAACGGGTTTAATTGATGTGATCATCTTTGATACGGCTCCATTAGAGGAGGGAAGTTTGACGCAGAGCTTAGCAGCCGTGGCGGACACCAGTGTGCTGGTAATTCAGGCGCGCCAGACTCAGCCAGAGCAGCTTAACAAAGCCGCTAAGCTACTCGAACAGTTGCAGGCTCCCATCCTGGGCGTCGTGGTAAATAAGCGCAAAGCTCGCCATTATCCTTACTTCTATCACCAGCCACATGCATTGACCCACGGCAGCGACCGGCATGCGCTGGTTACTCCACTAACTACTCAATCCGTTAGCCAGGCATCCTGTATTACGGAGATTTCTCCTCAAGTAGAGCTACCAGAAACGCCACAGCCCTGGCAAAGTCGAGAGCTCTTGAAACCCAGCACACCAGTTGCTATCCAATCCAGTCTGCCAGCTAAATTATCTTTGCCCTCGATGCGAACCAGCGCTCCACAACGTTTTACATCGTTGATTCCTAAAACGAACTCAACACCTGTACATCCGGAAACAGCAGCCGGCCAGCCTGAGAATGAGAATGAGATCTATACAGCACCGGAGCTACCCATAGCATCGTCGTTACCTCAACAGATACTCGCAGAAACAACCGAGAAGAAAAACACGCCACAGTTCAGGCGTCCTGATTTCTGGGATGGGACAACCATTGAAAGTCGAGAACAGTTAACCTGAGTAAGAAGAGGCTCAACTCTGGAACAAACTGGCCAGGGCCTTGACCCGTGGCTCCTGCCCCCAGATAGCCAGCATATGTTCATAAAGGGCATAAATCTCGCTAAAAGCCAGGTCACTATTGATGGCACGAGCCGCCCTGGCCGCAGCTTCTAGATAGATACATGATTGGATCATGTTACCAAGTACCAATGAGGTATAGGCGCGATATCTTAAAAATTCTGCCCGCATCCGTTCTGAAGGGACTGGTTTGAAGTCGTCTACCTGGGAAAATGCTTCCCAGGCCAGTTTGGGCTGCCCAAGTCGGAGGAAGACCAGTCCCTGGTACAAATAAAGCATCGAATGGTCACACTGCGCGTAGGCAATACAGGTATCCTCCTCAGGTTTTTCAGGGAAGACGGCGATCGCCAGTTTCAAAAATTGCAGTGCCTCCGTCTCGCGTCCCATGGTAGCCTGGATTTCGGCCAGCCCGGCAAAGATCCAACTGTGCAGGATGGGCGAGATGCTATCATCATCGGCATTAATGCGATGCAAAGCATCATTATAAGCATTCAAAGCGGAACCAATACGCTTGCGGGCAGAAAAAATGGTGGCCATGCGAATCTGAGCCGCTACATAAACATTCCAGTCTTTTGCTAACTGACTATAGACCAGCGCCTGGGTGCCATTTGTCTGGGCTGAACTAAAATCGCCACGCTGCAAATCTAGCAGGGCGATTAATTGATATACCTGTGAAGTTAAACTGGCGGCCAGCTTCTGCTCAGGACCGGGCGTCAGGGTGGGCTTCATCAAACGATTCAGATACGTGGGAGCTAACCGTTCCAGTTCTCGTTGACCACCAGATAGATACCACCGCCAGCATGAAGCCAGGCCCGCCGACCAGGCCAGCAAAGAGGCTGAGAGATCTTGCTCAGGATCATCAATCTCATCGTCCTCTTCTACACCCTCAGGTTGATCATCACTTAAATTCGCTACAATAGCTTCTGGCTCCAGGGTATGCGTACGCTTCATCTGATTCCCTACAAAACCTAGTTCCGCAGGTGAGAGCGCGAAAACTTTACAAAGGGCATTTAGCGAGGCCTGACGTGGCATCTGGGCGCCAGATTCCCAGCGAATATATGTATTCCGGCTGACACCCACCTGCTCACTTACAAATTCTGGAGTCCAGGCCCTCTTCACGCGAGCAGATTTAAGCATATTATTATGTTTTTCCATATTATCCTCGCCCAGCACGTTTTACCTGCCTTTGTTATAAGCCTATTCCCGCTGTACGTCAAGTAGAAGATTAAAAAATGGTGATGTCTTTTATAGTCAATGATAAAACCTTATACAATATAGACTCTGTTTCGGTGGCTGCACAAAGTTTTCATTACTATAATCTCACTCTGCCAATGCGTTCCTTTGCGGACGTGCGCATGCGCGCCCGCACTGTTTTTATGGTGAGTTGCAGCAAAGGTGCTCCGCACCTTTGCTGCAACTCACCATAAAACCACTTGAGCACCTTTGCTGCAACTCACCATAAAACCACTTGAGCACCTTTGCTGCAACTCACCATAAAACCACTTGAGCACCTTTGCTGCAACTCACCATAAAACCACTTGAGCACCTTTGCTGCAACTCACCATAAAACCACTTGAGCACCTTTGCTGCAACTCACCATAAAACCACTTGAGCACCTTTGCTGCAACTCACCATAAAACCACTTGAGCACCTTTGCTGCCCAAAAATACTTCACTCCATGTGTGATGCAAAAGTGCGCTGTGCGCACTTTTGCACCACACATAAAAAAAACGGGTGCGGGCGCGCATGCGCACGCCCACACAAGAACAACATGTCCCCCATAATGATAGAAATAAAGTACAAGCTAACAGCGGTTGAGGAATACAAAGCCAGATAGCAAAAAATAATACTTCTTCATAACCATATTGCTACCAATAACCGCTATCATTTATAGCTTTTTTATATCATAATTAATTTTATCGCTATGCTGCTAACACATTTGGGGCGCAGCATTTATACCTATGAACTCTACTTTATAATTTTATCTCTACTATTGTATATGTGCACCATTTATTGCAAAAAGGGGATGATAGAATGAAGGGCTCAAATTTCTGCAATAAACTGTTTCGCCGTGGCTGCCTTGTGCTTGGAATCATGTTTTTAGTCGGCTTTTATAGCATGAGCAATTTGTCTGCGCGCACCGCGTTGGCAGATGCGAATACATCATATGTACGCGTGATTCATGCATCACCTTATGTTGGCACGGCAGACGTTTTTGTAGATGGGAAACCATTCCTCAATAGTTTTCAATTTGCTGCAGTAACTGATTATGCGGCACTCCCGGCCGGGAATCATAAAGTACAGATTGCCCTGGTTGGTAAAGGGGTTGGTGCGGCCGCACTGACCAAGACGTTACCTGTTGAAGCGGGCAAGGCTTATACTATTGCAGCGGTTGGGGCTACCCCACAATCGCTTGATCTACAGGTATTTATTGACGACAATAAGGTTGTTGCCAATCAAGCAAAGGTACGTGTCTACCACTTGATCCCCGATGCCGGACAGGTTAACGTATCAGTAGGTGAAGATAACTCAATCAAAGATATGACCTATGAAGATGATAGCCAATATCTTACGGTCGACACCGGTCCATGTAATTTCAGTGTGACGGTACCACTTTTGAACGTCACCCTTTCCATACCCAAAAATCTGCAGCCCAATACCGTTACCAGTATCTTCGCGGTAGGCATGGTCAAAGGCAATCCTAAAGCCCAGCTGGTCACAGCTACCACGCAGGGTATTCCAGGATTACCGCAGACAGGGGCGGCTCCAGTCTCAGAAGATTTCGCCACCCCGACTTCTGCCATCGGGCTACTGGCTATTGTGCTATTGCTCATGGCTGGCCTTGGAACGGTACGGTACTTCCAGCGTCGCGCTTAAGTAACTATAATCAGTCATAAATATCATCACTCTCTTTAAATGAGGCCATGGGCAAATGTCCCACACATCCTTCATCTAAAGAGAGTGTTCATGTTTGTACAGCCAGCGTCAGAATGTGTCTTACTCCCATCATCATGGGAAGCGTGCCGCTCTTGCTCGGACGTGCGCTGCGCGCCCGCACTTCTTTTCTTATGTGGTGCAAACAGTGCGCTGAGCGCACTGTTTGCACCACATAAGAAGGCTTCTTGAGTGCCTTTGGCGCTCAAAATCAGGCGTGAAGAGCGCAAAGATCATGAGGGTAAGATACATTCTCAAAAATAAGCGAGCGATAAATCAGAGAAGAGAGAGAAAGAGAGAAAGGAGTGGCACCAGTGGAAAACAATAAATGGTGGTTTATCTGGATAGGATGTTGTGTGCTTCTCCTGTTAAGTAGCTGTGGCCAGACGTCGTCGTCGGCGCCTCAGGCACAGGCGCTGTCAAACAAACTCGCCATTACTGCCCCGGCATCACATTCCTTGCAGTCACCAAAGGAGAGCACATATATCCCGGTGCATATCCGCATTCCAGCTATCGGAGTGGATGCCAATATTGAGCCAGTCAGTATTTTACCCAATAGTAATTTGGACACACCTCACCAAAATCCCTGGGATAGTACTGGATGGTATAAAAACGGCCCCCGACCCGGTGAAATGGGCAGTGCGGTTATCGACGGCCATGTTGATCGTCCCGGCGGTGGTCCTGCGATCTTCTGGAATCTACGCTACCTTAAAGCAGGCGATCAGATCATTGTAACCACCAGTACTGATCAACAATTATACTTCCATGTTACAGCCAGAATTGCCTATGCGGCACACGAAGCCCCACTCCAAACCATCTTTGGTGATAACAGTGGTAGATATCTAAATCTGATCACCTGTGATGGATATTGGATCCCCAGTGAGCAACAAACGTCCGCCAGGATGGTAGTTTTTGCCCGTTTGGGGTAAAATATGTATCTAATGCGAAGTTAATTAGTATAGCTGTAAAGATAGTAAAAAATTTGTAACTATTATTTGCACATGTGAGGTGTTGTGTGCTTCAAGAACAGTTGACTCTCCCGATAGGAGCGACCATACAGGATCAATCTGGTGAACGCTATCTAATCGAGAACTTGCTTGGACAGGGTGGCTTTAGCGCTGTCTATCTGGTTCGTGAACGACGGTCCAGGCAGAAACGCTATGCGCTTAAAGAGATGATAGATCCAGACAACCAGGAGCGTGGTCAGCTGACTTTTGAAGCAGGTTTGCTGCGACGCCTCTCACATCGCTCACTACCACGTGTGTACCAGGTTTTTGAGGATACCAGCCTCAATCGCATCTATATGCTCATGGATTATATTCAGGGTAAAGATTTAGAGCAACTGCGCCGCGAGCAGCCTGAAAAGCGCTTCTCTCTGGCCCTGACCCTGACTCTTCTGACTCCCATTGTAGACGCATTAACATATTTGCATACACAGGAAGCGCCGATCGTGCACCGCGATATCAAGCCCTCCAATATTATTGTCCCTATGGGAACTGGTGAGGCTATGCTGGTAGACTTTGGGCTGGCTAAAGAGTATGTTGAGGATAAGACGACCAGCGTCTTCCGCTATGGCACACCTGGCTATGCCGCCCCAGAACAATATGGCCAGGGCACAAATATCCGTACCGATATTTATGCCCTGGGTGCGACTATCTATACCCTATTGACAGGCAAGGTGCCCACCGATGCCTTGACGCGCACAATGAGCCAGACCGAGACAGATCCCTTGCTACCCGCAGACCAGGTCTGCTCCTCAGTCGCTGGCAGTGTCTCTCGAATCATCGAGAAAGCAATGAGTTTGCGTGTCGAGGATCGCTACAACTCAGTCGAGGAGTTCTGGCAAGCGTTGAGCATCGCGATAATCCAGCCGGATCCTGAAACTGGTCCAATCAGTGAAGCATTGACCTCTAAACAACCGGCGCTGTCAGCTAAAGATATCGAGGTGTTGTCTACGACAAGGCAACCTGTCGGTCCACAAAAACCTGCCACGGCCTCGCGCTTCCAACCCAGAACAAGATTAAGAAGAACATATGGCTATGTGGATAAAAAAGCGGCCACCCGCAAGAAAATCTTGCTCAGCCTGCTGGCATTAATCCTGGTTGGGGTCGCGATGGATCTACTCCTGGCCTCTACTTTATGGAAACATCAGAGTCAGCCCACGGCGAGCAAACCAATTGTTAAACAAGTGCATACCCAGGTTGCATCCCCTACCATCGTATGTAGTAACCAGTATGCCGCTCCCCCCGAAACCATCAATGGTACGGTCCTGGCCTCCTGCTATTCAGGCACTATGAACCATGTCGGCTTAGCGCTGGGTAGCCAGAACTTTCAATTAACGAACATTAAAGAGACTGCCACAGGCAGACTCATCGGACAATTTGCCACCATTGGACAGAATGGCTCCTTCACGGGAACGGTCACGAAGGCAGGTAATATAAACATAACGGTCATACTAACCTCTAAACAGGTCATTAAATTTATTGGCACTACCAATACCGGCGATCAGATCGCGGGTCAAAGCTTTGAAATCTATGATGCTACCCAAACCACAAGACAGGATTACGGGGATTGGACGGCGGCACCCACTTCTAACCAGGCCAAATAACTTTAAATTCATGAGTGGAATAGTTACTAATGTGTATCTAGATGTAGCCTGATAAGGCTACTTTTCATTGTTGTACCATAGCTCTACAGTGATCTATATCATCACTCTTCCCCCTCGCTATCCAGTTAAATAATCACAGAAACCTCATATCAATCGGTTAGAACAACAAAGCATAGAAATAACGGTGATCCAGACAGAATACAGCCAAAATTGTCTTGACATCAGGTGAGCTACTGATGTATTATCCACAAGTGGAGACCATTGTCTCTTATCCGTTAAGTACATGGGCGGTTGCTGAAACTGGTAGACAGGGCAGACTTAGGATCTGTTGGTGATGAACCGTAAGAGTTCGAGTCTCTTACCGCCCACTTACCAAATGTATTATAATGGTGAACGCAGTTAAGCGGGAGTGGCTCAGTGGTAGAGCACTTCCTTGCCAAGGAAGATGTCGCGGGTTCGAATCCCGTCTCCCGCTCCAACTAATCTAAGACTGAGGGCATCCGCAAGGCTGCCCTCTATGGTAAGCGCAAAAGCAACCTGCATCAGACGTAGATCACAACACGTTTGTAAAGTATACAGATAGTTGGTTAATGCGGTTATGCAAGCTTCTGCTGTGGGGTGGTCTATGGATAGTGATTCCCCCTGCGCTTCCTACGGTCTAATTTTCAATAGCGCTCTTCCTTCTTTTAAATAAGTGGTGTGCATTACGCCTGGCGGGTGTCATTGCTAAATGGATGGGAATAGCAGCTCAGCTTCGCAAAAAGTTAAATACAGTCAAGTGACTAAAATACAACAAAGAACAACCTGTTGGAGGAAATGTGAAGGTCTCTGTAGAAAAGTTGCCAACAAGTGAGGCCGTCCTGAATGTAGATGTGACATGGGACGAGATGGAAAAGGCTTCAGATAAGGCATACCGCAAACTGGTGAAGCAAGTTGATATACAGGGCTTCCGCCGGGGTAAAGCACCTCGGGGTGTTTTGGAACGCCGTGTAGGTAGAGAATATATTTATCAAGAGGGTCTGGATGACCTGATCTCAGAGGCCTATCGTAACGCTCTGAAAGAAAATGATCTTACCCCGATCAGCCAGCCTAAGTTAGATGCTCCAATCTTCGAAATGGGCCAGGATTACCACTTCAGCCTGACGGTTCCCGTACTTACCCCTGTGAAATTGGCTGACTACAAATCCATGCATTTTGACCGCGAAGAGGCCACAGTGACCTCTGAAGAGGTTGAGCAGGAGATTCAGTCGTTCCAGGATCGGTCAGCCGAGTGGGAGAGCGTTGAGCGCCCGGTAGAGTATAATGATCGTATTAAAGCTGACCTGAAGTTGACCTCTGGCGAACAACAGATTTCGGATCTGAAAGATAATACATTCGAGATTACAAAAGAGCGCCATGGGCTCTTCACAGGTATGGATGAGCATCTCGTTGGCATGAAGGCTGGCGAGAGCAAGTCTTTTACCACCACGATTCCCGAAGATTACAGCAATGAGAAACTGGCGGGGAAAGAGGCAAACTATGAAGTGACTGTGAATACGGTCGAGGCCAAGCAGGTTCCTGCTCTGGATGATGAGTTTGCCAAAAAAGTGAGCGACGATCAGTTCGATAATATGGAAGACCTGCGCAAAGCTGTCAGCGACAATATCCTTGAGCGCAAAAAACGTACGCTCACCGAGGAGCTGCGCGAGACTGCTATTAAGGCCGTTATCGAGAAGTCCGAATTTGTGATTCATCCCGTGCTGATCGACGAAGAAGTTGCTGAAATGGAGCATCAGTTTGGTCATATGCTTGAGCAGCAGCATCTTAATATGAATCAGTACCTGAAAATGGTAAATAAGTCCGAAGCGGAATACCGCGAGGAGCTCCGCCCTGATGCGGAGGAGCGTATCAAACGCCAGCTGGTGCTGGAGCAGATCGCTACTGATGAGAATATCACGGTTGAGCCAGCTGAGATCGAGGCACTCTTCAATGCCTACGAGCAGATCGGTCAGCCTCTACCAAAGACAGAGGATCAGATCCGCTCCCTTATGTTGAGCTTCCGCCGCGAAAAGACCCTGACACGCTTAATCGAGTTGACAACTGATCCCGATCCAGATGCAGAGAGTGAAGAAGCTGCAGAAGATGATGCAGCCATCGCAAACGCTGAGGCGGCGGCACTCGCAGGTGAAACCGAGGCAACAGACACTGACGCCGAGGAATCCGCAGCAGCAACATCTCTACCAGGCGACCAAAAATCGGAGACAGTAGAGTAGAAATGCAACCATTTGGTGCTGTGTTGTACATGCAGGAAAGGTGACAGACGTGGCAAACTCAAAGAATATGCGTACGACATACCGGTGCTCTTTTTGTGGCAAAAGTCAAGACCAGGTCCAGCGTTTAATCGCTGGCCCTGGCGGTGTCTACATCTGTGATGAGTGTATCGACCTGTGTCGAGAAATCATCGAGGAAGAGCAAGCCACTGTTGCCAAGCCTCGCCTCCAGACGGGTAAACTGCCCACACCGAAGAAGATCTATGAACAGCTCAGCCAGTACGTAATCGGTCAGGAACGCGCCAAGAAGGCGTTGTCTGTAGCGGTCTATAACCACTACAAACGCGTTGGCGTCGGGATGCAGGTCGATGATGTCGAGCTAGGCAAGAGTAATATCTTGATGATTGGCCCTACCGGTAGCGGTAAGACCCTCCTGGCACAGACACTCGCCAAGGTCCTGGATGTGCCTTTCTGCATCGCTGATGCCACTGCCTTAACTGAGGCTGGCTATGTTGGTGAAGATGTAGAAAATATTCTCTTGCGCCTGATTCAGATGGCTGACTTTGACGTAGCTCGTGCGGAACGTGGGATCGTCTACATCGACGAGATCGATAAGATTGCGCGTAAATCGGACAATCCTTCGATTACCCGCGATGTCTCTGGCGAAGGCGTGCAGCAGGCTCTCTTAAAGATCATCGAGGGTACGGTGGCTAATGTGCCGCCACAAGGTGGTCGCAAACATCCACATCAAGACTTTATTCAAATCAACACGGCTAATATCCTGTTTATCTGTGGTGGCGCTTTTGAAGGCCTGGATAAGATTGTTGAGCAACGCCTGGGCAGTAATAAAAGCATGGGCTTCCGCAATGCCGATAAAAGCGAGAAATCTACCACGGCAAAAGAAAGTGGCGAGACTGTGTTGACGCAGCTCATCCCTGATGATCTGCTCAAATATGGTTTGATCCCTGAATTTGTAGGACGTCTCCCTGTTGAAGTGGCTCTTGATAGCCTGGACAAAGATGCACTGATTCAAATTTTGACTGAGCCGAAAAATGCTATTGTCAAACAATATCAGAAATTCTTACAACTTGATCGCGTTGAACTTGTTTTCACGAACGATGCTCTTGAGGCCGCTGCCGAGTGTGCCCTCCGTCAAAAGACGGGTGCGCGCGGACTGCGTACGATTATCG
Source organism: Dictyobacter kobayashii (assembly GCF_003967555.1). Lineage (GTDB taxonomy): Bacteria > Chloroflexota > Ktedonobacteria > Ktedonobacterales > Ktedonobacteraceae > Dictyobacter > Dictyobacter kobayashii. The sequence goes on from NZ_BIFS01000001.1 coordinate 2,489,555, forward strand.
AGGACGTGCTCTTAGATATAATGTACGAGATACCCTCTCGTGCCGATGTGAAAAAGGTGATTGTAAACGGGGACGTGATAAACACCCATAATAAACCACTACTAGTGACGCGTGGTGAAAGAAATACAACCTATTCTGAAGATGAGTCTGCTTAACGCAGACTCTTCTGTTTTTCTCCATACAGTTGTGTTATCTCTGTGGTTGAACAGTTAGAAGATAGGTGGAAACCAATGAGTGAGCAAGAACGCCTGGATGTGGTACAAGAGTTAAACGATGGGTATCCTCTAGTTGCGTTAAAAAGCATCGTTGCGTTTCCTCACAATCGTCAAGCGCTCCCCATCGCTCGTGAGAAGACCATACGTGCTATCGAAGAAGCTATGTTGAATCCTGAGCACATCCTTGTGGCCGCGACCCAGCGTAGCGTCGATATCGATGACCCTCAGGCAAAGGATATCTACTCCACCGGTACACTGATCGAAATAGTGACGATGCACCGTCAGCAGGATGGGAGCCTGCAGGTGCTCATCCGTGGCATTAGCCGTGTCACTATCGATGAATACGTGGATCATGAGCCTTTCATTCGCGTACGAGTAACGGAGCAGGCTGAGCCCGAACATAAGGGACCTCAGGCCGATGCCCTTGTACGCCATACCACCAGCCTCTTTGAACGCTATGCACAGCTCAATCGACGATTTTCTGTTGAGGATATTAACTCGATTGTGGCTCTCAAAACACCCACACTACTCTCTGATACATTAGCCGCCCATTTAGTCACCGATATGCAGCAGCAACAGGATCTACTCGAGACTCCCGATCCGATGGAACGTTTGGAGAAGATCTGTGTGATTATGGGCAATGAAATTGAAATCCTTGAACTGGAAACAACGATTCGTAGTCGGGTCCGTTCGCAGGTAGATCGCTCGCAAAAAGAATTCTATCTGCGTGAGCAGCTCCGTGCTATTCAAGAAGAGCTGGGCATGGAGACCTCTTCTGAGGCTGATGAGTTGCGCTCAAAATTAAGTGAGAAGCAGCTTCCAGCCGAAGTCGCCACCAAAGTGCGTAAGGAGATTGATCGTTTAGAACGAACCCCTTCGCAGTCGGCGGAACTGACTGTAATTCGCTCTTATATAGATTGGGTGCTGGCTCTGCCATGGAATGAGCGGAGCGAGGATGTCTTTGATATTGAAAATGCCCGTCGTATCCTCGATGAGGATCATTATGGTCTGGAAGGTATTAAAGAACGTATCCTGGAATTCCTGGCTGTACGGCAATTGCGCATCCAGGCGGCTCAACGCAGTGGCAATCCCAAAAATATGAGCCAGGGACAGATTCTCTGTCTGATTGGCCCTCCTGGTGTAGGCAAAACGACCCTGGGACAGTCGATTGCCAAAGCGTTAAATCGAAAATTCGCGCGTATATCGCTCGGTGGTGTGCACGATGAGGCAGAGATCCGTGGCCATCGCCGTACTTATGTTGGTGCGTTACCAGGTCGCGTTATACAGAGTATGAAGACTGTCGGGGTGCGCAATCCCGTTTTCCTGCTAGATGAGATCGATAAGCTTTCTTCAGAATATCGCGGTGATCCAGCCGCTGCCCTGCTTGAAGTGCTGGATCCAGAACAGAATCAGTCTTTTACCGATCATTACTTGGAGCTACCATTCGATCTTTCTGAGGTGTTCTTCATCTGTACTGGTAATATCAAGTATCAGATCCCGCGTGCTCTGGCGGATAGGATGGATATTATTGATCTGCCTGGCTATATGCTGGAGGAAAAGGTCAATATCGGCATGCGACATCTCTTGCCGAAAGTCTTGCAGGAACATGGCCTGGCTCCCGAGCAGTTGAAGATTCCCCAGACGGTGATGCAACGTATCGTGACCGATTATACCCGTGAGGCTGGCGTTCGTAACCTGGATCGTATGCTGGCGAACATCTGCCGTAAGGTCGCCCGGCGCGTGCTTGAGAAACCCAATACACGTATCCGGCTGACGGTGAATAATCTGGAACAGTATCTGGGGCCCCCACGCTATACCAGTGCTCCTCCATTGATGCGTACGCAGATTGGAGCGGCCATGGGCCTGGCCTGGACAGAAATGGGCGGTATCCTCTTACCCGTCGAGGTTGTAACGATGAATGGTAAGGGAGAGTTGCTCGTTACAGGTCAGTTAGGCGATGTGATGCGTGAGTCTGTGATGGCTGCGCTCTCATATATTCGCACACGGGCCGATGAATTAAATATTGACTCCAATTTCCAGGATACCACCGATCTACATATCCACCTGCCTGAGAATGCCATCCCGAAAGATGGTCCTTCAGCCGGTATCACGATTGCTACCGCGCTGGTCTCAGCCCTCACCCATCGCCCGATCCGCACCGATCTGGCTATGACTGGAGAGGTAACCTTGCTGGGTAGCGTGCTGGCCATCGGTGGCTTGAAAGAGAAGGTGCTAGCTGCCCAACAGGCCAATATCCATAATCTGATTATCCCTGCTATTAACCAGAAAGATTTGCAGGAGATCCCAGCCAAGATTCGTCAGCAAATCAACTTTATCATGGTGGATAATATGGATCAGGTTATCGACGCTGCACTGATGGAAGCACCAGCCGAAGAAACAACTGATAACAATGAACCCCTGACAATTCTTCGTGAAGAGCGGGCGGCTGTTCTACCCGAGGGTTTGCGTCGTACTGGTATGCCCACTAATGAAGGACAAGATAATGAAAACTTGCCTGATTCTTCGGGTTTTATAATTCCTCCCACGGATCAGACATCACAAAATCATTATTCTTCAGCACATACCAGACAAGACGACAAAAACATTGGATAAATCTCATCCTCATTCGTTATACTAGTAGTGAAGCTTGAATATGAAGAGGCAAACAGTGCATTGCCTCTTCGTGCGCTATTACAAGCTCAGCACTAACGCATGCCTTTCTTATCTGCACTTACATTTTTAATCCATTTCCGGAGGATTCTGTGCGTCGATGACAGGATAGATAGATGTAGATTGAATTTTTTAAAGACCAGACGAGCGTTTATCTATCAACAAAAAATCAACGTCCAAAAGACTCTGCTAGCAAGCGTTTATAGTGTTGAGAAAGTTGGATATTTACCCATCCATCATGGCGCAGGAATACTATGCACATAAAGAGAGGGTTGGCATCATGAGCTATCAAGATCCGAATCAATCAGGCCAGTATCCCGGTTCCGGACAATATGGCGGCGGCTACAATCCAAACAATCCACAGCAACCACAACCACAACCAACTGATCCATACAGTGGTCAACAGTATAATCAGTCTGGTGGCTATCCTCCTCCCTACGAGGGACAGCAACAGCCCGGCTATGGTCAGCAGCCCGGTTATGGCCAGCCCGGTTATAATCAGCAGCAACAACCACCTTATGGCCAGACTCCATATGGTCAGCAAAACCCTTATGGCTCCAATACTCCAGGCCGCGAAGGCTCAACCATGAACCTCGATCCTAATCTGGCCAGCGGTTTGAGCTATATCTTTGGCTGGATTTCAGGACTGATCTTCTTCATTATGGAGAAGAAGAATCGTATGGTTCGCTTCCATGCTATGCAGTCCATCATGTTCACAGGTGCCTGGACAGTAATCAACATCATACTGAGCACAGCGGCAAATTCGATCCCCGGCCTCTACGGCGCCTTGACCTGCGCGTCAGTGGGCTGGTAGGTATTGCCTTCTTCGTAGTCTGGATCATTTGTATAGTCAATGCATTCCAGGGTAAGTACTTCAAGTTGCCATATATTGGCGACTATGCGGAGAAATACGCCAACCAGGGCACTACCACTTTCTAGAATAATATATCAGGCCAACAAACAAAGACCGAGCCTGCTTCTTATCGATAAGAAGCAGGCTCGGTCTTTGTTTGTTGGCCTGATATATTAGATAGGTTTTTGCAGGCATAAAAAAACACCCATGTGGGCAGGTGAAACGGCGACTTCCTATTTTCCCACGCAGTTGCCCACGCAGTATCATCGGGACTAAAGAGCTTAACTTCCGTGTTCGGGAAGGGAACGGGTGTACCCTCTTCGCAATTATCACCGGTTCGCCTGCACATACAGGTGTCTTGTAACAACGTAATTAATACTACCATAAGCCGATCCAAAAGTCAAGGCTTTTTTGGGGCGGCGGAATTCTGATAGGAGGGACGGTTAGTCCCTCCTATCAGAATTCCGCCGCCGTTGATCTTTATGGGTGTGAATGATGCTCATGTGGATGGTCGTGGTGAGTGTGGGTAGGCTGGGAGAGACCGTAGGCTTCGCCGAGACAGGCACGCAGGCAGTTTGGCCAGATGACACGTTTCTTGCCGAAGCCGTAGCCCACGCGCTCGATGGCAATAGCGGGCATTTCAAAACGCGCCAGGGTGGCCAGAATAGCTGCTCCGGTCGGGGTAACCAACTCGCCTTCCAGCTGGGTGGGGATCCATGGCGCCTTGACGGCGCAAAGAATCTCCAGGGTAGCGGGAGCTGGCACAGGCATTAAGCCATGCGCCATACGCAGGTGACCACGCGTTAATGGGAGCGGCGAAGCATAGAGCTGTGTGATACCCAGCGCTTCTATCGCCAGCGTATTCCCAACAATATCGACAATAGCATCGACCGCGCCCACCTCGTGAAAATGGATCTCGTCCAGGGCCACCCCATGCACCTCAGCCTCAGCCTCCCCTAGACGACGGAAAATAGCCGTAGCAGTATCACGCACCCATGGAGACAGCTTTGATGAAGCCAATAATGCAGCAATATCAGTGAAGCTGCGCGTCGGCTGCTCCTGTTCCGTTAACACAACCTCAAAGCGCGAGCCCGTGATACCTTGATCCGTATATGGCGAGAGTCTAAGCTCATAACCTTCTACTGGTAGCGCCTGAAGCTCCGTACGCAACTTTTCCAGCGCTAAACCTGCATCCAAAAACGCTCCCAACAACATATCCCCACTAACACCCGAATGACAATCCAGATAAGCTATCTTCTGAGACATATATCCCCTTACTCCTTATCTCTACATATGTATTTCGCCCCCAGCGCATTCAAATATTTTTTATGTTGATTTAGAGAAAACGAGCGAAAGCTCGTTTTCTCTAAATCAACATAAAAAAGGGTTCGGGCGCGCCAGCGCACGTATGCAAGGGTACCCAAACTTCCTTATGGCAATGGGAAACAGACACACTATAAAAAAAGAAAAATACATCAGGCGACCCACAGGGGAGACCTGAATAAATCCCCCTTCTAGCTTATGCCGGAATGACTGGAGATGCAAGAGGATTACATATACTGCAAGCACTTATAGAAAAACTCAGGAAAAAGCTTGACAATCAGCCTGCCATATGTTAACCAATTGAAAGGCTCCGAAACAAAACGAAGAAGAACATCGCGCTGGAGCTTTCGACCATTGATATCTCTTGCATGGAAGGAAAAACAGAGTCATGACGACGAATATTTTACCAGTGCTGCTGCGTTGTGAATATCTGATCAATCCGCTCGGCATCGATGCCACACCACCACGCCTTAGCTGGCAAATAGAGACCACCTCATCCACTCAGCGCGCGATCAAGCAAAGCGCCTATCAGATCCTGGTCAGTAGTACTGAGTCCGGACTGGTAGAGGGGAAAGGAGATCTCTGGGATAGCGGTAAGATTTTATCCAGTCAGAGTAGCCAGCTCGTCTACGACGGTGCTTCGCTGACCTCGGGTCAACCGTGCTGGTGGAAGGTCCGTGTCTGGGATGCTCAGGATGAGGTATCAGATTTCAGCGCGCCCGCCCGTTGGGAGATGGGGTTGCTGGCACAGGCCGATTGGCAGGCTCAATGGATCGGCCTGCAGGCCACTACTCCTGCTTATGAGGCCGCCGATGTGCAGCCAATACAAGAACTGCCAGGCCTGCAAGCCAGTCCTTATCTTCATACCAGCGCCACCCTTGAACGCACGGTGCAGAAGGCTCGCCTCTATGTGACGGCGAAAGGCGTTTATGAGGTCCATATCAATGGACAGCGGGTCGGAGATGCCTATTTTGCGCCGGGCTGGACAGACTACCATAAGCGTATCCAGTATCAGAGTTATGATGTTACAACCCTGCTTCACCAGGGTGAGAACCGTATCGGGGCCATTCTTGGCACCGGCTGGTATTGTGGACATGTGGGTTTCTGGATCGATGGTAAGGGCAACAATTATAAACACTACGGCACAGAGCCTCGCCTCCTGCTACAGTTACAGATTGAATATAGCGATGGTAGCAGCCAGACAATTGTCTCAGATGATAGCTGGCGTGGCGCGCTGGGCCCTATCGTGTTTTCTGATTTTCTGGCCGGCGAGACTTATGATGCCCGCCATGAACTGATAGACTGGGATCTACCCACATCCATCACGGCCTCTGACTGGCAACCAGTCCTGGTTGAGGAGCTCGATCCCGCGCTACAGCTCTCGGCCCAACCCGATCAACCTGTACGGGTAACTGAATCCATTACGCCACAGTCCATCTCAGAGATCTCGCCCGGGATCTTTATTTATGATATGGGGCAAAATATGGTGGGCTGGGTACGCCTGCAGGTTGAAGGCCCTGCCGGCACACGCGTACAATTACGCTTCGTCGAAATGCTCAATCCCGATGGCACTATTTATACAACCAATTTGCGCAGTTCTCGCCAGACCGATACCTATATCCTCAAAGGACAGGGACAGGAAGTATTTGAGCCGCATTTTACTTTCCATGGCTTTCGTTATGTAGAGCTCATTGGCTATCCAGGAAAACCCACATTAGAAACTATCACTGGCCTGGTAGCACATTCCGATACCCCTCCCACCGCGACCTTCGAGTGCTCAAATCCAATGGTGAACCAGCTCCAGAAGAATATCGTCTGGGGACAGCGCGGCAATTTCATCAGTGTGCCAACCGATTGTCCGCAGCGCGATGAGCGGCTGGGCTGGATGGGTGACGCCCAGATCTTTGTGCATACGGCCTGCTACAATATGGATGTTTCGGCCTTCTTCACCAAATGGATGCGCGACGTGGTCGATGCTCAGGCCGCCGATGGTGGTTTTCCTGATGTGGCCCCACGTATAGTGGTGTCAACCAATGGGGCCCCAGCCTGGGGCGATGCCGGCATCATAGTTCCCTGGACTATCTATCAGATGTATGGGGATACACGTATCCTGGTTGAACACTATGAGGCGATGAAGCGCTGGCTGGATTATCTGCAGGAGGCTAATCCAGAGCTGCTCTGGAAGAATAAGCGCAACAACGACTATGGCGATTGGCTCTCCATTGCCGCCGATACACCGAAAGAGCTGCTGGGCACGGCCTACTTTGGCTATGATGCCCTGTTAATGTCGCGCATTGCCAGGGCTATTGGACGAGAGGCGGACGCGGCGAAATACCAACGCCTCTTCAGCGCTATTGGTGAGGCTTTTACGAAGGCCTATGTAGATGAGGAGGGCCATATCAGTGGTGGCACCCAGACCGGCTATGTCGTTGCCTTACAGATGCAGTTGCTACCCGAACATCTACGCCCACTGGCTGCCAGGCAATTGGTGCGTGAGATAGAGAAAAAGGATGGCCATCTCTCTACCGGCTTCGTGGGGGTCGGCTACCTCTGTCCCGTCTTAACCAACTGCGGCTACAGCGATGTGGCCTTCCAGCTCCTCAATAACGAGACCTTCCCCTCCTGGGGCTACTCGATCAAACATGGGGCGACCACAATCTGGGAGCGCTGGGATGGCTGGACCACCGATAAGGGCTTCCAGAATCCCGCTATGAATTCTTTCAATCATTATTCGCTGGGTTCAGTGGGACAATGGCTCTTCCAATATGTGGCGGGCATTGGTGCCGATCCAGAACAGCCCGGCTACCAGCATATTCAGCTGCGCCCCTACATGGGTGGTGATCTTTCCTATGTCAGGGCTGAATTCGCTTCTATTCATGGCAAGATCAGCAGCGCCTGGCGAATAGAGGGGGATACCCTGATCTACGAGGTGACGATCCCTGCCAATACCACAGCCACCGTTGCCCTGCCCGCTAGCGCCAGCGAACAGGTCCTTGAAGGGGAGCTTCCAGCGGCCCAGGCCGAGGGTGTGGCTCTGGTACAGGAGGAAGAAGATCGTGTACTCTTCGAGATTGGCTCTGGAACCTATCACTTCCAGGTGCGCGCCAACTAACGCATAAAAAAGAAGTGCGCTCAAAGGCGGAACCCCTTGAGCACACTTCTTTTTTATCTGAATAGCGGATTGCTTATACTGCTCTGCGTCCTGTAATAGCGTGTACGATCCCTCATCAAACAAAGTTACAATGTAACATTAACAAGCAGTGATTATAAAGCGGAAAGATACAGAAGGTATGGAACATTCTCCAGACTGACATCAGAGGGGCTTTATCTCATCTACCTCCCGCCGCAAGCGGGAGGTAGATGAGATAAATTACTTGGTGAAGTTGACGTTCTGCCAGGAACGCTCCTGGGGATGGATCAGCGGGTTGAGCACCTGCCAACCACGATCCAGTCCCTCATCAAACTTATCGTTCCAGTAGACAGGATCTTCATGTTCGATGGCAATATCGCCAGTATAGCCAATTTCATCCAGCGTAGAGATGAATTGGGGCCAGTTGATCTCACCATAGCCAGGAATGCGGAAGCGGAAATAATCGCCATTCACACCACCACGATAGCGGCGCTCCGGCAGCATCTCCGTATCTTTGGCATGCACATGGTAGATACGATCTTTAAACTCACGCAAAGCACGAATATGGTCGATGCCCTGCCAGTAGAGATGAGAGGGATCAAATTCCAGACCCAGCGCTTTTGAGGGGACCGCCTTAAACATGGCGTCCCAGGTGTCGGGCGAGCCACCAATATTTACCGGCTTAAAGGGCAGACGACCGTGCACCGCCATCCAGTTTTCAAAGGCTACCTTTACGCCGCGCTTCTCCGCAATCTCGGCCACAGGTCCAAAACGGTCGGCAAAGAGCTGGATATTGCCATCCCAATCCTTGCTGGCATCAAAACCACCCATACTTGCCACTACATCCAATTCCAGGGCTTCCAGGGCGTCAAAAACGCGCTCATAAGCGGGAACCAGGAGCTTGGGATTCTCATTGTATTGACTTCCAGATACGTCATAAAAGGCTAGCGAGTGGATACCAACATGGAATTTATTGGCTAATTGGCGCGCTTGTGCGATTGCCTCTTTATCTAGAGCACCAGTTGCGGGATTCCCAAAGGCACGTACATTGAGCTCAATGCCGTCAAAACCAAGCTTCGCTGCTTTTTCTAGATCGTTTACATTACCAGTGAGAAAACTGAGTTTCATAAGGCTCCTTCCATTTCTCCCAGTAAACCGGGAGACTTAAAAGTACATCGCAGCCTGGGCAACATCCTCAACGCCACGTGCACATTCAGCAATGTTGCGCGTTATAAACTGGTATATACTCTTCTGGATACAAAGACATGGTCGATTACATCATCGATCATGTCGAAAACAGTACCTGATTTGAAGTCGCTTTGTCAAGGAGAAAACGTTTACCTCCAGCTATCGAGAGGGCGCGTTAAGCTTGAGTCGAGAAGGGTACGCGCCACTCTTTGAGCCAGCTACGTGATAAATGTTCACGCACACGGATCAAGGCATAGTCAGAAAAAAGCTGGAACGAGAAACTGGGTACAATATTGGGATTATCTGGTATATAGCGTACAGATTGCTGATCATCGCTTAAACGGGGACCAGTATGGGTACCGGTATACCAGGGCGACATCAGATTGATGAAGGTCACTGTATGCTCACCCAGTTGCTCGCTAACGACCAGGTTGGGTGCCTCCCAGCCTGAATGGGTATGCCCACTGATAAACAGGCTGCTGCTCTGCTGACGAGCCAGGATAGCGCGTATAGCAGCTGAATTTTCGGGCGCAAAAAAATGTTGCAGCGAATTATAATCGCGGTGTTGCTCTATATCCCGATCCTGTACAGTATTATGTAGGGGACAATGCAAGAAGATAACGACAGGCTGGCCTGTATGCTCCTGCAAGGTTTGCTCTAGAAAAGCCAGCGTTTCCGGCGCGATATAGACACGCTGTGGGTCCTCCAGTGTGGTTGGGTCAGGATAGTCCAACATAATAAAGACGATACCCTGCTCCTCCCAGGCATAGCGCAGGGGCTTATTCCATACCGCAGTAAAGGTCTCGCCCATCCGTGTTGGATCTTCTCCGTCGGGTCCATAATATTCATGATTGCCAACACCTGGGTAAAAGGGAAGCGCGCCAAATTGGGCCAGCAACGCTGTTTTTGCCAGCTGATAATTCTCAAGTGCGCAGGTATCAATGATATCCCCTGGCGAGACACAAAAGGCGGGTTGCCCCTCGCGCTGCCATAGCTCCTGCACATCCTCAAAGATTGGCCAGTCGTTCTTTATGGGTCTGATTCCAGGCTGGAATAGCTCGATAATGGAGATCGCCAATGGCCCAGAAAGAGTGCTGGGGGTGGCGGTATTTGTATCTTGCGTTTGAGACATAGGTTGGTATCACTTTCTGATCATACAATTAAGCTTTAATCTCTAGCTATTGTAATAGCTGATTATTAACTCGCTGTTATTTTAACAAAGGGTTTTGGTTTCATTACTATAGGGGACTATGCTGTCCCCTTGCATACGTGCGCTGACGCGCCCGAACTCTTTTTATGCCGAGTTGTGAAAAAACGAGCTTTTGCTCGTTTTTTCACAACTCGGCATAAAAAGAGTTGCCTGCTCAACAAGCTCATGGTACCTTATCTGGTGATGCAGAGCGCATGCTAAGCTCGTTTTTTCACAACTCGGCATAAAAAGAGTTGCCTGCTCAACAAGCTCATGGTACCTTATCTGGTGATGCAGAGCGCATGCTAAGCTCGTTTTTTCACAACTCAGCATAAAAAGAGTTGCCTGCTCAACAAGCTCATGGTACCTTATCTGGTGATGCAGAGCGCATGCTAAGCTCGTTTTTTCACAACTCAGCATAAAAAGAGTTGCCTGCTCAACAAGCTCATGGTACCTTATCTGGTGATGCAGAGCGCATGCTAAGCTCGTTTTTTCACAACTCAGCATAAATATTTAGGGGTCGAAGGTGCGCAAGCTCATAATACATGTTTATGTGGGTGGTGTGGAACGTGTGCGGAGCACATGTTCCACACCACCCACATAAACATGGGTTCGGGCGCGTCAGCGCACGTATACAATGCAAAGGCAGACGAATAAAAAAGGGCCTGGTACTGAGTACCAGGCCCTTTTTTATTCAGGTATATTGTTGGGTGATTTAGAGTTCGCCACCACTTTTGGCGCGGGTATAGCGATCATTCAATTCTGTTTTTGTACGCGAATATAACTCACGACCCTGCACCAGGGCTTCCTGAGCACGGGCACGAATATCATCATTAAACGCGCCTGTGCGCAACTGTACACCCTGTTCATTTAGCTGGGCACGTGTTGCTTCACCCGATTGAGGGGCGATCAATAAACCTGCCGCAACACCTAAACCAAACCCAAACAATAATCCCACAAAGAATTTCATACTCGATTCCTTTCTTTATCTTTTACTTTAAGTATACAAATACCCTACGATTTTCCACCTCATATAAGCCCATAAATAGTACTAGTGGTACTACGCATGTCCAGGGTTGTCCAGCAATTCCTCTACTTTATCCAGCAACGCGGTCAATTCAAAAGGTTTGCGCAACAGGTGGACATCGTTATAAAACTGTGGTTGACTCTCGATCGATCTGGAGACCTCTTCAGCCTCAAGGACTGCGGCAGTGTAGACAATCACAGGAACGTCAGCGGTAGTAGTATCACTTTTTATTTGTTTCAACACGTCTTGACCGGACATATCGCCCAGTTTCAAGTCGAGAATCAGCAAATCAGGGATCATGCTTTTGACAGTTGCAAAAGCATCCTTACCTTCTTGTAAGATTGAAACCTGATACTGCTCGTCTTCTAGAACGCGGCGCATCAGGTGAAGTAGCTCATTTCTGTCATCAACAACAAGTATGCGTTTTGTCACATCCATTCAGCACCACGTATCCGCGCGCTTGCCCGGTGGCACTGCCTCCTGTTAATGCTGTCACGATACTCTTCACTTCCACGCAAGCTCATGTTCTGCAACAGCATTTCTTCTTGAGCACTGTCAGTAAGTGTATCACGATACAGGTTATCAAAACAAGGGTATTAGTAAACTATACCCAACGAAATATCCAGGACATCTGAACTGTGTATTCTGTATATAGTACGTTTCACGAAATCAACAGGTTGACAAATAAAAAAAACTACACATGGACTTTGTTGTGCTCTAAGTCACAATCACCAACCGACCTATTCAAGATAGGCCACATTGGAAAGCCAGTGTAGCATAAATGGTGAGCGTGGTGGGGATCGAACCCACGGCAACCCGATTAAAAGTCGGATACTCTACCACTGAGTTACACGCTCATCAACATTTGACGTTGCCTATTATAGTGCATCTGTTAGAGCAATGCAAGAGGGTTTTGGGCTAAATTTGTCTTTTTTTATGAAAAGGCGAAAAATTCATTGTCGTAACCCTGCTTCCCTGGCTCGTTCAGCCATCTCATCTCAATCATACAACTCAACTACCCTGTTCATAACTCATCAAGCGTCCTATATGCAACTGTGCTGTCATATGATATTATCCCCTGGTTTGAAAGGAAAAAGGATCCATTATGAGCATTGAAAAAGAGCAGGCATCTACGCCAGTGAGCTTTGATTATTTAAACGGCGAACAATTTATTTTGCTTAAAACGTTTCGCAAATCCGGTCAGGCCGTTCCTACTCCTGTCTGGTTTGCGCAGGATCAAGGTAAGCTATATATCACTACTATGAAAGGGGCTGCCAAGGTTAAACGTATCCACAACAATGGAAGTGTACTACTGGCACCTTGCAACCGAGGTGGCGCGGTACACGGACCTGAAATAAGCGGCCTGGGCCGCGAGCTCCCTCTTAGTGAACAGCCTCATGCGAAAGAAGTGCTGGCCCGTAAATATGGCTTGCTGTACAAAATCATTATGACCATCGGCAAACTGCGTAAAACCCAGCAAACTATTCTCGAAATCCAACCCGGCCAATAGTTTGTAGTGTGGTAGAAATGTGAGCGCTGATGGTTACCTTTCTCTACCACACTACAAACTTCCATCAGATACACAAACATGAATTTAACAGGGTTTTAAAAATTTGTTGCTAAATGTGTTGACAGACCGCACAACCCATGCTATTATAAACCACGTCGAAACGAACCGCTTGTATGTGCAGGCGAACCGGTGATTGTAGCGAAGAGGGCACACCCGTTCCCATCCCGAACACGGAAGTTAAGCTCTTCAGCTCCAATGATACTGCGTGGGCAACTGCGTGGGAAAATAGGACATCGCCGTTTCACCTGCCCACACGGGTGAGTCAATCGCGGGAGTGGCTCAGTGGTAGAGCACTTCCTTGCCAAGGAAGATGTCGCGGGTTCGAATCCCGTCTCCCGCTCCAAAAGCACCATCTTTAGAGATGGTGCTTTTTTTATGCCTCTGTCTCTATCTATAAAAATGAACTCCGCCCTCAGCCGACAATACGGGCGCGCGCCCGCAGCTATATTTGGGACTTGTGGGTGATACCGCACATGGCTTCTTTAAGTCCAGGCTCCATGTTTCAAGACATACCATGGCTTCACAGTACTTATCCCTCTGCCCCATCCAGTTAGGTGGTAAATATATAAAGTCGCGATTTCTCTATAGGTCACCTTGTAATATATTTCTATCTATATTATACTTGGTCCAGATTTCAAGCTTCTCTAGGGTAATAGTTCTTATTTAATTCACTAGAATCTAGAGCCATTGAAAATCTTCATGCATTTATCTACAGGTGAGCAATAAATTGCATGAACCGCATCGCTATCAAGATCCACTTCTAATAGATTCTGCGTATTTATGATCACAAACAAGAATCTACTCCAAAATTGCATATAAGCTGATGTTGGGAACGAGGAAATATTATATTACAAGTGAGGCAAAGGCGGTATTAGAATGAAGACGGAGAGTGAACAACTCTGGTATACCTGGTCGACCAGGGGTTTTGGGGGCGCGGGTTTCCAAATCCGTGCAGCATCGCCAGGTTTCTTTGAGGGTAACAACTCAGTCGCGTTAGATAGTGAGCGTATACAGGCATTGCTCAAGCATGTACGCTATGTGCTTCCGCAAAATACCAAGGATTCGTCCGATGTGCCTCCCTTGCAGACTCCCGTTTCACTGGCCTTTGTGCGGGCTAAACAAGAATATATCCTGGTGCATAAGTGCTATTGTCCACCCGATGGTATAAGCACAACCGGCAATTTTTTTAGTCACCTGATCACTGATTTACCCGAGGTTTCCTCACCAGCAGGCCCCATCACCTTTAGCGCGCGCGAGGCCATCGCGGTCTGGGGCTCAAGCTATTGGAAAAACCATGATGAGCTGCCAGAGGCCACTCAGGAGCTACCACGGGTAACGTTTCCTTCCCTACAAGAACCTGGTACCACAGCTACTGACAGCGAGAAAATGCGCGGCGGTAGCCTTTCATCAGAAGACCTGAAGCAGCTTAAACGCGAGCAGCTAGAATTTATGCTACGGGCCTTTTTGATGCGTCAGCCGGGACAGCGTATTTATATCGCGGCAGATCCGGAGGTGGTAGCTCGCCTGCTCTGGGGTCTGACCCATTGTTTACCACGGACATTAGATATTGTGCGTGAGCTCACCTTCAGTACTTACGAACGGTTGGATGCGGAGCGCGCTACCCCTCTCTATGGACGTAAAGAAGAGGACCAGAGCTATCCTACCATTACCGGCACCTGCTGGCCCACTTCATCTAGCAGCGATCTACCGGTGGCTTATTATCAGGATCAAGGCGTCAATGGCTATGCCCTGAACTGCTATAGCGGTCGTAGCACTCCTTTAATGCCAGATGGCGTACTGGCCCGCTTTGTCCTCTTTTCCGTAGATTGTCTATTAAATGATAATAATCATACTTTTCGCGAATTAACAGAAATAATAAAGCAGGCGGAACAGGAGCAGTGCCGAGATTTAGAACATTTCATGCGTGTCTATCTCTCATATCAGGAGACGCTCTCGCAAAACGATGTGCAAGAGCTTATACAAATAATAAAACTGCGGCTGGATAATATCGTTGATGAAGAAATTATGCTACTGGCTGACCTGGAGAGGCTCAGACGTCCAAATGTGCAGCGCTCGATTGTCCAATGGATTGCGCGTAACCGCAGCTGGTGGGAGAATACCTGTCGCCAGGATCTTGTGACCTTTTTTGCCTGTCTGGATAAATATGCTAATTACCCTCTACCATCCAATATTCAGCATGTGATTGATACTTTACAGGCTACCATGACCGAGCTCGGACAACGCATCGCGGAACAGGTTAACGAAGCGATCAGTTCCAACAATACTGACTATATGTATTTCTGGATGGACATGCTGGAACTTACGGCGCCGATGCACCAGGCCACCCATGTCTGGCTTTTGCTGATTCAGGGCATGCAGGCCGATGATCTTAATATACCGGTCTTCCAGCGCTGGTGGCAGGTCAAAGGCGAAAGTATCTTTGTAGCCATCCATCAAGCATTTAAACTGCCTGGCAATGATAACTTAAATACGGCCCTGACCCCTTTTGGAAAAAATGTTGTAGACAAGATCCTTGAAGCCATCCAGAATGAGGATCGCTGGGCCATTGATAACTGGCAAGAAAAATTAATTAAGATTGCCAGCCCTCGCGAAGATCCCCTGGTCTGGATCTATTTATTCCAGCATATCGTCAACCACCCCTATCAACAAATCTATTGGGAATGGTGGAATGCTTATGGCAAGCATGGCGCGGAAGAACTCAACCAGTTAAGCCGCCAGCATCCCAATGTAGCGGACAAACTCTACCAGGTAGGAGACCTGATCATCCGCAATATTGTGCTGCTAATCCAGCAAGAAGACCCATTCAAGGTTTTGCAATCATCGCCCAACTGGCCGATCTGGTCGATCTGGAACGAAATGCTCTCCACCTTGATCCCTTTGATCGATAGTGAGGTTGGGGCCTGCAAAATCTGGTTGGATCTCTGGGGTAATCTCTGGCCCTATATCTTTACACCTACTTATGAGCAATGGTGGCAACGTCAGGGTTCGGAGACCTCAATTATTATTCGGCAGTGCGCGGAGAAACATCCACAAAGTGAAGTGGCCCAGAATATTGCAGACTTTATTTTTGAGTCTATTCTGCCTCTAACCTATGACCTGATTGATCTGATGCTGGAACAGGACGAGGGAGCACCCCAGGAGGATCCCCGCAATAATCTCTTTATCTTGCTGCGCGTTCTGCTCAATGCGATCCCCAAACATCACCAGGAAACGGTCTGGATCGATAACGAAGGTGGCCTGTTTGAGTACCTGACACAGACGATTCAAACGACTGTAGATGAGGTCTATCCCTGGGAAATGCACCGCGCCCTGTTAGAAACCTGGGCCCGAGTTGAGGTAATGCATACGCATCCAGCGCTCTATCCCTGGCTGAATGTGTCCTGGGGCACAATTGGACGCTTGATTGGCAATGAGCAGTTGCCAGAGGCATGGCACCGCATTGCGGTAGAGGGGGTGCTACTCAACCCGGTGACGCTGGAAGCGCCGCAATTAAAAAGCCTTTTGCAATCTAATCAATCCTGGCAGGTTTTTCAACCGATCTTACAAAATAATATTGCCAGCACGGAGACCGCTCCGATTGCGCTGAACTTCTTTCAACACCTGGTAGAGATTGGTTATGCAGATAAGACCCGCGTCTTGAGTAGCCTGCTGCTGTCTGCACGCGAGTTACCGACCGTGGTACAGGATTTGCTGCAACTGGCACAGCTCACGGTAGCAGAGACAGCGAATTTTCTGGAGCAGGATTGCCAGGATATGTTGGCGCTGGCAGATTGGCCAGCGGCCTTTAGGCCCATTGTTTATAATTATCTGACGACGTTGGATGCTAATCGGCTCAGCCAACCTGATACGCTGGAGCTATTACAACGGCTCCAACAGCGTAGCCAATCCACCGAGCAAACACTGAGTACAGAACTTGCTATCTATGTCAATGGATGGCTGTATATTGCCAAACTCCTGGCCCAGCCTGCAGAGAGTAAACACTGGGTGCGGCTGGCCAGGCCACAACTTGGGCAGATGCTTCATCTACAGGCGGAGGCGCGTGCTACGCTGACCGAGGTACTCTGGCCTGTTCTGGTCAGCAATTTGAATAGTGAAATGGATCTCACCCGTGTGCTCGATAATCTGGGTCCGACCCTGACCGGCACTCCCCTGGAAGATGAAGCTGAGACCGAGACTGGAACCACGCTGCTCCTGGGCATGGCCGCCCAGATGGCTACCTACCATCAACAAAAACAGGATGTCGGACGCCTGGTTCCTTATCTCAAGGTAGCCCTGGAGCAGGCACAGGAGACGCTATATCCCAAAAACGAAGCCTTTCTTACTACGTTCTTTCAGACACTATGTGGGGATCTGAATATAGCCGATTATGAGCGGCTCAATGCTCATAGCGATCTCTGGCCAGCCGATTTTAAAGATGTCTGGCAAACTTATATACAACAGCAGCACGATAAAAATACCGCCCTGGTTCTGGTCGCCTTTAAAAAAGCTATTCAGACCGAAGATGTTGAGGGCATTACCCAGGCATATCAGCAAGTACTTAAAGAAGTTGCCTATCCTGGTACCCACGTCAATCAGCAGGAGAGAGATATCGCCTTGCTGGCTGGCGATGTTGTCAGCGCCTATAAACTAATGGATCAGGGGGCACTCTTCCAGGCCCATCAGGAGGTCAAAAACTCTCCTTATAAGGATCAGATCAAGTATTCGCCAGAGATTGAGCATGCCATTGCGAATTTGCCAGAACTGCCACAGCCCAAAGCCAAAACGACCCGGCCGTTACTCAAACATCGCAATTCACAGATGCTTACGAAACTGGCGGCCCAGCCGAATGCGGAAATCCTCAAGGCGCTTGAGCAATCGGTACAGGAGACCAATGCCCGTACCAGCATTGGCACGGTCCAATCGAAGTCAATTATGTTGGATCAGTTGAATAAGATTCATGCCTTTAAGCGCCTCTATATGGGCTACCGGCTGACGATACTGGATACAAAAATCAAAAATGCGCCCTGGAACAGCAAAGATAGAACTTATTATAAAAAGGAAAAGAAAGATCTACAGGAGTGGCAACGCCAGAATGATCAGTTTCTACGCCAGAAATCGCTGGATGATTTGATCGATAACGTCTTTATTAATTCAGGCATTGAATCGAGGATCAAGCAGGGCCAGTGTGGGATCGAGGATTTCTTGCTGGAACAGCGCGTGCTTGAGCAATTCCGCACCTTCAAGCCAGAGGACTATGAAGCATTGATTAAGATGCATAACTTTTCTGAGACGGATGTAAAACAGGTGCTGCGTATCTTCCGTCGCCGCGAGCGCTTTGCGGAACGTCTCCTGAAAGAGCGCTATGATCTGGATAGCTGGCTGGATGAGCGCAAAAAGCTTTATCAAGATCAGATCCAGATAGAGTCTGGCTGGTAGGCCTCGGTTCTCTCTTAACCTCGAGGCTGCACGGTGGGGACCTCAAAGGTATAGGTATCTCCGCGCACCAGATAATGTACACGCTCCGCCAATCTGGCTTCTTCTACCTCCGTTTGAAAGTCTCTCAATGGGGATGTGAAGACCGAGTAGTCATTGTAATGAACCGGAATAGCTGTGCGTGGATTGATTAACTCGATCATCTTGACTCCCTGCTTACCATCCATCGTCAACATAACTTTGAACAGCCTGGTGCCTCCCAGATGAAGAATAGCCAGGTCGATCTCGTGATAGCGCCGGGGGATCTCACGCAATTTGTTGTACATCAAGGTATCGCCGGTAATATAGATACTAAAGCGTGCTTGACCTGGGGATTCAAATTCGAGCATGCTACCCATCACTGGTGGTAGTAAACGATAGAGCGGCCCTGGCCCATGTTTACCCGGCATGGCGGTAATGTGCAGGCGCTGTGCACCTTTCTCCAGCGTTAAGGTCTGCCAGGTTGATAGGGGATAGATGCGATAAAAGTGCAGTTTTCTTAATGCCTCGGCAGCCTGAGGAGTTGTGGTAATCGCGACCCCTTTGTTCAGGTCACGGGCCACGCCACGGTCAAAATGATCCTCATGCATATGGGATAGTAGCACCATATCCAGCGGCGGCAATTCAGCCAGGCTGATCGCTGGATTCTGCAAGCGCTCTGCTTTGAGGCCATATCCTAGATGCACATGCTCACCACGATGTAAAAAATTAGGGTCGGTCAGAATAGTGAAGCCCGCATAACGCAATAACATTGTTGCATTACCAATAAAGAAGAGCGAACCCTGACCAGTCTGAGTTTTATCCTCTGCGCCTGGTAACACTACCGTATGCCTGAAATCCATAGCATGTCTCTTCCTTTTATGCTAATGCCGCTGTGGCAAGGGAACCTGATAAGAAACCTTACTTACCCTCATCACGTCTTGTAACTCCTGCGGGTAACATATTTTTCTCTATTCCTTATATTGTCGCCAGATTATGCAAAGAACTGAAGAGCAATAAAGACATTAGTACTAGAAAATATCTCTACATAAGTAGAGATATTGAATTGTTGTGTATAAATATATTACTGATATAAGAATGGCCTTATACCGCTCTCTTCCTGGAGATCAACACCACTATTAATGATCTCATTTGTGCCAATTAGCTCTGATGGTCCGGGCAAATATTCTTATATATCTTTATGTTTTTATTTTGTTGATTTTGTCTTCCCTGAGGAAAAAATTGTATGGAAGCACCTATGCAAGGGGAGAAAAACCAGACTGGCGCTTTTTCTCGCATTAAGCGTCCGCTGGCTTTTGTCCCGCTTACTAGTTTCGCACTTGTGGTTCTTATTATTCTGGCATATTTTTCCCCGCTTAACTTTCTCAGAAATGCTCAGGCTGCCAGTATTACCCCACTTCCCGGCATTCGTACCCATCTGACAACGAGCAGTCGTATGTCAGCCGAGGCTGATCCAAATACGCCGCTAACAATTGCGATTGGCCTGCGCATGCATAACCAGGATGGCCTGGAACAGTATGTAAAAGATACCAGCCAGACTAAAAATAAGCTTAAGCGTGCGCTCACTTCGGAGCAGTTGCTGCAGGCCTATAGCCCCTTCCCCGCTGAACAACAGGCTGTCATTGACTATATGCAGCAAAATGGTTTTACAACCACCCAGACCTTTAAGCATCGCCTGGTAGTTGGTTTCAGTGGCACCATTGGACAGGCTGAACAGGCTTTTCATATCTCGATCAATAACTATACAGCCAAAAATGGTCAGAGCTTCTACGCACCTGCGACCGATCCCCAGGTGCCTTCAACGATCGCCCCTTACATTTCAACCATTCAAGGGCTCGACAATACGGTACGTTATAGCCATGGACCAGTCGCTCCCGTGAAACCTGGCCAGCACACAGCGCTGAGCGCTAACGCGACCAGCAACGCGGTAACTTGTCCAGGCAATGAGCCTGCTGGCAAAACTCCGGTCTACTATACACCAGGCCAGATCAAGAGCGCATACAATACTACAGCGCTACAAAATACTTTTAAAGGTGATGGCCAGCATGTAGCCCTGGTGGAGTTCAGTGACTATAAGAGTGCTGATATCCAGTCTTACGCTAATTGCTTTGGTGGCAATACAGTTCCTGTCACCAGGATCAAAGCGGACCAGCAAGGTGGTAACATTGACGATGGTACAGTTGAAGCCGAGCTAGATATGGAACTGATTTTGAGTACAGCCCCTCGCCTGGCTGGCTTGCATGTCTACGAGACACAGAATACCGCGCAGGGCAACCTCTTGATGTGGGGTCAGATTATTGCTGACGCCGTTCCTGTGGTCAGCACAAGCTGGGGTATCTGTGAGGCCGATATGACCCCTTCAGATTTCCAGACTGAGAATAGTCTGTTCGCCATTGCTGCCGCCCAGGGACAAAGCATCTTTGCTGCTTCGGGCGATTCTGGTAGTAGCGGCAACTTGAATACTGGCAGCAATTGCGCGGATAGCAATTTTCACGTCCTTGATCCAGCGTCTCAGCCCTATGTAACGGGCGTTGGTGGTACTTCACTGTATATCAATAGCAATGGTACATACAATCGCGAGAGCACCTGGAACAGCCAGAATGGAGCATCTGGTGGTGGTATCAGCACCCAGTGGGCAATGCCCAGCTGGCAGCAAAATGTCACCAAATATACTCCCACTCAATCGTGCGGCAGCAGCACAGGTTATTGCCGCCAGGTACCCGATGTATCCTTAAGCGCAGATCCGAGTTATGGCTACCTGATGTATGTTAGCCCCTGTAATACCAATGGTACTTGCCCCTCGCCTAACTGGTATGATATTGGTGGCACCTCGGCAGCGGCACCTATGTTCGCGGCCTATACGGCGCTGGCTAATCAGCAATCCCTGAGCCAGGGCTACTTCAACCTTGGTTTCATGAATCCGTTGCTTTATGGCCTGGCCCAGAACCCAACTCTGTATGCCAACGACTTCCATGACATTACAACAGGAAACAATAATCTGGTTGGTGGTAGTCAATATGCGGCAACTGGTGGCTATGATCTGGCTACCGGCCTGGGTACGGTAAAAAGTGGTACGCTCTTCAGCGATCTGGTCAATCTGGCTGGTGCACAAACTGGCACACGTAAATCACCGGCAGCCACCAAGTGGTACTTCGCCGAAGGTAATGTCGGCGATGCCTTCGAGGAGTTTATCTCCATTCTAAATCCAAGTACCACCCAGACAGCCAATGTATACGTTCACTATCTCTTCCCCAAGGGTGCTCCTGCCCTTGTTATCCACCAGGTTCCACCCAGCACACGTGGTACCGTCTCAGTGATGAAAGACATCAACTATCCAGAAAACAAACCGGCTCGTACCTCGGTCTCGGTGATTGTAGAGTCTGTACCAAATAGTAATGGCGTGGCGGTGCCGATTGTGGCTGAGCGCCCGATGTACTTTAACTTTGCTAATCGTGTTTTGAGTGGTACCGACGTGATTGGCACTAATGATGCAACACAGACCAATTTCTACTTTGCCATTGGTGACACCCGACAAACCTCGGACTCCAAACAGTATTACAATACTTTTATCACCATGCTCAATCCTAGTACAACCACGACGGCGACCGTGACCGCTACTTACTACGCGAATGGGCAGGTGTTAAATACCGATACGGTCAATCTAGGACCCATGCAGCGCGGTACGCTTAATCCAGCCAGTAAGAATATTCATCAGCAGATATCGATGAAGATAACTTCAAGTATCGGTATTGTGGTTGAACGGCCAATGTACTTTGTGGATAACATCCCCACCGCTGGTGGCTCGATCTCTGGAGCGACCACAGCGGTAGCCGCCTCTGCCACTAGCAAAGATTGGCTCTTCGCTGAGGGCAATACAGGATCGACTGGATCGAAATATCAGGAAAATCTGGCTCTGGCCAATTTCACCGCTGCACCTACCAACGCACAGGTCAAATTGATCTATGACAACGGTCAGGTCCAGACCATACCGGTGACGGTTCCTGCTTACAGCCAGTATGTGGTTGATGTTAATGCGGCCCGGGCGCAATTTGGCAATGGCACAGATGGTGTTTCTATCGCTGTACACAATGATGATGGTGCCATTGTGGCAGAGCGCTTTAGCTACTTTAGCTTCAATCGAAGCCTGGCTAATGGTACAGTGAAGGTTATTACTGGAGGTGACGACGCGGTTGGTGAAGCCAATGCGACCGGTCATACCGCGTATTCCTTCGCCGAAGGCTATACAATAGATCCCAATTATGAACAGCTGACCCTGTTCAATCCTGATGCCAATAACACAATCCATGTTGCTGTAACGATCTATGCCCACAATACTGTGGTACAAAAAACTGTGGAGATGAAGCCGCTTAAACGTACTATTATCAATATCAATGATATTGTGGTACCGATGGCGCAGGCCTATCCTATGTCTGGTGGGGCGTATAATGTCTCTATGAGTGTACAGGGCCTTGATGGTCATGTGGTTGCGGAACGTGTTTATTACTTTGTCTCTGGTAATGTCTCTCATGGTGGTACTACCATGTTCGGCTACACCAATGATTCTTTCATCTAGTAAAAGAGTGTAGGTTTTGAAGAGGTTTCTATCCCATGGCATGGGATAGAAACCTCTTTTTTTAGCTGGCGGGCGTGCGCATCCGCGCCCGAGCCTTGTTTTTATATGTTGTGGCAAATGTGCAGCGCACATTTGCCACAACATATAAAAACAATTTTCATCCTGGCTACCCAAACATCTTTGCTGCTTTTATCAGGTGCTCCGGCATATGGGCGGCATACATTTGCCATATCCTATTAAAACGGGAGTGGTATCCGAGGCTCTCAAACTTCCTTGCTGGTGGTGGTTTTATAGGTGTGGTAACATGGGCTCCGCCCCATGTTACCACACCTTAAACCGGTTCGGGCGCGGATGCGCACGTACACACATGGTGGCAAACGTCCCCCACACTCCTCAAATTCTCTTTAATATAAAGATCAGAAAAGCTTGCACTCGAATAGAGTGACAAATATTGTATACTGGCAGCAAGATAGTAGTAAAAGGTAGAGTTAAATAAAACCGCTCCGACTAGAGAAAGAAAATAAAGATGCAGTATATTGATGCTACTACTATTCAACTCGAAGCACTTTTTTTGTCGCTCCCCGATGGTGTCATTATTAAAAACCTCGCGGGTAAGATTCAACGTATCAATCCGGCTGCTCAAGACCTTTTTGAATTGGCTTCAGAAAACAAATATCAGGGTATGCCTTTTGAACAATTTATAAATCAATACCATCCACACGAGATTAAGCTTTTTCCTTCCCATAAGATGAAACAAGATCCCAGTGAAGACAAAAAAAAGCGCCCACAGCTGATGCTACCTCTACCAAACGTACTGAGATTATGAAGGTGCCATCCGGGCGCTATATCTGTGTCGATGTAACCTGTACACCACTAAAGGACAATCAGCAGCATCCTCTTGGAAGTATATGCCTTTTTCATGACATGACCGCACTATACCAGGCGGAACTTAATACACATCAGGCCAATAAAGCCATTTTCACTTTGATCAAAGCCATTTCGAATATTCACGATTCCATCTATCCATCTTCAAATGAAGATACTCTGTTGCTACCAACTTCAATCAGTAATATTGGTAAACAGCTGACCGATTTAATTAGCCAGTTACTACAGACGCCGGCGGTCTTGCTGATTTCTTTCAAGCCACCCGACCAGAAAATATATTATGTAGCGATCAGTGGATTGCCCTCCCAATTAGCCCAGCTGCGCCAACAAAATAATGGACGCTATACGCTTTCAGATTTTTTGGATCCACCTGAAATCGAAAAATTGCAGCAACATGAGGTTGTCTGCGTCGACCGCTCAGTTCAACGCAGTCCTTTTCCTATAAATAGTACGAACTCCACACACTTTCTCTGGGTGCCCCTGATTACACAGAACCAGCTAACCGGTGTGATGATTATTGGTCGTGTCGAGCCCTGCACACAAGAAGAGATAGAGCTAGTCAAGGCTGTAGCCACCCTGACAACATTGATCATTGAATGTGTCAAAATCTTTGCTACCCTCAAAGGACCCGAGAACGAGGGTATTGTTCTGAAAGAGACGAATGCGATCATTAACGAATTTCTGAACCTGGCCAGCCATGAGTTTCGCACACCATTAACTGTGACCATGGGGAATATCCAGCTGGCGCTACGTCGCCTTGAGAAACTGCGCAGCCAGATAGCCGGTGGATCAGAAGAGCTGAACCGTGGCATTGAACGTATCCAGAATCCGTTGGAATATGCTTCACAGAGCGCACAAATCCATGAGCGTATGATTAGCAATATTATTGATGATTCGAGGCTACAGGCGAATGAATTAGAGTTGCACGTGAAACGTTGCAACCTGAGCGAGCTGATACGTGAGCTTGTCACAAAATATCAACAACACAACCCCGACCGCACTATTGAGCTACAGAGCGATCCTGGCGTCGAGCAGATCGAAGTTATTGCCGATGCCAATCGTATCAAGCAAGTCATGCATATTTTTATAACTAATGCGCTGCAATATTCTCCGCGCCAGAAACCTGTTTCGGTCAGGGTCAGCAAAGATGAGCAACATGCTTATGTATATGTTCATGATGATGGGCTCGATATCGCGCCTGAGGATCAAAAACACATCTGGGAACGCTTTTATCGCGCCAAAGGCACGGCGGTCCAGAATGAGCTGGATTTAAGCCTGGGCTTGAGCCTTTATCTGTGCCATGCACTGATCCAGCTTCATCATGGTGAAGTTGGTATTGAGAGTGCGCCAGGCCAGGGAAAAACCTTCTGGTTCTCGCTCCCACTGGCCCCTCCTGAATAGTTGCGCGCTTTAATGCTTCTATTAGTTCTGCAATGCCGGGATAGAGGCGATCAAACCGGCCAGTAATGCGATACGTTGTGAGATTGGTGCAAGGAGGACATATTCTTCATCGGTATGAGCTCCTCCGCCAATGGCGCCCAGCCCATCAATCGAAGGGCAGCCTACGATGGCCGTGTTACAACAATCCGAGGCTCCCCCTCTAGTTTCGGGATCAAATGGTACATGGAGGATTTGTTCGGCGATAAGTTGTACTTGCCCAGCCAGGGCCAGACTCCGTTCGGTCGCGACCATCGGCTGCATTGAGTCAGGTACGGGCGTCAATGTCAGTTCAACGCCAGGCACGAGCTGTTGCTGCAGTAATTCTCGCCAGCGTGCCTCGGCCGCGCGGCGATCTTCTGGCTGTAAGAAGCGCAGGTCAAAGACGATCTCAGCATAATCCGAGACTATGTTAGCGCGCGAGCCGCCTTTGATCGGTCCGGCGTTGATCGTTAACCCCTCACGCCAACCCATAAAACTCTGGGCCTGCACTATCTGATGCGCCAATTCGACTACGGCATTGCGACCACGCTCAGGATTACTGCCGGCATGGGCCGCCTGTCCTTTGGCGCTCAACCGATAATGGGTACAGCCCTTACGCCTCGTCACTACGTTGCCGATTGAGCGTGCCCCTTCCAGGCCAATCACAAAGGGTTTTCCCTGGGCCAATTCACGAATAAGTCCCACATGGTAACGGGCAAAAATTTCTTCATCCGGTACCGATAAAAATGTAATTTTTGAAAAAGCTTGATAGTTATGCTTTCGTAATAGTTCTAAAGCATAAATACCCTGCAACAGACCTGCCTTCATATCAACCGTACCGGGAGCATAGAGCTTTTCAACCTCCAGGCGCGTATGCGCGCTGGCCGAACCAACAGGATGTACGGTATCATGATGGCCAATCAATAGACAGGCAGGGGCGGTCGGATCACTACCACCCATCGTACCAACGACAGCATTGCCACGCGGATGTGTTATAATCGATGCACGCATCCCCACACTGCGCAATAGCAGCCCCAGTTGTTCAGCCATCTTATTAAGTCCCGCACTATCCTCCGACGGCGAATCGATCATACATAACTTTTGCAAATCTTGCATAAAACGCGGCATGGCCTCTTCTACATAGGTAACCCCATCCTCCACCAACGTCGAAATTGCCTTATTATCTAACTGTGGCTTATTCTGCATATCTACCGTAAAACTATCGTGACCCTGTTCTGGATGCGACATACAAACCTCTATTCCACTCATTACCAGGCATACAGGCATGCCTGCCTATTCCTGGGACGCGCATCATATCTATGATAGTATAACGTGGATGCCAGGGACAACGCTACGGCAATCGGGGTAAACCTGGCATAGGTGGAGCACCCACAAGCATTTTTTTGAGTAGCCTGGCAGCACTATAGCGCTGAGAACTGTCACGCACAAAGATACGCACAATCGGATGGTCGAAAATGGAGAAGCTGGGGTCAGAGGCGCTATCATTCAAGGTAATACCCAAAAGATGGGGATAGTCCTCAAACTGTGCGGCCAGGTGGAAACCTAGCTGGCCTTGAAAGAGCAGATGATAATAGTGGCCGGTGATAGGATAATACTGGGGCAGGTGGAAAACTGGTTGGTCCCAGCGATCTGATGACAGCACGATCACATCACTGCTGGCCAACGCCTCGGCCAGAAATTGAAGCTTCTCAGGATTATCATAATCTGACATATTCAGCCCGGGCTCTGCCAGGTGAAAGACTTGCCCGGCATCACGACCATTAACAGCTACCGGGATGATGGCATCTTGCTGCTCATATGCTATGGTGCTACCAGGCTTGAGATGATCAAACATCCATTGGGATGCCTGGATCAGTGTGTTGGGCTGGCTGTAAATATTGACCATCGCCAGCCCTTGAAAACTAGTGGCCAGCAATACCAGGGTGCTTAAAACATAGGTAAGGCGTACTGGATAGGTACGAACATAAAATACTCTTACCTTGCCAGAGACGGCAAAGGCCGTCAGGCCTGCCGCAGCCGCCACGATCAACGCGGGATAGAGCGGCAACATATAGCGCACAAACTTTACATAGAAGCTACCTGTAATCCCACCATAGATCAATAACCAGGACAACACTATCAACCATGGCCCTGCCTGTCTTTTTCCAACACGCCAGCCTAACCAGAGCAGGCTTGCGCCAGCGCTCAAGGTCAACAACGGTCCCAGACCCCATAGAAAGATATTCTGGAGCTCATAGAGATAAGGCGTTGTGTAGCTAAATTGGAGTGTATAAGGCATGATAAATTTGCCCAGGGACATATTGCCCTGTTCCGCGACCTGGCTAAAAAAGTTATGCCAGTCCAGCAGGGCATATGGCATCACAAGTACAAAGGTCACGCAGGTACTGATGGCCGCCACGCCTAATGCGAACAGGGCGACACGGTTGCGCTCACGCCACCAGCGTAACAGGGCCGCCATCAGTACTGGTATTGCCAATGGCGCAGCACTGGATTTAACTGCCAGTGCCAGCCCATATCCTATCCCGATCAGAAGCGCTATACATAGCGGAGCCCTGGCATCAACCAGCATTACACAACCCAACAATGTCAGCATTATAAAGAAGAGGAGCATGACATCCACCGTGCAATAATGAGATTGCTGCAATTGGAGCGGCGAAAAGGTTACTAGCGTTGCCGCCAGCAGGGCCACCATCCACGGGGAAGCATAGTATGTGTATCATATTTGCATAGGCGAAATGCTAACATGGCCGTTAATAAAATAGTGCCGCTATCCAGCACTGCTGAGATTACACGCCCGAGCAGATTGAGATGGGCATAGGTAAAGAAAGCGGGAGAGAAGATGGCGATGGCATGTCCAAGCAAGGCAAGTAGGTAGATGGGAAGCGAACCGTAGGCAAAGAAATGGGGATTGAGTGGAGAGTGGACAGGATCGAAAAACTGCGCCGGACTCTGGGGCCATGCTACGTTTGAAGCATAGAATACAATATAGGGTTCATCAGGATGGAACCTGTTCCCCTGGTCCCAATTCAATCCGTATAACCTGAGCAGTAGTCCTACCCCAACCAGTATGCCCAGCATCAATGGCTGCCAGTAACGAATATGCTTTTTTATCTTAGTGGTTGCAGTTTCTATCGATACAGCGGCTTCCATTGACTCACTTCCTCCACACCACATAGCCACCTATTTTATGCTTCTAAACAGCCCGCCATGCTAGTTGTGTCATCATACAATTTCTTCTTTATTAAAGTATAAATTGCCTATGAAATGCAGTAACAAGAAAAAGTCACCTGTGACCGACTCCATTTATCAGTTATATCCTCAAAAAAAGCGCATCAAGACTCTTTTTGCTCGCTGACGCTGGCGGTCAGTCCATTGGTGATAAATTCCATAATTGAGTCAAAGACGCTGGCTGGCAGCTCGCCTCGATACTCCTCTGAGCCACCCTCTGGCGGCCAGATTAACCAGCGCAAGGCGATAAAATGTCCTATGCCCATCAAAGTATAGGCGATAGCTTCTGGATTTAGCTGGCGGATGCTGCCTTCATTCATAGCCTCTTGTAAGCCACGAATATAGCCCTGGCTGATCTTATAATAATAGGCATAAAACGCTTCCGGGGCCACGCGCTCCGCTTCCTGCACAATACTATAAATGCGCCGATGGCTGGCAACAAACTGGAAGAAGGCCTGGAAACCACGCCTCTCAATCTCAATACGATTGGAAGCGCCAGCGATAGCGGCTCGCATATCCGCCCGCAGCCGCTCACCAATATCTCTGACCAGCTCTTCAAAAATGGTGCGTTTACTATGAAAATAAATATAATAGGTACCCTGGGCCACACCAGCACGCCTGGTAATTTCTGAGATACTGGCCTCGTAATACCCAAGTTCGCCAAAGACTTCTTCGGCGGCATCTAGAATCTTACGGCGCGTGGCTTCCCCACGCGCCGTGACTGGCATCAGGGTATTCTCAGTTTCATGGCCTCTGCTCACTGACTGTTTTTCTTTCTCGCCGGTCCCCTGCTCCGCCTGGTCTCTGGTCGACATAGCTCTATTCTTTCTACTAGTAGCATGCTGGCTTCGCTTCTATATAATTTATAGCAGGATAAGCTGAATTGCCGCCTGGTCTGGCTTTATTATACACATCAGAGGGCTGATGTTCCACTTGACTTTTGATCACTCTAACTCATACTACAAGCAATATGATATGTGACCCATGTGTCATATTTTATCCATTATTATATTATACTATACCCCCACAGAAATCAACTTCCTGGCTATCACCCATAAATTCCACTTTCAGCTGGCCGTTCGGGGGCAAATGAAATATTGAAAAAACCTATCAGAATTAACAAGAACAGTAGAAGATTCGGCTAATTTCTTATACAATATGAGATAGAAAGAACAATGTAGTTCGACACGGAGGTGGCCCATGACATTCATTACTCTTGGCGAATGGTTGGCCCGGCGTGAACTTCTAAGTCCCAATAAAGTAGGTCTGATCGATGACGAGACCGGAGCGCGCTTTACCTATCGGGCACTCAACCTGCGTGCGCGCGCTTTAGCCGCCTACCTACAACAAAACTATCATCTTCGCCAGGGTGAACGCGTAGCCATACTGGCCTTCAACGCGCCTGAGTATCTGGACGCCTTCTTCGCCTGTGCCCTACTAGGGGCAATACTGGTGCCCCTCAACTGGCGTTTAACCATGCGTGAGTTAGGCATCATCCTCAATGACTGTCAGCCGGTATTACTCCTTTACGACTCTGGCCATGCAGAACTGGCCACGACCCTCCAGCATACATGGCAACCACAGTCATTGCTTGCCTTTCACGATTTCCCCGGCGAGCAGGCGCTGCTGGCGGATCAGGTCCAGCCTTTCACCACCACCGATGGCGAGGAAACGGCACTCATTCTGTATACGTCAGGTACCACAGGCATGCCCAAGGGAGTGATGCTCTCACAGCGCATGATTACCTGGAATGCCATCAATACCCAGATTAGCTGGGGGCTACGTGAGACGGATATCGCGCCTACTTTCGCGCCATTTTTCCATGCCGGTGGACTCAATGTGCTGACGACACCCCTTTATCATCTAGGTGGAACGGTCGTGCTATTAAATAATTCAGCGCCCCAGACTGTTTTGTCTGCCATCGAGAGGGAGCTCTGCACGGTTGTTTTTGCGGTCCCCACGGTTTTTCAAAGTATGTTGGAGCATGCTAATTTTGCCAGCACTGATTTTTCTTCGCTGCGCTTCTTTATCGCTGGTGGCTCGCCATGTCCCCTGCGCCTGATTGCTGGCTATGCTGAACAAGGCCTGGGATTTCGTCAGGGCTATGGACTGACTGAAGTAGGGGTAAACTGTTTTAGCCTGGCACCCGAGCATGCTCTAAGCAAAGCTGGCTCGGTCGGCCATCCCATTTTTCATTCGCGGGCCCGTATCGTTGATGAACTTGATCGCGATGTAGCGGTCGGCGAGGTGGGCGAGCTGATTCTGGCCGGCCCGCATGTCTGCTCAGGCTACTGGCATAAACCAGAGGCCACGGCCGAAGCCAGGCGCGGCGGCTGGTGGCACACCGGAGACCAGGCACGCTGCGATACAGAGGGCTTTTATTACATCGTTGGGCGCAAAAAAGATATGTTTATCTCTGGCGGCGAGAACATATATCCCGCCGAGGTTGAAAGCGTCATCGTTACCCATCCCCAAGTGCTGGAGGTGGCCGTTATCCCCCAGCCCGACGCTCGTTGGGGCGAGGTTGGACTGGCGATAATCGTGCCGCGTGTTCCAGGCAGTTTGAACGCGCAAGAGATCCTCGACTTCTGCCAGGGAAAACTTGCTCGCTACAAACTTCCTCGCGCCGTGCGTTTCGTGGAGGCTCTACCCCGCAATATGATGGGCAAGATCATGAAAGCAGAACTGGTCAAAGCATTTCAACAGACAGTATAATGGGTTCTCCATCCTTCTGAGGGAAGAATGGAGAGGGGTGGGTGGCGAGGGCTGGGGCTGCTGCCCCTGCACCCCGCTTTCCCCTTCGCACCTGCGGTGCTCAATATTACTTTAATAGTGTGGTGGAGGAAATGCGCTGCAGCACATTTCCTCCACCACACTATTAAAAACTGCTCGGGCGAGTTAGCACACGTCCGCAGAAGAGTGCGTTATTAGTGCGCGGTCCAGCCACAATCGATGGTTTGAGCGCTTCCGGTAATACCACCGGCGGCATCGCTACACAGATAGGTGACCAGTTGAGCAACTTCAGCGGGCTCCAACAAACGCTTGATGGCCCCTTCGGTCACCATGATCTTCTCGACCACTTCGTTCTCCGGGATGCCATGGATCTTTGCCTGGGCGGCGATCTGTTTCTCGACCAGTGGGGTGCGTACATAGGATGGGCAGATGGCGTTACAGGTTACGCCATGCTCAGCCGCCTCCAGTGCAGTGACACGCGTTAAACCGAGCAGACCATGCTTGGCTGTGACATAGGCCGATTTAAAAGCGGAGGCTCGTAGCGCATGGACGGAAGCGATATTGATGATGCGACCCCAGTTACGCTTGTACATATCGGGTAATACGGCCTGCGTCAGAAGGAAGGGGGCGGTAAGCATAATCTCAATAATCTGGCGCCATTTCTCTTCTGGAAAATCAACAATTGGTGCCACGTGCTGAATGCCCGCATTATTTACCAGGATATCCACCTGCCCCTCAGCCTCGATGGTGCTGGCAACCAGTGTGCGCACATCTTCTGGCTTTGTCATATCTGCGGCCTGGAAGCGGGCCCCCTCTAACTCTGCGGTGGCTGCCCGGCCACCATCAACATCTACATCTGAAAGGGTGACCCGCACACCCTGGGCCGCCAGATCCTGGGCAACCGCCAGGCCGATACCAGAGGCTGCTCCGGTAACAATAGCTACTTTGCCATTAAAGTTACTCATAACAACAAAGACTCCTTTACACTGGTATTAAATATGTATATGTATATATTTAGCCACCCATGTACAGTTCTTGTACAGCCGAATTGGCAGTCAACGTCGTTGCCTCTCCATTAAGCACAATACTGCCGCCCTGTAAGATATAGGCGCTATGCGCAACATCGAGGGCCTGGTGGGCATTCTGTTCGACCAGTACGATAGTCAAACCTTCTTCACGATTCAGCTGCTCAATGACTTCAAATACGGTTTCAACGATGATGGGGGCCAGGCCATGCGAAGGCTCATCCAGCAATAGCAGGCGCGGATGTGACATCAAGGCCCGCCCGATGGCCAGCATCTGGCCCTCCCCTCCACTCAAGCTGGCGGCGTGAGCATGTAAACGCGTCTTCAAGCGTGGGAAACGCTCCAGCATACGTTCAATATCGTGCTCAATCTCAGCATGTGAATGGCGCGTATAGGCCCCCATCAACAGATTTTCGCGTACCGTGAGTGAGCCGAACAGGTCGCGCCCCTCGGGTACCAGGGCCAATCCTTCGCGTAAGCGTCTTTCAGCCGAGAGGCGTCCCAGTGGCTTACCAGCCAGCTCGACACTGCCAGATTTGATGGGGATAAGTCCACTGAGCGCGCGCATAAGGGTGGTTTTACCTGCTCCATTGGACCCTAGAATAGCGACGATAGCCCCCTGCGGTACCTCAAAAGATATGCCATGAAGCACTTCAAGTGAGCCATAGCCGGCGTGTAACTGCTCAACCTTCAACATGCGATACCCCCTGAGATGCTTGTTCCTGCTGCGCTTTTTTGCTGGCTCCACGTCCCAGATAGGCCTCCAGCACGGCAGGATTGCTCAAGACGGTTGCGGGCTCACCCTCGGCCAGCTTGCGGCCATAATCCAGCACACAGACACGATCCGCGACAGCCTGTACCAATCGCATGTTGTGCTCGATTAAGAGCAGGGTAGTGCCCAATTCTTTTTGCCAGAAGCGCAAGCGGGTAGCCAGTTCCTGTACCTCCTGAGGCGGTACACCGGCGGCTGGCTCATCCAGGAGCACCAGGCGCGGATGCAGCACCAGGGCACGCGCCACACCAATCAGTTTTTGGGCCCCAAATGGCAAGGAACCTGCGCTACGCAGGGCATAGCCTTCCAGCCCAAGCAGGGTCAGCGTCTCCATGGCATGCTGGCGCGCACTGGCATCTTCGCGCTTGCTGCGCCCGAAAGGAAGAATGCCCGATAGGATACCTGCATGTAAGCGCGTATGCTGGGCGGCCAATAAATTATCCAGCACGCTCATGCTGCTAAACAGCTGTAGCTGTTGGAAGGTGCGACCAATGCCAAGGGCGGCTCGTTTGTGGGCCGCCAATGGCAACAATTCCTGGCCCGCGAAACGAATATCACCAGCCGCCGGCTTGATCAGTCCACTGATACAGTTAAGCACAGTGGTTTTGCCGGCGCCATTTGGGCCAACCAGGGCAAAGATCTCGCCCTCAGCAATTTGCAGATCCAGCTCATTGATCGCTACCAGACCACCAAAACGCACCGTCAGATTATGAATTTCCAGCAATGGATTGACTTGCATCGCCTCAGTCATTCGCGTCCCTCCCCTCTATGGTTGCGTTGTAGCAAGCTGCCAACGCGTGTCCCCAGGCTACTTAGTCCACTGGGAAAGAAGATCAAGACGAGCAATAACAATAACCCGTAGATACCTGTAAGCAGGGTCGAGATCTGCAATTGGAACGAACCAATCGTCAAGGGACTGGGCAATTGTCCCAATAACAGAGGCAGGAAGCCAACAAAGATAGC
Organism: Dictyobacter kobayashii; assembly: GCF_003967555.1. Taxonomy (GTDB): domain Bacteria; phylum Chloroflexota; class Ktedonobacteria; order Ktedonobacterales; family Ktedonobacteraceae; genus Dictyobacter; species Dictyobacter kobayashii. Next base: position 2,523,811 of record NZ_BIFS01000001.1, read on the forward strand.
GCCCAGGATCGAGCCGGTCAACGAGCCCAGTCCACCCACGACAATCATGGCCAGGAAAGCGATGGTCTGGTCCACGCTGGACATGCTGGAAGAGGCGGTGGTAGCCCAGGTGGCATACAGGGAGCCCGCCAGCCCGGTCATGGCGGCACTGATCACAAATGCCTGTAGTTTATATTTCGTTAAATTGATCCCGAATGCCTCGGCCGCCGTTTCGTTATCGCGAATCGCCACCCAGGCGCGCCCAACCCGCGAATGGAGCAGATGATAGCTCAGGAAGAGCAAGATAACCACGATGGCGAAGACGAAATAATAAAGTGTATGATCCTCATTCAAAAAATCTGGCAGGTTGCTCAGATCATAGTTCTGGCGTCCAGCCGTAGTATCCCAAAAATTCAGCAGGGCGCCAACCGTGGTTACCAGCCCCAGCGTAGCTACGGCCAGGTGGGCACCGGAGATACGTAGAGCAGGGGCTCCCACCACCAGGCCCAGCAGGGCTGAGACAAGGACTGCCACCAGGATACCAACCCAGTAGGGCTGACCGAGGTCGCTGCTCAGCCAGGTAAGCATATAGGCACTTACCCCGAAGAAAGCGGCATTGCCTAGCGCAGGTTGGGCAGCATAGCCAGTCAGGATATTCTGGGCCAGGGCCGCCAGGATAAAGATGCCGATCAGTGAGAGGTGGTGCAATTGAAAACCAGAACTGAAACCAAAGATCTGATCATAGAGTGTGGGCAGTAGGATCAATACGAGGAGGCCAATGATACTGGCCAGCCAGCCACGCTGCCGCGAGAGGCGCGCGATCAGACCATTCTCCCTCGGCGGCTCTGGCTGCGCCGCCACTACTGGCGCTATCTCCTGATCCATTGCCGGCTTCTGTGTCATAGCTGCAACTCCTTTGCTACACACGCCGCAGCAGCGCACTACCGCGCAACCCCTGTGGTCTAATCAGTAGCACAATGACAAAACCTACAAAGATCAATGTATCGCGGATGGCAGGATTGCTGATATCTAATGATCCAAGCATATGTCCGGCCAGTAAGTAGGCCAGCAGGTTGCTGACCAGGCCAACCAGCATGCCACCGATAAGGGCGCCTGGCAGGCTATCCAGCCCTCCGAGCACGGCGCCAATAAAAGCCGGTAGTAGAATGGGATCCATAAATTGCACATTGATCAGGTTGCTCTGGCCCGCCAGCAAGATACCACAGACCGCCGCCAGCAATGAGCTCAAGACCCAGACCAGCATGAAGATACCTCCCACGGAGGCTCCCATCAGGCGCGTTGCGGAGATGCTATCAGACATTGCGCGCATGGCGATACCCAGCCGGGTGTGCATCAGAAAGAGGTTCAATCCCAGCATTAAGGCTGCGGTTACCACCAGAATGATGATAGAGATGGCTGAAATATACAGCCCTCCCACGTGCATAGCCTGGCCTTCAAATGGCGTAGAAAAATGCTGCACCTCGGCCAGCTGCGGCCAGATGGCCTGGGTGACCGTTTCCAGTACCAGGGCCAGGGCCAGCGTGGCAATGGCTTTGGTGAAAACCGGCGCATGCAAGACGGGTCGCGCAAAGCCCCGCTCCAGTACGATTCCCAGCAGTGGTGCAAATAATAGTGTGAGGAATAAAGCTAACCAGAAATTGAGTCGCGGTCCGGTCAATAAAATATACATAAAACAGGCACACAGGGCAGCGATAGCTCCATAAGCAAAGTTTAGCACCCCCGTGGTGCGATAGATCAAAACGATACCCAGCGTTAATAATCCATACAGGCTGCCTGTGACCAGTCCCGCTATGACGACTTGCAAAAATGCGACCATTGCATCTGCCTCCGCCCTGGCTATAATCTTAATCCATTAGCCTAAACATGACAGGTGAGTCATGTCTTATGTATCATGCCATGAAGATGACTCTGCTGTCAAGTTGTAAAAATAAAAAGCCCTGGCTTTTTATTTTTACAACTTGGCGCCTGCGGCGCCGGGTTAGGAGTGTGGAGTGTATGATGGGCGGCTGCGGCCGCCCATCATACACTCCACACAGGAAAGAATGGGCCCCTTCTCGCTGGCTCGTAATCTCCCTGTTTGCAGGGGAGGAGGCTGCCCACCACATACACTCCACACCTGCAAGAATTGAGATCGTATCGCTGGCTCGTAATCTCCTTGTTTGCAGGTAGGAGGAGGCTGCAGCCGTCCACCACATACACTCCACACAGGAAAGAATGGAGATCGTCTTGCTTGCTCGTAATTTCCCTGCGCTCTCTAGACGAACAGTAAAAAGCCCTGATAAAAAGGGGAAGATGTTTTTTCAACCCCTTGACATTTCATGCTCGTATCGGTTATATGTGAAACATGACTCATGTATCATATTCCTGACCACACAAGTGGTGTTAGCAAATGGGAGCGAGACAACATGGATCTTCTTATACGGCTTCGGATAGGGAAACGATATGCAGCGTTGCTGGTCGCCGTGGCCGCTATGTTTACCCTGGCAGCATGTGGTGGCAGCGGGACAAATACCACCGCGGCAGCCAGCGTACCCGGTGTGAGCAACGACACGATTACAATTGGTGCGGTACTGGATACAACAGGTCCATTGAAAGTAATCTGCGCACCGATCCTGGCTGGAGATCAACTTTATTTCGACAAGATCAATGCGGCCGGTGGCATCAATGGGCGCAAGGTCAAACTGGTTCAAGTCAGCGATGATGGAGACTCAACCAAGACAAAAGGTGCGGTACGCCAGCTATTTGAGCAAGACAATGCCTTCGCCCTGTTTCAGGTCTGCGGTTCAGGCAATGCGAATGTAGCTGAAAGTTATACCAATCCTAAGGGGATTCCTTTCGTTGATCCCATCGGCGGTGGCTCCAAGTTTGTTGATGCACAGGGAAAAGCGCTGCCCTGGGTCTGGATGACTCAACCCAACTATGGGGATGAAGGCCACGTAATTGGCTATTATTTGACCAGTAAGCAGCATGCTAAAACAGTTGGCTTACTCTATGAGGATGACGTGCTGGGCTTACAGCAAAAGTCTACCTTGAGCGAATCGCTACAAAAAAATGGGGCCAAATTGACGGCCTCAATAGGCTATAACGCGGCTCAGCCCGACTTTACAGCTGCGGTACAGGCCTTAAAAGCCACCCATCCGGATGTCATCGTCTTGAACGGTCTACCCGGCCCTACGGCTAAATTCGTTGCCGCAGCCAGCAGCCAGGGTTATCGTCCGCCCATGGGCTACCTGGCCAATTATCCAATGGCCGATAATTCCTGGGCTAAAGTTCTGGGATCCGCCGGCGATGGCACTTATGTGAGTGGCTATACCAGCACTACTTCACCGATTGGCCAGGAGTATTTGAAAGCCACCTCCGGTGATGCGGTTTTCAGTGCGTACAAATTCTATGGTTATATCAATTCTAAGATCTTCTCAGATGCATTGAGCAAAGCTGGTAAAAACCCGACTCGCGATAGCCTGCGCGATGCATTGGATCACGATTTCAATAACTACGATACAGGATTTGGCCCTAGCCTGACCTGGACCCCAGACAAGCATGGTGGTGTCAGCGACTTTATGTTCTTCCAGATCAAACAGTCTCAGCTCACGCCAGCCAGCGACTTTATTAAAGCAGCCCAGGTCTGGCCATAATAGTAACCAACCGCTCTCTGTCCTGTTAGACCTGGAGGTGCCCTCACCTCCAGGCTTTTTATAGGGGGTCAAACCTATGCCATTACAACCTGTTCGCGATACGTTTGTGACCACCAGCAGGCTCACACATCATTATGTTCAGTGGGGAGAACAGGGAACGCCGATCATTTGTGCCCATGGCCTGACGGCCAATGCATTCTTCTTCCAGGCTATTGCCGAAGAGCTGGCGCGCGACCACCGTGTGTTTGCCTATGACTTACGCGGACGCGGTCTCAGCGACCAACCAGAACACGGCTATAGTGTACCTATCCATGCGGCAGACCTGTCGGCGCTCATTGAGGCACTGGAGATGGAACAGCCCATCATACTGGGACACTCCCTGGGTGCGTTAGTCGCCTTATATTTTGCGGCCAACTATCCAACGCAATTAAGCAAGTTGATCCTGGTAGATGGCGGCGCTCCCCTCCCCTGGCAAAAGGCTGAGGACCAGCCAGCCTGGTTAGCGGCGGCCGTCAATCGGCTGGGGGTCGCGGTCCCTTCGTATCAAGAGTACATCCAGCGTCTAAAGGCAGCTCCATTTTTGGGACCCTACTGGAATGAATTTGTGGATATCTATTTTGAGCACGATGTCGCCCCGCAGAGCGATGGCTCGGTGATCTCGCGCAGCTATCGCGAAGGCATTCTAGAAGAGGGCCGGAATTCAGCTGAGGCCAGACCTGAAGAACAATGGGGCAGGGTACAGGTGCCAACCTTGATTCTACGCGCCGGCCAGGGATTGGTATATCCCGATGACCAGCTGCTCTCGGAAACAGCAGCGGCAGCCATGCAGCAAGCTATCAAAAACAGCCAGTTCCGGAATTTCCCGACCCTCAACCACTATACAGTGCTGTTCAATGTAGAACCAGAGCCGGTCGAGGCTATGCGTACCTTTATCGCATAACTTCTCCCTACCGGGGCTGATTACTCCAACATAGCCAGGCCGGGGCAGCAGTCCTTTACTTGCTGCCCCGGCCTTTTTTAAGCACCAGGGATAACTATTGATATTGGACTTTCAAGACTGGCACATAGGAACCGCCTGAATCTCCGCTATAGAAATCCATCACATCCATCTGATAGGTATTGTTGGTGGCCTTCGAGAAATGGATGCGGAACTGGGTATGGCCGCTAAAATTGATATACTTGAAGGCGCTAGAAGCGATGATATCGCTGGTCGCCTGGTTGGTCTGGGTAGGAACAACATTGAAGTTGCCAACATTGGTTTGACCAGCATTGGCATTGTAGTCAGCCTGCTCAAGGGCATTATTGCCATTGAAACCGCCAATGGGCGAGATATCCGCGCTGATTGAACCAAGATCCCCTTGATAGAAATAGGGATCATAGCGATAAAGGGTCAGGGTGGCACTGACAACGGTCGATCCAGCCGGTATCTGACTGGTATCAAAAGAGACAATGCTTACTTCAGCCTGGTTGAGCGAGGTTGAGCCAGCCTGCAGATAGGCCAGCGCACCCATCGGGATGCCATCATTGGGATAGATATAACCATCTTCGGCAGCAATCGAGGGCAGGGTAACGGTATGGGTAGGCTGCGGTGTCGGTGTAACGCTCGGTGTGGGTGTCACGGTCGGCGTCGATCCCGGTGTTGGTGTCGCGGTTGGGGTAGTTCCCGGTGTTGGCGTCGGCGTTGGGCTCTGGCCATTCTTCGGATGGTTCATGAAAAATGTATACATCGCATTGGTCGCACTCGGCCCTTTGGAATCGGTATAGGAGCCGCTGCTGCTCCCACCAGACCAGGCATGGCCCATACTACTGATTTTCCAGTATTCCTCGATCTCGTTGCCACTATTGTCATTCCAGGTCTGGGTGGTATAAGAGTAGCCACCGGAAACCTGACCGTTAGTGTTGGTCGAGGGACTACTAAAGCTGGCATTATAGCTGCCATTTGAAGCCAGGTGATCGGTCTGCATCCACTGCTCGATAACCTGGTCGCCATTGACCGGGTAGACGGTATAATCGCTCTGCCCCTGGAAATCAATCGTTGGAACGACACGGGCCGCGCTGCCCATGGCATTATAAGCCGCCTGCCCCTGTTGCGTTGGACTGGGGCCGCCCTGCGATTGAGCCGTGGTGGCTGATGTCAGCGAGGTGGCCGCCTGATATTCCAGCCCTGAATGCACCCCGATGGCGGCAAAGATATCAGGATAGGTGGCACCCATGATCGCCGTCATAGCCGCCCCGGCAGACATGCCCGCGACATAGACACGATTGCTATCAATCGTCCACTGCGAGGTCGTCTGCTCTACGGTCTGGGCAATACCAGCAATGATGGCTGGCTCGCCGCTTCCACGCACCTGGTCAGCGGTCTGAAACCAGTTCCAGCACGAGGAAGAATTGTAGGTGCTCGTCTGCTGAGGATAGACCACAATAAACTGCTTCTGGTCCGCCAGGGCATTCATCTGGGTGCCATTGGCGAAGTCTGTCGGGTTTTGTGTACATCCGTGCAACATGACGATCATCGGAACGGCCGTACCAACCTGGTAGTTAGCGGGAGTATAGACATAATAGGGACGACTGCCAGCGGAACCATTATAGGTGTACTGTGTGAAGGTGCCACTGCTGGCATGTGCACGTTGGATAAACGGAACGGTAAACATAAGGAATGTGACCAGGACCAGTGCCAGGGCAGCAAGGCTGCGAGCCAATTTTGACATGAAAGCCCCCTCTCACGACTATGTTGTGAGGTAACTATCCGCACAGGAATGGCGAATAGATGCAAACACTGCTCAACAATGAGCAAATAAAGAGTCAGGCTAAAAAATTAGATTGTCAAAAATATCTACCGGGCCGGGCTAAACAAATAAGATATACAGTTGAAGCACTACATGAACATGACACATGATTCATATATCAGATCAATAGACAAATTGTCAAGAGGTCACCGCCAGACAGTTGATATTAATCAACTGCCCACGGTTGCCTCGGTGGTATCTCTGAATTGCGCGGCGATACGTATAAAATCATCAAAGGCATGAGGATTGCTCAGTGTATCCAGGCTGACAATTTTATCCAGGGGCAAGCCCAAAAAGAGCTTCTTAACTGGAACTTCCAGTTTCTTTCCACTCAGGGTACGCGGGACCTCGTGAATGGCAATCACGGCATCTGGAACATAATGGGGAGAGATAGTATTTCGAAGTCTGGTCTTAATCTTTGTGATCAGTTCCTCGCTGAGCGGCTGTGAATCTTTCAGCACAACAAATAATGGCATATAATATGCCCCACCGGACAGCTCGACTCCAATCACCAGGCTATCAACCACCTCAGGCAGATCCTCAACGACCCGATAGATCTCGCTACTTCCCATCCTGATGCCTTTGCGATTAATGGTTGAGTCAGAGCGGCCAGAGATGATCACACTGCCCCGACTGGTCAACTGTATCCAGTCGCCATGGCGCCATATGCCGGGGTACGAGGCAAAATAGCTGTCGTTGAGGCGTTTTCCCTGGGGATCATTCCAGAAATAAATGGGCATTGAAGGGAGTGGTTCAGTCAAGACCAGTTCTCCCACCTCATTGATCACTGAGCGGCCCAGTTCATCAAACGCTTCTACCTTTGCGCCCAGGACCCTGGTCTGGATTTCACCCTCATATACGGGAAGCAGGATAGAGCCGCCGACAAAGGCCGAGCAGACATCGGTTCCACCGCTGATCGAGGCCAGCCAGAGATCCTGCTTGACCGCCTGATAGACCCAGCGAAAACCTTCCGGGGGCAGTGGTGAGCCGGTCGATCCCAAAGCGCGTAGCCGCGTTAGCTGGTGAGTTTGGACCGGTGTAATTTCAGCTTTCATGCAGGCGGTCAGATAACCGGCACTGGTCCCAAAAACGGTAATGCCAGCCTCTTGCACGAGATCCCATAAGGTACCGAGCTGGGGATAGCCTGGGCTCCCATCATAGAGTAAGATAGTGCTACCAACCAGCAGGCCCCCAACCAGTAAATTCCACATCATCCAGCCAGTGGTGGTAAACCAGAAAAAACGGTCTTCCGGCTTCAGATCCATCTGTAAATGCAGAAACTTTACATGCTCTAGCATGATGCCGCCCTGGCTCTGCACAATCGCCTTTGGCAGTCCCGTCGTACCCGAAGAATAGAGTACCCAGAGCGGATGGTTAAACGGTACCTGAGCGCAGGTCAAAGTATCATCATAGGCGAGCAGTTCATCCCATAATAAAATATCTGCAGCATCGGCTGAGTCAGGGGCCTCATAGACTGAGGGGATCAGGATCGTTTTGCGCAACGTGGGTAAGGCCTGGCGCAGTTCTGCCACTATCGAGCGCCGATCCAGCATTTTCCCATTGTAGCGATAGCCATCGGTAGCAAAGAGTACACATGGCTCAATCTGCTTGAAGCGATCAACCACGCTCCTGGTACCGAAGTCAGGGGCGCAACTGGACCAGATGGCTCCGAGGCTGGCGCAGGCCAGAAAGGCAATTATCGCCTCTTCACTGTTTGGCACATAGGCGACTACACGGTCTCCCACCCCAACACCCATGGCCGTCAGGCCATTGGCGATCGCACCCACCTTGTGCTGTAATTCCTGCCAGGAGACCTCGCGCAAAGGAGCCGTTTCGGAACGGATAAGCAGGGCCGGTCGTTCCGCAGTGGCGTGCCGAAATACCTGTTCCACGTAGTTTAATCGGGCCCCGGCAAACCATGCGGCCCCTGGCATCTGAGGCTGCGCAAGTACCTGCGTATAGGGCTGCGATGCCTGTATCTGCATATATTGCCAGATAGAGGCCCAGAAATCTTCCAGCCTATTTACCGACCAATCCCACAACTGCGCCTGCGTCTCCAACTGCAAGCCTTTTTCTTGCTGCAGCCAGGACATATAGCTGGTAAGATTAGCCCGCTGCTTTATCTCATCCGACGGCTTCCAGAGTAATCCATTCTCCTCGGAAATATATTCCATGCGATCAGGTCTCCTTCCGGGTTATGAAAAAGAGGCACATTACTGCTTGCCCGTCATAAACATGATACATGAGTCATATATCATGTCAAAAAGCCATTGTCAAGCCAGAGCAGATTAAGAGTGCTGTGGCGCGCTGAAAATTTTTAGCCGACCATGTAATAGCCGATACCGGGCTCGGTTAAAATGTGAGCAGGTTGAGAAGGATTATTCTCTAGTTTGCGGCGCAGGCGACCGATGTAGACACGCAGGTATTCGGCTTCACTGCGATACTCGCTGCCCCAGACCCGTCTGAGCAGGGCTTCATGGGTGAAAATCTTACCTGGATGCAGGGCAAGCTCTTGCAGCAACTCAAACTCCGTGGGAGATAATTTGACCAGGGTATTATCTTTCCAGGCCCGCCGCTGCTCAAAGTCGATCTCCAGGTTGCCGAAACGCCGTACGCCGACAGAGATGGGATGGTCGGCCCAGTGATTGCGGCGTAAGACCGCCTTAATGCGGGCCATCAACTCCCCGATACTGAAGGGCTTGGTCAGATAATCATCGGCCCCCTGTTCCAGGGCCGCGATTTTGTCCGTATCTTCGCCCAGGGCGGTCAGGATAATAATCGGCACGGTACTGCTTTGCCGGATACGGCGGCACACTTCCAGACCATCCATACGCGGCATCATGATATCCAGGATTACCAGCGCAAAATTGGACTTCTCAAACAGGTCCAGGGCTTCCAGCCCGTTATTGGCCAGCGAGACCTTAAAGGTCCTTAACTCCAGGTTGCGCTGGACGAAATCCTGGATCCCTGGCTCGTCATCTACGACGAGAATATGTTTTTCCTGTGGCATACATTGGCACTCTTTCTTTACTGTACTAGAAGGCCTCTTCCAGTTTAAAGGGATGTGACGGTGAGTTGGAAATATGGATCAAACGCGCTGGCAACCAGATATGGAAGATCGCGCCAGTTGTGCCATCGCTGCGATTCTCGGCCCAGATATGTCCACCATGGGCCTCGACGAAACCACGGCAGATCGCCAGTCCCAATCCAACGCCAGTACTACTGCGCTTGCGACCTCCATCGACCTGGTAAAAACTCTCGAAGATGCGCTCGGTCAGGCCAGCAGGCAAGCCGGGGCCATTATCTTCCAGGCTTAAACAGATGCCGCTCTCCTCTGGCTCTTGCGTGTAGCGCACGTTGATGGCTATCTCAGCCTGCTCGCCCGCATAGCGCTGCGCATTCTCCAACAGATTACGCAAAACCATCTCGATGCGACGCTGGTCGATATACACAACAGGCAGCTCCGCGGGCAAAGAGAGCCGTATCTGCAAATGTTTATTCGCTGCATTCTCCAGCACCCTGGTCAGTAAGATATCCAGGCGGCACAACCTGGGAGCCAGTTTGAGCGTCCCAGCCTCCAGTTGCGACATCTCCAGCAGGCTGGTGACCAGTTCAGCCATGCGATCACCCTCTTCAACTATGCGGCAGAGGAAATCTCGCTGCATGGTATCATCGACTTCAACATCGGTCTCTAGCAGGCTGGTCGCGTAGCCCTTGATAGTTGTTAACGGCGTGCGCAATTCATGGGAGACGATGGCCAGTAGATTCTGCTTGACCTGCTCGGCTTCGTTCTGCCGGGTCACATCACTCATGATCTTTCCGCGCCCGATTACGCGACCGGACATATCGCGCACCTGAAACAGCCGCATGCGTATGTGGCGTCGGGAAGGTACAAGTTGCCCAAGCTGGTTGTAGTAACCATGGACCTGGAACTCGATCACCTGTGGTCCAGCACCGCTTTCAGCATGATGCAATGCCTCCAGATACTGCTCTGGCTTTTCTGCCAGGGACTCCATACGCTCGGTCAAATGTTTGCGCTCAAAAGTATCCTGCGCGATGGTTGGAGCTGACATACCAATAAACTGTGTAAAACGATGATTGGCATAGACGATCTCACCCGCTGGATCTTCCAGCAACACCCCCTCATCCATACTGCCCAGCAAGGCATCCAGGGTCTGCAGGCGCGTATAACTCTGCTCATCACTTTTACGGAAGAGCGTATGAATCTCTTCCTCCATGTCGGAAAAAGCATTCACCAGTCGCCCAATCTCATCCTGCCGACTCTTTTCTCGCACCAGCAGCCGGTGATTGGTCACTTTCCTGGATTGATCTGGCTTGATCATGGTAACGGCCTGGGCCAGGCGTGAGATGGGAGCCACTACCCAGCCATGCATAACAAACCAGAAAACACTGGCCCCCACCAGCAGCATGATCAAGGCGATAATCAGGCTGTGCTGAAAACTAATGACGGTGGCAAAGGTATCATCGACTGGTCGGCCAACCGCTACTACCCAATCGGTTTCATGGATCGGCACATAGCTATATAGCCAATCGTGCTGCTCATCCCTGGCCACGATATTGCCCGCCTTACCATACAGGGCATTGCTTAAGCCAGGGATACGCTGGAGCAAAGACAAGCGAGAAGGTGGCGTATTGATAATGGAGTTACCCTGGCCATCCATGATCCAGATGCGCATCTCACCATTGTTTTTAAACTGCTGCTGCACCGCCAGCAGGTGCGGATTCAATTGTTGCTGCAATAAGGTCAGAACAATCATGCCAACCTGCTGCTGGCCATGGATAATGGGGGTTGCAATCAAGACGGTATAGCTATGGGTTGCCGGATCATTCTGGCCTATCAATAGAAAAGCTTTGTCCACATGCCGCAATTCCTGTACATATGGCACCGCGTTGAAGTTCGATTTTACATTCGGGGGTGGTTGCGGATAGGTAAGCAGCAGTTTTCCTGTCGCATCATAAACAAGATATTGGCCGAGCTCCGGATGAATGCGTTTAGAAATGCTGAATTGCGTGTTGAGCTGCTGACGATTCAACCGGGTGGCGGCTGGACCCTGAGCCAGTTCCTGCGCCTCTTTCACCGTCCCCTGCACATAGGTCTCCACATCCTGAGATAGCGCCTGGGCCAGGCTTAAGTCCGCCTGCTGCGCGCTTTGCTGTAGCGCATCACGTTGAAAAAAATACAGTTCAGCGCCACCGAGCACCAGTGGAATAACAAACAAGCCATAGAAGACCAGCAGTTGCAATGTTATTTTGCGTTCCAGTATTTTCAGCATAGTTGGGCCTCGCTCAATAAACCGTGCTCCAGTGGTTATAGTATGCGCTAATATGACGAGCAATTCAACTCTTTGCGCAGTCCCCACCAAAATGTTTATATTTTTGTTTACAACAAAACATATTCTGTTTACGGCTTTTTTACTCCCAATCCGTATACTTACCTTCAATCCGGTGAATATTTACGGGAACATGGATACCTGTATTAATCCACAGTCTTCCATGTCATATTCACAGCTGTTATCCTGACTGAAGTATGCAAAGTCGCCAGAGGTTAGGAGGTCTAATGACAACCCTGCGTTTCGATACCATTGAGGATACAGCTACCCATGAATCGATGTTCCCAATTATTGTCGCCAGTACCATCGGCTCCGCTATTGAGTGGTTAGACTTTTTTTATTATGGTTTTCTAGCCGTCACGGTATTTCCAGCCGTCTTCTTTCCAGGTCTAAATCCTTATGCAGGTGTAATCGCTTCATTCACAACCAATTTCGTTGGCTTTGTCGCTCGACCACTGGGCAGTGTCTTCTTTGGCCGTTTCGGTGACCGCGTTGGTCGCAAACCAACACTGGCCACGACGTTATTATTGATTGGCATTGCCACAATGTTGATAGGAGTGCTTCCAGGCTACGCAACGCTTGGGATAGCGGCTCCGCTGCTGCTGGCACTACTGCGCTTTTTACAGGGTGTTGGCGTAGGCGGCGAATGGGGCGGCTCAATTCTGCTAACGATGGAATTCGGCAATCCTGGTCGGCGTGGCTTTCTAACCAGCTGGCCGCAAGCGGGCGCACTGGTAGGCCTGGCGCTATCCGTGACTTCGCTGCTACTCTTTAAAAATCTCTATCCCGGCGAAGCCTTCCAGAGCATAGGCTGGCGGATGCCATTTCTCTTAAGTACTATGCTGCTACTGGTGGGCCTGTATATTCGGCTGCGTATCCCTGAAACGCCGGCCTTTTTAAGTATTCAGAAGCGGCAACAGACAAACAGTATCGTGCGTCAGGCCTGGCGTCGCTACTGGCGTGAGATCCTTCTTTCAGCGCTAGTACGCTCAGGCGAGCAGGCACCATTCTATATTTTCACAACCTTTATGCTCTCATATGGCGTAGAAGTACTGCACTGGGATGCATCCTTGCTCTACCGCGGCCTGATCCTGGCTGCGCTGCTGGCCTGCATCACCATTCCCATCTATGGCATGCTCTCGGATCGCATTGGAAGGCGGCAATTAACCATCTATGGCGCATTACTGATGTGTGCCTGGGCCTTTCCATACTTTTTACTATTCAATACAGGCAATTCAATATTGATCATTCTAGCCATTGCGCTCTCGCTGGGCGGCTGCCATGCCTGTCTCTATGGACCTCAGGCGGCCTTGATCGCGGAACGCTTTCCGACCCAATTTCGCTATACCGGTGCGACCCTTGGCTACCAGCTAGCCTCGATTATCGCCGGTGGGCCAGCACCTATCGTAGCAGCCTATCTACTCAGTCGTACCCAACCGCATAGCGCAACCTATCCGGTCTGGGTGCTACTCGCCATCTATTTAATCGTCATGGCCCTGATATCACTACTAGCAGCCAGCAGACTAAAAGACTACACCGGCCAGAACGCGGTTGAAGAACCCGCCTAGAAACGTGGGGATGCAAAGGGATGATCATCCCCTTGATCAGGCATCATCCTGTGGGGATGCAAAAGCAACCAGCCCCTCGACCAGGGCATTCTCCCGTGGGAACGTAAGAGGATCATCCCCTTGATCGGGCGCCGTCCTGTGGGGATGCAGAGGGATGATCATCCCCCCGACCAGGGCATTATCCTGTGGGGATGCAAGGGGCGACCAGGGCATTATCCTGTGGGGATGCAAGGGGCTGGTCGCCCCTTGACTGGGGGCCTGGGGGCTGTGCCCCCAGCATCCCCCTATCCCCCAATGACGCCCATGGGCGGCATCAAATAAAAAAACAAAGGAGGAAAAAAATACATAAAGTGCATCAACGCTGATACACCCTTTAATTTCAGGAAAACAACTTTTTTCTCAACCTGATGGATTCCAAAGGAGGATTGTAATGGGCACTAATATTTCATCTGTAGACGAACCAACTCCTCAACAAATGCGCACAGTAATCATCTCAAGTACGGTAGGAACCGCCATCGAGTGGTATGACTTTTTCCTCTATGGCACAATGGCAACACTGGTATTCCCCAAGCTCTTTTTCCCAGAATCCAATCAAATGGTAGGTACCTTGCTCTCATTATTCACGTTCCTGGTTGGATTTATCGCTCGTCCCTTCGGAGGCGCGATTTTCGGACACCTGGGAGACAAGATCGGGCGTAAATCCACGCTCGTGGCCACATTACTATTGATGGGTATCTCAACCTTCATCATCGGCATCTTGCCCGGTTATGCCACCCTGGGTTTGTTCGCAGCCCTGCTGGTCACACTGATGCGCCTCTGTCAGGGACTGGGTGTTGGAGGCGAATGGGGCGGCTCAGTCCTGCTGGCAATGGAATATGGACATAAAAGCAATCGTGGTTACTGGGCTAGCTGGCCGCAGCTCGGCGCTCCACTGGGCCTCGCCCTCTCAACGATTGTGGTTGATATCGTCCAGGCCTCCATGGGAACTGCCAGCTTCCTATCCTGGGGATGGCGTATTCCTTTCTTTATCAGTGCCCTGCTCATTGTCATCGGGCTCTATATCCGCCTGCGTGTAATGGAAACCCCGCTCTTCGCTAAAGTCAAAGAGCAGAACCGTGAAGCTTCGGCACCATTACTGCACGCTTTCCGCCATAGCACACCTGAAATCCTGCTCAGCGCAGGCTCACGTTTTGTTGAACAGGCACCCTTCTACCTCTTCGCTACTTTTGTAGTGACATATGGAGTAGACAAACTGCTCCTCAACAAAACAATGATCCTGAATAGTATTGTTGCCGCCGCCGTCCTGGAGATGTGTACAATTCCCATCTTTGGCGCCCTCTCTGACCGCGTTGGTCGCCGCCTCTGGTATCTAATCGGCTGCGTACTCATGGTCGCCTTCGCATTCCCATACTTCTTATTAATGAATAGCGGCTCAACCGTACTCTTTGTACTGGGTGTCGTCCTCTCACTGGCCTTCTTCCACTCCTGGGTCTATGGACCACAGGCGGCCATGATCGCCGAACGTTTCAGCACTCGCTCACGCTATAGTGGTGCTTCGCTCGGTTATCAGCTGGCAGCGCCCCTGGCGGGAGGACTGGCACCAATCATCGCATTGCTACTTCTTAACGGTAAAACCAACCTGTCAGCCCTTGGACGCAGTGACGTCATCGTCAATATCGGTGCTGGTTCCTGGCAAGCTGTCTCGATCTACATTATTATCCTGGCAGCTATCTCGTTCGCCTCAGTGCTTGGTCTCAAAGAACTGACGCACGCCGATATCTCCAGTGTCGAAGACGATAAAGTTAACCACGTACTCGTCCTGGCTGGCGAAGACTAAGCTCAACGCCAGTTTCTCCATACACAACACAATACAGACCCTACTCTAGCCGAGCAGGGTCTGTTCGCTATGCTTTTCTTCTTTTACCGCCAGCTTCCCGCAGAACAAAAATATATACTATCGCCATAATCGACCCGCAGGGCTTTTAATTTTCCTCTTTGGCGCCTGCGGCGCCGGGTTGGGAGTGTGTTGTGGTGGGCGGCTGCGGCCGCCCACCACAACACACTCCACACAGGAAAGAATGGACATCGTATCGCTGGCTCGTGATCTCCCCGCGATTTCTGGACGAACTGTAAAAAGCCCTGATCAACCCGATAAGAAGGTATATCACTGCCACATTTGATCATCATACATTTGGACTTGCTTAAAACATTCATCGCTACTACCTATCAACCATTATCCATGCACTAACGGTTATCAGCATTGTGATACTTAATTATTGCTATGCTGAGCTGAAGTTTGTTATAATCGATTAATGTTGGTAAGCAGCCACATTTAATATAGAGAATAGAAGGTGATTCTATTATGGCATGGGAAATCGATCGTTTTCATAGCCTGGTTGAATTTTCAGTTCAGCATCTAATGATCTCGACGGTCAAAGGAAAATTCACAGAAGTATACGGTACAATCGAGACTGACCCACAATATCCCGAGCGCTCCTCAGTACGGGCACAGATCATAGCCAATAGTATCCACACCAATGCACCTCAACGCGACGTGCACTTGCGTACAGCCGACTTCTTTGAAGCCACCAAATATCCAACTATTACGTTTAACAGTACCGCGATAAAACACATAGACACGAATCGCTTCATCGTAGGAGGTGATCTATCCATGCACGGGGTGACGCGGCCTGTGCAATTGCGTACCCTTTACACGGGCATCAACCAGGATCATTTAACGAATGCCTGGCGCATTGGGCTACGCGCAAATACGATCATCGATCGCCGCAATTTTGGAATGACATATGGAGAGACAAATAAAGCAGGCATAGCTTTAGCGGGTAACGAAATCCATATAGACATCTTCCTGGAAGCGATCTGGACGGGTTAGAGATTTCGAGACGCCTCTGCCGCATGGGCAACTATCTGAGTACACAAATAGAACAAGCATATAGCTGCATCTACGATGCCAGGACACGTGCCCTTCCCCTCAACGGCGAGACTGCTCGCTCGCACTGCTGCGATGCGCAACAACTTCTATTCCCTATAGCATAGTGAGATTTTTACTTCCATTTATCCTCACCAGCAATAAACTGTGAGTGCCAACGCTCTTCATCTTCCAGTACATCATCGGCTACCTTAGAGTCATCCGCTAGAAAAGCCGCGCTCCAACGCCAGAGATCCACGTCGGAAGCATCATCAACAACGACAGCTGTATGGCAGGTAAAGCAGCGGCGAGGCGCATCATGGCGAAACGATCCACCACAGCTACATGGCTTCAAGTGCTCCTCGATAGTTCGCATAAGAGCTTTAACACCACCAGTCTGGCTGAGAGCATGCTCTTGCCGGACTTGCTTATACAACTGTTTGTAGACCGAATCATAATAGCTCACTTCAACATGGATCGGACAGCGCTCACAGTATAAGAAGTGCTCATCATAGAAAGGCGCATGAGCAACACGGTATAGTAACTGATGGCATGCAGGACACTCCACCTGCTCGCCATGCAGCCAATTATCCTCCTCATTCATCTCAGCCCCTCTCTTCTACGCTACTAAAGGTTAAGACATATATGCTTGATGGCCACAAGCAGGCAAATAATAATATAATAAAATTACAAATGCAATGTAAAATTCACCAACTCGGTGAAGCGACTTGCTTACCAATAGCTCCTGGCTTTGCTTCATAGAGTAATTGGTCCGGAATTTTGGTATAAACAACACAAGGCATCACCCAAAGCGCAGAGAAAGAGCAAGCTAGAAGAAGTTTTGGAACCTCCTGCATGCTATGATGATCATGTCCCACGGATGGGAACATTATTAGAAGCAAGGAGCAGACACCTATGACGGAGCCAACACTTCCACTTATCACATTCTATAAAGGCTGGGGAGCCTACCAGCAAAATCTGATCGAAATCATCGCGCCGCTTTCGCCAGAACAGCTGGCCTTACCCGTCTCATCTGGCTGGACGATTGGGATGGTGGCCCAACATATAATTGCTAACCGGGTCTGGTGGTTCCAGGTGTGGATGGGCGAGGGAAGTCCCGAGCTTGCTCCCATCGCACACTGGGACCCTGCGGATGAAGTGGAATCGCCCGCACTTGAGGCCACTGAACTGGTTGCCGGGCTTGAGTCTACCTGGAGCATGGTCTCCGAGTCCCTTACCCGCTGGACGGCCGCCGATCTCGGACAGGTCTTCCAACTTCCAGCCGCCTTGAGAGAAGAAGAACGTAAATACTTCTCTCCATCCACACTGCAATGGATCGTCTGGCATGTTCTTGAGCACGAGATCCACCACGGAGGCGAGCTTTCCTTAACCCTCGGCAAGCATGGTCTGCCGGGGATCTATGGCAACGCATAACTGATCCTGTTCAAGCAGCATACAGCCAGGTGTCGCTCCGGTATACAATTAACTTGAAATATACTGTTAAATCCAAACATCTCAGGCGAGGGTGTAAAATATTTTGGCTCTTCCGCACTTTCCGTGCTAGTTTTGCAACCTTAGTTCGTAGAATCATGAGAAGAGAAAATTTCTCGCTCGTGAATTATCAAAAGTAAGGTGCTTCTTTTTCCTATGCTTCCTTTCTCGTTATCAGGATTTGAAATTCAGCAGATCGCCCATGAAGGGACCTCTCTGACTATTACAGCCCATACCACCAGTACAACGGCCGTTTGCCCAACCTGCCAGCACATCTCGCATCGTGTGCATAGTTATTACACTCGTTCTCCCCACGATCTCCCGGTGAGTGGTCAAACAGTCCAGTTGATCTTATCTGTGCGGCGTTTTCGTTGCCAGAATCGGCAGTGTGCTCGGCAAACCTTTGCCGAACGCTTGCCGGAATTGCCCCTCTCTGCTAGACAAACGGCTCGTTTAGGCGCCATCCTGGAGAGTATTGCCGTCGTCCTCAGTGGACAGGCTGGTTCGCGCTTGGCCGAGCAATTATCCATGCCAGTGAGTGCAGATGCTCTCCTACGGCGAGCCAAAAAAGCTCGATCGACATCTCCTCTGACTCCAAGGTATGTAGGCGTCGATGATTTTGCGTTTCGACGTGAGCGGACCTATGGAACCATTCTCGTTGATTTAGAGACACACCACCCAATTGATCTGCTAGAGGATCGCAGCTCAGAAACCCTTGCAGCATGGCTTAGACTGCATCCTGGCATCGAAATCATCAGTCGAGATCGTTCGACGGAATATCTACGTGGTGCCACGGAAGGAGCTCCACAGGCCCAACAAGTCCTTGATCGTTGGCATGTCGTAAAAAACCTTCGGGAAGCCGTTGAGCGGTTTCTCAACCGGATTCAGAAACAACAGCATGCTCATCCGAATACCCATCAAGAGGTATTTCCCCGCCAAAAACGGACCAAAGGTGAACAAGAGCGTTCTGAAGGATCACGGCGTCGCCGCTTGGCCCTCTATCATCAGGTCATTGACCTACACAAACAAGGGGGAAGTATTCTGGGTATTGCTCGCCAACTCAACATCAGTCGCCAAACCGTACGGAAATTTGTGCAAGCGCCTGATTTCCCTGAATTTCAAAGAGTTCCTCGTACGAAGAGTGCTATTGATGCGTTTCGACCCTATCTGTCTAAGCGTTGGCAAGAAGGATGTCATCAGAGCAGGCAGTTATGGCAGGAATTGCAAGAACGTGGGTTTACTGGCAGTCACATGATGGTATACCGATGGGTTCAACTTCAAAAAGACGCTGGTGCTCAGCCTCTTGACCCAATCCATACTCCGGCGAGAGCACCGGTAAAAGATATGGCACCACGTCATCTGGCTTGGGTGTTTCTCCGTGACGTTAAACGCTTAGAAAAACAAGAGCTGCAGGCACTTGCTCACATCCGTCAAGAGGAGCATGCCGATATGGTCTACAGATTCACCCAGCAGTTTGTGGCGATGGTCAAAGAACGAAATGCGAGGCCGCTGGATACCTGGCTAGAAGCGTGTCAGATGAGCGGAATCAGCGAACTGGCAACCTTTGCTCAAGGATTGAACAAAGAAGTTTCAGCACTTCGAGCGGCGTTAACGCTCCCCTACAGCAATGGGCCAGTGGAGGGAAAGATCAATAAGCTGAAGTATATCAAGCGTTCCATGTATGGTCGAGGGGGCTTCCCATTATTGCGCCAACGTGTTTTGAAGTCAGCATAAACTAGCACGGAAAGTGCGGAAGAGCCAAAGTACTTGACAGACTCCGTTCTGGACCAAACAGAGTCAGAAACCACGATCCAACCCTCATCATATCCTCCCATGCCCGGTCTCATTTATCAGAGGCCGCCGTCACCGCGTCGATGTTCCCTATGCATTGCCCAAGGATGAACTTGAGGAAAAACGTCTCAATTTTCAACACTATGCACTCCACAAATTGCTGGGAGGAAACTATTATGCTCCCATCGATCACACAGTGGAGAGGATTCTCGATGTTGGAACAGGGACAGCACAATGGGCATATGAGCTCGCACGCCAATTTCCGCATGCGCAGGTGTGTGGTCTTGATCTTGAACAACCACGGGGAACCAGCTTTCTTGCGCCGGGTAATTATTCGTTTGTGCGAGGAAATATCCTGGAGCCACTGCCATTTCCTGATAACATCTTTGATTTTGTGCATCAACGACTCCTCATCAGCTCCATCCCAACCGCACTCTGGTCTGCCGTTTTGCAGGAACTCATCCGTGTCACTCGGCCAGGTGGCTATATCGAACTGGCAGAAGCCGGAAATTGCTATCACCATGTCGGCGTACACACCTACACCTTTCTTCAGTGGGGCCAGGCAGCGAGCACCAAAAAAGGCATTGATCTGGCATCAGTGAAACATCTCGGTGAGCTGTTGACCAGAGCTAAATTAGCACAGGTCAAAACTCGAGTAATTCAACTCCCTGTTGGTTCCTGGGGCGGCAAAAGCGGAGCATTATACGCCAAAGATATGTATGCCGCCTTCCAGGGACTCAAAAACTTTTTTTGTCTGGTTGGTGACGTTGATCCAAACAAGTTTGATACCATCCTCTCTGCATTACCGCAAGAATGGGAAAGCCACCATACGACACATGAATTCTATATTGCCTACGGGCAAAAATAGCAGAACGATGAAAGCTCACCTATTGTACAGAGAGCATTCAGCGTAGATGAAAGATCACTCAGAGGAAGCTGAACACAGACAATACAAGTGAGCAGAAAGAAGCAGAACATGTTCATGCTGGAGGGAAACACAATGTCTGGGCCGAAATACTCATTGCTGACATTACGCATGGTGAAATATGAATTTAGCCTTCCTGAAATGGCCAGCAGAGCACAGACGACAGAGGCAATTGTGTATCACGCACTGATAAAGCGGCCGATCCCGAGAACAGACGCCAAACGCATTCTCGACGCCTTTTCGGAAATGACAGGAGAGACCTACACCCTGGAAAACGTAGATCTACCAATCTATGACGATTAAAACCTGGATAGCATCACCCTATTGATAGCGATAAGACACACAGCATACAAATGCGCTCTTTCGTGCATTGAGAGAGAACATAGAATCCCTCAGATCCAAATAGAGGCCTGATTTATGATTCGCCATAGACATTGCTAAGCGAGCAAAAACGACGCTGATAGTCTACCGATCTGCCTATTCGCATGCGTTTTTTCCAGGCAGCACTCTTCTCAGCGAAGATAATGCCTGGTCACAATACTTTTCCGGTTATGACCGAGAGCACGTGATACTGTCAGCGTCGCCTGCGCATCATAATCGCCAGGCTTAAACTCCCTTGCCCATCAGGTAACGTCCTTCCTGGTGCATGTTGCCTATATCTCGCCTGTGCTGAGGCACGTCGATAGCTTTGTACATCCATATTTTTCGGCATGTGCTCAAAGACATGCTCATGTGGGGCTCTTCCCTCTATTATCGCCAGGATGTCCTGTTCATACCCTGCAAGCACCGGCACATTGCGTGCTTTCCCACCTTTTCCATTTCTGACATGCACTATTACGCGCCCATCAGGCTGTGCAATGATCTCATCTACATGAACATCGCGCATCTCTGCAAAGCGTAGCCCTGTCGCCTGGGCAAATAGGATATGCGCTGGCCAATGTTGCGGTTGAAAGTGGTCGTCCTGCTTTACGGAGACACGTGATCGCTTGATGTCTGTCCGTTTCCGTTTCGGGAGGATCACTGATTCTGCGACCTTCCAGCCAAAGTACAGCCGCAACGCCGAGCGTACCGTTTGCAACGTATACGGACTCTTTTCCTGTTCAATACCTTCCTGGAGATACCGGCTCACTAATTCGTCTGCATGGGTATCCAGCTCCTCAGGTCGCTTCACCTGGTAGTTCGCCATAGCCCAATTTGCGAAAGCCAGAATATGCTGCTGATAGACTTTGCGGGTCGTATGTGAATAAATCATGCCAGTCGAACCATTCCAGTTCACCTCGTCCAGTTCCGCACGGATCCTCTGTTTGGCCTGATGACGACTTTTCCCGATCGCCATCAGGCTATCCAGCCGTTTGAGCACAAAGTAAATGAGGCCAGGATATCTTCCCATAGTGCATTCCCTCCTTGTCCGCGCATTAATAAACAAAATCGATGTAATCACCTGGAGACACAATACTAACGTGACAATAATCGCGGTAAGGATTCCTGCGAGGGCTCTCTTCACCTCCTGATGCGCCCTTGAAACATCTCTTAGAAAATCAGCGCAAGCTGTTTATATCCCCAATAAATTGGGAACCTGGAGATAGGATCACAGCAGTCCAGAAGCAGAGTTATAAACTGTGTGATCCGAGGAACGCGCTCCGGGAACAATAGGAGCTTCTCAGTTTGGGTAGCAAGACAAGCTCGACCGAACAATTCACGTCAATTGACAATGAAACGTGGGAGCGAATTGACGAATACCACAGGACGAGAAATCCTTCAGAAATTGTTGTGACAAAATCACAACAATTCGGTTCTGTGTGGAAACTCCATTGCAAGGGAGTAACCAATCTTCACACACTGCAAGCATAGCGAACCAGGAGAGGCAGCGCAGGGGGAGCAACACCGTAGGCAAGGAGGAGGCTATGTGTTCCTGCTACTGCTCAAAGATGAGGCATAAAAAAAGATGAAGGAAAAACATGCAGGCAATCTACACATTGGTATAATGTGCATCTTTTACCCACCTACGCCACCCTACGTCGTCCTGCCTCTCCCTACTTCAGTGCCACAGCAACTCATGATAAGGGGGTATGCACAGCTATACAGCCATCGTACGGCACTCACTCGTACAAATCCATTGTACAAGCGGATAAAACGGTACAGAACCCCTATTTCTGCGTCTGGATAGCTGCTGTACGGCAGAAGAATGTACCTGGTCAGCAAAACGCTGTACTTTCGTTTTGAGCATACACTTATCGCCTCATTTCTGCAGACATCCCGTCACCTACGTCTCCACTCCCGGTGATCTACCATCGCCATTGCCCCTTCGCTCGCAGCATGGAAATACTACAGTATCAAGAGGTACCCGGATAAGAAGCACCATGTCGCTACCATCACAGAATCTCAATCAACCGATGAAAGGATGCTCTATGCAAACGCCAACCGAATCACAGTTACCGCCAGCTCTCTTAACTATTCCGCAGGTGGCTGAATACCTGGGAGTTTGCCGTGCACATGTCTATTCGCTTATTCACCAGGGTCTTCCAGTTATTCACCTTGGACGCCGTGTGTTCGTCCACCCAACCTCATTACAACGTTGGCTGATGGAGCAGGAACATATATCGCGTGATGCATAGTACAGGACGTCCAGCAGGATGGTGAGGCATAGACTTCGCCATCCTGCTGGAAAACAACATACCACCAGAAGAAGAATGGATAGAACCATGGGAAAGCGACGAGCAAACGGAGAAGGCAGCATCTACCAGCGTAAAGATGGACGCTGGGTCGCCTCTATCTTCCTGGACAATGGCAAACGGAAGTCTATCTATTGCAAAACCCAAAAGGAGGCCATGAAAGCAGCACGGCAAATACATCAGCAAAAAGATCAAGGTATGTTTCTCTTCAACGAAGACCAGATACTCAACGACTTCTTAACCGTCTGGCTACGTGATACCGTCAAAAATACGGTTCGAGAACGCACCTATGGACGCTATCGAGAAATTGTCACGTTGCATGTTCTGCCAACCCTGGGAAAGGTCAAACTCCAGAGGCTCACGCCTCAACACCTACAGCTGCTCTATAACCAGAAACTGGAGGAAGGATATGCACCACAGACAGTGAAACATATTCATCGTGTTCTCCACAAAGCCCTTGGCGATGCACTCAAATGGCAACTGGTTATACGCAATGTCTGCGATGCCGTCACCGCTCCTCGCGTTCCTCGCAAAGAAATGCAGGCTCTCTCAGGAGAGCAGGCTCGCCAGTTTCTGGATGCGGCGAAAGGTGATCCGCTGGAAACGCTCTATGTCCTGGCGCTCACAACTGGGATGCGACAAGGTGAGTTATTAGCACTCAAGTGGGAAGACGTGGACCTGGCCATCGGAACGTTACAGGTCAAACGAACCATCACACGCTTAGTAAACAAAGGCTTCACTGTTTCGGAACCCAAGACCGCCAGGAGCCGCAGGCACATTCACCTCACACAAATGGCTGTTGAGTCTTTACAACAGCACCGCATACGCCAGCAAAAAGCCAGACTCGTTGCAGGTCCCGCATGGAGCGAGCAAGGCTGGATCTTTTGCAATGCAATTGGAGGGCCGATCGACGTGAGCAACATGATTCGCCGATCATTCCGCCCGATCCTGGTCAAAGCAGAGCTGCCCATCATTCGCTTCCACGACTTACGCCACAGCGTCGCCAGCTTATTGTTAGCATCAGGTATCCACGTCAAAATAGTACAGGAACTGCTCGGGCATAGCCAGGTGAGCATCACCCTGGACACCTACTCACATGTGCTCCCATCACTCCAAAAAGAAGCAATAGGCAGCCTGGATACACTTCTGGCCAGATCAAATTAAGGAGATAGCTCTATCATACAAAAATTTTTTATGTGCGATAGAGAACATATATCAACACAAAAAGTCCTCCAATACTATGGAGAGCTTTTTGTGTTAAGTATTTACGTTAGGTATGTTCAATTAGACAAGGGTTAAGTCTGACATTCTATTATCCCAGAACGCCTAAGATGCCACGCCAAATGAATATCCTCAGCAGCCTCCACTTGTTATAACCAAATTTGAATTTCCAAAATCTTAACCGCCGATTAACTTGACATTCACAGCAGTATGAATTATACTCTTCTTAACCGCCGATTAACTAGAAAGTGATGTCATTAAGATTGGGAGAGACACGAATATGGCAGAGGACTCCATACTAGAAAAATACCAAAAAGAGCGGACAAAAGAAACGTTGAGAAGACAGCAGCATGATATTTCACTCTTTCAAAATTTCTTACATGAAAAAGGCATTGAAGCTAAAAATATGGCATCAAGCCTGAATCCCTGGAAGAATATCTCTTCAAAAATTCTACAAGAATATATACAGTGGCAATTAGAGAAAGGATATGCACTTCAAAGTATTACTATCCATTTAGCAACAGTCAAGGTATATTGTCGATTAGCATGTAAAGCAGAAATATTGGATTTGGAGACTCTTAAGCAGATCGAGAAAATTAAGGGTTTTCAGAAAGGCAGTAGCAATTTCGTAGGACACCGTAAAATCACACGCATCGGGTTAAAAAAAGAAACAGCAGCCAATTTAACAGATAAAGACGTTGATCGACTCAAAAATCAACCAGACACAGTCCAGGGCCACCGGGATTCACTTATCATATGCCTCCTTTTAGATCAGGGCTTAAAGCGTACAGAACTAGCAAATCTACGCCGAGAAGATGTAGATTTAGCGAATGGCAAAATCACTACATACAAATCTCGCAAGAAGGAGGCAAATATCATTGATTTATCCAAAGATACGCTTAATGCATTAGAGAAGTATCTAGAATATTCTCCATCATCAGAATTATTGCTTCATAGCATTCATAAAAGTGGAAAAATGAGAGAAGGAATGAGCGGACGCTCTATCAATGAACGCGTAGGAGATTTGGGGAAAAAGATTGGTTTACCTTCATTATCTCTAGAAGATTGCCATCATTATTGGACAACTCATATAAAGGTGGATCAAAAAGCAAATTTTCCTGAAAATAATCAACCAAACCAATCTTTCCACTTTGAGTGATGATCTTAGTTAAAAGGCTTTTTAGTCGTTCGTTGTTCTTGCTACATCAAACCCGCTAATATCTACAGGTTAACAAAAACGTGTCCAGAATTATGTAAGGGGGTAACATGTCATCACATCAACAGTACGATAACTCAAATAACGATACACCACAAGATGGTACTTCCCATAAACGCGTAGCCTTTTGGAGCTCGGGATTAGCCATGTTCCTGATAATCTGTGCAGTAGTACTTTTTTTCTGCCTGTTTTTTTCAACAGAAAAATTTCTAGCGATTTCTGGCATAATTATTGCGTTCTTTCTTGTGGTCAGTGGATATCAGCTCGTACAAGATAATAAATTAAGCCAGAAAAGCTATATACAACTAATAAAAGGGATCATCAAACATCATTCGAAAAAGAGAACTTGAAAAAATCACAACGATCATTTTGAAGAGCGCCGTAGGTTGTTATCATCATGGATAAGTCTTTTCTGTAACTCAGTACCACTATCAGGGCGATGCACAACCAGGCCATTTCTTTCAGTGTATTCGCCCGCTACAAGCGCGCCTGGTTGGCAGCAATACTCCTGGAATGCAGGGCAATTTTGTAAGCGGTAGTGCTCTAACGGGTCCAGGTTGAGCGGCTGCTTTTGCGACATGTAATGATAACCATCATTCACAACGCTTAAAATATCGTAGTGCTTCTCAGCATTTCTTTGCATTGCTACAAGGCCAATGGCCACCACATAGACCACCACTGTTTCCAATACCACAGATTAAGTTCATACCGCCAACGATACGAGATCTTATAGAAAGCGGCAATGATAATGAGCACTGCAATAATGATAAGATAACCAGTAGTATCAAAGGCTGTTAATGGCTGTTCTACGTTGACAGCATGAGAACGTGATGGCGGCTCAGGAAAATCGATCCCTTGACTTAGCTGTCTGATAAAGAAAGTTTTGCTATGATTATGAAGAGCACTGGTACAGCGATAGGTACCATTCCCAGCAGGTTCGATAAACCACTTTCTCCATTTCATACGGATATAGCGGCTAACTACAGAGTCCTTATACCCTGTCGATTGGACAATGTCTTCTATGGTAAAAGATGTGTTAGAAGCTTCCATGGTTACGAAAAAGTTATACGCGTTCTCTGCTTTGCGTAGATAAAATGGAATTGGTTTTTGCATTGCCCGTCCTCAATTCTTCTACCATTCAAACTGTAATTAAAACTTAATGATTAATTTACAGTAAATCTGAATCAAGGATGCAATGAATATCAATATATGTCAAGGAACGTCAGTTCGAATCAATACGTTGAAGTGATATCAGACACTTATCGTTCGCAGTCATAAACACTACCAGCGTTTTCGCCCTGCTGTTCCTCGTCGCGACTTTGCCGGACGCGGAAAAGGATCGCGCTGAATCCGTGGGGCCGCTAAATTGAGTGGTTTCAGCAGATCGAGCAAGACCTTCATGCGTGTATCACTTAAAGCGGTAACCGTCAGAGAATGGTCCTCGTGCAGTTCATAATCTCCAAAGCAAAGTGTTCCAAGGGGAGCATCGAACGCTGGATCGCCCCAATAAAGCCAGATAGCGTGCGGCGGCTCATCCACCACAGCAAAAAGCCGCTGATCATTCTGTAAGAAAGGATAAACCACATCCTCAGGAATACTCGTGAAGCAGGCTGATTGTGAACGCATCAGGCTATAACCCTGCAAATCTGGATTCGGACAGGCAGGACGCCAGTAGGGCAAGGATTGGCAACAGGCAGCAAAACGTTTTCCACTACCACAGTGACACGGCTCCGAGGCATCGGTAGGTAAGTAGCTTAATGCAAAGAGTTTCTCGCCAGGTTGATCAGGATTGGGATCTTTAGCTGATGGTCGCCAATATACAGTGAAAACCAGTACCCCTCCAGCTGGGTCGAGGGAACTCAGATCAGGACCTGCGAGCTCATCAAACACATCCATCAGCACTTCCTCCTGGCTCCATTTCGACAAATGTTGAATATCTTTTGCGCTGCAGCTTTCTTCCAGTATATTCAACACAACAACGGCCAGATGCAAGAGAGCTCTGCTTAAAATTCTGCGCACTCACAGCAGCCGAGGCACGGAATACGTAGCACAGCGCGGAGTGGGTGGAGACGCTCGCCGCAAACGATGTTCAGGCGCCTAGCTCGCTACCAACTCCACCCGTCTAGCGCTTCCTTTTATAAAAAAACCAGATAAGATAAGGAAGATTAAAAACAAAACCAAGCGCATAGAATACCCATCCAATAAGAGCCAGGTGAATATTACCTGTAATGAGCCTTTCAATGAACAAAATGCAGCCAATCAAGTAACTTACGGTGCCAAACAGCAAAAGGATACTCATCAATGTTTGAGGTTTTCGCATGGTTTCCTTCCACTCATCTTCATCAATATTTATTTGGTATACGAAGCTGCACAGTTCTATGATTCGTGCCCATTCACATTGCACCATACTTGCGTCTGTACTTATCTAGAACAGGCTTGCGCGACTTTCTTTGTCCCTTCATAGAATTCGAGAAGATCGCCAAGGTGAAGGTGGTGGGCATATCTATCTGGAAATGTCAAACGTAAAATGACCTTATACTCCTGATTGAAGGCAAAAGAGCGTATCAATTCATCAAAAGGAAAAAGAGAACAAGAGGTATATTCTCCATAGATATACACTGCCGGATGATATCAGGCGTTTCTCAATCCGGCATCTACAAGTACTAACTTCCATATATCTTCAAGGCGAAGATGCCAGACCTCTTGTTCGAAAAATAACAGATCCAATAACGGACCTTGCACCTTGAGCATGCCCAGAATATCATTCCACTCTATATCATTTGTCATGCCATCTCGACGAGAGACTTGATCTTGATGATACCGGTGGAGCTTAAAAAGGATCATTTCATAGACGGAGGTAACGCGCACACCAGTATGTCGTTCATCTAGCATGAGTGTGTGAATCTCTTGGGGCTGAGACAAGGAGAATGTACGACGATTTTTCACAATTACATCTATTTTGATCAGCGTGTCCAGATGCAGTAAAGAAAATGCAGTATGTTGGCAGAACGCCTGCTGCATTACATGCTCATCGAAGATATAATAAGGATTAAGGGATGAGATCAATGTGATAAACGAGGATAGAGATATGCCTTGTGAAGGAATGTCAATGATGAGATCAATATCCTGAGCAAGTTGTTGCATACCATAGAGAGAACTGGCAATAGAACCACCAAGATAACAGGGAACACCCACGCTATTCAGGAGATTGCTCATTTCTTCTATAACATCAAGAAGACACACTGGCTGAAGATGCCAATCTTTACGTATTGCCAAAGCTGTTTGAGTATATTGGGCAAGCTGAGGTCCGTAGGACATGGAAACAAAAATGACAGCCGCCTCCTGCTCATTCGCTTCCGGATGATTTTCTCTCCATGCATGTATATTTGCCAGGAAAGTCCCCTGGGTCATCGACTGCACAAGTTTCAAACGCTTACTTACAGAAGCCTTGCGAATGAGCTCGACAAGAACCCTTTCGGCCTCAATGCTTGTATCTGGAGATTGTGTCTTCATAGAATATGGTATTTCTATATCTTGACCAAAGAGAATATTTATCAAAATACCCTGGACGACCATATCTTACCTGATTGCCTCAGGCGGGTCAAGAACATACAATATTGTCAGTTCTCTATAAATCCGGTCCTCTAACGCTACGTCAAATTGGAGAGATAGCTACTCCTTTAGAAAAGTAATTGATTGACGAAGCTTACTGTTCTTAAATGGCTCATTCACTTCAACCTGTGCGGGCGGACCTATGCGCCGAGATGTATTAAGCTCTGCAAGATGTTTTTTTGCCATTGTATATCCAGGATCAATCTCCAGAGCACGTTTCAAAGCTACCTCAGCCTCATCATAACGTTCCTGCACCATCAAGCAGATCCCCAGGTTTCCCCAGGGTTGTGGCAAACAATCACCCAGAGCAATTGATGCTTGAAACGCCTGCCCCGCTTCCTCATACTTCCCTGCCTCGATGCATTTCAGACCTTGCTGGAAAAAGTTTTCTTGTTGAATCAATTGCTCCAATGTAAAGTCTGGCCCACGCATTTTAAGCGATTCTTCCACAAGCTGAAGAGTGATCTGCAAAGCTTTATCCAGCTTCTCTACCAATTCGCTATTCGTGTTCAGTTCGATTGCGCGCTCTATGTCACGTAAGGCTTGACCAAAACGCACGGTAAAGCGGCTTGCCATACTTCGGTTGTACCAGAAATCGGCATTCTTTGGTTCGAGAGCAAGCGCCTGCGTGAAAGCTTCAAAACTCTGCGGAAAATTCTGAAGCATACTCTGTGCAGTTCCTAAGAGTGCAAGCACATCAGCACGCTGTTGAGCATACGGTGAAAGATATCGTAACAGGCGTTCGCACTCAGCAACTGCCTCTGTATAATGTCTTTGGACAATCTGACGTCTGATGAGATCAAGATATTTGTCAACAGGCGATGTAGTAGTAACGATACGTTGTTTTTTCTGTTTTGATGTATGTATTTTTTTTGCCATCGTACTCCTCACTTTTCCTTACAACCAGACATAATATTCTTTTTTTATAATTCAGATATTCTCACTACCATAGCCAATAAATCAGCAGGCTGGCACGTATCGTTACCA
The DNA here is from genome assembly GCF_003967555.1 of Dictyobacter kobayashii. Classification (GTDB taxonomy): domain Bacteria; phylum Chloroflexota; class Ktedonobacteria; order Ktedonobacterales; family Ktedonobacteraceae; genus Dictyobacter; species Dictyobacter kobayashii. Next base: position 2,553,992 of record NZ_BIFS01000001.1, read on the forward strand.
TTGTATATCATAGTAACTAACGCTCGATAATAGACATGGTAGATGGAATGAGACAAGGAAAGGATAGAGAATAGCCCATACAGCTATTCCATTTTTTCCCCCACTAACAGCCCCATAAAGGTCACGTACAAGAGCAAAGAAAGGGGCTCGTGACTCATATGGGTAGAAGAGCAAATGGTGAAGGCACCATCTATCAGAGAAACGATGGACGCTGGGTTGCTTCCATTACATTGGAGGATGGCAAAAGGAAGTCCATCTATTGCAAAACACAGAAGGAGGCTATTCAAGCCGCACGAGAAGCTAATCATCAAAAAGATCAGGGAATACTGCTTTCAGGGGCAGATCAGACTTTGAATGACTTTTTGACGACCTGGCTACACGACACGGCTAAAAATAACGTCAGAGAACGCACCTATGGGCGTTATCGAGAGATCATCACGCTTCATATCCTGCCGATACTGGGAAAGGTCAGGTTGCAAAAGCTAAAACCACAGCAATTGCAAATGCTCTATAATCAGAAACTGGCAGACGGATATGCACCGCAAACAGTGAGACATATTCATCGTGTCCTCCATAAGGCCCTCAACGATGCGATGCGCTGGCAACTGGTTGTGCGCAATGTCTGCGACGCGGTAAGGCCGCCACGCGTACCAAAGAAAGAGATGCGCACTCTCAGCGGGGAACAGGCGCAACAATTTCTAGAGGCAGCCAAAGGCGATCCGTTGGAAGCACTTTATGTCCTGGCTCTTACAACTGGAATGCGGCAGGGTGAGTTACTGGGACTCAAGTGGGAGGATATAGACCTCGCTATCGGTCTTCTTCAGGTCAAGCGCACGATTACGCGTCTCGTTGGGAAAGGCTTCACTGTTTCTGAGCCCAAAACAACAAAAAGTCGTCGTCGCATTCACCTGACCAGACTGGCGATTGAAGCGTTAAAACAGCACCGGATACACCAGAGAGAAGCAAAGCTAGCCGCAGGAGCAACCTGGAATGAGCAAGGCTGGATCTTTTGCAGTGCAATCGGGGGTCCCATTGAAGTAAGCAATATGATTCGCCGATCATTTCGACCGATCCTGGTGAAAGCCAATTTGCCGATTATTCGTTTCCACGATTTGCGCCATAGCGCTGCGAGCCTATTATTGATCCTGGGAGTACATGCCAAAGTGGTGCAGGAACTGCTGGGACATAGTCAGATCAGCGTGACCCTGGACACATATTCTCACGTTCTTCCTTCCTTACAAGAGGAAGCTGTGAACCGTCTGGATACACTGCTATCCAGGCCTGTCTAAGGGCGTTGCTGTCACTACTGCTGTCAAAGCAGAATTATTCTATAGGTCATCCGTGCAGATAAACAAAGAAACCCGCTACTCAGGCGGGTTGACGAAATGGGGCTGAGAGGACTCGAACCTCCGACGCACGGTTTAGGAAACCGACGCTCTATCCACTGAGCTACAGCCCCGCTATCCCTTATGATAGCATACAAGCTCTTATCATTCAATCCTCTAGTTGAGCCAGTAAAAGATATGTAGCGCCTTTTGCCCCCCGGACGCATGCATAGAAGAAATTGCGACTGGGCCGTCTGCGGATGTATGCCTACTTCTCTCTTTACCCCTTTACCAAACACACGAACATAATCCTTGTATATATGTGGACAATAGTGGCCTCCAGGTTTATAAATGTGTCACAAAAATTGATATTCCTGCATCCTTTATAGTATTTACCTCAATTACTTGAATGAGGATATAGAACTGGAGGAGTCGGCATGCTCTTACATCTCGCATTTGCGCGTTGTGGCCCACCCATAGTAATCTTCGACAATTTGTCATCAGTCTTTGCATTCTGTGGGATCATTGTATTTTTTACGGCAACAGCTTTCTCGCTAAGAACGCTCCAATTGAAGCAGTTCCGCCGCTGGTGGGTAATTTCGATAATGGCTTTTTTTGCAAGCTTTACTTCATTTCTGCTAACGGTTGTTGCTCGTGTTCCCATATTTTTCTGTAGCATCGGTCCCGTTCCAGCATGGCAAAATCTTTATATAACCATGCATGTTATTTGCTTCTGGAAAGTAATAGAAACGCTTGCTTTCTTTGTGATCTACTTCAAAGTACTCAGCAACAGTTTCAAGCCACAGCGTTCATGGGGGCGGTGAATTTTTCACCGCCCCCATGATTATTTACGCCCTTTGCGATTTTTATTGAATGCACATACTTGACGCCAACGCACGTTGCTTCCGGCATATAGTGGTGGCTCTGTAGCACCACTGGCTTTCATGCGTTGAATATCGCTGTTAGGGATTTTTCCGCGCTGATTCGCAATGCCACGGGCAGTTCCAACATACCTGACAACCCTGGCATTCAGACACTTTCCCTCGTCCCAGCTAGAGCCCCAGCGCACTTTGCGATCCAGGGGATCAATCTCATACACGTGCCAGCCCTCTTCTACCGCGATCGCAATGATTGAATAATGGGGCACATCGCTGGCCGTAAAATAAACACCACCATTGCGCTCAATCTCAATAGCGTCTGGCAGAACGCGGTAACTTTTCCGGCGATACACACCAGTGAGAATGGTTCCGTTACGAAAACGTCTGGGTGAGGCATGATACCATTTTTGCTTCATACTTGTCCTCCTTAATGCCGATGCGGCTAAGGAGGATGACCACTCACCATCTCACGTTCCCTCGCTTCTTCTACAAAAAAGGAGCTCGCTGTAATAAACGTTTGCAGGTTTGATGAGGAGAAGGCGGGCCTTACCCAACTATGGGTAAGGCCCGCCAACTGGTTTATTCGGGGATATTGTCGCTGGTTCCATAGTTGCCGCTGGCATAGGCTGCTGTATTGTGGCGACCACGCTGGTCCAGGCCTTCGATAGCACCGCTGAGCTCGATCAGGGTTTGCTCGATCTCTTGCGATTGACGCTGGAGCGAACGCAGTTGTCCGGCCAGCTCATAGACTTGTCTATTCAGAGATTGGATGCTGGTATCCTCATCATAATAATGATTGGGTAAGCTGACTCCAGACCTGGGCAGGACGGTCTCTTCGTTTCTGCCATCATATGCCGCTCGGCTGTTATTATTAGCTGATATGAATTCAGGCTGGCGCTCCGTCGTCCGTGGCGTGTCCACAACGGGAGCGGTCGCCCCCGCCGCACCCGCAGCCTGCGCGGCTGTGAGTTCGGTCTGCGCCTGCTTATTAGCAAGCTCAGATCTTCTTCTCTCACTGCCACTATCTCCTCGGGCCAGAAAAAAGGCGAGCAGCAGAGCGACAACTGCTAAAGCAATAAGTCCACCAATAATCAACATGCTTCATCCTTCCTGTGTGTTGCGCCCCTCACAGGCGCATCTCCCCTCACGGGCGCTTCCGTGCTTTCTTAGTGCACGTGAATTGTTACTTCCGCACTCATGCCGGGCACCACACTATCACTACCGACCCCATCCAGGCTGATCACGACAGGGATACGCTGCGACACTTTGGTGAAGTTACCGCTGGTGTTGTCTGAGCTGGGTAGCAGCGAGAATGATCCGGCGGTTGCCGATACGATATTCTGCACATGACCTTTGTAATTTGTGCCGCTAAATGCATCGATGCTCACATCAACATCCTGATTGACCTTGATGTTATTGATAGCCCCTTCATCGACATAGGCGGTTATCGTCAGGTTGCTGAGATCGGCCACCTGCACCAGGGTCAGACCCGGCGAAACCGTTTGCCCCTGCACTGCTGGTGCCTGAACAATAGTGCCCGCGATAGGACTGGTAACATCCACGCTACTCTGTGCACCGGTGGGAGAAGTCACAGCTATCGTACCGATCGTCTGGCCAGAGGTCACTTTATCGCCCAGCTTTACTGATAACGTAGTCAGATTGCCCGCCTGTGGGCTGCTGACACTTAGAATATGACCACTGACCTGGGCATCATCGGTCTGGTAGTAGTTGTAGTTATTCCAGAACCAGTAGCCAACACCACCCGCGATCGCCAGGATGGCGACCATTATTAAGATTGGAACAAAAACCATACGGCGCATGGTACGTTCTCTCCTTCAATCATTCTTATTTCAAAATGCTAATAATGCTCTATCTAAGCCTGGTTGAGCGGCTCTCCCCGAGGGAGATCCTCAACTTTATCTTCACGGTTCAAATGCTAGATGGCCAGCATGGCCTCTTCGCGCGCTTTCTGTTCTTCGTCGCTCAAAGGTTCTTGCTGGATGGGTTCGTTTTTACGCCGTCCAGAGCTGACAAAGAAGGCCGCCACCACAGCCAGTAGCGTCAGGACAAGGCTGAGCCAGAAGGCATCCTGTATCCCTAGCATATAAGCTTGCCGGGTCAGCAGACCACTGATCGTACTCAGGGCCGCTCCATAGGCTGCCACACTAGAAGCTCCATGCGAGATAAAAAGAGCCTGCAGGCGCGGCACCAGTTGTCCCAGCGGAGAATCGGGCGTGACCTTTTCAGCCAGGTGGGCATAATGGAGCTTGGTCTGGCTCTGTACCAGGGTAGCAACGATCGCTACCGCCAGCGAGCTACCGACGAAACGCAGGGTAGTACTGACAGCAGTTGCCTGGGCCAGCATGCGTGGCCGAATTTCTGCCAGGGCAGACACCATCAATGGCTGCAAACAGAGGCCGATACCAAAACCACGCAGGATCAACACCCACTGGAATGAGGTATAGGGTATATAGAGATCTAGAAATGTAAAACGCCACATGGCGATGGCCGTGATAATCAAGCCTGGAATAACCACAGCCCGGACACCCAATTTATCCACCAGGCGACCACCAACCAGGACGGCGATCATCGAGGCAAATGCCTGTGGTAATAGCAGCAGACCAGCCTGGAAGGCGCTGAGCTGGCGCAGGTTTTGCAGGTAGACCGGAACCAGGAACAGGCCACCAAACAGGGCAAAGGTGACCAGGATGCTAGCGAAACTACTGGTTGAGAACGAACGATTGCCAAACACGCGCACATCCAGCAGCGGCTGTAGCCCACGGCGCGCTCGACCCAGTTCCACAAAAATGAAGATGGTCAGCAGTATCACTCCCGCTATCAGGCAGCTCAATACAGTGCCTGAGGTCCAACCATCGGTACTGGCATCTGACAATCCATACAGCAACAAGCCCAGCCCAATCGCGGAGAGCACGAAACCGGGTAGGTCGAAACTGGCTCGTGTATTGGCTCGCGCCTCGCGAATATAGATCGCAGCCAGGATCAATCCAATAATACCTAAGGGAACGTTGAGATAAAAGATAAGCTGCCAGCCAGCGAAGGTAACGATGTAGCCACCCAGCGTCGGGCCAAAAGCAGGTGCCAGTAGAATAGGGATGCCCAGTACACCCATGGCAGTACCACGCTCAGACGGCGCGAACTCGCGGTAGAGGAGTGTAATGGCAAGTGGCGAAAGGAAAGCACCGGTAAAGCCCTGTATCAGACGGAAAACGATCAGGACCGGCAAACTCCAGGCGATACCACACAGCGCGGAACCCACTGTAAAGCCAACCAGCGACAACATATAGAAGCGCTTAATACCGATACGATCCGATAAATAGGCGGTGAGCGGCGTGGCCACACCCTGGGCCAATGTATAGCCAGTCAACACCCATTGGACACTATTGAGATCTGAACCAAAAGCACTTTGTAGCCGGGGGATAGCGATATTGACAATGGTGCTATCTAGAATGCTCATAAAGATTCCGAAAATCACCACGCAAGCCACAATCCACTTATACGGCAATCCTCCCCGCCGAGGCACGGCAGGTGCAGACATCTGCATAGTCAGAAACTCCTTAGACATGCTTTAAAAACACAATATTCTTATATGTGCATCAAACAATCTGAAGCACAAAGCACAGGGTCGTTCCAGAGTTAGATGTCGATCGACGCAAGCGAGTAAGTAAGTGACTAACAAGTTGGCATTTGACCGCCAAAGGCTATTTTTGACTTACACAAAGATTTATTGACTATTCAGTCATCAATTTACCAGAAGGTCAAAACAAAGTCAAGGGATAGGAGGGGATTTGGGGAAAGATATCTGGTGATTTATTAAATTGTAATATAAAAAAACAGATCATGGTGCTTCATTGTATATCACCGTGATCTGTTTTTGTGTGGATTACTTGTGCTTATTCGCTATAGGGCATCGCTGGTACAGAGGAGTTTCTGGCTACGACGGATTCTCCATCATTGTTGCGGTTCATGCCTTCGATGACGCCACTCAGGTGGATGAGACCCTGCTCAATGTCACGAGACTGGCGCTGGAGAATATGCAGTTGACCGGCCAGCTCATATAACTGGCGATTCAAGGCTGCCACATCCCGCCCGGACTGGCGCACTGGCTGCGACTGTGACCAGTAAGATGGCGTATCATGCATCTGCGTGGTCTCCTCATAGGTATTGACTTGAGGAATAGCAGTGGTAGGCTCCTGACTGACATCCGGCATATTGGGATTTTCAGGGAACTCTAACTGCTGGCTCCGTTGCTTAAACTCGGGAGCCGGGATGGTTGCTTTCTTATCAATCTCTGGCTGTACTGTCGCCGCTGGCTGCGCGCTCTCCACCTTAGCAGGCTTCTCATTCTTATCACCACCACGTGACAGGAAAAATGCACCTATCAAGGCGAGAACAGCGATCGCAATGAGTCCTCCGATGATCATTCTTCTCTCCTTATCGCAAATTGACCTGATGGATAATCATACTTTCAATAATTATCCATCAGAGCGGGACTGAAATTAGTGCAGGTGGATGGTGACCTCGGCGCTCATGCCAGGGACGATGTTGTTGCCACCATTGCCATCTAACGAGATGACGACCGGAATGCGCTGTGAGACTTTGGTAAAGTTGCCGCTGGCGTTGTCCGAGGAAGGTAACAGCGAGAAGGAACCAGCAGTCGCTGAAACAATGCTCTGGATATGGCCTTTGTAGGCTGTTCCACTGTAGGCATCGATGGTCACATCAACGTCCTGGTTGACCTTCACGTTGTTGATAGCACCTTCATCGATATAAGCCATGATGTTCAAGTTACCAAGATCAGCGACCTGAGCCAGGGTGGCCCCGGGAGTAACTGACTGTCCCTCGACTGCGTTAGCTTGTACGACTGTGCCGTCAATAGGGCTGGTAACATTGATGGTGGCTGCTTTGACAGCAGGAGCAACAGGAGCCGTGGTAATGGTACCAATAACTTCACCGGCGGTGACTTTATCACCCAGTTTAACGGTCATGGTTGTCAGTTGACCAGCCTGTGGGCTGCTGACACTTAAAATATGACCACTGACCTGGGCATCGTCGGTCTGATAGTAGTTATAGTTGTTCAAGAGCCAGTAGCCAACACCACCCGCGATCGCCAGGATGGCAATCATAATCAGGATCGGTACAAAAATCATGCGACGCATGGTGCGTGATCTCCTTCTTCAAATGAGAGAGTGAAAATTTCAGATAAAAACGTATAGTTTTTTTATAGGGAAAGGAATGTTATATATTCCTTTATCGATACAATGTACTGACGATCCTTAGATCGCCATCATCGCCTCTTCCTTAGCCAACTGCTCTTCATCGGTCAATGGACGCTCTTCCACCTGCTTGTCTTGCTTCTTCGATTTGCCAGAAACAAAGAAGGAGGCAATCACAGCGACCCCAACCAGGACCAGCGTTACCCAGAAGGCATCTTGCATGGCCATCGCATACGATTGCAACTGCAACCGACCTGCGATATAGGCCAGGGCAGTAGCGTAGGCCGCCGTAGCGGATGAGCCACGGCTCATCAAGACAGCTTGCATCTGCATGATGAAATGGCCTGTAGACGAGTCCGGAGTAATAAGCTCTGCCATATGTGCATAATGCAGTTTGTTCTGTGAGGTTACAAAGGTTGAGATCACAGAGACGGCCAGCGAGCTCATGACAAACCGGAAAGTGGTATTGACGGCCGATGCCTGCGAGAGCATTTTAGGTTTGATTTGCGAGAGCATCGAGACCGACAATGGCTGTAAACATAGGCCCATGCCGAAGCCACGGATAATCAGCGCAGTCTGGAAAGAGCCAATGGGCTCAGTAAGATTAAGTGAAGTGAGCATCCACATGCCAAAACCCATGATCAGCAGGCCAGGAATGACAACCGCACGTACGCCAATCTTGTCAACCAGACGACCGCCAATCAACACAGCCAGCATAGAAGCAAAAGCCTGCGGTAACAATACCAATCCAGATTGGAAGGCTGTCTCACCGCGCAACGACTGCAGATAGACCGGTATCAGGAACAGGCCGCCATACAGGGCGAAGATGACCAGCGTACTGGCAATAATACTGGTGGTAAAGACACCGTTGCCAAAGACCCGTAGATCCAGCAAGACCGCCTTATCTTGTCTGATGCGCGACAACTCCAGTACCACAAAGATCGTCAGACAGAGCAGGCCACCAATGATACAACTGAGCACGATCGCAGAGCCCCAACCATCCGTACTGGCATCCGACAGGCCATAGAGGACCGCCGCCAGGCCAATGCCGGCGAAGACAAAGCCCATAAAATCAAAGTCAACACGGTGCGACTGGCTTTCACGCAGGAAGAAAAATGCTAACAGCAAGCCAACAATACCAATCGGCAGGTTAATATAGAAGATCAACTGCCAGTCAGAATAAGTTACCAGGTAACCACCAAGCGTGGGACCAAAGGCTGGTGCCAGCAAAATCGGAATACCCAGGAAACCCATGGCGGTACCACGCTCTTGAGGAGGAAACTCCAGATAGAGCAGTGTAATCGCCAAAGGAGAAAGGAAAGATCCAAATACCGCCTGAATAATACGGAAAATGATCAGAGATTCCAGACTCCAAGAGATCCCACACAACGCTGATCCCAACGTAAAGCCAGCCAATGCGACGAGATATAAACGCTTATTACCAATCCGACTTGCCAGATAAGCTGTCAGTGGGGTGGCAACACCCTGTGCTAACGTATAGGCCGTTAACACCCACTGTACACTGGTCAGGTCGGCACCGAAGGCGTTTTGTAATCGTGGAATAGCGGTGTTCACAATGGTACCATCGAGGATGGTCATGAACAGGCCAAAGATTACAACTATCGCAACAACCCACTTATACGCAAGTCCTCCCGCTTTTTGCTGCGGGGATGCAGCGGAAACTTGCATAATGAGTTACTCCTTACGACACAATTTCAATAAGTTTAAACGCACAATTATAGAATAGAGACAAGAACATTCTTTATGCATTTTAATTTACATAGCTATATCGCCAGCTTTTGCAATAAGATGTTCTATAGATATGTTGTCCTGTATTTATGGACACAGCTTACTTTCATCTGTAGTCGTGGGTGCTGAAATCCCGTGAAAGTAGATACATCGCAAATGACCAACTAAATCTCCGTATTGGACCTGCAAGCCCTCGTGAAAGTTTTTGAACAGGCGCGACACGATGATGCCAAACAGAGCTTCTAGCATTACCTCTGTCGGTAAGCAAGCATTAAAAATGCCTTCAGCTTTCCCTTCGTCCAGCATCAAGGCAATCTGTTCGCGCATTCCATTGAAGGTTTCTTTGATCTCGTAGTGAATTTCTGCTTGCAGATCAGAGGCGTTACGCAAAATAAAAAATAAAGGATGCTTCTCAGCTATGTGGTAACACAGCGTATCGATCATTAACGTCATTTTTTCTTGCGCACCAACCTGCATATGAGCAATCTGCTCGATCGCAACCTGAAGATCATGGAATTCCCGCTTAAAGAGAACAATCATTAAAGCTTCTTTGCTCTCAAAATGTTGATAGAGCGTGCCTTTAGCGACACCGACGCGCTGGGCGATCTCACCCATCGAGGTATCATAATAGCCGCGCTCTAACAACAAATCCTGTGTTGCTTGCAGGATCAACTCTTCTCGTTCCTGCCGCTGCCTTTCCTTAAGCGATTGATGTATCATTTTTCTTCGACCAATTCCTTTGAGAGATATTTTCCTGGTCATACCAGTTGATTTCTGACCAACAATACTAAATTTTGACTGGCCAAATTTCTTTATGACTCTCTAGTCATCAATTTACCAGAAAGTCATTCGACTGTCAAGAGTTTGCAGGGCTTATTGAGATAAATGCGTGTTCTCGGTTGCTGACTTTTTGGTCGAAGATATGCTCGAGCCAGCATTTAAGGCGGTTTGTAGCTGTTCAGAGGCCTGAGAAAGCAAGCTAACCAATTGTGTTTGGGCCTGGCGATCCTGTTGTAGCTGCTCCAGAAATGCATCCTGACGGGCCGTGAAATCCCCGACCTTAAACGCCAGTTCGGCGGCACGCTCAATCGTCAGATCCAGGGTATCCAGGATATTTCTGAGATCGGTTCCCCAGCGATCCTGCTTCTGACCAAGTTCGACCATAGTAGTGGCAGCCTCTTCCAATAACTTTGTCGACTGCGAGGCCGCGGTTATCAATAATTCTTGCTGTTGGGCCAGATCCACCGTTGGAGCAACCAGGTTCCTGGCCTGCAAGGTCAGTTCGCCATTGGTCTCTTTCAGGATAGTTGCGGCGGCACGTACATGATCGGCGGTTTTGACGACTCCAGATGTCAACTTACCAATCTCTTTTAGATACTTGCTCCCCTCCAGCAGTTGCTCTAACATACGATCTGTTACCTGACCCAACCGATTCATCACTTGCTGTGACATCCCATCATATCTGGTGGCAACATCTTTCGTTACGCCATCAAAGCCCTGTACAACCTCGCGGGTCATATTTTCAAAGCGATCCGACACATTCTGCATCATGCCATCTAGATTCTTCTCCGTCCCTTTGGTGGTGCTATAGAGATTTTTGGTTATGTTCTGGGTCACCCCATCAAACTTGCTAGAGATATTCTGGGTCATGCCACCAAAATTGTCGGTCACATTCTGGCTCATGCCATCAAAACGCTCAGTCACATTCTGGGCCATATCATCAAATCTAGTAGTGACGTTCTGGGTCATGCTATCGAAACGCTGGGTTACGTTCTGGGTCATGCCATCAAAGCGGCCAATAATATTCTCAAATTTATCTTCCAGGCGGCGCGCCATGGTATCAATGCGCCTGGCCACTTGTGTCAGGCTATCGGCCGCCGTGAGCTGGCTCTTATATTGCGCCAGGTATAAGGTGAGCATAGCCAGCATATGGGTCAAGTCGGTGTGTAGCTCTTGTTCCAGTTGCACCTGTTCCTGCCGCAGCCGCTGCTGGCGCAGGGATGGTCCGATAGATAGCCAGAGCGAGTAGACCAAAAAAGCCAGCAGCAACACAACGTCAACGATCAGTACATTGCTGGCCCGTAGCCAGCCAGGCAACTGGCCAGCAAAGCCCTGCTGCCACCAGTAGAGAAAGGAGGGGCTGCCTTGTCTGGCATGCGTGCTCAAGATAGCGGGATACAATGTCAAAGCCTGGGCCAGGCTCAGACCGCTCAGCAATAGAGGGAGACCCAACAATAGCATGCGCAGTGGTCTATCCCATTGACTGAGCTTGCGAGACTGAGCAGGTTGTGAGAGATAGCTGTGGTAACGCTCCAACACTAGATTAGGCTCGATCATTTGATATAGATCGACATCAGCCCAGGCATTGATCTCGCTGGTCGCATCATTTTTAAGGGCATTATTCAAGAGCTTGAGGCGCTGGGCGCTACTGGCATCAAATGACTCAATGCGCGGGGTCATTTCAGTTAAAAGCTCTGTGACATGCTTAATATCTACCATAATTTTCCTCAGAAGGGGTGCTCTCGGCCACGCAGGCGGCGGCGCACATCCGATTGAATGGCACGGCTACAACAACTACAATGACACGGTAACAGCGATTTTATCTCGAGAACTGGCGGTGCAACCATCGGCAAAAAACCAGCGCTCATCCTTATCCCAGGGATCAAGTAAAGCGCTATAACCCTGTATATAAACAGATGAGCCAGCCGTCTCGTCCAATGCGATCTCGCACGATCCCTGGCTCTGGCCTTCAATACGTTGCACCCAGAGCAGGGAATCACCAGTCATATGCGGAACATGATTGGCCAGCCTGGGCGGCCAGCGCTCGCTACTCCAGACGATCACGGCGTGCTGCACAAGTGGATGGTCGGGCCAGCGCCAGTTGAGGCTCAGATAGGTCGTGTCATTCCGTCGCCGTACTTTTGCGCTTAACAGGCTTAAATCTTGCTGGCGGATAAAGCGCAGGGCCGCCTTCTGCAGCTTAAAACAATTGATTTTGCTGAACTGGAGCGCCTTTAACGGCCACGCGCATAGCAGGGCCGCCGCGTAGTCACGCTCAGCTAGCGCTCGCTCAATTTCAGTAGCAGCGATGGCCCCTGCGATACGTTGCTGCTGCCAGGGTGAAAAGGCGGCAAGATGCTGCTTTAAGGCTGGCTGGTAAGCATGACGTATGCGGGCATCATTGTCGCTAGCAATGCCCTGCAATATATCCTGCTTCATTAGCAGGTAGCTCCGAACCTCGTTTAGCAGACTAAGCTCCTGGGCAGAAAAGATGAAGTTACGTTGATATTTCGAGGTCTGAATGGCATCATAGGCGGCAAGCAAGGCCTCGCGGTTATCTGCACCATGTGCCTGCTGAAAAGCACGTGCCAGCAGCAGGATCTCTCGCTCCATTGGAGTCACATTCTGGGATTCATTCAAGAGCGGAGCATCATAGGCAGCGGCGATCTGGAGCGGTCGCTTATTGGCGATAGCGATCCGAAAACGGGCCAGGGCACTGCGGCGCTGTTGAGCCAGTCTGGCACGCTGTAGCAGCTCTTCTGGGAAGGTCTGTACATCAAAGTGTCCAAAGTTACTGATTTCTTCATAGGCGGACGCTATCGCCTCGTCATCATCGCTCTGGCACACCTGTCTAAAAGCCACTGTCTGCTCAGAAAGTTGGCGCTCCCGTTCACGTTGCGTACGGCTCACGGCTGGTCGCGTAAGTGGCCGCTGGCTGGCGCTGGTGATGGTATGCGCATTAGGAATTGTCCGCCGTTCTACAGGAGGATTTGGCACCACAGTTGGCACCACTTCCGGCTGTGTTGGTGGCGGCGCTACCTTGTACTCATGGGGCTGCTCAACCAGTTGCCATGGAAAGCGTACCTGCTCGATTGGCTGCTGACAGGCATGCCACAATGTGGATACAGCAGCGGTCAATTGTGGATCATTCAGCTGCATCAATGTCTGCAGCAGGCTGGAATGAGCAGGCTCCTTATAATCTTGCCGCGTAAATAAGAGATTCGTATCTAACAGCCGTCCCTGCGCATCACGTTTGGCGTAAGTCTCCCACAGTCCAGGTCGTAGCGAGAGGGCCAGCAAGGCCGTATAGATGACCAGCGCCGAGAAATCATCCATCGTCGCATTAAAGGGCCGATCAGCCATTTGTGGATGCTGATAATCTGGCTGGCCAAGCAAGACGCGCTTTAAGTTTGCCGCCGTGGGTCCAAACTCCGGAATATATACACCATCATAGTCCACCAGCGCCAGTCGACCATCCTCTCTACACATGACATTAACCGCCGCCAGATCGCCATGGGCCATTCCACAATGCCTCATCAGAGCAAGCAGTTCTAACCATTGCTGGACCAGGCGCTGTAGCCGTGGGATATCCTGGTGGCGGCAACAAGCATCCACCGTTTCAAGCAAGGTCAGACCATCAACCCATTCCATATCGATAACAGGATAGGCACGAGGTGGCTGAACTCCCTGTTCTTTGACAATCAGGCTATCCGCGTAGTAATGGCTATCGACAGTAATGGCTGGCACATGTGCGCGGAAGAAAGCTCCGATGCGTTCATAGCGGAAGCGCATATCCGCATCGATAGGTACCCGAAAGCAGCGCAGGGCACGCGGCTGCCCACTGAGGGTAATAAATTTATAGACAACAGCAAATCCACCTTCGATTCCCCAGGGACGCTCGACTGGTCCCAGAGTAGTCTGGGTGGTTAGAGTAGCAACTTTTCCTTGCTTTATTTCGGGGTCCGTAATCTTAAGCCGGGCCGCGGAAAAAAGCATCGCCTCATCATATGCAAGACGATCAGGCATAGCATCATCCCTTCCACCAACGTAAGCTTGTCACCCACGGGCAGGCCTGCTCCAAACGTTGTCTGAACTCCGTAGGAGCATAGCCATGGGCGGCCTGTAACCAATCCTCTAGCTGTGTGGATTTCTCCCAGAGCAGATAATCCTCAAAAAGTTGACGATTCAAGAAGATTAACAGGATGTCTTTTAATTGACCTTCAGTCAGGTCCAATCCTTGTAACAGACGCTCATAGTTAACCATTGGATCACTTTTAAAGGCCTGCCAGATATCAGGTAACAGAATATCTGGCAATAAGGGCATGGCAGCCCCGCTGCTATTGACCGCGCGAATGCCTTCCTGAATCAACGGAGCATTGATCAGATCATCCAGGGTTGTCTGCTCCAGTTCTACGTCGCTCATTTTCTGGTAGACCCAGTGCAACAAGTAAACGCGTTTAATAGCACAGACCTTTCTAAACCAGTATTCACTGATCGCAGGCACACCGCCATCCATAGCCTTTGCAGTCAACGGAGCCGCCTGATACTGCTTTTTCTGCAGTAGCTGTTCAACATATTTCTTATCCGGCTCAGGAAAAAGGAGCACTTCATGATAAGGTGAGTGAAGAATGGCTTCAACCGCCTCCAGCTTGGCACGCTCATTCTGATCGTGGCGCACATCCATCCATTGCTGAGCCAGTAAGACTATTTGCCGCTCCTCCTGAGAAAGGATGGTCAGATTACGTCCCATCAGATCAGAGGCAAGGGCAATCTGATCTACATATTTGCTGCCAATAGCACGCTGTACACGCAGGCGATCCTGTTCACGCTGGGCGGCCTGCAAAATACGTTCCTGGTCGCGCCGGGACAGTGAGACACTGCTAACATAAGGCGAGCTCTGCAGGTCGGCTGAGGCTTCAACGATCAGCATATCGTCATTGGAACGCAACGCCTGGATCAGGGCCAGTTCCAATTGGAGCTGCTCCTGACTCTTGACCACTACCTGCATGGCTGCAGGTGGGGCGGGCGCGGGAGACAGACCAAAGCTAGCCGGGTCCTGTGGCGCCTCCAAAGCAATTCCCAGTCGGGTCAGGGTTTTACATACCGCGGCGGCACACGGCTCATCCAGCAACAAATGAGCATACTTGCGCCACACCGGCGTGATCTTCTTGACCGCCTGCGGCCCATTGATCTCGCGCCGCAAGACCGTCAACACTTCACGCAATGCATCGGCCACCTGCCGCGCCATCTGCCACTGGTCCTCAGGGAAAAAGACGCCTTCTTGCTCCAGATCCTGGCCATCACCGAAAACAACGGCGGCCAGTTCTTTATTTTGCTCTTGTACCGCCTGTAAAAAGGCAGCCTTACGGCTGGCACGCAGCTCGGGCTGATGGGCTGGCGTCATTCCCAGCACCAGTTCGCTGGTTTCATCAGCCTGGGCGCTTAAAGAGAGTACAATAGCCGTACTATCATCATCACCCATCGCCCCGGCCGTACGGCAGGCGGCGATAAAGCCCGGCCAGCTCTCGGTCGTCTGTTCCGCCACGGTCTGAAAAGCACTCAGCGCAGTCTCTCCCGCCCTGCTGTCGGCATCCACGATCCAGCGCGCCACCGCGTCGGTAGCCAACAAGACACGATCTCCTGGTTCTAGCTCTACACAGCGCATAACCCCGCGCTGAAAATGGCGGTGAAAGGCACTGAGCTTTGAAGGCAGACTGATCGGCGGCTGATCAAAATCAGCCGCATGTTCCAACGGAAAAGCAATAATTTCAGAGGCAGCAGCTTTATGGATAAAAATACAGGTATCCCCAAAGACAAGCATTTGGGCCTGGACCGACGCTCCAGCGACCGTGCCGGGCGCAACCACACGCACAGTCGCCAGGGTAGAAAAACTGCCTTCATTCTGCACTTTCTGCATCACATTCCAGGGCATACCATCCAGGGCTGGTAACGACTGCTGAAATTGTTCCTGTGCTGCGCGCAGCCACCACTCAACCTCGAAGGGATCTTCACTCAGAAGAGGTGTAGCTAAGAAATGATCTACGAGATGCCTGGCCCAGATATTGGAGAATAGTGTAGTGCCAACCCCATCAGCCACCGCCAATAAACCTGCGGCAAGGTCTATAGCGTAAGCGTCCTCGCAGGACTGGTCATTGTGCTCAGATTTCCAACATTGGAGCCTGGTTACTTGTGCATACATACAAATTCAGTTTCTCATTCGTATTTTCATTCAAATTCACTCATTGACATTTAACGGTTGGGTCGCCGGAACACTGGCAAAGATAAACATCTGGCGCACAGATGCGGCATCGCCATTAAAGATCATACCGCGCGCACCCGGCTGGATATCTTTACCCAGCAATGAACGCAAGAGCTGACGACTGCTCTCCGGAATTTCACTGGAGATCTCAAAGAGAGAACGGGCGTATGCATCCTCTGGTAACTCTTCGCTATTGGCCGGATAAACAATCGGGGACAGGTTGAAATCCGTAATATGTACATTGAAGAACAGAGCCTGCCCATCATTAGTACGAATCTGGCTGATCTCCTGTGCCACGGCCAACGGATCTCCATCACTGGCAATCCCATCGGTCACATTAATAATAACAGGAGGATAACTATCGGGATGGTTAGAGGCCCACTCCTGTGCCAGATCACGCGCCTGTTCCAGCGCCATACACATGGGCGTGCCAGCACCAGCTTTGGCCTTGACCCAAACCGGAAAAGGTACAGTGATCTCGATTTCCTGGCCTGTATCGTCGATCTCTGTTCGCTTACGCCTCTCGATATCAAGTGGGTTCATCTGTAATTCTGGCAAGCTGATAAAGGACTTCCCAGACAAGCCACCCTGCAGAACTGGCTCAACCGAAATACCCTCGTAACCCAGCACCGCTACCTCCGCACGCGGTCGAACCTCCGTTGTGCCATCTCTCTGGGCCACTGTATTGGCCACGATCAATTCATTTAAGAAGCCGTTCAGGACCGTTGCTACCATATCGCATTTGCGACGACCAGCGCCGGCCTGAGCCATGCCAAAAGGATCTGCCATCGAGCCCGATTGATCAAGTAAAAAGATCAGGCACCCCGGACGTGAACCCGCCCAGACCTGTGTATATGTATCCATAGTTAAACTCACTAATTTTATGACTAACTCAAACAAACAATGACTTTACAGTCATCAATTTACCTAATGGTCAGAGTATTGTCAAGTACACTATACCATGACGGCTAGCCTGTTCAAACTGCATAGGACTGTTTTCCAGCTCAATTTTTGCTTTTTTTGCTGACAAATACAAAAATTAAGCTGAAATCATTTTCTATATATACAGAAAGGCAACACGTATTTATAAGGACGTGCGCTGGCGCGCCCGAACAGTTTTTATCGTGTGGTGTAGAAAAAGCGCAGTTGCGCTTTTTCTACACCACACGATAAAAACTGTGTCTGAACCTCATGATCTCCGCGATCCTCATACCTTCAGCGCTCAAGATATCATCCTCATGCCCTGGCGCCCAAGAAGTCATCTTTGTGCCCTGGCACTAAAGAAATCATCTTTTTGCACCACGAAAAGATAAAGGTGCGGGCGCGCCTGCGCCCGCCCGCAAGGGAACGAGGCGATTTCTATAGCAATGAAGATAAGACACACAATAGATACGGGAAAAAAGGGGAGAAAATGCGGGGGCCAGGTATCGACACCGATACCTGGCCATCATGCGGTAAAAGTAATCTGAAGCGCTGCATATGCAACTGCCCCAGGTTTATGCATGGGGTCTTCAAACGTTATCACTAGCCCACTTATTCGTCCTCTATACATCCTTGATAGATGAGGTAAGAGACAAAAATATTGTAAGCAGGCTTCCAGCAATTAACTACTCTGACTTATGAAAGCGACGCCTGTTCCAACCCGGAACAGAGAATTTGTGACCGCGCCAGGATGGTTCCCCCAGTTCATCGAACTAGCGATCACGGTACCATCGTTGAGAATCTGTTCAACTACAGCAACATGTCCTACAGGTGATGCTCCTTGAACACCTGCCTGCAAAACAAGTATCGAGCCAACCGTCGGGACGCTGGATACATGCCACCCAAACTCCGGGGCACGATCGACCCATTCTCCAGCATCAGCATTCATGCTCCATGGCACAAAAACATCGTGCAATTGGTAGTAGCGCGCTACAGCCCACCAGGTACATTGCCCAACCGGAAAAGTATTATGATTGCTGGCCGCCATTGAGAATGGGGCCATGGCTGCATAATAACCCGCTGGTACTCTATGTAAAGCAACACTGACGGGAAGATCTGTCTCTTGATAGGGCACCGCTTGAAACTGTGGGGCCGCGGGCTGATCGCGTTTCTCTAAACTCATTTGAGCCACATGTTTCATTAATGCCAGAGGCGCTGCCAATCTACGCGGCAGCTTAAACGTACGAATAGCGCTACTCATGTCTTCTAACGGTATGCTCGGAATACAAATACTCTGGTTGATGTATATCGAATTGGGGCCACTCAAACGATTATAGGCCACAATGCTCTGCTCGCCAAAACCATAGTACGCGGCAATACTCGCAAGTGTCTCATTCCTGATAACAGTATGAATGCGATCAGCTTGTGAGCAAGCGACATTAGTTCGCGCGTGCGCACCCTCCACATTCGCTCGCGACGTTACACCAACTAAGCCAAGTCCAAAGACGATGATAAAACAAGTACTCACTACAAAACTCACTACGTTGTACCGCTGGAAAACTTTCCAGCTTCGTGGTTGTGTTTGCAATGTATCCTCTTTCGAATATACAACTTGCAGACCCCCGCAAACGTCTTTAATGAAGCCTTTAAGCGTTTACAATGTCCAATTATTTAACGCTTAGATTGATGATCACAGACGTATAGTTTCAATATACACTACATACAGCAATAATATATTCTAATATATCTTTTTTCAGACTGGTTTATAAATAAAAAAGCGCCCATAAGGGGCGCAAGTGTTTTTTGGCGGATCGTTGCTTTTGTTACGCCTTTTTGTCGATGAGATCTACCAGCAGGGCTGCGTATTTCTGGCGATCGAGGGGCAGGTCTACTGCATTGTGGGTATAGTTAGAATATATACAGGCATTGGCCAGTTCCAGCGCCATGATACCTTCGGCCCCCGCTGAGGTAAAGGGTGTGCCATTAAGGATGGCTTCATTGAAGGCCCGGTAGACGGTTGCGTGATTGCCAGCAATGTCCGTACTCAGGGTGATAGGAAGCTCGTGGCTGGCTGGAGAGGCCATAGCTTTGGGCGAGGTGGCCACGAAATCGGCGATGTCGGCTTCTAAGCCACGAGCACTTAATTGACCGCCGTTGATCTCTAACTGTCCATAGGTGCCAACAATTTTCAAGTATTCGGACTGGTCGGCCTCGGCTGTACTGATGTGAAGCGACCCTAAGGCGCCATCAGGCCACTCGAGGGCTGCTTCTACCGTATCTTCGGTCTCGATATTGTGCAGGAAGCGGCGCGTCCAGCCAAAGACACGCGCGGGCTTGCCTACCAGGTGGCACAGGAGGTCCAGGTGATGGGGAGCCTGATTCATTAAGACACCTCCGCCCTCGCCTTTCCAGGTACCACGCCAGCCAGCGGATTGGTAATAGCGTGCGGTACGCGTCCATACTGCGGACATGGTTACATGCTGGATGCGGCCAATCTGTCCGCTTTGCAATAGTTGACGGGCGGCTCGAATTTCGGGTCTGAAACGGTGCTGGAAAACAACACCCAGTAAGAGTCCGGAATCTTCAGCGGCCTCGACCATCGCATCCGCCTCACCAACATGGACAGCCATCGGCTTCTCGACCAATACGTGGCAACCTGACCGCAAACAATCAATGGCAATCTGTGCATGGTAGGGATGCGGGGTCATAATCACCGCTACATCCGGCTTTATCTCGCTCAGCAGCTGACGATGATCAGCGAAAAAAGGGCAGTTCCACTCCTCTGCCCGTTGCTGGCCGATCTCTGCATTTACATCTGAAACCGCCACCACAGCAATTGAGGGCATTTGTAGGGCCGCACGATGCATTCCTAGCACCCCGGCACCTGCTCCAATGATCGCATAACGTAATTTATTGGTCTGCTTTGACTCCATAATCCAGAACTCCTTATCTTTATTATTCGGCAGCGCGGCAAGAAAATTATAATAAAGCCGCCATTCTCCACTAAGCATGATATTCCATCGATCTTGGATCACTTATTCTCATGTGGAGGATGGCGGCCGCGTTAGCAGGCAAAAGGTTAGCTCGCCTTACAAGCGCTTTTTACGTTTGCCCAGGGTCTCTTGTCCGGTAGGCTTCTGATCGAAGCTAACCAGATCTGCCATAGAGGGATCGGGCAGCGAGCGCAATGGGCTGTCATTGCCTGGCTCACCAGTCTCCTGATTGTAGCCAACTTCGCTGACCTGCTCGGGGCGAAATGGATTAAATGAATGCATTCCCGGAGGGGCGGCGTCGAGCGTGGGCCTGGTCTGGATGTAGGCCAGCTAGGCCACGAAGCCGCAACAGTGGCGGCAGTACTGCTGATAACATCCTGTTGTACCAGTGCAGTCTGGGCAACCTCTGGTGTAGTAGCCTCGGTAGCCTCTGACACAGGCTGTTGAACCTCTGGTGCGGTCTGGGTAGCCTCTGGCGTGGTCTGAGGGGTACGAGTTACCTGCGCCTTGGGTCCTTTAGCCGCTTTATTTTTTACTTTTTGGTCACGAGCCATAGATTACTCCTTTATAGCAGTGATAGATAGAGTGAACGAGAGAGGAAATAACAACCAGCCGATAATAACGTTTTAACCCGTACAACTTTTTATGCTATATAAAATTAGTACTTACGGGTACTGAGTTCCTTATAATAATGCTACTCGTTCCATAATTTGGACAAGCTAATCTTATTGAATATTGTACACCGTCACAGCCATATATGCGATGGAGGTTGGAGGGAAGATAGTGAAAATATTAATTACTGGTGCGACTGGCTTATTAGGTGGGTACCTCATAAAAGAGCTCCAAAAGCGCGGCGAGCAGATACGCGCATTGATTTTACCACTTGAAAATGCTGATCTACTGATCCAACAAGGCATTGAGACAATCAGGGGGATATAACCGCTCCAGCGACCCTGGGACCAGCGGTGAAGGATATCAATATTGTGTTTCACCTGGCTGGCATGATGGGAGTCTGGCGTCCACTGGCGGATTATCGCCAGGTCAATGTCACGGGAACACTAAACCTTTATCAAGCGGCCCAACAGGCTGGTGTGCGTCGTTTTGTACATACCAGTTCCCATACTGTCTATGGGCTAGGCCATGGTCATTTTCTGTCTGAGAGCGCGGCCCTGCGGCCAGATCCCGATCCCTATAGTTTAAGCAAAGCTGAGGCCGATCGCCTGGTGCGCCGCCTGCAGCTCACCAGTCAGATGGAGACGGTCATTATACGACCAGGCACCTTCTTTGGTCCTGGTGATCACTTACACTTTGGACGCATGGCACAGAAATTGCAGGCTGGCCGGGGGCTAGTGCTGGGTCGTGGCAACAACATGCTCCCTTTCTGTTATGTCACAGACGTAGCCCAGGGCTTTATACTGGCTGGTTATCATCACAATGCCCCGGGCAACACCTACAATATCACCAATGACCATCCGCTCACCCAGCTGCAGATGCTCAATCTGATCGCGGATGCGGTGGGTGGTAGCCGACCACAACTGCACCTTCCTTTCGCGCCTGTTTACTATGGCAGTATGGTTGCGGAAAATGTGCTGGCCCCATTGACGCGCCGCAAACCCATCGTGACACGGCTGGGAGCCATGATGTTTGGCACTGATAACCGCCATAGCATTGAAAAGGCGCGGCGCGAACTGGGTTTTCACCCTCAAGTTGAACTACCGGCTGGCATCCTGCAGGCCGCCCAATGGTTTAATACTGGTGGGATGGGGAAGGCGGCGATAGCAGCCAGTAGTCATATGGCTGCTATCGCTGCGCTGCGCCTTTAAGAGTACGTGCGCTACGCGCCCGACCACCTTATAAGATAGTTGGGGCAACAGTGCACAGCACTGTTGCCCCCACTATCTTATAAGGTGGCTCATGCACATTTCACTGTTGCCCCAACTATCTTATAAGGTGGCTCATGTACATTTCACTGGTGCCCCCAACTATCTTATAAGGTGGCTCATGCACATTTCACTGGTGCCCCCAACTATCTTATAAGGTGGCTCATGCACATTTCACTGGTACCCCCAACTATCTTATAAGTGGTCGGGCGCATTTCACTGTGCCATATCTATCTTATAAGGTGCTCATGCACATTCCACTGGTGCCCCCAACTATCTTATAAGTGGTCGGGCGCATTTCACTGGTGCCCCCAACTATCTTATAAGTGGTCGGGCGCATTTCACTGGTGCCACATCTATCTTATAAGTGGATCATGCACATTTCACTGGTTTCACATCTATCCAATACTATGTAGTACAGGAAAGGTGCGGAGCGCCTTTCCTGTACTACATAGTATAACCCCCTACCTTTTTCTGTGAAGCCAGGGGGCGGTGGGGCCGGTATCGATGCGGCGGCTGGTTTCTAAGAGAAAGGAGGCGGTGGGTGCGTTGGGCGCCAACTGGTGATCCTGCCTCAGGGTGGCCAGTTCCGCATAGTGCTGATGGGCCCAGTAGAGATTGACCCGGCATTGCTGGCAATTCTTAGCTTCTAGCATATTGTGTGTTTGACAACGTGGGCAGATATTCTGCACTTCCTCCATATAATCCTCCACAACTAGTATATCTTTAAATCAAGCCCATCCGAAGCACTTCAGCGACCGCCTGGGCCCGATCAGCGACCTGAAGTTTGCGATAGATGTCCTGCAATTTCCGTTTGACCGTGACCTCGCTCCAGAAGTGTCGCAGGGCAATCTCTTTATTGGTACAGCCTTCGGCCACCAGGCGTACTATCTCGATCTCTTTCTCGGTTAAGCCAGAGTTTGTACGTGTCTGCTCACGGGTAACGCGGCCAAACTCATCTAAGACCTGCGTCAAAGTATGGGCGTCCCTCAGCACGCGCTCCCCCTGTTGTACAGCGCGCAAAGCCGCCAGAATATCTTTAGTAGCCAGTGCTTTCTGTAAGTAGCCATGGGCCCCAATCCGAAAAGCTCGGAAGAGCACATCATCATCAAAGCAGCCAGTAAAAATGACGATATGCACGGCGGGACAGGCACGCAATAGCTGTTGCGCAATATCGAGTCCATCGCCAGGACCCAGAAAGACATCCAGGAGAATAATATCTGGCTGAAGTTCTAATGCCAGGGTGATCGCTGAATTGCCCTCCGCTGCCTCTCCAACTACCACAAAATCTGGTTCAGCCGCCAGAAAAGCGCACACACCTGTGCGTACAACTTCATGATCATCTACAACCAGCACGCGAGCAGGTGAGGCTCCAACCAGGGGCCGCTCCTGCTGCATCTGCTCCTGGTTCGAAAATTGCTCGTCTATATCCATCCCCACAACTCCTAACCACAACATGTCTTTTCATAATTCGAATGGAAGTCGATAATACATTATGATTGGCTTAATCAAATGTGCCTATACATAAAATATTATCCTTTCCTTTACCTTCATATTGAACATCAATTTTACTTATTTTGCCCACTAATAGGAACTATGTCTTGTTATAATAGGAGAATTGGGGGGCTTTTTAGAGTATTCCTCTCCTTTGCGGGCGGGCGCTGGCGCGCCCGCCCTGTGTTTATTAAGTGTGGTAGAAAATGTGCGATGCACATTTTCTACCACACTTAATAAACATTTGTGATTCTAGCACGAAAAATATCATTTTTTCTTATGTGGTGCAAAAAATGCCAACTACACATTTTCTACCACACTTAATAAACATTTGTGATTCTAGCACGAAAAATATCATTTTTTCTTATGTGGTGCAAAAAAATGCCAACTACACATTTTCTACCACACTTAATAAACATTTGTGATTCTAGCACGAAAAATATCATTTTTTCTTATGTGGTGCAAAATTGTGCGGAGCACAATTTTGCACCACATAAGAAAAAAGGTCGGGCGCGGCAGCGCACGTACGCACGGGAGCGACCCGCTTCCCATTATTATGGGAAGCGGTGCCCTCTTACAGCATGTCAGGTTCGATTTAAAAAAGGCATGGCATAGCGGGCATAAAAATCGGCATGATCCTGTCTTAGCCAGTGTAAAGGGGCCAGCAGAACCGAGGGAATATTCAAGGCCACCGCCCGTTGGAGGGCTGCCAGAGCCTCTTCATCGCGGCCCATACTGGCACCGATCATGCCCTTCCAAAAGTAGGCATCCCAGCGATCGAGGTTCAGAGCCAGCGCATACTCCAATTCCTGTAGGGCGAGCGTATGGCGCTGACGTAAAAAATTGGCCACACCACGACAGACATAAGCGGAATAGGCCGCTGGCTCCGCAGCAGCGATCTGCTCTAAGCGTTCAGCCATAGTGGCATCGGGCTGTAAAGAACATAGATCAATCCACTGGGCCATCCAGCCATGATCAGCATGCGATGAATCTAGATGCCAGCTCCGGCGGCAATCGCGGGCCGCCTGCTGCAAGTCACGCAAATAGAGATAGGCCTCGCCCCGATTGGTATAGGCGCAGGCAAAATCGGGTCGTAGCTCAATAGCCCGATTGAGATCCTCAATTGCACGCGCGGGCTGCTCTAGATAGATGTACATAGTGCCGCGACTAAAGATAGCCATTACATCACAGGGATCGTATGCCAGGATACGGCTATAGTCGGTCGCCGCTTCCTGATAGCGCTTGAGTCGCACATAGATGCCAGCGCGATCGTGGTAGACGGCCGTAAAGGTTGGATGCAGAGAGAGGGCTAACGTGTAATCCGCCAGCGCCTGTTGCACCGCTAGCTGGGCATCATGTGCCAGGCCACGATTATAATAGACAGTGGCCAGATTGGGGTCGAGCACGAGAGCTTGATCGAAATCCGTTATCGCCTCGCTATAGTGTTCAAGCAGGCGATAAGCCTCACCCCGATTATTATAGGTAAAAGCCGTCTGTGGTTGGAGCGTAAGAGCTTTATGATAGTGTTCTAAGGCCGCTTCAGGATGTCCACTATCCGTATAGGTAGCCCCCAGGCGATTGAGCAAGATTATATCGTCCGGTTTGAAACGAAGGGCTTGGTAGAAATCCGCGATTGCCTCATCAAAGCGTTCCAATGCCGCGTAAGCCTGGCCCCGACTACTATATGCTCCCAGACGACCAGCATGCTGTGCATCCAATAAAATAGCTCGATCTAGATTTAAAATGGCCTGCTCATATTCTTCCATCACAATATAGACCAGCCCACGGCCAATAAGCGGCTGTATATCCTGAGCATTCAGAGCAACGGCCATGCTGAAATCGTGCAGAGCGCGCCGATTATTATGCTGCAAATAATAGATGATACCGCGTTGATAATAAGCCTGCCCATAAGTAGGTTGGAGCTCGACCACGCGCTGGATATCACTGAGCGCCAGTTCATATTCATTCAAGCTGCGATACACCAGGGCTCGATTATAGTAAGAGGAGGCTTCCTGAGGTTGGTTTTGAATGGCCTGGCTAAATTCTGCCAGTGCCCGTTGATAATCGCCAGACAGCGCATAGTCAGCACCGCGTTTGTTATAATCCGAAACGTCACCGGTGGTCATCACCTCTGTCTCCTTTATCCCCAATAGTAATGTATATCAATTTGTTAAATGCAATGTGTATATACTAATAATGACGAACAAAGCAGGTATTTCTATCGCTGTATTATAGGGTATCAGTATATTATTGATTAAACGCAGAATAGCCAATTTGTCTTCATGGGGATAGATGTAAGAAAATAAAGGGCACAGATAAAATAAGCCATGATCAGCTTGATCATGGCTTACCCGGCGCAACGGAATAGCATTGACTCAGGCGCTACCTACCTGTGGCAGGGGAAGAGAAATGGTCCCCGGCCGCTGGAAAACCTCATCTGTAAACACAACTTTATACATCTGGGGAGCCATTGTAGCTATTTCTTTGACCTTGCTAAACAGTTCTTGCACATCAGGATGCTGCATCATTGTCTCTATATCTTCCTGACTACGCCATTGAGCATAATTAACAACACTTCTCCCATCCAGACTTTGATGGAAGTTCGCCGAAACATAGCCTGGCATAAAACGAATCACGGCAGTGGTTGCCCTGATTAAGAGATTAAGTAAGCGCTGCTGATTCTGCGGTTCGACCGTGAAGACATTCACCACAGTAATAACAGGTCGGTCTTTGGCAATTCTGGTCATCGTATCATCTCCCACCTGATACAAAATCCCTGCATATATATATTCACACGCTGGAAGCAGCCCATGAGAAACAGCCAATAATATTGGATGAATTACGTATGGGCTGCCCTTTGTTTCTAGAAGACGAAGGCCCGCGCTATTCAGGATAAATCATGACCCAGACCTCAGCGGGCCACCTTACGCGTCTCTTTACCGCGCACCAGCGAAGCCAGCACGCCCAAGACGGCGATACAGGCACAGACAATAAAGGTCACGTGAAAACTATGCACAAAGATCTGCTGTAGCTCTCCTGTTTGTCCACCAGCATGCCCGGAGGCCAGCAGGTTACCAGCCGTAGCGCCCCCAGACCAGAGAAGATCGCGCCAGCCAATGCGATACTCAAGCTTTGACCCATGGTGCGGGCAGTAGCCAGGAAACCCGAAGCACTGCCTTGATGTTGAGGAGGGGCCGCCCTAACAGGGCGCTATTATTTGGTGACTGGAAAATAGACTGACCGATACCAGTAATCACTAAAGGCCAGACGATCCCCCAGATAGGAGTATGTTCATTTAGAAAGCTAATAAAGACCAGGCCAAGGCCGGCAATCGTCAATCCACCAGCAGCCAGCCAGCGTGTGCCGATACGATCAGCCAGCGAGCCACTGATAGGTGCAATAAAAGCAATCATAAGTGGCAGCGGTGTTAATAAGAAACCAGACAGCTCGCTGGAAAAGCCACGCAACTCTTCCAGATAGAATGGCAACATAAAACTGACCGCGAACAGGGCCAGGAAGCTGATTATCAGGCTAAGCAGGGCGGAAGTAAAAACACGATTCTTAAGCAGCGAAAGCACAATCGCCGGATTGGGTACCCGAAGTTCCACAAAGGGCAATATAATCAGTGCCAGGGCGCCAACAATGAGTAGCACCAGAATAGGAACAGAGCCCCAGCCTAATTCCTGGGCAAAGGAGAGTCCGGCTGTCACACAGGCTAATCCTATGGCTAACAAGGTCGCCCCCAGTGGATCAAAGCGTCCAGGGTTGCGCTTCGTTTTTTCCTTGATAAACACCAGGGTTGCAATCAGACCCAGGATACCAAAAGGTAGATTGACAAAGAAGATCCAGCGCCAGGTAAAGTAGCCTGTAATCAGCCCTCCCAGGATTGGTCCAACACTTACTCCCAACGATACAGTAATAGCATTAAGCCCCAGAGCACGCCCTCTTTCATGAGAGGGGAAAGCGGAAGTTAACATAGCGGGGCTCACGGCCAGCAAGAGCGCGCCTCCCAGACCCTGTAGGGCGCGGGCAGCAATTAAAAAAGCCAGCGTGGGAGCCAGTCCACAGAGGGCGGAACTGCCGGTGAAAAAAATCAGTCCAGTTAACCATACGATCTTGCGCCCGAGCATATCCGCCAGCCGCCCGGCCGTCAACAAGATCGCCGCCGTCACCACCAGGTACGCAATCACCACCCATTCGATCGCCCCACTCAATGGAACGCCAAAACTTTTGGCGATAGCAGGCAAACTAATATTAACAATTGACGAATCCAGGGTCGCCATAAAAACGCCGATCGCCACCACCAATAACGTCGTCCACTTCCCGTTTTGGGACTGTACAGCACCACCGGTGGAGGCTTGATTGACCGGATTCTCAGAGGCTTGATTTTCCTTATTCACATGCGATTGAGCACTATTTTCCTGTTGCTTCATATCAAATTCCAATTTTCAAAAACGCTAACAAGTTACATATGCAAATGCAAATACCAGAAGGCTATCTCAACACAGACGTCACAAACTGATGGTTCTGGTACCACTAATGTTTGATAAAGAAGTACAGGGTCATCGCAAATCCAACCACAATTACAAAGAGGCGAATCCACTTTTGATCAATCTTGCGTGCATAGTAAGCGCCACCATATCCGCCAATAATAGCCCCCACAACCATCACAATGGCCTCGGGCCAGAAGACGGCTCCAGCCACCACAAAGGTAATCACAGCCACACCATTGATGCAGGTTGCCAGCAAGGTCTTGAGGCCATTCATAACGTGAATATTTTCCAGGCCCATCAATGCCAGGGTTGCCAGCATCAGAATACCGATCCCACCGCCAAAATAGCCGCCATAAATGGCGATCACAAACTGGGCAATCGATATTCCAACTAACTGACCAACCGAAAGGGCCGAGCGCTCAATCCGACGCAACCGTAACTGTCTGGTAACCGGACCGCTAAAAGCGAACAGGAGGGTAGCAATCAACAATAGGTAAGGAAGCAAAGTAGTAAAAATAGAGGGAGGAGTAATCAGGAGTAAAATTGCTCCCAGCACACCACCGATCAAGCTGGTAATTACCAGTACGATCAATAGACGCCGATCTATTTCCTTTAGCTCACGACGATACGCGCCAGCCCCCGCTACCGATCCAGGCCAGAGGGCGACCGTGCTGGTGGCATTCGCAGGAATGGGTGGCACACCAGCAAAAATTAAGGTCGGAAAAGTAAAGAAGCTTCCGCCGCCCGCCACTGAATTGAGGGTTCCGCCAATTACCGCCACCAGAAACAGTAAAAGAACATTTAAAAGAGACATACAGGCACCTTTATACCGTTGCTAATAACGAAGTTCATAATATTGACAAGTATAGCACTCATCCGAGAGAGAGACGATAGAAAGCAGATCTATTTTTGCTATCCAAACCATACACCTGTTACTAAATGGCACTGTTATATAACCTTACATCAAGTTTCTCACCAAATAAGAAAAAAGTCATGAGGTATTGCGGATTAAGCTATCAGCATATAGTATCAAACTATAAAATAGTGCAGAATATAAGAGTTATCCTGTCACTAATACATAGATGACTTTGCACACACAAATAGAGATTCTATGCAAGGCAGCAGCTGAACGTGTACAGGAATGAAAGTACGTGGGTTGTATGGCCTCAGAAAGGACGTTTTCTTGTCGCAGTCAGTTAAGTATATTCTATTGCTCGTAGTCGTCTTTTTGCTTGGTGCGCTCATCACTGTTGCCATCATTATACCAGACAACATTTCATCGCTCGCCGTGGCGCAGGGACCAGCGAATACGACATCGACCACGGGCACGCCAGACGCGGCGCTTCCACCAGCCGAACAGATCCAGCAATTGGCGCAAAGTAGCAATGCTTTCGCCAATTTATCGGGAAACATCGATGTTAAATATAATCAGGGCAACGCGCAAATCACTGAAAAGCTTTACAAGATCAGTGATATCGCTCAAGGGCGCGACCAGGTAAAACATGACTGCTTCACTATTCAGCGTGCAATCTGGAATGCAAATATCAGTCAGTTGAATTCGGTCAAGGTGCTCTTTGCGGCACCGGTCAGCGATAAATATGGCAATATTACTCCCAATGAAAACGTTGGCAGCTGTACTTTAAATAATGCGACTGCCAAAAAAGTCGTCTGGGAAAATCTCTCTTATCAGCGAGCATGGGATGGTACAGGCGTAGTCAGTGGTAGTACTCCGGTCGCCAGCAGCACTCCTAATCCATTCGCGACAGCAACCCCTATAGTAGTCAATACTGCTACTTATGTATATGACGCACACAGCTTTGTCGGGCTACTGGCCACCAATCCAACGCCCACAAATTAAATATTTCAGAACAAAAAAGTTGCCGAAACTGTTTCGGCAACTTTTTTGTTCTGAAATATTTACTATACAGAGCCGTACACCAGCTGGCCGCCCAGGATAGTAGCCTGCACGCCATTCTCTGAAATATGCTCTTGCTCCACGCGCAAAATGTCATCTCGTAGCACGACAGCATCACCTAGCTTGCCGACGGTCAATGAACCTTTACGCTGCTCCTCGGCGCCAGCATAGGCCGCCCCCAGCGTATAGCCACCAAGGGCGCTTACCACAGACAAAGCCTGGTCAGGCAGCCAGGGCGGCCGTTTAGTGGCGGGATCGCGGCGGATAGTCGCGGCGTAGATAATATTCAACGGATCAAAGGTTTCAACCGGTGCATCCGAGCCCATAGCCAGCGGGATGCCCATATCATGCATGGTACGGTAAGCATAGGCGTGGCGATGGCGCTTCCCCCAATACCGCTCGGCGATATCACGATCCGCCACGGCATGGAATGGTTGGATCGAAGCGATCACACCCAGGCGGCGCATACGCTTCAGGTCCTCGGGCGCAATCAACTGCACATGCTCTAGCCGATAGCGCAGATGTTTGAACGGGACAGTTGTATCCTGTTTCATTAACAGGGAGCGCTGCGCATGCTCAATCGAATTAAGGGCCACCCGCGCCGCCCGATCACCAATCGCATGGATGGCAATCATTAAATCCATCTCTGTCGCCACCCGAACCGTATCCATCATTTCCTGTTCGGGCAGCGCTAGAATCCCACGATTGCCAGGGCTCCCCTCAAAACTATGCAGCATGGCCGCTGTCTGAGAACCCAGTGTACCATCGGCAAAGATTTTAATGCCACCAACGCGCAATAGATCATTTTCCGCATTATTAACACCCAGCGCTGGCAACTGTGCCAGCATCTGACGCGGCATAATCATCTGTACGCGCACACCCAGTTTGCCCTCGTCGCGCAGCTGGCGGAAGATATTCAGCGAGAGCTCACCTTCGATATCGTGGATAGTGGTAATGCCGCTACGCTGCAATTGAGCCAGGGCCTCTTCCAGCAACTGCCGACTGACCTGAGGATCGGGTGGTGTAATCACATCAAACACCAGAGTGGTCGCATCTGCCTCTTGCAAGATGCCAGTAGGCTCTCCACTACCATCACGCAGGATAGCACCGGTAGAGGGATCAGGCGTCTCAACATTGATATGAGCCAGTTCTAGTGCACGTGAGTTGACCCAGAGCAGGTGCCCATCTTTACTGGAAAGAGCTACTGGATGCTCAGGAGCCGCGGCATCCAACGAGGCGCGGGTCGGGAAATTACTTTGAGTCCATGTATTGCGATCCCAATGACCGCCCTGAATCCACTGGCCTGCCGGGGTCGAAGCTGCCCGTGCACGAACCAGATCAGCGACCTCTTCCTCACTGGTACAGGCTGAGGCATCCACACGCTGCCAACGATAGGCCGTGGCCAACAAATGAATATGGGCATCAATGAAACCCGGCACAACCGTGCGGCCATGTAGATCCACCAGCTCGGCATGCTGGCCACCCAAACGACGCACATCATCATTAGATCCAACCGCCAGGATACGTCCGCTTCCGGTATCGATGGCCATTGCTTGCGCATGTGGTACCTGGGCATCCATCGTATAGATGTTGCCATTTAGATAGAGTACCCTACTCATCAAGCATCTCGCTTTCTATCAAAAAACCTATTCCTGCAAAAATTTAACGATGGCTTCTCCAAGCGCCTGCGGATGCTGCAACTGGATATCATGGGCAGTATCGGGCATCCATAACACAGAACAGTTTTGGATAGCCCGCGCCACCTGAGCCGCCATCTGGCCCTTGGCAGCCGCAAACTCATCCGCATGCTCAAGCCGTTCGGGTGGTTCTTCACCAGGCAATGGTCGATCAGCGGCCGGAACGAGCAGCACCGGACAACTTAATTTACCATAATAGGTCAAAGCCCTGTCTTCCCATAATGACTCGCGGATCGCACACTGTTGTTCAGGACGCAAACGTTCCTGTACGGTGCCATCGGGCAAATCGCGAATATAGGTCAGCACAATTGGCTCAATCTCTGGAGTCCAGGTAAACGGCATCTCTGCCCGTAAGGCTTCCAGATAAGCCGCACGAGAAGGATAGAGCACCGAAGAAACCTTCTCACGGATAAAGCGCTCACGCGTCATTCCAGGCCAGTGACGCGGCTCCACATGTGGGCAGTCCACCAGTACCAGATGACTCACCAGAGCAGGATGGCGCGCCGCCAGCACCAGGGCTACTCGTGCGCCCCAGCCATGCCCCACCACGGCTACCTGTCCCAGGCCCAGCGCGGCCATACCACTGATAATATCCTCAGCGACCGTCTTCGGATCGTACCCGCTCTCCGGTTGTGCACTCGAGCCATGTCCACGCAGATCAAAAGCCAGCAAAGGATGCCGTGGATAAAGATACTCAGCAGTCAAACGCCAGGTATCGGCCGTCGCAGCCAGGCCATGCAGCAGAACAACAGGAATATCATCTGTAGCCTCTCCATAGTCAGGAGCTACATCAGGGTCAGCCATTGACATATGGGCGTACGCGGGGTCCCATTCCAGGTAGTGAAGACGTACGTTGCCTGCATCAACAAATGCGCTGCGGGGTTCAAACATAAAACATACCTCTTTCTCAATATACCTTCTTATTCCTGTTTAGAAATTAAGTAGACGCTGACGATAATGAGCATACCGCCAAAGATGGTATAAGGGGTAAGTTCTTCATGTAAAAGAAGCACGCCCAGCAAGGGTCCCAGTAAAGGTTGAATAAAAAGTGTAGAGGCCGCGGCTGAGGCTTTCACTTTTGTCAGACCCTGGAACCAGGCCAGATATGCTATACAGGTACACATAATGGCCAGCCAGAGCACGCTCAGCCAGCCAAACAAATCAGGCATGCGCCAACCAGTCGAAAGGAATTCCCAACCAGCTACAGGCAGCCAGAAAACCATGCTGCCTACAATCGATGCCGTAGTAATCAGCAGTGGCGAATGCCTGGCCAGTAATGCTTTGCCACGAACAGTATACAGAGCCTCAATCATTAATGCCCCGATTACCAGTAGATCTCCCACCATACGCCAGATTCCACCACCCGCCGGTATAGAAGGTAGCAAGCTACGCTCAACGATCAAATATACGCCGATAAATCCCAGCGCCAATGCCCCGACAGAACGCGCAGACACATGTTCTCGCAGCACAATCCAGGATAGGGCAGACGTAAAGATCGACTCACCAGTAATGAGCAGAGCGACATCGGATGCCGTGGTCAGCGATAAACCACCAAACTCCAGCATCTTATTAACGACGAAGCCAATTAATGATAACAAAGCTAACTGCGGTATATCACGCCAGGTCAGATGTAGAGAAGCGCGCCTGGCAAGCAGAAAAGGCAACAGCACGGCCCCTGATATACACATCCTTAAAGCCAGCATTAACGGCAAGGACATCGCCGAGAGGGCATATTTCGCCGCCACATAACTGGTGGCCCATGCGACGTTTGCCCCAATCAGAATCAACCAGGACATAGTATGACGAGACGACGAAGAGGATGGGAGGCGCGCGGAGATAGGCAAAACGATGCTCCTTACCAGGTATCAATACATCAGTACACCGTAACTGGGACAACGCCTGTCAGTCACATTGTACCGCATAACACTATTTTTAACATTTTATTTAACCTATTTCCAGGGTTTAGCATAGCAATTCTGAAAATAGACGAATAAAGAATACTTTGTATGACATGCTCTGACACGTCAGCGCGGCTTAGCCGCCAGAGGGTTAGTCGCGTAAAGAACTTTATAGCGACTATCTCCAGCTATTTCTTGCACATCGCGGAAACAGGCCAGTAGCGTAGGCTCATACTTCAGAAACCGGTTGGCCACCAGATAGAAGCGCCCCTTTGGCTTCAAGATCTGGGCCGCCTCACGAATAAAGCGTTCAGCAATCTCCAGGGTCTGAACTCCTCCCATATGAAAAGGAGGATTGGTCGCGACCAGGTCAAATTGCTGGTCCAGGACAGCTTGTGCCCCATCGCTAGCGAGCACATTCACCCCACGCAGGCCCTCTTGCTCCACAGCCTGCTGGCTGGCGGCTACCGCAGCCAGGCTAGCATCCACCATAGTAACCTGGCCCTCGGAAGCTAAACGCGCCATATGCAAGCCAATAAAACCAGCTCCACAGCCAATATCCAGTGCATGATCGGTAGGTTTGACATCCAGAACAGACAACAATAGCCGGGTTCCTTCATCTAACTTACTATCCGCAAAGATACGCAAGCTAGTAACCGGCAGTTGCTCAAGAGCAAAGCTCTGGCGCCTGGTCGAGCAGAGCACACGCTGACCCTTGCTAATAGTCAGGGTCTCCACATTGCCAAACAGCTCCTGCATACGTTTTGCCATCGTCAAAATCCCGCGATCCTTGGCTCCCGCGACATAGAGCTTACCACCGGGCTTCAACGCAAAGGCCGCCACGCTTAAACCATAGAACATCCAGATATTGCCCGGCTGATATAACAAATTCATAACCGCCACATGTACTGTCTCTGGGGAATGGTGTAAGATATAATCATGAAATGCAACACAGCGCACAGAAGCGGCGGCATTATGCGCCTTGAAGACTCCCAGGGTCGCAATATTATCCTCAGCGATAAGCAGGCTTCCCGTCGTTAAACGCTGCAGCGCCAGTGTTCCGAAAGGATCAGCGGCAGAATTAAGGATCAACACCTGGTCTGTTGTGTTAAATTGAACAAAATCAGATAATAACCGAGATTGGAGCATCATTATGGCCCTCTATATTGATAGTGCTTACCTGGATGATATCACAGCTGTAGCACAAACATTACCAATCGCCGGAGTAACAACCAATCCAACCCTACTCCTGAATGCCTACCAGCATGGGCAACGTGCAACAGCACATGAGATTGTGCAACAACTCTTGCAGCGCACCAACGGTACTATTTTTATGCAGCCCTCCATGGCCGACGAAGAGAAAGCCTACCAGGAAGCCCTCTCCTATATTGAAGCTGATCCTGAGAGAGTCATTCCCAAAATACCGATGTCACAGGCCGGGGTACGTGTGGGTCAACGCCTGTATGCCCAGGGTCATATTATAGCCTTCACAGCCGTCACTACGGTTGCCCAGGCCTATATCGCATCTCTGGTAGGTGCCAGATATATCATCCCTTACTATAACCGTTTACGGCGCAGTGGGGTAGATCCCTGCGAGCGGCTCGAACAAATGGCCCGCGTCATCGCCAGCCAGAGCTCAAACACCCGTATCCTGGCCGCCAGTATCAAGTCTACCGTCGAAGCAGCCGAGGCACTGCATAGTGGCGCCCATGACCTGACAATTCCTCCAGCTATCTTGATGGAGATGCCCGGCGACCCTGAAAGTGATGAGGCAATTACACGTTTTGAGCAGGATTTGAAGAAGATGAAAAATCTGTAATTTAATTCTTGTCCAACTTTTCTTGTTTTATGAACTTTTATTCAGCATAAAAGAACTTCAATTCATTGCATAGTCATGCGCGCATGTTATATTAATCAATGTAAGCGGATAGAGAAACGTGACCTTGGTGGATGAGGGGATGGAAGTGTGGAGGGGAGCGAGGTTCACCGTTCTTGCAGAGGTGGCAGTGGTAGTGGGAAGCGGGCAAGAACGGAAACGTGGTAAGGGTGAGATTCAACGTTCTTGCTGGTAGTGGGGATGGAAGTAGGGATGAGCAAGAACGGACAATGGTGGTAGTGGGGTGAAACATATCAGGTATCTTGCGTGTGTGGTGCTGGCAGTGGGGTGGGGACAAGATTGACCTGATATGAGAAGGTGGTACGTAACGTTCTTGTGGTGGCTATGTAGCAATGGGGTGGTGGGCAAGAACGTTTGAATATAGGGATATGCAGCGTCCTTGTGGTGGATAGGTGAGAGTAGAGTGGTGAACAAGAACGTTTGAATATAGGGGAATGAACCAATTCTTATCTGGTTGCGACCAGCAAATGCACGGTGAGGGTGGGGAAAGCGCAGTGTACGGGTGGTTGGTGGAAGAGGAGGGCGCGATACGTGTGGTGGTGGAGAGAGAGATCCCGAACCTGTCTTCGTGGGAGGGAGAATGTGGGAATGGGATGTGGGGAAGAGAAAGCCTGAAAGGTGTATTTTTACACCTTCAGGCTTCTATATATCTCCCTTCTACGGGTTGAGTGGATAGCAAGCAACATCTTGTATCCTGGCAAAAAGAGAGATTTTCTTCGCTCAGGCGCGCCATTTCCGACATACAATCGTAACAATTTAGCTTTATGCTAGCTATAACAAGCATTGCAGTTGCCTGTTATAAGATAAAAGACGCGGCGCTGGCTGCATCTTCCGGTTACGAGGTCATAAACAACTATGTCGCAAAAGTTACAACGCCAGAGACATCAAGCACAGACATCGATCAATATTGGATATCTGCTTCTATCATTCCCGCTCGGCATCTGCTACTTTATCCTCATTGTCATGGGGATTATCGTTACCGCCCTTAACCTTTTTCTGATCGGCATCCCGTTGCTTATACTGTTCATGTCTGCCATCTGGAAAATTGCAGCATTTGAGCGCCAATTAGTCATACGCTGGCTACATGTAAGTATTGCCCCTATGGCGGCCCCTTTTCCAGCCCAGGCGAGCAGGATACAGCGCGGCCTGCTTCATCTCAGGCGCACCGTAACCTGGAAAAGCATACTCTATCTTTTCCTTAAATTTCCCTTCGGTATCCTTGCTTTCTATGTTACGCTCGTTTTCCTCATCCTATGCCTGGCACTCTGCCTGATCTCGGCTATCCTGGGACTCCTGGTAGCACCATTTGTCTATTTTTACATGGCGGTAGCCTCTAACAGTACACTGGACAGCAAAGCGGCTGGCAAATATATTAAAAACGTCTTGACCGGCGCTGGTATGGCATTCTTTCCACTGATAGCCATTAACTTCTTAGCCTCGCTCTGGAGCCAATTTGCCCAGGCCATGCTCGGCATGAATGAGAACGCTATGCGCCTGGCTGAAGCAACGGCCCTGGCAGAA
The DNA here is from genome assembly GCF_003967555.1 of Dictyobacter kobayashii. GTDB lineage: Bacteria > Chloroflexota > Ktedonobacteria > Ktedonobacterales > Ktedonobacteraceae > Dictyobacter > Dictyobacter kobayashii. The sequence goes on from NZ_BIFS01000001.1 coordinate 2,590,926, forward strand.
CGTGAGCGCCTTAAAGCTGAGAGGGCTGAGCAGAGCAGGCGTGAACTGATCATGAATGTCTCACACGATTTGCGTACCCCGGTAGCAAGCATTCGTGGACACCTGGAAGCCTTGCTGCTATCCAGCAATGAACAGACATTATCACCCGCCATGCTCTATGACTATCTGCAGATCGCGCATCGTGAAACGATGCGCCTCGGTGTCCTGGTCGAGGATCTCCTCTCGCTGGCCCGCAATGATAGCCACGAACTGCGCCTCCAAATAGACACCATTGACGCGGGGGCGGTCATCGAAGAGGTATACCAGATCATGATGCCTCTGGCCAGGCGTGAACGCAAAATCAGCTTGATACGCGAGATCCCTCCCCAATTACCCGCCATCAGCGCTGATCGCCAGCGCCTGATCCAGGTCGTACTCAACCTCGTGCGCAATGCCATTACCTATACACCAGATGGAGGAATCGTGGCCATCTCGCTCCAACAAACAGAAACGCAATATATTACACTCAGTGTGGCAGATACGGGCATTGGCATCTCACAAGAGGAGCAACAACATATCTTTGAGCGCTTCTACCGCACCGATGCCTCCCGAACGCGTAGCTCAGGTGGCTTTGGGCTCGGCCTGGCCATCGTCCAGGACTTCATTCAGGCCATGGGTGGCACCATCTCTGTAGAAAGCACGCCGGGTGTAGGTAGCACATTCCACCTTCAGCTAAAAATCGCTCCCGCTATTGCCTCTACCAGACAGGCACTCGTTTAGCCAGCCTCCCCACACTCAAAAAATCTTAAAATCTTAAAATCTTAAAAGGGCTATTTTTATAATTATAAGGTCCCCTTGCATTCTAGCAATTTCTAGAATTCTATGGGTTCCCTTATTTTTGAGCAAGTTTTGAGGTCCCAACTGCAATTTTTGAGGCCTCCTTGATGTTTTTAGTTGTATGTTAGAGAAGGAAATATAGACAATGTAAAACATCTCATCTATCCCTGCGAGGTGATTTCATGCAGAAGATCGAGCGCATTCCTCAGATGGAAACAGGCTTAAAAAACCGCTGGCAGTATTATGTCTATGATGCATTGATAGCCGTAGCCGGTTCTCTAATCATTACCGGCATGATTTATTTTTCTCACTTGTATCCACACATCTCTGATATCGTCATCATCAATTTAATCTGGATTATGGTCCTGGCTATCTGGCGTAGTCGCTATGCCGCGATCATCGCTTCCATTGCCGCATTCTTGTTCTTTGATTACTTTTTATTGCCACCACTTTTCACATTAGCACTGGCCGATCCCGCTCAGTGGGTAACCCTCTTTATCTTTCTGGTGACAGCGATTATTACTAGCTGGCTGGCTGGCTCAATCCGCCGCAGTGGCGAGGAGGCGCGCCAGAATGCACACGAGTTACGCATCCTGTATGAATTGATGCGCGTGTTCAATAATACCAATGATTTTGATCAACAGTTAGATATTATCGCCCTCTCAACCATCCGCGTTTTCTCTTCACTGGGAGTAACGGAATGTGTATTACTGGCGCCAGATAAAACGGGAAGACTACAGGTACGGGCCGATGCCCCGATCAGGGTTGACGAGTTTCAGCCTACGGATGAAGAGCTCCGCAATGCGACCAGCGTCTTTAAAAGTGGAACACAAACAATTATCAAAGATGCAAACGAGCCCCATTCGCTGGTCCATTATATACCCTTGAAATCCGGCTCGCACATCTTCTGCATCTTATACTTGCGCATTCTCAATGGTGTACCCTGGCTCGAAGACGAAGAATTGATGCACCACGCGCTGGTCAATGCAGCACCCCAGGCCGAATTTTTCCGCACCTTCCTGGACCAGATCTCTTCATTGATTGAGCGCTCAATGTTGCGTGAGAAATTGGCCTCTTAGTGCCAGGCTCACACAGGCGCGGCCGCGCCAGATAGTTTTATGGCGTGTTGCAATTTCTGCAACACGCCATAAAACTATTGAGCACCGCAGGTGCGAAAATGTATGCCCAGAAATCACGGATACGAGATTTCAAAGCGGGTCCGCTAAATTACAAAGCGGTAGCCAACTCCCCACACCGTCATAATCTTTTCACCCAGCGGTCCCAGCTTTTTGCGCAGACGTGTGATATGGGTATCGACGGTGCGATCAAAGCCATCATAGTCATAGCCCCAGAGCTCTTGCAACAAATACTCACGACTAAAAGCGCGTCCTGGATTTCGACTAAGCAGTACCAGCAGCTCATACTCCTTTGGGGTGAGATCTATAGTGCGCTTTTCCAGCGTAACTGTGTGCTCGGAGAGAGAGATGTATAAATCTCCCCGAATAATTGGAGAAGGAAGCCCGGTCATAGAAATAGGCGGTACACCTGGTGTCGAACTTTTTTCAGTGCCCGTAGACACATGGGCCTGCGAGTTTAAGTTCGCACCAGCTGAGCCAGGAGCGAAATGAGTATCCAGATCGATGCGACGCAGCATAGCACGCACGCGCGCAGTCAGCTCACGCACACTGAAGGGTTTACTGATATAGTCATCAGCCCCCACCTCCAGGCCTAAAATACGATCAACCTCATCTGTACGAGCAGTGAGCATAATAATTGGCATGAGGTGATTTTGACGAATAGTGCGACAGACAGTCAGGCCATCTAATTTTGGTAGCATCCAATCTAAAATAACGAGGTTCAGGGGTAATTTATCAACAATACTCAGGGCCGCCTCCCCATCAAAGGCTTGATAAACCTGGTGACCCTGAGACTCCAATTCCTTGCGAATCAGATTACAGATATCGATCTCGTCTTCCACAACGAGTATACTGGCCATGATCCTATCCTCTTATTTTAAAGCCCTTCCTTATACACTCTTGTAGTAGTGTACATCAGATAAAGATACAGGTCCAGTCATCATTTAATGTACTCGGGGCTCTTTAATGTTCCTCTTTGGCACCTGCGGCGCCGGGTTGGGGGTGTGGAGTGTGTGGTGGACGGCCGCCGCCGCCCACCACACACTCCACCTGAAAGAATGTAGTTTTATCGCTTGCTCGTGATCTCCCGACGAACAGTAAAAAGCCCCGTAATGTACCCTGAATTATTAAATGTTGAAATATCTACAAGCAGCGTATATGGCAGGCTAATTCAGGATCGCATGCACAATAACCTGTGACTGGGATTGTGAAAGTGAAGGGATCCAATTATTATCGCAGGTGAGCAAATTGAGATAGCTACCACTAGTATCGTTAAAGATAGTGGCAGGAGGTACCTGGTTAGCTGGATAATTCTGTACTGTCAGGACATGAAAATGCTGCACAACGCCATTTGGATAAACAATCAAAATGGTATCGCCCGTATGCAAAGCAGCCAGGTTAGCGAAAACAGCCTGTGAACCATCGGGTTGGCTGGCATAGCCATCAATAGCAGCACTACCGATATCGCCTGGTCGCGGACCATTCTCTAACCACCCCACGCCATTCTCACCATGTAGCGAGGGAACGTCCATACGACCATTCGTATTTAAACCAACCGTTTCAAGCGGTGCATCAATTTTAATAGCTGGAATTTGCACATGTGCGCCGGTATCCATATGCTGGGACTGCAAAGCTGGATCTGTCATAGGAGTTAACGTTGGAGTTGCTGTACTTGCCGCACCATTAGCACCGGTATACCCGGAGGAATTTGAGGTCTGAATCAATAACTGTGCAACCTTATGATCAAAATTGGTAGAAATCTGGTCACCACTATTATTGACCTTTGTGCGGGTACTATGGGCAGCCCCCGGTGTGAATATAATATCAGGGTGCGTAACACGATACGACAGATTAGAGATAGAAAACAAATTACGCCAGCCCCAGCCCACAATAACACCGAGTAATAATAGCAGTAAGACCAGAGCAAATAAAGAACTCGGCCTGGAAGACTGTGGTCTGGCAGGTCGTTGCATCCTAGAAGATGGTCGCATGAAGTATCCTCTCCACAACAATAAACACGAATTGTACGTGCGGGGCTTGCCCCCGCTTTATATGCTCAAACTTGAAAAATAACAATAAACATGAATTGTAAAGATTCGTCCCTGTAGGTGCGAGGCTTTACTTTTTGCTTTTTCATGCAGGAACGGCTGAAGCGGAGGCAAGCCCCGCACGTACAATTCGTGTTTCTTTGGGCTTTCTCCTCTCATCTTCGCCTTAAATGAGGTGTATTGCGCACAAGGGCGGCACGCTTCCCATGATGATGGGAGTAAGATACATTCTTAAAAAATCGGTTAAAAGTCCTAGGATTACATCCTTGATACAGATCAAGTATAGACATTCTCACCAACACATAAAGATCAATATAGACAATTACTGGCTGGCCTCACCATGGAAGTGGTGAGGCCAGCCAGTAATTTGAAAAAAGTAAAGTTATATATGAAAAACTTCAACAGAATAGCCTGTCCCTACGCAACCTTTCGGGTATACACTACCAGGCGCTCAGTAGTTTGATGTTCATCCGCTATCCATACACCAGCACAGGTAATCAAATTCAAGAAGGTGCCATTCTTCTGACCAAAGATCTCCTTAATAGGAGCCTGAGTAGGTGCATAGCTGGCCAGTTTTATCACCTTAAAGCGAACAACAGTACCACTCTTATCCTGAACCGTCACCATATCGCCAACATGTAAATCCTTCAACTTCCAAAATACCGCTGGCGCGCCACCTGTACGATCCAGGTGTCCATCAATTACCGCCGCCCCCGGCTGACCTGGAAGCGGTCCTCCGTTATACCAACCCACGCCCTCCCAGCGATTACGTGTCGGCACATCCATCAGCCCCTGGGCAGTCTTGCCGACAGTTTCAATGGGCGCATTTATGCCAATAGCCGGAATTATTAAATGCGCCCCAGAAGAAACATCCAGGCCACCGTTCAATGCCGGGGTAACAGAAGCCACATTTGAAGAAGATCCATTTGTTGTCTGCTGATTCGCCGTTTTTTGCAAGGAAAGGATACTACTCCAAACCCAGCCCCCCAAACCAATACTCAGCAGTACAAACAGAATAGCCAGAATAAACCAATAACGCTGTCTTGTATGCATCGTATATAAGCTCCTTTCCGTGAGTATGTACCAGGCACAACCCACCATCCCACACAACGCAACTCGTCATCACTCCCAGTAAACCAGGAGTGATGACGATAAACAGATCCGATTGAACAACCAGGAGAAGAAGGAAAATCAGTTGTACAAACACGCTTACGCCCATTTCATCCCTGACTTTCCCTCTATCCTTAAACAACACGAATAACCAATATCTCTACTACTTCAATCTGGGGTCTGGATCAGATCCAGTTAGAGGTAGACCAGGGTAACCGCCGAAGCCGTGACCGTGGAAATTGTTATTGTTATTGTTATTGTTATTATTGTTGTTGTTATTATTATTGTTGTTGTTGTTGTTGTTGTGATGGTTCTGCTGTTGCTGCTGTGGTTCCTGTTGCTGATGATGTACCTGTTTCACGTAGATGGTATACATCACTGTGTTGTTGTCAGTGTTGCAATCATAAGGAACATCCACAGTAGCGGTATCAGTCAGTGATGGAACAGCATCCTGGGTCAGTTTACCAGTGATGGTGATCACGGGCAGGGTATCACCAGGCTGTAACGGATCATTACCGTTGTAGCTTGCATCAATCACTGCAGGGCTTGTATGATCACTCACCTTGAAGTGCCAATGCTGACCATTGACCTTGATATTGGCGAGTCCAATCGGGATGACATCCTCGACCGAAATCGTGGTAGGATCGCTCACAGGACCTGCATTAGACAGATTAGAGACTGCGATGAAGAAGGTTACATCATCACCTTCGTGATAACGATCGCCATCCAGGCTACTCTTAATAATCTGCAGATCAGGAGGAATAACACTTGGACCGCTAGGGCCACCAGGTTCACCACTTGGACCGCTAGGGCCACCAGGTTCACCACTTGGACCGCTAGGGCCGCCAATACCTACTGTGCTGACCGCTGTTGGCGATCCGCCAATACCTACTGTGCTGACCGCTGTTGGCGATCCGCCAATACCTACTGTGCTGACCGCTGTTGGCGATCCGCCAGCTCTTGGTGTAGGCGTTAGGGCTGGCGCCGCAACCATTACAGTATCATAACTGGAATTGAGGGAAGGATTTGGATCATCAGGTGAACTGACGACTGTGGTATTGGTAAATGCGGGAGGGGCACTATCAACAAATGTACCACTCATATTCAGCGGTGGCAATGATGTGCCAGCAGCAACTGGATATGTACCGGTATACGTTGCCATCAGTACAGACGGGCTGGTGGTATTTATCAGAGTAATGCTCCAATTTGTACCAGAAGCAGTTACATTCGTCAAACCGAGAGGAGCCAGATCAAACACCGTGATCGTCTGATTTTCTGGAGCTGCTCCCGGCAGATTACTGACATTCAAGACATAATTAATTGTGTCTCCAACAGAGAAGCTGGTGGCACCACCCACATGTGTTTTGACGATATACAACATCGGTTTTGTGGGAGATATCGTTGGCACTCCCGTTGGAGTTCCACCAATACCTACCGTGCTGACCGCTGTTGGGGATCCTGATACACCTACCTCGGTTGCGGTAGCTGTTGGGGATCCTGATACACCTACCTCGGTTGCGGTAGCTGTTGGGGATCCTGATACACCTACCTCGGTTGCGGTAGCTGTTGGGGATCCTGATACACCTACCTCGGTTGCGGTAGCTGTTGGGGATCCTGATACACCTACCTCGGTTGCGGTTGGCGTAGAGGTGTCGGTCGCTACGGCTGTTGCGGTTGGCGTAGAAGTGTCGGTCGCTACGGCTGTTTCAGTTGCTGTAGCTGTGTCAGTCGCCACAGGCGTTGATGTCGCTGTCTCAGCAGCAGCAGTCGCCGTGTCATCCAGTGGAACCGTCCTGCTCTGCTCACTCTTTGGAGTTACCGCAGGCAAAATTCCAATGGTAGGAACCGAAACATTATTATTAAGATTCACGTCACCAGGGACTGACACGCTGGCGATGTTGGTGAATGAACGACCAGCCGTTGAGACTACAATACCTGTAATTTTAATTGGACTCAGGATAGTTCCAGGTGCGATTGGATAAGCACCATTATAGCTTGCGTTGATCAAAGTTGGACTTGTCGGTGCCGACGAATTCAAGCGCCAGGCAGCGCCACCCATAACATTTACATCGGTTAAACCAAGTGGCGACAAATCTGTGACATTGATTGGTGTGCCAGCTGTGATGGGACTAGAAGTTTTCGATGAAGATACCACCACAGTATAAGTTACAGGTTGTCCAACCCTGACGATTGAACTGGAAGCAAACTTATTGATCATCAGATCAATGCTCGCAGGCTTAGCAGCCGGAGCAGCAGCAGCCGCGGCGCTCGGAGCAAAAACTGAATTTGCTCGGGCGGGAGCTACTACAGGGGATGCAATAGTTACCTGGGTACTGGCTGAGTTGTTAGCCAGATTAATATCTCCAGCTTCTGTTACCGCAATACTAACCGTCTCTAACTTAGAGAGATTGGCAGTATGAGTTGCAGCAGGAATCGCGGTTACAGAGATACCTGGTAACACTTGCCCGGCAAGAATTGGCAATGCGCCTTTGTAGGTCGCAGTAATAGCCTGACCACTGTTCACAAAGGACCAGCCAGCACCTGCCGCTGAAATCCTTGTGAAGTTAGTAGGCAATGTAATTACCGCGCTCGGAGCGCTGAGCGCCTTACTTGCGCTGGCGGAATTGATGATAGTTGCCTTAAAAGTTGCAGGCTGACCAATTGTCAGCACAGATGAACTCTGCAATATGCTCACACTCAGGTCAGGACCAATAGCTGCCACGCCCTTTTTCTTTGCGAACTGAGGCTTTGTTGTTCCCACATGAGGCATAACTAGTGAATGGACAATGCCTCTACCATGAGAATAGCCAGCAGCTTTGACACCAGCGAATAAGCCAGCACTTACAGAAAGCTGACTACCTAAGAGTAGTAAGCAAAGAAGGACAGCTCGAATTAACGAGATTGGTGTTAGAATCTTTCTAACCCTATTAGGTTGATGCATCACTAAGAAACCCTTCTTCCACTATACTGATTACCAAAGAAAGTGATGACTAGCACGAATCCACATATACCCAATTCCACTGCTGTCTATATCTATAAAGCAGCTACCCATCATGCTAGGTTCAAATCAAGTATACAGACATCCTCCAAAAAAAGCATTTTCAGGGTACAAATAGCACAAAGAATATATTTGCATTTATTATTTATTTATAGAAAACAAACCATGAATTTATATGTAATATGTACTCTCCCTCTGAAGGAGCAACATGGTAGAGAAAGAGCCAGGCGATGCCCTGAAAGCCTATAAAGGGGCCGGAGAGGCCCCTTTGAATACCGTCTGCTTTAAATCCTACTTTAATATAGGGAAAAGGTTGCGTTTATATATTTGAGGGAAAAGCTTCAATTAATAGGGGGATTTATGTCGGAGACAACAGATATTCTGATAAATGTGGCGGAACAGGAGTTCGCTCAGGCTAAACAATCGGAAGATCAGCGGGCAAGCATCACTGGATTGATCGTAGTGGTAGCTTCGGCAATTCAAGGAGGTCTAACACAGACTGGCCTGACAAGAAGCGCGCTCCCACTAACGTTGATGTTGATTGCAATTGGGACCTTTGGGGCGTTGGCCAGTATTAAACTCTATGAACGTTTCAGACGCCATGTGCGGCTGAAATTTCTTATCCGCCAGCGGCTGGAAGAATTATATCCAGATACCAAACTTCAAGCTTTACTAGATCTCACCAGGAAAGAACAACAGAAAGATTTTCCATTCTTGAGGGGCGTTCGCCTCTACTTGATCTGGGTCTGGCTACACTTTTTCATCATCATATTAGGCATTATCTATACAATCATCGCATTATTACATTAACTACAGGCCAGGAGACCAATTCATATACCGGTCTCCTCTATATCTAAACCAATCAAGCCAGGAAGCAATAGCAATCTGGGCAGCAAGAGATTGAAATATGATTTCCCTGCCTTCTTGTTTATAGAATGATGCTTATCTAGCACCACATTCATTTAATCAAATCCAGTTTTCCAACAGGGCCTCTCTATGCCTTGACACTGGATAATCCAGGTGGTATAGTTCCGGTGCACAAAGAAGTGAGAATGATTATCATTATTAACCCTGACAACCAAAGCTATGAAACAGCCTGTGGAGACGCCCCATTAGACCAGGAAACACTAAAACCAGGACAAGTAATTTAGCCTAATTACCCCTCAATATATCCTCATAATCATTTTCTAATCTAGTTCTCCCAAAATGTACACAAACTCAATAACAAACAATACAGGTAATGTTAATATTTTGATGATTTGATTCCTCAATGGTTATTCAAACTTTTAACTGTTCATTATCCATTTTAGAAATGGAGGTTAAGTTCATGCTCTCTTATAGATATAGGTATCAGAGCAATAACCTAAGAGATAGGTATATAGAAGGTTTTATAGATTACGATGAGTATATGAAGCAACTAGAAGGAGTCAGATCTGAGGAAATCAGAAGCCAGATCATAGACTACAAAAGACAAGAAATTAGTGAAGAAATATTTAAATTTGAAACCGATCAACTACTCATTGCCAATGAAGCCATACAACAAAGACAAAAACAGATTGCGCAATTAGCCAGGCAAGCGGAAAAAGAAAGATTCGAGCAACAAGAAAGACAAAAAGAACGTGAAGCAAAGTTGAAAAAATTAAAAGAAGAAGAGGAAAGGATAAAATCACTCTCACCAGAAGAGAGACGTCAAGAAGAATTATATAAGGTTAGAGAGCAATATTATAAAGTTGACGCTCCCAAGCTGATCAGTGATTACCAAAAAGAAGCCAATAAATATAGGAGTGTACACAATAATATACAAAATATAGTGATAATAGGCTCAGCAATTATCACTAGCACAACAGGAATAACAATATTTACGAGTATGCCAACAGTTTCATTCGTATTAAAAGTTACTTCCGCTGCTCTTAGCTTGATAGTAACTATTGTTGCTGGATTTGCAGCCTATTACAAATTCCGTGAGAGAAGTGTCAACTCACAAAAAGCTGCAGACGATATTGAACATGAGTATGAGGCAATTAAACTTGGAACTCACGACTATTCTAATAAAACAAGGGAAGAAGCCATGCGTCTATTCTCTGACAGATTACTAAAAAGAATTAGAGAACGTAAAGAACAACAACAAATATTGGAGCAATCATCGGATATTAAACAGATACCTAAAAGTATATAGAGACACAGCCGAATTGACTGTGCCTCTATCTCTACTCATCCCAATAACCAGATCCCGTAGGGCCACGGTCATCCTTAACATGTTTAGCTCGGAGAGGTGAAAATTCCTCATGAGAACGCTGCAGGTGCTCAATAGAAAGAGAGGCATATTTATTGGTCATCTGCAAGGTAGTATGCCCCATCTGACGCTGAACATCTAAGGGACTGCGACCCATGGCCAGCTGTGTAGTCGCCATATAGCGCCGACAGTTATGAGGTGAAACCTTTTTATCTTCAATACCTGTCCTCTTCTTTAAGCGATTGAACAGTTTAGAAACTCCTACGATACTTAGCTGCTCCCCCATATCGGTTAGGAACACAGGATCATCTTTGTGTGCCTTAGTTCGACCACCTACCGCTGCCAATTGAGGACGATACTTAGTGAGGTACTCATGCAACGGCTTAAATCCCTCACGAGAGATAGGTACTTGTTGCCATTTATCGCCTTTACGGTGAATGAGTAAAACCCTCATATCTCGATCAATATCACGGAGGCGAAGGCCAGCTAACTCTTTACGACGAATGCCAGTATCAACCAGGACACTCACAATAGCCCTATTACGTGCTGTCAGAGCCTTGTGGACCTTAGGTCTGTAGACAGCGCCCTCATCACACGCATCCAAGAGCTTCTGAATTTCTTCAGGTGTAAATGTAGGCACAAATTTTTGCTCTACGCTGGGTAGCTTAAACTTTGTGGTGATTGGTTTTTCAATATAATCCTCATGCTCCAGCCAATGGCAAAAGACTTGAACATGTACACCATACTGACGCACAGTATTATCATCCAGGTTCTCACCACGCCTTGTGGTATATTTTTGTAGATAACCAATCCAGCCACGCAAATGCTTCAGTTGAAGCTCATTCACATGTGTCAGCTGATATGCAGACTCTAGCCAGCTTAAAAAGAAGTCCAAATCTTTGCCATAATTGCGCAATGTATGTACACTGGCTTTGTTTATCCGGCACACCTCTAGAAAATCATCAAGTGCCTGCCGCAGCGTTACTCGACTTTCTTCCATAAAGCCTCCTCCTTGAGATTAACGGGGCGAACGACCGCATTTCACACCAGCATTAAACGCCTCTAAAACGAGCTTGCCCGCAGCCAGACCAGGCCAAACGCCATGCCGTTCAACAATCTCATAGACACGATCTCTGATGTTAGATGGGATGTATGTATCCCAAAACAGCAGGGATAAACACTCTACAGCTATGCGCTCCTGATATTGCTTCATCGTTTCGTCCAAGGCCACGCCTGAAGGCGTATTAAAAGGCTCAACAGCCCTGTATCTGATCTCGTCCAAGATTTCACCTCACAAAAAAGAAGCCATCGTTTAAACGATGACTTCCTCATATATAAAGAACAACTTATCGTCTATCACTCTGCGACCAGACCACCATGCACATTCTGATATAAGCTATGCAGAAATGCAGGCCAGAGCAGACCAATATGCGAGGTATAGTACAAACCATACATATAATAGTTCAGCACGAGAGGAGACGCCGGATGCAGTCGGATATACACCTGAAAGGCATCCCTCGCCTGCTCAACACCCACGCTCCAGATATCCACTTCATCCGCCATTAGCTGGCGATAGGTCATCTCCAATGCCAGCGCAATGTACCGTTCTCTGCTCATCTTTCACCTCCCAATCAGGAGCATCAGAATAGCTCCCAATTCGCGTCCCTTGCTGCTTCCTCACCAAGAAAGTGGTACACATCCTGGTTTGTTGGCAGCACCGTATACTGATACTGTGGTTTTTGCTTCCTACAAGTACGCACGTCCGTTACTCTATACAAATGGTCCTCAGTAAGACAGATCGTAAAAAGAAAGAGCGAATGATAAGCGATTTTCTCTTGTGAAACATGCCGCAGTAATGCATAGAGCGAACCTCGCATCCTTGCCTTCCATCCCTTCTCCATGAAACATCCTGTTTAAACGCGCACATCTTCCGGTTGTAAGCTCATTTTGACGCGCTTACGCGCCTTCTTCGGCAACTCGTCTTCTGCAATCTCGCTCTTTCCGTTGCAATAGGCCTCACCATGTTCCATCAACCAATGCAGGCAGAGCGAAAGATCAACATCTGGAGCAGCCAGATCGCCACCATTCCAGCAGACAACGAGTCAGATATCCCATTACCGCCTCAATGCCTTTATCAATCCGGTATTGCTCATGACGCTTGCGTACAATCTTACCAAAGTTTTCAGGCTTCTCCATTGGATGTGCGAATGCCCCTTGCACCACCTTCCAGATAGGATGTGTTGGCCACCGCGAACGGGTTTTATCTTTCGTCGGAGTGACACAGCGCAACCATCCATCTGGCAATCCATCAGCGCCCCCCTCGACGTGTCCAGCTGCATACGCCCACAGGAGCGGAAGACGTTCAGGCAGTTCATAGACATCTTCAATTCCCCAAAACACACCATCCAGGAGTAAGTCATGCAAGGCCTCACGGAGAAAACTGTACTCTACACGCCACACCTTGCCATCTGCTTCCGACCAGCCATGTAACGCCACAAGTCGGGCACCCATTCTTTCCCTGAGACATGGATCTCTCGTGTTTTGTCATAAATCCGACATGAGATCGCACCGCGTTTAGAGAAGACAAACCCCGTTTCATGCAAACCCATTGACTCTTGTTGCAAGTGCGCATCATAACCCCAGGCCGGTTCAAGATGCACGCCTCGTTTTCGTGAACGCGATACAAAATCCCGCTTCCGATCCAATTTCTCAAGGTCATGCCAACCCGCCACATCTGCACACAGATCTACCTGAGACACCTGCAAAAACATCTCATCATGAAACAGGTCATTGAGAAACACCTGTACCTGCACTAACGCTTCCAACAGTGATGGACAGGACCAGAGATAGTCCGAACTGAAACGAACCGATGCAATACTATTCCATTGACCCGCCGAGATGTACACTTTGATGTCTCTCGTTTCTAATATCCATGGCCACTGTCCACGGCCAGCACCATTGGGAAACATCTGCAACGAGGCTTGATTGAAGGTCCAGGGTGTTGAATGCAGATCATGTTCCTGTTGGGCTAGCCGCTTCCACTGCTCCAATTGTTGAAACAACTCCCCATCCAGATCACGCTTTACTGGAGCATTGTTCTCATCTGTGTAGAAAGCATTCACAATCAGCGTATCCACGCCATGGTTGACAATCCACGCATCCGTCACGCGCATCCTCCTCTTCTACTCTTCAGTCAGCAGACGATAACGGGCAATTTCATCCTCAGCCAGCTGTGTATGCTCATCCCCATCATAGCTCCAATACACGGTGTAGCTCTGACCCGCAATAATCGCTCTTCCCCATTCGCCATTTGTCGTATCTTCCTCATATGTGACCACATCAGCACACACCCATTCGCCACAAACAATACGCACAAACCGCACATCTTTCATACCAATCACCTCACATTCCCAAAATGCATTTTAAGGGGCGCGATATACTGGACTTGCGCCCACCAACGCCTGCCAACCCGCAAGGCCAGGCCAGTCAGCGCACAGCGGGGCTGCGGCCCCGCTGTCGTACGGTACGCTTCGCTACTGGCCCGGCCAGAGAAAGCAGGAGGAAAACAAGACATAGACACCTCCCTTCATCGTGACACCAGCGCCAACAGTTGTTCGGCCACCAGTCGTCGATGACACGTCTGTTCATTCACACAGCCACAAAGCAATACCACACTAAACCCCTGATGCAGCCAGGAAACCACTTGTTCCAGGGCAGCATCAGGATCAGCCAACACAATAGGCTTGTGACGCTCACGATAGTTCACATTGCCCAAGCGCGGCTCATGAATGTATCGCTCACCCCAGCGCACAAGGAGCTGCTTTTTACTCCACTGGGTCAGCCAGCGTGAGCGAGCCGCATAGCGCACATCCACCAGCAGCATCATCGGGTCAACCATCAGTTGCTCCAATTGTGCCGCCGCTTCCGGTCGTGCATAGCCCAGGGTATAGATTGATCCAACCATGAATATCATCCTCTCTCTACCTACGTTTCTTCTTTCAGGCGGTGCAGAGTGTACCCGACGAAAAGAGGCTGTCAAGAGACCCTGAAATGGAACCCCTCTTGACAGCCTCTTTTCTTACGGGCAGGCTTCGCGGTGCACCTGAAAGAAGAAAAAGAAGGTGTGGGGACCGTTTGCGTGTTTCGTGGAGAGAACAGCGCGTTTAAACGGTCTGTTTACCGTGAAGCGGGTTACTCAGAAAGGACCGCTAACGTAAAGGCCTCATCGAGGAGAAAGCGAGCCAGCGTGAGCATCTCATTCCCATCAGCTATTCGACGCACCCGTTGTACTGCTGGCTCAGAGACGCGATAGGTACGCACCAACCCGCTCGCTTTATCCTTTGCCATCCAGACACATGCCCTCTGTGCTTCTTGCACCTGTGAATAATAGGAAGACACTTGTACAAATGTGTCCCCAAGGCATGCCACGCTTCCTTGCTCTCCATCTCTATCAAACACCGCACCAAAGACCGCACCACCATACTGACCCGCTGCATCAGGAGTCACCACCGCATAGATGAAGAGCCGCTGCAACACCTCTCCATCAACCCGGTTGACCACCACCGCTATCCGCTGATCCTCAGCAACAACCACAGCAATCCTTCTCATTCATCACCTCCCTCAGGCTGCATCAAGGCAAACCCTCCTTCACAATCCAGGCACATGACATTGAGATCATCACGAGCCGCCCGAATTTTCACTGGCGGCTCACACTGACATTCATACAAGCGCAATCGGCTACCCACTTTTTGCTTGACCTGCACCACAATAGGGGCATGTGGATACTGACCGACCTGATCAACAAAGGTTTGTAACACTTCTCGCAATTGTGGGCCTACCTGCGTTGCTGTTGGAGGACCAACCAGGCCGAGCCGCTTTGCCGGTTGCGAAAACTGCTTTTTATGCCCATACTGACAGCCCACCGCAGCATGAATGATCTCGTGCAACAATGTACCAAGCACCTGAATGCTGTCAGAAATGCGAGGGGAAATGAAGATTTGCGAAACACCATCCGCACACACCTCTTGCGCAAAACATTGCCCAATTACATGTTTTCCCTGACCCAGACCACCACGCGACGGCCACCCACAGGAGACCCGCACCGGCACCGTCGGTTCACCCGCCTCCTCCATCAGAGCCAGCAGAAACTTGGCCGCCTCATACAACCACCACTCACGGAGCTGCTTCACATCCTGATCCACTTGCTCACGCGCTTGTTCAATCATCCTACCTCCTCACATCAGCACGTTTAAACACCAACTTTTCCCGAATAAAAAAAGGTGAAGCACTGCTATTCACAGCACCTCACCCTTCCGCGTCACTTCCACACCAACCGCCAAAAAGCCGCCGCTATATGCTATGGAAAATCAGATGAAACACTACTCATGACACCGCCAGCACACATCCCACAAACACACACGCAAACGCCAATACTTCACTCACCAGAAGGCATCCTTGCTTCATACCATTCACCTCTCGTTATGGGCGACGCTGCCCATTCATCGCCGCTGCTTGTGGAGGCATAGCACGTCCAGGTGTCTGCTTTCCCTGTCCTGGCCGCACACTATTCCAGAACCCGCCTAAAGGATTATTAGGAACCGCCTGCGTTGTTTGTGCATTGGGTGACGGAAACGCAGTTGGCGGCTGTTGCCCGGCGGGTTGTGGCGCTGGACGAGGAGCCGGTGGACGTTGTGGCGCTTGTGCACGTGTCACCGGTGACGGAGCAGGCACCATACCTCGTTCCATCTTCTCACGCGTCATATCCACATCGATACCAGCCAGTGCCAGATTAAACACCGGAATGATTGACAGCACGACGGGAGCCAGAACACTGAACATCTGCAACTGCCACCCTTGAAGCAGTTGTATCCAGTGCATATCAGGATAGCGAGCCGCCGCCTCACCAAAGTTACACACGACTTCGACAAACACATAGAGCAGGCCAATCACCACATACGACCACACCCGCTGCTTGTTGAGCATCCGATGAGCTAACCCACGAGTGACAAAGTAGCCCAGCGCAACAAACCCACCCGTCATCACACCCGTCACAATCGGCTGCAGCACATCCACTCCATTTAACGCACTGAAGAACCAGTAAATGGCATGAGCACTTGCCAACGAGAACCCCAAAGAAACGAGGCGGAACACCGTATGTCCCGCCTCATTAATCGCTCGATCCCACCAGTTCATTTTCCGTTGCATCTAGCCTCCTTTTCCCGCTTTAAGCAATCTGAGTTGCAGCAACCTCACAGACCAGTTTTTGATAGCCCTGTTTGCCGGTAATATCCATCACGATAAGATCCAATACCTCATCTTCCTGTGGCAATTGGATACCAACGGCATAATTGGCCAGTTCCTCCGCTGAGGCACCCTGTTTGCGCATATCGCGTAACTCTTGTAGCCCTGGCCAACCACGAACCACCTTGCAGGTATATTGTGGACGCCCACCAGCAGGTTTGATCACTTCTTTATCCACCACCACCATTTCAATTCCATCAAAGAAATTACCAATTTTTGCCGTTTGTACTTTTCCAGCTAAATTCATAGATCTCCTCCATTGGCATTGAGTCAGAGGCAATGCCACCCACATATTTCAAACAGAAAAAAACACATGAATGAGTTGCTCTCGACAAGGGACCACAACTCATTCATGCCACACCACACGCTTACTGCTGTACAATTTCCTCAAAAGCAAGAATATGATCCTCAGCCAGTTGACGGGTGACCTCACAGAAATGCGCAGCATCCGCAAATCCTTGCTCCTGCGCAAAGTCACGTAACGCTGACGCCGAGTCCTGCATGCTCCAGTAGTCAGGGCAGGCAAACTGCTGTGTCGGTGTCTGTATCCCGCATAACATGCTGCCTGCCAGGACACTCTGGATGGTAGCAACATGCGACAACACCATCACAAACACCTCTTCACTTTGTACCTTGACCCAATCAAGAAACCGAATCATGGCCTCACGATCCGGCATGAGTTGTTCCTGTTCCATCAGTCACCTCTCTTCTTACCAGGCTTGCAAGAAATGAATCATATCGACATACGCACCACTCACAATCACCAATAGAAGCGCCGCCAGCGCCGCCAGCAACCAGAATACTTCCCTCTTCATCGCGCATCTCCTTGTTATTTCATTACCCATCAACGTCACCGTACAACCGCACCACGCCTACGAAAACACCTGCCACCACACGGCCACCTGCCAGAGACAAACGGCCAGACAGATAAAGAGCAAACACACTCCACAGGCCTTGACCACACCACGCATTCGCGCGAACGCCGCCCCTGCAACCAGGGTGAGTACAATAGACCATCCAATCAACATCTGACACCTCCTATTCGTGATATCCCCATCGTTCGGGAAGCCGATCCTTCCCATACACCTGCAACCAGCAATCTCGACAATATCTTGCCCCACGGCACCATTCAAACAGGCCGCAGCCCGGTGTCTCACAGCTTCCCAACGTTGCCACCGCATCAAAGCCCACCGCCGCAGACACCGATAACTGCAATCGAAATGGACGTCGCCAGGAGGAATACTTTCGTTTCTCTCCCATGTCCTCTTCCTCACCGCCCACGAGCTGGCACCGAATAGCAGCGCACCGCGACCCGTTCAGTACAGGCCGTATTCTCATTGGCAGGAACCACCCAGGCATAGTGAATGTAGGGCAAACCATGTTCCCGCATCACCTGCTGAATCGCGTTATCCGCATTCCATACTACCCGCACCTCTTGCACCACATCCGCCTCATCCGAGTCAATCGCCTTCCAGAGATAGACTGTACAGCGCATACCACCATCCTCCTATTCGCGTTACCATTCCAACCGCTGATGTCGTCGCTCAATCTCTGCCAGGATCGCAAAGGCTTGCTCACCTGTCATCGCTCGTTTCGCATACTTGTCGGTCCAGGCCACAAACAATTGTGCCCACAGCGGCAACCACCACCACCGACACATATCCCAGGCCGCAGGGCCGTAGACCTTCCCTTCCACACCACACACCCGACCTACTTGCTGAGAAATCCACTCCGCTAAAGGATCATTGAACCAGATGCCAGGATAGCCAACCACCTCAGACTCACGCTCACAGAGCCAGGAGCAGAACGCCTCTAAACGTAGGTCGACAGTACTCATACGCAGACTCCTTTCCGCCATATGGCATGGCACACAACACCATCACCGCCATTTCAAAGCACCCAGGACACGAGAGCAGCACACCACCACCAGACCACCCTTGCAACATGCTTTCAGCAAAGTCATACCCTTCCACCACATACAACCGGACAACCTTACAACACTATGCACGCGTTAAAACGGATGATCATCCAGGTTCCCAATCTCGTAGACTGACTGACGACCCTGGATCGACTGATAATAATGAGGATACGCCTGAATGAGCACCTGAAGCTCTTCATGAGTGAGCGTAAATTGTTCCGGCGACTTGAGGGTATTCAATCGAAACAATGTCACACTCTCTGGCTCACAGACCACCAGGGTTTGTTCAATAGGAGCGATCCACTTATCGCTGTCAGGATGCCACTGTGCGTCCTGATGTTCCAACGATAATTCTACATACCGTGTTGTACCCTGTTCCATCACAATTCGACCAGACATCAATGCACCTCCATCTCTCAGAAAAAAACACTCCGTTTAAACGGGGACTTTTCCCGACAACGTCCACAAACACACTACCGGTGACGACTGCTACGACGCACCTGATACGACTGCCAGAGCTGATCACGGTGATACGCACACACCCCATGCGAACCAGAACTGGGTTCAATTCCCTGTTCCTGTAAGCACCAGGCACAATCCGTTGTCCACCCATTAGAGGATATCTCTGATACGCCCAGTTCTTCATCCGTTGCGTCCCCATCCTGCCACACAAAGGCAGGCTCTTCTTTCCGTTTCCCACCAAACCACGACATCACAGACCTCCCTGTCAAAACCACACATCCTATTCAATCAATCCGATAACCACCGATCATCCCTGCCACATAAGAACAAATCAGACCCTTCCACCTGCATCAGAGGTACAGAGTACGACCCAACCCAATACCATCACCACCGTCTGTACCAGCCACCATGGAAAAATAAGGCTCCACACAGCCGTTAGCAGCCCATTCCTTGATGGTAAGTCTTAGAAAAGCTCTTCACCGTCTATGTGGTCTCTACGCCCTTCCTTCATCTGCAGCCTTCTCACATCGCCTTCGTCGCCCTACTCAGTCCCTCACTCCAAATCCTCACCACATCCAAGTAGCACTATCCGGTTTTTAAGCCGCTCATTCAGCGCGTTTGTAGAGTATGTGCAGCTTTCCGTTTCCCTTCCCGCAGTGGCCATATAACCCTCGTCATATGACGGTGCAGGACCTGTTTCTTGCTGTTTGTCAAATGTTCTGTTTTCAAGAGCCTTGTTTGACTCGTCTGCGCTACGTTTTTTTTATTTCTCGTCCGGGACTTGTTTACCTCAAGTCCACTAATCTAAGTTTAAGTCTATAAGTCTAATAAATCAAGTCTATAAGTCTTGAATTTCTTGTGTTAAAATAAATCTAAGACTAAGCGTATATTAATCTAGAGATACACAAATCTAAGTCTATGAGATACAATATTAGGAAAACGCTTGCTTGAAGGGCGGAGAGGAGATCATTTTGAATATTGAATACTACACAGCAGAAGAAGCAATGAAAGTGCTTAAGAAAGCTCGTTCAACCTTCTTTAAGGAGGTTGATGATGGGAAAATACCATCAGAGTTAGAGCCAGGCCGACAAAGAGGCAGACGTTATCCTAAAAACGCCATAGATATCCTTGCCAACAGAGGTGAACGCAGAAAAATCAAGGGCAAAGGCCCTCAGCACCTCGTTCTAGCCCCATCAACCATTGCTGATTTATGGACAGAGGTGCTGATAGGACTGGAAATGTATGGGGAAGATGATGTACCTCCATTTGAAACCTTGCTGGAGTGGAGAGATATAAATGATGAGATATTTATGCATCTCAAAGATCAAGGTCAATCTGTAGGATACTCAAGTCTAATGCCTATCGAAGAAAAAGTTTTACAGGCACTTATACATGACAAAATTAGAGAGAATGACATTCCTCTCAGAGCAATTAAACAATGGACTGATCCAGGCATCTCTGTATATGTAGCAACAGTGACAGTAAAACCATCAGGAAACAAGAGAATAGACAGAGATCGAGGTGGATTCCTGATCAAGCAGACAGTAAAATGGGCACTCACTCTCAATCGCCAGTTTGATATCAAGAATTGGTATGGTATTGGAGCCACCAAAGAAGGCCAGAAGCTTTTTGAGAGATTAGGCTTTGAGGAAATTGTCTCATTATATGACGGCGAAAGGAAAGGATATCTTGTGCAGGACATAAAACAGCCTGTAAAATTAATAAATGAAGTACTGGCGGATATGAAAAGGGAAAAATCTGACAAGAAGACTGAACAATGATAATATATCTTTAAGCATTAACAAATGGAGGATGCTCACAAATGACAACATCATATTGGCAAAACACTATTCCAGCTGTTCCACTCTCAACTGACTTACCCTCAACAATAGATGTTGCTGTCATAGGCGGAGGAATAACAGGAGCCTCCATTTGTTACTGGTTAGCACGAGAAGGCATATCAACTGCACTTCTCGAAAAGAATGCACTGGCCTACGGAGCCACAGGCAGAAATGGCGGATTTGTGATCGCAGGCCCATCAGAACTATATCAAAACTCCATTGCCAGCCTAGGGCATGAATCGGCCAAGATGATTTTAGATCTGACATGCAAAAGCCAGCAGCTATTAAAGGAAGTCATCAAAGAAGAAAACATTCAATGTGACTACCAGGAGCCAGGCTCTCTAAGACTGGCCATCACAGAAGAACAGTTGAAGGAACTGAGTGAAGAAGCACATGCACTGACAGCCGATGGAGTTGAAGCGACGATCATAGACCATCACCAGACACAGTCTCTCATCAAGACACCTATCTCCTCTCAAATTATCGGAGCCCAATTTATACCAAATCAAGGAACCGTTCACTCTGCTCGACTCGTTCAAGGATTAGTCACGGCAGCATGTCGCCATGGTGCCCAGGCTTATCAAGCAGAAGTGCTCAAGATAGAAGCAGCGAATGATGTGGTAACTCTTCATACCTCACAAGGAACGTTGCAAGCAAAGAAGGTGTTCGTCGCCACAAACGCCTGGGTCAGTCAGCTGCTCCCTCAATTGAAAGACATCATCATACCCATTCGAGAACAAATGCTTGCATACGCACCAATAGAACCTATCTTTACAGCAGGGATGGCAGCCAATCTTGTTGGGCTCGAATACTGGCAGCAAAGACCCGATGGCACCATTGTCCTCGGCGGATGCGGTTCAGTTGAAGGCGATGCCAGGCTACGAGTCTGGGACATGCAAACCACAGAAAAAGTACAAGACGCCCTACAAACAGTCTTACCTCAACTCTTCCCAGCTCTAACTCACCTCCAAGTCACCCAACGCTGGGCAGGCTTACTCGACTACACCACAGACGGCACCCCTATAGTAGACAAACTGGAAAACATGCCAGGAGTCTATATAGTTGCAGGCTTTTCTGGTCATGGCATGCCTTTCGGAATAAGAATTGGACAATATCTCTCAAAAACTATAAACAATAATCTTATACCTACTGAACTCAAACTTTACAGATGGAGTCGTCCAACACTAAAGGAATGGGAGATCAGGGTTACCACCAGTAACTAATTTTTTACAAAATATTCAAGAGAAATCTAAAAAAAGATGAATAATAGTCATAGGATCTTTAAAGCCATTTTGAAGATGAGTACTTTGATGAGTGAAAAGATGAGAACTAAATGAATTACTTAGCGTAAAAGGTGAAATTTCTGCGGTTATTGCTTTTCTATCATTCATAGCTTTTTTTACAGCATCAACAGCTTTAGATAAAGGAGCAGCGAGTACATAACCAATCATGATTCCATAGTTATGTCCTCGGCCATATCTTCCTTCAGTATAATCTAATAAACCTTCTTCTACATATTTACCAGCTAAAGAAGCCCCCGTTCCAAATAATCTCTTAGCTTCACCATATAGGCAAAGATCTGGATCAGACTCCTCATCTTCCCATATAAATACAAAATCTGGAATACATCTAAGTAGAACATTTGAAGGATCTCTTTGTATATTAGTTTGCAAACGCCATTTGACTATATCACTTCCATTAGATCTCCGGTATGCTTTCATTTCATAATCCAAGTAATATGTATAGCGGTACCGTTTGTCAAGACAAAAAACGGGCCCAAATAAGATAAAACTCAGCAACATGAGAATGAGTATTTTACGTTACGCTTATCAACGTTGCCGATAGATTTGAGCTGGCGTTTGATAGTCAAGTGACTGATGCAAACGCTGGTGATTATAAAATTCAAAGTACGCTTGTATTCCGTTCCTTACGTCCTTAACGTTTTGATACTCCCTGAGATAAATGTCTTCATATTTCAGAGAGCGCCAGAGCCGCTCCACAAAAATGTTGTCTAAGGCTCTTCCTCTCCCATCCCAGCTGATGCGAATATGATCGGCTTGCAATCGCTGCACAAACTCTGTGCTCGTAAATTGGACCCCCTGATCGCTATTGAAAATGGTTGGCGTCGCTTGGTTCAAAGCTCGCTCCAAGGCTTCCAGGCAAAAACTCGTATCTAAGGTGATGGAGAGTTCCCAGGAAAGCACGTAGCGGCTCCACCAATCCAGCACAGCGACCAGGTAGACAAACCCGCGTGCCAGGCGGATATAGGTGATATCCGTGCTCCACACTTGGTTCACAGTGGTGATCTCCACATTGCGCAGCAGGTAGGGAAATCGTTGCTCCACAGCTCCAGGCTGGCTCAGGCGCGGATGAGGATAGATCGTTTCTAAACCCATCGTGCGAAGCAGGCGACGGACCCGTTTGCGTTCGACTCCATAGCCTTGTTGGTTGAGCCAGTTTGTCATTTTTCGTGTGCCATAAAACGGCGTCCGCGTGTATTGCTCATCTAATAAGCGCATCAACATGAGATCTTCCTCACTGACTGCAACGGGTTGATAGTAGTAGCTCGAACGCGCAAGCCCCAGCAGTTCACACTGGCGTCCAATGGAAAGCTGCGGATCGTTAGGATCGATGAGTTGGCGCTTGTGCTCAACGGAGCTGGCCTGATTTTTTTTTCAACCAGTCCAGTTCCACTTTCAACTGACCGATTTGTTGATACAAGGGCGCTGTGAGGTCTTCCTCACTTTTTTCCTGGCCAGGACCGCGTGTCGAGAACACGGCAGGTAATCCGTCAAGCGCTTGTTTTTTCCATTGAGCAATTTGTGTTGGATGAACCCCATACTCAGCCGCTATTTCGTTGGCGGTTTTGTTGCCGCGAATGGCTTCGAGTGCTATTTTTGCTTTCAATTCTGCGCTGTATCGTTTGCGTGGTCCTGCCATAATCTTTCTCCTTTTGCACTCATTCTGATACAGCTATTTTATCTTATTTGCCTGTCCAGGATTCCGGTACCATCATAGATACTGTTGATTAATAATCGAATTCACCCAGGTAAACAATACTATCCAGCAAAATAAAGGCAAGGATTAAGGATAGTTGTAACGCCATAGAAAACAACTCATAGTCCTATAACAGAACTGGCATACCTTAATATCAATACATTACACTAGCACAAGGGATAAGTCAATTATCAAGGTTTCAGCAAAGAATAAATTCATATTTATAGCCTAAGTCCTATAAAGCAAAACATTCAAATTGAAACAGATTCTTACTTACTCTTTTCTAATGCATCCTATTATATAGCTATTAATAACTATAACAATTTGTTGATACACAAGTTCTAATTTCCAATACAAGGTTGATTATTTAAATTGCCTGTAAAAGGAATCTCCCATATTTGATGTCTATCACCAAACTTTAAATAATCTCACTTGAATACTAAATTTGCAGAAATTAATCATTACCAAGTACTCAATTTAATCACGCCCAGTTTTTCAACAGGGCCTCTCTATACCTTGACACTGGATAATCCAGGTGGTATAGTTCCGGTACACAAAGAAGTGAGAATGATTATCATTATTAGGGTGGCCTAATAGAGGAGGCCGATAAATGAGAGAGAAGCTAAACGCTAATGCCCAGGCAGTGTTAGAAATGGTGCGTGCAGCCCATAATCATCCCACGGCTTCCGAAGTATATGAGACTGTTAAGCAGGTACGGCCACAGATTGGGCTGGCAAGTGTATATCGTATTCTTCATAGCCTGGTTGAACAAGAGTATATTAAGGAGCTCAGGCATAGTGACGATACGTGCCGCTATGATGGGCATATCTCCCGGCATGATCATGCGATTTGTACAGAATGTGGAACATTACTGGATGTCCCGATAGATATTCCTCTTACCCAGGAAATATTAGAGCAAGCCGCTATAGCTACTGGTATCGAACTGAGCTCGCATGAACTGCGACTGTATGGGCGTTGTCCAGCGTGTAGTAAGAAGCAGACACATTAGATATGTGTATAGCCAGCGTATGTTTGGTGGGACAGATCCATTCACATAGATGGCAGAGTGAGAAACGCAGTCAGATTAATAAGGAGACTGTTCAATGGTACAAGAGAGAAATAATACTGATCGTCCAGAGCTAGCAATAGAGCAGGCGGAAAAAGTAACTGTTCGGCAGGAAATTGCCGCAATATTTAGTGCTCTCCGCAATAATGATGATACATCGCATGATTTCCTGTTACGGGTCGTACAGCCTGGATTGGCAGGCTTGATGGACGGTTCGGTATCAACCCTGGCCCCTATCTTCGCGACTGCATTCGCAACCCATAATCCTTTCACCGCATTTCTGGTCGGTATGGCTTCAGCTACAGGTGCCGGCATTAGTATGGCCTTTTCAGAGGGTCTTTCGGATGACGGTACATTAACCGGGCGCGGCAGTCCGGTGGTGCGTGGCAGCATTACTGGTATCATGACTTTGCTTGGTGGTGCATTGCATACCCTACCATTCCTGGTAAAAGATATTCATGTCGCGCTACTACTGGCTTATGTGGTGGTAGCTGTTGAACTGGTAGTGATTGCCGCTATTCGCCATCGCTACTTCAAAACCCAATGGCTCAAATCAATAATCCAGGTGGTTGGAAGCGGTATTCTGGTCTTTATTGCCGCGATGATCTTTGGTAATGCTTGAGCGATAAAACATGCTAAATAGTAACTGAATATGATAGCATATGAACGGGGATGTGCTTGCATCCCTGTTTTTTTATTGTTTACTTTATCGTATCGAAACCGCTTGTAGTACGAGCTACGTGTTACATATATAAAGTATGGAGGGAAACGCTCTTCAGGCCTTATACTGATGCAAGGAGCATGATATGATAGACGAACTTAAAATACCAGCACCAAACTTCACTCTTCCTTCCCTCATCGGGGCAGTGGCTGGAGGGATCGCGACCATCCCAATGACCTTTTTTATGCTTGCTGCCCATAAGGCCTTGCCAACCTGGCAGAAAGATGCTTTGCCACCCGAAAAAATTACAGCTGAAATAGCCGCGCGAGCTGATGTCTCAATCGATAAGCCACAGTTGCTGGGCAGCAGCCTGGCAGCCCATCTGGGCTATGGCGCCACGATGGGTTCACTTTATATGACGTTTACCAGAAAATGGGCTTTTCCGCCATTGCTTAAGGGGAGTCTTTTTGGCCTGGGTATCTGGGTAGGTAGCTATATGGGGTGGTTACCAGCGGCAAATTTTGCCGCGGCTGGAACTAATGAGACGCAGCAACGTAATATTCTTATGATTATAGCTCATCTTATCTGGGGCGGAGTTACCGGGTTGTTAGCTGATCAGCTTGAAAACCAGTTGGGTGAAAAAAATTAGTTTTTTTCTACTTTTCGATCATACAAAGATTTGCATACCGTAAAACTCTTTAACCCCAAAAGACGTGCTATAAAAAGGAAGAGTAAATTGATAGGCAAATATTACAAGCATAAAAGGAAAGAGTGCATTTGCTATGAATCTGAACGTGGCGAACAATACCCTTTACCTCAGTATTGAGTTGCCTTACCTCATCATTATTATCGTTATTATTATTGTTCTTTCGTTATTGCGTCGAAGATGAGGGGGTCTGAAAAGAAGATGGAGGTGTGTTGACACGTTCCATCTTCTTTTTTATGTGCTGTAGGGTATTTTCCCCTCTTGCCACCTGCGGCGGCAAGAGGGGAAAGGGAAAGATTTCGGGGGCACAGCCCCCGGGCCCCCAGGCAGAGGGCTCGCCGCCCTCTGCACTCCCGCTGGAGCGATACCAGGCGGCGAGGCCAGGAGCGGCGGTCACTTCCAGGATCTCGGCAGGACATGCCGCGGGGCTGGCGGGGATACAAGGGGTGGCGAGCCCCTTGACTGGGGGTCCGGAGGCTGTGCCCCCGAAACCTTCTCTTTTCCATGCCGCCTGCGGCGGCAACACCGGGCTATGACCGCAGCATCCTCTATTGAATAGAGGATGCTGCTCAGATTGACCTCAGCAATGCAATAAAATACAATACGTTACAGACTAAGGATGCTATGGACAACAGGCATGTCAATCTGATTGCTTGTGCTTATTATAAAGGAGGATCGATGCGTATTCGTAAAGCAGTACTTCCTGTGGCCGGACTGGGCACACGAGTACTTCCAGCTACTAAGGTGATTCCGAAAGAGCTTTTACCAATTGTCGATAAACCAACTGTCCAGTATATTGTGGAAGAGGCGGTTGAGGCGGGTATTGAAGAGATTATTTTTGTGACGAGCCGCAGCAAGCGCGCCATCGAAGATCACTTTGATGCCTTTCCAGAATTAGAACTGGCTCTGGAGCGCAAAGGCAAGAAGAAAGAGTTAGCGGCCGTACAGCGTATTCAGGAGATGGCGAAGTATGTGTCGGTGCGCCAGGCAGAGCCACTGGGGCTGGGCCATGCGATACTGTGTGCCAAAGAATTAGTTGGTGATGAGCCATTTGTGGTTATGCTGGGCGATGAGATTTTCGCACCCGAGACACCTTGCCTGCCACAACTAATTGAGATCCATGAAAAGTATCAGACATCGGTACTTTCGCTCTTCTCGACTCCTCGCGAGCTTATCTCTTCTTATGGCATCGCTTCGGTGCAGGAGAAAGCGCCTTATATCTATCAGGTGCAAGATCTGGTAGAAAAACCCTCCATTGAGGATGCGCCTTCTGACCTGGCGGTTGCCGGTCGCTATGTTATAACACCAGATATATTCCCTATCCTTGAGAAAACCAAACCCGGTCGAGGTGGTGAGATCCAGCTTACAGATGCTCTGCTTGAGCAGGCCCGCGCCGGGCGTTGCTATGGTTTGCACTATACCGGCAAACGCTATGACATGGGCACACCAATTGGACTTTTAACCACTTCGATTGCCTGGGCTTTGCGTAATCCAGATATTGCCCCTGCATTACGTGAATATATGCAACAGGCTTTACAAGAGAAATAATACAGGTCCTAAACCTGAAGCTCCACAGCTTGCGGAGCTCGCCTGCAGTTAGTGGCATGCATGGGAGAGGCAATTGTCTCTCCCATGCATTTATTGTTGGTTTAGCCTAATCGGATGACTATATGTTGCCTACCAGTATTGGAGGCCGATATGCGCCTGGCGGGCACCGCCTGTCCGTTAAGCAGAAAATCCTGAATGGTAGAGCCTGAGCCTTGAATCTCGATATCCAGGATCATCGAGCGATAAGTCAGGTTGGTCAGAATAAGCTGGGTGAGATCCTTGGGGACCGAGGGCTGAAAACTAATTCCCCCGCCATCGAAATGCATTCCCAGCAAGCCCATCAAGATCATGCGCAGATAGCCGGTGGCACTCCATGTCTGGCGCGCACATGATTCCCATTCACCAATCTGCTTATTCCCAGCCTCGTCGACACACCCTTCTTGCAGGCCACCATAGATAGCACCGGTGATAGGATGATAAATTTCCGCGAACTGGTTATCACACCTGGCTTTGCCCGCCAGATTGCGCAACTCATGCTCAAACAGATCAAGCCGACCATGTTCAGCCGCCGCCTGGGCCCAGAAGGCCTGAATATGAGGCCAGACCACGCCACAATGGCGTCCAAAACTCATGCCATCCGCGCTGCTATAGCGCTCAAACGGTGGCCAGATGCAGGGGATGCCATGAGCGGTCACATGCTGCTGCTGTAGGACCGAGCTCGCCTGCTCAGCATCCGCAATGCCAAAAAGGAGCACAAAAGCATGCCCATCCCTTCCTGATGCTCGCTACTACCAAAATCATCCACATAATAGCGATAGCTACCAGTCTCCGCATTCCAGAAGTGTTTCTGGATGGCTGCTTTCAAAGCCTGCGCCTTCTGTTCCCATACTGGATCAATAGGACACTCCAGTTCGCTGGCCATGGAGTTCAGTAAATGATAGGCAGCA
The DNA here is from genome assembly GCF_003967555.1 of Dictyobacter kobayashii. Taxonomy (GTDB): domain Bacteria; phylum Chloroflexota; class Ktedonobacteria; order Ktedonobacterales; family Ktedonobacteraceae; genus Dictyobacter; species Dictyobacter kobayashii. The sequence continues at coordinate 2,619,713 of NZ_BIFS01000001.1, forward strand.
TAATAGAGACAATTGGTAGAGAGTGCATGCATAGGAATGCCGAAACCTGTAGAAGCAGCCTGGTCGGGATTGGCAGTTACCCAGTCAAGGATACTGCTTGAGCCGTTGGTGCGGGCATAGAAATCTGGATAGGCCGCCACACCATCCCCATAGCAGGCCGGACCACGGAATAGCTTCAGGTCGCCATCAAATTCGGTAGCCTCAAAATAGGCCAATGAATTGCGCACAGCCTCAAAGGCCAGGGATAGAAAGGCTTTATCACCTGTCCACAAGTAGTGATACCAGGCTCCCACGGTCCAGGAAATAGCATCCCAGTATTGCCCATCAATCAGTACCTCTTCGCCTTCGCGCTTGAGCACTGATAGCAGCGTATTATAGGTTACTTGAGGAAAAAGCAAGCCTGCCCCATTCCAGGTATTGATCGCGGTATCACGCGTCCACGGTGTACTGTAATCAAGTCCAGCAATCAAAGTCTGGGAAGGCTGCTCCAACAAGCCATCCTTGAAAGGCACAATATTGCCCACTATATCGCCGATAGCGATCCGAAAGGCTTTATCCAAAACGGGATCACCCGAACGAAAGCCAGTCACGGGCAATTGGACGGCTCGCGACTGGTCTACAGCTTCATCACTAACGAAGAACGTCATGATTTACTCTTATCCACTTTCCAGTGATTGATCATAAATTAGCTTCACACACATTAGAAAAAGTCGAGCGCGGAACGCACCAGGACCTCGACGCCGATAGGCAAAGCATCCTCATCGACATTGAAGCGGGGATGGTGATGTGGGTAGCGAGCATCTTTCTCTTTATTATTGGCGCCCACGATAAAGTAGCAGCCCGGCACCGCATTCAAGAAATAGGCCATATCGTCCGCACCGGTAGTCAGGATCTCTTCGCCAGTATCTACGGCATCTTCGCCAACCGCAGCGATAGCCGCTTGCCGCACCATTTCTGCCATGGCTACATCATTAACGCAGGGAGGACATCCATCATAAATATTGACTGAACAAGAGCCGCCCAACGCGGTGGCGACACCATTAGCCACTTCCTCAATACGGCGTGTCAGATAAGCTCGATGTTCCGCAGTAAAAGCGCGTATGGTACCACCCAGTTCGGCCTTTTCAGGAATAATATTGAAGGCGGTCCCAGCATTGATGGTACCAATCGTAATCACCGCCGGCTTAAAGGGCGAGGTCTCGCGGCTAATCAGAGTCTGTAGTGCGGTGATGACATGGGCAGCAATTACAATGGGATCCACGGCAGTATCAGGCATGCCGCCGTGTCCTCCTCTACCATGAACGGTCAGGGTCATTTTATCGGCACTGGCAAAGATAGTGCCAGCTCGTACTCCGACACGCCCAACTGGATGGTTGCTGATCAAATGTAGTCCTATCACCCCATCCACATCATCCATGACGCCGGCATCCACCATAGGTTTAGCACCACCGACCACCTCTTCAGCGGGCTGAAAAATAAATTTGACGTTCCCCTTCAATTCAGAACGGCGACGGCTCAAAATATCCGCCACGGTCAACCCGATTGAAGTATGACCGTCGTGGCCACAGGCATGCATCTTACCATCAACCTGCGAACGATAATCAACAGTATTCAACTCATCAATCGGCAAGGCATCCATATCAGCTCGAATCGCCAGTGTCCTGGCATTGGGGCCAGCCGCTCCTCCACGCAAGAGACCAACCACGCCAGTCTTAGCAATACCGGTCTGAACCTCAAAGCCCAGGGCGCGCAGGCGCTGCTCCACAATGCCAGCAGTTCGTACCTCTTCGAATGCCAGTTCGGGGTGTTCATGTAGATCACGGCGCATCGCTACCAGATCAGGTACACGCTCATCAATTTCTATTTTTAAGCTATCAGGTTGAGATACTTGCATACGGACCTTATTCCTTCCCAATAAACGCCGACCAGCTGTTTGCTTGCTGCCAACCAGCAACAAACACTCATAACGATGCCAGCGATATAAAAAACAAGAAACAGATAGATTCTGTGGGATTTTTATATTATCATCGTAACATACTAAATGAGATAATTCCTAGCACATATTGAGCGGAAGCCCTCGCTCTATCAGGAGTATACATGAATACAACCTATGAAGAACAACGCTGGCTGGCAGTGATGGAGAGAGATAATCTTTCTGATGGCAGCTTTGTCTATGCGGTACGCTCCACTGGCATTTATTGTAAACCTTCGTGTCCGTCGCGGCGCCCATTGCGCGAGAATGTAACATTTTTTTCGGATGCGCAGGAGGCCGAAAAAGAGGGGTACCGGCCCTGCCGCCGCTGCCAGCCTCAACTTCAAACGGGCGCTAGCACAATTAATGAGGAGGTTATCCAACACATGTGTACTTATATAACAGAACATCTAGAAGAGCGGCTGACCCTGGCTCAATTAAGTGAAGAGGTGCACCTCAGCCCGTTTTACTTACAACGCCTGTTTAAACAGGCCACAGGTATCACTCCCAGGCAATATATTGAGGCGCAACGGCTGAGACAGCTTAAAGATCGCTTACGTGAAGGAGAAAACGTCACGTCAGCACTCTATGATGTTGGCTATGGCTCAAGCAGCCGCCTGTATGAGCGCGTCCCAACCCACATGGGCATGACTCCCAGCACCTACCGCCGCGGCGGCAAGGGGATGGAGATAGCCTACACCATTGTTGATAGCCCCCTGGGGCGCCTCCTGGTGGGAGCCACCACCAAAGGAGTCTGCGCCGTCAGCCTGGGAGATAATGATCAAGAGCTACAGCAAGCGCTGCAGAAAGAATATCCAGCCGCCGAGATCAGCCTGGATAACAGCCAGTTAGAAGAGTGGGTCAATCAAATACTACAATTTTTGCAAGGCGAGCACAGTTGGTCCCAACTCAATCTCCCCCTTGATATCCAGGCCACAGCCTTTCAGTGGCGCGTCTGGGACATACTGCGCAGCATACCGCAGGGAGAGACACGTTCATATGGAGAGGTGGCCCAGAAGCTGGGGGACAAAAAGAAAGCCCGTGCGGTCGCCAATGCCTGTGCCACTAATCCAGTGGCCTTGATCATTCCCTGCCATCGTGTAGTAAAAGGAGACGGAGATGCAGGGGGATACCGCTGGGGCATCGAGCGCAAACGCCGTCTCCTCTCCCAGGAGAAAGCTGATTCATAGAGACATTTCGATACAGTAAAAATCAGCGAGGATGGAACATTTTCCCGTCATTGATGAAGAGGAAATCCTGGCTACCGACATGGACAATCAAATTGATTTTGCCCTGCTGGTTGACCACATTCCCGGTTACGGGAATAAGATCCTGGCCAGATCCATCGAGAATTGGGCCATTAAAGATACGAGTTTTCGAGGTATCACCACCCGGGATTTCAATAACTTGAATATGTCCGTGGAGATTAATAAAGAGAAAGTGGGTAGGGTGATCCTTGCTATCGTTATGACCGACCACTGCATCAATCTGAGCGGTGCGCGGATAACCATAGGTCATATCTTGTTGAAAGCCTTGCCACCATGAGACTAATGATGTCAAACCAAACAGAAGCACCACAGCGACGATCATACCAACGATAACCGTTGGTAACAATCGTCGTGGACGACGACGTGGCATATTGTCACGGTCATCCCGGCGTACATCTACCGTTCTGGACGGTCGGACAGCACTAGAGGCAGCACCACCTGGTTGTCGTGTAGTATAGACACCCTGAGTTCGTGTGGTTGTATTACCATTTGAACGACGACGCTGAATAGAAGACGTGTTCTGGTTTTTTAAGACCAGGGGATCATCTATTGTCTCATACGGCTTGTAGCGACGGGCGCTACTCGGCATACGAGTCACGTAGAGATCGTCACGATCCTCTACATCGTAATAGGCGGGCTGTCGGCGGGTATAAGTCGTTCCCATTACGATTCCTCCTTCCAGTTAGAATTTTTAGTTAGTTTTTAGAACATTTGTTCTTATCCATAAGTATAACAGAATAGATATTCTCGTCAAGTGGTGGATTTAGCTACTCACGCCTTGGTGAACCTGGTAGAGCAAGCAGATATATATGCGGTAGATGCCATATATGACCCAGATGAGGACTATCCTGTCTGCCTAGAGCAGGACTTAATAATAGCGCAAAAGCATAAAAGAAGCAAATATATCCCCAATAAGTCAGGTCCTACTAGTAGGTGAGGATGGCTCTCAAGCCTCCTCAGCATGGATGAGTTTAAAATAGCGGCGAAAAATGGGCTATGGTAGCCCATTTTTCGCCTTTGTTTTATAGCCCGACAAACAGGCGGCTGTCGGTGTCGATGAGAGGATCAACTTCGTGCTGTAGGGCGGCGTGGGCAAAGACCATGCCGGGATGGGAGGAACACATAGCACGTCCAAGCACATGGTAGCTTTTTGTTCTATTCTGCGCCTTGATCTGCTTGCCAATTACATCCCATTCTTGTAGAACATCGGCAAAGGATTGGCGAGCCTCAATCGCCAGAGCATAGAGTTCTTGCGCTGTCAGACCAGTTCTGTAGCCATGTTTGATCGCTACAGGCATGCCATGGATATCTGATACGGCCTCTTGCCCGGCACAAAGTGCCAGTAAATGGGCAATATCGCCCAGTGCTCCGCTCTTCACTGTCAGTAGAGGAGTACCAATATCCGGATCTGTATAATCGACGCGGGCCGCCAGATATTCAGCCTGCTCGGCCAACCAATCAGACCATTGTTCAGCACTAACAGCGTCTTCGGGATCAGGTTGTCGCACGCTACTGCCGATAAAAGGATTGATCGAGATCCCGGCGAGCCGGGCACGTTCAAAGCCACGCCGCAAGAGCCGCTCCAGGGCCTGCAATACCTGCTCAGGGCCAGTACGCAGGAGCAGGGTCTGCAACTGCTCCAATAACAGCGCCTGCGTCAGAATAGTGTCAGACAGAGTATCTGCCAGAGGCGCATCCAATATAGTAGCTAGCTCATCCCTACCTTCAGAAGTCAAACTCATACTGGCCAATCCCCACATGACCTCATGAGAAGGCAACAGCGACTTCAATAATGCTGGATTATGAGCCAGCTGGGCGACAGCCGTCAGGCGGTTAGCAGCTTCTTGCTGGGCAACAGAGCTGAGCGGTAAAAAGACGGCTACCTGATCACCATCAAAATCGGCCTGTACCTGTCTGCTCACCAGTGGATGGACATGGAGAGCCGAGTCGGGATAACGTACCGGATGACAGGCGACAAAGGTACGCACATCAAAGGTGGGGCGCGATTCAGGATGACCCATGAAACATCCATCAGCTGATCCAATAACTGGCTTGCGCGCTCACTTCTCTGCTCCACTTCTCGTGCATCAAGCTCTTGCCGCAATTTGGGGCGCAAAGAGAAACCAGGCCATCTCTTCAGGCATACCAACCTGATCATAATGCAAATCTAAAGTAGGCACAACGACAGCACGGGCTGACGATGAGGCACGCGCATTGAAATGTAACAGTGCGGGTGTAATCAGCGCCTCACAGAAGGCATGCACATGCATGGTTAGCCGGGCCAGTGCCTGGCGAGCCAAACTCTCAGGCGCCTTGCTGGACAGGATGCGCTGTAAATGGGTATTGGCAGCCACCAGGGCTGGATATTCGGCCAGGTTACGACAGATACTATATGCACCGATACGCGTCAACTGCTGATCCCTTAACCAGGGATGAACCACAGGGAGAGCAAGCTCTAGCACATTACCTTCTGGCGGGGCAAACTGAAATGCTAGTTGGTGCTCGGCCGTTAATTCGGCATGAATACCAATGGCAGCCAGACGCCGGGCCAGGGACACAAACTGGGGGGCCAGCCTGGAAGCGCGCTGCGCGTTCTCAGGCCCACCATCAACGTCTTGAGGAGTAAGCGCGCAGGTATGGAACTGCTCGTGAATATTCTCAAACGCGCCGCCATTACGCAAAGCAAAGTACTCAAGCTCGCCACGGCGTTGACCTGTTTGTGGACGCAACCAGGGCTGCAATTTCTCCTGTGCGATATGCGCCAGGCGTCCCCAATAGATCCAGCCCACAGTACAACGCTGCTGCAAAGGCTCGCCAGCCGAGCCAACAGTTAAATCCTCCATACCATCCGCTGGCAAACTATTATTCGCCAGCGCTGCTCGAAGCGCCTGCTCATCCGGAGATACAAAAGGAGGGGCAATGGTTGGCATACCCTGCGCATGAGCGATACGACCCAGCACCGCCTCCCATACAATGCCAAACGACTGACTCGTATGTATATTGACCACATTAAAAACCAGCTCGACCGGGGTACCATCCGCCAGATGCGGCATCTGCTCATCTGGCACAATACGACTCACCACCCCTTTAAAGCCATGGCGATTGCTCATCTTATCACCTGGCTCAATCGCGCGTGGATAGTCCAGGCGACGGGCCGCCGAAGCACTCAAAAGAATTCCCTCATCAAACGTATCCACGCCCCAGGATGTCAACGCCGTCAAGAGATTGCGGCCGCACCAGAAATCTGGCTCTGCAGGCTCGTTGCCACTTTGCACCAGGGCCGGCTCTGGTTGAGGTGGTTTCAGCCACTGCCGAAGCATATTGGTTCCCATCAACAGGCTACGGGGATGATCATGCTCCATCAAAGGAATCATGGCCGCCTCTAATCCCAGCATGGCAGCCGGTTGATCATCTAAGACCACAACTTTGCCAGCTCGAATGGCCGCTCCAGCAGCTAGAGGAAAGATACGTCCAATATTCGGTCCCTCAGGAGTCTCAAAAGGACAAACACGCCCGAAATGACCTGGAGTAAAGAGCCGGCTACGCTCTTTGATATACAGGCGAAACAGATGCTGCCTGGTCGCCAACCAGTTCGTTTCATCTAACCGCTGTGCCGTCGTAGGCAGATCCAGCAGAGGACCTTTCTCCGCGCCAAAGAACTCCCGCATCCAGCGCTCAATAGGCAGCCATGCTCGCAGCAAAGCCTCGCTCCAGGGCACAGCATCCGGAGCCTGATAACTCAAAAGTTGTTGATAATACTGTAGTAGTTGCTCCCCCACACAAAAAACATCCGCCTGCGCCAGTTCATCCGATGAAGCATAAGGAACCACCACATAGCGTAAACCATCCAGCACAAACACCCCATCCGCATCTGGCTGTGGCAAATCCTGATATATAACCGTTACTTCCTCATCGCCTGCGGCCAATGTCAGCCGCATTTGATAAGTATAGGCGCCAGTCGAACGAACCTCGTAGCCCACTAACGGCAAACGCTCCGCCAGCAAGGCTGGTAACCACTCATTTATACACTGCTCAAAAGTAGCTTTATGCCAATCAGCCTGTAGTGTACGACTCATCATAGATCCTCCTCATCCTTATTCAGATCAAACCATTGACGAGCAAGTCGTTTTGTCGCATAGTGCAAGCGCGACTTCACGGTACCAGTAGGAATCGAAAGCATATCAGCAACCTCCTGCACCCCTAGATCCCCATCATGGACCAGGCGAAAAACCTCGCGCTTCTCCACTGGCAGTCCCTCAATTAACTCCTGCAATAACTGCTGATGCTCACGCTCCACCAGCAGCAGACCCGGCTCAAGAGTTTGCTGATCCACCATCCAATCAGGAATAGACTCCTTCTCATCCCCATCCTCAGTAAACTCCACAGGTACCTCCAGAGGCTGTTGGCGACGCCTGCTTACCGAACGAAGATAATTCAAAGCCTGATTATGGGCGATACGCAAGAGCCAGCCCTGCAACGTACCATGTCCCTGCCACTGTTCAGCCCGTAGCCAGAGCAATAAAAAAACCTCCTGCACCACATCCTCCGCAGCATCCGCATCATGCACACAGGAAAAGACATGCCAATACACCAATGTCCGATAACGACTTGACAACATCTCAAAGGCAGCCGTATCACGAGCACACACCCGTTCCAGCAAATCCAGATCTGACGGTGCCATGTCAACTCCTTTAACCAGTTACAACCCATTCGCTCAATAGACACCGCACAACACCCAAAAGTTCATCACAATCAATGCCTTTTGTTATGATTTGCAGAAAATGTGTTACACACATTTTCTGCAAATCATAACAAAAAAAATATGCGGGTGCGTCAGCACCCACCCGCAAGCAAGCACAACAAAACACTTAATGAATTTTATATCAGCGAAAGGCACATAATAAAAAGAGAAGTTAGGCACACAAAAAAAGAGGAAAAAAACAACTACACCAGAAGATCCACACAAAGGAGAAGATGCTCCATGATGGATCCACTATCTTTATTATCCTCGCAAAGCCGTTTTCCCTACTAGAAGAGAAACAAGGAGCATCTCTATCTTTAGTGTAGCACCAGCCAGAAATGAACAAAACGAATATGCTACTACTCATCGGGATGGGTGAAATCACCTGACCAATGAAAGAGATAAGCCGAACCATGTTTCATGTGAAACGCCCCCTACTTGCCCGGATAGAAGCATAAAATGGCCCGTGCGTGTGGGCGCTACCACCGCACGGGCACCACCTGATTACAGGTGTCTACCTACCGCTATCGGCACAACTCAAGCAGAGATAAAGGTAACCCCGGGACCAGTATGAAAATTCACATTGGTGACCTGTGAATAATTGGGACCCCAGTTCATATTACTGGCCAGCACATGACCATTATCCAGCACCATCTCAACCACCCCAACATGACCAAATCCCTGAGCCCCCTGCACCCATGGCTGTAGATCCACAATGGCTCCAACTGATGGCTGATCCGAAACATGCCAATGGAACTCCTGAGCCCGATCCTGCCATTGCCACGCATTCGAATTAGAGGTCCAGGGAACAAAAAAACCATGTAGCTGAAAGTAGCGCTGGCTGGCCCACCAGGTACATTGACCATAAGCAAACGGATTGGTACGACCATGAACAGCCTGCAACCCAGCAGTATTCATAGGCTGATTGCCGTCAGGTATTCCCTGGGCCACGCCAGTATTGCCCTGATGCTGAATGCAAAGCTGCTGATTCACAAAAATCTTATCAGGGTTAGCCAGATGATTATAAGACGTCAGGGTCTGCCACGTCGTAGCGTGACTGGCCGCAATCGTTCTCAATGTGTCACCACCGCGAACCACATAAGTCTGATCACCTTTAGCACAGGGGGGCTGGGCGAGAGCACCAAATAAAGTCGGCGCAAAAGCAGTGCTCAACCAGACCATCCCTAACACAGTCAACACGGCCAGATGGCCGGCTATGATACTTATCACACGATGCTGATTAAAGTATGTACGAATACGTTGATATTTCTCAGTAGAGAACAAATAGACTACTCCTCTTCTCCTAAAAACAACGCAGGTCCAATTACCTGCCACTTCAATAAATACATATCTATGAATATATTAGGGCATCTACAACGAATCGTCATGAAATATGCTGGAACATAGGAAAAAGGGCGAGACAAAGTTAAGTTAAACAAAGAATATTTTTATAATAAATTAATGCAGGAGAGCAAAGGACAAAAAAAGAGGCTGGACAAGATGTCCAACCTCTTTTAGCTTAAAAGAACTTATTTAGCGTTGATAAAGAATACGCCAGGGCCAACAGAAAACTGAGTTCGAGAAACGACACCGAGGCCACCCCAGTTCATCTGACTGACAGTAAAGCGTCCATTGGCCTGGATGCTTTCCACAACCCCTACGTGACCAACTGAACCAGCACCTTGCACTCCACCGTTTAACTGCATAATATCACCCACGTGAGGAGTGGTAGAAACATTCCAGTGGTACTGATGGGCTCGTGTAACCCACATATTTGCATTTGAGTTGGTCATCCAGGGAACATAAATACCAGTCAACTGGTGATAACGATTATCTGCCCACCATGTGCACTGGCCAGCAGGGAAAATGTTAGCAGTGCCATGGACAGCCTTGGAAACAGCCTTAGCGACCACTGGAGCAGTCTTAACAACGACTGGAGCAGTCTTAGCTGGAGCTACAGGCTTAGTGGTAGGTTTTGCAGCACTTTTAGTTGGAATACAAATGGTCTGATTGACAAAAATAGTATTTGCATCTGTCAATTTATTGTAAGAGGCCAATGTTTGCCAGGTCGTTTGATTACTCTGAGCGATAGCTCCCAAAGTATCACCCAACTGAACACTATATGTTTTGTCTCCACTGGCACACGTAGAAGCAGCAAAAGCTCCGCGCACATCAGTAAAGAAAATATTGCCAAGCAACATAAGAGCAAAAGCAGCCATCACGACAACCTGTCCTGCGGCAATGCAAACGACTCGATGTTGAGAGATAAACTGCGAGATGCTAGGCGTTTTCGACATAAAATGAGTCTCCTTTAGCTACGGCTTCCCAATCACAATCGTGGTAACCAGGAAGTATTGACTGGTTGCATTGATATTAACGCATCTATGAATGAAACGCTATGATACACCATGATATGTAGGACAAAAGTAATAAAAATAATGAAACAAATTGAGAAACACTCCCCAAAAAGTCACAGAAATTGAATTCATGATCTATATATAAAAAGTACTTAGCGTATATTTATATAGAATATTTGTAAGACACAAATAAAGCCTAATGTGGATTATGGCAAGAAGGCATTGGGAGACAGACTCGCAACAAAAATTATGGACATCACCAAAAAAGTGATCTGAAAGGGGTTGACGAAAGCAGGAGATCATGCTATATTATTGCCACGCGCCAAGATAGCTCAGTTGGTAGAGCATAGCACTGAAAATGCTAGTGTCGTCGGTTCGATTCCGTCTCTTGGCACCCTTTCATTTTTGGCACCCGCGCCCATCGGCTTCACAGGCTGATGGGCGCGGGTTCGCTTTTGGCCCTTTTTGGCTTTTAGCGCCAAAACTGACGCCAAAACGAAATTTTTCTTTGTTTTATTCCTCTTCTTCCTCCTCATCGGCCTCTTCTAGGAGATCCCCTAATTTGCTCATAGCATCCATCTGCATAGTGGGCAGAACGTGCGAATAGATATCCATCGTCATACTGATCTGGCTATGCCCTAATATCTCTTGCACGATTTTGGGATTAGTGCCCTGCTCTAATAGTAGAGTGGCGGTGCTATGGCGTAAATCATGAAAACGGATCTCGGGTAGTCCGGCCTTCTTTAAAAGCATTTTCAGTTGCACCAGGACATCATAGCCAGGATCTAGATGCTCGCCCATGGCTTTGCAGAAAACGAAGTCATTGTCATGCCAGAAGGGACCAGCTGCTTCTTTCCATTGCTGCTGTACGGCTTTGTGCTTCTTGAGTGCTTCAACAGCCGGAGCTGTCAACACCAGACTACGGCGACTCTTCGCTGTTTTCGTTTCTGCCAGTTGATAGCCCTGGCCAGTGGGCATGCGTACGAGCGCCTGGCGTATCCTTAATACCCCTGAAACCAGATCCACATTTTTCCACTTTAACCCCAGTAGTTCACCCCGCCTCATTCCCGTTGAGAGGGCCAGGATAAAGAGCACTTCTTGTGGATGCCCTTTGGCCGCCTCCAATAACTTGCGCGCCTGCTCTGCTGATAGCGGCGTGATTTCCTTACGTACCACTCGTGGAGGAGACACCATCTTGCAGACGTTCCTTGAGACCAGCCCTAACCGTACTGCTTTGTCCAGCGCTGTGTGCAACATGCCATGGATAGCAGCAACCGATTTGGGTTTCAATCCGCTTTCTAACTTTTGCCGATAGAGTCGGTCCAGGTGCTGAGGGGTAATTTTCTGTAAAGGCAACTTACCCAATGTGGGAACAAGGTGCAGGCGCACTATAGCTTCATAACGTTCCCAGCTTCGAGGCCGAATAGTTTGCTTATGGGTCTCCAACCATTCCTTTAAGTATTGTTCCAAAGTTTGTTGAGGGCCATTGATAATGGTTCCTTGATGTAGTTCCTGCTGCAGCTGTCTTAACTTTTCATTAGCCTCCTTTTTGTTTTTTGCATAAACCCTTTTCCGCGTGCCATCTTCAAGAGTGACGCGAATCTCATATCTGCCATCCTTGCGTAGAGATATAGATCCTTCACCATGCCCTCGATGTCCTCCGCTTTTCTTCTCAACCATTGCGTTTGTCCTTTCAATAGAAAAAGCCGCGCTGGAAATCAGCGCGGCTAGCGATCACGTCAAAATTTATAATTGTTGTTCACGCGCCTGGAGCCAGGCTTGTAGAGCATCCGGCCGGATCATTCTCTTACGGCCAAACAGAACAACAGGAAGGTTAGCCGTGAGAATGAGTTGGTAGACTGTGCCACGGCTAACTCCCAACGCCTGGGCAACCTGAGTAACATTCATGAGCATAGGCTGTATAGGGGGTTTTTGAACTTGCTGCATAGACTCTTTACTCCTATAATTTTTTTTGTCGCTCCGGTGGAAAACAAACCTGCGAAACCTGCGAACCGCTCCACAGGCGGCTTCACGATGCAGGTTTGCCCTTTTTCAAACCTGCGGGAAACCTGCAAACCTGCGAACCGCTCCACAGGCGGCTTCACACGAATTGTGGTCTTTTTTGTGGATCTATAGTGGTTAGAAAAGGGTCAATTGCCCAGAGGATAGCGCTTCTTCTTGCTTCTTCTGAGCGCGGGTCGCTTTTGCATGAGCGATGTGATCAGTCAGGTCATAGCGCAAGTGGCACGCCTGGCAGAGAGCACGAAGATTTTCACGCCGAACATCATGTTTATCATGTTTGTCGCCTGGTCGTCCATCCGCATATGGCGCTCCCAGATGCGCAACTGTCAACACAACGTTTCCAGGGCGACCACTGGGCAGTGGCACGCCATTCGGGATACCGCACCACTCACAGGGCCAGCCAGCGATCCGGCGAATGGTGCGAGAGACTTTTTTCCAGTTCGCTGGATAACGTTTCATATCCATTGGCATAGAACCACCTCATTGGAGATCATCAAGTGGCGGCGATGGCGGTGGATACCCCAGGGCTGCACGCGATGGGTACCCCAGGCGAAGAATATGTTCATCAGTCAGGGAAGCGATCGTATAGGGCCACTCATCGGGACCAGCTGCTTGGTGCAGCGGTTGGATCTGGGCAATCTCCCCCTCTGTTCGGAAGGATACTTCTTCTTGCGAGAGATAAAGGAGTACATTGACGCAGCGTGGCAGGTTCACCGTGATAAACCCTTCACCCTGTGGTGTCATCACAATCTGGAAGTGCTGCAGCGGGTGGCCTACTTCATCAACGGCAAGCCCTTGTACATCTTGCAGGTTTGCAGGTTTCGCAGGTTTGTTTTCCTCAGGGTCAAGTTTATTTTCGAGCGGAATATCCCCACTCAAGCCGCCCCCCAGGCCTTCTAAAGGGGTAGGTATATAAGAAATTTCCTCCTTTTGGGGAATAGCATCCTGCGAAACCTGCAAACCTGCAACGGACCAGAAAACCGCCCCACTACGTTTATCTGAACCCGCTTTGATCAGATGCAAGCCACTTTCATCAAACTGGGTACCAATACGAGCTGATAAGGCTTTTCCCAGCTTGCGTTTAAAGTCTCCTTTCTTGGTATCCGAGACCTCATCAGGCAGTGCATTATAGAGGCCAGCAACCCCAAGCCCCGTATCACCATCATCAAAGGACCCTGTTTTGATATCCTTGGCCAGGGTGGATACCAGGACGGGCGTATTCTGATAAAAATCATGCCACACACGCAGGAAGACCGCCCACTGTTGAGCATCATCATCACCCTGCTCATAGAGTTCATTGAGATTGCTTAAGAAGCCCTCGATCCAACAATGGGAGAGGATACCGCCGATGGTATCCGCCCACTGCTGAAAGCTTCCCATCTGGGGAACGGTAGCCTTTGGACAACCCGCGGCAAACCAGGCACGAGCCAGAGTCAGCAATGCTGCAATTAATTGGCCCCGGTGTTCAGGAACCCATTCATGCAGATTGTGTTTGAAACCACCCCGGGTCCAGGGCTTATCCGTTCGGGCATCCATCCGTATCCAGTAGGAGCGACGCGGTAGATCGCCACCAATCTGAATATTGTTCCCCGTTGCCATCCAGGTAGCGCGCTGGGCATAGACGCCGTTTTTACTCTGGCCAAGGATACGCTCCTTCACCGTCGAGGAAGTCAATGCTGTGTCTAAGCTCGCTGCCTGGATTTTGGCTTTAATGTTATCGATGATAATGATGGTTGCGCCTTCAGAAAGGGTCGAGGCAATGCGCTTGCGCCATTCATCGTCATCATAGGGCGCGGTCATCATCTCTGCTTTGCGGCCAGTGGCGATGAATGCCACCGTCTCAGCCAACAGGCTTTTGCCGGTGCCTGGTCGTGTGGCATCGATTAAGGCCAGGGGCACATGCCCATTGATCGACTGCCGAATGAGCGGAGTCAGCATCAACCCAATCGCATTGGCATGGCTGGCCTCATTTTCATAGGGAAACTCACCGATGGCTTCATCAAGTAATACCTGCGCATTCATAATGTCCTCATCGGTGGGCTGCTCAGGAATAGGGGGGATCTTCAGCGATGGAAGCGGCACATACACAGATCGCGTCACCGCATCATAGCCAGGTATTTCAATCAGTGTGCCGTCTGGGCGAAAAATGGGAAACTCAATGATGCTATCCAGCGGTGGAAAAAGCCACTCTCCCATCGTTAAAATGTCCTTGACGACATTGTCCGGCGGGGCCACATGCACCGGTCCCCTGGCCATGAGCTTCACAAAGTTCATGGAACGGCCCAGTATGCCTTTGAGTGTGGCATCAGTCAGCGCATCAATGAACGGGGTACCATCCTCTTTGCGCTGGATACGCACCAGCTGGCCATGCCGGACATAGATAGGGACCTTCGTCGTTTGCAGATGGGTTACAGCCTCAATGGCTAATTCACGCCAGGGCCGATTTGAGATGAGCACACCAGGCAATCCATCCGCCTGCAACATCCTGGCCGCTTTGGCAAACAATTCGGTATCTTCAGATTGCGCACTACTCATATCACACTCCATAAGGTTTGTTGCTGGCATTCGGTATGGATCTCTGTAGAGAAGTCGCTCAGCTGGTGTTGTGTCGCATACGAAGAGATCCACTGCTCCGCCATATGTCGGGTCTGATCAATACTTTTTTCTAACCCTGCACCATGGTTGCGACCGCCACAGATGCAGGTACAGATGGGATGGATCGCATCATAACAGCGAGCATCGCACCGCCCCACACACCCCTGCGAGTTGTAGACCGCGATCAGGGTTGCCATACCCACTCCTTCCATAAAAAAAGCTCTTACAGCACAAGCCATAAGAGCAAACCCACGTTACTGCTATGAGAAGGAAAGATGAAACAAAAATGCGAGCACCAACCAGCAACACATGGCCCCCAGAAAAAACCATACAATGGCAAAGAACAGCAATTCACGGCTGGAATAACGCATAGGGATGCTCCTTTTTCACATCATCAAACTGATATTTGTCGTCCAGGGTTCCTTGTCGTTACCCGTTGGATATACTTTGTGGCGTTCACCATTGATAAATGCATATGTGTTACGACCTGAGCATGTTACTGGTACGGTATAGATCAAATTACAGTGCTCTACCCGTTGATGCTCTCGTTCCTGACTGCGCTTGCGCGCCCAATGTCCATTGAACATGTCAAATCCTTTCCGTGAAATTTTTCCATCTTTCCACGCACTGTCGCGATTAGCCGAAGATTCTCGTTTCATTGCCAAAGCTGAAGAGAGGAGACCATGGGCGGATAATTGCATAAGAGCAATTCAGTTACACGATCACGTGTGCCTTTGGTTCGTTGAGAATGTTTGACCGTTTCCCAGCGAACACGCCGCCACTTCTCAGGTGGATACCAGATCTCCAGCTGGGGATGTTCATAGTACGAAAGCATGACAAACGACGGCGTGGCATTCAACACTGCAGCTAAGCGTTCATGATCAGCAAAGGTAAATGTCCCATCAATGCGTTTGTAGTAGTCTTCGACTCCCAGGTACGGCGGATCGACGTAGAACAGCGTCCGAGGCTTTTGATGTTGGCGTATGACCGTTTCAAAGTCTCGATTGTCAATCTCAACGCAGCGCAATCGCTGGGCAATGAGGGAAAAAGTTGAAGCGCTGGAATGAATGAGGCTGGCCAGATCCAAGAGATCGAGCTGCATTTTTCCAGCCCGTTGAAGACGTTGACCTGAGATGAGAACCAAAGCTACTTTGCAGAACATAATACCAGCGCACTGCACGTTCTTGCGGATCAAGAATGGTTCCATCGAACAGACAAGCGTGATAGTCATAATGTAGCTGCCGGCTATACGGCAATGTTTCTAGCCTGGCAGCAATATCTTCAGGATGATCACGCAACTGGAGCCAGAAGTTGACCAGGTCACCATTGAGATCATTGATCACTTCATAGTGTTTCCAGAGCGGCTTCTGAGCAATCACATGACATCCACCCATAAATGGTTCACAATAGAGATCATAGACTTCTTTCGGTGGAAAGGCATCGACAATAAAGGGAGCCATGGCATGCTTCCCGCCCATCCATGAAACGGGTGAGCGGACACGTTGTGTTGTTATCAAAAGTGTTCCTTTCACTCAATTCTGCCAACTCAGGGCGAATTGGCATAACTGAAGGAAAGAAATAGCCCTCTTGTTCGCGCGAAGAGGGCTGATGATTGCTTTGTACTTTGTCTTATTCTTCCTTGTCTGCTTCTTCCAGAAGAGCAAAAAGGCCACCAGGAAGGGCATACACCATCAGAGGAACTTCCCACCGATTGATCGTTTGCACCTCAAGGACACCCTCACGAGTACGGGCTCGATACACCTGATAAACAAATGGACGCTTATAAGACGATGCAACAGCGCAATACACTGCTTTAGGAGGAACCTCATTCAAGGTGTGATTGATCTCGCTCACCGTCTTCAATTCCTGGGGCATCTCGCTTTGGCCTTCAAAGGGATCTATCTTTGGAATGGGCAAGCCTCGACGCTCAAGCTCCCTCTTGCAGAGATGCATCATAAGCGTATTCGGATGGCTCAGGTTGGTTGGCCTCTTCAGACCGCGCAGATTAAGTTGGCAGAAGATTTTTAACTTGACGGATTCCTCACCATAGAGATTGGATACTTCTTGATTCGTCATGTTCTGAACCAATTGGTCATGCCGTTGTTTCAAGCTATCACCATGCTGCTCGTCGTTGTTCATGGCTCTTTTTCTCCCATAAGAAAAGCCCTTACCTTGAATGTAGTAAGGGCTTAAAACAATGTTTCATGATCATGAAAGTACTGTGCTCGAATATCAACCAAAGTCAGAGGAAACTTTTGCTTCTGGCGTTGAATTGCGCAGAAGCTCCGGTTTGCGCGGGCACCGCCCTGGGCACGTTGTGCTTGCTCCCATTCCTCACACGCCTGGTATCGTTCTGGAAAGTGCGTTCCTAGACGCACCCATTCACGAATGCCCTGGCGCACACAACGGCCGCCACAATTGTTGTGAGAGAAACCCAGCGCATATAAGCGCGGTGGCTCAATTCCCCAGTCCTGGCGACACACATCAACCAATGGCCGCACTTCATAGGGCTCCCATAATAAGGGATAGTCAACCACTGCTGCTGGGATTGCCTGGGCATAGGATTGTTTGACGCTGGCCAGCCGGCGCTTTTCCCAGCGATCGAGCCCGATGTACACCACTGGAAGTCCCGGCATCGCCTGGATAAACTGGCGGAACGGTTTCACCTTGAGTTCGTAACTACAGGGAGCCGCCAGGTTACACGGAATGAGCTTCTTCTGGGCCGCGACTTCTAGCGGCGTTCGACCATCGGTATACCAATACAATATCCCTCGCCAGCGCTGCATGCAGTCATGCAGAAAGCGATAGAGGTCTTCATCTTCATAGAGCGTATCGGCGAACCAAAGTAACACCAGTTCTCGTCCATAACGCTGGATCACTCGCTCAGCTGCTACAGCACTGGCCAGGCCCCAGAAAGAGATACGGCATAGGGTGCGTTCACATGTTTTGCAGAATCATGGGTATCCGTCTGATTGATGTGGCACACTTCATAGTCAGATACTATAGTCGTACTCATCTCAACCTCAAGCAAAGGACCCTCATAGCCATTGCTACCAGGGTCCTTTTTTAAGCTAGCGATGCAATAACGCGCTCCATAAGAACTTTCATCACTGGAGGAGTTACCGCATTCCCTAATTGTTTGACCTGCTCACGCCGTGTCCCCGTAATGACGTATTCTTCAGGAAAGGCCATGGCAGCCTGGATTTCCTTTGGGGTAAGCATGCGAAAGCCACAATCCTCAACCGCTATTGCTTTCTTGTGCTCTTCATAGGTAACCAAAGCATGCCGCGCCAACGTCGTCACTGTTGGTACAGCGCCCTCAATAGGTGCAAGTTGGCCATGACGATAATAGGTCATAAGCCAGTGAGAGCGTTCGGGTGGAACCACCAAACTATGATGATTGCCAGATGCACAAATCGTTGAACAAGGGCCGTCTATGCTCCGTGGGCGATATTCTCCAAGATGGTCTAAGAGAAATGGTGGGCTGACCAGTCCCGTTGCGTCATACCCTGTCTGAGTTGCACATGGTTGCTCAGTCAATACAATTGGTCGCACAGAAGGATGATTGAGATTGACCAGGAAGGGGGAAACGGCACCCGACAGCCGCGACGTGTGCGTAAACTTCTGTAAGCCGTCCGCAATACGTTGAACAGTCTTTTCCCGCAATGGCTTCTTCCGGTCCCCTATGCGAGGAGTAGGCAGAGACCAGTCAATAGCATTGGCTGCTGCATAATAGTATGGCGTGACATCACGAGCACACAACGGGCACCGATAGACGTATTGCTGGCGATACTTGCCATAGCGACGGTTGGGCCGTTTCCAGACCTGTACTGCGTCGATATCTCGTCCACACGATGGGCAATGTGCCCGTGGGGTGATAGCAAGATGAGGGCGGCGATTCTTTCGCTTCCAGGCCACAAAGTACATACGGTCACGACTTTGTGGTGTTGGATGCGTAAACATAGAGTTGAGATAGATCATCTCAACGTCATAATCCAAACTTTTCCAGGCCTGGAGCCAGGATTGAAATGGTCGCCACAAATGGACATCAACCACATTCTCTAAGATAATGGCTTGATAGCCATGGTATTCAGCCCAATCTAGTGGCGTCCACATCGTACACCGCGAGCGCTCCTCTGCCTCTGCCTTTGGGTCCGGCTCTTCAGGTTCCCACAGCCCCAGCTGCTGTTGATCAACCCGTTTCTGCCCTTTCGCCAGGGTGTGGGCGGTGCACTCTGGTGAAGCAACAAGAATGGTTGTGGAAGGGAATCGCCTGGGGTTGGCCATGTGCAGATCCGTTAACGCATGCAACGTTTCAGGATAGTTGGTATTATGGGTTTCGATAGCCCGGCGCCAGTGGTTAATAGCCAGTCGCACATCTGCACCGGCCAGCTTTGCCCCCGTGGTTGAGCCACCAGCACCACAAAACATATCCGTCACGGTAATGTCTTGACTCATATCTGTGTTTCCTGTTCCTGAGCCTGGCGACAGATGGGGCAGGTCCAGCCACCTGGCTGATGCATCCAACAATATTCATCATTGATCTCCGCTGAGGGATCTGACTGAAGTGCCTCAAAACTCAGTTCCAGGGCACGATCCAATTTGCCCCAATCGCGTCGAAACTGTCTGCGTCGCCAGGTTCGGAGTGGTGTTGTCACCCAGAATAGCAGAGTATCCAACAGGATTAAAATCCTGATCCAGATCCGCATCAGAAAGAGGAGTAGAAACAATCTCATAGCATGTCTCCATAGTCGCCAGGTGCATAGCAGCGTTCTCAGCCGGAACATCAACATATAAAGCATCAGGAGAAACCTGTACCAGATCCGCATCAGGAAGAGGATTAGAAACAGCCTCATAGCATGTCTCCTTGTGTCTGTGTCACACAAAAACGCTCCCAGGATACGTGCCCAGGAGCGTGTATATCGTATCAAACAGGATTAAAACGGGTGTTCATCGCCTTCTTCTTCATCGGGGTCTGTGTTCTGTGGAATGGTGGTCCCCGGTACAGTGAGGGCCACATCAGCCATTGCATTCAGGATGGCGATCTGTCCATGAGCCCGATCTAACGCCGTCTGATGTGGGAGTAGTGGCAGGGGCTGACCAATCTGCTGACACAGATGTTCCAGCTTGGGATAGGAGGAGAGCTGCAGGTAGTTCATCGCTCGCGTCATCAAATCGTCTCCGATGATAGTGATCGCATCAAACTGATGACGCTGGGCCGCCTCTCTGAGCTTTCCTTCATCGAAATCGAGATTGTAGGAGAGCACATAGGCACCATGGAGAACGTGCCGCAATTGCGCGAATGCATCCACGATGGGAACGCCTGCAGCCTCAATCTCAGCATTCGTCAGTCCGGTAATGTTCTCAATTGAACGAGACAATGGCCGCGATGGGGTCACCAGGCAATCAAGAAGGGACGCACCATGAATGTTCATCACCATCAGGCGGATAATTTCTGCATCCTCGTATAACCCGGTGGTATCCACCTCAAGGAACACCAGGTTCGTCATGCTGCGAACAGCGTGCGCCCACTGGATGATTTTTAGCGGCGGCAGTGCTGGAAGGGTACGACTCTGTTTCCGCACACGTTGTAACTCTTCTTCCAATTGCTGAAGGTGTTGAGCAATCATGGCCCGTCGCTGCAGGCGCGCTTGAAGATCTTCCATTCGGCGAACCGGTCCCAGTGCTCGTTCTTGATCGAGCAACTTTATCAAGGGTTGGGGAATGAACACTATCGTCATATTGTATGTACCTCACTTTTCTTTCGAATTATTGGTCAAACTCCGTATAAAACATCCCTACCGATCCTTGCGTAGCAGATCGATACCGACGCCGATAATCAGCAAACTGAAGACAGCCACTCCCAGGCAATAGCTGCAACCAAGTACAACATTGTGGTTGAGAAATGACATGCAGGCCATGATGCTAAAGACAAAAGCAATGAAAGAGAAAATCCCGAGAAACACAGGAGCATCCTTTCTTCTGGCCTGACGGTGGAGACGGCTCGCCTCTTTCATGATCTCCTCAATGTTATGGTTGAGAACAGCCAGGCTTTCTCGCTCATAGTCTTTTTGTGCATCCTGTAGCGCCCGCTCTGCCATTGCGCGCGTCAATAGTGGGCTAGGCTCGTCAATACCAGCTTGGATGAGGCCCTCTGCATACTTTTTTGCAGCGGCGTCCATGTGACGAGCCAGGTGTTTGTGTGGATCTTCGTACTCTTTCACAGGTGGTCACCTCTCTTCTCACCAAAAA
The DNA here is from genome assembly GCF_003967555.1 of Dictyobacter kobayashii. Lineage (GTDB taxonomy): Bacteria > Chloroflexota > Ktedonobacteria > Ktedonobacterales > Ktedonobacteraceae > Dictyobacter > Dictyobacter kobayashii. The sequence goes on from NZ_BIFS01000001.1 coordinate 2,640,920, forward strand.
AGCCCTCATAGCAACGGCTACAAGGGCTGATGATCTTTCTTAATGCTCATGTGGATAATAATAGCCTTCGCAGGCATCACAATACACCAAACCAGCATCACGAGGCTGCCCATTGCGAATGTAATTGCTCGCCTGACTCCCGCGCCTATCCATCCAATCAGCGATAGCATCTTCCGCGCCCTCGTAGTACGACGTGTCAATTTCTATGTGACGAGAAGACTGCTCATTGCCAAGATGAACCTTGCTCCCTCGTTGTGCAAACGGAATATTGTTATGCTTTGCTTTTTCCGCAAGGCGTGTGATTTCTGCTTCACACTGTTCCTGGCTCAACTTTTGTGTCTGTGGCCCTCGACCAAAGTGAATAATTCCCATAGAATGCCTCCAAGGACAGAACATGCGTCTTATTTCAGCACAAACAACAGGTGCATAATTGTCAGAATAGCTCCAGAGACACAGACCACCAGAAACGCTTCATAGCTGTGCAGCTGGTGGCCGAGCACGAAACCAAAGAGAAACCAGAGATCCAAGAACACCGTCAGCCAGCGGGTTGATGAACGTTTCTTCGGCGCTGGGTTATAGTCACGATTGCTCATGCATACTCCTTTTAAACCGTTACCTGCTCTTGGGTGGATGGAGAGGGCCTCTCTGCGCACACACGCTCATACAACTGGCACATCGCTTCATCGAGCGTCAGGGCCTCCAAGCTATATATGGTTCCGTACGTATCAGTGACCATTGCGTGTTCCTCAAAGAGGGTCGAATAATGGAATGGAGCGTTTCCGGTCAGATGTTCAATCTCCTGACCATACCAGGCATTGCGTTCAGGATAAACTTCACAGCGGGCCGCCTTCTTCCGGCACTCAAGAAGCACATCCACTTCTTCCCGCTCACGATGACAAAACGTGACGGCATCGGCATAGGTCGGAAACGAGACCAGACCAGTGGTGTGGCGAGGGCCAAGTGCATAGGGGATGCTATAACTGTCTTCAAATGACCAGTAGTATGGTGAAAAACGCTCAATCTGTCGGCCGTCCTCACTTGTCGATATGTGCAGGGGATAGAACCGCCGCTCGATCTCAGCGATCGTCACATGATAGTCGCTGGGCAAGATTTCACGCTGTTTGCGCATGAGCAACTCCTTTCTTGGACACACAGGCATGACACAGGTACACAAAAATGACGGTTCCTTTGAGAAACCGCCGAAAACGAAGACAGGGTTTAAGTTGGGCACAGCCCTGACAGATGTCCATTTGGTGACATCCTTTCGTTGAACTAGGCAACGGAATGCTGCGCTGACTCCTGGTTATCAAGCCAGTCAATACCCCAGCGCGCAGCAATTTCTTGCGCGACCAGGTTGAAGGCATAGTGGCTAGCACCACGGTAGATCCACCAGCGGGAACGGTGCGGCGGGAAGCGGGTTCCATTTTCAGGAGTATCTTTGCCTGCCAGAAAAATGACCTCTGTGCCCTGTGCACCTTGATAGTGATATTGCGCAGGCAAATACGGTGCGCTATACGAGATGGAGACGGCTGACTGAAATTGCAGGGACAATCCCAGCGGCTCCAGCATGGCCGCCACCTCCTGCGGATCAGGACAGGTTTGACAGAAACCTTCAAGCGTAGATGTTTGCATCATCGTGGTTTTCCTCACACACTGACCCTCACCGTAATGATGAGGGTCAGTCATTCTCATGTATTAGAGGGAGCCAGTATGTAATGACCTGGCCATCGGGCCAGAGCGCCGCCGCATTCGATGCTTCAGGATTTCCAAGCGGATCTGACCTTCGCGGCGGTGCAGCTGGTAGTCATAGCGGCCGTGGCACGTAGGGCAGAGACACAGGAGATCAGGGGCAGGATTGCGGGTGTCATGTAAGCGCACATGAGCGGCATGTAACCAGACGCGATAGGGCCGCCCGGTACGCTTACTTGTGCGGGTAGCCCCCTGGCGAATACGACAGCGCTGACAGCGCCATCCGGCCGCCACTTTACACGCCCCGGAAAGCTCGCTCCAATTGGGTGGGTACAGGGTGCGGCGTATCCACATCATACGCAACACCTCTTAGGAATGGACCAGGCGCTGCGCACGTTGAAGAGCCCGTTGAGCACGAATGCGCTGCGCATGATGGGGACACATGGTGGAAGACCAGCGAGCAGGATAATGCTGCATCAGATGGCAGGATTGCCAGCACCAGGGACAGTGCATCATGCGCCGGATCGCTGGCCAGCCATACCAGCATAGCAAGACGCTTTGTGCCAGGATCACCACCAGGAATAATCCAGCCCAGAGATACATCAGAGGTATCATCGTATCCACCTCCCCACTTGTCGTGTTCGTACGAGAAAGCAGAAGAGACGCAGTGAAAACAGCAGGGCATGAAAGGAACAAAGGGCTGCCTGGTCATGTTCGTGCAGCGTATGGCACATGAAACAGACCTGGCCAGAACGTTGTGTCGAGAGAAGTGTTTGTTTCATGACTACACCTGCCCTGCTCGCCAGCGAGCAACATCATCACACACAGCCTGGATATAGGCCTGCTCGTCGTTATTGTCCGCCGTCGGTGCATACTTGGGAATGATCTTGGCGACCGTATTCAGCCCCTGTTCCACATAGACATGCTGGATCAGATTGAACCAATCTTCCGCGCCTAATATCCAGGTACCATAGGAACGATAGCCACCGCTGGAGTCGCACGTCCATCCGGCGGTGCAGCGGATATTGCCCAGGCTGTGCGTCTGCGCCGCCACGCCGCGCAACCCGAAGGAACTTTCATGATGGAAGAAGGCCAGGGCATACACCGGGTCAATGCCCGTTTCCTGGCCCAGCTGATAGAGCGTGTCACCTAAGCCCTTGGCAGGTGAGCCTGCTTGCGCTAACACCTGATCCATAAAGGCGGCTGAGACACTGGGACGCCCAAGGATACGATCAGTCGTTGCCGTGGTTTGGACATGCATGGGTGCAGTGGTGACTGCCTGGGTGGGATGAACGGGAGCCAGCAGCACATAGCCGACGGCAGCCGCGACGAGCAACAAAAGAAGCGTTGCAGAGCGAGAAGACATGTGGACCTCCATTTCCACAAAAAGCCCACCGCCTATGCTATACTAGACATAAGCAGGTGGGCTTAGGATCTCACGAAACGCGGTTTCTCTAACTTGTGAGAAGGTTGTAGAGGACCGCGCTTTATTTTGCCTCGACCAGGGTACGGAAGAAGGGATACTTTTCCATCCAGCTGAGCACCAGATGATTGAACGTTGAAAAGTTGAGCACAATCATAACAATAAGGACAATTCCAATGACCACCGCCAGGCGACTGATGGGATCTTTCTTATCGCCAATGGTCATGAAAACGCCCAGAATTATCACAATACCAACGAGCCCAAGCATGAGAATAGAGGGCATGAGACACATCCTTTCTGCAGCACGCGACTGCATGAAGAAGTCTTTTTTGTACAGCACATCAATAACGATTTTAGTAAGGTTGTCCCTGTTCATCGAGGCGAACAAAGCGTGCCGCCAACACGGTTAACCGTGTGGACCAGCGCCAGGCAAACCACATGGGGATTGTGCAGAGGAGATCGACCAGGCCAAACAGAGATGCAGCACTGGCATCCCCAAAGTGAAACAGCGCGGGAATGAGGAATATCCCAGCATTCGCAGCTAAGAGGCCCAGAACCACCCAGATCGATTGACGCAACCGCATCACATCTTTGAGATAGCGCTGACACCAGGCTAATGAATAGGGTTTCGGCTGTGTGCGTAGCCGACGTGTATAGTATCCAATTCCAACAAGATAGCCAACCACAATCGCGATAACAATGAGCGGAAAAACATATACCATCTTTGATCAATGCTCCTTCGGGATCGTATCCCACAATTGCAATGGACGACCAGGCCGCCGGTGCCTGAGCCGTCGTACTTCTCCTTCAATGTCCCGGCGTGTTCGTGGCGGAAACGTCATCAATCGATCGATCGCTTCCTGGCGGCCAACAATTAACGCCCCAACCAGAACGCAATGTCCATAGTGGGATCGTCGAAACAGTTCAAAGCGATCAGGATGCTGGCGTATATCGAGGCCTTTAGGGAGAGGTAACGAGTGTTCAAAGCGGGTCTTGTAGGGCTCGTGCCATTCAAGGGTATCCATGGCCAAAATAGGCACACTAACGCAGGAATCATGGGTACCCGCAACAATGGCTTCAATCCCGCAGTCATACGTATTCAAACAATACCGATACCAATGAGAAGAGCGGGCCAGCAGAACTACCCAGAGATTGCGCCTATGCTTCTCTGAGTAGATCTGAATCCGCCGCCCATTCGCCGACGCAGTGCCGGCAATAACGCGTACACCCGCCTGCCATTGTTGATGCTGAATGGCACGCTGCGTATCCTCAAAGGTATAGCGAGTATAGCGGCGCTTGGGCATCTTTACCTACCTCCTTTCTATTCATCTGGTGGCGGCAATTCCGGCGTACTTGTGACTTCCGTGATCCGATTCACCTGGTTCATTCCAGCCTTGAAGACCACATCGAAAACGGTCTTTTGCTGATTGCGCAGTTCCTTGAGTTCCGCCGTCTGGCTGGCGATCATTTGCTGAAACTGTTGAGCATTGTCAATCATAGACTGGGCATTTAAGTTCGCCTGGACAACCGTCCCAAGGTTTGAGGCGCGGGTCGTGATCTTGGCGACCTTCTGCTCAATCGTTTCGCGCTTCTTATGCAAGAAACCACTACAGACACAGTCAGCGACTGCGCACAACGCCACCCGAACGCCAATAGCCAGGTAGACAATCCAGGGGAGCTTACCCATGATCACCTGCGCACCCAGGGCAATCGCATCATTGCCAACCACCGCCTTATCGCTACCTAAGGCCTGGATCACCAGCGCAGATGCTAGCTGAGCGATACCACAGCCAACGCTCATAATGATCCAGAAGATCATCTGTTGCTTAAAGGCGCGGCGACGTTGTTCGGTACGACTAAAGCTCATTGAGTAGACAAGGCTCGTGCGTAGCCCTTCCAGTCCGTAGCCAATCACATACATGATCAACACAAACGAGACAAAGCTGAACTCACGAAACCCGGTCATAAACAGGCCATCCTCATACCCAAACGCCAGAAAGAAGATAAAAGGGAGTACAAAGCGGACAACCGAGAGGAACGTGTATTCCGCATGTTCTTCCAGGGAGTAAGCATCATTGTTGAGCTCGTCCACTTCGTTCATCATATCTTCAAAGCGGGCATCTAAACGCTCTTGAAGAGAACGAGGAGGAGCGGGGGAATCTGGAGCCGAAGGAACTGATGCCTGGACGGTTATAGGGACTGGCTTTTGCCGTCGCTCTCGCCAGGCGCTCGTTTTTGCTCCCACCCATCCCACAAATCCGCCCGTTTTTCGTGCCATAAATCGCATCTCCTTTCGTCTGAAATTGAAAAGAAAACGTGACGAAAAAAATTAAATGCTCATTGGTGTACACAAAGCGTACAGCTATTCTGAGCACAAAAACGGGGGTTACGGCGGCCTCACGGCGAACATGCGGCGACGAAAACCCCCACCGAAAACCGAGGGGAAACTACGCGGTTTTTTGCGAGGAAGTTTGAGGGCGGCCAGCAGGAGCAACGTTTTTTTGTCGCATCGCTTCCCGCTGTTGGCGGATAATTTCGCGACTTTCTAACTTCATCGACTTGCCTTCAGCACGGGTCTTAATCTTGGGAATGCGTTCGTCAAGACGGCGAAGAATACCGTTATAGGTGGCCAGCAGGTATTCATCAGAAGTCCCTTTAATCAGCCCATGGACAGTACTACGCAATTGCTCCACATCTTTCACTTGCTCTGGTGTGATCATAGACACATGGTCTCCTTTACCAACTTACTGATCCTTGACAGCCAAGGCCAGTGGCTACTTATTCAGTACGAGAGCTCAATAAGCACCCATTGACCGTCACTATCAAGAGAAGGGAGACAAGCAACGCAGATGACATCGTGAAACCCTCCTTTCCTGTCACCTGCTTGTGCTTGTGAGACGGCCCCGCCGTCTGCTACCGTGAGCGCTACCACTGCTTCTCAACATATGGCGCTCTTCATCTCATCCACACACTGGACACAGGGCCTAAACGTCTCGATCCGTTCTATCCTGTCCCTTATCACTGTTAAAAGGTTAGACTTGCGTTTGGGCCTTCAGAGCCATTGATAAGGTTAGCTGATGCAAGATTAGTTATGTCGCCTCTTCAACATGTCCCTAGTGCGTTCGGTAGCGGCCTATATGGGGAGCGGAACGTACCCGCTTATTCCGTTTGTTTAAGTACCATCCAGTGATATTTCACTGGTACGATCCAATAATACACTGGTACGGACCAAAAAGTCAATACTGGTACGGACCAAAGTATAGGGTTAATTAAAATTAATGGTGATTTAATATGGTGATTGTGTTAAACTGTGATTAATCTGTGGTACTTACCACGACAAATAAAGGAGATCGTATAAAGAGATGCCGAAGGAAAAAGACACAAAGATTGATGAGGTGGTATCAGAACTGCTGAACCGAATAGAGCGAGGAATATACACCGCTGGCCAACGACTCCCATCAGAGAGAGAACTTACTGAAGAATTAAATGTGAGTAGGGCAACAATTAGAGGCGCTTTGTTGAGGCTCCAGGCGGAAAATGCAATTGACATTGTACCCAGAGGTGGCATTTTTATACGCACTCCAAGCGCAAAAGTTACTATCGGTCCAGCTTCGCCACTAGCTTCGAAAGCGCCTGCATTGGAATTAAAGAGAGCAGGCTCATTTATACGAGCTATGGAAGCGCAAGGCCGCCAAACGCTTGTACGCTTCATTGAACCATCTTCTATCATACCAGCTGGTGATGACCTGGCTGACAAACTGCAAACAACGCCAGATACCAAATTGCTTCGACGCTACAGGGTCCACATCGTAGATAAGGTGCCATACCGTATTCTAGACAGCTACTACTTAGCATCTCTAGCAGGTGATTTGCTGGGCAAAGATGAAGGTTACATACCATTATTCAAATGGCTTCGAGAGCAGACGGGAGTCGTTGCAGCCAAAGCGTTCGAAAAATTAGACATGCGTCCTCCAACTGCGGAGGAAGCTCATTTGCTTAACATTCCCAGATCCCAGACAGTGACAGATATGGATCGCTGGGTATGGGCCAAGGACGGAACACTGTTTGAATATTCGCACATTATTGCCAATGCGGCACTGCATGAATATACCTATTCATATGATATTGATGAGGAGGCCAGTCGATGAATACGATAGATGAAGCTACAAAAAACCAGTTAGCTCACGAGGTGGCCATGCTATTGGCAAAAAAACAACGCCTTGCATTTGCATCAGACTTCCATGCGTTCGCTGAGGGTCGCCAGCTGGTATTGGCTGGTGTGGAATTTGAAAACTTTTCCAAAGGTCCGAATACGAAAAGAAGCGATGGCGACGTAGTTGCTCATGCCCTGGTCATGGCTCTGGCAGGCGCTACCAATACCGGTGATATTGATGACTGGTTTCCAGACAAAGGAGAGACAGGAGTCAGATCAATTGAATACCTTCCGGACATCAGACATCGGCTAATAGAGGCCAAAAACTTACTTGTAAGCAATGTCGATGTAACCATCTTATGTGGCGAGCAACCACGTATGAAAAAACGCATACCAGAAATGCAGCGCAACATAGCCGATGGATTAGGAATTAGCCTTGACCAGGTGCATGTAAAAGTGAGTAGCATGGATGGAAATGACGAAGTTGCACAGTTGAAAGGGATCGAGGCACGAGTGATCGTTAGCCTTTGGGAAGGGCTTTAGTATGGAGATTCAGAAATGGGCAGAAGAGCAAGCGACATTATTGCTAGCATCCTTAGGCAATCGCTGGCTCCATGTCCAGGGGGTTGTTGAGAGGGCAAAATGGGTCGGCGCAATTTTCAATGAAGAAGATAGAAATCTCTTGATAGCTGCAGCTTACCTGCATGACATTGGTTACGCACCACCACTCCAAAAGACAGGCTTCCATCCCCTGGATGGAGCCTGCTATTTATACAATTGCAACCAGGATAGGCTAGCATCATTAGTTGCCTACCATTCAGAGTCAACCTTCGAAGCAGAACTTAGAGGTCTCTTACCCGAACTGGAAAGAATCCCTCGTGAGCACTCCCTTATTGCAGACGCACTAACATACTGTGATATGACCACCAGTGGAGACGGTAAACAGGTTTCTTTCAAAGAAAGGCTAGATGACATATTTAACCGATATGATCATAGCCACATTGTCTATAAAGCCATCAAATCTGCCACACCAGCATTAACATTAGACATCGAGCATACGGAGCAGGCACTCAATCAAAAAGGGCTTATTGCAAAAAGCTAAAGTAAAAGCATCTGGCTGCTATCAGGTGCTTTTACATAATCCCCACATCAACAATAGCAGACTATAATGCTTCTTAACCGAAAAGTTCAGGCTGCTCAGCTATGCTTCTCTGCACTCGTGACGCCTGCTTAAATGTGCCAAATTGTGGCGGCATCTTCAGCTGAGCGCGGCCATGTAGAAGGTCGTCAATAGTAAGTATTTGAATACGTGGATAATCCTGTCCCCAGCCAACTGAATGATAGAAACCAGCGCTCACACTTTCCGTGATCATGTCGCGAGAAGGGCTTTCTAGAGTTATGAATGCTCCAATAGCTGCCTGCTCTCTTTGTATCGTTCCCCGTAGATCGCGAATATCACCAGATTTCACATGACCAGACTTCACCTGGACAAGTACGCGCTTAGCTTTGCCAGTCACATCGTCAATAAAAGCTATCACGCCATCAATCCCTTTATCTTTGCCTTTCTTACCTTCTTTACTTCCATCCTGACCACCAAGAGGTTTAGCACGAACGAGGGATAGAGCCCACCATTGGAACTGATAACGATCCTCCTGTGCAAGTTGACGAGCTGCGCCCAGGTCCGTTGGCTCACCTCTCACTTTAAACTTGATGGATGGAAACATAGCTTCAAGACGATATTTTTGAAGGGCAATGCTTAGATGAGTGATATCGACACCGATCCATTTACGATCTAGCTTCTGTGCTGCTGCAATAGCAGTACCACAACCACAAAATGGATCGAGAACTACATCCCCAGGTTTACTACTAGCTGATATGATGCGTTCAAGTAGTGATAAGGGCTTTTGTGTGGGATATCCAAGCCGTTCTGCATCAGAGCTGTGTAGTGGATGAATATCTATCCAAACGTTTGTAATAATAGAACCTTCCTGCTCCTGTAGATAGCGTTTAATTGCAGGTCGTTTTGTGGTGTCAAATGTACCATCTTTATGCCGAGGATAATAAATCCGTCCTTCATCATGCAATCGCTGCATTGTCTCCCGTTGATATCTCCATCCTTTTTGAGGCCAAGAGAAACCCAACCATTCATACATCATATTTGGCCGGGGATTGGGACTAGCTATATTATCAAGACGATATAAACCACGCCCATCATTATCGTCAAAACGATAAAATTTTTCAACATATGTAGCATCATGCTGGCCATACTGTGGATTAAATTTAGCTTCTTTTGATTTTACATAGAATAGGATAATATCTGCTACATCCGCAAATTTATATTTTGCATCACTATGCGCTGACTGGCGTTTCCAAATAATCTCATTTCTAAAATTCTGTGGAGAAAAAATAACATCGAGGATTATTTTTAAATAATGGCTTGCTGTTGGATCACAATGAAGATAAAGGCTACCTGTTGATTTAAGGACGCGATGTAATTCTACGAGCCTGGATGCCATCATAACCAGATAAGCCATCATTTGGTTTGTACCAATAGAATCTCTCAAAGCTTCCATCATTTTACTTACATGTGGCGCAGAGTCAGTAACTAAGTCGTTATAAGTCTGCTCTGCAGCCTGGTTCCAATGCCACGTATCCTCAAAAGCTGTGATTTGTGATTCACTATCTTTACCGCTCTCATCCTTAAATAACACATTATAATTGCGGCTTGAGTTAAAAGGCGGATCAAGATATACCAGGTCAACACTATTATCAGCAATATACTGACGTAAAATATCAAGATTATCCCCATAAAACAGCGTATTCTCAGTGATAGGCTGTGATGTCATGTGCGGCCTCCCTCCGTATACTCCTGGCATCATATAACCGCCTATCGGCAATGTCAACAAATACGTTTATGATAGATACGCACTTCTTAAGCTGCTGAAATAACCAGTAGAGCTCAAAAAATTATAGCTCTATGCTGAAATTACAAAGAAATTATTTTGGCGCAAGCGCCAAAACTGACGCCAAAATCAGACATTCTTCATAATTTTTTAAATTAACGTATTAACACTAGAATAGATATGCCAGCATGGAACAGGATAACAAGAGATGCCATGAACAGACCTCATCTATTCCGTCTCTTGGCACCTTTACGTTTTTGGAAACCGTGTGCATGAGCCTCAGAGGCCACGCAACACGGTTTTTTGTTGGCTACTAGTCGGGCGTTGACATCGAAACTGACATCGAAACTACATTCCTACAATCCCAAACTGTTTGCAATGTATTCACAAGTTTAACTTTTATTTTACAGAAAAAATGTTTATCGGAGAAATGCCGTGGCTTACACACAAGTACAGTTTGGAGATTGGATACTTGAGGTGGATGTTGAGTCCACAAAAGAGGCTTATGTGCATCGACCATATATCAACCGTTGCCGTTGTCAGGGATGTCAAAATTATTTTAAACTTTGTTCTTCCCTGCCAGCAGAGATACTAGCCACATTTAACAGTCTAGGGATTGACCCTATGAAAGAAGGAGAGGTGAGCGTCTTATATAAAAATGATGATGGCACACATGTTTACGACGGCTTTTACACATTCACTGGTACAATCCTCAAGCAACCAATTGAACAAAGTCTCCTTCCATGCACTAACACATTCAGCATCTCTTTTACTGACAAAATCTCTATCCTCACGCCTCCTGTGCTTAAACCAATGCTACAAATAAATTTTATGGCTACTTTTCCATGGATTTTAAAGGAGTCCTCGGAATATTAAGCTCAAGTGCTCCTCTATGAGATTAACAACTACTATTAATCTCGTTCAAGAATAATCTCGCAAGAACCCTCTTCTAATGAGTTAGATTCGTCCAGATGTACGTGGCATCCGGCGGGTACATTATCCTGAGCTAAAGTTAGTAAGTGCCGTGCAAGTGAGATTAATCCCCCTTTATCTGCTTTGATCACAACAGAATATGCTCCTGTTATCTTAGCTTGAATAGTAAACTGGTCCTCCCAGTCAAGCTTCAAGCTCCTATCATATTTTGGTACGTGTATCTCCAAATCAGCCTCCTTCTGTCGAAAGATATCCCACAACAATAGAAAATTCAACTTAGTCATTAAGAAGCCTGGTTAGTTTGTTCATCGCATCTTACTGCATGGTAGGCAACACATGCGAGTAGGTGTTAAGCGTCATACTAATCTCACTATGCCCCAAGATCTCCTGCACAATCTTAGGTTTTCTTTGAAGTAGTCTCTCTTGTCAGAGAAACATACGATAGAAATTCACTAGTGGTAAATGACCCGAAATGTAAGCAGCTCTCTCTGGCCTTCAATCATAAACACTTACAAGTGTTATCTAAGCGAAGTGGCTCCTGACGCGACTCCTCCTCACAACATCTTGTAAATTCCATCGTTCTGACGATGGAATTTAACCTGAGTCTCACTTGAGAAGTGCTGATAGAATGGAAGGATAAGAAAAACAGATGAAAAGGAGCATACTTTGATGCCAAGAGAAATTGAGAGAGAGATGATCGCCCTTCGCGCCATGATCGTCCTGCAACGCATCTGGAAAGGAGCTTTTCACCTTGAGCAGCCTACGCTTATCAGTGATCGAGGGCGCAATCACGTGCTCCGTTGCCAGGTTCAAGGAACAGGAACGTTGCCCGCCAGCATTGTCGTGAAATGGTTCAAGGACTCTCTTGATCCTGTCCGAGGTTTGACCGATTGGGCCAGCCTGGCCTTTCTTTCTCAGCTGGCTGATGAACATCCTGTTGCTCCCTATTTTTTCGGGGGAGATGCAGAGCATCCCACGTGATGCGCAACGAGGTATGTATAAGCGAGCTAGCAATAAAGAGAAGGAGAGAATCATCGTCATAGCATGGTGAGAGATTTGGAAGATGGAAAGGTCATTTCCGCTCTCTTTCTCACTGGTTAGTTTTGAGAAAAAGAGCCTCCTTCTTGCCCTCATTCCCCCTTGACAGATGGATTTTCTCCTTGTATACTGTCACCAGTTGGTGATGTCACTGGATAGTGACAACATACAAGGAGAAAACAATCAATGTCAGAATCAGGAAAGAGGCGAGGAGAGAGCAGCCGCGAGGCGATTCTGGAGGCGGCGGAAATCGTCTTTGCCGAACACGGCTTCGATGGTGCACGGGTCGATAGCATCGCGCACCTTTCTGGCTATGACAAAAAACTGCTCTTTCGCTACTATGGAGATAAGCTTGGCCTCTATGCCGAGGTCCTCAAACGTGCTGACCAGGAAGCCCATGCCCTCCTGGCGGGCGTCTTTGCCCCTTTGCTGGAGGACGAAAGCGCAGCCTCCCAGGCACACCAGTGGAGGCACTTCCTCAAAACAATGGTGCAAACGCTCTTTGATTACTTACTCGACCATCCACGCTTCATGCGCATGTTGACCTGGGAAATGGCCGAGGGCTGGCGGATCTTCGCGCAGATCACCGCACGCTTTCCACCCGAATATACTGACCAGTTCGAGATGCTTTTTCGGAAGGCACGAAGCGCCGGATTGCTGCGATCTGATTTCCTTCCGGTGATTCAGTTTACGATGCTCTTGCAGATCTGTCAGGCGTACCTTGTCTCTCTTCCCCTGTACCAGACCTTGCTTCCAGGCTCGGATCTTTCCTCCGCGAGCGCATTGGCGCATGCACGGGAGTACCTTGCGGATTTTGTTGTGGCGGGAATCATGGGAGGGTCCGAGAGCTGAGACGCGCGCCGGAGAGAGCAGAGCAGACCAGGATAGCGATTGACCCAGGCGGAACTCCGTCGTCATGTGGGAATGGCCTGCAAGGAGCGATCATAATCGGCAAAAAGGAAAGACAAGGAGCGTTCAAAATCGTTCATTGAGGAACCGCCAACAGATGTTTAGGAAAGGAAGAATCATGGTCGATATCAAGTTCATGCTGGATGTAGTGATGAAACAGAGGCAGTTCAAATCACAGGATCACTGGAACCGAAAGCTGCTGGAAGCACACCAACAACGCATGGTACACAGTTTGCGCAGGCACGCCTACGAGAACTCGCCATTCTACCAGCAATTCCACACCGGGCTCTATGACGCCCCGTTGGACCAACTGCCAGCGCTCACCAAAGCACATATGATGAATCAGTTTGATAGTCTCGTCACAGACAGGGCCGTGCATCTTGAAGACGTCAAGAAGTATATGGAAGACCAGGAAAGAAGCCACTATTTTCTGGGGCGCTATGTGATCAACGCCACGTCTGGGAGTAGCGGGCATCCTGCCGTGGTTCTCTGGAGCCGAGGCGAGTGGGCGGCGACGATGGCTTCCGCCTTCGCGCGCACCCCGATACCATTCAGTTTCATCCAGAAAAGGAAACTGGCGCAGATTGCCTCGACGACCACTTTCCATATGTCGGCACAGGGAGGAACATCCGCCCAGAATCTACTTATGCCAACGTTGCTGTTGGCCGCGACTGAGCCCCTGGGCAGCATGGTGAGGCGTCTGAATGACTGGCAGCCAGACTTGCTGATTGTCTACGCTTCAATGGGACGTATCCTGGCTGATGAACAACTTGCCGGACGTCTCAAGATCGCCCCGCAGACCGTGATGGTGGGTTCCGAAGTACTGACAGCAGAAACACGCCGGCGCATCGAGAAGGCGTGGGGAAAGCCTGTCTTCAACAACTATGCGGCTACCGAGGCAGGCGGGATCGCCATCGAATGCGACCAGCACCGGGGAATGCACGTGATGGAAGACCTGGTGATGGTCGAGAATGTGGACAAGGACAACCAGCCTGTCCCCCCCGGAGTCTTCGGCGACAAGCTCCTGGTCACGCCTTTCTACAAGCGCATGCAACCGCTGATTCGTTATACGATAGAAGACCGCGTGCGTTTTTCCAGCGAACCGTGCCCATGCGGGAGACCTTTCAAGCTCATAGATGCCATCGAGGGCAGAATTCAGGAGGTGCTCTCTTTCCCCAGAGCAGGCGGTGGAGAGGTACGCATTCATCCGCTCATCTTCCACAACCTCCTGGATATGCTTCCGGTAAGCGGGTGGCAGGTTGTGCAGGAGACCGACGGATTGCACATCCTCCTGGCACATGGGCACGGCGCGCTCGATGACAGCCAGATAGAGAGTTCGATGAAGAACGCGTTGGCTACGCAGGAAGCGGTGGCTCCACGAATACAGGTGCAACGGGTCGATGCTATTCCCCAAACCATTGCAGGCAAAGCACCCTTAGTGAAATCAAATCTGGCAAGCGCATCGCACTAATCACTAATGCTCGCGCACGGCGTCGCGTGGAAACGCTCGTTGAAGCATGGAACTGTCCACGGGATGGGTGTATGACGCCCCTCCCTCATCCTTTTCCTGAGAAGAAGGTGAAAGAACCATGACCGTTATTGCCTCTTCGCCGGTGACTATCCAGACCTCTGAGCAGTCCGTGCCCTCGATCCCAGGCTGGTTCGGGGAGGTGGCTCGAACCCGAACAATGGTGCTGCAGGCTCACTCCCAGCACTGGCTAGGTACCTTCGGAGGCCCTGGCAATGGGGATTATCGTAACGAACTCACTCGTGCCAGTGAGGCTATCATCAGCTATGCAGGCTGGCTTTGTATGCCCTTGTCTCACATCCTGGTCCGTCTTGATGGCTTGTATGGCACATTGGCTGTTGTGGGCACGTTCCTCTCGTCTGGGATGGGGCTCATCGTGCGCTGCAAAGACTACGGCTTGCTCGAGTGCCTGCTGTTGCCGCCCGCCTCAAACTGCCGCCAGATCACCAGAGCAACCATCCCGAGAGTGGCGCGAGTCGTGCCCTCTTCGATTGCCCCGACCTGACCCTCCTTCCCTCTGGCTCCTCTGTTCGTTTGATCGTGGCGACTCACCCCACCACTTCCACCGCCAAACCGTCCATTGGGATGCTGCGTGCGGGAACCGTGTACGAACTCTTTCTCACGACCGCCCCGCAGGCGGCCTTCACCTGTGCTGATGTGCTTGATCTCTACCTGCATCGGGGGGCATTTGAGACGGTGCTCTCGGATGAAGATCTCGAACAAGACTCGGATCGGTGGTGTTCTCGCACCGCTTGTGGTCAGGAGTTTTGGCAGATTGTCAATCAGTGGCTCTGGAATCTTCGTCTTGATCTTGGACAGCGCCTCTCACCTTCTTCCATACGTTGGACCGAATTTGCTCCTGCTCTCGCCAGTGCTCCGGCTCAGGAACAGACTGCTGAGCAAGCAAACGAGCCAGTTCAGAAACAAACTGCTGAACAAGACAGTGAAGCTCCCTTGTATGGGCCTCCCCGATGGGCCCGCCGCTCCTTTACCAAAGGATTTGCCGGATCAGATTTTGTTCTGCAATCTGATGGCACCTTATGCTGTCCGACTGGTCATCCTTTAACGGTGCAAGAGCGCAGACCTGAACGCAACGGCACCGTGCGCGTGGTCTACGGGGCTCGGATGACACATTGCCGTCCCTGTCCTCTTCGCGCACAGTGCCAAGAATCCGCCACGACGAGGAAGCCGCGACAAGTGAGTGCTGTGCTCTGGCCCCTCGCTTCCACCCCATCCGTTCCGGCTCCGTCCCCTCCAGAGCCTCCTGCTCCTCATCCCGTCCTTTGGGGAGACTGGCCACGCTGTCAGCTTCGCCGGAGTTTCATTCGTCTGCTACGCACACAAACCGTCACCATTGGCTCTCCTCAATCAGAAGAGCACCAGCCTGTCAGCCGCCAAGATGTGCAAACCCGCTCTCAACGGGCGCATTGGCGGCTCAGTTGGGATGAGCGCATGGCTCGCAATGCTCGCCTTGCTACCGCATCTTCACTTGAGATCACGATCTATGGGCTCCCTGCTGCTCTTGCTCAGTATGTCCATAGTGGCAAGGTTCCGGCTGCGTAACGATTTCTCACCGCTTGTTTGTTCTTTCCAGATGCCTTCTGCTCCCCGAATACCTGGTATCGACATCCATCTCTTCATCGCTATCTCCCCTTCCTTCATCTCTTTTTCCTTGAGAGGCTCTCGTTTCTTTTTTGCCTCCTTGCTGTCATCTCGTTGCGCATCACGTGGGAGCATGGGCTCTTTGTCATGGAAGATCTTGGGGAAGAGGACAGTTTTGAGCAGCTCTTGCGCTCGCATGATGCGTCACGTGCAATCAGCATGTTGTGAACTTTGGCTCGCCAGATGGGCAAACTGCACGCGACCACGATGGGAAAAGAGCTCCAGTTTGAGCGCCTGTGTGGGGACCTTTCTCTTGCGCGCGTTTCATCGCGCTTTCAAGAAGCCGAACGGTGGCTCAAAGATTGTCACAAAGTCGAGGACTGGTGCCGTGAACTTTCGTATCGGCCTCCAGCAGGATTTGAGCAGGCATGCAAACGTATTGCTGAGACCTTTGCCCATCCCGGTGCGTTTCTCGCCTTGACACATGGAGATCCGGTACCGACCAATAATCAGCTCTGTGGGAGCACGATCTATCTGCTCGATTTTGAATATGGCGGGTATCGTCATGCCCTCTATGATCTGACGGGATGGAATATCCTCTGTCCACTGCCCAAAGCCTGTGTTGCTCTGATGAGCAATCATCTGCGCACAGCACTGCTCCCCGCTTGTCCAGCAGCGGAGGACGATGAGATCTATCAAGCAGAGTGGGCCATGCTCTGTACCTATCGAGCGATAGCGATGCTTTCATGGATGTCTCTCCGCCTGATCAAACACAATAGGCCATGGGCCGACAACTGGAGTAGGCGTGAAGCGATGGTGGTCGCTCTCTCGCGATGGGAAGAAGCAACGCGGGGAGTCAAAGGGCTGGAAGTAATGACCGAGGTGGCCGCTCAATTGCTTCGGCGCTGCCAGACTCTCTGGCCCGACATCGAAGCCGAGAGCAACCCTGCATGGCCAGTGTTTCTCCAAACTTCCTTTCCACAGAGCTAGCTCAACTCACTCACTGCGAAAGACTCGTCTGCAGGGAAGTTGACAGACCTCGTGTACAGACAAACTCCACATTAAGCAATGCCTTTGTTCATCTTCCTACGACATGCGCATCCGTGGGAAGATGACGAGTATTTTGGTTGCCTGATATCTTGTTTAGCTCAACCATTGTTATATAGCAACCATGTAGCAACACAAAAATTTAGCTCTTTTGAAGGTTGTCCTCGTCGCTAAATCCTCTGCCACTACAGGAGTGAGCCAGGTCCCAAATCTCAACAATCGATAGAAAGTGTTATCTCCCACCACGCGTGAGGCATGGGAGCCAAAAATTATAGAAGTGTCAAGTAGCTTTTAGATTGATGCCTTCCAACACCATTCCTTTCTCATCATTTAGCTCATGTTACATAGTATTGAGACTATGGTCTTAGAAAAAGCCTGCCTGCAAAAATGCTGAGAAAAGGGCGAGCTTCCCCAACCCAGCTACAGGCTAGCGTTGGTCTTAAAAAATGTCTGTTTGAAGATAAAGGGATACACATGTTGATGAAGAAGTTGACGAGAGTGAGCGCGATTTTTGCTCTATGTGGGTTTATCGCGCTGTCTATGCTAGCCAGTGTGGGAAGCGTACACGCGCAGAGTCTCCAGGGACAGAATAGATCGATCCAGACGATCAGTAATGCTGGCCCGTACGGGTCAGATACCTGTATTCAAGGATATGTCTGGCGCGAGGCTTTTGCGAACGATCACGTCTGTGTTACTCCTCAAGAACGCAGTCAGGCTGCCTATGATAATAGTCAAGCTGCAAATCGGGTTGCAAAGTAGGTTTCTGACAATTGCTTGAGTACAGTCGCGCAACTTTTTGGGTAGTGTCTATGCTTGCTCAGCAGACCTTATGCCAAACTTTGCTTCTCGATTGTACTTTGTGCAGGCTCATGATTCAATTCACCGTCTTTCATTAAGGCACAAGTTGCTCAAAGATTGGTTCTTACACAAACTGAGAAGAACCAATCTTTGAGCAACAAGGCGTTTTGCCTGAATGCAACGAAACGTGACATAGTGAAAAGCTATTCGTCCAGAGCAGCTCTGACCTTCAAACATAAAAAATCTTAATAATGGGTATAGCCTTTATGTGCTTGTTTTGCAGCAGAGGGATTGATACTCTAAAAGAAGAACATCACAAGGAGAGAGGAAGAAATCATGATCCAGATCAATCGTGTCTTCGAGGCCGTCCTGAACCCACATTATGGGTGTCCACAAGGAGTGATAGGGCACTTTGTCAAGGCCGGTGTCATGACGAGCCGATTTGGAATTGGTCGCCCCAATCAAACGAACGGTAAAAAACAAACGTTGAGAACGTCAGCGATGAAAACGCCGACCAAACCGCGCCGGAATCCAGGCGATCCCAACGCCGACATCGTGAACGCCGGTTGACTACACGCCGGTGGGCAAATCGCCGGCGGCATGTCGTGCTGTGTCTGACAAGGTTGAGGGGGTTCGGCTCTCTGTTCGGCGCTCCTTCATGCGGTAACTGCTCCCATTGATGGCGATGACCTCTGCATGATGCAGGAGCCGGTCAAGCAAAGCCGTCGCCAGTACCTCATAACCCCCGCCAGTACAGCTCAGTATCAGTAACGCTCCCAGCAGTAAAGCTGTATTGGACGTCAGGATAATGAGCCGTGCTCATAGCGGCTGCCACCAACTCAAAGAAGTGATGAGCCTGTTCGGCGGTGAGCCTGGTGTAGCCCACCTCATCAATGATGAGCAAACTGGGCGCAATGTAGCGCCGCAGGCGCTGACGCATGAGACCAGGATGCGAGGCACTCTCCAGGGACTGAGCCAGTTCCGCCAGCGTCGTAAACAGGACGCTGTGTCCCTCTGCCAGTGCCCGATTGGCTAGAGCCAGGCTCAAATGCGTCTTGCCCGTTCCCGGAGGGCCGAGAAAGATCACATTGGTGCAGGTCCGCACAAAGGACAGATCGGCCAACTCCCGGATGCGCCGCTCGGAGAGCGAGGGTTGGAACGAAAAATCGAAACCCTCCACCGTTTTTTTGCTGGGAATGCGTGCAGCCTTGAGACGGCGAGCTGTGGCTTTTTGCTCGCGGCCATCCAGCTCTGCGCCCAAGGCTCGCTCCACCATGGTTTCATACGTCCATTGTTCTCGCCGGGCCGTTTCCAGTAACTGGGGTAACGCCGTTTGCAGGTGGGTCAAGTTCAGTTGCTTGTACGCGGTGATTGACTTCATGCTCCCACCTCCGCTCCGGCCGACACGCCACAATACTGGTCATACTCGGCCAGGGCCCGGCTTTGCACCTGTGGTGCCTGCTGTTGGTGGCCTAAGGGTGCTCCTGCTCGTCGGATCGCCGAGGCTGAGGGAATACCCGTCCATTGCTCTGGATGCGGCACACTCTCTTGTGAGCGAGGACGCTTCTCGATGGCGAACACCTCTTGGCCCTGCGACCAAACCGTGAGCACACCCTTGCGTTCACGAACCTGCACTGTGGTTCCGGCCAGATGCAGCGTGCCTGGCAACCCGTAGAGCACGCCATCGTAGGAGACATAGCCATCCCAGGTGACTTTGCGTTCTTCGGTGGCAAAGCGCTCCCAGGCAAAGGCTTGAGGCAAGGGCTGGAGCTTCTCCACCTCCAAACGATCGACCGGGCGAGCATGAGTCGTGCGGTGCACGCGGGAATTGATGCGCTCACACCAGCGATGGGCCTGGCGATTGAGATCATCGAGATCGGTGAAAGTCACCCCGGCCCAAAAGCTCTGCTTCACATAACTCACGGTGCGCTCGACCTTGCCTTTCGTCTGTGGGGTGTAAGGCTTGCAGACGCGGGCGGTGACCCCAATGGAGACCATGAAGTCAGCAAAGCGAGGATTCCAACGAGGTTTGTTCTCCTGCATTTCGAGCAACACGCTTTTCATGCGGTCAGTCAGCGCAGACCGGGTCAGGCCTCCGAAGTATTCAAACGCCTCCATCAAGCAGCGAATGAGCGTTGGAGTATCGCAGCGCTTCACAAAGGTCACAAAGCGCATGCGCGAATAGCCCAACACCGCGGTAAAGCCATAGAATTTATGGATGATGCCTTCCTGTTCATACGTGAACTCGCCCCAATCAAATTGGACCTGGTGGCCTGGCTCGGTTTCATAGCGTTGCACGGGCGCATGTCCTGCCACCACCGGGCGGAGGGGATGGACGAACTCCTTCAAGATGCTGATCCCGCCGGTGTACCCCATCGGCTGTAATCGTGCGTAGATCACTTCACAATTGATGCAATGATCTTCCATCACCCAACGCGTAATCTGTTCTTTGAATGGATCAAGCTTTGAAGGCCGAGGCGGGCGTGGTTTCGGGATCACCGCTTCTGGATGGGCAAGATATTTGCGCACAGTGGTCCGCGAAATCTCCAATTTCTGGGCAATTTCCTGAACCGTCTTCCCTTGTTGATGTAAATCGTGTATTGTATTCACGGTCTGACTCCTGAGCATGTCGGTCTCCTGAGGTTGTGTTTTTGATTTTCCTCAGAATACCGCCTTCTTGGGGGTCGGTCAATTCTATTCCGGCTCGAGTATACACCGTCTTTAATAACTTTGTGGGTGAACTGATGGTGCGTCAGCATGCAAAAGAGACGACCTGGACGGTCTCGATAGCAAATGTACAACCAGGCGATCGTGTGTTAGAGATTGGCTTTGGAGCAGGAAAAGCCATCCAACTGTTGGAGAAAAAAGCAACGCATGGCTTCGTGTATGGAATCGATCTCTCTGCCACGATGGTCAAACGTGCCAAAGAGCGAAATGCACGCGCCGTTAGAACTGGCCGGGTCACGTTACAGCAAGGGGAGGCCGCACATCTTCCTTTTGAAGAGCATCACTTTGACAAAGTGGTCAGCATTCATACCTTCTATTGGTGGTCAGAAGATCCTTACATATTCCTCACAGAAGTATTTCGGGTTCTCAAACCAGGAGGTACACTTCTTTTTACGTTTTCTCATGGGAAAATGGGAGAGGAGAGAGACTACTACGATCAAGCATTTATCGAAGAACAGATACTTACATTGATGAAAAACATTGGGTTTACGGCAGTATCGTTTAGGCCGGGTCCTATCTCTCGTCAGTTCAAACACATCGCCGTGCTTGGAACCAAACCCTCCGCATCATAAAAAAAGTTACCAGGGGAGGGGTATGGCGGCCTAACCATATGCAGCCGATTCGCTTTACTAATGTTGGTTCCGAGACCCAACTCAACGATATCCTGGATACAAGAGTGCAGGAAGCTATTGCTGACCCCAATGCCTTTATTTGTGCATTTGGAGACCGCTGGGGTCCCGAGGAGGACACGCCAGACCAGTACTTTGACTTTACACCTGGTAATGGCATTCACAACATTCACATGAACCAGGGCAACGATCCCGGGCACGAGCAGGAGGATGGCGTCTGGCAGGATGGGGCGCTATTCATCTACCTTCCTACGCAAGATCAGTGGATGGCGGTATTCTTAAAATTCCAATCCCAGGCGTCCCAGACCGATGATACCACTGGCCACGCACTCTAAACCCATACTCTACAATTGATTTTGGCTCAATCATCAGCGGGACTCGGGGATGCTCGTGGGTGGCCCACGAACATCCCCGAGTCCTGCGCGGTTGGGCTGGCGGCGAAATACCACGACACGCGGCATGCCACATACACATGGTGTTATGAGTTGCCGGGAAGGGGTATCTCAGTCATTGGAGTTGCCTGCTACTGAAGCTCTTCGGCCTTCAGATTCGCTGCCCAATCTGAGGCCTGGATGACTTCGGCTTGCCGTGGAAAGACTTTGGATAGTAGGACGCGCTGGACTTCTTCATCATTATCCATACAGCAATCGGCTAAGACGGTCAGTTGATAATCCTTATCAGCCGCCTCCCGTAGCGTTGATAAGACGACCCCACTCGTCGCGATACCACAGAGCACCAGATGCGAAATGCCCTGCGCTCGCAAAACCACTTCTAAATCGCTCCCGCTAAACGCGCTGACACGACGTTTCGTGATCAGAATATCCGTTGGCTGGGGGGAGATGGCAGGATGGATCTGCGGCGTGAGCATAGCTACGGACGAGGAAGCCGCCCGCTGCTTGGCTCCAGAGAAGGTCTTATTCCGTGGGCTAATCTCTGGATAGCCCGGCCGAAAGGCCACCGCCACATAGATCACAGGGATCGATGCGGCGCGAGCGGCTGCAATAGCCGTGTTGATGGGCGTGAAGAAATCATTTGTTTGTACATACCGGCCGACAATTTCTGCCTGCATATCCATTACTAAGAGAGCTGTTGTTGCATGTGTATCAGACATTGATTTTACCTTTCTGTTGCTATTGGACAATATATAGAGTACAACAGCTTTGCCAGATTGGTACAGAAAATTTACAGCCGATAAATTATTAATATAGCGACGACGTGCTGGATTCAGCTTTGAGGATTGCGTTCGCCTGGTTGATATGGAATAACCCCTTCTTGTTCAAGTAAAGCTCGTTGTGAGGTCGATTCGCTACTATAAGCAGACCCGACAGTGACCATTTCTGGAACAAGCGGTACAATCTCTTCATGGGGTTGCTCTTGTCTGCGGATCATGATGGTGGCAACGATACAGGCTAGCAGGACAATACCCGCACTCCCGGCCATGAACTCTATTGAAGATTTATCCTCCCAGAATCTTTGTGCCAGTAAAAGATTAGTGAAAACGCTCATGCCTGCCAGACCTACCCAGCGCGTATCTAATGGAGCCGCCCGCTGCGCCAGCAGCAGAAAGAGCAGTGGGTATATTGCATATATATAGCGAGCACCAACCTGACGCCATCCCGTCGTACAATAGGCCAATATAGCCACGAGCATGATCGCGATCGCTACCCAAAACGTAGTTCGTAACCAGGGCTGTGGTGTTTTACCTTGCGCAGTGAAGATAAAGATCGCCAATAGTGGTGTGCTAAAGAACATGCTTGTTCCCATACCATCGATGAACAAGTCGAGTTGCGGCTTCACATCGTAAGGGTCAACATAATTAAAGCTCGGCCAGCGTAGGAAATCAACGACGAAATTGGGCCAGATATAATGCCAGCTCACTACACCATATTTGATAGCGGGATAATTTTGCTGGTTCTGAATATCATAGCCTATGCTCAGAGGATTACCAAAGTAGAGCTGGTTATGAACCAGGTGTATGAGTAAGGCAACAGCAAATGGGGCAAGTATAGCGCCCAATTCATATACTGATGGCCAGCGCTGCGGTTGAAAGTGCCATTGCCGCTGAACGCGGCGTCCAATCCCTAAATCGTGCAGATAGACGGCAAGGGGAACAATGCCGACCAACGCCTCGGGTACCCGAGTAAGCATCACCATCCCCACACCCAGTGTCGCCAATGGCCAACGTCTGCTCAGGGTACTATGGAGTGTGAACATAATGCCAAAGGCGCTGATAGTTTGAGCAGTGAACCATATCCGACCTCCCAGGCCGAGCCACAAGGCAATGGTGCCAAAACCAAAGGTAATAGCCATAATAAGATTTTCAATTGGCGTACGGTTGGTGATACAGCGAACCCGCATTACTTCAAGGGTTCTAAACAGCAAAATGATATTTAATGCCGCAAATATCCAGGTAAACCAGATGTCGCTGAAGTTGGCGCCCAGAACGGCAACGAATGGTACCATCAGCAATGCAGGTAAGGGGGATAGACGAAATACACCTTGCCATTGATAATGATGGTGTCCTGAAGATGGACTCCGATATCTAAGCGACCATTCAACCAGGCTTGCGCCTGTAAGACAAAATGGCTCTGATCAGATGAATAGATTGGATTGATGTGTAACAAGACTGCCAATCCACCAAGTAAAACTATCAGGATGGCGAAAAATATGCCATCATGCAAACGGCGTGGCAAAAATTCTTGCATTGTAGTGATACTTCCTCCGCTAACATGTCCACAACGTGTTCACTGATTTTGCTGTTGCAGGTGCACAAAATATCCTGCCCAAGAGCTTCTCTCGATGATATAAGGCCATTATACATGTATAAGCAAAAAAGACATTTTTTATAGTCAAAAAACTCCCCTCAACTAATTTACGAGACATAGCCCTGAAAACCAGTGAAGTTTTGCGTACACGTTTAATAGTGCACAAAATAGCGTTCCTCAATAGCATTTAGCGGCGCTATAAGGGCCCAGAAAAATTTGGTGCCGCTAGTTATCATGTCACCAGAAGTGCTAGTAGCGGTGAATAAGCAAAAAAGCGGAATAGAAGTTATAACGTGGATTTTTTCAGGTAGGCCCCCATGGAGCTTTTTCACATAACTTCTAGCGAGTATGCATGATTCTTTTTTGAGGGAAGCGAGATATGAAACAGAAAAAAATAAAGCAAGGGATATTATTAACTCCCACCAAGCCAGCAGCTACCATCAGACAAAAAATAGTTTCCGCGCCCGACTGGAAGAAATGGTTGAAGGCAATACGGGCCATCTTTCCATTTTATCTGGCGCTGCATATAGGTATTTTGCTCATTGACGGCTTTTCAAGCATTCTTATGCATGGAGATATTGATTGGCAACACTATCCAATCAGCACGCTGTGGAATACATGGAAACAGTGGGACACTTATCACTATCTGTACATTGCAGTCAATGGGTATCCATCCAAACAAGAAACTGCGTTCTTTCCATTATATCCGCTTCTCACCGGCTTCCTTTTAAAATTACATGTGTGTTCAAATCCAGTGGTAGCTCAACTTATTATTTCTAACCTTGCCTGGTTAATCCTGATGGCTGTGTTTTACCAGTTCGTCAAAGAAGACGTGAATGAAGATACAGCACAACGAACAGTCTTATATCATTCAATCTTTCCAACCGCTTTTTTTTTAGCAGCAGGCTACAATGAATCGCTCCTACTATGCCTGGTATTGTTAAGCTTCTATCAGATGCGCCATGGGCGATGGTGGCTGGCCGGGATCTTCGGCTTCTTCGCCTGCTTGACGCGCTCCACAGGCATATTGCTAGTCATTCCGTTCATCTATGAATACCTCAGCCAGTGTGAGTTTAAAATAAAGCCGATTGCTCAGCTACCAATACCAGGTCTGCTCCTGATTCCAACGGGGCTCGGCGTATTTATGGTCTATACAAAATTGCGCTTCAACGACTGGCTGAGTTTTATGCATGTAGAAGCGATCTGGAATCGTCACTTTACAATGCCATGGGTGGGAATTTTCATCGCACTACAATTGATACACCAGAGCTCTTTGTTAAGCTATCAAGCACTACGCAATTTAACGGACCTGGTACCGGATCTGTTTGTACTGGCATTACTGCTAGCAGGCTGGGTAGGACCGTGGAAGCTTCCTCGCAAAGATTGGTCATATCTACTATTTGGAACAGTACTCTGGCTCTTCTACCAATTCACACCAGTCATACCGGGGTATCCGCTGGCATCAATGGGAAGATACATGTTAGAGGTGTTCCCTGCCTTTATTGTCGCGGCACGCATAGGTACGCACAAAGGATTTCACCTCAACTATATTTGTATAGCCCTGGCAATGTACGCATACCTGGTCATAGCCTTCCTGAGTGGATACTGGGTCCTCTAAAAAGCAAGCGGCTACCTGGGTCCGCTCAGGTTCACTCTGACTCGACTCATTCAAAGCATGATTCTTCAATGCACGCCATCGATCTCAGCAGCAACGGAAAGCATCGATTGATGGAGGCAATTTTATTTCAAATACATACTGGTGGTAAAGATGGTTTTTTCGCTTGCAAGTGGCTGCAACTTCCCTGGCTTGTGAAAAACCTGCTAAGACTTCGCTAAAAGGAGATACAGAAGATATGCCAAGGACGATGATTACGTCACCTGTGCAGGTACCTAAACATACTCAACAGCTCGAAGAGTCCTATCAGCCTATGCTGTTGTGGCACAAAATCACGCTAGGTGTTGTGCTTGCCATCGCTACCTTTTTTAATTTTTTCGCCCTGGACAAGCAAGATTATTACGAGTACTACTATGCGGCTGCGATTAAAAGTATGCTGCTCAGCTGGCATAATATGTTCTTTGCGGCGTTTGATCCTGCGGGCTTTCTGGCACTGGACAAGCCACCACTCGGCTTCTGGATGCAGGTCCTCAGCGCCAGGCTCTTTGGCTATTCAGTTTTTGCTATCTCGCTGCCTGGAGCTTTGTCCGGCGTGCTCGCGGTCGCGCTGATATTTCATCTAGTACGCCGCGTCTTCGGTCCCCTCGCAGGTTTGTTGGCCGCCCTGGTGCTGGCCATCTCACCAATCAGCGTAGCCACTAATCGCAATAATATCGTAGATGGCTTGCTGATCCTGACTGTGCTGCTGGCGACATGGATGGTGTGCAAAGCAGCCGAGACTGGCCACTTACGCTGGCTGTGCCTCTGCGCAGTCCTGCTTGGGCTTGGCTTCAACATCAAATATCTCCAGGCCTATATGGTGATACCCGCGCTAGGCCTGGTTTACTGGCTCGGGGGACCGCGTCAAAAGAAAATAAAGCTCTATCATTTAGCAGTCGCGCTGGGGGTTTTGTTGCTGGTTTCCCTCTGGTGGGTAACGATCGTCGATCTGACACCAACCAATCAGCGACCCTTTATTGATTCAATCACCAGCAACTCGGAGCTAGATCTCGCCTTTGGTTATAATGGCACATTCCGCTTAACCGCCGATAATAACGTTGTCAACTACTGGGCATGGGAGATAGGGAGGCCAGGGCTTGCCCGCTTCTTTAAGCAACCAATTGCCGGACAGTCTAGCTGGCTTTTGCCGCTGGCTCTGTTCAGCCTCGTAGCCCTCAAGAGACCCAAAAGGCGGCGTCTACCATTAAATAGACAGGATCAAGCACTTGTGCTCTGGGGAACATGGCTGTTCACCATGCTTGCCTTCTTTAGCAATGCCCATTTCTTCCACCTGTATTATCTCTCAATGCTAGCCCCGGCCATCGCGGCTCTGGTTGGAGCCGGGGTAGTGATGCTGTGGCAAGACTATCGCCGTTACGGGTGGCGTGGCTGGCTGCTACCCTGGGCTCTACTGATGACCGGGGTCGCCCAGGCTCACTTTCTCGCCGCCTTCCCACTGTGGGGCAATCTGCTCGGCGGCGGCATTGTTATTTGTAGTGCCATAGTAGCGCTTGCGCGCTGGTATCGTTTCCCGCATTCAAGAGCCGAGCAGCGATTTAAACATCAGAAAGGCAGCCAAACAAAAGGGCACCAAAAGACTATGGCAGCATCTCACACATCCACGTTTAAAAGCAATTGGCTAATAAGCGAGCAACAATTGCAGCAAGTTGCCGTGGTAATTGCCACCCTGGGATTACTGAGTAGCTTGCTAGCACCAACGATCTGGGCCGCCATCTCACTCAATCCACAGGGTAGGGTAATTCCAATGGCAGGACCACCAGCACCACAAACACACATCCCTCCACTCATCGCCGACCCAGTGCTGGTAAACTACCTGCTAGCGCATAAGGGCAAAGCACAATTCCTGCTCGGAACAATGAATACAGAGGTAGCATCGCCATTTATCATAGATACAGGCCTGGGTGTCATGGCTCTGGGCGGCTACGCTGGTGACAAAAGCTTCCTGACACGTGAACAACTCATCCAACGCATCGATCATGGCCTGGTACGTTTTTTCCTGCTACCTCAGAGCAGCGACCAGGCTGCGAGCTGGGTAATCTCCCATTGCAGAGTGGTGCCAACAGAACAATGGCAATCGCGTACCACGACTAACTTTTCCATAGATGTACTACCATTGTACGATTGCAATAACCATTCGTGACATCCCACCCCCCTGTCCCGGAGCTATGATTACAGGGAGGGCCATGTGTGCGCACTGCGCACACATGGCCCTCCCTGTAATCATAGCTCCGCTACATTTTCCTACTGTACTTCGCTCTTAACATGAATGACAGCTGGCTGAGCATCCACAAAATAGAGGTCTTTTATTAACGTACCAATGGTAATTATTATGGCCCCTAAAATGATGAATGCTAACAAGGATAGGTTGATAACGGTTGTGCCAAAGAGAAAAGGCAAATAAGAGAACAATGACGCCAGCTGGACACCAATGGCAAGATAGAATTGCCTGGGAAAATAGCATGCGTAAATAATAGATATAACATCCGCCACATAGAAATATCTTTCATGCATTTCTGGCAAGAAAAATGGCACACTGAGCGCAAAAATAAACGCAAGCTTTACCAGCAGGTTGGTCGAAACTTTTTGCTGACGTACGTACACAACCAGGCAGAAAATAAAAATATATGCCAGAGTCAATATCAAGCCTGAATGATAAAGAAGTGAAAATTGAGAGTTTGGAAACCATTGCCAGAAGTTGGGAGCGTTGAGGGTTAGCTCTGGCATTTCCCCGGATGCGTTCAGGTAGACAGTTAATAAATCCATAAATGGCCTGCCAAGAAGAAAAGCAGGAAAAATCATCAGCAAGTAAGAGACAGGTATTATAAGCAGGTGCTTGATATAAACCTCCCTTTTCATCCATAAGAAGAGTAACAGTGGCAGCAGAAAGACTCCCTGTGGCTTAAAAGAGAGTGAGAGGCCGAAACAGAAACATGCCCATCCAGGGCGTTTCTTCAAGAGGAAGTAAAGGCCAAATACAGCGAACGCGGTATAGATACAATCACATTGGGCCCACAGAGAGCTGTTAATAAAAATGGTGGGGGCAAATAATACGAGTAATGAGGCGATGAGGGGTATGTAGCTATGCTGGTATTTGAGCTTGACTATGAGATAGACACCAAAGGCAAGCACAAAATCAAAAAAGATAGAGAACCCTTTAAACAAGACAAGTTTGGGAAGCGGGATATACGTCATCAATGCAATAAAATAGAGGTAGAAGGGAGTATAGTTACCAACATTGTATTTTAGTGCTGTGAATCCGCCATAGCTGTGAATAAAATCATACCACACGACGAGGCAATTTCGATAGTCAGCACTTTCAAACGGTAGCAAAGTTATCCTTAATATTACAGCTAATAGCAAAATAGTCGCTATCAGAAGGTATTCTATTTTTGCGCTTTTTTGTATTCTATTCCTTATCAGATCGAAGTATTTTATCTTTGCATTTTCATCCTCGATACTTATTTCATACTTAGCTGGTTTAACCGGTGTGATTTTATTTTTTACCTGCACATTACTCATGTCGCTGTTCTCCTCTGAAATCCTTCGCTTTTAATGTAACTATTCAAGTTTCCTGTGTCTTTATGTCTGCTTTATAGGCGGGACGTGGGAGAAGTCGAGAGGAAATTTCATCCACCCCTCCAGCTTATGCTCTTTTCCACACCACCAATGAACCTTGCGCGTCTGCTGGAACTCTTGCTGAATAGTGACTTTTAATTTTATTTTACCCATATACCCCAAAAGATGCTTGCAGGTTCGCGACAGGTAAAATAAATGACTTATCACAAAAAGGCGCAACGTCTTATAAAACGTTGCGCACCTGTGACGATTAAACATGTGACTTCTAGCAACAGTCTGCTTAGATCTGTTGGATGATGATAGAAGCGTTTACACTCGGCAGTGTTCCACCTGCTCCTGTCTGTTTTCCTCCTTCGCCTGGAAGCAGCTCAACTGGCCCAAAAGAAGTGTGGTTTCGAAGCGTAATAGTAGCACCAGCTGGTAAGGTTATTAACGATGACCCGGTGTTTTGCGAAAAAGAGTTTCCTACTTCGTGAATAGTTTCTGGAACCACGCTACCATTTACAAAGAGAGCAAACTGGCTGGCCTGCAAACTCGATACGGAGTATGTAACCAGATAAGTGCCCGCAGTAGCAACTGTAATTGTAGGGCTGCCTAGAGTATGGGTAATACCAGCTGACAAAGGACCGTTGCTGTCAAAATTGACATCACTCTCTACGGAAACCATCTCACTTGTTGTGTCGTAAATATATGCAAATTCACATATAGTTGGTGATGTTACGGTACCACATAATGTTGCAGCTCTTGCCGATTTGTGTATCCCGTGCGATCCCAGCGTCCTCGTTATTGAATGAGGATGGTTCGAAGCTGCCATTGCTCCATAGGGCAAGAGTAACAGCACCATAAAGGCAGCAGCCATTGTCAGCAAAGATAAACGTAACTTGTATGCCATGAAATCAAATCTCCTTCCACATATGACCATTTGTTGGAACACCATTGTGTTCCGCTGGCACTATATATATTGCGCTTTACCTCATATACAGTGTCTTATATATATATTATATGCCTATAAACAATATAAATAATAAAATATAATAGTACATAGTGTAGTCGAATTGATTGTGCTGCTAAGAAATATGCATGATGAAAACGAAAAATCTGAAATGGTATAAAAATCATCTGATTCTTTTCAGGCATATTCTCTATTTTTTTAAATATTTTATATATTTATATATTTTTGGATCAATAAATATCATTAATTATAAGTTGCATTTAAACATGCAACTTATATATTCCTTCTATACTAAAAGCAGAGTAGCCTCTTCTAATAAGGGAAGAGATTCATCGGAAGCAAGAAATGGCATATGTTGCCTGGGGTTACTGGCATTATCTTCTTCTTGTGCTGATAGTTTCTATCTCTTGTTCTTATGTCTATGAAGGAAGCGGGCTCTCTTGGTTAATCATTAAACAGGAAGAGAAATACAGCCTATGAAAAAATTTTACGTGACGGGCGCTGCACTACTGCTTTGTGTGCTGGTACTTTCTGCCAGTATGCTGTCAGGGGTCTTTGCTCAACCTCGTTCAGTTCAGGCTGGTTTGAGTCATGCTGCTTCGATGCACGCTCGCGCGATACAGTCTCACTCAACCAGTAATAGGTTCGGGCTTTCCTCTCACCAAAACGGGACTTCTTCTTCTAAGAGTAAGAGCAATAAGACGCTCTCCCATAAGAGCAATAAGAAGTCCTCCGATAATAGTTATGGTAACAGCTATTATAACAGCTATGAGGACAACCCTTCCTATAACAGCTATGAGAGCAGCCATAAGAGCAGCTATCATAGCAGCCATAAGAGCAGCTATGATAATAGCTATCACAACAGCTATGAGGACAACCCTTCCTATAACAGCTATCATAGCAGCCATAAGAGCAGCTATGATAATAGCTATCACAACAGCTATGAGGACAGGCCCTTCCATCAAAAATGCAAAAAGTGCAAGAAAATCATCATCATAAAAGTAAGAGGCCCTTCTGGCCCATCAGGTCCATCAGGTCCTAGTGGCCCCAGTGGCCCATCAGGCCCCAGTGGCCCATCAGGTCCTAGTGGCCCTTCTGGCCCCAGTGGCCCTTCTGGCCCTTCTGGCCCATCAGGCCCATCAGGTCCGTCAGGTCCGTCAGGTCCTAGTGGCCCATCAGGTCCGTCAGGCCCATCAGGTCCGTCAGGCCCATCAGGTCCTAGTGGTCCATCAGGTCCTAGTGGTCCATCAGGTCCATCAGGTCCGTCAGGTCCGTCAGGCCCATCAGGTCCATCAGGTCCTAGTGGCCCCAGTGGCCCATCAGGCCCCAGTGGCCCATCAGGCCCATCAGGTCCTAGTGGCCCGTCAGGTCCGTCAGGTCCGTCAGGTCCGTCAGGTCCGTCAGGTCCGTCAGGTCCGTCAGGTCCGTCAGGTCCGTCAGGTCCGTCAGGTCCGTCAGGTCCGTCAGGTCCTTCTGGCCCTTCTGGCCCTTCTGGTCCCAGTGGCCCCAGTGGCCCTTCTGGTCCTTCAGGCCCTAGTGGTCCATCAGGTCCTTCAGGCCCTAGTGGTCCTTCAGGCCCATCAGGTCCTTCAGGCCCCAGTGGCCCCAGTGGTCCATCAGGTCCATCAGGTCCATCAGGCCCTTCAGGCCCATCAGGCCCCAGTGGTCCATCAGGTCCATCAGGCCCCAGTGGTCCATCAGGTCCATCAGGCCCTTCAGGCCCATCAGGCCCCAGTGGTCCATCAGGTCCATCAGGCCCCAGTGGCCCTTCTGGTCCATCAGGCCCATCAGGCGCTCCTGGAGAGAGTGAGGGGTTTGACACGGTCAGCACGTTATCACCGACTCTCTGTATACCTGGTAAGGAGACTACGGATGCTGACAAGTGTACGGGTCTTCCTAGCACAGCAGTAGTAGGAAGCTTAACAGGGTTGCCGGCGGGCAATTATGTTATCGATGCAACCATTCCAACAAGCTTTCACACCAGTAATGGGCAGATTTCATGTACGTTTACTATTACAAGCGGCACAGGATCAACTGACGGTGCGACAACGGTTGCCACGAGCTCGACATCCTCTGGAGGGGGCGAGTTTGGAATTGAAACCCTGCCACTCACGAGCTCAGTGAAAATCCTGACAGCCGACCCTGTCCTTGGTGCAACAGTCAATGTTCAATGCACTATCAAAGCGACTATCGGCGGTGCAACACAGACAGCTACAATCTCGGGTGTCTCCATTAGCGCTGACCGGAAGAATACTCTAAACGGTAACCCTTAATCAGGAGTGCAAGTTATATTGTAACCCCTAGCTTGCTCATCCTCTAGTATGTAGATACCGATGGAAGCGGACTATAACATCCGCTTCCATCGGTATCTTTATGAAACGCTAAAGGGGATGACCATCACATTCCTCGTCATCAAGGTCAATGCTCGCTGAAGCGGATGCGGTGGTTGTTTTTAGCGTAGCATCAGCCAGCGCATTCAGGACAGCGATCTGTCCAAGGGCCCGATCAAGTGCGGTCTGGTGAGGCTGCGGTGGCAGCGGCTGACCTATCTGCTGACACAGCCCTTCCAGTTTAGGATACGCGGACTGGTGTAGATATGCCATGGCTCGTGCCATTAAATCCTCTCCGATGATGGTAATCTCATCGAGATGGTGGCGCTGGACGGCCTCCCGCAGCTTGCCAGCATCGAACTCGAGGTTGTAAGAGAGTACATAAGCGCCGTGAATGGCCTGCCGCAATTGCGCGAGCGCATGGGCGATAGGGACTCCTGTGACCTGGATCTCTGCATTTGAGAGTCCGGTAATCGTGACAATCTGGCGCGACAGCGGTTGTGATGGCGTCACCAGACAATCCAGAAGCGTCTCCCCGTGAATATCCAGCACGACCAGGCGGATGATTTCGGCGTCCTCATGTAAGCCGGTCGTGTCCAGTTCAAGGAAGACCAGGTTCGGCATGGCCCGGACCGCTTGAGCCCAGTGGATCGCTTTGAGCGATGGCAACACTGGCAGCGTGCGGATCTGCTTGTGCATGAAACGAAGCGCTTCTTCCAATTGCTGTATATGGTGCGTGATCACCCTCCGTCGTCGCAGCCGTGCCTGGAGATCCTCTATCTGACGAACCGGTCCTCGTCCTCGCTCTTCATTGAGTGCGTCCATCACTGTTTGGGGAATTAAAGTAAGCGTCATAATATGTCCACCTCATTTCTTGATGATGATGCCATAGTTCACAGTCATAGACATGGCATCAGAGCGCAGAAAGTTTCTTTTCCTTGGAAGAGGCTGCTTTAATTTTTTCTCTACAAACAAGAGCTTGCTTACTTACTAGATGTGATGTATCGTTGATAGTGAAGAAACCAAAGGTCTTATCGCTGTTGCTGTTCTACTATAAATCCTTCTCAGCTATCATAAAAAGAAAACTGTTCGTGTCGTCAGTCTAGAGAAACAGATATACGCATTGATCCAGAGAATACACATGCGCATATTTCATCGGAGGCAGAGGCGTTCATGGTGGTTTTCATCGTTGGTTGGCTATATCCTTGCATTCCCCCTGAGCGCACTAGCCATCTTGATACCCACACTTGAACGATCGCTGACCTCCACAACTAATTATTTCACTGGGGCGCTGAGTTTTCTGATGACGGTTCTGGTTGGCACCCTATGGGGAGCGGGCCCGGCGTTCCTAACTATCCTGCTTGGTATCCTTGGGCTGGATTATTTCGTCGTGCCTCCAACCAATCAGATCGATTTTTTTGGCTGGCCCGATATCCTCTTTTTTGGGCCCTTTCTGTTTGCACAGCTAGCAGTTCTATCTGTCATTATTATGCGTGAGAAAGATCGCCGTCGCATTTTGCTGGCGGAAAAAGAGGCCCTCAGGCATGCTCAAGCAGTTAGTGAGGTTAACCAGGCGCTTGAGGAAGGTAATGAAAAATTAGTGGAGGCAGATCGCCTCAAAGATCAATTTCTGTCACAGGCCTCTCATGAACTGAAAACTCCAATCGCCATGATCCATGGCTGGGCGCAATATGCGTTGCGGCCATCCAGGAAACTCAACAAGGCCAACCTGGATACAGCGCCCTATTTAGAAAAGATTGAAGAGCTGACAGATCAGCTTGCCTCGCTGGTCGATGATCTGCTGGACATCAGTAGCCTGATGGGAGGCCAGCTCCCATTACGATTGGCCCAGATGGACCTCGTCACTCTGTGCAAGCAGGTTGTTGAGGAACAACGCCTGCTATCCAGGCGACGTTTCGA
Source organism: Dictyobacter kobayashii (assembly GCF_003967555.1). Taxonomy (GTDB): domain Bacteria; phylum Chloroflexota; class Ktedonobacteria; order Ktedonobacterales; family Ktedonobacteraceae; genus Dictyobacter; species Dictyobacter kobayashii. Next base: position 2,675,517 of record NZ_BIFS01000001.1, read on the forward strand.
CGAGAAATATCCTGCAACGCCCCTACTTCTGCAAGCTGATAAGGCCCGTCTTACCCAGGTCGTGAATAACCTGGTGACCAATGCCATAAAGTACTCATTGGCGGAGTCAACCATCCAGGTCGAGGTGGACCAGCAACCAGAAAGCGCCCTCCTCCACGTTCATAATGATGGTCCCGCGATCCCTCAAACACAGCAAGACGATCTCTTTGAGCCATTCTATCGGGCCCCGGACGCACGCGCTTCATCAAAAGAAGGCTGGGGGCTTGGTCTATCCATTAGTAAGCAGATTATTGAGCGCCACCAGGGTCATATCTGGGTAGAATCATTTGAGGGACAAGGCACAACCTTCTATGTCGAGCTACCTCTTGCTCACTGTTTCGCCCAGACTGCATAGACATAGGTCAAGCAAGACTGGATACAGCAGCCGCTCGGATTTTTCAGGGACAATTGCATAGTAGCTGGATCGTTACCTAACTTGAAATTTGAGGGTGTGTGAGAGAGGCCGCGGCCTCTCTCACACACCCTCAAATGGGAGCACTAAACACATCAAAAGGTGTATAGAAGAAAGCAGTTATACTACACAGGTGCCTGCCAGATCTGCACAGTCTGGTCGTCGGAGCAAGAAACAATACGTGAACCATCGGGAGACCAGGCTACATCCCGAACATTTGGCTGATGGCCTTTGTAGGTTAGCTTATAGCTATCGCCACCAGCAGAGCGTACCTCAACACGTGAAGTTGGCATCAACGCTTGATAACTGCCGATACATAGAGCCACATACTTACTGCTGGGCGACCAGGCAACCTTTTCAACAGTATCAGAATTTATGTTCAGGGCCAGGCCACGGCCATTTTCAGCTGCCCAGATCTGGACGGTTTCTACACCATTTAAAAATTCTTCGGAGGCAATGCGTGAGCCATCAGGCGACCAGGATAAACCTATATTACCAACTAATGGATTCTTACAGACAAATTTTAATTTGCCCGTAGCCGCTTCCCAGACATGGACGACCCCATTTTGTTCAGTAGAGGCAATCAGTTTACTATCAGGAGACCAGCCGGCAGCCACAACCGACGAGGTATGTCCTTTATACGTTAATAATGTTGTCCCTGGCTGCGCGACGGGAACGGGAGTAGGTGAAGGGGTAGAGCCTGGGTTAGGAGTAGCAGCAGGATTTGAGGCAGCAACAGGCGTAGTACCAGTAACTCCTTCAGCAGTATTACTACAACCCACCATTATCAATCCAGCAGTGCTAGCAATGCTTAAAAGAGCAATCCGGCGTGACATCTTTTTGATCGCAAAGTCCACATCCATCACTTTGAAATCCTTTTCTTACATTAGTTTTCCATATCAAAAACGTTATTATGGACGTAGATATATATAAACAGAATCACATAATAAACATGAATATAATTTATGAATTGATTATAACTCAGTATAACCAGGATAAACTGTGAGATAGTTAACAATTTGAAGCAAATAGTTTAAAAGTGGAAACTTGTACTATGAAAATTTAAATAGGGGAAGATCAAATTTTATCGAAAGATGTTATTGATGCACCGTATAGTGCACGAAAATTTGTTGCACCTGCCCTGGAATGGAAGAGGAAGAAAATTTGAGCACAAAAAAAAGAGCTGCAAGATAGCAACTCTTTCGAAGTAACATAAATAATTATAACATATTTATGACAAATTTTCAAGGGCATATCGAAAAATTGTAGGATTTAAACCAGGCCTTAGTAGCTATTGGTATACTCATGATGATAGGATTTTTATTGCCAGGGATGACACCACACGATAATGATGTACTAATAAAAGTGCATCGCAAAGAAAGGTGACGTACATGAATATCAATCCTGGACAAATTGACCAGATGTTGAATTCAATACCATATCCAATCAGTAAAGATAGCCTGATACAGCAGGCCCGCCAGTTTGGCGCCAATGATCAGATCATTGGTATGTTGGATAAGCTTCCTGACAAAACCTTTAATTCTGCTGATGATCTGAAAAGCAGCTTCAGCGGCTTTGGGAATTTAGGGGGCATGAAACTTTAGGCTATTGAGATGCCTGGATTCCCAGAGAAAAAGAAGAAGAGGCCAGAGACGTTGTCCCTGGCCTCTTCTTCTTTTTCTCTTCTTACAATAAAATGGGTCAAGGTACATTTTATTTATAAAAAATAAATGTGTATTACTCCCATCATCATGGGAAGTGTACCTGGCCTGTGCGGACGTGCGCTGGTGCGCCCGAAAAAAATTATGAATTGGTGTAGAAAATGCTCGGAGAGCATTTTCTACACCAATTCATAAAAAATCATGTAGGAAGATGCGGTGGCTATGGTCAATGTGACACATTAATTAAAGTTTTGTTGGCGAGACTCGATAGATATTAGTGTAGCCCTAGAACACTCAACAACTTCCACGTTAAGGCTACCAACCTTCCGTCGCAGGAGGAGCGGAGAACCCCTTCCGCTCCTCCTGCTCTTTATTTGAAGATAACAATGACGACATGGCAACAGTAGCTATAATTGCTTCACTCGCATTCTAATTGCGCTCGGTTTCAGATTCGAGGACTTTGTTCAGCAGCAAAGAGGCGAGTTCACGAGCAGCGGGAGAGGGTCGTTGTTCCTGGATAGACCAGGCTGGACGATTTAGTTGAGGACTAAGTACAAAAGGTAGCAAGACAGCAGGAAGACGGGCAGGAATGTAGGTATTGATCCAGTTAACACGGCCATGGGAGAGCACACTGGGGGGAGCGACCACATAACTATCTTCAGCATAGGTCCGAATTCCCAGGCCAAGCTTATTCTTCGTAGTGCACAGGGTAAGAGCTCGGTTGTAAGTAAAGTAGAGCTGCCAGCTCCCCCGCTCGGTCTGTATCATGGCGGTTTCCGGTATCGCATAGAGTTGCCTGAAATGTTCCAGAAACCCACCTTCGAGAGGGTCAACCTCGATCACCAATAAACCATCTCCGGTCGCAACACCAACATTGGCCTGCTCAGCTTGCTCCCACCAGCGTTGAATAGTACCGAGATCAGTAGTCGCCAGTCGCACACCTGTCCCCAACCAGGAATGTTGTCCCGCTGCGGGGCATTGTACCTGGCCACAGGCACAGGTGCCATCTGCATTCAGACCATAGAGGGGAAGAACTCGCCAACCACTATGTGCATAATTCCATGCAGCATCCTGTAAGCGGTAGACCAGAGGGCAAATGGTATGTTGTGGGGGTGTTACACGCATCGTCTGTCGCATATATTCTCTCCTTCTCAAGCTTATGAGAGAAGACACTACGAAGTCCACCCAAACGAGTGAGCAGTACAGGAAAGAGCCTATACTTGTATCCAGTATAGACCAACCCTCCAAATTCCAGACCTCTTTTCTTGCCTGCATAAAAATCAGCAAGCTATCAACAGCAAGCAGAAACGTCGCTCGCTTGCAGCTAGCTCTGTCGCCATAGCTCATCTATCGAAAAGGACCTGATTTCGAGGGCAGTGACTTATATCTCTATTACGTCTGAAGGGGGAGAGAAAAGGCGTAGTGATCCAGCGCCTGCGCCTGAGGGCCGGTGGGAAAGGCATGAGTTTGCATCACCAATCATAAAAGTTTAAAGCATGCTTAAGTTTAAAACATGCTGAATGACGCATGGGCTCAGCAATATTAGATTATGAAAGTGCTTCTTGCGCACTATCCATAGCAAGGATTTCATCAACCTGCTTAATCAAGCTCTGGGCATTGGTAAAGCCATAATTGACCGCGTACGTCTTGCCATTTGCATCCAGCAATACAGTCGTTGGCACCGTTAAGACATGATAACGTTCAGCCAACTCAGGAGAACTTGCTACATCGACATTCATGACCGAGACCACATTTCCCTTGGCTTCAACGACACGACGCAATACTGGAGCTTGTAAAATACGGCACTGCCGATCATCCTCGCTGCCAAAAGCTAGAATGCGCACGCGCGCAGCAACCGGCGTATGACTTGTGCTCTCCACAACATCCTCACTTGCAGATACGTCAATACTTGGGAGAGGCTCAAAAACCTCAACAGTTGTAGGGACGTGCGCGTGTCGTCGATATTCAACCACAAAACGACGAGCGGCAAGCACAAATACAACCACAAAAACAACGATCAGCACCAGAGCGGCCAGCCGTAAAACGAGATCAGACATAGTAATCACACTCCCCGCCGAAAGGACCCGCTCTCATAGCATTATAAGAGCTATCCATCATTAGATCCATAGGCGATCACAGAGACGCAATCAAGCAGCTTTCTTACGTTACTCTAAAAGCAATAGACAAGAAACAAGGGACCATAACACAAAGGCTAGTAAGTTTATTTAATCACGAAAAATACGAGATTGTACAGTTTTATTCTGTCTACTAACATAACGAACACAACTACAAGTAGCAACTTACACAGGTGGAAGTAAAGATGCCCGCTTTTCACGTAAGAAGCCCGCGATTTGCTCTGTATCTTCCTTATGAAGGGCAGAAGATTTCAATTCGCTCAAAACGGAACTCCATTGCTCCTTAGCAGGTAGATAACGACTATCCATACCGACCAATTCTTCAAAAATGCGCCGTTCCAACTCATGCCACATCGAACGATCACGCCCATCGATATCCCCATCGTCCGGAACATAATCCTGGTCGTTGGTAGCATTATCGATACGGGCATGTAATGGCGCAAAATAATGGCGCACCAGATCCTCCATACACTGCTGATCCAGGGAACCAGCATCGAAGGCCAGGGTGCCAGTCAAATGAATCTGTACCACCGGCTCAAGTCCCTGATAAGCCGGGCCTTCACGACGGCAATAATCCTCAAGGCGCTTATATAATGCTTCGGGTTCAACCAGACCATCCACCCGTAAATCATAACGCACAAAAGGTCTCCGTCGACTCACTAAACGGACCGCGTGATGTACCCGTTCCTTCCGTTCATGATCAATAATGCGCTCAGGTTCATCGGTATCGATCTCAACATAATAGTAGCCACGATCTTCCCATTGCGATTCTTCAGAGCCACAGGTCTCGGTCGAACCAGGATTGTACATCCAGCCATCAAACTCATAGGGTTTATGGACATGGCCCAGCGCCAGATAATCGACCTGCTCAGAAAGTCCTTGAAATTGGGCCATGGTTGGCAGACCCTGGACCCGAGGGACAATACCGTCAACACCTGTATGCATCATTAAGAGGCGGTAGACGACCCCCTGCTCATTCTCCTCAGCCTCGGCAGCCTTCAGTGCCTGCGACATACCTTCCAGAGTACGAGAGGTAGCAGCACCCTGCCAGGGCAAGCCATAGACGCGCAATTGGCCATCCAGCAAATCAACATAACTACCAAGCATAGTATCAGGCTGCCAGGGAGTTAAGCGGGGAGTGCCATTTTCCATCACCGGGGCCAGGAGTTTGATATAACCCTGATAACACAGAAATTGTAGCCAGGACACACCATCACGATAATAGCTGCGATCATGATTGCCTTCAATGGCAATAACAGGAATCTGTAAATCATGCAGCCTCTTTAAACCTTCAATGGCATGGATCAATGTCAACGCATCGATAGCCCGCTTATTGAATAGATCACCAGCAATTACCAGGAAATCAACCTTGCGCTCAATTGCAGCATCGATCACATCCCAAAAAGCCCGGCTAAAATCGTTGAAACGCTCACGGACACCATATTGTTCGTATCCCAGGTGTGTGTCTGCCACATGGATAAAAGAAGCTCGCATTTTTTATTCCAGTTCCTAAAAAAAATACTTGATCTACAAGAACCGTTGCATGTATCCTGGCGCTAGCCAATAATGCCAGTTACGCAGCTGGACCGGTCATCCAGGCGCGCACAGCTACAATAGCAATTACTAATGCACCCAGGCTATAAATCAGCACATCACGCCGCTTATCCTCACCATTAGTGGTAAAGCTCAGCCAGACCAGCGGTATACCTAATGCTACAATCCCACCATATACATAGTGTAAATAATAGAGTCCAGTGCCGCCACCCGGTTTTAAGCCCAGGGCAACCATGGATAGGCCAAGCAAGCCCTGTAACACACCAAAAGCAAATGCTACCAATAATGAGATACGCCAGGGTTTGATGTTTTCGCGCTTTTGAAAGTAGACGATCAAGCCCCAAATCCCGGCTACCAGTGCCGATAAAAAGACGAAATAGACGTTGATGTTGTGTAAAATAAGGATAAAGTCAGCCACTGTATTGCCCCTTCAGGTCTTTTTGATAAGGTGGTTGCTTATCAAAGATATTCTTTCAGTTCTGGGGGAAATTGGAATTTCCCTGGCCCTACTATAGCGTGTTAGCGGTTGGCTGACAAGATAATAAACACGGCTGAGCCGTGTTTTATGCCCTTGGGTTGGTTTTTTGCGGGCGTGCGCTGACGCGCCCGCACATTATTTATTATATGATGCAAAAAGGCGCTTAGCGCCTTTTTGCATCATATAATAAATAATGTGCGAAGCTGCGGCTTGCAGCTTTTTCTGTACCACAGCATAATATGGTTGTTTGCTTTAGGGTTAGGACATGTAGGTTTGGATGATGTGCATGATGTCGTCGACAGTAAAGGGTTTGGGCATGGTCTGGTCGGCCTGGATGTTGGTGGCTTTGGCGAGCTGATCCAGGGCGGACATTATAATGACGATGTGTTGTTGCCGTTGCGCAGGATGCTGGCTAAGCTCCTGACAGAATTCATAGCCATTCAAGACAGGCATCATTAGATCCAGGAAGATTAAGTAGCTTGTCTGTGTGCCGGCCCCGGATAGTATATCGAGGGCTTCGCGCCCATTGCGAGCGAGCTCGACAGGATACCCCTCCATGTCCAGGATATCCACCATCATATCGCGAATGACGGCTTCATCATCGACAACCAGGATTTTTTGTGGAATGGGGCCACCAGATGTATCTTTTGCGTACATGCTTTAATTCTACCTATTCAACAGTATCAACGGGAGCAATAACCTGAGGCAAATAAAAACTAAAGGTTGAACCTTCATTCGCGACACTCTGTTCTAACCAGAGCTTGCCACCCATTGCCTCTACAAAGCGGCGACAGATGTACAATCCCAGACCGGAACCCCGTACAGGGGTCGTCAGTGAACGTGTGGCACGGACAAATTTTTCAAAGATCTTCTGTTGATCACCCGGGAGTATACCTTCGCCTTGATCTTTGACACGTACCAATATAACAGAAATATCTCCGTTGTCCAATAATAATGTTGGATCTGCCTGATCTTCAGTTAAAAGCGGCTCGACCTCTGAGAGGGGTAAGGAGGTTGCGCTCACCTGGATATGGGTGCCAGTGGGAGAGTACTTGGCGGCATTCTCAATGAGATTGGTGAGCACCTGGCGTACCCGTGGAGCATCACCATTGATCCAGAGATGGTGGTCGATATCCAGGGAGATTATATGCTCAGAATTATGGGTCAGCATATTTACGGCGATCTCGGCTGCCGCCAACACCTGAACAGCTTCTATATGCAAGTCCATCTTGCGATCACCAGGGCCAATCTGGGCCGCTTCGGTAATGCTGGCAACCATATCGCTCAATTGCTGGGCCGCTACCGAGATTTTGGTGGCAAAGCGTAAGACAGTTTGTGGGGTGGCGCGAGAGCTCTGGCGCTTCAACTGGCTAGAGTAGCCACTGATGGCAGTCAAAGGAGTACGCAATTCATGCGAGGCCGTCACCAGGAACTCATCCTTCAGCTTATCCATACGCTCCAGGCGAGCATAGGCCTCCTCACGTTGCTCAAAGAGCAAGGCGTTGCGGATCGCACTGGCGGCCTGGGCACAGATAGCCAGCACAGTCCCAACATCCTTGGGACGGAAGAAGCGATTGCCTCTAGGGGTTGGTACGGCCAGAAAGCCGATAAACTCCGTTTGATACGACATGGGAACCATCAATATATGTTCGATCCCGGTTTCGCGTAAGAAGATCATGCCACCTTCATTGCTTGAGCGGGCCAGTTCTTCGAGTTTGGGTTCATCCAGATAGAAAAAGCCCTCGTCGGCCATATGTTCGAGAAAAGTTCCTTTAAAAGGTAGCTGGATAAGATTGATGATCTTATCTGGTTCGCCTTTATTAGGTGGAGTAATAATAGGCATACCACTACCATCGTCCACCATCTGTACACTGGAAGGCGCATAGAGGGCATGGGCGACCAGTTCTTCTGAGGTGGCTGATGGCTCAAAGAAGGCGCATAGCTCGACTTTGGTAATGGCAGCCACTGACTCAACCAGGTTATTTAAGAGCTCGGTTACATTCAATACTGAGCTGATCGATTGTAAGGCACTATTGATGGCGGCCAGCTGCGCCTCGCGCTGCCGAGCATCGTGCAGAATAGCTCGATCGCGTTCGTATAATTTGGTGTTCTCGATACTGACCGTAACGATCTGGGCCATTGCCTCCAACACCTGAATCTCTTCAGGCTGATAAGCATTGGGCTGCATGCTGGTCAGACAGATAGTACCCACCACGCGGTTAAACATCTTCATTGGCAGAAGCAAGAAGGATTGGGTGCGACGCTGATCGCCCCAGACACCTGTGAGGAGCTCCTGATACATACGCGTCTTCTCAGCATCCTGGGCCGGCGAAAATAGCAACTCACGCTTCTCATGTTGTGTCTCGCGCCACCAGACCGGACGTTCTGACTTTAGACGTACCGTGGGCTTCTCCGCCAGCCCCTCCACGCGCTGACCATTATGCATAGCAAAGACATCATATAAGCGATCCAGGTCACGGTCATAAATAGTTAACAACATGCCCGACACATCAACGACCCGCGACACAAACTGATAAATATTCTCCACCAGGTCCGATAACTTAACCGAGGTTGGGAAGACCGAGCTGATGCCCTGCAAAAGTTGTAAATACTCACTGGTACGGCGCTGCTTGAGGCGCAGGCGCTCATCCTGTACACGCAAAATATTATTTTGCAAATAAAGCGCGATCCGCTCACCATAATTTAAAGCCTCAGCGCGCTGCTTCTGCAAATGACCAGATGTAAGGCCTGGAACTTCTGTATAGTATAAAACAACAACACCCAGGACGGTAGCCGGATGCGCATGGCCATGTATTTCATCTAGCAATGTCGATTCCCGAATGGGCACCACAAGGTAATAAGCAGGAGTTATATCGGCATGTAAAGGGGGATGCTGATTGGCCCGAATAAGCGCCATATAATCCTCATGGCGCATCGCAAAAGCTTCATTCTTATGCCAGCTATAGCCAATTAAATCTTGTCCTGGGGAATATGTTGAACCAGGTGAGAAGAGCTCACACTGCTGAGGACTTACCTCTACAATATCATCTACCATAGCAGATTGAGCACGGGAACGCTGGGAATCAGTAGCCGGCATATGCTGGGTTTCCAGGCTATCCATATCCAGTTGGGCCGTGGCTCGTCTCTGGGTAATATCCAAACGCGCAGAGACATTCTCAATCCCCGACAGAGAAATGTCCGGGGCCGCCGACTGCGCACGCTTCAAGCGAGTATGAACCCGCACACGCATCTGGCCAATTGCCTCATCGTGCAAAGCTATACATGCACCATCGGCACCGAAGCGCATCATCATCTGTTTTAAAAGTAATTTCAACAATGATAAGGGACAGTTCTCTTCAGCGAATGAATCCATTCCTCCCCGAGTAGAGGCAGACATCCACAACTCCTCTTCTAGCCAAAAGCACTCAACAGTGCGGTGAAAAGTTGTCTAGCTGGCAATGAGCGCGTGCTACACTAAATTTTCTACAGGGTAGCATATCACACACATTAGCCATATTCAACATGACAGGCAGAACGGCTGTATGGATACATAGTTGATGCATAATATCAGTACGTATCAATTCATGCCGTTAGCACAAGATCCGCAGCCCTTAGCTAAGAATGTGTCTTATCCTCATGATCTCCGCGCTCTTCACGCCTGCGTTTGAGCGCCTTTGGCGCCCGAGCTTTTTTTCTTATATGGTGCAAAAAGTGCTCTTTGCGCACTTTTTGCACCATATAAGAAAAAAAGCTCGGGCGCGCCAGCGCACGTCCGCACAGGCGCGACATGCTTCCCATGCTGATGGGAGTAAGACACATTCTAAAATGTCTGGCGAAACGTATAGCATGCCGCTCATTTGGATGAGCGCAGCTATTTTTCTGTAAATATTGATCACCTTATTACTATATCACGTGTTGACATAGCAAACAACGTGATGCTACAGTTTGATATAGTTGGGTGAGCCAGGGTATTTGACAAGCTATCCATGGTGGGGCTATGATGCTATTTACAAGGAAACTAAGCACTACGCCTGTAAATATAAATAATATCAAATAACGTGCCTGCTACAACACAACACAGTAGGCAGGCAGACACCGCCTTGCACACTGGAGGAGCAAGTTATGTCAGAAACCATAGCGAATGGAACTGTGTTTCACACCCACACGCTCAGTAACGGCCTGCAAATTGTCGGCCAGCCGATGCCAGATTTTGAGTCGGTGGCAGTATCCTACTACGTCCGTACAGGCTCCCGAGATGAGTATGATCCAAATGTTGCAGGCGTCTCTCACTTCTTAGAGCATATGGTCTTCAAGGGCACAAAGACCCTTGATTGGCAAGAGATTACGCTAGCCTTCAACAAAATCGGGGCAGAACTAAATGCCTTTACCTCCCATGAGTCGACCGTCTATTATGCCCGTGTGCTAGGTGAATATCTGGACAACGCATTTGAACTACTGAGCGATATGATGTATCCTCGCCTTGATGAAACTGATTTCACGATGGAGAAAGAGGTGATCATCAACGAGATTGCGCGCTCGGAAGATCAACCATATAATCTCACCTACCGACGCATGATGCAGGACTATTTCAATGATCATCCCCTGGGACACGATGTGCTGGGCACGCGCGAGAGCATCCGTAACCTGCGCGTTGAGCAGATGCGCGATTATTGGAATCGTCGTTATGCCGCCAATAACCTGATTCTGTCGGTGGCTGGTAATTTTGATTGGGAGCATATTGTTAAGCTGGCCGAGCAACATTGCGCCAACTGGCGTACCGGCGATAGCGGCCGCGATGTGTCCCATTATGAGCCAGCTAAATCAAGCCGTCATGTCATGGTGGATAAAAACTTGAAGCAGCAAATCATGATTATCGCCATGCCAGCCGTGGATATCAAGCATCCTGACTACTATGCAGCGGTCCTGGGTGGCAGCATCCTGGGTGATAGCGACGGTTCACGCCTCTACTGGAACATCTACCAGCGCGGACTGGCGGAGTCGGCCAGCGCCGGCATCTGGGCGATGGAGGGTACAGGTATCATGCTGATGGAGGCCAACTCCACACCCGAAGATGCACCGCGTGTCCTCAAAATGCTCAATCAAGAGTTAGATAGCCTGCTGAATGATGGCGTCTTTGAAGACGAGTTACGCCGAGCCAAGGATAAATGGATCAGTGGCATCGTATTGAGTAGTGAGTCCACCTTTTCTCGTATGCGTTCACTGGCCGGGGACTGGGTCACCGAAGGCCGTCTCGTTAGCGTAGAAGAGGAGATTGAGCGTATTGAGAAGATTACTCCTGAGGATGTGATGCGCTCCCTCAAACACTTCCCGATGCGTGAAAAGCAAATCATTACTACACTTGGACCTTTGAGCGAAGCTGAGCTATTCGTCTAAAAGACTTTAGAGAACAAAAGGGACACCCGCCAGATGGCGGGTGTCCCTTTTGTTGTGCGGGGTGTGCCAATTCTTTCTTTTGGCGCCTGCGGCGCCGGGTTGGGGTATGAGGTGAGAGCACTGGCGGCTGCTGCCGCCAGTGCTCTCACCTCATACAGAAGTTTGTCAGGCTAACTGGCCGCCAGTACTCACATGGACATTCTTTCAGGTGTGGAGTGTGTTTGTATGGTGGGCAGCCGCCCACCATACAAACACACTCCACACTCATGACCCGGCGCTGCAGGCGCCAAAGAGGAACATGAAAAAGCCCTGCGGGAGAGGAGAGGAGGGTTGCCTGGGGATTTATAAAGATTTATACTTATTATATGTAACAAAAAGCTCTATGTAACAAAGCTCTTTTAAATTATCATTCAATCTGTGAGCACTGAATATAGGTGGAGACTGCGTATTATGCCAAGGAATGCCGCGTATACCCTCTCATGGTCCTCCGCAAGTAAGAATTATCAGGTTTTTAAAGATAAAGATCCTCACGCTACCAGTATTTGCCAGTCAGGGGAGGCGTGGCGCGCCTGGCTGGAGACGGTGCCATCCTTTGCATTCAAGGGGAAGATGGGCACGTATACGGTGCGCAAGGAGAAGGCAGGCGGCAACCAGGTGTATTGGTATGGCTATCAGCGTGTAGCTGAACGGCTACAGAAAAAATATCTGGCCAAAGAACATGAATTAAGCCTGGAGCGTCTGGAAGAGGTAGCGCTATTCTTCCATCCACAGACGGAAGCAGATACCGCCTCGGTAGTACAACAGGCAAATCAGCCAGCAGAGGCATCAGTCAGGGTAGGGGAGGAGACACAGCAGCAAACATCGATTTCCCTCAATCCTATTCTGGCAACCAAACTAAAGATGCCCTCGATATCTAGTAGATTGGTTCCTCGACCACAACTATACCAGCAATTGCAGAAAGTGCTCGAAGTTCCCCTGACATTAGTGGCGGCACCAGCAGGCTTTGGAAAGAGCACCCTGGTAAGCAGCTGGTTAAAACAATCCAATAGCGCCACGGCCTGGGTCTCGCTCGAAAAAAGCGATGATGAGCCAATGTACTTTTGGACCTATATATTTACAGCCTGCAATATGCTGTACAGCGGGTCAGCCGAGGTAGCTTTATCCCTGCTGCACGCTCTACCGCCCCCTAAAATTGAATCCATCCTTGCGGTGCTTATTAATAGTCTTGTCACACTTCCACATGAAGTAATAATAGTGCTGGACGATTACCACAGTATTGAAAATAATAGTATTCACCAGGGGATGAGCTTTTTAATCGACCATCTACCCGAACAGGTCCACCTACTGATCGCCACCCGAGCCGATCCAATGCTACCGATCGCGCGACTACGTTCGCGTGGACAATTAATAGAATTGCGGGCCGCCGATTTACGCTTTTCAACTGAAGAGATCAAAGTTTTTCTGCAACAGGAAAATCAGCTGGCGCTCTCACCGCAAGAAATCAGTGCCCTGGAAGAGCGCACGGAGGGTTGGGCGACGGGGCTACAGCTAGCCTCCCTCTCCCTGCAAGGTCAAAAAGATACAGGGCACTTTATCCAGCTTTTTACGGGCAGTCATCGCTATATAGTTGATTACCTGGTCCAGGAAGTCCTGGAGCAGTTGACCATAGCGCAGCAACAGTTTCTGTTACAGACCGCGCTCCTCAGCCGGCTCAACAGTGATTTATGCGAGGCCGTCACCGGCCAGAGCGCGGGCCAGGAAATGCTGCAATGGCTGGAACAGGCCAACCTATTCTTAATTTCGCTGGACGACGAACGCCGCTGGTATCGCTATCACCATCTCTTTGCAGATATGCTCAAGCAGCGCCTGCAGCAGAAGCAACCTGAGCTAATACCGGAACTACACCGGCGCGCCTGGCACTGGTTTCTACAACAAGACTTGTTCCAGGAAGCTATGGTGCATGCACGTGAGATGCATGATCTGGCAGCCATCGCAGATATTACCGAGCGCTTCGGACTGGCATTGGTCAATGCTGGCGAGACCGCAACGGTCGTTAGCTGGTGTGAATTGTTACCTGAAGAACAACGCCTGGGCCGCCTGCGCATCTTCCTCTTCGAGGTCTGGACCTTGATAGGTAGTGGCCAATTCGCCCCTATGCTAGAGAAGTTAAAGGCATACGAGCACTATCATCACCTGCCATCAATCGCCGAGGTCGGTACAGAAGAAATGATCCGCGTGCTGGAAGAGCACGTTAACACGCAATGCCCCAGGGATCAATATGACAATGAACACCGCGCCAACCTGCTGGCAGAGATCCTGACGCTCTACGGCACACTGATCATCTATCATTTGATTTCGATCAGTCCTCTAGCTCCTAGTTCTAGTGCCACCAGCCTGGTTCTAATTCAAAATGCCATGACCCATATTCAAAAACTGGCGCATCGAGGCCGTATCGTACAGCACCTGGGGCTGATCTATTTTATCCTGGGAGAAAACGGCAAAGCCATTGAGGTTTTTGAAGAGGCCAGCCTTTCCGCCATGGCTGATGATAGCCTGACCTGGGTACCTGCGATCGCCTTTCAGTTAACCAGTTTACTATGGCAGGTTGGTCAGCTCCACCGCGCCGAGAGTGCCCATCGAAAGATTCTCAACTGGGCCAGTCAATCCGAAAAGCGACTATTAACGTTGCCAGCCAGCTACTTCGAGCTAGGCCAGCTCTATTATGAATGGAACCGGTTGGTGGAGGCAGAAGAGTATATAACAGAGGGCATGCGCATCTGCAAGCGCCTGGGCATGAATAACGGCTCACTAGCGGGCTTAAACACACTGATATCCATCAAACTGGCCCGGGGAGATGAAGCAGAGGCACACGCGCTATTCCGTACTTATGAAGAACTGATTGGTCATGAACAAACAAACATTATTTATCAGCAACAGATACAGGCGACCCATGCCTATCTGGAATACCGCCTGGGCAACAATGGTGACGTCAGGCGCTGGTTACTTGAAGGACAGGAAGAGATAGCAGCCATTAGCGAACACATGCTGGCAATCCAGGAAAGGCCATACACAATCCGTGCGTATCTCTTGCAGAAGTCAGGCTATCTGGAAGAGGCCCAGGACCTCACAGCACGCCTGAAGGCAGTATTTCAGCAGCGCCACTGGCAAGGACGCATCATTCACCTACTGATTCTTCAGGCCCTACAACACCAGATGCTGGGTGATAATGAGCAGGCGAGCGACAAAATCACGCAGGCACTGATACTGGCTGAGCCCGAGGGCTATCAACGTATCTTCCTGGATGAAGGAAGAGCGATGGCCATACTGCTGGGACAGCTCAGAGAAGAGCGCCGTAAAGAAGCGGCGCCAGACGGTCCCAGCTATAGCCTGGCCTTCCTAGATCAATTGATTGTGGCGCTGCGCAACCAGCTACAAAGAAAAACCGACATGCGACCAGACGGCACAAAAGCGCGCCAGGAACAGGAACTGGCAGATCCGCTCAGTGAGCGCGAATTAGAGGTGCTGAGCCTGATCAGCGAAGGGCGCTCCAACCGAGAGATCGCCGAGCAGATGATCATCGCACTGAGCACCGTCAAATCACACATCAATACCATCTACAACAAAATCCAGGCCAACAACCGCACTCAGGCCATTGCACGCGCCCGTAAACTCAAGCTGCTCGATTAATCCACCTCCTCACTCCATCCCTCCGGTACACACGCCGCAGTGCTTTTCCATCCGCTCATCCTTCTTTGGGAGGATGAGCTAAGCCCCTTGGTACAGGTATAGTTCTCACAGAACCGGTCGCGTGAGTAAATATCGGCCATGTAGAGATACATAACTTGAAGGAGCAAGATTAATGAACGCACAGAGCAGTATACCAGCCGTCACATTACAGCATGTCACAAAAAACTATGGCCAGGTCCAGGCTCTCAAGGATATCAATCTGACAATTCAACAGGGCGAGGTAGTCGCCTTCCTGGGACCAAACGGAGCAGGAAAATCTACTTCCATCTCTTTGATGCTCGGCACGCGCCGTCCTAGCAGTGGTCAGGTAGAGCTTTTAGGCGAGGACCCCCGCATTGCCAATCACCGCAAACGTATCGGCGTTATGCTACAGGAATCAGGCGTCCCCGAAACCTTGAAAGTTCGCGAACTGGTGGAACTGTTTGGGCGCTTTCATGATCAGCCCATGGACACCCGAGCAGCGATCAAAATGGCTGGCCTGGAAGAGAAAGCCAACTCCAGGTTAGCTCGTTTATCCGGTGGACAAAAACAACGTGTCTACTTTGCCCTGGCCCTGGTCGGCAATCCCGATGTGATTTTCCTGGATGAGCCCACCACCGGACTGGATGTAGAGGCCAGACGCAACTTCTGGGACCAGATCAACGATCAGGTCTCTATGGGCAAAACAATTATTCTGACCACCCATAATTTAGAAGAGGCCGATGCGCTAGCCAATCGCATTGTCGTCATCAATAAAGGAGAGATCATCGCGGACGGCACTCCCGGCGAGATCAAGCGCCATGTGGGCGGCAAACAAATACGCTTCCGCGCACCCGGGCTCAATCTGCTCGATCTACAGCAGATTGCTCAGACCGACAAGGTACAACATATCGGCGAAACCTTTGAGCTGTTCTCGATGCAGCCAGAACAGATATTGAGCCGCCTCTTCAAACAGGATATCGAGCTCAGCGATCTCGAAGTCGTAGGAGCCGGACTAGAAGAGGCTTTCCTCGCTCTCACCAGCGCAAAATAATGATAGCAGTATAGATTAAGAAGATAAAAGGGGAAAAATTATCATGACCACATCATCATCCACACCAACCATCGAAACCAGCCGTGTCAATAACACAAAGCAGAACAGGGCACATCCGTGGGGCTACTTCTTCTACTGTGAATTCTTGAAGATCCTGCGCAATCCGCCCGCCGTCGTCTTTGGCATTGGCTTCCCGACCCTGTTCTTTCTGATTTTCGCCAACGCCTTTGACGCCAAATATGCCCCTTCAATGCTGGCCCAGTATGCCGCCTATGGCGCGTTTGTGGTCTCCTTCCAGACCTTTAGTATCGCCATCGCCAGCGAGCGCAGCCAGGGCTGGAACAAACTATTGCGCACCACATCTATGAGTGCCACCCTTTATCTGGGTTCAAAATTCCTGGTCATCATCCTGACCGGCATAATCTCGCTGCTGACACTATTCGCGGTGGCGACTATCACGGGCCGCGTGCACATGGACATCAGCGTCTGGGCGCGCCTGTTCGGCTTTATGCTAATCGGCATGGTACCCTTCAGTCTTCTCGGCATCTTCCTGGGTTTCGTGGGCAGCACAAACCTGGCCCAGACCGTTTCAACCGTCTTGTCGCTCATTCTGGCCTTCGCCTCAGGCTTATTCGTACCCCTGCAATTCCTGCCTACCTTTGTTACTACGATCGCACCATACGTCCCAACATATCATCTTGGACAACTGGCCTGGTACGCAGTAAACGCCAGCTGGTCAATGGATAGCCATCCCTATTGGTTCCACCTGCTGATCCTGGGAGCATTCGCCATCGTATTCCTCATCCTGGCCGGCTGGGCCTATATCCGCGATGAAAATAAGAACTTCGCCTGAGCATTACAACCAGGGCAACCGGCCTTTCTGCTTGGAAAGACCAGCCGCCCTGGTCTTCTGCCTGTAAATTGAAAAGTTAGACATGAAAGGGCGAGCCACCATGAATTACCAGCACACACAGACTGCATTTTACCGTATCGTTGTAAGGGGAAGCCTGGATGAGAGTTGGTCAGAATGGTTTGACGGCCTGACGATCCTGGTCAATGAACAGGGGCAAACGGAGATCGCGGGAGAGCTACCAGACCAGGCGGCACTACATGGCATCCTGCAAAAGATTGGCAGCCTGGGATTGACCTTGCTGACGCTCCAGCTCGTTGAACCCACTCCGCCCCCAATCAATATACAGCCATCAGCAAATGAATAGAGGAGATTGACCCCCTCCAGAAGCTATGTTACAGTGAGGCTAACGAAATGTTATAAGTGTATCTAGCGACGAAAGTTGTAAGTGGAGTTGAGTCCTATGCCTTATCCAGCTGATCCCATTGTGCTTTCCTATGTACAGGCCGAGCAACTACTTAAAGCGCAGAAGCAGGGACAAAGCTCACTAGAGCTATCGCCCGACCTCGCCATCAGTACAGTGACGGTGCAACTATCAGATACAGGTGTGGTGTTTCCGCAGGGAGAACAACTCAGCTGGCAACAGGTAGAGAAGATCAAGCGTGCCGATGTAAACTGCTTTGTGCTGGAGGCCGGGGGTGAGCTAGATCCAATTCGATTTTTCTCAGAGGACACCAATCGCATGTGTAGCCTCATGCCAACCAAACGTACGCCCACCATGCTGATCGCCGGTTTCACCATGCACCGCATCGTCGATATTGATCCGATGCAAGATACTCTCAAAAAGGTGGCCACCATCGCTCCTCTGACGGGACGTGTCCTGGACACCGCGACAGGGCTGGGCTATACAGCGATCGAGGCCGCCAGGACCGCAGCAGAGGTGATCACCATTGAAATAGACCCGGGCGCCCAGGCTATCGCCCATCGGAACCCCTGGTCACGTGATCTATTTACCAATCCCAGAATTACCCAGCTCATGGGTAGCTCTTATGACCTGGTACCCACCTTTGAAGAGAATAGCTTTGACCGCATCATCCACGATCCACCCGTATTTAGTCTGGCCGGTGACCTCTACTCCGGCGTCTTTTATCAACAGCTCTATCGTATCCTGAAACGGGGAGGGCGCCTCTTCCACTATATCGGGGACCTCAATAGTAAATCGGCTGGTACCGTAACACGGGGGGCGCTCAAGCGTCTACAAGAAGCTGGCTTTAAACGCGTCGTACGCCATCCAGAGGCCTTTGGAGTCGCGGCATATAAATAAAGCGCCCTGAAAAGGGCGCATCTACACCGCATCAAATAGCCTGTTGTTCCCCACGGGCAGCAAAGAGGGCATGATCCTCAATGATATATTGCACGATCTGTTCGACAGAGCCATAGCGCGAATCGATCGGCCAGCGATCAGTGGTGCCATCGGGCCGCTGCACGTCTAGCCAGACATTTGCGTGGCTGGAATCATCGTTTGAACGCAGATGCAGCGCCAACCTCTGCACGCCGGCAAAATCCAATACTTTAAAGCGACGATTGCTAATAGATGAATAATTCATGCATTGCACCACACCCTCAGGGGTCAGGATTAACAGCGAATCGCGTATGCGACGACCAGCGCGGAACGCGAGAATACAGGTCAATAAGGCCACCAGAACTGGTAGTAGCCAGAAAAACAGGCTTAAATGTAAAAGCGAGGGCACAAATTTCTGCCAGTTGGTAGCATGTAAGGCAGGTTGAATACCAGCAGGAATATGGGAAGGAGTCTCAATTAACCAGCTTAAAATACTGAATGGTCCCAGAAAAAACAAGAGGGCCAGTTGAAGCAGACCCACAAAGATAAATACCAGCAGGGCCGAAAAGATAGCCAGGCTCAATGGTCTGCCTTTGCCATAAAATAAGCGCCAGCTCTCAGGCAATGGCCCCTGTAGTGCCTGTTCGAGGATAGCATCTGGTTGTAGCATAAAGAGCATCCTTTCATATCCATATATGCACATCTCTTGTGAACGCTTCATCCACCCATGATAGGGCTTTTTCATGTTCCTCTTTGGCGCCTGCGGCGCCGGGTTGGGAGTGTGGTGGGCGGCCGCGGCCCCACCACACTCCACACAGGAAAGAACGTCCATCGTATCGTTTGCTCGTGATCGCTAGACGAACATGAAAAAGCCCTGCACCCATGAGAGCAGCAATGTTCAATTACTTATACTCATCAAGTGGATGCACTGGATGCATAAATGCTCTTTATGCTATAAGCTTAAGCGCATGGATCTCAACGGTCAGCAAGCTGGCAGATAGCCTGGACACCGAGGGCTAGCTCTTCTTCTGAGGCTGCCAGCGAGATACGGACATATTCATCAGAGATAGTACCAAAACCATGGCCGGGTGTAACAGTGACATTGCTGGCGCTAATCAGATCGAGCGCAAACTGGCGACCACGTCGGGATTCACCATGGCGTCCACTGACATTGATCAGGGTATAGAATGCGCCATGTGGAGTATAACTATAACGTCCAAACTCCTTAAGCTGCTTTACCACCAGATCACGGCGTCGGCGATAGCTCTCGCGCATCTCTAGCACACAATCCTGTGGACCAGTGAGCGCGGCCGCTGCGGCCCTCTGGATGGGAGTACTGATATTGGTCAGGCTTGCATTAAGCACATCCACAATCGTCTTTGTCAGCCGCGTCCCGGCCACGACATAGCCGATGCGCCAGCCCGTCATCGCATAGGTCTTCGAGAAAGTATAGATACCAATAAAACGTCCCGCCTCAAACTCCTCACGCGAGAGCAGGCTCGCCGGGCTCACATGTTCACCCTCAAAAATGAGCTGATCATAACATTCATCTGAGAGCAGATAAAGATCATGGCGACGCGCGAATTCAAGCAGTTCAGCCATCACCTGGCGCGGGAAAACGGCTCCGGTCGGATTGCCAGGAGAATTGATCAAGAGCATGCGCGTGCGGGGAGTGACCTGTTGCTCTAATTGTTCAATAACCGGCAGCCACTCATTGGCCGGGTCCAATGGATAGGTCACCGGAATGGCGCCAGCGATCTGCAATTGGGGCAGATAGATTGGCCAGCAGGGATCAGGGATAAGCACTTCATCACCTGGATTCAGGGTAGCCAGCAGAGATGATAAAATACCGCCGGTACCGCCCATAGAGATCGCGATATTGTCGGGTTGCACCGTATACCCATTCACACGCGCAATTTTCTCGACCAGCAATTCACGCAGCCAGGGCCAGCCACTGGCCGGTCCATAGGTCTGTACTTCGCTGGTGATACTCTCACTGGCAGCCTGGCGAATATGCTCAGGTGTACGAAAGTTCGGCTCACCAATCTGCAGCCGAATTGGTGGAGGAAGCAACACACCACGCGCCTCAGCCTCGCGCTGCAATTGATCAGCATACGCGCCCAGCGAAACGATATCTGGCACAGGAAGTTCATGGAGTTCAGGTTTACCAAATTTCATATGCACTCACTATCCACATTAAGACTATTCACACAAACGTTGTAACAGCCCACTGACCAGGGCGATACGTACAGGTAACTGATCAACCTCAATATACTCATCAGGATTATGGGCCAGCCCGCCCGTGGCTCCCAGACCATCGATGGTCGGTACACCCAGCCCGGCCGTTGTATTGGCATCAGAAGCCCCGCCACTGGACACATCCTCAATCTGCAATCCCAGTTGCGCCCCTACCTGCTGTGCCAATCGTACCAGCTTCAAGCTCTCCTCTGTACGTTCAAAAGGCATATTGCTAACACCGCCCGACAGCACAATGCTCGTGCCATCTAGAACAGTATGGGAAGTCACCTGGCGCATAGCCTCTTCAATGGCCTTCAGGCCCGCTCGATCACTGACACGCACATCGATATCGCAATAGGCATAATCAGGAACAATATTGGTGCGCTCTCCCCCTTTGATGATACCTACATTCAAAGTGGCGCCAGGAATCGTACCATTGATAGCCTGCAGGGCTATCACCTGGTGCGAGAGCTCTAAAATAGCATTGCGACCCTTTTCAGGTTCCACACCCGCATGCGAAGAGAGTCCATGTGCCTCAACCCGATAGTTGGCGATTCCCCGACGAGCAGAGACAACACGATTAACAATCCGGCCAGGTTCCAACACCAATACCGCATCTGACTCACGAGCCAGTTTCCCAATCAAGGATCGGCTGGAGCGCGAGCCAACCTCTTCATCACTATTACAGACAAAGGTGATCGATTGATAATTAGCCAGGTGCGAGGCCAGCAAGAGCTGTACAGCATAGATACCAATGAGCACGCCCGACTTCATATCCAGTACTCCGGGTCCTTTAGCAATCGCTATACCATCCAATTGTGTACGTGAAAAAGGACGACGCACAGCCTCATCAGCGGGGAAAACAGTATCCATATGGCCAATTAAAAGAAGCCGAGCGCCCTGTGGATTATTGCCACGCTGGACCGCCACCAGGTGGTTACCGTATTCCTGCTGCTCATCGAAATAAGTATCAAAGCCAAGCCCCTGGAAACGCCGCTGTAGCCAGAGTCCCAGCCGATCAACGCCCGCCTTCACATACGTTCCAGAATCAATATTAACCATTGCCTGTAGATCGGCGAAAAATGGCTCCATCAGCGACTCAGCCTGCTCCACAAAAAAGCTCTTCGGCATGAAATCTTCCCCTTTATCATGCAATGCTGCATCCATGCTAACATGTCTGAACTCAAAAATCACAAATATGTCATTTGTAGGTTAGCAGCCTTAAGGAAACATTGTCAATGTCTATTGGATTTAAAAGGCGTAAGCTGCGGACGAAAATCGATTCACGGGTCGCCTGCTATTAGTGATACAATTGGCTCAGTATGTAGGCCTTATAAGCTTGAAAAGGGATCAATTATTTATGACAATTGCACTTATTGTTCATGGAGGCGCTGGCAACATCAGTCCTGAGCGGATGGCAGGCGCGAAAGAGGGTTGTAAAGAGGCAGCCAGAGTCGGCTGGGATGTACTGCAAGCTGGAGGTAGTGCCCTGGACGCGGTTGAAGCGGCGGTCAGAGCACTGGAAGATAATCCACAATTCAACGCGGGCCGGGGCGCGTGTCTAAATAAAGATGGCAAGATCGAATTGGACGCCGGCATCATGGATGGTTACACCTTGAACGTGGGTTCAGTTGCGGGGGTAGAATTCATTCAAAATCCCATCACCCTGGCGCGCCGTGTCTTAGAGAGCGAACATACCTTTCTGATCGGCGCGGGTGCCCAGTTTTTTGCTCGCGAGCAGGATATACCTCCTTGCCGTTATGAAGATCTGCTCACAGACTTCCAGTATAACGCCTGGAAAAATCATACACACAGCTCATTGACTTATGAGGCTAAAACCGATACCTATCAGGAAAAACCGCAAAAGCATGGGACGGTAGGCGCGGTAGCCATCGACAGTACAGGCAAACTAGCCGCGGCCACTTCAACGGGAGGTATTATGAACAAATATCCTGGCCGCGTTGGCGACTCTCCGCTTGTGGGCTGCGGGTTTTATGCTGATGAGTATGCCGCTATCTCGTGTACTGGCTATGGAGAAGATTTTACGCGCCTGACGATCGCGCAACGGGCTGCTGCCTATGTTGCCCATGGTCTGGATGCTCAGCAGGCTGGCCAGGCTGCCATCGACTTTCTAAGCCAGCATGCTGAGGGAGATGGTGGTTTAATTATTGTTGACCACCATGGCAATGTTTCTAAGGCGAGGAATAGTAGCCATATTGCTCATGCATATATGCATGAGCAATTGGCTGAGCCTTATGCTGACGTTCTATAAGAACGGTACGTGCGCTGACGCGCACGTACCGTTCTTTTCATATCGAAGCTACAAAAGTGCGCAGAGCGCACTTTTGTAGCTTCGATATATACATGCTTAAGAGCCAGGATAATTGTGCAGAGCGCACTTTTGTAGCTTCGATATATACATGCTTAAGAGCCAGGATAATTGTGCAAAGCGCACTTTCGTAGCTTCGATATATACATGCTTAAGAGCCAGGATAATTATGCAAAGCGCACTTTCGTAGCTTCGATATATATATGTTTAAAGAGCCAGGATAATTATGCAAAGCGCACTTTCGTAGCTTCGATATATATATGTTTAAAGAGCCAGGATAATTATGCAAAGCGCACTTTCGTAGAAAATAAGATTTTTTTATGAGTGACAGGGTTTCCAGCTCAGAATAATAATGAGGTGCCACAAATGCGCAAAGCGCATTTGTGGCACCTCATTATTATTCTGAGCTTTTAAATATTTAGTGGATTATTATGGTTGAGAGGTAGTAGCCGATGCCGAAGAAGAGTGCGAAAAGGATCAAGCCTAGAAGGATGAGCATGGGCATGTTGACGCGTTTCGGCTGGGCTCCGGTATCGTATGCGGCCTGGCGAGCAGCAGCCAGTTTGGCACTCATCGAAGTATCAAAGGTTGTTTGTGACTCATTTTGATCCAGAGTCATCATAAGACCGTTGGCATCAGAACGAGGGGCATAATCTACATCGGAGCGAGGGAGGTCACGCACACCGCTGAGAGGCTGGCTCAGCAAGCCACCAGAGCGTACCGGCGCAAATTGTGCCTGTGGTACCCCTGCCATCTGATTCTCTACCGCTTGATAGGCTGGCGCAAGTTGACCCGAAGAGACAGGGGGGCAGGTGGCTCCAATGCCTCGGCCAGCACTTTCAATTCAGCATGTAAAGTCTCGGGGGTAGAAATATATTGAGGATGTTGACGCACAATCGTCCGCGCAATGACTTCACAAACCTCGGGGGGCGCATTGCGCATAAAACGCAGGCGACCATCAGCTGGCGGCTCTACTGAGCGCGCATCAGGATTACGTCCCGCCAACAACTGATAAAGTAATAATCCAACCGCACGTGTATCATCGGCATGGCGGCCCTCACTGGCCTGGCCAGCGGGCAACTCAGGATCGGCGAAGACCGTCCCAGTACCGCCAATGACGTTCCAGGTAGAAAAATAAAAGTTATCGCCTGGCAAGGCAAAATTATTCACCCGCACCTGGCCACGACGATCACGTATAATCGAAGCCGGCGTAAGATCTCCATGACAAACCTTGCGCACCGGAGTACCGGCATATATCAGAGCCTGGCAGATCTGCACACCTAAATCGACCACATGATACGGGGAGAGTTGTGACTGCAGCAACGTGCCAAAATCATCGCCGTCCACATATTCCTGCACAATATATAACGCATCAGGTTCAACGATCAGGTCGTAGATGCCAATAATGTTAGGATGTGCAAATTGCGCGGTAGCACGAATCGCAGCACGATAAGCTGGAATGTGCTCGACTGCCGCGGATTTTATCGCGACAGTTCGTTGCAATACCTGGTCGAACCCCTGGTAGACAGCACAGGTTTGCCCCTGTTGTACCAAACGCTGTAGCAGGTAGCGTCTTTGAATGACCCGGCCTGTTTCCACTGTAAGCCTCTCAAGATTACGCACTTATACTTCCTTGCATCCAGATGAGTGAGTGTTCAAGCTCCAACCACAAGGTGGCAAATCTGAATGTCATAAGCATTATAGGTCTTGTAACGCTAATGTAACTGCACCCACAAGAGGAGCCTCCGATCCGAGGCTGCTCTGGGCGACACGTAAAGACTGACTTGCCTCGGGAAGACATAGCTCATGAATACGTTCCGATAAAGGCGCGATCAAAAGCTCGCCCGCATTGGCTCCCGGGCCTCCTAGAATAATCATACTAGGATTCACTAATTGCACGATGTTGGCTAAAGCTAAACCCAGATAAGTATGCACACCATGCACGACCCGCTGAGCGACTTGATCTCCCTCAGCAGCTAACTTAAAGATCTGTTCAACGGTAATGCGTTCCGCACGCCCGTCCGTTATACGCCGAATTGCCGCCTCGGTCTCAGGATATTCTACAGAGAGGCCGATCATCGTACGTACAATTGCATAGGCGGAAGCGATTGCCTCCAGATGCCCGATACCACCGCAGGAACAACGAGGCCCATCTTCCGTAACGATCATATGGCCAATTTCGCCAGCCGTACCTGTCGCGCCATGATAGACACGCCCATTCACCGCTAATCCACCACCAATACCACGGCCGAGACCAACAAAGAAAACCACTCGCTCCCGTGGCCAGCGCCATGTACGACTTCACCCAGTGCGGCAGCATTTGCATTATTATCAATAATACACGGCACACCTAACTTTTCAGCAAAATAGTCCTGTAGCGGAAAATTATCCCAGCCATGAGCATGATGGAGCCGCTTCACAATGCCATATTTAGCATCCACCAATCCACCAACTGCCACGCCAACGCGTAAGATCCGCCCATCGCGCAAACGATCCGGTTGGGCCACCTCTGCAATCATTTCATCGAGCAACTGCAGGACAGATTGGGTATCGAGAACATAATCCTGGGGGCGACGAACACGATGCAGAATAGTACCATTTAGATCTGCCAGGGCCACAGATTGGCGTGCACCACTACCACTCATTTCGATGCCGACAACATATCCCTGTGTGGCCAGCAAATTACCGCTAACTCGATGTACAGTAGGTTGGCCTGAAGAGCCTTCATTCCCAGCGGTCCTATCTGAAGTGGGCTGTGTAGTCACGGTTCGCTCTCCCTTCAATTCCGCACCAAAAATCCATGGCTGGAATCTAAGCTTGCTGCCTGCCTGCCATCCAGACAAATAAATGAGATCACAGTGTAGTACAAGCCCTTTTGTCAAATGACAGGGTATCTGCACATTAACTCAGTCTGGATGCTCAGAATTTAGATGATCCTATAATAAGGATTGAGCATTACTGGGACAACGGGTTTAGTATATCATACAGAATTAGTAACGCAAAGTTCGCTAGGAGGCCTGTCCCAGTTTTTACCAATAGCAGCCAGTTATGGTGTAGCTGAGTATTTACATTTTCTCATCTATAGCATATAGTTTGTGGTAGATGTAGAGAAAAATGGCCATATAGTCCTGGTTCGTTTATATTCACAACTACCGATCATCTCTACTTTTGAGTTCTAGCTACCCACGTCTCAACATAACATAAAACACATCAGTGTGTGCCATGGGTGCCAACCCTGCTGATATACATGTCACTTGAGGACAGAAAGGAAAAAGCATGGCAGATTCACGCTTACAAAAACTGGCAAAAGTACTGGTTAATTACTCGCTGGCCCTCAAGCCAGGCGACACATTTATCCTTAAAGGACCTGCAATTGCTGCTCCATTGCTCAAAGAAATTTACCGTGAGGCCATCCGTGCTGGTGCCCATGTTACTCCCTCCATTTCAATAGATGGCATGGAAGAGATTTTCTTTGCAGAAAGCAGCGAAGAGCAGCTCAAATATATTTCGCCGGTCGCAGAGTTTCAGATGAATCATTTTGATGCGCAGTTCACCATCATCGCCGACGAGAATACCAAAGCCCTCAGCAACATCGATCCGCAAAAATTGGCGCTGCGCAGTGCGGCCAGTGCTGCCATCTCCAAGCGCTTCATGGAGCGCTCCGCCACCAACGAGCTACGCTGGTCTCTCACTCTCTATCCAACCCAGGCCCATGCCATGGATGCAGGCATGTCCCTGAGCGAATACGAAGACTTTGTCTTCAATGCCGGCCTGCTCGACCAGGATGATCCGGTCGCCGCCTGGAAAAAGGTCCAGCAAGAGCAGCAACATATCGCTGACTACCTGGACAAACATGATGAAATCCATATTGTCGCCCCTGGAACTGATCTCACCTACCACGTAGCTGGTCGCAAATGGATCAGTTGCGCCGGCGACAAAAACTTTCCTGACGGCGAGGTTTTCACCGGCCCGATTGAAAACTCCGTTAATGGTTATGTCAGCTTCACCTATCCAGCTGTCTATAATGGCAATGAGGTAGAGAATGTGCGGCTGGTCTTCAAAGATGGCAAAGTTGTGGAGAGTAGCGCGGGTCGTGGAGAAGAGTTCCTCAATGCTATGCTCGACATGGATGCCGGCTCTCGCTATCTAGGAGAAGTGGCCTTCGGACTCAACTATAACATTCAGCGCTTCACCAAAGAGATCCTTTTTGATGAAAAAATCGGTGGCACCATGCACATGGCCCTGGGAGCTGGCTACCCCGAGACTGGCTCCAGCAACGAGTCCGGCCTGCACTGGGATATGGTCTGTGACCTGCATGCTGGTAAAGTTTATGCAGACGGTGAGCTTTGCTATGAGAATGGAAAGTTTATTATCTAACGCTCACATCGCGTTAGATAATTATATTAAATTGTAATCTTTCCTACGTGTTCGCGCATGACAGTCTTCATTTTTAAAAGTGGTATAAACAAAGCTCAACACTCTCGCCGCAGGCGAGAGTGTTGGAAGGATTTGGTGGGGAACACCCCACACCCCGGCAGGAGGGGCTCGCCGCCCCACCCGCTTGATCGCGGGGCGCCTGCACCTCCCTGCTTGCTACAACGCTTAAAAGGAAAATGCGCGGATGCGTTGATAGCATAAAAAAAAGAGACACCAGATCTGGCGTCTCTTTTGTGAATATGTAATAAATTATACCTGACTTTCCTCCAAAAATCAAGGTTTTTTCGGGTTCTACTAAAAATTGGGTCACGCGATTAGGTTAGAAAGCATCCAGCACTGTTTTTTCGAGGATGGCCTCTGGCCAGTGGTCTGGGAACTCTGGTAGCCAGGTACGTATGCGAGGTAGCTCATCTTCATCAATCTCATAGGCCCCACAGTGCGTCTGGTTAAAGCTGGCTCCTTCTAGATGAGCACCATAGAGATTGGCGCCCGCCAGGTAAGCAGAGCTGAGATTGGCTGTTTCCAGATGAGCGCCGCGCAGGTCGGCTCCAATTAGACGCACGCGGCATAGATTGGCTCCCTCCAGGTGGGCTCCGCGTAAGTCGGCTCCCTCTAACAGGGCTGGATAGCGACCAGTGAGCGTGACCAACTCCAGGTGAGCGCGAATGAGGCTGGCCCCTTCTAGATGGACGCCTCCCATGTCGCTGCCCGTCAAGACCGCGCCCGATAGGTCGGCCCCCTGTAAATAGGCTCCGCCAAAATTAGTTTCAGCCGCATATAGCGCGCTCAGATCGGCGTACTCAAAGTGGACATAGCTAAAATCAGCATGAGAAACGGTAGCATGGCTTAGATCAGCACCCCGTAAATGAGCACCTACCAGGTAGGCTCCAGTGAGATCCGCTCCACTCAAGCAGGCACCATTGATATGAGCGCCAATCAGATTCGCCTCACCCAAAAAGGCACGTTTAAGGGTCGCCCCCTCTAGATTCGCTCCGCCGATCTCAGCCAGTTCCAGGACCGCTTCGTCAAGGCTGGCACCATTTAGATAAGCGCCATTGAGGGCCGCAGCATGCAGTTGTGCCCCATCCAACCGCGCTCCTTCTAGATGGGCGCGGGCCATCTCCCGTTCCTCAACGCTGGCAGGCAACCAGTCAGACCAGGCCAGGCCAGCGTAGGAGCGGGACAGCGGTAGCTGCCGTAAATCTACATCACGTAGCACTGCCCCACGCAGATCCAGTCCCGCACGATGATGTTGCGCTGGATCTTGCCAATCCACAGGCCCACGATCCTGCTCATGAATTGACAGCAACCACTCGACATCCGCCCGCGTCAAAGCCAGTTCACGAAAAGGATATCGACCACTGGCAATATCCGGTACAATTGCAAGTCGTGTGCGCAAGAATTGCTGCCGCTCCTCCATAAGCAGAGGCTCTCGGCGCCAGGGTTGTCCCTGCTCATGCCAGTAGCAGGACCAATCAAAATCAATCTGTGATTCATGTGTTAGCATAAGTTTATAGACACTTCCACTTATTTATGTTGTAAGACGAGGTAGACAAAATCGACTGTCGTCGTGAGAGCATGCAGCGCGGTCATCCGTAACCGACTCTCCTCCGACTGATGCCAGTAATTGGGGGTCATCATTACTACCTGCGCAATCTCTTCCTGCCTTAAATCTAATTCATATGTTAGAGAACGGGTAGCCAGCAAATCAAAGGAGCCGGCAAATTGTTCAACCACATGTTGCTGTTTATTTTCCTCGATATTTAGCAATTGTAAAGACTGTCGTAACTCTTCCAGGTGGCGAGGGCCAGGAATCACAATCAGTAGCGGAGCGCCTGGTTTGAGGACACGAGCATATTCAGCCACATTGCGCGGCGCAAAGATATTCAACATCCCCGCCAACCCTTGATCGGCCAGCGGCAGCGTCTCTTTCAGATTAGCGACCATAAAAAAAGCCTCAGGATATTTCCTGGCTGCCATGCGAATCGCATCTTTAGAAATATCGATGCCCAGCCCCTGTAGAGGTATATGATTGGCCCTCAGCGACTCCTGTAAGCGGCTCAGATAGTAACCTTCCCCACAGCCCGCATCCAGTAGATACAACGGACCGGCCTCAGTGGTTGGGAGATGCTCCAGCATCAGGCTATTCAACAGTTCAGACACGGGCAAATAATAACCTTTATCAAAAAAAGCCCGGCGCGCGATGACC
Organism: Dictyobacter kobayashii; assembly: GCF_003967555.1. Lineage (GTDB taxonomy): Bacteria > Chloroflexota > Ktedonobacteria > Ktedonobacterales > Ktedonobacteraceae > Dictyobacter > Dictyobacter kobayashii. The sequence goes on from NZ_BIFS01000001.1 coordinate 2,705,354, forward strand.
ATCTCTTTAGTATCGCCCGGCAATTTTTTGCGCAACAAATTAACATAGCCCTCTTTTGCCACATCAAATGAATGGGCCTGCTCGCAACGTAACGTCCCATTCTGGAAAGACAGCGCTAATCCACAAACAGGGCAAGCCAGCACCTCCTCAACAGCAGTCAAAACCATCATACCTTCCACTCAACTTTTCTATTTGCTCTAACACTCCACATAATATTTAAAAACAATCGTCAACCCCGCCTGGTCGCGGCTAGCTACGCCGCTACATTTCAGTCATGGCAGCAGATCAGATTTTCGCCTGTGCTCATACAATTGAATGGTATCATAAGATGAGCACAGCTGGTTACTCAAATAGTCATATCTATATTCGCCTGATTAAGGGTATATGATAGAATGATAACAGAATATCATTGTACTCACTATGTGAGTCCATGTCACTTATAGCATTTTTCGTGGATTAAAAAGAAAAAGCGTAGCGAGGATTAAGAAGCATGGAATACGCGGTGCTCGGTGGTGGTGCTCTAGGATTAATGGCTGCATATCGGCTGACACAGGCCGGTCATTCAGTAATGGTCTTTGAACGCGAAGGAATGGCCGGTGGACTGGCTTCAGGTTTTCAAGTTGGTGATACCTGGCTAGAAAAATTTTATCATCATATTTTCCGTTCCGATAAGACAGCGATTCAGGTCATTGAAGAATTAGGATTAGGAGATCGCCTGGAGTGGCAGCATCCACGTACCGTCAGCCTGGTTGGTGGTCAAAATCATCAGCTAGATGATCCTATCTCGCTGCTCAAGTTTACCCCCCTCTCTCTCTATGAACGCTTACGCGTGGGAGCGACCCTGGCCTTCCTGAAGGTTGCCAATCCAGCGTGGCTGGAAGGTAAAACAGCTGATCCCTGGCTACGGAGCTGGATGGGACAGCGGCCCTATCAAATGATTTTTGAGACGCTCTTTGTAGGTAAGTTTGGCAAGCTCTATGATCAGATCGCGCTTCCCTGGTTCTGGGCGCGTATCCATGATCGGACAGCTCAGCTGGGCTATGTGCGTGGTGGCTTTCAACTGGTCTATGAACGCCTGGTTGAGCGCATTACGCAAGGCGATGGCAAGCTATTGCTCAACACCAGTGTTGAAGAGGTAGTCCAAAATGGAGAGGGCTGGACCGTCAAAACGAACCAGGGTAGCTGGGACTTCGATAGGGTGATCTCTACATTACCAACACGGCTAAGTTGTAAACTCATCCCATCCCTGCCTGAAGACTATCGTCAGAAATATGATTGGGGCCAGGCCTATGGGGCCCACTGCTTGATCCTGGCGCTCGATCGCAAGCTAACCGACAGTTATTGGATCAATTTGTGTGATAAAGGTTATCCCTTTACAGGTATTTTTGAGCACACTAACTTCCGCGATCCAGCTGAGTATGGCGGCCACCACCTGGTCTATCTGGGCAACTACCGGCCCATGGATGATGCTATCTTCAAAAAAGAGAAAGAAGAGCTAATCAAAGAATTCACGCCCGCCATTCAAAAGCTGGCACCCGACTTTCAAGCCGATTGGATCCAGGAGAGCTGGGCCTTCTCAGCACCATATGCCCAACCAATCGTGACAACCGAATATCGGGAACATATTCCCACCCTGCAACCACCACTCCCCAATCTGTGGATCGCCAACATGTTCCAGATCTATCCCCATGATCGTGGACAAAATTATTCGTTAGAACTGGCGGATAAACTCGTTAAGCAGATACTCTAGCTATTACAAGCATTTCCCGTCCTTATGTTGTATCTAAGGGCGGGAAATGGAAAAAGCGATTTTTTTGAAAAACTTCAGAATTTTGAAGAATTTTAAATTACTCTGAAAAAACCGTCTGAGAGCTTGTAAAAAGCTTGCGGGATGTGCTATAATAGCCATGAGCAGAGCAAAAGCACGTCTCACGTGCGATTATCTGCATCGTTGTCAGTCAAGCGTAGACTCAGCTCGTGGATAGTTTTAGCGGGTTTATTGCATGAATGTCACCGGGGTGTAGCGCAGTCGGCTAGCGCGCAGCGTTCGGGACGCTGAGGTCGGAGGTTCAAGTCCTCTCACCCCGACCAGGATGACACATACTTTCCCTTCTGGGAGTCAGGAGCATCACAATCCAAACGAGGATCGTTAGTGCGTATAGACAGAAGTATGTGTCATAATTTTTTTCTCAGGCACAAAGGAGATCATAGAATGCAGGGATATCAGATATACTGTACAGTCGGTATAAACGGCTGTCATCTGATAGGTCTGCATGCCATCGCGAGTACGGAAAGCGCACAACCGATGGTGGGCAGGGACATACCTGCCGTGCCTGTTTCTCCTGGACATGCAATGCATTCCCACCCCTATCCACCAAGTCGTCGCAGGCGGCGCTAGAGGCTGCGGGATTGGTTTTTCAACTCGAATCCATCCTTGCTCAGTTCTCTTCCTCGCTGTCTGTGTGTGTTATCCATCGGCTCTGACAGAGAGGAAGGAAAGCCATTCATGCCTGTTCTTGTGTTGAATTCCTCGTTACAGCCTCTCTCGGTCATTCCGGAGCGTCGTCTCATCGTATTGCTGTCAAAACAAAAAGTGACATTTGTAGATGAGAATGTTCGTGAGTTGATCGAAGAGAGCATTCAACTTCGTCGTCTTGAGCTAGAGCGTCCAGTTATTGTACAGTTACTGGCAAATGTGCGTGTACCTCGTGTAGCGCTTCAACCAACACGTACAAATATCCTGTTACGCGATGATGAAACCTGCCAGTATTGTGGAAAACGTAGCCGTGATCTGACGCTCGACCATATTATCCCACGTTCCCGCGGTGGACAGAGCACATGGGAGAACCTGGTCGCTTGCTGCAAGCATTGCAACGGCAAAAAAGGGAATCGGCTCTTAAAAGAGGTCAATATGCATCTTTTGCGGCAACCACGTGCGTTGACGCAGGAATATGCTGGCTTCTTCTTGCTTCGCTATCCTAAGTTGCGCGAAGCTTATGAGCAATTCTTGCTTACTGCAATGGGAACTCCAATGCCGCAAGTACATAGCAAACATGGTTTGAGTGCATAAGTCAAATAATAAGTAGAAACACCGTTATTATTCTTTTTATATAGTAGCCGGGTGTGATGGAGTACATGTTTCGCTAGCTGAGCGAAACATATACTCCATCACACCCATTTCTTCTTGTTGACTTCTTCATTTATTCTGTATTCTCGCGCCTGCGGCGCGGGGTGGATTTTTTGTGTAGCATGGGAAAGAGGCGGCCGCGGCCGCCTCTTTCCCATGCTACACAGATGTTTGAGAGATTGTGTTTCTCTCCCATGCTACACAGATGTTTGAGAGATTGTGTTTCTCTCCCATGCTACACAGATGTTTGAGAGATTGTGTTTCTCTCCCATACTACACAGATGTTTGAGAGAGGGTGTTTCCTTCGACTCCTGGCTCTTTAGCTTTTAGAGGCTGCCGTTGGTAGAATTTGTGCTGTTTCCGCTGGTGATGGTGCCAGTTACCTGGCCATTATCAGCTACTTGTAGCTTCATTTGTATTTGTAGCTGGTTACTACTGCTGGTCGTACTTGTGAGGGCGGCCGATAAGTTCCATTGGTCAGAGGCATCAAATTGGGTCAGAGAGCCAGTGTAGAGCGGCTGACCGCTGTTTGATAATAAGGTTACAGAGGAAGAGGTAATGGATAGTATATTATTATCGGTGGCCTGCCCCTGCAATAGCACCTGTACGTTACCGCTAGGTCCGTTGGAGATGGCCATATTAAGGCGTATAGTGACATTTCCATTGAAGCGCGAGGTGCGCTGGGTCATCTGGCCCTGTAGATTGCCTGTAAAGGATTGTGGAAAGACAGTCTGGGAGGTTGCTGCGGTTGTGCTACTCTGGGTAGCCGTTGAGGCTGCCCAACCTGGCTGCAGGGGTCCCAGTACAGCCCAGAAGGTTCCAAAGGCGATCAGTACGACCATTGCCAGGGCTAGAACAGGATGTGAGCGGCGCTGGCGTGTACCTGTGGGTAGAACAAGGCGCGTTACCAATAGCCCTCCAACCAATAGGACACTCAGGGCATATATGCCACTCCCCCACCAGGTCTGTGTATCAGTTCCTGAGGCGATACCATGCACCACCACAACAGCATATAGTAACAACGTCAGGATGTGCAGGCGTCTCCACCAGACATAGCCAATAATGGGGCGTAGCAGAGTGCTCAGGCCGATAGCCAGGCCAATGTAGAGGCCGACAATGCCAAGTGCCATCCAGACAGGACGATAGTGGCTGGCCAGGGGTATCAGCATCTCATTCCAGCCAAATTTAGTAAATGGGTCCAGCCAGACGGCCAGTACATGCACGCCTGTAAAAATGAGCGCCAGCAAGGTGACGAAGTTATGCAGTTCGTTATTGATCAGGCGTGGCCAGCGGTTGGACTGCAGGTGCGAGGACAGGGCCAGGCCCAGGGCTACAGCCAGGGTTAGTAAGAAAAAAGCTGTAAAGCCACCCGCACGCGCCACATTCCAGGTGACTGTCTCCCATATATTTATTACCATTGCTGCACCTCATTCTTATTCGCTTCCTGCATAGATTCCTGTGGCCAGGGACCAACAGTTAGCGCAGAGCCATCCTCCAATACCAGGAGAGCGGCCAGGCCATGCTGGCTCAGGAATGCACTACCTTTATCTATTCCCAATAGAAAGGCCACCTTGGCGGCCACCTCTGCCTGTTTACATTGAGCGGCAGCTACGGTAACCGACCAGAGCTGCGTCTGCGCTGGGAGCCCTGTCCGAGGATCCAGCAGATGGTGGCGCAATTCCGTCCCCTGGCGCCAGTGGCGGCGACCAATGCCAGAAGTAGCCAGAGCGCCATGGTGGAACGGAACCACCCAGGTACGAGTCTTCCCTTGAATCTCAATCGGCCACTGATGAAATCCGATGGGCATGCCAGAAACTGCCAGATCGCCACCTGCGTTTACCAGGGCGGTCTCAATCCCTTCGCGCCTCAAGCTCTCCAAAGCGGCATCGACAGCCATCCCTTTGGCAATCCCCCCAAACTCCACCTGGATACCAGCGGGCATAGTTACTAAGCGTAAAGGTGGATTCAGCTGGATCTCGCGCCAGCGTCCACCTGGTACAATGGTGTTTTTTACCGTAGAGGGCTGCTGAGAAATCTCTTCGAAAGTACGGTCATAGCCAAGCTGTACAAGCTGGTTGAGCAAGGTAGGATCATACAATCCATCGGTCGAGCGGGCCGCGTCAAGGGCACTACTCAAGACCGAAAAGAGGAGCTTACTTACAATAACTGGTTTGCCGGCCAGCTGATTCAGCTGTGTCAACTCGCTATCAGGCAAAAAACGACTCAGCGTGCGCTCCCAATGTTCAAACAGGGTACGGATAATCTCAGCTCCTAGAGTAAATTGTTCCTCAGGTAAGAGGAATGAGATCTGCGTGCCCATGGCATGAAACTGCGAACGTCGTACACCTGCCGGTAAGACATAATCAGGCTCAAGAAGCATGTGAACCGGAAATGGCGGGTTGTTGTCCTGAGTTATCGTTTCCAAATCCATATCCTCCCTGGCCTTGATTGTTATTGTTGTTGTTATTATTAAAGAAACCACCATTGTCGGATGGTGTTGTCGTAGTATTATTACTGTTATTAGTATCAGGATTGCTGGCAGGGGTTTGTTGATTGGCATTGGCACTGACAGCATTGGCCGCGACCAGGCCACTCAGGAGACCAAAGGCTACGAGTGAGCCTGCTACCAGACCTCTTTTCCATTTCCGGACCAGTGCCAGCGCTTCAGCCTTTGGCATTTTAGTGGAACGCGCAGGGGTCTTCTCTGCATGGATAGTCCTGGCAGGAGCTGGTTGCACCGGGGGCAGTTGATTCTGATAGAATGTGCTATGCTCTGTAGAAGGGACCGCATCTACGTATGGGCCGTATTGTTCATAAGGTCGATAAGGCAAATTAGATTGCCCTTCGAACGTATTTTCATCAAAAGAAGGCATAATTTTTATCTCCACGTATCAAGGCAACTATAACCACTCACTCCTTCGCCGATATTTATAACTATAAAGCGATATTCTGAAATAGCGATGAAATATTTTTAAGAAGGTTGTAAAGTTTTTCTGAAGTTTGTGAAGGAGATAGATGATGTTCATTGCAACTAACCGCCTGGAGCTGCCAGTCGAACAACAGCAAAAGATGATGATTGAGGCATTTCGTAAATCGGTACCTGCCCTACACCAATTCGAGGGCTTTCAGAGTTTCGAGATCCTGGTAAGTGAGGATAGAAGTCATATGCTGGCTATTTCGCATTGGGCTAACAGGGCGGCCTACGATGCTTATATCAAGAGCGACACCTTTCGTAAGCATCATGGCGGCTCCAGTAGTGAGGAGATGCAGCCCCACGCCAACATTACCTATTACTCAGGAGAACTCCTGAGCTAAGATTATAACAATGTGTCAGACTCCCATTGGCATGGGAAACGTGTCGCTCCTGTGCGGGCGTGCGCTGGCGCGCCCGAGCTTTTTCTCTTGTGTGGTGCAAAAAAGTGCGCTGGACGCACTTTTTTGCACCACACAAGTAGACTTCTTGAGCGCCAAAGGCGCTCAAACTCAGGCGTGAAAATCGCGATGATCATGAGGATCAGATACACTCTAAAAGCAAGTGGTTGAAACATGAAGGCCCGGCAAGATTCTGCCAGGCCTTCATGATAATGACTCTTTTTATAAATCAATCTAAATTGGTGCCATAAAGGTGTTGACAAAAGCGCAAAGACATTGTAATATAGCAAGTGTCAAGAACACCTGTATGTGCAGGCGAGCTGGTGACTGTAGAGAAGAGGGCACACCCGTTCCCATCCCGAACACGGAAGTTAAGCTCTTCATCCCCGATGATACTGCGTGGGCAACTGCGTGGGAAAATAGGAAGTCGCCGTCTCACCCGCCCACACGGGTGTTTTTTGTTGCTCATAACTTCAAGGTAGTCCGCTTCTCAATGCAGGGGACAAAGGGATGCTTCATTCACCCAGAGCGATAAACGATCTGGCCTCTCTCCATTGTCTCCCGCGATGGCTGCGTTTTACACAAATTCACAAACAAAAAAGACCTTACTCTTGATGAGTAAGATCTCTCTGATCTCAACACCTGCAATAGCATATATCCTCAATTTTGCCGAGCGCCAGATCAGCCATCGCTGAAGCAGCGGACTCGCATCCTCAGAATGCCACGATGAAGATACTCAACGAGTAGGTGAAACAAGCCGTACGATCATTAGGGCGACTTCGCTACACCTGTTACCAGGCGTCCACGTGTCGTCTATCTACCAGGTCGTCTTCCTGGGATCTTGATCCTACGAATAGGATGGGAGAACTCGTCTTGGGTGCGGCTTCGCGCTTAGATGCCTTCAGCGCTTATCCCTTCTCAACATAGCTATCCAGCTCTGGCCCGGGCAGGCCAACTGGCACACCAGCGGTTGAGCCATCTCGGTCCTCTCGTACTGGAGATGACGCCCCTCAATTCTCCTACGCCCACGACGGATAGAGACCGAACTGTCTCGCGACGTTCTGAACCCAGCTCGCGTGCCGCTTTCATGGGCGAACAGCCCAACCCTTGGGACCTACTCCAGCCCCAGGATGCGACGAGCCGACATCGAGGTGCCAAACCTTGCCGTCGATGTGAACTCTTGGGCAAGATAAGCCTGTTATCCCCGGGGTAGCTTTTATCCGTTGAGCCACACTCCTTCCACTCGGGAATGTGGGATCACTAAGCCCGACTTTCGTCCCTGCTCGACCTGTCCGTCTTGCAGTCAAGCTCCCTTCTGCCTTTGCACTCTTACGGGTGATGTCCATCCACCCTGAGGGAACCTTTGGGCGCCTCCGTTACTCTTTGGGAGGCGACCGCCCCAGTCAAACTACCCGCCTGATCCTGTCCACGTCCCGGCTCACGGTGACGTGTGAGAAACAAAACACAACGAGAGTGGTATTTCACTGCTGTCTCCCCTACCCCCACAAGGATAGGTTCTCCAACTCCCACCTATGCTACGCACGCTCTGCCTCGTTTCGAGGTCAAGGTGTAGTAAAGCTCCACGGGGTCTTTTTGTCCTGTCGTGGGTAACCCGTATCTTCACGGGTACTTCAATTTCGCCGAGTCCTCTGTCGAGACAGTGCTCAACTCGTTACTCCTTTCGTGCGGGTCGGAACTTACCCGACAAGGAATTTCGCTACCTTAGGACCGTTATAGTTACGGCCGCCGTTCACCGGGGCTTAGATTCGCAGCTACGATCACCGCTCCTCGTAACCTTCCGGCACTGGGCAGGAGTCAGCCCCTATACTTCCGCTTTCGCGTTCGCAGAGACCTGTGTTTTTGGTAAACAGTCGGTTGAGCCAATTTCTTGCAACCCCCTCACGCCATCCCGAAGGATATCGCTACTAGGGCACCCCTTCTTCCGAAGGTACGGGGTCAATTTGCCGAGTTCCTTAACAGAGGGTCGCTCGATCACCTGGGGAGAGTTCCCCCTGCCTACCTGTGTCGGTTTGCGGTACGGGCGGAGTATACTCTGGCGAGAGGCTTTTCTTGGCGGCCTAGGGCCGATGACTTCCGCGGACTGACGTCCGCTCGCTGCACGTGTCATGCACAGGAAACCGGGATTTGCCTCGGCTTCGCACTTCACCGCACAGACCCATCCTGTCCATTCGATGGGCTCACCTTCCTTACCGCGTCCCCCCATTGCTCATAACGAGCTACTCCGGTGCAGGAATCTCTGACCTGCTTGCCATCGCCTACGACTATGACGTCCTCGGCTTAGGACCCGACTTACCCTGGGACGATTGACGGTGCCCAGGAACCCTCAGGCATTCGGTGTGTCTGGTTATCACAGACATGACGCTACTCATTCCGGCATTCTCACTTCTGCACGCTCCACCAGTCCTTACGGTCTGGCTTCTCTGCCCGCAGAACGCTCCCCTACCAATCCATCTTGCGACGGATTCCATGGCTTCGGTACCTCGCTTGAGCCTCGATACGTTGTCGGTGCCACTACACTCGACCAGTGAGCTATTACGCACTCTTTAAATGGTGGCTGCTTCTAAGCCAACATCCTGGCTGTTTGGGCGTACTGACTCCCTTTGACACTAAGCGCGGATTTAGAGACCTTAGCCGATGGTCTGGGCTGTTTCCCTTTTGACGACGAAGCTTAGCCCCCGCCGTCTCACTTGCATGCATGCTGTCCTGGCATTCGAAGTTTGGTTGGGTTTGGTAACCTGCACGAGGCCCCTAGCCCATTCAGTGCTCTACCTCCAGGATAGTGTTTCATACAGCTGTACCTCAATACATTTCGGGGAGAACCAGCTATCTCCGTGTTCGATTGGAATTTCTCCCCTATCCACAAGTCATCCCCCAGTTTTGCAACACTGGTGGGTTCGAGCCTCGACGGACTGTCACATCCGCTTCACTCTGCTCATGGATAGCTCACACGGTTTCGGGTCGCATCGCCGCAACGTTCGCCCTCTTCAGACTCGGTTGCCCTGGGGCTCCCCAACTTTAGCGTTGGTTAACCAGGCTACGACGATGCACTCGCCGGATCATTCTACAAAAGGCACGCCATCAGCCCTTGGTTCCTCCTGGAACAGTGGCCTCTGACTGCTGGTGAGTACGTGGTTTCAGGGTCTCTTTCATCCCCCTCTCGGGGTGCTTTTCACCTTTCCCTCACGGTACTTGTTCGCTATCGGTCGCTGAAGATGTGTAGCCTTGGAGGGTGGTCCCCCCAGCTTCCCACAAGGTTTCACGTGCCTCGTGGTACTCAGGATACCGATCCACTCCTCTCGCTCGTCCTTTACGGGACTCTCACCCGCTCTGGTCACGCTTTCCAACGTGTTCAAGTAAGCAAAAGTTGTTTGTTATCGGTCCTACAACCCCAACCGTCCCAAGGGATGGTTGGTTTGGGCTGGTCCCGGTTCGCTCGCCACTACTACGGGAATCTCGGTTGATTTCTTTTCGTCGGGTTACTGAGATGTTTCAGTTCACCCACTGCCCCCGTCACTGCCTATGTGTTCAGCAGGCGGTCTCCAGACATCACTCTGGAGGAGTTGCCTCATTCGGAATCTCGGGGTTCATCGCTTGTATGCAGCTCCCCCCGAACGTTTCGCCGGTCTCCGCGTCCTTCTTCGGTCTTCAGCGCCAAGGCATCCACCTCGTACTCTGTGTAGCTTGTTCTCTTCGTTCAGATCTACATCATGTCTCTGGAATGCTTTGACTTTTTCTCTTGTTCTCGAAAAAATCGATCCTCTGCTTCAACTCTGGCTGACCTGTTATTCGCTCAGCAAAATTGAAGATATATGCTATTGAGTTGTTCATGTGCAAGGGGCCTTAACCCCTAAAGAGTGGAAACCAGTCCAACCATCTGGCGTGAACACGTACCGATTCCTGGTCGACCTGGAAGTGGGATGAAGTATAGACGTTCTTCTGTGAAGAACCTTCATCCAAGCTCCCTAGAAAGGAGGTGATCCAGCCGCACCTTCCGGTACGGCTACCTTGTTACGACTTCACCCCAATCACTGACCCCACCCTCGACGCTTGCCTCTCTTGCGAGTTAGCCCAGCGGCTTCAAGTGTTGCCAACTTTCGTGGTGTGACGGGCGGTGTGTACAAGACCCGGGAACGTATTCACCGTAGTGTGCTGACCTACGGTTACTAGCAACTCCAACTTCATGGAGGCGGGTTGCAGCCTCCAATCTGAACTGAGGCCAGGTTTGACGAGATTGGCTCCCCTCGCGGGTTCGCGACTCTTTGTCCTGACCATTGTAGCGTGTGTGTCGCCCAAAGCGTAAGGGCCGTGCTGACTTGACGTCATCCCCGCCTTCCTCCGTTTTAAAACGGCAGTTTCGCTAGAAAAATTCAACTAACGACAGGGGTTGCGCTCGTTGCGGGACTTAACCCAACATCTCACGACACGAGCTGACGACAGCCATGCAGCACCTGTGGATCCGCTCCGAAGAGACAGCCCGTTACGGCTGGTGCAAATCCATGTCAAGCCTTGGTAAGGTTCTTCGCGTTGCATCGAATTAAACCACACGCTCCGCTGCTTGTGCGGGTCCCCGTCAATTCCTTTGAGTTTTAATCTTGCGACCGTACTCCCCAGGCGGACCACTTAGTGTGTTAACTACGACACTGAAGGGGTCGATACCCCCAACGTCTAGTGGTCATCGTTTACGGCTAGGACTACCAGGGTATCTAATCCTGTTCGCTCCCCTAGCTTTCGCACCTGAGCGTCAGGTACTTCCCAGGACACTGCCTTCGCCATCGGTGTTCCTCCGGATATCTACGCATTTCACCACTCCACCCGGAATTCCGTGTCCCTCTGAAGCCCTCAAGTCAGACAGTTTCCATAGTCCTTCGTCGGTTGAGCCGACGACTGTCACTACAGACTTACCTGACCGCCTGCGTGCGCTTTACGCCCAATAAATCCGGACAACGCTTGCCCCCTACGTATTACCGCGGCTGCTGGCACGTAGTTAGCCGGGGCTGATTCCTCTGGTACCGTCCGTTCTCGTCCCAGAGAAAAGCAGTTTACGATCCGAAAACCTTCTTCCTGCACGCGGCGTTGCTCGTTCAGGGTTGCCCCCATTGACGAAAATTCCTCACTGCTGCCCCCCGTAGGAGTCTGGGCCGTTCTCAATCCCAGTGTGGCTGATCGTCCTCTCAGACCAGCTATCGATCGCAGTCTTGGTAGGCCATTACCCCACCAACCAACTAATCGAGCGCAGGCTCGTCCTCAGGCGCCCTTGCGGGCTTTGCTCGTTGCCGAGCCTATGCGGTATTGTCGGCGATTTCTCGCCGGTATTCCTCACCTAAGGGTAGATAACCCACGTGTTCCTCACCCGTCCGCCACTCCCTTATTGCTAAGGGCGTTCGACTTGCATGTGTTAGGCACGCCGCCAGCGTTTATCCTGAGCCAGGATCAAACTCGCCATCCAATTTTTATATCATAGTTACTCAGCGAGCAACTATTTATTGCATGTGAAGTTGCGATCATGGCCAATTTATAACATTGGCTATTCTTCGCAGATTATTGTGGTCACCATGGACACGTCCATGGGACCGAATTGACAGGAACTGGTTTGTGTATTCACTGAGTTCCAGTTGCTGTTCTGCTTTCCACTCTTCAGTTGTCAAGGTACCGTGCGAAACAGTTGTTTCGCGTTTCAACAAGCGTTCGTTGTTTTTTCGTTCGCTTGTCTCATGTGCTGTAGTATCGCATATCCGTTGTGCTTTGTCAAGCACTTTTCCGAGCAATTTTTTGCTCGGCTCTGAAAGTCATATTCCCGTTGGTCGCGGTAGCGACCATCCCAGAAACAGGGCGCAAAATGCCCTTCACACAACTATCTGTTGGGAATTTCAGGGGAGAATTGATCCTCCCAGAGGGGCCACTTTAACGTGGCACAACTGATGCAAAAGGACAGGTGCGCCCGCTCTACAAGAGATCAGGTGATTGTCGCTTTTTTGACAGCTCGATGATTATGCCATAGAGAATAAACATTGTCAAGCATTTCTAGACCAAAAGGATAAAGAATTAAAAAATTGCATTGAGGTGAGATCTAACCACCTCAAAAAATGGGGAACCTTATAAAAAAAGGGCGCGATACTCAAAGAAAGTATCGCGCCCTTTTTATGTAGAAGCTAGTGGCTATTATTGTAGATTCACTACCATCCGACTCACTTCAGACATACTTGATAAGCTGAGTCCAACTACTGGGACAGTCCGAAGACGGTTGCAGGATTGGTAGTTGGTGTTGCATTGGTAGGAACTTTAATCGTAACCGGCTGGTCAAACTTGCTCAGATCAACAACGGTCTTTACAGAGCTTTTGGCTGCTGCAGGAGCGCCATTTCCAGCTGCGCTGGTGTCTGCCAGAATATCCAATTGCAATTGTGTGCGATGAATATAAAATTTGTTTTCATCGATCCATACATCAACAACAGCATTGAACTGCTTGGCTGACTTTAAGATGGTATCGATATTTTGCTGACCCAATGAGCCCTTCAACTGAGGACTCTGAGTAAGTACCTGTTGGAGAGCATTCTTATCTAACGAAGCAGTCAGGTGACGCAGGCTGGAGCCAGCCAGGTTCTCATCTCCATGATCTACCAGTTTGACGTTCTGTACCAGGCCCAACAGGCTATTCTGATCAACAGTTACACCTGAGAACATATTGGTGTTTGAACCGGCAAGCTGCTGCTTATCCAGTACATACCATTTTCCCAGATTGTTCTGAATATATACTTTGCTACCACTTACTACCTCAGCAAGCTTTGTGGTCTGCTGGGCAGAGTTAACGGTCACAGCGAGTTGCTGCTGGTCGGCACCCTGCTCGTCTCCAGATCCAGTTGTTGAAACATTTAGATTTGTGGCAGATGGAGTTTTGCTATTAGTACTAGATTTGGCTTCAACGGCCTGGAGGCTTGTATCAGATTTTACTTCAATATGAGATGACTTCAATTTTTTCATAGCATCCGCACTCTTCTGCAATACTTGCTGAGGAGTGAGGTCACTGGGCTTGTTAGTGCTTCCAGTTCCTGTGGTTGTCTGGCTACATGCGCTTACCAATAAAGCGAGGGCAACCATGCAGAGGAACATGAAAGAAAATGTTTTTCCAGCTTTCATGATTAAGCTCCCTTTTGTATATTATTAGATAAATTTGAAAATTAGATTCGAGTCCTACTATTGAATACGCATCTCCACTATAGTAAAGTTTCTAAAAAGGGCAACTCTGTCAAAAACTCAGGAAAAACTAATATTATCTGTCCACAATAACCTGTAGCGTGATAACATAATGATAAACATCCACGTTCATTCTCTATATACTCCAATCACACCAGCATAGACCAAAGGACATATATTATGGCGGCAAAAAAAAGTTTTTACAAGAAGATCGATTCCACGACCGAGCTAAAATTAATTGCGGAAAGTGACGCCCAGGCTATCTTCCAATTGATAGATAACAATCGTCCATATTTGCGCCAATGGCTACCGTGGATCGATTATACCCAGTCTATAGCCGATGAACTGGCCTATATTCGCACGGTCACGGCCCAATATCAAGAGCATCAGAGTGTGGCTTGTGCCATCTACTATAAAGGTACTGTTGCGGGTACGATTAGTTATCACCCTATAGACTGGGCCAACCGTAAAGTGGAAATTGGTTACTGGCTGGGACCCCAATTCCAGGGCCACGGTCTTATGACAAAGGCGTGTAAGGCTCTGATTGACCATGCGTTTGATGATTTGAAGCTAAATAAGATCGAGATTCGTTGTGCTACTGGAAATGCTCGCAGTTGCGCGATACCCCAACGCCTCGGTTTCACCCATGAGGGTATCAGCCGACAGGCTGAATGGCTCTATGATCATTACGTGGACCTTCATCTTTATGGCCTGTTAGTCAGCGAGCGAAAAAAAATCGCGTAGTGCAACCCTGTTACACTCAAAACGTAATTTTGCTGTAGAGAGATAATGCGCCACCAAAACAAATGCGATCTCTAAATATAGGGATGGAATACAAGCATATGCATCAGAAAAATGTCTCGTTCATTAATAGTCGTCCCATGTACTATCTGCTGCTAGTAGTAGGGATACTATGTGCCTTTTGCGCTGGTAGTCAGCATGTATACGCGGATAGTATGCCTGGCGGAACTGTCTCCGATCCAACTGTCCGAGCGGTGGATATTGCACAGCCGGCCGTTGTGCGCATCATTACAGCCATCCCTGGACAATTATCGGTTCATTTTCCACCTTCAACAGATGTGACCTTTCCTCAACAGAATAATGGTACCTATGAAATAGATTTATCGGGTACAGGTACATTCATAACCTCGCAAGGTGATATCCTGACCGCCGACCATGTTGTCAGTCCTCCTAAAAATCAGGAACTGACCTCGGCTCTCTACTCCAAAGCTGCTCAGGATATTGCTACTTATATGAATACGAATCAGAAAGGTTCAAATCAGGTTACCAGTGATCAGGTCATACAACAACTGAGCAGCGGACAATTAAAATCTACGCCAACGTTTCGGTCTCCTAGTAGCTCTGTATTCTTGAGTACAGCTTATACAGGTCTGACTAACGCACCCGATTTTAAAAGCCTTCCAGCAGGTATCGGTGTAAATGTGGATCATATCGAGAAGGAGAGTCCTTCCGATCAGGAAGATACAGCCATTATTCATGTACCACTGACCGATACTCTGAGCGTTCCACTGGGAGATTCTACCAATGTGAACCCACAAGATAAACTGACGATTATTGGTTTTCCTGGTAACGCTGATGTTAGCAAGGCGCCAGATAGTTTATTGACTTCCTCGCTAAATCAAATTTATGTCAGCTCTCTAAAGGCCAGTGATAGCGGTGCCCCGTTGATCCAGGTCGGTGGCAATGTAGAACAGGGAGATAGTGGTGGCCCGGCGTTAGATAATCAGGGCAATATTGTTGGTATCGTTAGTTTTGGTACCGTCAATACTACTGGTGGTCAAAATGGTACAAGCTTTCTACAGGCCAGTAGCAGTGCTCAAAATATGCTCAAGGCCCTCAAACTGGATACAAAAGCTGGCAAGCAACAAACACAATGGAACCAGGCTTTTAATACCTATGCGGCTAATGCGAATGGACATTGGAGCCAATCTCAACAGGAATTTGCAACCCTGCAAAGTAGCTATCCAACCTTCAAAGCAATTCAGCCGTTTCAGAATTATGCTCAGCTACAGGCGAAGAATGAACATGGAGTGATACCAGCCAAACAGCCAACCACTGGTCCAGTTCATACTAGCACCAAAACAGCTGTGACCTGGCAGGCAATTGCTCTGACGGTGGGAGCGGTCCTGGTGCTGATCCTGCTGGTGGGACTGCTCTTTATGGCTGCGCTGCGTCAGCGTCCAAAGTCTGGACAGAAAAAAGTACGGGGAGCTCAGCCCCAACAGCAGTCTACAGCGACGGCTATTTCCTCTGCGGATAAAGGTCAACCAGATCCGGCCAGGGGTACAAGACCAGTTCCAGTGGTAACTCCTCCTAAGAATGGAGCACAGTCTTCAATACCCGTTGGACCAAATACCTTATCCCTTAAAGCCTGGCCCTGTGGCCATATGAATCGTCCCAACGCACGCTTTTGTAGTATCTGTGGAGAGCCTGCTCCCAGCGATATCTAACAGTAATACAAAAGAAACGGCAGGCTGCTAGAAAACTCTAACAGACCTGCCGTTTCTTTTGTGGCGTTTGCTGATCCTTTTTGTAGAGAATGGGTTATTATGCCAGTTTAACCAGCTGCTTACCCAGGTTCTCACCTTTCAGCATACCGATGAAAGCTCTGGGCGCATTGTCCAGACCCTCGGCTACGGTTTCGCGATATTTCAATTTGCCGCTGGCAACCAGTTGTCCTAGCTCCTGCATTGCCTGTGGGAAGAGCTCGGCATGCTCACCAACAATAAAGCCCTGTAGCTTTACGCGAT
The DNA here is from genome assembly GCF_003967555.1 of Dictyobacter kobayashii. Classification (GTDB taxonomy): domain Bacteria; phylum Chloroflexota; class Ktedonobacteria; order Ktedonobacterales; family Ktedonobacteraceae; genus Dictyobacter; species Dictyobacter kobayashii. The sequence goes on from NZ_BIFS01000001.1 coordinate 2,721,835, forward strand.
TGATCAAGAGCGCGCCAAAGTTACGGACTGAATGTGGGGTGGTCTCATTATATTGCGAGACAAAGCCGCACAGTGGAATGCGTGCGTGAGCATTCAAACGGTCCAACACGGCCTCAAGAATTTCGCCGCCGACGTTCTCGAAATACACATCGATCCCATTCGGCGTAGCAGTTGTCAGATCCTCAACCAGATGTCCGGCTTTATAATCGACACAGGCATCAAAACCTAACTCGTTGACGACATAATCGCATTTTGCTTTGCCGCCAGCGATACCAACTACATGGCATCCGTGTGCCTTGGCCAGCTGACCCACCACGCTACCGACTGCACCCGAAGCTGCGGATACGACGACCGTTTCACCGGCCTTTGGTTGACCAATGCTGATCAGGCCAACCCAGGCCGTCAAGCCTGGCATACCCATCACACCCAGATAAGCCGATGCGGGAATCTGTGACGAAACAGAAACTTTATTCAAGCCTTTGCCGTCAGAGACACCATAGTTCTGCCAACCAAAGTAACCCAGTACAGTGTCATCAACCTGGAAGTTAGGATTTTTTGACTCCACCACCACACCCACGGTACCACCAACCATTACTTCATTGAGCTGTGAACTTGCGGCATAGGATTTTCCTTCATTCATGCGTCCGCGCATATAAGGATCGAGCGACAGGTATAAATTCTTTACCAGCACCTCCCCATCCTTTAAGGCGGGCACATCTGTCTCCACAATATTGAAATCGCTCTCCTGTACCCAACCATGGGGACGATTAGCGAGTAAGACCTGTTTGTTTTTGATTGTCATTCTATACGTTTCCTTTCGATGTTCACTATCGTTAGTGGCATTAAAATGTTCACTACCGCCAGTGCCATATACTCATAACACCACTAATACAAATATTATTTCATCCTTGGAGGATTAGTTCCACTAGACCTCGCCAGATCCTGTTATTTTGTTCGGTGGCTCTTCATGGAAGACGCTAAAGAAAATACAATCGGATAGAGCCATTCGTTATGTTTCACGTGAAACATCTGCGTGAAACATTCTGTGAAACGCCTCCTGAGAACCAATGGCGAATTTTAGCTGATTTTCGCTATTGGCCCTCAGTATTTTCAGTCTACAATATTGCGTGCCCGGTTATCTATACTCTGGCACGCAATATTATAGACTGAAAATGCCAGTACTGAGGCCGCACTGGAATGGCCTTAAAAGATACGAGATCAAAATATGGGGCGGTCGCCTGTCGCATAAAATCATCTGTATGATGAGAAAAGAAACGTGGGGGTTGATGCTGATCATCCTCATATATACCCTCCTCCTCAAAGCCACCATAGACTCCCAGGAAGAAAAGTCCACCTGGACGTAGGAGATCCCGCAACTTTTGAAAGACCAGCGGGAGATCTGAAGTTGGAACATGCAGCAAACAATTTAAGGCATAGATGGCATCAAAGGAGTGAGCCGGAAAATCCAGATTCAGAAAATCCATCACATGGGCATCCAGACCTTTCTCACGACACAGATCAACCATATCAGGAGAAAGGTCTGTGCTGACAACCCGCAGGCCATGTTCACGGAAAAATAGACTATCCACACCTGTACCTGCTCCGATCTCCAATAGAGAAACCTTTTTCTCTTGCTGCAAAAGTTCAAGAAAATGCTGGCGTTCCGTGATTTTCCATGGCGATTTCGCTTCTCGATTGCGCTGCTCCGCCTTCTCGCGATTGTACGACTGACGCAGGGTGGCAATAACTTGCTTATACTCACTCATCGCTGCTAACCTCACTCTTCTTTAAATAGTTCTACAATGCCAGCACAGGAGGGACCATTTAACAGCCATAAAAAAGTGGGTATCCATAATAGATACCCACCAGCGTTTTTTTAGGATTAGGCGCCCATGATATTGTAGCCAGCATCAACAAACATGATCTCACCTGTGATGGCACGGGATAGATCACTGCTCAAGAAGAGGGCGGTATCGCCAACTTCGCTCTGCTCGATATTGCGGCGCAGAGGTGAAACGTGGGCGACTTGCTCACGGAAACCAGTGAGACCAGATACGCCACGGGCGGCCAGTGTATTCAATGGACCTGCAGAGATGGCGTTGACGCGAATGTTATGCTCACCCATTTCATAAGCCAGGTAACGGACACTGCATTCCAGGGCAGCTTTAGCTACGGCCATGACATTGTATTTTGGCATCACACGCTCACTGGCCATATAGGTCAGGGCCAACACACTACCACCATGTTCTTTCATTAGAGGCTCGGCGCGCTTAGCCATCGCCACCAATGAGTAGGCGCTGATATCCAGGGCGGTATGAAAACCTTCGCGAGTCGTCTGTAAGAAAGGATTTTCCAGCTCGCTGGCTGGCGCAAAAGCTACACAATGGACCAGAATGTCCAGGCGGCCATTGAGTAATTCGCCGGCTTTCGCAAACGCACTATCCAGGTCAGCATCATTCTGCACATCACAAGGGATAACCTCGGTGCCAGGAATTTTGGCCGCCAGGTCACGGACATATTTTTCCATGCGCTCCTGATATGTCAGTACGAGTTGAGCACCTTCACGTGCCAGAGATTGTGCGATCGCCCAGGCGATAGAACGGTGGTTTGCAACGCCAAAAATAAGAGCCTTTTTACCTTCCAATAAGGGCATATCCGTTTCTCCTCTCAAAATACAATGGTTTATCTAACTATGTATCACTCTGAGTCTACGTACAAGAAAACGGTCTCCTCCAGTGAGAAGACCTGGTTAATGAAGTAACAATTTCTTATCTATAGAATTAGAGCGATATATCACTACTTCATATCCTTTATCAGCGCGCTTAGCGCTCTAGCGGATAACCACGATTGGCCCAGCCATTCATGCCGCGCGCCAGATTGTAGACTTTTTTGAACCCCAACAATGAAGCAATTTCTGAAGCCATTGCACTACGCTGACCTGCTGCACATACAAAAATAACCTCTTCATCCAGAGGTAAATTCTGCTCTTGCAACGCTTTTCCAAACGAATAAACACCCTGAATGGGAACCAGCGTCGCCTCGGCGATATGTCCATAGTTCCATTCATCTGGCATACGCACATCTACAATACGTACACCTGATTCAATCATGCGTTTTGCGTCATCGGTGCCAATAGTCGTATAAGGTAACACTTCATCATCATGATCATATGCCATTGCTAGCTTCTCCCGTTTCGTATTGCTCTAGCCAGAGACGGCCTAACAAGGTGGGGGTGATCAAGTATTCGTCACCACTAAAGGCCATCGTGATATACCCTTGATCTTCCATCTCGCGAAAATCGTCAGTCGTAAGGAAATAACTATGTAACATACGTGAAACGTCGCTCTCTGGCAATTGTTTCCAGGTCATTAACACGCGCATAATGGCAGCATATTTGGGCCTGCTATCATCAACGGCTCGCATATACTTACCTCTTTCCATCCTACATATGCTGTTCGCTTTAATGTCTCATCACAGTGTAACAAATTCGCTAGCAGACAGCAAGTGGAGGCATTGCAATGCAAAGCTTTCCAGATATTTCATCCCACTCGAACATGCCACAAGAACAACGATACCCGTAGGTGCGACCCTCAGCGGTCGCTTGCCCCACTAGGGGGCCCGGTATCCTCACACGCGGTCGCTTTATCGCCGACACATCCCTCTACGCGGTGCCTAAAAGCATAGTCGGTGTTTGGGCACCGCATGGGCCGAGGAACCAGAGACAAGCGACCGCGTGGTAAGGATACCGGGTCGCCCTACCGGAGCGACAATCGGGTACAAGATCCGAACCTATGAGTATCGTATTTCTTGTCGATTTTTCATACGGGAGGGTAAAAGGAGGCAGGCTCCCATCCCATGGTCCTGAGCTCAAATTCTTCGTATCTAAACGGCATTGCGCGGGCGCTTCCTTCCCTTCCGCTCGAAAAAGAAAGAATAAGTATACATCTCATCAACTCACGCTCAATCGCTTTTCTGGTACATGGTCGAGATGGGAACAAGCAAGCGCCCGCGAGGGGCGCACCTACATGTCGTGTTCTTGGTACGTTCTCTTCTCACCCTCGCCTTAAAATAATGTGGATCGAGCATAAGGCCGCATCCAGACGGATTGAGCTGGTTACCACCAAAACTGATGTTTCACGTGAAACATCATACATTCACTTTCCAGCCAAATTTCAACAATAAAATTGAACGTTTCACGTGAAACATCATGCATCGACATTCACATTGGACGAGATGTTAATATAGAAGCTGGCACTAATTTCTATGAATAGAGATTGGAAAAGTAATGAATACAAAATATCTACATCTAGCAGTAGACAATAATGCAGTATGGTGTGATACTGTCTGTCGCTCGCATCATATCTCTACAGAGTTCTACGAGAACTTCTGGATCACTAACCGACAAGCACCTACCTATTATCCCAATTTGATAACGCTTTCTCCTGCTACCAATCTTAATCTTGATCAGGAGCCCCTGGCAACATTTCTCACGGAAAAGCATGATTACACCATTTCCGTGAAGGATAGCTTCGCGGATCTGGATCTTGTACCGTTCGGATTTTATTCGCTCTTTGAAGCGCAGTGGATTTTCCATCCGGCGCCAATGGGGACTGTTGAACAGCCATCTACAACCCTCCAATGGAAAAAAATCGGTGAGGAGAAGGAATTGCTCCGCTGGGAGGAAGCGTGGTCTCAAACGGAACTATCTCATAACCATATTTTCCTTGCTCCGCTTTTGCACGATGCTGATGTTTGCATGATGGCGGCCTATAAAGAGGATCAGATCGTAGCAGGGGCGATTGCCAATAGGACGACGGGAATCGTTGGCATCTCTAACGTTTTTACTCCGGAACAGGAGGCAGAACAATATTGGTCAGGCTTGCTCGATATGATTGCTACCTGCTATCCTGGGCTTCCTATCGTCGGCTATGAACAGGATGAAAGCCTTGAGCTGGCAGTGCACATTGGTTTTACGCCACTCGGACCGCTACGCGTCTGGCTAAAAGAAGATGAATAGGAAAAAGAATGCACATTCCTGATTTTAAATTGGAACGCTATTTCGCTCAGTGGGAATTCGTCGCTCCTTATATGCTATCAAGTTCTGACGTCGATGGCTATCAGATGAATGAGTTGCTGGCATTGGCCGACGAAGAATGTAGAGAGCTCTGGCAAAATTTATTGCTGGGATATACTGAAAGCGCAGGCCATCCATTACTTCGACAGCAGATTGCTAGCCTCTATCAACAAATACAGCCTGAAAATATTCTGACTTTTGCCGGTGGAGAAGAAGCCATATTCGCCTTGATGAATGTTACGCTACGCAAAGATGATCATGCCATTGTGACCTGGCCTGGCTATCAATCTCTCTATACTGTGGCCCAGACAATTGGAGCTGATGTCTCATTACTCCAACTGCAAGAAGATCAGGGCTGGCAATTGGAACCGTCTGCGTTACGCAAAGCCCTGCGTCCCAATACTCGCCTGATAGTTATCAATTTTCCTCACAATCCAACTGGAGCACATCTGGACAGGCACACTCTTGATGAGATCGTAGCCATTGCCAATGAGGCAAATGCTTATCTGTTTTCGGATGAATCCTATCGCTTCCTGGAGTATCAGCCTGAGCAACATTTACCAGGAGCCGCAGATCTAGGAAACAAGATGATCTCGCTCGGCGTGATGTCCAAGTCGTTTGCCCTGGCCGGATTGCGCCTCGGCTGGCTGGCGACCCGGGATGTTGATCTGCTAAAACGCGTGGCGGCCTTTAAAGATTATCTTTCAATTTGTAATAGTGCGCCCAGTGAGATTCTGGCACTGATTGCTTTGCGAGCCCAGGCTCAAGTGCTTGCGCGCAGCCTGGCGATTATTCAACCCAATCTTGCGCTGCTAGATCGTTTCTTCGCAGAATGGTCGGATATCTTTTCCTGGCAACGTCCACAGGCCGGCAGTATTGCTTTCCCTCATCTTCATACGCGGCAATCCATCGCCGATTTTGCCCAGAATCTGGTGCAGCAGGAAGGAGTTATGCTCTTACCAGGAACGGTCTATGATCATCCCGGCAATAATTTTCGCATTGGCTTTGGGCGCAAAAATATGCCAGAGGCACTGCTCAAACTAGAGCACTTCCTTAAACGGCGCTAGCTATCTCTATACAGATGTCTTAGCTGGGAACCACAATCAGAGAGGATCCAAAACCTGGCAGTAACGCCGCGTCTATATCTGTCGTGTCTATAACCTGGTCCAATAGCCAGAGGGTCGTCCCATCATAAGCATCAAATGCATAGAGTCTTTTGCCATCAGCCTGACCCACATATATGACGCCATGTTTCACGTGAAACATCGATGGGCAGATAGTTATATTACGGAACCAGGATACTAAGCCATTGGTACAATTCAGGGCCAGCAAGGCTCCCTTTGTTCGCACAGGTTGCATATCAGCAGCATAGATATCTTGCTGATATGCGCCACATAGACAAAGATACAAATGCTCATTTTCGATATGAGCAACAAGGTCATTGGTATTACCAACAAATTGTTCCCAGCGCAATGTCCCACTGACCACATCCAGGGCATAGATAGTCGTTCCACCAATACAAAAGACCAGATCATCGGCATAGATAGGTGCGCTAAAAATGGGATCAGGTAATAGTTCCGATTGCCAGAGTTGCTGACCGCTTTCGGCTGAAAAAGCATAGATATAACTGCCCTCGGGATCTAAATCAGCACTGGCAAATAACAGGGTATCAGATAACGAGTGGGTTAAGAATATTTGCTCCGGGGAGATAGTGGTTAGCCAGCGCTGTCGAGAACGCTGAATATCTTTGGCCATCAATTGATGCTGGTCGGTATAATAGACAGTATCTTGCCTGATAGTCAGATTGATTGTACCCAGGTGGATCTCACTTAAAGCTAGCGTTTCACAGCTCCATAACCTGGTTCCACTCGAGCCATCCAATGCATAAATGTCTCCAGTACAGGACAACACATACAAGATTCTGTCCACCATGCTCATTGCGACCGGTTCATTAGTCTGCATGCCGGCATGAAACGTATGCGGAACAAGTGGCGCAGACCAGACCAGATTTCCAGTGCTGGCCTGGAACGCATAGACCATGCTTTCAGATTGCACTGAATATACATAGACCATGCCAGCTGCTACGACCATTGAAGATCCTAAGCCAGCAACCTCCCGACGCCAGAGAACTATCCTCTCATCTATGCTAACTTTATAGAGAAGGGATTTCCAGGCGATATATATTCCTCTATTGGATAATCGGCCACGCTTCGCCAGTAGGTTTTTCATCCAGTCTGTTTACCTGCATTGGAAATTTGCCATTTCTGTTACATAGCACGTTTCTTCTTTTTCCAAATAGACAGTTTGCTAACCTATGTGCAAATTAAAAAATTTGTCAAAGTCACCCTTGAGTTTCAGGCGGCCTTAGCGCATGATCTCACCACCGTTAATAAGAAGAACCTGGCCCGTCATAAATGAGGCTGCTGGTGAGGCCAAAAAAAGTGCGGTCCGAAGAATATCATCAGCGGTCCCCCAGCGTTTCATTGGAATATCCAGGATGGCCTGTTCCCGCGTTGCGTCGGATAACGTCTGCGACCATTCATTCTCAATACGGCCAGGGGCAATACAATTGATCCGTACACGGGGGGCAAATTCTGTGGCCAGACAGCGGGTTAATGACATGATCGCTCCTTTACTGATAGCATACATTTGATTAGGCAATCCTGGAGCCCCGTCCAGTGCTCGATCCCAACCAGTGGTCAGAATGGATCCGCCCTCACGCATATACGGCTGCACCTCGCGACAACAGCGCCAGGTCCCCATAATATCTACCCCAACGATGCGTTCAAACACTTCTATCTCTGTCATTCCCCTGGTTTCTGCGCTATTGGCACTGGCACCTGCATTGTTAATCCAGACATCAATCGGACCCAGCAGTTGCTGGGCACTCTGTACCAGTTGCGCCACTTCAGCTGGCTGACGTAGATCTGCCTGGAGCAAGAAGGCCTTTCCTCCCAGCTCTTCAATCTGTCTCACCACTTCTTCTGCCCTTGCCTGGCATGGGCATAATGCACCAATACGGTCGCCCCCTGTTCGGCAAAGCCTAGCGCCAACCGCTTCCCGATCCCACGACCAGCGCCAGTAATTACCACGTTTTTATCTTGAAATAACATGCGCATTCCTCTCAACAAATTACATATCCAGCCTCCCAACGAGGCTCCTCCGTACCTATCGTGTACAGTTATACCATTTGCAGATTATGCTGGATAGACTGCCTTTAGAATAGATCTTTTCTCCACCTGGTATTAGTGTTACACTAATAACGTTAAGCTGGTCAATGTTGACTGGCGACCTTCACGTGAGATGTCACAGTGTGTGGAGTGCACAGCTGCGCACATGAAAGGAGTATCACAGCCCGTGAGCCAATATACCTCTTCAATGGATTCAACAATCCCATCCGCCCTATCAGTCGATGAACAACGCACACTTCTCCGCGAACTTCGCAGTGAGATTCTAGAACGCTATCGTCCACATATAAAAGAAGGGGCCGGACCAATTCGCGTCATGGCTCGTATTGTTGCTGAATTAGAACAAACTTGCCGCCAACATAATATAGCAGATGACATCATTCATACTGAGGTGGTTAATCGTACAATCGGGGATATTGATCTGCGCCAGGCAGTGGAATGCGAGGGAGAGGAGGGGGGCCCTCCGATTATCGTATTCTGGCTGATGAGTTGGGGATCGCTCTACCTGACGAACAACTACATAATTATACTGCCACAGGTGAGACCTATCGTTGGCTACGGGAACAGATGTTAGAGTGCGAGCGTCTCTTGCTCAGCCAGGGATTTGATCCACGTATCTATGATATCTATGGCATTGGCAATCCGGTCTTGCGCGGTTGGCTGGCACAGGACATGGGTCGCTGGGGGCTGCAGGTTACACACCAGAATGTTCATCTTAGCCTGGGCGCAATGGATGGTATCGATAATGTTTTGCGTGGCCTGGCTCATATCTATCGTACGCAAGGTATAGAACAGGTGGGCATCCTGTTTCCAGAGCCCGGTTTCGGTGTCCCTGAATGGCAAGCTCAGAGTTATGGCTATCATATTCACCGCTACAAAACTTCTGCCGAGAACCATTTTAAACTTACCGGGGCACAGTTAGATCAGATTCTGGCCGATAATCCAGATATTCGTGTGTTCTATCTTACGATCACGAATAATCCTACGGCGTTTGCCTACTCACCGGATGAGCTGGAAGATCTTCACAATGTATTGCGTCGCTATCGCGATCAGGGCAGAGTGGTCTATATTCTGGCTGACCTGGCGTATATCGGTACGGGTAAGCCAGAGGAAGATCAGGCACGTATGGCTACATTTACCCCCCCGATGTACAACAACATACGGTCTTCGTCAGTAGTTTTTCTAAAACCCATACCCTGACTGGCGAACGTTTCGGCTGGGTCACCTGTGGCGATCCAACTATTGCTGCTGGTATCTCGGTCAGTTGGAGCAACGGCCTGGCCGCCTTGCCTGGCGAATGGCAACTGCGCTTTATGGCTTATTACCGTCTCTTCCAATCTCGTCCCTGGTTAGCGGAAAAATTACGTCGTTTCTATCGTTTGCGACGTACACAATTACTCAAACAACTAGAAGAGATCAACGAAAAGTTTCAGCTCTTCCAACAGATTTATATAGATGATGATGCCACGGTCTACAATTGGAGCAGGCTCAATGATGGATTTGATGCATTCTCGCTCTTTGAAAAAACGGGTATAGCTGGAGTGCCTGGTTCGGGCTTCGGTTATGATGACGAATATATTCGCTTCTCCATCGGAGTTATCCCTATCATTCCTGGCAATCTTTTGTAGAGTTAGAGCAACGATTTTTAATATAAGTACTGAAATAACCAGCAGGGCAGTCAGACCCTTCGCTATGAATTGCGGTCTGCCTTGCTGGTTGTTAAGTGCTCAAAAGTTTTATATCTATACAGATATATGACCAGATTGAGATTAAAATTAGAGTCTTACCACTTTATATGTCTCAAGCCATATATTTCAACAACGCCCGGTACAAACACATTATTGAGAACCTGGTCCCAATGAAGACCGATATTAAAAGTTTAAAAATATTTTTTATTATTCTACGAGCGCAGGCCTGTACCCCACTATTCCTCTATAGTTACTTTACACACAACACCAGAAACACTACTATTCGTCTTGCCTATTAAACTCTCCACTCAGATATATTGCTAGTTTCGTTCGCAAGTGATAACCTTACAGATAGGGAAATGAAGGTAACGGCATCCAATTTGGGTGGATCCCCCAAGTGAAATGGAAAAGTACCGACCAACCATCATTACAGTATTTCAAGGTCGAAATGCGCCAGTAATTCATCTCTAGATATCATTCTCACAGATGATTTGTGATCCATTCGTGACACTTACGCATGTTGCAGAGATGCAACTGTAATTCGTTTGTGACAGACTATGGATGATATGACATGACGAGATGATGCAAATTACTTAGGGGCAGCTAAAGACCTGCCCTTATGGGCAAATTGTACAAGGGATACAACATATAATTAAGGAGAAAAAGCTATGGCAACCCGCATAGGTATTAATGGCTTCGGACGCATTGGGCGTCAGTCCCTCAAAGCAATCCTTGAAAACCACTCCAGTGAATTAGAAGTTGTGGCAGTTAATGACCTCACCGATACACAAACCAATGCCCATCTTTTAAAATATGATTCCACCTACGGTCGTTTCCCTGGCGAAGTTGAAGCTACTGAGGATACTCTGATTGTAAATGGGCATGCAGTCAAAGTTATTGCTCAGAGAGATCCCGCACAGATTCCCTGGGGCGATCTGGGTGTTGACCTGGTTATTGAGTCAACTGGTCTCTTCACCGATGCCTCTAAAGCTTCTGCCCATTTAAAGGGTGGCGCGAAAAAGGTTATTATCTCTGCTCCTGCTAAAGGCGAGGATCTGACGGTCGTTCTGGGTGTGAACGAGAATATGTATGATCCTGCTAAGCATAATATTATTTCAAATGCGTCCTGTACGACTAACTGTCTGGCTCCGACAGCCAAGGTTCTCAATGATACGTTTGGTATTGAGCGTGGACTCATGAATACCATCCACTCCTACACTAACGATCAGCGTATCCTTGACCAGGTGCATAAAGATCTGCGCCGCGCGCGTGCCGCTGGCAGCAACATTATCCCTACCACAACTGGTGCCGCTCGTGCTCTGGCTCTGGTCATTCCTGAGCTGAAAGGCCGCTTCGATGGTATGTCTCTCCGCGTTCCAACTGTAACAGTATCGGTGGTTGATTTTGTGATCACAACCCGTAAGGAAGCATCGGTTGAGGCCGTCAATGATGCATTCAAAGAAGCCGCCGCTGGTTCACTCAAAGGTATTCTTGGTTATACAGATGAGCCTCTGGTCTCTACCGATTTCCGTGGCGATCGTCGTTCATCTATTGTAGATGGTCTTTCTACTATGATTCTTGGCGGAAATATGATTAAGGTTCTGGCCTGGTATGACAACGAGTGGGGTTATTCAAACCGCGTCGCTGATCTGGCCGCCTTTATCGCTGAAAAGGGATTCTAATTCAGCAGTTTTCGATGGCGTATGTTACATCTCTCTGGGTGTGACTACGCCATTTTATATGTCAGGCCCAGGCTTATAGGCTTGAGCTAGTAATAGGACAAAGCCATGAACAAAAAGACTGTTCGGGATATTGATGTCGCCGGAAAGCGCGTTCTGGTCCGTGTCGATTTCAATGTGCCTCTGGATGCAGAACAACATATCACTGACGATACCCGTATAGTTGCTGCTCTACCTACGATCGAATATCTGCTTGATAAAGATGCCTCCGTTATTTTGATGTCCCATCTGGGTCGCCCTAAAGGCCAGGTGGTCGATACGATGCGGTTGACACCGGTAGCTACCAGGCTGGCAGCTCTGTTAAAACGTCCAGTCGAGACCAGTAGTGATGCAGTCGGTCCAGAGGCGGAAGAGAAAGCCCAGGCATTACAGCCTGGCCAGGTTCTGCTGCTGGAGAACCTGCGTTTCCACAAAGAAGAAGAGAAGAACGATCCTGAATTTGCTCGCCAGCTGGCTTCCCTCGGCGATCTCTATGTCAATGATGCCTTTGGGACGGCTCATCGGGCACATGCCTCTACTGAGGGGGTAACCCACTACCTCCCTGGCGTCTCGGGTTTCCTGGTGGAGAAAGAGATTAATTTCCTGGGCAGCGCGCTAGAGAATCCTCGCCGTCCCTTTGCGGCTATCGTTGGTGGCGCAAAGGTTTCAGATAAAATCACTGTGCTGGAGCGCTTGATTAAGATCGCGGATATTATTCTGATCGGTGGCGGCATGGCGAATACCTTTTTGAAGGCTCAGGGATTTGAGATTGGGGATTCGCTGTTTGAAGAGGCAAAAGTAGCTGAGGCGAAGGCATTAATTGCACAGGCGCAACAACAGGGCAAAAAATTTATTCTACCGCCCGATGTTGTGATCGCTGATCGCTTTGCTGCCGATGCTGAGCATAAGGTTGTACCCGCTCAGAACGTTCCCCAGGGATGGCGTATTCTGGACATTGGCCCGGCTACGATCGAAGAGTTCCGCCGCGCGCTGGCTGAGGCTCAGACTATTGTCTGGAATGGTACGCTGGGTGTGGCTGAAATGCCGGCCTTTGCTAAGGGTACCAATGCTACCATTGAGATCTTGATTGAACGCACCGGGCAGGGCGCGACGACCATTATTGGTGGCGGTGATTCAGCCGCGGCAGTTGAACAGGCTGGAGCTGCCAGTAAGATGACCCATGTCTCTACTGGTGGTGGCGCCTCGCTCGAATTTTTAGAGGGCCGCGTCCTTCCAGGTGTAGCAGCCTTACAGGATGCCTGACCATAAAGGTGATACAATTATGGGTATCACTTAATTATTCATGAGAATGAGTGGGGCGGCCAACTGGTCGCCCCATCAATTCATAATTGTACATAAAATTGGATCTCTGACGATCCATGCTGGTAAAGGAGCAATGTATGGCAACTTCTCGCACTGCGATTATAGCTGGCAACTGGAAGATGAATCTGGGGCCGCAACAGGCTGCTAATTTTGCCAGGGAGATTATCCCCGCGCTTGGACATATTATTCAGCATAATCCATCTATTCTGAGTATTCTTTGCCCCCTTCGATCTCTCTACCTGCTGTTCATAAGGTATTAGAAGCGCTTCCAACCCCGGGTATCGAGTTGGGTGCGCAAAATATGTACTATGAAGATAAGGGTGCCTTTACCGGTGAGATTGCGCCTGGTATGGTGAAGGAGCTGTGTAGCACGGTTATCCTGGGCCACTCAGAGCGTCGTACGTATTTTTGTGAGAGCGATGAACTGGTCAATAAAAAAACATTGGCGGCCCTTGCTTATGGTTTGCGCCCAATTGTTTGTCTGGGTGAGAACTCGGAGCAGTATGAATTGGGTGAAACTCAATCTGTGATCAAAGCTCAAATTCAGCAAAGCCTGGCTGGCTTAAATGAGCAGCAGGCACAACAAATCGTTATTGCGTATGAACCGATCTGGGCTATCGGTACAGGAAAAGCTGCTACGGCTGCTGGCGCTGGCCATGTCATTCACTTTATTCGCCATACCTATGCCGAGATCTATGGTGAGAGCGCGGCCCAGGCTATCCGTATTCTATATGGTGGCAGTGTGACTTCTGCTAACATTGGCGAGTTTATGGCTCATCCAGATATCGATGGTGGACTCATTGGGGGAGCCAGTGTCAAAAACGATTTTGTAGAAATCGTCCGCATTTCCGCTGAAGCAATACAATCCTGATGTTGCTGTGTAGTGTGCCACTCAGACAAAACTTTATACGGCACACTACACAACCCCCATATAAGCACTACAGGCATGTCGTTATATAAAAACGATCTTCTACTGGCTGCATTTTTTCTGACAACATAAATATCTTCCTCCATATCATTATATAGATGCATTAATATATTCAATTCAACAAGCTAGCATTCCGATAATCTTTAAAGCATTATACAAGTGAATTATGCCAAATCATAACGAAAGATTATTTTTAAGCAATTAAGAAAGCTCTTGAGAAGGCCATTAGAACCCTTGCGGATCTTTTTACCACTAATTATACCCGCTAACAAATGCATCGGTCCTATTATGGCTGTAGATGCGTTTTGAGCTATTTCTAAATCTGAGCCACGCGGATGATTCGAAAAAACGAGTTTCGCTTACATTTCCCTCGCCCGATATTTCTCTTCATCGCTGTGGATAAGTTTTCCACAGCGATGAAGAGAAATATTTCATCACTAAATATGTGGATAAAGCAGCCAGATATGTGGATAAGTTTTCCACCTATCCGTATAAGTTTTCCACCTATCCATACGCATATTATCCTAGTAACAAATGTGGATAAGTTTTCCACATTTAGCTGAGTTATCCACATTCTTTCATAGTTTATCCACGCGTTGACAGTGTGGATAACTTTTCCATAAACTCTAATTTCCCCAACTATAATACCGTTAGAGCAGCAAATATCTTTCTATGAGCACACAAAAGTAAAAAAAAGTGAGCCGTTAATTAACGGCTCACTTAAAATTGTTGATAAGTTATCCACATCTGTGCAGAGTTATGCACATTGTTAAATGGATGCTAGTCTAGATAATCTTTTAGCTTTCTGCTGCGGCTAGGATGACGTAATTTGCGCAGTGCTTTGGCTTCAATCTGGCGAATACGTTCACGGGTTACGTGAAATTCTTTGCCAACTTCTTCCAGGGTACGGCTACGACCATCATCAAGACCGAAACGCAATTGTAGGACCTTGCGCTCACGCTCTGTCAGGCTGTCCAGTACGTCTTCCACTTGCTCTTTGAGCAATTGGTGGCTGGCGGCTTCCGCGGGAGCCAGGGCTGTCTGGTCTTCGAGGAAATCACCCAGGTGGCTGTCGTCTTCTTCACCAATTGGTGTTTCCAGGCTCACAGGCTCCTGACTGACTTTGATGATCTCACGTACTTTCTCTGCGCTGATCTCCATCTGCTCGGCGATCTCTTCCGAGGTTGGTTCGCGTCCAAGATCTTGTAGCAGACGGCGACTGATACGAATCAGACGGTTAATGGTCTCTACCATATGCACAGGGATACGAATTGTACGCGCCTGGTCAGCGATCGCTCGGGTGATCGCCTGACGAATCCACCAGGTGGCATAAGTGCTGAACTTATAACCTTTGGTGTAATCGAATTTTTCTACGGCACGTATCAGGCCAATGTTACCTTCCTGAATCAGATCCAGCAGGTTCATACCACGGCCAATGTATTTCTTGGCTACACTAACGACCAGGCGCAAGTTGGCCTCGGTCAAGCGGCGCTGGGCCTCTTCACCGTCTTCAACATATTTACGGTTGGGCGTTACTTTAAGGCGCTCAGCCCGAATGCGCTCCTGTTTACCACGTTCCATCAACTGCGCTAAGCGAACTTCTTCTTCAGCATTCAACAAGGGAACGCGACCGATCTCACGCAAGTACATGCGCACAGGATCATCCAGACTGCTCTCAAGATCAGCCACTACAATTCCCAGGCCATCTCCAAGCTCATCCCATTTCGGGTCTGCCAGGATCTCAGCGTCCACTTCTGCTACGTCTTCGGGGCCGGGCTCCCAGTCTGCTGGTGGCTCTTTGGTTGGATCCAGGGCGTCCATAGGCTCTTCGTCCTGCAATTTAAACAGGTCAAATCCCTCGCTGTTCTCGGCGGGTGCCGTTACGCTTGCCGCTGGAACGTGAGCATGATGACCGACGGAGTCAATATTAAAGACATCTGCCGTATCATTTAACATGGATTGATCCATATCAAAATGTTCAAGATCAAAAACTTTATTCAATGGCCCTGTACTGATAGTGCCGACATTTCCACGGTCATTGTGTACTCGATCCATTACTTCTTGGTCCCGATTCACCATTCTGGCATCCCCCTTCAGAAAACAGGCCTAATATAATAAACGATAAATGATAACAAATCCTGTTCTCTGGTCCGATTTGGTAAAATTGATTTTTTAGCGCCGCCTCCATTCAGCCAGGTTGCGGCAAGCTGAGTTGCTTCGTCATGTGTGACGTCAGTTGTTCTACCTACCCCTGTAACCGTGTGGCGGTGTCGAGTGTAAGTAGCTGCCGTTGTATTGCCACAGATTGCTGCTGTAACTGCCTGACAGCGGCTTTGTCCCCGGCTGCGGCGGCTTCTTGTAAAAGAAATTTTAGTTCTGTATTTAATTGTCTCAATCGCAATTTCTTGAGACGTGTGGCACACTGGACTGCTTCTTTTACCAGTGCTTCTGCGTCTCTTGGAGACATCGCCTTAACACTCTCAAGAACCCTGGCTACTGCGGGCATCAGTGCCGAGGGCACAAATTGTTCTAAGGATTGGTATGAAGGGGAAGATTCACGTTGATACACAGAGTTGAGTAAGTGGTACAACTCCCGCGTGTCTGTCCCAGCGAAGTCACCTTCGTTAATTATAACACAAACATGCGGACATAGGCCTGGATTTTGCACGAGTAGCCCAATAAGGTAGTCCTCCCATTTTAACGTACTCTGCTCTGTTCTGTCAAGCCCGATCTTCGTCTTGCTTGCGTTACCTCTTATATCCTTTTTTTCAGGTTCTGCATTCTCCTCTGGATACTCTTCGCTCCCTTCAGCGCCCGTTCTCCTTTGCCCCTGTTGGGGCATGCGCTCGACTTCAGCTACTTTTCCACTAAAGTTGGCTGTAAAACCCGTGGATTTTTGTCCTCGCATGACGCGCTGCAGCTCATCGTAGAGACTACGTTCGTCGATGCTGATCATTCCAGCCAGTTTTCGTATGTAAGCGTCCCTTTTGATACGGTCGCTGATCATTCCGATAACCGGTAGGAGCCTTTTAGCAGCTTCAGTCTTTCCTCCTGGTTCCCGTAAGTTAAGATCCCCTGTCTTGACAACGAAATAGTAGTCGATAAGTGACAGTGGATGGTTGACGGCGTAAAACCAGGTTGAGAAATCTCGCCTGATTACTTCGTCAGGATCTTCTCCTGGCGGTAGTTGCAGAACGTTGATTTCTGCATCTACTTGCTCTTCTAGCCGAATGATGCCACGTGCCGGTTGCTTTACGGCTTTCTGGCCTTTTTGCCCCGACTGGCTTGCTCTCCTGACTGCGCTTCCTCCAGCAAGTGGAACAGGAACAAAGGTGCGGTCAAAACCTTTGAGCGCCTCTTTGATGCCTTGCTCTGTTGCGGCACTACCGGCTGCATCAGGATCAAGCGCAAGCGTGACTTGCTTGGTTAGCTTTTTGAGCTTTTGAATGTGCTTTTCAGTAATTGCGCTACCAATACAGGCGACTGTCTGCTTCGTTCCATACTGATGAGCAATAACAGCATCTACGTACCCTTCTACTATAACCACCTGCCCAATTTGCTTTATTGCATCTTTCGCCATATCTATAGCGTATAAAACTGTATTTTTCTCAAATAACATTGTTTGAGGTGAGTTGAGGTATTTGGGCTTTGTATCTCCCAAAGCTCGACCACCGAAACCGATCACCCGTCCGCGATCATCTCGAATAGGAAAAATAAGTCGGTTGCGAAAGTAGTCGTATATCCCGTTACGCTCACCACCAAAGTTGTCATTTTCTCGCCAACGAGCCAGTCCACCTAGTACCAGCTCTTGCTCGGTATAGCCTCGGCTCAAAAGATAGCGCGATAAACTATCCCATTGCTCACTGGCATATCCAAGACTGAAGGAGAGTACCGTATCCGATGAGATACCTCGACTCTCAACATAAGCCCTGGCTCCTGCAGCTTCTTTCGATCTCAGTAGCATCTGGTGAAACCAGAGGAGAGCCTCTTCGTTTAGCTTACGCAGCCGTTCCCTGGCTGCACTGGCCTCACGCTCTTCTTCCGGGTCGTTTCCGCCGTACTCTTCAATCTGCACCCCCGTTTTCTCACCCAGGTAGAGGAGAGCTTCGTGAAAATCTAGTGCTTGCTGCTTTTGTACGAAGGAAAAGATGTCTCCACCTTCATTGCATCCAAAACAGTGCCAGGTCTGGCTTTCTCTGAATACATAGAATGATGGTGTACGCTCATTGTGAAATGGGCATAAGCCCTTGTAAGACTTTCCCGATTTCTGCAAAGTGACGACTGTACTAATCTCATCTACGACATCTACCTTCGCTTTAATAGTTTCAATTACTGATGTCATACTTTAATCCTTAGACAAAGCGGTCCTCGTGATGTTTTGAGATCGCGATGAGTGGGGGTTATTCCACCAATATAACGAGCTATCTGTTTAAAAGTCGCGTGTATAGCTATTCCGATCTACAACACTGTCACATAATGCGTTGCTCACTCTGTTAGTCGAATTAAAAGTATATGCACAAATATACGAAACTTTTGAAGGTGATATACCTATTGTACTACTTGTAACGATAAAGTTGAGACGGTAATCGCGCTGATAGGACATCTGGGCTTCTTTCCTGATCCACTCCTCCATCCGGCGATGTGCGATTTTCAGATCTGTTTTCTCCATGCTTTGTAGTTAACCGCTATTGTACAACCAAACAATCTCCCTTTGCTAAATATAAGACGTCAGGATCGTTGCTTTATGATGGATTTTTACTATCCAATAGCGCCTGATTGGTGGATTTCTTGTTTCACCGCTCGGTGGCTATCGCCCTCCCGATTTTTCAGCCGATCCCAAAGTTATCCACAGCCCTATACTACTAATAAATATATATATTTTAAAAAAAATATAAAAGACAGTAGTAGTAGGGGATGTGGAAAAGTGGATAACTTTTTTTTTGAGCCGTTTTTTCTTCTTTTTGGCTATGGCTTCCACAAGCCTGAGCGGCGGCTTTATGGGCCTCCTATAAAGTTATCCACACAAACGTGCGAGCAGGCGAATTTATGTGGATAGCCTGTGGATAACTTGGGGATAACTTATCCACATCGCATAAAATTGAGAACTTTTGTTCGAAAGTTATCCACAGGTTATCCACAGGTTTGCCCGAGTTATCCACAGGTTATCCACAGACATTTTTGGCTGTGGATAAGTTTTCCACATCGAATGTGGAAAAGTCATAACTATGTGGATAATCTCTCTTTTTATGACGAATTTTACATTTTTGGACCCTTTTATTGATGCTCACCTATCTGTTGTTGACAGAATGTTTAGCGTTTGTTACTTTTATTCTACCTGGTTGCTTATCTTTTCCTCTTCTTTTATTACCTGCTTGTTTAGCGATCTTTCATCCGAAACAGTGGAATGACAAAAGTTATCCACAGCCAATGTGGATAACTCTGTGAGATTTTGGGGAGAACTTGTCAGTACATGTGGAAATTGTGGATAAGTTTTCCACATCGAATGTGGAAAACTTATCCAGTTATATGGCGTTTTTATCTTTATCGTTCTATTGTGGATAACTTATCCACACTGGCTGTGGATAACTCTAAACGCTGTGAGGAAGTTGTGAGGTTTCTGTGAGGTTTATAACCAGTGATATAGCCAGCTATGGAAAATGTGGATAATGTGGAAAACTTATCCACATTCAATGTGGAAAACTCAAATCTTGTGAGGAAGTTGTGAGGTTTCTGTGAGGTTGTTATATAGCCAGCTATATAACAATATAACCAGCTATATAGCCAGCTATGGAAAATGTGGATAATGTGGAAAACTTATCCACATTCAATGTGGAAAACTCAAATCTTGTGAGGAAGTTGTGAGGTTTCTGTGAGGTTGTTATATAGCTGGCTATATGGAGTGATAGGATGACTATCAACTAGACATAACTAATGTGGATAATGTGGATAAGTTTTCCACAATTTCTGTGGAAAACTTTTTGGGTGTGAAAATGGTGTGAAATTTTATAGCTGGTTATATAACCAGCTATTGGCTGTTGTGAGGTTTCTGTGAGGTTTCTGTGAGGTTTTCCACAGGCTATGTGGAAAACTTATGTTTATAGGAAAAATGCGTCAAAAAGTTATCCACTTTGAACATTATTTCATAAATCAGACCCTATTGTGAGTTATTATTCATGGCATTATGTCTATTAACGGTCTGTCAGTAGAGGCTACTTTTCCCCAAAAGTTATCCACATTCAGTGTGGATAACTTGGAAAAAGTGTGCAGAACTCCTTTTTTTTAAGGGACTTTAGTTAATACTGCTTGAGTTGCAGGTAATGGGTCTGTCTAGCTCGCTAAGTGCTATGGAGATTATTCTCTTCTTTGGTACTCTTCCTTATTAAAGGAGGAGTAAGCGTGTTGGATGGTCGATGCGCATTCTGACGAGCCGATTGTAGGTACGTAACAGCTCTGCTGTGCTGAGTATGGCCGCGCTTTGTGGTCCTGCTTGTTGTGGACTGGTGCCGTCAAAGATATTTTCACACATTCCTAGCAGTCCCTGGCTGAACCTTTCTTGCAGGGGCTCGAGCAATTTCATCCCTTTACGCCATAAATATTCCTGGAATAATTGATTGTCCTGCTCGGCTACTGCTTCTCTGCACTGGTTTAGCATGGCATCGATATAGGGACCTAGCAGCCAGACCCAGCAGCTGCCTTGATGCAGTGCTTGCTGGTAGGCCTGTGGGGCGCGGGGATCTATTTCGATGTGCGCGTGGTAACCTGGTTCTTGCGCTGCCATGCTACGTAATCCATATGGCGTAAGCAGCTGCTGAGTAATGATTTCAAAAACCTGGCGCCGATGCGTTGCGTCCAGTATGGGATGCGCTAGTGACAACGCGAATAGCTGATTGACACGTAGGGTGGCATCATTGCCCTCTGGCCCATCGATAACATCATACAGGTAACCTTGCTCAGTATTCCAGAAGCGTTGCTGAAAACTGTGTTTACAGTGACTGGCTTGCTGTTGATAATATACGGCGCTACTGCTTGTGTGGCCTATGTATTCTAAACGTTCGGTCCAGCTTTGCATAAGTGTCAGAGCGTGGTACCAGAGGGCATTGATCTCTACTGGCTTTCCTGCTCGCTGCGTAATTGGATGACCTTCATGATATTCGTTCATCCAGGTCAGGGCTTTGCCGGCTTTTTCTGCTATCAATAGTCCATCTGTGGGGTCAACCCGAATGCCATTATGGGTTCCCTGCTTGTAGCGGTTAATGCTTTCGACTAGCCGGGGAAAGATTTCTTCAAGGAACTCATAATGATCGGTTGCTTGCAAATAGTAGTTGAGCGCATAGATGTACCATAGTGTAATATCGGCATTGCTGTAACTATGATCGTTTAATGCTTGCCGTGTGGTGGGGAGCCGGTCGGGAAGAATTCCTCCTATAAAGTGGTCCGCCAGGCTACGTAAGAATTGATATGCCTCTGCGTATTGTTCTGTGGTCAGTAATAGGCCGGGAATGGCTATTAAGGCATCTCGTGTTCTATGTTCTTGCGCGAAATAGTCTGAGATTAAAACTATCTTTGCCTGATCTTCCCACCTGGAACTGATCGACCTATTAATTTTTTCTCTCTCAAAAAGGTTGGTAGCTGCAGGCTCATGTATGATGAAGGTGTTCACTGCCGTAGAGTAGCTGTTGTAGATAGCTTTGTCCGCCCGCATAGGGATCTGATGCAGTGGTAACTGGTAAGAGATGCGGCGGCGTTTCTGCTGGCATGGGCTCTATGTTTTCCTGGGGGCTGGCTGTGGGCGTAGCGCCCTTTCTAGCGTAGACTGGCGTTGTTCTATATTCTTCTTATAAAGAGCTGTGATGGCACGGTGTTGGTAGAGCTGAGGTGCCAGTTCTTCTGTGCTGACTACGATGGTGAGCGTTGACTGGCTATCGGGACATAGCGTTGCTCTAAAGACTCCTGGTAGATATAAATCGTCTGTGTCAGGCAGGCCTGCTGCTGCGTCGCAACGCCGTAGGAAATTCCAATACCATACCCCCGTCGGAATAAATGTGGCTTGATTTTCTGGTTGGCTGGTAGCTATGAGATGGTATGGGACCTCTATCGTGTTAGCTGTGATGGTGCAGCCAGCGCTCCCTCTCGGAAGTAGATAGCTGGCTGGATCTTCCTCACCGGCTGTGTTCGTGTCTTCGGTTTTATGTACCTTTACCTGCACCTGGGGAGCCTGTTGTCCACGCTTTGGCATGTTATAGGGTCGGTTAGCTGTAAATGGTAGCAAGGTAATGATACATTGTTTGCTCTCATCCTGTTCGTTCGCTTGCGCCAGGCGTCCATTGTTCAGGGATTGTGGCCCTGAAGCGTCGCTGCGTTTATAGGCTGGTTTATCCAGGGTGAGGGGGTGGCGTAAATTATATTGGATATAGGTGGTGTTGAAGCCTCGCGCCATCCAGATACGTTTCTCCAGTATCAAACCGTCTATGCCGCCTAAGCGGTAGGTAAAAATAGGAAAACCTTCTTCAAGCCGAAATGCTTCCAGGTGTACAAAACCTGATGGATTAAATATGCCATCCCTGTATTCATTGGTTCCCAGGTAATATGTACGCTGATCAAAGGTGAGCTCTTCATCAATTTTTGCTAGTAAAAGCTGTGGTTGTAGTACATTTGGCGGTGATGCCACCAGTAATCCGTGTGGCATTCGTGTAAGCACACCTGCAACTGTCCCTGCTGCATATCCTCCCAGACCATTGGTTACGAGCCATTCGCGGGAGATGGTTTCGTTGAGCTCGCAACAGATGCTGCGGTCAAAGCTGATGGCCATACTAGACCCTCCAAGCCCCTCAATGTGAGTTCCGCGACTACAAGTGGACAGTAGTATTGCCGTGTTTTTCGGCTTATATTTTGCACCTGACTATTCAATAGTGTATCACAACATCCTCTAAGAAACAGCCAGTAGCACATCATTTTTCCGGCATTTTTCTAATAAAGGTAAAATTCTTGTTGCTTACTGTGTATAAAATTCTTGTGTTTGTGACACCACGTGTTTATTTGACGTAATTACTTAATAGACGTAGGCATTTTTTGGTGCGCATCTGGTCTGGGAGTTGTAAAGGATGAGATAGCTAAGGCTTTGCTGCATCTGTCTGTGTTGTATGTGAGAGGAGTTTTCATTTTTTATGATCTATCCTTTTTGGGGGGCGGGCGGCGCTATCGGTGTCTGAATGTCTTCCTTCCTTTTTGTCTGTGCTCGCTTTTTCTGGTGGCTTGCGCTGGTGGGTCAGCTTCTCAAGTTTTGTTCCCTACACCATCACCTCCAGTAGATGATGGGCTGCATTTGATTACTGCCCATGTGCTGACTGTCGGTAGCTATACCAATTATTTTCCTCAGGAGTTTCTCGATCCTGCTAGTAAGCAGCCTGCTGGCTTTGATATCGATTTAATCCGCGACATTGCTTCGCAGATGCATGTAAAGGCAAATGTGACCTCAAATGATTTTCAATCGCTGATTGATGGCCTGGTAAATAGACGCTTTGATGTGGTCATTTCTGCCGTTAGCATGACTCCTGAAGCACAAAAGCGCGTAAATTTTATTCCATATCTTCGTGGCGGCAAATATCTATTGGTTCCTCAAGGGAATCCGTCGGCCGTTCATTCTTTGCAGGATCTTTGTGGTAAATCTGTTGCTGTGAAGGAACTGACCTCTGAGCGTCGTGAATTACTGAGCATGGGTGATGCGTGCCTTAAGAATGGTAAAGCTATGCTAAAAGTGGTGGTGGTGAAGCAGTACGATGCTGTGGTTCAGTTGTTGCAGAGCCACCATGTTGCCGCTGCTTATGAAGATGCTTCAGTGGCGGAATATTATTTAAAGCTTCACCCGGATGTGCTGCAGCTGCAGGGCAATATGGTCGGGGTGACGACAGAGGGTATTATGGTTCGTAAGGATGATACGGCCCTGCTCTCTACGATTCATCTGGCCCTTGAGGCTCTACAAAAGAATGGTATGTATTCTGCCTTAATTAAAAAGTGGGGACTTTATGGCAGTGATATTACTGTTCCCGCTAATTATAATACTCAGCCCCAGATCGCTACAGGGAGTTCCTGGAAGAAATAGCTTCTCTCTGAAGTTTTCTGCAGTACCATATAACCAAATAAAGCGCTAGAAAGCGGGAGGTGCAGGAGGGGCTCGCCGCCCCTCCTGACGGGGTGCGGGGTGACCCCGCTCACCTCTCTCCTCAACCCTCCCGCCGCAGGCGGGAGGGTTGAGCTTTGTTTCTACTACTTTTAAAAAGTGAAGATCATTGTCAGGAGCCAGCGATAAACATATTATAAAAACCAGGTTGCCGGAGACTCTTTAAGGAAATGCCACAGATATTCTGCGCTAAGGTGAAATCGGGCGTGATATCCAGTAAATGTACAAATGCTTGTAAGACAACCGGATCAAAGTTGGTGCCTGAGCCAGCCAGGAGGCGTTCTCGTGCTTCGTCCGTGGTGAGTGGGGCTTTGTATGGACGCTGTGAAGTGAGGACATCATAGACATCAGCTACCGTTAGTATTCTGGCGCTGAGTGGTATTTCTTCCCCTGCTAATTTGGCCGGATAGCCCTGTCCGTTCCAGGACTCATGATGATAGAGCACCGCTTCCACATAAAAAGGGTGAACTTCATATCCGATTAGTATTCTTGCCCCTGTAATTGGATGGCGCTCCATCTTCTGCCTCTCTTCGGTCGAGAGGGCCGCCGATTTGTTTAAGATGTCGTTACCAATCCAGGTCTTACCCAGATCATGTACCAGCGCGGCAAGCGCCAGGTCCCTTGCTTCACGACGGCTCCAACCGAGATAACGTGCCAGCCTTTGGGCATAAACAGCTACTCGGCGCGAGTGCTCGTATGTAACGATGTCGCGCTCTTGAATGCTCTGGGCTAATGAGAGGAGAACTTTTCTTGTTTCTTTGTCTCTCTCTAAATGTGTTAAATACTTTACTGCCACCACTCTGCTCTCCCACATATCTAACGAAACATGGTAACTTCCTGGCTACCAATAACAAATACGAATAAATTGCTCTGTTTGAGAAGCAAATAATACCAATTGGCTATCATTAGCCGACTTCAAGTATGATTTGAACCTCGGTCAACGTTTGCCCTTTATGCTATATTTTTTCTCGCTGTATTTTGGTGGGTCGCTATCATCTTAATATTTCATTTTTCATACTGTCTACGACAACGGTGGAATAAGTACTTTTGTATTACTTTGTACTACTCCTCTTATCCCCCAAATAGTCCCTCTTACCATCATGATTCGTTTTTAATCGTCTGCTTTTGTGATAGACTCACCTTGAGAAAAGAGCATTAACATCAATCAGCATCGCCTGTAAAACTAGAAACTAAAACATTGGATTCTGGATAATTATTTCTGGTCAACCGGACTTTTGATGTCCAATCAGGTTAGATATGTTTGATAAGCCTGGTGGCGTTTGTCTGATTTTGAGTAGCTTGGTTTCGCTAGTCAGCCAACAAGGAAGTGGTCCCGATGGGAGATGATATTTTGAAACATGATCTGGCATCAGATTCGAACCCTGAGAATCAACAGCAGCGTGAGGGTGTGATTACGGTGGTGTTGACTGCTGATAACCATCTGGGTTATACGGGCTTTGGGCAACATCCTCGTAAACGTGAGGAGCGCCAGCAGCGGCTGCGCCATGCGTTTCAGCAGGCAACGGATTTTGCTATTGTCCAGGGCGTTGATCTGTTTATTCAAGCGGGCGATCTTTTTGATACGACAGTGCCTGATGAGCGGGATCGCAGCTTTGTGGCCGAGCGTCTGGCTCAGCTAAAACAGGCTGGCGTTCAGGCCTTTGCGCTTGGTGGCGTGCATGATACACCTACCTCTGCTCAGTCTTTGTTGGGTGATACAACTCCAGCCCCTCAGATGAGTTATGCTCGCCTGGGCGCTCTACAGTATCTATCCCCAACGCATAAAAATGCTTCACAACAGCTTGAGCCTGTTATGGTGGATGTACGAGGAACCACTGTGGGTATTTGTGGCCTTGGCGTTCTTGCTGGCCAGGTAGGCGATCCTATGGCCGATCTGCAAGTTCAGTTGGAGATTGAGCGGGCCGATATTCCTCTGTTGGTTCTGCATGCTCCTATTGAAGGTCTGACAGTTGGATCTTCTCTCCTTGATACACGTGCTGCTGTCGCTCAGAATAGCATTCGTAAACAATCTTTTTTTTCTTATATTCTTGCGGGCTATCATCACAATCATAGCCAGTTGCAGATCGGGCAAACCGCTGTAATTGTGGCTG
This sequence comes from Dictyobacter kobayashii, assembly GCF_003967555.1. Classification (GTDB taxonomy): domain Bacteria; phylum Chloroflexota; class Ktedonobacteria; order Ktedonobacterales; family Ktedonobacteraceae; genus Dictyobacter; species Dictyobacter kobayashii. The sequence goes on from NZ_BIFS01000001.1 coordinate 2,748,042, forward strand.
GGGCAACTCAGTACATTGATTTTAGCACTCCTGATCAGGCTCCAGGGTTTGTTTTTCTGGGGCTCGCCGCTGATGGCGTGCGTTGGTGTAATCATATCAGTGTCGATGCCCTTTCTATGCACAGCCTGGCTATCTCGACCGAAGAACTCTGGCCCGCGGATTCAACAAGCTCGCCGACCGATATCATGCTGGAGCGGCTGCGTCCTCTCTGTAAAGATGATGCGATGATTCTGTTGCGTCTGCATGGAGAGTTGACGCGCAGTGCGTATCACCAGCTTGATCTCAATCAAATCCGTCGCTATGGTGAAGAGCATTGTTTCGCCCTGGCTATCGATGATAGCGCCCTTTCGGTTTCAAATGAAGAGCTTCCGGTCTCTCTTGAGGCTGGTGAACGTCTCTCGTTACAAGAAGAGTTATCTTCTCTGGCTGATGATTGGATCGCTTCTTCCACCGATGAGGCTGAACAGAGGGCTTTAAACTTCACTAAAGAGGAATTATTGTTGGCCATAGATGAGCTGAAAAGTAGGCAGTAGCTGCGATGGTATCCAGTTTGAGCCCAGCAGTCTGGCACTGGCGAACGGAGTAGACCCATGATAATTCTAAAGCATTTAACAATTGAACGGTTCAGGCTCTTGCGCTCTATGAACCTGCACTTCCCTCAACGCGGTAGTATCTTAATTCAGGGCCCAAACGAGGCTGGGAAGTCTGCTCTCATTGAGAGTTTTTATTTCGCGCTGTATGGCGAGCCCCTGGCGTCTCGTCGCGGCCATCGGTCTTTGGATGATTTGATTCTTTATGGTGCCGCGAGCGCGGTTGTTACTCTTACTCTCTCAGTTGGCGCAACTGAACTGACAATCGCTCGTACGATTGAGCGTGCTAAGGGGCAATCGGCATCTTTATTGGTTCGACACCTGGGCATGCCTGATGAGCCTCCTGTTACAGATCTGGCCGCGGTGAATGAGCGCATTATCTCTGAACTGGGTAACTTGAATGGTGAGACACTGCGCGAATCAGGTCTGGTTGAGCAAAAAGGTTTGACTCTTCTGGAATCCATTTCTGGCTCGGCTCGCGAGGCGACGATACGCCATTTACTGGGTCTGGATGCGGTGACGACCCTTTCTGAGCAGTTTCAGGTGAAGCCAGAAGATGAAGAGCGCTTGGGTCTTTGTTCTGAGCGCCTCTCTCTGGCCGAGATGCAGGCACGCATTCCTCAAATTCAGACCCAACTTGGACAATTTGAGGTGGCCCTCGATGCCGTTCAGGTCAATGAGTATCTGGCGGATATCGAGCAACAAGAGTCGGATATTAGCGATTTAGAACAATCTCTTGAACAGATTCGCTCTCAACGCCTGGATTTGAAGGGCCGCCAGAGTCGTGTGCAGCAGTTGAAAAAGGCTGATGCGACCCTCTCTGAGATTATTGCTTCTTATGAAGATATCGCTGAAGCGCGCCGTGAGTTGCCTCTGCTTGAGCAGCGTATCGCTGATCTGGAGCGCCGTGAGCGGGAGGAGTTACCCCATATTGAGAAGCGGGTGAGCGATCTGGCTGAACTGACGCGCTCCTTTGGTACCCTTCAGCGTATGTCTAATGATTTGCTGACTGCTGTGGATTCTATTAAAGATTTAGAGCAGGAAGCTCGGCAGTACCAGGAGACACTTCAAAGTTTACGCGCACTCGATGAGCAGATCACTCAGGCTCGTTTGCGCCTGGCGGATACGCAGAAGAATCTGCAAGAGATGGAGGAACATCGGCGTGCTCGACGCCCTCAATTAGAGGATCGCTTGCAACGGTTGCAATTTCTGGCTGAACGCCTGGTCCATCTACGACAGCTGGAAGACAGCTATGTGCATCGCATTTCTGGCCGCTCGTTGGCCGAGGAAAATGCATTGCAATTGCAAAAAGTTATTCAGGACCTCAATGATGCTGAGCAAGAGCAGGAGTTGATGGAATCTGAAGCTCAGCAGATCCAGCAGCAGGCCGATGCGCTGCAGAAATCCTGGCGCCAGCTGAATATCAGGCGTCAGGTGGAGGAGTGGCATCGCTTAAAAGGTTTGTCTCAGGGTTTGACACAGGCTGAGCAACATGTCTATCAGGCTCGCCAACAACAGGAGAGCGTGACCAGCCAGAAACTTGCTGCTCGCGATACTGCTCATAAGCATATGCTTGTGATGGGTGGTTCTGTACTGGGTATTCTTTTTTGTTTATGCCTGGCCCTTTTTATGCTGGCAAGCAATATTATCATAGCAGTCATCGCTTTCATCGTGTTGGTGTTATTAATTGTCCCTGCTTATCTGAGCTATCGCAAGTATCAGAAAAATCACCTGGAAGAAAATGCCTTTAAGCTTCAAGAGCAAGAAGCGATTAGCCGCGTTAGTATGATGGTGTCTGCCCGTGAGGCCGCTATGCGTATGGCTGGTAACCAGGATGTATTGCGTCAGGTCGAGCAAGAAATTATCTCTCTTGGTGGTTCGGTTCCTCCAACGCTGGAAGAGGCTCAGTTGTTCCTGGATCGTACGCGCGATCAAGGTGATCTGGGTGATGCGCAGCAGAAGATGAAGGCGAAACTCGATGAGGCCAATGCTGCACGCCGTCGGGCTGATTCTAAACAGGAAGACATTGCCGCTTTGCGCAAGGAACGGACCCGCCTGGAAGGGCTGCGCAAGAGCGAGCAGTGGGACAACATTGAGGAAAATCTGCACAAGGATCAGATCTCTGTAGAGTTGATGCATCAGGAGATAACCCTTCTGGCCGGACAGGAAAGCCTGCCGATGCCGAGCATCAATGCGCGCATTCAGGCTAGTCCGGTGCCACCTTCTCAACCTTCTTTTGTTTCTGGCGCCCTGGCTCCCGTGTTCCCTCCGGAAGATACAACTGGTGTTCCTGAACTTGAGAGCATGGTCGATAGTACGATTAAGGCGACAGAACATGAGATTGCTTCTCTGGATGGCAAGTTAGATATGGTGGCCGAGCTGGCCAATCAGACTAAAGCTAATCAAGGGGCATTGGATGCTCTCTTTGAGCGTAAGCGTGTCCTGGAAGAGAGTATTGCTCGCTATCAAAATAATACTCCTGATATGCAGGTCGAGCGGGCACGTGAGCAACAGGTCGCTCTAAGTAGTGCGTTGCAGTCTCTTAAAGATTCTTTGCGTCAGCGTGTGAAGCCTTTAGGGGTGCGCTTTGGCCAGGCTGAAGTTGGCAGTGCTGAGACTGCTGCCCGCCGGCAACTTGAAGAGTTGCATATTACCCTGGGCAATAAAATAATGCTCCAGGAGCAACATTCTCACTATACAGATCTATTGCATCAGCGTCAGGCAGCTCTGTCAGAGCATTATAAGCAGCTGGCCAAGTTTAGTAATACTCTGGGAAGCTGGATCGTTCCTCTTAATCCGTTTGCTGAGGCCCTGGTCGCGCTTCGTAACCGTTGTCAGAAGGAATTGCTAGAGGCCAATGAAGAGGGTATCTTGCATGAGTTAGAGTCCCTCCAGCATCAGGAGAGTGCTTCTCATGCCAGGATTGAGCTTTGCCAGCAAGAGATCCGTGGCGATCAGGCCTCTATCTCTAATCTGTTGGCTGCCCACGATTGCGCGCAATCTGCTAGCTATGAGCGCCCCGACCTGGTTGCTAGCTGGCCTCTGGTTGGTGAATATGCGACTGAGGATCGTCAGCGTCTTGAGGAAGAGTCAGATGCTCAGCAACAGGAACTACAAGATTTGCTGGCGCAGGTTCAGGTGCTCGCTCAAAAGTTGGATACCAATGATGAGACGCTGGATCTTGAGCTGATGCGTTCACAGATGGATCAAGAGGAACGTTCCTATCAGATCAAAAAACATGGCCATCGTTTATTGCGGGAGGCTGAACAGCGACTTCTAAGTAAGGTACAGCCTCGTACTGAGTATTATATGCAGCAGATTTTACCCTTGTTGACTGGTGGCCGCTATCATGATGTGCATCTGTCAACTGAACCAGAAGAGGGAACTGTCAGTGGTGGCCCTTTCCAGATTCAGGTCTGGGATACTGGTGCGGGCGATTATGTCCCTACCTCTGTCCTTTCTGGTGGCGCTGCCGATCTGCTTTCTCTGTCCTTACGGTTGGCCTTTGCGATTGCGACGCTGCCGCGTGACTTGAATGCTGCTCCTGGCTTTGTGTTGTTGGATGAGCCGTTGAGCTCTTTTGATCGTGGCCGTGCTCAAGCCCTGGTAGATGTAGTAACTGGATATTCTAAGTCAGCACTTTGAGCAGATTATTCTGTTCTCTCATAGCAGTGCCTTTGATCCTGCCATGTTTCCATACCATCTCTATATGGATAATGGTTTTGTGGTTGAGAGCAATCTACCGATAGTTGCTTTGGATGCTGTCCCCCAGATCCTTACTGGCGAGGATAGCGTGCCCTTTACTCCGGTTCCCGATGTATTCGATGATGATGATGATGACGATGACGGCGCTACTGTTGCTGTCGCCGCCATCAAATTACCCTTAAATAAGAAGTAAGCTCCTATCTTAATACGTGCGCATGCGCGCCCGATTTTTTTTAAGGTATGGTACAGAAAACGTGCATCGCAAGTTTTCTGTACCATACCTTAAATTATGAATGGGATGTGCGGGGAAATAAGCATTGCACGTTTTCTGCATCATGTCTTAAGGGTTATGAATGGGATGTGTGGGGAAATGGGCGCCGCCCATTTCCCCACACATCCCATTCATAACCAGGTCGGGCGCGCATGCGCACGTAAGCAAGGGAACAACCCCCCCCCTTTTATAAAAGCCAGGATAACTTAAAGCGATCTAGCAAACGCCGTATCGGCCCCAACTCTTCAATCCCAAACAGGCGCGCTAAGCGTAGATAAACAATCGTCCCAATCAGGAGCTCAACCCCTAATTTGAGGATAGATATACCAATCTCAGGGGCGCCAGTAAAAATAAAACGATTTGTATCGGTCGTATTTAAGGCTACATCCAGCAATGCTCTGCAGACGAAGACCGCGATACTCATGCCCGCCGTAGCGGCCAGGACGCGCAGTGCAAAGATGCCCAATGAACGTTCGGTGAGCCCTTCAACCCTGTTATTTAACAAAATGAAGAGTGCGACCGCTTCAAGGATGCTGGCTATGGTTGTCGAGAGAGCTAATGAGCTCATTCCCCAGAATACACCCCCTATGGCAGTGAATGGGGTGATCAGAATCAGGCTCAAGGCAATTTTTAGGATAAATTGTCCTACGCTGATAATTACCGGCGTTTTGCTGTCCCTCATCGCATAAAATGAGCGTGTCAGAATCTCAATTGTCGCGAAAGCTGGCAGGCCGAGCGCAAACATATTTAAGGCCAGTACTGTGGCATTGGCCTTCTCCAGTGTAAAATGCCCCGCTTTATCGATGATATAGCTACCATGGGCTAGCAGCGCTTGTACTATTGGTAAACCCAGGAGTATCAACCCCAGACAGGATGGAATCGATAAGAAGAGGATGCCACGCAGGGTTTCTAGAATTAAGCCCCTCACATTCTCCATTTTTCCGCGCGTGACATATTCTGCCAGGGTTGGAAATGTGGCGGTTGCCAGGGCCATGCCAAAGACTCCCAGTGGTAATTGCATCAGTTGCATGGCCTGGATGGATTCTGTTTTGAGTCCATTGATGAGGTCATTATCGGTTGTGGCAAGGCCCAGGCGTCCAATTAGAAAGCTATCTACAAAGACTGATGAAGATAGCATGGTTGCGTTAAAAATCCTGGGAAGCATCTGGCGCCCAATCTGGATGACGGCTGGATGCCGCCAGTCAAGGGATGGTTTGAAATGCATGCCCACTCTGGGTAAACCTGGTATTTGGATTCCTACCTGTATCAAGGCTCCTAGAATGATGCCTACGCTGGCCGAGTAGACGGCGAACTGGGGATCGCCATGCCCGGTTATTTTAAGTATGAGCCCTGGTATGAGCCCGATAATTGATCCTGCGTTATATAGTACGGTGCCGATAGCTGGTAGAAAGAAGTTTTGACGTGCGTTGAGCACTGCGTTGGTAATTGAGCCTGCTCCTAGAATGATGGATTGTAAGAGCATGATGCGTACCAGGGTGACGATAATTGGTATGGTGGCGGCTCGTTCAGCTGTAGTTGGTGGATTATATAGCGGGACGATTTTGTCGGCGAAGATGGCGGCCAGCAGGGCTAAGATGACCATTATCAGGGTTGCCAGGGTCAGGGAGGCGTTGGCGATATGCCAGGCTGACTTTTCATCTTTGTCTTTGCTGATGTAGCGCGTAAATATCGGAATAAAGGCTGAGCTCAGCGCTCCTCCAGCCACAATGTTGAAAATGGTATCGGGAATAGTAAAAGCCTGGTAGAATGCATCCGAGAAAATGGTTGCCCCAGAATATATGCGGTCAGGCTGGTCTTGACAAGCCCCAGGACACGACTGGCAATAAATGATCCACTAAGGATAAAAGTGGCCTGGCCGACTTTTATCTTTTTCATTACTCCCGTATCTTGTTTGGCGTCTGTCTGTAACAGATCCTCATCGATGACTTCTTCTGCAGGGACTATTTCCTGGGGAGGCATTAGTGAGTAGAGGGGAGTTGTTGTTCGGGTTACCTGGGGCTTCTTGAATGAATGGGTAATATCGTGTTTGCTTTGTAATTGATGACGCGTTTGCTGGTAGCGCTTTTGTTGGAGATTGGCCATTCGCAACTGCGATAACATGAGCTGTGAGGGCTGGGGGACATCGGAATATTGGTATTCCATACCCTGGCCATATCCCAGTGAGGTACCCATATCTTCGATCGCTGCCTGGTAATTGGGTGGCATTGTGGTTTGTGTCCGGCGTGTCTGTGCATCTGAAGCATGCGCTGAATCTGGTGGCTGTGGCTGGGTTGGTGCATATTCGTAAAGCGAGTGGGTTATCTTTTTTGTTGTTTGTAACTTTTGGGAATCTTGCAATCTGGCAGTGGTTTTTTGCTGACCAGTCGATTCTCGAGGGGGTAACGAAGGCGGCTGTCGTTCGTTTTCCATTTATTCTTCTGCTTCTATGTCTTTAGCAATACCTGAGAAGTCCTTGATTGACGATCTAAACATGAAACTTTCATAGCATCACTATCTATCCAGGAGAAGTGCTTTATGGCAAGCATAGCACATCGATGTGCTTTCTGCTACCATATACTGCCATACTAGCCCTATTGGGCTCGCAGAAGCTTTAGCAGTTAATAAATGTTTAAAATATAGTATGGATTGAACGCCAGGGACTCGGGTTGCTGCTGGAAACCGCCGGAGCCCAACCAGGCTCTCCAAAAAGTAGATTTTCATTCCACTTTGGATTCTTACTGTAGTAGCAGTAGCGAATCTGCCAGTGCTGACCTATTTTCTTCTTTTCGTAGCAGGATGTTTCGATTCCAAGACGAAAAGCCAGTAACTGGGCATAATATGACTGGAGATTGTATTCCATTGTGTCAGTGTCAAGCTCGTGTTCTGTGAATGACATCTGTATATCAAAGCTATATGGATAATCTTTGACTTCTGGATCACGGTCTTCTTCTGCCGTTTGACGAATCAGCACCAACATGCCAAGCATATCAAATTGGCAATAGGGCTCTTCGGCAAAAGAATCGAGCGTAAATGGGGGCAGCGATAAGAGGTCGCGTATCTCTGTGGCAAGTTGTTGCAACGATTTGTCTGTTTTTATACAGATCTGAGATGACATATGAGCCCCTCCTTGCGGGTACGGGAGGTTTGTGTAAAAATCTAATCCTCATCTTACCCCTGATGAGTAGAGGTGTCAAGCCATATGATTACAATAAAGAGGAATTTTTAAAAGTTTAATTATATTTTCCATGTACTTGCATTCACGTTTATTGCTTGATATACTGGTAGTACAACTCTTCTTTAGCTGGATATCTAATTTCTACTGCTATTGAGAGCCTATTATTCGCTTAGAATGTGTCTGTCTCCCGTCATCATGGGAAGCGTGCCGCTCTTGCGCTTACGGGCTCTGGCGCGCCTGAGCTTTTTTTCTTGTGTGGCATAGAAAATGCGTACAGTGCACTTTTTGCACCACACAAAAAATACTATTTTATATCTGATTAGGAGTGAATAAGCCCTTCATGGCTACTACGCGTCGACCTTCTCGTTCCCGCACTCTTTTTCCTGCCCCTCCTCCTGTTCAGGAGGCACCTGTTATCCATGGCGACCTGGCGGTGCTGGAGCATTGGCTGAAGCATTATTGGGATAAGTTGCAGCTTTCTCAGGCTGAATTGAATGTGTTAGCTCTTACCCAGGATCGGCAGGAGTATATGCGTTGGACTGGGAAGCGCTTAAATACGATGGCTCTTGGGTGTTATTGTTATATTCCTGTACCTGCTCTTTCAGCGCGCCAGCGTGCTTCGGCTCCTGCCGATGTTTTGTTGCATCGCCATTTGATTTTTATTGAGCCGGCTATGCAGGCTAAATCGATAGAGGTGACGATTGCCCATGAATTGATCCATCTGGCGGATCGTGTGCAGGGAAATCCACGCCGTCATCGCCATCATGGCTATGATTCGATTGCAATTGATGAGGCGGCAATTACTGGCTATCCAGTTGAGGATTTGCGTGCCCTGTTGCATGAAGAGAGCTTGAGCCGGGAACGTGTTCGCCGCGCGCGTCGTCCGATCCGCTATGTCTACCAATGTCCGGGCTGTGGTAAACAGTATCCTCGCACGCGGCGCTATTCACAAGCCGTTTCTTGCAGCAGTTGTGATAAGGTCTATAACCCTCGTTACTGTCTTGCACTGGTCTCCACAAACGGCACTGATACGGCACAATCATCCACATAATTTATATATCAATCTATGTCTGAGCCTTTAGTATGTTGAGAGATGTTGGTTGGAGTGGGTAATGTTTTCTAATAGTTCCTGGAGCCATTCCAGTAGTGAATGGGTCTGGTAGATACGGCTACTCAGAACCACCTGGTCGAAAAATGCTGCATCGACAGGCTGCAGGGTTGTCGTCTGTTGTTTAGCTTGTAAATGTTGCAGGAAGTTTTGGCAAGCTTCAATTTGTTGTTGTAATAGTGGCTGTAATTGTGCTGGCTGTAGACGTTGTACAAAATATAGTTTAATCAAGAAAAGTATACGGATATCGCGTGGCTTTTCTACAGGTTGAATAACCCATTGGAGAAAGATATCATGTCCTATGGGGGTGAGCTGAAAAATCTTACGTGGTGGTCGTGTGCCCTGTGGCTCAATTTCTGCTTCAATATAATGGAGTCTTTCAAGTTTCTTCAAAAAAGCATACATCTGACTCATTTCGAGATGGATAATCTGTCCCAGTGTCCCACCTTCAATTAACTGAAACATTTCGTATCCGTGCATAGAACGCGTGTTGAGGAGCCCTAGAATCACATATTCGGCCGGTTCACTGATTTGCATCTTCTTAATCCTTTTTATCGAGCAGCTAAGACACCATCATTATAGTGCACCACCTACAGCGAGACAATCCTGAACTCCTGGGAATCAGGGCTCTTTCATGTTCGTCCAGAGATCACGAGCAAGCGATATGATGTCTATTCTTTCAGGCGTGGAGTGTGTGAGATGGGCGGCCGCAGCCGCTTCCCACCACCTGCAAACATGGAGATCACGAGCAAGCGATACGAGGCCCATTCTTTCAAGTGTGGAGTGTGTGAGATGGGCGGCCGCGGCCGCCCATCTCACACACTCCCAACCCGGCGCCGCAGGCGCCAAAGAGGAACATGAAAAAGCCCTGGCTGGAAATATAATTGCTTTTTATACAGTTTATGAATATGTAGTAGCTATGACAATAGCTGCAACAGAAATTTTCTTGAAAATTTCTGTTATTTTTACTGCGATGTGGATGGCGAGTACAAAGAGAGGTTTCATCATGAGTACCTATCCTCATGAACAATTAATACATACATTGAGTACCTTGTTGATCGAGCTGCACGCTCTGCAATTGCTGATGCAAACTGATGATCCACAAGAGCCTCCGCCAGACCTGAATGCTGTCCGTTCCGGAATGGCTGACCTGGAAGCATTGGCCGGCGAAGCTCTGAATATCGTGCGGTCCTCGCTTGAAGATGTGCCAATCCCTGAATTGGATGGTGTCGCGTTGACCGAGGCTCTCTCTCAAGCTGTTGAAGAGACGGCAGAGCGTTTAGCGTTGGCGAGCCGTATTTCGTTTTCGGGTGGAGATGAGCAGAATCGTCTAGTCGATCAAAAGCTCTCTGTCGAGGCGGAGCGCTTACTCTATCTGGTTGTGCGTGAGGCTCTGTACCAGGTTGCACAGCATAGTGGTACTCGGCGTTTGCGTTTTGCCTTTAATTATCGGCAAGAAGATGTACAGATAAGTTTAGAGGATGATGGTCTCCTCTCAGGACATAATACTTCCGCTGACACAGTCAATGATCAGCTTATGGTTGCCGCACCGCCTTTTAGTTTTCTTGCCCCTGCTGGCGATGGGCTCTGGACTCCGGTATTGCGCGTTTTACGTTCACGGCTTGAATATGGGGGAGGAACCCTGGAGGTTACGCTGCTAGAAGAGCGTGGTGTAAGGGTGCGCGTTAGTCTCCCCTATCAATCACACATAGTTCTCTCAGAGGGCTCTCAGTCGCTTCCTGGTCTCTCTGTAGCGCTTTCTGAACCTACATTGGTCAGTGAGTCTGCTGCGCTGTCTGAACAGGTTACTGTTTTGATTGTAGATGGATTGGCGGTGACGCGGGCAGGTTTGCATCGTTTGCTGGAGGCTTATCCTGGTTTGTCTGTGGTGGGTGAGGCTATAGATGGTGTGCAGGCTGTGAGTGAGACGTTGGAGTTGGGCCCTCAGGTTGTGTTGATGGATACTCAGTTGCCCAATGGACAGAGTCTGGAGGCTTTACGGCAGATTAAGCAGTTGAATCTCGATACCCGTGTCCTTCTGCTGGCGACCCAGGATCGTGAGGAGTATCTGTACGAGACGTTGCGGGCAGGGGCGGATGGCTATGTGCTGAAGGATATTGCTCCCGATGAGTTGGCACAGGCTGTGCGGACGGTGGCGCGCGGGGAGATGTTGGTTCAGCCTCAACTGGCTGGTCGCTTACTTTCGCGCTTTGGCCGCCAGGGACGTGGCAATAATCGCTATGATACTTTGACCACTCGTGAATTAGAGGTGCTACGCCTCCTGGCCCGTGGCTTGCGCAATAAAGAAATTGCTGCTCGCCTCTATGTCAGTGAGCGCACCGTCAACTTTCACCTGGCCAATATCTATCAAAAATTAGGTGTGTCAGGCCGGACAGAAGCTTTGAGCAAGGCCCTTGAGCAGGGTCTGGTCACCACATAAAACAATTGGCAAGTGTCATTTAGCAATTCACAATTACTCAAGGCGGTCACATATCAGATTCAGATACTGATATGTGACCGCCTTATCTTGCCATATACTCTTCTGGCATCCTGTGCTAATTTTGCATGGATATTATTTTTATGATGTTTAATATGAAATAATATATTTATTCAATATAGGTATTGAATTGAATATATAAATATGTTATCCTGAATATGTAATTTACACGTAAATTATGTACATGAGATACTTTTATCCATAAAGTCATCATATGTACGAAGATGAAGCATAGTAATACTCATAGGTGTCGTTCTTTACTCCAAAGATAGCGCAAGATGCAGATGTCTTCAGGAGTGTGTGAACTTTGACTTGTTGGGTATTCATGTTTACTCTCTTGAGGAGAGAAAGGATGTTCTCCACTATGAAACGTCTCATATCATTAAGTGCAAGTTTTATTATGATAACGACGTTATTCTCGTTCTTTTTTGTTGGTAGCGCCTCTGCTCACAGTTATCAATCCTCCACTGTTCTTAAACCCATGGGTACGGCACCCAGTTGCCAGATTGAGCATAGTTGGCAAGATCAACTTCTTGGAGTAAACAACGATCAGATCTACTATATTGGTGATCAGTACATCGATGGATGCATAAAGTCTTTAAATGATAGGTATGTCCTGGTTATACAAGCAGATGGCAACCTCGTATTATACGACACGGTCCTTAGTGGGCAACAAGCGATCTGGTCAGACAATACTGCAGGAAAAATAATCTTTAGTGGCTCTAACTATGCACAGATGCAAAGTGATTGCAACTTCGTTAATTATGAAAGTTCTATTCAACCTGTGTGGTCTTCTCGCACCAATGGCAGAGGAAATGCTTGTGTTCTCAGGCTTCAAAATGATGGAAATCTCGTTATTTATGGTAACCAGGCTTCAGCCAATGCGGAGTCAGGTTCTGTGATTTGGGCCACAGGGACTGAGGGTAAATAGATAAATGCCTCCAGCCTCATTTCAGGAACTATTTCAGTCCCACTCCTGGCATTTGCCTTGATGTCATTAGTATTGGTGCGATAGCAAAAATCCCTCACCAGATCTCTGGTGAGGGATTTACAATAAGAGTCAAATACGCTCTCGTAGAGTGCCAGACTCCCATCACTACCGTGTTGCTTGAGTATGAGCTTTCGTGCCTGGGGTGCTCCGAAATTGCAAGCGTGCCATACCTATATTATTCCTGATCGCCAGCGATCGATTGAATATTTAAGGGAGCTTATATATGCAGCCTCGTCATTGTTATCGGAATTGGGGGCGTAGGTAGGAATGATTTTTTCAATCGTATCTTTATGCAATTCAATGACATACAAATTACGAATGAGTGAATACCAGGTTTTGATGCCATCATCCCAGCTATCCATTTGGGCATACCCATCTCCACTGGCATTTTGATCTACACACGCATGATTTTGTATGCAGCGGAGGTTACCTATTGAGAGGGTTTTTCTAGCTTCTCCTTTGGTGCCGAAGGTGCTCTCATGTTGGAAGAAGGCCAGGGCAAAGACTGGATCGATTCCATATTGAACCCCCATATCATAGAATACTTGCCCTTTGCCAGCTGCCGGTGAGTTTGCGTTTGCCAAAACTTTATTGATGAAGGCTGCGCTGATGGTTGGTTTTCCCATGACCGCATAAGGGCCGGTAGAGTGTTTGATACTTGGCTGAATAGGGGCTGGAGCCGCCTTCTGCCAGTCCTGGGCCTGTGAGCCACCAACCTGGATGCTATAGGTCTGCCCTACTCCAAAGTTGAAATTTACTGTATTTACGCGTTGAAACATCCCTGCTGATATGAGAACTAGCAGGGATATGATCGCGAAGGTAAAACAGATAAGCCATGGATTTAACCAGGGCTTATGCTTTTCTAGTGGCTTGATCGGGGGGGTATCGTGAGTGAGTGCCCGGTCAATGTCGACGGCCCGATTGATTTTTGTGGCCGGCAATATTCTGGTATTGTTAGGTGTCTTCAGCCCTTCTAATACGCGGGTTGTATTGGCTGTCGGCTCCTCTTCTTCAATGAGTACCTGGGTCGCATAGGGCACCCGCGGAGCAGGTAGATTTTTAGTAGCAGTTGTTCTGGTGCTGGTCGTAGGTTTGTCGATAGTGATCGCTTTTGCGCTGGTAATAGCTTTGTCAGCAGTAGTTGTTCTAGTACCAGTGGTTTTGTTGGCTGCAGTCGTTTTGGTACCACTGGCAGTTTTATCAGTCGTAACATTCCTGTTGGTTGTTCTGGTGCTAGTCAAGGGTTTGTCGGCGGTGATATTTTTGTTGGTTGTTCTGGTACCGGTAGCAGGTTTGTCAGCGGCGATATTTTTGTTGGTTGTTCTAGTACTGGTAGTGGGTTTGTCTGTAGTGATATTTTTGTTGGTTGTTCTAGTGCGATTGTTGGGTTTCTCAGTTTCCACAGGGGTCCGTAGAGGTGCACTTTCTCGGCTGAAGGTGAATGTTTCGGTAAGTGGCACTGTGTCAATGGCGGCGTTTTCTCCCGTCGCGGATAAATCCCTGGTTGCACGTGCAGGGATTGCCGAGCGAACTTCGGTAGTCGCCTGAACTTTGGGCTTTTTGGCGTAGCTCCCACTCGCCATGAACATGACCTCCTTCAATAGATACGAACTTTTGTTCTAATTATAACACGTCCGCACAATCCCCCCTGCTAAACAGCTTTTATGCAACTTGACGCATAGAAATACAGCTAGCTACAAACTATCATATCACCCTAAAAGCGGCTAAAGAATAAGAAATTAGTCCTGTTTACAGGAACTAGATTAGAATTTTGTCTTACCATATAAAGCGAAAACCTTTTTAGTTTTTAAAAGAAAGAAGCCACTCTTTTAATAACGGATAATCTTTGAAAAAATATGCATATATTTGTTTGCCCCCTTTGCTTATCCCGATTGATGACCGATGATAAATGATAAGGGTATCTTCCTACTTTGTTTGAACCCTGTCTCTTTTCTTCCTGGCTTGGATGTATTATGTATAGTAGGGACAGTTGAGTTGTTGCCGTGGGATATATGTCCTGTAGGAGGTGCAGCAAGGCATGACAAATATCCCTATGGGGTTGCATGCACAAACAATTCATGGCAAACTGGCTAAGAAATATGTCAGCAATTCGTAACATATAGTCCTAGGTTGTCATCAGGGTACATTGTAAAACGTTGTAAATTGCAGTGTATGTAAACTAAAAACAAAGTGGGCGCAATACCTTGTGCTTAATAAGTAATGAATTTTCTATTCTGAAAGGGGCGTTTGTCCTGTGAACTTTTCATTGGTGCTACTGGCGACTAGCCCTAAGGCATCGTCGTCGCCAGATATAATGGGAACAATCCAAAGTCTGCTCGGACCAATTATTGGTTGTCTCGTCATGTTCTTGGTGATTTTTTCACTGAGTTTAATCATCTGGACTTTCCGCGATATTCGTGCACGTACGCAAGACTTCGTGTCCCAGATCCTGGCTACTGTTCTTGTTGCCCTCTTCAATGTGGGTGGTTTATTTATCTACCTCATCTTGCGTCCTCGTCAGACCCTGGCGGAAATCTATGAGCGCCAATTAGAGGAAGAGTCTCTGTTGGCTGAAATGACGGAGCGCCAGACTTGCACCAATTGTCACGCTCGCGTTGAGTCTGATTTCCAGGTCTGCCCTTCTTGTGGCCAGAAGTTGAAACGTTCTTGCCCCAAATGTGAGCGCTTGCTTGAGTTGCGCTGGACCTATTGCCCTTATTGTGCCAGCAATGTTGGTAGTGCACCGATGCCAGGCAATATGCCGGGGATTTCAATGCAGGGTGTCCCTCCCAGTTCTTCTTTGCAGGGCAATCCCAGTATGCCGGTTAGCGGTAATCGCTATTGATGCGTGGCCAATGATGTTGCCTCAGGTTAGTTAAGGCTCTCTCCTTTTGTGGTATGATGTTCATAAAAGATGAGAGCCTGCTGGCTGATATGTTTCCTCTCTTTTCTTCCGCTTTTTTACTCTACATTTGGAACCTCTATATAGTGGCCTGAAATGGCTTGAGCCGGCCTCTTATATGTGCTTGTACGTTCATCCTATCTGCTTTGTTTGTTGGTCGAAATGTGATATAATGATGTGACGAAATGTGGCATCCGTTACCGCATTTTGGCTAATCTGTCAGAATGTTTTTCATATAAGTAGGCAAGTCTCCACAAAGAAAAAAGCTTCTTAGCACGTCTGTATATGCTATTAGTGTGTGCAGCATCTAGCGTGTAACCCCATTTGGAGCCAGTTTTGTGTGAGGCGATTTGTATCCCTGTGTGAGGAAACTTGTCCAGAGCGATGCGATCTTTTGCCCATGCGTTCAGCGAACCTGCTTTTTCTGTGTGCTGAATGCTTTGCAGGACCATGCTCTATGCAATAGCCCCCGTTTATGGAACGGTTAAGTCTGGCGAAGGTGCTGTCCTTAATGTATGCCATTCAATCGTATGAGCTCAGCCGCGAGTGGGCGGCGTTCACGATTGCTTTTTAATAGTGTGTGGCCCACGCCTCTTTGGCAGGGTTTCTTATTGGAGTGTTTTCGATGGCAAAGACGAGAGAATCGATAATGTCAGAGCAACTCCCTGATGGTTATGATGATGCTCTACTCACTGAACAAAAAAATTCGAGTGGGAATGGTGAGGGGAAAGTGAACGACAACGGCAACGGTAATAGTTATAGCGGACAGAATATTCAGATTCTCGAAGGCTTAGAAGCCGTCCGTGTACGTCCTGGTATGTACATTGGTGCTACTGATCAACGTGGACTGCATCATCTCATCACTGAGGTTGTTGATAATAGTGTTGATGAAGTGATGGCCGGCTATGCCGATACCGTGAAGGTTGTGATCCACGCTGATGAGTCTGTGACCATCGAAGATAATGGACGCGGTATTCCTGTGGATGAGCATCATCAGCGTCCGGGTATGTCGACCCTTGAGGTTGTAATGACGGTGTTGCATGCTGGTGGTAAGTTTGGCGGTGGTGGCTATCAAATTAGTAGTGGCTTGCATGGTGTGGGTGTGTCGGTGGTGAATGCCCTCTCTGAGTGGTGTCAGGTAGACGTAAAACATGATGGCCATATCTATCGACAGCGTTATGAGAAGGGGGTTCCGGTTACTCCTCTGGAAAAAGTTGGTACTACGAACGGTACCGGTACGATTACGACTTTCTTGCCTGACCTCTCGGTGATGGAGACTCGTGACTATAGCTTTGATATTCTGGCTCAGCGTTTTCGTGAGATGGCCTACTTGAACCGTGGTTTGACGATCGCTCTGTTTGATGAGCGCACTGATCGTGAGGCGACGTTCTACTTTGAGGGTGGCCTGACCTCTTTTGTGCGCTACCTGAATAAGAATCGCAATACTCTGTCTCGTCCTGTGAGCATTCTCCGTGATATTGATAATATCAAGGTTGAGGTGGCTTTACAGTATAACGATAGCTGGTCACCAACAGAATATTCATTCGCCAATGGTATTAATACCGTGGATGGCGGTATGCATATCACTGGTTTCCGCAGTGCTTTGACGCGTACCCTCAATGATTATGCGCGTAAGGCTAATCTGCTCAAGGAGAAAGATGTCAATCTGACCGGTGACGATGTGCGCCAGGGCCTGACCGCTGTTATCAGTGTTAAGATCCCTAATCCTCAGTTTGAGGCGCAGACCAAGTCTAAGCTGAATAATGCTGAGGTTCGCCCGGTGGTGGAGATGGTGACGGCCGAGGTTTTGAATCAATATCTTGAGACAACCCCGAGTGAGGCGAAATCGATCATTGATAAATGTTTGATGTCTGCTAGAGCGCGTGAGGCGGCCAGGGCGGCCCGTGATCTTATTCAGCGTAAGAATGCTCTGGATAATACTCTGCCGGGTAAATTGGCCGATTGTAGTGAGCGTCGGGCCGATCGCTGTGAACTCTATCTGGTTGAGGGTGATTCGGCTGGTGGTTCTGCTAAACAGGGTCGCGACCGCCACTTCCAGGCTATCCTGCCTCTGCGTGGTAAGATCCTGAATGTCGAGCGTGTTGGCCTGGATACGGTGCTGAAGAGTGATGAGATCAAGAACATTATTACTGCCATTGGTGTAGGTATCGATGAGCATTTTAATATGGCTCGCCTGCGCTATGGCCGCATCGTCATTATGTGCGACGCTGATGTTGATGGTGCTCACATTCGTACTTTGTTATTGACTTTCTTCTATCGCCATATGCAGCAGTTGATCTCCGATGGTCACCTCTATATCGCGCAGCCCCCTCTCTTCCATGTGAAGATGGGCAAGAATGTGCGCTATGTCTATACCCCTGAAGAACGCGATGAGCTGATCAGCGAGTATAGCGCCTCCCATAATGGTAGAGAGCCTGAGGTTGGACGTTTTAAAGGTCTCGGTGAAATGAACCCTGAAACACTCTGGGATACCACTATGGATCCCGGGAAACGTACCATCCTGAGGGTAAACATCGACGAAGCTGTTGAGGCCGATAAAGTCTTTAGCATGCTGATGGGCAGCGAGGTAATGCCCCGCAAGCGCTTTATTGAGAGCCACGCCAAGAACGCTAACCTCGACGTATAGGCGCCCTGATCCAAAAATTTTTTCATTAAGAAGCCTGATCCTCTTTAAATGGACCAGGCTTCTCTATTGCGGTTTTTGATTATGATGTTTGGTGAAGTTGCTGACTGCTGATACATTGACTGCTATGTGTGTTTACCGCTCATCTTGTTTCGATGGCTCCCAATAGCTTGAGTGCCGTCTTTTGAGCATCAGTTAAACCACGAGCCCTGGTAATATTCATCCCTTCGTATGGTCGCTCGTTTCTCAGGTTACGCAGACATCTCCCATTTTGAATATTCCAGAGCTTGATAATCCCTTCGTGACCACTACTGGCAAGTATCTCACCATCAGGGCGGAAGGCGACGGAATAGATCCAGTGTGTATGCCCTTTTAATGTGCGGATACAACTGCCATCTGCGACATTCCATATCCGTATCGTTAGATCGGCTCCGCCGCTTGCAAGCAGTTTACCATCAGGGCTAAAAGCGATGGAAAAGATTTTGTCCCCATGGCCGCGCAAGGTTCGCAACTCTGTACCTGTATGCGCATCCCAGAGCTTAATGGTCTGATCCTGGCTGCCGCTGGCTAATAATATTCCATCGGGATGTATCGTTACAGAACTTACGCCTTTTTCGTGTCCGGTCAATGTATGTAAACACGTACCAGTAGTAATGTCCCATACACGAATATCTGTATCATCACTCCCACTGGCTAACCATGTCCCATCAGGACTGAAGGCGACGGAACCAACCCAATGGGTATGGCCGAGCAGCGTCTTTAGTTCTTGCTTGAGATATACATCCCAGAGCTTGACGGTCTGATCCTGACTGCCACTGGCCAGCAACGCCCCATCAGGACTGAAGGCGACGGAACCAACCCAGCTGTTGTGGCCCCGCAACATTTTGATCTCTGTGTCCGCTTGAACGTCCCAGAGGCGTACCGATGTATCATCACTGCCACTGGCCAGTGTATTGCCATCAGGACTAAAGGCAACCGACCAGATCCAGTGTTGATGGCCGTGGAAATTGGTAATCGGGATGTCAATCTGGCTGCGAAGACTCCATAGGTGTACCAGTTGGTCGGCTCCACCACTGGCTAGCAGTTTGCCATCAGGGCTAAACGTGACCGAGCGTATCCAGTCTGTATGCCCTTGCAGCGTTTTTAAGCTGTTGCCTGAATGAACGTCCCAGAGGCGCACTGTCTGGTCATCACTGCCACTAATAACTGTCTGCCCATCTACACTGAATGTCACCGACCACACTCGTCCTGTATGGCCAGACAATGTCCTTAAGTGTTGCCCCGTATCAGCCTGCCACAACATGATCGTCTGATCTGTGCTTCCGCTGGCAATAATGCCATTTACACTGAAGGCAATCGATCGCACCCAATTGGTATGACCTCTTAGCGTTTTAAGTCTGTTGCCGGACGCGACTTCCCAGATCAAGATTGTATGGTCGGCGCTGCCACTGGCCAGCAGCTTGCCATCAGGGCTGAAGGCGATGGCATATACCCAGCCGGTGTGCCCTTGTAAAATGCTGCACTTTTCAGTTTCAATTTCCCAGATGCGAATTGTTTTATCTGCGCTGCCACTGGCCAGAAATCTGCCATCAGGACTGAAGGCAATCGATCGTATCCACTCTGTATGTCCTGTTAATTCACTGATTTTACCGGTTGTGAGATCCCTGAGCCATAAGATCCCATCATCTCCGCCTGTGGCCACTAGCTCGCCATCAGGACTGAAGGCAATGGTGTAAACCAGGCTGGGATATGGGATCTTTTGAATGCATACACCAGTATCTACTTCCCAGATACGTACTGTCTGGTCATCACTACCGCTGGCCAGCAGCTTACCATCAGGACTAAATGCTATAGCGTTTACCCAGTCTGTGTGTCCTAGTAAATCCTGAAAGGGTCTGCTGTTCTCGTTTTCCCACAGGCGGATATCGCCATTGTCAGTTCCTGCCGCCATCAGTTTGCCGTCAGGGCTCATGGTGAGGGTCAGAATACTGCCAATAGTATCGGTGAAGACCGAATCTGCCAGGTTGGCATCTGAAAAATTTACTTGTGGCAGTGCAACTCCCTGTAGAAATGCTTGCCGTATAGTAAGCCTGGAGAAATCTGCTCCTCGTAGATCTGCTCCTGATTGGATCAAGAGATTAATGATATTACCTGCCGCATAGTTAATTGTGTCGGGGATTGTTGTGAGCAGCTCTTTTAGCAATTTCTCACTTTCTGATTGCCCCAACTGCGTTTTGAGCCAATGGATAATAGGTGTGAGGATCAGGAGGCGTTGTGTCTCTCTGAGGTAATCTTTCGTTTGTGCTAATAACAGCGCATGTGTGAGAAAAATCTCTAGTTTTTGGCTCCGCAATTCTTGACAAATCTGCTCGACGAGGTGATCCGTTACATATTCCATGATAACAGGTTGCAAGGTGAAATCTGTGCGTTCGCCGATTTCAATTAGCGAACGCCGCCCCAAAGAACTGATCGCGTCCGTTACACGATTAGAATTTATACCCAGGATCAAGTTGCTTTTTAACTCATTACGGCTAATCGCTTCACGTTTGATGGCGATCCAATACATAATGCTGCGCTCTACCTCTGATAGACGCAGAAATTGTTCTTCTAAAATACCCTGGATATCTCCAGAGATCGTGTCATTTCCACTTAGAAAAAGGGCAATGTCACCCCCAAACAATTGTTGGATTGGCTCTGCTATTAATTTTAGGGCTAGAGGATTACCTCTATAAAATTCAATTAGCTCTACCCAATCTTTTGTCTCTCCAACCAGCTGGCGGTCCTGAAGGATTTGTTTGACTTCCTGATAGTTAAGTCCATCTAGAGCCATCGAGGTAGCTGATGCGTTCGCCCCTTCCAGCCGGACCATCTCTCGCGGTTTCTCTCGACTGGTAATTATAATGCAGCTCTGGTGGTCTGTTTCTCCCAGGCGCTGCAAGAGTTTGCCGTAACCCTCGTATTTGTCTCTATATTCTCCAGCTCTTTCACCGCTTTGCATAGTTGTTTCGAAGTTATCTAACACTATGAGGCAGCGATGCTCGCTCAATAATTCCAGGAGGCGATCAATAAGGAACGGTAACCAGCTATCTTCATCCTCTGGGATGTCGAGTGGCTGTTGATCAGACAAAAAGCGTATGCACTCTTCTAATACTTTCCGGAGGGGTGGCGCGTCCAATAATGAGCGCCAGAAGGCATACTCAAATGTATTTTTGATATTAGTGGCTAACTTGGCAGCTAAAGATGTTTTGCCTATTCCTCCAAGTCCCAGAATTGCAATAACTTTGTATTTGTTCTCCGAAATGTATGGTTCGAGTTGTTGTAATTCTTTTACCCTCCCCCAAAAATTATATGTTGTAGGGGCCGTTCTCCAATCTTCTTTTACTATGTGATCCTTCAATATATTGCCAATCTGGAGCACATCACTCAGGTTAAACTCTAGAGATGTTGATGGTGTATATCCTGCCGCCTCAAAAAAAAGTAATCGTGTCTCTCCGCTGAGATCCAGTGCATTTGCCAGTTCCGTTACAGTGGCCTTTGATGGAGCGCTTCGTTCGCCACGGCTCAGCAGGCTAATATAGCCAGGTGTGACATTAGCTCGCTGCGCTAAATCCTTTTTGCTGATCTGCTTTTGGATACGAAGTTCTTCCAATAGCTCGTGAAATTGCTTTTTCATATATCCCCTATGAAGATCCACCAGGGCTTTGTTAAAAATAGTTTATTGCCTCATCTACTTTTTTTGTGATGGATGATTGCTCCAACTAGCCTTGTCCTACAATTACCAATCTACGCTGGTATTCTGATTAGTATTAGTAGATGCGCGCAGTCAAAGCCCTACCAGAGTCTCTTTACTCTAATTTATGAAAAAACGCTAAAAAAACTACGAATGAACCGGTTCCTTGTTTTCACTCCGTTCAACACGTGATAGCATGGGTCCTCCCTCATCATCTATTATAGGTAGCTTGATTAGTGGCGTTGGCTCAACTTGCAGCTCTGCGAATTCATCTGCAAAGCTTTTTTCCATTTGTTTTTTCTGGTCCGCTGGTAGAAATGAATTTTGGATGGCTGTGAGGCTCATCCTGGCTAGATCATTAATTGTAAATCCCAGGTAGTCAAATGCAAGCTGATATTCTTTTGTGAGTGTTGTACCGAATATACCTGGATCATCTGTATTGAGCGTTAAAAGAACTCCTCTATCCCAAAAATTGCGTAGTGGATGCTCTGTTATATCAGGTACCCGCTGCGTCTTTATATTGCTGGTGAGACAGATTTCAAGCATAAACTTCCCCAGTTTTAGATTTTCAATCAAGTTATCTTTCTTAATTGAGCTGATACCGTGCCCAATGCGTCTGGGAAAAGGCGTCTCCGAATGTAGCAAAAGCATTTCCATCGCATCTTCCACGCTTATATAATATAAATTGCTTTTATCATCTAGTTTTTCACCCGCATGGAAAATGAAGGGAATGTCTGTCGTAATTTCTGACTTGATCACACTTTGAAAGATAGAGGCCATATTGTCTCCCCTTTCATGTCCTGCAAGCCCCAGGGCTACTACAAATTTTTTGCCTCTCTCCCCATCCCTTTCTTTTTTGCACCATTCCGCTATCGTTTGGTAATACTCGATCGATCGAGACACATCAGTTGGTACTGCATAATTGTTGAAGTCACGGTCATGGTCCAGAATGAAGCGCATCTCAACACCACATGCTTTTTTTGCCTCTTCTGCCCCGGTGATAATTGCATCCATTAGAACAGGAAAATCTAGCTGCTTTTTTTGTTGGTAGAGACCAGTGTACATGCCTGGGGAAAAGGTGACCTCTATATAGCGTATATTTTCTTCTTTTGCATCGAGACCTAATTCTCTGGTAACTTGCGTGAAATCTTCTGGTTTACATAGTACTGAGGCATAATCGTCGACGCGTTTCATGAATTGGGAGAAATTGGCAAATTGATTTTGTTCTTTGAGGCTCTCTACATCCGAAAAATGCAGCTTGATGTTATTCTTCCTGCCCAGTGAGAGCAGTGTTTGGGGACGAATAGATCCCTCCAAATGCACATGTAAATCGGCTTTGGGGAGTCTTTTGATCTTTTCACGCTGGGTTAATTTATCAGGGTCCACTGGATCCTGATCAGTCTTTTGCATACGCGCTACTTCTCCATCTCTGTTGACTTTGGCCACAAATCAATGCCTGGTTGTGCCTCTCGACGGTGAGGTGGACAAAGATGGAAATAAAAAATGGCTATATAATTCCTCTTTTTTATGAAAATATAGCTTTTTGTCGCCCATCGCCGTTGATGCTATATAACTCTAATCGATTATGGCCTTACAATTGAAGCGTATCTTGTCAGCTCAAACTGCATCAAGCATCTCAACGATTCTACATTTACTGGCAATGGACTTTTTGGGGCTCTACAATGATCTACTTTACCAGTCATTTTTTTGTAAAAAGAGTTAACGCGGTGGTGATAATGTGTATGCTGATGAATGAACAGGCTGTCAGTGAAAGATCCGCTTCTTAACTTAGTTAGAGTATACCATCTCTTAATAAATTTTAAAATTACTTGTGGAGAACGTAAAGTTACTTATAGTAACCCTTGCAAATTTTATACGAACCTATTATACTTGTCAATAGTTACTAGTAGTAACTTTAAGATTACTGGTTAATTTTACTGTATCTTCCACTTTGTACTGAGTACAGATACATAATGTGGCCTATATTCTACTTTAAAACATTGATATGAGGATGGTTTAAGGAAGAATATACGCAGCAGTATATGCGATCAACTCGCGGCTTCTGCCAATAGCCGAAAGATTCGCATTCAGTGTTCCTCAAGAGAAACGTGCGTTGTCGTACGACGATACTCTTATGCAACTTCTCTGTAATCTGTTACCAAAGAATGCTCTACGATGGGCTCACAATCCTCTCTAAAAGTTAGATTTGAACCGTATAGATTGCTTTTTGGGAGTAGAAGCAGGAGGTTCCTATGCTCAGTACTATGAAGATGTTTCTGGCTGTTGTGCCAGTAATAATGGCTACAATTGTCTTCTGTTCGTTGCTACCTGCTCTTACATTGCTAGAAATTTTTCTGGTATCTATTGGAATGTTAATCCTCCTTACTCTCCATATATGGGTTGTGCGGGAGATCATCAAGTTAATAGATTTTAGGCATCGTTTAAAACTTCAACAGGAACTCCGCGAAATAGATTTTGAGCGCGCCAAGCAGCAGCGACAAATTTCCGATATTCGTTCCCAACGTGCCAATCGCGGCCGTAATCACTTTCGTTAGTTGTCTTAAGTTAGATAATCACCAGCATCTGATTGTGCAGGTGCTGGTAAAACGATATTGCTAGCACACATATCGCTTGTAGGCCAGGCCTACAAAGGAGTGTTCAATGAAAGATGCTCAGACTTTTATTGATGCAAAGCAGTTAGGTAACTATCAACTTGTGAAATGGTTAGGGCGCGGAGGATTTGCTGATGTATATCTGGGAAGGCATGTCTTTCTGGGTACATGGGCGGCTATCAAAGTTTTGCATATTGAACTTACCCATTCAGAGAGGAAAGCCTTTGTAAATGAGGCCCGTATCTCTGCGCATCTACAGCATCCTCATATTGTACAGGTATTGGATTTTGGTTTTGAGGGTCACATTCCATTTCTGGTGATGGCTTATGCTTCTAATGGTACCTTGCGCCAGCTTCATCCACCTGGTTCTCAATTGGATTTGCCGACCATCGTTTTCTATGTCGATCAGATTTCGGAGGCACTGCAATATATGCATGATAGAGGCTATATCCATAGAGATATTAAGCCTGAGAATATTTTGTTAGGTGCCAGGAATACGTTGTTGTTGAGCGATTTTAGCATTTCTGTTGCCACGCGCAATGGCTTCTCTCTGTCGCAGACTTGCATTGGTACCGTACCGTATATGGCTCCTGAATTGCTCCAGGCACGCGTTCAGCCTTGCGTGGCCAGCGATCAGTATGCCCTGGGAATTATGATATACGAATGGTTATATGGATGTGTGCCTTTCAATGGTACTATCGATGATATTATCTATCAGCATCTCACGGTACTACCAGCCTCAATCTGTCCTGATTCTTCACTGGTCTCGCAGGCAGTCAAAAATGTTGTCTTTAAGGCGCTTGAGAAGGATCCAGCACACCGTTTTGAAAATATTGCGGCATTTGCCCAGGCATTGCGCGCTGCTTGCGCAGGTGAGGTTCTGGCCTTGTCGCATCATGATTATATGCCAACTTTGCCTGCTAATGCTGCTACATTTGTGAATATAGAGACTCCCTCTTTGCCTCGAACGCGTGAAGGCTATTGGAGGAGAAGATACAATAGCTGGCAGGAAATTACTTCTTGCTTTTCTATTACATTACTTATTAGCTTTTCAATAGCATGTATCCTCAACCTGCTAAAAGTTGAAGCTCTACTTTTACAGATGCTACTGGTGCTGTATATGGTTGTTTTTCCCATTGCATGGGCAATGATTAAGAAAAATCGCCCGCTGTTCTTCTTGTCTTGGAGTTTCGTCACTGTTGCCTTTATCCTGGCCTGGATCTCGCATCTTTTAATGCTATTCATTGTACTTTATGTGATTATGCTGTTTGTATGCCTGTTGATTACATTCGCTGTTACCTTGAGCTACACATAGTGTTTTAGAGCGATTGTGTGTGCCTGATTGTATTAAGAGGTTGAAAATTTTGTGTATGTGTGCAACCTTCTGGCAACATGTTTTTGTGAGCAGGACTTCACAGCTGGCTGCATTGCGACTGTGAGGTCCTGTTTTTTATGAGCGTTTCTTTTTGCGGACTTTGTGTTTTTTGCGTGGTATTTGATAGAGATATTGTTGATATCCACCGTCCTCGTCCTCATCTTCATTGTTGTTATCCCACTGGTAGTTGCTATATACCTGTTCTTTCTTGCGCTCTAGTTTGCGGGGACAGGTGTTTCCTATGTTTACCCCGAGTATTTTTAAGATGTCTTCGATGGGATGGTTGATGCTTTCTTCTGCGGTGATGGTGCGACCGTAAGCTGAGCCGTATTCTTTGCGCTCTGTATTGACCTGGCTGCGTAGTTGCGCGATGAGTTCCTCGGGAAGAAATTCCTGGGCGGTGCGAAATGGGAGGTGGAAGATGTATTTGGCGCTGGCACTTTCATAATGGAAGCTGATCAGGCTGAGCCCTTCAGGATCTAGTTTGCGCTGGTCGCTTTTATCCAGGTCGTTCCAGGTGTTGATGTGACGATGGCGGCTGATTGCTAGCTCCAAAATGTCGCCGGGGAAGATAAGCAGTTCCTCTAGTTGCTGATATGGGATGGGTTGGCGGCTCTGCAGGGCCTGGGCGATCAGGTTTTTGAGGTAGCCCTGTATGGCTATTTCGGCTTGCGCTTGCTCCAATATAAGCCGCAGTGTTTTGTTCTGTTGGCTGAATGGTTGACTGGTAATGCGCTGAAAGAGCTGTATTGCTATGTTGCCATATAACGTACTGCTGTTGTCTTGTTGCTGTTCCTCCAGCGTTTCTAGCAGAAAGTCTGCCGCTATTGAGGCTGCGGTTTCAATGGCAAAGTTTTTGTGAAAAACGACGCTGCCATCTACATAGCCACCGGGCAGAATTGTGCCGTTTTCATATGCCTGCATGAGAAACAGGGCTTTGATCTTGTAGAGGCCTTGCCGGTCATCATAATACAGGCGGTCGGAGGCTTTGGCCCAGTGGTTGAGGTGGTTGAGCTGGAACAGGGTCTGTTCAATCTGTTGCGCATAGCAGAGCCATATCAGGCGGCCAGGTAAGATGTTGCCAATTTCGTTGGCCTGTGGTGGATAGACCGGATTGCTGGCTGTCTCCCAGCCTGTTACCAGCCGATTGCTTATCTTTGCCTCTGGCTCTTTTGCGATCAGGTTGTGGAGCTGATGGGCCAGCAGATATATCTCTTCGCGGAAGCGCAGGTTATTGCCCGTTGAGCGTAAGAAAAGTCCTGTGTTGAAGTTGCAGGGAATACGTTCGGTGGTGATGCTGGACAGTTTGGGGAGGCGCGCCATAATGGCATCGTGGAGTAGATAGCTCAATGTATTGAATGCAATGTAGGCGTATTCTTCATGTGGAGTAATTGTGAGGAGCGCATACTCTCCCATATCAACTTTGGCTGTGACTCCCTGGCAAGAGTGGCGGATGGCTACTCCTGGCATGCTTTTAAAGAGCTCGATGGCTGATCGAATGCTGGCGTCGCTGTCGTGCGTTGTGCCTTTGTTGGGCTGGTCAAGCGCATTGAGGCGCTGGTATTCTGGATGGATTAAAATCTCTTCAAGATGGAGATCAATCCAGCGGAAGAGCTCTCGTGCTATACGCATATAGCTCCCATCATTGCTGAGCAGCGCTTTCTCGCCTACTACCGATAAGAGATTGCGTGTGAAGAGGGCGTTGCGCTTCGCCCAGCGTCCTTCATGCTTCAGGCATTCCAGGCGCAGCGCTTCATCAACGGCAAATGCGTGGCAGAAATTGCGTATGTTTTCATATGTCGCCTCCTCGAAAAAGAAGTCGCGCAGAAATTGCCATTCTCCATAAATGTGGCAGTCGTTTTCGAGCAGGCTCATATCAAAGCAGTCTCGCTCCAGGGTCAGAATCTCTTTTTGCATAAAGGTTGTTTCTAACGTCTTGAGCGAGTGCTGGATTTTTTTTCGTAGCTGCTTGATCTGTTGCTTAATATTCCCGGGTAGCTTTTGAGTGCTAAATGGCTGTATAAGGGCGGCTATCTCCTTTTCTATGTCCTGCTGCTGATTGTGTTTGATCTCTTCAAGGTATGGGAGTAACAACGACTTGTGGGGCTCCTTGAGCGCTTTTAGCAACAAGTTTGTCTCCAACTGGGCTAACGAGAGCGTATCCATCGCTAGCTTTTCGCTGTACCACAGGGTGAGCTGGTTGTCTCCTACCTCTGCCCCCGTATCAATCTCCGCTAAGAATTTATAATTCCCATAGGCAAGTTTATACATTTCTACACGCATAATACCATCCCACCTTTCACTGCTCCATATCAATAAGCGCGTTGGTTTATCAAGCTATCAGGATAATTGTGAACGTAATTTGAGGTTGTAGTGTGTGATAGGCAACGCTTTTTTCACGCAGGTGTAGACCTTGCTGTAGCTGCCTGGCTATTTCCTGAGTGTAAGCCCCTGGTTCTTTCTGTTGTTCTCGCATCATTTCTGCTGAGTAGCGGTAGACATTGAGTGCTTCCTGGCGGCGTCCTTGATCGGCCAGCAGACGTATCAAGCGACATAGCGCATCCTCATCTTCTGGATAGTTCTGCAGAAAGGTGTACAGTAGTTCTTCCGCCTTGCCTGTGCGCTGATGTTTGAGATAGGCATCTACAAGCTGATAGAGAACGCGCCGTTTTGTACCCTCAATAGTCTGTCGCCGGCCCTGAGCCCACAGACAATCAGGATCTTCTTCAAGAAATTCGCCTTTGTCCAGTGCGTAGGCCGCTTCTAGATATGGTAGTGGATCATTTCCTTGTTGTTCCTGGCGTAGAGCGGTTCGTGCTAAATTGATTAATGCGTCTGCATCAACCCACAACCACGCTTGTGCCGCCAGTATAAAGTGTGTCTCTCCATTGAGGCGTCGCGTACTTAAGAGGCCTTCTGTACCAGGTGGATAAAGAATGTGTCGGCGTAAGGCTGAGGATGCTGTATCAAAGGCGTGATTCGCATTGTGCGTGTCACCAGGCCACAGGACTTTGATGATTTCTGCTTTGCTCGCTCGACGCCGTGGACTGCAAAGCAGGAACTTGAGTATGGTAAGGGCCGCTTTTCGATTCCCCAACTCTGCACTGGAGAGTGCACGATAGCGCGGGCGCTCCATACCTGATGCCACAATACAAGCCAGCGCAAATTCTCCCATTGTGGTGACGCGCAGAAAAGGATAACGAGGCTTTTCTGCCTGTTCGGCCGCATCAATCATTGCGATCATTTTTCCTCCACCTCAACATCACTTTCACACTACAATTTCCTGACCCGCTATTTATTGTTTGTTATTCTAACATGTCATGTGCTATTTGCATCTAAATCATACCATAAGTCTCAGATGACATTGTGAGGAAGTTGTGAGGAAGTTGTGAGGTTATGACTGAAGAACATCGATGTGGTGCCCTTCAGTCATGGTTGCCGGATCAGGCCTGCTGATTTCTGATTTGCTGGAGAATGCTTTCGTCTTTGATCTGGTCATCGGCTAGCAGGAGCAGTATCTTGCTGATGACTTCGCTGAGCTTGGGATCGTCTTCATTGGCAAAGGGTAGAAAAAGGCTGCTTGTTTTTTGTCCCCAGTTTTGCGGGACAATACACAGGTAGTTGCCGGGCTCAATATGGATGGCGGCAGTGAGTAGATGGATGCGATATCTGGCCAGTTTGCCCTGGATGTGGGCAAAATGTCCTTCGACGGTGACGCCAGGTAGGTTAAGGTCGGCGAATAGGGTTTCAATGAGTTCGTGGCGCCGGGTATAAAATTCGTTTGAGAAGCTATGACTGCCATCCCGTTGGGTGTGGGCGACCGAGATTATGAGGTCGGCATCGCGCATGACTTCGGAAAAGATGAGCGGGGGCACCTCATTGAGATCCAGGTTTCTCTCTATCAGGTCTGCTCGTTTGCTTGCTGGATATGGTGCGAAGTAGATGCAGTCTGTAATTGGGTTCAGGTGTGCGCCTAGATAGGGACCGGTCTCAAGGAGATTGAATGTGGCTTTGATGCCCGGGAATATTTTATAAGGTGTGATTGCACCGTAACTCTGCTCCTGCCTCCAGTCGCGACTGCTGAGTAGTTTTGAGGTGATGTGCCCGGCAATGCTGTGGCCAGCAAAACGTCTTGAGTATGGACTGCTGGCTTGCTCGGCTGGCGTTAATACATAGAGTTCTCGAAAGGCTTGCTTGATTGGTTGCACGATCTGGCGCTGTACAATGGTGCGTTGCCAGGCGCTGAGTGTGCCTGCCTGAAACAAACTGTAGGGATGTACGACTTTAACCGCCCGTGTGATGGGTTGTAGTTCGTTTTGGAGATCACGGAGAGCGAAGTGTTGGGCGTCGAAGATGCCGGTCTGGCCATCTTCTGTCCCCAGGATAAGTCCTTCGAATAAACTGCGGGCAATGGGCAGCTGGATGATCTGGCTGAGCTCGTTTGGATCGAGTAGCCGTTCGCTGCCAATGAGCTGTTCCAAGTAGTGGTTGCGCAGGCGGCTGATCTGTTCGCGCTGCACCCTGACTTTTTCTTTGGCTATCTGGTAAGTGGGGTGCTCGCGTATTTCTTTGGGTATCGTTTTATATTGTCGGGAACCACGGGTGACGTTGAGCGTAGGGATAAGGTCTTTAACCTGGATCTCCAGCAGATAGTCTCCAATCTGCCAGTTATGGCTATGCTGGTCCTCGTTGTTAGAAATCTGGGTTTCCATGTCCCATTCTAGAAAATTTACCTCGGGATAGCCTGCTGTTTTGGCCAGATTGCTGAGTCCGACTTCAATGGCGGCTTTATGGCTAACACGGCGTTGGGGCCCGTATTTTTTGCCGAGTTTGGCTGCCTCCTGCAGCTTGAGGTAGCGTTCCAGTATTTCTTCTTTTCCACGCGTAATCGGGGCGATGCCATAGGCTTTAATGGCGATCTGGCTGCCAATCTTTAGCTTTTTTTCTAGCTGTGATTCCCATCCCTGGCTGGCGGAGATCATCAGGCAGGTATGGTCAAAGACACGTGCTGTTTGAAAACACTTGACCATTTTTTTTGCCAGAGGCCTGCCGACTTGCTCGATAATGGTATTGATCTCTGCTATGTCGATCTCGCCTGAGGTTGGATCTAGCGAGTTGGGCATATCGGTGGCATAGTTGTCGTTCATGGCGGTATATTGGACATTGGTCAGGCGTTTGATTAGTTCTAGCAATGGTAGCGCCTCTTGCCATTCCAATGCTTCAATGATGAGGTTTTGTGCTTGTGGGGCCAGTGGTAGTAGCGCTGTCAGGGTTGTTTCTGGATATGTCTTTAGCTGGAGCAGGAGGTCTTTGCGTTCGGTTGGATTGAGCTCTGCAATGCCATCGGTGTGGGCCATGCTTACGATGGCGGCCTTCAATTTATTGCTCTGATCGATGTTGTCGACAATGGGGCCCAGGTTGTGCTGCTGGTGTTGTTGAGCCGCATACAAGAGATATTCTTTTCCATGTATGTATTCCGTGGATGAAGCTAGAGCGGCACCAGTCTGTGGCTTAAGGTCGCTGGCAAAGCGCGTAAAAATTTGTTTGATGTAAGGATGGTCGGACGAAAATTGATGTGTGATGTCATAAGGTGCCAGGATAACTGCAAGGGATAAGATATCTTCATCTAATGCATCGTTTTTACGCAAAATGTCAATTGGCTTTTTTATGCTATCTCTAGCTATGGTATTTATCTTGTATTTAAATGAAGTATTATAATATTCTCCATGATAGATCAAGGATTGGGTGGCGTCCAGTATGCTCAGGCTGCGCTCTGAATAAGGTAAGGCTATGAAGAGTTGGAGACAATCTCCAAGATCATTTTCTATTGAGAAGTAACAGTCCTCAGTGTTGCCAGTTTTTGTGTTTTTCACAAGTTGGATGATGCGCTGTTCTAGCTGTTCTGTCAGGTTGGTGGGTGCATAGTGGATGACGCAGGCGTTGAGAACGGTACGCATACAGGCCTGTAGCTGAATCTCTGGCAGCGTTTGTGCGCGTTCCCACCAGAGTTGTGGTTGAAAATAGAGCGTGGTGGCCATGCTACCGATCTCTTGTACGCTGAAGTTATTTGTGAATGTTTCTAGCGTTGTTTTGAGGATTTTTTGAAAGGGCTGCCTGCTCAGGCGCAGCATGAGCCAGCCGGGCGCTTCTGAAAAGCCGAAGGCCTGGTATTTTTTCTCGTTTAGAATGATGGCGATACATGAGAGTATGAGTTCGAGGAATTGGAAGAGTTGTGCTGGTAGTTGGCCGTTTTCTACACGGGCGCGTAATTTCTCTTGTTTTTGCTGTAAAATGCTGCTTTCTAGCAGATCCTGAAACTCTTCCATGCGATATAACATGACTAATTCTGGAATTGTAAGGCTGACCAGGTTCTCTCTTAGTCTGTCTCTCTCCGCTATAGTATGTTTGATGACGAGCTTTTGTCCTAGCTGGTTGAGCGCGCTACTAAAACGCATCGTTACCGCTGAGAAGCGTTCCGCCAGTTCTCTGGCTTCGCTTTCATTCATGAGCTTATCCCCTATGAGTGGTATGAGCCGAAAGAAGGTAATGGTGCTGCCCGGGTGGAAAAGTAATTTTTCATCCAGGCTGCTAATCATCTTCCCATCGGCAATAATGACATAAGCTCTTTGCTCAAAGGCATTGGTGGCTTTGCGAATCTCATTTTCCACCTGGATATCCTGGTTCTGATTTTCTAGCCTGGTAGCTTCGTTTTGAGCGAATATAACCTTCCCTTTTTTTGCCTGATCATGAATTTCTGCGTCTGTAAGGTACTGGCGTTGCAGCGCCTGCTGGGCCTGCTGGGCATCCAGTTTGCGCGTTGCCACGAGCTCACGAATCTGTTCGGTGACGGTACGGCGAATCAACTCGGTAACCGTGATCTCTTCATTGAGAATGTCCAGGATGACCGTCGGAAGTGCTGAATCAGGCGTGGTTGCCTGAAAGATACGGCTACGAACCTCAACTTTGCCTCCATTAGTCATATCATTCAATCTCCAGAATTTTTAATTTTATCAATTGCTGCATAAAGTGCTCGGATAGAATTTATGTGGCAATTGATAAAATTGTGTCTTATCCTCATGGTCTCCCGCGCTCTTTACGCTGAGTTTGAGAGCCAAAGGCGCTTAATGATTTTTCTTGTGTGGTGCAAAAAATTGCATCTATTGCAATTTTTTGCACCACACAAGAAAAAAAGCTCGGGCGCGCCAGCGCACGTATACAGGTGAGCATCAGGCTTCCAATGGAAGAAAGAATCAAATACTATCTTATGTATATATATTCCCTGGAGTAAGCAAAAAGCGGAAAAGTCCTATGGCATTGGAGGCTCATCTTCAGGACGGGGAAGTTCCAGTGTATCTGCATATTCAGCGCATTGTATCTGTTCAGGATTATTCGGGCTATACCACCATAGTCGCTGACTCACTTCTTTTTTCTCATCATCCCAGCAGAAACTGATCTCACCGATATTGTTGTAACCCACGATCAGATTGCCTGCTTTCCAGCGGCTAAGCCATTGATCATAGTTGAAGACGGCGTTCATTAATCCTGTGCGGGGCTGTTCCAGTTTGCGTTCAATCTTTTCACTTTGTTCTATGGCTTCTTCCAACAGGTTCTCGCGGGCACCTCTGAGCGTGGCTGTGTTTTGTTCTGGTATCCGGGTTGTACGTGCGCGCAGTTTTCCCTGTAGCCGGCGATTGAGAATCTGTAAGATGTTGAGTCCACCTAGCGCGGCCCGGAGCGGTCGCAGGGTGAAGCGTGTCAAATTGATATGTGGACGATGTTCATTCTCGGTTGTTCGCTGCAGGTTGTTGGTCAGGTAGCGTATGCGATAGCTGCGGCTGGGGGGAAAGTTGTCAAATGCACCTTTGAACCAGCCCCAGGCTGGCATGACTATCTCGCTGGGTGAGCGATGGGCTGCGATCAGGCGCGGGATCGCCCACCAGAACCGGTAGCTTTGCTTTCTGATTGTTGTAAGCAGGTAGTTAAGGGTGTGGTGGTCGTGCCCGCGAATGTCCCAGACAAAGAAGTCTAGTCGGGGCTCTTTCCCTCCTCGCAGTAGTGAGCGCAGGCGGGGATAGCCAATGGCCAGGACAGAAATTTGTGAACCGGAACCTTCGTTGCAGTAAGGACTGGAGGTGAAGTTGATGAATTTCGCGCTTTGCCTGGTCCGGGTGTCCCAGTATTCGAGGCTGGAGCCAAAGGCATAATGTACGTCGCCAGACAGAAAGACGACCCGTTTAAGGTTACTGATGGTGCGTAAAAAGATCTGGAAGGTTCCCCATTCGAGGGCCCAGGCTTCACGGTCGAAGGCGTAGTTGTCTTTGACGCGCCAGCGACTCCAGAATTGTACTGTTTCTACGAAGTCGATGCCGATGACGGGGGCGGCTGAGATGATCAATGTGACTTCCGCCTCTTCATATTTGATGTCTTCAATCTGGGTTTGCATCGCACTCTCTGAGAGCAGCCCCGGAAAATCTTTAGGCGTGCGGTAGTACCTGTGGGTGCGTGTATCCATGATGATCATCTGGTAGTTGGGACCTTCATAACTGTAGTGCCAGCGCAGGGATCGATCGGGGTGCTGCAGCGAACCCTGGCCGCGAAAGTGATCTGGCATGCCAATGGTCTGGGCGATGGTCTCTGCCTGCCTATCGTTC
Organism: Dictyobacter kobayashii; assembly: GCF_003967555.1. Taxonomy (GTDB): domain Bacteria; phylum Chloroflexota; class Ktedonobacteria; order Ktedonobacterales; family Ktedonobacteraceae; genus Dictyobacter; species Dictyobacter kobayashii. The sequence continues at coordinate 2,782,293 of NZ_BIFS01000001.1, forward strand.
TCGTTGCCTCGCCAGTTATCGACGGCTGTTAGCAGGGCGGCGCCATCTGCTTCGGTAAATTGCTGTGGCGTATTGCCCCAGGCCTGGCATAGCGCATAGGCGAGCAGTCCATTACGGATGATGCGTCTTCCCAGTGGCTTTTTTAGTACTTGCTGACACCAGTTCCCATCTAAAAACCAGTCGTCGGTGACGTCGTGATCGTCACAGATCATGTACGTGGCGATGTTGGCCAGGGCCCGTCTGACTTTGGGTAGGGTGTTGCGAAAACTTGTTAGTTGTTGGAGCTCTTCTCGGTAACGAGCTTGTTCTTTTGCCTGCGTAATGCTCTCGGCATGAACCCCTGGATAGAGCCAGGCCCAGAAGTCTTCGACGCTCAGTAGTTCTTTGGGCCATAGTACATCGGACCAGCTAAATAGGTACATGGCGATGTATTCGGCGAAGGAGATCAGGTGGTTATCTGCATGACCTGTGGTGAATCTGGCCTGGTTGAGAATGATATTTTTGCGCATGCTGGGGAAAAATTTATCTACCGGGAGTTGAGAACCTGGCATGATCTCTTCTTGATTGCCTGCCAGTAGCACCTTTCCTGCATCCGTTAGCGTGTGTAGCAGGGACGTGGCGACATCATCGGCATAGATCTGGTCTCCGGTCATGTAGAGTTGCTGTGGCCGTGCTGTGCCGTTCTGCTCGCAGGCAGTGGCGATCAGGTTATCGACCGCCGATAAGGTCTCTTTGCCGGTTCCGTGTGCCTTGCGACAGGAGCCATGGATGATGCGCAGGTCGTGTACATGTTTGGCGGGCAGCAGGAAACCTGGTAGTGGCTCTCCCGGATAACAGATGCGCTGTAGTGGTTGCGTCTCGTTGGGATCGGCGGTAAGGATGCCAGGTGTGGCCAGGTGCGCCATTTCTGCGCCTGGTTGCTGCTCTTTAGCACTAAAGTAGAGGTTATAATAATAGAGCTCGCCCCAATTTAACTTTTGCTCAGTGCTGGTTATGCTGGCTGTTACAGCTACTAAGTGCAGGTTATCTCCTATGCGAATAGTGGCGTGGGTGCCTCGCGCTTGCTCTTGCAATTGGGCGTGCTCATCTTTAGCATAGATGCATAAGGTTACGTTGCGTGCTTCTTTTAGCGCCAACCAGACCGTTACCTGCTCAGGTTCTACCCTTCTAACAATTGGCCCGGCTAAAATAAGTGGAAGCCGTTCTATGCGTTCTGCCAGTGATGTCCAGGACATAAGAAATAACTCTCCATAACTGCTCTTGGTAGCATGTGCTAGTTAAAAATAATGTTTACGTTATTTGATTGCCGCCACCAGGACCGCCATATTACTGCCAGTGGCGTGGAACTATTTTAAGCTCAAACATTCACTACTAATACGGTCCGGCTTTAACTTCGGTCGCAATTGGCTGACCTTTTTCCTGCTTTTGGAGTTTGCCTGGAAGTGGTAACATGGCTGTCGTTAGATCAATCGGTTTGGAAGGTGCGAAGTTATTTCCTTCGCAAGGAGGAGCCTATGACACAAACTCAAAAGAATGATAAGGCTGAGTTGGCGATAGAGAAAGAGTATATTTCGGGGTCCTATCGTTGGTTCACTTATGCCCCGGATGTAACCGGTCTGCGTTTGATCTGTCTGGAAGATCAAGAGACCGGTACTGTGGTGACGACTACTGTCTCTAATCCGCAGAAGCGTACTGCTGCCCACCGGGCCTGGGCGGGCGCCCGCCAATCGCGGGCCGCCGGCATGCCCTGGGATATTTTAAGTGAGATGGGGCAAAAAGGGGTGGACCCCGATCAGAAGATTGAGGAGACTTTCCGGGGCTATGGCCATGCTTCTGTTGGGGATATGGCTCGCGTGGCTGTGGATATGGGCAAGATTCCTATGCATCTGTGCCTGGCTCTGTTTAATGAGGGATCACTTAATTCGGGCCAGGAGAAGTCAACACGCTATCAGCCTCGCTTTGGGAAGGCGGTTTTACATCAGTTGCGCAATTATTTGCCCGCCGATTTTCCGGCAGCTGATGGCGCTGCGCTGGAGGAAGAATATCAGGCCTTTGGCGCCCTTTCTTTATCTATGTTTGCCCTCCACCGGGAGAGTTTGTTGCGTGCCTTTACAGCGTATTATCAGGCTGATACGAGCCGCTCAGACCAGAAGAGTGCCCTGACTTCTCGTGTCCTGGATTGTGTGCGTTATTTCTTGTTGTTTGGGCAGTGGAGTGGCATGTCCTTTGAGACTTCGGCTCGCGACTGGTCGCGTATTATCGCTGAATTAAAGGCTTCTCCGGTCGCTTATTATCATCAGGTGGCGGCACAGATTGAACGTTTGCTTGCTCCAAGCCCTGAGGAAGAAGAGGCCCTGGATTATAAGGCTGAAGCTCCTGGCCTGGTTCGCCATACATATCCTCTTTCAACAGTTAATTCTAATTTGCAGGCTTTGCGCCAGTTCCTGGTTGAGCATACTGATCTGCTGCGGGTAGTGCCGATTCAACGCACGGCTCCGCAACGGGTTGGGCAGCGTGTGCGCTTACTTGGTTCGGAGTGGACTGCCGGCGAGCGGCTGCTGGCTGAGTATGCGTTGTTGCTCTGGCCTGGCCTGGAGCGTGAGGCCTTGCTTACCTGGGTTCATGCCCAGACTCCTGAGATCAAAACGGCGTTGAGTAAATTGCTTTTTGCGGAGCATAATAATTATCGCGAACTGCCTGGCTTTGCGCGTACAACTACGATGACACTGGCGATTGAGAGTTTTCTGGGTGAGCTACGTGATTTTAATCGTCATCGTGCCTGGGGCCGTTTCTTTCCTTTGCCGCTGGTCTTTGGTGAGCGTGTTAGCCGGGATACATTGGTGCAGATTCTTTCTCGTGGCTTTGGTTTGCCTCTCTATCTTTCGGAAATTCCTGAGTTCGCTGTGGAGAAAGCTGCATTTGAGCATGATTTGCAGGTGTACTATCAGCAGCTTCAGGCCTTCCTGGATAAAGTGTCGGCTACCTATGGGGAAAGTATTGATTATGCTTTTATGCTCAACTTGCTGCCCCTGGCCCATCAGGTTGATCTGTGGATGCATGGTGATCCTAAGCAGGCAATGTATCTGACTATGCAGCGTGTACGTCCGGGTGGGCATATCAATTATCGTGCCCTGGCTTATGAGGCTAATCAGCTTCTGGCTGCCTCCGATCCTTATCTGGCTGGTATCCAGTTGGCACATCGTCCCGATCCTTCCAGCCGCGAAGAATTCTTTGATCGCAGCTAGCTCTGGTATCTGTGCTTAAAAACAGGGAACTGGAAAGTGCTTTCCAGTTCCCTGTTTGTTTTAGTGTCTACTCTGCAACTGTTTAAGTACTGCTTAGGAAGCTAGCGCTGCTTCCGCAAATGGTTCCACACTACTGGTTGTGATGTGGCGGTGCAGGTGGCCATCATTCAGGACCTTTCCAATTGCTTGAAGCATTTATCAAACGACCTATATGGACTAATAACGGCGATCACGATATCCGCCACCACCGCCGCCGCCACCGCGTGAATCACGTCGTTGGAAACCGCCGCCACCACGCGTATCGCGCTTCTCTTGTGCTTCGTTTACAATGATTGTACGACCTTCCAGGCTGGAATTATTGAGTTGGCTCATCGCGTTCTGTGCCTCCTCATCATTACCCATTTCTACAAAGCCAAATCCCTTGCTGCGTCCAGTTTCACGATCCATGATGATCGTAGCTGAAACTACCTGGCCATATTGGCCAAAGAGATCATTTAAATCCTGGTCAGTTGTCCGATAGGGCAGCTTTCCTACGTAGAGTTTCACTATCTCTATTCTCCAATCGACGCCAATAGCCTATCTCGGTCCGTGAACTAGCTTTTTCACAAACATGAAACCGCGATACGTGTCGTCGCTTCCTATTATATCAATATACACCATAGTGTAGATAGATATACTTTGTTTTGTGGTTGTGTTTCTGTTACGCAAGCTGAACATTAATGCGCATGTTGTTTAATGTTCAACATTAATTTGCCATCAAGGTTGTCGATCTCTACCTCTGAACCTTCGTGTACACTGCCTTCCAGGATGGCTCTGGCGATGCGGTTCTCCACTTCTCGCTGAATGACGCGCTTGAGTGGCCGAGCTCCAAATTGTGTATCATAACCTGTTTCTGCCAGGTAATCTTTGGCGGCTTCACTTAGCTTCAATGTAATGTGTCGCTCCTCCAGACGTGGCTTGATGCGATTGATCTGGATCTCGACGATGGCTTTGACTTTTTCTTTGCCAATTGGATGGAAGATGATGATCTCGTCGATCCGGTTGATGAATTCGGGCCTTAGCCCTTCTTCACGCAGCCGTTGACGGATGTCGCGCTGGATGCTGTCTTCGTCCTGGTTGGCATATTCATGTAACCAGCGGTCACCAATATTGCTGGTCATGACGATTACCGTGTTTCTGAAGTCAACCGTTCTTCCCTGGCCATCGGTGAGCCGCCCGTCATCCAGTAGTTGGAGCAGAACATTGAAAACTTCGGGGGCCGCTTTCTCAATTTCGTCCAGCAGGATGACGCTATAAGGATGGCGGCGGACAGCTTCGGTGAGCTGACCACCCTCGTCATATCCAACATATCCGGGAGGTGCTCCGATCAGGCGGGAGACGCTGTGTTTTTCCATGTACTCTGACATGTCGATACGCACCATCGCTTGCTCATTATCAAAGAGGAATTCGGCCAGGGCACGGGCCAGTTCTGTCTTTCCTACTCCGGTTGGTCCCAGGAAGAGGAAGCTGGCTAGTGGTCGGTTGGGATCTTGTAGTCCGGCTCGCGAACGGCGAATGGCGTCGGCGACGGTTGCCAGGGCGTCGTCCTGTCCGACGACGCGTTCACGCAAGCGTTCTTCCATGTGCAGGAGTTTTTGTATTTCGGCTTCCATCATTCTGGAGACCGGAATATGCGTCCATTTGGAGACGATTTCGGCGATGTCTTCGGCGTCTACTTCTTCTTTGAGCATGCGCGCACTTTGCAGGTTGGCGAGCCGGTTTTCTTGCTCTTTGATCTGTTGCTCAAGTTCCTGGATGCGACCATAGCGCAGGCGGGCCATCTCTTCGTAGTTGTAGGCTCGCTCGGCTTTGTCGTATTGGATTTGCGCTTCGTCCAGTTGCCGTTTGAGTTGGCGCAGTTCTTCGACTGGCTCACGTTCGCTGTCCAGGGTGAGGCGCATGGCCCGTAGCTGTTCGCTCAAATTGGCGATCTCGCGCTCTACTTTATCGCGTCGTTCTTTACTGGCAACGTCGCTCTCTTTCTTGAGCGCTTCTTGCTCGACCTGTAGCTGGCGAATACGCCGGTCAAGGGCGTCCATTTCGCTCGGGGTGCTGTCCAGTTCAACGCGGCGCAGGCTGGCCGCTTCATCTACCAGGTCGATAGCTTTGTCGGGTAGGAAACGATCTGTAATATAGCGGTTGGACAGTACGGCGGCGGCGACCAGGGCGCTGTCCTGAATACGGACACCATGGTGGACCTCATAGCGTGGCTTGATGCCGCGTAGGATGCTGATGGTATCTTCCACGGTCGGTTGGTCGACTATCACTGGTTGGAAGCGCCGTTCCAGGGCGGCATCTTTCTCGATATATTTGCGATATTCGTTCAGGGTGGTGGCGCCGATACAGTGCAGTTCGCCACGCGCTAGCATTGGCTTGAGCATGTTAGAGGCATCCATCGCGCCTTCCGCCGCGCCCGCTCCTACCAGGGTGTGTAGCTCATCGATAAAGAGGACGATTCCGCCGGCGGCACTGGTGACTTCTTTCAGGACGGCTTTGAGGCGTTCTTCGAATTCGCCGCGAAATTTGGCTCCGGCTACCAGCGCTCCTAGATCCAACGTTACGACCTGTTTTTCCGCCAGGGATTTGGGGATGTCGCCGCGTACTATGCGCTGGGCCAGACCTTCTACGATGGCGGTCTTGCCGACTCCTGGTTCTCCAATTAGGACCGGGTTATTCTTGGTGCGCCGACTGAGTACCTGGATGACGCGGCGGATCTCTTCGTCTCTTCCAATTACCGGGTCAAGCTTGCCCTGCCTGGCCAGTTCGGTCAGGTTGCGGCCGTATTTTTCGAGTGCCTGGTATTTGCCTTCTGGATTCTGGTCGGTGACGCGCTGTGAACCTCTGATGGTGGTTAAGGCGTTGAGTACCAACTCGCGGCTGAGTCCGGCGGCTTTTAGGGCTCTGCGGGCCGCGCTGTCGCTGCCGAAGAAGGCCAGTAAGAGATGTTCTACACTTAGATATTCGTCTTTAAAGGCGCTCATCTCCTGCCAGCCGTCCTCCAGCACTTTGCGCAGTTGCGGCGAGATTCCTGGTTCACTACCACCATAGACCCTGGGCAGGCGGGCAATCTCGTTTTCGATGCTGCTGCGGACGGCCGCTATATTTCCGCCCGCTTTTTGGATGATCTGCTGAACTACTCCACCTTCCTGGGTGAGCAGCGCGTTCAGCAGATGTTCGGGTTCGATCTGGCCATTGTTATGCTCCTTTGCATTTGCTGATGCTTCTTGAATGGCCTCTCTGGCTTTATCTGTAAAGCGTTCTATCTTCATACTTCACCTCCAGGCTGCTTTCCTTGATCTTTGGGTCTTTTTCCTGCCTTCAATATATCATATATGAGTTCGACCTAGCAAGAAGTTTGAGTGTGTTTGTATCAAGTTTGCTGATATGATTTGTGTTAAAATAGACAGAGACAGGATTATATGTTGAGGAACAAAGCGCAATACAGTCGAGCACCTGATTTCATCCGACAGCACAAAGTGATATAATAGGTGCCAAATTGGCACGTTCGCTTGGCGGAAAGAGGAAAAGAGCACCGTTATGGCAATGTTTGAGAACTTATCTAAACGTCTTGAAGGTATATTTAATAATCTCGGTGGACAGGGTAGGTTGACCGAGGAAGATGTAAACGCAGCACTGCGTGAGGTCCGACTGGCGCTCATCGAAGCTGACGTCAACCTGAAAGTGGCACGTCAATTCGTCGACCGTGTCAAAGAAAAGGCTATTGGCGCGGATGTGATGGGGAGCCTTTCACCGGCCCAGCAGGTGCTTTCTATTGTAAATGAGGAACTGGTTGAGGTTCTGGGTGGAGAGAATGGCAATAATAAGCTGGATTTAGGAGGAACTCCTCCACAGATTATTATGCTGGTTGGTTTGCAGGGTTCTGGTAAAACAACGTCTGCCGCCAAGTTGGCTAACTACCTGCGTAAACAGGGCCAGCGTCCTTTGATGGTTGCTGCCGATATGTATCGGCCTGCGGCTGTCAATCAGTTGAAGTCTCTGGGTCGTCAGTTGTCGATCCCTGTTTATTCGGAGCCGATGGGAGCCGATCCGGTGGATATCTGTGTAAATTCACTGGATTTTGCTCGCGAGCAGGCTTGCTCGGTCGTGATTCTGGATACTGCGGGCCGTTTGAATATCGATGAGCGCATGATGAATGAGGTTATCAATATTCGTCAGCGTGTGCGCCCGCGTGAGATCTTGTTGGTCGCCGATGCTATGACCGGTCAAGAAGCGGTTCGTGTGGCCGATGACTTTAATAAGGCCGTCTCTTTGACGGGTATGATCCTTACGAAAATGGATGGTGATGCCCGTGGCGGTGCCGCCCTGTCGATTCGTACGGTGACCGGCGTTCCGGTGAAGTTTATGGGCGTGGGCGAGAAGACGGACGCATTGGAACCTTTCTATCCAGATCGTTTGGCTTCGCGTATACTAGGAATGGGTGACGTTCTTTCTTTGATTGAGCGGGCCCAGGAGAGCATCGATGAGGAAGAGGCTCTTAAAGCTCAGCAGAAGCTGCAACAGGGTAAATTTGACCTTGAGGACTTCTTGAATTCGATGCGCCAGTTGAAGCGTATGGGACCTTTGCGTAATGTGATGGAGATGCTCCCGGGCTTTAATAAATTGGCGTCGATGCCTGAGATGGAAGAGGCTCTTGAAGGGGATCAGCTGAAATATGTTGAGGCGATGATCCTTTCGATGACTAAAGAAGAGCGACGCAATCCCGATATTATGAATGGAAGTCGTCGTAAACGTATTGCGCGTGGTAGTGGTACCACGGTCCAGGAAGTTAATCAGTTGTTGGATCAGTTCAATGAGATGCGTACGATGATCCGGCAGATGAGCTCCGGTAAGGGTCCCTGGGCCCAGTTGGCTCGCCAGTATTCTGGCGGCGGCGGTATTCCTGGAATGCCTGGTATGCCGGCTTTACCTGGCGGTGGTAAGTCTATGGGCGGGAAAAAGACTGGCAAGGCAGTGCGCAAGGAGAAGCGCAAACAGAAATCTAAGTCTCGCGGCGGAAAGAGGTAGCATTGATGGGCTTGTCGTATCCTGGGGTTGGGCACTTGCGGTTGAGGCAGTTGGTGATTGTTCTTGTGTTATCGGTGTCACTTCTTACGACAAGCGCCTGCGCTGGCGATACACAGGTACGGCAACGAGCTATGGAGAATGAGCAGCGTTTTGATCAAATTCTCCATAGCGCCCGTCAATTTGGTTTTACTTCCGCTGTTCTGCAGCCCATTCTTACTCAATATGCCGCTTTGCGTTCTTCTCAACCCCCTTTGAGTCTTTTTAGCAATCAGCCGGTGGATGATTATTATCTTTCTCTCGCCCGGCGCTATCTTCTCCTGAATACACAGCTCCAGGGCGTGATGGCCGCCAATACCCAGCGTATCCATGCTCAGTTAGAACAGGAATTGCAGCACACGTCTATCTCGCTGGCCGGCGATCAAAAAGCGCATCTACCAATCGGGACATTTCCGGCTCAATTGCATCAACTTGAGGGAGCTTTGTCTAATGCCCACAGCTTTGGGGATTATACCCATATTTATACAAGCATGCAGCAATTTGATCAGCGGCTCTCTGCTCTGGAAGTTACTTCCAGTCACCTCTCTGCTTTGCAAAATATGTTGAATCTGGCACAGCAGGCGCAGTTAAATACTACTGTCCTCTCACTGCAGGCCGCCTATCAAAATGATCAACAACTCTTCCAGAAAAATACAGGTGCTGCCAGTTTACAAAGCTTAAATCATCTACTTAATGCGCAGTACCAGCAAGCTACCGTCGCTGTGGTTCAGGCAATGCCCATGGTGGCCTCGACTCGCTTGCAGGAATTGGATCAGGGTGTTCAGCAACTTCCTGCTGCTAATCTCGATCCGGCGCCCTACCAGGAACGGCTGACCGTTTATAAAAAGCAGGCCGCTGCTCCTATGGATGTGTTGAGCTTTCAGCATTTTCTGAAGCAAGTTGATAATGATATTTTTGCGGTTAAGGCCGATGCTTTGCGTGAAGATGCCAATCAGGCTATCCGGCAGTTCCATCAAGATGTGGAGGGATGGAGTAGCAGCCATCTCTACTATGATGACTACGATGGTAATAGCTATGCCATTGACACCAGTTACCTGAACAATAATTTTGGCCTGGATGCGGATACACTACTCAATCAGGCCACTACCCTGGACGATCTGCAAAATTCCCTGGACGTGGCCAAAACCTTGCTTTTCAACCATCAACTGCTGGAGATGGATTATGATGATCCGACCCCATATGATCAGGTTCATAAAGCCGATCTGCAGGCTTTACAGCATTACCAGTTGATGCAAGGCCAGGTGATCGTTATTTCTCTGAGCAAGCAAAGTCTACGCCTATATCAGGATGGCAACCTGGTACGTTCATTCCTGGTTACTACCGGTCGTCCGGAGCGCCCATCTCCTCCAGGCGTCTGGACAGTCTTGAATCGCTTATCACCAACGCTTTTTAAATCTGATGATCCGCCCACTTCACCATTCTGGTATCCCAATACCGTCATCCAAAACGCTATTCTCTTCCACGATGGCGGCTACTTTATCCACGATAGTTGGTGGCGCATCAACTACGGACCAGGTACCGAGTTCCCCCATCATGACGATAGTGGAGATCAACGCTCTTCCGGCAATGGCAGCCATGGCTGTGTCAACCTCCCACCTGCCGAGGCCGCCTGGCTCTACTACAACACCGGCTGGAACACCAGCATCGTAGTCTACTAACATCACCTCAACCTATTGAATCCCTTTACCTGAACGATATGAATAAGTAAATACCAATATTCATCACCTCTCAATCCTAGATTGCAACGCGAGGGATTAAAAGAGCTAAAGAAGATCATTTTAATGCAAAAATAAAGAAGAAATGTACGTGCGGGGCTTGTCCCCGCTTTCTCCCTTCCCGTATAGGTCCGGGCCTCGCGCCCGATTTTTCCTCGTCGCTCGGAACGGCTTCATGCCAAAGGGATTCTTCTTGGGGGCGCACGGGAAATAAAATATACACCCAACAATTGAGAGAAATAGCACCATCTTTTGATATATAATAACTTCTAAATATATAGAGAGCCGTTATGATCAACGTATTATTCTCATTACTGCTACTCGTTCAAATTAGTAACGCTGTTGGCATGTATGGAAGCGCCGCTAGTACGAAGATAACGGAGCCCGCTCATGCGCCTGACATCCGAAAAGCAGATACCTCATAAGATCCAAACATGCGCACATGCGCATCAACTTGGTGTGCCTCGTATTGTCTATGAGCCACTGAGCTCGTCTCGACTCTCTCTCTTTTTGAGTCCTCTGGCTTTTGTTGTCAGTGCGCTAATTATCAGTGCCTATGCTACTTTCTATGACCAGATCTTTAGCTGGTGGCCTCTCTGGCAGTCATGGATGGTGCTGGGTATTGGTGTGGCCTGGTTTTTAATCGGTTTCTGGATGTTGCTGCCTCCTCTTTTAACCCCTCCGCTGCGTATCTTTCTGTGCCCTAGAGGTCTGATCTATATGCGTTATGGCTGCGATGTGATTCACTGGCAAGATATTGTGCAGTTGAGCAAGGTTCTGAAGGTGAGCCAGGCGTCGACGTTACTGACCCAGTATACGTTGCTGCGCTCGGATGGAACTTTGTTTGTGCTGGATAATGATCTTCCACACCTGGATCGCCTGGGTGGCTTTATGGAGCGCGAGGTTTGCCGCCATTTGTTGCCACAGGTGCTGGCGCAATATAATGCAGGCAGTGTGCTTACTTTTGGTCCACTTGCAGTGTCACGTTCAGGCCTTGCTGTAGAGAAGGTGCAGCGCTTGTTGCCCTGGTCTGAGTATGAGCGCCTGAGTCTGGATGAAACTTCTCTGAGCCTGTATTGCTATGGTAATAGTTGGGCCTGGGCTACTCTCAGCCTGTCAGGTCTTCCCAATGTATGGGTTTTGAAGGGCCTGCTAGAATATGCTGCCAAACAGGCACGCGTGCCATTGGTGGAATCCTCGCCTGTCATTTCTCAGTCTCCACATATTGCTCTCTATGAGTCAGGCGCTACCCTTTCTTTCGGAGCGCTTTCCCTCAATCGCGAGGGCGTTTTGCTCAAGCAAGGTGCCAGATTCATGGCCTGGGATGAGATTGCTAGTTTTGGGGTTGGTGAGCATGAGGTGATCATTAAATGCGATGGTTCGACCCACGAGTGGTATACATTGCCACTCTGGGCCATTACTGATGCACCTATTCTTGCCCAGATCACAGACTATGTCCTCTTTCAGCAGTACCTCTAATAATGTCTCAGACTCTCATGCTGATGGGAGGCGTTTCACTCCTTTACTAGTGTGCGCTGGCGCGCCCGCGCCTGTTTTCTTCATTGGTGTAAAAAATGCGCAATGCGCATTTTTTACACCAATGAAGAAATTCTGTATGAGCTCCTCAAGCACGAAAGCTCATATACAAACAGCGCTGTAGTGACGGAAGTCTAAAATTTCTAAGAGCGTGTGAGGCCCTCATGATCGTGCGCTCTTCACACCTGAGTTTGAGCGTCTTTGGCGCTCAAGAAGCCTTCTTATGTGGTGTAGGAAATGCGCCCGGCGCATTTCCTACACCACATAAGAAAAACAGTGCGGGCGCGCCAGCGCACGTCCGCGCAAGAGCGGCACGCTCCCCATACCAAATAGTTGACCTTCATACTATTTGGTATACTCATAATAGCTTCAGCTAGTAATTTCAGCCTACTTGCTTATGATGTAATTTAGGCACAGGAATATAACCATATTTATGTGGTGAAGTTCTACACATATTTTATATAACGGACCTTTGAATGCCCTTAGTGTTTGACTTTATCACCTCCTCTATGCTACGATACCAAATGAGGAAGTGTACTTTGGACACCTCGTAATGTGTGTCTATACGTGTATATTTTTTAGAAATGAAGGGTCCCACGTCTATGGGAACAGCACTCCCCGTTTTCATTTATGTAGCGTTAGCTGTCCTCTTCGGCCTCCTTGTGATGGCGGTGACCGGCATCCTTGGGCCTAAAAAGCCGTCGCCGGAGAAGTTAGCGCCCTACGAATGCGGTATTCAAGAGATCGCTGCACCGAAACGACGTTTTCCGGTGAAGTATCTGCTTACTGGAATGCTCTTTATCGCATTCGATATTGAGATTGTTTCTTTTTATCCTCTCGCCATCCTGCTCAATAAGTTGCAATTATTCGGCTTAATCGAATTACTTGTCTTTTTGGTTGTTTTGATGGTGGGCTATGTCTATGTTTGGCGGAAGGGAGCATTTACATGGGAGTAAAAAATCCCTGGGAGCCTGTACAGACATATTCAAATACCCAGACGCCCCGTATGCGCCGCGATTTGCCGGTGCATGAGAAAGATGGGGGCTTCGGTATTCTGACGACTCAGGTGAATAAGGTGCTGGGTTGGGGACGCAGTTCTTCTCTCTGGCCGGTGACGTTCGGCCTGGCCTGCTGCGCGATTGAGATGATGTCTGCTCAAGGAAGTCGTTTTGATATGTCTCGCTTTGGCGCGGAGGTTTTTCGCGCTTCTCCTCGACAGGCCGATTTGATGATTGTGGCTGGTCGTTGTTCCATTAAGATGGCCCCCGTTTTGCGCCAGATCTATGATCAGATGCCTGAGCCGAAATGGGTCATTTCAATGGGCGCTTGCGCTTCCTGCGGCGGCGTATTTAATAATTATGCCATCGTCCAGGGTGTGGATAAAATTGTACCAGTCGATGTGTTTGTGCCTGGCTGCCCTCCGACACCCGATATGCTGCTCTTCGGTTTTAATGAACTGCAGCGGAAGATTCGTGAGGGAATTCCTAATCCTCCCGATCCACTGAAGGATAGTGGTATGAAGCTGACCGGTCCTGTACAGGATGAGGCTTAGCTTTAGCTCGGGAGTCGTTTCTCTGGGGCTGTTTTTCTTTTGATTGATGCCCCCTGGTTGCCTTTTCATAATGGATAAATCTGAGCGGACGATGATGTTTGGGTTAGGGTTGTAAGGGATGGGAGGCTGGCGCTTGATCAATTCCCTTGAAGGCTAATCTGTCATTTTGCTGTTCGCTCTTTTTTGAGGACTTATTACGATTTACGACAGTGGTGTCGGCATACTGGTGTTCAAACACGTTGAAGGAATGCTTAATAGTATGGTCATAACAGCAGCATCGACGGTCGAGACGGTGCAAGGTAAGTTCCCACAGGCAATCGTTGAAGTAGTCGAGTTTCGTGATGAGCAGACAATTGTACTGAAACCAGAGTTTCTGGTTGAGGTGTGCGCCCATCTTAAAAAGGATTTAGAATATAATCTCCTGGAAACTGTGACGGCGGTTGATTGGCCGGAACGTGTCCCTCGTTTCGATGTCGTTTATCATCTTCTTTCTTTACCTCATCGGTGCTTTTTGCGCCTTAAGGTGCGGGTAGGCCTGCGCCGTGAAGATCATCCTGCAGTCCCTTCAGTGACTGGCATTTGGCCGGGCGCTAATTGGTACGAGCGCGAGGTCTTTGATCTGTTCGGCATCACTTTTACTAATCATCCCGATTTGCGTCGCTTGCTGATGCCGCCTGAGTGGACGACTCATCCGCTGCGAAAGGATTATCCTCTTTCTGGCTTTGAGTTGCCTGAGCCTTATTGGGGCGGTCAGGTGCCCTATGATATTGATCCTGGGGTGGGCGAGTATTATCAGCAAACCCTGCGTACCCTGAGGCCGTGAACTCAATGAGAATCGTTCACATGTGAATCTTTCTCAGGAGCCTGGTACTTCCTCTCCCGATGCCAAGCGCAGTGCTTCTGATACTTCACTCTCTTCCGATGGACAAGCGCGCCAGAATGGAAAGCGTAAAGGATGATCTATGAAGCAGCAAGAGATTGAAAATACTTATACCATTGAGGAGAGCCAGCCGCTAGCTAGTGGTCAGCGTTCCGATACGATGACCATTAATATGGGGCCACAACATCCCAGTACCCATGGTGTGTTGCGCTTGCTCCTGACGATCGAAGGCGAGACGGTTATTAAGGCGATCCCTGATATTGGCTTTTTGCATACTGGCATTGAGAAGACGGCCGAGTCGAAGAGCTATCATCAGGCCCTGGTTTTGACCGACCGTATGGATTATCTGACTCCTCTGAATAATAATCTGGCTTATTCGTTGTCGGTTGAGCGCTTGCTGGGTATTGAGGATCAGATCAACGATAAGATTAAGTATACGCGCGTAATTCTGGCTGAGTTGCAGCGTATCGCTAGCCACCTGGTCTGGTTGGGCACCCATGCGCTCGATCTGGGCGCCATGAGTATGTTCCTCTATTGTTTCCGCGAACGCGAGATGATCCTGGATGTGTTCGAGTTGATTTCGGGCGTGCGTATGATGACCAGTTATATTTGCCCCGGTGGGTTGCAGGCTGATCTTCCTCCACAATTTGAGAAGACGGTGCGTGCTTTTACCTCGGTCTTCCCGGCTCGCCTGCAGGAATATCACGATCTATTGACGAATAACCAGCTCTGGTTGGAGCGTACCAAGGGTATTAGCATTCTGAGTCAGGAAGACGCGCTGGCTTATGGGGCTACTGGCCCGGTCTTGCGTGGTAGCGGCGTTGTCTGGGATACCCGTAAGGTTTTTCCTTATTCAGGTTATGAGCAGTTTGATTTCGATATCCCGGTTGGCTCCAATGGCGATGTGTATGATCGCTACCTGGTACGTATGCTGGAGATGGAGCAGAGCCTCAAGATTGTCAATCAGGCTCTGGATGGCTTACCGTCCGGACCCTATCGGGTGAATGATCCTAAGATTACCCCTCCGCCTAAGTGGCAGATTACTGGCAGCATGGAAGTCCACCACTTTAAACTCTTTACCGAGGGCTACCGCCCACCTAAAGGTGAAGTGTTTGTACGTACCGAATCTCCCAAGGGAGAACTGGCTTTCTACATTGTCAGTGACGGCAGCCCTAAACCCTATCGTATGCATGTGCGCGGTGGGTCTTTTGCTAATCTGCAGGTCTTACCACGCATGATTGAAGGTGGTTTCCTGGCGGATGTGGTTGCTGGCATTGGCAGTATCGATATCGTGCTAGGAGAAGTGGATCGATGATTTCTGAACAGGCCAAACAACGTATGCGGGACCTGGCTTCCCGCTATCCTGCGCCTCGTTCGGCGGTGATGCCTTCTTTACATATTGCTCAGCAAGAGGAAGGCTATATTACCAGCGAAGGCCTGCAGGCAGTCGCTGAGGCGATTAATCTGACGGTTGATGATGTGGAAAGTATTGCTACTTTCTATACCATGTATTATCAGAAGCCTCAGGGTAAAAAGATTATCAATGTTTGCACAAGTATTTCTTGCTACCTGCGCAACTGTGATGCGCTGGTTTCGCATCTGGAGCAGCGTCTGGGCATTAAACGTGGCGAGACAACAGCTGATGGCAACTATACCTTAAATACGGTTGAGTGTATTGCATCCTGTAGTTCTGCCCCGCTTTACAGGTCAATGGCGACTTCTATGAGCACGTAACCCTGGAAGGTGCTGACGCACTCATCGACAAACTAGATCAAGAGCTTGGTATTAAAAAAACCGTATAGTCGCTCATAGAGCAAAAAGCTATGTCTCGCTGTTATCGGTATTGGTCTGTCTACCTGATCTCGCACTCATAGACAACAGAATACGATCATCACTGAGGGACGGAAGCGGCTCGCCGGATCTGTTCCCTATTTGTATATAAAGCAAAAGAGCAGATCCGCTGCGCCGTTGCAGTGCTCCTAATGCTTAAGCAGGAGGTGCAGGAGGACGGCTAGTCCTCCTGCCGGGGCGTGGGGTGTCCCCACAAATTTTCTTCTTCTCTTTCGCGCCGCCGCAGGCGGCGCGAAAGAGAAGCGGGGATGCAAGGGGCGGCGAGCCCCTTGACTGGGGGCCCGGGGCAGTGCCCCGCCCATCCTTTTTTCTCTTTTTGTGCCGCTAGAGGCAGCAAGAAAGAGAAGCGGGGATGCAAGGGGCGGCGAGCCCCTTGACTGGGGGCCTGGGGGCTGTGCCCCCGCCTATCCTTTTTTCTCTTTTTGTGCCGCCGCAGGCGACACAAAAAAGAAATGATGATCAAAAACCAAACCGACAACCGCCAGGTAGGTTTATAGAATTGCCCATACAAAGGATGTAATACTATATGCCAGAACTGATAATTACCAAAAATCTCGACGTCCCAGGTATAGATAAATTAGACACCTATCGACAGCATGGCGGCTATGAGGCTCTGGCGAAAGCGCTCCGCGACTACCAGCCAGACGACTTAATCGAAGCCATCAAAACCTCCGGCCTGCGTGGTCGCGGAGGTGCCGGCTTCCCAACTGGCCTCAAATGGAGCTTTCTGGCCAAGAATGACCGACCTCGCTACCTGTGCTGCAATTGCGATGAAAGCGAACCAGGCACCTGCAAAGATCGTGTGATCATGGAACAGATCCCACATCGCCTGATCGAAGGGGTGATCATTACCAGCTATGCCTGTAAGGTCCATACTGCCTTTATCTATGTTCGTGGTGAACTGGTGAAGGCTGGCCAGCAGGTTGAGCGTGCTGTTGAAGATGCCTATGCCGCTGGCCTGCTGGGCAAAAATATTCTGGGCAGCGACTTCAGCCTGGATGTGATTGTCCATCGTGGCGCGGGCGCCTATATTTGTGGTGAAGAGAGTGCGTTGATGGAATCTCTGGAGGGTCGCCGTGGCTACCCTCGCTTGAAGCCTCCCTTCCCGGCTGTGGTGGGCCTGTATGGCGGCCCGACCGTGATCAATAACTGCGAGACGCTGGCGACGGTTCCAGCCATCGTAGAGGGGGGAGCCGATTGGTACGCCTCCTTTGGTACGGAGAAGAGTAAGGGGACGCGTATCTTCTGCCTGAGTGGTCAGGTGAAGAAGCCAGGCAATTATGAGTTGCCGCTGGGTGTGCCGCTGAGTACGTTGATCTATGATGAGCGCTACGGCGGTGGCATGCTGGATGATCGTCAATTGAAGGCGGTAATTCCAGGTGGTTCTTCGACCTTTATTCTGTCACCGGATAAAGTGGATACGCCTCTGGATTATGAGTCTATTGCGGCGGCCGGTTCGATGCTGGGTTCGGGCGGCGTGATCGTGATTTCGGATGCCACCTGTATCGTGGGTGCGATCCTGCGTATGACCGAGTTCTATCGCGATGAGTCGTGCGGCAAGTGTACCCCATGTCGCGAGGGTACCTTCTGGATGACTGAGATCCTGGAGCGTCTGGAACATGGCCATGGGCAGCTGAAGGATGTCGATCTGCTGCTGGATATCTGTGATAACCTGGCTGGAAAATCGTTCTGCCCGCTGGGTGACGCGGCCACCAGCTCGATTACCAGTGGTATTCGCCAGTTCCGTGAGGAGTTTGAATATCACGCCACACATGGTTGTTGCATGACTGGTCCTGGCAGTAAGAAGCATACTGCTGAGGTAGCTCAGCCTGCTGGAACACACTAGAATAGAGGAAGTTCTGACATGCCAGAAGAGAAAAAAGAAGAGCTTATACATCTCACCATTGATGGCATCCCTGTAGAAGTTCCTCCGGGAACTCTGGTGTGGGCGGCTGCTCAAAAGGCGGGTATTGAAATTCCCATCTATTGCTACCACCAGAAGATGCCCCCTCTAGGTGCCTGTCGTATGTGCTTTGTGGAGATTGAGAAGATGCCGAAGCCTCCACAAACCTCGTGTACGACTCCGGTCGCTGAGGGTATGGTGGTGCATACGAAGACGGAGAAGGTGCTGAAGGCGCGTAAGGGGACGCTTGAGTTCCTGTTGCTCAATCATCCACTGGATTGCCCTATCTGCGATAAAGCTGGTGAGTGCGATCTGCAGGATTTTACTTTGCGCCATGGCCCTGGCAATACGCGTTTCGATCTGCATAAACGCCACTATGAGAAGCCGATCCCGGTGAGTGAGGATGTGTTGCTGGATCGTGAGCGTTGCATTCTTTGCCAGCGTTGTACGCGCTTCAGTTCTGAGATTTCGATGGATAATGGCCTGGTGATGATCTCGCGTGGATACAAGATGGAGGTCGGAACGGCTCCTGGCCATGCCTTTGATTCGGTTTTCTCGGGTAATACTACCGAGATTTGCCCGGTTGGTGCGTTGACGGCTTCGACCTATCGTTTTAAGGCTCGTCCATGGGAACTCAAGCATACGGCCAGTGTCTGCAATAACTGTAGCGTCGGCTGTAATGCTCGTGTCGATACCCGCGTGGATCGCGTGATGCGTTTGATGTCGCGCAATAATGATGCCGTTGATGATGGTTGGCTGTGTAATCGGGGACGCTGGGAGTTTGAGTATGTCAACAGTCCCAAACGTCTGCGCACGCCGCTTATTCGCCGCAATGGCCAGTTAACGCCGGCTAGCTGGAATGAGGCGCTATCATTTATCGCTAGCCGCTTGAAAGAGATTGTGGCTCAGCATGGGCCTCAGTCGGTGGCCGGTATCGGTTCGACGCGCACGACCAATGAAGAGGCTTATCTCTTCCAGAAGTTGCTGCGCCAGGTGATCGGCACTAAGAATGTGGATCACCATCATGGTACATTCCCGGGTGCGCGCGATCAGTTGACGGGCAAGCCATGGGCGATGACGAATAGTATCGTGGATATCGAGCTGGCTTCCCATATTGTGCTGGTAGCTTCCGATCCCTATCAGCGCCAACCGATCTTGAATCTGCGCATGAAGAAAGCCCTGCGCAATGGCGCTAAGATCTTTATTATCAATTCGGCTGAGACCGAGCTGGATCGCCTGGCGGCCCTGACCTTGCGTGTCCCGACTGGCTCTGAAGGGATCGCGGTCAAAGCGATGCTGAAACACTTGCTGAATAATAAGTCCGTTGACCTGAATGGCTATGAGGATATGCGCTCTATTATTCAGCGCGAGGATCAGGTGATCCGTGCTGGTGAGGATTCCTTCGGGGCGAAGGTGACGACCCAGCTGCAGAGTCTGGCCGAGGAGTTGTTGACGGCTAAGGGCGCGGTTATTCTGTATGATGAGATGGCCACGCTTGTGTCTGGCAATGAGGATCTGGCGGCTGATGTGCAGGCCCTGGCGGTGTTGACGAAACAACTGGATCGTCCTGGCGCTGGCGTTGGTCCTTTGTTTGAGGATGCTAATTCTCTGGGCGCTCGCGATATGGGCCTCTTGCCCGATGCTTTGCCTGGCTATCAGCCTGTGGATGAGCCCGGACTGTCTTATGATGAGATTCTGAACAATTCCCAGGTGAAGGCATTGTTGGTGATGGGTGCTAATCCAGCCCGGCATTTGCCTGAGGGTCACCTGCCTCCTTCACTAGAACTGGTGGTTGTACAGGAACTGTTGTTGAATGAAACGGCTCAGCAGGCCGATGTGGTGCTGCCCGCGGTCTCTTTTGCTGAAAAAGATGGTAGCATGACGAATGTGGACCACCATGTACAGGCCATTCGCCGTGCCCTACGTCCTGTGCCAGGGGCTAAAGCTGATTGGGAGATCCTGGTGGCGCTGGCCCAGGCTCTTGGTGAGAGCTGGACCTATGCCAGTCCGAGCGATGTGCTGCTGGAGATCGCTGAGCAGAATCCTTTCTATGCTGGTCTGACCTGGGAGGATCTGGGAGCACAGGGTATTCGCGTTGTACAGGAGCAGGAGGTTGCTCATGTTTGATTTCATGAATGATCCGACTGTGGCCCTGATTGTGGCGACGATTGTGAAGGGCGCAATCTTGATTGTGGTTCTTCTGACCGCCTTTGCCTACATGACGCTGATCGAGCGGCGCGTGGTGGCTAAAATTCAGGGTCGCCTGGGTCCGAATCGCGCTGGCCCGCTGGGCTTGCTACAGCCAGTGGCTGATGCGCTGAAGATGGCCTTTAAAGAGCAGATTGTGCCGACTCAGGCTAAGAAAGCTATCTACCTGGTGGCTCCGGTCATTTCAGTTGTGGTGGCCCTGTGTGCCTTTGCGGTGGTGCCGATCGGCAATAACTGGAGCGGCAATCGCAATGTACATAGCATCTGGGACCCCTTTATCGGCGATATTAATGTCGGCATCCTCTGGATCCTGGCTATCTCTTCGCTGGCAGTCTACGGCATTGTACTTGGTGGCTGGTCTTCGGGCAATCGCTATTCATTGCTGGGTGCTCTGCGTAGTGCCGCTCAGATGGTTTCATATGAAACAAGTCTGGGTCTTGCGCTGAGTGGCGTGCTGATGTGGGCGGGCTCGCTGAGCATGGTGGATATCGTTAATCGCCAGATCGATATGGGGATCTGGTTCCTGTTCGCTCAGCCCCTGGGTTTTTGTGATCTACCTGATCGCTGGTGTGGCTGAGGTGAACCGCGCCCCGTTCGATCTGCCGGAAGCCGAGCAGGAATTGACGGCTGGTTATCTGACCGAGTATAGCGGCCTGCGCTGGAGCCTCTATCAGATGGCCGAGTATATCAATATGATTACGGTTAGCTCGATTGCCTCTACCCTTTTCCTGGGTGGCTGGAGCTTCTTCGGACTGACCGATCATATTCCGGTGCTCTCGATCGTCATCTTTGCTATCAAGGTTGCCTTCTTCCTGTTCCTGTTCATCTGGTTGCGTGCTACCTTACCTCGTATCCGCTATGATCGCCTGATGCGCTTTGGCTGGCAGGCACTCTTACCTCTGTCGGTGCTCAACATTCTTATCACTGCCTTTGCGGTTGCTCTGCATTGGAGCTGGGTGGTCAGTGGTGTTGGTGGACTGCTTGTCATCGTTATTATGCTGTTTGTCATTCGCCGCCAGGGCTTTACAGATGGCACGCACTTTGAAGAGAAGTCGAGTAGGGGAGAACAGGTTCTGCCTACCTCGGTTCGGCTGGCTCACTATGAAAATCCAACCCTTCCTGCTGTGAACTCTGAACCGGTGGCACAGGAAGCACCTGACTCGACTGCGGTACGGGTATAAGGAGTGAATGTAATGTCTTTTGATATTGTCAAAGGCATGGCCACAACCCTGAAAAATATTGGTCGTAAGCCTACTACTGTCTCTTATCCTGAAGAGGAGCGTGACTTACCAGCTCGTTTTCGCGGTCGTCATGTGCTGCATCGCTATGATAATGGCCTGGAACGCTGCGTTGGCTGCTATCTCTGTGCAGGGGCGTGTCCCGCCGATGCCATCTATATTGAGGCTGAGGAGAATACTGAGGAGCATCGTGTCTCCCCGGGTGAGCGCCATGCTCGCGTCTTTGACGTCAACATGTTGCGCTGTATCTTCTGCGGCTACTGTCAGGCAGCCTGTCCAACCGGAGCCATCACTTTAGAGCAGAATTATAAGCTTGCTTCATTTTATCCAGAGGATCTGGTCTATCATAAAGAGCAACTGCTGGAAGCGCAGGGTGAGGCGACTGTAGGCTCTAATTCTGTCTGGGCCGAGCCTGCCCCCTCGGATGCTATTCAGCCAGTGCCCCAGGAATCCCATGTCTTCGACGGCTCGCGTGCCAGTTCTGCCGCCGTCGGTTTAGGTAATATCGAGGTCGAACGTCCCAATCTTCTCGTCAATGAAGAGCAGGATGAGGATAGAAGAAAGCTGTGAAGTTGATCCTTCCGGTGAGGGTCGCTCGTAGGTGTGGGGTTTGTCCATGCTTATTCCAGGTGACCCTCACCGGAGCGGATCGTAGAGGAAATGATATGACATTTGCTATCGTATCGTTTATCGTGCTGGCGGTCGCTACCGTTGCCACTGCAATCGGTGTTATCGCCTTCAAAAATGCCATCCACAGCGCCCTGAGTTTAATCCTCACGCTGTTGTTCCTGGCACTATTTTACTTGCAACTGCAGGCGATGTTCATCGCAGTTGTCCAGATACTCATTTATGCCGGTGCTATTATGGTGCTTTTCCTATTCGTTGTCACGATGCTGGCTCCCGATCAGAACGAATCAGATATACCGGATCGCATAGCCTGGCAACGTATCGTTGGCGGCCTGCTCGGCCTCGTGCTCGTAGCCGCCCTGAGCTACCTACTCTTCACCGGAACTCAAACTACTGCCGCCAAAGCAGATGCGGGCAACAGTCTTTCGCAAGCCGTAATACAATACCATGGAGATACCCAGGCCTTCGGCATGGCCCTCTTCCATGGCTTTCTATTCCCTTTCGAAGTCACTAGCCTGCTCATCGTCGTCGCCATCCTTGGCGCCCTCGTCTTTGGCCGTCGCACAAATTAGTGAATAAATCGTAGGTGCGCCCCTTGCGGGCAATACTTTCAACTTAGGAACCAGGAAGGAAATGAATGGAAAAAGAAACAAGATCAGTACGTGTGGGGCTTGCCCCCACTTGCTTCCTCGCCGCTCGAAAAAGCACCAACAAAGCGATGGGGAGCGATTTCATACGAGCATATTCTTGTTCTTGTTCCATTTTTAATTGGGAAGCAAGCAAGCGGGGGCAAGCCCCGCACGTACTGAGTTTCTTATCCATTTACGCTTCAAACGCCTTCGAAATTAAGTTGAAAGTATTATCCCTTGCTTCAAGCCTCGCACCTGCTGGAATAAGGAGAGAACAATGCCATTATCTGCCTATCTGATAATGAGCGCCGTATTGTTCACCATCGGAGTGATCGGCGTCCTGATCAGACGCAACCCACTCATTATCTTCATGTCCATTGAACTAATGCTGAATGCCGTCAATCTATCGTTTGTGGCCCTATCACATTTTCTAGACTCTGCCGATGGGCAGATGTTTGTCTTCTTAGTGCTGACGGTCGCCGCCGCTGAAGTCGTGGTTGGTCTGGCCCTGATCGTCTCCATCTACCGTACGCGCCACAACATCGATGTTGACGAGATGAATATAATGCGAGGCTAGCTATGACTAATCTAAGTCTATGGGTGCTCGTGCTTCCCTTGCTCGGATTTATTATCCTGGGCCTGGCGGGCAGGTTTATGCCACGGACGGCGATCTTGACGGTTGCCTGGGGAGCCTGTGGTCTGGCCTTCCTGGTCTCCGTCATTAACTTCTTTATTATGCTGCGTAGCACTCAGCATACAAGTGACCAGATTGTCTATCACTGGGCCAGCGCCGGCTCCTTTTCCCTGGACTTTGGGACGCTGTTGGACCCTCTGTCGATGACGATGCTGCTGGTTGTGACGGGCGTTGGCTTGCTGATCCATATCTATTCGGCGGGCTATATGGCCGATGATCCCAGTTTCTGGCGTTTCTTTGCCTACCTGAACTTTTTCATCTTTGCTATGGTAACCCTGGTGATCGCAGACAATTTCCTGTTCCTGCTGGTAGGCTGGGGACTGGTCGGCCTGGCTTCATATTTGCTGATCGGCTTCTGGTATCAGCGGCGCTCAGCTATTGCAGCCGCCCAGAAGGCGTTTGTGATCAATGTGATCGGCGATTTTGGCCTGATGCTGGCGATCTTCTTGATCTTCCTGGGCGCGGGTCGCCTGGATTATGCTGGCGTGCTGGGTCATACCTTTAGCGGGACCAGTACGGCGATTGCGCTGCTGCTCTTTGTGGCCTGTGCGGCCAAGTCGGCTCAGCTTCCACTCTATATGTGGTTACCGGATGCTATGGAAGGCCCGACCCCGGTCAGTGCGCTGATCCATGCCGCTACTATGGTAACGGCGGGCGTCTACCTGGTTGCTCGTGCTTATCCCATTTTTGATCAGTCTCACCTGGCACTCGGCGTCGTGGCCGGTATTGGTGGTGCGACCGCCCTCTATGCCGCTACCATCGCCCTGTTCCAACTGGACATCAAGCGTGTGCTGGCCTACTCAACCATCAGCCAGCTGGGCTATATGTTCATGGCTGAAGGGGTACAGAATTATGCTGGTGGTATTTTCCATCTGATTACCCATGCTTTCTTTAAAGCCTTGCTCTTTCTGGGCGCTGGTGCTGTTATCCACGCGCTGGCAGGTGAGCAGGATATGCGCAAGATGGGTGGCCTCTGGGGCCGTCTGCGTGTTACCGGCCTGACCTTCCTGATCGCGGCTCTGGCCATCAGCGGCATCTTTCCTCTCGCTGGCTTCTGGAGTAAAGATGATATTCTGGCCTCGGTACTGGCTGAGGCAACCTCTTCGGGGATTGTCTGGTACTACGTGCTGTGGATCGTTGGTGTCGGTACTGCTGGCCTGACCGCCTTCTATATGTTCCGTCTCTTCTTTGGTATCTTTGCTGGCGATTATCGCGGTGCGGCTGTTGCTGCTGTTAGCGAGGACGATGTTGAGGAAGAGGAGGCTGCGGCCTCCGGTCATCACCATGGTGGTGTGGTGCGCTATAACTCTATCCATGACGTGCAGCCGGTGATGTCTATACCATTGATCATTCTGGCCGTGCTCTCGGTCATCGGCGGTTTTATCGGTTCGATGGCCCTCTTTGGCGCTCCCGGTTGGTCGCCACTGGTTCATTTCTTACCATCCGGGTTGTCCGCCCATGCTCCCGATCCAACACTTACACTGGGATGGATCTCGACCGGTGTTAGCCTGCTGGTGGCCGTGCTGGGGATTGCTGCCGCCTGGCGTCTCTATGGTAAGGGTTTTGCCTTTAAAGAGCATACCAATCCTCTCTATCAATTGGTCTTCCACAAGTATTATGTGGATGAGGCCTTGAACGCTGTGTTGATCAAACCTGTGCTGGCCCTTGGCCGTGGCCTCTCCCACTATGTGGAGGGCGATGTGCTGGATGGTGGGAGCCGTGGCGTCTCCCGCGTGTTCCGTGGTACCAGCGCTGTCGTGCGCCGGGTCCAGACCGGTTATATGCGCAACTATGCGCTGGGTATTCTCTTAGGCGTTGTCGTAATTATTGTGTACTATGCGGTGAGGGGTAGCAGCTATGTTCTTTCTTTCTGCGGTCATCTTCTTTCCCCTTCTGGGAGGACTGGCGCTGCTCTTTTTTCCACGTGAACGAGTCGGCGCGATCCGTGTTACGGCGCTGGGCCTGGCTCTGGTAGAGCTATTGCTGGTCCTGGCACTGGCCCTGGCCTATCTACAAAATGAGGTCAGCCTCTTTAGCTCTTCGTTCTTGCATGAGAGCTGGACCTGGTTTCCGAATATCGGCATCAATTATAGCCTGGGCATGGATGGCATTAGCCTGGTGCTGGTGAGCTTGACGGCTTTATTGACTACGGTGTGTATCGGTGCCTCGTTCCGCATTGAGCAGAAGGTTAAGAATTATATGGCCTTTATGCTCTTGTTCGAGAGCGGTATGCTGGGTGTCTTTCTGGCCTCGAATCTGTTCCTGTTCTATATATTCTGGGAATTGATGCTGATCCCGGCTTATTTCCTGTTAGGTACCTGGGGTGGCGAGCGTCGCATCTATGCGGCCCTTAAGTTTGTGCTCTATACGTCGGTTGGTAGCTTTTTGATGCTGGTCGGTATTATCGCTATCGGCTATTATCATCAGCTGGCGTCCGGCTGTGGCTATACCCTTGAACTTTCGCAGTTGCTCAATAACAGCGCCACCTGTCGCGGCGTGTTGGATGGCAATATCCAGCTCTGGCTGTTGCTGGCCTTTGCGGCGGCCTTCGCGGTCAAGGTGCCCCTGGTGCCTTTCCATAGCTGGTTGCCAGATGCGTATAGTGAGGCGCCTGCCCCGGTTTCGGCCCTGCTGGCCGGCGCCATGTCCAAAACCGGCGTGTATGGCTTCTTGCGCCTCTGCATTCCGCTCTTTCCGCAGGCTATTCAGACGCTGGCTCCATACGTTAATGTGCTGGCGGTGGTTGGCATCCTTTACTGCGCGGTGCTGGCACTGGTACAGACCGATATCAAGCGGCTGCTGGGTTATTCGAGTATCAGCCACCTGGGTGTAATTATGCTGGGCCTGTTCTCTTTTAATGCTCAGGGTGTGACCGGCTCGGTCTTGCAGATGGTAAACCATGGTATCACTACCGGGGCCCTCTTCTTGATCGCTGGCTTCCTGGAGCTTCGCACTGGTACGCGCCGCCTGCGCGAATATGGTGGCCTGGCCGGACGTATCCCCTGGTTGGCAGTGGTAATGTTTATCGCGGCCCTCTCCTCCCTTGGACTGCCTGGCCTGAATAGCTTTACCGGCGAATTCTTATCCCTGCTGGGGGCATTCCGCTCGAATGTAACCCTGGGCGTCTTAGGAACCCTGGTAGTTGTACCTGCCGCCTGGTATATGTTGCGCTTCTTTATCAGTGTGATGTGGGGCACCCCGGCCAGCGAGGGACATGTCAGTGTGGCGCTGCGCAAGGGGACCCTGCGCGACATTAGCCTCGGCGAGTTCTGGGTGATTATTCCGCTTATTGTCTTGATCTTTTATATTGGCGTGCAGCCTGCCTTCCTGACCGGGATTATCGATCCTTCGGTTGCGAATGCCATGCAGGTGTTGAGCAGTGCGTTTGCCAAGTAGAGGGACCTTGCTATGACATTTACTTATACTGTCAGTCCCAAAGACTGGCTGGGAATTGCGCCTATAGTGGTCCTGGTGGTGATGGCCCTGGTGCTGATGCTGGTGGATCTGGTTTTGCCACATGCCGGGGAGCGCTCAAAGCATACTGGTCCCGCTAATTTCACGGTGTTGCCCGCCGTTGGTTTGCTGGGCGTGCTGGGCGCTATGGCCGCTGCTGTCACGCTGTTCTTTGTGGACCACCCGACATCTGTCTTCAATAATATGCTGGGGGCCGATGCGGGAACGCTGTATGCGGATTTGATTATACTGGCTGCTGGTGGGCTGGGTATCCTGCTCTCACCAGCTTACTTGAAGCGCTTGAAGCTGGTGCATCAGGGTGAGTATTATGCTCTACTCCTGTTGTCGATGACGGGCATGCTCTTGATGGCCGGTGCGCTTAGCTTCTTGATCGTTTTTGTGGGCCTGGAGATGTTCTCACTGGCTCTCTATATCCTTTGTAGCTTTATTGATAAGCGTCAGACCTCGCAAGAGTCGGGCATGAAATACTTCTTGCTTAGCTCGTTTGCCTCTGCCTTCTTGCTCTATGGCATTGCGCTTATCTATGCCGCCACTGGCCATACCAGTTTTGTGGATGTGCAAAAATTCGTTGTGGCACAGGCGCATGGACATGCACCTATACTCTTGCTGGTTGGACTGGGCCTGTTGACAGTTGGCTTTGCCTTTAAAGTTTCAGCCGTGCCTTTCCAGGCCTGGACTCCCGATGTCTATCAGGGTGCGCCAGCTCCTGTGACGGCCTTCATGTCGATCGGCACCAAGGTCGCGGCCCTGCTGGCCTTTATGCGCGTCTTTGGCTTTGCGCTCTCATCGGTTCAGAGTAGTTGGATGCCCGTCGTCTGGGCCATTGCGGTCCTGACCGTCATACTGGGTAACCTGATGGCCCTGGGACAGAGCAACGTCAAGCGCTTGCTGGCCTATTCAAGTATTGCTCATGGTGGTTACCTCTTGATCGGTGTCGTCGTGAGTGGTGCCGCCCAGCAAAACCATATCGGAGCCTCGGCCGTTCTGTTCTACCTGACCTGCTACTTGTTCATGAACATCGGAGCCTTTGGTGTTGTCTCTCTGCTGGAGCGGATCGACAATACCGGCTCTGATCTTTCTGATCTGCGTGGTCTCTGGTATCGTCGTCCGCTGCTAGCTGGCCTGCTGGCCTTCTTCCTGCTCTCCCTGGCCGGCTTTCCGCCCATGGCAGGATTCGCAGCGAAATACTACCTTTTCTACGCCGCACTGGTTGGAGGACATCCCGAACTGCTCATTATCGGTGTAGTTGCCAGCGTACTGGGTATCTACTACTACCTGCGCTTTATCGCTACCATGTTCATGGAAGGCCGCGAGGGCAGCCATGCCTCTTCAACGCATGCCGCCTTTGAACGGATACCTGCTACGCCCAGACCCACCAGGGCCCCAACGGGTTCCTTAACTCGTGCAGCCTCCTCAACTCGTGGAGCTACCGCGGTCGCCGAGAAACCGGCCAGCACCAAAATTGCAGCCTCACCTCTCCCAGCAACCGCCGAAATCGAGCCCACCCACGAACTCGAAGGCTGGTCCTGGGTAGCGCTTGGCATTGCTGCCCTCGGCACCCTGGTCACCGGAGTCATCCTACCTTTCTGGCTCCCCCAACTCCAGCAAGCCGCCCAAAGCCTCCTCAAATAAACCCAATGAGGCAAAGAAGAGGGGCAGGAAGGCCAATCAGCCTTCCTGCCTCTCTTCTTTGCCTGGCTCAAACTAGTGATGCGCTATATTTTTTTGCTTCCGCACATGTGTTTGGCACCTTCGGTGCCAAAAATGGTTTTTATCGTGTGATGTAGAAAATGTGCACAGCACATTTTCTACATCACACGATAAAAACACCGATAACATGTCAGCGCGCATAGATGTCTGGCTTTCTTCCCCTTGCAATAAGCCTTAAATATGTTTATAGCGTGGTGCATAAAATGTGCTCCACACGATAAAAACACTTATAGCATGTAAGTGCGCATGGATGTCTGGTTCTGCTCGCCTCGCAATAAGCCCGAACATATTTATTAGATGGTGCATAAAATGTGCAGCGCACATTTTATGCACCATCTAATAAATATGTTCGGGCGCGCAGCGCACGCCCGCATGGAAACGACACTATTCCAACCACTCCCATAGAAGCTGATGATATAATAGAAAACACCCGGATGCCAGGTGCCAGCATCCAACAATGCACAACTTCTTTTATTGTCTTCTAAAGAACCCTCAAACAGTCAATATTTCTATACTGACTAACTGGATAAGCTTGTAGATCCAGCTCTTGATAACATTGGGGAAAGGAATACTATGGCAAATACAAAAACAGCGCCCTATGGATCCTGGAAGTCACCAGTGACAACGGATCTCATAGTTGCTGACTCACTTCGTTTTGGGTTGACCGCCCTGGACGGAGACGACATCTATTGGATCGAAGGTCGCCCTTCCGAAGGTGGACGCAATGTGGTGGTGCGTCGCTCACCCGATGGAACCCTGACGGACCTGGTCCCCCAGCCGTTCAATGCGCGTACGCGTGTACACGAATATGGTGGTGGTGATTATGTGGTGAGCGAGGGGATACTCTACTTCTCTAATTTCTCGGACCAGCGTCTCTATCGTCTGGTTCCAGGTTCGGAGCCGGTAGCGATAACTCCAGCCATTGAGCGCCGCTATGCTGATATGGTTGTTGATCGGCAGCGCCGGCGCCTGATTTGCGTCTGCGAGGACCACACTAATACTGAGCGTGAAGCAGTCAATATGCTGGTTAGCGTTCCTCTGGATGGGAATGCCAGTGATGGCTTGCAGATTTTACAGGCTGGCAATGATTTCTATGCCGCACCTCGTTTGAGCCCTGATGGTTCACAATTGAGCTGGACGACCTGGAATCATCCTAATATGCCCTGGGATGGCTCTGAGTTGTGGGTAGCTGACCTTGATACTAATGGCTTCATTGGCAGCGCCCAGCGCGTGGCTGGTGGCGTTGAGGAGTCTATTTTCCAGCCATCCTGGTCCCCTGATGGTGTGCTCTACTTTGTGTCTGATCGCACTAACTGGTGGAACTTGTATCGCCTGGTAGATAATCAGATTGAAGCGGCCTGCCCTAAAAATGCTGAATTTGGAACCCCCCAATGGGTCTTTGGCATGTCTACTTATGGTTTTGTATCTGCCGATCGCATTATCTGCTGGTATGGTGGCCCTGAAGGCTCTTCTTTGGCGTATCTTGATACGCGCACAGGTGCCCTGACCCCCATCTCTTTGCCTTTTACGGCGGTGTCCGGTATTCGAGCTAATGCTCAGCAGGTGCTTTTCCTGGCTGCTTCTCCTACTTCTGCTTTGACGGCTGTGCGCCTGGACGTGGCCAGCGGACAGCTTGAAGTGCTGCGCCGCTCCCAATCGGCTGTCATTGATGATGCCTATATCTCAGCCGCCCAACTGATCGAGTTCCCAACCGAACATGGTCAGACCGCTTACGCTTATTATTATCCACCCAAAAATGCTGATTTTACAGCTCCCGAGGGCGAATTGCCACCTCTGCTGGTGATCAGCCATGGCGGCCCCACCAGTGCCGCATCATCTACGCTGACGCTGAGTACACAGTTCTGGACGAGTCGGGGTTTTGCGGTGGTGGACGTCAATTATGGTGGTAGTAGTGGCTACGGTCGCGCTTATCGGGATCGTTTAAAAGGCCAGTGGGGGTGGTGGATGTCGATGATTGTGTCAATGCCGCGAAGTATCTGGTTGAGCGTGGCCTGGCCGATGGTAATCGCCTGACCATCCAGGGTGGTAGTGCGGGTGGTTATACGACCTTATGCGCCTTAACCTTCCGCGACATCTTCAAAGCGGGCGCCAGTCACTTCGGTGTTAGTGACCTCAACATCTTTGTCCATGATACCCATAAGTTTGAGTCACGCTACCTCTTTGGTTTGATTGGACCCTACCCCGAGAGAAAAGATCTCTACTTTGAGCGTTCGGCGATCAATTATACCGATCAGCTCTCATGTCCGGTGATCTTCTTCCAGGGACTTGAGGATAAGATCGTGCCTCCTAGCCAGGCTGAAGTTATGGTGGATGCCTTGCGTGCCAAGCAGCTACCGGTGGCTTATCTGGCTTTTGAGGGTGAGCAACATGGTTTCCGCCGGGCTGAGAACATTAAACGCTCGCTTGACGGGGAGCTGTACTTCTATTCGAAGGTGTTTCACTTTGATCTGGCTGAGCCAATTGAGCCTGTGAAGATTGAAAACCTGTAGCTCCGACTTTTGAAGGTATGGAGTTGGGATCTCGTTCGTCAGAAAGATTCTGACGAGCGAGATCACTTAGCGCATTGCACTCCAGATCGTCCAGCGATCCTGTTCTACAATGGCCTGATTGTCTCCATCGAGCTGGCGGTGGATGTATTCATTGAGGTCATTCAATTCGTCATCGTTCAATTCATGCAGAATTGAGCGCCCTGTCCGCGCTTTTAAATCTTTTTCTAACGCGGCAAAGTTATTGTGAACCTGTCTGGTTTCCCAGAGTTGACGTTTTTCAACCACGCGGAAACCGGTCTGATGTAATGCGCTCATCACGGTCGCATTATCATGGCGCCGGGCGATCTCTTGTTGGGCCAGTCTGGGATAACGTGCGAAGAAGTAGCCACGAATGTTGGTTTGACTTCCAGCGAGCAGGCAATCTTCGGGTGTGCGGTCCTGAATAATCAAGATGCCACCTGGTTTGAGGATACGCAATGCTTCCGCGAAATTTTTTGCCAGCTCCTCACGGTTCAAATGGTGAACCAGGGCGCGTTCCAGCACGATGTCAAACTGTTGTGCATCCACAGTAGTCTGTAGAGCATCGCCTCTAATGTAGCTGATGTTGTTATGCGCCTTCAATGTGCTTTGTGCGTCACTGAGCATAACTTCAGATGAGTCAATGCAGGTAATATGGGCAGCTCCCATATCGGCCATGGCTTTAGCATAGATGCCACCTCCGCAGCCGATGTCTGCGACCGTGCGGCCCTGAATCTCCACAATCTGATTGATTAGTGTTTTCCAGGTACCGGTTGCCTGACGTGTTGCATATGTATTGCGAATTTCTTCCGCATGAAAATTAATGGGCGTAGTCCGTCTCCTCTCATTTTCACACTGTATAAATGGTAGAATTCCAATAGCTATTCTACCACATCATTATTTGCCCCTCAGGGTTCCGGGCCGAGTGCTTGCAAGGCCTCTCGCGGTGCTTGTATCCTCTACAAAAGTGCCTGTATCTTGTCTGAATATGAGACGTTTGAGTATGGAATTTTGGGGAAAGATTGGCTATTCGGGTGGAGAAAGAAGGCCCAGATGCACAAAAACTGCTCATCTGGGCCTCGTTTATTGGTTCACTGCACAGGGATGATGAATATTAGTCGATTACATCATTCCCATGCCGGGCATGCCGCCCATGCCTGGTGCGCCACCGGCAGCTGCAGCTGGATTCTCTTCTGGAATGTCGCTGATCAGGGTGTCGGTTGACAAGACCATGCTGGCGATGCTGACGGCGTTCTGCAGAGCGGAACGGGTTACTTTCACCGGGTCGATGATACCAGCTTTGACCATGTCGACATATTCGTTGGTGAGTGCGTTGAAGCCGTAACCACGGGGGCTGTTGAGCACACCAGCTACGACTACGGCGCCGTCTTTACCAGCGTTCTGGGCGATCTGGCGCAGGGGCTCTTCAAGTGCACGGCGCAGGATATTGACGCCTGTGGCCTCATCACCTGCTTGAGCCTTGACGCTATCAAGTGCTGGGATGGCCGAGACCAGGACGGAACCACCACCAGGGACGATACCCTCTTCGATGGCGGCGCGAGTTGCTGAGAGCGCATCCTCAACGCGGTGCTTCTTCTCTTTCATCTCGACTTCGGTAGCGGCACCTACACGGATAACACCAACACCACCAGCCAGTTTGGCCAGGCGCTCCTGGAGCTTCTCGCGATCATAGTCGCTGGTAGTGTCGTTGATCAGGGTGCGAATCTGGTTTACACGGCCCTGGATGCCCTGATGGTCGCCAGAACCCTCGACAATGGTGGTTGTCTCTTTGTTGGATGTGACGGTGCGAGCGGTACCCAGATCTTGCAGGGTGGCGTTCTCTAACTTCAGGCCAGCCTTCTCTGTAATCACGGTGGCACCGGTCAGGATGGCGATGTCCTCAAGCATGGCGTCGCGGCGATCTCCAAAGCCTGGAGCTTTGATGCCCAGAACATTGAAAGCACCACGCATCTTGTTGACAACCAGGGTTGCCAGCGCTTCTCCGTCGACATCCTCAGCAATGATTACCAGGTCTTTGCGGCCCGTCTGCAGGACGGCCTCGAGAATTGGCAGGATGTCAGCGATGGCGCTGATCTTTTTGTCGGTGATGAGAATATAGGGATCGCTCAATTCTGCAACTGTGTGCTCCTGGTTGGTGGCCATGTAAGGCGAGATGAAGCCACGGTCGAATTGCATGCCTTCGGTGTATTCTTTCTCAGTTGTGATACCACGGCCCTCTTCGACTGTGATGACGCCGTCTTTACCGACTTTTTCCATCACTTCGGCGATCAGGTTGCCGATCTCGGCATCTCCAGCGGAGATTGAAGCTACCTGGGCGATCTCTTCACGGGTCTCGACGGGTTTGGCCAGAGATTTGATTTCAGCAATAACTGCCTCAACACCTTTCTCCAGACCACGGCGCAGAATCATTGGGTTGGCGCCGGCTGCCAGGTTCTTCAAGCCTTCGTTGACTACCGCATGTGCCAGGACAGTTGCTGTTGTGGTGCCATCACCTGCGACATCATTGGTCTTGGTCGCAGCTTCTTTTAATAATTGGGCACCCATGTTCTCAAATGCATCAGGTAGCTCAATTTCGCGAGCGATGCTAACACCATCGTTCGTGATTGTGGGAGCGCCAAACTTTTTGTCTAGCACCACATTGCGCCCCTTAGGTCCAATTGTTACGCGGACCGCATTCGCTACCGTGTCCATTCCCTTCTTAAGGGAGTGGCGCGCCTGCTCATCAAACTGTACTCGTTTTGCCACGAAATTTACTCCTCTGATACAACCTAACTATATAATAACCTATTCCACGATTCCCATAATGTCGCTCTCGCGGAGGATCAAATACTCTTGGCCATCGATTTTTACTTCGGTGCCAGCGTATTTTGCGAATAATACGCGCTGCCCAACCGCTACTTCGAGCGCTGTGCGTTTGCCATTATCCAAAACTTTGCCGGGACCAACCGCCAGGATTTCTCCCTCCTGGGGCTTCTCTTTTGCTGTATCTGGTAGTACAATGCCGCTGCGCGTGACTGTCTCACGGGCCAGACCTTTGACTACCACACGGTCACCAAGTGGCTGAAGCTTTGCTGACATACTCCATTTCCTCCCTGTTCAGTGTGTATATGTGCAAGAAGGTAAGGTTTTCACCGCCTTCTACTGTTTTTAGCACTCTAATTGAGAGAGTGCGAACCGGCTATATAATACAACATAGGTGCCCAATTCGCAAGAGGAAGAGAATGCAATTATGTCCTCTGCTCTTCACTTCTGACAATACAAGTGCTATACTGCACATAGCATGTAGTTATGTAAAACATTTCCAGCGTAATGAAATCATTTTTTCCATTCACCATTCTTCTCTTTTCCCCATGTCGCCTCTGGCGGCGTGAAAAGGGCACATAAATAAGTGTTCATATTCATTATGTAGAATGGTATTGTAGCGCTCTCTGCTACTGTAAAGCATTTTGAACTAGCACAAAAAAAACTGAAGCAGATACATGAACGAACAATATGGTTTCTTTTCGGAGCGCAAACATCCTAAAACAGAAGAGGGGCTCAATCTGCAAAAATTTGGGAATTATGAACTGGTGCGGCGTATTGACGTCGGTGGTATGGGCGAGGTTTATCTGGCTCACCAACGTACCGCCTTTGGCCGAGAGGTGGCGGTAAAAATTATCCGCTCTGACCTGGTCAATGACGCTCGAGCGCGCCAGCGCTTTTTGCGTGAGGCTGAGGTCGCTTCTTATCTGAAGCATGATCATATCCTGCCCCTGCTAGAGTTTGGTGAGGAGCAGGGCCGCCTGTTTATTGTGACTCCTTATATCAAGGATGGCACGCTCTCCCAACGCCTGGCCCTTGGCGCCTTGCCAGTTTCTGAGGTATATGAGCTCTTTGGCGCTCTTTGTCGTGCGGTCTCTTATCTTCATAAGCGCGGTATTGTGCATCGAGATCTTAAACCATCCAATGTTTTATTGGATAAAGAGGAAGATAGTGGCCGTGTCTATGTGCGCCTGATCGATTTTGGTATCGCCTCTTCCCAGGGCGTATTGACCAGCGGCCCGCTTACTTCGACGGAACGTGAGTTTGGGACGGCCGATTATATGGCCCCTGAACGCCTCCTGGGGGTTGCGGCTCCAAGCAATGATATCTATTCGTTGGGCGTGATTTTGTATGTGATGCTGACGGGCCAGCTGCCACACTCGGATATAACGCCAAATCTCCCTTTTCCACTCATCAGCGTTATTGATCGCTGTCTGGATGTTGAGCCTGCAGATCGCTTTGCCAGTGTCGATGATCTTTTGCTGGCATTTGAGCATGCCTACAAATCTTTGACCACATCCCAGCAGATGCAGCCTGCCTCTCCGTTACCTGTTGAGAGCCCTCGTCCGGTAACTGAGGCTGTTGATATTCCTCTGGATGAGGATGAGCCAACTATCCCTGATGAGCAGCTGGCGGAAGCTCCTGCTTCTCGTCCCGCTTTGCGCACGAATCGCTCGCCTTTGAACTCGCGGCCACCCCTACGAGATGCTGAGGAGAGGACGGTGTCGCGACCACCGTTGAGAAGCAATGGACAGGATGCGACTTCCCGTGTTCCTCAGCGTGGTGGTGTTGATTCAGCTTCCCGCCCGGCTGTGCGTGCTCAGAGTGATGAGCCTGTATCCCGCCCGGGACTGGCTCCTTTGACGCGTAATCCTCGCCGCGCCGCCACCGGTGAGCAGAAAGTAGTGCTGGCAAAGGGTGCCAGTGGCGCTCAACCACCTGTACGTTCCCGGGGAGCTTCTGATCCTTCACTCACTCGTGGGACAGTGCTTCCTCATGTGCCCCATCAAGGCGATAATTTTAGCAAAGTTGATTACGATGCACCAACCACTGAGATTGATCCAGCGAGTGTTCCCAAACGCAAATCTGCTTTAATGGATAAATATGCTCAGATGCAGGCGCGTAAATCGGCTCCCGCCCAACCACAAAAAAAGTCCAGGCGGCGCCGGGGCGGCTCGGCTTTTGCTGTCATTTTTGTGTTTATCTTTGTTATTTTGTTGGCTCTATCAGGTATCAGCTATTTGATTTTTGAGGCGTCGATTACTGCTAATGTGACGATCTCTCCCAAAGTGCAGACTGTTAGCGGCGTTTTTACGTTTGTTGCTAAACCTGGTGTAAAGACTGTCAATGCTTCATCTGGTACTATTCCGGCCAGTGTGTTTACCAGCTCAAAGAATGCTTCTACCCAGGGGCGCCCAACCGGGGTGAGCGGCTGCGTGCTGGGTATTTTTGAATGTAAAGAGACCGTTTCGCTGGTGGATGTGAGCGTTATCTCTGCCCAGTTGCGCCCTTCTCTAAAACAGCAGATCGCACAGGATCTGCATAAGCAGGCTGACCAGGCTGGCGCTACTACAGTCGGTGATATCTTTTATGCTGATGGACCTATTACGGCGAACCCTCCTGTCGGTACTGTCAGTAAGACTGTTACCGTGACGATGACAGAACAGGGGAGCATGGAGTACTTTAAATCCAAGGATGTGCAGGATCTGGCTTTGCAGATGCTGAAGCGCAAGCTGAGTGGGAATTATTCCCTGGTAGACTCTATGACGCGTATCGGCCAGCCGGTGGTGCAAGGTATTGACGCTAATGGTGAGATTAAGGTAGCTGTCGCTGCTGCTGGCGTTTCCCATTACCAGATTCTCGATTCAGAGATGAACACTATCAAAAATACCATCAAAGGCAAGAGCCTGAAGGACGCGCGTAACGTGATCTTGCAGCATACAAATCTGGATGCCAATGCGCTTTCGGTGCGTATGTCGTATGGCGATACCGTTCCCACCAATACTCAGCAGATTAAGATCACAGTACTTAATCCAACTGATATACCTGCTGTCCAATTGCCGCCCGTGCCTAAAACTTCCGGCAATTAATTAGCTTGCTCTAATGTAGGCGCTCATACGATTGAGCGGCATCAGATAGGAAGGCAGCTCTTAATAGAGCTGCTTTTTTCTGTCCGCTTTTAGCAGCACTTCTACACTTGCTGATAGCTTACATATCTTCATCTTCAGGGGCCTCTTCTTTCAACTCTTCCCATAGCTGTTGCACCACATGTTTAGTGACCTCATAGCTAAAACCACGGCGCTGCAGAAACGGCCCTAGCCGTGTGCGGAAGGCATTATAATCGACATCCGGCTGCCGTAACAATGATTGTGCCTTCTTGCGCCCGGCGCGCAGTGCCAGCTCTTCATCTTGCTCATCTGTTACTACCTCATCGATTACCTCGCGCTTTACCCCCTTCATCTTCAGCTCATTCTTAATCGCCTGTGCTCCCTTAGGACGAAATCTTTCCCGTGATTCAATCCAGAATGAGGCGAAGCTCTCATCATTGATCAAATCCAGCTGATCTAATCTTTCCAACACTGTATCTATTAGCTCTACCGGCGTCTGTTTCTGCCGCAGATAGCGTTTCACCTCCTCACGACTGCGTGGTCGAAAGGATAAATAGTTCATCGCCCGGTCAACTGCCTTTTGTAGCGCCTCCTCTTGCTCTAATTGCTGTACCTGGGCTGGCGTTAACTCCTGATTGAGCCGCAACCCCATCTTCAGCACAATCAAAGTATTGACACCCATTAAAAAATGGCCATCCACAAAGATGCTTGTACGGTCTGGATCACTCGCCTGAGGCTGTAGCCCTGTAATGCGCATCAACATAACCAATTCCTCCTCTTCTTAAAGCTATTCTAATCCATCCCCATCCAAAAGGAAATTATAGCTATCTCTCAGTCAGGGCTTTTTGATGTTCGTCCAGAGATCACGAGCAAGCGATAAGGTGTCCATTCTTTCAGGTGTGGAGTAGTGTGGTGTGCGCCCGCAACCTCCTCCTCCCTACTGCAAACATGGAGATCACGAGCAAGCGATAGGAGATCCATTCTTTCAGGTGTGGAATGAGGTTGGTGGGCGGCTGCGGCCGCCCACCAACCTCATTCCACACTCCCACTCGGCGCCGCAGGCACCAAAGAGGAACATGAAAAAGCCCTGCTCCTCAGTAAAACGGGAGTGAAAGGGACGGTTAGAGAAGTTCTGGAGGCAGCTAGAACAAAGGAAATAGGGCATAATGAGACATTAGAAATTGGCATGGTCGCGCTTATAGTGACACTATTTTAGGATGTGATTCGTAAAACCTCTATAGACAGTAACCTACTGTATAAATTATTAAGAAATGTAAAAGAAAAATAAAAAAGATTTGGTAGACTTAAGCAGGGTTCCATTAACCTTGTAAGTGATAAAAGCACGACAAGCAGAAAGGAACGGCACAATGACAACTTTTCAAAATCCACTGGTGATAGGCGTTTTTCAAGATGAGGCAGGAGCCAAACAGGCTCTGGCAGAATTAAATAATGCTGGATTTGCCAAAGATCAGTTAGGTTTTGCTAACACTGGTAGCGAGGCGACCAGCACAAATCTGGGCTCAGAGCTCATGAAGCTCGGTGTTCCCCAGGAGCACGCGGGATATTATCACAATGCTTATCAGGCAGGACAGCATGTAGTTTCAGTGCGTGCGGATGGTCGTGAGCAGGATGCGGCCCGTATCCTCAGCCAATATGGGGCAACAGGTATCAATAGTGATCCCAATGCTGGTGCCGCGATGCCAAATAATGCTTCCCAGATGGCCGCTTATAATACCTATACCGATCCATCACAGAATCCCGCCAACCAGGCGCCAGGATATCCAACAAACAGCGCTGACTATAACAATGCTAGCCAGCAGCAGTACAATAACGCAGACCAGCAACAGTATAACAATGCTGGCTATAACACTGCTAATCAGCAGCCATACAACAACGCTGACCAGCAGTTTAACAACCCCAATTACAATAACAACGCTGACCAGCAGCAGTTTAATAATGCTGGCTATGCAAATGCCGATCAACAAGCTCAGCGCTATAATGACCCCAACCAGGGCTTCAATCAGGCGCAGAATTATGATCCAAACGCATACCAGGCGAATGATGCCAATGTAGAGCAGCGGCGCAGATCTGAGCGCGAAGAGCGTGAGTATCGTGAACAGCAGCGGGAGAACAATGATTTCCGCAACAATAATAGAGGCTAATCCGCTATAGCTTAACAGGCATCAAAAATAAAGAATGGGCGACTGGCTAATAAAAATGCCGGTCGCCCATTCTTTATTGACTATATTTTTTATTCTACGTGGACGCCAACACGCTCCAGGAAACGACGGCTGATTTCTGCGCGATGTTTGATAGGCATGCGACCTGATATGAAGTGCGAATCAGAACCAGTAGTGCCCAGTAGATCGTGTTTTTCAACATATTCGATATAGGCTTTAACCATATCCTGGCTATGATAAGGATGATACATTTCAATACCATCGATAGGAATTTCTGCGCGTAATTGATCTAAAAGAGCAATATCATAGAAAGTAAAGCCATTTTCACGGCGACCCGGGTGGGCGATCACACAAACACCACCACTGCGATGAACTGCCTCAACCGTCTCGGCCATATCCGAACGCACCGAGTAAAATCCAGCCTCTTTCATCTTCTGAATGCCAGCATGCCAGCTAGGAACGTGTCCATGTTCGCGTAACAGCATGGCATTATCAGCCGGAAAACGCAGCTTGCCACCATTGGCTGCCAGGAGCTCTTCCTGACGTGGGAAATCATAACCCATACTGCGTAATTTCTCGTTAACCTCATACGTGTTTTCTAGCTGACGCCGCACCACACGCTCTGTCAGAGAAGATAGTTCGTTTTGCTCAGGATCAAAGCCATAGCAGAGCATATCACCCATCCGCCCATTGCCAACAGAGCCGTTCCATTCAGTGCTCATCTCGACACCTGATAACACAGGTAAGCTTTGGGCCGCACCAAGAGCTTGTATTTCAGCCACCTTATCAACGCGATCGTGGTCGGTCACAGCGATCAAGTCAAATTTTTCTTTCGCCAGGAAATCAATCACCTGCTGGGCTGGCCAACGTCCATCGCTATAAGTGGTATGCATATGAAAATCGACAGCAGAATCGGGACGTAGTGTTACAGTTGTAGTCAGACGAGCCAAGACAAACTCCTTTAAGAGAGAACATAGACAATGAATAAAAACTGGTACTCTTCTTATCTATAATCGTACCACAAGATCAGTTTTATGCCAGCCAACAATATGTACTTAATGTCCACCGAGGCCAAAGTCGATCGGGATACCAAAAATGTTGAGGAGGGCCACGATCAGGGGGGCTACGATTAAGGCAGGTAGCATGTTGGCGACTTTGATGCGCTTGATATCAAGGATGTTTAAGGCCAGACCAACCAGGATGACACCACCAACGGCCGCAAGTTCAATCACGCGCGGTTGCTGGGCCATGCTGAGGTGGGGATCAGAGACTAGTAGCGGTTTGACCAGGCCAGCGAGCAAAGAGATTCCTCCCTGGACAATTAAAATGGTAGCGCCCGCGAAGAGCGTTCCGATACCAAAACTACTGGCGAAAATAATGGCCGAAAAACCATCCAGCACGGCTTTGATCGCTAGTAAGCGATAATCGCCAGTTAAACCATCGTTGATGGAGCCCAGAATAGTCAAAGGTCCTACACAGAACTGTAGGCTGGCAATCACGAAGGCCGTAGTAAAGTTCACATTATGTTGACTATCGGGACGACTAAAACGCTTTTTCAGCCAATCACCCAGCCAGTTAATTCTTTTATCGATATCTATTAATTCACCAATCACAGAGCCGATTACCACAGCCAGCAAAGGGATCAGTGCATTCTTAGTGGAAATACCTGAAGAGATACCCATTACCACGGTGATCAGACCGATAGAGGCAATTACGATGGTTTTGATGCGGTCGGGTAAGCGCTCTCCAATCAGCAGGCCCAGTACCCCTCCTATCATCACTGTAGCAAAATTAATCAATGTTCCCGTCATATTAAGAAAAGTCCTCCACACAGGCTGGAATTATGATCAGGCATGGCGAGCCGCAAACTCCTCGGCATGGCGAATCCTGCTCACAATCGAAGGATGGCTGGAATTGCTATCCTCATGGGCCAGAATCTCATTAATATTTGCCAGGCGCACCATGGCGCTTTTAAAAGCCATATGCAAGCCAGTCGTACGCAAAGCAAATTCGTCCGCGCGATATTCCATCGTACGGCTATAACTATTAATAATCGTGGTTGTTAGCAACCACGATAGCACAAAAAGACTCAAGATAAAGGGGACTGTTGCGCTATCAGAGAGGCCATCAAAAAGATAGATTGGGATATCGACCAATCCAAGCATCAGCATGGCAATTAGATAATAGGCGATGGTGCGCACGCCAGCCCTGGCCAGGATGCGCCGCCAGATATCAAAATGGATATGGTGGGCCAGCTCATGGGCTAGAATGACCTCAATCTCATCTAGCGAGAAGCGTTCCAGCATGGTATGAACGATACCGATGCGGCGCGTCCAGCCCCAGCCGATCACAAAGGCATTAGGCGCCACTTTGACACCAGGCTTTTTCAGAATATAAATGCCGCGTACAGAGGTAGAAAGGCGCCGCATTAAGAGCTGAAGGCGCTGTTTGAGTTCACCGTCAGCTAAAGGAGTCAAAGTGTAAGCACGGGCCAGGATATGTGGCTTATATTGTTCCCAACAAATATCCAGCAGCAACTGAAAGCAGACGAAGCCGCACCACCACCATTCCTGTAACTCAGCACACAACACATAGATAACCTGGACCAGCACGGCCCATTTCACCACTAGCCGTCCCTGGGCCCGGCAATGGCGCCAGATACAGGTCCGCAGCGAGAAGGTTGGTATGCGATGGTAGCGCTTAAGACCATAATCGATATAGCAATATAAGGGAAGATAGATGATTTCCAGACAGAACATACATAATAAATAGCTCAATAATACCGGCACGGGATACCAGTTGCTGATAGGCTGCCAGGCAAATAAAGCCATACAGCGATGCCATAATGAGGCGACCAGACCTATCAGGCTTATAGAGTGCACAGGATCGATACAAACGAGAGAACCCAGAAGAATAGCAAAGGGCAGACCTAGCAGGCGCACAAGGGTACTACGGGCAGCACGATAGGCACGCAAGCGCTGTTGCCTCTCAACATTGATTTGTTGCACAGCATGACCTTTCCATAAAGGGATGCATATCAGATTTTTTGTAAGTTAGTGAGTAATTGGCGATGCCACTCAATATGAAGGATGATATATACCAACACAACTATAGCATATGAAACCAAGCTAGATACAGACATAAATAGAAGCTCCAGCCGTCAATAGAACCTCACAACTTCCTCACAGCCATCTATCTCTAACTACCACAACAAGCTATGCATCTGTGGTACAATAGCGTCGATTCAATCTACTGATACACACAGCCAACCAACAGATCCAATACTATTCATAACTGTAGCCAGCGTTAGCTTTTCACGACAACCTGCCCGGATTTTGAGAACTGGAGCAAGCTGGCTGCAAACCGAATGCATTATATATAGCAAATGACTTTATTTTTTCATGCCTGATACAACATTTCTGTTACTTCGCGATATGGAGGGTGGTGACGTTGGAACAACAAGATTTATTAGCCGGTCTCAATCAACCACAGCAAGAGGCCGTGACGACAACCGAGGGACCAGTCTTAATTTTAGCGGGACCTGGTAGTGGCAAGACACGCGTAATCACCCATCGTATTGCCCACCTCGTCCAGCAAGAACAGGTTTCACCATGGCGTATCCTGGCGGTTACCTTCACCAATAAAGCGGCCCGCGAGATGCGCGAGCGTATGGAAAAGCTGGTGGGTGTCAACGAAGCCAAAGAAATGATGATCGGAACCTTCCACGCTATCTGCGCCCGTGTTCTGCGTACCGAGGCCGAACACCTGGCACCACTGGGACTGTCACGATCCTTCGTTATCCTGGATACCGATGATCAGAATACCCTGCTCAAGCAGGCCATTAAGGAACTCAACCTGGACGAGAAGCAATACCGCCCGGCTACCATTCAGGCACTGATCTCACGCGCTAAGAATGATATGCATGGTCCAGACCAGATGGCCGAGCTCGCTACAAAATATATT
Source organism: Dictyobacter kobayashii (assembly GCF_003967555.1). Lineage (GTDB taxonomy): Bacteria > Chloroflexota > Ktedonobacteria > Ktedonobacterales > Ktedonobacteraceae > Dictyobacter > Dictyobacter kobayashii. The sequence continues at coordinate 2,825,277 of NZ_BIFS01000001.1, forward strand.
GAAGAAGTGGCCGCACGTGTCTTTAAAGTCTATCAAAAGATGATGCGCAAGAATAACAGCGTCGATTTTGACGATCTGATCATGCTCACCGAGCAACTCTGGAGGCGTGAGCCCGAGGTCCTCAAACGCTATCAACGTCGCTGGCAGTACATTCACGTTGACGAGTTCCAGGACTGCAATCTGCCCCAGTATAAGCTTATTCGCCTGCTCGGCTATGGAACCGATAGCCTCCACGAAGGACTGGGGAATGTCTGTGTAGTGGGTGATGATGATCAGATGATTTACACCTGGCGGGGAGCCAGCGCGGAGAATGTCCTGCGTTTCGAGCGCGACTTCCCACATACTAGAATTATTCTACTGGAACAGAACTATCGCTCCACCCAGACTATTCTGGATGCGGCCCAGGGGATCGTTAAACGCAATAGTCTACGTAAAGATAAGAAACTGTGGACCGCCCAGGGGGATGGCGAAAAGATCATTGTCCATGAAGCCTATAACGAAGAGCAGGAAGGCCTCTACGCAGCTCAGGAAATTGTGCGCCTGCTGGCCCGCGGCGAGATCGCAAAACGCACCGATGTTGCCGTCATGTATCGTACCAACGCCCAGTCCCGCGCCCTGGAAGAACAATTCCTGCGCATGAATATCCCATACAAAGTGATCGGTAGCCGCAAGTTCTATGATCGTAAAGAGATCAAAGATATGCTGGCCTATATGCGCCTGCTCGCCAATCCTAATGATGATCTAAGCTTGCTACGAGTCATCAATGTCCCTAACCGAAAAATCGGCCCTAAGACAGTCGGAGAGTTGCAGCAATGGGCCAATCGGCAGTCAAGCTCGCTATATATCGCTCTGGAAAGCATTCAGGCCCATCCCACACTGGGCAAGGCCGCCAAAAACGCGCTGGAGACCTTTCACAAACTGATCAAAGACTTACAAGGCGCTATCGATGAACTCCATCTGCCAGAACTGCTGGATCGCATTGCTGAACGCAGTGGCTATGGTCCAGAGTTACGGGCCGCCTCTGAAGGAGAAGAACTGGATCGCTGGGGCAACGTACTGGAATTGCGCCGTGTGGCCGAAGATTACTCCGAGATCGAGACACGCTCCGCCCTGGAGTTATTCCTGGAGAACGTGGCCCTGGTTGGGGGCGCTGACACGGTTCAGTCGGGAGAAGATGGCTCATTGATACGCGAAGAGACCACCGATGCTGTTACCTTGATTACTCTCCATGCCGCAAAAGGGTTGGAATATCCAGTGGTCTTTATCGTGGGAATGGACGAGGGTTCATTGCCCCATTCGCGCTCTATCGACAAACCCGAGCAGGTAGAAGAGGAACGTCGCCTGGCCTATGTCGGCTTTACGCGCGCCATGAATCGGCTCTACCTGATCCGTGCTCGCCGCCGCTCAGTATTTGGTGAGACGCAATATACAGAACCATCACGCTTCCTGGACGATATTCCCCCCAAATTGATCGCCAAACGTGGTGGGGGCGTAACGCCAAAAACAAATACCAGCAGTGGACAGGGTACCTACGGCAATCGTACACAGGGACGCAATGTGCAGCGTGGGTACAACTGGGAAGATGACTTTAATCAAGATCCATATGGGGATACTGGTGGACGCGTCTTTGGTCGGGGCAGCAATCCTACTACATCGTCCACACGCGGTTACTCATCTTTGCCTTCAGCTCCTAAAAGCAGGGGTAACTTTCCTGCCGCCAGCAATTTCAGCAATGCGGAACCAGCCAAAGCTAAAGTACAACGCTTCAAGCCTGGCGATCGTGTACGTCATAACATCTTTGGAGATGGTATTATCCTGAAAAGTGAGATGGAGTCCGGTACCGAATTCGTCGAGGTACAATTTCCGGGCAAACACGGCAAGAAACGTCTCAGCCTGGACTTTGCCCACCTCGACAAACTTTCGTAGCTTAAGGCAGCTATTCAGGTAAGAATCATGCAACAGCAACCATCAGAACAAAGCGAAGCTTCTTCATTGCTCAATGGCAATCGTGAGCTCGCGGTGCTTTATGCCATCGCGGGCTACCTGAATCGCCAGGTGGATGTACACGATGCGCTGCAAGAAGTGCTGGCCCATGTTACCCAATTACTGGGGCTTCGTACAGCCTGGGTCTGGATCTTTGATGACAGGGGCGATCCCATTGTCGCTGCATCACAGCATCTCCCACCCTACCTGGCGGATCACCCCGAACGTATGTGTGGCTCATGCCTCTGCCTGGACACATATATGGAAGGAACCGTAGAGGGGCCTCCAATATCAATGTGCTCCGCTGTAGCCGCCTTAAAAACGCTGAGCGCGATAGCGATCCCAGTGCTCTGGGTTTGCGCTTCCACTCCAGCGTACCGATCTATGCGGGCCCAACCCTACTGGGCGTAATGAACGTAGCCAGCGAGGATTGGCGTGAGCTACGACCTGATGAATTGCAACTATTACACATCATCAGCGATCAAATTGGGCTGGCCCTGCAGCGGGCCCGCCTCTCGGCTGAACATACCAGGGCGGCCGCTCGACTGGCCACGACCGAAGAGCGCAACCGCCTGGCTCGCGAGATCCACGATACTATGGCCCAGGGGTTGGCCGCCATTGCCTTGCAATTAGAGACCGCGGATGCATTGATTCAAACACGTCCCGAACGTACCCATGAAGCCATCCAGCGTGCCCTCAGTCTGACGCGTCAAAATCTGGAAGAAGCGCGCCTCTCAGTCATGGATCTACGGGCCGCGCCATTGCAGGAGCATACCTTGCCCGAAGCCCTGGCCACCCTGGCTACCGTAGAGCCATTTCCTGTTGTACAATACAGCTATACACCTATGCCACAGTTTCCAGCCCTGCCAGCACGCATTGAAGCCGGCTTGTATCGCATTGCCCAGGAAGCATTAACCAATGTCCGTAAGCATGCCAATGCCCGGCACATTGAAATGCGCCTCATCGCCGAAGAGCAGTGGATTAGCCTGCGCATTCAAGATGATGGAGATGGTTTCGAGCCAGACAATGTGCCACAGCACAATGGGCCAAACACAGGACACTTTGGACTAACCGGCATGGGAGAACGAGTTCGCATCTTAGGTGGCAGCATATGTATTCTTAGCGAGCCCGGCACCGGCACATGCATCGAAGTTTCTATACCCTATTAACCAATAACGGGTAAGACTTCAGTGGCTCCGCATCGCAGCTGAAAGGCAAAAGAATGATCCGTATTATACTGGCTGATGATCATCCCATTGTCCGTGAAGGCCTTCATACTTTATTGGAGACACAACCAGACTTTCAAGTCATCGCTGAATGCGCAAATGGAGAAGAAGTTTTACAAACCACAGCCCGCCTGCAACCAGATATGCTCTTACTTGATCTTGAAATGCCTGTGAAAGATGGGGTAGAGACCATGCGCCAGTTATCACAATTAGCGCAGAGGCCGCGCGTGATTGTCTTTACAGCCTTTGATGATGACGAAAGAATCATCCATGCGCTCCAGGCCGGAGCCGATGGCTATCTGCTCAAAGAAGCACCACGTAACGAGATTTTTAAATCCATTCGCGTCACCATGAGCGGTGGTTCAATGCTTCAGCCTATTGTCGCCTCCAAGTTACTGCGCCACGTTGGAAAACAAAGGATGACGCCTGTGCGCCCACTTGATGCTATACCACAGGTGGAAGATTTGACTGAGCGTGAACTAGAAGTGCTACGGCTCCTGGCCCAGGGCATGCCAAATAAAGAGATAGCGGCACAGTTAATCATCAGTGAACGCACCGCCAAATTCCATGTCAGCTCAATTATGAGCAAATTAGGTGCGACCAATCGCACAGAAGCGGTAGCCCTCGCAGCACAAAGAGGACTCATCAACCTGGGTGAATGATGCCCAGGTTGTTATGTTATGCAAACTGAATTCCCTAAACTCCCCATTACGGCCTATCCACGTTATAACACCTGGCGCCCATCCGAAGCCAATAAACATTAACCGGACCATAAGAAATTTAGGCTAATTTTCGCCATAAGTCCGGAACTCCGAAACAGCATGATATACAATACCACGTAGTAATAAGCGGTTAGGCCAATAAATTTTATGTCCTTCATCAATGGAATATTGGCATATACCAATCAGACATTCCATCCCAAGAAGGACGCTAGGACAGTTGAACATGATAGTTTCGCGCTCAACAGCCTTTATATCTGTATTCTTGCTTATTGCCATCCTTTCGCTAGCGGCAATTGGAATTGTGAAAGGCATAGGAATAGCAATAACACATGGTCCCAGCATGGAACAGGCATCGGGAACCATCGTTAGCATGAGTTCCGACCATAGTTTTATGTTAAAGACAGCTGATGGCATGCTTGAACATTTCCAATGTAATGAACGTTGCCTGGGGGCAGAATCGCATATGCGCCGCCACCTCAACGAACGAGCGCATACCGATGTGTATTACATGCGAGCCGCCGATGGAACCTTGATAGCCGTAGATGTAGACTAAGGGATTAAACACAGCCCATACAAAGCGTTTTCCCTTAAATGGTCAGGATGTGAGATTGTGATTAACGATTCGGATAGAAAAATAGTACCAGTACAAAATAGCAATAGCCCTACCCTTGACCGTGCAGATATTGTAATCATTGGCAATGGCATTGCGGGTCTGACGGCCGCTATCGAAGCGCGTCGCCTGGCTCCAGAGAAGCGCATCGTAATCGTCACAGATCAGATCCATCCCACCATCAATACGCCTGCCTTAAAACAATTTGCGGTAGGTAAGCTCACGCGTGAGCAACTGTTGGCCTATCCAGCAGGAACCGAACGTCTGGAACGCATCCATATTGTGACTTCACGTGTAAGCGAGATCCACGCACAAAGTAAATATATAACCTTAAGCGGCAATCGTGGCTTTGGCTATGATTCGCTATTAATTGCCACCGGCAGCACTCCTCAGGGTCTACCAGAACGTACCCCTGGCCGCAATTTTGATGGTGTGCTGACCCTGCACCGTCTACAAGATTACCTGGATCTGCGCCGACGGCTGGGAGAAATCAATGAAGCAGCGGTAATTGGCGGTGGTGTACATGCCATTGAAACGGTAATGGGTCTACTCTACTGGGGTATTCGTACCCACTGGCTCATTCGAGGTAAGACATTCATGGGGCGTATCCTGGATGAGCAAGCCTCTGAGATCGTGCTGAACAACGTTCGGCGGGCTGGGGCGGTCATACACCTGGAGACTGAAGTAACAGGCATTATCGGGCGTGTAGGGGCCGTAGCGGGGGTAATAACTAACCATCAAGAGATGATCCCCTGTCAATTAGTCTTGAGTTGCACTGGTACCCAGGCAGCTACCAAACTGGCACAAACTTGTACCGTGCCCATGATGCATAAAAACGGCATCATGGTCGACGATAAATTGCGCACCAGTGTCCGCGATATCTATGCCGCCGGCGACGTAGCGGCCCTCAAAAATCCTCAGACCGGCAGCTATGAACCACGGGCCCAATGGTATGCAGCCGTTGCCCAGGGACGTATCGCAGGCTCAATGATGGTAGGGCACAAAGAGCTGGCCCAACAGCCATTCGGGGTCCAATGGCATGCCACCCACCTGGGAGAGTTATCAATGCTGACCGTAGGAGAGCCTATCAGCAAAGATCCTCGCGTGACCACCCTGACAGATACCAGTCAGGGCGGCTACCGGCGCATTACCATGTTAGATGACCTGCTGGTCGGATATCTCTCTCTTGGCAACACACAGCCGGATAGCCTGGCAATCAAGCGCCTGATAGATGAAGGCGTCTCGATCCGCAATGTAATTAAACCTTTATTGAAGGGCCAATTCGACTCACGCTCCTATCTCTCGCATCAGCGCTCGCGGGCCACTAGAAATCTGCTTGAGCAAAAGTTGCCAATGTTAATGAGACGAGAGGAAGTCGAAACACCAGGGCTACTGCCCAATACAGACGAGTTCTTCTCCTTCCCTGAACCACAACAGGTAAATCCACGCGCCACCAGGCAGTTGCCGCCGCCCTCGCAGCAACCACAGATTGATCCGCTACAACAGCGTAGGGTGGTAGAGCAGCCTGCGCGCATGCCCGCCGCCGCCATGCCTGCGCTACCCATTCATAACGAAGATGAGATCAATCCCTTTACAGGTAATTTACCGGATGTTGCCATGACCCATACAGATGATCTAGTATCTCTGCCTCAAGTCACTGATGCTCTATCATTGATGCGTCAGACACGGCAACTGGTAGAAGAGCCTTTTACGCCACCTCAGGGTCACCAGCTATCAAAGATCAATCGTAGACCCGAGGCAGCACTCAACCCGAGTGAAAAGAAACCACTCAACTATAAACTCTGGGCTTATATCGATCAATCGCAAGATATCGATTAAAAGAGAGAACCAGATAGGATTGAAGGAGCAACCCACGAATGCTAAGAATGCTGAAACCCAACGCCATCATCCTTCACAAGACCAGGCCACAGGTTGGACAAGAGATCCAGGCATGTATTGGCTGCAATGAATGCCTGCTGGCATGTCCGGCACTGGCTGAGCCAATCACCATCGACATGCTCAATCGCGAGACCCTATCAGGTCCTATTTCAGAGCCTGTCGCGCGCTTTACCCGTGCCTGCTATCAATGTGGAGCCTGTGTTGCGCCCTGCCCGGTCGGGCTGCACCGGGATGCGATGATGCTCTGGCTGAAGGTACGGCTTCTGAGCAGCATGGAAGAAGCATAAGTGCCCGGGCTGTACATTCTTTCAGGGGTGGAGTGTGTGTGGTGGGCGGGCGGCCACCACACACACTCCACCCTCTCAACCCCGTGCGGCAGGCGCCAAAGAGGAACATGAAAAAGCCCTGCGAAACCACCTATATTCATGTACAAGAGGAAGGAATAAGGAATTATATGAAAAGACTAAATGATGAGAAGGGTTATCCCTGGTTCTTTTTTGATACAGGCCGACCATGGCTAAATACATGGTTTGTAACGCTGATCTTGACCCTCATCTTTATTCTGAGCCTCTTTGTCTACTCCCATTTCAGCACGGACCTCACCCCCGATAGTCTGGCTGGTTATACTTATGCTATCCTTGGAACCACCTTTATGTTACTGGCGACCTTTATGTATACGCGCTCCAGACGCTCTCGCCAGCGTAAAGTGGGACAGCTCAATAAGTCCTTAAACTGGCATATCTGCTTTGGCGTCCTGGCCATGGTAGTCTTATTCATGCATTCCTTTGGTAACTTTAATCCTCGTACCGGTACCTATGCTCTCTACGGTATGATAGCCCTGGTATTAAGCGGCTTTGTGGGAAGATTAATTGATCGCTTTGTGCCCAGGCAGATCTCAAAAGAAGTCAAGAAGGCCCTCACCGAACAAGGCGAGGACCGCATTGAGCATATCTCGCGCAACGTCCAGGATATTGTGGCGCACAATACTCAGAATCTGCAAACATTCCGGGCCACGAATGCTGGCACGCGTTCTGTCACCCCATTATCAGCCCAGGTTGTCACACCAGATCCCGTTAGCCTGGGAGGTTCCTCGCTACCCAGTTCCTGGGATATTGCCTATATCTCATTAGAGGAGACCCCTCAGGAGGTTAGCCGCAATAGTCAGCAATATCGCTTTGTGCCAGACAAAAAAAGCGCACTGGCCCAACCTGGAGCGCTACTTCCTGGATACAATGAGCAGATCGAAGAGCTACAACACGTCCAGTATGCTTTACAACGCGAACAATTTTATCGCGCACTGATTCGTTACTGGCGTATCTTCCATGTCCTGCTGGTGCTGCTCACTTTTGGCCTTACCGTATGGCACCTGGTCTACGCGGCTCAATTACTTATACCCACCTTTTTCCGACACTAACGTCCACAAAAAGAAGAAGAATGATGAACGACTAGAGTCAAGGATGTTCGATCTACCAGAGCGTAGCAAAGCAATATATGTCAGGGTATATCAATAAAAGCTTAGCCCAATCGAAACACCCGATAAAACCGGAATGTACTCTTGCTCGTATTACCTATGGAGCGTTTAGCAGGAGGAAAAAGATATGCTACAACAATCAGCAGAACAAAATTACCCTGGTGATCAGTTAGCTCGCAAGCTAGCCCATCCCAAACGTCTGGACATTTTTTTTCATGGCTTTAAAACAGCAAAATTAGTTAAAGCATTGATGGTAGACAAGAGAGTATCGGTATTCAAAAAATCGCTCTTCGTGGGGTCCATTGTAGCGATTGTGGCCATCTTGCTCTTCCCAGACGCCATTAATGAAACCATCTTGAGCACAATCTTGCCAGTGGTAGGAACAATACTGGGAGTGCCATTGGATGCAGGATTTGACTGGATTGCTTTTACGCTTATCGCGGTTAATCTGTTGCGCTACTTCCCGGCCGAGATTGTGTCTGAACATTACAGTCGCATCTTTGAGATATAAAAGCACACCAGACAACTCAAATAACGAAAGATATGCTATCCCTCATATCGTCAGGCCATAAAAATAAGGCTACTACTCAATAGCCCCCGGTCAGCGATTGTGAGGGATCGCTATTTTCATCTCCACTGAACATCTTCCTATAATTCACTGAAAGAGATGGCTACACAAACAAGAGAAAACAAAGTTCCTCTGTAGCAAAGCATCCATATTTTATATAGATATTTATCTATATAATCCTCTCCGTTTGATCTTAACAATCAAAACAAGGGAAAGAGGAGTTTGCTCCATTAATAAAGACCAGGCATAACTTAAAAAGCAGTCAGAGCGTTTTCAGGGCATGGAAGTACCTAATTGATCGGCGCGGTAAACTTATCGTTAGCATTAGTTGGCCGGAACTTCTTCCCATCATTGATGAAAACAGAGACTTGATCCTGATTAGAAAGATGAACATGAACAATCATATCTGGTTTATTGTCACCGTTGAGATCCTTAAAATCAAGGGTTACGGGCGCCAGATCATCATTATCACTATTCATCAAATTAACTACATAGATCACTGCTTTATTAGAGCCGGTATCGCCACCCATCCATTCTGTAATAATCGCTTGATGATTATAATTTATCGCAATAAAGTGGCTCTTATGTGTCGGGCTATCATTATGACCTACAACTGCATCTGTCTGAAAAGTACGAGGATAGCCATATTTAAAATCATTGTAGCGCTCAATTCCCCACGAGAGAGCCGTGCTACCAAGCACCCAGAGAACCAGCATAGCCACCATGCCAACACCAGCTGGTAAGAGCCAGTGCACACGACGAGGCGATTTCTCTTTTATCGGTGTCTTCGATGGCCTGGTCGTTTTAGCACCCGACGTTGTATAAGCCTGAGGCGGTTGCATAGGAAGACGTGGCTGCCGGCCTGTGTGCCCTGTCGAACGCATCTGAGGCGGCAAATCCTTGGTCATCCCCTGGCGCCTGGCCGGAACGGGAGAAGTACCCGTTTGTGGATTAGGATAACGCGGTGGTTGGGTATTAGTAAAACGCACAACGCTAGAGCTAGAACGAGGTGGATCAATCATCCCCTCATCAAAACGGTAACCATCAGTATGTGGTGATGCATCGGAGCGACTCATTGGTCGCGGATACACCGAGGGATGGGGATTCTGACTGCCAGTCATTCCTCTTGAGCGTCTTCGCGACGCTGGCTGTTCACCATCGGCGGCCATGAGCAATCCTTTCTCTCTCTGTGTGGCATACTTGCCAACATTACAGGAAGATATCACAGTTTAGCGTTAAAACTGTATCGAAAGCTATCATACTATCAGAGTGATCCCAGTGTCAAATATTGCTGTTTCACTATATAACAAAAATGCTCGCAACGTTCCATACAAAGGATAATTGCGCGAGATTGTTAAGGGCAGCCGCCTCTGGCGGCTAATGGAAGTAGTGAAACGCTCTACTTACACTCCAATATAAACTACTATCTTTCTTACGTATGGATGTCTTTCCAGGTGACAAAAACAACTCTTTGCCAGGTGAGTATGATGGAAATAGGATTGAATGGCCTACAGAGAGGAAGCATATAATGGAGAAAACAGATAGATCAATTAATACCTCTCCACCATCATCACCCTCAACAGGAACATTGCCAGAGGTGATGTATAGCCTGGCTAGCCTGGCGGATCTTTATGAAATGGGATTCGTATTAGGCATAGATATGGAGCCTGATGAGCTCAGACAACATATTCTTACACACATGCGCCGCACGATCCAGGCGGAAGGCGCCTGTCTCCTTCTATATCATGCGGCCCAGCAACATTTTATCGCGGTTGCCCATCAGGGAGAGAAGTTGCCCTGTGGCGCACTTTCAAGTAGCCTCAATGGTCAAGAGATTGAGCAGCTGTCATTACGCGGGCCCGGAGCCACCTTAGATACAATCCAGTTGAACCAACAAACAATTTTACTTATTACGCTCAATTGCCATAAAACACTGATCGGATTGGTAGCTCTCTCTCTGTCCGATCACAATACATTGCTGGACGATCGGGGGCTACTGTTAACCTATCAAGGAAATATCGCCGGTCAAATTCTCTATGCCCAACAGCAAAGGACTAGAGAAAGGCATATCGCGATTGAGCAAGAGCGTCAACGCATTGCCCGCGATCTGCATGATAGCGTAGCCCAACAGATCGCTTTTACACTCTATAAACTGGAATTTATACAACGCTTGCTAGAACGGCAACAATCCCAGGCCGCCAGTGTAGAGGCCAATAGAGCAGCAACCTTATTGGAAGAAAGTTTGCAAGAACTGCGTACCAGTATCAATGCCTTGCGCCCGATACAACTCGAGCGCCACACCTTTTTCGAAGCTGTTACTAACTTGCTCAATCAGTATAGAAATCATAATCCTGGCATCAGTATGCAAGCAGAATTGACAGCTATACAGCAAATACCAGAGCGATTAGAGGTACCAATTTTCCGGCTGCTACAAGAGGCGCTGGCAAATATCTACAAACACGCGCGTGCTACTGCAATATGGGTGGACATGTACATTCAAAGCAACCTATACATTATCAGCATCAGGGATGATGGTATAGGGTTACCGACTCAACACCTATCAACACCAGTCCCAAAAGGAAGTGAGCCAGCCAGCCAGGCTGGAGAAGGCAAACACGATATAACTTCATCCCATATGGGGCTATCTACTATGCGTGAACGCGTACAGGAGGTGGGAGGTCGCTGGCAACTACATAGCCAGCCAGGAACAGGAACCACCATCGAGGCCAGTTTTCCGCTGACCACTCCCAGCACAGAATTAACGCGACGAGAATATGAAATTTTACGTCTTCTTGTAGAAGGGCGAACAAACCACGAAATCGCGCAAAAACTATCCATCAAAAATGAGACGGTAAAGGCACATGTTCATCATATTATGCAAAAGCTTCAGGTAAAGGATCGGGCTCAGGCTATCCTGGTTGCTACGACTCAGGGTTGGGTATAACAGAAAACATGCATAAATTCCTGACAAGATCCCATACCTTCCTTGACGCTTGAGCTTACATTCAGTAGAATGGAGACGCTCATACCGCTATGTATCGTCATTTACAAAGAAGTAATGTATTCAAACATGCTGTTGAATTTGAGGAGGCACCGGTGCCAGGTGTTCATGTATTGAAGTCTCAAAAACTTAACATTTATAGTCTATCAGCAGCGGCGATCATCATCTTTGCCATTGGTCTACGCATCATCCTTGTGGCTCTCAATTGGCCCCCTACCAATAGTGATGAAGGCACAATGGCTGTGATGGCAAGTAATATCGCCTATCATGGAGAGAGACCGCTGATCTACTATGGGCAAGACTACATGGGAGTGATCGAAGCCTATTTAGGGGCCCTTTTTTATCAAATTAGCGGTGGACCATCCATCGTGGCCTTGCGACTGGGCGTGATTTTGCTGGTAGGACTTTTCTTCATTGTTGCTTATCTGCTCACCAGTTTTATTTTTAGCAGAAAGATCGCCTTGCTTACACTGGCCATCCTTAGCGTAGGCTCGATCCCTTACCTGACGCGGCAGACCATAGCCACCGGAGGATCTGCAGAGACCTTGCTCTTCGGTACGCTCTCGTTGTTGCTAGCAGCTCGGCTCGCCTACACCTACGATCCACAGGTCTCGCGGCGCACCAGATTCCTGCGCTTGACGGGTTATGCAGCATATGGACTAGTCATTGGTGTGGGTGTCTGGAGCGATATGGTTATGCTCCCGATCCTCGCGATGGCTACATTGCTACTCATCATCTTCTGCTGGCGCGAAGTCTTTATCTGGGGTGGCTGGTTGGTCGCCATCCTGATGGGACTTATCGGCATACTGCCCTCAATCATCCATGGCAACGAAGTCGGCAAAAACATCTTTCAGGTCCTCTTTGCTATGTTCCTGAGCGGCCCATCGCAAGTCAACCCGGGAATCTGGCACAATACCGTCGAGACCTTCCAGGTCAGCCTGCCCACCGCCACCGGATTTCCCTTCTGCCCGGTCATCGAATATCCTTTCCTGGGAGACAACACACCCAGAACCCTGAGTTGCGCCATCGTTCAGTCCAGTTGGAGCATCGGTTATGTGCTGGTCATTATCGCCTCTCTCTGCCTGGCTATCCTGGCTCTGCAACAACTAAAGCGTCGTCGCACAGAGATGGAGGGGCGAGTTTATCACCAGGCCCGGGTACGCAACACCACCCATCTTTTTATGGTCATCACCGCCATCCTGATCCTGATCGCCTATATCCTCAGCTCAGGTCCTAATGATCAACCGGGCTATCATGCGCGCTACATTATCAGCCTGATTGTTCTGACACCAGCGACGATCGTCTTTCCACTCTGGACTGCAGTGACCCGATTGCAATGGGCCAGTAGCTGGTCAAAGCCTGGCTCTTACGCTGGTTGTTTACTATTAGCCACGATGGCAGTTATTCTGGTTATTGGCACCGTGATGACATTCCTGGAAGTGCCAAAGGCTCAGGCAGCCAATTATAAACGCCAGGATCTGGCCAACCACCTGATCAAACTAGGGGCTACACGCATCTACACCGACTACTGGACCTGTAATAGCCTGGCTTTTGCTAGTAAAGAACGTATTTTATGTGCCGTCGTCGACAAAAACATGGATGGGAATCATAATCGCGTCAAAGAGTTCCGCGCGGCCGTTGATCAGGATGGCTGGAACGCCTCCTGGTTATGCGCTAAAGATCTCAATCTCACCATGCCCCAATACAACTGTTTACCAAAAGTTGAACATTGGATCAATACAACGGCCCCTGGACGTTTTACGCGTTACGAAATTGATGGCTATGTGTTATACATGCTCAAACCACAATTTCACCGTCCCACGCCAGCCACAAAATAATAAGCAGGGAGAACAAAATAGCCCGCGGTGCTCGCTTTAAACGTCCTCGTCGGGTAGGAGCCCCTGGCGGAGAGCAAAAATAGCTACCTGGGTACGATCTCGCAGATGAAGTTTCTGGAAGATAATCGAAAGATAGTTTTTTACAGTCTTTTCAGAATAGGCCAGGCGCTCTGCTATTTCTTTATTGCTCATGCCAGCGGCCAGATAACGAATAATCTCAACCTCTTTTTCCGAGAGTTGGGCTATATGTTGACCGGTGGCAGGGGCCGTCTCGGGTTGGCGGCGCAACTCGTTAACCAGCACCCCGGTCAAAGAGGGTGAGATAGCCACACCACCCGCATGCACTGTCCGAATCGCCTGGGCCACATCGCGGGCCGTAGCACTTTTTAACAGATAACCCCGTGCACCGTTGCGCATCGCCTCCACAATCTGTTGGTTCTGACGATGCATCGTCAACATGATCACCGCCACTGTTGGAAATTGTTGTGTTACCTGGCGCGTAATCGCAATGCCATCGACCACAGGCAAATTAATATCCATTAGCACCACATCAGGATGCACCTGGCGGATCTTCTCCAGGGCCGAAAAACCATCCACGGCCTCACCTACCACTTGAATATCATCTTCCAAAGAGAAAAGTTGACTCAGCCCCTCACGGATCAGCGCATGGTCATCAACAATCAGCACACGCACCTGTGTTGTAGGCGGGCTCTCGGCCACACTGCGGCGATCTGCTACACCAGTAGCCAGATGTTGTCCTTCGTTGTTCGTTGAAAGCGGAGGAGAAAGAGTCACCGACTCCGTAGCCACAGTCGTATGCAAGCGATGATCATCTGTATCAGGATAGCGCATAAAAAGACTCCTTCCAACCAGAACCACCAAACATAAAAGCAATTGTGAGCGCCACTCACTTACTTATAAAAAAACATGTTAGTCTGCTTCATACACTTTCATATTCTCAGTATAGCCCCTGAACAAATGGGGTAATTAATTTAGTAACAGCATAAGAAGTTGAAGTTATGGTTGATAGGAGCGAATTGTAGCAAGCTGGCGTGTATGCTGACGATCATGCAAAGGCAGCATATTAACCAGCTGATAAAATTTACGCGATCCCCATGAGGCAAAGGCAAAGGGACGCTCCCAATCGGCAAGAGGAACTTGAGATAGATAGGAGAAGAGCTCAGAACGACGAGTAGACATCTCAGCCAGGATCGTTTCTAAAGAGAGGATAGTATCACCCGACTCCGTGGCCACTGGAAGGAGTTGAATCAACGTATCAAATTGGGGATTATCTTCAGACTGAATGCGCTGCAACTGCTGCAGGGCGACAGCTTCAATCAAGGACAAATGGTGCGCGATCAGCAAAGGAGACTCCCCATCGGCAGTCAGGGGCGGGCCAAATCCTCAGGTTGAAAAGCAGCCAACTGGCTCATAAACTCCACACGAGCCATGACCAACTTGCGCCGAACTTTCACAAAAGGACTCTCGATCCCCGCCATATAGCCTCCCCATGTGGTCACATCCGCCAGCTACTATTCTTCTTCTGGCTTCACCAACCGGCTGTACAGACCATCCAGTTCATCCTGACTGTTAAAATGTAGTACCAGCGTGCCTTTACCTTTATCGTTGCGTTTCAAGTCGACCTTAACCATCAATGCCTCGCGAAAACGCGATTCCAGGCTGGCCAACTCAGGTGAGCGACGAGGAGTGGTAGCGACCTTTTCGATGGCTGCCTCTACATCTTCAGCCCCTTTGATGCGCGTCGCCAGCTCTTCCGCCTGGCGCACATTCAGGCGCAAAGCAATAATTTGCTCCATCGCCTTAATTTGATCTTCTTCACGCGTAATATTAATCAAGGCGCGCGCATGGCCGGCCGTGAAATTATCTACCTGATTCACCAACATCTCACGCACACGTGGAGAGAGTTGGAGCAGGCGTAGCGCGTTAGTCACCGTGGCTCGATCTTTCCCTACCTGCTTCGCCACCGACTCTTGCGTCAGGCCAAATTCCTGAACCAACGCCTGATAGGCCAGGGCCTCTTCAATAGGATTCAGATCTGAGCGCTGAATATTCTCAATCAGGGCCAGCTCAAGCATCTCCAATGGGGTGACATCTTTAATCACCACCGGAACCCGCGTCAGTCCAGCCAGCTTGGAAGCACGCCAGCGCCGCTCACCAGCGATAATCTGATATTGCACCGTAGACGCAGCGTTAGCCGCTGAATGGGTAGCCGGCGTATCAGATCCAAACCAATCGTTCTCAGCCTGAGCCGACTGCGCCTTATCCACACCGTCCAGGCGTGTGACCACAATCGGCTGAATTAAGCCATGTTCTTTAATAGAATCGCGCAACTCAAGCAATAGGGGATCATCTTCACGAAAGATACGTCGTGGCTGCCGTGGATTGGGAATGATGCTTTCAATCGGAACGACAGGCAGGGTATCGGCAGATATTTTGGCTGGTTGCTGAGCTGACATCACGTCGGAAGCGCCAGAGATCAACGCATCCAGGCCACGTCCCAACCCAGATTTAGGTTTAGCCACGAGCCATCACCTCCTCGGCGAGCGCACGATATGCCAGACCCCCAGGGGAAGTAGGATCATAATCAAGGATTGACTGACCGAAGCTAGGGGCCTCACTGAGACGAACATTGCGGTTAATAATAGTTTGAAAAACTTCTTGTGGGAAGTGACTGCGAACCTCACGCACAATATCAGCCGCCAGGCGTGTACGAGAATCGAACATCGTCATCACTACACCAACAATATAAAGATCAGCATTCAACTTTGATTTGACAATATTTACAGTATTCAGCAACTGGCTTAAACCTTCCAGTGCCAGATATTCACACTGAATAGGAATAATAATGCCATCGGCGGCCACCAGTGCATTAATCGTCAACAGACCCAGAGATGGAGGACAATCAATAATTACATAATCACAGCGCTCACGAATCGGCTCGAGAATCTGACGCAAGCGATGCTCGCGAGCCATCGCGCCCACTAACTCAATCTCAGCTGCGGCTAAATCGACTGTACAGGGAGCCACCACCAGCTCACGACGCTGAGTTGGAACAATCACATCAAATATAGAAATTTCATCATTTTCTTGAATAAGTAAATCATAAATCGTATGCGTTCGTTTACTCTTCAAAACGCCAATCCCACTGGAGGCGTTGGCCTGGGGGTCCATATCAACAAGCAGTACCCTGCGCCCTGCGGCGGCCAGATACGTAGCCAGGTTGATAGCAGAAGTCGTTTTGCCAACCCCTCCCTTCTGGTTCGTAATTGCATACACTTTTGACACAGGATGCTACCATACCTTTCCTCTTCCATGCCGAAGACCATAAAGCTCCGCTTCACGGACATTGTAACAAATGTATCAGAGAGAAGCAACATGAGTTATCGCAATGGTGAGATTTTATCCTTTTGGGTGCATGACAGCCTATGTGGGCAAAGCATAAGCCAGCATTGTTAGCCATGTAGATAAAACTATAAAAAGAATAATAAAGTCTAAAAAGAACAATCATAGCGGTAAGACAAAAAGGCATTTATAGAACGACAAATAGGGTTCATACTATATAAGATGAACCCTGACAGATGCTCGATCTACAATGTCACTCGATTGCCGCCCGCGGGCATTGTGAAGCGCAAAAAGCCACCGCCAGCCAGGCGTGTACAAACAACTGCGATTGTGTAAAACACAAATAGGAAGACAGCCGTTCGCAACTCATAGAGCACATAGCCAGACAGGGTCAAATGACTGGCCCCACGCGCAAACAAACGTAACACAGCAGGACCTTGTTGTACCTCAAACATCGTTAAGGGCAAGCCACAAAAAAGACTGATTACGACATCCAGGCCAAAACAAATAGCCGCGATGCGTGGCCCTAATAGCCAGAAGCGCTTATTGATCCGCTCCCGCTTCTTTGAAGTCATACGGCGTGCAGCCCACACTGGTGGTAGAATATATTGGAACACTAGAAACAGCAAGGGGACCGCGACAAACGTCCAATCGGGAAAGAAAGCGGGAGTGATTAGCGCTCCGAGTCTACCAATGGCATAAATGATAACCCCTTCGATAATGCCCCGACGGTAGCTCACTTTATTGAATAACATAGAGACAAACCTGATTTCGGCTTAGGAAATTGTATAGAAGAAAAAGGATCGGTACTATCCGTATCAAAGATTAATGGCAGCCACAAGAACCGCCGCCACAGCCGCAGCCCCCTTCAGCATCTGCTGCACCGTCGAATGAATAGTCTTCGCCAGCGCCACGAGGGGATGCAAAAACGGAGAGCAACCGGCGAACTTTTTCGCTATGGCATTTCATACACACAACATCGTCAGCATGTTTATGACTGACAAGAAGCTCAAATCTGGCTTTACAGTCCGAGCAATAGTATTCGAACAATGGCATAAAAAGTTACCTCCAGTTTATGGAAAACGCTCTATATCAAAGGATATTGTAGTGTCTGGCTTTGGTTGCGTCAAGTCAGCTATAATGTGGTCCAGGTCTTTTTAATGTTCGTCTAGAGATCACTGGCAAGCGCTACGATGGACCTTCTTTTCTGTGTGGAGTGTGTGGCGGACGGCCGCGGCCGCCCACCACATACACTCCATCCCCCCAACCCGGCGCCGCAGGCGCCAGAGAGGAAAATTAAAAATTTGTTGCTTGAGGTACAATATGTGCCAGCTATAAATAGATTAGCAAGAAGAAGGAAGAGGACAATATGGCCCTGACAATAGGAATTATCGGATTACCCCAGAGTGGCAAAACAAGTTTGTTTAATGCCTTGACAAAGGCGGGCGCGCCGATCAGTGGATATGCGACCAGTACCGTGCAGGCTAATATAGGTGTGGTGCAGGTTCCAGATGCGCGCTTACAGCCATTGGCAGAAATTTTTCAGCCTAAAAAGGTGACTCCCACTACGGTCGAATTTGTCGATGTTGCCGGTATGGGACAGGCAACACAGGCGGGCAAAGATAAAAAAGAAGGCTTAAACGCTGAGTTTCTAGGCCATATTCGCAATGCCGATGCCCTGGCCGTGGTGTTGCGTAGCTTCGCCAATGATAATGTGCCGCATATCAATGAGACCATTGATCCTTATCGCGATCTAGAAAGCTTGAATGCCGAGCTGATGATCACTGATCTGGCTTCGGTTGAGCGACGCCTTGAGCGTACAATGCGGGCCGCGAAATCGGGCGATAAAAAATATCAGCAGGAACTTGAAATTTTACGCAGATTCCAGGCCGCCTTAGAAGAGTTTAAGCTGGTAAAGGATCTGGAATTGGGACAACCAGAACATGCCCTGTTAAAAGAGATGTTCTTATTAACGATGAAGCCGCGCATGTATGTGCTAAACGTCAGCGAAGGCGTTCTGGGCGAAGCCAATGAGCTATTGGACAAGATCAATGCCGGACAAAACATTGACGAGGGAAGCTTGAGTGCTGAGCTAAAGGGTATCGCCCGCGTAGCCCACCAGGCTAAGAGCGAAGGTTCAGAGGTCGCCGCTGTCTCCGCCAGCCTGGAAGCTGAACTTTCGGAGTTGCCAGAAGAAGATGCGCATGAATATCTGGAATCGCTCGGATTGCCTAAGCTGGGTTCGGATCGTGTAATTCAAGTTGGCTACCGCTTGCTGAACCTGATCACCTTCCTGACCGCTGGTGAAGACGAAGTGCGCGCCTGGACCGTCACGCAAGGAGCCAAAGCGCCCGAAGCCGCCGGTAAGATTCACTCAGATATTGAGCGTGGTTTTATTCGCGCCGAAGTAGTACATTTTGATGATTTCATTGAGTGTGGCTCCTTTGCTGCCGCCACTAAAAAAGGTGTACTACGCCTGGAAGGCAAGGAGTACGTTGTTAAAGACGGTGATATTGCCCATTTCCGTTTCAACGTTGGCAAATGATCACATCCTGACACCTCGCACCTGAAATACTCTCCCTTTAACATGCTGGCTTACCAGTGCATGTTAAGGGGAGAGTTGTATATAGCATTTATAAACTAATTAAATATATTTGAAATACTATTCACGTGGCTGCCAGCCAATAAAGCTCTTCTCATTTATCTTTATTACAAAATAAGCTATAATTGCTCCAGGTTATTCTATATTGCATAGGATGCATTTATTTATTCGATTGATATCAATCGAATAAAGCGTGACGCTACCACGCAATAAGAAGGAGCTTACCATGTCGGAGACACCACTATTGCAGATTACAACCTTGCGCTACTATCTATTCGGACTTGCCCTCGCTCCTATATTCATGGCCTTTTTTGGAACCTCCTGGTGGGGAATGGGAGAACTGTCGCAAGTGCTACCAGGTGGCAACCTGACCAGTCTGATTATATTTATTCTGGTCGATATTATTTTGCTAGCCGGCGCTATCTGGTTGATACTCAGGGCCCGTCAATTACCCGTAGACCGCTCGCCAGCAGCGAAAGCGCTGGGCAAAGAAAAGGGACGCTATTATGGGCGTTGGTTTGGCTCAATCTTTGGACTAGAAATTATTGTCATTCTGATCGCCAACATATTGATCTACAAAGTGTTTAAACGTCCCGCATATTCCATGCCAGTGATTGCTATCATCGTTGGCCTGCACTTTCTCCCGCTAGCCTCGGTCTTCCAGGTACGAGCTTACTATATTACAGGGACCCTGGTGGCTCTGGTGGGAGTAGTGGTCATGCTCGCTATTCCAGCCACACAAACCTTCGGTTCGGCGCGCGCCTGGGACGTCGTACTGGGGATAACCTGCTCGATCATACTCTGGATTACCGGCGGCTTTACGTTGCTAATGGCGCGCAACAAGCTCCAACAGACGCAGGTCCTGTTAGCTGGCATCCATGACACCGCACCTCCAGCGGGCTTAATCGCTGGGGACGCTGCTCTTTAAGCAGAAAACGCTTCCACTTTATACTTTTCTATACTTTTTGTAACCATAGCCCAAAACAAAGAGTGGCGGCGCAAGATAAGATATCAGCGCCGCCACTCTTTACATATGCAATATTTTATTCATATTGCTTGATCAATTTATCGACTAAATTCCCTATCTCATGCCACAAATGGTGCTGATAATCCAGCATACGCGACTGATTGATATCAAAATCGCGATTAGAAGCATCCTTTTTGGCATTCTCCGCAAACTGCTGCGAAAGGGCGTGTGTCTTCTCACCGCGCCCATGCAAATAAACACCCAGGTCGCGCAAATCTTTTAAGAGCGCCTGGTACTTCTCTTCATTGGTAGGCATAACAATTTTACTCCTGAATTCGGCCGGGGTCCGCGAAAACTAATGTGATTACAATACCCCGCCTCAAGCTTCGTCAAGTTTTAAAGCATCCGCAAAACGATTAAAGAAATTAAACATGCCAATTACAGTGGTCAACTCTACGATCTCGCCGTCATCAAAATGAGATTGTAGCTCATCCCACAGCTCCTCATCCACATCACGGGCGCTTGTCGTTACAATTTCCGCATAACGCAGTGCTGCCAGTTCTCGCTCAGTAAACAAATGTCGGTTTTGATCAATATGATACAAAGCGTCGAGCAGCTCCTCGTCCAATCCCATCTGCCTTGCCAAGGCAGTATGCGCATGCTCTCAATAGAAGCATAGGTTGACCTGTGAAACGCGGATAGCGAGCAGTTCCTTGAGTTGCGGCTCGACGGTACCCCCTCGCATAGCAGCTTCCACTAATTGCATAGAGCTCTGCATTATATCAGGCCGATGGGCCATAGTTTTAAAAAGCGTGGTCATGGTAGAACTACCGGCAGTAGCATACGCAGGTAGTTGGACCGAATCATCAGGTTGGATGCGCGGCATACACAACCTCCTCCCCAGAAATACATAAAAACACATAGAAGATGCGCTATTATTTCTATTCTATGTGACAGACCAGCCGCATGCAAGCCAGAGCAGGATAAAGGTTCGGCTTAAACAACAAGGAGATGGAGCAAGCAGCTCAAACTAGCGGTGAAAATGGGGATTTGAGCACAAAAAAAGAAGCCAACTGGTGTGGCTTCTCTTGAACACATATATAATATTAACATATTTTGGACTAAAAATCAAGGCATGAACAGAGCAATATTACAGATGAACAACATCTCCATAAAAACTAGCGCTTCTTGTCAGCTTTCCGCGCAAAGACCCACATGCGCATGCCTACATATGAGATGAGGCAGGTGCAAAAGAGAGCAATTAGCTTGGAGGAATTGGCCCACAAGGTCGGATTGATATGTTGAAGGTGGATCAAGCGGCTACACAGCCAGAGTATGGCATCGTTCGCGCCAATACCTAACAGTGTCGTAATGGTAAAGCTAATAATTTCCGAGCGTGCGATCCGTTGCCGGTGCCCGAACGTCCAATATTTATTCAAGAGAAAACTATTAATGCCACCCAGCGCATAAGCAATAGAATTGTAAACTAGTAATTGCAGAGAGTTCTGGGTTGGCCACAGCCAGAATATAACGTTAAAAAGCAGGAGGTCCAGGGCTGTATTCAGCCCACCAACCATACAAAAACGCAATATTTGTCCAAACAGGTAGAGCCATTTTTTGATGATGACATTCTCATCGGAATAGTAGGGATGGTGCGCCGGTAAAGTTGTTAGCTCGCCATTATTATGAGAGAGTTCTGGCAATGGAGTCGTCGTGAAGGCCGCTAAAAAGGTATCATCCTCGCCAGAACGCTGACTATCGCTATGTTCTTCTTCTTGCAAAAAGTTTCCGGTAATATGTACAGGCATAAAAAAATCACACCCCATCTTCTTTACTAATCTCCCTTACACTCCAAACTATACTCGTGAGATGCTAGATTTTTATCAAATAACATTCAAATTTCTCTAAGATTTCTTTACATATTCAAAATCAAAAGTAAGCTCGTTAATAGGAGGTTTGACACACCAGATGGCTCATGTTTAAAATAAATGAGCGATGCAAAGGAGATCCCAACCAGTGAATACAGCACAGCATACTCAGGAAACAGAAATTATTGCTAGAACCCGTATCGGTATTATTGGGGGTGGTCAGTTAGGATTAATGATCAGCGAAGCAGCCCGTAAGCTGGGTTTCGCTTCAGTAGTCGTTCTAGATCCAACTCCGCAATGTCCAGCCTCCACGGTAGCCGAGCAGATTGTAGGCAACTTAAAAGATCCGATTGCGCTACGCCAGCTAGCCGATCGTGCGGATATTTTGACCTATGAAATTGAGCATATCAATACCCAGGCATTACAGAATTTACAGGATGAGGGCGTAAAAATTTATCCTGCGCCGGAGTTACTTGGTATCATCCAGAATAAATTTGAGCAAAAGGAATTTTTGGCTCGCCATGGTATCCCGGTCGCGCCGTATTGCGCGATCTCGTCACCGGCCGATATTGAGCAAGCCATTCAGCGCTGGGGTTATCCCCTGGTGCTGAAAGCCAGGAAAGATGCCTATGACGGACGAGGTAATGCTCGCATCAATGGTCCTGAAGATATTGAGGATGCGCTCGCCAAATTAGGTGATCGCGAACTTTATATCGAGAAATGTTTGGATCTGGATAAAGAGCTTGGTATTATGATTGCCCGCAATCAGCGGGGTGAGAGCTCCACCTTTCCGGTGGTCGAAATGATTCATGAGCGCGACATCTGCCTCACAGTGCTCGCCCCGGCTTCGATCTCAGCTGCCTTACAGGCAGAGGCACAGAAAATGGCCAGCGAGAGCATTGACAAGCTAGAAGGCATCGGCATCTTTGGGGTAGAGATGTTTCTGGACAAGCAGGGGAAAATCTGGTTGAACGAGATTGCTCCCCGACCACATAATTCAGGCCACTATACGATTGAAGCCTGCCAGACATCTCAATTTGAACAACACCTGCGCGCCGTTGTTAACTTATCGCTTACCCCTACCACTATGCTCTATCCAGCGGCGGTCATGGAAAATATCCTTGGCGAACGCAACGGACCAGCGGAAGTACATTGGTCGCGGGACTATGATCATGAACATGTCTTTCCACATATCTATGGGAAGCGCGAAACTAAGATTGATCGCAAAATGGGACATATTACGGTAGTCGGCGACGACCTGGACAAGGTCTATACTGAAGCGAAGGAGGCGAGGGCCACGCTCTCGATATAGCAATAGATGTCAGACGACCAACAAACCATACGCGCAGCGCTCGACCAGGAACACGGAGTGCTGGTCTCACCTGAAGGCATCGGCGCAGGAGCTAAAGGGGAGCCTAAAGTATTGGTCACCATGGGAAGTGACTCTGATCTTCCCTTGATGATGAAAGCTGTAGATACGCTACGCCTTGAATTCGGCATCCCTTGCCTGGTACAGATCAACTCGGTACATCGTGACCTGCGCACTGTCGTCAGGCACATCGATAACTTGCCAGCCTCAGTCCAGGTTATTATCGCCTGCGCGGGCGGTGCGGCCCATCTACCCGGCAATATCGCTGATCTGAGGGCCGATCTACCCGTGATCGGTGTTCCCCGTGATCTGGGTGCCCTCAAGGGTGTTGATGCGCTGCTTTCCATGGTGCAAATGCCTGAGGGCGCACCAGTGGCTGTCATGGCGATCGGCGATGCCGGAGCGGTGAATGCAGCCATCCATGCGGCCAAAGAACTGGCGATCGCCGAACCAGCCATCAAAGAACGCCTGCAGGCCTATGCTGAGAAGCGTAAGCAGCGCGTCGCCAAACAAAACCAGACCCTTGAGAACAAACTGCATATGCAGCAGTAAAAAGGGGCTGTATGTGCGCTGCTGTTGGTGATTTTTTTAAGCAATACGATGGACATTCTTTCAGGTATGGAGTATGTATGGTGGGCGGCCGCGGCCGTCCACCATACATACTCCATACCCCAACCCGACGCTGCAGGCGCCAAAGAGGAACATGAAAAAGCCCTGTATCAATTTGAGTTGGCTCGACGAGGAGGGTAAACTCTGATATAATGTGAGCGACACGCTGTAGAACACTAGTTTCAAATCGGAGAGAAATATGGGGGACCGCCTCGTTTCGCCCAACATCAGCGAAGAGGAACAACTGATCGAAGGAAGTCTGCGCCCTCGTCGCCTGTCTGAATACGTCGGTCAAGAAAAAATCAAAGAAAACCTGAGTATTTTGTTGGAAGCTGCGCGTCGCCGTAGCGAATCGGTGGATCACGTGCTGCTGTATGGTCCGCCAGGGTTGGGAAAAACAACGCTCTGTAATATTATTGCTGCCGAAATGGGCGTAAATTTGCGCACCACCTCTGGTCCTGCCATTGAACATGCCGGAGATCTGGCCTCGATCCTGACCTCACTTCAACCTGGTGAGATACTGTTTATCGATGAGATCCATCGCTTAGCACGTGCAGTGGAAGAGCGGCTCTATTCGGCAATGGAAGATTTTGCCCTGGATGTTATGATTGGTAAGGGTCCCAGTGCAAAGTCGTTGCGACTCTCTCTTCCGCCTTTTACAGTGGTGGGCGCGACCACGCGGGTGGGTTCGTTAACCGCCCCGTTGCGCGATCGCTTTGGCGCCATCTATCGCATGGAATATTATGATCAAGAGGCGCTGAAATTGATTGTGGCTCGTTCGGCCCGCATTTTGAAGGTGGCCTCAGAGATGGACGGCATTGAAGAGATTGCCAGTCGCGCACGAGGTACCCCGCGTATCGTTAACCGCTTGCTTAAGCGGGTGCGTGACTATGCGCAGGTTAAGGCCAATGGTGTAATTACCAAAGATGTAGCCCAGGCAGCCCTGGACGCGATGGAAGTGGATAAGATCGGTCTGGATCAGACCGACCGCAACATGCTGATGACCATTATTACCAAGTTTAATGGTGGTCCGGTCGGCCTGGATACGTTGGCCGCCAGCACCAGTGAGGATTCAGAGACCATTGAAGATGTCTATGAACCCTATCTATTACAATTAGGTTTTATTGCACGTACGCCACGCGGCCGTATCGCTATGCGGGCCGCCTATCAACATTTAGGTATTACACCACCAGGTGGAGAAGGTGGACAGACTCTGTGGACAACACCCTGAAGATAAGTGATTTTAACTACGATTTACCTTTAGAATTAATCGCTCAGACCCCTATTGAGCCGCGAGATGCTTCGCGGCTCCTCGTTGTGCAGCGCGCGACAGGGACATTTGAGCATCGGCACTTTCGCGATCTGGGCGATTTCCTGCGACCAGGAGATCTTTTAATCGCTAACCAGAGCCGCGTTATTCCAGCACGCCTGCTAGGTTATCGAGCCGAGACCAAAGGAGCGGTCGAAGTGCTATTGCTGACCGAGCGCAACGATCTGGGGCCAGACCACTGGGAAACCCTGGTGCGACCCGGTCGGCGTTTACGCGAGGGTGCACGTATCTATTTCGGGCCCCAGGATCAGGCTCCGCGCCTGATTGGTGAGATACAGCAGCGTACCGAGGCTGGCGGACGCATCGTGCATTTTTGGACTCCCGAACAGGAAGCCGGTAGCAGTGGCAGCGCTGATCCTTATCAGGTGCTCAGCGTACGGCAGCGGATCGATGAAATTGGTCGCATGCCTTTACCCCCTTATATTCACGAAACCCTGGAAGATCAAGAGCGCTACCAGACCGTCTATGCGCGCATCCAGGGATCGGCCGCCGCACCAACGGCGGGCCTGCATTTTACACCAGAGCTGTTGGAGCGCTTACGCCAGCAGGGTGTACGCACCGGTTTCGTTACGCTCCACGTTGGTTTGGATACTTTCCGACCAGTTGAGCACGAAAACGTCAGCGAACACAAAATGCACAGTGAAGAGATCGAGCTAGATTCACCTACAGCAGAATTAATCAACGAGACCAAAAAAGCTGGTGGACGTGTTATAGCGGTTGGTACCACTTCAGTCCGGGTGCTTGAAAGCGTCGCCAGTTTCCATAACGGGGAGATCGCCCCTTACAAGGGGAGCACACGCCTCTTTATCACGCCAGGGACCCGTTTTCAAGCCGTAGACGCCATGATCACTAACTTCCATCTGCCGCGCTCAACCTTATTGTTGCTGGTGAGCGCCTTCATGGGGAAAGAGCTGATGGAACAGGCCTACCAGGAAGCCATTAAAGAGCGTTATCGCTTCTTTAGCTTTGGGGATGCCATGTTGCTGTTATAGCTTGCATATAACAACACCACGAGTAAGCGATACGATGGACCTTCTTTCAGGTGTGGAGTGTGGTGGGCGGCCGCGGCCGCCCACCACACTCCACACCCGGCACCGCTGGCGCCAAAGAGGAATATTAAAAACCTTGCCTCAAGGATAAGAGGACTTTGCGGCACCTCTTCTTGACGCTACAATAACACAAGTGTCACAATAGCAAATGAGACTTCACCGATATAAATTGAGAAGAGAAGGACCCCTTTTCTTCCCTTGTTTTGTGCCCTACTGGCCTCATCATGATAGTGCAAAGACAATCAGCGCGCCGCCTGCAGAGCGGCCTACCTGATTAAATGGTATACCTTCAAGTAGGAGTATAAGGATAAATTTTATGCGTGACATTACTATTTTCAGTGGCAGCGCTCATCAGGAACTAGCCTGGGAAATAAGTACATATCTGGGCCTTCAGCTCTCACCGACCCACATTCAACATTTCAGCAATGACTGCCTCTATGTTCAAATGAATGAGAACTGCCGTGAGAGTGATGTCTACCTGATACAGCCGCTGGTAACCCCGGTGCAGGAAAATCTGATGGAGCTGCTGTTTATGTTGGATGCGGCCCGTGGCGCTTCGGCAGCACGTCTGACAGCGGTCATTCCATACTATGCATACGCACGATC
Organism: Dictyobacter kobayashii; assembly: GCF_003967555.1. Taxonomy (GTDB): domain Bacteria; phylum Chloroflexota; class Ktedonobacteria; order Ktedonobacterales; family Ktedonobacteraceae; genus Dictyobacter; species Dictyobacter kobayashii. Next base: position 2,852,358 of record NZ_BIFS01000001.1, read on the forward strand.
AGACAAAAAAGATGCCCCGCGCATCTCGATTGCGGGCCGTCTGGTTGCAGACTTACTCCAGACCGCGGGAGCCAATCGTGTTATCACAGTTGCCCTGCATGCACCACAGGTCCATGGCTTCTTTAGCGTCCCCACCGACCACTTGAACGCTCTCAATGTGCTTGCCCAACACTTCCGCTCCTATAATCTGACCAATGGCATCGTCGTCTCCCCTGACCTCGGTAATGCAAAATCGGCCACCTACTTCTCACGGCTCCTCAACATGCCAGTCGCAGCAGGTAGCAAGAAAAGGATCAGCGATGACAAGGTCATCATTGATAGCATCGTTGGCGATGTCAGCGGAAAAGATATCATCATCATCGATGACGAAATCGCTAATGGCGGTACAATCGTAGAAATCCTACAACATGTACGCAAGCGCGGCGTAGGAAGAATATTTGTAGCCTGCACCCATGGTCTCTTTACCGGTAAAGCCATTGAGCGCCTCAAAAGCCAGCCAGATATCGAAGAGATTGTAACTACCAATACCGTGCCGATACCAGAAGAGAAGCGTCTATCCAACATGACAGTGCTATCGCTGGCCCCATTGATTGCAGAAACGATTCGCCGCAATCATAATGGTGAGTCGGTAAGCAGTCTGTTTGACACTATTTAAGTAGCTAATAGCATTTTAAATAGCATGCGTTCTTAAGCTGCAGCCTCGCGCCAGTAACACTTGCTTAAGCTTTGAAGTGTGGTGAGTAGTAGCTGTAGCAGCCTTTCGCCACCCTTCAGACCCAGCAATTATTCAGCTGAGCTTTTTATCAATAGAAACTACGGGTAGCATGCGGCCGGGAGGCGTGAGACGTTTTCTTGTCGCGCTGGCCAGGGTATTCTGTCCTACTTCGAGGGCAACGCTGGCCAGGGTCGGCGGATGGCACAGCATATTGGTATAGGCGGCATTCGCCAGCGGACAATGGCACTCGCCGGCTTTGATACTGCGGCGCAAGGCATCCGCTTTAGCGGTACGCCAGGTAGCGCCAAAATCATAATCGAAGTCCCGTAGATTACCCATGGATTCGGCGCGGATACAACAGGTCCAGACATCCCCATTAGGCGCGATCTGTGCCGACGCTACACCAGCCAGGCAAGGGATAACCTGGCGCTGCTCCGCCAGCGTACGTTTTACCAGATCATAATAGCGATCGCGAAATGCCTGTGTGATACGCGAGACGCCGGCCTGATTAGATTGGCGCAATCCTTGCTGTAAATGTTCAATGGCGGGCTGGTATGAACCAAGCGCAGGAGTGATACCCGTACCCACAGTATCTAACTCAACCCGCTCCTCAGCAATCTCACTGATGAACGAATCTGGTCGCAATTCTTGCTTAACATATTGATAGATATGCTCAAAATCATCAATATTAAAGTTTGAGATAACGGTATGCACACCCAGGGTAAAATTTTTATAGCGAGACTTGAGAGCTTTCAAGCCAGCATAAGTACGCATAGCCCGCTCAAAATTGCCTTTGACACCACGAATCTGATCGTGTTTCTCACCAATACCATCCAGTGAAAGATTGACGATGACCTCTGAAGTTGGAGCCGCTTGCAAGACCTGTTCGATACGAGCGGGAATAATTTTGTCTTGAATACCATTGGTCGGGATATTGATAATGCCTGGCTGGCAATGGCGGTAGGCTGCGGCCACGATCGCTGGCAGATCTCTGCGCAAAGTAGGCTCGCCGCCGCTAAACGTAAACCAGTACGCCGCTCGACCTAGCGAAGCAAAAGTTTGATTATATTCCTCAAGCGTAAAATCATCGTTAGGACGTTGCCAGACATTACAGGTTTTGCAACGCGAATTACAGCGGTAGCTAACGCTGATTGTCAGGCTCATCGGCAGCGCCAATGGCTTCCCCAGCACATATGATGCCTGGAGTTTCGCGATTTTTGGTAAGACCTCAAGCACGCTCCATCGCTCCTCTCTCCTACCGCTTCCGCATGCTTATTGCAAAGAAGGGGCGGATAGCATTGCTAATTTGCATTATGCTACCCATGCGAACGTCAACTGTTATGAAAAATGCAGGCTCTCTCGCTATCTCTTTGATAAGCTATACAAATGGTAGATCAAAGCGGCCTCGACCGGAAGAAGCAAAAGTATCAATATACATATACGTTCGTATCACAATGGGCAAAGAAGCTGACGCGCCTCTAGCATAGAGCTACCCTCATGCTTTCCACTCTCAAAAAATTCTGTTATCCTAAAGGAGGTACAGCGAAGAAAATTTCCGCTTTTGGCGAGAGTAGAAGAATAGAGTTGGTAGGAGCCACAAAAGCGAACCACCGTAGTAAAACTTTTGGGGGACTGAATGATCGATCTAAGTGATCCTGCACTTAATGAGCGCTTACGCCGTCGGACCGCAGAGGGACGCTATGAGATTGGCGAAAGTGAACTTGTTGTAAACATTCGCGCACAAAAGACTGCGGGCAATGAAGCCGGGGTGCGCTTTCTCTGCGAGGTGTTGCTGCTACGCAGTGCGCCAGCTTTCCAACGCCATACGCAGGGGTTGCGCCATCGGCCAGAATTACGGGAAGAAGCGATTGCGAACATGGGTGAGCACCTGTTACGCGAGGCGCAAGATCCCGCTGAAATATTTATCACACAAAATTTTATTCACTATCTACGCTGTCTCTGTGTCGATGAATTTAACCGTGTCCTACGTCAAGAAGGGCTGGGCTATCGACGCGACGCCGAGGGTCGTCCAAGTGGACGACCACAGCATGTACCACGATCACTGGTGGAAACGCTGCGACCAGCCAACGCGGATGACGAGAATCAGCCCGCATCGGATGTTGCGGATCCACGCGACCAGTATGAAGAGATGCATGCCGAGGATGAAAGCCAGCGTATTTTAACCTACCTGCGCGATCCACTCGACCGCAAGATTATGACCCTGCGGGCCATCGAGGGGCTCAAGTGGGATGATATCGCGGAACTATGTAAGAAGACGGAGCGCACGGTACGCCTGCGCTATGAACGTGCACGCAGCTATCTACGTGAATGTGTGATAAAAGAACAACATAATCCGTATACATCAGCAATGCAGCAATAATCATTATACCAAGCAAAAGGGAACGGAAAGGAGTACTCAAATGAACACTCCCGAATTAAGACAACTCAAGATGGCATGGATCGCCGCGAAAGAAGCCGGTGATACCCAGGCACAACTACGTATACTCCAGGATCATCCTGCCCAGCAGGACGAGTTGATTGACTTTATCGCTGGCTATCAAGCCATTGGCGGAGCCGAGAGTATCGATCAAGAAGCAAGTCTGTTGCCTGTTACCAGGCGTGCTCTGGCCAGCGCCCTTGAGCGTGTGTTTGAAGCTCAAAGCGCCTTCGCGACCCTGACCGAGTTACGCAAAAGCCGTAACCTGAGTAAAGTGGAGGCCGCTAAAGGGTTACGACTCAGCGTTGACGTCTGGAATAAATTTGAAAATGGCGCCATTGAACTGGTCAGTTTGAGCCAGCGCCAGCTAGAGCGACTGGCCCAATTCTTCCAGGTCAGCATTGAGCAATTTAGCGACTCGCTCGGTGGGAGCCAGCCTGCCATCACACTCAATCGCCGCCAGACCCGTGAAGCGGCAAGCCAGGCTCAGCAAGGACCGCAGAAACAGAGCTTTGCCGAAGCTATCGCACGCAGCACAATGTCCAGGGAAGACCAGAAGTTCTGGTCAGAATAATAGTAACAGAGTATAGCCGTTCCTATCTCCCTTTTGTGGCATAACCTATATACGAAACGCCCTTAAACCAACCCGGGGCAAGGGCCAGGCGTCCCTCAATAAGCTTTGGCATAAAACCAGTCAGTTCCTGAACCTGTAGGTTTTCCTGGTGGATAAGAGGCTGAAGCTCAGCTGGCTTGATAAAGGCATGATAATTATGTAATCCCGGTACCAGGCCTTGTTTCTGGAAGAAGCGCTCACCAATCCGGATCAAGACCAGTTGGGCCAGCAAGGTCCGATTAATAGTATCAAAGATAAAAATACCGCCAGGAGCCAGCACGCGAGCGATTTCATGGAGAGTTGTTTTTAAATCGCTCACATGCTCCAGCACATCCAGGCATACGATGACCGAAAAACTACCATCAGCATATGGTAAGGACTCTGCGTAGCCCTGATCAAATGATACATTGTGCCCCAGGCGCGCCTGCTGTATATAGCGCCTGGCATCATCTAACGCTCCTTTAGTAGGGTCTAAGCCGGTCATGACTGCTCCACGGCGTGCCAATTCACGGCAAATCAAGCCGCCACCACACCCTACCTCTAAAATTTCTTGTTGTGCCAGAGCATGGCGGCCAAAAACGCGCTCGATACGTGACTCAATATAATCGCAACGGTCAGAGGTTATACGATAGAGCAGATTATTTTTTTCGTACCATCCATAACTAGTAAAGATCTCTTCTTGTGAAGATGGACGCGATACCATAAGTAACCCACTTTCACTTGCTTCAGCTTACACATTACACAATTACACTATAGAAGTTATAGCATATCCATTACTCCTGCCACCTGATGGCGGTGGAGACAATGGATATGCTGATGTGAGTGGTGAACGGGAAGCTTGTCTGTCATGGTATACTTTTCTCTACAATGGAACAGAATATAGTGGATGATCAGAATGAAGAGGGACAGGTACCTCGCCAGCATGCTAGTGCGATTGAGAGCTTGCTTTTTGTGGCCGGACGTCCGTTAGAGCGGGGTGAGCTACGTAAGCTGCTCATGGTTAATGAGCAGCAGTTGACTGATGCTCTTGAGGTGCTAGCACAAGATCTGGGCCAACAAAAGCGCGGGATACGTCTACAATTGTTGGGTGAGCAGATTCAGCTTGTAACGGCCCCTGAGAACGCACGCTACGTGGCAGCACTACTTGGTCTACCTATGACTGCCAGGCTAACCTCAGCAGCCTTAGAAACGCTCTCAGTGGTAGCCTATCGCCAACCATTAACCAGGAGCCATATTGAAGCGATCCGAGGCGTCAATAGTGATCGCGCATTGATGAGTTTATTGCAACATGGGTTGGTTGCAGAAGTTGGGCGAGCACCAACCGTTGGGCGGCCCGCGCTCTTTGCGACTACGGCAGAATTTCTACAACAATTCGGGTTGACAACATTAGAAGAATTACCTGGCGTCACTATATCCAGGCCAGCCGAAGAGCAGTCAGCCATTCAAGATGCTGGCACATTGCCTGAGACACCTTAATAAAATCAAAGAATAAGGAACAACGAGCTATGCGTATTGGTCGCCATATGCCCACTAACTCAAAAATGGTAAAAGCTGCCCAGACAGCCCAACAGATTGGTTGCGAGGCTATTCAAATTTTTGCCAGCAATCCAACAGCCTGGCGGCCACCTGCCGATGATCCTAAAATTTGTAGCGCCTTTGCTGAAGCGGCCCGCGCCTGCCATCTGGATCCAGTGGTGCTTCATGCTCCATACCTGATCAATTTAGGCACCTCGGATGATGTTGTCTGGGAAAAATCTATTACACTCTTGAGCTGGACTTTAAAGCGCGGGGCGTTATTAGGGGCACGTTACGTTGTCTTCCACACGGGTAGCCATCGTGGGGCAGGTGTAGAAGCGGGTCTGGCACGCATCGTACAGGCCATTGAACGCATTCTACCTGAAACGCCAGAAGAAGTTATGCTGCTGCTTGAGAATGACGTAGGGGCGGGCAACGCCCTGGGCCACAGTTTTGATCATCTCGCTCTAGTACTTAATCAGTTACCACATTATAGACAGCGCCTGGGAATTTGTCTGGATACCGCCCACCTATGGGGAGCGGGCCATGATATCTCCACACCTGAAGCGGCACTGCTGGTCCTGCAAAATTGCGCTGCTACATTCGGCTTAGAAAGACTGCAAGTTATTCATCTGAATGATACTGAGAAAGCGCTGGGCAGCCACCGCGATGTACATGCACGGCTCGGCGAAGGCATTATCGGCCAGGCCGGCCTCAAAACATTCTTACAAGATCCACGGCTACAGCATAGCGCGATTCTGATGGAGACACCTATCAAGTTGGACGAAAACGGCAAGGAAGATTGGGTCCATGATAGCGGCGAAGTTGCCAGGGCCAAAGAATTGGCTGGCTATCCGGTACCTGAGAGCATACTCGGCAACATAGAATAACAACTGCTATCAGATTGATCAAGTTACAAACATAACCAGGGGTGTGCGGTTACTGTACTATTTGGATACTGGTTTGGAATGGGGCGTAGCGGTACCCTTAACGGTCGGGCTCGCAACAGGATGCGTGGTGGCCACAACAGGCACCTGCGTTACTGCTGTAGAAGTTGTGCCAGCGACTGGACTCGAAACAGGCGTGGGTGTTATCTTCACCTGCGCCGTCGGAGTAACCTGTGCCTGGGGAGGCGGGGTAGCTGGCTGTGTAGGGTCCGCAGTAGGAGTCACAGCCGCCACCGCTAAATTCACCGTAATGGTGATAGGAGCCCCGACCGAAGGAGTCAGTGTGGTAGAAGCAGTATAGGGCTGAGGCTGGCCTGCCAGACCACTGACATTCACTTTGAATACTAGCGTTGAAGTAGTGCTAGCATTAGCCAGGCCAGAAGTCGAACCCAGGGTCAACCAGGGTTGATCAGGAGCCGACGCCGTCCAATTCAAGGTCCCACCACCGCTATTGCTGATAGTTACAGACTGATCGGCAGGATTACTACCAGCGACAGTGCTAAAAGACAGATTGGTCGTATCGACACTCATGGCAGGTGGGACAACCACCACAACTGTCACTGGTATCGTCACGGTGCCAACATTGCCCCCGGTGAGACTATTAGTAGCATTGATGACGACATTTGGTACATAGGTACCCGGAGGAGCAGTAGTCGTATCCATAATCAGATTAACATTAGTGGTAGAACCTGCGGCAAGCTGTTTTCCTCCCGAAGTCGATAATGAGAAATACGAGGCCGCTCCCATCTGCAGTGATGCAGTCCAATCTAATGGTGCATCGCCAGCATTGTTGATGGTAATCAACTGCGTGGCCTTACCAGGAGAGACACTCAGATTCAACGATCCCGGGCCCGCCACTAGCTTAGGAGTGCCTGCCAGGCTCAATGAAACAGGAAGAGATTGCGAACTTCCCACAATCGCAATGCCGTTATCCAGCGCGACAAGGGAAATAGAGCCAGAATACTGGCTACCTTTAGCCAGGCCAGCGGTATGAGGGGTCACCGTAAATGTTGCGCTCTGGCCGCTTTTGAGCACGGCATTCGCAGGTGAAACAGTCAGCCAGCTTGGTGAACTCGCGGTTACACCAGTAGGAATGATTTTTACTGCTCCACTACTACAGGTACCAACCACGCCAATCGTGAAAGATTGGGCGGCAGGCTCCGCACTACCCAGAGCCGAAAAATCCAGGCTGGAGAGCGAGGGAGCCTGCAATGTGCAGGGTGGTTGTACTGTCAGGTAAACGTCTATACTCTGTGTGCTTACAACTTTCTTACTACTATCGGTCGCGGTTAGTGTCAGCTGACCTGAATATGGACCAGCCTTCAAACCAGCCAGGGTAACGCTAACCTGCGTCGTAGCCGACTTATTGGGCGCGAGAGAGCCATTGCGTGGGGTAGCGTGGAGCCAGTTACCACCATCGGTAGTAGAAACCCCGGCACTCCAATTTAAGCTACTCTTACAAGAACTACTGGTAGTCATGCTCACAACGTTAGCCGACTTAACAGCGTTTGCGCCGCTTGTATTTGCCTGGCCGGCTAAACCATAGAAGGTCAATGGTTGACTTGAAACCTGTAAAGAGCAGGCTGGACTCACCACCAGATTGACCGGGATAACCTGAGGATTCTGTGACAGTAAATTACCCGCGGCATCGCGCGCAAAGACACGAATAAGACCTGTATAAGTATTCGGCGTCAGTGTGTTCAATAACGCTGCCCGCACGCTTAAGATCGTTGACTGATGCGCATTTAACTGACCGGAACTCTGATTCAAAGACAGCCAGGCACCACCAGCCAGTGAGATCGCCGAGGCAGACCATGAAAGAGGCGCGCCTCCGCTGTTCTTCAAGCTAAGCATCTGAGCAGGAGGGCTACTGCCCTGGGCACTGGCACTAAAGGAGAGGGTCGACAAGCCTAGATTCAAGGCAGGCCGGTCTGGCTTATTCACAGACAGACTTACCAGCAAGACCTGGGTGCCATGACCAGAAGTAAAAGTAATCGAGCCAGTATAACTACCAGGGTTCAGGCTACTCGTATTCGCGACCACCACCGGAGCCGCTGGTGTCACCCCATGTGCCTGACTGACCGACAACCATGGGGTATTACTTTGAGCGCTCCATGAAACAGGTTCAGAGCAGCTCTGAGTTTGATTTAAGGTAATAGACTTCGAGATGTTCGTAGACTGCTGATAGATAGTGGTCATATCTAGCATTCCAGGCGATATCTGCAGGCTACAGTTAGGTGTAATAGTGACGCTCACATAAACACTTTGAGGGCTATGGAGTACAGAGGCCTTACCTGTGCTCGCAAAGGTCACATGTGCACTATAGGTACCAGGCAACAACGAACTGGTATTCACTTTAACCTGGGCCGTTGAGCTACCAGTGGGGTCCACCACTGTATTATTAGCAGAGACGCTCAGCCAGGAAGCATCTGTGGTTGCTTTCCAGCTCAAAGGCAAGGCACCTGGATTGCTCACCGTAATGACCTGTGGATCAGGATTAGAACCACCATCAGCGCCAGTAAATGACAACACAGCAGGGGTCAATTGCAACACCGGCTCGTGTCCCGCCTGCAAAGGTAGCACTTGCATCTTAATAGGCAGTCTACTATCGCCCGCGCTAGATGAAAAATTTACCTGGGCGGCATAATCACCGGCCTGCAAATCAGCACGATTGACAGCCACCATGACATCAGTTGGAGGTGCATTAGCGGACAATATACCACTCTGTGGGCTCAGCATCAACCAGGGCTGCGTCGTAGTCGCCTGCCAGGCAATCTGGCCTGCACCACTATTGGAGAGTGAGATCTTTTTCAGGGTATTGGTAGCCTGATCGCCGGCCCCAAAATCCAGCTGATTCTCAGAAATATGTAAATGAGCCGGGCGCAATGGGCCAATATCTCCAATAACCTGAATAGGTGTAGAAATATAATGATGAGTATGCGCATCCTCTAATATAATAGTATGTGGACCCCCACCCCAATCTGACCCAATAATTACGGTATCGTTGACTATACCATTAGTGTCAGAATTAAGAATAGAAAGGTTATTGGTGTCATAAACAGGAATGGCGGCATCGCGAAAAAGTCCAATCTGAGTTAGAGGGGACAGTCCACTACCAGAAATAGATAGGATAGCGCCGGCCTCAGCAATAGCGGGGGCCACCTGCAGCATTGGACCAGAGGGATGGTTGCTTGCGGATGAATTATGTTTAAATGCCTCTACCATACCAAGCGTTCCACTACCAACCACAAGCACGATCAGCACCAGGCAAATCCAAAAGATAGACCTGGGTCTGAATAGTGTGCGTGGAAGTGCAAACCAGCTATAAGGAAGGTGGCGCAATACAGGTAAGGATTGTGGTGGCAAAGGTGGGCGCGGAGGATATACCGCCATAGGACGGCTTGGCGTTTCCACCACTTTTTGCCACGTCAAATGGCGTTTAGGTGCCTCATCAGCATCACGGGTCGAGGTGGCTACCGAAACAGTCGAACGGTAAGTGCGAGAGCGTTTTTCAGTGGGATCCGGCGTATCTACAAGCTCAGCGGATGCGTTGGCGTGGGCAGCACGTAACACAGGCGTAGTGCCAGGTCGCACAACAACCTCGGTAATATCGTGAGCATCGGCAACCTCTGTGGCGGAGAAAAAAGCCTCACCACAAAGAGCACAATACGCAGATGTTTTATCAGGCAACGGTGTATCGCAATGTGGACAATGGGTTTTATTCAAAGATTGCTGCCCCCTTAACTCACGCTAAAAGGCATACGCCCCTATACATGAAGTGTACGGAAGAAGATGAATACTGTCAACTCTACTTTAGCATAAAAATCTTTGATCATCAGTATAACGATACATATGGATTAAAATTGCGCATCAACTTTCTGGAAGGCAAATATTCTGAGCTTATAGGGGACGATAGCCCTTACGTACTGGACACAACCGGAAAGGACTACTCCATTGCTATATATTCGTTTTTAGACTAGGATGAGACGACAACTACGCGCACACGTGCCGAAGGAGATAATATGGAAGACCGCATTGGCCGGCAATTAGGAAATTATAAAATACTGCGCCTGGTAGGACAGGGCGGCTTTGCCGATGTCTATCTAGGGGAACATATTCATCTACGCACACAAGCAGCTATTAAAGTTCTCCAGGTACGCCTGGGAGAAAATAACATACAAGACTTCCTCAACGAGGCACGCACCATTGCCCATCTGGTCCATCCTTACATCATCCGTGTCCTGGATTTCGGCGTTCAGGATAATACCCCATTTCTGGTCATGGACTATGCGCCACATGGGACGTTTCGTCAACGCTTTCTCCAGGGCAAACCATTACCGGCGGCTCCCCTGGTCCCATATATGAAACAGACCGCGGCAGCACTACAATATGGGCACGATAAAAAGCTCATCCACCGGGATGTCAAACCTGAAAATATGCTTCTCGGGCATAATGATGAGGTATTATTAGGAGATTTCGGCCTGGCCTTGATATCCTATAACTCAACTTCGCGCTCACCAACAGAGACAGCCGGAACCGCCGCTTATATGTCGCCAGAGCAGTTACAAGGTAAACCTCGTCCAGCCAGTGACCAATATGCACTTGGCATGATTGCATATGAGTGGTTAACTGGCAGTTGCCCTTTCCAGGGTTCGTTTTTTGAAATCGCCAGTCAACAGGTGCTCACTCCCCCACCACCAATTCGGGATAAAGCACCCCAGACACCACTTGAGATCGAAAAAGTTGTGCTCCGCGCACTTGAAAAGGATCCACAAAAGCGTTTTCCCAATGTGCGTGAGTTTTCACTGGCCCTTGAAGATGCTTGTCTGGCAAGCAAGCAATTTTCATTTGATCTCGTACCGCAGCCAGCCAGTAATGAGAGCGTCTCTGATGATACATCGATACATGCAAGATCAAGGCACACAGAGGCCAGTGGAGAAACCAGCTCAGGGACATGCAGAAACAGGAATCCAGCATCAAACCGGACTAGGGCAGGCTCCGGCAGCTATATCGCAACCTGAACGGCTGCACCCAACCACTACCTCAACATCTTTCGCTAATATGCCACCCCTTACAAGCACTAAGCATAGCGAAAGGCTCGCCAACACACCTTCAGACATGCGATCACAGGCGTCAATGCCCGTCTCGCAAATGAATCTGCCTTCTTATCCAGGGCAAGGTCAGCCAGGTCAGGTTTCCCAGCAGAACATGCCTATCTTCCCCACTGAACAACAATCAGCACGCCTATCGACTCCTGGTCAGGCCGCGCAACAAAACAAATATTTCTTTCCAGACGAGCAATCAGCGCGCCAGTTACCACAGGGGGCGCGCTCTCAAAACAATTTACCTTTATTTCCGATCGAGCGCTCACCGCGAGGCCAGCTGCCACAAGCGTCAGTTTCAGCCTATCCAGGGCAGGCCTCACCACGTACCCATCAAGATAATCAGTTTTCGCAAGGCAACCTCCCCTCGTTCACCGCGGGGCAACCCACGCCAACCAATATGACGCCAGCATCTCTGCCTAAACTACCAACTGGCGCACGTCCCATTTCCCAGGGAAGTCCTGTATTACAGGCAGCCATGCAACAGGCATCGGTTGACAACGCCAATGCCGCTGAAAAAAAACAGGAATCAAGTAACCAGGCCAGCAATACAAGTTTTGCAGGGGCAGCCACGCCACCTATCACGCGCACATCATTGGAGCAACCAGCACGGATAAGCCAACCACTGAATACGCTCAATTCTTTAAAGACCGCTAATCTCCGAAACCAGGAGATAGAGGCAAAGTTTGCATTTAATGTAGAAAAAAAGAGCGAGCAGCCAGCCGGGATAATGAGTCTGCTGCGCCCCAGAACTATTCTGGTGCTTGCGGTCGTCCTCGTCATCATCATTGCCAGCACGATTGGCATCGCCGTACTTGCCAACAATAACACAGCCCAGCAGGTGGCTCTGGAACAGACCAATGCTACTGCTACCAGTGTCTCATCTCAGGCTACGGCAACCACCACCATAGCGAGAGAGAATGCGCGCGCTACCCAGACCGCGCAGGTAAAAGCTGAGAGAGCTGATCCCTATGTTACAGACAATACCAGTACATTGATATTAGATGATCCTCTCACTGACAATCGCAATGGTTGGCAAGAGGGAGCGGATTCTACCAACATCACAGCCGGCCAATGCACTTTCAAAGGTCAAAGCTATACAGTAAATGCACCCGCGCTTGAACCGACGGTCTGTTTTCAGAATAAACAGACCTACAGTAATTTTGCCTACCAGGTCGATATGACTATTACTAATATCGGGCAAAGTTTTAGTGGAGCAGGTATTGTTTTCCGGGGCAATAACGACACCAAAGGATATTACTTCTTTGAAATCTACGGCAGTGGCAACTACAGCTTGCAAAAATGTATAGGAGGGGTTGGCTGTGCCAATCCAATGGACGGCTACAAACTCGGGAAGCCTCCCCTGACCACATTCAAGCAGGGGCTCAATATGACAAACACATTAGCCGTGGTCGCCGATGGCAACTCGATCACGCTGTATGTCAATAAAGAAAAAGTCAGTACCGTCACAGACCAGATCGGTACTCCATACGATACTGGTGATATTGGTGTCATGGCTACGGGTGGCAACGATACGGGGATAGATGCTACCACAAACACACCTACCAGCGTCATCTTCAGCCATGCGAAAGTGTGGAATCTGCAAAAATAAGTGATATGGTCCGCATCCTCTCTAAAGAGATGCGGACCATATCACTTATAGTGTCAGATTTAAGAATAGATGGTGTTGAGCCAGAGGCGAGCTTCACGAACATCTTCATGGCTGATGCCATGACCACCATTAATCCAATGGGTGGCAACGCTGGCCCCGGATTGCTTAAGCAGCTGTATCAATTGCTCGGTCTGAGCAGTTGGCACTATCGGGTCCATGCGTCCAGCACTTACGAAGACCGAGGCTGCGGAGAGATCCGCCAATTGATCCGGTATAAACGGCACCATCGGGCGCAATAGGATCGCCCCACGCAGTATGCCTGGTTTCGATAAGAGCAGGCTGGCGGCAATATTAGCACCATTTGAATAGCCAACCGCAACCACATTAGACGCATCAAAATGATAGGTCTCCGCAGCGGCACTTACAAAGTCGGCTAACTCCTGGGTCCGTTTATGCAGATCTGCGACGTCGAAAACTCCTTCAGCCAGGCGACGGAAGAAACGTGGCATGCCATTTTCTGATACGTTCCCACGTGGACTCAGCAAAGCCGCTCCAGGAAACAGCATACCTCCCAGACTCAACAAATCGTCCTCGTTCCCACCGGTACCATGCAATAATAACAGGGTCGGGGCCTGCTTTTGAGAGCCTTCCTGAGCCTCAGCCGGAATAAAACGATGTACGAACTGAGTCAAAGATCGTGATGTAACAGGTTCATTTGTGGACATTATTATCTACCTACTCTGCTCATTAGTTGGAAGTGTAATGGCTGGTAGTGCTTGCTCCAGCTCAGCCCGCCGTGGCTCCAACCATTCTGGCAACTTCAAATGGGTACCCAACTCGGCCGGGCCTCATCAACAGGGAAACCTGGCTGATCGGTAGCTATCTCAAACAACACACCCCTGGCTCGCGGAAGTAGATCGAATGGAAGTAATTGCGATCTAGAATCGGGGTTACGTTTAAACCAGCCTCAGTAATTTTCTGCCGCCAGGCCACCTGATACTCATCGGTCGCTGTGCGCCAGGCCACGTGGTGTACCGAACCAACCGCCTCCGCTCCACGGCGCTCATTGGGCACTGCCAGCACATCCACCAGGGTCGCCATACCAGAATCGCCCACCGCATAACGTCGGCGATTGCCCAACTGCGCCACCTCATGAAAGCCCAGAACCTGGGTCAGAACGGTAGAAGTTGCCTCAGCATACGCTACCGAGAGGGTCACGCTATGGAAACCACGTGTCGCATACTCGGCCGGAACCGGACCTTCTGTCCAGGCAGAACCATGATCCGCTCCACGATGGGCGACTAACTCCAACTGCAATCCATCAGGATCACTGAAGCGCAACACCTGATCATCAAAGCGAGGAGTGGGACCCTCAACCGTCACCCCATTACGGGATAGGCGATCCTGCCAGTAGGTCAGCGCAGACTCAGGGATAGAGAAAGAGATTGCTGACACCTGCCCTGCTCCTCGACGTCCTTTGGGATAACCCGGCCACGAAAAGAAGGTTAAAATCGTACCAGGACGACCAAGATCATCGCCATAATAAAAATGGTAAGTATCCGGCGCATCAAAGTTAACCGTCTTTTTGACAAAACGTAGACCCAGCAAGCCCGCATAAAAATCGACGTTGCGCTGCGGCTCATCTGTGATAGCCGTCACATGGTGAATACCCAAAACATGGTTTTCCATATCACTTCTCCTATGGAGCGATGCTCCACACTGCTTGCAACAAATTCTATCTTCGAACTATCTCAATAATAGTTACTTTTATTTTGTTAGTTAATAATTTAACATATGTACTGGATTTTGTCAAGCTACTCAGATCAGGCCCAGGGCTTTTACTGCTCGCCCAGAGAGCGCAGGGAGATCACAAGCAAGCGATACGATGTCCATTCTTTCCTGTGAGGAGTGTGTTTGGTGGACGGCTGCGGCCGTCCACCAAACACACTCCTCACTCCCAACCCGGCGCCGCAGGCGCCCAAGAGGAACATGAAAAAGCCCTGGATCAGGCCGCAGTTTTTAGCTGAGTTAGCATAATCTACGGCAGGCTTACCTTTGAGTGCAGGCGAAATGATAGCTATCTTTGTGGTAAAATACGCACAAGATGAACCTATGGATGAACAAAGACGAACACGATCAAATTCCAACAGGCGCAATCGAAAACGGCCAGCTACCCGCAACACGCAGTACACGCCGCCTTAGCGATCGCGCCATTTTGTCGTTGTTGCGAAACTGGCTTTTAGAGGATTTTGGGGCCGCCTACTGTCGCTCCCTGGGGGCCAGCCGTATCTTTCGCCACTGCTACTGGGTAGATGCGTTGGGAGGGTATACGCCGAAAAGCCTGCGTGCTCCATTGGAGAGTGCCAGCCCAGCCCCTGCATCCGCCAATGGTAAGAGAAAACAAAAAAACGCAGGACCGGCGCTACCGTCGGCGCTACAACCAGGCGCCACGCTGGCGCAAGCGCTGGCACAGGAGAGTCGACCCATCGCTTTGCATACCTTGCTATTCAGCGCGGGAAGCAGTGTACGCCATACGCGAGATAACAAAAAGACTGATAGCAACAGTAGCTTTTCCAGAGAAAGCAGTATCCTCACTACCAGCTGGTTGGATGCTGCGGCTAATGTGCTTACAGAGATCGAACAGTCTCCAGCGATCTTTCTACTAGATCCACTGGCAGCGGTCACGTTCAGCTATGATGATCTGGCTGTCCTATATAAAAGGACCGTGCCGACTGAATTATTCCTCCTGCTAGCCCATAAACAGATAGAGCAGCATTTACAAGCGGCGGCTACAAATACAGCACAATCCAGCGCCCTGACCGCACTGCTGCGCAGTGACCGCTGGAAAACCCTTCCAACCACAGGGGAGGCTGCCACGCGAGGCTTTGCCAGATTGCTGATTACTTCAATGCGCAGGCACTTTCAATGGTCACCCCAGGCCATTGAACTCCCTATCCAAATTGGGCCGGCCAGCATCGCGCCCATCCCTTACACGCTTCTGTATGCCACCAGGCGCTCAGACAGCTTAATGATTATGAACGATGCCCTCTGTCGTTATCGTCGCCACACCTATCAACAAAGCTATCAAGGCGTACTTAGCGAAGAATGGTTTGCCCAGCAAGAGCAAAAACGCCTGCATGAAGGGATTCAACAACTATACAAACAGATATTGCAGCAAGGGATCACCCTGCGTATCCGTCGCTGGCCCGACCTGCGCCAGCAACTCATCCTCAGCGAATTCGGACAATTTACCCAGCAAGAATATGATCAATGCATGCAGGAGTTGATAGCACAACAGGAAGTACGTTGTGCATGGAGACAGACGCCAGTAGAGGGTAGTGAGCGCGTCCCTGGCAATGAAGATACCCTGATCTGGCGCTGATATATCAGATCTCCAAACGATGGAGTTAGTGATTCAGGGAAAGCTCATAGTTGAGTAATGTCTGCTGGAAGTGCGCAAAATCAGTATACACCTCAGCCTGGATACCTGCCTGCCTGGCCACCGCCACATTCAGCGGCGTATCGTCCCAGAATAATACCTCAGCAGGAGCAAGATCCGGCAGGGCCGCCAGGATTTGTTGGAAAAAAGCTACATCCTTTTTTAAGGTGCCCAGATAGGCTGAGGAAAACATACCATCAAATTCACGCACAAACCCCATCTGTTCCAGAATATAAGCTGTGCGATATTTCTCCTGCTGGGTTGCAAGGTAACAAGGTACACCTTGCTGGCGTAGCTGCTGGATAAAAGCTACCAGCGGAGCATCTATAACATGTTCACTGGTAAACCAATAATCCAAAAAGGCGTCCACTGATCGGCTCCAACCCCATTGCTGTAAATATGTAGCGATCTCTATTTTTATATCAGCTGATCCGACCAGGCACGCTAAAAATTTTTCTTGAAAAAAAGGGGCAGTAACAGTGGGGAGATGCCATAGTCGTGTTCCAGCTGTTTATAAAACGCTTCGCCGTTAGCAAGGACACCATCAATATCCAATAAAAGTGCGCGGATCATCCAAACTCCTTATACACGTTTTTAATAAGCTAGTATACAATCCTTTGTATACGTGCGCTAACGCGCCCGATCAGTTGTTATGATATATTGCCGAAAAGGTGCATCGCACCTTTTCGGCAATATATCATAACAACTTTTTTGAACACTGAGGGGTATGAAAATATATGAGCAGAGAGGGGAAGAGCAATACGAATTAAACACGCTCTCTGCTCAATTTATGCACTACAAAAACTATTTTATTGAATGACTTTGGTCTTTTTTCCGTGGTTGTTGGTGGCCGGTATACCTTCGTCTGGAAGAGGGGTGATGGTTTCATCCAGCGGGTGCGTCAGGCGTCGTTGAATAGCCGCGATCTCATTAGCAAAAATGCGACGCGCGATGGCAACCGTACTGGCATAGGTAGAGTCCATACCGAAGTAGGAGAGGCTCCCCGCGCCGAGGTTCTTACCACGTGTATAGGGAGTATCCGAAGCATAGTGCAGGATACCCAGATCATATGGCAGGCTAAGCAGATTGATATTATCATTCATGGGATAGCGTGTCAGATACTGGTCCTCATAGATCGCATTCAGATAGGGGCCACCCTCCATCTCGACAACGGTATAGTTAGACTGGTAATAGAAATCGAGGTACTGACGATTCTGCAGGTAAGTGCCCTTGGCCGATACAGCTTTCTGGTTATCAAGTACAGAGCCATAAATCAAATATGCTGTACTTCATTGGCACGGAACATATTATCAAACCAGTAGGTATTCTGACTGTGCTCATCCATAATAACATTGGAGATCATCACATCACCAATGCTGCCATTGAGGGTCGCAGCCTTACCTAATACATAGATGCCGCAGATTTGCGAAAGGTTTTCCATAATCTCGCGCATCATACGATAGGCCGCCATACCTAACGGATAATCGATATTGAGAATAACCGCGTCACTCTTTTTGAGTATATCCAGGCCAGACATACGGCTACGTGGATCGATATCTGCCGGGATAAGCTTGGAGAGCTCAAAGACCTGGGCATCAATTTCCAGCCCGTGGCGAGCTCCAACGTGCCAGATGCCGCGATCCTGGGCTTCCTGCGCGCGTGTACGAGCAGCCTCCTGGCCAGCCGCAGTATTGATCCACTCGCGGGTCGCGAAGTAGAGGAAATTCTGCCAGTTTCCTGGTACCGTTCCCTCCTGGATCTTCCGACATTCTTCAGCCAGGTAAGGATCAGCGCCACTGCGAGCGAAATCGATCAAAGCCTTCTCATTGCGCAACGAAAAACCAGAGAGCAGATTGATCATGCTATGGGTATTGCTGGAGACAAAGTAGACCGGGCGATCAGGCAGCCCGAGAGTATCCAACAGGTTTCTGACCGGAGCCCACCACTTACGGGTGGCCTTCACATATCCGACATGTGAACCACCGAGCATACGCAGATTAAAGTTCTTCTTCTGCATACCAATATCATGCAGTTTCTCCCACAGATGCTCGCCCCAGATGACCTGTAGCCGCTGCCAATCATCCACCGCAATATGTAGACGCTGGCGCAACACCTTGCTAATCTCGGAGAACACAGGTGAACCGGGATCTACCTCGGTCTCCAAAAGCTGCATGGTTGTGGGATCTTCATTCAACAGATAATACATCTTATTCCATTCAATCTGGAAAGCTACCAGGACGGGAACGATGTCATCTGTATCACTGACACTGGCGACATAAACGGCCAATGTTCTCTTGCCATTATAGAACCACTTACGGCGCCGTGCAGAAGCTGTGACGGCCTGCCATTTATTAACGTGAAAACCCTGTTGAAGAAAAACCTCTTCTGACTGGCCTAGCAGTACTAACTCACACTGACTAATCGCATCAGGCAAACGCAAGACACTATAGATAAAAGCCGACATATCTGGATAAGGCTTACGTGCATCGGGATGAAGGCTTGAGTCGATATTATAATGCGCCTGTATCAAGGCCTTTAGATTAATCTCACCGGAGCTACGCAGCAAGGTGTTATAAGTTCGGATGTAAAGCTCAACATCACGTTTACCAGCGGCATGGTATCGCTCACCATGTTCAAGGCTGGGGGCCAGCGTAGTGGCATGTTGGTTCTGCTCGCTCAGCATTTCGTCATCCATCTGCGAACCAACAAATGTATCGTCCCGAGAAATGTGTTTGGATGGGTAGCTACCATCATTGTGTTGATCGTCTTGCTTCCGTTTGTATGGCATAAATTTGCTCCTCTTCTCTGAGGCAGGAGGTAAACATATCATCAATATTTTTCATCTATTATAGCGCGCCTACCAATACAATGGGGAGAGAAAGAAGGCATTACACGACCAATGGTTTAGGTTTTTGTAAAACAACGATATATTGATGGGCGATATTCGGAATATAAGCGAAGGGATAACCATAAGGACGTAAACGTGTACCGGCCTGATACCAGATAATCTCGCCCTTGGGGATAAAACCATGTAACCTGGCCCGGCGTGCTAGATCCACATGTGTAAACATATATTCGCCGTGCTGATAAGCATTGCGCACAATTACCGCCATATATTTCTGCGCCTTAAGCAAGGTATAGCAGCGGGCAAAGACCTGCTCCATCGTATCTAGATAATCCTCATAGCTAGCGAGATTGGCCAGGTCCGCGGGATCGGTCGAGCGCATATCGTAGTCAGTACGTCGATTGGAATAGTTAGCGGCATAGCGACCATTGACCATCGTCTTCTCGAGGTGAATATTATAGGGAGGATCGGTGGCAATAAAATCAAAGGAAGAGGGCTCAAGCGTCGTCATGACCTTCAAACAATCTCCATGGATAAGAGTTTGTGGTAAAAGCGCACCCTGGCTCTCAGCCAGAATGCGCTGATAAATATCTACCCATTTCTGATTGATCTCAATGCCTAGAGCCTGGCGCGCTTTCCGGCAGATAGAAGCCCCGATAAGTGTTCCCCCTACGCCCGCAAAGGGATCCAGCACCTTACCACCTGGCTTGGTAAAAAACTCAATCAACTGACACATCAATTGAGGAGGCTTATTGGCACCATGCGCCTTGCGTAACTGATGTCCATATTCGGAGGGATAAGCGGTTGTGATAATACTTTTTGTAAAATAGAGCCACTCTGCTCCAGTCAATTCATTCAGTGTATTGCGCATCGAAATATCATCATGTTCCACAATGCCACTCCCAGTAAAGAGCTACTGGCAGCAATGGACAGTAGCCCGGGTTCTTCCTACGCACTTCTCAATTATCGTAAATTTTCGCACCAAAACCACCTATTTCAGCGTACACTATTGATAGGAGGTATTACTAAAATGCTGGGTGTCCCCATGCCTGGCATTTCCCCCTAGTAATATCTCCACTTTTTGGTGTGGTGACTAAGAGCGGTATAGTATCTACAATGTTTACACGTTACTCAACTAAATTTAGCAGCAGTTTTGCAGTTTTACAGTTTTGCCGCTGTTAAATTCAGGCACTCTAGAGAACATAATCGGATCGCCAGGACAAAGAGAAGATCGTGGAAAAGGTATTATTTGGTACTGGTCAAATTAAGGGTTGCCATGGACTGTCCATAAAGGTATGCCTGGATGGCACCTGCCTCGCCACGGACAGGATCAATGCTGCCATTATCGTTGCTATCCACACCGTTCAAGGCATGGTCGGCCAGGCTGGTGATCTCCAACACCTTGCCATGATCATCGGGATGAGCCTGTAATTGCTGCGCATCCTGATGCAGTGTTGAGAGCCAGCTCGAGAGATTTTCGCTTGCAAAGATAACTTGCTGCGCATATTTTCTAATATTATCTGTGGTATCCACCTGGGTCGCAGCCAGCGATGCATGAGCACCGACAGTACTGACATAGCCATTATTATTGGGGCCGAGCAAACCATAATCAACTGATACTTGAGGAACATGATTAGAAGCACACGTGTGAGACTTGACCACCGGTTTGACTGACGACTGTCCATCCAACAAGACCAGCATGTTTTGAGCCAGACATTGGATCGCAGTCTTATTATTGGTGGTACGCAATTGTTGTGATTGACTATTGAGCTGACGAATCTGAGCCAGCAGCCCGGGCAACAAAGGTGTCTTAGCAGGAGTATAAGGATAAGACAACAACAAATGATTGATATGCATGCCTGCCAGGGGCGGAAAATGGGCACTGAGCAACACCTGTCCGGTTGGAAGTGTCGCCTGCGTTGTTTCCAATGTCACCTGTAACGTATTACCCAGAGCCAGAATATTTCCATTCTGCTGGCTAAAATCCACTGCATAGCTGCCATCCCTGGCCTTGAGCAAGGTACCCAATGGTTGAATATGCGCTTCATTCTCATCAACCAACCAGGCTTCATAGTGGGCAGTACTGGCCGCTGGCTGCAGGCCTTGTACATTCAGCAGGATACGATTGACACCGACCTGAGTATTAGAGGTATCATGAAAAGTGGCGACGCCGCTTATTGTAGGTACAAGTACATGACTGGAGGCTGGTAGCGGGCGAGCAGGAATGTGTTTATTTTGCCAGAGTGCAAAGACTCCAGCTGCAATACCCACACCTAAAATAGCTAGAATGACCGCCATAAAAGCAAGGTTACGAGCTGTTGATGGTGATCCAGCCTGTCGGCTGGGACGATGGAGCGCGGGGCTCCAGCGAACACCACTGGGGTAGGTGATGGTGAAGGAGTTGAACCAGCAACTTTACTGACAGGTGCGGGAGTCAAAGGATAGGCTGGAGCGGCAAACGGCTGTTGCTGGATACGCTCCCCAGACACCTCATCCGCGTTACTGCCCGACCATTGCTCTACAGACTGCACCTGAGAGGGTTCTTCATCTCCTAAATTCCGTAAATGAACAGGAGGAAGTGGCGAACCACAATGACCACAAAAGACGGCATCCGCCTCGATTGGCGCCTGACAACCCGGGCACAGCATAATACTTTTCCTTTAACCAGACACTACTTTACGATGAACTGGGAGATAGTTACTATCTCTCAGTCACACACACCCTACACGAGATTTTACCACAGCAGCTTGCGAATTCATGAGCATACGATGGCGTTCTTCTTTCCATTACCAATCTAATCCAATATTTCATTGGGGGTAAGCTATTATATGCAGTACGTTTGTCAGCAATTCCATGATACTATGATAGGAAATTATGATTAGAGCCAGGCATGCCAGGAAGATATGCAAAGTACGCCAGGCCTGAATGACACGCCTGGCTCGTTTTTGTCGGTTAAGCGAGCGCTCCAGGCGCGCATGCTCCAAGAGAGTAGGCTGAACACGTTGCCAATCGGCCCGCTCATGAATAGCTAAATCCGTATCAGGATAAATAGTGCGACCCTGCGATTCCAGCGCTTCAGCACAAGCACGCTTAAACTCATCAGATTTGCCAGCACTATAGCGTCCAACCGTGTAGTTTAACTTGCGCAATTGTTCTTCAATTGAACGCTCGATGCCCACGCCATTTGAGCTAGCCTCACGAGCAATTACCCTGGTCTGCCATACATCTAGCAAACGACCAGAAATACCACTGATAACCAGAAAAATCAACGCGAAAAGCGCGCCGGTGGCCCAGTAGGTTTCCGTTAAACAACTTAAATTGCGGCAATAGTCGTGAGTGATACGTGCGTAATTCTCATGCAGGAAGGCAATCAGGATAGTGATAATACCCAACCAGGTATGCATCCATAGCCAGTTCTGGACCTTGCCGGGCAAACCACGCATAAAGCGTCGGCGTAACGAATAGCTAGCAGTAATGAGTACCAGAACATAGGCAATGATGCCAAAGAGCCGTAGTGGGTCAGCAAAAGGCTCTGGATCATCCTGGGTCTTGAATGCATAGTAATACCAGGCAAGAAGCGCAGCATAGAGCAAACCACTGATTACAAACCAGAACCAGCGCGCCTGAGAGGAAGGAGACTTCCATAAACGTCGCCAGCCGCGAGGTTGAGAGACCTGTGGTTGTTTTGAAGTCACCGACATACATTTTCCTTTCTTACCTGTTTATATAACTCGGAAACGCCGCTCAAGCGCGGATCACAGAGCAGCCGCCAGCCTACCTGGCTTTGCGGCTCAAAATATCTTCGGTCGAGCCAAAGAAGTTGACAGGATTCACCCGAATGGCCGCGCCCGTCGGGCAGGCCTGTACGCATGCCTGATTATTATAGCCAGCACAAAGATCACACTTGATAGCGATCTTCTTGCGCAAGTTCTCCAATCCATCGGAGGCAAAAGTTTGTAATGGACCAGGCTCAGGAGCGGTCTGGGCCATGGGTAACATTTGCCGGCCCCGCTCTTTGCCAAAACCTTTGCTGAAGAAACGGCTGAAACGCTGCCAGCTGGGTAGCTGGTCCGCTTCCATATCATCGGTTAGCGAAACAATAGAAATATTATCGTATGGGCAGCGTTCAGCACAGATACCACAGCCGATACAGCTCTCAGTGATATAGACCTCACCGCTTGGTTTGCGTGCGATGCCAGCCCGGCTACACAGCATACATACAGGGTCCTGGCACTGCCGACAGGCCGTTACAATGCTCATATTGCCGATGACCATGCCCTCGCGATTCATGCGGGACTGGCCGTGACGGCGCTCGCAGGCCTCTTCACATTCATTGCAGTGGATGCATTTATCCAGATCAATGACCAGCACCTCTGTGCCTTCAACAACCCCGTCATTCACCAGGGCATGCAAACCGGCCCGGGCTTCGGCATCTGAAATAGTATTGGTTAAAGCCTGCTCTAATTGGGCCCGATCAAAGGGCTCAAACACAGCACTATGGGCGGCCGTATTCGCTTCCTGATACAATCTGACGCGTTCCTGGATACGCTCTTTAAACGCTGGATAGCGCGTCAATAGTGCCTTCAATTGCTGACGACTAATCTCCGCTACAGCCACACGGTTAATCGCGGTTACGGTCACCGCCCGTTGATCGCCCAGCATATCCAGGCCACCCACAAAATAATCGCCACGCTGACGATAGGCAATGATCCGTTCTGGCTGCTGCTCGCGTCCGGTTTTACGGGCTACCTTTACAAAACCATCCAATAGCAAATGAAAGCTCTCACGGACAGGCTGCCCTTTGCGCTCTTCACTGAAAAGTTGCCCATCCCGCTCAAAACGTCGGATAGTAGCCTGGTTCGCCAGGGTACGCATATCCTCCGCCGAAATACCCTCGAACAGGTCCAGGCGAGAAAGCATATCCTCAACGGCCCGCGACGTGCTTAATTGCACAAAGAAATCCTGGACGGTCGGGACAACTTCCATCAAGCGCTGCATAACCTGTTCTGGCACCTTTAGTACCACGGTCCGATCCTGGGCCGCTCGCACCGTCACATTGCGTGGCTGGCCGGTCAGCATGCCCTGCTCACCAATATATTCACCGCGCCGCAAAATGGCCAGCGGCAAAGACTTCTGGTCAGTCCCCTGTGAGAAGATCTCACATTGACCATCCAGGATAAAAAAGATATCGCGCCCGAAGTCGCCTTCATGCAGTAGTTCCTGGCCAGCGGTCAGAACCTCGATTTCAGAGGTAGCCACAAAGTGCAGGAGATAATTATCTGGCACCAGTCGCTCATTCCGGAATAGGGCCTGTTCGCGCAGGCAGTGCAACACCAGGGATACGCTCCAGCCACCAGGCAGGTGGCGCATCGCTTTAGATAAATCGACCTGGCCATCCCAGGGTACTCCCAGGCGCTGTTTAAGCGAGAGCATCAGGAGATCGCGATGGTTGTCAACCGGGCAGACTGGTACGCATGAGCCGCACATGACGCACTCGTCAGTAAATTTTGCGACTACGGGGGCGATCTGTTCCGAGATGGTGGCGCGGTTGAGGTCGGCGATGCTGACCTGGCTGGATAAAGGGACTGGACATGCACGCATACAACGATCACACCCAATACACATGTCTATTTCAAAGTTGATTGTTTCGGCTGTTAGTGGTTGCATGTCTGTGCGATGTGTCAGGCCGACTTTGAATATTTTTTGGGTTGTTTGTATTTGCATGATACCTTTTCTTGTTTTTTTCCTTCTTTTTCAAAAAGGTGGGTACAATAGTTTTTTGTTTTTCCGGTGCCGCCGTCAGGCGGCACCGGAAAGGGGAGTGGCTGGGGGCACAGCCCCCAGACCCCAGTCAAGGGGCTGGCCGCCCCTTGCATCCCCGCTTTATCAGGGAAGGGCCTGTTTTTGTTCCAGGCACCAGTCAAGGGGCTCGTGGCTCCTTGCATCCCCGCTTTATCAGGGAAGGGCGTACTTTTATTGCAGGTTGGCCTGCATCCCGGGCTCCAGTCAAGGGACTGACCGCTCCTTGCGTCTCCGTTTTACTTAGGAGGCGTGTAGGAGGGAGCTGCAGCCTGCGCAGAAGCGGGCGATGGGCATGTTGACAACTCCACAGTTTGGGCAGATGACGATGGGAAGAGGGGGCTGCGCTGTTTGCTTTGAGCGTGCTGGAGGTGCGGCCGGTATTCGGGCCTGGGTCTCCGTCCCTGATGCAGGGGGTTTGGCAAAAGTCGATCCTTTCCCATTGGTGCCTGTGTTGCGCTGTACTGGCGGCATGACGTTCATTGAGTGCAATTTAGAGGTTTTTTCTTGTCCAGATTGCAGGTCAACGAAGAAAATGATGGTGCTTCCAAGTAGTATGTGGTCGCCGTGTGAGAGTCGGTAAGGCCGGTCGATCGGGCTCTGGTTGACGATGACGCCGTTGCTACTGCCAAGGTCGCGTATGTAGAAACCTTCGGCTGTGGCAAAGACTTCGGCATGGCGACGTGACGCGACGAGATCGCTCAATTCTATGTCGTTACCCGTTTCACGGCCAAGGGTGACGGATTTTGTATTATTTTGTAAGAGCTGTACACGCGGTGACTGTTTTTTGCCCCCCTTGGCATTAGCTGGGAGGATAATCAACGCGGGCGTTACCTTTAAGGCATTAACGATGGCAGAAGGTAATGGCTGGGCTGCTCCGACGGGCAGCAGATTCTCATCCAGCTTTTGCGCTGGCCGTTTAGCTGTAACCGGTGGCCCTGCGAGTTTCTGACGTGCAGGCGCAAGGCTATCAAAATCCAGCGGCCGCAGCAGGAAACAAAATGTTACGGTATTGCCAAAGCGCAATACATCATTGATCTTCAAAGGATAAGGTTGCTCGGCGGTGAGGCGCTGCTCGTTTAGAAAGGTGCCATTTAAGCTCTTCAGATCGACAACTACATAGTGTCCGTCTTGATAAGAGATCTGTGCATGGCGGCGCGAGATTGAACCTTCATTCACAACCAGATCTACGCCTGGCTGGCGTCCAATCGTCACCAGCGTTTCACGGTCCAGTGAAGTTTCAGCAATATGCAATGGCACATGCGGATCGGCCACATGCACTAGCAGTGCCTCTGTATGTTGAGACGATGACAGTTCATGTAACATAGGATTCTCCCCCGATTGCAAACCATGCGCATTACCAGATACGGCAACCGCCTCTCGAATAACAGTGTCACCAGTACGCTGCACTCCTAGCTGCAGAGGAGGAACCTTCAAGCTATCCAGATAGGCCGCCAGATCAAAATCCTCTTTCATCAAGGAAGAAGCTACAGCTGCCAGATTAACCTTATGGTCGATTGCGCGTTTAAAAGCCAGTGTATGCTTGCGATCTCCCAGGGACAGCATGCCAACAGGGACGCCATCGCAGAGCAAGACCTTACGATAGGAACGTGGTTGAGGCTCAGCAACCAGTTCTCGATAACCCTTCACATTCGTTAAACCCACGGATGCAAAGGGTAAGCCATAGAGAAACGTAGCATTGTAAAAGGTGTCCGAGTGAAAAGGCCGGCTAGTATCCAGAATATTTAACATACTATAGGCCGCTGCCCGAGCCTGTTGAATGGCTGGATACCACTGACCGATTACACGTGCCTTCTGGGCACCAGGAATAATCGTTTCGACGACATCTCCGGCGGCGTATATATCTTCGGCGCTGGTACGCATATATTCATCTACCAGCAAGCCACGCTGGCAACGTAGACCGCTAGCCCGCGCATAATCACTATTTGGTTCAACCCCGATCGCCACCAGGACCAGATCGCAGTTTATACGCTCGCCCGCACTGGTCATAACCGCCGCAACCTGGCCGCGAGAACCAATGATTTCAGTAATCTCAGTCTCTAGCTGTACATCGACCCCGGCTCGCGTCTCCTCCTGTAAGACCAGATCAGACGCCGTAGCGTCCAGCACCTCCGACCAGAGCAAATGCTTACGAATCAAGTGTGTAACTTGAAGGCCACGGTGGCGCAACGTCTCCACCGTTTCCAGGGCCAATGTACCACTGCCAGACACAACGACGCGGCGAGCCGAAGGCAGGCGCTCAAGTACAGCCTGGTAATCTTCTACACTACGTAGAGTAAACACTCCGGGTAGATCACTACCAGGGCAACGCAGCCGGGCCGGTCGAGCCCCGCTGGCCAGCAACAATTTCTCATATTTTACCTGGGCGCCACTCTGTAGTGAAACCGTATGCTGAGCTGGCTGGATACGTGTCACCTTCTCAGACAAAAAGTGAATTTGCTGAGACTGATAATACTGGGCCGGACGGGCCCATAATTTCTCTTCAGACACACGCCCGGCCAGATAATCTTTTAGAGCGGGTCGAAAATACACAGGATGCGTATCCTCAGAAATCACGCCAATTGTTGCCCGGGGAGCCTCCAGACGTAATGTCTCGGCTGCGGTAATACCCGCAATGCCATTCCCGATAATCAAAAATGAAATCTGATCAGTCATGTGTATCCTCAACACCCATTAATCCACTACAACGTGAATATCCTGAATAGGTCAGATAGAGAGCTCTAACAGAAATCTGAAGGGCTCGCGCTCTATCCAGCCCACATAACCCACACATCCACATACAACCTCCCGATATACAGGATTGCACATTCTGATATAGCTGCTATATCCTCTGAAACACCCTGTACCTATATTCACATTTCATCTTACCAGAGAAATCTAGAAATGTATCTATCTTGCCTCTCGAACCATTACCCATTTCCTAGTACAAGCGAGTAATAGAGAAGCAAGATAACACATATGAGCAATCAGCGAGGAAGAGAGCAAGATGATGTTTCGGAGGCTCGATACAATGGCAGTGAGGAGAGCATAAGATAGAGGGTAACGCCAAAAAGGCTAGGACAAAAACAAGTGTTCGAACTGAATATTGCCATTCACCCCAATTGTAAGGCATACTTATAAAGCTAACGTATTCAAGGCATATTCACAGAAACAATATATTTCCTGGCTATTTTTTGAGTTTTTTTGGACGGAGGATATATTAATGGGGGCGGACTTTGCGCATTTACATGTTCATACAGAATATTCGCTGCTGGATGGCTTCAGCCGCATTAAGAAGCTAGTAAAACAATCTAAAGATCTGGGCATGAATCACCTGGCCATTACCGACCATGGTGCGATGTATGGTGCTCTGGAGTTCTATAAAGAGTGCCGCAAGGGAGGGGTTCACCCTATCCTGGGTGTGGAAAGCTATCTTGTTCCCGACCACAAAGAGAAGCCAAAGTTCAAGCAAGGGGACAAGCGCTATTATCACCTGCTCCTGCTAGCTGAAAGCAATACCGGCTATCGAAATCTGATGAAACTCATGACACTGGCCAATACCGATGGCATGCATGCCAACCGGGCCCGTATCGATAAAAACCTGCTCGAACAATATGGAGAAGGTATCATCGCCACCTCTTCATGTCTGGGTGGCGAAATTCCACAACTACTGATCGAAGGAAAGATTGACGAAGCCTATAATACCGCCCGCTGGTTTCGTAACACCCTGGGACCCAACAACTTCTATTTAGAGATCCAGGATCACGATGGTTATCCCGAGCAATCGAGTGTCAATCAGCATCTCTATCAGATGGCTAAAGAATTGCAGATGCCACTACTGGCCACCAATGATCTGCACTACGTCGCCCATGCGGATTCACGTGCCCATGAGATTCTCCTCTGTGTACAGACCCAGAACAGCATCAACAACCCCAAGCGCTTCAAATTTGAGAGCGATGAATTCTTCCTGCGCAGTCCAGACCAGATGCTGCAACTCTTTCCTGAATTGGGCGATGCGTTGCTCAACACTGTACGCCTGGCGGAACGATGTGAAGTCGATCCATTCGCCTACAAAGCGCAATTGCCAGCGGTAGATATTCCATCCCAGTATCGTACGCCTGAAGAATATCTCTATGCTCTCTGTGAGCAAGGTATTGCCTACCGTTATGGAGAGATGACCGAGCCGATCAAACGACAATTAGACTATGAGCTCAGCATCATTATCCAAAAAGGGTTCGTGCCTTACTTCCTGGTGGTGGCAGACTACGTCGGCTGGGCACGCGATCATGGCATTCGCTGTCTCGCCAGGGGATCGGCCGCTGGAAGCGTGGTTGCCTACTCATTGGGTATCACCAATGTCGATCCATTGCGCTACCAATTGCTCTTCGAACGCTTCCTCAATCCAGAGCGCGACGATATGCCTGATATAGACATGGACTTCCCGGATGATCGCCGTGAAGAAGTCATCAATTACCTGGCAGAAAAATATGGACACGAATGCGTCGCCCAGATGGCCACATTTATGACGATGGCGGCCAAAGGTGCGGTACGCGACGTAGCCCGCGTGCTGGAAAAGCAGACCATGGGAGACCGCATTGCTCGCATGATCCCAACCGGTCCAAAGGTTACCCTGCAAGGCTCATTAGATTCTGTTAAAGAGCTCAGTGATCTACGCGACCAGGATCCGGATGCCAAAGAATTGCTCGACCTGGCCTTAGAGCTAGAAGGCTCGGTGCGCGGAACCGGGGTCCACGCCGCTGGCGTCCTGGTCGCCAACGAAGCCCTCCATAACTTTGTGCCATTGCAGATTCGTGAGGGTCGCTACTCAACGCAATATGAGCACGCTCACCTGGAAGAACTGGGGTTGATTAAATATGACATCCTGGGTCTCTCCAACCTGACTATCATCGATAACGCCCTCAAGTTCATCAAAGAGGCACGCGGCGAGGACATCAACCTGGAAAAGCTGCCCCTGGATGAGATCGAGGGGAATGAAGAACAAAATGCCAAGCGCAAAAAAGCCTTTGACCTGCTGGCGGCGGGAGAAACGACCGGTGTCTTCCAGTTAGAAGGCGCGAAGATGCGCGAGTATATCAAAATGCTTGGACCAACCTGTATCGAAGATGTCACCGCCATGGTGGCCCTCTACCGACCAGGTCCAATGGATAGTATTCCAGACTTTGTAGACGCTAAACACGGCCGCAAAAAGATCACCTATCTTGATCCCCGGTTAGAACAATGGCTGGCGGAATCATACGGCGTTATCGTTTACCAGGACCAGGTGTTGCTGATCGCTGTAAACCTGGCTGGCTTCTCCTGGGGAAAAGTAAACAAGTTCCGTAAGGCCCTCAGTAAAAAGATTATGCACGAAGTTGAGGGCTACAAGAGCGACTTTATCCAGGGCTGTATCAAAAACGATGTGGCTCCGGAAGTGGCCGAGCAGCTCTTTACCTTGATCCTGCCGTTCGGTGGCTATGGCTTTAACAAAGCCCACGCTGCCAGTTACGCCGTGGTTGCCTTCTATACGGCCTATCTCAAAGCCAACTACACGGCCGAATTTATGGCCGCCACCATGACCGCTGAAGCCGCCGATGCCAACAAAATATCCAACGCCGTAGCGGAATGTAAGCGCATGGACGTCGAAGTCTATGGTCCAGACGTCAATCGCTCCGAACGAGGCTTCACCATTGAAAACGACGGCGTACGCTTTGGTCTACTGGCCATCAAAGGCATTGGTGACGGACCAATCAACGAAATCGTCCGTACCCGCAACGAGGGTGGCCCCTTTAAATCCCTGGCCGACTTCTGCACACGTGTTGATCCCCGGGCGGTTGGCAAAGGTGCGATAGAGACCCTGATTAAAGCGGGCGCCCTTGACTCAGTCGAAGGTGAGAACAAACGCCACCAGATGCTGGCTTCGGTTGAACGCGCCATGCAATTTGGAAAAAGCGAGCGTTCAGCAAAAGAGCGCGGCATGATGAGCCTGTTCGGAGACATGGAAGAGATCAGCAGCGCACTCAGTTTTGCCCTGAACCAGAATGCCGAGGAGGTCTCGCGCAAACAATTGCTGGCCTGGGAAAAAGAGCTGGTTGGTATCTACATCTCCAAGCACCCTCTGTCTTATATCAGTGACCTGATCAAGGACAAGGCATCTCACACCACCGCCGATATCACAGAAGAGCTCGACAAACAAAAAGTTGTCATTTGCGGAACCATCAAGGAAGCACGACGTATCACCACCAAAAAAGGCGATACTATGTGCATTGTGCAGTTAGAAGACATGTTTGGCACCATCAGCGTCACCGTCTTCCCACGCACATATGAAGAGACCGCCGAAAAATGGGTTGAAGATACAGTTGTCATCGTACGAGGAGAAGTCCAGGTCAGACGCGATGAACCCTGCATCCTCTGCAACAGTGTCAGCACATTCAAAGCAGTCGAAGAAGAGATGAATCGCAAGCAATATATGGTCTGGCTCAAGCTGCAACTCACTGGTAGCGATGAAATCTCGGTCTCCAACGACATTATGAAGGTGCAGAACATCAAGCGCTACCTGAGTGAACGGCCAGGTCGAGACCATTATGAAATTCTAGTCGCCAACGGAGAATGGGAATTGCGTCTGACCCCCCAGGATAACACCATGTTCTATACCGAAGAGCTACGAGCCAAATTGGAAGAGGAACTTGGGACTGGTATGATCGAAGCAAAGGTGCTAGCGTAGCGAAAACAAAAGCGCGATCAAGAGGGGTAGCGAGCAAAAATTAGCCTGCTACCCCTTTTGTACGCTTATTTCTATCTATTTCCGCCCTCTTTTGACAGTTAAGCATAATACTCGTTATACTGAGTAGAAACCTAAGCATTTCCACGCTCGTATATTCATTAACTGATACATTGATTGAATGCAACTAAAAAAGCAGAAAAGGTTATAAGATTGTGGGTTTCGAATACAAGGGTTCCGCACCAGACCCCAATAGACAAAATAAGCCCTCTCCAGATATGAATATATCCAAACAAAAGGATAATGGACAGCAATCGCGGCTGAAGGCCAACCTGTCTGCAGATGAGCTTGAGCATTATGAGGAGCCACAATATCGTGAGCATGTTTCAGGACCATTAAAATTTCCGGAAGCGGCTCCGCGGGCACCACAGCAACCAGTACAACCACCATATGTACCTCAAATGCCAGCGCGGACAGTATATTATCCACCACAAAATCAGCAACCCGGCTATGGGCAGCCATATCCACCACAAAATCAGCAACCCGGCTATGGGCAGCCATATCCAGCGCAGCCACAACGTCCTTACCCGGCCTATGGTTATCCACCATATCAGGGACAGCCAGCTGGAAACAACGGCTGGGCTCCACCCTATCCAATGGGCCAACCAGCTTATAACTATGCGCCACAGGGATATTACCAACCATATAATGGTTATTACAATCCTTATGGTTATCCCCCGTTTACCTGGCAGCCCCCAAACCCAAACGGGACACTTATCAATTTGTAATTGCGATCATTGCAACCATCTGCTCTGGCATCGTGTTTTGCACCGGACTCGTCTGTGCTTTTATCCTGTTTATAACAGTAATCTTGATGCCTTATAGCTCTGCCGCCCAGACCACCAGGCCAGAACAAATATTTGGTAGTATCACCATGTTTACGGCCCTGTCAATCGCTGGACTGGGAGGAGGCACATTTAGCCTCTACCATAGTATACGAGCGCTGCTACGCAAGAAATCCTGGGAATTCAAAGTGCCTTCGATCAAAATTGGCACTTTCAAACTACCCTGGTTTGTCATCTTCCTGGCACTCTATATTGTGATGATCGCCATCGGCCTGATGATTCGCGGCAACCAGCAGGTCGCACAGACCACCTGGCTAACTGTCTTGATGATTGGCCTGGCTGGCTTACTACCAGCCCTGACAATATTTACGTTAGGAGCCTGGCGTGTCCACAATAAAAAAGATGAGCATTGGTCAACCACCTGGCGGCGCATCGCAGTGGCGATCACTAGTGGCGCAACCTCCGCAATTCTCTTCGCGATGATCTTTGAGCTAGTTCTGGGCCTCGTGATTCAAGCAGGATTGCATGTCAATAGTTTTCAGCTAGATGATCCAAACATGCCGATACCCAACGATATGCGAGCAATCATCTATCTATTCCTGGTCGTCGCGGTGGTTGCCCCATTTGTTGAAGAAGGTGTCAAACCGCTGGCAGTTGTCGCCATGATCGGGCGCATCAATAGCGCATCAGAAGCCTTTTTATTGGGCATGGCCTGTGGTATCGGCTTCGACCTCGTTGAGACCTCTGGCTACATCGGCATGGGTTATAGCAACTGGGTTGATGTCGCGATCCAACGTAGTTCAGCTGGACTGCTACATAGTTTTGGAGCAGGCATGAGCGCCCTTGGCTGGTACTACCTGACCCACTCCAAATCTCTCCCACGTCGTCGTATCTTGATCGGCCTGGGTTGTGGCGCTTATGCGGTATTGCAACATGCCATCTGGAATGGCTCATTTGTATTCCAACTGCTGCCAGCCCCTATCGGACCATACTTCGACAAAGGTATCATCACAATCGGTAGCTACCCGATACCATCCATCCTGATCATTTATGCGATCGAGACCGCGCTGATGGTCATCTTCTTCCTCTTTGTCACAGGTAAACTGGGAAGAAATAGTAACCGTGACCAGCTTCCGGGGAAGGCCCCTAAACCAACGGATGAAGAGCGCCAAACAAAAGAGGTTGTGTATAGCACTCCTTATCCACAAGGGCAGCCACAGCCAGCACGCTAAAGCATATAGCATGAGGAGATAGCTCTGGCTATCTCCTCTTTTTTTATAAGAGTGTCTTGTCTCCATCATCATGGGAAGCGTTTCATTCCCATGCGGACGTGCGCTGGCGCGCCCGAATCTTTGTTCTTGTGTGGTACAAAAAGTGCGCAGGGCGCACTTTTTGTACCACACAAGAAATTATGTACGAGCGCTGCAGGCGCGGAAGCTCATACACGAAGGATACGGTGGCTATGGGAGTAAGATACATTCTAATTTAGCTTCATAATTTAGCTCCAGAAAGTAATAACAGAGATACAACTACCACTACTTGTATTTTGCGAGATATTATGGTACTGTCTGGAAAGTTAAACACTACAGATATAGCCGTATAGCAGAAAGGGACCGTACCAATGTTAATAGCACCAACCATCTTCTCAGCAGTCGCTGCTCTTGTTAACAGCAGCATTTCTGGGGTTGAGTGCTCTCACTAGCGCGCCGACTATACTAATCACCTTTCTCCATATAGAGCAATCCATAGCTTCTTACATGATGTAGATGGATTGCAAGATCCTCTATGGCTGAGCCATACACAGATATGGCCAGTACATAGATGACGTCCTCTGGTGTGCACTCTTCCCTCCTTCTAACAACACGTATCTATAGCCGTGGCTCAAGGAGTGACACCGCATGCATTCTACGCAGCATAGCAAGCTCAATGCGTTCACAACGTATCTACTGATCGCAGGACTGGGCTCATTCGCTAATAACGTCATTTTTACCATCAACATGGTCTATCAGATCGAAGTCGTCAAACTTAATCCGCTCCAACTGGTCCTGGTAGGCACAGCCATGGAGATCGCTTGCTTTATCTGCCAGATTCCTACTGGAGTACTGGCGGACACCTACAGCCGCCGCCTGGCGGTCATCTTAGGCTACTTACTAATGGGGGCCGGCTTCTTATTCGAAGGGCTTATACCGAGCTTCCTGGCAGTGCTAAGCGCCCATGTACTCTGGGGCTGGGGTGCCACCTTTGTCAGCGGAGCAGAAGAGGCCTGGTGCGCAGATGAGCTAGGCGAAGATCGGGTTGGCAACGCCTTCATTCGCGGTAGCCAGATTAGCCAGCTTGCCTCACTTTTAAGTATTCCGCTGGGTATCTGGCTCGCCACCTACCGGCTTAACCTGCCAATTATTCTGGGTGCAAGCCTGCATTTTCTATTGGTCGTGTGCTTACTCATCTGGATGCCCGAGCGCAACTTCCAACCCGCCAGGAATAATGAGCACAACTCCTGGCAAACGATGGGGAAAATGATGATAGATGGAGGAAAAGCCGTGGCGCAAAGCAAAATGTTGTTGACCATTTTATGCATCACCGCCTTCTCAGCCATGGCTAGCGAAGGTTTTGATCGCCTGCAGACCGACCACTTCATCAAGAACTTCACCTTCCCTCCACTCTGGCACCTGGATCGCTTGATCTGGTTTGGCATCATCAGCGCAGGAGCCGCCATCCTCTGCTTACTCATCACAGAGCTGGTTCGTCGGCGCATTCAAGTCAACCAGCACACACAAATGATCCGGGTCATGTTCGGCTTTCAAATACTCTTGATTGTCAGCCTGATCGTTTTTGCCCTCAGTGGCAACTTCTACCTGGCCTTAATCGCCTTCTGGTGCGCCAGCATTGGTCGCAGCGCGGCCGCACCCTTCTATATGACATGGATTACGCAGAACAGTCACCCACGCATGCGTGCAACCATCATATCTATGTTTGGTCAAGTGGATGCCATCGGACAGATTGCTGGCGGGCCAGCGGTAGGCTATATCGGCACAGTAGCATCTCTGAGGGCTGCCCTTATCACCACCAGCGCCATTCTGACGCCCACAATGATCTTCTTCTGGCGTGCCCTGAGACTCAGCCAGAAAGTGTCTATCTATACAGAACCAGAGGCGGATGGCATAGAAGAGCCAACCACCATCTAGTAACTCCCGTGCGCACATGCAGACGTACGCTGGCGCGCCCGAGTTTATTTCATAATGTTGTAGAAAATGTGTTTTCACACATTTTCTACAACATTATGAAACTGAATTTTAGAATTTTATGTCCACACAAGATTCTAAAAAAATTGTGTGGTGCAAAAAGTGCGCCGCGCGCACTTTTTGCACCACACAAAGAAAAAAAGCTCGGGCGCGCCAGCGCACGTATTCAAAGATGAGCTATTTGGTACCAATAGCAAAGATATGAATATGATCATTCACTGGCAAAGTAACACTCTGAATGACTTTGCTGGCATCAAGGGCTACGTCGGTATAGTAGATCGATGTATTCAGGGTTTGCTTGCCTCCTGGTTTATTGCGATAATGTGTCAACACAGCAACCGTATTATTGAATGAGGTCGTACTCGCACACCAATCCGTAAAGCCCAGCTGGAAATCCTGGGTCGTCCCATCGGTATAGGTGATAGTAGCCTTACCAGCAGCGGCACCTCCGTGGGCTGATCCCAGGAAGGCCAGAGTGGTACCACTACTGCCTGCAGTTACCGGGATTGTCTGTCCCATCGCTCGAGTATTATCAAACAAACCAGCAGTAGCATAAGGGACAAGGACGCTCACATTATTGTGCACATAGGTAAAACCGGGCTTCCAACCCACCGCCTGCAAGGCCTGATCTGAATAGCTGGCCCCCGCACCATCAAAATTGCCTTTAAAGGTCGCAGTATCATCACTAATGCCATTATTATTATTAAAGTCATGGCTAACGCCCAGCGCAAAAATATGCATCTGACCACCTGTAGTCTGGGGTAAGACAACATCGGAGACATATTTATTTGGCTGCAGTGGCACATCGGCATTAAAAACAGAATTGGCAATCCATTGTTTACCTTGTGGCGAATTTCTATAAGGAAAGGTGGCCATAACCTGATTATTAAATTGTGGGACGCTTGCACACCAATCAGTAAATCCCAGCGTAAAATTCTGCGAAGTTCCATCCGTATAATGGATGGTGCCAGTACCGGATGAAGCTCCGCCTGTAGATGAGCCCAGGAAAGAAAGTTTAGCACCACTGCCATTCACTTGAACGGTTTGCCCATTAACCAGCATATTATCTGGCAGACTATCATTACTGGGGGACATATAGAGATCATCAGCAAAATAGTGGGCCAAATTGATTTCATAACCTTTCATAGCATCTACCGAATAGCTATGATGTCCACCATCAAAGTTACCAAAGAGAGGATTCTTATCGCTGGTAGTACCCAGATTATCTAAATGCTGAGTGTTGCTAGTGGTCGCAATCGAAAAGATATGGATATGGCCCTGGTTGGTAGAAGAAGGCAAAGTCACACTTGCGACATTTTTTCCGGCCAGTAAAGGAGGAGCCTGGGCCAGGAAAAGGAAAGTAGGAACATTTTGTTTGCCACGGGGCGTATTGCGAGAAAGATAGCTATAAAAGTACTGATTGTTAAAAGAAGGTGCCTGAGTAAAAGCGTTGAGGGTCCAATCAGAAAAACCCAGGGTAAAGGGTTGTTGCGTCCCATCGGTATAGTTAATAGTGGCAGTGCCATAAGAGGGGCCACCGGTAGCGGCCCCGACAAAGCCAAGGCGCACGGCTGGATCATTATGATTTATTGGAATTGTTTGTCCATGAGCTTCATAATTATCAGGAACGCCACCCAGCACATCCGGCATCCAAAAGGTAAAATCATTTAATACTACATTATTATATTGCCCCGGATACCAGGGTCCCTGATCAGCAGTATAACTATTGCCACTGCCATCAAAATTACCCGGATTGGGATAGCCATCATCGCTCATTCCCACATTGTTATAAGGGTTCACATAATCTGAGCGTGTTTCCCAGTCAAAAAGATGTAGCCGGGCATTGCCGGTTGTGGTTGGCAAAGTTATGCTGACAATTGTTTTTCCTGCCAGCAGATTGATTTTAGCATAGAACAGATATGTCTTAACAGACTGAGAACCTGCTCGATTGTTGCGCCATAACTGGGTAGTAACAATCTGATTACCAAAATCAGGAGATCTTGTGCCACCACCCAGGGTCCAATCGCTCATGCCCAGAATAGACTTCTGTTGGGTACCATCACTATATGTGAGCGTAGCAGTACCGCTGGCATCACCACCAGAAGCCGAACCCAGAAAGCCAAGCACTTTAGCATTAGCGACCGGGGTAATAGTGAGCGTCTGACCACCAGCCACAACATTATCGGTAGCTTGATTATGAATAGGCCAGATGAAGTGCACACCATCAAAATAAAAGTCTTCAGCATCCCATAATTTAGAAGCTCCCAAAGCTTGCATCGAATAAGAGTAGCCTCCACCATCAAAATTAGCTTCAGCACGTGATAGAGCATTATTATCATTACTCAAGCCAAGATTTAAATATGTGGGAGACGATGTGTTTTGCGTAGAAACTCTTTGCACACTGGTAGCGTTTATGCGCTGAGATGATGAATGTTTCAGTTGATCAGCATTAGCCTGTAAGGCTGGCAGATCACTAATCAGCGCAGGAGATGCGCTAGCATTGGCCCGTGGAGCATGATCAGGTTGGCTAGCGAAAAATGCGGCTACAATGAAGGTAACGATAGCTAGAACTGAGACAAGTATTCCGGAGCGTTTGGAGTGCCAAAACGGCGCAGGCTCCGCTTTTTTAGATATAAAATTCATAATAGTCAGATACTCCCTGGCTTCATAATTAATTATGTATATGCATGAGCTAATATATGATTAACAAGTTAATGATGTCAATAGTTATGTAAAAAGTACTTTATAACAAAATATATGATATCTATTGATGTGTATTTCAAGCTTCCGAAAAGGACTAACAGGGCTTTTTACGGTTCGTCCAGAGATCGTAGCGAGATCACGGGCAAGCGATACGATGTACATTCTTTCAGATGTGGAGCGTATGGAGTGGGCGCCTGCGGCCGCCCACTCCACACACTCCACCCTCCCAACCCGGCTCCGCAGGCGCCAAAGAGAAACATTAGATAGCCCTGGAAGGATTAATCGTAAGCTTGACAGTATTTATCATTGAGTGTTATAGTTTGAAAAGAAGCAAAAAAGATAAAGGCAGTGAGTGGGGCAGATTGGTTAGGATAAGCTGATAGACAGAGAGCAATGTCCAGGCTGAGAGCATTGCCATTGGCCCTTATTCCAATGACTCCCACGAGCCAACCAGTGAAACTTAAAGTAGTAGCTGGATTTCGGGTCTGCGCCCGTTATAGCGCATCGATTTACACCTGTTCTCAAGCAACATAAATTTGAGCGAGGTAGAATCGACTAAGGTCTCGCTATGCGGGATAAATGGTGGTGGTACCACGATAGGCGAAGAAACGCGCCCTCGTCCTCCTGATAGGATGAGGGTTTTTTGTTGTTATTTTTTCTATCAACCTCAACAGAAAAGTGAGCACACCAGCCAGGCCCATGAAAGGAAAGAGCGATGGATAAAGACGGAGACGATAACGATCTGGAGGAAGGCACCAGGAGTCTGTAATACAACAGGCAGGTTTGCCAGGTGTCCTTCCGCTGCATCACACATATATTGGCAAGCCTGCCACAATAAATACAGATTTCAAGGAGTTTCACATGGAACGTATCCGTACTACGGAAGTCGCAACGCGGGTCGGAAAACGTGTGCGCGTTGCTGGCTGGTTACATTCATTGCGCCGCATGGGTGGCATCAACTTTCTGGTTATTCGTGATGGCTGGGGAATGCTCCAGGCTGTGGCTGAAACAGAGAACGAGATAGCCGCTTTATTGCCAGAAAACGTAGGGGTGGAAAGTATTATTGCCGTTGAAGGCCTGGTTATCAGTGAGCCCCAGGCACCTGGAGGAGTCGAGCTGCATGAACTCAGCGTCGAAGCTATCAGTCCAATAGCGGAACTGCCGCCCATCTCATTGAACAAACGCAAACTGAATGCCCAGCCTGGCACCTTGCTTGACCACGCCGTTGTCACCAACCGCCATCCACTCCGACGAGCTACCCTGCGGCTTTCAGCAGGGATGATGGCCGCTTTTCGGGACATCTTGACATCCAGAGCATTCACTGAGATTCAGACACCTAAAATAGTGGCAGCCGCGACCGAAAGCGGGGCCAACGTCTTCAAGCTAGACTACTTTGGGCGTCCAGCTTACCTGGCCCAGAGTCCTCAATTATATAAGCAAATTATGGTCGGTGTCTTTGAACGTGTCTTCGAAGTCGGGCCGGTCTTTCGAGCTGAACCCCATGACACAACGCGGCACCTGAACGAATATGTCAGCCTGGACGCCGAGTTCGGTTTTATCGAAAACCATTTTACAGTCATGGCCCTGCTACGGGACGTGATTGCGCACATTTTGCAGACCTTTAAAGAAGCTTATAGCTCGGATCTGGAGCTATTGCGCGTCCAGATGCCCGACATACCCGAACAGGTACCGCATATCCATTTTGCGGAGGCGCAAGAATTGATTCTCAAATTGCACAAAGTCGATGTGCGAGGAGAGCCCGACCTGTCACCGCAGGACGAGCGCTGGCTAGGTGAATGGGCCAAACAAGAGTTCAATAGCGACTTCTTATATGTTACTGGTTATCCAATGCGCAAGCGGCCCTTTTATACGTATCCCGACCCACAGCGTCCCGAGTATTCAAACTCATTCGACTTGCTCTTCAGGGGGACCGAACTGGTAACCGGTGGGCAGCGGCTTCATCGCTATGAGGATTATATAGCGGCGCTAGAAAAGGGGCAGTTGTCACGCGAGACATTTGAGTATTATCTAGAGGCTTTTAAATATGGTATGCCGCCGCATGGGGGCTTTGCCATAGGCTCGGAGCGCTTTTTGATGCAGTTGTTAGGTACTCAAAATGTTAAGCTGACTACGACTTTTCCGCGCGATATGCATCGTCTGGTGCCCTAGTAGAGGGTGTGCGACTTCCTTGCAGACGTGCGCATGCGCGCCCGAACTAGTGCATTTATTATTATAGTGGAGAAAACGTACATCGCACGTTTTCTCCACTATAATAATAAATGATAACAAAAAACCTTTCATCATATAGATGAAAGGTTTAACTGTTTTGGTGGACCAGAGGGGACTCGAACCCCTGACCTCCTCCATGCCATGGAGGCGCTCTACCAGCTGCGCTACAAGCCCATGCGTTGTATTTGTTGCTTACGAGATACAATTATACACAATCTCTACCATTTTTTCAATATGTTTGGGCATGAATTTTACCAATTTTAAAAAAAATCAGCAAAATTCATGCAGAGATTGTTCTATGATTAGTTGACTAGCCGCCGGCGGGGCCGCCTTCGAGGCCGGGTTTGGTCATGTTTTCGGGATTAAGGATGCGGTCGAGATCTTCTTCGCTAAGGTCAGTTTTCTCACGGGCTACTTCACGGACGGTGCGACCCGTTTTGTGTGCCAGCTTGGATATATCAGCGGCCGCATCATAACCGATAACCGGAGCTAACGAAGTACAGATAGCGAGGCCGCGCTCGACCATTTCAGGTCCTCGAGTAGTAGCTTTAAGGTCCTTAATGCATTGGCGGTTGAAATTTCGGCTGACCGCAGCCAGCAAACTGATAGATTGGAGGATGTTGTAGGCCGTCACTGGCATCATCACATTAATTTCAAAGTTACCAGATTGTCCAGCAACAGTGATAGTCGTGTGGTTGCCTATCACCTGCGCGCAGGCCATACAAACCGATTCTGCGATGACAGGGTTGACCTTACCAGGCATAATCGAGCTACCAGGCTGCACGGCCGGAAGTTCGATTTCACCAATGCCAGCACGAGGGCCAGAGCCAAGCCAGCGTATATCATTGGCAATTTTCATCAAGCTGACAGCAATGGTATTAAGTACGCCGCTGGCCTCCACCACATTATCCAATGTACTTTGAGCCTGAAAGTGACTGCTAGTCTCCTTAACATCAATACCATTGATCTCGGAAAGGCGATCACAGACTCGCGAAGCGAAAGCGGGATCAGTGTTGACGCCGGTACCGACCGCTGTCCCACCAAGGGCCAATTCAGATAATTCACTCTGAGCATGATTTAAGCGAATGATCGCCCGCTCAATCTGGCCAGCATAGCCCTCAAATTCTTGTCCTAAGCGAACCGGAGTAGCATCTTGTAGATGAGTACGCCCGGTCTTCACCACCGGCATAAACTCTTCAGCTTTATCCGAAAGTGTTTGTTGCAGCTCAAGCAAAGCAGGAATTAAATATTTTTCAATACTTAACAGGGCGGAGAGATGGATAGCGCTGGGAATAACATCGTTAGAGGATTGACCAAAATTAACATGATCATTAGGATGAACTTTGCGCGACCCACGAGAACCACCTAGAAGTTCGCTCGCACGATTAGCAATGACTTCATTAGCGTTCATGTTTGTCGACGTACCAGAACCGGTTTGAAATATATCCAGCACAAAATGATCATCTAATTTACCCTCGATGACCTCCTGGCTGGCTTTAATAATAGCATCCGCAATCTGAGCATCGATATGGCCAAGTTCCTTATTTACCTTTGCCGCGGCCTGCTTAATCTGGCCTAAAGCCCGAATAAATTCACGTGGAAAGCGAAGATCACTGATAGGAAAGTTAAGTACAGCGCGTTGTGTACTTGCACCATAATATGCCTCAACGGGTACCTGCATTTCACCCATAGAATCGCGTTCGACCCGGGTATCTTGAGCTGTTTGCGACATAGAACCTCCTCTTCGAGCATTGTTTATCACTCAGGTATTATATCACCACCTACCATGCACTTTCTGTATGTAAGCAAAAAAAGAACAGGTCTGCTAAAAACAATGTAAGAGCAAATCCACATGCAAAAAGCCATCAGCCAGCTTTATTCTGGCTGATGGCTACTGAAAGATCAAAATTAACGAGCATTATTGGCACGAATGCGGGGCAAGACATCGCGCGCATAAGCTTCGATAAAGCCCTTCTGATCAGGGCCAGCATTATGGAAGATCAAGCAATCAAAGCCCAGATCGATGTACTGCTGAGCAAATTTCACATGATCCTCAATATTTGGAGAGAAGCAGCCGGTGCTTTTAACCGTATCGGCTCCTACCACCTCGCCATTTTCCTGAGACATCGCAGGTGTATAAATTTTCTCGTCAAAGAGAGCAGGAATATAAGTACCAGCCCAATACTTCAAATGCTCTTGAATCGCGGCATCCACATCATTAGTATATGCCACATTCAACTCAATGATACGCACCATACGGGAAGGATCTTTGCCTGCCGCACGTGCGCCCGCCTCAAAATTCTGAATA
The DNA here is from genome assembly GCF_003967555.1 of Dictyobacter kobayashii. Lineage (GTDB taxonomy): Bacteria > Chloroflexota > Ktedonobacteria > Ktedonobacterales > Ktedonobacteraceae > Dictyobacter > Dictyobacter kobayashii. The sequence continues at coordinate 2,895,427 of NZ_BIFS01000001.1, forward strand.
ATCCCCTTATAGAGATCTGGTTTTTTCCCGCCAACGGACCACAGGCCATCGCCATAGCGACCAGCGAACTCGGCACTATGTGGTACCAGGGCCGATATGATGATAGGAATGGGAGAGGTCGGAGGAGTAAAAAGCTTCGCCTTACGTGTCTGATAGTACTTGCCTTCATAGTTTACCTCTTCCCCATTCCACAACCCACGAATAATCTCAATCGCCTCAGCCAGGCGATCGCGCCGCTCAGCATAGCTCGGCCATTCACCGGTAGCCGCGAACTCATTCAGCGCCTCACCGGTGCCCAGTCCCAGGCCTGCACGATTAGGAGCAAAGTGGGACAAAGTAGCGGCCGCCTGAGCAATCACCGCAGGATGATAGCGCAAAATCGGGCAAGTAACGCCAGTACTTAATTTGATCTGCTTCGTTTGAGGAGCAACCGCACCCAGCCAGGTCCAGGTAAAAGCCGACTGGCCCTCCTCACTCCAGGGATTAAAATGGTCGCTGACATCAACCCACTCATAGCCGGCTTTATCAGCAGCCACCGCATATTCCATCAACTCTACGGGTGGATATTGTTCTGTTCCTGCTTTCCAACCGAGTTGTAGCATACTTTTCCTCTCTCCAATCTTCATAGGCAACATAGAACGTATCTTATACAAAGCCAACCGAACAGCTGTGCTCATCCGATCGGATAGTATAGCGTAACATACATTTTATACTGACATATGCATAAGCGCTCATCTGTACAGGATAACGTTTAGCAGAGCAGCAGCTATGCTTTATGTTCAATATTATTAGTTGTTACATGCATCTGTGGCGGGGAAAGTTTCAATCTCTAACCTCTTATAGGCTTGTTTAAGCAATCAAGTGCCAGAAATAGAAGACTCAAACTTGTCTCTCCGTCAGGTCTTCGTTTATAATCGTACGTATAAACTCGGCTGGCTGTTTACAGGGAGGAAGCAAGGCATGTTATTAGAAGCGAATATCCGCAAAATGCTCGTAGATGGTGATCAATGGGCCAGTTGGCACGGCTATCATATACCAGTGAGCGAACAGTACTTTGTCATCTGGACACCAATCGGCACATCCATGCATTGGAAACCCGGCACATGGATCGCCCATAAGCATCAGTTGAGTTATTTTTGGCCAGCAGAGTGGTACACAATGCATGCAGGATATGATGAACAGGGCAAATGTATCAGTGTGTATTGTGATGTAGTATTGCCGAACTCGAACTACACAAATACAACAGAGGAGCTAATCTATACCGACCTGTACATTGATGCGGTCGTGCGAGAGGATTACAGTGTCTATACCAAAGACCAGGAAGTATTTGAAAGGGCAGCCAAAACTTATCCTATAGTAGAGCAAGCGCGCAGACAATCATTTGAAGCCCTGGATTGGTTAGAAGAACAGGCAAAAATCTGGGGAGGCCCCTTCAATTCATCCCGCGTCAACTACCCCGTACAGACTTTGAGAACTTGCATCCCGATGAAGCAGCCAGTGTGTTGCAGAGCCTGACATAACTACGCATATACGTGCGAGAATGCCCCCGGGTCTTTTTTCTATGTAGTTACCACAATAGGGCGAGCCTGTTGTGGTAACTACATAGAAATGAGGTTAGATTCTATCCAGAGAAACGATTTTCCAGTGTATCCCATCCTTCTTCAAGGTCAGATGGGCATGGTAGTGCAGGCTTGAGCTGCGATCAATAGTCAAAATAACCTGGGTGGAATCAGGAGAGGCTGGATCGATTTCAACATTTGTAACGGAACCATTTTCGCTATCTGCACCAGTTGCCATCTGGATAAATGCATCTTTTGTTAGCGCCTGGCCACTATCCGTCTTTGCATCAGCAGAGAGATAAGTAAAAGCTCGCTCATAATTGTGAGCCTTGATGGCTTGATAGTAGCTTGCCACAGTTGGAATACTCAGTACAGCGCCCTTCTGCACAACAATCGGGGTTGGCGTCGGTGGTGGAGTAACCTTTGTCGTTGAATTAGATTGATCACTGCACGAAACCAGGAATAAAGCCAGGGAAAGCAAAAATAAACTGCACAGTACATAACGTTTCATAATTCATCTCCTAAGATATTGGTCGCTTATGAAATAAAGAATTGCTTTTATAAACCATACAAAGCACCTCTATATAGACTCCCATATATAATACAGTTACACGGCCTGAACAGCAACTCTTTCTTACAAATAAATATCTTACACGTCTAGCATTAAAAAATTATGAAAAGGTCTTATCTGAGTACTTTATAGCTATTTATTAGCCAATAATTTGTTATTTACCCGCTAATGATTTATATATTAGAATATGCAAACATAAACCATATAAAATATGACATAGAAAATAGCTCTCATCTCGAGCAAGTGCCAAAGCAGTATGCACATGTCATATTACCAATCTGGCAACCTTCAATAACTATTATTTTTATTATGATCCATTAGTTGTGACAATTTGTATGAAGGAGATTATGGATGATTTCCCAGGATTCATCTGCACGAAACCACCCCTCCGACTTTCAGCAACCGGCACCTCGAAATAAGGTAGAAAAGAAACGCCGCATTCTATTAATAGCAATAAGCTTTCTTTTATTATTTGGTGTGGCTGGGGGAAGTTTTCTGGCCCTTAATTTAGTCCACCTGGGGGCGGCTCATGCGGCCTCCTCGGCTAGCGCAGTTACTACTTACAAAGGAAATAATGCTCGCTTAGGTCAATACTCTAACGAGACTACACTGCACACAGGAAATGTATCAGTAAATCAATTTGGAAAACGCGTTACCTATCCTGTTGATGGACAAGTATATGCAGAACCACTGTATCTTCCCAATATAACCATCAATGGTACTAGCCATAACGTCGTGTTTGTAGAAACCGAGCATGATTCAATTTATGCCTTTGATGCAGATCAGACAACGCCGACCGCGCCACTGTGGCAAACCAGTTTTCTGAGTACAGGGGTAACCCCTGCATCGAACCTGGACGTGTCATGTAACGATATGGTACCAGAGATCGGTATTACATCGACGCCGGTCATTGATTCTACATCAAACACACTCTATCTGGTTGCCTTAACCAAAGAGAATGGCTCACTGGTCTATCGCCTGCACGCCCTTGACATTACAACTGGTCAGGATAAGCCAGGTAGCCCCACAATTATCAGTGGATCAGTGACAGGCACAGGAAGAGGAAGCGTTGGCGGAAAAGTAGCCTTCAATCCACAATACGAACGTCAGCGTTCCGCCTTGCTACAGGTTAACGGGCAGGTTTACGTTGCCTTTGCTTCTTTCTGTGATGTTGGCTCATACCATGGTTGGATTATGAGTTATGGCTACAACGAGACAGCAGGCTTCCAGCAGACCCACATCTACAACAATACTCCGGACGGAGTGGGTGGTGGCATCTGGGGAGGAAATGGGGCCCTGGCCGCAGACTCCACAGGCAACATTTACACCGTCAGTGGTAATGGTGACTTCAATCTCAACACAGGTGGCAAAAATGCTGGAGATTCATTCGTCAAACTGAATCCTGATTTGTCCACTGCATCTTACTTTGCGCCATTCAATCAGCTCTGTCTGCAACAGGCAGACGCCGACCTGGGCTCCGGTGGTCCAATCCTTATTCCCAATACCAACGAAATAATTGGAGCGGGTAAAGAGGGTCGCGTCTATGTGATTGACCGAAACAACATGGGTCAATTTACTGCTGATCCCACGCTCAATTGTAACAGTGCGGCAGAAAAAAATCGTGTAAACGTCGATAAAATACATCAGGAATTGCCACCTAACACCATTGGTGGTATGTACAGCACGCCCGTCTACTGGAACGGCACTGTTTACTTCACCGGTGTCAATGATCATACAAAGGCGTTTACATACAATTTCAGTACCAACACACTGAATACAACCCCATCAGCTCAGACACCAGAGTCATTTAAATTTACCGGCGGTGACGCCGTTCTTTCTAGCAATGGAACCAATGTTGGAACCGGTATTCTCTGGGCAATCGATCCACTAGGCATTTTGCGAGCCTATGATGCCTCCAACATTTCCAATGAGATTTACAACAGTAGCCAGAACAGCACCCGCGATGGACTGGACAGTTACGTCAAATTCACAACTCCCACAGTCGCAAACGGAGAAGTCTTTGTTGGAACAAAGACCAGTCTGAACATCTACGGTCTGCTCAAAGGTACACCCCAACCCACACCAACGGCTACAACCACAGGGACAGTAACACCTACCCCTACCCCAACGGGCACACCAACATCTGGCGGCGCCGTTTTCAATAACGCAGGTATCTCTGATGATACCAATCCAGGCGCGGCAAACTTTGATGGTGGTCACAGAAGCTATTCAGCCCAGGAGCTACGCAATAACGGTATCAACGCTGGTGACAATACCTTCTATAATAAGATGGTCTTTACCTGGCCTGATATAACCACAGGCTCGCCTGACAACTATGTAGCTCAGGGACAAACAGTAAATGTCACTCCGGTCAATGGAGCTAATATTCTGGGTTTCCTGGGTTCATCATCAGGTGGCCCAACTTATGGAACGGCCGTTATCAACTATACTGATGGTTCACACCAGAGCTTTTTCCTTGGCTTTAGTGACTGGACCCTCGGTGGAGGAAATGCTCCCGTCTCCTTTGGCAATGGCAAAATGGCGACCCTCAATTATCGTAACTCGGCAACTGGTTTCCAGACTGTAACCAACTACATCTTTTATGCAGATGTCTTGATGCAAAGCGGGAAAACTGTACAGAGCGTCACCCTGCCTACTACGACTACTGGTGGCCTCCTACATGTCTTCGCGATTTCAACCAAACAGGGTACAGTCTCGACAACAGGTGATGCCAGTGCACCATTCAATAACATCGGTACCAGCAATGACTCTGCACCCACCAGTGCCAGTTTCGATTCTAAAGATAGCTATTCAGCCCAGGCCATGCAATCTGCAGGACTGATCCCTGGTGGTTCAGTTAACGCTTATGGCACAACCTTCTTCTGGCCCGGCGCTGCTGCAGGAACTGCCAACAACTTCATTCCACAGGGTCAGGTTATTCCAATCAATCCTGTGAGTAATGCGCAGACCATTGCGTTCCTGGGTTCTGCTACCTATGGTAATACACAGGGATCAGCAACCGTCACATTTAGTGATGACACAACTCAGAACATTAATCTTGCATTTAGTGACTGGACGCTTGGCGGCGGCAAAAACATGCTTGCCACTGGCAACCTGGTTGCGGCCACGATGCCATATCGCAACACACCAACAGGCAAACAGACACTTAACACTATGATCTTCTACGTTGAATATGCCCTGCCCGCAGGCAAAACTGTACAGAGTGTCACCTTACCAACAGTAACCACTGGTGGTCAGATGCACGTCTTCACAGTATCAACGAAAGATAGTGCACCATTCCCAGTATCCGCATACAACAATGCTGGTACCAGTGATGACAGTGCACCAGCAGGAGCTGGACTGGATGGCAAGTATAGCTACTCAGCTCAGGCTCTAAGTAGTGTAGGTCTTGCCCCAGGTAGCCTGTTAACCATCAATGGAGGAAGTTTTGTCTGGCCTGGTGGTATTGGGCAGAACAACAACTACCAGACTAATGGACAGGTAGTACCAGTGAACTCAGTTTATGGTTCTACTGTGCTAGCCATCCTGGGAGCCTCTACTGGTGGTCCTTCATCTGGTCAAGCCACCATCACCTATGCTGATGGTAAGACACAGCAGGTGACACTTGGCTTCAGTGACTGGACTCTGGGAGGTGGAAATCAACAGGTTTCCTACGGTAACCTGATCGCGGCCACCTCACCCTATCGTAACTCACCAGCTGGCAAACAAAGCGTGAAGGCATATGTGTATGACAGCGAGTTTGCTCTGATCTACAATGAGCCGGTAGTCAGTATTACCCTGCCCAATGTAGCACAGTTGCACGTCTTCTCTGTTACAACCCACTAAGCAACCTGATCGTTTTTCTAGAGTACAAGAGAGAGATCTTCATTGAAGGTCTCTCTTTTTTATGGCATGATAGATGAGTGGAACAAAAAGGGGGATGGATAATGGCGATAGAAATAGAGCCAGCGTTACAGGCACGATTGCAACAACATGGGATAACAGAATTTGATGAGGTGGCTCTGCGCCAGACGTTGGAGAGGTATACGACAACTTATACTCTGATCAAACTGGCCGAGTGGCCCGCCAGGCGCTGGAAATGCCACTACCGCTTGATGATGAGGGAAAGCATGTACGATGCCCAGACGGTGTCTGAAGCCTATGCTATGGGCCTCCTGGCGCTACTACAAGCACCTGTAGAAAAACAGGATACGCATTAAGAACACTTTGACACAGACCAGACAAGAAAGAATGAAGCAGTACTATTTCTCATATACCGTTACCTTGTTCCTATACTGTTTCCAATTTGACTCCAATATCGTTTAATATTATTAGGTGGAGTAAAAAGTGATAGCAATTTTAAGCATACCTCCACTAGTTTTTAGTTATTCAACTACGGGAAAGGAACCGTTACACTTATGCAACGTACCATGTGCAAAGGGAAGATCCATCGCGCCACTGTTACCCAGGCCAATCTGAATTACATCGGCAGCATCACGATTGACCAGGATTTACTGGATGCAGCGAACATTTACCCTTACGAAAAAGTGCAAGTGGTAAATATCAACAATGGTTCACGTTTGGAAACCTACACAATCGCAGGTGCTCGTGGTTCCGGAGTCATTTGTTTGAATGGTGCAGCCGCACGCATGACAGCAGAGGGTGACAAAGTTATTATCATCAGTTATGCCCAGTATACTGAAGAAGAGATTCGTAGCCTGGTACCACAGATTGCTTTTGTGGATGATGAGAACCGCCTGACCGAGAAGAAAGATGTGCCTTTGATCGAAATGTTGACCGAGTTCGACGATCAATTGACACCAGAAGTTGAAGTTGCCTTCTCCTAGGAGCTTCAAGTAGTCTAGTTCATTCGGCCTGAAGGGTTGAATGAATTGCTACTTACCTCTCGCCTAACAAACGTTAGTTAGTATGTTTCCTCAATCTGGCACTACCTTCCCACAATCGCACATCTAAGAGTGTATAATTATGCCCTTTCTGTGATACATAGAGGAAATTAAAGATATAGAAAAAGTTATGTTGAAATCATAAACTGAGCCCCGCTAGCTACAACTAGCGGGGCTCAGTTTATGATTGTTCTATGATAGGTGGTTATTGGGTCGAGGTGACGAGGTGGGCCTGCTGGGCATATGCGCGTACGGCTTCCACAATTAAGCGGTGCTCCTGTTTTTTGAGCTTTTCTTGTAATGTGTCGGCGGTCTCGTTGGCATCAATTGCTACTTCGGCGCGACCAATGACCGGGCCTGCATCGACGGCTGGAATGACATAGTGGACCGTGCTTCCGGTTACTTTCAGGCCAGCATCAATTGCTCGCTCAATGACGTGTAGGCCACGCAGGGCCGGGATGACGCTGCCGTCGCTGGTGGTATAGGTATCCCCACTGTCATCTGGTAGTAAGGCTGGATGCAGGTTGATCATGCGCTGTGGAAATTGGGCGGTAAAATCTGCGCTCAGGATGCGCATCCAGCCCGCTAGCACAATCAGGTCCGCCTGGAATAGTTGCAGCAGTGCGGTGATGCGCTGCTCGGCTTCTTCACGTTTTTTCCAGGGAACATAGGCCACCGGAAGCTTATGCTTGAGGGCGCGTTGTAGTCCCTGGGCGTTGGCTTTGTTGCTGATAACCAGCACAATCTCTACGCCGGGTAGTTGTTGACTCTCGATTGCATCGATCAGTGCTTGCAGATTGCTTCCGCTGCCCGAAATGAGTACCGCTACTTTGAGCCTGGTACTCGTGTTACTCGCTGATTGTTGGTTGTGCGTGCTGTGTTCGATACCACTCATCCCTTGTTATCCTCTTTGTCTCCTCGACGGTGCTTATTATTTAAGGCTTTGGTTATTTTTTGCTCGCTTCGAGTCCACGGTGGGCAATGTCCTTGCGATAGTGTATTCCATCGAAGGAGATATACCTGGCGGCCTCATAAACGCGATCAACTGCTTCGTGCAGGCTGTTACCATGGGCTACCACGCTCAGTACACGACCACCCGCTGTGACAAGTTGATCGTCCTTCATTGCTGTTCCAGCATGGAAGACCTGTACCTGGTCGAGCTTGTTGGCCTCTTCTACACCTGTGATGGGAATACCGGAACGGTAGCCGCCGGGATAACCACCGGATGCCAGGGTCAGGCTAACGGCTGAGCCCGGGTGCCAGAGGTTCTTTGGATCGATCTGGCGTCCATTGGCGAATTCAAGCACGTTGAGGATATCCTCTTTCATCAATAACATGAAGGCCTGGGTTTCTGGATCACCAAAACGGGTGTTGTGCTCGATAATCATGGGCCCTTTGGCTGTGAGCATGATATTTGAGTAGAGGACGCCGGTAAAGTTGATGCCGGCATTTTGCATGGCATTCAGGGTGGCGGCAATCACCTGCTGATAGATGTTCTCGCTGGTAGCTGCATCCACAAATGGTAAGGGGGTAAAAACGCCCATGCCACCGGTATTTAGCCCTTTATCATTATCCAGGGCGCGCTTATGGTCCTGTGACAGCGCCAGTGGCAAGAAACTGGTGCCATTACAGATGGCGGTGGCCCCAATTTCGTCACCTTCTAGATAATCCTCTAACACGACGATATCGCCAGCCGCCCCGAAGATGCGGTCAACCATCATTTGTTGCAGTGCTTCTTGCGCAGTATTCATATCAAGCGCGACAATGGCGCCTTTTCCTGCTGCATTGCCATCCGCCTTGACCACGATGGGAGCACCATGTTTCTCAAGATAAGCCTTGGCTTTGGCGTAGTCATTAAAGGTCTGGTGTTGGGCGGTTGGAATGCCCGCATTGGTCAAGAGCTCTTTGGTGAAGGCTTTGCTTCCTTCGAGGGCGGCTCCCGCTTTATCGGGTCCAAAGATAGGCAGGCCACGGCGGCGGAAGAGATCGACGATGCCTTCTATCAAGGGGGCTTCGGGACCCACTACTGTGAGGTCGATGGCGTTGTTTTCGGCAAATGCAGCCAGTTCATGCAGCTGGTTGACTCCAAGTGGGACGCGTTCCGCGTAGGGGCCATGCCAGGGTTGCCCGGGGCTGCATAGATTTTGGTGACACGCGAACTCTGCGCCAGTTTCCAGACCAGTGCATGTTCTCGCGCTCCTGATCCAATGACAAATACGCGCATAAATATACCTCCAATACAATGCATGAAATACGCTTTTATGAATTGAGGAACACACAAGGGTTCCCCTCCTCTATACATTCGGGTCTACTTTACCATATGTATAGGGAGGGGGACCAACCACTGTACTATTGTTACTCGTTTCTGACGTACGGTGTGGACAAACGCAGTATTCTTATTGTCCTTTTATTGCTGTGTCACGCGGGAAAAAGGCGGCTGGCTGGGGGCTATGTTTGGCACCCACAATCGGATCAAAGGGCCAGCCCTGTTTTTCCATACAACCATAGCAAAATTCTTTATTCAAAAAGGCCATTGCCTGCTCGTCATTAGGTTCCAGGTTGGTCGTTTCAGCCGTTTGAATGGCCCGACCCAGGCCGGGCAAGCTAACGTAGCCCAGGCTGTCGACACCAATATAGTCTGCAACTTCCTGTACACTACGTCCGGAGGCGATCAGTTCCTCTTCTTGTGGAATGTCGATGCCAAAGTAGCAGGGATGGCGCAGTGGTGGTGCACTTGAGCGGAGATGAATCTCTTTTACCCCTCGGTTGCGCAAGGCCGAGACCAGGCGTTTCATGGTGTTACCACGGACTATAGAATCATCAACGATTACCAGGCGTTTTCCTTCAACTTTGGGTTGGACAAAGTTGAATTTTAGATCAACTTCTAATTGACGTAGACGCTGGTCTGGCTTGATAAAGGTGCGGTCACTATAGCGATTTTTAATGATGGCCTGGCTGTAAGCAATACCTGAGGCATTGGCATAGCCAAGTGCGGCTGGAATTGAAGAGTCAGGTACAGGTACCACCAGGTCGGCTTCGACAGGATGTTCTCTGGCCAACTCACGTCCCAGAGCTTCGCGTACATTGTAGATATATGCATCATTAAGGCGGCTGGTTGCATCAGAAAAATAGATGTGCTCAAAAACGCAGAGGGAGGTCTTTTGGGCTTTGACCAGGATCTCTGAATGCATGCCGTTTTCGTCGAAGGTGATAAATTCGCCGGGCTCTACCTCGCGTACATAGGTGGCTCCCATGCGATCGAGTGCACAGGACTCAGAGGCGGCGATCCAACTGCTGCCGATGCGACCAATACATAGGGGGCGCATTCCCCAGGGATCGCGCATGGCGTAGAGCTTGCCCTCGGCCAGTATCACCAGGCTGTATGAACCACGCAGGGATGGAAATGTAGCGATCATGCGCTCGCGCAGGGTCTTGCCCTGGGCGTAAAGGAGCATAAAGGCCATGATCTCGCTCTCGGTGGTCGATCTCAATATTTCGTTTGGAAAGAGTGCTCGTAGGGTCTCGCCATTGACGATATTTCCGTTGTGGGCCAGTGCGATGGTGTCATATTGACCACTGCGTTCACCTACTACAAATGGACCTGCATTTTCCACGCAGCTTGAGCCAGTGGTGGAATAGCGTACATGCCCAATGCCACAGTAGGTATCTGGCAGGCTCGTGCCTGAATCTTGAAAGACTTCGCGTACTTTCCCCATGCCAACCCGGTGGACAACCTGACCATTGTCGTCGTAGACGGCCATGCCGGCGCTCTCTTGACCTCGATGTTGTAAGGCGGTCAATGCCAGGGTAATGTAACGCCGCACGTCGAGACTATCGTCGCCCTTTGGCTTATAGATCCCTACTATTCCGCAAGCGTCGTGTAGTCGCTCCATACTCGGTTCCTCGTATTCTGCTTTTGCAAGATATGTAACCTGATAATCAAATGATTTGAGGTCTAATTTAGTTGACCTTTAACTTCCCTGTCAGATCTGCCACCAGCGCATAGCGGTCCGCGATATCTTGCAATGCCGCGGGTGTGACATCCTGGAGATTGCGATAAACTTGTTTGTCTAGCATACGTGATTTGTCACCACCGGGCCAGAGGCGCCAGCTATCATTATCGATGACATCGGCTACCATCAAATTCCCCTGTGGATCACGTCCAAATTCGATTTTGAGATCTACCAGCATCACATCGGCACTGTTCCAGGCGCGTTCCAGGACATCGAAGACGCGACGCCCTTCCTGGGCCATCCAGGCGATCTCTGCTTCGCTTGCCAGTCCTAGCTCAATGATATCTTTAGGCCAGATCTGTGGATCATGGCGCGCATCATCCTTTAAGAAGGTCTCGATGAGTACGGGATCGAAACGGGTGCCCTCGCTTACATCGGGATTGCGTTTGAGGTAGGAGCCGGTGGCGATACGGCGTTGTACATGCTCAATTGGTAGCATATCACAACGTTTGACGAGCAGGGTGGTATCGTCGATCTTTTTGACGAAATGGGTTGCGATATTGCCTTCGTTGAGCAGGCGAAAAACATTGGCTGTTGTGATGGTGCTCAAACGAGATTTGCCTGCGATCTCGTTGCGGCGTGCTCCGTCGCCGGCGGTAATCTGATCTTTGCCAACCATATAGACCAAGGTGTCATCGTCAGGATAGGCATAAATCTTTTTGGTTTTGCCTTCGGTCAGAAGGGGACCAAAGAGAGCATTACTGTTGGTCATGTTGGGATATCCTTTCTCGAAACCCTGACCTACTACAATGAATTGGGAGTCGCGAGGCACGGGCTCGTAACTCTACCAGGGGAGGAGATACTCCCCTGGTATACATATCCACTTATAATGCGCTTATAGTATGTTTAATATGTTTAAAATTTCAGGTTGACGCCTTCACCCCTGGTGATGGTGCCGATGGTTTGCAGCTCTGGAAGGCAACTGCGCGCTTCAAGGGCCGCTTTGGGGGCTAGCACAATGACCATGCCAATTCCCATATTAAAGGTACGATAAAGCTCTTCCTGATCGATATTGCCCAGACGGGCGATCAATTGGAAGAGGGCGGGCACGGTCCAGGCCTGGGTATCGATATTGGCTTGCGTTCCAATCGGGAGGATGCGGGAAATATTTCCTTTGAAGCCTCCACCCGTGATGTGCGCGATCCCTTTGATATAGCGACTGCGATCCGCCAGGTATTCTCGTAGCAAGCTTATCTCTCGTAGATAACTGCGATGGGGACGTAGGAGCGCGTCTGCCAGCGTTTCGCCCAGTTCTGGGACGATTGTATCCAATGGTTGATGCGCGAAGATTCGGCGTGCTAATGAGTAGCCATTGGTATGCAATCCATTGGATGGGAGACCTAGAATAATATCCCCTTCTTCAATGGTGGCCCCGTTCTGGGCTTCGTCTTCTTCGACGACGCCAACGATGGTCCCCGCCAGATCAAAGGCACCTGTTGCATAGACATCGGGCATTTCAGCGGTCTCGCCTCCCAGAAGTGCGCAATTCGCTTCCTGGCAGGCATTGGCTACTCCCTGTACAATAGTGGCTGCCTGTACGGGGTCGAGCTTGTTGACGGCCAGGTAGTCCATGAAGAAAAGGGGCTTGGCTCCCTGGGCCAGCAGGTCGTTGACCGAGTGGTTGACGATATCGTAGCCGATGGTGTCATAACGTCCTGCCTGCGCGGCGAGCAGGGTTTTGGTTCCCACTCCATCCGTTGAGGCGACCAGCGCTGGTCGATCCATTTTACGCAAGGCCTGGGCGCTAAAGACACCAGCAAAGGCTCCAACTCCTGCCAGTACATTTGGACCCTGGGCGGCGCGCACCGCTTCTTTCATCAGGCGCACTGCTTTTTCGCCGGCTTCGATGTCTACGCCGCTGGCGGCATAAGAGATGGCTCCCGGTTGGCTGCTGGCCTGCCGGGTTGGCTCTCCACCATTTTTTGGCAGTAATGTCTTGGCATAGTTATAAGCATTCTGGAAGATCAGGAGCCCATCTCCCAGATCGTTGCTCTGTCCCCGGCGCTGTGGATGTTGCAGGGCGTTGACGTAGCGCTCAGGATGAGGCATCAAGCCAAAGACGTTCCCTTGCGCATTACAGATACCTGCGACATTCCCCAGTGAGCCATTGGGGTTGTCTGGATAACTGACATTCTGGGGATGCTCGCTGCTGCTACTGATATAGACCAGAGGTATCTGACCGTTGCTTTGCAAGCTGGCGATATCTCCATCGAGGACAAATTGTCCTTCCCCATGGGCAACTGGCATTTCGATGGCGCGCTCCAGGCCTTTTGTGAAGATACAGGGACTTTGTTGGGCCGCCATGGTGATCCAGCGACATTCAAATTGCGCCAGTTCGTTCTCGGTCAGGGTAGCTCGCAGGGGGGCTCAGCCTGGTTGCCAGGTAGTAATCCCAGGCGTACCAGGACCTGGAAGCCGTTACAGATGCCCAATACCGGGCGGCCTTCAGCGACAAATTGTTCCAGTTGCGCTCCCAGGTGCAGTTTGAGCTTCTTGGCCAACAATGTGCCGGCGCCCAGGTCATCTCCATAGGAGAAGCCGCCCGGGATGGCCAGGAAGTGATATTCTAGCAGCTTCTCAGGAGCTTTGAGGAGCTGATTGATATGCAAGAGATCGGTTTCAAAGCCGACCAGCCGACAGGCCTGGGCCGTTTCACGATCACAGTTGATGCCGGGGGCACGTAAAACCAATGCACGTAATGCGCCCATTATGCCTGTCCTCCCTTCCAGGATGTTTGTAGCTCGTCTATGCCAACGTTGAGCAACTCTTCTTCTCCATTCTGGATGATGAAGCGTGAGGTGTTGTTGACCTCACCAATGCGGTAGAGTTCCTCGACTCCATTGGTTTTCATGTAGTTCTCAAAGGTCCCTAGCTGTTCAGGTGTCACTTCTACCAGGAAGCGGGTAGCTGATTCGCTGAAGAGCTTGGCGATGGCAACTGCGCTACTTGAGAGCCCATCCGAACTCTGTAAGCCGAAGCGTCTGACGTTGAGGGTCGCCCCACGTAGCGCGGCCAGCGACATCTCAGCGGCCGCTACGGCCAGGCCACCTTCAGATAGATCATGACAGCTACGTACCAGTCCCTGGCGAATAGCATCTCCGAGTACGGTCATCGTTTGCAGGGCGTGCTGGATTCTTACCTGCGGCACGCTGGTCCGGGGGAAGAGCTGGGCAAAGGAATCAGTATCGATCACTTCTCCATAATGTGAGCCTGCCATCTCGTTGCGGGTGCCACCCACCAGATAAAGCAGGTTGCCCGGTGTCTTCAAGGCCATATCCACGGTCGGGGTGACATCTTTAATCACACTGACTGCTGAAATGACCAGCGTTGGGATGACCGGGAAGCGTTGGCCGTCGGCCCTGTACTCATTGTTCAGGCTATCTTTACCTGAAATGAAGGGGGTGCCAAAGCCGACTGCGGCATCATGACAGCCTTTGACTGCCCGTACCAGTAGCCCTAATTGCTCGGGATCGGTAGGATTGCCCCAGCAGAAGTTGTCGAGGATAGCGGCGTGGGTAACGTCGCCACCAACGGCGGTCAGGTTGCGCAGTGCTTCATCTACGGCGTTGACGGCCATATGATAGGGGTCAATCTTGCCATAGAGCGGATTAACGCCGTTCGAGAGCACGACACCCGCTTTTGAGTCTGGTTCTCCCTCGATCAGTGGCTGCAGTACTGCGGCATCGCCTGGTCCATTGCCTGCACGGCCGACCAGTGGCTTACGAACTGTACCACCCTGAACCTCGTGGTCATAGCGGCGTACCACCTCTTCTTTCGAAGCGATTGATGGATGGCGCAACAGGGCCAACAGGGTTGGGGCCAATGATCCGGCCACTCCCTGTGGTACGCTGCCAGTTCTGGCTTTGCCGCTCAGTTTGTTTTCGGGGAGCCGCCATACCGCATCCAGGGTCTTTTGGGGCAGGCCATCGTGGAGGAATTCCATGTCCATATTGGCCACGACCTGTCCATTGTAGGTCAGGGTCAGGCGGTGGTCGCCGGTAAATGTGCCCAGGATGCTGGCCTCGACCTCTTCGATCTCGCAGATCTCCAGCAATTCATTAATGCGCGCTGGCGGAACCGCCAGGATCATACGTTCCTGGGCCTCGGAGAGCCAGATTTCCCAGGGGGCCAGTCCCTGATATTTCAGTGGAGCTTTGGTGAGCTCTACCCGAGCCCCGGTTTTGGAGCCCATCTCGCCGACCGCTGAAGAGAAGCCACCAGCTCCACAGTCTGTGATGGCGTGGTATAACTGGCGGTCGCGGGCCTGAATAATAACGTCCGTCACTTTTTTCTCGGTGATGGGCGCGCCGATCTGTACCGCGGTACCCGCTTGCGTATTGATCTCCAGGCTCATCTCGCCCGAAGAGAAGGTGGCACCATGTACACCGTCACGGCCGGTGCGACCACCCAGTGAGACGATCAGGTCTCCGGGCTCAACCTGGGTTGGATGGCTACCATGGGGCAGGATACCTAAACAACCACAGAAGACAAGGGGATTATAGGTATAGCCGGGATGGTAAAGGATGGCTCCATTAACTGTTGGGATGCCCATCTTGTTGCCGTAGTCGCGCACGCCGCTGACTACGCCGCTGGCAATACGCCTGGGTGTTAATACGCCAGCCGGTAGCTCATCAGCGGGCGTATCCAGTGGCCCAAAGCAAAGAATGTCGGTGCAGGCGATCGGTTGGGCCGAAACGCCCACTACGTCGCGAATGACGCCTCCCACTCCGGTATTGGCGCCGCCAAAAGGCTCAATGGCTGAGGGTGGTTATGCGTCTCGACTTTAAACGCTACATCCTGTGTCTCAGTGAGACGAATGATGCCGGCATTATCGCTGAAGGCTGAGACTAGCCAATCTTGTTTGACCTTGTCAGTGGCGCTGACAATATAGCGTTTGAGCAAGCCTTGAATGGTCTCACTCTCAATAGTATTGCCGTTGGCATCGACTTCTCGATAATGCACAGTTGCTTTAAATGTCTTATGGGAACAGTGCTCGGACCATGTTTGGGCTAAGGTTTCTAGCTCTACGTCGGTTGGTTCGCGTTCCTGTTCGCGGTAATGCTGTTGGATTGTGCGCATCTCTTCCAGATTGAGCGAGAGCAATCCGGCTCGGCTGACTTCAAGCAATTGCTCGTCTGTCATGCTGGACAGAAAAATAGTGCGAGCAGCTTGCTGTGCATGATCGGTACTAACTACATCGGTTGTCTGCCCGTCCGCTTGTGCTACACTCACAGTCGGCAGTTCATGTCCCGTCTGTGGTGTCTGCTGATTCTGGAAAGGATCGAGCGCATAGTGCTGAATAACTGGATTAAATAATAAGGCTTTGGCGATGCTATGGGCATCGGCCTCACTGAGACGGCTATCTAACAGATAGCGGTGTCCAGTTTCAACATATTCAAGTCCCGTGATCCCCACCATCTGTGCGCCAGCAACCACACTCTCTGCCAGCGTATCAGTGACGCCGGCATGAAAAAACACATCGACAATATGACCTGTCTCTGTGTTTTTGGTATGCTGTTCCTCTGTTGTATAGCTTGCCTCTTGTACTACCGGATCGACCAGCAGTTGTTGTATCAGCTGATCGATCTGCTCTGTGCCCAGGTTGCCCTGAATGCGGTAGAGTTGGGCCGTGCGAATCGTAGGTTGCGAGGTATCCGCGGATAAATCCGCTAGGGACGGAAGATGTTTTGTTGGTAGTTGTAATATTTCATGAACGAGCTTATGCGCGTGAACGTCATGACGATCCGCGACTGCTCGTACTTCTATTTGATATAGTGTCACGTTCCTCTGATCCTGGCTGGCTGCCTCGATGCCTGTTTAATGACATCAGGTGACTTGCTAGTAAATAGAATGTCCGTGCTGGTCTCATCCAATGGGGACAAGCTCATTGTAACATCTTTATTTGACAGATGGCAAATTACTAATAGATGAGGTAACCGAAGCGAACCAGGCTGCACCGTACTTTAGTTGGCCATATAAAAGCAGATTGGGCTCGCCGGTAGCCGAGATATTGCCGTGTTTTTCCAGGATGAAGTGGGTTAAATTTTCACGACTGACCTGCAAGGTGTGCAGCGTCTTGATCTCGCTATCTTCAGGCTTGCGTTGTTTGACTTCGGCTAGAGAGATGTTGAGCCGGGTGAGGAAGCACAGTTCAGCATGGGGCATGGCCAGGTCATAGACTAATCCGAGGCAGAGCTGTTCGCTGATGTCGGTCGCCAGAATCCCTGTCTCCTCGCGGATCTCGCGCTGCATGGCGGCAAAGGGGTCCGGCTGCTGGTTTGGGGTAATATCCCTGTCGCGCTCAAAGAAACCGCCGATGACATGGTAGCGGCCAGCATAGACGTCTACCCCTGCCGCTTGTCCAGCAGGATCGCACCATCGTTGGTCTCAACGACCGAGCAGACGGCCAGCGGATTGCCCAGCTCGCTGCGCGCTCGTCCAGTGGCAAAATTTTTGTGACGCGTTGTGACATATTCTTTGTAGCTGGTCTGGCTTAATGTTAACTGTAAGCTCTGCTCGCTGTCTTGCCGGGCTGAGATGAAGCGATAGAGTGGGGCGTCAAAGAGCAAACTTTGTTGTTGCTGAGCCTGCCGTAATTTTTCTTGCCAGTACTGATCCATCTCTGCCTGCAGCTCTGGTGTGAGCTGCAGGTGCTGGTCGGGTTGATAAGAGATGTGTAGATCCTCGGATCGGTACAGACCCTGGGCCAGAATCTCAAATTCAAGCATATAATCCTCTGCTTATTCCCATTCGATGGTTGCGGGTGGCTTTGAAGTGATGTCATAGACCACGCGGTTAATCTCTGCTACTTCATTGACCAGCCGATTTGAGATGCGGCCGAGCAGTTCGGGTGAGAGTCTGGCCCAGTCGGCGGTCATAAAGTCGCCGGTCGTGACGGCGCGCACCGCCACCAGGTTGGCGTAGGTGCGATAATCACCCATGACGCCCACGCTTTGAATGGGGGTAAGTACCGCAAAGGCCTGCCCCAGCTGGCGATAGATGCCCGCCTTTTGAATCTCTTCAATCACAATTTTATCAGCGGCGCGCAGGATATCGAGGCGCTGCTCATCGATGGCCCCGATGATACGAATGGCCAGTCCGGGTCCTGGGAAAGGATGACGCCAGACCCAATCTTCTGGCAGGCCCAGGGCGGCACCGATCTCACGGACCTCGTCTTTAAAGAGCATGCGCAGTGGCTCGACCAGCTTCAATTTCATCTCTTTAGGCAGGCCCCCTACATTGTGGTGCGATTTGATGCTCTTGGCGGTGCTGGCCGTGTCATGGCTGGTGCTCTCGATCACATCGGGATAAAGGGTTCCCTGGGCCAGAAAGGCGATATTGCCCTGCTCTTCGGCCAGCCGTATCGATTCATCTTCAAATACGCGGATAAATTCTTCGCCGATAATCTTACGCTTCTGCTCTGGATCAATGACGTTGGCCAGCCGATCCAGGAAACGCTTGCGTGCATCGACGACTACCAGGGGGATATGCATATGATTGCCAAAGGTATCCACGACCTGCTCGCGTTCGCCTGCGCGCAGCAGTCCGGTATCCACAAAGATACAGGTTAACTGGTTGCCGATCGCTTTGTGAATCAGAAGGGCCGCGACCGCTGAGTCGACACCGCCCGAGAGGCCACAGATGACACGCTCATTGCCAACCTGTTGCCGGATCAGTTCAACGGCTTCATCAATCACGTGTCCTGGGGTCCAGCTTGGCTCGCAGTGGCAGACGCGGAACAGGAAGTTGCGAATGATATCTTTTCCCTGTGGTGTGTGGGTGACCTCGGGGTGGAATTGCAGACCAATATAGCCCTGCGGACTACCAATCGCGGCTACAGGATTGCTCTCAGTGCAGGCCAGGACGCGGAAGCCTGCTGGCAATTGATCTACACTATCGCCGTGGCTCATCCAGACGGGCAAGCGCAATGTCTGGGATTCTGGTGTATCCAGATTATCGGTTTGCTGGGGTGAGACCGTGATACCTTCAAAAATACGGAAACTTTCGGGATCAGTGGCTGCATCTGAGAGCACCTCTATGGTGGCCGGGCCATATTCGCGCAATCCTTTGGAGAGAGCCACATGGCCGCCTAGATTCTGAGCCAGCAATTGCATACCATAGCAGATGCCCAGCACGGGTAGCCCACTTTTAAGGATGGCCGGATCGCACGAAGGGGCATCCGCATCATATACGCTGGATGGTCCACCAGAGAAGATAAAGCCTTTAATATTGAGGTGCTCATTCTTCTGCAGTTGCTCCAAAGTAGTATCTGCGGGAACAAGTTCACTATAGACATGACATTCACGAATACGACGGGTGATCAGGCGGCTGTATTGGGAGCCGTAATCAAAAACAATGATGGCCTCGCGGCGCTCTGGTGCGTGCATGGGTTCCCTTCCTGAAACAGAGCACAACATGGGAAGTGCCCTATAGGCATCCATATAGGGATGGATGCCTTATCATATATATTGCAATAGGAAACCCGTAATGCACAGGGGGAGATGTACAACGATACTCGCATATAATCTGACAAACGCGCCACGTAGCCATCCATCTACTGTGAACGAGTCCTCATTGCTTTAGTTCGCTTGAGATCAGTGTTGATTTTAGAGTATATCACAGATACTTCCCGATGTTTACTCTTTGCAGATGGTAGAGGTTGAGAACACATCTCTAACGCCTTATATCTACACCACAAAATTGGGTTTCTCGGCAAACTTAAATGGGATACTATTATGGCGGGCCGCCTCCAGACATGTAACGCCGTTGTTCCCCACTTGCGCACTATGCCGTATGCCCGCTGGAAGCAACATACAGTCCCCCGGCTCCAAATCAACATATACCGCGTTGCCAGTCTCGTCTAATTGATCAGGCAAAATGAAGCGTATTGAACCCCTTACACAGTACAAAACCTTTTCATAGCTATGGGTATGCGGTGAGTACCTATCGCCAGGTCCATTGGACCAGGAGTAAGGCCGCAAGCCCTGCTGTCGCATTCTGGCACAAAGCTCCTGCTCTTGTGGCGGGCTCTGATCATGCCAGCGAATAATCTGCATTCCAGACTCCTTAATATAAAAATCACAAAAAGATTGAAATTTGACTTCAGTATAACGAACCTCTATGAACATCATGTGAAAGGATCGCAAAAATTATGTTAATAAATCGTACTTGTGTACACGTTAACTATTGCTGTAGCTTCAGGAAAACTGTACAATGATAAGAATATTCTTTAGCACATCGTTGGCTTTGATAAGGAGGATCCCTCTACCCATGAGCACATCACAGGTGACAGCGGTACTATATCAGTTGCAAACGATCGATTTAGAAATAGATCGGGTTATAGCTGAGAAGCAATCTATCTCCACCTCCTTGCAAGGTAGTGCCACACTGCGAAAATTACGCGCGGAGTATGACACTGCACGGCAACAATTACTCTCCGGTCAACAGGTCCAGAAGGAGGCTGAGTGGTCCCTTGAGGATGTTAATCAGCGTCTGACCAATCAGGAGCGCCGTCTCTATAGTGGCTCGATCCAGAATGGAAAAGAGTTACAAATGCTTCAACAGGAAGTACAGAACCTGCGCGCCCAGCAGAGTCGCCAGGAAGAACGTTTACTGGAAGTCATGGATACGGCCGAAGCTCTCAAGGAGACAGCCCAGCGCAAGACTGTAGCATTGCAGCAGGCTGAGGAACACTGGAAGCAAGAAAATGCTAACCTGCAGATACGACGTGAGCAGGCCGAAAAGCATTTTCAGACCCTGCAGGATCAACGCCAATCCCTGTCATCAAAGATTGGGGAGGCGCTGCTTAAGCGTTATGAAAATATGCGACGCACCAAACAGGGACGGGCAGTCTCAAAGGTTGAGCAAACCTCCTGCCAGTGGTGTCCGTGTTATCCTGACACCCAGCGAGTTGCAACAGGTACGTATCAGCCCTGAACTACAGACATGCACAAATTGCGGTCGCATTCTCTTTTATGAACGTTAAGTTTTAGTTTTGTGATCACTCCTCTTTAGTAAGAACACTGGTGCGCTGTGCGCATCGTGTTCTGAGGGGTACCACAACCCGATTGTACCCCCCCTATTTTCATCCTTTTGCAGGCTCCTTTTTGGCTTTGTTCTCCCGGTTCCATCCCTATCTGGGCGCAATGTGTGCCATGTTTAATGGGAATTATGAAAAGAGAGCTATAGGTAGTCGGGCTTGGTAATTGTATAATTACAATAATGCCAGGGGATAGGTCGTGTGGAGAAATGGCGGTATAGGTTTGCTGCTGTCTGCGTATACGAAATGCGATTGCGCAGCGTCGAATTACTAAGGATTTTCTTTTCTGCTGCCTGGCGACCAGACTGGAATATGGTGTCTAGCCCAGCAGTGTAACCTGCCACTATCTTGAAACGTATCTATTGCGTATCTCTCAAATTTTCGTTCTCCTATTGCGTATGACGGATATGCTATACTGCTTTGTTTAAAGGCGATAGTAACCGGCAACCCAGGGTCAATAGTAGTAGACGAAAGATCGTTATGCGTGTAATATGGAGACAATTATAAAGTGTTCAATACCCGGACTCTATTAGGAGCATCCTCCCGGGGTGCTTCGACAGATGCAGAAAGCAGGTCTGAACCGATGGATGCTCAGGCTACATATATGTACCAGAATCCTAATGACCAGGGTTCTCGTGGCCCTAGACGGCCCGATAATGGCGGAAACGGTAACAACAGCAATGGTCCCGGCGGCCCACGTGAAGGTGGAAATGGTTCTTCGATCCTCTTCCGCATTATCGTGATTGCTGTCGTGGTGATCGTGGGTTTTTATCTCTTCCAACTGTTTACCTCTGGTAGTGGTGTGGGGAGCCCCGATACGATTGAGGTGCCTTATAGCACTTTCTATCAGCAGATTAAAAGCGGCAATGTTGAGTCGGTGACTTTCCAGGGTCAGGATGCAACCGGTACATTCAAAAATGCCATCACGGTCAATCAAAAAACAGGGAATAAATTCCATTTTATGACTTTGCCTGATGGTGATCCGACGTTGATTCAGTTGTTGCGGCAATACCACGTTGTATACCAGGCGAAGCCGGTTCCGGACAATAATCTACTATACGTTCTACTGAATTTCTTACCATGGTTGCTTGTAATTGGTATTTTCTTTGTGATCATGCGTCGCGCGACGCAAAGTCAGCAAAATATCTTCAGCTTTGGCAAGAGTAGAGCAAAACTGGTGTTGGAAGATCGTCCTTCGACCACATTTGGAGATGTTGCAGGCGTGGATGAGGCCAAGAGTGATCTGGTTGAAGTTGTTGAGTACTTGAAAACGCCGCAGAAGTTCCAGCGTCTGGGTGGTATGATCCCTCGCGGTGTGCTGCTTGTGGGCCCTCCGGGAACTGGTAAAACTTTGCTGGCACGCGCGGTTGCTGGTGAGGCGGGCGTTCCCTTCTTCTCTATGAGTGGTTCCGAATTCGTTGAAGTACTGGTTGGTGTTGGTGCTAGCCGTGTGCGTGACCTGTTCGAGCAGGCCAAAAAAGCATCTCCCAGCATCATCTTTATCGATGAAATTGATGCCGTTGGTCGTCAGCGTGGTTCAAGTATCAATAGCAATGATGAGCGTGAGCAGACCCTGAACCAGTTACTGGTTGAGATGGATGGTTTTGATGCCCGCCAGGCTGTTGTTGTACTGGCCGCGACCAACCGTCCAGATGGTTTGGATAAAGCGCTGTTGCGCCCTGGCCGTTTTGATCGCCGTGTGACGGTTGATCGTCCCGATTGGAATGGTCGCCTCTCGATCTTGAAGATCCATACACGTACTGTGCCACTGGGCAACGATGTCGATCTAGTCGCGATTGCTCGTTCTACTCCGGGTATGGTTGGCGCTGACCTGGCTAACCTGGTCAACGAGGCCGCCTTGCTCGCTGCCCGGCGTAACCTGGATTATGTGACCCAGCACTGTTTCCTGGAGTCTCTGGATAAGATTCAGATTGGCGCGGAGCGTCCATTGATCTTGAGCGAAGAAGATTTGAATGTGATCGCTTATCACGAAGGTGGCCATGCCTTGACTGGTCTGCTCACTGAGCATGTTGATCCGGTGACAAAAGTTACCATCGTGCCGCGTGGCCAGGCTCTCGGCGTGACCCAATACACGCCATTGGATGACCGCTACAACTATGGCCAGGATTACCTGGAGGCTCAGTTGGTGACGGCTCTGGGTGGTCGTGCCGCCGAGCAGGTGGCGATCGGGCATATCACGACTGGCGCTGAAAATGATCTGCAGCGTGTCACCGCGATTGCACGCCAGATGGTAACCAAGTGGGGTATGAGCGAGCGCTTGGGTACAATCTCCTATAGCGAACGCGAAGATCCATTTGCAGGTACCGCCCTGGCCAGCAATTCACGTGAATACAGTGAAAAGACAGCTACTTTGATCGATGAAGAGGTCAATCGTATCGTGCGGCGAGCTTATGAGCGTGCCCTCAATCTCTTGTCCGAACATCGCCTAACGCTGGATCGTATCGCGCAGGCGTTGCGCACCAATGAGATCATTGATGCCAAACAATTGCGTGAGATCATGATTGAAACTGGTGCGATTGAAGCGGCGCCTGCGTCCTATCGCTAACCACCTTTCAAAGCTAAGCCATAAAAAGCGGACCTTCTCGAAAAGAGAAGGTCCGCTTTTTATTTAGCGTTATCCACTATAATGTCATTCTTGGGTGCTTGCTGGTATCTTCTCCCAGGAGTTCTCGGATCGTACTGAGCAAAGTAGACTGCGGACATGGCTTGGTCAGATAAGCCTGGGCTCCTAACTCACGAGCTCGCTGCATGTGTTTCTCCGATGTGCGCGATGTCAGCATAATTGTTTTGACATGTGCCAATTCAGGATATTCACGGATGATGTTAAGCACATCATAGCCGTTGAGATTGGGCATCTCAACATCAAGCAAAAAGATATCGGGCGTGTTTTCTAGTAATTGCTCAATGGCTTCCATTCCATCTCTGGCCTCAGCAACCTCATAGTGATCACGTTTCAGGGTCTGGAGCACTGCTTGCCGTAGATAAGCCGAGTCGTCGGCCACCAGGATTTTGGGTATTCGATTTTCCCTCATCTGACGACCAGAAATCGTATCGCCCTGCTCTGACGCTTGTCCGTTGCGCGGCGTGGTCTGTTGTAAATAGCGCCGCACTAACACTGGGAGATCCAGCATTAATAGCACATCCCCCTGGCCATTAATCGCCGATTCTGTAATCCCAGGACGCTGCAGGTAGGTTGGTAGCGGCCTGACTATGAAGTCGTGCTCACTTAAAATCTCGTCGACCAGAATACCGACCGTTGTGCTGGTAGGCGACTGAATGATCAGGACTGGTTGGCCCTCGGCTACGACATTGGGCATTGCGCTATATGTCATGTCCAGCAGATCTTTGAGCCGATAACAGTGGTCAGGGTGTTCGAGCTTCTGTATGCTGACACGCTGAATCTGTGTAATAGGAGCGATCAATTGTTGCTCTCCACTACGTATCAGCAAGCATTGGACTGTGCCTTGCGAGCGTGGGATGGAGAGGTGGAAGCTGACGCCTCCTGCTGTATTACGATGGAGGTTGATGGTGCCATTCAGCTTTTGCAGTGGCGCCCGCAATATTTCTAGCGTTCCTCCCATAACAGGCATAGAGAAGCCAATCTCAATTGTGATATCATTGCCATTGCTATGGGCATTCAACCAGACATGATAGGTCTCGGCTTGCTCTTCTTGTATCACTGAGGTGTCCGAAATACAGGTTTGGAGCATGTGTAGCAATGGTGGGGATAGGGACTCCAGAATCTCCTGGTCGATCTCCAATGTATCCCCGGTAACCTCAAAATCCACTTTATACTGTTGGGCCAGCGCACTCATGGCGATCACCCTTTGCAGACGTGGGACTAGCGTAGAGAGCGGGGTCAGGCGCATCATTTGTGTATCACCACGTACAACTGTAGCTCGTGCCATATATTCTTGCTGGATAATCTGCAGCGCTGTATTGGCGGTAGCGACGCGTGCACTACAGACTGCCAGTCGGTTGACGGCTTCACGCAATGATTGTAGCAATAAATCCTGTTCAGAATAGTGTTCCATGTCCAGTTCGTCCCAGCGTCCCTCCGCACGAAGCGGCTGCATCTGCTGGCGGCTACGATGTTGGCGCCGACTGCGTGGATTCTCCTGTTGCGCATCACTAAGGATGCGCGCAATCAGTGAGGAAGAAGTAAGTTCTTCCTGAATCTGAGGGGATGGTTTTTCTCGGAGCCTGTTGGTGAGGGATTGCTCCAGTTGTTGTAGTTGTGTTTGGGCCGCCTGCTGTGCCAGGAGAGCCGCTTTGACATCGCGCTGTGCACTCTCAAGTGCCGCATGCATCTCTATTAATTGCCCTGTATGGTGCAAGAGCTTCTCGAAACGCCTGGTCTCGATATGAATGAAAAGTGGATAGGCGTTGGATATCTGGCCATCCGATGTTGCCAGCAGATCAGTATAATCCTCGGCCTGCTCCAGGGTGGCTTTGAAGGCACTCGTTAGTTCTAATGGAATAGTTGCTTTTCTACTGATTTCATCTTGCTGGGATAAGGGCGACGTCGTCGGTGACATAACGGTGGTAATCGTGATGCCAAGGCTCTGATAAGTTGCTGTTAGCGATAAGAGCAGCTCGGGATCGTCTGGCTCCTGGCCTTCTTCTGCCAGGTAACTGTGGCAGCTTTCCAGAACAGCAATGGCCTGCATGATTGCTTTCAATCCAACGGCTGGCTTGATATCGTGGTTTTGCACTTGCTCTGCGATTGCCTCGATCTGCTCTGCCACTGTGGACATGATCAGGTAGCCAACTGCTCCGGCTGTACCACGTAATTTATGGCCTGCCCGTTGAAAAACGTTAAAGCGTACTGATGAAAGCTGGCTCCCTTGCGTTAATTGTTTGCAGGCTTGCTGCATTTTAGCGATATCCTCGCCAGCTTCCTCAAGAAAGATCATGAGCATTTCAGCATCCCCATCCAGATCATCCTCTACATAGTGCTCACCGCTGGCAGAGCCAGGGTCTTTTCTTGTGGTCTCTCCTGTCTCAGTGGGCCAGTTCTCTATGGCATCGAAGGCACTTAAAATCGCCAGATCTTCGGTTGTTAGTTCGTTTTCGTCAAATGGGAAATCTTCATTCATACGATACACGAAGTTGTTGAACTATAGCGGTAACTATATTTGGTATATGCAAGATGGGTACACCCGCATAAGTATCCAGCACGAATGATCGAGGCGGCTGCCAACGCTCTTCATGTGCTGGCTGGCTGGCCTGCTCCTGCTCATCTATAAGTACCATATTCATATTTCTTATAGTTGCTGACAGGCCCAATGTTACATCCGCCAGTTGCGCTATCAAGAGCACTGAGTGGCCAGTAGGATAAGCAGGTTGTTGTGTCAGGTAGGTGGCCAGGTCTATTACCGCGATAGACTCACCACGCCAGGCCGTGATTCCCAGCATCCAGTGGGGAGAGGTAGGTAATTGAGCAAGATAACGAGCCGCAGGAAGTACCTCGCGCAATGTTGTGAGTGGAAGCAAGGCCAGGCCACTTTCAAAATCGCACTCTAAATACTCCTCAGTCTGCGTCGTGGCCACTGGAGGTGTCTGTGCCAGTTGCTCCGCATACTTCCAGAAATCTTGATCGCTAAGCTGCTCAAGATAGTGGGCATGAGCACCTCTTAATGTGGTTGATGGCAGGACGGGGTGTTGGCTCATAACGACTGTCTTCTATTCCTAATTCGGGGCGGGCGCGCCCAGATGTGATTCGATAACGGCAATGAGATCCTGGGTTTTGAATGGTTTGGTTAAGTAATCTTTTGCGCCCGCCAGGCGACCTTTGAGTTTATCAATCATACCATCGCGGCGGGACAACATAACAATGACGGTGTTGCTAAATTGAGGCTTGGTTTTGAGGCGCCTGGCAACTTCGTAGCCATCCATTTTTGGTAGCCCGATATCTAGAATTACCAGGTCTGGGATGCGTGCTTCAGGTTCTGTTAGCCAGCGCATCGCTTCAACGCCGTCAGGGAAACTTTTGACATCAAATCCTTCGCGCCTGAGGCAGGTTTCCACGATTTTTCGGACCGTTGCGGAGTCATCGATAACCATAACGAGTTTGCTCATATATGTGTCCTCTCTCTCTCTCGTCCCACTACCATCCCATTGTACCTGACATTATGTCAATACACAAGAGCAAGTACTATTACAATCTACTGCGCTTCACGATGCTCATATTACGCTGACTTTACCCGTGTTGGTTTTCCTTACAGATGTAATCTTTTTTTGATCAGTTTTTCTTCAAAACGGGATTGTGCTAGGCAATGTACCATATAGTTGAAGTATTTGGCAACGAAAATCCCGTAAAGATTGTCTTAAATTTTCTTTCTTGTTTTATGTTTTTGCATCTACATTTACGATATTACTGGCTTTGCTCTGCCTCATTCGTGTCACTCTGGATTGCGACTGGTAGGGTAAATGTAAATGTACTTCCTTCGCCAGGCGTACTCTGCGCGGTAATGCGGCCACTATGTGTTTCAACTACGTGGCGCGCAATCGCCAGGCCAAGGCCAGTGCCACCACCACCTGGACCGATATAGCCGGCTTTGGCCCTGGCGCGGTCAGTTTTATAAAAGCGTTCAAATATACGAGATAGCTCTTCTGCTCGAATACCAACCCCGGTGTCTTTAACGAAGAAACGCTGGGTATGCTGGTCTGTTTGCAGGGAGGTTCCAATGATAATCTGACCACCTGAAGGGGTAAACTTGATGGCATTGTGTACCAGGTTAACAAGGACACGCGTAATTTGTTTGCTATCGGCGGCGACCAGTGTCCCACCCTGGTGAATATCGGTGATGAGTTGGACCCGGTGGCGCTGTGCCAGTGGGAGCATGCGGGCCATGACTTCGCGCACCAGTCGTTCGGCCCCGATGGGTTCAATTGTCATCAGGGTTTGCCCTGATTCAATGCGGGAGAGTTCCAATAGCTCTGCGACGAGTTCGCTTAGATATTGCACCTCATTTTCTATCTTCTCCACGAACTCCTGCGCTTTTTCTGTATCTGTGTCAATGGTATCTTCCAGAGTTTCAGCCAGCAAGCGCACAGAGGTCAAAGGGGTGCGTAATTCATGTGAAATATTGGCGATAAAATCACGTTGAATACGTTCGATATGGCGCGCTTCAGTCATATCCTCGATAATTACCGCGAAGTAGCGATATTCGCTGCCCGTGAAATTTTCCTGGTGTACTACAGGTGAGACCGTAACTTTCCAGGCGATATCTGAATTGCCCTGTTCGTATTGACCATTTTGCTGGGTATTGCTGTTGATGCTGCTCTGAACTAATTGGATAATCGCCTGGTTGCGAATTACCTGATTCAGGCGCAGGCCAGGCTTCCATTGCATCGGCGTATAGAGGTTTAGTCCTCGTTGATTGCAATAAAGAATTTCGCTATTGCGGTCAATTACGAAGGTTGGTAGTGGAGTGGCTTCCAGCATACTCCTGGAGAGCACTCTAAAATTGATGCCGGTCTGATCTGTATTCAAGGTAACTCATCCTTATGCTTGTGTGACGCCGCCGGGTGAGCTTGCTGCTGGTGCTGGGCAGCGTAGGGGATAGAGCTTTCTGGTGTCTCTTCCTCTGCATATACTATATACCAATATACACGAAAAAAGGCCACCGCTTGGTGGCCTTCATTGTCACTCCCCGAATAGGACTCGAACCTATAACCGATCGGTTAACAGCCGATTGCTCTACCATTGAGCTATCGAGGAAGGTCGTTCACTTGGAACATTGATAATATATACCATTTGTCGGGTTTCGTCAATACTTTTCGCAATGAAAATTGACTTTATCCGATAAATTCGTTGATGAGTGTCAGGCTCGTAGCGAGGAACACACTCAGACTGGCAATGGCAATGACTGGATTGAGTAATGGCGCTGCGATCAGGCTGCCGCGCAGGCGCGCTCGCTGTAAGATGTTTGGTAGGGCCAGACCACAGAGAGCGGCGATCAATAGGGTGAAACCAAAGCTCAGGCCAACAGCGATACTGAGTAAGAGCGAACGATAAAGGAGCCAGGACAGTAGGCAGACCAGAATGGTAGTCAGGATGCCGCCGGTAGTGCCATGGAGTACCTCTCTCCAAAGGGTACGGAAGAAGTCTCTCCCACGTTTTGTACGCAATTCCCAGCCTGCGATACCCAGGGCCTGGGAACTAGCCGCACCTGCGGTCAGCAGGAGCATTGGTATCAGGCAGAGCACGCCATTTAGGGCCAGGTGCAGGTTTAGACCAGGCATTGAGCCTGTCAATAAGGCCAGCGCACTGGCTGTCCCCAGTATGGGCTGGAATGCACTGGAGATGATCAAGGCAATGAAGAAGCCTACCACTACATTCACGATTAACCATGAGGAACGGCTGATGCTGCTCCTGCGGCGCGAGTCTTCATCGGCTTCGCTTTCTTCGACATCGGTACCAGTAATTTCAGAAACGTCCTCAGCCTGCTCTTCGTGGATAACATCAATCACATCGTCCACCGTAACCATACCTTTTAAGTGGTTATCCGCGTCCACTACCGGCACTCCGAGCAGATCATATTTAGCAATGATATGCGCAACTTCTTCCTGGTCAGCGTCGATCTGCACTTTGATGATATCTTGATCCATCAGGTCACGCATGCGCGTATCAGGCTCGGCGGTGACGATCTGACGCAATGAAACAACGCCGATCAGATGTTGTTCTTCATCAATGATATAGAGATAGTAGACCATATCCAGGTGCGAGGAGTGCCGCCGTAGGTAGATCAATACCTCTTCGACGGTCGCCTCTTGAGGTTGCACCAGCACTTCAGTGGTCATGATACCACCAGCGGTCTCGCCGCCGTAACGCAACAAATCGCGAATCGGCTGCGATTCATTGACAGGCATCAGATTGAGTAACCGCTCTGCTTCCAGGGCCGGGATGTCGGATAGAATATCAGCGGCGTCGTCTGGAGCCAGGCGTTCCAGTAGATCAGAGGCGCGCTCGGGTCCCAGCTCGGTTAACAACTCGGATTGTAATGGATATTCAACTTCGTTCAGTGTATCGGCGGCCGTCTCATCGTCCAGGCGTTCCAGCATCGCTCCGGCGTCTTCCAGATCGAGCTGTTCTAGAATATCAGCGATGTCGGCCGGATGCAGCTCAGATAATTTATTATGGCTGACGTTCAATTGCACTTTAGGAACAACGCCGACCGCACCTACTGTGGCGCTCCCGGCTCCCACGGCGGCCAATTGGCTGGTATTGGTGCTGATCACCTGAATTGGCTCAACATAATTCCAGGTGACGGTGCGCTCGGCCAGCTGCAGGGGCGTTACGCGCCCGATCATATCCACGGCAGGCTGCCAACCCAGGCGGCGTAGTAGGCCGCTCAAACCAATATCAACACCCACCAGGCGGGCTGTGCGCTTAATTTGTGCTAGCTTTAAGTCATTGACTTTAACTACCCGGAAGCCCTGGGTGTCTACAATCTGTTTATCCAGGATATCGCGCTTCAACAGGATCTCCGCGGAATGGGGCTCATAAGAATTGATTTGTGTCTGTGCTACCGCCAGCTGAATCGGTGCGGTTTCAATATTTTGTACCTGCGACCAGGGAATAACCAGACGCTCATTTCCGCTGGCTGGACTGACGATCAGGGCGGTTACCACTGGAAAGGTCTCATTTAAGGTCACGCAGATATCCCGCAGGGAACCAATGCGGCGATGATCAATATCATAAATGCTTTTATGGAGTAATGCGCTTAAAAAAATCATGGGTATCACCACCTTTTTTGCAAGTAAACAAGGTCAAGTTAGCTAACCACTGCTATATAGGCGCGCAGTGATTACGCAGGCATAGTCCATCCAACCATATCTCCAGAAGAGATATGGCGCACAGCAGTCTGTGAAATGCATGGTGATACAATCAGCTGAGCTTTAGTGATGCATTTCGACGAATGTGCTGTAAAATGCTGGGGACGCTGCAGAGCAGCGTAAAGGACTTACTGGCAAAAATGGAGTGCTCTTACTCGACATCAGTCACATCAATGGGGGCGATGCCTGGCTCATCAAGTAAGGGGGATGATGTTTGCATTACCCCTGAGGATCAAGAATGAAGGGATCCAGTCACTTTACTCAATGAGGAGAAGAACAGTCCTGAAAGCAGGTATGCACTGGTAATCTTCTTGGCATACCTACTATGACTAGGGCCAGCGTCCATGTCCCTCACCTCCTTTGCCCGGACAATTGACACTCTCACACCAGGGGATGGCCTGTAACCATCACTCAACTGTTTTGTGGAGAATATGGCAACTGTGGGTTGTAACAAATTTTTTTCCTGTGTTAGTATATCACCTTGTCGTGACTTTAGGCAAGGCTTGGTAGATATATTTAGCTGAAATTCCTACGAAAGGACTAAGTTTTAACCATTGGGAAGCAATGGGAATATTTTTTGTTTGAGCTGGGCCGCGATCTGTTCAGCCGCCATGGAGGCGTCGATGACCTCAAAGTGGTATTCAATGGCCATCTTGTCGTATTCGGCCAGCATGAGTTTCTGGTAGCGCACAAAACTTTCGAACAGGTCATTGCCCAGGCGCATGTCCATACCTGATTCCCAGTAATCAAAGCCATGTCCCTGCAGGACGCGCGGCACGAGTTCTTCAAGTTCGACGCGTAAATAGAAGGTGATATCAGGTTTGAGGGCGAGTCCATAAATGGAGCGTAGCCAGCGGGAGTCGGCTCCACGCACGAGGGCGCGAGCCATTAGCGAGTAGATATAGCGATCAATGAGGACGATAAAACCAGCGCGTAAGGCGGGGAGGATCTGGTTTTCAAAGCGATCTATAAAGTCGGCGGCGTAGAATAAATTTAATGTGATCGGGCCCAGGGTATTTCCGTCTTTTGCCTCTTTAAGTCCACTGCCTGCCAGCTCGGAACGGGTCATTTCACTATCGACGACGGCATAGCCGCTGCTCTCCAGCCATGGCCTCAACAATTGAAGTTGGGTACTACGACCCACTCCATCTGTACCCTCAATGACAACCAGGCGACCTGGCAGGATCTCTTCTTTCGCACGTAGGCCAATGGCATCGATACCGTAGAAATCTAATGCAGTCATATCTTCTTCACCTTCTAGCTGATTTTCTAGCGTGATCATAACTCTTCTCGACTGTTTCTACTGTGCAATATTTCTATGCCGCGAGCGATATTTTCTAGCTCTTTTCCTGGCAATGGTGGTCGCAGACGACGCACGCCTTCCAGGTGCGGACGCACCAGTTTGCGCATCATGCGTTGTTGTTCAGGGATAGTCAATGTAGCATCCATGACTGTGAGGTCGAATTCCTCGACCATCGCTTCGTATTCATCTACAATGCGTTGCTGGAATAGTGTAAAGCTCTGACGAGGATCGCTGCTCAAACCTAGATCCATGCCTGCTTCGTAATATTTGAGCTCAGTGCGACCTGTGAGGATACGATTCAAAGAGACATCCAGGGGAACGCGGAAGTAGAAGGCGCAGGTGGGCTGTACGGCAAACTGGTAGAGCTCACGCACCCATTGGCGATCTACATTGCGGGCAACATCGCGCGCGAATGCCGTATAGATATAACGGTCGGCCAGCACGATAGCTCCAGCTTTTAGTGGCGGAATAATATCATGCTCTGTGCGATCCGCGAAATCAGTAGCGTGGATCAAGCTAAACGTGGTAGGCGTTAGCAGTTGTTTTTTCTTTCCCCGGCTGGTTGTTTTTTTGACCAGCGGCGAAGAGTTCCACTCGCTAAAAAAGACCGTATAGCCCTCGCTTATCAACCATTGACGCAGCAAGGCGATCTGAGTGCTCTTTCCTGAGCCATCCACTCCTTCTACAACAAAGAGCTTTCCTGGGTACCGATGTAGTCCATAAGTCTCCATGCTATGATCCTTTTAACTACTATGACAAAGGAAATATAAACTCGATTATGCGTTGATTTGTATCTTTATGTCAAGTTTTTGCCCATGTCTATCCAGGGGATTTTTCCTGAGTAATTGCGTCCTATATATTAAACTACCACGCAGAGGAAGCGGCTTGTTTATAAAGCCTGGTAATATTATTTTCTATCGGACAATGTCTGTATTTTTTGTACCCTGAAAATGATGTATTTGTCTGGGACTTTTTTAGACGTGCTATAGTATGGGAATAAGGTTTCATAGCCCATCTATTACTATTTAATATGATCTTTTGGAGGCTTTTATGATAGAGCTTGGTGTGGCAGCTCTAGCGGGTATTATTTTTGCGGGTGTCTGTGTGGCTGTGCTGGTGGTAGTTGGCATTATGAATATTCGTTCGGGGCGCAAGGCTCTGGCGCGCGTTCGTGGTACCGGTCAGTCCGCGGCCTGGCACCGGCAGGTATTAATTTTATTTGGATTGAATAATATCGCTTTTGCCGCCCTGCTGGCACTGGTCGTGTTATTGGCCGTGGTGCTGGATCGTGGCATAAAAATTACTATTATAGTATTATTGGCTCTACTCTTTGTGATCAGTATTGTACTGGTTGTGCGCTGTGTAATGTCAGTTATGCAGACATCACGTGATTTAACACGTCTCGAATAATCATCTTGATTAATGATCGTTTAAGATACAGGGCTTTTTCATGTTCGTCCAGAGAGCGTAGGGAGATCACGAGCAAGTGATACGATAGACATTCTTTCAGGTGTGGAGTGTATGTGGTGGGCGGCCGCGGCCGCCCACCACATACACTCCACACTCCCAACCTGGCGCCGCAGGCGCCAAAGAGGAATAGTAAAAAGCCCTGTTTAAGATAGTGTAGATGTGGTTGAATGATATGCATGTGAGATAGAATGGGAAGAGAAGTACCTACACGACCGAAGAATAGGAAATATGATGGCAAGTAATCAAGTGTTGCATGTGAATATACCTACGCCTACCGGCTATCTGGAGGGAATCTTAAAGCCGGAAGAGGAGGGCGTTGTGCCAGATTTTGTCGGCGTAATCTGTCATCCTCATCCCCTCGGCGGCGGGACCATGCACAACAAAGTAGTGTTTAAAGTTGCCCAGGCCTTGCAGATGGTGAATGTACCAGCATTGCGCTTTAATTTTCGTGGTGTGGGCCATAGCACTGGATCGTATGATGAGGGGCGAGGTGAGATGGATGATGTGCGCTATGCCCTGGAGTTTATGAGCCGCCGCTATCCAGGTGTGCCGGCGATTGTGGCCGGTTTTTCCTTTGGCTCATATGTGGGACTACGTGTGGCCTGCGCGGATGATCGCGTATCCGGGATGATTGGTCTGGGTGTGCCAGCACGTATGTTTAATAGTGGTGAGACGCTGCCACAATGCCATAAGCCAAAGTTGTTTATTCATGGCACGGCTGATGAATTGGCCCCCTATGAACAGGCGGTAGAATGGTTTGAACATGTATCGGCCCCCAAGCGCCTGGTGACTCTGGAGGGTGCGGATCATTTCTTCAAAGAGTATTTGCCAGAGGTGCAGACATTGGTGGCCGACTTCGCTCGTTCGCTGATTATGCCACCATCCATTGAGCAAGCATAAATCGGGTTGTTCATTGTCTTCTATACACATACAAAGGAGCCTGCAGTTGAATTTCCCAGTCACACGTCTAGATGAGACGGTTGAAGATTATCATGGTACGCGTGTTGCTGATCCGTATCGCTGGCTAGAGGATGAGAAGTCGGCGGAAACGCAGTCCTGGGTGGAGCAGCAACACGCTCTGGCCCGGGCATACCTGGATAAGATTCCTACTCTTGAACAGATCAGAGCTCGCTATACCGAGTTATATAACTATCCGAAGTTCTCTGCACCGCATAAAAAAGGTGAGCGCTATTATTTCTCAAAGAATACGGGGCTGCAGAATCAATCGGTACTCTATATGCAGCCGTCTCTGGAAGCTGAGGCTCGTGTGGTGCTGGACCCCAATACTCTGAGCACAGATGGAACGGTTTCGCTGACCAACCAGGCTTTTAGCCACGATGGTACCTTGCTGGCCTATGGCACTTCGAGCAGTGGGAGCGATTGGCAGGAGATTCATGTGCGCCAGGTGGATAGTGGGGTGGATTTTGAAGAGGTGATTCAGTGGTGTAAATTTAGTGGCATTGCCTGGAAACATGATAATTCTGGCTTCTTTTATAATCGTCTACCCGAACCTGGTACCGTGGCGGAAGAGGATCAAAGCAAGTTCAGCAAGGTCTACTGGCATACTGTGAATACACCGCAGTCAGAGGATCAACTGATCTTTGAGCGTCCAGAGGCTAAGGAGCTTAGTTTTACGCCTTTTATTACCGATGATGGCAAATATTTATTCCTGACGGTCTGGAATGGTACAGAACCTCGCAATCGTCTCTACTATCGTGAGATTGAGAGTAGCTCTCCCTTTGTACGCCTGCTGGATGAGGCTGATGCAAGTTATGACCTGATTGGCAATGATGGACCCATTTTCTATATCCAGACCAATCTAGATGCCCCCAAAGGTCGTATCATTGCCATTGATAGCGCCCGGCCTGAACGCGAACATTGGCGTGAGCTGATTCCTGAGCAGGATGATGTGATGGCTTTTGCGCAGATTGTTAATCAGCAATTTGTGATCGCTTATATGCATGATGCTCATCATGAAATTAAGCTTTATAGCAAAGATGGTAGTTTACAGCAGCAGCTGGCTTTGCCGACTCTGGGTTCGGTAATTGATCTGTCGGGTGAGCCAGATGGTGATGAGTTGTTTATCACTTTTACCTCTTTCCTCTATCCTTCAACCGTTTTCCGCTATGATTTTGTCTGCAATACCCTGCATCCCTTGCGTCCCTCGGCGGCTAAATTTGATCCCACTGGTTATGAGACAACCCAGGTCTTCTATCCTTCCAAGGATGGTACGCGTGTGCCTATGTTTTTGACCCATAAGAAGGGGCTGGTGTTGGATGGTAATAATCCTGTCCTGATCTATGGCTATGGTGGCTTTGATATCAGCCTGACCCCAACTTTTGGCATTACGCCTCTACTCTGGGTGGAGCATGGAGGCATCTATGCCGTGGCCAACCTGCGTGGTGGTAGCGAGTATGGTGAGCAGTGGCATGAGGCCGGTATGCTGGCGAAGAAGCAGAATGTCTTCGATGATTTTATTGCTGCCGCAGAATGGCTGATTGCAAATAAATACACCCGGACCTCACGCGTCGCTATTATGGGGGGCAGTAACGGCGGCTTGCTGGTGGCGGCCTGCCTGGTGCAGCGTCCTGATCTCTATGGGGCTGTGGTCTGCCGCGTGCCGGTAATTGATATGCTGCGCTACCATAAATTTACCGTGGGACGTTACTGGGTTGGTGAGTATGGCGATGCTGAGCACAATCCGGAGCAGTTTCCCTTCATGTATGCTTATTCACCACTGCACAATGTACGGCCCGCTACCTCATATCCTCCGACCTTGATTATGACTGCGGATACTGATGATCGTGTTGTGCCCGCCCACGCGCGTAAGTTTGCCGCTACCTTGCAGGCCGCTCAGTCGGGCGAGGCTCCGGTTATCTTGCGCGTTGAAATGAAGGCCGGCCATGGTATGGGGAAACCTACCGCCAAAATTATTGAAGAGGAGTCAGATGTGCTTGGCTTCCTCTTCCAGACTTTCCAGATGTCGTAGTTACGCCCTGGTGGGTTTTTTAGACCTACCCATTTCTCACAGGCATAACGTCGTCTTTGTAAATGTTTCATTTTATCAAAACGTATACCAAAAAAGCGTGGAGATTGAATTATGCGAGGAGACGCGTTATGTCTGTGAAGATTAGACCTATTAAAGATATTGAGGAGAAGTTGGCGGCGGCTAACAGGCCACCCAGTTGGCGCTGGTACCATGGCCTGGCTTTTTATTTGATTATTCAGGTGCTTACCTTTTCGACCTCGGCCCTGGTCAGCATTGCTTCGGGCAACAAAGGGAGTAATGCCAAAGAAACTATTTTTGGCGATACCTCTTACTTTAAGCAACTGAAGCAGGTCAAAATTACTCCACCCTCCTGGTTTTTTGCGCCAGCCTGGACCGTCAATAATATCAGCACCATCTATGGTGCCTTGCGTGTGCTTAATATGCCAAAAGAGACGCCGGGACGCAATGCCTTCCTGACCTTGCAGGCGGCGAGCTGGCTGGATTTTGTGGCTTTTAATGCGGCCTACTTTAGTCTGCGCTCACCTATTAACGCCTTTGTACTGACTGTCATCTTCTTTCTGCTTACGATTGCCAGTGGCTTCGTCGCTATCTTCCGTCTGAAAGATACCCGCGTGGCCCTTTCGCTTGGCAGCCTGTTCATCTGGCTCATTGTAGCTACCACAGCCGCCACCACTCAGATGCTCTGGAATAAAGACGAGCTCTATGAGGTTGGCCCTTTCACTAAACCCAATCCCAAATTCGTCAAACAAAACGTGCGCTAATCACTCACTGTAATAAAGAGGCCCATGCTTTGCCAGGTGGGCCTCTTTTATATGTGTATTGTTTGTTTATCTGGCCTGTAAGCGCATCAAGATGCCATGGCGTGGACTTAAGGTCATCAGTGGGTTAGGCTCGACTGGATGGTCTGGTACCAGTTGCATATGGTAGCGTTGTGCGATGCTGGCTAGCACCAGCTGGGCTTCAGTGAGGGCAAAGGTATTGCCGATACAGATACGCGGCCCGTGGCTAAAGGGAATATATGCATGGCGTGGCCGTTTGGCTACCTGCTCCTCCGTGAAATGCTCAGGATAAAATTCTTCGGGTCGCTCCCAGAAATCTGGATGGCGGTGCATGGCATAGGTGCTCCAGGCGATATAGGTTTGTGCCGGAATTGGATAGCCACCCAGCATATCTGCACCCAGTGATTTACGCATGATGATCCAGACTGGCGGATAGAGGCGCATCGACTCTTCAAAGACCATGCGTGTATATGACAGTTTGGGGAGATCATCCATTGTTGGTACGCGACCTGCCAGTACCTCATCTAGCTCCCTGTACAGACGTTGCTCAACTTCTGGATGTTGGGCGAGCAGATACCAGGCCCAGGCCAGAGCGTTGGCTACCGTCTCATGGCCTGCGATCAAAAGTGTCATGACCTCGTCGCGCAACTGCTGATCGCTCATGCCCTCGCCAGTCTCTTCGTCCCGTGCCTCAATCAACATGGAGAGTAAATCTTCATGGGTATCTTTACTGGTCCGGCGTTGCTGCACGATCTCGTAGACTATTTTATTCAAGGAGCGCACATCGCGATGGAAGCGGCGATTGCGCGGGGTTGGCACACTTAAAGGGGGAAACGGCTGATTAAAATATTCCAACAAAAATGCGTTCGCATCTGAAAAAGCTTTGCCAAAGCTATGGGTTTTGCCAGTGATATCAATACTAAATAAGGCACGCCCAACAATATTCAATGTCAGATGCATCATAGCTTCCGCTACATCCACTGGCTCCTGCTCGGATGTGCGCTGCACCCATTGTGCCAGCAATTGTTGTGTCGCATCCGTAATAATCTCTCCCAGCGCGGCTGTACGCTGGCGATGGAAGGCCGGCTGCATCAAGCGACGCTGACGTAGCCAGCTTTCGCCCCCATAATTTGTTACCAGACCATTGCCCAGGATAGGTCGAAATAGATTAAAGATCGGCACATTTTTATCATAGTTGCGATAATTTTCCTGCAAAACATGCTTAATATAATCTGGATGATTAATGATAATCACCGGCCAGAAAAATAGCTTGATCTGCACGATATCCCCAAATTCCTCTGTAAGGCCTGAAAGAAACTCCAGCGGATTATGTTGTAGCTCTCTTAAGCGGCTCATAGAGCGTAACATTGGAATGGTTGTAGTGGTGGTTTGTTTTAGCTGCGTCTCATTAGACAACGTTTGTTGCCTCCTTACCTATCCTATCCTTCATGTTATTATTGTTTTATTATGTTGTGCAGAAAATGTTCAATGCACATTTTCTGCACAACATAATAAAACAGCTTCGGGCGCGTCAGCGCACGTCCGCATGAGAACGGCACGCTTCCCATAAACTATTGGGAACTATCCTAGTAATAAAAATATCACATAGATACATGCAGGATGTAACAAGATGTATTGAATGGGTATATTCTGCAAATTATCCACTCCCCTATTTGCCGTCGTCAGCGGCAAATGGGGGAGTGGATAATTTATCTCTTTTGGGCTCTGTGGAAAAGTGATAAGATTGGAGTATATGTTTTATTGATCAGCCAGCGGATGGTTGTGATAAAGTGTGCGAGTAGATAGGCTCCCACCTGAGGTAGCCAGACTACTAGCCATCTAGCGTATAATGGTGCCAGCATTATTTTGCACCAGGAATAGATATCTATAAGATCTAATTTTCGAGGAGCTTTGTATGGATAATAATCAGGCCATACGTAAATGGTCAGAGCTGTATAAACTGGACGTGGTTGTCCCCGGCGAGGGCAAGGCGCTAGGGAAAGTGGAGGATTTCTTTTTTAAAGAAGGCTCCAACGCCATTTATGCGTTGTGCGTACGTACGCGCCTGCATGGCGATTTGTCGTTGCCTGTTACCGGTATTGTCGCGATCGAGAAAGACAAAGTAACGATCCGCAATGCCCAGATGTTGGCAAGGGCTCTTCCTCCGCTGGCTCGTGGACAGCAATTGCTCTCGCGTAAAGTAGTGGGAACTAAGGACAAAGAACTGGGCACAGTTAAAGACGTGGTGTTGTCCGTTGAGCCACCTATCACGACGCGTATCGTTGGTTACGAGATGTTGCGCGGGTCCTCTTCAACGACCTTCGGTTCTGATGTCATATCTCACTACAACGATGAGGATAACAGCATTCGTATCTATGATCAGTCCGCGAAAAGTTTGCGCTAACCACTACTGTCCGTTTCTGATCTCTTTCCCTGTTTCACCACTTCCCTTTTATCCAGGGAGCTGAGTGTTATGCAGTATATCTATCTAGGCATCGCCACGCAGGCGCGCCACCTCTGCCTCGGCAGCGCGCGCCTCACGACGGCGGTGCAATTTTTTTAAGGCTTCAGCTTTGCGTAGCCAGTTATCAGGATCGGATGGCATGAGGCGGATCGCTTCATCGGCGGCGCTCAGCGCCTCCTCATAGCGTTGTAGTTGTTTGAGTACCAGCGACTTATTATGTTGTGCCGTTGCCATTCTGCCATTTAGCCGTAGGGCGCGCTCATAAGCGTCCAGGGCCATGGGGTAGTTACCCAGGTGATAGTAGGCATTGCCCTTGCCGTTCCAGGCCTGTGGGACGTTAGGATTGATTAGCAGGGCCCTGCTATAGGCATCCAGTGCCTGTTCATAACGTTGTAACTGGCAAAGTGCGCTGGCCTTACCATTCCAGGCGGGTGCGTAGCGCTGATCTAGTTTCAGGGCTTCCTCATAAGAATCCAATGCTTTATTGAAATTGCCCATATCGGCCAGCACGATGGCTCGTCTCTCCCAGGCTTTGACGAAATGGCGATCGCTCTTTAAGGCTTGCTCATAATGGTCAAGGGCCCCCCGCAATTTATGCTGGGCATACAAGATATCTCCGATGCCGCATTTGGTGGGTGCATAGTTTGGATCGCGATCCAGGACCTCGCGATAGGCCAGCATCGCCTCTGGATAGCGTCCCATCTCGCTTAAAACCAGTCCTTTGCCATTCCAATAGACGACTGAATTGCGGTCGAGCGCCAATGCTTTTTCAAAGGATCGTAGCGCCTCAGGATAGTTGCGCAACTGGCGCAAGACCAATCCTTTGTTGCCCCAGGCCTGGGCCATCTGTGGATCATAGTGCAGGGCGACATCAAAAGCTGTTAGCGCCTGCTCTGGCTGACCTAGTGCGCTGAGTACCGCCCCTTTGCCGTTCCAGGCGATGACATTATCCTTTTCTAGTAGGATGGCACGATCAAAGATATCCAGTGCTTCCTGGTTGCGGTGCAGCATATTCAGGGCGGTACCTTTGCCATTCAGGGCGATCAACAGATTGGGGTCCAGTTTTAAAGCCTGCTCAAATGAGGCCAATGCTTCGCGGTGTTGTCCATTGAGTGCCTGCGTGAGTCCACGACCCTGCCAGGCGAGCGCATTGCGATCATCCAGTTTGAGTGCGCGATCGTATTGAACCAGCGCCTCATTGAGCCGGCGCTGCGTGTAGAGACGATAGGCCTCTTTAAGATATTGATTATTGGAACTGGCGGGTGGTGTAGGTGGTATGATGCTATGTGGTCGCGTCTGGCTCAGCGTGCCGCTGATGCGTTGCTGCTCAATGTGGCGCAACACATTTTTGACCTCCTGGGCACTGGCGGGCCGTTTATCCGCTGTCATCTCCAACATTTGTTGTAAAAGCTCTTCTAGCTCTGCCGGTACGCTGGGATTGAGCTGTCCCGCAGGTCGGAAGAAAAAGGGCTGTTCGCTAGGATCTACACCTGTTAATAAGCAATGGATGAGCGCGCCCAGACTATAAATATCTGAGCGTGGTGTACTCTGGGCCTTACCGTATTGTTCGGGGCGGCATATCCTGGTGAGCCCAGGGCTACCGTATCATGCGATTGTCCAGGTTTAAAGACACGAGCAATGCCGAAGTCGATCAAATAGATATGCCCATTCTCGCCTAACATAACATTTGAAGGTTTGAGATCGCGAAAAATAATCGGTGGCTGATGATTATGCAGATAACTCAACACATCACATAACTGGTCTCCCCAATTTAGCACCTGCTCCAGGGGAAGTGGACCACTGCCATTCTCATCCAGATATTCTTCGATGGTCTGCCCCTCAATAAAGTCCATTACCAGGTAGGAGCGTTCTTCTTCGGTGAAATGGTCATAGATGCGAGGCAGATTGGGATGAAGAAGGTCGGCGAGTAGATGCGATTCGCGCTCAAATGCTGCCTCCGCCTCCGCGATGAGCGTAGGGGAGAGGCCGGCCCGGCTCATCTCTTTGATGGCAATCGGGCGATTATTAAAGCGGGTATCGGCTGCCTTATAGACGGCCCCCATACCACCCTGACCAATACGGGTCTCGAGTTGATAGCGGCCGTTTAGCAGCGTCTCCTCTGGTAATGCTCCGGTTGTATGTTTAAATGGGAGCGGAGCGGAGCAGTATTGGCAGAAGCGTGCCGTCATGGCATTAGCTGCTCCGCATGTCTCACAGAACTGTTCCTGCGTTGCCATAAAGCTTATATTTTCCTATGCGAAATTTATGCCCAAAAGAAGTTGAGTCAAAAACATCTATATCTACTGTTTGCTGCTTGTATCATAGCATATAGTTCTGATTTTTGTACTCTATTGGTTTTCTATTGTCGGGTTGGTGCGCGTTGCTTGATCAATGACGCGCCAGAGGCGCATCCATTCATCAATGTTGAGGGTCTCGGCCCTGCGGTTGGTATCGATGGCTGCTTCATTCATCCAGTTGCGGATCAACTCATTTTTATGATGTAGACCATGGGTGAGTGAGTTGTGCAACTGTTTTCGTTTTTCCGAGAAACCTGCCTGTACAACTTTGAAGAAACGGTCTCGCTCTTCATGCGTCAATGGCGCCTGTTCATGGACATCTATGCGTAGAATCGCTGAGTCGACTTTGGGGGCTGGATAAAAGGCCTGCGCCGGTACGCGCGAGACGATCTGTGGCCGACCATAAAATTGTACGCTGATGGCTAGCAGGCTTAGATCACCTGGCGCCGCCACAATGCGTTGCGCAACCTCCCACTGTACCATTACGACCAGGATACGCGGTGGGTTGGCGTTTTCGAGAAAATGCCTGAATGTTGGGGCTGTAATATAATAAGGCAGGTTAGCAACAAGCTTATATGACGTCTCCCCAAAAACTTCGCTGGGATTGAGAAAGAGCAGGTTGCGGGCGATCAGCTCGACATTGGGATATTGGCGTGTGGTCTGGGCCAGCAGGGTGAGCATGTCTCGCTCGATCTCTACGGCTACGACGCGCCGGGCCTTTTGGGCCAGTTCACGGGTCAGTACTCCTGTGCCTGCACCTACTTCTAGCAGTTCATCTTCAGGCATAATCTCAGCGGCCTGCACGATCTTGTTTAGGATGCCTCGATCGATCAAAAAATTCTGGCCAAAGGATTTATTGGGTCGCATACCATGCGCCGTGAGTAAGTTACGCAACTCACGCACATTGGTTAAATCTACCATGTCTATTACTGAAGGTAGAATGTCCTGAGTATTTTGTGTGTCGTTATCCGTCAATGTCTGGCTCTCTTGTTCTTCTTTTTCTCAACTGCTTCTAACTCTAACAAACCGCCCGTCCACTGTCAAACGCGAGGGAGAGAAGCGAGACGTGTCCTGTCTTTCATAATATATAATGCTTATCTACCACCAGCGCCAGCGACTGTTGCGCCAATACTTTTTGAAGTATACATGATAGATGATCAAGCCACATAGTATGAGTACGAAAGATGTGATCCCCAAAACTATTAAGGCAGCAAATAGCAACAATAAAAGTTTGATGAGGATCGGCAGCGCACAGAGAAATCCCACACCTAGCAGTAGGAACACAAACAATGGTGGCATGTTGGCCCGCTGCCGCACTGGCCGCGCCTGCTGGGGAGCATAAAAGCGCCAGCGTTGATTTTGATAGAAGTTGTAGCCGCGCTGAAAAGTATCACCGATGCGCCGGGTACGTGAAGAAAAACGCTGGCGTGGGCGAGCGCTGTTCTGGCGTGGCTGCTCGGATGTTGCGCGGGCATCTGTCTCGTTTCGCGCCTGGTTCGTGCGCCCAGGTTCCTGTGCCTGATAACTATATGGCGGGACCGCCGTCTCAAAGTCCGCTGGATGATCCCGTTTGGGCATATCACTGGTACGATACTGGCTGTATGACTGTGTGTATATCTCTTCGCTATTTTGTTCTGTTGTATGTTCCCGTTGGGATTCGGGCATGAATTCCTGTTGGCTCATAGTATCTTCTCAACCTCACGGGTATATAAAACCCCTCCATAATTTTTACGTTTGCTCACTGTGAGGGTTGCAGATGGGTTCGGCTGGATCGACTATCGTTAAAAATAGGTAGGTACTTCAGCCCTGAAGGTAATAGTAGCGCAACGAACTCAGGTTGTAATACGTTATAATGAACGATATGTCCTACTAAAATGCCACCAATTAAATGTTTTATTTCTACTCCTATAATATCAGACATAGGAGTTATGTAAATTTCAGACCGCACTATACTCACCAAATAGGGGGAGAAGGGGCTTGGAGTTGGGGCCTTGATTGGTATCATTGAAATAAGAAAAAGTATTTTACGGAGGATGTTTGCGCTTAAAACAGAAATAAAATGATGGGAGGGAATGATGAGAATTGATATGGTTACAGCTAGATGTCTCTGGAAGGATGTAGCATGCCTATAAATGATTCGTATGATGGCGATAAGAAAGCAATCTCATACGAAGAAACAATTGACAATAGTAATAATGATCCTATA
Source organism: Dictyobacter kobayashii (assembly GCF_003967555.1). Classification (GTDB taxonomy): domain Bacteria; phylum Chloroflexota; class Ktedonobacteria; order Ktedonobacterales; family Ktedonobacteraceae; genus Dictyobacter; species Dictyobacter kobayashii. The sequence goes on from NZ_BIFS01000001.1 coordinate 2,939,906, forward strand.
GAAATTAGCGATCAAAGTGAACAGGATGAAGTTGGAGCAGCACAGATAAAAGCTGATCAGAAACCAGCTGATCGTCCTAAGAATGTCATTCCCAAGCGGCCGTCCGCCAAATTTGAGCTGTCTTCTCCATTAAAGAAGGAAGAGAAAACCACTTTCGGCTCCCTTATTACATCCGAGCGCCAGAGCTTCCATCCCATGAGTCAGCCAGAACAGCTGAAGTACCTCCGAGGCTCCATCTTCTGTTCCTGGTGTCCATGAAGAGGATAAAGAAGAGCCTGGGCAGCCTGGGCAGCCAGATATTGCTGAAGAACAGACTGTATCGATGGCAAAAGACGATTTGGGCGCGGCGGACTCTCACGCTGAAGAGTCGCCGGCTGCATCTGCAACATCTCATTCTTCCCCTTCAGAGCAAAATTCTGAGCCCACTGCCCAGGAAGCAGATCTGGAGGATACGAATCGATTGTCGGCTCTTAATAAGGTGGTCCCCAAAACACGAAAATCGTCTACCCGCAGAACTAAAACCGCCGAACCCGCCGCTATGGTTCCAGCGGATGAGCCGGGGCATAACTTACAGCGTAATGGCCATCATAAGTCACAATCGCCTGCTAGCTTTGGACTGGATGATGTGCATTTTCTTCCCGCAGCTAAGGGAATCGCGACCCGGACAAAGCCAGCGGCCTCGCGCTCAAGCGTCGCGGTTGCTGATCCTTATTTATCCCGCCGTTCGCGCGAAATCTTGATCCAGCGCCGTAAACGTGTCAACCGGGTTTTGATGCAGAAACGCCGTCATAGCCGTTTCCAGGATACCTTTCTCCCGCGTTTGATGGCTGTCGCCCTGGCCCTGCTGGCCGTGCTGATCATATTTACCTCGGGCGCGGGCGGCGCTGCGTATGCTTATTATCAGCAGCAGTTGCCATTGCTGGATGGTATTGCTCAGCACTCACTGGCCCAGACCACAAATATTTATGATCGCAATGGCAAGCTGCTCTATCAGCTCTATGATCATAGCAATTCTGGTGGTCGCCGTACCTATGTCAATTTTGAAGATATTCCAAATGAACTGGTGAATGCTACCATTGCGGCAGAGGACCACTCTTTCTGGGATAACAGTGGTGTGGACTATACCGGTATTGTGCGTGCCGTAATCACCAATTTTCAGCATGGTAGCGTTCAAGAAGGTGGTAGTACGGTCACCCAGCAGCTGATCAAAAATCAGTTCTTCTTAAATCAGGATCGTAATCTACAGGTCAAAGGTGAAGAGGCCCTGCTGGCGACTGGTCTGACGCAGCGTTATACAAAAGCCGAGATTATGGAGATGTATCTCAATACCGTCTTCTATGGAGATTCCAACTACGGTGTTGAGGCTGCGACACAGGATTTCTTTGGTCTGAAGCCACAATGTAAGACCGGCGGCTGTAAGCCAGCTGTATCTCAATTGACTCTAGGGCAGGCATCCTTGCTGGCTGGCTTGCCACAAAGCCCGACCGGCTACATGCCCTTCACGAATAAGGATGAAGCTCTCCAGCGTCAGCAGCATGTTTTGCAGAACATGTTAACGTTGAAGATGATCACAGCTCAGCAGATGACGGCCGCCGAGAAAGAGATGCAGAACTACAAGTTCAAGCGTCCGGCATATGTGAAAAACGCTCCCCATTTCGTGGACTATGTAATTGACAATGTTCTGATCCCTTTGTTTGGGGCTTACAATCTGCGCAATGGTGGCTATTCGATCTATACCACCCTGGATCTGGATCTGGAACGCAAGGTTGAGCAAATTGTGTATAATCGCATTGACGGTAACGAGGCGGATATCTATGGCTATACCAATCTGCGTAGCGCCCATAATTTGCATAATGCTTCTGTGGTAGTGACAGATCCAAAAACTGGCGAGATTATGGCGATGGATGGTAGCGTCAATTATAATGATCAATCTAACGATTCAGCTATGGCTGGTCAGTATAATGCCGCCAATACATTGCGCCCTCCTGGTTCATCATTTAAACCGATCGTTTATGCTACGGCCTTTGAGATGGGCTGGTATCCGGCTATGAATGTACCTGATCACAATACTTACTTTCCAGATGGTGCCAAGCCGTACAATCCACCCAACTATGACCATCGGTTCCATGGCGATAACATGTCGATCCGGCGTGGTGTGGCCAACTCGTATAATATTCCGGCCGTCGATGCTATTGAATATGCTGGCGTTAAAAACGTAATGGCGATGGCTGGGCGCCTGGGACTCTCTCACGTTGCCCAAACGGCACCTGGCCGCCAGGGAGCGGCGATGGCGCTTGGTGTCAGTGAAGAAACATTGGTCAATATGACCACCGCCTATGCAACCTTTGCTAATGGTGGTGTGCGTATGCCGCAAACGACGGTTTTGCAGATCAATGATAATCAAGGCCGGCCGATCTACAAGTTTGATGCCCAGCATGCACAGGGCGAACGTGTGCTAGGTGCGGACGTTGCTTTCCTGGTCAGCAGTATGCTCTCTGACACAGTCGCCCGCCACGAAGAGTTCCCCTCCCCAATCCATTGGAATTAGATGGTCGCCCGGTGGCTGCCAAGACAGGTACTACTGATAACTTTGCAGATAACTGGACCATGGGGTATACTCCTCACTTAGCGGTGGGAGTCTGGGCTGGAAATAGCGATAATACACCGATGCAAAATGTCATTGGTATTACTGGCGCTGGCCCGATCTGGCAGGATGTCTTCCAGTACGCTAATGATAAATATAAGTTTCCGAAGGATGGCTTTACGCCCCCTTCCAATGTACACCAGGCTACTGTTTCAGCCTATACCGGGCTCTTGCCTCACCTGGGCGAGTCTACCATTACTGATTGGTTTATTGATGGCACTGTACCCACTATTCAGGGTATCTATACGCCGCCATCAATTCCTAAACCACCCAAAAATGGGAAAGATGGTCCGAATCCGGGTAACGGTAATAATGGCAATGGGACAGGTAATGGTAATTAAGCACTTGTAGTCGTCGCGCGTAGCAAAGACTAGCGATCCCCTGGATTGGGTATCCTTGAAGCGTAAAGCATAACAGGGATGACAATTCAGGGGTTTCATATTGGTGTAAGATAACAGCGAACATATCCAGCGTTTTTGATCAGAGGCTGGATGTACTCGGAGGATATTTGTGATGGCTGATCTCTCAGAGAACGAAAAGGAAAATTTACAGCAGACGCTGGCACAGTCAGGTTTTCGACCACTCAATCGCAGCGAGCGTCGTAATATCTGGATGCATGATTATGAACAGCAAGATATCGCCCTGCAGTCCTGGGCTCGCCTGGTTGAACAGCAGGGTTTGGAGATTGAGATTATGCTCCAGATGCAAGGGCTGCTGGTCTTTGGGACCATGGTTAGTACTCAGGCCTATGCTCAGTTTTATATTGATATGCATGAGCAGATGTATCGCCAGAATTTCCCTGACACAGCCGATTTCTTGCGTGAGTATTATGTTGCCCTGGTACCCCCGGAAGACCAGCCTGAGATTGGCCCGGAGGGATTGCCGGTGATGTTTCGCTATGCCCATCTGCGCGATGTCACGATTATGAGCGCGGGCCATAAAATTAAGGTTCCTTACTGGCGTGGCAAGATTAATCAGGTGGATGCCTTTGTGATTGGTGCTTCGGCCGGCGAATAAGTTTTTTAGAATGTGTTTTATCCTCATGATCACCGCGCTCTTCACGCCTGAGTTTGAGCGCCTTTGGCACTCAAGAAGTATTCTTACGTGGTGCAAAAAGTGCACTGTGCGTAATTTTTGCACCACGTAAGAAAAAAAAGCTCGGGCGCGCCAGCGCACGTCCGCACAAGGGCGGAACGCTTCCCATGATGATGGGAGTACAACATATTCTTAAATAGCAAGACAGGATTGCTTTTGATGCAATCCTGTCTTTTTTGTGTCCTTACTGCTCTGCTATTAAGCAACAATTTTGACGGTAGTGCCCATAGGAGCCCAGTTGTATAACCATTGGGCAACGCTGAATGGCATGGTCACACAGCCGTGCGTACCTGTCATCCAGCCATCAACTGGATCATGGTGATAGACGTTGGTGCCAGGACCATAGACGCTACGCCACCAGGCGTCATGCAAGAAGAAACCGCCTTCTTTGAATTCCAGGGCATAGTTGATGTGGGTGGGAGCATACCAGTAAGGCGAGCCATAGGGCCATGGCGAATAGAATGTGGTGGGACTCAATTTGACAAAAACATGATAGACACCCAGAGGTGTCTCTAGTCCAGGCTGACCCGTTGTGATTGGCGAGTTACGTACCTGGCGTCCGTTCTCGTAGAAGTAAGCCCATTGGGTGGTCCGATTCACGATAACGACTTTACCCGCACCGACATTCGTGCCACCACCACTATTGCTGCCGCCGTTGCTACCGATGGTAACCAGTCCGCTATAGACATAGCGGGGCGCCGCATTGTTGGCGGAGATACGATACCAGATATTATTGCCGCTCCAGACTCCCTGACCGATGACGCGAGCATAAATAGTGATGGGGGTGTAGGGAGCATAGGTGGTCAGAATGCGTGCACCTGTGTTGGTGCCAGCACGCACATTAGTATATCCGGTCGTTGTACCTGATTGAGTGGCTGTGGTGACTGCTTTGGTAACTGTAGCGATTGTTTTGGTAGCTGTGGCTGCATAAGTGGTTTTACTATTGAGAGGGTTTACTGTAAATAGCAATGCTAGCAGCAATGCCGATAATCCAAGGATGTACATTTTTTTTAGATTTTTTTGCATATCGACCTCTTTTTCAGATCTATATTAACTTGGCTAGTATAAGTATATATAAGCTCACCAATATACTCAAGTGAAATACTTCACATTTTATCGCAGTTGGATCAGATATAGATTGCTTGTGGGTGGAGTATCATTAATATAGGTTGCATATTACTTTGTTCTTCTGGATGCAGTTGTAGGTAGTTATCAGGGGTACTAATGACTACTTTTAGGTAGGTACGTTACGTTCTTTCTAGTGGGATCGTCTGCAAACATGTAGGTCGATTTGACTGCATATCTATTAAAGAAAATGGAGCATTATATACAATATGGATCGTTTTGTGCAAAATAATGTCGAAGAAATTATTGATCCTTCGCGCGAAGTAATGGAAGAGCTGGTTGAGATCGTAGAACAAGTGGCTCCGGCGGAAGTTATTCCAAGTTATCGTCCTACGCAGTGGGATAGTGTGAATAGCCTGCTCGACCGCGTTGATGTCATTACTGGTGGCCGTGCTGGCTCACTGGTACAGTTTGCTTCTTTCCTCTTTATCGGTGGTACTACCACGATTGTCAATCTGATTATTCTCTATATCGTTTTAAACTATATTTCGTTACCCAATGCCTTTATACATAATGCCCTTGGATCAGCCCTGGGTAGTGAACTTTCATTGCTGGCCAACTTTGCGCTCAATGATCGTTTTACATTCCGTTATGCACCCGGGCATGAGCGCTCATGGTTTGCTCGCCTCAGCCGCTTCCATGCGACCGCCATTGTTGGTATTTTGCTCACCATTGGCATCCAGAGCTTGTTGATCACCCTGCTGCACATCAATGCTTTGATTGGCCAGGCCATTGCCGTTATAATTGTACTCTTCTACAATTTCTTCTTCCATCAATTTTTCACCTATCGCCGCCTGAAAAGCATCGAATCCGTCTAGTTTCGAGCTAAAAATAAGCATAAAAATTCAGAGGGCATTTAGCCCTCTGATGCGGGGATGGTGAAAGATATTTAGAATAATGATAACTGCTGAGGAGGCTCTTCCTCACGTTTCTTCTGCACCACAACCCTGGCTGGCTGCTCAGCAGCTAGCCGCTCCGCCTCTGCTATAACCAGAGGAATCTTCTTAAAATCCTGCCGGATCGCGTCTTTCTTGGTGTGATCATGGAGTCCCGCCGCTGGATGGAACATGGGGATGCAAATACGCCCATCTTTCTTACGGGCTCTTCCATGAATAGCGCTAATCTTCTCTGAGCCGAAAAATTTAGCCATTGAAAAGCGCCCCAGGGTAACTATGACCTGTGGATTGAGTGCGGCTATCTGACGGTCCAGATATTCGTTGCAGGCGGCCATTTCATCTGGCTCGGGATCGCGATTACTGGGGGGACGACATTTTACCACATTGGTAATAAAAACATCTGAACGTTTTAGATTAATGCTTGCAAGTAATTCATCTAAAAATTGTCCTGCTGGTCCAACGAACGGACGTGCCTGTTTATCTTCATGATAGCCGGGGCCCTCGCCGATAAACATCACTTTCGCACCAGGGCTTCCCTCGCCCGGCACGGCCTTTGTTCGACCTTGACAGAGTCTGCACCTGGCGCAGGTAGAGACCTCTACAGCAATCTCTTGCAGGATTTCCTCTGACGACATGACAGTTTTACCCCTTTTTAAAGTATGTTGGAATACCGAGGCCTGTACGAGATAAGGCGACCAACAGAGGTCGCCTTATCTTTTTTGTCTTTAGATGTGGTTGTATTACCAGCGGCGGTCAGAACGCTGGCCAAAGTTGTTGTCACGGCGAGGACCACCGGTGTTACGATTGCCTCCGGGGCCTCCCATTGGGCGGCGCTGACCAAAGCCACCGCCACCGCTACCACCACGGTCATTGTTATAGCCGCCACGGTTTTGTCCGCCGTCGCGATCATAACCACCGCGATCACGGCCGCCACCCATACCGCCGCCGTAGCCACCACCACCGCCACGGTCATTGTTATAACCGCCACGGTTTTGTCCGCCGTCGCGATCACGCATACCGTAGCCGCCAGGGCCACCACGGCCAGGACCACCACGGCCAGGGCCACGGCTACCGCGATCCTGTTCCATTTCGGCCTGGGTAGGCATCTCACCGCTTAATGCTGAGCGGCGGGACAGATTGACGCGTCCCTGCCCATCGACTTCAATTACCATCACGGTAATCTCATCACCGACAGAAACAACATCCTCTGGACGCATAACCTGGTAGTCGGCCAGCTGCGAGGTACGCACCAGACCTTCTTTGCCAGGCAGGATCTCGACGAAACAGCCGAAGTCTACGATACGACGTACGGTACCGGTGTAGATGTGGCCAACCTCAACCTCTTCGGTCAGGGCACGCACCGCATCCATGGCATGCTGCATCGACTCGCCAGAGACAGCTGAGATATTCACTGAGCCATCATCCTCGATATCGAGTTTAGCGCCACTCTCTTCCTGGATCTTACGGATAGTTTTTCCGCCTGGTCCGATAACAGCACCGATCTTGTCGGGATTGATCTTAATGGTCTGGATACGGGGTGCAAACTCGGACAGCTCTTCACGAGGTGCATCGATGGCATCGAGCATCTTCTCCATGATGAACATACGGCCTTCGCGTGCCTGTTCCAGTGCCTTGGACATAATTTCGTAGGTGATACCTTTGACTTTAATATCCATTTGCAGTGCTGTGACACCGTCAGCGGTACCCGCTACCTTGAAGTCCATATCACCCAGGGCATCTTCAATGCCTTGGATGTCACTCATGACGGCCCATTTGCCTTCGCGCTCACCTTCTCCGGTGATCAAGCCCATCGCCACACCAGCGACCGGAGCATGAATCGGCACACCAGCGTCCATCAACGCCAGGGTTGTGCCACAGACCGAACCCATCGAGGTCGAACCGTTGGAGGAAAGGACATCCGAGACGGCACGAATGGTATATGGGAACTCGTTTTGGGCAGGGATGATAGCCGCAATGGCGCGCTCAGCCAGGGCACCGTGACCAATTTCACGACGGCCAGGTCCGCGCAAGGGCTTACTCTCACCGGTTGAATAAGGTGGGAAGTTATAGTGGTGCATAAAGCGTTTATTTTCGCTCGCAACCAGGCCGTCGAGCACCTGCTCATCTCCTGGTGAACCAAGCGTAACTACGCTCAAGACCTGGGTTTGTCCGCGGGTGAAAATGGCTGAACCGTGTGTGCGTGGCAGCAGGCCAACTTCACAATTGATCGCGCGAATCGTCTTTAGATCGCGACCATCGGGACGCTGACCATTATCCAGAATGTTATTGCGGACATAAGCTTTCAACTCTTTTTCGTAGAAAGCGATAATTTCCTTCAGACGCTCAGGATACTGTTCGCTAAAAGCAGCAACCAGTTCCTCTTGCACCAGGCTCAGGGCAGTTGAACGCGCTGTCTTATCAGGGTTATTAACCGCAGCCTCGAAGCGTGGTCGTACGAACTCTGCCACTTTCGTCTGCAACTCCGTATCAGCAGGAGGAGGCGTAAAGGGACGTTTGGCCCGGTTAACAGCCTGCACCAGTTTATCTTGCATCTTGATGATGTCTTGCAGGCTCTCATGTCCAAAGCGAACAGCCTCCAGCATCAACTCTTCTGGCAGTTCTTTCGCTCCAGCCTCAACCATCATGACAGCGTCAGCTGTACCTGCGATGGCGAGGTCTAATTTGCTCTGTTCCATCTGGGATTCAAGCGGATTGATCACAAATTGATCATCGATGTAACCAACGCGGACGGCACCAACAGGGCCAGCAAAGGGGATATCAGATACGCTCAGAGCGGCAGATGCGCCAACAATACCGAGAATATCATAGTCGTTTTCCTGGTCAGCAGAAAGTACGGTGATAACAACCTGGACATCGTTGCGGTAACCTTTGGGGAAGAGAGGACGGAGTGGGCGATCGGCGAGGCGGCAAGAAAGAATGGCATGTTCAGTTGCACGGCCCTCACGCTTAATAAAACCACCAGGGATCTTACCTGCAGCGTACATACGCTCTTCTACATCGACAGTTAGTGGGAAAAAGTCAATACCTTCACGAGGCTCGTCACTGCCTACCACAGTTGCCAGGATTACGGTATCTCCGTAGCGCAACAACACTGCGCCACTACTCTGCTCTGCTACCCGGCCGGTCTCTATGCTCATTACCCGACCGCCGATAACAGCTTCTTGACGGTGAATCATATTTCCTCCGATAAATGGCACCCTATTCTATCTCTGTCTTGGAATCTATGCTGAGAGCCCTGCGCATCCCATGCTCGTAAAAGCGATTGGAAACGTTGCTCACTTGCGGCTAACTATGCCGCTCTATCACTGTAGCTGATCACGTTTAGCAAAGCGCGATCGCCTGTCTGGCGGTTGCGCTCATACAATTGAATAGCATGCTACGTAAAACTGGGTGCAGTTACTCTTTACTTATAAGGGTACAACTTTGCGTACAAGCGCACTGACATATGCATCTGCTTGTTTGTGGTCTGATCCCTAATTACTCTATCACGTACTTCTCTGTGGGGGAATACCCTTGTTCTAACTCTCGCGTTCGTCTCGTTTCTCTCTAACAACTGTCTGACTGGATAAAGCGGAGAAAAATGGAGCAGCGGTCGGGCATAACGTGCGGCGCTCGCCATGCTGCGCCGACCGCATCCACAGCAACCTCGAAATTACTGGCGTGCGCCAAGTTTGACGCGGATACCCAGTTTGGCAACCAATGCGCGATAGCGCTCTGGACTCTTCTTACTGAGATAGGTAAGCAGGCGTCGGCGTTGGCCAACTAGCATGAGCAGGCCCCGACGTGAATGGAGGTCGTGCTTATGAACCTTTAAATGCTCTGTGAGCTGGTTAATGCGGTGTGTCAAAACTGAAATTTGCACTTCGGGAGAACCGGTATCGGTCTCATGGACACGTGAATCCGCAATGATCTCTGTTTTTTCTTCAACAGTCAATGCCACGTTACTAAATCACCTCCAATGTAATTTGGGTGGGAAAAAAGATGCTTCCAGGCACTCAGATTGCCATTTACAAGGCAATGCTTGCGCGGTCTGAATGATTCGGAAGTAGTTGTATACGTTCGCATTATAACATGGATACCTCAAGGGCGCAATGAATGACTGCCCCTGGTGCTCTCTCATGCATAGTTATGCGCTGCGCAAGGAAAGGCACCTCCCCGACATGCCGGTAGACAGGTGGTGAGGTGCCTTAGCATAAGCAGTCTTACTTAACAGTGACTTTTGCGCCAACCTCTGCCAGTTTAGCAGCAATTTTCTCGGCCTCTTCTTTGGAGACGCCTTCTTTAATGGCTTTTGGAGCCTCGTCAACGACAGCCTTCGCCTCTTTCAGGCCCAGGCCTGTCAGTTCGCGGACAACTTTGATGACGTTGATTTTGTTCGAACCGACTTCGGTCAGAACTGCGTCGAACTCGGTTTTCTCTTCAGCAGCAGCGGCAGGAGCAGCCTCAGCAGCAGCGGCAGGAGCAGCAGCGGCAGCGACTGGAGCAGCGCTAACGCCCCATTTCTCTTGCAGGTTTTTGGTCAGCTCGACAAGCTCGAGTACGTTTAATTTCTCAATTTCAGCAATGATATCTTGTACAGCCATGGTTGGTTCCTCCTAATTATTCAGCGGTAGCTCCGCTGTTGAGTTGTTCTGCATGTGCTTGTAACACATAACAAAGATCGCGTAATGGTGCGGTGAATAGACCGTAAGCGCTGGCGAGTGGTCCCTGGAGTGTACCAACGACTTCAGCTTTCGACTGGTCTTTGCCACCTTTGATTTTGCCAATGCCTTCAACTTGCTCGGCCGTCAATGAACGACCACCAAGAATGGCAGATTTGAGAACTGCTACCTTTGAGGTGCTGATGTAGTCAGTTACAGCTTTGGCGGCAGCAACTTCGTCTTCATATCCGAAGGCGACTGCTGTCTGACCGTTGAAGATTTTATTATCGACTGCGGTCATCTTGTTGCGCTCAGCTGCGATACGCAGAAGGGTGTTTTTCGCAATCTGGAACTCCACCTTTGCGTCGCGCATCTTTTTGCGCAGCTCGTTCATGTCCTTTACGCTCAAGCCCTGGGTTTGGACCAGGATAGCAATGGATGAACGACCAAGTTTGTCTGTTAACTCCTCAATCTTCACTTCTTTTGCCTGTGTTGGCATAAGGTGCTCTCCTCCTTTCCTGGAATAGTGTTCCGGCTTGATCAACCTTACTGGCCCTTTAAAACACCTGCATAGCTGTTCGTTGGTGGCCTGAAGATTAATCAGTGTACCTTGGTATAAAAGGGCAATAAAAATGCCTTCGATAAACCACCGAAGGCCGGAGAGAACCTCTATTCTGTTGCGGACTCACTCGTATTCTGAGAAAAAATACGCTCGTTGCCGTTTGAAACGGCCTCGCATGGAGCTAGCGAATAGTATCCCCTCGGCAAGTCGATCTTAATGATCGCTTAGGTGCTTTACAGCACGCTTGCTGTCTTCGGCGATGAGTAAAATCATCTTTTAAATATGTGCGCTCGCGCACAACCTCCATATAATACCACAGCGTTTATGAAATGTAAACTCCCCCATATTTAGAGTCAGGGATTTTCCTATTCTCCCCGCCACCTGCGGTGGCAGGGAGAGAAGAAGAAGTAAGTGGGGACACCCCAAACCCCGGCAGGGAGACCCTGCACCCCTTGTTCGGGCAAGGGAGGAGGCTAGTGGGGACACCCTACATTCCAGGCAGGAGACCTTGCACTCACTTTCCCTATTGTAGGGCAGGAGGTGCAGGAGGACGGCTAGTCCTCCTGCCGGGGTTTGGGGTGTCCCCAAATACCCTTTTATTTATTTCCGCCGCCGTAGGCGGCCAAACAAAGAGGGTGTCCCGGAGACACTCACGGGACACCCTCTTTGTTTGGCTTGCTCTTACGCCTGTGGCTTCAAAGCCGTCGCGGCAGCAACATCCAGACGGATGCTCGGCGACATAGTCGATGAAAGAACCACACTCTTCACATAAGTACCTTTGGCACCGGAAGGACGGGCACGCACGACCGAATCAACGATAGAGCTGATGTTCTGCATCAAAGCCTCTTCGCTGAACGAAAGCTTGCCGGCAGGAATGTGCAGCAATGCGGTGCGGTCGACTTTAAATTCGACACGACCAGCTTTCACGTCGCGGATCGTCTTGGCCAGATCAAAGGTAATGGTGCCAGCTTTTGGGCTTGGCATCAGGCCTCGGGGTCCCAGCTTTTTACCGAGACGACCAACTTTACCCATCACATCAGGGGTTGCGATGGCTACGTCAAAACCCAGCCAGTCGCCCTCGATCTGTTTGATGAGATCATCGAGACCAACAATATCGGCGCCGGCAGCCTCGGCTTCGGCAGCCTTCTCGCCTTGTGCGAAGACCAGCACTTTAACTTCTTTACCAGTGCCAGCGGGCAGCATAGCTACACCGCGCACCATCTGATCAGCGTGGCGTGGATCGACACCAAGCTTCATGTGAATTTCGACCGTAGGATCGAATTTGGTATAGCTAATCTTTTTGAGGAGTGAAACAGCTTCTTGTGGCTGATACAGCTTCTCGGAATCAACCAGCTTGATTGCTTCCAGATACTTTTTTCCGTGTGTTTTTGTTGCCATTATTTATTTGCCCTCCTTGTGGCAATAAACCGCAGTGACTTTCGGGCAGGGATTACTCGATGGTGACACCCATGCTGCGTGCAGTACCTTCGATTGTTTTCTCTGCAGCCTCAATGCTATTAACATTGAGATCTTTTATCTTCAATTCGGCGATCTCGCGCAGTTTGGCGCGGCTGATCGAGCCGACTTTGGTTTTGTTTGGTGTGGGAGAACCCCCGGCGATACCCGCGGCTGACTTCAGCAGATCAGGCACTGGTGGGGTCTTGGTAATAAATGTAAATGAGCGATCTTCGAAAATGGTGATCTCAGCAGGGATGACCATTCCAGCCTGATCAGCGGTACGAGCATTGTATTCCTTACAGAACATCATCAAGTTGATGCCGTGAGGACCAAGCGCGGTACCAATTGGGGGGGCTGGGGTTGCTTTCCCGGCCGGGATCTGCAACTTTACTACAGCTTTAATACGCTTTGCCATGTTTGTTCAAACTCCTCAAAAATGGGTCTATCTACGATTGGTGCCCTGGTCAGATTTTCTCGACCTGAAGGAAATCTAGCACCACTGGGGTCTCGCGACCAAAGAACGATACAAGCACAGTCACTTTATTACGATCCATATTAATATCATTGACCGTGCCAATAAATTCTGTAAATGGGCCATCTATCACACGTACACTCTGGCCTTTGGTGAAGCTGACCTTCGCCTTGGGCTTGTCGGTCTCTTGTGTGACTTGCTTTAAGATTGACCGCACCTCGTGCTCTTGCAATGGAACGGGGCGCGTTCCAGAGCCTACAAAGCTTGTGACTCCAGGCGTGTTACGGACGACATACCAGGCTTCGTCGCTCATAATCATCTCGACTAGTACGTAGCCGGGAAAAACCTTGCGCTGTACTGTGCGTCGCTGACCCTGTCTAATCTCCACCTCTTCTTCCATCGGTACGATGACACGAAAAATTTTGTTTCGCATGTCCATCGATGCGATGCGTGCCTCGAGGTGACTTCTCACTTTGTTCTCATAGCCCGAATATGTGTGAATAGCATACCAGGCACGTTTCTCCTCGGGCGGCTCTTTGTCTCCGGTACGTTCAGTAACCACGGCATTTCCCCTTATGAATTCCAGGTGACGAAGCTACTTACCACCGATAACAAGAATGAAGAGATGATAAAGCCCGAAATCGACTAAGGATAAGAGTGCTCCAAGAATGGCCGAGATAATCACGACCATAACGGTCATGTTTCTGGCTTCTTCGAAGGTCGGCCAGGTCACCTTGTATCGCAGTTCGTAGTACGAATCATAGATAAAGCGACCAATTTTATTGTTGCGCGCACGCGCAAAAATAGAGGTGCTTTTATTAGATGTACGTCGAGCCGCTGCTTTGTTTGTTGATTTCATGGTGGCAGACTCACGTCGTTCTTCGCGGGCCGAAGTCTGAGTGGCTTTATCTGTCGTTTGAACGCGCTCGCGCGGTTTAACTTCAGTTGCCTGACTTCGGCTGACATTTTTTCTTCTGTCAGTCATGTTCTTTGCCACGTTCAACCTTTCTGATCAGTAGCGATCGCGCCTGGTTCAACATATGCGTTGAAGCAGACAATCTGCTCTCTTACTTGGTCTCACGATGAGGTGCAGGCTGCCGACATGTGCTACAGAATTTTCTTAGCTCCATGCGCTCAGGATTGTTCTTTTTGTTCTTCGAGGTGGTATAATTGCGGCTTTTGCAGGTCGTGCAAGCCAAGGTTACCACAATGCGATTCTCTTTGCTTTTAGCCATTATTTTCTCCGTTTAAGGTTGGGGGTTGGCTTGCTCCGTACGCGGGTAGTCGTCGTTCTGGTTATCTTGTTAGAGACAGGAGTGGGCGCAATTATCTTGCGCCCACTATGTGTTCTATAACCTTAGCTGATTACCTTTGTGCAGATACCAGCACCAACGGTTCGGCCACCTTCGCGGATGGCGAATTTTACGCCTTCTTCCATGGCGACCGGCTGGATGAGTTCAACTGTCATTTCGATGTTGTCACCAGGCATAACCATTTCAACACCCTCTGGCAATTTGATCGCGCCAGTTACGTCCGTGGTACGAACATAGAACTGAGGACGATAGCCATTGAAGAATGGTGTGTGACGGCCGCCCTCTTCTTTGGAGAGGACATAGACCTGGGCCAGGAAATTCTTGTGCGGTTTGATCGAACCGGGCTTGGCCAATACCTGACCGCGCTCGATGTCGGTACGCTCAACACCACGCAGCAGACAACCAACGTTGTCACCGGCCATGCCGGAGTCCAGGGTCTTCTGGAACATTTCAACGCCAGTTACCACGACTGAACGGGTGGCTTCCTGGATACCGACGATCTCGATATTGTCGCCGGTTTTGACGATACCACGCTCGATACGACCGGTCGCGACAGTACCGCGACCTTTAATACCGAAGACGTCCTCAACAGGCATCAAGAATGGCTGGTCAGTAGGACGTGGAGGTGTTGGGATGTAGGAGTCAACCTGGTCCATCAGTTCCCAGATGCATTTGGCAGCTGGATCGTTGCGGGACAGGTCACCCTTGCTCTCAAGAGCACCCAGGGCCGAGCCACGAACAACTGGGATGTCGTCGCCAGGGAACTGGTTTTTGGAGAGCAGTTCGCGCACTTCCAACTCAACCAACTCTAGCAACTCTTCGTCATCCATCATGTCGACTTTGTTGAGGAAGACCACCATCGATGGCACTTCTACCTGACGGGCAAGCAGTACGTGCTCACGGGTCTGAGGCATTGGGCCGTCTGGGGCACTTACCACAAGAATAGCACCGTCCATCTGGGCGGCACCGGTGATCATGTTTTTAATGTAGTCAGCGTGACCAGGGCAGTCGACGTGCGCATAGTGGCGCTTCTCAGTCTCATACTCCAGGTGAGCAATCGAGATGGTGATACCACGCTCGCGCTCTTCGGGAGCTTTGTCGATCTGGTCAAAAGCCGTGTATTTGGCAAGCTGGGCGTTGGCTAACACTTTTGTGATGGCCGCGGTCAAGGTTGTCTTGCCATGGTCAATGTGTCCAATGGTTCCAATGTTCACATGTGGCTTTGTTCGCTCGAACTTTTTCTTCGCCATTTCCTACTGTGGCTCCTTCTGCAATCCTGCTTACGATCAGATCAGATAGCAATGGGTATAGACATGCAGCAGCCGTCTCCTGTATCTGATCGTCAAACAAAGTTAAAACTTCCCTACGGTAATACGAACGGGAGTTGACGATCAATCAGAAGACGGCAGCAAGATCTTTTTATATAAAAACCTACGCGCGGAATCTATGAAGGTGGGCATGAGGCGTGAAGAACGCCGAGCCCACTCATCATATAGTAACCACGGAAGCCCGTGATGGGACTTGAACCCATGACCTCATTCTTACCAAGAATGTGCGCTACCTCTGCGCCACACGGGCTTGATACTACCAATACCTGGAGTCATTGATAGCGGTGGGCAGTGGAGGATTCGAACCTCCGAAGCTTGCGCAACTGATTTACAGTCAGTCCCATTTGGCCACTTTGGTAACTGCCCCTATATTGTCAAACACTCCGGTTCGTCTGAGTGATCGCTCTGAGTGATCAACGCCCACATTATAGCCGACTCAATCAGTTGTGTCAACACCTTTTTTACCATTTTTTTTCATGGATGGATAAATTGATAAATTTACCTCCGTTTGCCCGGGCGCAGGAAAGTCATTGCCAAAAGCATTGCGTCTTGCCTAAATTGCTGGTATAATCTCCAACGTTGGAGAAATTCATCACACCTCATGCCTTTCAATTGTGTGGGCGGAACTGATAGCAGTTAAGCAGCATTAACATGTGCTGTTTTGCAACGAATCGATTTCCGCTACTCAATGTATGAGTAATCTGTTTGGATTTAGGAATAAGAGGTAGCTTCTATGGCGACGAATTGTGACTTCAGCCGTTCTTCCTTGCTTAGTGAGCAGTATCAGCGTGAAATGGAACTCATAGCTGTTGCATTACAAGAAGAGAGTCAGGATGAACGTGAAGAGCGTCTTAGCCTCGTCGCTCAGTCTTGGGCTCTGACTTCGGCTTGTTTCCATTCACAGCTCGAGACCAGTGACGTTCAATCCTATTCTCCGGTTGCTCTTGCTCGTCCGTAGTTTTCTAGTGAAGATGTGTTAGTTTAATTGCCATGCCTCATCCTCCTGAAATTGCACCGGAAGCTCTCACCTACCTTACGCCTGTGCAGTTTGGCATGGTGTATTGGGTGAATTTCGGTTATCCTACTCTCCCTCCTGGGATTGAAGAGAAACGCATTCTAGATTGGCACCCCGCTCTGGTGGTGTCAGGTGAGCCCTTTTGTCGTCATGCAGGGGCTGTGAATGTGGTTGCTCTCACTTCATATCGTGGGAAACTGCGCCCTTATCATCATCTCCTTCTTAAACGCGATTATCCTTTACTTGATACTGATAGCCTGGTGAAAACAGAGTTAATGTATCCTATCCTGCGTAGTTTGCTGGCTGATCAGTATGCTATTTGCCGTCTTAATGATGCTGATTTACGGGCTGTGATGGGGAAGGTCGCGAATAGCCTGGCCATTACGATGTTCTATTCTCTACATTAGTCCCTTATATGTGCCGGTAGATACTCGCTTATGACGCTCGATCAAAACCAATTTCGTTTACTCCCTTCTGTCGATGAGTTGTTGCATACTCCACAAGGTGAAGCGATGACTCTGACTTTTTCTCATGCGCTGACTGTCAGTGCGCTGCGTTTGAGTGTGTCTCAGGCGCGGGATGCTATTCGGGCGGGTGGGACCTGTCCTTCTCTTGAATCGCTGCTGGCGGCGGCTGAATTATCCCTCAAACAGCAGTTTCATCCTCAACTAAGACCAGTTATCAATGCTACCGGTGTGATTATTAATACTAATCTGGGCCGCGCTCCACTCAGCCAGGCTGCTTTGCTGGCGGTCCAACAGGTCTCCAGTGGCTATTCTAATCTTGAGTATGATGTGGAGTTGGGAACACGAGGTTCACGCCATGTTCATGTAGGCGCTCTGTTGCGTGAATTGACTGGCGCTGAGGCGGCCCTGGTGACGAATAATAATGCTGCCGCTGTGCTGCTGGGATTGAGCGCGCTGGCCCTGGGACGCGAGGTGGTGATTTCACGGGGACAACTGGTTGAGATTGGTGGTGGCTTTCGCGTTCCTGATGTGATGCGCCAGAGCGGCTGCCAGCTGGTGGAGGTGGGGACGACCAATCGCACTCGCATTGCTGATTATGTTTCTGCTATCACTGAGCGTACGGCAGTACTTTTAGCGGTCCATCCTAGCAATTTTTTGATCACTGGCTTTACCGAGTCTACTTCGATTGCTGCTCTGGCGGAAGTGGCTCAAGAGCGGGGATTGCTGGTAATGGATGATCTGGGTAGTGGCTGTCTGCTGGAGTGCGAAAAGTATGGCCTTGCCCATGAGCCTACGCCACAGGAGAGCCTGGCGGCCGGGGCTGACCTGGTCTGTTTCTCGGGGGATAAATTGTTGGGGGGACCGCAGGCGGGCATTTTGCTGGGTAAGGCTGAGGTGATTGCGCGCCTGGCTAAACATCCTTTGATGCGCGCTGTGCGTATTGATAAGATGACGCTGGCGGCACTTGAGACTACTTTGCGCCATTATCAGCGCGGTGAGGCTGAGACACAGATTCCCGTCTGGCGCATGATTGCGGCTCGGCCTGAGAAGATTGCTCGCCGGGCCGCTGATTGGGCCCACCAGTTGACCGCCCTGGGTCTGGCTGTCCATACGCAGCCTGGACAATCCACTATTGGCGGCGGCTCGCTGCCGGGCGAGACGTTACCTACTACCTTGCTAGCTCTGGATGCCACGTCTTTGTCTCTCTCGTTGGAGACCATCTCTCAACGTCTGCGCTCTCATAGTACTCCCATCATCACCAGAATCTCCCGCGACACGCTTTATCTCGATCCGCGCACGGTCCTGGAAGAGCAAGATACTGAGATTATCGCCGCCCTGCTGGTCATTTTAGCCGCTTAGTATGTGTCTTACTGCCATCATCCTGGGAAGCGTGCCGCTCTTACGCGGACGTGCGCTGAGCCCACGCTTTTTTTCTTGTGTGGTGCGTGCAAAAAGTGCGCCCATCGCACTTTTTGCACGCACCACACAAGAAAACTCCTTGAGCGCCTTTGGCGCTCAAACTCAGGCGTGAAGAGCGCGGAGATCATGAGGATAAGACATATTCTTAATAAACATCTTATAGATCTTCAAAAAAAAGAAGAGCGGCGGCTGTCCCGGGTTCGAGCCCAGACAGCTACCGCTCTTCTTTTGTCTTATTTAACGCTCTTCGCCTGTATAAATGCGTACATAGCTGCGATAGCGACGCTCATAGATCAATTCATCGTTGACCGCCTGGCGAATGGCACAGCCCTCTTCGTCCAGGTGGGCGCAATCTCCATACAGGCACTCGCCTATATAGGGACGGAATTCGACGAAACACCAGGCCAATTCTTCGGGTGGAATGTTCCAGGCCGCCAACGCACGAATACCCGCTGAATCAGCCAGCCAGCCTCCCACTGAGAGAGGGTAGAGCTGCGAACCGGTGGTGGTGTGCTTGCCCTTGCCGGTCGCGTCGCTGACAAGTCCTGTCCGAATCGCCATTCCAGGCTCGATGGCATTTACCAGCGAGGATTTACCCACCCCGGACGGCCCTGTAAACAGGGTTGTATGATCCTTTAAAAGGTCACGCAATTGATCAATTCCTCGCTCTACCTGGGTACTGGTAAAGATGACCTGGTAGCCGAGGGTAATGTATAGCTTTGTTTCTTCCTCGATATAGCTACTATGAGGGAGGTCGGCCTTATTAATACAGATAACGGGGGGGAGTTGTGCCGATTCGCAGATGGTGAGGTAACGATCTAATAAACCAAAGTGTGGTTCTGGTTGGGCGGTTGAGAACACTACTACTACTTGATTGAGATTGGCGAGCAGGGTTTGCTGGACCAATTTTTTCGAGGTGGAGCCTGCATCCATCCGGGAAAGCTCACTTTTTCTGGGGAGAATCTCTTCGATCAGGCCGGTTGTCTCGTCCAACCTGCGTATTATGACGTAATCTCCAACTGAGAGTCGTGTAGGGGCAGCATTTTCTGTACTGTCGCGTTTCTCTATTCGTTCAACACGCGCTGCTTGATTTTGTATATCGTACTTGTTGTTGCGTTGCTGGCTTTGACGTATTTTGCCTACAGGTTTCGCGGTATTAGCTTGCGCGAAAGCTTTCTTGAGTTTGCCTCGAAGGGTACAGCGCAAGATACCATCATCGGTATGAACATCATAAATGCCATGTGCGCCGTTGAGGACCATGCCGGTCAGTTGTGCCGGGTTATTAATCAATGGTATATTCCCTCCACAGAGAATAAAAAAACACGGTGTGAACAGTAATCATCGAATCTGCCTACCGTGCTGGAGGGAGCGGAACGAACCTTGCGCCATGTGTCGCGCTAGTCAGGTACTCCGCATCGCTGGGGGATACCGGGGACCTGGCTATATGGTTTTCGCCCTTTACCCTCATGCCGGGTAGACAAGGTGCATGCAGGCACAGTAGGTGAGTAAGTGAACTTGGCCATAAAACTGCACCTCCTTGACTGGACGAGCCAGAATTTGAAAAAACAGTATTCTTTTAAGAGCATACTAGAATCATTATACGTTTGTCAATGAGTAAATGTGACAGGATTTTCGTTGGTTTTTTTGGCATCTGTGTACGATATGACTGCCTGCTTTTGGGACAATTATTTAACACTACTTGACATTCGGCGGGGATTGTAGTATCCTATGGAAGTTGTCGCGGGATAGAGCAGTGGTTAGCTCGTCGGGCTCATAACCCGGAGGTCACAGGTTCGAATCCTGTTCCCGCTACCAGTGTTTTTACACTTAACCCTATATTGACGCGGGATAGAGCAGTGGTTAGCTCGTCGGGCTCATAACCCGGAGGTCACAGGTTCGAATCCTGTTCCCGCTATCAGTGCTTTTGCACTTAACCCTATATTGACGCGGGATAGAGCAGTGGTTAGCTCGTCGGGCTCATAACCCGGAGGTCATAGGTTCGAATCCTGTTCCCGCTACCAGAACCCCTTCCATAAATCCTATGGAAGGGGTTCTTTTTTATCCATTTTTGTGATCGTTGCCTGCAATATCTGATACCGTCTAAGAGAATATTCCTAATATATAGAGAGGGTTTATTTCTCAATATTCTATTGGTCCATCCAGTGCTTCTCTCAGGGTTGCTCCTACCATGCCGATTTCTCGTGTCAGGTGGTCCAGATATTTTTGTACACCGTAAATGCGCTCCATCAAACGAATCGTTCCATGTTCGCGACACTGTTCGATGGATTCAACGGCCAGCTCTGCCCCACTCTTTATCTCACCTCCCCGTACCAGTGCCATGGCGCGTGCCGTTTTTATCAATATCTCCCAATGCTTGGTTGGCTCTAAACTTTTTTCGGCTTTATCCAGATATTCCATTGCTTTTTGCATATCGCCCAGGTGGGTGTAGCTGCGACCATATTCTTCATAGACCGTGCCCGGGCTATATTGGCCACAGGTACTACTTTGCTGCGGATCAACTTGATAGGATAATTCTTCCGCCAGCGCCATGACGTTTTCAAAATCATCAATTCTGCCCGCGCGTAGATATGCGCGCCCTAATAACTGGATACCATTACCTCTTGCGGCCACGTCCGCCTTTGGCGTGGTATCACGTGCAGCTTCCAGGTATGTGATACCTTTTTGGATATCTCCACCGCGGCAGTACATATCTCCTTCATAGGTCAGGGCAATATTTAGCAGGGTGTCATTGCGGATCAGGCGCGATACACGTTCCATCTCGCGATAATAATTGAGCGAATAAGAGGCTTCATTCGCCCTGGTAATCACTGATTTAACATAACCTGCCAGGTGTAGCGCCTGGGCTAGCTTTTGTAGCAGAACGGGATTCTCTGTTACGATCTGTGTATTAAGATCCTGCAGTAAGCGCTCGATCAGGTTGTTGGCTTCATAACTACGGGCTACATGGATTAATTCCCAGACATGATGTAAAACGGCATCGATCTGATCCACCGTCAATATTGTATATGTAGACTTGGCGATCCCCAGTCGCTCAGGTTCTGCGCCCAGCAAAGTGGCAATACGCCGTAATTCACGTACATCATGGAGCAGCGTATCCCCACTTTCCCAGCGTCTCAGTGTACGTACATCGATAGATAAATCATTAGCTAACTGTTCCTGGGTTAATGTATACTTATCGCGATACTCGCGTACAACTTGAGCTAATGGCGAACTGCTACGATTTTTTTTAGCATGTACTGACATCGTCTGTCCTCTTCCTAACTCCGACCTATCCACACCAATAAGCGATAGATGTCCTGTAAAACTGAACTTTTTTAGTTTAATACTGTATTTGGAAGCTATGTCTAGTATATCAAGCTTTTAAGGTTTTTGACAATACGAATAGGAAGAAAGGAGCCGGGGCTATGGGTGAATGTAGGAGTGAAGTGGCAAGGCTCAGGGAGCAAATAGAAACGGTTTGTGGGGCAATGAATCAGATGCTATCTGGCTATGCTATCACTTCCAGGCATGACATAATTAATCATAGATATAGCACACTGGGTTCATACCAGGAAGAGCTTGAAACATTTGTTGGAGAGCAGCAGGCGCTAGAAATCGTAATTGAAACCTATAACCGTGTTGTACGTTAGCTGTTCGCGCCGTTTACAATAAATAATATATTCTTATTTACTTTATCACAGGCCGCTTGATGAATTTTGTCAATCCGACAAAATTCATCCAATAACCCCTTGCATCCTATTGATAGTCGTGATATTATAGTGCCGTAAAGAAACGACAGCAAAATCCCTACTAAAACAAGGATCTGTCTATTATGGCGGCGTAGCTCAGTCGGTAGAGCAAGGGACTCATAAGCCCTGTGTCACAGGTTCGATTCCTGTCGCCGCTACCATCTTATGGGGAGCTCAAAAGAGCTCCTCTTTTTTTGTGAAAATGACTGGTCCCTGTGTCATATGTCATTATCACTTGCTTACACCTGCATCAATTGGAGTATATCATATTTTATCTGGGCTTATAAGTCCCTTGCTCTACCGACTGAGCTACGCCGCCAGAATAGACAGTTCCTCTTACAAACACCTAGCGACAATGAGTCCACAGATGGAGCCAGCGTAATATTCAATGGAACCAGGCTCCTTATTGTCCTCGACCTGTTCGACCAGGTCTCTCAACAGCTCGATAATGTCAGCGTCTGAAAACTCAGTATCCTCGCGATGCTCTTTCGAATGCAGCGATATTTCATACCCTCGTATAAAGTAAGGATTGCTCATAGGAATGTTGGGCACCAGCTGGGAGCCCTCCTGACTCCCAGCAATGTGTACAATCATGTTTTGAATGGTGACCAGGCTCATAATATTCTTACCCTCATACCGACACATAAACCAACAATATCGCCGTCATTGCTAATGAAGTAGTAGCAGGCGCCCACTGGTAAAGGATTGGACACACTCTCAGTCACACATGTACCAGGCACCGGCCCTTTTGAGTTCGGCCGCGCAAATTCAACGGTCCCAGGCACCCAGCGACTGCCAATCTTAATTGCGATGTACTGATTACTCGAAACGTCCGCACCATCAGCTCTGTCGAGCGCATAACGGCCGCGTGTGGTCGAGGGGACCAGCATATATGTTTGTCTCTCCATTACTCATCCTCGCTTTCATCACTGGCCAGGAACGCATAACAATCTTGTTTCGTACTCAGGTAGGTAGTGATACCCTCTTCACATTCGGCCTCATCCTCGCCGGTCACATACACACATGCGTAAAGCTCGCCGTCCTGGGTGAAGATGTCATAATTCTGTCGCATTAAATCGACCTCCCCATAACCCGGCGTGTGGCCTCAGAGCCGGTCAGCAGCCCGCCCTGGTATGCCTCATTTGTTCGCTGTATTTGCTCCTGGTCCTCCTTGCAAGGGCATGTAGGGTCATAACAAAAAGGATTGTCATCGGTATGCTCGATGTAATCCGACTGGATGATAGGGACTGCTACATACTCATAGTCTTCATCGCGTCGTCTCTTGCTCATTGTGCGTTACCTTCCTTCCCTTGCAAGGGTGTAGCAGGGCGATAGGGCGGGCAGTCTAAAGCTATGCCCAGACCAGCGCGTACGTCGCCACTATTGAGGAAGTTTCTTAAAGCGCGCGCTTCCTGGGCGCTCAGCTTGGTAAATGCTGGCTCAAAGCGATGCTCGATGATGATTGAACCATCTGGCCAGAGGCTGAATTCGTAGAAGTTGGCCTGTTTGAGCTTGATGGGCGCGCCCCTGGGAACATCGAAGGGATAGGGAGTCGGTACGTTTGGCTCTTGTTGAAAATCTTGCATTATGGTAATCTTTCTGTAGACTTTCTACTAAGCGGAGAGCAGTTGACGCTACTCCCCGCGGAGAATATTGGTAGAGGCGTGCTAATCGACTGTAGCAGCTGGGATTAGCACGCTTTTTTCATGGCCTGCTCAACCACAGCGCGTGTGACTGGCCAGGACTCCACACACCGACACTCATCACCATTCCACTCATCCAGGCTCGCTGTGCCATCCTCAGAGACGTACACATCGTACTGGTTATCGCTGGCCACCAGATGACAACGGACAGGGGCAACATTGGACTCTTCGATGGTGAATGTAACTTTGCTCATAGCTGTAAATCCCTTTCGTAGCTGAATAATGAACTGAAATGAAGTAGAGAGAAACGCGGGCGTCTGGCGACTATCTCATAAAAGAGAAGCCGCGGGAGCCGTTCAAATTGCCGCGCGTACCAATGTCGGGAGTCGGAGCGGCGACCGGCTTCGCTGGTTTCATGGCCAGCGCCAACAAGGTCAATTCGTGATCCTGGATCAACACTTCGATCTGCTCAGGAGTAACTGCAGGCGCCTCTGATACGGTCGTCTGCTCGTCCTGAGTAGCTGCAGGCTGTACAGGAGCATCGATAGGAGTAGTAGCGGTCTGGGCCGCTTCAAAGGCTTTCTTCGCAGCCTCAGCGCGGCGAGCCTGCTCGATGGTCTCCAGCTGGGTCATGTGGTAGCAAGGTTTGCGAGCTGGGCAGCTGCAGCCGATTGCCTGGCCATGCAGGAGAGTGGTGCAATATTCGTTCTTGCCATTAGAGGAGCGAACTTTGTAGCTCACCAGACCGGTAGGAACTGTATTGCACTTGTGGGTGTAACGGGCGATGATCTGCACTTGCTTTACAACTTTGCTTGCCATTTTTGAAATCCCTCTCTTTGCTTTGCGGTTGCGTTTCTCTTGGTATGTGAAGATTATAACATGACAGTAGTGGACAGTCAAGGCATTTTGCTACCAATATCGTCAATTTATCACTATTGAATAAAATTGATTGACTATTAAAGACAGATATGCTATATTATGGAAGTAGCGAGACTGTTAACGACATGTTTACGCATAAAATCACGAGAGGAGGCCACATGAGCACTATGGCTGATGGGATTTATTCACTTGAACAAGTAGCAAAAATGCTTGATGTCAGCGAGCGGACCGTTACGCGGCAGATCAAAGCTGGAAAGCTAAAAGGCTTTAAGGTCGGTAAGAGCTGGAGGTTTCGAGCAGAGGCCGTCGACGAATTCATTAAAGGTCAAGAAGCTTCTGCTAAAGAAGATGCAGCTGCTGAGGATACGGACGATGACGCGGCATAGCCAGGGAAGCATGGTACTGACTGGATTAGGCCCCTGTCGCCATGCTTCCCCTGTAGACGCCTCATTCTAACATGCGAGGGGATTTTTTTCTATCACCTTTCTGGTCGTCTCGACTAGCTTCGCAAGCCATCTTATAACCCATCCAGGTATGATTTGTAGGGCAATTGTTTTTACTATAGCATGGAGTGATTAATGATCACAGAGCATATAAGAACACAAACACACCGTAGCAGAGCTAGATCATTCGGTATGCCTGCAACCCTTTCATGTGAAGAATGGGAACAAACGATTGCTGATTTCAATGGGCTTTGTGCTTATTGTTTAAACCATCCATTCCAGGTCCTAGAACACTTTGTTCCTGTTTCAGTCGCTGGGACAACAGCAACAAACTGTATTCCAGCGTGTTTCCAGTGCAACTATAAAAAAAGTAATCTTGTAGGAGCTGCCCTGGTCGAAATATTCGGAGATGCAACAATCAATCGTATCTCTCAATATTTGAAAACCCGTGAAAGCGCTGGAAATACCACCTCGACGCTACAACAACCAAGGTGGTCAACACGCCCAAAACAAACCAGATATATTGCACCTCGATTGGAAGAAAAACAACAATACTCCATCCAGGAGCTTCATGAAAACCTCACTATCACCTTAGCAGATTTGGCAAGGGCTAGCGAAATAACCCCTAAAAGCCTAAATCGCATCCTATATGGTGATAGAGTAACCAGGAATTTGGCCAATAAGCTCTTGCTGGTCTTGTCTAAAGTTTACGATCGACCTTTAACCATTAAAAATGTTACTGGCATCAATCTATACAAGTAACCCTTGCAAGGGTTGGTGATACCTGTTTGTTATCGAGATTACAAAGCCGATAGCTTTTCGTTATCACCTCCTCTTTACACATTAATAATGTATCACAACACAGCACAACACAACACAATAAAGCACAATCGGCAATAGCGGACATAAAAATATAAAAGACTATTCAAGCGCATCGAATTACTATAAACTGTGAAGGAAACAACCATAATCGAAAGCTTGTTCTCATACTCATGACGAGACAAACGATCAAGTTAGCTGAGCAGTGTTCTCAGAGGAAAAAAGGATGAAGAAAAATTTGAGCTGGGGGATGTCCTCGGCGACGTGAGAATAATCAGAATGGATGGGTTCTAGTTAAGTTTTTGCCGACTACTAGAACCCTTGCAAGGGCCGGTTAACGACACGGCGTCGAGCACATTTTGATTAATCAGTAAGTTAACCAACGATTGCTTATCGTCAATATCATCTTAACATGCTACACAAAATGCAGCAAGACACTATCTGGCGACGGTAATCGATGGGGAGTGACAATCATATGGTACAAACACCCATCCGACCAGGCACGCGAAAAAAAGCAAAAGATATCGACTCTGAAGTAAGGGAGTACATTCAGGGGCTCTGCAAGGGAGTATGGCCTGATGATCAGCCTGAAGATTTTGGAGAATGGAAAGATGTTATTGAAGATATAGAACGCATCTTTACAAAGACTCAACAGGCCACAAAAAGTAACGCCCAAAAAATAGCCGAACAAATCAACAAAACCATCACAGGATTATGTAAAACAGATCCTGCCTTAGCTGAGCTATTAAATCCACCTCCAACGCTCGATGATATCGAGATTGAAAATGAGGACATATCCTCATTTGTCGAGCTTCCTGAGTATGCCCAGCTGGCACCATCCCTTGCAGAGGGGGCATGCCCATGGCTCGATAAGTACGTGCGCTTTTCACGCATGGCCAGCCCAGAAGCTTACGATGACTACCATGTGTTTACTGGTCTCTGGGCGCTCTCGGTGGTCAATGCCAGACGCGCCTACTTACCTTTAGGGAATGAGCGGGTCTATGGGAACCTGATGATTGCTCTCTATGGCAATTCATCTCTCTTTGCCAAATCAACCACCGCTCGTGTAGCAAAAAAAATGCTGATCGAGTCGGGCCTGGGACATCTACTCGGACCAGACAAACCCTCGCCGTCAAAACTACTCTCCAATATGGCAGGTAAGCATATTGCCTCTGACTATAGCTCACTTCCCATCGAAAAGCAGGAGCTGATCAGAAAAAAAATGACCATGCCTGGTCAGAAGGGAATGTACATCGACGAGATCGGCAAATTCATTGAGTCTGCTCTTAAAAAGAACAGCACGAACTCTGAGTTTGTCGATATCCTCTTAACGCTGGATGCATGCCCCCTGAGTTTACTCCAGATACCCAGGCAAGGGGACCAGAGCCGATCGTACAACCCTATATCACCATACTGGGAGGGATGACACCACCCAACTTACAGGAACATGGAAAAGCAGGCTCCGGCATATGGAACGATGGTTTCTTAGGTCGATTTAGTTTTGTCGCCGTCGCATCGAAGCAGGACAGCAAGATAGCAACGCTGGATGCTGGCATTGAAATACCCATACCAGAAGACCTCAAGGCAGAACTGAGAGACTATCATGCACGCCTGGGCATTCCTGAATGCTCCATCACAGAGATCATCGATGAGAACAACAAAAAGACTGGTCGCTTTCAAATCGAGCGTGAAGAGTTGCCAGAACATCGCTGCGAAATCACACCAGAAGCGAATGAGGCATACAAACGATACCGCAA
Organism: Dictyobacter kobayashii; assembly: GCF_003967555.1. GTDB lineage: Bacteria > Chloroflexota > Ktedonobacteria > Ktedonobacterales > Ktedonobacteraceae > Dictyobacter > Dictyobacter kobayashii. The sequence continues at coordinate 2,967,651 of NZ_BIFS01000001.1, forward strand.
AGCTCTCAAAACCATGCTGAAAGACTTTCCTCATGATGATTTGAATGCGTCGTATGATCGCCTGGCCGGGACCGCGCTTCGCATGTCTCTGCTCATGGGTAGCCTGGGAAACAATCATCACATAGAACTGAGACACTGGGCAAAGGCCCAGGAACAAGCCGAAATCATGCGTAAAAGCGTGCATCGCATCTATGACCAGACCAACGGACCTCGCCAACAAACTGCATATGCAAAAATCGAAGAAGATATCCTCAGCGAAATGAAAAAATGGACTGAACGTGGTTTCGAACGAATAACCGCATCTCAGCTGCGCAACAAATCACGAAACCTCAAAGCATACGGACGCGCCTACATCGAAGAGATGATGCTCAAACTTTGCAGCAGCGAGTTCGAAAAGCACACAACCGCAAAAGGAGCCAAGTGCTTTAGCTTGAAATAGATTACCTAGACAAACTAGACATAAGCTAGACAAAAATGTCTAGCTTGCCAATCAGCCTCCGGAGCGGGTTTATGAACAAAAAACACCAAGCTAGACAAACTAGACACTTTTTAATAAAAACATCCCATGCAAGGGTTAGAGGGAGTCATACTATGTATAATAATATAATATATATAACAAATTGCTATATTATTTATATTATTATACATAGTATGACTCCCTTGCAAGGGTTTTGTTAAAAAAGTGTCTAGTTTGTCTAGCTTGACAAAAAATGTATTTAAAATGGCTTGTAGAGCGGATTTACAAGCTAGACAAAAATGTCTAGGTAGTGTCTAGCTTGTCTAGTTTGAGATTTGTACCTACTCACACCCTTGCAAGGGAAGAAAGAGAGTTATTGAATGCTTCACATTCGAGAGCTTCAACTACACGGAGAACATTGGTTCATCCATTTTGATGGGCCAGCTGATGACGTCAAGGGCCTGGTCGCCGCCTGGTCTGCATTGCCCGATGATCGCGCCCGCTGGGAGCCGTATGCTTTTGCTGGCCGGGGAGCCTGGCGTGTTGGTTTTGATGACTTGTATGATGTTCGACCTCGTTTCGATCGTTGGTTTATTCGGAGTATGCATGATGCCATAGTGGTAGCGCAACGACTAAAGAAACAGCATATGCAGGTTCCTGCTTGTCAGCTGGTCTTTGCAACCATTGTGTTGTGCATGCGCCCCAGGAAGCTAAACGATACTAAATCTCAATAATAAAATTGTCTTACATAAGACAAATATATAGTTTTTTGTCAGGATGTTCGACGTATCGCCGCGGTGCGATTGTTGGAAAGGATTGAGCCATGATCAAGATTGAATTGCTGATCAGACATCCCCAGGGGGAGCCGGATCTGTTTTGTCCTGTCTTTATTTGCGATTATTGCGGCCGCAAGATAGAGAAAGCTTCCCAGGGCATGTATCACTACAGGCAGGATGAGCGTTGGCAACCAAAGAATGAAAGTATCCTGATCTATCATAAGCGCCCCTGCTCGGACCTCGCAGAAGCAAAAGAAGTCGAGCAGGGGGAGCTGCATTTTCCCTGGATTGAGTTGCGCGATCTGCCTGGATACCTCGCGAACAATGCGGAGATCGATTGGGCGCGCATGATTGAAGATTTATGCCCAGCGGACCAGCTGCAGGCAGTGCAGAAAGCAGTCAGGAAGCGGATTAAAGATACATTGTCTCAATAATAAAATTGACTTACATAAGACAATTTCATAGTTGTTTGTCAGGGTGGGGCAAGGCTCGCCGTCGGGCGATTGTTCCACCCTCTAAAGCATCAGGAGGAAGTATCCAATGATCAGAAATCAGAGCTCAGTACCGGTTATCTTGCTCACGAAAGCGCGCCTATCCTGGTTTGTGTTCAACAATCAGTCATATGCACTTATGGCCTGCTCGGCCGAAATCTTCCGATTGTTTGTCGCTGACCAGGCGTCCATCACATGGACGGACCAGGAAGCGCACCAGCTGCTCGCCCAGGCGACACTTGATGACTACGATAGATGGTTTATCCTGCTCAGCCTGGGCAAGTTTTTGAAACGCAATAAGCGAGCATTGCCTTTCTATGAGAGTCGGAAATTAGCAGAAAACGCGATTACAGCCAATTCTGAGCGAGCAACGCGACCAGATAGCCAATCACAGGGCACATATCGCGCTAAACGGTCTCAGCGTGTCCGTAGTGCGAAATTGGTTCAGACAGTGTAATGTCTGGTTGACAGAAAGAGGGGCAACGTATGGACACGCCGGAGACTCCCAGCGGACCGGAATTGTTACGCGCCATCTTGAAAGAGCGGGAAGCGCGAGCCAAAGACAAACAGTATCAGGCGTTTGATCGGGCATACCGAAAGCGCGTGATGAAAGAAACCATGATCCGCCCTGGCCAGGGAGACACCCCTTGCAAGGGTGAACAAGAATAAAGAAAAGACCACTTATCACAAGTGGTCTTTTTCGTTGCCAGGTGCTTATGCCTGTTTGTTTTTGCGCTCAACCTGCAGGGTGTCCCAGCGGCTCAGCTGGTCTAGTTCGTCATCAGAGAGATCGCGCAAGATGATCTTGCCGGCATACTCTCCTGTTTCAACCCACCTGTATTTAGGTTCGACAATGGCAAGCAGGGCCTGCAGCTGTACCTGTTCGTCAGGCGTAAACAGCGAAAGATCCCAATCGATTGTTTGTTTGATTGCCTCATTGGGTTGCAGCTGTTCTTTTATTTTCTTGATCTGCTGTTGGATATTTGGAGTTGTTCCCATTGTGCTTACCTTTCTTTGACCAGGGCCTGCAGTTCTGCAAGCTGTGCTTTGATATCGGTCATTTCGTGGGCTTTGAGCGCCTGGTCTAACCAGATCTGAGCGGCGCGTACCTGAGTTGATTGTGGCTCATCGCTGATCATATTGCGCTGTAAGGTGCTGATTGCCAGGTCAATCCCTGATTGGAGCTTGTTGAGTCCCTGGGTAAAGGCGTGATCACGTGCTTTGCTCAGTTCAGCCTGGATTGCAGGCAGTTTTAACCAGCGATAGGCGGTCCTCTCTGATACTTTTGCCGCGGCGGCTGCATCTGCAATAGTTGTCAGGCAGAGCAAAGCTGACACAAAGCTCTCTTGCGCTGGGGTCAGTGTTTCTGGGGTATCGCTCATGTTCAGCACCTGTCATTTTCTGCCACGCTCTTTAAAGAAACGCCTTTGCCTAAAGTTAACATGTCATACGTACATCATGATCACTACAATGAAACAGTGCTAGCTGTTACCTGTTCAACATGCAGTGTGTTTTTCTTCTTGATTAAACTGTCTGCAATATCGAACCGATGATAGAGGAGGTTGCGTCCTATGCGAACAGTGCGTATCACACGTTTACGACTTTTTGCCATCTTGCAAATGTAGTTGGGAAGGATCGGGCGCCCCAACTTCTCACTCAACACCTGGGCAGCATCGCCAGCGGTGCAATAGTCGTGAATATCTTCTTTTTTCTTCATAAAATCATCCTTGCATCTAGGCAGTACCAGATGATAAATAGATACACTTCTCTGCTTATTTAGTATATCAGTTTGCAGTAGTCTAAGCAATCTAAAAAAGAAGGATAAAAAGATGATACGGATAGACCATTATTTACTTGTATTTATGGTCTGAACATGCTAAAATTGCAGCAAATAGGTACTGATTATTCAAAGAAATCAGTACGAAAATAGAGAGAGGAAAAGAATATACATGCCAGAGAAGAATATCATCACAGTTTCAGACATCGTCTCCAGTGAGACTCCTATGGCGCTGGCCGGCGCAATCGCAAATGAGCATGCAGAGCGATATGTGTTCAGTGAGTATCAATTACGTCTCTCATCCAACACACGTCGCCGCCAATCTAATGACCTCGCTCTCTTTGTGCAGTATCTTACCCTTGCAAGGGTAGAGGTTACAGTTGATGCGTTACTCTCATCGCCTGGCGCGTGGTCAGGTATGACACATGGGCTTATTGATGGGTTTGTCCGCTATCAGCTCCAACAAGGCTATGCGATTGGATCCATTAATGTGCGATTATCGACGATCAAAAGATATTGCTCCCTGGCTGCTCGGGCAGGAACGTTATCACCTGCTGATATGGGACTCATCACTCTGGTAAAAGGATATCGCCATAAAGAGGGGCGTAATATTGACCAGGCCAGAGAACAAACACGACAAAAGCGCGCTAAGAAAGCAGAGCCTATCTCTATTTCGCCCGAACAAGTAAAGCAGTTAAAAGCGCAACCTGATACCCCTCAGGGGCGTCGCGACACACTGCTGATGTGTCTGCTTTTTGATCATGGGCTCCGCTGTGGTGAGATCGCTGATCTACCAGTGACTGCAATCAATACACATACAGGGATGCTTACCTTTTACCGAGCAAAGGTTGATAAAGTTCAGACGCATACAGTCACCCGTGATACCCTTATTGCTGCTCTACGTTATTTTGAGGTATGCAAGCCTACTGAGCAGCTCCTGATGGGAAGTCACAAAGGCGGCGCGATGTCTGGACACATGAGTGAGCGTGCTATCACGAAACGCGTCAACACACTTTGCAAAGCAATCGACGTTAGCGGCGCATCCGCTCATGATGGGCGGCATGCCTGGGCAACCAGGGCTGTGCGTGCAGGGACTAATATCAAAACATTACAGGACGCCGGTGGCTGGTCCAGTATTGCGATGCCTGCCCGCTATGCTGCATCTCAGACGATTGCGAATGAAGGAGTGAAACTCGACTAACATTATTTTGCTGTATCAGTACGATCAATTTTTTATGCTTCATCTTTGTTAAATTTCCAATAATGAATTAACAAGCCATGAAAAGGAAAATAAATTCATGCAAGTTCAATCACCATCAGAACAACTTTTCTTTTCAACTGTGCTAATTGAAGCTGTTTCACAACAGAAGCAATCACAAGGAAAAGGAACGGGATTTATATTCTCATATCTCTATAAAGGGAGGGACGCTTTATTTCTAGTGACGAATAAGCATGTAATAGCCAATGCTCATACATCACGCTTTTTCTTCACGAAAACACAAGATGGACAACACCCCTTAATCGGACACCGCGTTGACATTGAGACAGACCAAGTATGGTATGGTCATCCAGATCCTCAAATTGATGTAGCAGTTACTCCACTTGTTCCAATCATACTCCAACTGCAAGCAAAACAACCTGGCAATCAGATTTTTTTTAGATCCATTCCATCTAGTTTGATGCCAACTGATACCCAACTTCAAGAACTGGATGCTATGGAAGAGGTAACATTTATCGGTTACCCTAATGGTATATTTGATGAAGTGAACCTCTTACCAATTCTACGTAAGGGAGTAAGCGCAACACCTCTTCAAATCAATTATAATGGCCAACCTACGTTCCTTATTGATGCATCAGTTTTTCCTGGATCAAGTGGGAGCCCTGTTTTTATCTGTGATAATGGAGGATATTCACAAAGAGGAAATTTTGTGGTTGGCGCTAGGGTTTTATTCTTGGGTATTATCTCTGCAGTGTTTTATCGTAGTGAATTTGGACAAATTGAGCTTATACCAATTCCAACGGCACAACAACACATTCCAGGTGTTGAAATGAAACAAATGATTGATTTAGGAGTTGTTTACAAAGCATCTACTGTTATTGAAACAATTAAACATTGCGTTGCATCTATGGCTCAAATCAATAAAGCTTCCTCTGAGAAAAAAGAATTAATCGACTCCATTCCCTTGCAAGAGGGGGCAGAGCAATAAAATGGGTCATGGTCCACTTTATAACAGAGCTCCCCTGGTCGTTTATGTGGCCAGGGGAGTAAGTTTTTTAGTACAGTCGTGCTGCTCGGGCCTTTTGCACTTGCGATCTGAATGCGGCCTGGTGGCGTGCAGTCATCTCGTTATAGCGGTCAAATCGTTCTGCTTGTTTGCGCTCACTATCCAGACGAGCAATCTCTGCATCGATCTGTTGTCGCTCTCCTGGATCCAGTTGCTCTACAAGCGTCGTGAGGCGTTCCGCATGAGCTGCAACACTCTGAGCCCTGTAGCGTTTCTCACGCGCCTCAAACCGTGGCACATGGCGTGCATAGTGTTTGAGAAATGTACTTGCCATATCGTTTACACCAAGCTTTCGTGTGATGCCAGTTTTGCCAGATAATCGCTCATCACTGCCTGCCGTTCTTTCAAAAATGGTCGGAAATCTTCAGGATGATCAATGTGTGGAGACATCAGACTCCATAATTGATCCATGTCAATCGTGAGATCTGGCATCAGGCGATGAAAGAGAACCGGGTCATGTGTGCGCATCCTGGCCATCGCCGGGCCTTCACGTTCCAAGGTCGTATACAGATCCTGGTAGGCCATGAGAACACGTTGCATCGACGATCCCAGCTGCTGTTCTGTTGCCTGCTCTATTTGAGCGGAGAGCATTCTGAGGTGTTCCGCTGCCTGTGCTATCGATTGCTCAAGCTCCTGGATTGCGTCTCTATCCTGCTGCAGGTGCGCGGCGTCGATGTCTTCATGCTGCTTATCGAATGCAGCGAGCTCAGATTGTGCTGTGCTCTGTCGTTGTTCTGCATCAAAGAGAGTATCCGCATAAACGCTTTCAGTTGCTGTATTAAGGTGCCTACTCAGTGCCTCTTGCGCCGTACGTACCGCTTCCTGGGCAGCTGTGGCGGCTATAAGGAGTGGCGTGCGCTCTTTGGACATGAGGCGTTGCGCAGATAGCTTTGACGCAAATTGCTGCTGTAAGACTGAACAACGTGTACGCTGTTCATCCATATGCGCTCGAATGTGTGTCTGTTCACGCTCCAGGTCAGCCAGCGCATTCTGTGTCTCTGGTTGTGGCTCTTGTGGTTTTGTTGCTTTAGTGCTCATAATTTTTCCACCTTCTAGAAAGGATGACATGTCATGCGGACAATCATACGTCAATGCTCTGAGAAGCGCAAGAAATGACCTTGACACGTGGCCATAGAGTTATTCCTCTTCATGCCCTTGCAAGGGTGAGATGCCATTGTGCGTTTGTTGAATCCGATAAAAAGAAAGCAGGCCAGCGCCTACGTGCCAGCCTGCTTTTTCATGCTCTGATTTATTGAAGAGAACAGGAGCATTGATGAGATTATATCATCTACCATAAACCTCTTTTGCGCCTGGGATATTGTGTAGGAGGCTCAGGAGTTTTGTCAATTACCCCAAACTGCTCCTCAATCACGGCATCATTAATGTATTGGCGAGACCCTGATTGATTGTGATACCAGACTCCATCTTCTGGATCTTGCCACCAGTATGGACACTGCATATTATTTGAACAATATTCGCAATCACTGGTATCAGTGTAATGCTGCTTGCTCATTCCATCACTATCACGTTTATTTTTATCTTGGTTGCCACCTTTGCCCTTCGCCATGGTTGATCTCCTTTGGCCTGTTTACGGCTAAATTATGAACTTCTGCCCAGTTCGGGAACGGAATAACTTGCAATGTGCTCTCTTGATCACATTCCTCATATCCAAATGCAGCCAGGGTAAGATGCTCTGAGAGCACACGCTGATTCTCATTGGGTAACGCATCGAACGCACTAAGAAGCATTTCTAAGCTGTCATCAATCAGAAGCACACTTTGTGCTCGCTCGCGTATCATTGCGACAATTCTTGTTAACTTAGCTTGAGGACCATCGCAGAAAAAGATCTGGCCCTCATTCGGAAAGTCATTATTCTTGAGCCATATCCAGGTAGACCTGGCCAGGGCCGCATTCCACTGCTCATTAAAGTTGATGACGCGAGCCGTACAATAGCTAAGTGCATTACACCGTTTCACAAGATAGCGGACCCCTTGCAAGGAGCCATGTATCATATGGCATGCGGCCACATAATGTGGGTGAAAGCGCAAGGCTGTAAACTGATTTTGATAGCGAACCTCACCCATTTTTATGCGATGCGCTTGAGCCTGGGGAAGCGCATGAAACGCTTCCAGGCTCCTGACGCATGCAAGTTGCTCCTTTGGGATCGCAAGATTTAATACGTCATCATAAATGGACAATAAACGAGGAAGATTTCTAGTTGCTAAAACACCGTCAATATCTACGAGGATTGTTGTTTCCACCACACGACCTCCGCTTAAAACAAAACATATGTAGGCAAAGATTATAGCATTACATGCTACAAAAGATGAATGTCATCTTCCCAATGATCAGCAGGAGGATAGACTTTCTCAGGTCTTTGCTCTGACTCAATCGCTTCTGAGATATTTTTGCTGGCCAGCCTATCAACTATTTTTTGTTCTTTGACTTGTTTCTCCAAATTGACCAGGTTCTTTTCTGCATAGCTATGCTTCTCAGCCATGGCAACGTCCTGGGACTCCCAGCTATCAGGATCGTCGAGCACACATTCATCCTGCTCGTGATCACAGGAGTCATGAATGGTGTAGTTGATATCGGGCGGTGTGTACGGCTCTGCAATCACCTCATTGGTCTCTGCGTTATGCTTCAGGATAAAAGAAATGCGTTGCTCCCCTTCTCCCAGAAGCAGATAATATTCAGTCCAATGTTGTGTTTTTTGTTCCTGATGCCAGACTATTGACTCTGCCATGATTATTTGCCCTCCTGATTGAATCGTCTCGCCACTTCCTGGTTTGCTGCAATACGTTGCTCTTTGCTCAGAGCTATAAATTTCTTTTCGCATGCTGGGCAGCGCATACGATTTTGAAATTGATACTGAAACGGTAGTTGCCTCTGACAATCAACACAGTTGATAATCACATCTTCAAAGCTCATTGTTTTCCCCTCGCTGTTTCTTTGCAATCAGCTGCTCTACTATCTTTTGTTCTTTGACTTGCCTCTCCAGGTTGACCAGGTTCTTTTCTGCATATCCATATTGCTCTGCCATGGCGACGTCCTGGGACTCCCAGCTGTCAGGATCATCGAGCACACATTCATCCTGCTCATGATCGCAGGAGTCATGAATGGTGTAGTTGATATCGGGCGGCGAGTATGGTTCTGCAATCACTTCATTGGTCTCAGCATTATGTTTTAAGATAAGCGAGATACGTTGCTCGCCGTTTGCCAAAAGCAGATAATATTCAGTCCAATGTTGTGTTTTTTTCTCCTGATGCCAGACAATTGACTCGGTCATGATGGTTTTTCCTTTCCTAAATTTGGCTGTACTTTTGCGTACGAATGATTTTTGTCTATACCCTGTCTACATCGATGTACATACTTTGTCTGTACGCGAGACAGGTGTACATACTTGTGTCTATAGGGTATGTACAGGTGTGTACACCTCTGTATTTGGCTGTATTTCACTGGAAACATACTGCTCATATGCTTCTCTGATCGGTTTGATGGTCCGACTGTAATTGATGCTTTTCTCTGTCGCGATTTTTGACCAACTCATGCCACCTAGGAACGCGGCGACCACATCAGCGACTTTTTCAGATGAGACACCAGGGACCTCTAGAGGCGGGATGACGATATCGGTCAGACCGTCCGTGTCGGGCGCCTGGTCAATAGTTCCTTCTGGTAAAAGCCGCGGCTCCTGCTCTGCATTTACCATCTGACCAGCTGGGAGACTATAGAGATTTTGGGTGATTTGCAGGACATTTTGATGCACCTCAGTCACCGATGATCGCATTTCCTGATTATCCCTTGCAAGGGAATACACTTGTCTGGACAGGCTCTCAAATGTCCCTTTGTCTATAGTGGTGTCTATCCTGTCTGCAAGTTTTTTCAGCTCTGTATACACCCTGTCTATCCTGTCTGTACTTTGGGCCTGCTGTGCAGACAGGGTATGTACAGTTGATGCTAGCCCTTTCACTTGTTCGACCTGGTCGAGCAATAACTGGTCATTCGCCTGGGCTGTTTGCTCTGCCTGAGCAATGACTTCCAACTCTGCTTGTCTCAAGTCATGCATAGTGTGCATGTAGATTACAATCAAGACAATCCTTGCGAGGATGAGTACCTTATCAATGATGTCCGTCGCCTGTTTTGCTGGTGGATACAGATAGCCAACAGTAATCAGTCCGACGGTGAGGATCATTAAGCCGATCAAACACTTGGCCAGCTTCTTTGCACTTTCGGCCGTCTTGCGAGCCTCTGTATCCTGGGTGCTTTTCAGCACATGCTTGGCGATGGTATTGAGACCAAAGCCAGCAATGTCGAGCGTGATAATTTGCGTGCCCATGACAATGTTGATGAGCAGCTGGGGAATGGTGACATTCGGGATGATCTGCAGGATGTTACACACCATGCATCCAAAGAGTATCCAGCCAGCTGCTCGACCGCCATAACTGATAAAGATATCCCAAAGGTCAGATAGCAGGCCTGATTTCTCTATAGCTGCATGTTTCCAATGGTGCTTTGTTTGTGCGCTCATCTCTACTCCTCCCTTTAGAGTCCGTACTCATCACAGATCGCTTTGAAGACATCGTAGTTTTTCTGACTGGTATTCCAGGCTTTACTGACATTCTCATACAGCCAAATTCGCAATGCGTTGCGCGTTGGAGCCTGACCAGATTTCAGTAAAATGCCGTAGGCTTTCAGCACTTCTGCCGATTGCTCAGGCGTGAATTTGGGCGTATTCTGGTCGTTAATAGTCTCTTCACCCTCGTGAATATTCACAGGGCATTCACGGTCATTCACAGGCTCTACAGGCGTATTCACGTATTCATTCACGGCAAGACTTGACTGATATTTTGTGCTCATAAATTTAGATATGTCTTGCTGCTGTGAACGTGAATGTGAGAACTGTTTTTTCAGATGGGCGACTTTAGGTGTTACTGATACGTGTCGGGCCAGCTGCTTATCAAAATGAACAATGATAGGATCGTGTGTAAAGCCCATGACAACCCCTGTCCCTTGCTGCAGGCGCTTAATCACTTCTTTATCGACCAGGCCACCCGTTTCAACTTCACAGGCATTCAGATCATTCTTTTCAGCATGTGCCAAAATCACTTTGGTCTGAAGATTGGCGATGCTCCACTTTGCGATATTCGGGAGCCGCTGCGTCGCCAGAAGCAACGTATAGCCAAAGGATCGGCCGGTATTGGCCATACGGCTATACGCTTTGGTCATTGATCCAAAGCTTTCATCTGGCCTCTGCATGACCAGTGCTGATAATGGTTTACGTTCAGGCAGGAAGTTATGGGCCTCATCTGTAATCACCAGACATGGCCAGGGATCGCCACCCTGACGTTTGATGTCTTTTGACCAGTCCATCAGAGCATGCAGTAAATTCGCGATAACGGCCGCCACTTCATCGTTGTCCCCGTTGTAGCTGGGAACATCAAGAATAACCTGGAATGGTCCTTCCATAAGGATCTGTGCAAGTTCTGCTGTGTTCTCACTGGTGAGCGGAAAGAAGCCCCCTGAAAACTGATCTGATGCATCAGGATGCCCTGCTACAATGCCATTGGGGACAACATCGGTCAGTGTGTAGAACTCCCCTTTAAAATCGATGATTAAGAAGGGCATGCCGATCTGGCCAGCACTACGGGCGACCAGGCCGATAATGTTACTTTTGCCAGTCCCTTGACTGCCGGCGAGCAGCATACCTTTGCCTAAGAGATCATCCATGCAAGGGTCAAAGCGCTCTTGCGTCTCGACAATGCTGCCCAGCTGCAAGACATCGCTGTCAATTGCTGCCGCATAAGGATCAGTTGGCAGTGCTGGGAGACGTTCTGACTTTGGTTCTGTAATGTAGTCAGAGCCCTCCTCATCAGAGAAGGACTCACCGCGCAACTTGCTCAAAACTGCACTCATATCAAGATTTTTTGGGCCGTATTTCCACAGGAGAAATGCCGCGGTCCCTCCAAGAATGAGCCCTGGCTGGGAGTGAGTGAATAACTCAACCCCAGCACCTGCCAGAAGTGGACCACCCAAGTATTGCCATTTTGGAAGCGCTTTTGTTGTCATCGTTTTATTCCTTTCCAAAACCAGCTTTGATAAAGTGCAGCCCAGCGATGCCAAGAGTGGCAGAGCCAAGCGCGATAACGGACGATATGGCGACCTGCCACCAAAAATTATTGATGACCAGGCCAACATAGTTGTAATCAGTCACACAGTTATAAAAGGTGATCAGCACCGCGCCACCTGTGCAGGCTTTTGCCAGAAGCTCATTATGGCGCGCAATCGATTTGTGAAAATGCTTGTATCCGACAATGCAGGCAAAGTAAATGATCTGTGATCCCCAGCCCCATATGACTACGACAATTTGAGCAGGGGTTAAATGACCTTCAACCAGGTCAACCAGCTGCCAGAAAGTAGCGACGTCGGGACGTAAGAGCGACATAGCCCCACCATTGGTGATAGCGGCCTCGCTGGTCTGAACTTCTAAGAGGGTGCATATAATGCAGAAGAGGACCATGAGTACTCCGACACCGACAAGCCACTCATTGGCGCCCCTGATGGAGTCTCTAACTGAAGATAATCTGTTTTCGGTTCGTGTATCTGACATGAAAAAAAGCCTAGCCTTTCGTGTTGTAGAACATCGGTTTTACTAGGCTTGTGAGCATATCGGTAGCGCACATCACACAATATGTGTTACACTACAAAACAGCTCCACAAGCGCTTTGGTCACTCGTTGGAGTTAGCTTGTCAGTAGATCTTTGACCTCTACTGACAAGCGATTTAATACATTCGGGACTCTAGATAATCAATAGCTCTTTGAAGCATTTCACTATCATCTCCAAACATGCCTAATCCTACATTGCATTTTGTACAAAGTAGCCCTCTAAAGTTTCCTGTTTTATGGCAGTGATCAATGGATAATCGTTTGTCTGCTTTGCGATAGTTATCAAGACTCGTTTCTAATTTGCCACAGATAGCACACTTCCCTTGTTGTTTTTCAAGTTGCTCCAAATAGTCTTTTTCCGTGATTGAAGCAAGCTTTAAAGTCATCGTGAAAGCTTTAGTTTTCTTTGGTCTTTTTTTGAAGGTATGTTTGTGAGACTTTCTTGCTATCTTTAAACAAGTTTTGCATCTGGTATTGTATCCATCTTTACGTGTTGGATTTTTGTCAAATGCAGAATATGACTTCTCAATATGACAGTCTACACATTTTTTTGTTGCTGTAGCATCTATTTCGATTGGGGTATATTTCCTACGAGGATGAAGCATTCGCTTCAATTTAAGGCAATGCTTACAAACAGATTCAAGACCATCTTTCCTGCTGGATTTCTTTCCAAACTCTTCAAGAGGTTTAACTACTTTGCATTCATAACACAGCTTCTCTGCCTGCATTGTGTACCTTCCTTAGTCGCCCCTTAATGATATAATTGGGGCGGTTATCTGGGCGATCAGTGCTAGGACCGGAAAATCTCAAGCCACTGATCGCCGGGCTATGCCGCATTTTCTATGTCATTCTCTGCAAACAATTCCCCAGTTTTAACACCCAATGCGTTGGCAATCTTTTGCAAAGCATCAAGCTTAACCTCTGTTGTGTTGTTATTCCAGTAGCGTGTGAGAAGTGGGAGAGTAACACCGCTTTTGAGTTGTAGCTGTGACTTGTTCAGTCCTTGCGCCTCTGCCAGTTCTTTAATACGCAATCTAACCATGATTGGCTCCTTCGTAAAGAATAATTGCTACAAGGATAATAACACAACGACGTATTGTTGTCAATGTAACCATATCTACATATTGACAAGGATGTAAATATAGTGCATAATCCGAACAACGACGTATCTATGTCGTTGTTATTAAAATGGCAAGAAGAAAACCGCCCAAGCCCTGGAAAGCTAATCTGAGCGGTTTCTGTACCATGCCATGTCAACGCTATTGCCATTACATGATTGATGCCTATTATACACCGGTTTAATAGGCAGAAGGAAAGGTTTTTTCGCCATGATGCATGCAACTCTGACACAAATTCCATCTGTTGTAAGTAATCCCTCTTTACTCATCAAGAATTTAGCACCAATTTAAAATACACTCGCTCAGATGGAATCGAAGTCGAGATTTTTATTCTTTATGCAACTCTCTTTGAAGATGAAAATTGCATGGTCCCAGGAGACCTAACAATCTACATGAATCACACAAATGGCGACTTTTATGCTGGATTTAGTATTCCGTTTGAGGATACTCACTTACTTTGGCAACACCTTAACAGCACTCACGTTGCTTCTGTACTTGATGTACAACCTCAAATCATCCCAGACCGTTTTATTGCTGATATAGCAGGCATACATACGGTGAACAACAATATAGAGTCAACTTTAACTTACAAATGTCTAGTCAATACAGGTTATGGAGACCTTATTGATTTTTGCCTGCTCTACAAGGATGCTCGATGTAATATACCAGCATTCTTTGAGCTCAACGCCTTTGATGCATTTGGCACCACCTATCAGGATCAACATGTAAAATTATCCATCGAGGAAACACGTCTCCTGTATGGCTTTTTAAATCATCCAGAAGTGCAGGCACTTTATAGTCAAGTAAATCGCTCTTAAGAGCAAGCCCACAAGCGGGATAGTCGCTTTGTGTGGTTAGTAGTTGAGTACGTGTTGCGAGCACTGCTCAACTACGCTCAGATACCCTTGCAAGGGTATGGTCTCTACTTGAGATTATCTAAGACTGATTTGCCTGTTTTCCTCGCTTCCATTGATTTGATTGCACGCAAGTACACTTCTGTTACCTGCACACTTTCATGTCCCAACAAACGCGATAACACATAGATATCGCCGCCCTGCAGAAGAAAATTAATCGCCATGGTATGCCGGAATGTGTGAGCCGACACACGAACACCTTTGATCTTTGCATGGCGGCCGAGACGCCGTAACATCTGGTCCAGGCCAGTGACCGTCATTTTGCTTTGCTTATTGCCTAAAAACACATGATTTTCATTGTGGATCGATGGTCGAAACCGCTTAATATACTCATTCAAGCTCTTTCGTGATTTGAGTCCTAGTGGCACCTCCCGTTCCTTCCGCCCTTTCCCCATAACTTTGATATATCCTTCTTTTGCTGTGATATGAACATGTTCTAGCTGCAGGTTGCAGAGCTCACTTGCTCGAATGCCTGTATCGACCAGGACATCCATAATGGCTTTATTGCGAGCAACAAACACCGGAAAGACATTTTGCCCATTGGCCACATGCATCGCTTGCAGCTGCTGGATGCTAAAAGGCTCGATAACTTTCGTGTCGACCTTTGGCATAACCAGATTTTGCGCCACCTCCAATGGCAGATATCGCTGGCCAGGCTTGGCACACCAGAATAAGAATGTTCTGATACAGCGCATATGCCCATGCAGCGTATAAGTCGAAAGCGGCTTACCAGTGCGCACCGAAGGCTTTCGTAATTCCTGCAGGTAGCCTGCAACGTGAGCAGGCTTCAAATCAGGAACATGTAACCGTTTCTCCGCACACCACTTAGCAAACCGCTTCAATCGCCTGACATACCAGACCTGGGTCTCTTCTGAAAGCTCAGATATAACAAATTCATACTCCGAGAGAGCATCTAACACGGTGATTGTTGACCTTTTCCGTGCCATAAAAAAAACACCTGCTTTCAACTTTTCTCTAATGTCGTTGAATACAGGTGTAAAGCCAGTCGATAGCGATTATGATGTCAGACTAGGACTCATAAGCCCTGTGTCACAGGTTCGATTCCTGTCGCCGCTACCATTGCCCCCGATCTGCAATTCAAGCAGTCGGGGCTTTTTCGTCTCTCCCTGCGCCTTGAGATGCTTTATCAGCATATCTTCTTTATCTAGCATGTGGCGACCTCTTAGCCAGACTTTTAAATATCATTATTTTGATCACGTAACCAGTTTTGATATGTCTCCCAGACACTAGCGGCGATCTTATTATAACTGGTTTTAGGATTGGCAAGAGATAAACCAAAACAGCGCACAATTTCCTCATAGATAATGGTACTTAGCATATCTACCGACCTGGTTTCTTTCATCCTTAGTAAAACTGCATCAACCTCAATGTCATATTCATTATCAGGTGCACGCATAGAAACTAAGCCTAATGGATCATAGGAAGCCAGTATTTTAACGAAAAAGCTATAGAATTCTCCATATTGTGGCGTACTATTTTTATCTGCTCTCGCCTTGTTTCTGGTGAGGATTTTTCATCTGACATTTATGTTTACTCCACTGATACTATCTATAAATATTGGATATTGTAACACACATCCCTTTTTGAGAGCCACAATACTATAGATACAGTTGCGGCTAAATTAAATAGTTTATAACGAAAATCAGTATTTATGGTTTTTTGATCCCCTACTCTGTTATCTCTGCCTTTTTTCTGCGTTATAATTGCAGAGTTTGCTTTATCGAATTATACCTATGTGTTTTTATTCTATTCTCTTAGAGGTAATAATACTATGCGATATTTATTGGCTCGAATAAGTGTGCTGCTGTTGCGTAGCCATATGGGCCGCCTTGCTATTGGTATTGCGATTATTCTGGGTGGCATTTTGTATGGCGTGAGCTCTCATCAGGTTAACTACAAAGCTGTACCTGAGGGGAAATATCAGATTGTGCCGATGAGTGATGGTACCTATGGTTTTGTGCTGGATGGGACCGATACCTATTATATTGTTCATCCCACTGATTTTACTCCTATGCCTGATGATAATTCTTTTACAAATACCGATGGTATCGGTGAGATCTTTTATAAAGATGAAGATCCGCAGTCATTTATTATGAATCAAAAGGATGGTTCACAGGTCAATTCACAAGAGCTTACAGTCGTTAGTTTCTCTCTAACCAGTTCAAAGGATCAGCGCATAGATCGCTATGCGAGTAGCGGCTACCTGGCCAATCCGGATGGCTTTTATGATAACCGCTGGCCGGTAGGTATTCTGGTCGCGGCTCTGGGCTTGGGCGCTCTGGGCTTTTTCTTGATGCTGCCTGCTATGCAAGCACGACGCAGACAGAAACAAAGCTATCCTGCGCCAGCTTTTCAGGCCGCAAGTGTTTATGATCCCGGCCAGACTCAGCTGGCGACCCCATATGCTCCTCCTTCAGTAGTGCCTCAAGCTGAGAACCGACCTGATTAGGTGATTGTGATTATTTCGACCAGGGCTCCAGCAGTCCTGGTCTTTTTGTTTTTTGCTTGCCTCTAAATGGTGCTATCCGCCAGTTGCCTCTGGTGCGCAGAAAATGTAAATCAGTTACTGCGGCCGGGGTAAAATCGATGTATAAAAAGAGCGATGTGCAGGCTAATTATAAGCATTGAGCTATAGAATAATTGGATAGTCGTAATTGATATTTTGTCTGTAGGGAAGAAACTATGACTCAAATCCAGGATACCCGGGAAGGGCAGCGTTTAAGCATCAACCAGCAGGGAACGGCTCATTGGAAACATTGGGGACCCTACTTAAGTGATCGTCAATGGGGGACGGTGCGCGAAGATTATAGCGCAGATGGCCAGCCCTGGACGTATTTTTCCTATGAAGATGCCCGTTTCCGCGCCTATCGTTGGGGGGAAGATGGCATTGCCGGTTTATGTGATTCTGATCAGCGTCTCTGTTTTGCCGTTACGCTGTGGAATGGGCAGGATGATTTTTTGAAGGAGCGCCTGTTCGGCCTGACCAATGGTGAGGGAAACCATGGTGAGGATGTCAAAGAATATTATTTCTACCTGGATAATGTGCCAACCCATGCTTATATGAAGTGTTTGTATAAATATCCTCAGGCGAAATTTCCTTATGCTGATCTGCGGGCTGAGAATGCCAGGCGCAAGGCTGATCCGGCCAGCTTTGAATATGAGCTACTCGATACTGGCGTCTTTGCCGAGAATCGTTATTTTGATGTACTGATAGAGTATGCCAAGCAAACGCCCGAAGATATCTGTATCCAGCTCACGATTACTAATCGGGGACCAGAGGTGGCTCCGCTCCATGTGTTGCCCACGCTCTGGTTTCGCAATAACTGGTCATGGGATCATAGCGTGACGAAGCCGCTGCTACGTAGTGGCTCGGCGCAGCAAGACAATCTACACGTTATTGAAGCTCAGGGCGGTGCCCAGGACATTGGGACGATGTGGCTGTATGCTGAGGGGGCGGATGGAGTCCTCTTTACCGAAAATGAGACCAATAATGCTCATTTTGGTTGGGGGGCCAATGCTTCCCCATATGTAAAGGATGCCTTCGAGCAATATATTATTCATGGTCAGCAGGCGGCGGTCAATCCTGCTCAGGTGG
Source organism: Dictyobacter kobayashii (assembly GCF_003967555.1). Lineage (GTDB taxonomy): Bacteria > Chloroflexota > Ktedonobacteria > Ktedonobacterales > Ktedonobacteraceae > Dictyobacter > Dictyobacter kobayashii. Next base: position 2,985,749 of record NZ_BIFS01000001.1, read on the forward strand.
GCACCAAGGCTACGCCTGCTTACGCGCTACAACTGGCAGCGGGTGAAACACGGGTGCTACGTTTGCGCCTGAGCAATAACGCTGCCATGAGCGATCTATTTGAGGCCACTAATTTTTCTGCCCTGTTCCAGACGCGCCAGCAGGAGGCCGCTGAATTTTATCAGGCGGTTAATCCAAATCCTCTGTCAGATGATCTGCGTAATATTCAGCACCAGGCCTTTGTTGGTATGCTATGGAATAAACAATTCTACTATTATATGGTCAAAGAATGGCTCAATGGAGATCCTGCTTACCCACCACCTCCTGCGCAGCGCAAGAACGGACGCAATTCTGCCTGGAAACACCTCTTTATGAAAGATATTATCTCCATGCCGGATACATGGGAATATCCATGGTTCGCAGCCTGGGACCTGGCCTTCCACGCTATTCCGCTGGCAATGATCGATTCTACCCTGGCGAAGCAGCAGATGTTGTCGTTGATGCAGCCGTGGAGCATGCATCCAAATGGACAGATTCCGGCTTACGAATGGTCCTTCAATGATTTAAACCCACCAGTCCAGGCCTGGGCTGCCTGGCGTGTCTATAAAATTGAGGCCAAGATGTATGGGGCTGGTGATCGCATTTTTCTGGAGCAGGTCTTTCAAAAATTGGCACTGTACTTTACCTGGTGGCTGAATCGGAAAGACGTGGATGGCAACGATATCTTTCAAGGCGGCTTTCTGGGCCTGGACAATATTGGACCATTTGATCGCAGTAATATCCCTGCTGGCATCAGCGGCTATGTGGATCAGTCGGATGCTACCGGTTGGATGGGTATGTTCAGCTTGAATATGTTGCGTATCGCGATTGAACTGGCCAGCCAGGATGTCACTTATGAGCAGATGGCCGTCCAGTTTCTATTACAATTTTTGTTTATCGCTCGTGCCATCAATGAGATCGGCGATGATGGCGAAAATCTCTGGGATGATGTGGATGGCTTTTATTATGATGTGCTGCATCTGGCTGATGATGTAGAAATCGATGGCCAGAAATTCCTGAGCCTGAAATTGCGTTCCGTGGTGGGCCTGGTCCCGCTTCTCGCCATCGAAGGTATCGATCTTAAATTCTTCAACTCTCCCAACCTGGCCGATTTTCGCCAGCGTTTCGACCATCTCCTGAACGCTAATACCGATCTGACCAGCCATGATAATGTTGAAATTCAAGGCGCTATGGATAGTGGCTTTATGCAAGGTATCATGCTGGCATTGGTTAAGCCCGAGCGTCTCAAACGTATCCTGACCAGATTGTTGGATGAGAATGAATTTCTTAGTCCTTATGGCATTCGTTCACTCTCAAAATACCATGAACAGCATCCCTATATCTTGCCAGGCATTACAGCGGCCAATGGCCAACCTTATAAGGTACAATACACGCCCGCTGAATCCCGTACCAATGACTTTGGAGGCAACTCAAACTGGCGTGGACCCATCTGGTTCCCGATCAACTTTCTGCTGATCGAAGCCCTGCAAAAATTCCATCAATATCTCGGCGACAGCTTTAAAGTTGAGTGTCCTACAGGTTCAGGCAACAACATGACCCTGTGGGAAGTTGCTGCCGAATTATCGGCCCGCCTGATGAGCATTTTTCAACAGGATAGCGCCAACGGCCAGCGCCCCGTCTATGGTGGCGTCACCACCTTTCAGAGCGATCCTGACTGGAAAGATTTTATTCTCTTCTACGAATATTTTCACGGAGACAACGGAGCAGGCCTTGGCGCCAGCCACCAGACCGGCTGGACCGGTGTCGTCGCCAAACTCATCCAACAATGGTCAGAATACACCGGCCAAAACCAGGCTCCCCGCCCCTCCATCACCGACCTCTAATATCACACCTCTTGCCATCCCTGCTTCATCTGCCAGCAACCAAACGCGGGGATGCAAGAGGTGCCATCCCCGCCTCATCTGCCAGCAACCAAACGCGGGGATGCAAGGGGTGCCATCCCCGCCTCATCTGCCAGCAACCAAACGCGGGGATGCAAGAGGTGCCATCCCCGCCTCATCTGCCAGCAACCAAACGCGGGGATGCAAGAGGTGCCATCCCCGCCTCATCTGCCAGCAACCAAACGCGGGGATGCAAGGGGTGGAACCCCTTGACTGGGGGCTCGGGGGCTGTGCCCCGCCCCTCTCTTCTCCCCGCCGCCGCAGGCGGCAATTCAAAAAACTATGTACTTTTCCACATCCCTATGGTATATTCTAACTTAGAAATACATTAAAAAACTTAAAACAACCTTAAAACTAACCCTATTGACCATATAAAAAAAGAACAACAAAGAATACCCATATACGTTTCTTTTACAAATATACTGAAGCTCACTGGCACATCCCTTTAACAAATTAACACACATATCAATTTTTGTTTTTTTACCAGCAGCCATCCAATCGGATAAGTATAGCCATTTTGAAGGTACAACTGCCCTCAGGATGGTGTCGCTAACCACGAGTAAGCGGCTTCTCCGATGGCCTTTAAGAGCTTTTTTCCAGGCTATCTCTTTAACAAGAGTGAAAGAAGTGAGACCATGATGAAAGATTATTCCTACTTTGTACCCGGGACGACTCTAAATACCCTGTATGCAAGCGATATGAATCTCTCATCTAAAGAATTTACCCTAGAGATCTGGTTGGAGGACTCTACCTCGCCCTGGCGGCGCATGTTCACGCTACGCGAATGCCTGGCAAACATTGAATTACTTCCCAATGGAAGCACCTTTCGTATCCACTGCCACTTCAATCGGCGCGATATCGGGAATGGCACTTATTGCAAGCAAGGGACAGGCATGAACGTTCTCAAGGAAGAAGGTGTGCTGATAAATTTGTTCACACCATTTTTGCAGGTGTCCCCCTCCAATATTCGCCATTGAGTTATCTCAGACTGCACATAGCTGCTATAAACAGCCCTTTCTTCAGCATATTTCTGGTTTGGAGCTATATAATGTTCCGTTCCGTATATATCAGAAGAGGGCTTTTATCTTGCTATCTAAGTTCTTTTCATATTGTCCTCACATATGCCCCATGATGGATGGGTTTAGAATAGACTATTGTAGGGCTTTCTTATGCTGCTCTACAAGGCAGAAAGAGGTGCCGCTATGGCAGAACAGCCGTCTAATAGTGTTAGTGAGATAGAGATCATGGATCGGGCTGTATGGCGTAAGTGGAATAAGTTTACCTGGAGTGGGCTGATCATTATTGGCATTGGCTGTCTTTTGATCGTGATTGGTCTTCTGATGGATACCGGTGCTTACTCGATCGAGGGATTATTAATTGGTATCGGTGCTATTGTTGTCTTGATCGGCTTGATACGTGTAGCGATTGGCTTGATCAATCCAATGCTGCCCAGTGATTTGCGTAGAAAGCGTCGAGCCCGTAAGACGGTTGAAGCTGATCCGATTTTGAGCTCTTTGCAGGATGAAGAGACCGCCAATGATCCAGCATAGCAAGCGGTAATCGAGTTCAGGAATATTCAGTAGCCTCAGAATTTAGCCCTGCATCTCTTTTTTATCAGTTGATAATATCAGTGTATGTGCTGGTGGTATCTTTATTGGCCAGGCCATACAGGAGAATTTGTACCACGGTCTCAGCTTGCTCTATATTGGCGCCATTGCGGCTCGTATACAGCGCATGATGATCATAGTGTGTCGCTGAGGGACGCGCGCGTGACTTCGGTAACATACTCATAAACAGGTAGGCCGCGCTGGTGGCGTCTATCCCCCCCAGTTTGGGATGGCGTAAGAGGTCTGCCTGAATCCCTTCTTCAAAGACTGAGGCAATCGGGGTAATTAAACATGTCAGGAAGAGTTGGTTGAGCATTTTCATTTCTTCTTTCATTTGCGGGTCCAGCTCATGCTGAATATCATGTACCATTAAGCTGATGTCGTGCTGGATGGTATTCTGGAAATAACGTATGATCAGACAGAGACGCTCTGCGATGCCTTCATTTCTGCGCACAATACGCTCCAGTGCGGCCTGGGTTTTTGCTGTATTATCCTTGATCACCTCGACGTAGAGCGTCTGTTTGTCTGCGAAGTAGTGGTAGAGGGCTGGTTGTGTCAGTCCACAGGCATCAGCAATCTGGCGTGTCGATACTGCGCGATAGCCATATTCCATAAATAACTGCTCAGCTGTTCGTAGGATAGTCTGGCGTGTCTCTTCTGTCTCTTCGCGTGTAGCTATTTTCTTTGACGCACGTGGCATGGCGCATCACTCCTGATTCTACTCACCCTATACTTATCGATTGATAAGTATAGGGCTCTAAATTGCTTATTGTCAAGCTATACACTTCTGTGTCCAGTGCTTTTTAATGTTCGTCCAGAGATCACGAGCAAGCGATACGATATACATTCTTTCAGGTGTGGGGGCAGCCGCAGCCGTCCACCACATACCCTCCACCCTCCCAACCCGGCGCCGCAGGCGCCAAAGAGGAACCTTAAAAAGCCCTGTTCTGTGTCAGCTTCCCGGCCGTCTTTTTGGCACAGAAGGTAAATGTTTTGGTGGAGCTATTGACCACGGCTTTTTCTTTCAATGAAAAGACGTTTCTCAACGGTATTGAGGATATATAACGTGCGCTTGAATTATAATAGTGGAGTAAATTTAACTTTGATCCTTGATCCCATGGGCGAGAAGTTCGGAGGATCCTTCTCGCCCGGCTGACGAGCGCTCCCTTTAGGGAAAACGTCGCCACAAGAGGCATAGCAATTATCGCGTGAGCAATAAAAGCTATGTTGATGGAAGGTGCCAGGGAGGTGCTGTCGAGGGTAATCGGAAAAAATCTAGGCTACCCACGCTGGCCTTCAACCCGGCGTCTCATCATATCGTGCTTTCTGCTGACAAATGTAGTTTAGCAGGCCTGTATTAAGCAACCGTTATTTGATGGTTAAACTTTTTTGTCTATTCCATAGTCGATAAATCTGCAACAAGAATGTACGTGGGGGCTTTTCCTTGCTTAATCCCTTCCAGATCGAAAAACGAATAATAATGATATGCATGACAAAAATATCTAAACGTCATAGTCATTGTTGCTTTACGTGTATTAAGTTTAGAAAATATTGAAAAAATAATATAAAAATCATATCGTGTTTATTGTTGCGTTCAATTTCTGGCTTTGTTTTCAGAAAATAACATGAAACCATCACAACTACCATGCATATGCATTTCTATTGGCTTTACATAAGTCGAGGGTGTTTATAGGATAGTTATTCGATCGTACTTACATTCATGCCAGGACCGCAAAAGTCCTATCTCATGCAGCATCTACTATAACCATTTGGGTTATTTACAATGCTGAAACACTGTGTTACACTTCGGTTAAGGTTTCAGGCTTAGAGGAATGACGCCGTCTGCATAAAAACTTTGTTTTTTTGTGTGCGCGAAACCTTGCAGTCTTGAGATTCCTGTTTAGATCACTGTTTGCGGTGTTTCACAAGGAGGTGCTCTATGGCTGGCTGGGAAGACGAATTGTCTGTATTGTTGAGTGAACTAGGTGTAAAGCAAGAAGAACCCCAGACTCCTCTACGACAATCCCGAAAAACCATGCGTAGCGATGCTAAGCGGCGCGATCAATTCGCTGATGCACTGTTGTGGGGCAATGGTGATGATGCTGCAGAAGATGATGGCGATCCCTGGATTGATGATCTGGATATGATGCGTCACGAGGTTGACTCGATTGTCAGTCAGGTTGTGCTGTTGATGCAGCGCGGTGATCTGGATGCGGCTCTCAAAGAGGATGTGATGGTGGTGCTGCGTGCTTTACGCCGTCGCATTCCTGTTGCTCAGCAGTCAGCGACCAGTGATGAGGCTTATCTGGAATCAGCTTCCGCGATGTTGCATTTCTGCCGTCTGGTTCTTCAATTGAGCGAGTTCTCTGCCGAAGATTTTTCATAAATTATTTCTACCACTACTTACTTTAATCTATTCCTGAATACTTACCATTATGTATCGCCTGCTCTGGCGCGTGCTGCTGAGATCATTTGACGTTATTTTCCCTTCCTCTTTTTGCTTCCCTCTATTAAATCCGCAGGTGCTGCTTTTTTAGCCGCTAGCGCTTTAAATGAATAGCTCGTATGCGTCTTTGCATTTTCTCTATCTTCGTTGAAATACACCTCGTTTTCTTGACATGTTTCGATATAAACTGACATACTAATTCAGAAGCTCTGTGTTATTGATCGTAGTCACCTGTTTATTGGTGGAAGCCAGAGTTTCTTTGGACGTGCTCACTTACCAGTTTTGGTTTACCTGTACATCGAGAGTACGTTATGAATCGTGTCCTCTACGTAAGTAGCTTTGCTCTGCATGAGGAGGTTGTATGAATACTAAACAAAAAAATATATTCCAGCAAACGGGAAGTTGGGCCCGTGTCGCTCTGTTGTCTGCCAGTACCCTGGCTCCTGTGGTGAATGCCGCGCTTGAACGTATCCGTGCTCAGCAGAAGGCAGAGCAGGCTGTGGCGGATTATCGTAATGCTGACCGAAAAGAGAAAGTTGCGGCTTTCGCGTCCGATGTGCAATCTGATATGCAAGAACGTTTGCAGTTGATTGGATCCTCGCTGGCGGATGTGTTGGAAGATCTGCGGGATCGATCAGTGAATCAGGATCTGTGGAAGCGTGCCAATGGATTGACTGAGGACTTCATTGAGCGTAGCAATAAGTTTTCGCGGGAATTGGCTGAGCGTGGAGGCGATTTCTCTCAAGAATTGGCTAAGCGTAGCCGTAAGGCACAACAGAATATTGCTGAACAGGATCGCAGTTTTTGGATTGCGCTTGGTTTTGGCTGTGGTCTGACGGCGGCTGGTATCGTCACTTTTGTGCTGGTACGCAAACGTCTTCGCCACGCAGAAGAGGATGATGAGTCCCCTATTCAGTTGAGCTATGATTCCAATCGCTCAGCGATCCATATCTCTCAACCACAGGGCGAGATTCATGCGATTCGCACCAGGGACCGCTATCCGGAATCCCATCCCTTTGGTGAGGTGATTACTGTAGCTGATCACGATGGGCCTGTGTCTACCAGGAGTGCTGAGGAACTGGCGGACGGCGCGCAGTCGACTCCTACGGATGCTACTTTTGTTGGCCTGGCCAGCACAAAGCAGTATTATCCAGTTGAAACACCCCTGGACCAGTTGGCGGATGCCGATGGGAAGCCTGTCGATGTCATTTACTTCTCTTCTGAAAAAGAGGCTCAGGCGCAGGGTTTTACGGCTGCTAGCGTGTAGCGTTTTAGTGGGGGGATTAAATGATTTATCATGTCTCCCCCATTATTCTGATGCGTGTATGAAACTTGTGTGGTGCGCTGCTTTGATGTTGGTACGCGATCTGTCTTTTAGATATCTGCCATCGCACTCGATTTGAGTATAAAATGTTCCAGCTTAATCCGGGAGAGTTTTCTCTTGCTGCTATTATTTGCCTCTGTATTGTTCAGGTATCTGCTCCTCTTTAAAACCCTCATTAAAAATACCCTGTTGAACGAGATAGTGGAGAAACAATAAATGGCTCTCAGCGTCCGTGCTGTCATGGTTGTTTTTCTGTGCAGATAGTGTCACCGTATCAACTGGCTTTTTCGTTGATAAAATAGGGGGTCTGTTCAAAAAAACATTGTTACTGATCGTGGTGGATTGAGTTTGGGATGGAGGGTCTGCTGTCTGATCATGTTCTGCGGGCCGGGTGTCCTGGTGTGTGGCATCCATGTCCTGTTCAAGCGCGATGGATGCGTTGCCTACCTGTGGCGTTGCTGACTCTATTTCATGAGCGTTTGCGTACCAGGTGGCTTCTGGTGCGGGACTCCAGCTTACCCTGCTTGTCGGTTGAACCTGGTTTGTCGTGGTTGCTCCTTTCCAGGGCCACCAGGCAAATAATTGGTTCAGCCAACGCTTGAGCGTTTGCGTAATCATCGTATTTCTTACCCTCATTATTATAGGGATGACAAATACTGCGACGAAAGTTCTGGGGACGCGCTACATAAAATATTAGACGGTGTTAAAGAGGATATAGACACATAGTAGCATATCAATATGAACTCGTCAAACATACTTGCAATTTTATATATGGCGTGTCATAATCAAGATTGGTGGCCTTGTGGAAGGCCTTTTGATGTGTCTCTGGCAAAAGTTCCATATGTATTAATATGGAGCATCTTATAATTTTAACCCTTTCTGAAATACTATAGAAAGACAGGTGTCGGTCATGCAGGAAGACGTTCTTGGAACCCGACGAACTGCCGTCACGGAAACCTATGTCACTTGCGCGAGATGCGGAAAGGCAACCCGTCTCCGTTATGCTCGTGTAATTCAAAGTGATGTTTTTTCAGAGAGCAATTCCGAGTATGAATATATCTGCCCGGAGTGCCAGAAAGCTCTTGCCTCTGGAGAGAAGGATCTTCCTCTCGGGTAAAGCACAACATCTTTTTCTGTAGCGTCGTTTAGGCAAAAGGCAGCGGGCATTCTTTATTCATTCAGTGCATGGAATAAATGCCTGGGTCTTTTGCCTTTTTCTATAGAGATGCACGTCCCCTCCTTCCATTCGTTGTGCTTGTCGTGATAATGTATACAAGCAAGTTCTTCGTCATTTACAGAGGTAAGTAGAGGCCGTGTGCCATCCCATTTGATCTTTATGATAGGGGTAAAAGCTATGCGTATGCGCTATCGGTATGTGACCTATCGTTCGCGCGAGGGGTCGCAAAAGCAACTGGAGCAGCATTATCGTCAGCTTCTGGATGAGGCACTTCGTCAGGGTCAGCAGTCTATTCTGCAGCAGTCTATCACCTGGCGTCCTCTGACTGATATTCTTGAGTCGGCTGAGCTGATCAGGGTAAAAATTGAGCTCGCTGGTATGCGAGAAGAAGATATTGAAGTTACTCTGTACGAAGATGCATTGGTTGTCAGTGGTGAGCGTCTCGATATTCATGAGGCCCAGGAAGGTTTGAGCTATCAGGAGGCGCAAATTCGCTATGGCCCCTTCCGGGTAGAGGTGTTTATCCCTCGTCCCTTCGATCATGATGCTGTTATTGCTCGCTATGAGAATGGCATGCTCTCTGTAGATTTGCCGAAATTACCTGCGAAAAAGGTTGAGCAAGTGCATATTCAGGGTATCGTAAAACAAGAGTGAGATTATTCGAAATACGTAGAGAAGATTTTATGGAAAAGATTAAAAATCAGCATGCGGTAGATCCGCAAGAGGATGTGATGCAACAGGCCAATACTGATGCTAAAGATGAGCTTCTGGAGAACCAGCCCGTCGCTGCGGATGCTTCCGATGATGCGTCTTCGAGCGATGGCGAGCCTGAGCAAGAGCAGCATTCCACTTCAGATGAGGAGCCAGAGTCATCATCTTCCTCTGATGATGAGAAAAAACCTGCTTCCGAGACTTCACATGATGAGGCTCCTGTTACTGAGTCTCCGGTGGCCACTGAGACGGCTGTTCCTTCTTCTAGTCCTGAAGAGGTTGCTCTTTTAGGCGAGGATGGTGAACCCCTTGTGCGCTCAGAAGATGAGGAGCGTCTGAATATTCCTGAGGTTTTGCCCATTTTGCCTAAAGGATACGGTGATCTATCCTTTTTCTGTGCAGCCTTTCGCGGTTGGACAAGAGCGCTATATCCGTTTGATCGATGATGTGATGCGTGGCAATCGCCTGGTCGTTCTGGTGGCTCAGAAGTCGCCCGATATTGATCATGCGGGCCCGGATGATATCTATCGTGTGGGTACGGTTTCGCGTGTTGGTCGGATGTTCCGTATGCCCGATGGGACGGTGCAGATTGCCGTTCAGGGTCTGGAGCGCGTGACCATTGATGAGTTTACGCAGGAGAAGCCGTATTTACAGGCTAAGGTGACGGCGAAACCCGATATTCAGGAAGCAGATACCGAGACCGAGGCTATTAAGCGCAATGTGATTAGTTATTTCCAGCGACTGGTTGCGTTGGTGCAGAATGTGCCGGAAGGTGTCGCGGCGGCGACTTTAAATCTGGAGGAGCCGCGCCAGGTTGTGTATGTGATCGCGACTTTTGTTCAGATGGAGATGGAACTGCGGCAGAAGTTGCTTGAAATCGATTCTGTACATGAGAAGTTAAGTCAGTTGAGCAATTTCCTGGCCCATGAGTTGGAAATTCTTGAGCTGGGGAAGAAAATTCAGAATAGCGCCCAGGAAGAGATGGGCAAGGTGCAGCGGGAATACCTGTTGCGCGAACAGCTGAAGGCGATTCAGCGTGAATTGGGTGAGGAGAGTGAGGAGCAGGCGACCGTTAATGAGTTGCGGCGTAAGATTGAAGAGGCGAAGATGCCCGAAGAGGCCTATAAAGAGGCTAATCGTGAGCTGTCACGCCTGGAGAAGCTGCCAACGGTTTCGCCTGAATATAGTATCATTCGTACCTATGTTGAATTGCTGGTGTCGTTGCCCTGGAATAAAGGGACGGCTACCCAGATCGATGTTCCTCATGCCCGTGAGGTGTTGGATGAGGATCACTATGATCTGCAGAAGATTAAAGAGCGTATCCTGGAATACCTGGCGGTGCGCCGCTTGAAAGAGGATCGCCTGGCTGAGGAAATAGCACGCGAACGCGAGCTGGTTGAGGAAGAGGAAGGGGTGGAGGTTGAGAAGATTACACCGACCCAGCCTTTGAAGGATCAAGAGGCGGCTCGCCCTCTACATCGTGAGCCCATTCTGTGCTTTGTTGGCCCTCCTGGAGTTGGTAAGACTTCGCTTGGCCAGTCGATTGCTCGTGCGCTGGGCCGTAAGTTCGCTCGTATGTCTCTGGGTGGTATTCGCGATGAGGCTGAGATTCGTGGCCATCGCCGTACCTATATTGGTGCTATGCCGGGTCGCATTATTCAGACCCTGCGCCGTGTTGATGCCAATGATCCAGTGATTATGCTGGATGAGGTAGATAAAGTCGGGGCGGATTGGCGTGGTGATCCTTCTTCGGCATTGCTTGAGGTATTGGACCCCGAGCAGAATTACAATTTCCGTGATAACTACCTTGACCTGCCCTTTGATCTCTCAAAGGTAATGTTTATCGCGACCGCCAATGCGCTGGAACCCATTCCCGCACCTTTGCGCGATCGTATGGAAATTCTTGAGCTTTCAGGCTATACCGAAGAGCAAAAGTTACATATCGCTCGTAACTACCTGCTGCCCAAGCAGTTAGAGTCTAATGGTCTCAAGCCTGATGAATTGACGCTTGACGATGATGCTTTGCGCCGCCTGACTCGGGATTATACGCGCGAGGCTGGTGTGCGTAGCCTGGAACGCCAGGTGGGTTCTCTGAGCCGTAAGGTGGCGCGCCAGGTCTCTGAAGGCCTGAAGACCCCCGTGCATATCACGGCTGACAAGGTAACTGAATACCTGGGTCGCCAGCGTTTCTTTGATGAGGCGGCTGAGCGTATCGATCGGCCTGGTATCGCGACAGGTATGGCCTGGACCGCCGTGGGTGGCGAAATCATGTTTATTGAGGCCGCAACCATGCCGGGTAAAGAGGAGCGCTTGATCCTGACGGGCCAGTTGGGTGATGTAATGAAAGAGTCTGCCATTGCTGCTCTCAGCTATGTACGTTCTAATGCTGCATCCCTGGGGCTGCCCAAGAATGTGTTTGAGGGGCAGAATGTACATATTCATGTCCCTGCTGGAGCTATCCCCAAGGATGGACCATCAGCTGGTGTGACGATGGTGACGGTGCTGGTCTCACTGGCCAGTGGCCGTAAGGTGCGCTCTGACCTGGCTATGACCGGTGAGATTACCCTGCGTGGCAAAGTCATGCCGATTGGTGGGGTCAAGGAGAAGGTGCTGGCCGCCTACCGCTCTGGTATCCGCTCAGTTATTCTCCCTTCCAAGAACGAGGCTGAGTTTATGGAGGACATTCCAAACGAGTTGCGCGAGCAAATGCATTTCACCTTTGCCAGCGATATTCGCCAGGTCCTCGATACCGCCCTCGTGCCTGAAGATGAGCATGATGAGAAGGCCGCAGCCAATGGCGATGGCCGCCATCGTAAACGTAAAGGCGAAAAGGGCGAGAAGAGTGAAAAGGCTATCGCCAAAGCTTAATACGCTGCTCTAGCCTGCTAAAAAATAAACCTCCTGAAGTTTAAACCAGCAAAGTGGTTCAATTCAGGAGGTTTTTTGTTGCTATCTACCATTGGTACTGTGAAATAGTTCACATTTTTCTATATTTAGAAAAACTCGGCAACGTTTTGTACATAATAACAACTTATCTATGCAATCGCGAAATATATATATGAGGGCACAATGCAGCAATACTACGATGAGAATATTTTCTCCCAATCTGTGGTAATTCAAACTTTATATGAAAATTATGCCACTGCCCTGTTTGCCTATTTACGTTTTTACTGCCCTTCCCGTGAGGATGCTGAAGATCTTTTGCTGGAGACCTTTCTGCAAGCGCTTGAAAGTACTAGCTTTATTTCTTTGAGCCCTGAAAAGCAGCGTTCCTGGCTCTATAGCGTTGCCCACCATAAAGTGGTCGATCGCTTCCGTCAGAAGGCACGGCGTGAGCATATTGGCCTTGACCTGGTTGCTGAGGCTATTTTTGCCAATGATGAGCATACACCTGAATATTTAGCTCTGAAACGTGAGGAATATCAGCAGGTATTGCGTGCGGTCCAGCATCTCGGCGTAGACCAGCAGGAGATTTTGCGACTTCGCTTCGCTAATGGATTGCGTTGTACGGAGATCGCTACACTACTGGGGAAAAAGGAGGGAACCATTCGGTCGCTTTTATCGCGAACCATTAATCTATTGCGCACTACCTACCGTCATCTTGAGGAGGGTACTAAATAATGACAGATCATTATGAAGAGTTTCGACCAGAAGAGATCGAAGAGCGTTTGGAGCAACTCTTGCAGCTTGATGATGTGGCTTTCCCTTCCTCAAATCTGGAACATGATGTGCGCCTGGCTAAATATCTCGAGTTGGTTTTTCATGAGAGTGGAAATGCAGATAAAGCTTCGATCGAGAGTGTAAAACACAAACTTTTTCAACAACTACCAAAGTATAATTCTCAACCTGAATATGGCAAAATTACATCTTTACCTACCAATAATGCTCGCTATATAAAAAGGGATCAAAGCACAATGCAAAAAAATTCATATTCTCGGGGTCGGCGCCTGGTAGAGGTGCTGGTAGCCGTCTGCCTGCTGGGAATTGTTGGCGCTGGCCTGTTGCTTTTCCTGAATATCTACCAGGGAATGCATCCCGTGGCCAGTCCGCTTCCTACTCCTACGACTGTTCCTGCTACTCCGAAGGCAACCAGCCCAGCGGTACATGCCACTCCCACATCCACCCAGCAGGCACGGACCTGTACTGATAGCACGGCCACGCAGCAGGCTTCAGCTGGCACGTATATTAGAAAGTACGATCATATTTTTAAATTAGATAGTCATAGTGGGCAGATTGACTGGACATTTATCTTACCAGATGTTGTAAAAAATAACTTTAATATTGATCCCCTGGTGGTTGGCAACATAGTCTATGTCAGTTCCTATTCAGGTAGTGTTTTTGCTCTGGATGCCGATAAGGGCATGGTCTTATGGAGCCAGCAGTATCCTGTTTATGAGTACGCCCCTCCCCAATCTGGGCCTGGCGGTGGCAGTTTTGGTGACTATAGCACGGTGCGATCGCTGCAGGTTGAGTGTGGCCTTTTAGCCTTTATTGGATCTGATGAAAATGTCCATGTGCTTGATGGTATTTCAGGAGCAGAGGTCTGGCATACTGATAATGCAAGAGCAACGGCCGGCCCTGTACAAGCATTGGTAGGTGAGCAAGGGACCCTTTATTATTCATCATCTATCGATGCAAAGGTGCATGCCTACAATATTCTGAATGGCCATGAATTATGGAGTCATCCATTGGTCGCCAATAATGTATTTACGCATATTGACACGACGATGCTTTACAATACAACGCAAGTCTTGAGCACAAGTGATGGACACCTGCTATTTGATAGTACACAAATTCAGCAAAGGATGTACATTCAAAGAGTTGATCAGTCGATTGCTTACTTTATGACAAATGGAATTACCCCATTTGTTGCTGGCGCTTATGATATCAACGCTCAGCGTCTGCTATGGCAAAATAATCGTGATCTTGGTAATACCATGTTGGAGAGTCATGGACGTGTCTATATAATAAATTCGAACAATGCTTTCTTCGTCCTGGATGCTAAAACCGGTCAGGTGTTGTGGGAGAATAATTTGTCCTGGCTGTTCTCTTCTGATTTGCCCTGGCAAGCGCGAGATATAGGAAATGTTATCTATGTAAGAGATGTATACAATATTTACGGTCTATCTTTAGATGGCCGGATATTGTGGAGCTATAGCTATCCCTTGATGGGTCACTATTCTCCTGGTGTATTCTCTTACAACATTAGCTATGGGGATCAATGGTTCTATAGATTTGCCGATGATGCAGCGGGATTTCACCTTACTGCTATCAATCCTCAAGTGGGACAGGTTGCCTGGAAGCAAGATTTACCTGATTCTACATATCATGGTCCTGCTTACTCTGACCGGGGTTATGGCGGGCCAAGCCCTCAAGCTCCTTTTGGTCCCGATAGTTTCGGCATCATAACCATTGATTAACAATTCAAGCGGCATGTATGCTGTGTGATATAAGTGAGAGTGGCAAAAAACACTCTCACTTTTTTTACTCTTTTTGCTACCAGTTCAAGGTTTCCTTCAGGCTGATATAGCGTGGGTTGCCGATGATGATGTGGTCTAGCAGTTCGATATCCAGTAATTTACCTGCTGCTGCGAGCTGCTGGGTAACGTCGATGTCCTCAGGTGACGGTGTGGGGTCGCCACTGGGATGGTTGTGGCTGACGATGATGCGGGGACAGTTGCGGGTTATGGCGGGGCGCATGATCTCTGCGATACGTAGCACCGAGCTGTTAACGGTGCCTTTGTAGCGTTTGACGCATTCGATGACCTGGTTTTTTGTGTCCAGTAAGAGGATGTGCATCTCCTCATGATCCAGATACATGAGCTCCAGGCGTACCAGGCGCGCTGCATCATCGGCTGATTTGATCTGGTAGCGTTTCTCCGCTGGCAGCATGCTTAGACGTTTCCCAATCTCTAACGCTGCTTTCAACTGGGCTGATTTTGCGGGACCAAGGCCATGCTCTGCACTGAGCTCATGAAAATCAGCGCTTACCAGCCCTGCTAAACCACCATACTTGGTAATCAATTTGGTGGCGACTTCAATAACGTTCTCGCGTTGTGTGCCGGTGCGCAGGATGATGGCCAGCAGTTCGGCGGTGGTGAGCGTCTCGGCCCCATTCTTTTGCAGGCGCTCGCGTGGTCGTTCGTTGGTTGGCATATCATGAACGGTGGCATGATAGGCTGGTTTGATGAGGGATAGTGGCATTGGAATCTCTGGATCAATATTAGGTGTGGGTATATCGGTGAGTATCGCTTCCATAGCATTATTTAATGGCGTGATATCGATGATGGTATCTATTTTTTTGCTCCTTGTGCTGCTCAGATCCATTTGCATAGCGGTTGTTATCTGACAATACAATGTCCCTGAACCACTGTAAATAGGCAAAATAAGAAGCAGGCTGTTTTAGCGCTTTTCTGTGATTTTGAGGCTAGATTTGCGTTTATATATATGGATGAAGCTGTTTCTACCTATATTATTGGCATTATTAGTATCTGAGGTTTTTGATGTCGGATCGTTTTAACGCTGGTCTGCCTCCAGACAGTGGACGTCTGGTAAAGCGATATTCGTATATCTATCTGGTTCTTGCGCGCCTGGGTTTGTTGTTGATTGTGCTGCTAGCCGTGACCTGGCCTATCCCCATACTATTTTATGATTTTACTACCATGGGAGCTGACCCAACAACCTGGCAGATCTTGATCTTTATCACCGTGTTCTTTAGCCTGATCTTTCTAGCTGTTATCGGGTGGGCGTTATTTCGCCTCTTCTACTGGTTGCGTTTTGAGCGTAAGCGCCAGCGGGCGGCCCGTGGCGACAATTCATTGCTGGCTCCCGATCAGGCATGGCCGGCTTTTCAAGGTCCTCCTTTGCCATGGACCATTACCTATCGACCCTCTCTCACTACTTTTTTAGTGCGCTATTTGGTAATACTTATTGTTTTAATTATAGTTGCTTTCTCCGTTCTTTCCACAACTTTAAATACAGCTAGCACGATGTCGACGACATCAACCTTTATTTTGAATCTTGTTCTACTATTAGTATTTGGCTTGCTGATCGTTGGCTTAGGCATCTTTTACTTCTGGCGTTATTATGGTCGGGATTGTATTACGCTTACGGTGGCGGATGATGGTGTGACGATGCAGCGTCTACTGGTTGGTAAGCGCTTCCTGGCCTGGCGAGATATACGGCTCTTTGCTATCGATCGCCGGGTCAATCCTTTGAGCCGCCCCGATCTATATCAGTTTGAACTGGCGGGCCGGCATACTATTGTGAATTGGAATTGGGCTGGCTATCGCGCTGTGATGGTTGGCGGCTTTGGGCATCCTGATAAAGCGCAGATCTTTGATCAGCAGATGTGGCAGTTGTTTGCTCTGGTGCGCGCTAGAACTGGCCTGGCGTTGTACGATTTGAGTCGGCGTTAATATGTAGCCTTCCTCTTGCACAGATATATTTCATATCCATATATCTAAGCTTGCCTTTTTGTTGAGAATCGGGTACGCTTGCAGGCAAGCAATGGGTATATATGCATTGGAATAAAACGGCAGGGATCGCGCAGAAAGGATCGACATAAGCATTATGACGCATACGCACAATTCTGGACGCACTATCCATGTGCATCGCAATCAGTGGCATCTGGCCTGGGATAACAGTATTGCTCCTATTGGCACTATTCAATCGGGCGAAATAGTAGAGTTCGATCTGCTGGATTCAGCTGGTGGTCAGATTGGTCCTGAGAGTACTGTTGAGGCGATTAAGCAGCTGGATTTCTCGCGTGTTGATCAGGTCAATGGTCCGATCTACGTTGAGGGTGCTGAACCAGGGGATACGCTGGAGGTTGAAATTGTGGATCTACAGCCTGCTGATTGGGGCTGGACTGCGATTATCCCTGGCTTTGGTCTGCTGGCCGATGAATTTGCTGAGCCGGCACTGAAGATCTGGAAGATTGAAGGCGGGGCTGATGGCTGGGCCGAATTTGCGCCCGGCATTCGTATTCCGATGGCACCTTTCTGCGGTGAGATTGGTCTGGCTCCGGGAGCACCTGGTGCTCTTTCGACTATCCCTCCCTACCGTCATGGTGGCAATATGGATACCAAGCATCTAACCAAAGGTGCCCACCTCTATTTGCCGATCGAGGCTCCTGGTGCCCTCTATTCTATGGGGGATGGACATGCCGCTCAAGGCGATGGTGAGGTCTGTGGTACTGCGATCGAGGCTCCGATGCATGCAACTGTGCGCCTGACGGTGCGCAAAGATTTGCAACTGCCCCAGCCCCAGTTTTTGACCAGTGGCCCTCTGACTCCTCGTACTAATACCGCTCCTTACTATGCGACCGATGGTATTGGCCCTGACCTGGTTGAGGCTACCCGTAGCGCTGTTCGACATATGATTGACCATCTACAGCGCACCTATCAACTATCACGCGAAGATGCCTATATGCTCTGTAGTGTTGCGGTAGATTTGAAGTTGTGCGAAGTTGTAGATATGCCAAACTGGCTGGTCGGTGCTTTCTTACCACTGAGTATTTTCTCCAAAAATTCTTAGTCAATACTATCTGTTTCACAACGCAACTGTCTTCATTTGTCGCCGCCATGTGGCAAATGAAGACTATTATATAGCCCCGCTTTTTACTGTTCGTCCAGAGATCATGAGCAAGCGATACGATGGACATTCTTTCAGAGGTGTAGTGTGTGTGATGGGCGTCTGCGGCCGCTCACCACACACACTACACCCTCCCAACCCGGCGCCGCAGACGCCAAAGAGGGAATTTAAAAAGCTCTGACTTTTTTTATTGCCGCTTGATTGCAGCGCTAAATTATTGTATGCTTGAGCTATCTCCCCTTAGTCCTAACAGATCAACAGCAACCAATGACGGTACGTTGTATTCATTCACTATAGTAATAATGCGCTATAGTCGTATTGTTGTATTCATTCTAATCAATGCGCTATATCATTTTACTATAGAAAGGGGCTTATACATAAGGTAAATGTTTTATACGCGTATCGAAAAGTATATATGATGATCAAGCAGGTCATTATCTATACTTTTTCCTCAGTGCGCTGGAACCGCATTTTCCTTTGTCAATGTCATTTTTTGTTCTGTGAGAAGGAGCTATTATGTCTGTTGAAACTTCTTCCCCGCCTGAACAGGGCCAGTTACGCGCGAACACCATCGGTTTGCCTGGTGTTTTGTTTCAGTCCATCACTACGATGGCACCCGCCTCAGCTGTCTCGTTTAGCCTTGGTGCTGCCATTCCGTTCACGGGTAGCGCGCTTCCCCTTGCTGTTATTATCGCCCTTGTTGTGTGTTGCTTTATTGCGTTGAGTATCGGTTCGTTAGCCAGGCATCTACCGTCGGCTGGCGGCTATTTTACGTATGTAAGTGAATCAATTGGTTTTCATGTTGGCTGGTTGACTGGATGGATGTTTGATCTGGCTTATCTGTTGATCGTGCCATTTCAGTTATTGGTGTTAGGACCTGTTGCTGATTCTTTTGTGAGCAGCACCTTTCATCTCAGTCTGGGTTGGGGTGTTTGGGCTGTGATTTTTGCCGTGATTGTTTTTGCCTTGACCTTCTTTGGCATTAAGCTCTCTGCCGATACAGGTATTGTGCTCGGTGTGATCGAGATTGTTGTGTTTACACTCTTATCGATCTGGCTGATTGCTACCTCGAACAATAATACCCTGGCGGTATTTAATCCTGCTTCTAGTTTGCAGTCTGGGCTAGGAGGTTGGCAGGGCGTGTTCTTTGGCATGATCTTTGTGCTGCTGGCCTTTGCTGGTTTTGAGTCATCGGCTCCACTGGCTGAAGAGGCTAAGAATCCTCGCCGTACGGTGCCACGTGCCATCTTCCTGGCTGCTCTCAGTATCGGCATCTTTTATGTCTTTTGCTCATATGCAGGTGTTGTGGGCTGGGGACCTGCTAAAATTGGCACGTATGGTGCTGATTCTGATCCCTGGGGGACGATGGCGACGCGCGTCTGGGGTCCATTCCATATCATTGTGATCCTGGCGATTTTGAATAGTGCTCTGGGTAATGCCAATGCTGGCGTGAATGCCGCTTCGCGTATGCTCTATGCCATGGGCCGTACCAGGTCCTTACCGCCGATCCTGGCCCACTTGAATAAATCTAGTGTACCGGATGTTGCGATCATTTTTGCGATGATTGTGGCCGTCATCTTCTCGCTCTGGCCGGGTTTTGCCTATGGTCCCACGACTGGCTTTGCCTTCCTGGGTACCGTATTGACCCTGCCGATCATCCTGGTATACCTGGCTACCTGTGTGTCGGTTCCTTTTTTCTACTTGCGTAAGCACCGCGAAGAGTTTAATGTGTTACGACATATTGTCGTCCCGGGTATCCCATTTATTATTCTCTTATTCGTGCTTTACTTCCAGTTCTCGCCCTTGCCAGCGGCTCCCTTAAACCTGGCTGGACCTATCGTAGGCGTCTGGTTAGTGATCGGTCTCATTGTCATTGCCGTGCTGAGCCGGCGCTCTCCCGATGCGCTCAAGGCCAGCAGTAAAATCTATATCGAAGATGCTGAAGTCTAGCTACTAGCATCTTCAACCAGGACCCTTGTCCTCTTCGAAAGAGGATAAGGGTCCTTTGTTTTTCGTATAATTTTTACCCTTAATGCTTTTTCATATCCTTCACTATAGATTATGGATGTCCGACGTTGAATTATTTCGCCTGCCGTAAATTCTCAAATTAGATAGCACCTGATCGAAGAAAAAACAAATATCTTGATAGAATTGTAGAAGATGCGAATTTTTTTATAGTAATGCTGCGTATTACTATATAGGTTCGAAATAATATATGGGTTGATTAACGATATTTTCATTAACTGTTGGAGGATATATGTTCTCGAAGGCATCTGCAATTAACGCGCCACAGGTTTCTCACCCCATTGCAAGAAATGATAATATGAAGACGCTATTGTTACCTGTGGGTTTAGTTGCATTTATGCTATGTTTATCGGTTTTCAATTTTGCTGTTTCAGGGAAACTCTGGCATGATTTTGAAGGCTTTAGCCTTGTAATTTTACCTCAATTTTTTTTGAACCTGACGTATCTTCTCTTGTTTTTGTTGTTTTTGAGGCGTTATATATGTTTGCGGCGCCTGGAGAGTAGGCGTCAGCATTTTACCCCCGCCACGACTCACCTTGCAACCTCTCTGCCTCAGTCGAACAGTCCGGCTTTTCATGTACCCTTTATTATTGATCAGAATATGAATTGGCTCCATTATGTTAAACTTATGTGCTGTTTAGTATCCTTTGTTATCTTTTTATTCTTGTCTTATTGTCTGATAGAATATGTAGTATGGCATAATATATACATATATAATAATGATTTTTATATACTCGGCATTGGTTTTATTTTTATTGCTGTTCTATTTGCTTTTATGATCAGGAGTTATGCCAAAATTCAGCTCATTGCTACCGAGAATGGCTTGCTGAAGAAAGGTCCATTTCGACAACAATTGATGCCCTGGAATGAAGTGCGTTTATTTGCCATTGATTCGGTAAGCATAGAAAGAAATGGTAATCCTCTATTCGTGAGTAGGCATACTCATGCACCCACATTTTTCGAGCTTTCCAGCGAAAAAGATATTTTATGCTGGCAATGGTTGCGACCTCCGCGTTGGTATGAGCTGGCAATGGCGCGGCCAGTGATGGGCTATCAGGTCTATGAGCAGCAGATGCAAGCTCTGCTCTCGATTATTGTAGCGAAGACTGGCCAGCCGTTGTATGATTTGCGTTAGGTAAAGAGTGAGTGAGAAACCAACATGTGCCTCTCACTCACCCTTTATTTATTTATTTTTTGCTAGTTGATGGTGGTTGTACCGGCCAGCAACAGGCTATCGGGAGCCGCGCAACTGACCTCGGCATTGGGTCCCATGCTGGCTGACGTCAGCGTGAGACTGCTGCTCAGGGCCGAGCTGATTTTAGTATTGAGCGTTTGCTGTATCTGCTGATTATAGTTGTCGGCGGGGAAGGTAAAAATGAGCACGTTGAGCGTGGTCTTGTCAACGTGGAGCTGTAGTGTGCCGTTCGCTACCTGGGGCTCGATGATCGTGGTGGCGGTCCCCAGTTTGAGCATCGGCGTCCCAAAGACCAGGCTGATAATATCTGCTGTGACGATCAGTTTGCCGTTTTGTGTGCTGAGCTGAATATTTTTGGCTACCATACCGCTGTTAAGCGGCAGGCTATCTATGCCTGTAGCAATTGTGGTGAGGGAGCTAAAAGGGACCTCAACATACGTTGCGACCGTTTGGGCGGTTGTTGTGTTGCTTGCCGGGCTCATAGTGGTCAGGCTTAAAGGAGCCAGTGTCTGTTCTGCCTGATCCACGCGTGCCTGGTATGGTCCATTTACGCTTCCCTGCGCCTGCTGAGCACCGTTCAGCGGAATTTGCAATCCCATCACCAGGTTGGATGCTCCACAGTTGGTGGTGGTCTGCACGCTGGTGATCTTACCCATTGGAACGTGCAGGGTTGTGAGCGGACCGGTCATCAACGCTGTGCTTCCGGGCAGCGCTTGGCCGCTGACCTGGACGGTTGAGTCATTTAAGATGCTAAAGGTGACCAGCATGTGTGAGTTGGTGGGTTTTGGATCACCGGGATAGAGGCTGAGTTTAATTCCTGTATTGAAGCCATTGGATTGGGGTGTGAGATCGGTCAGGGTGGCTGAGGGCTGGATCAGAGCGTGTGCTAGCTGTCCTATCCAGCCTTGATCCCCTCCGGGAGCGTTATGCGCAATCCCATTGATGGTGCTGGTGGTAAGCTGTGGTACCTGCTGATTGATACTGTCCTGAAAGCGTTGCCTGAGTACATCCTGGGTAAGATAGACCCGGGTATTAAGCATACTGGCAGCTTGCGTTTGCTGTACCTTTAATGTTGAGGCATCTACAGGCGTTGCCATTCCAATCAATAACAATGCTATCAGCAACACCCAGCTAAACTGTATGGCGCGTGTATAGCGTCGTTTCATCTCTATCCCCTATCTTCATAACTTCTTTTTGTCGCAAATATTTGAGTTAATTAATGCTAGATATGCTATCTTCTTTAATATTTCTCATGAGTCATCCCGAAGTTTGATACCGTTGGCAAACCTGTTTTGCAAGCTCGCGATGCTGTAAAGAACAAGCTCAATCTGTACTCTACTAACGGGTTTGCCAACGGTATCGAAGTTTTCGAACATCCAGAGTGTGGTAGGGAGGAGCCACGGCTCCTTTCTACCACACTCCGCCCAACTCAGGCTTGCGCCGCAAGCGGCGCGAGTGAGCTATTTATGCAGTATGTTTTTAAAATTAAGCGTGTCATTAAAACAGATTGGAGATGGGAGCGATTGCGCCGGAATCCCTTGAATTGTTGTTGCCTCTATCTGTAAGACGAATGTAATAGCACCTTTGCTACAAATGATGCGTTTGCTGGTATGGATGGCGACAATTTTGACCTCTTTAAGCTGTTGGTGAATAGCTGGCATTACCTCTGCAATCAGTAGCTGATTCAAGGCAGTTTGCATTGTTTGTGCGGTAGCTGGTCCAGCATCGATTCCATCGCGCCTGACATGCTGCACCGTCAACTGCATATTCTGTTTTTTATCCAGGTACATTTTGCTCTCCAATTCAACAGGCAGAGTGCGATGGATGCCAGCCAGATCTATCTGCAGGTTGAAATTGATCAGCAAGCCATCGTTCTTGACTGGCGTGACCTTCAGGTCCTTGAGGAACTTTTGCTGCTGGCCGAGCTGGTTGGCGAAAACGGAGGTGAGCGCGCTCTGGTTGAGAGAGAGATCGATTTTCCGTGCCGTGCCCGCCCCGGTGCCATCTGTCAGTGTGCCTTTTCCCGTGAGACTGGTGCCCAGCAGATAGGTGGCCAGGCTGCCGCTTATGATGAGCATGACGACCAGGATAACAGTGACGATATTGCGCTTAGGTACTGGCGTTCGCTGCCCTATGGTGATCGCTGGCGCAACCGTTGCCGGTTCGGTGATGTCTGCCAGTGCCGCCATACTGGCCGCTGCTGGTGCTGTCCGACCCCAGAGGAAGAGGGCCGGGATGATTGCGATCAGGCAAAGAATGGCTGAGATAAAGAAGACGGTACAGTAGACGGTATGCGCGGCCTCTATCAGGTAGTTGGCGTAGCCCGTGAGTGAATTGCCGCTGCTGGCCTGCTGCGAGGCTGGATAGGCCAGGGAGAGTTGGCGGAAATAGGCCAGGGCCCATGAAGTTAAGGCGGCCAGGCCGAGAATCATGCCCACCATTCTGAGCGCGGTAACGATCGATGAGCTCATACCAACCTGCGTGCTGCGTACCGCATTGATAGCGGTGGTGCCGATCGGCGCAATCACCAGCCCAAAGCCAAAGCCAGCCGTGACGGTACCATAGTCATTTGCGTCCAGTCGACATGTGCTGGCCAGTGGCTCATCAGATAAAAGCCGGTGGCTGTAAAAAGTAGCCCTATGATGGCGGTTACGCGACAGGTAATGCGATGGCTCAGCCAGCCACCAAGTAAGGCACCAATGGGGATCATGACCGTTAGCCGCAAGAGGGCCAGCCCACTATCCAGTACCGAGCTTTGCAGGACCGTATCGACAAATATTGGGATATTGGTCATGGCTATGATCAGCGCGGCCCCCACCAGCAGACTGACCAGGGCGGCAGCGCTGAAGGGAAAGCGTTTGAAGAGCTGCAAGTCTACCACGGGCCAGCTGACCTTACGTTCAACCAGGATAAAGGCTAACAGGAATACCAGGGCCAGCACCAGCGAGAGTGGATTATTCTGTGGCGTCGTGGCATTAGCGGCGGCTGGTCCCAATGAGGTTCCCTGCTGGGCTAGCCCCAGACTCAGGCAGGTCAGGGCCAGCGCGAGAAAGATTGCTCCCAGCCAGTCAATGCTTTCAGGCAATTTGGTGCCGCGCGGAATACAAAACCAGGCGGCCACAAAGAGGGCGATGACCAGTGGCACATTGAGATAAAAGATATATTGCCATCCCAGGTGCTCAACGATCAAGGCTCCATAGAGGGGTCCGATCGCCCCGCCAGCCTCGGTAACGGCCCGATAATGCCCAGGGCCAGCGCGCGCATGGTGGCCTATGCAGGCATAGACATCACTGGCGATCGCCATCGCCACCGGCACAATCGCTCCGCCTCCAATTGCCTGCAGCACACGCGCCATAATCAACCAGATCAGCCCTGGCGAGGAAATATCAATATGCAGCGTGGCCAGGAATTGCAGGGATATATTTTTGCCCAGAATGGGGGCGATACCACAAAATATAGAACCAATGCCAAAGATGGCCAAACACAAGAGAAAGATGCGCCTGCGCCATAGATGTCGGAGACACGTCCCATTAGTGGCATGGCGACCACGAAGCCTAGTAGATAGGCACTGATGATCCAGGCCGCGTGATCCAATTGGGTCAATGGAATATTTAGATCTGTAATCACCTGCGGCAAGGCTGTCACCACCACTGTTTGATCCAGGGCGGTCAGAAAGACACCGATGCAGGCGACGATAATCGCTGCCGTGGCGGCAGGCGTCGATTTTTGTACTGGAACGGTAGCCTCCTGACGGGGTTGGGTGGGCAGATCCTCCAGCGTTGGATCGTCTGGCAACGTAATTGTACTTCTTCCACCGTCGGGTATATGCTGTGTTGCCGGCTCCTGTTCATCAGCCTGTGCCTGCTTTGAGGCATCATACATAGTGCGCTTATAACGTGAAGATGTCTCGTGATCGTCTTCGAATGTATACATTGTTCCCCCATGCGCAAATGAGACCGTGGGTCCATACAGGTACTTTATATAAGTATAGTGCATTACAATACTATATGGGTGACCCTCTAAAACGTATGGTATAAGTCTCTAATTCTGGCCCATTTCTAAACAATGAACGATTTTGCAGCTTTCTTTCGGGGATAAGGTGTTGAAGCAAGCTTTTTGCGCGGCAAAAAGCTTGCTTGAGTTTGTTTGCGCTCGGGAGCGTGAGCTCCCGAGCGCAAACAAACTCAATGCGCAGACGCGTCGCCCCTTGCTTGAATAATGCCCAAAGTGCGCAGACGCGTCCCCCTTTACTTGAATAATGCCCAAAGTGCGCAGAGCGCACTTTGGGCATTATTCAAGTAAATTGTTGAGTGCCGCAGGCACTCCGCGGACAGCTAAGCTGTCAGACCCAAAACCTTGGTAAGGCGCAGCACTTCAGAGCCAAGCTGGCGATTCTTCTCTTTCAGGGCATCCTGGGCTGCATGTTTGAGGAGCAGGATGGCATCTGCCGTATTCAGATCATTATCCATGGCAGCAATAAAACGATTATGGAGCATCGTATCTTCTCCATCCAGTTCCTGGCCAACCAGTTCGCGTACCTGGGTGAAAAGATGCGCGATATCCGCAGCGATTTTGAGATCATCTGGGAAGCATTCCCATGGATAGCGATAATGATGGCTTATCAGTGTAATCCGAATGGTATCAGCGCTATATTCCTTGAGCAGGTTTCTGACCAGGGTCAGGTTGCCCAGGGATTTGCTCATCTTCTCTCCGTCCTGATAGACCATGCCGACATGCATCCAGGTATTCACGAAGGGGGCCTTACCGCTGTAGTGTTCTGACTGGGCGATCTCGCAGGTGTGATGAGGGAAGGTCAGGTCTGCGCCACCGCCATGAATATCGACCTGCTCTCCCAGATAATGCATGGCCATGCTGCTACATTCAATATGCCAGCCAGGTCGGCCCGGCCCCCAGGGACTCTTCCAGGCGGGCTCGCCGGGTGCCTGTGCCTGCCACAGCACGAAGTCCAGTGGATCGCGTTTGCGTTTGTCGTCAGGGAAATTTCCGCGTTCGTTGGCGATGGCCAGCATCGATTGATAATCGTTGAGTCCAACCGCGCGGGCCATTTTGCCAAACTCTGGGTCCTGGCGCACGCTATAGAAGACACATCCTTCACTCTCGTAGGCCAGTCCGCGCTCGACTAATGTGCGTGCCAGTTCAATGATACGCCCGATCTCATCGGTTGCGCGCGCATAGACATCTGGTCGGCGCACATGCAGTGAATCCATATCACCCAGGAAGCGTTCAATCTCGCGATTGCCCAGTTCATCCCAGGCCATACCTAGCTCGCCCGCTTTGCGGATAACATCATCATCAACATCAGTTACATTCTGAACATACTTAACGGGGTAGCCTTTATATTCTAAATAGCGGATCAGTGTATCAAAGGTGACATATGTAAAGGCATGACCCAGGTGCGTGGTATCATAAGGTGTTACACCACATACATAGATCGTTACCGTTTCATTGATTGGTTTGAAGTCTTGTAGTGATTGAGTAAGGGTATTAAATAGTTTCATGCTTTTCTCCTAGGCCGAACAGACGAACAGCATTTGCTGTAGTAACCTGGGCAATCTCTTCCAGGGTCATGCCGCGTAGCTCCGCCAGTTTTTCTGCGGTATGTTTCACAAAGAGTGGCTCGTTTCGCCTGGCTTTTAGCGGCTTAGGGACCAGGTATGGGCTATCCGTTTCGACCAGGATGCGGTCAAGTGGGGCCATGCGGGCAACTTCTGGAAGGGCATTGCCTTGCTTTGTGAGTGGACCGGCAAATGAGAGCATGAAACCTTCAAATTCCAGGCATTCCTTTGCTTGAGCGACATCTCCCGAGAAACAGTGGAATACTCCCCGTAATCCCTGTCCATGGGCACGCAATAGCTCCATCACATCTTCATGGGAATCGCGTACATGGATAATGCAGGGAAGATTACACTCGCGGGCAAGCTGTAAGTGGGCACAGAAGACGCTACGTTGAATGTCGCGTGGCGAGAGCATGCGAAAGTAATCGAGTCCGAACTCACCGATGGCCACTACCTCAGGTTCACGAGCCATTTCGCGTAGCTGAGCCTCTACTTCAGGTGTGTAGGTCGTGGCCTCGTGCGGATGCACTCCCACGCCCGCAAAAATAACACCCGGATGGGCTTTAGCCAACGCGAGAGCGGCCTGGCTGGAAACCAGATCGCAGCCTGGATCCACCATGCGTGTGACCCCGCCCGCGATTGCCGCTTGAATTACTGCTTCTCGATCACCTTGAAAGCGATCAGTATCTACATGTGTGTGGCTGTCGATAAGCACTCCACAGATCCTTTCTAACAGTAAGTAAGCATAAGAAAGGGAGAGTCAAAGCGAAAACTGGCTTAGCTCTCTCCCAGGTTACTTTATTACTGTTAGTATAGCACTTTATAGTTTCGACTGCTATGTTCAGGCGTCAGCGTAGGAGGAGGCAAGCAAAAAGCGGACCGAGAGAGTCTGCTGGCTCCTCGGGCCGCTTTTTGCACAATCAAGATATTGGGATTAGATGGCTGGTTCGAGCATCTCTCTGGCCGCCTGTTCAGCTTTGAACGCCTGGGCGAGGTCCTGGTTGTTTGATAAGTGGATCGAATCTCCTGGTCTTATGAAGCCTTCCGCCAAGATTTGTGCGCGCAGTCCTCCGCGATGAATGAGACCGCTGAGGGCCGTATGATGGGTGAGCTGAACCAGGTGAAAGCAGGGTTCGCATAGACGGCGACCCAGCAGTGTGACCTCCCCAACCTGGAATGTTTTCCAGACCAGGTGGTTGAGCGGTACGCCTACGGTGACGATATTCCGGCGGGCAGTCAATGGTGTGAGTTCATAACCATAGTCCCTTTTTAACGCTGCTAGCGTTTCACTTTCGATGAGGGTTATTTCATAGCTAGCTTTGCCCATTTTTGAAAAATGGCCAGTGCCCAGATAATAGCGATCTCCCTCGATACCACGACCAGGAACTGCATGTGCCTGCTCGATATTGATCAAGGGTTGGCCTTCACCCGGGGCGATCTGGAGTGAAATAACGGAGCCATTCCACATCGTACAGTATCTCCCTGAATATATTAGATATAACATTCAAAAGAGAATATTAGCGCATAAAGAAAGATATATTTTATATTTTATATGTGCATCCTCGCAATTGAGGTGAATATATACATCTGTATGCACTATATTCATCGGTACTATGTATAACGGTTTATGTTCCCTTTTCCTAACTACGAAAATTTGTAGTGAGAATTATGTATAGAGAGATAAAAAGTTAGCCCCTCTGATTGGAGGGGCTAACTTTTTATCTCTCTATAATCTCTATATACAGGTGTGCCGTATTCCTCTATGGTAACGTCAGGAGATGCTCTGGTAGTTTTGGCAGCACTGGTATAAGGGCCGAGATGATCAAGCCGATGATGAGCAAGATGGTGAAGCTGATGAAGATTTTCATGCTCTGGCGCATGACGTCGTGGAAGCCAGCAGAAATCTCTGTGCGTAGCACGCCACTGATGGCGACGGCAAGCGTCGGTAGTGTCCAGAGGGCCAACAGTACATAGTGAGGATGGCCATGTGGAACTCCTAGCAGCAGCACTATCAGGTAGGCCAGTACCATCAGGACGATATAGCCGATGCGGCTCCAGTGCAGTCCAAGTATGGTTACCAGGGTTTTCTTGCCAACATGACTATCACCCTCGATGTCACGCATATTATTAGCATAGATGGTGCCAGCGGCCAGGAAGCCGAGGGGCAGGCTATAATTGAAGGCTGTCGCCGCCAGGTGGCCACCTGTCTGGATCATATAGGCTCCCATGACTGGCAAGAGGCCAAACACGATAAAGCCTACCAGTTCTCCCAATCCCAGACTGGAGAGTGATCTCCTGGTTGCACTGAAGAAATAAGCACAGAGCACCATAATCAAACCGAACAAGCAGACAATTGGACCCCCTGCCAGGGAGGTGATAAGCCCTAACACGGACCCGATGGCTAGCACTGCCAGGCCAATCGTCAATATGCGTGTTGGTTTGATGAGCCCCTGTTGAATGAGTCCTCCCGGGCCAAGGGCATTGCTGGCGTCAATACCGCGCTGATGATCATAATAATCGTTGATGAGGTTGGCCCAATTTGTAAGATGGCCGCGGCAATCAGAGCCAGCACGAAGTGAACGATATCCAGGTGCCCGAATGGGGTCGCTGGCGTAATGCTCTGCGTCCAGGCCAGTGCTGTGCCCAGAAGAATCGGCATCAGAGATAGCGGCAAGTAGTTAAGCCGAATGCCATCGCGCCAGATTTCTAGCCACTCGGTAATACCGCGGCGATATTCTGAGGGTTGAACCACCAATGGGGCAGGCATGCTAATGGCTCTCATCGAAGCAACGGAATGTACCGAAACTTCTGGTTCAAGCGTGCTGATAGTCTGTATAGAACCGATCGGGATGGTTGGAACCTCTTCGGCCTGTACTTTATCAGCCGTTACGATCTGGGCTGCTGGTTTCTTTTTGAGCTGAGATTTTTCAGCCACGACCTCTGGAATCGTGGCGCTCTCCTCTTCCTCGAACTGCTCATCCTCTAATACAGATTGCTCATCTTCGGTCTGTGTTGCCTCATCCGTTTCGGGATCGGCATCTACCACCTGGATAGCCTGTGCTGACTTAGATGATGCGTCGTCCTTCGGCTCGAGGTCTGAAACGATATTCTGCTCAGTGACTTTTTTTTCTGTGTTTTCCATACGCTCCCCTCTTGGCGTAGCGATCAACTAATATTTTATGAGTGCATTTATGCGTCTACAGTATGAGTGCTTGTATACATCAATATGATGCGTGTCTTTATAAGAGTTTGTGCCTGTATATGGGCAGGCACTCCTCATGGATGATATATGTTATAGATGCAAGGGTTGCGTCTATATGCTTTTATGATAAGCATCTGTCAGCTTACTGTTGTCAGGATACAAAGTCAAGGAAGCGGACTTTTTTCTACGTACGACTCCTATTCTTTATTGATCGACTGGCAGATGTTGTTGTAAACCCTCCTGGAGTTCGCGCATGGATCGTTGCAACTGCAATTGAATGGCTGCGGCTGTGAGATCGCCGCGTGTCTTTTCTAGAATTCCGCGTGCCGAGTCTGTAGTACGCCTTAGACCACCGGTGATGGCATCTGGAAAATCCACCGTGATGAGAACGGCATAGATATCATCCATGTAGTTGAGAAATATTTCACAACTCTCAATGTTGCTATGTCGGAGTTGGTCTAAAACGTAGCGTCGTAGCTCTCCAATGGCTTCCGCGATACCGTTGAGATAGGCGGCATAGCCGATAGAGAGCTCTTTTGGTGTGGGCAGGGGACGATGCTGGGTAAGGGCCGCAAAGGTGCATGCCTCCGCATATTCCTTTTGCGCATCCTGGACGAAACCTGCGAAATAAATATCACGATGGCTCTGCAGGTCTTGTTCCATTTCTGCGATTAGTGCTGCTGCCTGAGCAAGAAGTTTCTCGGCGGCGGCTGCCTCATGGCGATGGGTAGCCCTGATGCTGTTAGCACACAAGCGAATAGTTGCGCGCGATTTTGGCAAAGCACTTTCGCGAGCGGCATGTTTGAGGGTAAAATATTCGATTGCCTCTCGCCCTATTGCGTCTATCTGTTCGGGCATAGATGCTATTCCTTTCTGTAATACCTCTAGTGTATCATCCGGTTGGATTTTATGACTACCCGCTGATCCGGCGTAGCACGTTTGCCCTGCCCAGTTTGATCGATACTGCTACAATTGTACTTGGATTCACTATGATGATTCAATGGGTTGCAGCCAAAAATCACCCCTTACTCTATGTAACGTTGCAGGGTTGTTAGACGACTCTTTTTGTGCTAAAAATGGCCCTAATGATATCTATGAGCACAAAAAAAGAGTGCCAGCGGACAGCTATTGTCCTGCGGGCATCTCCTTTTTTGTATTTAATCTGTCTGCTAGTTACCGGGACTTCTTTTTGCCCATGCTGCGTTCGGTCTGAACCAGAATCGGGTAAACTTCTATTTCGGGAGGAAAAACCTGACTTTGGACATCTCCTGCCCAGAATAATTGTTTCATCATTTCCGCGGCGGCATACAAAAGATGTTGTAAAGTGGCGTCGCGTCCCTGCTCATAAGCTCCGCTTCCTTCGTAAATGGACATCCTGGTAAAACTCTCATTGAGTGGTGTACGTTCACTCAACCGGACCAGGTAAATATCCATTTTGGCGTCTCCTTTATTTACCGGAACCATAATACGTAATTCTGGCTTCTGGTCAATAATGTCCAAACGATAGAAGACACCATAATGATCACGCGAGGCTTGAAAGATGGAGATCTCTGGAATGGAATCACTACTATAATGCCGATCTTCTGGTCGTTCCATTTCTACTCCTAACCCTGCCAGGAAGTGTTCAAATTGCTCGTCTATGTTCATTGTTTATCCTCTCCGTTCTACTCCCTTATAACTATGATACTAACTCCCCTTACTATAAGTATTCCACAGTCCCCCTACTAAAGCGGAAGTTTGTGTTTTCCTGCTGGCATAAAAAAGCTGCCCGGACTGGCTCGATTATATAGTCGAGCCAGTCCGGGCAGCTTTTTTATGCCAGCCTGTTCCTGTATCGGGGCTAACCGCCAGCCCGCTTTACTTTGTATCCCAGGGAGGTAAGCTTTGCTTGTATTTTGGCGCAGTGATCGCCTTGAATCTCAATGTTGCCATCTTTAACGGTACCACCGGTGCCACAGAGCTTTTTTAATTGCTGGGCCAGGGTGGCCAGTTCATTATCTTTGTCTGGAAGGCCAGTAATTACGGTGACGGTCTTTCCACCACGCTGTTTGCGGTCGCGCATTACGCGCACGATACCGTCGTTTTTCTTTTTAGGGCTCACTGCCTGGTCGCAACGGCAATCTTTATATGGCTGCCCACATTGAGGACAGGTTGAGATGCGACCACTCTCAGTCGAATAAACAATGCGGTCTGACATGCGAATCTCCCCTTCTTTAGCACTCTGCTCTGCATTGTATCATACAATTTTCGACCTTCAACCCGCAGGTTTTTCGGCCGTAAAGCTAGACGATGTGAGCGCTAAACTAGTTTTACCATCCGCTTAAAAGACGCCTCGCTACTCAATGATCTTATATATAATAGTCCCTTCATGAGTTTATTTATTTGTATATAATGATTCAATATAGTAAATTTAGAGTTAGAGGTTACAAAGATGCTAGTGCACTGATGCGCAAGTATAACTATCTCTTTTTTTGTACCACATAAGATGACTTCTTGAGTGCCAAAGACGCACAAACTCAGGCGTGAAGATCGCGGAGACCATGAGAGTTTGACACGCTCTTACGCTTCCCATCACTGCCGCGCTGTTTGTGTAAGAGCTTTCATGACTATGGAGCTCATAATTGTTTCCTATGTGGTGTAGAAAATGTGCAGCGCACATTTTCTACACCACATAGGAAAACAGGTGCGGACGCGCCAGCGCACGCCCGCACACATATACCTTGGAAGGTGGAGATACAGGAACAGCGAAGTTTGAAGCGTTATCGTGAGATAGCTATTTAATCACATCCTGACACCAATCAAGATAAACAGCCGTGTATGTATATGTAAGGTTACTTCCTATTATCAGATGAGCAATGATGCTTGAGTTGGGATGAGCGTGTTCTCCTCTCTTCTATCCAAATGCCTCAATCTGTTTGTGGCGTCAGTATCAGTTGCACGAATTGCGTTACTGATGGCTTTTTACTGCGTGTGATGGAACAGCTTGTATATTTTAGCATGGGGATTGTAATGCAACAGCTAGAACAAGTCACTCTTGGACACTATCAAATCCTGAAACGCCTGGCACGTGGGGGCATGGCCGAGATTTATCTCGCGCGTGATACTGCTAACGATCAGGTTGTCGCTGTAAAGTTAGTGCATACAGGGGCAGGTGACTATTACGAGCGTTTCCGCGCTGAAGTGAAGGCGCAGGCTGCATTGAACCATGAACATATTTTGCCTGTTCTAGACTACGGTGAATTTGATTCGTGGTGCTATCTGGTAACCCCGTATATTGAACATGGAACTCTGAATGAGCGGTTACAGCAAGGACCTTTGTCGCTTGCTGAGGCCGATCGAGTGCTTGCCCAACTGTCTCAGGCACTTCAGTTTGCCCATGATAAAGGAATTGTTCATCGCGATATTAAACCTTCTAACGTGCTGATGCGGGATGGTAACCATGTGTACCTGGCCGATTTTGGGCTGGTGAAACGTGTGGGTGAAGAGAATGGCCTTACCTTGACCGGGTATTTAATTGGTACGCCCGAATATATGGCTCCCGAATTAGCTGAGCATGAAGCCTCACCTTGTAGCGATGTCTATGCCCTGGGCATACTCATGTACCAGATGCTTTCTGGTCGCGTACCTTTTAAAGCTAATACTCCTATTGCCATCTATCTGCGGCATATCCGCGATATACCTGAACCCCTTCTACCTATAACCCGTCTATCCCACCAGAGGTAGAGGCGGTGATTATTCAGGCATTAGAGAAAGATCCCCGCTATCGCTTTCAGTCCGCCCAGGAGTTTTATCTGGCTTATGCTCAAGCTGTGAAGTTGGCAGAAGAGAATCGCCAGGCAATGTCAATGATGACCACGCAGGCTTCTCGTTTTGCTTTGGAGAAGCCACGTGTTACAATTGTGCGTCAGAAGCATCGCATGTTACGGGGGCGTTTCCTGTTTACCCTTTTGTTGGTGCCCCTGTTGTTAGTAATGGCACCTGCATTTTTACACGCAAGTTTTGGACCACAGGGTTTTAAAATGTCATTTGAGGGAGCTGATGCAGCTCCCTCTCATCCTCAACATGTGATCACCACCGATGCTGTTAAGACGAACAATACTCTGCCTGCTTTGAAGCCGAAACCAACGCCGACCCATGCGGCCCAACCTAAAAAGCCAACACCTCCTACCCATTATCAGGCACCCCAGCAGATCATCTCGAGCTATAATGGCGATACCCCACCGCAGCCAGATAAAGGCCCTGGTGGTAAAGGTCCTGGCAAACCTGACAAAGGTCCTGGCAAAGGTCCTGGTAAAGGTCCTGGCAAGGGGCACTGAGACTAACCTGCAGGGCTATTGGTGTGCCTTTTCCTGACATTCATCTTCACTAAAAAATATATTTCTCTAAATGTAGATGTGCGCATCTGTGCATCTATATCTCTTGTCGCTTCGTGTTATATATATTGCTCTCCAGAATATTCCCACCAATAAAAAGATAATCATCGTTTTTGTAAAGATAATCATTATTATGGTAAGGAATGCAAATTATTATGTCTGGTCTAGAGGGAACTGTTGTTAAACAGTATCATATACAGCATCTGCTCGGCAGCGGCGGTATGTCAGAGGTATATCTGGCATATGATGACGTTGCTCAGCAACATGTTGCTATCAAAGTCATGACCGGATATGCTAATGATTATCTTGAGCGCTTCCGCCGTGAAGCGGAGGCCATTGATAAACTACAACATGACCATATTCTTCCGGCATTGGATTATGAAGAATTTGAGCCATGGTATTTTCTGGTTATGTTGTACGCTCCGGGTGGGACGTTGCGCGATTTGTTAGATCAGGCCCTCTTTCTCCTGAGGAGGCCGGTCTGATGCTGAATCAGATTGCCAGTGCCGTCCAATTTGCCCATGATAATGGCATCTTGCACCGTGATATTAAGCCTTCAAATATTCTGTTGCGCGATCGTACCCATGTGTACCTGGCTGATTTTGGCCTGGCTAAGATTGTGGATGCGACAGCGGAACTTACGCGCTCTGGTATTTTGATGGGTACACCTGAATATATGGCCCCCGATCTGGCTGAGTCATCTGCCACTATCAGTACAGATATTTATTCTCTGGGTATCCTTCTCTATCAAATGTTGACCGCTCGCCTGCCATTCGAAGGTGAAACACCAGTCTCGGTATTCTGGAAGCAGTTACGTGACAAGCCATTACCACCTTCGGTCCATAATCCAGCTCTGACACCGGCTATCGATCGTGTGGTGTTGCAGGTATTGGAAAAAGATGCTCGTCATCGTTATCCTTCTGCTTTAGCACTGGCTGAGGCTTTTCAACAGGCCTTGCAGGCTCCCCCTATACTTGATGAGGAAGAATTTGTTTCGCAGGCTGAGATGGAGCTCGCGCAGGGTTACGAGCCTGTCGTGCTGGCTGATAGCGTCAGCCTGCCGGAAGCAATGCTGGTTAATGAGGAGGTGTCGGTGACCCCTGAGCTACGTCGGCGCCGTCGCTATTCTATCTCTCAGGCCAGGAGCTTTATCTCATCTAGACCCTTATTCCAGGTTGCTGTCCGGCCGCGCGCTTCCAGACCGGCAGGTCGTCAAAAATATACTCCTGCTACTTATGATCCAGCTTCTTCTATCCAGATGGTACCTGTACGCAAGCGTTTCAGGTCGCGCTCGTCTGCGCCTCAGCAGGGTGAGGGTCGCCCTGAACAGGCGCCAGTTGCCTTAAAACCGCGCCTGCGTAAGCGTCGTACCAGTAGGCGTCGTACGGCCATTTTCTTTGGTATCATTGGGGCTGGCATCTTGCTTTTTCTCATCCTTCCCGCCAGTTATGTGTATTATCTCTATGCTACCCGACCTGCTGAAACCGTTGTGGTTGGCTCACAGTCGGTGTCCACGACCAATGTTCAACCCAGGGGACATGCAACATCTATCACTACCACGACCATGGCTGGAGCCCCGATTTTGCAGGATGACCTGGCCAATAATGCCAGTGGCCGCTGGTCCGAGGCACCCGCTAGTTGTGTCTTTGCCCATGGCTCGTATCAAGTCACTCGTAGCCAGGGATCAACTGAAGTGCCCTGTGCATTGATCTCTCCCTTAGTCGGGGATGCCAGTGTACAGGTGAATGTCTCTTTATTGTCTGGTAGTACCGCCGGAATATTACTGCGCATGCGTGGGGACCAATACTATGCGTTTCAGCTTAATAGTGTGGGTCAGTTTTCGTTCTTGCGTCATGACTTGGGGGCTGGCCGAGATCAATATGTTACTTTGATCAAGCCCACCGCCAGTAGCGCGATTGTCCCTGGCTCCGGCCAAAATACGCTGTTCGTACTGGCTAAAGGGAGTGATTTCAGGTTCTATATCAATGGAATTTTTCTGGGTGAGACCCAGGATTCGACATATCAGTCTGGCCAGCTTGCCTTTACGTCGGGTACTGTCTCTGCTACTGATGTAGCTACGGCCAGCTTTACCCATTTCAAACTCTCCAAAATTACGTCATAATTGTGCCACTACGTGCGCATACGCGCCCGAGCCCCCCTTTTTTCTATGGTGCAAAGATGGCGCCCAGCGCCATCTTTACACCATAGGGGTATATTTTTGAGCTTTGTGTCACATTGATATTGCCTTAAGAGTACACATAATTTTTGCAAGTTGCTAATTACTGCGGTGTAGTCAGGGCGCAGGACGTCATCCTTGCACCACAATAATATTTCTGAGCCTGATACCGCAGTGATCCAGCTTTAAGAGCACAAATAATTTTTGTAAGTTGCTAATTAACTGGGCTCATGCGCACTTTGTGTGGTATAGGAGGCCTCTTCGAACGTACCCTTCAAGAAGACTGGCTGCGAGAGCGGGTTGAACCACATCACCAACTCTCTCTGGCAGAGTTTCCCACACAAAGTGCGCATGAGCCTTAACTGTGGTGTAGCCAGGGCGTAGAGCGCCCTGGCTACACCACAGTTAATTAGGGGATTCGGGCGCGTATGCGCACGTCCGCTTGCGCGCAGCAAGATCCCAATGAAAAAAACAATCAACCCCCTCAAAAATCTAAGAATCTATAAAAAAACACAGCTTCATGAAGATTTTTATAGATTTAGAGTTGCCAATTTCCTGGCGACCGCGCTATGATATAAAAGGCATCCCCAGGCACCTTAAAGGATGCGCAAAAATCAAACAAGGAACACTTATGCAACAAGATAGATTACCTGCCACTACCGTACAGCCACCTCACGCTCCATCAACTGGTGTTGCGCGTTTTCTGGCCGCCTGCCGGCATGAGCAACCTGACGCAACCCCAATCTGGTTTATGCGCCAGGCTGGCCGTAGTTCGAAAGGCTATCAAGCGCTACGTGAGAAATATGACGTCTTAACCCTCACTAAAACCCCTGAACTATGTGCTCAGATGACTTTAATGCCGGTACAGAGCTTCGGGGTGGATGGGGCTGTTCTCTATGCGGATATCATGCTCCCTTTAGAGGGCATGGGCATCGATTTCGAGCTCCGTACCGAAGGGCCTGTGATCCATAATCCAATTCGCTCGGCCCGTGATATAGAGGCCTTGCGTCTAATGAATATTGAAGAGTCTGTTCCTTATATTCTTGATGCGCTACGCCTGGTGCGGCGCGAATTAGAGGGAAAGCAGGCGGTGATCGGGGTCACTGGCGGACCATTTACGTTGGCTTGCTACATGATTGAGGGCAAGCCTTCACGCGATTATGCAACAGCCAAGGCTTTGATGTATGGCCAGCCAGAGCTCTGGGACGCCTTGATGGAAAAGGTCACGACTGTGGTAACTCAATATGTCCTGGCCGAGATTGCAGCCGGGGCTGATGTCATTCAGATCTTTGAGAGCTGGATTGGTACGCTGAGCCCCAGTGCTTATCGCCGCTTTGTGTTGCCATATACACAGCGCATATTCGCGGCTATTAAACAGACTGGCACACCTGCGATCCATTTTGGGACCGGAGCTGCGGCCTTGCTGGAAACCATGGTTGAGGCTGGCGGCGATGTGATCAGTGTGGATTGGCGCGTTGAGCTGGATACGGCCTGGGAGCGTATTGGCCTGGAGCGTGGTATCCAGGGTAACCTTGATCCGACTTTACTATTGACCTCCTGGCCGGTGCTGGAAGCGGGTATGCAGGATGTGCTACGCCGGGCCGCTAATCGCTCGGGACATATTTTTAACCTGGGACATGGTATTCCCATGGCGGCAGATCCAGATCTGCTGCGCCGCCTGGTTGATGCTGTCCATGAAACGACAAAAAGATAAGTGATAAAGGAATAAACAAATGGCAAATAAACATGTTGGTGTCATGTTGATGACGTATGGTTCTCCGGCTACTCAGGAGGATATTCCTGCCTATATTAAAAATGTTTATGGTGGTCGGGAGCCTTCCGAGGAGGTGTTGACAGAGTTTCGGCGTCGCTATGCTTTGATTGGTGGCTCACCTTTGATTCGTATTACGCGTGAGCAGGCTCAGGCCCTGGAAGAGGAACTGAACACCAGTAGTGCCGATGGTACCACCTATCATGTGACCGCGGGTATGCGTTTCTCGCCACCTTTTGTGGCTGATATGGTCCCTGAAACGGCTTCCGGCGCGCAATCTCTGGTGGGTATTATAATGTCACCCCAGTACTCCCGATTATTATGAGTGGCTACATCAAGACTTTGCAGCAGGCCTATGAGAATCTGCACCAGGATGGCCTGCAGCTGAAGATCTCGACCGACTGGCATTTGCAGCCCTTCTTCTTGCAGGCGGTAGCTGAGCGTGTTCAACAGGCGCTGGCACGTTTTCCAGAAGATGTGCGTGACCAGGTCCCGGTCCTTTTGACCGCCCATAGCATGCCTAAGCGGGTGATTGAAAACGAGCCTGATTATATTGATCACCTTAAAGAGACGGCGGCCGCGATTGCTAAGCGCGCCGGGCTGGCGGATGATCGTTGGATGTTCTGTTATCAGAGCGCCGGCCATACTCCTGAGGAATGGCTTAAGCCGGATTTCGCCGATGTAATGCCTGAACTGAAGGAGGCTGGTAAACAGCATGTCCTGATTGCTCCTGTACAGTTCCTGGCCGATCATCTGGAGATCCTCTATGATATTGAAGTTGGCGCGCGCGAACAGGCTGAAGAACATGGGATTCAGTTTGCCCGTATCGAGTCTTTGAATACCAGCCCTCTCTTTATTAAAGCTCTGGCTGCGGTGGTCAAAGATACGCTGGCCCAATAGCACATCTAGCTCTCTATATAGCAAAATATAGCAAAAAGGAAGATGACCTCAAGATCATCTTCCTTTTTTAGTTTTGTGGTTTAGTTTCGGTCTGGATGATTTTAACTGAGCAGATTCGCGATCTGCTGTGCCTGGTCAGAGCTGATGGCACCACTGAGTCGATAACCGATACTTTTTTCGGTCCAGGCCAGGGTAGTGGTCCCATTGCTGCTATAAAGGGTGCCGTTGGTACCGCGTAGTGTGATCGCACTTCCTCGGCCAGGTAGATTGGCTAACGGCTTGCCCTCCGCCAGTGTAAAGGCCAGGCTGCCTTTCATATAGTTTAAGGTATAGGTTTGTAGACCCGGCGTTCCCAGTGCCGCAACTCCATTCAGACTGTAATCGCTCTGGTCGCCAGGAATGCTCAGCAGATGATAGCCAGCCATTTTTTGTGCCTGTGCCAGCGTTAACCTGCTTGTATCCTGATTCCCATTGGCATCTGCTAAAGGAAGGGTCTTAGTACCCGCAGGAATAACAAAGCTAAACAGCTTTCCATCTACATTCTGATTGAGGTCCAGCTGCGGTATAGCAACTGTAATGTTACCCAGACTATTGATGTTCAGGTCAACTTGCCGTGGGAGCTGTGTATTTTTATCTACATAGATCTCGCCGGTATAATTAAAGCTGGCGGTGTCCGCTCCTGTGTCAGTGGTGCTGGGCACTACATGGATGTCATAGGCGCTATGCCCATCTACTTGCGCGGATGAAGAGCGGAGCGTTCCCTTACTGTGGTCAAAGATACTTTGAATGATATTCAGCAAGCTCTGGCTCTGACCTCCAGTGGAGCCTGCTATCCCCCTGGATTGTGTTTCTGGTGTATTGGCATCGTGGGTCACTTTGCCCGTATATACTACCTTCTTGGTGGGATCGTATTGCCAGGTCTGTTGTCCATCACTCACCACCAGGGAGCCTGCCCCCACCTGGGAGAGAGTGGACTTCTGTACTTCAGTACGACTTTTATCGGGTGCCACCTTCCACAATTCGGTTTCGACTACCCCATGGAAAGCCTGGCTCGAACTGGTTAGATTAAAGATCCCATGCAGCGTTTTGGCTGTATCCAGGGTGTGCGCCATAGCATCCAGAAGTTTTTGTCCTGGTCCGCTGGCAACGGTTGGGGTGGGTTTAACGGGTGCTGTGGGCTTCACAGTTGTCTGTGTTTTGCTCTCACTGCCACAGCCTGCGATCACCAGCAAGGTGAGCGTCAGGATCAGCAGGGAGAGTACACTGGACCTCCAGCGAGAGAGGCTCATAGAGAACTCCTTTTATCATAAAGAACCATTGCATATGTTCAAACTTATTCCGTAAAGATATGCTATTTCAATAGCGTGCTACCATGTGTTTTTTATAGCGCACAATTGCTACTCTAAAGTATACCATGTGGCAAAAAACAAGAATATATAACCTTTTAGGGGATAGTTGAAAAGGAATGTGACTCCTCTATCGTCCCTTCGTTTCTAGAGTAGCACTTCTACCAGTTATAAGAGACGTTCCGTTTCTTGTATGTGAGGTATAAGTAAATATTTCTTTAGCTAAAATTACTATGTTGCACGCAAGTGCCTGCGTATTTTAACTAAAGAATTGCGAGGACAAACAATTTTAATTAGTGAGTTTGGCGGTATTTCAATCTGTTTTTGAGTCGGACTATGTGTTAAGTAAGAAGGAAGTGATAAGCTTCATGGTAATTGGATCGTATTAGATGTGGTTTACATAGATCTAAGATCTATATGAGACAATAAGTAAAGAGTTCAGGGGCATAAAAAAAAAAAATTAAGCTATGTAAGCGAAATATTAGCAGTTGTTATGCCTGACAGATGCATGGGGAGCTTCAGAGTGAGGGGTGCTAGAGAATAAAGTGAGAATATAGTGGTGACTTGAGGAAAAAAATATGTATAGTCGAATGAAAGGATTTAAAAATGCGCATGCATAGACAGGATGATATCAATTAGATACTCATTGGTGGTATGCAACGTCATGTACTGATTGGTTAAACGAAGTACACGTGAGCACATGAGGCATCTGAATGAGAGTTATTTAATCTACTCACAGAGCAGACATCAGTTGCTTGACCGGTTGCGTCTTTGTGTTGTAGGCCATGGTGATCGTAGCAATAGGGACCGAGCGTAAATGGGATGGATATATCATGCACAAAGTGTCACATATGTGCAGGCAAATTCTTGGGCTCAAGGCTCTATTGCAGGTGCGAGCTAATTTTCCATGATCAGTGAGTATCCAGCCAATAGGACGTTCTACTTGACCAATTGCGATCAGCTCTTCTCCTTGCTACTGGTTTGATATTCTTTACTCACAGTGTATCACCGATTCATACACTCATGAAGATTGCGTTGTGAGTGCAGATTTAGCCAAAGTGAAGATGTCCGGCGTTGTACTGGAATCACTCTCCGCGATCTAATTCGCGAGGGATTGTTACTAATGCTTCCGATAAACGATAGAATGAAATCGTATTTTTTGTGAGGTCGAGAGATCTGCGTCTTAGACTGATTGTGTGATCAATATCGCTTCGGTGATGCGGCTGTGAGATGTTTGGTTTAGGCAACGCAATCAATATAAGTGGCCTATGAGTTGATTTGCTCTGCGGCTCCTATATTCAATCAGTGGGGACGGCTCTTGCCTCTTAACTCTACCAATACAAGCTTAAGGTCGTAATCGGGAACAGACGCTAAGGAAGAGTCCTTAATGGAGACCGGAGGCGATTACGTTATCATCGAATTGGCATTGGGAACAGTATTGGTCGTGGATTAATGTATGTTTATCACGACTGGCGGCCCAGAGATGTATCAAACGCGAGTGATGGAAGGTCCAGAATGCCGACTTGGTGAAGCTGTATATGCGTCTGAAATGGCGCAAAATCTGGAGCCATGAGCGGGGCGACGTTAAGGCAACAGATATGCGGTGGTCGTGTTGACAGTTACAGGAGCGTTCTATGTTCTTGGGTGATGATATCTGCAGACCAATATAAATGGGGAATTGAGTGGATCAACTAGAGGGTGTCAGTCGTATGACGGTCAGAGTTGTCGCGCGCCCTCCGAGAAATCACAATGAAGAACAGGGCCACGCAAGCTATCATACGAGAGACGCTTTCTTCGTTCTTTTTTTTGTCGTGTTCGGCTCTCAGGTAGCAGGCTTGATTGCTTTGGTTTATCAGCCTCTAAAATTTTATCCATGATACGGGTCAAGACTGGAATAGAGGGGCGAGCCTGAGCGATAAGCGCTCTGAGCCGAGCAAATTCGGGTTCGCCCTTGGTTGGGCTCGTATTTTGTGGTGACACAGCCCAGAAGGTAAAATGCTTCGATCCATGCGTCGCTGTGATACGCGTATTGAATAGACAACCATAAGCAGTCAATATGTCGACAAACTTTGGTCGTCGGTGGGGAGGCTGTGGTGTAGTACGGATGCCAAAAGCAGTGTAGCCGTGTGATAATGGCGTGGTGGTGTGATGGGTTTCGGGACGTGGCTTTGATAACCTTGCTGGTTAATAGACTTTATATGCTAGAGAGGCGGTTAGTCAAGGGGTGGAACCTACTAGGCTGCACCTAGAGAAAAAACAGTTATTAACTTCTATAATAGTCATGCTAGTAGCTTTGGTTGACCGAGAGTGATGTAAGAACGTACCAAATGAGGCGTGAGAGCGAACTGGTCCGCTTTTCTGCTTTGTTTACGAGTATTAGATAGTGCTCAGGGGTAACTCGAAGCAACTTAGCTAGGAGTTCTTGATAAGACCGCGCCGAACGCGTGCACAAGATGTACATACTCCTACCATATTCTTAGTTCTGTAGTCTATTCTGCGCTCGAGTGAAAGTTTGAAACGGTCTTTATCTTGGACTCAGATTCCACTGTATAGCACGAACTGTATAACATTGCTCGCTGAGATGTTGTGGGATAGCGCCGTTTGCAGCATAGGCTCTGGCGAAACATATTTGCGCTGCTTTGTGGCATCAGTTCGCGTCAACCATTGTAAGATATATCGAGTCTGGGCGGCTGCATTCTGCGATGCGTGATTCGTGTTATAAAGGAGGGTAAGTGCTCGATTCCAGTGCCACCTGCATCGGTTTTGGTGACGGCCTTGAAGCAAGAATAAAGGAATAAGGTCTAGAGCGATAAAGCATTCAGCAATAGGCAGGGTTGCGTTTCAGTGCTCGAAGTGATGTTGTCAGGCATCTAATTACTTTTTTGTAGACATCGGCTAGAGTGATGAGAGTCATATAGACTGGGGGATGAGCTGGAATGCTCTGTTTTGCGTCTATATGCGTGTGGGGATATAAAGGTGTGGAGCAGTTGTCTTATCTGGCGTTCGGGTGAAGCTCACTTATTCGCTGAATCACAGTGAACTTGCTTGCATTTTGCCACGGTTTTGTGAGATTGGATGAGCTGGCCATGCTGGTTAGAACGAGCTAAATATGGCTTCAATCTAGTCTCTTTGAAGCGATTCAGACGCCAGCCAGATCTCTATCTAGAGTGGGTTACCCTATTTCTGCGTCAGATTATATTCGCGAGAATGTGTTTCAGCGCAGTGCTGGTCTGTTTGGGCCTCAGAATGGTCGACCGAGCGTGACTGCAGGACCAGAAAGGCGAATCTATGCCAGCCTGTCTCAATGTGGTTGGAC
This sequence comes from Dictyobacter kobayashii, assembly GCF_003967555.1. Classification (GTDB taxonomy): domain Bacteria; phylum Chloroflexota; class Ktedonobacteria; order Ktedonobacterales; family Ktedonobacteraceae; genus Dictyobacter; species Dictyobacter kobayashii. The sequence goes on from NZ_BIFS01000001.1 coordinate 3,029,408, forward strand.
ATGAAATTGAGGCAAGTACGTACATCGCGTGTCCCTGCGCACTGAAGACGTACGCAACTAGCATGACAAAGGAGGCGAGCGTGAGAGCCGTCTAGCACGTATGGGACACGCAGCGCTGTTGGATGGCTAGTTTATCTTGCGCGCGGCCATCCCGACCAGGGATCGAACCCCCAACACAATCAACAGCACGAGTGCCAGTCCGGCCGCGCTGAATGAGACGCGTAGGTCTCCGTCGGCCCAGTCGCTACCGGTGATGAAGACGGTGATCAATGCCCCTACAATGACGAATAGGCCCAGGATAAATGCCCAGGTGGGCAATGGCCGGGCTATACCTCTAACTGCCTTTGCTGGCGCAGGAGTGGGTACCTGCTGGGGATAATAAGCATCAAAAGGTTGATAGCCTGGATAAGGTGGTGGTGGCGCTGGCACCGGGCCATAACTGTCATTCTCCGAATAGATAGGTGGCAATGGGGGCTGATTATATCCTGCACGCTGTTCAATGGGCGCCTGTCCCAGTGGTTGTGCATAGTTGGCGTCTGTGGGCGCGTCAGAGCTGATTGTAGGCGCGTCAGAACTGGCTGCGGATGTTGCCTCCACATTCTGGGGAAAAGCCGAAGAGGCATCCGCTGGCACGCGTGCGACTGGTACCTTTTCGGTTGGCGTGTCTCCAAAATCATCCATGGCATTGGGAGACGGTAGCTTCTCCACAGGAGAAATACTTTCAGGAGTAGTCTCGGCCTGGCTTGAGCGGAGCTCGGAGTGGGACGTAGTGTCCTCGGGCTGCGATGATGTTGTATTCATTATTTTTACAGGGATGAATGCCTCCCTGCCGGGCATTTACTAATTAAATTTTTAAATACAGACGAGACAGAAGATATTAATTTCAGGATTTAGAGTCGTATCACGTTGCTCGGGCCATTTTATAAGGATGCATGAACATAAAAATATACTTTGAATCCCTATAGAATATAAATAATATCAGGAGCAGTGAACTACTCTAAATACATGCATATGAATATATGTGTATTTTACACGAAAAAGCCCTGCAATTACAACGCTAAAAGCAAAATTCCTATCTAGTGTCAGCTGCGAGTTCTTAATCTGAACTCCCGCGCCTGCGGCGCTTGCGTTTTTGTGTGTAGTGGGTGGTGGAGAGGCAGTCGCCTCTCCACCACCCACTACACACAAAAAGGATAATTGAGAGAAAGCACAGCTGGCCTTTTTTATAAAAGCTAGATAACGCAGTCGCCTCAATCTCTTTCATATGTAGTACAGGTTGGAAGAGGCTGCAGCCTTTCATCACAAGTAACTGCCCCAACTTTATATATATGTAGTACAGGTTGGAAGAGGCCGCAGCCTCTTCCAACCTGTACTACATATATATAAATGAGCCTCGCGCCTGCGGCGCGAGGCTCGCAGCCTATGCAGGCTGTAAAAACTCCTTTAGGAAGCGATTGACGAGCTCGGGTTGCTCCTGTTGGACCCAGTGCCCACTATCGCGGATGCGCTTGACCTGCAGATTTTTCACCCATTGGTCGAGCGCTTCTGTCAGAGAGATATCCAGCGCTATATCTTGCTCACCCCAGATCAGGAGGGTTGGCATCGTGATTGCCGTGTTGGCCCTGCTATCTAATATGGTCTGTGGGTTGTTGAATATCGCGCGATAATAGTTAATGCTGGAGGTGAGGGCCCTGGGCTTGCTCATGGCCTCCTGATAGTGGGCCAGCACCTCGGGTGGAAAGGCTGCTTTTTGTACGGCCGTATCCCTGAACATGCGCCCGATGGCCTCGGCATGATTGCGGCCCAGGATATATTCGGGGAGCCAGGGAAGCTGGAAGGCAAAGACATACCAGCTTTTGCGCAGCTGTTTCGGGGTGCGCAATTCGCGTTGAAAGGCACCTGGATGGGGTGCGTTTAATACAATCAGCCGTTCAGTCATTTGAGGATAGGCGATGGCGAAGTTCCAGGCCAGGACCCCACCCCAGTCGTGTCCTACAATAATGGCTTTTTCATATCCCAGCCCTTTGATCAGGCCGACAATATCGCGTAGCAGGTTAGGAATGTCGTAGCCATGGGTTGGTTTATCACTATCGTTATAGCCGCGCAAATCTGGCGCAACGACTGTATAACCAAGTTCCGCTAAAAATGGAATCTGTAAACGCCATGAATACCAGAACTCGGGAAAGCCATGCAGTAAAACTATTAATGGTCCGCTACCCTGAGTGACATAATGCATCCGGATAGTGTTGGTCATAATATCTTGATGCTGCCAGCTTTCAGTTGTTATTCCCATATGAAATTCTCCAAATAGAGAAAATGAGGTCGGTGAATGTATCCGACCTCATTTCGCATATGTATGATAAAAAACTGTAAAGGTTTAGGCGTCTTCTGGTCCGCCATATACGACAGCTCGTTTTACCTGTTCAATCAGATCGGTGACAGGTATACCACGTGGACAGGCATCAGCACAGTTGAAGATGGTGCGACAACGCCAGACGCCATCTTTGTGGCTCAAGAGCTGCAGTCGTTCTGCGGCACCCTGGTCACGGCTATCGAAGATGAAGCGGTGTGCGTTGACGATTGAGGCCGGCCCTACCCAATCTGGATTGCCCCAGATGGAGGGACATGAGCCAGTGCAGGCGCCACACAGAATACATTTGGTGCCCTCGTCATAGCGTGCACGTTCTGCCGGTGATTGTAGCCGTTCAGTACCTGGCTCATTATCATGCGTGATCAGGAAGGGCTTGATGGACCGATATTTATCGAAGAAGCGATCCATATCGACGACCAGATCCTTGATGACCGCATAACCCAGCATCGGCTCGATGGTGACTTTATTGCCGACATCACGCATTAGCACTTTACAGGCCAGGCGGTTACGTCCATTGATGCGCATCGCATCCGAGCCACAGACCCCATGGGCACAGGAACGACGAAATGTGAGGGTACCGTCCATGGTCCATTTGATCGTGTTGAGCGCATCCAGTAGACGATCGATTGGATCAGCTTCGACCCGGAATTCGTCCCAGTAAGGCTTGTTGTCTCGCTCTGGATCGTAGCGCTTAATACGTATCAGTACGTTCATTGCCAACTCCTCTAATATTTGCGTTCCTTGGGCTTGAAGATTGGATCGTCGACGAGGATCACATCTTTATAGTCCAGGCGTACATCGTGAGCTTTGGTGCCGCGATAGGCGAGTGTGTGTTTGAGCCAGTTCACGTCATCGCGTTTCTGATAATCAAGGCGGAAATGGGCTCCCCGGCTCTCTGTGCGAGCCAGCGCGCCATGAATGGTTGCCTCCGCACAGTCTAACAGGAAACCAAGCTCCACAGCTTCCATCAGTTCGGTATTGAAGCGTTTGCCTTTGTCCTGTAGCTGGACATTTTTGTACGCTTCCTGCAGGCCGGCGATCTGATCGAGGGCGTGGCGCAGGCCAGCATCTTGCCGTTCCACAAACACATTGTCGATCATTTCGTTCTGGAGTTCGGAGCGAATGTGGGCCGCCGACTCACCGCCGGTTGAGCTATAGAGATGGTCGATATATTCGCGTGAGTATTCCTCATGATTTTCTGGCAGGGGCACAAAATCGTTCTCTTGAATGAATTTGGCCATGTGCTTGCCAGCGCGTCGTCCGAAGACGATCAGGTCGACCAGCGAGTTGGTGCCCAGGCGGTTAGCGCCGTGGACCGAGACACAGGCCACTTCACCGGCGGCATAGAAGCCAGGCAGCGGTGTCCACTGTGAATCTATTACGACACGGGCATCGACATCAGTTGGAATACCACCCATGGCATAGTGGGCCGTGGGCTGAATAGGCACCGGCTCGGTGATTGGCTCGACTCCCAGATAGTTACGGGCAAAGTCTGTGATGTCGGGCAACTTCTCGGCGATCGTCTTGGCTCCCAGGTGGCGCACATCCAGATAGACATAATCTTTGCCATCGACGCCATTGCCATCCTTGATCTCTTGCACGATACAGCGCGAGACGATATCACGAGGAGCGAGGTCTTTCAGGACCGGCATATAGCGTTCCATGAAATATTCGCCCTTGCCATTGAGGAGCTTGGCTCCCTCACCACGGGCTGCTTCACTGAGCAGTACACCAACTTTATAGATGCCTGTGGGATGGAACTGGTACATCTCCATATCTTGCAGCGGGATACCTCGGCGATAGGCAATCGACATGCCATCACCCATACAGGCAAAGGCGTTGCTGGTGACGCGCCAGGCGCGACCATAGCCACCGGTGGCGAATAGAATCGTTTTGGCATGGAAGGTATGAATCTCGCCCGTCTTGATCTCTAACGCGACGACACCACAGGCCTGTCCATCGTTGATCAGCAGATCCAGCACCAGAAACTCGTTAAAGAAGCGCACCTCATTTTTGATGGCGCTCTGGTACATTGTTTGCAGAATCATGTGTCCTGTACGATCGGCGGCATAGCAGGAACGGCGTACTGGACCCTCGCCGAAGTTACGCGTATGACCACCGAAACGGCGCTGATCAATACGCCCATCGTCTGTGCGGTTAAAGGGCAGTCCTCGATGTTCGAGCTCATACACGGCATCAATGGCTTCGCGCGTCAGAATTTCCGCTGCCGGCTGGTCAACCAGGTAGTCACCGCCCTTGACGGTGTCGTACATATGCCATTTCCAATGATCTTCTTCCTGGTTACCGAGCGCCGCGGCAACGCCACCTTGCGCTGCTCCGGTATGGGAACGGGTTGGGTATACCTTTGTCAGGACTGCAACGCTGGCATTGGGAAGTTGCATCGCTGCCATCAGACCGGCACCGCCAGAGCCAACAATAACCACATCAAACTTCTGATACATAATTAATCCTCACTGTTATTTGGGAATACATAGTGGTCCCGTTGCACCAGGAACCGTTGGGAACGTAATCAGGGTGATTGTTCCGAGCATAAAGAAAACCACCAGCAGTACGACAGAGATTGACATAAGCCACATCCGCGTTCCCGGTGCATGTACGTAGTCGTCGATGACCACGCGCAATCCATTCATGCCATGGGTCAGGGCCACCGTGAGTAAGAGCCAGTCGAAAACACGCCAGAAGATGTTGCTATAACGCATAGCGACAAAGGCGTAGGTGGTGCAGGAAACATCATTAGCGATGTGCATAATAAAAAGGTGCACAATCACCAGGACAAGCAACAATGCCCCTGAGATACGAAAATAATACCAGGAAAATGTTTCGAACCCGCCGGCTACAGGTCGAGGTCCACGTCCGCTAGAAATACGCAGCATAAAGATGCTTCTCCTTACATTGAGTATGGTTCACTGTGCCCAGGATGGTCATTCCATCATGGACGGGCCATTTAGTGACCTGCTGTTGTGTGTGGCGCTTGCGTTAACCAATGGAAGGCGGGCACCATAATCACGTAGGCCATGGGAATGAAGACGATGATCGTTGCGGCCAGGACAATCCAAAACATTACACGCTGATAACGTGATCCTTTGCGCCAGAAGTCGATCGCTATAATCCTGACGCCATTGAAGGCGTGATAGAGCACGGCTCCAACCAGGGCCAGTGACAACAAACGTACAATCCAATAATCAAATAGCGTGACGCTCTGGTTATACACTCCGGGTCCGAAGCTCAACATAGAGACATCGACGATGTGGATAAACAGAAAGAGTAAAATACCGAGCCCTGAGATGCGGTGAAACAGCCAGGACCACATTCCAGATTGACCTTTGTACATTTCTTCCTCGATTCTGGAGGCGGGAGGTAAGACATGAGGCAATAAATGAGGGTGGCGCCCAGGCACACACTCTCGATTGAAGTAGCACGTTATGTGCTGCTTCGATGTTGTTTTCTGGCCTCCTGGCTCTTGCTCTCGCCCGTTTGGACATCCACCAGAGGTGCCATTGCTTGGATCGGTAAATAAGCTGATCAGCCCTGTTCCAAGTTGCATTCAGCCAATTAGCTTTTTGCAATAAAAACAAACAGTACATTCCTATCGAAAACTGGTATGCCTTGAACCCTGACTTGCACTGTCTTTGTCTCTAGCACCTCTTTGTACCTTCTGGGAGTTGACGGTGTTATTGTTATTATACGTCAGTTAGCCGGGCTGCGCCAACTGTAAACTGCCACTTTCTTGCTTTTGCCGGCGATATTTCGGCCAACTGGCTGTTTTTTTACTGGCAATGGACAGGACTATCAGATATAATACAGGTGAAATAGAGATTTATAACCGGGTTGGTTTTCCCATATATTGTTCCCATATATACAGCTCCAGGTGGGTTATGTTTCGCCCCTGCTCGTAATAGAACCTTCTCTCATATGAGCAGGGGTGTGCAAGCATAACCCACCTTTTTTATGCTCTGATTGTTACAAAAAGTTTCTCTATTGAAGATTATATGAAGAGACGACAACTTTTAATCGTGGTCCTGGGCATTAGCTTGTTGATTCTGATTACCTTTGTTGGTACTTCCCTGGAATCGTTGATTCCGCACCGCCCGACTGCGCCTGTACAGGTGTCCCAGGCCGGACCCTATGAGGTAACCTTACAGGTTGATCCCAATCCACCACCCACTTCACAGCCCGCCAATCTCTCTTTCCAGATTGTCAAAAAAGAGACTGGCCAGCTGCTGAGCAATGCCCAGGTCACGTTGTCCAGTTCTATGTTAACGATGGATATGGGGACGGAAGAGATCGTTGCCCGGGCGCAATCCCCCGGTCTCTACCGGGCCCAGGCCCATTTCAGCATGAGCGGTTCCTGGGAAATCCGTATCCGTATCTCTGCCCCTGGAACCCAACCCGCCTCCACCACCTTCGACATCACCGCTCAATAAAAACATGTATTCCTATTGTGTGTGGCTATTTCATTTAATGTAAAGTGGAGAGGCGGCCGCCTCTCCACTTTACATTAAATATCAAGCGAGCGCCGTAGGCGCGAGGTGTTAACTGACCGTTACAGAGATGTTGTGATAGCCGGATGAACCATCTGGCAGCGGCGGAGCAATCTGAGGATTCTGAACATTCCCTTGCAGGTCTGTGGCCCGCACAACGACACGATAGGTACCAGCCTGTGGCTGCCACGGCAACTCCCACAGCACCCAGGTGAGCGCCGAGAGCGGACGGCGCAGATTAGCCTTTTGCCAGCTCTTCCCCCATCAACACTGACCTCTACCTGGCTGATGCCTTTGTTGCCTGAGAAGGCAACACCCGCAATATAGGTTGGCTTGCCAGCGCTGACCTTGCTGCCATAAGTGGGGGTGTCGATGCGCGAGGTCAATTTGATCGGGGCGGGATCACTCCAGCCGTTTTGTTGCCAGTAGCCCTGGTAATCGGTGTTGACGACCTCGATATGGGTGATCCATTTGACGTGTTTCATGCCATAAATGCCGGGAACCAGCAGGCGAGCAGGATAGCCATGGGCCGTTGGCAGGGTTTCACCATTCATTTTGACGGCCACCATGGTGGTAGGTTCCAGGGCCTTGGCGAGATGGATACTATCGCTATAGCTGTCGGCGGCATGAAGTACGACTTTGGTGGCTCCCGGTTTGATGCTCCCGGCCCGTTGGAGTAGGTCTTTCAGAGCGATCCCTTCCCACAGGGCATTGCTCATATAGTTGCCACCCACCTCGTTGCTGATACACATCATGCTCTCGTATTGCTTGTGGGTGGGGATGGCCATCAGATCCTTATAGGTCAGGGTGAAGGGCTGGGCTACCAGGCCATCCACGGTAAGCTTCCAGCTATCGCCGTTTACAGTGGGATCAGAGACCAGATTCTTGGAGACGCCATAAAATTGGGCGTTGCTGGTCACTTCGGGTGAGAGACCTGGAACATCTTGCCATTCTCCATAGCTGGGTTGTGGTGGTGGAGAGATCTTTTGCTGATATTTATCCAGCAGGTTGGATTGGAGCTGTGGATCTACCGAGCCGGCCAGGCCACTACTATTCCCAACAATGAAGCGCCAGGCGGCAACTCCCAATGTGCCCAGACCCACTATCACCAGGCCATTGCGAATAAAAGAACGGCGCTCCACGCGTTTGTTTTCTAAGATACCTGCCGTCTCCTGATCAGGGGCGCTGGCTCGATGGAGCGCACGCCAGACCAGCCAGTTGTGCAGGAAGATGAAGAGGAGTCCATAGACTACGCCGGTGATGGCCAGGCTGAGCATGGTGTTTAATACACCCGTCGCCAGCTGGGAACCGAAAATGCCCGAACCAGTCAGTGGTAAGAAGATCAGCCCGCTAAAGAGCCAGAGTACAAAGGCCAGCAGCAGCCCGACGCTATAGTCGAGGTCACCCTGCTCGTCGCGCCATTGTCCAAAGTTTAGGCGATCGATCAGCAGATTACAGAGTCCGCCAAAGAGCGCAAATACCAGACATTGTCCGACCAGGATAATGTAAAAGAGATAGTGTTTGGCATCGCCGCCGAGCAGACTGTGTAAGTAATCAAAAATAGGTAACGGTAGTGATTGTGCAATCGCTGAACCCAGCGCCTCTGGTAGTGAGGCACCTCCAATGGTCAGGCTCAGGAGTAGCATCAGTAAAGTTGCCAGAATGCCGGCCAGCAGACCAGCCAGCGCCCCGCGCTGCCAGCGCTCTTGCTGGATGGGCTTTTGTTGTGTAGTAGGTAGTGTTCCCATGAACGTCCTCGTACTTGCGAATCTATAAGGCAATAAAATTGATTAAATAATAGCTATTGTGTTAGTTTTCACGTACACTATATACCATTTTTACCATTTTTGAGGGTCGTTTTGTCTGGGGGGACAAAGTTAGAAGGGGGTGCCGGGGGACGATAGTTCCATGGCCGGGGTTCGGGGTGTCCCTGAAAAAACTTTTTTTCTTTTTTCGCGCCTCCGCAGGAGGCGCGAAAAAAGAATTTGCCCCGCTAGACGCGGGTGGGAATAAAGCCTTCGCCTGGCCTGTAGTCAGGCGATTGGTGGCGGAAGTAAGTATTATAGAGCTCTGAGTAATGGCCTCCGCGCTCCATTAACTCCTCATGCGAACCCTCTTCGGCTATGCGCCCATCGTTCAAGACAATGATGCGGTCCGCATGTTTGATGGTCGAGAGGCGGTGCGCGATCACGATGGCGGTCCGCCGCGCCAGAATAATATCCAGCCCTTCCTGAATCTGGGCTTCGGTCAATGGATCAACGCTGGCTGTGGCCTCATCCATAATGATGATGGCTGGTTCCTGCAGCAGGACACGCGCCAGGGCCACCAGTTGTCGTTGTCCCATTGAGAGGGCACGCCCGGTTTCACCTACCATAGTGTCCAGTCCTTCGGGTAGCGCTTCGATCCAGTCACCACCCCCGATGCGCTGAGCTACCGCCCTGACCTCTTCGTCGCTAGCTGTGGGCCGGGCATAGCGAATGTTGTCGGCCACCGTCCCTGAGAACAAGAACGGAGCCTGGGGCACGATCCCCAGGCGACTATGGTAGTCCTGCAGATCGAAGGTGCGAATATCTTGATCGTCAATCAGAATCTGGCCGCCCTGGAATTCATAGAAGCGCGAGATCAGTTTGCCGATACTCGATTTTCCGGCCCCGGTATGTCCGACAAAAGCGATGGTCTCGCCCCCTTTAATGGTCAGGCTGAAGTCTTTCAGTACCGTCTGCCGATCATCGTAGCTGAAGAAGACATTCTTAAAGGTGATTTTACCGCTAAGCTCTTTGACTGGCTGTTGATCGACCTGGTGTACTCGTGGCTCGGCATCTAACAGGGCGAAGACACGTTCGCTGGCGGCCAGGCCCAGCTGGAATTGGCTCCAGAAAGACGCAATGCTGGTTAAAGGCTGCCAGAGCAGTCCCAGGCTCTGGATAAACAAGAACCAATCGCCAGCAGAGATCGTGCCGCTGGCTACGTTGCGTCCACCAAAGTAGACGATCAATATCGTGCCGATATTGGCGATAAAGACCAGCACCGGGAAGATGCCGTTGTATAGAAAGCCGGATCGTAGATTGACATAATACGACTGTGCATTGATCTCTTTGAACTCATCGTACATGTTCTGTTCTTGCCGGAAGTTCTTGGCGATGGTGATGCCGCTGACAATTTCCTGTACATTGGCATTGACGCGCGCCAGAGAGCGCTGTGCGTTACGCGTAAACTTACGAGCCAGGGTACGGAAGCCCAGAGCTACCAGGATGATCAAAGGCATAATGCTCAGGGTCATCAAGGCCAGTTGCGCATTGCGGAAGAAAAGTACGACCACAATCAGCACATAGAGCAGCACCTGGCTGAGCAGGTTCAGGGTCAGGGTGACGACGGTGGCAAAGTTCTCGGTATCCGAGGTCACACGACTGACGATCTTGCCAGAGGAGAACTCGTCGAAGAAGGACATGTCGCGCGACATGACTGCGCTAAAGGCGTCGGTCCTCAACTGCAATACTACATCTCCGACCGAGCGCGCCGTAAAGCGCTGGCGGAACAGGTTGCAGGTCCATGAGAGCGCGCCTGAGAACAGGATAAAGATAACCAGCCCAATCGCTGACTCCATGGCCCGAGTGCTGACCAGGGTATCGATGCTGTTTGAGATCAGCAAGGGAAACGCGGTATCCAGACACGAGTTTAGCACTACCAGCACGATGATGGAGATCATCAGTGGTAGCTTGGGTCTAAAGTAGTGGATGATGCGCTTGATCAGCTGTCCATCGGTATAGCTACGATCGTATGCCTCAGCATCCAGGCCTGCCATGATAAAGCCCATTGTGAAATTCCTTTCTCCTCTTAATCCCCACTACTTACTGAGGTTGGAACGGCCGCATCATAATGCGAGAAGATACGCCGATAGGTCTCGCAGCGCACCAGTAGTTCTTCATGTGTGCCTTGATCGATCAATTCGCCTTTGCGCAAGACCAGGATACTGTCGGCCCAGCGGATCTGTGAGAGGCGATGGGTGATCAGCAGGGTGGTGCGCCCCTCAAGGATACGGCGAATGGCTTTCTGGATCTCGTCTTCGGTTGCGCTATCAATGGCGCTGGTCGAGTCGTCCAGGATCAGGATGCGTGGATCGGTAAGCAGGGCGCGCGCGATGGCCAGGCGTTGGCGTTGGCCTCCTGAGAGGGTAACACCGCGCTCGCCGATCTCTGTTTCGTAGCCATGCTGGAAGCTTTGAATAAACTCGTGGGCCTGTGCATCTCTGGCCGCTGCCTCGATAGTGGCGCGATCGACCTTGGAGCCAAGGCCATAGCCGATGTTATCGGCGATTGTACGCGAGAACAGGAAGACATCCTGCTCGATGGTTGAGATCTGGGAGCGCAGGCTATCCATATCCCATTTACGTACATCGACCCCATCAATGGTGACATTGCCGGAATCTACATCATAGATGCGGTTCACGAGCTTGGTCAGCGTACTTTTGCCCGCTCCGGTCTGGCCCACAATCGCGATCGTCTGTCCCGGTTTGGCGCGGAACGAAATGTCTTTCAGAATAGGTGTATCGCCATAGCTGAAGGTAACATGATCAAAGACGATGTCGCCGCGCATCTCCTCATGATATCCGCCAGCGTTCTCATCCAACTCTGTCTCTTCCTTCATCAAGGACAAAATGCGTTTGGCGCCCGCGATACCGAGCTGTACCAGGCCAAAGCTCCAGAGCGACATATAGGTCACAAAGCGCAGGTTGGTCATCAGTCCCATGAAGGTGATCAAAGCGCCCAGTGAGATCTCGTGGTGCGAGAGCAAGTAGAGGCCATGCAAGAAGGCCAGGGCCAGCGCTATACCGAGCAGTAGGGTTGGCAGGTAGCGCCCCTGGATCTTACCGTTCTCTACGTAGAAATCACGATAGCGACTGGCGCGGGTGACAAATTTGCGTATCTCCTGCTTCTCCTGGGCTGTGGCTTTAACGACCTCGATCCCGGCCACCGCCTCATTCAGGACCGCGTTGGTCTGGCCGAACTCTTCACGCATCTGGTTTGATACCGGGCTGAGCTGGCGCGAATAGCGGCGTAGCGCGAAGAAGAAGACGATAATGTAGATGCTCGGAACCAGCAGCAACTGTGGGTTGACCAGGCCGATAAATGTGACGTTGACAACCAGGCTGCTAAAAGAATCAAAGACGACATCGAAGGCGGGCGAAACCATATCGCTCAATTGGGTCATGTCGTTGGAGGCGCGCGCCATTACATCGCCAACCTGTTGGCGATTATGAAATGTCTGGCTTTTCCCTAATAGACTGGTATATAGCTCTTCGCGTGCGTTGCGCGCGAAGCGTTTGCTTAAAATTTCTGCGAAGAAGCGCGCGCTGAGATCACAAATACCTTGTAATACGATTACTCCCAGCAACGAAAGGGCTATGATCCCTAATTGACTGATGGCCGTCTCTTTGTTTAAGACCGCGTTAAATGCCGATCCAGTCAGAAATGAAATTGAAGAATAGAGTGAATTGGTTGCAATACATAAGATCATGAAACCAAGCACATAAAACTTGTAGCGTAAAAGATGGGAAGCAATCCAGCGTACCGGACTGGACCAGTTGTAGCGATACTCATCGGCAACTGTAAACTCGCGTTTAGCTAGCAAGGGATACCTCCACATGGAGTCTCTGAATGCACTACGAAAAAACAAGGGTAAACGTTTACCCATAAATTATTGCATAACTGTACAGTTAATTACAATCACTTTATGCTGTCTGGGGCGTACTTGAATGTGTGTTCTAACTTCTCTGTTTAGTATACCGCATAATTGTTGACATCTGTTGTCTTGTTTATCATTTCTTTCCTGCTGAGGTTGGGGGGCAAGCATGTAGCATATTGATGGTGATCTGCTTGGCCTGGATCTTTTATTCTAACTCTTGTAGGTATAGCATACCATAAAGTCATCTTTTGAGGAATAGCACAAAAGTAGAGATCATGATGTTTTTAAATCTTCTATATCACGATCTCTACTCAGTTTAGCAGTAGTTTAGCTGTAATATCAAGGGAAATGGGTTCTTAATGTTGTGCTTATTTCTCTGTAGCTTGCCAGATCCGGACATGGCTATGGGCACCTGAGGCGATATACTTGCCGTTAGGTGACCAGGCGACGGCGTAAACGGTAGGATTGTAGCTGGGATGGGTGAAGATCCATTGTCCATCACTGACGTCCCACATCTGGATGGTGCCATCGGCGCTGGCGGAGACGATAGTTGTACCATCGGGTGACCAGTCAAGTGCGTAGATGGTCCCGGTGTGACCCCGATAGACCAGGCTATGTTTGCCTGTGCTGGCCTCCCAGATATGGATGGTTTTGTCGCTACCCCCTGATGCGATCTGTGTGCCATCGGGCGACCAGCTTACCTTTTTGATGGCGCCCCGATGAGCTGTGTAAAGAAGCTCTCTTTTCCAGGTGTGCTGTTGCGTGAGCCGCATAATCTCTACATGTTGTTCTTCATGGCCCAGGATCAGGCGGTCGTTATCAGGCGACCAGGCTATGGAGTTGATGTCACCATATCCTGTCTCCAGCGTAGCCAGGGTCTCCCCCGTCTCTGGTTTCCAGATATGCAGACTATTTTTGCAGGCTGAGGCTAACAGCGCGCCATCGGGAGACCAGGCCAGGCCAGGAATGCGGCCTCTCTGCTTTTTGTAGGTAGTGATAGTGTATAGCGAACTGCCATTCCAGACCTGGATGATGCCGTCATCGCTGGCTGAGGCCAGTAGCTTACCCGCCGGCGACCAGGCAACTGCTTCGATGCGCCTGCTTTTGGCATTTTCCAGGTTTCCAGAATAGAGATTCTGCTTCTGCCCGTTGTTGATGTCCCATATCTGCACCGTCTTATCATAACTGGCCGAGGCAATCTGATTACTATATGGTGACCAGGCCAGCGAGGTCACCACGCCCATATGTCCCGAATAACCACAAATGAGTTTGCCCAGATAAGAAGTCGGGATTGGTGGATCTGGCAAGCCCGCACCTGCTGGTAATGATGTTGCTTGATTTGCGTCAGGACTATAGGTGCCAGGTACGTAGACGAGTGATGGTTGTCTTGGGGTTCCTATATTGTAGGCTGGCACTGAAGTGGCTGCCTGGCCGGGTGTATTGGCGGGATATGTAGCTGCCGGATTAGCTGGCTGATTGGCGGCAGTGGCTCTATTGATTGGTGCTACCTGGTTGGGTGTGGGCGGCGTGTAGATTGGTGTTGCTTGTTTGGCCGGTGGATTACTGGTTGGCGTCCCTGTGCTGCGATTGCCTGAGGATAGGATTGACGAGTTTTTTGTATTAACCCTTTGTAGATATTCTCTCACCATTTCGACATAGGAGATACGCTGGCTGGCATTCAGGTTTAACATTTGATCGAGCAAGCTTTGCAGGGACACCGGGATGCCTGGTACCTTGCTAAAGGCAAATGGGGTCGTAGCCGGATCAATGCCGGTGAGCATTTGATGTAGGATTGCTCCCAGGCTATAGATGTCGGCGCTGGGCGTGGTCTGGGCCTTGCCATATTGTTCTGGTGCGGCATAGCCAGGCGAGCCAAAGGCAATAGTGTCGTGTGCCTGGCCCGGTTTAAAGAGTCGGGCGATTCCAAAGTCGATCAGGTAGACCTGCAGTCCGGGTGTGAGCATAATATTGAGCGGCTTTAGATCCCGGAATATGATTGGTGTGGGTCGTGTGTGCAGATATTGGAGCACGGCGCAGAGCTGGATGCCGATCTCATAGATCTCGGACCAGGACAACTTTCCGCCCTTGCGGGTCAGGTAATCTTCTAACGTCTCACCCTCGATAAAATCCATCACCAGGTACCAGCGGCCCGAGTCGGAGAAGTTATCATAGATGCGCGGTAGGTTGGGATGCATCAATCCAGCTAGCAATAAGGCCTCGTGTTTGAATGATTCCTCGGCCTCGTGCGATTCTTGCTGGTTGAGCCCCTTCTGGCTTAGTTCTTTGATCGCTACCAGGCGATTGCCCAGTTCTGTGTCCTCTGCTTTATAGACTGAGCCCATCCCACCTTGTCCCAGGCGCGTGAGGACGCGATAGCGTTGCCGTAGCAGGCGCTCGATTTGCGTGGGTTCGGGATCTGCCTGCTGTAAAGGTTCGTGGCAGGCGAAACAATGGCTATCCTGTGGATTATTGGCTGCGCCACAATTAGCGCAAAAAATCTCTGATGAAAGCACTCCCTGCTCCTATTTTTGTCATCATTTAACAAATACTGTTTCTAGACAAATTTAGTGTATAAAATAGAGCGTGTCAAGCTTTTGCTTGTTTTAATAGCAGGTGTTTGGCAAATTCTATGACAGCATGTAAAAATAAGCAAAAAGGCTGCTTACTTTTATCTGTTGACATGAGGATAAACGCTTTTTGGATGGTAATATCAAAAATGGGGATGGGTTTGGGGATAGGGGTTGTGGGGCAAAAAAAACCGGGACACTGGCAAATCAATCTTTTCGCCAGTGTCCCGATATTACTGCACAGGCAGGTAGAATGCACTACCGGCCAATACGTCGGTTTAAAATCCTCACCGAGCTCCAAAGCCAGGTGTTGATAAGACGCGTTAGCGTCTCACCCCTCTCGTCTGGAAGGTGTGGAATTCAACGCTGCCTGTGCAGCGACTTTGTTCATACATGCACACCACCTCCTTTCGTTGTTCTAATAATACCTGCTATTTTCATCATAGTCAAGGGTAAATATATCTTTTAAGGATTTTCTAATATTTTCATTCTTTTACGCGCCTCCTGCGGAGGCGAAAAGGATGAAAAAGAGAAGTTGGGGGGACACCCCCATGCCTCCGGTTAAGGGCTGGGCGCCCTTAACAATCCCCCTTTACGTGTTCCCGGTGGTGGGGGATAGGATAAAAAAGGGAAGTTGGGGACACCCCCATGCCCCCGGTTAAGGGCTGGGCGCCCTTAACAATCCCCCTTTACGCGCCCCTCACAGGGGCACGTAAGAGAATGAAAATAGAGATCTGTAGATTTTAGAAGAAGAGTGAGACCATGTAGAGGATGGCGGCGGCGGTCCAGGCCTGGACGTTGCAGGCCTGGCGGTAATCGACGAGCGCCCATAATTGTTGGATGTGGGGAGCTCGAATGACCTGGGAGGGCAGCACCATGTAGAGTTCGACGGGGTTGTCGATGGTCTCCAATGCCTGTAATACGGATTGGGCGATGGTACGCGCCTGCGTTTCGAAGCCGTAGTTCTCCATGCCGGCGGCAATGATGGCGTTGTCGAAGGGCCATACGGTTCCGCGATGGTAGTTAAAGGGATCATAGCAGTATGCCTGGTCTGAGAGTGTGCGTACACCCCAGGGTGTTAGCATGTCGGGGTTTGATAGGCGTTCACTGATCTGTCTCGCCTGCTGTTCGTCGACAGCGTGGCTCCAGAGCAGGTGTCCCGCGTTTGATGCCACCATAGGGATCTGCTGCTTCTGCGCGTCTAGTGCCATCGCGGGTATGTTCTCTTGCTGCATCCAGAACGAAGCCAATCCCTGTCGTAAGCCGGCCATGCGTTGCTCGATCTGCTGTTGCAGGTCTGGGTCCAGTCGGCCTAGTTTCTGTGCCAGCGCGAGATAGGCGCTATAAGCGTCAAGGGCGTAGCCCTGCACTTCGATCCAGGCCACAGGATGACTCAACGACCGGTCATCAGGTGCTAAGACTGAATCGCTGCTATCTTTCCAGACCTGGTTGGGCAGGCCATAGCCACCTGGATTACGTCGGGCATATTCAACCAGTCCGTCCTGGTCCAGGTCTGACCAGTTCAACATCCAGAGCAGGGCTGCGTGAATGTGTGGCCATAGCTTCTCAAGTAAAGCCTGGTCATTGAAATAGGCATCAACCTGTGCTGCTGTTGAGACAAAGAGGAAGGTGGCATCGAAGGCCCCATAGTAGCGTCCGTTGCCATCAACGACCGGCCAGTGTGCCTGCGCCATCTTTGGTGGGATTGGCTCCCAATACTCATGTACGATGCGTCCCGGTTGCTCCTCGTTGGCATCGTTGACTGCCTGGCCCTGTAGCTGCGCCAGGCCAAGCAGGACGCTGCTGGCCAGGTCGTGTAGCCAGTTATAGTACGCCGCGTATGTGCCTCCAACTTGCAACTCGTGTTCTGGCAAGCGACGCACAGCCTTAAGCGCGAGCTGCACCGTCCACAGTGAGTCACGACCAAAAATAGCATGGAAGTGGCCATCCTGTCCGCTGGCCATCAGACCTAAGGGATTCTGCAATGACTGCAACGCCTCTAACGCTTTTTGCCAGAAGTCAACCAATACCTCGCGCTCAAAAGAAGGAGTGGTCGACACAGACTGTTCTGTAATTTCCTTCATGTGAATGTATCTATTCATGCTCACTTCCTGCCCGCACGATAATTTTTGACAAAATATCACCATCCGTAGTTCAGGGAGTAGCACGATTCCTTTCTGTTAACTAAACTGTGTGTATATGTTTGCTGGCCATCTTTAATGATAAGTTTGCCTGGACCCAGACAAGGAGCTAACTCCTTGCCTGGCTTCCAACGTGTATCCCTGATAAAAGGCTAGCCTTTCACG
The DNA here is from genome assembly GCF_003967555.1 of Dictyobacter kobayashii. GTDB lineage: Bacteria > Chloroflexota > Ktedonobacteria > Ktedonobacterales > Ktedonobacteraceae > Dictyobacter > Dictyobacter kobayashii. Next base: position 3,046,836 of record NZ_BIFS01000001.1, read on the forward strand.
CCTGAGGCAACAGCGCCCTCGATGAAATAGCGCTGGAAAATGAAGAAGAGGATCAGGATCGGAATTGTATTAAACATAGACCCGGCTAGCAGCAGATTGTACTGTGTATAGTAGGTGCTCTTGAAAAAGAAGAGCCCCAGCGGTAGCGTGTACATATTCTGCGTGCCCAGGGCGACCAATGGCCACTGGAAATCGTTCCAGGCGCCCTGGAAGGTTAGAATGACGACCGCTGTCAGCGCTGGTTTCACCTGTGGCAGGATAATCTGGTAGAATGTGCGCCAGCGCGACGCTCCGTCGATGCGGGCTGACTCCTCCAACTCTTTAGGTAAAATTTTCATAAACTGCACCATAATGAAGACCGAGAAGGGCTGCGCCATGGCGGGTAGGATCAATGCCCAGTAGGTATTGGCCAGGTGAAAATTATTGATGATCAGGAACTTCGGAATCAAGGTAATGGCTGAAGGGATCATCATCACTGCCAGTGTGAAGGTAAAGACCAGGTTCTTGCCGGGAAAGTTCATGCGGCCAAGCGCGTATCCTGCCATGGCTGAAAAGAGCATATTGAGTACTGTCGCCCCGCCGGCATAGATCACAGAATTAAGCATCCAGCGCAAGAATAGCGGGTTGCCAAAGACGACCTGGTAGTTACTTAAGATAATGGGATGCGGGATCAGTGTCGGTGGGAAGGCCAGCACATCCCCCATGGTTTTAAAGGATGAGATAAAAGTAAAGATCAATGGGCCGACCGAAGTAATCGTGAAAATGATCAAGAATACGTAAACCACGATCCGTACCCAGGAAGCCGGTCGTTTCCCTGGTGTCGTTGGCGTCTGCTGCGTCGCTTGTACCGAACGCGATGTTACCTGTGCCATAAACTGCTCCTCCACATAACTACTGCCGTGTACCAGGATCGATCAAACGGCGCTGAAGAATCGTCACAATAAAAATGAGTGTGAACAGGACTACCGACATCGCGGCTGCCTGGCCGAATCCACCATTGAGGAAGGCTTCATTATAGATTTCCAACATTGGCGTCAGGGTCGAGTTCAGCGGCTGGCCGTTGGTCATAAACTTCGCCTGGTCGAACATCTGGAAGGCACCGATGGTACCGAGTGCTACTACCAGGAACACTGTCGGGCGTAGCAAGGGTAGCGTGATATACCAGAATGATTGCAGTCTACTCGCTCCATCGACCTCAGAGGCCTCCAGCACATCCTGTGGCAGATCTTGTAGTGCGGCCAGGAAGTAGATCATAAACATTGCCGCCGTACTCCAGACGTTGAGGAGCATCAGCGCGGGCAATGCCCAGAAGACATTGTTTAGCCAGTCTGGTCCATGAATTCCGACCAGTGACAGTAGGAAGTTGATCACACCTTCAGAGTTGTAGAGCCAGAGGAAGATCAGCGAGGTCGCGACTGAGGAGGTTACCGCTGGCACATAGAACATGGTACGGAACGCGCCCTTGCCCCGTTTGATGGCATGCAGCAATAGCGCCAGAATCAGCGCGAGTATCGTCTGCAAGATCACCACAAAGACCGTAAATCTGAGGATATTCCCCATCGAGGTCCAGAAATCGCTCAGGCCTGGATTCGAAAGCTGGCTAAAGAGCTGTATATAGTTTTTGAAACCGACGTAGGTTGCTCCGCTAAAGCCAAGGTCGATGCGGAAAAAGCTCAGCCCGATCCCATAGATCGAGACGATGAGAGAAAACACAAGCAGTACGAATAGATAGGGGGCCAGGAAGAGGTAGGCAGCGATAGCCTCTGCTCGCTCTTTCTTCATTGCTTTGTGTCCTGGCTGCAGGCGAGGACTCGGCCGCTCCGTCAGTGTGCCCGAGGATCCTACTGGTTGGGTGGCCATTGACATTCTCCTTTTACTAGTGGTGGTTGGCCTATGAAGCTATATCTGTGGCGCACCTCGCCAGGTATACCTGGCGAGGTGCGTGCGTGTGAACGTAACCAGTTAACCGATCACAATTAACCGTTTTGCAACTGGTTATTGATCCTGGTCGCGGCATCGTTGAGGGCCGCCTGCGCACTCTGCTTGTTGAGCACGACCGCATCGATCGCGTTTGAGAGGTCGGTGTGGATCGTGGCATCCTGTGGACCATAGTAGTCTGCATAACTATATGGTGCGGCATCGAAGAGCACTTTAAATTCAGGATGTGAAGTGAAGTAAGGTGCGTTGGCCAGGCTCTTCAAGGTTGGCAGCGCGAAACCTGCGTTCAGCTGGCTCTCCTGAACGGTTGAACCAGTCATATACTTGATCAGCTCCCAGGCAGCTTCTGGATGCTTGGTGTCACCGGATGCGGCCCAGGCATTGGTGAAGGTCAGGTTGCCCTGTTTGCCATTTGGTGCGGTAGGCATAGGAGCGATACCATACTGAGTGTTGGCATAGGTTGACTGCAGATATGGGATCAGCCAGCCACCTTCAATGACCATGGCAGCCTTTCCTTTACCGAAGGCATCACCACTATAGGAGGCACCAACGGTAGTTGGCAGGATACCAGTGTTGTTCTTGAAGAAGCTGTCATAATATTCCAAGGCTTTGACGCCAGCGTCGTTGTTGAAGGCGGCCTGGGTGCCATCTTTACTCAGCACATTTCCACCATTAGCCAGCAGGAAGGCACCCCAGCGGGAGGCATCGGCTGACAATGTAATGCCGTATGTACCATCGGATTTGCCAGGATTTTTGGTCAGCTTCTGTGCGTCATTCTGCATGTCGCTCCAGGTCCAGTTAGCACTGGGAGCAGCGACGCCAGCATCCTTAAACAATTGTTTGTTATAGAAGACGCCCAGGCTATTCCAGTCCTTTGGCAGTCCATATACCTGGCCACTTGTGCAGGTGAAAGGGTTGACGAGTGCGGAATAGTAGTCGTCGGCTTTGACGCCAGTTTTGGCCATGTATGGTGAAAGATTAAGCAATTTACCGCTGCTGATGTACGAGCTGGACATCGAGGGCTGTAAATAGAACACGTCTGGTACGGTGTTACTCGCGACGTTGGCGCGCATTTTGGTTGGATAGTCGCCTGTGATAGGGGACCATTTAACTTTGATGTTGGGATGAGCAGCTTCAAAGTTCTGTAGATTTTTTTGTACCAGTGCATCCTCCGCTGGTGTTGAGGTCCAGCCCGAAACGGTCAGGGTCACTGTACCCGATTCGGGGGCGGCGGCGGTTGTTGTGGTGTTGCTGGGACAATTGATATAGTGGTTGCCGCTGGTGATGCCTTGCTGGCTAACGCCATTATTACCGCCACCATTATTAGTGCTGCTTCCACCGCCGCTCGTTCCTCCACATGCCGCCATGAGCAATGCGAAGATAAAAAAGAACGGGGTAAAGGTTGCGAACTTTCGTTTCATAACGATCCTCCTGAATATAGCTCAACAGTGAACTACATCCTCAATTTTAAGATGTTGTATGATTGCTATCCCAGGTAGAGTGTACCAGGGTGGTACACAACTCACCAGACGAGATGTAATTCATAGCGCTGTAAACCTCTCGTCGTGGGAATTTGCAGCGTGCATCCTTGTGCAGTCTCGTCATCTTCTCTTCCTTGATGAAATACCTCGGTGTGAAAAGAGACGTCCTCTCCGTTCAGGGTAACGCGACCGGGCATGGTTGTCCCGAGCCAGGTGTACCCGAGCGTGACTTCGTAAGAGAGATCCTGTGTCTCCAGGACTATCCGCGCGTCTTGAGAAGATTTTGCGACCTCAAGTTCCATACTGCTATTGCCGACACGCACGCTGTGGAGCTGCGCGGTCTGCCAGGTGGTAGGAAAATGAGGAATAAAACTTACGCGGTGCTGGGCGACGTTGGGTTGGAAGCCAAAGAAGGCGTGCACAACCGGCCAGATAATGCCATAACTTGACCAGGCCTGGATAAAGCAGCCGCCATTCGGCGAGATTTCGCTGAACGCACCGGGCATTTGTTGCTCCAATGTGCGCGCAATATGATGGCTGTAAGTCAGTGCCTGGTCCATGCGTTGATATTGCGCCTCGGCCGCGGCCATGATGCCATTGGGCAATGTCATGGTGACCGGCTGGCGTTCAGGATTAAGATATAATCCCCACGGACCTGTGAACTCGTCTGACTCCAGGCGCGTCAGGGCCTGCGTGGCGTGCTCACGTGAGGCGAGTCCCGTCTCCATCGGTACGGCGGCGATCATGTGCTTTAATAGCCAGGGATGGGACTGCTTCAAGCTCGTTTCGTCGCTTCTATGCTGCTCAGTGTAGCGAGCAAGCATGGCGGCGGTATGCTCTAACTCTTTGAGATCGCCGGGCCATAATGGTCCATCGGCGCGCAAAAGATTGTGCGCGGCCGTGATCTCCTGAACGCTTGAGTAGATATCTCCGAACAGGTTCTCTTCCGGCAACCACCAGGCTGTATTGACAAATTTACGTATGCGTTGAGCTTTTTCGTGCAACTCGGATACCCGTGAGTTATCACCGATGGCGCTGGCAAGTTCAGCCAGGCATAGTAGCGCCTGGTAGGTATAGGCGGCGATATCCAGCGTTTTGAAGCCCTGCCCGCTCTGCAACTCGCGCGATTCGATCATGCCTTTGCCAGTGGCACATAGCTCATCATCTGGTCCCGTAGAGTCCAGTACGTATTGCAGGCCGCGCACACAGAAGTCATAGATATCGCGCAGGAATTGTTGATCTCCGGTCCACTGGAAAACGTGATAGCAGGCGCGCACGAACAGCGGAACCTCTACCATGTGCCCACTGTCGTGAATATGTCCTAACGTCAGGATTTCATGTACTACGCTACCATTGTTGTTGACGATCAGACTATGGTGTGCCAGGTTGCGCAGGGAGCTTAATGCCAGCTCGAATTGTCCACTGGCGACCAGGGCCAGGGCTGTAAAGGTCGTATCCTTCCCAAACCACCAGGGGAAGTCTGGTAGACCGGCGCAAATGCCCTGTCCGATCGTCGGGACGACGCGTTCGAGCATCTGTAAATTGAGTTTGGCCCAGCCAAAGGCGGTCTCGATCAGTTCGTCATCGCTGCGTAACGCGCAACGTTCGACAATATTCTGGTAACGCTGGCGTTGCTTCTGTGCCAGCTCCTCAAAGGAATCTTTGAGTCGGGCAAAAGTAGCGCTGGCCTCATTACTGGAATGTGTCGAGCCGGCGATAATATATTCCATCTTCTCACTGCCCGCTTCTGGTATATGCAGCGCGTAGCGCAGGTGACCGCTGATGCCGTGGCCTGGGGTCTGCTTCATGACCGTGGGGTCATTGCCGATCGCGATTGCCGCGGGACGTTTGCGGGCACCAAAGAGTACATAGGCAGGATTGACTGTGTTGTAAGCTGCGATGCATGCTTGCTCATCCAGATAGATCGCCTCGTCCTGCCCATCGCGCCAGACCAGGCGCTTCTCGCCCAACCAGGCTGCGCGCAGATCGGTATGGGCCAGGAAATGCAGTTGCAGGTCCAGCGCTTTCTGCTCGCGGTTTCGCAGCAGCAGTCGCACCAGTATCCCTTCGTGATCATCAATGCCATATTCCTGCCGTACTACATCCAGTCCAGGGAGTTGATATGTTATCTCTACCTCGCCAGGCATCATGCGCCAGCTCGTGGCCTGCGTTAGCCAGTGGATTTTGCGGGTTGGTCCGATGAGGGTGGCCGGGCCATAGGAGACGCCAAACCAGAAGCCATCCAGCAGTTTGATTGGATGATCCCAGACTCCGGACATCTCGTGTGGTTGACGCCAGCCGATCTCTGAAAACTCACCATTCTGGGTTGCCACGCTGTAGACGCGATTTCCCGCGGTTACATATGGATTCTCCAGTTTATGGTCGCATTCAATAGACCAGGGCCAAAGTTGAATTGTGACGCCTGCAAAAGGCTGTCGTTCTTGGGCTGAATGGACCACAGTGTCAAAACTCCCTCGTGAACAAGCAATGGCTACGCTGATGGCCAGCATAACTTTAGCTGGCTCTTTGATTCACTCAGAGCACTACAAACTGTGCTCTTTCGACGTGATCATGAGCTAATCATACACGGTCGCGGTTACAAAAAAGTTACAAGCAAGTTGCAAAAGGGCCAGGGTATTTCCTCTATGGGGGATGATTAGACGGTCGCCTCGGTGCTGGCCAGGCTCTGTGCCGCCTGTTGCAGCATGTGACGCTCAATAGCACTCATTGAGGCCAGGATGCAGGCGCGGGCCGTGCAGTGCGCGAACATATACATAGAAGTGGGGGAGCCACAAAAGTTGTAGCAGCTGGAACCGCGACTATCAAGCGTTGCTCGATCAGCTCGGTGCTAGCCGCTAGCGTTGTCGCGAGGGTATAGCCGAGTTGTGATCCCACCCAGGCCAGGTTGAACCATTCCCCACTGCAGGCTGCCAGTAGTAGCAACTGGCGCGCGTGTTGACTCAGCCGACCCAGTTGCATATTGATTTGCGATTCAATTCGGGCGGGTACGAACATCTTCGGCTGGTCTCGACCCGCTTCGAGCCAGGCCAGAGCATATAATGGATTTCCTTCGCTCTGCTGGTAACACCAATCGCCTGGCGAGAATCCGACATTTGTATGTTGTACCCCAGGGCCTGAACCATCTATCGCCTCAAAAAAAGTGACCAGCTGGTGTATATCTGCTTTAGAAAGTGGCTCAAGTTCAAGTTCAGCCAGTGCTCCCAGGCGGGCTGCATTGTTGCGCAGCGCTGTCAGCCGCTTTTCGCTGCCACCCGGATTATATGTACCTAATAGAAAGACTTCCCGCCGATGTACATAACGGGCCAGGTGCCCTAGCAGTCCCAGCGTGCCTTTATCGCACCAATGTATATCGTCCAATAGTAGCAGCAATGGACGTCGCGGGCTCGCTAACTGATTGAACAGTGCCACCAGGGCATCAGCGAGTAGGGTTGCCTCGCCATGATGCTCGGGGCTAGCATGATTGTTCGTAGCGGTAGTTCTACCAGTGTCATCTGTGTGAAACAGATCTGGCAGCAGTCGTTCTAGCTGCGCACGCCATACTGGATACAGGTCCAGATGGGCGATATCCCTTCGCTTCAGGCTGGAGCGCAGCGCTTCAACCAGTGGATAATATCTGTTCTTGCCCTCCACCTCCTGGCAGCTAGCGCTCAAAATGAGCCAATCGGCGCAGTAGCCTCCCGTCATTTCCTGCAGCAAGCGCGTTTTACCCATACCTGGCTCGCCCCGAAGGAGCAGTAGCGGCTGCTTATTTTCTTGACCGAGCAGATGATCCCGTAGCCAGTTCATTTCGCGTGCCCGGCCCACATATGGTAACGTTACATCCACTATTGGTGCTTCGGCTGCCGCCTGGAGTGGCATATCTGGTGTGACTTGATCACTATACACGGGTAGAGGAGCCAGGAGCGCGGGAGTCTGAGCCTGAATGTTCGTGTTGCGCGCGATCTGCTGGTATAGTTGCTGGGTCGTCGCCAGGGGCAGCACCGAAAACTCTTCTTTTAGCATCTTCTCCAGCCGCTCATACTGCCGGAGCGCCTGCGTACGATCTCCTATCTGCCAGTAGAGGCGCATCAGATGGGAATGCGCGTCTTCGGATAGCGGGTCAGCGGTCAGCAGCATATGCATATAGGTGATCGCCTCCTCCAGTTGATGATTGGCCTCATACACATCCGCCATGTGCTGCAAGGCCATCATGTAGAGGTGATGAAAATGGTCTCGCGTACTCTGTACCCAGGAATCGAAATCAGGGGCTCCCTTTAGAAAGAATCCGTCCAGAAAATTGCTGCGATAGAGCTTGATGGCCTGGCTTAAGTTGCGTTGCAGGTTCGCCGTTGTCTTCTCAAATATCTCCGTATCCAGCCAGATTGGTGCCAGTGGATTGAATGTCAGCCGATCCTCGTCGCTGATGATCCACTCAATGGAAGGATCAACGCCACGTAGCTGTGAACGTACCTCCGCCAGCATCGTCTTAAATGCTCGGCGTGCGCTCTCTTCATCCATATCGCCACAGAGCAATGTCATCAGACGTTCACGAGGTTGTGGGGTATGGGTCGAGACCATATAGTAAAGCAAGGCACGCGAGCGACGGCGGGGAATCCTGATTGGCTGGTCGTTGTAAGAGATTTCTGGCGATCCCAGTAGGCGAAAAATAACCTGTTGCATACCTATCCTGATAATAAATAAATAATATATAAGCATTGAACTATCAATGAGTTATGGGTGCTTTCGGTGCCTTATTGTATCATTGTGAAATATATTGGCACGATTAGATACTACACCCTTGCCCTTTGATAAACAGAGCCTATCTATTCTCTTCTATAAACAAAACCACAAAATAGACAAAACCACAAGATAGATGAAACCACAAAGCGCGTAGCCCAATCACCATACAAAACTATCTCCTTTTTATTACGAAAAGAAAGAGTTAATCGTATGTGTGATTTTTCCCTTGCTTTATCCTCTTTGTTATATGGAGTGACGCAGAGAGATCACTAGCAAACGATACGATGTCCATTCTTTCATGTGTGTAGTGTGTGTTTGGTGGGCGGCCGCAGTCGCCCACCAAACACACACTACACACTCCCAACCCGGCGCCGCAGGCGCCAAAGAGGAAAATAAAAAAGCCCTGGGAGTGGAGCAGGAAATTTGACGTGTAGTAGCAGAGAGGATATAATCACATGATAGCTATCAGTTTATTATGGGGATGCAGTCTACAAGCCATCCCTGTTTCCCCCGCTTTTTAAGGATATTAACCAATGCCAAAAATGTATGGATGGGTACGTGAGGTAGTGCCCGAGAGTCCTGCCGATCGTGCAGGACTACAACCAGGTGATCTAGTTCGCTCAATTAATGGGAACCTGGTCCGCGACCTGGTCGATTATCGCTTCTATGTTGCCGATGAGGAGCTGGTGATTGGCTATAATCGTCAGCAAGAGCAGCATGAAGTACGTGTCACAAAAGGCATTGATGAGAATCTGGGTGTGTTATTTGGTGAGGAGCCAACCCCGTTTATTCGCCAGTGTGCTAATAAGTGTGTCTTCTGCTTTATTAAGGGATTGCCGGAGCGCTTCGCCCCTCAGCCCGGTATGCCACATGGTATGCGTTCTTCCCTCTATATTAAGGACGATGATTATCGCTATTCGTTTCTGTTCGGGAATTTTATTACGTTGACCAATCTGAAAGAGCTGGATTGGCAGCGCCTGGATGAGCAGAAACTGACTCCGCTCTATGTTTCGGTCCATGTGACTGATCCAGATATGCGGCGCAAGATGGTGGATGGGCCACGTGCTGGCGAGATTATAGAACATATTCAGCGCCTGGGTTCCATGGGTATTACCTGTCATACACAGTTGGTGCTGTGCCCTGAGTTCAATGATGGAGAGTTATTGGATCGCAGTATTCGTGATCTGATTGCTTTGCGCCCGATTGTCGAGTCGATCTCAGCGGTCCCTGTCGGTCTGACCAAGTATAATAATATGCTGAAGATCGGTGATTTGCCGACGCTGCGTCGCTATACACGTGAGGAGGCCGAGGCGATTATTGATCAGGTTGAGACCTACCAGCGTGAATTCGCTGCCAGCGATCCCGATGGCAATCCTTTTGTGTATCTATCAGATGAGTGGTATTACATTACTGAGCGCGAGTTTCCGCCCGCCCGCCATTATGGTCTCTATTCGCAGATCGAGAATGGCGTGGGGATGACGCGTTTCTTGATTGATCAGTGGGCCCGTAGTAAGCGGCGTTTGCCCGCTCGGATGCCAGAACAGCGCCGGGTGACTATCGTTACCAGCACTATGGCCAGTCCAGTGATTGAAGACCTGGCCAGTGATATCAAGAAGATTGAGAATCTTGATACCCAGGTTTTGCCGGTGGTGAATAAATTCTTTGGCTCCGGCATTACGGTGGCTGGTCTGCTTTGTGGCCAGGATGTGCTGGATGCCTTGCATGAAAATGGTGCGCTCCCCGATCTAATCCTGTTGCCACGGGTGATGTTGGACAATGACGGTGTACGTTTCCTGGATGATATGACCGTCGAAGAATTCAAGGCGCAATTGCAGCCTGCCCGGGTTGAGTTTGTGCGTAATGCACCCGAGACTATTGATGCCTTGCGTTCACTTGCTGGTATCGCCCAGGGTGGCGAGCGCAAGTTGGTTCGCGTACAGTCTCGCTTATAATATTAATATGACCCAATTTCTACTTTGGCATTTTAGTGCCAAAGTAGAAATTGGGTCATATGACACTCCCCACCCTCCTCTTTTTCCTCTATCCTCTAATGTGAATTATATTGTTAGAGGGTGTCAGACACATTCTTAACTAAAAAAAGGTCAGCAAGCATGCAAGGGGATAGCCCAAATAATATACCTACCTTCTATTTGATCTGTGCTATGTTTATGCAGTCGGGGGTAGTTGGCCTATTGATAGCGCAGAGTTTCTCTTCTGAACTACGAGCGATCATTCTCATTGTAGGTGTGTTTTTATTAGGATGTGGAATTGCATTGTTTGCTGGCCAGGCGGTGAGGACTCGGCAGACGCGTTCGCGCCAGCATAAATATGCGCGCCAACAAAAGCCTGCATCTCTCGAAGAGACCCTGGATGAAGAAGGGACCTCTTCGAGAGAATATCTTAAAGGCAGCGATTAGTGTTTAAAGTTGTGTATCAGACTTCTGCCGGTTGACGAGCAGCCAGGCGACTGGCATCAGGATGGCTGCGATTACCATCTTTGCCAGGTCAAATGGGATGTAAGGCAACATACCAGCTACGATTGCCTGCTGGAGATTCAGGTGGGCAACCACGGCTAACCAGGAGACACCCAGGGCATAAATTATGCAGGTGCCTGGTAGCATGGCCAGGATAGAGGTGCTGAATTTGCGATCCAGGCCACGCTCACATAAATAACCGACCGCAAAGGCAGCCAGCGGATAAGACCAGAGATAGCCTGCGCTGGGTGATAGGATTAAATATAGAAATCCACCGCCACTGGCAAAGACTGGCAGGCCAGAGGCTCCCTCAATTAAATATAAAAGCATTGCCAGGGCTCCACGTCGGCTACCCAGTGTCGCAGCGGCCAGCATGACAACCAGTGTCTGCAGGGTGAATGGGATGGGTGAAAATGGCACATGAAAGCTGGCTTTGGCAGCCAGGGTCATCAGGAGACTGGTGCCAACTACCAATGCTCCATCTTTCAGTAGCGCCGTGCTACGTGATGGAGCGGCTGGACTGACATAATCGATAAGTGTTGTTCTAGGGGCAATTGCCATGGAATACTCCTTTTACTCTTTATCGCGATGTTGACAAACATTTCTATGGGTCAACTATGCATACAGATCATTGTACCATAGTCGAGTTACCTTTCTATTTCCTATATCCTTTCAAGGGTACCAGACTTTCCCATGTTTATGGGATGTGTGGTGCTGTTTTGCGGACGTGCGCTGCCGCGCCCGAACTGTTTTTATAGTGAGATGCGACAAGGGCGCAGTGCGCCCTTGTCGCATCTCACTATAAAAACTTTCTTGAGCACTGAAGGTATGAGAAACCAGGAAGGGAGAACGTGAAGGCGATGGCATCTTTGTAGAACGGTCAGGCTATCAGGTCTGCGTTATCATAGCGTGTGTCATTGACGCGGCGCGAGACTGGACGTGCCTCCATTTGTTGGGCTGGATAGGCCTTCAGCAGATGGAGCAGGGCCTGATCGTCCTTCAAGTTTGGATCTAGCCATTCTTCACGCGCTTCGGGTGTTAGAATGGCAGGCATCCGGTTATGGATGGGCGAGACCACATCATTTGGGGTAGTCGTAATGATCGTACAGGTCTGAAGCTGTTCGCCGGCCGGATTTTTCCAGCTATCCCAGAGTCCCGCGAAGGCAAAGGGTTCCTGGCCTTTGAGGGTAATATACATTGGCGTTTTGAGCTTCGAGCCCGGCTCTTGCATCCACTCATAAAAGCCGTCGGCTACAATCAGGCAGCGTCTATTGTGGAGGAGTCGCTTAAAACTGGGTTTCTCCGCCAGGGTCTCGGCTCGCGCATTGATCATGCGGCTGCCAATGCTCTCTTCTTTGGCCCAGGATGGAATTAAGCCCCAGCGCAACAGAGCCAGGTGGGCGGCGGATGTACCATCGCGTAGTATGGTGACAATTTCCTGGGTGGGTGCCACATTATACCGTGGCGTAATCTGCATTGAGGCTGGCACCTCCACTTGAAATGCCCGCGCGATATCCTGCATGTTGTGAAACAAGGTAAAACGACCACACATAGCTTTTCCTCTCGGACCTTTCTCTGTTGATAATATCTTTTTGCTCTAGAGTTCTACTATTCTTCTTTAACACGTGATAAACGGTCATACAGGCGTCAACAAAAAGGGAAGGGCAATCACTATCTGGATCGCACCTTCCCTTTTTGTGTCTGTTGAGGATGGGTTATTAACCTTTGGCCCGTGGATCGAAGGCATCGCGCAGTCCGTCGCCCAGAAATGAGATGGCGAGCACGATTCCGGTCAGGATGATGGTTGGGAATAGAGTATCCCAGGGGAAGACCTCTAGCAGTGAGATGCCATCCGCGATCATCAGACCCAGACTGGAGCCGGGATGGGTGACGCCAAGACCAAGTAGACTTAAGCCAGCCTCGCCGATAATCGTTCCTGCAATATTCATGGTGGATGTTACGATCACGATGTTGAACAGGTTGGGGATGATATGCTTGAGCATGATGCGTACATCGTTTGTGCCTGATGTGCGGGCAGCCTCGATAAATTGTTGGTGTTTGATTTGTAGTGTCAGGCCTCGTACATAGCGTGCCATCAGAGGCCAGGAGACCAGCGATAAGGCGAGTGAGACAATGACCAGTGAGGCATTGCCATTGCTTAAAAAGCCTCCGACCAGCGGCAACTTTGAGAAATAGTCATTGGCCGTTGGACCAAATACACCGGTAAGCAAGATGGCGAAAAGCAAGCCCGGAAAGGCAAAGACCAGGTCGGTAAAACGTGCCAGTAAGGCATCAATCCAGCCCCCATAGTAACCGGCCAGCACACCGACGGTAACTCCAAGGCTGACATCAACGACTTCTACTAGAAATGCCACGGTCAGTGAGATAAGCAGACCCTGCATTAAGCGAGCCAGCATATCCTGTCCAAGTGCGTCGGTTCCCAGCCAATATTGCGCTGATGGACCCTGATTGACCTTACTCAGTTCTTGATGGTCGTAACTGTGGTAAGTAGCAGGCCCAATTTTGCCTTGCAGGTCGCTGTTATAGATACCGCCAATATGCTGGTAAATAGGGGGTCCAAAGAGAGCCAGTAATACTAAAAATATTAGAAAACCCAGGCTGATCATCGCACGGGTGTCGCGGCGGAAGTGTTGCAGAGCTTCACGCGTGGGGCTGGGATGTTTTTTGCGCTCCTGCTTTTGTTGTTCTGGCTCTAACTCTTCTATTGTGGTAGGTGTCTCGCTTGCCGTATCCTCGACAAGGGCCGGGCCATCGATTTCCTCTTGCCCGAGTATCTCAGGGGCAGGAGCCAGACCAGTTGCGGAACTGAGCACCTCTGGGTGAGTCACAGTCGACTCCAACTGGCTGGCGGCCAAGCCGGTTGCAGAGATGAGTGCATCTGATTGAGTCTCTGCAGACTCCCACTCATTATTCTCCATCATCCGTCCTCCTCTATCCTTTTCTAGCTAATATTACTCGGTTTTGATGCGTGGGTCGGCAAGACCATATAAGATGTCAGAAATGAGGTTGCCAAACACAACGCCAATGGCGACCATGATGGTTGTAGCCTGAATCACCGGATAGTTACGTTGAGAGACGGCAGCAACTGTGATATTGGCAATGCCTGGGATACTAAAGATATTTTCAATAAAGAAAGAGCCGGTAACCAGCAATCCCAGCAAGAGTCCAATCGCCGTAATCAAAGGAATGATTGCGTTACGCAGTGTGTGGCGATAGATGACGGCCTTTTCGAGCAGACCCTTGGCCCGGGCGGTGCGCACATAGTCCTGGCGGAGCACTTCTAGCATCGTTGTACGTGTCAGCCTGGCATAGTAAGCATAGCCAGCTGCTCCATAGGTAAGTATTGGCACCAGCTTATACTGGATATCGGGCCAGGTGTATTGCCAGGGATCTCCCCACCCGCTAATTGGCCAGCCGATACCAGTCTTGTCGATCCAGAGCACCAGCAGTTGTACAAAAACGGCAAGGATAAAGGATGGAAGGGCATACAGGACTAAGGCGACACTCATATTGACCGTATCAACCCAGGTGTTGGCTTTGATCGCGGTAATGATGCCAATGGGAATGCCCATTACGAGCGTTACAATGGTTCCCCAGAACGATAGTTCGACTGAGATTGGCACACCATCTTTAAGGATATCCCAGACGGCACGTTGTTGAGGGTGGAATGAGGTGCCCAGATCAAAGTGGGCCAGATTGACCAGGAAATTGACGTACTGTTGATACCAGGGGAGATCGAATCCGTATGCGTGGCGGAGTTGTAGCCAGAGCGTTGGATTGAAGTGATCCCCATCGATTCTTTAATTGGATCTCCGGGTGCCAGATAACCCAGAATAAATGTGATGAAGGTGACGCCAATCAGGATGAAGAATAGTCCTATCAGGCGTTTGACTAGAAATCGAGTCATGCCGTGATCCTCTGTTATGCGCAAGGTGCCCTCGCAGGAGGAGAGCGGTGAGACGAGCAAGCTCACTACCCTTTCCTGCGCGAGCACAGTACAAGGATGTTGCGTTAATTATGTACGCTGTTTACTTCGTAAAGTAGACGTTGGCCCAGTCATCGGTCGCCATACTTCCCAATGGGAAGAGTTTCCAACCTTTCAGCTTCGGATTCAGTAAGTAGCCGTAGGAAGACTGATAGGTGGTGATGTATGGCACGTCGTTGACGAGCTTCTGCTCGGCATCCTGGTACAATTTCAAGCGTGTCGCTTGATCGGAGGTGCTGTCGGCTTTCTCTAATTGGGTCTGTACAGCCTGCTGAGCAGCAGCATCAGTAGAATTGTTCTGACCATAGTTGAAAGCGTTGTTGCTGGAGCCTTTATCGAAGAAGAGGGTGGTCCAGTCCTGTGGATCCAGGTAGTCGGTGCTCCAACTGCCATACCACATCTGTAAAGGACCATTTTTACCGGCAGTAGCAAACTCCTGGGAAATCAGATCGTTGCCTTGCAGGCCAACCAGTTTGACGTTTAAGCCTAAGACCTGTTTCCATTCGTTGGCAACTGCCGCCATGGTGTCGGCGCCTGCTTTATAGCTCTGTGCATAGGACAGAGAGAGAGATGGCAGGTCGTTGACGCTCTTATAACCCTCTTCCTGCAATCCTTGCTGGAATAATTCTTTGGCTTTGGCCTGATCGCCAGCCGGGGTGGTGACACCATCTGGACCCTGGAGGTCTTTGTTATAGCCAGGGATGCCATCGGGGATGATGTGGTAGCTGGGGGTGACTGTTTTACCGATGATGCTGCCTACGATCAGGTTGCGATTCAGGGCCAGTTCCAACGCCTGGCGGATTTTGATGTTGTCCAGCGGTTTGACCAGGTAGTTCATACCGATGAAACGTGTGGCCAATGCTGGTGATTGCTGGTAACCAGGTAACTGGTTGTTGGCGCTATCCAGGGCAGGAGGCACTGGTGCGAGGTCAAACTGGCCGGCTTTCATCGATTTGAAAGTGCTGTCGCGGTCGCCGGTGATGACTTCATCAAGCTCCTGCAGTTTAGGTTTGGCGTTGTAGTAGTTTGGATTAGGCACCAGGACCAGTCCGGTGTTGTGGCTATAGCTTTTCACTTCGAAGGGGCCGTCGCCGGCGCCCTCGCCGAGGTGATCTACCCACTTGGCACCATATTTTGTGGTCAAGGCTTTGTTGACGACATAGGAGGTGGAGTAGTTCAGAGCCTGCAAAAAGTAGCTGGCAGGTTTGCTGATAGTTAGCACAATCGTATTTGGATCTTTGACGACGATGCTATCGCCGATCAACGTGCTGATTTTACCTGCGGAAAATTTGTCATAGTCTTTGATCAGGCTCAGATAGCTGCTGACCTGTGATTTTGTCGCCGGGTCAATCGCGCGGTTGATGCTATAGGCAACATCATTGGCGTCCAACTTTGTGCCATCGCTAAATTTCAGATTAGGGCGCAGTGTGAAGGTGTATGTGAGTCCATCGCTGGAAACCTGGTGCGATGCAGCCAGTTGATCATGGATATTTCCTTGATCATCGGCAGATACCAGGCCGGTAAAAATAAGATTGATTGGATCACCTAGACCACCAGCCGTCAGCGCAGGGTCGAGTGAATCGAAGTCACCACCAATAACTGGCTCACGTAGAACTTGTTTAGATGCCAATGCGATCTGCGAGTTGCTGCCCGAGGTGTTGCCTGTAGAGCCACCCCCACATGCGGACAGCAGGACAGCCAGGATAGAAAATAAGCTCGCAATCCCGAGAAGTCCAGATTTCTTGCGAATATTACGCATAGCGCCTCCTTCATTTGAAAGATAAGGTAGAAATTAAATACCTGTAGTATGATATACGCACTTTCAAAGTAAATACTCCCAAAAGATAACACTTATTTTAGAAATATTTAAAACCTCCTTAAAAAATGTATTCTCAAGCTTTCTTCTTAGAGTGTGCGTGAAACTGTAAGCTGTACCTTAAGCATCGCATAATAATATGCTTTGTTGCATAGATCGGCGAAAAATATATCACTTTAAATAGTATATTCCTGCTTTAATAAGAAATATTTCCTTGCAGTGAAATTTGCCTGGGACTGTACTCTGAAAAGATAAGAGATTTGTGATAATGTTGATCAGCAATATCAACATTAGACTTGGAATAATTATGACGTAAAGTTTTAATCTTGTCAATCCTCTGAAACAATTTGAATTGCATTATGCTGGCATATTCGAAAATTATCTTTATGCATGATAAAAAGACGACCAACTGAAATTATTGACAAGTATCCAATTTCAGTTGGTCGATTTCCCAGACCTGCATACATAAAGGTAGGCGTTGACCGCTGTGTGTTCAATAATGGTGTTATGGGCGCGTGACTGAGAGATGGAGATTAGGAAAGGTTGCACTATCAACACTTAAGAATGGTGCCTTGATTATTAGGTTGAAAAACTTCTCGTAGCCAGAATAAATCTTGACTCCAAAGCGAGCATTGGTTGAGGTGGATTGGTCACGGACAAGGAGAAGAGAGGCATTCAGGGCCTGGACATCCGTTCTGGTTCCATACAGCCTGACCGGCACATTTCCGTTTCCTGCGCTCAACCTGAATGTGACATCTCCTATAAATGGCAAACTGACCCGCTTGGAGATACGCAAATTTGTGGCTACCGCGTTATCGGTGATGATTGCTACGGGCACATCATTGCCAGAGTTAGAGAAACCCAGGACCAACGTGCTATTAGTAAGCACAAACGTATCTGCTTGAATGGTAAAAGGTATGGGAAAATTAGCTGCCATGGCGATATTGCCATTCACCGCTTGCCAGATTAAGCCTGAGAGCAACATGAAGGCGACCAGCAGCACGGGCCAGAAGGTTCTGCGCCTTACCTGGCCAATGGTTACTACATCGGCTGCCTCTGCGTTTTCTGGATAAAACCGTTTTTGGGGTGGAAAGCTGGGAAGTACTTTCTGCATGGTAGATGCTCCTTTTTGCTATAGTTGCGAATCTGCCTGGCGTTTGCGCAGTCCTGGCCAGCGCTTTTTACGAGGACGACGAGATTGCTGATCCAACATATGTTGATACTCAGCCCTGGTCATTGTAACGCTGCACCAGGCCACACCTTGGGCCCCTCCGATGATGCCCAGGATCATGCCGATGCCAAATCCTCCCGCGGCGGCCATTAGTGAGGCCAGGGCACAAACTATAGCCAGGATACCAGTCACCAGGGCATAGCCAGGAAAGAATAGTTGCAGTAGACCTAAAACACACAGCACTGTCCCTACTAGTAGTCCTGCCCAGATAGTGTTTCCGGGTAGAAATGCAAATTGCATCAATGCCAGCGGCCCCCAGAGTACCAGGATGCCGGCCGTCACAATCATGAGCGAGCCCACAACGGGACGTTGCCTCTGCCATAGATTGAGGCGAAACCTGAACGGTGACTCAATAACAGGCTGTACAGCTGGCTCAACCACAATTGCCTCTGCTGGCCCAGCGACCTCAACTGTTTTGACCACATCTGACTCAGGTACTGCTACTTCAGCCTGTGGCTGCGTTTCCCTTTTTACCGCTTGATTGTTGATGCGCCGTGTTGATGTTGCCATAAATTAATACCTCCTTTTCTAACTTTTATTGTTGTGTTTTTTATTATTTATTGCACTAAAACGAGAAGATCTGGGATCGTAGCACTCTGGACCTCTAGAGAGGTTGCTTTAATTGTCACATTGGTTAAAGTGATCTGGAGCTTACTGATATTCGCAGGTAGCTTTGGATCGGCGGTTGCATTTGCGACTGGAGGCGTGCTGCTGGCAGGCGTGGCTGTTGCCAGCGTGGGCACTGGCGTTGTGGCCGCTCCAGATCCGGGATCAGTGTTGCTAGCAGTTGGTTGCTCTGATGGCCCGGCAGGTGGTGTACTGGTTGTGATGGTACTGCTCGGTGTTGCTCCATTATTAATGGCAGTAGCGCTGGGTCCGACCGTAGCGACTGGTGTGACCGTGGTAGCGTGCAGATTGGTTGGCATTGAAAAGTCAGTGTGGATAAGCACTGGCGTCGCAATATTGTTGCTTGAATTGGCTGGAGGAAGCGCATTGCCATTATCTGTGTTTGAATTGGCCGGTGCGGCAGGAAGCTTGCCCCTAGAATCTGTTCTAATGGAATACCCAGCACGTCCAGGCTGGTAAAATTGCCTTGATCTGAAGCGATGGAGACAATATGTGAGCGTAGACCATAGAAGCGGACAGGATTATTTCCTGTCGTTGCTAATTTAAAGGTGACCGGTCCCACAAAGGGTAGCAAAACCTGTTTGCTTAGCACGAAATGGGTCGCTACTACATCGATGACGATGGCATCTGCTAACGATCCTCCATTTTTAATCACATTTTGATCCAGGCGAAAATTAGAGGCCGTAAAAGTGCTGGCCGTAATGGTAAATGGGCCGTTATTGTCGGCTACTGCGGCAAAAACCATGTGGGACCTTAGCACTAAGGGAGCGCTACACACAAAGAACAAAATGCAGAGCACAATTAGGTATCTGATAGGTTCAACGCGTCCAATTACGATCTGTCCACATTTCCCTGGTGCTGCTTGAGCTTCAGGACGTGTAAGTGTTTGAACAGACATGTGGCATGATGAATTAGGGGTTCCATGAGCTTCTCTACCCTTTAATTCCATATCCTCTCCCCTGTCTACCTTGAATGAAGCCACCAAAAATAAATGATATGTAATTCTATTTCGGGCTTTTTTGCTTTTTATTGAATACAAAGGATTGAATGCAGTACATAGCATTATTTATAGGTTTAAGTCTATATCTGTAAATGCAGTATCCATCTTAGGGATGATGATCTTTGAGCACATATGTGCTACTGTGATTATTAGTGAGATGTGATGTTCTATTTTTGTTGTCACCGGCATTATTTGTTGCCAACCCTACGGCAATTTTTATAGAACCAGTGGAAGATGGCCCGCATGGAGTAAAAGTATGAAGAAACAACCTGAGTTATTGGCTCGACTGACATTTAAAATACCTCGTGTTGCTGCTGTTGCGGGTATTGTTTTTTCGTTACTGCTTGCTATCTCGATTATTTTAATTGGCGTGGCACGTCCTACGCAGGGGAATGAATGGATCGCTCCGCCGATCTGGGCGATTGGCTTGAACCTGATACCTTTTGCGGGGATCGCTTTTTTATGGTTTATTGGCGTGTTGCGGGAGCGGATTGGCATTTACGAGAATCGTATTTTCGCGACGGTCTTTCTCGGTAGTGGTCTACTTTTTCTCGCAATGCTCTTTGTAGCGGCGGCGGTGGCTGCCAGCTTTGAGCTGCTCCCTAAATCTTCTTCATCAACGGCTATCATTAATTATAGCGAGAATATTACTTACAATATCATGGATATCTATGCCATGAAGATGGCTGCGATCTTTATGACCTCCACTTCATCTATCCTGCTCCGTACCGCTATCCTTTCGCGCTGGCTATCTTATATCGGGTATGCCTGTGCGCTTGGTCTACTCGTCCTGAATACCTCCTGGGAATGGATGCTCTTGCTCTTCCCTTTCTGGGTCTTTTTGTTGAGCCTGGAATTGCTCGTGACCAAATTACCCCCGAGCATCAATAATAGCCGGGCGTAACCATATACGAATTGTATCTTTATGGCTGTATCCTTAAGGAAGAAGGTGGTTACCAGGGCGAAGATCTCCTCCCAACACGAAACGTCCCCCCATCCATGTGGAAAGGCCCCTACAACACGAAAAAGCCCCACCGTAGGCGGCATAGCACTGCGGCCAATTCAACCCCCTACCCATACGAAAACTTAGCAGTGCGGCCTCGTGCATGCCGGCCGGTTGGCGTACGAGATGTTGGCGACCATATTATCCGCTCACGGAACCATTTTATACACGTTTCTTAGGAACGTGTTGTACGCCAACCGGGCGGCATGCACAAGGCCGGATTACTGCTGGGTTTTTCCAGTTGCCTGGCAATAAGGCCGTAATCCTATGCCGCCTACAGGGAACGTTTCGTGTTACGCGAACTTTTCCATAATGATGGGGCGTTGCGTGTTTGAGAAAATGCTTTATCCATGTATGCTTTTGGTTCCCTTCAATTGCTTTCTAAACATTTATATCTTTTAAATTAGCCTGTAAAGAGAGCTGATAATGGTGGGGCTTCTCTGCCAGCTCAAAGAGATAAAATGTCGCGTTCCACTCATCGCCTTCTTTATCGCTAAAATGCCAGCTACTCCACGCCGAGTGTGGGGACTGCTCATCCTTGAGTGGGTTCCAACCCGCTAGTAGCAATTGATCGGTGTAATGTTTGCTCACATCTACTATGTTCGACTCTTCCTGGAGTTTTAAGGTGGCAGTGGTATATACGTCATTGCCGCTACTACCACTATTTCCACCTATTTGTGAGGCACCTTGTGGTGAAGTGAGCGCGGGAAAAAGAGTAAACATATCTGGCCCATGCCTTCTTATCCGACGGCGCTGTCTTCGAGCGAGTTCATCTTTGTAGAGCTGCAGACGCACATCCGTATTTCTCGATGTTGTTGTAGTCGTTTGGATTGTGAGGGTCCATTCATGGTTGCTATAAGTGTAGGATAAGTAATTGAGGTCGTGGCGACTTTGGATAAAGCCACCCCGTCTCATATGTATATCCTCTTCTGGCAGAATCCAGCCAGCGGCAGGTAGCTCACGCTGATAAAAATCTTGGATCTCTCCATTAGTATTTGGAATGTCCAGGAAGATTTGCATCGAGCCGGGACTACTGACCAGTGATCCTAAGATAGTGTATTCTTCGGGTAACGGTAGAGGTACGGGAAGTGTATCTGGCAAACGTTCGACCAATAATTGTGGATCTTGAACGTTTGGCGCCCCTGGATGAATTGCTAAACGCAGAGCTAATGTGTACAGCTTGTCCTGGTCCATAACATCTCCTATCATGAGCATGGTCACGTTTAAATAGAACAAATTTTCTTACACTTATCAGCATTATAACATATTCTATGCTTTTGGATATATTCAGGCATAGGATTCATACAATAAGTACTCATGTGTGCTGAAATCCACAGTGGGAAGATCAAACAGTTATTTATCCCCTTTATTATCAACTGGCTGATAAAAGTCAACCCTGCACTGGCCATATTACCTTGCGCTGGCAAGGTATGTTACAGGGAGGTTGGCAGGCCTCAAAGGTTGAAGTTGCTTGATATATGTAATTATTACATGGGGAAGCTTCAATTTGCCCATAATTTATTTGTCGTGCCGCTTCGATGTGTTATCTTTAACTTATTACGGTAAAATATAGATATCTCCCATTGAGATAGTATTTTTTGTTGATGACACATGATATTGAGGGAACAATGTATACTAGCGTGCAGAGCTATCAAGTGTTACAGCGCGATGCTGACGATAAGGCGCGTGTTCAAACAACAAATGGTGAAGTTCTTGAACTGGCTGTTGGTGGCCCCTATACCATCGGCGATGCCCATAATGTCCTGGTAGGTGATATCTGGGTCCTGGCCGGGCAGAGTAACATGGAGGGGATCGGCGATCTGATTGATGAAGAGAAGCCGTCGCCGTTTGTACATTCATTCCAGTCGCGTGAGGAATGGGCGCAGGCAGAAGAGCCACTCCATTGGTTAGATGAGTCGCCGCGCCTGGTCCACCATGTTCTATGGGGACGTGATCGGGTTGAGCACTCTCCGGTGCGTGATCCACAGCGTGTTAAAGGCACTGGTCTGGGATTGACCTTTGCTAAAGAGCGCTATGCGCGCACAGGGGTGCCTGTCGGCTTGATCCCATCTGCCCATGGCGGCACATCGATGGAACAGTGGGACCCGCAGTTGCGCGACCAGGGTAGCGCTTCTCTGTACGGAGCCCTGTGTGAGCGTGTTAAGGCTGTGGGTGGCAAGGTGGCTGGTGTGCTCTGGTATCAGGGCGAGAGCGACTGCAATCCTGAAGGCGTTGAGCACTACCATCAACGTATGCTCACCCTCATCCAGGCCTTGCGAAGCGATCTGGGCTCGGCCGAACTGCCATTTTACTATGTGCAGATTGGTGGACTGGTTTCAGAGGGTACACCGGTAGGCTGGCACGGCATCCGCGAGGCGCAACGAACCCTGCAAAACGCGCTACCTGGCATTGCGCTGGTCTCGGCGATTGATCTGGAGCTCGATGATTTGATTCACATTGGCACCCAGGGACTCAAGCGCCTGGGGCGACGCCTGGCTGATATCGCGGATGGTCAGCGTACACCTGATGTGCTGGCGGTGACGCCTGAGCTTGAGCAGTCCCGTATCCACATTACCTATCGACCGGTACGCGCAGGCTTACATGCACCAGGACGTCCAACAGGTTTCACCCTGCGCAGTAACGATGAGCGTGAGCTACCACTGATCCACAAAACCACCCTGGAAGGTAACACAGTGACCTTGCATTTGATTGCCAATGAATTGCCAGCAGAAACCTCTCTCTGGTATGGTTGGGGCCACAATCCATACTGCAATATCACCGATGGGGCGGATGCGGCCATTCCAGCCTTTGGACCCTGGAAGCTATAGCTATATCAATATACTCTTTGCTTTAAGAGGACCTCGCGCCAACCAGCGCGAGGTCCTCTTTAGATTATCAAGTGCCTATGCCTGATAATTAACTATTGCTGTTGCATGCTTTTTATCAATGACTCGACACAATCAGTTGCGGTTGGTTGGTTGCATTTTTGCGTGAGAATACATCCTGCCAGCCGGCGCAGTTGGCATTGAGGGCGATGGTTACCGTATTGCCGCTCTGTTTGGCTGTCTGCAGGTAACTGGTGACATCAAAATCAACGTAGCCAGAAGCTGTTTGAGTATAGATTGGGATTGATCCCATTTTAATGGTTTTTAGGGAAAAATGGATAAATACAATGACAGGCGCGCATGAAGCAAGTAAATAAGCACAACTTGACATGGGATCAATCCCAGATTATACTCAAGAAAACAATGAAATATTTCTTCAATATGGAAAGACCCTGATACCTGTTATTTTCTGTTTTCTAATGCTTACTATAGACCATAGTAGGTCTTCTTCTTAAAGGTAACTGATGACTAAGAAACTAACTATTTATGATATCGCCCGTTTAGCGGGTGTATCCAAATCTACTGTATCTCGAGTCTTGACGAATAATGCGAGTGTTGATCCTGCTACTGCTCAGCATGTGCGCCAGGTTATGGAGGAGCATGACTTTGTACCAAATTTTCATGCCTCTGCCATTAAGGGAAAGAGTCCTTTTATTGGAGTAATTGTACCTGTGCTAAGCTGGGATTTGATGTCCGATCTGCTCCTGGGTTTATCGAGGGCGATCGAAGCTAGCCCTTTCGAGATCGTTTTATTTACATGCAATCCGGCTAAAGGTTATCGAGATATACTGGATCGCATACTCGCAACAAGGATGACTGCTGGCTTATTAGTTGTGCCTTTTGCACCCGTGCCAACAGAATTAATTACACTCTACCAGGATGGTATGCCTGTTGTTTTAATTGATATTGTGAGTTGGCGGGTCGATCTTCCAAGTGTGAGTGACGATAACGTTGGAGGCGCGCTGGCTGCCGTGAATCACCTGCTACAGTTAGGTCATCGGCGCATCGCTTATGTGCAAGGACCTGCTGAGTTACCCTGTTATCAGGAGCGTTACCAGGGATATTGCATGGCTTTGCGAAATGCGGGACTTGAGCCTGATTCTCGGCTGTTTTTTTCGGGTCATGATTTAGACTTCAATGGTCAGGCTGCGATTGAAGAGATTGTAAAGTTACCTCCCTCTGTCAGACCAACCGCGATCTTTACCACCAGTGATATGAGTGCCTGTGGTGTTTTAACTTCTTCTGAAGAACACGGCATCCATGTGCCAAAGGATCTCGCCCTGGTAAGTTATAATGATATGCACCTGGCTGCCCATACGCGACCAGCTTTAACTACTGTACGGCAACCATTTCAAGATATGGGGCGCCGTGCCGCAGAAATGTTACTGTCACTGTTGAATACCAGTGACTCTATCCATAGCTTAAATATCGAACTGCCGACACAGTTGATTATTCGTGATTCGTGCGGTTCTAGTTTAACTGTCTGATGTTCATGTCGCGCCAGCTAGAAAAGAGCATTTAGCGGTAGCTTTTGCGCATACCATCAGAGAGTAACCTGAAGCCGCAAGCCTCGTAGAAAGCGCGCGAGCCATCAGCGGCCAGTAGATCCAGGCGGGCGCTTGGATAGAGTTGGTGGCAGGTTTCCAGCAGCGAACGTCCAATACCAGAGCCTCGTAGCTGTGCATCTACTGCCAGATCGGCGATATACATTGTAATGGCCCCATCGGTCAGCGCACGCACAAAACCTATCACCACATCATCTTTCACCGCTACCAGCGCTGGCCATGAGTTCTGCCAGGCCTGCAGCGCATCATCTGGACGTCGTACAGGCGAGCTCCAGCCCTCAGCACTGCTGAGCTGTTGAATGGCCAGGAAATCCTCTTCGCCCCATGCCCGAATCTCTATGCCAGCTGGTATTGCTATTTGAGCTAAAGCCACCTTTAGTTGGTGTTGGCGCTTAACTTTATCCATATCCCCCCTTTTATTGCGAATATTAGCTCATGTTTATATGGTAAAATCATGTGTAATTATATATGTATAGAAGGGATATCACAATGCATCGAAGGACAATAAAAGAACTTATTAATACTGAAGATCCTGGCTGGCCTTTAGTGCAAGAGCAGATTGCGGCTGCCCGCAACCAGGTAGAAATCCTGCCAGCTGAGCGAGCCCGTAGAGAAGCTATCCTGTTACAACTGCAGGTCACGACCCGCTCTCCGATGGGAGCAATTGCTTGGGAGACCGGCGGTATTTTAATTGATCACGGCTGGCTGCGTTTTCTGGGGTCTGGTCATGCACGCATGCAAGGTGATTTAAGCAGCTGGAACACTGTTGGCGCCCTGAGCGAGGACTATATTATCAATGGCGGTCTGCTGATCGCCCATGATGTTGTTGGCGGCTTCTTTGTCCTTAATGGAGGTGCCTTCCCTGGCAAATTGGGTACAGTCTTCTATTTCGCA
Organism: Dictyobacter kobayashii; assembly: GCF_003967555.1. GTDB lineage: Bacteria > Chloroflexota > Ktedonobacteria > Ktedonobacterales > Ktedonobacteraceae > Dictyobacter > Dictyobacter kobayashii. Next base: position 3,072,496 of record NZ_BIFS01000001.1, read on the forward strand.
CCCGATAATCTTGGATGGACCGCAACCAACAAAACCTATTCAGAATTGCTACAGTGGGCTTTATCTGGCAACCTCGAACTGTTCTATCAAGATGTGAGATGGCCTGACTGGCAAACTGAAGTGAGCGCACTTAGTGGAGATCAAGGCATATCCTTCGCGCCATTCATCTTTACCAAAGAAGGAAGCGTTGCCACCAGCTCACGGCGTCCCGTCCCTATGTATGAGCTATGGCAGCTGCATCTCGACCTCGCCCAACAACTTAATGGCCGTTCCTGATCGGAAAACACTTAATAAAATGCCTTCACGTACTCTCATCGTTCTTTTGTGTGCTAGTACAGATAGATTCAAGATTATATTTGATACAGGCATCAATGCTTGACTTTTTGCACAACTCAACTCTATACTTGTACTAGCACAGAGAGTGAAAACTATGGTAGATAGAAATGAGTTGTGAGTATGGTGACGTATGATTTGAAGGAGATTTGCTTTAGCGCCCCCGGTTCCTTTCTGGCCCTCAAGTCGAACGCGGATGGGAGCCGCTTGATCTATTGCACAACTGCGCGTAAGGCGATGTCCGAAAAGTGGATGGATTTCTGGGCGGCCAATTTTTTTGAACTTGTGCTGGTACAGGACGGTGTTGAGGTTCCTTATACCTGGATCGCGTATCCTCATCGCCTCGATGTGACCGCTGGCAATGGGGGGACGGCCACATTCGCATTCGCTGATGGCTGCACCATCCTTTTCGAACTTCACGGTGTCGGCCTGAGCTTGAGTGCCCTTAAACCGTATAAGACGCAGTATAGAGATCGCAATGGTGAATTGTGCCTGGTCGATGCAGGTACACACTATCTTCATCAGTTCACCTGCACCAGTTATTCCGCTCTCACGGCACCTCAAGTGGGAACAATTGAGTTCGCTGCAGATCAATCAGGAGCCTTTCGCTGGCTGCGTTTTGAGGAGATCTGGCACTATCGCTCTACGAGCGTTGATCAGGCGGCATTTCAGTATGCTGTTCATTTCGAGCAGTGGCGACACGCGCTGCAGCCTGTGCCAGAGCTTTATCGTGGGACGGCTGAGAAAGCGCTCCTCTTGCTATGGAATTGCGAGGTGCCTATTAGCGGATCACTCTCGCGGCGCGCGATCTTTTCGAGTAAGTCCTGGATGAACTCTGTCTGGTCGTGGGATAATTGTTTTCATGCCCTGGCAATCGCGCCTATGGATGCGCAACTGGCCTGGGATCAATTGCTGCTGGTATTCGATCATCAATCTCCGGCAGGTGCGCTCCCCGATGTGATTCATGATGGTGGGTAACGTACGGATATACCAAGCCTCCGGTCTATGGTTGGGCGATTCGTAAACTGGTGGAGCAACTAGGCATTGAAGCGTCTCGCCCCTATCTTGCTCAGCTTTACGCGCCGCTCTGTAAACTGACCGAATGGTGGTATACGATGCGCGCCGGACCCAATAATATGCCCCTGTACTATGATGGCAACGAGTCTGGCTGGGATAATACTACCGTGTTCGATGCGGGTCCCCCGGTAGAGGGTGTAGACCTGGCTACCTATCTGATCTTACAGATGGAAACGTTGTCCTTTATGGCCTCTCTGCTCGCACAGCCAGCAGAGTCTCACGCGTGGAACGTCCGGGCAGAGGAACAGCTACAACAACTGCTGTACTATGCAGTGGTTGATGACCGTTTCCGTTCCAGGTCACCAGACACTAACGACAATACTTCTGCTTGTTCGCTGCAAACCTATCTCCCCATTCTCCTAGGAAAGCGCTTACCTCAAGCTATTCTCAATGCACTGAAAACGGACCTGGCGGACGGTGGCCCATTTTTGACCGCTTATGGCCTGGCCAGCGAGTCGCTCAGGAGCTCGAAATATGAGGCCGATAGCTACTGGCGCGGACCTATCTGGGCCCCGCCAACGTATCAGATCGTTGATGGCTTGACCGCCGCCGGAGAGATAGCCCTGGCGCGCCTGATTGCTCAACGCTACTGCGATATGATTGTGCAGGCACCCGGTTTCTATGAGAACTATGATGCTCTGACGGGGAAGGGACTGCGTTGCCCCGGTGTCTGCTGGACGGCTGCTGTTTTCTTGCTCCTTGCAACCTGGCTGGAACAACATCCTGCGTCTTGACGATTATAGAGTAGGTGAAAATTCAGCTAGAAGATGTACTGTTTAGTAAGTATGTCTTCTAGCTGTACTTATTATTTCATTGCAGCGACAACTTCATCAGTTGCCAGTACTGCATGGGCGAGAAACTTGTAATTGATGATTGCTGCTGTATAGCCATCACCCCATTCAGGATGGCGTGGGGCGGCCGTTGCGTCTCTGGCGACGATGACCTCGAATCCTTGCTCAAGGAACTCGCGCAGATGTGATTCTACGCATATGTTGGCAAGCATTCCACCAAGGATGATTTTGTTGATGCGACGCTTGCGCAGTTGGAGAACAAGGTCGTTGGTCTGTGGACCCCAAATTCTATGTGGGCTGGCAATAATGGTTTTTCCATCCTCAATATAGGGCTTAAAACGCTCCAACCAATCAGCCCCTGAGCCAGAGAAGCCTTCAAGGTTTAAGACACCACGACGGGCGAACATTTTCTCATCAAGCTCATCCTGCTCAAGAGGGCCGTTAAATTTCCAGCCATAGTCTGTCGGATAGAAGTAGTGCGGTGAGATAAACACCTCAAAACCGCCATCCTTCGCGGCTTGAAAGAGCTGCTCCATGTTCTCAATAGTTTTGTTGTCCTTAATGCTTTCTCCCACTAGTTTCCAAGCCAGACCCCTCTCGCTTAATACATCATTCTGTGGATCGATCATGACAACTGCGGTGTCATTGCTGCTGATGACTGTATACGGTGACACTGCTGCCCTCCTTCTAATTTGATCAATGCCAATGCCCTTTGTTTCTCTCAAGGAGTATGGTTTGGTGGAATTGAACTAGTCCATAAGCCACCCTCCATAGCTGGTAAATCCCTCACATGCTCGGGACCGGGTGAAGAGCCCTATGATTTCAGGAAAGTCAGCAAGTCAGCATTGAACTTGTCCTTGCGCGTGCTGGTCAGTCCGTGGGGAACACCCGCATTCACTGCAAGAACACGCCCGGAAGAACTATAAAGTTACATGACGATACAGGTGCCACGGATGGGGGTAAAAAAGGCAATAGCGGTTCCATCTAATAAAATTGAGTAGATGGACAGTATAAGTGTTAGGGGTGATTTTGTTGGAGTCGTCTGTGGAGTGGAAAAAAAGTAAAAAAAAAGAGCCGAAGGTCAGGATTGAACTGACGACCGACGGTTTACAAAACCGTTGCTCTACCACTGAGCTACTTCGGCTGGTGCTGTAGTCTCTCGACTACAGAAAGCAGTATACACCCTCATCCATGTGTTGTCAATACTTTTTTCTGAGCAATTTTTAACCCCTTTTCAAACTAACCGTATATCTTTAGAGCCTGTTTTACAAACATTAGTCCAGCCCTTTTTGAAGTTTCTTTTTGAATCCATTGTTCTGCTTGCCCAGGTTCAACGAGGAAACAGGTGAATGTTTAGATTGACCCTGCCTAGCCTCTCTACTCACAAAATCCTTGAGATAATTTTCTGTGACCAGGACACTACTATGACCCAGGATAAGCGACAACTTATAAACCTCACCACCGTTTTCTAAAAACATACGAGCAAAAGTATGTCTAAATGTATGAGGAGACACACGTACACCAGTTATACCAGATCGCTTTTCGACTTCCTCTAACATCTGCTCAACACCATAAATGGTAAGATTTTCGCCGAACAAATTGATAAAAAGAGTCTGGTTATTGTTATCCTCGGATGTCTATGCTTATGTATATACTTCCAGAGATATTGAGCCACATCAGAACTAAGACCTACCTCACGCTCTTTACGACCCTTGCCCAGGACTTTAATAAATGCATCGTTCATTACTTCCAGGTACACACGATCCAGTGTAAGACTACACAATTCTGATACTCTAATGCCAGTATCCAGCAATAATAAGATGATAGTATAATCTCTAAATCCTATCATGGTATGAGTATTACAAGCTTCTAACATTTGCCTGACCTGGTCAGAGCTAAATGTTTTTATCACATATTTACCGACTTTCGGATTCTCCAATTTGAGTACAGGATTTTTTGTTATAAGTTCCTCTTTTATACACCAGTTAAAGAAGCCCTTAATGACCTGCACATAGCCTTTTACTGTCAGATCACTAACTGTAGTATCATCTTTAGTTGGCTTATGTGGATTATTAGCGTTAGCCTTAGTCCCTTTCATAAGTTCAACAAACAAACGCAGGTGAGTTACTGTTACTTCATCCAGCATAGTCACCTCATACTCTTGCTGGAGAACCATACAGAAGTGTGCCAGCTTCTGACGATACCATTCGACAGTCTTATCAGAACAATTCATTTTACGACTGAGTAAATAACCCTTTACTGCATCAGTTATTTTCATGAAGTTCCTCTTTCATATCTCAAGCATTAAGGAGACGTATAAACAGCGTGACTCTAGTGGGGCGCCTTCTTATTCAGAAGGCGCCTTCCAGTGTTGCCAGCAATCGGAACAAAGCAAACGAATGCGCCATTTCCCTTGACGATCCATCCAGGCCCGAGGCTTACAATGAGCTTTCTTCTTGCAGTCATGGCAATAGGTATGAAACAAGTCCATAGTATCTAATCCTTGTGCCGGAGTGTATGTCTGAGGGAAGCAAAGGTATGGCGGAATGTATGCACAGAGAAGCCCACACCTGTGACACCTGCGCGCTTTTTGATATTGCTCACAATGTGACTGACATCACCAGGGGTCAATGGTTGATCATCGCTGTCTACAAACACATACAATGCACCATTCATGGTTGATCCATGATAGTGACTCATATAGAGCATCAGCTGCTCACTGACGGCTGGAGTTATTTCGATGTGGTGTTCCTGGTTTCCTTTTCCTACCACATGCAGAGCTGCAGCTTGAATATCACCAATGTGCAGGTTGCACAGTTCAGAAACGCGAATACCAGTCTCTAGCAAGAGGAGTATGATCGTATAGTTTCTCTGGCCTTCTCTGGTGGTAAGATCACATACTGCAAACATCCGCTCTATTTGCTCTTTTGAGAAGGTTGGAATCTTTCGGGCTACATGCTTGTTTGACATCACATGGTATCCTTTCACTACTTTTTCAAATTTCAAAGTTGCTTGAAAGCCAATTTAGTAGGGTTCTGCATATCTGAAGGAGTCCGTGTTACTAGTCCGGACTCCATCGCTTGGACAGTCTTCTTTCTGTGTTCTATTAGCCCTTTTTTGAAGATGGCTATAAAGCCTCTTAAGAAGCCTATTCAGAGGATTATTTTTGTACATAGAGGGGCACGTGTTACTAGCCCGTGCCCCATCGCTTTTGACCGTGATTGCACATGGTTCACGGCCAGGATCTGGAACATAAAGAGCGGGTTCATACGTGTATCTCCTGAATAAGAGCGTCTTTTTTCCTTCGGGGTGCTACGGAACGTTTGGAGCTATCACATCGGGCGGAGCGTGTCAAGGCACCCTACGGGCTACCCACCTTGACACGCTCCGCCCGATGTGATGATTGGATCACTGTTCCGTAGCACCCCTCAAAGGGAAAAAAAACATGTTGGGGGTGGATCTCTTTCTTGTGTTGAACATGAAGCGGACGCAAACTGTGTTTTTTTTCTAGCCCTTAGGTGTCATTTCAACCTGCAAAACCTGCGAACCGCTCTACAGGCTGATCCACGTTGCAGGTTTTGATTTTTTGAAACCTGCGGGAAACCTGCAAACCTGCGAGCCGCTCTACAGGCTGATCCACGCTAAATGCTTTCGTTTGCGCTTCAGAAGGATATAAATGGTGGGATAGCTGGAAGCTTCACTTGTGCATGGATCATAATTCGTCGTGTTCTCTGCTTTCCCTCACGACGAAAGACGATCTCTATATGTGCAGTCTCTGCCAGCGCTCTTTTACAGGACTTCAATCTGACGACCATGCTCCGCTCATTGACTGGCAACTCCGAGCGCGGCCAGGCTGTAGCATATGGGCGGATCTCCTGCAATAATTGCCCTGCTGTTCCTGACCAAGTTTGATCCTGGCGAGAGTTGAGTAAAGCGAGGACACAATTGTACACGGTAAGGATACTATTCATCTTCATGGTTGGCCCATCTGCTCCGTCTTACTATGCAACCTGGTATCTATTGCCCTGGTCAGCCTTCCACTGTAAGAGCAGCTGCAGCGTTGCCTCTGCCTCTTGAGGGGACAGGCTGACGCAATCATCAGGAAAGGTCTTCCCCCCTATGGTCAACCATCCTTCACTAACTTCAATCACATGGTGCTCTGTTTCGGTGCTCATGGTGTCGTGCGGTGGCTGAAATGCAAGCATAGTTCTTTCTCCTTCTTTCACTGTTTGGAGGTGACAACAGGATCTTCACGTCTCTGATCAGGTTTGCAGGTTTGCAGGTTTCGCAGGTTTGTTTCCCCAGCATCCAAGATGAAATTTCCAAAGGGATACCCCTTCACTGCCCTTCTCAGGCTCTTAGAGAGGGTATAGGGGTCTTTATTTTCTTCTTTTGGGGAATAGCAACCTGCAAAACCTGCAAACCTGCGTTTTTTCGTTGGAGAAAGGAAAACGATAGGGGTTGAGTGCACACACCGTTTTCCTCTTCTAAAGATCGCGCCGCAGCGCGTGCCTGATCAACCTGACCATACAAGAGAAAACGTCAGTGTTACATATCTAAAGGCCAGCCATCTGCTCCAGCCCGGCGTGCGTCTGTGCGAGGTGGCCAGGTCGTATCCTGTGGGGTAAATAGATGGGGAGGCACAACATAGGCTTTCAATTCCTTCTTTTGAGGAACCTCTTGATTGTCCGACAGTCGTGCATCTTGCGGAGTAACAGAAGTAGACGAAGAAAAAGCAATCTTTTGCATGTCTGTATCCTTTCCAGACTTGACGCCAGGCACAACCCCACGTATCCTAGAAGAGAGTACCTGACAATGTGTTAGATGACCGTTAATTGGTATCTCACAGGCCCTGGTGTGCTGTGAACGCACCAGGGTTTTCTTGTTGAGACAGACCAAACACCTCAGACAAATATCCCACCACGTAGCCCGCTCGTAGCTCCTCTGTGAAGCTAGGGTCGTACGTATCGAAAACCCCTTCGGTAAAGTTCCAGGGATTCTCACGCACGTCTTGCACAGTGGTCTGATCCACGGCTTGCCGCCCCATCAAGATACCTTTACTAAAATCTGACCTCGTTGTAGGACGAATATGCTGTGCCATATGCCGGCTCCTTTCCGTTTCGTGGACCCGCCATTTCATTTCGTGGGCGGGAAGAAGGATGAACAATGTTACGGTGATTAATCATCAGCTAGGAAAAATAAAAATGCGTTATTCGAGCTCAGACGGCCCATGACCAGCCCACGACCAGCCCACGACAAACCACGACTGGCCCACGCCTGCACAGGCAGAGTCAACGATTTAAGCGTTGTTTCAGGTGATTTAAGGTAGGGTTCTCTGTGTCTTTAGGTGTGGCGTAGGTGTGTGTTTTGCTTGTTCAGATCTGTTTCTCTGTTCTTCACACCGATTAATGATGAAGATCAGGACAAGCCAGACAACACCAGGGAAGCAGCTGGTAGGGATGTGCGTTATTCTCATCTGGTTCTCACTGGTGTCTCTGCTCTGTTTCCTGCTGTCCCAGGGGCTGGTGAGTGACCAGTGAGACATTCCATCGACCTGCTGTTTACATCAGGTCTGTCACAGGTGTGTCTACCTCCTACTTGTCATAATTTCTTCGACAAAAACGAAAAACAAAAATCGCTATTCGTACCGATAGAGCACGCTATTTCGAACGTAAAATGCGGTGCAACTCTCACATCATTCTCACACTTTTTTGTGTGAAAACAGGAAAAAAATATTGCTGACACAAAATTAATTCGGACAGATGTAGCCAGATGTCGGACAGTATTTCGAGCGTAAAATGCGCCGAAATTTCAGAGACTTTCATAGAACACTCACGTTTTTTCTGTGCAAAACACAAAAATTTTTAGAAAAAAATGAGGATGAAAAATTTAAATGTTCTGTTGGTGTACAGAAAGCGTACAGCTATTCTGAGCTCAAAAACGGGGGGTACGGTAGCCAAACGGCGGAACCGCGGCGACGAAAAACACAAAGGAAAAGTGAAACGAAATGCTACATACAGTTCTCCAGGTCTCCTGCTATACCTGGTCAATCACTAGTCCAGGTAGTACGCGCAGCCTCCGCCCCGTTCATGCCTTTTTGCCGTGCCTGGCTACTCAGGTGTGGCTCGCCAGATAGTGTATGTAGTGGCTCAATGCCTATTCAATTGTCCATGTACGACTGTGTTATTGTGTAAAATGTGAATGTGAACTTCTATAGAAGAAATATACCACGCTTATATTTGATTGTCAACATTTTTGATGTTCACATTAAAAACCGTATATCGCTAAGTAACTTTTTGAAAGTTGGTGTTTTCAACACTTCACATTTGTGGTAAAATTAAAAATAGCACATATGTCACATTTACATTATTGAGGGAGGTCTGCAATAATGCCAAAGCTTAGCGACCGCTACTATACGGGACGTGAGGCACAAAGGAAGCTCGGTATTACTGAGCCAGCACTCAGGAACCTTGTAAACCAACGGAAAATCAGGAAGGTAATCCCGCCAGGAAAGCAGTATGGTGTCTATCTAAAGGCTGAGATAGATGATTATGCAGAAAAATGGATGGCCTTTTTGACAGCCAAAGAGCCACCTAAGACCACGTTTGAAATAGCGCAGTTATCTGACATGGACATGGTTTATGATGTCGCTTTACGGGCCATTGGACCTACTATGAGTGCAGAATTGCGCCGATCCTGGCTGGGGAAGAATCCCGAAAGCTGCTATGTCGTAAAACATGATGACAAAGTGGTCGCATTCTTTCACCTCTTGCCTTTGAAGGAAGAGTGCTTAATGGACTTCATGGCAGGAAAAATAAGAGGCTGGAACATCACGGCCGACAACGTAGAGACTTATGAAGAAGGCAAACCTGTAAACTGCTTATTAATCATTGCGAGTGAGCCAGATCTTAACGACACAACAAGGATGCATTATGTGTCTAGACTTTTGAGAGGAATCAGGCAGGAGCTGGGGAAACTTGGAAGGAGAGGCGTTATATTCTCCAAATTTTATGCTACCAGCGAAACACCTACAGGTATTGCAATGTCTATTCACGCAGGTATGCAAGAGTACGGCCAGAGGCTTAATAAGAGGCTAACATTTGTTCTGGACCCGGAAACGTCAACCTCTTTCCTATTAGGCGACTACAAAGAAGGTCTAATGGAGTGGCAAAAATCTCACAAACAGAACCGTAAGAACCGTATATCACCTGCTAATGGACAAACAAAAACACCCGCCTAAAAGCAGGTGTGAAGCGTGTTATCTGTATAATTTAAGTGGTACTACAGCTTACAAAACCGTTGCTCTACCACTGAGCTACTTCGGCATGATGTGTAGTTCGCCGACTACGTTGTAGATTATACAGATAACCTTTCTGGCTGTCAAGCTTTTTTTATGGAGAATTTTGGGGTAGCTTTTTTGAGCAGATGAGATTTTTAGCTTTTTTAACTCTTACTCAATAACTGCTCTAATTAGCGTTGTTGGGCTTATGTTGTGCTCGCGCTGCCAGCTTTATCGTGCTAGAAATATTTCCTAAGTGAAATCTAATCCAAAATGGCATATTTGTCGAAACCGCATTCTTTTCCAGGCCGTGTTCTTCATTAATTGGAAGTAATTTTAGCGCTGTTTTTAATAGTGATGGTGGGGATTTAGAATTATGCAACAACTGAAAGAATCATCCCATATGGGACAACATAGATTACACAAAACGATATTAGTGGTAGAAGATGATGATAGTATTGGCTCTCTTCTGATCGATGCTCTCGCCCAGGAGACGTCTTATAATGCTGTGCTGGTGCCGGATGGCTTCGAGGCCTTGAGGGCTGTGCGCTCTCTGAAGCCGTCCCTGATAATTACTGATTATCGCTTACCACAAATGGATGGTCTGGAATTGTATGATCAGATGCATTCAATGGATGAGGTTGCCGATGTGCCAACCATTCTGATGAGCGCATATATGCCTGTCGATGAGGTGCAGAAGCGTGACCTGGTGAGCTTACATAAACCTTTTGAATTGGATGATCTACTAGATACGGTGGAGACGTTATTGAGGTAATCAAACATAATGTTATGATTTTATACTCTTCTGGTTAAAAAGGATGCCCGCAAATAGACGGACATCCTTTTTTGTATTTGTTGGATGATTGTTTTTATTTTATTCTTCTGCTGTCTTCTTCTCGAGGTAGACTTCGTCTTGTTTATAGAGTGTGGACGAGATGCGCTCTGTGACCAGCGGAGCCATATTATCCCAATGCAGTAAAAAGTAGAGGCTGCGTAAAACATTTTTGGCGTTGGTGATACGGGTCCAGGATACTACATCTAGTTCACGAGAAGTTGAGCACATGTCGATCCAGTTGTCGATGAAATCCTCATCAACCTGACGCCCAATGATGATGTGGTAGGCAATTTTAGCCAGGCGAATATCTTCTTCATGATAAAGGGGTTTGCCCAGGGTAGCTAGTTCACTGACCTGGACCAGGATTTCCTGGCGGTCTCTGGCTGACATGTGGGGATGTTGAGCGCATTCATCCAGCGCGTCTGCCAGGTGAGCCATCGCATGTGCCCATCCTTTACCTTCGATATAGCCACGCCAATCTTTCTCTTCCTGGGCATAATGAAAGAGTTTTTCTTTGACATTGATGATCGTCGAGGGTGGAAAATGGGGATCAGGCGAGTCGTTAAAGAGAATTGAGGCGATGATGAGACTGGAAAAGCTGCGCATAAAGACCGAGTCTGTCCCTGTTTCTCCGATCCTATAGAAGAGGTGATCTCGATCAAGGGTAATTGAAAGGAGCTCTTCTAATTGCTGCTGCGTTAATTTTTGCTGATTGATGATGCCGCCTGCTAGAATGATGGAGCTCAGATCGTCTCGTAATTCTGCATCCGGGGAGGCGAGATTGGCTAAAAGGGCTTGCGCAAAGGCAAAGGGCTCGATTCCGTCAGGTAATTTGTAATTGTTAGCGGCAATTTCCTGTAAGAAATCTTTTTTGCTAGCTTGTATTTTTAGATCTTGATCTTGCATGAAGGCTCCTTATTAATACCATGTTTCACATTACATACGAGATACAAGAGGTAGATGGTGACAGTATTGATAATATTTGCGTATTTGTGGGGCAAGGATCTCTAGCCGGTTTGATTTTTCGATTGGCGCTCAAGAAATATACTTGTGTGGTGCAAAAAGTATATTTCTTGAGCGCGCCAGCGCATGTCCACTCAAGAGTGGCACGCTTCCCATGATGATGGGAGTAAGACACACCTTATATATCTTTATTAATGGCGGAAGGAAGTTGACGCTGGTGCCAATCGGTCATTTGTTGATAGGCATTAACGATACGGAGTACCGTAGCTTCTTCGAATGGTCTGCCTACTACCTGGAGGCCGATAGGTAGTCCCGCGGCGCTAAAACCAGCTGGGAAGGCAACGGTAGGTAGTCCAGCCAGGCTAAAGGGCATCGTGATACGCAGGTAAGCGGTGGTGGCGTCTTCGCTCTGCCCATCGATCTCAATTGTTTTTCCGGCTAGTTCCAGTGGAATGGCTGGTGTGGGAATGGTTGGTAGCACCAGGGCATCTACGCGTTGCATCAAGCTACGCAGACTGCTGGCGAATATACGGCGTTCTTGCTGGGCATTTAGATAGGCCACAGCTGGAATACGTTCGCCTTCCTGTAATCGGGTGCGCACCAGCTCACTATAGAGTTCACTATGGGCTGGATACCAGCCTTTCTGAGTGTGGGCCAGGGTGGCCTCAGGTTTTTGGATGGTGCGATAGAGATCCATGGTTGGCCGTGGTAGTTCGACATCGAGTATCTCTACGCCTTCTTCTTCCAGGACGCGGCAGGCAGCCTTCCAGGCGAGGCGAACCTCTGGATCAATAGGATCTACAAAAGCATCCTGGGGATGCCCAGGCGTAGACCCTGCAGTGAGAGTGGTCCCCGGCCCTCGGCACCTTCAATCAGGGTGGCGGCGGGACGACTGGGGGGACCAGATACACTATTGGGATCACGGGGATCGTATCTGGCGATGGCGTCGAATAGGATGGCGCAATCTTCGGCGCTGCGTCCCAGTGGGCCAACGTGATCGAGCGACCAGCTAAGTGGTATCACGCCATAACAGCTGACGCGGCCATAGGTTGGCTTGAGTCCGGTAATACCACAACAGGCAGCCGGAATACGAATTGAGCCGCCGGTATCTGTGCCAATGGCTCCCAGGGTCATACCTGCGGCCACGGCGGCTGCTGAGCCGCCGCTGGATCCGCCTGTCGTACGCGTGTGATCCCAGGGATTGCGCGTTGGGGGCGCGTAAGGGCCATAGGCAAATTCGAAGGTATTGGTCTTGCCAATAATGATGGCACCAGCCTTACGCAATTGCTCGATGACCATGGCATCTTCTGCCGAGATATTGTTAGCCAGTACTTTCGAGCTGGCGGTCGTAGGGAAACCCTTGACGGCGATTAAATCTTTGATCGCAATGGGAATACCATGTAGAGGACTGCGATAGAGGCCAGTGCGTTGCTCACGCTCGGCCTGCTCAGCGTCCTGCAGTGCCTGCTCACGTATAACGTTCACGAAAGCCTGGATCTCTCCATCAGCTTCGTCAATCTGCTCTAATGTCTCTAAGACCAGTTCTGTGGGTGTAATAATCCCCGCATGAATCTCGTCTGCAGCTTCACGTATGGATGTATAAGGCATTAGCATCTACTCTCTTTTGAATCGTTGTGTTATGTGATTGAGATAGCTATAGATCATCTGGCAAAGGCGGAAATCTTATAAGCTCTATTGTATCAGGCTGTAAACTTCTTTATATCACACACAACGAATAGATTGAAATGCTGCTTATTTTCTGACTTTCTCGCGCCCCCCGACCAGTACACTTTCTTTGACCGGGGCTTCAACGGCGAGTGGGAGGGTAACTATGAACGTACTACCCTGACCCGGCTGGCTCTCGACTCGAATGTTTCCCTGGTGGGCCTGGACGGTCCAATCTACAATCGCCAGCCCGAGTCCACTACTGCCACCGGCATCGCGGACACGAGCCGGATCAACGCGGTAAAAACGCTCAAATATGTGGGGCAGATGTTCCTGGTCGATGCCGATACCTGTATCCTGGATGGATATAATTGCCTCTTTTGCCGTACTCGTCACACTCAAAGTAACTGAGCCTCCGGCGTTGCTATAGATGATGGCGTTATCAAGCAGGTTCATCACCATCTGAATCAGCCGCGTCTCATCTCCCATCACTGTGGTAGGCTGCAGTTGGGCGCGGTAAATGGTCACATGATGATCTTCCGCGATGGTATCGGCGTTGGCGGCCACCACATCTGCCAGTAGATCGAGCCGTACCGGTTCGCGTTCCAATCTGGTTTTCCCCTCATCGCCACGAGCCAGGGCCAGCAGATCATTGATCAGGCGGCCAAGCCGTTCGGCCTCTGCGTTCACATTACGCAACACGGATATATATTCTTCCTGGGTAGTCGCATGGAGCAGGGCTACATCGGTAGTACTGCGAATAACTGCCACCGGGGTCCGTAATTCGTGTGAGGCATCGGCCACAAAACGACGCTGGCGTGAGAAGACCGTATCCAGACTTTCAATCATTTCATTCAAGGTAACGGCCAGAAAATGCACTTCGTCGCGGGCGGCCGGTACCGGCACACGTTGCTGAAGATCACCCTCTTTAATCGAGCGCGCGGTGCGAATCAAATTGTGGATAGGCGCAAAGGCGCGCGAGGCTAGCCAGTAACTGCCGAGGGCACTGAAAAGTAGCACCACTATGCCCATAATTAACAATTCTTCGGCCACATGGTGGAGCATATCCTGTAGTTCACCGGTAAATTGCCCTACCTGTACGATAGCAATTAATTTACCATCTTTATTAATGGTGCGGCTATAGATACGAGCATTCTGTTGACCATCTATAGTGGTCACGGTCGCCTGCCAGGGTTGTCCCTCAAGCGTCTGAGTGATGCTGCTGGAGGGCACGCGTAGTAAGCGAAAGGCGGGGGTCGTGCGGAACGGCTTGCCATTTGCATCCAGGAGGCGGACCAGAATATCGTCATTCACATCGGACGATGTGACGGCGCGGTTAGTGGCTTCCTGGTCAAATCCGGGCAGCTCGCCAACCGACTCATGCATCTGGATGGTGCCATTTTCCATATAGATCTCGCCGGCAATCTGTTCAGCGCGGCTCTGCAGGGCACCGTCCAGGCTGCCCGCTAGCGAGGTCTGTAAATGCTTATAGAGGAACGCGCTGGCGACAAATAGAAGAATCGCAAAGACACATGTGAACCAGAGTGTTAATTGCAGACGAATACCTAATGGCCATAAAGGTTTTTGAAATAGTTTCATTGTGTTGGCTCCTTTAATTGATAGCCAGAGCCACGAACAGTATGGATGACATCTGGTTCACCATCAGCACACAATTTGGTGCGTAGATAACGAATATACACATCGATCACATTAGAGAGATGTTCGGCATCATAATCCCAGACATGTTCAGCGATCATATCGCGGCTGAGCACATGATGGGGATGGCGCATAAGGAAATCCAGGAGCGCATATTCTTTACTGGATAGGGTTAGTGTGCGCTCGCCACGTCGGACCTCGTGGGTGCGTGTATCCAGGGCGATATCCATGAAGCGCAGGATGGGCGATTGGGGGGCCTGGTCGCGGCGCAAGAGGGCGCGTACACGAGCCTCAAGCTCTTGAAAGGCAAATGGTTTCGTCAGATAATCATCCGCGCCCATATCCAATCCTTTGATGCGCTGATCCACCTTATTTAACGCGGTGAGGAAGAGGATCGGAGCTGTTTGCTGATGTTCACGTAGTTGTTGGCAGACCTCCCAGCCGTTGAGGCCAGGTAATAATACATCCAGGACAATCAGGTTATAGGAGAACTTAAAAGCCCGTGCCAGTGCTTCTGGCCCTGTGGCTACCAGGTCAACATCATAATGATTATTTTCTAAGCCTCTTTTGAGATCCGGTCCCAAGGTAGGATGATCTTCGACAACTAAGATATGCACGCAACACTCCTTCATAGAGTTACGGTTTTGATCCCTTTGCTTTCAAATGTGATCTTTGACACAGTACCTATTAATTTAGCAGAGAAAAATGAATTAAAGATGAAGTTTTTGTCCGTTTTAAAAATTGGCTTAACGATGAACCGTGCCATCGGGCATGGTGGCCCCTTTCAGGGAGCGAACTTTTGCTAACTGATCTGTGGTAAGTCCACGGGCGTCGCGTAAGTTGGCTCCGGCCAGGTTGGCTCCAGTTAAATTGGTATTGTGCATATCGCTGGCATGCAAATCGGCTCCACTCATATTAGCGCCCGAGAGGTTGGTAAATATTAGAATCGTGTCGTTGAGGGTCGCACCATGCAGGTCTGCCCCACTCATATTAGCTCCCACCAGGTAGGTATCACGGAGATCGATCATGCTCATATGCGCATTGCTGATATCAACATCTTGTAGATTGAGTACTACACTATCATTACTAACGAGTTTTGTTTGATAAATAAAACGCATTAATTCGGCCTTGCACTCCGGGTCCAGGCGGCTGAAGGCATCCCGGGTCAGGGCATCGGCGGCTATCTTGGCGGGATCAGATTGTTTACGTTTAGTCAGCAATTGATCATGTACTAGCATATCAGATATCTTGTTAAGGTAGTTTTGTAAGATTGTTTGATTTTGTTGGGTGCGGGCCAGTTGAATTTGTGTATTTTGAGCTTGTAAACTAAGTGTACGAGCGTTTAGAGCCTGGAATAGATTAGTTAGCACGAACCCTGCTAGAAGCAAGATTATGACCAGTGGAATCAATAATCTATTCCAGGGTGAAGAGCCTTTCAGATGCCCTCTCTCAGGTGTCTGAGGTGGTTCTGAAGGCTGCTGGATATCCTTGGTGGTCATATCTTCCATAATGGTGATCCTTTAATCCTGGCAAAGAGTAAAAAATGCTGGATGCTGATAGTTATTTATATATCATACGTCACGCATTGCCACTCTGTGAAGCAAGAAAGGTAAAGCGACTATTGTTATTACTGTTATCTATTTATAGCGTTCCCCTCATATAGTAGTAGATGCCCTTTATTCACGCATATAGTATTGCTCCAAAAGTACTAATAGCGGTCCAAAATTGGTCTGTGGTATCGCCTATCTTATAGGCTGCTGTAGAATGAGAAGTTGCTTGTGCTTGAATGTCATGTTACTATTTAAAGTGAACTACTCTGCATGTTTTTTGGGATAAAGTGAAGGTGAGTTATACTCGATCATAGAGGGAGTGGATGGAATGGGGCCAGGTGAAATGGTCGGTCAAAGTTTAGGACATTATCGGATTATCAGGTTGATTGGCCGAGGAGGTATGGCAACCGTTTTCCTGGCCAGAGATACCTATTTAAACCGTGAGGTCGCGCTGAAGGTTTTTAAGCCGCGTGAGGATGGGCAGGATACCTTTTTACGCCGCTTTGAACGTGAAGCGCAGATTGTAGCTCAACTGGAGCACCCTAATATTTTAACGGTTTATGAGTATGGTCGCTACAATGGTATGGTGTACTTTGCTATGCCATATTTGTCTTTAGGTTCTTTGCGCAACTATCTGCAACAGCAGCAGCAGCTCTCACCGCGCGATGCCCTCAATCTACTTACGCCTATCCTACGTGCCTTACAGTATGCCCATGATCGTGGGTTGATCCATCGCGATATCAAACCAGACAATCTGCTATTTAAGGCGGATCAATCGCTGGTCCTCTCGGATTTTGGGTTAGTAAAGGTACTGACGGATGAAGGAGAAGGGGAGAGGGATGCGTTATCCGGTTTTGCCACCCACACCAATAGCATTATGGGTACCCCCCAATATATGTCCCCTGAACAAATTCAAGGTAAAGCGGTTCCCGCGAGCGATATCTATAGCATAGGTGTCGTACTATATGAGCTCTTGACCGGGCATGTGCCATTTATCGCCGATACGGCTATCCGTGTTTTGACGATGCATCTCTATGAGCAGCCCCGCTCGCTATGTGAGCTTAATCCTCAACTCCCTGAGGCCTTAGAAGCGGTCGTGTTGCGAGCCCTGGCAAAAGATGCAGAGCAGCGCTATCAACGGCCGATCGACTTTCTCTATGCCTTAATGCGGGTGGTAATTGGTGACGATGTCAATAACGCGTTGCCCTTGCCTACCAATCGAAATCCTTTATCAATTCAGTTTGCCGATGATAATGTCTGGTCCCTTGTTCCTTCAGCGGGAAATGAAGCTGAGAAGGATAAGTCCAATGCACCGGCATATAATGCCATGCTGCGAGCCCCGGCCCCCTCACCTCAACTAAAGCATTCTCAGTTAAGCACCGCTGTTTTACCGGCGACCATTGCTCGCTATGCTGCCAGCCAGCAGAGGGGAGCCCATACATCTTCGCGAATTTTTCCCGTCATTATATTTTTAATTTTACTGGCGGCGGTGCTGCTAGGTATCCTGTGGATCTGGCCGTGGTTGATAGGGGGATAAGCAACCGCGAAGCATACAAAAAGGGCTATCTCGCGAAAAGCATTATCGAATTTTAGCTGTTTATATGGTATTATGCAAATATATTCATGCCAGGAACTAAATTGTAGTCGTTGTGATGTTTCTACCGTACATCACGTCTGTCTACTACTGAACGAATAGTTACCTATGCTGGAGGCATTTGATGGAGGACCGACCTGTCAAGCAGATTCTTGCTGAGATCCACCAACAACTTAAGCCGTTGTCGGAACTGGCGGCATCAATCATTACTCAGGCAGAGTTGCAAGCGTACACTGAAGATCTGTATAACCAATTAATAGAGGTTGCCTACGATGGCATCGCTTTTGTGACAAGTCTGGAGGTTGGCCAGGTGATTACGCAAGAAGAGATAGATGAACGCGATAAATTGGTCGCGCGCGCCCAACGTTTGATTCTTGATGCTCCGAATGCTAAGTAATTATCTATCTATTTTATTTATATTCTTTCTTCTCTGATGCAAAGATTCGTACATCGCACTTTTTGCATCAGAGAAGAAACACTCCTTGAGCGCCGAAGGTGCGTAAACTCAGGCCGAAGCGATGGTTTTTGAGCGCTGCTGTTGCCACATGCGCCAGTAGAGCCCTTCGTTTTGCAATAGCGAGGTATGGGTGCCGCGCTCGACGATCTGACCATGCTGTAGTACCAGGATCTCATCGGCCATCTCCATCTCGGCCAGGCGATGGGTTACCATAATGGTTGTGCGCTGTTGACGCAATATTTTAAGCGCATCCAGCACCGCTCGCTCGGTAATTGCATCCAGGTTTACCGTTGGTTCATCCAGCAGTAAGATAGGGGAGTCTTTGAGGAAGGCCCGCGCGATGGCGACGCGTTGCCGTTCACCGCCGCTCAGGCGTAGCCCTTGCTCTCCAACCTGGGTGTCATAACCATCTGGCAGACTCTGCACAAAATCATGCAGCTGGGCCTGTTTAGAGGCCTCGATAAGTTCTTCCTCGCTGGCTCCCTTGCGCGCAAGCAGTAGATTTTCACGGATAGTTGTATTAAACAGGTGCGTATCCTGTTCCACCACACTCACCATTTTATAGAGATCATCCTGTTGATAATCCTGTAACGGAGAGCCGCCAAGTGTAATCTTGCCTTCCTGGTAGTCCCAGAAGCGTAAGAGTAGATGGGCCAGTGTCGATTTGCCAGAGCCGCTGGGGCCAACCATCATCAAGCATTTTCCCTGAGGTAGCGTAAAGTTAACATCCTGCAATACATATGGCTCGCTGGCGGCATAGCGGAAATTCAAGTGCTCAACCTGAAGCGCTTGATCAGCCGGCGTAGGCGAGGGCTGACTGGGATTCTTGATCGCTGGTTTGGCGTCCACGACTTCGAACAGGCGGCGGGCCGCTTCTAGACTGCCACCTAACTGCTGGAAGGATGCCGCCAGAGGCATAACCCCTTCAAAGCTGGCCAGGGCACCCAGTACCAGGACCGCCAGGAACACGCCATTTAGCTCACCCCGGTAGACATAGGGGATGGCTACCAGCAGCATGGTCCAGGCCGTCAGGTTCATCAGCAGGTTGGTAAAGGTGCCCTGCATGCCACTGACATAGGCTGAGGTCATCTGCAACTTCTGCATCTTCTTGTTCAGGGTCTGGATATATCGTGCCTGGCGCTCTTCCTGACCAAAGGCGACCAGGTCGGCGATGCCCTGTACACTATCGACCAGGTGTGACTCCAGTTCGGCCTGGGTACTGATCATTTCACGGCTGACACGCCGGCCTAATAGATGGGCCAACCAGGGAACACCAATGCCAGAGATGATGTAGAAGGCGATAAAGATCAGGCCAAAGACCACCCCGAAGAAGCCAAAGAAGATCCACATGAGGATACCGATGATCAGTGCAACCAGCGGGGGGGCCAGGACGCGGATATAGAAATTTTGAAGTGTATCAATGTCAGAGACCGCACGACGCAAGAGATCTCCACTGCGCAACTCTTGCTGCTGACCATCTTTTTGTTCCAGCAGGCGCGCTGGCATCAATGGTTCCAGGGCGCTGTAAAACCAGACGCGTAGCCTGGCGAGCAACCGAAAGGTCGCGCGGTGCGACACCAGGCGTTCCAGATAACGGAATGTACCACGGGCAATGCCGAAGAAGCGTACCCCGACAATGGCTACATTCAAGGCTGCCACCGAAGGATGCAGGGCGGCTGCTGAAATAAGATAAGCCGAGGTTGTGAGCAGGCCGATGCCGCTGAGCACTGTACATGAACCAAGCAGGGCGGCCAGTAACATCCAATTTCTAATCGGCCAGGCCAATTGTAACAGACGCCTTAGGGTGGTGTTCATACCATCGCCTCCTCTTCTTCATACGCCTTGATCAGTTCCTGGTAAGCAGGCGATTGGGCGAGTAACTCCTGATGTGTTCCACTACCAATGACCTGACCATCCTGCAGGACAACAATGCGGTCCGCGCTACTGATGGTATGCAGCCGATGAGCAATGATCAAGACAAAATGCTCGGGGGCGACGCGGTCAATGCTTTCCAGTACTCTGGCCTCGCTCTCTGCATCCAGGGTCGAGGTGGCCTCATCGAGCAGCAGAATAGGACTTTGCTTGAGCAGGGCGCGTGCCAGGCTCAGACGCTGTAGTTGTCCACCACTCAAACGGGTGCCGCGCTCACCGATCCGCGTCTCATAACCTTGCGGAAGCGTCTGTATAAAATCATGCAGATTCGCCATGAGGGCCGCTTCAATGACCTCTTCCATACTGGCCTCGGGCCGGCCCAGGCGGATATTATCGGCGATCGTCGTATTAAACAGGTAGGGGCGCTGTGGCTGCCAGGCTACCAGCTTTCGCCATTCGGCAGCTGTGAAGCTGCGGATATCCTTGCCGTCAGCCTGGATACTGCCCTGATCGGGTTCAATGAAGCGTAGTAGCAGATTGACCAGTGTACTCTTGCCCGCGCCACTCTTACCCACCAGGGCGACTTTCTGGCCGCGCTCGATAGCAAAGGAGACGCCGCGCAGGGCCTCCTGGCGTTGTCCGTCCGCTGTTGGATACGCAAAGTGTATCCCGTCGATAGATAGTCTTTGCTCAATTTTCGCTGGCGTGGTAGATAAGGCGGCCGGCTTCTCATTTTTCACGGGCACCTCTAGAATATCAAAGATACGCTGAGCACCTGCCGAGCTATTCATGCTGGCGTGAAACTGAGTACCTAGATTGCGCAAGGGCTGGTAAAACTCGGGTGTGAGCAGGAGCACAAAGAAGGCTTGCTCAAAAGGAATATTGCCGTAGAGCAGGCGCAGCCCAATCTCAACAGCGATAATCGCATTACTGATGGTTGATCCCAGCTCCATCACAAAAGAGGATAAAAAGGCCACTCGCAACACTGCCATGGTGGTATCTCCATAGCGATCGCTCATGCGGCGAATCGTCTCTTGTTGGATCTTATTGCGCCCGAAGAGTTTAAGCGTCGTCATACCTTGCAAGACATCCAGAAAGTGCGCACTCAGATGGCTCATCTGGCGCCAGCGACTCTCAGTCATGGCGTTTGCTTGCAGGCCGATCAGGATCATAAATACGGGCAGGATCGGCCAGGTCACCAGCAGTACGACGCCGGAGAGTACATCGGTCGAGAAGACCATAATCAGGATGGCCACCGGAATAATAATGGTCGCGCATACCTGCGGAAAGAACAGGTTGAAGTAGGCATCCAGCGACTCAACTGCTTCCGTCGTGGTATTGGCAATCTCCCCGCTACGTTCGCCTCGCACATACATTGGTCCTAATTTGAGCAGATGGTTAAAGAGGCGCAGGCGCAGATCGCTTTTGACTTTTCCCGAGACTGTGTTGGTCGCGATATCGTTTCCCCAGATGACCGCCGCTCTACCCAACAGAACTACGAGCAAGATGAGCAGGGCGCTGGTCACCTGAGTCAGGCTTTGTTTATTTAAGAAGACTGCATTGATGATAGAGGCAATATAGTGTGATTGTAGGATAATAAAAATGGCGGTAAGTAAACTGAGCGCACCCACAATTACCACATAAATGCGCATCGTTTTGACATATTGTAGCAGGCGTTTATTAATCTTCATGAGCACCGCTCCTGATCGCGTTGACAAGCTGTTGCGGCTAGCTTTGTTTCAGATCCTTCTGAACTTTTTCTGATGGTATTCCACGCATTGGCTATGCGGTAGGGCAAGCGTGGCGCATACTCTGTATCCCTGACTGATGAACGTCAATCCATTATATCAGGGTACAGGATGCTTTGATATTAGTAGTGGCCGATTTTGTGTGGTTGGATACGCTGTTTGAAGACCCAGTAGTTCCAGCCCTGATAGAGCAATACAATCGGCACAATGGTAAGTCCCAGCCAGCTCATCACTGTAAGGGTATATGGACTGGACGAAGCATTGCGGATCGTCAGTGTCCAGGCTGGATTGAGGCTAGAGATCATGATATTGGGGAAGCTCCCAAAGCCAATGGTCAGGGCGGCCAGCACAATAGTTACTGTGGTCATGATAAAGGCCCAGCCACTATGGTGTCGCTTCATGAGCAATGGGATAGAGACTAGAGCGGCCAGCATGGCGTATCCCAGTGGCATCATCTTTGCATCCAGCAGCAGGCGGTGGAAGACCGCTGAGTTGCTAAAGCCGTAAGCGACAAAGAGCAGGAACAGTACCACTGTTGGCAACCAGAGGCGCTGGGCGGCCTGTTCGGCCCGTGCCATCAAAGGACCCTCAACGCGCAGGCTCAGGAAGATCGCCCCATGGAGTGCGAAGAGCACGACCACGACGAGGCCACAGAGCAAGGCGAAGGGATTGAATGGCGTGAGCAGCGTGCCCACATAATTCATTTTAGCGTCGATTGGCACGCCATGGATCAGGTTCGCTACAATCACACCCCATAAGAAGCCAGGGAGCAGGCTACCGATAAAGAACATACTATCCCACAGTTTGCGCCAGCGTGGGCTCTCCTGCATGCTGCGGAACTCAATGGCCGCGCCGCGGAAGATCAGGGCCAGCAAGACCAGGAACATCTCCAGGTAGAAGCCGCTGAACATGGTGGCATACCAGTTGGGAAAGGCAGCGAAGATGGCTCCGCCAGCCGCGATTAACCAGACCTCATTGCCGTCCCAGAACGGGCCGATCGAGTTGATAATCATACGTCGCTGGGTATCGTTCTTGCCCAGGAATGGCAAGAGGATACCGACACCATAGTCAAATCCTTCCAGTACAAAGAAGCCTGTGAAGAGGATCATAATCAGAACAATCCAGAGTATTTGTAGGTCCATAGTTTCCCTCTTCTTAGTAAGCTGTAACCAGCTCTTCTTCTTTACTCTCTACATGTGTCTCTACGGCTTCGACACCCTGACGTGCTACTTTGAGCATTAATAGACCATCGATGACGGCCAGCACACCATAGACTGCGATGAATGCGATCAACGAGAAGAGGATCACACCTGTGCTGACTGAAGGTGAAACACCGTCAGCGGTCTTTAACAGACCATTGACCAGCCAGGGTTGGCGACCAATCTCAGCGAGCACCCAGCCAAAGGTATTGGCGATATATGGGAGCGCAATGCCCGCGACCAGTATCCACAGGAACCAGCTCATCTGCTCCAGGCGCTTCTTCCACATCAAGAAGAGGCCAGCCATTGACAGCAGGGCCATCACAGCGCCCGCGCCCAGCATCAGGCGGAAGCTCCAGTACGTTACCACTACCGGAGGAACATAGTTGCCAGGACCGTACTCTTTGACATACTGGGCTTGCAGCTCTTTAATACCTTTTACCTCGCCGGTCAGGTTGTTATAGGATAGGAAGCTCAAGGCATAAGGGACTTTGATCGCGAAAACATCTTTCATATTCTTAGGATCACCAATGGTGAACAGGGAGAAAGAGGCCGGGCTCTCGCTATCCCAGAGTGCTTCAGCGGCGGCCATCTTCATTGGCTGCTGCTGTACCACATGCTGACCACCCAGGTGGCCCGCTACTGAGACCGCGATACTACCTACGAGGGCGACGATCAGACCAATGCGCATTGAGCGCTGGAAGAAATCATGGTCCGCCGATTTTTTGATGAAGTGATAGGCACTGATACCAACTACAAAGAAAGCACCAGTCGTGATTGCTCCGAAGAAGACGTGGGGGAACTGCTCCCACAGGGTTGGATTGGTTAACAGGGCAAAGAAGTTAGTCATCTCTGCGCGGCCATTGTGGATGGCATAGCCAACCGGCTGCTGCATAAATGCATTGGCGATAATAATCCAGAAGGCAGAGAGGTTAGAGGCCAGCACTACCAGCCAGATCGCCAGCAGGTGTACCTTTTTCGAAAGTTTCTCCCAGCCGAAGATCCAGACGCCCAGAAAGGTCGATTCCAGGAAGAAGGCCAGCAGCGCCTCAATCGCCAGCGGAGCCCCAAAGACATCGCCAATGAAGCGCGAGTAAGTCGACCAGTTCATTCCAAATTGAAATTCCTGTACAATACCGGTCACTACTCCAAGCGCAAAGTTGATAAGAAACAGTTTGCCCCAGAACTGGGCCATGCGTTTGTATGTTTCATTTCCTGTGCGTACATATTGCGTTTCCATCAGGGCGATAATCAAGGACAAGCCCATTGTCAGTGGCACAAAGAGGAAATGATAGATAATCGTACTGCCAAATTGTAAGCGTGAGAGTGTTAATGCATCCACAGATGCTCTCCTTATTGTCTATCGTAACGTTGTTATGTTCGTGGATCTATCTGCAAGAGTCCAATTCGCTTCGTTGCTTTTTTCTTTTTGTTTGTTCATGCATAGTATGACATTGGCGGGGGCCTCTAGACATCAGAACTTTACCCGATTACTGACCTGATTATTGTCGCCCGTTTCGAAAAGATTTTGGTGCATAACATGTTTGAGGAGTTTTATCTATCAGATTTCATCGCATCCCTGGACGCTCTTTTGCAATGGTAGCAAGCAATTTAAATGACAACAAGGAGCAAATGGCAGAAATAAAGCATATTTTTAGCTGACTCAAGGCGCATAAGGAGCGCATCCATAGCACCTTAGTGTATTTGGTACGATAACCTGAGACCCTATAAGTGTATACTATACACTCAGGTGTGCGGTAAGGTAATCGACCTACAGGCAGAGGTTGTTCGAGCGCGAGGCCCGCCCTATGGGCATCGTATGTCGCGTTTCATTTAAAGATCAAAATCAAACAAAAAAACGAATTATCGAGGGGTCGCACCTACGAGGGGCGCACGGATGTGGCGGAGGTGAGCTTTATGATATCATCGACCTTTAGCTGAAGGTTGACACCGCGCTGGCCGGCGCTAATGGCGATTTCGTCAAATTGGGAGGCGCTCCCGTCGATATATACGTCGAAGGGACGGTTGAGCAGGGCGAGGGCCGAAATGCCGCCAACTTTGAGGCCGGTCAATTTCTCCGCTTGATCGTGACCAGCCATGTGTACCGCTTTGGACCCGATCTCATGGGCGAAGTGGCGTAGATTGAGCTCCTGGTTGGCCGGTACCATTACCAACAGTGGATGGGCATTGGGGCGTCTTCACGCAATACCACCAGGGTTTTAAAAACCTGGGAGGCCGGCAGACCGATCCGGGTTGCTACCTCTTCGGCGTTATGGATGGTATCGGGAAAGAGGTGGACTGTATATGGGATTTTTTGTGCATCCAATACGCGCATTGCCTGCGTACGTACTTTTTTTGCCATACAAGCTATCCTTTATCTGTGTCTGGTAGAGATATCTAGCGACTGGTCGCTATAGTATACATCATGGCATTGCTTGCTTGTGGACGTGCGCATGCGCGCCCGAGCAGTTTATAAAAGCTCTACAGAAAGTGCGCGAAGCGCACTTTCTGTAGAGCTTTTATAAACTGTATATTGATATAAAAAACTTAGCGTTCTTCCAGTAGGAGGCCTTGTCTCTGGGCCAGGGCAATGGCTTCGGCGCGTGATTGTACGCCTAGCTTGCCATACAGGCTGGTCAGATGGGTTTCAATTGTTTTGACGGAGACACTGAGGCGTTTGCTGATCTCGGTATTGCGCAGTCCCTGTACTACTAAGCGCAACACTTCTAGCTCGCGACCGGTCAATGGTTCGCGGGGCCCGGTCAGGGTTGCGCGCTCTTCATCCAGCAACTGGCGAATCTCCGGGGAGAGGCTGTGTTTGCCTTGCGCTATATCATGGATAGCCTGGCGGATATTGCTGCCGCTGGCGCTCTTTAGCCAGTAGCCTTTTACGCCAAATTTCAGCATGGTCTGCACATAGGCAATCTGATCATAGGCGGTCAAGACCAGGATGGCGGGCGGTGTGTGTCCTGGCTGTGGGTGCGTCAGGAGAGCCTGGGCGGCCCCAAAGCCATTCATGCCTTTCATCGAGATATCCAGAACCACCACATCAGGCTGCATCCGCTGGCAGAAAGTCAGTACCTCGGCCCCATCCTGGGCCTCTCCGATCACCTCCAGTGAGGAATCCTCTTCGAGCAGTTTACGTGTGCCCTCACGCATCATGGCGTGATCATCTGCTAACAGGATGGTCACAGTATGAGTGTTTTTCATTTGACCAGCTCCTCCTTGATGGGCTTGCTTTCATTATAAGGTGCAGGGATGACTTCTACCTGTGGGCCAGGCAAATTTGTGAGCAGGGTGGTCTCCGCTAGAGCCCGTTCAGGGGTATAGGTGGCGCGGATAGCTGTGCCGCGTCCAGGTTCTGTACGTACTGTAATTGAGCCGCCGATGGCGGCCATACGCTCATGCATACCTACAATACCCAGGCTTTCGAGGCGTGGATCGCCCAGGCGGAAGCCATGGCCATTGTCCGCAATTACCAGCGAGATCTCTCCGTGGACGCTATAGCGCAGGCGTACCACGACTTTGGTGGCATGGGCATGTTTCACCACATTGGCCAGCGCCTCCTGGGCCACGCGATAAAATGCCAGCTCCACCATACTTGACGCGCCGTCCATCCTGGCTGGTTCCTGCCCCAGGCTATAGACGATCACGTGTAGTTGCTTACCGCCGACAAGTTCGTTCTGGCGCCCAAGCCAGCGTAGCGCTTCCGCCAGGCCCAGTTCTTCCAGCAGTGAGGGTCTGAGCGCCAGGCAGGTGCGGCGCAGATTGGTGACTATTGAGCGGGCCATTGGTAGTGCCGTGTCCAGTGCATGTATATTCTTGGCATCGGATAGCTGGCGTACCAGCAACATCGCTTCTTGCAGTACGTCATCATGTAGATCGAGCGCCAGGTGGTGTCGCTCCTCTTCCTGAGCCTGAATCACGCGATGGTTGAGTGCCATCAACTTTTGCGCATCCGCCTGGGCTTGTGTGAGATAGCGATTGTTGACCTCTAAGACTGACAGCTGGGCCACCAGTGAGGCCAGAAAGCTTTTATCCTGCCTGCTATAAGGTTCGTAGTTCTGCTTGGGACCCAGGCATAGAAAGCCTGTGATCAGGTCGCCATCATACAGTGAGAACAAGATAATATTATCCAGTAGCAGGGGTTCAAAAGAGCGCTGGCGAAAATGCATCAGAGCCGCATTGGCCGCCTTTTTCATCTGTATATCCGTGTAAGCCGGCGACTTCTGCGCATAGCGATAGATATGCCAGTTACTGGTATCGTTACTCTGCTCTGCCACATAGCGCATCTCGTCCTGCGAGGTGGCCCGAATAAAGAGTGCTACCTCATTGGCATTCAGTAGCTGCTCCAGCCTGGGAAGAATAAAGGCACTGATCTGGTCCAGTCCGCGTAGCCCGGTTAAAGCCGTACTGAGCTGGCGTAGCTCATCATTGTACTGATAGAAATCATGATAAAACACATGGTCACCGGCGTCGCGTACCTTGTTCCAGACGAAGGGGAAGAGCCAGAGACTGACCACCATTAAGCCCGCGTACAGATAATCGCGCCATTCCAGTTGGGCGCTACTATCGCCACTGGCAAAGGTGCGTAGCGCGATAATGGCCGGAAAAATAAAGGCGCAGGATAGCAAGGCCCACAAAAAGACGCGCATCACTTTTCGGCTCAGCAGGCTGGTTGTGCCTAAAAGTTGATGACGGAAAATTGCATAGTCACAGATGATGGGCAGAATAACCAGTGGCACCGGTACCAGGTGGAGCAAACTCTGATGGAAGAAGGGCATGGGTGGAATGATGCCAATGCTCAGACTTGAAATAATCAATAGGAAAATGACGCCAATCATGACCATGCGGGCCAACTGCTGTTCGGTGCGCGCCATATTGCGCAGGCCCCAGATAAGTATGCCAATCACTATCAGCACACATATGATGTTGTAGAGGAAGGTCGAGAACAAGAAAAGCATATGTGCGTGTTCCCATAGAGGGATGAGGTTGAGAACCAGCAGCACAACTCCCACACTCAGAGGTAAATAAGGGAGCCAGCGACGTCCCTTCCTGGTGGTGTGGTTAACCATTGGATGTGGAAAGAGACAGACAAAGGTAGTAGAAAGTCCTGTGGTCAAAATGAGCAGGTTGATAAAAAGCGCACTGGCCCAATGGACATTAAGACTAAAGGTACCAAACAGGCTACACATCAATGAAACGACATAAAACAGGATAAAGGCTACGCGTGCGGTCGGTCGATCCTGCGAACGGAAGAAGATCGCCATGCCCGCGATATCAAAGATCAAGGCCAGCATACCAGCAATGAAGATATCTAGCGGATTTAATGTTTGTGGGGCGGCGTGAATAGTGAAGGGATGTCCACCGGGCCCGGTCGTCGCTATAATATTGCCCTCTAGCTGGCACATCTGTTGATGTCCCGGACCAGGGGAGAATGGTGGCTCTTTTGGATAGATCACAGAGCCAGCGCGCACATTATTGGTCCAGGCATCAGTAAAAGGAGTTACATTGAGCACCTGGCAGGCGTCTGGTTGTCCATTTACCGGAGCCAGCGTAACCTCTGGATGTTCTGGCTGTTGGGTACTCAAGAATACTAGCAGGCCCAGTTGGATACCTATACTCAAGATGACAACAAGCCAGCGTTTGATCATGGTTGTGGTATGTGGTCGTTGTGGTAGAAAGAGTCTCTCTTTCACGCCAGGCCTTCTTTCTTCTCTTCCTACGAACAGAACTTTGCTTAAACTATAGTCATTGTATTGTAGCGTAATTTTCTAGAGTATAACATCAGGGATTTCCCCGAAGACAAGTGATAACTGGAAAGGTAAGCTTGGGGTAGTTTACTGCTATTGTCAAAAAATATACCAACGTATATCTGATATTGAGGTCATACCTGATGAAGACTGCCAATCTCTCTGCGACTGCGTTAAATGCTAGTGGGCCGGGGCAGGGCGGAGAGAAACTTACGCTCTCCGCGAGCCAGCCAACCCGGCGCTGGCAACGTATTACCCTTGGCGTTATTGTTGCCGTTTCGGCTTTCCTTAATCTGTTTCTGATTCAACAAAACGGTTACGGCAATGCTTATTATACCGCTGCAGTAAAAAGTATGCTGATGAACTGGCATAACTTTTTCTTTGTTTCATTTGATCCTGGTGGTTTTGTGACCGTTGATAAGCCTCCCCTAGGTTTATGGATTCAGGCATTGAGTGCAAAAATTTTTGAGGTCCTGGGCTTTGGCTTTAGTGGTGTCAGTGTATTGGTTCCCCAGGCGATTGCCGGCACGATTGCGGTCTATGTCATCTATTGCCTGGTGCGGCGTTACTTTGGCCCTGTACCCGGGCTGATTGCCGCGCTGGCGCTGGCGATCACGCCTATTTCAGTGACGTTGAACCGGGATAATAATCTGGATCCCTTGTTAGTATTAATCCTGTTGCTGGCGACCTGGTGTGTGATGCTGGCCGTTGATACGGGGAAGTTGCGCTGGCTCCTATTATGTGGGCTACTCGTGGGTCTAGGATTTAACGTTAAGACGCTTGAGGCCTACCTGGTTGTGCCTGCCTTTGGTCTGTTTTATCTTTTAAGCTCAAATCATACCTGGGGCAAACGGATCATTCATCTTGCCCTGGCTTTGTTCGTGCTGCTGATTGTCTCATTCTCCTGGGTGGTTGCGGTTGATCTTACGCCGGCCTCGCAGCGTCCCTATGTTGGCTCCAGCCAGACCAACTCTGAGCTGGAATTGACCTTTGGCTACAATGGCCTGGAGCGCATCACCGGCATGAATATTGGCGGTCGGAATCCTACCAACAATGCCACATCCGCGCCTTCGCCTTCATCTTCAGCGGCCATGCCTTCTTTCGCTGGTGGCATGATGAACGAGGGCGGTGATCCCAGTGCCTTACGTCTGTTGAAGCCGGAGCTGGGCGGACAGGTGAGCTGGCTCTTGCCGCTGGCTATCCTGGGTTTGATCGCTATCGCCTGGCAGGCACGCCTACGCTTACCCCTTAATCGCTGGCATCAAACGGCGGTTCTCTGGGGTGTCTGGCTGCTCGCATGCGCTGCCTTCTTTAGTGTGGCTGGCTTCTTCCACTCCTACTACCTGGTAATGATCGCCCCTGCTATCTGCGTGCTGGCAGCGATTGGCCTGGTTACTTTATGGCTGGATTATCGCCAGCGTGAGCGCTCAGATTGGCGGGCCTGGATGCTACCGCTGGCCCTGTTGCTGACCCTGGCCGAGCAACTCTACCTCATTTCATCCTATGGCGCACCCTGGTCAACCATCCTGGTTCCACTGGTTGCCGTGTTGGGCGTGCTGGGAATAGCGGCCTTGATCATCGCTAAACTGCAAATCAAGCTCTCTGGTGGAACCTCAAAGATCCAGCGGCCAGCGGTTATTGTTAGCATGGTTGGTCTGCTATTCACACCGTTGATCTGGTCGGTCATCTCTCTCATCATGCCCGCCAATTCTGTCTTACCGACGGCCGGCCCGATGCTGGTAAGTGGGGGGATGGGGAGTATGATCGCGGAACTGCAAAAAGCCAATGCTGGTCCGAACGGTCAAAATGCGCCTGGTATGCCCGGTATGGGTGGCAGACGTGGTGGCATAGGTGGAGGTATGGGAATAGGCAATCCATTTGGTGGCGAAAAATCTGATCCCAAAACGATCCAATTCCTGCAGGCAAATAAAGGTAGTGCCCGCTACCTGGTTGCGGTACAGAGCGCTATGTCGGGAGAGCAATTGATTATCGATACTGGTGAGCCGGTGATGGCCCTGGGTGGTTTTATCGGTAGCGATCCCATCCTGACACTTGAGCAATTGCAACAGAAGGTCAAGGCTGGCGAGGTACGCTACTTCTTGTTTCCCTCGGCCAATGCGGGCTCCTTAAAGGATTTGCCGGCCTCGATAAAAGAAATGATCGAGAAAATGACTGGCAGCAGCAACTTTAACCCCAGTAGCATGATGGGCAACAATGGCAAAATCATGTCCTGGGTCCAAAGCAGCTGTAAAGTAGTTCCTGCCGCGCAATGGAAGTCTAATAACCAACAAAATACAGGTGCTGGTATGCCTGGTTTGCCAGGAGGAACCGCTGCTGGTGGGCCGAATGCTGGTCCTGCTGGTAATATGGAAGTAGGGATGAATAATCAGCTCTATGATTGTTCGGTTACGCATTAAATCTCCGCGAGCGCCTGTCTGAAACCAGGCGCTCGCGGAGGTTTAGCTAATGGAAATGGTTGGTCTGTTGGATGGTACAGTTACCTGGAAGTCTAAAACAGCGTATACAACGTTTTGATAAGATCATCTTCTCGCGAGCTGCTCGCCCTTTTCGCTTTGTGTGTACGGGCGGCCTGGCAGGCATAATTCAATTGGGTTTATTGGATATATTAGTGAGCAAGGGCTGGGAGTCGACGCTGGCCAATATTGTTGCCTTTTTAATCTCAGCCCAGGTAAACTTTATAATGAGCTTCTTTTTTACCTGGCGCGATCGCCAGCCAGCCACCGACACCCAGGCGAAATATGTCTTACTCGCGCGCTGGCTCAAATTTCACAGCTCAATTGTGTTTACTGCCTTACTCAATCAGATTGTATTTATTGTGGCTCGTTCATTTATTCCAGCTTTGTTAGCCTCAGCACTAGGCATAGGTGTAGCATCTCTGGTAAACTTCTTTACAATGAATACTCTGGTTTTTCGTCCGAAATTGGCAGCGGTTCAGTCTGTATATCCGGCTGAAGAGGAGCAAGACATGATGATAATGAATGACAGACAGCCTGAAGAGGAGAATGTGTGATGATTGCACCACAAGAAGATAGAATACCTGGGGCTCTCGCGCAGCCCATTTATTCTATTGTGGCTCCAGTCTTCAATGAGGAAGAGACCCTTCCGCAGTTTTATATACGCATAATCCAGGTCATGGAGACTCTAAATGAACCATTTGAACTGGTTTTAATCAATGATGGTAGTAAAGATAAATCTTATCGTGTGATGCAAGAATTGCATCAGAATGATCCACGTGTGCGCATCATTGATTTCTCGCGTAACTTTGGCCATCAGATCGCGATCTCAGCTGGACTCGATTATGCACAGGGGAAAGCTGTGGTCGTCATCGATTCAGATTTACAGGATCCGCCGGAAGTGATTCTAGAGCTGATTGCTCGCTGGAAAGAGGGTGCGGAAGTAGTCTATGCCCAGCGTGCATCCCGTGTAGGTGAGACGAAATTTAAGCTGCTTACGGCCTCGCTTTTCTATCGTCTGATTGACCGCATTACGTCGGTGAATATTCCACGTAATGTCGGCGATTTCCGACTGATGGATCGGGCTGTGGTAGATTCTTTGATCCAGATGCGCGAACATCATCGCTTTATGCGCGGTCTGTCGGCCTGGGTTGGCTTTCGCCAGGAGGCTGTATTATATAATCGCCAGGAGCGTTATGCGGGCTCGACCAAGTATCCTCTCAAGAAAATGATTAGCTTCTCGCTGGATGCCATTACCAGTTTCAGTCATCTTCCTCTGCAACTGGCCACCACCTTTGGTTTTATTCTGGCCGGTATTAGCTTGCTGGGTATTCTGGTGGCAGTCTTCTTGCGCTTGATTACTGGTGCTATCGTGGGTCAGGCTTCAACACTGATTCTGGTGTTATTTCTGGGTGGTGTGCAGCTCATTTTTCTGGGTATTATTGGTGAGTACCTGGGACGTATCTATGATGAGGTGCGGGCTCGCCCCCTCTATATTGTGCATCATGCGCTTGGCTTCTCTAAAAAAGATGCAACTGAAGAGCAATAATTAGTTTTGGTGTGTTTTATTGCGTACGTGTGCTGCGCACCCGAACTGCTTTTAGGGGATAGGTCGAAATTGTGCCTGGCACAATTTCGACCTATCCCCTAAAAGATGAGTGGGTGTTAGAGGCGCTCGAAAGCGTGGTTTATTAACACCCTACAAAGATGAGTAGGTGTTAGAGGCGCGCGAAAGCATGATTTATTAACACATGCTATAGAGATTGGTGGGTGTGGTGGGGATGGATATATTTGTGGGCGCGCTGCCATACGAGTATGGCTATCTCACGGCCCAGGATGCGACCTGTGATGTCGCCTTGCTCAAAATGGATGCCACCATAGCAGCGCGAGGCGCCCGCTTCGATGGCGGCCTCGCTAAAAGTTCTCCAGTAAAGGGTGATATCCGTTGTGGGTGTTGTACCAGGTTCGATATATGAGCTTCCTGCTGGTCTGGTATACGAGCCGCCGAAGTAATCGCTGCGCGTGCAGAAATTGAGAATGTTGGCGCCGGCCGCGCTAAAAGCGCTATGGCTGGAACAGTATTCAGGTGAGGCTTCTGTGATGGTATCAGGAGATTGGTAGGGCTGCCAGTCGGCCCCGTTGATCAATTTTGTTCCTTGATGGGGGCCACCCCAGGCGAGCACAGGGCGTCCAGCATATAAATAATGGATGGCGGTGAGCGGCCGTTCCGAATTATAGGCCCGCTTGATGTCCCAGCAAACAATACTTGTATCCAGCAGAGCATTGCCCAGAATAAAAAATAGCTTGATCGTATTGTCTAAATTGTACATATCTCGGCGAACTACATATTGGGCGATCAAAAACCAATGACCCGGTGCCTGTTCGGCTGCGGGACCCACTTGCCAATATTCGGCACTCGTCTTTTGTTTATCGGTGAGATTAGCGCTAATATCGAGTACCTGGTTAGCCTGTACACTATAGCGCCGATCATAGATGGTTGCGGGCGGCACAGAGGGGCGGAACTGGGAACCGTGCGCAAGTGCGAATGGTTTGACATGACCCCAATGGGGAGTCACACACTTTTGGAGCACTACATCCTTAGGGCCCTGTTGGACCCATAGTGGCTGCCATGCATCAGGATCTTTAATCTGGTCAGGTGTATTCAGTGGTTGGTAATTAGTGTAATCTGAATAGGCACCTGGATGAAAATTGCCTGTTTGATTTGAACCATCCTGGTGACGAAATTCCAGCACCAGTTGAGCCATGAGATTCCCGATACCGGCAGCGGTGGTCATATTGCTAGCTTGATTCAGGGTTGAATATCCCAATTGAGCCATGAGGGTGCGAAATTGCAGTTCTTGTGCTGGAAAGAGATCGCTCAGACTACGATAAGCCGCATAGCTGATCGCTTCCTCTTTGTTCGCCTGTGTATGCTCATTGGCAGGACGGCGTAGCGGTTGGTCGCAGCAGGTACTGCTGGCCTGAGGATCATAAACGGACCAGGCATCGTACATACAGGTACTCACAATGGCCAGGGCGCGGGCAGCAATGGTTACTGCAGGTTTTGTAGTGCGTATTGCCTGTAAAAGGGCATTATTCCAGAGCAGTGCCACCCTGGGAGAATGCTGGATATGCGCTGTTGACAACAGGTTGATGCCACTCAGCAAAGCTGCTCCGGTACGTAAGATGTTTTTGTGGCTCACCTTAGTCTTTTCCATAGCCTGTTAATTTTCCTTGACATATGCAATTCTCTTTTCACTATACCAGACTATTTAAAAGCCATCGTCGACGCGGCTTGCTTCGCTGCTATTGGCTCAACCATGCGGAATCAATGACGATAAAATGGATGTACCTGTCAGGTAGCTATGCTCATACGATTGCGTGGCAGCAGATTGAATGTTTCTTGAGGATCTTTCCAATTGGGCGTGTTATATTACTGGTACATGCGAAAAAATAATGAGAAGAAGGGCCCATGAGTACACAAAGGCAACCCTCCTCCATGCTGATAAAAAAAGCCAGCCTTATCTGTTGTGTTATCTGTTGTGTGCTCTTTTTGAGCATACCTCGTGATGCACACGCGATGGGTTTGTACGCTCACTACGCACATAGTGATCCAGCCATTAATGCGCACCTGCCCAGTGGTGATTCACCGGTTGCGGTACAGGTCTGGTTTACAGAGCGTATTGAGCCAAAGTTCAGTCATGTAGAGGTTTATGACCAGGATGGAGAGCGGATCGATCGTCATGATAGTAAGGTCGGTTCTGATGGAGCTTCGCTACGTGTTTCGCTGCTTGCGGGTTTAATCGATGGAACTTATACAGTCGTTTATCATAATATTTCCCAGGAAGATGGACATATGGTGTTCGGGAACTTTAATTTTGTGGTTGGTGGAGGGTATCGTCCGGGCAGACAGCGATTGACCCTGCTCAGGTTTCTAATACTGACAGTGATTTTAACGTTTGGAGCGTTGGCATAAACTGGCTGAACTACCTGGGCCTATCAGGACTGGTAGGTGGTTTGCTGTTCCTGCTATTAGTCTGGCGGCCAGCTCTGTACAGGTTGGTTGAGCATACCGGAGTCGAATCCAGGCAGGTCAGACAAGAGATGTTGCTGCGCTCATCCACATTCTTTTTCTGGTCTTTGTTAGCTATTGGCATTGGCTCGCTTGCCCTGCTCTTGTACCAGTCTAGCATCGCCAGCGAAGCTGCTCCCTGGGCTATCTTTACCAATCAAGCCCTGACCAATGTACTCTTTAAAAGCCGCTTTGGTGTAATCTGGCTTTTTCGCATCTTTTTGTTACTGATTGCCTCCCTCATCTGGTTTGTTAGTCGCCGCATTATCGCGGATCGGCAGGATCCACTGAATGAATTATGGGGTTTCCTCCTGCTGATTGGCATTGCCATTATGTTTACAACCTCCTTAGACTCTCACGCAGCCAGCCGACAAGATCTCTGGTTTATGATTCCGGCAGATGTATTACATATGCTGGGAGCAGGTTTTCTGGTTGGGGGCTGATGATGTTTGGCTTTGTTTTTCCAGGCACTCTCTATCGCTTCAAGCCTGGTACAGGTGACCGTACGCGTGTCCTGGCTGCCATCATTCCTCGCTTTGCTTTGATCGCCCTTGCCAGTGTGGTCATTTTGGGTATTACAGGCATCATTGAGGCCATCGTGCAGCTGAAAGCATTTGAACAGTTGTGGACCAGTAGTTATGGGCAGGCATTATTGCTCAAACTTGGACTCTTTATTATCTTGTTGGGACTGGGAATTTATTATCAGCTTCGGGTAGGTCCACGTATGAGTAGCTATGCCGTTGGCATTGATGAGCAAACAGGGGCGGGATCACCTGACGCGGACAAGCTCCAGCGTAGTTCCCAGACACTACTGAGGGTAGAGGCTGTCCTGGCGATCCTCTTATTGGTGAGCGTTGGTATCCTGACCAGCCTGAGTCCCACTCCAATTGTTGCTTCGCCCATATCCCGGGCGGCTGTGTATCAAGGCACGGTAAGTGGCTTGAAGTATACTGTAACGATTGATCCGGCCAGGCCAGGGCAGAATAGCATCGATATTGTGTTGAAAGATCACTATGGTCAGCCTCTACGTGAGACTGATACCGTTACTTTGAGTGCGAATATGCTGGAAATGGATATGGGGTTGCAGAAGATGGTTCTAAAGCCCGTTAAGAATTCGCCAGGTCATTATCGTACTACTAGCACAGCATTGAGCATGGCCGGAAACTGGGAACTGACCTTATTGATACAGCACGCGGGTACGAAGGATATCAAAAAGACCTTCACCATTGCCCTGGGATATTAATCGGTTTGGAGTGGCGCCCGTTTAGCACGAACTTTTTATCTTGTGTGGTGCAAAAATTGCGTACAACGCAATTTTTGCACCACACAAGATTATTTATATTTTTCCTACAGAAAAATCAGCCCTGCTCGCTCTAGATCGGTGAGGATCACATATAACTCATCCAGCCTTCGGGATGTCAGGCGGGCAAGCTCCAGAGGGGAGCGCCGATTATCAATCAAGAGAAATACCTGTCTATGTTGGCGAGTGAGGCGTTGTTGTTCAAGCAGCCTTAAACTATTTTCATTATTGCTAAAACGCCTCTGGGGGACGCGCTGCATCGATATCGCGGGAATGGGAGCCTGGTAAGGATCTGTTTGCTGCTTTGAAGTACCGGACGAGAGTGGAAAACCGGGATTGGTGATCGGGTGTGGTTGTGGCAGGCGGCGCAGTGGATCGGTATGTTGATGTGTGATTGCTGGTGGGTGGGCAATTGGAGGTTGGGGTGGTGGTGCTGCTGCTGGTTCTGCTACAGGTGTAGATGTGTTTGAATGAGAGGTGGCGGCATTCTGCTCCGAGGCATGTTCGAATTTAAAGCGACAAGACCCCAGTTGTGTAACCACGTCAATATATCTGCACCCTGATATGTAGGTGTCGCCTGCGTCTCAATGATTTTCCCTCTTAGGAAGCGCACTGAAACTTTCTCTTGGCCCTGTTGCCCACTACGTTCTGCTATTAACGTCCCCGTTTGACGAGAGAACGTAATCACCCGGATCACATCGGCCAGGCGATCTGTGACTGTTCCAAATTGGTCTGTCATACGCAGACCCCCTCTCATGAAGTTCTTCTTCGAGACATCAATGTGGGTAATTATTTAGCCAGGGTGAGAAGTTGTACATAGTTCCATAGCTCTATACAACAGAGAAGAATCTATTCAGATGTGAATGGGTTTCTCGTACAATAAAGAATAGGATACGTCAATGCTTTTGTCAAGCTGGAAAAAAATTCACTTCAATAGGTATCGGGCAAAGATTAGTGAAAAAGTTCATCCTTTGATAGTGATCAATATCATTTGAGCTCAGCCTTTTTCGCTGTAAACTTTCTATAACGATACAAGCACAGGCATATATATGTATATGAATACGGTCAGCAATTATATAAAAGTTTATAAGATAACTTAAAAGGATTTAGGGGCGACTATGAAAAAGATTTTTGTAACTACTCAGTAGCCCATGCAATGGGGAAAGGAGAACCAGCAAAAACCGCAGCAATGGCAGCAAGCATTGAGCGCCCCTGCTTGCGCATGGTTGAAAGATAGCTGCGAATGATGCAAAAAGCCGTAGCTCCATCGTCACTGCGGAAGGTTCCGGAAATCTTTTGCTGCACTTTCACCATGCGTAAATCTCGTTCGGCGAGATTGTTGGTAAAAGGCACAGACAGGTCCTCCAGAAAACCCAACACTTGATCAGCTCGCTTTAAGAGCGCATCGAGCAGATTCTTGGAGGCTTCCTGTTTTTTGCGTCCTTGTCGTTTGGGCTGCAGACTTCCTGGGGAGGGGCTTGAGCGGCATGCGTGGCAAAGCCAGCGGCCAGAATGGCAAAATACTGGGCAAGCCACTGCTCCCGTTCGGGGGTGGGGACGGCGCTCGCTCCTTGGAGGCGCCAGCGATCAGCGGCTTGCTTCATCGCCAGCAACAGATCGAACATGGCTTGTCCCCAAGGCTGCTTCTCCTGTTCGGCGACATACAGGCAGTCGCGTAGCAGGTGGGCTCCGCAGAGGCTATGGGTACAGAGGTAGCGATCATAGCTGGACCAGCGATCATGCATGGAGCGGCCCTGATAGTGTGGCCAGATCCCAATCTGCTCCAGAGCCTGATGCCCTCGTTTGCGATGCCAGGAGTACAGGGTGAGCCAGGGAGTCGCATTGAGATGCATCCAATGCAAGATGCCTTTGACACGCATCCCCGTTTCGTCAGCATGTTGCAAGGGGCTGGCCAGCAGTAAGGTTTTGATCCGCTCGATGCTCGACTCAAGGGTCTTGGCTGCCTGAGCAATCCAACGGACCAGCGTGCCTTCGGACAACTGACACCCGCACAGATCAGCAAGAGCTTCACAGGTGCGTTGCAGTGGCACCAGTTGAAAGTGGGAAAGATAGACCGCCAAGGCTTGGACCTGCGGGCCATACTGGACAGCAGCATCGACGCCTGCCGGAAAAGACGCCTGCGTCACATGCTGGCAATAGGGGCAGCAGATTGCTTGTCGGCAATGCTCCTCGACCAGCAAACGCCACGTGGGCAGATCGTGGACTTGACGGCGTTCGTTGGTGATAGCTGCCTCCTGCTCAAGAGGGTACTGACATGCTTCACAGTGCGTTGGACGATGAAGCACGACGCTATCAGGAGTCAATGCTTGCATCAGGGTATGACCGTGGTGACCGGCTTGTCCACCGGAAGTCTTGCCGCTTTTGCGCCGCTGTTTGCCAGGTTTGCGACCCAATCCATCACTGGAAGGAGGTTTACTACTATTATGACTATCTTTTCCCAATCGCCGTTCAAGCTCTTCAATGCGCAACAAGGCACCTATGAGCAATCCTTCGAGCTCTTCGATCCTGCGATCTTTCTGCTCTGCTTGCTCTTTGAATGCCTCTGCTTGCTCTTTGAGCTCTCGGTAGGCTTTCTGAAGATTTCTCACTTCTTCTTCTGTCATGCTCTTAGTTTATCAGCTTTGTCCAGCTTTTCTCAAGGTACTGAGTAGTTACAGATTTTTTTATTGCTTGGCATTTTAATTGCTTGCCTGGCTACCTGGGGTTCAGTCGTTGTTGCCTATGCCAGTGAAGCGCATCCAGTAGTACTATCAGTAACTCCAACTGCCATACCAACTGTGGCTTCTAAAGTGATCAATGACCAGCTTGCTACTCCGGCACCTAATGTGGTACAGAGTGTGGTCTTCCAGGGTAGCACCACCAGGCCTGAGATCGCTTTAACTTTTGATGATGGTCCTAATCCTGTTTTTACGGGCCCGGTATTGAGTACTCTACAGCAATACCATGTCCATGCGACCTTCTTCTGCGTTGGCGAGAATGCGCGTGATTATCCCGACATGGTAGCTCAAGAGCATGCTCAGGGTAATATCGTGGGTAACCATACCTGGACACATCCAGACCTGACCAAGGCTTCGGATGCAGAGATCCAAAAAGAATTGATCGATACAAATAATATTATCCAGAGTGATACCGGCGTAACGCCGACGCTCTTTCGACCTCCCTATGGGGCGATTAATACAACAGTCAAGCAGCAGGCGCAACAACTCCATCTAACGCCAGTATTGTGGAATATCGATACCCAGGATTGGACCCGACCTGGTACCAGTGCGATTGTGCATGCCGTTCTGGATCATGCCAGCAATGGCGACATTATATTGATGCACGATGGAGGTGGCGATCGCAGCCAGACCGTTGCCGCTTTGCCACAGATTATTGCAGGGCTGCAGCAGCAGGGTTTTACCCTGGTAACGGTTCCTCAGTTAATCAACGACATGCAGTAAAACATTCCGCCTCAATCCTAAATGTCTTTCCGTGTGGTGGCTCATCCGTGATAGAAACAGAAGCATTTACAATAGTATGCGCGATGATGCGTAAATGATGGGAGGAATGTTTACATGGATAGTCAACAGACCTTGAGAGCACAGATGCGTGCCGTCACTATCTCTCGTGAGTATGGGAGTGGCGGTGGCGAGATTGCTCGTCGCCTGGCGGCAAAATTACAATGGCAATTGATTGATCATGACTTTGTGGTTCGTATTGCACAGACGTTAGGTGTTAGCGAGCATGAAGTTGAACTACAGGATGAGTATTCGCAGAGCGTGATGGCACGCATTCTCTCCAGTATGCGCGCGGTTGATCCAGCTTTGCTGGTGGATGCGACAAGCGGTCAGGCCACCACTGAGGAAGGATATCACCAGGCACTTGTGAGTGTGGTAGAGGCGGTAGCCCGTGAAGGTCATGTCGTTATTGTCGGTCGGGGAGCTCAGAAAATCCTGGAACGCCAGCGCGATGTTTTGCATGTCCGCATTGTTGCTCCCCTTGAGAAGCGCATCACATATGTAGTGCAGCGCGAAAACCTGGACCGAGATGCAGCGCGCAATCGTATCTTACAAAAGGATCGCCATCGCGAACGTTATCTGCAGAATTATTATCACGTCAATAGCAGTGAGCCCCATCTCTATGACCTGGTCCTTAACACCGGTATCATCGATATGGACAGTTGTGCCGATATTATCAGCCTGGCTCTGGAGCGCAAAGCTAATCGACTCACCGTCGCTGAACACGAACTGGGACCCGGCATTGGCTCTCCCCGCTATCCCAGCCGGCCTCAAGACTTCCGTTCCCCCAACAATCCCCTCTAAAACTGAAAAGATATATGAGACAACACAACGGCTCCAGGCGCGCCCGGAGCCGTTGTGTTGTCCTTCCGCTCTCTTATCGCCTGAAAAAATTGCTTTCACCTTTTCCTTGCTCGCTCTCTTGATTTTTTTTGTCACGGGCAAGGACATAATTACTGGCAAATGGTCCACCAAGGAAAGCAATGGCAGCAATGCCTGCCTCATTAATAGCCTGCTGTAATGGCAAACCTATAATATATATGCTCACCAGTAGCCCAACAATAATTGCGGCTATCGTCATAAGCACATATTTCAATGTAAACTTTGGCATATGCTCACAATCCTCTTCTTATCATAAAATTAGTAATTGTGCATAAATGAATATATATGTTACACGTATGAGCAAATAAAAGAGGATTTGTTATTATATCTCCCTTTGCTTCTTTTGGGCTAACCCGAAACGTAACTGTGTATAAAAAGAAATGACCACTCCCACAAGGGCCAGGATCGCGGCAATCCAGCCTAATGAGCTATTGAATTGAGGCGTCGCCTGGGAAAGTATAAGTATCGTCAGCACTATGGCAATCAGAACCAATAATCCTGCCAGGCTGTATAAAATGTTTCTGGTCTTTTTATGCATCTTTATCACTCTTAGTTAACTAAAAATTATCCAGCTTACAAAGATAGTAACCTTCTTTTATCACCGTGAGTATACATTGCTGCAAACATAATAAGCAGATCAGCAGCAATCAGGAGTTGCCCAATGGCAGTTATTAACCATGCTTGTTGTCTGTTTTTTTCCCATTTTTGCCAGGAGCGTATGGATACAACGAGTACGGATATGCTGCAGGTCAATAAAACGAATGAACTTCTCATTACCGTTGTCTCCGGATGATAAAAAGAGTATTAGTAATTTAGCATCCGTAAAGAGATATATTACATTAGTAATTATAAAAATGAATGAAGTGAAAAATCAATCGTAAACAAGATAGTATTTATATCTCTAAGCTAAATCTAATATTAAGGGCAGTAAGTCATGGATGCCATATTAATAGAATTAGATAAATGATTGTGGGAAGCCCAT
This sequence comes from Dictyobacter kobayashii, assembly GCF_003967555.1. Taxonomy (GTDB): domain Bacteria; phylum Chloroflexota; class Ktedonobacteria; order Ktedonobacterales; family Ktedonobacteraceae; genus Dictyobacter; species Dictyobacter kobayashii. Next base: position 3,114,496 of record NZ_BIFS01000001.1, read on the forward strand.
ACATGTAGGAGCCGTTGAAGAACTTGTCTCGTTGGGAGTAGCAGGTAGCAGATGGTCGTGTCAAAGGTTCAAGCACTAATCTGCTACCTACAAATGGTTTATGGTAGGATGCTAATGGAGTCGCCACGATGGACGGTGCCCGGTTGGATGAGGGTCGCATAGACACCGACATGCGCATTGTTGTGTTTGACTATAGTGCGTAGAATGCCGAGATCCTGTGGCAAGTCTCCTTGCGGCAAGGTGGTCATGACGCAGCGCGGACATGGGTCCGTGATGCGTAATCGTACTTCTGGCCCAATCGCGAGCGTCTGACCTACCCAGGCGTTTTCAACAAAGTCGCTGGTGTCCGAAGTTGGCTGGATAACGATATTGGGCCGGAAGCGCCTGGCCTCGAAGCGACCCTGTGGATAGAATTCATGGAAACGATCCAGGGTAGCTGTGGTCAGAAGATAAATGGGAGCCAGGTCGAAGAATGTCTGTTCGGGCATTGCTTCATCTGTCACTGTATCGTTATACGTCAGGCCATCCACAGTGGGCCAGTATTCTTCAAGGGCAGGTGCCTGAATGCCAGTACTGGCCAGTTCAATGCGTCTTCCCAGGGTTTGTGAAACGACATCATTAAACTGAGCTTGCTCTGTCGTGATACTCTGCCCATTGGGCAAGGTTACACGTATTGCTGGTAAGTCGCCATTGATATGTGGTGGCTCCAGAAAAGTAGCTCGAAAATCAAACAGTCCCGGCCACTTACGTGGATTCTTGGCACTGGCAATTTTTCCTGTTTCAGTGTCGCGCAGGGCATAGCGGCGGTCACCAAGTAAACTACCCTCAACCAGTTCAACCGCATTCAATTCCTCACCCATCATTGATTTAATCGGATAACGCCACAGATTAACTACTGAGCCAATCATGTGGATGTCTTTCTGCTGTGCTGGCAAGATTTTATGCTCCTTCCCTTGTAGTATCGTCTAATCAATAACCACGCCTTCACTTATTGCCATCTCTGTCTCTTCATGCAGTGGCGCATGTTGGAGCACCGCCTCCAGGTCGGCTTCGATTTCTGGCAATACATTGGGGATACGGCGACTGACAACAAAGAGCCAGAGGCCGCCGATGACCATGTACGCGATAAAGATATACGGGAAGAGATTGACTGGATATGGCGGTACCGGATAGACGCTGCCCACGGTCGGGACGAACAAACAGAGGACGGCCAGTACAGCTAGCACGATATGACCTGGTTTGAGTTGATCGATGCGGCGTAGATAGACAGGTGCAGCGATCGAGATCAAGAAATAGGCGAAGAGGAAGGCAAAAGCAGCCAGTGTACCGGCATCATTGAAGGCCGTCAAAGTATCGGTGAAGAGTGAAAATCCGATTGGGACCAGGACCATGACGATAATGTAAACGCTAATGGCCACATGCGGTGTCTGATTTTTGCTATGCGCCCTGCCAATGGCGGCTGGAAAAACTGAGTGGCGTGCCATGGGAAAGAGGATGCGAGCACCGGCATTCAAGCAGGAAAGCGAGAGCGAGAAGAAGCTGATAATAGCGCCGATAGAGAGCGGGATCTTAAAGAAACTTACGTTATAGACATCGGACAGTACATTAAGCGGCGCCGCAATCTGATCCAGGGTCGTCTTATAGCCGCGTACCCCTGATACCTCAACATAGCTCATGAGCACAAAGAAGAGGCCAGTCAGGATCAGGCTCCAGATCACAGCACGGGGATGTTACGCAGTGGGTTTTTGGCCTCTCCTCCAAGCGCGGTAGCACTTTCAAAGCCCACCAGGCTAAAGATGCAGGCGACCACGGCCAGGCTCATTCCTGGAGCTGTTACCCCTTTGAGGGTCGTCTGAGCTGTATCAACAGTGAAGCCATGCCCAAAGAGAACCACTCCCGCCAGGGCCAGGATAAATAGGACCGAGAGCCCTTCTAGAATTAAGGTCAGGATGGCTGAGACGCGAATATCTTTGTAGGCCAGACTCCAACAGATCAGACCGCTGAGTAAGAAAAAGCAGATCGGTGGGATATGGCCGCCAAATCCTAGTGCCGATAATAGTTGGTCACAGAAAATCGCGAAGCCATTCATTCCGGCAATCCCAATAAAAAGATAGGCCCAGAGTAGTGCCCAGCCTGATAGCACACCACCGCGTGCCCCCAGACCTCGACCTATATAAGCGTACATAGATCCCGGGGAGGTGGAGCGGCGTGCAAACTGGTTTAGATTGAAGACTACAAATAACAGCATAACAGTTGCAAATAGATAGGCCAGCCAGGCACCTGGACCAGCTGAAGCAAAGGTTAAGGGGATAATAAGGACGGCGGTCATGGTGGGCGAGATCAGTGCGATGGATTGGGCCAGCACTTCAGGGTAAGCAAGGCAGTTGGTGCGCAGACCAGTTGCTTTGACTTTAGCGGTCAGCGGAAGTTGCATAATGGACTCCTCCTGGTGCGATTATTGTGAACATTGACTTGCAGTAGACAGAACAACACTATGACAGCTCATTATATAAAGGCATGTTGAAGTCAGGCGCTGCCTTTTCTATAGATGAGGAATGTCCTGGTTTACTGATCTGCAGATGATCAGCTGCTACTTCGCTGCGCTGCGTCAGAAAAGTGGTTCGCCCGGTGCCTGCGTGGCTGCTGCTGGGCTGGCTTTGCCCCTTTATTGCGTAATTATGTGTAAAGAATTTTATAGAGAATTGAAATAAAAAATTATCCATATATGGGTATTGGATGATATAAAAATAGATACATGTATTTGTATAACATATTTGTATATATATTACAAGGTTTGCTAGCACGTAAAAAAATCTATTGTTATATTTCTTGTCTTTAATCATTTATATAACGATATTTTTGTATATATTGCCAAGCAGCCGATAAAATAAAACGATTTAAAAGCATAAAAGCAGAGCTTGACCTTGTCCTAAGGGGAAGGTTGTATAGTATACCTGTACAAGCATGGAGGTATTTATGAGGAAGCTATTGCGTATAGGGGAAGTTGCGCAGTTACTGGGTGTAAGCACAAAAACGATCCGTCACTATCATAAAATCGCCTTATTGCAGGAACCTGAACGAACTGAGTCAGGCTATCGGCTGTATAGTTCTCAGGATCTCATGCGCCTGCAGCAGATTCGCCAGTTACAGTCCTTTGGCTTGCCCCTTAAGACGATCAAGTCTGTTCTGGGCGAGCCAACACGAGAGCATCCGTTACGCGAGATATTGCAGGCTTTAGATCAAGAGTTGGCGGTCCAGATCGGAGTGTTGGAGCAACGCCGGCAACGCATCCAGGCTCTATTGGTTGAAGATACCGCACTGGATATAGAGCAGCCTGCTAGCGCAGCCACTGTAGCCTGGGTCAAAGAGATCCTGGGGGAGCGTGTAGCACAGATCAGTCCCGAGGCTTTGCAATTTGAGGCCAACATCTGGGCCGCCATTAAAGATTTTCATTGGCCAGCGGAGTTTAATGTACAGGTACAGAATATAGTTAATCAGCTGGCTGGACAGGATAAGATGCTTGAATACCTGCTGCCTTTTTATAATCGGGTGCTCGCCCTGGAAAGCTTACCTGAGGACGCAGTCGAAATTAGCCAGCTGGTAGAGGAATGCCGACAGGATATGGATTTCACGGCACTTATGCAGCAACTTCACGAGCTCGCGCAACAAGTGCCGGCGCTGGAGATGCCTTTTGCCGATGTGTTTGGCGAGTTGATGAATGCAACCTTATCTCCAGCGCTACGCCGCTTCTTTGTAGAGCTAACACAACCACAGTCGACTTACCAATCGACGATTATAGAGGCTTAACCGCCTGGAAGGACATACGCATGGATGACGTATCTCAATCTTTTTCATATACTGCCCGCCGCACAACCTACCTGACCATTGTCTGTTCGCTAGGCTTTTTGTTTTTAGCGGAGAGTGGTGGGGTCGCATTACTGGTGACCCTCTTAAGCCACAATCTGTGGCTCAGCCTGGCAATCAACCTATCGCACCTGGCCCTCTGCCTGTTCATCATGAAGATGATGTTGGCGGTCTTATTCACCAGACATCAGCTGACAAAGACGGCACTTCAGCTACGCTATGGCAGTAGCCTGAACGTCCAGATACCATATAGCGCGATCCTGGATATCCAGCCGGTACGCGACATGCAAGCTACGGCACAGCCTGTCAGTGCCCGTTACGACGCCGGAAAGCAGCGCATCACTGCCTGCTTTTCGGACCAGGGGCAGTTATTGTTACGCTGTATCCATCCCTTACCACTGAAGCTGGGAAGAAAAGAATACCAGGTCAGTAACCTGCTGTTTAATGTTGACCAGCGCGATACCTTTCTGGCGCAGATAGCGCTGCTGCGAGCAACTGGCACGGCCGAGGAGCCGGCAGAGCTAGAATTTGCTCCTGTTCAGAAAAGCTCGCCAGCACCTACCGCTCCAGGGCTAGCTGGCAAGACGCAAAAGAGCGCCTTGCCTCTCCAGAAGTCCGCTATTCGTTTGCAGGGTTTGACACGTACCTTTGCTGATTTTGTCGCAGTCGACCATGTACAGATGACGATACAAGAGGGTGAAATCTATGGTTTTCTGGGTTCCAATGGCGCGGGCAAAACAACCACCATTAAGATGCTGGTGGGCCTGTTAGAACCTAGCTCTGGCCAGGTCTGGATGGGAGAATATAATGTCTGGCAAGATCCCGTGGCTGCCAGGGCATTGATTGGCTATGTGGCTGATCGGGCTTTACTCTATGAGCGTCTGACAGGGCGTGAGTTTCTACAGTTCCTGGCCCAGATACGTGGACTGTCTGAAGAACTGGCGGAGCGCAGGATTACGCATTTGCTGGAAATGCTGGCATTAAGTGATCAGGCAGGTCAGCTCTGTGGTTCATATTCCTTTGGTATGAAGCGCAAGCTAGCGCTGGCCGCTGCCCTGTTGCATGAGCCGCGTATCTTGATATTGGATGAGCCACTCAATGGCTTAGATCCACGCAGCGCTCGCTATATCAAAGATCTATTACTGCAACTGGCGGCAGGTGGAACCACTATCCTGCTCTCAACCCACGACCTGGCCACCGCTGAAGCAGTATGCGACCGGGTTGGCATCTTTCACCGAGGGCGGCTCCTGGCAGAAGGAAGCACCTCCGAGCTACGCCAGCTGGCTGGGGCTGGGGCTGCGGACCTCGAAACCGTCTTTTTGCAACTGATACAGGAACAGAAAGCCGAGGTGACGGCATGAGTATACCATTGAGTATCTGGCGTGCCCAACTGCTATCAGCGCGCAATGCGGCTCGTCAGGATGTGCGTATCCAGGTTGCGGTTGGCATTTCGCTCAGTGCCAGTATTGTTCTGGGACTATGGGGGCCATACAATTGCGTACCCAGCTTGCTCACTGGCAACAGTCAGGCACGGTCATGACCGCGCAAGGACTCTGGTTGTTTTGCCTCTCCACCTGGGTCGGCATGGCATTTTTTACTATTCTGAGCGTACCCGGCAGCTTGCGCAGCGATGAGCTCGAATTGCAATTTACCCTACCGATCTCATTTGCTACGCGCTTCCGTACCCTTTATGGCAGTTTCTTCCTCAAACATCTCTGGTTATGGTCCCTGTTGCAGCTAGTGGTCCTGGGTTATGTATTGATCTCCCAACTTGGTTGGCAGGGCTGTAGCTGGTTAGCGTTGCTAGAGGGAGGAGTTGGGCTAGCTGTGCTTGTTTCATTGATTGGTACCTTATTGCTGCTGCGCTACGTATTGGCGCCCCGGCAATACCTGGGGCGCACGTTGGTCGTGATCATTCTGTTGGTCGCAACCCTGGTTGGAATGCTGTGTTATTCCTGGTTGGGCCAGCAGGGGCAGGAGTGGGTAATGCTGGTGCGGCCCGAACTGGTGCTGCTCCTCTTCTTTATCATTATAGGTATCGCTCTGGGCCCTGGTGCTGAGTGGCTGGGGCGCTTATATGCGGCCAGCTTCTCGCTCGTGCAGAGCAAAGACCGTGGGCGGAGCACATTTACCTTGCCAGGGAGCCTCTTACTGGTTCGTGTGTTTGCGCGCCGGCGCACGCTAACGGGAGGTTTAATGGTACGCAGCCTGCTCAATCAGAGCCGCAACTGGCTCTTCTGGCTGCGCTTGCTGCTGATCTGGGGATTATTGGCTCTCTTCCCGGTGGTACATATGCTTGGTCAGCGCTTTGGCATGAGTGACCAGGTTTTGATTGCAGCTTATGCCGCCACCCTCGCCTGTGGACATATTCTAGAAACGGGGCCTGCCGTTATCGGTGGCGAGGCCAATCGCTTTGCCCTTTACCTGGTGGCCCCTTTTTCGTTCCGGCAACTATTGTGGTCCAGGCTCCAGCTCTGCCTCTGGCCCATACTCACTGAAGGCCTGCTGATGGGATGTCTACTGGCTTTCTGGAACCGGTTGGCGCCTATGCAACTGATCTGGATTTTACCTACTATTAGCGGCATAATTATCCCCTGTACCTGTCTAATGGTCTGGGGAGGATGTTGGGACCTGGAGCTGAACAAATCTGTGGAAGGAAAGACGGAGGCTATGATGCTAGAAGAAGGTCCCTTTACGCCTCGACGTCTGGTCTTATTGAATGTGAGCCTGCTCTTTCTCGCGGCCCTGCTGTTTTTGCTCTGGTGGTTGCCACCATTTATCGTGCTACCACTCTTGCTCGTGCTGGCCGTAGCGGTTGGCTATGGTATGTACGTTTGGAGCACTACACAACTGCAATTTCTACTGCGTAGTAGTTAATCTCCCAGCAAATTACTAAAAATGGTAACTACTCAGTAGCCCATGCAATGGGGAAAGGAGAACCAGCAAAAACCGCAGCAATGGCAGCAAGCATTGAGCGCCCCTGCTTGCGCATGGTTGAAAGATAGCTGCGAATGATGCAAAAAGCCGTAGCTCCATCGTCACTGCGGAAGGTTCCGGAAATCTTTTGCTGCACTTTCACCATGCGTAAATCTCGTTCGGCGAGATTGTTGGTAAAAGGCACAGACAGGTCCTCCAGAAAACCCAACACTTGATCAGCTCGCTTTAAGAGCGCATCGAGCAGATTCTTGGAGGCTTCCTGTTTTTTGCGTCCTTGTCGTTTGGGCTGCAGACTTCCTGGGGGAGGGGCTTGAGCGGCATGCGTGGCAAAGCCAGCGGCCAGAATGGCAAAATACTGGGCAAGCCACTGCTCCCGTTCGGGGGTGGGGACGGCGCTCGCTCCTTGGAGGCGCCAGCGATCAGCGGCTTGCTTCATCGCCAGCAACAGATCGAACATGGCTTGTCCCCAAGGCTGCTTCTCCTGTTCGGCGACATACAGGCAGTCGCGTAGCAGGTGGGCTCCGCAGAGGCTATGGGTACAGAGGTAGCGATCATAGCTGGACCAGCGATCATGCATGGAGCGGCCCTGATAGTGTGGCCAGATCCCAATCTGCTCCAGAGCCTGATGCCCTCGTTTGCGATGCCAGGAGTACAGGGTGAGCCAGGGAGTCGCATTGAGATGCATCCAATGCAAGATGCCTTTGACACGCATCCCCGTTTCGTCAGCATGTTGCAAGGGGCTGGCCAGCAGTAAGGTTTTGATCCGCTCGATGCTCGACTCAAGGGTCTTGGCTGCCTGAGCAATCCAACGGACCAGCGTGCCTTCGGACAACTGACACCCGCACAGATCAGCAAGAGCTTCACAGGTGCGTTGCAGTGGCACCAGTTGAAAGTGGGAAAGATAGACCGCCAAGGCTTGGACCTGCGGGCCATACTGGACAGCAGCATCGACGCCTGCCGGAAAAGACGCCTGCGTCACATGCTGGCAATAGGGGCAGCAGATTGCTTGTCGGCAATGCTCCTCGACCAGCAAACGCCACGTGGGCAGATCGTGGACTTGACGGCGTTCGTTGGTGATAGCTGCCTCCTGCTCAAGAGGGTACTGACATGCTTCACAGTGCGTTGGACGATGAAGCACGACGCTATCAGGAGTCAATGCTTGCATCAGGGTATGACCGTGGTGACCGGCTTGTCCACCGGAAGTCTTGCCGCTTTTGCGCCGCTGTTTGCCAGGTTTGCGACCCAATCCATCACTGGAAGGAGGTTTACTACTATTATGACTATCTTTTCCCAATCGCCGTTCAAGCTCTTCAATGCGCAACAAGGCACCTATGAGCAATCCTTCGAGCTCTTCGATCCTGCGATCTTTCTGCTCTGCTTGCTCTTTGAATGCCTCTGCTTGCTCTTTGAGCTCTCGGTAGGCTTTCTGAAGATTTCTCACTTCTTCTTCTGTCATGCTCTTAGTTTATCAGCTTTGTCCAGCTTTTCTCAAGGTACTGAGTAGTTACTAAAAATGATTGCTCGAATGTATGAAGAACGCATTTTCATCAATGTGTTCTTCTTTCGGGCTTAAAATGGTTATTCACTTTTTATTCAAGGCATCCTCAATCCATTGACAAGAGCGTTTTTCTCCTGGTATGCTTTTTCCGTAAACGATTACGGAGCGTTTTTGAGACAACCTGATACATTTTATAATTGAATTGCGTAATCGGTTACGAATAGCAATTCAAGCAAGCCTGTAGGCAGTGATCAAAACAGGTGTGCTTCGATACGTGATGAAGCATTATAGAAACGCCCGACGCATATTTATGGCTTCACAGAGCCAAAAAGGCGTGATGCCTGCACGTATCACAAGTACCAGGAGAGGAGGTCAGATTTACACCAACGCACCTGCGGTCAACTGCACCCTTTTTCAGTGTTGAGATAGCCAGGTGTGCCGCAATATAAAGTGTTGCAAGGATGTCAATACAAAAGGATGTCATATAGACAGCCATCCTTTCTTCCACAGAAGGAGTAACAGACATGAATGTCGTCGTATCGTTGCGGCGTAGATGGGTCAGCGTGATGGTTCTGCTGACATTGGTCGCCACCGTATTCATCGGTTTCATCAGCGGTTCCCCCAGCCATGTAGCCCACGCTGCAAGTCCCATTAACGGCCTGCATATCGCAGGGAATCATATTCTTAATAGCAGCGGCCAGGTCTTTGTTCCACATGGGGTTGACCGCGCTGGTACTGAGTATATATGTGTCAATAGTAGCAGTGTTTTTGATGGCCCAAGTGATGCCGCCTCGGTTGCCGCGATTGCCAGTTGGGGCGTCAATACCGTGCGCGTTCCTTTAAATGAAGATTGCTGGTTGGGCATCAATGGCCTTCCCTCAGGTTCCTCAGCTTCTAACTACCAGCAGCAGATTATCAATTATGTCAATCTGCTCAACGCCAATAATATAGCAGTCATCCTTGATCTCCACTGGGCTGCAGCTGGTGGACAGCAATCCACAGGGCAGGATCTCATGCCCGATGCTGATCATGCTGGTGCCTTCTGGACCTCGGTTGCCAATACCTTCAAAAACAACTCGTCCGTTATCTTTGATCTTTATAACGAGCCTCACCCTGCGAGTTGGAGTTGCTGGCTGAATGGTAGTTACGGGGCCAATCAGTCTCCCTGTGGTGATGTCGGGTTCGCTGTCGCTGGCATGCAATCTATGGTCAATGCTGTGCGTTCTACGGGAGCCACGAACATCTTGATGGCTGGTGGTCTGACCTGGTCAAACGATCTCTCCCAGTGGTTGCAGAACAAACCCAATGATCCGCAAAACAATCTAGCCGCTTCCTGGCACCTCTATAACTTCAACGGTTGTAACAATACTGGCTGTTGGGATTCGCAGGTTGCGCCAGTTGCCGCGCAGGTGCCGGTGATTACCGGTGAACTGGGGGAGAATGACTGTGCCTCCGGTTTTGTCACTTCAGCCATGAACTGGGATGATCAGCATGGTGTGGGCTATCTGGGCTGGGCCTGGAATCCTTATGATTGTGGCGGTTTCCCTTCCTTGATTACCAACTACGATGGTACTCCCACCGCTTTTGGACAGGGCATTAAAGACCATCTCCTCTCCCTGGCACCGCCGCCACCCCCTCTTACTCCTGATGCCAATGGCGCGATTAATATCAACGCCGGTGGCAGCGCGACCAGTGGCTTCTACGCTGATGGAGACTATAGTGGCGGTCAGACGGGCTCAACAACCAATGCCATCGATACCAGTGCGGTGACCAATCCTGCTCCTCAGGCGGTCTATCAGACGGAACGCTATGGCAATTTCACCTACAATGTTGCTAACCTGAAGGCCAATGCCGCCTATAACGTGCGTCTACACTTCTCAGAGTTCTACTTCACCTCGGCCGGGCAGCGTACCTTTAACGTCAGCATCAATGGTTCTCAGGTTATCAGCAATTTCGATATCTTTGCCTCGGCAGGGGGGGCCAATAAAGCCATCGTTAAGCAGTTTAGTGCCAGTGCGGATGCCAGTGGCACGATTCAACTGCAGTTCTCGTCGATCATTAACAATGCCAAGATTGATGGTATTGAGGTCACTCCAGCCGGTTCTCCCACGCCGACCCCAACACCTTCAACTACGCCAACGCCAACGCCAACCCCCTCAACTACGCCGACTCCGACTCCAACACCAACGCCAGGTCAATCGATCGCAATCAATGCTGGTGGCGGTGCCGTTGGCGGCTTTGTCGCTGATACAGATGGCAGCGGTGGCACCACCGTCTCGAGCACTAATACCATCGATACCAGTGCGGTGACTAATCCTGCTCCCCAGGCGGTCTATCAGACGGAGCGCTATGGCAACTTTACCTATACCATTCCCCATCTGACGGCCAATGCCGCCTACACCGTGCGTCTGCACTTCGCGGAGGTCTACTTCACCTCGGCCGGACAGCGCTCCTTCAACGTCAGTATCAACGGTACCCAGGTCATGAGCAATTTTGACATCTTTGCTGCTGCCGGAGGAGAGAACAAAGCCATTATCGAACAGTTCAATACCAAAGCTGATGGCAGTGGTACTGTCACAATCCAGTTCACCTCGGTCGTCAATAACGCCAAGATTGATGGTATTGAGGTCACTGCCAATACATCGGGAGCGGTGGCTATCAATACCGGTGGTAATACTGTTGGTAGCTTTGGCACCGATGTCGGTGCTAGCGGTGGCACCACCGTCTCAAGCACCAATATCATCGATACCAGCGCTGTGACCAATCCTGCCCCCCAGGCGATCTATCAGACGGAGCGCTATGGCAACTTTACCTATACCATTCCCCATCTGACGGCCAATGCCGCCTACACCGTGCGTCTGCACTTCGCGGAGGTCTACTTCACCTCGGCTGGACAGCGCTCCTTCAACGTCAGTATCAACGGTACCCAAGTCATGAGCAATTTTGACATCTTTGCTGCTGCCGGAGGAGAGAACAAAGCCATCGTCAAGCAGTTCACGACCAAAGCCGATGGCAGTGGCACAGTCACGATCCAGTTTACTTCGGTCATCAACAATGCCAAGATCTGTGGCATTGAGGTCATTCCACAATAGGGATTAAAGCGTCTTCCTGTCCAATAACATGGGCGGGAAGACGCTTTAATCAAAAAATCATATTTTTATGGCAATAAGAGTATGATTCTTGACGTGCTGATCCTTCACCGGGAGGGGTACGTCTGCCGAAGATTGTTGTTAAGGTAGACCTCCTCACGTGGCGTGAGCAGTCGCGCATCGTTGTTTGTCCGGGCATATGGACGCTGCTCAGCTACAAAGTCTGAGATATCTTCGATCTCCAGAATCCAATCTCGCGCATAGCTCTGTAACGTAGAGCCACGCAAACCCAGTTGCAGGGCGCGCCGCTCCTGTTTGTGTCCGGTGGGAGAATGATCGGGGTCCCATTGCAAGCGCACCTCTGAGCTAGCCACCGCTTTCTTCCAATCTTCCTGTGAAGGGAAAACGTCGGCCCGATAGCTCGAAGGGACAGCGGCCGCCAGCAGGCTATCGAAGGCCGAGCGCCGCAAACGGATCGCCAGCGTCACCTCCTGGTTCTCTTTCTGGCTCCATCCGTTGCGATACATCATCCATAGAAAATTGGTTTTTATCCAACTCATGCGCTCAAATGAAAAATGGCTACCCCCAAAATAGCCATGCCGGGCGGCAAAATGTCCGATGGAACGATTATAAGCCTGGTAGACAATAATCGATTCCTCATCATATTGAGCCAGAATATGGTGTCCTGTTTGAGGCCAGTGTGTCTTCTGTTCAACGTAAGGTGCTGTTAAAATCTTATTCATATAAAATAATCCCATACCACATAAGATCACCTAATATCAAAGCGTATCGATCAATCAAAGAATGATTGCTATTATATATAACGTTTCTTATAAAAATCTACACATGTATTGTTACTATTTCAACGATTGCACGTCTGAATCAATGCATGTGTTTATATAATAATGATGATTGTGAAAGTTGGTGTGAGTATGTATAACAATGTAGCGGGGTCTACTTTACCTGTGTAGGAGATTTCTGGACCAAAACGGCCGGCTATGTAGAGGAATGCCAGGACATGACCTTCTCGCATTCCGGTGGTGTCAGAGGTTCATGTCCATACCATGGCGGTAATCTAAGGTCCTTGTATTCGCACTGAGCTAGCTCGCGATCAATATTGGTGAACATAAGCGTATGGCCACGTGACAATTAAAGATCACGTGGCCATACGCTTATGTCCCAAAAAACGAATGATAAAAGCAACAAGAAAAGAAAAAAACGCATTTGCAACCATAGGTGCGAGGCTCAGCCCTCGCTTGCCTCACCGGTAGTGAGGCCCGGTATCCCAGCGCTGATGTACCTTGTTGCATAACCCCTTCCCCCACGCAGTGCCCAAAAGCATGTTTCGCTTTTGGGCACTGCGTGGGCCGAGGTGTCGGCGATAAAGCGATGGAGCGGCGAGGATACCGGGCCGCCGGCTCTGTGGAGGGCGGCAAGCGAGGGCTGAGCCTCGCACCTACGGTTGCATTTTGATGTTGATCGTATAAACAAATGACCTACGAATCGGGTTGTAAAATTGCCTCGCTCTACCCCCTATGCTATACTTCCCATGGAATCATGCGGGGACTACTACTAAGAACTTGGAAGAAGGGAAACGTAGAATATGACCCAGGATACTTCAAATTTACAGAATCCCTTTATTGTTGGGGATCGCCTGTATTTACGGCCTCTAGAGCCAACTCAGGACAATCATCTCTACTCGACGTGGATGAATGATGAAGAGATTCGTCGCTATTTTTCAGTCTATCCTACCAGTGATGCACGTGGTAAAGAAAGACTGGATAATCTTTATAAAGATACACGACATATTTTATTTGGTGTGGCACTGAAAGAGGACAATCGCCTGGTCGGGCTGGTTGGTCTCAAAGATATCAATGTCTTGAATCAAAGTGCTGAATTCTATGTTATTATCGGTGATCGCAATTTGCACGGCAAAGGTTTCGGGACGGAAGCAACCAGGCTGATGCTGCGCTATGGATTTTTAGAGCTGAATCTCAATCGTATTCAAACTCAGGATATGGAAGAGAATATTGGTGGCTGGCGTGCTGACGAGAAGGCTGGCTTCAAGCATGAAGGAACCTTGCGCGAGCTGATCCTACGCTTCGGTAAGTACCACGATGTTCGCGTCTATAGTTTGCTGAGAAGTGAGTACTTAGAAACGTTGTAGTCTCACATGAGTATCACAATCCAGGAAATTCACGATCGAGAGCAATGGAATACTTTTCTGCAGAGCCAACCCCACGAGCATTTTTTGCAGTCCTATGAATGGGGGGAGCTTAGCCGTGAGCTTGGAGAACAGATCTACCGGCTGGGCGTCCTGGAAAATGGACGCCTGATTGGTGCCATGTCACTGACCGTATCACCAGTTCCGTTGCCATTACCTAAATTGCGCCCGACCTGGCTATACTGCGCACGCGGGCCAGTGTTGGAACGTCTGGATGTTTCTATTCTGGCCTTACTTGTGAAGCATGTGGCGCTGATTGCGCAGCGAGAGCGTGCAGTTGTCCTACGTGTTGAACCCAATATCGCTGATGATGATGCCAATCTCGACACCTGGCTGGCGACCTATCACAAAGCTGGCTTTGTGAGTAATCCCAATTCGGTGCATGGGCGACGCTCATGGGTACTCGATATTCGCCCTGCGGCAGAGCACCTCTACTCCAGGTTTATGCCGAACTGGCAACAGCATATCCGGGTGGCTGAACAGCGCAACGTGGTGGTGCGAAGAGCCTGTTTGTCGCGGGACTTTGATACCTACTATGAACTGATCAAGAGCTCCAGTGAGCGCAATGATGTTTTTGTACACGATAGGGATTATCACTGGTACACCATGCAAACCTTTGCAGCCACCAAGGATGCTACTATTTTGCTGGCCGAACAGGATGGATATCCGCTGGCGGCAAAAATGGTCCTGCGCTTTGGGCATTGGAGCTGGGATATGTTTACTGGCGAACAGGAGGGCGAGACCGCTCAATTAGCTGCCTATCTGCTCCAATATCATGCCCTGCAATGGGCACAAGAGCGCGGCTGCCACTTCTTTGATTTTCGCTCGATCCCAGACGTGTTGATGCCGGGCGAGGATCTATGGGAGGCCTATGAATATAAGCGTGGCTTTGGTGGCTATTCTCGTCTAACCATGCCGACCCAGGATTATGTTTTCCAGCCACTGATCTATAAACCATGGCGTAGACTGGTTGAGCTAGGCCGCGAGCAGCGCCATAAAGAGCGGCAAAATACGGAGCTGGAGCAGCGATTTTCATCTGGTATACCACAAGTATTATCAGATGCCGATTAAGCAGCGTAGAGACAACAAAAAATTACCTGTGAATAAAGTTCTTACTATGGGTTATTGGAAGAGGATGTATGGAAGCTCGGATTATTAAAGATCGTCAACAATGGAATGATTTTGTCATGTCATCCGTTTGTTGCAACGTGACGCAAACCTACGAATGGGCAGAATTTGGTTCCTACCTGGGAGCTGAAGAGACGTTGCGTATCGGAGTACTGGACGATGCTGGTCAATTATGCGCGGCTATATTGCTCATCGTGTCGCGGGCCCCGGCGTTAAAGCAGACCTATTTTTATGCGCCCCGTGGCCCCATAATTGACGATCCCGCATCCCCTGCTATGACGGTCCTCCTCAATTATGTCAAAGTAGAAGCGCGCAAGCGACATGCCTTTATGTTAAAGATTGAGCCAAGCGTAGAGGCGAATAACTTTAACTGGCTGACCGCCCTGAAGAGACGTGGTTTTATCATCAATCCTCACCATGTGCATATTCGCAACGAATGGGTGCTGGATATTCGTCCCGATGAAAAGACGTTGCTGGCCGGGATGAAGGAGAAGTGGCGTTATAATATTCGCCTGGCTGGTCGCAAAGGCATCACTATCCGTCGTGGCAATGGTCAGGCCGATATAGACGCCTTTTACCGTCTTTATGAGACCACCAGCGAGCGTGACAAATTTTTTATCAACGATAAATCGCTCTATGCGGACATCTTGAGCGTATTGGGTGAGCACGATCGAGCAGCCCTGTTCCTGGCCGAATATGAAGGACAACCAGTTTCAGGCATCATCCTGTTGCTTGCCGGCCCCTGGGCTTATTATATGTATGGTGCCTCCTCCAATGAGCACCGCGAGAAGATGCCCAATCATTTATTGCAATGGACAGGTATTCAGTGGGCGAAGGAGCATGGTTGCTCATATTACAATTTCCGTGGCATTCCAGAAATTTTGGAAGAGGGGCAGGAGATGTGGGGTGTCTATCTATTCAAGCGTGGCTTTGGTGGCCAGCCAATGCTCTTCCTGCCAACCCATGATCTGGTTTATCGTCCCCTCACCTATCAGCTTTATCGTGTTATGTTAGGTGTTAAACATAAGTTAGATGCGCGCCGCGAGCTGCGCCAGGCCAGCCATGCGACCCATCCAACCCAGACGAAGCAGCAGCAAAAATCGGAGCCGGCCCCTGCCGGTGAGAAGCTTGAGCCCAGCAAAAAATAGGCTGTATGCATAAAGAGAGGCGCCCCTATCGCGATGGGGCGCCTCTCTTGTTCTATCTGGATTGCTTACCTGGTCCGTAACTCTTGTAGTGTAGCCAGGCGTTCGCGGGCTACCGAGCTACCAGGATTGACCTTGGCCAGGTTGCGATAAACGCGGCTGGCCTGCTCGTATTCACCTACCGATTGATAGGTCTGACCGAGCATATCATAGGCCTCGAAGTTTGAACGATCAATGGTAATCAACTGCTGTAAAGCGGCCACCGCCTCTTTTACTTGCTGGGTTTCGAAGTAGTGGCGAGCAATCTGCCCTTGATACTTGGCGGCATCCTGATTACGACCCAACTGGAGACAGAAGCCAACGACTTCGCGCAGCAGATCCATCGACTCTGGATTGAGCTCAGCGGCCCGGAACAGGCTGGTCAGAGCCTCTTCGGTGTCACCCATTTCTGCGTAAATGTTACCAATGCGCTGGACCGCCATGCCAGCTTGATCAAGTTTACCCTGGCGTAGATAGATATCCGCTAATAAGCGCAACTCTGCCATGCCTTCCTCCAGTAAGCCGCGGCTGACATAGATATCAGCGAGCTCATCATGGGCTCGGGGGTCCTGGGGTGCCAGGCGTACCATCTCGTTTAAGACATTGATCGCATTGTCGGTCTGGCGATTATTGCGATAATGGCGAACCAGATCTATATATTCCTGTAACGCGCTACTGACGTCGCCCTGGCGAGCAGAAATTTCGGCCATGCTTGAGGCGACCTCGTCCTGTGCCGGTTTGACCCGCTGCAACTGACGCAGAATAGCCTGCATCTGTTCCTGCTGGCCTGTGCGCCCATAGGCTTTTGCCAGCTGGGTGGAGATCTCCACCTCAGGTGCGCGATGCTCCTCACCCTCCTCACGAGGGCGAGCAGCCCAGGTAGCTGGATCCAGTGACTGTGGTGACTGGCGTACATGCTGTAAGGCCATATCCAATTGCTGGATGGCCGCATCGGGTTTGCCCTGTGATAGTAAAGCCTGTGCTGCACTGGCGCGCGCAAAAACCTCAACATGGCTGTCGCGGGTGGCCTGATTGTATTCTTCTACCGCACGATCATAGTAGCCACACTGCTGATAGATCTGGCCCAGGGCAAAATGCACATCGGCATTATTGGGATAGACCTCAGCGCTCTGGGTATATTCTCTGACAACGGCCTGGGCTTGTTTCTGACCCTCACCGCGCAGCTGCCAGCGAATGCGGGACAGCAACTCAAGGGCAGTGCCTCGTGGCGTTCCCAGCGTAGTGATCATCGCGATATGCCAGCGCACTAGAGCGGTAATATTACGTGGATCAATCTGTAGCACCCGCTGATATTCAGCCACCGCTTGCTGGGTGCGTCCCAGCTTCTGCAGGGCCAGTGAATAGTTCAAGCGTGTTGGCACACTAGTCGGACTCTCCTGTAGAGCTTGTTCCAGCTCGGTCATAGCCCGATCCATATATCCCAGGCGCAGATAAGACTCAGCGGCCAGGGTGCGCTCGCGCAACAGATCTTCTTTGTTGCCCTGTGTGGACAGCATATTGATCAGGCGCATGCGATAGGTAATGTTGTTTGGCTCCAGTTGCAGGATACGGCGGTAGGTCGCAATCGCATCATCGATCCGCCCATTGACGATATATGTATCGACCAGGATGGCGTATTTGGTGATGGCCTGCTCAATTTTGCCCTGGCGCACATAGATTTCACATAGTACCTGGTGTACATCCAGGTATTGCGGTGCAATATCGATCACGCGCAGGCATTCTTCGGTGGCAGGAGTCAACAAGCCATGATTGATATATTTTTGAATATCCTGCATCGAACGCATAACTTGCGTGCGAATATTTTCGGGTAGCATAGCTGTACTGTTAAGTACTGCATCCGCTACCGGGCCCAGTCCACCATTGCCGCGCGCCCCTGCCATTTGATTTAGTAAGTCTTCAAAGCCGGGCCGGGCTTCCTGAGCGGGTCGAGCTGGAGAACTGGGAACCATTAGCTGCGGATCTTCAAAGACCGAGGCCGCGAATGGCGATTGTGCAGGCTGTACCGGTGGCATTGCCTGTGGTGCCGGTGTTGGCGGTACCTGTGGAGGCATAACCGGAGGCAGTGGCTGCGATGCTACCGGTGGCAGTTGAGGCTCGAGTTGTGCCATAGGCGGAGGCAGCGGCTGCGATGGTTGTGGCGCCACCTGAGGCTGCTGCGGTGCTGGAGTTGGTGCCGCCAGCGGTTGAGACTGCTGAGGCGCTACCTGTGGTGCCTGCGCCGCCGGGGGTATTTGATCCTCTGGTAGCACCCGTGTCGCATTGGGCTTCGCGTCATCCGTGAGCCATGATGGGGCTGAAGCTGACTCTGCTGGAGCCTGAGGCGCACTCTGCGCCGCTGGCTGTTGTTGATTGATATTAGGAGCAGGCTGCTGTGGTGCCGGCTTGGGCGCATTCTGTGTCTTTTCTGAATCATTGAGAATGCCCGTCAACCAATCCGGCAACTCACCCACCGAACTATTTGGATTACCTGCGGATGTATTATTAGCTGCGCCCGCAATACTATTGGCATTGATCTCCATAGTCGGTGCTTCCGGAACCTGAGATATCGGAAACGAATCCTGTACTGGAGGTGCTTGTGTAGCTGCCATTGGTGGAGGTGTCGTTGGGCGTGCCGGGGCAGAAGCGTTCTGGGCCTGCTGAAGCATATACTCCACCTGGGCCACCTTATCGTTCCAACCACGACTCCTCAAGAAGCCGAGCAGCGCATTATATACCGTGAGCGCCTGCTCCTGTTCACCCAGGAGTCGATGTGCCTCTGCAGCTTCCTGACAGAGTTGGACCAACTGATCTGACTCTTCAGCCGTCAATGCATCTAAGTTTACCCGGTCGACCGCCTCATCAAAATGGACAGTGGCCGTACGCATATCGCCACGTGCCCTATAACACTGACCTAATGCATAATAGCAGGAAAGTGCATAATCAGGGTCATTGAGAAGGAGCTGAAACTGCTGGATCGCTTCATCCCAACGCTGCTGCTCCTGGTAAAGCCAACCTAAAAAGTATCGAGCATCCGGACGGTCAAAGCCACTCTCCAGGATCTGCTCACAGAGGTCTATAGCATCATTGAAACGGCCCTGGTTTTGAAATGTTTGCGCCTGCTGTAATGCCCCTGTGACCTGGTTGGCAGTGATCCTCATGCGAGGGGCTGAGTTCATCCCGTTGCCATTGGCCATTGCCGCTGGTGAGCCAGGATTATTTACCCCACCAAAGTTACCCGCGCTACCCATGTTACCCATGATGCCAGTATTCCCTCCGCTTGTATTTTCCGATGTTACTGATCCGGTTAATGGTTGATCTGTGAACGATGATGGCTGCTGTACCGCTGGACCAGGATCCACATTTTGACCAGTACCGGTTTCTGGACGAATTGATGAAAATGTTGCCTCCGCACTCCCGGGAGAAGCCAGAGAGCCAGGCCCTCCTGCCAGTATTTGTGAGAGCAACTGTTGCGCCTGGGCGTTTGTCCCATCTGCACGCAAGACCTCTTCACAGTGTATACGTGCCGGGCCAAGTTCATTTCGGAGAAGATATCCCTGAGCCGCCGCCAGGCGCTCCTGTAACATCTGGGAGATATCCTTCTTCTCAAAATAATAGCTCGCGAGCCGCTCGTGTGGTTCTGGATTGCCAGGGGACAACTGAACCGCCTTCTGCCAGGCTGCTTCTGCGCGTGCTCCCTGGCCGGCCTGTGAATAGAGATCAGCCAGGTGCAAATAGGCCTGATAGGCATCAACACGCCTATTCAAGATAACGTACAGTTCAGCGGTCTTGCTCAAGGCAATCACGTTGCTGGGGTCGCGCTGTAAAATATATTCATATTCGTGGAGCGCAAGTTGCCATTGCTTCATTTGCATATGGCAAAACCCTAGACCACTACGTGCCGTAGCATCTTCTGGGAACTCGGCGAGTGCTTTTTGGTATTCTTGCATTGCCTCCGCCCAGTGACTATCCCAACGATGACGGTCGGCTGCGTTAATCGACGCACTAAAGGCTTGTCTGTTCCCAGGCATGAAAGGTCCACTTTCTCGAATGAGCGCACAAGATAGCGACGCTCCTGCGTTTATGCTAATTTCGCGCCACTACGGATCGTGCTAATTGGTTTGGTCTAGTCAGAACTAGGGTACAACAATTCGAGGGCATGGACACTTGTTTTGGTACTAAAGTACTGTGCATTTCTGTATCGTGTTGTACAGTAATGTCTCCTTATCATTCCTCCAGCGTCCATGCCTTGAGTGCTAACCGCGATAGTTAATAAAGTCCAGCGGAATGGGGTAATCCTTCTGTTTAAGCAAAGCAATGACAGCCTGTAAGTCATCGCGGTTCTTTGCCATTACCCGTACTGCATCGCCCTGAATCTGGGTACGCACCTTTGGATAGGCATCGCGAATGATCTTACTGATCTCTTTTGCCTGTTCCTGGGTGATGCCCTGCTGTAATTGGATTACCTGTCGTACGCGACTTCCGGCCGCACTCTCTTCTTTGCCAGGTTTAAAGATCTTCAGAGACAACTTACGGCGCACAGCTTTTGACTCCAGAATATCCCGCACACTTTTAAGCGAGAGCTCACTATCTGTGACGATAGTAATAGATTCTTTAGCCAGCGCAATATCCGTGTTTGTATCCTTCAGATCATATCGTGTTTGTACATCACGTCGAGTCTGGTCGATTGCATTGACCAGTTCTTGCTCATCAAATTGCGATACTATATCGAATGAACAGTCACCTGCCATGAAAATCCTCTCTTTAACTTGTAGATTGGTACAATATGGCTAGCAGAGGAATACGCTACATCTTTAGCTATCTTAGCAAGTCTATGCCTTCTCTGGCATTGTAGCGCATTTCGCCTCTGGTTTCCACTTTATCCCCCAAGTGGCACAGCCAACGAACGATTAAAGGGATATACGTAAGTATAGTACACTGAAAAGCAACAGAACCACAACACACCTATTTCCTTGGGTGTCATTCATTTTTTTGCAGAGCCAAAATGGTAAGATAGAAACAACTCAAACGCAAGGAAGAGAAAGGTGGGCACGATCATGAAGTCAGAAGACCTGGAGCAACGCTGGCAGCAACAAAGTCAAGAAGCCTTTCATACGCTTGCTCAATGGCAGAAGGAGCATCCCAAAGCCACCCTGGCCGAAATTGAAGCCGCCATTGATGCCCAACTCGATCAGGTACGGGCTCGCATCATTGAAGAGATGGCCCAAGCAGAGAGGGAAACCACCCAGCAGGGGCCACGATCGTGTCCGCAATGCGGCACACGCATGCATCAACGAGGGGCACGTACCCGAACCTTTCAAACACGAGGACAGCAAGAAGTGAACGTGAGCCGTGACTACCAGAGCTGTCCCGCCTGCGGATACAGCTTTTTTCCCCCTCGATGAGCAACTGCAACTGCCTCCCACCGCGTTGTTACCTCACGCCCATCAAAGTCTGGTTCGCTTAGGAACGCATCTGCCTTTTGGGCAAGCCGCCAAAGAAGTGCAGGCGTTGCTTGGCATTCGCATCAGTGAGGCTAGCGTCCGGCGCTGTACCTTGCAGGCAGGACAGATCGCCGAGGCGATCCAGAGCGAACAAGCCCATCCCGAAGCCGCCCGACCTCGTTTCCCTCTTCCTGCCGCTCCAGTGGTGGAGCAGATGGCGATGGGCAGTGATGGCGGGATGGTGCCCTTGCGCGGTGGGATCTGGGGTGAAGTGAAAATGGCCGTATTTGCTCAGGTGAACCCCTCAACAGCGAAAACCGAGCAGCATAGCTACTTTGCGCGGTTGGCGGATGCATCAATCTTTGCGGATCTGGCTTCGGCGGAAGTGACGCGGCGAGGGATCGCACAGGCCAGGCAGGTATGTGCCATCCAGGATGGCGCCGAGTGGCTGCAAGGCTTTGTGGATGGACATCGCCATGATGCGGTGCGCATCTTAGATTTTGCCCATGCTGCCCACTACCTTGGTCAGGTCGCCGAACAGGGACAACAGCAGGGTTATCATGTCCCTGCTCGCTGGCTCAATGTGGTTCTTCATGAGCTCAAACATGCGGGGCCAGAACGCATCATGAGGCATCTGCAGTGGTGGAAACGTGCTCGGCCGTTGCCCGCGGTCACCGATGCGCTCCGTTACTTCGGCAAGCGTTTGGCGCAGATGAACTATCCGCAGTTTCAAGCCCAGGGATGGCCCATTGGCTCAGGAATGGTCGAAAGCGCCAACAAAGTGGTGATGCAAGCCCGTCTCAAGGGAGCAGGAATGCATTGGGAGCCGGGCAATGTCAATCCCATGCTCGCCTTACGGGGAGAGATGTGTAACGAGCGCTGGGAAGAGAGTTGGCAGTATCAGCAACGCTGGCGCAACGATCATCACCATGGCCAACGACAGCAGCGAAGTCTCCAGCGACGCGCTCGCTGCGCGCAAGAACTGCGAGCGCTCATTCTGCACATCTGTTTGCGGTTGCCTTCCTCTACGTTTGCTCCACAACCTTCTTCTCGCAAAGGACGAACCGAGGGACAAAAACGCTGGGGAAGGCAAACCTTTTCGCATCGCATGCTTCAAGATGGCTCTGCAAAAAAATGAATGACACCCTATTTCCTTTCTCAACCATACACCCACCATATCTCAACTCCAGCTCATCCTGGTAATGGTAACTTTGACGTGATGTGGTGGAGAACATGTCGTACTACGCACATGCTGGTTCGTTATGAGGAGGAGGTATCCCCATGCTTCACAGTTTAAGTTATCAGGCCACGCAACCGATTGTCGACGCTGATGCAGTAACGATTTTTACCCTGCCCCGCTGTAATCACCTGAACTCGCGTGAACAGGTGCGCAGTTTTGAATTGTTAAGGCTGGCATTTTTCGCCCTTAAATTACGCAAATTCGAGCAACGCTATGCCGCTGGTGGTGAGCTGATGACAGATCAGGAGTTTGCTTTTCGCCGTAGCCTCCTGTTGCATGTCATTTTTCAGCAACTAGTGAGCCTGACCCGGCTGGGAGCACGCGAGCAAGCCTTGCAGCTGATTGAAACCTGTCGTAAATAGTTGACATCCAGACTCTTACTGGAAGGCAGGTTGGAAGCATGGCTGTAGCGGCTCCCCCTATCCTATTAATGTATAGATAGTATAGCGCGAGGACGATGGGTAATTTATCGATACATGCCAGTTCATGAATATAGATGATCTTCGTTTACAAACCGGAGGCGGGCATACGTTTTCCTGCTTCACTGGCTCAATCGTCGTAATAATATTCTCTTAGTTTGTGCATCGGATCACTGGAATGAATCTGAAAATCCACGGAGATATGTTCTTTTTCCAGTACCTGCCGAATGCTTTGATAGTTGATATTGCCATTTGTATCGGTCGGGATAGCCAGGGTAGTGGGCATAAGTTGGCGTGCATTCATTTTGCTCAGGGTAGGATGCTGGCTCAGGCGCGTGGTTGTCTCTTCATCAGGTAGCTCAAGCAAGGCGACCTGTGAGACGGTGGCGTGTTTATATTGTTTCGCCCAATCCTGCAATGTGTAGATGACATTTTGTGGCAATTCTTTCTGGCTGCGTTCTCGTAATATGGCCAGAATAGTCTCGATGCGTAGTCCCTGTTGGATGGCGCGCAAGAGTGCATCCTGGGTCAGAAGCAATGTGCTGACCATTTGAATCTGTTTGACCTGGGTAAAAGGCAGGATGCTATATAGGGTAGGCAGGTCTGGTTGCAGGAGCAGGATTTCATAGTTTGGCTGGATGATAAGCGATTTCTGGGCAGGTGCAACCTCGCTCTTACCAGACTTCGCTTTCGTCTTTTTGTATGCCAGCACCTGCGCTCCCAACTCAGTGATGCGAAAGGCGCACGATTTGAGGACGAGTTTGGTTTCTTCTTGCAGCGGAGCATTACCCATATCGACAATTCCCAGTTCATTAAGGGATGAATAGAGCATATTAATAAAATGTGGGGCGGCATTGATCACCCACTCCTGGAACAGGTCCCTTTTGGCCTGTTTCTTTGGCATTTGATAGTATCCATAAGAGTAGGGGCGCATTTTTTGCTGGGTGGCCAGTTCGGGATGGGCATCCCAGATTTCACTAATGAGGGCTGCCACTGAATGCCAGGAACCCTCCGGATATTCACGCAGATGTGTGAGCAGCAGTTGCCGCAAGGTTAATTCATAGGCACCATAGTAGTTCCAGCTACCGCCATCAGTGGAGACCCTTGGATTATCTGCCCAATTGTGATTATGCTGCCACTCATCCAGCAACTGGCTGGTCTGCTCGATCATATCTTTATTGGCCCAACCTTCAAGTCGTGGACCTGGCGATAGGTATGGTTTGGCGTTGTCAAATGGCGCCTGCGTATACTTGATAAGTTTGAGGGTCTTGAGGACATGCATGAGCATATCAATGTAAGCATCGTCGCCTTTATACGTGATGCGCTGCTGCCCTTTGAGCAGGGGACGTATCTTCTTAACGATGCGTTTGGGTATATTGGATTCTCTGGTTGGCTCAATCGTCATTTGATAGACCGCGTTGATGAGTGTTGCCACATCATATAACAACGCGGTCTCGCCTGATGTGATTACTTCAGGATCTGTCGCGAGCTTTTCTTGCATATATTTCTATGCTTCTACTGGATATTGCTCCAGGTAACGAATCACCTCGCGGGTTAGCTGACTGGGCGTTGAGGCACCGGCGGTAACGGCGATGCGCTTTTTGCCTTTGAGCAACGCTGGATCTAACTGCGAGAGATCCTCAATGCGCACCGCGGGCACACCAGCTAGCTCTTCTGATACCTGCACCAGACGATTGGTATTATTGCTGCGTGGATCACCAACCACTACGGTCAGATCCGCGCCTC
Source organism: Dictyobacter kobayashii (assembly GCF_003967555.1). Lineage (GTDB taxonomy): Bacteria > Chloroflexota > Ktedonobacteria > Ktedonobacterales > Ktedonobacteraceae > Dictyobacter > Dictyobacter kobayashii. The sequence continues at coordinate 3,139,266 of NZ_BIFS01000001.1, forward strand.
GTGCCTGGGCAGCTACTGCTTCTTGCCGGGTCTGCGTTGCGGCACAAATATCGATGTGTACCTCAGCGTGTGGATAGCGTGCCTTAATATATTCAATGACGCGGCGTGTATCCCACTGGGATAGGGTGGTCTGGGTAGAGATAGCGATTTTTTGTTCTTGTTCTGTGGTCAATTGCAGGGCATCGACGTCTGCCTCAACCTCAATCAAGCTGACATGACCAGGGATCTCACCCATCACTCCCTCTGGCTCGGGATGGCCTTTTTTGCCAACATAAAGGATATAATAGCCTCTGGCAACCAGATCTTTAACCAGATCATGGGTTTTCGTCACATCAGGACAGGTGGCGTCGATACAGGTCAGTCCCCGTGCCTGTGCGCGTCGCTTGACTTCGGGAGAGACGCCATGGGCAGTAAAGATTACCGTGCCTTCGGTTACCTGTTCCAAAATTTCAGAGCGATTAGGACCATCCAGGGTCACAACCCCTAATCCGGTGAGCTCATCAATGGCATGGCGATTGTGGATAATCTGACCAATAATATGAATAGGGCGTGGCAAGGTCTCATCTTTGGACGCTTTGCGCGCAATTGTGAGCGCATCAACGACACCATAGCAATAACCACGGGGCGAGATTTTTATAACTTCCATTCGTTTTCTTCCAAATAGCTGCTGGCTGAATAAGTGGTCCTCACACTATTTAAAAGGACCATTTCAATTCTCTATTATACACTGATGTGGTGAATCAATGAAATGGATAGCACCGGGCATAATTCTAGATTGGGATCAGGAGGCTTTCATCGCGGTTTTGCACAGAATCCGGCGCAGGTCTTCTGGTGTATATAAGCATACGGCTGGTAGTAGTCCGGCCAGTTCTTCGACCGAAGTAGTGGGGGCAAGGTCAAAAACCAGTAGAGGGGTACGCCTCCCCTCACAGCCTTTGGCGATTGTGGCTGCGGTCAAAAATGGGATGGCCATACGCTGTCCTTCAAACCTGGTGATGGCAGGTAGGTAGATCAGTAGTTGGACGTAAGGAAGAATGTAGGGCACGCGGTCGGCTGTCTCTTCCTGATAGATATATTTCATTCTCTCTTGCCGCAGTAAATTTAGGTACGGGTAGCGCTGCTCGTCGGGACCTATTAACAATGCTGAACGACCTTGCAGTCCACCGAGGCAAGCGTCGGCTATAGACACTACCTCTGGTGCTATGTCTTGCATTGATATCTCTCCTCTGCCATCGATAGCTTAACTATGACCTGTTATATTTTTCATACTACACATACTATAGCAAATTCAGCCTGGTTGGCCATCAGGTACATGCTGTATTTTCATGTACGGTGTAATGGATGTAATGGTTAAGATTTTTATGCTTTTCACTTGAGATTCGCTCAGAAAAGGCTGGGTTGACCTTTGCAGCGTTTTCAGCTTGCGCTGGCCGGGTGTATATGCTAATCTCTACATGAGATTATCTCAGGTGTCTACTTTTTTTACCGTATACAATTGTTGCGTAACAGATACACAGTTTTAGAGGCAGGCATATTGTGCCTGGCTGCTTATATTCTTCTGGAGTAGGTATACCCCCTCATTATATATAGGGGGATTTTGTTGCGCTGGTGATTACAACAAGGACAAATAACTATGCCCTATGCGATGGGTGAATACTACGAGCAGGTCGATGATTATGACCTGGAATATCAGAGTCAGTCCGAGCAGGATTTGCCATTCTGGCGTGAGCTTGTCATGCGTTATACGCCGACCAGGATACTGGAACTGGCCTGTGGGAGTGGTCGAATCGGCTTAGAGCTCTTACATAGCCCCGGCAACTTTGTGCTTGAGGGCCTGGATATCGAGCAAGGTATGCTGGATTCATACCAGCGTAAGATCGGTCGCGAGCCCGCAGAGGTCCAGCAACGTGTTCTACTTCATAAAGGCGATATGTGTGATTATGATCTGGAACACAAAGGCCAGTTTGACCTGATCATCCTCCCCTTTAATTCAATCTGCCACCTCTATGAAATTGAACAACAACTGGCGGCATTCCGTACCACATATGAGCACCTGGCCCCGGGTGGACATTTTATTGTTGACACCTTTCTACCCGATATCGACTATCTGAGTGATGCTCTGAATCGCCCTTCGACTGTGTATCTGGAGGATGAGATCGAGTCACCGGATGGTGATTTCACTATGCTCCTTTATACTACGCGCAAATATGATGCCTACGAACAACTGCAGCATATCACCTGGACACACGAGAAATTTTTTGAGTCCGGTGAGAATGAGCGCTACCTCTCCAAACTAGATATGCACCTCTTTTTTCCTCGTGAATTGCAGATGCTATTTATCTCAACTGGCTTTAGTGTCGAAGCTATCTATGGAGATTATCTCTGGAAGCCCTTTGGTAAGGGACCACGCCAGATTGTGGTTGGCCGCAAACCCAAAAACAGCTAAAAATGTAATGGAGGAGCAAACCACCACGCAAGGAGCTGTTAGCTCCTTGCGTGGTGGTTTGCTCCTCCATTTATCTTTGCCTATTGACAGCGTAGATCACGAGCAAGCGATACGATAGACATTCTTTCATGTGTGGAGTGTGTGGTGGGCGGCCGCGGCCCTTGTAGGTGTAGCCCACCACACACTTCACACTCCCAACCCGGCGCCGCAGGCGCCAAAGAGGAACATGAAAAAGCCCGGAGCGTAGATGGCAATAGTTGACGCTCGCCCTTCGCAAGTGCTAGAATATATCCTAGTGAACAGGTCGGATTAATTGATTATATGACAGACGATACGCTGAGAAGGGAGAGGCCATGATGTTGCGTGTATCTACTAAAGGTGAATATGGTGTACGAATCATGGTTGACCTTGCCCGTCACTATGGTGGTCGTCCTCGCTCTCTTACCGATATTTCGCAGGCCGAAACATTACCGTTAGCTTATCTAGAGCAGTTAGTAAAATTGTTGCGAGAAGCTGATCCCCCACTAGTAGTGAGTACTCGCGGTGCTCATGGCGGCTATAAATTGGGTCGTCCTCCTGCAGAGATTACGATGGGTGAAGTGGTACGTGTTTTAGAAGGCCCGATAGCTCCAATGATTTGTGCGACAGAGGGAGAAATGACACAGGTTTGCAATTTCCTTGACGCCTGTAAGACGAAATACCTGTGGACAAAAGTGCGTGACGCGGTTGCTCAGACGCTGGATTCAATGACTCTGGCTGAACTGGCGGCGGTGTCCCTCAATGAGCATAGTGCTGCCGCACAATTTATTGCACTCTCTGACATTCATGTAGGCCTGGGTTCACAGGAACTCTGTCTACCTGCTAAGGATGGCGAAACTGAAGTTCGTCCCTTACCATAAAAGGAAGGTGTTTTTGGGTATATGGCATCAGAACTCGTAATTAAAAATCTACATGCCAACATTGAAGGCAAACCAATTTTGCGTGGCGTGAACCTTACAGTTCGGCAGGGTGAGATCCACGCATTGATGGGCCCTAATGGCTCTGGTAAAAGTACATTATCGAACGTCATTATGGGCAATCCTAAATATGAAGTGACTGAAGGTGAGATCTGGTTTAAGGGTGAGAACATCCTTGAATATTCTCCTGATCGCCGCGCGCGCATGCGCCTCTTCCTGGCTTTCCAGTATCCAATGTCGATTCCAGGTGTGAGTGTAGCCAACTTCTTGCGCCGCTCTCTGGAAGCTGTACGTGAGGGTAACAAGCCTCTTGAAGAGGGTGAAAATCCTACTGGTAAAATTGGCAAGCGCCGCACCGTACCCCCGGTGAGTTCCGCAAACTGCTGCAAGCGAAAATGAAGCTGTTGCGCGTCGATAATAGCTTTATTAACCGCTCAATCAATGATGGTTTCTCCGGTGGTGAGAAAAAGCGCGCTGAGATTCTGCAGATGGCCCTGTTGGAGCCAGAAATTGCACTGATGGACGAGACCGACTCTGGTCTGGATATCGATGCTCTACGTATCGTTTCTGAGAGCGTCAACGCTCTGACCGGCCCTGATCTGGGTATCCTGCTGATCACCCACTACCAGCGTATGTTGAACTACATTAAACCTGACTATGTGCATGTCATGTTCAATGGTCGTATCATCAAATCTGGTGGTAGAGAGTTAGCTCTCGAATTAGAGGAAAAGGGCTATGAGTGGCTCCGACCCGCTGAGGATGTAAGTGAGGAGACTGTTGATGCTTAACACGTTGGCTCCAGGGTTTTCCCGTGCTGCGGTAGAAGAGTTATCGCGTTACAAGGGGAGCCAGAGTGGATGCTACAGTTGCGTCTGCAGGCATGGGAAACCTACGAAAATACAGCCGCTCCCCTCGGTCGCCGTGGTGATCTGGGTACTCTCAGAACGGTTGCCGGTTTTCAGTTTCAGCAACTGAAGCCTTTTACCGCGACTGAGAAAGGTGCCGTGTTGCCAGAGGTTGTGCAGAAATCTCTCCAGGCTTCCCTGGTTAATGAGCGCTCTGGCCTGATTGTGCAGCTCGATTCAACTGTGGTGCATACCGAGTTGAGCGAGGAGCTCAAGCAGCAGGGTGTTATTCTGACCGATCTGGATACCGCTGTACGCGAACACGCTGACCTGGTACGCGAGTACTTTATGACGCGTTGTATTCCAGTTGGCACCAGCAAGTACACTGCCTTACATGCCGCCTTCTGGACCGGCGGTTTCTTCCTCTATATTCCAAAGGGCATTGAGATCGAGGCTCCGATTCTGGCGCAATTGTGGGTTGAGCAGCCGCTCTCCGCCGCCTTCTCCCATTCGCTGATTATCGCGGATGAGCAGAGTAGCGTGCGCTTCGTTGAGGAGTACAACTCTAATGTAGCTGGTGAGGAACCATCCTTGCTGAGCGATGTGGTAGAGGTCTTTGCTAAGCGTGAGGCTCGTGTCGAGTTCAGCAACTTACAGGATCTGGGACAGAACATCTGGAACATTACTAATAAGAATGCTGTCTTTGATAACGATGCTAGCGTTACATTTGTGCTGGCCGACCTGGGTGCCAAAGTCAATCTGGAAACGATTGGCGCTGGCTTGCATGGTAACGGTAGCGCGGGTGAACTGGTCGGCGTCTTCTTTGCCGATCATGAGCAGCGCTTCTCTATTAATACGCTGTCAGACCATGCGGCCCTCTCGACCAATGCCGAGACCCTGGTCAAAGGCGTGTTGACCGATAGCTCACGTGTCGAGTTTGATGGTATGATTCGTGTGCGTCCAAAAGCGCAGCAGACCGCATCGTTCCTGTCGGCGCATGGACTGCTCTTAAGCAAGAAGGCGCGTGGTGAGTTTATTCCTGGCCTGGAGATCGCTGCCAATGAGGTAAGCGCCAGCCACGGTGCGACCAGCGGCCAGATCGATGAAGAGCAGCTCTTCTATCTGATGGTTCGTGGTATTTCCCGGCCTGAGGCTGAGCGTATTATTGTACAAGGCTTCTTTGAACCGGTCTTGCAGCGTATCCCGGTGGAGAACCTGCGTATTCGCCTGCGTCGTAGTATTATCAGCCGTATGAGCGGTGCCTACGAGACAGAGGCCGATACCTGGGTTGATGCTCAAGAGCGCTGGGAGATCGAAGGCGTTGACGAGGGAGCTATTAGTCTGGATGGTAATCCCGAAGACGACGAGATTAAGCTCGCGGAATACTAAGAGTCATATGAGTATGTTTTCTGAGGGCGACCACAAGCTGGCGCTGTAAGTAATCACGCCGGGTAAGTAAATCAGGGCGATCAATTCGATCGCCCGGCCCCTTGTGGTTGCTTATCACCCCACCCTTCCTTGTCTCTCGCCCTCTCCTTGAGAGAAGCAGTAAGGGTTGCAGTTTTTATGGTTACATCCGATAATATTACACCACCTATCACTACTGATAACACATCTTTCTCTGGTCGCAGCATAGAAGAGGTGCGCCAGGATTTCCCTATCCTTGCTCGCACCGTACATGATAAGCCTTTTATTTATCTGGATAGTACGGCCAGTTCCCAGAAGCCGAGCTCGGTGATTGAGGCTATGAGCCACTATTACCAGAACTATAATGCCAATGTGCACCGTGGCGTTTATGCAGTCAGTGAAGAGGCGACCGCGGCCATGGAAAAGGCGCGCGTCAAGATTGCGCGTTTCATCAATGCTCGTCAAAGCAAGCAGATTATCTTTACCCGCAATACTACCGAGAGCATCAACCTGGTGGCCCACACCTGGGGTAGCGCCAATATCACCAATGGTGACCTGATCATCCTGACCGAAATGGAACACCACAGCAATCTGGTCCCCTGGCATTTGCTGGCGCAGCGCACTGGTGCCCGGCTGGAATTTGTACCTGTGACCGATGATGGTCTGTTGCGCCTGGATATTTATGCTGAACTCCTCCAGCAGCAGCCTAAACTGGTGGCCTTTACCCATATGTCGAATGTGCTGGGCACGATTAATCCGGTGCAGGATATGATTGCTCAGGCTCATGCCGCTGGCGCTGTAACGCTGGTAGATGCGGCGCAGAGCGTACCCCATCTGCCCGTTGATGTCCAGGCTCTGGATGTGGATTTCCTCTGTTTCAGTGCCCATAAGATGCTGGGACCAACTGGTATTGGTGTGCTCTATGGCAAAAAAGCCTTGCTAGAGGCCATGCCTCCCTTCATGGGTGGTGGCGATATGATTCGCACCGTCAAGCTACGCGAGTTTACCACCAATGATCTGCCCTGGAAGTTTGAGGCCGGTACGCCAGCCATCGCCGAAGCGATTGGCTTTGGGGCCGCTATCGATTACCTGAATGCACTGGGCATGGAGGCTGTACAGCAGCACGAGCGCGAGATTACCGCTTATGCGATGGAAAAGCTACAAGAGGTAGCAGGTTTAACCATCTATGGACCCGATGCCAGCCAGCGTGGCGGCGTCATCTCCTTTACGCTGGCCGATATCCATCCCCATGACCTGGCATCGATTCTGGATCAAGAGGTTGGAGTGGCGATCCGGGCTGGCCATCATTGTGCTCAGCCATTAATGGAGCGCTACGACCTGGCAGCGACTGCGCGGGCCAGTTTTTACGTCTACACAGTCAAGGAAGAAGTTGATATACTGGTGCAAGGTTTACAAAAAGCTCAAGAAATCTTCCATTTCTAAACAATGTGTGGTAAACCTCTAACAATACTATAAATCAGAAGGGGGCGGATGCTTATGTCAATGGATTATCGTGAATATATCCTGGATCACTATCGAGATCCACGCAACTATGGGAAGCTAGAGCATCCCGACGTACATTGTGAGGATTCCAATCCGCTGTGCGGAGATCAATTAGGTATAGATCTCCAGTTCGAAGGAGATCGGGTCGCTGCCGTGCGTTTTCAAGGTCGCGGCTGTGCTATCAGCCAGGCAACGGCTTCAATGTTGTCCGAAATGATCGAAGACAAGAGCATCGAAGAAGTGATCGCATTGGGTAAAGATGATGTGCTGGAGGCCCTGGGGATTCCCATCAGTCCTGCCCGTACCAAGTGCGCATTTTTATCGTTGCGTGTGCTCCATCGTGCCCTGGCCATTGCCGGACTGGAACATCCCCCGAAGAAGACGACGAAGACGAGTAAACTCTAGAAGAAAACATCCATGGCCGAAGATTTGACAGATTTTTATAAAGTTGCAGAAGTCAGCGACTTACGTGAAGGAAAACTCTATCCGATCGAAGTAGATGGTGAGCCAGTCTGCCTGGTCAAACTGGAAGATACTATTTACGCCTTTACCGATAACTGCACCCATATCAGTGGCCCCCTCAATCAAGGGGACTTTGATGGCTGTGCCGTTACCTGTCCCTGGCATGGTGCTCGCTTCGATGTCCGCACCGGCAAAGTGTTGCGTGGACCTGCCCGCCAGGATATCTATACCTATCCAGTAAAAGTAGAAGGCGAATCTATCTTTGTAGGCCTGCCACCCGAAGACGAGTAGAGGCAATCATCCTATAGAAGAATGTGTCTGATCCTCATGATCACCGCGCTCTTCACGCCTGCGTTTGAGCGCCAAAGGCGCTCAAGAAGTTTTCTTGTGTGGTGCAAAAAAGTGCGCCCAGCGCACTTTTTTGCACCACACAAGAAAAAAGCTCGGGCGCGCCAGCGCACATCCGCGCAAGAGCGGCACGCTAATGGGAGTAAGACATATTAGAAAAGGGAGGCCAGCAGTGCATGATCGGCATGCCTGCTGGCCTCCCTTTTCTATAGATTTATATAGTATTTACTGCTGTGTTTGTGACAGGTGCATCCTACCATTCTCAGCCGCTATTGACAGTTACAGAAGAGAACCATACAATTTCTGTGACGTATCGATTTTCTCGCCATTGAAAGGATGCTAAATGCAAGGTCGCTCTCATCTCTTAGTTGGCCTCGCCGCTGGCGTTGTCATAGATAGTTTGTTTCATTTGAGCGGTCCACCGCTCGTCGGGGCACATTATGTATCCCTGAATCTCTTAATAGATAAAGGTGTCTATTATTTTGCGGTTGGACTGGGGGCGCTATTGCCGGATATTGATAATGCGCGTAGTACCTTAGGACAAAAGCTGGGTGTGATTAGCAAAGGTATCCAGCGGCTGGCGGGACATCGAACATTTTTTCATAGCTTATTGGGCCTGGCTTTTGGGTCATTGCTTGCCATAGGTCTGGAGCGAGTGGTAAGCTACTTGCTGGAACTACGAGGGTTTCAATTCCCCGCTCAATTTGTTTCCAGCTCGCACGTTTTTTTCTTTGGCGTCTTGTTTGGTTGCATCTTCCATATCGCAGCCGATGGGCTGACGTTGGGGGAGTACCGCTGCTCTGGCCCCTCAAACAACGTTTTGGTTTTCCACCCAATCCTCACTGGCGCTTCCGCACAGGGAGCTGGCCCGAGTTTGTGATTGTCTGGGTGATTATGATTCTGGTCGCTGTAGGTGTTTATAATTCAGTTATAACGATCTAATGCTGCATGCAGCGTATGTATTTCGAGAGTAACATGAAAAAACGGTTAAGTTTTGGTTCATACTTTTCACTATTGGCACAAAAACGTATTGCCTGGTTGCTGCTGGGACTGATCGTTGTCGCCTACGTAATTATATTGGGCGATCAATCTGTCTTGCGCTACAATGTTTTTAAGGCTACGGCTTTCGACCTGGGAAATATGGACCAGGCAACCTGGAATACGCTGCATGGCCATTTTGTAGAATTTACCAATCATTCTGATAACTGGTATGGGGCACCGATCCGCCTGGCCCAGCACGTGGAGCCAATCTTCCTCTTGCTGGCAGGCTTATATGCCTTTGGCTCTGATCCTCGTATTCTGTTAATTTTTCAGACGCTAATGCTGGCGGCCGGCGCAATTCCGGTATTTTTGTTGGCGCGTAAGTCATTGCCAACCCTCCCCTTGCTGGCACCTGTGATGGTGCTGGGTTATCTACTGGCCCCGGCCGTCCTGGGTGAAAATCTCTTTGATTTCCATCCCTTGACCCTGGTTACCCCGCTTTTACTCTATGCTGTTCTGGCGCTGACGTATCGCAAGCATGTCTGGTTTGTGATTCTCTGTATTCTGGTGGCCGCCTGTAAAGAAGAGATGGGTTCGGTCGTCGCCTTGCTGGCACTGGTGGCGATCTGGAAGTACCGGATACCCCGCCTGGGAAGCATCGTCTTTGTGGGGGGAATCGTCTGGACCTTGCTGGCATTCCTGGTGATCAAGCCACATTTTAATGTGGGGGCACAGCAGGATAACTACTGGTATCGCTATGAGGCATTGGGACCAACCCCGGTGGCGGCCATCTTCAATATTCTGGGCCACCCCTGGATTATCTTTGGCGTACTGGTTACCCTGGATCGGCTCTATTACCTGGCTAGTTTGCTTCGTAGCACCGGTTTTATTGCACTGCTCGCGCCTGAATGGTTGATCCCGACTCTCCCCTCGCTGGCCATTAACCTGCTAACCTCCGAATCCTTTCAGCACAATGGTGTCTATCACTATCATGCAGCCATCATTCCATTTGTGATCATTGCGGCCATCCATGGGACGCGGCGCCTCTACCTCTACTGGTATGGCCTGCGCGATGAGAAGGAGGAGCAACAGCTCTACCGCGAAGATACCGCCCTGGGTAGGACGATCTATGCTGATGGCAAACCTCTGCCTGGTAGTGTTGCCTTGTTGAACTGGTTGCGCAGTAGCGCCCTGAGCATCTGGCACTGGTTGATCAGGGGCTGGCGTTTCCTGGTGGCTCGTCTCCATCTCTCTTCATTAACGGCTGGCTGGCAAAGCCGCAAAAAACTACTGCGCCTGCGCATGAAAGATCTGGCCGCCTGGATGCCCGCTACATGGCTACAGGGAGTATTGTCCATCTGGTTGGTGTGTATGATCGTATTAAATATTGTAGTGATCTGGCCGCTCTTAAATAGCTTTCTGGCCGACCATCGTCCAGGGCCACGTGAGCAGCATATTCAGCAACTACTAGACATGATTCCACCTGACGCTGTCGTCTCGGCCGGGGGTAATATCAATCCCCACCTGACAGAAAGACGTTATGTGACGGTTTTTCCAGAATTGACCGTAGCCACCATGACGCCGGGGCAGTATAAGATGGTAGATTACGTCATTGTAGATTTGGATAATGCTTCTCCCGAGAATAAAAGCTATTCGGATAATTTCCTGGATGTATTAAATCAGATACAGCGCAAGGGAGAATTCAGACCCATTGCACAGGCCGACGGAGTTATACTGCTGGTAAGAGAGAAAAATATAGCACAGCGGTAAAAAAGAATGTTATAATTCTGACAAGATCGGCATACTATTAATCGCGTGTGCTGTTTTCTTAACGTGTTTGAGCGAGCTTGACTTATACATATGAGAGGATTGCAGGATGCCCAATAATCCTTATCCGGACGAACCCACGCGAGCCCAACCGACGGATGTGCTACCTCAGCGCGAGCGTATGGCGGATCTACCGCCAAGGTCCGCGCCACCACCTATGCCTGCGCCGCCCCCACGCGAGCTTGCAGAGGTCGAGAACGCCGAGACACGCCAGGAAGAGGCGCGTACGGTTCGCTATGCGATTGGTAAATTAAACGACTTCCTTCAGTGGTTCCTTGTTGTACTCGAGGTAACACTGTTTATACGGTTCTTCCTGAAGTTGATCGGTGCCTTACAAATCAATTTATTCGTGGGGTTTTTATACTCGTTAACAGACATTGTGTTGTTTCCTTTCTCCAATATCGTCAATTCTTTGAAGGTACGCGGTGGCCAGGAATTTGAATGGTCAACATTGATCGCGATGCTCATTTATTGGTTGATTTTCTGGGCCGTACGGCGTTTCCTGAGTATCCTTATCTCCAGTCCTGAGGAGCCAACCAGCTAGATAACGGCACTTATCTGTCTTTTTTTTGAGCGATGAATACTGCCTGGAGCGTAGCATTCTCATGCTGCGAGGTCCGGGCATTTTTTATTGCATTTATTTTTATGGATTCAACTGTATTGGTGGCACCCCCCTTTTCTCCTATTTATAAACAGAAGTATTATTCCCCGTCACACGATTGGTAACAGATTGTTAGTAGACGCTCGTTTAGCTTTCAGGCGGCTCGCAGCCCTTCATATCCTCCCTCGCGCCATCTCTTTTTAAGCTTTTTTTGGCCTCTACAGGTTTTTGACAGCAATCATAATGGTAGTGTTAGTAGTTGTTCGTTCTCCAATAGTGGGCCTGTAGTTGTAGAGAAAGAACCTCCTTTATGCGCATACCAGATCTTCTCAGACGATATCGCCTTTTACTTGTGCTTGTGCTTGTTGCTCTGCTGATTGCCACCAGCGTTTTTAGAGGGACCTGGAGTAGCTATACTCCCAAAGCCCATGCCGCCAACGACCTCAATCAGATCTTTGCGCAGGCCGCCCATGAATTTGATGTGCCGCTACCATTGCTAAAAGCCTTGTGCTATATGGAGGGGCGCTTAAGCAATCATAGCGGGACGCCAAGTATTGATGGAGGATATGGATGCATGCACTTGATGGCGAATGGCCAGAGCTCCAGCCTGGCAGTAGCTGCCCGGGACCTGGGGGTCAGTCCGGCCGCGCTTAAAATGGATATCGCCACCAATATAAGAGGTGGAGCAGCGGTACTGCGCGATTATAAGCGCCAGCTAGCCGCCGGCCAGAGCACATCGACTGCCCTGGATGCCTGGTATGAGGTGTTGAGTACCTATAGTGGAGCCTCTTCAGTCTCAGTAGGTCATATGTATGCTGACGCGGTTTATAAGCTTATCAACCAGGGTTTTAGCGCCAGGTCAGAAAAAGGGGAGCTCGTAACCTTAAGCGCGCAGCGCGTCTCTCCACATATATCGGTCCAGCCCTCCCTGGCCAAAGGACACAAACAAACTATCGGGGCGCTGAGCCTGGTGTCCAGAGTACATTCTGCCAGTCCGGCTCTGCCCAAAGGTTGCTCACGCGATGGCAATACCGACTATCCAGGAGCGGTCGATTGTATCCTGGATTCCAATAAATTTGATTGCAATAGTGTGCCAGATAATGCTCCCTGCACTTATGAGAGCGCTGATCGCCCGGCCGAGTATCCAGTAGATTTTGTGGGCATTCATGATATTGAGGGTAGTGCCATGGATGCCATCAACTATTTTCACAATGTGCATGGTTCGGTCAGCACTAATTATGTGGTGGATACCGATGGGACAGTCTATCAGATTGTGCATGATAGCGATATTGCCTATCACCTGGGGAACTACTGGTATAATCAACGTGCCATTGGTGTGGAGCATGCTGGCTATGCCGCCACCGGCTATCAATGGTATAACGCCACCCAGTACCTCGCCTCCGCTAAGCTGGTGGCCTACCTGCTCAAGAAATACAATATTCCATTTGATAGGGCCCATATTATTGGACACGGTGATGTGCCTTCGCCCTCGGTTGCGCTCATGCCTAATCATGTTGATCCCGGCCCATACTGGTTATGGGGCTATTATTTCAACCTGATTAATGCCCAGGGCATTCCCTCTGCGCACAATACCGCCTTCAGTCCTAATATCATTACCGTCAGCCTTCCGTTTGATCGTATTCCTGCTGGTCAGCAAGGGCATGAGACAACTGACAACTATAATTTTCTCTCGCTCTATAATGGGCCTAGCACCAGTTCTGGATTAGTGCCCCATGCGGATAGCAGTATCACCGATGAGACCAGCAATATTGAGCCGGGAATCAGCTATGCCTATACCAACGTTACTCGTGACCAGGCAGGTACTGGAGCCACCATGTACCAGATCTGGTATGGTCTGGAAACGCACCTCAAAGACAAGAAGCCGAGTCGTTTATCCAGTGCGCGCCAGGTCTGGTTAGCGGTATCCTCAGCTTCAGCTAGTCGTGGCATGGGGATGCTGGTCTCGCTGGGCGCCAATGCCAAAGTGTATGGCGAGCCGGAGCAAAAAGACACTTACCAGATTGGCGATGCCCCGATGGTTCCATCTTTGTCTCCGCTTTTGGTATGCAGGACGATAATAATAATTACTGGTATGAAATTAATTTTAATCATCGCCAGGCGTGGGTACCAGAAACATCTGTCAGTCTGATATGAGTTAGTCGGCAGGTCTCAACGTAGCTTTCAGGTTCCAACAGTAAAACGCCAGAAATGGATCGCTATAGTATTATTTGAGCGGCCTTGCTGACCTCCTATTTGTCGTCAACAGGACCTGTTCCCAGGGCCACAGGGTTATACTCAGCCATTAAAAGTCGAAGCAACCTACCACACCTGCTGGCAATGTGATATACTTTTTCCTACCAGGAGGTGCATATTGGACGACTTGAGTATCTTCAGCGGGAACGCAAACCGTCCGCTGGCAGCAGCCATATGTCGACATCTGCGTATTCCTCTGGGCGATGCAGATGTGTTTCAATTTAGTAACGAGAATATTTTTGTCAAAATTAACGAAAACGTCCGTGGCCGGGATGTTTTTGTAATTCAGCCCTTTAGTTCACCCGTCAACCGCTCAATCATGGAATTATTGATCATGCTTGATGCATTAAAGCGGGCATCGGCGGCACGAATTACCGCAGTGATTCCTTACTATGCGTATGGACGTACAGACAAAAAAGATCAGCCCAGGGTGCCAATTACAGCACGTTTGATTGCTGATTGTATTACCGTTGCAGGCGCCGATAGAGTACTGACCATGGATATGCATGCGGGACAGATCCAGGGTTTTTTTAATATCCCGGTTGATGAACTGACGGCCCAGATTACCCAGGCGCGTTATTTTGCCGATAAAGATCTCCAAAATTTCACGGTAGTATCGGCGGACGAAGGGTTTGCTAAAAAGGCCCGCAAACTGGCTGATCGCCTGGATGCACCTCTGGCCATCGTGGAGAAGCGGCGCTTAGGAAATAACGGCATCACCGAGGCGATGGGTATCATTGGAAACGTCGAAGGTCGCAATGTGTTGATTGTAGATGATGAAATTGACACCGCTGGCTCGCTCACCCAGGCGGTACGTGTTGTGCACGAGAATGGCGCACTGGATATCTATTGTTGTGCAACCCATGGCATTTTCTCTGGATCGGCTCTTGAACGACTCAGTAAAGCACCTATTAAAGAGATCGTGATCACCGATTCCATTCCATCTCCTGAGCAGGGTCTTTTGCCCAATCTGACAGTACTCTCTGTAGCTGAACTGATCGCCGGGACCATCAGCCGTATTCACGATGGTCGTTCGGTCTCTGAATTGTTCTGGTAGTGTTGAGATAGATGTGTGTTTCGATAGGGAGACGCTCCTTTTCCTCCTGATCAGATTGTCTTAGTGGCCGGTTCATGCTGCCCGTGAAAGCTGAGCCGGTCGTCTTAATGTAGTGAATAAGAAGCACCCACCAGGGGTCGCTGTACATTGTGTTATAATACCCACGCTAATCGTCCGCGAAGGGCGAATATGCGCAGTTAGGGATTGTTCTGCACCAGGAAAGGGTGGAGGGGCATTTATGAAGCCGCTTGTTGCTATTGTCGGCCGACCAAACGTCGGCAAATCCACATTTTTTAATCGTATGATTGGCGAGCGCCTCGCCATTGTTGAAGATATGCCGGGCACCACCCGTGATCGCCTCTATGGGGACACCGACTGGAACGGACGCGATTTTACTTTGATTGATACCGGTGGTCTGGAGTTAGGCACCGGGATACCTGTGGGCCAGGTTGGCTTGCATGGTCAATCGGGTGATCTGATGGACCATGTGATGTCGCAGGCGCAGTTGGCCATGGAAGAGGCCGATGTGATCGTGTTTATGGTTGATGCACGCTCAGGCATCACTGCCGCGGACGAAGACGTGGCCCAACAACTGCGCCAGGCCAAAAAGCCTGTGATCGTGGCTGCTAATAAGGCGGATAACAAAGATCGTCGGATGGATGCGGTAGAGTTTTACAGCCTGGGTCTGGGCGAGCCTATCGTCATCTCTTCTATCCAGGGCATTGGTACCGGTGATTTGCTGGACCGCATTGTGGAAGAGCTACCTCCACTTGAAGAGATGGAAGAAGAGGAAGAGGAAGATGTCATCCGTATCTCGATCGTCGGACGCCCGAATGTGGGCAAATCTTCCCTGCTGAACGCCATTACAGGTTCGAAGCGTTCGATTGTTAGTGATGTGCCTGGCACTACCCGTGATGCGATTGACACGGCCCTTGAGTTTGAGGGCCATAAAATTCGCCTGGTAGATACCGCTGGTATTCGCCGCCGTGGCCGTATCGGCGTCGGCGTAGAAAAATATAGCGTGCTCCGCTCAGAGCGTGCCCTTGAGCGCAGTGATGTCGCTATTCTGATGCTGGATGCAACCGAAGGCCTGGCAGCCCAGGATACCCATATCGCAGGCGCGATCCATGAGAATGCCAAAGGTGTAATTGTGGTCGTCAACAAATGGGATCTGGCCCAGGAGCAGCGCAAGGCTGAGCGGGAAGGCGTGTTCGCTCATCCCAATGATGAGATCCAGAGCGCGGAAGAGTATCGCGATATCCTGGCTGAGGGACTAAAATTTATTCCCTATGCGCCCATTCTGTTTGCTTCGGCCAAGACCGGCTATCATGTCAAATCGATTCTCGAAGCAGCCGTTAAAATCGCCGAGATGCGCTACCTGCGCGTACCCACTGCTCGCCTCAACGAGCTTGTCCAGGAAGCCACGCGCCGCCATAATCCGACCGTCCTCAAGCATAAGCCCTTAAAGATCTATTATGCTACCCAGGCGCGCGTCAACCCACCGACCTTTGTCTTTTTTGTCAACGACACCGAGGCGGTTCACTTCTCTTATGAGCGCTACCTGGAGAATCGCTTGCGCGAAGCCTTTAGTTTTAGAGGGACCGCTATTCGCATACAGTTCCGCCCGCGTTCTAATAAAGATCGCGACGAGAGACGCGAAAAATAGCGCTTTTTCGCTTCCTGCCATAAATGGAAAGCTAGGAAAGGCTGTGCTTCTCCTTCGGGCGTCTGCCGACATCCAGAGGAGAAGCACAGCCTTTAACATGAAAAAACTCTGCCTTGCAGGTAGAGTTGCAGCCACTCCTACAACCGACGGGCTTTTTGCTGCGTATAAGTGATGTATACTATCGAGCATACATCAATCATATTCTGCAATACTTATAGATTTATGTTATTCGGCATGCTGCAATTGTCACGAATACTACTATATGCTATAGTGGACATGTAACGGACAGAGGAGTCTCCTGCTTGGGTGAGGTAATTTACTATGCATTTAAAACTTACTGCTGCTGATAAAACTGATGTTGGGAAGCAACGGGATCAGAATGAAGATTATGCTTATAAACGTGTAGAATCTTCGGAAGATGGTGATCGCGGTTTATTCATTGTGGCTGACGGCATGGGAGGCTATAAGGCAGGAGAGGTGGCGAGCAAGTTAGCCGTGGAGACAATAAGTAAAGCGTTAGACTTTTTCTTCAAGCCTGTCCACGACCAGCCTACCATCAAACTAGAAAAATCAGCTCTAGACCCAAATAAAACTGTTAAATTAAATTCTACCCCTGCAAATTCAACCGCAAGTCAAAAAACCCAGAAATTGCCTGAAACGCAGGCCGTTTCTTTAATTGGGGATCAACTGGAAGCAGCCATACAACAAGCCAATAAAGCAATTGTGGGCTATGGTGAGAAAAAATCATCGGCCCGCGGCCTGGGCAGTACCGTCACGGCCGCACTTATTCAAAATAATCAGGCGTATATTGCCAACGTTGGCGACAGTCGTACGTATCTGTTACGAGGGAACAATTTAACTCCTGTCACCAGGGACCACTCGCTGGTTGCTCGGCTGGTTGAGTCGAAGCAAATCGAGCCAGAAGATGTCTACACACACCCGCAAAGGAACCTGATCTATCGTTCATTAGGTGCAGGACACAAGCACGTAGAAGTAGATATTTTCCACGAAGTGTTACAGCCTGGAGACAAGTTACTATTATGTTCTGATGGATTGTGGGAAATGATACGGCACCAGGATCTGCTCAACGCGCTCGGAGAGCAGAACAGTCCGCAAGTTATTTGCGACACCTTGATCGACCTGGCAAATGCCAACGGTGGAGAAGACAACATCTCAGCGATTGTTGTGCACATAAATGCCCACTGAGCATGCTGAGCGCACTTGGAGAATAAGTTTGTATGGCTCTCCCAATAGGTACTGTCCTTGACGGAAAATTTAAGATTGTGCAGATTCTTGGCGAAGGTGGTATGGGCACCGTCTATAAAGTTGAACAGATCGGAACCCCGCCAGGTACTCCTCCCTATTATTATGCTGTCAAAGAACTGCTCATCAGTCCCAATACCAGCGAAGAAGATCGCAAAGCGGCCATTGACCGTTTTAATAAAGAGATAGCCCTGCTACGGGGTTTGAAGCACCCACGGATTGCCGCCTTGATGCTCCCTTTTCAGGAGCGTGGCAATTACTACTTTGTGATGGAATTTGTGCCCGGGCGTAGTCTGGAGAAGATCTTAGAGACCTCCAAAGGACCACTGCCCGAGGAACAGGTAATCAAGTGGATGGTGCAGGTATGTGAAGCTCTGACCTATATTCATACACGTAATCCCCCCATCATTTTGCGAGATTTAAAACCCGGAAATATTATGGTTTCACTTGATGATGAGGTACAACTGATTGATTTCGGCATCGCACGCCGTTTCGATCCAAACAAACGAACCAACACCGAAAATCTCGGGACAATCTCGTATGCCTCACCCGAGCACCTTGGTTCGATTACGATGCCCGGTCAGCGACGTTCCGCCCAGAATCCAGGCAAATTAGTTCAGACAGATGCACGCTCCGACATTTATTCGCTGGGAGCGACCATGTATCATCTGTTGACAAACTACGAGCCTGATCCAATTCAAACTCCTCCACAGGGAAGTGTGCTGGCGAAAAATCCCCGTCTGAGGACCATCCAATTAGGGAACAAAACGCTATGTCCTGTTGAACAGGTTATCATTAAAGCCATGCAGCAAGATCCTGCCCAGCGTTTTCAGAGTGCCGAAGCTATGCGTGTTGCTTTAACACAATGTCTACCCAATGCAGCACCGACAACGATTCAAATTCCTGCCATTTCGCCCAGCTCTACGATTATTGTGCAGCCGGTGGGAAATGCAGCAGCCAGTACCGCGGGCGGCATTATCTGCCCCAAATGCGGCTTCCAGAATCGAGCGGGCGCAAAGTTTTGTAAGCGCGACGGACAGCCATTGATCCAGGGTATGACGATCGCACCACCACAGATACGTGCCCAGGCTGCGCGAGCACCAATTCAGGCCCGACCAGTGCAACAGCCTGTTCAATCTCGATCCATACCATCGCAACCTATTAAGGCCCGACCCGTACAATCAAATGGGAGCATGCAGGCTCGCCCTGCGCAACCGATTCGAGCCCGTCCGGTAACGACACCAGCGGCTACGGACCCGATGGTTGCGTATCGTGCGGGTCTACAGGCCCTGGCCAACAAAAATTATACTGAGGCCATTCGCCAGTTTATGCTCGCAAAAAATCAAGGGGTAGCAGCCTATGATGCGCTCTATAATCTGGGGCGCGTCTATCGTCAGTATGGGCAATCGGTGCGTGAGGCAAATCCCAGGCTCTTCAAGGAAAATATGAAGCATGCGGCTGAATATTTTGAAGAGGCTTTGCGCGTCAAGCCTGATGCCCTGGATGCCCGTTTTCAACTTGGGATGTGTTATCGAGATCTGGCCCTTTATCCCCTGGCGATGGCGGCCTTTAAAAAGGCGCAGGCAACTGCCCCTGATGATCCGGCTGTCTACTATCAACTGGGCCTGGTGGCCTCGGAGCAAGGGTTGACCAGCGAGGCGGTCTCCTACCTGAAGCAAGGGTTGGAGATTAACCCCGATCATGCGTTAATCTTAATAGCATTGGGTCGCATCTATACTGATATGAAGAATCAACTTCCTGCTGCTATTTCCTCTCTGTTCCATGCCACACAGATTGACCCCACTTTATGGGAGGCCTGGTATGAGCTGGGACGTGCTCATATGAAGGAAAAGGAATGGAATCATGCCTTAAGTGCTCTGCGTCGGGCACAGAAGGTCAATATAAATTCTGCATCCATCTATAGCGCGATGGCAACCTGTTTTTTCAACTTAAAAAAGAAGTCGGATGCACGACAGATGGTGAGCGAGGCACTACAGCGCGATCCAAAAAATGCCGAGGCTATCCGTTTACAAAAACAACTCTAAAGGAGGGCAGCAATGCTCTGTCCGTTGTGTCATACACAAAATCGTGACAATGCCAAATTCTGTAAAGGTTGTGGTCAGCCATTGGCGGTCGAAGTGGTGGCCGGGGCACAGCCGGAAGCAGAGGAGCAGCAGGAGACTGCGAATCAGGCTCAGATGCAGGAGACGCCGCCACCCTCCTCTCATGCTGAAGAGGCTGCCCGGGTAGAGTCATCACCTGCGCAGGATGAAGCTAACGCAACCGCGGCACCTTCGTCTGAGACGCCTCCCTCTGAGCATGGAGAAACGAGCAATGGGCAAGGAGAAGCCGAGGCAGATCGTGAGGATGTCAGCCAGGCGCCGACGCAGATTCTGACCCAGCAGCAGATGCTGGCCTTTCATGCGCGTCGCTGGCAGCAGGATGTTGAGCGTGAGCGCCAGTCTGGTACAACTTACGATGATATCGCGGATGCCCCGACAATACTGATTACTCCGGGCTCTACACATGAGCAGGAAGCTAATCCAACGGCTGCCGGAACGCCACCCGATATAGCGGATATGCCCACTACTATCTACCAGCATGCGACCCCTGCGTCCGAAGACCCTGCTCCCGTGCATGAGCAGGTTACGCAGGTGCCCTCCGCGGCCTCTGAGAGCAATAGGACCGAGCCAGTTGCGTCTATTCCAGAAAAGGCAGAGGTGCGGCAGCAGGCCACGCTGAATAATCAGAATAATGAACAGGCGGACAATGTAGAGGTTTCCACTCCGCAGGAAGAGGCTTCTGCAGTGCCTGCGAAGGAGGATAACTTGGAGCCTACCATGAATGAAGGCGAATTAGAACCGACCGCTGATCAGCAACCGCAATCCAACGCAACCGAAAACGAGGCTGAGGCCCCTGTTGCTGGCAGTTCAGAGAGTCTACCGCTCTTAGAAGTAGGCAATACGATTGGTGGACGTTATGAGGTGACGCAGGTCCTCAACGCCGCCGAGAACGAAAATACATATATCGTGACTGATCGACAGGGGTATCAGCACTGCTGGAACTGCGGTTCCGAGCAAAATTCTGAGGGCGACGAGTTCTGTATCGACTGCGGTGCCGAACTACTGAATGCGACTTACATCCTGCATGAGTATCCTTTGTCCTCGCAGCAAGGTGGAGAAGCCCAGGTTTTGCAAGGGGTTATCATGAATACCTTTGTCGATGAGGGAGCTACCTACGTTGTCGAGCAACCACAGGCATCACAGAGCGCCTTCCCCAATGGTGTGCATCTGATAGCGGCCTGTGACTCTGACGCTGGCACTGTAAGGCGTAGCGAGGCCAATGAGGATAGCACGATGACCCTGGCCTTTGAGCGTGTCCATGAATCGATTGCCTCGCCTGTGGGCCTGTTTGTGGTCGCGGACGGTATGGGTGGCCATGCGAACGGACAGGGCGCGAGCCGCATGACGATTGGCTTGATTGCCGAGCGTGTTACCCGTGAGTTATTGTTGGCTCCCCTGCAAACAGAAAAAGCAGGCGAAGAGGTAGCCAAAACTGACGACGAGACCTACAAAGAGCTCCTACGGGGAGCCATTGAAGATGCCAATACCACCCTCTGCCAGACCAATCAAAAAGATAAATCCGACATGGGTTCAACTTTGACTGGTTTTATGATTGTAGGGGATCATGCGTATATCTTCAACGTAGGCGATAGTCGTACGTATATGTTACGAGATGAAAAACTTTATCAATTGACCAATGATCATTCACTGGTCGGCCAGCTGGTCGCTGGTGGTTTGATCGAGCCAGATGAAGTCTATACCCATCCGCAGCGTAACCAGATTTTCCGCAGCATTGGGGATAAACAGAACGTGCAGGTAGATCTCTTTACCCAGCAGGTTCATCCCGGCGACATTCTCTTAAGTTGCTCGGATGGATTGTGGGAAATGATTCGGGATCCGCAGATTGCTGAAATACTCAATCAAGCACCAGATCCACAGGCCGCCTGCGCGCAATTGATAGAGACCGCGAATGCCAATGGCGGAGAAGATAATGTCAGCGCCGTTGTTGTTTTTATACGCTAATAGCTGTGTTATCCGTCTCAGTAATCAACCGGGGCACGGGCAGGACTGAAGCCTATTAATGGCAACAGGCTACCCGCCCTGTTGGTGAACGGATTTATGATATACTAGGGAGCCAGCCGAATGCGAAAGGAGCAGATGTAATATGCCCGGAGAGGTAACCCTGGTCCACCAACTTGGAAAAGACTATATGCCCGTAACTGGTGGAAGCCAGCTTGCATATCTTTTATTAGAAGCCAAACCGACGGCTTTAATGGCACAGGTACGGATGCCATTGAACTTTGCCCTGGTGATTGACCATTCTGGCTCGATGAAGGGAGCCAAGCTGAGGAATGTGCGCGAAGCCGTGAAGATGGTTATTGATCGTCTTGAGCCCAGCGATTACATCTCAGTGGTCATCTTTGATGATACTGCGCAGGTCATTATCCCATCTATGCCTGCCAATGACAAACCAGGTATGAAAGCAGCCATTGATCGTATTCAGGATGCCGGTGGTACCACCATGTCCCTGGGCATGATTCAAGGGCTCGGTGAGCTACGCCGCTGGAATATTCCTAACGCAGTCAATCGCATGATCCTTTTGACTGATGGCGTAACATACGGTGATACTGATCGTTGCCGCCAGCTGGCGCGTGAAGCTGCCTCCTCTGGCATCTCGATCTATCCTCTGGGCATTGGCTCTGACTGGGATGAAGGATTGCTGGACGATGTCGGCCAACTGAGCGGTGGCCTGCCAGCTGAGTTTATTCGCACCCCAGCCGATGCTATGGCCATCTTTGAGCAACAGCTTCAGAGCGCCGTTGCCGTTGCTGTGCGCAATGCCACCGTAACCCTGCGTCTGCCAACAGGCGTCACACCTCGCAAAGCGGTCAAAGTCTTGCCGCTCATTCGTGATGTAGATGCCTCATCGTTGTCAGATCGTCAGGTCGTGATCAATCTTGGAGACCTTGAGAAGGATACCGCGCAATCAGTTTTGATCGAACTTATGATTGATCCACGACCCGCGGGACTCTTCCGCATCGCACAGGCTGAGCTTACCTATGATGTGCCTCTGGTTGGATTGACGAGTGAAAAGATCCGCGAAGATATTAAGGTTACATTCAGCAATGATCCTAATCAAACTTCGCAGGTAAATGCCCTGGTCATGAATTTCGCCGAAAAATCCAATGCGCAGCGCTTAGTAACCCGCATTCTGGATGAATATAAACGCACTGGTAAAGCGACTACCAAGATCGCTCCCAATGTTACCCGTGTGCTGGATGCTGAAACGCTCTCTGCGATCGAACAAATCAATCAGGGTCAGCAAATTTCTCAAGAACAAGTAAAATCAATCGGAAATAAGACACGTAAACTCACACAGCGATTAGATGATCTTCTTCCGTAATACAATTATATGGGGTACCATCATGAATCATCCCTTGGTGTTCGGGTGGTGCAGGAGGTTTTCCTCCTGTGGGGGTGGGGTAAGGGGATAGATGATTCATGTTCGATTAGAAGACAAATCACATTGAGTAAATAAAAATAAGGCAGAGGAAGGAAAATTCTTATGTCGGTACGATGCTCTTTAGGCCATGAAAATCCAGATGGATCAGCATTCTGTGACGAATGTGGCGAACCTCTGAACAGCGCAGCCCCTGATGCTTCGGCACAGGCAGCAGCGGCACCCGCAGCGGCACCAGTTTCCGCAGCAGCGGCACCCGCGAATGCGGCGCCAGCATCCGCTGGAACTCAGACATGCCCATCCTGCGGAGCAGAAAATCCTGCCGGTGAGGCTTTTTGTTCTAACTGCGGGGTTAGCCTGTTAGGCGCGCCAGCCGCAGTGTCAGCACCACCAGCAGCTGAGCCTGCCGCACCTGTTGCGGTTGCGCAACCTGACCAGCAGCAGCCAGCAGCGGCCGCTCCGGCCGCCGCTCCAACAGCTTTGCAGGCTAGATTGATCGTTGAGGCGGACAACCAGGAATTCGATCTCAGCGGAAAAGACATTATTACCATTGGACGCGAAGATCCTGTCAGCAACATCTATCCAGATGTCGACCTGACACCTCATGGTGGTGAAGAGGGTGGTGTCTCTCGCCTACATGCGCGTATCTTTGTTGAGAATGGCCAATATATGCTAGAGGACGAAAACAGCACAAACTTTACGTTCCTCAATCGTCAGCGTCTGGCCGGAAAGACACCAACCGCGCTCAATGACAACGACGAGGTCCGTCTCGGACGTGTCCTCTTACGGTTCAAAACCCCGTAAGAAAACTTTTATCAGACCAGGACTTTTTGATTGCATCAGGTAGAGAGGCGGGTAGTGAATTCCCTGTTCGCCTGGCCTCTCTACAAGTATCACGCACTGATTTTGTTGGTTGGAAGGGATGCGAAAAGCCTCACAGCCAGGTAACATTTGGTGAAAAGTCCTGCAGTAAATCAGCCTGTAGAATTGACAGTACGACTGATACTCGATATAATCTACGGGATATCTTGAGTGGAGGCTAAGAAAGGGTCTTATGAAACGCACCTGGCAACCAAAACGCATTCCGCGTAAACGCGAACACGGTTTTATGAAACGTATGTCCACCCGCAATGGACGTCGTGTGCTCAAGTCTCGCCGCGCCAAAGGGCGCTGGAGCTTGACTGTCTAGTTTTAGACAGGCATTATTGTGGCACTCAACCGTGCGTTACGCTTACGTAAGAATAGTGATTTCCAGCGAGTAAGGCAGCAGGGAGGCAGTATAGCGTCCCGGCTGCTTATCCTCGCGTGGAAGCCCAATGATCAAGCTACACTGCGTGTTGGCTTTGTCGTAAGTAAACGCATTTCAAAACGCGCAGTTCAGCGAAATTATATCAAACGGCTACTAGCAGAGGCGGTTCGCTCTCTTTTAGTGGATATTCCACCAGGATGGGATATAGTTTTTAGTGCAAGAAATCAGATCGTTGGTGTACGCTTACCTGTGTTGATGCAGGATGTATCTACATTGTTACGTCGAGCGCGGCTTCTGGCGAACTCCCCACATGTGGAGTCAGCGGAGTTGAATACACGCAAGGGTTCTTAACGTGAAATATATCGCACTTTTTTTAATACGTGTCTATCAGCACACGCTGTCGGTGGTCCTGCCCTCATCGTGTCGGTTTACCCCCTCATGTTCACATTACGGATATGAGGCCATTCAACGTTTTGGCTTTTTCCGTGGCGGCTGGATGACGGTGAAACGCATTGGCCGTTGTCATCCCTTTTATCACGGTGACCTCTATGATCCAGTCCCAGAACGTTTGGGTAACTAGATCAAGGAAGGCAGGAGAGTTCTTGTGGGCGAGATAGGTTATTTATTCAATATCATCTTTACATTCCCCATTTTTAATGGTCTTATACTCCTCTATCACCTGTTTGGTGATTTTGGCTTATCAATTGTAGTGCTTACCCTGATCATTAAATTGATTCTTTTTCCCTTGACGTTGCAGCAGCTTAAATCCACTAAAGCCACTCAAGCGTTGCAACCACAGATGCAAGAGATTCGCCAGAAATATGCGAAAGATCAGCAGGCCCAGGCGGCGGCACTACAGACGCTTTACAAAGAGTATGGTGTCAATCCTCTGGCAGGTTGTTTACCTCTGGTAGTACAGCTGCCAGTTCTATATGGTTTATATTATGCATTGAGCACTGGACTGCGTACAAATAAGCTGGCTGATATTAACGCGCATCTGTATCCATTTGTTCCGCATTTCACGGCGCTTCCCAAGCTAACCTTTGATTGGTTTGCCTGGCTCTCATTCTTGAATCCCATTTTGCATGTCACCTGGAGTTGGACATTCCCATTGAATGCCCCTGACCCATCGCACGTGCTGCCGATCCTGGCTGGTCTGGCTACCTTTGTTTCATTGCGTATGTCGCAGCCGAAGCAAGTTGCTACTGCGACCAATGGCAATAAACCCGCCGCAGTAGATGCAACCCAGCAATCTATGAAGATGATGCAGTACATTATGCCACTCTTCACGGTCTTCATTGGCTGGAGCTTTCCTTCTGGCCTGGCCCTTTACTGGACCATTTCGTCGATGTTCCAGGCGGTACAGCAATACTTCGTTACCGGTTGGGGTGCCCTGTTGACCACACCCAATTTGAAAAAAGACCTTGAGCCAGCTAGCGCAAGCAGCAGTGCGGCTACGAATGGTAAAATAAGCACAACAGCTTCTCGTACACAGAAACCAACCGTGGTTGAAAGCACAACAGAGCCTGTTGAAAAAAGTGATGGCACAGCGATTTCGCAGTTGCGTAACACCACTCCTAGAACTGCCAATGGCAGTAGTGGTCCTTCCCAGTACACACGGCGACAGCGTGGTGGGAGCGCATCGGCACGCAGGCGTAGTGGCCCGCAAAAAGCGCGCTAGAAATCACCTGCAACAACGCTACCTTCGATCACCCTGTCCTGCCACAGGGTGATCGTAAACATAGATAAATTTTACAGGGAGGCACGGAAACAGTGGAAAGCATAGAGGCTAGTGGCAAAAGTGTTGACGAGGCGATCGCGCAGGCATTGACACGCCTGGGTAAACGCCGTGAAGAGGTGGATATCGCTGTTCTACAGGAACCCAGTCGGGGAGCATTTGGTCTGGGGAGCAAAGATGCCCGCATACGTGTGACTGTTCGTCCGGGTGTGGCTAGTTCTGGCAGTGCAAGTGCGGTTATTACTCCTGAAATGGCTGATGCCATATTGGGCTCAGGCGATATTGAAATCCCTCTAGGCGATGAGGAGGAACCCTATGATGAAGATGAAGAGGAGTTCCTGGATGAAGATGAGGATGAAGAAGAATATGAGGATGAGGACGAGGGAGAACTAGAAGACGAAGACGATGAGCCTGTGCCTTTTATTGCTTCCTCGGAGCCTTCCCTTCAGCCTCTGGTTGAGCAGGCCGCTGCCGCCAGCGCTAACGATGAATTGCAGGATGTTGAGCATCCTTCCCGCGAAGATGTAGAAATTACGGTCGATGTTTTACAGCACATCTTACGTTACATGAGTATTCATGCAACTGTGCAGGTGCGCTCCACTAATCCGTTGACCTTAAATATTCGCGGCATTAATGAGAATCTGGGCCTGTTGATCGGGCGTCGGGGCGAGACCCTGGCGGCTTTGCAATTGCTGGTCAATTTGATTGTGAGCCATCGTACTAAGCATCGTATGCGCATTATCGTAGACGCTGAAAACTATCGCGAGCGTCGCGAAGAGAACTTGCGCTCCCTGGCCTTGCGTGTGGCCCAGCAGGTGCGCAATTATCGCCGCTCGATCGCTTTAGAAGCGATGCCCCGCATGAGCGCCGTATCGTGCATATTGCTTTGTCTGATAGTAAGGACATCAGTACGGAAAGTATCGGCGAAGGCGAAGAGCGCCGGGTCGTTATCTCTTTGAAGCGCCCGGCACGCTAAGATGCTAGTATAGCTGAGAACTATTTCGCAACCATAGTGCTGCGTTTTTGGATGGTGGTGCGTGGAAAGATAGCCTGTGGGGCTGTTTTTCCACGCACCACCATTTTTATTATAGACGATTTTTGTCGTATTGTGAGCTGCTACGGGCGGCGAGGATGATTATCTGTGTCTCGACAACCTGATTTTTTAACACTTGGACATGTTACACGAGATGTGCAGGCGGATGGTTCTTTTACACTTGGTGGCACGGTCACTTTTGCCGCCCAGACCGCCTATCATTTAGGACTGGCGGTGGCGGTTGTGACCTGCGCGGATGCTGAGGTGGCGCGACTTTTGCTTGAAGCATTACCTGGCATTGCGCTACAGATATGCCCTTCTCCCCAGACAACCACCTTTGCTAACCGTTACCATGAAGGATTTCGAACCCAATATCTCTATGAGCGCGCTGTGGATATTGTGGAGACAGATATACCCTGGATTGGCGTAACAGCGCTGGCATTGTTCTCTTTGGTCCTCTGACCCAGGAACTACAGCCTGCTATGATTACCCACTTTCCGCGCCGTCCTGGGATGATACTGGCGGCCACGCCACAGGGTTGGTTGAGACGCTGGGATGCGGATGGGCGGGTCTGGCCGACGCCCTGGCAAGAGGCAGAGAAGATCCTTCCGGCATTGGATGTGCTGATCCTTAGCCATGATGACTTGCTTCCTTTTGCGGCAGGCGATCGGAATGAGGCGGATCGCCTGCTGGCTCATTGGAGCATGTTCGTGCCGCTACTGGTCGCCACTGATGGACGCCATGGGGCGACCCTATTCCAGCATGGTCAGACGCGCCGCTTCCCCGCTTATAGCGCGCGTGAAGTTGATCCTACGGGCGCGGGCGATGTGTTTGCGGCTGCCTTCCTGACCCATCTCTATCGCCATCATGATCCGGCTCAGGCGGTCGACTTTGCCAACTGTGTGGCCGCCTTCTCAATCGAGCAAACGGGTATCAGTGGGATACCAACACTTTCTCAGGTTGAGCAACGGCGCCGTATCTCATAACAAAAACAAAGTTCCCGGGCTTTTTCATGTTCGTCCGGAGATCACAAGCAAGCGAGAATCTGGACCTTCTTTCAAGGGAGTGTGGAGAGAGTGTGGTGGGCGGCCGCAGCCGCCCACCACACTCTCTCCACACTCCCAACCTGGCGCCGCAGGCGCCAAAGAGAAAAATGAAAAAGCCCTGACAAAGTTCGCGGAAAATTGTGTTCTGCATCAGGCATAGATAGAATCTATTGTGTTTTTTTCTCTACTATACTCAGAGTAATTACCCATTTAGCAATTTTGAATGAGTACCCTTTGCTAAGGTGGATGGTGAAGAAGAAAAAAACGCCAGGAGGATCTTCTTTGATGCAGCAACACAACATATCCTATCTATATCCGGGGAGAATATGCCTCTATTTGATCGGGCTAAGCATCGTTATAGCCCTATTCAATCCCTCAGGGGCAGCCGTTCATACTATGAGTGCGCGCAACTCGCGCCACGCCATGATCCCCGATATCCATTATAACTATTTGGGTCGCGTTAATGATCCATTAGCATATAAATGTCAGACTCAGGCAAATGGCAAGCACTGCTACGGTGTGAACCAGATGCGCAACGCCTATAGTGTCGCACCTTTACTCTCACAAGGGTTTACTGGTAAAGGGCGAACTATTGTGATCCTGGATGCCTATCAGGCCCCGCACTTGCGCGATGATCTGGGCGATTTTGATGCGCGTTTTGGTCTGGCTCCCATTGCATTAAATATTGTTGCTCCTCAAGGAGTTCCATCCTGGGATAGTCATAGTGTCATGCAGCAGACCTGGTCAGCAGAGATTTCAGTGGATGTTGAATGGGCCCATGCTATAGCTCCCGATGCCGCTATCACCCTCGTCGAAGCCAAAAGTGAGAATGATCCCGATCTGATCCCTGCCTTAAACTATGCCATTGATAAGAACCTTGGTGATATTATTTCGATGAGTTTTGGCGAGGGTGAGGATTGTCCGGGGGCGGATGTACTGCGGCAATGGCATGATGCCTTTGTTAAGGCGACCAGCAAGAAGATTACTTTATTCTCCTCGGCGGGAGATAGTGGGGTTGCCCAACAGACATGTGACGGCAATTCCTGGCATGTGATGGCTTCAACCCCGGCATCCGATACCCTGGTAACTGGCGTCGGCGGGACCACCCTCAATGCCGATGAGGATACCGGTGATTACTCTAGTGAGACGGCCTGGAATGAGCCTGCCCTTAAATCCGCCAGCGGCGGTGGTTTCAGCGCCACCTTTCAAAAACCCGCGTACCAGGATCAGATCTCCGTTATCAATAAGAAGCGTGGCGTACCGGATGTGGCCTATAATAGTTCGACCGATGGGGGCGTGATCACTGTCTGGTCGGATGGTAGCAATGGTCCTGGTGGTATCTATAGCTTTGGTGGCACCAGCGTTGGGGCGCCACAATGGTCGGCTATTGTGGCTATCGCGGATCAATATAGCAATCAGCGTCTGGGTTTGATCAACCCTATTCTGTATAAGATTGGCAATACACCTGATTGGTATCATAGCGCTTTTCATGATATTGTATCCGGAAATAATGGTATCGAGCTGCAAGCAACCCCCAAAGCAATATAACATTGCCTGGTTATAAGGCCATGCCAGGTTGGGATGCTGTTACAGGTTGGGGCACGCCGATTGTCTCGGCCCTCGTTCCCCTGTTAGCGCATCTGGCGGGAACGCATCTGGCCGTGCTTGAAGATTTCTCTGCTTTATTGTGATCCCAAAAAAATCTGATATAGTGAACACGTACAAGTTTATTTTCTGCTTCCGCATCAAGCGCTGCTTAGGAGCGCCAGCTGGAGCAGCTATGTCTTGGAGTATTTGGGAATGACAACGAATGACAGCGCCGTCTCACAACTCAAACGAACCCCTCTTTATGAGCAACATCGTGCCCTGGGTGCGCGCCTGGTGGAGTTCGGTGGTTGGGAGATGCCGGTACAGTATAGTGGAATTCTGGATGAGCATCAGGCAGTTCGAACCAGGGCGGGACTCTTTGATGTTTGCCACATGGGTGAGTTTAAAGTCGAAGGACAGGATGCGCTAGCATTCTTGCAATATCTTGTTCCAAACGATGTCTCGCGCCTGGCAGTCCAGCAAGCCCTCTATACACAATTGTGTCTAGCCAATGGCAATGTCATTGACGACTTGCTCATCTATCACCTGGCGGAAAACCACTATATGCTGGTTGTCAATGCCGCTAACATTGACAAGGATTTTGCCTGGGTGCAGGAGCAGGAGCGGAATTTCCAGCACGTTTCGCTTTCAAATCAATCTGACACCACTGCTTTGATCGCTTTGCAGGGTCCGTTGGCGATAGCGATTTTGCAACCATTGACCAAGGTGGATGTAAAAGATATACGCTACTATCGCTTTGCCCCGGTGAGGTCGCAGGCATTCATTGTCTGATCTCGCGTACCGGCTATACGGGTGAAGATGGTTTTGAGCTCTATTGTGCTTCTGCCGACGTTGCCGGGCTCTGGGATAGCATCCTGGAGGCAGGGAAACCACACGGATTACTGCCCGCGGGCCTGGGTGCGCGCGATACCCTGCGGCTGGAAGCCGGACTGTGCCTGTATGGTCACGAATTGGACGAGCAGACTAATCCATTAGAGGCTCGTCTGGGTTGGACGGTCAAGCTAAATAAAGGCGCCGCCTTCATTGGCAGTGAAGCCTTGCAGCAGGTTAAAGAGCAGGGTCCAGCACGTTTGCTGGTTGGTGTCCAATTGCTGGAGCGCGGCGTCCCACGCGGTGGCTATGCTCTCTATGCCGGTGAGCAGCAGATTGGTAGCCTTACCAGTGGCGCCCGGGACCTACCGTCCAAAAAAACATTGGGATGGGATATGTCGAAGCGGCCTACGCAGCTCCTGGAACCTCTATTTCTGTGGAGATCCGCGGCAAACGTATTCCTGCTCAGATTGTGGCGTTACCCTTTTATAAGCGAAAATAAAGGTATACATCGGAGTGATGAAAACACTCAGCATTAACTGTCCTGACGAAGGGAGAAAAGAACGATGGCTAGCCTGAATCATCCTGGCAATTTAAAATATAGTAAGACTGATGAATGGGTGCGTGTGGAGGGCGACGAAGCAATAATCGGTATTACTGATTACGCCCAGGATCAACTTGGCGATATTGTATATATCGAGTTACCCTGGGATAGCGGCCAGGATCTTGCACTGGAGGGCAAATTTGGCGACATTGAGTCGGTCAAAGCTACCTCCGAGCTGGTCTCGCCTTTAAGCGGTGATGTCGTTAGCGCGAATGAAGAGCTGAAAGAGCATCCAGAATATATCAATGATTACCCCTATGAAAAGGGTTGGATGGTGAGGATAAAGCTTTCTGATCCTTCCCAGCTTGATGCTTTATTGGATGTGGATCAATACCTTAAATATTTGCAGGGTCGCTAAGCAATTCATTGATCAAAATAGGAATGTTCGAGCGCAGCCGCGCTCGAACATTCCTATTTTTTCCTCCTCTTTTGGCTATCTAGCTTGTGTATGCGCTATAATAGTAGCAACCATTAAAGAACATATATAGCATACTTGTGTGCCTCGTTCTTTGCGCTATCGATGTATCGCGATGCCACGCGTGGATAATCTTTCCACTCGCTTGTGTAGTCTTCCTCTGATGTTAGTCAACAGGTTTGCCGCAAGAGGTACTCAAAAAAATTCCATCGTAGTAAAAGAATGTGATACAGCCTATTTATATGCTACTTTGGTTATATCGTAGTGGCTCCCCTTGCACGACAATTTGAGAAGAAGCCGGTATTCGGGGAGCTTCTAGACCCAAGGGAGAGTTCACTGAATGAGCTATGTGCCAAATACGCAAGAAGAGCAGCAGGCAATGTTGGAGAGCCTGGGCTTTTCCTCGCTAGAAGATTTATTGACGCCAGTGCCCGCAGAGGTCCGTTTGAACGATACCCTCGACTTGCCACCTGCGCTGCCTGAGCCAGATTTAAAGCGCTTAATGAGTCGGATGGCGGCCAGGAATAAAAGCCTGGATACGACTATCTCCTTCCTCGGTGCCGGTACCTATGATCGGGCGATTCCTAGTGTTGTACCTCATTTGCAGACGCGTTCAGAATTTGTGACCTCGTATACTCCCTATCAGCCAGAAGTGAGTCAGGGTATGTTGCAGGCCATCTATGAATTTCAGACCATGGTCTGCCAGATCACTGGTCTGGATATTGCTAATGCCTCTCTGTATGATGGTTCAACAGCACTGGTCGAGGCGGTCTTAATGGCACTGGGCCCTGGTGGCCGTGGAGAAGTTGTGATCTCGGCTGGCGTAGATCCTCAGTATCGCCGTGTATTACAGACATACGCCTTTGCTCGTGGCTTTAGCATTAAAGAGGTTGCCGTAGAAAATGGCGTTACCTCCCTTGAGGGTTTGCGGGCCGCAGTGGATAAGAATACCGCAGCCGTAATTGTCCAGCAGCCCAACTTCTTTGGCTGTGTTGAGGATGTACGTGCAATTGAGCCGATCGCACATCAAGGAAAAACCTTATTTGTGTCGGTGATTACCGAGCCTGCCTCTTTGGGTGTACTTGCCCCTCCAGGAGCCTATAATGCGGATGTCGCGGTCGGCGAGATGATGAGCCTGGGCAATAATATGAGCTATGGGGCGCCTGCCCTTGGTTTTATGGCCACCAAGCAAAAATTCATGCGTCTCCTTCCGGGTCGCCTGGTTGGTCAGACCATTGAAGAAGAAGGAAAGAAGCAGACCGGTTATGTGCTGACACTGCAAACGCGTGAGCAGCACATCAGACGTGAACGTGCTACCTCTAACATCTGCACCAATCA
Organism: Dictyobacter kobayashii; assembly: GCF_003967555.1. Lineage (GTDB taxonomy): Bacteria > Chloroflexota > Ktedonobacteria > Ktedonobacterales > Ktedonobacteraceae > Dictyobacter > Dictyobacter kobayashii. The sequence continues at coordinate 3,172,245 of NZ_BIFS01000001.1, forward strand.
ATCCTTGTTAGCGGTGGGCGCGACCATCTTCCTGGCCGCCATCGGCAAACAGGGTTTCCAGGAACTGGGCCAGTTGTGCCTGCAGAAGGCTCACTATGCCTACCGACAGATTACCGCCATCCCAGGCTTTGAAGCCGCTTTCAGTGGTCCCTTCTTTGATGAATTTGTCATCAAATGTCCGGTCTCAACTAAGAGGATGGAGCAATTGTTTGAGCAGGCTGGCATCATCGGTGGTTATCCGCTGGCGGAAAGCTATTCAGGCATGGACACTTATATGCTCTTCTGTGTAACAGAGACGCGTACAAAAGAAGATATCGATACCCTGGTCAGTGTGTTGAAAGAGGTGCAGGCATGAGCGTAGAGTCATTGATTTTTGAAAAAGGGGCACCTGGACGGCGCGCTGCGACCATGCCAACGATGGATGTGCCGACCGAGTCATTGGATAGTCTGATCCCCGCCTCGCTCTTGCGTGAGGAACCTGCAGCCCTTCCTGAGGTCAGTGAGATAGAGGTGGTACGTCATTATACCCATCTCTCACAGCGCAACTTTGGCGTAGATACTGGCTTCTATCCGCTTGGCTCCTGTACCATGAAATATAATCCAAAGCTGAACGAGGACATGGCCGCGCTACCCGGCTTTGCGCATATCCATCCTTTGCAGCCGGTCAAGACGGCGCAAGGTGCCATCCAATTGATGTTTGAATTGGAGCGCTACCTGGCCGAGATTTCGAGCATGGCGCGCGTCACCCTCCAGCCCTCGGCTGGTGCCCATGGTGAGCTCACCGGATTGATGTTGATCAAGGCATATCATCAGAGCAAGGGACAGGGACATCGCAACCTGGTCTTGATTCCTGACAACGCCCATGGCACCAATCCTGCTAGCGCAACTCTGGCAGACTATAAAGCGGTCGAAGTGAAGAGCGATGATGCCACCGGTGGCATTGACATGGATCATTTGAAAACCTTACTGGACACGCATGGTGATCAGGTCGCTGCCATCATGTTGACCAATCCTAATACCCTGGGTCTGTTTGATGCTAATATCGCGCAGATTGGTCGTATGATTCATCAGGTTGGTGGCCAGCTTTATTATGATGGCGCCAACGCCAACGCAGTACTTGGTATTACGCGTCCCGGCGATATGGGCTTTGACGTTGTCCACTTCAACCTGCATAAGACCTGCAGCACTCCTCATGGTGGTGGCGGACCCGGTGCAGGCCCGATTGGTGTAAAATCTCACCTGGTACCATTCTTGCCCGGACCCCTGCCCGCCAAGAATGCTGAGGGATATTACTGGGAAGATGCTGGTCCACAGTCGATCGGCAAGGTGCGTGCCAACCTGGGCAATTTTGGTGTCCTGGTGCGTGCTTACGCCTATATCCGTTTCAATGGTCCAGACGGTCTGCGTCATGTATCTGAGAGCGCTATCCTCAACGCTAACTATCTGCGTCATCAGCTCTCCTCAGATTATGAGATCGCCTATCCGCTGCTCTGTCAGCACGAATTTGTGGCCACGGCGCGTAAGCAGAAGGAAGAGCATGGTGTGACCGCGACCGACATCGCCAAACGCCTGTTGGATTACGGTATGTATGCCCCGACAGTCTACTTCCCACTGATTGTCCCAGAGGCCATGATGATCGAGCCAACCGAGACCGAGACACGGGAGTCACTAGACTACTTTGCCAGTGTGATGCATCAGATTGCCGAGGAGGCTCGCACCAATCCTGAACTGGTGAAGACGGCTCCCCACACCACTGTCATTGGTCGCCTGGACCAGGCCCTGGCCGCGCGCAAACCCAACCTGCGCTGGAATTCAGGCCAGGAAGTCACCCACTAATTAAATCCCTTTTAGCATGAAAAAGGCGGGCGGAAAAATTTCCACTCGCCTTTTTCATGCTTGTTTGTTGTGCTATATATGCATGCTTTGGGAAGGAGAGAGGTACTTCGCCACTATAGCGATCAGCACATCAACATCAAAGGGTTTTTCCAGAAAATCATCGGCACCCCCAGCGTCGGCCACTTTGCTGGCATCCGAATGTGCTGAAAGCATAATAACGGGAATATGGCTGGTCGCCTCATCGCTCTTAAGCTGTCTACAGATATCGCGGCCATCATCGCCGGATAAAAGCACATCTAGTAAAATAAGGTCGGGTAGATTATCTGCCAGATTCTTCAAATCCTCTCTGTTTGTCGCTGTGCGCACAATATATCCTTCGCCCTCTAGCACTATTTGTACTACCTCGACTATCCCCTCATCATCATCAACAACCAGGATGTGGTGTGCCATGTGTCTGTCTCCTTTAAAAGTACTCATTACATTGGCTGTACATGAGTGGTGGCGATGAAGGATTGACGGTTGCCCCATTACCTGCAATCCTCCCTATCCAATTTTACCACTGGAACGTTGACCGTGCTTGCATGAAAGAAACCGCATTATGGACCAAATATGGGCTGTTGTCAGCTTTTAGACGCACCGGCCGCGCTCAAAGATTCACTTTAATAAAAAAGTAATCGATAAATAGAACTGCTTGCTAGAGTGTATTCGAGAACGCTCTTTTCTCTCGTGCTATCCTGGTCATGAATGAACAACGAATTTTATACTCAAGTATATCATACAAGGGCTAAATGGGCCGTCAGGCTTCCACTTTGTCCCAGGGCAACTGTTGCCAGCGGTTAAGTTGGGCGAAGCCAAAGCCCGCATCTGTCACTGTTCCTTTAAAACCGGCAGGTACCATTTCAAAGTGCGCGGCCAGTTTGCGTGGAAAAATACCTAGATCAAAAACCCAGGGATCGCCCGCTTTTTCTGCGATTGTGCGCCAGACCTGGTTTTCCTGCCACTCATTGGTAAAATATGCGCCTACCTCCGTGAAGTTCTGGGCCAATACCTGTAAAATGCGCCAGATACTTTCTCCCGCCTCGCGCGAGTAAGGGGCAGGAATGTCCTCTTGCAATTGTTCACTCTCGATCAAGAGGTTGAAACCTATCCATGAAGGTAACTCTTCCAGGCTAGGAATGGCCGGCTGTGTATACAGTGAAATCTCTATGCCTGAACATTCAATCGTTGGCGTGTCCTGCGGGGCCAACAATACAGGTGCCGCATAGATATCGCCAAAGGCATCATCGTCAGTGGTAGGCCACGCGATATCAGTGATCCAGGAAAGCACCTGCTGATCTTCACAGCCAAGTAGCTTGAGCGTGTGCTGGTAGCGCTTTAGTACAGCAGGGAATGTAGCCTGGGTACAGCTAGCAAATGTTTGTATTTGTGCTTGTGACACTCTCTCTTCTATCCTTTCGCTCAAAAAGATCCTTCCAACTCTCCTTTTGGATCGCGCATCATTAGCTCTGGCACGGCCTTACGTGGATCGAGGCCCTCAAAGAGTATCTGGCCCAGCACTCTGGCAATGGGCATCTCAACGTGGTAGCGCTCCGCCAGCCGTAGGGCTGCCTGTGTAGTTGAGACCCCTTCAGCCACACTATGGGTTGATTGAAGGATATCGGTCAACTTCTCACCACTGGCCAGGCGACGACCAAGTTGTTGGTTACGACTCAAAGGACTGGCGCAGGTTGCTACCAGGTCGCCCATGCCCGCCAATCCTGCGAATGTCAACGGATTGGCCCCGGCGGCGACCCCCAGTCGGGAAATCTCGGCCAGTCCACGGGTAATGATGGCGGCTTTAGCATTTTCTCCATATCCTAACCCATCATTGAAGCCCGCCCCAATGGCAATAATATTTTTGAGTGCCCCACCTAATTCAACACCGATGACATCATTGGATGTGTAAACACGAAAGGTGTTGCAGTTAATAATATTTTGAGCTTCCCTGGCAACCTCAGGTACGTTGGCTGCCACGACGGCCGCCGTTGGTTTCCCCTCAGCAACCTCACGCGATAGATTGGGTCCACTGAGCGCTGCGATACGCTGGCGTGAAGCCGGTAACTCTTCGGCGATCACTTCGGTCATGCGCTCTAAACTACTAATCTCGATCCCCTTACTCGCATTTACCAGAATTGTTTTGGGCGAGAGATAAGGGGTTAGGACACGCAAGTTTTCCCGTAACTTTTGTGAAGGCGTCACCAATAGTAAAAGATCTTTCTGATCTACCGCATCCACTATATCTGAGGTAACACGTATGGTCTCTGGAAAATGTATACCTGGGAGAAATATGCTATTTTCTCTTATGCGCTGCATCTCAACGGCACGCTCCGGACGATGATCCCAAATTGTAGTCATGATGCCTTTACGCGCCAGCAACAGTGCCAGCGTCGTACCCCAGGCACCACTTCCAATGACACCAACAGATACCATCACAATTTCTCCTATATTTACAAATTGCCCATGTCCAATTGAACAGCTTGTGTCCACTGACATTTTGAACAAGGCCATTGTAGCATAGTTGAGAAATACGGGACCGTCCTTTTCCATGGCCAATGGCGGGTAGGCGTAAGTCCCAGGCAGCAAATGTTGCTGTTGGCTTTTTAGCGTATGGTTCTTTTACTTTGTAACAGTATTGACGTTGCTCAATTTTCGAGTGGGTATGTGTGTTATAAGCGTGGGTTATGGTCGTGTTTTTATGGAACATTTTCACATTGTCTATAAAATCATCTCATAATGCTTGACAAAACGACCAAAAACGTTAGACTTAGTATAGTTGACTTGTCAACTGTCGTTTTTTTGACGATATAACACTGGTATCTTATAGCTTATAAAAAGAAAAGATCATGGATACCTAGTTCTACCCGAAGAAGGGGTAAGTGTTGGAATGACTCAACTTGTAGACTTCTTTTTTTCTCCCTATGCCTCTGCGCAGAAGCGGCGCCTTAAGGCCTCCATTGAGGATGGACTGGCTCATGGAAGTCAGATACAGCCTCTTGATCCTCAGCCAGGGCAAGCTGTTACGATTTCATTATTTGCCAACGCTGCTAAAGCTATTGAACGGGTGGCAGTATATTACACTACAGATGGGACCGAGCCAGAGGGCGAAGGGGGTGTGGCAACCCGGGGAAGCGTCCTTTGTGCCGAGTTATTGGAACAGCAGAGCTATAACGCTGAGACCGGGCACACTACACGAGTCTGGCAAGCTCGTATACCGGCTCAGGAAGATGGTACGCTGGTCCGCTACCGCGCGGACGGATGGAGTCCCTCGCTACACTGGTATGCCGATCGCGTAGATCCTGTGACCGTATCTCAGAAAAAGGGGCGCTGTTTTGCCTATCATGTTGATTACTGGGAAGCACCTGCCTGGTGGCATGATGCCGTGGTCTACCAGATATTTGTTGATCGCTTTAATGCGGCCCATGATGAGGCTCCTTTGCACAGCGAAGAGACCCGCGGTATCACAGATTTCTTTGGGGGCACGCTACGGGGCATCATCGAAAAATTGGACTATATTCAATCTTTAGGTATCAATTGCCTCTGGCTTTCCCCTCTATTTGAGAGCCCTAGCCATCACGGCTATAATCCCTCTGATTATCATCATGTAGCCCAGCGTTATGGCACAGACGAAATCCTACAGCAGTTGATTCAAGAAGCCCATCGGCGTGACATGCATGTTCTGCTGGACTTTGTGGCCAATCATACTTCCGACGAGCACTTCGCGTTTGTCGATGCACATAAAAATCCTGATAGCCTCTATGCCCAATGGTATGACTTCACCGAAATCGACGCTCCCCATACCTATCGTAGTTATGCCCAGGTTCATACGATGCCTGAGTTGAGTACGGACGAGCCCCAGGTGCGTGAGTATCTCTACGGTGCCGCTCGCTACTGGTTGGAGCATTACGGGGCGGATGGTTTGAGATTGGATTATGTGCCTGGTCCCTCGCATGCATTCTGGACCTCGTTTCAGCAGACGGTCAAGGCCGTAAGTTCCGAGGTCCTGACGATTGGTGAGATATCATCACCGATGCCAGAAATCGTCGATTACGCAGGGCGCATGGATGGCTTTATGGATTTTCCTTTGTCCGCCATGTTGCGGCGCACATTTGGCATGCGTACCAATACCCTGCAAGAACTGCTGAACTTTCTGGATACCCATAGTCAGGAGATTCCAGCCAGTATGATTTCGGCCGTTGTTGTCGATAACCATGACATGCATCGTTTCCTCTGGTTGGCCGATGGACAGCGTGAACGCTTGAAACTGGCAACAGCTTTCCAGATGACCCTGGAAGGGACCCCAATTGTCTATTACGGTACTGAAGTTGGTCTGTCCCAGACTGATGATGCACACAAAGAGAATGCCTATTGCCGTGCTCCCATGCTGTGGGGCGAGCAACAGGATCAGGATATGCTGGCCTATTATCGCCGCTTGATCTCCTTGCGCCATCAGCACCGTGTGCTGCGCAGCGGAAAACGACAGCAAGTTTTCGTCGAGAATGTCGAGAATAATGAAGACAAAGAGCAAATTGGTGCGTATATACGGTATACTGATGAGACATACGCGCTGGTAGTCTTGAATAATAGCGAAAAACCAGCACATGTTCGTATTCAAATACATGAATTGTTACAAAAAATTGGCTATGCAGGTGGGCAAGCGTCCACTCATCTGTATAAAGCACTTTCAGATGTAGAGAATTGCGAGCTGCCAGTAAAGGATGGTTGTATCGAACTGAGCTTGCTACCGTTGAGTGCTGAGATATGCATATCACAAAATTAGTTTTTCGTCAGAAAATTTACTAATCAATAGTTGACAACCCAACTGTTTAACAGTATACTTTTCATAGAAATTACCAGATCTCCCCCGGGATATGGGTAAGGGTGATATTCATGGGTCCAGTTAGCAAAGATGCTGGCACTGAACTTGAAATCTATCAGTTGTTGTCCAAGACTTTTATCTTACTGGATGATAGCGATAATCGCTTTTTCGCGGATTATGGCTTGAGCACCAGGCAATATTGGGCACTACAGCATTTAGATGAAGTGAATGGCCGCTCGATGGTCGATTTAAGTCGGTTGCTGATAACCGACAAGAGTAATGTCACAGGAATTGTGGATCGCTTACAGCATCTCAAGCTTGTCAAGCGAGTTCCCAGTGTGCAAGATCGTCGTGTGACCTTGATCACGCTAACAGCGGAGGGAAGCCGTTTACGCGAAAAAATCGACACACAACATTCCTTGCGTATTCGTGAGTTAATGAGTGTGCTTGATATATCTAAGCAAAAGATGCTTTTAGAGTATCTAAGGTCGGTAAGTCAGAGCATTGAAAAGGAGTTGCACCAGGTAGATACTGGTCAATCGGAGTAAGATATTTCGTGTTCTTTAGCTCTGTTATAGCAGTGTTGCGATGAAGGCCGAGACGTTGGTTTGTGTATTGACGCACATCCAAAGATGTGACCACGCATAAATCAAATAATCCTATTCTGCTGCGCATTTGCATCCAAACAGGCAAAAGTACGCATCTATCCTCCTCTCAATCCTTGCTTTTTCATTATATCGACACCATATCGTTAGTTGGGCTGCCCATAAGTTGGTACTGGCTAACCCCAATTTTTCTTTTGCAAGCTGAATGTGCAGCTCGTGCTAATTCCTTGTGCCTTGTGCAGGCATACGGTTATCAGGACATGATGTGTTACGCCTCGCAGGCGTAGGCACGCAAGAGTTTATGTATTTATATTTGGAGGATTTAGATCATGTTATCAAAACGCGTGATCGCGAGTTTCTTTTCGCTGGCCATCCTGTTCGCCTTGATTATGTCGGCGTGTGGTGGTAGCAGCGACACATCGAAAAGTTCAGGCCCATCAAATCAACCCGAAACCATCACGATCTGGCATGACTGGCAGGGTGATTATTTAAATGCCAAGAAAGCCATTTTTGATGCATATCACAAGCAGCATCCGAATATCACTATCAAACTGGTGCAGCAGGATCAGCTGGTTGACAAATCTATCACAGCGTTAAAAGGTGGTAAAGGTCCCGACATCATTGCCTGGACAGACGACTCGCTGGGTCAGTTGGCAGCCAGCCGCATGGTTGTACCAATGGATCAGTATCTGAGCTCTGACTACATCAACTCCACCTTCACACCGGCCGCTGCCAAAGCTGTAAATTACAATGGCAAGATCTACGGTGTGCCTGAGACCACTGAAGCAATCACCATCATGTACAACAAAGATCTGGTGAAAGAATCAGATATGCCCAAGACCACGGATGACATGCTGAACTTTGCCAAAACCTACCAGCAGAAAAATCCGGGCAAATATGGTATCGTGTGGAATACAGAAGATGCCTATTTCAATGCTCCCTGGTTCTATGGTTTCGGTGGTAACTACGTTACCGAGGACGGCACTGTTGGTGTCAATTCTGCCAAGTCGCTGGCAGCTGCTCAGTTCATTAGCTCCTTCCGCCCGTATATGCCAAAGCAGATCAGCTACGATATCGCTTCCTCGCTCTTCACCGAGGGCAAAGCGGCCGCGATCATCAACGGTCCCTGGTCTTATTCAGACTATGCTACCAAAGCCAAGATGAACCTCGGTTTCGCGCAACTGCCAATCGTGACTGCTAACAACTCTCCAGCTACCCCATTTGTGGGTGTGAAATCGCTCTGGATGACTAAGATTGCTAAAGATCCTGCCACAGTCGCTGATATCATGAAGTTCTACACCAGCAAAGACAACCAGCTGAGCATGATCAAAGCTACTGGTGAGATCCCTGCCAACGCTGCTGCAGCTGCTGACCCAACTGTAACAGGAAACGTTGCTATTGCTGCCTACTCAAGTCAGGCCAAAGTAGGTGTTCCACTGCCAAACACACCTTACATGTCCGCCTTGTGGAAGCCTGTACAGGATGCTCTGACCGCTGTGTGGTCAGGTAGCCAGTCTGTAGATGCCGCTTTCGGCGCCGCTCAGAAAGCTGCTGAAGCAGGTGTCAAAGGTATCAATTCCTAGTCTGTCAGGATTAAGAGGGATTTGAATGCGGGTGTGTCCGCATCCAGCAGGGGTCCACAAGGACCCCTTGCTCCCTGCTTAATAGTGAATCCCAAATGTATGCTAGATACAGAAAGGCTCTACTCTTATGCTGAGTGTACCTGACGTTCTCAGAAGGGGCGAGTAGCGATGTTAAGAGTCAAACGTTTTCAGATTTTTCTCTACCTGCTACCGATGCTGCTAACTCTCGTAGTTATCAACCTCACTCCAATTTTTTATACCATCTACCTTTCGTTCACCAACAATACCCTATTCAACAATGAATACAACTTTGCTGGTTTGAACAGCTATACCTACTGGTTTAGCGTTGCTAATAGCGATTTAGTGTATGTGTTAGGGCTCACTTTGCTTTATGTAGCAGTCTGTATCGCTTTTTTCTTGCTGGTTGGCCTTGCGACTGCGCTGGCACTCAATAATAAGAAAATCAAGGGTCTGCCCTTCTGGCGTGTCGTATTATTGGTACCCTGGGCTACACCCTACGCTATCACTTCGTTGATCTGGAAATTCCTCTTCAACTATGACTTTGGCCCCCTTAACCAGATTGGACGTGTCTTCTTTGGTCCACAATTTGGCATTCCCTGGTTAACTGATCCTATCTGGGCATTTGTCGCTGTAGTGCTAGTAAATGTCTGGTTGTCTTATCCCTTCTTCACAGTTGTCATTCTGGGTGCGTTACAGAGCGTGCCAGCGGAACTGGGAGAAGCGGCGAACGTTGATGGCGCCAATGCCTGGCAGCGCTTCCGTTCGGTGACATTGCCATTGTTGATTCCAGCGATTACGCCGGCTACTATCCTGAGCTCCATTACAACCTTCCAGATGTTTGGGGTGGTTTATCTGATTACACAGGGTGGTCCAATTACCAGTGCCGATAAACCAGGCGCCACCTCTTTTGTGATGGTGTATATCTATAATAAAATTCTGGGTCAGAATGCTGGTAACATCCACTATGCACAGATTGCTGCCTTTGCTATTTTGGTCTTCCTCGTGCTGGGCTCGGTAACCTTCCTGACTCGTACCCTGGGCAGCGCTGGAAAGGAGGCGGTAGCATGAGCAAAAATATCGTACAGCCATCAATTGAGAAACCCGTTGCCACCACTAATGATGTGGCCTTGCCAGCTGAAACTGCTGAGCATAAGAAATATCGCGCGCGGGTGGAAGCCAAGATTCGTCGACGCAAAATGGTAACCACTTTGCAACTCAGTTTGATCTATCTATTTCTGATCGTCATGACGATCTTTGCCCTGTTCCCGATCTATTTTGTCTTCCAGGCTTCATTTGCTGGCAGCCAGAACCTGTACACGACAGATCTGCACCTGCTACCAGTCAATCCTAGCTGGGATAACTATGTCTACGCCTTTACGCAAGAGCCCTTGCTGGCCTGGTTAGGCAATACGCTGTTCGTCTGCGGTTTATCCACAGTGCTTGGCCTCTTCTTTTCCATGACAGGCGCTTATGCGCTCTCGCGTTTCCGTTTCAAAGGCCGCAGGCTGTCGCTGAACCTCTTGCTGGTCTTACAGGCTTTCCCGGGCTTGCTGGCTATCAGCGCCTACTACTATCTGTTGCAATATCTCAATCTATTGGATAGCGCCCCTTTGCTTGGCCTGACCCTGATCTATGTTGCAAGCTCACTGGTATTTAGCTGCTGGAATATCAAAGGCTACTTTGATACCTTGCCGATTGAATTAGACCAGGCGGCCATCATTGATGGTGCCAGCCACTGGCAAGCCTTCTGGCGTGTGGTTTTGCCGCTGGCAGCGCCTGCACTGGCAGCCTCTGGACTGCTGATTTTTGTCGGCAGTTGGAGCGAGTTCGCGATTGCCAACTACATTCTGAATGCTAACGATACCGGCTCAAACCTCACTTTTATCCTGGGTCTTGTACGTTTACAGGGAGACTTCCGTACCCCATGGGGCTATTTTGCGGCCACGTCGATTATTATATCCGTGCCACTGGTAGCTGTCTTCCTCTTCGCCCAACGCTTCTTCAAATCCGGCCTCACCGTTGGTAGTGTCAAAGGATAGAAGATAAACAACACATTTATAGCCAGAAGAGGATCGGTAGCGCGCTACCGATCCTCTTCTGGCTATAAATGTTGATTTATGCTTCTTCAGCCATACTTTTGTGTTGTTTTTCGGGCTGGGCGGTTTCTGAGTAGACGGATGGTTTCAGAATGCCGATATAGGGGAGGTTGCGGTAGAGCTGGGCATAGTCGAGACCATAGCCAACCACAAATTTGTCGGGAATAGTAAAGCCATGATAATCTATCGGCACATCTTTGAGGCGTGTGCGCTCTTTATTGAGCAGGGAACAGATCTTCAGGCTAAGTGGATTGCGGCGTCTAAGTAGATCAATTAAATAGTGCAGAGTAAGGCCGCTATCGATGATATCTTCAATGACCAGTACATGTTTCTGATCAATTGGGCCCTCTAGATCTTTGACGATACGCACGATGCCACTGGATTGGGTGCTATTGCCATAGCTAGCGACCGCCATATAATCAAGTTCCAGTGGCAGGTTAATGGCGCGTGCCAGGTCAGCTATAAAGGGGACGGCCCCCTTTAAGGTTCCCAGCAGGAGCAGATTCTTGCCCGCGTAATCGTGGGTGATTTGCTCACCCAGGGCGGTGATTTTTGTCTGCAACTCTTCTTCTGAAATAAGAATCTCTTCTATATCCTGGTGCATGTTTTCCTCTTTTTTAGGTGCGCTTGGTAATTGACAAGCGAATAATCTTGCGCGTGGCCTCGGTCAGCCGGACACGATGATCGAGCTGGATGCCCCCCAACCAGATACAGCGTGAACCCGAAAAGAAAAGCGGTAGAGAGGCTCGCTCCTCGCGTGGAATGTGCCTATCAATCATGACAGCTTTAACTTTTTTTTCCTGGTTCATGCCCAGCGGTTGTAGGCGATCGCCCTCTCGGCGTGTACGTACATAGAGATTGGGCGAAGAACCATCGCCCAATAATGTCTCTGCATCTACATAGACAGCATACGGTGTCGTTGGTAGCAGATTCCAAACGGTCGCCCAGTCTTTTTGGTGTAAGGCTGTTTGTACCTGTTGGGTCACATTCTCTGGTACCCATTCAGCCAGAGCAGTCCAGGGGCTACCCGGAACTGCTACGCTGCCAGGCAAAGCGAGAGTCGCCTCGGTAAGAGGCGCTGCTTTTTTGTCTTCGCTTGCTTGCTCTGAAATATATTTGAAGACTAGTATATCACCTCGGCGTATGGTATGGAGATGTTGTGGTAAATGTAGTGTCACAATCTCGCGCGTAGCTGGACGCTGTAATAATTGGTCCAGCAAATGGTAGTGGCGGGCCTCCAAAGGGGATTGGCCATCACAGAGCCTGGCGCTAGCCCGGCGTAGTAGATGGTGTTGCAGACTGGGGGAGAGTGACTTGAGCCGGGGGATGGATAGCTGCACATTATCTGCCTGTTCCTGTAAGACAACCTCTGGCCACTGCTGGTCCACCTGGGTGTTAATCCAGTCAAAATCCACATGCAATACCTCCGCATTGCGCAGCAGGGTCTCACGGAAACCAGGATTCATGTCTTCGAGCAGAGGTAGGAGTTCGTGGCGGATACGATTGCGTAGAAAACGGACATCGCTATTGCTGGCATCTTCGATTGGTAGCAGTTGATGTTGGGCGCAGTATGCCAGTGTGTCGGCGTGACTGACGGCCAGCAGTGGGCGAATAATATCTTGCTGGCGTGGTTGTAGTCCCACCATACTGGCGATACCCCCTCCCCGCAACCAATGGAGCAAGAGAGTCTCCACCTGGTCATCTAGATGGTGGGCGACCGAGATGGGTTGTCCCTGCGCCACCTCGCGCAAAAAGCGATAGCGGGCCATGCGGGCCGCCTCTTCCAGTGAACGATGTTCCCGGACTGCCAGGCTGGCGACATCAACGCTACCCACGGTTACTGGAAGCTGCCAGGAGTGGGCGAGCCGAGCCACCGCTTCCGCGTCCTGCGTACTTGCCTCTCCACGGAGCTGATGATTTAAATGGGCCACCTGTAGCGCTACCTGTGGATAGCGTCTGCCCGGACCACAGAGTCGATGGAGCACATGTAGCAAGCACAGCGAATCGGCTCCTCCCGACACTGCCACCACCACGATTCCCTGGTCTGGCAATAAATGAAACTCCTCAATGGTAGAGGCTATGGTCTCCAACATAGTTGCGTATTACCCCTTTGGTATGGTACGATTAAAGCCAATTATAACACTTAAGTTTTGATCGCATGCTAGTGTGTTGTGTAGGGGTATTGAGAAGATTATGGCCATTCGGAAAATTATAACCACTGAAAATCCTATTCTACGTCAGAAAGCTAAGAAGGTCCATCGTTTTGATCCATCGCTGCCCAAGCTGGTGGAGGACATGTTTGAGACCATGCGTGAAGCTAATGGTGTAGGATTGGCAGCACCACAAATTGCACAATCCATCCGTGTCTTTGTAGCCGAATACGAAGATCGGAAAGTCGCAATCTTCAATCCTGAGATTGTCAAAGCCGAGGGTGAGGAAAAAGGGCCTGAGGGCTGTCTGAGTATCCCGGGATACATTGGTGAGAATATTCGCCGCGCGACCAGGGTCGTTGTGAAGGGGCAGGATGTACGCGGAAAAGCTATTCGCGTCAATGCCGAGGGCTGGTTCGCACGCATCCTCCAGCATGAGATCGATCACCTGGATGGTATCCTCTTTATCGATCGCCTGGATAGTCCTGAAGATTTACGCGAAGTGCACGAGGGTGACCTTGAAGAAGGCGAGCCCGCTTTAGTAGAGTAAGTGTACAGCATAATACAAAAAGGAGCCGCGCTTCTTCCTATTTTGATGGAAGAAGCGCGGCTCCTTTTTGTATTAATAAAGGCTACAATTTTTGTTGTTTGCGTAACATCGAAAGATGATGAGAGCCTAAATGGTGCTCACAGTTGTCACACACATAGAATCCCTCTTCACGATAATGGAGTTCATTAACGTGAAAGTGAAGATAGCAGATTCCACAGCGCGTCGCATCTGATTGGCTGGCAATCTGACGATCTTGTTCAAAAAGATCTTTCAGGGATTGCACCATTTGTTCAAAGTTAAACGCGCCTGGTTGCGTATTTTGTTCAATGCCTAATGAGCCCAGAGGAGGTAATGCACCGGTAATGCTATTGGCACGCGCTTCGCGACGGCTAATAGACGAACTGCCATTGTTCGATGCTCCACCTTCAGACCCAGATGTATAGTTATTGCTCAAGGCAAAAATCTCCCGAAACAGATGCAAGGGATAACACTTCAGTTATTATACCTTTAGGTGTTGGCTAAATCAAGCTTTGCTTGATTGTAGCCAGGGCTTTTTCACGTTCCTCTTTGGCGCCTGCGGCGCCGGGTTGGAAGTGTGGAGTGTGGTTAGTGGGCGGCTGCGGCCGCCCGCTAACCACACTCCACACATGAAAGAATGGACATCTTATTGCTTACTCGTGCTCTCCAGACGCAAATTAAAGCGGCGCCGGGTTGGGAGGGTGTGGTGGGCGGCTGCGACCGCCCGCTAACCACACTCCACACATGAAAGAATGGATATCTTATTGCTTGCTCATGAGAACATTAAAAAGCTCTGGATGGTAGTTGCCAGGGTAAGGTTGTCTCGATGGATGGAGCTGCTGCGGGGCAGGTAGAAGTGGTGTTCCAGGAGGTGTCTTTGTTCTTCGCTCATCCCCCTGAAGCGAAGATACACACATCGTCCGAAGTGAAGCTTACGGGAGCTAAATCAGACGATGAATAGACGCGTAGTAGAGCATGATTACTGTTTTTTATAGCGCCATAGCAGCTGGCGCATCATTGCGATATCTTTAAAATCTGCTACATCGGTAAAGATGCATTATTGAATGCTATTGTCACCAAGAACCCGCTCTAAGGTTTCACGTTTAATACGATAGACTTGCCTGGAATGAACATGCGGTAAAACTACTGCTTCTAGAACTCCCTGTTTCACCCACCTACGGACAGTGGCGTCGTCGACGCGAAGAATGCGGGCCACCTCGGACACGGTCAACAAATTGCTCATAGGGCTCCTCCTACCAATTTTTGCGACTTTACCCTGGATATTTACAAAAGAAAAGTATGAGAATCTTCATACAAGTACATTGTATAAATATTGTATAATATTGATGAAGACTTGTAAAGACCTACAAAAAGAGATTTTGAATGAGTTATGAAATTCATGTGACTTTTTTTACTTAGGTATTATGTTAGGTGAATAGCTTAAAAAACGGTGGATGCTATGCTACACTTAATTGTGATATTTATGTGTGTTGATGTGACTGTGAGTTGTTTGTTTGATTGGAAATTGTAACGCCAATTATAGATTGATATGTAAGGCATAGCATGGATATAGATGAATCTAGCCAATATCTTCAATTTGTACTATCATAGAAGAATTTTCGGCCTTTTCACACATTGGATAGAAATAATACACAAAAAATCGGTATATTTATATCCGCATACACCTTAACTTCTCCTTTAGCCGCCCGAAGCTATGATTGCCAGGGTCTAGCTTTTGCCATTTGGGCCAGTGGGCAGTAAGAAGATGGGTGGGGGCGGCCGCTTTCCATTTACTGTTGACGTCTACTGCTAGACCTTTTTTCCCGGTTGGTGGATGAGATCAATAGTTGATGAATCGTCCTTTTGGAGGATGACAATTTCCTCAACAATCCGCTACACTTCTGAGCAAGCACACGAATATATGGTAACGCGCCGGAAGGGAAAAAAGAGACAAAGCTGTAGTGTCTTACAGTGATATGCTCATACGATCCTCTGGTAATGAGGATCTCCAGGGTTTGGAAAGGGACGCGTGTGATAGAAAGGACCTCCCCATGCAAAAGCGAGAATATGTTCCTTCTAAGTGGTTAGAGTTTTCTGATGGTGTCCTGGTACGTGAAGTGTTAGCCGGCAATCAAGTAGCCTTTGAGGCACTGGTGGAACGTTATCACACTATGCTCTACCGCTTTATTTACCATCACCTGGGTGAGTATGATCAGGCCTGTGATGTGTTGCAGCAGGTATTTCTCAAGTTGTATATTGCCTTGCCTACACTTCCCACTGGAGAGCAGCTCAAGCCCTGGTTATTTCGTGTGGCGCAAAACTGTTGTCGTGACGAATTGCGCAAGCGACGTAGGAGACGTGTGACTTTGTTCTCGGCCTTAGAATGGCAATCTGAAGAGGAAGAGATGCCACCGCTGGCAGCTATTCCGGATACACATCCATTGCCTGAAGAGATTGCGGAATATCATGATCTGCAGCATGCGCTCCAGCAAGCGATTCAAGCGCTGCCCACCAAATTTCGTTCGGTAGTTTTATTGCGCTATCTCTATCAATGTAGTTTTTCAGAGATTGGACAGGTTTTAGAGATGCCTATGACGACGGCCAAAACATACTACTATCGCGCCTGTACCAAATTGCGCGCCTCCTTACAGTCCCGTTAAATTTCATCTGCGAGGAAGGAGAAAAGTGATGATGGGTGATCCACCAAAAATGCTCACCCACGATAGACGTCCATCACAGCACGCCGAGATCATCCTAAAGACTGAAGAGCTGACCAAGCGCTTTGATAGTTTTACCGCGGTTGATCATCTCAGTATCGAGATATACCATGGCGATGTCTACGGCCTGCTGGGTCCTAATGGTTCTGGTAAAACTACCACGATTCGCATGCTCCTGGGCTTGATCCATCCCACGTCCGGACAGGTTACCACCCTGGGATATGACATGGGTGATGAGAAGCAGCGCTATCAAGCCCTGCACCATGTTGGAGCCATCGTGGAGCAACCTGTCTTTTATCCTTTTTTAACTGGCCGTGAGAATTTACGTGGTATCGCCATCTTTGGCTGTATGCCCGATAACCAGGTCACCCATGAACGTATTGAAGAAGTGCTCGAACTGGTTGACCTGGCCACGCGTGCCAACGAAAGTTACAGCAAATATTCGCTGGGTATGAAACAACGCCTGGCCCTGGCCGCTACCCTGGTACACTATCCACAACTGATTATTTTGGATGAGCCAACCAATGGACTCGATCCGGCCGGTGTAGTTGAGATACGTGAGTTGATTGGTCGGTTATCCCAGCAGGGTATCACCATCTTATTATCCAGCCATCAATTGCATGAGATCCAACAGGTTTGTTCAAGGGTGGCGATTATCAAACGTGGCAAATTGCTGGTGCAGGGTAGCGTACAAGATCTACTTTCTGAGCAGCAGTGTATTTTACTTGGTTTTTCTAATCCTGCCACCTTGCAGCGAGCAGAATTAGTCTTGCATACGCAGCCTGAAGAGGCACTGAACTGGATGCGGCGTGCTCGGATTGTGGATGCGCCAATGAATACGAGCTGGACTCCGCCTGGAGGGCAAGTATTAGAGGTTGAGGCTACGATGGAGCAGGCAGAGGCGGTAAATGCTTTCCTGGGTGCACGAGGTATCTATGCCACCGAAATTCGACGGCGTGAAACCAGTCTGGAACAATACTTCCTGGAACTGACCGCAACTCCACTTCATACTGTTCCCCTGGCCTGATTGAGCAACGCTATAATTCTTTGCCGTCAATAAGAAAGGGCGATCCTGCATCGGATGCCCTTCTTTGTTAGCGCGAAATTAGCGCGAAGTCATCACCTGTTTATACGGGTAAGGCTGGCTGATTGAGTAGCGTATCAATGGTGCTACGGCGTACTCGGTAAGCCTGACGCTTACCAACGTGAGGAAGCGAGACAGCCTCTAATGTGCCATGCTTGATCCAACGACGTACCGTCGTATCATCCACGCGTAAGCGGCGTGCAACTTCTCGCACGGTCAACATTCATCAGTTTGTTCCATAATTGTATACCCTCCATCTAACTAGCATCGTGTTGTAGAATACATCATGACTAGATTTTGCGCTGTATAACCCATTGTTTATTCTTCGCTAGGTATGGTCTATTAAATCTAGCCACGTCTAGGCCAAGCAGCATGACAGGAAGACATGCTATCCTTGATGAAAGATCTCCTCGGCTGAGAAGTTCTTGATAATTCTGTCTGCCCCTTTCTCTTACGGTCACATGTGCAAATAGACTCTCGCGCTATGCTCAGCTAGCGTACAATGTTGTTACAGCATTAGTATAGTGAGGACGTGATAGTGTGTGTTCCACCGTATGGTGGAGAAAAAGGTAGGATCAACACATGTACGTCTGTATGGTAGCAGAGAGTAGTTGCCTCATTATCCAATCCAGTGGGGTGGCATACTCAATGTAATACTTGTATGACCCAAGAGTGTATCAAGATTTCATTTTTGAGCTGGCATTTCTGCATAAGTTTTTCATGAAATATGGGTATGATGCCTCCTCAAAAATCCACATCCTAAAGCATTTCCATCCTGTATTGTTATTATAATGATATAAAAAAGAGTAACGTATAGATATGAACCTGATTGGATTATTGCATATAGGGATACGTGTATATATAGACATGGCTGGATAAAGACCGTGAGTTTAATGTATAATAGTAATTATTCGCCTCACTATATCTGGTATTGCTAGCAGGGATGCGTGTTGGAAGAAGGAGGATGGAGATGGAGATTAACCCTACGAAGCAATTGCTGCTTGCGACAAAGTTTACTCTGCCACACAGCTATGTGCCCCTGGTTATTCCACGTGTACGTCTCTATAGCAAACTAGAGCGTGGCACTGGCTATCCTCTAACCTTACTTGCCGCGCCTGCGGGTTTTGGTAAGACTATCCTCCTCAGTAGCTGGTTGCGCCAGCGTGGCACCAACAAAGTAGCCTGGCTTTCTTTAGATAAGAACGACAATGATCTGCAACGTTTCTGGCATTATTGCCTGGCGGCCTGTGCCAGTGTCGATAAAGAACTGGTAGCTAGCGCGCAAGCGTGCCTGGATGCTTATCCAGCTGTCTCAATTGAACAGATGCTGACCGTCTTTATTAATGCCTTAATGGCCTATCCGGAACCGCTGATATGGGTGCTGGATGACTATCAGTGTCTTCACTTGCCGGCTATTCATCAAACGCTTACCTTTTTGCTGGAGCACTTACCACCCCATATTCACCTGTTTATCAGCACACGGGTTGATCCGCCACTGCCATTAGCGCGTTTGCGCGTGCGTGGACAACTGCTTGAGATACGTTCAAACGACCTGCGTTTCAATGTAGAAGAGTCTGTGCAATTGCTCAGTTATGATATGCAACTGCAGCTAGAGCCAGAGCAGATTGTTAATCTATTTCGCGCTACCGAAGGTTGGATCGCCGGCCTACAACTGGCAGTCATTTCACTACAGGGAAGACCTGAGCACGAAGAGAAGATGGCCTGGATCTCATCGTTTACGGGCACCAATCGCCACATTGCTCATTATTTGAGGGAAGAGATATTGATGACCTTACCTGAGGACGTACAGGATTTTCTCTTTTCAACTTCTATCCTCACGCGCATGAGGGCGGATCTCTGTGACGCGGTAACTGGTCAGGAAAACGCGGAGCTGATGTTTGAGTGGTTGGAGCGGGCCAACCTGTTTATTGCTTCCAGTGAAGAAGAGGGAACGTGGAAGCGCTATCATCAACTTTTTGCCGAGCTTTTGCGCCAGCACCTGGCGCAGAAATATCCGGAACGCATCAATGAATTACACCTACGAGCCAGTTGCTGGTATGAACACGAAAATATGTTGCATGAGGCCGTTGAGCATGCGCTGGCGGCCAGTTCTTATGAGCGGGCCGCTGATCTACTAGAAGCGCACGCCTGGCCACTGTGGGTGAGAGGACAGCTACCATATATTTTCGACTGGTTGCTGTTGTTACAGGGGCGTATTGAGCTTCAGACGCATCCTATTATCTCTTACCTGTATGCATTTATATATTTATATACAGCGCAATGGAAAATGTATGAGCAGGCGCTTGCCAGCGCGCAGACTAGCTGGCAGTGCGGGCATAATCATGAGATGTTGAGTAGCATTTATGATTTAAAAGCCTATCATGCCCTGTGTACCGGCAATGGGGAGCAGGCTCTCATGTATACGCAGCAGGCACTGGAGGCTAATCAGAATAAACCCTTGCTAGCCAGCTTCTCACATATCCTCCGTGGGGCCGGACATTTGTGTTGTGGCGATATCCAGCAAGCTCAGATTGAACTGACGCTCGGGCAGCGCTGTGGCAGCCAGATGAATTGCGCCATCGCCATCAGCAGTGCCCAGTTATACCAGGGACGCCTGTATGTTATGCAGGGCCAGCTACACGAGGCTCTAAGGCTTTATCAGCAGTGTAGCAATAATAGTGGAGGGTGCGTGGCCCTGTTTGCCAGGCAAGCACATTTGCAGGCAGGACTGCTTTATCTGGAGTGGAATGAGCTAGAGCGGGCGCAGGAGCAGCTCAGAAAGGCACACGAGAGCCGTAACCAGCTAGAGGGTAGCTCGGCGGTGATTGATAGTATCATGCTGGCTACACGCCTGGCCTGGGCCAGTGGTAAGCCAGAGCAAGCTTTGGTCTTACTGGATCAGGCTGAGAGCTCGTTAACCTCAAGAGGCAATCAATCAGAACAACTGGCGCGCATCAGCTTGCTGCGTACAAAGTACTGGCTGGCTCAAGGTAAGAATGCGGCCGTTCAGGAATTGCTGCAGAGCAGCTATCCCGTTAACCTACAGGATCTTCCCTTATTGGAGCAGGAATGCTGGCAACAAGCGTATGCGCGTTGGCTCTTAGCTCGGAAGCGCCCAACTGAAGTCACCCGGCTATTACTGGGATTATTGCTAACCATCAAAGCTCAGGGAAGGATTGCGGATGAGCTTCAGATCCAGCTACTCTTAGTCCAGGCTTACTTTATGCTGGGAGATGCGCGACGTACCAGGCAGACCCTTGAGCATATGCTGGTCATTGCTGAACCTGGAGGATATCACCGCCTGTTTTTGGAGGAGGGACAGATACTGATGAGCCTGCTCTCGGATCTTTATCATCGCCAACAAAAGCGCTATACGGGAGAACTACAATCACAGGTGCTGGGCTATGTACATACCTTACTGTTAGAGTTTGGTTGCGATGTCGAGCCGCGAGATTGGTGTTCCTGGCAAAAGCGGGCCCAGCGTGCGCAATCCTCGTTGGAACAATTGAGTGATCGCGAGTTAGAAGTATTGAAATTGATTGCAGAAGGAAATTCCAATCAACAGATCGCGTGTGCCCTGGTGGTAGCCGAAAGTACGATCAAGACCCATCTCAATAATATCTATAGCAAGTTAAATGTCAACTCCCGTCTGCAAGCTTTAACTAAAGCCCACACAGTGGGATTACTGGAGATTTAGTGGGCAGAAGGGCGCTGGAAGATGGAGTTAGTCTGGTAAGATCCCTGCTCGTTCCCTTAAAGCTTCTCGGTGGAGCGTGGATAGATTAATGGTTCGGTATCCACCTCACTACGGCGTAGGACCCCTAGATCGTAGGCACGCGTGACCGCCTGGAGGCGGGTATGGACGTGAAGCTTGGCATAGATGTTATTCAAGTGCGTTTTAATGGTGCTGACCGTGACCACCAGTTTTTGCGCAATTTCTTGATTTGAAAGGCCTTCGGCGATCAAGCCCAGCACCATATATTCACGCTCACTGAGCTTATCGATCATATCATCGTCATTTTCTTGCGAAATCAGCCAGCGCGGAGGCTGGGTTTCAGCGCCAACCGACGAGAGCAGGGTATAGATGTAGTCGGATGAACTATGGTTTTGTTCTGCCGAAGCATGGCGCTGATAGCGACTGTAGATCTCGGTCAGTAGTGCCGCCATAACGGGTCCTTCATCCACAAAACTACGAATATAGCCTCCCGTTTCTGCCAGACTCAGAGCCTGCTCGAGTTTTTGTAGCGTATGTTGGGTGTTGCCTTCTATATGATAAGCCTGTGTCAGCAGAAGCAAGAGCGTTAATTCACTCTTACTCCTACCTTGATTATGAGCCTGCTGATAGGAGGGCCCTAGCAGCTGAAGTGCCTGTTCTCCTTGTTCCTGCGCGATTAAAAGGCGCGCCTGCGCTATCAACCAGTTCTCTCGTTCATAGTGCAACATATCATCTGTCAGGGAGGCGCATACTGTGTTTGCCACTGTTGGGCCGCATTAAGATCTCCCTGTGCTAATAGAAAACGCATCCGCAGCTCGGCAATTCGAGCCAGGAAGGTCGGATTGGGTCCAAAGCGTTGAGAGCTATGTTCCGCCTGTATCAGATAGGTCAGGGCTTGCTCTCGCTCCTCCTGTAACCAGGCCAGGCGCGCCATTACCAGGTAAAGTTGGGCCGTAACGGGCCCTTCATTCTGGATTTGCTGGCTTAGCGACCGTGCCTGTTGGATGTGCAGCTGGGCGGTCGATATATCATCCCACTCATAATAAACATCTGCCAGATAGACATGGGCGGCGATGACGGGCCAGGTGGCGATCGCATGGGTCTCTCCACAGACCTGCTGGAACGTTTGTGCGGCGGTACGCAGGTTCCCCTGTATGTTTTGTAGTAGACCGTGGTAGCAGGCAGCCGCCAGGGCTATAGTTGTATAGCCGTGTTTTTGACCCAGGCGATAACTCTCGGCCAGATAGTGAGCGGCTGGAATCAGATCTCCCTGGTAGAGATAGCCGGCGCCCAGGTGTAGCAGTGAGCTACAGTAAAAAGGCGAGGAGTGTTCATCATCAAGCAAATCCAATGCCTGCTGGGCATAGTGTACAATTTGAGGACCATCGCTGCGATAGAGGGCGGCCCTGGCCCGTAAATCATAGACCCGACTGAGCATGTGGCTGTTGTGTTGCTCTTGCTGCCAGAGACTCTCTGAGCGTGTCAGAGCTTGCTCGTAAAGCTCCATCTGGGCCTGTAAAAAGGCTGTATAGGCCTGTAAGAGCGAGAGCATGGGGTGAGACGTAAAGCTGGCTTCCGGCAGCTGTGAAAGCCATAGCGCAACTAGAGCTTCTTCTCCGCGTTGAATAAACTGCCAGGCATGCTGCTCAATCAATTGTACAGCCAGCTCCAGATCTTCTGCTATAATGGCATGTTTGATTACATCTATATCCATTCCCTGTTGCGCATACCAGGCCCCAGCCCTGTGGTGTAGCTCTGGTAGTAAGTCTGGATATTTTTGCTTCAGACGATGGTTCAAGAGCTCCAGAAAAAGTTGATCATAGCGATACCAGCGCTGCTGATTATCCAGTGCGTTTAAAAAAAGATTATTTTGCTCCAACCATTCGAGCATCAGTTCCCCATTAGAGTTACCCGTGACCGCATCGCATAGTGAGGCATTGAGACGCTCAAGGATAGAGGTTTGCAGGAGAAAATCCTGCACATCCTCTGGCAATTGTTGCAAGACCTCGTCGGTTAAATAGTGCAAGACATTGCGATTGATGCCGGAGAATGTTTGGATGAAATGAGCAATTGAGGCATAGCTGGTGCGCCCCTGTAATGAAAGCGCCGCCAATTGCAGACCAGCGATCCAGCCTTCGGTGCGCTTTCTAAGCTCGATAATATCTTCAGAACTCAAATCGAGATTCATGGCCTGGGTTAGAAATATAGTAGCCTCCTCGTTGGTGAAACGGAGGTCATGAGTTCGTAGCTCGGTTAATTTTCCCTGCACGCGGAAACGAGCCAGAGGGAGTGGAGGATCACGGCGGGTAATCAGGATAATATGTAAGCGTAGAGGCAGATGTTCCAGTAAAAATGTAAGGGCTTGATGGATCGCAGGTGTACTGATGGTATGGTAGTCATCCAGCACTAATAATGTATCTTCTGCAAGCGTAATAGCAGTATTAATTAATTGTGTGAGCAACCTTTCGATGCTTAGGCCGGGCTGCTCATTTTGCCAGGCATCAATCAGTTCGGTCAGGTCGGGCAAGAAAGGGCTCAAGGCGGTCAGAATATAGCACCAGAAGCGCAAGGTATCATTGTCCGCCGGCTCTAACGAGACCCAGGCAGTTGCTAGCTGGCGTTGTCGAATCCATTCACTGACCAGCGTGGTCTTGCCGAATCCAGCGGGAGCCGTAATCAGAATCAATGGACGTTGCAGATCAGCTTCCATGGCCGCATAAACATGGGTACGGGGAATTATCTTTTTTAGATAGTGCGGTGGAATTGTCAGCTTGGTTGTAATGATTTGCGGATCTTGACTTCCTCGTTCCATCAGAGACTCCTTTGCCACATGCTCGGTCCGGAATGTATATCTTGATTTTCTTATTGACAATATGCTCTCACACCTTCTTTATTATCGGCGAGCTACGGAGCATAGAACAATAGATAGCCAGCTTCCTATCTATTCAATACATACGAGGATTGCTTTGCTGAAATACTGCTTATTTGATTGTCATAGTATAGCATAGCGTGCTGTGGTGTGTCATGGGAGAAGGCCAGGTGTTGGTGGTGAGTTTCCTCCATTTGGGCGATAGCCGGACCATACCACCTGTGTGGGATGAATCCTCCTTCTGGTTGATGACAGTCCCGCTGTGAAAACGTACACTCAAGAGAGTCGCAGAGATTCCGCTATATACCTTATATAAAAATGCAAGTTTATTGGATAGCATTATTGATGGCTTGTGATAGCTGGATAAGGATGAATCATTTATGTCTATGCCGAACGACTTTTTAGAGAAGCGTACAGGTGGATTTTTGTTTGGAAACTATCGTTTATTTCGGGCCTTGAGACGTGGAGCGGTATCAACGATTTACCTGGGAGAGCATATTCATCTGGGCAATAAAGTGGTCGTCAAGGTTCTGAATAACTGGATAGCTACCGATGAGCAGATCAAGAAATTCTGTGCGGAGGCGCGGCTGCATGCCAGTATGCGCCACCCAAATATTGTGCGCGTACTGGATTTTGGTATGAAGGGAAAATATCCTTTTATGGTGATGGACTATGCGGCCAATGGCACACTACAGGATTACTTTGAAGCGGATGTGCCGCAGCCAACCTCAACCATCATTCCCTTTGTGGTCAGCATCGCCAATGCCTTGCAATATATCCACAATCGCAATGTGATTCACCGGGATATCAAGCCCCAGAACATTCTTCTCAGCCTGGGACATGAAGTCTGGCTCAGCGACTTTGGTATTGCGGTGGCGATACAGCCGTGGAATCTCCAGGGGATGCAGGAATCAATTGGGACTGCGCTCTATGCTGCGCCCGAACAGATTGAGGGTCATCCCTTGAAGATGAGCGATCAATATGCCCTGGCGGTGCTTGTCTATACCTGGCTCTGTGGTCGCCCCCCATTTGCCGGCTCATCTATCCAGTTATGCAAGCAACATTTATATCAGGAGCCAACGCCACTCCACCATATTATCCCGACCATTTCCTATCAGATAGAAAAAGTTGTTCTCAGGGCATTAGCAAAAGATCCGTATCAGCGTTTCACCAATATACAGGACTTTGCCTATGCCTTGAGAATGGCCGATGATCGTTATCTGGATACTATGCAGCCGATGATCAGTTCCCTACCTCAACATCAGGATATACACTATCCTTCATAATTTGAGGCAGGGATAGTTGCTGCCTGGGCAATTTGAAGTGGTGGTTGCTGGGCCACTGGAAGCGTAAAGAAAACAGTTGTACCCTTCCCGGGCGTGCTCTCCGCCCAGACCTGGCCATTATGGGCGCTAATAATGGCCTTTACGATAGCCAGGCCGAGACCACTGCCACCTGTCTTAGCGGCGCGTGAGCGATCGGCACGATAGAAGCGATCAAAGATATGTGGTAGATCCTCTTTATTAATGCCGACGCCGGTATCGCTGATCGAGATACGCAGCTGTCCATTCTGCTCTACCGCTCCCACTTTGATCTGACCGCCTTCATTGGTATGGCGACGAGCATTATCCAGTAGATTTAAGAGTACCTGTGTGATCCGGTCGCTATCAGCCTGAACTTGAGGGGTACTGGCAGGAATGGTATTTTGTAATTGTAGCCCGTGAGCCTCGCATTCTGGCGCTATTACCGCCACCGTTTCATCTACCAGTGAATGCAGATCCAGGGGAGCCAGGTCCAGGCGAATCTGGCCGGCTTCCAGCATCGTCATCTGGCGCACATCGGCTACCAGGCGGCGCAGACGCTGTACCTCGCGTCCAATACGTTGTGCGGTCTCCTGACGGGATTCTGGATCGGAGATTACATCATCAGCCAGTGCCTCGCTTAGCCCCTGGATCGCTGTTAGTGGCGTGGCCAGGTCGTGGGCGATATTAGCGATCAGATCGCGGCGCATCTGATCCTGGCGCCGTAGCTCATTGACATCGGCCTCAATGGTATCCGCCATCTCATTAAACGTCTGTGCCAGCAATCCTACCTCATCCTGGGGAAAATTCTGCACCACACGCTGCGTATAGCGTCCGTGTTTCATATCTTCCGCTGCGGTGGTCAATAACTCCAGCGGACGTACGAAGCGGCGCACAAAGAGATAGCTACAGAGGGCCGCAATCGCTGCCACTCCCAGGCTGGCTAGAATAATGTATTGATTGATCTGGCTCAGTACACCACCATATCCAAAATTTAGTTGGGCAAGAAAAACAGCGCCAACGACCTGACCCCCATTATTCAGCGGGACAATGGAATAGATGCCAGAGGTACTTCCGTCATCGACATCTAATTGCATACTGCCAGAAGTAGAATTCCCTGTTTGAATTGCGCTTTTCAGTGCCTGGTTGATATTGGAGTTTGTGCAGTTACTGTAGGATAATGGTCGAGAATTGACGCATACTATTGGATTTCCGTTGTTATCAACAATAAGGGCAAAGGCCTGGTCTCCAGGAACCAGGTTGCCTGGAGGAAGATTTTTCCAGTCTGAACCATAGTGACTGTAATAATTGAGAGTCGCATTGGCCAGATATCTGGCACTGTGGTTTACAAGCGCAACTTGATTGCTATAGAAGTAGTTCTGAACTGCAATCGAGACGGCAAAGCTGAGCACCAGGACGGTGCCCAGAATCACAAGAAGATAGCTTAGCACCAGTTTTGATTTGAGACTAAATGTTGATGTTTGTGGGTTAGTGGAACGCATGCTAAACTCTCTCTCCCTGTTACTCTACTCAGGCATGTTGCGAGGTGGTGGCGGGGCTGGCACAAACTTATAGCCCACACCCCAGACGGTCTGAATATGATGGGGCATGCCTGGAGCCGCCTCTAATTTTTTGCGTAAGGTGCCGATATGCACATCAACCGTACGGCCATCACCAAGATAGCTATATCCCCAGACCTGGTTGAGCAAAGATTCGCGTGTAAAGACGCGGTCTGGCGCTGATGCCAGCGCGACCAGCAGGTCGAATTCTTTAACTGTCAGGGTTATCTGTTTGCCATTGGCGCTGACACGGCGCGAGGGCAGGTTGATCAAGAGTCCACCGAAACGAAGCTCTTCGCTGGGATCATTGCTGGTTGTCTGCTCTTCTCGGGTAGGTTGGACTTCTGGCTGGTTGCCTGGCGCGCCAGGAGTGCTACGCCGTAAAATGGCCTTGACCCGGCTGACTAGCTCGCGCGGGCTAAATGGTTTGACCAGGTAATCGTCTGCCCCGGCCTCAAGGCCTGCGATGCGATCATCTTCGCCCTGGCGCGCTGTGAGCATCAAGATAGGTGTATCGGCCCAGGTACGAATGCGGCGGCAGACTTCCATTCCATCCAGGATGGGGAGCATCAAGTCCAGCACTACCAGATCGGGATGTTCGCGGGCATGAAGCTCTATGCCTGCGATGCCATCGTTGGCGGCCAGGACTATGTAGCCGGCCTGTTCTAAGTAGAGCCGGATTACCTGTGTGATATTGGCTTCATCCTCTATGACCAGAATTTTCATACCTTTATTTTACCTATCACTGATCAAATAAATACTATGAATTTGTAAGATTTTTGTGTGTTTTATTGGATTGGTTTGAGGTGGCCAAGTTTTTCGAGGCCATGTAGGCGGCGGCGATCTGGCCCTGGACCGCGAAGGTGCCTTCGTGAATCATTTGGAGCAGTTCCTGGGGGGTGACGAGCATGTTTTCGATGACCTCGACAGGATCTACTTTTTGTTCACCGGTCTTCTGGATGTTGCGGGCCAGGTACCACCAGATGCGGGTGCGTGCTCCTGTAGGGTTGGCGTACATATGGGCCAGCAGCTCTATATTTTCGGCTGCTACGCTATAGCCTGTCTCCTCCATAAGTTCACGATGGGCCGTCTGTATGGGGTCCTCTTTTTCGTGTGGATCGATGCCGCCGGCGGGAAATTCGATTACTTCCATGCCAAGACCGTGTTTATATTGTCGATTCAAAAGGAAGCGTCCATCTTCTGTCACTGGAACTACGCCAACCCAACCAAAGTTTTCGATGATGTAGTAATCCTCGATCAATGGACCATTGGGAACGGCTACCTGTTCACAGCGTACACGGAGATAAGGAGAATCGATTAATTGTTTATATGACAGAATTTGCCATGGTTGATGTTCGGCCACTCTCTCTTCTCGCTTTCTTGGTGGGTCTCTACTTAAATTGTACGACAGAATCATACAAGATGGTATCCCTTTCAATACATAAGAGAGGGTGTGTTGGATTCCTCTGTTTATGGGAAGCGTGTTATTCCTTTGCGGCGGGCGCTGCCGCGCCCGCACATTTTTTATTAGTTGTTGTGGGAAATGCTCATTGTGCATTTCCCACAACAACTAATAAAAAAGCATGAGTTCCCACGCGCATGGGCTCAAACTCCAGGAGCATGGAGGTCTGAACGCTCAGAAAGTGTTTGAATGCGCATATACTTCGTACTCTCTGTCCATACGCATTCACACCTGCGGTGCTCAAAATTATTTTTATAGTGTGATGCAGAAAATGCGCACAGCGCATTTTCTGCATCACACTATAAAAATAGCTCGGGCGCGTCTGCGCACGCCCGCACAGGAGCTATTTGATTCCTGGATTGTCAGGGCTGGACAGGCTCTTTGAAGCGCAGCAGGAAGAGGAATTCGCGATTGCCGTCGCGCCCCAGGATTGGCGAGTCAATCTCTCCACAGACCTGCAGCGGGGTCTGCTCAGAGATCCAGTCGCGTAGTTCTTGTAAGACGCGCTGATGGACCTCTGGATCTTTGATGACGCCACCTCCACGGTCTACTTCAGCCTTGCCGGCCTCAAACTGGGGCTTGACCAGCGCGGCAATCCAGGTTTCTGAATTATGGGCCAGCAACGGGACGAGGGCGGGCAATACCAGGCGTAATGAAATGAATGAGACGTCAATAACCGCGCACTGCATTGGTTCTGGTAAGCTGGTCAGGTGGCGAATATTGGTACGTTCCATGACCACGACGCGAGGGTCATTGCGCAATTTCCAGGCTAACTGCCCGTGACCAACATCTACCGCATAGACACGGATGGCTCCTCGCTCCAAGAGACACTCGGTGAAGCCACCAGTTGAAGAGCCAACATCGATGGCGACCTGGCCATCTGGTTGTAATTGGAATGTCTCCAGGGCTTTCTCCAGCTTAAGGCCGCCGCGACTCACATATTTCAATTCTGGAGCAGTTTCCGCTATACGGCATGGCGCATCCAGTGGCACCAGGGTTCCAGGCTTATCGACCAGGCGATCCCCCACATAGACCTGGCCGGCCATAATAATGGCACGGGCCCGCTCACGGCTTGGTGCTAAACCAAGTCGTACTAATGCCACATCCAGACGCTCTTTATTGGCTGCCATGTTTCTTTTTACTGCCCCTCTAAATCTTAATGGTTATAGTATGATAATGCGCCGGCCCCTACCAATCCGACATCTGACCCCAGCTCAGCCATCACAATCTTAACAGACTCGGCTGGAACCCTCATCGCACGTTCTTTAAGAATCCGTCTGGCCGGTGCCAGCAAGGGCTCCCCCATTTGAACGACTCCGCCCCTAAAACGATGAGCTCCGGATTGAAAATATGGACGATGTTGATCAGCCCGACACCAATACCTTCAGCGGCACCAGAGATGATCTCGCGTGCCTCAGCAATGCCAGCCTGAGCGGCCTGCGCTACCATACGAGCATTGATATGCAACGCATTTTTTTGAGCTCGCTTCACATCCGTCGGCGTATCCGCATCGGCTACAGGTTCCTGGTGGGCCAGCGCAAAATTGAGCAGTCCCTCACCACGCCCCATGGCAATTAATTCATGGGCGCGGCGGGCAATCGCCGTACCCGAAGAAATACTTTCCCAGCACCCAATATTACCACAGTTGCAGCGTGGCCCGCGCCAATCGATCGTCATATGGCCAAGTTCGGCCGCGGTCCCAGATATACCTTCAATGATGCGACCCCCGGTCACAACGCCGCCGCCGATGCCGGTGCTGATTGTAACATAGACCACCTCATCGCTACCGCGACCAGCGCCAAACATAAATTCGCCGAGCGCAGCCGCATTGGCATCGTTTTCAATGAAGATCGGCAGATTAAAGCGCTCATTAAAAATACTACGTAAAGGAACGTCAATCCAACCGGGGAGATTTGGCGGAGAGAAGACGACACCTGTATTGCTGTTAAGTGGGCCAGGGGCTCCGATACCGATGCCGGGAAATCTCATCCAATGTCACATGGGCCTCTTGCAATGCCTGGTAAATCGAATCATACATGCGTGGGATTACACGATCAGGGGAAGGATTTTCTCCCGTCAATAATCCTACGCGTGACAATAACTTTGCCCCTTGCAGGACCGCGGTACGAATCTGTGTACCACCGAGATCGAGTCCAATAACCAGAGGGAGATCTGCAGTGTTACTCCATTTGGAAGATTGGATCAGCTCTGTTTGTTGGTCGTTCATGACTTTTATTGCTCCGGTTGAATTTTCTTACCCTAGATGATACTGCATTTCACCCGACTGAACAAGATAGGTCAGGCGCGGGTATTGTTATATAAACGCCCATCAGAGCAAGGGTGGCTAAGGTTTGCAACCATGTAGCGATGTAGCAAGCATATGAGTACTTTCCGTTGATCCATTTGTTTGAATTTGCTGTCCCAATAAACTGATACGCTGGCGTTTAATATGCAAGAATGAGCCCATGGCCACATATGCATGGTGGCGTTCCAGCCGCATCTATGTATGCCCGCTCTGATGGCAGGAGCAGATATTTAGCATGTCGTTGTCGCAACAAAAAAGGAGCAGGATATGACACCAACTCAAAGCCAGCAATTTACAACTGCCGTATCAGCATACTTAGCAATCATCGGAATTATCTCACTCATTTCTATTGTAATTGCTCTAATTATCTGGTGGAGAATCTTCTCTAAGGCTGGCTATAGCGGCGCCATGAGTATCTTGATGCTTGTCCCAATTGCTAACCTGGTGGCCATCTGCATTCTGGCATTTGGCGAATGGCCTATCCAGCGCGAGCTGAACATGTTACGCCAGCAGGTACGATCCATGCCACAATATCCACCGGTTAATCCCCAGGGGCCGCAATATCCACCGGTTAATCCCCAGGGGCCGCAATTCAATCCCCAGGCGCCTGGCCAGAACTTCCAATCGGGACCACAGTATCCCCGCTATTAAATTGGATTATATATTAACCAGAGAGGAAGCCAGCAAAGCTTCCTCTCTTTTTTGTGTAAGCGTATTGCGGATGGTGTTGCTTAGAGGTTCGCGCTATCACTGCGCATAATGAGGATTATACTGGCGATGCCGAGTAGAAAAAGGACCAGGGAGGTCCAGCCTGAGATCTGAGCTGCTTTCAAATCATTGCCGGTCGCCGTACCAAGGATGACCTGTGACAGCTGGTAAGCGCTTAGAGCCAGGAAGAAAATAGTAATGAGGGCACTCGGGATAAGCAGGCGTATTTTTTTACCCATCGCGTTGCCTTTCAAATAAATTGCTGGTGAAGTCATATTCTTACCTTCAAAATGTACTCCTCATGTTATACAGCGATGATTTCTATTTATGAATGAAATAGTTCACAGTTTTCTGTGGATATAATACGTTTGATCAAGGGGTGATGGATACTATATGTTTCCTTTTTAGTTTTCGTGCGGGGTGGCTTTTCTGTTCTTAGTGTTAAGACGTATGGTGGCGAGTTTTATAAAAAGATGAAGTGTGGTCCAGAGAAAGCATGGATAAAGAAGCTAATGGACCTGGAGCAGTATTCCAGGTCCATTAGCTTGCTGTGTGATGTCAGCCCATTTTAATGCAAGCCAGGGAGACTACTGGAGAGGTAGTGGGCGAGCGCGATGACCAGGCCAAAGACGGCGAGAATGCCAATGATGTAGGGGACGGCCACGGCTATGATGGCCTTGTCGCGATCAATGTTATGCACTCCCCGCACGACAAACACGTTGATGACCACACCATAACAGAATACTAGCAGGGTGATCAAAGGAGCAAAGAAGAGCGTCGAGAAATGGAAGGCGACAAAGAGAGTGATGATGACGCCACCGATAAAGCTCAGCGGTACCAGGTAGAGGAGCATACTGAATGCATGTCCTACATAATGCCCATTGCCCTTAAAGAAGCGCGCTACAAGGTATTGTAGTGAGACCTCGATCAAAAAAAGTAACGGTACAAAAATAACCTTGAGTATGAAGGCTCCAATGGTTGCTCCTACCGTGATTACGCTCAAGAGGCCAAAGATGAGGTTTGAGTGGGTATCAACCCCGGTAGAGGTATCGCGGAAGAGGCTTCTTAGTAGCCCCATTACCACCGGTATTAATAGAAGTACTGCCAGTTGAATCCAGACCAACTTCCAACTGGCATATTCAGCCGCTCTGGCAAAGGTGCGGGCCGAAGGCCGTGTAATCGCTTTGATATAGAAGAATGGCAACCTGCGTATTGGATGCGGTGCCGGGCCGAGCGTCTGGGCATGTGCTGCTTGAGCATGTTGTTGAGAATTCCACCTCATGGTTTTTACCTCTTCTCATGCATATTCACAGTTGAGATTTTCTAAGCAAGCGAACGGTAGTATCATACCCAAATTATAAGAAATGTGCAAATACAAATGAGATGAGAATAGTTGTGATTAGATGAATTGCTGAAATTGATCGGCAAGAGTGGGGGAATATAGCCTCTGAATGTGTGCGCAAAGGCGCGCGAGCTGTTTATATAAGGTGTACCTTGTTTTAGTGGAGCAGGATACAAAAAATTACCTCAGTTGATCGCTATCCATCAAGATAGTGACGGGTCCGGTGTTGACCAGTGACACATCCATATCGGCGCCAAAGATACCGCCCTGGACACTGATGCCGTGGGTGGCGATAGCCTGTTTAAAGCGTTCAACCAGGGGTTCAGCCAGAGCGGGAGGAGCGGCCGAGGTGAAACTAGGACGGCGACCTTTACGGATATCTGCATAGAGGGTAAATTGAGAGACCACCAGCACGGCTCCCTGGATATCCAGCAGTGAGAGGTTCATTTTGCCCTCGGCATCTTCAAAGACGCGCAGATGTACCAGCTTTTCGTAACTGTGTGACTTGAGCCTCTCCATCCTCAGGGCCAATGCCGAGCAGGACAAGAAATCCCTGTTCGATCTCGCCCACGATTCGCTCTTCCACACTAACACTGGCGCGCTTCACGCGCTGTACTACTGCTCTCACTCGTCCTGGTTTCCTGTTTCTAATTCTACTGATGGATTAGCAGTTGAAATAGGGGAGGCCTGGATGGCAACCGCGATAGCGATTGAGAATTGAGCCAGATCGGCCATGCTGACATCAAAAGCATTCAAACCCAGATTTCGGCACGTTTTTTGGCGTTACCATGCAAGCGCACAGAAGGGCGACCACTGCGCAAGTGTACGACCTCCATCTCGCGCCAACCCACGCCACGAATACCAGTGCCCAGAGCCTTACTAATGGCCTCTTTAACCGCAAAGCGGCCCGCGAGCCGCGAAATTTTGCCACGGCTCTGGGCCACCTCTTGTTCTGTAAAGACGCGTTTCAGAAAGCGCTCGCCATGTCGTTCATAGACCTTGCGAATGCGCTCCACCTCAATGATGTCTACGCCGACTGCCACATTGACACCCTGCGTAGGATGCAGAGATGTGGGAAGACCAGCCACACCAGTTGGCCCGAACAGCCAATCTGGTATAGGTCTATCTGCCTGGTGTACCAGTGGAGTAAACAGTAGTGGCTGACCTTCTTCATTCATTGTTGCAATAACTCCGTTAAATTAGCTCTCGCTAGCAATCAAGGATTCCTGAACCATTTCTTCAGGAAGCTTGCTGGTGGTATCCGCTGCTGGCAAGACTGATGGTGCAGGATTGGTAGCACGACCCATACCACGATAAACGAAACCATAGCGGTTCATCTCAGATGGCTCGTAGATATTACGACCATCGATCAGGATCGGGCGGTGCATCGCTCCACGAATCTTCTGCATATTTAACGATTTGAACTCATTCCATTCTGTCACAACCACCAGAGCATCGACCTGTTCGGCCACTTCATAAGGGGTCTTGCAGAAAGTAACATCGTTCAAATCTACATGCTCGCGTTCCAGTGCTTCGCGACCAGTCTCTGTAGCAACAGGATCATAGACGCGAACGTGAGCGCCCTGGCTGGTTACCCAGTGAATGATATCGACTGCAGGAGCTTCACGCATATCATCAGTATTAGGTTTGAAAGCTAGACCCAGGATACCAATGGTCGTGCCACGCAGTGAGCCGAGCATATTGGTCAGTTTTGAGACCACCAGGCGGCGCTGATCATGGTTGATGTCCATTACGGCGCGCAGCATCTGAGGATGCAAGCCAGCCTCATCGGCCATATGTGCCAGAGCACGAACGTCTTTGGGGAAACAGCTACCGCCATAGCCCAGACCTGCATCCAGGAAGGCATGGCCGATACGCTTGTCATAGCCCATACCGATGGCAACCTGTTTTACATCAGCACCCAGGCGCTCGCAGATCTGAGCCATCTCATTAATAAATGAGATTTTGGTGGCCAGGAAAGCATTGGATGCATATTTGATCATCTCAGCGGTATAGAGATCGGTGATCACAAATGGTGCGCGCAACTGTAGATACAGGCGAGCAACCTTATGGGCGGCCTCAGGCTCCGATGAACCCAGCACAATACGGTCAGGATTCTGGAAGTCCAGGAGAGCGGCACCCTCGCGCAAGAACTCGGGATTAGAAACGACCGAGAAACTCGCGTCAGAGGACTTCAGATTATTGCTGATCACACGAGAAACGACATCGCCACTACCGACTGGAACTGTACTCTTATTAATAACGATAGCATAGTGATCGAGATTTTCAGCAATACTGCGTGCAGCACTTTCAACATAGCGCATATCGGCCCCGCCCTGATTATTGCCAGTGGGGGTATTGACCGCAATAAAGATAAATTCGCTATTTTCGAGGCCCTCAGGATAACTGGTTGTAAAACGCAGGCGACCAGCATGTACGTTGCGCTCTACCATCTCCTCCAGGCCGGGCTCATAGATTGGGAGGATACCCTTATTTAATCGATCAATTTTTTCCTGAACAATATCAACGCAGGTGACTGTATTGCCTAGATCGGCCAGGCACGTGCCCGTTACCAGGCCTACGTAGCCTGTTCCAATTACACAGATAACTGACACAATATTACTCCTCTGCAGTTACGAATGGATTTTCATACTTCTCTTCTATAATAGTTGTCGGCTGCCCGTGACCCGGAAAGACGACCAGCTCATCTTCAAGGGTATATAATTTATTTCGGATCGATTGCTCAATCTGTTCATAGTTCCCTCCTGGAAAATCGGTACGCCCAATACTCCGATAGAAGAGGGTATCCCCACTAAAGACACAATAAGGCTGACTGATCAGACAAATACCACCAGGCGTATGCCCTGGCGTATGTATTACCTCAAGTTTTAGTGTACCAAATGAAATGGTATCACCTTCTTGAAGTAAGATATCGGGTTTACGTTTGACCAGCGGAACTGGCAATCCGTACTCCTGCGCGGTTTGTTCATCTGTATAAAGAGGAACATCAGCAGGGTGGATAGCGAGCGGTACTGGATAGACCGCACTAACCGCGTCAATGGCGCAAATATGGTCTATGTGCCCGTGGGTATTAATAATATACCTGGGAATAAGCTGAAGCTCTTGAATAGCATCAAGAATTTTCTTAGGTTCATCTCCTGGATCGATGATGACTGCCTCACGTGTTTCTGGACAGGCATATAAGTAGCAGTTTTCTTCAAACATGCCAACGGTCACACACTTCACAATGGGCGTCTGTTCTGTGTCGTTTGCATTTTCAGGCATGCTGTGTGTTCCTCCTAGCCCTCAGGCGACATAACACTGAGAGACATTATAGCATAGCTTCTCATCAATCAGGAGTAAGAAAAGGTTTGGCCTGATGGTTGATTGACGGCGTTATTCTGGCAAGGTTGACCTTTACAGGTAAGTTGTCAGATAGCCAGAACCATTTTGGCAGGCTGCCAGATTTCCTTCCACGTTGACAGTACTTATGTACTTCCTGTTTGTATCGGACGAGTGAGCCAGATGTAAAGTTTCACTCACCGGCTACTAATGACTTTCTAGTCATCATAGCAGGCGCTTAACAGTAATCTGAAAATGCCATTTATTCTGTAGCTAGTTACACCGGAATTCTTTCAGGCAGGCGTGTCTGCAATTAAGAACGCTTTATTCCACAAAAAATAATGCGCTATAGCAGTTAATTGCTATTAGATACTTAAAAAGTATTCTAAAAAGACAAATTTATTGCTCTCCGTCCTTCGCCGGAAGGGGGGAGGGTTGCGAGGGCACCTCGCGCTCCGTCAGGTGCTGCCGCCCCTGCCCCCACCTTCGCCGGAAGGGAGGGTTGCGAGGGCACCTCGCGCTCCGGCCATGGGACACGCGTCACCTAGTACCCCTTGTGGGTAGCCAACCATTTTTCATGGAGGAGTAAGTTGGCGACCGCAGTCGCCAACTTACTCCTCCAAAACTTCTGGTTGCGCGCCGCAGGCGCGCAACCGGGGGAATAAACCCTCACATCCAGGCGATTGAAGAGGGAGAATGTGGACGAAATGGAATATGTGAGGTAGAATGAGAACTACAAGGAACTTCCTTCATTATCCTGTGTCTTGGTGCCGCATGAGCGCCCCAATTGGCAGCTGTCAGCTCAGGAGGAGTAGAAGAAAGCATGTCGAAGGATCACCTGGAACGCCGAATATATCGCAAGAGTCCTGGACGTCAGTATGGTTATGATTATGATCCGCTGCGCAGTTCAGGCGCAAATAGCTCGAGATCGCCTAAGGGCGAGACTGCGAGCAGATCTGGTATGTTGCTTGCTCAGCGCCCCGACCCCCGACGAACTCGGCAGCTCATGCGTCAAAGTATTATTGCCAGTAAACGTCCCGTTGAAGATGAGAGTGAGCGGATAGAATTTAATGATCATCACTATGAGGGCGAAGAAGAGCCTTATGGGGCTCGACCCAGTCGCCGCCCGGTAGAGCATTATGAAGATGAGACCGAGGCATATCTGCCACCCGTCCAGAGGTCCAATAGAGGTATACGCTCCAGTGGAGATCTGCCTCCCACGAGTGCCCTCTACATACCTGAAGATGACGAATATAGTGATGAATGGCATGAACTGGCCGCCGTTGATCCCGATCTGGGTATAGAAGAAGAGCCCTTACACCAACGCATACGCTATAGCGATGAATATGATGAATACGATGATGATGAGCTGGCCCCGCGCGCTGTGCGATCGGTGCCTGTACGTCAGCGGCCGCAGGCTAAATTAACGCGGCGCCTGGAACCTGAAGATCTGGATCATATCTATCCAGATGAAGATGATAAATACGACTACAAATATGAATATGAGGAAGATCAACCTTCGGTACGTCGTGTTAAAAGTAAAGATCAGAAGAAGCTATCCCGGCGTGGTTTATTAATCGGCGCTGGCGCGGCCGCCGTTGCCGGAGTTGGGATTGCCGCATACGAGCTTGCTCCTAAATTGCCCACCTCAGTTGGCGATGTAAGCTCTAATATCGAGCACCAGTTGCAAGACGCCTTCAATAAAGGGGTCTCGCAAGGTATGGACCAGGCGCGCAAAGAATTTATTGTCTCAGTGGAGAATATTGAAGGCTTTACGCTGGAAGGAGCAATTACCGCGGCCCGCCTCACGCGTGTCGCTTATGATGTTTTTGTCTCACCCATCATCAAATTTGGTGCCACGATCACCGGAGATGTACTATCCGGTATGTTGAAAGCGTTCAAGACTGCACGTGGTCTGCTGGCAGGCATCTATCAGGATAACGCCACCCTGATCGCTATCCAGAAAGTGCTGGAATCCTGGGTTGGGCAGGCGAACACCCTACCCAAACAACTGGATGCCATCACACAGTCTGATTTAGATGGAGCGCAGGCTTATCTGCGCGCCCTGCAGCGCAAAGTTGATGATGAAAAGGCTAAAGTCAATCAAGCCGCGAATGCCACGCCAGCCGCGAATGCCAAACCAACCGCGCAGTCCACTAAACCAGCTAAATAAGCGAGATTACAGCTTCAACAACACGAAGGGGCACGGAACCAGCTGGTTCCGTGCTTTTTTCACACTCTTTGCGCCAGCTTTTATCAGGCTTCCTGAGCCAGGACCGGGAAGCGTTCACCGGTCAAAGTCGCGCCCGGTTCGAGTTGAAGGTCATTCGTAACGATATGTGAGTTGCCATTGTAGTGAACTACATTGGGCATATAAATAGTGATGATGGCGCGCCGCGGTTTCGCGCTCTGATTGGGACCAGCATAGTGAAAGGTACGGCCATCGTGGAATGTGCAGCTACCAGCAGGCATAGGCTGGTAGCGGGCCGTAAAATCCAGGGTACGCGCCTGCTCTTCTGGGACCAGCTTAAAAAGATCTTGTGGATCCCTTAAGTTAATCGGCTCGAGCCTCCCCAGCCGATGTGACTCTGGTATAAAAGCCATGCAGCCATTCTCCACATAGACATCATCCAGGGCCATCCAGCAGGATAGTGAGCCATCTTCTTGCATCGGCCAGTAGGGAATATCCTGGTGCCAGCTTGAGGCCTTAGAATCGCCAGGCATTTTGATCAAAGCATGGTCATGCCAGAGGCGAACAGTATGGGCCTGCGCCAATTGGCGAGCGATCTCCGCCAGTTTGGCATTAAAGACATACTGACGCATACCTTCGTTAACCTGCCAGAGATTCACCTTCTGGACAAAAATTTTGCGATACTCAGCATCGCCACCGGGTTCATGCTGTTGATCCAGCTGTTGCTCCAGCACCTCATCCAATGCCTGGCGCGCCTGAGCCAGTTCCTCTGCTGTCAATACATTGAGCAGCTGGATATAGCCATTCTCCTGATAAAAACGTATCTGCTCTGCACTGATAGGATACGTTGCCGTCATAATTTTCTCCTTCGTGATGCCCTATTTACTTTCCATGCGATGGAGAACAGCATTGTTCCCATCGCATATTTATATAGGGTATGATCCTGTTGCTCATTCCTGATTAACTATTTGCCACTACCCTCAAAATGTGGGCGTAAGGCGGATGGATCGATAGCATCCTCATTTAATTGATAGCGATTGTCGGTCGAGAGACGCAGGCGATCGGGTGTGAGGTTGGGCAAGGCTTTATGGATGGTATAGGAACGGAAGAAGAGCGCATCTCCCAATTCGAAGTTATCGGTATGCCAGACGGCCTGTGACTCATCGACCGGCACGCCTTTGCCCCGACGGCTCCTGGATGGCTCGCGGTATGCTCGATAAAGCCTGGCGATGAGAACCGGGCCAGACGCCAGACTCCAGTTCCAGCGGACGCCCAGTGGGGTCCAGCAGGAATAGGTATCAACCGAGCCACGAATATAGAAGAAATCCTGGTGCGGTGGTGTCGTATATTTTTGTGAACCCGGGAAAGTAATACGCCCGATACGGCGTGGATGGACCAGTACTTCACCATCCAGGAGCCTGGATGCGATAGCCATTAATGAGCTATGGCAAGGAAAATTATGAAAGGCAGGTAGACGGAGAATCTGGCGATAGACATCCAGATATTCTCGCTGCCCCTCAGTTTTGGGCTCGATGCCAGGCAACGTAATACCATCCATCATATCGTGGCTGGGATCTAACCATCCGGCCTCTTTGATCGGCGTGAGTGCCGCTCGTCGCACCTCCAGCACCGTTTCTGCGGGTACGAGATGACGAAAGAACAGGTAACCGTACTCATCCATGCGGGCGCGCAAGGTTGCGGCATCGCTATTAGCATCCGACTGAATAAACGGGGTATAACTGGTGCTAGCTGCTTCTGTCTGGCTCATGTCGCTCTCCTCTAATTGGATAAGGTATACTACATTTATAGTGATAATACTAAGGAATATAGTGATAATACTAAGGAATTTAAGCTCGACTTGCTTGTCATTTTAAAGAGAGATTTTGGCATTTTCACCGAACACGGGGATGACTGATGCAGACATCTGCTCAATTGCATTTTAGATATGAATACAGCAATTCCTCGGCCAGGCAGCAGGAATTGCAGCGCTGTTTCTTTACCGATGTTTTAGTTCATCCTCACATGCCCCTGGGGATACGACAGGAAATTTATTCCCAGGGTACCGACACAGGTCTACATAAGCACGAGGATTTCTATGCATGTTATGTGGTGCGGTCCGGCAGCGGAGTTCATTTGATCAATAACCATCCCTATGCCATTACGCGCGGCAATGTCTATGTACTTACGCCCGGAACTGTGCACGCCTATCGCAATTATTGTCAGATGGTCATTGATGCTTTTTATTTTCAGCCCGAGCTATTTCTCAGCGATGAATTGCTCGCCCTGCACTCTCTTTCAGGTTTCTGGCAGCTTTTTATCGCGCCTGAGACCTTGAGCAAGCCCGCGCTACGTGAAGAAGCAATCGACCACCATCTGCACCTATCTCCAGAAAAGCAAAATGAGATTGAGCGCAAGATCGCCGAAATTCATAGCGAGTACACAGCGCTCACACCAGATGCAGCGATACTCACGCGTAGCCAGTTTTTTCGTATGTTGATTCACCTGGCCAGATGGCAGAACGAGCAATCCGACCTCAAAGACTACATCCCACCGGTGACCCAGACTGACGTACAGCAAAAAATGGGCCTGGCTGGCATCCTACGTTTTTGTGAAGAAAACTATCATGAAGCACTCAGCGTCCCGCAACTGGCGGCCAGAATGTTTTTATCGCCCAGCCGTTTCAGCGAAATCTTCTCACAGGAAGTAGGGATGTCTCCCGCCGCCTATATCAAGCAGCTGCGGCTGGAGAAGGTCCAGACCCTACTGCGTACCACCGGACTGTCAACTACCAGCATTGCCCACCAGGTTGGTTTCAGGGATAGTGCCCAGCTGGCGCGTGTATTTCGCTCAACCTTTCACCTCACCCCCACAGCTTATCGGCGCACCTTTCGCGCGCAGCAGGAGCCAGGCGGCTTGATTTTATAAGATCAACAAAATAGATCCTTGTCACCTCTTGACGGGAACCGGACAGTATGCTATTATCATTTTGCCAAACGGAATGGCGCGGGTGACTAGCTCAATGGTAGAGCAAGCGACTCTTAATCGCTAGGTTCAGGGTTCGAGTCCCTGGTCACCCATAAATTAGCAGCTTCCCAGCACAGGGAAGCTTTTTTTTGTCCATTTTTCCCATCATCTTGACATAGTATTAGGTGAAACATAAAATATAAATACAGTTTTATATATTGCTTCTTACCTGGATTGAGCTGATTGAGCTGATTAAAAAATACCCAACGAGAATGTGAGAAGTGAATAGGAGGAGTAACTGTAGCAGCTACAGGTATTCTTCAGAAAATTGAGGGGGTCGAAGTCTATGGAAGACTGGCGTGACCTCAAGCGAACATTGAAAGCGTTAGCGGGCGTTGCTCGTTTAACCATCATTTACCATCTGTCGCATAGTCATGAAGTCACTGTGACAGAACTGACAGATCGACTGAATATCAGTCAGCCGCTTGTCTCCTGGCATCTCCGCAAATTGCGCCGTGCCGGTTTAATTCAGACCCGGCGGGCTGGTCGACAAGTCTACTGCTCTCTGGATCAGCAGCGTTTTCGGCTCTGCCTACAACGCTTAGAAGGGCTTATCGATCCGAATATTCTGGCCGAACCACTGCCAGCCGGTACCGCGCTCATTGAGGCTGATACTGGGTCAGAAGAGTAAGCGTGATCATGATTGTATCCTGCAACATCAAAAAACTTCGCGACCTCCACTCTCAACTGCATTGCCTCTTTGTTATGTTTTAAGTAAAAATCTGAGAACTGAGCCGGTATACGCAAATTTAACAAAAAATTACATAGCTTTAATTCGAAAGTTTAACGTACCTGTGGTAGTGTGTGAATGGAACCTGGACGAGGGTGGTAGGCCTGTTGGACCTGACATAATGGAGGGGATGGGTTAGAGCGGATGAGCAAATGTCTGGTTCTGATAACAAGATGATAAATACCATTCACGTCAGGTGAGGATGAAGGTACAAAAGAGCACTCAGCCAGACACAGGCCGAAGCAGAAAAGGAAAGACATGTTAACAAGCAAACGCGATCAAGGGAAGCTAGATCTTGAGAATGTAAACCATGGTACTGCGATGCTCAAAAAACGCCGCAAGATGACGAGTGAGCAGGCACAGCATATTGGTAGACATGGCAAGGCAGATTTGCATATGCATAGTACTTATAGCGACGGTTGTG
This sequence comes from Dictyobacter kobayashii, assembly GCF_003967555.1. Classification (GTDB taxonomy): domain Bacteria; phylum Chloroflexota; class Ktedonobacteria; order Ktedonobacterales; family Ktedonobacteraceae; genus Dictyobacter; species Dictyobacter kobayashii. The sequence continues at coordinate 3,214,732 of NZ_BIFS01000001.1, forward strand.
CTACAATCGAAGAAATTCTCGCGCATGTGCAGAATAACACTGACCTGGATGTGATTGCTATTACCGATCATGATGTGATTGATGGTTCCCTGAGGGCCCGTGACCTCTGGTCCAAAGGCTCATACCGCTTTGATTTTGTGGTGGGAGAAGAAGTCTCTACCACCCAGGGCCATCTCCTGGGCCTTTTTATTGAAAAAAGGATTCCCAACGGTTTAAGCATGGCGCGTAGTATTGATTTGATCCACGAGCAGGGAGGGCTGGCTGTAGTTGCGCACCCGCTGCATCGCTTCTTCCGCCATAGCTGCCAGCGTAGCGTAATGGATCATATTCACGCCTCCAAAGACGTCTGGTTCGACGGAGTCGAAACCTGGAACGCCAGTTTTTGTGGCATTTATGCTAACTACATCGCCATGGGCACTAATCGTGAGGTCTATCGCTTACCCGAGCTGGGAAATAGCGACGCGCACACCTTGAGCGCCATCGGTAGTGGTGTTACCTGGTTTAACGGTCAGAGTGCGGCAGAGATCCGGGCTGCCATTGAACAAGGAGCCAGCGCCCCCGGCGGTAAAATGTGGGACATGCAGGCCTACTATCACTGGGCCCGCTACCTGATGAACAAAGAGCAGCGTGCAGCACGCCGCCCAGCCATCGCCTAAAAATCCCCCTATAGACCAAAGAGGAGCCCGGAAACATCATCCGGGCTCCTCTTTATTATTAAAATATGAAGAAAGAAAGCGGGATTGTTAAGGGCAGCAGCCCTTGACCGGGGTAGCAGGGGTGTCCCCTGCCATCTTACTTATTTCTCCTCAGGCCGCCGCAGGCGGCGTGTCAGGATAAATAAAGTGTATCCAGCTTTTATGGCAAAAAGGCTTCTGCCCAAGAATACATGATTTCTGCTGAGCATTGCAAATCTATAGTGACAAACTACTAGTCCCAGCCGGTTTAAATGTGGTACAATAGGAATATGTTTAGCAGACGTATACAGCAACGAACCAGATAAATGGCCGCGTGGACAGTACAGCCACTGGTTTGAATTGGTGTAAATCTCGGCATGTTAACCGGTATCGGACCGCTGCTTAGCACTGTTACAGCGCTGGTCATCACCCAGGGATACATGTTTATGAGAGAGCTGCTGATATTGTTTGCAGACAGTTTTGACATGTTCGAATGGAGCGTTGGCTCGTTCCTGTAACGCTGTCACAACCTTTGGCGCAATTTCGATGCGGCGCCTGACCATTATTCCGAGAGCATCATCCTGTTTGGGCTGCTTATATATGCGTTGCAGCATCCAGGCCTTCAAGATACACTTTGGCCTGCTCCGCATGAGCAAACCTGGATGGTGGTTTTCATTTACTTAGCTGTTTTTGGCTCTCTCATGGTCAGCTATACCAATGCTCGCGCTAAGGGGCTGGGAATAGAGTGTAAAACAGGTCTACTGGCTCGCCCAGAGCGTGTCATCTTACTGGCTATTGGACTCTTATCGAATACAGATGTTTGGGCACTTGCCCTGCTGGCGGTCCTTTCCAATGTGACCGCAGTGGAACGCATTATCGCCGTATGGCGTAGTACACGTCAACCGCTAGAAGTGTGTGACCAAAGATATTATCGACGACAAACTGCCAGTATGGACAATCGTCGTGCGCCAACAACGTTTATGGTGAGCGAGGTAAACAATTTCCAACGTTCGCCCTGTATGTACCAGTCTTCCGCCGTTCAATGGTGACATACAGCAATACTCATAAGTAACGGCATTGACAAAGACAAGACCGAACCGGGATTGTGTAGAAGAGCGCAGAGTGAAAAGACAGCCGAGGATCATGAGGGGGCGGAATTGTTAAAATTCGCCAGAACAGATCTCTTGTTGTACCGCCCATAAAAAAAGTGCATCGGCATCAAGTTGGTTAAAGGTTTGAAAAAGCATGTTCGCCCCAACTGTCTTCAGTCGATAGTATTCTACGGAAGTAACTTGCGCCCCGGTTCGTAGCGACTGAGACTGGAGATCTTAGTGACAACGCAACATACGCATCATGAGCATAGCGACGCTGATGCATCCGTCGTGGAATATCCGTCTGCCCCCGAAAACGAAACGACGGCTACCTCCTCTGCATCTGACACCGCGTCCTCTGAGGAGCTGACAACTTCTGCTGAGAAGCAAGAGGATGCAGCATCAGTACCGGCGGTTGATTCAGCGTCCGAGCAAGAGACGTCAGCTGAGGCTATCACAGCATCTTCTGACGTGCCAGAATCAGGCGAGGTTCCTGCCACTCCCGATTTTATCGAGGAGGCAACTGTTAGTTCCGAGCCATCCTTCTTTGGAGAAGGCCAACCAGAAGCATCTTCTGAAGCTGAGGATGAGTCAAAAGACGAGGTGAAAACCCAGCAAGACGCACCTCAGGCTGAGGAAGCAGCCAGTATCAGTGAAGCGCATCCGGAAAAAGAAACGGCCGCCGATACCACGCTGGCCCATGATGAGAAACCTGCTGATTCGGATGTAAAAGAAGCTGCCAGCCATCCCTCTGAGGCAACAGAAGAGGGCGCCTCAGAGGCACCTGCGACAGAAGCCACCAGTTTCGAGCAGCCGAACGGAGCCCAGGAAGAGGCCGCCCAACCAGTGCAAGAAGTTCTGCCTGAGGTTGCGGTTGTAGCAGAAGAAACAATCATTGCGCCTGAGATAGAAGCACAGGTCGATGAGCTCCCTGTTCCCGATACCACCTTTCCCTATGTAGAAGGATCCGACCTCATAGATGCCCGGGCCGAAGAAGTGCGCCCATTTACAGACTTTATCGCCGAGTTCAGGCAGGCAGAGGCAGCACTCCAGGCTACCTTACGGGATTCACAGGTTGAGGCCCTGACACGATTGACAACAGCCGCCGCTGATCTTGTCAATTCCGATGCCCAGGAACAGCCTGAATCGATTGAGTCTACTGAGTCCTTAGTTACCGAAGGAAAAACTGCGGATGCTTCAGCAGAAGAGATCGCGGCTGCCAGCGAAGAGCCGGCAGCTGAATCAGAAGAGAAGCCTGCAGTTGTAGCAAATGAAGAAGAGCCAAAGCCTGTGACACGACCTGTCTCCCCGTTGCTGCGTCCAGCCTCGCGCCTACGCTTACCGCGCCACGGCTCATTTGGACGCCATACACGCGAAGAAGTGCAGCAGCCCGTTGCCGAAGAGAACACCACCAGTGCCGCCAAGGCTGAAACGCCAGCTGAAGCAGCCCCAGAGGTGACTCCGGCCCGCCCTGCTCGCCGTTATCGCTTCGATCGTCCTGCTACCAATGTAGCGGGCGGAACCGTACATACACCAACGCGCTCGACTGCGACCTCGCATACCACCCATACCGTGGCCCAGCGTAAAACTGATGAGAAGTTGCAGCGCGCCGAAGAGGCCAAAGCTACTGTCCAGGAGCAGCCTGCCAGTGTTACGCCCGCTCCTGAGCCACAACCTCAAAACAACAAGAAGCATACTAACGCTGCCACCAGTACTCAGGAGGCTGAGAGCAGCGCAGCCAGCGCGCAGCCAGCAGAGCAGCCCCACGGACGCAGACGGCATAGTCAGAAAGAACAGCCAGCAGCCGTTCACGAGCCTGTGGTTGAGACACCGACGCCCGTTGTTGAGCCAGCCAGTGCCAACAACAAAGAAGAGATCGCGCCCGAGGATCTGCCACCACTGGAATACTCAGAATTACAGAAGGCGAGCTCTCGTCGTCGTCGGCGCCATCGCTCCGGATCGAGCAATCCGGCCTCGCATGCCTCCCAGCATAGCGAAAGCATCGCGGACGAGCCGATTGCGCCACCAGCTCCAACGCCGGTCCCGGCGCCAATGCCTGCACAGTCGCAGTCGCCGCGTACACCCGCTGCCTCTGCTGCGGATAACAACAATCAAGCTTATACAATCGTTTCTGGCTATACCGTAAGTCAGATGAATCAAGGAAATGATGTGACTGGACCTTTCATGGGGCCGGACCCCTCTCCTGCGCGCGGCAGTGTTATGACACGTGATGGCCGCAACACACGTGCGGAGACTCGTCCAACCCCGACCCCATCGCTTTACCCATCAGCGCGTTCGTCGGAAGGTGGTTTGTCCGCGGCCGCAGTGACCCAATTTGCTAATGTCGTTTCGCAGGCTCTCCAGACGCAGACGGATCGCATGGTGGCGGAGTTCCGCCGTATCAGCCAGGCTCCGACCAACGTCTCGGTAACCCTGCCGCCTTTCCCATCGACGGAGCGCGTCGGCGTGTTCGTAGACGTTGCCAACCTGCTCTATTCTGCCCGCACGCTGCGCATCGGCGTAGACTTTGGCAAGCTGCTAGACTTCCTGCGCGGCAACCGTCGTCTGGTGCGTGCTCATGCCTACTGTCCAACCAGCCCACAACCTGGAGACGAGCAGATGTTCCTGCAGGCTGTTAAGGGCCTTGGCTATCGTATTACAACCAAGAACTACAAAACCTTCTCCAGCGGAGCCAAAAAAGCCGACCTGGACCTGGATCTGTGTATGGATGTAGTACGCCTGGTAGATGGTGGAGCTGTAGATTGTATCGTTCTGGTCAGCGGTGATAGCGACTTTATGCCGATGTTGGACTACTGTTCCGATCACGGTGTGCGCGTCGAAGTAGCAGCTTTTGACGAGGCTATGTCGGCCACACTGCGCCAGAGCTGTGACCTGTTTATTAACCTGTCGATGTTAGAAGAGATTCGTGCCTAGCATTGATGGACAGCTAAACAAAAACTGAGAAGGCGGCCAATCGGCCGCCTTCTTGCTATCTTAAAATGTTTGCAGAGCTACCTGCTATGTCTGCTTTGTAAAGAATATAGAAAAGCAAATGGGGATCAAAGTGATATGCAGGTAGTCCCGCCAAAGTGTTGATTACTCGGCCCGCGTTCCAATTGAAGCGATCAAACCTGCTAAGAGCGCGGTACGAGGAGCGACGCTATCCAGTTCCATATACTCATCGGGACTATGGTCCAGGCCACCTACCGGTCCTAATCCATCCAGAGCGGGATAGCCAAAGCCAGAAGCATAGTTGGCGTCAGATATTCCTCCTGTCGGAGCATGGCGGACCTCAAAGCCCAGTTCCTGTGCAATCTCTTGTGCTCGCCGCGCCATATGTAGATTCTCGGGGGTGCAGGCCATCGGATCTCGATCATCGGGGTCAATCTCAATGCTCAGCTCGACTCCTGGTATCAGATGTTGTTGCAGTAGCTCATTCCAGTGTTGCTCCAGAGCCACGCGATCCTCAGTGCGCGCGAAACGGATATCTATAAAGGCCTCAGCGAAGTCGGGCACTACATTGGTGGCAGTGCCACCATGAATACGACCTGTATTGATTGTCAGACCCTCGCGCCAGCCATTAAGTGCCTGCAGCTTTACAACCTGGTGCGCCAGCTCCAGGATGGCATTTGAGCCTTTTTCAGGCTCTACGCCAGCGTGCGCTGAATGGCCATAGGCCCGTAACTTATACCAGGCCCCGCCCTTACGCGCGCTTACCAGGTCTCCATTTTCGCGGGCCGCTTCCAGCACCAGGGCTGCATGACAACCATTACACACCTGGCGAATAATTTCTTTACTATGGCGATCACTAATTTCTTCATCGGAGACACATAGAAAGCGAATTTCAGCAAAATCATGATAATTGATAGATTGAAGAGCTTCAAGAGCATAGATCGCAGAGAGAATACAGCCCTTCATATCGATAACGCCAGGCCCATAGATCTTATTATTTTCAACGCGTAAAGGCCGCGCGGCCGCCGTCCCGATAGGATAGACCGTATCCATATGGCCTAAAAGCACAATGATGCCCTTACCTGTACCTTTTAGCACACCATAGACATCATTGCCCCATTTTTCATTCTCAAACAGATTGACATCCATATCCAATCCGCGCATACGTCCAGCAAGATAGAGTGCTACTTCATCGACTCCGGCCTTATAAGCCGTTCCAGAGTCAATGGCGCAGAGGTCGCTCAATTCATGTAAGTAGCGTTTCAAATGCTCTTGTACATAGCATTCCACCTTATGCGCGGGTGATTGTTCAGCCAGAGAAGTTTGTGCCGACACCAGAGACTGTGTACTCATAATAACTCCTACTCATAATGAATTTTCCGGTCTGCTCCCATTTGCGGGAAAGTTCCGAGCTCATTGGTGGCGTTTTGTGATCCCGGTCAGATTTTCTGGCAGCTGTAGCCCATGCTGCTAATAAGTGCAATCAACCGTATCCCATCCCCACATAACCACTGGTCTGGCCTGGTTTGACCTGTTGATGGTTGGTCAATGAGAAAAGCCAACCATAACTCTTAATGGCGGATCACCATCGATACCACAAGAGAGGAGAATAACAACTGTCAAAAGTGAGAAAGTATAATTCACACCCTGTGCTTAGAAAGCCAAAGCCAAAGCCGTACCTACCTGAAAAAGGTATAAAAAAAAGAAAAGCGGAACGCTGTATGCGCTCCGCTTTGGATAGTACAAAATTTACTTCGCGAAACGCACCTTTCTAAGTAAAAGCTCAAGAAGCCCCAGCCAATGCTGGAGCTGCATAATAGGGTAAGCTATTACATTACGTTGACGCTTCGCATTCATTTGTTATTCCAAAAGCGGTAATTTGTAGGCAGTAAATATACTTACGTTATACTTTCATCATACATATGCTGTCAAGGAATTGAAGCCATTGTATGACTTTCTTCTATTCCCTAATGTGCCGTATCAAAAAAAGATCTTCCACCAGTCTTGCCAGTGGCCCTGTGACGGCGCTGGAGGAGCGGTTGGTTGGATCTTACCCTGACCCTTATTATTGGCATCGATAATGACAACCGCATGTTCGCCAGGGCGAATATAACCTAATTGTTGACGTGCTTCACTCTCCACAACTGCTGGATCTTGATAGTGTCTGGCATTCTGGGATAGTTGTGTATGCTTATCCTGGACCTGTTTCAACACCTGCTGTTCCTGTTGCACCTGGGCCATCAAATGATTATTTGACCAGGCCTGAGCGAAGGTAGCCAGCAAAAGGGCGGCGCAGACAAGTCCAGTAACCCACATTACCGTACGTGTAAAGAGCGAGGTGCGGCGAGCGCGGGAGCGGCCAAATGTCTCTTCCATGCCGATGGCTGATGTAACATTGGCACTACTTCCCTCGGGTCGAGACGCAAACTGGGGTCTTCTAGGACGACTTTGCACGTAACCCCCTTTCAAATAGAATACGTTTCAAACACCTGATAAGTATCGGTGGCTCTATTTTACCATAACTACACGCAAGGAAATCCTGGGCATACTGATCCGGGACTTTTTGCATGGCTGTAATTGCGCATTTCAGTTTTGTGGCCAGGGACCGATAATAAAGAGCAATCAGGCACTTTCCGTATTTATAGATTGCGTGGCCATTGTAGTTATATTTATACCCTCTATCGTTGTGCTTAGCCTTTAAGCTAGTTCTCAGAGTATTAAATCCTGCTTGAAATCAGATTAGATTTACCTTAAGCACAGCCTTATAAGCTCAAAACATGTCATCTGACCCATTCCCTTTTTGTCTTTCTTCCGTTATCATTCATCGTATAGAGAATATGTTAGTAAGTTAGTAAGGAGGTAGAGGCCATGAATGCAACCCTGTGTCCCATCACAGATTTAGATTTAGAGGTTTGTGATCTGTCTGTTGCTATCGAAGATGAATATGATACAACTCCTATGACTGTGGTAACCTTGCCGCAGCAGCAGCCAGTTGATGAAGAGCTGCTTTACGCTGGCTTTGAAGAGGCTCTCAGTAATCGCCTCTGCCAATGGAAGCGTTTGAGTGATGGTAGCTTGAACAGTATTCCTCGTAGCCCGGTTGCCCCTGTCTCAGAAGCAGTTTCTGTCATGTCAGTAGTTCCTGTTACTGAGCCACTGTTAAATGACCAGGTTATAGCGCTCTTGCGTCACAACTGGCAGCGTAGCATCATATTTGTTTGCCTGGCCCTGATGCTTATTTTAATGGGTTTTGATATCATGGGAATGCTTGTCTTATCAATGCGCTAATGAAGGTCCGTGCTGATTATCTGACAACCACTACAGCCTCTCCCCTTGTATATCAATTCCCATCACTCTTCTCTCCCTCCAGGTTGCTCCTTAAACTGCTCTCATATTGAAAAATAGTCATATAAAAACTTTGCTAGCGCTGTTGGTATACTGAATTTACAAACCAAAAATCTCTTACCTATTCAAATAAATAGGTATTTTTTATATGAAGGAGTCCCTGGATGCAACCTTCAATACTTATAAGTGAAGCAGCCTTATACCTACAGCCAACAGATAGGCATCATTTGAGCGACTACTTACAATGGATCTGGCACAACTATTTCGCGGACATTCCACGGGTGAATGAGGTTACCATTGACTATTGTTATCCCTGGAAAGGAAGGCTGGGGCTGATTCGCCTCTCAGTGGATGCCACCATGACCTTTATCGGCATCAACACCCTGCTCCAACTGCCGCAAGTTCCTGACCATGTATTAATTACCACCATCGCGCACGAATTAGTGCACTACATTCATGGTTTTGGCTCACCGCTACCCAGACTCTATAAACATCCTCATGCCAACAAAGTCGTCGATCGTGAACTGGAGCAGCGTGAGCTAGGAGCGTACTTGCATTCTTGCAATGAGTGGATTGACAACTACTGGTATTCATTCTATGATATGCAACGGGCAGCTGGTTGGGCTGGTATTCAGGGAACAAGTAGCTTCTCACCCAGGGGAAGCAAGTAGCATGGTATACAATAACTGGCATTCTCCCTGCTTTATATAACAGAAGAAGATGCAGGTGACACACTTGACATCCCTTAGTGCCTGTGGTATATTCTAGCTAGCTTCAGAGATACATACAACACCGAGCAGATTGTTGCGGGTTCCCGCCTGCGGCAAGGTGTGTAGTATAAGTCTTTGACATAAGGCTGGCACCTCTTAACAACCATCAAAGCCACCTGTGATCCAAGTCTTTCAAGCAGGGTAAATATTTCAACATGACCCGATATGTAAATTTCCCACCATTAACTATCCTGGTTCAACCGCAGAAAGGAGAAAGGGCGTTTCCCTCAAGAATCTGCTGCGCCCTTACACAACGTGAACATAGCTGAGTTAGAAACGAAAACCATTACAGAGTTACGCGACATCGCTCGCGACCTCGAACTCTCTGGTTACAGCACCCTCAAGAAACAAGACCTCGTCTTCAGACTACTTCAAGCCAATACAGAACAGCAAGGAAACATCTTTAGCGCTGGCGTGTTGGAGATTGTCGAGGATGGGTTTGGCTTCCTGCGCCAGGAGCGTTTCCTGCCAGGCAATATGGATGTCTATGTTTCTCAATCCCAGATTCGCCGCTTTGGATTGCGTACAGGCGACATGGTTTCTGGCCAGGTGCGACCTCCAAAGGACAACGAGAAGTACTACGGACTCCTGCGTGTTGAGGCTATCAATGGTGTTGACCCGGAGATCGCTAAACGGCGTCCTCATTTTGACAACCTGACGCCGATTTTCCCGCGAGAAATGTTTAATCTAGAGACTGGCCCATCGAATATATCGGGCGGCTGGTGAACCTGGTGGCCCCTATCGGACGTGGCCAACGCGGATTGATTGTTTCTCCCCCGAAAGCTGGTAAAACCCTCCTCCTCAAGTCCATTGCAAACTCCATCACTGAAAACTATAGCGATACTCACTTGATGATTGCGCTGATTGGTGAGCGACCAGAAGAGGTCACTGACATGAAGCGTTCAGTGAAGGCCGAAGTTATCAGTTCGACCTTTGATGAGCCAACTGAGGCCCACACACGCGTCGCTGAAATGGTGCTTGAGCGTGCTAAACGCCTGGTTGAAGGTGGACGCGATGTGGTCATCCTTCTGGATAGTATTACCCGTTTGAGCCGCGCCTATAACCTGGCCGTCCAGCCAGTGGTCGTACCTCTCCGGTGGTCTAGATCCAAGTGCCTTGATCCCGCCCAAGCGTTTCTTTGGCGCAGCCCGTAAGATCGAAGAAGGTGGTAGCTTAACCATTATTGCTACGGCCCTGGTCGATACTGGTAGCCGTATGGACGACGTAATTTACGAAGAATTTAAGGGTACCGGCAACATGGAATTGTTGTTGGATCGTAAGTTGGCTGAGCGCCGCGTCTTCCCCGCCATCGATATCGCTCGCTCCAGTACCCGCCGCGAAGAATTGCTCCTCGACGATAAGACACTCCGTTCAATCGTAGTTATGCGTCGCATGTTCTCTACCCTGGCCGATCAACAGAGTGGCAAGAGTAGTTTGGAGGCAACTGAAGCATTACTGCAGCACATGGCTAAAACCAGCAACAACACAGAGTTTTTAGCTACCCTTAACAAAAACATCTGGTAAATCTCCCACGTTTTTCGCTAATTTCAACCACACCAGCATCGGTGCGACTCCGTATTGGATTATACCGATGTTGGTTGGTTTTTTTTCTCTCCGTTGCATGATTCGTCTCTCATTGTTACAATACGCAGAGGAAATTGCTTACACTTTTTTGGAGAGCATCACATGGCATCATCTTCAGTAGCACAAGAGCAAGTATTTATCGGGCCCGGATTGAGCCTGTTCAAGCGTGTTGTGACTATCCTGGGTCTCATTGGGGTAACAGCACTCGTTTTGTGGATCGCGGTCTATCAACATGCGAACCGCAATGATGCTTCTGTGATTGGAAGTACCATTGCCGCCGTGGTTTTTCTTGCGGGTTTCGTCTATTATTTACGTCTGGTTGCGCCTGTCCCTTTTACCATTACGGTTGGGCCGCAGGCAGTGGTTAAGCAGAGCCGTCGCGGCGAAGTAATTGATCTGCCCTGGGAAAATATTACGCGCATCAAAGAGGAATTTTTTCCTAATGGCAAGCGCATTAGCGTGATTGTCTATCGCAAAGTTACGGAGCCGAATCAGAAAGCCAAGGCCTGGGCCGTCTATCGCGACGATGTTACCGATCTGGATGGATTAGCAGAGAGCTTGAAAAAACTGTTACCGGCTGGCTGCGACTGGCAGAGCGAGACCGTTCACGAATAGGCACGCTGGATAATCAAGCGCGCATATAGCAAAGTAGATGTATTCATCTTAATGCTAGCGCGCTTTTTGTGTGCGCTAAAAACAGCTTAAAGGTAAGCACTGGCCTCGCTGGCTTTAAAGGTGGCAAAAATTGTCTGACCCTCCTGCAAGCCCATTCGGACGACCGAATTCTCTGTTACTTCAGCGGTCAGCGGAGCATTGGTCTGGCTAAGTGCAATGCTGACACGCACCTTACCATCATGAGATCCTGTACTGGTCCCCAGGGGGATAATGTGCATAATGGTGCCCTGAAAGATATTGCGGGCTGAGCCCTCGGGCTGTCTCTGGTGGAGTGTAATACTACGTGGATCGATGACGACGAAGATCTCTGTTCCATTAGCAGGCTGTGTAACCCCCTCTTTGAGCATCGCGACCACCTCATTGGGTTGGCTGGAGGATGTCTCCTGGTGCAGGCGAATCAGGCAGGTTGTATTGTTCTCGGCATGTAAGACCTGGCCACGGAAAAAATTGACCCCGACTAATTCGGCAATGTACGAAGAGCGAGGAAAATCACGTAGTTCACGCTGATCTCCCTGCTGTACCAGCCGTCCTTGATCGACCGCCAGCAATTGATCCCCAAACAGCAAGCCATCCAGATAATGGTGGGTTACCAGCAGCGTTGTAATCTGTACCTCACGCAGAATTGTGCGCAACTCCTGGCGTACCTCGCGCCGGGTCTGGGCGTCCAGGGCAGCCAATGGCTCATCCAATAGCAGTAACTGTGGACGTAAAGCCAGGGCCCGCGCAATCGCCACACGCTGCTGCTGTCCTCCCGAGAGCTGGGTCGGGAGGCGCTGTGTCAGCACGGATAGTTGGACCATCTCAAGGGCCTCGAGTACGGATCTGCGAATCACTGAGCGTGACAGATGCTGAGCGCGCAAGCCGAAGGCCACATTTTCAAATACCGTCAGGTGTGGAAACAAAATATAGTCCTGAAACACATAGCCAAATGGACGCTTCTGGGGCGGGATAGAGATGCGTGCCGTACTATCATAGTAGGTAGTACCATCGAGTATGATATGACCCCTCTGTGGCATCTGTAGACCTGCCAGCAAACGTAGTATAGTACTTTTGCCAGCGCCACTTTCACCCAACAGAACTGTGGTGCGGCCAGATTGTGTTGTAAAAGCCACATCCAGATGGAAAGTATCAATATCCATCTCAAGCGATACATCCAACATACCAGGCTTACTCCAATCTTGTCATGTATACAATTGTTTTTATGTTATCGTGTGAGTGGTGAGTTTAGCAAATGTGATACGGCAGAGGTAGCACCATTTTTGTGGCAGTCCTGGGCTTACTTTTTACACGTAACAATCCTTGCCTTAGAGAGAAAAGCGTGGTATACTAGGAAATACATAAAATTAAGAGATAGTATACTGGCGTTCAATATGTCTATTGTCACCTCTTCCAGAGGGGATACATAGGAAATGGTAGGCAGAGCACTTATGGCGACGAAGCCGACAGAACAAACAATATCAACAGCAACCATTGCAACTTCATGTCCCGTTATGAGCATGCCGTTCAGGTGATATGTAAGCGTTGGACTGGATTGTTATTAAACGCTCTGATGGAAGGCCCTCGACGCTTTTGTGAATTGACTGCACTTGTCGATGGGCTATCAGACCGCGTTTTGAGCGATCGCTTGCGCGAATTAGAGACCGAAGGCATTGTTAAGCGGGTTGTATATCCACAGATTCCAGTGCGCGTTGAATATCAACTCACGGAGAAAGGTTATGCGCTCAAGCCGGTAACGGATGCAATTCATACCTGGGCTGAGCAATGGGTTGATCCATTACAGTTTGCAGATACAACTGAAAAGAAATAAGATACTATTGTATAGTCCTTTGGGGGCATGACTCCCTTTTTTTTCTCCCCCGGCTATCGCGATGATGGTCGGGGGAGAAAAAACGTTATTCGACGTGATTTGAGGCCGAAATACAATGGAAAATTTATGGGCACCCTGGCGCATGGCGTTCATCGAACCGAAAGATCCGCCGCCGCCAGGTTGCATTTTTTGTACGCAACCAGCCGCGCATGAAGATGCGAAGTATCATATTCTTCATCGAGGCGAGCACTGCTTTATGATGCTCAATCTGTATCCATATAATAATGGACATCTGATGGTCGCCCCTTATGAGCATATCGGCGCCCTGGATCTGCTAAGCGCGGAGACACTGGCTGATATGATGTCTCAGGCGCAATGGGCTATCCGCGCCCTTAAGGCTGCGATGAAGCCCGATGGCTTTAATATGGGCATCAATATGGGGAAGGTGGCTGGTGCTGGTTTTGCTGAACATATTCATTACCATATCGTACCGCGTTGGAATGGGGATACGAATTTTATGCCGGTAATTGGAGATGTTAAGGTGATGCCTGAACATTTGGATGTGGTATACCAGAAGTTGTTGCAGGCGCTGGCTGAGACCAGGTTAGAGCGTTAATAAAACCAGTACGTGCGTGCGCATAGTCAGCGCACACATCCGGGTTGGCTTTGAATGCAATACACCTCATTTAAGGCGAAGATGATAGGAAAAGCTCAAAAAGCACGAATTGTATGTGCGGGCAAGGCCCGCACATACAATTCGTGCTTTTTGTTGTGTCCATCAACCGAAAAATGCTTTTTTTACTTTTTTGCTGAATATGACATACGCAAGCATGAGAGAACTCCATATGATTTGTATCCAATCGGAACTGGAAGATATTTGAAAAGTGACAGTAAAAATAGCCGTTAATAATGCTAAGCTAAGCAGAATAAGTTCTGTCCAATAAGCCCATTTTTTTAGACTGAAAAGGCCGAGAGAGATGATAAGCCCAAATAGACCAATAAAAATGTTTAGTGTGAGCTTGAATTGTGCAGGTGTAACGGTATTTATATGTCCAGTCAAATATCGTTGACTTATGATGACAATAGTAATTCCTGAAAAAATAAATAGATTACAGATAGAACAAGTGTCAGAACAGCAATCATAGTGATTACAATCGGGCGCTTAGAAAGGGTTGTTTTTGACATCTTCATTCTCCTGGAACTCTTGTTTAATAGTGATAACTAAATGTGATACTAATTTCGATATATACACTATAAGTCTAATCAGGTTATTTATTGATGGAAATAACATTGATACTTGTATATCAACAAGGGCAGTAAACACATTAATTAGTATAAAAAATAATGCAGCTAAAAGTCAATTGCATGCATGAGTATATTCAAAATTCTAATCTTTATCTAATGTTTTTAATGTGAAATAAGCATATCTTCTTTCACAAAAGAGGATATAATATATATAATATAGTAGATATATAGTAACAAAATTATGCAAGAGAATATTTAAAACCTAAAATTCCACCTGGATGAGGACAAGCCCCCATTCCGTTCATTGAGCAACCAGGCAGCAAGAAAAGAGAATCGTATAGGTTCGGCCCTCAGCGGCCGATTGCCGCCCCGGTAGGGCGGCCCGGTATCCTCACCATATGGTCGCTTGTCTCAGGAACTTCGGCCCACGCGGTGCCCAAACACCGACGCTGCTTTTGGGTACCGCGTGAAGGAAAGGGACATGCCAGGAGGCACCCTATCGCTGGGATACAGGGCCGCCGGCTCTGCGGAGGGCGGCAATCGGCCGCTGAGGGCCGAACCTATACCTCGGCCCACGCGGTGCCCAAACACCGACGCTGCTTTTGGGTACCGCGTGAAGGAAAGGGACATGCCAGGAGGCACCCTATCGCTGGATACAGGGCCGCCGGCTCTGCGGAGGGCGGCAATCGGCCGCTGAGGGCCGAACCTACACCTCGGCCCACGCGGTGCCCAAACACCGACGCTGCTTTTGGGTACCGCGTGAAGGAAAGGGACATGCCAGGAGGCACCCTATCGCTGGGATACAGGGCCGCCGGCTCTGCGGAGGGCGGCAATCGGCCGCTGAGGGCCGAACCTACACCTCGGCCCACGCGGTGCCCAAACACCGACGCTGCTTTTGGGCACCGCGTGAAGGGAAAGGCCATGCCAGGAGGCACCATATCGCTAGGATACGGGGCCGCCGGCTCTGCGGAGGGCGGCAATCGGCCGCTGAGGGCCGAATCTATGCAATTCGTTATTATTGTTGATTTTTTGTGTAGGGAGGGTAAAAAGGAGCAGGCTCCAATCCTATGTTTCTGATCTCCAATTCTTCGTATTTCAACGGTATTGGAGGAAGGACGGAGAGGGAGGGTTGCGAGGATGCCTCGTGCTCCGTCAGGGCTGCCGCCTCTGCACCCCGCTTTCCCCCAAAGGGCGGAGAGCCCGAATACTTAGCCGCGAAATACATAGCCTACGCCACGTACGGTCTGGATTAATTTGGGGTTGGCGGCTTCTTCTTCTAATTTTTCGCGTAGCCAGCGAATATGTACATCCACTGTACGGGTATCTCCAGCATAGTCGTAGCCCCAGACGTGATGTAGTAGTTGATCGCGTGTTAAGACGGTACCGCGATTGCGGACCAGGTAGGTGAGCAGATCGAATTGTTTGGGTTGTAGTTCAATATTCTGCCCACGGTTCGTCACCCTGCGTCCGGCCTGATCGATGGAGAGATCCCCTGAATGTAAATCCTTGCGCCGGGGAAGGCTTTCCTGTCTGTTATTGGTAGTATCCTGATTGCCACTATTAGTGATTGGATAATCAGCGCGACGCAACAGGGCACGCACCCGTGCCAGCAGTTCGCGCCGCCCAAAGGGTTTGGTCATATAGTCATCCGCCCCTACTTCCAGCCCCACCACCTTATCGATCTCGTCGCCTTTAGCCGTCAACATAATAATAGGGACCACCGCTGTCAGGCGCTCACGTCGCAGCTGGCGGCATACCTCCAGGCCATCGATGCCAGGCAACATAATATCCAGAATCACCAGGTCGGGAGTCTCCGTGCGGGCCGCATCCAACGCACTCAAACCATCTGCCGCCTTCGTTACCTGGTAGCCAGCTTGTTCCAGGTTATAAGAGATGGTATCGAGTAGAACCGCCTCATCATCGACAACCAATATTTTTCGTACCACAGGAGCTCCCCCGCCTCAATGCCTAGCCGAAACGGCCGCTGATGTAATCCTCTGTTTCTTTCCGTTCGGGCCGTGCAAAGAGTTGAACCGTAGGCGCATACTCAATTAATTTGCCGCTCAGAAAGAAGCCCGTATAGTGTGAAACACGCGCTGCCTGTTGCATATTGTGTGTCACTATAACAATAGTATACTCTTTTACAAGCTCTGTAATCAGCTCCTCAATTTTCAGAGTGGCAATCGGGTCCAGGGCCGAACAAGGCTCATCCATCAATAGCACTTCTGGCTCGACAGCCAGCGCACGCGCTATGCAAAGCCGTTGCTGCTGACCACCCGAAAGTCCCAGGGCCGAGGTATGCAAGCGATCTTTCACTTCCTCCCAGAGGGCCGCGCCACGCAGACTATACTCCACGCGCTCCTCAATAACTTTCCTGGATTTACCCTGAACGCGCAGACCATAAGCGACATTGTCAAAAATAGATTTTGGAAAAGGATTGGCACGCTGGAAGACCATACCAATGCGCTGTCTTAGCAGCACCACATCGGTTTTCTTTTCATAAATATTGAAGTCGTCGAATATGGCCTGCCCGGTAACCTTAGTACCTGGAATTAGATCATTCATACGATTCAATGTACGCAAGAAAGTCGATTTACCACAGCCAGATGGGCCAATTAAGGCGGTTACCTGGCGGTTCAGAATTGGTAATGAGACATCATACAGGGCTTGCTTGGAACCATAGAAGAAGTCTGTATTTTTGACATCTATTTTAACCGCAGCCCGTGCGTTTAACGTTTTAGCTGGATCAAAATGACCCATGTGTTCAGCTTCTTTTTCGACCTCATTAATATTGGGCGTGGACGTATCGAGATCCTGAAAAGGAAGTTTTCCCTGTTTGCGAGCCTGTATTTCTGCCTGCGATAGGGGTTGAGAATTTTGCAAACTATGTTGCTCCATCATATCTCCTTTATGTGTGTGTAAGTGTGTATTATCCGCGCTATGCACTGGTTAGCATAGCGGATATTCTTTGTGTAGCGGGATAGCCGCATCAACAATCAAGCGGCCCTCAATTACCATGAATCGAATGTACTGGCCCGCCAAATTTTTACTGATAAAGTAAGGACGACCCTCGTACGAGATATGTCCGCTTCTCGCTACTTTACGTGAGTAGATGCTAGCACCTTCAGGAATGGGTCGTGGATCTGTAGCGATATTCAACGAAACGTTCATCTCATTGTATCCTCTCATGTAAACATATCTTCCTGGATTGGCTAAAGAATGAATACCCCTACAAATCAAGTCGCCGTCATATGACGATGGACGGTATTGCCTATTGAGCGCGCACCTAGATTGATGAGGAGCAGAATCACGATCAATAGCGCGGATGAGCCAGATGTCACGGCATCGGCTAATGCTTTGGTCAGACCACCACCGGTGCTCTGAATATTGTAGATGTTAATTGTCAGATTGTCGCTACCGATAAACGGATTCAGGGTAAAAACATTGGCTGGATTGCTGGCGCCCATGGTAAAGATCAAGGCCGCCGCCTCACCGATGATTTTGCCAGCCGAGAGTACAATGCCTGTGACAATGCCTGCCAGTGCTGAAGGGAGCACAACGGTATGCACCATATGCCATTTAGTGCTGCCCAGAGCCATGCCACCCTCGCGCATATCCCCCGAAACCGAGACCAACGCATCCTCAAAGAGGCGCAGGGTATTGGGAAAATTGAGGCAGAGCAAGGTCAGAGCCCCCGCAATGCGGCTCAGACCAAAGCCAAAGAAGGTGCAGAAGAAGGCATAGCCAAACAGTCCAAGCACAATTGAAGGCACGCCCGAGAGCGTCTCTGCCGCAAAATGGATCCCTGTTACCATCCGACCCTGTGGCGCATATTCGGCCAGGAAGATAGCCGCGGCTAGCGAGATAGGGACTAAAATGATCTCCGAGAGGATCAAAATATAAAATGTATTGAAGATTTGCGCTCCGACCGAGGCTTCGCCGGTCGGGGCATAGAAGCGTGGATCGATCAAAGATGGGAAACCCTGAATCAGCAGGCGTAGAATGATTGCGATAAAGATCAGGGCAACCGCAATGGCCACTACCCATAATATAGATAGTGCTATATGGTTGGTAGTGTGTAAGCGCCGTACCAACTGTCGTAGTGCGTCTTTTTTTTGTGTATCAGGTTCGGGCGCATACTGAGAAAGTTGTTGTGAACTCATTTGTAGACGCTCCTACTGGCAATATACCGGCTAAGGCAGATAAAGAGAAAAGAAACGACGAGCAGCAGGAAGCCTAGCATAAAGTATGCATCGCGCTCAGCGCCGACCGCCTCGGGAAAGTTAATCACAATCGGTTGGGTCATGTTCACATTGGGCTGAAAAAAGATGGCCGGCGTCAAAACGTTGACCGGCAAGGTCTTCCCCTTCAGCACCAGGCTCACCGCCAGAGCCTCACCAATCGCACGCGACATGCCCAGAATCACAGCCGTTGCTAGCCCGGTTGTCGCGGCTGGCAATATCGCTCTTCTCATCATTTGCCAGCGCGTGGACCCGAGTGCCAGGCTCGCCTCACGAATATCGGTTGGGATAGAGCGCAAAGCATCGATAGAGATACTAATAATGGTTGGCAGGATCATTAAGATCAGGACCACCGTAGCGGCGGCCCAACCATAGCCGGCCAGGGCAGGAATCGGTGTCAGCGGTCCTGCGATATCGCGGATGATTGGTACCAGAGCCACCAGGGCCAGAAAACCAATGACCACTGATGGCATACCAGTGAAGATCTCCAGCAGTGGTCGCAATACATTTTCTAACCACCTGGGACAAACCTCAGTCATAAAGAGGGCCATGCCGAAAGAGAGCGGTGTCGCGATAACTACTGCCAGCATGGTTGTCACGATGGAGCCCAGGATAAAGCCCAGCATACCATAACTGGGGGCGCCCAGATTGCCCTCGGGGTCCCAGATGGTGGTTGAAAGGAAATTACTTGAATGGGGGTCTGCACTAAACATGCGAAAGGCGTTGAGCCCGATAAAGAAGAAAATGCCGAAAATGATCGCCACAATTAGGGCCGCGCATAGAAAGAAAAGACCACGAACGCCCTGATCTACAGTGCGGCTCTTCCTGGTTCTCATATTTCTAATTTGTCTCTGTTGTTGGCCGATGAATGATGTATCCGCCACAATAGCACCTTTTTTCTGGCTATGTCAGGTTAGTACATACAGTTTCTTAGAATGTTCCTTATCGTCCATGATCATCCTGATCACCATGCCTGCGTTTGAGCGCCAAAGGCGCTCAAGGAGCCTTCTTGTGTGGTGCAAAAAGTGCGTACGGCGCACTTTTTGCACCACACAAGAAAAAAGTTCGGGCGCGCCAGCGCACGTCCGCACAAGGGAGGCACGATGGAGGCCTTTGATCCTGTGTACGGCTATGCATTCTCTGGCGTTTTCGCGGCCAGTGCCGCCGGGCTCATTTTTGAAATATCCAGGAAGCCTTGTTTCTGGCGAATAGGCTCAACATCTGGACTCTTCACATAATCGATGTACGCTCTGGCTAGTCCTGTGGCCGGGCCTTTGGTGTACATATGCTCGATGTTCCAGAATTTATAAGTGTTGTTGACAACATTGGTGTCTGTATCATCGACGCCATTGAGTTTGACCACATGCAAGTTATTCTTATGGGCGAAGTCCGCCGCGATATAAGAGACAGCACCCGAGGTCTGACTAACCGTAGTGCTCACTTCACCAGAAGCATTGGCAACTGCATTCCCCGTGATGGTCTCTTTTTGCCCCAGGACATATTGTTCAAAAGTGATGCGTGTACCAGAGCCAGCGGGACGGCTTACCGCCACGATTGGCAGATTAGGGCCGCCAAATTTATTCCAATTTTTGGCTTTGCCTGAATAGATATCGCGCAATTGTTGGGTCGTCAGGTCACTGATATTTTTAACATCGCCATTAATGACTACGGCAAAGGTCACAACCGCCACCTGATTACTAACCAGATTCGGATATTTATGTTTATCCGCAAAGATATCTGAATTGCCAATTTGAGAACTTCCGTCCTGGACATTCTTCAAACCGGTACTACTACCACCTCCACCAACCGTGATGTTGGCGCCACTACACTGCTGCTGATAAGCGGTTGCCACATCTTTAGCCAACGGCTGTAGCGCGGTTGAACCGGTTACCTGTAAATTGCCCTGGACGCAGGTCAGATTGCCCGTCTTTTTGGCGGTTCCTGGATTAGCAGTGGTTGATGGCTGGCTGGCGTCTGTATTGCCACAGGCACTAATCGATGCGCTGAGCATGGCTAATAGCGTTATGATAAGGGCCAAATGCCATTTATTTTTCATAAATACCCCTGACACCGAAAGGGTGTGTAAACTACGAGCTTTTTTCTGGTGGAGTAGTTGAAGTATATTAATGGTAGCCGTTTCTACTTAATGTATTACCCCCATCAAAATAGCATCGACCGATTAACCATTCTTTATGGATATGTTAAAAGTATGTTAAGAAATCCATTGGGATAGGTTGGGCTAAAATAATATTATAGTATTAAGCATAAAAGAGGAGCACCACTGGTGCTCCTCGTATAAATGATAGCGAATAATATGGGCTCGCCCGGTTTAATATTTATTCTTCGGTTACCTGGCTGGAAGTAGCGGCGCTATTCTGGCTGGCCTCGGGCTCAGTGGTGGCTGAATCCTGTGCATCAGCAGCGGCCTCGGGCTCAGTGGTGGCTGAATCCTGTGCTTCAGTGCCGGGTTCAGCGGGCTGCGTCTCTGGGGTGGTAGATGTAGTATTGGCAGTAGCAACTGACTCACGATGGTTATAATCGTATGCGCCATTGTTAGTCAAAATATCCTGCACCTCGTCCTCGCGACCATCGTGGCGAATCGAGACAACTATTTTGCCAGCTTTATAGGCTTCATCATAAAAACTTGCCTGTTCCTCTGAAACGCCGAGATTAACGAGGTCAGCCTGTAAATCTGGGGTAGCATTGTTGGAAGAGTGGATGGCTACACCCACCTGGTCGTAGCGGAACCCCGCGTTCCGTAAGGCATCGACCGCATTCTTGGCCTGTACCTCATCTTGAAAAATACCTATCACGAGTGGTGTCTGATATGTTGTCATACAATCTCCTTTCAGTCTACCCTCCCTGGATATGCGAGATAGCTTCTATGCCAGACAGCACCTGCACTTTGTGTCGTATCCGGGAGGTATCCACCTCAATCGACATATGCTAGTTCAGCCCGCGACACGTTTTTAGTACGCATGACGTTAAAAAATAGATGCAGAATCCACTGCTGCTTAATAGCGTGAATGCTGCCAGGGCCAGAGATGAACAGTGTGTTTGCTGGCTGAAGCAATGATAGTACTATCAGGAGACCAGGCCAGGGTTCGAATCCAACTCTGGTGTTGTCGATATTCAGCAACCAGCCGTTGTCCTGTCTCGGCCGTCCAGACCTGTAGAATCGTATCATTGCCAGCGGAGGTCAAAAAATCCCCATTAGGTGACCAGGCAATGGCTTTGATGAAGTGGGTATGTTCCCGATAGACACACAACTGCTGGCCGGTCGCGGCATCCCAGATATGCGCCTGGCGATCGTGTCCCGCCGAGGCGATGCGAGTACCGTCGGGTGACCAGGACGTTGCATAAACAGGGCCATGATGGCCATGGTACTCAATCTGCTTATCGCCGGTCATAGCATCCCAGACCTGCACACTCTCCTCAAAGCAACTGGATACTATCCGTGTTCCAGATGGCGACCACAAGGCGGAAAAGACACGATACTGACTATGGGTGTACAATTGCTTGCCATCAAATGCTCGCCAGACCTGAACCGAGTTATCACCAAAATCACCACCAGAAGCAATGCACGTGCCGTCTGGAGACCAGGAGACACTGCGCACAAAGCGGACATGGCCGCGATAGGTATGGATGATCGTTCCTGTACTGGCCTGCCAGACGTGAACGAGACCGCTGGTACAACTGCTGGCCAGATATTGGCTATCGGGAGACCAGGCAAGCGCCAGGATGCAGGTTGGATGGCCACGAAAGGTGAGGAAATGTTGACCACTTAGAGGGTCCCAGATCTGTACCGTATTGTCGCGACCGCCAGAGGCGATCCGCGTGCCATCTGGTGACCAGGCGACAGCGAACACATTATCAGTATGGCCGCTGTATTCTGCAAATCCCCCATCCACCCTATTAGATGCGCCCATAGTGTCAATGTTCCTTTGGGCCCTCAACGAGGAGATTGATCGCGTGTGGGAGAACAGGCAGTGCATATTCCAGACACTCTTGAACGGCCTTTGGACTGCCAGGGAGATTGATAATGAGGGTACGACCACGAATGCCAGCAATACCCCGGGATAACATAGCCATCGGTGTGTATTTCAGACTGATCGTGCGCAAAGCCTCTGCGATACCCGGGGCCTCGCGCTCGATGATCGCCCTGGTTGCCTCTGGTGTCACATCGCGTGGAGACATGCCAGTGCCGCCCGTGGTCAGAATCAGATTGAGCTTATGCTCATCACACCAGCTACGGAGCAGCGCGGCGATCTGTTCCTGTTCATCAGGAACGATGCTTTGTTGTTGAATGACAGCATCAGGTAATTGTGTCGCCAATGCGCGGGCGCGTGCCCCACTGAGATCCTCACGCTCGCCTCGCGCGGCCCCATCGCTCACGGTTAGTATCCCAATCGTAATCATCATTTATCCTCGGGTCGCCAATTCGCGCATCAAAGCACCAACCTGGCGACGCGATCCATACAGCCAGACAGTATACTCATCGGGCAGATCTTCTACCTCGATACAGCAGCCCATCTCGGTTGCCAGTTTGCGTGTAATATCGTGGAACTGTCCGCGCTCCGCCTCACTCCGACTCTGCGTACTCAAGGCCAGGCGTCCCAGGCGATCTTCCTGGCTGAGCTCGTTATTGATAAGCTCGCCCAACTGATCCATGCCAAAGACAACCTTCAGAGGAGGCATATCTTTGGCTTCTGAAGCTGAAAGAGAGACGACGCGGCCCCCATTATTGCCATTGGACTCGCCATTTTTATCCTGTTGTTCATGCTGTAGCTTGGAGGCATCCATATAGACATCACGTAACTTCTCCAGGATCAGTAAACGCGCATCTTCAGGAGCGTCAGCTCGTGGATGAACATAAGCCAGCAGATTATAGGCTGGATCTGAATAAACAAATGGTATTGAAACGGCCGCCCTTCTTCCACAATTGGGGCAGGTCGAGACATTAATCAGGCCGGCCAGCACAACATAGCGCAGATGTGCATCATCTGCGACGTTGACGTATTCATAGGCCTGGCCAGTAAAAACTTGTCCACAAGGACAGGTAAATGTTTGTGTTGTCGAACGTGACATAAGACAATTCTTCGCTGTAATTTCTAGGGAACAGACTCCAATCAATATTATAGCAAGTATAACATATTGTTTACGCGCAATTGTATGCTTACTAGAAGAGATTCCGCTCTTACCGTTATTGGATTTGTTGGAAGGCAATTGCTGTGTTTTGTGTTGTCGGCAGTGCCGCTATACATTAGCGCCGTCTGTTCTTACTTAATGATTTGGTTGAATAGGTGAAATTTACTCCCTGACGCTCCATAAAAGTCTGGAATTGACCATAGAACTCAGTGCGATCTTGCATCGTGATTACAGACACCGCATCGGCCGTCTCAATGGCATAGGGATAGCCATTGCCAGCGATAATTTCCGCTCTTACGGCATCCAATACAGGCTCAAGCACACCATCATCGAGCATCCAGCGTGGGAATTCAAGCCTGGTAGGGGGACGTACAGCGGTCGTCTGTAGATAGCAGAAGGCCACACTATCATGGTATGGTCCATAGCTCTCCAGCACATCATTACGAGCACAGAGCATCGCCGGCGTGCGATCACCCCAGCGCAGATGGCCCCGCCAGAGCAAGGCATCATGAATCTTTTTCGTATCTCGCAAAACTGGCCTGGGGAGGGCCGCATCCAAACGACGCAACATGGTAATCATATCACGAGCATAACTGGTGTCAATATAACCAATCAAAGGGACCCGTAGCTCTTCCGATGTGCGTAGCAGAGAGAGTGCGGCATCAATATAGCGCTGGCGATAGGGATTGGGCATGGTCAGGGCAAAAGAGACGACCAGCGAACCATCAAAGAAGACCACCGGACTATAGATCGGATCTTCTGCGCGGCGGCTGGCGGCTTGCTGGCGCATCAGATCACAGAGCGTCTCGACTTCCAGGAGATAGCGACGCTGGGTGACCTGCATCTCAGAATAGGGATAGCTATCTGGGTCTTCGGTCTCCTTATTTGTCTCTTCCATCAGCTCCTCTGGAGCCAGCACCTCCATGCGCACATCTTTCGTATAGTTACGACCCCGGGCATGTGGATTCACAAAGAAGCCTACCTGTACCAGACCTACCGGGATCGAGGCATCGCGCCAGGGCATCAATTGGCTACCATCCACCGCGATTGTCGTAATGCCCTCGATACACTCCGCCCATAAACGTGCCTGCTCATGGCTGCCAAAGTCGCGTCCAAAAGGAAAGACCGGACCATGATAAGACTGGTTAACCGCATTTACCAACCAGCGATCAAACTCCATCGTCGGGCGCGCGCCAGCGGAAGGCATCCCTATCTCATCGGGTGGAAGCATATTTTCCAGCTGAGAACTGGAGGGGTAGCGCTCATAAAGATGCTCCAGTGCATGCTGGTACATCAACAATTGTTCATTGAACGAGCCATCGAAGAGAGAGAACTGACCCTTCTTGGCATTGAGCGCTGCCTGCAATTTGCCTTTATGCAGCATAATCTTCCTCCCTGACTAATTGGTTGGTTGAAGCTGGGAACTTCCTGTATCAGCGTTAGGCCAGGCCTGCCCAAAATCTGTTTGTGGTAGCGTGCCATCGTCGTCATCTAGGATACGTGTCTCGCCATTCACTTTATTCAGACGTACCAGGCTATCTAATCCCTGCTCAAATGTATCATCATGGCTGATCACGATAAGCTGATCGAAGCCGCGCACGCGGCGGATCTGCTCGGCCAGGTTCATGCGGCGCAATTCATCCATGTTCTGGGTTGGCTCATCAAAGAAAGCAATATTCAGCGTGGAAAGCTTCTTGAGCAGTGCCAGGCGTACAGCGAGGGCCGCGCTCATCTGCTCGCCACCACTGAGCTGGGCAAAGCTGCGATCGACGCCCTGCTGGCGTAATATAATCTCATAATCATTGCGCCACGCGAGCTGGGCGCGTCGATCTCCCATAACCTCGCCGAAGATACGGTTGGCCTCGGCCGAGATATCCGCTAGCATAGCTTTTAACACATGGGGAGCCGCATCCTTAATTAAATCGCGGAATTGTCCCATCATTTTATGTAGATCATCCAACGTCTGATACTCAGCCTGGGCGGACTCCAATTCAACCAGCAACTTTTCCGTCTGTTCAATCTTCTGTTCCAGGCGGGTGATTTCTGCTTGCAGGGTTTTCATCTGCTCTACCAGTTGAATTTGCTCGCTGCGAATACGTTCAATATCAGTGCGCAGATCTTGTAGCTCCTGTTGCTGGAAGGCTGTCTGGGCCTCCTCAAAGGCTCGCTGGATGGTCTGTAAATGCTGTTCAGCCTCCGTAGTCAGGGCCTGCTGCTGTTGATAAGCCTGCTCCCGTTCTGGTAGATTGCTGGCCTCATTCTGGTACTGCAGATAGCGATGGTAGCCAGCCTGGCTCTGCTGGATCAGGGCCTCATGAAACGCAATATCTTTATCCAGGGCGGCATAGCTTACTAGCTCTTCATCCAGCTTCTGCAGCCGCTGTTGAATTTCCTGCAGCCGTTGCTGTTCCTCATGTAATTGCTGCTGGTACGAAGACTCACGAGCGAGAATATCTTGTTTGGCCCGACTTTCAGAACGAGGATCATTGAGGGCGACTAATTCATCTTCTAATTGTTTAAGCCTGGCTGCACTTCCCTGTAGCTGATTAGCCTCTTGCCGCAGTTCAGCAATCTCAGCCTCAACCTGCTCAATCTGTTTCTGTAGCTGCTCAGACTGGCGTTTCAGGCCATCTAACTCGCGCACCTGTGCATCGGCCTGCTTACTTTCGCGCAGTGCTATTTCAGCCTGCTTGAGTTGCTGTTCAACCTGATCGATCGCCAGTAGATCCTGTTTCAGGACCGTGAACTCTTCTGTCAGCCGGACCAGGTCGCGCTCCAGGCGTTGTACATTGGCTGCTCGCTCGTCACGGCGCTCTACATATTCAGAGAAGCGCAGCAAGGCATCGGCGAACCTCTGTATCTGATTTTTACGCCGGGTCAGAGTTCGTTGCTGGATCGTAATCGTCTCGATCTTGTCCTGCTCTTCAGTCAAAAGATTCTCGAAATAGGACTCAAGGCTGACGATACCGCGCTGGCGAATATTCAAGCAACTCTCATTAAGCAAAGGACACTGCCCACCGGCCGATTCAGCCTTGGAGCGGGCGTAGCCCTCGATATTGCCCTCCAGGCGAATGCGCTGGGCATCCAGTGTTTTCAACTCTTGCTCTAGCTGGGGCATCTCCTCAGCTTCCTGGCGATGCTCCTCAATCAGTTTGACATTATTTTCAGCTTTGCGCAGTAGTTCCATCAGCGGCTCTCGTTCAGCCTGCCGCTCACGCAATAGAACGCTTTTTTCTTTGAACTGGCGCTGCTTCTCAGTGCGCGTATTGGCCTGCAAGCGCAATTGTGTATGCGCCTCGGTACGCACATCAAGCAGCTCGGCCAGTGGGAGCAAAGGTTCGATCGCTGCGATTTTGCGCTGGCTTTGTTCCTGTTCTTGCCGTAGCGCACTGAGCTGATTTTTACGCTGGGCCCCTGCCGTATAGACATCGTTGTAACGCTGGCGTTGCTGGCGTGCCTCGTCGCGCTGGCGCTCTAATTCAACTTGCTGCTCCACCTGGGGGGCCAGATCGGCGATGCGGCGTCGGGCATGCTCCACTTCTTGTAAATATTTTTTTTGATGGGTGATGCGTTCGTTTACCTGTATCAGTAAGCTCTGCGTCTGCGCCTGTTGCTGGCGTAAAGCATCACGGTTAGTGGCATCCCGTCGCAGTTGACGCAGGGTTGCATTGGCCTGTTCATGGCTCTGGTAGGCATCCTGGTTTTCCAGCACAATCTGCTGAGCCTCGCGTGCGGTTTGAAAGCTTTGCTGGCGGTCCTGTAACCGAGAATGGGCAAATTCATAACTAGAACGGGCCTGGTCATACTGGGTGCCCAGATTTCTTACCTGTTCCGCCTGTTGTTCCAGGATCGTTCTGCGTTTCTCATAATGGCTCAGTTGCTCACTGAATTGTAAATTCTTTTCAGTATTAGCCTGCTCAACCAGGCGTTGGGAGTGGAGTAGCGTTCGCCAATCATCCAGCTCACGTGTCTCATATTGCAAGCGATCGATGATTACCTGCTGTGCCTGCTTCTGTTCCTTATAATAATTTTGCGTGCCCAGCAGATATTTCGCGGCCGTCTGATAATCCTCAATCTGTAGAAGCGCATCAAAAGTTTGTTTACGCTTGGTGGCAGTATCCAGGAAAATGGAGGTAAAGGTTCCCTGTGGAACGCCGAGGGCATCGCGGAACAGGGCTTCTAATGAGCGCTCATTGTCGATGCCAAAGAGCTCATGCAGTTTATCCATGACATCGGCACGTTGCTCAAGGCGCATATCGGCCTCTTCGTCATAAACGAGCCAGCGCGCACCTGTACCGCAGCGACGCTCAACGGTATAGGGTCTATCATCGCTACCAATCAAGTGCACCACCACTTTGCCGCCCTTTTCACCCTCACGCACAAATTGTTCTTGATTATAGGGTAGATAACCAAAGAGCGCGAAGCCAATGGCCTCAACCAGCGTAGTTTTTCCCGCGCCATTGGAGCCACTGATAGCCGTCGTACCACGACGAAAATCCACCGAGACCTGACGATAACTTTTTATATTCTCCAACTCAATACGAGTGATGAGCATAGTACAGTGGCCAGCCTTCCCTGCATGCAAATGCGAAATAAAGAGACACCTACTTCAACCATTCTGTTTCGGGATACCAAAAGTGGAAACATTCAGGCGCATTATAACACGACTGGGAAGCATCGTACGGTTTGATATATCCTCTTGTAGCGCCATTTCGCTGCATAACGAAAAAGGGTCTTCCGGCACATAATTATGCCAGAAGACCCTTTTTATTAAGAGTACAAAAATGAATAACTCAGGCTTTGCGCCTGCTTTCGCTCTTCTCTGATGTCGCTGAGATTTCCGATTCTGTGTCAGAACTGGTTGTTTCCGGCTGTTCCGCTGTCGAGCTGACCTCCTCTGCGTTAGCAGGAGCGGATGTTACTGGCTCATCTGGCGTTTGTGCGACAGGTACCGTTTCGTCACCCTCCGTAGCAGCAGGAGTGGCAGTAACGCTGGCCGGGGTAGTCTCTACGTCCTCAGTGGTTGTACTGGCTTCATCGGCTGGTGAAACGAGTGTGCTTTTTGAATCCAGGGGAGGAGTTTCACTCAACTCTTCTGTCAGTACCTTTGTTTCCAACGCAGGTTTTGGCTTCTGAGGAATGCCATAGGTGGCGGCCACCTCTCCATCCGGGATCGGCCTGGAGTACCGCAATACCCAGTAAGTTAATGGAAAGAGCAGGATAAAGACGATTAATGAGGTCCATTGAGCCTGTTTGAGACCAATGTCGATGCCCAGGAAGCTGACAATATCATTCTGGCGCGTAAAGAAGATCAAGAACTGTGAAATGGTATAGCTGAAGAGATAAACAAGCATCAAGATGCCTGGACGCCGTACACGGCGCGCGAGGTAGAGCATAGTGCCGAGTACAAACAGATTGATAATCAGTTCATAGCCGGCGGCTGGCTGAACAGGCACATTACAGGTGGCTGGATTAAGGCAGGCCCAGCTATTAGGATTCTGATAGACGGTTGACCAGGGCAGGGTGCTAGGATAACCGATAATATCACCATTAATCAGATTGCCGATGCGCCCGAAAATCTGGCCGGCCGCGCCAAACAGTACTCCGGCGTCGATAAGCACCAGCGGATTGATGCGCTCGACTTTCGCGCGCCAGATCAGGGTTGGAATCACCAGGAAAATGGCACCATAGAAGGCCATACCACCTTCCCAGGTTGCCAGGATACGTTGTGGCTGTAGGAGATAGCCGTTTACCAGGTCGGGTTGTTGAATAACAAAATAAAGGCGTCCGCCGATAAGTCCAGCTGCGATACACCACCAGACGATACGATAGACCATATCCTGATCAATGCCCTTACGGGTAGTGTAACCTTTGATAACCCATAAACCGACCATGATGCCCACCACATACATCAAGCCATACCAGCGTACCGCCAGCAATGGTCCCAGATGTACGAGGACTGGATCGATATTAATGTAGATGTACGGTGGGCCGATATGCAGCCAGCCCCCGCTTAAGAGATAGGCAAGTAGGAGAGTATTCATCTTTGACTCCAATTAAAAAACACTTCTTTAAGCGCACACTGTGTATGATAGTATGCTTCAAGAATACATGCAAGAGGGAGGGTCACTGATCGCGCTAATTTGTATCCTACATGCAGGTTCTGGTGGGCCACGGAAGGCATACACGAGGGAGAGAAAAAATAAGTATAGGCTAGCAAAATAGGGCGGGCTTACTCAATGTTGAGCCCGCCCACCCTATTTTTATATGTGCTAACTATTGAATGATCTGGTTCTTAGCTACTACTTGATCGATGGCCCCGACAAAGCTGAAGGTTGCCTCGGGTAAGCTATCGTACCGACCGCTGAGCAGGCCCTGGATGCTGCTTAGCGTTTCGGCTAAGCTCAAGTACTCGCCTGGAATGCCACTAAAAGTTTCTGCCACGAAGAATGGCTGGGTCAAAAAGAGATTCAAGCGGGTGGCTCGATGCAACAATTGCAGATCCTGTGGGGAGTGTGTGGTTTGCTGTTGTAAGGCTGCGGCCTGCTGGAGCAGGGCACGTACCTGTTGTGCCGTATGCTGGTGTTCCAAATCAGTGATATTGCTCTGCAATAAGGTCGAGGTGGACAACTGGCGGTCGACGGCTGGATAGAGTCGCTGTTCAGCCAGCGGACGGCTCATCACAATCTGTCCATCCGCTGCCTGACCTTCCTCCTCGTCCTGGTTTAACAGCAACGTCGTAATTCCCGCTGCCCGTACCGCGGCGGCGAGGCCTGGCAAATGTAGCGCGCGGGCATATTTGGTCACTTGCTCATCAATTAAGAGCAGGACTTCATGGCCCTGGCTACGCAATTGCCGGGCAACGCCCAGGCCAACCTGAATTAATTGCAGACTGACCTCTGGCTTCTCGGATTGAGGCTCAAAGATTACCGCTGTCTGCGCCTGGGTATGGATCTCAACAATGCTGGTGCCCAGATTGGTTGCCTCGTATGAGGTCTCACCCATCGTGACGGCGACTGTAAAACCATGCTTGCGCGTCACCAAATTATGTATTAACTCCTCCACTATCACTAGCTTGCCCAGGCCGAGGGGACCAATGAGATTGTAGATGCCCCCATAGGGAATGGGCGCCAGGAGATCGATTGATTTGATGCCCGTTTCATAGAAGCCGAGTTCTTTTTCTGCTACAGGCGCGCTGACGTTCAGGTTGAGTGTCTCCAACGCTATGAGATCTTGCTGAGGGATTACCCCCTTGCCATCAATGGGCTGCCCCTGTTTATTGAAAACCCTGTGGAGGGCCGCTGTGCCATTTGGGATATAGACTTGTGCAGACATATGCTTGTCCTTTCTTAATGCTGTATATGGATATTTTGTTTGACCGTGATCTATTGTTGTATTTCTTAAACCAACGAGATAGTTGATTTAAGGTCGTCAGACTGATCTGTGCGAGTTAGCGTGGTGTCCATGGATTCCAGGAGAAGCTCTACAATTGGCTGATGACCATGGGCCAGTGCCCAATCAAGTGGACGCCGGTGCAGATCATCGCGCTGATAGAGATCGGCTCCATGTTCTACCAGGACTTGCGTGATGGTGCTATAGCCTTTGAGGGCGGCCCAGTGCAAGGGACTCTTAGGTGAATGTGTGTTGCCATCAGGGCTGGCACCGTGTGCCAGTAGCAGGCCGGTGAGTGATAAATTATTACTTATGACCGCGTAGTGCAACGCGGTCAGACCGACACTCGTTGCCGCGTCTATCTGGGCCCCACGCTTGAGCAAGATCTCCACCAGCTCGACCTGTTCGCTACGTACCGCTTCCAACAGAGGGCTTAAACCATAATAACCCTTACTATTAATATTTGCCCCGGCATCCAGCAAAAAAATCACCAGCTGTGTTTGATGGTTGGCGATGGCCTCATTCAAGGCGCTCCAGTTAGCTGGCAGTCCTGGTGCGTAGCGTTGAATGTATTCGTGTTTGATCGTTTTGGCCCCCAGATTGCCGTTAATCAGGAAAGGATTGTGTTCAATGATAGCTTTGACCTGTGCCATATCGCCAGTGCGGAGCGCAATTAAGAGCCGTAGCTTTTCTGGAAAGCGCTCTATTGATAGTTGTGTACTTTCATGGACCGTATCCAAAGCTTTTTCGACCAGATACTTTTTCAGATGTTTACGGCCATCAAAAAGACGTTTTTTGACTGTTGAGAGCGGCACTTCTAGAAAAGTAGCGACATCGTGCTGGCTATAGCTGTTGCCGTAAAAGAGCAATATCGCCATACGCTCATGCTCTGGTAATGCCTGGATGGCTTGCTGGATCACCCCCTGGGTTTCTATATTCTCAATCAACTGAGCGGGATTAAGCTCATCCAACGCAATATCAGATGCTGCACCCACTTCAAGCGGCACCAGGGTAACCTGCTGTTTACGGGTCAGGCGATCCGCTTGTTTAAAGATGATGCGGCGCAACCAGCCTGGAAACGCTGCAGGAATGTGCAGTTTTGGCAGCTGAAGGTAGGCCTCTATAAATGCCTCTTGAGTCGCATCTTCAGCAAGCTGGGCATCGTGTAGCAATGTATACGCGGTGGCATAAGCCATAGCCCGAAAGCGTTCTACAATTTGACTAAATGCCTCCAGGTTTCCTTGTTGGGCTGCCGTTACCTGTTCAAGAAGTGTTTCTATTATCATTGCCTTTATCATTTAGCTGTACCGCTGACATATCTTTTTTGTTCTTCATAGATAAGTCCCAATATTTTGGCCAAAGGTTACCATAATTGAGGCCTTTTTTTGACGATACAACAGAAATAGTTATTCCACATGAATAATTGTAGCTAAATTAGCTCTAATGGTACAAATGACACTGTATATTAGAAGACTTAGCCTGCTATCATTGCCTGAATAATAGTGAAGCTCCTCAATAATAGAAGCTGATTACAAAAAATTATTGCATGAATAATTTTGCAATACAGTCGCAAGCGACAAGGAAAGGGCCAATAGAGGATGACAGTGGTAGATCAAGGAGGAGATACACTCTCTTCTCAGCCAGAGGCAGGGTCTTCATTGGCTGAATTGCATTGGGGACAGATTATTGCTATTAGCATATTCTGGTTTGCCCTTAATTTTCACTGGGCGGCGATAGGCACTATTATTCTTCCCAGCCAGGTTTTTAAGCTGGTAGGACAGCTGCATCAGGGTGAGGCGCTGGCCTATATCCTGGTGCCGGGCGCATTTGTGGCGTTAATTACTAATCCTCTCTGGGGTATGGTGAGCGACCATACCCGTGGCAGGCTGGCGCGCTGGGGTAGAAGACGGCCATATATCCTGGCGGGAACACTTTTGAATATAGGCGGCTTGATCTGGATGGCACTGGCCCCTGATATCCCTTCGCTGGCCCTGGCCTATATTCTGGTCCAGTTTTCCAGCAATATGGCCCAGGCTCCTTTTCATGCACTATTGCCCGATATCGTCCCTTCCAACCAGCGTGGCCTGGCTTCTGGCATTATGGGTTTCTTATTAATTACCGGCAATATTGGTGGCGTATTGACCGCCAGTATGTTTGTAGATGCCTCCAAACCACTCAGCCAGTACCAGCAGAGCCTGTGGATGATCTATACCATCATCATCATTGTGCTAGTCGCATTTATGTTAATAACTATTCTGGTAGTAAAAGAGCGCGCCCTCTCTTCGGCTACAACTACTCCTTATAAAGAAAGAAGTGAAACAGCGCCAGGCAGCCGGTTCCCTGGTTGGTTGACGCGTGCTCGCATAGTGACTGTGGGCGGCACACTGCTGGCGGCTCTCCTGACCTGGGGATTGATTGCAGGTTGGAATGCCGTGCATATTGGTGGCCTGCAGATCAACAACGATATCTTGCAGGTTGTGCTTGAATTAGTGGCCACGGTGGGCATCTTGCGGCTCTTTGAATTTCGGCCACGCAGCAATCCTGATTTTGCCTGGGTGCTGTTTACACGCCTCTTGATGATGATGGGCATTTATACGATTCAGACCTTCCTGCAATACTATATGCGTGACGTTGTGCAGGCTGCCCATCCAGAGCAGCAGACCAGCAATTTTACGATTGTGGTCGCATTGACCAGTTTGATTAGCGCCTTTGCGGCAGGCTGGCTATCGGATCACTATGGACGCAAGCGCATGGTCTATCTCTCAGGCAGCTTTATGGCGCTGGTGGGACTGGTATTTGTGGTTACCCATTCGCTGCTGATCGTGACCATCTCTGGAGCCATCTTTGGGCTGGGCTACGGCGCTTATCAAAGTGTAGACTGGGCCCTGGTCGCTGATGTACTCCCATCCAGACAAAACTATGCCCGCGATATGGGCGTCTGGAATATCTCACTTGCGCTACCGCAGATTATCGCTCCTGTCCTGGGAGGACCGCTGATAGATGCGTTTGCCAGGAGCGGGCATACCGTACAAGGCTATCAGATTCTGTTTCTCATGGCGATCGTCTATTGCGTGCTGGGTACCATCACCGTACGCTACATTCGGGGCGTCACGCGCTGATTGATCTCGAAGGAAGCGGGCCTGCTACCCGCTTCCTTCGTTTCAGGCAGTGATTGCTTCCTCAATAAGGTGATGCATATTTTTTAGAGAGGCACCAGTCGCATTTTTGCGTAGCATCATGATCTCTGCCGCGATGCTCAGGGCGATCTCATCGGGCGTTTCGGCACCGAGATCCAGGCCAATAGGAGCATGAACCTGTTCCAGGCGTGCGCGCTCAAATCCTTCCTCCAGCAGTTCACGGAAGATACGTTTCACCTTACTGGGACTGCCAATCATGCCCACATAGGCAGCTTTGGTTTCCAGTGCGGCCCGTAAGGCATCTTTATCCAGATTATGTCCCCGAGTCACAATAACGATCCAGGAGGCATCATCAGGCTCCAGAGCGCGAATAGTTTGGGGAATATCACCGAAGGTCATTTGAATTTTACTATCGAAGGCTTGCGATTCTGCTAGATCGCGGCGATCATCTACCACAATCGTACGGAAATCCAGTTTGGAGACCAGCCGTGATAGGGCCTGAGCCACGTAGCCAGCGCCAGCGACAATTAAGCGCGGTTCGGGACGCAGAATTTCAAAGAACACTTCTAACGTAGCACCACAGCTACCGACTGCCTCGCCTTGATCGGCATCCAGATGAACATGGATCGCCGCCGGATGGCCATCGCGCAATACCTTGAGGGCCTCTTGCACAACCTTACCATCGGTCTGGGGGCCAGCAAAACTACCTTGGATTGATCCGTCTTGATGGATTAAGGCCTTGCTACCAATCGGACAAGGTGCGGCCCCCATCGTTTTCACCACAGTCGCAATGACTACTTTTTCCCCACGAGACAAAGCGGCTTGAATCTCATTGTAAATTGTAATTGTGCTCATGATTGTCCCTCTGGCTCATAGCGCTAGCACACAGTCAATCATTGAGTATATCACAAGAATTAGGGCTTTTACCGCTCTTCTCAGAGTCCAACATACTGTGATGCTCATACATGTTATAGGATCCGTATGGGAGTTGCAGGGCCACTTTGATTGCGAGTACGTCTTGATACAACTTTTGGCCGAGCTGATCATGCGAACAAGAAACATCAGGAGAAGTTTCCCCTGCAAAAACAATGGTAATTGTGGTACCGAAACTCGCTGATTTTATGCATCCCAGCGGCTTTGGCAGATCAATCAATGGTTCAGCATTAGCAACATCTTGAAAAAAATTTGTCGCAAGCACACGAGGAATCTGTCTTATAAGCGATGTTTTACATAATAAAACAGTAACGATACCATTTGCATGAACCCTCATTGTCACCGAACAGGTATTCGTTGAGTGTGAGATAAACACAGCAATGGAGGCCACTGGAATATTTTCCCTCTCTAATAGGCTCGTGGAAGATTGACCAGTCATTGCATAGGTACGCAGGGGCTCAAGCAGGAGCGCTCCTATTATAACGTAGCAGGCAAAGAGTGCGAGACGTGATGTAAACATAATATTTCTCCCTTTCTACGAATGAAAAACACTACTTCCCCAATAAGCGCGGTGATTATATAAACATCAATAAAAACAATATTTTGATGTTTATATAATATTGAAGCATGAATTGGTGTTAATGTACTCTAAGATTATTATAGAATTTAATACGCATATGGTCAACTGGTTATATATTATATAAAAAAATTTGTATATTATGTAAAAAATTATTTGTATTAAATGATATGTATTCTTGCTTTGCGATCTATATGGAGAATTGTGCTGAAAAAGATGAAGAGGGACAGAAAGGGCCCGGTTTTATACGCGATCATCAAGCGTATAAAACCGGGCCACTATTTTTGATCCAATATGAATTTTCAGGTGTTGTTTGCCTACAGGATGTGCTGCTGTACAAATGATAGCAAAGCCTGGAGCTGGGTATTAGTGACGGGATCGCTCACCTGGATAGAATGGCTTTTACCATGATCTTCTTGCACAGTGATATGATAGGTGCGATAATCCGCTCCTCTGGCAGGCCTGTCCTGTACGGCAGGAAGCTCAAAGAAGTTGGCAGCCTGCACCAGTTGTTGCATCTTGTTGGCATCTTGAGGGGAAAGGCTTGCGCTATCCAGGGTTTTGGGCGCGGCCAAACCTGGTAGATAGGCTAATCCTCCCTCAGTTTGCACCTGGATCTGCATATTAGTACTCCTTTGCCAGAGCAGGGATCTGAACTCCGACATTCTCCCAGGCGTCATGGACGGCGGACCACTCGTGGCTGTTTGAGCCAAACAAGCGCTCAGCATTGGCCAGGGTCAGGCGAGCGAACATGCGGAAGGTTGCGGTTGGGCGTAAGCGAGGATCGCGCAGGGTCTCATACCAGATGCGTCCAGCTTTTTCCCAGGCAAAGCCACCGATGCGTGTTGCCACCAGGTAGAATACATGGTTGGGAATACCCGAGTTGATATGCACGCCGCCATTATCCTCAACGGTCTGTACATAACCATGCATATGAGCCGGTTGTGGATCTTGTCCCAGCAGCTGATCGTCGTAGGCGGTACCAGGAGCCCGCATCGAGCGCAGCCCCTCACCATGGACGTTCTGTGTGAAGAGCCCTCGACCGATAAGCCAGTCAGCCTGATCGGCGGTCTGGCGTAAGGCATATTGCTTAACCAGAGAGCCAAAGACGTCCGAGATTGACTCGTTCAAGGCACCTGATTGGCCAACATAGGCCAGGTGGCTCTCATCTTCGGTCACACCGTGAGTTAATTCGTGTCCGATTACATCGATGGCGCAGGTGAAGCGGTTGAACAGCTGACCATCACCATCGCCGAAGATCATGCGTTCGCCATTCCAGAAAGCATTATTATATTGGGTGCCATAATGCACTGAGGCGTCCAATGGTAGGCCCGCGTCGTCGATTGAATTGCGGCCATAGATCTGCAGGTATAATGCATGTGTCCAGCCGATGCCATCATAAGCTTCGTTGGCAGCGATGTCCTGGACGGGAGGCTGTCCTTCTGCACGTTCCAACTCGCCTGGGAGGTGCATAGAGCCATGAACATCATAAACGGTACGCTGGAGCGCATTATCGGTGTTAAGCGATGCTCGTGCGCCAGCATACTTACTGCTGAGCAGTCCCTGAGCCATACGCACTGTACGGATAGAGTGATCGTGACCCAGCATTTGCAAGGCCATGGTTCGCTGTTCTGGAGTGCCATGTTGTGCCAGTGAGGTCAACATATGCGGCGGGAGAATATAAAAAATTGAACGATGAGATATCGATTGTCTCATTATAGTGTCTCCTTTTTTCTCACAACGTCTTCTTGCCAAGCATCCACGAGTTAACACTATGTGTACTACAGAGCCATGTCGCTTACAAATACAAATACGCAGGAGAGAGTAGTACTCCCCCCGCGATTGATATTTCAAGCGCCGGCACCTACAAGTTTGCTACAGGGTCTCTACAGTACGAGAAGCTCAGGCATCCCTTATGCGCTCAAACACTTTTTGCGCTGCATTAAGAAATGGTGTGAAACTGTATACAAAAACAGCCTATCCATGCTTCTACTACAAGTATAACTGAGACGCAATAAATCTTGTTTCCCATTGCCATTATAAATAGGAGACAAAAAAGCTTCCCTCTTCTCATTATATCCCAGTTATTCCTAAAAATGGCACAGATCGATACTAAAAAAAAAGATCTTGCTTGCTTACTACCATTTCCACCATACCAAAAAAGAATATTCATATGTCTGACACCGGGTGGCATAAAAAGACACTTGACAATATAGGTCTTGTGTTCTAGAATAGTAGAACAAATTTTCGAAAAGGAGCATAGTATGGACGATCAAACCAACGGGCAAGTTCAAGAAGAACAGACAACGACCCGTGTTTTCAATCCTAACGAACATCTTATGCAAATCAGGTCCGGTCAAACGTCAAAGGACTATTTGCCCGTCCAATGGAGGCTTGTCTGGTTCCGTTCTGCCTTTCCCCATGGCGTGATCGAAACAGAGATGCTCGTGCGCTGCTTCGGCACATATTAGATTTCTCCAAAAGGAGATGGGGTTGAGGGCAAATGACCTCAAGGACACCCAACCTACCTGGAGTCGAAAGATAAAAGGGAAAGTAGCATGTTGGGAAAGCGGATGACACTGAAGATATGTAGGTGGAAGATCCGCAAGTCCTGTACGCATGGTGAAGTCTGGATTGATTGAACCCAAGTTTCCAACGATGAATCGGTCATCCATCGCAGCATATCTGTAGACGATGACACCGTTAAAACACATGATAAATGTGGAAATACGTCAGATTGGAGCATTCTGACGGAACGCTCTCTACGGTGAGTGACTACCAGTGAGGTAGTTCAAGGGAACGAAATGGGCACCTAAACGTACTAAACGTCTAATGTGTGTAAATGCAGGATTGTCTAAGGGACGCGAGTCCTATGGCAACGGAACCCTCGTAGTAGTCCGAGTCAGGGAAAACCTGATACATGGCGAAGGAGCAGCCCTTGAAAAAGGGCCAGAGTTAGCCACTGATAATGGCTAGCAGGGTAGGTATCAGTGAGTTCACAAATGCAAAGGGATGCGTAATGCAGGAAACTAGAGCATACTTGGAACTTATTCATGAGCGAGGCAAAAAAGGATTGCCCGTAGAACGTGTGTATCGACAGTTATTCAATCGGAATCTGTACCTCACAGCCTACGGAAAAATTTATTGTAATGCAGGAGCCATGACACCAGGTATAACAGATGAAACCGCAGATGGTATGTCTCTGGAAAAAATTGACGCAATCATCAAAGTTATTCGAGATGAACGTTATCAATGGACGCCAGTAAAACGGGTCTACATACCCAAACAAAATGGGAAGAAACGCCATTAGGCATGCCTACATGGTCAGATAAATTGGTTCAAGAAGTAGTTCGCTCCATACTTGAAGCGTATTACGAGCCACAATTCTCTGATCACTCACATGGTTTCAGACCAGGACGTGGATGCCATACAGCATTACGAGAAATACACTACGACTGGCGGGGAACCAATTGGTTCATTGAGGGAGACATCTCAGAATGTTTCGACAGACTCAATCATGAGTTAATCCTGAAAACACTTCAAGAGAAAATCCATGATGGGAGAATAATACAACTTATCAAAAATATGCTTGATGCAGGATACATGGAAAATTGGAAATTCAATAGAACCCTGAGTGGTACACCACAAGGGGGAATAATTAGTCCAATACTTTCAAACGTGCTGCTAGACAAGTTAGATAAGTATGTTGAAACAACACTTATCCCAAAGTACACAAAAGGTAAACAACGGCGACCAAACCCTGTTTACCGAAACGAAGTACGACGTGCGCGTAGGGCTAAGAAACGCGGTGAAGGGGAAAAATCCGCGCTACTTAAAAAGCGGTATCAGAAGCTACCTTCCAAGGATGTGTATGATCCGAATTTCCGACGCTTACGGTATGTACGCTACGCCGATGACTTCCTACTTGGTTTTTGCGGACCAAAAGAGGAAGCAGAAGAAATTAAAAAAGACGTTAAAGAATTCCTACATGAGGAACTCAAGTTGGAATTGTCTGACGCCAAAACACTCATCACACATGCGAAGAGTGAAAAAGCAAAATTTCTTGGGTATGAGATACATGTCAATCAAACTGATGGCAAGCGAGTTTTTGAAGTCAGAGACGGAGTTCCAGTTAATCGCAGAAGCATCAATGGACAGATATCGCTAGAAATACCACATGGCGTAAGAAATAAGTACAGTGAACGGTATATGAAATATGGAAAAGCTACTCACCGACCAGAGATAGTTAAGGATAGTGTCTATGACATTATCACCAAATATCAACTGGAATATCGGGGAATAGTAAACTACTACAAACTTGCCCATAACTTGCATACGCTTAACTATCTAAAATGGGTGATGCAAACATCGCTCACAAAGACGTTAGCACACAAGCTGAAGGTTTCAGTGAATCAGATATATGACAAGTTTGGCACGGATATAGTGGTTGGAGATAAAACCTACAAAGGGTTACGAGTAATCGTACCCAGAGAAGGAAAAGATCCTCTCATAGCAATATGGGGAGGAATACCGCTCATATGGGATATAAAGGCAACCTTAGAGGATAATCCAAAGAAACTTTACGCTGGACGTACGGAGCTAGAAAAAAGACTCCAAGCGCAACTGTGTGAGCACTGTGCTTCCACAGAAGATCTTGAAGTTCACCATATACGGAAATTAAGCGACCTGCAACAATATACAGGACGAGAAAAGCCCGCATGGGTGAAATTCATGAGTGCCAGAAAAAGAAAAACAATGATCCTCTGTCGAACGTGTCATTTGGACGTTACATTTGGACGACCAATGAAACGACAAAAATCAAGCTCATGAACACAGAAAATGTGATGATACTAGAGAGCCGTGTGCGGTGAAAGTCGCAAGCACGGTTCGGGGAGGGATAGTTGAAAAAGTACCAGAAATGGCAACTCGTTAGCTATCTACTCTACCACCTGGATATGGATCGCGAGACCGAAGAAGATGCTTACGTGTGGAATGCTGAGCGGCGACGCAGTGAGAAAGTCACCAAGCAGGCCAAAGGCTTCTGTGTTTTCCGTGCTACAGTAAAGGATGGGGTGGGTGGTATGGCCACCGGAACCAAATCCGAAAAGGCTGCTAGTTTTGGCGACTTTATTGAAAAAGCTGAGACGGGAGCTATTGGTCGTGCCCTGGCCGCGCTCGGGTATGGGACCCAGTTCACCGGCGATGAATGGGAAGAGGCTCACCGCATCGTTGATAGCCCGGTTGAGCGCCAACCTGCTACCGCCTCTAACGGGGCCAGCTCAGGTGGACATAATCCCTCATTAGTTTCTGTACGCCCGGTTAGCAATGGTGCGAACGGGAATGGGCAGAGCAATAACACTAATGGCAATAATCGTCAGCCGGCTGAGAACGAGGCACCGGTTAATGCGACAGAGCAGCAGCTCTCAAGTATTCGTAAATTATGTGATCATCTCGGCAAGTCTTTGCCAGCTGAAACTGCCACCTTGAGTTATGCAGGCGCTCGTAAGATGATCCAGCAGTTGACCGCAGAATATAGGGAGTCGAAACAGAACAACAAGGCTTCCTAGAGGAAGAGATACCCATGACCCCAGCTGAACTAGAGCATGCTCATCAACGTATGCAACAGAGGTGGTATGAATTAGTGCAGGCTGAGCAGCAAGGAGC
This sequence comes from Dictyobacter kobayashii, assembly GCF_003967555.1. GTDB lineage: Bacteria > Chloroflexota > Ktedonobacteria > Ktedonobacterales > Ktedonobacteraceae > Dictyobacter > Dictyobacter kobayashii. The sequence continues at coordinate 3,255,967 of NZ_BIFS01000001.1, forward strand.
CTCGACCCATGAGCTTGAGCGCCTCTATGATAGGTATATGCGTTCAGTAGAGGTATATAATCAGGGCTCTAAATCCTGCCCGGTAAAATATCAGGAGCGTAGGTTTCCTGGTGTGGCATAGAAAGGTACTCGACCATGTTCAATGGTCGAGTACCTTGTTTTTTGCTTGCGTGCGTGCGCATCCGCGCCCGATTTTTTTTCTTATTATAATGCTTTTTCATATAAAATGTGCAAAGCACATTTTATATGAAAAAGCATTATAATATAGGTAATATTTTTATTGCATTATTTGGGGATGGGGGCATTAGCCCCATCCCCAAATAATGCAATAAAAATATTAATCTTCGCCCCAGCGGGAGGGCTGGTAGGGGCGTTTTTGGGTGGGCTGGGGTGGCGGGTTGAGGTGGGTTGCCAGCCTTTGTAGTAAGTGGGGGACCCACTGGCGTAAGTAGCTTTGCTGCTCGTCGAGCGGTTTTTGCCCTCCGTAGCGTTCCCGAGCATAGGCATGGGTGAATTCATTCAGGATGGCGGGATCAGATGGAGTTTCGGCAGTATTGGCAGGCAATTTATGTTCGGCCAGCAATAACAGGCGTTTTTGATACTCGCCAGGCGTCTCATTGTTGCGGTGAGCGAAATCGCCTCCCTTTTCGGCCATGGATTGCAAAAATGAGCGATAGCGTACTCGTACCGAATCGGGCTCTAACGGGGCCAGTTTAGTGCCTGACAATTGACGCCGCCGTTCTTGCCGCCGCTCCTTGCGAATCTGTTGCATGTCTAACCCCTCACGCACCTCCTCTTCTTCCAGCAATGTATTTTCCGGGGTGTTTTTCTGTTTATTTCTGACAACCAGTACGATTGTGATCAAGATCGCTACTGCGATAGCAATGACAAGGAGGCGCAAGATCAACATAGTAGTTGGCGATGCTGGTGGTTGGTGTTTGTTAGTGAGTATGTTGTGGGCACTGGATGTTTGTTTGGCTGCTTGTTGTGGCGTAAGCGCGCCACCCAGCAGGTGTGGGAAGCCGCTCAATAACCAGTTTAAAAGAAAGAAAAACCCATAGATAATCCAATTGATCACAAGCAGGAGCAGTTGAGCCAGCCATCCGATCAATGACCAGAGGGGACTCAGTAGCATGATCAATACATCATTAGGTAGGATTTCCAGGACGACGCACAATGCAATCAGGACAAACCAGGTAATTGTCAGGGCGACCACCCACCTGTTTGTACCTTCTTGAATAGCTGCCTGTGGATGTTTGGCCTGTTCTCTGCGGGCCGCCCCGATGCGGGTAAAGGAGAGCGCTACAAAGCCCGAGAGAAAGAAGATGGGAAGATCTCTGAGCAATTCATCATTCAAGCTATAGGTTGAGCCAATATCTCCCAGCAGAGAAAAGAGCAACACAACCATGATGGCGCCCAGACCAAGTTTGAAGAAGAGGATTAATTGATCTTCACTGAAGCCAGCTCTGGCCCGATCAACGCCTCTTTTCCAGGCCCAGCCGGTCAGGATAATTATCATGATTACCGTTAATGTATCCCCAAGCGCATAATAGCGGCTCAGAGCCAGGATCAGTAGTCCCAGAGCTATACCCAACACATCGAACCAGGTAACATGCATCCCAACTTGAAAATCCAGTTGTTCACCACGCCGTTCACGTCGATAATAGCCCCAGATAGCCCACCAATGGAACAGTAACAAGAGGAGGGTGATGCTACCAACATCGAGATAATTAATGCTCAATGTTAAGCGTGTAAAAAATAGCTGTAATACCAGGTAGATGGGTTGGGCTTCCATTAGTGCTGAAGCTATGGGAACCGCAAAAAATTCAATCCAATTGGAGGCTACGCGCGCTGGTACCGACGGTTGTGTTCCCTCCGTCGCCGATGGCCTGGATAAGCTCATGCCATTGCTCCTTTCCTCCAATGCTATAGGTAACTAGATTTTCGGTATCAGGAATTTCTTTTCCCGCTTCCAGATCGCCAGCCAGGACGATGGCGACAGCCGTACCGTGGCGCCGCCGTTCCTGCAGGTAGCTGATAGTATTAGCACTCAGCGTATTGACTGGACTGATCAATAAGATGGTGGTACCTTGCTGGAACATATTGTCTTCCAATTCAATCATACGTTCAATCGGGGTATTATACGTAGGAACCAGCCGGGCCAGGGTACTTAAAACCTGTTCGTACTGCGTATAGTCGCGGGCAAAGGGAATGCTGACACCCGGCGGGGAGATGGTAGTGGCATTAGATTTGCGCGCAGCCTCCTCATCGAGTACCTGATCGGTATTCACATCTGTACTGTTTGTATGGTCGGCTGTAATCATCGAGCTATTGGTCAATATACCAACCATATAGCCTTCATCCAATCCCCAGGTGGCCAGAGAAGCGGCGGCAGAGATGCAATATTCCTGCAACTCTTCATCCATCCCCTTTTGTATATTTGAGTAGGTCCAGGTATCGAGCAGGATCAATAGACGACGTTCGGTAGTCGATTCATAAATCTTGCTACGTAGTTCACCCACGCGAGCTGTTGCCTTCCAATCGATACGGCGTGGATCATCTCCCAATTGGTATTCGCGGTTGCCAGCAAACCAGAGCGGATCTTCCAACAACTGACGTGAACCCACATATTCGCCCATTGGAAATACCGAAGGAAGCCCCAGACTCTCAAGGGGAGCCAGCAATGGATAGACCAGTAACGTTTCATTGACTGGCAAGACAATCTCACGCTCCAGCCAGCCAAAGGGATCGCTACAGTTCAGGTGAATAGGACCAAAGAGATGAAAGCCGCGCGCCTGGCAGCGCATTCGATAGCGGCGTGTGACACGCTGATATGACCAGAGCAGCCAGGTGCTGATCAAGGTATCACGCTTGATTGTCTGTAATCGGCTACTGCGTGTGCCTGCTACGGTCAAGGGAGGCGAGATCGAATTTTCCAGTTGCAGCCAGGGAAGTGGTAGAAATTTGCGATTCTCAACTGTAACAGACAGTGTAACCTGTTCTCCAAAGAAGAGGTGCTGGTGATCAACCTTCTGACGCAGCAAGAGATGCTTTAATGAATAGCGATACCAGATCTCTGGGACAAAACCTACCAGGAAGGTAAAAATAGCGGCCAACACCATTAACGGCTGGCGCGTAATCACACTGAGGCCAATTAAGCCCAGTGCCAGGTAATACCAGGGCCGCCGCTTTTTGAGCAACTGGTTGGTCGATTCATCTGCTTGTAGACGTGTCTCTTCCTCTATGCTCATGAAAAACTACCTTGTAGCTGGCGGTGACGCGATAGTCTCAACCGGGACCTCGATCGCCTGAACAATCTCCATAATGATTTCCTGGCTACGCCGGCCACGCATGCGATTGCGATTGGTCGTCAAGATGCGGTGACCTAAGACAAAGGGCGCCAGATACTTGATATCATCTGGCTGTACAAAGTCACGTCCCTGGATAGCAGCGTAAGCTTCGCAAGCTCGATACAGTGCCAGTGTGCCCCGGGGACTAACGCCCAATTGAATGGCATCGTGCTGGCGTGTCGCACGCACAATGGCCAGTAAATAGCGCTCAACCTCTGGCTGCCATTGGACCCCGCGGATCGCACGCTGCAAAGCCACAAATTCGTCCGCACTCACTACCGGCTGCAACGTATCCAGTGGCTCGTTTAATTTAAAGCGATGCAGGATCTCCTGCTCTTCCTGTTCCTCTGGATAGCCCATCTGCACCCGTAAAAGGAAGCGATCGAGCTGAGCCTCAGGCAGCGGGAAGGTACCCTCAAGTTCGACTGGATTCTGCGTTGCCAGCACCAGGAAAGGGCGTGGCAGTTGTTTGCTCTCACGCTCGACTGTGACTTGTCTCTCGGCCATTGCCTCCAGTAGTGCCGACTGGGTACGTGGAGTAGTACGATTGATCTCATCGACCAGGAGAATCTGGGCGAAAAGCGGACCATTGCGGAAGACAAACTCATTCTGTTTTTGATCATAGTAGCTAACGCCAATGATATCGGTCGGGAGCAGATCTGGTGTGCCCTGGACGCGCTGAAAAGTTGCGCCCAACGAACGGGCCAGCGCCTTGGCCAACACTGTTTTACCCATGCCTGGTACATCTTCCAGCAAAACATGGCCATCGCTTAAGAGCGCCACCAATAAAAGATCGATAACATCAAGTTTGCCTATAATTACTCGCGCAACATTGGCACGAATCTGTTCCGCATATTGTCGAACGGTGGCCAATGACGGAACAAAAGCCTCATTTCCCATTCCCATAGCTCCAATCTTGGTTATATGAGCCAAAAAGCCTCTTGCATCACAAGAAGCTTTGAGCATTCATTGCTATCTCAATGGCTGGTTTCTTCAGAGAATAATGAGATACTGCTATAGTTATACAAGTGTAACATGAAAATGCTGCAGTGGTCCAGAAATAGTTAGAAGAAATGATCAGCAGCGCCTCTGTTAGCGTTTTTCTTTGTTGTGCAAGCCGCGTAGGGCTTGCATATAAGCGGCTGTATCGCCCTGCAACTGACGCATATATTCGGAGCGATAGGTTTTTGAGGCCGGCTCGGCAGATGGGGCGGGTTGCTGCCTGAGCAGGCGCAGTCCCTGTATCCCCTGCGCAAAGAGCAGGCGCACCGGTTTAAAGGTCAGATACGACCAGAGCAAGAGGAGCATATACCAGGATAGAAAGAGATAAGCACGTTGATGCCGGAAGAGCAAATAGCTGATAAAGCCTAGCAGGAGTGTATTGCCGGCAAGGGCGATTGGTTTGCCTGCGAAGAGTGTCTGCCAGCGAGATGCTGGTGGCTGATGTGTTGTGATGGGCACTGGCTGTGGACATGTTTGTGCTAGCACCTTCCGCACATGCTCAAGCTGTACATTGGGAATCCCCTTATCCGTGGTCGGTAGTGTACTAAAAAGCGGATATATATCTGGTGACTCAAGCTCACCGGTCACGGGAGCGAGCAATGATGGTGGTAGCATATCAGTAGTGACTGGTATCTGTGGTAGCTGTTGCCCGCTCGTGCTAGCGGTCGCTTTAATCAGTGATACTTTCTTCAGACGTGGCATGTATATAATCCCCCTCTACAATCCCTTCAAAACCCTTTCATATACGTTGTTCATTATACTGATTTGCAGCGAGTAATGCAAGCATAATGATACAAGAATATACTTATGGGGCTGCCTTAAAGATAGAAAAGAGGGATGGAAAGCAAGCCCCCACTTTTGGCCAAAAGCGGGGGCTTGCTTGTTGATCTGGTGTTAGATATTTTTTACAAAGTCGACCAGGGCATTCGCAACCCCGTCGGGAGCATCAAACAAGGAAAGGTGGCCTGCATTGGGGAGCACAACCAGTTGGGACTGTGGAATTTCGCGATGGAGGCGCTCAGCATATGACAGTGGCGTCTGCTCATCTTTCTCACCCCAGATAATCAGGGTTGGCTTGCCTAATGTGCGCAGGTCGCTGGAGACCGAGTTCAGGTAGTAAGGAATAAGATTGCGCACCTGCTGGAAGAGGACTTCTTTTCCGAGCTTGTTATTCCAGGGCTCAATATAATCCTTGATGACCTCAGCAAAGGCCCTGGGGTTAACAGTGGCACGGGGTAAGGTCTCACTCAGATCTTTAATCAAATCCGCTAAATCAGTATTGTGGGGAGCATCGAAATCGCGGCGCTTCTCCATCTCTGTCAATGGCCAGTTTTCCGCGAACGTATGCAAGTAGCAGTTCGTATCGACCAGTACCAGTGCCTGTGTCTGAGCGCGTAACAGGCGCGTTGCCAGTACCTGAGCAACACCACCGCCCAGACCATGACCGACCAGCACAATATTGGTAAGCTGGAGATCTTTAATCAAATAAGTCAGCACGTCTGCCTGTCCCCAGACAGATGTATCGGCGGGCCAGGGGTGTTCCGACTGACCGAAGCCGAGCATATCGAAGGCATAGACTGCGCGCTGTAATCCGGCGAGCTGGCCCATAATGCTTTCCCAGGTAAAAGCCCCCGCCGGGATATCATGCAGAAGCACGATCGCGCCATCTGTGCCATATTCTGCACCCTGTAGCAGGTAGCTGATGTTATAGTGAACAGAACGTCCCGAGCGTCGTTCGCGTGTACCCAGAACGTCAGATGTATTGCTTGCCATAAATCCTCTCTTTAGTTGCGTTCATCGTGAGCGGGCGATCACAGACGGGCGAGGATAGATCGAAGGCCATGGATGGTCATGCGATAACTGCTATATCTGCCCTCGTCCACCTGTGGTTGCCCATATGCCCCCTAATACTATAGCGCATCTGAAGCGTAGCGTACAGAGCCTCTTTTTAGAAAGAGTACTCTGTACGTTGGACACAATGTTCACGATACTAGGCTTTAGCATAGAGCTCAGGAACATTATAAAAGGCGCTATAACCAGCATAGCGAGCTGTCTCAGCACCCAGTTCATCTTCAATCACTAACAAACGATTATATTTGGCGACGCGCTCACTGCGTGCAGGTGCTCCAGTTTTAATCTGACCGGCATTGGTGGCCACTACTAGGTCAGCAATGGTTGTATCCTCAGTTTCACCAGAACGATGTGAAACGACAGCGGTAAACTGTGCCCGTTTAGCCATCTCAATCGCATCCAGGGTCTCGGTCAGGCTACCAATCTGATTTAACTTGATCAAGATTGAATTGGCGGACTGCTCTTTTATACCACGTTTCAAGCGTTCGGTATTAGTGACAAACAGATCATCACCAACGATCTGAACCCGATTGCCGACGCGCTGACGGAACAGGGACCAGCCCTCCCAGTCATCTTCAGCCAGGCCATCTTCAATGGTTACCAGAGGATACTCATTGATCCACTGCTCATAGAGGTCCACCATCTCTTTAGAGGATAAGGTACGACCTTCGCGAGCCAGGGAATATTTGCCATGTTCGTACAGTTCGGTAGCAGCGGCATCCATACCCAGATAAATATCTTTACCTGGTTTATAGCCAGCGGTCTCAATAGCGGCTACCAGTACTTCTAATGCGGCGCGATTATTGCCCAGGGAAGGCGCGAAGCCACCCTCATCGCCGACATTTGTATTCAACTTTTTATCATGCAGTACCTTTTTAAGTGCCTGATAAACCTCAGCACCCATGCGTAAAGCCTCATGGAAAGAAGACGCGCCAATGGGGAGCACCATATATTCCTGGAAGTCGGTCGAATTATCGGCGTGTTTGCCACCATTGAGGATATTCATCATTGGTACAGGCAAGGTACGTGCTGAAACGCCGCCTAGATAGCGATAGAGCGGCTGCTGCTGTGCCTGTGCAGCCGCCTTGGCCACCGCCAGAGAAGCGCCCAGAATCGCGTTAGCCCCTAAATTCGCCTTATTAGGAGTCCCATCCAATGAAATCATCACATCATCGATTGTTGCCTGGTCTGTGGCATCCAATCCAACCAGGGCATCCCCGATCGTATCCTGAACATTAGCTACCGCCTTCAGGACCCCTTTGCCGCCATAGCGACTCTTATCGCCATCGCGTAGCTCAACGGCCTCGTGGGCACCGGTTGATGCGCCTGACGGCACCGCTGCAGTGCCCTGTGCGCCACCCATCAAAAGTACCTCAACCTGCACGGTTGGATTACCACGTGAATCGAGGATTTCACGGGCAGTGACAGCCTCAATAGTCGTCAGATCGTCTGTATTGTATGGCATAAATAGTAATTTCCTCCACAAAACCATATATGTGCACTTTTCTGCACATCCTTGCGCGGCTATTGTACATCGCAGAGAGGGAGTTGAGCAAGGGTATTAAATCCATAGAAGAAGAGATAATCTGCACAGCTATGCCGTGCAGATTATCTCTTCTTCTATGGATGATGATAGGGTTTGATTTCTATCTATAAGTGTTTTTATACATGTTCATCAATGTTGTCTAAGGCACAGGCAATGAGGTCTGTATGTTCGGGGCGTCCCACGGTCAGGCGGACAAAATTGCTCAAGTAGGGATGATTGAAATAGCGAAGCATAACGCCACGTGATTCAACGGCATGTTTAATGCGTTCCATCCGCACTTCTTCCACATCTACCTCGGTTAAGATGAAATTTCCCTGTGAAGGCAAGGGGCGCAGATACGGACGTTTAGCCAGCATCTGGAACAGGCGCTCCCGTTCCTCTTTTAGCAAGCGTACCTTGTCAAGGGTATAATCCAAATTTTTAAGTGTTTCGATGGCCGCGATATGACCGGCCATATTGACCTCAAATGGGCATTGGGCGCGGCGCATATACGAAACAATCCACTCTGGGAAGATGCCGTAGCCAATGCGCAGACCGGCCAGGCCAGCCCATTTGCTAAATGTTCGCATCACGACCAGATTGCGATACTGAGGTACCAGATGGGCCAGGCCACCAGGATTATCCGAGAACTCGGTATAGGCTTCATCGACCATCACAATGCGACCAGTATCCAGCAAAGCCAGAATATCCTGTTCGCTGACAGGGTTGCCCGTTGGATTATTCGGTGAGCAAAGGACGATCATTTTGGTTTCAGGGGTCAGGGCCTTAATAATGGCCTCAACATCCACCTCATAATCATCTGTGCGTGGCACCTCTAACACATACGCACCACAGAATGTCGTGATGAACGTATACAGAGAGAACGTTGGTGGACAACAGATAATGTTGTCACCAACGGAAAGAAAGATATGCCAGAGCAGATTAATCAGCTCATTGCTACCGTGGCTTACCACGATATGACGGCTATCAACACCCGTATACTCAGCGAGCGCCTCTTTTAGAGCGCGCGAGTCTGTATCGGGATAATTATTGTAAGCAAAGTGATTGCCTAAAGCGGCCACCACCTGGGGTGCGGGTCCATATGGACTCTCGTTTGCGTTCAGTTTAATTAACTGATCGACTGGTATTCCTGTACGTGCACTGAATGTTTCCTGAGACTCACCAGGTATATATTCAGCCATTCGGTCCAATTCTGGGCGCACGTGAACAGGACGAGGGGAATACGTATACATGGTTTGTCCTATTTTTTAGAGTCGGCGTCCACAAAAATCTGTGCAGGTCGACGAATAAGTGAGCTCCGAGCCGCAGTATTGCCAGTCGAACCATTCATGAGCGAGCCACTGTTCGTTCCACCGAACTGCCGGGAAGACTGAACCGAAGGTTGCCCTTTCGGAGTCTCCGGGCGTTGCTCTGTTGTTTGTTGGATCATATCTAAGCCCCGACGTAAAGTCATCATATCGCGCATAAAGCAGGCGACAGCAGATGCTGCCGAACCTTTTTCCTTTGACGTCTCATAGCGACGGGCAGTAGCTTCACCAGCCAATTGAGCCGCCTCCGCCATCGGATCGGAGGTTTTAGCTGCATAGGCGTCCTGGAAGATATCATCCCAGTTGCCCCAGCGACCACGTAGTGGCTTCCAGCCTAGCTGGCTATCACTAATGGTACGCCATTTCTCTTCGGTGAATTGAATCCAGTCCTCTAATAAACGGTTGAAAGCAGCCACTTGTTGACGCAACTGTTCCTCCTCTTGTGAGGGTCGTTGTGAAAAGCTTTGTGGCAAACCATCGGTACTCTGAGTACTTACGAATTCGTTATTATAAGTGTTATTTGCCCCGGGCTGATAATTCATCGCGGGTTGACCTGCGAAGCCATTGGGAGAGAAATCATGTGCTCCAGGAAAGAATCCTGAGCCATTAAATGGCTGCATACCTTCGCCTGGCATCTGGCCACCGGGCATACCTAGCATAGGCAGCTCAGTACCAGCTGGCAATTCGCCGATGACATGAATTCCATTCGCACCCAACAAAGGGCTCATAATGGTCGTGCCATCTTGTAGCATAATACTATCGCTCATGCCAGAGTTTCCACCAATGACAATTTCCTCATGCCCGACCGCATCAAGGATGCGCCAGGCGAGGTGTGGATGTTGTATAGACCACCAGACGCGGCGGCCAATAAAAACGCTTGCAAATGTAAAATTTACTACCAGCCAGACAATACCACGCACCGCTAACCAGTTGACGAGCGCTATAACAATAATGATATACCATGGGTTTTGCTGTCCCGCCTCCTCAATAAAAGTTAGTACGGCTGCGACAGTGAGGCTGGGATCGCGCAACGGATTGATGAAATCCAGTATACGCCAAAACCATTTCCTACCGGTCGTCTCTTCCAAATTTGCGCTCCTCTCAATAGTGCCACGGGTCAGGTAAAACACGTAATTCTCTCTGCTTCTCGCAGGGCAATTCTAGCATGATGCCCCATAGCACCGCAAAGTTTTACTCAACGGATAGTAGTTATGGGTTATATCTATATAGTATCTGATAAAGGGTTACCAGTAAATAAGTATATACGACATGAATAGCGACAATTGAGAATATCAGGCAGCCGGAGATAAGGTAAACCAACATCCTGATCGCTTTTCATTAATCAAAACGAGTACTTCGTCGAGTCTTGATATAGGTGGGACTATTGTCTCATCTTGTCTAAATGAGGATAACCGTGACGAGCAATTTTTTGTGGATGAAATGCGTCTTATTTAGAGTAAGGAAATCAAAACGCACAAACATGCAACAAAAATTGAGTCGATTAACTGCCTATCATTCGTGTCATGTGTGAGAACTCAACGCTGCCATGAGGTAAATAAAGCCTGGGAGCAGTTAGATCACAAAAGAGACTTCAGGTGTTGTCTCCATAAATCTGTTAGAAGGCCATCACAAGCAGAGCCTAGGCATTCTGCTTTATTGTATGGTAACATTATTCTTGGGGACTTGCATAGCTCCGTCATGCATGATTAGGTTTGTTAGTAGGTCAAACCGTGTCAGAGAGAGGTACAGACCTCTAAAAGAAGCGATGGACTTTTGAGCCAATCGATACACGGTACCGAAGACAAGAACAGTAAACACCTGTTAGAAAGGATATACCCATGCCCACGCGGAAGACGACAAAGGTCCCTCCTCCGCAGTTATCGCACGCTCAACGTCTGATCATTGCTTCAAACCGAGGTCCAGTTGAATTTCAGCTCAAGCAAGATAAGACGCTTAAAGCGAGGCGCGGTGCTGGCGGTATGGTGACGGCATTGATTGATGCCGGTAACCGTATGGAGGTCTCGTGGGTTGCAATGACCATGACTGATGGGGACCGCCTGGCTGTGAAGAAAGCCCAGCAAGAGAATAATGGCATTCTACAATCGCCTATCCCTGGTCAAAAAATGCAACTGCGCTATGTTTCTGTATCTAAAGAAGCATACCGTAAACACTATGAAAAAATCAGTAATGAGCTGCTCTGGTTTCTGCAACACTATATGTATGATCCTACGCAGGATTCCGCTTCAGCAGACCAGCTACAGGATGCCTGGCAGAACGGGTATACCGTGGCCAACCAGGCTATCGCTGATGCTGTCTGTGTCGAGATCGAGAGTGAAGATACCGTGCCTGTCGTGATGTTGCAGGACTATCATCTCTATCTGGCGCCACTGATGATTCGCCAGCGGCACCCAACCATTATTATGCAGCAGTTCATCCATATCCCCTGGCCGGACGTGCGCTGCTGGCATTTCTTACCCAGCAATATTGCCCAGGCCATTTACAGTGGTCTGGTTGGTAACGATATCATCGGTTTTCAGACCGAGCGCGATGCGCGCAACTTCCTGGAAGGGGCTCGCACCCTCTTAGATGGGGCGGTAGTGGACTTCGAGGAAGGAGCGATCTGGTGGCAGGGGCATCGTACCCAGACGAGGTCATATCCTATCTCAATTTCGGTCTCGGAAGAGCGCCGTGTGGTCAACAGTGCTGCTGGACGCCGGGCGGCCGAGCAAATGAAGAAATTACTTTGTGACTACACCATTATGCGGGTTGATCGTGTTGAGCCAACCAAAAACATTGTACGCGGCTTTCAAGCCTATGAAGATGTGCTTGAGAAACATCCAGAACTACATGGGAAAGTTACTTTCCTCGCCTTCCTGGTGCCCTCGCGCCAGACCCTCCCCACTTATCGCCGTTTCGACGGAGATGTGCGTGCGATAATTGAGGAGATCAACAATAAATATGGTACGGAAGAATGGACGCCCATCCAGGCATTCTTTGGTAATGACCGTGTAAGAGCATTGGCCGCGATGCAGTATTATGATGTGCTGCTCGTTAATCCGATCATCGACGGCATGAACCTGGTTGCTAAGGAAGGTCCGGCTGTCAATCAGAGTGATGGGGTGCTGGTCTTATCACGTACTGCTGGAGCATTTCAGCAACTGGCCAAGGGTTCTATTCCTACCTCTCCAACCGATATCTTCGAAACCTCTCAGGCTTTATATCAGGCTTTGACTTTGCCAGCTGAAGAGAGACATTTGAAGGCAACCCTGGCCCGCCAGGCGGTTGAACGCAGTGATCTAAACGTATGGATGGCTCGACAGATTTCTGATATCAATGAGTTGTTGGAGCGCGTCTTTTCAAGCACCGCACCAACACCTGTTGTATCATCAAATATCGATCCTACCTCAGGCACACCCATCGTTGCCAATATGGCCTAGTGTGTGTCACTGATAATAGCAGTGCTTGCTAAAACTGATGTATAGCGATGCAACTGTAGAGGTACCTGAATGGTACCCCTACGATTGCCTCCGTATGAGAGTTCTAAGCCTTCTGGCTACTGATGTCGATGGTTATTTTTTTCAATAGCTCCACCATCGCCTCAACCCCTGGACAATGGTGTCCGCATGTTCGAGGAGCGCTGGCGGTGTATCTGGATGTTGGACCACAATTCCGTGGGTGGCATAGCCGTCCTGGCGTAGTCGTTCAATTTCTATCATACCGTGCAGATCTGTTCGATCGTCACCAGCGAAGATGACTCCCTGTAAGGCAAAGTGTTCGACGAAGCGACGGAGCGCTTTCCCTTTATTTATTGTGAGCGGTGCAAGTATTTCAACCGCTCGTTTGCCTTCGTCGATATGCATATGCAATCTGGCAGCAGGCTCTTTTAGCGCCTCAAGGATTATTTCACGAGCCTGCTCTGGATCTGGGGCGAGACGATAATGTAGCGTTCCACCGATACTTTTGCGTTGCACAATCAAGCCTGGTATCTGAGGTACCAGTACTTTTTCGGCCAGGTCCAGCAGCTCCTTACCTGGTTGTATATATGGTTCCGCCTCTGGAATCAGCTCTATTTTGTGTGTGCCTGGTAATCCGTCGCACCATTCCAGCCCATGGGTCCCTATATAAGTTAACCCCTCTACATTGACTATGCGCGCCCCATCTGCTACGGCTCGGCCGGTAATGATGCCGGCATGCGCAAACTGGCTGGCTTGCTGTAAATAATGTGCGGCCTCCGGGTAGAGATGTGCCTCATCGGGTGTCGGGGCAATCGGGCTTAATGTACCATCTATATCAAATACCAATCCAAGGGGATGTTGACTGAGCACGTGGGAGATATCCTTTGATACCATCGCATCTTCTCCATCTTCTAGTTTATATGCATGTATATAGGCTGATGAATACTGACTATTCTTGCTTACTATGTCTGATCTAGCTGAAGTTTGTCAATGGAGCCTCCGAGCATAGAGGCGGGCGGGTGCATTCGCACTCGATTTTTCTTTAGTGCAAAAAAAGTGCGCAGCGCGCACTTTTTTTGCACTAAAGAAAAGAGAGAGGAGGAGCACTTTTTTGCACTAAAGAAAAGAGAGAGGGGGGATAGTCAGGAGTGGTGCATATAATTGAAATATGCACCACTCCTGACTATCCCTCAGATGCGGTGGTGATGGATATTAGTAAAGAACGCGCACATCGACGGAGTTATCGCGGCCGATAGAGACATCGGTCTGGCTACCCTGGCGATTGAAACGTAGATGCAGGCGTTGTGAGCCTACAGAGAGGCCATTGATCTCCAGGCTGGTAAGCCAGTCTGGTAGGGTCGGCTGATGTATGGTCAGGCGGCTCTCAGCGGCATTGGGATGCAAGCCTAGCAAAGAGAAGAGCAGGGCAACAGGTGCGCCAGCGGCCCAGGCCTGAGGTGAACAAGAGACCGGATAACGGGTCGGGCCATAGCCTTCGCGGCGCTCAAAACCGCAATAGAGCTCAGGCAGTCGGGCGTCAGCGAAATGCTGGCTGGCATCGAAGAGGCTCTTAAGCAACTGGCCTGCTTCCTCTTTACCATCATAAAGAGCAAAACCGGTACCAACCAGGGCCGTATCATGGGGCCAGACCGAGCCATTGTGATAGCTCAAAGGATTATAGCGGGCGGCCTGGGTTGAGAGGGTACGCATACCCCAGCCACTAAACATATCCTTGCGCATCAGGGCGCTCAATGACCTGTCGGGCTTTATCATCAGGCAGAATACCACTCCAGAGACACTGTCCAGCATTCGAGGATACCACAGCGCATGGCTCTTTATTTTCGGCCAGTGCCATATAGAGACTCTGTTCGGCTTCCCACCAATAGTGTTCCAGGAAGTTTTTCTGCAATGTCTCGGCCTTTTGGTCCCAATCCTGGGACATTTCTTGCCGATTGGTGCGGCGCGCCAGATAGCTCCCTGCGCGGTAAGCGGCATAGGCGTAGCCCTGGACCTCACATACCGCCAGCGGTGCATCGGCAAGCCGTCCATCGCTATGCGACATACTATCCCAGGCATCTTTCCAACACTGATTGCCCAGGCCTGTTTTGGCCGCACGGCGATATTCCAGGAACGAATCTCCATCGCGGTCCCCATAGTTGGTCATCCAGTCGATTGCCGCCTGGATGTTAGACCAGTGCTGATCTAAAAAGACCGTATCATTGGTCCAGCGCATATAGGCTTCAAACAAAATTAAGAATAGTGGGGTCGCATCAATCGTTCCATAGTAAGGAATATAGGGAATCTCACGGCAAGCGGCCATCTCACCTTTTCTGAATTCATGCAGAATTTTACCAGGTTCTTCATCTGTAAATGCATCGATTTTGGTACCCTGATAGGCAGCCAGCAGGGCCAGGGTGCCGCGAGCCACCTGTGGATACAATGGTAGGAATTCCAGGGCCGCAATCAGACCATCGCGTCCAAAAGGACAATTGAACCAGGGGATACCTGCATAAGGATAATAGCCATAAGGCGTCATCGTGCTCAGCATCATAAGGTCCTGGATGCCACGCTCCAGCAAGCGGTTAAAGAAAGGATGATCGGTCTCGATGGTGGGATGCTCAGTTTCGCGCCACAGGGTGGCGGCCTGAGCGGTCGCTAATTTTTCCTGACTCGACTCATCCAGGTGTAATAGCAAGGTAATCTCTACCGGCTCACCACGTTTGAGTTGTAATTTCCAGTCCAACTGGTCTGCTTGCACTGATGATGGTGAAGGGGATGCCTGAATTGCCGTAGAACGCATTACCTGGTCGAGTCCCTGGTAGCTAAGTTGCATACCATTCTGACCAATTTTGACCGGTTGCTGCACACCACGCTGCTCACGTACAGTCCCGCGTACCTCAAACATATCACAATAATCGGCTCCCACCGCCAGGCTCAATGTAAGAGAGAGATCGGTAGTATGAAAATTGGTAATAGTAAAAGTCTGTTTAAGATAATCTTGTTCTAAATCGATAAAGCGATCCACATGTACCACACCCTGTTCCAGGAGTGTATCTGCTGTCAATTGTAGTGGCATATTGGTGAGATCGATATGACATGCGTCGCTCATCTGCGAGGTTTGATGTGAAAGAGCAACCAGTTTTTTCCCTTCCAGAAAGAGATTACATGTACGCAGGAAACGCGTCCCATGGCGGAACAATCCCATTTCCTGGCGTGTCGAGAGTAGGTCACCACACACATCTAAGAGGAGAAAACTATCCCCGCATTTAAGCGTAATCGATGTTGCATTAACCTGTTCTTTTTCCTCAATGAGCTTGATTGCCTCTGATTGTACCTGCTCACCTTCAACGATAGGTAGCAGGGCCACATGCATTTTGTCATCTATCATGACAGTTTTCCCTACCTAGTAATAATGAAAATGCCCACGTATTAGTGTGGGTGAAATGCAAAAATGGGTAACAGTGGCGCGTTGGCTTGCTACACTGAGAGGTCTACCACAAAGGGGGTGCACCAAAGGAAATGCGATGTGTCCAGAAAAAGTATAGGATGCACATGCATCTCGGGGCGTCTCTGCCTCCCTGTCACGGTTCCTGGTGAAGCCGCTGTGGGTGTACTTCTACCTCTATGTTTAAGTACCCTTTGATACTTATCGTACCTCATGCTACCTACTACTATACAGCAGGAGAGTAATTCATAGTCCATAGTATTAGGACATTTAGTATCTCTTATAGTACCATAGTGTAGTCGGGCTATGAATTATAGCGGTAGTCACTGGAACGATTTGGCTATCTGGTAGAAATAAGATTGCATATATAAAGCGAGTATGCGGATTTGACATATAGCTAGATTAATTGTGGAATCGAGCTGCATTTCGGATAGCTGGAGCTGAAAAGTGTGCTGCCATTGATGAGCTAACATTAATGGCAGCAATGACTGGTTTACCAGCGAGAATGAACCTGGGCACGGATGCGGCTGTCGTAGAGCTCCTGGATGCGGCGCATTGTCTCGTCGCTCAGAGGAGCCAGATTTGAGGCCTGGGTATTGCTGAGGGCCTGATCTGGATTTTTAGCTCCCGGAATAGTGGTCGAAACCTCAGGGAACATGAGAATCCAGCGCAAGGCGAATTGGGCTAGCGTGGTCCCTTCTGGAACCAGGTCGCGCAATTCCTCGACTGCCTGCAGGCCAGTCTCATAATCAACGCCAGAGAATGTTTCGCCCTGGTCAAAGGATTCACCGTGACGGTTGTAATTGCGATGATCATTGGGGCCAAACTGCGTATCTGCCTTGAATTTGCCGGTCAAGAGACCACTGGCCAGTGGGACGCGCACAATGATGCCAACGTTACGCTCACGAGCGGCGGCAAAGAATTCTTCAGCGGGTTTGAGCCGGAAGATGTTGAAGATAATCTGTACCGTTTTCACGTTAGGATATTGAATAGCTTTAAGTGCCTCTTCAACCTTCTCAACGCTGACGCCGTAGTTGCGGAGTTTTCCTTCTTGAACCAGGGTATCCAGATGGCCAAAGACTTCTGGGATATCATAGACCTCAGATGGTGGACAATGGAGTTGTAATAGATCCAATGCCTCAACATCCAGGTTGCGCAGGCTGCGTTCCACAAAGCCTCTTAGGTTCTGAATATTGTTATAGCCTGCGGCCACATGCGGATTCAGTCTGCGACCAGCTTTGGTGGCAATAAACAAAGGCTCGCTGCGCTCCTTGCGTACCCGGGCCACCAGCTGTTCCGAATGGCCATCGCCATAGACATCGGCAGTATCAATAAAATTGACACCTTCATCGATCGCTTTATGTAAAGCCGCCAATGCGGTGGTATCATCTGTTTGTCCCCAGGCATCGCCACCGATACCCCAGGAGCCAAAGCCAATCTCAGAGGTATTCCAACCTGTGCGTCCAAGTGCACGATAATGCATTTCATTGTCCTTTCTGGAATTGCATCCTATCATCATCGTTTCCCTATAGCTTATCGCAGAGTAGAGGACAATGCCAAATCGACAAAAGAAATCTCAGGATTTTTTAATGTTCCTCTTTGGCGCCTGCGGCGCCGGGTTGGGCGTGTGGAGTGTGTGATGGGCGGCTGCGGCCGCCCACCACACACTCCACACCTGAAAGAATGGGCATCTTCTCGTTTGCTCGTACTCTCCATGTTTGCAGGAGGGAGGAGGCTGCGGCCGCCGAGCACACACACTCCACATCTGAAATAATGGATCCCTTATCGCTTGTTAGTGCTCTCTCTGGCCGAACAGTAAAAAGCCCGGAAGAAATCTCGTGTGCATGCTGGAGATGCTTAGAGCACCAATTTTTGTAGCAGGCTATCGAGTGCGCTTTCAGGCTGCTGGCAGAGTCCTGAATGGACTGGCGAGGTTTGAATAATTGTGCTTCGTGGCGAGACCAGCCAGTGGAAGCGTTCAGATTGAGAAAGCTGACCAAGGGGGCCGCTCCCCTCTTTGCCTGAGCAGACAAGTAGTAGATGATCAAGTTGAATCTGGACCGCCTTTAAATCTAAGTGAGGTGCGAACGCATTAATGCGAGCCTCATCCAGATGGATGCGGGCTCCTAGAAAGCGGCGAGTGCGACAGAACAAAATCACCCCTACATTGATACATTCACCGCGCTCGACGCCGGGCACGATGCGGATGATGGCATAATCATATGAGCTGGTCGCGGGCACGCAGGGCCTCCTCTACAAAGATTGACGAATGCTCCAGGCGATCCAGCAGATAATTCAGATATGCTTGTCGATGGAGTGTTGGTGTGGCAAAGGTCGCATCCTGTTCCAACCAGGATTCTGGGATCAGATCGATAATCGTTTTGAGCTGATCGGCTGCTAGCTGGTTTCTTGCCGATTGATCAGCTTCCGCTAGCTTGCTTGCTACCGGCAATAGGACATGGCTTTTAATAGTAGTAAATGGGATGCGGCTACGTGCCATGTAATCCGCGTTGACGTGATGGAAATAGAGAGAGGCTCCATGATCAATCAACATCAGACGACGATGCCACCAGAGCATATTCGTATTGCGGGGTGTGCGATCCACATTGGTCACAAAGGCGTCAAACCAGACGATAGAGGAGGCCAGCAGTGGATCTAGATCGACGGTGTCCAGGGCGTCAAAGGCCAGGGCGCCCGGCAGAAAATCCAGCGCCAGGTTCAGGCCCGCGCTTGCTTTCAGCAACTCCTGAATCTCAAAATCAGGTTCCGAACGACCCAACACCGGGTCCAGTTCCATAAAGACAATTTCGGGGACAGGAAGCCCCAGGGCGCGAGCTATTTCTCCTGCTACCAGTTCAGCAATCAGAGCTTTCAGGCCTTGACCGGCGCCGCGAAACTTCAGGACATATAGTCCATCGTCATCGGCCTCTACAATTGCTGGCAGTGATCCTCCTTCTCGCAATGGGGTCACGTAGCGTGTGGCGGTAATTGTTCTCAGCATATATTTATTCTAGCATAGGTTTGCCTCATCTGTACGCCGAAAACATACTGGAATCTGCTAGATAACAGAAAGCTAGCTGTTCCAATGAGATAAGTATCCTAATTTGATCCCCTCAGTGAACTTTTGTCGTCTTCTATTCGTGTTATAGCTATATATCCAATGGATGAATTTAAAAGGCTAGAGAATATATTCTGTACAGAAGAGGTTTACAATAATATATGGCAAACTCACTACAGGGTAAAGTTGCCCTTATCACCGGAGCATCATCAGGTATTGGCGAAGCATCTGCCCTCTCGTTGGCAGCCGAGGGAGCACATGTAGCTGTGGTGGCACGACGTGGAGATCGCCTACAGGAACTTATTCACCGTATTCATGATCTTGGTGGCCAGGCTTTGCCAATCGTAGCAGATGTCGCTGACGAGCAGCAGGTCAAAGAGATGGTTAAACATGTCAAAAATAAGCTGGGCCGTATCGATATCCTTGTTAATAATGCTGGTGTGATGCTGCTGGGCCAGATCGATGGTGCCAATACTGAAGACTGGCGCCGTATGGTAGCCATCAACGTCATGGGCCTGATGTATACCACACATGCTGTTTTGCCTATTATGAAAGAACAAAATAGAGGCCATATCGTCAATATTTCATCCGTGGCAGGCCGGGTCGCGCGGGCTGGTAGCGGCGTCTATAATGTCACTAAATGGGGGGTGGTAGCGTTTTCAGAGGCATTAAGGCAGGAGAGCTATAAAAATAATATCCGTGTGACTGTGATTGAGCCTGGGGCTGTGGCGACTGAATTGACTGACCATATTACCGATGAGAATGCCAAAAAACAGCAGGGTGAGTGGTTGCAAGGGCTGACCCCCTTAGAGAGTGAAGATATTGCTGCTGCGATCGTCTATGCTGTAACCCAGCCTGAGCGTGTCAATGTCAACGAGATCTTGATCCGCCCCACCGGCCAGGATCGCTAATATTATTTTTTAACTACTCGAAAAATGTATGAAGAAGTATTAAAAGCACTTGTATCGCACCAGGCTTTGTGCCCGGTGCGATACAAGTGCTTTTAGCGGAAGCGTTTGTTGGTTTCTGTTTGGATCAGGGCTTTAATGTCGGACGGGGTAAAGATGGCGATGTCGCCCGGGGTGCAGCGTTTAAGCGTAGCCAGGGCGTTGCCGAATTCGAGGGGGTAAGACCAGCGCTGCCGCGTTGGGCTGCCAGATCCTGGTAGAGTGGCCCACCCAGATATGCATAAAGATAACCCGCATCAAAGGCATCCCCCGAACCAAAGCGAGCCTTGCCCTCGGTAGGGAAGATGGCTGCCTGGGCATATTTCCCATGGTCTAGCTGGGCTGACCCCTCACTTCCCATAGTTAATACCAGCGTCTTATCGATTCCAAAGCGCTCAGCCATCTGATGTAAAACTGTCTCGGCGTTCCCGTGAAAGCCCCATAGCTCACTGGCATCGGCGCTGGCACAGAAGAGGATACGCGCCTGTTGGCAGGCCTGCTCAATCTGTCTGGTTGCTTCGCCTGGCGACCAGAGTTTGGCGCGGTAATTGACATCGAATGAGAGTGGTACCTGTCT
The DNA here is from genome assembly GCF_003967555.1 of Dictyobacter kobayashii. GTDB lineage: Bacteria > Chloroflexota > Ktedonobacteria > Ktedonobacterales > Ktedonobacteraceae > Dictyobacter > Dictyobacter kobayashii. The sequence goes on from NZ_BIFS01000001.1 coordinate 3,276,505, forward strand.
GGCCTGAGCCCGTTCCAGCAATCGCTGAAAAACTTGCCGTGTGTTGGCACTGAGCGCCGGCGTGATGCCCGTAAGATGGAGCATGCGTGCCTCATCTACCATGTTGTATGCAACCGCCTCAGGATCAATCAGGGCACAGGCCGAATTGGCACGATCATAGTAGACCTGTAGTCCAAGTGGCAGCGGTGCCTCCTCAACGTAAAAAGTACCCAGGCGTGCAGTCGCGGACGCCCAGCTAATGGCGCCAGTATCGATGCCATGACTGCGTAGCTCAGTCTCCACATGTTTTCCCATTGGGTTATCGGGCAAGCCTGACAGCCATGTGACTCGATAATTGAGACGGGCCAGACTAGCCAGCGTATTGGATTCGCTACCACCAACATAAATATTCAAGGCTGGTGCTATCTCAAGCCTGCTACCACCAGTCGTGGTCAGGCGAAACATCGTTTCACCGAAACTAACAACATCTACCGGCATAGTCTGCCACCTTCCTTTAACATCTACTTCTATTCCCCCAAGCCCAGCATCAAACCCATAGCAGATTAGATACACTTTTGTACATGATATAATGAGTTAACTGCAGAAGACAACTACAAAAAAGGACTGTTGTTATGTCACAACAAAGCATAAAAACCCTTAAACCTCGTATGCCAATCGCTATTGTACGCTTAGATAACCTTGAGGATGCGCTTGAGATCAGCGGCGCGTTACTAGAGGGTGGTATTACCACGCTTGAATTTACGTTGACCAATGCGCAGGCCAACGAGGTCATTACAAAGGTGCGGCACGAGTTTGGCGAGCGCTTAATCGTTGGTGCTGGTACGGTCCTGGACGGAGCGATGGGGCAGGCCTCTATTGATGCCGGTGCGCAATTCCTCGTCACACCGATCCTGGCCCTGGATGTGATTGAGAAGGGCAAAGAACATGCTATCCCGGTGGTGTGTGGATCTTATACCCCAACCGAGATCTGGACCGCATGGAAGGCTGGTGCCTCCCTGGTCAAAGTCTTTCCAGCCAGTCAACTGGGACCGACTTATTTCAAAGACGTCCTGGCTCCATTGCCTGATCTCAAACTGGTCCCGACCGGGGGCGTTAATTTGCAGACATGTGCTGCTTTCTTAAAGGCTGGTGCTTATACTGTAGCCGTAGGTAGCCAGCTTGTTAGCAAAGAGATCGTTAATAACAAAGATTGGGCTGGACTGACCACACTGGCACGCCAGTATAGTGAGGCATGTCAATAATTCAAATGAGCTCGCCTGAATATCTTAAGCACGGCTAACTTTATTAATTTTATTGATTTTATATCTCGTGTCAGCGTTGGGGTTGAAAGGATGTCGCACCATGAGCAATGTCGAGCATATATTACCATGTCGAAATAAACTGGGGGAGGGACCTGTCTGGAGTGTAGATGAACAGGTCCTCTACTGGGTGGACATTGAAAATGATTGTTATCATCGACTGGACCCGCTGTCAGATAAGCACGATGTTATTCCTGTCGGTGTACCGATTGGCGTGCTGGCATTGCGAACCTCTGGTGGCCTGGTCATGGCCACTAAAAAAGGCTTTGCACTGTGGGATGAAGAGGAAAAGAAACTTACCTATATCGCTCGCCCTTTCGGAGAAAATCCTGACCTGCGCTTCAATGATGGTGCCGTCGATTGCCGTGGACGTTTCTGGGCTGGTACCATGGCTGATGGAGAGAATGTGCAGGAGCGTGGCACGCTCTATCGGTTAGATCCAGATGGTTCTGTACATGCGATGATCACCGATATTGGCGTTTCTAACGGTATTGGTTGGAGTCCCGATAATCGAACCATGTATTTTACTGACTCACCAACTTATACCATCGTAGCCTATGATTTTGATGCTGAGACTGGGACTATCTCTAATCGCCGTATTTTTGTCGAAACACCAGCTGAAGAAGGTGATCCGGATGGACTGACCGTGGATAGCGAGGGTTATATCTGGAGCGCTTACTGGAATGGGTCCAAAGTGGTGCGCTATGATCCGCAGGGCCAGGTTGACCAGGTTATTCAGCTACCAGTATTGCGTCCAACCGCTCCGGCCTTTGGGGGCCAGTATCTGGATGAATTGTATATCACCTCCGCCTTGCCAGAAGAGGATCAGAGAGCAGCTTATCCACTGTCGGGTGATCTCTTTCGCGTCAAGGTTGAAGTTAAGGGATTGGCCAAATATAAATTCGCCGGTTAAGTATGCTCATAGGCTTTGCATAGCTGAAAAGAGGATTGCTCATGCGTGTCCAGATTCCATATGGAAGTGCTGCTCGTACCATTACCGTGCCAGAGCAGGCGCTAGTGTTACATTCACATCCCATTCCTCCGTTGGAAGATGAGCGAGGAACGTTCCTCAAGGCATTGCGCCATCCGATTGCCAGCGTTCCGCTATCAGAGCGGTTGAGCTCAAATGATCATGTGGCCATTGTTATCTCGGATATTACACGCCCCACTCCCAACGAGCGTATCGTGCCCTGGCTGCTGGAAGAGCTATCTTTTATTCCCCGCTCCCAGATAGTCATCCTCAATGGTACCGGCTCGCACCGGGCCAACACACGTGAAGAGTTGATCCGGATGCTGGGTCAAGAGATTGTAGACAGCATTGAGATAGTCAATCACAATGCTTTTGCTCCGGAGGAATTAGTCTCCCTGGGAGACAGCGCATCTGGTGTCCCTATCTGGGTGAATCGGCGCTATCTGGAAGCTGACTTCCGGATCGTCACCGGTTTTATTGAGCCCCACTTTTTCGCTGGTTTTTCTGGCGGTCCAAAGGGGATTATTCCCGGCCTGGCCGGTATCCAGACCATCCAGGCCCTGCATAGCGCGCCCCTGATTGGAGATCAACATTCGACCTGGGCTTTGCTGGAAGGGAATCCCATTCACCAGGGCATTCAAGATGCAGTCAAACTGTGCCCACCAGAATTCCTGGTCAATGTAACGCTGGATCTGGAGAGGCATATCACCGGAGTTTTTGCTGGCGACTATATTCGAGCCCATTATGTCGGTTGTGCCGAGGTTGCGCGCACAGCCACACAAGCAGTCGATAAACCCTTTGATATTGTGATTACCAGCAACAATGGCTATCCGCTCGACCAGAATCTTTATCAGAGCGTCAAAGGCATGACGGCAGCAGCCCAGATTGTACGCCAGGGAGGAGCCATCATTGCCGTCGCCGAGTGCCGGGATGGCCTGCCCGAACATGGTAACTTCAAAACCTTATTACAGATGCGTGACAATCCGGCTGCACTACTAGAATTGATCAACCAGCCGGATTTCCAGATGCACGATCAATGGCAGGTTCAGAAGCAGGCTCTAGTACAGATTCAAGCTGATGTCTATCTGCATTCCAGTCTGCCCAATGAAGTCGTACACTCTGCCCAACTACTGCCCGCCCCAGACCTGCAGGGTACCCTTGACCAGCTCATTCAACGCTACGGGCCCCAACCCACCATCGCCATCCTCCCCGAAGGCCCCGTGATGGTCCCATACGTAGCGGCCCCAACCACCCCTGCATAATTGCAGAACAGCATATGGGTATGTGAACAGCCTCCATATCCATATGTACCCCTATCCTCAATTGCCCGTGTGGATGGAAGCAGGCGGCCGCAGGTACCCCTATCCTCAATTGCCCGTGTGGATGGAAGCAGGCGGCCGCAGGTACCCCTATCCTCAATTGCCCGTGTGGATGGAAGCAGGCGGCCGCAGGTACCCCTATCCTCAATTGCCCGTGTGGATGGAAGCAGGCGGCCGCAGGTACCCCTATCCTCAATTGCCCGTGTGGATGGAAGCAGGCGGCCGCAGGTACCCCTATCCTCAATTGCCCGTGTGGATGGAAGCAGGCGGCCGCAGGTACCCCTATCCTCAATTGCCCGTGTGGATGGAAGCAGGCGGCCGCAGGTACCCCTATCCTCAATTGCCCGTGTGGATGGAAGCAGGCGGCCGCAGGTACCCCTATCCTCAATTGCCCGTGTGGATGGAAGCAGGCGGCCGCGGCCGCCTGCTTCCATCCACACCACCACAACCCTGAGGTTTTGCGCCGCAGGCGCAAAACCTCACCTCAATCAACCATAATGAAGCAAAAATAGAGGCATTGCCTAAAAAAGTTACATAAAATATATAAATATATAATATTGCGAACACTTAAGCACAAATTAACATGAATTTACATTTAGTTAATAATTGAATGTTATCATCTTGTTGGTAGAGCCCCTATAGAATAAAGTAATACTATTTAAAAAAAGGGGATAATGTATTAATGTTTAAATTTTTGCGCACAACAGCTACCATCCTGGCTCTAGGATCGGTGCTGGTGGGTGGCGTCGCTGCTGCTAACGCGGCCTCGAGCCCCACGCCTGTGGATGCCGCTGTACAGGCAAAAACAACCACACCAATTAAGCATGTGGTTGTTTTGTTTCAAGAAAATGTGTCCTTTGATCACTATTTTGGCACATATCCTAATGCCACCAATCCTGCTGGCGAGCCTACTTTTAAGGCAGCAAACAATACGCCAACAGTGAATGGTTTAACGGGTGGTCTGCTTACCAACAATCCTAATGCGGCCAACCCACAGCGCCTGGATCGCTCACAGGCTCTGACCTGTGACCAGGATCATGCTTACACGGATGAGCAGAAGGCCTTTGACCGCGGTTTAATGGATAAATTTGTGGAGTCGGCAAGTGGTGGAAGTTGTAAAGATAAATCTATTGTTATGGATTATTACGACGGCAACACCGTCACTGGTTTATGGAACTACGCCCAGCACTATGCCATGAGCGATAACTCCTTTGGAACCACCTTTGGCCCTTCGACCCCTGGTGCTCTGAACCTGGTTTCTGGACAGACCCATGGTGCAACGCCAGCAGACTTCGGTTATCCTGGCTACCCGGTGACCTCCAATGGTACTTTCCTGAACGATGGTGATCCAACCTATGATGCTTGCTCTGCCAAAGGCACAACCATTGCCATGTCTGGCACCAACGTAGGTGATCTGCTCAATGCGAAAAACGTTACCTGGGGCTGGTTTGAGGGCGGTTTCGCACCATCCTCTAGCGCTAATGGACAAGTAGTTTGTGGCACGACCCATAACAATATTGGTGGTACCGCTGTAAAGGATTATATTCCTCACCACGAGCCATTCCAATACTACAAATCTACTTCCAATCCACAGCATTTGCCACCAACTTCCACTGCGATGATTGGTAAAACTGACCAGGCAAACCATCAGTATGATCTGCAGAACTTCTGGGCTGCTACTGATGCTGGTCATATGCCTCAGGTCAGTTTCCTGAAGGCCGCTGCCTACCAGGATGGCCATGCTGGTTATTCCGATCCATTGGATGAGCAGCATTTTGTGGTGGATACCATCAATCGCTTGCAGAAGCTGCCTACCTGGAAAAATACCGCAGTCGTTATCGCTTATGATGACTCCGATGGCTGGTACGACCATGTCATGGGACCAATCTTGAGCCAGTCTAATGATCCTAACGATGCCTTAACCGGAGCTGGACAGTGTGGCACACCTAAAGCTGGTGCTTATACTGGTCGCTGTGGCTATGGCCCACGCCTGCCTTTGCTGGTGATCTCACCATATGCCAAACAGAACTTCGTCGATAACACACTTACTGACCAGTCCTCGATCTTGAAATTTATCGAAGACAACTGGCAGCTGGGTCGCATCGGTGATCAATCTTTCGATTCGATCGCTGGTAGTTTGTCAAACATGTTTGACTTCTCAGCACATCGCGATGGGGATGATCGCAATCTTTTCCTTGATCCACAAACAGGGAAGCCCACGCGCCGCTAAGGTTGCGTCAATAAGTATGATGCGCTCTATCAAAGGCCATATCCATCATTAACATGGATATGGCCTTTTTTTGTATTCATAGTTAGGTGTATCGCTGCTGTGCGGACGTGCGCTGGCGCGCCCGCAACTATTTGTGTGCTGCAAGCAGTGCGCTCGGCGCACTGCTTGCAGCACACAAATAGAGTATGAGCGCTATTGGCGAGAACAGTACGCCGAGCGTACGGTTTGTGCCAACAGAAGAAATAGAGTATGAGTGCTGTTGGCGCGGGCCGTATGTTTTTAGATTTTTCTGGTTTCGTGTTGTAGGAGCCAGTGTTTGCGTTGCAGGCCGCCGGCGTAGCCTGTTAGAGAGGTGTCGGCGCCAATGACACGGTGGCAGGGCAGTACAATGGCGACAGGATTAAGGGTGTTGGCCGCCCCAACTGCGCGATAGGCTGTTGGTTTACCCAGCTGCATAGCCAGCTGTCCATAGGTCTTTGTGGTCCCGGCTGGAATGGTACGTAAGGCCAACCAGACCTTTTGTTGAAAGGTTGTGCTCCCGTATTCACTGGAATTGTATCCAGGCAATGGTAGTCGCCTGCGAAATATGAGCGGAGCTGACTACTAAAACCACAGGGATCTGCAACGCGTGTCAACTGGACCTCTCCATAGCGCTTCCGTAACAGGGTTAGCATACGTTGTTCATAATCTGAATAGTCTAAGGAGCATAGCCTCTCTCCATCAACTACCAGCACAACCTTTCCAATCGGGGAGTCGAGTGTGTCGTAGCGTAGTTCTTTCATCTGTATCTGCCTTTCAAAGATGGTTGGTAGCCTTCATCATACCTCACACATCAAATAGTGGCTGGCGGTTTTCGGATACAGACATAAGCTTTGATGTTCGTCCAGAGATCACGAGCAAGCGAGAAGATAGACATTCTTTCATGTGTGGAGTGTGTTTGGTGGGCGGACCACGGCCCGCCCACCAAACACACTCCACACTCCCAACCCGGCGCCGCAGGCGCCAAAGAGGAACATGAAAAAGCCCTGCTCTCGACCCGTTTTTTGTCAGAGCTAAGGCAAGGATGTTATGCTTAAGGGGATATGCGTCGAACAGATAATAACGAAATTAGTGACAGGTGACAGACGCACCTATGAGAGGAGAATATTATGTTGCCATGGTCCGCACCGTTGAGCGGGCGTTTTGATGAAGTAGTGTTTGAGAGCCAGGTCCTCAAAGATAATCCATTACACGATCCCTATCAGCGTCCATTATGGATTTATTTGCCGCCCGGTTATGATGAGGAGCCAGAACGGCGCTACCCCTCGGTATATATGATCCAGGGGCTGACGGGCCAGCTGGATATGTGGCGCAATCGTTCGGCATTTCGCAAGAATTTTCCTGAACTGGCCGATGAGCTCTTTACGCGTAAAGAGGCGCCCCCCTGTATTATTGTATGGGTAGATTGCTGGACCTCATATGGCGGTAGTCAGTTTGTGGATTCGCCAGCGACCGGGAAATATCATACCTATCTCTGTAATGAGATTGTGCCATGGATCGATGCCCATTATCGTACCCTGCCTGCTCGTGAGCATCGGGGATCGCCGGTAAATCGAGTGGTGGTTATGGCGCGATGATCACGCCTATGTTGCGTCCCGATCTATGGGGCGGACTGGCTACACATGCTGGCGATGCTTTGTTTGAGATGTGCTATTTACCAGATTTTCGCCACTCTATTCGTACCTTGCAGAGCCGCTATGAAGGTTCCTACGAGAAATTCTGGGAAAGCTTCCGCAATCGTATCCCATTCACCCAACCAGGTGATGAAGCGCCTATGAACGATTGGTGTATGGCCGCCTGTTATTCAGCTGATCCGGATGGCACTGTACACTTGCCCTATGATTTAGAGACCGGGGAACTGATTCCAGAGGTGTGGGAACGCTGGCTGGCCTGGGACCCGGTGCGCATGGCCCGCAACATGCAGATGCTTTGCGTAGCATGAAGGCCATCTATATCGATGCTGGCAATCGAGACCAATACTTTTTGGACCTGGGAGCCAGGGCATTCTATAAAGTGTTGAAGCAGCTCGGCGTGAACGAGGTCTCCTTTGAGCTATTTGATGGCACCCATTCCGCCATCGAATATCGCTATCCCATCAGCTTGAAGTACCTGGCGGAACGGCTGACTCCATAGCCGAGTGCTAGCTGGTGATCCTTTGATACAAGCTAAGTTCTATCCGTCTCTACCGATAGGGGATTGAATGCTCTTATCGGAATTCAAGTCCCGAGGCTGGAGGCACAAGGATGTGTCTCCAGCTTTTTTACTGGCTTTCTTGCCGTTTCCAGTAACTTAAATGTCGCGCACGCAGGGATGATAGGCGCGCCACTTGTCGTAGCCAACTTTGGCATAAAAATCGGTTAATTCAACCCAGTCGATGAAGCAGTTCTTCACACCGCGTTCTTTCAACACTTCTGAGGCGCCGGCCACCAGGGCCAGGCCGATGCCGCGCCCTCGTTCGCTTTCGGCGACGCCCACGGCTCCCATGGCCCCGGCGGTCTCTCCCAGTAGATCCTGCCAGATCATATCGGTGCGTTCAGGATGTGATTGGGGTGAGTACATAATCAGCGTACCCAGAATACGACCATCTTCATCCCGTGCCACCAGCAAGTCACGATAATCACCAAGGTCGGCACATTGCTCATACTGAGGGAGCCAGTTAGCGAAATGTTTAGCCTCAAAGGTCAGCACATCCGTAACATTCTGGCTCTTTGCACTGGTAATCGTGATTTTTTCCGTGTTTAAACGCTCAATGATGCGTTCAGGGGTCCGATATGCTGTCAAATCCTGTGCCAGATCATAGACAGTAGCGGAGAGATCCCAGCCCTTTGCTTGAAAGAAGGCCATGGCAGCAGGAAGATTATCGGGTACACCGCACCAGAAGCGTGGACTGACGCTACCCAGGCGTACCGACTTCAGGCCACTGGAGCGAAAATGATCCAGGGCCGCATCATGTAGCGCGCTACCAATCCCTTGTCTATGTGCATCTGGATGAATCAGCAGGGCGGCCAGTTGCCCTACTTTTTCTGCACCATAGGAGCGTTTGAATGTGGCAACAAAACCAACGATCTGGCCGTTGATGCGGGCCACAAAATGCTGCGGTTCGGTTCCATGAAGCACTTTTTGCAAGCGTGGTTGAGTCAGAGGCCATACAGATGAGAGGGCAGCTTGCCAGAGCGCATAGACGTCCGCAGCATCGCGGTTCGCGTCATAATGCTGAATGTGTTCAGTTGTGACTTGCATTTTGTGTGTCCTATCTAGCATGATCTAAGCAGTAGATTACGAAGTCAGAGCATACAAGCCAGGGATACTAACAGGAAGTTGCCCCTGGGCGACAATCTCGCCAAAGAGCACGCGCGCCGCCGCTAGCAATGCCGGTGGTGTACATTCATATGTAACCAGATAGGTTTCCAGCTGAGGCATGGCCAGCAAATCGTATGGATTATAAACAGCCAGTCCCACGACAGGTTTTCCGTATTGCAGCAAGTGTCGGACAAAATCTCCTTGATAGCGATCCAGATTTGCATTCACTGTCACTACTATAATCATAGCAAAATCACTAACCTTCTGGTCAATCCCTTGCATGGTTTCTACAACATTTTGTGCTGTAATAGTCAAACTCTCTATATTCGCATGTCGTTTGCGCAGTTCTGTTACAAATGACTGGGTGGCCTCTGTTTTATCGGCTGCAAAGGTATAGGTGGATGGCTGTAAGATAGTTACAAGCACACGTTGATCTGGATTAAGAGCAAGCGGTAGGAGCTGTTGTTCATCGCGTACCACGGTCGTAGAGAGGGCATAGGCGCGATCACGTAACTCAAGATGGTCGGGCCGACTAATCGTTGCCAGCTGTTCAGCTGTCGGAAGGTCATCCCATGAGAGCAGTTGCTGTTTCAGCTTTAAGACACGCTCACAGGCTTCCTGAATATCCTGTACTGCCAGCTCACCTGTTTCCAGCGCTTGCCTGGTGGCCTCTATGCCACCTTTCTGGCGTGTGTACTGATGCGAAATCAATATCAGGTCATTGCCCGCCTGCAGGGCCATGAGCGCGCCACGTTCAACGCCAATGGTTTCAGCAACCGCATTCATCTCCATGCAATCAGTAATGATCAGTCCTTTATAGTCCAGTTTATGGCGCAAGAGCTCACGTACAATGGCGGGCGAGACCGTCGCTGGCAGCATCTCATTAGCTGGCATCAATGCAGGCAGATAGAGGTGTCCTATCATAATGCTGTCTGCCCCGGCTTTGATCCCTTCATAGAATGGTAAGAGCTCCAGGCTCTCCAGGCGCTCGAGTGTATAAGGGAGGCTGGGGAGGGCCAGATGCGAATCGACGGCGGTATCGCCATGGCCAGGAAAGTGTTTCAGGCTGGTAATCACGCCAGTATCGCGGTAGCCCTGAACCATTGCAGCTATGTGTTGGGCTACCTGCTGTGGATCTTCGCCAAATGAACGGATACCAATTACCGGATTAGCCGGATTATTATTGACATCCGCTACCGGGGCCAGATTCATATTGATGCCCAGGGCCTTCAATTCACGACCCGTGGCCTGAGCCACCTCGCGCGTCAATGCCGTCGAATTGATTGCTCCCAGCGTCATATTTCCCGGAAAAACGGTCGTGCTATCGCCAAAGCGGCGCACCATGCCATTTTCCTGATCGATACTGATCAAGAGCGGATAGCGCTGGCCGGCCGCGCGTGCTATCCGCTGCAGCGATTGTGTCAGCTCTTGAATCTGCTGTATATTTTGCAGATTGCGCTTAAATAGCACAATGCCGCCTACGTGATAACGCTGGATCAGCTCAATGATCTCAGGGGTCACCGTTGGGCCGGGAAATCCAACCACAAATAACTGGCCGATCTGTTCTTCAAGGCTCAGACCATCGGTAAGATGTTGCATAGCTTGTTTCTTCCTTGTCTATACACGAATCTAATTCTGGAAGCCGGTTAAATGAATCACTGTGCGGGCCGCGCTCAAGGCAGGCTGCTCAATGTGGACCAACGGGCCTACCGGTTGTATTTTGCCTAATTGATCGAGGAAGCGGGTCCGAAAACTGGTCTCGTTAAGCACTAATCCTCCACCCAATGCCAGGGCAAGGCTTGCTCAACTGTAAAATCAAGTTTGGCGGCGACCGTTCTAACTACCAGCACCAATTCGGTGATCGCATTCTGCACTATTGCGCTGGCCAGCGCATCCCCATCGCGTTCGGCCTGCAAGACGCAGGTTGAGAGGCGCGCGATTTGCGCTTTATCTGTATTGAGATAAACTGCGCCAATCAGCTCCTCGGGCTGTTGGAACTGCCAGAACTGCAAAATACGTTCCAGCAGGATCGTGCTCGGTCCGCGACCATCGGCTGCGCGGACGGCGGCCTGTAAGGCCTGGATGCCCAGTGCATAGCCACTTCCCTCATCACCCAGTAGATAGCCCCAGCCGCCAGCGCGGCCGGTCAGGCCTCTTGCATTGCGACCCAGCGCAATAGAGCCCGTACCCGCGATCAACACCACACCGACGGCGTCAGGTAGCACACTTAATCCCAGTTCCCCATCATTTGTGAGATAGACCGTTGCCGCCAGGTCCTTCAACAGCGGAATTAGCGCGGCGTGATCGGCTGGCCGGTCGAGCCCAGAAATACCCAGCCAGGCCTTCGCGATTGGGCTGTGAGGATCGAGAACGTTGCGGGCCTGTTGAACCGCCGCATAAATATTGGAGACGGCACTCTCTAATCCCACGCCAGTATAATTCGAGCTACCGGCCAGGCCACGTCCAACCTCTTCGCCCTGTGCATTGACCAGTACCGCCAGGGTCTTGCTGCCCCCACCATCTACCCCTAAATAATAGCTTTCAGCCGAAGTGGTAGCCTGTAGTGGAGTATCGTCATACATCGTCATGATTGCATTGCCTCAAGTGTGGTACGCAAGATATGATCATGGGCCGCCAGTTGTTCGCGCGCGACCTCGGGAGAGACATGTAAGCGACCAACGACAATCGCCGTTTTTGTCTCCCCGTTGGTGGCGCGCAAAAGGGCCGTCGCCTGCTCTCGGTCCAGGCCAGTTGCCCGTTGGACAATGCTGCTGGCGCGTTGCTCCAGCTTATAGTTGGTCGCGATCACATCGACCATCGCATTGCCATAGGTTTTACCGAGCAGAACCATAGTGCCTGTGCTGAGCATATTCAGAACCATTTTCTGGGCGGTACCAGATTTCAGGCGGGTCGAACCTGTGATCGCCTCGGGTCCGACCAGGGGAATAATGGGAATATCTACCTGCTGCTCAAGGGGAGAGGCTTGATTACAGACAATGCCAATGGTCAGTGCGTGCTGGCTTCTGGCATACTCAATGGCTCCCAATACATAGGGGGTGCGACCACTGGCCGCGATCCCAACTACTGTATCGGTGCTCGATAGGCGCAATTGTTCCAGTTCGGCCTGGCCAGCCACGGGACTATCCTCAGCATCTTCAACCGCATTAGCGGTCGCAATGGGTCCACCAGCGATCAAGCCGACAATCTGATCTGGCGCAGTGCCAAAGGTAGGGGGACATTCCGAGGCATCCAGGATACCCAGGCGGCCCGATGTGCCAGCACCGATATAGATCAGGCGCCCGCCCTGACGCATGCGTTTTGCGATCGCCTCGATAGCCTGTGCGATGGCCGGCAGCACCAGTTCAACCGCCCGCGCCACTTTCGCGTCCTCCGCATTAAGGGCCTGAACAATCTCTAATGGACTCATGCGATCGATGTCAGTGGTGGCCGGATTACTGGTCTCGGTGGCCAGGGCGCTAATAGCGGGCATTCCATCTGGATGAGGTAAGTCAGACATGTTATTCACCTCCCTATGAAAAAAGTCACAATGAGCAATCGTGATTCCCGTGGTGTAGTGAAAAGATCGCGGGAACAGTCGCTGCTTAAGGCATCAACTGTTCGCGTTTCAGGTTTGTATAGTAGGTATATTTGTTGCCACAATACATAGCCCGGGCATATTCAATGGGAGTATCTCGTTCGGTGTAGGTGGTACGGCGTGTGAAGAGTGCGGCACTATTGACGGGCACCTTTAGCAACTGGGCCGAGGACTCATCAAACAGACCCGCCTCGATCTCTTGCTCCGCCTCTACCAGTGGCAATCCATAGCGCGTCTCTAACAAGCGATAAAGAGAATTCTGTTCCAGATCTTCTTCTAGCAGCCTTTCGCACCCCATAAAGCTCAAATGGGAGATCTCGACCGCCAGCGGTTCGCCATCGGCCAGGCGCAGGCGTTGTAGATAAAAGATGGGCTGTCCCTGTTTGATGCGCAAGCGTTCAGCCGTCGTCTCATCAGCTGGACACATCTTAGCGGCCAGAACCTTGGTGCCTGGACGCTGGCCACGGGCGCGGATATCCTCCGTAAACCCGGTCAGATGGATCAACTGCTGGGTAATCTTATGGCGGCTCACAAAGGTCCCTTTTCCCTGTTCACGGTAAAAAAGACCCTCGTTCACCAACTCTGTAATGGCCTGGCGAGCAGTCATGCGACTGATGCCATATTGCTCACCTAGCTCACGCTCAGAAGGAATTAGATCTCCTGGTTTCCATTCTCCAAGGCGAATTTTCTCGCGCATAATCTCTTTCAACTGGTAATAGCGAGGTAGAGGGCCTTTGCGAAAAACTGTGCTCATGTATTGTTTCCAATCCTTTGGTGCTTCTGTTTCGACATACTGTTCTATCGTAACAGATACGCACAAAACGGCAGTACCGTGGCAACGAATAGCTATTTTGTCCCTATGCGCCAGGCATAGGCGACCGTAGATGCTCCCATGAGCAAAGACATGCTGGTATAATTGGTATATCGTCTATACCACATCTCTATCTTAGATAATCACAGATATTCTCGCAAACGTCAAGGTTTGAGACGCAACTTTAAAAAATCAATTTTTTGGCATCACGTTTCGGTGCGCTCTTTTGCAATGATAAAATAGACGAAATAAAGATTTTAGTAATGAATTTTCTGCTAGAGCAGGGTAGAATAAGAAGAGAGAAGTGGTATAATTGGCATATTGTATAGACCACTGGAGGCTTACATGTTTTTGCATGCTGAGTAAAGTGTGCGCGTGAAGAGAAAGTCTGTGAAAAGAGGGAAACTCAATGCGGTTTACATTACATGGTGCTCACCTTGTAGATGCAACAATGGATGTTGAGCGAGGAAATGTCGTTGTTGACGGTGCGCAGATCCAGGCCATAGAACAAAGTGATAGCCAGGAGACGCAGATCGTCGATGCCACAGATAGTATCATTCTGCCAGGGTTTATTGAGGTACATACGCATGGTGGTGGTGGATTCAATCTACACACGACCGATGTGGAAGAGATTGACTCATATCGACATTGGATTCCAGCGACTGGTGTAACCTCTTTTCTGGTAACTGTAGTTGGGACGCCAAATGCCTTGCCTGAAGAACAATTGCAGACGGCTGTAGCCGCGATTGAGCAGGCCAGGCAACATTTGTGTGAGCCTGGCGCTGAGCCGGTAGGTATTTTCCTGGAAGGCCCTTATATCAGTGTTAAAAAGCGTGGTGCCCATCACCGATCTGGTTGCGTATTCCTGACGAAAAAGAGACTGAACATATTTTAGAAGTTACACATGGGCACCTACAACTGATTACGCTGGCGCCAGAATTGCCAGGGGCACATAACATGATTCGACAGTTGGTAGAGGCTGGCGTGACCGTTAGCATTGGCCATACCGATAGTGACTATGACCAGGCGCGCGAAGCAATCCAGCTAGGTATTACCCATGCCACACATTGTTTCAACGCGATGCGCCAGCTTGAACACCGCAATCCAGGCCCTCTGGCCGCGATCGTGCAAGCCGAGCAAGTATTGGGTGAGCTGATCAGTGATGGCGTGCATGTGCATCCCGCAATGATGGATATTTTAGTGCGCATGCTTGGACCACAGCGTACGATTGTGGTGACCGATGCACTGGCTGGAGCTGGCATCGCCGATGCGACCTTCGAATTTGCGGGGCAGCAAGCGCGCGTTATTTGTGGAGCCGCCCGTCTCTCTGATGGAACCCTGACCGGTAGTGTGTTGACCATGGACCAGGCTCTACGCAACATGCTAGAAATTACCCACGTCTCGCTATCTGAGGTTTCCAGTATGCTATCGTTTAATCCCGCCCGCTCAGCCCATGTGGCGGACCATAAAGGTCTACTCAAAGTGGGCTACGATGCCGACCTGGTTATCTATGATCGCTCCTTGCAGCTGCAGGCAACTATCTGTCGGGGTCAGATTAGCTATGCTACCGATGCCTGGCGCCAACGTTTAAATATCCAGTAAAATATACCGATATAACTAATAGACGGGCTACCAGTGCATATAATTTGTTTCCAACCTGGTAGCTCGTTTTTTTTGCTTTAGTGGCTAGTATAGGATAAGGACAACTTATTGTAATGTGGTATTAAGAGCGGAGGTTGGAGGGGCTATGTGGTGGAAGAAAAAGTTAATCCGGGCGCAGATCTGTATTTTAGCAGGCATTGTAGTGGGTTTTATATTACTGCATGGACCATTGGCTGTACTGCCTATGTTACCCATCGTAGTCCAAAGGCCAGCCCTGCTGGTCATGCCTGCGAAAACATCAGCCAGGCGACCAGAGATGCGTGGGGTCTGGCTGGCGACGGTGGCTAATCTGGATTGGCCCTCACGCCCGGGCTTGCCAGCCGCCATCCAACAACAGGAGTTTACGGCTTTACTGGATCAGATACAGGGGCTGCATTTAAATACAGTTGTGGTTCAGGTGAGGCCGCTGGCCGATGCTTTCTATCCTTCCCATTATGCGCCATGGTCGCAGTACCTCACCGGCACGCAGGGCCAGGACCCTGGTTATGATCCCCTGGCCTTTATGATCGCGCAGGCCCACCAACGCCGGCTGGCCTTCCATGCCTGGTTCAATCCCTTTCGGGTCAGTAACCAGGAGAATGTGCTCAAGCTAGCTGCCAATAACCCCGCCCGCCAGCATCCCGATTGGCTTGTCACTTATGGGGGCCAGCTTTATTATAATCCTGGCTTACCGGACGTGCGCGATTTTATCATCAACAGCATTGTTGAGGTTGTACACAACTACGCTGTTGACGCAGTGCACCTGGATGATTACTTCTATCCCTATCCAGTGGGTCAGCAGGATTTCCCCGATCAAAGCATTTATCTGCACTATGGAGCTCACCTGTTTGCTCGCAAGGCTGACTGGAGGCGCGACAATATCAACCAGTTTATCCAGCAACTGTCGCGACAGATCAAGCAGGTAAAGCCAACTGTGGCTCTGGGTATCAGCCCCTTTGGCGTGTGGCGAAATCGAGCAGTCGATCCTACTGGATCATCTACCCGGGCGACGGTGACGGATTATGATAGCCTCTATGCGGACACGCGGACCTGGATCAAGCATAACTGGCTCGATTATATTGCGCCCCAGCTTTATTGGAATATTGGCTTTACGGTGGCCGATTATGAAACGCTGGTACGCTGGTGGGTCAACGAGGTTAAAGGGAGCCATGTACAACTTTATATCGGGCAGGCAGCCTACAAAATTAACCCGGGCGGGACCGGAGCCTGGGCCGACCCTGAACAATTGCCTGATCAACTCAGGATTAATCAGCGCTATGAACTGGTCCGTGGTAGCCTCTTTTTTCGCTTAAAAAGCCTCTTGCGCAATCCTCTAGATATTCTGGATCGGCTCCGTCACGAATTCTATCAGTACCCCGTTGCTGGACCTCTTACATGAAATTCGACAAGTCTATAAAATCTCCTCCTGGCTTGAGAAATTTAGTTACAGTGGAACGTATTTTAAATATCTTTCATAGACCACTAGACCAAAAATTCATCGGAATTACTGATTCCGATGAATTTTTGGTCTAGTGGTCTAGATGACTTGACAATGTCGTTAATTCAGTGTAATGTTTTTCATAGACACACCACTAGTATTTCTCTTAGCCTGAATGTATATTTTTTGTATGCTTTTCATCCAGATTGTTTCATGCCGGGGAGACAAAGAACGCATATAAGCTTTTGGCTATAGTGGTAGTGTTGGATGTATGCAGATGGAACGCGATAAACGAAAGTTGTATCTGGCATATACTGCATAATCAGACCGATGGTACAGGAATTGTTTGTTGGAGTGGCTTTATTTGCCACACCCATGGTCTAGTAGTCTAGACGACTAGTGGATTTGTATAGTCAATGGCGATAATTCAGACTAGCAGCGAGAAGAACGTAAAGTATCTCTCTCATTATTTGTCTGAAGTACATGGTTTTATCATTCTTTGACGCGCTGTTCTTTTAACCTTTAGGAGGTTTAGCGTGGCTCCAACTTTAGTCTCATCGATCGCTGGGAAGAAAAGCAAGGCCGGGATGGCTTTATTTTCATTCCTGATTATCCTGGCTCTCGTCCTGGCCGCCTGTGGAAATGGCAGTGGTAGCACAGGTTCGACGAGTACGAAGCATATTTTGACTATTGGCGCACATGTTGGTGGTGACTTCACCAAAGCTTTGAGCCCATACAATCCTACCCTGGTCAACGAAGGTATTCAGGGTATGGTCTATGAAACCCTGCTCTTCTTTAACCGCAATGATGGCTCCGTGACCAAACTGCTGGCCACTGATTACAAATGGAGCGCCGATCAGAAGCAATTGACCTTCACCACCCGTGATAACGTTAAGTGGTCTGATGGCAAGCCATTCAGCGCTGCGGACGTAGCCTTCACCTTCAACATGCTCAAACAATACCCAACCGCCGATTCCAAAGGCCTGTGGACCTATTTGAGCAGCGTCTCGGCTCCGGATGCCAATACTGTTGTGCTGAACTTCAAAACCCCCAACCCTCCATTGTTATGGTATATTGGCGGACAGACATTTATCGTTCCACAGCATATTTTCCAGAACGTTGACCCGACCAAGTTCGATAACAGCAACCCCGTGGGGACTGGTCCCTTCAAGTTTGCCAGGTTCTCGCCCCAATTATTGACCTACACCAAGAATCCAACCTACTGGCAGGCCGATAAGATCCAGATCGACGAACTGCAATATCCAGCGGTGAAAGACAATCAGACCTTGCAGCTGAAACTGATGAAAGGCGAGATTGACTGGGGCAGCTTCTTTGCTCCTGACCTGGACAAGACCTATGTGCAGAAAGATACCGCCCACAACCATTATTGGATGGCTCCTACTGATATCTTCACCCTGTACGTTAATCTGACCAAAGCTCCATTCAATGATGTTAATGTGCGCCAGGCTATCAGTGCCGCCATTGACCGCTCCCAGCTCTCCAAGCAGGCTGAAAGTGGCTATGTCGCTCCCGCCAGCACGACTGGATTGATCTTGCCGAATGCGAAAGATTACCTGGACCCCAATTACCAGAATGTACAGTCCGCGGCTGACATTTCTAAAGCTGATCAATATCTGCAGGCTGCAGGTTATACCAAGGGTTCTGACGGTATCTATGCCAAAGCTGGTAAGAAGCTGAGCTTCAGCATTAAGGTGGTTAATGGCTGGACCGACTGGGAGACCATGGCTTCAGTGATCAAACAGAACCTGAAAGATGCCGGTATTGATGCCTCGGTTGATGATATCCAGGATACCGCCTACTTCGATGCCCGTAACAATGGCAACTTCGATGCCCTGATTGGTGGTCTCTTTGGTGGTCCTACCCCGTTCTACCTGTACGACACCCATCTGAACAGTGTTAATCTGTCACCTAAAGGTTTCAACTGGGGTAAATGGAATGACAGCGCGACCGATAAACTGCTGCAGGCCTACTCCAGCACTGTCGATCCTGCTAAACAGAAGCAGGCGATCATGGGACTGGAAAAAATCTACGCAGACAAACTGCCGAACATTCCCCTGGTGAATGCAGCTTCCTGGTATGAGTACAGCACCAAGCATTTCACTGGCTGGCCCAACCAGGATAATCCCTATGCCGTTGGTGCAGCTTACTCAACCCCTGACAACCTGATGGTTGTGCTTAACTTAAAACCAGTCGCTTAAAACACCGTGTTTGCGTCCTTCCTCTTGTCAACAACAGGGAGGGCGCATTAATTGAGCAGGGGAGGCGAAGAAATAATTAGCTATCGTTTCCCCTGATCAACAATGAGGGTAGGCAAAGTTCCCAGATATTTCTGTGCGATGCGAGCAACGCTGATGAAGTTGCACTCATTGTTGAAACAAACGCGTTACGTGTCAAAGGAGTACTAGAATGCGCCATTTGTTTCGTCGCATTTTCTTCTATCTGGTGGCGATCTGGATATCGATCACCCTCAATTTTTTTATCCCGCGCCTGGCTCCTGGAAATCCAGCACAAGCGATGCTCACGCGATTGGAGAGGCGCGGTCCTATCAGTCCGGCCGCTGAGAAAGCGCTTGAGGCAGCCTTTGGGGTCAATACCACCGATTCAATCTGGATACAATATTTCAAGTATTTGAACAATATGTTACACGGTGATTTTGGTATTTCTTATGTCCAATATCCAATCCCGGTAACTTCAATCATTGCCCAGAACATCGTCTGGACCATTATCCTGGGCGCGGTCGCTGTCATGATCAGCTTCCTCCTCGGTTGTCTGTTTGGTATTGTGATGGCCTGGAAGCGTGGCTCTATATTAGACACCGTACTCTCGCCAGCGATGACCTTTCTGTCGGCCATTCCGTATTTCTGGTTGGCCCTGATTATCCTTTATTTCTTTGGTTTCACCCTCAACTGGTTCCCCTTCGCCGATGGCTACGATACCACATTGGATATTGGCTGGAGCCCTGATTTTATCATCAGCGCCATCTATCATGCCATCCTGCCTGCCCTGACGATCGTGCTGTCATCAATCGCCGGTTGGATGCTGGTTATGCGCAACTCAATGATCACCACCCTCTCAGAAGATTATGTCCTGATGGCCAATGCCAAAGGATTGGCCAGAGGGCGCGTGATGTTTCTCTATGCTGCGCGTAACGCCATCCTCCCCAATGTAACCGGGTTTGCCCTGGCGATTGGCTCCATCGTAGGTGGCCAGCTATTGACTGAGATCGTCTTTTCTTACCCTGGCATCGGTTTCTCCCTCTTACAGGCGGTACAGGGACAAGATTATCCGCTATTGCAAGGCATCTTTTTGATTATCGCGCTGGCTGTGCTGGGGGCTAATTTTATTGCTGATCTGGTCTATGTGGCGCTAGATCCACGTGTACGTCAGGAGAGGAGCGCTTAAATGGGTACATCATCATCCCAATTCAGCGGATCGGCTGCCAATGGTCTTAAGCGGAAGCGGCAGCCACCATTGCCAGATGCCGCGACGCTCAAAGCTCTGCGCCGCCCCTGGTATGAGCGACTGGGAAATGGATTGCAGAATGTCTGGTACCAGCTGACAAAAAATAAGAAGGTCGCCCTTGGTTCGGTGATCGTTCTCTTCTTTATTTTGCTGGCTACCTTTGGACCCTTTTTCATCCATACCGATCCTAATCGGTTATCTGATGATGCGCAGGCCGCGCCATCGGCGGCCCACTGGCTGGGCACCACAGCGGTCGGACAGGATATCTTTAGCCAGCTGGTCGTCGGAACGCGTTCCTCTATTTTCTGGGGCTTTGCGACGGGTATCGCTGTGACCTTATTATCTATTACCGTTGGATTGGTCAGCGGCTACTTTGGTGGCTTCATCGATGATATTCTATCCTTGCTCACCAATGTGTTTCTGGTGTTACCGGCGTTACCATTGGCGATCGTCCTGGCATCGTATTTTCCCCGCGGACCCGCTACCGTCGCGCTGGTGATTGTCTTTACCAGCTGGTCGTGGGGAGCGCGCGTACTGAGATCGCAAACCCTCTCGATGCGTAGCCGTGAGTTTGTTACTGCCGCGCGTGCCAATGGTGAGACCACCTGGCGCATCATTTTCTTCGAGATTTTCCCCAATGAGATCTCGATTGTGGCCGCCAACTTTGTTAGCACCACCCTGTACGTTATTCTGGCCTCGGCCTCACTTGAATTTCTGGGATTGGGCGATCCCAATGGTATCAGCTGGGGCGGCATGTTCTACTGGGCGCAGAAAGCCAATGCCCTGATCTCGGGACTCTGGTGGTGGTTTATCCCGCCGGGCCTCTGTATCGCGGTCCTGGGCGCAGGCTTATCTCTGATCAACTTCGGTATCGATGAAATTGCTGATCCGCGCCTGCGTAAAGAAAAGACGCCGAAGCTGGTTAAAGAGAAAAAGGTGGTGGCATAATGGGAACAGCTATAGAAAGCGCAACGTTGCTCGAAGTCAAAGAGCTGAGCGTTGACTACCTGGCGGCCAACGGCGCGGTGCATGCTGCTCGCAAGGTCAGTTTTGATCTCAAACGGGGAGAAATAATGGGCCTGGCTGGCGAGAGCGGTTGTGGCAAATCAACCCTGGCCTATGCCATTGCGCGCCTGTTGCGCCCGCCTGCCTATATTACCGGCGGTGAGGTTCTTTATTATCCGGCCAAGCGCGATGTGGTGATATCCCGGCTGCCCCGGCGTGGGCAACAGGCCAATGAGCAGGGCGCGATCGATATCTTAAAATTGAGTCCGAGGGAGCTACGCGCCTTTCGCTGGAACGAGCTCTCGATTGTCTTCCAGAGCGCTATGAATGCCTTGAACCCGGTCATGCGTGTGGGTGATCAGATTATGGATGTACTCTCCACGCATCGGCCAGATATGAAGGTCGATTCACGCAAGCGACGTGCGGCTGAGCTGTTTGAAATGGTTGGCATCTCCCCCGATCGTTTGAGGAGTTATCCTCACGAATTGAGTGGTGGGATGCGTCAGCGTGCCGTGATCGCGATCGCGCTGGCCCTGCAACCAGAGCTGATCATCATGGATGAGCCAACGACGGCCCTGGATGTGGTGGTGCAGCGTGAAATTCTGCAGTTGATCAGTGGATTGTGCAAAGAGATCTCGACCGCCATGATTTTTATCACCCATGATCTCTCCCTGCTGATCGAACTGGCGGATAAGATCGCCATCATGTATGCCGGTACTATGATTGAAAAGGCTCAAAGTGTAGATATCTACCAGCACCCACGCCATCCCTATAGTTATGGCCTGCTCAATTCTTTCCCGACCTTGCATGGACCACGCAAGGTTATGGCGGGTATTCCGGGTTCGCCACCTGACCTGCGTATGTTGCCACAGGGCTGTCCCTTTCAGGAGCGCTGCCCTTTTGTCTTTGATGCGTGCCGCGAGATCACACCACCGCTGCGTATCGTTGCGAGTGATGATCCCGAGCAACTGGCTGCCTGTCATCTGTATGATCCAGCCTATAGCGGGCATATGCCTGCTACGGCGGACCTGGCACGTGGCTATGATAAGCTAGCCGAACTCAGCCTGGAAGGGAGCCTCGAATGAATTCTTTGAATCCGTCTCATCGTTCACTGCCCAATTTTGAGGATAACAGCCGACCCGTGTTGGAGGCTGAACACTTGCGCAAAGAATTTCCGCTCAATGGTGGCAATCCCTTCAAGGCGCGCAGCGTGGTACATGCGGTTGAGGATGCCTCCTTTGCGCTCTATCCGGGACAGGCCACGGCCCTGGTGGGTGAGAGTGGTAGCGGCAAAACTACGGTCGCTCGTATGCTGGCGCGCCTCTATGATCCAACTTCGGGTACCATTCGTTTTCGTGGTGCTCCCATCAGCCTCAAAGGCGGTAGCGCGGCCCTACGCGAGTACCGGCGCCATGTGCAGCTGATCTTCCAGGACCCCTTCGGCTCGCTCAACCCGATTCACGATGTACGCTATCACTTGAGCCGGCCGGTTAAACTGTTTGGGCATGCGCGGAGCGAAGAAGAGGTTACCGAACAGGTACTGGCCCTGCTGCGCCGTGTCAGTTTGAGCCCGGCCGAACAGTTTATCCAGAAGTTCCCACACCAATTGAGTGGTGGACAAAGACAGCGTATCGCTATCGCCCGCGCCCTGGCGGTCCAGCCAGAGGTCCTGCTGGCCGATGAGCCAGTATCCATGCTCGACGTCTCGATTCGGCTGGATATACTCAACCTGTTGCTACGACTCAAAGACGAAGAGCGCCTGGCCCTCTTGTTTATCACCCACGATATTGCCAGTGCCCGCTATTTCGCCGAGAATACGCTGGTAATGTATGCCGGCCAGATGGTTGAAGGTGGTCCCAGCGAAGAGATCATCCAGGCTCCTAAGCATCCCTATACCCAGCTATTGCTGTCTGCCGCTCCTGATCCTGATCGCATCACAAGTAAAGGCGTGACCGATGTAGCGGCGCGTGGTGAAATTCCCAGCCTGATCAACCCACCCCAGGGATGTCGCTTCCATCCACGCTGTCCGCACGCCATGCCTATCTGTAAGCAGCAATTTCCCCAGCGCACCGACCTGGGCAACGGTCATTGGACCAACTGCTTCCTCTACACCAAAGAAACGGCCAGCGAAGCACAGTCAGCCGCAAGCAAATAAGCAACATACCGCTCTCGTCTTTTGCTGGAGTAAGAAAGAGGGGAGGGAGGTATAGCTCAGAAATAAGAAATGCTCCGTGCCGACGTTGCCAGCGGAGCAATGCAGGGCAGGTTCTGGCTGGTAGCTCTTTGTTCAGGTGGACGGGAGATTGGTAGTGGTAAGAGCGCCAGCTTTAAAAGCTACTGGTTTGGGCTACGATATAATCCACCAGCGTACGAAAATCGCCGGTGCGGCGATAAATGTCGTACTGGCGATGAGCGCCATTGCCCTCGCTCAATATCCGGTAGGCACTGGTCGAGACGCTGTGCCATTCGCCCTCAGCCTCCAAGGCTGGCTGTATAAAAGCCAGAAACTGCTCAATGCATTGTCGGGCAGGCACACTGCGTTTTGCTTGTATATCAATCAAGCGAGCATTCAGACCATAGCGTGCCGCGCGCCAATGCATTGCTCGCAACTGGTCAGTTGTGACATCTGGAAAAGGTATTTTCCGCAGCACCAGATCATAGCAGGTATGGACCAGGCCACGGATCATGCCAGTAACCATCACTGCTTCGTCAATGGTCATGCAGACATCCATCACACGAAACTCAAGGGTAGGGAAGCGCTCCGAAAGACGTAAGTCCCAATAAATTTTGGTCGCGTCATCGATGCTCTCCGTCTCAATTAAATCTTTGATGGTCCCGCGATACGCATCATAAGAGGCGAAAGAAGGAGGGGGACCCGCCAGCGGCACGGTCCACCAGAGGCCGGTGCGGTAATCCTGATAGCCGGTATCGGCCCCCAACCAGAATGGTGAATTGGCGGTCAGGGCAATAATCGGAGATAGCCAGGCACGAGCATGATTGAGAATCTGGGTTGCAATTTCCCGATCCTCTACTCCGATATGTACGTGACACCCAAAGATTACCTGTTCACGAATCAACTGCTGATATGTCTCAATCAGTGTGCGATAGCGCTCTTTTGGGGTCACCTGCTGCTCATTCCACTGCGAAAAAGGGTGAGTTCCCGCGGCACCAATCTGCTGCCCTACATTGTTGGCAGCAGTGATTATCCCACCACGCAAGCGCATCAACTCATGCTGTACCTCCGTCAATGAATGGCAAATAGGGGTCGCGATCTCAATCTGAGATAAAATCATCTCATGTTGAACCGTTTCAACCCCTAAAATAGCCTGCGCCTTCGGTAAAATCAGATGGGCTGTCTGACTTAACTCACGTGTATGGGGATCGATAATCTGATACTCTTCCTCAACGCCAATGGTAAAGTTATTAGATTGCAGGGACATGGACAAAGCCTCCTTGCAACGATTATGGGTAGGAACATATTACATACAATACGAAACCCTGCCCAATAAGTATACAGTATAAGGTAGAGATAAAAGCTCTATTCTTATTGTAGAGGATGGAGTATAGAAGTCGCAGCAAAAAATATGATAGGATTAATGCGTGCTAGGACACCAGTATCTGAATAATTCTAGTAAAGCTTGTGTTTGTTGTGATTGGGAGGAAATGAGGAATTATGCAGAATAATAATCCTGTGAATGCGACCATTGAGAAATGGCCAGCCCTACCATTTGAAGATTGGAAAGATACCTGCGAGACCCTGCATTTATGGACCCAGATTGTTGGGAAAGTACGCCTGCAATTAAGCCCGCCCGTTAATCATTGGTGGCATGTACCGCTCTATATCTGTGCGCGCGGCTTGACGACATCACCGATTCCCTATCAGCATGGCGATTTTGAGATTACCTTTGATTTTATTGATCACAACCTGTCGATCGTCACCAGCGAAGGCAGCAACAAGACACTGCCATTATATCCACGTTCTGTCGCCAATTTCTATCAGGAATTCATGGCTGCCCTGCATGCTCTGGGTATCCAGGTCACTATCAATCTACATCCCTGTGAGATTCCGAATGCTATCCCCTTTAATCAGGATCTCAGCCATGATGCTTATGATGCAGTGTATGTAGAACGCTTCTGGCACATATTATGTCAGATCGATACCATCTTTAAAGAATTTCGTGGCCGCTTCATTGGCAAATGTAGTCCGGTCCATTTCTTCTGGGGGAGTTTTGATCTGGCCGTCACCCGTTTCTCCGGTAGGAAAGCTCCCGAAAGAAAAGGGGCGGATAGCATTACCCGTGAAGCCTACTCACACGAGGTCATCAGTTGTGGTTTCTGGCCTGGTATCGCCAGCTCGCCTAAAGCTGCATTTTATGCCTATGCGGCCCGGAACCGGCTGGACTCGACAATGTACCCATTCGACCAGCCAAAGCTTTTCACAATCCCGAGATGGCCGAAACCTTCTACCTCTACGACGACATGCGACAGGAGAGCAATCCCGAGCAAGCGCTGCTGGATTTCCTCCAGAGCACTTATGACGCCGCCGCTAATCTCGCCCACTGGGATCGTCAGGCACTGGAACGGGCCCTCTAAAAGCGAATAGAGGATGATTAAGAATACTTCTATCGCACAGGCTGGATTATTACGCAATAGCGCAAGAATAACGCTGAAGTACATCAATTTGCTTGCTATTCGACAATAATGGAGTCGATATGCTATGCTGTACGAAAAAATTCCATAGCAACGTCTAGTGAGTACGATTGGGGCGTTATTTAAAAGTAATCCCTGCGCTCATGATCAAAAAGCAAGGAGACTTATCCTGCATTCTGGCACAAAAACACCTCATTCATTCGTACCATGGAAGAATTCTACGAGCGCGTTCGCACCAAAAATAAACAAATGAAATAAAGCCTATCGCGAAGAGGCTAGGAAACATATCAATGCTTATTTCCAACGCATGCAGGGTGAACGTGACCAGCCACAGCTGAAAAAGCAAGATTGAAGAAGAACATAAGTCATCGGCATGCTACGCTTTCTTTATTGACAAGTGTAGCTGTTGACGGCACGGTTATATCCATACTCATGCAACAGACGTCTCTTGAGGTGAAAGGATGGAGGAAAAAGTAATGGACAACACAGCAGGATTATCCAGGGCGCGACTCGTTCGCATGCACGACTACATGTCCGGCTATATCGAGCGTGGCGAAGTACCTGGTCTGATCACGCTCGTCAGTCGGCGGGGTGAGGTGCATGTCGATGTGATTGGCAAGAAGTCGATCGATGATTCTGTCCCCATGAAACGCGACACCATCTTCCGCATTTCTTCCATGACCAAGCCAATCATGGCCGCGGCAACGATGATCCTGATAGAGGAATGCCAGCTGCGGCTGGACGAAGCAGTAGAGCGGTGGTTACCCGAACTGGCTGAGCGCAAGGTGTTGAAGCGCTTAGATGCACCTCTGGATGATACCGTACCTGCGCATCGATCAATCACGGTGCGTGACCTGCTCACCTTTCGCATGGGATTCGGGCAGATAATGTCACCGCCAGACACCTGTCCGATTCTGGAGGCTGCGAACGAACGGCAGATTGGCATGGGACCGCCGAGTCCAGCGACGATGCCTGAGCCGGATGAGTGGATGCGCCGCCTGGGCGAACTCCCGCTCATGCATCAGCCAGGTGAGCAGTGGATGTACAACACAGGGGCGGACGTGCTGGGTGTGCTGGTTGCACGCGTCTCGGGTCAACCGCTTGAGAAATTTTTGCGCAAACGCCTCTTCGAGCCGTTAGGTATGAAGGATACAAGGTTTAGCGTGCCAGAGGCCTCGCTTGATCGGTTGGCGACCAGTTACTGGCCCGATGCGGAGAGTGGGGAGCTTGTCGTTTATGACCAGGCTGCGGACAGCCAATGGAGCCAGCCCCCTGCTTTTCCATCGGGTGCTGGGGGATTGGTTTCGACCATTGACGACTATCTGGCCTTTGGTCAGATGATGCTTGCGCAGGGCAAACATGGTATTGAGCGCATCCTATCGAGGCTCACGATCGAGACCATGACAACCGACCAGTTGACGCCTGAGCAGAAAGCGGTATCCAGTCTGTTTCCTGGCTTCTTTGACAACCACGGCTGGGGCTTCGGCGTCTCCATGTTCACCAGGCGCGATGACATCGCATCGGTACCTGGTCGCTACGGCTGGGATGGCGGCATGGGCACCTCCTGGTATTCTGACCCCAAAGAGGAGATGGTCACCATCCTCATGACCCCATGCTTTCTGACTTCCCCCAACCCACCCAACATCAATTTCTGGACTCTGGCCTACCAGGCTATCGACGACTGAGATATCTCCATGGGGGACTCACTCCAAAATAGCAGCCTTCTTCAAACGTAAAAAAGGGAGACACATAAAACACTACTATTGTGTTTTATGTGTCTCCCTTTTCATGGGACATGGGAACACTTTATTAGAATTCTACATATGTGCGCCCATGGACTTGTGGTTTATTCTACGGTCACGGATTTGGCCAGGTTGCGGGGCTGATCGACGTTACAGCCACGGGCGACCGCGACGTGGTAGGCGAAGAGCTGCAACGGTACCGAGGCCAGCAGGGGACTGAAGACTTCGAGCGTGGCCGGGACATACATGATGTCGTCGGCGTGCTGGCGAATGTTTTCGTCTCCTTCGGTGGCGACGACGATGATGTAGGCGTCGCGCGCGCGCACCTCCTGGATGTTGCTGACCACTTTCTCATAGACATGCGAGGCGGTGGCGATACCGATCAGGGGCGTTTCATTGTCAAGCAGGGCGATCGAGCCGTGTTTGAGTTCGCCGGCCGGGAAGCCTTCGGCATGGATGTATGAGATCTCTTTGAGCTTTAAGGCGCCTTCCAGGGCAGTGGGATAGCCAACACCACGGCCAATAAACATGATGCTTTTGACGGCCGCCATGCGTTTGGCAAGTGGTTCGATGATGTCGCTTTCGCTATTGGCTTGATCGAGAATATGCTGGATCTGTCCGGGTAGTTGCTCAAGGGCCGCCAGGAATTCACGCATCTGCTCGTCCTGGATGCGACCACGGGCCTGACCCAGGTAGAGGCCGAGCATGTAGAGGACCGCCACCGAGCTAACAAAGGTCTTGGTCGCGACCACACCGATCTCAGGGCCTGCCTGCAAGTAGAGGACCGCGTCGGCCAGGCGGGTAATGGCGCTGGAGACGATGTTGGTGACGGCAATTACCGGGGCACCATGTTCGCGGGCCTGGCGGATACCGACCAGCGTATCGGCGGTCTCACCAGACTGGGTGACAGCGATACAGAGGGTCTCGGGTCCGACAATAGGATCGCAGTAGCGGAACTCGGCGGCCGTAATGGTCTCAACCGGGATACGTGCCCATTTCTCGATGGCGTACTTGGCGATCATACCGGCGTGGTAGGAGGTGCCACAGGCTACAACAAGGATGCGCTGAATATTATTGAGCAGGCCCGCATGTTCCATCCGTTCAAGTTCCGGCAGGTGCAGCTGGCCATCACGGCTGCGGCCAGTCAGGGCGCGGCGCAGGGCATCAGGCTGCTCATTGATCTCCTTGATCACAAAATGTGGATAGCCACCTTTTTCAGCCGCCTGGATATCCCAATCAATGGTCATGGGTTCGCGCTCAATTGGCGTGCCATACAAGGTTGTCAATTTAACACCCTCAGGACGCAACTCAACTACTTCACCCTCTTCGAGGATCAGGATACGGCGCGTGTGTTTCAGGATGGCTGGAATGTCGGAGGCCAGGAACTGCTCATTTTCGCCCAGTCCAACGATCAATGGTCCGGCGCAACGGGCACCGACCAGCAGATCAGGATGTTCGCGGCTAACCACACCAATGGAATATGAGCCTGTTACATGTTGCAGCGCGCTACGTACAGCCAGGGTTAAATCATGATCGGCTGCACCAAAGTATTCGCGCTCAATCAAGTGGGCCAGGACCTCGCTATCCGTCTCGGACTTGAAGATATGACCATCTTGTTGTAGCTCACGACGCAGCTCGGCATAATTCTCAATAATGCCATTGTGCACAACAGTCAAGCTGCCAGTGCAATCGGGATGGGGATGGGCGTTAGTATCGTTTGGCCGTCCATGGGTTGCCCAGCGTGTATGTCCAATACCGAGCGTGCTATCGCCGGGGCGGGAACCATTATCAACGGTCGCAACGAGATTAGCAATTTTGCCGGCCTGACGATGGAGATCAATCTTACCAGTGGAACTTAAAACCGCGATACCAGCGGAGTCATAGCCGCGATATTCGAGTTTGGAGAGGCCATCAAGCAATATGGAAGTGACATCGGTCTCTTTTGAGCCGACGTATCCTATGATACCGCACATGGAGTTGGGTACCTTTCTACATTGTAGTAATAAAACTATGTTGTTCTACTACATCACTGAGAACGGTTTGTCCTGGTCGTTACCGGCAGGCGTTGTGTGTTCTCTTTTCAGGGTTGTGATCGACCCTGGGGGCTCCCCGCTGACAATTCCGAACGGCCCCCTCCTCGTCAACCGGAACTTCCTCCTCTAGTCCGGCCCATGCGCTACTAGAAACATCTGCATATAATTACGTAAACAAGTATATCATTACCCTGGTTAAGATTGGGTGTTTGCTCGGTTAAGGTTGTGTACACTAGGAAATCTGGTTCAGGTTGGTGTTTGTAGCACACTCAGGCAGGTCCCTGGGGATGAGCCTTTTTTATTATGGCGATTGGAGATAGTGTTATTTCCTTTACCAACCATGCACAGAAGCCAAAATTGTGCCCCTACCTCAGTTATTTGAATAGATCATTTTTTATGAACGATCATGCTTCCCAGGCAGCCGCACCCATACGATTGAGTGGATACTGTTAGAATGAACAGGGTTAAAAACCGTCTTGTTGGACAGTGCACTCATGGAAAAAATCTTCTATACTTTGTATAAGCCAGAGAATAATTAGTATTGAGCCCGGCACCACGCTATAAAAACATGCCTCTCATTTGGATGAGTGCTGCCTGAGAGGTTGAGATGTTTAGCGGTGCGGGCCTTGACAAACTCGTGTTCACCGATATATTATAGATATATCGATATTATATCGATGACATATCATGTAGCAATAAGTATCTATGTTTGGGGAGAAGAACAGGTATGGGATTTCATCGTATGGGTGGTGGGATGTCCTCTTATTTAGAGGAACAGAAACTGCGGGGGCGCAAAACGGATGCACGCACAGTCAGGCGCGTTATAGAAGCCTTCCAGCCGTATAAATTTCAAGTCATAATGGTATTGATCGCGATCCTATTAACCACCGTCTTAGGCCTGGTCAATCCACTCTTAATTCAGCGCATTTTCGACGATGCTATCGCCAAAAATAACTTCCGTTTGCTGGTCATTTACGTGAGCATTATGATTATCACCCCTATTATCACTGGAATGATTGGGGTCTGGCAATCTTATCTCAATAATATGATTGGCCAGAATGTGATGCGTGACTTCCGCAATCGACTCTACCGGCACCTGCAGAGTATGTCGTTGCGTTTCTTTACCGCCACGCGCACAGGTGAAATTCAATCGCGGCTCTCAAATGACGTCAATGGTGTACAATCGGTGGTCACAAATACAGCGACCAGCATAGTTTCTAATATCTCTATCGTGGTAAGCACGATTATCGCCATGCTGGTGATCAGTCCACTGCTCACCTTGATCTCATTGGGGCTCCTGCCACTTTTTCTCTGGATCACCACTAAAGTCGGCAATATCCGCCGCACGACCAGCAAAGAGACGCAGCAAACGATGGCCTCACTGACCGCCATGATGCAAGAGACCCTCTCAGTCAGCGGCATTCTACTGATGAAGACCTTTGGGCGTCAGCAATACGCCCAGGAGATGTTCGAGAAAGAAAATCAGAAGTTAACCAACCTGGAAGTGCGCCAGCAGATGATTGGGCGCTGGTTCTTTATGGCCATCAACATCTTCTTCTCAATTATTCCCGCCGTCGTTTACCTGGTTGCCGGCTGGCAGATCATTTCGCATGAAGATCCCTTTATGACATTTGGTAAAATCGTAGCTTTTACCACCTTGCAGAGCCGGATCTTCTTTCCCATCGGACAACTGATGTCGCTGCAAGTTGAGGTACAGGGTGCGCTGGCTTTTTTTGATCGGATATTTGAATATCTTGATATCCCCATTGAGATTAAAGATAAATCTAATGCACTCCGCCTCTCCTCCGAAAAATCGCAAGGTCGCGTAACCTTTAAAAATGTTTCATTTACCTACAAGCGCGATATACCAGATGTATTGAAGCCCTTGCCCGAAGCCAAAAATGGCAATGGCAAATGGTCTGGCATGAATCCTTTCCGCCGTTCTGCTACAGCCGTTGCGCCAGATTATGAAGCGATGAAACTGGAAGCGTTAGGAGAGGCTACCAATGGAGTAGGCAGGCAGCTAGTAGACGAGCCGCGCCAGACCTTAAGAGATATCTCCTTTGAGATTAAGCCGGGCCAGCTGGCGGCACTGGTTGGACCCAGCGGCGCAGGTAAGACGACGATGACCTATATGGTGCCTAGACTCTATGATGTGGATGACGGGGCGGTAGAGATCGATGGTCATAATGTGAAAGATGTCTCGCTATCTTCACTTGGCGAATTGGTCGGTGTCGTGACCCAGGAGACCTATCTATTACATTCAACGGTGCGTGAGAACTTGCTCTATGCGCGCGCAGATGCTACCGATGAAGAGATGATCGCAGCCACCAGGGCCGCCGCCATTCATGATCGCATCATGGAACTGACCGATGGCTATGATACTATCGTAGGTGAGCGCGGCTATAGACTGTCAGGCGGCGAAAAACAGCGTATCGCCATTGCCCGTGTCATTCTGAAGAATCCACGCATCCTGATCCTCGACGAGGCCACCAGCGCATTGGATACCCATTCCGAGCGCTTGATCCAGGCCGCGCTGGAGCCTTTAATGAAGGGGCGCACCACACTGGCCATAGCTCACCGCCTCTCCACCATCCTTTCGGCCGACATCATCCTGGTCGTAGACAGAGGAGAAATCGTCGAGCGCGGCACTCACCAGGAACTCCTGGAAGAGGGTGGACTCTATGCCCGCCTCTATAATGAACAGTTTGGAGCTCCTGCACTAACCGAAGAAGAAGAAACGATTGCTTGAGTAGATCCTCAATAAGTTGTAATACAGATGGCAAGCATACCTGAATGGATGTTTGCCATCTTTGCTTTAATCGCCTTTATCTCAGTCAGCTTTAGTTTGTTATATATCATTCCTGAAGCATTGTAATTATATTGAATGGCACATACAATACTGAGAAGTTACTATTAGCCACACATGATATTTTATAGCTAGAGGAATTAACATATGCACACTTCACGTGATCGTAAGCCATGGCGAGCCAGGAATGGTCGTATCCTCTGGTCCCGGTTCTCCTTTGGGCTGTTTATCATTTGTATACTACTTGCTCTGGCCGGTTGCGGCTCTTCAGATAATGGGAATACAAATAACACATCCCTGGTTCCACTGCCGACACCGACGCCGGGTCCCAGTCAGGCTGTCTCCTTGCAGACTATTCATATGCTTGATCAAAAAAATGGCTGGGCTATTACCCATGATGGGCGTGTACTGCACACTACCCAGGGAACCGCAAAGTGGCGTGATATTACCCCAACGGCCGGTGCTCCACAACCAACCTTTAGCACGGCAACCTTTCTGGACGCCCAGAACGCCTGGATTACAGCCCAGGTTAATGACAAAGTATCAATCTGGCGCACCTACACGGGCGGTGATTTCTGGCTAGAGTCTCCATTGCCAGTTTCAGGCCAGGGTGTAGTTAATATCAATTTTATTGATCCGCTGAATGGTTGGTTGCTGCTTAAAACCGCCAGCGCCAAAGCCAACAACGAGCCAGTGGCTGTTTTCTCGACCACGGATGGTGGAAACAACTGGTATCAAATAGATAACGCAGGCCAATCGAGTAATGCCAGCCTCAGTGCCCTGCCAGCTAACAATGAAAAAACTGGCATAGGTTTTAAATCTACGACTCAGGGTTGGGTGACAGGATATGCGCCTGATGAGAAAGTCCCGGTTTTCTATGCAAGTAATGATGCTGGCTATACCTGGACTGCCCAGAAGTTAACTTTGCCAAACGAGCGACCTGTCCGTACTTTTGCACCAGTCTTCTTCAATCAAAACGATGGCATCTTGCCAGCGCAGCTAGTTGACAACAGCCAGGGAGTGGTTATTTACACTACCCATGATGGCGGCAAAACCTGGAGTGGTAACACCCCTGATGCCAATATTACCTCGACCGTCAGTTTTACCAGCGCTGCCCAGGGATGGGCCATTGGTAGTAATGTTAAGGAGAGTAATATCTACAGTACCAATGACAGTGGCAAAACCTGGAGCCGACTCTCGCAGCTCGGAGGGGATGTGGCCAAAATTGAAGACCTGCAGTTTGTTTCTGCTACCAATGGTTGGGCTATTGCAACCACCAAAGCCGATACCACCCAACTCTACCAGAGCACTGATGGGGGTAAAAGTTGGGCTGTTGTTGATACCAGTGCCTCCTCTTAGTTAATACTATCGATAGTATTGCTACCCTCTTTTTATAATGAAGCGCGAAAAATGTGCCTGGCATATTTTTCGCGCTTCATTATAAAAAGACTGATTAGAGGCGTACGCTTGCAGCTCGTTAACTAGCTAGAGCTGGTTAGAGGTGTGGATTTGCATCTCGTGATTGCCAGCATAGGGTTTATTAAAGGGGTGTTGGGTGTGGGTGGCGACTGCCACCCACACCCAACACCCCTTTAATACCCGGGCCGCGCCGCAGGCGTGGCCCGGGCGCCTGAATCGACACAGAATAATAATGTAGAAAGTATATCCAACTTTCTGATCGGAAGAGCGTAAATAGATACGGAAGAACTTTAAAAAACTATCTCATGCATACTTTATGGAATAGAAAAAGCAATATTGGAGGATCAAGCCATGGATGCACGATTTTATAACCTGCGCGACCAGGAAGTTAATATCGAGTCTCTCGCAAATAATCTGGTAAATGCTTATCAAACTCAAGGATATAAAGCACAATATATTGGCAATCAAGACCATGTGCTGGTGCAGTTTAAGAAGGGGAGCGATATCGAGGCTGTACTTGGCCTCCAGGCTGCCCTATCCCTTTCGCTGCAACGTACTTCGGGTGGTATTATGGCGACTGTGGGGCAGCAGAAATGGATCGATAAACTGGCTGTAGGTGCTGCCAGCGTCTTTATCCCGGTGCTAGCTCCTTTGCTATTCACCGCTGGCTTTGGTGCATTCCGCCAGTTTAACCTGGCCGGACAGATCTTTTCCATGCTAGATGGCCTGGTACGTCAGCAGTATCCAAATGTAGAGATCAATCCTACGGCTGCTCAGGCCCAGGAAACTACATTCTAAGGATGCGCCTGATTTTCATGCTCTCCATGCTTTGCAGGCATGAAATATAAGCATAAAAACGCTATTTAT
The DNA here is from genome assembly GCF_003967555.1 of Dictyobacter kobayashii. Lineage (GTDB taxonomy): Bacteria > Chloroflexota > Ktedonobacteria > Ktedonobacterales > Ktedonobacteraceae > Dictyobacter > Dictyobacter kobayashii. The sequence continues at coordinate 3,311,154 of NZ_BIFS01000001.1, forward strand.
GTTGTTGTAGAAAATGTGTTGCGCACATTTTCTACAACAACATAAATATATGTTATACTTTATCGAGAAGAGGGCAGATCTACTTTCTAGTGTTCAACTCTCAGCCACCACATGCGTAGATAAGAGTAAGCGGCCTGAATAGAGTGTTTAAAGTAAGTTTATCCAGGCTAGAAGAAACCAGGCTAATTTGAGAGACGTATCAGCCATTAAGAGGCTGTGCTCATACGATTATATGTATGCAAGCAGATAACGAAGTAAAGCTACGTTGGAGGATAACGGATGGATGCCCGCTTTTATAATTCAGATGATATAGATTTGGAGCGATTAGCTAGTGACATCGCTAACGTCTATATTGCCCAGGGCTATCAGGCTCAGCATTTTGGCAATCGAGACCAGATGCTGGTTCAGTTAAAAAAGGGCGGTGATTTCGAGGCAATTATTGGTATGCAGGCAGCAATCTCGCTGACCATCCAGCGTACGGCGGGTGGGGTACTGGCGATGATTGGTCGGCAGCGCTGGGTTGACAAAGCAGCTGTTGGCGCGGTCGGACTGGTAGCTTTTCCTGTACTCTGGCCTCTGGCCTTAACGGCGGGCGCAGGTGCATTACGCCAGGCAAGCCTGGGTAATCAGGCATTAAATATAGTAGATGGCCTGGTGCGCCAGCAACGGCCTGGGATTCAGGCTGGCCCGATCCCCTCTTATATTGTGCCGCAGTTACAGCAGCAGTGGGGACAGCCAAATCAGCCCCAGCAACAGATCCCTTACTATATTCCTTCAAACACGGTAGTCGAAGAGGCTCCCCAGCAACTGTTACCATTCGCAGCGTCACCATCTCCTGCACCGGTGCCAGCGGCCCCTGCATCAGGCTTACGCTGCGCAAATTGTAATACACCTTATGAGCCGGGGGACACCTTCTGTTCAGGCTGTGGGCGCGCCCTGGCGGCTCCTAGAGTCTATTGCTCCAACTGCAATTCTGAACTGAAGGCGGGTACATCTTTCTGCCCGAAGTGTGGTGCTTCAACCTTTACTGTTTCAGCTTCTCAGTCTGCGATACCCAGGCCAGGCCCATCGCCTAAGCCGCCAACCTACACACCGCCGGCACCGCAGCCAACCTATACACCACCAACGCCAACCTATACGCCGCCGGTAGCGCAGCCACCGCAGCCAACCTATACACCACCAGCGCCGCCACCGACACCGACGTATACCCCGCCGCCTGCACCTGTTTATACGCCGCCAACGCCGCAGACACCGGCGTCCGTCCCGCAGCCACAGGTATACTATACGCCATCGAGCCAGCAAGCGCCGGCCGATGCCCAGCCTAAGCCGCAGCAGGCGCCCGAACAATACTATGTGCCGCCGGTGACGCAAGATCCGTCTGTCAAGCCGCAGCCCAAAGTGACGATGGTGCCCAGCACACCACACCAGACCCCACCGCCACCGCAGAAGCCACGGCCACAGAAGCAATATTATATTCCCTCCAATCCGGATGCAGCCAAAGCTGAGCAGGATACGTTGACACAACCAACGCTGCCGAGTACAGCCTCACAGGCTATCGGGCAACAGCCGACGCTGCCCGCCCAACCAGCCCAGCTCAGTGGACCCTGGGGAGCACTGACATTTGGCAACAACGGACAGCAGATCCTACTGAGTGGTGAACGTGCCGCCGTTGGTCGCTACGATCATGATCTGGGTGGAGTTCAGCCAGAAGTGGACCTGAGCAAATTTGATGGTGCAGACACCGTCTCGCGTCTCCATGCAGCTATCGAACGCTCAGGCGACAGCTATACACTCACTGACCTGAATAGCACCAACTCCACGCGCATCAACGGTAAGCGCCTGGAGCCTGACAATCCGACTCCCATCAACGATGGAGACACGCTACAATTCGGTAAGATAACCTGTACCTTCAAGAAGATCTAATAGCATTAGCAAGCATTCTCAGGAGCCGCCAAAAAGATGCCCCTGGGAATGCTTTTTTGTTGCTTTTAGCGAAAAGGTTTGGTTGCGAGGGCCGAATCTACCATGCCGTGCTGTTATATTGAAGAAGTGTGATATGCTTGTGGATAGGAAATCGGGAGCAAGACTCGAACCTACTTTGTAAAGGATAACGAACGCCATGGACGTTTTTACCGATCCACAGACACACCAGCTTCTTTATTTCACCGGTGGCACTATTTTAATTATATCTATTTTATTGGCCCTCTCTTTTTTCTGGCAACGGGTGCGCAAACTGCGGCTGCTGGCCGAAAAAAGACCCGATGAGGCGCGCAGCTATAATGCGTGGCTGATCTTGTTGGATTATCTGGTCTACACTTTACTGGCCTTTCTCTGCTCATTTTTGCTGGGTAGCGTTCCGCTGATAGCTGCCCTGTATATAGGATCGCTAATAGGTCAGATACCATTGCCTTTATTTCCATTATTGGTCGGAGGAGCCATCGTTGGCCTGGCGATGGGATGTTATGTGACGGCCAGGTTTTTGTATGGCAAAGTAACATTTGAAGATAGCCTGCTCTCTTCCATTGTCAGCGAGATCCCTTAGGCGTAGGGGTGTCATTCATTTTTTTGCAGAGCCATCTTGAAGCATGCGATGCGAAAAGGTTTGCCTTCCCCAGCGTTTTTGTCCCTCGGTTCGTCCTTTGCGAGAAGAAGGTTGTGGAGCAAACGTAGAGGAAGGCAACCGCAAACAGATGTGCAGAATGAGCGCTCGCAGTTCTTGCGCGCAGCGAGCGCGTCGCTGGAGACTTCGCTGCTGTCGTTGGCCATGGTGATGATCGTTGCGCCAGCGTTGCTGATACTGCCAACTCTCTTCCCAGCGCTCGTTACACATCTCTCCCCGTAAGGCGAGCATGGGATTGACATTGCCCGGCTCCCAATGCATTCCTGCTCCCTTGAGACGGGCTTGCATCACCACTTTGTTGGCGCTTTCGACCATTCCTGAGCCAATGGGCCATCCCTGGGCTTGAAACTGCGGATAGTTCATCTGCGCCAAACGCTTGCCGAAGTAACGGAGCGCATCGGTGACCGCGGGCAACGGCCGAGCACGTTTCCACCACTGCAGATGCCTCATGATGCGTTCTGGCCCCGCATGTTTGAGCTCATGAAGAACCACATTGAGCCAGCGAGCAGGGACATGATAACCCTGCTGTTGTCCCTGTTCGGCGACCTGACCAAGGTAGTGGGCAGCATGGGCAAAATCTAAGATGCGCACCGCATCATGGCGATGTCCATCCACAAAGCCTTGCAGCCACTCGGCGCCATCCTGGATGGCACATACCTGCCTGGCCTGTGCGATCCCTCGCCGCGTCACTTCCGCCGAAGCCAGATCCGCAAAGATTGATGCATCCGCCAACCGCGCAAAGTAGCTATGCTGCTCGGTTTTCGCTGTTGAGGGGTTCACCTGAGCAAATACGGCCATTTTCACTTCACCCCAGATCCCGCCGCGCAAGGGCACCATCCCGCCATCACTGCCCATCGCCATCTGCTCCACCACTGGAGCGGCAGGAAGAGGGAAACGAGGTCGGGCGGCTTCGGGATGGGCTTGTTCGCTCTGGATCGCCTCGGCGATCTGTCCTGCCTGCAAGGTACAGCGCCGGACGCTAGCCTCACTGATGCGAATGCCAAGCAACGCCTGCACTTCTTTGGCGGCTTGCCCAAAAGGCAGATGCGTTCCTAAGCGAACCAGACTTTGATGGGCGTGAGGTAACAACGCGGTGGGAGGCAGTTGCAGTTGCTCATCGAGGGGGAAAAAAGCTGTATCCGCAGGCGGGACAGCTCTGGTAGTCACGGCTCACGTTCACTTCTTGCTGTCCTCGTGTTTGAAAGGTTCGGGTACGTGCCCCTCGTTGATGCATGCGTGTGCCGCATTGCGGACACGATCGTGGCCCCTGCTGGGTGGTTTCCCTCTCTGCTTGGGCCATCTCTTCAATGATGCGAGCCCGTACCTGATCGAGTTGGGCATCAATGGCGGCTTCAATTTCGGCCAGGGTGGCTTTGGGATGCTCCTTCTGCCATTGAGCAAGCGTATGAAAGGCTTCTTGACTTTGTTGCTGCCAGCGTTGCTCCAGGTCTTCTGACTTCATGATCGTGCCCACCTTTCTCTTCCTTGCGTTTGAGCTGTTTCTATCTTACCATTTTGGCTCTGCAAAAAAATGAATGACACCCTAGGCGTAGGATGGGCTTGACATTTGTAGCTCGACTCGATAGACTGAGATGAACAATAATTTTATACTGGCCACGATCAGGAGGAGTAGGTGCGACTCCCGTTAGAGAGGGAAGATCCGAAGGCTGAAAGTCTTCCTCGGAATGAGCGCAAACGAAGGTCGCCTGTGAGCCTGGAAACCAATGGTCTAACTAATTTCCACGGGGGTGCCCGATACAGCACTGCTGAGGATCAACCTCAGGGTCGCCACACGTGTGCGCAGACCGGTTGATTGAAACAAGGTGGTACCACGAGTTACGTCCTTTCTCGTCCTTGACGGGAAGGGCTTTTTTTATGTGTTATGAGAGGTGGATATGATCGAGCAAGAAAAGACAACAGAGATAACGCCGATCACCGATGTTGCAGCTTTGCCCAAGGCGTATGAGCCACAGGCGGTAGAGGCCAGGTGGTATCGCTTCTGGGAAGAGGGCGGCTATTTTAAGCCCCGCCCCAATCCTTCGCGCAAGCCGTTTGTTATCAGTATGCCTCCCCCCAACGTAACCGGGGCTCTACACCTGGGGCATGCCATTACGGCAACACTTGAAGATATTATGGTTCGTTATCATCGCATGCAAGGCGATGAAACCCTCTGGGTGCCTGGCGAGGACCACGCCGGTATCGCTACCCAGACTGTGGTTGAGCGCTTGCTGGCGAAAGAAGGGACCGATCGCCATAAAGTTGGGCGTGAAGCCTTTCTAGAGCGTGTCTGGCAATGGGTGCAGCAATATAAGAGCCGCATTCAGGACCAGCACCGTCGCCTGGGAGCTTCATGCGATTGGTCGCGTGAGCGTTTTACTCTGGATGAAGGTCTTTCCAAAGCTGTTCGCGAAGTCTTTGTACGTTTGTATGAAGAAGGGCTAATTTATCGCGGTGAGCGCATCATCAACTGGTGTCCTTTCTGCATGAGCGCACTCTCAGATCTTGAGGTCAACCACGTCAATACGCCTGGCAAATTGACCTATGTGCGCTATCCACTGAAGCCTTTGGATGGGCAGACAGGTGGAGCGACCGAATATATCAGCGTAGCTACCACACGTCCCGAGACGATTCTTGGTGATACTGGTATTGCCGTCAACCCCAAAGATCCACGCTACAAAGACCTGATAGGTCGTATCGCGATTGTCCCGGTGGTTGAGCGTGAGATTCCAATTGTCGCAGACGAAGCCGTTGAGCTTGGCTTCGGTACCGGTGCTGTCAAAGTCACGCCCGCTCATGATCCGGTGGACTTTGAAATTGGTGCCCGCCATAATCTGCCACGAGTCCAGGTAATTGGCTTCGATGCCAGAATGACCAGCGAGGCTGGACCTTACATGGGCCAGGACCGCTATGAGGCGCGCAAAAATCTGGTTGCCGATCTAGAGAAAATGGGCCTGATCATTAAAGTTGAAGACTACGTAGTTCCTTTGGGACGCTGCCAACGCAGTGATACCGTAGTCGAGCCCTTGATCTCGAAACAGTGGTTCATTAAAATGATGCCCCTGGCCACTCCTGCGCTCAACGCAGTCAAATATGGTCAGATCAAAATCATCCCTGAACGTTTTAATAAGACCTACTTTGACTGGCTGGAAAACATCCACGACTGGTGTATCTCGCGCCAACTCTGGTGGGGCCATCGCATTCCGGTCTGGTATTGTGATACTTGTGGTGAGATGACAGTCAGCCGCGAAGACGTGACCGCCTGTCCTCATTGTGGGAACACCCAGATTCGGCAGGACGAAGATGTATTGGATACCTGGTTCAGTTCCTGGTTGTGGCCTTTCAGCACCCTGGGCTGGCCTGATAATACAGCCGATCTGCAACGCTATTATCCAAATGCCGTGATGGAGACCGGTTACGACATCATCTTCTTCTGGGTTGCCCGCATGGTCATGGCTGGCATCCACTTTATGGGTAACGCGCCTTTCTCAACCATCTACCTGCATGGCCTGGTGCGCGACGCCAAAGGTGAGAAGATGAGTAAGTCCAAGAGCAATGTGGTTGATCCATTAGAAGTGATGGATAAATTTGGCACCGATGCTCTAAGGTTTACCCTGGCGACCAGCAGTACACCGGGCAACGACATGAAATTGATCGATGAGCGCATCGTAGGTAACCGCAACTTTGCCAATAAGATCTGGAACGCCTCACGTTTTGTGCTCATGACGACCGCTGGCATCAGTGGTGGCATACCCACTATCGACGCTCTGCAGCCACAAACCCTGGCCGATCGCTGGATTCTCAATCGATTTGCGCGCCTGACGAAATCCGTTACACGCCTGATCGACGAATTCCAGTTTGGTGAAGCTGGTCGCCAGATCAATGACTTCTTCTGGTCAGATTATTGTGACTGGTATGTAGAGATTGCTAAAGTACAGATGCAAGGGATGAGCAGGCCAGGCAGAACACTGCTTTGATCCTACGCGCCGTGCTTGATCAAAGTCTACGCCTCCTGCACCCGTTCATGCCATTTGTGACTGAAGAGGTCTGGCAATATCTGTATCATTTCAGTGAGCCCAATAAGGAAGCCTGGCCAGCCTCGGCGCTGATCATCGCACCCTGGCCACAATATAACGAGGCCTTTGTAGATGAAGAGGCTGAGCAGCAATTCAACCTGGTCCAGCAGGTCATCACCTTGATCCGTGACGCCCGCAACCAGATGAATGTTGAGCCTGCACGTCGTATTCCAGCCATCATGGCTGTGGGTAACAACGTAGAGATGTTCACCGCTCAGTCGCCGCTGATTGAGTTTCTGGCACGCACCGAGCAGCCACAACTGCATACAGAGCTGCCTCAGAAACCTGAGCAGGCTATGAGTCTGCTGGCAGGCGCGGTAGAGATCTATCTACCACTGGCTGGTTTGCTGGATCTTGGCAAAGAGTTAGAGCGTTTGGAGAAAGAGATAGCCCAGGCTACGCAGGAGTCTGAGCGTATCAAAAGCAAGCTCTCTAATCAAAACTTTGTTACCAGGGCTAAGCCCGAAGTAGTCGAGAAAGAGCGTGAGAAGCTAGTTGCGCAAGAAGAGCGCATCAGTAAGCTCCAGGCCCGTAGCGCGGAACTGGCCAGCCTGAAGTAGCTGTAGGTAGAAAAGCAACTCGCATCTCATTGTCTCAGCAGGTTTGTAGACAAAAGAAACGGTCGGAATGGCACCCTCCAATTGTTGCCATTCTGACCGTTTCCATTAGACACAAGCACGAACAGAGGAGACACAAGCATGAACCGGATCTATCTGCAAAAATTCCAGTTCTTCACCAGGCTCAACTCCATTTAACTGCTTCACGTTACGCTTCTTCACTGATATGCCGTCATCCACATGAGCGGACGATCATCTCTCCCAAAAGCTCTACATGCCTTTCAGATTTGAATAGCAGGCAATAGCTGTTTTTTGTTTCTTCCGACGTTGTGATCAGTTTTCTCTGTTGTTAAGAGCATAATCTATCGCAAGGCAGTCTGTCAAGGTTTTTCTTGACTAAATTGACAAACTAAGTCAACTAATATGAAAATTGGTCATATTTCTTTGCAGTGAGCCATCAATATGTACATTATCTCATGTGTGGAGTGTGGTTGGTGGGCGGCCGCAGCCGCCCACCAACCACACTCCACACGTTCAACCCGGCGCCGCAGGCGCCAAAGAGGAAAATTAAAAAGCTCTAATCCATCAGAAGCATATATTGACTATTAACCAGCATAAGAGATATGCTATAGCTAATGTGTTAGCATATCTCAAGCTCTAAAAGCAATCGTAAACGCCGCTAAGTCGCGGCTAGCTTTGCCGCCACAGCTCAGACTTTTTGAGCAGCATCATAGAAGAAACGCATTAAATCCCCTGGCGGCTATGCTCATACGATTGAGCGGCGTGCTATAGAAACGCATAATACTATATTTGCTGGTGGTAAAATATGGAAATAACATGGCGTGAACTACTTGGAAAAGTGGCCAGCGATCCTCTGGAACAGCAAAAAATACTTGATGCCTTGAATATCAACTCGATGACTTTAAGACGCTGGATTAATGGTGAAACCAATCCCCGCCCCCAGAATGTACGTTTACTCTTGAATGCCTTACCCCAGTATCGAAAACAACTATTGATGTTGCTCGCAGTAGAATTTCCCTTTCTTAATCAGGAAAACATGCTACAGGATGAGCAGTCAGCGTTGATCCCAGCCACATTTTATGTCCAGGTCATGACCGCATATGTCAGCGTCTCCCAGCACCTGCGATCCTCAAATGTAAGTAATTTGATTTTGCAGCAGATGTTGAAGCAGCTTGATCCCAATCTGGATGGGATGTTGATATATGTAGCGCAATGTGTCCCTCCAGCAGAAGGGCAGAAGATTCGTAGTTTGCGTGTGGTTTACGGTAGAGGTACTCCGCCCTGGAGTACCTATGTTGAATATCATCAGCAATTTTTCGGTGCTGAATCGCTGGTGGGTTATGCGGTCTCTCTGGGGCATCTAACGCCCCTACAGAGTCCTGAAGAGATCCAGCGTATCTTTCCTGATGAACAGATTGATGAAGTGAAGAGCGTCGTCGCAGCGCCTATCTTACTGGCCAATCAGACTGTTGGTGGTATTTACATTGCCAGTACCCAGAGGAATTTTTTCTCGCCAACTATCTATCCTTAATTCAAAAGTATGTCGAATTGATGTGCCTGGCTTTTGACAAGAACGAATTTTATTTATTATCGGATATTTCTTTAGGCGTTATGCCGTCACATGAGCAGCAGTTACCTATTTTGATTACTTTTCAAACCCGTGTGACACAACAGATTGTCCTGGCGGCCCAGGAGAATCGCACCATGACCCGTGTGCAGGCCGAAAAGATTGCCTGGCAGCAGCTGGAAGAGGATTTATTCCACTGCCCAAAATAGCATCAGGCCCACTGAATGCTTATTCAGTGGGCCTGACTATGATAACGGGACGGTGTTACTGGCTACCCTCACACAACCACACAACCCTCAATTGTAGCCAACCTTCAAACTTTCCTTGGAAGAAAAGCCACGTCCAGCAATCAAAAATCCCTGGATACCCCCCTGCTTTCCCCTCACATCACCTATGTTTGCTGTCATATCCCATCCACCCGGCATAACCCCACATCCATGACAGCCCAACACACTCCAGAAGACCAGGATTGCTCTGCGTGCTCGTTTACAGAGAACGAGGAAGTGTCATCGTTCCGCATATATTAACGACCATTATTACTCCCTACCAACCTTCCCTGCACTATAAATTCTACACCGTTATACACCAGATACTTTAAAAAATGGGATGAGCGAAGAGCAATGGAGACGATGGTTTGAACAAGTAGTAGTGACAAGTGGCAATTGCTTCTTCCCCAACCCTCGATGAGAGTATAACATGTGCTATAGTAAAAATCTATATTTTTCTTGTTTAATTATTCTTAACTTTTTAAATATTTAAAAGTTGTAATAATAGCAAATACAACATCTATTTAACGAATCGGGCCTTTGTTTAGCACAAAGGCTCGGTGAGAACCCATACCGTCTTCGATTTTATGAGCAGACTTTCATTGCATCGGTGCCCTTGAATGACCATTGTTTCATGCTTTTTAGTAGATGCTATTAAGACCCGTAGGCAGGAGGATCTTGCTCGCTATTGAGCTTATCCCATTGCTCTGCGTGGTCATTTGCCTGTTGCACACTCCACATAGTGAGCACAATATAGAAGAGGCAGGTGACCACCAGGATAGTTGAGGCCGAGAAGTCTAGCGGGATTAGCAGGAAGAGCAGTAACACAACGAGCGAAAGGAGAAGTTGTCCCAGCCCCAGACGTTATTCATGCGGAAAATCAGCTGGCGATATTCGGCGCTTTCCTGCCAATAATCTGTATAGTCCGCAATATGATCTGGGGTATGGGCATGGCAATAACGATCAATGTAGAAGAGCAGTGGCATACGCATCCAGCGTGTGAGTAGCGTCAATAGCCCCAGAATAGCGATGGGTAGTACATAATGTAGAATTGTTGCCAGTAATGGAGAAACATCTGGCAACAGGGCACCAAGCATGACCCAGAATATTACGTACAGAGCGGCCAGGGCGATCAGATCCAGACTTCGCTGCTGATTGTATTGCCATATCATATGGCTGAGAGGAAATAGGGCCACCAGCAATAATGCTGCCGGGCCTGCCAGGCGAGCAGCAAATAGTTGATACACCATATAGGGAAAGACCACATCGATGGCGATGGTTTGTAAAATGGTGCTGGGAATAACATTTGAAAAATTCAGGCGCCTGGGCGTGCTCCGTTCATTAGCCATGCCATAATCTCCTTTATACTGCCGACAATGTGAACAACATATATTGATTACAGTATGACACGGACCCTTCTGCGCGGCAACACCCCTCTATATCGTATGTCCATTTAGTGGAGGCTCATATTTTTCTTCACGTGCGTAGAGGCTGTCTCTAACTGACGTTTCAGATATTCACGTTCGGCTAAGTGGCCCAGAATATCGACTCGTTTCATCGTAGCATTAAAAACAAACTTCTTTCCATCCTGACGCCAGATCTTAACTACTGATGTGGGCTCACTCCTCCGACGTTGGAGGCTCGTTTATAGTGCACCTTCTTCATCTGTTCCCAGCGTATTACCTCGGCCCGCCCATTTAGAATCCGCACAATGCCAGCTGTGTAAATATGTACATGCAGGTTGCGACGAAAAGGTAGACGCAATGGTTTATAGTCACGTAACCAGCTAACCGAAAGAATGGATAGATATAGAAGAGAAACAATACTTACCAGTATATAGTAGGTAGTGCTACTCATTTCAAAGCTCATAGAAAAAATGAAACCAACTATGAGCATAATAATCATACCTGGAATTGCCATGCTCAAATAGAGCGCATAAAAGAGATCAGAAGACTGATAATCTACCTTCAATGTAACTACAAATTGATCCAGTTTATGCTGCTCACCGAGTTGACACGCCTCTGCCAGCATCTGATCCGACATATACAGTGCAACCTCCCTGATTGTTTAGGGTGAGATAGGTAGAAAGGAATAATTCGGCCATAGGAAGTATTTCTATGGCTAGCACGGACAACAATTGTTCCTGGTTTCATTGTACAAGCAAGCAATATTCCTGACTGTATACATTCAAGGGAATATATCTAATAAACACTACTATGACGCAATAAGACACGAACCTGGATAATATCTATGGTTAATAAGTCAAAAAATGAGCTCCAGAAGCATCTGCCCTGTTTTTTTGGTCGATGACCTTCTGTAGTTTTTTTGCAAAGCTATACGATCCGGCCATTTCTTGCATCAACAATGTAAGTAGATGGTTCAAATTTGATAAATGGTCAGGGTTAAGGAGAGTTGTATATGACAAAAGATATTACCAGGCAGATCATCAATGTAGTGGTGACTATTGCAACCGTTTTACTAAATGTTTTTAGCAGTAATGTCTTTGGGCGCAGTGTTGGTGAAGTTTCGCGACAGTATCCCGTGTCCATTACCCCTGCTAACTATGCTTTTGCCATCTGGGGCATTATTTACCTGGGTTTGATCGCTTTTGCTATCTATCAGGCGTTGCCAGCACAAAGGACAAATCCACGTTTACGGCGTATCGGTTACTGGTATGCACTGAGCTGTATTGCCAATGTAGGCTGGGAATATGTGTGGCTGAATGAACGGATAAACCTGAGCCTGCTGCTGATGGCTATTTTGTTGCTTTCGTTACTGGTTATCTATATTCGGACGAACATCAACAAAGAGAGTGCATCGCCACTCGAAAGCTGGTGTCTGAACGCACCCTTTGGTCTATATCTGGGTTGGATTACAGTTGCCAGCATCGTTAATACCGCCGTAGTGCTGGCTAATCTGGGTTGGAATGGTGCCGGCATCAGTCCTATCGCCTGGACAGCAATATTGCTGGTGATTGGAACGGCGGTAGCTGTTTATGTGGGCCTGACATGCGTAGATATAGCTTTCCTGGCAGTAATTGTCTGGGCATATATAGCGATACTGGTCAAGAATAGCGGTACTCCTGCCATCACTATTACTGCCGCTATCATGGTCATAATTATTCTGGCAACTATCCTTACGATTGCCCTACGCAGAAAGAGCCTGTTACGTTGGGCCGGGGCGCCAGTTTACTCTTAATCGATAGTCTCTTTTTCTTCTTTCTCTCATTTGCATAAGAGGGACGCACATAGCATGGGCCAATGGAGTTTTACCAGACTTGTGCGTTATTATAGAATGTATGCAAATAATATTGAAGAGCAAGCGCATGCCCCTCACTGTTCTGCTTTGTATGCCATTATAGCGTGGAAGCAGAACAGTATAGGTAATATATGTGTATACCAATGCCTTTATTTTGATCTCAATAAAGAATAGCAGAGCAATATATTTGTTTGTTCAAGTAAGCTGGTCTGTGATATTTTAGATACGCGATAAAGGGATGATAGAGGAGAAGAAATGCATGAAGCGTTGTAAGAATTGCCAGTATGAAAATGCTCCTGAAAGTATGTATTGCGAACGGTGCGGGGCCTCGCTGGATAATGATTATACCACTATCGAGTACACAACCCCTGCGCAGTCAATGTATAGAACCGTCAAGAGTGAGACCCTGGTACCGCCGCCGCCGCCACCTCCAGACATATTAGCGGCTTATCCTCCACCACAACAAGGCAACAACTATGGCTATCCTATGTCTAATAACGCCCCTATGCCTATGACTTTGCCGCTACAGTTCCTGTCTCTCCTGAGACCACAAATGAACGCAGTACCATTGGTTCCGTTATCAGCAGCCTTCTCTATCTATGGGGTATTTTCTGGGCGGCCTTTGGCTTATTTGGTACCTTCTCCGCAACTTTGACCCCGAATGTTGATGCCGTGATACTTGTGGGCGTCTTTATTATCGGAATTATTGTACTGATTCTATTACTTATTTTTTATAAAGAGGCGCGTATACGGAGCCGGTGGCGGCTGATATGGACTCTCGTCGCTTCGGTATTAGATTTTCTGGTGTTGATAGCCGCGGAAGGGCTGGTGATGATCCAGCATCTACCATCCTCAGTAGAGCCAGCTGTCACTGACTACTATCTCGGCATACCGCTCTGTCTCTATGGCTTTGTCGTTGCTGTGCTGGCTTTCCTTTAATATTGTAGAGTATATTGTATTGTTATTCCGTCTCGGGATGCTTACCTCACAGGTTTCATAGAGGTGTGGTAGAAATTGCGCAGATACACAATTTCTACCACACCTCTATGATTTTTGAGTGCCACAGGCGCGAACCATCCTCATAAGCTTCCTCGCTCCAGTCTAATGAGTGAAATTCCACATTTCTAGAAATATCTTCATCTTTTGCCGATACATTTTTCGATTTTTTGATGGAGTCTTACTCGCTTTGAAATAGATATTTCGCCGCTTATCAAGCTTATAAGCAGTGCTGAGATCACCTTTTTATCAAAAAAATAAATGAGTATCTGTATAATTGTGCGCCTTCGAGAGGATTTGGCATGATTCTTGCAAAGTAGTAATAGTGAGAGAGCAATGTACAAAACATTGAAGGTCTACCTATTCAAACAGATAGGCTGGAGGTAGCCAGCAATAGAGTTTTCTTGGAGTTGTGTGTATTGCACTATGATGCGTGATCAGAAGGAGTTAGGTGGTATGGCGGCAAGAACAATCAACGCAACAAAAAATATCGAGACGCGGGTTTCTGAAAAAGTAGAAAAGAAACGCCGGACCAAAGAAGTCGTTTTTGATGAGGCTCCGCTAGAAGACGAAAAAGATTTCTTCTATGATACTGACGAAGAGCTACAAGATATAGAAGAAGACCAGCGTATGGCAGTGGATGATGCCGTAAAGCAATATTTAAAAGAAATAGGTATGTATCCTTTGTTGACATCTGAGCAAGAATTGCAATTAGCCGAGCGGGTTTCACGTGGAGATCTGCGGGCGCGCCAACATCTTATCGAGGCTAACCTGCGCTTAGTTGTAAGTATTGCCAAGCGTTATTCAAATCAAGGCCTGCCATTATTGGACCTCATCCAGGAAGGTAATATTGGTTTAATGCGGGCAACGCAAAAGTTCGATTATCAGCGAGGATTTCGTTTTAGCACCTATGCGACCTGGTGGATTCGGCAGGCCATCAGCCGTGCGATTGCGGAACATTCACGCAGTATTCATATTCCAGTGCATGTCGTAGAACTTATTTATAAAATCAAGCGCATTGCCCGTCGTATGTATCAAGAACAGGGGATTGAGCCCTTACCAGAGCAGATTGCAGCGGAAATGGGTTTACCGCGTGAGCGGATTGTGGAATTGCTCAATGCATCCGAACAGCCGATCTCCCTGGATGCCCCGATGGCTGACGATGAAGAGTATCACCTGGCCGACGCCATCGAAAATACCAACACAACTGTTCCCATCGACCAGACCGCCAACCAGTTACTCCAATCCCAGATCGAGCAGGCCCTGACCGTGCTCAGTCCTCGTGAACGCACCATTATAGAGATGCGCTATGGACTTAAAGAAGGACACTCACTCTCCCTGGACGAGGTCGGTACTATTTTTCGTCTGACCCGTGAGCGTATCCGCCAGATTGAAGTTAAAGCGCTGCGCAAGCTACGTTACCCAGAACGCTACGAGGGGTACGCGAACTTGCCAGGGCGTAATGTATTTCCCTGGCTGTCAGTAGCCCTATTTTTATCATTATGTTTCAGCGCATATTTTGCTGTAAAAGAGCTTTCCACCTCGGCCTGGAAAGCTCTTTTTACGTATTACAGGGGTTAGCAAGCGCATCTAAAAGTCCTGTTATATCGTATGTGTAAAAGATACAATATTAACTCTTCGTAAGAACCTCCGTCACATAGAGGAGGCAAAGAATCGCCCGCCAGGGTGATGATACTAGAAGGATATCTACTCATGGAATACCGCCATTTAGGACGTGCTGGCGTAAAAGTCAGTGCTGTTTCTCTTGGAAGCTGGTTGACCTACGGCAACTCAACCGAAGAACAGACCGCGATCGATTGTATCCATCGTGCTTATGAAAGCGGAGTAAACTTCTTTGATACCGCTAATGTTTACAACCGTGGCGAAGCCGAGAAAGTCGTTGGACGCGGACTGAGCGAGTATCGCCGTGATTCATATGTGCTGGCCACCAAAGTATTTTTCCCGATGGGCGATGGCCCTAACGATCGCGGGCTTTCGCGTAAACATATCATCGAGCAGTGTAACGCCAGCTTGAAGCGACTGGGCACTGATTATATCGACCTGTATCAATGCCATCGCTATGATCCTGAGACCCCGATCGATGAGGTATTGCGTGCGCTGGACGACCTGGTTACCCAGGGTAAAGTATTATATGTTGGTGTCTCAGAATGGTCGGCGACCAATATTGCCGATGCCGTTTACACCGCTCGCGAAATGAATCTGGACAAGATCGTTTCTAACCAGCCAATCTATAACATGTTAAATCGCTATATTGAGCGTGATGTGATCCCATTGTGCGAGCGCGAAGGTATTGGACAGGTTGTCTTCTCCCCATTAGCGCAGGGAGTGTTGACAGGTAAATACAAGTCGGGTCAGCAGCCTGGAGCCGATACACGTGCGGGCAACAGCCAGATCAACGGTTTCATGGGCGACATGATGAATGACAAAACCCTGACAGCGGTTCAGGAATTGCAGAAACTGGCTAATGAGGGTGGCTACAAAGTCAGCCAGCTGGCTCTGGCCTGGATTCTGCGCCAGAAGAATGTCAGCTCGACTATCATTGGTGCATCGCGTCCAGCCCAGGTTGAAGAGAACGTCAAGGCCGCTGATATCAAACTAAGCGACAGTGATCTGCAACGCATCGACTCCATCCTTGAAGGCGTTGTACATTACTAAGATTGACGAGGATCATAAATAAGCAAGCAATAAATAATATATTAAATGTCATTTTCGCATGAATGGACCTGCTGTTTTAGGATATTACTGAAACAGCAGGTTCATTCGTGTTCCTTCCCCGACATCTCCCTGTTCCTGACACATCAATGTGTATAAATCAGTCTGAATATGGCATTTTAGAAACGGTTTATACTGACTAAAAAGCACAAGAAGTGTGTTACAAAAGAGTGGATGGTGTTGATGTGGGAGATGAACGCAGCTTTTCCTCAATCCTGGCGCTTATAGGTCAGAGAATGCATAGCGCAGGCCAGTCAATCAGCCAATTTTTGGATGATGGCAAGCACAAAAACTCCATTCCCGTCCTGGATGGAGTTCGTGGGATTGCCTGTCTGTCAATTATCACGTTCCACATGAATCTGATTGCCCGTTTCAATGGCATATGGACTCCAGCGCTAGATGGGCCGGGGGCATTTGCCAGTGCGGCCTCGCTCTTTGGAGAAGCGGGCGTAATACTCTTCTTTGTCTTATCTGGTTTTCTCTTATTTCTGCCCTATTGCCGTGCTATGTTAACGGATACCCCCTGGCCTTCTGTGAGACGTTTCTATCTTCGCCGTGCTTTTCGCATTTTTCCTGGTTATTATGTTGCCTTATTCTTGATGCTCATCTTTCTAAGTCCGGAATATCTCAATTGGAGCCATCTCCACGCCGTCTGGCTATTTATCACTTTCCGCATGGACTTTCCACTAACCTTTCAGTTAGTCAATGCACCATTCTGGACGCTGGCGTTGGAATTTCAATATTATCTGGTTTTGCCGTGGTTGGCGCTGGCAATCGCATGCCTGGTGCGCAGAGGGAAGCAACGCGGGCGTTTAATAAAGCTAGCTGGGTGTCTACTGTTGCTGTTTGTTTATGGGGTAGGAACGCGTTACTGGATGATTGTACTTGGGGGAGAGGGTCCGCTGAGCCAGATTTTCTCGCCCTTCTGGCTTGAACAGTTAAAACTTTATAGCTATGGTTCTGTCGGCAAAGACTATGAAGTCTTTGCCAGTGGCATGCTAGTTGCTGGTATCTATAGCTACACACACATTATTGCTCCCATTGGTCGTCTCAGCCACCTGATCCGTCGTCTCAGCCCATTTCTTTTCTTACTTGGACTGACCCTGCTATACATGATCAGCCTCTGGCACTTTTATCTACTTTTTCCTGGCAAAACGTTACACTTTCTGGACCCCTATAAAGAATCTCTGTACTATTACAAAGATATTTTCCAACCACTCCTTTATGGCATCAGTTTTGCACTATGCATTCAAGGTCTACTCTATGGAGCGACCTGGCTTAAACGCCCCTTTGAATGGGGACCGCTGCGTTGGACGGGCTTGATTTCCTATAGTTTGTATATCTGGCATTACTCTATTTGCTTACTGTTTATTGGGTATTGCTTGCCAAGATTTCAGCCCTTGAACTGGGGTCAGCCAGCGTTATTTACAGTGGATTGGTTATGGATCCTCATCACGGCATTTCCATTGTCGATTGTGCTTTATAAGGTCGTGGAGATACCTGGGATGCGTCTGGGGGAAAAAATCTGTAAACGTTTTGAGCGGCCGAAGAAATATGCTCCTGGCACAGAAGAGCCATTGCCCGCAGAGGTCGCCGCAAGAGGGCATCAAAGCATTGCTGTTGATAACAAAGCCTGACCAGCCAAACTTTATTCCCCATCTCTACATGATAAATGCTGGAAGACCGCCTCGTCGCGGTCTTCTAGTATTTTGCATGCAGCCTGACACTATGCAGGAGGGCAGGTGCAGATACTCGATCTTCTCATACTGGCATCCTGATGTAGGAAGCAGCGAGAAAGGGTTATCTTATTGTGGTGTACCCACAATAGAGTCCGGCGAGCAGTGCAACATCGTGCGTTGCATTAGATAATTAGTAACCGCCTGAACGCTCTTCGTCTCATCATAAACCGCGATCTGGCGGTCAGCTCCTGTCCCATAGGGATCATCCAATAGGGCCCGAAGATAGTTAACTTCGCGCCGAATATCCAATTGGTCTACGACATCCTCAACAAAATCCAGCGTCTCGTGTAGCGATTCACGCATGGTCAGGCGGCGATTTTGATGGAAATCAACAATTATCGCGTCCAACCCATAGCGTGCTGCCTTCCATTTATTTTCTTCGATATAGTTATTAGGCAGCACTGTCGTTGACATATTATGCTCATAGAGCCAGGTCAATTTGCAGACCAATGCCTGACAGAGAGCCGCGATCGCCATAGTATCTTCGAACGTAGAGGGCATATCGCAGACACGAAATTCAATTGTATCGAAGAAAGGATGAGGGCGAATGTCCCACCAGATCTTCTTGGCATTATCAATGCAGCCATTGCGCATCAGGCTAGATACGTAACAATCAAAATCCGTGGTGGAAGAAAAGAGATTGGGAATACCGGAGCGAGGGAAGCGCTTCCAAACAATAGAGCGATAAGATTTGAGACCTGTATTGCGATCGATCCAAAAAGGAGAATTAGAAGAAAGCGCGAGCAGATGAGGAATCCAGGTACGCAATTGGTTCATCAGTGGCACCGCCAGCTCATGATCATCGATGCCAACGTGGACATGCAGGCCGCAGATCAAAATTGAGCGACCAACATCCTGGAACTCATCTTCAAGTTCCTCATAACGTTGATTGATAGTACGTAGTTGATCACTCCAATGTGCGCTGGGGTGAGTACCGGCACTGATCATCGCCAGCCCTTCACCTTCCAGGATCTGCGCCAACTTTATACGGCGTGCAGACAGATCTTGACGCAAAGCATGAATATCCTTACATACTACTGTAATAATCTCTACCATGGATTGCAGCATCTCAGCCTTTATTTGCTCTCCAAAGATTGGAATGCCCTTATCTAGAACGGTATGCACATGAGATGCCAGTTGTCCTGTATTTTTGTCGACCATTTGAAACTCTTCTTCGACGCCAAGAGTAAAACGTGGTGACATCGCTTTCTCCTTTCGGATAATATCAGCGTGCAGGTGTCGAGCGAATATACATGGGGCCGCCTACAGGAGAAGAAGAACCCAGGGAAAAACGGAAGTGAGAAGCTGCGGCAGAAAAGATAACAGCAGCTACCGCTGGCGGGAGAGTGTATGGTTGTAGCGGCCATTGTGCGCGCTTGCGCCAGACCAGCATAAAAGCACCTCTGAAAGAACGCTTTCAAGCATAGGTTGCACTAGATCAGGCACTACACTAAAAAAGTATTGGGACTTATAGCGTACACAAGGGCCCTATATATGTCAAGGGGGTAAAGCAGCACAAAACGATCACAATTTGAAGGCAAACGGCAGCAGATCTGAGACCTGGAAATCCTGGTCGCAGCCATCAATATAAATTGTTGCTCGAGGGGCCAGATCAGCGATCCATTGGCGGCAAGCGCCACAGGGCATACGCTCATAGTCAGGAGCTTCAGCGGGGGCATCGATACAGGCAATCGCAATCTGAGTAATATTTTTTGCCTGGGCCGTCACTGCGGCTGAAAGGGCTGAGCGCTCAGCGCACAAAGTCAGGCCAAAGCTAGAGATCTCAATATTCACGCCAACATAAAGCTGCCCATCTGCCACCAGGGCTGCTCCCACTCGAAAATGAGAATAAGGACAATGTGCTCCGCGAGCTGTTTCGCGAGCCAGGGCTAACAGCGTTTCTTTTTCCATCAACAACTCATCTTTCTATCCTATCTTCATTGCGCTCGCTTTCCTGTTTCAGCATTTTGTTTTCTCAAGCCCACAGAAGCCTATGCATCAGATGCATATTTACGCGCTGCTACAATCTAACTCTTTTGCCAACCTACGTCAAGCCGATCATTACTATCCATTACTTCAGTATGACCAGGGGTGTTTTATAGAGAGATATAGAACATAATTTTGTCGTTCTATAGCCCATTTTGTATCATAATGTTACTGAGCTTTATTCCATCCCGTTACTACAAACGGATACATATCTAGAACTTATTTTTTTATATGGCAATGCTAAGATCATAGCGGCATTGACGATTGCTTTCATAGCATATCGGTACATCCTAGTATTGTAATGTAGGACGAGTAGGAGGCTGAATTGAAAATCATGGTGGCGGATGATGACCGCGACATGGTAGACATGCTAAGCTACTGGCTCAAAGGCCACGGCTATGATGTTGTCCGAGCATTTGATGGGGAACAAGCGATCAAGCGATGGAGGGAAACCTTACCAGATCTGGTAATTTTAGATATTCAGATGCCCAAGCTTGATGGCTTTGAAGTTTGCCGCCAGATGCGTACCGAAACAAACTCCATGGTAATGATCTTGACTGCGCACGACCGTGAAGATGACGAGGTAAGAGGCCTGGAAATGGGGGCAGACGATTATCTGCGCAAACCTTTTAGTCCGCGGCAATTGCTGGCTCGCATTAAGGCAGTGATGCGGCGTGCTTCCAACACCCGTGGTCCAGCCGGCTCATCGGCAATCACGGTAGGGCCTGTCACGCTCGATGCAATGAGACACGAAGTTACCCGTGACGGAACAAAAGTACGCCTCACACCCACCGAAAGTCGCCTATTGCATTTATTAATTTCGCATACGGGCCAGGTACTGACCACAGATATGATCATCGAGAGAGTCTGGGGTTATGATGAGGCTGGAGATTCCGGCCTGGTAAAGACGCATATTCGGCACTTACGGCAGAAGGTTGAGCCTGATCCTAATTCACCTCAATATATCATGACCGTACCAGGTGTAGGCTATACATTTACGGCGCCGATCTCTATAGAACCATAAGCAGATTTTTGTGCAAGCACAAGAGTCGCTCATCCCAATGGCAAGGAAGTCCAGGATGCTTATTGGCACTTGAACTAAAAACCTTGCCAATTTTTTTAGCAACCAGGCGGCATTTGTGGGAACTTAACCGTAACTAGAGCATTTTAACCATACCATAACATAATGCCCAGGCTTTTCGACAGAAATGGCGCCTATACTTAAATCATCATCAATGTTCTTGTATCTGTGTGTGCAAATGTAATGGTTATGAGCAAGATACTCTCTGGCTATGCCAGGAAGAGAATAAAGTGTGGGCAGTAGAATGACGCAGAAGAAAAAAGCTGTATCTCTTCAGGCATCGAATATCTCGCAGCTTTCATCCAGGTTAAAACGTCGTGTTGATCCGGCCATGGCGGCCTGCGAGCCATGCACATGTGTAGTGTTTGATAAAGTTTTTCCGGCAGGTATAGCAAGACAGGACGAGGGCTATGATGAAGATCAGCGCGTACCTGTTTCACCAGAGCTAAGCCAGAAAGTTCTGGCGATCTTGAACGAATTTTTACCTGTGCAGGAGCCAATCAGTGTCATTTTGCTGCACATAGTACAGAGAGAAGCTCCTCCACTGGCACCTCAATCTGAGGTACTTTATCGGCGGAAACGTTACCATGTCGCGGCAGGTCTATTACATCAAGTACTGACCCATGTGCGGCGCGTCCTACGTGTAGATGACAATTTATTCATTCAAGAGGCCTCGGGGGCCGCTATCATTTTCCCGGGAGTAGATCAGGCAGGAAAGCAAAAGATTCTGGAGCGCATCTATCATAGCGTCTGTTTATTGCAGGCTGAAACAACAGAGCCACCATTGACGAGAGAGACAACGATTGCTCTCGGAGGGGCCACATATCCCAGGTCAATTGCCTCATTTGAGCAATTCTATTATCAGCTAGGGAATGCCAGATATACACTAACCCTGCGTCCGGCTATTAATGCCCACATTCGAGGTGTCAAGCCGATGCCAGTGGTGGAGCTTTCGCCGATCTATTTAAGCTATGCACAACACGAGGAGGCTGCCAGAGAACAACGGATACCGTATATGGAATTGCCGCGGGCTCTGCCAGACCGCTTAACCCAATTGATTCCCCATCAGGTTGCCTGTGAGCTCTGTTGTGTACCTGTTGGTCAGGAACAACAATGTTTGACTGTCGCTATGCGTGAACCGACTAATGTCGCAAATATCGCACGCTTACAAGAGTTGACTGGTTGTTCGATTTTTCCTGTGGCTTGTGAAGAACAGGAACTGAACAATTTATTGACCGACGGCTGGTAAAAAAATCTTAACATCATATAATAAAAGAAGGGAGAGAGCACTAAAACACGATAGAGCAAAATGAAACGTTACGAAACTTCATGTTATGAGTAATAAAACAAAGAAGGTTGTTAAATCCTGAGCCGTGTGGATTGGTAGGTAGTGAATATCGAACCAGGCTACGATTAAAATTAACCAGATCGCAACTATTCCTTAACATGAAAGCGTATCAACATTGGTTACTATAACATGCAATGAGACAATAACAGCATCATTAGTAATGTTCTCAGCGCTACATTGTTAGTGTCAAGTGCACTTATTTATTAGTTTATTTTTAAGGAGAGGATCCATGGTCGTACAGATGCTTCAGGAAGATGTTCTGCTGACTTTCAAAGAAGCAATGAGTTACCTGCGTGTTAGCCGCTCAACTCTTTATCGCCTCATGTGGTCAGGACAGCTTACTGGACATAAGGTTGGGAGTACCTGGCGCTTTTATCGCGAAGATCTCCGTGCCTGTGTCGGGCGTGAGGTTCCTATGGCGACGGTATCAAATTCTGCTAATTAATTATTTATCTCTCCATTTTATACGTTATATCAGAAAATACCTATCTCGTTCATAGAGAACTTACAAACAAGAAATCATAAATGAAAGACGGGTCACCTTTTTTAGGTGACCCGTCTTTCATTTATGATTTCTTGTGGGGATGCTGAGAGCAGTTAAAGCTGATCGTAGCTGATAATTTTCCATTGATTATTAATAAGTTTTAATTTTAGATGGGCCGTGTATGACTTTTTTTGTCGGGATATATCAACATTAATGGAAAAGCTATCCAGGTTACTGCCATCATAGTTGGTTATTTGCGGTTGGCCTGGTGTGTAGCGCAAGAGCGGACCATAGAGTTCGTCTTGCCGGCTGGCCTGGGCAATAAACTGATCTCTCGAAGTGTTTGGGAGACTCAAATAGTTATAAGCCTGGGTATATTGTTTATTCTGAACTGCACTATAATAGTCACTGATCAACTGGTTACCATTAATGACGGCATTGTATGCCTGGCTGTATGTGTTGCCAATGAATGAAGAGCCAGCCCAGGCACATAAGCCACAGCTTGCCAGAAGAACAACGGCCAGCACCGAAATGAGAATCCAGGTCCATTTACGTGATTGCTTGACTGGAGGCGGACCCGGTACAAAAGGTGGTGCTTGCACTCCAGGATACTGCTGTCCTTGTGGATAGGCGGGATAGCCTGGCGGTGGCATTTGATGACCAGCTGGCGGCTGTTGATATCCCGGACCATAGTCAGGTGGCATAGGCTGTCTCTGCCATTCGGGAGGTACAGCAGGGCGAGCAGGTGGCATAGAAGGAGAAGCCGGGCGCTCTGCCGGCGTCCACGGAGCATCTGGAGACGACGATTGTGCCAGCGCCTTTTCATAGAATGAAGGTGGCGGCGGATAGATCTGCCCCTGGCGGATTGCCTCACTGTCCTCAGTAGCAGCTGTCTTCTCTGGCGTAGCTATGTTCAGCTGCCCCTGTTCATGTGTTCCAGCAATTGGAGCATCAACGGAGGCCTCTGAAGTACTATAACCAGCAACAGGAGGCTGATCGATCAGCGGCTGTTTTTCTTCTGGTGATTGATCGGAACTTTGCATAATTATTTACTCTATCCAAAGAATCGTGAACGATTGGATGGATTCGATATTTCATGGACAAATTTCTGTTGTTCTAGTATCCTATGCGCTTCGTCCTCAAACTCTAATTCCATCTCATGTTGAATCCAAAACTCGGCATCTCGACGTGAAGTCGAATGCTTATGAGCATAAGCAATAATGCGATTTAGATACGTTCGATTGATTTCTTCCCGTTGCCAGTGTAGTGGCGGCATCGGCCTGAGATGTAAGAGGGCTGAGGGATGAAATTCTCGATCGCACAACGCTACTCCCATCAGTAAGGCATATTCTGTCACTGCTTGGCAAGCAGTAGGATCTTTGAAGAAATCTGGTTGCGTACTGGAGGCTATCAATACGCCTGCTAGCAAGCTTCCCCGTAGGATGGGAACGGCACAGGCACTATGCTCATGTTCATCGATTTCTACCAATGCACGATTATCATCCATATCATTCCACACTTGGATTCGTTGAAGAACCGCGGCTGAGCCTACCAATGTTGTACTTCCTAAAAAGGCCTTGCTATCAACTGTATCGGGCCAGGGAGAATGGCCACGCATTTTGACTTCACGCAAAGAATGAATACCATCTTCATGGGTTGACATCAGTTTGGCGTAGGTAATTGCTAACCCTGGTTATTGGTATCTAAATGTTCCAGTGCATCGCTAAAAATGATTTCAGAAATTTGCCAGAAGCGTGTATCATCGTCCTGGCTATTGGCGACCAGTTCCAGCACGCGTTGGTAGACCTCTTTACTCACTTCCCGTGTATTTAGCACCGGTGTGCCCAGGATCTCGCCAAAGGTTTGATTAATGGCGGCTATCAATTGTGTTCGATGTTCAGGTATGACTTCGGGCAGCCTTTTTAAATGGGTGGTGCGTGGTTCGGAGGTACCATTCATCCAACGATAAACGGTATTTTCCGCCACTACTAATTCTCTGGCTACGCGTGACAACTCCGCTCTATCGCGATGCATAATAGTTTGCAGCAATAAGCTAAAAGGTGTAGCCGCATCATCATCCGCGTCCTGTAAAGACTTTTCTTCCACGTTTGCAGTGCTGGTCACAGACTCTTTAGTTGAAGTGTATGTTGGGGAGTTTGCCGCAATCTTATTGCGGTGTCCACCCTTTTTAGCCGTGGCTTCCGACCCCTTTGGGCGAGTGCCCGGTGGACGGCCACGCTTCTTTTTTTGTTGTTCATCAGGGACCGACCCATTACCCATGATATATTCCTTATGTATTTTATAATAGTACAATTTTCACGAGCAGCATGGTTACTATTATAACATAGATGACATACAGAATGTTATACAAAATAGAAAAATTTTAATCGGTTTTTTATGTGTTAAGAGTATAGAATATGTAACTTATGCTACATAATAAACATGTTAAAACCGTGTTGATCTAGCTCCTCTTCCCAAGCATAAGCAGTGCTTGTAAAACTCCCACCTTTCTTAACGTTTGGATAGTATTAATTATTTTTAATATTTTCAATCTCAAACGCTAATACATTACAATGTTTAAACGGAAGTACTCCAATGTCAAACAATATATTGCTTTTTCATAATATAGCATGTATATTAATGATCATCACGAATAATAATTAATAGGCTCTAGTACCCTTGATGGCTGGAAGGATAAGGCAAAAGATGGCGGTCAACAATGTTGTACATGTCAATGAGTGTGGGCTCCCACTAAACGCAATTGAGTGGTTGGTGAAGCATCACCAGAGTAAGCTTCAAGAGCGTGGTCAGATGATCCGTGACCTGCGTTTAGAGGAAGGGAGTTTTGTTGTGGATGCCGGGTGTGGCCCCGGATTGTGGACTTCGCTCCTCGCCCAGGAAATTGGGCTGGGAGGGAATGTGTTAGGTATTGATATTTCGACCGAAGCGTTGGTTACCGCACAACGGAGGAGCAATCATACCTGGTATCGTCAGCAAGTACAATATAAGCGAGCGACTTTAGAACAATTACCGATTGAGCCGGGAGCGGCGGATATGATTTTTAGCGCCAATGTTAGCCAGTACTTATCTGATCCAGTAGCGACCTTTGCTGCCATGGGCCCATTTTTAAAATCAGGGGGGCGCCTTGTGATTAAAGATATTGACTTTGGCACTATGAAATTCCATGGGGTCGATCCCTTTTTGCAAGAGCGTGTATTCCAGGCAAGACTATTGTGGGAAGCGGAACGTGTAGATCATGGTTACGCTTATGAGGATAGCTGGGTTGGTTCAAAGCTTGCTGGTTACTTGCAAGCTGCTGGTTATAAAAATGTCGAAGAAAAGGCTTATCGTATCGTTCGACGAAGCCCCTTGCCCAGGAACTTCCGTTTTTATCTCCATGGTATCGCAGAGTGGTTCATATGTGAAGGAGCTCCTTATTTGTCTCCTGATGATGTGACAAACTGGTTACAATGTTTTACAGATGACACCAACAATGTATTAGATCAGCCTGATTTTGAAAGCGAAGAGACCGAATTTGTGGTTTCCGGCGTGTGGGATGCTGCGAAACCCTGCTTTTACGCAGATATGCATACAGGAATCTCACATAGAGAGCCGCTTTTTATAACAAATGATTAACATAATGTTACGCATAAATAGGTAGCTCCCCTGACAGTTTGGTCAAACTGTCAGGGGAGCTACCTATTTATGCGTAGAGCGTTCCTGGGGATATAAAAAAGGGTATCCGTTGGGGGATACCCTCCATGTTGAGCGAGGAAATTGCAGCGTAGAGATATAACTTATGTGTAGCTGTGTTTACCTGTCTGACTGGTAAGGGCACAGCCATGACATAAGGATTGGATATATAGTCATGATCTATAATGAATGTACATATATGTTACGAATGAATGGTATTTAAGCGGTCCGCAATCATTGCAATTGCGACATCCCCCACAATAGATTGTAGTTGGGTATGTAATTGGCCCATATTTTCCATGCGTGCTGTAATAAATTCATGTTGCGACATCCCAAAAGATAGACCTGCGAGGCCACGTTGTGCAGCTTCATATTCATCACTAATCTGCGATAATAGGCGGGCGACTTCACTGCGCTGTTCGTGTGCTCCAAGCATGTTATCCCTTTCCTTCCTAACCCTGAACCCGTGGGTAAGTGTATCTCTATGTTGTGTTCCGTACAACAGACTCACTCGCGATGTAAATACATTGTACATCGTTTGTAAGAACAACATTAACAATGCACATCACTAGTATGCACGAAGATGTCTGTTCTTGTCTAGTGGTAAAATGCCAATAATTACATAAAATATTATGATCTTCATATAATTTTTACGCTTTACAGGCTTTGTAATTACAAGAGTGCGCTACATAATAATACATCCCAGGCTCTTTGAGATGTGTTTGTTGTATAAAATGTAGATTTCTTGTTGTGAATACAAATGCAAAAAAATGTTACAGGGTTCTTAGTACTTTTGGAATTGATAAAAGCATCTAAAGCCTGTGTAACACTTAAAGTTTTTGTTTTTTTATCTTTTGTGGTTGATTTTAATATTTTCTTTACATCCTCTCTACTTATATAGACTGTGATATGCGATTTACTTAAAAAATGTGGGGAATCTCTTCCCTCTCCGCCTGCGGCGGGAGGGAAGGGGAGGAGGAGGCGGGGCACAGCCCCCGGGCCCCAGTCAAGGGGCTGGCCGCCCCTTGCATCCCCGCTCGAGGAGAGGTTGGGGGGGAAAAGGAGTGGCAGGGAGGGAAATCAGAAGGCTCTGTCAAGGGGCTGGTCGCTTTTGTACGCCGCTCAAGGAGAGGTTGGGGGGAAAAGGAGTGGCAGGGAGGGAAATCAGAAGGCTCTGTCAAGGGGCTGGTCGCTTTTGTACGCCGCTCGAGGAGAGGTTGGGGGCAAAGGAGTGGCAGGGAGGGAAATCAGAAGGCTCTGTCAAGGGGCTGGTCGCTTTTGTACGCCGCTCGAGGAGAGGTTGGGGGCAAAGGAGTAGCAGGAGGTAGCTCTGGAGGCTTTGATCACAGGAGTACCTGTGCCCCTTACATCCCCGCTCGAGGAGAGAAAGGAGTAGCAGGAGGTAGCTCTGGAGACTTTGGTTACGGGAGTAACTGCCCCTTGCATCCCTTGAGAAGAGGTTGGGGATCTAAAAGGAGTGGCAGGGAGGGAGCTTTGGAGGCCTGGTTACGCGAGCGGTTGCAGCCCCTTGCATCCTCGATCAAGAAGAGGTTGGGGGAAAAGGAGTGGTGTGGGCAATATTTTCGCAGTGCAATGTGGTGTGGGTAATATTTTTGCAGTGCAATGTTATGTAGATGTTTTGTTTGTATGGGTTTTGAATTTAATAGCTGTGTGAAATAGTGATTGGTGTTTTATGGGTGCGCACGAAAAAAGTGAATTTTGCGTATCGCTACACTTCACTTTCACTGAAAGTTATGGTATACTCATGCTTAACATCTACCAGGCAAGAGCTTCGATGCTCTATATGCTTATGTATTGATGTTAAGAAGCCACATTGGCTCCCAGCTGATATGATATTAGTTGCAATGTTGGCATTAAGCGAATGCTTCTCTAATAATGTGAGGGGTAACAGGAATGGGCCTGTTACAGAAGCGAAAAGGAGTAGTCCTTCATGGCACAAGTGCGTTTTAATCACGTCTACAAAACCTTCAACAAAGTTGAAGTTGTGCACGACATCAGTTTGGATGTTCAAGACAAAGAATTCCTCGTCCTGGTTGGTCCTTCTGGTTGTGGAAAAAGTACCTGCCTGCGTATGATCGCTGGCCTGGAAGAGCCGACCGATGGTGAGATCTACATTGGCGACCGTATTGTTAACGGTGTAGACCCCAAAGACCGCGACATCGCAATGGTTTTCCAGAACTATGCGTTGTATCCCCATATGACTGTATTTGATAACATGGCTTTTGGTTTGAAACTGCGCCACTTCCCTAAAAATGAAATCAAGAAGCGTGTAGAAGATGCCGCTGAAATCCTTGGTTTGCAGCAGTTGCTCAAACGTAAGCCAAAAGAGCTGTCTGGTGGTCAGCGCCAACGTGTTGCTCTGGGTCGTGCAATCGTCCGTGAGGCACAAGTCTTCTTGATGGACGAGCCCCTTTCGAACCTGGATGCGAAACTGCGTGTTGCTACACGTGCTGAGATCATTAAACTGCATCAGCGTATCCAGACCACAATGATTTACGTAACCCACGACCAGGTTGAGGCCATGACCATGGGTGACCGTATTGCAGTCTTGAATGGTGGTATTATCCAACAGTTGGGTTCCCCACAAGAGCTGTATGATCATCCTGCGAATATGTTCGTTGCTGGTTTTATTGGTTCCCCTGCAATGAACTTCATTCCAGAGGCCAAGGTTGTTACCGAGGGTGGCAACACAATTGTAGCCCTGGATGGCATCGGTCGTGTAGCTGTGCCTCAGATTTATGCTGAGCGTGCTCGTGCCGCTGCTGGCCGCAACCTCACCTTTGGTATTCGTCCAGTTCACCTGGAAGATGCCGCCCTGGTTAGCGCAGAGAGTGGTGAATTACAGTCCGCCATTGACGCTTCCGTTGATGTAGTTGAGAACCTCGGTAACGAGCTGCAGGTTTATCTCACCACCGGTGGTAAAAACATTGTTGCTACCCTGGACCCACGTGCTCGTGTGGCTGCTGGTAACAAAGTGCGTCTGTATGTTGATAGCGATCAGATTCACCTGTTTGACTCCGATACCGGCGAGTCTATTTTCTAAGAAGAATCTTCATCCATGTGACGTGAGGAGTAACGTACTATGGGTGTTTAGCGGCCATGCACAATTTTGTGCGTGGTCGCTTTTTTTTTATTGCGTACGTGCGCATGCGCGCCCGATTTCTTTTTATTGTGTAAGGTAGAAAATGCGCGTGGCGCGCATTTTCTACCTTACACAATAAAAAGAAAAAAGCAGCGGCAGACCTTATAAAGCCTGCCGCTGCTTTTTGGTGAGTGGTTATTAGTTGCGCAAGGTTTTGCCGCCTTGCAGGATGGATTGGATGCGGGCCTGGGTTTTCTCCGTGCCACAGAGGCTGAGGAAGGCTTCGCGTTCCAGGTCCAGGACATATTGTTCAGTGACGGGTGTAACTGGTGAACAATCGCCGCCTGTGAGGACTCTGGCCAGATGATTGCCGATCACGGCATCATGTTCGCTGATCTTTCCTGTCAGAAGCATACCCTCGATCTGCTGTTCAAGTACCAGGCGCGCGCCGGCACCTGGGAGCAACAACATCTGTGGCTGGACTGGCTGCCAGGTACCAGCCTCTTTAGCATCCGCCAGTTTGATGGCATCCGCTTTAGCGTCGCGCAAGAGCACATCGCGATTGACCGTAATTGCGTCCGTTTTGCGCAAGAAACGCAGCTCCTGGGCCTCGGTGGCGCTGGTGGAAACGGTCGCGACCGCGATAATCTCAAAGGCTCGCCGCGCTGGCGTAAAGGGTCCGCTCGATTTGCCAGGCTTCTGACTCTCAGCGTTAGCACCATGGCGGAGCAAAAATTCTTTACAACCACCGCCGCCAGGTATTAAGCCTACACCAACCTCGACCAGGCCGATGTATGACTCTGCCAGAGCGCGGGTATGGTGGGTATGTAAAATCATCTCACAGCCGCCACCCAGCGCTCTGCCCGCTGGGGCCGCGACAACGGGGATCGGACTATACTTCAAGAGCTGGTGGGCCTGCTGGAGCCCTGTGATCGCCCCATCCAGCATATCCCAGGCTCCCTGACGCGCTCCCATCAAAACCAGGAACAGATTAGCTCCGGCTGAGAAGTCGGGCGCCTCGTTACCAATGACCAGGGCACGGAATTGTTTTGAACCCTCTTCGACCGCATAATGTATCATCTCAACGATACCTTCATCGATCGAGTTCATTTTGGTATGGAACTCCAGGCAGGCAATACCATCGCCCAGATCGATCAATGAAGCCGAACCATTATCACGCACCACCGAGGAACTCCCAGTGGATGAAGGGCTGGCTTTAAGGGCACTGAGCGAGATGACGCCCTGAGCCGTTGGAACTGGCTGGTAGGTAGAGGTGTGATAATCAAAGTATTGTTTCTGACCCTCGACCGTGCGATAGAATGTACCATCTCCCTGACTGCGTACCTGTTGTACCAGAGCAGGCAATTCGCGCTGGGCAAACACTTTGTCCAGGAGCGCCTGATCTTTGAGTAAGACATCCCAGGTTTCAAAGCTACCCAGATCAAAATTAAAGCCCCAGCACATCGCGTGGTCGATATCCACAATGTTATCCGCGATTTCATGGGCACGATTGGCAGCGTAGATCAGGGCATCAGCGGTAGTCTCGCGAGCCAGATGGCTGGCGCGATCCTCACCATTCAGTACAGCACTCACTTTTTGTTCTGGCGTCTCCAGGTTGCGGGCCTTGCCGATTGAGTCAAAGCGATGCTTGGGTTGTGGTTCATATTCCAGGGTCTTAAAATTTAACTCCAGAATAGTTGAAGAGCCATCGGCATTTTTCACGCGTTTGTAGAAGCCCTGCCCGCTTTTCTCGCCCAGCCAGCCACGGTTGATAATTTCCTGCACCACCTCTGGGATCTGGAAGGTAGCACGCTGCTCATCCTCAGGGGCATTTTTATACAGATTGTTGGCCACATGCATCAATGTATCCAGGCCAGACAGGTCTGCTGTACGGAAGACAGCCGATTTGGGGCGTCCCATATTAGGGCCAAGGATTGTATCGACCTCACTTACCGTATAGCCCTCGTCGAGGGCACGCTGAATGGTCGAGAGAAAGCCATAGGCGCCGATACGATTGGCAATGAAGTTAGGAGTATCTTTACAGATCACGACGCCTTTACCCAGGGTCTCAGTGCCAAATTGCTGCATAAATGGGAGCAAGGCTGGATCGGTATCGGCGGTTGGCACCAATTCAAGCAAGCGCATATAGCGGACTGGATTGAAGAAGTGCGTGATCATAAAATGACGGCGGAAGTTCTCTGAACGACCCTCAACTAATAGATGTGCGGGCAAGCCCGAAGTATTGGAAGTGATAATCGTCTCTGGCCGCGCCACCTGTTCAATCTTGCTATAGAGCGACTGCTTAATATCGGGCCGTTCAACTACAGCCTCAATGATCCAATCGACCTCAGCTAATTTTGGCAGGTCATCTTCAATATTGCCAATTGTGACTAATTGTGCGCCGCGTTTACTATAGAAGGATGCCGGCTTGCTCTTTAGCGTCTTTTCCAGGCCCGTGCGAGCAATAATATTGCGATCCTTGGCATCGGCTGGCACTATGTCCAGGAGCAGGCTAGGGATGCCCACATTGGCCAGGTGGGCTGCGATTGCTGCACCCATCACACCTGCTCCGATCACAGCAGCTTTACGAATAGCATATGGCATGACTACGACATCCTCTCAATCAATGTGGCCAGACCCTGACCACCACCGACACAGAGTGTGGCGATACCTAACGTCTTATCCTTTGTCTGCAGATCATTGAGCAGGGTAGCGATCAAGCGAGCGCCGCTGCTTCCCAGTGGATGGCCTAGCGCGATGGCACCGCCATGAGGATTCAGTTTCTCCTCATCGATACCCAGCGTGCGTACTACCGCGAGGCTCTGGGCCGCAAAAGCCTCATTCAGCTCAATGATATCGATATCGTCAATCTCAAGGTGTGCGCGTGAAAGCAACTTGCGTACAGCGGGTATCGGTCCAATGCCCATCACATCTGGTCGAACGCCTGAAACCGCCATCGTGCGGATTCGTGCCAGAGGAGTAATACCCAGATCACGGGCACGCTCAGCCGACATTATCACCACAGCCGAAGCGCCATCATTCAGAGGGCTGGAGTTGCCAGCGGTGACACTACCACCTTTGATAAAAACGGGCTCCAGGCTCGCCAGTTTCTCTAATGAAGTATCGCGGCGAGGACCCTCGTCCACCTCTAAAAAGCCACCACGTGGCAGAGGGACAGGTACAATCTCTTTGCGGAAGATACCCTGCTCGGTCGCGGCAAGCGCTCGCTGGTGGCTGCGGAAGGCAAAGGCATCCTGATCAGCTCGGCTGATATTATATTCGCGGGCCACATTCTCCGCAGTAATACCCATCGGCAGATAGCTAGAATAAGCATACTCTAACTCACAGGGAGGGTAAGCAGAGGCAGCCAATTTCTGTTGATCTTTATCATTCTGTTGTTTCACCAGGCGAGGATTATAGCTAGGATTAAAGCCACCCATCGGAACGCGCGACATGCTCTCAACGCCGCCTGCAATCACGATCTCACCCAGTCCCAGCATAATATTCTGGGCGGCCATATTGACGGCCTGCAGACTGGAAGCGCAGAAACGGTTAACTGTGACGCCGCCAGCGGTTTCCGGCAGGCCAGCCAGCGCGCCAACCAGGCGTGCCAGATTCATTCCCTGTTCGCCCTCAGGAAAGGCGCAGCCCAGGATAACATCCTCAATTAAAGAGCGATCGAGTTGTGGGACGCGCTCAACTGCCGCTCGGACCGCCAACGCGGCCAGATCATCGGCACGAACATCTTTCAATGCGCCCTTATTGGCACGTCCGATAGGCGTGCGTACAGCACTGACAATGACGGCTTCTGCCATGATATTTTGCTCCTTCGCATGATGCACATACAGTCAGTTCAAGCACAAAGCTAAAAACACTGTATGGAATTAATCTTTTTTTCGATGGTAGAACTTCTATTTTTCAGTTTAGTGGAGGCCAACAGACAGGATCTGGGGTTCGCGGATAATACCAGTGGTATGGCCCGTTAAGACAACCTTGCCCTGCTGATTGCGGCAAAAGACGGCCGCGCTCATCTTAAGGCGGTTTTCAATCTTCTCAAGCTGTGTGATGGTTACCTCACAGCGTACAGTATCGCCAACAAAGACTGGTCGCACAAACTCAAAAGACATATCATGTGCAATAAAATTAAGTTCTCCACCAATTTTGGTGGGCAAGGTCGCTGTCAACAAGCCATGGACCATTACACGGCCCTGTTCATCGGGCAAAATATGGTGAGTGCCCATATCCCTGGATACGCGCCCAAAGAGGCGCACATCGTCCTCTGTGAACGTTCTTTCCCATTTTTGTGTATCACCAACTTGCATCATCTGTTTCCTCACTGGGGGTACAATTCTCTGCTAAAGCCTCGACGAGCAGAGCGAGAGAATATGCCGTCGAGGCTTCAGGAGAATATGAGAAGTACCTACAAAACCTGAAGTGTCTTAAACGCTAACCGAATACTTAAGCCTAGAGCGGATAGCCCTGTTTCTCAACCACCAATGCGGCGATCTCACGCTGCACCTGTACGGCATTGAGCATATAGTCGCCCACATAGGAGCGCACGCGGCTAAGCACCTTTTCGGCCCGCTTCTCATCCACATAGGTCTGGATTAACTGGTCCAGGTTACCACGGATACGTGACAACGCGTTCCAGGAAGCCAGTTGAGCAAGTTTGATGTGGGTGCCACTATTTTCCGCACCCTGATTAGTAATCTTGGCAGCACGGGCGAGGGCACTATCGGCGGCATAGAGGTCGATCATCAAATTGGCCAGGTATTCAATAAACTCTTGCTCTTCAGCCAGAGCTTGCGGATTCTGCATATACTTGAGCGCAATCTGCATCGTGGCATAGATGGTGGCATCCTTCGCACGCTCAAGCGCATTGGCCGCATCGCGCAGATCCACCGGTATCTCTTCGCCCACACCGGCCGGGATCTGATCGTTTTTCATGCGCGCCTCAATTTCGGCATATTTGGTCATCAGATCAATTTTGCCAGCCAGGGCGCGGCGGAAGAGGGTTGTTACCGCCACAATACGGTTGATCTCATTGGTGCCCTCGAAGATGCGTTGAATACGAGCATCGCGATAGGCCTTCTCAATGGGATACTCATGCATGAAGCCATAGCCACCAAAGATCTGTACGCCCTCGTCGACCACCTGCGCCAGGACCTCACTACCATGGACCTTAGCGATAGATGCCTCGATGGCATATTCCTCAATGGATTTAAAGACCGTCTCGGTATCGGCGCCAGCGCTCTTCTGCGCCTGGGCGATATTGCTGGCGGTACGGAAGACTTCGCTCTCCGCAGCATACGTCTCAGCAGCCATGCGGGCCAGTTTCTTTTTGATCATGCCAAACTCATGCAGAAACTTGCCGAAAGCCTTGCGCTCAGTCGTATATGTCGCAGCCAGATTCAGGGCGGAGCGTGACCCACCAACGCTACCTGCACCTAATTTCAAGCGGCCAATATTGAGGATATTAAAAGCGATCTTGTAACCTTTATGGATCTCGCCCAACAGATTTTCAACCGGCACCTTCACATCTTCCAGGATGACCTGGCGTGTTGAGGAGCCCTTAATGCCCATCTTATTCTCTTCAGGGCCAGTTGAAATGCCAGGCCAGGTAGCCTCTACAATAAAGGCTGATGGGCGCTCATTGCCGATGCGTGCAAAGACCACAAACAGGTTCGCAAAGCCAGCATTAGAGATCCACTGCTTGGTACCATTGAGGATATAGTATTTACCATCCTCTGACAGGGCGGCGCGCGTAGTCAATCCCATCGCATCCGAGCCCACACCAGGCTCGGTCAAGGCATAGGCCGAGATCCACTCGCCCGAAGCCAGCTTAGGGAGATACTGTTGTTTCTGCTCCTCGGTGCCATAATAAACGATTGGCAGGGTACCGATGGTCGTATGTGCGCCAAAGGCCACACTAAATGACGCCTCGCGCAACTGAGAAGCGACCAGCGCACTGGTCAGCAAGCCCAATTCAGCGCCGCCATACTGCTCAGGTACATCGATCATCAGCAGACCCTGTTCGCCGGCCTGCTTCACCAGTCCAGGCATCACGCCAGGTTCCTGCCGATCGATAGCCTCTACCTTTGGCAGCACCTCACGGGTCACAAATGTATCTGCAGACTCTTCGATCCAACGCTGCTCATCATCACGCTCTTCCAGTATAAATATTTTGGAAGCACTCTCGCTGACCGAAGTCGTGAGAAATGCTGTACCTGGCTCCGTTGGTTTTACGGTCGTCGACATGTGAAAAATCTCCTTCGAGTTGATAGTCGCTACGAACATAGACGTGCATCATGGCACGTACAAGCGTGCGGTGTCAGAATTCTCATCTGTGTATCCACACAAAGAAAAAATTCCAGGCGCCCGCACGCTATTTATTTAAGCCAAAGGCGCTACAATTGCTTGCGTAACTCTCGGCGTAAGACTTTACCCACGAGTGATTTTGGTAGGTTGTCGCGGAATTCTATACGCTTCGGCACTTTATAAGCGGTCAACTTTTGTTTGCAGAAAGCAACAATATCCTGTTCAAGTTGTTCCGAAGGTTTAAACTCGGGCTTCAGAACAATAAAGGCGGCCACCGTCTCACCGCGATAGGCATCCGGGACGCCCGCAACAGCGACTTCAGCGATGGCTGGATGATGATACAAGACTTCCTCGACCTCGCGTGGATACACATTAAAGCCGCTGGCAATAATCATATCCTTCGCGCGCTCGACGACATAAAAATAACCATCTTCATCCATTTTGCCGATATCACCGGTGCGCATCCAACCATTGACAAAGAGCGCCTGTGTCTCTTCTTCACGCTTCCAATAGCCCTTCATCACATTAGGACCCTTGACCACCAGTTCGCCAACCTCGCCTACTGGCAGAGGTTCCGAGGTTGTCCTGTCGAGGATAGTCGCCTCAACGGAAGGTAAAGGAAGACCAATGCTACCATTGCGCGACTTATCAGAAAGCGGATTACAATGTGTAACCGGAGCTGCCTCACTCAGGCCATAGCCCTCGACGAGCTTGCCACCAGTAATGGTCTCGAAATCCGTCTGAATCTTTGCCGGCAAAGGAGAAGCGCCGCTGATACAATACTTAATCGACTCCAGATATTCAGTATGTTTTCCGGCTTCTTTCATGATTGCAACATACATAGTTGGAATACCAGGAAACATAGTTGGATGATAATGATGAATCGCATCCAGAACATCTTTTGCCTTAAATTGTGGCAGTAAGATCATAGTAGCGGCCGCCAGAATAGACAAATTCATGCCCACGCTCAGTCCATAAGCATGGAAGAAGGGTGCCACACAGAGCGAGGTTTCGGCAGCATCTTTCGCCTTTGGTACCCAATAGCGCGTTTGCATAGCATTGGCGAGCAGATTACGGTGGGTCAGCATAGCCCCCTTCGAGAGGCCAGTTGTACCACCGGTATACTGTAATACTGCCAGGTCATCAGACTGTACATGAACTGGCAGGTTGAACAGCTCAATACCACCTTTAGCATGGGACTGCAACATGGGCTGCATCGTATGCAAAATCGGATCGCTCTCCACCTCTTTCCTGGTCAGTGCAGGCTGTGGCAATTTATTGTTTTTCTGACTCAAAGGATAGAGTTTTTGCAACAATGGTGGGAGAAAATCAGCCGGGCTGGTCACAATCACATGTTCGAGTGCCGTCTGGTTGCGGATATTGCGTATAATAGGATAATACATATCCAGCACGATCAGAACTTTGGCCCCTGAATCCGCGAGTTGATGCTGCATCTCGCGTTCAGTGTACAAAGGATTGGTCGGTACGGCGACGGCCCCTGCTCGCAGGGCACCATAAAAAGCAATTGGGAACTGAGGGATATTGGGGAGAGCAATAGCAACGCGATCCCCTTTTTGCACTCCTAAGCGTTGCAGTTCAATAGCAAAGCGATTGGCCTGGTTAGAAAATTGAGCATAAGTGATCTTGTTCCCATAGTATACGAAAGCGGCCTGATTCGGATAGCGCTTTGCCGCATTATCCAGCAATGACGTGAGAGGTCGCTCAGGTATATCCAGGTGTGTGGGGACACCATGATCGTAATGGCGGAACCAGGGAAAAGAATTTTCTTCCTTCGTTCGCTCGATGGAGTGCTGTTCTGCTTGTGTGTTGTGTATTAACGACGGGTCAGACATTCGGTAATAGCTCCTCTCCATAGGGGCATCCGGGATAGGATACCTGGGCGACAACTCTGTCGCTACCTATAAGCAACAACCCACTGATCAAATTATATGTTAACTATGTGAAGATGACCATGTTGCCAGCTAACAATTTTTACGTCATAATGTGCAGATAGCTAACGAAACGTAACTGTTGAGGATATATGGATGCTTGACAACTCACGAGAACTTTCAACCTTTGCCCAGTTGGTAACACAGTACCGCCAGCGCCGAGGTATTTCGCAAGGTCAGCTTGCCCAGGCCACACGACTTTCAAGAACGTATGTCTATCATCTGGAAACGGGTCAGCGCGCGAATCCCTCACCGCAGGTGGTGCAAAACATTGCTCGTGTCCTGGAGTTATCAACAGAAGACAGGTCACATTTCTTTGAAGCCTATCGGCAGCAAACGGGGCAATTTGTGGATGTGGATCAATTAGAGAGCACATTGCTGGACCTGGGTGAGTTAGCGCACCTGCTGGTCCATAATACCTCATATCCAGCCCATTCTCTGGACCATTTGTGGTTTTTACATTCGTGGAATAAGGCCGCGATCTATTTATTTGAAACACAAGAGATGCTGGAGCGCAACGAGCACATTCACCTGCTGGGGTTAGTATTTGATCCTGAGATGCGCAAACGCTTTCACGGCTGGGAAAACCTGGCGCGGCGCCTGGTCGGGGACTTCCTCTATAATACGCGTACCCTGACCCACCTGGCTGAATACAAATCTTTGATCAAAATGTTGCGCGAATATCCAGAATATCGGCGTATCGCATCTTCTGTCTATACTCGCAGCAAGCCAGCGCCTTCGTTTGTGTTTCAAATCCAGCACAGTGAATTAGGACGACTCACCTTGCGCACCGCCACCACCGTCTTTACCAATCTCTCTACATATTCTATGGTTAGCTATGTGCCAGGCGACCAGCAAACACTGGATATTTATCGCACCCACGGCTGGCAGCCTGGATAGAATGGAGAAGGAGGAGATTTTGCGGGCCTGGTTTAAGATTGTTGAGGATTAAGACGCTGTTCCAGGCGCGCAATCGCCTTCTCTGTTACATCTAAACCCGCCTTAAGGACGGCCTCTTTATATTCGCGTACCAGCAACTGGTATTCGAGCAAATGCGGTCGGCGTACTGGTCGTGAACCATATTCCCTGCGCGCCCATTCCATATGCTCCAGCTGTTTCAACAGGCTCTCTCGATGGCCTTGCAAATGGACCAGAGCCACATCATCGGTCGTCTCACCGCAAAAGAAGAGTTTGGCCAGAAACTCATCCTTTGTAAACCGCTCGGGCACATCCTCTTGTAGCCAGTGAGATAATTCATCCTCACCCGCCG
Source organism: Dictyobacter kobayashii (assembly GCF_003967555.1). GTDB lineage: Bacteria > Chloroflexota > Ktedonobacteria > Ktedonobacterales > Ktedonobacteraceae > Dictyobacter > Dictyobacter kobayashii. Next base: position 3,350,216 of record NZ_BIFS01000001.1, read on the forward strand.
GTGTCAGGCGATACACTTTACGATTAGGACGGCTGGTTTGAACAATGATTTCAGCATCGATCAACCCGGCCTTATGCAAGTTTTTCAATGTGGTATAGATCTGGCTATTGCCAGCATTCCAATAACTAGCGATAGCCCGCTCAAAGGTTTGTTTGATATCATAGCCGCTCATCGGGCGTGCCCAGAGCAGACCCAGCATGATATAGCGCAGAGTGTTACGTGAAGGGTTTTCGCTGGTTTCGTTTCCTTCAGTGAATGTGTCTAATTGTTCACGCATGGAATACTTCTCTCGTCTGATAAGCTGAAATTAATGTTGTGTATTATAGCATGCCATCCAATTGGATGGCACGCTGCTGTTTATGGGAAGTGTGCCACTTCTTTGCGGACGTGCGCATGCGCGCCCGAGCTGTTTTTTATGAGTAGTTGCAAAACGTGCGCGCACGCGCCTGTTCTGCAACAATGCATAACATTTTTTAAGCGCCAATGGAGCATGCGCGTCCGTTATGCAACAATGCATAACGTTTTTTGAGCGCCAATGACGCAACTGCCAGGATGGAATGGCTGGGTCGTTGACGTCACCTAACGTTTTTGACAGGTTTTATACGTTGTTGCAGCAAGGGCGCAGCTGCCAGGACGAATGGCTGGGGCGCTGACGTCACCCAACGTTTTTGACAAATTTTATATATTGTTGCAGCAAGGGCGCAGCTGCGCCCTTGCTGCAACAATATATAAAATTTATGAGCGCCGCAGGCGCGAACAGCATGTTTTAGCTTGAGCTCTCGTATGCAAGAGAGCAACAAGAACCCGACGACAATAGAAATCACAAACTAATAGCAAGATGATGAACACAGGCATTACAATAGAATGGTAGTCAGATAGATAGTTTTATGAATCCTGGCTTGTCTTAAAGCTGTTGTATATGTAGGGGACCCATTCAGACGTATACGATAGAGAGATAAAATAAAGGGGAATGTAGTCACCATGGCTGAATCAGAACAGACTGTTATTGTGGGAACATTCGAGGATCGCAACGCGGTCCTTAAGGCGATGGATGCTTTAATCAAGGCCGGTTTCAAAGAAGACCAGTTGGGTTTTGTGGCCCGCACATCCGACGAGAACATTGCACAGGCACAACATCATGTCCAGCATGGGCATGGTCCAAAGGCTATCGCACGTGGCATTATCGGAGGAATCATCGGTGCCGCCGATATTTTGCTGGTTCCTTTTATTGGTCCTGCCGATGCCTCCAATATTCTGGCTACGGCACTGCCAATTACGGAAGAGGCCATCGATAATCTGCCGTACCCTGGTTCTCATGCAGATAAGCAACCGTTGCAGCGTCCCGATGATGCAATGCGTACACAACAGGAACCTGTAGCTAAAACACAAAGTGGGATCGTATCAGCAGAGTCGCAGGAGCAGGCCAGGGTTGAAGATACGGCGGCTCGCCATTCTGAGCAGAATGAGCAGCGTGCGAGTGTCGTCACTGGCGGAGTAGTAGGTGGCGCGTTGGGTGCAGCCGCAGCTGCTTTGTTTTTACCGGGTATTGGACCTATCGTAGCTGGTGGTATTATCGCCGCCGCATTAGGTGGAGGAGCCGTCGGTAGCGTCGCTGGCAATTTCCTGGGTACCCTGACAGATATTGGTATTCCCAAAGAACATGCCAGGCAGTATGCCCAGGATGTCAAAGAGGGTCGCACCATCATCACCGTCAAAGACACGCAGCGTCAACAAGAGGCCAGCGAGATCCTGCGCCAACAAGGAGCGTTGGACGTACAGATCCATTAAGTTTAATTGTAGAATTTAAAACGCCTCCCTTTGTCTTAAAAGAAAGGGAGGCGTTTTTAGTCAGGGAATATTATATGGTTGACCCAGACGAGTTCTTGGTTGTCGGCGCATAAAGAAGTAGATGATGGCGCCAATGGCATGCAGAAAGACAATCACTAGCACCCAGATGATTTTGTCGTTGCTGCCTGAGGGCTCATGCTTTAAACAATCTATCAGCATCCAGATCCAGAAGACCGTGCCTAGCAGGACCGCTATGCCCATCAGACAATAGACGGCGGAAAGAATGACCATTGGAGCCACGCCAATTGTGCTCATAAATCATGAAATCCTTTTCAAAATGTATATTGCAGACTTATCCTTAAATTTAAAATCTCATGCTTTTAAAGACGCCATATTGAAGAAAAAATCAAATAAAATCTCCCCCACAAGTCCCATTTATTTGCCCGTCCTGATACAAAATGATATGATTGTCACGAAAGTAACCTCCTGGCAAGGGGGCATGCCTGCCATGATAAGGTGTAAGAGCTTAATGGATAGACAGCAAGGTATTTTCTTTTGTAGGTTGGCTGTATTGACGTTCCTTTCAACTAACTCTGTGAATGGATATTCAGTTTATAGAGGGAGGAACGGATTACGAATACATTAAACTTTCCTCCCCTCTTTAACTCTGTGAGCTATGGAGGCCTATTATGTTGTGCGCTTGCTATTGTTGCGAGTGTCGCGATAAAAAAAGTACTCCACAGAGGGACCAACTACCAGCTTACGATTGCCGGTGTAGCGTGTTTGTGTTCCGCCTTATTACTGGTGCCTGTTTTTATCTGGTATCATTTTCGCCTTAGTGGCCCCCACACGCTTTTAACTGTCATGGAGCGCTGGGGCGTTATCGCATATAGCTTGATCTGTGGTTGGATCAACCCCATTCTCTCGGTTATCCTCTTCTGGCTCTTTGGGCGTGCTCAGGCCCAGGTTATAGCTACTCATAGCCAATCTTCTGAACTGGCTCCAACTTCAGCCCCGAGCACATCGCAACCGCCCCGCTATCAGGCAGGCAAAGAGGCGCCCTATGTTTTCCGTGAAGATATCCCCTGGGGATGGCTTGAATACAAAAATGGTAATTTTCAGGGCCAGCGCCTGGCTTTGAAGCGCGTGGTAGCCACCCTGGGACGCGAAGAAGACTGCGACATCTGGCTGGATGATGAAATGGCCTCGCGCCATCATGCTGAGCTGGCCTGGCACGAGGGGCAGGTCTACTTAACAGATTGTGGCAGTTTAAATGGTATCCTGCTAAACGGCCAGCGTGTCCAGGGTAGTGTCCTGGTATCCTCCCTGGATTTAATGGAGATTGGCAAGCAGCAGTTTGGCTTTATCCTGGCCGAACAAAAAGAGCTCTTGGCCGACCAGTATGATCCTCTGATCAATCATACCTGGCGCTCCACCTTTGATCTGCAAGCTGAAGGAGATACCAGTAGTCCTTTGCCAGCCGCCATTATTGCTAGTCAGCAAGCTCTACTTCAGCCACCAGACGAGGCCTCCTTCACCTCTAATCCAGTTTCAGAGTCCGGCTACTTTCTGGTCAGGGATGGAGAACGTATGGGGCAGCGACTGAGCCTGGATGGCGCAATCATAACGATTGGTCGCGGCCTGGAATGTACGATCATGTTAAACGATGTCTCGGTAGCGCAAGTGCATGCCCAGATTAGTAATCAGGCGGGTGAACTCTATCTGCAAGATTTGACCAATTGCGATAGCACATTCTTAAATGATCTACCTGTGCGTGTACCCTGTAAGTTAAAGGCCGGCGATATCGTAAGAATAGGTATTATTCGGCTCGAATATGGCAGAGCCGCGCAGCTACGTAATACTACTATGCCACCAATTCCGGTTGCCCGCTCGGCTAATGGTCCGTTGCCTCTACGTTTGCCAAGTCGGATGAAACCTCAATGATGAATGGCCTTACCATTCCACGTCCACATTTGTTAGCGGATGCAGGGCAAGGATTGGACGACCATGGCCGGGATAGAGATAATGAACCTGCAGGCTACGTAAGACGCGCAAGGTTTCTGACAGTTGTCGACGATTAGCGCTTCCGCGCAACAAAGGCGCTCCCCCCTGAATAGTAATTACCGTATCGCCGCATAAGAGCTCCTGGCTAAAAGGATTATACAGGCAAAGACTTTCAGGGGTATGGCCCGGGCTAGCAATGACGCGCCATTCGGGATGTCCTGGTAGCCCCGCCACATCTTCTAACCAGATATTCACCAGCTTATACTGGTGTTCATAAACGGGCGGGAAGAGATCGACATGTTGCAGTGGGCCCGTCAAAATATGTTCGGCCAGGTGTGCAATCGAAGAAGAGCTATGGTGACCTTTTTGCTGGCCTTGTAATAGATTGCGCGCCACCGCAGAAGCGGCGACAGGGGCGTCACAGATTTTGCGCAGAGCTTCCACACCTGAAGTATGATCGGGATGGAGATGTGTCAATACAATTAAATCGATTTGTTGCAGTGTACGATGTAGAAAATGCTGCAGATAGAACTGTAGCTGTCGAACATTAAGTTCAGTACCAGGATCTACCACTACCATGCGTTCCTCGTTGATCAGGTAGGTATTTGCCATTGAAAAGCGATCCGTAATCGTATGAACCCGGCGTGCATCAAGCGCTATTTCTCCGGCTGGTGACTGATTAGCGTAGTCAGAGTTCAAGGTTATCCTCCGGCACCTACAATAGAAATATAACTATATCCTAGCATCGAGGTCAAGGATATACTGCATTTTTATAATGAATATGTTACAATTAAATATGTGGTTAGGGAAAAATCCCGTTTGGTATGTAAGATCCGGCCCCCGGCTCCCGTTCCATCTCCCGGTCGCATAGGAATCACAGCCTGATAACCACCAGGAGATGTATATTGTTTCTATGCATGGAAGAAGATACTCACTCCTGTTCTATCACCACTGTAGTATGAGTCGTATAAGATGGAACGTGTGTAACCTGAAGAAGGGGAAATTCCACCCATGATGTTTAATGAGGGCTACCGGGATCGTGTACTTGTTTGTCGTGACTGTAGTAATGAGTTTACGTTCACTGCAGGTGAACAAGAGTTTTACGCTAGCAAAGGCCTGACCAATTCACCCTCCCGATGCCCAAGCTGTCGCGCAGCACGTCGCGGCGGCCAGCAATCCAGTGCGCCACGGGCCCCACGTGAGCAGCACGAAGCCGTATGTGCATCCTGTGGACGTACAACAACTGTACCGTTTATTCCACGCGAAGATCGTCCAGTTTATTGTAGTGATTGTTTCCAGTCTCAGCGTGCTTCTCAGCCACGTCGTGATGACTACCGTAGTTATAGTGATAATAGTTACAGTGGTGGCCGTGATCGCCACGATCGTAGAGATCGCCGGGATCGCTGGTAATTTTAGCAAATCAAAGCGATAAAAACGTATTTTGACGACAACCAGGTGCTTGCATAGTACCTGGTTATCTTACTTTTGGCCAGAGCTTTCATCTGAATTACGCACGATATGATATACTAAGTGGTAATTTACAGGCTCTTATCATCCTCACTATTGGAGGTTTTGCATTCAATGACACGCACCGATGCTGGCCAGTGGCCACATTATTCATTTGTTATACCGCATATCTTTACCCAGGCTAAAGTGCGACTGGTTGGTCTCGGTACCTATGTGCCCAATGGCGTGATTACCAATGAATTTTTTGCCTATATTTCTACACGTCTTGGAAGCTCCCGTAAAGCAGAAGATCTAGAGCGCGTAACGGGTCTGGAGACGCGCCACGTACGTAGCAGCACGCTAGAATTATGCCGCGAAATGGCTGGTGCGGACGCGCCTGGCCTGATTGGAGATCCCACTGCCCCACGTGAAGAGTCAATGGTAGATATGGCAGTGATTGCAGCTGAGCGTGCACTGGCCAGTGCAGGTTTAAAAGCCACGGATATCGATACTGTGGTTGGTATTTCCTCATCAGACAATGATGGTTTCCCCACCATTGCAGGTATGGTCACTCATAGGCTGGGTTTAGGACCATTGCGCTCAACCATGTTGAAAGGTGCCTGTGCCTGTCAGACAGAAGGTTTTCAGGTTGGGGCAGAAATTCTGGCAGCCAGTACGGCTAAACGTATCTTATTGGTTGCTACCGAAGCACTTTTACCCAATATCATGCACGTGTTAGATTGGAAGACCAGTTCTTTATTTGGTGAAGGGGCAGCCGCTTTTATCGTTGAGCAGGGTGACGAAGATACATATGTCATCAATGGCTCAGATGCTCGCCAGGCTCAGGCGCTACTCTACCAGACTCCTTTACGCAAGGATGCTGTGGAGATGGCCGAGGTAGACCTCAAGATTCGTCAGTTATATAACGAGGGTCGTGGTCAGGAGCTCAGTCAGCTTCTTGCGCAATACATGGTTGGTTACACTAAGATGAATGGTAAAGAGGTCTATCGCGAGGCACCGCGCGCTATGGCCGAGTGTGTAGATGCCCTGTGCCGCCACGCTGGATTGAGTCCCGCAGAACTGGCTCATATTGTCCCTCACCAGGCTAACTCACGGATTACGCGCCGCATGGGAGAACTGCTGATCCATGACTTTGGCTGGCCTGAAGATACAATGGGTAAGCTGGCTGATAACTTCCGCTATTATGGTAACCTCTCTAATGCCAGTATTGCTCTGGCTCTGGTTGAGTTGTTACGGCATGGACGGCTGAAAGAGGGTCAGTGGATAGCTTTGCCTGCTGTTGGTGGAGGGTTGAATTATGGTTGCTGGCTCTTACGTTTCCATGGTTTGAAAAATCTAGAGGCAGTGATTAATCCTGCTTAAGGGGTTTTGGTGCTTCCCATGGTTATGGGAAGCATGTTTTATTTTGGTGTGCGTGCGCATGCGCGCCCGCGTTGGTTTTTTAAAGGGAGGTTGCAGAAAATATATGCGGAGCACATATTTTCTGCAACCTCCCTTTAAAAGATTTTTTTGGCAGAGAAAGACTTTTTTTGGCCGTAAAGCTGTTTGGGCCGGTTGGCTAAACGAGGCCTCGTTCGTAGGTGTAGAAGGAGGCGGGGTTGGCTTCGTATTCGACGCCATCAAAGGCGTCGTGGATAAGTAGGGTTTCTGGTGCGTAAATTCGTACACGTTCCAGTTGCATTTCCTGGAGGCGTAGCCGCAGGTCATAGGCGATAAAGCTAATGGCTTCTATTGCGGTACCATCCAGATAGCCTACCGAGAGACGTTGCTCACCATGTTCGTGCAGCGGCTCGGCTATGGCCAGCCCATCCAGACGCTCCCAGCGCTGTAGCAGATATACCTGTTGGCCTTTAATCTTTTGCTCAAGCAACCTGGCTGTGATTGGGACGGCTTGAAACTTGACGTAATATAGGCCACCGACCAATGGGAAGATGTTTGAGGCATTTAGATAGTCAATGATTGTATCCATGTCTTCTAGCGTTGCCAGCCTGATAGCTTGCTGTTTTGAGCGAGAAGAAGGATTGCTAAAAGGCGGAGCCGAATAGAGTGAGAATTCTCCCACACGCCGCATATGCATGCTTTCTGAAAGCTCGATCGAAGCCATATTGTGTGAGTCAACTGCCAATCGGATAGTAGTTGCGCCCCGGCGCATGGCCTCGACCATCGCTGCTTCATTAAGGGCTCTGCCCAGTCCCTGGCGACGATAATCGGGATTGACTCGCAGACCCTCAAGCCATGCCTCTGTCTCATTAAACACCTGAATATGTACCACCCCGGCAAGCTGTTGATCTACTACAGCCACCAGGAGTTGTCCCTCCGGTTCCTGTAACCATTCGTCCCAAACCTGTTCAATATAATCTCCCCACTCCCAGGTATTAGCACAAAATGCCAATATCGGTTCACGATCACTTGCCAGCGCTGGTCGAATTTCTATGTGTGACATTGAAGCTCCTCAATGATTTTATGTATGATACACAGGATTTTTTATACCTGTATGATAGCACTCCAGATAGGAATTTTTGTAGTTGTTACTGAGCAATAAGATAGCATTATAACCTAGAAACCTTTTAGTTGAGTCTCCCGTAATCAAAGTAACCAGAAAAGATATATTCCTTAAAGATAAGATATGTATACGATGTATAGATTATTGATTGGTGAGAGGTAGCGTATATGAAGCAGGAGAAGCCTGTTAATGAACAGATGCAGGAAAATGTGGAAGGGGCTGTGGAAAAAGTACAGCAAGAAGTAACGGAGAGCCGAGATCCATGGTATATGGTGTCGCGGCGCGCCCAATTTCTAATTGTGGCCTACCTGATTATTTTCGTAGCTTTTTCAGCCCTGGCCTGGTTTGTTCATGTCCATCCAATTCTCCCAGTAGACATTGTGATTACCAAAGAGTTCCAGGAGAACAAGAATCCTATTCTCAATAGTTTGATGATAGCGGTAAGTTATCTGGGGAACCAGCCAATAGTGTTTTTTGGCTTGATTGCGTTGACTGCTCTGGCCTTCTGGGTAGTGCGTTTGCGCCTGGAAGCCCTCTTCATTATTGGTCTCTCTGTGATCTCTACACCCTTGAATATTCTCTTAAAGTATCTTGTCAGCCGACCGCGCCCGACCGCCAACCTGGTAGACGTTTTTCAAAGGGCAACTGGACAAAGTTTCCCCAGTGGGCACGTGATGTCATATGTAGCATTCTGGGGTTTGATCTTCTCACTGGGGTTGATTCTGTTTAGGAGGGATCGCTGGTGGAACTATGTCCTATTGATTGTGCCTGCCTTCTTTGTCGTGATGGTGGGTCCGTCACGTATCTATCTGGGAGATCACTGGGCCAGTGATGTGTTGGGGGCATATATGATTGGTGGTTTACTGCTAGGCCTGACTCTCTGGCTCTATATGTTTTTGAAGGGCCGAGGTGTCTTAACACCAAAGCTGCGTAAACCAGAAGAACACCTGTTGGATCCCCAACCACGAACTCGTCGACCGCATATTCCTGCTCAATCTTAAGCTGCATATAATATATATTGTGCCTGCAGGATACAGGTCTATTAGCAACAAAGAAGCGGCCCACCTCTATAAAAGATGGGGCCGCTTCTTTGTTGCTATACCAGTTGATCAGACAGATGTTGTCTGGAAGCTAATCTTATTTGCTGGCATTTTCATTGTGCTGTGCATGATTATCTTCCTGGTGTTCCTGATTTTTCTCGTCTGATTGATTATTTGCACTTGATGTATGCGTGCGCCGTTTGCGTGTGGTTCGGGGTGTAGATGATTCGTCGTCATCCTCCTCATCCGTATCTTCAGAGGACGTGGTGGTTGACTGTTTGGCATGTCCGGCTGTTGTAGCCTGTTCGTGCTTAACTTCTTCGGTAATTGCTTCCGCCAGCTCTTCACGTACCGCAGGCGGAGGCCACGCGTGTTCATCGCTTGTCTCGACAGGCATGCTTCCTTCACCAGATTGGATTACCACATCCCCGGCTGAGGAGCTGTTTTTGGAGGTGTGATGACCAGAATGATTGGTGTGGGTGGTTTTTGCAGCGTTGGTTTCGCTAGTAGTAGCTTCCTCGGTCTGCGTTACACCCCCTTCAACCGGTTCGGGTGAAGATAAGTGTAGTTCTTGGACCGCCTCCGTATCTTGATACGTTTCGCCTGGATCTAATTCCTGACCCCCGGTAGCTGGAGTTTGCTTAGCCTGTTTTTTCTTATTTGCTTTGTCCGCCTTGTCGGCATTTTCCGCCTTATGGTTTTTTTCTAATTTCTCTGTTTTTTTTTGTTTGTCGGCTTTAGCGGTTTTGTCGGCTTTATCTGGCGTCTGTGCAGCCATCTTTTGGAGTTGAGATAACATATCCTCAAGATCGTGAAGACGGTCGGTATTTGTCTTTAAATTATCTTCCGCCCTATGGATCTTCTGCTCTGCTTTTCGCACATCTTTTTTTACCTGCTCAACTTTCAGCATAAGCTTAGCCTCTTTTTTGGCCAGTTTCTTGCGGTTTTTCAGAGCATTATCATTATCTTGAGACGATGCTATTTTTTCCTGGACATTTGTCTTTGCCATAGTCACATCCTTATCTAGCTACGATGCCTGAATTGTAATAGAAGATATGCTCAATGTCTTTTATACGACACGAACAAAATCTTGGTTTCTGTCTCATTCTTATCCCTGGACGTAGGTCTTTGGTACGCAGAAATATCAAGACAGAGGCGCCCGGACTGGTCTAATCTGAGAGGTAAGTGTGTCTTATATTATACAACATTTAAGGCTATCTATGGCGGGTTGGGACGTAATTATTATTTTGCTATTGAAATTATAACGCATAGAACAATCAGGGAGTTCGCATAGACATTTTTTTGTGATAGACTCAGAAAAGCCCATATAAGGAGGAGCTATTTTTATATTATGGATGTCAATGATACGACGGATTATCAACGTTGTTTTGCCTGTGGCCAGAATAATCCTTCCAGTTTGAAAATGACGTTTCGTACCGAGAATGACACAGTAGTATCCGATTTCCAGCCTCGCGAGGAGCATCAGGGCTTCCCAGGGGTTATTCATGGAGGTATTATTGCGACTGCATTGGATGAGGCCTTGAATCGGGCTTCTGTGCTGGCTGACAAGCCGACCTGGACCATGACTGGACGCTTAGAGGTGCGCTATCGGCGCTATGTTCCCTATGGTCCTATGTTGCGTGCTCGTGCCTCGTTAGTATCAAAACGCGGCCGCATGGTACAGGCCAGTGGAAAATTAACGCTGGCGGATGACGAAAGTGTTGTGCTGGCAGAGGCCCAGGGTACATTTATGGCTCTGACTCCAGAAATATTGGATTCTGTGATGCAAGATTATCCGGGTATGCGCTCCTTTTTTGAGGACGAAGTAAACGATATGTGATGGAATAGCTTTGAAGGTAATAACAAAGGCCGCTCGCCATACAACTGGCGAGCGGCCTTTGTTATTTAGCTTGTACTGTTTATTGTGTTTCGGTTGGAGCCACCGGATCGGTTGGAGGGGGTGGTGCCAGGGCCGTCACAGCCTGTTGCACTGCTCTGAGTTGAGATGGAGCAACTGGAGCTCCCGTCTCTTCCATGATGGCGTGTAACTGCTTAATGTCGATTGTCTCGTAACGGCGCAGGTCCTGCGCGATCCGATCCAGGGTTAGTCGATAGGTTGTGAGCAGATTGAGCGCCTCTTCATAAGCGGCACGTACAATGCGATCAACTTCCTCATCGATCAGTTCAGCAGTCTCTTCACTATAATCAGTTGGGGCGCCTGTATCGCCACCGCCTGAAAATGGATTCTCACGCTCACTGAAGGAGACTGTGCCCAGGCGCTCGCTCATACCCCAGCGAGTGACCATTTGACGGGCGATCTGTGTAACACGCTGTAGATCGTTTTCTGCGCCAGTTGTGATGCGATCAAAGACCACCTTCTCAGCGGCACGACCACCCAGGGCAGTCACAATGCGGGTTAACAGATACTCTTTCGAGTAGTTGTAGCGATCGTCCAAAGGTGTATACATGGTAACACCCAGGGCCTGTCCGCGAGGCACAATCGTTACTTTGGTGACGGGATCGGTACCCTCAAGCAAGAGGCCTGTCAGAGCATGTCCACCCTCGTGATAGGCGGTCACGTTCAGATCGCTATCGCTGAGTACCAAAGGACGTTCTGCGCCCAGCAGGATCTTATCCAGTGCTTCGTCAAAGCAGCGCTGATCCACGTTATCACGGTTGCGCCGCGCCGCCAGTAAGGCGGCCTCATTCACGAGGTTAGCCAGGTCGGCACCCACCATACCAGTTGTAGAACGTGCTACCGTTACCAGGTTGACATCGCTCGACAGAGGAACCTTGCGGGTATGGATTTTCAGGATAGCCAGGCGACCATTCCAGTCTGGACGGTCCACGGTCACGCGGCGGTCGAAACGACCGGGACGCAACAGCGCCTGATCCAGTCCATCGGGGCGGTTGGTCGCGGCGATTACGACCACAGCCTGACGAGCATCAAAACCATCCATCTCAACCAGCAACTGGTTCAGGGTCTGTTCACGCTCATCATTGGTATTGATACTGGAGCCACGCTGACGACCGACGGCATCAATTTCATCGATAAAGATGATACTGGGAGAAGCCTTCTTGGCCTGATCGAACAGATCACGTACACGGCTGGCACCAACACCAACCAGCACCTCGACAAATTCGGAGCCAGACATTGAGAAGAATGGAACGCCTGCCTCACCGGCGACCGCACGGGCGAGCAGGGTTTTACCTGTTCCCGGAGGTCCTACGAGCAAGACACCGCGAGGAATTTTACCACCCAGACGCTGGAACTTGCCAGGCGTCTTCAGGAATTCCACCACTTCCTGCAACTCATATTTTGATTCATCGACACCGGCAACATCGGCAAACGTCGTACTTGGACGATCTTCGAGGATCAGTTTGGCACGGCTCTTGCCGAAACTGAAAATGCCCTGTTGTCCCTGTGACGAGCGGCGTGTAAAGAAGAAGAAAAGTCCGATCAAGAAGACCCAGGGTAGGATATTAATCGCCAGGCTGAGCCAGATCGAATTATCCTGTGGGGGCTGATACCTGAATGTCACATTATGGCTATAGAGCAACTGTGACAATTGAGGATCGCCATTGGGTAACTGATACGTATGGAACTGTTTCTGATCCTTTACCGGTTGTTGGAAGGTTCCGATAATGTCGGATGTACCAATAATGGTGACATCTTTGACATTATTGGCTTGAATCTGGTTCGTGAAATCGTTGTAGGACAGATCTAGACGTTGTGAACTGCCCCACTGCCAAAGTTATTGCTGAAGATACTATATATGTACAAAGCAAGCATAATTCCAACAAGCGCGAGTAGCCACTTGTTGAGATTATTTGACGGTCGTTGCTGTGGCGTTTGCCCGTTAGGCCTACCTGTAGGGCCAGGACGCGTTTGCTGCTGCCTATCGTTGCCGTTTTGTAGCCAGTACACATTCTCCGGCGGTTTTTCCATTGCAAATTACCTGCTTTCTTGGCCCTTGACATGCAATACCACTGTTTTTTGTATGCATAAGGAAAATACTATAGGCCTTTTTTGGTAACATCCCATATTATATCTCACTGCTAGCGGAAATGCATCACTTAGAATTTTTCTTTTTTGATTGCTCCCTGCGGGGAGCAATCAAAAGGAAGGGAAGTGGGGACACCCCACACCCCGGCAGGAGGGCCAGGCAGGCCCTCCTGCACCCCCCTGCTTTCTCCTAAGAATCGCGGAAGCAATCAAAAGGAAGGTATGTTGGGAGCTGCTGTACCCCCGGCATGCCTGCCCCATGCTCCGGCGGGAGGGCCCACCTGGCTCTCCTGCATCACTCTGCTTTCTTTGCTGCCTGCAAAAGCGAGGGAAAGAAAAGGGAAGCGGGGGTAGGTTGGATTCTTGTAGGAGGATGATTGGCCTCCTGTACTGCCTGCTTTGTGGTTTTGCTGTTCGGACTACAAGTTATGGTTCATATATTAGACGCACCAGAGTGGTATTCTGGAGATACCTCTACTGGTGATTATGATTATCTCGATTATAATACGCTGAGTTGGTAGCTCACGTTGCATGTTTTTGGGAAGATAGTACCGGGTTGGTCGATGTAGCGAGGCTTGACGTGGGGCTTTTTGTGGTTTATAACGCGTGGCAGGGGTGTGAAGTTTTTCTAGCCTGCTTGGTCCAGGCGTTAAGATTGGTGAAAATGAGAATATTTGTGTTCTTTGCTGGATAAGAGCGAGATTGATTTGAAGGATAGGAAAGAGAGATATGCAGGGAATTTCTGATGTGGCATTGATTGATGCTTTGACTGAACGCTTACAGGCTAGCTGCCGAGGCTATACAGGGTTGTGGCGTGAATTGTTGCTTTTATTGGGCAACGGAAAGGCTGTTGATGCGAGGACGCTAGCTCAGGTATTGGATGTGCCGGTGGCGGATCTGGTTGAGCAGCTGAAAGAGTTGCCAAAGATCGAATATAATTCTGAGGGACGGATTGTAGCGGCTGGATTGTCTTTATTGCCAACCAAACACCATTTTCAGGTCCAGGGGCATGAGCTGTTTACCTGGTGCGCTTTTGACAGCCTGGCCTATCCAGTGATCTTGCAGCAGCCGGTGCAGGTCTCTTCGAGTTGTCCGATGACGAATGAGATGATTACAATGCAGGTTATGCCTGATGGATTGCAAGATGTTGAGCCCACCGGGGCTTATATTGCCATTGCCCTGCCATCAACTGATGATATATGCAGCGACATTCGTACGAATTTTTGTAACCAGACACATTTTTTCTCTTCCGAGCAGGCAGCAGACCAGTGGTGTCAGACCCACAGTAACGCGATACCGCTGCCCGTGGTAGAGGCCTATCGTATTGTGTGGCAGGTGGCTCGGAAAGTTTATTTTGACGTGGCGGAATAAATACTGCTTAACCCCGTGGCCAGCGATTGCCAAGCCAGAAGCCCAGGGGCTTATATGGTTATGTGATTGGCGGGCAGGCAATCCATCCTGGCGACTGCGTGCCAGCTGGGCCATGGTCTCGCGCCAGATAGCGCTGCGCAGTCCTAGAGCTGGCTGGCGGCGCAGCAGTGTTGACTGTAACAGCTGGCCTATAGGTGAATAGAGCCAGGGACGCAAAAGGCGATAGAGCTGATACGAGGCACTCTGGCGTCCTAATTGCAGCCAGGCGGTAATCCAGCCCAGAATCTCGGTCGGCGTCAGTGTTTTAAGGGCCAGGGCATAAATGTTGGGATAGTAGCCAGGTGTGTTCAACACAATGCGTGTATAGTCCAGCCAGCTTACGCGATCTTTGAAAAAGTCATTGGTAATTCGGGGTCCTAGCTCTTTTAAGACGTGGCAAAAAACATTCAGGGTCTCATTTACCTGCCAGGTTGGCTCAGCATGATCGGGTTTGGCAATCATAAACTTACTAAATGCTCTAGCTACAGCCGGCACCGCCTCCGAGGCACGAATCTGATTGAGCTCTGCCGCGCTCAAGCAATTACTCTGCAAGGCCTGAGCGAGCAATGTCGTGATGCGTTGTAGGTTACGGACATAGGAGCCGAAACCACAGAACGTCAACGGTGATTGAAAGGCTGCCGCATCTCCCAGGGACAGAACGCGATCATAGGCTAATACCTTGGCTTCCGGCTGCCAGGGCAATGTAATGTTATAGCCAGCTGGAATGAAGCCATAGACTGGCTTTAGAATCTCAACCGCGCTGGTATCCTTATAGCCAGGTAGGAGCGCAAAGAAATCGTCAAAGAGCTCCAGTAGATCGACGTGGCCGCCGGATTCAGCGTAGTAAAACAGGTAGATGGCTACCTGGTCTTCCTTACCAGGAAACGCTTCCCAGATTAACTGGCGTCCTTTACGGCTATCTTCAGTCGAGACCAGAACCTCACCGATCGCAGGGTCAATCTGATCCGATGCTGTTCCCTGCTTATAGCCACGAGCAACGGTTCCGACTGTGGGGCAGACCAATGAATAGGGACGGCCGCAATTGAGCTGGCAGGCAATGGGCGAGGTTGAGCCCATACCATCAATCAGTAAGTTAGCCTGATAGCTATGGGGTGTCCCCTGCTTATCTATCACATCGACGGTGACGCTATGTGCTGGTTGGACCGCACAACGCACAAAGGTTGTATTGTGTAGGATAACGTTGGAGGCACCATTGCGGGGACAATGGTCCTGGATTTTTTGGACACAGAGCGCGGTAAGTTTTTCAGCGTCAATCGCAACGTTAAGCACATCTTTGAGATGCAGCTCGGTCGGGGCGACCTGGATATGTTCAGCATGAAAGCGAATCAAACCATCCTGATATTCGCGCTGAATCACCGACTCCAGCTCTGTGGGGGTTAGCAGACCACTATCGAGCAGTTCCTGAAGTTCTTCCCGTGAAATATTCCACTCACGGTGTACTGCTCCGACTGTAAAGCGATCAAAGACAAGGACCCGAAAGCCATAGCGCCGGGTCATCACCGCTGCATGTAGCAGGTTCAAGCCGCCACCAGCATAAATGATGTCAAACGTATCGCTAGCAGTCACCACAGGTCGTTCTTCAGTCACAACAACTTCAGCATACGTGCGCCTATCACCAGAGAGAAGCAAGTTTTGCCAGCTCTCATTGAGATCTTGCAGGCGTTTCAGGTGTTGCTCGCCCTCAGGGATAGCGGTAAAGGCCTGTGCAAGATGTGGATATTGATCGGCTAACTGCTCAATAGATGTTTGCATAAGTTAATTTTCTTTTAAAAATTGACGAACGGCGGTTATAAAGGCCTCATATTGATCCCGGCGAATGCTGTGGCCTGCCTCTTCAATATGGACCAGCTTGCCACACGGCCAGGTATCAAGTGCCTGTTGAGCAACGTCAGATGTCACAATAGCGCCACGAGCAGGATCGCCAGTAATCAGCAGTCCTGGCCGCTCCATCTGTGGAACGATGACCTGCCAATCGCGACTGACCTGGTACAGACCCTGAGAAAATACCTCAACTCGAAACTGTCCCTGTGCCTCTGCCCAGGTGCTGACATCCTCAGTTGACCAGCGTGGATTAAAATCAGCGGCATCCTCAATGCGCTCGGGCAGCGGCTGCTTGTGCAGTTCGCGCATGCCGGCTTCCCATTGCTTGAGGCCATTTTCCTCTTCCTGAGATAATGGTTCTGCGACAAAGCCACGCCAGGGAGGATCTTCAAGCATAACCAAGCGTACCAGTTCGGGATGTTGCTTTGTGACATGGGCGGCTGTATGGGCGCCCATTGAATGCCCCAGCAAGGCTACAGGTTCCAATTGTAGGGCCTGGATAGCGGTTGCCACATCAGAGACCAGCAACTTGGTGCTAAAACCATTAACCGCAGCACCTGAACGGCCGTGTCCACGGGCATCCAGCATCACGACATCATAATCAGCCTCTAATCCTCGGGCGACTGAGGTCCAGCATAAACCAGCATCGGTAAAGCCATGTAACAGCAACACCGGAGGTTTGGCAGCCCCTCCCGTGCGATAATAATGTAGCTGTACATCATTCGCCAGAACATGGCCTTCAAACCATTGTGACATATCTACATCGTCTCCTCGCTTAAAATAGTTATCGTGTTAGTATACGCTATCTTTCCATCGGGTTGCTGAACTTATTGCTCATTTTTAGCGGCAGCCGCTTTCTCACCCAGTGTAATAAAAACCTGCCAGCGACGGCTACGCACACGTTGAGAACGACGATGTAAGCCAGACTGCTCTAATGGAATGAGGCTCCCAAATGGCATACCGGGTAACTCTTCGGTTGTAAAGGCCTCATCATCCACTGTCGTTGTTGTTGTGGACTGTGTATGGTTTCGGATGCCCGATGAAAGGGAGCGTGGACCATAGATGAGCAGGTGGATCAGAACCAGGAAAGGTTGCAGATAGCCAACTGGCTGTAGATGTGCTCCCTCAACAATGATCAGGCGGCCACCGGGACGCAAGACGCGTTCAACCTCGGCAATCGTATCGGGATCATAGATATACTCGGACGGGAATGTGCTGACCACTGTATCGAAGGTATTGGCGGAGAAAGGCAGGGATTGAGCTGAGCCCTGGATGACCCAGGATGCGGGCCCAGCATGGCGGCGATGTAGCGTATCGCGTGCAGCCGCGACCATCTCCGGGGAATGTTCTATTGCCCGGCACATATAGCCAGCTTCCAGCATATCCGCCAATAAATCACCGAGGCCGCAGCCCAGTTCCAGAACATCGTGTCCACGCAAGCGAGTAAGGACCAATCCCTGCCAGACACGCCACTGACCAGCGAATGGTACCGTACTGGCAAAGCGGTAGAGGTAGCGATTTTTATATAAGGTTTCAAAAAGCAACTTGCGCAGATTTGGTGTCATTGGATATCTGCCCCCGTAAAGATAGTCAGCAAGTCATGTAGTTGTTCAATCGTATGGTCTGGTGGTGCAACATTTAACTGACGCCGGCGTCTCTGTTGCTCATATTCCAGGCCTGCGGCAAAAAGCGCCGTGGGCGCGACCGGCTCAGAGGCTGGAAGTCCATTGTGCTCACGAAGAGAGCTATATAGCTGAGGAACTGGTTTCCAGACCGTAGCTATCCCCAATGACTGTGCGCCTCCTACATCAGCATATAGTGAGTCTCCAACCATAGCAGCCTCAACAGGTGAGGCATGGAGGGCATTTAATGCATAGTGAAAGATAGCCGCATGAGGTTTGCGAATCCCGAGATCGGCTGAAATGGCAATCGCGTTAATAGGGAAAAAATTGAGCAAGCCCAATTGTTGGAGATCCGCCAGAAAGGATGGGCCGCCCCAGGAGCGGTTAGTGACGACGCCAAGCATATAGCCACGTTGTTGCAAGGCCTGCAGTGTTTCCAGGGCACCCGGAAAGAGGCGGCGTGTAGCAGCCGCCGAGACTTGCAAGCTTGAAAAGAGGCGTCGACCAGCCCTTGCCTCAATAGCAGGCAAGCCAAATTGGGTCAATACAGTGGCCGTAACCTGTCCAAAATCAGGCTCATAATTGGGGTCCTTTTTCTCTTCCCGCTTCAATTCAGTCAGCAGTGCCGGCAACAACTCGCGCCTCACTTTATCCTGATCGAGCTGCTGAAAGAGTTGCGGATTGATATATTCCTGTAAGAAGAGCAAGGCCTGATCGAGCGCTTCAGAGGCTAAGGCGGTATCGGGTATAATACGTTCCCAGAGTGTATAGCCAATATCAAATAAAATGCAGCGGATTCTTCTATCCATGAAGGGCGAATCTCCTTTTATCGTGGCCTGTTTATGTATGCACACATAAAAGGGCCAGGTAGTTTCACTTGCATGAACCCTGATAGGGAAACATGAGTAACATACCTGGCCCTACGCATCTTTGCACCTACGCTACTATCGAGAGCAATGTTGCTGGTGATGTTTCTTCAAAGAGTTATTATTGCTCTTTAGTAGAAGAAAGGATATCATCAACCAGACCATACTCAACCGCCTGTTGCGCGGTCAGATAGTAGTTACGGTCGGAGTCTTGTAGAATACGCTCAGTTGTTTGACCTGTATGATGTGCGAGAATCTCGTACAGGCTACGGCGCAGGCGCAAGATCTCACGAGCAGTGATTTCGATATCCGCGGCCTGACCTTCAGCACCACCGAGAGGCTGATGGATCAGCATGGTTGAATTAGGTAAGCAATAGCGCTTATCTTTAGCACCACCGGCCAGCAGAACTGCACCCATACTCATCGCCATACCCATACATACAGTAGAAACATCCGGGCGTACCCACTGCATTGTGTCATAGACAGCTAATCCAGCATAGATGCTTCCCCCTGGAGAGTTGATATACATATTGATGTCTTTAGTTGCATCTTCGCTTTGCAGATAAAGCAACTGTCCGACAACGCTATTCGCGACCATATCATCGATAGGTGTACCAATGAATACAATACGTTCTTTCAACAGGCGCGAGAAAAGATCCGAGCCATAGGTGCCACGTGGTGTCGTCTCAATTACGTTTGGGATAATACCCCTTGGCTCCAGAATGTCACGAGATTCTTTGATCCATTTAGGATCGCGCGGATCGTATTTGGTCATGTGCGCTCCTTACTTATCTATAACGGTCATTTCTTTTCAAGGTCAGAAATAAGCCGTTGGCAAAAAATGAATGTGCAGAGGAAACCCACAAATGGGGGACGTTTAACGTTATGATAGCACTTACAAGATGCGAGTGCAAGAAATGGCGGGTAAGTGCCGGGCAATTCGTGAAAGGTGTCGTCTGAGAGGCTTTCGGGAGGTTTTTGTAAGTAAATTGAGCATAAAGAAGAAGTAGAGGGTGTTCTCGTAGTGAAAAGTGGGATGGTTAATAACTGTGAGAACGCCCTCCATATATGTAAGGATTAGATTTAACGTTTCCGGACGTTATGTGGTCGATGATCGCGTGCCCGATCCATATTGATTTGCGTGACCAGGCTAACGTCACTTAGACGCGAGCGGATGCGATCATCGATTCCCTGTAAGCCCTTAGGATTAGCGGTGATTACCGTCGGCATCGATAGATTATAGCGATAGTTAAGTAACTGGAAAAGTTTTTCATTGGCCCAGGAAGAGCTCTGTTGTGATCCCAGATCATCGAGCACCAGCAGTTCAGCCTCACGCATTTTCGAGAAGAGCTGATCATAGACCTCATTGGCGGTAGGAGCGAAGGCGGCCCGCAGATGATCCAGTAAATCTGGCACAGCCTCAAACAGGACGACCGCCCCGCTATCCAGACTCAAGTTAGCAATAGCGGCGGCCAGGTGGGTCTTGCCGCAGCCATTAGGACCGACCAGCACAAGCCAACCCTCAGGATTCTGGGCAAAATTGGTCGCGGCATCATACGCTTCCTGAACGCCTGGTGTATGCAGGGTAAATGAGCGAAAGCTCTGGTTCCGAAAGGCATCCATATTCGACATAGTGCGCAACTGCTGGCGGCGCTTCTCTTTACGCTCAAATTCTTTGCACTCGCAGGCAATTGGCTTCCCAAAATTAGGATGGCCAAAGGGTACATCGGCACGTAGAAAGCCCGCGCCCCTGCATCGAGGGCAGGTACCTTTATCTATTACAGGCGTGTTGGTAGTAGGAGGGGGTACCTCTTGTGGTGGAGGCATCGTCTCCTGACGCACCGGCTTAAGATAGCGTGAAGAGGTTGAGAGGCCAGGCCGCGTCAACGGACTGCGCTCTCCTCTAACCATACCCGAAACCGCATGTGGATTGAGTGGCTGGGTAATGCGTTGCGGTATTGGCATCTCCTGGGCGCGCGCCTGTTGGCTGGCAATAGCTGACGCCAGGCGTGTATCATGTAAATTGCGTGAACCCCGTGAAGGAGACTCAACCTCAGAATGTGGCCGCTGACGATAGGTTGGTGGCTGATAAGTGCTGGGCGCAGGCTCATCATAGACCTCAACCTCTTCATCCTCATAGATATACTCGCCGCCCTCTTGCTCCCAATCACCATAGGTTAAACCATTTTCCTCCCACTCCTCGACTACATCAGCGCGTGGATTAGGCGTATAGGCATCCGATGTGTGTATCGGATGATAATCGCTGGTTGGCCGTGGCTGCAACGGCTGGATACGCGGTTGATCCTGGTGTGGTTGCGGTTGAGGTTGATAGACAGAACCTGTATCGCTAACCGTGCGCCGAGGATATGAAGACGGGTAGGTTGGATGATCAGCCCGAGAGATAGGTTCTCCGCGGGAGACCGGTTCGCCATAAGAACGACCGTCCGTATTAGCGGCTTCCTGATGAATATTTGAATAATGCCGTGTTCGTGATGAATAATTATTTTGTGGATAAGAAGAAGCCTGAGACGACGTCCCTTGAGAATATTTTTGGGCAGGACGAGATTGAGGCTCCGTCGTCGGATAACGACGCGTCAAAGGCCCCTGAGATTGTGGCGTGCGTGCCTGTGTTCGTTGCTCGGAAAGAGGGTGACGCCGCCCGGTTCGATCGAATATTTCATTGAGGCGCTCCATTACTGCCTGCCTTCCGTTTCCCAGCGCCTGAGAATGGCGCGAATATAACTCCATTTACGTTTGTTCTGCTCAACAGCCTCACGAAAAGCTGCTTCAATCCAATCCTGGGGATAATGATCGGCTGCGTCTTTTAACTCATCCGCTATCATTGGTGACAATAAGCCAATATTTTGCTCGTATAATACAAAAATATTTGGACGTTCCACCTCAATATGCATAGGGCGAATAGTATTGTTGTAGCCTATAGAACTAGCATACACCCCTGCTCCAACGGCGAGTTGATTGACCGACTGTGCGGGCTGTTCATCGCGTGTGAGCAGTTGGGCAGAAATCATTTCACCTCCTTGTAATTCAGCGACGACCTTTCGGCTGCGAGCGGTATTAAAAAAGTACCAGCCGATCAGAACGTCTTCTCCCTCGCTAGCCAGGTGTAGATGCACCTTGAGCAGTGTTCCCCGAGCAACAGACTGTTCCAGGCCAATGCGTAAGCGCTCTTCAGGTGGGCGCGGATCACCGCGGCGTTTTAAGCTACGCAGCAAAAGCTGATCATGTATTAGTTCGCCCTCACTAACACAACGGGGATTGCCACGTTGTTTTGCTAGCAAATAGAAGATATGCAGTGTTACTTTAAGTTCGGCACTATCTTCTATATCGGGCAACAATTGAGTGAAAAAGACCTCTGGAATGGGCACAAAAGGATTTTTCCCAGCCGGAAAGCCCGCGAATCCAGAGGATTCTGTAAATGTTGACATCAAAGGTCACCCCCAAATTATTCTTCTGCTGGTGGTGAAACTTCCAGATCGCTAAAGCGGGTCTGGCTGGCCTGGAAATAAAGGCTGACTTCGCCGACTGGTCCATTACGGTGTTTAGCTACAATAATATCGGCAATATTTTTTCGTTCTGTATCGGGATTATATACATCATCTCTATAAATAAACATAACAACGTCCGCATCCTGTTCGATCGATCCCGATTCACGTAAGTCTGAGAGTTGGGGGACTTTGGATTGGCGGCTTTCTACGGCACGTGAGAGCTGGGCGAGGGCCATAACCGGCACATCCAGTTCACGGGCCAGACCTTTAAGGTTACGGCTGATCTCAGAGATTTCTTGTACGCGGTTATCGTTGCGTTTGCCAGCCGAAGATTGCATCAACTGCAAGTAGTCAACGATAATCATATCAACCCCATGTTCAGCCTGTAGCCTGCGAGCCTTACTGCGCATCTCCATCGTCGAAATGCCAGCCGTATCATCCAACCAGATACTGGCCTCAGCCAATGTGCCCATCGCGAAAACAATGCGTTCCCACTCGTCATCCTCAATCCAGCCGGTACGCAGGCGCTGCTGATCGATACCTGCATCCATAGAAAGCAAACGCTGCACCAGCTGCTCTTTACTCATTTCCAGACTGAAGATCGCAATGGATTTTTTATGTTTGACAGCCGCATTATAGGCCAGGCTAAGACAAAGACTGGTTTTGCCGACCGCCGGTCGGGCAGCCAGAATAATCAGATCTGATTTTTGCAATCCCCCTGTTAAACGATCCAGGTCAGTAAAACCGGTAGGAACCCCCACGACAGTCCCACGACGTTCATGGAGCTGATCCAGCTTAGTCATATAGTCGCCAAGCAATTCGCTCAGAGAAGAGAAATCTGCCCGGGCGTGGCGCTGGCTAATGCCAAAAATAAGTTTTTCTGCTTTATCCAGCGCGATATTGGCATCGCCTTCCTCATAGGCTGTTGCTGCGATCTCCCCTGCCGCATGAATCAAACGGCGGAGAATCGCCGTACGTTCAACGATACGGCCATAATACTCAATATTACCGCTGGTAGGTACCTGATTGATGAGCGAAGTAATATAGCTTGCGCCCCCAACCTCTTCCAGTTTATTTTTGCGTTCAAGCTCATCACAAATAGTAATAAAATCAGCGGCTTCGCGCTGTTCATAGAGCTGGATGATCGTTTCATAAATAGTACGATGAGCATCGCGATAGAAGTCTTCGGCCACCAGAAAATCAGCGACCTGTACGATCGCTTCAGGGTCGATAATAATACTTCCGAGGACTCCAGACTCGGCTTCTATATTCTGCGGTAACAATTTTTCCACGTCTTCGACTCCAGCATCTACATATCTTCACATATTGTAAAAGGTATCTTTAAAAACGGCGCCCGGGTGCAGCATCTTCCAATGCTTTTTAGCAGCATGCAAGCTGACTGTTTTGAATGAATTTAGACTGCAGCAACAAGCATTATAGCATATACACGAACATTTGATCTGATAAATAGACTGATAATTACTCCTTATTATTAATACCACTGCAGGCACAATTCAGGTCTGATAAATAACCTTTGTTATGTGTCTCTACGTCAGCCGTAATACAGCAGGGCTTTTTACTTTTCCTCTTTGGCACCTGCGGCACCGGGTGTGGAGTGTGTGTGGTGGGCGGCCGCAGCCGCCCACCACACACACTCCACACCTGAAAGAACGTCCATCGTATCGCTTGCCCGTGATCTCTGGACTGGTAATACAGGGCTCTCATTAAGGCCCCGAGGAGTGAGTGGTGTTGCGTGTATCTAACTCATGTGCACAAAGTGTAACGAATATTTGGGCCGAAATCAAATGATATATATGGCTGTGCTATGTGGATAAGTGGATAATTTTTGCTTCAATTAAAGCAGAAAAGTGACTTATACACCTGTTTCAGGGATTTATCCACAGTAAACAGGGACTTTTCCCCGGTTATCCACAGAGTTATCCACCATTTTTATCAAAAGATGTGGATAACTTCATATTGATGGTTGGAAAAAGGGGGGGGAATCATGGGCTAGAGAGATCTATTATCGTGCCTGGTTGATTGCTATGTCAACTTATGCCCCTATAATAGAGGAAGAGCTATAAAGAAGGACTTTCGACCCCTCTTTTAGGGCCAGCAGTCTATTTATGAGCACCTCTAACAAATCGGGTCTTGACCATAAAATGTAGTAAGGTTTATTATAGACCAATAAATACACGAGTCCGTGTCGGTCACGTAATGAAGAAGGAGCATCAAAACACACCTCATGCCAAAGACAACAAAACGCGCCGAATCGAGGCGTGCCGCTAAAATAGCTCGGGCCCATTCTACTCAACTGCCAGATCTAGAGGCCAACGACCCGGAGCGTCGACGCACTGCTCCTGGAAAAAAGGCCCCGGCTCGTGGAATCGCTCGTTATCCCTGGGCTTCCATCATTATTTTATGCCTGGTAATTGCTGGCGTTTTTCTCACGCTATATGTCAATCACTATCCGCCATTCGCGCAAGCAAAATCCAGTACAGCTGCCAAGCCAGCGGCGACCGCCACTGCGGCAACCACTCCTGCCGCCGCCAGTACCCCAGCGGCTACACCTACTACCGTTGCCAGTAGCGTAAACGACGCGGCTTCGGTGTGCGCGAAACCAGCAATGGTTAGTGCCGTCACCAGGACAGGAGCACCAAGTGCGGACGACGTCAAAAAGATCAATCACAAGTACAGCAGTGCTCAGAACGTGATTGATAACAATAAAGTATACTGCGCTGGCATCAATACCAATCGCGGACTCATTGTACTGGAACTCGACCCCAAAATTGCTCCCAAGACAGTCAACAATTTTGTCTTCCTGGCCCAGAATCACTTCTATGATGGATTAACCTTCCATCGTGTTGTCAAAGACTTCGTAGCCCAGGGTGGAGATCCAACTGGCACAGGCACTGGTGGCCCTGGTTATCAGTTTGCTGATGAGCCAGTACAGGGTACATATACCGATGGTAGTGTTGCCATGGCCAACTCGGGTCCAAACACCAATGGCAGCCAGTTCTTCATCAGCATCGCGGACAACTCATCCAAACTGCAAAAACAATATAACCTCTTTGGTCATGTGGTTGAGGGTTTGAATGTTGCCAAGAGCCTGACCCTGGTTGAGAATGGCAGTGCTAAACCCGATACTATGAACTATGTAGTAGTCAAAGCAGCCTCCTAATTCTTCATTTAAGAGTAAGGAGCCTGTAGCAGGCACCCACATAACTTGACAACATACAATAAAATGTTAAGGGCTTCCTAATAAGTGTAGGGAGCCCTTAAACTATAAGGGCACTTAAACTGATAAGCTGCCCTGAAGTAATGGAAGGAGAAATATTCTTGGCAAAGCAATATAGTGCTCCACCAGCAATGCAGATCGATCCTAGCAAGAAATACACAGCGATTTTCCATACAGACAAAGGTGATATGACAGTCGACCTGTTTGCCGCCGAGGCACCAGCTACCGTCAACAACTTTGTTTTTCTTGCTCGTGATGGTTTCTATAACAACACCACTTTCCACCGTGTCATTGGTGGTTTCATGGCCCAGGGTGGAGATCCCGAGGGTTCTGGCCGTGGTGGCCCTGGTTATCGTTTTGACGACGAGAAGGGTGCATTACGCCTGCGCCACGAAGGCCCTGGTATCTTATCAATGGCGAACGCTGGACCCAACACCAATGGTTCCCAGTTCTTCATTACATACGATAGCCAGCCACACCTCAATGGTAAGCATGGTGTATTCGGTAAAGTCTCCAAGGGTCTGGATGTATTGCGTTCACTGCGCGAGCGTGATCCAATGCGTGATCGCAACCCTGGCGATACACTGCACTTCATCGAGATTATCGAGAGCTAAATACTCGCGTGCGGGCACTGAGGTGCCCGCACCGTTTTATGAGTCATCCCTAACTTTTGAAAAAGTTCCCAAAACTGGGGGGTGCAGGGTCCTCCCTGCCGGGGTCTGACTTTTTATCACAAATCTAGTTGATTCGAAAGGAGGGAAGCGAGTTGCATTCCCTGCAACACGTTCTGGATATACATCCACCCCAACCACAAGGTTTTCCATCCAGGTGGGCCATCGCCTTTGCGACCCAAGTAGCCACCATGACGTGCAATGCCATGCCAGCATTGCTGCACCGTCATGGTTTTTGCTGGATGCCCACTCAAATGAGCCACCACCAGGACAATATCAGTGGGTATCACTGCCCGTGCCAGCTCGTCAGGACATTGACGCGAAAGCACACGCAATTGCAACAAGCGCACGGCAATGGGGGCAATGATGCCCAGCAACGTTCGCAACCCCTCGTAATCCCGAATCTCTCGTTCTTCCATATGGCATCCCGTCTTGAGACCTTGGTGATAGTCCTCAACAATCCAACGCCTGCGATACCACTCGACCCGCTCTTGGGCTTGAGTTGCCGTGTGGGTGGGGACCGAGGTCAACAAGATCCAGTCCAAGGCTTCAACCCCTTCTGGGGGATCAGGTTCCCACACACGGATGACCCAGATCACCAGCGGACGCCACTGGTTGGCTTCCCGTGTGCGGGGAGGCAACAGACGCACGGGCTGCCAACTCACGGCCAAAAGGGCCTTGCGGGCCGGGTGTTTCTGGCTACTCTTGAGTTCCAGCCACATGCTCGACCGAATGGGCATCTGCTTGACCACCTCCAGCAAATGCAGCGTGGGGCTACGATGATGATGCGATCGTGGGGGCACCGGTGTCTCTCCTTGTTCCACCAACAGATCAATACAGCGATCTTCATAGGCCCGGACGAGAAAATCACACCCCTGCTCTCGACATTGGCGCATGAACGCAAAGATGTCACTGTAGCGGTCGCCCATATGAATCCATTGACTGCCAGCAGGAGGCGAGCCCAGGATGCGCACACTGCGCTCCCATACCTCCGATTCCCGTTCGCGTTTCCAGCGTTGTTGCTTGCTCTCTTTCTCAGGGGCTGGCTGGCGCAAAAAGGGTTCTTGATGAGCCAATCCCAACAACTGATCGTGCTGAGGTACAACAGCCAGGACGCTTTGCAACAGAAAGCCGTGATGCGTTCCGTTGCCAATGGGCCCCAGTCCACGCGTCGTAGGATGAGCCTGGTAATCCATCTCTGTGGTATCCTGAATCAACAAGACCTGTGCCTGCTGGTGGCATGCTTGCCGTGTGTGTTGCAGGTGGGGAGCAACCAGATGTTCATACGAGGTATGCGACGAATGCACAAATCGATAGGCCGCTTCCAAGCCCGCCGGGCTCAACACACCGGGCAGAGACGCTTGTGGATGCTGCGCAAGGTGGAACGCAAGATCGACGGCACGCTGCACACGACGTGGATCGCCCAGTTGGACCGAGCCAAAGGTGGCTTGAGCCCACTGCTGAGACGACAACAAGATTGCTGGAGACAACATCACCTTCTCCTTTCTTTTCGTTCTTGGTCGTTCCAATGGCATGTGCACCAAGAACCGTGGTTTTTCTGCTTCCACGATTCAACGACTAAAAATGTGATAAAAAGTCAGGCCGGGGTGCGGGGTGTCCCCGCACCCCGGCAGGAGGGCTCGCCGCCCTCCTGCACCTCCCGCATTGGGAGCGCGAAAATCCGGGATGACTTTTATTATGAGTCATTTATGCTATTAAGCGAGATATTAACGGCTTGCATAGATCTTTAATACCTCACTTAATAGCATTTTTTTGAGCATTATGGTGCGAATTAGTCATTTTTCTATCTTCACACGTATAGTAAAGTGAAGAACGAAGCACAGATAGAGGATGAGGCAGATATAGAGATGCAGATTGGATAAGGTCGCCCTCTATCCAGTCAGTGTTGATGGGAGATGTCATATATGAGCGCGAATAGAGTTGAAATCGTCAAAACAGTTATCGCGGCACTGCAGTCTGGTGATACAGAAGTCGCGGCAGCGAAACTTGCTGATAGCTTCACAATGACTGGATTTGTCACCAGGGCGTTGAATAAAGGCCAGTTCCTTAGCTTTCAGGATGAACTACTGGCAGCTATGCCAGATCTCTCCTATAACCTCGACAACGTTGTACGCACGCAAGAGGCAAATACCGTAAGCGCCTCAGTAATATTGACCGGCACCCACACCCATGACCTCGAGTTACCTCAGTTTGGATTGGAAAAAATAGCCGCCACAGGGATCGATGTTTCGCTGCCGCAAACAACCCTCATATGCCATGTAGAGCATGATCAGCTGACGCGGGCAGAATTCGAAAATGTCACTGGAGGAGGTCTGGTGGGTTTACTGCAGCAGCTTGGTTCAGAGCTTCCCTTATTGCAGGATGAGCTCAACGAGCCTGACGGGGAGAATGGTGATGGTACGGAATAATACAGATTAGAAGAAGTAATAATTGTGTACTGGTGAGAGCTGGAAACATCTACAATTAAAAAGCAGGGGATAGAACCGCCCCTGCTTTTTAAATATTACTCTTCCACCTGAGCCTGTTTAGCCAGATAATAAGGATGGCGTTTAGTGGTTGTGAAGGCTCCCCACAGTCCGATTAAAGCTCCCACGACAGCCCAGATCAGTGCAAAGAGAAGTAAGACCAGGGTTCCACTCAAAGCAGATGCTGAAACCGCAGAACTGCTGATGTGGCCAGGATAATTTGGAATATATTGGACCAGCGAACTTCCGAGGTATGAGATGGCCCCAACCAGGGCGCCAGCATAAAAACCGTAGAGGCGGCGTACCGCCCGTTTACCAACCACATAGCCGGCGACAAAAGCCAGGATCAAGGTAACCGTATAGGTAAGGCAAGTCAAGCCAGCTATATATTGAGCGGTCCCATAAGAGATCTTATCGCCCAGGCGTGCAACTTCTTGAAAGGCCGACGCATTGAAGAGGGTTGTAGCAATAGAGAGCAGGGCAGCCAGTACGCCGCCCACGCATCCAACTCCTAATGCCACCGTTAATCCATTTGGTGGCAGAGAAGGAGCCTCAACATACTCCCGCTCATCAATATAATCCGCATCAGATGCAACAGAGTCTGGACGTGAAGTTGGATAATGTTTCTCCGAGTTTGACATAGTGCTATGTTCCTCTTACTTCTGTGTCGGTATGTCCTTAAAGACATCCGGGTAGGTATTGATAAAATGTAAATTTGAAAGCGGCCAGAAGACAACAGAAGCTTTGCCTACGATATAGTCTTTAGGCACAAATCCCCAGGAACGTGAGTCATCGCTAACGGGTCGATTATCTCCCATCACAAAATACTGACCCGGCGGTACCTTCCAGGTGCGCCCCTCTGGATTATCAGGGGCACTGATATATGGCTCATTCAGTACCTTGCCATTGACAGTAACATGTTCACGATCAGTCGTTATTGTATCCCCAGGCAAACCTATAATACGCTTAATAAAATCTTTTGTTGTATCCCTTGGCCAGTGAAAGACGATGACATCTCCACGTGCGGGCTCATGAAATAAATAAGAGACCTTATTAACCATAACAAATTCATTATTGACAAGTCCAGGTTCCATGCTTGGACCATCTACACGGTAGCTCTGGACCACAAAGCGCACAACCAGAAATATCAATAGCGTCAGCGCTAATATTTCGACGATCTCACGTATTAATTGTGAACGTTTCAACTCAAACCTCTCTTATTTGCTGGCCGGCGTGGCTCATAAGGTCGACAGCCAAAAAATTGCCACTTCGCCCTGTTTTTACGTTGCTCCCATTATAGCTGATTACCTGTGTTGCTTTCACCTCTGCTCACCCGTTCTGGTAGAGTTTTTTGAGGTCGGCGAGTCCGCAGGTAAATAGTTACCAGGCAGCATGGAGTATCTCATAGAGAATAGCAGAAGGTGAAAAGATCAGAAACAGCACTATTAAGCTGTAGAACTAGCATGGCGGCTGCTACTGAGGGAGCTCGAATGAGTGAGATAAGTGACACAAACTATATCTATATAGTCACAGGACTTTAATAAAATTGAGTAAACTCATGGTTATATAGTACTAACGCAAGCCTTCAGTTTTTCTTTTTAGTCAGATGCGATAGAAGAGTTTTGTAGGTATCCAGAAGAAGCAAGGCATAATTTCGCCAGCCGTGTTGATAGTGGAGCATCGCCGCCTCTTTCTCAGTATGCTTAAAGGTTCGCTTGGGTGCCAGTAATAGAGCCTGGACCAATGAAGTATGGCTACCAGGATTATAAAGGATGCCTCCATGCGGCGGGAGCAGGCCATGAAAACGTGGAAGGTTAGGAGAGATAACGATACGCTCATAGGAATAAAAGAGCATCGCCAGCTCAGGCACGCCAGCCATCCTTACCGTAGCATAAGGTAATACCAGCGCGTTAGTGGCAGCCACATACATAGCCAGGTCAGCAGGCTGGTATTCCAAAAAGACATGGATAGCCGAGTTAAGAGCGGCCCGCTTCAAGATTTTCGCTGACTGTGTCTTATCGATTGGTGTCCCAAGCAGCAACAATTGTGGATTGAGTGTAGCAGTCGCTTCAGACTTCAAGAGTACGATGCGTAGTTCGCTAAATGCCTCCATGCATTGAATAACCTCACGCTCGGTATGCAGGAAAGCCAGGCAAAGATAGACAAAATCAGCCTCGGCTTGAATACCTAATTGCATGCGGGCGGTCGCGCTATCACTCATCTTTGGCAACACCTCACGCAAGCCCGGATGAGCCAGAAAAGAAGCCCGGTCGCGCCAGGGCAAGGTACGGTAGAACTGTTCAGCATGACGGGTGAAGGTAAGGACAATATGGCTGCGAGCAAAAATTTTATCCTCAAAGGCCCGCCTGGTGACGTAGCGCAGACCACCTGCATTGTGCCAGTAACCGCCAGTATCAGTACTAATAATACCGATGCCCAATTGCCGGGCCAGCCAGATCTTTAAAAGCAGTTGTTGGCGCTGCCAGCAATTTAAAGGAAAAGCGCCCGGACGATAAAAATGAATAATTCCAGGGACTGCGTCGTGGTGGGCCCGATGGCGCCATAGCCACGAAAAAGGAAGATCGGCAATACTGGTTGAGCAATACATTCCTTGTTTGCGCAAGGCCTGAACTGGCCAGACAGTATCTTGAGGTTGAGATTGCACAAAGAGCACACATGGTGTATGTAGTGTGGTTGGAGCGTGGTTGTTAAGCATAAATTGTTGTTGGATGCGTCCCCAACTTTGGGCCTGGGCCATAGCAGCCATCAGTCGCTCGCTCATTGGCTTATGTGCCAGAGAGAGCAGCAAACGATGCACAAAGAAAATCAGCAACATGCTTTTTATTTCTGGCCAGCCAGAGCGCAAAGTTTGCAGAAAAGAATCGTGCGTCGCATCCTGATAATGCTCACTACCCGCATAAAGAGCTAGAATTTCCGAACGCCCTGCCAGTAGGCACGTCCGATAAGAAAAG
This sequence comes from Dictyobacter kobayashii, assembly GCF_003967555.1. Lineage (GTDB taxonomy): Bacteria > Chloroflexota > Ktedonobacteria > Ktedonobacterales > Ktedonobacteraceae > Dictyobacter > Dictyobacter kobayashii. Next base: position 3,381,637 of record NZ_BIFS01000001.1, read on the forward strand.
GGCGTGTTAAGCGGGCCCTGGAAACGCGATGCAAAACCAGGGCAGACGGCTCATACCAGAGCGTATAGTGATGCTGGCGTAAGCGCCGACATAGATCCGTTGTCTCCACATTAATAGGAGTGTGCAGGCGTTTAGTTAAAACAGGAGAGAAACCCCCACCTGGTGCAGTGCTTTAAGTTTAATAGAAAAACAGCTATTGCTAAAACTGAGCGTATCTGGTAAGCGTGTACGGGAGTGAAAGGGCATATAGCAGCCAAAGACCTCCAGCAGATCACTGGTAAGCCAGTAAGGGCGTGGTGATTCCCAATGTAGATCTACGCACCCCCAATCGCATCAGCATGGGTCTCCTCATAGGCACTCCAGAGTTGTTCCAGGAAATATTGATCCACCAGCACATCATCATCCAGAAAGACGATTATGTCGCCTGAAGCGGCCATGATAGCCGTATTGCGCGCATAGGCCAGACCATTGCGTTTTTCCAGCAGGCACTGCACCTTCCACTGCTCCTCAAATGAACTACGATGGAGCGCATCCGTACTAAGATAAGTTTGAATGGCATTAAATGTGCCATCGGCCGATCCATTATCAACCACAATCACCTCAAAATACTTTAAAGGCAGTGATTGTCGCCGCAGGCTGGCCAGGGCCGTCAGCACCATATTGCGACGATTATAAGTACAGATCACCACGCTGAAGCGGGGTGGTTTGAGCTCATGCTGCCCGGTCTGGTGATTGTCTTTAAGACCAGTACGAAAGGCTCCTGTTGACCTGGTACGGATAGCAATATGGGTAGAGTGTACTAAAGAATGTCGGGTAGTCATACTCTCTCCTCTTTCTTTAATCAGAGCAAGGTATTATAGCGTAGCAATAACTTTTTGCAGAGCAAGATAGAGGTCAAGGCAGAAATAATCTGAGCCAGCGCGGTAGCGAGGGCCGCACCGGTCATACCCAGAATATGACCAGCGGTATCGCCAGCAAAATTTTAAGCACGGCCACGCCTATATTGAACTCACGTTGCACGCGTTGCAGGTGGCGATAATCATAGCGCTCATAGCTGGCCATATGTGTCAGCCCGACGGTCGCAATACTACCAAAGACGGCCGCGATCAATAAAATACGTAACGGCTTAACCATCATAAGATAAGCACTGCCCAGGCAATAGGCAACGATCGTCGGGCACAGTATAATCATCACGGTACAGATCGGGACCGCCAGAAAGATGATGTAACATGAAGTACGCACAAAGGCATCGTATTGATTGAGGTAGCGATGGCCAGGCAAATAACGTACAAACAGAGGAAATACCCATTGAGTGAAGAGAGACGGAGCCAGACCAATAATTCTGGCACTGATAATCGCGCTTAAAGCGTAAAAGCCCAATTCCTCTGAGTTATGCCAGCAGGCCAGCAATAGTAGCTCACTTCTTTGCCAGACAATGGCATCGAGCGCGAAATGGAGTCTGGATTGATGTATATTGTGTGCCAACCGCTCTCTTAGAAAGATACCTGGCGCCAGAGCCTGTTCTAGCGGAAGCAGATGCATGACACAAACCACTGCCAGGACCAGCGTAATGGTATTTGATAGCGCGAACGCCAGGATAAAGGCCTCAACTGGTTCGCCATTGACCTGGGTAGAGATGATAATAAAGAGGAGCGTCAACAGGTTACCGAACAGATTCAACATCGTCAGCAAGTCAGAGCGGCGCAGACTTCTCAGGGTAATACCTGCTACACTGCTCAAGAGTAAAGGGAGCGTGGCCAGGCTAGAGAGTAGCAGTAGTCCTGGTGTGAAATCATGAAAAATACGTGTCAGGGCAAATGAGAGGACCACGTAAATCAGGCAATAGAGCAAGATACTCCTATGCTGGCGATACCACAAAAAATAGAAAATGCCTGCCATTAAACGTGGAGACTCGCGGCTCTGGGTGGCGGCGATCTGGCGACTGGAGAGGGTTGACATGCCAGTTCCAATGACCGGAATAGTTATAGTTGCCAACCACTGCGCGAAAAGATAGCTACCAAATATATGTGATCCCAGGGCACGAGCAATGATCGTATAGATACTCACATTGACCAGAGTAGAGCCAGCGATAATTGCATTTTGCCAGATACGAGAATTATTCAGGCGTGTCGTAGATGCCTGTTGCTCAAGAACTGTGTGCGATTGTGCCAATGACATATCCCTTCCACCCACCACATATCCTCTGCCAGCGCAACCCATTGCGCAGGCAGAAAGACCAATCCTTGTTATCTCAGTACCGGCTTATAGAGAAGAACAGGCCTCTACATCCAGAAAAGCCATGAAATCTTGCTCAGCCTGGCATGCTGCATCTAGCGAAACGTTTGATATCGGCTTTTCCAGCGCCATTAGCACTGAATCTTTGCTACCTACATCGCTATCTGCAGCATGCTGTAATGTCTGTTCTGCGACGATCACCAGCGTATCGGGACAAAGGAACAGCAGACCTGTTAAGCTATCATCCAATGCAACTAACGAAAGCATTTGAGCTGACTGCAGAAACACATCGCTCGTTGGAATCATTGTTGGTTCAGGCGTCAAAGGTGCGAGCCAGGTAATTGCCCAATCTATTTTTTTCATCTTCTACACCTCTTCTATTTAGAAATATCAGACATAGCTATAATTGTACCATGATGCATCATGATATGCCGTAAGTCCATGAATTTGTAGTACCAGTATGGTTATAAACGCGTTGACATTGACGAAATGCTGTTAAGAATTGAAGAAAAACGATATGGAAAAATTCTCTACCCGTATTGTTAACTTTTAACCCAATTACAACCAATATCATCCATGTTGCTGGGCAAGCAGGTCTGTATGATGCTGTGTAGTATGGAATGAATTATAGTCAGGCATTTGTAGGGGTATTCGAGAAGAGAGAAGAGGCCAGAGATACTCTTTGAGCCTCATGGTCATGAATTTTTATTGCTACAGTAAAGGGAGTGGAATGGTCGAGATGATTAGCGAGGTGGAGCTCGCATATATCCAGAACAATGGTACAGCTTTGATTTATATTCAGGTAGAATATCAGGCACAATTAGCATTACGCTATGTGGCACAGCGTATCCGGAGCAACATCCGGCAAAGTGATAGCATCATTCTTCTCGAAGCCACTCATGCCTGTATTATTCTCCTGCCAATGACGCCTTTTGAAGGAGCACAGGCAGTGGTACAGCGCATCTCTGCTTTATTGAGTCATTTACGCTATGACATACAAATTATATATGGCGAGGCAGCTCAGTCCTTGTACAACGTGTTCGAGATGAATGGAGTATGGCACGGGCAACTATAATCGAGCATAGTCAGCAGGATATACCCGAGCAAGTGGAAGAGCTAGCGACTGAGAGAGGGACATACAAGGCCCATAAATCCGACCTGCTGCCATACCTGGCCTTTTTAAGTAGCTATCCAACGAAACAACTGCTACAACTTTTTCCATATGAATTAGCCTGCTGTTATCGTTGTGTACCGATTGGAGCTGAGCGACGAAGCCTCACTCTGGCGACCAGCCAGCGGCTGGAAGCAGATATATTAGGACTAGTGAGGAGATCTGTGCAACGCAATATTTTTCAAGTACGTTGCGAGGCTGACATGATTGAAGATATTTTACACTACTGGCAGAAAACATTAATGCTTTAAGTAAAAGGAAGAGGCAGCTACAGGCATTGCACGGCAGAGTCGAAATAAAATGCGCAATGGTAGCCGCCTCTCGCTTTTTAATAGTACTCTCACCATTATCAAGCCGCTGAGGTTGCAAAGCCAGGAACTCCCTGCCTTGAGCTTACCTCATCCTCCATCTCAGATGCGCGTAAAATGCGACGCAGGTTTGTCAGAGCTGCCTGGATGCGTTTCTTCAGCGTATTCTCAGATGTTTGAAGAGTCTGAGCCATTTCAGGAAGAGTCATGCTATTGTAATAGTGCAAAACAATGACCACTCGTTGCTTTAGCGGTAAATTTTCAATGGCCCGCGCGAGATCCCAATCTCTTTCCATACGTCCTTTATGATCATCCGCGGCCTGCGCGATCAAATCAGTTTCCTGCTCTGATAGAGCCTGACGCATAAAAGCACTTGTACGAGCCAGACGGCGCTTGAAACTAATACACTGATTAACCACAATACGCATAAGCCATGGACGCAGTGCTCCCGCCTTGCGCAGGTCGGCCAGATGATGCCAGGCCTGGATAAGCGCATCCTGGACCACATCTTCCGCGATATCGCGATCGCCAACAATCATCGATGCAGTGCGCAGCATCAGCGTACTGTACTGGTCAACAATTTCGCCAAAGGCCTCGTGATCACCCTGAATAGCACGGGTCACCAGAGCTTCTTGCTCTAGAAGTTCGGGTTTGTCTAATGTTTCTTCAGCCTCTTCAGCTTCTTCAGCTTTATCAGTCTCAATTTCATCTTCATCACTCTCTATGATAGGGGGTATTTCTAGGACCTCATCTACAACAGAGGTGGTCTCCTGGATGCGGGCTGTGGCTGTGACCATGTGATTTCATCCTCCTGCTAGAGTTTACTGTGCAAACTATATACAGAAATATAACATACAGTATACATGGGAACAAGGTGTGCCTGCTCATGAATTTTTGCATGTGCATAGTCTGTCATAATCTATAAAGCGAGGAGAAAATGAGTAATCTGATAAGAAATTAATTCGCTAATAAAAATTTCACAACAAGAATTTGGACCCGGGTTGCGACGGCTTTTGAAGGCGACTGGAGACACTTTTATGGCCGATTTTTTAGCCAAAAAAAATCGGGATAAAGCGTTTTCATAACGCAGGCTATCCTGTTAATTGCTTACTCTTAAGAAGTAAGAGAAAAGGCCAATTTATGTATAAGCATACCTCCTTTAAGAGCAAACATGCTTATACATAAATTGGCCTGGAATGATCGCTCAGCGATATAAATGCTGCCTGATTGTTTATTTGTTCAGGTTATACAAAAAAGGAAAGCTAAAAGGTTGTGCTTTCCCTAAGAGTGTGCAAAGATTGTACAGCTTATCTGGCTACCTGTTCTATATCCTCCACAGAAAGATCAATCCTTCTTTGGCTGATCCAGTTTCAGAAGTGCCGGGACAAGAAACACAATACGAGCATCGATGAGTATATGGATAATGATTGGAAGAATAAGGCTGCCTGTGGAAATATAGAGATAGGCAAATATAGCTCCTAATAGCCCTGTCCCCAATACACCCTTCCAGCCCTGGTAGATATGCGCAAACCCGAACAAGACTGAAGAGAGGAAGGCTGCTTCCGCTAAAGGGATTTGTAGTCCGAAAAAATTGCTGATGGCGAGAAAGTACACGAGAAGAAAACCGCGGAAAGTAATCTCTTCACATATTCCTGCGGTGATACTGATAAATAGCCAGAGGCTGCGTTCTTGTGCTGTATGAGGAAGCAATTCCTTGATCTTTAATATGAGTGCTGCCGCCATAGCAGGGCGCTGCGTTTTTTTCATACGGTATAGAAGCACAGCATGCACAATGATAAGCAGAATTACTACCTCTGCAATGAGTAAGATCGTAAGTGTCCAGTCATCAGGTGTTTTTAAACCGAGAACCGAGAGCGGTGCAGAGTCAAGCTGCAAGATAATACCAATTACCACCAGCCAGAGCCACGGCTCGACCAGGATGCGTCGATAGTAGCGCGTACGGAGGGTAGGATGATTAACAACCGCCTCTTTAAACTTTTGATAACGCCTGCGACTAAGTAGCGGGCGGACTATTCCTATATAAAGTGTAAATAACGATGATAAAATCAATGCTACATTGCTCATTGAATAGATTCCTTTCTTTTCTGAGCGCATTCAGGAGTTATAGCGTAATGATATCGTGAGCCTGTCTTTTCGGCATAAAAATTGTCCTTTAATAATATACATAAAAAAGGTTCATCCAGCAGCAAAGCCAAAAGAGGTATCCGCTAAGTACTTCTGGTAAATACTTAGCGGATACCTCTTTTGGCTTTGCTGCTGGATGAACGACGTTTCCAACTGCTTTGTTATAGCCTATGAATTTCCAGCTGTAGCAAGCACGAATGGACGGCTGCGCAGGAAGTTCCAGACAACAATGCCTGTGAGAATAGCCATAAGTATAAATCCGATGAGAAATTTTGGCGCTGGACCACTACCGTGCCAGAGAATAGTAAGGGCGAGTAAACAAACAATCCCAGTCAGTACTTGTAGCACCATACAGAGAGTTATCAGCGTTACAGGTACGCGAGCAAGACGCAGCATGTGTTCACTGCCTTTGCTTTTGACAACAGCCAGAGCAATAGGAACGAGGGCGAGGGGAGTAAGGTTGATGTAGTTGTACGCGATGATGATGTGTGGCCTGAGAATAGTAAAAGCGATATAAAGAAGCAAAGCCAGAATGCTACAACTCAGCGCCAGCAAATTGACCTTTTCATCTGCTGGTGTGTTTGCCTGTGAACGTCCAGGAAAGAACCCAATAAACAGGCCAGTGCCAAAGAGAAGCAAGAGCGCCAGCGAGACCATCACCGCACCAACTATTTGTATGGTCTGAACGAGTGGAGTAGAGGCGTTTCTGACCTCCCAGGGGACATTTATGCCAGGCAAGATCAACGAGAACCAGCAGAAGAGAAAGACAGGGAATGCCCAAAAGATAGTGTTGTTGGCAGTGCGAATTCGACGTATATGCTCCATTGAGATCAACATCCTTTCGGTTAGATAGTGTGGATTCAAATGTGCATCGAGAGCACCAAAAAGTAGATCGATACCAGTAAAAAAAGTATTCTGCTGTTGGTTTAGTAGATCGAGCATTTCGACTTCATAACGTTCGCGCCACTGACGAGGATAAAATTTGAGTAACCAGGCCATAGATTGCATACTATTCTCCCACTAATACTTTGTAAAGCAGATATGACAGAGCACGCGATACCCTCATAAGGGAAGGCTAGCTTTTATATGCTTAGGAGCCGTTAGCAAGCAGTCGCTGGGCACTGATTGAAACTATGCGCTGCATGACCGTGAGGCGTTCACGGAGGGCTGTTACACCCGCAGCGGTAATACGGTAAGGGCGACGCCGTTCCTGGGCTGCCAGCGGCTCAATCCATCCATTGTGTTCAAGGCGCGTGATCGCTCCATATAGAGTTCCTGGTTCTAATTTAGTGCCGCTAAACTGTAAGATATCTTCCATCATGGCATACCCATGTTTGGGACCATCCATCAAGCTAGAAAGAATGAGCAACGCGGGCTCAGAATAACGACCTAAATTCTCTTCCCTGGGCATATCTCTCTCCTGATAACTATTAAGTCTTACGTTATAACGTTTTACTTACTAAGTATTGTTGAATAATAACAGAAATATATGAGGCATGTCAACAGGGGGTATATTTATCTTAGTGGAGGACGACCTGAGGAAGATTGGGAAGGATATCACATATAAACAAGAAGCACCTGGACTAATCTGCCCCAGGTGCTTTTTTAGTATTTACTATTTTGCCAACTACAACGAGTCTTCTTCTAATTCTAAATAAACTTTGGCATAGATTTCTTGTAGCGTAAAGCGGACATCAATATCTGGAAACACTACCACATCAGTATTGTTTGTAAAGATAAAATTCGGTATCGTATAAGGCACGATCAAGGATACCAGCAATCCGCGTTGAGGTCTGAGAATGTGCTAGAGATCCACCAGTCATCATCCGAATATCGCCATCAATATACTCGTATTTTCGTTCCGGAAGACTCTCAACAATTCTCCAATACACATCTAGAGTATATTTACGTAGCGGATCATACATCGCACACCACCCCTTCCAAACAGAACTACCAAAGCATTCTGCTTACAACATACATCACAAGGGTAGGCAACGCAACAAACAAACGCTGAAGACAGGGCTTTTTACTGTTCCTCTTTGGCGACTGTGGCGAAAGCATGTCCATCTTCTCGCTTGCTCGTGATCTCCCTGCAACCTCTGGACGAACATTACAAAGCCCTGCGCTGAAGAAAACATCAATGATGGAGGTAGACAAAAAGAAAGGCAGTTGATTTCACATCATTTAGTGATAGCAAAATCAACTGCCTTTATAGTATTACAGCAGCTTGTAGAGCTGCTGCATGTGGCTGGGGTACAGGGATTCGAACCCCAATTAACTGATCCAGAATCAGCCGTCCTACCGTTGAACGATACCCCAATATTTATTTGTTTTGTGCGTTCTCTCGACCGCGTTGTTATAATACTCCATCCATTGATGGATGTCAAGAGGTTTTTTTGAGAGTTTTTCAAAAAATAAAAAAATCGTCTGAACAATTGCCATTGAGCCCTTTTAAGGCATACAATAGCGGTAGAAAGTTGATGGATCAAACATCCATTGTATTTCAAAATATAAATCCTGAACGCGAATAGATGAAAGGATACGTCAATGCGGAGTAAAATCACTGTAGTTGGAGCTGGTTTTGTTGGGAGTACGCTGGTGCAGCGTATCGCGGAGCGCGACTATGCTGACGTCGTCATGTTTGACATCGTGCCCAATATGCCACAAGGTAAGGCTCTCGATATGCTCCAGGCCGGTCCTGTGCTTGGTTATGATACATTAATCACCGGCACCAACGATTATGCTGATACAGCTGATTCTGATATTGTGGTAATCACATCAGGTTTCCCAAGAAAACCTGGCATGAGCCGCGATGATTTATTGAAAAAGAATCAAGAAATCGTTTCACAGGTAACTGAGCAGATCGTTAAATATTCACCAAACAGTATTTTGATTATCGTAACGAACCCACTGGATGCGATGGCCCAGGTCGCCTTAAAAGTCAGCGGTTTCCCACGCGAGCGCGTGATTGGTATGGCAGGCGTGCTGGATACAGCTCGCTTCCGTACTTTTATTGCCCAGGAATTAGGGGCTTCCGTGCGGGATGTGCAGGCCTATGTTCTGGGAGGCCATGGGGACACCATGGTTCCGCTATCGCGTCTTTGTACTGTTGCTGGTGTGCCGATCGCCGAACTGTTGCCTGCGGAGCGTATAGAGCAGATTGTTCAGCGCACGCGTGATGGTGGTGCTGAGATTGTAAAACTGCTAGGCAATGGTAGCGCTTATTTCGCCCCCTCGGCCTCAGTATTGCAGATGCTTGATTCCATTGTACTGGATAAAAAGATGATCATGCCCTGCGCCATCTACCTGCAAGGCGAATATGGTCTGAACAATCTCTTCGTTGGTGTTCCCGCCAAACTGGGAGCCAAAGGATTAGAGCAAGTCATTGAAGTTGAACTGCAAGAGAATGAGCAGGTCCAGTTAAAGAAATCTGCTGATGCAGTAAAAGAATTGATCGATGTGCTGGGTATTGCATAGCGCATAACCAGCACACCGCAAGGAATAGAGTCAGGCCAATCTACTGGCTCTATTCCTCTTCATCGCTAGCTGAATCCTCTTCTTCATATCCACCTTTGCCCCGCGCCTCTTTAGTTCTAACCAGACCCTCAATGACCACAATGTATTCTCCCTTCAATTTAGTTTGCTGGGGAAGTGCGGCAAGCAAGGTTGAGAGTGTACCCCGTTCAACTTTTTCAAACATCTTGGTCAGATCATTGGCCAGGGCGGCTGGACGATCCCCAAAGACCTCTAGCGCGTCCTTGAGAAAGCCATCCAGGCGATAAGGGCTTTCATAATAAATCAATGTGTGGGGAGCTTCACGGTCCACTTCAAAGAATTTACGGCGCCCCACCGGCTTACGAGGAGGGAAGCCACGAAAAGTAAAGCTATGAACAGGAAGACCTGAGAGGACAAGTGCCATCACAAAAGCCGTTGGGCCGGGAATCATCGTAAAATCGACCTCTGCCTGGATCGCACGACGTACCAGCGTGAAGCCTGGATCTGAAATACCGGGTGTGCCAGCATCGGTCACCACCGCTACTGATTGACCCTGTTTCAGCATTTCCTCAATACGTTCGCCGGCGCGCTGCTCGTTATGTTCATGGAACGCCATCTGAGGCTTTTGAATATCAAAATGTTTTAAGAGCATCCCCGTCTTACGGGTATCCTCACTGGCAACGATATCGACCGAGCGCAGAATTTCCAACGCGCGCAATGTAATATCATTGAGATTCCCGATGGGTGTCGCGACTAAATAGAGCATAAATGTCTTTCTCTTCTCCCTATTGTGTAATTCTATGAAGCGATTACCGGCGCAGTTGCGGAAGCATCTCAAAGACCTCCTGCCGCTTCACCTTCAAAGTATGTGTGCGAGGAAAATCCTTTTCTGACCAGATCGTAAAACCCTTAATTTGTTGATGTGATGCCAGTTGTTTATTCGCGTTTTGAATGACCGCTTTAGCCTGGGACGCATCATCCATCAACAGAACCGCGTGCATCATTGGACCCTGATCCTTTTCAGTCAAACCAAAAACCGCCGCATCTTTGACTGTAGGTTGATTGTGTAAAACATTTTCTACATCTTCTGGATAGACATTCATGCCATTTGCCAGTACAATCAAATTCTTCTTGCGACCTTTCAGATACAGGTTATTGCGCTTGTCAAGATAGCCCAGATCACCTGTAGAATACCAACCATTTTGAAAGGCAGCTGCTGTCGCCTCTGGATTTTGCCAGTAGCCCAGTGCCACATTGGGTCCGCGCACCTGAATCTCATTATCAGCTTCTATGCGTATCTCTACCCCGGGAATGGGGCGTCCCACTGACTCTAATGTATGATCATTGAGTGGATTAGCCGAAATCACAGGCGAGCATTCGGTCGCTCCATAGCCCTGAAGAATGCGAAATCCCATCTCTTCCCACGCATAGCCTAATTTGGGTGATAGATAGGCCCCTCCACTCACAAATAAGCGAAAATGGCCACCAAAGCGCTTATGAACTGAACGGAAAAGATAGTGGCGCCATTGAAAAGGCACCCGGCGTGCAATCTTATGTAAAGTTTCCCACTGTTTTTCCAGTTTTTGGCGTCGCACTTCACGTTCAATGCCATTCATAAACAATTGTAAAGCCTGAGGGACCAACACCATGCAAGTAATATTTTGTGTAGCGAGCAACCTAAATAATGTATCTGGTAATAATGAACGGGCATACACAATACTTGCACCGACATGGATAAGGGCCATATCAATGGTCATCTCAAACATATGAGAGAGAGGCAAAATAGAAAGGGCTCGATCAGCAGCTGTAATTTTTACTGCATCGACAGAAGCAATGGCATTAGAAGTAATATTGCCATGAGACAGCATAACGCCTTTGGGTTGTCCTGTTGTACCAGAGGTAAAGACCAGTTCAGCTAGATCATCTTCTTCAACTTTTGGTAGTTGAGCTGTAGTAAAATCACCCCTGGTAGGGCATCAATATCGATGAATGGAAGAGAGTTAGATTTAAGACTTGTATAATTTTTTTGCGTTGTAATGAGAAAAGTTGCCTCTGTAATTTCTACCAGTCGCTGCAGAAAATCTTCCTTCGTATTTACATCAAGTGGAACGACAACTAATCCAACCAGTAATGATCCAAAATAGGCAACCAGCCAGTTAGAGCAACTGGAGGACCAGATCATTATACGCTGGCCCTTGGTTACATTCTGCTGTTGCAGGTAACCGGCAAATTGTTGAACCCGTTCACGTAACTCTTGATAAGTAAGGGTTGCTATAGTGTTATCTGAACGCGGCTCAAGCAAGGCCGGGCGGCTACCGAAGTTATCGGCAGAGCGCATAAATAAAAATGGAATAGTACTCATATTTGAGCTTGTACATCCTTTCTCGGGGGCAGCGATAAAATATTTACATCATTGTCAGGAAACGCCAGTTATTTCTCCGAGTGCATGTCATAGTACAGCGGAACTGCAGAAAAGATGATCTAATGATTGTGCATTATAGTGTAGTTGAGGTCTTTTTGCTAGTCTCTATGCGTGATTCAATATGCAAGATTGGAGCGATGCTTGAGTTAGCTACAGCATCACTTCTTCTTATAGTTATGAAGTTGACATAGTGTTTGAACTCATTTATAGACTGCTTGCTATCATTTCACAATGTGAGCTCATGCGTTAATATATTTTAATAACTCATTAAATTAACTGTAGCAAGCATGGAACATGACTAAAATGACTGCAAAACAAATGAGTTTTTTATTCAAACAATATTTGATCTGTCCATGCTTCATTGATGTCAAAGATTATATAATAAAGCGATGAAAAAAGTACAATATGGGTTGACTAGAATCGTAGTCTATGATAGACTACGAAATATGAAGTAATATCTAGCTATTTTCCTTATTGTAGCATTCAGAATACTTAGAACACTCTCTATTTTTTGAGAGTTATACGTGAGAGCGAAAAGAATGCCACAACAGCAGGTATGTATATGATTTCATTTAAAGGAAAAAGGAAGCTAGTTTCCATTGACAATACAGAAGCTTCTAAACGAGAGCGTTTAACATACTACTCATTGAAAGGAACTATTCCATGCCATCCCTTGAAACTGCAAATGTAGGGAAGGCTGTTGCCGCAAGAGTCGGTACGAATATTCGCGAAGTTCGTACGAAATTGGGCATGACTCAAGCTCAACTGGCCGCCCCCGAATTTTCTATTTCATACATTTCGGCCATTGAGCGAGGCAAGATACGTCCCTCCTTAAAAGCCCTCTCCATCCTGGCTCGCCGCCTGGATGTACCACTGACATTCCTCCTTGAAGGGTCCCCCTCTGGCGCTGCTGAAGCACGAGCGGTTGGTTATTCTCCTGCCGATTCAGGACCTGACCAGCGTGTTGATGTTGAGTTGCTACAAGCCAATGTTCTTGTACAGCAGGGAGATTATCACCAGGCAGAAGCGTTGCTGGATCCGATCCAGCCCGACCGTGTAACCACAGATCAAGTGTACCGTCTCTACTTATTAAAGGGCCAGGTGCATTTGGGTGCGGGTGAGTACCAGGAAGCTGTGGTAGACCTGCGTAATGCTGTAGCGCAAGGTGAGGCGCTAAATGACAGTGAATATATTGAGCGGGCCCGTAACCTGTTAGGAAAATCTTACTTTTTACTCTATAACTATACTCTGGCTGTAGAAAATCACCAGCGTTGTTACGGCGCCATCGAGAATGGGCAAATTACCGATCCTGTTTTCTCACTGGAAGTGTTTAGCAACCTGGCTAATGACTATTTCCGGCTGGGTGATCTCGAAAAGGCCATTACCTATTATCATCGTGCGCTTGAAACTCTGGATGCTATGAATCGTGATAGCAAGAGTTTTGCCAGAAAATACATGGATATCAGCCAGCATTATAAAACTGTTGGTAAGCTGTCCATGGCGCGCGAATATGCGATGCAGAGCCTGGCCATCTACGAGATGCGCGACGAGCAACGCCTTGTGGGTATGACCCATCAGCGTCTGGGTAAAGCTCTGGAGAAGCAGCAAGATCTGGATGGCGCCGAGAAAGAATATCGTCAGGCGATCGCCATTGAGCGTGATCTGAATGACGAGATTTCCGCCTCCATCTGCCATACCGGCCTGGCTGAACTACTGCTCAAGCGCGGTAACTCCAAAGAGGCTGAAACAGAGGCCCAGGAAGCCTTACAGTATGCCCAGGCAGGTGGTGACTCACAGTCGCAGGGGCAGGCCTTAATTGTGCTGGCCCAGATTCGTCATCAACTCGAAGATTACGATGCGGCCGATCAATACTTCACCCAGGCTCTTGAATTGCTGGACTCCTCAAATGCCCACGAAATTGCAGCTGATGCGTACTTCCGCTATGCCAATTTATTGGAAGAGCGTGGAGACGTCAAGCGCAGTTTAACCATCATCAAAAAAGCCTATGAGCACCAGCGCCTTGGGAAGCGTGGCGATATCGAATAAGCATAGCCAATGAGAGAATGCGCCCGGCTCTACGGGCGTCAAAACTTATCACTGCGCTCCTATAAAGGGAATTATACTTAATGAATTCCTTTGTAGGAGCGCAGTTTGTTGCGTCCCACACGTCTTCAATATACAATGTACAAGAAAATGCGAACTTGAAACTTTGTTTAAATAGTTTTGAGCCATATATTTGATCCATCTCTGTCGTCTAACAGAGGTAGATATACAATACTTATTTATAGGATCGGCACCTCGGAGGAACATCCTGCAATGCCATTTACAGCCAATGACTTGAGGTATCGGGCAGAGCAAAGTTATCCATTACTGTATGCCTACTTACATAGAAATGCACAAAGATTTTTAGGTGCTTTAAAATATGATGCATTCGAAGTTGATACAGTAATTGGGCACGTCGTCGAGCAGCTTGTACGCCTGGGTATCCTGGGGGGAGAAGACCGCACCCCAAAGACCGCATTGGATCAACTGACCGATGCCCAGTTTTATGCCTTTCTTAGTCGCAGCGTGAGGAATAAAGCGATTGACCGCCTGCGTAAACGACGGTTACAGGTCAATTCAGCCGCTGAACTAGAGGGAGCGGATGAAGACGAGGGGGACAACAATCCTCTTTCAGATGCAGTAGAGTCGATATGGGGTGAAACGCCTTTCTCCACACCTGAAGCGATAACCCTGCATGTCGCTTCTCAAAGCGAGTTGCGCAATATCCTGAAGCACTGTATCGCTGTATTGAGTGCAGCTCCCAATCAGCTGCAAGCCGTCATGCAAGAGCTACAAGAGATCGGGGCAGACGACCTGGTAGACACCTTAGCGGAAGAGCTGGATTTTTCCTTTGCGGCCGAGCCCAATCCCCATATCAGCCAGCACAAAGATCATGCGCACAAAAAATTGCGCAACTGTTTACAGCAGCAAAGTTCAAATTTGACAGTTACCGTAGCTTTGCGTTTAACCATGTATACAACGAAACATTTGTCTGAAAAGAATGTATACGAGGTGGACGTTCAGACACTCGCGCAGAACGACCTTACAGTGCAAGCTGTGCGTAAAGGATTGCAAGAATTGTCTTCTGAGGGTCTCCTTGATTGGCACGGCGAGGAGATAGTACAACTTACCTCGGCCCAGATGAAACGTCTATCGCGTTTTTATAAAGAAGAGTAGAGCCAGGCATCCGACATTAAAGGAGAAGATCTTATGAACGATGAGACGATTTTTGGGAGGTCCTCTGAACTCCGCGGGAATTACAGCAAGCTAGGACAGTGGCTGCAGCAAGTTTTGCAGCTCCCCGAAACGACAACCAGTGAAACAGGTGAGCTCACAGAAGAAAATGATAGTCATTTAGAGCTTCAATTCACCGGGGACTATCATATATCTTTTTATCAGCAGCTCCCAGATTTCATCATGGCTCTACTCAATAACGATGCCCAGGCAACGGTTCACTATGCGCCTCTCCTTTTCCACCTGGCCGGATGTCACGAATGCCATCATGCTTATCTTGACCTCTATGATGCGATGCGGGCTGCTGTACAGCCGCGGGGCGTTCGACCTTTATTGGGACAGGGTACTCGTACGTTATCCGCCACACCCCATCGAATGCTCAGCCATCTCAGTCAATCGCTGATCAGCCAGGCCGAGGCTATCCTGCGCCAGGCGCGCCATGAGCACATTGATAACGATGAGGCTGCCCGTTCATTATTGCAACTGGCGTTGCGGGTGAGCGCACATATCAACCAGAGCTCACTGCGCCGGCAAGCCTTAAAAGATCTGGTGCGGGTCGCGACGTTGTTTGGAGGGGCCAGTGCACCAGCAGACCAGGAGCCCAATACCCACTCTTACACACCAGTTATGGTTGGCGCTGGCGGGGTGCGCCGTGGGAAAACATCAACGCGACCAGAGATCAATTTGCGCACCAATGCTGGCGACAACGCCATCATTCACTTGCAGGCCCGTAATTTAGAAGGTAGCGTGACCCAAAATGGAGAAACCCTGGAGTTGCACCTGCAAGATCTAGATCCAGCTCTGCGCGGCCAATTTGTCACTATCTCGGTCTTCCTGGGATCCTTGCTGGAACCAGTGCGCTGGCGCGGCGGGAATCCGCATGCCATTCGTAGCACGGTCCCGGTTGACGAAAATGGCATGCTGATCACTCCAATTGGACAGACCGAGTTGAGTATGTCGCAGGCTGAAGAGCGCAACTTACTTGAGGCCATGTTTATGTTACTGGAGGTTCGTAAAAGCAACTAGTCAGGCTGAAATGTGACTGTGCCGCTCTTACCACCACTTTTTTGTGCAATATAGGCTTGCTCCAGCGTAATAGTTGTATCTACCCCTTTGCACATATCATAAATGGTTAGCGCGGCAACTGTCACGGCAGTAAGCGCTTCGACATCGACGCCAGTTTTATAATTAGTGCGGGTACGTCCTTCTATAAAGATCAAACCTGCCTCACTATCGAACGTGAACTGCAGATCAATATGGGTCATTGGCAGAGGATGACAGAGAGGGATAATTTGAGGCGTCTGCTTGGCAGCCATAATGCCCGCGATCTTCGCCACCTCGAGCACGCTCCCTTGGAAATCTGATTGTTTTCAATTAAATGAACGGTCTCCGGCCGCATCCTCACACGCCCATGGGCAATTGCCTCTCGAACGGTCTCCGGCCTATTGGTCACATCAACCATATGAATATTGCCATGCTCATCGAGATGGGTGAGCTGAGCAGGTTTTTCAGATTGATCATGGGATTGCATTGACATAAATAAACTGTGCCCCCTTTCCGAGCACAGTATAGCATGTTCGAAAACGCAATTGTCAACGTTGGCGCCTGTGGTTAGCAGTCAGGAGTGACAACCAGGAAGATTTCATAGTTTTGCCTCAACAAAGCTATGCCGACCACCTGATTGTCAATATGGTAGTGAAACAGCTTATTTCCCAAGTTTTTGACGACTTTGGAAGGCGCGTCGAATGTGGGTAAAGGCCTCTCGTTCTTTGCCAATCTCTTCAAGTAACTGGGCGTAGCGGACAGACTCATCCGCCAATTCCTCGTGGCTACCCAAACGCTCTAGCATATCGAGTCCCTCAACGAAATGCTTACCGCCCTGATCGTAATCTGTTTTTGCGTATTCGATTCGACCGAGAACGATCAATGTATCTGCCGTAATGATTGTATCCCCAAAGGTTTGTGCCAGTTGATTAGCCTGTAGCGCAATTCTCTCGGCCTCTTTTAAATTTTGTTGCGCAAAGTACCATTCGGCATTGCGGGCCAGCAGACTGGCCTGCGTCAAATGATCCTTTAGAACGGTAGGGGATTGTAGCGCTTCATCCAGATAGCTACGAGCCTGCTGGCTATCTGTTTGCATGACGGCATGGCCCAGATAATGATAGAGCTCACTGCGCAAGCGTTTGATTATATCAAGATTGTGTAATTGAATGCTCTTATAGGCATACAACATTGCCAGTTCATTATCTTTTGCTACAGCATAATATTGACTCAGATTAGCGTAGGTTGCCTGGATACTTTGTGGAGTTGTTAATTCTTCAGTGATAGAAAGAGCTTTGTGAAAAGCCTCTAAGGCCTGCTCGAAATTTTCTAGACGTGTATGATACTGTCCCATTTGAATATAGATTTGAGCAGTAAAAAATGGATCTTGTATGCCACTCTCTTCTAATTGATTCAGGCAACGCTGATGAGCCAGTAAAGCCTGCGCGAAATTGCGCATGGCCGCATATGTCAATGCTAACTGGTGAAGAATGCGCAAATGCAGATATTGCGCGTCCAACTCTTTGGCTATCTGGATCGCCTCGGACAGGATATATTCGCTTTCCTGATACTGGCCTACTTTATAATAAGCCCAGCCTAAAAGGTAGCGCTGCTGTAATTGATGTTGTCGTTTCAATCGCCTGGTCGAGATATGTTCGAGCAGTGTGATTGCGGATGTAGCTTCTCCTTGTATAATTAGAATCTGTGCATCGAGTAAATCTAGTTCTATCTCGTCCTCTTCACGTTCGCTCAAAGCTGCAGCCGCACTGGCTCGTTCCTCCTGTTGGGATTTATTAGGGAGCAGCTGAGTGGAGCTCATACCAAGACGCGCCGCTAGAATTTCTAATGCACGGAGCGAAGGATGAATCTGGCCCCGTTCTATGGCTGAGATGTAACTGACTGAGAAATCAGGGGCGGCAAGTTGACTCTGGGTATAGTGTTGCGTGATACGTGCTGCCCGTAATTTTTCCCCTACCGTTTTGCCAATCTTTGTTGATGGTTGCTCAGGGGACATGTTTACCTCCTAAATGTAAAATTTTTTAAGTGAGAGAGTCAATAAATACACAAAATCCTGGTCAAATGTATTGTAAAATACACTTATGTATGGTGTCAATATGTTAGTGGAATCTGCATTCGAAAGATACTGTTAGATGATAGCTTGTGTTACAAATACAGTTCTTAATTTACGCCCTTAATAACGATGTAATCTGTGCATGCTTCAATAATCAAGCTAGTAAAAGCAGCAGAAAGATAGTGCTACCTACTCAAGCTATCGTGCTAGCATTTCGCTTTTTTCTGCATTTTTACTGCTTGCTTTCTACGAGATTTATGCTGAAATTTGGTGAAAAGGATGCTCATACAACATACTTGTTGGGAAGAGAGAATGAGAAATAGTTGTATATATTCTTCACTAAAACAGATTGCTTATTACACAAGTTATGGGAAATGTCACTGTGGCTGTTCTATTTTTTTAGTAATATGCAAGCGAGTAAGCGATAGGTGTACTACTATCAAAGACGTTATATATAGAGAGATGGTTTCGTGAAGACCGATTTATTGCCCACAAATTATTATATAACCACTATGAATGATTGTTTTGTTGACGGAAATGTTGAGTTTTTTTACAATGTCGTTAACTATCTTGGGCGAAAATGTTGTCTGTTGTACAATTGAGTATACTATCAGTTTCTTTTTATCAAGCTCAATGTGGAGTGAATAAGGCTGTGTATATTTTGAGGAGTTCGCATTATGTTTCGTTTCTTGACAGCCGGGGAGTCGCATGGCCCCTGCTTAACTATGATTGTCGAGGGTCTACCTGCGGGTTTAGCGGTTGAGAAAGAAGTTGTTGACGCTGATTTACGTCGACGACAGGGTGGCTATGGACGTGGAGGCCGGATGAAGATTGAGAAGGATGCTATCCGTTTCCTCGCCGGTGTACGTCATGGTAAAACGCTGGGTTCTCCAATTACCATGCAAGTGGAAAATCTGGATTGGGTAAACTGGGAAGAGCGTATGAATGCAGCACCGGTAGAAGCTGAGATGGAACCCGTCACCCGGGTGCGTCCTGGCCATGCTGATTTTACTGGTTCAGTCAAATATGGGCATGATGATGTACGCAATGTTATTGAGCGTTCAAGCTCACGTGAAACTGCTTCACGGGTAGCGGTTGGTGGCCTGTGCCGGCAGTTTCTCTCTCAATTTGGTATTACCGTGCATAGTCATGTGCTCTCGGTTGCTAATGTAGGCTATGATATTTCCCGTTCTATGACTGGTGATGCTTATCCTGAGGACATGTGGCGTCAGGTCGAAGAGTCCGCAATGCGCTGCGCCGATGCTGAACTAACTGAGAAAATGATTGCGCGCATTTTGGAAGCCAAACGTGATGGTGATACCTGTGGAGGTGTTTTTGAAGTAGCCGCCTTTGGTGTACCCATAGGGTTGGGATCTTTCAGTCAGTGGGACCGGCGTTTGAGCACACGCGTTGGTATGGCTATGATGAGTATTCCTTCTGTGAAGGGAGTAGAGATCGGGGCGGGTTTCGATGCCACCCGTACTACCGGATCACATGTACACGATGTTTTGCGCCACGAGGAAAATGGTAGCTGGTCTCATTTAACCAACAATGCGGGTGGTATTGAGGGTGGCATCTCGAATGGAGAGCCTATCGTCGTACGTGTTGGTGTCAAGCCAATTCCGACGCTGGCTCATCCTCTGCCTTCAGTTGATCTCGCCACCAAAGAGAATATTGACCAGAGCCGCTATGAGCGCAGCGATGTCTGTGTTGTACCAGCGGCAGGTGTGGTTGGAGAGGCAATGATGTCGATTGTGCTAACCGAGGCTTTACTGGATAAATTTGGCGGCGATAGTATTGAAGAAACACTGCGTAATTATCGCTCTTACCTGCAGCAATAAAAAAGAGCTGATAGGTATCACTGCAAAAAAGGAAAACTTTCATTAAAAGAAAGTTTTCCTTTTTTGCATCCTATCTCAATATCGTCTTGCTGTGCCATCTTTCCGCTTTTTTTAATGGAGCATGAATAATAAAGATAGAAGGAACATAAAATATCGAGTGGTGGTAACATAAACATAAGGGATGTGATGTAGATAGGGAGGTGGCTAATGAGTATTAATGCGAGTATTCGCTATGTAGCCAACATTTTTCTGTTTCTGTTTCTGCTTTTGAGTCTTTGCCTGGTGTACTGGCAAGTGGTTGCCGCCCCGGCACTTACGGCCAATGTGCATAATCAGCGCCATTGCTTATTACAAAATGCCCCATTGCGTGGGCGCATTCTGGATCGAAATGGAGTGGTACTGGCTCAATCCATACCTGATAAGACAGCGTTATGCGGTTATATCCGCCATTATAGTGAGCCATCTCTAGCGGGTTTGATTGGCTACTACGTGCCCGAGTATGGCCTGGTTGATGGTATTGAAAAGCAATACAGTGATATCCTGGATGGGGTAGAGAATCGCATTCCTCTTGATGATCTAATTAACCAGACCTTGCATAGCCGTTTTATTGGCAATGATATTTATCTGACCATTGATGTGCGTATTCAGCGCCTGGTCAATCAATACTTTACCCACTATCATCCAGCCACTGATGAACTCTATCAGCGCCCCTCTTTTCGTGGCATGGCCTATGAGTCAACGCGAGGAGCTGTGATTGTTTCGAATCCCCAAACAGGAGAAATTTTAGCCATGGTCAGTGCCCCAGGCTATGATCCTAATCGGATGGTACAGACATTAGCCCACGGCGACCTCTCCTATTTTAATCAGGTAAATCAGAATAAGGATCAGCCATTGCTTATGCGCCCGCTTAAGGCGCGCTATGCTCCAGGATCGATTTTTAAGACGCTAACGTTGTTAGCTGCCCTGGATATGGGTGTGACCACCCTGGACAGTCCCTGGTCGAAGCAAGAGGCTCTGGGACCCGTTGTATATGAAGGGCGATCCATTCTAGGTAATAATCTAGGGTACGGTATGTATACCTTCCATTTTCCAATTACAACTACTTATGCCTATGCCAATTCGGATAATCTCGTTTTTGCCCAGCTGGGAGTCCGGGTGGGCAGCGAAAAATGGTTGGAATATGCACAGCGCTTCTATATTGATCAGAATCTGCCATTTGATCTGCCCCTTGTTCGTAGTAGCGTGGAGAATCGAGATCATCGTCCTCTATCGACGTTACAACTGGCAAGCAATGCCTTTGGACAAGGTATCGATGATATTACGCCGTTCCAGATGACATTGATTGATAATGCAATAGCGAATAATGGAGTTCTGATGCGTCCCATATTGGTCGCGAAGATTCTGGATAAAGATGGTAATCCGGTGCAGGTATCGAGTCCCGAGGTATTGAGTATTGTGGTTGGTAAAGATATCGCCTATCAGATACGGCAAGCGATGAATGGAGTGACCACCTGTGGAAGTGCCTGGCGTCTTAACAAGACCTTTGGCTATACAGATGGCATTATTGGAAAAACGGGAACGGCAGAAGTAGGTGGTGGGCTAAAACCCCATGCCTGGATGTTAACTCAGGCTCCTTTCTGGCTTGATAATCCAGATCAAATGCCAGTTGTTTCTATTGTAGCCATGCGCGAAAATGCTGGCGAAGGTGCATACGCGGTTGGTCCTGCCATATGGCAAATGTATCAGGAGATTTTTCGCAAGGGATATATCAAGGCAACCCTGCCTCCAGCCAATAATCCTTATCTCTATTGTCCAGAGCAAGGATTATGGCAACTCCATTCTTGAGTATCGCTGGGGATATGTTTATTGCCTGGTTGGTAATGAGAAAAAGTTATAGGGCGCTAATACAGGTAATCTGCTATGTGGTTGCCTATTCTTGAGACAGCTCTTGTTCCTGAGCCAGTTCTTGCTGGATCTTTTTCCAACACACATCGCAATATCCCGCGGCCACCAGTTCTAAGGAAAGGCCATGAAAGTGATATTGTTTTTGTAGTTGCTCATTCAAATTGCCTAATAATTCTTCATTGAGATGGAATGTAGCTCGGCAGCGGCGGCAGACTAGATGATGATGGGCATGACCTTCGGCTGTCTCATATAATGGTTGCTCACCAGGGAGATGGCTCTCTCGTATCAGGCCAACGCTCTTGAGCAATTCAATCGTTCGATAGACAGTAGATAAGCTCACATACGGATTTAACTGTTGAACACGCTCCATAATCTGGTCAATGCTTAAGTGTTCTTCAGCTTCTTGAATTACACTTAGAATCATATGGCGCTGGGGCGTAAGGCGATAGCCTCGCTGGCGCAATAAATCATTACTTGACTGCAGAAAAGAATGCATCTCTGGTTCCTATCATCTTTGAGAGTGCAACGTTTTGTTGCGCATATCCTAACACGCGCGGTAATGACCGTCAATGCAATATGAGCTATCTACTCTGCCTCTGTTGCATTGATAGAGCTAGTGGCCTGACTGGAGGCGCAGAAATCGCCTGCCTATCCTGCGAGAAAAGCTAAGAGAAGCGTTTATTCCCAATGAATAGTTATGTAAAGTGCTGGAAGGTATGAATATGGTACACTGGGAACATCGCTATCTATTGGGAACAATGGTTTTTTCAATTGCTGGCAATGTGGTGCGTGATTTTGATGAAGAGCACCGACAACGCAGCCGATCATCAACGAAGGACGAAGAAGCAGGCGCATATGACACTTTCTCACAGCTGGCGTTCGGAGCTTGATCCTGAACGTGTCACGGAAATACAGGTTGTCCACTGGCAAGATAATATAGCTACTCCCAAAGAAGAGCATGTAACGGCGGAAGAACCCTTTGAAGTACGGATTGGACATCAGAGTCTGGCCGTCATCATGCGTACCCCCGGCCATGACGTGGAACTGGCGCTGGGTTTTTTGTTGTCTGAGGGTATTATTCAAGGTGCGCAAGATGTAGTTGATGTGAAAAACGAACAGGATGAGGATGGTCTGCCACTGGAAAATGTCGTCAATGTAACGCTGCGCAGTACGACCTACCAGGAATCTTTACAGCCGCAGCCAGCAAAATTTGAGCGCCACTTCGCAGTCTCAGCCAGTTGTGGTCTCTGTGGCAAGAATAGCATCGCGGACCTGATGTTATCCGTACCAGCCCTCGAAGCTGACGAAATACGTATCTCTGCTGAGACATGCTATGGATTGGCGCCCCGTCTCAGTGCCGAGCAAGCTGTATTCCGGCATACTGGAGGACTTCATGCTGCGGGCCTCTTTACCCGCGAAGGTGAATTGCTGGCATTACGTGAAGATATAGGACGGCATAACGCCGTTGATAAACTGATCGGCTATGGCCTGCAGGAGTACATTTTTCCCTATAACGAACATATCCTTATGGTGAGCGGTCGTACCTCCTTCGAAATTATTCAGAAAGCCCTGCTGGCTCGTATTCCCTGTGTGGCAGCGATCTCGGCCCCTCCAGCATGGCTGTTGAGCTTGCCGAAAAAGGTGGTATCACCTTGATTGGTTTTTTACGCAACCACTCGATGAATGTTTATACCCATCCCGAGCGCATTATTCATTGAAGAAGCAGTCGCTAACAGATGATTATGTTTACAATGCTCTGAAAAAGTGTGGTGCCCGTGGCGTATCGCGCTTGTTCTTGCCAGCTTCGGGATCTTCCTGGCTCTTCCCTGACCTGCTTTGATTCTTCGCGAAGCACCAGGAGAGAAAAACCAGCATGGCAGGTAGTAGAATAAGCAATGCTATCAGCATAAAAAGTTGTATATAATCCACTGGTTGCTGGTTTGCGATGGCATAGATTCTTGTACCACCGATCACAAGAAACATGATCATGAATGCCAGCAGTATGCTGACTGCAATCAACAATTCTCCTCGCTGCAATTTTTGATTTTGGAAAAAACTGTAGGGCCATAGGCGTTGGAATGATCTAGAGGACAGCGTGAAATAAGAAACCAACCAGATAATAATTGTCGAAACAATAGTTTTCCAACTGAATGGTGCTACCAGAGTAATGAAATAACATGTTATTCCTACTACCAAAGCGCTCACCCCGTTAGGACGAAACCTCTCCAGGAAACTTTTAGCCCAGGGAGTAAGCAGTAAAAGAATAATGCCAGGTAGAGCGAGATATGCCAGGATCATGTCCAGGTTGGCGAGTGGATGCAGGGTCAGAGGATAGATTTTGATGGTTGCGATAAGCAGCAAGATAACCACAAACCATATCAGGCAGCCATTTTTATTGTCGGCCTGGGACGGAGGCGTGCTGCTATCAGAATTTTGTATAGACATAGACAATTCCTTTTGTCATAAGTGCCCGCTGTGTAACTTCTGCAAGCTTAAATATTGCTGTTTGGTATATTGATATATAGATACAAATTATTCAGTTCTATCACATATACGCTAAGTGGTAAGATACATATTTTTACTTATAAACGAGCAAATGCGATTAATATAAAACTATGGCAATGCCCTTTTGTGCCAGGGGTATATGCTCGATGTAAGCAATGTGGGGCCTGTTAGACATTGTACTGTCTTCCAAGAGGCTTCGCCCCTTAGCGTACGTTTAATCCGAAATAATATGGTGACCTCGAAAGGAGGAACCATGGGATCCTTAATTCTCTCGCTGCTGCCTTTGATTCTCGGCGGTACACTGGTGCCAGCACAGATTATCATCAATATCTTGCTCCTCCAGAGTCCTCGACAGGGATTGCTCAAGTCGGCAGCCTATGTGTGTGGAATGACACTCTTGCGCTTGCTGCAAGGCTTGTTTTTTCTGCTGGTTCTGGGCAGGAGCACAGCCGACTCGGCAGGAAAGAGCGGCGGAAAGGGTCCAGTTGTTTCGACGTTGCTGTTGGTGCTCGGTATCCTGTTACTGATTACCGCATACAAAAAGTGGCTGAAAGAGGACGACCCGGATGCTCCACCTCCCCGGTGGTTGACCCGGATTGCGAGCCTCACTCCACTGAAAGCGTTCGGCATTGGTTTTAGCATAGTGCTCATCGGCCCGAAGTTCTGGGTTTTTACTCTGAGCGCTCTTGGCACGATTAGCGAAGCGAAAGTAGGACTACAGTCCAGTATCGTGGCTTTTTTCCTGTTTATTCTGCTGACTCAAACTTCGGTCCTGCTCCCCCTCTTTATTCGGATAATCAGTCCCAGGCGATCTCAGACCATGCTACAGAAATTCTCAACCTGGTTGACCCGCTATGATCGCGTCATTCTTATTGTGGTCTCATTCGCTTTTGGCGTGTTCTTCCTGTATCAAGGAGTGAGCGGGTTAGTGTAATAGAAGAGTGGTAGAGGTTCATTCTTATTCCTGTGATGACGAGCATCGTTAATGAAGAGGTATTTTTTTAAGGCACCCAAAGTTTTCTCTCTCAAAAAAGAATATTTGTTTATTGATCCAGTGAGCCTGGCTTTAATACTGCGGTTGGTGCTCAAGCTTGATGTATATAGCCGCTATGGGCTGTAGGAAGTTTGGTAGACTCGGAAAATTGGCTTATGATATAATCGCCATATGCATAATGATACAATAGCTGCTATCGCTACTCCGCCCGGTGTAGGTGGGGTTGGCGTCATTCGTGTGAGTGGAAGTGACGCGTTTGAATTGGTTCTCCCTCTTTTTAAGAGGCCTGGGAATCAAACCGAGCTTCCGCCCTCCCATAAATTAACATTTGGGCATATCATTGATCCGGATACCAGAGAGATTCTCGATGAGGTCCTGGTAGCCTTCATGCATGCTCCGCATACCTATACCCGTGAGCATGTGGTAGAAATTCAAGGTCATGGTGGTCCCTTAATCTTGCGCCGTATCTTGCGTGCCGTTTTAGCGCAAGGGGCGCGTATGGCTAATCCGGGCGAATTTACAATGCGCGCCTTTCTCAATGGGCGTCTGGATCTGGCCCAGGCTGAAGCTGTGATGGATCTTATTGAGTCTGAGACTGAAGCTGGCCAACGTCTAGCCTTGCAGCAGTTGCGTGGACGGCTGTCGGATCAGATCCAGCAGGCGCGCCATGCTATTCTGGGCGTGATTGCGCGTATTGAGGCGAGTATTGATTTTCCTGAAGATGATATTCCAACGCCACAGCCTGAAGAATTACGTCCTCTTATCGCCGAAGCACAGAAGCTGGTCTCTGTTTTACTGGCAGGTTCGGATCAGGGGAGGCTCTATCGCCAGGGAGTGCGCACCGCTATTATCGGGCGGCCCAATGTAGGTAAATCCAGCCTGCTCAATGCGTTTTTACGTACAGAACGCGCCATCGTCACCCCGATAGCGGGCACAACGCGTGATACTGTCGAAGAAGCCGCTAACTTACGTGGTGTTCCTCTCCACTTAATTGATACCGCTGGCATTACCCCAACGGATGATCCCGTTGAGCAAATAGGTGTGCAGCGTAGCCGTGCCGCTGCTGAGAGTGCCGATGTCGTACTACTGGTCTTTGATGGCTCTGAACCATTAACCGAACAAGATCGCCTGGTATCTGCTGAAGTTCAGCAGATGGGATTTGGTGTACAGGCAAGTAATGAAGAGGGGACTGCCCGCAAGCGTCCAGTGTTGCTGGTGCTAAATAAAGCGGATCGTGAGCAAAAGATCGACGTCTCAGAGTTGAAACAGTTATGGCCTGATAGTGTATTTATTTCCACCTCTACTTTTTCTGATACCGGCCTGAAACAATTAGAAGATACACTGACCGATTTAATATTGGCGGGCAGGATGCTTTATAGCGAGAGTGTACTTGTAACAAGTACGCGGCATCAAGAGGCCTTGCGTCGTGCCACAGAGCAACTAAAGGCATCGTTCTATTCATTAGAGCAAAATGTACCTTTGGATTTTGTTTCCATTGATTTGCGGGCTGCTTATGATGCCCTTGGCGAGGTAACTGGTGAAACAGCCAGTGACGATCTATTAGATAAGATTTTTAGTGAATTCTGTATCGGAAAATAACGTTGACATATAGTATGCTTAATGTTCGGGTGGGTAGGATGCTCTTTTTCCTACTTGTTGCATATCCGCTATCATAAATCCGATCAGGAAAAATATCACAGATTATCAATCATTGCTTGAAATATATTAACTCTTCTCGAGAGGAATTAGAGGTAAATGACAACGTGAATGTATTGAAAAATGCTTTAAATATATTGAAGAAACCTGGAGGAGTCGTTTTAACTATCGTCGCTGTTCTTTGTATCGTTCTGGCTGTGCTCTCCTATCGCCTGGTGAGTGCATCACCTGAGCAAGCGACAGCAATTGTAACTCCTACCAGGCAACCGACACCAACCAGGCCTACCCCTACTCCTAAAATTAAAGCCTCGCCCACACCTGCACCACTAATCTTGCCTGTTGAAGATCGCTCAAAAGTGCTTGGCATTGCTGGTGATCCTGCGGTCAATTATACTGGCATACCCTGGGTACGTTTAAGTTATCCAACCTGTGGCTGGGGCAATTTACGTGGCAACGTGTTGAAGAATACCATTCAAACTTACCACCACAAAGGTATTCGCGTTTTGTTTTCGATCTGCCAATCGAACGATAATAGCCTGTTCGACACGGCAAAGTTTGATGATGTTGCCCAGGCCTATCCTGATGCCGTTCAATGCGGTAATGAGCAAATGAAGCAGGACTCATCTGTGTCCTTCTTATATGTGCCACCAGCAAGATTTGCCAAATTTTATGATCTTTGTGAAACTTCAATCCACAAGGTGCGTACTGCAACACCCGTTATCCTTGGATCGTTAGATCCCCATGTAGCGGCGGCAGACTATCAATTGTTGGTAAATCAGGTCAGCTATCTGGATCAGATGCAAACAGCCATGAACACCAGTGTGCATCCGGGTGGAAACTGGAATTGGCGCAATCAAATTATTGGGCTGATTGACAGCTGGCATAATGGTTGGGCAGGAGCCAACAACTTATCTGACCTGTTTGATTTCTGGTCACAACAGTTTCAAATTGATAAGGGGCAGCTAGGTAACCACATGTGGGTAATTGAAGGTACTGGCTGTTTCAAAGGTTGCGGCATTAATGTTGATAGCCCATATGAACTGGCGGCATCGCATATTCTCACCTTGATTACAGATGTACAAACGGTCGAACAATTAAAGGTACCGTTCTTTTACTTCAGCGGTAAAGATTTCTTTGATCAAGGGGTGCAATGGCCGATAGGTATTCTCGACATGCAAAATCATCCTAAGCCTATTCGCCAGGATCTAAACATGGGGGATAGAAAGTTAGTTATGCGCTGCGGTAGTAAATCTGCTACCGTTGTAGATCAATTGCAGCTTCTGTCCAGGCTCTATGGTGGTTGTGCTTTGCCTTCAGACTACCTTAATACATTGACCAGCTAAACTGGTTAATGTTTAATTTAATAAGGAAAAAAGCCCCATAGAAAAGGACGAGATTACCTGATTAAGGTAATCTCGTCCTTTTCTATGGAAAATGCTTGACAGGGGCACCGCCGCATGGCATAATGACCTTCGTCACAGAGACAGAAAACAAATTTTCCATCAACTGGTCGAAAAATTGTAAAAGTCTGGGTGAAAACCCTTGACAAAGCCTGCCTCGATGTGCTAATATACTTTGGCTGTCGCAAAAACAATTACTTTAAGGTTCGAACCACGATAACGTGGTCCCTCAGGGATTTTAAATTCCTCACAGTGAAAATGTCCAATGCGGGCTATATGTGTCTTATATTTTGGATGTTTGAAACAATTGGTGAGGGAAAGAGACTTGAAAAACTTGTTTGAGAAAGTACTTGACAAATCCCTACGAGTATGCGATACTACGATGGCTGTGGCGAGCTAGAAAATAAGATCGCCTGGTACCTTGACAACTGAAGAGTGGAAAGCAGAACAGCAACTGGAACTCAGTGAATACACAAACCAGTTCCTGTCAATTCGGACGCTTGATGGCAACATTGAGCGGCCACATTAATCTGCGAAATAAAGCCAATGTTATAAATTGGCCATGATCGCACTTCACATGCAATTGACATCCGCTCGTTGAGCGCGATGTTCATATAAAAAATTGGATGGCGAGTTTGATCCTGGCTCAGGATAAACGCTGGCGGCGTGCCTAACACATGCAAGTCGAACGCCCTTAGCAATAAGGGAGTGGCGGACGGGTGAGGAACACGTGGGTTATCTACCCCAGGTGAGGAATACCGGCGAGAAATCGCCGACAATACCGCATATGCTCGGGAACGAGCAAAGCCCGCAAGGGCGCCTGAGGACGAGCCTGCGCTCGATTAGTTAGTTGGTGGGGTAATGGCCTACCAAGACTGCGATCGATAGCTGGTCTGAGAGGACGATCAGCCACACTGGGATTGAGAACGGCCCAGACTCCTACGGGGGGCAGCAGTGAGGAATTTTCGTCAATGGGGGCAACCCTGAACGAGCAACGCCGCGTGCAGGAAGAAGGTTTTCGGATCGTAAACTGCTTTTCTCTGGGACGAGAACGGACGGTACCAGAGGAATCAGCCCCGGCTAACTACGTGCCAGCAGCCGCGGTAATACGTAGGGGGCAAGCGTTGTCCGGATTTATTGGGCGTAAAGCGCACGCAGGCGGTCAGGTAAGTCTGTGGTGACAGTCGTCGGCTCAACCGACGAAGGACCATGGAAACTGTCTGACTTGAGGGCTTCAGAGGGACACGGAATTCCGGGTGGAGTGGTGAAATGCGTAGATATCCGGAGGAACACCGATGGCGAAGGCAGTGTCCTGGGAAGTACCTGACGCTCAGGTGCGAAAGCTAGGGGAGCGAACAGGATTAGATACCCTGGTAGTCCTAGCCGTAAACGATGACCACTAGACGTTGGGGGTATCGACCCCTTCAGTGTCGTAGTTAACACAGTAAGTGGTCCGCCTGGGGAGTACGGTCGCAAGATTAAAACTCAAAGGAATTGACGGGGACCCGCACAAGCAGCGGAGCGTGTGGTTTAATTCGATGCAACGCGAAGAACCTTACCAAGGCTTGACATGGATTTGCACCAGCCGTAACGGGCTGTCCCTTCGGGGCGGATCCACAGGTGCTGCATGGCTGTCGTCAGCTCGTGTCGTGAGATGTTGGGTTAAGTCCCGCAACGAGCGCAACCCCTGTCGTTAGTTGAATTTTTCTAGCGAAACTGCCGTTTTAAAACGGAGGAAGGCGGGGATGACGTCAAGTCAGCACGGCCCTTACGCTTTGGGCGACACACACGCTACAATGGTCAGGACAAAGAGTTGCGAACCCGCGAGGGGGAGCTAATCTCGTCAAACCTGGCCTCAGTTCAGATTGGAGGCTGCAACCCGCCTCCATGAAGTTGGAGTTGCTAGTAACCGTAGGTCAGCACACTACGGTGAATACGTTCCCGGGTCTTGTACACACCGCCCGTCACACCACGAAAGTTGGCAACACCTGAAGCCGCTGGGCTAACTCGCAAGAGAGGCAAGCGTCGAGGGTGGGGTCAGTGATTGGGGTGAAGTCGTAACAAGGTAGCCGTACCGGAAGGTGCGGCTGGATCACCTCCTTTCTAGGGAGCTTGGATGAGGTCTTTCAACGAAAGACGTTTTATACTCATCCCACTTCCAGGTCGACCAGGAATCGGTACGTGTTCACGCCAGATGGTTGGACTGGTTTCCACTCTTGAGCTGTTGGGGTACAGCGTCCCCTTCTACGGAAGGATGACGACCAACAGTGCACCTGAACAACTGAAAATAGTATTCCTTCAATTTTGCTGAGCGATTTATAGGTCAGCCAGAGTTGAAGCAGAGGATCGATTTTTTCGATGAATGAGAAAAAGTCAAAGCATTCCAGAGACATGATGTAGATCTGAACGAAGAGAACAAGCTACACAGAGTACGAGGTGGATGCCTTGGCGCTGAAGACCGAAGAAGGACGCGGAGACCGGCGAAACGTTCGGGGGAGCTGCATACAAGCGATGAACCCCGAGATTCCGAATGAGGCAACTCCTCCAGAGTGATGTCTGGAGACCGCCTGCTGAACACATAGGCAGTGACGGGGGCAGTGGGTGAACTGAAACATCTCAGTAACCCGACGAAAAGAAATCAACCGAGATTCCCGTAGTAGTGGCGAGCGAACCGGGACCAGCCCAAACCAATCATCCCTCGGGACGGTTGGGGTTGTAGGACTAGCAACACAGGAGAGATTTCTACTTGAACACGTTGGAAAGCGTGACCAGAGCGGGTGAGAGTCCCGTAGAGGACGGAGAACTTGAATTGGCTAGTATCCTGAGTACCACGAGGCACGTGAAACCTTGTGGGAAGCTGGGGGGACCACCCTCCAAGGCTACACATCTTCAGCGACCGATAGCGAACAAGTACCGTGAGGGAAAGGTGAAAAGCACCCCGAGAGGGGGATGAAAGAGACCCTGAAACCACGTACTCACCAGCAGTCAGAGGCCACTGTTCCAGGAGGAACCAAGGGCTGATGGCGTGCCTTTTGTAGAATGATCCGGCGAGTGCATCGTCGTAGCCTGGTTAACCAACGCTAAAGTTGGGGAGCCCCAGGGCAACCGAGTCTGAAGAGGGCGAACGTTGCGGCGATGCGACCCGAAACCGTGTGAGCTATCCATGAGCAGAGTGAAGCGGATGTGACAGTCCGTCGAGGCTCGAACCCACCAGTGTTGCAAAACTGGGGGATGACTTGTGGATAGGGGAGAAATTCCAATCGAACACGGAGATAGCTGGTTCTCCCCGAAATGTATTGAGGTACAGCTGTATGAAACACTATCCTGGAGGTAGAGCACTGAATGGGCTAGGGGCCTCGTGCAGGTTACCAAACCCAACCAAACTTCGAATGCCAGGACAGCATGCATGCAAGTGAGACGGCGGGGGCTAAGCTTCGTCGTCAAAAGGGAAACAGCCCAGACCATCGGCTAAGGTCTCTAAATCCGCGCTTAGTGTCAAAGGGAGTCAGTACGCCCAAACAGCCAGGATGTTGGCTTAGAAGCAGCCACCATTTAAAGAGTGCGTAATAGCTCACTGGTCGAGTGTAGTGGCACCGACAACGTATCGAGGCTCAAGCGAGGTACCGAAGCCATGGAATCCGTCGCAAGATGGATTGGTAGGGGAGCGTTCTGCGGGCAGAGAAGCCAGACCGCAAGGACTGGTGGAGCGTGCAGAAGTGAGAATGCCGGAATGAGTAGCGTCATGTCTGTGATAACCAGACACACCGAATGCCTGAGGGTTCCTGGGCACCGTCAATCGTCCCAGGGTAAGTCGGGTCCTAAGCCGAGGACGTCATAGTCGTAGGCGATGGCAAGCAGGTCAGAGATTCCTGCACCGGAGTAGCTCGTTATGAGCAATGGGGGGACGCGGTAAGGAAGGTGAGCCCATCGAATGGACAGGATGGGTCTGTGCGGTGAAGTGCGAAGCCGAGGCAAATCCCGGTTTCCTGTGCATGACACGTGCAGCGAGCGGACGTCAGTCCGCGGAAGTCATCGGCCCCTAAGCCGCCAAGAAAAGCCTCTCGCCAGAGTGTACTCCGCCCGTACCGCAAACCGACACAGGTAGGCAGGGGGAACTCTCCCCAGGTGATCGAGCGACCCTCTGTTAAGGAACTCGGCAAATTGACCCCGTACCTTCGGAAGAAGGGGTGCCCTAGTAGCGATGTCCTTCGGGATGGCGTGAGGGGGTTGCAAGAAATTGGCTCAACCGACTGTTTACCAAAAACACAGGTCTCTGCGAACGCGAAAGCGGAAGTATAGGGGCTGACTCCTGCCCAGTGCCGGAAGGTTACGAGGAGCGGTGATCGTAGCTGCGAATCTAAGCCCCGGTGAACGGCGGCCGTAACTATAACGGTCCTAAGGTAGCGAAATTCCTTGTCGGGTAAGTTCCGACCCGCACGAAAGGAGTAACGAGTTGAGCACTGTCTCGACAGAGGACTCGGCGAAATTGAAGTACCCGTGAAGATACGGGTTACCCACGACAGGACAAAAAGACCCCGTGGAGCTTTACTACACCTTGACCTCGAAACGAGGCAGAGCGTGCGTAGCATAGGTGGGAGTCGGAGAACCTATCCTTGTGGGGGTAGGGGAGACAGCAGTGAAATACCACTCTCGTTGTGTTTTGTTTCTCACACGTCACCGTGAGCCGGGACGTGGACAGGATCAGGCGGGTAGTTTGACTGGGGCGGTCGCCTCCCAAAGAGTAACGGAGGCGCCCAAAGGTTCCCTCAGGGTGGATGGACATCACCCGCAAGAGTGCAAAGGCAGAAGGGAGCTTGACTGCAAGACGGACAGGTCGAGCAGGGACGAAAGTCGGGCTTAGTGATCCCACATTCCCGAGTGGAAGGAGTGTGGCTCAACGGATAAAAGCTACCCCGGGGATAACAGGCTTATCTTGCCCAAGAGTTCACATCGACGGCAAGGTTTGGCACCTCGATGTCGGCTCGTCGCATCCTGGGGCTGGAGTAGGTCCCAAGGGTTGGGCTGTTCGCCCATGAAAGCGGCACGCGAGCTGGGTTCAGAACGTCGCGAGACAGTTCGGTCTCTATCCGTCGTGGGCGTAGGAGAATTGAGGGGCGTCATCTCCAGTACGAGAGGACCGAGATGGCTCAACCGCTGGTGTGCCAGTTGGCCTGCCCGGGCCAGAGCTGGATAGCTATGTTGAGAAGGGATAAGCGCTGAAGGCATCTAAGCGCGAAGCCGCACCCAAGACGAGTTCTCCCATCCTATTCGTAGGATCAAGATCCCAGGAAGACGACCTGGTAGATAGACGACACGTGGACGCCTGGTAACAGGTGCAGCGAAGTCGCCCTAATGATCGTACGGCTTGTTTCACCCCATCGTTGGTATCTTCATCGTGGCATTCTGAGGATGCGAGTCCGCTGCTTCAGCGATGGCTGATCTGGCGCTCGGCAAAATTGAGGGAATACTATTTCCAGTGGTTCGGTCAATCAACATTGTAAGGATTTGCTCACAGGCAAATCCTTTTTTGTTTTTAATTTTTAAGGAGCAGGGAAATGCTCATCGATTTTCATACCCATATCTTTCCCCCTGATGTTTGTGCCCAGCGCGAACGTTATTGTGAACGAGATCCCTGGTTTCGAACCCTCTATGCCAATCCTCGTGCTCATATGGCCAGTGCCGAAGACCTTATCGCTGAAATGGATACAGCTGGCGTTGCTGCATCAGTTACCTTTGCATTTTCCTGGACTGACCCTGGATTGATTGAAGCCTCTAACAGCTATGTGATCGACGCTATGCGACGATATCCAGGCCGTCTCTATGGCATGGCTGTTATACAGCCTTTAGCCGGTAAACGGGCCGTAAGCGAGCTAGAGCGTTGTGCTGAGGCGGGTATGATTGGTCTGGGTGAGTTAATGCCACATGGCCAGGGATATAGTTTAAGTGATATTCATCTACTCTCTCCTTTGCTAGAAGTTGTTCGCCACTATCAGATGCTGGTCCTTTCCCATTGTAGCGAGCCTGTTGGTCATGCGTATCCAGGCAAAGGGAATGTCTCAGTGCAGGATGTGATTACATTCTTGACTGCCTTTCCCGATGTTCGTTTTATTGCCGCTCATTGGGGTGGCGGGCTGCCTTTCTACACTTTGATGCCAGAGATCCAGAGTATCGCCTCACATGTGTGGTATGATACAGCTGCAACACCTTTTTTATATCGACCAGAAATATTTTCCGCGGTCGCACAATTAGTAGGTGCTGACCGTATTCTTTTTGGTAGTGACTATGGCCTCTTACGACAAAAACGTGTCATCAAACATATACAACAGACGGGCCTGAATACTGCTGAGTTGGATATGGTGCTTGGAAATAATGCGCGGAGCTTGTTAAGTTTATACGATCCCGCCTTGCGAGGATAAGAGTATAGTTTTTCAGATCATTGATCCTTATGAGGTATTTTTATTATGCGAGTGGTTTCTCTTGGTAGCGGTAGTAGTGGTAATGCGTTTCTGGTTGAGGCTGGTCCACAAGGACGCACAAAACTGCTACTGGATGCTGGTTTGAGCACTCGTACACTGGCTATGCGCCTGACCTCTGTTGGTGTGTCTCTGTCTCAGATACAAGGTGTTTTAATTACCCATGAACATAGTGATCACGTGCATGCGGTGCCAGTGCTGGTAAATCGCCACGCCTTGCCAATGATTGCGGATGAAAGAACTCTGGCAGCTATTCAAGAAGGATTGAATAGTGGTGTCTGGAGAAGTGATTCTGGCAGGATGGTTCCCACGAAATTTCCTAGAGAACCCCAGGCAATAGTAAGCACTACCGAAACTGAAGTAGTAGAAAAAACCAGTACACTAATGACCTCTACGACCGTAATTGAAGAACGGATAGTTGCGGTCAGTCAGAAAGTTGCTCGGCTCCCTTTCCCTTTTCTTCACCAGGTGCTTCCCACCGGTTCACATTTGACTATTGGTGATATTGAGATTACCTCATTTCCTATTTCCCATGATGCAACTGCTCCCTGTGGTTATTTACTGAGTGCTGGTGGCTGTCGTGTGTGCCTCGTGACTGATAGTGGCGAGGTTACGCCAGTTATGCTTGAGCAGATGCAGCACGCCGATCTATTGATCTTAGAGTCAAATCATGATCGTGAGCGCCTGGTACGCGGACCTTATCCCTGGCATTTGAAGCGCCGTATACTCAGTCCGACTGGCCACCTCTCAAATGATCAGGCTGGTGAGGCGGTGTTGCAGATCTGGCGCGAAGCTGGTATACGCTGGCTCTGGCTGGCACATTTGAGTCGCACTAATAACACGCCAGATTTTGCGTTGGAAAGCATGCGTTTATATTTGCGCTCGGCTCATGTGAATCTGGCCCATATCCGCCTGGCCGCCCTTCCCCCTACTATGGGTCAGGTATGGGATTCTACTCAGTTGTGGAGTTGAGGCTACCCGATACTACCGGCCTGGGACTCTGCTCCCCTTTTAGCAGCATCTGTACGCGTTCAATAGAAGGACGAGCCCCTAATGACTCATAAAAGCCCGAAGCTTGCTCCAGGTAGTAGTGCATAAGTTCGCTATCGCTGGCCTGCTGTTCTTTGTTCAGATGGGTGCTAGAGCGTTTGCTGTAGAGCAGACCAAGATTGTAGAGGGTGTGCGCTCGTTCCCAGGGGAGATCCAATTTTTCACAATAACTAAGTGCCTGGCGGAGATCTTCTTCTGCCTGTTCCCATTGTTGTTTGTGCATAAACATCCGACCGCGCGCGCGGAGTGCAACGGCCAGGCTCTTGCGTGCGCCTGCCTCCTTGCACAACTGAATAGCGCGATCGAACAATGCTTCTTGTCCATCGCTATTGTTCGTCGTAACCAGTAGATCAACCAGCGTTGCCAGTATAGAGGGATCGGGAAATGGCTCACTGCGTTCAAACTTTATGCGGTAATCGGCCAGTGCATGCTCCCAATCTTCCTGTGCCAGGTGGATAGCATGTAATCTGGTTTCAAGGACAGGATTTTCTTCGCGTGCCCCACGCTCGTTTTGCTTGGATATCAAACGCTTATATTGCTGGGTATATTTATCACCCTCTTCTTGTTTGCCCTGGTGGTAAGCAATGCTGGCCAGTGTTTCGATGGCCCATAATTGGCGTTTCTCATCCTGCTGATATTTTTCAACGAATTGCAGAATATCCTGCGCCACCTGTTGCGCATTATCCCAGCGATTCCAACGTTGCCAGATGCGCATCCGCCCTACCATACTGGTCAATACCATGGCGGGACTCTCCATTGTCAGAGCATTGCTGCCGGCGCGACCATAATAGGTTAATGCGGTCGCATATTCGGCCACTTGTTCGTAGGCGTTGCCTAGCGAGAAATAGAGGTCGTAAAGCTCTTCACGGTCCGAAATCAGCTGCTCCAACTGCAGGCGCCTCTCTTGTAGCTCTAACGCTTTGGTATAGCGATGATATTCAAAGTAGATGAATCCCATCGCATCCAGGGTTAATGATAGCGTGCGCGGACTATCCAACTCTTCGGCCATCTGTAATGCCTGATGCCCGCTTAGTAATGCCTGATCCGCCAGTTCATCTTTCTGTTCGCTGGGTGCGGCGTCCAGTTGACGGATATACCAGAAGGCCAGATAAGTGCGGAATGCAATATGTTCACGGCTCGTAGGTGTGCCTTCCAGAATTTTTAGACCGGCGTTAATATATTGGCGTATCTCCTGGGGATCAGGGGGAGTATCAAAGCGAGGTAGCCAGCGTGTAGCCATCAACGACAGCCTTTCATATAGTTTTAACAGGTGTGCTTTGTTGGCCTCCATGTCTTTGTTCGAGATCAGTTGCAGTGCATTGCGCGATTGCCGCCAGGCTTCATCAAAATTTCCACGCTGGGCATAGGCCTGACCTAGCTTGGCCAGCATTTTACTTTGAGTAAGCGCATCAGCATGACCATCATTTAGCAAATCGAAGGCATCATTATAAGCCTGCAAGGCACGGAGCGCATAATAGCTATCCATGGCCTGGTCCCCGGTTAAGGTCAGATATTTGACGGCTCGATCCCGTAAGTTGGCGCGTGTCAGACGAATGGGGCGCGCGGTAGGATGGTGCTGATTGTAAATTTCAATATAATCGATAGCTGCATTTGGGGACCAGGTAGCGAGGGCCCGCTGATAGTGATATGCAATGAGCTCAACAAAGTTGGCGCGCTGGTTAGAGACTTTTTCGTCCAACCAGAGTGCGATCCGAGCATGCTCATGGGCGCGTCGTTGCCGTGGTATGTTGTTATATACCACATCCCGGATCAGGATATGTTTAAAGATAAAGGCTCGATCTGGTGTGGTCGGACTGGCCGTCTTAATGCTGATTTCTGCAATAAAGTCACGGCGCATCAATGACACGAGGGACTCGATCACTGTTTCCGGACTCAAGCCCTGTGATAGTTCTAGTAGCGAGGAGAGCCAGAAGTTGCGTCCAATAATCGAGCCATGTTGTAGCACCAGTTTTTCAGTCGCATTGAGCAGATCCACACGCGCTGCCAGCACTCCCTGAATAGTATCTGGTACATAGGGCAGTGGGATTAAATAGGGATTGCTGAGCAGCCCCTCCTCTAATGGTTCATTGCTGACAGTCTGGACCGGTTGCCCCAATTCTCCAATAATATTATGCCTGGGATATTCAACATGCCAGTAGCTCTGTCCGCGCTCGTGATTTTCGCCCCTGACCAGAATACCCTGGTCTATAAACATGCGCACTATCTCTTCCACGAAGAAAGGATTGCCCTCTGAACGTGCTAGAATTGTGTAGCGTAAAGCTTCAGGTAGCTCATTGGTATTCAGGAGCGCATCTACCAGATCGCTACTCTCTTCCCAGGTCAGTGAGTCCAGTTCAATGGCGGTAAAATTTCTGTGTCCGCCGCCCCAATCCCGGTGCTGCTCCAAAAAGTCGGGACGAGCAGGGCAAATGAACAGCAAGGGGACAGAAGTAATACGGTCAGTAAGATATTCAAAGAGGTTTAACAATGCCTCATCTGCCCATTGGATATCATCAATGACCACTATTAATGGCTGTAGCTCACCCAGAGCTTCCAGTAAGACACGCCATGCTCGCAATAGGGCTCCCTGAGCCCCGCTTTGTTTGAGTGTATTGGTGGAGCTAATAGCCGTCCTTTGCTCGGGCCTCAGACGTTCATCATAGCCCCTTTCACTGGAGGATATTTGCTTACCAAGCAGACCGCGGCCAATACTACGCAGTAAGGTCTCTGCTATCTCTTCGGGCGACTCATTGATTCTGGCTTTCGTAAAAGTTGTATGTAAGAATTCAATGAAACGCTGATGGACAATCTCGTCTGTATCCCCTTCCTGGATATGCAGAATTGTGCGTAGGATCTCAATCAGGGGCCAATATGTCAGTCCTTCTCCATAGGGTGGACAACGACCTTTAAGGACCAGTGGTGGGACCAGTTCTCCAATTGAAGAGGCACTCTTAACCAGTGCTTGTTCGCGAGTAATAAATTCGCGCACCAGGCGTGATTTGCCGATGCCTGGTGCACCTAAAATAGTGATCAGGTGTGGGCGTCGCTCGGTCTGTACACGTGCATAGCTGGCGTGCAGCAAGGTCAATTCCAGATCTCGACCAACCAGTTGTGAATTGCCTCCCGTTAGCCCACGTGGATGCTGGGCGATAGCCAGCGTCGGCTGGCGCAGTCCCTGCACTACATAGGCTGATATCGGCTCTGCTTTGCCTTTAAGATGAAGCGGCGCAATCGCATTGAAATCAAAAACTGCCCGGCTAGAAAGATATGTGCGCTCTCCTACCAGGATGGTGTCGGGTGTGGCCATCTGTTGCAGGCGAGCGGCGATATTTACCGCATCGCCAGTAATCAGGAAATCCTGGTGTTGGGTGGCAGTCGCGCTGGGGGTAGCTACCTCACCGGTATTGATGCCGATACGCATTTGCAGGCGTGTCGCTTCAGGATCGCGATTCAGGCGATGTTCGTTAAAGCTGGTTAGTGCTGCCTGCATATCCAGGGCCGCCCGGATGGCACGGTCAGGATCGTCTTCATGGGTGACCGGTGTACCAAAGACCGCCATGACTGCATCGCCAATATATTTTTCTACCGTCCCATCATGCTTGCGAATTTGCGCGCTCATTAAATTAAAGTAACCTGTCAGGATGGCGCGCATATCCTCCGGATCGAGTCGATCTGCTAATGGAGTCGATCCGGTAATATCGGCAAACATAATGGTTACCACGCGCCTCTCTTCGGCGGATGCCAGCAGCGAAGCGTTCAACTGCTGTTCTGTGACCTGGGGCATCGGCTGCGTCTCTTCAGCATCGACTATTGATGGTGTTTTAAGTGGAGCGGTCGGCTCGCGTCTGGGCTGCAGAGCGGTCCCACATTCGATGCAAAACTTGGCGCCCGAAGGATTAATTGTGCCACAATTGGGGCAGCCAAGCAGGCGATTCCCGCATTCCAGGCAAAATTTGGCATTGGGTGGATTGAGGGTTTGGCAATTAGGGCAACGCATACAAATCCAGCTTTTTCTGTTCTTTCTTGGCTATGAATTGTTCAACTCTATTGTTCTCCATTGTACAACACTTCAGATAAGAATGAAAATTGTTATCCCTGCCAGCCCCAGGGCTTTTTATTTTTCCTCTTTGGCGCCTGCGGCGCCGAGTTGGGAGTGTGTGTTTGTGTGTTTGGTGGGCGGCTGCGGCCGCCCACCAAACACACAAACACCTGAAAGAATGTATCGTGCGGTTTCTGGCCGCCCACCAAACACACAAACACCTGAAAGAATGTATCGTGCGGTTTCTGGACGCCTACCAAACACACAAACACCTGAAAGAATGTATCGTGCGGTTTCTGGACGCCTACCAAACATACAAACACACCTGAAAGAATGTACTTCTTATCGCCTTGCTCGTAATCTCTGGATGAACATTACCAAGCCCTGCTGTCAGCCCTGGATGGTCTGGTTGATGGAAGATTTTGAGCAGGCCTGGTGTTTTGATGGGTGTATATTATGAAATAACTTCAAGCATCTTGTTTATATAGGTAGAGCCTGACACATTTTCTACTTGACGTTTTCCTCTTTGTTCCGTACTATGGATGTTGATGAAGGGAGATATATTATGCAGCGAGATTTTTTAGTTGAGAGCCGAAGTTATGATAAGATGCTGCGTGGAACGTGGCGAGCGTATAAATTAAGCCCCGATCTCCAACTTGGGAATGAGCAGGAAGCACCTGTGCTTGATGATCATGTGAGTTTGTGGCTTCCCGCTGGTACCCCTATGAACTGGTCGTCTGGTACACGTAAATTGCGCAATAATTGTCTTCAATTTTTCTGGCCCGACCGCTGGTATATGCTTAGTGCTTTTTATAACGAAGATGTGCTTATCCATACCTATGCCAATATTATCCAGCCCGCTCAGATACTACTGGATCGGATTTCCTATATTGATCTGGATTTGAGCACGCTGATCAAGCCCGACCTGAGCTATGAGATTTTGACACAGGCTGAATTTGAGCATATGGCTGAGACGTTGCATTATGATGAACAGACCCGCGTTAGCGCTTTGATGGCATTGCAAACGATTACCAGCACTATTCAGCGCAGTATTGGCCTTTTTGCCGTTGTGCCACATCATTTGAATTTGAATCAATTGCATACTGAATCTAACAAATCATAGCCAGCAGCCAGAAGAAAAAAGGAGCAAGTAAACATGCCCAGGCGTATTGATCATGTCGCTATTATTGTGCGCAATCTAGAGGATGCCCTGACCTTTTATCGCGATACACTGGGAATTGTTCCCAGTGAGATCAAGGATGTGCCTACTGAACAGGTGCGCATCGCTTTTCTTCCTCTGGGTGGTCCTGCTGGTAGTCAAATAGAGCTTATTGAGCCCACCTCAGACAATGCAAGCCTGCAAAAGTTTTTAGAGCGGCGGGGCGAGGGACTTCACCATTTATGTTTAGAGGTTGAAGATATAGATGGAGCCCTGCAAGAATTGAAGGATCAGGGGGCGGCCGTATTGGATCAGCAGCCGCGACTGGCCGCCGAGGGGCGAGCTATCTTTTTGCATCCCAAAGCCACCCATGGCGTACTGTTGGAATTGCTAGAAAAAGTAGATTAAGGGCTCTGTCCTTTGCGTAACGGCTGTATTGCCTGCTGTTATTTTTACTATTTTCTCAATTGCCCTTAATCAGATAAGCATTTCCGCTTGATGGAAGGTTGAATAGAGAACCTTTTAATTGGGTAACCTCTGCACTGTGCTTGTCACCATTGAAGCGATGTCTGGCGATGCTATTACAACAGATCCCACCGGATAGACGTACTATTATTAGCAGGAGAAATGCTTCTGTCGATCAAGTATGCTTAGGGGAACGGATGCCATTCAATTGTATGAGCGTAGCCGCCTGACAGGCAGACCCGTTTGCTCCCAACTGATCACTTCGAAGAGTTGAGCCAGTGGCAGCGGAGCTAGCCGCGTCCAAGCGGCGTTTACAATTGCTTTTCAATAGCAGGGTGGTATATATTGTTTATTCCCTGTCATATCTGGTGTACAATATTGATATAGTAAGATCAAATTGATGTAGCGCAACCAGTAGAGAGAAAATTGTGATAAATCAGCCCCCCATTAGCCAGGAAGCACTTATTGCCGAGAATATTGCCCGTGTACGCGCGCGTATTGCCGAGTCTGCGCAACGCGTTGGACGTGCACCTCAAGATGTAACCCTGGTCGCTGTCTCCAAGACAAAGCCACTCGATTATGTGAAGATAGCGTATAATCTAGGGATCAGAGATTTTGGCGAGAACCGTGTGCAGGAAGCATTAGAGAAGCGTGCGGCGTTTTGTCCATCAGATCTCCACTGGCATATGATCGGGCACCTACAGACCAATAAAGCGCAAAAAGTCTTTGGCTCTTTCAGTTGTATTCATAGTATCGATAGCCTGCATGTCGCTGAAGCACTCCAGCGTGCGGCTGAGAAGAAGAGCCAGGCTGCCCCTATGGATATGCGCCAACCGGTTTTGTTGCAGGTGAATGTTTCAGGCGAAGCCAGTAAAGAAGGCATGACACCTGAGGAAACACCTGCCATCGCGCGTCAGATCCTTGCTTTCTCTCATTTAGACGTGCAGGGTTTGATGACTGTCGCTCCCCTGGTGGACGATCCTGAGACCGTGCGACCAGTCTTCCGCTCTCTACGGCAACTACGGGATAGATTGCGTGATGAGGTAGGGGATGTTAGCTGGGATCAGCTTTCGATGGGGATGACTGACGATTATGCGGTGGCGATTGAAGAGGGGGCAACTATTGTGCGTGTTGGGCGTGCCATTTTTGGTGAGCGTGTTAAGCAATAACTCAATGCCGCTCGTGGCGGGCCTTTCTAGCTGACAGCGTTGATGGTGCGAAAGGAGTTTTTCGTGAAAATTGATGATCTGGTGTTTAGCCGACGGACACGACAAAATCATGCCCTGGAGCATGCTACCTTTACTATCATGGGTAATATGGACCCTTCTTTGAGCGCGAGCGCTCGCTCCAACTCAGATGGCTTTATTATCTTTGGTGATGTTGATCTTGGCTTACTGCGCCGTGCATTAGATGAAGCCTTGACGCGTTTGAAGGCTGGTGAAGCCGAGCTAGCGATCCATCCTAATTGTGGCACGAATCTGG
Source organism: Dictyobacter kobayashii (assembly GCF_003967555.1). Classification (GTDB taxonomy): domain Bacteria; phylum Chloroflexota; class Ktedonobacteria; order Ktedonobacterales; family Ktedonobacteraceae; genus Dictyobacter; species Dictyobacter kobayashii. Next base: position 3,424,770 of record NZ_BIFS01000001.1, read on the forward strand.
CCGTCGGGGTCTCAATGGTTACTATTGGTACTCTGTTAGGAATGGCATCGAGCAATAATCGGACCCGTGTCGCTTCTGCGGCTGCGTCATCGGTTGCTGGCTGGATGGCTGCCCGCCCCCTGGGCGAATATGTGCAAAAGCATTTTACCACGCTACCTGATTTAACAGGTGTACGTGTGACCAACATTACGCGCCGCAAGGTGCTAGGTTTTACCTTTATTGATGTTCGTACTATTCAGGAGTAACTATGTATACGCCACCACCATTGCCTTTTCCTATCTTTTCCGTGTTGATTAAATATGGTATCGGATTTCTGGTTCTCGCCATGCTGGTGCGGGCCATTGCGTCCTGGTTTCACATCGATGAGCGTTATGCCATCATTCGTTTCCTGGCGCGCCTGACCGATCCTTTTATTGTACCTGCACGGCGCATCGTTGGTCGGGTCGGGGCTCTGAATCTGGATCTCTCCTTTTTTGTAACCTGGTTTGCTCTGATTGTGATTCAGACCCTTTTATTGCAATCCATGCCCTACGGTTGGTAAGGCGATGCTGGTAGCGGTACGGGTGTTTCCGCGTAGTCGACGCAATCAACTGGAATGGGATGGCGAGATTCTGAAGGCGCGCCTGACGGCTCCTCCTGTAGATGGGGCAGCGAATGAGGCCTTGATTGCTTTGCTTGCTGACCAATTGTCGCGACCAAAACGCGCTATTACCATCGTACGAGGCGCCACCAGTCGGCAAAAAGTGGTGGATATTGAGCAGCTAACCAAACAGGAATTAGAACAGAAGCTAGCACAAATATAAATCTTTTAGCAAAACAGGGGTCACCACATGGTTAAGTGGTGACCCCTGTTTTGTCTTTTAACTAATTATTGTGCTAGAAACGTCCCTGCCCCTAGATTTTCCTCCATATGGATACGTCCCAGCTGATCAAAATACAATACAACAACGGCTTTATTAATTGGATCTCCATCCTGGCCAAATGAAATTTGTCCACTCACTCCCTGTAGACCTTTAACCTTTGTCAAAGCTTGTTGCAGTTCAGTAGGTTTGAGTATACTTCCTCCATTGAGTGCTTCTTTGGAGCTGGTAAGTAGCGCCACCATTGCATCATAGGAGAGAATGACATTATTGGCTGGCCGAGTGAAACCATAACCACCGCCTGGTTTTGAGCTACTGTAGTCAGCGGTATAATCTTTGAAGAATGCTGGTTTTTTGTTCGCCTGCTTCAATACATCCCATTCATCAGGATAAGCAAAGGCTGTGAAGTGCAGGCGGTAGAGATTGGCACTTACATTCTTAGGATAACCTGCCAGTTCATACAGGGCATCGCCACCCAGTATTTGTGTCTTCGCCAGCGCGGGATGATTGGGGAGATCGCTCAGTAATGAGCCCACATCATTGGAGTAACCGGCGAAGTAGATCAAGCCTGGATCTGTCTGTAGCTGCTTCAAGCCAGCAATGATTGACGCTTGATCATCTTTGTTATATTTAATCACCTGGGTGATCTGGCCACCGATAGAGGGATCTTCAAAAGCAGACTTAAAATCATTGCCCAGACTCTGGCTGTATGAGTCTCCATCATCCAGGAAGATGACCGCTTTTTGCATCTTCAGCGTGTTCTTAGCATAAGTGGCTCCCACTGCCGCTTCGGTCTTATTTGACGGTGCGACGCGGAAGAAGTAGTTTGAACGATTGGTCAGGGTGTCACTGGAAGCTGTGGCTGAAACCATCGGGATGTGGGCTTGCGTCAGAACATCCGAGGCATTTTCAGCGTGCGCGCTAAATGACCAACCCATGACCCCGACGATGGTGGGATCTTTGGCGGCCGCCTGGACGATCTGATTGGCAACGGTCGTTGCATTGCCTGAGTCACTACCAGTATTGGCAATGATCAGGCGCACCTTTACATTTCCCAATGTATGCTGGCTGTTCCATTCATGCTGGGCAACGTAGGCTCCTTGCAAGTTGTCATATCCTACACCAGCGTTAGGACCAGTCAGAATGGTTCCTACCACAAAGGTAATATAAGGGCTGCCAGACGAGAGTACGTTTAGATCTTCCTGGTAGATGTGCGCTTCGGCGTCGCTAGAGTCGCCATTGATGGCGTCATTCCAGAACGTGTTGGCCTTGCTGGTGTTACCCTGCGCCATGGCCTGTACAGCCTGCTTTTTATAATCAGCGTCTGCTGCGCGCTGGGTATCGAAGACATATTTGCCGTCGCTCAAGCCAATCGCTTCACCTTTGATCGTAGTAACGCTGATCGGGTTAGCGTTGGTCTGGCCACTCTGCGCACCTGTCTGACTGGTGCCGCCGATGGGTTGGGCGCCGCCTCCCGGTGGAATGGGATGCCCTAGATTTGGTAAGACGAAGATAAGAGCCCCGATAATGATCAGGACGACAATTAGCAGCAGAAAGCTCCAGAGAATATAGTTATTGTCATTCCTCTTCTGCGGTTGGGCCTGAGGGTACATTCCCATTTGCTGCTGTTGCTGCTGGTTGCGTCCGCGGTAGGGTGGCTGTTGGACCTGATTTATCCCATAGGGCGTGGATGAAAACTGTCCTGGCTGATTGGCGGCGGGCGCGTTGGGCGCACTATAGCCTTTGGAATACGTTGATCCCACGCTGTTGGCGGCCGGTTTGGCTGGCGCAGGAGGCGTTGGCAGTGGACGCGATGAGCCAAGCAGATAGGAACTGGTGGTCCCATTGGTATGGAAGTTTTGCTGTAAGAGTGCATCGATATCCTGCTTCATCTCGCCGGCATTTTGATAGCGTTTGTTGATATCGATGGTCAGGGCTTTCTCCAGTATACGCTCCAACTCTGGCGAGACCTGCTTATTCAGTGTGCGTGCCGCCGGATAGTTGAATGGTGGATAGTTACGCGGATCACGGTTGGTTACCAGGTGATGTAGCGTAGCGGCCAGCGCGTAGATATCTGAGCGCACATCGGCGTTGCCCTGATATTGTTCTGGCGGCGCATAGCCGGGGGTACCCAGTGCGGTGGTCTGCTTGCGTTTGGCGTGTTTGGCCTCATCAGCGCGGGCAATACCAAAGTCGACCAGGCGTGCGCGTTTATCGCGACTACTGATAATAATATTGGCCGGCTTGATATCGCGGTGTACAATTGGTGGTTTCTGCTCACCCAGATACTCCAGGATATCCAAAACCTGTGAGATATAAGTCAAGGCCTCCTGCTCAGGCATTGGCTTATTGACACGTTCCATATAGTCTTCTAGATTCTCACCTGGCGCATATTCTTGCACCATATAGTAGCGCGAGCCTTCCTGGAAACTATCTGTCACGGTCGGAATCAGTGGATGATCCAGACTGGCAAGCGTGTCCACTTCTCGCTCGAAGTTGCGCACATCTTCCTGTCGTTGTGCTGGATCGCTCTCATCTGAAATAAGCTCTTTAATGACCACGCGCTTATTCGAAACACGGGTATCCTTTGCCAGGACAGCGGCGCCCATGCCCCCCTGCCCCAGCACTTTATCAACGACATAGCGGCCATTCTGTAGCTGCGCATTGGGCGTCAGGGTACTCGAAGCACCATGGCTACCCCCATTTGTTGTACCAATGCCACCACTGCTACTACCACCAGCGGCCTGAGTTGGTGCGATCGTTTGATAGTTATTTGTACCAGATTGCCCAACTACCGTTTGACTACCAGCTGATGTATCCAGGTAACCACCACAATTGGCACAAAAGGTTTCATCGGCCGGATTAACCGTACCGCAAAAAGGACATTTCATAGTTGTGCCTATTATTCCAATCTCGTAGCTATAGAGCGTGTAGAGATATCATTATACTATTATTATCTCAATTCCAATCACTATTTTAAAAAGCGGCCTAGATAGGTTGGCTCCATGTGGATGCGACCCATCTGATCGACATATAGGATCAGAATTGCCTTATTAATTGGATCTCCATTCGCTCCAATGCTGATCTGTCCGCTAACCCCTTGAATGGTATTATCGCCATTGATTTTAAGCAGTGCCTGGCGTACTTCCTCAGGGGTAGGATTTTGTTTCCCTGTGTTCAATGCAATATCGTACGCAGTTAACAAGGTAACAGTTGCATCATAGGAGAGAATAACATCATTATCTGCACGCGTAAAGCCATATGAGCCTCCAGGGTGCTGTTCATCAGGATTAAAAGCTGCCGAGTATTCATTGAAGAATGCTGGCTTTTGAGCACTATATTTCAGTACATCCCATTCATCAGGATACGAAAATGAGGTGAAGCGCAAACGGCTAAAGTTACCCAGAGCGCTACTCTGATAGCCTCCTAACTCATAGAGAGCATCCCCTCCCATTACAGGTAAGTTTCCTGGAGGGAGGTTGCTCAATACAGTACTGACGTCTGTGGCGTAACCTGAAAAGTAGATCAGATCAATATTTTTGTTTAAGACATCATGTACGGCACTGGCAATCGTACCGGCCTTCCCAATCGTATATTGCTCCGTATAGACCTTATTTTTGTCTACCCCCTCATACTGTTGACGAAAATCCTGTGCCAGGCTCTGGCTGTAGGAATCCTGTGGGTCATAGAAGAGGCCAATAGTCTTTGCATGCAGAGTCTGCTCGGCATATTTTGCTCCCTGAATACCCTGCTGTTTGTTTGGTGGTGCAACACGGAAAAAGTAGGGTGAGGCATTGGTGAGATCATCACTGGATGCGGTCTGTGAGAGTATCGGAATATGATTCTGGCTCAGGATCTGGATGGCGGCCTGTGTGCGTCCACTGTATGGCCAGCCCATTACGCCGGCAAAGGTTGGATCTGACTGCTGGAGCTGTACGATCTGGTGCGCCACGGTCGGAACTGTATCGGTCTGGCTACCGGTATTGGCAATTAACAGACGGACCAGTGTCCCGTTGCGTAGTTTGGCCCCATCATTGAATTCTTTCTGCGCAACATAAGCTCCTTGCAGATCATCTCGTCCCACCCTCACCTGGTCTCCACTGATCATGGTGGCAACTACCAGGGTCACATAGGGACTACCTGACTGTATGACATGGATATCCTCTTTATAGATGAGTGCTTCGGCATCATTGGAATTTTTGTTGGTGGCCTCATTTAAGAGCGAGATGGCCGCATTGATGTTGTTGGGATTTTGTTTGAGCTGTTGGGCCGCCTGAGTTTTCAGTGAGCCATCTTCCAGCGTGGTATCAAGGGCTATCGTGCCATCGCTAATACCGATAGGCTCACCCTTGATCATCGTAACGCTGATCGGTGAGCTGGCTTTGTTTCCTGTCAGGAAGTAGGAAACTCCAAATGCGCCTCCTGCCACAAGCACTATCACCAGTAGCAGAATCAGGAGGATCAACCCGCCGCGCCTCTTTTTCCTGGGCTGTGGCTGCTGTTGTGGCTGATAGGGATAACCAGGCGACGAGATAGGCATACTGGGAAGCGGCGAAAGGGGTTGGACCGGTGTCAATGGTACACCACCGCCAACTCTGACGTTTTGAGCCATACCCAGCGGCGGTGGTGGGGGACCAGCGTCGGTGGCGTATTATTCGCGGCTAATGTAGGTTGCGATATGTTTGGCGGTGTGCCCGGCTGTGTTGCAGCCTGTGTAGGACTGGATGCCGATATAGTCTGTATTGGACCTGAGGTACCCAGGGTATAGCTATCGATATTGCCAGAGATACCAAAGCGTTGTCTCAGGATTGCATCGATATCTTGCTTCATCGCTGCCGCACTCTGGTAGCGCTGGTTGATATCGTTGTTTAATGCTCTAGTCAATATTCGTTCGATATCGGGCGAGAGCTGCTGATTCAACGAGCGAACGGCTGGATAATAAAAAGGTGGATGATTGCGTGGGTCGCGGTTGGTGAGCAAGTGATGTAGCGTCGCGGCCAATGCGTAAAGGTCTGAGCGTGGATCTGCGTTGCCCTGATACTGCTCAGGGGGCGCATAGCCAGGTGTTCCCAGTGCCGAGGTCTGCTTGCGTTGCGCATTGCGCACCTCGTCAGCACGGGCGATACCAAAGTCGACCAGGTGTGCGCGGCGATCTCTGGCTCCAATGATGATATTAGCGGGCTTGATATCGCGGTGCACGATTGGTGGCATCTGTTGCGAGAGATATTCAAGCACATCCAGAACTTCTGAGGCACAGATCAAAGCTTCACGCTCTTTGAAAGGTTGGTTGGTACGGTTCAGGCGCTCCTCCAGGTTTTCTCCGTCTACGTACTCCTGCACCATAAAATAGCGTGCACCTTCTTGAAAATGATCTGTAACATTCGGTACCAGTGGATGATCAATGTGGGCCAGGGTCGCAACCTCGCGCTTGAAATTTCGCACATCTTCCATGCGCTGATTTTGATCCACATTATCTGAAATCAGTTCTTTGATCACCACAGACTTGCCATCGAGACGAATATCTGTTGCGAGCAGCGCTGCTCCCATTCCTCCCTGACCAAGGATTTTTTTGATCACATAGCGACCGCCTTGTAAGCGTGAACCTGCGCTAAGAGAGCTTGCCACAGGAAGCCCGCTATTTGAAGGCGATGAAGAGGTTGAGGGCGAACTTACTTTCTTCCCACAATTGCCGCAAAATCGGACGTTATCTCGAAGTTCCGCGCCGCAGTAAGGACAATTCATCTTTCTGCCTGCCTTCTAAGACATACTCTAAGACGTACTTTAAAATGGACATTATTGTTTACGTCTCATACTGGTTTGGATGCAACATAGGCTTGCCACAAAAATATAAGTCGAGCTTCATAACTTTGAAACAGGGCTTTTTCATGTTCCTCTTTGACGCCTGCGGCGCCGGGTTGGGAGTGTGTTGTGGTGGGCGGCCGCGGCCGCCCACCACAACACACTCTACACATGAAAGAATGTCCATCGTATGGCTTGCTCGTGATCTCTGGACGGACAGTACAAAGCCATAACTTTGAAAATCTGTATTATGCTATTACATACGTAATCTTGTACGAAAAGTTAAAATGAGGGCGAAACAAAAAAAGACCCTGCCAGGAGGTTATCTTTAGCAGGGTCAAATGTGTTAGGGACGCGATAAAGGGTCCCTGTAAAAAACTTAGCGTTCGATAGGTGAGCGGACCAGGCTGCCCCACTCGGTCCATGAACCGTCGTAGTTGCGGACATTCTCATAGCCCAGCAGGCGGGTCAGAACAAACCAGGTGTGGGCGGAGCGCTCGCCGATACGGCAGTATGAGATAACTGGCTTGTCAGGGGTGACATCTTTGTTGGCATAGATTTCGCGCAGCTCTTCAGCCGATTTGAATGTGCCATCGGCATTGGCTGTGACAGCCCAGGGGATGTTCTTAGCGCCCGGGATGTGGCCGGCGCGCTGTGCACCTTCCTGTGGATAGTTGACCATGTGCAGCAGTTCGCCGCTATATTCCTGTGGTGAGCGAACATCAACGAGACGCAGGTTAGGATCTTTCAATCCAGCCAATACCTGGTCGCGGAATGCACGGATGCTCTCGTCTGCAGGCTGTGCATGGTAGGTGGTGTGCTCGTAATGAGGTCCTTCTTTGGTATAAGGGCGGCCCTCAGCCTCCCATTTTGTGCGACCACCATTGAGCAGCTTCAAGTTCTTGTGACCATATTGGGTGAACAGCCAGTATGAGTAAGCAGCATACCAGTTGTTGCGATCGCCATAGAGTACGATGGTGGTATCGTTGCTAATGCCCCAATTACCAAAGAGCTTCTCAAGTCCTTCCTGGTCGATAAAATCACGGCTCAGAGGATTCTGAACATCGACGTGCCAGTCCAGTTTGACCGCTCCAGGGATATGACCAACTTCGTATAGCAGTACATCTTCGTCAGCTTCAATTAGACGTACATTAGGATCGTTCAGATGGTCCGCCACCCAACTTGAATCGACGAGTGCCTCTGGATGTGCATACTCAGACATTTATCTGGCCTCCTTGTATTTTGCCTTCTATTGTTGACTTAGTGGATCAACATTCAAAACTTCTACTGTAGTATAGAAGCTGTTCATGGTCGATGTCAAGGGAAAACTGTACAGTTTTTGCTGCTTTCTGTGTAATTCCTGACTGTTGGATGCTAATAGTATGGTATAGAGTGCGCAAAAATTGGCACATGCCAATTTTTGCGCACTCTATACCATAAATGGTTTGGGAGCTTGAGCTCACGCACGCCCGATGCATATTTAGAAGCACACGTATTGCTTATCATATGCCATTTTGTTGTGTATACTGTTTAAGCGATGTAAAAAAACTCATCCAGAGCTATTAAAGAGTCTGGTATTTGAGCATCGTGTTGCTGTGATCTTTTTTTCTCTACATGATGGGAGTTGTGCATGGTTGCTACCAAATCCAAATCTTCTGATGAGAAATTTAGCCTCGCTCAGGTTTTTACAGCTTTTGCCAGTCTGCCCCGCGTCTTTGCGCTTGTCTGGTCGGCCAGTGCTTCTATGACGATTGGTCTGGGTGTTTTGAGTATACTACGTGGCCTTACCCCGGTTGTTACTGTATCGATCTCCCAACTGGTAATTGATAGCGTGATTCATGGTATTCGTGTGCATTCGATCTCACCTATCTGGTTACCGGTCAGTTTACAACTGTTGGTGAGTTTGTTGGATCGGTCGTTGACAAGTTTAAATACGGTGGTGCAGCAACTGTTGCAAGATCGGGTGGCCAATTATATTCAGCTCTTAATTTTACGTAAAGCGAATACGCTGGATCTTTCTTCATTCGAAGATGCAGATTTTTATGATAATTTGCGCCGGGCGACAAATGAGGCGAATTATAAGCCAGTCTCGATGATCTCACAAACCTTTGACCTGCTGCGCACCACAATCACACTGGTTTCGATGCTCTTCCTGTTATTGCAACTGGCCTGGTGGCTGGCGATCATTGCCTTTGTCCTGCCTATCCCATCATTTATTGCTGGCAGTCGCTATAGCTGGTATGGCTATCGTTTGATGCGCCATGAAGCGCCCGCGCGCCGTAAAATGCAATATATCAACAATGTGATGACCGTGGATGATTACAATAAAGAGATCAAGTTATTTAACCTGGGAAATTTCTTTATTGGTCGTTACATTGGCTTTATGAATAGCTTCTATGAGGACAGCAAGAAGATTCTGGTGCCACGGCAGTTTTATAATTTTCTCTGGTCCTCATTGACGGTGGCGGCGAACTCGGGGATCTACTTATATGTGGCTCTACAGGCCGTACAGGGCCGTATAACGCTTGGTGCCTTAACCAAGTATACCCAGGCTTCTATCCAGGCTGGTTCAAGCTTTCAGAGCCTGCTAGATGGTATTTCGAATGTGTATGAGAACGCCTTGTTTGTGAATACGCTGTTCGAATTTTTCGCCTATACACCGGCCATTGTGCCGCCAGCGCATCCGGTGCCGGTGCCACTACCAGATGATGGCCGGGGACTGGATATTGAGTTTCGCGATGTTAGCTTTACGTATCCTGGGAAGACCGAGGCGGCTTTGAGCCATATAAGTTTTGTGGTGCGCGCGGGCGAGTCGATCGCGCTGGTCGGTCGCAATGGGGCTGGCAAGACCACGCTGGTAAAGTTGTTGACACGCCTGTATGATCCAGATGAGGGTGAGATTTTGATCGGCGGCCACAATATTCGCAATTATGATTTTGCTGAGCTGCGTCAATATGTAGGGGTGATTTTTCAGGACTTTGTGAAATATCAGATGACGGCCCGTGAAAATATTGGACTGGGACGCGTGACCGATATCGATAATCTGCTTGAAGTAAAGGATGCGGCCAGTAAAAGTGGGGCGGATACTGTGATCGATGGTCTTAGCGAGGGTTATGAGTCGATGTTGGGCCACTGGTTTGAAGGGGGAAGCAGTTGAGCGGAGGAGAATGGCAAAAAGTGGCCCTGGCTCGTGCTTTTATGCGGGACGCGCGTATCTTAATTCTGGATGAACCTACGAGCGCGCTTGATCCACAGGCAGAATTCGATGTGTTTACCCGTTTTCGCCATCTGACCGAGGGAAAAACCGCCATTTTTATCAGTCATCGCTTTAGCACTGTACGCCTGGCTGATCGCATTTTTGTCATTGAACATGGTGGTATGGTGGAACATGGCTCTCACCAGGAGTTGATGGCCTTAGATGGTCGCTATGCTGAGCTATTTAATTTGCAGGCCCAGGCATATCGCTAGCTGATTGAGGTATGCCTCTGAGGGCTCTCCCGTATTGCTCTATTGAACCTGACCGGTCAGGTTCAATAGAGCAATACGGGAGAGCACGGCTAAAAATATTTTAATGCAAGCTTATGCCAAGGCCACTTTCGATTTCTGAGAGATCGTAGATGCCTCCAATCTGTTCATAACCGCCGCTAAAGGGGTCTTCAGCTAAGAGCATGGGGGTATCCAGATCGATAAAGCGAAAGCCTCCCAGGCCGGCGGCAAAGTGCGCGGATGCGCTGATGGCGAGGCGTGACTCAATCATGGCACCAATCATTAGCTGCATATGTGACGCTCGGCAGAGGGCCGCGATATCCATTGCTTCAACGATACCCGTTTTCATCAGTTTGATATTGACTACATTGGCGGATTTCGTTGTGATGATGTTTGAGACAGCGGCCAGGCTGCTTGCGCTCTCATCAGCGGCAATTGGGACACTGGTATGCTGCATGATGTAGCGTAGTCCGGCCAGGTCATCTTTATGCACAGGCTGTTCCATTAAGAGTGGCCGAATATCGCGATCATCTAAAGCTTCCAGGCAGAGCAGGGCTTCGTTGGGTGTGTAGCCCTGGTTGGCGTCCAGTGTGATGCCCAGATGCGGTGCGCCGCTGCGTACGGCTTCGACGCGATTGACATCCTCCCGTAGATCGCCTCCGACCTTCACTTTGATGGTTGAGATGTTACGCTTGACAGTCTCTTCCGCTAATTGATAACCCCGTTCAGGCGTGACCAGCGGTATACTCATGTCCGTTTCAACACGCGTGCTGGCGCCGCCAAAGAATGCATAGAGTGGAATGCCATAGGAACGTGTCAGGGCATCAAGAATAGCCATCTCGATGCCCGCACAAACAGTTTTTTGTGTGAAATAAAGGCTATGCACAAGTTTAGAGAGCATACGCCAGTGGGCTACATCTTGTCCTACCAGAAGGTCAATACAGCCCCTGGCGGCCGCCAGGGCTGTCTCCTGCGATTCGCCGGTACTGGGCGGAAATGGGGCACACTCGCCATAGCCCACGCTGCCATCTTGCAGTGTTAGCGTAATAAGTACATTACGGGCCTCTGTTACGCTGCCTGTAGCGATCGCGAATGGCTCGAGTAGTGGAATATTTAATGGTTCAACGGTCATTGAACGAATAGTGGTACGGTCCATACTCGCTCCTTTTTAGTTCGAATTTAGAGACTTGTACGGTTCCTTTGACGATCATCATAGCGCTCCATGGCCAGTTCAATCAATCGATCCAGGAGTTCTGGATAGGGAAGACCGCTGGCTTGCCAGAGCGTCGGATACATGCTGATCTGTGTGAAGCCTGGGAGTGTATTGACCTCGTTGATGTATACTTTTCCACTATCTTTATCGATGAAGAAGTCTACACGTGAGAGGCCACTCAGATCCAGGGCCAGGAAGGCTTCGATAGCATAGCGACGCATCTCTTCAGCGGTCTGCTGAGGAATCTCGGCGGGTATGATGACCTTTGATTGATTATCGATGTATTTTGCCTTGTAGTCATAGAATTCGTTGCTGGCGATGACTTCGCCGATCACCGATGCTATAGGTTCGTCATTGCCCAGCACCGCACATTCAAATTCGCGGCAGTTGATACCCTGCTCGATAATAATTTTGCGATCGTATTCGGCTGCGACCCGCATGGCATGTTCAAGCTCTTCGCGGTTGTGGGCCTTGTTGATGCCAACACTGGAGCCTAGATTGACCGGCTTAACGAAATTGGGATAGCCCAGTTGCGCTTCGATCTGGTCCAGGATGGTCTCTGGTGAACGTTCCCATTGGTTGCGCCGGAAGACTAGGTATTTGACATTGGGGAGGTGGGCGCTCTCAAAGATCATTTTCATCTTCTCTTTGTCCATTCCCACTGCGGCACCCAGAACGCCACAGCCCACATAGGGAACGTTGGCCATCTCTAGCAGACCCTGGAGGGTGCCATCTTCACCATAGGTGCCATGTAGGACCGGGAAGATAACGTCCAGTTTCCCTTCATCTCCTAGCTTATTGTGACCTTCAAGTGGGATGAGATGTCCCACGGTAGGGTCGCCGGTAAAGGTTACGCTGGTGAAGGTCTGCGCCGTCTCGGCTGACTCATGTGCCACATTTTGGCCGGCCGCAATCAGTTTGGCGGGCTCGGTACCCAGTAGCCATTGACCGGCCTTGGTAATGCCGATCGGCACCACTTCGTATTTCTCTGGATTCAGATTATCTATGACCGCCCTGGCCGAGGCCAGTGAGACCTCATGCTCGCCGGAACGGCCCCCAAAGACAATCCCTACACGGATCTTTTTTTGTGTCATTGTGTACCCTTTCTATTGCACGGATACGTTACGCCTGTAGCATGGCAAGTAACGTATCCATTCCCAGACCTAATGAAGCCTTGAGCAATACCAGGTCTGAGCTTTTTACCTGGTCTTTCAAAATATCTGCTGCTGCTTGCTTGGCCGCTTCTAATTCGGCTGTATTGTCCAGGCTGGCTGCGAAGTAGAAGGTATTGGCAGCTGGCATTCCTGCTGCGATCGCTCCTTCCACAAAGAAGCGTGCATGATCGCCGATCGCGATGATATAATCTACCAGTTCTGCCAGAGCGATGCCTGTATTATAGTGTTCATCGTGTGCATAAGCACCCTGCTCCAGGATGTCTCCCAGCACCACCCAGCGTTTGCCATCGGCATCGATGTGTGCCTGATGCATCGTTTTGGCGATAGCCAGAATGGATTGACGATTAGCGTTATAGCTGTCGTCGATTAAAGTACTACCGTTGGGACCAGCTTTGATCTCTCCCCGGCGTTTGAAGGCTTTCAGTTGTTCCAGTGCTACTGTGACTTCTGTCAGAGGCATGTCGGCTGCCAATCCCACTGCTGCGGCTGCCAATGCAATCGTAATGCCATGTTCACCAGGAATATTCAATTGCACTCTGCTCTGCTCCCCCTGATAGTGCAAGGTGAAGGTTTGCCCCCGCAGGGTATCGCCTCCAATCTCACTGGCGCGTACTATGGCATCTTCAGCAGTTCCATAGGAAAGGATACGGGCCTGGGTTTTCTGGCTCATGGCGCGTACATTGGGATCATCGTAATTGAGGATAGCAATTCCTTCGGGGGTTAATGCCTGTACCAGTTCGCTTTTCGCTTGCGCAATGCGTTCCTGGGACCCGAAGTATTCCAGGTGTGAAGAACCTACATTTGTGATGACTGACCAGTTGGGCCTGGTGATCGTACAGAGCCAGGCTAGCTCTCCGACCCATTGAGCACCCATTTCCAGGACCGCATAGCGATGTTGAGGCTCTAGCCGTAACAGTGTCAGGGGAAATCCGATCTCCGTGTTATAGGAGGCCTGGGTTTTGAGGGTCGGTGCTAAACGACTTAACACCGTCGCGATTGCTTCTTTAGTACTGGTCTTGCCATTACTACCAGTGATCCCGATGTAGGTTGTCTCTGGTTGCCGCTGGGTGCGGGCCCGCGCCGTCGCATGCAGCGCCTCAACCACATCCGGCACAACAATCTGGATAAAGTCAGGGGGCACATCTGCTGCTTCCTCTGTACATAGAGCCCCGATCGCTCCTGCTTGAGCGGCGGCTGGAATAAAGCGATGGCCATCAACCCGCGCCCCTTTCAGGGCGATAAACAGGTCCCCGGGTTCAATCTGGCGATTATCATGATGCGCTGAACGAAAGACAAGTTGTGGATCGGGTGCAGTACTACTCGACACGCGAGCCTTACCAGCAGTACCTTGCAGTATGTCATTGAGGGTGAACATGCTGTTTCTATCCTTTGCAAATTATACTGTACTTTGAGCTGATTATATCATGGCTAACTAAACCCCTGTATTGGTCAAAAAAAGTTAATTGGAAATTTTTCTGACTAATAGGAAAAAGATCTAAAAGAGATAGCTTTTAATGACAAGGTATGGTATAATCCCAAGATACTGTATAGCACTTAGGTGCTCTCACTGGCTGATCCGTGAGAGTTGTGCATTACAGAAGAAGAGCTATAATGGGATTTAGACCCAAGAATTGAGAAGCATTTATGTCATTCACAGATCAGACGTTGGTTTGCCGAGATTGCAATCAGGAATTCACTTTTACCGCTGGCGAACAGGAATTTTACGCTAGCCGTGGACTCACCAATAATCCGTCACGTTGCCCATCATGCCGTGCTGCGCGCAAGAGCAGCATGGGTGATCGCTCCCGCTCTTCACGCGGTGGCAATGACGGTGGTTATCGCGAACCAAGACAGATGTATACCGCGATATGCGCAAGTTGTGGAAATGAAGCTCAGGTTCCTTTCCAACCCCGCGAAGATCGCCCAGTTTATTGCAGTGATTGCTACCAGCCTCGTACCGCGAGCCGCGGTGGCGATCGCCGATCGCGCTGGTAACATCCATGAGCGAAATTGTCATTCAAGCCGGTGAATCGTTCGAACTTGCGCTGAAACGATTCAATCGTAAAGTACAAAACGCGGGTATCCTTGCTGAGGCCCGCCGTCGTAGATACTACGAGAGTCCACAGTCTCGCCGCAAACGGAAAGCTGAAGCCGCACGTCGCAAACAGCGTCGTTCACGTTTCTAGTTTTCTAAAAGCAGAACTCTGGCAATCAACGTAACACAACGTCAATAAAGGGCACACCCATAGATAAAGTCTATCGGGTGTGCCCTTTATTTTTGCTTATTTTTCTATTTTTATGGTTACATCCCTTTGGAAAGTGTGCTAATATTAAATTAGTCACTTGACAAAAGAAAGTATGTATGTTACTCTACTACTAATGTTAATTAAGTGACTAACATTTACATAGTTTGCTATTTGGAGGATTATTTCCATGGCTTGGACCATTGATGCTTCGCATTCACATATCGGTTTTTCCGTTCGCCACATGGTGGTGAGCACTGTTCGTGGACAGTTCAATGTCGTTCGCGGCACATTGAATCTCGATGAGACCAATCCTGCTGCTTCCTGGGTTGAGGCTGAGGCCGATGCTGCTAGCATTGATACACATGATGCTAACCGCGATGGACATCTCCGCTCGGCTGATTTCTTTGACGTTGAGAACTATCCAAAAGTAACCTTCAAGAGCACACAGGTTGAGGGCAATGAGGGTGATTTCAAAGTCACAGGTGATCTGACCCTGCATGGCGTCACCAAACCCGTTACCTTCGACGTTGAATATTCCGGTTATGTTAAAGATCCTTATGGTCTGAATCGCGCTGGCTTCTCTGCACAGGCTAAGATCAACCGTAAAGATTTCGGTTTGACCTGGGGCCCATTGCTGGAGACCGGTGGCGCTGTGGTAAGCGACGAAGTTAAATTGAACCTCGAGTTCGAGGCCACACAGCAGCCTGCGTAATCCATTTCCCCTTTTTCTATACATTGGCAAAGCGAATGCCCGATAGCACCATTGTGTCTATCGGGCATTCGCTTTTTTATGCTATTTGTGATTGTTGCTTTTATTCCAAAGAAGCTCTACCCGAAATGCATCTCACGTCTTAGTCCTTCAAAAAATTTTTATGGTTGGTGCAGAAATACGTGCGCTGCACGTATTTCTGCACCAACCATAAAACCAGTTCGGGTGCGTCTGCGCACGTACGCAAGGGAGTACGCATGAGATTTCAGGCCAAGAAAGTCCAAATAGCATACAATAATGGTGAGTGAAAACATTCAGCTTTTATAAAATTGAAGCGTAGTTAAAGGAGTATATGGAACGATGCGAGCTGCTATTATTACACGGCCTGGTGGCCCTGAAGTTTTAGAAGTTCAGAATAGAGAGATGCCAGAGCCAACGGCTGATTGGGTACGCGTGCGTGTACGTGCCGCTGGCGTGAATCGGGCCGACCTTGCACAACGAGCGGGCTTTTATCCAGCCCCGGCCGGATCGCCCGCGGACATTCCTGGCATGGAGTTCGCAGGTGAGGTGGATGCTATTGGACCCCTGGTCCAGCTCTGGAAGCCGGGTCAGCGTGTGATGGGTATCACTGGTGGTGGCGCCCAGGCTGAGTATCTGCTGGCACATGAAGGGATGCTGGTGGAAATTCCGGAGAATCTGGATTTTGTTCAGGCAGCTTCTGTCCCTGAAGTCTTTATGACGGCACACGATGCCCTGTTTACCCAGGCAGGATTACAGATGGGCGAGCGCCTGCTGGTGCATGCCGTTGGCAGTGGCGTGGGCACTGCGGCCATTCAACTGGCCAACGCTGTGGGAGCCTCAGTGTATGGTACCTCCCGTACTGCTAGCAAGCTGGAGCGCGCAAAAGCTCTGGGATTAGAAGTGGGCATGACAGATCAAAACTTTGCGGCAGAAATTAAACAGTTGACCAGGGGTGAGGGAGTCCATGTCGTGCTCGATTTCGTTGGGGCATCATATATGGAACAGAATCTTGACGCCCTGACTGCCTGGGGACGCCTGGTATTCCTGGCAACGCTGGGAGGCTCGCAGGCCGATGTTAATCTGGGGGTGGTAATGGCCAAGCGCCTTCAGATACGTGGCTGTACTTTGCGCTCGCGCACGCTGGAGGAGAAACTGGCGGTTACGCGCCGTTTTGCGACCAACGTTGTGCCACTTTTAGCCAGTGCGAAAGTCATTCCTATTGTTGAAGAAGTGTTTTCACTGCGTGATATCGCTAAGGCCCATAATGTGATGGCTGACAATCGTAATTTTGGTAAATTAGTAATAAAGATCGATGACTAAGCAGCTTGATGGCCTCATGGTATCCACATGGATCTCACGAGGCCATCTCCCCTATCAATAAACTTGATGCCATTACATGTGATGGTTAGCACTGGTAGTGGTAGCGAAAACTGAGATGATAATGGCCATCATTGTCATACTCTGCTGTAGAACGGATAAGTAACGTCCCAGCCCACATAGCAGGGGCAGTTCTGGAAGGGTGAAGGCCGCAGGGACGATGCCCATGTCCTTACCGCAATTCTCAACGTGGAGCAGGGGATGTCCTTCTCCATCGATCCAGAGGCGGTTATAGCTCCACCAGGGTCCGGTCCAGGTAAAGTGTCTACCATCTTTAAACCAGAGATCGACATCACCGCAGTATTTCTTTTTAAAGCGGGCAACCTCTTCCCCCGTCCAGCCATTGGAGACTATCACCAGATTTTGCCAGAAGTCGACCGTCTCAATGGTCCAGCGTTGATCGCCCGCTTCAATGGCATGACGGGTAGTGAAGATACCTGATTGCTGCAAAACTACAAAAGCCTCATTTCCTCCTACCAGTTCATGATAGCATTTAAATGGATTGGGTTGTGACCAGCGTAGTGTCTGTGTGGTACTAAGGCTTAGAGAACGCATAGCTGTATCCTTCCGTAATTTATATTTATTGGCCGAATAATCGCTGATATTGAGTGACTTTTCTGCTCCGAAGGCATTACGAGTTGGATACACAAAAGGTTCGCGGAAAAGATCTGCGTTCTTATACATTTGGCCGCTTAGATGTAGGTTTGCGATATGGCGTGCCCGCCATCTTGGATGGAAGCGGCAATTCAGAGGCTGATCGATGCATTAAAGCTTCTGTAATGGTCTGTACAATCAAATTATTGCGCTCATCCCCTTCTGGCAAGGAAGATGAAATTACACGAATAATCTCGTAGACATTCAATTCATTCGCTTCTTTGCGTAGCTCCCTGGCATAATGATCGGCGCGCCTATTGGCGGCCCGCGCCTGGGTGATAATCAATTGCTGGGTGACACCGGTCACAATATTGGCGATCGTGAGCGCCCATTTTCCAGCACTATTTACGAAGATGGCATTGGTAAAAAGGAGAAAGAGCAGGATTGTTCCCAAAATGAATATGGTACCGATAACCGCGATAATCAGGCTAGTGAAGAACCAGCACTGGGCCTCAAAGCGGCTCTGTTGATACATTTGCTCAAGTGCCAGATCCTCGTCAGGGAGGTATGACTCGTTGATCTGGCGCCTGGAGACGGGGTTTGCTTTGCTTCTTTTTTCCATTGTGCTCCCATACCCCTCCTAGCCCATCCTGGACATTGCTACATCCTCATCCATCATCTGTGGAAGACTTACTCGTCTGCTAATGGCTCGGTTTGATAGTGCTTAGACTCAACTGCTATCTGCCGGGTTGAGAGTCCCAATGACGTTGAAATTAAGGTCTTTTGCAGCAGATGTTTATGTTGGTCATCTATATTAAGCTGAGCAATAAAATGAGTAATGGTTGAAAAACTGCGTACTTCATTGAGACTGCAGAGGTAGAGATCGGTTCGATCATTGGCCTGTTTGGTTTGATAAAAGACCCAGGCCGTGATGCAGGCGTTGATCACATTGATAACAATGGCCAGGCCAGTTATTGAGAGTATGTGAGCATTAAGCTGTAGTGAGTACAAAAGTATAGGTAGAAAGATTGAGAAGGTAATAATTATAGCCTCAACTATTGCAGTGAGAAAACTACGATTAAACCAGCTCTGTGCTTCCCGCCGATTTTCTTCATAAAGTTGTTCGAGGAGCCCAATTTTTCTTTGGGCGGCATCGACGATGCGTTGGTAGGCCTTTTCCTGTGGAACGCATATTACACGTCGATGGCGATCCGTCACCGTTCCTCGGGCATCCTGTTCGAGAGCATTGATAATGACTGTTCCCTTATCATCTACTTCAATATTCATACTTAGCGGTGCTAGCATTTCATCATCGATAATTGCATTGCGCGCAATATCATTTAAGATAGCTTGCCTGACAATTGGATGTTGATCGGTTGAAACGATATTTTGCTCTGTTGATGATTGAGTAGTGTGATATGGATGGCTGGTCATAAGTTAGTCTCCTTTCTGACTCCCCCACACTGTCCACATTGCTCTGCTGGCAGTCTGTAACCCCCTACAGCTCGAATCCTCAATGCAGAGCCCGCCTATCCTCTGGAAAAGGACTAATTGACCCAGGCATAAACTCCCATTAACCATGGATACCAATTATTGCTCGCTGCTCACTCGCACAATATATTGCATATTGTATAACATTTTAAATTCTATTTGTCAAATTGTTGCATTTGAATGTATTATTGATTAAATAGAAGAAACAGGAAATGACGCTATGCTGAAGAGATAGTGTGGTGCGATAATGGAGCAAAAAAAGAAGGCGAGAGTAGCCTACTCACCTTCATCGTCGTAGAATGTTTCGAGGGTTTGATGATAGACCTGTTCCAGCTGGGCCATGCTCTTATGCCAGTTATTGTCGAGCAGTAAGATTGGTCTGTGTTGCGCGGGTTGGATCGCGAGTAGGTCCAGTATGGCGAGTGGCGTTTTAATGCCGAAGGCTGGTAAATTGTATTCTGCAATCTCGGGGGCGTTTTCTTGCCAGACGGTGGTAATGACCTCTATGATCTCATGGCTGGAAAATGTACTCTGATTGGGCAACTGTTGTTTGAATTTGTGCCATAACAGGTTGACGCGTGAAGCGCTCATCAGCGTATCGTTATGCAAATTGATGCATAGCATCAGGTGGCGCCAGATAGCCTGCCTTTGTAAAGTGGCAAAAACACGGGCATCTTGAAATATTTCACTGGATGGATTTTGATAGCTTGTATCCATAGTCTCTCTGGCCGCCTGGTAACGTGCATAAGACAGTTGCAGGTTGCGCAAGGCCGAATACAAATAGAGAAGGTGTTTGGTCAGATCCTGCAATACAATTTCAAAGTCTACTTCCGTAGGTGTGAGGGTTAGCCGTACGGGTTCTGTAATCGCTACATTATACATATCTTCGTGGGGTGGTTCGCTGACCAGATTATCATAGGCCTGTGCTATCTGTGCCACTACTGTAGACTCTACGATGAGATTGATGCCAGCCCGTATGCGGCTTGAACCAGCATACACACAGAGCGTTCCTGCTGTCGCAAGGGTTAAAGAAGCCTCTATGTTCGCGAGTGCACATTGCTGCACTTTCTGTTCATCCTGTATCCTCATGAACTGGACTCCTGTAATTGTCTGCCTGTTGCTTTTAATTACATGACCCTGATCTTTTGCTCTAAAAATAAGTCCACCTTTTTCAGAGAGCATAGCATGAACTACTGAAGTGAGCGTTCCTCCAAAGGATGGAGTATGCGGGTGGATTTCGTCTTTTGCCGTTTTTTTTGATCTCATCCTGGATCGTTTGCGATACGCTCTAGAATTAAGAGTCCTGTTTCGTGCTCTTTCCCCACGATCTGGGCGATACTGTCGCTGGCATTTTGTCGCATACAGAAATCGATATCATCGCCAATTCCGGCGGCAATTACCTGTTGGGCCGAATGGCAATGGGATGGCAGGATGGATGGAGGATAGAGCTGGTAGAGTCCCCTGGCCGCTGTAACGCTTTCATGACAGTTAATATCGGGTTGCTGATGCTGGATCTCCTGTGCCAGATATCCTGCGCAGACAGCGTCATCCAGGGCAAAAAAGCCGTTCTCGGCGGCACAGACGATTGAAATATTGCTGTGCTGCTTGCGTGCGTAACGCAGGGCACACGCAGTGACTGCTCGGGCATTATAGAAACAACCTGCCAGGCGTATACTCTGTTCAGGACAGGCGTAGAAGGCACGGGTGCCATTAGTTGTAGTGAGAATTAATTCCTGGTTGCTGAGGTCACTCTGTGCGAATTGTGCGGGCGAATTCCCATAATCGAAATCTGGGAGTGCCTGAGCATTGCGCTCTCCACATAGCAGGCGTCCTGGTTTTAACTGAGCAGCCTTCCTGGCTTGCTCAACCGTATCAGCGGCAAAGACGCGCTTTGCGCCTTGATCAAACATAGTTGTGATGGCTGTAGTGGCTCTTATCAGGTCGATGACGATATAAACATCCTCAACCCCGGGCTGTGCCGCCAGGGTATCAGCAGGGCTCATATGAATATGTAATTTCACTTCTACATCCTTGGGGTGTGACGCTCTCACTAACTATTTTTGAGAACATTTTATCATTGTATAAAAGTTTTTGCTGGGTAAGAAATACACATTTGAGGCTGTAAGGTGTATGTATTTTCATGTCAAATATTAAATAAAATACATTGATGATATACAAGATATAAGACACATCTCTAGTTGTTTTGCTCGGATTTACTGAGACTTTTAGTATTATGTCTAGTTAATATTATTATGTCAATATAATATAATTAAAATATATTAAAGATGCTATAATTGCTAGAATTTTGTATTGACTCTCATCAATGGCAGTGTTATACTCATTTTCAGTAGGAGATACAAAAAAAGCTGTATATGAGATTACAGTCTTTTACGTAGCACAAATACTAGTTTATTGCTAATAATAATCAACTTAAAGGAGAAATTGAACCATGGCTAATACTATTGACGTAGATCAGCTTTACTCGCTTGTGCAAAGCATCACCAATATCCGCGGTGCTCTTGATGGACAGAGCAGTGCTATCAGCAGCCTGGCTGGGTTGGCCAGCGCAGCCTTAACAGGTTCAACCGCTTCAACCTTTGATGCGCATTTAAGCAATTGGACCAGTGATCTCGCTGGCCTTATCTCGAAGATTGATACGGCTCAATCAGCCCTGAACACACTCTACAATACTGTTGAATCCCAGACTTCTACTTTGAATCAAATTCCAGTATAAACTTAATCAAATCCTGATATAAACTTAACCGTTATGGCATCACGATGGTTAAGTTCCAGGAATGAGCTACTCTATTGAAAGATAGTTACGTGTTTTTGGGGCCTTCAACATCTAACTTTGTGATTAATGCATTTACAAAGAATCTTCCTGGTATGGCGATGGGATGTGTTCTGACTTGTCCCGTATCCGGGAGCTCTTTGTGGATGCATTTTTGTTTTTGATATACAGGCTTTTAGCTGCGTTCCATTTGATAACTGGTTGTAACTCATGCAGAATAAAAAAATGATTGTTTCCCGAGGGAGATTGTTCTTATGATTGCCATAGGTATCGAGCCTCATAAACTCCACGAGGCTGCTCATAATGCCCATAACATTTATGTGGTGTTGTCACAGGAATTGATCCGGCTTCAATCACTCAACAATAACCTTCACCATACTTTTGGGGGTACCAGTGTCGCAAATTTTGAAGCTCACTTCGCTGAGTGGATAGTAGCCCTGACGTGTTTAAGCAATGATTTGCAGCTCTGTTCGCGTTCCCTCGAAAGAATCGCTACGCTGGCGGATACCCAGATTGATGAGCTTCGTATCTTGCTTAATACAACCCATTAAGCTTGCTGTTCGCCTGGTCAGCTGGCGACAAGAAGTGCCTGCGCCCTTATGATCTTTTACTTTTTTGTGGGGTATAACATACCTCATGTATCCCGCCTGCGGTGGGAGGGAGGAGGGGATTTAATGGGGACTGGCATGCTGGGGGCATGTGAATGTTCAGCCCCATAGTCGCACTGCTCTCATCTATGGGGCTGAACAGAGGCTAATGGATTGTCCTGGCTAGCTCATTTTTTAGATGTTCGTCGCGCAGGCTTTCACTCTTACCCGTGGTTGGCAATGCCAGCTGGACCTGATGTACTTTACGTTCAGGTGTAATGATCAATCCACGACCCGAGATGGCTTCGGGGATAAAGGGTGTCCTGCCAAAGAGTTCATTGCGCTGTTGATCGTTCAAGGCAAGACCAATTTTTGTGCTGCATTTGCTCATAATCTCCGGCGGGATGTAACGCGAGCCAGTTTCCGACGTGGTGATGACCAGGTAGTTGCCTGCCGTACGCGATTCTATGATAGTCATGGCCAGTTTCTTCAGGGCCATGGAGGCGGATATGCGCTCGGCAAAGGACTGATAATTACTGATGATGAGTAAAAATTGCGGGTGCGTGATCCCCTGCGACCAGAGCTGTGAGAGTGTATGGGTATTCCAGTGCTGATTGGGGAATGCCTCGCGGCGTCGCTGTAACTCTGTCGTAATATTATTAATGAAGTGTGTTAATTGTTCCTCTGTACCTCCATCTGTCCATAGTAGGTCGCCATTAGCATTATAGAAATGTGGAAGCCCATGGAATTGGTCCAGTTCGCCAAAAGGATCTATGACCGCGCAACGTAACTGTCCGGGTAGGAAACGGGTGGTTAACCAGAGTAGCATCGTCTGCAGGACCGTTGCTTTGCCGCTATGTTGCGCTCCCGCAACCAATAGCGGCCCTCCTGTCAGCGCGCCTGCTGCCCCATGCAGATCCACCAGAAATGTATCGCGTACCTGTTCTTCTGGCTTGTCGATTAAACCAAGCGGTATCTGCATTGATGGTTTGATATTTTCGCGGCTCCTACGTTCCAATACTTCGCCCCTGGTCATTGGGATAATGGCTTGATATTCCTTTACCTGTACCTGTTCCATTTCTGCGTGATTGTGATCCTCATCTTCAGGAGAAAATAGGATCAGCGGGTCTGGTCGCTCATAGGTTGGCGTTGGCAGAGGGTCGGGCCAGTAATAGATACCATCCTGTTTGGCGTTCTCCTTTGAATAGGCAGCGCTAATGCGTTCAATGGCCGCTTCAAATAACATATGCGGCCGAATGACAGTGGTGGGTGGTGTTTTGTAGATTACAGGTGTCTGCATCATCTTCTACTTCCCCTTGAATGGTAATGAGAGCAGCGAATTTAATTGCGCTTGCCCATTGGCCATCTGATCCTGGATGATTGGCATGGTTACGCGGGCCGATTGGAAAAGATCTAACTGATTGTCCCCGTGCAGCAAGTAGCCACGACCTGGAATGCTGGCGGGCAGGTCGGCTGCATCTGTGCGCCGTAGCACTTCGCGACTATCTTCGGGTGAAGCACAACGCAGGCATAAACGATATTGAACATAATCTCTAACCCTGCTGCCGATGATGCCTTCAGGTCGCTGGGCAGCCAGCAGCAAATGCATACCGAGCTCGCGTCCTACCCGTGTGATAGTAAAGAACTCATCTAGCACTGACTCTGTGCGCTTGGCCATCTCTGCGAATTCATCAATGATGATGACCAGGCTGGGGGCCGTTTTCCCTTCTTTCAGCAAGATTTGTCGCCTTGCCGCTTCTACCCGCAGCATGGTAATAAAGCGTTGGATCAGTGCTGGTGAAGAGACATTGGAGAGAAAGCCGATGGTATGCGGCAGATGGCAGAAAGGTTCGAGCGCCAACCCTGCTTTATAATCAATCAGCAAAAAATTTACTTCGGTTGGCCTATGTACAAACGCTAGCGATAGGATAATAGACTGTAGAAGCTCGCTTTTACCTGAGCCTGTCTGACCGATCAAGAGTCCATGCGGACCATCCTTAAGGAGGTCGAGATACTGTACTTCATCGCCAATTTTTAGACCAATAGGAATGCGCAGCAGTGGCCGTGGTGTGCGGAAAAGAGGATCATTCCACAGTGTAAATGGATCATAAGCGTTAAGATCTAGTGGAGGATCAAAAAGTGTGCGCAGGTCTACCTGGGTACGCATTTCCAACTGTTTGGTGGTCAGTGCGCGCAGGGATTGGAGGCGAAGCGCAAAGGAGCGTAGATCTTCCAGTCCTGCTGAGTCGAGCTGCAGGCAGTGTCTCGCTGGCTGGGGTTTCTCATTTAAATTGCGCACCCGCGCCTGGATACCACTGATCAGGCGTGTTTCGTCCGGCTTCTCCTGTTTGCGTTTTTTATTGGAGCGTCTGGTGCTGGTGGCCTCTTCCTCTTCATTATCCGGGAGCAGAACTTTTGGTGGCCGTTCCTCATCCAGATCAATAAGTAGCTGACTGGTTTGTGGCATCTGGGATTGGTTAGTACATAGACAGAGTACTGAGACACCTAATTGGCGACCTCGACTCAAGGCCAGCGCCATTTCTGGTCGTTTGAGCGGTGAGACAGAGAGACGCGGGCGGCGATACTGCGTCGGATGTGAAGGTGGTATTACCATTGCTGGCAATGCCTGTGTTGGCTGATCCAGGTCTCCGGGCGCATCAAAGGTATCCACCACAATTAAAATGTGCGGCAATAAAGGACTCTTTTGTAGCTGGCGGTTATCTCCCAGCAGCATTTCGCGCCGTCCCAGTTCGCGCGAAATAGCGGGTAACTGATCCATCACTGCCGCCGTGCCAATCGCGCAGGTATGCTCCTGGGGCATCTCCTCCACTGAAGTGCTGGATTGCCGGGCGTCATAGCGTAACGTATGAGGAATAATACTGATCCACTGCCAGGCCACTTCCTGTGAATGGGGTGCCAGAATAATGATGCGCACATCTTCTGGTGAGTGATGATAGGCTACATGGCTAACAATAGAGTGCATCAATTCACGGCCTAATATAACTTTATGCGTGGGTCCGACAATCGAAAGTGGACTCTGATTGCGCAGATCAACGCGCAACGGCACATACACATGTGCATATGCTTCGAACAGAGATTTTGCGTAGTCATGATAGCTATCCAGGCGCGTTGGCAGCGCAATACGGCCATCCCGTTGAGAATCGCGTATCGTATAGCTGGCTGGACGTCTCTCAATACCAATGCGCACGCTCATGAAGTCTGGATCTTCAGCTCTGCGAGCCCATAGACTCATATTCTGTTCATTGTATGGATATTGCAGTAGCGGCTTGACATCCAGATGCTTATAAACCTCTGATGTGTATTCGAAACGTGCTAATGGAGGATCGAGCTCCATATATGCCTGGCGCTCACGCCAATGCAAGAGCTTCAGTTGTTTCTCTGCGTCCTGTAATTGTTCGTGGTAGCGACGTAGGATATATTTACTGCGCCAGCGCGTACTGATAAGCTGGCCTAGAAACGTGATCAAGGTACTGGCCGCCATTAAGCCGCTGATAGCGATAAACGGGATAATGAAAACGCTGGATGCCCCTGTATTCAAGTGGGTAAAGACATATCCATAGACCGCCATCCCGGCCAGGCTAAAAAAAATCGAGATCAGGATAGAGGCTTGTGGCGGATTTGGTAGTGTCGGAGGTGATGGTAGTGTAATTGTATCGGCTGGAATCTCTGGCCATACACGCGCTTTACGCGTGATGATTGACGTTGGCTGCTGCTGGTAAGACATTGCGACCCCTTCTCAACATATCCATTCCCATGTGCAAATGCTTGTTTTTATAATGAAAACCCTTACATATTATGAAAAAGAAGAGTTTTTTGCATCCTAGCATATATATTTAAATACAGCAAATGTATAGTAATTCTGTCTTAGATTGATGTATAAGACGAGCTTACTGATTTGTTTTATGTTTTTTCATCTGGTGGCTGAGGTTGCTCTTTAACCAGCGTAAGATGTGATCCAGTGGTTGTGTTTGGCTCTGGTTTGGCCTTAATCACTTTAACACGGGCAATACGTCGTCCATCCATCTCTTCAACCCGTAGCAGGTAGGTACCAAAAGGAACCGTATCTCCAATCTTTGGTAGACGATCCAGGGTTTCGAAAATGTAGCCCGCCAGCGTATTGGCATGTATATTTTCAAGTTCTGCCTCGCTACCGCCAAATTGTTCGGCAAAGCTAGAGATCGCTATTAAGCCATCAACCGAGATTGAACCATCGGGTAATACTTCAATTTCGTGGCGTACCCCTCGATCACTGGTATCAAATTCGTCTTGTACCTCACCAACCAGTTCTTCGATGATATCTTCGAGGGTGATGATACCTGCCGTTGACCCATATTCATCGATGACAATAGCCATATGGATACGTCTACTACGCATCTGGGCCAGGATTACGTCCAGGGAAGACGTCTCTGTAACATAGAGTACAGGTCGTAGCATGGAGCGCAGGTTGGATTTCTGACCCTGTTGACTTGAATGGGCCTGGAAAATATCTTTAATGTGGATCAATCCGATGACGTTATCCAGGGTATCCTCATAAACCGGGATGCGGGTGTAGTTTTCGCGCGAGAATGTTTGTATCAAGGCTTCGCGGGAAATAGTAATCGGAACCGCGACCACCTCGCTGCGTGGAACCATAACCTGCTGAGCCGTCTTATCGCTGAAATTAAACACGTGGCGCAGTAATAGCTCTTCTTGCTGTTGCAACAGACCGGCTTCGCGACTCTGGGCGACCAGCATTTCCAGTTCTTCAACCGAATGTACGGAGGTATGGGCGCTGGTAGCTTCCAGGCCAAGTAAACGCACGAAAAAGTTGCCAATCCCATTCATTAAAGTGATAAATGGGCGTAGTACCTGCGCAAATAGATAGAGTGGTCCGGCCACAAATAAGGCGGTCCCTTCACTGCGCTGGAGCGCGATTGATTTTGGCACTAGTTCGCCCAGCACGATATGGAAGATCGTGATTAAGATAAAGCTAATGGCCACCGCCAGGGTATGGGAAAGCGCTACCGCTGTTGTGCCTCCAATCCAGAGAAAGAGTGGCTCAACCAGATGCGCAAGTGATGGTTCACCGATCCAGCCTAATGCCAGACTCGCCAGGGTAATGCCTAGCTGCGTGGCCGCAATAAAGGTATCCAGATGTTGGACCTCTTTTTCAACCACCTTTGCTTTCGCATTTCCTTCAGCCACTAACTGGGCGACCCGCGTCGTGCGAATTTTGACCAGTGCAAACTCGCCTGCTACAAAGAAACCATTGGCTGCCACGAGCGCGAAAACTGCCAACAGGCCAAAAAGTGAGCTGACATCCACTGAATACGTTCCCTTTCCCCAAATAGGTTACGGCAAAAAAAGCATACTTATGAAAATTGAACGTGAAAACCGCTACAAGTTCCAATTAGATCTGTACCAGTAAGCAAGCGATATATTATTTTATATCCTACACAATATGTCAGTGGGGGACAAGCTCTAATATGCTTCAGTCATGGCTTTTTCATGGTCCTCCCTGGCGCCTGCGGCGCCGGGTTGGGAGTGTAGAGTGTGTTTGGTGGGCGGCCGCGGCCGCCCACCAAACACACTCTACACCTGAAAGAATATCCATCTTATGGCTTGCTCGTGATCTCTGGACGAACATGAAAAAGCCCCACGCTTCAGTTGAGTAAAAATGGGGTGTGGGATGCTATCGGAGGATAGAGGTAATCTTATTGTTGGGAATATAAGAGATGGTAATCTTTTGTGTGGAGGATGGAAACCGTACTCTTAATCTCTTCTTATTTAGAATGTTCGTGCCGTCGGCAGCCAGGCGGCACGAACAGTTAATTTATTCGGCCTGTGCTTTTTTAGCTACAGCTGTTAACACCCTTTGTACAAACAGTGGATGCTTTTGGATATAGCTTGTGATCGCATCAGCACGCTTCTGAGTCAAATCTCCGGCGCTGACGGCTTTCTTCAATGTGGAGCTGACGGTATTGTTTATCAGCGTCTGTAAGTTGTTGCTAGAGACGTTCTGGGCTTTGGCAATAGCGGTCAACTTTTTTCCATTTTTCAGCTGCAGTGTGAGCTGGGTTGGGGTCATATGCAGGCCCTGCGCCAACTGCTGATAGGCATCCTGGCCGTATTTCTTTAAGAATGCAGCGATACGAGCCTGGTTGGTCTTTGGTAAGTTCAGGCAATCAAGGCTATTGCTCTTAGCGATGCGCTGTTTGAGCTTATCAGCCTGAGCCTGTTTTAATTTGCCGTCTTTCACCAGCTGATCGATAGCATCGCTGGCGGCACCCTTGCGGTCCTGTTGCAGCGTATCGGCTGAGATATTCAGACGCTTGGCGAGATCCTGATTAAACTGCGCACAGTATCCAGTCCCCTTTTTGGCAGCCGTCGCTGTTGGGGTGGCTGGATTAGATGCGGCTGAGGCAAACATAGGGCTGACAAAAAGCGCACCAGCAAGCACGGCTAACATCAGTACCGCCCCTGCCAGGCCAGCAATAATAATTTTTTTATGTTTGAAAAAATCTTTCATTTGTATTGACTCCTTTATCTAAAGTTTTTAGAATTACCTATTTGCTTTTGATACTACTCATGAGACTGTCTTTTTTCTCCTTGCCCATCAGGACCCTTTTATCATAGCGCTGAAAGATCCAGGATAACTCTTGCAATATTCAAGAATTGATCAAGATTTTTTTTTGTATGAGAATGGCCATGTTTTTCACTGTGCAATATGCTACTATGAAATTAATATGATCCATATTTCCGAGGAGTACAGTCTATGGCCCAAAAAATTCTTGTGATCGAGGATGAAGAAGGTATTATTCACCTGATCAATTTATACTTAAAAGATGCAGGATACGAAGTAGTAGTGGCCAGGGACGGGGCTGACGGCCTGGCTCTTCATGCGCGCGAACATCCAGATCTGGTGGTTTTGGATATAATGTTGCCCGCGATTGATGGTTTTGAGGTCTGCCGCCGCATTAGAGCCTGGTCGAAAACGCCAATTTTGATGTTGACGGCCCGGGGTGATGAAGATGATCGGATCGCCGGTTTGGAGATCGGGGCGGATGATTACCTGGTTAAACCGTTTAGTCCTCGGGAGTTAGTCAGTCGTGTGCGTGCGATCTTGCGCCGGGTCGGTAATCAGGAGCCCCCTGAAACGCCAAGCGCTAAAGCCGCGGAGCCCGCAAAGTCTGATAGCGAGGCTTCTTTACATTTTCCTAACCTGGATATTGATTTGCTGGCGCGCCGCGTTGAGGTCCAGGGCAGTGAAGTAGCCTTGACCCCAACTGAATTTGACTTACTGGCGCTATTAGCCCGCTCACCTGACCGGGTTTTTACGCGTGAAGTATTGATGAATAAGGTCTGGGGCTATGACTATCTTGGTGATGGACATACAATAGATGTACATATCAGTTCGCTACGTAAAAAGATAGAGCTCGATCCTCAGCAGCGTTATATCAAGACGGTCTGGCGTGTCGGATATCGCTTTGAAGCGAAAGCGCGTTCAACTGCAAATTCATAAAGGAATAGTAGACATGCGTGTACCCTGGTGGCAAAATATTCGCTGGCGCCTGGCCTTAAGCTCGATGATAGTAGCGTTGCTTTCAGCAGGTTTATTGGCGCTGACAGCTATTCTGGTAATTGGCTATTATTATAATGTTGATCAACAGTCGCGCTTGAGTGCTCTGGCGCAGGGAAAAGCTCAAAGTGTAAGTATTGTCTACGAACACAATCGCGCTCTGGTTGAGGAAAATGGTGGTGTTGGAGCCAGTGCCCGTTTGAAAAAAGCTGTCAGTACCCCTGCGACAGCATTCGCAACCTCGATTAAGGAGGTCTCCAATGTCGCACATAGACAAAGCGATCAGGACACTGAACACCTGTATCTATTTTTAACTCCCCAGGGAAGACTTGTCTCTCCATCGGGTATCACACGTGGAAGTGCTTTTGCGGTTATTCAATCGCTGCTCAATATATCTGATACCGCGCACCTCAGTGCGGATCAAACTACGCTGAAGAATGCTGTTGTGAGTGCCTTGAAAGGTTACGGTAAGGGAGGTGTCTTTGGACGTCAAACTCCTGTCGATAACTCGCTTCCTTTTTTTGTGGAACCGATAGAGGTGAGCGATCACGCATCTAATACCAACCAGATCATCGGGGTTGTCATTGTAACGCCTTTTTCTAATGCTGTGCCTGGTTTTGTGACCACGGTTGGCCTTTCTGTGCTGGTCGCTACTCCTATCATTGCTCTGCTGGTGGCTGCCCTGGCTATGTTCTATGCCCGGACGATCACGCGTCCCCTGGCAAAATTGACGGCGGCTTCAAAAATTATTGCCTCTGGCGATTATGATGCCCAGGTAAGCGTAGATGGTCCTGGTGAGTTGGGTGAATTGGCGCATACTTTTAATGATATGGCTATCCAGCTCAAGAAAGATGTGGATGAGCTACGGCGTCAGGAAGTATGGCGCCGGGAACTGATTATGAATATCACACACGATCTGGCCACTCCATTAACCGCTATTGCCGGTTTGGGTGAGGCATTGGTAGATGGTATTAATCAGAGTCATGAAGATTATGAAGCGACCGGGCGTATTATTGTGCGTGAGACCTTGCGTCTGCGCCGCCTGGTACAGGATTTGCATGTGATGGCGAAGGTAGAAGCTGGCGCTTTGCAACCTAAGATGAAAGGGTTGCGCCTGGCTGCGCTGGTAGATGAAACTTTTGCCGTGCTGGCGACCGAGTTTGAGCGCCACCAGGTTGAACCTGTCAATGCTATTTCTTATAGTTTTCCATCTGTTCAAGCTGATCAGGATATGTTAACACGTATCTTTGCCAATCTCTGCAATAATTCCCTGCACTATACTCCCGCTGGTGGCACTGTAACCATCTCGGCCCGTCAACATGCGAATATGGCGGTTATCTCAGTTACGGATACCGGGGATGGTATTCCTGAGGAAGCGCTTCCCCGTATCTTTGAGCGTTTTTACCGGGCTGACAATGCCCGGCAGTCAAAAACCGGTGGCAGCGGTCTTGGCCTATCCATTGTACAGGCGATTGTCTCTGTACACGGCGGTACCGTCTGGGCTGAAAATATCCCTGGGGCTGGCGCCTGTATCTCTTTTACCTTACCTCTCTCGCCGGTTGAAGAGCAACCGACTCTGGTGACAAATCGTTTGAGTCAGAGCCAGGTCTAGTCCTTATTCAGCCCTTGATAAAGCATTTGTCCGGATCTGACGCACTTGTCCGGATGTGTATAGCTCGTTAGTAAGGGCGATCTACCAATGGCTCTGATCAACGTGGTATACTTTGACTTAAAGTTTGATATGAACTACCTGTTTTGCCGATATAGAAAGATATATTTGTGTTGTCTTGAGATATGAAGAAAGCTGGTAGGGGAGGGGTGCTGGCATATGTCTCACTCGTTTATCTTAATTTATGGCATAAACACCGATATACCTTGTGCTTTATAAACAAAGAAGTAAAAGAGAGCGCCGATGACCTTACCTGTGACATCTTCACATGATCATGAATTTTTTCAAAACGTTCCCTCTTTTGATGTTAGTGTTCCAGATGTGGTATCCGCACTACGCAAAGTTGTGCAGAATGTGAACGCACTTTTTTCCCCTGCCCACTGTATTGTCGCGCTCGTGCATCCCTCGCATACCACCTTGTTGACTTATACCAGCGACCACACGGCTATCCAACATCCTTTTAACTATCCAGATAGTCTGCCCGCTCAGGTGATGCTGCAGCGCCAGCCTATGGCTATCGCTGATGCCGAACAGGATAGCCGCGCGCATGAGCTGCCTGGCTTCTTTGGACGTTCTCTCCTCATTGTTCCATTGATCTATGATGATATCTGTATTGGTACCTTAGCTATTGCGCGGGCTGAGCCTGGAACCTTCGACGAGCAGGCTGTGCGCATCTTGAGTGCTTTCGCTGATCAGGCGGCACTCTCGCTGGTCAGTATTCAGCAAGCCAGCACCAATCAGCGTATCGCGGGACAATTAGAGCGCACCATCTTACAGGCCAGTTCAGATGGGATTGCCATCCTCGGCAAGCAACGACGCTTTATTGAGGCCAATCCAGCCTTTAGCCGTATGTTTGCTTTAGATGCTGCCCAACTGGTAGAGCGCCAGTGTGCTGAGGTCTTTGGCTGTACCGCTGAAGTGAAACCAGCCTGTTGCTTGAAGGGCTGTATGATTGAGCATGCCTTACACCATGAGCAGTCATTAGATTATGCTGAAGTGGATATTACGGTTCAGGGGAGCTCACGTTTGCTGGGTTTGAGTGTGACACCGGTTGCTTTACAAGATGCTCCTGTCTGCCTGGTGATTGCGCGTGATATGACGGCGGTGCGCGATGCTACGCGGAGCAGGGCGAAATTTCTATCGATGATTACCCATGAACTACGCTCCCCTCTCAATGCTATTAATGGCTATCTGGAACTCTTGTTGGCTGAGGCCGGAGGCGAATTAACGAGCGAGCAGCGTGAGTTCGCCCAGCGTGCCCGGGCGGGTAGTGAGAATCTCTATGCCTTGTTAGAGGACCTGTTATTGATCTCGCGCGCCGATGCAGGTCAGATGCGGCTGAATCGTGAGCTCATCCACTTATCTGAAGTGATTGAGAACGCTGTTGAAGAGCTAGAATTGACGGCTCTAGATAATGGGATTCAGATCCATTTAAACATTTCTCCCCAACTTCCCCGGCTCTATGCAGATGCTGTACGTTTGCAGCAGGTCCTGCGCAATCTCATCAACAATGCCCTGCACTTTACGCCTGAGGGTGGTGAGGTCGTGGTTTCAGCTGCTCTGGCTGAGGTTGAGAACGGGCTGTCTGCGTCCCAGCAGCCGGATGATGAGCCACACCCCATGTTACAGTTGCAGGTGCAGGATACAGGTTGCGGGATCGCCCCCGAGTTTCAGCAGCGTATCTTTGAGCGCTTTTTTCAGGCTCCAAATGAGGGCATTGGGCGTGCGGGAGGACAGGGGCTGGGCCTGGCGATTGTCAAAATGATTGTAGAGCTACATGACGGTACTGTGACTGTAGCAAGCACACCCGGCCAGGGCAGCACCTTTACCTGTCTTTTACCGTGCCTGTTAAATTAAGAAAAACCACCTGATGCCTCCAGCAGCGTGTTCCTTGATCTGTACATTTACTCAGCTATATTTATGCCTGCTTAATACTTTGCCCTTGACGCGCTTATGAATGCGTGCTATGCTCAAATTATTCCAATATGTTCCTTGCTGTTGAGAAGCCAGGAATGAGGCTCGGTAATGTGTAGGCTTTTGTACAAGAGAAGGAGACAAGACTGTGGGTATGCTACGGGTCATGTCCCGCCGCGGCGACGATCGCATTATCTGGGATGCACAGAAAGTGGAAGCCCAGGATTCAGAAGCTGTAGCGGCTATTCGAGAGGCTGAGCGCATTTTTACGGATGAGCGCAAAAAGGGAGCCACTGCCTTCAAAGTAGAGCCAGGTAAAACTGTAGAGCGTATCGACAAGTTTGATCGTACCGCCGAGCAAATTGTCCTCGTACCTCGTGTTGTGGGTGGGTGAGGAGTGTAATTCGCTATGTTGGAGACGCTGAGTTTATTCCTCGGTATCTGGTTGCTGTTTCTCCTACTCGCGATTTATTACCTATCGCAGTCCCCTGATGGAAGTGTCGGTCGGTTGCGTGAGTCGGTGAGTGAGCACCTCTCTGCCGAGAGTCGGGCGAAAGCACTTATGCGCGAGATGCTCTCTGAAAATCAATATCAGCAATTGATCAAGTTTGGTTACCTTGAAGTGCCAAGTCCCACAATAGATAACCGGGTGTATCGAATTCCTGGCGGCGGGGGGTTAGTAAAGGTATACGAACGTGGCTGCGCAGTAATGGAGTTATGCTTACAGCCGGCTGAGCCGCTACCAGATGGCGATGTTGTGGTCATGCACAAGTTGATGATCGAGGCAAATGAGCAGGAGTATTTGCAAAAGGCGAATCATTTCGCTCCCGGCATAATTTCTCTGCGTTGCCAGCATTTGTAAGTATCTCTGACGCAGGACCCTGGCGTTCGAGCTAGTGTACACAATTGGATGGGCCGCATTGAGGTTGCGTTTGTTGCGCTAATCTCGTGCGGCCTTTCTTGTTTGTGTTCCCTATGCTCTTCCCCCTCGTTCTAATAGTGACACGTTGCTTATTTGCTTCGTGGTTATACCATTCAATTAATAGCATTGCAGTATGTATGATCAATGGAGATGAGTTGAAGATGACTACGGGAGAACGAAGTTCACAGGAGACGTCGGCACTGAAAAGCACACAAGAGAAGATCTCTGAGTTGCAGACACTACAGGCCGAGGCATTGCGCGGAGGCGGCGAGAAGCGAATTGCCGCGCAACATAAGAAAGGTAAGCTGACCGCTCGTGAGCGTCTGGATCTCTTATTAGATCCTGAGAGCTTTAATGAGTTGGATATGTTTGTGACCCATCGCGCCAGCGATTTCGGGCTGGATGACCAGAAAATTCCTGGCGATGGCGTAGTTACAGGCTATGGCAAGATCGATGGCCGCCTCGTCTATGTGTTTTCCCAGGATTTTACGGTCTTTGGTGGCTCTCTATCTGAGGCCCATGCTGAAAAGATCTGTAAAGTTATGGATCTGGCGACGCGCAATGGAGCACCTGTGATTGGTTTAAACGATTCTGGTGGTGCACGTATTCAAGAAGGTGTGGTAAGCCTGGGGGCTTATGCCGATATTTTCTTGCGTAATACATTGGCCTCTGGCGTGGTGCCGCAGATTTCCGCGATTATGGGACCTTGCGCGGGCGGTGCTGTCTACTCGCCTGCTATCACTGATTTTATTTTTATGGTCGAAGAGACCAGCTATATGTTTGTGACGGGCCCCAATGTCTTGAAGGCGGTCACCCATGAGGATGTCTCATTTGAAGACCTGGGTGGAGCACGCGTGCACAATAGCATGAGTGGCGTGGCCCACTTTGCCAGTCCTGGCGAGCCTGAATGTCTGGGGATGATTCGCCGCCTTTTAAGCTATCTTCCTTCCAACAATGTCGATGATCCGCCTTTTGTGACGCCTCAGGATACTGCTAACCGGGTTATTGATGAGCTTAACCAGATTATCCCTGATAATCCGGGAAAGCCCTATGATATGAAAGAGGTTATTCATCATATCGTCGATGATGGAGATTTCTTTGAGGTGCAGGAGCTATTCGCTCAAAATATCATTGTTGGTTTTGCACGCTTGAATGGCCGTTCGGTTGGAATTGTGGCTCAGCAGCCGCGTGTGCTGGCTGGTGTGCTGGATATTAATGCCTCGGATAAGGCCGCTCGTTTTGTGCGTTTTTGCGATTGTTTTAATGTGCCTATTATTACCCTGGAAGATGTCCCTGGCTTTTTGCCGGGCGTTGGACAGGAGCATAATGGTATTATTCGGCATGGTGCCAAATTGCTCTATGCTTATTGCGAAGCGACTGTCCCCAAAATCACCGTCATTACCCGCAAGGCCTATGGTGGCGCCTATGATGTGATGAGTAGCAAACATATTCGTGGTGATATCAATTATGCCTGGCCAACGGCTGAGATTGCCGTTATGGGCGCCGAGGGAGCGGTTAATATCCTGTTCAAAGACGAAATTGAGCGGGCGGACGATCCTGAAGCACGCCGTAAAGAGTTGATTGCAGAATATAATGCCAAGTTCGCTAATCCTTATATCTCTGCCAGCCGCGGTTATATTGATGAGATTATTGAGCCACGCTATACGCGTGTTAAATTGATCAGCGCTTTAGAGATGTTGAAAAATAAACGCGATACTAATCCTCCTAAGAAGCATGGAAATCTTCCACTATAGGATCAATGAAGCTCTCCTGGCTGGCGTCAGGAGAGCTTCATGCTGTTTAAGCGCAAAATAGATTGATCGCTGTATTTTGCCTGTCAGGTATGATGTATATGGGACCACTCGTACCCATAATGCCCATCAATGGTGCTAGTCAGGTATGTGACCACCTTACTAGCATCTTTTTTATGCCATTTTTGAGGCGTGTGAGATCTGTTAGAGTGCCTTACACTACTCAGCGTCAGCTTTCAGTGCCATGATCACCACAAATCTCCCTGTCTTGCCTTTTTCTTTGCGATGAGAGAAAAATTGTTCTGTATGGCAACTGGTGCAGATAGGCATGACCTCAATATGTTCAGCGCTCAAACCAGCCAGCAACAGTTGTTGCCTGTTCGTTTCGTGCAGATCAAGGCGCAGGCTGGGTCCAGTGGGGAGTTGGACGGTTGAGAAGCGAGCTGATGCCTGAATGCTTTCTCGATAGGCCGGATTGGTGGGCATGTCTGTAAACTCTTGTTGCCCTAAAAAGAGATCCTGTACTTCTTTTGAAACCTCGTAGCAGCAAGGGCCAATAGCGGGTGCGATGCCGGCGTAAATATCTGCTGGCTGACAGCCAAATTGCTTTTGCATGGCTTCTACCGTTGCTATGACAATGCCGCGTGCCGTTCCGCGCCATCCCCCATGGGCGATCCCCATTACATGCTGGACTGGATCATAAAAAGTAATCGGCACGCAATCGGCGAATGAGAGGGCCAGGGCCACCCCTCGCTCCTGCGCGATCAGGGCATCTCCCTGCCTGATGGCGGCTGGGGTCCAGGCATGCTCATAATAGGACATATTGGCCCAGTCGGTACGCCACTCATTGGCTAGATCCATGGTCAGCACGTCCGCCCCATGCACTTGCCACAGAGTCGCACTGGGCGCTCCTGTGAGTTGCAGGGCTTGTAAGGCCAGTTGCCGATTGTGAATCACATTTGGAAAGGTATCTCCGCCTCCACGTGGGGGAGCGGATGTATTTAAGCTGTTGTATGGCGCTTCACTCACACCACCGTTGCGCGTGAACACACCATGAATCAATTCAGGAAAAGCGCTATAGTGACTAAACTGCAAGTAGTGGACATTCTCATACTGTTGTTCGATCAAAGTAGCTCCTTTTTTCTACTGCTTGCTTTGCTGTGTCTATTGTATCACAGCCTTATGCTTTCCCTTTTCTTGTACTAGCCGTTGACACGACAACCCTGGGCATTTCCCAGATCGAAGATGCGATTAATAGTTGGCTGGATGGTGTCACAATGTGGAATAACCACATCCTGATCGGACCCGACTGAAGGATCGTAAATGGTTGCCAGGTCACCATAATCCTCTGCTCCCTGGCCAGTACCTAAGGTTACATGCTCGATCGGTTTATTGAGGAGGGTACGGCCATAATTGGCAAAGGCCAGCATCTCGTCTTCATTAAAATCGGTATAGACACTTCCGGAAAGATCGTTTAGTAGCGATGAAAAATTTTGGAGCAGTGTTGTAACGTTTAGTTTCAGTTTGAGGGCCTCCAGCACTTGCTGCTGACGCTCGGTGCGTCCAATATCGCCCACCAGGTCTGAGTGGCGTGAACGTACATACTCCAGGGCTTCCTGCCCGTTGAGATGTTGGGGTCCCGGTGCCAGGTTGAGGCGTTTGTAGGCATTGTGATCATTAGGATCACTGCCAGCACCAATATCGTTAGGATAGCTATCATCAACGACTGGATGCTCGACGTTGATATCGATGCCGTGTAATGTATCAATAACTTTGGCAAAACCATCCAGCCCGACCCAGGCATAGCGATCGATATGGATACCGTAGTCCTGTTCGACCGTTTGCCGCGCCACACGTACCCCATCTTCAAACTTTCCCGTCTCTTGCACACCTAATGAGAAGGCCTGATCAATTTTGTGCATCCCCATTCCATCTGATACCGAGACCCAGGAATCACGGGGAATTGAGACCATCGTAACTGTATTGTGGACGGTGTCGACATGCACCACCATCATGACCTGGGTCAAGACGTTGGGGAAGACATATTTTTGATCATTGTCGCTGCCAAGTAGTAAAATATTCCAGGATTTGCCTGTTATCAGGTTGCTGGAAGTCGATGTTGTCGTGGTTGGTAAAGGGGTCGGCTCTTGTTTTGAACGGGCCACCGGGCGAATTATTTGCGTTAGTGGTTTCTGAATCCTTGTTCTGTAGTAATAATAGCCAGCACTAGCGGTGCCTCCTCCTAGCACGAGTAATATGCATAGCACCAGTAGCAGTACCTTTAGCACTTTAGGCAGCGTTTTTGGGGGGCCTGGTTGGACTACATGAGTGGTTTGTTCCGGGCCTGGGAGTGTGCCGATGGTTTGGGTTGATTGTTGTGTAATATCAGCCGTTTCGATGACAGCAGTAGTAGTGGAGACCGCTGGTAAAATGACTGTCGATGCCTCTGAAAGCTTATTTGTTAACGACGACGTGTCTCCAACCAGCCGGGCTTCCTGCTCTTTTTTTTCAGAGGCTGGTAGTTGCGCTGATAACGGGGGCGTTTCAGGCACATCAGGCTTTGTCTGATCATTCTCTTCAGGCGCAGGTGTTGTCATCCTTTTTCTATCTCTTTTCATTATACTCATGCCAATCGGGATAGAGAATTAGCATATCTGATATAGTATAAATGATGTATACCAATAATACATGCATGAAGGAGCTGACAACGCTGTGAGCTAATATAGGGTATATTACTGGTGGTTAGTCAGGGTTAATATATTTTACCTTGCGTTAATACAAATGCATCACTATTAAAAATCGTCTCACTGATCTAAATAGAATACTCCAGGTATTTTTGGGGGAGGTGATATAGTGATAGTGCGGATGAATCGAAATATACTTTGTAGAGAGGTTGTCTGATGAATATTAAAAAGATCCAACAGGTTTTACAAGAAGCAAAGTTGGATGGCTGGCTTTTCTATGATTTTCGCAAGTCAAATCCTATTGCTTACCAGGTATTACAAATCCCGGTGGATGCGATGTATACCCGGCGCTGGTTTTATTTTGTCCCTGCTCAAGGAGATCCCATTGCCCTTATCAGTGCGGTAGAGCCCCATATTTTGAGTTCTCTGCCTGGCGAGCGTGTTCTTTTTAGAACCTGGCAAGAAATGCATGCACGTTTACGGGATATCTTGCCTGCGCATGCCACTATTGCGATGGAATATTCGCCCCTCAATGCTATCCCTTATGTTTCTCGGGTGGATGCTGGCACGATCGAGCTGGTGCGCTCATTTGATGTTGAGGTAGTGACCTCCGCCAATCTGGCCCAGCGTTTCATCGCTCAACTCAGTGAGGAGCAGATTTATAGCCATCGTGAAGCTGGACGCTTACTAATTGCTGCCAAGGATATCCTGTTTGCGCAGCTTGGGGCAGATCTCCGTGAAGGGCGAGCACTCAATGAATTTGAGGTCCAGCAACGCTTTGTTGCTTTGATCCAGCAGGCCGGTCTGGAATTGCCAGAGGATGAGATGCCGATTGTGGCGGTTAATGCCAATAGTGGTAATCCTCATTATGAGCCAACCGCCCTGCAACATAGCCCCATTCGGCGTGGCGATCTAGTGCTGTTCGATTTTTGGGCCAGATTGCCGCGTCCCGATGCCGTCTTCGGTGACTATACCTGGGTGGCCTTTGCCGGTACACGTGATGAGATTCCTGCTCGCCAGCGTGAGGTTTTTGAGGTGGTACGTAGTGCCCGCGATAGCGGTATCGCCTTTGTCCGTGCCCGCCTGGCCGCTGGGGGCTCGGTTGAGGGCCGTGAGGTAGATGATGTAACGCGCAATGTTATCGTTAAGGCTGGCTATGGTGATTATTTTGTGCATCGTACCGGACATAGTATTGGATCAGTCTTGCATGGAAATGGTGCCAATATTGATAACTTTGAGACGCAAGATGAGCGCACCTTACTTCCCTATACCTGCAATTCAATTGAGCCAGGCATCTATCTGCCTGAATTCGGCATTCGCAGTGAAGTAGATCTGTTGATTCTAGAGCACGATGCTGAAGTTACCGGGGTCCCCATTCAAAACGAAATTGTGCCACTCCTCTAATAGCACCAAAAGCTCAGCAGGTCAGTTGCTGAAAAGTCTGGCGAGGTCCTTCAATACTCTCTTGAGTAGGATGGCCTTGCCAGCTTAAAATCGCTCTCTCTTACAACCCTCATATCCGTCTCACGTACATAATAGTGAAATAATCATTGATGATTGTCCTGAAATGACGCAGGACGTCTTCTTCATTGTAAGATATTCTCTTGAGTACAGGGGAGGCAAATTTCACATGGGTGATCAATGGGATCAAGATCCAAATAATACAACTGGTGGACCAAGTCAGGAAGACATAGATAAACAGTTGAGAGAGATAAAGCGTGTGGTTGTCCAGGGAGCCAGCGAGGCCCAGGTGCGCTTTAAGCGTGTCATAGATAAAGCAGGTGATTACTGGCAGCAGGTACAGTCTCCTCCTCCTACTCCACCTCAGGCCTCCAGTGTCGAAGAGCAGCGTCTCCGTCAACTGGTGAATGGATGGAGCAATGAGAACTGGCGTGTGGCCCGTGAGCTTGGAACTTACATGGACATTATCTCTACCAGCTTTGATGAGATCTGGGAGATTTCGCTGGAGACACGTTGGGAGACGCGGGCGCTGGAGATCGTCAGTGAGCCATATACTGGTCGTTCGGTGAATCGTCCACGTCCACTCCTTCCAGTCTGGGACTATGAACTCGCTGAGGTTACGGGCTTAAAAGCACCTACCACGCGTACGCGCCTGGAGGGTATGGATGAGGTTGTATCCTGCACATCTTGTAACAGTACCGGGCATGTGCTCTGTTCGGGTTGTAATGGACGCGGCTGGATCGTTTGTCCTGAGTGTAAGGGGCGCACCAAGAAACGTTGCACCACCTGCCGGGGTCGCGGCTACATTTCCGACTGGACGCCGGGCGAGAAGAAGCCATTCTTTAAGAAGCAGGCTGAGAATATGGCCAGTTCAGTTGGCAACAAATTTTCCGACGTTTTTGAATCTATTCGTCAGCAAGGTGTACCGATTCCCAATCCGGTGGATACCGATCCCGCTGGCAAGGGCCCCACTGTTCCCTGTCCAGATTGTGTGAATGGAGAGGTCAATTGTAGCTGTGGTAATGGCAAGCGTGTCTGTAACACCTGCCAGGGTGCTAAGATGTCTCTCTGCGCCAATTGTGGCGGCACAGGCAAGGTCGTGCGACATCGTGAGATCACACGCCGCTTTGATCTTCGCTCACAGGCACGTTTTATCGGTGAGAGTGTGATTCCGGCTCTGCAATTGGAAAGGGCGCAAGGCGACCTCGTCTATAGCTCTGAAATCAATGAAGCTCTGCAC
Organism: Dictyobacter kobayashii; assembly: GCF_003967555.1. Lineage (GTDB taxonomy): Bacteria > Chloroflexota > Ktedonobacteria > Ktedonobacterales > Ktedonobacteraceae > Dictyobacter > Dictyobacter kobayashii. The sequence continues at coordinate 3,466,339 of NZ_BIFS01000001.1, forward strand.
CTGGATGCGGCTCCCGATATGGTGCCCTATGACGTCTGGCGTGCAACTGTAGAGTTGGTGGATTCTGAGCGGAAAGTTGTTGACAAGCCTGGCCTGGACCCGCAGTCTTTCCCACGCCCTACCTTGCAGGTGGTTGAGCTGGTACGGATTCCCTATACCACTTTGCGCTATCGCTTTTCCGATCAAGATTATGTTTTATACATCTATGATACTGAGGGCAATGAAAAATTCTATTCCGATCGTTTCCCGGCTCGCTGGGATCGTGTTGAGCGTTTAGTGAAGGCGATTACAAGTGATCTGCGCGCACCTGTACAGCTGGATAATAATCAACAGTCGGATACTACTGCGAACACCTATAGTGGTGGTTATCGAGTACCCATTGAAGTCCCTCCCTTTACTGTTACTGAGGAGGATGAAGATGAGACCGAGCCACGCCCACCGACAACCCACTAACTAAAGCTACATAAAAAAACTGGGCGCCAGGACGGCATTTTTTCCGTCCTGGCGCCCAGTTTTTTGTTTCACATAGCGCTTGATTATGTCAGGCACCTAGTATTGCTAATGTTGCTCGGTCAGATAGGCGATCAACTCTTCGCGTTTTACCTGCACCTGCTTGTTGTCGGTCTGTTCTGGTCCGGGCTGCATGTTTTTGACGGAGACCGTGCCGTTAGCCAGCTCATCCTCACCAATGATGATGGAGTAAGCAGCCCCTGAGGCATTGGCCTGCTTCATCTGAGCCTTATTGCTGCGCTCACCATAGCTGGTAGAGGCCTTAAGACCCGCCTGGCGTAGTTCTGCTGTGATTTTGGCTGCGGCATCCTTCATTTCCTGGCTCTTCCCAAAGTAGGCCACAAAGGCGCGCGGTTTCGCCTCTGGGGCGGCACAATGCCCTGGCGTTTGAGTTCCAGTATGACACGTTCAATACCTACTCCAAAGCCAATGCCAGGCGTGTGTGGGCCGCCGAAGATCTCGGCCATCCCATCATAACGACCACCGCCGTTTAAGGCTACCTTATCGATCTCTGATGTGAATTCAAACACGGTACGGGTATAGTAGTCCAGGCCACGCACAATTAAGGTATCAATCTCGAATGGCACATCATAAAACGCCAGGTAGCGTTTGACCGTATCGAAGTGTTCCTGACAGGGCTCACAGAGATTATCGGTAATCCTGGGGGCGGCCGCAATTTTTGCTTGATCCTGTGGATTTTTGCAGTCGAGCAAGCGCAATGGATTCTTGCTAAAGCGGGTCTGACAATCATTGCAGCACTCGGCTAACAACGGCTCGTAATAGGCCTTGAGCTTTTCTATATATTGTGGGCGACAGTTGTGATCCCCGATACTGTTGACATTGACGCGAATATTTTTCAGACCCAGGTTGGTATAGATCTGATAGAGCATTCCGATCAATTCGGCATCGATGGCGGGATCGCTCTCGCCAAGTGCCTCACAGCCAAACTGGTGATGTTCGCGCAGCCGTCCTGCCTGTGGACGCTCACGGCGAAACATCGGCATACTCATGTAATAGAGTTTGACTGGTTGGGCCATCTTAAACATGCCATGTTCCAGATATGCGCGTACCACGCTGGCGGTCCCTTCGGGGCGGAGCGAAATATTTTGCCTGCGCCCCTCTTTATCGGCCCGGTCGTCGAAGCTATACATCTCATGTTCAACGATATCGGTACCCTCGCCCGAGGTGCGGCGAAAGACAGATGTCTCTTCTAATAGCGGTGTCTCGATACGCTGATAACCATAGAGACTGGCTATCTCTGAAGCTGTATTTTCAATGAAGCGCCAGTAAGGCTGCTCCTCGGGTAAAATGTCTTTAAAGCCCTGTAAGGCTCTATACTGTTCTGGCATAATGTAAGTCTTTCTCCTCCACGCACATACGAGCTCTCGCTATTATAGCAGATTAGTTCCCTGACTAGTAGTTCCTTCTTCTATCAGTACAGGGCTTTTTTTATGCTCCTTGTAATTAGCATATATGCCTTATTCAGGAGGCTGTGTGGTGACTGTATAGGGTCTGGTCCGTTTTTATGTATCGAGCCTATTGTTTATCTGGCAGTGTGTCTGATGCCTATGGCCATCAGGAACCCTGGCTCATTTGTATGCGTGCGCTACGCGCCCGAACAGTTGTTTCTGGGGTGCAAAAAATGGGCCCCTGGCCCATTTTTTGCACCCCAGAAACAACTGTTTTGAGCACCCCGAGAGAAAAAGAGCAAGTCTATATCTCTGTGGTTGCAAAGGTACGCGCATCCCGAGAGAAAAAGAGCAAGTCTATATCTCTGTGGTTGCAAAGGTACGCGCATCCCGAGAGAAAAAGAGCAAGTCTATATCTCTGTGGTTGCAAAGGTGCGCACCCAGAGAGGAAAAAAGGTAGCCTATATCTCTATAGTTGCAAAGGTACGCACCCAGAGAGGAAAAAAGGTAGCCTATATCTCTGTGGTTGCAAAGGTACGCATTCCGAGAGAAAAAGAGCAAGTCTATATCTCTGTGATTGCAAAAGTACGCACCCAGAGAGGAAAAAAGGTAAGCCTATATCTCTGTGTGGTTGCAAAGGTGCGCAGCACCTTTGCAACCACATAAAAAAACAGATCGGGCGCGTAGCGCACGCACACATCGATAGCATCGATAGCATGTTTAATAAATAGCATATAATCTCTGTAATAGTTATAAGGATTGTTTAAAATGGCGCGGGAAAGTCGTGATATGAGGACGGATAAAGAAGAGAGCGTTGCAGAACCAACCAGCAACACCAGGCACAGCTCCGGCAGGCTAACCATACAGAAATGGACGCTAACCGCGTCCCATCTCTGGTTATTATGCATACTATTGGTGCTGTTCAGCTTCACCCTGAATATCCTCTATCTCGGACGCCCCAGTATCTGGTTTGATGAAGCCTTCTCAGTTGAGCTTGCCCGGCAACCTTTGCCTTTGCTCTGGCGCACAATTTTTGGAACCGAGCCAAATATGGAGTTATATTACCTATTACTCCACTTCTGGCTGCGTGCTGCCAGCTGGTTGGGCCTGGCTCCTGTTGAGTGGCTGGTCCGTTTGCCATCCGCCATCTGTGCCGCACTGAGTACTGGTATCCTTTTTTTCTTTGCCCGCCGTTACCTGGGCACGGTCGCCGCCGCCGTAGGATCTGTCCTGTTTGCCTCAAACTATCTACAATTGATTTATGCCCAACAAACGCGCGCCTACGCTTTACAACTGTTGCTGCTCTGTATCTCCTGGCTGGCTCTGATAACTGCTATTGAGCAGAAGTCACAGCAGAAACGCTGGTGGATTATTTACCTGATCGCAAACGTGCTGGCTGTCTACACTCATCTCTTCAGTGCCTTTGTGATTCTGGCACAATGTATTGCCCTGGTAGGTCTCTTCTGCGTTTCTGGTAGCTGGCGTGCCCGTATTCGCCAGCAGGCGGTGCTATGGATTGGTAGCCTGGTGCTCATGGGTGTCTTGAGCATTCCAATGTTCCTGGTCAGTTTACATGGCTCTAAAACCGGCTGGCTGTTTGTACCTCACCTGCATGAGCTTTTATCGCTCTTTGCTATTATTAGTGGCAGTAATACACGCTATCTGCTAGTGGTTGGCCTGTGTATTTTGCTCGGGCTGGGTGTCGTCTGCGCTGCAGGCTTACTCAGGCGCAATATACGCTATCAGAACCGGCTGGTCCAGCGCCTGAGCATGCTACAGGAGGCTGAGCAACTGCAGCGCCTCTGGCCGTTCGCCTGGATCTTGCTGTGCTGGTTTATCCTGCCGATTGTGATCAGTTATGTTATTTCGCAGGGTTCGCTACGCCTCTTTTCTACTCGTTATCTGGTTGTGGTGGTGCCCCCATTCTGCCTGCTGGCCGTGCTGGGTGTAGTCGTCTGGCGCTGGCGTATATTGCAGGCGCTGCTAATCTGCGCGCTCATCGGCTCGGCATTGCTGGTTGTTCCGCATTACTATCAAAATGCTCAGATAGAAGATTGGAATAGCGCGGTTCATTGGTTACAGGCTCGTGCCCGCCCTGATGATGGACTGGTTTGTTATGATAATACAACGACCCAGGGTTGCCAGATCGCGGTTGAATATTACTTACATGCTTATCCCAATGGCACGCAATTCTCGAGCGATTCGCCTGGCGCTTTTTCATGGGAGAAATTTAGTACCGATCAGCCGCAAAATGATCCAGCCCTGGCATTACAGCCAGCAGCCTTAAGCGCATTCGTGCAACATCACGCACGCTTCTTCCTGATTACGGGCCGCATTGCTAATGATAGTGATGCGCAGAAGGTAAAAGACACACAAAACTGGCTGGATCAGCAGTATCATTTTGTCGACCAGATTACCACACATACCGTGACGGTTCGATTATATAGTAGCCATTGACTTTTCCTCAATGTTCTAATCCTTCACCGTTTATACGTTTTGTAGGATGTTAATTGAAGTATCCTTCCGGCATAGGCAGGAGTACTTGTTTTCTGTCGTTCCATTGAATGTATGGTAGTATTAGAGATATGTTATTATGATCGCTTATTGGATACCAATAAGTATGTGGTTATCTGGTGAGTAAGTGTTTATGGAGCCCAATCATGTCCAGTTCATTTAATGAATTGTATAGTAATATATTAAATGCTGTTTTTCTTGATCGTGCCAGGCAACAATTGGAGCAAGGTGTTGACGGACTGGCATGCGCGGATGCATATGCGGATCAAGGAAAACCCGATTTTACGTTAGCCCATTTATTGCTGGCGGATGCACCAGAAGAATTGAAGCGCGATATCCTGGCTCGTTCTTATGAGCGTCGTGCCGAGCTCACCGATGAGCGGGCCGAAGCCTTTGACCAACAATTTCATCGTCCTTTTCCGCTGGTCAAGCTAGAAGCCCAAAAAGATCGTATGTCTGCTCAACAAGTTCGTCAAGGGAAACGTATCCGCAGAGGAGCAAAGTCGCTCACTATGAACTAGGTAAGGATCGCTTTAGGATAATTTTGAGTTGGCTGATTAGTCTTTGTAGGAGACGGTAGTCCTTGTTAGAAAATATTATAAAAAATGTAGATTCATCTCTATCAAATGACAATGCATCTGATCAACAGAAGAATCCTGCATTATGGCCTATACTGGTCTCAGCTGCCGTATTTGTTTTAAGCATCTTATTCTTTGATTCCGTGTTGCACAACATATCAGGTTTCAAGACAAGTGTATGGATAAGCAATAAAATTACATGGCTCGGTCGTTGGATTCCTGTTGATCTTACCAGTGGTGTGCATTCGCGTTTAACCATGCATAAAACCGGCTTTATTGAAATGCTGCTTTTGCTGGGAATGATGTTTGCAGCCTACGGTGTCTGTGCATGGCTTATATATCGGCGTGCAAAGTCTGGCTCACAGACCTCTCTTTTCTGGTTGATCTGGTCAGGTGTGTTGATTGTGAGTATTATCTATATGCTCACACCCGCTATCATGACTACAGATGTCTATTCATACTCAAGCTATGGGCGTCTGCTAGCGCTCTACCATGCCAATCCCTATTTTGTTCCGCCGACCGCGTTTCCACATGATGTTGTATATCAGTGGCTGCAGCCTGAGTGGCGTAAGGTGGTTTCTATTTATGGACCCATCTGGACGGTTGTCGGAACTCTCCTGGCTTTAATTGGCGGTTCGTCGCAACTGGGTCTGGTAATAGTTTTTCGCTGTTTTGCCCTGTTGTGCCATTTAATTAATATTGCCTTGATCATCGCTACCCTGCGGACCATGAAACGCTCTCCGCGCCTGGTGCTGCTCGGAGCATTCCTCTATGCCTGGAATCCATTAGTGCTAATGGAGACTGTATTTAACGCGCATAATGACATCTTTATGGTTACGTTTCTCTTATTGGGCTTCTATTTTTGTGCCCGCGCTCAGCAGAAGGGAACCTTTTTACAATGGCGTGGCTACCTGCCACCGATTGTAGCTTTTACTGCTGCTGTGCTGGTCAAATTTAGCGCCGCGCCAGTGTTGCCTGTTTTTGTACTGGCTGTTGGCATCGCGACCATACAAGCTGATAGTAAAAATGGTAAGCTAGTCTGGCAGCGAGCCATGAGGTCAGCTGTTATTGCGACGGCTGTCTTTGTAGTGCTTACACTGGCCTGTTACGGTCCTTTCTGGATTGGCCATAGTTTCCAGGATATCGTGCGTGGTTTTACTACCTTGCCATCGGCCTCTGATTCAACCAATTCAATCCTGTCCGTCTTCAAGAATTATAATAATGGCCATGCCTTACCTGCGGCCTTAAACATATTCAAGAGCCGCCCACTGTGGAATATCATCAATATTCTGGCTATGGTGCTTCCGATTGTCATTGGCTGTGTTTATCTATGGCGCGCGCCCAACACACGGACAATTGCGATCGTTACCCTGGCCTCGTTTGGGGGCTTTTTGCTCTCAACGCCCTGGTTTTTCTCCTGGTATCTGGTTTGGATGGTGGCCCTGGTTCCATTTTGCTTCTCAGCAACGCGGATGGGCCGTTTCAGTCGCGCCTTGCTAGCGTTTAGCCTGGCTTTTTCAGCGACGGCCTTCATCTCTTACTACACAACAATGGTTGGTTGGATGTTACTGCTTTTAAAGCCACCGGCACTGACCTGGAACATCTGGTTAAATCTCAGTATGCTGGGCATACCCACTGCAGTCTTTATTATTGTCTGGTGTTTCTGGCCGCCAGCTAAAAATGCGGCTCAGACACAGATTGCTTCATCACAGTCAGTAGCTGCGGGCACAGTGTCTGAGTAGTAGTGCATGCGTGCATAAAAATTCCCCACTAGCATTTGCTAGTGGGGAATTTTTATGCGCAGGTGGATAATACTTATTCTTGATCGTCCTGTACTGAGTCCTCATCGGTGGAGGTTGACTCTTCGTCTTGATCCTCCAGTTCAGAACCATCTACAGAAGCCATCACCGCTACCTGCTCCTCACCCTCGTTGAGGAGTACGGCTTCACCTTCTCCATCAACAATGAGCTCATCTTCCTGATCGGAGGATTTTTTGCCATTGGTAGTGGCTACCGCGACAATGGAGTCGTTCTTGCCAACCTGCATTAGGATAACGCCCTGGGTAGCACGTCCACTGACTTTAATTGCGTTGACATCGGTACGAATGACAACGCCGCTGGCGGAGATGATCATGAGATCGCTATCTTGATCTGTCACTACACGGGCAGTGGCCACGGGTCCGGTTTTATCAGAGACCCTTGAGGTGATGACGCCGCTACCGCCGCGATTGTGGCGTGGATATTCCTCTAGCGGTGTGCGCTTGCCATAGCCATACTCGGTAACAATCAGCAGCTCACTATCCTCTTTCACCAGATTTAACGAGACTACGGTATCACCCTGATCCAAACGGATACCTCTGACGCCGCCGCTGGTACGCGAAGCCAGGCGCAGGTCATCGACGCAGAAGCGAATCGCCTGACCTTTGGCTGTAATGATCAACACATCGTCTCCAACGCGCGCCATTTTTGCCCCAATCAGTTCATCGTCATCTTCCAGGTTCATAGCGATCAAGCCCTGGCGACGTACGACTTCAAACTCGCTCATAGAAGTCTTTTTGACTTCACCCTTTTTGGTCGCCACGATCAGTACATCCCGGCTGACGTCCTTCGGTACCGAGACGATGGCGGTGACGCGTTCACGCTGCTCGATGGCGATCATATTGATCAGGTGTTCACCCTTGGCGGTACGGCTGACATCGGGCAACTCGTACACCTTTAATTGGAAGACACGGCCCCGATCGGTAAAGAAGAGCAAGCTGTCATGGGTATGGGTGACCAATAAATGGCGCACCGTATCGTCTTCACGGGTCGCCATACCGGTTACGCCGCGACCACCACGACGCTGTGCACGATATGTGTTGGAGGGCAAGCGCTTAATATAACCTTTGTCGGTTAGAGTGACAACCACTTCCTCATTGGGGATCAGATCCTCGTATTTAAAGTCTCCGACCTCGGCTGCCTCAATCTCTGTGCGGCGTGGATCGCCATACTTGTCTTTCAGATCTTTTAGATCGTTTTTGATCAGTTTGCGAATCTCATTGATGTCGCTCAACAGCATATGGTAGTACTCAATGTGCTGTAAGACATCTTTGAGCTCGTCCTCGATCTTCTGACGTTCCATGGAAGCCAGGCGGGCCAGACGCATATCCAGAATAGCCCTGCCCTGTTCTTCTGACAGGCCAAACTGTTCACGCAGTTGGACCAGGCCATCCTCATAAGCAGACTTTGACGAGCGAATGATGCTGATCACGGCATCCAGATTATCCAGGGCGATCTTTAAGCCCTCAAGGATATGTTTGCGTGCCTCGGCCTTGGCCAGCTCAAAGCGGGTGCGGCGCGTCAGCACAATTTCGCGATGTTTGATATAGTGGTACAGGAACTTCTTAAGCGTCAGTGTCTGTGGCTGTTGATCCACCAGTGCCAGCATATTGGTATTGAAAGCCGTCTGCATGGCGGTATATTTGAACAGCGCATTGAGCACGCTATCCATGTTGGCGTCGCGTTTTAGATCGATGACCATGCGCATGCCCTGGCGATCTGATTCATCGCGTACTTCGGCGATGCCATCAATCTTCTTGTCGCGGGCCAGCTCGGCGATCTTCTTTACCAGATCAGATTTGATAACCTGGTAAGGCAGCTCTGTCACAATAATACTGACACGACCACGCTCGGTCTCTTCGGCGTGTGTACGGGCGCGAATCACCACGCGACCACGGCCATTGGCATAGGTATTGCGGATACCTTCGCGACCCTGGATAATGCCGCCGGTGGGGAAGTCCGGGCCGCGAATAATGCGTGCCAGTTCTTCGGTGGTAGCCTCAGGATTATCGATCAGGTACGTGATGCCATCGCAGACCTCGGTTAGATTGTGCGGTGGAATATTGGTTGCCATACCAACGGCAATACCCGTTGAGCCATTGAGGAGCAGATTGGGCAGACGAGCTGGCATAACAACTGGTTCGGTGGTCTGATTATCGTAGTTGGGAGCAAAATCAACGGTATCTTTTTCAATATCGCTCAGTAACTCATCCGCGATGGCGGCCATTTTGGCCTCGGTATAACGCATAGCGGCGGCTGGATCATCATCTTGTGAGCCAAAGTTGCCCTGACCAAGAACAAGAGGATAGCGCATCGCCCACGGTTGAGCCATACGTACAAGAGAAGCATACACGGCCGCATCGCCATGGGGTGGTAACTCTTCAACACCTCGCCAACGGTACCTGCACACTTACGGAATTGCCTTGTTGATTGCAGACCCATCTGGTCCATAGCATAGAGCACACGACGATGAACAGGTTTCAGGCCGTCTCGAACGTCTGGGAGCGCGCGGCTCACAATGACACTCATTGAGTAGTCGAGATAGGCTCCTGTCATTTCTGTAACGATATTGACTGGCTTTACATTGCCGGGTTCCATAAAAACATCCTCACCAAAAAGTAAGACATAGCCTGAAGGCGATATCGGGTTGAAGCATTGATATAAGCTGCTTGGAGGGGTCTTAGAAAGTTTGATCCTACCTGCTTTATTATATCACATTGGGCTCATTTTTACGAATTTTTTTGGTTTTTAGCAGCTTTCTCTTAGCTGGTAGGTAGATTTTTTAGGCGGGGTATTACTATGAATAGTGTGGTGTGTAAACATATGATTTTGCCTTGAAAGACTCTATGTTTTGCAAATAACCTGTGGTATGATTAAATGCAGGAACGGAATTTACGGGGAATTTTATGTGCTGTTGCTTTCTCCGGTTGTGTAGCGCCTGCGATACTGGTGACCCTTGGGAGATTCTGAGTATATGTTATTACCTTTCACAGAACAACAGTGCTTTTTTGTCGCTATCCTGATCTTTATTGTCGTTGGTTTCCAACGCGGTTGGCGGCGTGAGCTTGTTTCGTTAGTTTTTATTTTGTTGGCAGCATTCCTTGTCCATCAAGATACCAGCAATGCCGTTGGATCTTTCATTGGTCGTTTGCCTGCCGTGGTTGGCTATGCGGCTGGTGCCAGTCAACCACAACCTACATCCGTAACTAATTTCCTGGGTGGACCTTTCTGGTCCTTGATAATTTTTGCGGCGATGGTGGCGCTGGGCTATTACATAGGAAATAAGGCTTTCCCTCGACCATACAGCCCCCAGGAACGTTTTATAGGTATTGTGCCCGCGGTCATCTCCGGGGCCTTTGTGCTGGGATATCTAAGTAATTACTTTAAAACGATTGGTGGCCGTTCAACGGTGTCTGTTGATATCCAATCGCCTGACCCTTTGAATTATGTCGCGATTATTTTCTTTATCGCGATTATCGCTATTGTCGTGGCGGTTATCGCTTCGCGCAGAAAAGCTGCCAGAAAATAGAGGAATAGTGTGCCTACACTGTGTTGACCGTTGAGGTAACTGAATGGCTGAGAAACCCAATAAAACAACCACGCAACTCCGGGAAATCCCTGGCGTTCAGTGCGTCGCCGCTTTAGCGTATCGCAGTTGAGACGTGGAGCCGACCGATCCTGGCAATTCCCTGGTCAGCAACCAGGTGAGAATGTGTTGATGGTAGTGCGCAGGCACTGGTGGTTTTTAGTTGTGCCCGCGTGGCCAGTATTGCTTTCTGTTGCTTCCATCATTGCAGTTTCCTTTGCGGCTGTCGCATATCCTGTCCTGACCTCTCTCTGGATCATTATGGAGGTCGTAGCTGTTCTGGCCGCCCTTGCCACCGGTGCCTGGTTTGTCTACAAACGCCTGATCGCCTGGTGGTATGAAACCTATATCATTACCGATCGGCGCATTATCAATACACGCGGCTTATTAGAGCCCACGCGGCAACAGACCCCGATTGAAAAAGTTGAACAGGTAGGAATTGGTATCGACACGGTGCCAGGTCATTTGCTTAACTTTGGTACAGTCCATGTCTATCTGGCTGGTGGTGATCTGTATCTTCGTGAGGTGCCTCGACCCAAAACCGTACGTGATGCCATCCAGGGTATATCGACCGAAATTAAAGCGAAAAAGCCAAAGCCCGCAGCTCCCCCGCTTCCAAAAGATCCCCAGCTGGCGGCGGTCCTCAAATCGCTTGCCAAAGGAAAAGACATTCCCCGCTTGCCAAATGCTGACGAGGATCTTCCCCCGATTCGAGGAGAGAATGGACGCTTCCTGGGACCACGCCGTACTTTTGGTGGCATTTTGCGCTTGCCCTGTGATGTGCGCTATGTCTCAGGCGAATATACCGTCATGTATATTCAGCGTTCCCAGTATCTACTCTGGCGCAACATTGCCGTGCCAGCTCTGCTGCTGCTGCTATTGGCCCCCATTACCCTGTTTGCGCCCGGTACTGGCCTGATACCCTACACCATCTGGCAATATTGGTGGGCTTTTATGGGACTGGTCCTCTTAGGGCTGCTGATCACTATCTTTCTAATTTATACCAACTTCGTTGATGACGTTTATATCCTCACCAACCGACGCATTATCGATATCGAGCGCCATTACGGCCTGTTCTTTGAAACTAGCCTGGAAGTAGAATATAAGAGTATTCGAGATATTCGAGTTCAGGTGCCTGGTGTGCTTGCCCGCTTCTTTGATGTGGGACATGTCTATATAGAAACACCCGGAAGTAATCCAGATGTGATTCTCTCCTACGTTGATCATCCCTTTACATTGCAAGATGAGGTGCTGGGTATCAAGTCGCATAAAGACAAAGCAGACGCAGCGCGACGTGAGAATGAGGAGAAGAAAAGTTTATACACCTGGTTTGGCACCGTGGTCTCCAAATTGGAGGAGACCGATCGGCGCGTTGGGGCGCCCAATTTAAAGAATCTGGACCTCTTTGATGCCATGGGCTGTGCGAAAGAATATGGCCTGAATATCGTTGTGCGTGGTGAAGCGGTGGATAGCCCTGACATTCCACCGGGCCTGGTAATTCAGCAGAACCCTCCTCCTGGTACCGTTATGGAGAAAGGGAGCCAGGTCGAGATCGTCTTGAGTAAGCGACCTACGCTGGTTGATTCAATGTAGATTGGGAAGATAAACAGACAGAACAACGCCGCTTGTACATAAAGCGGCGTTGTTCTGTCTGTTTGCTTGCTCTTTAGATGCTGAAATGGTCTATTGCCATTTACCTACGCGCACCAGTAGCGCGACACTCTCAATGTGATAGGTTTGGGGAAACATATCTACTGGCTGGGCTGAGACCAGGCGGTAGCGTCCACCGGAGCACAGGGTGGCTATATCACGAGCCAGCGTGCTGGGATCACACGAGACGTAGCAGATAGCACGAGGAGCCATGGTTTGCAGGGCCTGTAGAGCCTTTGGATGACAGCCAGCGCGTGGCGGATCAACCAGGGCAATATCTATACGCTCGCGCCGATAATGTAACTGGTTGAGTATACGTTCCAGTGTGCCTTCAAGCGCTGTAATATTATTCTGATTATTCAAAGCGCAACCAGCCCGGGCATCCATCACGGCACTGGGTTGGGATTCAACCGCGATGACGCGGGCGCACTGTGAGGCCAGGAAGGTGGAGAAGAGTCCAACACCGCTATAGCCGTCCAGCACTATCTCGTGACGTTGTGGTTCAAGCGCCGCCATCGCCCGTTCAACCAGGACCGATGTCTGGATCGGATTTACCTGGAAGAATGAATCAGCAGAAATGCGGAAACGTCGTCCCAGTACAACATCCGTTAAGAATTCTTGCCCCACAAAGACGCGTCCATAGCGCCCACCGACGCGCTCAATAATGACGCCCACGATACCTGGTGCAATTGTCATTAACTCTTGAGCTAGCTGATGGGGATTTTCCATCATCGAGCCTGGACGCGCATTCAGAATCAGCAAGGTCGGAACCGCTTTGACCGCATTGGGTGCAATGCCTGTGGCGGCATTACTGACAGCCCCAATGGCGCCGCGGATCGTTACGCTTTGTAGCATCTGACCGAGAGTGTCACCAAAATAATCGATCAGTTTTCTGCGTACCAGTTGATAGACCTGGTCCAATGCAGGGTGCAAGAGGCCACATTCCTCTAAATCCTGTACATCATGACTCTCGGTCAGTTTAAAACCAATTTCGCCCGCAGTACCCACCGTAAATACAGCATAATTGCGATAATGCCAGGGGGGATGGTAGCAGGCATGCCAATTGTTGGATGAACGAGTGCGTCTGGCTGCTTGCCAATGCGAACCAGTAGCTGCCGCACAATATGAGCCTTCCAGGTCAATTGAGCAGGATACGCGATATGTTGCCATTGGCATCCGCTATCAGTAAGCTGTGGGTAAGCTGGCTCGACCCGCTCAGGAGCAGGGCGAAGGATCTCCAGGAGCTCTGCGCGTGCATGACCGCGCCTCTCCTCGACAATCTCAACACGCACCCGCTCCCCTGGAATACCACCAGGGACAAATAGTACGCGTCCCTCATAGCGGCCTACGGCATCTCCTCCGTAGGCAAGGTCTGTAAGTTCAACATCAATGCTCATGTTCACCTCGGCGGCACCTGACGACAGAGATTGTCGTTGATGTCCGTCCCATCTTTCCAGCGTTTTTGTATCTTTCAATTCTTACTACTACATAGCCCCAACAATGGAGTCCCGCATGTTGAAGGATACTGATATATAGCCGGGCATCATGCCCATAATAAGTAGGAGCATCCTCTCATGTTCGCCTTCGCCTGATTTTACCAGGAAAGCGGTTGTTTTGGATGGCCATAGAGTCGCGTACCAAAGCGACTTAAAAAGACCGCCCCAACCCCCAGAATCCCGACTCCAATATTGACGAACCAGCCAATGTAAGGCAGCGACCCAAACAAAGCCAGTACCGCCATGCCAACCCCAATTTGCACCAGTCGTGTATCATAATGAGGAAGAATACGTTGCACGATCCAGTCTCCGATAATCCAACCAATTGCGACAGTTCCTAGTGCCCAGGCAGCGAAGAGTCCGACTGCGACCAGAATCGCCAGCGGGATAGGAATAATAAGTGCAAGCAAGACAGTAAAAATAGTCGGTGCAAGCAGAACGCTTAGCAGCCCCAGGGCGAGGCTTCGTCGCGATTTATTTTTTATCGTCGTTCGAACCATCATGACATGTTCTGGCAATAAGGTGGTAAGTAACATCCCCAACAATACCCATGTCACAATATACCAGAAACGAAACTGAATCCCTGCATCACTTCCCAGCATGTCAACCACGCCAGTGGGGCAGCCAAAGTAGCTCCCATGGAGAAGCAAGTCGGCTTCTTTGGATCGTTGACCTCCACAAACATGAATGTCTCCATCAACGTGTGCGCCAGGGGAAGAATTGAGGTTGCCGCCGTAGAGGGTCACGTTCCCGTCGACCCCACCATCGATAACCACATTTCCACCAATGACTAACACATCACCTTTGACCTCACCATGAATGGCGACGTTACCCCAGAATGAAGTCAAATCTCCACACACCACCTCACCTTTGCCCACCACCACGGCACTTCTGAAACTGGGCTTACGCTGTTCACCAATGCACTCGGTTTGCGATTGAGCGGCCTGCGCTTGCAGGTTAGTGCCCGTCTCGTATGCCGAAGCTGTCGGAACGCCAGTTATAAATGCCTCTACTCCACCGCTTATCAAGAATGCTGCTAGGAGTACGAGACCCGGCAGCGAGAACATGAATCGTTGTCTTCGAGGGACCTTTTGCATACTAGAACTCCCTATCATGGTCACCGCTTGACCATGACCTTCGCTGTTTACGCTTCCTGTGGAGAGCGCATCAGGCGAAGCCACATCCCCATCATGACGACCACCGCGAACGCAAGCCCGGATAGCAGCAAGTTATCGCGAGTGACGAGGGTTAGCCCGGTTTGGATATATTCACCCAGCACAATGCCTTCGTCAATGACACCATTGAAGAGGGAAAGAGTTTTGAGTGTAAGATCAGTTTGGATGATCGTCATGACCAGAAACAAGAGTGGAATGCTGCTCAATGTGAGGAGGCCTACTGCAGCGCTAACAGCACCGGCAGTGCGCAATTGCGCTATACGTGACTGCTGCTGTTGACGCAGATCCTCAAGCTGATTGGTAATCTGCTTCTGTTGCTGGACTGCTCGCATGATCTGGTCGGTTGAAATGCTGGCTGGACGTACCAATGGGGTTTCGGGTTTGTTAACACGAGTACTAAGTGAACCAAGCATGGAATCTATGCGTCGCTGTTCTTGCACAAAGGCACGGCAAGAGGCACATCGTGTGAGGTGCTCCTGGAGAGCTTTGGCGTGCGACGGTTCGATTTCGCCATCACGCTGAGCGCTCAGCCATTCTTTAGCGTCGCGGCAGCGCATCGATTGGTCCCTCCTCATTGGAAGTTTTTTGTTGCATATAGCGAGCCAACAATTCGCGAGCACGATGTAAACGCGCTTTAACCAGGGCAGGCGTCAATTTTAAGGCGCTGGCGATCTCCTCATACGAGAAATCATACCAGTAGCGCAACACAATGACCGCCCGGTATTTACCTGGCAGGCGTTGCAGATACGTTTGGATCTCGTCCTGCTGTTCACCCTGTAACGCTGATTGTTCAGGGCTGACACCTACATCGACAATCCACTCTAAAAATGGCACATCTTCGAGTGGCAATGCCAGGAAACGTCGCCTTCGCAGCTGGTCGATAGCAAGATGCGACGCAATAGAAAGTAACCAGGTGCTGAATTTATGCACGGACTTGTATGTAGCGAGCTGTGTATAGGCACGCACAAACGTTTCCTGGGTCACATCTTCAGCTTCTGTAATATTTCCAAGCATACGATATGCGAGATTTTGCACAGCATCTTTATAACGCTCAACAAGCGTTGCGAAGAGGTCTTGTTCGCCACCGAGTACTAATTCGACGAGCGCTGCGTCGCTCATCGACTCCACAATGGCCCCCGTCTTCGTTCTGTTGCTGGTCGCACTAGTATTAGCAATACCCTGTACACCCGCTGCACCTGTTAATGTCCCGCTATTCTGGCTACGACGCGTCTTCCGAGCTGGTTGTTTTATCGTGCCAGCCCCGATCCCTCCCAGCATATTTGAAGCGTTTACAGTTGATTCTAGCATTTGTCACCGCTCATTTATTCTTATAACTCGATTCAGATCATAAGAGGACGATATATTGCGTCTTCTGTACTCATGTACGAGCAGCGGTTAAAAAAGTTGTAATCTTTCGTTGCAGTGTAACACGAGTGGGACCCGGTGGCAAGAGGGAAAGTACTTCTACACGGCCTTTTTGGATGGTTTTTGTGACAATAATTTCATTATTACACAGAAAATCGTACCGCTAATGGCCGCCATGTGCCTATTTTATGAATATCTATTCATTTATAAGCACAGCCTTTGTCATAAATGGCCCACCGCATTGGGCTGTAGCTGACTTACAGGGAATACCCACACTGGATTGGCTGCAGCCCCTGAGATTACAAACGCGTTGCTCGCTGCTCTTTTTCTACTTGATCTGGATCGTTGTAAACAACAATTTCTATTCCCTATATCGTATAGACGTAATAAAACGTTGCAATCAAATTACTATAACAAAAAACCATCTCGATTTCGTCCCCGACTTTTTGAAACGCTGTGTTATCGTAAACAGATAGCAAAAAGGGAAGATGCATCTGACCAACAGATCTGGCATCTTCCCAGTGAGAATAAAGTGAAACCGAGGGATTATCTGGTTAGCACATTCAAGCTGTTGGTATTGTCATTGGTGAAATAGATCTTGAGATTGCCCTGTCGATCTTTAACTGCTGCAACACCAAAGAGGGCTGAATTATTACCCTGGGCATCAACAACGGCGGGATCGATCTGTTTTACGCCAACTACGCTACCTTTCTGGAGATTAATCTCAACCAGATTATTGTCATTCAAGTTAACGACCAGAGCATCGCCATTTAATGGGTTGATGGTCATACCACCGGGATTATTCAAAGGTGTGCCTTTGAATAGTGTTTGAGATTTAACCACGCTTTTGAGATTGTTACTATGTGGGTAGGCGGCAATGCGATTGTTTGAAGGATCAATTGCCAGCAGGACATCTTTCCATTTTTTACTCCCAACTTTGAGTTCAGGGAGCCAGCACAGCTCGATCTTTGAAATCTTACCTCTTAGCGCGAACTGACCAATCTGTGTAACCTGGAAGCGTACAGGTTTACCATGTTTCGGGTCCATTATATCGACGCGCATGATTTTGCCATCAAATTTGTTACTTGTAAAGAAGGTTGCGATTTTATCGTTGTCTTTATCTTTGGCTTGCCCGACTGTAATGCCCCAGGGTCCATTGAATAATGGGCTTTTCAGTGTCTGGAAAATAGATCCATTAGCATTAAGCATCAGCACATTATTGCCAGTAGAGTTTGCAATCAGCAACTTGCCACCGTCGAATGCCATAGCGGATGGCCCTGAAACGCCATTTACGGCCGGCATATTGAATACACGTTCTTTGCCAGCATCTGGAGGGAACTTTATAATTGTTGTCCCCTTGTCCTCATTACCGATATTCGAGACAAGTACATCCCCAGCTTTTAACGTTGGAGACAGATTTACAGGCGTAATCGCGACCTTGTAAGGATTTGGATCGACCATGGCTTTTTTGCCTGCGAAATCGAGTACATTTGCCGTACTGCCGATTTGCATGATATGTTTAAGCCCATTAATAGTTGTGATTGCCACAGCAGGCTGCTGTTTATGCTGCATGTAAGCAGCATGGGATGGGCTTAATTGCTGAAAAGCAAAAAAGCCTAGCGCGCACACTAGTATTATAATAGTCATGAAAATACCCAGGCGACCATTATGCGAAGTTGAAAAGCTTTTTGAGCTTGCTGTGCCACACTGCTCATTTGCCTTGCCAGGAAGTAACATTGATACTTCTCCTCTTCTTAGCATAGAAAAGTTAAATACGTGAACATAAGGTTGCCACATATTTTGCAACTTCATGCTTATTCACACGCCCCGATAAAGTCATATTTTCTTGAATACCCAAAAGTCATTTGACAGCTATGTATCAAACAATTAGTGGAAGATTAGAGAAAGAAGAGAAGAAAAATGAGCGTATCCATTCGACTTATGTTCGATGAAGATATGGAACCTATTGTTCAGCTATCACTGTTAGCCTGGGCCCCCGTGTTTGACTCATTCCAGCAAGTACTGGGTGAACGTATCTATGCATTGATGTATCCCAATTGGAAAAGGCAGCAGCAAGAAGTGGTTGAGAAGTATTGTCGTGACGAGCAGACCATCGTCTATGTTGCGAACGTAGATGGGCGCGTGGCTGGATTTATCACCTACACAATCAATGATGAAGACAAAACAGGGGAAGTTGATCTGCTGGCCGTCCATCCCGAATATCAAAATCGTGGCATTGGGACCGAGTTGAATACCTTCGTGTTTGAGAGGATGAAAGAACGTGGGATAAAGCTCGCCGTTGTAGGAACGGGTGGAGATCCAGGCCATGCGCCTGCGAGAAGATCATACGAGAAGGCTGGCTATATCGGTTTACCGTTAATGCGCTACTATAAAGATCTATAGCCTTATCAAGGCCAGAATAGGCTCTACAGGCTACTTCAGCGGATATATTTTGTTTAACAGAAGAGTTTTTCTTACTGTCAATTCAGGCGCTTCTTGTATATTTTAGTACTAAAGTAAAAGAAAAAGCACCCAATATTAAGTATATCGGATGCTTTTTCTTTTAGGCTGCTACTATTCTTGGTGGTGGTATCGGTGCTCCATCTGCGATAGCTGACATTAACCAACTTTCAATAGCATCTTGTCCTTGTTGTACTGCCTCCTCGTAGGACTTGCCATGCGTCATACATCCTGGCAACTCTGGAACAGAAACAACATAGATCTGGTCTTCGTCATCCCATTGAATAACCATAGAATAGTGCTTTGGATTGGGATACACATCAACCTCCTAATCTTTTCAACGCATTGTTCACTTGTATTATTTGGTATCGTTCTGCGTCGTCTCCGTCTTTGCCTGAAAGGGTAACTCGAATATCTGGCAGATTAGGATGAGTCCACACAGTATGGCTTCCTTTGCCTGGCCTCCATAAGAAACCAGATCTAGAAAGCCTTGCTTTTAATTCTCTTATTTTTACAGGCATGTACCACTCCTCGGTTTGCCTTTATTAATAATAACACAGGATGATGGATGTTCTTATTTTTCCTTGATGGGTTGATGGCATATCATTCTCAAGAACTTAATCAGCAGTATTGTTAATTATTGTACCTGTTAGGTCGGCACCGCTGAGGTCGGCACCGCTGAGATCAGCACCGCTGAGATTGGCTTCTCTGAGGTCGGCTTCGCGAAGTTTGATTTCTCTGAGATTGGCGCCGCTAAGATTGGTCCTGTTGAGATTAGCTGGAGAAGCAGAGGCTCCACGCCAATAGTTCCCGCCTTGACCAACTGGGAAGATGGATGCTCCACGGAGGTCGGCTCTACTGAGGTTCGTTCCACTGAGAATGCCTGGAAAGAAAGAGGCTCCCTTTAGATCTGCACCACTAAAGTTGACTGTGCTGAGATTTGATCCGGGGAGATGCGACTCTCTGAGATTTGCGTCTCTGAAATCAGCATTCTCGATATTTGCCGGAAAGAGGAACGCTCTATAGAGTTGGGCATCTTGGAGATTAGCCCCTTGTAGATTAACGTTATGGAGATAGGCCTCATTGCAATTGACCCCCCAGAGATTGGCACCACTGAGATTGGCGTTGCTGAGTTTAGCTTTGTAGAGGTCAGCCAGATCGAGGTCAGCATTGCTGAGATCAGCATTCTCTAGGTTGGCCTGGATAAAATCGGCTGCTAGGAGAGAAGCATTGCTGAGATTGGTTCCGCTAAGGTTCGCTCTAATGAAAATAGCCTCGCGCAGATTGGCCCCGCTAAAATCAGCTCCACTCAGATTGGAACAAATGAGATTGGTCTTGTAGAGGTTGGCGCCTCTAAAGTTGGCACCTGATAAGTTTAAACTATTGAGGTTAGCTTCCTGTAAGTTTGCATTAATAAGGATCAATTTCTCAGGGCTTTCAAGTTGCTGGAGTAACGTCTCCACATCTTCCCTTGATAAAGGCCTATCTCCTTGTTCTGCAGCTTCGTGGGTATTACTATTCACTTTATCTTTCTTTCAATAACGAAACGAAGCCTCACCGTCAACAATACTTAACAACATGGACTCTATCTTTGTTCCGTCGCTTCCAATTAAATATAAGTTGAGGTGCTCAATAGCTTCATATATTTTGTCATATGCATCTTCCGCCTCGCGTGTTGCTGCATCCTCTACCGCCTCTACCACCTTGCGCGCTGCTGCATCCTCTGCCTCGAAAAGTGGACGAAATTCTTCGAATGCCAATTTTGCGGTGAAATGACAGAGTATCCATGGCTGATCAATACCATATCGTGTTAGTGTACCAAGCTGCGTGTCACCATGCATGAGCTCGTAACTCACCATTATATCTGCTCCTTTATGTTGTGACCTCTTGCCTCGTTGCTAATAGCAAAGCTGATCTAATTCCTGGGCATGTTGAAGATGGTGTTCAATGACTCTCTTCATGCGATCGTAAACGTAGTGGTTTGGAACAAAATTATTCTTATCCTGGGTTCTGAGCATGGACACAAAATCTAAGTGAGTTTTATGAGCTATATTTAATACATCCTCGAAGGCTTGATTTCCTATCAATGCTATAAATTCGTCATTAGCTGCTTCATCTAACCCAGCATGTTGGGCTTTGCTCGCATATGCAATAGGAGGTAGTCCTTTAATGACCTGGGGGAGTTGTGTTGTGGCCTGGGCGGCCCACCCGGCGATATGAGCAAGGATCTCACGTGGTCCCCACTCTCCGTTTTGAATTTCGACGCCTCGTTTTGCTGCAGCAGTAGCAGCTCTTACCAGCTGCTCATATACATTATCAAACTCGCGGATAATTTGCTCTTTGCGATCTGCTGAATTGTGTAAGGGAGGTTCTGTTTCCTGCATTGCCGTCTCCTCTGAAATCCATTGAAAGTAGCTTGGGCTGCCTGCGACGATTGGGAAAGCGGTGATACCTGGTTCCTTATATGGATGGAGTTGACGAATTAATTCTTCTGCTTTCTGGTAGAGTTCTAACCTTGTTTTCGCCGTGACTACCCATTCTTCTGCTGTTACCATTTTTCCCTTCCACCAGTATGTGCTTTCTATTGGGCCAGATACCTGGCTGCTCGCGGCGCATCGCTGGTCAACAAGGGCTTTGGCAATCTTTTGAGCATCTTCTTTCTGTGCTGTTGCTGTGCGAACATCGATAAACTGTACCATTTCCCTTACTCGCTTTCTGGAAGTTGGCCTCCAAAGATGTCCCTAGCTAGCAATAGAAATTGCTTTTCGGATAGCCATTTTTTAGGTACCTTCTGATAAACTGCGTAGGCTTCATTATATCGCCTCTGGCTCCCTAGAGTCGCTGCTGACATTATCCCTCTTCGTAGATGATCTACATATAGAGGTAGCTCTCCCATTCCTTGCGCAACATCAGCCTGGTCAATGATTATTTCGCTTATACCTCTATCGTGTAGTAACTGGATATTGGCCGCTGTATCGAATGCATTCCACGCTTTCCGGTAGTAGTTTTTAGCGGGGAAGTGTTCTGCAAGGTGCAGGTACATTTTTCCTTCCCATTGATGTATGACTGGTAAACTGCAATCCGCATAAAGGAAGCTGGGATCATGCTCAGGATAGAGGAGAAAATGTTCTTGAGCCAATCTGATACATTTGAGAGCTTCTTGTTCCTCTTCGCATTGAGCATATGCATCAGCCAGGGCAATATAGATATCGCTTCTTATCAATGAACTTTCATGGCCTAATATATGTAGAGCGTTTTGTAGAGTTTCTATTGCTTGCTAACGCAGGAGATCGCAATATCTCCTGCGTTAGAGTCGTTTGTTCAGCGCAGGAGACTTTAGGAAAAATGGCGCAAAAAGCCAGTTTTTTGGTTTGGTGCCCTGGAAAGTGGTTTGCTGTGAAGTGGCTTGAGAAGTGCTTGTAGAAGAAGAGTGGGGCGAGAGGGACTCGAACCCTCACAGCCTTTCAGCCGGGAGATTTTAAGTCTCCTGCGTCTACCATTCCGCCATCGCCCCGGATTTGGTATTACAGATAGTACCATGCTTCAGCCTGCGCGTCAATCACTTTTGGTGCGAATTTTGGCCTTTGTGAAGATATTTGTGTTTTTTTTATCTCTTCCTGTATAACTTTTCACTCTATTTTACCTGCCAAATAACACAAGGAATAATTAAGCCTTTCTTCTTGTTTCTGGGTTTTCTAGCAGAAAATACTAGTTTATTGTGCCCAATATTGACGGGGGCAGGTATCTAGGGCATAATACGAATCGTGCAGGAGTGAAAAATCGTTCATATAAAGGAATCAACCAGGTACAAATCGCTATGAGTAACGGCACAGAGAGCAAGAATATGTTTCCCGACCAGTTGGTGCGGGGTAGATACGATGTTATTGTTGTAGGCGCTGGTCACGCCGGCTGTGAGGCGGCGTTGGCAAGTGCACGCATGGGCCGCAAGACGCTACTTCTGACCATGAATCTGGATAGTGTGGCTTTGATGCCCTGCAATCCTTCCATGGGTGGCCCGGCCAAAGGACATTTGATCAAAGAGATCGATGCTTTGGGCGGTGAGATCGGTCGCAATACCGATCGCACATTTATACAGATTCGCCTGCTGAATACAAGTAAAGGTCCCGCGGTACAGGCTCTGCGTGCTCAGTGTGATAAACAGGCTTACCGCCTGGCGATGAAGTTTGTGTTAGAGAGCCAGCCCAATCTGGAGCTGAAGCAGGCGACTATTTCACAACTGCTTAGCTACATTGGAAGTGATGGTCGCCCGGTGATGACCGGCGTGGTGACCAATAATGGCTGGCGTTATGAGGCTCCTTCGATCGTTTTGACGACCGGTACCTTTATTAATGGTCGATTGGTGGTAGGTGAGAAGACCCAGCCAGGCGGGCGCGCCGGTGAGGGTCCAGCTCTGGGGATCTCCGATTCGTTGCGTGCATTAGGATTGGAGATACGGCGTTTTAAGACCGGGACTCCTCCACGTATCGATGCCCGGACCGTTGATTATAGCAAGACTGAGCTACAGCCGGGCAGCCGTGTGCCTCTCTACTTCTCGCGAGATCGCGCGGCCCACGAAGATGTTCAATTGCCGGGTGGACGCCCCAATCCTATATATCCAGTGACAGATGAGGATCTGCATGGCTGGCGGCCTCAGTTGCCTTGCTACCTGGTGCGCACGACTGAACGCACCCACCAGGTTATCCGCGATAACTTGCATCGCTCTCCACTCTATACAGGTGTGATTGAGGGCATTGGTCCCCGCTATTGTCCTTCGATTGAGGACAAAATCGTGCGTTTCGCTGACAAGGTTTCGCACCAGATTTTCCTGGAACCTGAGGGATGGCGTACCGGTGAGATCTATGTGCAGGGACTGAATACCAGCTTACCAGAAGATGTGCAGCTGGATATGTTGCACTCGATTCCTGGTCTGGAGCATGCGGAGATGATGCGTGTCGGGTACGCGGTGGAATATGATTATGTGTCCCCCGATCAATTGTTGCCGACTATGCAGACCAAGCCGGTAGCAGGACTCTTCCTGGCCGGTCAGATCAATGGTACTTCGGGATATGAGGAGGCGGCGGCTCAGGGTATTATGGCTGGTATCAATGCTGCCCTGGCTGCTCGTGGCGAGGAAGCGTTTGTGCTGGGACGCCATGAAGCCTATATCGGTGTGTTGATCGACGATCTGGTGACACGGCCAATGAGCGAGCCCTATCGCTTGCATACCTCGCGTGCCGAGCATCGACTTCTGTTGCGTCCAGATAGTGCGGATCTACGCCTGAGCGATCATGCTTTTCGCCTGGGCTTGATCGATGAAGAGCGCTATTTCCAGGTTGTCCACAAGCGGGCAGCCATTGAAAGTGCCCTTGATCGGTTGGATGGTGTGAGCTTTACTTCTTCGCGCCTGGTTGAAAACTGTGCGCAAGAGGTTGGTATTGCCCCTCTTGGCCAGATGTTGAGTGCACGTGAACTGTTGCGCCGACCTGAGGTGCGCTACCAGCAGATAGCACAACTGGCGCAACGTGTTGAGCAAGAACGTGCTGCCCTGGCCGAAGATCCTACCGCGATCGAAGGGACTGTCCAGCTACCACTCCTGGAGGAGGAAGCGGCTGAAGAGGTAGACCTGCAGGTCAAATACGAAAACTACATTCGCAAGCAAGAGCAATTGGTTCGTCGTACACGACGGCTTGAGGAGATGCGCATCCCTGAATCCATCGATTATCAGGTAATTCCCCATTTGCGAACCGAGGCCCGTCAGAAGCTCATGCGTACCCTTCCTCGTACCGTTGGACAGGCTTCAAGAGTAGAGGGTGTGACACCAGCGGACGTTGCCATCTTGATGATCCAATTGGAAAAAATACGCGCATTAAAGGCTTCGTCTTGACACTACACGCATTGAGCGTGTAACATACACACATATTACTCATTAATAATGTATCAATACGCAATAGAACCAGCGGTGTATGTTTCCCCCCTACATGCGCCAATGGTTCTTGTATGCACATAAACTGTCAGTACAGGTACCTTTGCAGGTACTATTCATCGGGACAAGCCTGATGCCCGTAGGTTCTCTATAATGTTGATTTCCATCTAGTAGTCATTGATTGATAGATAATCTACAGGGGGTGCGCGGCAAACTGAGGAAGCAAGAAGAGGGGAAAACTGTGTACATTCTTGTCGTTGATGACGATCGGTTTGCGAACACGCTGGTGCAGTTCGTCCTCAGCAAAGAGGGCTACGAGGTCGAAACAGCCGACAACCCGCGTGGGGCCATGCAAATGATCCAAAAGCGTGAACCGGATTTACTAATACTCGATGTCACCATGCCCTATATTAGTGGCTTTGAGTTTTCAGAAAAGTTGCGCTCGGAAGGTTACGAAATTCCACTTATTTTTATGACCGCCCAGGATACGATTGAAGCAAAGTTGCACGGGTTTAATATTGGTGCGGATGACTATATCTGCAAACCTTATAATCACCAGGAGCTGGTGGCCCGGGTACAGGCAGTCATGAGGCGGATCAAGAAAAATGGGAAGGTGGGTAATCAGAGTCTCCGCGGTGGCTTAATAGAGCTATTTCCGGCCGAGCTAAAAGTTGTGGTGGGGGGACGTGCTCCAATTACTTTAACCCCTACTGAGATGCATGTGTTAAGGGTTTTGATGGCTAGCTCGGGTCAGGTGGTAAATAGAGACCAATTATTGGCCGATGTGTGGAATGATAATGAAAATAATAGTAACATCGTAGATGTATACATACGTCGTTTACGTATGAAACTGGAGGTTGATCCTGATCGGCCTCAATATATTGTCTCAGTGCGAGGTATCGGATATAAGTTTGTTGTGAAATAGGGGGAAAGGTTGGGGTCAGGTTGCGGAAGCGTGTTCAAAAACAAGCACATGTCGAAGAGCAGGATGAGATCCTCTCACCGACTACATCTGAATTGCACATAGATAAGAATGATGATTGTGTATCGATCAGTACGCTGACAGAGCGGAGGCATCAGGTTATCGATGCTGCTATTCAAACTACTTCAGATGCTATTATTGTCCTCAGGCAAGATTTTCATATTGCCTATCTGAATCCGGCTGCGGTTGCAACGCTTAATGAGCCTGCTGAAAGTAGGAGCCATTGTACCAAAGTGCTGGCCTGCAAAAATCTCAACCGCATGGTCTTATGTGGAACCTCTAGTTGCCCTCTGGTGCAGGCGCTGGAACGAAAAAGTTCAATTCCTAATGAAGAACTTATTCTGGGAACAGACCCCGATCATATGTACGAGGTCTCCACCAGTGTCAATCCCATCACTTTAGACGATGACACCTCTTATGTCGTCTTTGCGGCCCGCGATATGTCTGCTTTGAAGGTTGCCAATCGGGTACGTTCAAACTTTGTTTCTATGGTTTCACACGAGCTACGTACACCTTTAAACTCGGTGCATGGCTTTATTGATCTGCTCCTTCAGGGTCATATGGGTGAGATGAATGAGGAGCAACGTATGTACCTGGGATATACTCAAGAAGGAGTGCAGCAGTTGATCTCGATTGTTGAGGATATCCTGTTTATGACGCGCTCCGATCTGGGCCAGTTTGAGGTCAAGCAGCAAGAGGTACATCCTGTGGGCCTGGTGCGCCAGGTGGTGCGTAGCTTACAGCCCCAGGCACTAAAGGCTGAGGTGGCTCTGCGCCTGGATATCGCGCCGGGTGTTCCTGCGTTGTATGTTGATCCGCAACGTATCAAGCAGGTCTTGAATAATCTGGTGGCCAATGCTATCAAATTTACCCCACCAGGCGGTATCGTCACGATCAGTGCGCGCCAGCACGATGAACATTTTGAAATGATCTCTGTCTCGGATACCGGTTATGGGATTCCGGTTGAAGATAGTCATCATGTCTTCGAGCGTTTTTATCAATCCAACCATCGCCAGCAGTCCAAATTGGGCGGCTATGGACTGGGATTGTCGATTGCAAAGCTTATTGTGGAGCAGCATGGTGGCACCATTGGTTTTGATACCGTGGTGAACAAAGGCACAACCTTCTACTTTACTGTGCCCTTGTTCCATGATCCTGCACAGCTTTAGGGTAGTTGATAGCTAGTTGAGGGCAGGGCAAGCTATGGCCATAATTTCATCTGTTGTCCCTGCTCAGCTGGCGGTTCAACCCAGTCGTTATCTTTTGAAAGCTTGTCAGCCTGGCGGGTTGGTTCCGGTAAACGATAGCCTTTACCACAAGCCAATACATAGCGAATGCTTGTCTCCAGGCTGATCAAGTGGCCGGGTGAAATAAACAGCGGATTCACCCGCGTGCGCGTGCGTACAACGGCCCCGATCGTCTCTTTGCGATGTATCAAAGGGACCCATGATCCCGCCTCTTCTCCCAGTTCCTCTTTATTGTATTTACCGGTCAACAACGACTTGGCGCAGCCTATGGTCGGGATCTCCAGCCAGAGTCCCAGGTGGGCGGCAATCCCCAGGCGGCGTGGATGGGCGATACCCTGGCCATCCACCATGACAAGATCAGGGCGTTGGCGCAATTGTTCGAAGGCGCCGATAACGCTTGGGGCTTCCCGGAAAGAGAGTAAGCCCGGTACATAGGGCATCCGAATCGGTTCTTCATAGATATGTCGTTCTACAATTTCCAGATCCGGATAACTGAGCAGCACCACTGCGGCCCGCGCCGCTTCATGTTCCTCATTAATTGCCATATCTACGCCTGCGACATAGTGTACCTCTCCCAGATGATCTTCCAGCACGATATGTTGTGCCAGCTCATTCTGTAGTGCAATCGCAGCTTCGGTTTTTAAGTTCCACTCATGTAAAGGGGGACGCGGCATTTTTGATATCCTTCTCTCTACCGACTCTGAATATTATTTTACCTGGCTTCGGCCACAAAAATCATACGTGGGCTCTCCAGATAGAAGGGACCCAGTTCATGATCACCGTATACATCTTTTACGATAAAACCTGCCTGTTCGAGTAACAGTTCCATCTCACTACGTTCAAACAGGTACAGATGGGTTGTGACAACAGTGCGTTGTATGTTGCCACCCTGCTGATGTCGATCATAGAAATGGGTGAGCTCTAGTTGATGCTTTTTAGTGGCGGAGGCAGGACTGACAAAATGGGTCAAATAGCTGCCATCCTCATGTTGCCAGGTACCCTGGTGTAGAACCTGGCCGGTCAACTCCTCCATATAGCGCGCATCGGCATTGCTAATATCTACGATAAATGTGCCGCCGGTACTCATATGCGACCGCACGGCTGCCAGCACCTTTTGCTGCTCCTTGCGGGTAGTGATGTGGGCAAAGGAGCCCAGCGCAATAATTGCCAGCCGGAATTTCTGGTTGAGTTGCAGCGTGCTGATATCCTGTTCCACTAAAGTGCAGCGCGCGCTCACCCCGGCATCCTGGAGCGCTTCACGGGCCAGTTCCAGCATCTTGCTGGAATTATCGACCCCCGTCACTTCATAACCCTGCTCGGCTAGCGGGAGCATGACACGTCCACTACCGCAGGCCAGTTCAAGGATTTTTCCTCCACACAGCTCCGCGAAGTTATTATACATATCCAGATCTTCATCAAAGTGGGCGTGCTCGCTATCATAAAAAGGAGCAATCAGATCGTATTCGGAATTCATCTATCTATCTCTATCTCATAGTGGTACCAATTAGTAGGTCCACTGACTGTATTTTCTTCATCATATCACCTGGCTATCTCGATGGTTTCTTAGTATAGCTGTGCGTACAACAAATGGCAAGCGACGCTAGAATCAAATATTGTATATTTAAAAGCCTTTTGCATCGTTGATCAAAGGTTGCACGTGCTAGAAGTAATATTTATTGCTGTCTCATCAAAAAATACAGGTATATAAACGTATGCAGCGAAAAACATTATTCTGGCTAGCCGTGATCGGCGTCGTACTGATCATCTTACTGGTACTGGTCATCGGCATTTACAAAACCGATTACGCGACCAATGATAATACATTTGTGGCCGCCAACGGCGCGTCCCATGATACCACTGGCGGCAGCAGCAATCCAGGGCCCGAAAAGAAGAGTTTTCAGGTGGGAGATCACGCCCTGTTGATTATTAAGGGGCATGGCAGTGATGTCAATGTGCATGCCGGAACCGCTGGCACCATGACGATTGTGGCCCGTAAGCATGGCAGTCCTGACCAGGGACCAGATGCCAATGATACGCGCGTCCTGTATGATCAGGGTACCGACGCTCAAGGGCACGACAAGATTACTATCGATACCGATCCAGCCTTTAAAGATCTGGATTATGATGTGACGGCTCCCGCCAATGCACTGCTTCAGGTGGAGATCAATAACGGCTCGGTTGCTGTGCAGGGCATCAGTGGAGCAAATGTAGATACATCCAGTGGTAGCCTGGACGTGGAAGATATCCGGGGACCTGTAACGGTGCATACCGAGAGCGGCGACATTACCGCTCGCAATATCAATGGCCAGATGTCTATGGATGCGGGTAGTGGCTCGATCCATATTACTAATGTGCAGGGGCAGCTCCAGGCACTTACGCGGAGTGGTGATGTCATAGTTAGAAGTGGAGCCTTGCAGGGGCAAACGACCTTAAAGACCGATAGCGGCTCAGTACGCTTTGATGGCTCTATGGATGGCCGAGGAAGCTATAAAATGGCTACCAATAGTGGGGATGTCGATGTGACTTTGCCCGATAACGCGGCCTTTCAACTCCGTGCCAGCACCGGATCGGGCACTATCCATAACGAATTTGGTGGTAACCAGGTTGGCTCGGCGCCTCAGGCCCAAATCACCGTCAATATTGGTAGCGGATCTGTCAATGTCGATAAGAAGCCTTAGCCGTTGGTACATCAAGAATGATCAAGCTCTTCCCTCGGCGGGTTCCAGAGCGGATAGGGGATACCCGCCAGTCGGTTAATGACGATTGCCTGCAATGTGAGCAAGCCAACGGCGATCAGCAGTAGTAATAGTTGCCAGGGCCTGGTTAGGATGCCCAGCGAGATGATCAATGTCGTCGCGCCCGCTGGTGGATGGGGTGACTTAAGGAGTACCATCAGACCTGCTGTCAGACCCAGTGAGAGTGCGGCCGCAATGACGCGCGGCCAGGTTACCCCTACACTCAAGGCGGGTCCAGCTGTGGTGAGTCCCGTAACGAGGAGACTGAAATAGCCTGCCACCACGCCGATCGTATGTCCGATAATTGTATTGCGCGGCGAGGCGCTGGGAGCGCGTGGTGTGTAGAAGAAGAGAAAAGCTGTTGGGCCGAGCGAAGGAAAAATAAGGGGCGAGCTTGTGATGAGTGCCAGTATGGACATCAAGCCAATACTGATACAGCCGTTGATAAAGCTGAATAAGGCCAGTATAGGAATGCGGGCGTGATGCTGTTCTAACCAGGGCAGGCGCAAGCGCATAAACAGACCCTGCAGAATTTCCGCCATATCGCCGCCTATGGGATGTTCCGCGTCTATGCGGTTAGAGCGAGGGGGCGGCCAACACTGTTACTTATCTCCCCAGGTTGATCTATTTCTGGCTCCATATGCTTACTCCATTTTTCAAGCTAGATAATACGGTCAGGATAGTTAAAGCCCTTCAATACGTCGTTTTGGCCAGAAAGTAACCAGCAGGGCTACTACAAAGATGATGCCACTGGCAAGTGCGAGCCAGCCAAGAATTGCAGTACGTCCCGATAGGAGTTCATACAATGCATCTGTGATGAGCCAGAGTTGCGCGATCATAATCATGGCCAGTAGAAACACCTGAGCCTGTACAATGGCTATGCGCCCTTCCAGACCGAGAAAGTTTGGCCCTGGCATTGGTCCATGTGGCCCATGTGGTGGTGGCTTTACTGGTGGATCATCTGGATTGGCTTTATGCTGAGGTAGGATGATGTTATCTTTACTCATCGCGCTATCTCCTTTAGAGCATAAATAGTGCCATCCTGCCTGGCCAGTTGTATCAATGGCAATGGTCGCGTTGGAGGGCCTGCCAGCACATTACCTGTAGCGGCATCGAAGAAGCCTTCATGGCAAGGACAGTGCAGTTTACCATCACCTTGATAGAGCACTGCGCACGAAAGATGTGTGCAGACATCGCTATAGGCGACCAATCCATGACCCGGTAGATTGATGAGGATTCCCTGCGTGTACTCGTCGGGATAGTTAAAAACCTTCCATTGATGCTCTGCGAGTTCACCTTCTTTAGCGATAGGTATCGCCTTTAGATTGGGATTTTTAGGTAGCGTGCCAAGTATGGCAATCGCACCGGTGGCCAGGAATAGGGCGCCAGAGCCGGCGAGGAGAAAGCGCAATGTATCGCGTCGCGTGACAATTTCGTCCTCATTCCAGGGATAAGGAAACTCTTTGCGCCATTCCTCTTCGGAAGTCCTGGGTGGTAGTGCAGATTCAGTGGGCGTCCTGGCTGGCTGGTCCATTTCTTTTACCATTTACTCGCTCCTTCTGGCGACTAAAAATTTAGCTCTCACTTTGTGCTGGAACAGGTGTTGGGGTAGGAGTTGGAGAGAGTGGTTGCAGTGGTGTCCACGGCGAAGGTTTGATTTCGCGTTGTGGAATGCCTGCTGTCTCCGCATCGACCCATGTATCGGCATCTTGATTGGCCGTCGCTGCTGGAAGGTTCGCATGTAAGCCGAGCTCGGCTTTCTCAACCAGCGCCATCAGATCCAGTTCATCCTCTTGTTCAGGCATAATCACATAGTTGCGCGTTTGTACGCGCTGCCGTCCGAAATAGAAGGTATTAACTGGTTTGGCGCCCTGTTGGGCGCGACCAGCTGCCATCCACTCCTCATAAGTCCCATAGAAAATAGCCTGTGTCGGACAGACCGTCGCGCACATAGGGCCTTTGCCCTGGCTTGTGCGGTCATAGCAAAGGTTGCATTTTTGCATATAGTGACCATCTCGATGAAACTTGGGTATGCCGAAAGGGCAGGCATAGCCACAATTTTCACAGTAGATACAACGCGTTTCGTCCGCTGACTGTACCACTCCATCGGACTGACCAGAATAGCCTGGGCGGGACAGACCTGGCGCAGGGGCTAATGGATTCTCACTGTGCATGCACAGCGTTGGTGAAGAGGCTACCGTATTTTGTCGCTCTATATAATCAATATAGATCATGCTTTCGCCTTTGTGGGTATCGCACTCGCGACACGCCGCTACACACGAACGGCAGCCAATGCAGCGTGAAGGATCTAGAAAAATTCTCTTTATCGGCTGAGCCATACTATCACCCTTTCTCTAGCGTAACGTTGGATTAGCTTTTGCCTGGGCTGCGGGTAGCTCATGCCGCCGCCGTCCCGCCTCCAACAATGCCTGCGTATCTTCTTGATTGGCCCATTCAGGTTTGTGTGTTGCACGCATCACCGAGGCCGCGCAAGCTTTGTATTCTGGTATTTTCATCATTGGTTCCAGGACAGGATTGGTAAGCTGGTTGGCCGCCTGCGTGCGCCCATAGTGGTAAGGAATAAACAATGTATCTGGTCGGATCGAGCGCACAACCAGTGCTGGTGCGGTCAGTTCACCACGTCTTGTGCGTACTGTTACCCAATCTCCATCTACTATGCCCAGGCGAGCCGCAGCCTGTTCATGCATCTCCACCCAGGGATAAGGAGCCTGTTCCTTGAGGAATGGCACGCGCCGTGTTTGATTGCCGGACAGATAGTGATAAATCACGCGCCCGGTAGTAAGCACCAATGGATATTCTTCGTCTGGCTCCTCTGCTGGCGGTACATAGGTGATGGGATGAAAGCGTGCTTTTCCATCCGGAAGCCAAAGCGCTGCTCATAGAGGCGTGGGTTCCTGGATGTTCGGCACTCGGACAGGGCCAGAACACCCCGTTTTGTTCATCGATCTTTTCATAGGTGATGCCCCAGTAGTCCGATTTAGCTCCCCGTGTACAGAGGCGCAATTCATTAAAGATATCGCGCGTGGAATGAAAGTCGAAGTACTGGCCCTTGCCCAGGCGACGTGCCAGGTCACAGACAATCTCCCAGTCACGCCGGGCTTCTCCTGGAGGCTCGACTGCTTTGTTATATTTAATGACGCGTCCTTCGAGGCTGGTGGTTGTCCCTTCATCTTCAGCCCAGCTACTTCCGGGTAGTACAATATCCGCCAGTTCCGCCGTTTCAGAGAGGAAGAAATCGGTCACGACGAAGAGATCGAGGCCGCGCAGTGCTCGCTCAACCGTATGTTGATCGGGCAGTGAAACCATTGGATTGGAACAGATCATAAAGCAGGCGCGTAACTCTTTGCGCAGCATCGCGGGGATCATCAAGGTCGCGGGATAGCCAGAATGTGGCAGATCCGCCTCTTCAATACCCCAGACAGAGCTGATATAGGCACGATCCTCTGGATTGTCGACCTCACGGCAGCCAGGCAGCTGCGAAGCTTTTTGCCCCATTTCGCGCCCACCCTGTCCATTGCCCTGTCCTGTCAATGTACCGTAGCCCGCACCGGGGCGGCCAAAGTTGCCCGTTGCCAGGGCCAGATTTGCCGCTGTGACCCCGTTATCGACCCCCTTGCTCTGGTGCTCTAAGCCACGTGCGGTATAGATCAATGCTGCTCTGGCGCGTCCATACATGCGTGCGGCCTCGACAATAACTTCTGGTTTCAGGCCACATACCCTGGCTACACGCTCGGGTGGATATTGCTCGACCAGGGCTTTAGTTTCTTCCCAGCCCACTGTGCGCTCACGAATGAAATTCTCGTCAATCAAGCCCTCTTTAATAATTACATGCAGCATACCATTGAGCAGCGCGGAATCTGTGCCAGAGCGCAAAGGAAGAAAAACATCCGCTGTACGTGCGATCGGTGTCTGGCGGGATCAGCCACAATGAGTTTGCAGCCTTTGTCGCGAGCCTGCCACAGATAGCTGGTCACAATTGGAAAGCACTCGCCAACATTGGCCCCGATTACAAAGATACAATCGGCATGCAGCATATCGCTGATGGGATTGGCTGCACGATCGATGCCCAGGGATCGCTCGTTGGCCCCGGTGGCTGAGGACATACAGAGTCGCCCATTGTAATCGGTGTGGCGCGTTCCTACAGCTACACGGGCAAATTTACCCATCAAATAACATTTTTCGTTTGTCATTGAAGAGCCACTATAGATTGCCACTGTATCTTTACCGTATTCAGCCTGCAAGGCACGAAAACGCGTCGCGATTGTATCCAACACCTCATCCCAGCTGGCGCGCTCCAGTGGACTGCCTTTTCCATGGCGGCGCATAAGTGGATAGGTCAGGCGATCGGGATGGTTGACTGTCTGATAAGCGGTTGACCCCTTTGGACACAACATACCGTGGTTGAGCGGAAAATCCTCGCGCGGTTCAACCCCGACTACTTTGCCGCGAGCCACTTTGAGATACATACCGCACTGCACGCCGCAGTAACAGCAATGGGTTGGCACATAGCGGTCAATCTGCTCATCTGATTTCCAGGGCGTCACCGATGGCTCACCCGTGTGATAATCAAACACTTCAAGCTGGCGCTGCCGACGGCGAAAGATTCCTTTATCAACACTCATAATTGTTTCCCTTCTTACTGGCCGAGGTTATAAAAATTGGTTGCCATCGCGTCCAAGCGCGGCCAGATTGGCCTGGGCTCGCATAACACGTTTGCATGAAGGGCACATGTCTTGCCACCAGAGCTTATTGATCTCCTGTTCCATTGCGGGTGTACTCTTGACGGCGGGCTCATGGCTAACAATATCAACAGCTGGTAACGGCTTCTCACCCAGACTATAATTCTCTCCAACCTCATACAGAGTGCGTTTTAGATCCTGGATGAAACGTGCTGGTGCGAATTCCTCGCCGCAGCGCGCACAACGTTGTTGGGTTGTGCTCTCGCCGGTACGCCAGTAGAGCTCGATGCCCACGGTCGCAGGTCGCTCGATCAGGTGGAAAAACTTACCGAATGGTAATGAGATGAGCCAGAGTACAACAACTGTCTCGTGGGTAAGTGAAATATACCAGTAGTAGGCACCACCTAGCCAGGTACTATCGGCGGTCAGCGCCAATCCAGTGACGACAATAGCCATTAACAAAGCTAGCGGTACCATATCAAAACGAAAACGCTGTACCGTTACCACCGCCAGGTCATGGAAGCGCCGGTGAAAGGCCAGCACCAGTCCAATAAACAGTAAGGCAGCCGTGAAGTCCAGCCCATGGATAACCGCGAAGCCAAAGAGCGAATGTGATGGAAAGTCAAATAAGCCGAACCCAAAGAACCAGATACGATAGAGGCCGGTCGCGGTCTGTGTAAAGCGTAGCCAGCCGAAGGTTAGCGGAAAGGTAATCATGCATGAGAGTAGCACGCCCCAGAAGATGCATTGGTGTGTGATCCAACGATAGAGGCCACGTCTGCGGATAAAGGTTTGCGCGAAGAGATCGCCGATAGCCGCGGGTATCAGCACCGTGTAGTGGCGGAAATTCGCATAGGATAAGAAGAGTTGCCAGCTTCTACGCCAGTAGCGGCCCGTGGGTGGGCGCGCCAGCCAGAATGTATACTTGTAAGTCACGGCGGCAGTCGCGAAGATCGTCGCCACCGCATAACCGATCAGCGCGGCGTCGAACCAGTGAAAGCCACGAGATCCCAGGGCGATTAACAATACCAGTATAAGGGCCGCAACAGCTCCCGCCCCAATGGAGAGCACGCGCAGCCGTCGAATATGTTTTCTTGGAGGCAGTTGTGCGTGCGCTATGGGCTCCTGTTCCTTTGCGTGAGAAAGAGAATGTTCCACGTTTCTTTATCCTCTCAACAAAAGACAACAACAAAAACGCCTATAAATATCGTAACACGACACTCATGGATCAGCAAGCTCTTAAATGTTTTCTGCCAGCGCAGCATTTTCTCTTCATGAATTTTATAAGTATAATTACCCTATTGTTAACTCTATCGTATTTTTTTTACTGAAATATATAATAATTTCCCACTAAACTCTCTCAAAATTATAAGGAGTTTAGTGGGAAATGCCAGGATGTTAAAACTAGATGACCGATGGTCGTGTGGTTGTGAGTTGAGCTTCGTTACGCAAGCGGAACGCGCCAAAGAGGGCAATGACGCCACCGATCAATGCGAAAATGCCCACAACTGTTGGAAGAACGATCGCGGCTGACAATGGTGATAATAAAAGGACGATGCCCAGGAGAATATTGATGATACCTAACAGAACGGCCCCACGCCTCCACCGCTAAATCCTTGAATCAGTTCTATCGCTCCAACGATCAAAGCTTGTACGGCCAGACAGATCACGATCAAGGTTGGGATCATGATTGCGCTCCACAATGGATGTTGGATGACCACCAGGCCGGCCAATAAACCAAGCACACCAATGGCCAGTTTCCAGCCCCATTGTGTGTTATCGATAAAGATGCTGACAATGCTTAATATACCTCCAATCAGCCAGAACCAACCCAGAATACGCACCAGAACCAGGGTAGTCGTAGAGGGGGACACTAACAGTAACAAGCCTACGATGACCAGCGCTACACCTTCCATCATCACCATCCACCATGGGGAGGCTGTATAACCCTGCGATATGTTCGTGTTCGGCATGTTTGCGAACCGCGGTGTATCCATAATTATTTCTCCTCACTGTTGAAACAATTAAAGCTGGAATGCATGCTTTACCTGTGGTGATGCCGGTAAGAAATAAGAGTCACAGCCGAAAAAGCCTCTCGGGACTCTCCTAATAGAGCATAGTAGATATAATCCCAGGCAAGGATCATCCAAAAGACGGAAGATGGAGGAGGATTTTTTGATCTCAGGTTAGATGAGAGGGATTATTTACAGAAGAAGCCCGTAAGTACGCTTTTTGAAGTGTACTTACGGGCTTTGTTGCTGCTATATCCGGTGAGAGAAAGCGCTTTTAGCGATCTTTCTCTGTGCGGGACAGGGCGGCCTGTGCGGCTGCCAGGCGAGCAACAGGAACGCGGAATGGTGAGCAGCTGACATAATCAAGTCCAATCTGGTTACAGAACTCAATGCTATCAGGATCGCCACCATGTTCACCGCAGATACCCAACTCGATACCTGGATTGGCCTTGCGACCTTTTTCTACCGCCATAGCTACTAACTGACCAACACCATCGCGATCCAGTGTCTGGAACGGATTGAGGGCAGAATTTTTACTTTGTCTTTCAAGCCGGGCTCTTCCAGACCCTCGACGTACTTGAGCAAGAACTTGCCCTCTGCATCGTCGCGGCTATAGCCGAAGGTGGTCTGTGTCAGATCGTTGGTACCGAAGCTGAAGAAGTCGGCAACTGGAGCAATTTGATCGGCGGTCAGGGCTGCGCGTGGCAGCTCAATCATCGTACCAAATTTGTAGTCGATCGGCTTACCGGCATCTGTCGTGATCTCCGCTGCCACAGCCTCTAACTGACGGCGGACCTCTTTCAATTCGTTGACATGGCCAACCAGAGGGATCATGATCTTCGGATGCAGGATCTTGCCTTCTTTTTCCAGCTCGGCGGCCGCACCCAGAATGGCACGGGTCTGCATAACGTTGATCTCAGGGAAGAGCAGGCCCAGGCGGCAACCGCGCAGACCCAGCATGGGGTTCATCTCACGCATAGAGCCAACTGCTTCTAACAGTTGACGTTTCTCTTCCAGTTCTGCCTCATGGCCACCCTGTGTCTCCAGGCGGGTTACCTCGACGAGCAGCTCCTCGTAAGAAGGCAGGAACTCATGCAGTGGTGGGTCGATCAAACGGATAACGACTGGATAGCCCTCGTTGGTATTGGGATCAACCATGGCTGAGAAGATACCCTTGAAGTCGCTCTGCTGGAATGGCAGCAGCTGATCGAGGGCAGCCTGGCGCTCCTCTTTGCTCTTGGCCAGGATCATCTTCTGTACGATTGGCAGACGCTCCTGCTCCATGAACATGTGCTCGGTACGGCAGAGGCCAATACCCTGAGCACCAAAGGTGATTGCGCGCCTGGCATCACGTGGGTAGTCAGCGTTCGCCCAGACACCTAGTTTGCGGAACCCATCCGCCCAGCCCAACAATTTCTTCAGATCGGTCTCTTTGTCGAAATCGGCATCTACGGTCTTGATAATACCGGCATACACTTCACCAGTAGCACCATCGATCGAGATATCATCACCCTCTTTGATGACTGTGTCGGAACCGACGACGCGGAAGAGATGCTGCTCTTCGCTTACACGGATCCCTTCACAACCGGCGACGCAGGGGAGGCCCAATCCACGGGCAACTACGGCGGCATGGCTGGTGGCACCACCACGAGCGGTCAGGATACCTTTGGCGACCAGCATTCCATGCACGTCATCCGGACTCGTCTCTGGACGTACCAGCACAACCGGGGTACCAGCTTTACCAAGCTCCTCAGCGCGATTAGCGTCGAAGATGGCTTTACCGTAGGCGGCACCTGGGGATGCATTCAGACCTTTGGCCAGCAGGCGACCTTCTTGCTCGGCACGTTTCTTCTCGGCTTCGTCGAAGCGGGGCAGAAGCAGCTGATAAACCTGCGAAGGCTCAACGCGTTTGACCGCTTCTTCAGGGTAATCAGACCCTCTTCAACCATGTCGACCGCGATCTTGACCGCAGCACCAGCGTTACGTTTACCGGAGCGGGTCTGCAGCATGTACAGCTTGCCCTTTTCAACGGTGAACTCCAGGTCCTGCATATCGCGATAGTGTTTCTCCAGGCGCTGAGCAATTTCCTGGAACTGCTGATAAACCTCAGGCAGATCCTGCTCCAGGCGGCTGATTGGTGATGGCGTACGGATACCAGCGACCACGTCTTCACCCTGGGCGTTCAGTAAATACTCGCCATACAGCTTTTTATCGCCATTGGCAGGGTTACGAGTGAAAGCAACACCGGTACCGCTATTGTTGCCCATATTGCCAAATACCATGCTCTGGACGTTGACACCTGTACCAAGGGTGTGAGGAATCTTGTTGAAGTTACGATAATCGATGGCACGTTTGTTGTTCCAGGAAGAGAACACTGCCTCGATAGCTTTGTGCAACTGTTGGTACACATCGGTGGGGAAAGGTTGACCCGAAGCGCGCTCTGCGATCTGCTTAAATTCAGCGACCAGCTTCTTTAGATCAGCAGCAGGAATTTCTGCATCAGTCTGGACGCCAGCTTCGTGTTTGTAGCGTTCCAGCACTGCCTCAAAGTCTTGAGGATTGGTATCGAGCACGATTTTGCTAAACATCTGTATGAAGCGGCGGTAGGCGTCATAAGCAAAGCGCTCGTCACCTGTTAACGCTACCAGACCCTGAACAGTCTCGTCGTTGATACCGAGGTTCAAAACTGTGTCCATCATACCAGGCATCGAGAATTTGGCGCCTGAGCGAACCGATACCAGGAGTGGATTTTCTTTTGAGCCGAAACCCTTGCCTGTTTGTTTTTCGACAACGGCCAGGGCTGCCTTTGCCTGTTCCCAGACACCATCTGGAAATTGCTGATTATTGTCGTAGTAACCGTTACATGCTTCTGTTGTTATAGTAAATCCTGGAGGTACGGGGAGCCCGGCGTTGGTCATTTCTGCCACACCTGCGCCTTTGCCGCCCAGCAATTCGCGCATGCTAGCATTGCCCTCGCTAAAGAGGTAGACCCATTTACGAGGAGAGCGTTTAACTGCCTCGTCCAATTCGGAATGGGTAATCTGTTGTGTCATGAAAACTTCCTCCAACTTAAATGTTGTGGGCTTAACGTATTGATAAAAGCTTTTTTTATAGCCTTTACCCGAAAAAATAACAATTATACGCTGAGTACAATTGAACGTGCCCAACGTAGTATCTTGCGAGCGCTTTGTACATAGCTGCCTGCCTGTTCCGCATTGATGACCTCGTCGGCTTCTTCAGGAGGAGTGTCAGCATAAAATGCTTCGGGATGAAAGGGGGTCAGCCGCTCCATCTCGGGTAAAATGTCGTTCGGGGCACCAACCTGAGATCCAAGGGCACGCAAATCATGATCGTAGGTTGTTCGACGACCGAAGCGAAGCAAGCTCACAGCTTGTGCTGCCTTCTCTGCTGCCTGATTACAGAAATCCACACAGGCAAAATGTCGTCCAAGACTGAGCTCGACTGAAGCCGTGGCCATATCCTGAGCTGCCTCTGCAAAGAGCCCTAGTGCTCCCTGGGTATCACTACTCAAGTGCACGGGGGATCTTCGTGGTCTAATTTTACCGGGGATACTGTGTCATGGGTGCCTGAGTGGTTCGAAGGCGGTGAACTCAATGAAAGACCATCTAAGAGCTGCTGCTCTATATCATCTTCATCGTATTCACCGGGCAATCCATGGTTACTATCCTGCATCTGTGACATGATAATGTGATCCTTTTACGTACTTTGTAAAATGGGTCCAATGCGTTGCATATTGCATAGCACTAATCAGCTATCCTGCACATAGTATTCCTAAGTGTAGTGTTGTGTCAATGCTTTTGAAGTGTGTAGATTGTCTATTTTTTTCGCTTGTCCCTGCATTTTTGCGCCTTTTAGGGTTGTTTATCAGCTCGTTATAGCTGTTTTCTAATATGAAATCAATCAAATAAAATGCATATATTTAAAAAAAGCAAGAAGATATACTATATCATAGCATACCTATGAATATGCAAGTGGTGTTTGTCCCACACCCGCTGCAGCGGGTGTGGGACAAAGAATTTAGAGGGGACTGGCATGCCCCCAGCATGCCTGCCACCGCACTCCGGCAGAAAGGGCTCGCCGCCCCTCCTGCACCTCCCTGCATACAAGCAAGCTCTCTCCAGGAGTGGTGCATCCATTAGTAGGGATAATCCGTGTAAAAACCGGATAGCATTGAACTGGTATTAATGTAGAAAATATTGATAAGACACTTTAATCGAGATATACGTAGTAAATTTAAAAAATTTGAATAACGTTAGTATTGATGAGTAATGGTTGGATTTTTCAGTCACTCGAGGAGGAGAATCGTATGTCAACGACAGAACGCACAACTGCGGTAGGTGTTTTTTCCGAGCAAACCTTAGCAGAACAGGCCATATCCCAACTCCATAGTGCTGGTTTTACCGATGAGCAGATTGGTTTTATTAGCCGGGATCATAATACCGCCGCACCATTTGGCGATACTGAAGATGCCAGTAATGTTCCAGCGACGGCGACCGGTGCTGTTAGCGGTGGTGTAATCGGTGGGGTGATTGGCGCCGTTACCTCGTTACTTATCCCTGGATTTGGGCCCGCTATTGCCGGCGGTATCCTTGCTGTGACGCTGGGTGGCGCGGCTTTGGGAGCTCTGGCCGGTGGCTTTGTTGGTTCTTTGATGCACCTGGGCGTTCCAGAGCATGAGGCCCGCTATTATGAGGAGCAGTTAAATACGGGTCGTACGCTTGTGACGGTGAATGCACCTGGACGTTATGATGAAGCTGTGCGTATCTTGCGGCAGGCTGGTGCCTATGATGCCGATGTGCGCGCTGATGCTCCGGCTGTAGAGAATAGTTATGCCGGAAATAACATTGTCAATCCTGCGGCTGATACTGTACCACCCGTGGTGTATCCTGCTGGATTGGCTGGTGTAAACGGACCTGCGGGTACCGTCAATCCTGGCTTACCTGCTGCGGCAGCATTTCCTGCTCCTACTCCTGGAACAACTGATCCTTTGGTTGGTCAGGATGAAACGGCAGGGAGTGCCTATGGTTCTGTGGATACATTCAGCACTAAAAAGAGTCCTGAGGAACTGCGTGAGCAGGAGCGCCGCCTGGAGAATGAGCAGTCTACTTACCAGGATGATGATACTGTTTATGCAGGAGCCGTTAAACCGAGAACAGCTACTTCGGCCGCTTATGGCACAGATACCACGACTCCAGAGTTCAACGGTCCGGTACCTGCACCTGCACGTTCAGACTATGCAGGCACGGATACAACTACCCCTGACACTTATGAGTCCCGCTAACTGACATTTCTTGTCACTTTAATAACCCGACCGCCTCTCCTATATATGTATCCGGAGAGGCGGTCGGGTTATGTTTATGAATGAGAAGCTTGAGCGTCGATATGGCTTGACATCTGATGTCATTTAGCTGCTGGTTGTGTCAGGGCCAGTAGTTGCTGTGCCAGATTTTTGGCTCGATATTCTCCCAGCCCCGAAGCCAGATCATAGCCTACACCTGGAGAGTTGGACCTGTTGTTATCAATGGCAATGATGTCATAAAAACTATTGGCATAGTTGGTTGGATTGTTGGCCAGTTGATAGAGGAACGGATTAAGGAAACCAAGGTTATTGCTACCGTGCTGGTGCGCTAATTGATTGCTGAGGGCTACAAATGAGGCCCAGAGAGGAGCGGCCACGGCCGTTCTGTTGATGTTGAGCCAGGGATGGCCGATAGCGCATATGCCGGGGCTACAGTAGGCCCAGAAGCCGTGATGAGTATCGGCATTGATCGCGACATCAGGTACCTCTCGACAATAGCTTTCATGTTGGGTACGTGAACATTTTTGTGCTAGCTGGACCGTCGTTTGATTGGGGATACCTTGAATGCGTTGCCAGGCTGGCATTGCCCACCATTGGCTCACGCCTCCAGATGTGGTGGGGATTGTTACGGCGGGATCTGCCTTTCCCGCTGTCTGTAATGTGTCGGGTGTGTTAGGGGCAGTTTCAAAAGTAAGCGCCGTAGCACCGACTGCAGTTACAAACGGCTGGGAAGCAGGATCACTTACCATAACTTGTTGATTGGATGGGGATAGACCAGTCTGGGGGCAGTTAAAAGAAGAGGCCGCCAGGATACTCTGGCCTTGCATGGCTGTGAACTGAAAAAATATCGCTTCCTGTTGGATAAGTTGAGCTGGTGCCAGTTGCTCGCAGAGTCCCCAGCTGGTAGAAACCACTGCTGGCGCATCCTGTACAATCTGTGCCCATTGATCGAGGTAGCTCTTCTCGTCATTATGCGTGGTATAAATATTAAGCTCATCCAGTTGTGGCACATTGCCCAGTATGGCTTCCGCATCAATTGTTGCGGCTTGCGTGGCTGGTTCATAAGTAGATGCTGTGGCAGCGGTATCGATCTCCTTAAGCATGGTTTTTTGTTGACCATTACAGTTTGCGTAAGTATGCAGGTCACCTATCGCCGATGAACCTAGCTCAAAAAGGGCGATGCTCTGGGCGGATCCTGTATAGTGGGCCCGATAGAGATCTGCAAGGCTGTATGTGGGTGCCAGCCCGGCCTCAGGTGCTAGTCTCTCTGTGTTTGCTATGCAAGGATGATTGTTGGTGGGCCTGGCTTGTCCCAGTTCTTCTAGCGCTGTATGTCTCCAGGTGGCAGCATTATTCAAGCCGTTAATACTCACAATCTGGCTGGCCAGCTCCCGAGGTAGCTGAGGCGCTTTATTATTGGCATAGTATAAAGAACCATCAGGAGCTTTATACGTGTTGATTTGTAGATGGAAATAGCGTTCTGCCTGTCCTATCGTGCCGCCGAAGTCCAGCAGCAGGCGATGTTTATAGGTATGGATGTCGTGAAAGCCAGCATTTTGAAGCCTGCGTATTAGCTCTGTATAGGTAGTTTCAGCGGGACTAAAGCGTTGCATCAGCGCGGCCGGGTTTAGAGGCACACGTGGTTGACGTGGCGCAGTCTGCAGCAGCGTTTGCAGTGTCCGCTGGAGCTCAGCGCTATTGTAAGGACGCAATCCGATAGAGAGCCAGATCTGTTGCCGGGTCTCAGCGTGTGCGATAAATTGACTGCTCTTAAGCAATGGAGTGAGCGTACCTGGTATCGTGGCTGACTGATTAGCATTGTCAGCTTGTACTGGCGTGAGATGAAGCAATTGGGATGAAACAATGCTCATAACGCATAATAATGTAAGTAGTGGGGTGATAATAGTAATAATGCGCCCATAAGATTGTGTTGTCTCAAATGGATAGAACTCACTCCTGTGAGAATAGCGGAACATGCGAAAATCCTCCCTTACAACCCGACCT
Organism: Dictyobacter kobayashii; assembly: GCF_003967555.1. Classification (GTDB taxonomy): domain Bacteria; phylum Chloroflexota; class Ktedonobacteria; order Ktedonobacterales; family Ktedonobacteraceae; genus Dictyobacter; species Dictyobacter kobayashii. The sequence goes on from NZ_BIFS01000001.1 coordinate 3,509,822, forward strand.
CGTGCACCTATCTCTGCATGTAATATACTGCATCAATAATACTTCTTGTCTTTTGTTTTGTCCCATATTGTATCACAATATTGTTCAGAATACTTTGATAAGAAGAAATTTAGATGATGGTACTAGCAAATCAAAAAACATTTCACTCAGTTGAAAATATAGGGTCGTATTTACGTGAGTATTTAAGAACAACAAAAAAGATTGTTGTTAGCTGCTGTCAGGAGCAGATCATTATAAGACGGAGTGGCTGGTATGTTCAATTTCCTGGTCATTACTGGTATACTACTCATACCTAATGTAGATATGGGCTTACCTAATATTGGCGAACGAGAGAAAGTACATCCCAGTATGACAGTGGATAAATCGGCCAACCAGCCGCCGACTGGTACTTCAAACGACGAAAGTGCCCTTGTACAGCTGTACGAGCAATTTCGCCGTCCTATCCACTCGTATATTTATCGCTTGCTTGGAAGCCAGGAAGATGCTGATGATATTACGCAAGAGGTATTTGTGCGCGTCTTTACCTCCTGGAATGGGTTGTACGAGCGCGACAATCTCTCTGCGTGGCTGTATCGGATTGCCACCAATCTCTGTGTGGATATCCTCAGAAAACGCAAACGTATTTCCTGGTGGTCATTTGGCCTGCGTTCTCGCCAGATTGAAGGGGATAGCGAGAACTCCTTTCAGGAAGATTTTGTGGCTTTTCTGGCCGATAGCGGAGGAATTCCCGAAGTCGCTGAGCGTGAGTTGATTCGTCAGACCATGGCAGCGATCCCGGAAGAGTATGCAGTGGTATTGATTTTGAGTGCCGCCCAGGGAGTACCCTATCACGAAATTGCTGAGATTGTTGGCATCTCGCCCAATGCTGCGGCTACACGTATTTCTCGTGCTAAAAAGATGTTCGCAAAACAGTATCAGCGTGTCAGTAAAGATGGTGTTGGCAAGCGGAGCGATAAATAATATGAGCAACACCAACAATAACAATAAAGCACAGCAAAAAGACATGTCAAATCTAGCTCACTACCAGAGCCTGCCACCGCTTCCCGCGGTTAATAGTAGCGGCCCCGACGTCTGCTCGGTCATGCGCCTATATCTAGCTGTATGGGATGATCTCACAGTTTCTCAGAAGGAGCTTGTGTATTATCATGTGCAGTCATGCGCCGAGTGTAAAAAAGAGCAGCGCATCTTGAGCCGCACCACACAAATGTTGCAGCAACTGCCGATCACCGAGCCTGCTCCACATGTTGATGATGCCGTTATGAGGGCGATTGCTGCCCGTCGGAATAATCGATCACATACCCTGGCTCCATCTGACGTCGTGCTTCCCTTTGCTCCTAGAAGTCGCCAGCAACGCTCCCCATGGCGCCTGGCTGGTATATTGGCCGCCGCCGCTCTACTCATTCTGGCCGTAGGACTCTCAATCTCGCTCTTGACTGCTCCACATTTGCAGGCTTTTGCGCTGCCCGCTAATTTATCCTGGAACAATTATATATTGTTTTCAAAACAGACTATGGCCAATGCCCAGGGCCAACAGTATGAGGTAATGGCCTATCACAATATGAGTGTGAACATGGTCAATGTGGAGACGGTCATGCCCGGGAAAATTGATGTGGTGGTTGTGGCTGACCAGCAGAAGGCCCTGGGCATGGATATGATGCACCATGTTGCGCAGTGGGATGCCCAGGAGTGGGTGCATAGCCAGACATTTTTTGATTTAAATCAATTGCGCAATGAGTTGAATGATGGTAGCGCGGTCTACCTGGGTAAAGGGACTTTCCAGGGGAAAGAGGTCTATCGCATTCGTTATCCGGATGGCCATGTGTTGTTGCTAGACATGCACTATATGCCGGTCAATATTCTGCCACCATCCGAGGAAGCTCATACGCCCATGTATGACACTGTGCAATGGTTATTGCCCACCCAGGTTTCAGCCTCGATGTGGGATATGCAGGTGCCCGGAAATTTCCGCATGGGCCAATTACCCGGTCATCCATGATGCATCTTCCTCATTCTGGGGGTACAATATATAAAGTGAACGGTGCGTATGCACTATTATTTTTCACACTTATGGTTTTCCCCAGTTTTTCATTCACAGTGACGTGAAAGTATAAAGAGGAGAAGAATGATGCCTGATCATAATCCTGTAATTGTCGGGGCGGCGAGGACGCCGACCGGAAAATTCCTCAGCTCCCTTGCCAGTCTCACCGCGCCGCAATTGGGCGCCATCGCCATCAAAGAGGCGGTGCGCCGTGCTGGTATTGATCCAACAGCTATTGACGAAGTAATCATGGGCAATGTAGTTTCGGCGGGTGTTGGACAGGCTCCAGCGCGCCAGGCCGCTCTGCATGCTGGCCTTCCTGAAGATATACCTGCTTTTACTATCAATAAGGTTTGTGGTTCTGGTTTAAAAGCGGTGATGCTCGCAGCCCAGGCCATCCGAGCTGGTGACGCGCAGGCGTTCGTGGCCGGTGGCATGGAGAGTATGAGTAACGCCCCCTATCTCTTGCCCAATGCGCGTACCGGTTATCGCATGGGCGACGGCAAGCTCGTTGATAGCGTTGTGCACGATGGTCTCTGGTGTGCCTTTGAAAATATTCATATGGGAAAAGAAGCCGAGATTATCGCTGAGAAATTTGGTGTTACACGTGAAGAGCAGGATCAGTTCTCTTTACAGAGCCACCAGCATGCCGCGGCCGCGACGGCGGCAGGCCGTTTTAAAGATGAGATTGTGCCGGTTGAGATAAAGCAGAAAAAAGGCACTATCCTGGTTGAGACAGATGAGCCGATCCGTGGTGATTCTTCGATGGATGCATTGGCAAAATTGATGCCCGCCTTCCAGGAAGGTGGAACGGTTACGGCTGGCAATGCTCCTGGTTTGAGCGATGGGGCCTCCGCTACCGTTGTGGTTGACCAGGCCTTCGCGCAAGAGCGTGGCCTGCAGGTACTGGCGCGCATCACCGGCTATGCCGCGGCCGCCATTACCCCTCGCTACATTTTCGCAGCCCCTCCGCGCGCGGTTCATCGCCTGCTTGAGCGTACCGGTCTACGCATGTCTGACTTTGATTTAATTGAAGTCAATGAAGCTTTTGCCGCCCAGGCCCTGGCCAATGGTAAAGAATTGGATTGGGATTGGGGGCGCGTGAATGTGAATGGTGGTGCGATCGCCCTTGGTCATCCTATTGGTTCCAGTGGTTCTCGTGTGTTGACTACACTAATTTATGAATTGCGCCGCCGTGGTGGTGGTCGTGGCCTGGCCACATTATGCCTGGGTGGTGGTGGTGCCGTTGCCATGTCTGTCGAAGTTTAGTCTTTGGAACTCATAGAGGAGAACCACAATACCTATGCCTGATCCAGAATTTTCAGAGCTAACCATACAGCCCGGCCTGAAGCAGGGAAGCCTCTTTGATGCGGCAGAGCTTGCTCGCCTTGAGACCGCTCGCCAGCAATGGGAAGGGACCACCGTCAAGCAATCGGTGCAGCGTATACCTGAGGCCAAGCAGTTTGAAACCACGTCGGGTGTGCCGATTGAGCGCTTATATATGCCGCAAGACCTGGCCGGACAGGATTATATGCGCGATCTTGGAATGCCCGGCGAGTATCCCTTTACCCGTGGTGTGCAGCCAACCATGTATCGGGCCAAACCCTGGACGATGCGTATGTTCGCGGGCTTTGGGACGGCTGAGGACACAAATGCTCGCTTCAAGTATTTACTGCAACAGGGACAGACCGGACTCTCGACGGCCTTTGATATGGCGACGTTGTATGGATACGACACCGACCATCCACTGGCGTCTGGGGAGTTTGGTAAATGCGGCGTTGCCGTGTCTTCACTGGCCGATATGGAAGTCTTGTTCGCTGATCTACCCCTCGACAAGATTACCACCTCGATGACGATCAATAGTCCCGCGGCTGCTATCTGGGCTATGTATATCGTTAATGCCGAAAAACGCGGTTTCCCGATGGCGAAACTGGGCGGTACGTTACAGAATGATATTCTGAAAGAGTATATCGCTCAGAAGGAATATCTCTTTCCACCCGAGCCTTCTCTAGGACTGGTGATCGACACGATTGAGTTTGGGGCCCGCTCGATGCCGCGCTGGAATACTATCAGTATCAGTGGCTATCATATCCGCGAGGCGGGGGCAACGGCGGTACAGGAACTTGCCTTTACCATTGCCGATGGTCTGGCCTATGTGGATGCAGCTATCGAGCGTGGCCTGTCGGTTGATGAGTTTGCGCCACGACTCTCATTTTTCTTTGATGTGCATAATGATTTTCTGGAGGAGATTGCCAAGTTTCGTGCTGGCCGACGCCTCTGGGCTAGATTGATGCGCGAGAAATATGGCGCCAAAGATCCCCGCTCATGGATGATGCGCTGCCATGCCCAGACTGCGGGTGTCTCCCTCTCGGCCCAACAGCCAGAAAATAATGTGGTGCGTACTACCATCCAGGCCCTGGCAGCTGTGCTGGGTGGCACGAACTCATTGCATACCAACTCCCTGGATGAGGCCCTGGCGCTGCCGACCGAAAAGGCGGCCTTGATCGCACTGCGTACCCAGCAGATCATTGCCAGTGAAAGTGGCGTGACCAATACGATTGATCCGCTGGCAGGCTCTTATGCCATAGAGGCTTTGACCGATCAGACCGAGCAGGCGGCCCAGAATTATCTGGATCGTATTGAGCAACTGGGTGGCGTACTGGCCTGTATCCAGAATGGCTTTTTCCAGCATGAGATTGCCGAGTCTGCATATCGTTACCAGCAAGAGGTCGATCAGCAGCAGCGCAAGATTGTGGGGGTGAATGCCTATACGTTGGATGAGCATGCGAAGGTTCCAACCTTGTATGTGGATTACGAAGGTCAGCAACGGCACCTCGAACGGCTGAATCGTGTCCGCCGTGAGCGTAATCAAACTGAGGTCAGACATGCTTTGTCTGCCTTGCGCCGTGCCTGTGATGAGCATAAAAATACTATGCCGGCCCTGTTGGACGCCGCCAGAGCTTATGCGACTCTGGGTGAGATGATGGATGTGTTCCGCGCAGCCTTCGGTGAATACCTGGAGCCTGCCATCTTTTAAAACACAGCATATGTGACATAATGAGAGCGAAGTCATCTCTAAGAAGGGATGCTTCGCTCTCTTGTTTTTCCACTGTCTGCTTTAGCATAGGTAGAAGGGAGTCATGGATGCCATACGAGCCGTTACAGGGTCTGGTTAAAAAGCATACATTGTCTGCTGTAGAGATACAATCACTTCGACAATTGGCTGATGAGTGTGAGCGCTATGAGCATTTGCATATGCGTATTGAATGGCGACAGCTCCAGCAGCGCGCAGGTTTTGTAGTGAAGGATTTCTTATATTATGAAGATGGCGCCCTGGTTGGCTATTTAACATTGGATGATCAGGGGTCCCAGCAAAATGAAGTGGTTGGCATGGTCCATCCAGAGTATCGACGGCGAGGCATCTTCCGTCAATTACTCGCGGCGGCTGCCAGTGAATGCCAGCTCCGTGGTATGCAGCAGCTCATCCTGGTCTGTGAGCGCAACTCGCGTGCCGGACATGCTTTTTTGCGTGCTCAGGGTGCCACGCTGAGCGAATCTGAGCATGAGATGCTGCTAACCCACATTCCGCAACGCACCGCTTTTGATGAGCGCCTGACGATCCATAAAGCCGATATCCACGAGGCCGAAGCCCTGATCAAAGTGCAATCTGAAAGCTTTGGCGATCCTGTGGATGCGACCAGGCGACGGGTTCTCCACTGTCTGCAAAATCCCACACGTCCCTACTACCTGGCCGTCTTTGGCGATGAAGAGGTTGGATGCCATGAGCCAGTGGGTAGTTTCCGCCTGGAAACGGCCCAGGAGGTTGTGGGTATCTATGCTTTTGGTGTGCGGCCCGACTATCAGGGCCGAGGCTATGGACGCCAGATTTTAGAAGAGGCCATTTTCATTTTACATAGTCAGAATGCGGCCAGAAGTATCATGTTGGATGTAGATGTTGAGAATAGCCGCGCCCTTCACCTCTACCGGGCGTGTGGCTTTGAAGTTCGTACTACTTATGATTACTATGTATTGGATTTATGAGCTCTATGCTCGACCTTGACATATAATTTCTCATTTCCGTACACTAATGGTAGATAGATAGCAATCAATCGTCTTTGTAGAAATGTAGCGCAGAAAGTTTTAGATAGAGAAGTCCACTTGAAAGGTATTGTGACTATGTTTAACATTTTTCGCCTGCGCAACGACGAAGAAGAATTTACTGATGAATTGTTTGCGTTTATAACTGATCCCAATGCAGATCATCGCAATGAACGCTCGATTATTAACTTTCTCCATGAAGTGTCACCCCAGATTGTATCTGTGGCCGAGTGTATGATCATCGATGGCGTCGATGAGCGTCATTATGTGGCAGATTATGTTCATGCCGTCCTCAATGGTTATGGTATGGACCCGGAAAACCGTTAAGACAAGAAGCCAGGGCTGACCATTCTGACCAGCTCTGGCTTCTTGTCTTGCAGAATTGTTGTGTTATGCCTGCGCATCGAGCTCATATATCACATTGGCGACGGTCATCAAGGCCGCGGTTTCGGCGCGCAGGATGCGGCTCCCCAGCGTAACAATCCTGACGCCATGGCGTTTGGCCAGGTCAACCTCATCCGCCGTTAATCCCCCTTCTGGACCAATAAAGATCACGACGGTCATCGGTTCCTGGTGTGGTGACTGCGACCAGTCTTGGCGCGCATTGTGCAGGGTTTCATAGAGGCTCTGGGCGTGTTCCTCTTCCCAGGGCATAATGGCCAGGGCACCTGCCGGGATATCGTTGAGGGTATGCATCAAAGGGCGTATAGCCTGGAGATCGGGGATGCGAGAGCGGCCGCATTGTTCGGTTGCCTCTTGAATGATACGTTCCCAGCGCTGTAATTTTTTAGGACCAGCCTCTTCTAAACCTGCCATTGAGCGGCGGCAGAGGGTCGGTACAAAGCTGGTTACGCCCAGTTCAGTTCCTTTTTCGAGGATAAATTCGAAGCGGGCGGACTTAAGCAGTCCCTGGCATAGGATGATCCGCACTGCTGGCTCTTTTTTTCCGCTGCGTCTTTCTTCGATGTTGACTTCGATACCCGCGCGATTACTATGGGTAATACTGCATAGGAATTCTTCTCCGCTATTATCGAAGAGAATGATTTGCTCACCTATATTGATATGCAGCACATCACGCACCTGGTGGGCCAGCTTATCAGGCAGGGCCACGCTCTCCCCTGGCTGAATGGCATGTAAGTCGGCTTCGTCCACGAAAAAGCGATGCATCGGTTTATGCTCGCTTTCGATAGGTGATGGCTAGCCAGTCATCAATCCTTGTCTCTTCAACCAGTTCCATCCCGGCGGCCAGCAATGGACCCTCAGCATCCGCGCGGCGGGCCTCGATGATACCACTGACAACCAATAAGCCGTGGGGCGCTACTACCTGGGCCAGTTGTGGGGCAATGGAGCCAATGATATGGGCAATGATATTGGCCAGGACCAGGTCATAGTGATTTTCTTTACGTCTGGCTTCTGCTTCGTCTAGCACGCCCAGTACCACATCAATTTCTTGCTGGAGACCATTCATTTCAGCATTGGCTTTTGAGCTTTCCACGGCCACGCTGCTGTTATCGATCGCATCGATGTGGGTCGCTCCCAGTTTGGCGGCTGCCAGGGCCAGGATGCCTGAACCGGTGCCGACATCCAGAAGCTGCATGCCGGGCTTTACCAATTGCTCAACCCGTTCCAGGCACATCCTGGTTGTCGGATGCACACCCGTTCCAAAGGCCATGCCAGGGTCCAGGGTCAGTACCACCTCGCCTTCTTTTGGCGTGTACTCACGCCAGGAAGGGCGGATCACCAGGCGGCTACCAATGTGGGTAACGTGATAATAATCCTTCCAGGCATTCGCCCAATCTTCCTCATCGACCACACGAGAATGGAGCTCACCAACAAAATGGGCTCCCAGGCTGGTGAAATGCCAGAGCCCGCGCGCAATCTCCTGCCTCTTCTCTTCTTCCGTACCATCTAATGGAAGATAGGCATGTACCTGAACGGGTTGTCCGACCAGGATGCGATATTCTTGTCCATCATCGCTCAACTCATAGGGCTCTTCAATCACGACGCCATCGCGAGAATAATTACTTAACAACTCACTGACCGACTCAACCGCTTCAGGATGCACCTGTACTGTTAATTCCAACCACTGCATGAAAACAACTCACTACCTTTCGCATGATAGGTCTGGTGGCAATATTTACTTTGCAACCACCAATCGCCTTTTGTGTTTTCTAGCATATCACAGTAGGCGAGTAGCTGCGGCCTTCCACGTCCGTTTTTTACTTTAGCTAGAAATAGCTGGGCGACAACATGAGCAAGATTGACCAAAGCAGATACTTCGTGCTATCATAGCCGAATAAGTTAGTTTAAAATAGGTTTTTCGAGTAATTTGCTTTTGATGGAAAATGGAGTACCTGGCGCGCTACAGCGTCTACGAGCTGCTGATATTCTTCGTATGGCAGGGTTAAACGCAGCCTCTCTCGGACAAGAATATAATCGGACGGGCATGCTCCGAAATATGCAACGCCAGGGCGCCCGTTTGCGCGGTCTGGTGGATCTTCCTTTAAGCACAGATCCACTTGATGCTGCTTTTGATGAACATGATGTGGCAATACAGGATAGCACCACGACCGCACGTTCCTATACAGTTGAAGTTGATGTGGTCAGTACAACTGCCTGGCCAAGCTCTTGTTCGTGTGGTGAGGCGGGGGCTTTGCTGTGTCCACATGGCGCTGCCCTGTTGTATCGTTGGCTGGCTCAGCCCGTGGCCTTTGAGCCGATGGTAGACAAAGCGGCCACCACGGATAGATCCGCTGCCAGATCGACTTCCTCTTTGAAACAACCTTCTCCGAAGCAACCTTCTTCCACTCGTGAGATGCCAAAATCGGATAATCTCCCTCCATCTCCTTCAAGCCTGGTGGTGCGTTATAGTCCCGATCTGGTGAATATCCTGGTGCAGATTGGATTGGGCGAGCTGCGTGGCATTGCCCGTGAATATAATTTGCAGACAAATGGTTTATCCAGGCAACAGCTGGCAGAGCAGATTGTTGAGGCGATCAAACAGCCGGATGTGGTGCGACGGGTGGCTACAACGCTGGAGAAGGTTCAGCGGCAGTTGTTAGCAGCATTGTCGCTGGCGGGCGGTGTGATTAATGATGATGACTTGCGGGGCCTGTTTGAGCGCTTTTCGTTGGGGCAGCCTGCTCAATTGCAGCGGGCGTTGTTGGCCCTGCAGGGAAAAGCTTTGCTCTTTCGAGTCAATTCTTATAATTCAGATTTGCCCACACGAGCAGGCAGTGCCAACAATTTATTAGATATCGGATGGTTTGTGCCCGCTGAGATACGTACTGCGCTACGGGTCTTTGTGCCTGTGACTGCGTTTGATCCAGCCCAACCTGATGAGCGCGCTGGCTTGCCGCTTGTAGAGCCTGTGCAGCCGTTGCGTATCCTGGCGGATCTCTTATTAGTGGCACGAGCGTTAGATGGCTTGCAGGTTGAGCCAGGCGATCCCTGGTCCCCTACAGTTAACTCTGAGCTAGAAGCGCCAATGGTCAACTCGACCTCATCCGCGACCGATCATACGGCTGTTTTGCCCCAGCCTAAAGAGTTACCGTCAGTGGCTTTGCTGGCAGCTTTACAAAAAAAACTGCCTTTTGAGCAGCCTTTTTTACGCTTTGCCACACAGATGCTGCATTTAGCCGGCATTGTGCAGCGCCCGGAGCGGGATGTTCCTTATTTTCGGGTCTTGCCGGATGCGGCCCGGCTCCTGTTGGGCTCCAATCATGCTAATGTATTGGCCGATTTATTTAAGCTCTGGTTACAATCTCCCTCTGCTGCGGAATTATTTGCTTTACAAGAGGATGGTTTGCGGCTCCTTTGTCGGATGACGCCTTTAAACGTGCCTGTATTGCGCGTTGGTGAACTGGCTGAAGAGAATATGGAAGCGCGGCAGAATGTGGCTGCGCTGCTGGCCCAGGCCCCGACCCGGCAGTGGATGCAGTTTGCCGCCTTTGGTCGCTTTGTTTATCGCTTAAATCCCCTCCTGTTGCAGCGACGCCAGCGGCTCTTTCCATCACCTCATTGGTGGCTGGAGGCTGAGGCTGGCAAACCCTTAAAACCACTTTATCTGGGTGATTGGCAGCGTGCGGAGCTGCTCTATCTGGCCCAATTAATCAAGGGTCCACTCCACTGGTGGGGACTTTGTGACGTGGCTCTATCCAGCCAGGGCCGTTTACTGGCCTTTCGCATGACCGGTCTGACCAACTGGCTATTACATGAGATGCCTCCAGATGAAACTGAGCCTATCAGTACCTCCCAGGCGTCGGTGTTGGATGCCCTGGAGTTTTTAGAGGATTGCCAGGTTCTGGTGCCCTGCTCATCTCAGCACTGGTCGCTCATCCAGTTGTTTGAGCAGTGTGCCGAGGCAACAGGGGTTGAGCGTTCTCACTTGCTCTATCGCTTTACACCACAGGCCTTAAGTCAGGCACTCAGCCAGGGTTATCAGATAGCGCGTTTATTAGAAGTGTTACGACAAGCTGTAGAACAATCAGAGCAACCTGCTGATTATGGCGCACAGTTGCTTGCCCGGTTGGAATACTGGCTGGCTGGTTATGGTCGTGTACGTATCTATACCGGGGTAACGGTTGTCGAGACCATCGACACAACGGTAATGCGTGAACTGGAGGCGACCACCTCTTTAGATGAACATGTCATACGACCAGTATCTCCAACCATGCTGGTAGTGAAAAAAGTCGCAGCCGAGCGTTTAAATGACGAACTCAAACGCCGTGGCCAATCTCCGCTAGTACATGATGAGGAGCTATATGGACCAGAATGATCTTGAACTATTGCAGACAGTGCCTCTGTACCACCTTCAGGCAGTGTTAAAAGCGCGGCGCATCACGGTGGCTCCTCATGTATTCAATGCCTCTTCACCCTCAAACGATCTTTCTGCAACCGCTTCAACTCCTGTAGTGCTAGAGGTGGCTCATTATCTGTTCGATACGACCTCGCTGAGCGAGCTATTGCAGGATTTGAGCGAACTGGAAATATTGTTGTTGCGCGAACTGGTCTTATGTGGTGGACGTGCTAACAGCCGGGACCTGGCGCTTTATTTTCAAAGTTCAGGTCTGCCTATGGGGGAGAAGAAGGATGAAGCGCCCCTTTTATCAGAACAACTATCTCTTGGGGTGTCGGCAGATAGTGGTTTACAGCCCCCACGTTATCCACCCGCCCATCCGCATGGTCCTTTTGAACTGGCGGTGCGCCATTTGTTATTGCTTGGATTGGTATTTTGGGGCCGTCAGACGCACTTTGTGGGTCGCGATTATAGCAGTGGTATGCATGATGGGGTTTTGATCGTTCCACAGACACTGGTAAATGTGACTCGTAGGCGCTGGCGTTTTGAGAATGCCGCCATCCTACCCGCGTCTGGGGTTGTTGAAGATGAAGATGGTCGCCTGCAGGCTTTTCAGCGTACATTGTATCTCTACTGGTCGTTTGTAACTGCCCATGGCAATCTTGCCCTGGTCAATAATGGCTTGCTGGCCCGCACCAGTCTGCGGCAAATCGCTGATTTCATGGCGGTGCCGTTGGATAGCGATCAGTTGCGCCTGGAGACTGATCATCCCCGACTATTGTTTATACGCCTTTTATTGATGCAATTGGGTCTGCTTAGCGCGCGGCAAAATATGTTGCTACCCGAGCCTGCTGAGGCTTTTTTTTCTCTTTCGGTAGCTGAGCGAGCGCGCCGTTGCTATCATGCCTACGTAGATACACATTTCTGGAATGAGCTGATCTATCTGACCGATCTCAATGTACGGCCCGCTCCTGATCCATTGTTGCCTGCCCATGAAGAAGTACTGCGAGCCCGCCAGCAGGTGATTGAGCGCATCCTGGGTGAGGAGCCGACAGAGTGGCATGACCTGACAGCCTTTATCGCGCGTGTAAAACTACATGTGCCTTATTTGCTTTTCCCTCGCCGCTATGGGCCACGGGCCGAGCGCTATTCCCAGGGCTCAAATCCCTATGGTTGGGATTTCCGCTTGCGGCGTGGCTGGTTGACCCATCGCGAAGGTTGGCATATGGTGGAAGGTGGCTTTATTCGCACCTTGCTCACCGGCCCATTGCATTGGATGGGATTACTACAGATTGCTCCGGAGAAGCTGGCGCCAGCTTTTGCCCTTTCGCGCGATGCGGTGGTGATTATGCGCGATATACCGTTGTCACTCTCACCCTTGCCAGCCAGCCGCTTGATTGTACAGCCAAATTTTGATGTGGTTGTACTGGCCCCTATCTCTGAAGGCATGCTTGTTCGCCTGGATCGTTTTGCTGACCGAACTAGCATGGAGCATATTGCCCAATATCGTCTCTCAAAGAGCAGTGTCACACGTGCTATCCAGCATGGCGAGCGGGCAGAGACGATGATTGCCGTGTTAGAGCAGGCTGCTGAAGGCGATATACCACAGAATGTCCGTTATTCACTGGATGAATGGGAGCGGCAGGCCCGGCGGGTTGAGATCTGGCCGCAGGCTACGCTGGTTGAAGTGGATGATGCGGCTTTGCTGGATCGTTTTTTTTCCGATCCTGAGCTGCGTTCTCTCTTTCGCCGTCGTTTGACTCCTCTGATGGCTGAGGTGGGATCGGCGCAATTACTGGCGGTGCAGCAACTTCTCTGGCAACAGGCGCTTCTGCCAGCTTTCTCGGTGGCTCCTGACCAGGGATTGCTTGAAGCTTCGTCTTTGCCGTTACATGAGCCACAATGGACATTGCATGAAGATGGGCGGCTCGAACCCGTTTATGCGGTGCTCGATTTCTATGTGTTGACTGAGGTTGCCCGCTTTTGTGTCGAAGATGCCGAGACAGGCTGGTTGCGCGTGACCGCTCAATCGCTACAGCGGGCCCTGGATGAAGATATCACGCTGGAACACATTTTGCGTTTCCTACAACACTATTGCCTCCATGGTATTCCAGGCGCTCTGGTCATTCGCCTCAAGCTATGGGGTGGTGGTTATACGCATACGCAGCAGATTCATGTTGAGCATGCGCCTCTCTTGAGGTTGTCAGATGACGTTTTACGCGATCTACAGGCAGACCAGGAGGTGGCTTCTTTATTAGGCTCTGAGATAGTGGATGACCAGCGCCTGGTGCATGTCTCCACCGAGAACCTGGCCCAACTACTGGAGCTCTTGCGTCAGCGCGGCTTTATAACTATGGCTAGCGATGACCAGCATGTGGAGAAGACCGGAAAAACTCTGTAATAAAACAGTTGACAAACTAGAGCGTGTGTGATATCTTATCCCTACAAACGTGATGCAATTCGTTACGAAATGCAGATGCGGGAGTGGCTCAGTGGTAGAGCACTTCCTTGCCAAGGAAGATGTCGCGGGTTCGAATCCCGTCTCCCGCTCCCCTTTTTCAGGCGACGTCGCCAAGTGGTAAGGCACGGCTCTGCAAAAGCTGCACCAGCGGTTCGAGTCCGCTCGTCGCCTCCAGGTGAGACGTGGTAATTTACCACGTCTCTTTTTTTTAGCAGTATCTACTGGATTTCCACCCATGCGTGAACAACGTAGTTATCCCACCGAAGCCATTATTCTAAAACATACCGATCTGGGTGAAGCCGATCGGGTATTGACGCTTTTCACGCCCTATAAGGGGAAAATTCGTGGCCTGGCCAAGGGCTCACGCCGTCCGGGGAGTAAAAAAGCTGGTCATCTAGAATTGCTCTGTTATAGTCAGCTCCAATTGGCGGTGGGTCGCACTTTCGATATCGTCACCCAGGCCCAGGCTAAAGAAAACTTTTTCCACCTGCGCAATGATCTCTGGTATATGACCTGTGGTTTTTATCTGGCCGAGCTGGTCGATCGTTTCGTGGAAGATAATACTCCGCAGCAGGACGTCTATAACCTGTTGCTGGCTGCTTTGCGTATCTTGGATATAGATGCTACACAGGTGCAGCAAAAGCGTGCCAATGGCGAGGCCGCGTCAGTGCATGATCAGGATCGTTCACGCCTGCTATTGCGATATTTTGAAATCTATCTTCTTTCGTATATTGGCTATGAGCCAGTATTGCGCCAATGTGCTCATTGCGCAGCAGAACTTAAACCAGAGGAGAACGGCTTCGCCCCCGCATTGGGTGGAGCGCTATGCCCTAATTGCTCGCATCTCTGGTCGCAGTCTCTCTCAATGAATGCCTTGAAAGTTTTGCGCCTGCTACAGAGGACCGAGTGGGGAAAAGTACCCCGTTTGCAGCTAGATATTCGCCTCCAGGCAGAGATTGAGACTGCTATGCATAGCTTAATTCGTTTCCACCTGGAGCGCGATTTGAAATCCTGGAGCTTCTTAGAAATGTTGAATGCTCAGAGATAGCCGCTGGCCGGTCTATTATCCCAGCACCTTATGATTATAAATAAGGGTGCCAGCGGCATCATATAGCTCGGCCTGGATGGGTAGATCGACATGCTGATCAGACAAGAAGAGCACCATGCCATTCTCTACTTTGTCCTCCACCATGGTGCCGCTTTTGGCGATCAGGCGTACGCGGGCCACATTCTGCTCATGGTCGGCCACAAAGCCACCCGCATAAAAATGATCTGGCATTCCTCCGCCACCTAGATTAGCCCAGGCGCGCTCAACTACAGGTCCTGGATTATGCCCCATAATGCCATCACCGGCGGCTCCACGGAACTGCCAGTTTCCCTGTGAATCCTCTTCAACGTAGCAGGTAAAATACACTTCGCTTCCCTGCTCATTTTCGAATACAACGATATAGGCTCGACGACCGGGCAGGGAACGCTCTTTCAAGAATTGCAGGGTTTTATTCCTGGACTCCTGGGTGCCTTCATCCAGGCTTCCCGCTGGAACCTTGCTACTGCGCGAAACCAGCAAACGTGTCAATCTATTAATTATTTCCTGTTTGGGGTCTTGATGTGCCATAAATAACCTCATCCTCACTAGGCATTGTGGTTTTGGCAATCATATCATAGTTCGTACCGAGAAACATAGCCCACAGCGATTGCCCGTAAGACTATGGACAATGTTCCTACCAGTCGCGTATCATGAGAAAAGATGAACCAGACAATAATGAGCATGCGACTGTTCTATTTCTTGTATAGGTTGTTCTGCCGGGCTGCGGAGGTGTTTATTGGCCTGCCATTAGCCCTGTATACTGCTGCGATGCGATCAAGTGGATGAAAGGAAGAAGCATAGATCATGGTCCATTTTTATGAATTAGCTAGCCTGGATGAAGCGCAACGGGCTCGTCTTATGCGCCGCGCGGAAGTGGCGATCGACGATTTATTGGAGTATGTGCGCCCAATCGTACAGGCTGTGCGTGACCGGGGGATGAGGCGCTGCTGGAGTTCATGGAGCGTTTTGATCATGTAAAATTGTCGCCCGCTAATCTGCGCGTGAGCCGCGCTGAGATTGATCGGGCGCACGATTTGCTTGATAAAGATGTTCACCGGGCTATTGAACATGCTATTCAGAATGTGCGCACTTTCCATGAGCGCCAGATGCCACATGAGCAGTGGTTTACACAGGTGTCCCCGGGTGTTATGGCGGGTGAAAAGATTACACCGATCAGCAGTGTTGGTTTGTATGTACCTCGTGGTAAGGGAGCTTTCCCTTCGGTCATGTATATGCTGGCAACCCCGGCCAGTATTGCTGGCGTGCCACGCATTGTGGTATGTACCCCACCTGCTCCGACGGGAGAGGTTGATCCGGCTTCGCTGGTGGCAGCGGACCTCTGTGGTGTGCATGAGATTTACCGTATCGGTGGGGCACAAGCTATTGCTGCACTGGCCTATGGAACCGAGACTATCAAGAAAGTACGTAAAGTCACAGGCCCGGGCAATCCCTATGTTTCAGCCGCCAAGCGTCTACTTTATGGCACCCTGGATGTTGGCTTGCCCGCCGGCCCCAGCGAATCCATTCTGCTGGCAGATGATACCGCTGATCCTGAATTAGTGGCCCGCGATCTACTGGTTGAGGCAGAACATGGCCCGGACTCCTCAAGCCTGCTGGTCACGAATAGCCGCGCATTGATTGAAGCGGTGCAACAATTGTTGCCCACAAAAATTGCCGCCTTGCCAGAGCCGCGCCTGACATTCTGTCGTACCGGCTTTGAAAGCGATAAAGGTACTGGTGGCCTGGTATTGACCGCCACACTACAAGAGGCGATCGACTTCACCAATGAATACGCCCCAGAGCACCTGGAAGTCCATGTACATGATCCCTTTGCTATCTTGCCCCAGCTCAACAATGCCGGCGAGATTTTGCTAGGGTCACACACCCCTACACCGCTTGGCAACTATAGTCTTGGCACCAACGCTATCTTACCAACAGGCGGTTTTGCGCATACTTTCTCCTGTACCTCCGTTTACGACTTCCTGAAGCGCACAGGCCTGGGTTATGTCACACCAGAAGGCTATGCCAGCCTCAGCGAGACCACACGTCGCCTGGCCGAATTCGAAGGTTTCCCATCCCACGCCCGTGCCGTCACTGATCGTCCCCAGGCCCAATCCTAAACCCCTTGCCAGGCCAGGGTCGCGAGTCTTAAGCGACCCTGGCAAGCAGGGACGCATAAGGCGACCAGCCTTTAATCAGCAGCGTGGGGCTGTATCGCGCCCATCTCTTCATCCTCCCCCTGTGGCTTGGAATGCAGCCCGAGAGGCTGCCTCCCAGACCAGGGTCTCATAAGACGACCCATGCCCTGGAGAGCGGGGATGCAAGGGGCCGCGAGCCCCTAGCCGGGAGCTCTGGGGCTGTATCGCGCCCATCTCTCCATCCTCCCCTGTGGCTTGGAATGCAGCCCGAGAGGCTGCCTCCCGGACCAGGGTCGTTTAAGACTCGCGACCCTGGAAAGCAGGGATGCAAGGGGCGGTCAGCCCCTTGACTGGGGGCTCGGGGGCTGCGCCCCCGCCTCTCTCCATCCTCCCCGTGGTGACGCCGGACGGCGGCACCGCCCCAAAAAAACATAGCCCCACAACACAACACACAAAACGTTTATATTGCAAAGCACACCATGCCTATCAACCTGACAAACAACACCAAAAACCTTGCTAAACACAATTTGCGCAGCAGAAACGCTGCAATAGCTATTGAGAGCTACGGGACCCAGGACTCTGGACGCAAACCCTGCTCACTAAAGGAAAGATGTGTTATAATGCCCCCTATAAAAGTCTAAATTTAAGGTATGGAGCGCATATATCGTTGAACTCCACAGGAAGCCAGCTTTTCACTGTATTGATCAAGGAGTTCAAATAGTTTTGTTCGCGGTGTAAAAAAAGATTATGTCAAATAATTATTCATCAGATTCCGAGCATGTATTACCAATAAGTGGCTCCCAACCTGGCCAGCCCGGGTTGCGCAATAACACGCCAGATAATGCACTGAATGTAAACACACCGCCATCTTCTAGTGCCTCGCTAACTGAAACGGAAGGTAAAGTTGTTCCCAGAAGGTTAACTCCTGGTACAGTACTTTCGGGCGGGCGCTATAAGTTAGAAAAATTAATTGCTTCTGGTGGTATGGGTGCGGTTTATCGCGCGCTTGATACGCGTTTCAATCGCCCATGCGCCGTCAAAGAAATGCTGGATGAGTTTAATAATGAAGCTGAACGGACCCAGTCAGTTGAATGGTTTTCACGTGAAGCAACCTTGCTGCTGGATTTAAATCATCCTTGTATTCCACGTGTGCGCGACTTCTTTGCTGAGAATGGTCGGCACTACCTGGTAATGGACTTTATTGATGGACATACACTGGCCGAAGTTTTGGACCTGGAAGGAAATGTGGTGGGAGTAAATGGGGCGCGTGGTGTGACAGAGGCGCGGGCTCGGAGCTGGATGCGCCAGGTCAGCAGCGTATTGAGCTACCTCCATTCACAGTTACCCCCTATTATCTTCCGCGATCTCAAGCCCTCTAATATCATGGTAACCGGACGCGATGAAGTTAAATTAATCGATTTTGGTATCGCTCGTACTTTCCAGTCGCAGCGCCAATCAACTGTGATTATGACCCTGGGGTATGCTCCTCCTGAGCAACTACATGGTATGCCTGAGCCACGAAGTGATATTTATGCTCTGGGGGCAACGATGCATCGTTTGCTTACTCGCCATGACGCGGCTAATAATAAACCAAATGCCTTTGCCTTCCCTGCTTTACGCATGTTACGCCCTGATATTTCGCCAGCATTTGAGCAGATAGTGATGAAGTCGTTGGCGCCACAGTTGGATTTCCGCTGGTCTAGTGCGGCTGAACTGGAACGTGCCCTGATCAATTTACCACCGATTACGGTTGTTCCTCCCATGGCCAATCCTGTTCAAGGTAGAGGAAGTGAAGTAGCAAGTGGTGGTTCAGGTGGAGTGCCATCTACTCCAGGCCCGAGCTCAGCGCCGAACATTACGCCAGTGCGGCCCGCATCAGCGTTGACTACTGGTCCTGCTGCGCCACACATCACTACCGCCCTTGGACATCTAGCTGCCGCACGTATTGAGGCCGCCCATGACGCAGTCAAATGGGCCCATACATTAGAGCCTCAGAACGCGGTTGTACATAAAATTTTTGGCCAGGTCTTCGCGCGACGAACGCCGCCGCAGCCAGACCTGGCACTACAGGCTTACAACCGCTCTTTGCAGCTGAATCCTGGCGATGCAGAAACCCATAAGCTAATTGGAGATGTCTGGTATTTCTTGCGTCAGAATCCCCTTCAGGCCATTCCAGCGTATACTCAGGCGCTCCGACTCAACGCTCAAGATTTTGAGACGCACGATCGGCTGGGACAATGTTTTGAGAAGACGAATCAAGTTGAGCCTGCTATCCGTGAATATCAAGAGGCCCTACGCCTGGCTCCGGCGCGACCAGAGATTTTGCGTTTGCGGTTATACTTCTCACTAGGCCAGTTAGCTATGCGTAACAATCAATGGCCTGTGGCGGAAAACGCTTTTGTACAGGTATTGATCTTAAACGCGGCCGAGCCCCAGGCTCGTTTCTTACTCAGTCAGGTGTATGAGCGTGAAGGAAAGCTGGAAGATGCATTCCGCGAGTGTGGTTATGTCATGAATGGGCCAATGGGAAATACTCCTGCGGCTCAGCAATTATTCTTTAGTTTGAAAAATCGTTTAGGACGATAAGAGGCAATCTTTTATGCACTGTCTATCTGGCATGAAGGGAAAGTGTCAATGAGTACGCATCGTCTCAGCTCTAGGAGATACAAGAGCTTCCGACTGTTTGTTTTCCCTGTACTCGCTTGGCTCGTGATCGCCCTACAAGTGGGGCTCTCCTCCACTGCCCTGGCTGCCGCTCAACAAACTTCTGCGTCACCTCCTGCCCAGGATGTGAGTCGAGCAGGCGTTTCTGTTGTTCGCCTTCTTATGTCATATGTGGGCACTGATAATAATGGGTCTGCGGCAAACTCTAATATTATGTGTACAGGATTAGGGGTTCTGGTCAGAAGTCAACTGAAAGCTGGCAACTCCAATCTGTATGAAAACTGGGTATTGACCGATGGTACATTGGTCAATAATGAGAAAAAGGCTACCTGCTTGTCATCTGCGCCGGCGGCGACGCTGTCTCAGATCTCTATTTATACAAGCAGTCTCTATAATTCACAGCAACTCATCAAGTTTGATGCCAAAGCTAACGCTATTTCTGTACGTTGCCCTGCCGGTTCGAAACCATGTACTGATGGTCCTGTACTCTTTTCTTTTACCAGTGGAATACAGGAACCACAACCTTTCATTGATTTATCGACCAGCCAGGGAACTAGCACAAACGGTGCGGCGCAGAATCATGCACTCATCTTAGCTAAGAGCGATGCTTCGCTGGATGGTTTGCAAACTTCTACGGTGGGCTCTGACCAACCAAATAACTATGCAAATCAACTGGCCTCGTATCGTACACCAATTACCAGGTCTCTGGATAATAAAGAGCTTGAGGCCGGGACTCCGCTGGTGAACGCTGCGGGTGAACTGGTTGGTATGCGTGTTTCCCACGCCAGTACCCTGCTTTCTCTGGATACGCTTCGACCTTTTCTGGATGCAACTCTTCCAAAGGTTAGTAGCACTTCTGTTGTCAGCCCGGTATATGATAATTGGAAAAAAGGCATGGACGCTTATTATCAACAAATGCTGGATAAGGCTCAGCCAGATTTTAGAAATGCCTATGCAGCAAACAGTAATTTTCAGGCTGCACAACAATTCGCTTCAGCGGGTGCGCAAAATTCAAGAGAGGTAAGCAGGCTGATAGCTCCTACACCGGCTCCAGCCAGTGGGCTCTCTTTCCTGGGTTTGCGTTTCCCTTACTGGCAGGTTGCTGTTCTGGTTGGTATACTGCTGGTGCTAGTGGCCCTGGTGCTCTTTATGTTCTGGCGGGCACGTACAAAGCAGAGAAAACGCTTAGATGCGGAGCTGGCTGATGCCGAGCAGCGAGCAACCATTGAGGCCCAGCGCATTCGCCTGGCTGAGATGGAGGCTGCTCAAGGCAAGGGAAGTGCGAGTCAATCAGGTTCCCTCGCCGCGCAGCCAGCGATCCTTAAGACCGGACCTCTCGGGACCCCGGCCCTGCATTGTCCTCGCTGTGGTGATCTGGTAGCGCCAGAAGATAACTTCTGTACCAATTGCCAGCAGCAGCTTTTGCCTGCTGATCTTGCTGCGCTTTCACCTGAGAAGCCTGCTTTTTCTGGATCGCCCAATGGGGCACATGCCTCTGTTGTGCCTGCATCTCCATCTTCATCGTCACGCTCGATTGCGGAACAGCCCACGATTGTGCCTGCCGGCGCCATTGCGGAACAACCCACGATTGTGCCGGGTCGCTCGATTTCTGAGCAGCCGACGATCGATATCCCTGCTGGCAGTGAGTCAACTGCCCCGCTGGATCCTGAGAAGACGGTACCATATGCTATGCGACAACTGAGTGGTCGACGTCTAGGTATTGTGGTGGGCGCACGCTCAGATCCGGGTATTAAGCGTAAATATAAGCCAAACGAAGATAGCCTGTTTGCCGCCCAGGGACTGGTAAATAGCGCGCAGAAGCCGCCGATGTTTGGTTTGTTTGTGGTTGCTGATGGTATGGGGGACATGCCAATGGTGAAGATGCCAGTCGCACAGCTATTCAAGCGATTGTAAATTATCTGTTGCCGAAGATCTATGGGCAAGGATTACGTCAGGATGAGGCATATGCTCGTCTCCTGGCTGAAGGTGTGCAGGAAGCTAACCTGGCAGTGCATCAGAATAATATGCAACAAAATGGCGATATGGGCACAACCATTACGGCTACTTTAGTTGTTGATGGTATGGCTTATATTGTAAATGTCGGAGATAGTCGAACCTATCTGTATCGCCCATCTACCGGGCTACGGAAAGTAACGACAGATCATTCGGTTGTAGCAAGTCTTGTAGATGCCGGCATTATCAAGCCGGATGATATCTATACCCATCCGAAACGCAATCAGATCTATCGTAGTCTGGGTGAAAAGCCTGGGGTCGAGGTCGATTCGTTCAAGGAGGCTCTACAGCCCGGTGATAAATTATTGCTTTGCTCAGATGGCTTATGGGATATGGTACGAGATCCTAAAATTGAATCAGTGGTTAAAGCTCCTGATTCTAACCCTGCCATTGTCGGTGAGGCTTTGATCAAAGCTGCTCTTGAGGGTGGCGGAGAAGATAACGTCAGTGTGATTGTCGTGCATGTGACTGAGCCAGTCGAGACGGCTGGGATGCCTCGTATGCAATTAATTGCGAAGCCCGACTCAGTACAGATGCCCCAGTTACAGTAAAATTGTCGCTCCTTCTTCCCTGTGCTATAATCTAGACAGCATTTTCTTGACCTCCGCTCCTATTAGCGGAGGTATTTGTTGGGAGGAAAAGCTCGTGTCAACAACGGCTAATATTGGATATTTATATGCAGGTATCTTGCTGGCAGCAGGATTTGTGTTTGTGCTCGTGGCAACGACCGCAGCAAACATACTTGCTCCCCATAAAGCAACAAAAGAAAAACTGCAAACTTATGAGTCTGGCGAAACTCCCATTGGCTCCGCTTGGGTTCAATATCCACTTGGATTCTACATCTTCGCCCTGTTGTTTGTGGCCTTTGATGTGGATATCGTTTTTATCATTTCCTGGGCTATAATCTTTAAACAGTTAAGCATTTTTGGTTTCTGCGAGATCGTGTTCTTTATTGTTGTTCTCGCACTTGGATTGGTTTATGCATGGCGTAAGGGAGTAACTCGATGGATCTAGTACCACGTTCGAAAAATATTCCCAGTGCCACGACTGGATATCGTGATCAGAACGCTGCTCTTGCTCGCGATCTGGCTCCAATCGCTCAGATTACTGGTAAGCCTGTTGTGCCTCAGGTGCAGAAAGGCGATTACCTTGGTCTTGAGGTTGAGCGTGAGAATCTTGTGGCGGTCTGTCGTTTTTTACGCGATCAACTCGGTTTTGACCTGCTCAGTAGCATTTCGGGCGTCGACATGTTAGATCATTTAGAAACGCTCTACCATGTTCGTTCGACGACCCGTGATCAATTGTTGCAGTTGAAGGTACGTATCAATTCTGATGCTGTTGAAGTCGATAGCGTGGTCTCGGTCTGGCCAACGGCAAATTGGTTGGAGCGCGAGACCTATGATATGTATGGCATTCGTTTTGCTGGTCATCCTGATCTGCGCCGTATGCTGCTCGATGATGATTTTGAAGGGTACCCCCTCTTAAAGAGCTTCCACCAGGTTCCCTTAACGGTGAAACCTCGTGCCACGACACAGATTGACCCGAATATGGCCGTTTCCGGTAAGTACCAGCAGCAGAATCTTGAGCGTGTTGTACAGAAGAAATTGGGCCAGGGTATGGAGGAGCGTCTCCATCCGGGTACACCTACTTTTGGTCATGCCAATGAATCCGCTCAGACGGAAGCGAATTTGCATGAATCGTCGCAGGCAGGTGAGTCTGTGCCGGGAACCAGCCCGTCATCTAATGGAAACGCGTAGTGAAGTTGCGACCAGGACGTGAGTGAATATCATGCCAAAGTCGAAAAAACAGCAAAATATGTCTGCGGCTGCCCGCGCTAACAGGTCTATTCCAGTTACACCTGGCGCTGTGCCTGCCAGGAGGGGCGTTTCGCAGAATAGTAATGCAACAACGGGATTGGTAATGGGCGCCATTGTGGCGGTTGGGTGCTGGTTTGTAGCCTACACCTTTACCTTGCAGGAGAGCCCGAATCGTTATCTTTTTGCTGGCATGATGGCCATGATCGCGTTAATGTGGTCGATTAGCTTCTACGTTCGTTTACGGAAGTGGCAACGAAGAAGACAAACAAACTAGAGGAAGCTTATGGCTACGAACCAAGATACTGATCTTCAAGCCCAGGCTGGTATTTCAGCTGAGGGCACGAAGACGCAGGAAATGTTGCTGAACCTGGGTCCGCAGCACCCCAGTACCCACGGTGTGTTGCGTCTGATTATGACCCTGGAAGGCGAAACTATCACCGGGTGTACCCCTGTAATCGGCTACCTGCATCGTGGTCTGGAGAAAATCCTGGAAAACCGCCCCTATATGGGAGGTATTCGCTATATGGATAACTCCGACTACCTGTCTCCGATGCTGAATGAGACTGCGTATGTTGGTGCAGTCGAGCAGTTAATGGGGATTGAGGCGCCACGGCGTGCACAATATATCCGTTTGCTCACCAATGAGTTGCAGCGTATCGCTAGCCACCTGGTTGGTATCGGTACCTACGGTATGGACCTGGGTGCGTCGACTCCTATTCTGTGGGCGTTCCGCGATCGTGAAGGTATCCTTTCTATGTTTGAGGCCCTGGGTGGTAGTCGCTTTAACGTCAACTATATGCGCGTTGGCGGAGTACTGCACGATTTCCCTAAGGGCTGGCTGGATGAGTGTTCAGCTTTCCTTGATCGTTTAGAAGAGAACATGAAGGAAATGGATGCGCTGCTCAGTGGCAACGAAATCTTCATGTCCCGTACACAGGGCGTTGGTTATATCGATCCTCAGCAGGCTCTGGCCTATGGTCTGACCGGACCTATGCTGCGCGCCAGCGGCGTCAACTGGGACCTGCGTGTGAATCGTCCTTATATGGCTTATCGGGAAGTCCCTGTAAATACCTATGTGCGCCAGGAAGGCGACTGCTACGCACGTTACTATGTGCGCATGCAAGAGATTACCGAGAGCATTCGTCTCTGCCGGGTGGCGATTGATAAAATGCCTGGCGGAGCAATCAGTACCCGGACACCGATCGCTCTGCGTCCTCCTCGTGGTGAGACCTACTTTGCGGTTGAGAGTAGTAAGGGTGAACTGGGCGTCTACATGATTAGCGATGGTAGCGAATATCCATGGCGCGCCAAGCTGCGTGGACCCTCGTTTATCAATCTGCAGATTGTGCCTGAGCTGATGCGTGGCCACAAGATGAGTGACGCGATTGCTATTCTGGGTAGTACTGACATCGTACTTGGCGAGGTTGACCGGTAAATGTGTTTGTGAAGAAGCAAGCAGGATTGAGTACACCTCTCTCCTGTTCGCTACTTTACCTTTGGAGTTATTCATATGTTTGCAATGATTGTAGCCGACAGCGCTCCGTGGTGGCTGTTTTTATCACAGCTGTGGGGGGGATCATTTCCTGGCCTTTCCTGCAGTTTGTGGTCACCTTCCTGACCGTTTTCGGTTTTGTTCTGACCAGTGCTACGATCCTGGTTCTCGCCGAGCGTAAAATATTGGCCTGGATGCAGGACCGCGAAGGACCCCTTCATACTGGTCCCTGGGGTCTGTTGCAGTCGGTGGCGGACGTCGGTAAGCTGTTGCTTAAAGAAGATATCCGCGTCAAAGAGGCAGACAAGATGATGTTCTTGCTGTCACCGTCTGTCTTTATGGCACCTGTTATCGCAGCTTTTGCGGTACTGCCATTCTCACCTTATCTTCAGTTACCTGGTGGTGCTTTATCAACCGGCCTGATCTTCCTGGTAGCGATGAGCTCAATCGACGTTATCGGTGTAATTATGGCTGGTTGGGGCTCAAATAACAAATATTCGTTGATTGGTGGCCTGCGTTCGGCCGCCCAGATGATTTCGTATGAGCTGCCTCTGGTACTGGCCTTTGTTGGCGTCATTATGTTGACCAGCATCCTGGCTGGCCTGCCAGGTTTCCCTCATCAGGATACCCCTGGTGTAGGCACAATCTCTCCCTACGAGATCATGCTGTTTCAGAACGCGGCCTGGCACAATACTGGTATTCCTGTACTGGACTTCATCTTCCAGGGCTTTACTCCCTGGTCATGGTTCTTCCTCTTCCAGCCTCTGATGTTGATCATCTACTACACCTGTGGTCTGGCTGAGACGAACCGTGCTCCTTTCGACCTGCCTGAGGCTGAGTCCGAACTGGTTGCCGGTTACATGACCGAGTATAGCGGTATGCGCTGGGCTATGTTCTTCCTGGGTGAGTACGGTAATATGACCATCGCTTCGGCTGTGGCCTCCTACCTCTTCCTGGGCGGCTTTGCTGGTCCTGGTGTGGGCTGGCTGACGTCTCAGGGTTCCTTGCTGTGGGGCTTTGTTGGTAATATTCTGGCCCTGCTCTACTTTGTCTTCAAGATTTACGCCCTGTGTGGTGTCTTCATCTGGATCCGTGCTACGCTGCCACGTCTGCGTGCTGACCAGCTGATGCAGTTCGCCTGGTTGATCTTGATGCCGGTTACACTGGGCAATATCCTGGTTACCGGGTTGCTGTACTTCCTGACTGCGAGCCTGCCAACCTGGGTCTTCCTGACCGTGCTGGCGGCTGTAAACTGGGCAAGCCTCTTTGGCTTCATCTGGCTGGTTGGTCGTGTAACTACCTCGACCACACGCCGTGCTCAGGCACCCGCTATCCGTGCTCAGTTGCGTGCTAAGTCCGCGACGCCAACCCCGGCTCTGCGCGATGGTGTACCAACCCGCGTGGCCCTGCCTGCCGGTGCTGGTAGCCACGAGTAAACTCAATTATAAAAAAGCAGGTGGACCAGCTATCTCGCTGGTCCACCTGCTTTTTTATAATGCGCTAGCTTATTTGAGTTCGGGCGCATACGCGCCCGAACTGTTTTATAATATGGTGCAAAAATGGTACGAGGCACCATTTTTGCACCATATTATAAAACAATAACTTTATTTGCTCGTCTTTGGAACTCAGATAAAAAGTCATTGTGTACCGAACTAAACAAGCCAGTGAGTTGCATAATAAAAACGTATTATATACCTAATCAAAGCAAAACATGTGAAATACAATATTATAATGTATTATATAATGAAAAAAGTAAAATCATGTAAAATACAATAAAAAATATATTATACAACAGAATAAAAAATCATGTGAATTGCAATTGTGCGCAGCACAATTGCAATTCACAAAAAAAAACAGTTCGGGCGCGCATGCGCACGTACTCAAATGTGCGGTAGCGAGAAAGGAGACGATAGTGAAAAAAGCACTGGCATTAATTGTTTGTGCCGCCCTGTCGGCCAGACAGGTACAGGACTTCGTCCTGCTGGCACAACATGATAATTGGGATGTCTGGGTAATTGCCACCCCCAATGCCCGTGCTTTTATCGATCAATCGTCGCTGACACGACTCACAGACCATCCTGTGACGGTCGATACCCCTACATTGCCTTTACCTGAATTTGGGGCCGCTGTGGTGGTTCCTGCAACGTTTAACACCATTAGAAAGTGGTCACAGGGGATAGCTGATACATATGCCCTGACATTATTGTTGGAGTGGATGCGCCAGGCCTCTTTTCCTGTCCTGGTTTTTCCTCGCGCCAGTAGCGAATTAGCGCAGGACCCCGCTTTCACCCCCAGCCTGGCCCACTTGCAACAGCAGGGTGTGCTGGTCCACTATCGCCCCGATCTCTATCCCCCCAACAATAATATCCCCTGGACAGATATTTTGCAGGCATTGCGTGACGCCGATAATGGGCAAATTTCTTGATTTGCCCAAAAAGATATCCCATAATATCTACAAAGTGCTTTACAAATCTATTGTGGATCGTGTACTCTTTTATTGATGTTATTGGCATTAGAAAGGTTCGATCCCATGATCCTGCTATACTGCTAGCCACACATTTGTGTTTATCCTCACTTATTATCCTGGCCGCTGATTGCCGACCTTCGGCTTATGGCATTTGTTTGGCTGATTATAAAAGCGCGACGCTTACTTCTGTTGATCACACATAGAGGGGATACTTCTATGCCTGTTTCTTTTGCTACCTATCGACGCTTATTGATGACCTATCTTAAACCGCAATGGCTGCGTGTCTTGTTGCTGTTGTTGCTGCTAGCGGGAACTATTAGCATATCTTTGATCAATCCACAGATTTTGCGTGTCTTTGTGGATAGTGCCAGTGCTCGGGATGCTCTCTCGGGCCTGATCAATATTGCGCTCCTTTTTCTGGCTCTTTCTGTGCTGCGGCAACTTATCGCGGTTGCGGAAGCCTATGTGGCCGCCGATGTTGCCTTGATTGCTACCAACGCCTTGCGCGCGGATTTGATGCTGCATTGTTTACAATTGGATTCCACTTTTCATACTATCCACGCTCCAGGTGAATTGATTGAGCGTGTGGATGGGGATGTGAGCGCGCTTAGCAATTTTTTTTCGCGCCTGGTGATCACTATCTTTGGCAATCTCTGTTTGCTGGTTGGTGTCCTGATTCTATTGTTCCTGGTCGATTGGCGTGTTGGCCTGACCCTATCTATCTTCGCTACTAGTGCCTTCCTGCTGATCAGCCGTTTAAATGGTCTGGCCACGCCTTATTGGCAGGCTGAGCGGCAGGCCAGTGCCGAATTATTTGGTTTCCTGGAAGAACGCCTGGCGGGTACAGAAGATGTGCGCTCGAGTGGAGCGACCCTGTATATGTTACAGGGTTTAGCCAGACACTCTCGCCAGCGCCTGCAGAAGATGCGTCTGGCGATGATGGTTAACTTTTCGACCTGGGGTACGATGACCTTCATTAATGCTGCGGGCATGGCCCTTTCCCTGCTCCTTGGTGTCTATCTGTATTGGTCTGCTGCACTCAGTCCAGGGACCGTCCTATTAATTTTTCTCTATACGACCGCATTGACGACGCCTATCGAACAGATCGTCAATCAATTGCGTGACCTGCAGCAATCGGCAGGTAGTATTCAGCGCGTTCTGAATTTACTTGAGACTCCATTGACGATTGTGGATGGATCCGGTGCGAACCTGAAGGCTGGTGCTCTGGCGGTTGAATTTGACGATGTTTCTTTTAGTTATGCAGAGGATGTGCCAGTCTGGCAGCATATCCACCTGCAACTGGCTCCTGGTAATGTGCTGGGAATATTGGGACGCACTGGTAGCGGCAAAAGCACGCTGATAAAGCTTCTAGCGCGCTTGTATGATCCCACTACCGGCACAATTCGCGTGAATGATACAGATATTCGTACACTGCGGCTGAATGATTTGCACACTAGCATAGGTATGGTGACCCAGGAGGTACATATCTTGCATACCAGCGTACGTAACAATTTAACCCTGTTTGATGAATCTATTAAGGATGCCCAGATTATGGTTGCGCTGGAAATGCTGGGCCTTGAGCATTGGTATCAATCTCTTCTTGATGGACTTGATACCATATTAGCTCCCGGTGGCAGTGGACTTTCTGCGGGTGAGGCACAATTGCTGGCCTTTGCGCGGGTCTTTTTACGCGATCCGGGATTGGTGATTCTCGATGAGGCTTCATCCAGACTAGATCCAGCCACTGAACGCTTGCTTGAGCGGGCTGTTGATCGACTATTGGAGGGCCGCACCGGCATTATCATTGCTCATCGCCTCTCGACGGTGCAACGGGCAGATCACATTATGATTTTAGAGCAGGGAGCATGTTGTGAGCATGGTTTACGCCAGGAATTGGAGCGGAACCCGGAATCGCGTTTTGCACAATTGTTGCGGGTTGGATTAGAGGAGGCGTTAGCATGAAACGCAAGTCCTGGTATATCTGGCGCATGGGCAACTATCGGCCATGGCTATATCTTTTTAGTGGTCTATTTAATGGCGTTCTTTTCTACCTATTTCCCCTCATTCCAGGTTTAATAGCGCAATATATTCTGGATGGCTTAACACGCCATACGCTCACTCCATCTATCCTCTGGTGGATGATTGCTCTAATGATTGGGGTCGCGTTAGGTCGAGCTGGATGTACTTTTGTTGCCATCATTGCTGAGATCACGATGGGACAGACTATGGAAGCCTTGCTCAGGCACAATCTTTTTGCGAGTATCTTGCGGCGGCCAGGGGCACAGGCGCTTCCAGCGTCTTCGGGAGAGGCGATCAGCCGCTTGCGCAATGATACCCAGGAGATTGGAGCTTTTGTCTGCTGGCTTTTTGATCCCCTGGGGCAAATTATTGTGATGCTGATCGCGCTGGGCATTCTTTTACGCGTCTCAGTCCTGATTACTCTGGCCGTGTTTGTGCCCTTAATTGCGGTTTTGTTGATTGTAAATACCTTTCGGCGCCATGTTCAGCGCTATCGCAAGGCTACCCAGGAATCAATTGGCGATGTGACTGGATTACTGGGGATGTGTTTGGGGCGGTACAGATGCTTAAGGTATTGGGGGTTGAAAAGCACGTGGTGGCCCACTTCCGTCGATTAGGTGAGATACGTCGCCGGGCCACCCTGAAGGATACCTTACTTAGTCAGCTTATTGATTCCCTGTCTGGCAATGCGGCAGATATCGGGACTGGCCTGGTGCTGTTAGTAGCAGCCCAGGCTTTGCGCAATCAGAGTTTGACTGCTGGTGACCTGGCGCTGTTTGTTTCTTACTTAAGCTGGTTGACCCAGGTGATTCGTATGTCTGGTAGCTTTATCACCCGCTATAGTCAGGCTGGCGTATCTTTGGATCGTCTCTTTCCATTGCTGCAGGGTGCTCCTGGAGAGATACTGGTGGACCACGAGCCACTCTATCTTTCCCATGAGCCGCCGCCACTGCCATACAGCCCTAAAGAGCCTCAACATCGCTTTGAGGATCTGAGCGTCGCAAACCTGAGTTATACCTATCCTGGTAGCGAGCGGGGCATTGAAAATATTCATTTACACCTGCCGCGAGGATCGTTCACAGTCATTACTGGTCGCATCGGGGCGGGCAAGACCACCTTATTGCGGACGGTGTTGGGTCTGTTACCTGCCCAGAGCGGAGAGATTAGCTGGAATGGCCAGCTGGTGGCGGATCCGGCGGCATTTTTTGTGCCGCCGCGCTGTGGCTATACTCCCCAGGTACCGCGTTTATTCAGCCTGTCCCTCAAAGAGAACATCCTGCTTGGTCTACCTGAGGATCGGGTGGATGTAGCGGCCGCGCTGCGCAATGCAGTGCTTGAAAGCGATATCGCCACTCTGGAGCAGCAGTTGGACACCATGGTTGGGCCACGTGGCGTCAAGCTTTCAGGGGGACAGGTGCAGCGCACCGCGGCCGCGCGTATGCTGGTGCGCGATGCTGAATTGCTGGTCGTTGATGATCTTTCCAGTGCCCTGGACGTTGAGACCGAGCAATTACTCTGGTCGCGCTTTGCGCCATACCTCACGCGCCTGGCCGTTTCGCATCGTCATGCCACATTACGCGAGGCCGATCATATCATCGTCCTGAAAGATGGCAGGATTGAGGTAGAAGGTACACTGGAATATGTGCTGGAGGCCAGCGAAGAGATGCGGCGCCTCTGGCACGGCGAGCCAACGCTTGTCGGCGCTAAGCAAGAGGACAAAACAGACAATCAAAAATGATGAGGTCCAATGCACGAAAGCTCATATACAATTTCGTATGTGGTGCAAAATTGCGCCCGGGCGCAATTTTGCACCACATAAAAAAAGATGCGGGCGCGCCAGCGCACGCCCGCATGGAAGTAAGACTCTCTTAGAAACCTTGTGACTTGAGCAAGAGCCAGGATAGGCCCACGCCTACCAATGATCCCGCTATGACCTGTGCCAGTGTATGGCGGCGCAGGACCACGCGCGACCAGCTTACCAGAATAACCAGTAAGAAGGCTGGCAAGATAACGCGTCCATAGACCATGCTCAATGCTGTAACGGCAGCCGACAGGGCCGAAGCATGCATGCTGATCTTCCACCAGAAAGTAATCAACATCATGATCATGCCGCTGATCGAGACCAGTAGCAGCACCGACTCCAGATTTTTTTGTCCATTGGTTACATGCAGGATTAAGAAACCAATCAAGCTCGATGCAATACCGAACAGGAATGGGCCAACACGCTGTGAGCGCACACTTACATCGACATCAGTAAATTTACCGGTCATAACACCAAAGGTAATGTAACCCATGGGACCAACGCAAAGAAAGAAAATAGTAATGATAGCTGAAAGGAGTGGATTCTGATCGTTGGTTGAAAAGGCCATCAATAAAATAAAGGGCAAGGCTACTACAGCGGGCGAGAGGATCGTTGACACGAGGCGTGCACCTTGAATGTGCAGCGGTCTCGTGATAGTCGCAGTATCATCGCTTTCTTGTATTGCCATATTCTCAAGCATTGTGGGTCTCTCCTTAAGTTCCTTGATAGGTATCAATGCACCCGTCTATATAAACGCATCCAGAACATAAAATTCCATATGCTCCTTAACGCCTGGATCATTAAAAGGTATACTGACTGGCCTGAACTGGATAACCCAGGACCGCACTGGCAACCCTGCTGAACTCCTGCGCTTCACCGCTACACCAGATAGACATAGTTCCTCCCTGCCCATCAACAGAGTGTGCCAGTCTTTCTGTGTCCAGGATCGCATGGGTGCGACGCGCGATGGCGGTCCCACTATCAATAACCTGCACCTGTTTCCCGACTACCTGTTCGATCGCCGGCCTCAAGGCAGGGAAGTGCGTACATCCAAGCACGATTACATCGACCTCTTTCTCGGTCAAGGGCAGCAATGCATGGCGCAGGGTCTCATTCACCACCGGACCATCCAATTCACCATGTTCGACCAGAGTAACCAATTCAGGGCACCCAACGGCATAGACTTGAATATCGGACGCGAAATCATCAATCAGGTGGCGTAGATAGGCCGCCTTGATGGTCTGGTTAGTGGCTGCGATGCCGATGCGGCCGCGGCGCGTGGCACGTGCAGCTGGTTTTACAGCGGGGACAACACCAATGAAAGGGATCGAATAAGTGGCACGAAGTACGCTTAAAGCAGCTTGCGAGGCGGTATTACAGGCGACGACAATCAGTTTCACACCCTGATCGATCAAAAAACGGCTGGCCCGTAAGGATAATTCGATAATTTCATCTTCGCTGCGTGTCCCATAAGGACAATTAGCGGTGTCTCCAAAGTAAATGAAGTGTTCATCAGGGAGTTCTTTGCGCAAGGCGGCCAAAATGGTGAGACCACCTGCGCCTGAGTCGAAGACCCCAATAGGTGCGCGCGCTACATTACTTAATTTGCTTTGATCCTGCCCCTTTTGAGCGTTGCGTGGATCATTGCGGTGATAATCGTGGGCTATATGTTCACTCCGCTCGGAATCGCGAGCAGGATACACTTCGTGTTGTCCTGCCGCGCTTTCTAAACTCCTGATTTTCATAATATATCTTTATTATACTCTACAATTACTACTCTGCTAGACTACGAAACTCGTGTTGTTCACCAAAGATTTGTCGCATCGTATCACTGATCTCACCCAGTGTCGCATAAGCTTCAACCGCAGCGATAATGGCCGGCATCAGATTATCACTACCTGTGGCGGCTCGCTGCAGTGCCTGTAACTTCTGGCTGACCAGTTCATTGTCACGTCTCTGTCGCAACGCGGCTAGCTTCTCTGCCTGACGCGCGCCTATCTGAGGATCGACCTTGTGACTGCTGGTATGGGCTGGCTCTGCTTGCTTAAAGCGGTTGACGCCGACGACAACTGTTTGCTCTTTCTCCAGTGAGAGCTGATACTCATAGGCCGCTTCCTCAATCTGGGACTGCATATAGCCGTTCTCGATGGCGCGTACGCTCCCACCGAGGTCGTCGATTTGCTGGATATATGCCCAGGCTCGCTGCTCTAACTCATTTGTCAGGGCTTCAACATAGTATGAGCCTGCCAGCGGATCAACAACGTCAGCTACTCCGGTTTCGTAGCCAAGGACCTGCTGGGTACGCAGGGCCAGGCGTGCTGTCTCTTCGGTCGGAAGAGATAGCGCCTCATCTTTAGAGTTGGTATGCAATGATTGGGTGCCGCCCAGCACTGCTGCCAGTGCCTGGTAGGCTGTGCGCACAATATTATTATCTGGCTGCTGGGCTGTCAGCGTCGAGCCAGCAGTCTGCGTATGGAAGCGTAGCATCATGGAACGCGGATCTTGCGCATGGAAGCGCTCACGCATGATATGGGCCCACATACGTCTGGCGGCTCGAAACTTGGCTACCTCTTCAAACAGGTTATTATGGCTGTTGAAAAAGAAAGAGAGCTGACCGGCAAAGGTATCTACATTGAGACCCGCGTCCAGGGCCGCCTGTACATAGGCGATGGCATTTGACAGGGTGAATGCGATCTCCTGGGCTGCTGTAGAGCCAGCTTCACGCATGTGATAGCCACTAATGCTAATCGTGTTCCATTGCGGTAATTCTTCGGCGCAATAGCTAAAAATATCGGTAATGATGCGCATTGAGTGGCGTGGAGGATAAATATAGGTACCACGCGCGGTATACTCTTTGAGCAGATCATTTTGGATCGTGCCTGAGAGCTTGCGCGGATCGGCTCCCTGCTTTTTAGCGACCGCAATATACAGAGCCAGCAGTATACTGGCTGTGGCATTGATCGTCATTGATGTGCTAATGCGTTCGAGTGGCAGGCCATGGAGCAACGTTTCCATATCTTCCAGACTTGAAATAGATACCCCTACTTTGCCCACTTCTCCCTCAGAAAAAGGATGATCTGCGTCATAGCCCATCTGGGTTGGTAGATCAAAAGCTACTGACAGACCGGTAGTTCCTTGAGATAAGAGGTAGTGGTAACGCTGATTAGACTCCTCAGCGCTAGCGAAGCCAGCGTATTGGCGCATCGTCCAGAGCCTGGAGCGATACATGCCGGGGCGTACGCCACGTGTGAATGGAAACTCTC
This sequence comes from Dictyobacter kobayashii, assembly GCF_003967555.1. GTDB lineage: Bacteria > Chloroflexota > Ktedonobacteria > Ktedonobacterales > Ktedonobacteraceae > Dictyobacter > Dictyobacter kobayashii. The sequence goes on from NZ_BIFS01000001.1 coordinate 3,543,978, forward strand.
CTGGATATCCCAGTTGCGTCTGGGCATCCCAGTTGGTGAGGTCTTCTTCGTTGGGCAGATCCGGAATCTCAATGTCCGAACTTGTCACAAATTTCTCTTTCCGCGTGGTGGACTTTTCGCCCACCTTGCGTGCTGTTGTATTGCGCCACTCGCTGGCACTTTTACTCACATGTATATCCATAGACGCCCGTGCTCCTCCTATGAATGCCAAGAAAATTATAACATAAGACGAAAATTGAACTAAGCAGGCTGCTCAGCTTCAATAATGACCAGCAACTGGCCCTGATCCACCGTCTGTCCTTTATTGACTTTGAGCTCTTTCACGGTTCCTGTAATTGGAGATGGCAGATCATTTTCCATTTTCATGGCTTCTAGCACAATCACGGTTTGTCCAGCGTTGACTGTGTCACCTGGCTGTACCAGCGTATTGACTACTAGCCCGGGCATAGGAGCTTGTATCCTGGCTGCACTGCTCTGTGCACCCGCGCGTGCCATACCTTCCAGCAGCCGTGTGCGTTCGTCTTCAACGGTCACCAGAAAGTACTGTCCCGCTAACTGAATTTCGTAGGTCTGGCTGCTCTTTTCCTCTTCTTGCACAACACGACGGACAAAGACTTCATAGGATTTGCCCGCAATGAGCAAACTATAGTGTCCACCTTCGGGCTGTTTCCCCTTCTCATCGGTGGCTAGCTTTGCAATGCGTTGCCAATCGAGTATATGAGATACCCCATCCAGCGTCACCGCTGTCTGGGCACCTTGCGGCTGGGTCGTAATCGTATAATTCTGATTTTTTATGGATGCAATATATGGCATGGCGTTTTACCTTCTACTTTGAAAGTCATCTCTTAACAGATGTACACGAGGTCATTGTATCATGTCTATTAGGAGTAGGCGAGACAGGAATATTTCGGGAAAACTGGCACTGATTCTAACATTCCTCTAACACTTTTCCTATGCGCTTCTAACACTTGTCGTGGCATACTCTTACGCAGAGAAAAGAATAACGCAGCATCTTGGATATTTATAAGGGGTGAGTGCGAGGAGTTACATGGTGTAGGAGACGCCTGGTATCGGCCTCTGATTTGAGGCGATGCTCCCTTTAAAACGGCGTTGTATGGGAAGCTACAGCGAAGGTAATACCATGAAGAGACAAGAGGATTTTAACGATCCCTATAATAAAGACAGTACGCACGAACAGAGCGAATCTGCTCAAGCGGTTTCGGCACATGTGCAGAAGCCGCTACGTTGTGCGAACTGTGATATTGAGATTCTCTGGTCTCCGACTGTGCAACGTGGACAGACTTACTGTTGTACTGGCTGTGCGGCTGGTGGACCCTGTTGTTGTGACTATTCGCAATATCGCTCTATTAATATCTCAGGTGTAATTCATTATGGCCCAGACGAAGAGGCACTGAATAAGTCTTCTGACTGATAAGCTTCATTGATGAAAGGAAGTGTAAACCGTGGCTAAAATTCGTCCAGTTGGAGATCGCGTGGTAGTAAAACCCGCGGCAAAAGAAGAAGTAACTAAAAGCGGCATCGTTATCCCTGACACTGCTAAAGAGAAGCCCCAGGAGGGGGTTGTCATTGCTGTTGGCAATGGCCGTTTGTTGGATAATGGCGATCGCGCAACCATAGATGTCCATGAGGGTGATCGTGTGCTGTTCGCGAAATATGGCGGCACCGAGTTCAAACTGGAAGGCGAAGAGTACCTGGTACTCAAAGAGAACGATATTCTTGCAATTGTTGGCTAGTAATTCCTGCATTGGACTGTATGAACAGGCTGCTTGCTTATATGTTCATCGTCTGAATGTGTGAGGAATAGAATAGTGTAGGGGAAGGAATTCACTCATGGCAAAACAGCTCGTATTTGACGAAGAGGCTCGCCGGTCCCTTAAAAAGGGCATTGATATTCTCGCCGGTGCTGTAAAAACCACCCTGGGTCCTAAGGGCCGTAACGTTGCTCTGGATAAAAAGTTTGGTGCTCCCAACGTTACCCATGATGGCGTGACCGTTGCGAAAGAGATTCAGCTGGAAGATCCATTTGAGAACATGGGCGCTCAGTTGTTGAAAGAGGCTGCCACCCGCACGAACGACGTAGCTGGTGATGGCACGACAACCGCGACTGTTCTGGCTCAGGCTATCGTTAACGAAGGTTTGAAGAACCTGGCCGCTGGCGCCAATCCTATGCAGTTGAAGCTGGGTATCGACAAAGGTACCGAGGCAGTCGTTGCTTATATTCGCCAGCTGGCTGTGCCGGTCGAAGGTAAGAAAGAGATTGCTCAGATTGCTTCTATCTCTGCCGCTGATGAGCAGATCGGTGAGTTGATCGCTGAAGTGATGGACAAAGTCGGTAAAGATGGCGTTATCACTGTTGAAGAGTCTCGCGGTATCAACTTTGAGACCGAGTATGTCGAAGGTATGCAGATCGACAAAGGCTATATTTCTCCTTATTTTGTAACGAATGCGGAGAAGATGGAAGCTACCCTCGAGAATCCTTACATCTTGATCACCGATAAGAAGATCAGTGCTATTCAGGATATCCTGCCTCTTATTGAGAAGATTGTTCAGCAGGGTCGCCGTGAAATTGTGATCATTGCTGAGGATGTTGATGGCGAGGCTCTGGCTACCCTGGTTGTCAACAAACTGCGCGGTATCCTCAATGTCCTGGCTGTCAAAGCTCCTGGCTTTGGTGATCGCCGTAAAGAGATGTTGCGCGACATTGCCGTTCTGACCGGTGGTGAAGTGATCAGCGAAGAGATGGGCCGTCGCCTGGATAGCGCAACCCTTGAGGATCTGGGTTCTGCCCGTATGGTTACCTCCCATAAAGAAGATACCACTATCATTGAGGGCCATGGACGTCCTGAGGAGATTCAGGCTCGCATTCGCCAGATCAAAGCTCAGATTGATGAGACTACCAGCGATTACGATCGTGAGAAGCTGCAGGAGCGCCTGGCCAAGCTGTCCGGTGGTGTTGCTGTAATCAAAGTTGGTGCTGGTACCGAGGTTGAGCTGAAGTATCGCCAGACCCGTGTTGAGGATGCACTGTCCGCTACCCGCGCCGGTGTTGAAGAGGGCATGGTCCCTGGTGGTGGTGTTGCTCTCCTGACTGCTATGGAGGCTCTGAATAATCTGAACCTGCAGGGTGATGCCGCAACCGGTGTTAATATCCTGCGCCGCGCTCTCGAAGAGCCCATCCGCCAGCTGGCTTCCAATGGTGGCCGTGACGGTTCAGTCGTCGTTGAAGGTATCCTGCGTGCCCAGCGTGAGCAGAACAACAAACACATTGGTTACAACGTTCTGACCGATACCTATGGCGATATGTTCGAGTATGGTATTGCTGACCCTGCTAAAGTGACCCGTTCGGCACTGCAGAATGCTGCCAGCATCGGTGCCATGATCCTGACAACTGAGGCTCTGATCACTGATCTGCCAGAGAAGAATCAACCAGCTGCTCCAGCTGTCCCTGAATACTAATTCTCATCGAGCAACCCCAACAAAAAGGATGCCCCCCATGGATATGTCCATGGGGGGCATCCTTTTTGTTATTTGCTGCTGAAAGTATACGTGCGCTGACGCGCCCGCACTTTTTATATAGTGTGGTGTGGGAAATGCGCCCCTGCGCATTTCCCACACCACACTATATAAAAAGGAAATTGTGAGCTGAAGGCTGTGAGGGTGCATAATCTTTTTTATTATAGTGGGGTGGTGGTAGAACGCGTGCCTGGCACGCGTTCTACCACCACCCCACTATAATAAAAAAGTGCGGGCGCGTAGCGCACGCACACATATTAAGAAAGAAACTTCACAGAATTCAGCATCGGCGTCAGATATTTTTGTAGCGCCTCTTGATAAATAGTATCTGGCACTAAAAAGTAGATCACATAATAACTCTTGCTATGCTTATCGGCAATCGTCGTAAAGTGAATCTTTGTATTCTGCCCATCTAGCAAAGTAGCATCCTTCTGAGACCATTGTTCCCCGGCAATTTTGGGATTGGCGTTAGCGGCCTGCACCGTCTGAATCTCGTGGCTGCCCTGTATCTGCTGCAGACTTTGTACCGTTGTCTGATTTAATTCATCGACTCCACTGATCGAGCTTGTTACCGCACTGGATAGGTGATTGATGACAAAGGAGATGCCGACCTGGTCCTGGGAGATGGCTAGCGATGTTGCGGAGGTCGATTGCTGGGGAGCACCAACCGTCCAGTCAGATGGATATTTTATTGACATATTCAGGTTAGAATCTTTGGCCGTTTTGAATGAGCTCGGGTTGGGTAATGTATTGGTGTTGCCTTTGGGCTGGGGAGCCGCGGCGCTCGATGATTGATTGGTGTTGCTACTGGGTTTGGCGGCCTGGCTGGTTAATTGACCGTTGCTGTATAGTGAGGCAAAAGTTACAAGGGCAGCAATAAGAGGAGCTACTACAAGGACTGCGATCACTCCGATGACATTGCCAGTTTTGCGGCCTGCTTTGGGGGTTGCGTTTTTAGCGGTCAGTGGAGAGGTTGATGATGCGACCTGGCCATCTATAACATTGGGAAGCTGTTGTGGGACGCTGGTTGGCCACGGTGGAGTGCCCGGCGGTAAATACGAGAAGTTCGATGCGCGACTCGTATATGTACTGGTTCCACAGCGTGGGCAGAAGGTAGTTGTGTCGGGAAGCTCGGCTGAGCACTGAGAACATTTCATATGTCACGCTCCCTGTTTTTATGGTGCCTTTATTAAATGACAATCAAAGCGTACAACTCCACTCTGGCGCTCGGTTACGACTTTTAATACCTCTAGCTTAATAGGTTCCCCAATAGCGATGGGAATATCTGTTTCGTCCAGTACACGACACTCGAAATGGCGATCAGGGTCCGTTTTGTCGGCGATGACGCAACGTACATAATTATGTTCTTCGCCTTGAAAGATGGTGTGTAGTCCTGGTTCTTTTGTAAGTAGTGTGCCTTCCCTAATCACGTTTCAAACTCCTCTGAACGAGATAGTTATCCTGTAGTGGGTCAACATAAAAATAGGGATATGATTACTAGTATTAGTAACAACCAGGCAATTGTCAACCTCTTTAACTATAATTATTGAATAGAATGGGAGAATTTGCAACTATTTGATACACGCTGGTTCTTTTACACACTTTTGGTGCGCCCGGTCATTCTATTATCGAGTCAGTGCAGGCTGGCCCTCACATAGTATTAGTGAGGGTTCAATGTTATTGTATCGACACGTTGTTAGGATTTATCGAATTTAGCGAATTCTATAACCTTGCGCATTTGGTAAGAAAATCAAATACCCTTTAGTCTTGTTTTTGTTCATTGCCAGAGTTGAATTGTGCCATCCGTGAGCGCGACAATAAGTTGATTCTCGGCAAAATTGAGTGCACTAATCTGCCAGGGATGGTAAAGTTTCTGCACAATCTGACCGGTTGCAATTGACCATAAGTCGATGACGCCTTCGTTTACCTCGCTATCTTCGCGTGCGACGGCCAACCAGGCGGCATCGGGCGAAATGGCCAGGCGCGCGCTACTCCCCATGGCTCCACTGGCGAATTCACTATAGGTGCCATTATCTATATCGCATAATCGAAGCTTATTTCCTTCATAAACAAAGGCCAGCCATGCTGCGTCTGGTGTCGTAATGTAGGGAGGTGTACAATCCTCGCAGCGCCCCATTAGAATAGAGGACTCGATATGAGGACCTTTGCTGCCCAACCTGCTTCGATTGAAGAGATTCCAACGGCGAATAATCGCCATCTGTTGCTGTTCCTGAGGAATCTGGGCGCAGGAGAGGGTGACCAACTTGCGTGTATCCTGAGATAGCGCGCGCATGCGGATGGCCCAGAAATTTCTTTTATCGGTTGCTTCTTCGACGCAAACAAGCGGATCAAAGAAGGTGTTGTTGGGCGCACCCAGTTCATGACTGAGAATATCAGTACTGCGTACGCCCTGTGAGCGGGGCGCGCGACTATCCTCGTTGAGATAAGGGAGGGACAGGCGTGCGATACGCTTGCCATCGGTTGTTACTTGCAGGCTGATATCCAGTGAATAATGGGCTGAGACGGCTCGCTCTGTTAGAGGATAGCTCCAGAGCCGATTGCCTGTATAGGCATCCCAAACATGTAGCCCCAGGCGATTCCAGCCTGCTAGCAGCGAGCCAGCCTGTGAAAAACGTAGCTCGCGTAGCGCTTCAATTGTGAGGTTGGGATCGCTGGTAAATCTGGCCGACTCTTCAACTTTGTCCTGTGTGATCTGCCAGATTGTGCCTGCCCCATCCAGTGAGCCAGCCGCTAGCTGGATGCCATGGACTGTACGCCTGCTATGCAGTGCCGAGGTGATGCCATGGCTGGTCTTAATGATGGGGCCAGCATGGAGTGGCCCTCGCGTGCTGAAGGTATGCAGGCCAGAAAATTCCACATCCTCAGGATTATCTGGTATATGAGGACGTGAACGTGGGCGTGTATACTTTTTGCGCAGATCTACCACACCACCAAGAATGACATCATACTGCTCACGTTTCTCCTCATCCCCAAGCACCGCATAAGCCCGATTGATGCGCTTCATCTCGAGCGCTCCCTCCGGGCCGGCCAGGTCAGGATGGAAACGGCGCGCTAATTGCCGATATGCATGCTTGATTGTATCATTATCCGCATCAATAGGGACGCCTAAAATGGCATAATAGTTCTCTGGTGTATCCATATTTCTTTATCGTATCATAGCCAGGCCTCTGGCCGCATCATTTTTCAGGTTGAGCCGACCAGAAATTACAACAATAAATCTTTTCTCTCCGATTCTACCATATTTCTTGCCGTGCGCTTATCAATGGCCTGGCAAGAGGTGCTGAAAAACCACCCGACAGATGTGTTTATTCCTCTATGCTGTTAGTCGCGTTTAGCCTTGCCAGTGCAATAAAATCTACAAATACGTTATTCGTGATCTTTAACCCCATTATTTTTCAGGCAAGGAAGCTATTATTATAAACATACAAATAATTATTTACTAAGCTATGAATAGCAGGCAAAAGGTACCTTTTATGCATTTAACATTGGCAGGTAAAATGGTCTATATATTTACAATTGTGAAGAATTCCATTGTCATATGTAGTCAAAAATATTATACTCAATAAGAATTATATGTTAGTGGAAGATTTTATCTCTATTGGAAGAGTTTTCAGAGAAAATACTTCCTGGCACTCATAATATTTAAACTGATGTAACTTGATTGAAAGGATTTGCCTTATGGGTGAAAAAATGATGTTTTCTGCTGATGGGATGCGTAGTGTAGCCAGTCAGATGCTGACAGATGCACATACCGCTATTCATGACCATGATAGTGCCTGGCGCCAGCTGGATAATCATCTACAGTCCTACCCAGACATTCTTCAAGGCCTGTTACGCAGCATCATTGAGCCACATCAACAACATATGCGAGCAACCTATGACTGGCAGATCGCTTTTGCCAATGCCTTAAAGTCCAGTGCCGATCAACTGGAACTTGCTGATCAGGAAGTAGCCAATGAGTTCAGGCTCTGACTATCTGTTTACTCTCCATACTGACGCGATATAGAAGTTTGATATTCTTTATTATTAAGAACTAGAAGATAGGCAAGGAATGCCCTATGAGTGCATATGACATTATTATGGGTTGGATCTCTCCCCTGATAGATCCAATGCAAGGCTTTTCAGCCCATGCGCAGAATATGAACTCAGTTCATAGCACTGCCGTACAGCAATTTAACTCCAATGCGCAGGGACTGCAAACAAATACTATTGCCTCGGGTCAATTCGCTGATGCTATAACCAATAGCGCAACAGATTTTTCCAATATTGTTTATTCCTTATCCGCAATGGGTGACGCCGCCAATAAGCTGGAGAGCATTACTGAAGAATTTACCACCACCGTCTCCAGGATATTAGGCGCGGCAGAGAGGGCGTCGGCAGCGTTAGAGGGTGAAGCAGGACTGACGGAAGTTACGGCCGATGTTGATATCGCGGCCGTGGCCGAAGCTGGCGCGAACCCTATTGCGGACATCGCCGCTCGCGGTTGCGCAACATCTCGGCTTCACTGTGGCTGAACCCGTTGCCGAGGATATATCCGTTGTGGTCGCGGATAGCGACTCAAAACAGCCATAACTAAAGAGAGACGATGCGTGTGCGTGGGCGTTCGTTCTTGACGGCGACGCGGCGGATGCCCCACATATACCAGGTGGCGAAGGTACGATAGGGACGCCATAGCTCTCCACGTTCGGTCGCTTCTTGTTTAGTCGGCCGTTCCTCTAGCTGATAGGCAAAGCGTATGCCTTCGAGGAAACCCAGATCATCTACTGGTAACACATCAGGCCTCATGAGCACAAATATAAGGCACATTTCGGCGGTCCAGCGTCCTATGCCTTTGACTGCGGTCAGTTGACGTATTATCTCTTCATCGTCAAGTTCAAATAGCTGCTCTAGCTGTAGCTGGCCGCTGGTAACGTGCTCAACCAGGTTAAGAATATAGCGGGCTTTCGGTGTAGAGAGTCCGAGCATGCGCAATTGATCAAAGTCAAAGGGAAGAAGATTTTCAGGCGTTACTTTGCCGTCAGGCATGGCCGCACACACCCGAGCCATGATCGCATCGGCTGCTTTAACTGAAATTTGTTGTGAAATGATGGCGTCAACCAGGGCATTGAAGATATCTGGATCAGGTTGCAATGTGCATGGTCCAACGCGCTCAATGACACCTTTCATAATCGGGTCGATCTGGCTTAAATAAGTCGTGGCGGCTGCGATGACATCAGTAGATGAGGTTTGCATTGATCTCACAATTCCTTCTTCCATTTTGCTTTACATGAACCTGTGCTGGTAGTATAGAGATAATAAGAACATTTGTCCAGTAGTAGTGTATAGATTTATGATGATCGCGCGGACGGTCATCATAAATCTATACACTCATCTTTTATGCTTTATTTAGTTTCCACGGTCGATATCCACTCTCTTAAATTGGAAGAGGGCCAATAGTAACAGGACGATGGCTACTCCTAGCATGACCAGGTTTGGCCCCCATTTCCAGCCGTCCAGGATGGGGGTGCCGTAGGCATGGAAGATGGAGAGCGACATCAGCCAGTCCGGGGTGTTGAGCACTGAGCGTAAGAATTCCGTCAGGTAGGCCCAGGCGAGGTAGAGCGCGATCACGGTCAGGATGGCACTGGAGCGCAAGCGGACCGCGCAGGCATAGACTCCTGTGACGATGATCAGTTCAAGTGGCCATATCCCAAAAGCGGCTGCAGCGATTTTTCCTGCATCGACCCGAATGTTGATGAGCTGGGCACTTACGAGTGTGCTTAGCCAGATCAAAATGACTGTCAGCAGCGAGGTCAGTAGCACGACCGTAATGTGTTCGCCCAGGACGCGTAGGCGTGCTTGTGGGGTGCTAAGGATCAGTTCCAGGCGACCGTTATCGAGGTCCTTTGCCCACTGCAATGCCAGTGTAAAGACGAAGATGACCGTCAGCAAGGGTACAAAACTAAAGACCGCATAACCGATAAAGCCTGAGTTGGTCACCACATTTTGTCCATTGAAGATCTGGCTTAAAGTCGGGCTTTTAGAGACCAAGTCTTTCATGATGCCCAGAAAGCTCGGTGTTAGTGAGATCATCCAGGCGATATATAAGATGAGGCTGATCAGCCAGGTGCTGATGGAGATAGCCAGAGCCGTCAATGTGCGTAGACCAACTGAGCGTAGTGAGCTGTCATGCCAGGCTTTGGCCAGAACCTCGGAGCTGCTTTGAGCTGAGTTTTTTGTGCCGATATGCAGGTTTAAGCGCTGGAAGATACTGGCCCCTAAGTCACGCTGCATAAAGAGCCAGGCGCTGAGGGTGCACAGCAATAGACTGATGATCAGCAGGAGCAAGGCCGCTAAGGGATGGTTATCGTAGGTATTTATCAGTGGCTTATTAATACTGTAATAGTAGTTGGGCGAGAGATATTGCATCCACTCCCCGTGTTGGACAATGCGGCCAGTGCTGTCCAATAGTGTAAAAAGTGCCAGCAGGCCTATGGTCCAGCTAGTAGCGACTTTGCGACCTGGGAATAACTGGGAGAACAATAATGCCAGGGAGGCGTAAAAGAAAGCCAGCAGGCTGACATTTAAGCCTGCTAATAGGGCTCTGCCAGCATCAAAATCTAATTTAGCGCTGGCCAGCCCGGCGATGGCCCCTGATCCGATTAGCACACCGATGATCACCAGGGCTAGAACCAGGGCATATAATTTTTCTAGTAGCAGGCGCAGGCGTGATGTAGAGGTGGCCAGAAGCAATTCTAGCGCGGTGCGTTCCTCTTCACCTTGTATCAGGTTGGTACCAGCCATGATGGCCCAGATACTGAGCATAACTGGAATAACCAGGTCCAGGCTACGCCAGGTAGCAAAACCTGTTGCCGTGTTCAAAGCAATCGGATCACCAATAAAACGAAAGGTCTGGGCCAATTGATTCATACTATCGGCCATCTGGGAGGCGGTAGAGCCAAAGGTGGCTAGCGTGGCCAGCAAAATGAAAGCCAACCCGATGCCCCAGCTTAAAAGTGGTGTGCGATATGCACGGAGCGTTTTGCTCCAAACTGTGCGAAACATATTTTTTATACTCCACGGTGGCTTGAACTAAGCGTATCTAAGCCTGTCCGCTTATGCTCGCTTTAACGGGCGACAGCATCAGAAAGTGTTTCTGTCTGATAAAAACGTAAGAAAATCTCTTCCAGGCTCGGCTCATGGGTTGTCAGCGAGAGCGCATGATGTTGTGCCGCTGTTTGAATAACTGCCTGTTGGTCTCCCTGTACAGTAATCAAAAGAGCAGTGCCATTTTGTGCGTGCTGCACGTTCACGATGCCTGGTAAGCCATTGAACCAATCAGGCGCTGGCTCTTGCGCAAAATGAATCAGGATGTTGCTCTGCTTTAAATCTTTGAGCGTGTTGACCTCGCTGACGCGCACTAATTCGCCTTCTCGAATGATGCCTACACGCGTACAGGTATGTTCTACCTCGGGCAGGATATGTGATGAGAGAAAGACGGTACGGCCGGCCGCACGTGTCTCATCAACCATCTTATTGAACTCTTGCTGGTTCAAGGGTCCAGTCCACTGGTTGGCTCATCCAGAATGAGGAGTTGTGGTTTGTGCATAAAGGCCTGGACCAGGCCAATTTTCTGTTTATTGCCGCGCGAATAGGTATGAAAGCGTTTGCTGGGATCAAAATCCAGCCGCTCGATTAATTGCCTGACATTATTTTGGTCGACACCACCGCGCAGGTGGCCCAGGTAGCTGAGAATTTGCGCTCCTGTTAAATTGGGATCAAAAGAGAATTCTCCAGGCAGATAACCCACCAGTCGTTTGATCTGCGTGGCCTGGGACCAGCAGTCCAGCCCACCGATCGTAGCCTGCCCGGCAGTTGGCTTGAGAAATCCCATCAGGGTGCGTATCGTCGTCGTTTTCCCGGCTCCGTTGGGACCCAGAAAGCCAAAGACTTCGCCTTCCGCGATGTTAAATGTGACAGCGCGAATGCCGCGTTGTTTCCCATAGGTTTTGGTCAGGTTATTGACTTGAATCAGGTCGCTCATTACCTGTCTCCTTCTGCAGATATTCCTCTGCTGTATTCATAAGTTGATTAAAACGATTGGATGATTCGCGTTTTTCTGCATCGTCAGGATGGCGTATCTCAAAGGTTCGGCGCACGGCCTCGGCCGCCATGGCAGCCCTCTCTTCAAGCGAAATCTGGTATTCATCGGGCATAAAGCGGTCGCTCATCAAGAAGCCGAGCGCTATGGCTTCGAGCATATACACCTGCGTTTTGATCGGAATATCTTTGCGGATCAATCCTTGCTGCTGCATATACAATAAGTAGGTATTAAAATCCTCAAGCTGTTGGTGCAGGTTTGCCTGGTTCAGTTGTGTATGGATTAAATCCCCAAGCACATCTGTATCGCGCAGCATGATGGCCTTTATGAGCGGATTGCGCAAGGCCCATAACATGGAATGTTTGACCATGCTATAGAGCGTTATGCCTCCAGGCTCATTCTCCATTGCCTGCCGGGCTTGCTGTAAGGCAACGACCTTCTCGCGCATAATCAAGGCCATAAAAAGATCTTCTTTGGTCTTCCAGTGCAGGTAGATAGTGCCCTTGGCCACCCCAGCCTGCCTGGCGATATCATCGATGGTCGTTTTTTTATAGCCCCAGCGCTGCAATAGCTCTGATGCGGCCTCCAGAATACGATTGGCGCGCTCCTGGTGTTTACCCGGTTCTGCTTGTTCATCACTGCGGTTCTCTACCACTTGTCTCCTCCTCAATATTCCAGCTTCTTTGACATTGATGACCACATGACTAAAAATACATAATCAGTCATATGTTTCTATTAAAGAGTATAATTATAAATTTCAAAAAAGCAAGAGGCAAGCAAGGGATCGTTATTTGCGTTTCGTATTTCGCCGTTTGTGTCGTACAATGACCATGGTGCAATTGTGTCTGATTCCACAGGAGTATTTTTATGAGTGAGAGTCAAAGTTCCTACAAGCATACCAACCGCCTCATTAATGAGACGAGTCCATATTTGTTGCAGCATGCCCACAATCCCGTGGATTGGTATCCCTGGGGTGATGATGCCTTTGCGAAGGCTCGTCAGGAGGACAAGCCAATCTTATTGAGTGTAGGCTATTCGGCCTGTCACTGGTGCCATGTGATGGAGCGCGAGTCATTTGAGAATGAGCAGATCGCGGCCTTAATGAATATGCATTTTGTCTCAATCAAGGTTGACCGCGAGGAGCGCCCTGATATCGATGCTATTTATATGCAGGCGGTTCAGGCCATGACCGGTCAGGGTGGTTGGCCGATGACGATGTTTTTAATGCCTGATGGTCGCCCTTTTTATGGTGGAACCTATTATCCTCCCCAGGATCGACGTTATGGGCAGCAGGTGATGCCTGGTTTCCCACGCGTCCTGATGAGTATCGCAGATACCTTTGCGCATCAGCGGCCGGAATTAGAGGAGCAGGCTACCCAGGTGGCGGAACATCTCAATCGTCGTGGTGGGGTGCTGGCCCGTATAGACAAGGCTGCTGGCTCGCCAGTGTTGGATAGCTTGCTGAACGCTGAGCAACACTTGATTGAGGACTTTGATGCTCGCTATGGTGGTTTTGGAGGGGCCCCCAAGTTTCCCAATACGATGGCGCTGGAATTCCTTTTGCGCATGCATCTGCATCATCAATCTGGTCAGGTGGATGTTCCCGCAGGTGAGCAATTGCCCACTGCCCTGGAAGTGGTTGAAACATCTTTGCAGCGCATGGCGGCCGGTGGCATCTATGATCAATTGGGTGGGGGCTTTCATCGCTATTCAGTGGATGAGAAGTGGTTGGTGCCGCATTTTGAGAAGATGTTATATGATAATGCTCTGCTGAGCCAGCTTTACTTGCATGCCTATCTGGTGACTGGCAACGAGCTCTACCGGCGTGTAGTCGAGGAGACGTTGGATTATGTGGTACGCGAGATGACGGCGCCTGAGGGTGGCTTCTACTCTACCCAGGATGCGGATAGTGAGGGTGTTGAAGGCAAGTTTTTTCTCTGGTCACAGGAAGAGATCGAACGTGCCCTCGCACCTCAGGATGCTGCCCTGTTTATGGCCTACTATGGCGTGAGCCGGCATGGCAATTTTGAGGGCAAGAATATTCTAAATCGGGTCCAGGATGAGCAGGTGGCGGCACAGAAAGCGCAGCTCGATCTGGCGGCTTTGCGCGAGTCTTTGCAGCGTAGCCGTAGCACATTGTTTCGCCTGCGCGAGCAGCGTATCAAGCCAGCCCGCGATGAGAAAGTGCTTACTTCCTGGAACGGTTTGATGTTGCGCAGCTTTGCTGAAGCCGCCCGCTATTTGCAGCGTGCCGACTATCTCCAGATTGCTGAGCGCAACGCTGATTTCTTGCTGACCACCCTGCGTCATGATGGCCGGCTCTTGCGTACTTTCAAGGATGGTCGGGCCAGGTTGCAGGGCTACCTTGAAGACTATGCTTTCCTGGCTGATGGATTATTGGCCCTGTATGAAGCCAGTTTTGATACACGCTGGTTCGTGGAGGCCCGCACCCTGATGGATCAGGCCATTCAGCTCTTCGCCGATGAGCAGGGCGGCTTTTTTGACACTGGCATAGATCACGAGACCCTGATCAGCCGTCCTAAAGATATTATGGATAATGCTACCCCGGCGGGCAATAGTGTGGCGGCGGATGTCTTGTTGCACCTGGCGGCCTTTACTGGTGAGGATACCTATCGTCAACGCGCCGATGACTACCTCCAGCCATTGGCAGAGATTATGGTACAGCATCCCCAGGCCTTTGGACATGTGTTGTGTGCGGTGGATTTTGCCCTTTCGCCGGTGAAAGAATTGGCTGTGCTGGGCACGGCGCAAAACGCTGATACGCAGGAGTTATTGGCCTGTATCAATGCTCGCTATCTGCCACAAAGTGTACTGGCCTGCGCCCAACCTGAAGATCAGCAGGCCAGTACCGTGATCCCTTTGCTGGCTGATCGGCCGCTTAAAGATCAACATGCCACAGCCTACGTATGTCAGAATTTTGCCTGTCAGGCTCCTGTTACGACTCCAGCCGCTCTGGCTGCCCTACTATAGCTGTTTATCTTGAACCACTACGGCGCTAGTGTTTTGTATCGTTAATCGTTGATATAGCGCGCCTCGCCCTGGATCTCACGGCGGCAGAGTAGACCTTTGCTGGCCAGTTGTTCCAGGGCTTTTTCTGCGGCTTTGATCTCTTGTACACCAACCTCTTTCTTCTGTGGTAGTGGAAATAGATCGGCCACCTCTCTGGCTGTCAGTACTGTCAGAGAACTGCTATGCTCGTTAAGATGTTGCTTGATGGCCTGTTCATACCATGGGATGAGCTCATGAGGCTGGAGAGGAATGGTCGGCAATACAACCATTACCGGACAGGGAGCCAGCTTGAGAACGCGTCGCGATGTACTGCCCAATAATATGCGGCGCAAGCGGTTGCGCCAGCCATCCCCCGGCTTCCTACCACAATCAGATTAATATGCCGCTCACGTGCTACCCGCACTATCTCCTCGGCCGGTGAACCGACACTGGTCATCATCTCGATGCGCTGCAGATCAAATCCTAAATGTCCCAATGTCGCGCGGGCTTTCTTAAGAACTTCTTCCGCATGCTTTTTCTGGTCGCCGGTAGGGGGAATGAAGGCATATTGCTCCGTAAAATGACCTGGATACTCTGTGATGATGTGGGTACTCGGTATGGCATGCAGAAGAAAAATATGAAACGGGGTGTCTGACTCAAACAGATCACCCACTGCGCGGATTGCACACTGCGTAGTAATAGAAAAGTTGGTATCGATTCCAAGCAAAATACGCTTGTCCATAGGAACGCCACCACCTTTTTGTGTGACGGTTCACTTTTTTCCTGTTGAGTACTGCATTGTGTAGATTGGGCTTTAACTGTACTCTTATGTATGTATTCATTATACCTTTTTTGAAAAGAAGGGGCAAGAAATGGGACAAATGACATATCACCCGCGCTCTGAAGGTGATCTATACTGATTGACAGGGTGGATCGCAGTTGTTTTATCGCCAATGTTTTTACCTCTTAACATATTTTTAACAGTGTGACAAAAAAACATTTTATGCGATAAAAAGAATAGAGGGAGTATCTGTCTTATATCGATATTTATCCTTCTAATCACTACAAACGTCAGATCTATATTTCTGTTTACCAGTTGGTAACGGAAAGAGAGAATGATTATATATCTGCCCACTTGCAGGCAGCATACTGTTGGACTGGCCTGTTGTCTGGTTGGTGGACTTTACCTGTAGAAAAGATTTATCTTTCTTTTAAGCAAAAAAGATGGGATTTTAGACATAGCATGTGGGGCATTTGATAAAGCACAACAATTTGCGTCTACTAATATAGCGAAAAACGAAAAGGTATATCGTGTTTCAGCTAAAGCTGGAGGGGAATAGATTAAAGCAATGAATATCGAAATAGAAAAGCCGATTGGCGAAATGACCCTGACGACCCTGACAGAATGCTGTATACGTGAAATGAGTAAGTATCGCCGGAAGGAACCCTGCGACGACAGTTATTGCCTGGAAATCTTTCGACGCGCGGTTCAACTGCGGGATAATGACGCATGGATTGTACTACAGCGGCAGTTCAGTGATAATGTGCGTTTGTGGTTGGGTGGACATTCACATCGTGAATTGGCCTTGCGCTATGAGGCGGAACAGACGTATGTGGATGATGCATTTCGCCGCTTCTGGCAAGCGGTCAGTGATCAATCTCTCACCTTCTCGACGGTTGCTAGCGCCTTGAGCTATTTACGGCTCTGCCTGCATTGCGCCATTATGGATACGCTACGTGCCTTTGCGCGTGCCAATGTAGAGCGCATGCCTGATTATGGGCATCCTGACGAGCCACAGGTAGAGGATCGCTATCATGAGAATGAGCTATGGGAAACCATAAAAAGTATCCTGCCAGGAGAGCGCGAGCAGCGCGTTGCTTATTTACACTTTCACTGTAACCTCAAGCCACGGGAAATCATTCGCTATTGTCCTGGTGAGTTTCAGTGTGAAGAAGAGATCTATCGTCTCAAACGCAACATCATGGAACGTATTCTGCGCAACGCAGATAAGATTCGCTGGAAATTAGACGGGAGCATGTCTGCTTAACGGCGGCATGCTCTCTCTGCAGTTCCTGAAATGATGGCGCGAAAAATATCTTTCTCAGCGTTTTTATACAGTGAAAGACTAAATCATTGTAAAAAATCTATTTAAACGAAGTGATCTTACATGAAGGACCAGGAATGATGGATTGCCTGTGTTTAGTTGCTCCTAAAGACGAGGAATTATTGCGCTATACCCTTGATGGGGAAGCTTTGCCAACGGCGGCAAAAGAGCATTTAGTGGATTGTATTATTTGTCAGCAACGACTTAATAGCTATACCTACGCTAATAATTTTTTGCTGTCCCAACTTTATCGCTGTCAGTGTCCCGATATGACTGTTTTAAGTCACTATTGCATTGGGCTGTTGTCTGCGCATGAGGAAGACGAGATCAGAGCACATGTGGAGTCATGCCCTGTGTGTGCCACTGATATCGCTGAAATGCGTAGTTTTCTGGGCTCGCCTGCGCCTGTTATGAGTTCTGATCTGCCTCTCCCCTTTTCTGTGGACACCCAACCAGTTAGCGTGGATTTCTCATCCTGCCAACCCCCTATCGCCCTTCAGCCGCAAACCTCGCATGTACGCGTCTGGCCATATCTGCATCAGACCGATAACGCGCTCCTCTCATTGTATGTAAAACGAGATTATGAGTCTGGGATTACCTTTTACGGATCTTTATTACCGAAAAGTGATGAAGATGACCCGGCTATATTTGCGGATATGAAAATTGAACTTTATTATGCTATGTCCGCTAGTGATGTAGAAGACAATCCAAATGACTATTCTATCTATGCCGAGCAGCGACCGAGCGATTATATGCAGCAGCCAGTATTTTCTACCCTGGTTGATGGACAGGGCATGTTTATATTTAAGGCTATACCAGCTGGTAAGTATCTAATGATTGTTTATTTGCCCGAGACCGCCCTGGTAATAGAGAAGTTGCGCATTGAAGAGAATTGAACGTTGAGGGCAAAAAAGGATCTGGTTTAGGGATCCAGATCCTTTTTTGTGTCGGGTTGGTTGCGCTTAGTGCGCCAGATCAAACTCAATCAGATTCGCACATAATTGCATGATCTCTTTAACCACTGTCTGGTGGGCGGGATGTGGCAGGTACGCCTTCAAGTGTTCCATATCCTCAAACTGCATGATCATTCCATAGCTATAACCCTGGGTATGCTGACCAAGGTTTTTCCCAACCTGCACGTCCTGGATGCCTGGGATAAGCTGTTTGAGCGCCCTTACCTGCTCAAGGACTGTTTGTATTTGTTCGGGTGTGGCCTCTGGTTTTGGTTGTACTAACACAACATGTGTAATCATAATATGATCCTCCATCTGAGTAAATTGTGGACCTATGAAGTCCCTCTTAATTACGTTTGATGGAGGTATCTTTTGGACAAATTGGGAGCCGCGAGCTCATCTATGCTGTGATTTGCCAAACGTTTTAGCCGCCTCGGACACAATAGGGTTCAAAAAAAAGTTGGATATGATATGCAATTAGCGTGCTACATCACGTACCATCTCACATGTGCTCAATGACGATATCCTTTCTGTCGTACCAAAGCAGGCAGTTTTTTCGTTGAAGTGCGTTTACCACACATGACATGGCTGCCATTCGTTTTTCTGGTGACTGTCTGTTCTTATCATTTTCATGACCTCTTTTCTCCTTTATTGCGGTCACTGACCTTCTGATTGTAAACTCATCTATTTTATGTATATTAGAGTAAGATAAGAATTATTAGAGAATTATATCTAATTATTGACATGTATCTTTTTTTACATTATATTTGAGAAAGCAGTAATAAGTGAAAGACAATCTATGACTCTTTCTCTTGATTTGGTTCTGGTGCTTTCATATTTTATCAACTTTTATTTTACATGTTTTGTCAAAAAATATCCCTAATGCGCGAATGACAGGATGTCGACCATTCACCCCGGTATCCAGGAGCCGCTGGTTGTCCAAAAGGAATGGAGACCAGCCAGGGAGCAGCATGCCTCCACCGCGGTACGCATGCCGGCTCATTGTGTGCCCTGGTGCCAGTGAGATGCAGCGCCGTATTTCGACAACGTGTGTGCTGAGAGGATAGAGGCACTCCCCCTCTGCTGCTGCTTTTTTGAATAGGTATAACGAGAAAAGGATTTCACTCTATGGATCGTTTTTCGGCGACCCTTGTGCCTGAAGCTATCCCTTCGACAAATGCTCCTGTGACAGCGAAGCAGACCTCGCCATTCTGGTCATCGCTCTGGCGGCTCTTGCTGGTCCTCAGCCTGGCGACAGGGGCGATCTTAACCACCGTGGTCGCATCCGTTCCCTCGGCCTACGCGGCGACCGCGAACGAGGCGCTCCCGCAGACCAGTCTGCCCGCGACCTATAGCGGGGTGCGCAACCCGACGCGGAACGTACCGGTTCCCACGAACGTCCACGATACCAGTTCGCACATCTCTCCCTTCAAACCGAAAACACAGGCAAAAATGGCGACGCCTGCCGCCTCACCGGTCAGCAGCGGCACACCACTCAACGGCCTGGGTGACTCGTCGCTCTACACGTTTATCGACAAATCCCTTTCCGATCACCTGGATCTGAAGGTCAACGTCGCCAACGGCAACCTGGTCCTACACACGGCGGAGCTGCAGATCTCGGGCCGGGGCTCAACAACACGATCGGCGGCTACTACAACAGCCAGTCGAACTGGTGGCTGGCCGATCACGGGACCAACTGGAACTTCACCACCGGTCGCGGAGCCTCCCTGTATTTAGATGATCTCTCCACCACCGGCGGCATCACGCTGAACTTGCCGACGGGCCTCAAGGCTTACTTCGCTCCCGATGGCAAAGGCGGTTTCAAAGATGCTCCCAGCCTGAACGCGACGCTGTTGCCCCTGAATGGGGGCGTCTACACCCTGCAGTTCCACCAGACCGGCGAGCGCTGGCTGTTCAACCAGTGGGGCACGCGCTACGAGGTGCTGGACAAGAACAACAACCAGCTCGAATATAGCTACCTGGACAACGGCGACTGGACCGGAGCGACCGACACGCAGGGACGCACCGTGAGCGCCACCCAGAACAGCAACCACCAGGTGACGAAGGTGGTCGACAATACTGTGGTTGGCGGCAAGACGCGCACTATCACTTACGGGTACGATGCTCAGTCGAATCTGACCAGCATCACCGATGCCAACAACAAGCAGACCATCTTTACCTATGACGGGAACTCGGAGCTGCTCACCATCAAGGACCCGCTGGGACGCACGACGACGATCACCTATGGCTCAAACGGCCAGGTGGCCACCATCACCGATGCCAACAACAAGCAGATGACCTTTACGTATAACAGCGGCAATACCGTGGTGAAAGACGTGAACAGCCATTCCACCACCTATACGTACCAGGCCAACCTGCAGGTGACCTCGACCAAAGACGCGCTGGGCCATAGCACCAGCAGCACCTTTGACGCCACCTCCTACAACGTTAATACCTACCAGGATGCGATCACATCCGATGGACCAACCAGTTTCCAGTATAATAGCAGCAACAACATGGTCTCGCAGGTCAAAGATCCGACCGGGGCCACGACCAAATACAGCTATTCACCGCTCTCGGGCGGCCAGCAGCAGAACGTGCAGTATCTGCCCACCACCTCAACGGATGCGCAGAGCAATGTGAAGACGAATAACTACGACAATTATGGCAACCTGTTGTCTCAGGCTGATACGACCGGGAGCAAGAGCAATGGCAGCAAGCTGCAGTATTCCTACAATCAGGACGGCACGCCATCTGGTAGTGAGGATGCCAATGGCAATACCACGCTCTATGGTTACGACGGTCAGGGGAATCTGACCTCGGTCACGCCGCCCGCCCCCATGGGCAAGACGACGATGACCTACGACGCCCTGAGTCGTTTGAGCACGGAGACCGACGGCAACGGCAACACGACGACCTATACCTATGACGTCTTCGATCGCGTGCTCAGCACCATCTACAACCAGGGAACCGGCTCGGCCCGCACGTTCACGTATAGCTACGACGATGATGGCAACACGCTGACCCAGAGCGATCCCACCGGAACCACCTCGTTCACCTATGACGTGCTCAATCGGCAGACCAACAAGCAGATCCCGGGTGGTCCCACCATCGTCAGTACCTTTGACAATATCGGCAACCTGACCAGCCTGAACGACGGCACCGGTCTGACCAAATACGGCTACAACGAAGTCAACCTGATGACGACGTTGACCGATCCAGGAAGCGCCGTCACCAACTATGGGTACGATAACGCGAACCGCAAGAACTGCATTATCTATCCCAACGGCACCGGCATGCTCATGAGCTACGACGCGGCTGGCCGCCAGGTGAGCAACCAGGGCGGCAAGATGAACGGGAGCCAGTGCAGCACGTCCAGTAACGTCAGCACGAACTACACAGGTTACACCTACAACTATGGCCCCTCCAATGGGTCCACGGAGGTGATGAAGAGCGCGGTGATCCACAGCGCCAACAACTATACCCAGTACGCGACCTGGAACTACCAGTACGACACGCTCAATCAGTTGACGGATGTCAATAACGGCGTGCAGCACTGGGCCCTGAGCTATGACGCCAACGGGAACCTGAAGACCAGGCAGTATACTGGAGCTTCTAGCAACGTGGCGACGTATAGTAACTATAACGCGGACAACGAGCCGACGGGGGCGACCAGCACCGGCAGCTATGCAGGCCAACCGACTTCGGGCAGTGCCACCTATGCGTATGATGCCGATGGGAATCTGACGTCGATCACCAATGGCAGCGATGGTCGTGGAGCGCTCTCTTACGCCCAGACGCACAGCTATAACAACGCGAACCAGGATGTGAGTGGCACCGGCACGGCGTCAGGCTCGACGCAGAGCTATAGCTACGGCTACACAGGCATCGGCCAGAGCGAGCGCACCACCAACAATGGGACCAGTACGGTCTACACCGGCCTGGGCCTGAGCACGGAAAAGACAGGAGGCACGACCTACGAGTACGTCCGCTGCAGCTGCGGTCTGCTCAACAGCGAGCGCACCTCGGCGGGCAAGGTCTACTACTATCTCTTCAACGGACAGGGCTCAATCGTGGGCATGACTGACAGCGCGGGTAACCTGGTGGCCAGCTACGACTATGATCCCCTCGGCAGCATCTCCGGTAGCAACGTGCAGAGCGGAATCGTTAACCCCTGGCAGTACGCCGGCGGCTACTACGATAGCACCACCGGCCTCACCAAATTCGGCATCCGGTACTACGATCCCATCTTCGGCCGCTGGACCCAGCGTACGCCCGTTGGTGGTACCCTGCAGGAGACGCTCAAAGCCAACCCGTATGTGTATGCGGATAATAATCCTGTCAATGAGATTGATCCGAGTGGAAAGGATGGAATTTATTCTCAAACTTTTACTGATCATAGTTGGGTCGTCACATTTACATATTATTGGTGGGGGATTACTGCTAAGTTGAATGAGGGAGCTACAGAAGCTTTTGAGGCTGGTAATGGTGCAGTTGCTTTTGGTGGCCCTATAGGGGCGTTTATTGGTGGCAGTTTGGGGGTAACAGCACTTTTAGAGGATAGCCTATGTGGAAACCATGGCATTCTTATTACCATCCAAGATCTTGCGGTTTTGCCAGAAATAAATGGAGTTGGATGTTAACAATAAAACGGTGACACTATTGCCTCAAACTCTAATACATTTTGATTTGGTAGCCTACGCGATTCGCAGAGTCTAATTTGCCCCTGCGAATCACGAGGAGAAAGGAGTATTTAATAATGAAACGCTCATGGAATAAAGTTATTCTTGGTATGATTTCTATTGTTGGTCTTATTTTTGAGGTTATTGCGATTATTAACAGTCTTATAGGTAAAACTGGCACAAAAAATGAGATAATAATCATTATTGGTTTTATTCTCATTTTTGTACCTACTCTTCTGCTCTTTTGGCGCAAACCAAAGTGAACTTCTCCACTTCTGTAGAGTAAAGAAACCTTAGGATATGCTATCTTGCGAAAGTGCAGAGATTATGCAGAAATCTTAGAGACGTATACGATTGAATCTAAACGAGAAGCGGTGCGGTTTGCCCCGACGAGCGA
This sequence comes from Dictyobacter kobayashii, assembly GCF_003967555.1. GTDB lineage: Bacteria > Chloroflexota > Ktedonobacteria > Ktedonobacterales > Ktedonobacteraceae > Dictyobacter > Dictyobacter kobayashii. Next base: position 3,566,759 of record NZ_BIFS01000001.1, read on the forward strand.
GAAGTTGGGGCAAACCCACACCTATAATAAGTGTGAAACCAGGATGTGAGTGGCATCGGCACGGCGTCAGGCTCGACGCAGAGCTATAGTTACGGCTACACGGACATCGGCCAGACGGAGCGCACCACCAACAATGGGACCAGCACGGTCTACACCGGCCTGGGCCTGAGCACTGAAAAGACAGGAGGCACGACCTACGAGTACGTCCGTTGTAGCTGCGGTCTGCTCAACAGTGAGCGCACCTCGGCGGGCAAGGTCTACTACTACCTCTTCAACGGGCAGGGCTCGATTGTGGGCATGACCGACAGCGCAGGTAACCTGGTGGCTAGCTACGACTATGATCCCCTCGGCAGCATCTCCGGCAGCAACGTCCAGAGCGGAATCGTCAACCCCTGGCAGTATGCCGGTGGCTACTACGACAGCACCACCGGGCTGACCAAGTTCGGCATCCGGTACTACGATCCCATCTTCGGCCGCTGGACCCAGCGCACGCCCGTTGGTGGTACTTTGCAGGAAACACTCAAACCCAACCCGTATACCTATGCCGATAACGATCCTGTCAACTATACTGACAGAGGAGGTGCGGATTGGCGACAAGACTTTTCCCGCAATTTTGGAAACTGGGGTTCATGTGTATCTGGAGGTGTAGATGATTTTTCTCATGGTTTAGCTGGTCTTGCTTGGACAGCTACAATCATAACCGGGATTCTTGCAGGAGTAGGGGCAGAACCTGCTGCAGCCGTAGGGGCAGGAGTAGTCACCGGACTTGGTGCCTTTCTTGGGGGCTATTGTTTCGGCTATGCTATTGATAAAGCATATAACGGCTAACAAATCATTATAACAAGGGTAGAGCTTCCTTTTCCTGAAAAGACGGAAGCTCTACTTTCAAAAAGAGGGCAAGAAATGAAAGAACGAAAAATTTCACTAAGTATTAGTGGTGTACTAATTCTCGCCGGCATATTCATCATGCTACTAAGTAGCATTCCTACGTTTAAATACATAGGTAATCTACTTTTTATCGCTGGATTCATTTGGTTGCTTTTTTACATATTTAAAGGATCCTCAACCCCCTCAAATAAAAAAACATGGTTTTTGATAGGATTATTCTTAATAGCAATAGCGTGCGGGGGTTTTTTATTTTACTTCTTCCGTCCATGATAGTGGAGCAATATTTTATACAATATAGCATTAACAAATAATTGCTTGTTTTTGTAAAGGGGAAGAAAGCGAGCGCACCTCGGCCGGCAAGGTCTACTCCTACCTGTTCAACGGGCAGGGCTCGATCGTGGGCATGACCGACAGCGCAGGTACCCTGGTGGCCAGCTATGACTTCGGCCCCTTCGGCGGCGTGGCTGGCAGCACCGTGCAGAGTGGGATCTACAACCCCTGGCAGTATGCCGGTGGCTACTACGACAGCACCACCGGGCTGACCAAGTTCGGCATCCGGTACTACGATCCCATCTTCGGCCGCTGGACCCAGCGCACGCCCGTTGGTGGTACTTTGCAGGAAACACTCAAACCCAACCCGTATACCTATGCCGATAATGACCCTGTCAATGAAGTGGATAGAAATGGTAAGGACCCCAGTTTCCTCAAGCAGTTAGCGATTTGTTTGATCAGTGAGGCTGTAGTTTCTACTACTATAGTGGCAGGTCTGGCTGGCATAATTGGTGCATTTTATCTAACTGGACCGGTAGCTGCTTTAGCAGTGCTCGCAGGAGGAGGGGCTTTTCTAGGAGGAGTACTTGGCGCTCTACTAATAAAGTTACAGGGTGTTTGCGATGTTTTGGATCAGATAGTACCTGACATCGAACACTATTTTAGTTAGTTTGAAACGCAGATGAAAGATCAAAGATAGCTGAAATTAATTTCAACTATCTTTGATCAGAAAATTTGAAAGTGTGCTGTTTGATTGCCGCTGGTTGTATAGTTATACAGAAATTGTCTTTATGAAAGGCTGATATGGACAGAAGAGATAAAGCTTTAGGATATTTGTCAATTGCTGCTATTTGCGATGTATTTGGAATAATTTTATCCCTTATCCTTTATGGACTTTCTCAAGGGACATTGAAAAATATATCAATCATCGTGATTTTATTCTTAATTTTGTCTCTGATTGTTTTTCTTTTTCTATATAGACGTGTGAAAAGAATATCTTAACGCTAGCGTTTTGCCATAGGGAATTACCAATGCTCCACTTTCGATCGTGGGCATGACCGATAGTGCGGGTAACCTGGTAGCCAGCTACGATTACGATCCCCTCGGCAGCATCTCCGGCAGCAACGTGCAGAGCGGAATCGTCAACCCCTGGCAGTATGCCGGAGGCTCCTACGACAGTACCGCCGGCTCACCAAATTCGGGGTCCGCTCCTACGATCCCATCTTCGGCCGCTGGACCCAGCGTACCCGCCGTTGGCGGGACGCTGCAGGAGACACTCAAGGCCAATCCGTATGAGTATGCTGATAATAATCCTGTCAATGAGATTGATCCAAATGGGCAAATTTCCTTTTTCTGTAATGTTACAATTGCTTTTTTTGGATTTACAACAGGTTTAGAATTTTCAGGTATCATTGCATCAGTAGAGGTCGCAGGTTGGGTAGCTGCTGGCATAACTGCATCGCTAGTTGCATCATTAAGCGTTTTTGGCCCTGCTGGAACAGCTGTTGGAGCTGTTTTAGGTGCAGCAGTAACTGCTATATTATTTGGTGTTATAGCCTATGAAACCTATCAATTCGCTAATACTCTTGCCGGGAGTATTGGAACTATTAAAGGAGTTTGTAGCCGGTATCCATAACCACGACTAATTCAATCTATGCAATTTTACAATGATTCATTGTAAAATTGCATAGATTGATCTAACTTACTTTGAACCAAATATCATTCAGTGAAATCTTATTCGAGAGGAAAGAAATATGCGCGTTCATTTCGATATAATTCAATGGATCTTGCTACTTATGACTTTAACGGCAGGATTTTTTATGTTTTTAGCCATCATTATTTTTCGTTCATTGCCATTATTTAATGATATTGGACTTATAGCATTGATTTTTTTTGCAACATTTTGTATTTATAGTGGTTATTCGGATAGCCACAACTCTGTTGCGGATACTAATAAAAATATTTGGTACACGCGTAAAATTTCATGGGCTGGTTTTATGATTTTGTTGTTTATAATAATCGTATTGATAAATCGATTAATTTTTTAACACTTTAGAAAATTCGGAATACTAGGATCATTATAGTGGACAGCATACGTGCGCTGTAGCTGCGGTCTGCTCAACAGCGAGCGCACCTCAGCGGGCAAGGTCTACTCCTACCTGTTCAACGGGCAGGGATCGATTGTGGGGATGACCGACAGCGCAGGTAATCTGGTGGCCAGCTACGATTACGATCCCCTCGGCAGCATCTCCGGCAGCAACGTGCAGAGTGGAATCGTCAACCCCTGACAGTATGCCGGCGGCAACTACGACAGCACCACCGGCCTGACCAGGCTCGGTATCCGGTACTACGATCCCATCTTCGGCCGCTGGACCCAGCGCACGCCCGTTGGTGGTACCTTGCAGGAGACGCTGAAGGCCAACCCGTATGAGTATGCCGATAATAATCCTGTTAATAATGTTGATCCACATGGTAAAGCCGGGCTGCCAAATGGCATAAAAGGCTGCATCGGAGGCGCTTTGTTAGGTATTATTGGATGGGATCAAGTGTCAGAAACAACATTGCGCGCTTTCTTCGGCTGAGCCCTCGCCGCCCTTGGCTCAACTTTTTTAGGAGATGTCTTTGGGCCACTTATTGCTCAAATTTATTCAACAGATCCTGGTATTTCATGTTGATTGCGGTGATTGTTATCAGTGTTAGATCATAGCTATCAATGGCTGGAACGTCATTGGCTTTGATCGACTTACTGTCGACAATCATCACACTGGGTTCGATCTCACGGCCAATGTAGTGACTCTATTGCTTTGCCTATTTCCCATGATGACAGATTTTAGCGCGATCGCTATCAAGCAGACAAACTGATCATTGGTTTTGGCTAAATACAATGAGCCCAACATAGCCTACAATCTGTTCTATCGGCGACTGCCTCCCGAGAGCAATTGTAGTATGGCAACAAAAATGGCGGCCCCAATGAAGGAGATGAAGATGCTGCCACAGAAATGAAACGTGCCCAGATCCAGCGCGCTGGCCAGGATGGCTCCAATGACTGAACCAACCAGTCCTACTACGATATTGCCGATGCAGCCATAGCCGCGGCCACGTACGACTGTGCCTGCCAGGGCACCCGCGATCAATCCTACCAATAGCCAGGCAATAAGGTTGCCTGGTTGTAGTATATCTGTAATATGTATGGTTGTGATATGGATCGGCTGAATTATAACGTGCATTTCTGTCTCTCCTCTTGCAGCTTCGCTGTTGATGACATAGGAAAAAGCGCGTAGATACGATATTAAGAATGGTGTTATGAAAAATCATTAAAGATGGCAACGTGCATAGGCAGATGCTTATCTTTATTACTGTGGTGTATACGTAGAAAGAAACGCAGGGTTACAGGATTTGGCTAACGAACATTGAGGAGACTATGCTAGAGGTTATTGACAGCGGCCCTCAGATAGGAACCGCCGTCAATAATACATATCATTCAGTCCTGAGCGCGTTAATGGGGTCCATCCTCGCTGCTCGTTGAGCAGGATAGAAGCCGAAGACGATACCAACCACTGCGGCAAAGGCGAATGAGAGTAAGATGGCTAATGGATCAATGACCAGCGGCTGTGCGGTCACCAATGAGCTGACAAAGGCTCCCAGCACACCTATGGCGATCCCTACGATACCTCCCAGGGCACTGAGTATCAGGGCTTCGATCAGGAATTGAGCCATTACGTCGCTAGGATAAGCTCCCAGGGCAATGCGAATACCAATTTCACGTGTGCGCTCGGTTACCGATACCAGCATGATGTTCATAATGCCGATACCACCGACCAGCAATGAGATGGCGGCCACGCTGATCAAGAGAATGGTCAGGGATTCAGCGGCCGTCTGGACGGTTTGCAGGAGCTGGCCCTGATTCTGGATCGTGAACTCACTGGCATCGTGTCGCCCCTGTAAAAATTGTTGTACATTGGCCTGTACGTCCGTGACATTCTGTCCCTGGCTTACCAGAACCGTGATGGCGATTGCTCTCTGGCCGCCACCAAGACGATTTTTGGCTGTGCTAAATGGGATGTAGACGACGTCATCGGCATTGGTGGCGCCATTTGCACCTTTAGTGGCCAGGACGCCAACGACGGTGAAGGTCGATGAACCGATACGAATCTGCCGTCCCAGCGGGTCGATTCCCTGGGCCGTAAACAGATTATCGACTACCGTTTGCCCTAATACCGCAACTGAGGCATTGCTTTGCTCATCGGCACTGGTAAAGAAGTTGCCCTCTTGCAGTTGCCAGCTACCTATCTGTTGGTAATTCGGATAAACGCCCTGCACACTGGTTGACCAGTTCTGGTTCTGGTAAATTACCTGTCCATTTACATTGACCGTAGGGCTGACTGCCGCTAAACCGGGCACCTGGCTGGCCAGATCATCGGCATCGCTTTGCGTGAGTATTTGTTGCGTTCCTGCTCCCTGACGGACGCCGCCAGTGCTGGCGCTACCACCACGGATATTCAACTGATTGGGATTCAGCGTTGAGAGACGTCCATTGATGGTCGCGGCATTGCCTTCGCTGGTCGCTACCATCATAATGACGGCAGCTACGCCGATAATGATACCCAGCGAGGTTAGCAGTGAGCGCAGCTTGTTGGCACGCAAGGCTTCAATCGCACTACTGAGGCTCTGGACCAGTGCATAACTACTGCGGCCGCGCCGTCGCTGTGTGTGTTTGATGGGTGGCATTATCTGTGCCGCGGCCGGCTGCCTTGTCGGCGTATCTTTGCGGTCCTGTTGTTTTGATATGCTCATGGTTGCACCTGCTCTGTAGCTGTATGCTTAGAGAGTTGTTCCCTGGCATTCAGTGGTTGCGGATTAGCCAGATCATCAACCACTCGACCATCCCGGAAAATAACTTTTCGCTGGCAATAGTCGGCGATATCCTGTTCATGGGTAACCAGCACAATTGTCATGCCACGTGCATTCAGCTCTTGCATAATACGCATAATTTCCAGGCTCGTATGCGAATCTAGATTTCCCGTTGGTTCGTCGGCCAGGATCAGCGAGGGTGAGGTTACCAGCGAGCGCGCAATGGCTACACGCTGCTGCTGGCCACCTGACAATTCCATCGGACGGTGATTGGCGCGCGAACTTAGATCGACCAGGGATAGGGCCCGTTTAGCGCGTGCCTGGCGCTCTTCTTTTGAAATGCTCGCGTAGACCAGTGGTAGCTCTACATTGGCCTGGGCAGACATCCAGCGCAACAGATTGAAGCTTTGAAAGATAAAGCCAATCTTCTGGTTGCGTACATCTGCCAGCTCTGTATTGCTCATCTGCCCTACGGATACCCCGTCTAGAATGTATTCACCACGCGTCGGTCTATCCAGGCAGCCTAGAATGTTCATAAAGGTCGATTTGCCTGAACCTGATGGACCCATGATGGCTACAAACTCACCATGTTTGATCTCTAGATTTACTCCACGCAGGGCCGGCACTACTGTCCGGCCCATTGTGTAGTATTTGTTCAGAGAACGGATCTGGATACGGGTAGCGCTTTTTTTCTGGGTTGCTTGTGGATCGGCCTCTATCATTGACCACGACCTCCGCCAAAGCCGCCAGTACCACCACCATTGCCGCCATTGCCACCACGACCGCCACCGAAGCCGCCGTTGCCACCACCAAAGCCACCATTACCACCACCGAAGCCACCAGCGCCGCCTGTGCGTTGTGTGCCGGTGGTGGTGCTCTGCGTACTGCCGCCTGTGGCATTGGTTACTACCTGGTCACCTTCATTCAAACCTGAGATAATCTGGGTGTATTGGCCATCACTTAAGCCTGTCGTCACCAGAACGGGGTCAACACGCCATTTTGCAATTCCAGTACGATGCCCTGTTTACCTGTGCTGGAGGATGAACTGCTACCAGCATTATTGCCTTGCTGATTGAATCCGTTGCGCAACGCACGCAATGACTGACGGCTAATGTAGCCATTCTGTAAGGCTGTCGTTGAGAAGGTAAGGGCGGCTGCTGGTACGCGCAGGACATTGGTTTGTTGCGCCGTGATAATGTTTACTGTTGCCGTCATTAACGGTAGCAAGTGAATGTTATTTAGCGAGCTCATTGTGACGTTCAAGTTGACCGGGTACGTTACAACTCCGGAGCTGGATTGCCCGATGGTCTCGATTGAAGCAACCGTGGCCTGAAATGTTGAGTTAGGGTAGGCGGCGACGGTGAACTGTGCCGGCTGCCCGACCTTGACATTACCAATGTCTGATTCATTAACCTGGGCCGCAATTTGTAGCGAGCTAGTATCGGTCAGCACGATAAATGCACTTGAGCCACTACCACTACTGCTGCTGGCATTATTATTTCCACTGCCAACGGCTGTACCAACATAACCATTGATAGCTGCCACCGTCGCGTTGGCCGGGGCGGTCAATGTGGTCAATGCGGTGCTGTTCTGCTGCGAATTGGTAGGCGTAATCACTGCTAGTTGCTGGCCCGCTTTAACTTGATCTCCCACTTTTACATTGATCTGACTGACCTGTCCATTGGTGGTGAAATTCAAATTATATGTTGCCCTGGCCTGGACAGGACCTGTAGCAGAGATTTGTTGCGCGATGTTACCCGTAGTTACGGTCGCCTGGGTATAGCTGATGGAGACTTTTTGGGTGGAGCGCCAGTAGAGAAAGGCGCCAGCAGCCAGGATGATCACCAGCAAGATAATCAATATGATCACTAACGTCTTGGGGCGCTGGCGTTTCTGTTGTTGTTGAACCTCATCAAAGTTGAAAGCGTCCTCTTCATCTGCTTCATTGAAGAGTGGTTGTTCTTGTATCTCTACATCTTCAGCCATTGTTTGTCCCTACTTTTATTAAACTATTGGATTTTTCACTCGTTCGCATCAAACAAAAATATCGAATCAGGCAATAAAGGTCTATCTGTGAATAGACCCAGCAATATATTAGCATGTATAATTCAAGAAAAAGCTTAAATTTTGTAAAGAAAAGAGGACTCAAATTGTAAAAAATGTATGAAGACTGACTGTACTTTTGTGCATTGTCGATAAGAAGGCAGTGTGATAGGCTAAGTCTGTAGAACTGTGATTGCTAATTAGGAGTTATAATGTCCTCGGTTTCTGATCCCTCGACTTCATCTGTTGCTGATGAGCAAACAAAACCGGCGCTCAAGGGCCTGCGAGAATTTTGGCACCTGCCTGGAAACATCTATCTTTTACTTCTTTTTACCACTGGTAAAGGATTTCAGCTGAGTATTGCTGCCTTAACTGTTAACTATTATGTCCATAGCCTGGGTTACGAGCCTGTTTTTATTGGTTTATTCAGTGCTATGTCGGCGATTGGCGCGATGATTGGGGCTGTGCCCGTGGGCATGCTGGCCGATCGTTGGGGACGCAAACCAGTCCTATTGTTAACCGCGTTTTTATCGCCGTTGACGCTGGCCTTACTGGCCCTGGCAACCTCGGCACCGTGGCTGATCGCCATCAATTTACTGCAAGGCCTGGTGTCGACGGCCTATTGGGTGACCAATCTGCCCTTATTGACTGAGAGTACCACTGAGAAGCAGCGCGTTGGTGTGCTGGCCTTAAATAGCTTCTTATTACTAGGTGTGGGATCGTTAGGAAATCTACTGGGTGGTTATATTCCAGAATTTGTTAGTGGCTTGCTACATGTTTCTGCTGCCAGTACGGTACCATTGCGCTGGGGCGTCTTTGCTGCCGCCTCCTTTACCTTTATCTTTGGTCTACCACTCTGGTTCTTACATGAGCCCAGGCATGCGCATAAGGCAGAGCCAGCCGCTAAAGTTGCTTCAGTTGAAGCGCTAGCACAGGCCTCTGCTCCCGTTGAAGTGGTAGCGCAGGCGGCTGTTCCCAAAGAGCGCCCGCTAGGTTTGTTCCTCAAATTACTAATTCCTGATCTTGTGTTTACCATGGGTGAGGGGGCTGTTGTCGCCCTTATTCAGGTCTACTTTGTGCTGCGTTTTAACTTGCTGCCAGGACCACTTGGTATTATCTTGACCACTGCGTATTTTTACTTGTCGGCGACAATCCATTCTCCTGTTCGTACTTTTTGTCTTCCTCAGTTCCGTATCTCTCCTTCACGGGGAACGAGGAATGCACGCCTTTTTTTCCCTTATCCCGATCTATATGCAATCTGATGGCTTGATGCTGGATACCGTCCCATGATCTATCAGGCAGTGCTTTACAGATATCCTTTGCTTCTGCTCGGGGATACATTTTGAACAAGATGGCCTTTTCTTCTTCTGACCACGGCGTCCTGTTTGATGCCAGCCGTTTAATATGGCCGGTATCCACGATATTCCCTACTACCTCCTTCCAGTATACCTCTACCTTTAGCCAGCTTGGAGCAACTTGACTGAGCACTACTTTCTGTACCAGTGCACCGACGAAACGCAATCGGAGATTAAAAGGTAGTTTATGCCATTGTGATGCTATGCCTGGAAGTAGTGAGTGTATCCGGTATAGTATGACCTCTTTGTCTTCTTCCTCTTCTTCGGGGGCCTCTAGTTCGCTTTTCCACTGCGCTATTTTTTCCTCTAAGCCTTGCATCTGCGTGGCGTACTCGATTTTCATTTGTTTCGTTTTCGGTATATCGGGATCATTGAGCGTTTCAAAAAGACTCTGCCAGCGTGCTTTTGCATCATTGATCTGTTTTTGTATGAGGTTTTTGTGGTGTTCTTGTGATAGCTGTCTATCTTCTAGGATTTCTTCTATCTTGTCTTCCCAGTCATCTAGTTTTTCTAATGCCTCAAGGCGTTCGAAGAACTTTTCAAGGAAGACGGTATCAAGTTGTTCTGTGTTTATACCATATCTATAGGTTGAAGATAAGCCTGTTTTCTCGTTGCTTTCGTAGTAGGTGCATCTTTTGCCATGATGCCAGCCACTAGAGGCATACATCGGCTTTTCCTGGTCATCAAATAATACCTTTTTTAGAATGCCTTGAGCTTCACCTGAGCGTATCACTCTTGCTGGTTTTTGTCTTTCTCCGTTTAAATCGTATGAGCTTAACTGCTTGTGTGCATAGGTGAACAGTACCTCATCTACAATCGGTTCATGGTTGTTTACTATCACGCCACCGCTAAATGGCAGCCACCAGCCAATATAGACGGGGTTGCAGAGGATGCCTTTAATCCCATCTACGCTGAATCTGTAATTGCCTGCGTAAGGGCCTTCTTGTATGAGAGATGTTCTTTTACTTCTGCCTGCCGCGAATTTGCTTATATTTTTCGGGTTTACCCAGTCTTCAAATTTGGGGAAGAGAAAAGGCATTTTCTCGGCTTCCCTGCCTAGAGCCCAGATATTGCCGTCCAATTTGAGAAAGCGGTCGTATAACCATCTGACGACTTCTGCGTGTGGCTCATAAATAATATATTTCTTTCTTTTTTCATCTGATCTATCAACAATATAACCAGGAACCAACCATCTGCCATCGTAGAACCCATTCTCGCTAGCAGCAGCCTTGCCCCCACCCATGACTAGCTTCATCCATTCAAGGTGGCGGGCTGACTCTTCTGCCTCAATCATAAATACCCGTTGGCAATAATCGTCCTGAAAATTGAAATCCATACGGAGGGTTGCGAGCCAAACATCGTTATCATGGCAAGCTTTCATAATTGTGCCGGGTTTGACTAACCACTTATCCCTGGTGAAGCGATTGACGTGAACTGCCGCTACCCAGCCGATGTGATCGCCATGCAGTAATTCCTTCCCTTCGATCAACCTCATCACGCGAGACAAACCAGGCATCTTATGGATATCCATTGTGCCACTCATGCCTTCATCATCAGCCACAATTTCGATATGGCCAGTACAACCTCTATTTCTAAAGTATTCTATAAATTTTTCGGTTTGCATTTCGAAGCTATGAATATTATTTTGTATTTGCGCTATAGTCGATTGCCGTACATAGATTGCCCCATTCTCATCTTTGGGAAACTCCATGTTATAAGCTGGTCTCTGACTTTTCTTTTTCTGTATGCTTCTGATCTTTTTTGCGCTGCTCTTTTTTTGCTGCATGCTCTAGCCTCCTTAGTTCGTCTGCGATGTCTTGTAGGACCTTATATAATATGAGTTTTTCTTCCTGTGACATCCGGCGCACTCCTTGCTATAGTGAAGCTGACCAATCTCAACGTCGAAATTATAGAATAAGTGCATGTTCAATATACATATAAGTTTTAATCTTAATACATAATCGTTTTTCATCTTATTTTCGCTTCTGAGGCGGGGTGATGACCTTAATGCATAGGGATTATGTATTTCTCGTTTCTGCTGTCGTGCTTCATTCTCCTCTCCGAAATTCGTTTGCTGGCTCGTAGTTTCCGTCCTGGCGAGGTTGTACGGCGGCTCCCACCATTTTTTGCCTTCAGAGGATTTCGGGCAAGCGTCGTACATCATATGCGGCAGGTCCTACGGAAAGGTGGGGTCCCCTTTGGGGTGCCTTGTAGTGGGTGCCGCATATGATACACTGCTTGCAACCGAAATTAGCGAAGGCAAAAAAGAAAATTTATGCATGAGCTGTTTCTTTTCTTTCAAAATTGAAGAGCTTGACCAATAACGCCAGCCCTCCAATCAACAGGGTTACTCCTGAAGGATTCAGCGTGGTTTGTTGTGTGATTATGGTGGTTGACGCCAACGTCACAGTGGTTGTAGTTATCGTGATAATGGGGAAGAGAGAGAGCAGCAAGGCAATACAGGTCAAGAAGAGACACCAGCCAAGCAGCGTAACAACTTTTCTCGGAAGCGGGAAGAGGGCGGTGGCGCATGGCCTTCCTGGGTCACCTCCTCCATGATACCCTCCTTCGCCTAGTATGTACACGTGGACAATACGTCCTTGATCCTCTTCTGTAGTGTGTGGTGGCCGCTCATCAACGTGCCTTAAGACTTCCTCTATCTGTTTCCTTAAATGATCATCCATGTTCTGTTTCCTTTCCTCGTGAAGGGAGGGAGATGGCAGACGTCCACGCTACCATCTCCCTCATTGGCCTTACTCCTCTGCTGGAGAATCTGCCACCTCACACACCATAAAGTCTGTGATACTGCCATTGTGAAGCAACTGGGTTATAACCGTTTCCGGAACAATCCCCCGCCAGGCGAGCAGAATGAAGCCCTGGCCGAGCTTGCTGCTCATACCGTGGGCCAACACCTCTGCTATGTCTTCCTTGCCCTGTAATTGCTCCTGTATTGCCCGTACGAGGTGCATGGTATCCCGCCAGGGGCAGAGAATGAATAGATCTTGCATGGTTCTCTCTCTTCCTATTTCACTGGTAGGAACTGCTCGCCATCGTTGAGATAGGTGAAATCCTGAGTGGAGGTCGCCACAATCATGTCGAGCTTACCGTCGTGGTTGATATCCTTGAACTCCAGAGTCACGGGAATGCGATCAGTATTGGTACCTGATAACGTCGGTCCATCGTAGATCTTTGCCTTGCTGGAGTCTTGCCCCGGAAGTTCAATGACTCTGATATGGCTATGCAGGTTCATGGCGATGAAATGGGAGGGAAGGATAGAACTATCATGATGTCCTACCACTTCATCCACCTGATAGGTACGAGGGGTGCCATAATGAAGGTCATCCTGATAGTTTTCATAGGCGGTATGGACGGCGCTTCCAGCATAGACAAGGGCAATGGTTACCAGCGCCGCTCCACCCGCCACAACAGACCAATGAACGTGGGCAAGCAATGGCTTCTTTTGTGTGGCTGCTGATTTCTCAGACTTGCGGAGATCATGTACAATCACCTTCGTCTTTGTGCTATCATAACGCCGGGTGGTGTTTGGTGTCCGCGTTCCGTATTGTGTTTTATCGTTGGTAGGAGATGCGGCAACAATGCGCCGATTCTCGGTCAGAGCAAGTGTATCTTCAGGATGGATACCAACAGAATAGCCTGCTGTTGGGAGCAGTTTATGCTCCTGGGTTGCGATCCTGCTAGCACGCGCTGGGATAACACTTGTCGGGGGAGTCTGTCTTTTGGTATATTGAGTGCTCATGTTATCACCTCCTTGTTACACAGTTTTGCCACGAACAATATTGGTCGCTTCTTGTGCTGTGACTTCACCATCGTTGTATGCCTGCTGTATATGGCTGATAGCCTCAGGGTTTTCATGACAGGCACAGGTGTTGTCATAACAGAAAGGGTGTTCCTGGGTATGTTCCTTGTTATCTACCGGAATAACTGGAATAAAATTATCGCCATAGGTATGTGTGTAATTTGGCATAAGGACATAGCCTTCCTTGACTCGTAGGTTCCCCTCATGCCAAAATAAGCATAGGGAACCCTTGGACATTAACATGCACGTTAGGTTTTTGTGGTTTCTGATTTCAGCCCTCTGTACTGCGAATACAGGGGGCAATCTTTTTCCTCCATTCTTGATGACTTCAAATCCTCTGTAACCTATAGAGAAGTATATACGATACTAGAGGAGAATTTCAAGCCTAAAAACTACTAGAAGCCCGTAGGGAGGATTTGTTGACGCAAGAAGAGAACGAGCTTATAATGAAGCGATACTAATGGAAGCAAGGAGAGTGGCTAATGCAAGATGAGATGCTCACCGCAAAAGAAGTCAGCCAAATAATGAAAGTCAACATTAAAACCGTTAGAGAATGGGTCGCTAGCGGCGATTTGAAAGCTATCTGGATAGGTAAAAGGGAATATCGCATTAGCAGGCAGGATTTAAATGCTTTTATTGAGAAAAGAAAGCAGCCTCCTGAGAATTAGAGGTACTATATAGAGATGCTTGGCGTCTATTATGTATTTGAAGTTGACTTATTAAATTAATTGCGATATGTATATATATTTTTTTCCCTTAACTATAATGATCCATGCGATCCTATAAAAATTCGCCGTGTGCTGGTAGGTGTCCAGGTTGTATCTCCGCTTCGCTTTGATTCCCACTTAGACACCCTACTGCGCTCACGGGATCTTTTTTTTGAGCCTGCTAGACTTGAAAAAATGGCAGACAGGCCATTTTTTCAATTACCGTCCAAAATCAGAGTCTTGCTCTCTCGCTGGCGTTTCTGGTTCACTTTTGCCTTGCTCAAACGGTGAGATCGTTGGGCCTTCCAGTAACTTGCTATCGATGTCAATATCAAGCGGCCATTGACCTTCCCCAATCAGCCCTCTCTGTATAAGCTCATCTATATAATCATAGGGTAATGCTAAATCTTGCGAATGAATTGATGGTAGATTGAGATCTTGAGGCTCAACGATTTCTGACAAGGGCATGTTGGCGAGCTCTTCAAGGTTGGTGATCTCAATGGAGGAGTCATTATTCATCGTCTTCCTTCATCTTTGACATTAGTTCCCTGTGAACTTTTGCCTTTGCGTCTTCAAAGGCAGATGTGGCGAATTCTGCGTCGTATGCTTTTGCAAGAAGTGTATAGGTGAGTCTTCGCCCAATGCCTGCATTTCTGATAATATGAACAGAGAGCGCCGCTATACGGTTAAACCCTTTATTCAGATGCTTGCGCAGCGCCTCCATGGCCTCTTCTCTATCATCGCGTAGATCTTTTCTCTGTTCGGCTAGGGCCTGGCGAACTTCTTTACGCACGATTTCTTGCAGGACTGGTAACGATTGTTGTTCAATGATTTCGCCTTGTTCTCTGGCTCGTTCCTGGCGTATCAATTCAGCAACAACACTATTCATTCCCGATTTGTTATTCTGCTTGGCTTTTTCAGCCAAATATTCTTTGAGATCCTTGGGTATCCAGACATTTAGCTGTACTGATTGTTCTTCAGGCACTCTTTACCCCTTCCCAATGCCTTATGAAAGCACATCTATATTTGATATGTATACTCCGATTCTTTACATATAAATTATAGATTGTCATGCCGCTTATCAAGCAGCATGACAGGTAACGTACAAGTCAATTATGTATGTTGGGGGCTCCTTTATCTTGCGCTACCCGCACGCATGCGCGGTGCCCCAACGCGGCAGTGATATCCCAACTTGATCTTTAGTGAGCAGTTGTGGCGAATCGGCTTCGCTAATCTTCTCCAGTTGTGTGGCTATCCCGCAAACCGCTGTAAGTGTAGAAGCCGAAGCCGAGCAGCTGAACCTGTACATTATGCAGGATACAGGGAATTCGGGTCGGTCTCGCGGCTCAGCAGTGTCTTTTCGTAGTAAGGCTGGAATGCCTTCTGAACATGTTCAGCCTCATTTGTGAAGTCTAATACCTTATCACTCTTTGGCTTCCAGGGGCAGATAGTGTCTCCATTGCTTATCGCTTAACAGCGTGCGCATCTACCTATATTTTTCTCTTCGATCAACTTGCATCATGCCCAGAGTATACGCTCTCCTCTGATAATTTGTCCAGTTATTTCCGTGACTTCCCTTAGGAACGTACGCAGAGGAAGTATACTGTTGCAAAGTATCCCTTCGATCAAAGCGACTGCCGCCACCATTATTGCCGAGATCGGAATCAACATGTTGCGCTTCCCTTCTGCCAAGCATCTCGCCTCCTGGGCAGGCGTTGCCCCCGGCAACAAACAGAGTGCAGGGAAACGTTTGGGGAACAAGATCACCAAAGGGAATCTCTATCTCCACGCGGGGTTGGCCGAGGTGGTCTGGAGTCTTACTCGCGCCAAGGTCTATCTGGCGGCACAATATCATCTGTTTGCCCGACAGAAAAAAACGACGAGCCGTGATGGCCGTCGCCAACATCATTCCGACGATCATCTATCATGTATTGAAAGAAATGCCCTCAAAAGTGAGTCAGACCCCAATGACCAGACCACTCATAAAGGGGTAATCATTCAAATTCCTTGGGGTCTGACACATTTTCTCTTATGGAGCACTATGTGGGATTAGATTGTATTCACCAGTAACCCTCCGTCCGCAACCAACTCCGTTCCTACGACAAACGATGAATCCATCGTGGCCAGAAACAGCGCAACCTTCGCTATTTCTTCAGGATTGCCAAAGCGCTTGAGCAGTAAACGCTGCTCCAATTGCTGCGTAAATCCTTGAATTTCTTGCGAAGATGCCCCCAGTTTGTCAAAAAACGGTGTGGTTATCGGTCCAATTGTGATGGCATTGACGCGAATCTTGCGATCGCTCAACTCGGAAGATAGAGTTCTGGCCAATGAATGGATTGCGGCTTTAGTGGCCGAATACACGGAAACACCTGGGTAACCAACGTGTCCATTTACCGAACCATTAAGAATGATCGAGGCTCCCTCATTCAGAAAGGGCAGTGCTTTCTGAATAGTGAAGAAAACACCCTTCACATTGACATCCATACTCCTATCAAAAGACTCTTCCGTCACCTGTTCGATTGGCTCCATCCGAGCGATACCTGCATTCGCGAAAAGGACATCCAACTTGCCAAAGGTCGCCTGTGTGGTCGTGATGGCATGCTCAATATCACTGATCCTGGTAACATCTGCAGAGATAGCTAGGGTACGCTCCCCCAGTTCTGCCCTCACCCGCTCAAGGGCTTCTTTGTCACGACCGGTAATAGCAACCATTGCCCCCTGGGCATGAAACTCTTTTGCCGTAGCCAGGCCAATACCGCTATTACCACCAGTAATCAGGGCAACTTTCCCTTCTAAACGATTCATGTTGTTCTCTCCTCTGGAAGGATTCATTCTGATCGTGTTCCGGTTCATCTAGCCCGAAATCGATGTAAAAGCTGTAATATAACACTGATCATCAAATCTCGTTTCATGATGCAAGTTACCTGCAAATGAGCCATCTCTGTGCACCATACCGCGTTTTTGGAACTGAGCACTAGAGTGCGATAAGGGCTAATCCGGATTCTGGATCGTGACGGCGATACCAATGTGCCGGCGACTCTTCGAGGATAAACTCCAAAGTTGGCCTTACATGAGCCTCCATGATATGACCACCATGTGCCAGGCCATTAGAGTCGCCAACAACAACGTGGGCATGGATCTGAGGCGTACCATCTTCCTTCAAGGCAATGTCACCTGTGAGGGCAAGCACCTCGACCTGCTCTTGGAGGGAGATCTTCTTATATGACTTCTTTTCAGGCTCGAAATAACCCAGTATCGCATCGCTGAAACCACCGATGGCGGTAAAGTGAGCAGCAGCCAGGCCATTTTGCGTAGCAAATTGGAGTAAGGTTGCTATGAACTCATCACCCTGGTCGAAGACAAGAACATAGGCCTTCCCTCCCTGATCATTCAGTAATTTGGTTTTCATAGGTTTCTCCTCAATGACGTAGCTACATAAAAGTGCTTTTCATAACGTAAGATCTGCTTTCGCATCTCCCTTCCCATCTGAACTGTCCCACCTTCTCTGAGACGACCAGCAGAAAGTATGATGAAAGCCCTTTGCCTATTCGTCGTCATTTTCGCAAGGCTCCTGACGTTTCCTCAATCAACCCTGAGAGAAGAAGAGCCGAAGTGCATTGTAGGTTTCTTCAGGAGCTTCTTCTGCAAGAAAATGTCCTGATGGGATACCATATCCCTGGACTATTTCTGCACGTTTGCGCCAGATTGCCAGGATATCATAGTGGCGTCCAATAAAGCCGTTTGCTCCCCACAAGACGAGCAACGGGCAATGAACTTTTTGCTGCAAATCCGCTTCATCATGCAGTAAATCAATGCTGACGGAGGCACGATAGTCCTCACATATGCCGTGGATAGTTGCCGGATCGCTGAAGCAGCGCACATACTCGGCCATAGCTTCAGGTGTAAATACGGAGATGTCCCTGGACAAACCCTTCATTGTGCTGTGGAGAAAATATTCCGCCTGCCCCGCAATCAAACGCTCAGGAAGGTCAGCGGGCTGGATGAGGAAGAACCAATGATAAAGGGCAGTTGCAAATTCTTTATCAGTGGTTGCATATGTTTCGTATGTGGGTACCATATCTAGAATGGCGGCTTTTTTGATGCGCTTCCCATGATCGAGGAGCATACGATGAAGTACACGTGCTCCTCGATCATGTCCAATCGCGTAGAACGATTCGTAGCCAAGTTGGCTCATCACTTCTATCATATCCTGAGCCATCACGCGTTTTGAGTAATTCGAGTGATCTGGTTTCTCTTTGGGTTTGGAGCTATCACCATATCCACGCAGATCAGCAAGGATAACTGTAAATGATTCGGCGAAACGAGGCGCGATTCTATGCCACATGACATGCGTCTGAGGATACCCATGCAACAATAAAAGAGGTTCACCTGATCCTCCTTTCGCCACATGAATACTTGCTCCATTCGTCTTGATCTGCCGAACAGTAAATGTTTCCAACATATTCTGCACCTGTTCTCTCTTTTGTTGGACGGGCATTAAAGTAATAGTTTTATCACTGACATCTGTGGATACAAAAGGTTTTCTGTTGCAACGAGTGGATAAAGTCACTCTATTATTCAGCTTTACGCTGTTGTCTTCTCCCCGCGATTTGTATTTTATGATAGCAATGCAAGCCCTTCCCATGAACGTCAACAAACCGATGACTAACCAATCTGCTCGACAAGGTGCTAACCATCGTCTGTTTCAGTTGTGCATGCAGCCAGATACATTTATAACAAACGGATGATCTGTTTGTAGTACGTTATCTATAAACGTAGTCGCGGCTTGAGGATCGAATCATTCCGATTGGGCCTTATGCCCTTGCTTTAAATGTGTTCTCAACAAGTAGAACTAATATAGTTCTACTATTGATGTTCTGCTCAGTGGTAAAAAAAAGCTTTTACTATGCAGGATTCTCTGGAATGGTTAGAAAGCAGTCAACGAGATTAGCGATTTTACCAGTTGCTGCATCTAGCGCGAAGTGACCACCATCAACTATCTGTATTTTCGCCTGAGGTCCATCTTTGAGAAATGCTTCGGTTTCAGAGGAGTCGAACGAAAGTTTCATTATGCAAACGTGCTACTCTACCGGGATCCATTGAGAAAGATTGTTTCGGCCCGGCGATCTACACGAACCCTCCTATCTGGTTCGCTATAATGGCAATACCGTTGAGATAAAGGGTTCATTCAGGGTGGTAATGATACGCCATACGGTGATCCTCCTTAGTCTGGTGAAAAGAATTGTTCGTAATCCTGTTTAGTGGATGGAGGAGTCTTCGGTTTAGGTGGTGTATGAGATGGTTGTCTTGGTGTCCTTTGTGGTGCTGGTAATCCCATAGCAGGTGGTGGCATTCGTGGTTCTGGTGTCACGGTCACACGCGCAGCAGGTGGTGTAAAACCTGCATGGATTGCTGTAAGCAAATGTTTATCTTGGTAGTACGGTTTGTTCTGTACCAGCAGCGGATGGTATCCATTGACACACACGAGGAGCGTTCCGTCCTGCATCGTCATAAGCTCATCAGCGGTCATGAGGTCGCGGTGTGTTTCTCCCTGAGTGAAGGTTTGTGCCGAAGAAGACAGCCATCTGGAGTCTCCTCTGTTACTGTGGCTGATCGTCTGGACCGTTGTTTTCCCTAATTTCTCGCTGTAATAGCGCGTCTCCTGTAACCCACATCCAGGAAAAACGATGTGGGTCATGCAGTTCGCCAGGATAGTGTCGCGCCCGTTATCTCCGTAGATTTGGCGCAATTGCCCAAAGTCCTGTACGGCGAGGATAAAAGCAATGCCACGGCTGCGCACTGTGCTAATGTACTTGGTAAACCTTGGAATGATCCCGGCGTTGCAAAACTCGTCCAGGTAAAAGACAAAGTCGCGTGGAAGTTTTCGGTTCTTGCTGTGCGTCGCCCGCCGAACCATAGCGCTCATCATCTGCATGATAAAGCATGCAGAGAGCGGTTCGAGTCGTTGTGCTTCATCCTCTGGAATAGACAAAAACAGGGCAGTTGGTTCGTCTACCATACATGTAAAATCGAAATCATCGGATCTGGTAATCTCCTGTATCGTAGGGTTTTTGAAGCGAAAAAAGCGGGTCGACATCTCGACCATAATACTGCCTGCCAACCGTTCATTTTTTTGCAGATTTTCGAAAAAAGCCTTTGCCACATCTTTGGCAATAGTGGATGGGCTGCGCTGAAACAGCGTTTGAATCTCATCAAACTTCATACTGCAAAGAATGTCAAACAGGCGGCTAAAGGGGCCTTGGGTTCTGCGACGCGGAGATGTAAGACAGCTGATGCAACCAACAGCTTTGGTGCAGAGTTCCAAAATTCCTCTCGACTGGTGCCGGTGTTGTCAATCAAGCAATGTGCAAGTGCTTCAGCATCATCCATAGTAGACACATGAGCCAATGGATTGTAGCGATGGCTCCTAGTTGGCTCTGTTGGTGCAAACACCATGCAGTGATGATAGAGCGAGAGATGTCCAGCTGTAAGCTCAACAAGTTCACCTTTCGTATCATTGATAAACAGGCTGCGGCTGCCAAACTCTCGCAGCAATGCTGGAATGATGATGCGGGAGGTTTTGCCTTTTCCTGTGGGTGCCAGGACAAGGACATGCGATTCTTGAAACTGCTCATCCAGGGCGATCAGCTTCTTCTGGTAGAAGCCAAGATGCATTTTCGATGGGGGGAGATGACCAGTTGTAAGAGCCGTGCTGACGTGCCGAAGCTCTTTTTATTAAGGACGGTGTATACTCGAGCCGGTGAAGAATTGACCGACCCCCAAGAAGGCGGTAGACTGAGGATATAAACACAACAATATTCTCAGGAGACCGACCATGCTTAGGAGTCAGACAGTGCTAACAATACACGATCTTTACACACAGGGGAAGAATGTACAGGAAATTGCTCAGGAGTTGGAGATCTCACGCACAACGGTACGCAAATACTTGAAACATCCCGAGGCGGTGATCCCGAAACCGCGTCCGGTGCGTCCCTCCAAGCTTGATCCATTTAAAGAACAGATCAAGAAGTGGGTCATGGAAGACCATTGCACCAATTGCGAGGTGATCTTCGAGCGGTTACAGAAGATGGGCTACACCGGCAGGATCAGTATCCTCAAGGAATACGTGCAGCCGCTGCGGGCTGCAGTGGCTGGCCACGCGCCCGTACAACGATACGAAACCAATCCAGGAGAGCAGGTTCAATTCGATTGGGGCGAGTTTGTATACGAGCATGAGGGTCAGATGCGTAAATTTTATGGATTTACGGCTATCCTTGGCTATTCACGCATGCGCTTTGTGACCTTTGTGAAGCGTTGCGACACACCCACGCTCATCCGCTGCTTAATGGAGGCATTTGAGTACTTTGGTGGCTTAACGAAGGTTGCGCTGACGGATCGCATGAAGAGCGTCCTCTTAGAAATGGAGGAGAACAAGCCGCGGTGGAATCCCCGCTTTGCCGATTTCATGGTTTCCATTGGAGTTGGCGCACGCGTCTGCAAGCCGTACACACCACAAACGAAGGGCAAAGTCGAGCGTACAGTCAGCCATGTCAAGAAGAGTTTATGGGGTGGGGTCACCTTTACCGATCTGGATGATCTCAATCGCCAGGCGCATGCGTGGTGCGAGCGTATCAACTCCCGTGTGCATCGCACGACCCATGCACGGCCCGTGGATCGCCTTGCCGAAGAGAAGCTGCTGCCCTTGCCCCAAGACTTTGCTTGGGAACGCTTCGCCACCGAAGAGCGCAAAGTCACCTGGGATGGCTACGTCTCCTACGATGGCGTGCTGTATGGGCTGCCAGGGACGCTGCAACTGGCAGGCAAACAGGTCCAGGTACGTGAGCGCAAGGGCTTGCTCACCGTCTGGTCGGCTGGCACTCAGGTGTTTGCTATCGAGAAGCGACCGCGCTCGCAAGAGAGCGTGCCGCACGCGGACCAGTGGAAGACCGTCGCCTCCGTCTCAGCTACCCGCCGTGCGCCCACGCCCTTAGGCCATTTGCAGCCTGCCCCGGACGTCGAAAGCCGTCCCCTCCAGGAGTATGATCAGTATTGTGGAGTCGTGACCATGCAGGAGGTGGTCGCATGAAGAAAGGAGTATACAAACAACTGAACTTAACGCACTTGGAAGCAGCACTGCCACACGTCCTAAATGCGGCCCGGCACGAGCAGTGGACCTATGAGATGTTGCTGGAACGAGCTCTGGCTGCGGAGTTAGATGGACGTGAGCAGAAGGCCATCGCTCGGCGGCTCAAAGCGGCGCGCATTCCTGGAAAAAAGACCTTGGATGGGTTCGATTTCTCCTTTCAGCCGACCCTTTCCGAACGGCGACTGCGGGAACTGGCGGATCTCTCGTTTGTGCGAACCTGTACCAATGTAGTCTTCCTCGGCCCTCCGGGGACAGGCAAAACACACTTGAGCTTGGCGTTGGCGGATCGAGCGCTCGCAGCAGGGCATTCCGTGTTGTTTACGACCCTGGCTGAGCTCGCACAGGCCCTGGAAAGTGCATCGCATCCTGGCCTCATGCGGCAGCGTCTGCGGCGCTATATCGCGCCCAGTCTGCTGGTCATCGACGAAGTCGGCTACACCAAGCTGTCACAGGAGCAGGCGCACCACTTCTTTGAGTTGGTGACGGCACGCTATGAGCATGGCTCGATCATCCTGACCTCCAACACGAGCTTTGCTCAATGGGGCGCTCTCCTGGGGGATGAAGTGCTTGCCACAGCACTGCTCGACAGGCTGCTTCACCATGCTGAGGTTATCCCCATTAATGGGCGCAGTTATCGCATGAAGGAGCGTCAGACCGAGCGTACGAGCCTCTCAGCCTCACCGGAAGTGGCTCTCAGCGCCACCGGCGGCAAATCTACCGGCGTTCGGTAAGCGGCGTTTGTGCGCCGGCGTTGGGATCACTTGATTCTGGCGCAGTTTGGTCGGCATTTGTTCGCCGGCGCTCATGGAATGTTGTTCTTTGGAGTTCGTTTCACTAGGGCGGCCAATTCTCAATCGGCTCGTGATTACACCGGCCTTGACATTTTCGTGGGTTGGTCGCCAAGGTCCCGTAACTTCTGAGTTCCTCTCGTGTGGCAAAATGAGCAGAACCGTGGACCGTGGTGGGGATGTTTCTTCGATACATCAGAACAAGGAGGCAGCCTCCTAATGCAAGCATGACACCAAATGAGATATAGATAAACTGGGTCGATTGGGAAGGGCTGAATGGGTGAGAGAGCATCGGAAGAATGGCTATTTTGATTTCCACAATGAGCCATATGATCAGAAGAAGAAGGACAAGCCAGGCCAATCGTTTGCGTATTCGATTATTCATCGGTCAATATCCTCCAAGGAAGGATGAAATGGGTCACGCTCCGGTTGTGGCGTTTCGACAAGACGATCTACATCACGTTCTATATCCTCTAACATTTGAAATTGTTCTTTTAGCAATTCATAAAAGTGGTAATCACTATGCTCACGGCCTGCTTCGCGCAGAACATCATAATCTTTGGTATAGAGTTTTACTGGTTCTTCACGGCTTGTCTCTTGGTTCTGTCCGGCTCCGGCAATAACGACATGGACGTGTGGATGTTCGGTATTGCTATGGTAGACAGCATACCAGTAAAGTTCCCGGCCCTGAGCCCCTTCTAAATCGTGCATGATATCTCGTGTCCATTCGCGCCAGTCGTTCACGTGTTCGTTTTCGCCTGGGGAAAGGACCACCTTATGGTAATTAACACTGGTGCTGGTGTGCTGCATCACGTCATCAACGGCGTCGCGGCGGTTAACCACATTTAGGTCTTTATTAAAGATGCGGCGATCATCGCGACTCTCAAGAGATCCTTCACGACTCCGATGCTCAATGTATTTAAAATGAGCGGTAAGTCGCGTTCTAGCGGCCTCCCGATTGCCACGCACATAGCCACTTCCTTTGGCGATCATAGCGTATGGAAGCCTTCCTTTCTTCTATCAATGCGGGATAATATAGATTCTTTGGTGGTTATCCTTTGAAGACCCTTTATACGGTTTACATCTTTGGAATGCATAGACAAATGAGAAGAGTGCCTATAACTAAATACGTCTGATCTGCTCGTTGGTTTCCAGATTCAGCACAAATTTTCTTGTTTGCCCAACAATTGACTAGATTGTTGGGCTCTCTGATCGTTCTAGGGCTTATTCCCAAGAACAAGATTGACTCTTAATTGGATGGCTGGGGCATAGTAAACTAAGCAGCTGAAAAGCTTTCTAGAATAGAGCGGAGGATGAGGAGCGTTTCTTTATAATCCCGTCTGGTAGTAAAATTAGGCGTTGGTTTTCACCATCTCCGGATTGGCTGGTGGTATCTTCTCGCTTACCGCACCTCTGTTTGTCAGACGCTGGAGTAAATTGCGCCTTGTCACTACAGTTCAATATCTCAGCGCTCCCTTGATGGTCTTGATTGGTTTCGCTCCTACCTTACCTCTGGCCATTATGGGCGAATATGCGCGTTCTTTTATGCGCACCTTGATCGAGCCAGTCTATGCCGCTTTTGCCATGGAACAGGTCTCAAATCGACAGCGTGCCACCCTGGCTGGCCTCTATTCTGTTACCTGGAGTATTGGCTTTAGTGTTGGTCCGGCTGTGGCTGGCTGGCTGCAAACCAGCATCAGCCTGTCCGCCTCTTTTGTCTATGGGGCCTTCTGTCTCTTGCTTGCACCGACACTTTTACTCCTGTTCTTTGGCCGCAAAAAGTATGCTATGAAAGAGGCTTGATAATAACTGCCTGCCAGCGCGTATATCTATTGTGTAGAGGCTCGTAAGCTTTAGGGAACTATTTCCTGGTAAAAAGCGTTCCAGGGATATGACCTATGTATAGTTATCGGGCTAAGCTGTATAATT
The DNA here is from genome assembly GCF_003967555.1 of Dictyobacter kobayashii. Classification (GTDB taxonomy): domain Bacteria; phylum Chloroflexota; class Ktedonobacteria; order Ktedonobacterales; family Ktedonobacteraceae; genus Dictyobacter; species Dictyobacter kobayashii. The sequence continues at coordinate 3,591,553 of NZ_BIFS01000001.1, forward strand.
TGCCTGAGTTATGCGATAATATTAAGTGAGGGGAAGAGATAACCTCTGATCATTTGATCATTTGGCTGTCCCTGTTCCTTGTTTTAAGAAGGGATTGCACGTAATATATGGCAGCTACCACGCGTCTATTGTTTGTGCGTCACGGCGAAACCCTGGCTAATCGGGATTTTCGCTATATTGGCACACGTGATGATGCTCTCTCTGAACACGGTTTATTGCAAGCCCGTCAATTAGCACAAACATTGGCTATATTACCAGTGGCAGCCGTCTATAGCAGTCCTTTACAACGTGCACGTCAAACAGCACTTCCGATTGCTGAACAACATCAACTTTCAGTACAGACCATAGATGATCTGCGTGAGGGGAATTTTGGGACCTGGGAAGGACTGAGCCGGGCAGAAGTAATGGCGCGCAGTCCACAAGATGAGCAGCAATTATTGGCATGGGAGCAAGATCCAACGCAGTCTCCTCCCCAGGGTGAGAGTTTCGGGCTGGTGCAGCAACGGGTTTGCTCTGCCATCATGCAATTAGTACAGCGCCATCCGGGTCAGACGCTGGTATTAGTTTCACATGTGGGTCCGATCAAGGTATTCCTGTGCCATGCCTTAGATGCTCCCTTAACCTCTCTATCCCGCTTTTTCTTGGACCCGGCGACTATTAGCGTGGTTGATTGGAAGAATTCTCCTCTTGTGCGCCTGGTCAATAGTCATACTCATCCAGGTTGGGAACAGGCACGCTGGTTACAATTTGCTACCATTTAACCTTCTTGATACGTATTGATATTACGTGATATGTGTTGGTCCTGGTGACCAAAGAGTTACATTTGTGGATTGATATGAATATTTGGTCCTAGATAGTAAGGAAGTTACTGCTTTTATTGGCTGTTCAATGTATACTCATAATTTAGTGGTAGCAGTGTGCGTGAGGGTTGTTGTCGTATAGAGGAGTATTTGATGCGTTCGAGCCTTATTGATAGCCAGCGAATCCCAACTGAAGATGAGTCCAGACAACGAGAGTTCCATAAGCAATATCCATCTCGTCCACCAACACCACCTTCGACCCCGCCTCTTAGGGCGAACGCAGCTACCTCTCCCTGGCAATCTATGGCACGCTTTTTTATTCCTCAGGAAGGCTGGCTGGCCTTTCTCCTGCTCGCTATCGCCCTCTATAGTGTAGTGGTGGTAATTGTCAACGCCGAATGGGTACCTTTTAGCTACTTTCTCTATATCTGCCCTGTCATTGGTCTATTCGTTGGTTTAGTGGTTGCTAAACTTCCATATGTACCACAGGCCTTGTTGCATGTGCTGGCCTGTCTGCTAGGGCATGTGCTGGCCGTGTGGGTTACCAGCGCCTATGCTTTTCATGTACCTGTCAGCGTGGTCCTTGAGGGCTTACAGGCAGCTTTTAGCGGCCATATGTCCTCTGAATCGATCATGGTCAGTGAGATCGTCTTCTTCTTTTATCTGGCCTTCCTCTGCTTTTTCTTGGGCTATTTTGGGAGCTGGCTGATCTATCGTGCTCGCTTGCCCTGGCTGGTGGCGTTAGTCTACTGCTCTATTATGCTGGTTAATTTAAATTATGTTAAGAGCGACTACAACTATTTGTTGATAGTGATGTTAGCCCCGTTGATTCTGCTGATTGCGCGTGTCCAATTGGCGGCTCGGTTGATGCAATGGACCAGTGAAGGCTTATATACCGATCGTGTGTGGTTGCGGAAAATGACCTGGCGTTGTATGCAAGCCGCCTGTGTCATCTTATTGTTGACCTTACCTCTGGGTTGGTTGTTGCCTGTAGAGGCGCAACCTGCGAATGGTAAGCAGCTCTGGGATCGGATCAATGTGGCCTGGAATGCGGCTTTGAATGGCAATTTTTCCTGGGATACTATGCGTTCGTTGACCTCTGGCACACCTGATACTACGAACTATTTCGGTAGTCAATTGACGATCTCTAATAGTATCCATCTACCCGATGGCGAGGTTCTCTCTTATACTGCCTCTGATAAAAAATCGCATTATTTGGAAAGCTCTACCTTTAATCAGTTCAGCAATAATACCTGGACAACTTCTCCTGGAGGCGTTGGACAAGAGGAATTCACGGCCAACGCAAGGTTACCATTGGATAATGGGTATGCCTCTAATAATATTATAACAACTACTGTTAATATGACGCAGGCTATTGGTGGCTCTAAGAATTATCTGTTTGCACCTGCTCAGCCTATCTTTTTCAGTGTCCCTACCCAGATTTATACCAGCGGTGGAAGAGGTGGGAGCACGACCAGTGCCTGGACACAATTACAGCCGTTAACGCAGAATGCGAGCTATAGTGTTGTTTCTTCTCTGACTCATCAAGGGACTCTGACTGATGTTCCTCTGCCCGATGATAACACTGAGTACTGGCGTTCAGATCCCTATTATTACTGGCTGAGCGTTTCCTATCTGGGAACGCCACAGGATCTCTCTCCACAGGTTCATCAGACGGCGGCCCAATGGACCGCTGGCGCGACCAATGCCTATGAGGCATTGAAGCAGATTGAAGCTCACCTTAACGATTCCCGTAAATTTAAATATTCAATTGATAATGCACCTATCCCACCCAATAAAGATGTGGTAGATTGGCTGCTGGAAACGCATACAGGCTATTGTACTTATTATGCCAGTGCCATGGCAGTCATGGGTCGCCTGTTGCATATTCCGACGCGCCTGGTGACAGGATTCAGTTCCGGTAAGTATGATGTTACACGCCAGGTCTGGTCGGTAGCTGGTAGTGATGCCCATAGCTGGGTGCAGGCTTATTTTCCTGGCTACGGCTGGTTAGACTTTGATCCGACACCAGGTTTCTCGCCGCAATCCCAGGTTGCGACCACACATGCACCTACCCCGGTGGCGACTCAGCCGGCGCTCAAGCCCACGCCAACCCTTAAAGTGGTACCAACGCCTGTACATTCTAAGCAGCAGCCCAAGCAGGCTCATGGTCAAGCTGTGCGCAATAATGATGCTGGCTCACCATGGATGTTATGGTTGGCATTAGGTTTACTGTTCTGTGCCTTTATCTTCTTTATTGCCGCTGTGATTGTCAGGCGGAGGCGCTTATTGGATGCTACCCGCCCTGCTGTCTCTGGTTTGTTCTGGCGTGCTTGCTGGCTGGCTAGCTGGGTTGGTCTGGGACCAAAGTCATGGCAGACCCCATACGAATATACTGAGATGTTGAGCCGCCATCTACCACAAAAAGAGGCATCGCTCTGGGAGTTGACCGAGCTTTTTGTTCGTGAACGTTGGGGGGCGCCATATCATGCGCCAGGCGAGCACGAAGCCATTTCATTGGCGCGTTCGTGGCCTTCTTTGCGCTCCAGACTTCTGCGTTTATTCTTTTTCCGTAAAGGAAAATAAGCTATACATTGCATTCGAGGTTCGCGCGCTTTTTCTTCTTTCATAATGAAAAATAAATTATAAAGATGTATGGGAACCCACGGATGCATCAATGTTCGTTACTCTCTTGTTGGCATATCGTTTTCTAGATATGAACGGATATGGATAGTTGTTGGGTTGTTGGGGAGAAGAGATGAGCGATGTTTACTGAGCCGATTGTGGAATGTGTCTATGGGTGGGGACAGACACTACAGCTCTATCCCGATCATGTGGATATAGAAGGGACTTCGTACACATTACACGACTTGATTAATTTTAAGCCTGTCTATCGACGCATTCTGGGAGTCCCTTCGATGCGCCTGGAATTGCAGTTTACCTCGGGCCGGGTGGTAATCCGTGGCATTGCCGACATATCGCTGGCCTTAAAAGTTATTGCTTACCTGCATACGTGGAGCGCGGTACATCTACGTTACTCCGTTGAAGAGATTCAATCTATTCCTGAGTTACCTGCTCCTGCTATGCTCGTTGAGCGTACACCTCGTCCGTTGGTGTTGTCAGAGGCCGGTCGGGAGCGTTTCTGGGAGTATGACTCCCATGATCAGCCCACGATAGCGGTCGGCCCTTTTGATGCCATTGTCGATGGAGAAGACGAGACAGTTTCACCCGCTGACAGTACCTCTCCCGAGCTTGCAGTGACTCTGGATGCAGTCACGTCATGGCCGTGGACTGATGAGCGACACCTACAGCATAAGCAGCGCTTACAGCGCCTGCAACGGGAGCGTGAGGCGCGGCTGTATGGTTTCGATATTGAGGACCTGGCTGAACGTCTACGTGCTGGACCGTTGCCACAGATCTCTGTGCCTGCTGTACTTCTGGATGGAGAATGTGCCCACTATAGTATTGAGGCCAGGCTATGCGATGAGGCACCTGGAGAGGGTAAGCGCGCTAAATTAAAGGTTAAAGACCAGGGCAGGCTTGTTTTGACCAATCTTCGCCTGATCTACTTAGGCCGTCAACGCCATATTACACTGAGCTATGAGCATATGCTCCAGTATTCTCCTGTGCCAGGCGCGGTTATGATCTCGACGGCATATTGGCATCGGCAGCAATTTTTTGTTATGCCTCGTCCACTCGAGTGTGCGATGTACCTGGAGCATATCTGGAAGCATTTCCAGGATAAGATCTTGCCGGCCACTCATCAGTATCAGAAACGTGCCCAGACCCAATCGTTGTTCGTACCACCCCCGACTGGAAGCAAAGTGACCAGGGAGTTGCCTGTCATGCTGTAAGATGTACAGTATTTCAAGTGTGGAGTGTATGGTGGGTGGCCGCGGCCGCCCACCATACACTCCCAACCCGGCGCCGCAGGCGCCAAAGGGAGACATGAAAAAGCCCTGAATATGTAGTGGAAGTGTAAAAAAGAGGAGGAAGCTTTTATGTTTATAGATACTCTAATGGCTTTATGGAATATAATATCTCGAGGCCGCATCAGGAAGATGACCGCGACAGCGGTGGGAATAAGTATTGGTATCCTTTGTTTGTTGGGTTTTATCGGTTTGCCAGCGTTTTCACGTTCAACAGAGATCATTCCAGGTATGACGATACCTTCTGGGGTAGATCAAAGCAAGAGCGATGTCAATTTGACGCAGCCACATCCCTGGTCGGATGTGACACCTCCAGAAGTGCCCCCCTTGACGCCAACCGCGTTGCCAATACAGCCCACGCCTACGGTAATCATCCAGGCTCCAGACCAATTTATTCCTGCCCCGCCACGGTTGTTGCCACCACCGCTGCCGGCTCCACCACCTCCTTTCATTCATTTTTATCCCGGCATCCACCATATTCACATTACCATTAAACCTAAACCGGTACAAACCCATCCTACGCCGGTGCCAACCCTTGTTCCTACTATACCTACTGCGCCAGTTGTTGTTCCTACGGTTGTGCCCCTGCCAACGCTTGAAGCTACGCCGACGATCGCTCCGGTGGTACCCGCGCCAACCGCAGCGCCAACGATCCCGTTGCCCTCGCCGCTGGCAACCGCTACCAGTATTCCGCTCTCACCGCTTCCAACGCCAACTATCACTACTACTCCTACCCCGAGTAGTGCTATTTTTGTATCCTGGCGGCAAGGATAAGCAATCGAGTAAGTTTTTTTGCGCTCTGAGCAGGGATGTCTTGCCATCCTCGTCGCTCATGCTTACAGAAAAGGAGCATGTATGTCGCAACGTCCATTGCGTTTTGTTTGGCAAGCACCTGGTACATGGGTTATAGGCATGTTGCAGCCTGGGTACATACTCTTTAGTAAGAGTGCCTTTGTTCCTTGCATGAGAGGCCTGGCACTACTGTGTTGCGTATGCGCTACGGTGACTGTGGCCTCTGGGACGCCAATGACATTTGCTATGCAGGCACAGCCGCCAACCGACTGGAGTTTCTACATGAACTCAACCAGCACCGCTATGTCTTACAATTGGGGCTGCAACATGGGGCGCGCTGACGCCAGCCATTCCCCTGTCATTAACAGCGAAGTGGTGTTAGATTTTGGCGGCCAATTGAGTAATGGCAGCGGTGCGCTAATGATTAATGGCGTCACTATTAGCAATGCACAGATTGAGGCGGTGGCCGAAGAGTTTGCCCACGGCTACTGGCATTGTACCGGGTCAGGCGATACAAGCTCTGTTCTCAAACTTGGTATCGGGACGAATAATTCATACTACGATGTCAGTTCTGCCGGGGGAAAGACCTGGGTAAATATGGTGGCAGCGGTGCAATCCTATAACCATTCGAAGGGATACGATTCCCAGGTGGTCATGATGGGCGCCAACGATATGGAGCCGGGCTTCGGCAGTGCTTCCTCGACTATAGCCTGGGCCCAGGGCTTTGCCAGTGTCAGCGGTTACCTCTATCTTGACTATGGTTCGGCCGATGGTTGTCCTCAGTATAGTACAGGTAATGGTTCCTGTAACAATGGCTGGAATCAGTACCATGAATGGTATCTTAGCTGGGGGTCACCGGCTGCCATTGTGGCGCCAGAAATCTACTATTCCTCCATGGCACGCCAGTGGGCCATGATCAGCCTCTATGCAGCTCAATCTCAGGGTGGTGCAGTTCAAATGCAAGGGCCGATGGATGAATATGATCTGGACACCTCAAGCTTGACCCCGCGACAGGCCTGGTCTGATCTCTGGACCAATCTCAACTATAAATCTTCTACTGCACAGAATATGCCCTTTTCGCTGGAAATTCACCAGGAATAGGCTGTGGTGCGCGCTTATTTTGTTGGTTTAGCGTTCAGGAGACATTATTATGAAAAAAAGGCACACGTGTTCCCTCTATAGAGTACGGTCCAGGTGGACACCGTGAACAGCAGAGGCGTTTTGGCTGGCGGTATCCAATGGGTGCTCATTGCCGCTATCTGTGCCACTTGCATTTATCTGTTTTTATTGGGAATAGTAAGTGTTATAGGCATGTTGCAGCCTGGGTAAATACTCTTAGTAAGAGTGCTTTGTTCCTTGCATGAGAGGCCTGGCACTACTGTGTTGCGTATGCGCTACGGTGACTGTGGCCTCTGGGACGCCAATGACATTTGCTATGCAGGCACAGCCGCCAACCGACTGGAGTTTCTACATGAACTCAACCAGCACCGCTATGTCTTACAATTGGGGCTGCAACATGGGGCGCGCTGACGCCAGCCATTCCCCTGTCATTAACAGCGAAGTGGTGTTAGATTTTGGCGGCCAATTGAGTAATGGCAGCGGTGCGCTAATGATTAATGGCGTCACTATTAGCAATGCACAGATTGAGGCGGTGGCCGAAGAGTTTGCCCACGGCTACTGGCATTGTACCGGGTCAGGCGATACAAGCTCTGTTCTCAAACTTGGTATCGGACGAATAATTCATACTACGATGTCAGTTCTGCCGGGGGAAAGACCTGGGTAAATATGGTGGCAGCGGTGCAATCCTATAACCATTCGAAGGGATACGATTCCCAGGTGGTCATGATGGGCGCCAACGATATGGAGCCGGGCTTCGGCAGTGCTTCCTCGACTATAGCCTGGGCCCAGGGCTTTGCCAGTGTCAGCGGTTACCTCTATCTTGACTATGGTTCGGCCGATGGTTGTCCTCAGTATAGTACAGGTAATGGTTCCTGTAACAATGGCTGGAATCAGTACCATGAATGGTATCTTAGCTGGGGTCACCGGCTGCCATTGTGGCGCCAGAAATCTACTATTCCTCCATGGCACGCCAGTGGGCCATGATCAGCCTCTATGCAGCTCAATCTCAGGGTGGTGCAGTTCAAATGCAAGGGCCGATGGATGAATATGATCTGGACACCTCAAGCTTGACCCGCGACAGGCCTGGTCTGATCTCTGGACCAATCTCAACTATAAATCTTCTACTGCACAGAATATGCCCTTTTCGCTGGAAATTCACCAGGAATAGGCTGTGGTGCGCGCTTATTTTGTTGGTTTAGCGTTCAGGAGACATTATTATGAAAAAAGGCACACGTGTTCCCTCTATAGAGTACGGTCCAGGTGGACACCGTGAACAGCAGAGGCGTTTGGCTGGCGGTATCCAATGGGTGCTCATTGCCGCTATCTGTGCCACTGCATTTATCTGTTTTATTGGGATAGTAAGTGCCGCTCAGATGGACAGTGGGCCGGGGGCGGCGGCAAACAAAGAGCAGGTTATGCAGAAGTTAATTGATGCTGGACGCGCGCATATGCTTTCGAAGGTTGGTAGCCCGAACCAGGTGCCAGCCGTTCAGCCGGCTCCACATCGTCAATCGGGCATTATCAGCATGCGTCAGGGACCTTTCTCTTCGAGCGTTTTCACCGTGCGTAACATGTGGCAAGGATTAGTAGGGAGCGCCTGGACATTGTCCTATACGGGGGCGCAAACGAATCCTGATGGCACACCCGGTTCAGGTGGAATTGTGCTCTATACCGAGACCGTTAATGCGCAGGGCGGCTTTGACTTGCACCCACAGGGCTTTTTCTGGCCCCGGGCGGAACTTCATCTCTGACTATCACTGCAGTAAACGGCAATCTCTTACGGTTGCGCAGTCGAGGTGGCAGCCAACTGACCTTTGATCTTGTGACGCACCAGTTCCATCAATAGCGATTATGATGTTTTCCGATCTCATTTGCAATTATGGCGAGGAAACGTCAGCTACCTGACCTGATAGTTATGTAGAAGGATGCAATGCGCAAACTCAATGCAGGGCTGTTAAATTGTGATGTGTAGTTGTCAGATGCAGGTGTATTTGTGAGTGATTGGGGATAGAAGTAGGTTAAGATTATGTGGGCGGAGGAGGTGGGATTTGAACCCACGAAGGCTTGCACCTTACACGATTTCCAGTCGTGCTCACTAGACCACTATGAGACTCCTCCGTATACAGCGGAGAGAGAGGGATTCGAACCCTCGAGGGCTATTAACCCTACCGCTTTTCGAGAGCGGCACATTCGACCACTCTGACATCTCTCCGTGGACTACTATAACACATCTCTGTGGATGTGGCAAGCATTATTTTTCGCTTTTTTTTGCTTTCTGGCCCCTGCTCAAAAAAATTGATCCCCGCTACCACCAGGATCCATGTATAATAAGCTGGATTTTCATTATAGGGATATACATGAGTATGGGGGAGGGAAGCCTCGATGTCTGAGACTATCCATGAGCAACTACAGTTGTCATTATATATGACTGAGAAGGCGTCTTATGATTCATTGGATATCGTTGATACTGTGTATCCGCACTGGGTAATCAGCTATGTGATGGATGGAGATGTGGTGACCAGCTCCTGTGGTGAGTCCTGGCGGGCTCGGGCCGGGATGTCATGCTACATCCCCCTCAGCTCCCGTTTTCTGAACAGGCTTCTGGTCCTGGGACGCATCAATGGCTCTTAATTGATGCTATGAATGCTCAACATATCGATCTCTTTTACCTCTATCCTGTGTCGCCAGTGGTCTCACTCAGCCCGGCCTCTGCTTTTTCCGCTACCTTTGAATGCCTGCGTGCTATCTGGGCCGACATGAACCTTCCTTTTCGCCAGATTCAGGTTTCTGCCTATGCTTTGCAACTGTGTAGCATGGTTTTAGAAGGTTGGCGGCAGCAGGGCAGCCAGCCACGCCCTGCTGCCTTGCGCACACCGCGCGATCGCTTTACTGATGTAATTCGTTACATGTCACAGCATCTAGAGCAAAAGCTGACGCGCGATGATCTGGCTGCCCTGGTCTACTTACATCCTGGTTATTTTGATCGCGCTTTTAGAGGTATCTATGGCGTATCTCCAATGCAGATGTTACGTGATCTCCGTTTACAGCAGGCACAACGCCTGTTGGAAACAACGGCTTTATCTTTGAATACGATTGCTCTGCAATGTGGTCTGAGTGAGGCCGGTTACTTCAGCCGTGTATTTCGCCAGCGCTATGGTCAGCCCCCTGGTCAATATCGTGAAAGTGCAAAAAGTGCAAAGGAAAGTTATCTGCGTCCATTGTAGGCAGCCCGGATGTTACGTACACTTTCAGCATGCTGTTAAAAGCAATCGGAAACGCCGCTCATGCGCGGCTGTAATGAATCAGGTTTATATAACCAGGCTATTTTTGTAAGGAGGCAGTGGTTATGATTACTGTAGAGCAGCAACGACAATTTGATGAACAGGGTTTCTTTCTTTTGCCTGACGCTTTTCCTGCTACCGAGATTGATGCACTTCGGGCGCGTATCGATCATTTCGCGGCAGCCCATGAGCAACAATTGTTGGAGCATGGTAAAGAAGGTATCAGTCGGCCTAAGGAGATTTCTTTTACGGCCCACCTGGCGGCTAAAGATCCAGAGATTATGAAGTTTGTGGCCCAGGAGAGATTTGCCCAGCTCACTTCTGACCTGTTACGCGATGATGTCTCATTGTACTGGGATCAGTCAGTCTATAAAAAGCCAGAGGCTAAACGGGATTTTCCCTGGCACCAGGATACTGGTTACACGCTGACCGATCCTGCTGAATATATCACTTGCTGGCTGGCATTGGATGATGTAACGCTGGAGAATGGTTGCATCTGGGTTATTCCTGCTAGTCATAAGCAGGGAGTAATCGAGCATACAGATACCGAGATTGGCAAACAATGCTACTTTGGATCAGATCCTGGTGTCCCGGTGCCATTGCAAAAAGGTGGCATGGTCGTTTTTAATTCTCTGCTCTTTCATCGCAGCGGCCCTAATACCAGTTCTACGGTGCGCAAAGGCTATGTTATCCAGTATTCAGTGGCTCATGCTCGCCACGGAGTAACTGGCGAGCCCTTTAATCGTGTCGTGATCGCGCGTGGTGGCCAGACTACCTTTGCCTGATAGCGGCTTACATGCATGCAGCCAGAGGAGTACTTATCGAACCCCTCCTCTGGCTGACCGACTTAGTGCGGTTCAATGGCTAGAAAGACCACTTTCTCTTCGGGTTGGCGGCGTAGCAGGCGAATGACCTCCAGCAATCCATAATAGATCTGACGTTTCCAGCTATATTTACGATGAAGCGCACCTTTAGCCACGAAGGTCTCTGCCACATCCGTTATGATGCGCGCCTGGCCTTCAACTGCATCTCCGGTGATGGTGCCAGTCAGGCTACAGGGAGCGATGGTGACATGTGGTGTGTGGCGTATACGTTTGACCTTCCCATAATCAGCCCCGGTCTCAACATAAAGTATTCCCAGGTGATGGCCGCTCCAGACGGGGTTGCGACAGGATTACCGTTTTTGCGATAGGTAATCAGGTTTATGTATTCGGCATCGTAGAGTGCCCGCTGGGCGGGAGTACAGAGGTGTGAAGCGCGTCTCGACATCGCCGTAGTATCCTCTCCTGAAATCATTATTATTCAATTCTATCACAGGGAAGATCTTAATCGTTTGTGGAGGCGAAGAGTCCGAACATCTCACTGACGGGTGAGAAGCTGCGGCGATGATGTGGTGTTACCCCATGGGTGTGTAACGCGGTCACATGGGCGACTGTACCATAACCTTTATGCTGGTCAAAGCCATAGTGGGGATATTCTTTGTGCAGTTCGACCATCAGGCGATCACGGGTGACTTTGGCGATAATTGAGGCGGCTGCAATGGAGAGACTGCGTGCATCCCCTTTGATAATCGAGCGTTGGGGAAGCGCGACTTTGGGTAAATAAATGGCATCCAGTAACAGTGCATCCGGGGCTGGAGTGAGCTGCTTCAGGGCCAGTCCCATGGCGTGCTTGGTGGCTTGCAGGATATTGCGCTCATCAATTACTGCCACTGAACCGATCCCAACGCCAACGGCCAGCGCGTGTTGCATGATATGCTCATAGAAGCGCTCACGAGCTGCGGGTGAAAGCTGTTTGGAATCATTGACACCTGCGAAGAGTTCCAGCGTATTCTCTGAACGAGGTAGGATAACGGCCCCTGCGACAACCGGACCCGCCAGGCAGCCTCGGCCAGCCTCGTCGAGTCCGGCGATAAAGGAATAGCCCTGTTCATACAGGGCCATTTCTTCCGCAAGCGTAGGGGTTGGTTTCTTACGCGTCTGCATTTTTCTTGGCGGCTTCTTTGGCTGCAATCTGCTTGGCACTCATTGGGCGAATCTCTTTCAAGCGAGCAGCTTTGCCGGTCAGGCCGCGTAGATAGTAGAGTTGTTTACGGCGTACGCGCGCGTGACGAAGTACTTCAATCTTCTCAATACGAGGAGAGTTGACCAGGAATGTACGCTCGACACCAACACCGTTGGTAATACGACGTACAGTAAAATTGCGATTAACGCTGCTACCGCGCAGGCGCATGACCACGCCTTCAAACGGCTGTAAGCGTTCGCGGTTTCCTTCAACCACTTTAACCTGTAGGCGGACGGTATCGCCCGACTTCAGTTCAGGTACATCTTTACGTAACTGAGCACTTTCGATAGCGGTAAGTAACGCCCGCCCTGCTGGCTTTGTTACGACTTGTTTGTCAGCCATCCCTAAAACCTCCTATGCGCCAGTGCTCGACATGTATAGATGGGTGGCAGAGCATTGGGCACTTTCATTTACTTTTCTGCGTTAATGGCATTGAGCTGTTTCATCAAGCGCGATTTGCGGCGTGCCGCATTGTTCTTGTGGATGACACCTTTTTTGGCGGCTTTATCCAACTCGCTGACGGCCAGGCGTACGGCTTCCACTGAATTTTCGTCTGTTGTGCTGATAGCCTGACGAGCTTTGGTTACCTGTGTTTTTACAATCGATTTGGTGCTGCGATTGAATGCGCGGCGTCTCTGTTCCTGACGCATACGCTTTTCTGCAGCTGCATTATTGGGCATGTAGAATCAATCCTCCCCGAAACATCTGCCCCTTCGCGCGGGCTTTCTCACTATAAAAATGCCGACATATCTGTCGGACTTGAGTGCCCGTAGATTATAGCAGAAGTCTCTTTACTATGTCAAACGATAGAGGTACGTCTCTCCTAACCACATGCTGATCGGCTTCAGAAGCTACCATAGCTCGGTTGGCTAGATAGGAGAGTAGATAAATAAGACTATATTAAACTCCGTTAGGGCCAGTAAGAAAGCATCATATCGGAATATATTCCACCATGATGCTTTCATTCAAATTTTTTATCGGTTGAAGAACATCGCTTCGCGTGCTCTAGCGTAGTGCCTGCTCTAGATCGCGTAAGATGTCTTCCGCGTCCTCGATACCCACTGAGAGGCGCAGCAAGGTGTCGGTTAGCCCGCGTGCCTCACGGATTTCCCGTGGAATAGAGCCGTGAGTCATGCTGGCTGGATGGCAGATCAGCGACTCGATGCCGCCCAGGCTTTCGGCAAAGGTAATTACCTCGAAGCGGCGTACGATCTGGTCGACATCCTCAAGTGTGCCTTTAAATTGGAAGGAGACCATACCGCCGAAGCCCTTCATCTGGCTTTTAGCCAGTTCGTGGTCGGGATGGGAAGCCAGACCAGGATAGTACACTTTCTCGACGCGTGGATGCTCAGAGAGGAAGCGGGCTACCGTAAAAGCGTTCTCTTCATGCTGGCGCATACGTACAGCCAATGTTTTGATGCCCCGCAAGGTCAGCCAGGAATCGAAGGGTCCTGGTACACCACCGGCCGCATTCTGATAGAATTTGACGGCCTCATAGACCTCTTTATCTTTGAAAACTGCGGCTCCGCCAACGACATCGCTATGGCCGTTAATATATTTTGTTGTGCTATGTAACACGATATCGGCCCCCAGTTCCAATGGTTGCTGGAAGTATGGGCTGGAGAAGGTATTGTCAACCACCAGCAGAATATGATGGCGATGGGCAATCTCAGCGATCGCTCGAATGTCTACCAGGCGTAACAGTGGATTGGTAGGAGTTTCCAACCAGATCAATTTTGTATTGGGACGAATGGCTTTTTCATAATCTGCAGTTGAGGCTGCCGTCACATAACTGGTCTCGATCTGGTAGCGCGATAAGATGCGCTCAAAGATACGGTAGGTACCGCCATACAGGTCATCGCAGGAGACCATATGATCACCTGTTTTGAGCAGGCTTAATATGGCTTGCTCGGCAGCCAGGCCAGAGGCAAATGCCAGGCCATACTGGCTATTTTCCAGGGCAGCGATACAGTCCTCTAGGGCAGTGCGCGTAGGATTCCCCGAGCGTGAATACTCATAGCCTTTATGTCCACCCAGACCATGCTGGGCATAAGTTGACGTCTGAAAGATCGGGGTCATAATAGCGCCTGTGGATGGATCCGGCTCTTGCCCCGCGTGAATAGCTTTAGTTGAAAACTTCATAGGTTTCTCTCCCCGAACAGCCTCCCCTCATACATCGATATGTGGGACCGCCGCAATAATCTTGATCAACTATATCATCATAACCCTGAAAGCACAATTGACATAGGTAAAAATTCACAGAACATAAGATCATACCGTTGTTCTTATATGGATGGGTCTAAAGTCTAGAAAAGAAGATTCTTGACAAGTTATATTATGCCAGTTATCTATATTTGATTACATTGGTGTGCACAAAAATATTCCTGCAACCTGCTCTACGGGAGATTCGTCCTAGTTGTAGAAGATTCTTATTTGTATGCGTGCGCTGACGCGCCCGAAATATTTTCAGGGTGCTGTGCAGAAAATGCTATGCGAGCATAGCATTTTCTGCACAGCACCCTTGTTGAAAGAGCTTGCCTTGATAGATGATATGACTGATGTGGCTCCGTGCTCGGGCCTGGTTGGTGTGTTGCTGGTACATGGACTCAATGGCGGGAAGAGTGATATGGAGGAGTTAGAGGCGATGCTAGGGGCACATGGTTTTTGCACTGAGACGATTTTGTTGCCTGGCCATGGTACCGATGTGAGAGATATGTTGCCGATTGGTTGGCCTGAATGGGCGCAGGCGGTGCGCGACTCTTTGCATGCCTTGCAAGAGCGTTGTGAGCACGTTTTTTTGATTGGACATTCTCTGGGTGGAGCGCTTTGCTTGCATATGGCCGCTTCCGAGCGGATAGCCGGGGTGGTGACTATGTGTGCGCCGATCTCGATGTATCCGGGTATGCTGGCAGCGGTACGCCTGGTTAAGCGTTTTACGCCCTGGCTTCCCACTATACGCGAGGATGTACGCGATCGCCAGGCCAGGCGTAAGTATACCAGGGGAGTTTATCGCCATACACCTATGGCACCAGTTGAAAGTATGTTACAATACTTACCGTTGTTACGGGCTGAGTTGCCCAATGTGACAGCGCCAATTCTCATTATGACGGCCATTCATGATCATGTTGTGCCAGCGCGTGATGGGCGGACAATTTACCGACTGATTGGCTCACAGGAAAAGCATCTGGTAACGTTTCACCGGTCATACCATGTTATCATGAAGGATCACGATCGCGACGAGGTGTTTGCACGCACGCTGGCCTTTATTCAGCGGCATCTACCTGCTGGACAGTGATTCCCCTTACAATTTGCTGGTATACCTGTATAGTATTTTGGAGCTAGAGACTATCTTGAAACCACATGTTACTAATCCACCAACGCAAGAGCCAGAGACTAAACAGAAGCAGATGTGGCGGTCGGCGTCTCTCTCAAGAGGCGGTGTTGTTCTTTTTCTTCTCCTCCTTTGTTTGATACTCGCTATTAGTGGTCGACAGATCTGGCGTGACTGGCCGTCTACGAATGGTCCTCAGCTGTCGGCGGTCTCTAAGGCTCCTCCTTCGGCACCTGTGCAGGCTCCCAATGGAAATGGCCTGGCTAGCTTTCAGTTACCTGCTGGTCGTACCTTTATTTATGAAGAGTCCGATCATATTTATTCCCTGACTACTGGTGATAATGCGCCGCATGTTCTTCAAACTCCTGGCTATCTCTACAACCGGGCCGTACCGGCTGTAGTTACCCCTGATAAAGAATTGATTTATAGCGGCGATGGCATCTGGGGCATGAGCCTATCTGGTGGCTCTGCCAAACAGCTTGCATCTTTGCCGCCTGATCAGGTGATTACATCGATGGTGGTCAGCTCGGATGGTAGTACATTGGCCTGGAGTAGCGCTCCTAAAAATGGGAGCGGCACTACCTCGCTCTATGCTGGTAAATTGGATCAAACCAGCCGGGTCTATCAACAGCCAGCCAATCAATGTCCTTGCTATCGAGCATTTGCTTTCCTGAATAATGATACCGATACGCTTTTACTTACCAATGATCGTGGCGATCATCGCAGTGCATATTATGGTCTCTGGAAGCTCACCCTCAATCAGGGAGGGACGGCTCAGCCTCAGCCCTTCTTAAGTGATGCCGATCAGCAGGGTCCGCTGGCCCTGGCTCCACGGGGCAATACTTTACTCTATTCAACCTTCCTGGGCTACGTTCCGCTGCAAGAGGAAAACGCACCCGCCGATATTTCATCATTGAGTTACGCAAATAGCCTCTCTGCCGCGTCTACTGATGGAGCGCAAATACGGCCTGACGAGACACGAACGATCTTGCCAGCACAAGATGACCAGGAAAATACCGCTGCTTACCATTGGGTGGCAACCCCTCAGTTCAGTCCCGATGCACAGAAATTGGCTTATGCTGAATTTTCTGTCAGTAGCGAGAAGCATTTTCCACGCCAGTACGCCCTCTATACCGTTGATTTGCAGGGAGCGACCCAGGCGAAACCACAGCTCCTGGTTACCTCTACGGCCCATTATATGGAAATGGGGAGCTGGCTGGATAATCATACCGTCACCTTCTATGCCGATAATGCGCTTTACGCCCTGGACACCCAGAGTAACAGTGTGGCTCTGGTAACAGCGACCGGCGCGTATGCCCACGTTATTGCGGTTATAGAATAAGAGGCGATTGTGAAGCGTATCTCGACAAGTCAGCGCGCCTTGTTTGTCGCGCTGGTCATCATATTTTGTTTTTGTTATCCCTTTGCGGTAATCGGGGTGGCTTTCGATGTCAAGCCGCCCTTTTCTTTAGATTGGGCCGGTAGCTTCCTGCTATTTTTAGAAGGATGCATTTTACTGCTGGCGGCTATGTTATGCTATGGACCTCTCCCGGCATTAATAGCGGGCGCATGTGTAATTATCTTTTCCTACCTGGTTGAAACTCTGGGCGTTAACACCGGTTTCCCCCTTTGGGAGTTATCGCTATACCCCTGTTTTGCTTCTCGCCTCCCGGGTGGTGTCCCACTGGCTGTGATGTTTGCCTGGATATTGATCGTCTTTGGTGGCTATGGCATCGTGAAACGTCGCCTGCCTGTTGGACGTGGCATAGATATAGGGGGAGCATTGCTTGGCGCGATGCTAGCGACGCTTTTGGATCTGGCGATTGAACCTGTAGCGGCTCATGTTGTGTTTTATTGGCGATGGTTGGCTCAGGGTCCCATGGACTACTACGGGGTGCCGTTGATGAATTTTGTGGCATGGTTTGTGGTCGCGTTCGTGCTTGTGGTTGTGTTGTATGTGGTATTGGGCGGGATAAACGCTGAGCGTTTTTCTTTACACGAACAGGGGGTCTGGGCGCATGTGCAGAAGATGGGAAAAGTTGAACGGCTAGCAATGCTGGCCCCTCTTGTGTTGTTCCTTTGCAGCCTGTTTTATGTTCGGGCTGGTTGATCTTACCCATGGCTACTATTGGGGCGCGTTTGAGCGCGCTCGGCGCAGTACTCATCATCGCCTTTGTGCGGCGTTCCCACAAGTTTTTTCTTTTTATGCCTACTAATGAAACTCTACATTCATAGCTGTATGGGCATAATGGCCTGATAGGCTGATTGATCCCGCCCATCCAACCAATGCGGTCCTGCATTGATTGGATGGGCACCGTTTTGTCATACAGCTAGGCGGGATAATATCTGCCTTTCCAGGCGGTTCCGGTCTTTCGATAGTGCCAGCGGATCGAATTAAGTAAGATCAGGCATTCTAGTGCAATTGAGAGCGGATGGAGCAGGCTGCACCCCAGGGCCCAACCGATTCTGTTTTGATTGAAGCGCAGGGCCAGCAAGATGCGCATGATGATTGGCAACAGAGTAGCTAGCAGGGCCAATATGCTAAGCAACGTATTGCTCGCCATGAGCAGGTTTGCGCAGAGGATGCATTGCGGGACGACGAAGAGGAGCAGGTTGAGTAGCAGTGCGCCCAGGGCAAATGGGAGTGAGTAATTATAAAAGGCAAATAGATTTTTTGAGAAGCCTGACCAGACCTCGTCAAATGAATGATACATACGACACTGAATGAGCTCCAGCGCATCAGCATAAGCCATGCGATAGCCCGCTTCCTTGATGGCGCGCGCCAGTAGCACATCCTCCAAAATTCTACCTTTAACCGCGGCGTGCCCACCAATTGCCTGATAAGCGTCGCGCTGAAAGCAGAGCATTTGTCCATTTCCGGTTGCCAGGCTGGGCTCTGGTCGTAGCGGTATCAGGGCCACAGGCAGCAGGGTCAGAATGGTAAAGTTGAGCAACGGAACGATTAAATGCTCACCCAGGCTACCCAGTATCTGTTCTGGCTGGGCCGAGAGCAGTTGTACTTTACGTTGTTGCATCTGCCGCATGACAGCTTTGACCATCGTTGCATGATGAATGGTGTCCGCGTCAGTAAAGAGGATGTATGCTCCCTTTGCCTGTTGGGCCAGTTGATAGCAGGCAAAGTTTTTTTCCGATCCATCCCGGTGGTAGTGGCTTGCCCTCAATCAGACGTAAGCTGGTAGTCGGCTGCGCAGGGAGCTCAGTGATCAGGCGCCCTACGATTGTGGCGGTTTGATCACTGCTCTGGTCGTTCAGCACTATGATCTCGATCTGACTATACTGCTGGGCGAGCAATGAGCGCACACAGGCCTCGATGTTTGCTGCTTCATTGCGAGCCGGGATCAGGACCGAGACCAACGGTTCTACTGTCTCCGTTGCGCCCTCTTGCGTGGCCCGCAAACGGGTAAAAGTGCAGAGATTGATCAGTAAAATAGTAAAGTTGATAAGTAAGATAAATAAGACAATGCTTAAAATAGCTGGTATGATGGCAGAAGTGATCAGGCTTGCTGGTTCAAGAGAGAGCATGTTTACCTCTATTGATGCTGAATTTGTTTGCGTAAGAGTGCCGCATCAAACATTCTATTGGTTGATGCTCGACCGCGCAAGATCTGGGTAAAGCTGGCATAATTGCTGTTAATGACATCAGTACGTAGCTGGTCCAGCTCCTCGGTAACTTTTTCTTGTAGACATGCGGTGTAGTGTTTTAAGAAGCCCCGCGTCTGTAGCTCTGTTTCTCCGATTAGCAGCGGTTTACCCATGCTGATATAAAGGTCCGGCCTCTGCTCTGCCCGGTATTCAATCCGAATAGCCAGGGGATATACCAGCGCGGGAGCAGCTAACCTGGCGATCTGGGCCGCTCCACTAAAGAAAGTCAGTGACGGTAATCATTTGGAAAAATTTCGCCCTGGGGAAAGAGCCAGACCATGTGTCCAGGCCGTTTTTTGAGTAGTTTGCTGGCATAGTGAATGGTTTGCATGGCTGAACGTGGATTGTGGCGGTCAACTGAGAAGCAGCCGATCCAGCGAAAGAAGAAATAGCGCTTGAGTTGTGGCTCTTCCATCATCAGGTAGCCATCCAACTTCAAGTGGCGCTCCACCAGTGCACCCACATAGCCATCCCACCAGCTGGAATGGTTTGCGCATATAATAATGGGGAGGCGGCGTTGTTCTTCTGTCAGCGTTTCATGCATGCGGAAAAATACGCGATCAAAATGACCTCGCAATGATGTATGTATTAACAACCAGACCAGTTTCTCGCCCAGCGGAAACTTACGTGCAGGTATCATTTATGGCTGTCTCCTTACCCATCCTGGATTGGTATCCACATCCTACAATAGGATATCTGAAGGTTCTGAATACTATAAATATAATGAATATTATACAGAGGTATGAGTATGTCTGTACATAAAAAGATCATAATTGTCGGTGCGGGAATCGGGGGCATGTCGGCCGCCATTCACCTGGCGGCTCAAGGACATGCCGTTACGCTACTAGAACGTCAGCCTCGGGTAGGCGGCAAGCTCAACCAGATTGAGCAGGATGGCTTCAGCTTTGATACTGGTCCCTCGCTGATTACGATGCCCTATGTGCTGCGTGAGCTATTTCAAGCGGCTGGTCGTCGCCTTGAGGATTATCTTGATTTGCAGCCCCTGGATGAGACCTGTCGCTATTTTTATCGCGATGGCGCTATCCTGCATGCCTGGCGTGACCGGCAGCGGTTTGCGCAAGAGATAGCGCGCTTCAGTCAGCATGATGCTGAGGCTTTCTGGCGCTTTTTCAACCAGGCACGCACAATTTTTGCCGCCTCGGCTGATCCTTTTCTCTACAACAGCCTGGGTAGTCCATTAGATGTGTTCCAGACCTTCCTGCGCTTCGTCTGGCGCGGACATTACACTACTCCGGAGGGAGAACAGGATGAGCCAGGAGAGCGGCTCAGGGCGGTGCTTACCGCGCTCTCTCCATCCACATTAGATCAGCATGTCGGCTCTTTTTTTGAGGATGCGCATATTCGCCAGCTCTTTGATCGTTACGCCACCTATAATGGTTCATCGCCCTACCAGGTTGCCTCTGTCTATAGCATCATTCCCTATGTTGAACTGGCTGACGGCGGTTGGTATCCCTGTGGTGGCATCTATGCCCTGGCCCGGGCCCTGGAGAAGCTGGCTAAGGAGCTAGGAGTAACGATTGAGACCAGTTGTGAAGTTAGTCGTATCCTGGTCGAACGCGGCCGCGCCACTGGTGTTGTGCTGGATGATGGACGCGTGTTGCGTAGCGAGCTGGTGGTGGCCAATAGCGATGTCGTGACAACCTACCGGGAATTGCTCTCGCCCGCTGTACGCAAGCAGCAGCGTGCGCGGCGTTTAGAGCAGCTTGAACCATCTAGCTCAGGCTTCGTCCTGTTGTTGGGAACCCGCAAACAGTATCCTGAGCTTGCCCATCATAATATCTTCTTCTCAGATGACTATCGGGCGGAGTTTGTAGATCTATTTGAGTATAAGATTCCCCAGCGCAATCCCACGATCTATATCTGTGCCACCACACGCACGGATGCCAGCCAGGCGCCTGCGGGACATGAAAATCTGTTTGTGCTGGTCAACGCCCCTTATCTGACCGCTCGTTCTAACTGGCAGCGAGACGCTCCTGCCTACCGAAACCTGGTACTGGATGCGCTGGCCCGTTATCCGCAGATCGAGCTGGCAGATATCAGAGAGAATCTGGTCTATGAGCAAATTTTGACCCCGCAGGATTTTCAGCGCAATTATGGTGCCAATGCTGGTTCCATTTATGGACTTTCCTCGAACGATCGTATGGCTCCCTTTACGCGGCCAGGCAATCGGGCTTCAGATGTCCAGGGACTCTATTTTGTGGGTGGCAGTACTCATCCTGGTGGGGGCGTGCCCTGGTTATGTTGTCTGGCAAGATTGTGGCGGGCCTGATTGCTGAGGATATTAGCTAATTGTGATATCCATAGCTGGCACATATGATTGGTTTTTACAGTTTGTTACGGTTGTATATACTTGTCTTTGGGTTCGTGTTAGAATGCTCGCACAAATGCTTGCTTAACTAACTAATAAGATGGATTTGTTGATCATTGACGATGCACACGGAGTTAGACAGAGAGGAGCCTCCTCATGGCGAATATCCCCGAAAATGTAAAATGGTATCTGGCCGAGCTACTTGAAGAGATCCAGATCGAAGGCGAAAGCGAGAATTTGGTCCACAATAACCTGGTGTTGATCCGCGCTGATTCGCCTGAAGAGGCGTATCGCAAAGCCCTGACCAGAGGCCAGGAGCTAAACGATAACTATGAAAATCCAGACGGGAAAAAAGTTAAGGTCACTTTCCGTGGCCTGAGCGATCTAAACGCGATTCTGGATGAGCTCGAAGATGGGGCTGAACTTGCCTATGAGGAGATGACGGGCCTATCCGAAGCTGAAATCGCCGAACTGCTGCCCGAGAAAGATCAACTGGGTGTTTTCCAGCCCGATGAAGCTGACTCTGCCAGCCAGGATCTTTCTCCTTCAATATTAGAAGAAGCTATGCGTATCGTTCGCAATTCAGAGCACAATCAATAATCTGGTAATCCAGGCGTACGGGCGTGGCCGCGCCCGTACGCCTGGAAGCGACACTATTCCCATTATCATGGGAATCAAATACCTTGCGAAAGAGCCGCTTGAACTCGTTGGAGCACATGCTCATAATCAAAACTGTCAGGGGTGGTAGTATCAACCTCAATAATCTGACCATCCAGCGCCAGCGGTGTGAGACGCCCCTGTAGGAGCCGTTCTTTATTTCGCTCAATCCATTCCAGATCGCTATGCTGATGACCAACGTGGCGCTCTACTGCCCCCATACGTGCCAGAAAACGCTCTACGAGTACTCCTCCATCTGCCTTACAGAGAATTTGTAGCGGCGCAAAATCGTAACTACGTTGCAGTTGAAGAAACTCGGCACTCCTTAATTCGGGACGACCAAAAAATCCCTCAACGATCACTGCTTGACCTGCTGCTAATATTGAGCCTGCCACATAATAGAGGAGCTTAAATGTTGCCGGGGCTATCTCTAACGAAGATGCATTGCTTTGACCATCCAGGGCATCAAAAAGTGTCTCATACATCCCATCGCGCGAGAACACGGGAAGCCGTACATCTGCGGCGAGCCGTCTTGATAGCGTGGTTTTCCCTGTGCCTGGCAGGCCATTTACTATTACCAACACTGGTTTGCCCATGCTGATACATCACCTTTCTTTGAAGATCTCTTTCAAGGGATATATCATAATCTATCCGTCAAAAAAAGCATAATCGAGGCAGCGCCTTTTTGCAGAGTACAAGGAGTGAGGGAGTCAAGCAGGGGGGTAAAGGGCATGGATAGGATCACCCTGTCTTTGTGCCGTGGTGATAGTAACGGTACATTGATAGGATCAATGTGACTCAGCCGGGTCACAGCGAGATTGCAAGCCCGACTCCCTATTCTTAGTGTAATGGATAAAACAAGAAGCAAGCAGCATTATTGGTGATTACTTCTTGTTTGCGTATTCTTGCGGAAAAAGTGACTTAAAAGAATATTCGTCCACGACGTGAACGAGGCATTAATATGTAGGCCAGGATCATACCTGCAACCAGGCCACCAATATGGGCCGCGATAGCTATCCCGGTGCCCGGGGCGAAGCCATAGATCAAGTTGATGGCCAGCCAGAACATCCACTGCCCAATGGCCCCGGTTCCTGCCGCACCTAATGCGCGCCGATTGAGCAGGTAGAACATGCCGATCGCGCCAAAGATACCAAAGATAGCGCCTGAAGCGCCAACTGCGGCCCCCGTTGGACTCATGACCAGGTACGTTACACCTCCCAATATACCTGATACAAAATAGATGACCAGGTAACGCCATTTGCCATAGATAATCTCGACACCTCGACCTACAAAGTAGAGAGAAAGCATATTCAAGGCAATGTGAGCAATGCCATTGTGCAGGAACATGCCGGTAAAGATGCGCCAGTATTCTCCATTATTGATGATATAAGGGTTTATCTGAGCGCCAATATTAACAATATTTGGATCAAGTGTCGACCAGATATAGATCAGCACATTGACCGCGATCAGGATCAGTGTAACCAGGCTAGGATACTGATTTAATGCGAAGCGGGTTCGCACTGCCTGTCTGCGCATGGGATTGGGCTGTGACCACGATGGCGCTGCCGTTCGCTCACCAGCTTGTTTGCTATTGTCAGGCGTGGCAATGGTAGAGGCTTCCGACGCTGGATTGTTCGCAGTGACCTGTGGGCTGGGACGCTGAGGTTCTAGAGGTGGGAAGCAGTTTTCAAAACGACCTCCGTAGGAGAGACGTGTAGCACGGGCCCGTGCCAGATTCGCATCATAGTCCTGTCCATTGGCGCGCAGCAGGTAGGAGCGCAATGCATGCAGGTAGCCGCCGCCTGGATCGCTCTCGATGGCCTTGTCAACACTTTTCAGGGCTCGATCGTAGCGACGATCCAGCAACTCTAGTAGCGCCTGGGCGGTCCAGCCTTCCGTGCCGCCTTCCGGCTGCAATTCTTGCACACGGCGACAGGCCATCTGCACCACGCCATAATTGCCAAGGGCCAGGTTGGCCTCTGCCAGGCCCAGGTGAACCTGAGGATTTTCAGTTTCCAACTGGGCCCCATGCGCGTAGGCAATGGCAGCCTCTCTGCCCTTGCCCTCGGCCAGGGCTTGTTTCCCCTGTTCTAGATAATTTTGGAGTTCCGTTTGAGCTTCCACGAGATTTCCTCCCAATATGCCATCGTTTGCGCCGAGCAATCCTGGCGTCTAACGATCAGTGTCCCAAATGTAAAGCTAAAATAGCAAGTAGTAGTGTACCTAAAATTGTCAAAAGTGCCAAGGGCCAACTGCGTGATAGGCGATGTGTATCGATCAGTATCTGGTTAGCCGTGGGTCGATAAAGAGGAGTAAACCACCAGCCCAGTATACAACCACTGATCAAACCGCCTATATGCGCATTGTTATCAACATTGGCGATCATAAAGCCAAAGGCCAGGTTGATGCCAACAATAAAGACCAGCCAGAGGAGCGCTAGTAATCCTCCGCGCGGGAAGGCACGTCTATGCACAAGGACAAAAATACTGTAAGCTCCGACCAGGCCGAAGATTGCACCCGATGCACCTACACTGATAACATCTGGCGCAAATACGAAGCTGGCGATAATACTGATAATACCTGTTATCAAATAAATCAGCAAGAAGCGTAGGTGACCAACCAGGCGTTCTAAGAATGTTCCCAGGATGACCAGGTTAAGCATATTCAGTCCTACATGCAATAGATTGACATGCAAGAAGATGGGGGTAAGAAAGCGCCAATATTGTCCCTGCAGGATCAAGTTATTTTCTTTTGCCCCATAACGAATCAGTATTGTAGTCAGGGCATCGTCGCTATTGGGCTGCGTGTTTATCGCGTTATTGAATATATGGGTTAGTATGGCAGAAAGACTATGGGCTCCCATGGTTTGAGCCACTTGAGAGGCTGTAAAACACCATACCAGGATTGAGCCAATAGTGATTATCCAGGTTCCCCAGCAGATACGCGCCAGTTGAGGTTGGGTACGGTACTGGGAAAGGGCCGCCCGATAACTCGATTTGGCGCGTACTGTGCGCGTCGCAACACCATCAAGCAGATGAGGATCGTTCACGCACACCTCGTTTTTAAGCACGCTGTTCTCATAAAACCTTGTACCTGTTTTCTTTCCAGTATAATTTGTATGCCATTGGTGGTATGTTGCTAGCTATGCAGCCATTCTTTGTATGTACTACGTACTACAGGAGAGAAGGTGGCAGGTATGGACTTTATGTCATTCCATTCGGTCGTATGAGCACAGCCTCCTGAAACAATTTCTGGACGTTATTTGATAAATCCACTTGAATGTATATATGTGGCAATGCCATTGAGAATGAATTGAATGGCCAGGGCTGCCAGCAGAATACCCAGGATACGAGATAACACCAGGATGCCGGTTTTTCCCACATGCTTGATGATCCAGGTACAGCTTCTCATGGCCAGCCAGGCCAGGAAAAGAGCACTGATAATCGCCGCTGCCACCGATAATAAACTCATTGGATGCGGTGCGGCCTGCCCGACGTAGAGAATGGTGGTGGCAATCGTGCCAGGACCAGCAATCATAGGGATGGCCAGCGGAAAGACGCTAATATCTTCACGCGTCATTGCCTCTTCTTCTTCCGCTTTCGTTTCGCGCGTCCCTGACTGGCGGCCAAAGAGCATATCTACGGCGACCAGGAATAATAGGGCGCCGCCCGCGATATTAAATGCGTAGAGTTCAATACCGAGCCGATCTAACAGGTAGCGGCCCACAACTGCAAAGAAAAGGATAATACCCGCACTGATCAAGGTGGCGCGCGCAACAATTACATTGCGTTGCGCGTTGCTAAAATGGGAGGTAAGCCCTACAACAACCGGAGCCAGCCCAACGGGGTCAATTACGGTAAAAAAAGTCACAAATGCGCTAATGGTAAAGGTTAAAGAGATATCCACAGATGAAGCCTCGATAAAGTAAAGAAAGTACATGTAAACAAGCCGTCGATATTATATCACACATGAGTTAAAGGGACGTCATCTGTTCCGTCCCCTTTACTGTGGAATTCTGCTATGTCGTTGCATAATATTCTCCAGACTCAGTACTATCACCACAATGTTACGTTACTGGCTGGTTCTGTTCAGTTATTGTTTTTGCATTGAGGATGCATATAAGCGGCGGCGGCGTGTCCAGGAACGATAACTGCGATAGGCAATCAGGTACCAGAGCAATTCAAAAACGATGGCTGAGATAGTGGCCTTAAGCAGCGGCACATCGTAGATGAGAATATCCTTAGGAATATCGATCAGAATTACATCGGTGGCAAACCAGATGCCCATCAGTGCGACTACAAAAGTACTGAAAATGCCAAATGGCACCCGGCGACCAAAGACCAGGCGCGCAAGTATCCCCACCACCAGTGCCAGGCCCCAGCAAAGCAGCTGGCCAACGCTCAAAGCAAAGTGGATACCATGCAGGGAAAAATTAAAAATGACGAGATCGGCGAATATCGGGCTCATTGAGCTCTCCTTTGACGCTTTTTTTAGTTGATTGCAGATACCAGAATGTCCCTACCCCATTACTCTGCTGTATCTGTTACGTAATAGCTGGTAGAATAGGTGAAGATATACATCGTCTATACCATCCAGGCTATTGTTGGGTCTATTCTGGAAGATACGCGTAAAATCCCAAATCAACAAGTCTCGATCAAAATTCTCAGCATTCTTTTATGTGCAACTGTATTTTCTCAGGTTTTATTCTTCTTATTGTGGCATATATTGTCGCCATAGTATCCTGCTTTTGCGTATTAAGATGGTAAAGGTATAAAGGTATATCGATCAATGCCTCGTCCGGTGCGTGGATAGCGTCTGATTCCTATGTTTGTTTTATATTTCTATCTTATTGTATCTGTTTGTGGATGGTACGATAAGTTAAGAATTTCTACAACTGCAAGCATTCATGCCCGTGCGCTATAATGGAACTGCATTAATTTACAATCGTATTGGGAGGCACGTTATGCAAAAAGCAAAACGGTTCGCAATCATTGCCGGTGTGGTTGTGGCTATTATTCTGGTTGGTGGTGTTACACTGGCGATAATCTTTGGCAAATTATTAGAACTGCTCTATGTGGTTTTGATCATTCTGGCACTCTTGCTCATTGCCGGCACTGTATATCAAATATATTCGGTGTTTAAGCTTGTGCGCGCCATCAATACCGTGCGCGACGAAATGAAGCCTTTAATTGGTTCGGTCAATGAAACAATCGGTATTGTGAAAGATACCGCTAAGACGGCTGGTAATACTGTAACAACTATTGGCACAGCGACCAAATTCACTTCTGAACTGGCCCTGGGACCCAGCGTGCGCGCGGTGGCTGCCGTTGTGGCGGCTCAGGAGATGGGACGTGTGTTCCTGGGTAAAGGTCATGCCCGTAGCCGTGCGGAAGAGCGTCGTAGACAGCAGATGGAGGCAATGGCGGCCGCGAATGCTGCTGTGGATAGAGGAGGCGAGTAATGGCGGCTATTATATTAGCAGTGAACCCTCTTCTGGCCACGATGGGTCAGGTTGCCGCGCTGGTTATCTGCCTTTTTGCCTTAATATTCATTGTGGTAACGGTGGTGTTTAATCTGGTGATGAGCTTTGCGATGTCGTGGTTAAACGAAAAAGCCGAGCTGATCAAGATATTGCGCCCTTATGTTGAGAGCGTTAATACCACTTCTAAGAGGGTTGAACAGGGGATCGCACCTGCGGAAGATGCTTCGCCAGCGGCGCGTATCGCTGCTCAATTGCCTCTACGTGTCAACGCTGCGGATAAAAAGGTTGAGCAGGTATCCGATCGCGTAACTAATGTGGTTATCGAATTCCGTGCCCGTACTATGCAGGCCAGGACAATTGCCAAGGCTTTTTTCCTGCCTGGCTTGATGCATAGGGAAAGCGCAGAAACACATGTGGATGCTGCGGGACAGGAGTTTGCCAGCCCGGGCTATCGAGCATTAATGAATGAGCATCCCGAGGTCATACCTGGGCAGGCGCCTCGGTATGAGGCACCTCCTCAGCAACAAGTTATGCGTCCACAAAGGTAACATGTCTCTCACCCAAAATTATATACATCAATTCGGGCGTTTCCAAAGAAACGCCCGTTTATATCTTGTCAGCAATGCATTGAGTGGAGTCACGCTGGGTATTCTCCAGGTGCTCTATAACCTCTATTTGATTGCGTTAGGCTACCATACTGACTTTATCGGATTAATATTATTCACAGGAACTATCGGGGAGGGGTGGCTATCTTTCCGGCTGGTCTCTGTATTGATCGTTTCAAAGGCAAAACGATCCTGATCTGGGCCAGCGCCCTGGTGGGGATCGCCGGAGCCGGCCAGATCTTATTGCGTACGCCATTCTTTC
Source organism: Dictyobacter kobayashii (assembly GCF_003967555.1). Taxonomy (GTDB): domain Bacteria; phylum Chloroflexota; class Ktedonobacteria; order Ktedonobacterales; family Ktedonobacteraceae; genus Dictyobacter; species Dictyobacter kobayashii. Next base: position 3,619,867 of record NZ_BIFS01000001.1, read on the forward strand.
TGCTATTGAGCGCGTTTATCGCAGGTATCGGTGGCGCTTTTATCCTGGTTGTCAATGCTCCTTTCCTGGCCCGCAATAGCACGCCAGCTGAACGGTCGCATCTCTTCAGCCTCAATATTGTCCTGACCCTCATTATGACCGTCATCGGAGAAGCTCTTGGAGGTATCCTGCCGCTCTGGTTCCGCTCCAAAGGCTGGCTGATGGCTCCTCTTCCCGCGGAGATTCATTGGGCTCTGACCCAGCAGCCGCTGGCTCGTTCCTACCAGCTGGCGCTTCTGGTCGCTGGTATTATCGTTGTGCCCAGCTTTATACCGCTCTTTATGATGCGCGAAGAACAACCGCTGCGTCCTCAGCGCAACGAAAGATCTGTTCAGATGAGAGTGGCACTCAAAGCACGTCTTTCTATGATCTCTGAATGGAGAAAAATCCCTCCACAGACCCTGTTTAGCAATCCACTGCTCGTCATGATTGGCATCCAGATTTTGATTGGTACCGGCGCTGGTTTACTGCTCCCCTATTTCAATGTCTATTTTGTACAGCATCTAGGAGCCTCCTCAGCCTTATTTGGGGCCATTGACGCGGCGGCTAATACATTGAACGCACTACTGACATTGCTCGCTCCCTGGCTCGTCCTACGCATTGGTAAGGTGGCTGCCCTGGTGATCCCTCGCATTATCAGTCTGCCCATCATGCTTTTAATCGGGATCACCAGTTCGTTACCTCTGGCCGCCACCCTCTATCCTCTAAGGCAGGGCTTTATGGACATGTCTCAAGGTATCTTGCAGGTTTTTTCCATGGAAGTGGTACCAGCGCAGCGCCGTGGACTGGCTAATAGCAGCTATCAGGCCGCCTACCAGATTATGTGGGCGCTAGGAGCCTCCCTTGGTGGCCTTATGATTGCTCGTGTTGGTTATCTGCCCGTCTTTATCTGTACCACCATTCTCTACTCCCTTGCCCTCATCCTCCTCTGGACCAGATTCGGCCACGACCGCTGGCAAGAACCCACCTCATCAACACCTCCCCTGCCTGAACAGCTAGAAATATCCTCCTCTGGCTCGTAGAGCATATGGCCACTCCAAATTCCCACCGATGCCTTTTCATGCCTGCAGTACTTAAAAAAAATACGGTGTTGCTTAGAAAAGGATACAGCGATGCTCAAAAAGGCTAAAGTGGTACTTAAAAAGAGTATATTGACACTTAAAAAAGGCTAAAGTGGCACTTAAAAAAGTTTTATTAGAAGGTGTAAAAATGGTGACTGGCACCATTTTTACACCTTCTAATAAAACCGCTCGGGCGCGCATGCGCACGTCCGCAAAAGCCCAAAACAAAAATAGCGAGGCCATCCCTTTATATATGGGATGGCCTCACTATTTTTTAATCTGTTCAGGCGAGCTCGTCAGCAGGATCTTTTTTCACGACAAAGTGAATAAGCAGGATACTGAACTCAAACAGAATTGATAGGGCAACGCCAATGAAAACTGGACTATACAGATCTCCACCAGGTGTAACAACGGTAGCGGCAGCCCACATGGCCACATGTGAAACAGCGCGCTTACTCTTCAGAAAATGCTCGGTTACGATGCCGATCATGGCCAGAAAGGTCAGGACCAGCGGCAACTCAAAGACCGCGCCAAAGATCAGCAAGAATAACGACACAAACGAGAAGTAGCTATTCGCTGATATCAACTCGGTAAAGTTCTCCGCGCCAAAGTTGATCAAGAAACCTACTGGATATTGCAGGATAAAATATCCCAGCGTAACACCCATGAGGAACAGTATCAGTCCCAATAGAATAAATGGAACCGCATGTTTTTTCTCTTTGTCATAAAGTCCAGGTGCAATAAACGCCCAGAGCTCATAGAGAATGACCGGAAGCGCAAACACCAGGCCGAAAACTATCGAAAGTTTGATAGAAACTGTAAAAGCCTCTCCTAAGCCTGTCATCACCAGCTTCTGACCTTCTTTACCTCCCACAGTATTGGCCGTAAGTGGTAAAGGAGCGTCCAAGATGTGAATAAGTTGGGTGCGGAAGATGAATGCAATCACCACTCCGACAGCCACTGCGATCAAACATACAAAGATGCGCCGGCGAAGTTCTTCAAGATGATCTATCAGTGACATCGCAGAGGGGTCATTTTCGTCATCGTCCTCTGAGGAGTTGTCGAATCCCCCTGATTTTAACAGGCCCTGCTGATCTAGATCACTGGTAGCCATGAAATCCCCCTATACTAGTGTCAGCAGTTTTCATTAGTCAACGGTCGGTGTGGCTCTTACCTCGGGCTGTGCAGCTTCCTGTGCAGCCAGGGCAGCTTTTTTAGCGGCCAGTTCACGCTCAATGGCTTCGAGTTCCAGACGAGCAGACTCGGTAGCGGATTGCGTGGTGTGTACTTCTTCCTCTTCTTTAGGTTTCGTTATTTCGTTGACGCCATTTTTGAATTCTTTAATACTTTTACCGATGGCGGAACCCATTTCAGGCAACTTCTTTGGTCCGAAGACGAGAAGGGCAACAACGAGGACAACGATTAGCTCTAAGCCATGTCCACCTAAAAGTCCCATGATAAATTTCCTTTCCTGCTACGGTGCTTACCTCTGTGTAGCACCCGATTAAGTTGACTGTAACGAAGCCTGCCACGACGAAATAGTGATCAGGCACTATTTACATTGCTGTTTGTACTAAATAAAACAACATAAGTTTTAAGAATATGCCGGCCGTGGTCCTTCTTGACTGCTCAAGATACTTTGGACGCTGGCGACACCGGTACTTAAGAGACCAAGGCCAGCGGAACTCAGTGCGACCAGCTGGACGGCGCGCCGACGGCTGATACGCTGTTCACAGATGCGCCGGGCCGCGGTCTGTCGCTGCTGTATTTCCTGTGCTTCCTGGTGTACAGAAGCACATAAGCGCTGCTCTAGAGCCTCAGGCTCCGGCCCGTTGCTACCATAATGGCGTAACAGCAAGGTCTCGATCGAGTCGTTATACATAGCCACTCCATATCGATGGTGCCTGGCTCGCCAGGGATAGGCGCTGATGTGTATCTTTCTTTGACATGTTGCGCTGCTTGCGATCCTGACCATCAGATTGTTGGGCCGGTAAGCCAGTGGATAGCGGGGGCGCCGTATCGACTAACTCTTCGCCACTTTCCTGTGCATAGAGTTGTTGGAACTGCTTACGCGCACGGACCAGGCGTTGCCTTACGGCTGCTTCCTTGACGTCCAGCATATCTGCAATCTCAGCCGTTGAGAGCCCGCCGACGATTGAGAATAAGAGGCAGATGCGTAGTGGCTCAGGTAACCGGGCCATTGTACGCTGTACCATATCTTGTTCCGCTACAAATTCGGCTGGATCTTCATTGCCTGCGGTACCATAGCCTCCTGGTTGTACCGGGGCGGCCTGTTCTTGAACCATCTCATCGCTGGTATTTACGCGCTCTTTACCTTCTGCCTGGCGTTTGTCGTGCATGCTAGAGAAAGGGATAAAGCTAAAAAGTGCTCGCCTTCTTCTCTGCATCCGTACGCTGTTCAGGGCAATACGCAACAGCCAGGCCCTGGCATGGAAATTACCTCCACTGCTGGCCCGGGCGGCGTCGATCCCTTTTAGCGCCTGATGGAAGGTATCCTGTGTTAGATCCTGGCTCTCTTCCCAGTTATTGGTCAGGCCATAGATCGTATGGAATACCAGCTTATAGTATTCATGAATTAGCACTTCAACAGCTTGCGCTGCAGACATTGTATCCACACACAACTCTTTTCGCATTCGTAGGAGGGTTTTCTCGAATAGAAAAACCCGTCTACGTTAATGTAGATGCATGACAATTGGGATTTGTGACAATAAAATAATGACTTTTTTAAAATGTTTTATTTTTTGTTGGGGAAGCGTTTTGTTTCCTTTGCGGGCGTCCGCATACGCGGCCGCACATTTTAATGAGGCACAGGTGCAAAAAGGCGCGCTGAGCGCGCCTTTTTGCACCTGTGCCTCATTAAAATGTGTTTGAGCACTGAAGGCGCGTCGTGTCATTTGCCTGATTAAAATGTGTTTGAGCACCTTCGGGCGCGCTTCCCATGTTCTTCGCACGCTCTGTTCAGGTGCTTTAACACCTGTGGCGCTCAAAATTTCTGTATAGTGTGGTGTAGAAAATGCGCCCAGCGCATTTTCTACACCACACTATACAAAATATGCGGGCGCGTCAGCGCACGTCCGCACAAGGGCGGTACTCTTCCCATGATGGAAGTAAAACACATTCTAAAAAAAAGGGCGCTTGCGATATATATAAAATTATACCAGCAAGCGCCTAGCATTGCGAAATATTAGCGCAGATGCTCTTCGATGTAATCCTCGGCCTCCTGGACCGTCGTGATCTTCTCAGCATCCTCGTCAGAAATTTGCAGTTTGAATTCCTCTTCGAGGGACATGATGAGTTCGACCAGGTCGAGTGAATCCGCGTTGAGATCCTCAACGAAAGAAGCACTAGGAACGACCTCGCTCTCATCAACACCAAGCTGGTCGACGATGATTTTCTTCAGGCGATCATGGATTGTAGGCATTAATTCACCTCGCTTTCCGCTTTTGAGATGGGCTGTTGTTGGGCCCTATTAAATATTGTACCAAGAACTCCATTGACGAAACGACTAGATGTTTCACTGCCATATGTTTTGGCAAGTTCCACGGCTTCGTTAATGGCCGCCTTGGCTGGTACAGTATTATTAAACAGAATTTCGTAGATTGCAAGTCTGAGAATGTTTTTATCGATGCGAGCCATCTGCTGCAACGGCCACTCACGGGCCGCGCTTTGGATGTGCGCATCAATATCTGCAAGATGGTTATATGCGCCCAGAACGAGCTCGCTAGCGTATTCAACTACCTTGGGGTGCAGATTGCGCTCCTCGGCATGGCGCTGCAAGACCTCTTCCGGGGCATGGTTGGCGATATCGTATTCGTAGAGTGTTTGCAGTGCGATCATTCGCGCTTGCCTGCGTATCCCTGGCATAGTATCCTCGAATGTGACTAGCTGGTGTCTGTTTGGCTCTGTCTATGCTGTCAAGGCATAGGAAGGGTTAGCAGACGATGTTCTACTCATTAGACGCGCTATTTATGCAACATCCTGAATGTAGACATTGACGCCCTGAACTTGCATCCCGATCATATTTTCAATGGCGGTAGCAACTTCTTCCTGGACGGCTGTGCCCACTTCTACTATGTTACTACCTGATTCAACGATTAGATACAGGTCGGCAGTAACAGTATTATCTTTAACTATAAGATTAATGCCCTGGTTAGGAACATCTCGGCCCAATAAACGTGACCATTGGTCACTGGTATGGGCCATTCGGACGACACCGCGAATTTGCAAGGCGGTACTCAACACGATGGTTGTCAGCACCGGACGTGCTACGCGTACCACTCCAGTCGGCTGTGATTCCATAGCCATGTGCTTGATTCCTTCTGACTACAGTGATAAACCACCGTCTATACTAATCACCTGGCCGGTGATGTATTGAGCGGCTGGTGTACACAGAAATGCGACGGTGGTAGCAATATCTTCGGGTGTACCCAGGCGTCCCAATGCAATTTTGGTGGCCAGATTAGTGCGCACCTCATGCGAGAGTTCCGCGGTCATTTCTGTCTCGATAAATCCCGGTGCTATAACATTAACACGAATGTTACGCGAACCTAGCTCTTGAGCCAGGGTTTTGCTGAATGAGATCAGCCCACTCTTGGCCGCCGCGTAGTTCGCTTGTCCAGGATTACCGCTCAATGCGACAACAGAGGCGATATTGATAATTGAGCCTTTACGGGCACGTATCATTATGCGCGCTGCTGCTTTACTGCAAAGATAGGCGCTTTTTAAGTTTGTGTCAAGTACAATATCCCAATCGTCTTCGCTTAAGCGTAACAAAAGATTGTCGCGCGTAATTCCCGCGTTATTCACGAGAATCTGGATGGGTCCAAAACAGCTTGCGACAGTGGCAAAGAGTTTTTGTACCTCTTCCGCTTTACTGATATCGGCCGCAACGGCAATGGCTTGTCCGCCATGCGCTATGATGTCGTCAACGACAGCCTGCGCCCGTCCTTCGCTTCCCAGGTAGTTGACACAGACATTGGCACCCTGGCGGGCCAGTTCCAATGCAATGGCTTTACCAATACCCCGAGATGCTCCTGTAACGAGCGCTGTCTGTCCTGTAAGTGGTGGCTGCTGTGGGTAACCTCACGGCTCATGTCACTCTTCTTTTTTCCATCACAGGATCGTTTGCGTTATTTCCTCCCAGGAAGACAATGGTATATTCTGTATGGTCCCTTAAGTTAAGTTTTATGAAAGCAAACCAAGCTCTCGTACTTTGACAACGGCTTTTTCGATCTCGCCTACACTACCGATATTGATAATGGTCGCACCTTTAATGATGCGCTTAATCATACCAGCCAGCGCCTGTCCCGGACCAATCTCAAAGAAGGTTGTCACGCCCTGGGCCGCTAAATATTCGATTGTGCGGATCCATTGAACGGACTCAGCGATCTGTTGTGCCAGTTCGCTGCGGATATCTGAGGCGTTGGTCATTGGTAAGGCGCTGGTGTTGCTGATAATTGGATAAGAGGCGTTTTGAATCTGGGTGGCCACTACGGATTCAGCTAATCTGCTTGCGGCCGGTTGCATAACAGGTGAATGGAAGGCTCCGCTGACAGAGAGCATTATAGCGCGCTTGGCCCCTCGTTCTCTGGCCATTGCACAGGCGGTTTCTAAAGCCTGTCGCTCACCCGAGATGACTATTTGCCCTGGAGCATTGTAGTTTGCCAGTACTACCTTACCCATACCGGGATGCTGTTGGGCGCCCGGCTCTAATTGCTGCTGGCACTGTTGCGTGGCTTCCTGGCAGATCTGTTGTAAAGTCTCAACATCCATACCAATGATGGCTGCCATGCCCCCGGGACAGATTTCTTCCTCTTCATGCATCAAGCGACCCCGTTCGCGTACCAGGCGGGCAACGTTTTTTACGTCAAGCGCCCCTGCGGGTACGAGAGCTGTGCATTCGCCAACACTATGGCCGGCGGTATAGCCAGGGGTGAGTGGTGTGGTCCAGGATGAATTCTGAGGGGAGAGGGCTTCTTGGAAGGCTGCCAGATATGCCAGACTTACAGCGACAATAGCTGGTTGGGCATTAATAGTTGAACGTAGGGTATCTTCCGGTCCCTGAAAGCAAAGATTACTGAGCGAGAAGCCTAATGTTTCATCGAAGGTATCGAAAACGTGTTTTGCGGCTGCTGAAGCTGCAAAGACATCCGCTCCCATTCCAACGTTTTGACTTCCCTGCCCTGGAAATAAAAAGGCAACTTGTGTCGTCATTTTGTCCACTTCGTCTACAGAAAGAATACGCAGCGCTACCAATTAACCAGGTAATGATAGGTAGATTAAAGAATCCCTATTAATACCGTCGCAGCGCACGTTAACCGAAAGGGATGCCCTGGCGGGTCTAAAATGTCTGATCATGATTGGTCGCTACCATCCCAACGTCTTTTACCATACATCTTATGATGGGACTCAAGCGAGGATAAGGACCGACCATGATATCACCACGCGGTTAGACGTGCGTTTATGGTAGCTGCTGCTACTTCTTACTTACTTCTGGGTCTTGGGCAGGAATACCTGGCGACCACGATATGTGCCACAGTTGGGGCAGGCGTGATGCGAAAGGCGTGGACGCTTGCACTGTGGGCAGGCAACTAACTGTGGTAAATCCAGATGATGATGTGCTCGTCGCTCTCCCTGACGAGCGTGCGATATACGTTGTTTAGGTAACGCTCCCATTACTGTCTTCTCCTCTTCCACCAGTATTGTGTCCTGAGTGAGTGATCGTGCTCAGGTCTACCTACTCGTGTATGCTAGTGTGTTATGATTGTTTTTCGTTTTGCAATAATTGTTTGAGCACATTCAGACGGGTATCAACCTCAGGTTCGTCGCAGTCACAGGGACCAAGGTTGAGATCATGACCGCACTGTGCACATAGTCCTGCGCAATCTTCCTTGCACAAAGGAACCATCGGGATAGCCAGCAATACGGCTTGACGGATTGCTTCGGTGAGATCAACCTGATGGTGTTCATCGATGGGGAAGACATCGTCCTCATCGATTGGAGGGAGTGGTGTACCCGTCACCACATCCACCGTTGGGTAAAAGCGCTCTTCAAATTTTACGTGCATCGGCTGCTCAAAATGTTTTAAGCAGCGAGCACATTCGAGTTCAAGGGTGAGATCGACCCAGCCGTCAACCAGTAGTCCCTGGTTGACACGACGCATGCGTGCATGTCCATCGATGGGTCCAATAACCTTAAAATCTTTGTCGAGCTGAACCTGCTCTTCGTGAATATCTCCTTCAGATGCGGCCCCCGAGCCGAATGGAGACTTCATCAGTTGCGCCACATTAAAGATCATGGAATTGTATCCTTCCCATTAAGATCTAAAAAAGTATAGAACTCTTGCCAGTAAATACGTTTTGGCGCAAGGCGAATTGTCCCCTACTCTTCTCTGGCGCCTGATCATTATAGACAAGGCATGAGAGGGTGTCAAGTCCCGTTTGCGATTCTTTGTTGCTGGCACGAGCCACCGGAAACGCCGCTACTGTGGCGCTTCTGGCCCCGAAAAAATGAGAGAGGAGCCTCTCTTGCTTACCTTACGATTATACTATTGTGCTTACATTACACTGGATAATTGGGGCCGCCCATGGTGTCAGCGGCCAGTGAGGCGCGCCGTGGTAGAGAGCGCGGTTGGAGCGCATCGTCGTCATCATCGGGCTCTATTGGGTCAGGTGGTGGCGCATTTTCTGCATCTTCCTCATTCTCGGGGCGTCCTTCCAGGCTATCCAGGCCTCTTTCAATACTCATAACTGTACGTTCGATTTCCATTTCAACGTTGAGGAGATGTTCCCGCAGATTGCGTAGCGTCTCAGAGGCATAGGTGTCGGCTTCGACCTGCATTTGTTCGGTATGGGTCTCTGCACGCCGGACAATAGATTGTGCTTGATCATTTGCCCTTCGGAGGATCTCCTGAGAGCGCTCTTCGGCGACGCGCAAGAGACCCTCACGTGTCATGGCGCGCTCGGTTTCTTCCCTGGCCCGGGCCAGCATATTGGATGCATCGGCCTGGGCCTGTGCTAAGATGCGCTCTTTTTCCTGCATAATCCGTCGCGCTTGTTTGATTTCGCCGGGCACCGATGTGCGCATTTGTTCAATGATTGTTAAAAGATCGGCCTCTTTAAGAATAATCTGGTTGACTAATGGCATCCGTTTGCTATTGGCGACAAGGTTCTCCAAGCGATCTACAAGATAGAGAATGTCCATATAGTAAGCCTTGCCTCCTTCCCATGCCGTCGTGTCCCCCCGGACGTGGCGAGATACCTCTTTTTTGGAAGAGTATGTGCTATAAGTACATGTATTCTACGATCAGATAGCCGTGTCTGTTGCAGAGTTGCATGTCCAATACTCGAGCTCGCCCGTCATATGTACCGCTGCTACTGGCTGCTCAAGACCAGCTTATACCGGATTGGTCTGGCCCAGCTTATGTTGCAGTGCCTGTGCCACGGAGCCTGGTAGCATATCAGTGACGTCACCGCCAAGTCTGGCTACCTCCTTTAATAAGGAGGAACTTACAAAGAGTTGTTCCAGGTTGGTCAGTAAACACACGGTCTCGATTTCGGGAGCTAACTTGCGATTCATCAGCCCCTGCCGGAATTCCGCATCAAAATCATTGGGCGAGCGTAAACCTTTGATGATGGCTTGCCCACCTACTGTACGTGCATACTCGCTTGTCAGACCTGTATATTTTTCAACACGCACGTTGTTCAGACCCTCTTTGGTCAGAACTTCTTGCCAGAGTACCACCCGCTCATCTACCGTGAAAAGTAGATTTTTGTCCGGGAAAGCGTAGACCGCAACAATTAATTCATCAAATAGTCGTGCGGCTCGGCGCGCGATATCAAGATGTCCATTAGTTACGGGATCAAAACTGCCTGGATAAATAGCGAGGCGGTGACGCGATTCCTGCTGACTCACATAAGCTCCTTTGCTAACGTCTGTGTTCAAATATCAATGAAGGCTTTGCAAATAGATTACAGACATTAAAACATATTCGACGCTGTTCGGCAATAGTCGAATCCTGCGTGTACGGGCGCTGGCGCGCCCGAGCTTTTTTATTCCAGGGTCCAGCACCACATTTTGCACCCTGGAATAAAAAAGCAGGCCCTGTATGACCACTTGAAGTGACCATACAGGGCTTTTAGAAAAGCTGGCGTTAAGCCAGTTTGTTGGCGCGTTTGTAGCGTGCTGCGATCGCCTCACCGATGCCGATGGCACCCAGGCCGAGGAGCAGGTGAATGATCTGGATAACGATATGGGCTGAACCCAGTTGGAGCCAGTTAAGCTGTCCCAGTCCTACGATTGGCAAAAGCAGACCCAGCACAAAAGCTCCAATAGCCAGTCCCAGGTTGCGACCTTTAGGGGCGGTACCAATACCAAAGGCTAGCAGCCAGAGCGAGATCATGGCCAGCAGTCCCAGCAGCATATGGACCATTACAATGCCGCCAGGCACAAGATCTGCCCACAATAAGATGCCTAAAATAAGTGCTAATAAGACACAGATACGTAGTGCCATAATACCGATGCGTACCATAACAATAAAACTCCTTAAAAATACGCTTAAAAATGAGCGCTTCAGTTGCCTGGAGAACTTCTCCAGGTAGATATGAGGAGCTAGTGGCTACCAGAGCGGTAGCTCCTCAGCCAGAAAATATGCATTACCTGGAGGCCGTTGTCTCCAGGGCTGCCACTTCATGGTCTTCTTGTGGTTGATGAATCCTGGTAAGTATTGGGATGACCAATAGCGCCGCTAGCAGGACGATAATTCCTCCTAGCAACAATGGAATACCAGGACTACTAAGGGTATCAACGCTGCCCGCGATCATAGGCCCAATGACACGGCCCAGACCAGCTACACCTTGAGCCAACCCGAGCAGCTCGCCCTGGGTTTCAGCGGGACTGGCGAATGAGAGCAAGGTTGAAAGCGTAGGGCTGATTGCTCCGTCGCCGATACTTAATAGTCCAACACTAATCAATACTAACGCAAGTTGGTTACTGAATGCCAGTGTTACCAGGCCGATTGCTAATAGAAACAGGCCGGCCAGCATCACTTTTTGTTCGTTCCAACGTTTGACCAGCCGCCCAACCATTCCTCCCTGCATCAAGACAACAATAAAGCCAACATAGGTAAACACGTAGGCGTTCTGTGTAGAGTTCCAGCCAAATTTTTGTTGTGAGAAGAGCGGGAAGATTGTCTCCATTGAAGTAAAGGCAATCGTAAAGAGTAGATTGACTACTACCAGTCGCAGTACTACAGGTATTTGTAAGGCACGTTGCCAGCCCGCCCATAGTACATTGAAGCGATTCATTGAACCCGCCTGCTGCTCTGGTGGCGCTGGTTGGGCACTTTTTTTCGAGCGTGTTTCTGGCAAAAAGCAGAAAACCAGGATCGCATTGATCAGGGCGATGATTGCGGCTGTCCAGAATGGGATTGTGGCACCCAGGGGAGATAAGATACCACCCAGGGCAGGCCCAATCACAAAACCTACCCCGATCGAGGCACCGATAAGCCCCATGCCTTTGGCTCGATCTTTGGCCGGGGTGACATCAGAGACTACAGCCTGCGCTGAGCCAATATTGGAAGCTCCCAGACCACCAATGAAGCGGGCGCAGAGTAGCAATAATAACGATCCTGATAGGGCCGTCAGGATCAGCGAGAGGGTTTCGATGAGCAGTGAGATCACAATGACCGGGCGGCGACCGTAGCGATCTGAGAGGCTGCCCAGAACCGGCGTGAATATAAATTGCGCCAATGCATAAGCCGTAACGATGGCACCCACTCCCAGAGGATTCGCACCCAGATGTTCGGCCCAGAAGGGTAGCAAGGGAATAATAAGTCCAAAACCGGTGAAATCGATCAGGATGGTTAATGCCATTAATATTAACGGAGACCGCCGTTTCTGCTCCATGATCCTTAAGCTCCTGTTGTTCTATCTAATCTATACTGTTCGTTGCCAGGGCAGAGTGTGTCGCCGGTGCAGTGGGTGGAAACTGCAATGCTCCCGTACGAATCTGCTCAATGGTGTGCTTTAGCCAGCGCATCTCGGCTTCAAGCAACGTCAGTTTGTGATCATTCACAAGTTGGTGGGCGGCATCTGATGTATGATTAGAAGCCATCATTTGTACAACAGTGCTATGGTAGGCCTCAACCAGTAAGAAGCGTTCATGGAGAAGCTTACAGGCCTCTTCGGCCGTCAGGTGATGCAAGAAATATAGACAGGCATCTACTTCGCTTAAGCCTGGTGTAAATTTGCTGATCATATCCCGTAACAGAGTCGAAAAGTAATCTTTACCTTGTTCTGTGATATAATACACATCTCGCTCGCGCAGGGCTACATCCTCGTGTGCCGCCCCGGGACCGGGTGCCTCTACCGTCTCGCGCCGAATCTCAAGATAGCCATCCGCTACCAACCGTTCAAGTTGATAATAAATAGTTGGCTTCTTAATATGGTTAGCGAATAAATCATGATGTGCTTCAATGAATTCCCGAATCTGCTGTCCATACATCGGTTTTTCAAGCAGCACACCGAGCAACATAACCTGTTTATACATAAGTAACCGCCGTTTAGTCAGATCTGACTTAATTATAACGACCATCTCATCCTCAAGTCAAGAGCAAAAGAATGTGAACAGAGCTTTTTACTGTTCGTCCAGAGATCGCAGGGAGTGTATCTTCTTTCCTGTGTGGAGTGTGTGGTCGGCGGCCGCGGCCGCCGACCACACACTCCACACTCCCTCGCTGGCGCCGCAGGCGCCAAAGAGGAACATGAAAAAGCCCTGGAATGTGACAGGGCTATTTAAAAGTAGCGCCAGCAGGGTCAAGGGGCGGCAGCCCATTGCGGGGTGTCCCCGCTCACATTTCCCCCCTCGCCGGCGCCGCAGACGCCAAAGAGGAACATGAAAAGCCCTGGAATGTGAACTATACCATAGCAAATTTAGCAAATTTGCTATATCATAAAAGTACCATAGAAGAAACTATCTCTTTTTAAGGCACAACCATCTATTTTTTGGTCCTAGAACTTATACGCACCTTTTTCACGTTGCAAATAGAGATATTATTGAGGAGTTGTTCATGGGGAAGGACACGAATCTGTTCTGCGCAGAATGCGGTGGAGACAATCCACTCCATGCGAAATTTTGTCGTTTTTGCGGCTATCGCCTCAATAATCAGACCGATAATTCTATTCCCCGTGCGCCAACGACCTCAGCCCATCAAGCGGTGGTCCAGCCTTTAAGTACCTCTACTCCACAGCCCTTAAAGGTTGATAGCCTGTTAAAGCAGCGTTACCGCATTGTAAAAGAGATTGGATCTGGTGGTTATGGCAAGGTCTATCGAGCCATTGATACCGAATTCATGGATCGCCAGGTGGCGATCAAAGAAATGATCCAGCATGGCTTGAGTACCAGGGAGTTGGTGGAGGCTGCTGAAGGTTTTAAGCGCGAGGCCGTTTTGCTGGCTCGCCTGACCCATCCTAACCTCCCAAGCATCTATGATTATTTTTCTGAGCATGGCAACTGGTATCTGGTGATGAGCTATATTGAAGGTGAGACGCTAGAGAGCTATGCGCGCTATCGTGGCGGCTCTCTGCCAATAGATAAAGTGATCCAGATTGGCATTCAGCTAGCAACGGTACTTAGCTTCTTGCATACGCGCCGACCATCCATTATCTTTCGTGATCTCAAACCTGCCAATGTGATGCGCACCCCTGAAGGGCAGATCTATTTAATCGATTTTGGGATTGCGCGCCATTTTAAGCATGGTCAGACCAAGGATACCATGGTGTTAGGATCACCCGGCTATGCCGCTCCTGAGCAATATGGACGCGCTCAGACCACTCCGCAGACGGATGTCTACAGTCTGGGTGTTGTGCTCTATCAGCTGATTACAGGCATCGATCCTTCAATTTCACCATTTGGACCAAAGCCTATGGATCTGCCTAAACATCCGCAACTCAAAATATTGATTCAATGTATGTTGGAGATGGACCCGAAGCGTCGTCCAGCCAGTATGGGGAATATTCAGCGCGAGTTGCAGCGTATTGTTGTCGGTAAAGTGATCAATGGTTCTCAGCCAGGCCAGCGACAGCCTCCTGCCCACCGTGCTTTCCAGGCTCAAATGCCTTCGTCATATCCATCTCCATCTATAAAGCGTCTATCTCAATCCCCTCAAACGCCTTTGCGGGCCAGTGTGGCCGAATTTGATCCTGCCAGTCTGCTATGCGCCACCCCCTCTTTCGAACCCCAACTGGTTTCAACCCCTCCTGTTCCTGTCGCCAGGGTGGGAACATGGTGGCGCATGCTCGATTTTATGTGCTCGGTCGCGGGCTTCCCAAGAGGGAAATTCTATTTACCTGCTACATATAAGAAACCTTTCTATCAGCCTGATCCCTCAGATTGACCCATTTCAGCTAAAGATTTCGTCTCCTCAAAAGAATTATGCTTTATTTGTTCACCATTATACTTCGCCATAGCGTGGAGGAAGTATAATGGTATGGTGTTTAAAAGCATAGTATTTTGTTGTATTTGTAACCCTGTTGGCTAGTATAGAGCGAATGAAGGAGTGTTCCGATGCCAAAAGCAACCTGGAAAGGCGTGACGCTGGCGGAAAGCGATAAATGCGTTGTGGTTGAGGGTAATCAATACTTTCCACCCGATTCTGTTCAAAAGGCTTACTTTAAAGAGAGTAGCACCCATACTACCTGTCCCTGGAAAGGATTGGCCAGCTATTACAGCATCGAAGTTGATGGCGAGACCAATAAAGATGCTGCCTGGTTTTATCCTGAGCCAAAGGACGCGGCGCGGCAGATTAAAGATCATGTCGCTTTCTGGCGCGGTGTGACTGTAGAGGCCTGAGGCTTTTACTAAACTAGACTGGCGCCCACAACCTGGTCTGCCTGATGCACTGATTAATATATAGTAGGGAATAAATCTTTCACTGATTGTGTTAAGGTAAGCGTGTTTTATTGGATGGGAAAGGTAGTATAGTCAGGAATGTACTTATGACCAGGAATGCCAAAATTATTGTGACGATTGCCTTGATGCTAGGCATGGCCCTTGCCGCGTTGGATACAACCATTGTTGGAACCGCTATGCCCAGCATCGTGGGTAAACTTGGAGGCATTACACTCTACTCGTGGGTGTTCTCTGCCTACCTCCTTACTTCGACCACGACTGTGCCAATCTATGGTAAGTTGGCTGACCTCTATGGCCGTAAGCCACTTTTTTTATTTGGCTCAGCGTTATTTTTGATTGGGTCGATCGCCTCCGGCTTCTCTCAAACTATGGTGCAGCTGATCATTTTCCGTGCCATTCAAGGTCTGGGCGCGGGTGCGGTGCAACCAATTGTCTTGACCATTATTGGAGATATCTTCGTCTTAAAAGAGCGTGCCAGGGTACAGGGATTGTTTAGTGGGGTATGGGGATTATCCAGCATCGTAGGTCCTGCTCTGGGTGGTTTAATTGTGGATCATTTCTCCTGGCGCTGGGTCTTCTTTATTAATGTGCCCTTTGGGCTATTGTCCGCCATCTTGCTGATGATCTCATTGAAAGAGCAGGTCGAGCGTAAAAAACATCAACTGGACTACATCGGCACATTGACATTGAGTATCAGTATTGTGGCCTTGCTCTTTGCCTTCTTACAGGGAGGGACCAGCTGGTCCTGGCTTTCATGGCAGAGCATTGCTTTATTCGCCACTTCGATTCTGCTACTCGGCTGGTTCTTATATGAAGAGCGGCGCGCGCCGGAACCTATTCTGCCACTGGATCTGTTCAAGAATCGCATTATTGTCATTTCTAGTATTGGTGGTGTGGTGCTGGGCACGATTATGTTTGGTATCACCTCGTATGTGCCACTCTTTATGCAGGGAGTTAAGGGGGGTAGCGCCACCGATGCAGGTATTATCCTTGGACCGTTATTGTTAGCATGGCCGATTGCCGCAACGGTTAGCGGTAAGCTTGTGCTGAGCTATGGCTATCGTATTACGGCGGTGGCTGGAACCGCACTCACCTTAATCGGGGTTGGCCTGGTATTATTGTTTACGCCTCAGGTAGCCTTGCCACTGATCATCCTGGCCATGGTCCTGATCGGCGCAGGCCTGGGTTTCTCTAGCTCCGCTTATATCCTGTCTGTACAGAATGCCGTACCCTGGAACTTGCGTGGTGTGGCGACCGCTTCGACCCAGTTCTTCCGTACGATAGGTGGAACGATAGGCGTGGCCGTCATGGGCTCGATCTTGAATGCCCAGATGGCCCAGCGCTTCACTCCCATCTTCAGTCACTACACTGAGGTGCTACAACATCTTCCTAAAGGTGTCTCGCCAGCCAATGTCTTATTGACGCCCGATGTACGGGCCTCTTTACCACTTGTCTTGCTCAATCAACTGCAGTTAGCGCTGGCTCAAAGTTTATTCTGGGTCTATCTGCTCTTGTTCGTGCTGGCAGTGATCGGATTGGTGGCTATGTTCTGGCTGCCGGGTGGTCGCGCTGATCAGTACGCATATGATGCTGAAACGTCCGCAGACGTTGAAGCAGAAAAACCGTCATCTTCGGAAGTTGTTCTTCCACACCTTGGCTAAACAAAAGCTCAAAAAGTCATCTTCCGTGGTGCAAAAAAGGTGCGCACAGCGCACTTTTTTTGCACCACGGAAGAAAAAAAGATGCGGGCGCGCCTGCGCACGCCCACAAGGGAAAGACACGATCCCCATGACCATGAGGATTAAACACATTCTAAGCGAAATCAGCCTCTTCTCGCTCTTCTTTGTCTTTGCTATCTCCAGGTTGCTGGAGTGGTTTACCAACTTCAGGCGCTTTACCTTTAAATGGATGTAACCAGGCTTTGACGCGCAGGTAGAGTGCCATGATGCCACTGAACCACAGACCACCATAGATGTAACCGGCGGCCACATCACTGGGCCAGTGTGCACCCAGGTAGATACGTGATGGTCCGATGCAGGCGATTAACACGGTACAGATACCGATTAACAGGTTGCGAATACGGCCTGAGCGCCAGTTAGTAGCCAGCAGATAGATAAGCAGCCCATAGAAATTCGTATAGTACATGACGTGTCCACTGGGGAAGCTGGGCTCGTTGATGACTTTTACCACTGTAACCAGTTCCTGAGTTGGACGAGGGCGCTTGATCACTCGTTTTACGATTGCGTTGAGCAGGGTCGCAGATGAAGTGAGCAGGATAAATAGCGCTTCAAGCCGGAAACGCAGGGCCCAGAAAATGCCAGCAACTCCCAGTGTTTGTGGTAGGGCGTACTGGACAAAACCGATCTCAGATATACCAAAGAAGAAGCGGCGTAGCCAGGGAGAGCGATACTTTTGCAGGCGTGCCGTAATTGATCTATCACCAGGGAAAAATTGAGTACGCTGCGCAATCAAAGACAGTATGACGGCACCAGATAAGATCCAGAGATAAAAGGCCATAAGCATTGTGCCACGGGAGACAGCGCGGCGGCCCGAGACTGATGCCTGGGCCGCTGCATTCTGTGCCTCACTTATCACTGGAGGCATCTGCACCTCTGGTAGTTTGACTGGTGGTAGTTGCGGTGGCTGTGGCTGTACTTTTATATTTGTAGCATCGGTAGTGGGCTGGTTCGGTTGTGTATCTCTGGTTGACTTACGACGAGGGTTAAACATATACAGAACCTTTCTCTTCATTGTGACCGCTCTTGACAGCCCGTTGATATATTTTTCTCTTCTTGCTCTCTGGCTGTGTAATATTTGGACCATCCGCCACTTTTTCTGGCACACGTACTTGCAGTACACCAGCTTGAATAGCTATCTTCGCGGGGGTGTGACCCTTTTGCTCGCCGTCGGCGTGAATCTCGACTGGTTGATCGGACTCAATATAAATGATTTTTGCTTTACGCCGGCTCACTTTTTGTTCCAGGTCGCGTCTACCCTGACTGATTGAGATGGCATGTCGAATGTAGTCTAACTTGCTAAAGCGTCGATAGATCAATACATCGAGTAACCCATCATCCATTAGTGCATTGGGCGCGAATTGCAGGCGAGCCCCATAGTAAGGTGAATTGCAGACACTGATTTGAATCGCATGGACCCGGCGGCGTTTACCGTTATCAAATGTAACCGTAAAGCGTGTCGGTGAAAATGTAAAAAGTGTCTTCAGGCCTCCCGCAATGCCTTTCAAAGTTGAGAGTATACCTTTACTCTTGAGCTCTTCCGCGGCCGGGAAAAGGGCGGCCTCCAGCCCTACACCTGAGACCTCTAAAAAGATATGGTCATTAATTTTTCCTACATCAATTCGGCTGCTGGAGCCGCGTGCGATAATCTCGCACGCCTTCTCGATATCTTCTGGAATATGTAAACTGCGAGCAATATTATTCATTGTACCCATGGGAAGAATGCCCAGGGCACTATTTGTATGGATCAGTCCATTGGCAACAGCATGTAGGGTACCATCGCCGCCAGCCGCTATCACTATATCTGCACCTTCTTCAGCAGCTTTGCGGGCCAGACCTGTGCCTGGATCGTCTACTGTAGTATACACTACGGTTGGCTCTATATTATAGGTGCGTAAGGCCGCCAGAATCTGTTCTTCGTTGCTATCCAGGCTACTATGATTTGTTGCCAGGGCCGACTCGCCTGAAGTCGGATTGAGAATAAGTACAGTACGCATAAAATGGTACCTCATTAATCATAACCGAAGTTATTGATGTATAACTTCATTTTTCAAACTTGCAGTTATTCAATGAGACCGTATTGGCATACATGCACATTCGTCTGTAAATGAACGTCCAGACGCGGTCCCTTATACACTACACTGCACCTCAACACCCTCTCAACTTGGCTTCAATTTAATACACGCTTAAACTGACGAGTTAGTCTCAAACTAGCTATTTGTTGACTGGTTTATATACAGATACTGATGTGGTCGCCCGTCCAATGTACCGCCTGGCAATTGCTTTATGTATGATACGTGTGAGCTTTACTGAATGATGCCGTTGTAGCTGAAATTGCGTCCTGGCAATACCGTTATTTTTCTACAGGTTACCTAAAAATTCCCTGAGAATTTATAATTGCACCGACTTTAACAGAAACTTTTTATTTTGAAATGGCGTACGACAAATAGTACACAGGTAGCATATCATTCATGTAGATGATGCCTTTCCAGCCGATGATAAGAACTGACCGTGAGAGCGCTGGGTGAGTATGCAGTATGAAGTAGTATGAAGAAGGGAAGATAAATGGCGAGTAGTGACACATCCCCCAATCTGAAGTTTTGTTTGAAAATCCATTTCAAATTGAAGATTTGCAGGTTTTTGACGCTGAGACCATACACGATATGCTGGCATGTACCCACTCACTGTTATCCAGTCAGTTGCTTGCATATGGTCTTCATAACGTTTCACCCGCGCTTGTGAAGCATATTATGCGGGGTGTTCCAGGAGCACAACAAGATTATTTCCAGCAAGAGCTGCAACGATCATTGCCTTCACAAAAGATTGAGCAGGCCCGCAGGCAGATTCTGGATGCTTTGTTCTGGGAACTCATTTATTGGAAGTCGCCCGATTTATATGAAGAGTTGACGGTCGGTGAGCGTTTGCATGAAGGTATCTTTCGCTCGATCAAGTCTGAGCTGGCTGGCAAAACTGTGCTGGATGCTGGCGCTGGTAGTGGACGAGCAACCTTTGAGTATCTACGCTATGGCGCGACCAGGGTCCATGCGATTGAACCTTCCAGGCTGC
Source organism: Dictyobacter kobayashii (assembly GCF_003967555.1). Taxonomy (GTDB): domain Bacteria; phylum Chloroflexota; class Ktedonobacteria; order Ktedonobacterales; family Ktedonobacteraceae; genus Dictyobacter; species Dictyobacter kobayashii. The sequence continues at coordinate 3,639,698 of NZ_BIFS01000001.1, forward strand.
TGCATCTTCTGCGCAAAAAGATTGTGGCTCGCGGACTTGAGCAACGCATTCTTCCGGCGGCTGGCCGTTTTAACAAGCTACCACTGGCTGATCATAGTGTAGATACCTCACTTTCTTGTTCAGCATTTACAGCTTTGGAAGATCAGGGGGAGAGCCTGGATTATTGGAGCTGCGACGCGTCACCCGGCCTGGGGGACAGATCATCATTATCTGGCCACGTACTGCAGACCATCAATGGTTTCTCGCGCATGGCTTTCACTATGTGTCTTTGCCAGTTGAGGAAGAGATGTGTGTCCACTTTCGCTCATTTGAAAGTGCCCTGCATTGCGCCAGGCTTTTTTATGGGCATAATCCTGAAGTTTTACACTACTTACAAAAAATACAAAAACCACAAATTCCCTTTTCTGTAATTGGTATGAATCCGCCACGGGACTATTTTTGGCTCGCGGTATAAGAAAGGACCAATAGAATATGGTTGCGGAAGCGACAAATCAGAACGAAGCGGTAACCAGTTGGATGGATACTCCTCCGCGCTCGCCGTTACTGCGGCACTATAGCGCCAAACTGGTTGCGAATATGCCCTGGCTTGATAAACTTTCTGCCCCTTTGCAAAGCTGGACCAATGGTCTCTTTGGCAAGCCTAAAGATGTTACATACCGTGTAAAGGATTTTCTGGCCGGGGTCTGGTTTGGTCATCCTCTCCATCCGGTGCTGGTGACGATTCCCATTGGCGCATGGACCTCGACCTTCGTTTTTGATCTGGCCTGGTTGGCGAATGAAGATGACCATGCTATGGCCCGTAGCGCGGATATGATGCTATGGTTGGGCCTGGCGGGAGCTACTGGTTCGGCCGCTACTGGCCTGGCCAACTGGGTGGATACCGATGGGCAGGAACAACGTACAGGTATGTTGCATGCTGTGTTGAATGGTGGTATTACCGTTTTGAACCTCTCTTCCGCGCTTTTACGCCTGACGGGTCAGCGGCGTACAGCGATTGCGCTGGCCAGTACCGCTTATGCCATGGTCATCTACTCTTCTTACATTGGAGGGGAACTGGCCTATTCAGATGGTATCGGCATGAATCGTGCCATCCCTGAGGGTGGACCAGACAATTTTGTCGCCGTTATGGATGAAAAAGATCTGGCCGAAGGCAAACTGACTCGCGTTGAAGTTGAAGGTATCGCAGCCGTTCTAGTTAAGGATGGTTCAACTATTAATGCAATTGCGGCTACATGTTCTCATCTGGGTGGACCTTTAGATGAGGGAAGTTATGAAGATGGGGTGGTGTATTGTCCCTGGCATAATTCGGGCTTCCGCATGTGCGATGGCTGTGTCGTTAACAGTCCCGCTGTCTATGCGCAGCCTACCTTCGCGGTACGTGTGCGCGAAGGTAAAATTGAGCTGCGACGCCTTGAGCACGCTTGATTAAGCCGCTTTTTGATCTCTTTACTTTATGGGCCATAGCTTTATGGCCCATTTTTATTTGCAAGAAACGGCTCTACCTACACTACATACAAAATTCAACGCGCAAAAATTCTCAGTTGCGCCTGGGGACTACATCTTTGATACTCTAAATAGAATTATTGGGTTTTAATTGAATGAAATTCCATTGTAATTATCGTTTGAAGAGTATATGCTAGTATCTATAAAAGAATAGCTGGCTAGATCATGAATCCATTCAGAAACGAAGAGGTTACCCGTGCAAACTCAAGAATTTATGAAACCGTCCTCTACAGAGTTCTCTGATGCTGTCCTGGCCCAGATGATTCTTGATGGCGATCAACGTGCCTTTGAACTGCTGGTGCATCGATATCATACTCCCCTCTTTAACTTTATTTGTCGCTTTCTGGGGACTATGACCTGGCTTGTGATGTTCTCCAACAGGTTTTCTTGCGTTTTTATACGTCATTGCCCAAGTTGGGAACCGGCGAGCCATTTAAGTCATGGCTATTTCAAGTTGCGCGTAATTGCTGCGTCGATGAATTACGGCGGCGCCATCGCTACGCCATTCATTTTTCTCAATTAGAAGTGGAAAATTGCGATGGCGAACTTTCTGCTTTAAGCGATATTCCAGATCCTGGCCCTTTGCCAGAAGAATTGATGGAACGCCATGATCTTCAGCTACATCTTCAGCAAGCAATCGAATCATTACCACCCAAGTTTCGCTCGGTTGTCGTCTTGCGCTATGCTTCACAGCTAAGCTTTTCTGAGATTGGAAAGGTTTTGTGCATGCCAGAAGCTACTGCTAAGACGTATTTCCATCGAGCTAAGGTCTTGTTGCGCAAGATTCTGGGAGCTCAGGCTCAGACTACGTACGTTTAAGCGGTGGCTCGTGCTGTGTATACTGAGCCCTGAACTGCCTGGTTTGTGCTATACAAACTCCCAGTAGAATCAGTACTCCACTGAGGAGTAAGCCTGATGTAATTGCTTCGTGTAAAAAGAGACTACCACCGGCCACACTGACAAGTGGCACCAGATAAAGGAAGAGCCCTGCCTGTGAGCCTGGCATGGATGCCACCCCATAATTCCATAAAATGGTTGCGATGACCGTACTACCAACGGTGAGTAAGAGCAGTGCCAGCCAGCCAAAGGCATTAAAAAGCAGTAGATGGCTCGCAAGTTGTGGGGTATAAAATACCAGCAGTGGTAGTGTCCCGATCAAGGTGGTCAGCCCGGTACAATTCCTGGCTCCGTACTTTGTGGTCAGGGGGCGTACTAGTATCGTGTAGGCGGACCACATAAAGGCTGCCAGTAATGTTAATCCTGCTCCCAGCAGTTGCGTAGTGGTAAAAGAGATACCTGTTGTGTCCCCCATCAAAGCTCCTACTCCAATGCCAATGGCGGCCAGGGCTAATCCAAGCCAGACAGACCAATGCGGCCGTTCGTGTGTTAACCGCATTGAGAGTAGCAAGATCCAGATGGGTTCAGTGGCAATTAAGATGCCAGCCAGGCTAGCAGGAATAAAATTGAGCCCAAAGGCGACGATCAGGTTGTAGCCAATACTATTTAATAGCCCGCATAGAATAGCTAATCCGATATCTCTTCTTGACCAGTGCTGATTTCGCAGTTGTAGCAATGTCGGCAACAATAGCAGCGACGAAATAGTGAAGCGCACCAGAATCAGTTGTAAGGGTGTCAGGTGGCTGAGCAGGTATCTGGTGGCCACTGGTGCCATCCCCCAGCAGATTACCGCCAGTAAGAGTGCTCCTGCGCCAAAGGAATAGGATGAGCGGGTCTGCATGTCTCTTTTCAACTCTCTTCTTTATTTAATGTCGATATATTTCAATGTTAGCTGTTTTTGCTGTGCAATTCAAGCTAGCTGATCGATTTTCAGGTCGTGCACGTATCCCTTTATAGAGAGATGCGAGTAATAAGACTACAGTAAAGAATTCCTTCTGTGGTGCAAAAATTGCGCAGGACGCAATTTTTGCACCACAGAATAAAAAAGGTGCGGGCGCGGCAGCCCATGTCTGCATGGGAGTGGCACGTTTCCCATGATGATGGAAGTAAGGCACATTTACACATTTTAAATAGGAGGATTTGTATGTCTCAGCATAGACCAATTAAGGGCGTTATTCTGGATGTGGATGGTACGCTGGTAGATAGTAACGAAGCACACACCAGGGCCTGGGTTGAGGCAATGGAATGGGCAGGCTATCATGTTGATTTCAAAAGAGTTGCTCCTTTGATTGGCATGGGTGGCGATAAAGTTTTGCCTGAGGTCTTGAATATCTCTAAAGATAGCCCTGAGGGGCAACGTATCAGCCAACGGCGTAAGGAGATCTTTCAACAAAAATACCTTGCGACTGTCAAAGCTTTTCCCGGTACGGCCGAATTGTTACACCATATGCATGATCAGGGGCTGAAGTTGATCATTGCAACTTCCGCAGAACCAGACGAATTGAACAAAATGTTACAGCTCATAGAGCCGCATATTGAGGAATTGTTTGAAAATGCTACTACATCTAAGGATGCCAGTCAGTCCAAGCCAGATCCAGATGTAGTTCAGGCCGCCATTGAGCGCATCAAATTGAGCCCGCAGGAACTCATCATGATTGGCGATACTGCGTATGATATTGAAGCCGCTTCCAGGGCTTCGGTTGCCGCGATCGCTTTCCGCAGCGGCGGCTGGAGCGATGAGGACTTAAAGGGCGCTGTGGCTATCTATGATGGCCCTGCGGATCTTCTCAAGCATTATGATGAATCTCCATTGGCCCGGGGATTATGACTAACAGAATAGGCTCTCCGTCCTTCCCCGGAAGGACGGAGAGTCACAGAATAAAAGAAAAAGACAGGTAACAATCAGCATTACCTGTCTTTTTCTTTTATTCTGTTGGTTATATACTTGCTAAACCTACAGCGGCAATTAGATGCCGAGGTAGGCACGATACTTGTTCCACTGAGCAGCCACGAAGCTACGCGCTTCTGAACCCGCGATAGGGGTATAGAAAAGAGCGGCGGCCACACCAGCAATCAGGCCCAGGCGGAACATGGTCTTTGCCCGTTGGCGCTTGCGCTGGTAGTGCTCATATTGATCCTGAACTGATTCAGAAAAATCTTTGGCATTTGAGGCGGCTTTCTTCAAGCTCTTGTTAGCCTGCTTTGAGCTCTTATTCAGGAAGTCCTGGGTTGAAGCCAGTCCTGGTACAACATTATCCTGAATGCTGCCCTGAAAATGATCCAGCTTTTTCTGCGCCTTTTTTAGATTTTTCTGCGCTTGCTTGCTGTTCTTCTCAAACAGATCCTGTGCCCGTGATGTACTGGTATCAAGAACGTCCTGGGCGCGGTGTGTACCAACCTGGAAGAGGTCTTGAGCACGCTGCGTACCTGTCTCAAGGACATTCTGGGCGCGGTGTGTGCCAGTTCCCAGAAGATCCTGTGCCAGTGAAGCACCACTTGAAAGAGCGCTCTGGGTTTTATCCCAGCGTGTGCTGGCGTTGTCCTGGGCCTGGGACTGGAATTTCTTGAAGTTTTTCTGAGCTTTTTTCTGAGTTTTCTTCAGATTTTTCAGATTCTTCTCGTTTTGTTTCTGGTTCTGTTTGAGCAGAACACTGGCCGCACCAGCTCCAGCTAGAAGCGCACCCTGGGTTTTGGTCAAACCCGTTCTTACATTGCCATAAGTTGACTGTGCAGTATCCCTGGTCGTACCATAGGTTGACTGTGCAGCGTCTTTGGTGTTTTCGTAAACAGACTGTGCGGCGTCTTTGGTTGCCTCATATGCTGATTGTGCAGCATCTTTGAGGTTCTCATATGTAGACAGTGCCGAGTCCTGAGCCTGTTGATATTTCTCTTGAGCTCGCTCGTATTTTGTCTGCGGCTGATGAGATGTAAGGCGATCTAATAAGTTAGCCATACGACCCCCTTTCGCTTGTTGAGTTGTCTATCGAATTTTTTAATATTTGTAATCGTGCTACGTACTATAAGCACGCTTGAGCTACTGATGTAGTTTCATTTAGTATACAGGTAGTATACAGGTACCAATAAGAGATAGTTGATCCTTAGAATGTGCCTTATTCTCATGATCTTAGCGCTCTTCACGCCTGCATTTGAGCGCCAAAGGCGCTCAGAAGTCTTCTTGTGTGGTGCAAAAAAGTGCGCCCGGCGCACTTTTTTGCACCACACAAGAAAAAAAGCTCGGGCGCGCCAGCGCACGTCCACGCAAGAATGGCACGCTTCCCAAGTGGATGGGAGTAAGAGACATTCTTAAATCACTGCATAATGCGCCAGCATTCGCGGGCGATTTCCCAGTCTTCTTGTGTATGAACAAGAAGGACACGTACCGTGGAATCAGTCGTAGAGATCTCTTCATCGGCTGGTGATGCGTTATTTTTTTTCTCATCTATTTTTAGATGCAAGAAGTCAAATGCCTCGCAGACCTTTGCTCGGATCAGCGCGTCGTTTTCTCCAATGCCACCGGTAAACGTGAGTACATCAATGCCACCCAGTGTGGCGATCATGCTGCCAATGGCGGCGCGTAGGCGATAGATGAAGATATCGAGGGCCAGTTGGGCGCGTTCATTGCCAGCCTTAATCGCTTCATGAATAGCACGCACATCGCTTGAGAGGCCCGAGACGCCTTTGAAGCCAGATTGTTTATTGAGTATGTTCTCTAACTTATCGGCATCATAGCCTTTTTCGCGTTGCAGATAGATAAGAATGCTGGGATCGATAGAGCCAGAACGTGTCCCCATCATGAGCCCTTCAAGGGGAGTAAAGCCCATCGTGGTGTCGATGCTGTGACCATGTTTGATGGCGGCGAGCGAACTGCCGTTGCCAAGATGACAATTGACCAGGAGCAGCTCTTCAAGCTTCTTTTCTAGAATCTGGGCACTTCTACGCGAGCAATACTGATGGCTGATACCATGAAAACCATAGCGTTGAATCCCTTGCTCGTACCATTCATAAGGTCCTGGGTAGACTTTTACTTCAAGGGGCATACGGCGATGAAATGAGGTATCAAAGACGGCAATCTGTGGCATATCGGTCTTGATCTGTTCGATCGCCTGGATGCCTTCCAGATCAGCTGGATTATGCAGAGGGGCAAAGGCGGCCAGTTTTTGAATGGTATCTTTGATATGCTGATCGATATGCACACCTTCTGTAAAATCCGGGCCGCCATGCACAACTCGATGCCCAACTACGGCGATCTCGGCCAGATCGTTGATAACTTTGGTGTTGCCTGACCAGAGTGTTTTGAGCATTTGATTGATAACGTCTGTGCGATTGTTTGTGTCTAACTCTTGATCGATGGTTTGGCCATTAGCTTTTATTTTTAGCTCTGTTTTGCCTTGTTCTTTGGTCCAGTCTGCCTGCGCTTCCCACAATGCGCTGGGGGTGTTGAACGCAATGGGCTTTCAACTTCATATAAGCTACTTTTATGGCTGCTTGACCCGGCATTAAAAACCAGAACTTTCATACAATGGGTCCTCTCCCGTGATTGAGCTATACAACTATATGTCAAATATAACACGTTCTATGCCCGGCAACTGTGACATTTCCTGATTTTTGACGGTTGCTGGTAATAGCGTATGCCTTGCTTGAGTATAGGTCTCAATCTCTACAAATGTATAGGGGTTTACAGGCCGGTGCACTGATATGTGAGGGGATTGTGAGATTGAAAGGAGGAGCTGCGCCCATAAAGGGGCGCAGCTCTAATGGGCCATAAAGTTTTGCCAGAAGAGGTGCATCCGTTCGCGTAGAGGGGTATGCTCTGGCTTACGTAAGTATGGATCGCTTTGCCAGAGTTGTTCCGCGAACGAACGTGCCTGCTCGATTAGAGCCGTATCGCTGAAGTCCGCGATATGTAGCTCTGGCATGCCGCTCTGACGCACCCCGATGAAATCGCCGGGTCCGCGCAGGCGTAGATCTTCTTCTGAGAGCTTAAATCCATCATCGGTATCCTGGAAGACGCCCAGTCGTTCCTGGGCCTGGATGCTGGCTTCTGCGCTCAAAACATAACAGTAGGATTGGTATTTGCCGCGCCCGACTCGGCCACGGAACTGGTGTAACTGGGAGAGTCCGAAGCGGTCGGCGTCTTCAATAACCATGACAGTGGCGTTCGGAATATCGATGCCAACCTCAATTACTGAAGTGGCCACCAGAATGTCCAATTCGTGGTCGCGGAAACGATGCATGATCTGATCTTTGTCGGCTGGCTTCATTGCTCCATGTAGTAAACCTATACGCAAGTTAGGGAACACTTCGCGCTGTAAGCGTTCATATTCACTGGTGGCAGCCTTGGCTGATAGAGACTCTGATTCCTCGATCAAGGGACAGATAATGAACGCCTGACGCCCTTCTGCCACCTGTTGGGCGATCAGGGTATTAGCCTCATTGCGCCGAGTGCCGGTCCGCCAGCGGGTAATGATTTTCTGACGCCCAGGGGGTAACTGGTCAATCACTGAGACATCGAGATCTCCATAGAGTGTCAGGGCCAATGTACGCGGTATTGGCGTTGCCGTCATTACTAACATATGTGGATGCAGGCCCTTTTGACGCAGGGCATCGCGCTGCTCAACGCCAAAGCGATGCTGCTCATCGACAATCACCAAGCCCAGGCTATGGAAGTTTACGTCATCCTGGATTAAGGCGTGGGTGCCAATTGCGACTGCTGCCTGACCAGATTCCAGGGCCTGGCGGGCCAGGTTGCGTTCGCGCTGGCGCTGGCTGCCTGTCAGCAGGACCGTCTGGATGCCAAAGGGTTCCAGCATCGCACTGATACTGCGGGCATGCTGTTCTGCCAGTAATTCGGTTGGAGCCATGATCGCCCCCTGATAGCCATTCAAGGCTGCCAGCAGGAGCGAGGCCGCCGCCACTGCCGTTTTACCGGCTCCGACATCACCTTGTAGCAGGCGACACATCGGCTTGTTTTTTGTCAGATCCGCGAAAATCTCGTTGATCACCCGGCTCTGGGCGGCTGTAAACGAGAATGGCAAGGTGCCTTCAAAGGGCTTATCGGTGGCAATGACCGACCAGAGCGTTGAACCCAGCAATGGCGCGGCAGCTGGATTGGGCGCGGCTTTTTTACTGGCCTTAGCTGTATCCTGGGTAGGATTCAAGAAGATACGATGGTCGTAGCGCATGAAGGCATTGCCGTCTTTTGCCTCGCGTTGCCAGCGCGCGCGCCGCTCTTGCATCCCGAGTTGTAGCATAAAGAGCTCATCAAAGGCCAGCCGATGGTGGGCACTGGCGCGTAGCTCTTCGTTGTCTGGATAGTGTATTTGCTCGATGGCTCGTGACAGCATCATCAAGCGAGCGGCAGACTGTATGGAGCTCGGGAGATAATCCGGGATCATTTTGGCGTAGCGATCAACCACATATTTGGTGAAGCGCCGTAAAGCCTTGGCATTCAAGCCCTCGGTTAGCGGATAGATAGGAACCATGCGACCGGTATTGAGCAGATCACCCTGTTCAGGCAATTCATGGCTGCGTACCGAGAACTCGACCTTATTGCCAAAGCGCTGTTTAACGCCTGTCACGACCAGGTAATTACCCTGCGAGGCCTGCAGCTGCTTTTGCAGATAAGGCTGATTAAACCAGGAGACATAGAGCTTGCCTGTCTCATCTGAGATAGTTGCAATGGTGCGTGTACGCCCATTGCCGGTCCGCTTCGTCTCTACATCCCAGATCAATCCCATCGTTGTGGTCACTTCATTGAAAGGGACATCAGCGATTTTGGTCAACTGGCTATAGTCGCGATGCTCGCGCGGAAAATAGAAGAGCAGGTCGCGTACGGTGCGCAGCCCCAGCGAGTGCAGTCGCGCCGCCACGGTGGGACCAACGCCTGGAATGGCAGTGATATCAGCGCTCAGCAGGGTCAGTGAGGTATGGCCCTGACTCATGCCGGCTTCCAGTCGAATTGGATTAGGGATATCCTGAGGCGGCTCTTTGCTGGCTGCCGATTTAGGTGTGGCCGCAGGCTTAGCATTTTTTGTTGTTGCTGCCCTGGCTTCCTCAGGTGCTGCGGCCGCAGACTTGCGCCGGGCTATATTTTCTGGCGCTGGCTGTCTTACTGGTTTGCTGGCCGTAGGGGACGAGGTTGGTTTGCTGTTAGCCTGTGATGCTGCTGTAGCATCAGGAGTGGCCATCTCAAGTTCATTAAGGATTGCCAGGGCAGCCCGCAAGCTGGAGGCACGCTGAATCGGATCTTGTTGATGATAGCCATCAAGATATGAAGCGAAGCGTTGTAGTGGGCTCGCATCCTGGCCGGTGCTCTGGCAGAGTGCGCTGGTATCCGCGTACCAGCGCGCGGTAAACGCCTCTACGCCACCGGGTTTAATGGCTTGATCCTGGTGATTTGTGCGCTGCTCGTGCTGTAGAACTTTGCGGGCGCGCTCAACATAGGTTGTAAGTGTTGCAGTATTGCGATTTGACATAAATACGGTTTTTTACTCTGTACTGTGACGTTCAATATTCAGTGTCCATAATAGAAGGTAATTGGAACAGGTGTCAAGTACTAGAGGTATTCTCTGACCCATGGTGCAGGCTGTGAGGAATAGAACTCTATCTACCTCTAAGCCCCGGAAAGTGATTAGATGCAATGGTTGAGGTACATGGTGAGAAAGGTAAGCGTTACCAGTATGGTGGCCCAAAGGACTGGTTGGGTAATGGTGCGGCGGTCGCGTTCATGGCTGATGAAGAAGCGTAGACAGCCCAGTAGGATGATGGCAATGGCCGCAATAATACCTGTATAAAATATGGTGCTGATCGTTCCTGCGCACACCGGTGTGCTTTGTCGGTGGCTGAAGAGCAGGTTAATCGTCACCACCAGAATACTCAGGATAGGGAGCAGCATGCTGTTCACGGTATTGATCACGCGTTGATCTCCCTGCTTGCTACGCCAGTAGAGCCAGAGCAGTAACGCTATAAGCACCAGGGCTGTAAAAACAATCAATACCGTTATGAGCAGCATGCTAATGATTTCAAGACCTTTCCACGACAAGCTTATCGGTATCAGGCCGATTTATCTGCTTGTTCCGTTGGGACATTAAAATGGATTTCCAGCGATTTATTAACGAATCTGGCGACGGTCGCCTCTTGATTGGCCAGTACCGATGGTAAGGTGATATCGCGCTTGAAATTGCCGATCTCCACCACCATCTCATCACCTTTTTTGCTCATCGATACTTTATCCATTTCGACATGGGGCAATGGTAAACGCAGGATATAGGTATCGCCTTCGCGGACAATTTCCTGGATCGGTCCCCGATGGAAGACCTGTGTGGGGTCATTAGCACCAAAGATGGTTTCGGCCAGCGCCCCCAGTGCATCGATGCCTAGAATTTCACGCGAATGATAGGGCGCTTCCCAGACAGGTAGCGGCGCAAAGGTCTGGTGGATGCGCTGGCGCAGCTTTTCCTGGGTGCGATAGAGATCCTGCATAAAGGCATCCTGGTACTCTCCAGCTTGAATCACACGATTGCAGACAACCGCATCGATTGGATAACCGAAGAGAGCCAGGTATGTTTCGGCGCGTAGTGCCTCTTTAATTACCATACGCTCTGGATTGACCACGGGTCGATAAGAGCTTACCTCGGGATCGCTCAGTACCTCACGTAACGCTTTGACCCGCTCGCTCAAGGCATTGACGGCATCTATGATCTCGGTGGTAGGAATTGGGAGTACCGCCTTGAGTAAGGGACGTGCAAAGCCCAGATTATTCTGCAGGCCCATGATACGGCTGGCATACCATTGAAAGGTATCTGGCATACTGAGGAGCCGCACCGTCTCGCCAGTCGGCGCGGCATCGATGATCACCACCTCAAAGTTACCATCACGCGCATTGCGATAGATGTTGATTAAACTGACTATCTCATCCATGCCCGGGATCAATGCCAGCTCGTCCGCCAGGACGGCGTTGATCCCCTGTTTGCGCAAAGTTTTGGTCATCGATTCCTGCAGTTTTCCCCAGCCCTGGCGCATTTCATCCAGGACATTTACTTCCTGGGCCCACAGATTGGTAGCCAGTTCTTTGGGCTCCGAGGTCAGGTTGGCTTGCAGACAATCTGCAAGGCTATGGGCAAGATCGGTGCTCACAACCAGGGTACGTTTTCCCTGCGTTGCGGCCCGTACAGCTGTGGCAGCTGAAACGGTGGTTTTGCCAACGCCACCTTTGCCAAGATAGAGAATAATGCGCATAGGATTCCTTGCTCTATTTTCTTTTACTGTATGGTTAAACGACCGCAGTGGCGATCTATCTCTCACAAGTTTGCCTGAAATATGTACGAAAGCTGCACCGTTTAGGTTTGATGATCTATTCTTGCTGAGGTTTAGTGGTATATTACCCATTTCTATAACGAACATACATCTATATTATGATCATGCTGTGATGATATACGAATACTTTTTCTAATATTGTGAAATTTATACTGGCAATAGGATACGTTTTTTCTACGGCAGCAGAAATATTTATTTTTTTATACTGCGAGATGGAGTATCTTGTTGACAGGGGGTTAACTGGTCGATATTTCATCTATCGATGAATAACACCAGCGCTACTCAAAAAACGAATAGGAGATATATGATGCGGCAGGTACAGCAGGTGACAGATGCCTATGAATACTGTCGTCAGGTGACGCAACGAGCATCGAAGACCTTTTATTGGGGATCTGTTTTTTTACCTCCACAAAAAAGACAGGCGGTCTGGGCTATTTATGCGTTCTGCCGCATGGTTGATGATATTGTTGATGAAGAGGCTGACGGTACCACACCTGCGATTGGGCATTTACGGGGATCATATTCGCCCGCCAGGGCTATCGATGGGTGGCGCGAGGCTCTAATACGTTTATATGAGCAAGGCCGTACTGCCGATGATCCGATTCTGCTGGCCTGGGACCATATGCTAGAATATTATCCTGTTCCACTCAGGCCGGCCTTAGATCTTCTGGATGGCGTAGAGATGGATCTCACCAGGCAGCGCTACCTCAATTTTGATGAGCTGCACCTCTATTGCTATCGCGTAGCCGGCACCGTTGGTCTGCTGACATCCCCAATCTTTGGTTACGAGGATGAAGAAGCCTTAAACCATGCCGTAGATCTAGGCATTGCCTTACAGCTAACAAATATTTTACGCGATATCGGAGAAGATGCGCGCAGAGACCGTATTTATTTGCCTCTGGATGAAATGGCTCGTTTTGGATACAGCGAAACTGATCTGATGGAGGGTGTCATTAATGACGAATTCCGCGAATTGGTGCATTTTCAGATGAAGCGAGCTGATGAGTATTATCAGAGAAGCTTACCCGGCATCGACTTGCTGCACCCTGACTGCCGGTTGGCTGTTCGCCTGAGTGGAACCCTATATCGCTGTATCCTGGATCGTATCCGCATCAATAATTTCAACGTATTCACCATGCGTGCTAGCGTCCCCCTCCAGACAAAGGTTCGTATGGCCTCAACCCACTGGTTCATGCAACAGGTTGACCCATATGTCAAAGGAATTCATAGCTGGAAAGGCCAGCACCAGAGTGCCCTCTCCTCTCACCGCTAACCAGCAAATTTTTATATGATGGATGTTGTGAGATCACCTCATCCATTGAGCATGGGTGGTGTGAGAGTGTCCTCTCCGCCTCATCCATTGAGTAGGAGTGGTGTCGAGAGAGACCTCCTCACCTCATCCATTGAGCATGGGTGGTGTCGAGAGAGACCTCCTCACCTCATTCATTGAGTAGGGGTGGTGTCGAGAGGCGGCTGCGGCCGCCTCTCGACACCACCCCTACTCAATCTTTTTCCCCGCCGCAGGCGGGAACCACAAACAAAAAAGTCCACTTTCAATATGAAAGCAGACTTTTGTAAATAAAATTGCTATGCACCTAAAATAGAGAACAATAACATCCTGAAATTATTAAAGATCAACCTTGCCATTTACGACAAGCAACTTCAGGAACTCAAGGTGTCGAAGAACCTCTACGCGATCGCTCCCACCGTGCTGATACCACTGTCTGAGCCAGACCAATGAAATAATCTCGTCCTGGGTAAACCCGTTACGAGCGAGCTTGTCCGTCTCAGTCTCTGCACTTTGCGACGCATTTATCATTTCTAGAGGCTGTGTATTCATGTGTTTATCCTTCCACCAACGCCCTTCATAGGCACTTCACCGCAGCATTGTTTCCGCTTTTTTATGTACTTACCAGAGGTTTAATAGATCAAGCATAAGCCTTTGATGTACTAAACGTGAGAGACGTTGCTTTTTCAAATATTAGTTTGCTTACCCCACTCAACTCAGTGAAGACTCCCCCTTCCTACTACTTCATTCCCACACTACAAAGTATAAGCGGAAAAAGGTCGCAGTTGCTATCGATTGCGTGACAATTAGAGTGTGAAATAGCTCACATTTGCAGGTCTTTTCATCACTTACTGCCCATGATATTGCTGAGTCAGTTTTGATGAACTATCTGCCCTATATACGTTTGACACAATGGAAAGGTTCCATGTACTTTGTGTGAGATACCTTCCATGTCAGATGGTTTAAGTCCGGCCGTAAGGGATAGGTCCTGGTATCTCTATAATAAATAGACGCTCTACGATAGGGAATGGGGACATCTAGCGACTGGATCAAAAAATATTAGTCTGTCGCAGGAGGGCCTGTTACTATTGTAAACAAAAGAGAAGAAAGAAATCATCCCATTTTCATTGCCTGTCAATGGGATTGGGAGAAGAGTGGCCGTGAGGGGAGAAAAAAGCTGAGACCTCTTTTCTCCCCACTCGTCCTGTTATTTAAGCGTTGCGGACAACGATATTTACCAGGCGTCCTGGGATATAGATGACTTTCTGGATGTTTGCGTTCCCAATGAAGGATTGCACACGCTCATTGTCCAGTGCGAGTTTGCGTACCTCTTCCTCGCTGATGTCTGCTGCGACCTCGATACGTTCACGAACTTTGCCGTTAACCTGGACGACCAGGGTAAAGGCTTCATCCCGGGTTAACTCTTCAACGTATGCAGGCCATTCTGTGGTGTGGATGCTGCCAGTGTGGCCACTCTGATGCCACAGTTCTTCAGTGATATGTGGCGCAAAGGGAGCCAGTAGCTGCAACAGACTTACCAGAGCTTCCTGATAGGCGGCACTCTGGGCTACAGGCTCGCGTTGTTGTTTGATCAAGGCATTATTGAATTCCATCAAGGCCGCCAGGGCGGTATTGAAACGGAAGTGACTCAGATCTTCCGTCACACGCTTGATGGTTTTATGGCGCAGGCGCTCAATCGCTTTGCTCTCCTTGCTGTCGGCCGTATTGGGTTTGCTGACCCAGCTATCCCCAACCAGGCTCCAGACGCGGTTCAAGAAGCGCCAGATGCCCTCCAGATTATCAGCCCGGAATGAGCCACCCGCTTCAAAGGGACCAATAAACATCATATAGCAGCGCACAGTGTCGGAGCCATACTTAGTAACATATTTGTCAGGTGCCTCGACATTGCCGCGCGACTTCGACATTTTTTGGCCATCCGAACCCAGAACCATGCCCTGGTGGAACAGGCGCTGGAATGGCTCATCAAAGTTCACATGTCCCATATCATGCAAGGCTTTAACGAAGAAGCGTGAATACAGCAGGTGCAGGATGGCATGTTCGACACCACCGACATACTGATCGACCGGCAGCCAATGCTGCATCTTCTCCGGACTCCAGGCCTCTGTGTCGTTGTGTGGATCGGCATAGCGCAGATAATACCAGGATGAGTCGATAAAGGTATCCATAGTATCAGCTTCGCGTGTAGCTGGCCCACCACAGATTGGACAGGTTGTGTTGACAAAATCTGGTTCATAGCGCAATGGCGACTCACCAGTAGCCTTAAACTGGACGTTTTCTGGCAGCCAGACCGGTAGTTGATCCTCTGGTACAGGCACTGTGCCATGTTCGGGACAATAAACAATAGGAATGGGCGCGCCCCAATAGCGCTGGCGGCTGATCAGCCAGTCGCGCAGGCGATAATTCACTTTATGCTGGCCAATCCCTTTTTCTTCAATATAGGCGATCACCCGCGCTTTTGACTTTTCGCCGGGAGTGCCATCAAAAGAACCTGAATTGACCATTGCTCCCAGGGCCTCTTTAGCCTCTGTCCAGCTAGCTGGATCGGTTGCATCGTCACCCTCGGCACGGATAACCTCGCGTATGGGAATTCCAAATTTGCGCGCAAATTCAAAGTCGCGCTGATCGTGGGCAGGTACACCCATAATCGCGCCCGCTCCATAGCCCATCAACACATAATCAGCGATCCAGACTGGAATCTTCTCGCCGCTAACAGGATTTGTGACGTAGGCGCCCGTGAAAACACCGCTCTTTTCTTTCTCGGTGCTCATGCGCTCAATTTCTGTCATACGCCGTGCTTGCTCCACATAAGCATTTACTTCTGCGCGCTGCTGCTCGGTCGTAATCTTTTCAACCCAGGGATGCTCAGGAGCCAGGACGAAAAAGGTGACGCCATAGATAGTATCGGGGCGGGTGGTAAAGACCGGAATCTCTTCAGCCTTGCCCTCAATCTCAGCGGTAAACCTGATCTCGGCACCTTCGCTGCGACCAATCCAGTTGCGTTGCATGGTAATGGTCTTTTCTGGCCAATCCACTACCTCAGAAAAGTCCAGCAGGCGTTCTGCGTAAGAAGAGATTTTCAGCAGCCACTGATCGATCTCTTTGCGAATCACCATGCTGCCGCAACGCTCACAGGTTCCATCTGCCAGTACCTGCTCATTGGCCAGGGTTGTATTACAGCCCGGGCACCAGTTGGCGGGAGCCTTGGTCCGATAAGCCAGCCCCTTTTTATAGAACTGCAAGAACAGCCACTGCGTCCATTTATAATAGTCTGGCAGGCAGGTGATCACCTCGCGTTGCCAATCCCATTGGGCGCCCATGGCACGCAATTGTTTGCGCATGTTCTCAATGTTAGCCAGCGTCCAGGTGCGAGCCTGGATACCGCGTTTGATGGCGGCATTTTCGGCTGGCAGGCCAAAGGCATCAAAGCCAATTGGCTGCATAATGTTATAGCCCTGCATACGTTTAAAGCGGCCATAAGCATCAAAGGGGGAATAGTTATACCAGTGGCCCATGTGCAGATCCCCAGAGGGATATGGGAACATTACCAGGTGGTAGAATTTCGGTTTGGGTGAATCGTCGGAAGCATGATAGAGCTGATCAGCCTCCCATTGTGTTTGCCACTTGCTCTCAATTTCTTTAGGATCATATTTGGTACGCGTAATCATTGGGCCTCCCCCATATATATTACTGATAGGCATCGCATGCTGTAAAAAGCATTTGGAAACGCCGCTTGAACACGGCTCGCTCCGCTGCCACTGGCTCAGCCATTCGAATTGATCAGTAGCAAGCAAACAGTTTCTCCTGTCAGGCAGCTTCGCTCATCCAAATAAATGGCATGTTATTACCAGATAACTTTCAACAAGACAACAAAAAAACCTTTCATCCGTAAGGGACGAAAGGTTTTTCCGTGGTACCACCCTGATTTTCGATCAACGTGGCGTTGGTGGACCTGAGGGGACTCGAACCCCTGACCTCCTCCATGCCATGGAGGCGCTCTACCAGCTGCGCTACAAGCCCATGTGTCTGTGTAACTGGTACGCTACCAAGATCTACTCTTTATTATACGCGATAACGGGCGTACCGACAAGCGCTACTGAAATTTCACGCTTATTGCTCACAGGCGAGTTCGGTCTTTGTTTGCAGTCTCGCACCATCCGGCTGCTCTCTGAATCAGGGCGACCTACTACTCCTGCTCGTCGCTTACTCTTGACGACTTGTACTATAGCACATGTACGTACGATTTGCAAGATAATTATCGATGGTACGATAAGTGGAGATGAGGGGGCTCGAACCCCTGACCTCGACAGTGCGATTGTCGCGCTCTACCAGCTGAGCTACATCCCCATGTGGGATAGATAATAGCACACTTCTCTGAAGTTGTAAACCCCTGCCTGTTTTTTTGCGCAACATTAAATAGGGATGGTCGAGACCTGATGCATGAGTTTAGCGGCCTCTCAAGCTTATCACAGCCATGCATCTCATCTCCTGTTTTACTTTTCTCTCGTCACAATTAAGTAACAATCAACCAGATATACCCCCCAAATGGACTATCTTTCTCCAAAAATATAGCAAGATGACGTATAGTGGTTATAGCGTTACAATTATTCATCGACCAAAACAAGAAAACTTATAGTGGTTGTAGCGTTACAATTATTCATTGATTTCCAACTTCTAGAAAGGACAATCAGAAACTGTATTGTTTCTGATTGGATTAGTAGTACCCATCTGACATGTGGGGTTTATACGTTGAGAGGTAAAGATAGAATGATTTATTATCGTGTTGCATTTTGTGTTGAACAGGCCCCAGTAGAAAGTACAGAACATATAAATTCACATTGTCAGGCACTTACACAACAGATGGTTTGGAAGTGGCGTTCGACTTTATTGACTTCCCCACACGCGCTCTTTACTTTGTTGCGCGCTTATAGCTATATTCCTAAAGAAAATGTGCGTGTATTTTTCGCCTCCTCCGAAGCTGAAATGGATGATATGCTTACGCGACAAAACGCAGGCCAAATTTCTAGCTCTGTTACGGCTGATCAATTTATGTCTGGCAAGCGCATCAATACTATGGATGTTAAACGTCTAGAGTTCGAATTGAGCACAGAAGTTGACCATGATGAGCCTTATGAATTTACCTTACCCCTATCAATCTCCGAGCGCATGGCCTGGATGGCTCTTTTACGCAAACGCCAGCAGGGCGAGTTAGAGAGTTAAACCGACTCTATTATCGATAATCAGCAAAAACGCATCGAGCAGAAAAAAATCCCGGGAGATATGTCTCCATGGGATTTTTTTCTGCTAGGAAACAAATGGAGCCATCTCATCTTTGAAGCTTTGTAGTGTTTCGCTACCGATGACACGAATGCGATGAATGATATAGGGCGTGCTGCTGTCCTGGCTGATTGAAGGTACGCGTGGATCATTAGTCGCTCCCACATAACCCGTCTTATTTAAAAGAGCCATCACACCTTGAACCTGGGCCTGTGCGGAGGGTAGATTCTGGTTTTTATTGAGCGGATCGCCCGCTGGATAGCAGAATTGTTGAATGACCGTCTGCAAATGGCTTTCGAGATCCTGACGAGATTGTGCCAGCTCGTGTCGTGCATCATCAGGAGACAGCTGCCAGACATCTCCCAGTGCTCGATGATCGATGGTATGCGAACCCATTTGCATGCCGTTGGCGAGCATCTCGCTCAACTGAGGCCAGCTCGCCTGACCTGCCCAGCCCACCTTACCGGTAATAATGTAAAACATGCCACTGTAACCGTGAGCTCTGAGGATCGGAAATGCATTGGTGTAAGCATCCACATAGCCATCATCAAAACTAAAAATAATAGGTTTGCTGGGTAGGGGACCATCGTAATAGAGTGCACTAAATAGTTGATTAAAGGTAATGGTGTGATAGCCCAGCTCTTTAAAATAATCCATTTGTTGTGAAAAGATGGTTGGACTTACTGATAAACCTGACCGGTAACTATAAGGATTGGCCTTATCCTGTGCTGGCACCTCTGAAATATAGTGGTACATCAGGATTGGAACAGCGATCTTTTTAGGGGTTGGATTGGCCGGTGGTAGAATCGGTGCTTCGATGTCCGCTGGCCCTCCATTGAGGATAAGCCATTGTTTTCCTTCGCCTTTTCCTGCGCCGATGGTGGCGCGCTGGACGATGAATGGTAGATTGCGAAAAAGCTCATTGGCATGTAGGGTCGCGGCCGAGATCGGGGTGGTGGAGGATGTGGGATAACTGGATCTAACTGCAGTGAAATAGGCAATCTCGATACCTGTTCGTACTCATGCATCGTCTCGGCGTTCGTCCAGCTTGAGAGGTCACTGACCTGGCCGCTCGAAAAATTCCGCAGTTTGAAGTTCTGAAAACGTCGCTGCCAGTAGCTGGCGAAAGACTGTTCGTCGGGCCACATTTTTTGTACATCAGGATGAAGCATTGACCACATAACAGTATATTGCTGCTTTAGTAACGCGTTCATATATTCCTGTCCGACCTGTGTCACCTCGCTCTGATATTGGCCAGGTGTCGTCTGTCTGATGTGCTGGCTGATAGTTGTTTTCGCGCCCACTGATATGGTCTGATTGGGAGCCAAGATGAGATAACCGCCCAGGGCGGCGGCCACAAGAATTAAAATCAACGAACTCAACATGAAAAATTTCGCAAGGAAAAGATGTGAATTCGGTGTGTTTTCTTCACCTGTTGTATTCATCTTTTGCACCCCGTATCTGCTCAGTTACAGTTTTAGATCTGGCATCACCATCATACAGGAGTAGCATTAAATAACTCCAATTTATCAATTTAACTCATCCGAAATTCCTATAAAAATAGCGTGGTACCTTACTTTTAAGATACCACGCTGCTGTATAGAAGAACGTTTACGCCAGTTATATTAGCGTGCGCGTGCAACCTGCTTTGGTGGAATGTGGATTGGATGTCCCTCGACTGCCAGGACTGCTTCGCGTAGGCCTTCACTGAGAGTAGGATGCGGGTGGATGGTCTCTTCAATCTCATCCACGGTCAGTTCACCACGCATAGCCAGTGAATATTCAGTGATCAGGTTGGTCGCATCAGGACCAATGATATGGGCACCCAGGAATTCGCCATATTTGCCGATGATAACTTTGGTGAAGCCCTCTGTCTCACCAATTGCAACGGCTTTACCAATGGCGGTCCAGGGGAAGCGATCGACACGCACCTCAGGATACTTCTCGCGTGCCTGTGCCTCTGTCAGGCCTACCGAGGCAATTTCTGGGAAGGTATAAATCGGGTTAGGGATGACATCATAATTCATGATGGCGGCATGGCCGGTTGCATTGTCGGACGCGATCTCACCCTCGGTAGAAGCCACATGGGCTAAGCCAGCGCCATGGACCAGATCTCCGATAGCATAGATGCCGGGCAGATTTGTCTGCATATGTTCATCGACACGTACACGACCACGATCGGTGTCGAGTCCCTGCTCCATCAGTTTCTCCAGGCCACTTGTATTGGCGCGGCGACTAACCGCCATCAAGACATACTCACCCTGGAAACTTTGCTGTCCCTTATCGGTTGTAGTATTGACCTTTTTCTGACCATTGGCGTCTTCGATACTCTCGACCTTCGCATTGGTCACGATCTCGATGCCGCGCTTACCCAGGATACGTACGAGTAGCTTGCGTACCTCTTCATCCACTGGAGCCAGCACATTGGGCAGCATTTCAAGAATGGTAACTTTAGTGCCCAGCGCATTAAACATACAGGCCAGCTCAATGCCGATAACACCACCACCAACGCAAATCAGACTCTCAGGCGTTTTTGGCAGGTTCCAGCAGGTATCGCTATTCATTACTCTATCGCCATCAATACCAGGCATTGGTGGCATCAAAGGTACGGAACCGGTTGCCAGAATGATGTTGTCAGCACTAAACTCTTGCGAAGTGCCATTTTTGGTTACAGTAACCTTTTTCGAGGCATCGACGCTACCCAATCCATCAAACACATCAACATTGTTGCCCTTCATCAAGGTACTGACACCGCTGGTCATACGCTTAACGACCTTATCTTTAAAGGCGACCGCCTTCACCATATCAAAAGTAGGGGGCTG
Source organism: Dictyobacter kobayashii (assembly GCF_003967555.1). Taxonomy (GTDB): domain Bacteria; phylum Chloroflexota; class Ktedonobacteria; order Ktedonobacterales; family Ktedonobacteraceae; genus Dictyobacter; species Dictyobacter kobayashii. Next base: position 3,660,818 of record NZ_BIFS01000001.1, read on the forward strand.
AGGAAGCATGATACCGAGCTCAGCAACGGAGCTCAGGCTATGTAATGTCTCAGCGATATGAAGCATCGCCTTAGAAGGAATACAGCCGACATTGAGGCAGGTACCGCCCATATATTGTTTCTCAACAATAGCGACTTTCGCACCTCGTTGGGCGGCCCGAATGGCGGCCACATAGCCACCGGGTCCGGCTCCAATTACTGCAACATCATAATGAGTACTCGTCATGAATTTCTCCTGCAATTTGCATGGACTCATTCATCGTGCCTGAAGGTTGGATGGATGTGAAGGTCTGTGCACACCAACTGGTGTCTATTGACGCGTTTCACATTGTGTACCATGAAGCATATTGCGCGTGGAGTACACGTCATTGTCTCTCCAAATGAATGAGTACAATATGTTTTGTTATTTGTCCAAATAGACAGTTTTTTATATCCAGGGGATGCTGCTTTATCATATGCATGCTGATCGCATGGTGGTTTGCCCACTATAATGATAGGTATAGTAGCTTCCCTATGAGATGGACAAGGGATAATGCGAATCCTGGCCAGGATTGCATGTTGTATGTATCAAAAAAATATCAAACGAGCCTGACCGGTAAAGGCTGGAACCGTCCATTCTCTCAGGAAAACACGTTCCTGGCAGCAGTGAATGTTCGCGTGCTCGGCCCGTTACCCCCTTGATACATCGATTTACACCCCGTCAGTATATCACGTTTCTTCCCATCTCGGTACTTATGGCAGAGAGAACCCAGGGCTTTTTAGTTTTCCTCTTTGGCACCTGCGGCACCGGGTGTGGAGTGTGTGGAGTGTGATGGGCTGCCGAGCCGCCCATCACACTCCACACCTGAAAGAATGGGCCTCGTATCGCTTGCTCGTGATCTCTGGACGAACATTAAAAAGGCCTGTAGAGAACCATATCACCCCAACTTCCTAGAAGAGCCTGATCCCTCTAGCGCTTCAGTAGGGGATGCTGGGGGGCGGCGAGCCCCACCTGCCGCTGGTGCGGTGGCAGGCATGCCGGGGCATGCCAGTCCCCGCTCACCTCTCCCCCATTTTTCTGCCGCCGCAGGCGACAGAAAAATAATTTGCCCTTCAGGCAAACACAAATAACCTTTTTGGCCTACTTCCATGACGAGTTCGAAAATAGAACGTATCAATAATTGCAGAGACAAATATTCTATCTTTATTATTACTCTGCATACGCGAACTATCTTTTTAGATAACCGGGCACATTGATAAGGTGGTGGCGTGCCTGCGTATGAGTGGAAGTGAATACATTTAATCCAAATGCATATGACTGGGGGTTTTTTATGACAACAACAGGAGAACTGCGTTCAATTATTGAGGAACTTGAGTTAGTAGATGCTGGCGATGCTGACAGTTATCTGGGCGAAGATACCTCTGACGCAGAAGAGACACCAGATATGGTTGCATCAAATTTAGCCCGTTGTTTACGATATATCGCGTCCGCCGATGAGCGTAATTATCAATTATGCTAATATGTTCTACGAACGTTGATTATAAAAGCAAAGTGCGCTAATCCATCTATTTGGATTAGCGCTTTTTTTATGTATCATCATACCCTAAACTAACTGCAATGGCTTCTCATTCAAGTCGATTGATGTATATTGCGCCGATAGAGTACGGTCAGAACCAATATACCAATCACGCTGATCGAGACTGTTACTACCGAGATAGGAATGCCCGGAGGAATCATTACCATATAAATGGCATGTGGCAATCCGTCCCAGGTTCCATGTAAAAGCGAGACAAATAGATAAGCCAGGATGACGCGCCATGTCAGGCGAAAACGGTGCGGAAGACTATCCCTGAACAATACCGAGCCGAGAATAGCGGTCCAGACCCATGCCCAAACGGCGCCAGCACACCCCTGATAATAGTTTCGATCACGGACGCACTCATATGTCCTTTGCTGAGCAAGAAGGCAGTGAAGGCATAGCCGGTACTCTCAAAAGCGGCAAAGCCCATGCCAACCGCGGCACCCAGCAATAAACCATCCAGCGCGGAGTTATGTGGGATGCGGCGCGCCATAAAAATCACCGCCAGGATCTTACAGCCCTCCTCAATCAATCCAACCAGCATGGCGTTACCAATCGTTAGTCCTTGATTGGGATTTGGAGGTTGAATCAAGACCGACTCAAAGATCGCGGCTCCAAGCACACCCAGGATACCACCGAGGCAGAAACTTTTGGCGATCACTTCAGGCGTTAAGCGGCTGATGTGTTGATGATCATAAAGGAAGGCTACAAAAACAATTGGGATTAGGAAGTTGCCGATCAAAATGACGGTCGGGTAGAGATTCACATTGCCGGTTAGAAACAGAATTACTGTTGAGGCCCAAAGAGCAACAGCCCGATCAGCAAAGCTGATAACCAGCTGCGCCCTCCATGGGTAGTAGCCTGTAAAGTTGAGGCCTGTGGAGTCCAATCTTGCCGTGCCATGCAGCCCTTCTTTCATTGCAAACATTACAAGGTAACTCTGCCATGACAGGATATCCCGGTCTGCTCATTCCTTGCTTAGTTGGAAACATTTACTGCCTGGCATTTCTCTGGCATATTTGTGCTATCACTAACACGTCACCCGATCAATCAATGCGACAACCTGGCGATAAATTTATCTTTTCTATAGATGTTATGCGGGGAAGCGGCAGCTGCCGCTTCCCCGCATAACATCTACGTCAAGCTAGCGCCGTAGGCGCGAGGTCGTAGGGAAAAAAGTTGCACATATTTTAAATTAGCTTATCCTAAAGGATTGGTGAGGAAGACAAAAGAACTTGCCAGACGAGACTCTGTCAAGTGATACATATTAATATATCAATACTTCGCGCCAGTCAACACCTTGATGCGTTTATCAACAGTAGGAATACCACTATTTTTAAGCTGTTTAACCACCGCCTTCACATCATATTTGACTCGCCGATGCTCTGCCTGCCAGATATTATCTTGCCAGGTTAGAATAGCATATGATGAGCGCAGGTCTCCATCCCGTGGCAATCCACAACTTCCCGCGTCCACCAGGAGCAGATGGCGCCAGCGCCGCATATATGCGACGTGGTAGTGACCAAAGGCTAAGGCTCCAATCGTAGGAGGCAGATCGCCACACAGATGTTCAATTTTGCTATCTGGTGTGGTTGGAAAAATAGCCTCCTCCTGGTTAAGAGGATTAGCGTGGACGACCAGCAGGTCAGTACCATTGGGATTTTCGACAAGATGGCTGAATGGCAATGATGCCAGATAATCAATACCAGCGGGGCCGACCTGTTCGCGGGTCCAGGCAATCACACTCTGTTTCTTGGGGCCTTTTTTTGAGTTTTGATTGACCACATCGGCGTCAACATTGCCTTGAATAACTGGACAGTGCAAGTTCTGGATTGTTTCTAAGACCTCTTTAGGATAGGGGCCATTTAAGCAGAGATCGCCTGCAATGATCAGTTGGTCGATCGCAGGTTGCTGGGCCAGGTCTTCCAACACAGTGTCCAGTGCTAATTTGTTTCCATGTATATCAGATATAATCGCAACGCGCATATGATATCCTGATTTGAGGCACCTTTAATGGTGCCCCTTCTCTCTAGATTTGTTTTGTATACGTTTCATTTCACTTTTATGGCCGCTTGGATGGGCCATAGGTAATATATCTCAAAATAAGGGAGGACACAAAGATGCTACACCGCATTGGTGTTATTTCTGATACGCATTGCCCGGGATATTCGCCCATTCCGGAACTGGTATGGAAATATTTTGCTGGCGTTGAATTGATTATTCATGCCGGTGATCTCTCGGTCCTGTCAGTAATTTCTGAATTAGAAACGATCGCTCCTGTGGTGGCGGTGCAGGGAAATGTTGAGCGTGAAGAAGTTGTGATGAAACTGCCCATTAAAAAAGAGATTAAAGTCGGGAACTATCGTATTGGTATTGTCCATATTCTGGGAGATGCCAGTTCATATGCGCGTACAGCGCGGCGCGAATTTCCCGAGGCGCGCGTTGTCGTGTTTGGACATAGCCATAATCCCTATAATCAGGAACACAATGGCCAGCTCCTATTTAATCCTGGTAGCGCTACCGATCGGCGGCGTCAACCTACCTGTAGTATTGGCCAGCTCCTGATAGATGATGAAGCTCAAACGGTCACCGGGGAGATCATTTTGTTGCCGCCAAAAAATCAGGCGTAATAGCTAGCTATTATGATGCTCCCATTTTAAATTTAACATCACATCCGTTGATCGGGCCGTTTGATCAGGGATGGCTCAAGGCTAGATAGGGTAGGTTGTCCGGCCAGTGCCATCGACATTGTAAGTTCGGCATGTAGCAGGTCCAGAATATGATGAACGCCGGGAGCTCCATTGACGGCCAGCCCCCAGAAAATAGGGCGACCAATCAGAACGGCTCGGGCGCCCAGGGCCAGAGCTTTCAGGATATCGGTGCCGCGTCGGATACCACTATCCAGATAGATTTCGCAGCCGCCGTTGACGGCCTGCACGATCTCTGGCAGGGCTTCAATGCTGGAAATGGTGCCATCCAACTGGCGTCCGCCATGATTGGAAACCACAATGCCTGCGACACCATGCTGCAGGGCTAGCAGAGCGTCTTCTGGCGTCAAGATGCCTTTGAGTATAATGGGGAGCCGTGTAATCGTACGCAGCCAGTCTACCGTCTCCCAGGTGTCAACCAGATGGCGTAAAGGGGTCTCACTAACATCATTATCAACAAAATTCGCTAGCGGCACAAAACGGGAGCGCTGAAAATTGTTGCGTATATCTTGCTCGCGTTTCCCCAGGTGCGCGGTATCAACGGTTAGCACAATCGCTTGATAACCGGCCGCTTCAGCCCGTTGGACAAATTGTCCGGTTACCTCTAGACTGTGGTAACTATAAAGTTGTAGCCAGAGTGGACCCTGGGTGCTGGCATGAATCTCCTCGATTGAGCGTGAGGAAAATCCGCTGACGATCATGATGGTGCCAGCTTGCTCAGCTGCCTGGGCGGTTGCGCACTCACCTTCTGGATGAACCAGCATATGGCCAGCCGTTGGTCCAACGATAATCGGCATGTGAATGGGTGTACCAAGCACCGTGGTATGGGTTTCGATAGCACTGACATCGACCAGAACCCTTGGACGTAAGCGTAGACGTTCAAAGGCCTGACGGTTAGCGTGCAAGGTCACTTCATCCTCGCTACCGCCCTGAATGTGATCCCAAATTACCGCGGGCATACGTTTTTGAGCCAGTTGCTCATAATCAAAAACGTTGATTGGTTCCATCACCTGCTTGTTGCCTTTCTCTCTGCTATTATGAACGCGGCTAATCGGTCGGACGACGGGTGGCTCTCTGCCATGAGAGCCACCCGTCAGGTATCATGCCAGGCATATTGAGCTAGCGGCCAATATACTCCTGCCCGCCCATGAATGGACGTAGTGCCTCAGGAATGCGAATGCTTCCATCCTCTTGCTGGTGTGTCTCCAGCAGAGGTATCAGAATGCGTGGCGAGGCAATGGCTGTATTATTCAAGGTATGAACGAATTTTACTTTGCCTTCCTCATCACGATAGCGCAGATTGGCACGGCGGGCCTGCCAATCATGCAGATACGAGCACGAGTGGGTTTCACGATAACGTTTTTCGCTCGGTACCCAACATTCTATATCATACATGCCAACTTTGCCATCACCCATGTCGCCGGTACATACGTTGACGACTCGATACGGCAGTTCAAGTTCCTGGATCAATTCCTCGGCATTTTGTAACAACTGCTCGAACCAGAAGACCGACTCCTCATGGTTAGCTTTGCAGATAATATATTGCTCTACCTTATTAAACTGGTGAATGCGGAAAACTCCGCGTGTATCTTTGCCGTATGTTCCGGCCTCCTGGCGAAAACAGGGGCTATAGCCGACAAACTTCAGTGGCAACTCCTCGCCCTTCAGGATCTCGTCTTTGTACATACCTGTGATCGATACTTCCGCTGTCCCGACCAGGAAGAGATCTTGATCTTTAATCTCATAAACCTGATCCCGACCCTTGGGGAACTGTCCATTGCCGACAAAAGCGAAGTCGCGGGCCATCGAGGGCACAATCAAAGGTGTAAAGCCCTTGCGCGACATCTTGTCCATCGCGAAATTGATCAGGGCCAGTTCCAGGCGAGCAGCGTCTCCACGCAGAACATAGCTGCGCGAGCCAGCCACTTTCACGGCCCGCTCGATGTCAACCAGATTGTGCTTGAGCATCAGATCATAATGATCCAGGGCCTGGAAATCGAACTTTGGGGCCTCTCCCCAGTATTTGAATGGAACATTGTCGTCCTCGTCTTTGCCAACCGGGGTGCTGGGATCTGGGATATTGGGTACCATCAGGAGCAGATTATAGCGTTCTTCGGTCAGTTGATTAAGCTCTGGCTCTTTGGCTTTAATAAATTCAGCCAGCTTTTTGCCTTCCGCAATTAAATTATTGCGTAGCTCGGCATTCTTTTCTTTGGCGGCTTGCTGAATACCCTTTGAGAGCTGATTCTGTTTGGCGCGCGCCTCCTCTACCTCATGCTGGAGGGCGACAACCTGTTGATCTATTGCCAGTAAAGCATCAACATCGATCGAATTGTTTTTTAGTAGTGCCGCTTCTTTCACGGCCTCTGGATTGCTGCGAATAAATGCAAGATCAAGCATACTATTTTTTCTCCTCTTTCCCCGCGTGCCTCCACTGTGTCTGTGGACCACGCAATGGGCAATAAAAAACGCCGTGTCCTTACTCAAGGACGACGACGCGAAATGCGCAGAATCGTGGTGCCACCTTACTTCTCCCAATGCCTGATAGCGCAAACATTGGAACTCATTATCGCCTGATAACGGAGGCTACCGTTGACGCTTAGCGCGTAGGCTCCCGGGTGGATTTCCCTCTCGCATAGCCTGCGTCGCACCAGCCCGCAGTTCTCTGTCTCTTTATGCTAAGAGCTACTTGTCCCGTTCATTGCCCATTTTTTATATTGGTTTCAGCATAGCAGTGGCTTTATGATTTGTCAACCTTTCAGATGCGTTACTCTGCTACAGTGAAAGATGTTACAATGTCTATGGGGCTGCCCGGTCCAGGGTTTGTTTTTTCGGTATGTAATCATGTAGAGATTTGAGATGCTAATGCGTTTACGGATGGATCGCTTTGCCGCTGCTGTTTTTGTGCTGGCCCTGCTGGTGCGTGTGGTTTATAATCTGACGGTCGCTGCGCATTATCTACCGCTACACGACTCTCAGCAGTATCGAGATATTGGTTTACACTTTGTACAGGCGCATTGTTTTTGCCTGCATGGGAATATTCCAACCGTTGGTCGTGCTCCGCTCTGGCCTGTTTTGATCGGCCTCCTCTCATTAATATTTGGTCCCAGTGATCTGTTCGCGCGCCTCTTTCTCTGTGTCCTGGATGCTACTACCTGCGTCATCATCTACCTCTGGGTGCGCGAGCTTTTGAATGCGCGCCTGGCGTTGCTGGCTGGTATTAGCGCGGCTCTCTATCCAGGTCTCTATATTTATACCGGTTGGCTCTATTCTGAGACCCTGTATACTTTTTTCTTGACGGCTCTATGTTATGTCCTTTATCGCTTGCAGCATAAGCATCAGCGGAGCGTGGGCCTGGCATTGCTGGCTGCTGGTCTACTCGGCCTGCTGTCCCTTACGCGACCTAATGGATTGTTGATGGTCGTTTTATTTGTAGCCTGGTTGCTGATACTGGGCTGGCAGAAAATCTTTAACTGGCGGCTGGTATTGCGCCTGGGCATATTTGTGCCGCTGCTTGCCCTGCTCTTGATTGCGCCCTGGGCGTGGCGCAACTACCTGGTGGCGCAGCGATTTTTACCCGTTGCCACGGGTGATGGAACGGTGCTTCTGGGTTCATATAATGATCAGGTGGCCCATAAGCCGTGGGACCAGATGACCTGGCTGAATCCCTTGCGCTCTGTCCCTCAAGTAGCGGATGCCTTTCCTCTTTACACCTGTGATGCACGTTGTGAGGTGGGGCGTGAGGATCTATATAAAGAGAAATCCTTGCAGTGGATGCAGACTCATCTGAATGAAATGCCTGCGTTGCTGACTGCCCACGCGGTTAATCTGTGGGTACCGGCCGTTCACGAAGCTGATCTGCCTACAGATCGTTTCCCGGACCAGCTTTCGAGCCGTATCGTTCTGATATTGATGAATGTGGTGCCGATCCCTATTTTTCTGCTGGCTGCCTGGGGTCTGATTACAAGCAGACGCTACTGGCGCGACCTGCTGCTGGTTTATATGCTTTTGCTGGTCACGATTGGGCAGAGTGTGGCCTTCTATGGCGTTCCACGTTTTCGGGCTCCCATTGAGCCGTTGTTGTTAGTATTGGCTACCTATGCTATTGGTTCATGTGCCAGCTACATGGCTCGTCGTCAGCATGCGAACGTCGAAAGCACATGTACTTAGGGCAGCCTATTTTCCTCATATTTCCAGACCTGCACATTGGTAAATGTCGCATCCACGGGCGTACCATTATCGATCACCCCGACGCCGATTTTGCCTGTTTGCAGGTTACTATCCGAGGCAGTGCCAAGATAATGACCATTAGCAAGTATGCTTAAGTTCGTTTTATCAGCTAAAATCATGAGCTGGTTTACCTGATTAAAACCAGGATTGATGCTATCACTGCTACCCTGTAAAAGCGTGTTGCCCCCATTCGTTCCATCGTAGAGGTCGAGCGCATATGATCCGTCGCTGCCGATGTGAAAGAAATAGTAGGAGTTGTTAGTGCTATCTACACGAAAGAGCAAGCCTGCCTGCCCTTGTTTCCCCTTCAGAAGGGTAACATTAGCCTGATAAGCCAGCTCTGCTACATTTGTGCCCTGACCAATACAAGGCTGTAAATATGTTAGCTGAGCCTCTCTGGCGTGGTAGGCATTATCAGCAAAGATGCAGCCAGTATTTGTATCTGGTCCGCCGCTATCCCATTTGCTACTTCCGCTATTGTCTGTCATGGCATCATCAATAAATGGTTTGCCTGCTGTCCAGGTCTGATAAAGGTTCTCGCCTGCCGTAGCCGTTGCGGTCGCGTCGGTCACGGTCTGGGTGGCGATGGCGGACTGATTGCCCTCGGCTGTCGCCGTCGCTTCAATCTGAGTCTGGGCGGTTTGAAAGTATTGCGCGGTCCCCTGTGCCTGGACCCGGGCTGTTGTCTGTACACTACTTGTTTGTTGTGCCTCTACCGTCGCAGTATGGCGTATCGAGGTCCCGTAATGGGTAGTGGTGGTGAACAACAGCAGGCCTATCGCACTGAGCATTAACAGCGCGCAAAGAATGATTGCTAGCAGCGAGCTAAGCATTTTTAAGATTGAGCGCCGCTTCCTTGGACGAGGCGGTGGTGGCCAGATTGGTTTAAGTGGCGCCGTTGGAGTCAGTTTTTCTTCTTGTGTGTCGGCGGATATAGGCGCTTGAAGTCGCGTGTGCTGTGTCTCTATCTTTGACATACGGCTCGACTCTCTTTGTGAGAATATTCAGCTTTCTGGATAAGGATACTATCAATGCCCTTGCATAGACTGGTTCTGAGACTCAAACGCCCCAGACTTTGGCCTGGCTGAAGGTTGCGTCTGGTATATTTTGCTGGGTGTCCCCAGAGAAGACGCCGACCTGGCCTGTAGTGGCGGTGGCATCATTGACTTTCGTTAAATATTGTCCGTTGACATAGAGATAAAAAGTATGCTGGCGGGCAATGATTGTTAACTGATTGGTTTGATTGAGTCCCTGCTTGATGGCCGTGCTGAGGCTGCCCGCGATTACCTGTGTCTGATCTCCAGTTTTTTGTTGCGCGCTGGCCAGCATATAGCGACCCGTGGTGGTGATGCCGAACAGGTATAATTGATTGCCCGATTTGTTAGCGCGAATAGCCAGTCCGGCCGTATCACCCTGGTGAACTGTCACCTGGGCCTGGAAAGCAATGTTATTAAACTGCAGAGCCTGCTCTAAGCAGAGCACAGCTTGATCTCCCTGTACGCTGGTAGCGTGCAGCGTCTGATCTTGAAAAGTGCAGATACCATTTGTATTGATGGCTTCCCAATCGTAGTTACTCTGTGCGTTCAGGCTATCTATGAATAGCGGTTTGCGGGCCAGTGCCTGTTGATAGAGCTCGTGTGGATCATTAATGTTCAGTGCTGGTGGCGTTGGTACTGGCGTTGGATATACAATTGCCTGCTGTAAGACAAGCGTTTGATTTGAACTCTGAAGAAACAGATAGCCACCTAGTGTGGCTAGCAGCAGGATACAGATGCCGATGCCTCCACCAATGAGCAGCTTTCTGCGGTTCCTGTTTGAGCGTGAGCGTGAATTAACAAATTGGCCCCGACGTACCGTACCGGCTACCGGTGAAGATTGTAAAGGTTGACTCAATCTCCAGCCAGGCGTTGGTGAGGACTGTAGAGGTTGGCTAACATTCCATGTAGGAGCTGGTGAGGATTGTAATGGCTGGCTGGCATTCCAGGTGGGCATCCGGGCAGGTTGTGGTGTGGCGGTATTAGCTACAAATGCCCCGTAATTAAAAGACTGGCCTGATGGTAGTTGTGGTGATGGTAATGGTGTCTGTGTCATAGGGGGAGCAGCGGTTGGCATAGCTGGCTGAAAATTTTCAGCTTGCATTGGCCCTGGTGCAAAGCCAGAAGCTGCGCTGGAGGGTGCGTTTGTGCCATTATCACGCTGCTGATCTGGTCTGGAATCGCTGGCTGCTGCTTGAATCTGTGGACGGCGAAAAATCGTTTTGGCGGGTGGTCGCAAAGGAGCACTAATAGGTTGCCTGCCTGCTGCATATGATGAGGCAGATCGATTATCTGATGGTGTTCGCTCTGTGGATGCTGCTTCTTTTTGATGGGCTACTGTGGGTGCTGGAGCCGCTACTACTGGCTGGCCACAACGGGGGCATTGGTAGACCGGATTCGGTAGATATAATCCACATGCGTGACAGTTCATTATTGTTTTCTCCGCTTTGCTGTGTCAGAAGTCGATAATTCTATTTTATATGAGCTATTGCCTATTTACCAATATATGTACCAGGTAAGCTATCTGGGTATAGTACTATTCTCTATAGGCCATGAATTGCACGTTATCTGATCAACTGACCTGCATCTGGTTATAACTGCCAGACACGGAGATTATTAAAGGCCACAGTGGTTCCATGATTTAGCGCTAAGGCTATGACTCCAATGGTTCCAGCTTCATACGTGTCATCACTGGCACTACCTACATACTGTTTATTGATGTAGAGGTAAATATTGTCGCCGCGAGCAATAATTGTCAGTGTATTCGTCTGATCGGCTCCGGTTCTAATTAGCTTGCTTTTATCATATACCAGTGGGATTGTATGCCCATCATTTCTGGTTAAAATAAGGCCATAGGTACCATCGGTTTTAAGGCGGAAACTATAGAAGTTTTTATCATGGTTGTTGGAGCGGAAAATAATGCCACCCTCGTCTCCCTGCAAAATAGTCATCTGAACTTCCAGGGCAAAATTTTGAAAGTGGGTGGCATGGGCGATACAAGGGGCATAGAAGCCATTCTGGAAGACACTACTATGCAGTGCACCATCTGTAAAGGCACATCCTCCTCCATCTTTGGTTGGATAAATGTCCCATTTCTGGCTTGTTTGTACTAGTAGTGATGAGTCGATGACCGGCTGTCCACTGGTACTCTGCACATAGATATTTTTCAGCGCGATAGCGGTGGCTTTTGCCTGTGCTGTGGCCTGGGCCGCGACCGTTGCCCTGGCCCATTTCTGGTTGATGGCTGATTGGGTGGCCTGCGTCCTGGCCGTCGCGCTGCTCTGTACATTGGCAACATGTACTGCTCTGGCAGTTGCGGTGGCCTGGGTATGTAGTTGGATTGGATGTGTTACCGTGGCATAGTAGAGCAAACTGACACCACTGGCTATTAATAACAGCACCAGGAGCACGATGGCTCCAAGTATAATACCGGAGAGGGTGTTAGATTGTTGTGACATGTGGGCTTGTGCGGTTGGGGCTGTAGCGACTGAGACCACATAGCGCTGGCTTTGAAGTGTTTTTTGCCCGCCATATGGCTCAGATCCGTTCTTATTATAAGAGGCATGGCCCCGAGTTGCCTGTGCAGCGCCAGTATAATATATATGATAGGAGTCTTCTGCGGCTGGCATTGGGAGCTCATAACGGCAGTAGGGGCAGCGTGTCATTCCTGGTGATAGCAGCTTTTCGCAGTTAGGACAATTTTGCATGAGCGACCCTCCTATCATGAATTCAGTCCTAGAGTTTCCAAATTCTGGCATGCGAGTAGAAAACCTCTGTAGGATTTTTGTAGCTGTTGGCCAGTACACCAATTTGTCCGTTACTCAGCGTGTTGTCAATGACACTGGTAACGTATTTCTTATTGATGTAAAAATCTAGCGAGCTACCACTGGCGAGCACTCCTATAGTATTTACTTGTTTATAGCCTGTATTGATCTGGTTACTATATCCATCGGATAATGTTTGAGCGGCCTTCCGATCATCGCCAGAATAATAATAGATGCTATAGCTCCCATCCTGGCCTACTACAAAGATATAGGACCGTGAGTTGTCTTCACGGGCCCGGATTATCAGCCCACCTGCGTCGCCGGTGATGATTTTCATATCTACCTGGTAAACAAAATTCTGTAATTGTGTCTTTTTCGCGATACAGGGTAAAAAAAAGCCTCTCTGAGAGACAACGGAGCTGTAAGAGGAATTTACGAACGAGCAGCCTGACCCAGTATCCCAGTTATACGTATCTGGAGTATGGAGGTCATCATTGATATCCGGAAAAGTGCTAGTGATTTCGTCAAAGTTTTTTTGATGGCGGGCGACCGAGGTAGCGGTAGCTATGGTCTGGGCCGTCAGGGTGGCCGAAAACTGTGCGGCGTGGGTGGCCTTGACCTGAGCCGTCATTTGAATTCTGGCCTCAACCGTTGCCGTACTATACATACCTCGCATATAAGGCTGGTAAACCGTCTTATAACCTATAAGCACACTACAACTTACCAGCATAAGCAACGCCAGACCAATAACTAATCTTCCCTTAGAAACTTTATGACTGAATTTTGTCTTGCGTAGTTCTGTGTCAGACTTTACCTCAAATCCCATCATCATCCTCCTACCGATATTGTACAGAGAACCACATAATAGCGCATCTGGAACGCATAAAAATGCTTTATACATAAAGAAACACGCACCAATGTTTATATCGTAACTTGTGCGTGTTTCTTTATGTTATTAATAGCCCGTTTACATCATACCTAGTTCCCATTTAGCATCTTCAGTCATACGATCTGGCGACCAGGGTGGATCAAACGTTAACTCAACTTTACAGCTCTTAACGTTTTCTACCTGTAATACACGCATCTCGACTTCAGACATAACCTCGCCAGCCATAGGACATCCCATAGCCGTCAGGGTCATTGAGACGTCGACGTTGCCGGCCTCATTGTTGATATCCAATCCGTAGACCAGGCCGAGGTCGACGATATTGACTGGTATCTCTGGATCGTAACACTCACGAAGCGCGTCCATGAGTTCTGCTTCATTAATTTCTGCCATTTTGTGTGGCTGCCTTTCCAAACGTATGAAAGTGTTGAGATCGCGATGAAAAATATACGCATCGCATGGGTGATCTCATAGTATGCTCAAGCCAGGAACAGGACCCCACGCAATAGAGTGTTTGCTGTATTCCCACATCTATGCTGAGAGAACAGAGCTTGCGCACCCAAATCTGTTTGTAATAGATCGCCCGCTTTAACACACATCTTCATACGTTTTCAACTATATGCGAGGGCTTCCTGTTGCTCTCTTAATCCGAGTAATTTAGTAGGATTATGCCTCACTGTAATATATACCGAACAGAAAGTACTTGTCAAAGTGCATCAGTTATCAGCCAGGGCTTTTTCATGGTCGTCCCGAGATCGCAGGGAGATCACGAGCAAGCAATGCGATGGACCTTCTTTCATGTGTGGAGAGAGTGTGGTGGGTGGCCGCAGCCGCTCACCACACTCTCTCCACACTCCCAGCCCGGCGCCGCAGGCGCCAAAGAGGAACATGAAAAAGCCCTGGACCCTCTCAGGAATTTGTTGTCATGATGTGAGATGGATTAGGATATTTGTCATGGGCTAATATGAAATTCGCCAGTTTCATGGCCACCAGCTACTATAATATACATATAGATTATTATATGTATTAATCTATTGGCTGGCACTCTGGTGATTGGGCTTGCTTGTGGTAGGTGGAAGATTGCATTCCCCAGGCGTTACGGCCCTCTCCTACAGGCTCAAAATCTCTCACGAGCCAGAAGCAACCAGATGCATCTTGCCCTGCAGTTATTCACCATTTTAGCGATGTGGTAAGCGGAGGAAGGAAGGAAAAAAGATGCTGAATATTGTTGAAGCTTCCGATACTCATGTGACACAACATGAGGAGCGTCGGCGCCTCGCGCGCGAATTACACGATGGGGTTGTGCAGTCCCTGACCGCCCTGGTAACCGATCTTGAGCAATTCCGTTCCCAGCAGTTTTTTGAGCATGAGCTGAGCGAGAATATTGAGAACTGGCATGCCCTGGCTCGCAATAGCCTGCTGACATTACGCCAGACATTAAGCGGCCTGCGTACAAATGCCATGGGAAATTTCGATTTTGTCGAGTCTGTGCTGGCAATGTTAAAAAGTATGCAAGATGCTGGTTATAAAGTAACCTTTGAGTGTAATGACTGGCCTACCCAGTTGCCGACTGAATACGCCTCAAATCTCTATTATGTTCTGCGTGAGGCTATCATCAACATTTGTAAGCATGCGGCCGCCACGGCAGTTGTCGTCAGTCTGTATGAAGCTGAGGGCTGCTTACACATACATGTCGGTGATGATGGGGTGGGATGTCTGCAACTGTTACCACGGTGGGCTCTACCCATGGCTGGCACCAGGGATTAAACGGCCTGCGTGAGCGTGTGTTGCTATTGGGGGGCGTATCACCATTGAGAGTACACCCCGACAAGGGACAAGCCTCAAAGCAGTTATCCCTATGCCTGTCTCTATGCCGGCCGTTCTCTCCTACCAGGCACAAAGCAATCAGGCGGATGAGTCGATGTATCAGGATGATGGCTTAACCGCGCGCGAGCGTGAGTTGCTCATTTTGATCGCGCAGGGTTTAGTCGTCAAAGAGATCGCACGCCTCTTAAAGGTGAGCGAGAAGACGGTGCGCAATCATATCAGCAACATCTATCATAAGCTGGCTATTTATGATCGTTCCCAACTGGTCATTTATGCCATGAAAAAAGGACTGGTCGATCTGCAATCTCTCTAGCAGCTATCCCATTTCCCATTCGTCTATTTTCAATGCGCTTGCACTGGAATGGCGACTGGTTCTGCCAGTAGCGTATTCATGCTTTTACAGTAGGTGATCAGGCGCGAAAACGTGGGTAGGTGTTCCAGGGCGGGAACACTGCCTACCAGGATGAGTTTGCGTTGCGCGCGGGTCAGCGCCACATTCAGGCGGTGTGGGTTGACCAGAAAGTTGCGTCGCTGACTTTCAAGCTCTGGTTCCTGACTGGTGGCGAAAGACATTAGAATGACCAGGCGTTCACCCCCCTGAAAACGATCTACGGTATCAACGCTCAATAAGGTGTCTGTTGAGAGGGCCTGCCAGTTGCTAGCCGGATCGTTAGTGAACAGGTGACGACGAATATTGGCGACCTGAGCGCGATATGGCGCGATAATACCAATGTCCTGGGGTTGAATGCCACGTGCCAGCAAGCCGGCGACCAGTTCACGTATCGCGCGGGCTTCAGTATTGTTTTGTTTGGAAGCGGCGTTTGCCTGCTCATCGCGTACGTCCCAGAAGACCAATGGGAATTTAGGGTCGAGGGCTTTGCGCACGGCCTCTGGCTCTGCCTGTTTGGGCTGGACGCGCCCGGGTATCTGTGGATAGATAAGGCGGCGATTAGCAATTGAGGCATGTGCCAATAGTTTCTGATCGTAGAAGACCGTGGATGAGAAGTGTGAGATCCACTTATTCATGCGATATTGGGTTAAGAGAGGTACGCAGGCGCTGACATCGAGCGGATGTTGCTCCATATACTCCTCGTCACGTTGTTTTAAAAAGCTGAACAGCGAATCCGCGAGTCCGGCCGCGGCTGCTTCCTGGCTGAGGACAAGGGGCGGTAGCTGTTTTTCATCTCCCACCAGTATAAAGCGCCGGGCAAAGCGCAGGGCGCCCAGGATCGCTGGGATTGTGAGCTGGCCCGCTTCATCAATAATGGCTACATCGAAGATAAAGCCTGCATTAGTTTGTGGGTGATCACTATTTCTGGCTGTATTTGGCGCGTATTTATCTGATGACCAGGTAGCTGTGGTAGAGGCTACCACAGGCGTGGTGTACAATTTATCAAAGACAAGATCTTGATAGGATTTGTCTGGATGAAATGGATCATCTTTTAATACTTGCCCATTTGCCAGGGCCTGCCGGGTGTTATTGAGTTGTTCTTTGAGTAACCAGGGCTTAATTGCTTCATGCACACTGCGCTCGCTACCCAGGCGTAAAAATTGGGTAAAACCCTCGCGCACCAGTCGTTTCAGCATATTGTCGACGGCCTGATTGGTGAAGGCTGCCAGCAAGACGCGTTGACCCTGATCTGTCAGGCGCTTTACAATCTCAGCGATCACACTGGTCTTGCCCGTGCCTGGAGGGCCATGAATGAGCAGATAATCTTTCATTTGCAGGGCTCTCAAGATGGCCAGGTTTTGCTCACGATTGAAATCGGCCCGGCCTGTAATCTCTTCATGGATAAAGCGTGGCCGAATCTTGCCTGCCACCAGATCCTGTATATGTGCAGGTACGTGATGCCAGCGAATGAGATTTTGCAGGGTACGAACGTGTACCAGGTCGTTATCATAGCGGTCGAGCAGCTGCGGTTGCGCGATCAACTCGCGTGTCCAGATGGTTACCGCTTCGGCACTGATCGCTGTAATCGTACCACTGACCACCTCGCCAGCGATTGGATTACCATCGCTGAGGAGAATCTCATCTCCTTCGCGCAGCTCAGACGTATTTGTACAGCTAAAGGTCTGTGTCCAGCCATCGCTCTGGATAGCTGGTTGGCCGAGGGCTCCAGTCCCAGGATAGCGCTGCCGCGCTCGATGCGTTCTTCTACTGGCGTGAGCCAGAGTTGTGCCTGCTGTTGCTCACCTGCCCGGCCTTCAATCTGTAGCAGATGATAGTAGCGGGCAAAAAACTCGCGCTCAGTACCGGGGTTAAGCTGCTGGACCTTTTCTGGTAAGGATTGGTTTTCCTCTTCCTCTTCCTCTGGCTGAGATGCTATAGCCTCTTGCTCAACTGGTTTTTGTTCGAGCAGCTCTGGTGGTTGCCAATTCAGCAGGGTTGAGACCGTCTGACAGTGTTCGAGCATGGCGCATTTACTGCAGCGTGAGGGCCCTGGGGGGCCGAGGGGACACCGGTAACGCGGTTCAGGATCAAAATATTGCGTGTCTCGTTGACGCGTTGAATTTCGCGGATGCTGGCCCGGATGCCAAAGGCCTGAGCCTTGCCGGGTGTGCCGCTATACAGCAAGGTCGCAAAGGCGCGTTTCATTTTGGATTGCCGCCGTACCGCTAATAGCGCATGATAGCCCAGGACCTGCCAGCGATGATCACGTTTTGGTAGTTCTCCACTGGCTCCGCCCGTCTTTAGCTCCAGCAGTCGTTGCTGGCCGGCCTGTTGCCAGAAAAGGTCCAATCGGCCACGCAGCCCAATTTCAGGGGCCAGCAAGAAAGTCTCGGCGCGCACCTGGTTATCTACGCTTGCCTGCTGATCATCCGCGATTACCCCTGGCAGGGTCCAGAGCGTATTGCTTTCACTCTCATACCAGTGGGCCAGGCTTTCCAGGTGTGGTTGTACCTCGGAACGCATCGTCTCAACCGATACATCGGCCAGGGCAATATCGATATTATTGAGTTCAATAGCCTGATCGAGGTGGCGCTGCATAACCTGCAACGGCGTTTCCGTAGTTGGTGTTGCGGTATCCTGGGCCGTCTCTCTAAAGGTGCCACGATCATGCTCTTTAAGTAGCTCTTTAAAGCAATAATGGACGATATTTCCGCGAATAGTGGCTTCGGTAGCTGACGATGGAATAAGCCGATTCAATAAATACTGGCGCGTACAATATTCGGCCTGGTTGAGGTCCGTGATATTCAGGAGTATGTCGGTTTCCAGTACGGCCAGGGTGTAGGAATTACCTATATAGCGCGGGCGCCTGCCATTTTTATATTCAATGACCACAGGCTCGTTTGGCAAATGGTAGATCTGGAGCTTCAATGTATAAGGAGCAATATTGCTGCTGCGAGCCTTAATCTCCTTGATCAAGCTGCGGTAATAATGGTCTTCTAATTGTATTTCAACGCGCTCGGTGCCGGTATCTATCACGATAATAGAGACACGTTCACCTTGATATTGTCGCTCCTGGGCACTAACAAAGTGTCCCGAAAGTTGTGGTGTATGGCAAGGCTGTTTAGGGTCAAGCGTACAAAGAAAACACTCCTGGCGCTGTCTGGCCTCTTTTGACTCATTCTGATCTGCCTTATGAATTTGCATTAATGTACACTCCCCCCTTATTTGCTCGGCTTGCTGAAAGTGTACGGTACGAACATAATTTCGTCAAGGGAATGAGGAGTTCTGGTTTTTTCTGTGGTGATCGCAAGTTGCTCCTCTGTGTGCGTGCGCTGTCGCGCCCGAGCTATTGTTTTATATGCAGGTTGCAGAACGTGCGCGGTCGCGCACGTTCTGCAACCTGCATATAATTTTTTTGAGCGCCATTTGCGCGAAATGTATGCTCTTAGTGGGGGATGATGCCCGGGATAAGATACTGTTGTATCATCACGATGATGCCCAGGATTGTGGCCAATATAATACTGTGGAAAAAGGTACGGCGGATAATCAAGCCCTCTTTCCCGTTCAATTCTGTCGTAGAGACGCCGGTACTGACATTCTGGGGGCTGATCATCTTAGACATAACCGCGCCACTGCTATTACTGGCAGCCATCAGGACCGGGCTGAGATTCAGTTGACGTGCGGCTACTACCTGCAGGTTGCCGAAGAGCGCGTTGCTGGAGGTATCACTGCCACTTAAAAAGCAGGCGATCCAGCCGAGGAAGACTGAGAAGAAGGGGAAGATCCCTCCTACTTTAGAGATTGCCAGGCCCAGTGTATATGCCATGCCTGAGTAGTTATACAGGTAAGCCAGTCCGATGATCAGCATTACTGTCAGGATTGGAAAGCGCAGCTGTCGCCAGGTGTCGACCAGGGCTAGCCAGATAATGCTGACGCTCGATCCAGCCATGATCATCGCGATCGCTGTGATAATCACTGCCAGCAAAATTGCTGTCCCTGTTCCCAATGGTTGGAAAGCGTAGACAGCTGCATAGGGTTTATTATAGAGCGTTAGATAGATCTGCTTATCCAGGCCGGGCCAGTGGATGGATTGGGCACCGAAGGCCGGCACTTTGAGAAAGGTCCAGATAATCACTATTACGCTCACCAGTAACCAGGGTAACCAGGCCAGGATTGCTTCTCCCAGATTGGGTTTTTGTGGGTTGCTGCTGGTCTCACTGGCAGCTTGATCGTCTCCCGACTCTACTCTTGCTGATCCCGCCTCCAGTACCGCTGCATTGCCACTGACTGTGGTTCTCTCAACCACAGGTGCAAAGGTTGCGCGATAAAGTTCCATGTCGCGTGGTTTCCAGACCTGCACAAACAAAATGACACAGATGAGCGAGAAGAGCGAGGCTAGCACATCTGGCAGCTCTGGTCCCACAAAATTAGAGACTGTAAACTGCATCAATGCAAATGAGAGTCCGGCTACTAGCGCAACGGGCCAGATTGTGCGCAGGCTGCGAAATCCGGTGAAGATCACCATGGCATAGAAAGGTAAAACCAGACCGAAGATAGGGAGTTGGCGACCGACCATTGCTCCTAGCGTGCCTGCATGCAGACCGGTCACGCTGGCCAGGGTGGTAATTGGGACACCCAGGGCGCCAAAGGCAACTGGTGTCGTATTAAAGATCAATGTCAGAGTAACCGCCTCAAGAGCTGGGAAGCCGAGCGCGATCAATAAAGCGCTTCCAATGGCTACCGGGGTTCCAAAGCCAGCTACCCCTTCCATGAGTGCCCCAAAGCTGAAGCCAATGATCAAGAGCAAAATACGCTTATCGGGCGGCACATTATATACCATCCAGCGCCTGAATAGTTCAAACTTGCCCGAACGCACCGCGATATTGTAGAGCCACATGGCGTTCCAGACGATCCACATCACAGGAATCAGCGCGAATAGCATGCCGTTCAAGGTCGCGCTGGCGGCCTGTTGTACAGGCATCTGCCATATCCAAATAGCAATGATCAGCCCGATAATCAAACCTGCCAGTGCAGCTTGCCAGGCAGGACGACGTACAATGCCTAACAATATTAGGACGACAATAATAGGAATAAAGCCAACAATGAGTGAGAGAAAGAGGTTCCCTGCGACCGGGGCGAGTATTTGGTGGAACATCAGTGTCCTCCGTTCAAGTAGTACTCTATTTCCGGTATTAATATGTTTGACTATTCGTATATTTTGACATAATAAAATATATTATGTCAAACAAGGATTGGATGGTGTTTGGAGTGTTTTTGAGAATATCGGGTTGTAAATTACAATTAAGTCAGGTTGCTAATAATTAGAATGCTATAATGCCCTGGTAGGTGAGATAGCGCTTAGAAGCGAGGAATAACATGTCTTTACCAACCATACGAACTATTACGCTGGGTATAGCAGCATCCCATCCAATTGCTCATCAAACGTTCGTAGAAGCCCGCCAGATACTCCAACAGGCACGTGTCCGGTATGAGGACGCAGGCTATGAACTGCAAACGCTGCGCCTCTCCACACGTCCTTTTTTAGATGATCTGGCCAACTGGTCGCCCAGGGCTATTCTGGAATATGTCCAGGATCGGCAGTTACTGCTCAACGAACTAGGCTTAGAATATTGTTCTCTGGGGACCGCTTTTGCTTCTCGACCAGCTTTTCCATTGGAGCGCTTAAGTTTGCTAGGAGATATCTTGATCGCGACCAATTCAATGAGCACCACTGTAAGCCTGGCTGATCCTGAGCATGGTATGCGCCCCGAGGTCGCGCTGCCGGTGGCGCAGCTTATGTTGCGTCTGGCGCACGAAACGCCGGAGGGCTTTGGCAACTTTCGCTTTGCCATGCTGGCCTGCGTCGCTCCCGGCAGCCCTTTCTTTCCTGCCGCCTATCATGCAGGGCCGACCAGTTTAGGCTGTGGCTTGCAGGGTGCCTCTTTAATTACCGAGGCGTTACAGACATTGCAGGCCGATGGCCAGCGTCCATTGGATCTGCGCCAGATTACTGAAAGTGTTGGCAACTTGCTAGAAGAAAAGGTACGCCCAGTCGTTTCACTGGGACAACAGATTGCCCGTGAGGCTGGGGTACAGTTTGAGGGCATTGATCTTTCTCCCGCTCCTATGGGCGAGGTCAGTATAGCGCATGCTATGGAATTATGTGGTTATGGTCGATTCGGCGAGCCGGGAACCCTGGCTGTGGCGGCGGCCCTGACTGCGGCCTTGAAAAGCACTTCTTTGCCAACCTGTGGTTATAATGGATTGATGCTTCCTGTCTTAGAGGATGCATTACTGGGTCAGCGTTGGGCGCAGGGAGCTGTGAACGCCCACCAGCTACTCCTTTATTCAGCGGTCTGTGGAACGGGTCTGGATACCATTCCGCTGGCGGGCGATAGCACACCGGAGAGTATTGCGCATCTATTATTAGATGTTGCTACCCTGGCGGTACGCTACCAAAAACCACTCTCAGCTCGCCTCTTTCCGGTACCGGGTCGACGAGCTGGAGATTACACACAATTCACTTCACCTTATCTCACAAATACACGGATTGCACCATAATACAGGCAACCGCATACATTACTTATAGGGAGACATGGGTGCCCCAGAAGGCATTCATGACTCCATGGTAAGAGTTGCGGATATTCTCATATAGACGAGCATTTTCAATTGCCAGGGCAGCCAGGCTAGCCAGTACCGAAAGAAATTGAATATCGTCTTCCAAGAAATTAGTCTGCCTATCGGTATAGACGCGCATTACGCCAATGGCATTGCCATGAACTTCCAGCGGTACACACAGCACCGAGACCAGACCTTCCTGGCGAGCGGCTTCTTTATATTGAAAGCGAGCATCTGTCCGTACATCAGGGATGTAGACGGGAGAACCTTTGAGTGCTTCACTATCAATAGGGCTATTGACAACATTCACAGGTCCTTTGGACAGATACTCGTTGCTTAATCCATTTACCGCGCTCAGCTGTAACTGTCCCGTATCCTGGTCTAGTAGACGCAGGCCACAGGCTTTTACCTGCATCGCTTCCGTAATACTGATCACAACGCTCTGTAAAACTTGATCAAGTTCAAGGCTGGACGAGATAGTGAGCGCTGCCTGGTGCAACGCTTTATAATAATCTCTTGTTGGGAGTTCCGCCTGGCTCTTTGTATTTGAGTCGTCTTTCATCATAATTTCCTCCCCGACACACTGCCTGGTAGATGTGTTTAAAATTGCAGTTACACTTAGTAATACGTATACATAGCCATATACGTATCAGTTCCATCAGGAAAAAGCCCGAATTCCCTTCGGTTCAGTTTTCTGTTAAGATTGATTGTACTGCAAACTATGATGAGGTGGAACTCCTTCTTAAGATAAAGCTCTCCTAGAGATACATTTATATCAATGCGTTGAATTGCCTGTTGGTGGATCTTGTACCAGCCAGACGCGACAGGGTGCGTTTGCCAGTACATACGAAACGGTTTTGCTTAGCTCGCTTTGACTCTTGCCATTATTGCGCATTAAGCCAATTAATAACAAACCACAATTGTGATCTCTCGCCTCATCGACAATAGCGGGACCCGCATCACGCGCCTGCACAACTTCAGCAACTGCTTCGCAACCCACGCGATCAGCAATTACCATAGCTGAACTGAGCATCTGGTCTGCGCGTTCGGATTCCTGAGTGAGGACGGCTTTCAGTGGCAATGCACGTGGCACTTCGATGACATGAACGAGATGGACCTTACGTTTGGCTCCTTTTGCCATCTGGCAACCAAGATAGACAAGATTGGCGTCAAGCTTTTCGCCGCTGATAACGACGGCAATGGCGCCGGCAGCACATTCTCCTAGAGCTGATTTGCTGATCTCAGTCTCTTCTTTGGTCTTGGAACCCCATAAGTGAACCATGATTTCTCCCCTCCTGATGGAGCGTGATAAAACAGCATCATCTGGCACCTTCAGTGTCAGCTAATCTCAACGAACGTCTACCAAAATTGCTATTCAGATAAAGCAATCAGTACTACCGCTTTTATAGTTCGCGTTGGCCCTTTGCCTCTGCTTATTTAACTGTACGGTGTGACATCCGAGCGACTAAGCATTCTATCTTCTTGGGTTAGTGACGTCAATAGCGCATGTATATACAAGTACTTCGGTACTGGTAGGAATATAGATCACTTAACCCTGTGATTTACATCTCACCTGGCACTTGTGTTTATGCTGCTGCCTATAATACGTAAGACGCTGAAAAATGGTTGCCTAGAGTAAAAATAGGGTAATTGAATAGTATTATCCATGCCAGAATAAAGAGAAAAGCGACCGGCCGGTCGCTTTTCTCTTTATTCTGGCTCAATGGTTGCTGTGAGATTGTAACTTAATAAACGTTCCTGGTAATATTCCGCAACTTCCCGGGGGCAGACAGTAACTATGGCCTGACCGGTTAGATGGGCTGTCAACATGATGCGCTCTGCTTCCGCAACGGTCAAGCTATTGACTGCATGGACGAGAGCGAAGATTACATAGTTCATTTCATTGTAATCATCATCATGGACAATAACTTTGTAGGGAGGAAGAAGCCTGGTGCGATCAAGCACGATTTCTTCCGGCCTTACCTGGAACCGTGTTACAGTCCACTGATCCTTGGACATGGATAATTTCTCCATTAACGAACAGTAAGATTGTGCCTTAAGCTTTCCAAATCTATTGTAACCAAGAGTCACACATTTTACTAGTGCCTTAGCTAACAATCACTATAGATAGAAAAAAAACATCCCATTCACGGCGGAATGGGATGTTTTTATAATGAGGGCCATTATTCCTGGCGGGTGACACTGCGATCGATGCGACCCTGGTTATTGAGAAGAATGGCTCGTGCTCGCGAGTTGCGGCTAATATTTTCAGGATCATCAAAACGTAGCGCGATCACATTCAATTTCCCCTGTACCTGTCGGGGTGCGGCTGGCGGTGGCACTGGCTGGGCCTGCTGCCCAATCGAACCACGGACGCGGCCGCGCCGTAATAAACCCAGAATGGCACCCAGTACCAGGCCGAGGGCGGCTCCTACAATCAGCGTGGTTGGTTCTGGTAAATGTGGTAGTGCAAAGGTCGTCGCAAAGGTAAGTCCGGTGACCACGATACAACAGATAACAGCGAACAGCACGATAATGGCCGGATTAGGACCTGAACGTTGTGTTTGGAGGAAAAAATCGCCGCGGGCCTGGTTGGGCCCATGCTCGCGGAACTGACCACTCCCCACGCTACCAGCTGGGAGTTGATGGATCTCTTCCGCGTTAAAGCCGGCTTTTTTCAGCTTATCCGAGGCTGCTTCTGCTTTTGCCTCATCTGGGAAGACCGCCAACAGATCGTAGTTGGCGTGTTGTTGTTTCTGCATACGAAGTAGCTCCTAGTAAGGTGACTGGTACTCGTTTTTGGTTTTATTATACACTGTTTTTTTGTGGGGTGTATGGAGTTAATTTTCTGGCGGGCATGGTGTTTCCTACGCTTAGCAGCTGCTTTTGCCTGTATGCGTGCGCTGACGCGCCCGAGACATTATTCTTAATGCGCCCATTTTTGTGCCGCATTAAGAATAAGAGACACTGAAGCGTTTCACATAAAACATCCGCCCGCATAGGTAGGAATGTAGGAGGGGAACGGTGCGCAGCACCGTTCCCCTCCTACATTCCTACCTATGCGGGCGCGCAGCGCACGCCCACAAACATCTAGAAAGAATGATTCTGCAAAGAATCCAGCACAGAAGCAATCTCTTGCTTCACCAGATCATTATTACCCATTTCAGCATGAACTTTTTCCCAACCATGCATAATGGTTGTATGATCGCGCCCACCCAGGGCCGTCCCAATCTGTAGCAGGGACGCGGTCGTCTCTTCGCGCATTAAGTACATCGCTACCTGGCGCGGCCAGACAATATCGCGATCGCGCTGTTTGCCGCGTAGCAGCTCTGGATTAACGTTGTAATAGCGGCAGATACCATCCAGTACTTCGTTCACCGTTAGATTAGAGGTCGTCGGCGGTTTCTTATCGTAAATGTGCTCCAGCGCCTGTGCGGCCAGGCTGACTGTCAGCGGGGCGTCATGCAATGTTGCATAGGCAATAACGCGATTGAGTGCACCTTCCAACTCACGTACGCTACTGCAAACCGGGCGCGCGATATATTCAATTACGCCAGCGGGTACCGTGAAGCGTAAGGAATCGCATTTTGAGCGTAGAATAGCCAGGCGATGCTCATATTCAGGTGGCTGCACATCCGCTAGCAAGCCCCATTCAAAGCGTGAGCGTAAGCGATCCTGCAGACTACTGATGGCCTTGGGCGGCCGGTCGCTGGTTACCACAATCTGCTTATTAGCATTGTGGAGCGAATTAAAGGTATGGAAGAACTCTTCCTCAGTTGATTCTTTGCCAGCAATGAACTGAATATCATCGACCAGCAGTATATCGATCTGGCGATACTTAGAGCGGAACTCTTCCGTCTTTTGAAAACGGATCGCGTTGATGATCTCGTTGGTAAACTTCTCTGAGGTTGTATAAAGAACGGTTAGTCCCGCATCCTCGCCTGCATGTCCGATGGCATGTAACAGGTGGGTCTTGCCCAGGCCAACGCCTCCATATAAGAAGAGGGGATTATAAATGCGCCCTGGATTCTCGGCTACGGCCAGCGAGGTCGCATGGGCCAGCTTATTGGATTTACCCACGATAAACGAGCTAAACGTGTAACGTGGATTCATCAGCAGCCCTTCGACGCTGACATGCGTGGGACTATATTCCTTTGTCGGCGGTGCTTCTTTGTGTATGGGCTCTTCACGGGCGGCCGCTGCCTCTGCATAAGACGTATATGATGAAGGCGCTGGCTTCTCTGGCTGATCCTGTTTGTAGTTTACCGGTGGGCGTGCTGGAATCCCATAATCTTCTTTTTTCTGCCGATAAACAGTTTCCGGTGGCGTTGATGGCGCCAGAGAATTAATCGTGGGGGCCGCTTCGGGCGGAGGCACACGTTTCCCTCGCAGTGGAGCTGACAGGCGTCCCTTCGAAAGGCGGTA
The DNA here is from genome assembly GCF_003967555.1 of Dictyobacter kobayashii. Lineage (GTDB taxonomy): Bacteria > Chloroflexota > Ktedonobacteria > Ktedonobacterales > Ktedonobacteraceae > Dictyobacter > Dictyobacter kobayashii. Next base: position 3,687,260 of record NZ_BIFS01000001.1, read on the forward strand.
GGTGCGTTTGGCCGGGCGATAGGCATTTGAGTCAGCCCCATTATCAGATGCGGCGGGCTGCTCTTTGGTTACTTCGAAGCGAACTTCGACTGGACCACCAGTGATATCTACCAGCGTAGAACGAATTAATTCCTGGAAGCGTGTTTCTAACTGTGCTTTTGCAAAGGTGGTTGGAACGCGGATAATAAAAACGCCGTCTTGAAATGAGAGCGCTGAGGTCCCTTGAAACCAGGTTGTAAAAACGGCAGAGTTCACCCTTGGCCTTAATCGTTCTATTGCTGTTTGCCAGATTTGTTTTGCATTCACACGCAGCACCCCTTTGGGGAGATTGGTTTATTGTAGCTAGTGTCTCAATTTGCTTTTAATACACTACCCGCACGTTATCAGTAGTAGGCATAGGTGTTTTTAGACAAAAATAAGTCTCTGATAGTAATCTCGTGACGGCAGAGTGTAATGGTAGCATTAAATCAAAACGCTGTAAAGCCCTCCTTTCGTACCATCCAGATCATTATACCTGCCGTCTGAACGTGTCCATTCTATGTACTCCTGGGGCTGCTATAAAAAGAAGATATTCTTTATGTTTTGAGGCTTTTGGTACCATAATGCGAGCTATCTCATAGTTTTCATTCGTTGTGTAAAGTATACTGAACCAGTTATAGATTCTTTCTGTCCCGTAAATTGCCATGACTAGATTAATGGCAATGCCGTTCAATCGTATGAGCGCAGCTGCCTGACAGGCGCACCCTCTTGCTCGCCACTGATCAAGTTGAATTGCTAAGCCAGTGGCAGCGGAGCTAGCCGCGTCCAGGCGGCGTTTACGATTGCTTTTAAATAGCATGTTTAGAAGTTTGCCCCGGATGGTAGAGAATTACAATATGTTTGTGACAGGCTTACTCTCATTCCGAATATTTAGCATACAAATGTTGAGTGAGGCTTGAGGTGGTGGATAGGGAAGAATCGAGCTGTCGAAAATGCATATATACTTTTAAGGAGCTTCTGATGTCTCTTTTTTATCGGTTTGTGCCGCGCCCTCGTCGGGGTGTGGCTGGTATACATGTACGCCCACAATCATTCATCTTTCTTGCCTGTATGCTTTTCCTCTTTAGTATGGTTATCAGTGCCTGTATCAGTGATAGCAATTCAAACAATGGTGGGAATGCCCATACAAGCGCTGCTGCTACCCCCGCTCCAGTGCAATTGTCATCATTGGGTTGGTGTGGTAAGCCGAGTGAGATTTTCCGTGATCAAGCCTCTGATCATGTTCAGGCAGGTGCTAAATCAACCGACCTGGGACCAGCTGATGGTAAACCCAGGACCGTCACGGATTGGAATACTGTCAAAAGCGATCTGGGTTTCACTATTTATTTGCCGAAAAGCCTGCCCGCTGGCACCTGCCTGCTCAGCGTTTCTGGCTCATTGCGTGATCCTATCTTTGGTAGCAACTTTACGATTACCTATGTGTTACCAGGTCAGGATGCCATGAGCTTTTCACAGGCACCTGTACGTGTCAAAAATATCACATTCCAGTGTACCGTCTCTCAGGGGACTGCCTCGACGGCGAATAGTACGAACACGCATGGTTCTGCATCGACCCCTACAGCGGCCAAAGAGCCAGTTCAATTATGTAATGGCATTCGGGATCAGACCAATATCGTGTTTTCGGCTCGCGGTAACACCAGCACTTTGCAGCAAATTTTTCAGAATTTGCAGCCTGATGTTGATTGGACTCCGGCCAAATAGTGCCCGCTTCATTTTTAAACTGAGCCGTGAAAAATACCCTTCCTGTTCGTCCTAGTTAGTGGAGCGATCGTATCTAAGATATACTCGCTTATGCACCCTTGTAAGAGCTGGTTCTGGCAGAGAAGATGGGACATAGGTACAGGCTCTTAAGTAGCTCTGGTCTCCTTCAGAACGGGTGGCACAAGAAAGTATAGGACGCCTTAGCATGCCGTTCTTCAGGGGATTATACTCGACGCTCAACTTACACTTCTGATATAATGGACAGAAGTTTTACGTGCACGCGAAATATATTCATGCGCGCATACAAATGGGAGGAACTTTTATCATGGATAAGTGTCCCTACTGTGGGGCTGAGACTCGGCAAGGTGACAACTTCTGTTTAAACTGTGGCAATCGCCTGCTTCCTGCAACTCCCTCACCTTCTTCAGGTCAGCAGGCTCAACCAATGATTGGTGAGGCCACTGTTGCTGCACCAGATGATTGGAGTTCACAGCCATCAAATCCTGTGCCGGGCAGCGGCGCATCCTGGGCAGCTGATCCTTCCGCGCCAACCGCTGCGGGTCCATCAGCTGAGCCTGCAACTGTGCGCGAGCCTGCTGGCACCGCCCAGGCGACGCTCGATAGAATTGCAGAGCCAGGTGTTTTTGTGCTCCGTTCTGATAATGGAGATATCATCCAGGAATATCCACTGGATAAGAATGAGATCGTTATTGGCCGTGCGCCAACCAGCGACATTTTGCTCTCAAAGGATAAATTGACCTCACGTCGCCATGCTACGCTGCGCTACGAAAATGGCCAGTACATGTTGCACGATGAGCATAGCGCCAATGGTACCTTTGTGAATGGGCAGCAGTTGGAAGAGGCCACTCCCTATCCTTTACAGGATGGAGATCATGTTGGCATTGGCGAGCATGAGCTCCTTTTTAGAGCCCATGGTACCCAGAATAATGAGCTAGAAAATCAGCCGACGATATCTGTTCCTCAGAATTCTCCCGCCAATCCAGATTGGACCTACCGGACCAGCAGCGATGAAAATGGGACTATCTCTGACAATGACGATTACGGTACCTCTGAGATGGGGGCTGAGCCTGCTTCTTATGATGCTCCGGTCGCCGAACAGACTCCAGCTGAGCCACCGGCTACTCCAGCACCAGAGGCTGAGGCGCCGATCTCGCAGTATGAGCCAGTTCCAGCACCAGCTCCTGTTACTGAAGAGCCTGCACCAGTGACTGCGGCATATGAGCCCGAAGAGAATGCTCCCGCTGCACCTGCTAGCGTTGAAAAGACCCCCTATGTGGTTCCTTCCTCGCCGACGCCTGTTTCAGATAGTCATATCTCCTTTAGCCGTTTCTCAGCGATTACGCCTCCTTCATTGCCTGATATGAGTGCATTGATGGCCGCTCTCTCATCTTTGGATGGACAGATTATGTCGCTGCAGGAGCAGTTTAATGCCACTCAAGATGCTATGCGCAATCATGATACTGAGGTTGCACAGACTGCCAATCAGTTGCGCAGCGGCATTCGGCGCGTGTCTGATCGCATGGATGGTATGATTGCTGACGTTGCCCGCAGCCGCGAAGCTTTAGCCTGGGCTGAATTACTCCAATTGATGGAGGATGTAATGAATAATCCTCGTGATATTGAGTACGTCACCAAACTGGCGCGTAAAGCTCGCGAGCTTAACAAGGTATTCCAGATTCATCAGAATGTGTTGAATACTATGGCTGAGTGCAATAGCTTGCTACGCAGCTTGATTGGTGAGGAGAGGTAATCACCCCGCGCTCCTCTTGCATATGATTTAACAGGGCGGACACCTGGCTCCGCCCTTTCTCTTTTTCTAGTTGTCCTGAGTTTTGTTTTACGTCTGACCACTACCTACACTACAAGTGATTACAGTCTCTCTGAAGGAGCCGGGTATTTCGGTGTGCATAGGTGGGAGTCAAGTCACTGTGATATCAATCTTGCTAACTTACCGGAAATCTCATGTATAAACAAGCACCACCGCGTGTCGGGGATCTTTCTGAAGATGCTTCTGGCGCGCACACGACCAAGCATTTCGATGCTATTATCATTGGTGCGGGCCTGGGAGGCCTGCTTAGTGCCGCTCATCTTTTACAACGCGGTAAACGTGTAGTCGTCGTAGAACGTCTGCCCCATAGCGGTGGTCGTTTTACCGCTAAGAACTTTCATGGTGTGCAGGTCAGTACTGGCGCTGTACACATGGTGCCCTTTGGCAGTAGCGGTGTACTATCACACATGTTACGCCGACTTAACGTACCGCATCGTCTCTATGACGCAGATGTTTTTGGTTCATTTCATGTGCATGGCAGACAGTATCGTTCGCGTGGGCTCCTGGGCGTCGCACAATTTCTAGGGCCGCGCCAATTCTTCTGGTTTATCCGCCTGGGTTATTTGATGTTCTTTCGTCAACTGCCTCCCGAAGAACGTCGCCTCCCCTTTGATCTCTGGCTTGAGCGCCACATCAATGTCGAGCGCAATCCACAACTGGTCGCTTTTTTTGCCAGCATCTCCCGTTTCGCTTTAAGTCTTGAGCTAAACCAGGTCAGTACCGCCGAAGTTGTTCGTACGACCAAAAATATGTTTCGCTTCGGTGCGCCTGCGATTGTGGAGGGTGGCTGTGGTGAGATTACGCACCAGCTAGAAAAGCTTGTTGAGACCTACAATGGAGAGATCATGCTCTCCACGGAAGTCTTGAGTATTGTACAGGAACAGGGAAGTGTCAGTGGTGTACGGATCAAAAATAAGGCTACGGGCGAAGAGCAATCGTTGCAGGCTTCACTGGTAGTCAGCGATATTGGACCACGCGCTACCAATGGTCTGTTGCAGCATCGCCGTATTAAGCAAGCTGATGTGCTCAAGCAAAAATATGCCGAGGACCACACGGCCAATGTTACGGCGTCTGACGATGTGCAGGAAGCCGTTGGCCTGAAGGTGCATATTCTGAGCGATGTCTCGTTGATTCCTCATAAAGGCATCATGTATTGTCTGGATACCAAACGCATTGCTGGTATGGTGCAGCCAACCAATAGTGATCCTTCTCTGGCTCCAGCTGGCAAGCATCTCCTGATCAGTCACCAGGTTATTCAGAGCAATAATGTAGAGGAAGAGCGCGGCCTGGCTCTGGCCGATCTGCGGAGCATGTTTGGCGAAACATTTGATAAACACTGTCAGATTTTGACTATGGGCACTTATCGTGGTGAATGGCCAGTGAACCGCGTGGCCCAGGGCGAGGATGTGCAGCCACAATTAGATGTGCAGGGACTCTATCTGGTGGGTGATGCAGTGAAACCATCTGGCTATCTGATGGTTGAGGGTGTGGCACAGAGTGTCAATAATTTTCTAGATCTCTTAGATGATCTGGATCAGGAGCAGGCTGCTGTGCGCAAGACGGATCCTCGTCTCAGGCGTAATGTTATGTCTCCTCCTTCCCGGCTCAATGCATTGCGCTGGCTCTGGAAGGCACCCGGAAATTCTGGAAAATCGTAGGAAGGTCTAGAAATAATGTTTGAAGTTGAAGAGCACCAGGCTCCCCATTATCTGGTAACCGGGGGCTCTCCTTTGCAGGGAGAGGTAACCCTGAGTGGGGCCAAAAACGCGGTTACCAAGATGGTTATTGCTTCGCTCCTGACGTCCGATACCTGCACCTTGCGTAACATCCCGATCCTGGGTGATCTAGAATTGACAGTCAAGCTCTGCCAGGAATTAGGTTCGCAAATCCAGCTTGATCGGGATAAGCATACCCTCTCTATTAACACCAATGAGATAGTCGATTACCGTGTATCGAGTGCCGTTGGGGGGCTTAATCGTATCTGCGTGATGATGATCGGGCCCTTGCTGCATCGCTGTGGCGAGGCTGTGATTCCGTTGCCGGGTGGTGATCGTATCGGGCCGCGACCGATTAATTTCCATATTCAAGGTCTGCAGCAGATGGGGGCGAAGATTACCGAAAAAGATGGCTATTATTATTGCCAGGCTCCTGAACGTCTGCATGGAGCTACTATCTCTCTTCCGTTCCCCAGTGTAATGGCGACCGAGAATCTCTTGATTACAGCCTCTCTGGCCAAAGGTGTTACCATCATTGAGAATGCCGCTAACGAGCCAGAGATTGTCGATCTGGTCAAAATGCTCCAAAAGATGGGTGCCATCATCGAGTTTAAGGTAGATCGACGTATTGTAATTGAAGGCGTGAAGTCATTACATGGTGCCAGCCATACCTTGCTTAGCGATCGTAACGAGGCTGTCTCACTGGCGGTTGCAACCTATTTGACTAAAGGCGATGTGTATTTACGCCATGCGCAACAGGATACTTTGCTCTCTTTCTTAAATACGTTGCTCAAGATGGGGCTGCGTTTTGAGGTTGATGATGAAGGCATTCGTTTTATTGGTGATACCAAGGCACCTCCGGCCATTTCTTTAGAGACCGATGTTCATCCAGGCTTTATGACCGACTGGCAGCAGCCTTTTACTGTGTTATTGACGCAATCAGAGGGCATGTCGGTGATCCATGAAACTATTTATGAGGATCGTTTCGGTTATACCACTGCCCTTGAGCGTATGGGAGCCCACATCGGTCTTTATCCCAAATGTCTGGGTGAAGTCCCCTGTCGTTTCCGGGAAAAGCAGCATATGCATAGCTGTGTGGTACGAGGACCAACGCCACTGGTTGCTACGCGCCTGGATATTCCTGATATTCGTGCTGGTTGTTCTTATATTCTAGCGGCGCTCTGTGCCGAGGGAACCTCAACCGTCTATGGTATCGAACATATCGAACGTGGCTATGAGCACCTGGATGTAAAGTTACGTAGCCTCGGGGCTCGCATCGAAAAAGTTCTATAAAATGAGAGAAAGCCCCGGCGATGCATGTACTTGCTTGCAAAAAGCATGAGGGATGCATCGCCGGGGCTTTCTCTCCGGACCATTTAGCTTTGTAAACTGGTGCGTACCTCGCGCAACTGTTCGGGCGTCAAAATCCTGAACAGGATCAAAAGATTCTCTAGATCGTATTCCAGCCCCATCGAGTGTAGTTCCTGGCGAATACGGCCCAGGGCGCTGATCTGCGTGGTTGTAATCAAGCCATAGCTCACCAGGCTCGCAGCCAGTAACTGGTCGGGAGTAAGCAACTTAAACATAAGCAATATTTCACCAAGCTGATAATTCAAATCCACACCACGTAACATCCTTTGAATGTTTTGAGCAACCTCCAGACGATCCTGTGGAACCAGATGTCCGTCAAGTAACACTTTGTTAAGCGAGCGTGTCGCCCTGCCACTTAATACCTGGGGTTGCACGCTATTAGACTGCTCGGACAACGCTGGCATGGGAGGGAGACTTTGAACAATATCCAGTAAGACTGCATTATTGGTAGTCATACTTTCTGCCAGATCATCGGGTATCTGTATGTTGTTGATTGGCTGTTCCTCTTCTCGCTCCATTGAGGACTGAGTGTTATTCTCCCTCTCTTTGCTTGCCATTGTCGTCGTGGGTTCTTCTGTTCCAGTCGCCATAGGTTTGGGTTCGTTGACCGGAAGCTCACGATTAACTTCTGGTTGGGCCGTTGGTTTTTCTTTTACTTCTGGCGTGAAGAGGGGCACAACTATTTTGTTGGGTGTTGGTGTAACGGTTGGTAAGGGTGTCGAAATCGACGCCAGATGCGGAGAAGTGGTCTGATTGGTTGGATTGACCGCCGGCTGATGGGCGGTTTGTGGACCATAGTTAGTGCGTGAGAGTACATCGGGCCGACGCATTGTCTCGCCGATGGCTGGTCCTGTTACCGTACGCTCGATTGGCATATCTTGAATAGGAGAAGCGCGTAAGGGCTGGGTTCCTATTTTCTCATCAGGTTGTGTGAGGCGGGCGCCCAGGTTGATGGGTGACGCATGCGTCTGATTGTTTTCCTGTTGGATGACTTGCTCTAGCCTGGCTTCACGCTCACGGGTGGTGTCAAGGGTCGAATATGAGGTGGTTGTTGGATGCACTGCCCGCATAGAAGCTGAATTGTTTGTTTCGGCCTGAGGAGCATTGGAATAATAAGTATTTGTCTGACCCTGTGGCCTCTCTCTAGTTTCGACAGGTGTCGTCGTATAGTTTGTGGTATTAAGGGGTGTCCACTGTGATGCGGCTGGTGGGGGCGTGGGCGACGTTGGTACGTAAGTTGTACTGATATTCTGGTTAGGATTGATGGTAGGAGCAGGCGCTGGCTCGTCACGGTTTGGAGAACGAAAGCCCTGGACCATACGGGATAGTTGGGCCAGACCAGACTCATTGGGCCCATCGTAGCTTAATTGTCCACTGGCGAGCCGTTGTAGCACCGTTGAATCGTTATTAACTGGTTGGGTTGTTTGGGGCACTACCGGCTGGCTGACTGTAGGTTGAGGCCTGGGTTTCTCTCGGTTATCCTGAACCGGAGGCTGGCTGCCTGTATCCTGCGAACCCCATGCGCGTTGATTGGGATAGAGAACCGCACGAATCTTCTCACTGTAGGAAGGCTGATTAGAGCCGGGCAGACCAGTCGCTGGTGAAGGGATATGGTTCTGGCTCTGATTTAGTGACGCATTTTGGATGGCTGGTTGTGACGATGTAATGGAATGGTTAAGCGGCGTTTGTGGCAAGGATGTTGCGTTAGCTGGCCTGGAATGGGCTTGTAGAGAACCTGTGTCTGATGGTAAGGTGGTAGAAAATGCTGTACCAGTTCCAGTCTGTGCTGGACGTTGATTGGCGGATGGCGTAGATAATGATGAGAAGCGTGGCATCCGTGGCTGTGTATTTGTATTTGGATTGGTGGTATCCATTGGGATAGTCGCGCTGGGAACTCGTACCCGGACGGCATCGACCAGGCTCATCAAGCCGAGCATACCATCGATCTCCATATCTGCATTGGCGTTTGAGGCGTGATCATCAAGATCACGGGGCCCATAACCAGCCAGGTTAGTGCAGACAAATGTGAGTACCTGAACCTTGCGATCTCGACGCTGGGTATCCAATGCCACCCAGAATTCCCTACGCGCGGCCGCAGCCTGAGCAAGATTCACCATAACTAGCCGAATAGGATAGCGAGCAATGGCATCAAAAACCTCAACGGCAGTACGGGCCGTATGATTGGTATAGCCTGCTAATTGTAATTCACTGCCTAGCAGTGTCGCAAATTGTTGATCTCGTTCGAAAAGAAGGAGGTGTGGTCCACCTGTGCTAATATTCATACCTGTATCACTCCAGTTGCTAGCCGCATGATAACTGAGTTCACAGGGGTAAGTTTCAATGTGTGCTCGCTTGATCCTACAACGCTGTCCATCAAAGCCTCCTGTGCCTATACCCCTACCTTACAGGCACGAGCAGAAACACAGTGCAGAGGAAGTGTATGGTGATACAGGCTGTGGGAGCCTTGTTGCTCTGTCTTGTGCCGCGCCGTGACTGTATTCCGAGCTAGTATAGCATATATCTCTTATAATGTCATAACAATCGGGTACGATAGGTGACTAATGACATCTTGCCTGCCCGCCGTGTACGCTTATCGCTATTTGAGTATATATTACGGCTGCTTTTTCACGTTTACAGGAGGACCATTGTACTATGCATCAACATGTTTCTCTATCTGTCTCTCCGGTTATTGGTTTGCTAACGGATTTTGGTTCGCATGATAACTACGTTGGCGTTATGAAGGGGGTGATGGCAGGTATTGTAGCGGGTGTAACTTTCGTCGATCTTACGCATGAGATTCCACCACAGGATATAGTGGCGGGCGCCTGGGCATTGGGAACGGGTTATCAGTATTTTCCCGCTGGCACTGTCTTTGTCTGTGTGGTTGACCCTGGCGTTGGGAGCGAACGGTCTCCGGTGGCTATTCATGCGGGCAATTGGTATTTTGTTGGACCTGATAATGGGCTGTTCCATTTCGTACTGGCTGAACAACCAGTCCATGCCGCGGTCAAGCTCACCAATGCCGCTTACCATCTTCCCCGTGTCAGCTCGACTTTTCAGGGTCGTGATCTTTTTTCTCCTGTTGGTGCTCACATTGCTGCCGGTCGTCAATTGCACGAATTGGGAGAGCCATTGGAGGTGGCTACTTTGCGTCGCCTGGATCGGCTGCAACCGGTGCAGAAGCCGGATCGCCTTGAGGCCGAAGTTGCCTATGTGGACCACTTTGGGAATCTGGTGACCTCCATTGCCCTTGATCTGCTTCCTGACTTCTTTGATCGTCCCATTGTGCATCTTTTACTTCCTCGCCAGCAGTTTATCATCACCGAGCGCCGGCGATTCTTTGCTGACCAGGAAAATGCGGAGGAGCCATTCCTTTATGTGGATAGTTCGGGTTATATTGGCATTGCTATCCACAATGGTTCGGCGGCCCGCGCCCTGGGTATTGGCCGTGGCGAAGCCGTCACATTAATCTGGCGTGATGCATAATTAAGCGGAATTATCAACTCATGCCAGATGAACCATACCAGCATGCTGCAAGATGGCATTGTCAAAACAACTTTATGGTATAATCCGTTTTAGCAAGAAAATCTTTTTCAGGGAAAAAAAGAGCTTGCTGATGCGTAAAAAGTAGGTGGGCTAAAACCTCTGTCGTAGCCCATTCTTAACACATACATAAACTGCAAGTTTGACCCCTTCTCAAGGAATAAGAAAATATGCTATAATGAGCTTATACCCTATAAGATAATGGGAGCTCGTGGCGGTAGTTGCGTGGCGGAGGAACATAGCACTTTCAATCGTAGATAGCGTTCATCTCTTGCCTGATACCTGGAGTGAGAAAGGACCGATTGAAACAGCGCAGGAGCATCGATATGATGCAACTTTCGATAGTATCCCAACACATTCGATCTAAGGGTTGGACAAAGAGTATCACAGATCTACATTTAAATATTATCCTCAGAAAAGTAGAAAGGGCTGGTTTTCTCGCTATAAACGACGAGCAAGAATCCGGTCCTTTTGGTCTTATGAGTCCAACGTATTGTGTTGGATATTGGATAAAAAACGTATACGAGCGATACTCTCTTTTTCACCCTTTCTCCTCTTGATCTTTCCTGGTCACGTAGTGCGTTTTCTGGTTCGTACACCGTAGCAGCAGTCAAAAAGCGTAGTGTAGGAATGCCCAGGAAGGGTAATGACCCCATTCCCCATACACTACTAGTCATACACAGAGAGGATGAACTATGGATCTGGTGAAGCGGTTAGAAGAATACCGGGACCGTGAGCGCGAGCTCATGTGGGAAGGGACCTTCGCGGAGTACTTCGAGATAGCCTGTAAGAAGCCAGCGGTAGCTCGACTTTCTCATGAACGCATTTATAATATGATTATGGATGGTGGGGTAGATACCACCCGTACAGGAGAGACGCGCTACAAATTCTTTAGCGACGAGATTTTTGGTATTGAGAAGCCTCTCCAGCAAATTGTGGATTACTTCCATTCCGCGGCCCAGCGTCTGGAGGTCCGTAAGCGTGTGCTTCTATTGATGGGGCCTGTGGGTGGTGGTAAGTCGACGATTGTCCAACTGATTAAGCGTGGCCTGGAAGCATATAGCCGTACGCCAGAAGGCGCAATCTATGCGATTAAAGATTGCCCGATGCACGAGGAACCTCTCCATTTGATCCCATATGAGCTACGTGGCGATGTGGAGAAAGAGTTTGGCATCTACGTGGAGGGTGATCTGTGCCCCATTGCCGCTATATGGTAGATAACCAGTATCGTGGTCGCATTGAAGAAGTTCCGTTGAAGCGTATTACGTTCAGCGAGAAGTATCGTATTGGCGTGGGTACGTTTACGCCTTCCGATCCTAAGAGCCAGGATATCAGTGAGTTGGTGGGTGGCATCGACCTGTCTACGATTGGTGAAGTGGGTGTTGAGAGTGATCCTCGTGCTTATCGCTTTGATGGCGAACTAAACATTGCGAACCGTGGTGTGATGGAATTCGTCGAGATGCTCAAAACCGACGAGAAATTCCTGTATGTACTCCTGACCCTCAGCCAGGAGCAGAACATCAAAACAGGCCGCTTCAGCATGATCTATGCTGATGAGGTGGTGGTAAGCCATACCAATGAACATGAATATCAGGCCTTTGTTGGCAATAAGAAATCGGAAGCGTTGCAGGACCGCATTATTCTGGTGAAGGTTCCTTATAATCTGCGCGTCTCTGATGAGGTCAAGATCTACGAGAAGTTGCTCAAACAAAGCTCGCTGCAAAATGTTCATATCGCTCCCTATACCTTGCGCATCGCCAGTATATTCGCGGTTCTGACGCGCTTAGAGCCTTCAAAGAAAGCCGGTATGAGTTTGATGAAGAAGCTCAAACTCTATGATGGCGAAGATATGGAGGATTTCAAGCAGAAGGATGTGCGCGAATTGCAGGAGGAAGCAGTACGCGAAGGTATGGATGGCATTTCCCCCCGTTATGTCATTAACCGCCTCTCGAACGCCTTGATCAAAAATAACGTCACTTATATTAGCCCTATCGACGCGCTACGTGCGTTACGCGATGGCCTGGATCAGCACACCAGCATTACCCGCGAAGAACGTGAGCGCTACCTCAATTTCATCAGCGAGGCCCGCAAAGAGTACGATGAGATCGCTAAGAAGGAAGTCCAGCGTGCTTTTGTCTACTCCTATGAAGAGTCGGCCCGTACGATGCTTAATAACTACCTCGATAATGTAGAATCGTATTGCAACAAAACGAAGTTGCGTGATCCCATTACTGATGAAGAGATGGAGCCCGATGAGCATCTGATGCGCTCAATTGAGGAGCAGATCGGTGTGTCGGAGAACGCCAAGCGTTCGTTCCGCGAAGAGATTCTGATCCGCATTTCCTCGCTGGCCCGCAAAGGTATGACCTTTGATTACACCAGCCATGAGCGACTGAAAGAAGCTATCGAGAAGAAATTGTTTGCCGACCTGCGCGATGTCGTGAAGATTACGACCTCGACCCGTACCCCAGACAAAGAGCAGTTGCGGAAGATTAATGAAGTTATTGAGCGCCTGGTGGCCGAGCAAGGCTATACTTATGAGAGCGCCAATGAACTTCTCCGTTATACTGGCAGCCTCTTGAATCGGTAATTGTGTCAGATGCAGGATGATCAGTGTGGAATGTTCCGGAAACCGTTGGCAGTTCAGCGGCGAATTTCCAACGGTAGTGCCGCCTTCCTCAGAGTTGTCTCATAGTAGCAAGGAGAAAATCATCCATGTCTGTCTCCCAACATGATTGGTCATTGCACCGCAAAGGTCAGATTGACCAGGAACGCCACAAAGAGAAAATTCGCGAAGCGGTTAAAAAGAATCTTGGCGAAATTGTTAGCGAAGAGAGTATTATTCTTTCCGATGGTAAGAAGACGGTGCGAATCCCGATTCGCTCGCTTGAAGAATATAACTTCCGCTATGATTTTGGGCGCCAGCAGCATGCTGGACAGGGTAACGGCAAGAGTAAGGTGGGCGATGTCGTTGCGCAAGAGCCTAAGCCGGGCAAGGGGAAGAAGGGGGAAGCGGGTAAGGAAGCTGGCTATGATTACTACGAAGCAGAGATCTCAATGGAGGAGCTGGCCGCTCTTATCTTTGAAGATCTTGGCCTGCCCAATCTAGAGCAAAAACGTCAGCAAGAGATGCAGACCGAGGCTGTCCGTTTTACTGATGTGCGTAAAAAAGGTGCTATGGCCAACCTGGATAAGAAGCGCACTATTATGGAGAATATTAAGCGCAATGCCGCCAAGGGGGAGCCTGAGTTTAAGGATATTAAATCGGACGACCTGCGCTTTAAGGTCTGGGAACCTACCATTAAGTATCAGTCTAACGCCGTCGTGATTGCTATGATGGACGTTTCGGGCTCGATGGGCGAATTTGAGAAGTATATTGCGCGTAGCTTTTACTTCTGGATGGTGCGCTTTTTGCGCACGAAGTATAACAATGTGAAGATTGTTTTTATCAGCCATCACACCGAGGCAAAAGAGGTGACCGAGGAAGAGTTCTTCCATAAGGGAGAGAGTGGTGGTACGCAGGTGTCTTCTGCCTATGAGCTGGCGCTACAGATTATCCAGGAGCGCTATAATCCCAACGATTGGAATATCTATCCGTTCCACTTTTCGGATGGAGATAATCTACCCTGGGATAATGATCGCTGTGTGCAGCTGGTCAATAAGCTGATGGAGCAGTGTAACATCTTCGGTTATGGCGAGATCCGCGAGGGTCATTATCGTTCTCCCAGTACCTTGATGTCTGCTTACAACAAGATCAATGACAAGAAGTTCATTCCTGTTACCATATCGGATAAAAAAGAGGTGTATCCTGCTTTGCGCAAGTTCTTTGCCCAGCGTGATGCTGTGCCTGGCAGGTAGATTCAGGAGGTTCTTGTATGAATGATGTTGCTCACAGCGACATTGAACGCTTGCGTGATGGAATAGATGCGGCATGGGAGGAGGCCCATAAATTTGGGCTCGATCCTTTCCCAACGCACTTTGAGTTGGTACCTGCATCCATCATGTATGAATTCGCCTCCTATAGCCTCCCGGGGCGTTTTAGCCATTGGACACATGGTAAGGCGTTTCATAGACAGAAGATGCAGTATGATCTCGGGCTAAGCAAGATCTATGAAATGGTGGTGAACACAAATCCCAGCTATGCTTTCCTGATGGATATGAATAACCTGCTGCAAAACACCTTTGTGGCTGCTCATGTCTTTGGTCATACCGACTTTTTTAAAAATAATGCTTACTTTCAGCATACCTCGCGGCGTATGATTGATAAGGCTAGCGTACATGCTGAACGGATTGCTAAATACGAATTTGATCATGGCAAAGATGAGGTTGAGCGTTTCCTGGATGCTGTCCTCTCGATTCAGGAACACATTGACTATAATCTCTTGTTGAATTCAGATACATCGTCTGACTCTGATGACAGTGGGAAGCCACGTAGCAGCGAATACGATGATCTCTGGGGCCTGGAAGATCGAGCTAAAAAGGCTGAAGAAGAGCGTGATCGTCGTCCTGGTAAGACGCCTAAGTTTCCAGAGAAACCTGAGAAAGATTTACTGCTCTTCTTGATTCGTCACTCGCCACATCTAGAACCGTGGCAGAAGGATATCATTGAGATTGTCCGTACTGAGATGCTCTACTTTATCCCACAGATGCAGACCAAAGTGATGAATGAGGGCTGGGCCTCGATCTGGCACTCACGCATTATGCGACAACTGGGGGATCGTGAGATCATTTCAGACTCTGAGACGGTAGAGTTTGCGCAATTGCATTCCAGTGTACTGACCCCTTCACGTACCTCGCTCAATCCGTATTATGTCGGCTTTAAGATCTTTGAAGATATTGAGCGGCGCTGGGATAATCCAACCCATGAGGAACAGGATCGTCTGGGCCGAAAACCAGGCCAGGGTCGGCAGAAGATCTTTGAGGTGCGCGAGCTGGATAATGATGTCTCGTTTTTGCGTAACTATCTGACCGAAGATCTGATTAAAGATCTGGATCTCTACCTGTATAAGAAAGAAGGTGATGAGTGGGTTATCGCTGAAAAGAACTGGCAGAAGGTACGCGATACGATTGTCACGAATATGACCAACTTTGGCCATCCTTACCTGGTGGTCGATAATGGTGATTATCGTGGCAATCGTGAGCTCTATCTCACCCATCTCTTTGAGGGCCAGGAATTAGATTTAGGCTATGCTGAAAAGACTTTGCAGTATGTCTATACTCTCTGGGGACGACCGGTGCACCTGGAGACTGTCTTTGAAGGAAAGCGTATCTTGCTCACTTATGATGGCGAGCGCAATAGTAAAAGTACCCTGGAAAAGTAAATAATATTGCTTTTCGATCGTGAGTATACCTGGAGCTTTTTTCATGCTGCTTCAGGTATATTACTTCTTTTGTGTATACTTGAATACATAATAGATAGCTAATAACTCAGGGCTATTTAATGTTCGTCCAGAGAATGTACATCTTTCAGGTGTGGAGTGGGCGGCCGCGGCCGCCCACCCCACACTCCATCCGGCGCCGCAGGCGCCAAAGAGAAACATTAAATAGCCCTGCTAATAACTGGAGAAGCGGGAAAGTTATGCAAGCAATAAATCCTCTGCGTATTGTCTCGATCAATGTGGCCCAGCCTCGGGATGTTAATTGGCGTGGCAGGGTCGAGCCGACTGGCATATTTAAGCAGCCAGTGACTGGACCGGTGATGGTGCGCCGTGAAAATATAGATGGTGATCGGCAGGGAGATCTGACGGTACATGGTGGGTCCGAGCAGGCGATCTATGCCTATGGTGTTGAGGATTATAGTTATTGGCGCGATCTTCTGAAGCGGGATCTGTCCTGGGGTACGTTTTGGTGAGAATTTGACTATTGATGGCATTTCAGATGGATGGGTGCGGAATGGTGATCATTTCAGGATTGGCTCTGTTGAGTTGCGCGTGACTCGCCCACGTATCCCATGCTTTAAACTCGCTAATAAGCTTGAGCGCCCGGATATGATGAAATTGTTTCTGGATAGTGGTCGTAGTGGTTTCTATTTTGCTGTCGTGCAAGAGGGGGAGATCGCGCCTGGCGATACACTACAACTGGTCAAACGCGCTGAGCAAAGCCTGACTATTCGTGAGATTCTGGCCCTGGTACGGGAGCCAGAGGATGTGGAGGCCATGCAAATAGCTATCGGCCTGGATGGTATCGGGCCACACCTGCGCACATTATTTGAGCGCAACATAGCTAAAAGACAGGCATAAGGGAAATACGCTGCGGGGTGGACTTGCGCGCAGGCCCACCTCGCAGCGTATTTCTCTTATGATCCGGTTGAAGGCTGCTACCAGTAGCGCTCTTCTTTCCATGGATTGGCCTCGTTGCTATAGCCGCGCTGTTCCCAGAAACCGGGACGATCGCGTTCCATAAATTCCAGGCCGTCAAACCATTTGGCGCTTTTGTATGCGTATAGTTTGGGTATCAGCAAGCGAACCGGTCCGCCATGATCTGGTTCTAGAGGTTGCCCATCGTGTTTAAGCACAATCATTACATCATCATCATCCAGATCCTTCAGGGGAGATTGGTTGTATAGCCTGTCCAGGAATGTGCCATCACATACCGAGCATTGGGCAATGGTTTGGTGCGCTGCAAAATCTCACGGATATGCACACCTTCCCATGTATTATCATAGCGACTCCAGGTCGTGACACAGTGAAAATCTGAGGTCATTGTCGTCCTTGGCAGCGCCAGAAACTCCTCCCAGCTCAGCTCGAGTGGCTGTTCAACCAGGCCGCTAATTCTCAGTCTCCAATTGGCGGGCATACCTTCCGGAGTCCGCTCATAGCTTAAAACTGGCCATTTTTTGGTCAGGTATTGTCCAGGTGGTAGACGATCTAAGCCGTCTGGACGTTTTTCTACCGGGCAGTTGCTTTCTTGCCGAATAAATTCATCTACCAATGCTCCTTATATAATCAATGTGCAGAGATTATATTATTATATACACGCTACTTATGACGACGACTGCCGATAATATCGGGGGTGAGCAACTTTAAAAAGTTATCTTCAACACGACTCATTCATCTGGTTGGTTGACAACCTCACAGTTTCACAACTGTTAACAGGGATAACCTCTCTGTTTTCTCAATAAAGTAGTAACTGTCACGTTTACATAACTGAGTAGCATACGTTATTCTATCGCATAAAAGTAAATACGTTTAAGCAGAGCTATTTTTTCAGGGTGTTGAAAGGCAAAGATCGTCCCTTGGTAGAATGATATAATTTGGCAAAGGTGGTCACTTTTATGTTCCATTATTTTACACGCGAAGAGGCCGAGGCGCTCCTACCAGCAGTTTCTCTCATCTTAGAAAAGATTCGAGCGGTCCGCCAGCAGATAAGGGATCTGGAGGATGAATTGTTAGGCGTTCAGGCGCAGGCGATGGGCAATGGTCATCATTTACAGCAGCATATACTGTTGATCCAGGAAAAGATGGCTCAGTATGCGGGGAACCTGCGCGATGCCATCGTTGAATTACAGAACTTTGATTGTGATCTCAAAGATCCTGATACAGGCTTGATCGATTTCTTGAGTTTGCGTGATGGACAGGAAGTGTATTTATGTTGGCGCCTGGGGGAAGAGCGCATTCTGTTCTGGCATCCCCTTGAAGGCGGCTTTGCGGGCCGTCAACCATTGTAGTATAGGATAAAAAAAGATGACAACGTTGCATGAGGCACTGCTAAAGGGAGCACAGTCTCTGGCTGAGGCCGATATTCAGGGGGGCGCATGGAGTCCCGGGTATTATTGGGGGAAGTGCTGGGTATGGATCGCTCACATTTATTGGCATATCCCGAACAAGAGCTAACTACCGAGCAAGAGCAACTCTACCAGCGTTATCTGCGTCGGCGCTGTGCCCATGAGCCGGTAGCTTATATTGTGGGGCACAAAGAATTTTATGGCCTGGACTTTATCGTGGACCAGCGTGTGCTCATTCCTCGCCCGGAGACGGAATTGCTGGTGGAGGAGGCATTACAAGAGATCCACCAGCGTTTTGCGGCGGGGAGCACTCCAATTGTGGCTGATGTGGGCACTGGTAGCGGAGCCATCCCTATCAGTATCGCCGTTGCAGAGCCACGCCTCCCTTATATCTATGCCTGTGATATTTCTCCTGATGCGCTTGAAATTACGCGCCAGAATAGTGAGCGTCATCATGTATCGAGCCGCGTACGTTTATTAAAGGGAGATTTACTGGCTCCTCTCCCTGAACCGGTTGATGTGTTGTTAGCTAACCTGCCCTATGTTGGGCAGGACGAAATGGGCGATATGACCGCCGACGTTTTGGATTATGAGCCACACCTTGCTCTGTTTAGTGGCCCACTTGGGCTAGATCTCTTGTATCGATTCTGCAAAGATGCTAAAGCATCTGGTACGCTAAAAAGAGGAGGTGTAATGTTGTTAGAGATCGGCTATCAACAAGCCACACCATTGACACGCGTTCTGCAGGAGCTCTGGCCACAGGCCATCGTCCATTGCCAGAAAGATTATGCAGGTTGGATCGTTTAATACATGTCAGGGTATAAAGTAGCAACATTACTCACCGCTGAAAAAGGTCTGTGTTTGCGTTTTCTTGGAGAGAGCCGTATAATCGAACGAATAGATGAGTAGCGCCGTCGCTACTAATCGTCTGTTACTACCACCAATTTGGGGGCATGTCCATGGTTCTGGCGAATATCTTATATAGCCAGCCACTTTTTTCTCTATTATCCACACCTACAGTTAACTCGGATCACCCGGATATTAGTTTTTTATTATTGCTGGCTGGCGGGGTCTGCGCATTTATACTATCGTATCTGCTGATCTTCGTGGTTTCTAAATTGAGTCGGCGTTTCTCTTTGATTCGCAAGGCTGAGCCGGGGCGCAAACAAGATACTGTTCCTCGACTAGGTGGCGTAGCTATCTTTCTGGCTTTTGTTATATCTTCCCTTATATTCTACATACATAATCCCGATTTACAACCAAAAGAGCAGATTGTTTACTGGCTTTTTCTGGCTGCGGCTACCTTGATTGTGGCCATCCATGCCTATGACGATGTCCGGCCTCTAAAGCCATGGCCAAAGTTGCTAGCCCAGACGATTGCAGTCATCATTGTCATGGGACCCTTTATCAATGGCAAATTCAATGGAGTACTGCTTTTCGGCTTCAGCAATCCATTTCAGTCCTTCTCTTCAGGTGTCGTGCCTTTGTATCATGGCAATACCGTCAACGTCTTTATCCAGAATACTGATATTCGCTTGCTGGCTATTCCGGCTGTCATCTTCACCTGGTTCTGGATGGTGGGTATGATGAATACGGTTAACCTGATTGATGGTTTGGATGGGCTGGCTGGTGGCGTGGTCGCGATCACGGCCATCTTTATCGCTATCACTAGCTGGTTGCTTGCTCAATATACAATTGCTGTCCTGTCCATCATCTTTGCGGGTGCCGTGCTGGGTTCTTGCCGCATAACTGGAATCCTGCCAAAATGTTTATGGGCGATAGTGGCTCACAATTTCTGGGCCTGGCGCTGGCCGTCCTTTCAATTATGGGTGGTGCCAAGATTGCTCTGGCCTTGATGGTGCTGGGTGTACCTATTATGGATGTAGCGATTGTGATCATTAACCGAATTCGTCGTGGTCAGCATCCTTTGCACTATGATCGTACCCATCTCCACTATCGCTTACAGGCTACAGGTTTGAGTGTCAGGCAGATCTGCTACATCTTTTATGGTCTGACCATTCTCTTTGGCGTCCTGGCCCTCTCCTTTGGACACTTCTTCAAGCTAATCGGCATTGCCCTCGTTGTTGTGACCATGGCCGGCTTGATTATATGGATCGACTCACGGCAGCAAAAACGTGGCCTGCCCATCAAACTGGACAAATCTGATCCTGGCACCCGGGGACCAGAAAATGCATTGCCAGTCACCGAAGCTCCACCGAGTGAGCAGCCAGATGGCAATAATGAGATCTCCAATAATGGAGATTCGGTTGCCAGTCAACCAACCGAGGTTGTGAATACGTCCTTGTCGCGATCACGCCCGTTGTAATGCCTTCTATTGCAGCACAGACCTTTTCATGCGTGTGCTGCGCACCCGACTGTATTTATAATAAGGTACGGAATATGCGCTAAGCGCATATTCCGTACCTTATTATAAATAGTTTAATTATGGCGCTCAAAACAAATTATAGAGTGTTTCGGAACTGTGCTCCCGAATAATACGATTAAACTGCTCAAAACACTCTATAATTACAGCTCGGGCGCGTCAGCGCACGCACGCAAAAGAACTACATGCTTCCCATAACCATGGGAAGCATCCCCCCTTCTTAATTAGGGACGCTGGTCAGCACCCGCTTAGATTTATTTTCGATCTCTTCATGGAGGGTGCGCTTCAAGAAATGACCAGTATAAGATTTGCGGTTCTCCGCAACCTCTTCAGGAGTACCCTGAGCGATGATGCTACCACCGCCATCGCCCCCTTCAGGTCCCAGATCAATCAGCCAGTCAGCGCTCTTAATGACATCCAGATTGTGCTCGATGACGACGATGGTATTGCCAGCATCTACCAGGCGTTGTAAGACGTCTAGCAGGCGATCTACGTCGGCAAAGTGCAGACCTGTCGTTGGCTCGTCCAGGATATACATGGTGCGTCCAGTAGCCCTACGGGACAATTCTGTGGCCAGTTTGACACGCTGGGCCTCACCACCTGATAGTGTGGTAGCTGGCTGTCCCAGGCGCATATAGCCCAGGCCAACATCATATAGCGTCTTCATCTTGTTCTGGATCGATGGTACATTGGAGAAGAAGTCTAAGGCCTCCTCTACCGTCATGTCCAGTACGTCGGAGATGGTCTTGCCTTTGTAGTGGATCTCCAATGCTTCACGGTTATAGCGTTTGCCCTGACAGACTTCACAAGGGACATAGACGTCCGGTAGGAAGTTCATCTCGATCTTGACGATACCTTCACCTCTACAGGCCTCACAGCGTCCACCTTTGACGTTGAAGGAGAAGCGTCCGGCCTGGTAGCCACGCATTCTTGATTCTGGTACCTGGGCAAAGAGCTCACGAATAGCCGTAAAGGCATTGGTATAGGTTGCTGGATTTGAACGTGGTGTGCGCCCGATTGGCGACTGATCAATATCGATCACCTTGTCCAGGTGCTCAAGCCCCTCAATACTATCATGTTGACCGGGCTTGTCGTGTGCCCGGAAGAAGTATTGTGAGAGCTTGCGATACAGAATATCTGTGATCAGGGTACTTTTGCCAGAGCCGGATACACCGGTGATGGCTACAAACTTACCCAGTGGAATATCTACATCCACATTTTTCAGGTTGTTCTCGCGTGCCCCTCGAATGGTCAGGACGTTGCCATTGCCGGCGCGCCGTTCCTGCGGAACTTCGATGCGACGGCGATGTGAGAGATAGTCACCAGTGATCGAGTTGGTGTTAGCCACAATCTCGTCATAGGTACCGACCGCGACCACATGTCCGCCATGCTCACCAGCCCCAGGCCCGATATCGATGATATAGTCAGCGGCCCGCATAGTATCTTCATCATGCTCAACGACCAGCAACGTGTTACCCAGATTGCGCAGCCGCTCCAGGGTATGGATCAGCCGATCGTTGTCCCTTTGATGCAGCCCAATGCTAGGCTCGTCCAGGATATAGAGCACACCCATCAGGCCAGAGCCGATCTGGGTAGCCAGGCGAATACGCTGGGCTTCACCACCTGACAGGCTGGTTGCTGAACGATCCAGGGTCAGATAATCCAGGCCGACATCCAGCAAGAATTGGATGCGCGCTCGAATCTCTTTTAAGACCTGGCGTGCGATAAAGCGTTCGCGCTCACTCAGCGTTGTTAATAGCAGTGGTCCTTTAAATGGGATCGGCGTTAAAGGATCACCGAGCAGTGAACCATTACCTGTCGCCTTCTTATTGTTTTTACTTTTACCGTTACCGTTGGTGGCCACGTGGGTAACGGGAGGTGTTACCTCGGCCGAACCATTTTCAAGCTCATGGAAGAAAGCCTGTGTTCTAGAGATGGCCAGGCGCGTTACCTGTACGATATTGCGACCACCTACCGTGACCGCCAGCGCTTCAGGTTTTAAGCGGGCTCCATGGCAATCTGGACACAGGCGGGCCGACATATAGCTCTCGATATCTTCGCGTACACCCTCGCTCTCAGTCTGTTTGTAGCGGCGATCCAGATTAGGAATAACACCTTCAAAGTTGGTGGTGTAGGATTTGGTATGACCATGTTGTGGGTATAGCGAATGCTTAAAGGCTCATCATCCCCATAGAGGAGTTTCTGCTGAATGTCGGAACTCAACTCTTTCCAGGGTTTGTTCAGCTCGAAATGGTAACGCTGGGCCAGGGCCTCCAGTGTCGCCATATACCACTGGCTACCATTGACCACTTTACTCCAGGGCGCGATCGCACCCTGCAGGATACTCAGATCGGGATTGGTCACAATCAGTTCGGTATCGATCTCTAATTGTGTTCCCAGACCGGTACAGGTTGGGCAGGCGCCATGAGGGCTATTAAAGCTGAATGTGCGGGGCGCGATCTCAGGCAGGCTGATACCACAATAGACACAGGAAGCCTTTTCAGAGAAGAGAATCTCTTCCCCATCAACCACGGCTACCAGTACTACGCCATTCCCCAGTTTCAGCGTAGTTTCCAATGAATCTGAGATACGCTGGCGGAAGGCTGGGTCGATCTCTTCATGGATGATAGCTGGAATATCTGGCTCGGCAATTCCATCTTCATCTACATGAGATTGCCTGGCAGCATTGACCTCGTAAAGAGCAGCGGGCTCGGCCACCTTTTTCAGGGGTGCGTTCCCATTCAGTTCCTCATCTGCCTGCTTCTTCTGCTTACGAATTATCAGACGATCCACCACCACCTCAATGGTATGTTTCTTCTGCTTATCGAGCTCGATCTCGTCGCTTAGATCCAGAATCTTGCCATCTACGCGTACACGCACATAGCCTGAACGACGCATCTCTTCAAAGATATTCTTATATTCGCCCTTGCGTCCCTGTACAAGTGGCGCCAGCAACAAGATACGCGAGCCATCCGGCAAACTCAAGACTGCATCCACAATCTGTTGCAGTGTTTGCTGGCTCACTTCTCGCCCACACTTAGGACAATGCTGATGTCCGATACGTGCATAGAGCAAGCGTAGATAGTCATAAATCTCAGTGACGGTACCTACGGTCGAACGAGGGTTATGGGATGCCCCCTTCTGATCGATGGAGATAGCGGGGAGAGTCCATCGATATGCTCTACATCGGGTTTGTCCATTTTATCCAGGAACTGGCGCGCATAGGCCGAGAGAGACTCGACATAACGACGCTGCCCTTCGGCAAAAATAGTGTCAAACGCCAGGCTACTTTTCCCTGAACCGGAAAGACCAGTAATCACCACGAGCTGATCTCGGGGAATGGTCACATCAATATTCTTCAGGTTGTGCTCGCGGGCACCACGGATCACGATCTTATCTTGGGGCATATTCTCAATCCACCCGTTACTAACTGATTATTTTCATAGAGTACGAAGACACACTGTCCGCAGAGACGCCTGTCTGCCTGTCTGGTATCGTCTGGTATTCTTTTGCGTATAAAGTATTGTTGGGCCATAAACGTTGATACAAACAAACGTTCCATATACACTACTATACTTGTTCTACTGACGTCAAGGGGTCCTGTGACAGGTCATAGATAGGAAAAAAAAGGCCGTGTGGAACGGATAGATGGGCGTGTCTACGCCTGGTTTGATTTGCGCTACCACAAATGCCTCCTCCACATATCACTCTCTTAATAAAACAAACCTGCTGGCCGGTCTATTCCTTATAGCCTCCAATATGCGCGATCCATAGGAACTGAGAAATGAGGATGGGGAACAGGTAGAGTATACCATATTCCCCGTAGAATCTTTTGAAGAAAATACACATAGTATCCGCGCAACAGAAGCTTAGTTTCTGGCGGCGCTGACCACTTCGCGCATGCCACTCCATTCACGCCAGATATCGGTCATGCAATCCCAGTGCAGGGAATCATGCTCGACATGTGAGAGGCGGAAAAAGATACCGTAGCGCGTGAACGGTGATGTATTGGCCGCGATGCTATGCGCAAGCTGATAATGGACCAGGACAGCATCTCCCGCGCTGGCCGTAACCTGCTGTGGCTCCGGTAATGGGGTGTCAGGCATACCTTGTAGCAGGCTTTGAGGCGTATGGGCGCGGAAATACTGCTCGTAGAGCCGATGGGTTCCGGGCCACACCGTAAAATTGCCCATAAACGGCTGTGGAATATCACTCAGGAAGACACCAAGTAGAGCCGTAAAATTACCAATGACCCCTTCATTTACTCCATTGAGAGGGCTATGCATGCCATCGAGATGAGGGCCACCTACTCTGGCGGGACCATCGGTAGGAAAACGCAGGGCAATCTGCCCCGAGCGCACCGGTTTAATGCTATCCTTACCAATCGCTGATTCAGCCACACTCCATAGTGGTGAAGCGGTCAAAAGATCGGTAATCGCCGCTGTATCTTGTAACTCTGGACAAAATGAGCGCGTGCGAAAAACCGGGAGCTGAGCAGGGTCCAGACCCTTTGACCCCAGAGATGCATTGATAGCATGCAATGCATTATGAACCAGTGATGTCGGAATAATATTTGGCAACTTAACAAAGCCATTCTCAAAAAACGCTTGTTTCTGTTGGCTGGTTAATTCCATTGTGAGCGGCTCCTCATTCGTAACTATTCAATATGTTTAAGCCTACCATAGAATGATCGCAATTTGTCCTTTCAGAAGAAAAAATGCATAATAAGTGTATGATTTGTCCAGCATTTAGCTGAAATATTGGCTTTTTTAAACGAAATGTACGACCAGATTGATCCCATCTATTGTTGACGTTCCAACCTGATATACTGCACAATCATAAGAGAGTTTTATAGGTGGTGTTTTTAGCCAGAAAACTCATGCACTTTTCACAACCTTAAGAGCTCAAAGTTGTATACTTAATTAGAGGCGCAAGTGTAACACGTTTGATGTGGAGTTCAGGTTTAGAGGACATATATAATAAAGATGGGCGCTGCTGAAGGTCGGGTTGTTTCAGACAGGCGTCTGATAGTCCTCATCAGAATGCTGTTTAATATACACTGTAAGTACAAGGTGAATGGTTTGAAAGACAAAAAAGAATTTGACAAACAACGTCGCCTCATGCGCGAGATTATCGAGACGGTTATCCTTACAATTTTGATGTTTGTCATCATTAATCTGGCTGTGCAGAATTATGATGTCGACGGCCCTAGTATGGAACCAAGTTTGCATAATAAAGAGCGGATCATGGTGGATAAGGTCTCTTATCATTTGCACGAACCAGCTCGTGGCGATGTGGTAGTGTTTGTGGCTCCTCCTGATCCAAGTTTGAATTATGTCAAGCGTATAATTGGGGTTCCAGGGGACGTGATTACCATTCAAGGTACGACCGTCAAAATCAATAACACTGTTTTACAAGAGACCTATGTTTCCCCTGACGATCAGGGAAATCCTTATCAACCCATTGTGAATAGAGTTATACCCAATGGCCAATATTTTGTGATGGGGATGATCGCAAGAATAGTTCTGATTCACGCCTTTGGGGTTTTGTGCCACGCCAGAATATTATTGGGCGTGCCGCCCTTATTTACTGGCCATTGAACGATGGGAACAGTGGCTTCTTACCAGATGTCTCCGGTGTCTTTGCCCACGTCTCGACCAATGCCGCCAAAACAGATGTTTTGTCAGGCAATATTCCATTAAAGGGTAGTACCTTTGGGGAGGAAGGAATGATATTCTTCGCTATACCAGGGATTTTCCTGGTATGCTCAGGGTATAAAAAGAAACGTTGACATAGCATGATACATAAAGTAAGCAAAAGTCCCTTGTGTTTGGCAGGCTAATCAGCCACCAATTTGTTTGTATGCGAATGTACATTATTTAATACACATTGAACATACAGACAGGCTAGCATCTACCAGGGCTATCTACAAACACTGGTAGCGTTATTCTGGTCGAAATAGTCATTTATACCAGCCAGAGTGCAGAGGAAAATCGGTGGATTTAGAATTTGATTTTGAAAAACGATATCGACTAGTCCGTGAAATTATAGAAACCCTGGTGTTAACCGTTTTAATGTTTCTTGTGATTCGCCTCGCAGTGCAGAACTTTAACATTGATGGTATGAGTATGGAGCCCAGCTTACACAACCAGGAGTTAGTCATTGTAGACAAATGGTCCTATTTTTTTCACGAGCCTGCACGTGGAGATGTGATAGTGTTCGTCGCGCCCCCCAATCCTTCTCAGGATTATATTAAGCGTATTGTTGGTCTACCTGGCGACGTTATTTCGATACAAGACACCCGCGTCACCGTCAACAATAAGCAACTCAGCGAGACGTATGTGGATCCGCAGCGCCAGGGTAATCCTTATCCCCCATCAGCAATATGACTATTCCGCAGGGAGCCTACTTTGTGTTGGGTGATAATCGCAATGGGAGCTCTGATTCGCGGGATTGGGGCTGCGTGCCGCAGCAGAACATTATCGGGCGTGCCTCCCTGGTCTACTGGCCCCTGGGGCAGGATAATTTTGGCTTCTTACCTGGAGTCTCTTCTGTCTATAACAATGTAGCTGCACCCCCAACCGTAGCTACTGGCAATACCCTGTGTCCCATTCGTCATGCTCAGCCAGCAACTGCGGCTGCTACTTCCCAACAGGCCCAGGTTGCCGTTCCATCCGAACAGCGTACAAACCCTCTGAGTACTGCTAGCATGCTACTTTTACCCAGCATTGCCGTGGGTTGGAGTAAGTGGAAACGCCGCCGCTTGAACCGCAAGCAAAAGATCTCATAACCATCAGCTATGAGCGACAAAGAAAAGGCGTGGGCAAACAATCCACGCCTTTTCTTTGTCGCTCGTATTTATAGCGTAATGTTCAATTGTTGATCAGTTAGCTTGACGGATTTAAGGGTTCGACCGAGTTTATTTTGGGCATCAGAAAAATGTTTGTCGAGTAATGGTTTAAGCTCATCGGGTGACATAATCAAACCTAGTACGCCTTCGACATTAACATTATTGGCTACGAGCCGTCCATTATTATCCAGCGTCGGTACCATACTGATCGCTGATGGATAACCATAGACCTGAAAAGCTATACGTATACTCTGTGGCGTGATTGTGGTCTCTGGTTTTTGTACCGGATTGGATGGTGCCAGGTTGAGCACAATCAAGTTATTAATTGCGCTTTCATTAATTGGCAAGGTAGAGCCTGGTGGCAGCAGTTTCGTGAGTTGGCTCGTTGGCATCTGATCAACGGCTGATGTCATAGCTTTGTCCAACTCGCTTTGAGCAATATTATGTGCATAAGGGCGGAGGATAAAGATCCAGCCTGCGCCCAGGATAACTAATAGCAGGACCAGGGTGGTGAGGCAGCCCAGAACACAGCCTCCTTTGCCCCGCCTACGGCGTGGGGCTTCACCTTTTGAAGTGGCTGAGTTGATAACAGCTGGAAGCATTTGAGACCCTTTCGTCGTTGTGTTTAACCTATAATATAGTAACGGAGGGACTGCTGCAAAGGTGACAATCTGTCTTGTGGCTTAACTTGCTGTTGTTCTGCTGTTTCAAATAGTTCTGGATGAGTTATGCTGCTGATCGATATTGGTTGAGTAGGTAGTTCCTCGGTATGATGCTCAGGGGCAATTGGTGCATAGGGAAGTGGCACACTGGCATAGAGGTGCAGAGCATTCAGTTCTACGACGGTCGGAGGTTGCTCCGGGATTGTCAGTTTGTCCTCCTGCTCATTTGTAGACGCAGGTGCAGGTGTGGGCGCTTCAGCTAGCTGTGCGACTGGTTTATCTGCGGCCGGTTCGTCCTTCTGCGCTGCTGTCGCAGCCTCGGCAGGCCCGTCATTGGCAAGCGGTGAAGTAACTACAATGGGTTTGGAACGAACTGGTGGGATCCCCACTCCCTGTGCTTTTCGCCATGAACGCGCTATACGCCTGGCGTAAGGTGATACCCTGACGGTTGCGCTCTCAGGAGGATTATCAGGTTCTGGCTCGTGTTCCACTTCCGGCTGCGCCTGCTCAACTGATGCAATTTCCTCTTTTCCCAGCGGCTCTTGTGTCTGAACTGGTGTGCCGCAATGGGGACAGAAACGCGCCTGTGGGCTCAGTTGTGCCTGACATTGTTGACACTTCATGGCAAAAATTGCTCCGTAGAGAATAATAATGTTACTATTAGTATATGCTGATTTATGGTCGTTGTCTATAAAAAGGCCAGGAGGGTGGATAAAAAGTTTATGGGGAAAGAATCGTGCTTTCATTTCTTTGCTTGTAAATATAGCAAGGACTGTGGCAGGAGCGATAGTCAGATTTAAACGTACCGCCCCTGATTGCCTCTTACCATTCGCGCTTCAAAATCTCATCCATCGATGAAATGATCTGGGCCCGTTTTGCGGGGTCCTTCTCGAGTTCTTGTTTGACCTGGTCAATCAATGCACCCTCTTGATCGGGTGGTAATTTGTAACCATAAATTTGATGAATCGCGGTGGCTGCTGTACGTCGCACCTTCTCATCATCGCTCAATTGAGGGGGTGACAGCCGCTCCGCACTGCGCTTATCCGTGACCCCGGGAGGCTTTCACCCTTCAACGGAACCAGGCCATTGGCCGCGAATGGTACATCACTATTGATCAAATGGGCAGAATAGGGAGTCGCACGTTCAATATGCACGACAGCCGTTTGCTCTGCAGGTTTCAGTGAGACAACAGTACCTTCCAGATAAATGACCTCCGGGGCACCCCAGAAGACACGTTCTCCTACATGTAAAATCATGGTGCTCACTCCAAATCTTGTTTAATTGGTTTTCGTCTGCGATTACCTCTCTATCTGTATACGGCTTATATAGAAGATAGTTCCAAATGAGAGGGCTCAGGGTGCCCTGAGGCAGCATTCCTACCAGGTTATTGGGCATCCCCTTGCTGAATAATTTCACCGGTCTGTCTGCCCAGCGTCGTTCCAACATAGGTACCGACTAAACCGAGCAATAAGGCAAGCAGTGAGCCCAGCAGTCCGCTGCGGTTAGCCACAACAAGCGCCGCGTTAAGTTGAAAGACCGTCATGGGGATACAGGCCACCAGGCAGAGTAGCGCACTACTCCAGTGCAGGCGGCGCCAGGACCATTTATGCCGTCGGGCCTGGTTGAGCAATAGATCAAAGCAGGGTGCCAGGAGGATCGGTAATACCGGCCACAGGCGTACTGCCAGGATTGAAACAAAGGCGAATGCGTTTAGGGCGCGCCGGTATTGTAAGTGTTCTACTCCGACCAGGTAGCTGGTGGCTGGTGGTACAAAAAGGGTAAAGAGCACAGCCATCACGATGTAGACCAGGATGACTGTGGTGGCGGCAAAGCGGCTCCGAACAGCGGTCTGGGCCGCCATAAAGATAAAGGCAGTCAACAAACCTCCCAGTAGGGGATAGAGATTAACTTTAAATACTATCAGGTTGAGATAATTAGTCAGCGTGAGGGCATCTGATAGCAGGATAGTAAAGATACTCAGGACCAGGCCAAGCGCTATACAGGTAAAAATTTTACTGAGTTGTTCGCTACGTCTATGTCCACCAATCTGCGCCAGTTGTCCTGCTGAGCGCAGCATATAGGCGGCTCCCAGGGGCATACTACCCATTCCCACTAGAATCATGACATGAAATGGAGTCCATAGCGCCACATCGATACCATAGAGCGAATGCCAGTAGCTATCGAGTGGAAAAGCGATCGCTGCATCCAGAGCCGCAAAGCCAGCAATATAGGTTCCCAACGAACTATAGAACATCCCGGCGAATTGTGTGCTATACTGTGCTAGTTGGGGTTTACGCCGGACCACCATTGTTTCTACGCAGACGGCTGTTAATGCCAGGAGACCACCCAATGTTATGCCTGTAAGCATCATAAGATGAGGCGGGATCAGTGTGCGATCCCGACCAACAAAGAGATGCCATTGAATATCCCAGCTTGTGCCTACAAGTGAGATGAGCGCACATAATATAATACCCAGACCGATCGTGAAGCGCAATGCCCAGATCGTTTGTAACGTGGTCGCCTTCGTGGTGGTTTGATGTATATGTTGTGTGCCGCCAAGTGCTTTTGCCATCGTGTTTTCTTCCTTTGATGTGTAAAACCGACAAACATGTCTGAGATTGTCTGTGCGTTTGTTGTTCTCAGTTTGTATGAAACGGGATTGAAAAGCCCTGTATGAGAGGAGCACACCTGCCGTGCAAGCAAATATTATGCACGCATTCTCTCCCTACATTCTATTTTACGTTAAATATTCCTAAATTGTTAGATGGTGAGCTTCGCCTATGAGGGAAGCTATAGAGTGCAACTGCGGGAAAAAGGATCTATCCTGAGCAGATGCGATTCAAATTTGTGTAGAGAAGCTGTGTAAAGAAAGACCCGGGACGTAATTATGCACGAGAAAAGTATACAGACGCTAGAGTTTCCTAAAATATTAGCCAGGGTGGCGCATGAAGCTGCGTTTTCAGCCAGTAAAGATCTGGTCCTCTCCCTGGAACCAACTACGGATATCGATGAGGCTCGTCGCCGCCTGGCCTTTACCTCTGAAGCGGCGCGCTTAATCGATCTAAATTCGGATATCGGTGTACGGGGTGCCCATGATATTCGTCCTCTGCTCATGCGCGCTGCCCGTGATGGTGTGCTGACACCAGGCGATCTGGTAGAAGTATTGGCGACCACACGGAGTACTCTCTTTGTGGCGCGCGCCCTTGATAAATTGGACCCTGAAGTGTTTCCATTGCTACGTGTTCTGGGGGCCGATATTCCACAAAAACCGCAGATTGTGCGGCGTATTGAGGAGACCGTCAGTGAGGATGGGGAGGTACTGGATACGGCCAGTCCCACTTTGCGTAAATTGCGCTTTGATATTCGCGGTGCTAATCAGCGCTTGCAGGACCGTTTGCGCACCCTGGTACATGAGTTTGGCCCGGCTCTGCAGGAAGCGATCATCACTACACGCAATGATCGCTACGTAGTGCCAGTAAAATCAGATTATCGTGGACAGGTGCGCGGCATTGTCCATGATCAATCTTCCAGTGGCGCAACCGTGTTCGTTGAGCCGATTGTCATTGTTGAGCTGAATAACCGCTTGCGTGAGCTACAGGTGGCGGAACGGCAAGAAGTTGAGCGCATCTTGCGTGTCCTTTCTGCAGAGCTTGGAAAAGAAGCGGAAGCCTTAAAGCTGGCGGTTGAGCTACTGGCCGAGTTCGATTTAAATCTGGCCAAGGCACGCTATGCTCGGATGACGCGCTCTACCTCTCCGAAACTGAATGAAGATGGCATTATCAATCTGCGCAATGCTCGTCATCCGCTACTAACCGGAAAGGTTGTGCCAACCAATTTCCATATCGGGCGCGATTTTTACATGGTCGTAGTGACAGGGCCAAATACTGGTGGTAAGACGGTCGCTTTGAAAACAGTTGGTCTGTTGACCTTGATGGCGCAGTCAGGTTTGCACATTCCGGTAGATGATGATTCTGAAATCTCCATCTTCCAGAATGTCTTTGCGGATATTGGTGATGAACAGAGTATTGAGCAGAACCTCAGTACTTTCTCTTCACATCTGAGCCGTATCATTGAGATTTTGCGCACGATTGAAGATGCGCGCAAGCGCAGCAAACCAGAATTACGGGGCAAATTAGGTGAAGAACTGGCGCAGCGCGAGGCAAAGCCGGTCAACGTACTGGTCCTCTTTGACGAATTGGGTGCCGGTACCGATCCAAGTGAAGGATCAGCGCTGGCGCGGGCGATCCTGACCTTCTTGCTGGATCGCCATGTGACTACGGTGGCGACCACGCACTATACAGAGTTAAAAGCCTTTGCCCATGAGCAGAAAAATGTGGTTAACGCTTCGGTCGAGTTCGACGTGGAGACACTGTCGCCTACCTATAAGCTAAGCATCGGTCTGCCTGGCCGCAGTAATGCCCTGGCGATCGCGCAGCGGTTAGGATTGGATCAGCGTATCATTCGGGGATCGCGCCGTTTCCTGGGCAGCGCTGGCGTGCGCATGGAGAATCTGCTTGAAGACTTGCAGAGTGAGCGTAAAGCCGCTGAGGATGAGCGTTTCCATTTAAGCATGGAACACGCCGAGGCCGAATATCAGCGTAAGCAATTGGAGAAAGAGCGTCAGGATCTGGAAGTGGAACGTGTGCGTATCTTGAATGAGGCGCGTTCCCAGGCTCGCCGTGAGCTGGATAGTGTTCTGAGCGAATTGTCCAAAGTGCGCGTCGATGTAGATCGGGGCCATCTGACCAGGGATCGCCTCAATGAGGCTCGTCAGCGAGCGCGTGGACTGGAGGAGAAGGTATCGATGGTACCTGAACCACAGCGTAAGCGCCCGGTTGAGACTAGCGAGAAGTTGGAGGGTCCACTGCAGATCGGTGATACCGTTCGCGTTCTCAGCTTTGGCCAGAATGCTGATCTGGTTGGTCTTTCGGCGGATCGCAATGAGGCTGAGGTTCAGATGGGAGCCCTACGCTTCCGCGTGAACGTCGATAATATCGAACGCATCAGCAAACGTAAAGCCAGCACTGAAGAGAAATACACCCCACGCCCTGATGTGGTCCTCTCGCTCTCAGAAGTAGAAGAGCGTCCACCGGTGGGATTGCAGTTAGATATGCGTGGCTGGCGGGTTGAAGATGCCCTGGAAGAACTGGATACCTATCTCAATGATGCGGTCCTGTATGGTATGGCCTCAGTACGTATCGTCCATGGTAAAGGTACCGGTGCCCTGCGCGCGGCCGTAAGAGAAGCCCTGGCCCGTCACCCACTGGTCAAATCCTTTGCCTCCGCACCTCCTCAGGAAGGTGGCGATGGTGCAACTATTGTCAAATTGAGCGCCTGAGGCGCCCTCAATATATCCCTGCGTACATTAGCAGTAATAGTAAATATGGTGTTTGTTGACTCGCACTCCGATATTACTTTTGTTGGGGGCGAGTCTTTTCTTACCCTTTTTTAGTACTAAATATGTGCGCATAGTGGTCCGAAGGTCCTGTCCTTTACGATGTATTTGACCGCCGTAGCGATTTTTCGCTAAGCTGTTTGTGGTGTGTAACAAGTAGCATGGTTTTATTTCACTGTGACGCGCACTGAATATATCGAAGGTGGTTAGAGTACAGAGATGTCTCAATTTCAATCGATGCGATCCCTTAAGAAGAATCCACCAGGAGATCCTCGTGCCAACACTAATTCTGTGGCTTCTGCCGCTGATGCGAATGTCACGCACAACGTACCAGTAGAGCCAGAGACGATGCCAATGCCCACTGCGCCGGTTAGCGGAAG
Organism: Dictyobacter kobayashii; assembly: GCF_003967555.1. Lineage (GTDB taxonomy): Bacteria > Chloroflexota > Ktedonobacteria > Ktedonobacterales > Ktedonobacteraceae > Dictyobacter > Dictyobacter kobayashii. Next base: position 3,720,871 of record NZ_BIFS01000001.1, read on the forward strand.
TCTATTGCGTTCACCCTTTATGCAGCGCTCTTCGAAGCCTGCCAGTCGGGTGCAGGTGCCAGTAGAACCAACGAGTGAGAGTGGCCTGAATGTGGAATCGATAGTGGAGCAGAGGAATCTGCCCGCAGTAAGAACAACCGGGCAACTGTATCCACAACCTATCTCGATCTCCTTTCCATTAAGCAATGTCCCAACGACTCCGGTGCCTGAACGGTCCAGGGCGGTGCGCAATGGAAAGGCCCCGTTAGTTATTCCTGGCGCCAGAAAACGCCTGCCAGATACTGATGCGATAGATTTAAAAGAGCATCATTTGCCGTTACGCTGGCGACATAGCCTGGCTATCGTGGCAACCCTGGGCACATTCCTGATCATGATGCTGTCCCTGACACCTGTTGGTGTAAAAAATGGGGCAGGTATTAATGGTTTATTTCAATGGACCAGCGTGCCACGCTCTAGCGACGTTAATTTGCTATCCAGGAGTGGTAGTGGTAATCCCGCCATAGATGGTTTTACTGACCCTATGGACGCTACCAAGGCTAAATATGTGGCCCTGGCTCGTGAAGATGCCTTGAAGTATGGCATTAGTCCAGATCTTTATGTGCGGCAGATTCAACAGGAAAGCCATTTTGATCCTAATGCCTATTCCTATGTGGGCGCGATCGGCATTGCCCAGTTTATGCCTGCTACGGCGGCTGAAATGGGGTTTGATCCGTCTGATCCGGTGGCCGCGTTGAATGGTGGCGCGAAATTCATGGGTAGTCTTAATGATCGCTTTAATGGTGATTATGCGAAAGCGCTAGCGGCTTATAATGCCGGACCCGGCGCAGTCGATAACGCAGTCAATAATTGTGGAGGAGCGTGGCTCTCCTGTATGGACCCACAGGCTCAAGCATATGTCTATATCATTGAAGGATGGTAGACAAAAATAATAAGACCAGCATTCTTAGTATAGGGATGCTGGTCTTATTATTTTTGGTGTGTTTTGTTTATAGGCTGTCGCTGACCAGGCCGTGCTCATAGAGCCATTTGACAAAATGCATGCGATAATCTTCTGTCACGCGCTGGCGCATTTCAGCATTTTCGTAGAGGTGTTCACGTAGATTGAGTAAGGTTATAGCCTCCTCCCACTGGAAGCCACTCTCAATCAGATAATCCAACATTAACTGATCTGTACTCGCGCCTGGATTGTAGTGCCTGGTTTCGATTTTGCGCGCACCGTGCTTTGGCTGGTCGGTAAATCCATCGGGCGGTTGCATATTTCTCATCGCGCATCTCCTCTATTCATCAGCGTTGCCCTTGCTGTATAGTGAACTGCACCTCTCCGAACCCGGCCTCCCCATTTTTCTGGCATACCTTCTTCTATCGGCTCTCCACAGGCCAAACTGTACCCATATGACTTGAGGACTCTTGCAGCAGTAATCAAGGGACCTGTGTCAATATTAAGAAAGCTTGCTTGGGCGCTACACTTCTACTCAACAGTGGGCGGGGAATGTGCGGCGAAAGTTTTTATACCAAAAAGGGGTGTAGTATGGGTACAGATGCACCAGCGGAAGTAGAAATACTCTGGGCAAAATATGTCGGGCACAGGACCTCTGAACTTCGCAATGAATTAATTACGCTCTATGCTCCTCTCGTACGATTTGTAGTTGGGCGTCTGGGAATACCTCCAACACTTATTGGATGCTGAGGATCTTGTCAGCTATGGTATGATTGGCCTGATTAATGCTATTGATCGTTTTGATCCTGGCCGTGGGGTTCGCTTTGAAGCCTTTGCTTCCGTGCGTATTCGCGGTGCTGTCATCGATCAACTGCGTTCTCTCAACTGGCTACCGCGCTCAGCGATCTCACGGGTACGCCAGGTTGAAAGTGCATTGGCAGTACTGGAGCAGCGTCTGGGGCGGCCAGCCAAGGAAGATGAAGTAGCGAGGGAAATAGGGGTGTCGACAGAACGCTATCGGCAAATGCTGTTGGAAATGAATGCCACTGTCCTCTCGCTCGATGCTCCACTTGGCTCTCTCCTTCAGGATGACGAGGTGACTTCCCTCTCTGAATTATTAGAGGATCAAAGTTCCCCTGGACCAGTCGAACAGGCCGAGCAGCAGGAGCTCACAGATGTATTGGGTGGGGCGATCGACCACTTACCCGAGCGTGAGAAACTGCTATTGGCTTTGTATTACCAAGAAGAATTAACGATGAAAGAGATCAGCAAAGTCTTAAGCGTCTCGGAGTCGCGTGTCTGTCAATTACATATCCAGGCTATCATGCGACTGCGTAGTACACTCCATGCTTACCGTTTGGATGAAGGAGAGCAGGGAGAAGCGGTTAGTGCGGGAGCGAGTCGTAAGAAACATTCAGGTGCGGCAAAAGGAAACACAGCCCAGAAGGAACATACTGGTTCAGCTTCACATACCTATGTAAATCAGGAAACCAGAAAATCAAATGCTCTCACTGGAAATGGGTCGCGAGGTCGTCGGAAAATCTCCTGAGACCTCCTGGTACCTGGCTCTATCGGTCCCTGTTGAACATCAAAATTGAGTCCGATACTATGGTATATGATGGGAGAGAGAGAATGGATGGGCGGGAAACGATGGAACGTCTGACGCTCATGCGACGTGTTTTCTTATAGGGGAGTCGTTTCCATGAAAGTAGGTAGTGTGAGCTCACAACTATACCTGATTAATGCACAGCAAAATGATCGCACTCATAAATTCGCCCGGGGAAGGTCACTATCCTGGGTGGATCAGGTGGTTCGTGTAGCGCAAATGGTTGTGATACTATGGCCAGCAGGCGTTATGCAGTCGACACTAGAAGAATATTCGCTTCGCGTTGACGAATTGCAAGCGTGTATTCACATCGGTGCCTATAATGTTGATAGTGTTGCCCTGGCAAGGTGTATACTAAGAAATGAAACCCATTTTGTACGAATACATCCGGAGTAACAGTAATCAGATTAGCCAGGTTCGCTCTACCCACAGTGTTATCCCTTTGCGTCTAATGAAAGTTGCATGGCGACCCGCATTCGCTACTTGATCTTCTTATGCGGTCACGCTGAAAGAGGCGCCCTTGCTAATGTTAGTCGCGGCGCAGGGACGCTTAGGCTATGCTTCTTATGAAGGGAGCTTTACATGCTTGTTTTGCGACGAAAAGTTGGTGAAAGTATTGTGCTTGCTGGGGTGATCAACATTTCAGTGTTGGCTGTCGAGGGCGAGCGCGTCAAAATAGGGATTAGCGCGCCTCCTGATGTGACCATTGTTCGTGAGGAACTCTTGCGCACAAATGCCACAGACCCGGCAACAAATCCGAATACACCTACGCCTCCTGCCCAACCACAACCTCGGTAGCTACGACCTGTATCATAGCGTGTTCTGGCGGTTGTGCTGGCTGACTCTTTGGGTAGAATAGCTATTTCCTCCAGGGGCGTGGATTGGTGCGATTGGCGAAAAGATACGAGCTGTGTTGAAGTGGTATGGAAGCTTTAGTGCGTCTTTGCTGGTTTTTCCAACATGCAATAAGGACGTTAGTAGTTCGTACCCGCATTTTGCGGGTACGAACTCTTTTTATTATTCGACGCTGCTTTCAGCCTTGTGGCCGTTGACGCGTTCTTTCGGTGTTGCAGGCGCTTCGGCACTGGCGGCTTCTGTGGTGATGAATGCTTCAGTTAACTCGCGAGCGACATCATCATGATATTGGATTGGGGGGGACTTCATCAGGTAGGAGCTAGGACCTTCTAGCGTACCGCTGAGCCCGCGATCTAGTGCCAGTTTGACCAGGCGAACGGCGTCGATGACAACACCGGCCGAGTTGGGTGAATCCCAGACCTCAAGTTTAAGTTCGGCATTCAGTGGCACATCGCCAAAGGTACGACCCTCCAGTCTGATATAGGCCCATTTGCGGTCTTTCAACCAGGCTACGTAGTCCGATGGTCCGATATGCACATTGTCGCTGCCGATTTCATAGTCTAACTGGCTGGTGACTGCATTGGTCTTACTGATCTTTTTTGATTCCAGACGATCGCGCTCCAGCATGTTGTAGAAGTCGGTGTTACCACCCACATTCAATTGCATGGTGCGCTCCAGTTTAACGCCACGCTCACGGAAGAGTCGAGTCAGCATGCGATGGACGATGGTGGCTCCCACCTGACTTTTGATGTCATCGCCAATGAGTGGTAAGCCGGCCTCCTGGAAGCGCTCCTGCCAGTATTTTTCACGTGCGATAAAGACCGGTACGCAGTTGACAAAGCCTACGCCGGCTTTCAGGATCTGTTCTACATACCATTTGGTGGCAGTCTCAGAACCAACGGGCAGGTAACTGATTACTACGTCGGTTTTGGTCTCTTTCAAGATCTTGACGATATCGTCGGTCTGCCCTGGCGCTTTCGTGATGATCTGGGACAGATATTTACCCAGGCCATCGTGGGTCATGCCACGATATACTTTAACGCCCAGGTGGGGCACATCGGCGAAGCGATAGGTATTATTTGGCTCGCTATAAATGGCCTCACTTAGATCCTTGCCAACCTTGTTTTTATCTATATCGAAGGCGGCTGTAAACTCGATGTCCCGAATATGATAGCCACCGAGATTGACGTGCATCAGCCCGGGTACAAAATCATCTTCCTGGGCATTCTGATAATAATGGACTCCCTGTACAAGCGAACTAGCGCAATTACCTACACCGATAATTGCGACACGTACTTTCTTGTTATTAACCATTAGCCTTATGACTCCTCTATAAAGTGCTTCTGTACATCTATTCAGAGAAATATGAACTGTTCCACTGGCCAGGAAATATACCTGAGGCGAGGCGTAGGCCAGCTTTTGTGCTTATCCCCCTGAAAAATAGGTATTTTTGTTCAGAAATAACTGTTTGCTGTTATGCCTGAGCAGCTATAAAAGTTCATACCATTCAATTGGATGAGCGTTGCTAGCAGTGATCAAGTGCCGGGTCCAATTGCTTTTAAATAGTATGCTGCGTATTAATATACCCCCAACAAGGTATGAATTGCTAGTATAGTTTTTCCATAAAAATAACTACGTAAAAAACTCATCTCTCATTACTCTTGAACGGCATAGGATACAAAAATAGGCAGAGTATATATATATTCTGACCATACGAGCTGTGACAGTCGTTGCTATTTTGAACGATAAATGCCGGTTATCGCGCAAAATATAGTATTTAATTGCAACTGATGTTACAATGATCTACGAAAAAACTATCCCATGTAGATGGCCTGGCTGTAATTCAAAAATTTGGCGATCCAATCCATAGCTGGTAGATAGGCAAGGTGGAATTCACCATGCCTATTGCTATTTGACAAAGGAGAGACTCATTATGGCGAACGCTGGTTTTACTATCTGGTTTACTGGCCTATCGGGCGCGGGCAAGAGTACCCTATCGGAGATTATTGAGCAGCGCTTGCGTGCTAGAGGCCGTAACGTTGAAGTTTTGGATGGAGATGTAGTTCGTACTCATCTGAGTAAGGGACTGGGGTTTAGCAAAGAAGATCGAGATACCAACATTAAGCGCATTGCTTTTGTCTGTGGCTTGCTCTCTCGCAATGGTGTTGTCTGTATCTCGGCTGCTATCTCTCCCTATCGTGAAGCTCGTGAGTGGGCTCGGCAAGAGATTGGGAACTTTGTTGAGATTTATGTGAAGTGCCCTATCGATGTGTGTCGCCAGCGTGATGTTAAGGGTCTTTATAAGCTTGTGGATGAGGGGAAAGTAAAGAATTTTACAGGTGTAGATGATCCCTATGAGGAGCCAGAAAATCCCGAGCTGGTGATTGAGACGGATAAAGAGACGATTGAAGAGAGTATCTCCCGTATTTTTGCCCGCCTGGAAGAGTTGGGCTATCTGGAGTCTGAGACGGTTGTTGGACGTGCGTAATCAGATCTATAGCTAATTGTGTTGCTTATTTCAGAGGGAATGTGTGTTATGTCAAATGGCTTGATTGCGCCCCATGGTGGGGAGTTGATTGTTAACCTGGTCGGGGAGGCGGAGCGAGCGGCTTTGCTGGAACGTGCGGCTGCATTGCCCCAGATTACGGTGGGTTCGCGGCAGCTAGCAGACCTGGAGATGCTTGCCAACGGTGCTTATAGTCCTTTGCGTGGCTTTATGACGCGTGAGGATTATCTGTCTGTGGTGAATACGATGCATTTGAGCAATAGTTTGCCATGGTCTATTCCAATTACGTTGGCGGTGACAGCAGAGCAAGCTGCAGGGGTGCCAGAAGGTTCTGAGGTGGCGCTGGTCAATGCTGAAGGCGTTTTACAGGCTGTCCTGACAGTACAGGAAAAGTTCGGCTACGATAAGGCTCTGGAGGCGCGCCAGGTCTATCGCACAGAAGACGAGGCACATCCAGGTGTGAAGGTGGTTTATCAGCAGGGTGATGTATTGCTGGGTGGTCCGGTTCAAATTGTCGCATTGCAGCCGCAAATATTTGAGCAATATCGCTATACCCCCGCACAGTCACGCGCCCTCTTTGCTGAGCGTGGTTGGAAGCGCGTTGTGGCCTTCCAGACTCGCAATCCTGTTCATCGTGCCCATGAGTATATTCAAAAGTGTGCGCTTGAAACAGTTGATGGCCTTTATTTGCATCCCCTGGTTGGTGATACTAAAGGCGATGATATTCCAGCTGATGTACGTATGCGCTGCTATGAAGTCTTGTTGGAGAATTATTATCCGCAGGATCGTGTCATCCTGGGTGTGTTGCCGGCGGCTATGCGCTATGCCGGACCGCGTGAAGCGATCTTCCACGCCCTGATGCGTAAGAACTATGGCTGCTCGCATTTTATTGTTGGCCGTGATCATGCCGGTGTGGGCAATTATTATGGCACCTATGATGCGCAACATATCTTTGCTGAATTCGATGCAGATAAATTAGGTATCACACCGATGTTTTTTGATCATACCTTCTTCTGCAAAGTTTGTGATGCTATGGCCTCCAAGAAAACCTGCCCGCATAACGGTGAGCATCATGTGATGCTGAGCGGCACAAAAGTGCGTCAGATGTTGCAGGCCGGTGAGGTTCCACCACGTGAATTTTCGCGGCCAGAGGTTGCCAGCGTGCTTATTGAAGCGATGCGCCAACCTGTTACAAAAGGATAGTCAAAAAGACCCTGGCGATAAAGTCATCGCCAGGGTCTTTTTATGCCTGCTGTCGAAAGAAGTCAACGGTTGCTTTGGCGCCTTCTTCAAAGCTTACAAATGGCTTCCAGGCCAGTATCCGTTCGGCTTTTCCGCATTCGAAGAAAGCCTGATAAATGTCGCCTGGCCGCTTAGGTGCTTTGGTAATAGGTGCCTCAAAATCAGTCAGTTTCGCCAGGGTTTGATAAATCTCGTTAACTGAGACTGGTCGGCCAGTGCCAATGCAGAAGATCTCGTTATCGCCGCGCTTGAGGGCCTGGACATTGGCGCGGGCAACATCTCCCACAAAAACATAATCTTTACGCTGCTCACCATCCCAATCGATACGCACTCCCTCATGGGTCAGAAAACGCCTGGCAAAGATAGAGATGACACCTGCCTCTCCATTAGGGTCCTGGCGTGGCCCATAAACGTTGCCATAGCGCAAGGCGGTAAAAGTGAGTCCCTGGTTTTCATTCCAGTAGCGCAGATAATATTCAGCCATCATTTTTGTAATGCCATAGGGTGATTCGGGCCGTTGGGGAGTATCTTCATTGATGGGTAAGCGTACTGGAGTACCATAGGTAGCCCCGATGACGCGAAAATGATTTTTCTGGCCTCTACACGTTTACTTTGTGTCAACACATTAAGCAGGCCGAGTATATTTACGCGTGCATCGAGCTGAGGATTTTTAGTGGAGATGGAGACACTGTGCTGGGCTGCATGATGGTTGACAATTTCGGGCTTGAATTCATCAAAAATGCGGCTTAATGCGTCCTCATCAGTAATATCTGCCTGGTAGAAGCGGGCAGCAGGATTAATATTCCCCCCTTTTCCTCCACCTTCCACCCATAAATTATCGACAATCGCTACCTCATGGTTCTCGGCCAGATAATGATCTACGATATGCGAGCCAATGAAGCCCGCTCCACCGGTAACCAGTATTCTCATAAAGTATTAGAACCTTTCTGCTTCTATGCGGCCCAGGCGTAGATGAGGGCCTGCAGGTGCAAACGATCCTGGTCTGCACCGTTCCGCGCCCATTGTAGCAGAAGGTAGGGTTGATATCAAATAAACTGTTCTAATGCCGTTTGTAACTCTTGTGGTGAGGCGATAACTGGGAAGATACGTAGACCTGTAGCCTGTTGTAGACGGGAGAGGACATGGCTATCGTTTGGATCGGTCATGGCTACCGTCAGTGTGTCGCGCTCGCGACCAACGGGATAACAGTGAAGTTCTTGCGCTAAATGGGGTGGCATCACCTGCAGGATGCGTGCTGGTACTTTACGAGGTAGTAGTGAGAGATAGGGAATACCGAGCTGGCGCGCCTGGTGTGAAAGTTCCTCGTCCTCTACCGGCACTGGATTGCTTGTGATCGGCTGGACATCGAAGATTGAACGCATTTCACGGGCTGCCATGATACAGGCGTGGATCTCGCTATGCGGATGAGGATGCGCACTGTACCCGATGGCCATTATAGTGGGACGTAGTATCTCTGTTTCTGGCGCATTGTGCACCTGCCACAGTAGTGCCTCCCATAAACGTTCCTGGACGATGGTTGCCCCATTGATATCAGCCCTGGGTAGAAGTATATACAAGGTTGTCTCATGCAATAATACATGGTCCGACTTGCGCACGAGTTTGCGCAGATGATCCACGTAGTACCTCATGCTTTGTTTTATCTGTGTCTCTCGATTGGCAGATGGGTTGCTTCTGGAGTCGAAGTGCAATGGCAGGACAATCAATGCCAGCGAAGGTAGTCCGCCTGCTATCAAGCGTTGCATAGTTTTTGCTACTTCCTGGATACTGCTTATAACTGTAATTGAATGTTCAGTAGGCTCAAATGCAGGAAGTGATAGTGCCTTCTTGCACATAATACGACTCCTTGGATAAAAATAATTGAATATATTGATACTAAGATTACTGCTATAAGGATGAAAAAGAAGCACGATTATGGTTATGGTTTTGTTAAGACGGTGTCTCTATGGTTAAGATCATTGAGATATTGCTAGCGGTTCAGCTTCATACTGGCTGGTAACCAGCTGAATTGTTCCCAACAGTGTCTCTATGTGATCCAACAAGAGATCGATATATTGCATCAGATTGAGTAAGTGAATAGCTACTGTGGCATCATCTCCACGCGGGATGGTATGGAACTCAGGTAAAATCGTGCCAAATATAGTCTGTATATTTTCTCTCAGCAGGGGTAGTGTGGTGTCGATAGAGGAAAGAGCCGACTGGAGTAAAGATTGGCTGCTTGCGCGAGGGTTGAACAAATCCTGCGCAGGCTTCTTATATTGCTGCCAGTACTGCAGCCGTGTTGTTAGCAGCCTGAGAGCCTGCATCCATTGATAATATGTACTGTCTGGAATATAAGCGACCTCAATAGCGGCCAGCACCTCTGTACGTTCTTCGTCTTCACCCTCGCGCTGTAAGCGTCGTTTGACACGAGCGGCCCATAGAGACTGCAACTACGATCCAGTGACTCCAGGGTATTATGGGTCGAGCTAAGTAGTAGCTGTGCTAATGGCACCAGGCGCTCTAATATCGCTTCAATATTTTGTAATACGATCTTCAGCCCAAAACCAACTGAGTCAGCTGCCTCGTCTGGGCAAGGATCGATGGACAGCGCCAGCAGATCGACCTGATGGTATAAATCAGATAGTAGCAGCGCGTAAAGCAGATCAGTATTCTCAAATAACTGGCGCAAGCAAAAATGTAACACCTCCAGTTCTGAAACCGAGATACGGCCAACCAGGCAGCGCTGTAATCTCTCAAGTACGATTTCCAGGCCATAAGCATCATGGGACTCCAGAGCATGTAGTGTACTGGATAGGTGACCTGGTCGACTCCTGGGTGGAGGTGGAAGTGGCGAGGCTGCCCGGCAAGTTTGACTGGCCGGTATATCGTCAGCGCGCCTCAAAGATATTTTTCGTGTATGCTGACTCTTCATCTTAATCCTCCGCACTTCTGCACATATCCCTTGTTATTATTGTACACTATACATATAAGAACAACTGTCAATATCACCTATAAGCGGGGATGTAAGGGGTTGCGAGCCCCTTGACTGGCGGTTTAGGGCAGTGCCCCCAGAATCTCACTTATTTCGATGCCGCCGTCAGGCGGCATCGAAATAAAAAATCTATCTTGAGCTAGAAATGCTAGCAACATGCTAAAATGTTCTTTATAATGAAAAGAAAGAGACCAACCCTGTTTTTGCAATAGCACCAATGCCTACCTGCACGAAGAATATGCAACTGGAAGCAACCACTTTCGTACTATGTAAAGAATGGTATAATGGGTTGACACAGCTATTTGACATGCATCGGAATATTTTATCCCGTCAGAAAAACTGATAACAGTATCACTGCCCATCAGTAGGAGAACACGCACGTATGCAATTTCTAGGAAAGATTCTGGGCGATCCCAACAAAAAAGAACTAAAGGTGATCCAGCCCCTTATCGATAAAATTGAACAGCTTGAGCCTGAAATACAGAAGCTGTCGGATGAGGAATTGGCTGCTAAGACAGCCGAGTTTCGATCGCAACTTGCTCTCTACCTCAAAGGCGGCATGGTACTGGAGAATGAACTTGTCGCCCTGTTCCGCGAGGTTCTACAGAAAATAGAGCCGCTGGCCGAACAGTGTACAGATGAGCATCTGCACATTGCTATGAGCGAGCCTCGCCAAAAAATTGATCGCAACGATCCCGAGAATGAGCTTAAAAATCATTTGCAAGACACGCTCTCTGAGGCATTCGAGAAAGCCTACGAGAATCTTTCCCCCTTGCTCAATGCTCTGCGCTCTGGTAAGGCGACACAATTAGCTGAACAGCGTGATCAATGGCCGGATGAGGCCAGTGATCCTCAGAATGCGATTATCACCCTGCTCACCGAGGTTGAGCCTCAACTGAAGGATATCGATAGCGATTTGCTGATGGAGACCTTTGATGAGCTCTGGCCTGCTTTTCACCAGGGACGCAGCTCATCTACCACGCGCGACGATGTAGCAAATGTGCGCCTGACCCAGTTCTTTATTGATTTTTTCCATAAGATTCAAGAAGAGCTGGTGGCTATTAAGGCGGACGCCATCGACGAGCTGTTACCTGCCATTACCAAACGCTATAATAAGCAAGGCAAGACCCTGGAAGATCTCCTGCCAGAGGCTTTTGCTGTTGTTCGCGAGGCCAGTTTCCGCCGTATCAAGATGCGCCATTATGTGGTGCAGTTGATTGGTGGTATTGTGTTGCACCAGGGCCGTATCGCTGAAATGCGTACTGGTGAAGGTAAAACCCTGGTGGCTACCTTGCCGGTCTATCTGAACGCTTTAACGGGTAAAGGCGTGCACGTCGTGACCGTCAACGATTACCTGGCACGCCGTGACGCTGAATGGATGGGCCAGGTCTACACCTTCCTGGGTTTGAGTGTCGGTATTATCGTCAATGCGGTCGATGCTCAATCAGCCGAGCGGCGGGCAGCCTACCAGGCAGATATCACTTATGGTACCAACAATGAGTTTGGTTTTGATTATCTACGCGATAACATGGTGACCTCATTGGACCAGATGGTGCAGCGTGAATTGAACTACGCTATCGTTGACGAAGTGGATAACATCCTGATTGACGAGGCCCGTACCCCCTTGATCATTTCGGGTCAGGGTCAGGAATCCACCGACATGTATGCGCAGTTCGCGCGCTGGGCTACCAAATTGGATGGTGAGGAAGACTATACCGTTGAAGAGAAGACCCGTTCGGTCATGCTGACTGAGTCTGGTATCGATAAGATCGAGAAGCTGGCCGGTGTAAGCAACATCTACGACGAGGAGAACCTTGATCTGACCCGCTATATGGAGAATGCCATTAAAGCTCAGGTGATCTTCAAGCGCGATAAAGACTATATCGTCAAAGATGGCGAGGTTGTGATCGTCGATGAGTTCACCGGTCGTCAGATGCCAGGTCGCCGTTATAGCGAGGGTCTGCACCAGGCCATTGAGGCCAAAGAGGGTGTGAAGGTTCAGCGCGAGAATCATACCCTGGCAACCATTACGTTCCAGAACTTCTTCCGCCTCTATGCGAAGTTGGCGGGTATGACTGGTACAGCCCTGACCGAAGCAGAAGAATTCAATAAGATTTACAAGCTCGATGTAATGGTTATTCCTACCAACAAGGAGATGAAGCGTCAGGACTTCTCGGACCTGATTTATCGGACGCAGGAGGCCAAGTACAAGGCGGTAGTTGAGGAGATTAAAGAGCGCTATGAAGAGGGTCAGCCTGTGCTGGTTGGTACCACTTCGGTAGAGACCTCTGAGATGCTCTCGCAGCTGTTGGATTTGCAGGGCATCCCTCATCACGTCTTGAACGCCAAGCACCACGAGCGTGAGGCTCAAATCGTGGCCCAGGCTGGCCGCAGCGGCTCCGTGACGATTGCTACTAATATGGCTGGTCGTGGTACCGATATCCTGCTGGGCGGTAATCCCGCCGGCTACTTTGATAGTATCCTGCACAAACATGCGGAACAAATAGATTACATTCGTGATCTCCCTGCTCGTAATGAGGATGAGCGGGCCGAAAAGGAAGAGGCGATCCAGGATTATCTGGCCAATATGACCGAGGCCGAGAAGGACGAGATCCTGCAGGCTAAGATCAAAGAGTGTGATGAGGATCACGAGCGTGTGGTTGAGCTTGGCGGCCTGCATATTATTGGTACTGAGCGCCATGAGTCCCGCCGTATCGATAATCAGCTGCGTGGTCGTGCTGGCCGTCAGGGAGACCCTGGCTCTACACGTTTCTTCCTGGCTCTGGATGATGAGCTGATGCGCCGTTTCGCCGCCGATCGTGTCGCCGGTATTATGGAGCGCGTCGGTATGGACGAGGATACCCCACTGGAGAGCAAATTCGTCTCCCGTTTTATTGAGAGTGCGCAGACCCGAGTAGAAGGTTACAACTTTGATATGCGTAAAAACGTCGTCGAATATGATGACGTAATCGCCAAGCAACGTGAAGTCATCTACTCTGACCGCCGCCATGTGCTGGAACATGGTGATATGCATGAGCGCATCGTTGATATGATTAGTAACGAGGTCAGTCGCCTTGTTGATGGAGCATTTCCTGGTCCCGTCCTGACTGAAGAAGAGCAACTGGAGACGCTCTTTAAATCACTGGAGACCTGGGTTGATATTCCCGAGGATATGATCCCTGATAATATCCACGCCGTACGTCGCGATAGCATTAAACAGGAACTGACCGAGCTGGTTTTAGAGCACTATGAGAAGCGTGGTGAAGAGCTACGCAAGCAGGCCAAAGAGCAGGGCGCTGAAGGCTTTGATCCGATCCGCGAGTTTGAGCGCACCTATCTGCTGCAAGTTGTCGATCGGTTGTGGATGGATCATATCGATTCTCTCGATGTCATGCGTGCCGGTATCGGGTTCCGCTCTGTTGGTCAGCGTGATCCGCTGGTGGAATTTAAAAATGAAGCCTATCGGATGTTCGACGATTTAAAGCTGGCGATCCAGCATTATACGGTGGATTCGCTGCTTAAGTTGTTGCGCAATGATGTTACCATCACCCTGCAGCGGCCCGAGCCACAGCGTAAGATGCCAGCCAATATTCATACCAATGCCGATGAGCTGGCCCAGGCCAGCGGGCAGGCAAAGAGTGACGAAAATGAAATAAAGAAGCCGGCCAAACAAAAGTCTCGCAAAGACGCAGCCCGCGCAGCCGCATCAGCCGCTACAGCGGTCCCTGCCACTCCGGGACGCGCGGCACGGAATGGAACAGGCAGCAGCGCTGTCTCGACCACGACGGACGCTAATGGGTTCCCAAAGGTTGGCCGCAATGATCTTTGCCCCTGTGGTAGTGGCAAGAAATACAAAAAGTGCCACGGTGCCTGATCTCTCACAACCCAACGCCCGCATAGATCTCTCCTATGCGGGCGCTACACTTCTTTTTGCTTGATTTGGATGTTCATTTGTCAGAAAGGGGTCAATGTATGACTGATCAAAAGCTATCTCGTCCAGTTGAGGGCGTGGAGGTACGAGCAGCTGTAACACCGGAGTTCGCTGAGATTTTGACACCCGAGGCCCTGCAATTTGTTGCCCTGCTGGCTCGCTCTGTGGGTAAGAGCCGTCGCGAATTGCTGGAGCGTCGCGCCCGGCGGCAACAGGATATCGATGCGGGACAATTGCCACATTTCCTGCCTGAGACCGAGCATATACGGCGTGGCGATTGGACGATCGCGCCTCTGCCCGCCGATTTGCGGGATCGCCGGGTCGAGATTACGGGTCCAGTTGAGCGCAAAATGGTGATCAATGCCCTTAATTCGGGGGCGAAAGTTTTCATGGCTGACTTCGAGGATGCGCATTCACCAACGTGGGAAGCAACCATTCAGGGGCAGATCAATGTTCGTGATGCTGTGCGCCGCACTATCTCTTATAGTAGCCCCGAAGGCAAGCAGTATAAACTTAATGAGCAGACCGCCGTCCTGCTGGTGCGCCCACGTGGCTGGCATCTCGAAGAGAAGCATGTCTATGTAGATGGAGAGCCTGTTCCGGGTGGCATCTTTGATTTTGGCCTTTATTTTTTCCACAATGTACAGCAACTCCTGAAGAATGGCACTGGTCCTTATTTCTATTTGCCCAAACTGGAGAGCCATCTCGAAGCGCGCCTCTGGAATGAAGTTTTTGTGACTGCCCAGAATACACTTGGTATTCCAGAAGGCACCATCAAAGCTACTGTCCTGATTGAAACCATCCTGGCTACTTTTGAGATGGATGAGATATTGTATGAACTGCGCGATCACTCGGCTGGCCTGAACTGTGGGCGCTGGGACTACATCTTCAGTGTAATTAAGAAACTGCACAAGCATCCGCAGTTCTTGCTTCCTGACCGTGCGCAGGTGACTATGACCACCCATTTTATGCGTTCTTACTCATTGCTCACCATTGCCACCTGCCATCGACGTAATGCGCCAGCGATAGGTGGTATGGCGGCTCAGATTCCCATTAAAAATGATCCGGCTGCCAATGAAGAAGCCCTATCTCGGGTAAGGGCCGATAAGAAGCGTGAAGCTACCGATGGGCATGATGGTACCTGGGTGGCTCACCCTGGACTTGTCCCGATCGCGCTGGAAGAATTTAATGCGGCTATGCCCACACCCAACCAGATTGATCGTAAGCGTGAAGATGTGCATGTTACCGAGGCTGATCTGTTGCAAATGCCTGAGGGCACTATCACTGAAGCAGGCCTGCGCAACAATATCCGGGTTAGCCTGCTGTACCTGGAATCCTGGCTGCGTGGTAACGGCTGTGTTCCTATCAACAATCTGATGGAAGATGCCGCCACCGTCGAAATCTCCCGTGCCCAGATCTGGCAATGGATCAGGCATCCACAAGGAGTCCTGGATGACGGCCACAAAGTCACCTTGACGCTGTTCCGGCAGATAATGGCAGAAGAGTTGGATCATCTGGAGGAACAACTTGGAGAGCCCACCTATGCCAATCGAAAATTCTCGGAGGCGGCCCAGATTCTGGATGAGTTGATCAGTAGTGATACCTTCATCGAGTTCCTGACCCTGCCAGCGTATAAGTACCTGGCATAGTTCCGCAATTTCTTTGTAGAAGAAGACGGATGGTAGAGCTGCAGTTGCGGCTCTACCATCCGTCTTCTTCTTAAACCAGGCATCGCGCGCGGTTTCAAGTATGGCTCTATAGCTCCATGCTCTTAGAGTTGGAGATACAAGAGACGCGCTCGATAAATTGTGTTAGTGGAATGGATTTGAGATCCACATTTGTACGCAGGCGTACCGAGACCGCTTCGGAGGCAGCCTCTTTATCACCCACGACCAGCATATACGGAATCTTTTGTAGCTGGGCATCGCGAATCTTAGCATTCATGCGCTCACCACGGATATCAACTTCCGCACGGATGCCGGCAGCTTTTAATTGTTTGAGTACTTTATAGGCGTAGTCCTGGTGGCGATCCGCAATTGGAATCAACATTGCCTGTACCGGTGAGAGCCAGACCGGGAAGGCACCGGCGAAATGCTCGATCAACATAGCCATAAAGCGCTCTGTAGCGCCTGTGACGGCGCGGTGAATCATGACCGGGCGATGAGGTTGACCATCCTCACCAATATACTCCAGCTCGAAGTTCATTGGCTGTACAAAGTCGAGTTGGACCGTCGAACACTGCCATTCGCGTCCCAGGGCATCTCGAACCATAAAATCTACTTTGGGGCCATAGAAGGCGGCTTCGCCAATACCCTCTTCATAGTTAATACCCCTGCTCTCCACCGCATCGCGCAGTGTCGCTTCAGCCGTTTCCCAGACCTCATCATTGCCGACATACTCATCCTTCTTCTGCGGATCTCGTAGTGAGAGTCGAACCCAGTAGTCCTGCAAGCCATAGGTCTCGAAGACCTCTAACGTCAGGTTAATGGCCGTATTAAACTCTTCCTGAATCTGGTCAGGGCGCATAAAGACATGGGCATCGTCCTGGGTTACACTGCGGACACGGGCCAGGCCTGTCAGCGTACCGGTCTTCTCATAGCGGTACAGCGTATCCGATTCCGCATAACGAATAGGTAGCTCGCGATAGCTATGCATCTGAGATTTAAACATCAGGATGTGATGAGGGCAATTCATCGGCTTGAGCATATAGGCATCGTCATCGGATAGTTCTTGATCGCCCTTCATAACCGGGAACATATTTTCGCGGTAGGTATACCAGTGCTTGGATGTTTTGTAGAGACGTACCTTGCCGATATTTGAAGTCCAGACATGCTGATAGCCATAGCGCTCCTGCGTTTCACGAACATAGGACTCCATCAAATGGCGCAGTGTTTCGCCACGTGGATAGAACAGGGGGACGCCGGCACAGACCTCATCGCTGAAGGTGAACAGCTTCAACTCGCGCCCCAGTTTGCGATGGTCGCGCTTCAGAGCCTCTTCCAGGCGCCATAGATACTGATCCAATTCCTCCTGGTTGAACCAGGCCGTGCCATAGATTCGCTGCAGCATCGGACGATGCTCATCGCCACGCCAGTAGGCACCCGCGACCCTCATTAACTTGATCGGCCCAATCTGGCCTGTATTCTCAACGTGCGGACCCCGACAGAGGTCCAGGAAATTGCCTTGCTGATAGATACCAACCTCAGCATCGGTCAAATTCTCGATAATCTCGACCTTATATTCCTGTCCCTTGTTGCGGAAGTATTCCAGTGCCTTCTCACGCGGCCAGCGATCATTCAAGAAAGGATGCTGCGCGGCAATAATACGTCGCATACGCTGCTCGATGTCTGGCAGATCATCAGGGGTTAAAGCACGCGGAAGATCGAAGTCATAATAAAAACCATCTTCGATGGCGGGCCCGATTGCAAATTTGGCGTCTGGGAAAATCTCCTGGATTGCCTCAGCCATCACGTGTGCAGCCGAGTGGCGCATACGCTGAATCGGTGTATAGTGTACCGACTCTTGAAGTTCAACTTCAACCGACATAACAAAAGCCTCCTTAGCTGACAACAACAAAAAAACCTCCTCATCCCACACTGGGACGAAAAGGTTTGTTGCTTTTCGTGGTTCCACCCTGCTTCCGTGTCTCTTTGCTGGTTTCAAACGGCAGCAATCAAGCTATAGGCTTGATTGTATCATACAAGAGAAACGTGCTCATGCACCCGATAACGCTGGTGAAACGTGTACTTTACTATCTCAGTACAGGCTAGCGAGGGGTATCATCTTTCTTACTGGTATTGGGAGCACTCTCAGCCGCCGATGCTTCCTCTCTGTACACCCCTGGGAAAGGACATGTCTCGCGTGGATAAGCGCTTCTATGAGCGCTTATTCGCCATTACTATAGTCTGGTTTTCCAATCATACCATAGCACCTGTTTCCTGTAAAGAGGAAGGCTAAATGCACACAGGGCTTCGCAAAAGTCAGAGTAACCAAGCAAGGGCCTCCTCTGGGTGAGATGCAAATCGCCGGATTTGACGAGCCACATTGGAAACCTGATGCATATCCATCAAGGAGAGCACGAGCGAGTTGAGTACGGCAAGCATTTGAGCGACAGGAGGAACGCGAACGCCACATCGGTCTTCTCCCAACGTCACATCACGGCGCCCATGGAGACGATTTTCCACCGCCCAGTGGTCGCGGATGAGGCGGAAAAGCCGCTGGATCGAACACTGTTCTCGGCTCAAGGTCGTCAATCCGTACACGACCTCTACGCTCCTTTTCTCTGCCGTCTTGCGTTCCCGTTGTAATCGAAAGACCTGCCCAACTTCTCCCCATTCTCGATCCAGAAACTCGTTGAGGTCCGGTGAGGTGAGCAGGTGGCGCCGCTCCAGTCGGCCATGACCTTTTTCGACCTGTTCATAGGAGTGCCAGGTGCTTCGATCAGCGTGTGGATCTTCGAAAAAGAGTTCCAGATCCTCTCGAGTCACGGGCGTATTGTCTTTGATGATCAGAATCACCTCTCCTCCTGCCCGTTTTACCATGCGTCCAAACGCATGATAACTTTGAGCAGCATCGACGGTGAAAATGCGCCCTTTGCAGAGCACTTCGGTCAACAGCGGCTTGAGGGCACTGACTTCATTCTGCTTGTCGGCAATTGGACACTGATGCAAGACAATTCCTGTTTGCACTTCATACACATGCAACACATGCCTCTGCGGCTTTTCTCCTCCATAGCTCTGCTGACCGGTTCCCCGCAACACTTTGCCATCAATGGCCACATGAACAGCGCGCTGCTCTGCCAGCATCGCGAGACGACTGGGTTCGTCACCACATCGGCTTTCTGCCTCCTGCCGTAGCAACCAATCTCGAAATCGTTCATTGATCTGCTGGCTCTCCAACCGAGCGAGCGCATATTTGTACGTATTGGCACACGGCATACGCTTCCACTTCACGTTCAACTGCTCGCGCAGCCTCTCTCCTTGGTCTCGCGCCCAATCGCTGGCTCCCAACAGGCTTTTCATCCCAGCCAGTTTGGCCAGGATCAGCACGATGAGCACGTCCGCTAACGCATATTGCTTCCCTCGGGCTGCCCGCTGATCAGGGATCTGCGCACAGATGTCGTACAACGAACGCAGATGCGATGGGCTTACTTCTTGAATGGTCTTGCTTTCCGTTTTCAGTGTGCTATATTCCATGCAGAGTCTTTCCTCGAATGACCTTGATTTTTTTTTCATTCTACTGGATTGACTCTTCTTTTTCACCTCCCCCGGACTTTTGCGAAGCCCTGTAAATGCACAGGGCTATTTAATGTTTCTCTTTGGCCCCTGCGGCGCCGGGTGGAGTGTGTGTGGAGTGTGTGGTGGACGGCTGCGGCCGTCCACCACACACTCCACACCTGAAAGATGTACATTCTCTGGACGAACAGTAAATAGCCCTGCTAAATGCAGATGGGATACCCCAGAACCGGGTATCCCATCTGCTTAGAACAGCCGGATTCTAGTAGTGGCGATGGTGATTGTGTCTGCTATTATTGCTGTTGATGTTAGTGTTAACATTAATGTGTATTGGGATCTCCACCTTTTGATCCTGATCATTTTTCTGGAGCTGCTGTTGCTGCTGCAACTGCAGCTGCGCCTGAAACTGCGCCTGGGCATTAATGAAGACAAAAATGCCTGGATCATCTTTACAAGCATAGACCGAATCGATGCCACTACCTGTGTTTGCAATCGTAAATGATTGTGGGTTGATTGTACCATCGCTGTTAAAGGTCTGTGAATAGGTACCATTGGTATCAGCAATTGTAGCTGAACCTCGGCCACTGCCGAAAACGGCGCTACCAGTCAGAATGTTGCCAGGCTGAAGTGTAGCAACAAGTGTACCAGACTGACCGCAGATGCCTGCTACGGGTTCGGTTGGGGCTACGACATCTGCTGCATGAGCGCTGGCTGGTAACGCAAAGCCAGCTGAAGCACTCAAACTTAAGGCACCCATAGCGAGAGTAGCAACACATGATTTGATCAATTTTGTATTCATTAGTAAAAACCCTTTCTTATATTTGATGATGTGAACTGTCCCATTCTAATGTGAAATGACTAGTAATGATGATGGGAATGTTTTTTGTTGTCATTCCTGTTATAGTTGTAGGCATTATTATCCGGTTGGTTATGAATACCAATGTTATTTCTATTGCTGTTATCATTAGTAGCAGTCATAGAAATATGAATGTTGATAGGTCTGACCCCGTTTGTTAAGCTACTTGAAACCTGCGTCAGATTGTTGATAGTGATAAGGTTGCCTTCTCGATTACAACCACTGCTGGATGAGCACTCGCGGGTAATGCCAGCCCCGCAGTGATGCCCAGGCTCAGTGCACTGATTCCTGGAGCAGTCAGCATTGGCTTAAGGCTCTTTACGTTCATTAGCAATACTTTTCAGGGCAGTATTTATGGTATAAACGTTACTGCGGATGGAACACTGTGTTTTAGTTGTTCACCTCGCAATGTTATTAATCGAAAGATAAAAGGTTAACTTTAGTAGAATTGTATAGAAAAAGTACAATATAGGGCTGAGTGCGCCCAAAAAAGTAGCTTCCGGACTGAGACAATGCGATTTATCCATGTCTAACCCATAAAGACTGACAAATACATTGCCCAATGCCATATTTCCAGCTGAACTATACCTGCTTAACTTTATATATTTATGATTTTGATAACATGCATATAGTTGTTCAACACTGTTAAGGTTTCCAGACACTCAAAAAACATGTGCAAGTTCGATGATAGGGATGAAAAGCTGTTTAAATCGTAATTGCATGTATATTGAGGAGTCAATCCGTCTCTGTGATAAGCTGTTGCTGATGCTCTCTGAGCACTCTATTGCCAGCATATGGGTGGTCGCTCATGAGGTTGAAGGTGACGCCACTATTTACCATGAAGATCTCCACTGTAGTGTACAGACAGGCTGAAGCATGGAGTTGGGCGCATCAATTGGTTCCGTTTCGGTAATAGATTTAGTCTACCGACAATGATCGTATACCATCGTCAGTATGGTCAACCTGGAAACACAACCGAACGATGTGTGACGATAGGTTATAAAGACAGTGGCAACCAGCTATCCATGCTGGTATGCCGCTCCTTCCCAATCGTGCGGAGCACAAAAGGAAAGTCAGTCTCGATGAGCGTTCGATTGAGCATGAGTCATGCAAACCGACGCTTCTCTTACACCCGAGTCATCCTTCACTCCTGACGCAATCAATTCAGCAATCAATTGAAGGAGCCTTTCGAGATCAAAAGGTTTGCGTACTGTTCTCAGATGCATCTTACAATTGGCTTCTGGTGGCACATCTGCACTCATCAAAATGATGGGGATATACCTATATTCCTCGTGACTTTTCAGCCAGTACGCGAGTTCCAGACCGTTCATGCCAGGAAGATGATAATCCAGGAGTAGCAATACCGGAACATCCCTCTGTAGAACATTTTGCGCCATCTCCCCACTTAGCACATGCAGTGCCTGATAGGCTTCATCATCAAGAGCTTCCAAAAGAAGGTTGCCCAGGATAGGATCATCATCAACGATCAATATATATTTGTTCGAAATGTGTTGATGGTCTATCTGCTGGCTCTTGTCCATTGCTCTTTCTCCTCTCTATCGCAGGAAAGCTTTCTTGCGAAGCCAGGGGGAACGTAAGATGAAACGTTGATCCTTTTCCCTGCTCACTTTCGACGCGAATGGTTCCCCTATGATATTTCACAATCTCTGAGACAATATATAAACCCATCCCGAATCCTGGAAAGGCGCGCTGCTGAAGAGGGACCGCGCGATAGAAGCGCTCAAAGATCTTCCCTTGCACCTCTTGTGGAATGCCTATACCCTGATCACGCACACTGATGGTGACCGTTTCTGCCTTATGCGTGAGCCAGACTTCGATTAAAGGGGAGCATGGAGCATATTTGATAGCATTGCTCAGCACATTGAGGAAGACGCGTTCGAGTTGATCTCGATCTCCGATGATTAATGAAGGAGATGAGGGAGGATAAATGACAACGGTATGCGTTGTTTGCATACTGTGAATAGTGTCAATAACCTCCCTGAGCAATTTGTCTAGATCGATCCTGTCTGGAGCATATTCCAGCTTTCCCTCTTGCATACGCGAGAAATTGAGTATCTCGTCGACCAGCCGCGTAATCGTATTGATCTGCGTTTCCATACGTGTACACGCCTTCTCCATGTTCGGAATGCTTTGCTTTCTAAGCTTTTTTTGTAAGAGCTGGTTTTGCAGTTTCAAAGACGCGAGCGGGTCTTGAGCTCATGGCTCACCATCCCCAAAAAGGTGTCTTTGCGCTGTTCCAACTCCTTGCGTGCAGAATTGTCCAACACAAAGGCGATGTGCCGCGAGGAATTGGTAGGTAATGTGACTGCTCCGATAACGACCGGAAGGCGACTGCCATCTTTGCAGATATACTCCTTTTCAAACGGTGTCATATAGTTCCGGGTCTCCAGCTCTTGATGGGCCTGGTGGGTATGAGCCAGGTGTTCAGGAGGTGTCATACACCTCCAGTTCATTCGCCCTTCACGCAAATCCTGTCTATTATAGCCAGTCATATGAAGAAAAGTATCATTTGCATCTATAAAATTTTCCCCCTCTGCGATAGTGACCCCGACAATGCTGGAGTTCAGCAGCAGATCCACGCATTCCTGACTATGATGTAATCGCTCTTCTTTTTGTTTCTGGTCATCGATATTGGTACAACTGACCATCCATAAGAGAATGTCACCTGCTTCATTGCGATGTGGAGCAACTTGCGCTAAGAACCAGCGATAGGCTCCTGATCGCCCATCCCTGAGGCGATACTCAACGGAATACGGTTCCCCCGTTGCAAAGGCCTGGCGTCGTAACATCAGGTCATGCTCTCTATCTTCAGGATGAAGGTTTTGAGGCCAGAAGGCGTAATTGGAGAGCATGTTTGCGTGACACCGTGTATGTAACCTGTCCAGGACAGGTTGCTGACCATTGAGCCGATGGTGTTCAGACTCACAGGAATATGGTGTTGGCCAACCACTATAATCACGCCAGCTTTGATTGGTGTATACAACAGAACCATCAGGTCGAATGACCCAGATCAGTTGAGGTAGCGCATCTATCAGTGCATAGAACTCCTCCTTTCCCTCTCTATATATTCGCTCTTCTTTCGTTGTCACCATACTATCATTTCTCCTTTCACATCCCTCATCCTGGATGCACACTCTCTCCTCTTGCATATGGATAAAAGCGTCATTCATCACATCCAGCCAGTTTTGTCCCTGGTCGTTGACGTCTGACCATTGGAGTATACCGCGAAGATACGTGAAGAAGCATGGGCCAAAAGAGATATTCTTCAGACAAAATGACGACGAGATCCTGTCACTAAAGTTATATTTCTCTGTGCTATAGTTGTATCTTTCCCCTGGAAGAGACTGGGAGTAGAGCCTGGTTGTGCTTGATCTCTGCATGATCGAGTGATAGGATGGGCCATGGCCACAAGCCAGGAGAAGATACTGGTTGAATTGTGGAGAGAGCGTTTCCGATGGCATAGTTTTTTCAGCGTCTCCCTCTTTTTTGTCTCCCTCTTTTTTATAGAAGGAAAGAACATGCAGAAAGAGAAGAACAATTGTGGATACTGAGAATCAAACACACCAGAACAACACACTAGAGCCTCTTCCAGGCATGTTTCATGATACCTTACTTGCGACCAAGTTCCTCATACCAGCATCGTCTCATGAAATCATTGCACGCCCACATCTCCTGGCCCTGCTTAACGTGGGCCTTGCTTACCGTCTTATTCTCCTCTCCGCAGCTGCGGGCTTTGGGAAAACCACCTTGCTAGCACAATGGGTGCGTTCCTTTACGCCAGGTCATCCTCCAGTAGCCTGGGTCACACTTGATGCAGGAGACAATGTCCCCTTTCAATTTTGGAGCTATGTGCTGGCTGCGCTCGAACAATGCCAGCCTGGGCTCTCGCGTCTGCCTTTTGCTGCCATGCATGATACCCCACAGCCATCCTGGCAAGCGATGCTCACAGCGCTGATCAATGGTCTGGCGACACGAAGCACCCCTCTGGTACTGATACTGGACAATTACGAGGAGATTATCGAGCCAACGATCCATGCCCTGCTTTCCTCACTGCTCAAGCATTCACCACCAACGCTATGTCTCGTGCTGGCAACACGGACTGATCCCCCTTTTCCCTGGCTCGGCTCCATGCTCAGGCACAGATCCTGGAATTACGCACCGAACAGTTGCGAGCAACCCGAGAGGAGATCTCTCACTTCCTCCAGCATGTTATGAATCTGCGGCTCTCCGAAGAGAGCATCCAGGATGTCGATTCGCATATCCAGGGATGGTGGGCAGGCATGCAACTGACCGCGCTCGCCTTACAGGAGCAGGCAACTCCGAAAGATCTGCTGCAAGCATTCCAGGGCAGCCAACCTGCTCTTTTCAAATATCTGGTGCAGGAGGTATTGAATCGCCAGCCACAAACGGTGCAAACCTTTCTCTTGCGGACTTCTATCTTACCGCAACTCTGCGATTCCCTGTGTAATGCTATTTTGGAACAGCAGGAAAGTCAGCTTCTCCTGGAGGAGTTAGAACGGAGCAATCTCTTGCTCAATCCGCTCGATAAGCAGCACCAGTGGTATGCCTATCACCCCCTCTTTGCTGAGGTTCTGCGCACACAATTGGAGCGAAACGAGCCTAAAGAGTTGCCAATACTGCATATGCGGGCCAGTCAGTGGTACGCAGCACATGGAATGCACAGAAAAGCAATCCAGCAGGCCTTGCTCGCACAAGAATGGTCCTGGGCAGCACAGCTTGTGGAACAGATCTCCAGTCAACATATCTGGGGGCAGCTCAAAGACGCGTTGCTCCTTTCCTGGATTGAGCAACTCCCGCGCGAGGTCGTACATGGGCGACCCCGCTTATGCCTGGCCTGTGCCCAGAGCCAGTTCTGGATCGCCCCACCTGGAAGCACCGAAAGCTGGTTACGCACTGCCCGAGAAGCCTGGAAAGCAACTCACCAACAGGCAGAAAAAACAAACACAACGCAAGGCATCCACGAGCCCGAGGCGCCGCTCTCGCTTCTGGGGGAGATCGCGGCCTTGCAAGCGACGATTGCCAGTTTCTATTATGGGGATACAGGAGCATCACAGGCTTTTTGTCAGGAAGCCCTCACCCATCTTCAGGAACAGCAGTGGGCTGCAAAAATCCAGGTGGCGTTTGCTCAAGCACAAACCAACATCGCGCAGGGCAATTTCGAGCGTTCTATGCAGCACATGCAGACGGGATTGAGTCGGATCAGGGCAGAGGGCGATCACCAGTTCGAGATGATGTACTTATGGGAAATCGTTTGGGAAAAAACGTTGGCCGGGCAATTGCACGAGGCATGGCAACTAAGCCAGCAACTGACCGATACCCTTCACAACGACGAGAGGCATCAGTCAGTGCATGCCTGCTGGCCCTACATTTATCAAGCCAATATCTTCTATGAGTGGAACAGGTTAGAAGAGGCCCAGGACCTGACTGAACAGGCGATCCAGGTAGGCGAACAGGCCGAACTCGTCACATTTCTGCCATATGGATATACGATGTTATTGAAGCTTGCTCTCTCACAAGAGCGATGGGAGGAAGCGAGCAAGATTGCGCAACAAATGGCATATGTCGGGCGTATGTTGTCCTCACCGTATCACACAACGCTCTGGAGTTGCATTGATCAGATGCGTTTCTGGCTGGCACGTGGCGATCTACCACAAGCAAGACGCTGGATGCGAGATATACAGAGGGAAGCGCCCCTTGTTTCTTCGCTGGCACGGGAAAAACAGAGCATCGCATTGGCTCGACTGCTCCTGGCTGAATCCCAACCACAGTATGCGTTGAATGTGCTAAGTCCTCTCATAGAACGGGCAGCAGCGATGCAGCGGTGGTATAGTATGCTCGAGATGCTTCTCATACAAGTCCAGGCGTTTCATATGCTTCAACGGC
Organism: Dictyobacter kobayashii; assembly: GCF_003967555.1. GTDB lineage: Bacteria > Chloroflexota > Ktedonobacteria > Ktedonobacterales > Ktedonobacteraceae > Dictyobacter > Dictyobacter kobayashii. The sequence goes on from NZ_BIFS01000001.1 coordinate 3,746,955, forward strand.
AGCCCGAAGCATTGGCACTACTGACCCAGGCCGTGTATCTGGGCGCACCAGAAGGCTACATTCGACGTTTCGTGGACGAAGGATCAATCATTGCGGAATTGCTTTCCCAACTCAGCGAACAGGAGTCCTTTGAGGAAGAACGCTCGTATGTGAAGACACTGCTATCTGCCTTCAACCAGAGGCACGAGACGCAACCATCCCCTCAAGAAAGCGAGTCATCCTTATCGTTGCTGGACCCATTAAGCGCACGAGAACAGGAAGTCTTACAATTGCTTGCACGCGGTGCTTCAAACCAGGAGATCGCAGAAGCATTGGTTGTCTCCCCTGGCACTATTAAGCATCATGTCAGTAATATTCTTAGCAAGCTCGAAGTTGTCAATCGTACCCAGGCGGTTGCACGAGCACGCAAGCTTGGACTTCTTTCTGCTGAAGAGTAAACATTTTGTTAGCAAAAAGGGGGAGGGACAATGGATTCAGAGGCTGGGACCTGTGGAGCTGTTCTGCCTGGCTGTTCCCTCGACCAGGCAGAGAAGAGCTCAGCTCCTCAGATACTTATAGTATGGCGAGAACTTCCTTAGTCGCTGATATAGTCGCAGGTAATTTGCAAGTGTTCCGGCCCACGCAGGGCAGCATTCTTTCGATAAGGTGGCGGCTCAGTAACCAATCTCGGGGCCTGGAGACGCTGCGAGAGAACTTTCAAGGCCGTCACTGCTTCGAGCCGAGCAAGCGGCGCGCCGACGCAGTAGTGGTCGCTACCGCCAAAACCGAAATGCTCGTTGTCTGGCCGCTCAGGCCAGAAACGATCGGGATCGACGAAGTAGGCGGGGTCGCGGCTGCCTGCCGCAAGTAACAGGACGACCGAAGCCCCTTGTGGGATGGTTACACCAGCGATCGGCAAATCGGCCAGGGTCGTGCGTGTGCGAAACTGTACCGGCGGATCATAGCGCAAAACCTCTTCCGCGGTTTGAATGGCTAGATCCGGATTGCGCCGCAGGCGATCGAACACATCTGGATGGCGCAGCAGCGCCAGCATACTGTTCGTGATCAGGTTGACAGTCGTCTCATGACCGGCGATGAGCAGCAATTGCATCGTGGCCAGTAGATCCGGCTCAGGCAAGCGACCATCGGGGTCATCTCCAGCCACCAGACCAGATAACAAATCATCCTGAGGGTGCATGCGACGTGTCTCACTGAGCTGCTTCAGATATTCGCGTATCTGAACGCGGCTTTGCGCTGCCTTCTGCACCTCTGCCTCGCTCAAGCTTTCTGTTGGATCAAGTGTGCGCACCAGGTCCGAGGACCAGACACGAAAGCGCGGTTCATCCTCGGGAGGCACCCCGAGTAGCCGGCAGATAATGGTGACCGGTAGCGGATAGGCAACATCCTGGACGAGATCGAACTGGTTCTGTTGTCTCTTAGCATCGAGCAAGGCATCTACGACTGGTTTGATATGTTCCTTTATACCCGCGATCCGTTGCGGGGTAAACTGATGCATGATCAAACGGCGAAACAGGGTATGTTCCGGAGGATCAGTAAAAATGAATGGCGGTGTTTCCGACTCAGCCAGAGCTTTAGATCCCTGTGCGCTCTTACGCTCGTCGGAACTGATGCGCGGATCGTGGAGTAGTTGGCTGATCTCCCTGTGCGTGCTGACGACATATGTTCCATTCTCTTGCACCGAGACCGGCGTCTCGCGCAGGCGGGCATAGAGTGGATAGGGATTGGCTCGACTGGCCGGGTCGAGCACCTGAGCAAACAGGTTCCGTGAGGTAACAAATGTCTGGGTCATGGGCGCATGCCTCCTGTATGTACTTCATGGAGAAGCGACCGCTTCTCCATGGCGATCTCGTTCGCATGCTGCGATATGAGGGGTGGGGCACCAAGCGGGATACGTGGGTCCAAGAGCTTGAGCACCTCTTTCTCAATCTGCTGCTCTGGCGTGTTCGGGCCTGCCCCCGTTGGTATGGCACCTGGATCGTGGGTGGGCTGCCCCCGTTTCGGAAAGCCTGCCGGTAAGGGATGCAGTTCGGCTGGACCATTGGAGGCGTGCAGATCTGGCGGGAACGGCGCACGGGCCTCAATCAGCGCTTGATAGGCTGGTAAGGATCTAGGCGCGTTGACAGCAACTGCTGCGACGATGCGATCTCCTCGTCCATAAGCAGCGACCAGACGACGCTCCTCAGTTGATCCCTGGGTGAGAACAATCGTATCAGCAAAGGTGGGCACACCAATCGACTTGATATTGACTCCAAACTGGTTAGACCAGAAGGAAGGCAGATGCTTATGTGCGCGGCGTGCCGCCGCATTGGCCAGCATGTTATGGGCAGCAGTCTCTGCCTGAGTGACGGCATTGCTCCAGTGCTCGACGACCAGGAGCTCACCGTCATAAAGCGGATGGGGCCAGCGGGCAACATCCCCGGCAACAAAGATGTCATCGGTAACCACCCCATCGGCATCGAAGGCTCGACACGCGGCATCGCACACTATGCCACGCCTGTCGGCGGCCAGCCCCCCGCTCTGTAACCACTCCGTATTGCGTAGTGTGCCCAGGGCCACCACGGCCACGTCCACGTCTAGCTCGTCTCCATCGGAGAGCCGAGCGCGGCGGAGCCTCTTCTGGGCATCACCTTCCAGGGCCAGAACCGTGGTGTTGCAGCGCAGATCCACCCCGTGCTGGCGCTGTAAATACGCGGCAAAGGTTCCGGCTGCCTGGCCAAGGGCACCGGCTAGCGGAGTTGCGCTGCGCTCAGTGACGGTGACGTGCAGGCCCAGTTCGCGGCAGACGGAAGCCACCTCAGAGCCTGTGAAGCCACCGCCAATAACCAGCACCCGTTTGGGTCCCGCCGCCAGGCGAGCGTGAATCTGGGCGGCATCGTCACGAGTACGGAGTGTGAATACCCCATCGAGATCAGCTTGCTCCTTGTCCGGCCAGGGACGCGCCCGGGTGCCGGTGGTAATCAACAGGCGATCAAAGGGGACCGGGTCCCCATCGGCGAGATGCACCTGCCGGTTGGGCAGATCGAGCGCCACAGCAGGGGCGCCCATCAGCCATTCTGCCGCGATATCTCGTCGCCGGGGTAAGGTGGTATGCTCCTCTGAGATCCAGCCTTCCTGGACCGATTTGGATAAGGGCGGGCGATCATAGGGTTCGTAGGGTTCATCGCCAATCAAGGTCAGGTGGCCCGTAAAACCTTCTGCGCGCAGGGTCTCTGCCGCGCGCAAACCGGCCAGAGAGGCACCAACGATTACCACGCGACCATTGGAGGAACCGCTCCACTGGGGGGGAGGGCTACTAGTCATATCTTGTCTCCAACACTCTCAGAATGAGAAACCGTCTCAGATTGCTCATCCTGATAATCCAGCGTAATGGCTTGGACTGGGCACGCTGCCGCGGCCCATCTGACTTGCTCACGCATCTGGTCATCGGGGGTATAGTCATATTCGAGAGCTTCTTCGCTATGAAAGCGGAAGACTTTTGGCGCTAGAAATACACATTGCCCATAACTCTGACAGCGAGTCAAATCAACCACAATTCTCATGTTAACGCTCCTTTCATGTCTGCAGCATTTTCCAACGTGCTGCTGTGCATTGACATACGTGCAAGTTGAACTAACCTTCATTCAAACGTATTGGGAGGGGTGTTACATCCATCTCCTCATTACAAGTTAACAGGATGAGAGCAAGTGTACGTTACTATCTCGATCAGGCAGCACCTCGAGCCGACGATGCCGTTCCTGGTCACAATGAGTGTTCCGTATCGATGACCGTGACGCCATGCCCAGCTGTCTACACTGACCACTCGAGGCGGTTCGATCAAGTTCTGCTCTTGAGCACACTTTCAAAGACATCGCTTTGCAGATTAATTGCTTTATTTGGTTATTTTTATATTTTTAATTCTAGAAGAATCATTAGTAATTGAAAGTTACTATTACATTATTGTAAGTACCTATTTACGTAACTACTCAGTAGCCCATGCAATGGGGAAAGGAGAACCAGCAAAAACCGCAGCAATGGCAGCAAGCATTGAGCGCCCCTGCTTGCGCATGGTTGAAAGATAGCTGCGAATGATGCAAAAAGCCGTAGCTCCATCGTCACTGCGGAAGGTTCCGGAAATCTTTTGCTGCACTTTCACCATGCGTAAATCTCGTTCGGCGAGATTGTTGGTAAAAGGCACAGACAGGTCCTCCAGAAAACCCAACACTTGATCAGCTCGCTTTAAGAGCGCATCGAGCAGATTCTTGGAGGCTTCCTGTTTTTTGCGTCCTTGTCGTTTGGGCTGCAGACTTCCTGGGGGAGGGGCTTGAGCGGCATGCGTGGCAAAGCCAGCGGCCAGAATGGCAAAATACTGGGCAAGCCACTGCTCCCGTTCGGGGGTGGGGACGGCGCTCGCTCCTTGGAGGCGCCAGCGATCAGCGGCTTGCTTCATCGCCAGCAACAGATCGAACATGGCTTGTCCCCAAGGCTGCTTCTCCTGTTCGGCGACATACAGGCAGTCGCGTAGCAGGTGGGCTCCGCAGAGGCTATGGGTACAGAGGTAGCGATCATAGCTGGACCAGCGATCATGCATGGAGCGGCCCTGATAGTGTGGCCAGATCCCAATCTGCTCCAGAGCCTGATGCCCTCGTTTGCGATGCCAGGAGTACAGGGTGAGCCAGGGAGTCGCATTGAGATGCATCCAATGCAAGATGCCTTTGACACGCATCCCCGTTTCGTCAGCATGTTGCAAGGGGCTGGCCAGCAGTAAGGTTTTGATCCGCTCGATGCTCGACTCAAGGGTCTTGGCTGCCTGAGCAATCCAACGGACCAGCGTGCCTTCGGACAACTGACACCCGCACAGATCAGCAAGAGCTTCACAGGTGCGTTGCAGTGGCACCAGTTGAAAGTGGGAAAGATAGACCGCCAAGGCTTGGACCTGCGGGCCATACTGGACAGCAGCATCGACGCCTGCCGGAAAAGACGCCTGCGTCACATGCTGGCAATAGGGGCAGCAGATTGCTTGTCGGCAATGCTCCTCGACCAGCAAACGCCACGTGGGCAGATCGTGGACTTGACGGCGTTCGTTGGTGATAGCTGCCTCCTGCTCAAGAGGGTACTGACATGCTTCACAGTGCGTTGGACGATGAAGCACGACGCTATCAGGAGTCAATGCTTGCATCAGGGTATGACCGTGGTGACCGGCTTGTCCACCGGAAGTCTTGCCGCTTTTGCGCCGCTGTTTGCCAGGTTTGCGACCCAATCCATCACTGGAAGGAGGTTTACTACTATTATGACTATCTTTTCCCAATCGCCGTTCAAGCTCTTCAATGCGCAACAAGGCACCTATGAGCAATCCTTCGAGCTCTTCGATCCTGCGATCTTTCTGCTCTGCTTGCTCTTTGAATGCCTCTGCTTGCTCTTTGAGCTCTCGGTAGGCTTTCTGAAGATTTCTCACTTCTTCTTCTGTCATGCTCTTAGTTTATCAGCTTTGTCCAGCTTTTCTCAAGGTACTGAGTAGTTACCTATTTACTTGTATTTTTCCTAACACTATTTCGTGTTCATATGCAACTTTTATTGAACAGGTTTGAGTATGTTGTGAAAGGTTGAACTATTGATATGAAAAGGAGCTTGTCAATTCTGAAACGGCGATCTCTCGTACTGACAGTGCTCATCCTCTTGGGAGTGCAGGTGACTTTCATCGGTGCTGGCACATTCCCTGCACATGCCGCCACAGATTTAAGGGTTTGCCCATCCCCGGTAGCCTGCAAGGCGTGGATGTGTCACAGGTTCAAGGTACCATCGATTGGACGCAGGTGGCGCAGGCAGGGAAATCGTTCGGGTATGCGAAAGCAACTGAGGGGACGACGTTTATCGATCCAACCTTCCAGACCAACTTCGCCGCTATGAAGGTTGCGGGGGTGAAGCGAGGGGCTTATCTCTTCTTTCATCCAGGAGAGGACCCGACAGCACAGGCGAATTTCTTTCTCTCGATCCTCATGCAGAACGGCTTCACCGCCGGGGACTTGATCCCTGCCATTGACGTTGAGGTGGCCGATGGCGTGCCACCATCAACGGTCGTATCCAGTCTGCAAACGGCGGTTCACACCATCCAGGCGGCACTCGGGGTCAGCCCAGTCATCTTGACCAACACTGGATTTTGGGAGGGGATCGGTGCCCCAACGGCGTTCTCTGGGAACCCACTCTGGATCGCACAATTCGGTGTGCCGTGTCCGAATATCCCATCGACCTGGAGCACCTGGGGACTCTGGCTTTACTCTGATAGCGGAAGTGTCCCTGGAATCGCCGGCTCTGCCGATCTCGACCAATCGAACGGACCAACGCTGCCGATCTATGCGGACACCACCCCGCCGGTGTTGATTCTGCCCCAAACGATTACAACGGACGCTACCAGTCCTGCTGGAGCTGTGGTCACCTACCAGGTCTCCGCCACCGACCCGGATAATCCGCCTGCCCAGCTTTCCATCCAGTGTGCTCCACCCTCTGGTAGCACCTTCCCGATTGGCACGACGACCGTCAATTGCACAGCCAGCGATCCAGCAGGCAACACCACAGCGGGTAGTTTCCAGGTGGTGGTCAAGGGAGCGGCAGAGCAGATCAGTGATCTCATCACCCTGGTCAATAGCTTCCATCTATCGATGGGGCTGCAAACGAGCCTGAATGCCAAGCTCACGGCAGCACTGAGCGCGGTGAATGCGGGCAACATTCCAGCGGCCTGTGGGTCTCTCACTGCCTTCATCAACCAGGTCAATGCGCAGTCCGGCAAAAAACTCACGCCGAGGCAGGCCACGCAGTTGCGGATGGCGGCACAACAAATCAAGGTTGTCTTAGCCTGTTCTCAATGGGGCTGCAAGCGGCACCAAGTTGAATGTAGGCCACGCAGTTGCGGATGGCGGCACAACAAATCAAGGCTGTCTTAGCCTGTTCTCAATGGGGCTGCAAGCGGCACCGAGTCACTAAAAGTAGCCTGGTTTCCTATCGCTGCTTGCGAAAGTTGGGGGGAGTCCGTGAGGGATTGAACGCATAAAAGAAGCTTCTGGTTTGTCCAGAGGCTTTTTCTTTTTGGTCTTCTTAACTCATATCATTTTTTCTTGGACGCACACTTTCCGTTTTTCTACATCAATTTTTACATCAGTAACGCTTTACAATCCTTTACTTGAGCACACTTTGGAAGACAGCAGAAAAAGTGGAAATGGGACCAGAGAGCACGAAATAGACGTTTGGGTGATCATATTCCGTCTAGAAGAGTTGACGTGCTATAATACAAGGGTTATCACGATATGTTCAACACCTTGTTTCAGTTATGACTTTCCCATAGTCATGCATCAGGAGCACATAAGCTTTGATGAGCTCTCACTTCACACAAAGACCACAAATCTCCCATTATCGAGTGGCTGCCATTCAATATGAGCCAACGCTAGGAGAGAAAGAAAAGAATATTCTAGATCTTCTCCGTTTGGCGGAAGATGCGGCTGCGCATGATGCGCGGCTCATTGTGTTACCCGAGATGGCGACCACCGGATATTGCTGGATTTCTGGTGATGAGATCGCTCCCTATACGGAGCCGATCCCCGGTCCAACTACTGAGCGGTTTCAGGCTCTCGCCAGTAAGTATTCGTGCTATATTGCTTTGGGCTTGCCCGAGGTGGATCTGGCTACCCAGGTCTACTATAATAGTATGGTGTTGTTGGGGCCAGACGGTGTGGTGGGCGTGTATCGCAAGGTGCATCTCGATATTGGAGATCCACGTTGGGCACGTGATGGGGATCTGGGGTTTCCGGTCTGGGACACACCTCTAGGACGCTTGAGCGCGCTCATTTGCGGGGATGCTAAATATTTTGAGGCGGCCCGCGTCGCGGCTTTGCAAGAAGCTGATGTGTTGCTCTTTCCCACCAGTTGGGTCGATGAGTCTTGCCCGAGTAGCTGGTGGATGGCGCGCGCCTTTGAAAACCAGCTATATGTGATTGCGGCCAATCGCTATGGACGTGAGCGCGGTGTCCAGTTCCGTGGTGGTAGTTGCATTCTGAATCCCGATGGCGTCCCTCAGGCTTTCCTGGAGGATGGTGAGGGTATTGTCTATGGTGAGGTTGATCTACGGCGTTGCCGCGATAAAGGTTGGGTACAGGATGGTGATGTGATTGGGCGGCCGCTGGCTGATCGTCAGCCGTCCGCCTATCGGGCAGTAGTGCAAAATAGCTACCTGTGGGAGCCGCTGCGCTATCATAGCCTGTATGAATTGGGCGAGTTACCTACTGGACAGCTTTCTTGCGCAGGCATTGTGCAATTGGACCTGTCATCTTTTGCGGCCTCTCCAACTGCTCAGCCAGATGAGCGTATCGTAGCGCTTCAGGATTGGTTGAAGACACAGATGCGTGATAATGCGCCAGCGGCCCCGGATGTGCTGGTTTTGCCAGAATTGATCCTGCCCGGACCTGTCCCACAGCGTATTATTGATAGTCAGGATACGGCTGCGCTGGCTGTCCATTTTCAGCAAGGGGCGATACAGATCCCTGGTCCTGAAACTGAATCCCTGGTCTCATTAGCCAATGAGCTACAGATCAGTATGGTGCTGGGCGTGGCAGAGCGCGCAGGTGAAGATACTTATTATAATACCGTGCTGCTCATCGATCCCGAGGGGGTCTATGGTATTTATCGCAAGATACATTTGAGCCAGGTGGATCGGCTCTGGGCCTTACCAGGGGATCTCGGTTTCCCTACCTTTGATACGCCCACGGGTCGCATTGGTCTGGCTACTGGTTATGATGTGCTTTTCCCAGAAACATTGCGCATCCTGGCCAGTAAGGGCACCGATCTGGTTTGTGCCCCAGCAATGTTGAATTTCCCTTCCCCGATTGGTTTACAGCTAGCTCATTCGTCTTCTTTTATGGGTGATGATAGTGGTGTCAATGAACCGTTCCATTTTATGATCTGGCGTACACGTGCGGCTGAACACAATGTGTACCTGGCTTTGGCCAATTGGTTTGGCGAGGCCCATGGTATGCAGGCGAATGGTTTAAGCGGCATCTTTTCACCGGGCGCGGGAAGCCTCTATACATTATCAGAGGTGATTGCCGATGAGGATGAAGAGGGCTTAATGATGATGACTATTGATACGCGTGAGCAGCGCACAGGACGTCGCACTACGCGTATGTTAGAGTACAGCCCTGGCGATATGGCCGGTTCATTAACTGGTGAATTAGCATATAATATTCTGGATTCTATTCCTGGTAATCTCGTTCGTAGTAAGCCTATGTTGCGGAAACGTCAGCCATTCTGGTATATGGACCTTGTGCGTACGAATATCAATCAGCCGCATAAAGGATAGCCTGCTGGAGATTGCGGTGCTGTTCTAATCATGTGATGCTTTGATGTCTGTGCGTTCAGTGGAGCACGCATGAAGACAATGGCAATTGAGAGAAAACCTGGTAGCTCGATGCAGAAATTAGCTCGCTATAATGCAATAGCGGCGATTTTTGCATCGATATTTGTTGTTATGAGCCTTCTCTGCCTGCTATTGTCTGGTGCGCTGGCTGGATTGCGGACAGAGACATTAATTGCACGTATCGCGGTGCCAGCGGCTGCTCTGGTTGGTGCCATCTGGTCGTGGCAGGCCTGGTATTGGTCCTGGCGCAGCCCTTTATCAATCGCTATGCGTGGTCGCCTGTCCTGGCTTTTTATTGCTCTGGGTCTGTTAATTCTCTGCGCACGTGGTGCTTCAGAGACTATTGTCTGGTATATTCACGTTGATCTATTACTTCTTCCCCTCAAATACGTTACCTCCGTCCTGGTTTATCCTTGCCTGTTTATTGGTATCATGGTCGCGCCTGGAACATCCCGTTTACGCGTCAGTATGGTTGTAGATGTGCTGATCACCACATTTTGCCTGGCTGGCATATACTGGTTTATTGTGACTATCCTCCCCACTGTACTGCCTCCAGCGGGAATGTTGATCAGCGATTGGCTTCCTCGCTTACGGATCTCAATCGTATTACTCTCTGGCGATATTTTCCTCTTGCTTTTTCTCGTCCTCTTCTGGCAGCAGGGTATCCAGGATAGTATGCGCCGTTCTTTTCTCTTGTTAGGGGCTGGCTTGCTGCTTAATACCCTGGGCGATGCCAGTAGTGGTTGGCTTGATGCCTATAGCATTACATATTATCAGCACCAGACCCCCTGGATCGATATATGTTGGATTGGAGGGTTGCTTTTACTTGGACTCTCGACCCTCTATCAATACCAGGCTCAGGCACAACTGGCTATACAGAATATGGATCTAGATCTAGATCTTCGCTCCCCGGATATCCTGGTCAACGATACGGCAACCGATGGATTGAGCTCTAATAAGCCCTCGCGTTATCCCTTGCCAGTTCAGAGTATCTATGTGCCTCTAGCTCTAATCCTGGGAGGATTGTGCGCAATCGAGGTAATATATATACAGCAGCCAGATAGGGATGCAGTTGCGAGTCTATTCATAGTTAGTTCTATTGTGGGTATGTTAGTGGTGATGCGCCACTTTTTTGCTACACGTGAGAATACCGCGCTCCTGCGGGAACGGGATCAGCACTTCCATGAGGTTGAACAGGTGCGCCACCTGGTGGCACAACTGATAGATGTGTTGGATTTTGATGAGCTATGTGAGCGTATCATGCAGGCGGTTATCACTCAATTTGGCTTTACCTCTGCTATGTTGTTGCTGCTGGAAGAATATGATCAGCCTGTCTCCGACCACTCGCACCTCTTAATCAGCACCCTATCTCGCCTGGTATTACCTCTGAGTTGTCGGATCACTGGTGATACCGTGCTCTATCGCCTGATTTCGGAAGGAAAAGAATGTGAGCTGTTTTGGTCCGCATGTATAGATGAGCTACCTGGCGAGGTGCGTCGCTGGCAGGAGCGGCAACACGTTCCCTCGATGTCGTTCTTTCCAATTATTTATCAAGGTAGAATCCTGGGAAGCCTGGGTGTGGCTCGACATGTGCTCTCGCGTACCGATTTATTGACTGCCTCGATTGTGCGTAGCTATGCGGATCAAATTGCTACCGTTATTGAACATAGCTATCTCTATCAGGAGGCCAGGGAGCGGGAGAAATTTGCGCGTGCCATGGTCAATATATCTACGCGCTTAAATGCAGCGGTTATCGAACCGACTGAGCTTAGTCAGTTGATCTGTGTCGAAGGAGCCGTAGCACTACACGCGGATTATGTCATCTTCTATACCAAGCGAGCTGAGGGTCTGCTGGAACCTCTCGCGCTCTCCATTGATGAGCAACAAAGTAGTCAGCAGTTAAGTGAATGGCCCACATTGCGGGTCTCCGAATATGAAGAAGAGACAGCGCAGCCCCTGCATCCTTTTTTATTGGAAGTTGGCCCCTATCGTAAGATGCAGCTCTTGACAGAGAGTAGTCAGCACGCCGCATTTACGCGTGAGCATCATCCAGGCTCACGGCAGTTTGCGTTGCGGGCCAAATTGATCCGCCATCGTATTTATACAGCTATCCTGGCCCCGCTGGTGAACAGCGGTCGCCTCAACGGCTTATTGATTTTTGCCCGTTCGGTTCCTGTAGGGAATAGTAACGATCCTTCCTTTGATGAAGCGGACATTCCCCATGCCCAGGATTTTGTAGAACAGGCCAGTGTGGCCTTTACCAATGCCCAACTCTATCAGCGTTTAAGTACCGCCAATGAGCAACTTAAAGAGCTGGACCAGATGAAGGATCAATTTATGGTTACGGCTTCGCATGAGTTGCGTACCCCGTTAACTGCGGTGCAGGGATATATAGAGCTAATTGCCCAGTATGATGAGATGCTCCCTATGGACAGCGACGTGAATTTTTGCAGAAAGCTCAGTTAGGCTGTGAAGAGCTGGCGATCCTTTTGCGCAATGTGATGGATGCCAGCCGGATTGAGGCCGAGACAGCCATCAAGCCTGCCTTGATCAACAGGGTCTCAGTCAAAAATATCCTTGAGAAGGTCATGGTGATGATTGAGCCACAGGTTACCCATGATCAGCGCCAGGTGACTTTTAATGTTCCAGCTCAACTGTATGTGTATGCCGATCCTCTACGCCTGCACCAGGTATTGATGAATGTCAGCACCAATGCCTTGAAGTATTCGCCTGAGGGTTCCCCTTTATTGTTTTCAGCTGAGCGTTCTCTGGAACAAGAGAACGCTGTCGTTATTAGTATTGCGGATAAAGGCAAGGGAATTGCTCCACAGGATCAGCCACATCTTTTTCAGCGTTTCTATCGCCTGGAAAGCGATATGAATAGCCCCATTCGAGGTTCTGGATTGGGACTCTATATTTCACGGCGCCTGGTTGAAGCCATGGGTGGAAAGATTTGGATTGAGAGTAGAGGTATTCCGGGAGGGGGATCTACATTCCACATACTGTTGCCCATGGCCTGATTGAAGTATATGTTACTTTTTGTTGCTGCTGGCTGCTGCTTCAGCCTGCTTTTTGACCACCAGTGGTGCATGTTGCTCGCAGAAACGGAAACTGCGTCCACCGGCCAATAGTTGAGCATAGGCTGCTGGCTCACCGCATGTGTCACAGCGTCCAACGTGTGTTTTAACTGCTTTCATAATGAAATGCAAACCTCCTCGCGATATCCAATGTCTAATATCTATAGTCATGTTACCAGAACATATTCAAGCTAGAAGAATAGATCTCTTTTTATAATACCACAAAACGAGGGAAAATAGGCAGTAACCTGCGCTTTAAATGGCACTGCCTATCTTTTGTCTTATGTAAGACTTCTGCGGTTTTCTTCTCTTATCGGCCGACTTTTTTAGCATAACTATGGAATCCAGTGCGCTTCCGAAGGGAAGTTATGAGATTAATAGAGTGTTAAGTCTGCTCAAAGAGCGTGTAAAGCGGGTAGGGGTATACTAGCTATCGTGGTGAGTGATGATCGATGGGGTGCCAATCCGTTCTGTTGAGCGAAACTCCGGATATGGAGATGAAGCCAGATGCTGGAACTGTGCTGTTGAGCCAGGCTCCACGCGTTCCGTCTCATCCGTGCTTCATATCTGTGGCGTTGTAGGTTTGCTCCAGACAGTCGTTGGTCATTGCTCCCACACAGGATTTTCTTATAAAAAAACCAGGTAGCGGCGTTGTCTGACCAGCGCTACTGCTTGCATCCTTGTCTCCCCCCACCAAACGGAGAAGAGATGGATACGATGTATTGGCGTATCTATCTCTTCTCCGTTTTTTACCCTCTTATAGGCTGTGGCAGCGTCTCTATTCACAAACTTCTTGATTGGTTGGGAATGTGGAGGAACAGATTCTTGGCTACTACCAATATTAATTCTTTTTTTGCTCAGGATGAACGCGTACAGATCTATCGTCCCGGTGACTGTGATGAGCAGGGGAAATATGTTTTGTACTGGATGCAGCATTCACAACGGGGGCGCGATAATCCAGCGTTGAACGCGGCGATTGCGCTGGGCAATCAGCTCAAGCTACCAGTGGTTGTGCTGTTTGTGTTGACCGAGTATCCGGCGGCTAATGTGCGCCACTATACTTTTATGCTAGAAGGATTGGCGGTGGCTGCCCGCGATCTACAGCGCCGGGGAACGCCTTTGTTACTTCGCCGTGGTGATCCAGCTAAGGAGGTCGTACAACTGGCGCGTGAGTTGTCCGTGGCCGCCGTCATTTGTGATGAATGTGAGTTGCGTACTCCCCGAATCTGGCGCCAGGAGGTCAAAGAGCATCTGCATGTGCCTTTTGCCTGTGTAGATGGGGATGTGGTGGTGCCGACCAGGTTTTTCCCTAAAGCCGAGTATGCTGCACGTACGCTGCGCCCAAAAATTGAGCGCCTTTTGCCGACCTACCTGCAGCCTGTCGTCGACCTGCATATAGAGCATAAGTTGTCTAAAGCCCCGGTTGATCCCGGACAGATTGGTGAGCCTCTGAAGTACCTGGAGACGTTGAAGATCGATCGCAGTGTTGCCCCATCGTCTCTGCTGCAGGGAGGGCAGGATGAAGGGCGTAAAGCTATTCAGCGCCTATTGCATGAGCGTTTGTATTACTATTCTGAGCGCCGCAATGATCCTTTGCAGGCTGGAACCAGCGAGCTCTCTCCTTATCTACACTTTGGGCAGATTTCAGTGCAGCAGCTGGCCTGGGATGTAGAGCAATATCAGCCACCGGAGACCGGAAGTGCCAGTATTGATATTACTGGTGGACGGGCAGCCTATCTGGAAGAGCTGATTGTACGTCGTGAACTGGCTATCAACTTCGCCTGGCATAATCCCCATTACGATACCCTGCAGGGCTGTCCGGATTGGGGCCTTAAAACCTTGCGCAAGCACCAGCAAGATCCTCGTGAATGGGTGTATACGCAGGAAGAATTAGAACGGGCTGAGACGCACGATGAGCTCTGGAATGCCTGCCAGCTAGAGATGGTCAATAGCGGCCGTATGCACGGTTACATGCGTATGTACTGGGGAAAAAGATCCTGGAGTGGACCGAGACGCCGGAGGAGGCTTTTGCGATTGCGGTCTACTTGAATGACAAGTACGAATTGGATGGTCGGGATGCGAGTGGCTATGTTGGTATCAACTGGGCTATTGGTGGGTTGCATGATAGGCCATGGAAGGAGCGGCCAATCTTTGGCCTGATCCGCTATATGTCTGCCGATGGTATGAAACGCAAATTTGATACGGCTGGCTACATTTATAAATATGGCAACCATCCTTTTAAGAAATCCCATTAGCAACATTGACGTGCCTCCCTGGAGATGCGCGTCAATGTTGCTAATGAAATGTGTGTTAGTGCGCTTCTACTTGCTCATCAATGGGCGCCTCCACCGGGGCAGCCGGTTCGCGAATATCTATCTCTAGCTTTCCATCTACAGCTTTGACGTGTACCTCGCCATTCTGAGGAATATTCGCCAATAGGATGCGCAGGCTCAAAGGCACCGTCAGCAGACGTTCAATAACGCGGCGTAGTGGACGGGCTCCCTGTGTCTGGCTGAAGCCTTCCTTGCAGAGCAGGTCGATCGCACTATCGTCGGCATGCAGGACCAGTCCCTGCTCTAATAGTCGTGCACCCAGTTCATTGATCTGTAGCTGAGTAATGGAGTGAGTCTGCATCTGATTAAGGGGATGGAAGATCACTACATCGTCGATACGGTTCAGGAACTCTGGGCGGAAGGTTTGCCGTAAACGCTCCATTAAGCGGTCGCGTTGCATCTCTTCCGCCGTCTCTTTAATACTGGCGCGGAAGCCACTGGGCATAGAGCGACCAAGCATATCCGTTCCGACATTCGAGGTCATAATCCAGATGGCGTGCTGGGCATCCACGGTATGACCCTGGGCATCTGTCAGGCGACCAGCATCAAAGACTTGCAAGAACAGGTCAAAGACCTCTGGGTGAGCCTTTTCCAACTCATCAAGCAGGACCACGCAGTGTGGACGTCTGCGTAGTTTCCCCGTCAACTGGCCTTCTTGATCATAGCCTACATATCCAGGAGGTGCTCCAATCATGCGTGAGACGGCGTGCTTCTCCATGTACTCCGACATATCCACACGGATTAGATGCTCGTCGGAGCCAAAGACCTCGGCAGCCAGCGCGCGCGCCAGTTCGGTCTTACCAACGCCGGTTGGTCCTAAGAACATAAATACACCTGCTGGACGATTGCGTGGCTTGAGGCCTGCTCGTGCGACCTGGATAGCCTGGGCTACACGTTTGACCGCTTCGTCCTGGCCGATCACACGTGATTTGAGGCGCGATTCCAGACTCAACAGACGGTCCCGCTCCTCACGTCCTGGTGCGCGTACAGGAATGCCGGTGCGGGCAGAGATTACCTCCGCAATCATGGCTGCGGTAATCACTGGCTGTGCACCGATCTCATCCAGATCATCCTGTTCCTGTGATTCATCCTCTATTGAGAAGACGCGCGCCTGTGAACAAGCTTCATCCAGCACGCTACAGGCTTTATCTGGCAGGCGCAGATTGGGTAAGTATTGCACCGATAGATTTACGGCCGCCTGCAATGCCTCATCAGCAATTGAGGCGTGGTGATGTTCCTCATAGAGGTCACGCATACCCTGCAGGATTACCAAAGCATCCTCAGGGGTAGGTTCTTCGATCATAATTGGCCGCAGTCGGCGTTCCATGGCGGCATCTTTTTCGATCAGGCGATATTCCTGGGGTGTGGTGGCTCCGATACAGCGTAAGCGACCTCCGGCCAGAGCTGGTTTGAGAATACCGGCGGCATCGATACTGCCATCGGCTGCGCGTCCGGTACCAATTAAGAGATGCATCTCATCGATGAAGAGGATGATGTTGCCGCTGGTTTCGGCCTCCTCCAGCACCTTTAGCAGACGCTCTTCAAACTCACCTCGGTACTTGGTGCCTGCGACCAATGAACTGGCGGATAGCTCTATTAAACGTTTGTTGCGCAGTTCAGGTGGCACCTTTCCGTCGACGATGCGCTGCGCCAGGCCCGCGACGATCGTTGTTTTACCCACGCCCGAGTCGCCGATAAGGATTGGATTGTTGCGATCTTTTAGCATCAGGGTCTGCATCAACTGCCGGATCTCTTTTTCGCGCCCGATCAAGGGGGTCAGTTGTTTATTGCTGGCCTGTTTGGTCAGATCGCGTCCCAGTTTTTCCAGCGCCGAGTTGCCTCCCTTGGCGATGACATCCGGATTGATTGCTCCTGGTAGCTCATCGGCTGACTGATCAGGGTTTGCGTTTGCCGAGGGGACCAGTTCGAGCAGGGCGTGTGCATTGCTGGCAAGGATCATCTCGATTAACTGCGTGGGATTGATGCCTAGCTTGGTTAGCAATTCGTGGGTTACACCATCGCCCTCGCTTAAGACGGCCTGGGCGATTGCTCGCTCATCGACTGAGTTTGAGCCCGCGTTGAGCGCATTGTTTTCGGCTGTCTGTAAGATCTCTTTACAGCGCCGGGTGGGTAGAATGGGTGTCTCGCTGGTGGCCTTGCCCGAGCCCAGGGCCAGGCGAATAACATCGCGTACCTGCTTGGGGGAGAAGCCCAGATTGCGCAGGGCATCCTGCGTGCAACCCCCATCCAGTTTGGTTAACGCGATAAACAGGTGTGGCGTTCCCAGGTAGTCCTTGTGCATGCGGCGCGCCTCACCCAGCGCAAACTCCAGCACGGCTTTCATAAAACGTCGATCGGGCGCACTGCCTGACGACAGCAGCGGTGACATCAGTTGACTATCGTCGAACGGGTCGATATGCTGCTCAAACTGGCGTTCTTTATTGGATAGCGTGCTCACCACCAGGCGCTGCGTTGGGTCTCCATAGAGCACAAATGAGAGCCAGGAGGTATCATCTCCGTAGTGTTGTGCCATCGCGATACGTGCCCGGCGGATAGCCTCTCCCAGTGCCACGCCATCTGCGATATCCTGATAGAAGAGCATCATAAACTCGCGTGCACGATTGGTTGGGATCTGCCAGCGCTGTACTACAACGGCGCCTGCGCCGGCTGCTAAAATGGAGCCCGCCAGTTGTTCCATCTGCTCATCGCGATCCAGCGCATTATTTTGGGGACCTGTTGCATTGCGATTAGGGCGTTCTTCCTCATGATAACTGAGAAAAACCAATGGATGTTTGGGGAGTCCCTGCAGGAGTTGTTCCAGGGCTGTCCCGTCCAGGCGTGCGTTCCCTGCCAGCGCGAGTGCTGGCTCATCATTAGCTGTATTAACAGGTAGTGGACCAGCGTAATGCAATACATGGGGAGTCTCTGAGCTGATGCGTACACGCATTTCTAGCTGGTTGGCTTGCTGGCGATACAAAATAATGCGTGTCACTGACTCTGGTAAGCTCGTGCAGAGAGAGGCAACTTCTTCTTCCGCTGCTGGTCGCTCGCTGGTAGGATTTACTAAAAAGAGTACCGAAAGTCCCTGCGTCTCGCGTTTATTGGCCTTATTTCTGGTCACGCGATCGAGGCTGGCTGTGCGTTGCGTATTCTCACGATCCTGGAGAACTAGACGCCCAACGCTTAGTGCCTGGCAGATATAGCGCCTGGATTTTGTGTTGTTATCGTACAGTAATTCCCAGGGAATATCAGGCGTATTAGTACTAATAATTAACGCGGAGTCGAGTCGACGTAACGTTTCCTGGAGTGGCACCGGGAGTAATGAGTCGAAAAGAAAACGACCTAACGTAAGTAATGCATCATTGGTTGGCCCGGACTTTTGAGAGTGGGATGGGCGACGCACATCGCTATTTTGACCGGTCGGATTGACTGTTTGTAAAGCGCGTCGTAAACGTTCACGTAACTCAGACGTGAGGTCCGTGCTATACTCCTGGCCTATTGGGCCATCGGGAAGATCAAGACGAAACCGGTAATTTGCGTCAGTACGTATGATGCTTAATAGGGCTGGTTGTTCCATGAATACTTCTCTTCCACAATCTTCCCGTCAATCGTAATATCTACGACTGCTACAAAAACACACACGAGTTCTCGGCAAAAGCAGTATACGTGTCTTAACCTCTATGTGTCAATAGTTCGGATTATAAGAGATTGTTTTTGTTAACATCGATATTAGACAGGGCGAGGAAAAAATATACCCCATTATACCATGTATGTGTGCTTATTTTGTCGTTAATGTGGCTAAAAAATAAATAGATGTTTTTTCTTATGGTCTGTATAAGGTTGATATCTATGCGTGGGATAGCATAGTGCAGCTATAATTTGTTGCTGCCGGGGGCGGTGTAAAGCTGCTATCTTCGGTCCCCATGATGCCCTGAACGTGCAGCCCAGCGGTGCGCAGGGTGCTACAACCCTGGCTGGTTGGTAGGATGGTTAGATCTACTAGCGGCTGGGTGCCGGGTTGACGTTGGATAAGTAGACTATAGTGATTCTTTCCCATTGGGGGCACGTACCAGGAAAGGGTTACGGTCATATTACAATTTTTGGGAATGATAACCCAGCCGCCAAACATGGCACGTTCTGGTTCATCACTTTCCAGGTTGGTGGGTGGACCGATGCGATTCATCGGGTGCAGCTCGGAATAGTAAGGATCGTTTAATAACCAGGTCGCAAAGCCTGCCTGGGCCATGTTTGGTGGACACATCAGTGCGCCATTGCCGTAGATATTGTACTGTGGACAAGCTGGATAGCCGTACGTTCCACAGAAGGCATGGTTGTAACCAGCATCAAAACCGTTACTCCAGAGTAGTTTACTGTTGGGTGGAACATAAATGCGTACATAATCTCGATAAGTATCGAAGCCATAGACCGGCCCGATTTGAGTATAGATCAAGCCTAGCTTTAGGAGATGGGTGGCGCCGCCGCTGGCATCTAGCGTTACCGTATCCTGAATATTGGTCTGGATGTATTGCGAGGCTTTGCTGGTACTAAGATTGGCCTGCACTATATAAAGTCCATCATGCTTAAGTGAGCGATCAATTTCACTGGTTGAGCCATACTTACCGAGCAGTTGTTGAAGCTGTGGATTGCTGATATAGATCTGCAGGTCCTTGGTTTTTAAATCGCGTAGCATTTCACGGGCCAGCGCGATCATCTCATATGGCGAGGCATGCCGGATGCGATCCATCAGAGCGTTTGAGAGCCGTTTGGTGAACAATTTACGGGCCTGATTGCCTGCAATCTGTGGATTGGCTGGTGTCTGTTTAATTTTCTCGATAATCACCTCTTTTAAAATGCCCTGATTATCCAACTGGTAATAATGCAGTCGTTCCTCTAAATTCTGGGCCGTGATGGTCTCATTATACAGAGGAATAGTGATAGGCCCCAATGTTTGAATGACACGGCTGATCAATAATGGCGAGAAAAGAATCACGCCATCGATCGTGGTGTCGAATTCACTTTTATAGGTCTGTATCGCCAGGCGGGCTGAAGTTGGGAAGTCCGCTGAAATATTAGAGTCGCGTAGTCCCCAGTTGGCGATGGGCCACCAGTTGAAAGGAGCGGGAGGATGATTGCCTCGTACCCGGCTGGTTGGATTATTTTCTTCTATTGGCCCGATATCTTTCAGTGCAAATGGTGCTATGCGCCCATGATTGATGGACAATTCGCCGAACTGGCCCGTAAAGCCCCTGTGGGACGAATTTCGGCTCGATCCATGGTTTGGATGAGCAGGGTGCGTGGGCTGTCGACGCCCAATAGCCAGCCAATGGCATTAAGCTGTTCGCGTACCTCTAGCAGGCCGCTGTGCGCCAGTGGAATGGCCTGTAATAAATCTGTGAGCTGTTGCCTCTGTTGCGCGTTGATGGGGAGGGTCTCAGGTGTAACCTGCGTTGCCTGGGACTGGATATTTGCGATATGTGGTAATGCATAGTCTAAGCTCTGGCGCAATAGATCCAGGGTATGTTGGGTTACAAGGGGCTGCTCAATATTGGCCTGGGTTGAGCCATACAAGGCAGGAGCTAGCTCTGGCAATGTGTGTAAGACCTGTTGTCCAATAGCGGTTGCATCGATTCCTATCTGGCTGAGGGCGCGTAATGAAGTCACCTGCTGTGGCAATAATCCTGATGTCAATGTAATTGCTGGATCGTTGCTCAATTTCTGTTCTAAGCGGATAAAATCGTGATGGGCGGCTAACATCTCCTGCTGTGCAGCCTGTACCTGAGTGGCATCAAAAAATCCCCTGGTGTGCCGTGGGGATTCAGTGAAGAGCGTTTTGAGCGCGTAAAGGTGCTGTATGCCGCTGCGGGCCTGGCTATAGATCACCAGTGCATCCAGTCCCCCAACAGAGTCAGACTGAATGGAAACAGCAGTAGCAGTACCAGGATGATCCTGGTCGAGCGTGATAATTGCTGGAAGCGTGCATTTGCCCGGTGCGTTGTCTGTTGTACCTTACCTTTTCCCTGGATCAGATATGTCCTGGCGCCGTTTGTGTGTTTCGCTAGAGAGCGTTGCCCCAGATCTTTGTAATATGGCAGTGCCAGCCTGATCCTGTCTGTTATGGCTCTAGCGTGGCCTGATAATGCTTTATAATTTAATTTATTTTTCTTCTGGACTTCAGACATGCTGTTACCTCTGAAAGATAATACAGTTTGCAAAGAGATATATTGGAAGCTCATCTTTTCTGGCTGTTATCTATACCCCACAACGTTTGCCTGTGTCTTTCTGACGAGGTGATCCTTTGCGTGCGAGAAATGTTGCGGAAAAGCAGGTGGGTAACGTGATTTCGTGGTAATAAAAAAGACCATCCCAATAAAACAGGGATGGTCAGTGTGGCTGGTTAGCTTAGAAGCTGCGCTGGATGCTAATGCCGCCGCTACCAGTTTTTAGATCTAACTGGGCTCGTGGACTACTTCCGACTTCGTTCGGACCAAATTCATTGATAACTCCACCGGAGCCGGTGGCGGCATGGAGGCTGAAGGCTGCTTCAGCCGGCAGACGGAGATTGATGGAGCCGCTGCCGGTGCGCAGTTGATAGTTACCTGTGGGATCGAGGGCACCAGCGAAACTGATGGAGCCACTGCCGGTTTTGAGGCTTGAACTGCCATTGAGCATAGATTGTTCAACCTGAATAACGCCGCTCCCCGTCTTAAGTTGGATCTGCCCTGCCATGTCTGTGCCTGCGATAGTCCCGCTACCCGTTTTGAGTATCGCTGCGCCGTGTACATGGTTGGTACTAATGCCGCCGCTGCCAGTGCGCATCTCGACCCTGCCCACCACATTATTCGCACTTATAGAACCGCTGCCGGTGATGACTGCTAACTGACCCTGCAAGGCATTGAGCAGGATCGAGCCGCTGCCAGTGCGCAATTTGATATCGCCAGTTATCTCCTGGGCGCTCACATTGCCGGAGCCGTTTTTGATCTGTAGATCAGTATATTGTGGTACTGTGATTTCCAGGTCGATGCTGCGAAAGCCGAATTGCCATGGCGCCCAGTGTAGCTCACTGCCAACCGCAATATGATCACCTTGCTGGCTATAGTGAACCGGTATGCTATCTGCCGTGGCCCATGGGCCGCTGATACGTTTGGTCGGGGTGACGGTGATCTCGCTCTGTTCCCCTTGCGTACAGAGATGGTGCCAGAGAAGTTATTGACAATAAGCTGGGCGTGCTCTTGAATGGGGAATGTCTCAACTGGCATGGGAATAGTAATGACACGCCAGTTGCTGGCTATCAGGGTGGCACCTGCCAGCACTATTATTATCAGCGCTGTCCAGATTATCCAGCCACCTATGACATGGATCAGATTGCCGATGATGATACCAATAAAGAGTACCGCCAGGATTGATAGGATGCCTCGCATGCCGCGCCGTGATTCAGCTTGCGGCCGTAGTTTTTCGCCCTCTGCCTCACGAAACCAGGCATCATCCTGAGTATACTGGCTCGTATATCCATCTTCATAACTGCGTTCCTGATATGTATAAGGTGGGATGGACGACAGTGGCGATGGCTGTTCACGTGGATCATTATTGATTGTATGTCCTGCTACAGGAGTTACTTTGTGCTCCTGGCTGGAATAGTCACCTTCCTGGCTCTGCATGCTCGGATACTCCTTAAGAAAAATTATAATAATTAAACAACTAACTCTACTGTAGCATACGTTCTATGAGCGGAAAAGTTCGTGCTGGCTTGTGCTGGGCTTTTTCATGTTCGTCCAGAGATCGCAGTGAGATCACTGGCAAGCAATACGATGGATATTCTTTCAGGTGTGGAGTGTGTGGTGGGCGGCCGCGGCCGCCCACCACCTGCAATACGATGGACATTCTTTCATGTGTGGAGTGTGTTTGATAGGCGGCCGCGGCCGCCTATCAAACACACTCCACACTCCCAATCCGGCGCCGCAGGCGCCAAAGAGGAACATTTAAAAGCCCTGGGTTTGTGGACGGGCGCAGGCGTGGTTGTGACAGCCATTGTGTCGAACACAATGGCTGTCACAACGTAATTATTGTTTAGCAGGTAGTCGATGCTGCGACTTTGGCGCTGAAGAGCACATCTTTTGACATGTCTGTGGTAAACTGGCTGCTGGCTTTAGCCTGAGCCTTGCAGTTCGCTGGATGGATGGTGAGGTGATAATCAGGGTTGGTGCCCGCCTGGCGCTGCACGTAGTATTGATATGTTTGGACCGAGTGAGCCGGTACGTACCAGGAGAGCTTGACGGTTGCCTGACAATTTTTTGGAATGACCACATAGCCACCAAACATGGCGCGCTGCGGCATATCGCTCTGGAAGTTGGTTGGGCCGCCCACTTTATCTAATGGATGATCCTGACCTACAAACTGGTCGTAGAGCATTGGTGAGGCCTGGCCGGCTATATATTGTCCCGCTGGACAGACCAGTTCTCTATGTGGATAGACGTTGGTGTTGGGACAAGCGCCAAGTACGCCACCGCATAAGGGATCGCCATTATCAATGCCACTTCCAGAGCGGAAACGGGCGTCTGGTGGAACGTAGATGCGCAGGTAGTCTCGATAGGTATCAAAGCCATAGACTGGCCCTGTCTGTTGATAATCAAAGTACATGGTCAGGTTATGGGTAGCCCCGCCGCTGCTATCGAGCTGTACGTCCTCAGTGAAGGTGGTTTTTACAAATTCAGAGGCCTTGCTCACGCTGACATTGGTCTGTACTATATAGAGTCCGTCACGCCTGGAGGAGCGATCCATTTCACCGGCATCACCAGCACGCTTGAGTATATTTTCCACGGTTGGATTGGTGACATAAACCTGTAGATCGCGTGTCTGCATATCTTTGAGCATCTGCTGGCCAATTCCCAGTAGCTCTTTTATGGGTGCCTGCCGTATATGGTCGATCAACGTATGCGCAAGCGCTGAAGTGAACATCTTACGCGCGGATTCATCATCGTTAATGTGTTCGATGCGCTTCTCTTTGACGATCCCTGCATGTGACAACTGATAGTAATGCAATTTTGCTTCGAGATTCTGGGTCGTAATTGTTTCCTGGTAGCGTGGAATCGTAATTGGTCCAGTGGCCTTCAGTACGTGTTCTATGGTAATAGGGGTGAAAAGAATTACGCCATCGACCTGGTGATTGACTTCAGCCTTGTAGCGCTCCATCTCCAGGTTGGCGGAGGTCGGAAAGTCCGCTGAAAGGTTGGCATCGCGCAGTCCCCAGTTGGCGAATGGCCACCAGGAACGATAGGCGTCTGGCGCAACGTTGCCATAAGTCGGACTATTATCGCTGTATTCCAATAAAGCGATGTTCTGTAGCGAAAAGGGAGCGACCCGTCCATTTTTGATGGTTAGCTCCCCGTATTGACCGGTAAAGCCGCCGGTCGCGCGTAGCTCACCCCGATCCATTGTCTGAACCAGAAAGGTGCGCGGTTGATCAACACCCAGCAGCCAGCCAAGCGAATTAACCAGGTCGCGATTTTCTTTGGCGGTAGTAATTACCTGGGGTAGAAGCTGAATATAGCTCGTCAGTTGTTGGCGTGTAGCCGCACTGAGTGGTAAGAGATTCAGGGAAAGTTGGCCGGTTTGCGCTTGGATGCTTTCCAGGTGCGGTAAGATACGATTAAATGTTAACTGGATCTGCTGGAATTGGGGTTCGGTGATCAGCGGTGCTTTGCTGGTGCTTAGCAAACTGCCTTGTAGTTGGGGCGCCAGCAAAAGACCGGTTGTCACGACTTCTTGCCCAATCGTAGTCGTATCGATACCTATCTGGCTGGCGGCATGCGCGGTCGTAAAATAAGGTGTTAGCTGCGGAGCCAGTTGCGGTATTGATTGTAGCCAGGGTGTGTTATCGAGTACGGTCTGTACCTGCTGAAAATCCTGTCGGGCCGCCGTAATCTCATGCTGGGCCCTGGTAAGCTTGCTGGTATCCAGTAGATTTTTATTCGTGCTCCCGTCCTGTTGTGGGGCAGTAAACAGATCTTTTACCGTATATAAGTGGTTAATGCCACTGATAGTATGGGTGCTCAGCGTGCTTAAGGTAACATAGGCCTGCAACAAATAGCCCGCTGAAAATCCTATGGGCAACACAATACCAAAAACGAGAATGCTCAGTAAAATAAGGTTCAGTAGGACCAGTTTAGATGGCTGCCTCTTCCTCTGAAGTGAGCTACGGATGATGGTGCGCTGCATCTTCTGGCGCAGGCGCCGCGAATAGCGGTCCTGTTGCAGAAACTGCTTTCTCCTGATGGCCTGATCTGGAATATCAACTATGTCCTGGAGGTCATTCTCCTGGGGCTGAGAGAGGATATACGCACTCTCAGGTAGTGGATTCAACGCTGTTGAAGAATGCCGCGCTGTATCTGCTGGAATAGCCGGGGTGAGAGGAGCAGTCAGCGAAGCCACGGCTTTGGTCGTTTGATCAGGCGGCTGGAGAGGTTTCTGGGCGGCACTATCTGTATCATGTGCGTGTGACATGCATAACCCCTTGCTTATAATGAGATTATTTGACGCTCCGGGGCCGATTATATAGGGAACATAGCTATTTTTAACAGAAGCATACGTAGTTATAACGCCTGTATAAGTTGAGACGTTTCAAACTCTACGCTTAAAGGCGCAAAAGTCGTGTTAAATCCTTCTTTTGCTGTCTTTGGTGTTCAGCGCTTACACTTAGTTTGACGTAGTGGGAGGATAAAATGGGGACAAAAAAGCCTCTGCCCTCTATTATCCATTGGCCTCTGGCTTTCACGATGCCCTTGCCGGGCTAACTTTTATCTATCCAGGATCAGCGCGGGTTGAGCCCTGGTATGTATCTTGTTTGGCTTGCCATGAGTATAAAAAAA
Source organism: Dictyobacter kobayashii (assembly GCF_003967555.1). Classification (GTDB taxonomy): domain Bacteria; phylum Chloroflexota; class Ktedonobacteria; order Ktedonobacterales; family Ktedonobacteraceae; genus Dictyobacter; species Dictyobacter kobayashii. The sequence continues at coordinate 3,772,603 of NZ_BIFS01000001.1, forward strand.
ATAAGCTTATTGTATTGAGAAAGGATGGAGCCATAATGAGTGCTGACTTTTTATGGAAAGTTTCCGAGGGTGATAGTGTCAAATTAAAAAAGTACGATCCCGATTATGTGCATCCCTCGTTTAAGCATGATAATGCCGATGAGACATTGGCGGCGCTGGGTACTGAACTCGGTGAGTTGCAGGAACTGCTGGCGGCCGCCCAGCACCATAGTGTGTTAATGATATTGCAGGGTATGGATACCAGCGGCAAAGATGGTACGATCCGCCATGTCTTTTCACATGTGAATCCGCAGAGTTGCCGCGTCAATTCATTCAAAGTGCCGACTGCCGAGGAAGCGGCCCACGATTTTCTCTGGCGTATCCACAATGTAACGCCTCCCAAGGGAGTACTGGGTATTTTCAATCGTTCTCAGTATGAAGATGTGCTGGTTGTGCGGGTCCATAACCTGGTTCCTGAGAGTGTTTGGAGTCATCGCTATAAGGCGATCAATCATTTTGAGAAACTGCTGGCTGATAATGGAACTATAATTCTCAAGTTCTTTTTGCATATCAGCCAGGATGAGCAGACGGCTCGCTTACAGGCACGGGTGGATGATAAAGATAAAGCCTGGAAGATTTCTAGTAGCGATTTTGCTGAGCGTAAATACTGGGATGACTATCAAAAAGCGTATGAGGATGCTTTGAGCCAGTGTAGCACCGATGAAGCCCCCTGGTATATTGTGCCCGCCAATCATAAGTGGTATCGCAATCTGGTAATTGCCAAGACGCTGGTAGAGACCATGCGTAAATATAAGGATGAATGGAAGTCTGATCTTGAAGCTCGTGGCCGTAAAGAGTTAGAGTCATTGCAACAGATACTTGCTGGTAACGAGGCCAAAAGTTCATAATATTGGTTTTTGAGAGCCTGGGGACCGACTTACAATTTGCGTGTCAATCGGCCCCGGGCACGTGCTGGTGGTGGATAATAGGTTGTTGGCGCTGTGGTGATCATATCTCCAATACGTAGTTGTACCTGGAGATAGCGCGTGCCAGCCCGATGGTAATGGGCGAAGAGCATCAGGCTGTGATGGGCAATGATGTCAGCCTCGTCAGTATGCCGTTCTAGCTGCAGTTGTCCACTAATTGTCTCCTCGGCTGCTGTGAAGGCCATCTCTTCTCCATTATCATTGGTGATAAGCCGGCGTGTATTACGGTGGACCTGGTTTGGCCATAGAATCAGCGCGATGGATTGTCCCTTCAGGCGTTGTTCTTGTAAACGGTCGCTCAGATAGTTGGCCAGTTTGCGCAGGGCGCTACAGGTCTCGTCAGCATCAGCATGGTGATGGAAGCGTACACGAGCGTTCTGGCTTAAGGGGGGCGCGTCGGGTACCACCAGGCTATCATCCTCTCCTATTGCTACCCGGTAAAGCCAGCCTCCTGGCTGCCCTAAGCGGCGGATCAGCCTTCTTCGGTCAGGGTAGCTACTTGCGCGAAAGATGTAATGCCGAAGTCACGCAGATGGGCTACCATCTCGGCCACGGCCACGGGATCTACCTGTTCGGTCTTCCCTTCAATCTCATTATTCTCGCTGTTCTCACTTAACTCTGGTAAGGCTGTGGCTTGCCCGGTACCTGCCGCGCGCATGCGCAGGAGTATCGACAATGGTAGCGTCTGCACAAAAGAAGCTTCGCGCCCATGAGGAATATAAAGCACGCCCTGACGACCATCTTTGCGGCTCATTAACGCTGCCAACTCGGCTGTTGATTTACCATTGGCAACCCCAATCATGGCACTTAAGCCGAGTTCGGCGATTTCTGCACAGAGTCGTTCGGCCAGCATGACTGGCGAGGTAAATGGCAGTTCGCAGCCGCGCAGATCGATGAAGGCGTCGGAGACTGGAAGTGTTTCGATGATGCGCGAATACGCGCGATAGCGGTCTTTTAACTGCTGCAGTACAGGTTGATAGTGGTCATATGAGGCTGGCAAGAAACGTGTGCGAGGAGCCAGACGATGGGCGCGGCGCAATGGCATGCCCGCGACCAATCCTAATCGTGCGGCTGCCGGAGACACGTCGATCACACGTCCTGGTTCATTGGGACGTCCAGTGCCTGTGCCCACGATGAAGCTTTGTCCGCGCAACGCTGGGTCTAGTAGCTCCTCCATCGTGCAATAAAAATGGTCGATCCGCACATGCATAATTCCCTGCCGGAGGCGGGCGCGTTCCGCTGCGCGTGCGGCCTCATCCACTTCGTCTTTAGCATGATATGGTGGTGATTGCTCGTCTGTCATTTCTTCCGAGCCTTGCGCTATCTGTCGTGTTGGTGATGATCGCTGAAATTGTTGCATAGCATTCTTCTACAGTATATATCTTTATTGCGTGAACGACAAAAAAGTTTTGACACTTTTACCACGATATAGCTACTTGTATCTGTGCCTGGATAGGACGAAAAATTGGTGCAGGTAAGGCCGCTGGTGGAGAATACAATGCGTGACATATGTGTACTCGCTGTGCCTGTGTCTTGTAAGCATATCCACCTATGTATGGATACAATAAATGCCTACTATCGTATTTTTCCATAACCTCCCCTCAATGTAACCAACGCGTGGACGCATACGAGTTTGCATACAGGTTGTTCAGGTTTTTTTGAGCTTTTTAACATTCTGCTCGTCGATTTTTTCTATTATATACTAAATTTCTGCTTGTGCCTATCCAGCCTGTATGTCGCTGCCGGTTTTTTATTTCTATGGTGATGGAAAACCATCATCATAGAAATTGTGTTGCACCCTTGCGTACGTGCGCATGCGCGCCCGAACCATTTAATTATTTATTGCAGCAAATGTGCTTTGCACATTTGCTGCAATAAATAATTGAGGTGAGCACATTTGCTGCAATAATTAATTAAGATATATAGGGGGTTAGCGCAGGTTGCGATCGAGGTGGTCGGGAAGCTGGGTTTCTGTGGCGCCGAGGTAGTGTTGGAAGTTGAGCATGGTTTGTTTGATGGCGTGATAGAGGTCGGCGTCGGGATGACAATCGGCTTCCCACCACCAGTTCAGGATGGTCCAGGTTTTTCCACTTAGCCGGGAGTCGAGGCGCGCTACGAAGCGGTCTCGGTAGAAGACGGGTAGTACATAATAGCCCCAGCGGCGTTGTGCCGCTGGCTTATAGACTTCCCAGAGGTAGTCAAAGGAGAAGATTTGCTGCAGGGCTTTGCGATCCCAGAGCAGACTGTCCAGTGGACCTATGAAGGTGGCGCGAGGTTCGGGCAAGGGGGCGTCCAGATATGGGAGGGCGTTGCGGTGCAGGTAATAGGGCCATTTTTTCTCTCCGACCAGTACAGGGATTAATGTGCTCATTTCCACCAGTTGAGCCAGGGCTGTTTTTCTGTGGGCGGTCGTTCCACAGGCGCTCCAGACGCAGGCTTCGGCGTTTGGGCGTAGCAGGCCCGCCGCCTGGTAACGGCGCGCGATGATCCAGCGGTGATATGTTTCTGTGTCTGGTAGAGGTGCGAGATCATAATGGTGTGAGGGGATAACACGCTCAGGACGATCATAGTAGTGGCGTCCATTTTTGCGATGATGGGTTACCAGGATGCCACTGACCCACATGGCACGGAGGACGCGTTTGGTATGGGTCAATCCATACCAGGAGTTTTGGTCAGCCATGCGGGTGCGATCCTCAAACTCTAGCGATGAGAGCGGCCCCTGCGCATCTATGGCCGCCAGGATAGCTGGCGCGGTCTGGGGATCGGCCTGCATGATTTCACGATCGTGGTAAGGACGATACATTTCACGGGTATGGGCGCGCATGATCCAATCACTGGCAGGCACCAGGCAGGCCTGTTTATCCCAGGCATCATAGATCAAGCGGTCAGTGTACGCTGCCTTTTGCCAATCATCGACCTGGTAGCCTGGAATACGAGCCTGTAAAACCAGATCGGCATTGCGGCCAACTGGATTCAATGGATCATATTGTACTGTCCCCAGGCGTTCAAAGACGCCTGGAAGATCAGTTGGGGTGAGATGATAGTTTGCCAGCAAACGTGCTGCCTGTTCCCGTGAAATGGATATCGTCATGGTGTCTCTTCTTTGTTTCTAGACCTGCTGGCTCGCCAACCAATTTTGAATAATCTGGGTGTGTTCTTGATAATGCTCAAACGTATTGCCTGCGATATTTGGCCAGACCGGTTGGTCTTTCCATTGGGGGAGGGGCATGTTGAGCTCTTCTTCTGATAACAGTTCTACCGCACCCTTGATCTGCTGATAGACCGTGGCGAACTCGTTCTGAATATCGCTCAGCGAGCGCTCTTTGTTGGCTTGATAATACAATTCGTTGATCTCATCCTCGCTTAAGCCTGGTGTAGGATTGGGAAGTGTCGTCTCTTTATTATGGATCGCAGCCAATACGGCAATCACGCGTTTTTGCCAGGCGCTGAGGTGTGCAATATTATCTTTTATTGACCACTTGCCGTTGACATGAGGGGTTGTCAATTGCTCTTCACTCAGGGTGGCCAATAGGGCGGTAAATTGTTCGTAGCCGTCTTGCATGCGTCGTAACAATTCGGTTTTAGCTATTTGTTCGGTCATGTTTTTCTACCTCTCTGTATGCTAAATGATAGATTGACAACTGTATTAATTGAGAACTGTACTGGTCGGTCGGACGATGATCTCTGCGTCGTCGGAGGCAAAGCCGTCCAGGGTGTGATTATAAAAGGCGACAATCTGTGCTTCGTTCAATAACTCAGTATCGAAAGTCACATGGGCGTCGCTCACCAGCGTCACATTGTAGCCAAAGGTGGTGGCTCGCCGTACCGTCGTATCGACACAATATTGGGTCTGGCCCCCAGCCACAACCAGGCGTCTGGCGCTATAGTCTTTTAGCGTCTGTTGCAGATTCGTGTCATAGAAGGAGTCCGAGGCTCGTTTGTTTATAATCACCTCTCCGGGGAGTGGAGCGATCGCTGGATGTATGTGCCAGCGTGCGCTACCGACCTCTAATCCATGACCTTCAGGGCCATCGTGTTGAACATAGATCACCGGGATAGCGGCTGCGCGTGCCCTGTTTAGCAGGGTTTGCATATTGTTTAATGCCTCTGTATGATGCGCCGAATCCGCATCAATCATGCCAACCTGGATATCAATAATGATTAGTGCCGTGTCTTTATCCATAAGCTCCCTCTATGTCTGTTGCGCACTTCATTTTGTGCAAGCGCCTCCAACCTTAATATTTAGTGGCATGCATGCCGTTCAATCGTATGAGCGTAGCTGCCTGACAGGCGCCCCCGTTTACTCGCCATTGATCAAATTGAATGGCTGAGCCCGTGGCAGCGGAGCTAGCCGCGTCCAGGCGGCGTTTACGATTGTTTTTCAATAGCAGGCCGCGTTGCAGCAATTCCTACACTTTTCATCCCTACCCCTTGAGTTTATACGCAAAAGAGGATAGAATTCGCCCTAAATGAATATTTTTTGTGTAAGTTTCTAGATATTCAGATGATTGCGAAAGGACCAGAGCCAGATGTATTTTCCGACTACCCGTGTCCTGACTGTGTTGGAGTTATTGCAATCCAGGCAACAGATGAGTGGTCAGGAACTGGCGGAGCGCTTAGAAGTTGATCCACGGACCGTCAGGCGCTATATCACGATGTTACAGGATCTGGGGATTCCGGTTGAGGGGACGCGGGGCCGCTACGGGGCTTATCGTTTGCGGCCAGGCTATAAGTTGCCGCCTCTGATGTTCAATGATGATGAGGCGCTGGCCTTGACCCTGGGCCTGCTGGTTGGACGCAAGATGGGGCTTACACTGGCCACACCGGCCGCCGAGGGGGCGCTGGCAAAGATAGAGCGTGTCCTGCCACAGTCTATTCGAGAACGTGTCCAGGCGGTGCAGGACACGCTGGTCGTGGATGTGACACCATCCAATGCGGTGCCGCGCAGTGAATTTGTGGTGGATTTAAGCGAGGCTGCTCGTCAGCGTCGGACCGTCCATATGTGCTATCGAGCCTATGAAGCAGAGCCGACCAATCGTGAACTTGATCCTTATGGCCTGGTCTATCGCTCTGGTTACTGGTATGCGGTAGGGTATTGCCATTTGCGCCAGGATCTACGCACCTTTCGCTTGGATAGAATTGTGGCGGTAGAGGTACGCAGCCGCACATTTACGCGTCCCGAGGTCTTTGATTGCCTGGCCTTTGTCTTGAAGTCGATACCCTCCACGCCCGCCACCTGGTTTGTTAATGTTGTGCTCGAAACCACGCTAGAGGAGGCCCAGCGTCTTGTCCCGCCAGCCCTGGCAGTGCTTGAGCAGGTTGCGGATGGTGTCGAGCTGAAGTGTTATGTTGACCACCTGGATTGGATGGCCTGGGTCTTGATCCGGCTCCATTGTCCATTTGTGGTGCGCCAGCCGACTGAGTTGCGTGCTGAGCTCTTGAAACTTGCCCACCAGATCACTCTCCTGGCTGAGCGCACCTGACAATGAGTATGCCTCTGCCACTCCAACTATTGCTCTTCTTTCAAGACATCCAATAGTTCGCGTAAAAATAGCTCGGCATCGGTGACCAGGCCAGCGGCCTGAAAGCTGCCGCGATCGGAGAGCTTGGTGACTACTGATGGGTTGATATCTACCACGACTGTACGTACATGGGCGGGTAGCAGGTTTCCGGTCGCGATAGCGTGTAACATCGAGGCGACCATGATGGCCATTTCAACGCCATGTACCTCTTCGCGCATGCGGCCCTGAGCCTGCTGCATATCGGAGATCACGCCGGGCATCGGACCATCATCGCGTACCGAGCCAGCCAGCACCATCGGAATGTTATGTTGATGGGCTTCGTAGGTGAGTGCCTCGCGCAGCAATTTGGTTTCGATAGCCTTTTCAACCGAACCAAGGGCACGAATAGCATTAATGGCGCGTAGGTGGTTGCGGTGTCCACCCTCGACTTGCTCGCCGCTCTTGAGATTGACGCCCAGCGAGGTTCCAAACAGGGCTGACTCAACATCATGGGTGATGATCGCATTGCCGCCGAAGATGACCTGTACATAGCCCATGCGCAGTAGCTCAGCCACATAGCGACCAGCACCTGTGTGGATGACGGCCGGCCCTAGCACGAAGAGTATCTTCCCATTGCGTGCGCGCACCTCACGCATCTGCCGCGCGATATTATGGATGGCCAGTACCTTGGCTTTTTCGGATGAGACCTCGCTCTGCATAAATGCGAATGAATCTCGTTCACGCTCACGAGCATATGGCTGCACGCGGATACCATCATGTCCAATGACTACTTCCTCTCCAACCTGCACATCATGCATTGGACGGCAATAAGCCCGATTATTGGTGCGATCAATGGCGATGGCCACATCCATTTCAATATCTTCTACGTTGATCCATTGTCCATTCAAGCGTACCTGTGTGGGCAGATTCGTCGTGGAGTAGAACTTGGATGGGAGAACCCCGGCCTGCTCGACACGTGATGTATGTACATCATCGGCGTGCAAGAGTACAGCACCAACTTGCTGGAGTTCTGAAATAATGCGTTCGAGAATTTCATCATTGGGTGCTGAAATTTTGAGGCGCACATAGCTAGTATCGTTTTTGGTCGCCCCAACTTGCATCTCCTCTACGTCAAAGTTGCCGCCGCGATCCATAATCGTATCCCAGGCACGTGGCAACGTCCAGGAATCGATTATGTGACCACTCATCTCTATTACTTCATGTACTGTATGCATTGCTTGGTCTCTCTTTTCTTTACAGCGCTATCGATGGGAGCCGTAGTATTGATGCCTAGTGTATGCGGCCCGTTCTCGAATGTCAATTGCCTGTCGTCTGTTTGTCTGAGTGGAAACAATGGGGCACTTGCACCATGTGCTTTGAGTGTATACAACAGTATATTTATTCTTATAAAAGCCCTGCCTCATATAAAATTATCACTCCCCATTCCGCACTACATCGATGTGGTGCGGAATGGGGAGTGATAGATGGCTTTCTACTTTACCTGATTAATTGCCAACGACTATATTCGTAATATAATCTTTTTTTATCACACTTATTTGCCAGAGAAGATGGCCATCCGTCAGGCTAATTGCCTGGAGTTGATGAAGGTTGTTAGCATAAGTGACAAGGGTATTATTCGTGATTATGGTGGTGGAATTCGATCCAGGTAGCTGCTTTGTCCAGAGCATTGCTCCATTTTTTGCCTTGATGGCTGCTATGCTTGTCACTATGTTATTCGTTGAAGACTGACCTGGTGCGATACCGTAAATGTTGCTATTGGCCGCGATCACTTGTGTCCAGGGTGCATTGAAGGGTATGGTAGCTGTGTTTTTGGTGCACCAGGTGTGGGAACCATTACTCGTCTGGTATGCACAGAAGTTTTCCCCAGTAAAGAGTGCTACCACACCATCGGCAACAGTTAGTGGACTTGGGCCAGCTGAAGGCGCAATAATAGACCATATGAGCTTACCGCTGGTGGCATTCAATGCCAGTAGTGGTTTCTGCTCCTTATGAAAACCATTAGGATCGTTGACAAACGAATGAGAGGTCTGCACATAGAGGACATTATCAGCTATGGTCGCTGAAAGTGGCATGGAGGTGGGATAGCGCCAGATTTCTTTTCCAGATGTACTGTTCAGGGCTTTGATTCCATTATGATCGTTGTCTCCATTCTCCATCACATAAATGACACTATTCCCTATGGCTAATAGAGATGATACCGCACTTGATGGATATTGCCAGCGCAGGGCTCCGGTTTTTTGATCGAGCGCATAGAGTTTGCTGCCGAGATAGCCGCTGACATAGATCAGGTTCTGGTCGGCCATAATTTGAGGCGGATTGTCACCAATAACCTCTGAGGCTGTGTTTGAACCAAGCTGTTTTTTCCACAGTTGCTTGCCATTGCTTATTTGTAAAGCCTGAATATATCCCTGATATGCTATGTAGACCACATGATGCTGGATGACGAGTCCGGGCTTTCCATTGTAAAGATCAATTGGTTGTCTGGTAGGCAGTGTTTTCTGCCAGGTAATGGCTCCGTTATTAACGTCCCGAGCTGTAATCTGCCCATCATTTGTAATGCTGATAATGGTATCAGGTGCCTGAGTAATGTTGTGGGTTGACACTTGCGTAGAGGGTTTGTGCGACTGAAACAGGAATAGCGAACCGCCAATGAGTATGGCTGCAACGATGACTGCGGATAGCAACTGAAGCAGGACTGGCCAGCGTTTCTTGTTTGTCTGGGAGTGGCGATTGATTTGTCCTTCATCAGAATATTTTGTTTGTTGAGAGGGCTGTTTGTCCTCAGTGGTAATGTCCTGTGGCATAGTTTCCTCCAATTGATATGCTGCATGTGTTTCAAAAAGCATTTGTTCCAGTAGAGGATCATTTTCCGCATCATGAAGAACATTGATAACGGTATCGATGTCGCCCCGATCAAGGGCGCTGATATAGCGAAAGAGTGCCTTTTCGTGTGCCTGACGCTGCTCTGTGGTGTTTCTGTGTTCGCTCATGATGTTTTACCTGCTCCTTTCGCGTTGTTCATGCTGTTGCCAGGTCAGGCGCAGACGATTGATGGTACGATGCAAGCGTACCCGGGCCGCTCCTTCTGACACATTGAGTGCCAGCGCCAGATTATGGGTATCCAGATCCTGTATGAAAGCTAAGCGGAGGATCTTTCGATCAGCGGGAGAGGCTAATGCTAACATTTCGGCTACCTGTTCGCGAGCCTCAATCTCCTGCTCGGGTCCAGCGTGTGTTAGCTGACTGATCTGATCGAAGAAATCGCTCTCGCTTTCTGCTTCATTGCTGCTTGTCAGAGTACCAACCGGATATTCATGCTGCTGGTTACGAGCCAGTGTGACGCGTTTACGTTTGATCATATTGGCAGCGATCCCTAGAAACCAGGCGCGAGGCTGCTGCACGGTCTTAAAGGCTTCAATATGTGCCAGGGCTTCTACAGTTGCTTCGTTGAGGATATCAAGCGTCATATTTTGGACGGATTCACCGTGCGTAAGTCCCATGCGTATGACATACGAGCGGATGATGCCTTCAATGGATTCCATATTCTCTTGCAAGAATTGTTGAAAATTGAAATCAGCTCCATTTGATTGCTTATTCATAGGCTCGCTTCTCTCATGTTTGAATCGTGCCTTATCGATCATGAATATCATTCTCCATATTTTTGGCCAAAAAATATTATTGTATTTGATAGTCATTTCAGGAGCATAAATTGTTACAGAAACTCAGGGGCTTTTTCATGTTCCTCTGTGGCGCCTGCGGTGCGGGGTTGGGAGCGTGGAGAGTGTATGATGGGCGGCTGCGGCCGCTCACTACACACACTCTACACCTGAAAGAATGGACCTCTTATTGCTTGCTCGTGATCTCCATGTTTGCACTGCGGCTGCCCACCACACACACTCCCATGAAAGAAGGTCCATCGTATCGCTTGTTTGTAATCTCCCTGCGATCTCTGGACGAACAGTAAGTGGTAAGGTGGAAGATGGGTTGAAGTTGCTATTTTCCCTGGCCGACGGGGCAGATGGGTTGGTAGATACAGGCGCGACACTTGGAGGCTTTTTGTTTCTGGAGCGCGGGAGGTTGTTCAGCGGTGCATAGGTCCATCTGTTTGAGGTGGCGCAAGACTTTTTTGCGCAGGGCTGGTGTATATTCGATAGGGAATTCACGGTCGGTATAGCGTAAGATGCCGTGTGTTGGTGGCTCCTCGGCATATTCTTCGAGGATAAGGCAGTAGGTGGCGACCTGGAGTACATGATGGCTGGCGGGTGTCATGGCGTTTTGCGCTATTGGCTTCACATCAACCGGGAGCAAGCGGCTATCGGGTAATTTAACTATATAGGATGGTTTACCCGTTAGCGAGTAGGTATCTGAAGTGATGGGCTCGCCGAGTTCATCAACGTTTTCATACATCAATTCACCAGGTGGGAGTCCGAGGGCCTGGTGGCGTTCACGAATCAACTTTTCTCGCTGCACCCGGCGCTCATTGAAGAGTAGCACGAAGCAGGCTAGCGAGAAGAGGAGTAGCCCGATGCCGGCGGCAAAGAGTATCTCTCCAAACATATTTACGCCCAGATCCTTCCGTACCTGTTATAGATATATTTTATTTAATAAATAGCATGAATAGCGATAGTCCGATCAGCACAACTCCAGTTCCCAGGGTCAATAGTGCCAGAGCAAGCAGACGGCGCACTTTGGGTAGGCGCTCGACCACTTCTTCGTATTGCTCTTCCAGGGCCTCGTCATCCATTTCTGGTAACTGCTTGGCTGCACGGAATTCCTGCTCGAAGGCGCCCCGGCGTACCAGGATCTGTTCAATCACCTGGTAGTCGGGGACCTCGGGAGCCTGCGAGCCATATTCTTGCTCTATCTCGACCATTTGCGCGAATAGTTCCTCATTGTCCGCATGCACGGCTGGATCATATTGTTCATGCCACCAGACAAGGGGACAATATTCATATTGTGCGATTTCTTTGGCACTATAGACGCGTTGATAGGCAACTGTATTGTGCTGGTTTGGGTACTGCATACTTATTTCTTACTCAGGTTTAGCTAGCCGCTTCTTGTCGTGCCTCTGTTGTTCCAGCCAGACCCAGCGTATCGGCGACCTCGGTCATAGCCTGGATCACGAAGGCAATATGCTCGTTCAAATCTACATTTAGCTCTTCGGCACCTTTAACCAGGTCTTCGCGATTGACACCGGCGGCGAAGCCCTTGGCCTTCATTTTCTTACGCACCGAGGAGACTTCCAGTCCCTGGATACTCTTGTTGGGCCGTACCAGCGTGGTAGCTGTAATCATGCCTGTAATCTCATCGCAGGCATAGAGCCCCTTAGAGAGCAGATCTGTACGTGGATGAGTGGCAAGATTTAAGTCGTTATGGGCCAGGATGGCATAGATAATGCGCTCATCATAGCCGTCGGCGCGTAACCAATCCGCCGCTATCTGGGTATGCTCATGCAGATCTGGATATTCCTCATAATCACAATCATGCAGCAAGCCAGTCATGGCCCAGAGTTCTTCATCCTCACCATATTTACGTGCATAAGCGCGCATGGCGGCTTCAACTGACAGCATATGTTTCTGTAAACTCTCATTTTTTACATGCTTTGTCATCAAAGCGTATGCATCATTACGTGTTGGCATTATTTCCCTCTCACTACATACAAGTGCGGCAAATTTTGCCTCTATTATAGCATAGCTAATTCAAGCCCCGTGCTCCAATTGAGATGCATGGCGCACAAAGTTGCGCAGGACTGGCGATTGGTCGTCTTTGTACCAGGCGATGGCCAGCTCGGCTGTCTGTATGGCAGGCTGAAGTGTGCGGTAGACCAGTCCCTGGTGGCGCAGAAAGCGGGCAGAATGAGGAATGATGGCGATGCCCAGCTCGGCGGCGACCAGCCCTGTGATGGTCTGCATTTGTATGGCTTCCTGTACTATCCGTGGGCTAAAGCCTGCTTGCTGGCACAGGCTGATGATCTGATCATACAGCCCCTGTCCATGTTGGCGTGGAAACATGATGAAGTTCTCTTCGGCCAGGGCCTTGACCTCGATATTATCCAATGTTGCTAGCTGATGATTTTCTGGTAGGGCCAGGATCAGTGTTTCTTGTACCAGTGTGCGTACGACTAATTGATCTGAAGCAACGGGTGGCCGTAGTATTCCTAACTGAATGCGCCGATCGCGCAAAGCACGGATTTGTTGGGCGGTTGTCAACTCGCGTAATTGCAATTCTACCTCTGGAAAGCGTTGGTGGAATGCGCGGATAAGTCGGGGTAATAATTCACTGGTTGCTGAGCCAACAAAGCCCAGCGTGAGTTGTCCCAATTCCCCTTTATCGGCTTTACGGACCATTTGGACGGCTTGTTCGGCCTGGGCTAGCGTCAGGCGCGCCTGGTGCAGGAAAATTTGTCCCGCCTCAGTTAATTGTACCTGGCGTTTAGTGCGATAAAAAAGTTGCACGCCAAGCTCTTTTTCCAGATTATGGATTTGTTGACTTAATGGCGGCTGGGCAATCTCCAGGCGCTCCGCAGCATGTCCAAAATGAAGCTCTTCCGCTACAGCCACAAAATAGTGCAGGTGTCGTAGTTCCATCGCTCTCTCATATCTTTTAAGTATTAAACTAATACTATTAATATATTGGACTTATATATATGCTGTCCAGTAGACTATCCTCATCTCCAGTGGGAAAAATATAAAAGCAGCTTGTAAGTATCTGAAGGAAGGATTTCTCATGGCAGAGCATAAACAGCGTGTCGTATTAATTACTGGTGGGGGAAGTGGATTGGGGCAGGCGATGGCCAGTGCTTTTGTTAAAGAAGAAGGTGCCGTGGTCGCTATTATTGGGCGTGATGCTGAAAAGTTGCGCCGGGTAGCCGCAGAACTTGAGCCACATGTCTTCTATTATCAGGCGGATGTCAGCCAGCGGCAGCAGGTGGAAGCTGCAGTACAGGCGATTGTAGATAAATATGGTCATATTGATGTATTGATTAATGCCGCTGGATTTTCTGGAGATGGTGTTACGACTGAGAAATCTCTGCTAGAGGCGGAGCAGGATTGGGATTGTGTGCAGGAGACCAATCTGAAAGGGAGCTTTCTGATGACTATAGCGGTGGCTCCTCATCTGCCTCGCCCCGAGGGTCGTATTATCTATATCGGCTCTATTGCTGCCTCTACCGGTGGTAGCAGAGCTGGATCAGTCGTCTATGCGGCTACCAAGGCCGGCCTGCATGGACTGACCTATGGTTTTGCGCGTGAACTGAGCGGCCAGGGTATCACTGTGAATACTATTGCCCCTGGCTTTATTGCCGACACCGGTTTTACTGGACATTGGTCTGAAGAGCGCGTACAGGGTGTGGTTGCTCAGATACCTGCGGGTAGGGCTGGACAGGTAGAGGATGTGAGCGCGGCCGCGCTTTACCTGGCCTCTCCTCGTGCCTCTTTTGTGACGGGGCAGATTCTCAATGTCAATGGTGGCTGGCTCTTCGGAAAATAATAATGCTTGTATGCTCTGTTCCTTTGTCCATAAAGAGGCTTTACCAATCATGCTATGATGGTTTGTAGTCTCATTTACGATATTTCATTGGTAGTTCTAGCACGCTTGGATGAAGGAACATTATATGCTACACATTGATGCAAAACCAATAGATCTGCACCTCACCACACCATTCCGCATTGCGCGGAGCGTACAGTATACGGCCGCCAATGTGGTGGTGGAGGTGAAGCACAACGAGGCTGTTGGCTATGGTGAAGCCGCTCCCAGCAAGTACTATGGTGAGAGTGCCGAGACCGTCATGGCCTGTATCGCCATGTTTGCGGGCAATCTGGGGGATGATCCGTTTTTGATTGAGGAGATTATGCAGCGCCTCGACAAAGTCATTCGCTTAAATCCCTCGGCCAAGGCGGCTGTAGATATGGCTATTTATGATATTGTGGGCAAGATGCTTGGCGTGCCAGTCTATAAGCTCCTGGGTTTAAATCCTACCCATACTCCGCGTACCTCCTTTACGATTGGACTGGATACCCCATCTGAAATGGCCAAGAAGGCATTGCTGGCCCAGGATTATCCTATTTTGAAGATTAAGGTTGGCTCCCGCCACGATATTGAGATCCTTAAGGCGATTCGCGATGTCTCTTCATCGGTGATTCGTGTGGATGCCAATGCTGGTTGGACACCTAAAGAGGCTATTAAGAATATCAATGCGATTGCCCAATATAATATCGAATTCGTTGAGCAGCCCGTGCCTGCCCATGATCTGGCAGGCTTGAAGCTGGTGCGCGATAATGTGGCTCTACCCATTATTGCCGATGAGAGTTGCGTGACGATTGAGGATCTGCCGCGTCTAAGTGAGTGTGTGGATGGGGTGAACTTTAAATTGATGAAAAATGGCGGCATGCATAATGTGCTTAAAATGATCCATGTTGCCCGTGCCTACAATCTGCGTACTATGCTTGGTTGTATGATCGAGAGCTCACTGGCGATTACTGCCGCCGCTCATCTGGCTCCTCTGGTCGATTACGCAGACCTGGATGGACAATTGCTGATCAACGATGATCCCTTTACTGGTGTTACCGTGGAACGGGGTAAGTTGCAACTTCCTAATCGCCCTGGCCTGGGTGTGAAAGTTCGCTCAAATAATAATAATTCTGAGCAACATGAAGGTAAGTAAGTTATTTCATGATGAACAACAAACCTACTCAAAGTAACCCTCAGATTCGTGCTCCGCGTTTGCCAAAACGGGCTGCGGGACGAGATATTGTCGGAGGATATGTACAATATCGTGAACGTTATTCATCTCTGGCCCTGGCAAATGTTAGTCTAGCCAACCAGGTAGCGAATCGACCCGCTTTTGTAGAGACCTCATTTCAGCAGGCGTTGCTCGCAAATTCTGAATTTGAAGAGATTCAATTGGATGATGTGCGTTTTAGCGCTTGCGATTTTGCCAGCGCTGTCTGGTATAAGTCGGTCTGGCACCGCGTTGAGCTGATTGGATGCCGCCTGACTGGTTTTATGGCGGGCGAGGCTTACCTCGAAGATGTATTGTTTAAAGACTGCCTGCTCAGCCTGGCCCAGCTGCGCTTTGCTACCCTGAAATCCGTCCGTTTTGAGCATTGTGATTTGAGCGAGGTCGATCTTTTAGAAGCCGACCTGTCAAATGTGCGCTTTGTACATTGTAACCTGCGCCAGGCTGAAATGACTGGTACCCAATTGGCTGGCGTAGATTTGAGTACATGTACGATTGATGGGGCGCGCCTGGGTCCTAAGGAACTGCGTGGCGCCACCTTGACTATGTCCCAGGCCGTAGCTCTGGTTGAGGCGATGGGTATCTCGATCCAGACCAACTCAGCCTCTTGAACGTGTTTACACTCTTTTGTGCATAAAAATGAGGGAAATCTCAGGACCCGTTGCTCCGCGCAACGATTACTCTAGATTTCCCTCATCAACATGAGTGTCTTGTAGCACTTCACTGCATTGTGCGCTACAATTTCCACTCCTCCGAAGAAGACATCAAGCCCATGGCAGCTCAATACCAGCTTTTGTCTGAACTCCGCTCATAGGTCAATTATAACGATTAAAAAGCTATAAAGTCAATTATAGTGTAATCATGCTATGTGTATTTTATCTATGAATAATATAATATCGTTAATGGGTTGAATAAGCACAGCTTATTATCGTTTCTGCTTCAATACAGCGCTCACGATGACTTTTTTTTAACTCAAAAAGCAAAAGTTTAGTTTTATCAGGCTCTGCATCCGTTTATCTACTCCAAATTATATATAAAGCAGAGAATAAATATATGAATTTACTGGTTAATTTGCACAATGATTTTTCGGATTGCTAAAAATTATCTCAATATTTTGTTGTCTTATCTAAAAATTATCTAAAAATATTTGCCATGGTCCTCAATAGGCGCTCAAAATTAGATGGGTGGTTGTGCATAATGCACAAAAACACATCGCTGTTTTGTGATATATTGGACCTTAAAAGACCTACCCATTATTTCTTATACTCTATTCAAGTACGAAATATACAAATTCGGTACATCAATGATGATATATCCACTCCTCAACTAGAAAATTGTCCAATGATAATTTTCTATCCTGTGCTCACAGATGAGAATTTGTCGCCTCCTGCTGTCTGAGATACGTGCTATTGATATTTCGGCTGAAAGGAATTATTACACCATGACGACACTTTTACGGGCCACATGGACGCGCTTTCGAACAAATCTGCGCGACCCACTCATCCGGCGCAACGTTGCCTTCTATATGGGAGGCAAACTACTGGGATTGACCCTGCTATTGCTGGTGATGTACTGGTTTATTCCAGGTGCTGTACATGCCGCTTCCCATGGCACTGTGGTCGCTCCTGAGATCAATGCAGTGAATACTGTCTGGACCCTGGTAGCTGCTTTCCTTGTATTTTGTATGCAGGTTGGATTTGTAATGTTAGAGGCGGGCTTTGCACGCTCGCGCGAGTCGGTCAATATCCTGGTAGAGGGTATTGCTGATACCTGTATTTGTGGCATCTTGTTCTGGGCCTGGGGCTTTGCCTTTATGTTTGAGCCTGGAACACCCTGGATTGGCACACAGGGCTTCTTCTTAAATGGTCTGCCCACTACTTACATGTCGACAGGTATTCCGCTGCTGGCCTTCTGGGTCTTCCAGTTTGCCTTCGCTGATACAGCTTCGACGATCACATCTGGTGCCATGATCGGACGTTGTGGTTTCTGGGGCGATATTGTTTATAGCATTGGTGTAACTGGATTTATTTATCCGATTATTGGTCACTGGTCCTGGGGCCCAGATGGCTGGCTGGCTGCCTTGAACTTTAAAGATTTCGCTGGCTCGACTGTTGTGCATAGCATCGGTGGTGCGATCTCACTGGCTGGTGCGCTTGCCCTTGGACCTCGTCTGGGTCGTGTCTTCAAACGCGATGGTGGTGGTCCACCTCCTGCCCATGACCTGATCATTGGTGCTATCGGTGGTTTGATCCTCTGGTTTGGCTGGTATGGTTTCAATCCTGGTAGTACCTTGTCGGCCCTGGACACTGTAGGCATCGGACGTGTTTCTTTTAACACAACGCTGGCTGCCTGTTCGGGTGGTCTGGCTGCTCTCTTCTACTCCTACATCCGTTCCAAGAACAAATCCTGGGATCTCGGTCTAACGGTCAACGGCTTCTTAGGAGGTCTGGTCGCCATTACCTGTCCTTGCTACTGGGTTGATCCAGTGGGCGCTTTCTTTATCGGTATTGTGGCTGCCGTCGTGGTTATCCTCGGACTGGATCTGTTGGAATACCTGCGTATCGATGATCCTATCGGGGCGGTTCCAGTGCACCTGTTTGCCGGTATCTGGGGCACACTCTCGCTGGGTCTGTTCGCGACGGGCGCTTTCGGTGCTCCTACTCCAACGGGTGCGGATACCAGTGCAGTCGTCAGAGGGTTGTTCTACGGTGGTGGTGTGTCTCAGCTTGGAACACAGGCTCTGGGTTCGTTCGGGACTGTTCTTGCTACCCTGGCTATCTCTCTGGTGATGATGTATGCCCTCAAATATGTGGGTATCCTGCGTGTCTCCAAAGCCGGTGAGCTCGAAGGCCTGGATCTGCACGAGCATGGAGCGGTGGCTTATCCAGAATATGCCCTAATGGGTCTGGTACCTTCTTTAACTGGCCATGATAGCTCTGAAGAGGTTGCTGCTAGTCCGGTACTGGCTGAAGATTAAATATTCAGGCTCCTTCTTCCTCTTAACTTCAATAGAGGCTGTTTCAAGATACTAACAATCCTGAAACAGCCTCTATTTTTTGCTCTACTGTATCAGGCAAAATGTTGTTGTAGCGCATCCATCAGAGGGGCAACCCCAAAACGCAATGGATCGGTGACCGGGAGGCCGGTTTCGTTTTCGATCTGTGTGATGGCCTCGCGGGCCTCTTGCTCATTGAGATGGTTGGTGATCAGTGAGATGCCCACTACCTTGCTATGTCTCTCGGGACGCAGCCAGCTAATCGCTTCTTCATTGATTTCAATCAGGCGATTCAGGGAGGGGAAGAGGCACTGTTCGTAACCATCGATGGCGGTTTGACCGGCTTTATGACAGAAGATCATGGCGTCCGGCATCGATCCATGCAGCAAGCTCAGGGTGACAGGAGAATAACCTGGATGGTTCAGGGCTCCCTGGCCTTCAACAAAGACCCAATCATATTTATTGCTAAAATCGAGGACCTGTTCCTCAACCAGCCCGGCGGCGAAATCACTGATCAGGCGATCAACGGGTAGGCCGTTATTGGCGATCATCATCCCGGTCTGACCTGTGGCGATGAAGGCACTGGAGAGGCCGCGCTTTTGTGCCTCTGCGTTCAGATCCAGGGCCGTCGACATTTTGCCCGAGCCGCAATCAGAGCCGACCAGCAGGATCGTATGGCTCCCCTCGCGATGCGGGATAAACTCGGCCACACGGGTCTTTTCAGGGGGACGGCGTACATCCCAGATAGTTACGCCATGGTCGCTAGCGGCTGCGCGGAGCTGCTCGTCGTCTGAGATAAAGGAGTGCAGGCCGCTTACTATATTGAGCTTATTTTCGATGGCAGTTTGCAATTGCCAGCGCCATGCCTCTGGTAAGGCTCCCCCTCGTGGCGCGATGCCGATGAGCAGGGTATCAGGCTGATAGGCGAGGGCTTCATTAATATCCTTCACCACCGGAATACCCTCTCCGACTGGACCCTGCAGGGCCTGGGCTGCATCCATTCCGGCGTGCGTACTATCAATAATGGCAACCGTCGTATCTGGAGAGTAGCGGATGACGCCGACCGCTGTTTTGGCGGCATGCCAGCGAAAGGCTCCTTCGGCAAGAATGGCAATTCTACGCATAATATGTTACCTCTGCGACTTCTAATAATAGAAAACATAAATAAGAAAACGCATATGTTATGCCTATATTATATCCTTTATGGACAGATGCAAGAGGTGGAAAGGGGTGAGGATGAGGGGGAGAGGTAATTGTGGTGATTTTGTCCGTTGACGGAGGGGGTACTAGGCTGGAGCAAGGCTCCAGACGCCATAGTTCCCCAGACATTGACCGGCCTGATCCTGATTACAGTAATCACCCACCAGATTGCCATCTGAACGTACGATCCCTTCAAAGAAGAGCGGTGGCTGTTGGGCGGAGCCTGGGATAGTGAGTAGGATATGATTCGAAGCATCCAGCACACCGGTAAAATCGCCTGTTCTATTCAAACCTGAGAAGTGTCCACTGAGACGTTGCTGCTGTTGTTGAATATTGGTGAGGGACATGCTACCCCTGGTCTGGGTTGCCAGATTGCTTAAGGTTCCCTTGTAGGCTGTGCTTATATGGGGATAGCGCTCCGCTGCTGTAGCGCCTGGAAGGGGTAGGCGTGTCTGCTGACTCCTGGGGATGCTACTGGTATGGGTTGGTTGGGGATGCTGAAGGGTGTTATGTATGAGGCTAGCCCCCAGGGTGGTGCCGAATAGCAGCATAGCCGCTACCAGTACTATCAAGCGCGTCCTTAATTGGCGGCGCTGGCCTGTTTTTCGTGCTGTTTGAGTGACGTCGGGTGCATTTTGCCTGGACTGATTTTTCTGTTCCTGCTCTGGCGCTTTTTGCAGGGCTGCCCAGAAATCTTCCACCTTAGCAAAACGTTGCTCGGTTCCAATCTCCATGGCCCGCTCAATGGCCTGTGAAATGTGCAGCGGGATTTCCGCCACAAGTTCGTGTGCCGGCTTGAGTGGATCTATGCGTTTACTGACAATCGTGGTGGCACGTTGAAAGGCATCCACTGGCACGATGCCGGTGAGCAGGCTATAGAAGGTTGCTCCCAGTGCATAGATATCTGTGCGCTCGTCCGTACTTAGATTGCCATATTGTTCCGGGGAACCATAGCCGGGCGTGCAGTGGCGCATGGCTATGGTGGTAGCATCGGCCTCGTACTCTTTCGCAATCCCAAAATCAATGAGTACTGCCCGCTGCTCCTGTGTCTTGATAATGATATTTGCTGGTTTGATATCGCGGTGAATAATGGGTGGCCGCTGATGATGAAGATAGGTAGTGGCTTCAATGATTGGCTGCATGAATTTCATGACTTCAGCCAGCGCGAAGCGTTGGTTTACTTGCTGGCGGCGTAGAATCTCTAAATTGCATCCCGCAATATATTCCAATACCAAAAAACTGGCTTGCTGCTTTTTGGCCCCATATACTTCATAGACGCGGGGTAGGGCTGGATGCTGTAACCTTTTTAGCACCCGGCCTTCAAAGGCAAAATGAAATTGTTCCTGTTTGCTGGTTGTAAGTAACTCTTTCAACGCAAAGTAATTATCTTCTGTCAGCGTCTCCTCTGTTCTGGCGAGGTCGCGTACCAGGTAGACAATGCTGGAACCGCCAGACCCCAATACGCTCTCTACTTTGTAGCGGTCCCGGATTAACGTGCCAGTTTCAAGCGGCCTGGATGACGAGATCATAGGAATTTGCCCCTTTTAGTAAATGACAATGACTGTTTGCCAGTTTGTATGGTTATAGATCCAGGCCATATCACTCACAGTCATGTTAATACAGCCATGGCTCCCATCGTAGTTATAAGGTGTATTGCCGCTCGTATCCTGGTGTGGATATTGTGTGCCCGGTCCAAAGGTGGCGCGCCAGTAGGCGTCGTGGATGAAATCCCCGCCGTAATGATAAAGGATCGCATATTGGATCGGCGTCGGGGCGAACCAGTACGGTGAACCCTTTGGCTCCTTCGAGATAAAGACGGTCGGTGATTTGCGATCCAATACCGGCCAAACTCCAGGTAAGGAGGGACGTTGTGGACTGCCCGTCACGACCTGGAAGGCACGCTGTAGATGACCATTCTGGTAGAGGCGCATGGCCTGTCCGTTCAGTGAGATCATCAGGACCTGTTTATTGGTAAGTTTGTAGTGGTTCAATGCCTGTATATCTGTTGTGTGTGCTTGATTGTATGGTGTCTTGCTCTGGCTATCGTCTTCAAGTAGATGCAGATTAAAGAGCGCGTTCTGAGCCTCAAGCGTGACGGCGCGGAAATCTTCTTCTGATGAGGCGCTATTTAAATCGGCATCTAAAATAGAGCCGATACCCTGTGACATATATTCTGAATCGGGCGCATAATCCTGGTCATCGAAGGTATCGTGGTAGAGATGGTCTTTGGCCCAATTATTGACCTCTCGATGGAAAGCGGCGACCGCTCCATGCGCTTCTCCGTTGGCGAGCTCTTGTTGCATAGATGCGATATCGCTATCAATGTGTAATAAAGCTGTCAGTCTATCCTGCGTTGTTTGTGCATTGGCAACCTGCGCTGTGTCTGCCTGCAAAGATCGCTGGTAACGCGTCGTGTCCTTCTTATAGTTTTTTAAGGTCGTGATTTGCTGGGAAAAATTTTGCAGTTTTGACTGGCTGACCGCCGGGTAATTCTGTATCGCTATGCCTGTCATAGCTTGATAATGCATGGTAAGTTGAGTGTGGAGTTGTTGGATTACTGTGGGATCGCTGGCGTTATTGAAGGCATTGATATCCTGTTGATATTGTTTTTGTAGCTCGTTTGTATTGAGGCCGGCCTGCTGCATGGTGTCCAGCATGGTATGCATAGTGGCGAGCTGCTTTGCCATCACTTCTAGTGTATTCAAGGCATCAATTGAGGCATGGGCATCGTTACTGATGGCCAGGTAGTCATTTGGCTCTCTGGCTGTTTCGAGTTGTAGCTGATCGGCACTGAAGCGTTGCGTGAAGGCATTACTATTCCCAATCGGCTGCATATTGATGCGGCTGACAACCACTTGAAAGCTTTGCAGATCTTGTTGGGCCTGCGTTTGGAGCTGTTGGGTGGCTGTGGTAATCGTACTGGAAAGTTGTTGTTGCAACCCCGAGTACTGAGTAGCCTGCGCCTGATAGGCGGCTGCTGGCTGTAGATAGAAAGAGGGTGAAAACCAGGGGAGCGCTGTGCTGGTCTGATCTTCTTTTTGGCGCAGCGGAGCAAGATCCTTTTCTGGCACCCCGATAGCCTGGGCGTGGCTTAGTAGTTGATCTAGCTGTGCTTTTTTCTGTTGTGGGCGTTGCAGATAGCGCGGGTCATGAATATTTTGATTGGCTTCAAATGCCAGCAGTAATACAATCAGGACCAGCACAATCAGGCTAGTTGCGCTCAGTATGCTGGTCTTGTCCCTGTTTTTTTGTGGGCGAGCTTTTTTCTGTTCGAGCAGTTCCTCTACCTGGTCGGTAGAAGGGACCGGTATAGTTGCTGCATTGGCGGCCAGGGCCTGTTCCTGTTTAATGGCTACGGCGCGTGCATAGAGCTGGGCTATCTGTTGCGCACTGCGTTTGATTGTCTTGTCTGGATCTGAGACCAGCTGGGTAGCATCAGGATCTGCTGTGTATGTTGCCGCTCCATCGGACTTATCCGCGGCGTGTTGTTCATCCCCTGTATATAAAGTATCTATATTCTCTTGCGACGTGGTATATCCCATAAGTATATCCCCAAAAAAGGGTGTGGTTGGTCCTGCGTTTTAATCTAAGGACCCCCACACCCTTCAACATATCCAGGTTGTTGTGATATCTTCTACAGAGAGAAGCGAGGCTGTTTAGCCATTACCAACGACAGATGAATTGACCGCGAACGGTTTTGTCTGCTCTACTCCCAGCACATTGGTGTTGACCGCCTTATAGGTATAGCTATTATCTCCTTTAGGGCTTAAATAGCCGGCTTTTGTGACCAGGGCGGGGGCATCGGCTACTGAACCAAGATAGACAGGTGTGAATGCCCAGTTGTCGGCTGGTGATAGTCCGCCGATAGCGCGGCCCAGAGCGCGATGCTCGGCCTCGATACAGGCTACCTGGCCAGAAATTTGCGCCAGGTCTGGACGTCCCAATTGTGCGAATTCCTTGATGGCGGCCAGGAATGCGGAGTCAAAGACCCCTTCAAGCTGTTGCTGGGTATCAATAAATGTTTTCAGATCGGTAAATGTCTGTGGCCCATGGGGGAAGCTGAAGGTCTCGGCTAATGATTGGCCGCCATTGGCGGCGAAGAACTGCTGGTGGATCTGTTCTTCTGCCAGTGCAGCCTGCAGGTAGGTTAGATTATCCCCTTTCAAACCCAGCTTATCGGCATTGGCCAACCCATTGCTGTAGAAAGTTACGGCGAGCTGTTCGGCTGTGCGTGCTACCGTTAGAATAGAGACGATAGGATCTTGAGCGCTTTTATAGCTGCTCAATGTCTGATTTTTTTGTTGCTGACCAGCTTTTACGCTCGCATTTGTCTGCGCTTTGGCCTGTCGCGCCGCCGCGCTGCTCAGTTCTGGCATGAAGGCGGCACCCAGCGCGGTCGCGGCCACTCCTGAAGCAGTGATAATGGCTCCTTTTTTAAAGAAGGCGCGCCGTGAGCTCGGGGCTGCGAATGATGCAATCAGATTATCGGTGGCTTGCTTTACTCTGGGATCGTTCGTGAGCATGAAGTGCTCGTCGATTGCTGCATGGCAGGCTTCACACTGCAGGGCAGGGAGTGTTAGTGCATGACCGCATTGTGGACAGAAACGTGGACTATTGTGTGCCATAAAATCCTCC
The DNA here is from genome assembly GCF_003967555.1 of Dictyobacter kobayashii. Taxonomy (GTDB): domain Bacteria; phylum Chloroflexota; class Ktedonobacteria; order Ktedonobacterales; family Ktedonobacteraceae; genus Dictyobacter; species Dictyobacter kobayashii. The sequence continues at coordinate 3,796,657 of NZ_BIFS01000001.1, forward strand.
TGAGTGAGTCAACGCAGGTTGAACGGATGCTACTTATTTATCCATCCCTGTTTGTTGGTACAGCTAGTAAAAACTTTATACCGCTTGATCTGAATAATGAATTGAAACTGCCAGCCTGACAACCTGACATACCAGCATGCTGCTAGCAAGACTCGCGTTTCAATAAAAATTGGAACCCTATTGGGATGAAATATGTCTTTATCGTATCTGCTCTGGCTCAATCTTTTCATATCGAATAGCCGTTCAAACAGTAGTACGACAACTATAAAAATCTGGATCACTTCATCGCTAGATGTTGGCAAAATTGCAGTTATGGGCAAGTTTTGACCAATTTTTTATTGTGTTGTAGAAATCTATGAGCTTTCACGCCTGGGAAATCATACAAATTGTGTTGTGTGGTGATAATTAAAAGCAAAAAAGAGGAACATAAATAGATCTAAGTAATTACTATTTGCGTATTGCTTTCTAGCTAATGCCATGTGCGAGTGAGCAATCGTGCCTGTGGTATGTGGTAGCTGATAGCTACGGTCATTTGCTATCCCATACCGCGAGTAAGAAATGTTGGGGAGAGATCGCACATGGTGTTAGTTGGGAGCTGTTATGAGTTTGTGAAAACTTTTGATACTTAAGATTGTAGGCTCTTAGGGGATGAGAGGAAGCTAAGTTATGAAGCAACAAGTGTTGCGCAGAGGTCTATGGGGTCGGCGACTTTTGCTGGCAATGGGCCTCTGCGTTGTACTGTTCACATCCAGTTTGTTGGGAGGCCGGCCATCGGCGTCCGCAGCGGAACCTGCCTATATACGTGTTATTCACGCTTCACCTGATATTGGTATCGTAGATGTTTTTGTGGATGGCCAGAAACTTTTGAGCGATTTTCAATTTGCGACGGTGACCGATTATGTCCCTATTCCGTCGGGTACCCATAAAGTACAGCTAGCCTTGATTGGAAAAGGGGTGGCTGCCTCGATTATCACTCAGGAACTTGCTGTTCAGACGGGGCCCCTTATACTATTGCTGCACTGGGAACAAAAAAGACTGGTTTTTCTTTTATGGTTTTCGCAGACAATAATGTGATCGCGGGCACGGGAGCAAAGATCCGTGTGTATCATCTCTCTCCTGGTACCGGTTCGGCCCGGGTTTCGACCCAGTCCTCCACGATTGTCAATAACATTTCTTATGCGAATGCCAGTCCTTATATCTCTCTATCCAGTGGTACCTATGCCTTTACGCTGAATGCTGATGCGCAAAATGCCGCATTGTCATCCCAGGTGACGTTAAAACCATGGTCGGTGATGAGCATTTTTGCGGTAGGGCTGGTACAGGGGAATCCACATTGGCGCCTTGTTGCGACACAACAACAGGGGATACCTGGTATGCCGCAGACGGGAAGTGATCCGCATGCTGTGGTTGAAAGCTATCCGCTTGCCTGGCCGTTGTATGTCTTAGTGGTATCGCTCATCTGCCTGGTGGTAGGGTGCGTGTATGTCCTGGCTCGTATCCGCTCTGACAGCTCTGCTGCGAAGAAGCAGGAAAAGTTGGTAGCTGCGGCTGGATATATTGAAGAAGGATAATTATGTGGGGTTTTAAACGAGCACATGCCGCACAGAATTCTAGCTCGGATCGCCTGATCCTGCGTAGCAACGAGATAGAGGATGAAGTGGTGGTCCAGGCCATCACTTCTGGTGCTATGTGGGCTATGGAAGTACTCTATGATCGCTATTCGCGTATACTTTATTCCTTTGCTTACCGGATGGTTTCTGATCACCAGGTAGCTGAAGATCTGTTACAGGAAGCGTTTATGGCGGTCTGGAAGCGTTCTGTGACGTATTCCCGTCAGGCTGGGACGGTGCGGAGCTGGTTGTTTTCAATTATGCACCATCGCGCGATCGACTATCTGCGCTCTGTGAAGCGGCGTGCGGTATTTAGTGAGGTGACCTTAGATGAAGCTGACCAGGATGAGCGGGTAGCCCTGCACGATACCTGGGATGAAGTCTGGCGCTCCGTGCAGAGTCACCAGGTACGGGAGGCTTTGATGTCGCTTTCCACGGAGCAGCGGTTGGTAATAGAGCTGGCATACTTTCAAGGCTGGACCCATTCTGAAATAGCGGATGGGTGCCATTTGCCACTTGGAACCGTCAAGGCCCGTATGCGCCTGGGCCTGATACATTTAAAAAGAGCTCTGGAAAATATGGGTGTGCATGAATTATAAATCAATAATCGGCACCAGGAATGTAGACGAGAACGGAGTAACCATGTATGACTTGCCAAGATTTTGAAGAGCTCTCGGGGGCATATGTTCTTGGGTCCCTTTCAGCGGAGGAAAAAAAGGCTGTAGAGGAACATCTTGCGCAATGTCCTACCTGTCCCGCCAGGTTTAGGGAATTGCAAGCGATTGTTAATCTCTTGCCCCTGAGTGTTCCGGATGTAGAGCCAGCCGCGGATCTTAAAGGGCGCTTTTTTGCGCGTTTGCAACAGGAACAGCCCAATAACCCATCGCATCGAGATACTGTGGTGCCGCTCCATCAATCGCGTCCCGCCGCCCGGCGTGCTGCTGGTCGGACCTGGCGCGCTGCTCTGATTGCTGTAGCCGCTGTCCTTCTATTCTCTGCATTGGGTGCCATGACACTCTGGAATCTCTCTCTACAGCGCCAGGTTGCCAGCCTATCCGCTAATGTAGTACAAACGACCAGCTATAAATTGCAAGGGACCGCCAGTGAGGCGGCCGCGCAGGGCCAGTTAACCTGTTATACAAAACAACAGATCTGCGTTGCAGTTATGCATGGTTTGTCTCCAACCGCGGGCAATCATGTATACCAGGGCTGGCTGCTCCAGGGAAAGCAACCAACCAGTGTGGGTCTTTTCACCCTGCATGATGGGACTGCGACCCTTCCTTTTCAAGGTACAACCACTGGTTATGATGCGGTTGCCATTAGTCTGGAGCCAGGTCCAGCTGCGAGCCAGCATGCCCCGAAAGGACCAGTGATAGCGCTTGGCGCGCTACAGAATGCCACTAGCTCTTGAACATGCCTGGTGGTGAATGAGGGTCAGAGGATGGTTGTGTTTGAGCTGCATGGGCGTTATTTGCTCTGTGACTATCTCCGTCGCTATGGCGTTGTCTGTATGGACAGCTGGTTTCCCATTGGTCGATGAAATCTGTAGCGACACGTTCTTTGATAAAAAGGTTTCTCCTGCGCTACGGTTTTCCTCAACCCTTTTTTAGTATGATGTAGCAGGCAGACGGTGAGGCCGTCTGCCTGCTACATCATACCTACCCCGGCCCGCGCCGCCGGCGCGCAATCCTTAGAGAATTCCCCTCATAACATATTTTTGGTAAATATATCTTCCTATGATCGTGAGAAGATAACGACACATGTTGTATAGTCCTGACTTATATAACATTTACACGAGCATTGGAAAAGGAGTGTGCATGACGATTACCTCTAATAGACACATTGACTTGTTCACTGTATGGTAAATACTGATCCGTGTTTCCTGTGAAACGCGCTAGATAGCCATGCAGACAGGTAGCCCTTTCTAACATTGTTTATAGTGCGGATTACATAGGAAACTGTTCTCTGGATGGATAGCTGAAAAAATGAAGTTTGACTCTCTCTTAGAGCGCTATCACTTTGATAAGTATGTTTTAGATGTGTGTATTGCTACTATTGAACAAGGTGGCGTGACCTCTAAACTGGATACCTATCAATTTTTATCACCTATCGACGCCTGGGCCATCCCAAAATATCCAGACAAAACAGTTATCCTCCCTCCAAGCGCGGATCTTCAAAAAGCTTTATCAACTTTTATTGTTCAAAATGAATTATGGTTGAGGATGCCCGATTGCTGGCTGGGAACCTGGATAGAACCTGATACCCCTTAACTGTTACCTGGACATTACAAGTCTCTGCTTTTGTCTGGATGATGCTGTGCAGGAAGCGAGGGCCCTGAGCCGTAGCGCACAGCGAAAAATTGTCGCACTCTACGATTTTAAGCGTGGACAGGCGATTTATCTTTGAAAGGATCATTGCAACGGCTATGACGAAAGAGTCGATCGCGCTGGTTATTCCGGCCTGGAATGAGGAAGATGCCCTCCAACATCTCTTACCTGAAATTCCAGCAGAACTGGTGCAGTGGATTGTGGTAGTTGACAATAACAGTACGGATGAGACGGCACGGGTGGCACGTATGGCCGGTGCTGTGGTGGTTCGCGAGGAGCAACGTGGCTATGGTCGAACCTGCTGGCGTGGCTTTCAGACCGCGCGTGAATTGGGCGCGGATGTGGTGGTATTTATGGATGGTGATGGTAGCGATAATCCCGTCGATCTACCGGCGATGGTGGCTCCGATCCTCGCTGGTGAGGCCGATTTTGTGATTGGCTCACGCATTGGCGCTCATTCAGAGCGTGGTGCGGTTCCTCCACAGGCACGTTTGGGTAACTGGTTGATTAGTCGATTGGTGAGCGGGATGTATGGAGCAGGAGTACATGATATTGGGTCTTTTCGGGCGATGCGGGTAGAGATGTTAGAGCGCTTGCAGATGCAGGAGATGACCTTTGGCTGGCCGGTTGAGATGCTGGTTAAGGCTGCCCGCGCCCATTATCGTATCGTAGAAATATCACTGCATTATCGGCATCGTAGCCACGGTCAGTCCAAAGTCGCCGGTACGGTTATCGGAAGTATGCGGGCGGCCTATGCTATGTTAAGCACCATGGCTCGTTATGCCCGTACAAAGGATTTAAAGTATGTCTGATACGGCGTTAGCTATTATGGCGCGCTATCCTGAGTTGGGTAAAGGGAAGACGCGCCTGGCTCGTAGCCTGGGCGCTGAGGTGACTCTGGATCTGTATCGAGCTTTTTTACAGGATCTGGCGTCACGTTTTGCGGGCTGGAAATACGATCTAATCTGGGCGTATACGCCGGTTGAGCGTGATTTCTTATCCTTTCTTGACACATTGATTCCTGCACCCGAGATACCTATGCAGGCTTTTCCGCAGGAAGGCCCGGATCTGGGGGTACGGCTGCACAATGTTTTTATGACAACGGCGCGACATCAGTTCGCCCGTACCATTTTGATTGGCTCAGATTCTCCGCAGGTGGGTCGCGAGCATCTGTTGCAAGCTCAGCAGGCATTGGAGAGTGCCGATGTTGTGCTTGGACCGGCTGAAGATGGGGGGTATTATCTAATCGCGATGCGTGAACCTCACGATGTCTTTAGCGATATACCGATGAGCACAGATGTTGTGCTGGAAATGACGATCGAAAAGGCCCGTCAACTGGGCCTGAAAGTTCAACTGCTGGAAACACTGTTTGACATTGATACACAGGCCGATTTGCAGCGCCTCGCGAGCTTGTTGCAGGCAAATCCTTCTCTAGCTCCTGCCACTGCTGTTTGTTTGGATGATATAAAGAAAAGGGGTTTTCTTTCATGACTACAACTGTTGCTACACTTCCTCGCTCTATCTATATTGAGCCAACGAGCCGTTGTAATGAGTTCTGCCAGCAGTGTCCACGCACATTGCTTTCGCGTGAAGAGGATCGTGATCTGCCTTTTGATGATTTTCGGCGTATTGTCGATCAGTTTCCAGTCTTAGAGCGGGTTGTGTTGCACGGCCTGGGTGAGCCGTTATTGAATAAAGAATTGCCCCAGATGGTGCGCTATTTGAAGGATCGGGGCACCTATGTGCTGTTCAATTCGAATGGTATTGCCTTGACTGAGTCACGTGGGCAAGCCTTGATTGATGCTGGCCTGGATGAGTACCGCCTGTCTATGGATGGCTCGACCCGCGAGACCTATGCCCATGTGCGTGGTGTTGATGCTTTTGATAAGATCTGGCGCAATGTGAATGCTTTTGTTAAGTTGCAGCAGGCACAGGATGCCAGCAAGCCCGCTGTTTCGCTCTGGTTTACCGCGATGCGTGAGAACCTGCATGAATTGCCGGGCCTGGTCGATAAGGCATATGAGAATGGTATTCGCGAGATCTACCTACAGCGCCTGGTCTATTTTGAGCAGGGACTGGCTGCATCCAAGCAAGCATTATTCCATCGTGCGTTGCCTGAAGAGCTGGCAATCATTCGCCAGACGCAGGAGCTCTGCCAGGAGCGCGGTATCCGCTTTAAAGCAGCTGGCGCGGCCACCCCGCTCGAAAGCGTGGTACGCGATTTTGGGGATCGCCCCTGGTCTGGTTGCCAGCGTCCCTATACACTGACCTATATTACTTCCAGCGGCAATGTTCTTTCTTGTTGTTTTGCTCCCTTTGGCCATCGGAGTGCTAAAGAGTATCGTGAAGAGCGTGTACTGGGTAATATCTTCCAGGAATCGATAGAACAGATCTGGAATGGAGAGCGTTATAATGAGTTCCGGCGTGCCTTCGAGAGCGATCATCCCGCCCGCCATTGTGCACAGTGTGGCGTGAATTGGAGCTATTAGCATGCCAATGTTGGAACTATCATCTCCAGCGCGTAAGAATCATGTCTCCCCTTCGTTTGGGGAGGCATGGCGCTTGCCGTTGTTATTTCTGCTCTTCGTGATCGCGGTTGGCTATAATGTGTTTTTGGGCTTCAATGCCTATTCAACAGATCCATCTGCACGTGCTTTGCTGTTTGCAGAATTGGGAAGCTATCTGCCCTATGTGCTGGCCTGTATCTTGATTCTAACCACGAAAGCACCGGTAGGGCGTAAACGCTGGTTCGAACTGGCCATTATTCTGGGTGGTGCCCTGCTGTTACGTGCTCAACTGGTAATGATCCCGCCAGATCTCTCGCGCGATTCCTGGCGCTATCTATGGGATGCGCGAGTAACCCTCAATGGTTTTAGCCCCTATACGTATGCTCCCGGTGACCCTTTATTGCACCATTTGCGGGATGTCCTGTATGAGAATAGCCGCTTTCGCAATGTCCCCACCATTTATCCTCCTGGTGCACAGGGCTTTTATCTGCTGAGCTATCTACTGGCTCCTGAGAACCTGGTTTTTCTTAAATGCCTGTTTATACTTTGTGAAGTGGTCTCGACGGCTGCCCTGGCCCTGTTACTGCAGCGTAAGGGGCTCGATCCAGCGCGCTGTATTATCTATGGCTGGTGTCCGGTCGCGATTGTAGAGGTTGCCATTCAAGGCCATGTAGATGCATTAATGGTTATGTTTATTATGCTGACCATTGTGTGCGCGCAGAGTTCGCGGCGTGGCTCTCGTGTCCTCACTGGTTTCTGGCTGGCACTGGCCACCCTGACCAAACTGTATCCTATTTTATTGCTGGTCGTGGTCTGGCGTGGTCGCCGGGATTGGCCCCTGCTAGTTACCTGCCTGGCTACCATTGTCCTTTCCTATATCCCTTACTTGATCCTGGGTCATGGGCAGATCTTTGGCTTTTTTGCCACCTATACCAGTGAGCAAGGTTCGATGAACGCGGGCCCATTAGTGCTTGTGCTGCATTGGCTGAGCCAGCTAGGTGGCTGGCCATTGCAGGTGACCTATGTTGTAGATCTCTTGCTGGTTAGTTGTGTTGGACTCTGGATCTGGTTCAGGCGCTTGCAGGGACGTATTAGCATGGAAGCCTCGGTCTTGATCTTGTTTGGATTGATCTTTTTGATCTCTACCCACGTATTTCCCTGGTATACTACTGTTATGCTGCCATGGGTCGCATTACTACTTGGTTCGCCATGGTCACGGGAAAAGGGGTGGAACGGTGTTACGCTGTCCTGCATCGGACTCTGGTATTTTGTTTGTGCCTCAATGCTCTCTTATTTCCTTGGTAGTTCACTGAACTGGGATTGGTATTACCTGGCTGTTTATGATGTTACCCTCTTGATGCTGGTCCTGGCTTTGTTACTGGATATCATGCACTGGCGCAAAGAGCGCAGGGCAAAACGATTTTTGAGCTCCAATTTCCAACTGGATTGATTGTAAAAATCTGGTAGATGTGACGTGACACAAATGAACGTCGTGATAGATAACTGATAGGCCTGCAGTTTTTTATCAGGCGCAACAGTTTGAAGTGTTCGCGTTTTCAGAAAGAAAGTGTATCATGTCTGATATTGAGTCCAAGCTGAGGAGCCCGGGGCCACCAGCAACACCCCCCACAGGCTTTTCGAGAGTCCGGACTGTGCTGTTTTCTGCACTGTGGGCTCTGATTGCAGGCCTGGCCGCGAGTCTGTGTGCCGCATTGGTTATGGGCCTTTTACGTGTGTTCGCAGGCATTCCTGCGCCTGTTGAACTCTTCGGTGATTATACTTTAAAGCATATTACTGTTGATACATTTATCCACTTGCTGGCCACTTTTGCGCCTAATCCTAAAACAACTCCTCTGGGTTTGGCTTTATTGGGTATGATTGGGATTGGAACGGCGCTGGGCTGGCTTTATGCGCTATTGGTGTGGATCAAGCTCCCGACGCGCGGCTATCGTCCTGGCAGACGTGAGTGGCTGGTCGCGCTGGCGTTTGCGCTGGTTATGACCCTGGCGGCTGTAATCCTCTTCTGGGTAGAGTTACCGCAAAACTTTCAAGGCTGGCCCTTTGAGGCATCTCGCAATTTAAGTATCCTGGGCCTGTTGTGCGATTTTGTTGTTTATGCCGTGGTTCTCTGCCTGGGATATCGCGCGCTTTTGCCGAAGTATCCTGCCCCCAATACTGATCGGGTGGTGGCTCAGCGTCGACAACTATTGGCGCGTGGTGGGGTGGTAGCTCTGGGCGTGGGAGCTGGCCTGGGTACCTTTGGGACAGTCCAAAAGTATCTGAGCAACTATACTGCCTATGATGGCATGAAGACTGCGTTCCCTGATCATGTTGACCACCCGATTACCCCCAATAATGAGCATTATGTGGTGACCCAGAATCCTGTAGATCCTTCTGTGGACATCGGACTCTGGCGTCTGGAGGTTGGGGGTCTGATCAATAAAGCGGTCACCTATAACTATGAAGAGTTGCAGAAACTACCTTCGGTAGCAAGGGCGATTACGCTTGAGTGTATTGCTAATGGTCCGGGTGGCCACTTGATGGGTAATGCTGTCTGGCATGGTGTGCCGTTGCGTACGTTAATTGCGCAGCAGGGTGGCACGCAGGCTGGCGCTAAATATGTCGCGTTCTACAGTGTTGATGGTTATACTGTCAGCTTGCCGCTGCAAGAGGTACTTGAAGCGGATGCATTGCTGGCCTGGAATATGAATGGCGTAGAATTGCCTCAACGCCATGGCTATCCATTGCGTGTGTTGATTCCTGGACGTTATGGTGAGGAAAATCCTAAATGGCTGACACGGGTTGAATTCGTCAGCGATTTTGTACCGGGCCTCTATTCCAGTCAGGGCTGGTATAACGGTACCTTGCATACAACGAGCCGCTTCAATCAACCATATACGGAAAGCGTGATCCATGCTGGCCAACGTGTGCCGATGGTGGGCATTGCGTTCGCTGGTAACCGTGGTATTAAGCGTGTTGAGGTTAGTGTCGATGGTGGTAACACCTGGAAGGATGCTACCCTTGATCCGCCACTGTCGAAAGATAGCTGGGTCTTCTGGCGTATGGACTGGCAGCCTGCTACCGCCGGTACTTATACTCTGGCCGTACGGGCAACTGATGGCACCGGTGATGTGCAGACTGGCCGTAAACAGGGGACTGTCCCCAATGGATCTACTGGCTATCACGAGGTGATGGTGACCGTCAAGTAGCTGTTCTTCAGCGTGTAACTACTAATATACCGTACAGTTCGGGGGTGATAGAGAGGCGGTTGCCTCCCCATCACCCCCGAACTGTACGGTATATTAGTAGATGCTGTGGAGTTTATTTTGTGTCGAGTAACTGCCTGATCTGGTGCAGATCTTTAGCTGCATTCAGCAGATTGGTATGGATAGTATGCTCGGCCTGTACTAATTTGGTGTCATTGGTTTTATAGTCTGCATGATCGGTATTGTATTCAGCAGCGGTTAGTTGGGGGAGTGTGGACTGTGCGTTGTCGATCACACCTTCAATGGTAGTCAAATCATTTTTATAATCGTTGAATAAGGGATTGAGTTTGGCTTTCTGAGCGGCGGAAGCTTTATCAATGACACTTTCCAGATTAGGTTTGAGGTCCACCAGTTTGTCGCGTACTCCGGCCTCAACGTCCAGGTGTAAGATGCGGTAGTCACGCGGAACCACTACGGCAAGGATACGATATTGGTAGATGTTCTTCACATCCTCGCGGGCATCTTTGGCATTTGTTGCCGCATCCAGTTTGGTCTTCAGGGTTGTCAGGATCGCCAGGTGATTTTTCACATCGGTTGTCAGGTTAGCAACCTGGGTATCAGTAATCTGTTTCTTGCCCTGGATATTCAGAATTTTTGTATTTAAGGTGTTCAAGGCGTTCTGGCGGGTTGTGATCTGCTGATCTCCAAATGTAATGACACATTGAGTATCTTTTGCTGTACATTTTGTGCTGGCGGCTTGCGCGACCGGTGCCTGTAAGGTGGCCAGGGCCATGGTTGCTGCCATACCACCTACGACGAAGACACGGGAAAGATTATGGATAAGGCTCTGTTTTGTAAACATCGTTAGTATCTTCCTTCTATTTATGTGCTTGATTTTCATGGATGTATGATAGCTCTGGATTGATCAATGGCCAGCATTGGTATTAGGGTGTTTGATCATTATCTGAATTTGACTGCGAGGTTGTATTGACGTCCTTTTGGGTGCTATCAATGGTGTTGATGGCATCCTGCACCTGCTGATCCACATTTTTGATCTTAGTGGCATTATCTGCTGGTGAAGAGGTCGTTTGTGAACTGGTTGTAGTTCCTGTGGTAGATGTTGCGCTGGTTGCGCTATTCGTACTGGCACTTGTGCCGCAGGCTGCCAGGGCAAGTACACATAGCAGCAGCAAACTTGCCATAATTATAGAGGCATAAGTGCGATAAGGATTTTTGTTACGGGCCATGATGACTCCTTATATAAAGTAGTGTGAATGTATTGTGCGAGAAAGAAACTTCTAGCGATTGGATCTCTTTTCCATCATCCGCACTTTTTTCTCACAGGTTTTATAAAACTATCTTAGTACGGAATTGTTAAGTTTTTCTCAAGCAAGACTAAAGGTTTGCTCTATCTTTCTTGAGATCAGCTAGAAGTCTGCATATCTGCCCGTACGTTAGCCTTCAAGCTCTTCATCATTAAAGCGGTAGCCAACGCCTGTGATGGTTTCCAGGAAGCGAGGGTGGGCTGGATCAGCCTCAATTTTGCGGCGTAGATGATTGATGTAGACATGCACATAATGGGATTGTTTGCTGTAGTCATTGCCCCAGACTTTTGTGAGGAGCATGGTCTGGGTCAGGATCTTGCCGCGATATTCCAGCAAGACACGCAATAAATCATATTCGGTCGGGGTAAGTTTGAGCTCTTTCCCTTCCAGGCACACCAGTCGCTGTGTGAAATCTATCTGCAAAGGTCCAATTGTCAATGCCTGCTCGATCTTTTCAGGCATAAAAGAGGCATGGCGCAGGGCCACACGTATGCGAGCCAGCACCTCGTTGATGCCGAAAGGCTTGGAGATATAATCATCCGCACCCAGATCGAGGGCTCGTACCTTGTCGCTCTCCTTGTTTTTGACGGTGATCACGATGATAGGAGGGAGGTGGGAGTTCATACGTATGCGCCGACATACCTCCAGGCCATTCATGCCAGGTAAACCAAGATCCAGTAGCAGCAGATCTGGCTTTTCGCGTTCTAAGAGGGTCAATGCCTGTTCTCCACTATTGGCACTGATGACCTCATAATTATGTGCGCTGAGACTGCGCTGTAATGTGCGGATAATCTCGATCTCGTCTTCAACGACTAGAATAGACATCTTGCGTTTGCTCATACATTAATCTTTCTTGAAACTCACCTGACGGAAGGGTAAAGTAGAAGCAGGAGCCTCCCCCCTCGCGTGCTGCGACCCAGATACGTCCCTGGTGGGCTTCTACAATGCCACGGCAGATAGCCAGGCCCAGACCCAGTCCATGGGAGGTTGTATTGGTGGCTGGTTGCTCACCAGGAATTTGATAAAACTTATCAAAGATTTTCTCCTGCTCGTGTGGGCCAATGCCCGGCCCCCGGTCCGCCACAGTTATAAGGAGCTCTTTTTCTTGCTCGGTTACCACGATATCAATGGGTGTGCCCGCCGGGGTGTAGCGCAAGGCATTTTCAAGCAGGTTGGAGATCACCTGATCTATCTGCATATAATCTATCTCTACTGGCATCAGTGTCGCGGGAATAGTTGTGTTGATCGCTCTTCCACTGGTCAGGGATTCCATGCGTGCGAGCGTGTCGTAAATGATATCTTCAATCGGATACCAGACTTTTTCTGGATGAAGCGCGCCGGCTTCTATGCGCGACATATCCAGTAGATTTTCGACCAGGGCATCCAGGCGATCAGACTCGTGCTCAATAGAAGTAATAAAACTGCGCTGGGCCTCTTTGTCCCATTCAACATCGGTCTGTAGCAAGCTGGTGGCGGCCGTCTTGATGGTAGATAGCGGTGTGCGCAAGTCATGCGATACAGAGGAGAGCAGGGCGGAACGTAACGCGTCTGTTTGTTGCAGCACTTTGAGATGAACGCTTTCACGGCGCAGGCGTCCTTGTTTGATCGCTGTGATAGCCTGTTCCAGAAAAGTCGAGAAAAAAACAGCCTGCTCTTTGGTCTGGGAGTGTTCTACCTGGATCAGATCATTGATATCTGGTGCCTGCGCTTCCTGCATGATCAGCAGGCGTAGTACACCAACTACCTCGCTGCCAGCCGCCAGCGGGACAAGGCGGATACTACAGCGCGAGTTGATTCTTTTTCTCTTCTGGTGTGGTTTATCTATGATCTGGAGCTCTGCAGGTTTCAGTACTGGATCGTAGAGCTCGACTATACTGTTGTGTTGCAGCACATAGTCAGCCATGCTGATCTCATCTGGCAAGAACTGGACCCGTTCGAGGAGCTGATGCGCACACCCCTGAGGTCTTAAGATGCCTTCTTCATCTGGCAATAGCAGCATACAGTCATGGATGCCCCAGTCGGCAAAAACTTCGGTGACGGCCTGCATGAAGATGCGCAGCTGTTGCGCCATATCTTCTTCCAGATTGGTGGCACGCACAAGATTATAGAGAATACGTGTTTCTCGTTCACGTTGTCGCGATTGTTCAACGCGCATGCGCAGCAAGGCTGTTAACTGACTGGTATTAATGGCCGTAATGAGGAAGACAATCAGGCCGAGCACATCATTATATTTGGCGGTAAGAAAGCTATAAATAGGTGGCACAAAGAGAAAATCGAAGGTGAAGAAGGCCAGAATAGAGGCGACCAGGGCCGCGAAGAGACCACGCGTACAGGCCAGTGCCATGATGACGATGAGATAGAGTAACAGGCAGTTGGGAATGCGTTCCGCAAGGTTGAAAAAGAAAATGACGGCGGTAAGGGGAAGAATACTACCAATGGCTAGAGCGCTATCCCTGGTATATTGGCTCCATCGCCGGCCCGGACGCGAAATGAGCAATAGCGATGGCTGAAGATTTAGCATGGTCTTCCTCTCGATTTTGTGCCTGTGGAAATATGATAGTTGGAAATAAGTGAGTCATATGACCACGCTGTCATACCAAAGAAAAATATCTGGCTCATGGCAGCTCATACCAGCCAACATTCTTCTTTGCTCACTGTATTGAGTATAGTGTAGATATCGATCAGACGTCAATGAAGAGCTCGTGCACAATGCGTATATGAGGCTTCCATGAATTTAACAGTATTCATAAAAGCCTGCATCTGGTCAGGAAGGAGATTCCTGGTTAAGATTATAAAATTCGGCCGGTAATATACTCCTATCTTTACAGCATGTCGAGCGCGAATATAGAAATGATTCTATAGAATGCAGAGAGAGGGGCAGAAATTCTGTTTCTCACTTATTTGCACAGAAGGAGTATGTGTGATGTCGACGCGGTCGAAAATAACATTGGGCGTTTTGCTGATGACTGTTATCGCCTTTGGAATTGTGGCGTTTTGGATGGTGCAATCCCTCCATCTTTTTGCGGCTGCAGACACTCCGATGGCCCCAACCAACACCAACCAGGTTACGCCCGCCGCTCAAGCAACGCCCGCAACTACCGGTGCAACGCCCGCTCAATCAGCTGGCTCAACCGTAGTAAACACGCCTGCCGGGGTGCCAGCAGTTACAGCTACGCCTCCAGTAATTACCACCACGCGCAAGTCTCACTGGTAGTATTTTGAGCGGGAAATAGCACTTCCAATATAGCAATGGCACAGCGGGAAGAACGCATACGGAATTTAGTGTATGTTCTCCCTGCTGTGCCTCTTTTGGCCTCCTAAATGGTATAGGTGTATGCTATACATGTAGGGTTGTCATCGACTCGCTGAGTTGTGATACAATCTGCCTATCCTCTAAAAAACGCCTGCTGTATTATTGTGGATTTCAGATAGGCTGCATGCTATTAAAAAGCAAGCGTAAACGCCGCCTGGACGCGGCTAGCTCCGCTGCCAAGGGCTCAGCCATTCAACTTGAGCAAGTTATGAGCAAACAGTTTCGCCTGTCAGGCAGCTGCGCTCATACGATTGAATGGCATGATATCTGATTATTAAAAGCAATCAGAAATGTTGCTGGTAGTGTGTTTTTGCTGGTTGGATATTGTATGCGTGCCACTGAAAGAAAGTATGTGGAGGGCTACTGACTATGGACGAGAACGAGAACGAGAATGAGAACGAGATAGAGTACATGTCGGAAGCGCGCGAAGACGTTGTACTGGATCTCCAGCCTTTTGCCGAAACTCGTCGTTCAGAGGAGGTGGAGGCGGTTGTGGCCGGGCATATTTGTCTGGATATGATGCCAACTCTGGTGGGAGATACTGTAACTTTTGCTCCTGGACGTTTGATTGAGGCGGCCAAGGCTATCCTGTCTACTGGCGGTCCCGTCTCTAATACAGGTCTGGCTTTGCATAAATTAGGTGTCAGGACGCGCCTGATGGGGAAGGTGGGCGACGATGTATTCGGGCAGGCAACGTTACAGATTATCGAGTCCTTTGGCCCGCACTTGAATGCTAGCATGGTGGTGGCACCAGGTGAGGCTAGCTCTTACTCGGTAATTATCAGTCCCCCTAAATCGGATCGCGTGATTATTCATGCTCCCAACTGTAATGATACCTTTGGTGCTGAAGATATAGATTATGATCTGCTTGAGATGGTTGGATTGTTCCATTTTGGTTATGTGTCTTTGATGGCGCGTATGTACCAGAATGAGGGTGAAGAGCTGGTTGAGGTCTTTCGGCGTGCGCGGGCCTGTGGCGTGACTACCTCGCTGGATTTCTTGCTCCCCGACCTCGTCAGCGTCGCCAGTCGTACCGATGGGCAGCTGATTTTGCAGCGTGTCCTTCCTTTTGTGGACGTTTTCTTACCGAGCGTGGAAGAATTGTTGTTGATTTTGCGCCGCCCGCTCTTTGAGAAGCTGTCGGGTAAAGCCGGCAGTACTGGTTTGCTGAACCTGATAACACCTGAGGTTATATCTGAGATGGGCAGCAGCTATTAGAGATGGGGGTGAGGATCGCTGGCATAAAAGTTGGTCACCGGGGTCTGTATCTCTGTACCAATTCTATTGAGTCATTGGAGCACATGGGACGTGCCCAGCCTACCAAGCTTAGCGCCTGGGCTAATCGTGAGCTGTGGGCTCCTTGTTTTGAGACACCCGTTATTGGTAGCACTGGTTCTGGTGATGCTACCATTGCAGGTTTCTTGTTGGGCTTGATGCGCGGCATGCCGCCTGAAGCCACGCTCTCTGCTGCCTGTGCTGTTGGAGCTTGCAGTGTAGAAGCCGCTGATGCTCTCAGTGGCATCAAAAGCTGGCCCGAAACCCTTGAGCGCATCGCGTCCGGCTGGCCACGTTTGCTCCTGAAAAGTAAGCACAGAAAGTCTCCACTTGATATGTCCCATTTTGGCTGGCACTGGCAAGAGAATCTGGAGGTCTGGACTGGACCGCGTGATGCTTCTCTTGTGCATAGGGCCACGCTATAAGTTTATGTCCTGGAAAATGTTGTCAACAAACCTTGTATGCTAACAATAGATGACTCTAGACTTAGTGGATCATCCATGCTATCATTGTTGGCAATCGTACTGTGTAGATACCTGAAGAAGGGAGTTGTGCTTTATGAGCACTAACTTGTTTCGGTGGCTCTTTGAAGATCCGATCACGGCGGGATCAAATGGGAACCTTCCTGGGGCGGAGCCTTTTCACTTCCTATGGCCCTGGCTTATTTTTTGTCTGGTTGGCCTGTTAGTTACTTTCTATTATTCTGTTGAGGGCCGCAAGCGGTTCGTCAGAAATAAACCTTTGCTCAAATATATGTTTGATCGCTATTTGGGCTGGTTTGCGGTAATTTGTTTTATTGGCTTGCCTTTGATCGGTGCTCGCCTGTTGCTGGATGGCTACTTCTTCTCCTGGCGTGCCTGGCGTTATCTCTGGCTCCTGGCATTGGTAATCTGGGCGGTGACCTGGGTTGTCTACCTGGTTCGTAAATATCCAGCTGAGAAAGCTAATTACGAGGCTTACCAGAGAAGACAGCAATATATTCCTAAAGGCAACAAACGTAAAGTGCGTACCGCTCCTCGTTAATGCTGATCTTTCTTGATGACTGAGCGCGAAACTTTATCTATAACAGGAATTATTCTCGCCGGGGGGCAGAGCTCACGTATGGGTCGTGATAAAGCGCTGCTGCCGTTACCCGGCGAGCCTGCTACGACATTTTTAGCTCACCTGGCCAGCTTGCTGATTGAGCATTGTCAGGATGTAGTGCTCGTCGCACGTGATCAAGAGCAGTCCCATGAATATCTCCCCTACCTTCCTCCGCTGGTCCGGGTGGTCACTGATGAAGTTGCGCAGGTTGGCCCGTTGATGGGCCTTTATAGTGGCCTGCGGGCTATGCATACCTCCCATGCCCTGGTTACTGCTGTTGATACTCCGTTCTTGCAGCCCTCCCTACTCAATTTCTTGTTTGCCCAGGCTCGGCCCGATACCGTAACTATGCCACTGGTTGGCGGGCAGGCACAGGTACTACTGGCCCTCTATCCGCGTAGTATCTTACCTTTGATCGAGCAGCGTTTACAGGAGGGGCGGCGAGACCCGCGTTCTTTGTTACAACTGGCTCAGGTGCATACATTAGAAGAAGCGCAACTACGGACCGTTGATCCGCAGCTGCGCTCATTTATCAATCTCAACACGCCAGAAGATTTTTCGCTGTATCGCTAATGCTTACTCAGACTGTGCCGGTAACTGGATCGATGTGGTAGGCTGGCTCGTCCGGTTTGAAGTTCAAGGCCTGTTGCTGAAGGCGGCGCCAGCGGCGTTGGGCCATGGCTTTTAGCTCATCTTCAAAGCCGCGCAGGGTGAGCCATTCTCGGGTAGCGCCCGTGACCACGATATCGGCTTCGCGTAGCTGGGACAGGTTGGCGGCACCACTCAACTGCATGGCTACCTTCAGCTCGCTTAGAATGCCTTCGATGACCTCGCAGACCTTTTCATAGCTCTCGCTGGCCGCCTTTAAGAAAGGGAAACCTACCCCGACCAGGGTGGCTCCTAGCGCGAGGGCACGGGCCGCGTCCAGTCCAGTGCGCACTCCACCCGTTGAGATCAACGGTAGGCGGGCGGTAGCTGCCTCAACAACCGCGATGGGCGTGGGGATGCCCCAGTCCCGGTAGAGCAGGCCGATATTCATTGTGCGTTCATCGCCATGCGATTGCGAGCGCGCAGCTTCAAGGGCCGACATGCTGCTGCCTCCAGCTCCACCGACATCAATGGCGGAGACGCCACAGGAGCACAGGAGGAGAGCCTGTTCGCGGCTAACCCCGGCTCCGGTCTCTTTGGCTATCACCGGTCGTTCGATTTGTTGTACCAGCTGCTTGAGGGCTGCGGCCTCTCCAAAGGCGTTACGATCTCCTTCTGGTTGGGCTGCCTCCTGTAAGCTATTCATATGGACTGCCAGGGCATTGGCCTGGATCATCTGAATGGCGCGTTGGACCTGTTCAAGGGTGAAGGGCTGGTGCCCGCTTTGTGGGATCAACTGTGGCGCGCCGATATTAGCGATTAGAAAGGCGTTGGGAGCGTTTTCACGTGTAATGGTGTAGCTGGTGGCCAGCTCAGGATTCAAGATGGCGGCTCGCTGGCTGCCTACTCCCAGGGCCAGTCCATAGTGCTCGGCGGCACGGGCCAGGTTGCGGTTAATATTGATTACATCGGGATGGCCGCCCGTTAGAGAGGACATAAAAATAGGATAACGCAGCTGATGTCCCAGGAAGGTGGTGGTCAGATCAATCTTGTCCAGATCTACTTCTGGCAGCGCCTGGTGTACGAACTGGATATCGCTCCAACTGGCTCGCTGAGGGGCTGAGACATCGCGTTCTAGTGCAATATTGACATGCTCTATTTTACGTTTTGTGACTTCGTCCGCCATAGATGATAACGGTCCTTTCAAATTTAAAAATAAAATAAATCGAGGGATGGATGTGCTCGTTATTACCCTGCTTAATTATTTAAACTTCAGTACATTTCTTTGTACTGTGACGACCGCGAACTCAACATAAGGTATATTTTGTAGGTATGACGAGTGATTTTTCCCTACGTGGACGAGTCAGGTTAGCGTTATGTGCACTATTTAAATATAACGCCGTGTGCAAGTGTTTAAGCTGAAGCTTTGCGCCTATGGTGCTTGCTTGAAGTTTGTGCTGTGTGGTAGAGGGGTGGTCGCCTCTCCACCACACAGTACAAAAGTGGCGCAAATTGAGTACACTCGGAATATTGCTATGCCAGGCCGATGCGCTTAAATGCGGTCTCTACATATTTGGTATAGTAATCTGTATTGGTCAGCTCCGCCAGTTCCTCGCGGCTTAAATAGCCCGCGACCTCGGGATCCTGACTCAGGGCCTCGACCAGTGCGGCACCTTTGATGGCGCCCTGGCTGGTCATGGTCCAGACCTTTTTGGCGTTGCGCTGTACCATCTTGTATGCTTCCTGGCGCCCCACGCCTTTATCGATCAGGGCCAGTAGGATGCGCTGTGAGAAGACCAGGCCACCGGTCATGTTGAGGTTGGTCAGCATGCGCTCGGCGTCCACCTGCAAGCCGCTGATCACGTTGGTGAAGATGTGCAGCATGTAGTCGAGCAGCGTGCAGGCATCTGGGATAATGATGCGCTCGGTTGAGGAGTGGCTGATGTCGCGCTCATGCCAGAGGGCCACGTTCTCCATTGCTGTGACGGCATAGCCGCGCAACAGGCGGGCCAGACCACAGATGCGCTCGCACAGTTCGGGATTGCGTTTGTGTGGCATGGCGGAAGAGCCCTGTTGACCAGAGCCAAAGGGTTCGAATGCCTCGCTCAGCTCTGTGCGCTGCAAGTGGCGAATCTCTTGCGCCATCTTTTCCAGTGAGCTACCAATCAGCGCCAGGGTCGTCATAAAGTGTGCATGGCGGTCGCGCTGTACAATCTGGTTCGAAATTGGAGCCACTCCCAGTCCCATCTGCTCACAGACATATTCTTCGACCTGTGGTGGAACCGAGGCATGGGTGCCTACTGGACCCGAGATTTTACCAACCGTTACCTGTTCGATGGCTGCGGCCAGCCGCGTCTGGTGTCGGCGTAACTCATCTACCCAGAGCGCCAGTTTCAGGCCAAAGGTCATTGGCTCGGCATGAATGCCATGGGAGCGGCCTGTGATCAAGGTATATTTGTGCTCAATCGCTGCCTTTGCCACGGCGTCGGTTAATTTAGCCAGGCCAGTGGTCAGGATAGCGCCTGCCTCTTTTAACTGCGCGGCCAGGCCGGTATCCAGTACATCTGAAGAGGTCATGCCCAGATGGATAAAGCGTCCCTCTGGTCCTAACTGTTCCTGAATGGAGCGCAGGAACGAAATCACATCGTGATGCGTCTCCTGCTCGATCTCCTGCATACGCTGGGCATTATACTGAGCCTTGCGAATTTTCTCAATAGCATCCTGAGGAATGACCCCTCACGCGCCCATCCTTCGCAGGCTAACAACTCCACCTGGAGCCACTTATCAGTCTTATGGTTAGCTGACCAGATAGCGGCCATCTCTGGTCTCGAATATCGTTCGATCATAAATAATCATTTCCCCTGTGTTGTGCTGACATCGAAGAGAACTGATCCCGCGCATAAACTATCGACAAACTCATCTATATGAGCTTGCATTTTTTGTTTGGTGGGATATCAGTACTGCATCCTGCTGTAGTGTATCACATTCTTTCAGGTGTGGAGAGTGTTTGGGTTTGGTGGGCGGCCGCGGCCGCCCACCAAACCCAAACACTCTCCACACTCCCAGCCCGGTGCCGCAGCGCCAAAGAGGAAAATGAAAAAAATCCAGCTTTGTTGGGCAATAAATTGGTTATGGATTGTGTTCTTTAAGTGTAGAATAAAATATAGAGACAGCGCTAATCACGCTGGCGGAGTCGATCTTCTGGTCGAGAAACATCCGATTCCCCAACGATACAAAAGTATGATTGGCAAAAAGGGACATCTTGACGAAGACGGACCTTGCATGTACAATCATGCTTGCATCGCTATGAGCATTTTGAAGGGTGTACGAGGTGAGGGAGGCAGTGGTACTTCAAAAACGAGGCCTTCCAAACAGCGAAGCCATAAGTGATATCAGGAGATATAATGAAAGCAGGAATCCATCCAAATTATGTTGAATCCACAGTGCAGTGCGCTTGTGGCAACAGCTTTAAAACAATGAGTACAAAGCCTGTGTTGAAGGTTGATGTGTGCTCGAAGTGCCATCCATTCTTTACCGGGCAGCAGCGTATTCTTGACTCTGCTGGTCGTGTGGAGCGCTTCCGCAAACGTTTCAACCTGAAGGATGAGTAATTCATTACCAGGCGGTAGTCGTATAGGGATAAAGGTGAATGGAAACATGCCTTTATCCCTATTTCACTATGAGTAACTTTACATAAAAGACAGGGGGTGAGTCAACTGAGCGATTCAACGCAAAGAACCATTCTTTTCCTGATTGCTGATACTGGTGCCGGGCACCGCAGTGCGGCCAACGCCATCAGTAATGCTCTTCGCCTGATCTCGCAGCGTGAACAGGAAGAGTGGTTAGCAAAAAGCCAGGCGGTGGCGCGTGCAGATGGTGCCACTCCAGAGCGATCCCGCATCTCAACTGCTGAGAGCGAGATTCCTCCTCCGCCGACTTATCGGATCGAGATTGTCGATGTGTTTGAGGAATATAGCCGTTTTCCTCTGCGTGAGGCGGTAAAGCTTTACGGCCCACTATTCGCTATAACCCTAAACTGTTTGGAGAGGTCTTTCACCGCAGTAACCGTGAGGGTACTGTGATGGCTATGACATCTCTGGCAACGCCTCTTATTTTCAATGGCTTATTGAAGCTTTTCACGACCATTCAGCCTGATGTGGTCGTTTCTATCCATCCAATCATCAACTTCGTTACTATTCGTGCCTTAAAACAGCTCGGCTTGAAAATTCCCTTTATTACTGTAGTAACTGATTTGATTAGTGTGCATTTTTCCTGGTTTGCGCCGGGCGCCGATGCCTATATTGTACCAACAGAGCAGGCGAAGCAATTGTACTTGAAGCGCAAACTTGATCCCAAACGCGTGCATATGTTGGGAATGCCAATCGATCCTAAGTATACGCGCGAGGTGGCCACAAAGGAAGAACTACGACGAAAGTTTGGTCTTGCCCAGGATTTACCGGTAGTCTTGCTGTGGGCGGTGGCGATGGGGCTGGTGGCTTGCATGCTGCGGTACGGGCTATTTCACAGGCTCATCTGCCAGTGCAATTACTGGTGGTGACGGGTCGCAACAAAAAATTGTATGCGCAATTGCAGCGGACACGAGCGCGTTTACATGTGCCAGCACATATCTTCGGTTTTGTGCATAATATGCCCGAGCTCATGCATGCGTCAGATGTGATTATTACTAAGGCGGGCCCCGGTACGATCTGTGAGGCCTTGTCGTGTGAACTACCTATTATTCTGAGTGGATACGTTCCCGGCCAGGAAGAGGGCAATATCGATTATGTTGTGCATAATGAGGTTGGTGTTCTGGCTCTGGATTCGAATACTCTGACGGATGCATTGCGGCGTTTGATTAAACCAGGTTCGCCCGAGCTGCGGCGCTGGGTTGCCAATGCTCGAGAGTTGAGCCGACCGGCCTCTTCATTTGATATCGGGGCTAAGATTCTCAGTTTCTTGCCTGAGCGGGGAGAGCCGGTGTCTGGCAGACGCAAGGCACACATCCGGTTCAATATCGGATGTCTGGACGCATTCAGTCGGCGATTCGTATTCGCCGTTTACATAGCCACTTGCCAAAGACCATTGCAAAAAACTCTGTGGTACGCCGCTTCTCGAAGACGCAAGATATCTCTAATGAGATGCCGGAACAGTCGAGGCGGTTATCGCGTCGTAATATGAAAGATCGGATCTAAGGAAGCGAAAGGATTTCCTGTATGGCAAAGTTTTATTATGGTGGTCAGGCAGTAATGGAAGGCGTGATGATGCGTGGCCGCAATTCGGTTGCGGTGGCGGTCAGACGTCTTGAGGGCGATATCTATGTGCATGAAGAAGCATTAGAGCCCAGGATCTATCAGAATAAATATCTGCGCCTGCCATTTTTACGTGGTATGGTGCTATTGTGGGAGATGTTGGTGCTGGGAACGGCGTATGATGACGCTCTCTGCCAATATCGCTTCGGGCGCGGTCGATCCGACTGCTCCTACCGATGGCGCCGTTCCAGTCGCTGCGGGGCAGATTGCCGGGAAGGCACCGCAGGGTGATGGGAAAGCGGAGTCCGCCGAGGCTATCGGGGCGCCTCTATGATCCTACCGCTGCTGGTCTCTCTGACCTTTGCCATTGCAATCTTTTTTGTCGGTCCGCTTTTGTTGACGAGTTTATTGCGCGGTCAGATTGGAGATGGCTGGCTGAATATTACGCTGGAAGGTGTGATTCGCCTGGCCCTGTTGGTTGGCTATCTCTATCTGATTGGCCGTGTTCCAGATATCCAGCGTGTCTTTGGCTATCATGGTGCTGAACATAAAGCGATCAATGCTATGGAGCAGGGTGATCCGTTGGATGTTGAGCATGTACGACGTGCTTCGCGGGTCCATACTCGTTGTGGTACCGGCTTTATGCTGCTGGTGATGGTGGTCTCGATCGTGGTGTTTGCGTTTGTCGGTTCTCCAACCTTATTGATTAAGATCATTTCACGCATTGTGCTGGTACCGGTTGTGGCTGGTATTGCCTATGAGCTGATGCGCCTGGGGGCCGCGAACTATCGCTATCGTGTGGTGCGCTGGCTGCTGGCCCTGGCCTGGCTTTGCAGGGTCTGACCACGCGGGAACCTGATGATAGTATGATCGAGTGCGCGATTGCATCCTTGCAGCGTGTACTGCTGCGAGATACTGAGAAGCAGGTGGTCGAGAAGGTTGAGCCGGCGGTGCCTTCGGACCTGGTCACCAACGTCTAGCATGTTGAGTTGTAGCCATTAGAAGAGGAATGTTTAGGAATGTCGCCAGATTCGATAACGCCTCCTCCAACAGAGGAGAACGAACAGGGAGGGACACCACCTCCTACCGTGGCTGCTGAGGCTCCGCGGGTTAAATTTTCGTTTTTACATTGGGCTACTACCGGGGTAGTGCGGCTAATATATCGTCGCTGGACGCGTATCGCTGTACGTCTCTTCCCTGAGAATTCTAAGAGCGAACAGATTGCTCGTGCCCTGCATGTGCCATTACCTGATGCGCTTAATATGAGCTGGGTGACCGAGCATCTGGCTGTGGGCGGTCGTATTCGCCCTGAGGATATTCCAGCACTGAGCAGGGCTGGTGTCACACATGTGGTGGATACGCGTGCGGAGTATAGCGATGATAAAGAGGAGCTGGCTCGTGAGAATATCTCTTTGCTTTATCTGCCTGCGCCCGATACGTATCCTCTCTCGGTTGAGCAATTGTTAGATGGGGCTGCCTGGGCCAATGAACATATCAGCCAGGGTGGCCATGTCCTTATTCACTGTGAACACGGGGTTGGCCGCAGCGTGCTCCTGACATGCGCGACCCTGGTTTATGGTGGTATGCATGCCAGTGACGCGCTCGAACTGGTAAAAGAGAAGCGCTGGCAGGCTGCTCCCAACCATCGCCAGGTCGCTCGCTTACGTGAATTTGAGAGCGCGGTCCGTCTTCAGCGCAGTAATGCATAGCGCTCAATGGCTACTGCCACCCCATCTTCCAGATTGGTGGCAGTAACCGCGTTGGCGCTGGCCTTTACGGCTTCTGGCGCCTGCCCCATCGCTACTCCCATCCTGCCGCCTCGATCATCTCACGATCGTTATTGTTATCACCAATTGCCATGACCTGCGTCATCGGTATGCCTAAATGTTTCGCTAAAATTGCTACGCCGGTAGCTTTTGAACACGAATGTTGCATCACTGTGAGCTCGGCACAACCATAGTTACCACGTTCAATAGTATTCCAGGCGCAGGGGAGTTCCGCAATTACCGGTGCGACACGTCCAATAGCCTCCTCGCTGGCGAAAGCAACCACGCGAATTGGATCGGGTTGTCCCAGGCATAGGAGATTGTGGGGCAGCCGTTGGTCCGCTGGAAACTCACGGAAATAGCCTTCCAGGCCCAGATTATCAAATTCAGCGTGTCCGCTCCAGGTCTGTTCGGCTGCGCCTGCGATATGGTGAATGACTGGTTGGAGCCTGTGGGCGACCAGGATATCTACTGTTTGCTGGGCCAGTTCGGCGGGCAGCAACTGCGTATGGCGCACAACCCCGGCTGGATGGTCAAGTATCAGTGCTCCGTCGCAGGTAATCAGGGGGATGCTGATACCCAGTAGATCCGCAAAATGTTTACTATTTATGTAGCGCCGGGCGGTAGCCAGTGTGACCACGATACCCGCTTCCTGGGCGTCTCGGATAGTGGCCTGTGTGCGAGGGGAAATCTGTTTCTGGGGCGTCAGGAGGGTCCCATCTATATCGATAGCGATCATTTTAATCGTATCTGGCTGTGTACTCATTATCAGGCTCCAAGGAGTTAACGATATGAAAAGCGACGAGCGTCGTCTTGCCCGTCGCACATGCGTCGAAGGTCTATAGATTTATTATACACTATTCTATTTAGCGTTGGCCTGACGTCGTATGTCATTATCCCCTTGCCGCCCTCCGCATCCCTACCTGCAAAAGCAACAAGAAACACGATACCCGTAGATTCGGGCCTCAGCGCCCGATTGCCGCCCTCCGCAGAGCCGGCGGCCCCGTATCCCAGCGATTGCGTACCTCGTGGTATGACATCTTCCTCCATGCGGTGCCCAAAAGCAGACCAAACTTTTGGGCACCGCATGGAGGAAGATGTCAGAGATGAGGGACCAGGCGGTGATGATACCGGGCCCCATTAGCGGTGGGGCAAGCGACCGCAGAGGGTCGCACCTACGGGTGGGGGGTGGGTTGTCCTTTGCGTCCTTGTTGGCGGCGCGCTTCCTGCTGTCTATGATACAATGAGTGTATGAGTATGCGTGATGAGTCTTTCAAAAGTACACCGGGTAAACAGCAGCCGGTCGAACAATTATTGCCGTTGACGGCGTTGCCTTCTGTCGATACTGAGGCGGGCGTAGTGCAAGCAATAAAGCGCTCGTATTGGACAGATGCCGCTGGCTATCCCCTTTTGCCCGATGAGCAACCGGAGGGGACCGTCCGCGATAGTCTCTATGATTTGATTCCGTTGGGACCGCGTGAGCTGAAGCTGATCAATAGCGCCCCTTTTCTGCGTTTGCAGCAGGTAAAGCAATTGGGGTTTGTGTATCGTGTCTGGCCGGGGGCTACCCATTCGCGCTATGAGCATAGCCTGGGATGTTATCATCTGGCTGTGCGTGCCTTGCGCTCTTTGCTTATGCGCGGTGCATCGGGTGGCCTGGATGGTATTGCGATTAGTAGTATCCAGACGCTGGTTGTGGCGGCCCTGTTGCACGATATTGGGCATTATCCTTTTTCCCATACTATCGAGGATCTGGGTTTCCCGATTATTAACCATGAGAAGGTGGGCCGTTCTATCATTGAGAAAAGCGAGGTGGCGACTATCCTGGAACGCGACTACCGGCTTTCTCCTGAGCGCGTGGCCGATTTCATTGACCCTCCTAAATCCAAGTCTTTGCCGCCTGACGATGAGTTGTTGAGCCATCTATTAAGCGGGGCATTAGATATCGATAAATTAGATTATCTCCCGCGCGATGCGCGCGCCTGTAATGTGCCCTATGGTGGCGTGGATGTGTCACGGCTCTTGAGTGCATTGCGTATCCAACGTGATTTACATGGCGAACGTTGTCTGGTGGTGACGCACAAAGGCATCAGTCCATTGCACTCGCTTTTGCATGCCCGGCAAGAGATGTTCGACAATATTTACTGGCATCATACCAGTCGGGCTTTCCAGGCTATGCTGGTGCGTGCCGTCTTCGATGCCCTATCTGTGCAGGCGATTAGCGGTGAGCAATTAGTGGGTTTAACCGATGCTGCACTGTTAACATTACTGGCCTCTAACGAGATGCCTGAGAGCTCACGTATGCTGGCAGCAGATCTAGAGATGCGGCGACCTTATAAAGTGGTGCTTGAGATCAGTCCTGCGGCTGGTAGCCTGTTCCGGCGGCTAGAGGCATTATTCTGGGACGCCCAGCGGCGGCGCACGATCGAGCAGAAAATCGCGGCCGAACTCTCAACCATGCTTGAAACGCCTGTAGCGGATTACCAGGTCCTGATAGAGATTCCGCGGCCCGAAAAATGGGAGATGGATGTCTGGATCGCCTTTGATCACCCGCCAGTAGGCATGAAGTCCTTGATGAAATGGGTAGAAGTGACAGGACTACAATCGGATGACCTGGCGCGCTACGAGCAGCACCAGCGCCGCATCCGCATCGTAACGCCCGAACCCCTACGCACCGCCATCCGCCAGCAAGGCCAGGGAGCGCTCCTATCGCTACTAGACCAACTCATCTAGAGGTGGCGCCCCATCCCAAAATCCCATTCACCCTCTTCTCCGCCATAGAAGGGGGTGCCGGGGGACGTCAGTCCCATGGCCGGGGTTTGGGGGTGTCCCCAAACGAACCTCTCCCACCCCTTGCCGCCGTATGCGGCGATAAAGAAAGCAATCACCTTATCTACAGTTCACACACTAAAGAAGCTAAGAGGGGATTTATCGCAATAAATCCCCTCTTAGCTTCTTTAGTTCTTATCTTTCTTAACTTTGCGTTGGTACATGAGGCGGAGAGATTTTTCGTGGATGCGGCGGGCCGGATTGTAATCGGGTCCCAGGCGTTTGGCTCGTTCGGCGACAGATACCGCCTCTCGATAGCGTTCCAGGCGATAGAGCGTATCGGCCTTCATAGTCAAGAAGCGTACATTTGAGCCGTCCAGCGCGATAAGGTGATCAAGAGCCTCATTGGCCTCCTTAAATTGACCCAGGCCACGCAGGCTGCGCATATAGTTTTCCCACGCCAGCACATTATCTGGCATGACCAGCACCAGTTGATGAGATAAGGCTTTTAGCTCTTCATACATCTCCAGTGTGCGGAAGGCCTGGATGCCCAGGGTCAGTGTCTTGACGTCCTGAGGACTCAAAGCCAGGGCATCGCGAACCAGCGGAATAACCTCACGCATGCGACCAATGCGACAGAGGATCTCGCCTTTCATTTGTAGCGCGAAAAGCTGTTGAGGGTCGACCTCCAGGCTCTTATCGAAGGCCTCCAGGGATTCCGCCAGGCGATTGAAGTTGAGCAAGGCGACCCCATAGTTGGCCCAGGCCCGGGCATCGATTGGCGCCAGTTCAATGGCTCGCTGGGCGCTGCGTAACGCCTCTGGAAACTTTCCCTGCAAGAGCTGTAGGCCACTGCGATTAACCCAGGAAAGCCCCAGATTGGTATTGAGCAGTAGCGCTTGATCATTGGCGATGGTTGCTTCTGAAATACGGTCCAGTTTTTGGAGGGCACGGGCCTTATACGCCAGGCCAGCGGCGGAATTGGGCTCTATATCAAGGATGGTCTGAGCTGTCTCATAGAGATGTTCAAAGCGATTCAGCCCATCCATGACTGCGGCCAGTCCTAGTAAGGCCTCACTGTCTTGTGGATCATTCATCAAGATCTCTAAAAAGGCTTCCGCGGCCTTTGACCAATCTCTGGTTGCCAGGTGTTGATTGGCCAGTTGTCGTAGCTGTTTTATTGTCACAGGCTCATGTTGTTCTTTATTCACTATTGGTGTCGTATTTTTTGTATTAAGGGATGCTGTGCCCTGTTCCCTCTCCTGTATAGTATACTCATCCAATGTTTGGGCGCTCCATCTTCAGCTCGATTCGTGTTCCCATTATCTCATTATCGCCAAGGATGAGCAACCCCTTTGATTTGAGTAGACCGAGTCGATATAATAGAGGACAGGTATGCTCTTTTCCGATAGCTTGTCTGAGATGCTCATCGCATAGAAACGAAATCCATACAAAATTTTTACAAATCCCTCAAAGTTTTTTTATGGTCATACTATACAGTATAGACAAGAAAGTTTTCTTGCCGTACCCCTATGAATTTAGTATAAGGATAGAGTAACTGTGCGAGGTACTTGTTTACCACTAAAGCTGTACATAACAGTAAGGAAGGGAGCGCTCGTGGGCATTCCGCCTGTGTTCCTCTTGACCTTCTGCTAAATAGTAGGCAAGATAATGAAATAAGGACGTTGTTGACGTAGATGGTAGTGAGGGGTTGTTATAGGGCTATGAGGAGGGTATCAGAATGAGAAATTCAGATACGAATGATTTAAGCAACATGAATGACGATAAAGCATCACCATACCAGCCTGTTCCGCCATCCAGTGAGCAGCCTGACAGCAATCCGGGGTCCTATTCCCCTGTAAATCGCGGTAGCAGTTATGCTGATAATGAGCAGAACTATCGGGAATATATGCAGCCAGGGTCCTATCGGCCGACTCCTGCATCCCCTATGGGACAGCCCAAGGAGGCATATCGCCCGGTGCCATCATCTGGCTATCCGGGTGGGAGTCCTTACACGTCATTGGATGCACCAGATCACACTGGCCGTGGCGCGGCGGGACCTGTATATCCGAATAGCTATGGACAGAGTGGCTATATCCCGAATGGTAATGGCGCGCCCTTTGGTCCTCCTCCGAGTGGGAGCCAGGCGGCCCTCAAACCAAAGCGCAATGGTCTGCGTGCCGGGGCGATTATGGCCCTGGCCCTGGTGCTCGCATTGGTCTTTGGCGTGGGTATCTTTGCTGGATGGCAGTTCGGACGCACAGGCGCATCAACCCCGGTCCTTCCGAGCACGCAGAATTCATCTTTGCAGCCTGGTTCGGCGCCACAGGCACCTATACCCGCTTTAACCGATAATAATCTGCAGGCTGTACGTGAAGCGGTAATCGCCAGGACTCGTCCAGCTGTGGTGCAGATCAATGTCCAGACTCAAAAAGGGGCGGCCCTGGGTTCTGGCGTGATTATTGACAAGCGCGGCTATATCGTGACCAACAATCACGTCGTTGATGGTGTTACCAGTGTTGACGAAGTGGTGCTATCGGATGGGACGCGTGTACGTAACGCTCAGGTGGTAGGTACCGATCCCGCTGATGACCTGGCGATCATCAAGATTAATCCTCCGACCAATATGGCCGTGATTAGCCTGGGAGACTCTTCACAGGTGCGTGTAGGCCAGGATGTGCTGGCGATTGGTAACCCATTGGGCAATACCCAGACGGTTACCAATGGTATCATCAGTGCGCTGGGACGTAACGTCAGTGAGGGCAATGGCGCGACCATTCCAAACGCCATTCAAACCGATGCGCCCATCAATCCTGGTAATAGTGGTGGGGCCCTGGTTGATCTGCAAGGTCACCTGGTCGGTATTCCGACTTTGACCGCGGTTGATCCAGAATTTAACTCACCAGCCAATGGTGTTGGTTTCGCCATCCCATCCAATCGTGTCCAGTTTATTGCCACCCAGTTGATTTCCACTGGCCAGGTACAGCATACCGGTCGTGCGGCGATTGGTATTGTGCCTGCCGCGGTTGACTCAACCTTGCAGATGCAGGACAACCTGGCGGTTGATCATGGTGTCTATGTTACCCAGCTGGTTGCTGGTGGGGCCGCTGAAAAGGCTGGTATCAAAGCCGGCGATGTTATTGTCCAGATCGATAACACAGCCATCGATGCCATCCCTTCACTGGAAGATGCCTTGATTGCTAAGAATCCTGGAGATACAGCAACGGTCAAAGTTTATCGTGGTACACAGCAAATGACCTTTACCGTTACCCTGGGTGAGCTGAAAGCCAACTAGCTAGTGGTTTAGTATTGCTCCACGTGAGCATGAAGATAGATACAAATGCAGTGTCTCTCCTGCAAGAGAGACACCGCATTTGTATCTATCAGTGTTTTAAGCTTTGACCGGGTCAGTGTGAGTGGTTTGGGCGGTGGCGACGTTATGGGAATGGCGTGAGCGTCGGCTGGCCAGCAGTACTCCCAGGAAGAGGACGATCCAGCCCAGTGCCATGATCAGCCAGAAAATTGAGTCCAGGCCGAGGAAGCGGGCCAGCGTTCCGGCGGCCGCATTGAGAATGGCGCCCGTAAAAATAAAGATATTGGCCCAGAGGATATTGCTGGTTCTGATCTCTCCCATGCGAGCTTGTTTACGTAGCATTTTCCAGCCGGAGAGCAGGGCTACTCCGGCTACGGCGACCACGCCCAGTGTATTGAGCAGAATGGTCATTACCAGCCAGGGACCTGGCTGGAGGGTGCCTGTGCCGGGGGTACCGGCGATATGACTGAGCCTGGCCATATCAATGGTGGCATCCAGTACAAAGGTACCGGCTATCAAGCTCAGGAGCAAGAGGAAGCCTACAAAGGCCCGGCTGACACGTGGTTTGCTGATCAGAGCGATACTTCCCATGCCTAGCCAGGATGGCATGATGGTGCCTCCTAGCGCATAGTAGAGCCGAAAGAAATAGGTGCCGGGCTCGGAGGTTGGGCCAACCATGAGCATTGCCATATAAGCCAGGGTAGCCACAAAGGCCATCAACAGGGAGATCGACCAGTATAGTTGATAACTGCGCCGACGACTTATATATTGTCTCAGGATGACAAATGCAAATATCCCGGTGACCAGCACATTGATCAAGGGCGGGAGTAGCAATAAAATTGTATTCACTGTTTATCTCATTTTCTGAAGGTAGAGCTCTTACTACGATGGCAATGTGCCCGGGATGCATTGGTTCACTGGTTGCCATCCTCAAACGTATTCCTTAGTCAAAATATAGCATAAACTGCGTTCTTCGACAGCAGCAAATATAGCCTAAAAGTCTGGCGGGCCACAAAAAATGGCACCCCGGCAGGGATGCCATTGATTCTCTACTAACTGTTATCTCCAGCGGTGCCGGTACTTTTGTGTGAAGATGTAGAAGCTAATGGCTCCGATCAGAAACAATAAGAGGCCCAGGTGCAGGCGTCCAGCGTTATTGGTAAGGTCAAAGAAGTATAAGACTTGGAGCGGCTGCGGCTCTATATTCACAGGCGTTGCAGGGGTTGTCGCTGGTTGAACTGTACCTGGTTTGGGCTGTGTTTCCGAACCGGTGGCACCAGTATTATTTCCCTGCTGCTTATTAGGGTTTGTGGTTGATGCATGGGGCGTGCTCGGTTGATTACCACCGTAGGCATGGGAACTGGGCGCTTCTGTGCCGGTGTTACTGGCGGCTGTGCCACTGGCAGCCTCTCCCATATGCGGCAATTGCAGGGTGGACAGCATAAAGAAGATGCCGATGACAGCGACCAGGCCGCTGATAAGGCGCAGGGTTGCGCGCCGGGAGCGGTTTGTGGTTGCCTGCCTGGATTGTTGTTGTAGCCGTCTCTGTGGCAGTGAGATGGGCGGCGGCGTCTCTTGTTGCCGGGTTGTAGCTTCTTGCTCGGCCTCTATCGGCTCCCATGAGAAGTCAGTTGGCAATGCGAATGAGCGAGGAGGCCGTGGAGCAGGCAATGCGCGTAGCAGCCTTACTGTCTGTTTCAAATCGGCAAACTCCAATTGACACTGCTCACAGGTTTGCAGGTGCGCCCGATAAGCGCTTTCCTCCTGTTCTCCCGCGGAGATCTGGTCGTCGAGCAATGCCGAAAGTTGTTCTGTTGTCAGATGCCGATCAAGTTGAGACACGCGTACACTCCATCATGTTATCCATCACTACTATTTGTGAGACGATAATTACGTGGTAAAAGTTCCTCATGTTGTTGTAAATAGTTGCGCAAGCGGGCCCGGCCACGAGAAATGCGTGAGCGGACCGTACCCAGATTTGCCTGTATGGCCTGAGCGACTTCTTCATAGGAGAGGCCCTGAATATCGCACAGCACAATAACAGTGCGTTGTTCAAGTGGAAGTTGCTGAAGGCCAGCCTGAATGAGTTCCTGGAGTTCCTGGGTCAACATATATTCTTCTGGATTGCCTTCAGGTCCGCTGAGCGAGAGAGCATCCAGGGAACCGGGTGCATGTGGCTCTGTCTCGTCGGTTAGCATTTCGAGCGAGGCGGTTGGATGGCGTTGAACACGGCGCCAATGATCGCATGCCAGGTTTGAGCCGATGCGTAGTAGCCATGCACGGAACGAACTTCCCCCACGATAGGTGCGGATGGCTCTAAATGCAGAGATAAACGCGTCCTGGGTCACGTCTGCTGAGGTATCGTAATCCCCGAGCATGCGAAAGACCGTGCTGTACATGACGTGTTGATACTGCTCAATGAGTTGATTAAATGCTTCGATGTCTCCACGCTGGCTACGGGCGATGAGTTGCTCCTCTTCGTCTCGTGCAAGCTTATCCATGAGCTTCCTCGCTTATTGCTATTTGCGTCAGTTTACCATATTTTACGCGGTAAGACCATCGTTTTTGGCTATTTGCTTAGCAGAATATGTTACCTGCAAATATTGCCCCTGTATTGGGCCGGGCGCGCAGGCGCAAGCAAATTTCGGGGTGTTAGCTGGCTGACATGACATCGTTACATGAGGCACGGTATAATAGCAACGACTACCTATTATGAACAACACGTGTTTGCTTCGCTGTGGAAGTATACATATGAGCCGTTCGTATGGCCCAGGGCCGTGTTCTAACACTAACGAAGCTGCTATCTGCCATGGAGGATCTCCTATGCCGACCGCTACTACAGATGGTCTCGAGGACATTGTTGCAACCCATTCGCGTATCTGCGATCTGGATGGCCAACTGGGAAAATTAACGTATTATGGTGTGGATATTCACGATCTGGCTCTCCATTCATCCTTTGAGGAAACCGCCTATCTTTTATGGAACGGTGTTCTCCCTACCAGAACGCAGTTAGAGGATTTGCGCTTACGCTTGCGTGCTCATCGTGCCTTGCCCGGTCAAATCCTGGAATTAATGCATCTGCTACCCACAAGTACCGCGCCGATGGATGTGTTGCGCACAGCTATTTCGGCCCTCTCAGCTTTTGATGGACATCTGGACGATACCTCGGCGAGTGCCAACCATCGGCGTGCCGAGCGTTTGACGGCTGTCATGCCCACTATCGTTACCAGCTGGGAGCACATTCGCCACGGGCGCGCCCCGATTATGCCGCTCTCTGATCATGATCACGCAACCAATTTTCTGTATATGCTGACGGGAAAGATGCCGGATGACTATACCGCTCATGTACTGGATGTTGCCCTGGTGCTGCATGCCGACCATGAGTTAAATGCTTCAACCTTTGCTGCGCGCGTCACAGCCGCCACGCTGGCTGATATGTATGCCTCGATCTCGTCGGCGGTTGGCACCCTCTCGGGTCCTCTGCATGGGGGCGCGAATGAGCAGGTTATTCGCATGCTGCTGCGCATCGGTGAGGTTAACAATGCCAGGACTTATATTGAAGGTGCCCTGGCGCGCAAAGAACGTGTGATGGGCTTCGGCCATCGCGTTTATCGCACCGAAGATCCACGGGCCAGCCATTTGCGCGAGATCTCGAAGGAGCTAGGACAGCGGAGCGGCGATAGCAAATGGTTTGAGATGTCTCAGATTGTTGAGCGGGTGGTCAAGGAGCAAAAAGGGCTCTATGCCAATGTAGACTTTTACTCGGCTTCGGTGTACTACATGATGGGCCTTCCGATTGACCTGGATACGCCGATTTTTGCCTGTAGTCGCGTGGCTGGCTGGACCGCCCATGTGCTGGAACAGTATGCCCATAATCGTTTGATCCGCCCGCGTGCTGAATACGAGGGTCCAAAGTTGACTCCCTACCTTCCCCTCGACGAGCGATCTTAATAAGCGACTACTTTGTCGCGCTCGAACTGAAACAAATAAAGTTGGGAAAAAGCCGTGAGGTGTAGGAGGGGCTCGCCGCCCCTCCTGCCGGGGTGTGGGGGCATGCCAGTCCCCACCAAATCCTTCCCCTCTCCTCTTCTTGCCCGAAATGAAACAAATAAAGTTGGGAAAAAGTCGGGAGGTGCAGGAGGGGCGGCGAGCCCCTCCTGCCGGGGTGCGGGTGTCCCCGCTCACCTCTCCCCCAATCTCTCGCCGCAGGCGAGAGCGTTGAGCTTTGTTTCTACTACTTTTAAAAAGTGAAGACCATTCGGCGCGAAAACGCAAAAGAAAGACAGGATGTGCAACGGTCTATGGCAGTAGACGTTGCACATCCTGTTTCATTTCCTCATAACTTTGATAGCGCAGGGCCATGTCTTCACTTAAGGCGCGGCTTAATATCCGCTCCAGCGCTGGCGAGACTTTGGGATTCAATAAGCGGATGGGTGGATAGGCCGGATAATGCGGTGGGGCGACATTACTCAGGGCATGGTGCATGCTGGCTGCCAGCGCATAGATACAGGTGCGCTGGTCATAACTTTTATCCTGAATTGGCAGGTAAGGCGAAACGGCCAGTTTGCGGGTAGTACGCCTGCGGCGACTGTTGCGCTGGGGTTCCCGGGGTGGTGGAGGCGGTGGCACTTGAAAGCCGGTTAAAAAGACACGTCCACGTTGTTGCTCAATCAGGATCGTATCGGGTGAAATATCGTAAGTACGTAGGGGTGGGTGGAGTTTTTCCAGGGCCATTAGAATATTGAGCAAGCTATTGATATAACCCAATACCTCGGGTTCTGGCAGGGGCGCAACAGTTTCGTGTTGCGCTCGCTCAGGCTTTCGCTATCGATATAGTTAAAGACCGCGTAATAATATCTTCCTTCCGCGAAGCGGTCGAGCACGTGTGGTAGCAGGGGATGGCGTAATTTTGCCAGGGGATCGGTGGCATGGTCATAATAGGCTACATCTTTGGCGCGCTGGGATAAAGGTTCATCGGTGCATTCCCAGCGTTTGAGGACTACGCGCTGGTTGGTCTGGGCATCAGTGGCCACGGCGGTCATGATGCCGGTCTCCTCCGTTTGTTTCAGGAGGCGATTGATGGTGTAGCGTCCCTGGCGTATGGTTATGCCGATCAAGGGGCTGCTCAAAAGTTTGGCGGATGGCAACGTGAGCCGGCCACAGTTGGAGCAGCAACGCTGGCCAAAGCGGACCTGGGCATCACAGTATTGGCAGTAACGATTATCATATTCGGCGCCGCAGAACGTACAACGGCGTGCGCCAGTGCGATTCTGCTGGCCACAGATCTGGCAGACGTAGCGCTGGCTAGCTATGTTGACCGCCTGGGTGTATTGGTCGGCGAACTCCGTGATGCTTGGGTAGCGCTGACGATAATCCTTAGATAGGGCACGCATCAAGACGGCCGAGACCTCGACTGGGATGCGGGGGTTCCACTGCTGGGGCGAGGGTGGTGGCTCTTTCATATGGGCATTCCAGATGTCTTCCAATTGCCGATAGACAAAAGGAGGGCGGCCACTTAAAAACTCATAGCAGCAGATCGCCAGGGCATATTGATCAGAATCACGCCTGGGTGCTCCTTGCCATTGTTCGGGTGGCATATAGGCCGCTGTACCAGTGATCTCGCCCAATGAAGCATGGGTCTGCATCCCCAGATAATAGGCTGTTCCAAAATCGGCCAGCAGGATCTGCCCATTGCGTCCGATCAAGAGATTGCCCGGTTTTACATCCTGGTGGACCAGGCCATTCTCATGCACATAGCGCAGGGCATCGGCCGTTTGCTGGATATAGGGAACCAATTCTTCCGCGAAGACCAGGCGACGACTGCCATCGGGTCGGCGGAAGAGGTCATTGATCGTCTGAGGTGCATACTCCATCACAAAATATGGCTGTTGGTTCGCGCTAATCTGCCCAAAATTATAGATCGGCAAAATATTAGGGTGTTGCATGGTCGCGATACGGCGCGCCTCCTGGAAGAAGCTGGCCTGGGCCCTGGCATTAAACTGATCCCTGCGTAACACCTTAAGAGCCAGGATACGGCTAAGTGGATTTGGTTCGCGCACTTTATATACATAGCCATAACTGCCTGCACCAATAAAGTCCATTATTTCATAGATACCAATCTGTGCACCCTGCACGAGGAAGTCGCAGTATTGGCAGCAGACAGTGCCACTGGGATTATCGTGTTTTCCGTGTGGATTGAGACAGCGGGCCAAGTTATTTGTCCTACCCCTTCTGCTTAGAATGAGTTGCATGAGGAGGATATTTTCATCTACCCTCACTCTATGTACGTCTATCCGAGGTTCTGGTTACGCTTTCCAGCAAAGAGCCTTTCTTCAGCAGTGGGATGGCGCGTTTAGTGGTCTGCGAGCGTATCACAATTATAGAACTATATTTTTGTATCACGACCACAGGAAAGAGGTGCGCAATGATCGAGCGTAATGATGAGAATTATCGTAGTACCGCCAATCCGCAGGGACAATTGGTAAGGATTGGGGCGGAGGCCGTCGATTTAAACGGCATCTTGCATGTGCCTCAGGATGCGCGGGGATTGATTATCCTGGCCCATGGCATTGAGGATAGCCAGAAAAATCCTCATCAGAATGTAATTGCTCTGGCTTCAGCCTTCCAGCAGCATGGCCTGGCAACCCTGCAGGTAGACCTGTTTTCCAGCGACGAGCTGGCCCTGGATGAGCGTACAGCCTTCTTCCGGCAGAATATTGATATTATGCAGCAGCGCATTGTGGGGACCGCTGAGTGGTTTCTAGAGAACCCTTCAACGGATAATCTTTCGATCGGCTATTTTGGTATGAATGAAGTGGGAGCGGCGGCGATTGCTGCGGCGGCCTCGCGTCCTGATGTGGTGGCAGCTGTGGTCGCTGTGGGGGACGCTGGCGACTTTGGCCTGGATTATGCGCCGCGTGTACTGGCCCCGACCCTGTTGCTGGCCGCTGAGGGCGATCAAGAGGCCGTTGATCATCATCGGCGCCTGCTAGAAGGTTTGCAAGCGGAGAAGCAACTGGAGATCGTACCAGGCGAAGCTTCGCTGTTTGAGAATCAGCATGCCTTTGACGAGGTTGCGCGCCTGGTTGGTGGCTGGTTTTCCCACTGGCTGGTACCGATCGTCTAGTCTAGTAAAGGGTCCATACCGGGTGGATGAGATGGTCTGTGCCATCGTCCATCCGGTTGAGTCGTAGTGGGTTTGACCAGGCTGCTTAGCAGAGTGTAGCCACGCGTACGATCTGCTCTATTTCGGTACTCCAGGGAAAACAGATCACTTCATCGGTGCCAATCTGCTCAAGATCGTTCAGGACCTTGCGTAGTTGTTGTTCAGTAGTAATCAGCGTGGCCGCCTTGTACGTATTGTACGGTGGCGGTAGCACTTTATAGTATGCCAGTGCATTCTCGCGTCCCTGACCCGGCATATGGGATTCCAGGGCTATATCTATTTGTGCGAGTAGACGGGGTTTTCCTGTGCGTCCTGCCTCTTGCCAGTAATGCTCAACGGCACGAAACGCCTGGGATACTCTATCGATCTCATTGGTTGCGGCGACAAAACCATTTGCGTACCGTGCCACCCTTTGCATAACTTGCGGCACAAAGCCACCCAGAATAAGCTCAGGACCGGGCTTTTGGATTGGGGCCGGACCGATGGGTCCGATGGTATTGTTCCAGTCTTGTCTGGACCAGATACGTTTCATCTGCTCGATCTGATTTTCGTGATATTTGCCACGTTCCTTGTAGGATGTATCTGTAACCGCAAAATCATCTTTGCGCACACCGATACCCATGCCCAGCGTCACACGACCTCCAGACAGGGCATCCAGTGTGGCGATCTCTTTGGCCAGCAGGGCTGTGTTGCGCAATGGTGTAACCAGGACATCGGTCATTAAGCGTACACGTCTGGAAAGCGCTGCTGCTGCTGCCAGGGTCAATAGTGCGTCATAATTGTCATAGACAATGCGATCACAGATAGCGAGTGTGGAGAACGGAGCACTATCAATGCGTTTGATCCACTCAAACAGATAATCCGTTGAGTGGAGCAACACGGGAAGACCCATACCTATTTTCATAATTAGTACCTTCTTTCTCTGAAAAGTAGTGTCAGAGCCTCTTATGAGCCGGACGCGGTCCGCTCCGAGCAGCTATGGATGCCGATTGTCATGGTGGTTTATTACATGCCCTGACTGTTAATGAATAAAGTATAGAATGTCTCCCGTTTCTGGCGCGTTTTCTGGGCGTTTCACGCCACGTTTTACTTTCTGTTTTATTACCAAATGTCTTATTGATTCTATCTGATGCCAGGGCTTTTCATGTTCCTCTTTGGCGCCTGCGGCGCCCGGTGTGGAGTATATGTGGTGGGCGGCCGCGGCCGCCCACCACATATACTCCACACCGGAAAGAATGGACATCTTCTCGCGTGCTGGTGATCTCCCTGCGATCTCTGGACGAACAGTAAAAAGCCCTGATCTGATGCCAATAAACTTGACGCATATCGTGCAAGTCGCTATGATAAAAGACATCTCACCCTCTGGGTAAAGGAGGAGTTGGTCGCGTGCCACCAACGATCTATATCCATCTGTTCGGCGGGTTTCGCCTCTTTGCCGACGAAATCCTTATCCCTACAACCGATACAACCCGCATCTCTGAGCTTCTGACTTATTTACTGCTGCATCGTGACGCACCACAGTCGCGAGCACAACTGGCTTTTTTGCTCTGGCCCGAGTCGACTGAAAGTCAGGCATACGCCAATTTGCGCAATCTCGTCTTTAAACTACGTCAACTTCTGCCTGCTGCTGATACCTTCTTGCATATAACCCGCCACACTCTACAGTGGTCGGCCCAGGAAAACTGGCAACTCGATGTGCAGCTCTTTCTAGACACTCTGGATATGGCCAGGCAGGCTATTAATCCAGTTGAGCGTCGCCTGGCTCTAGAGCAAGCCATTGCTTTCTATCAGGGAGACTTACTCCCCTGTGCTATGATGAGTGGCTCCTTACCGAACGCGAACGATTACGTGAACACTTTTCCCAGGCACTGAAAAGCTTGAGCAGTCTGCTGGAGCAGGAACGGGATTACGAGGCCGCAATCGCTGTTGCCCTGAAATTGTTGCGCCTTGATCCTCTGGACGAATCGACGTATCGATATTTAATGCAGCTCTACGTGCTCAACGGCGATCGGGTTACCGCTCTGCGTACATATCAGACTTGTGCCTCAACGCTAGAACGTGAGCTAGGCGTGGAACCTGATGCCAGTACCAGAGAGATGTATGAGCGCTTGATGCAAGCTTCTCCATCACTTGCTAAGCCAGTCAGTGCAGGTACCACTGCGTTTCGCTCATCCACTGCTCCCATGGTAGGACGCCAGCGGGCCTGGGCAGAATTGCAGAGCGCCTGGCAACATGTAGTAGAAGGCGAATCGACTGTGGTCATTGTGGCGGGTGAAGCTGGCATTGGGAAATCGCGCCTGGTCGAAGAGATGCGCTTCTGGGTTCAGCAACAAGGCATGTTGGGAGCAATTGCACGTTGCTACGCAGCGGAGGATGCCATAGCCTATACCCCTATTACTACCTGGCTAAAACACGAGGCGCTCAAAAAGAGCCTGAATGCTTTGCCCGATCTCTGGCTCTGTGAGATTGCACGTCTCATACCCGCGTTGCTACTCCAACATCCATACCTGCCTCACCCGGAGCCGCTTCAGGATGTCTGGCAACAACAGCGGTTGTTTGACGCACTGGCTCAGGCGCTGTTGAACACCCCTCAGCCATTGTTGCTCGTGCTTGATGATCTCCAATGGACTGATCGTGATACCCTCATCTGGCTCCACTATTTGCTGCGCAGTAAAGATCCACGGCTGCATTTGTTGCTGGTATGTACGCTTCGTGTCGAGGAG
Organism: Dictyobacter kobayashii; assembly: GCF_003967555.1. GTDB lineage: Bacteria > Chloroflexota > Ktedonobacteria > Ktedonobacterales > Ktedonobacteraceae > Dictyobacter > Dictyobacter kobayashii. Next base: position 3,836,876 of record NZ_BIFS01000001.1, read on the forward strand.
ATCACTGCGGAACATTCCTTCCATACCTGGTTTGCCAGTCTCCAACGCGAAATACCGGTTACACAGATTCAGCTCGAAAGATTGAATAGCGTAGAAACGGCAAAGCTGGCGGCTTTCCTTGGGCCTGAACCATTGACGCCAGACATGCAAGATAATCTCTATCGAGAGACCGAAGGCAATCCGCTTTTTATCGTCGAAACGGTGCGCGCGAGGACCTTCACGCTGGCGGAGACAGTGTCCGCAGCGCACAAAACATCGACATTCTCTCTGCCATCTCCGGCGCAAGCAGTCCTGACAACACGACTTGCACAACTCTCGCCTGTGGCCTCTGAACTGACCAACCTCGCTTCCGTAATTGGTCGCTCTTTTACCCTGGATGTTTTGGTCCAGGCCAGTGGCCACAAAGAGGATATGATTGTGCCAGGTCTGGATGAGTTATGGCAGAGGCGCATTATCTATGAACAGAGTGAGGGCAGCTACGATTTTAGCCATGATAAGCTGCGTGAGACGGCCTATCAAGCCCTCAGCACGCTCAAACGGCGTCGGCTGCATTACAATGTGGCCGACGCCGTCCTGACGCTTTATGCAGATCAGCTTGATGCGGTCAGCGGGCAACTGGCCTTTCACTATGAGCGAGCAGGCCTGACCGAAAAGGCCTTACTCTATTATGAGCGGGCCAGCGTGGCCGCGCTGCAAATCTATGCTAATATGGAGGCTAGCAAGGCCCTCCAACGCGCTATCGACCTCCACTATACCAGGCCACAGCCACAGATTACAGAAATTGCACGCCTTCGTGAGCGACTTGGAGATATTTTTCATCTGACCGGCCAGTCCGATGCCTGTCTGGAGATGTATCAAAAGGTGATAGCGTTGTTGTCATCCGAACATTCTCGTTGGCTGGCCCGCATACATCGCAAGATAGCCAGTCATTGGAATAGCGTGACCAACCCGGCTGCGAGTATCCTCTCGTATCAAGAAGCCGAACACCTGCTGTATAACATCGCCGAAGAGGAAAAGGATCTCGCATGGCAGCAGGAGTTGCTCCAAATGAAGATTGGCCAGGTCTGGACGTTGAACCTGCTCAATCGTTTCCAAGAAATGGTAGATATTCTTGGGCAGATTCAACAACCGATTGAGCAGATCGGTACGCTTATGCAAAAAGCGCAATATTTTCAGTGCCTCTGTCTCAGAGATAGTCGCCAGATGCGCTATCACGTCGATGAACAGGTCATTAACACGGCGAGGCTGGCCCTGTCCATCTGTCAAAAATCAGGCCATGCCGGCGATATTGGCAATTTTATGTATACGCTGGGAAGTGTTTTAATGTGGGCAGGCCAGCTTGTGGAGGCTGAGACTTACCTGCAGACTGGATTAACTCTCGAAGAGCAGGTGGGAGATATTACGTTGCAATTGTTCGGCCTATTTTTTTTGACCATGCTCTTTCGCAGGCAAAAGCAACCAGACAAAGCCAGGCAGTGTGTTGAGCGTCTCCTGCGCGGTCCCTATCCAGGTTATGGTCCAATGGCCTATGCCTGTCAGGCGTGGTTGGCCTGGAAAGAGGACAGGCTGGTGGAAGCGCAACGGCTGGCCGAGTTCGCGCTGGCGGGCTGGCAACATGCATCGACCAGCTATCCGTTCCTGTGGACCGCGCTCTGGCCATTGATAGCGATTGCAGTGTGTCAGGAGCGCGTTGCGGTTAGCATCGCGTATGTGCACCAGTTGCTTGATCCAGCGCAGGAGGCTCATCCTGCTGCTCTGACTGAGCAATTGGAGAGGGCAGTGCAGTTGTGGGAGAATAAGCAGCCAGAGCAAGCTCAGGTAAGTTTGCTCAAGGCCATTGAGCAGGCTCAGGTAGAGGGCTATCTCTGAGCCTGCAGATTTGCGCTTATGGGTCCTTAGAGCATAGAAAGGCTAATGCTCGATGGGTCTCAAGCCTCACTTTTTACAGAAAGAGACAGAATGTGAGCGCTAGAGGCTTATAGACCAAAGCGCATCAGGATCATACAGCTAAACACGATCAGGAAACCTACCAGTTCCAGCAGGGCGATCAGCTTCGCACGTTGGACCAGTGCCAGAAAAGTGGGGCTAAAAGTTCCGTCAGCTTGTTGTACATTTTCCAGAGGAAGATTATTAATGTGATGGATGGTGCGGCCCATAACAAATATGCCCCAGATTAAAGTTGCACAGGCCATAATAAATGAAACGAGAAAGGTAAGTCCATACGCTGTCCCAAACAAGAAGTCCAGGCTTTGTACTGGCCCAAACACAATTCCCCGGATCAGGCCAAACAAAATCACCAGGATTGCTGCTGGAATAACGAGTTTATCGCCTCTTTCTCCTATCGGTTGGGCAAATTTGCGCTGCTCTTTCATGGGCAGGCTTGAAATCGCGGGAATCACCACAAAGTTTCCGTACAATGCGCTCCCTAGCCAGAAAATACCACACAGAACATGTAACCATTGAATACTATAAATCAGCCACATGGGTCTCTCCTTCAGTAAATGATGTTTATAATGCCAGAAATATCTCTGACACTATGCTGGTTTATCATCTGGCAGAGACTATACCTCGCGGAGCGTTTTTGGCGCGTTTCCTGACCATGGTGCGTACGTATCTCGCATCATATATTGGGGATCACCACCGAAAAAGCTGAAGGTTGAGATTTCCCGCTTCAAGAAGCGATCTAAGCTTCTTTGCCGATCATGACCTCGGTCGATTTGATAATGGCCATCACTTCGTCGCCGGCCTTCAAGTTGAGCGACTCAGCCGAGTTGCGCGTAATGGCTGAAACGATCTCTTGCCCATCTGCCAGCGTGACCACAACTTCAGCCATCACACTGCCCAGCGTGACGGCTGTAACTTTACCTTTGAGTTGATTGCGTGCACTGATCTGCATTTGTCGACTCCTTTTATATAAGCTTTTCAATGACGATTGTTTACTTATCAGGAAGATAGCATAAATACCGGTCCTCCTCTTTTGATTGTACGAAGTAGCGCCAATTTACGATACCGCCGCTTTGTTGCTTGCTGGTCCGCCTGCCTGTGGAGTTAAAAAAGCACAAAGTAGCTGCTTCCTCGACAAAGGAAGCAGCTACTTTATGCTTTATACGATCTGTACTGTAAACAGGTGAGCATTAGGGATGTTCGGCTAAGAACTTGTTGATCTGCTCCAGTTCTGCCTCGTTCAGGCGGAACTCAGCGGCAATGACCATTTCCTCAATCTGCTCCATGCTACGTGCGCCGACAATCGCAGCGGTTACGGCTGGATTATGCAGGGTCCATGCTACTGCAACTACACCAGCGGTAACGTTGTGAGGGAAGGCAATTTCAGAGAGCAGGTTGGCCAGCTCCAGATTGCGTGAGAGGCGAGGCTCCTGGAATTCGCTATCGCGCTGGCGCCAGTCATCCTGGGGCATGTTATCGATGCGCTCTTTGGTCATACGACCACTCAGCAGGCCAGAGGCCATAGGTGAGTAGACGATGACACCAATATTGTGATCTTTACAATAAGGGAGGATCTCTTTCTCAGCATCGCGATGGACCAGTGAGTAAGGAGGCTGTAAAGTCTCCACAGGCGCGATCTTTTCCGCGCGTTTCAGTTGCTCAACATTGAAGTTTGAGACACCGATATGGCGTACTTTACCCTCTTGTTTCAATTTAGCCATTGCACTCCAACCCTCTTCGATATCTGGATCAGGGTTGGGCCAGTGCATCTGATAAAGATCGATGGTTTCGAGTCCCAGACGCTTCAAGCTAGCTTCGCATTCGCGCTGGATTGAATTGGCGTCGAGGCTATTGCTCACTTTACGTGCGTTATCCCAGACCAGTGAGCACTTGGTAAAGACGTAGGGCTTTTCGCGGCCTTTAATGGCCTTGCCAACTATTTCTTCTGAGTGGCCAAGCCCATATACAGCTGCAGTATCAATCCAGTTGATACCCAGTTCCAGGCCGCGTTTGATGGTTGCGATCGACTGTGTATCGTCCTGGCTACCCCAGGCAAATTCCCAATTGCCGCCACCCATGGCCCAGGCCCCAATACCAATAGGGGTAATCTGCATATCTGTTTTGCCGAATTGGCGTGTCTGCATACTACATCCTTTCGTCTCTATATCAATGATAGTTATTCGTTCGTTTCTTGTTACACGTATCACTCAACAATCAAGTGACACTTTAAACTACATTTTGCCTCATCATGGCACCTCTACTGGTAGTATAAGCCTCCTCCCTGATGATGCTATATACCAGAGCTCCCGTGATACAATGAGCTGTGCCGTTTTTCAATTTCACCCATCCTCGGAGGATTTTTTATGCTCAACATTGATACCGTGCGTGCCCATTTTCCATCTCTTGCTACCGGCGCGACCTTTTTTGATAATCCCGGTGGTACTCAGGTGGCGCAAGAAGTGGTAGAGCGCATGCAGCAATATTTTCTGCACTCGAATGCCAATCATGGCGGTGCTTTTCGCACCAGTCAGGCGTCGGATGCCGTGGTGGCGGAGGCTCGTGAGGCGGTAGCTGCCTTTTTAGGTGCGGCCCGCCCCGAAGAGATTATCTTTGGCCAGAATATGACCAGCCTGACCTTTAATATCAGCCGCAGTATCGCGCGCTTACTGGAGCCTGGCGATGAACTGGTGGTGACGCGCCTGGACCATGATGCTAATATCGCGCCCTGGCTCTGGATTGCTGAGGATCGTGGCTGTAAGGTGCGCTGGGTCGATTTCCATGCCGAAGATTGTACATTGGATATGCAGGCGATGGAGGAGGCGATCACACCACGGACCAAACTGGTTGCGGTCGGCTATGCCTCAAATGCGGTTGGCACGATCAATAATGTACAGCAGGTAGTACGGCTGGCTCATCAAGTGGGGGCGCTCTGTTTTGTGGATGCTGTACAGTATGCGCCGCATAAAAGCATTGATGTGCAGACCCTGGATTGTGATCTTCTGGCCTGTTCCGCCTATAAGTTCTTTGGACCGCATACGGGTATCCTGTATGGTAAATATGAGCTGCTAGAGCGCCTGACGGCCTATAAAGTGCGGCCTGCAGGGGAACATACACCTGATAAGTTTGAGACAGGTACGCAGAGTTATGAATCGATTGCCGGGGTGCTGGGTGCTCTGGAATATCTGGCCTGGCTGGGCATGAGCGTTAATGCTACTGACGTTGCCGAGGAAGCCAGTCGCGAGCTGGCTTTGAGAGCAGGAATGCAGGCGGTAGAAAGTTATGAGAACTCATTGAGCCTTGCCCTGCTGGAAGGCCTGCAATCAGTGCCAGGGTTGCGTCTCTGGGGTATCACTGACGTCAGGCGGATCGCGGAGCGCGTCCCTACGTTTTCTTTTACCCTGCCTGGCTGGAATTCCCGTGCCCTTGCCGAGCAACTGGCGCGCGAAGAGATCTATGTCTGGAGCGGAAACTTTTATGCCCTGGCGGCGCTGGAGCGCCTGGGACTGGATGAGCAAGGCGGTATCTTGCGTGTTGGCCTGGCCCACTATAATACCCACGCAGAAATCACACGCCTGATATCTGTCCTGAAGAATCTACCGATCCCGGTTCAATAATAAATACCAGATAAAGCAAAATTCTCTTCTCGATCCTTTTCTAAGGGGATTGGGCTTTTTTTATTGTTGTGCATTATAATATGTGCATAAAAAGAGAAATTAGCAAGGATTGAGGGCCATGTGGAATAAAGGTAGTTTTTTGTCATCTAAAAGTGTTGTGGTAATAGTATCTAGCAAAAGATTATTAGCTGCTATTGTTGTTTTTGTTTGCGCACTGCTAGTAAGGCTGCTTTATATCCTGACCGTTGGATTGCACTATAAACCTATCTTCGATGCTGGTATATATGACGATATTGCCCGCAATTTGCTGAGTAAGGGCTGTTATTGTGTACATGGCTATCATTCGACGGTGAGTCGGGCTCCTCTCTGGCCCTGGATTTTAGCGCTCGTCTATTATGTTTCGGATAAACAAGTGCTCTTTGCCCAACTTTTCTATGCCTTGCTTGGTGGTGGAACCTGCCTGGTTATTTATTTTCTTGCTGCCTCTCTCTTCACAAAAATTACAGCCTTGATTACAGGCCTGATGGCGGCTACTTATACAGGGCTATTTTTGTATGATGGCTGGCTCTACTCGGAGGCGCTCTATACCTTTTGCTTGACGGGCTTCGTCTATACCCTTTTTCGACTCCAGCGTTTCTGCCTGACCAGAGATCTTGAAACTGCCAGAAAGCGTGCTGTATTCAGCCGCATAATGGCTTTGAACCGATGGAGTCTCTGTAGTGGCTTATTGCTTGCTGCGGCTATGTTGACGAGGCCGAATGGAGTTATCTTGCTGGTCGTAATTTGTGCCTGGGCATTCATCCTGTGCGTGGCGCGTATCTTGAAGAGGGAGCGCCGGGGGATACTCTGGCAGCAAGTTATAATTGTCTGCTGCATAGCGGTATTGCTGGTGGTGCCCTGGACTTATCGCAATTATCGGCTCACACAGCAGTTCGTCTTTGTCGCAACCGGGCTGGGTGAAGTTCTGACCGGCGTCTATAACGATAATGTATTACAACCACCACAGGGCTTTTGGAGCCCGCCCAAAGGCACGAAGATACATGATGAGGTGAGCTATACCCTGGCCGACGATAAGCAGAGTACCAGCCAGGCCCTGGCATGGATTGCTTCCCACCCGGATAAGATGCCTTTGCTATTGGCGCGCCACTTTGAGAATATGTGGCAGCCTTATACCTATTCTCATGGCCTACCCATGGAAGAGTTTCCGCAGCGACTCTCTGCGAAGATTTTGTTTATATTGATCCCCCTCCAGACTATCCCCATCTTCGCGCTGGCTATGCTGGGTTGCATTATTACGTGGAGAGGCTATCGAAAAGAGTTGCTTATCGTCTATCTGGTGATCTTATCCACCATTGGGCAGAATGTTATCTTCTACGGGGATATGCGCTTCCGGGCGTCTATCGAGCCGTTGCTGGTATTATTCGCGGGCGTGGCTGTGTGGAGAATTGGCTTGATGTGCATAAACGCTGGCAAGTTGAGGCGGGAGAAGCGCGGCCTGCTGCTGGATCAAGCATGAGGATCTGAGTGGATGTGGAGGCCCTGCGGGTTGTAATGGGAGAGAGGATGGCCCGCTCTAACAGTGGGACCATCCTCTTTGGTATTTGTTTGAGCCAGGGTTAGTTACCGAGCGCTTCCAGCAGCATGTCTCCTTCTTCGGGAGTGATGCGGCCTTCGGCGATCATGCGCAGGATGGCTTCGCGCTCCTGCTCTATGTCGACGGGGGCAGCCGCCTCGGTGGGTGCCGACTGTAGCTCTTCTTCGGGTGCTACTGGAACCTCGGGCTGAGCTCGCTCATCAAAGATCAGTTCCTGACGGCCAGTGGGAGCCTGCTGTGCTTGCCAGGTTTGCTGTCCCTGAAATGGCGGAACAGGCGGAACCGGTGGGACAGGAGGCACTGGCGATGTCTCTGGCGTCGGTGGCGTCGGTGTAACCGGCGAGGTTGGAGGTGTCGGTGGGACCGGCGGGCGAGCTGGCGGCACATTCATGTTTTTGAGTGCCTGCTCGACGGCCTCCATCGCTCCCAGTACCCCTTCGGAAGCGGCACGCTGCGCCTGATCAATAATCCGATTGATGCGCTCGGGGTCCATGCTCCATTCGCGTTCGTTGATGCGGAAATTGAAGCGGGCAGCCTTCTCACGATCGCGCTGGGCGCGCTCCTGGGATCTCTCGCGAGCGCGACGGGCGTGCTCCTCGGCCTTCTGGCGCTGCCGTTCAGCTTTAAAAGTGTTTTTCTGCTGGGCCTGGCGGCTAAATTCCTTAGCGATGTCTGCCTGGATAGAGGCTGTGGCGCTGTTTACGGCTGCGCTGATCTCTGCGCCCAGGTCACGACCCATCGTCCCCATCTCATGGCCGAAATCGGCCATATCTTTAGCGAAATCATCCCACCAGGCTCCGCCCTCGCTACTGCTGCTGCGTGGCCCTGCATCGCTGCGCAGATTGAGATCGCCGCCGACCGCCAGTTCCAGGTGTGCCGCACCCTCGCCGTAGACCAGGGTGGCGCGGTTTCCAATGCTGTTCGAAACGATGGAGCGACCGCTGATATCACCGCCGACCGAGGCCTGGATGGTCAGGTTGGCTTCTGCTGGCAGGACAATTGTGGCATCACTACCCACACGTAGGTAGGAGGTACTGCCAGGAACAAAGTCTGTTTGCAGGTGCAGGTCAGAGCCAATAGTGCCCACGTTGACCGGTCCGCGAACGCCCTTGAGTACTGCATCGGAGCCAATCGAGCCTGCGCGGATCTCTCCTTCGATGTCGCTTAGATCGGCGTCGCTACCTATGTTGCCGAAGGTTACGTTGCCCTGGATGTGGTGAATGCGGGCATCGCTACCCACGCTACCAACCACCACCTGGGCGGCATTCTCAATGATAAGGTCGCTGCCGATGCGGCCAAGTGTAATCTCAGCCTGCGGACTCAGTGTGACGCGACAGTCATCGCCAATCGTATCGACGGTCAGGCGGGCCACTTCCTGGATCTCCAGGCTGTTTCCGACGTTGCCGATGGTAACAACGCTCTCGCGTTTACCGCTCACATGGCAATCGTTGCCCACTGCATCACAGCGCAGGATATTGACATCCTGTACATCCAGATCATTGCGGGCGCGACCAATGGTGGCTTCCTCGATGTCCTGGAGTGAAAGATCATTATCCACCTCTTGCAGATAGACTTTGGCGATTGTAGACAGCGAAACGTCGCCGTGGAGTTTCTGCTCAGAGCGAATCTCATTGAGATTTTTACCTGATATATCACCATCCACATTCTCCAGTGTTACGATCCCCTGGATATCTTCGAGGTTGAGGTCGCCATGGAGGTTGGTGATGGTTACATCTCCCTGGATCTCCTCCAAATTGAGGTCGTCATTGATATCGCGTGCGATGACCTGACGCACCTCTTCGATGCTGACCCCATCATTGGCATGTGAGACATACACAATGGTCTCATAAGGGACCGAGACTGTCAGGCCATCATGTGAATCTGATATTGTTAAGCTATTTCCGGCCTGATCGTCGATGGCAAAATCCTCGTCTGTGTCAACCTCAATGGTAGGCTGGTCCCAGCCACGCACTTTCAGAAAGTCGTGAATATTTTTGAAATTGATCGCTTCAATATTGTTGGCCGAGAAAGATTTCTTCACTGTTATTTCTCCTTTATGGGTTCAAAGAGAATAATTTTATTCAACAAAGACTTCGAGGCGCTCACCCTGTTCCAGATCCTGGATATCGAGGAGGCGGCCTGTGTTTCCTTCTTCAATGGCGCGCAGAACATCTTCGATGGAGCGGACATCGAGTTGTGGAAGGAGATAACCTCCCAGGCGGAAACTGGTTTTTAATAGTTGTACCGGCATACTGGCAATAAAGTTTTTACGCTGTTTATTCCGATTGAGGCTGGTGGCGCGGATACGCAGGGTGCGTTCACGGACAGCTTCTGGTGGTCTGGTGACCTCTGTTTCTAAGGCATCCAATAACTGGGCTGCTTCGAGGGCGCTGATGCGGCCAGTCTCCACCAGGGTCAGAATGCGATTGCGTTCCTCTTTGGATAGCGCCATGATCTTAGCCTTTCAATAGTTTCATCGCCTCTTCTACGCTGATCTCTTTGGCGGCCAGTTTATCGAGGACGACCCGTCTATCGACGCGGCCATCGAACTCGGGGGTGCCACCCAGGGAGGTAACGATATCATCCAGGCGGCTACGGGCGGTATTATAGGCAATATTCATCTCGGCCGCCAGTTTCTGGATATTGCCGCGATACTTAACAAGTAGCTCGACAAAGTCCAATTGTTCGCGCGTGAGTCGACCAACCCAACCCAGGCTAAAGCGTCCCTCAATGGTGATGCCGCTGGCCGGGCACTCCAGGCGAGTCACAATCAGTTCCTCGCCACTCACTGGATCTCTGGTAATTAATGGATGCATACTGGTGTTTCTCCTTATATTTGTCTACCGTGTATCTGATTCCTACTGCCATAGGAAAGATGGTCAGGCGTGTAGTTGACCGGTTTTTGGACCATGGAAGGCCGGAGCTTTCGGTTTAGCTGCCTGCTCAAGTTGTTGGCCCAGGTTGACCAGCGAATGGCCCAGGGTACTGATTACGCGTGAGCCTAAGGTCGGTTGAGAAAGATTACCGGCCAGTTGATTGTCTGTGATTTCCTGGCGGATTTCCCTATCCCGGTGAGCGGTTGTAGCGTTGAGCAATTGTAGTTCGGTATACATTGTGTCATCCTCCTTGTCCATCTTAAGCTGTCCAACTGGTCAGCCAGTCTTTCTCCTATACTATTTCCATCGCGCTGAGCCGCCGCTATCCCTCGTCTGTAATTATACTTTAAAAATTGCTTTTGAATTGATAATTTTTTTGTTGATGTGAGAATAATACCACGCCAATTAGCAAAAATCAATACTTATTTGGTGAATATTTTTAAATTATTGTAGATAATCTACTTTTTAGCTGTGTTTTTTTATTTGCCGCAAGAAAATATTTGCCCAGAGAGCAATAAGCTCTTCACTAAAGCAGGTTCTATACGCTTGTTATGCATTTTATGATTTAAATTATGACACATTTCAAGTTTCTGAACATTTTTTCTAGTATTGTGATATTTGTGCAAAACACAAATATCACAATACTAGAAAAAATGTGCGGGCGCGGATGCGGCCGCACGCAATTGGTTTATTGAGCAGGTGGAAAATTTGTAGAAGGAGATTGTTGATTAATAGGCACAAAGAGCGTCATAAGAAAATAGTGTCCTTTTTCAATGATGCTACCGGGTAAAAGGAATGGGCTGTGACTGGCTGCTTGCCTGTTGTGTTTGGCGGTAGGTGAAGCATGTGCAGATCATCTCACTATTTCTGCATAGAGTGAAGGGAGTCCGGCTATGTATCCGCATCTTCCTGATGATATCTCTCTTGAGTGGCTGGTTAGCGAGGCGCGTAACGGTAATCAGCAAGCTGCCGATCGATTATTCGATACCTTTTATCGCAGGATTCGCCACTTCTTTATGAAGGATCTGCATGTCAATATAGAGACTGCGGAGGAGTTGGTTCAGGATACCTTTGAGAAGGCGTGGCGAAAATTGCCGACATTACATGATTGTGTACGCTTTGAAGCGTGGTTATATACCATTGCCCGCAATGTGGCCTTTGATCACGGACGGAAGTTGAAGCGGCGTAAGATACCAATCCCGATTGATCCAGAATTTGAGCTGGCCGATGCGGCTCCCCAGGTGGAGAGCCTGGTGCTGGCACAGATGCATATGCGCGAAATGTGGGATGCTATGCCCGCCAAGCAACGTGAATGCCTCTATTGGTATTACATGGAGAATTTGACGATGGAGGAGGTTGCCGTGCAGTTGCAACTGGGTGCCGATACCGTAAAAGCATATATTAGCAAGGCTCGCGTGAAATTGCGCGAAGGCATTTATTCTTCAGAGGAGGAGCAAGTCAATGTCAAGTCAAAACGATGCAGAGCATGATCCAATGGAGGATGTGTTTATGCACGTTATGTGTGATCGTTGGGCTGAAAAGCTTGAGGTAACACGTGTGGAGCACTTCTCTGAGGATGAGCGTCACGCATTTGAACTCCATGCGGAGTCCTGTCCTCGTTGTCAGGAATTGGTGGCGCAATACCAGGTTGTCGATGACTATTTTTATCGCATGATATTGTCGGAGCAGATGTCGGTGGCTGCGAAAGCGCCGCCACTGCCGACTGATATGAAGCGCAAGCTACGGGCCACGCATATCTGGGATACGTTCCAGCATGTGCTGGGCCAGCGGATGGCGGCTTTTCAGCATACCTTTGCGCTCCTGTTACAGGGTTCGGGCCTGCTGTTGCTGCTTATGATCCTGTGCGCGATCTTTTTCCAGGTAGGGATTGGGGACAATCGGATGATGCCCTTATCCCTGTTGACGCTGGCCTTTGCGTTGATTATGCTGGGCTTCCTCAATAATCAGCATCAATTCAGGGATGCTGGTCAGCAGCGCTGGCGGCAAACCGATGCGCGGCACGGCACGTTAGCGTGGCGGGAACTTTCGTTGCCAATGCCTGCTTTGAGTAAGGATGCACCGGCACGGGTGAGCCGCTATCGTGCGCGCAGGCGCTTTCGGGATCGGCTGTTCCGCGATAAATGGATCTGGGGGATAACGGTCTGTCTCTTACTGGCTATTTGTGTGGTCTCGTCAGGCTGGCTTTTCCCGCTGCCGTTTTCAAGTAGCAGTAGTGATGCAGTTACTACCGGGGCTCCGGTGGGGATTAGTGTGGATGGGAGTCGGGTATTTGATACCAGCCGACAGGATGGAGATCTGAAGCGGCAGGCGGCCAGCAAGGTCCTGGAGGGGGATGTCGATGGCGCAAAAGAGTTGTGGAAGCAGGCATTGGCCCTGGATAGTAATGATGCCGAATTGTTGATCTATCAAGAAAATCAAAGCGTGAAGGATTCGCTGCAGCCTTACTTTACGCTGGTGGTTGGGACGGTATTCTCACAGCAGCATATTGGCGGGGCCCGCGATATTTTGCAGGGAGCCTATGTAGCGCAAAAAGAGTACAATGCTCAGGCTACGAAAACGCATGGCATGCTATTGAGGTTGATGATTGCTTCAGCTGATGTAGATGCCGCGAGTCCTAATACGATAGCCGCTCAAGTGGTACAGGCGGCCCAGAAAGATCATACGATCATTGGGGTGATGGGCTGGTCTACCAGCCAGAGCGCGGTTTCTGCCCTTCAGGAATTGACCGCGGCCCATCTGCCCATGGTCTCACCAACCGCGTCCAGTGATATGCTTTCCGGTCGCTCGCCCTACTTTTTCCGGGTCGCACCCACTGATACGCAGCAGGCAACGCTGGCCGCTACCTACGCCAAACAGGTCTTGCATGCGCAACGGGTTGTGCTCCTGAGCGATCCCGACGACCCATATAGTAATAGTCTGGCCCAGGCATTTCTGCAGCATTATACGGATAGCACGCATAAGTTGATCCACGAACCTTATGATTATACCAAGGGCGATCTAAGCACGGTTGATCGCCAGATGAATGATATCTTACAGCAGAAGCCTGACCTGATCTACTTTGCTGGTTATGTTAACGAAGCCAGTGTGATGCTCAAGCGGCTACCGCCCTGCCAGGCTGGCCAATCCTGCCTGGCAGTCTTAGGTGGTGATGCACTCTATGTGCAGGGTGACTATTCGCTGGAAGCCTTTAAGAATTATGGGCGGCTGCACTTTACTGCTTTTGCGGCGCAGGCGCGCTCACAGTCCCAGCATCCTCAATTCTTTATTAATTATGCCAGAGACTTTGATCCAGCGGGACAATATCGACCGGGCACCTATGGTTATAATGCGACCGACGCGGATGTCATCCTTGGCTATGATGCTACACTGGTCCTGATCAAGGCCAGCCAGCAATTGCAGGCCCAGGGACAGTCGCAGATGACGGGAACGCAGATGCAGAAGGTTCTGCAGACGATCTCTGTCGATGGTGTCAGTGGCGAGATCCATTTTGACCACAATGGTAATCCGATCGCGAAAGATATTATCATCATGAAAGGCAGCGAAAATGGTCATACCACGATTGACCATTCTTTAGACAAAAGTTGGGTGGAACCCCACTAAGATATTGTTGGCGAATTGCCTTCAACTAAACTGCTGCCGGTTTTGCCGAGGCCATCAACCGGGCGAAGCGCGAGACAGGAGTTGAAGCATGAGTGTCATCAGCTAGCCAGGCGCGAAAGATGTAGCAGAAGTTGCTCAACCATACATTGAGCAACTTCTGCTACATCTGAAGAGCACTTTGCCGCCAATTTTTCCTCAACTCACCTCAATCCACCTCATGTGAAAGACGCAGGCCACCAACCTTGCTGCACTTTTGTAAGCACATATTATAGTCTAAATAGACGAACATTAGCAGATTGCAGCCACAATGCAACATCATTATTCCATGTCACATTCCACAGCAGAGACGCCAGCTTACTGTATTTATATATACCATTTTTGGCTATTAAATAGTTTATCGGTGATATTTTGTTTAACTCAGCATTAATATATATGGTGTGTTAAACGAAATATGAAATGACATATCACTATTTAATTATCATAGAAATTTTTTAGTATGAAAGATAGCTCTATTATCAAGCTATTTTAATCGAAAGGGATTTCATTTGAAGCGTACTGCGCGTTCATTTTCCACCCGGCAGCTCTATTACTTATCAACGATTGCCATTTTTCTGAGCACTGTCGTCATCCTTACATCCGAGCTTGCCTTTGTGCCAGCACACAGAGTTGCGGCCCGATCAACTGGGGTGCTTATGAGTCAGCATGGTCATGTGTTGATCCAGGCTGGATCGGTTCCACCAGGTGATGCCTACTGCAAGGCCAACTTCAGTATTGACTGTTACGGGCCACACCAGATGCAGAATATCTATAATATTACTCCACTTCTTACTGCTGGTTATACAGGTAAAGGCCAGACCATTGTGATCATCGACTCCTATGGTAGCCCAACGATTACCCAGGATTTGAAAACCTTTGACGCTGGCTTCGGGATTCCTGATCCCCCTGGTTTCAAGATCCTTGCCCCATTAGGGGTGCACACATTTAATGATAGTGTCGCAGACGATGATTCATGGGCACTCGAAACCACACTTGATGTCGAGTGGGCCCACGCAATCGCGCCAGCTGCCAACATTGTGCTGCTCACCAGCCCTGTTGATGAGTCACAGGGTATTCAGGGCTTACCTGAGTTCCTTCAATTGGAGCAATATGCACTGAATAATCATCTTGGCAATATTATTTCTCAGAGCTGGGGAACTGCTGAGAATACACTTTTCTACAATGCAGGGATACCAACCAAAGGATACATGCGTAGCAATGCAATGATGTACAACAGCAATATGCTTATGTTTGATAAATTCAATACACTCTATCAACAAGCAGCCGCCCAGCACGTTACCGTTTTCGCTACCTCTGGCGACTATGGGACTGCGAACGATGTCGTGACACAAGACAACGTTTTCCCTTCTCCCACTGTTCTGTTCCCTGCCTCCTCTCCCTATGTCACAACAGTGGGAGGAACCCAGTTACAGACCAACACAGATGGTAGCTATCGAGGTGAGGTTGCATGGGATGTTGCACCTTACGTTGCCACAGGTGGTGGCATCAGCCAGCATTACGAGGAGCCCTCCTATCAGACCTCTACGCTGCCAACGGCTATGCAGCAGCAACTACATGGACATCGTGGCGTGCCGGATATTGCCTATAATGCCTCTGCAGGCTCATCGGTCCTGATGTATATGAGCTTCCGCGGAGCAAGCACAAAGGGCTACTACAATGTCGGTGGCACCAGTGAGGGTGCACCGCAGTGGGCTGGTATCACAGCTATCGCGGACCAATATGCAGGTCGCTCGCTCGGTTTCTTGAATCCTGCGTTATATTCACTTGCGAATAGTCCTGCCTATGCGCAAGACTTTCATGATATTACGCAAGGAAATAACGGACTGTATGGTGTACCCGGATATAATGCCGGAACCGGTTGGGATCTCCTGACTGGCTGGGGATCGCCAAATGTGACGAATCTTGTACACGATCTCGCAAAAGTACAATAGCATCTTTTGCTGACATAGAGTAAATATGATGCCAGTGCAACAAGTTGCACTGGCATCATATTTATTTTCATAGGGGGCATGAGTCATCCCGAAGTTTTCGAACTGACGTTCGGCCTTCGTCAATTCGCCTGAGAAGCGGGGTTGCAAGGGGTGACCAGCCTCTTGCCGGGGTTCGAGGGGTGTCTCCTCGTTTCAGTGCCCTCCCGCACTTTTTTGAGTATATAAGTAGTTGATGATGATATTGTTGGTGTAGCTATCCTGTGATAGACGAATAGATAGTATGCGTATATAGACAGGATCGAGTAAAATAAGAAAAATGCTTGCCTCAAAACATTGTTGCATTCCTATGCATTATTCTAATGGAATATTATTTTGATGGATTGTGAACAGAAACCGGATCTCATAATGAGAAAAAAGGAGATAGCATGCCGGACCCTATTGTACTTTGCGATAACCTTGTAAAAATATATAAGGTCGCGGATCTGGAGGTGGTTGCTTTACAGGGCCTTGATTTAGAAGTAGCGCCTGGTGAAGTGATGGCGATCGTGGGCGCTTCTGGTTCAGGAAAAAGTACGCTCCTGAATATTTTGAGCGGTTTGGATGTGCCAAGTGCTGGTAGCTGTATCGTGGATGGCAATGATCTGACACGTCTATCGCAGGCGCAGCGCATCAATTATCGGCGCCGGATCGTCGGGCAGATCTGGCAGCAGAGTGGACGCAATCTCTTGCCGGAGCTGAGTGCACAGGCCAACGTTGAGTTGCCGCAGATGTTGAGTGGGGTTGGCTCTTCTCAGCGTGTGAAGCGGGCGAAGGAGCTGTTGGAACTGGTGGGCCTGGCTGGTAAAGAGCAGAAGCGGCCAACTCAGCTCTCTGGTGGTGAGCAGCAACGTACGGCTATTGCTGTGGCCTTATCAAACGATCCTAAGGTGTTGCTGGCGGACGAACCCACAGGCGAGCTGGACTCGGTGACCTCTGGTGAGATATTCAGCCTCTTCCGTCAACTTAATCGCGAACTGGGCCTGACAATTATTACCGTCACCCATGATGCCACGATTGCGGCGGCTGTGGATCGTACCATTGCTATTCGCGATGGCCGGACCAGTACCGAGACGGTGCGCCGTGAAACCACGCTGGAGACGATCGAGGCCCATATGCCGACGTCGAGTGCCGTAATTGGTCTTTCCAGCCGCACGCACCGCGAATCGATCCTGATTGACCGCGCCGGTCGTTTACAGTTGCCGAAAGAGGCCATTGAGACGCTACCTTTTAATGGTCGCGCCGAGGTGAGAATTATCGGTGACCATGTCGAGCTCTGGCCGATCCTGGATCAGACGAATGGTAACGGCAACGGCAATGGCAATGACGCTGTCTCGATAGCCTCATTGAACGCCCAGAATGGAAAGAGGGAACAGTAATTATGGAACCAGCTGTTGCAACAGAGGCCATTGTTGAGGCGCGTGGCATCACGCGGGATTATCCTTCTGGCGGTGGTGTCGTGCATGCTTTGCGTGGCATCGACTTAAATATTAAGCCGGGCGAGTTTGTGGCTTTGCGCGGCCGCTCTGGCTCTGGTAAAACGACCCTGCTCAACATCTTGATTGGTCTGGATAGTCCTACCAGTGGAAGTATCTCGATTCTGGGTAAAGATCTTCTGCAGATGAGTGAGACCGAACGGGCGCGCCTGCGCCGCGAGAGCATTGGTATGATGTTCCAGAATGCGCACCTCTTTCCCTCTCTGACCGCGCTTGAGAATGTGGAGATCCCCTTACGCCTCTCGCGCCTGCCATCGGCCCAGCGCAACAAACAGGCGATCGAAGCTCTGGAGAAGGTCGGGCTGGGGAAGCGTGCCAAACATCGCGGCATGGAGCTTTCCGGTGGTGAGCAGCAGCGTGTCGCCCTGGCTCGCGCCCTGGTTCATCTGCCGCGTTTCATTGTGGCCGACGAGCCGACCGGCAACCTGGACTCGCTGACCGGACGCGATATCACCTTTCTGTTGCGCGATATCGCGCATCAAAGCAATATTGGCCTCCTGATCGCCACCCATGATCCCCTGGTCTTCAACACCGCCGATCGATTGGTACTTATTCAGGATGGTCTGCTGACCGAGGGCACCCTGAAGAATAGGGATGACACTGGCTGGCACAAGTGATATACGGTATGGGGCACGACGTTGTGCCCTATTGTATTTTTATTTAGAGCGTAAAAGAGAGGAAGTCATAGCCCACCTGGATTGTGCCTTGATAGCCGCGCTGTCGGGCCTGTTGTTGAAGTTGAGGCCCATCCAGGGTACGGTAGAGGTGCGAGCAGATAATGCGGCGCGCCTGGGTGGTGACGGCTAGCTCGACGATCTCGGCATCGCTGATATGCCCGGCATCGATAATGGCGAGGTCACTATGTGTGAGCAGCTCGATCTCCTCGGCATGAAAGTGTGAGTCGCCCGTGATGGCGTAGGTCTGGCCTCCCCATTGGAAGCGCAGGCCATGATTCCCGGCCGGTGGTAGGCTAAGAAAATCGAAGTGATAGTCTCCGATCGAGAACTGATCCTCCGTGATTTCATGGACCCGCACCTGGTAATGCGGCTGTTGGAAGCTGCGCGGCCCGAAGAGTTGCATCAGGCCATCGATCAACTGCTGGACCCCTGGAGGTCCATAGATATGCAGATCGGTGGAGCGCGGATCGCGTTGTGACCAGGCACCAGCCTGCAGGAGGGGATGAGGTCTGAAACATGGTCGGGATGAAAATGGGACAGGATGACATGCGAGAGCTGGTGGTGGGGCAGGCCAACCTCTAGCAGGCGCTGCACGATACCATGT
The DNA here is from genome assembly GCF_003967555.1 of Dictyobacter kobayashii. GTDB lineage: Bacteria > Chloroflexota > Ktedonobacteria > Ktedonobacterales > Ktedonobacteraceae > Dictyobacter > Dictyobacter kobayashii. The sequence continues at coordinate 3,855,326 of NZ_BIFS01000001.1, forward strand.
CCGCAATCAAAGAGGATATGGGTCTGCTCTAATTCTAACAGCACACTGGAGGCACGGCGCTCATATTCGATCTGACAGGTGCCCGTACCCAGCAATGTAAGACTACTCATCGAAAATATTGCCCCTCTCTATCGTTAGTGTCAGGCATCTTACCTCACCTGCTCAGTGTATCACCCATCCAGCGTGGTTGACCATGGTTTCACTATACAAGCTCGCACAGAGCATCTATACTATAAACAACCAAAGAAGAAACCAGAAAAGCTATGTACGTGCGGGGCTTGTCTCCGCTTTTAACCTTCCTGCCTGAAAAATTAGCAAGGATAATGGCGAGGATGCGATTCGTTTAATTTGTGTTTTAAAAGTAGGAGTGGAATAAGCGGGGAAAAGCCCCGCATGTACAGATCTTTGTTATTGTTGCTTTCCAGTACATTGGTTTGCCTGCTGCTGAGAGGATTGATAATGCTGTTTCTAACTGAGCCGAGCGCGCAATATAAGGAGAGTTTCCTGGAGGGCTTGAAAGAGTTTCAGCAGGAGGGGACTTTGCTGCAATATAATCTGCCGCGCCTGACCGCTGATTTTGATGGGTATTTACAGCATGTGAATAGGGTTTATAATCGGACCTCTTTGCCGCCTGATTTTGTGCCGGACACACGCTACTGGCTGATCGAGGGGGATGGGCAGGATGGGGTGTATGTGGGCAATCTGACGGTGCGGCATGAGTTGAATGCGTTTCTCTTGAAGGTTGGTGGGCATATCGGCTATCAGATTCGGCCCTCCTGGCGTCGTCGGGATATGGCAGGCAGATATTGCAGCTGGGTTTACAGAAGGCACTGGCTTTAGGAATCACCAGGGCTCTGGTTACCTGCGATGAAACGAACATCGGGTCCAAAAAAGTGATTGAATATAATGGTGGGCAGTTTGAAAATGCGGTGTATATCGAAGGCTCTTCAGTAAAGAAGTTGCGCTATTGGATAGACATCGCTTGATGAGAAGTGCCGTGGGGCATTCAATCATAGAAAGGCGCAGGTAGGCACGTGTTTGATGTATCTCCCCTGGTTCCAGAGGCGCGCCCAATCGTTGAGGCGGCCGCCCGGATATATTTGAATCATCTGCAGAAAGTGTGTATTGGTATCCTGGTGCACGGCTCGGCTTTGAAGGGTGGCTTCATCCCCGGCTGTAGTGACATCGATTTTCAGTTGTACCTGAAAGGCACGGCCCTGGAGGAAAATGGACAATTGCCGGTGGCGTTGACGATGGCTATCCAGCATGAATTGGCGACCATTGATCCAGCCCCATTTCAATATATCCAGGCATATGCGAAATCCCCCGATATCAAAACCGAACGCACGAAGAATCAGGTCGGACCTATTCCCGGCGCTTATCATATGATTTATGGGCATTTGTCGGTGCCTGAGGCGACGGCCGAGCAGATTATGCAGGGCTCCAGGCGCGCCATCGAGCGCGTTCCGACGGCGATCGCCGATACCTCCGAGGATTTGCTGGGAACTGGTGGCGGACACCTGGAAAGGCGGGTGCGCTACATCTGTACCGATGTCTGGCCCACTCTCTATAGCGTGCTGACTTTGCAGTCGCAGCAGCCCCTGGAGATCTGGCGCCTGCCCAAAGGTTCAGCCTTCCACCTGTTGCCTGCGCATACTCCGATGGGCCGCAATATACGGCGCTTCTACCAATGTGCGGTGACTTACTACGGTCATGGACGCGTACTCGAAGAGGCACTGGCCGTCATTGAGACGGGTGTGGCCTTCTTGCAAGCCGTTGAGGAATGGTACGCAGGCTACCTCTCAACCGATCATAAGGGCTAAGTGTATAGTAAGTAGTGGCTGGAGGTCACTCATAACTGGCATGGAGGACATACGTGAAAAAGACTATCCTGATTACCGGGGCCGGTGGTCTGATTGGAACAACGTTGCGCAAGGCTTTAGAACCAACCTATACTATTCGCTCGTTCTCTAAACATCCGATCCCCGAGGTCGATGCTGTAGTGGCTGATATTAATGATATAGAGGCTCTGGTGGAGGCCTGCCAGGGGGTGGATAGTATTATTCATATGGCGGCGGATGGCTCGCCCCGTGCTTCCTGGGATAGTGTGTTGCATAACAATATCTCTGGTACCTATACCGTGTATGAGGCGGCGGCCAGGGCTGGTGTCGGGCAGGTGATCTTTGCCAGCTCAAATCATGCTGTAGGCAACTATGATCTGGAGAACGCCCCCGATATTTACCGTACCGGCCAGCCATTGATTGACCATCTTGTGCCGGTGCGCCCCGATAGCCTGTATGGGGTTAGCAAGAGCTTTGGCGAGTCGCTGGGCCGCTACTATGCTGAGAGCAAGCAGCTGCGCGTCATCTGCCTGCGCATTGGGAGTATCACCCATCGTGATCTGCCACCCAGGCACGTACCAGCGGAGCACAGCTACCATGAGTCCCCGGAACGGCTGGCGGCGCTCTGGATCAGCCACCGCGACCTGGTCCAGCTGGTAGAGAAGAGCCTGGAGGCCGAACACATCACCTTCGATATTTTCTATGGTGTCTCGAACAATACCCCTCACTACTATGACCTGGAACATGCGCGCACCACCCTTGGCTATCAACCCCAGGATGGCGCGGATGTGCACGATGTTTTTGTCCCCGAGAGTTGCGAGCGATAACGCAACAATAAAACGATGTGTATAGGTTCGGCCCGGTAGGTGCGAGGCTTGCCCTCGTTTCATTCCGTCTAGCCAGTAGCGCAGCAAGAATAAAGATCAGTACGTGCGGGGCTTGTCCCCGCTTTTAATCTTCCTGCTCGAAAAAGCAACAAGAATAACGATTTGCAAGCATATGTTTGCGTGCATAGCGCTATTCTTGTTGCTTTTCAGGCAGGAACGAATGAAGCGGGGGCAAGCCCCGCACGTACTTTTTGGATGGGGAGGGGCAAAAGAGTTCGTGAGGGGCGTATATGCAATTTATTTTATGCGATGGGTATGGTGCAGTGTTCGCGGGCGCTGGTCTGGGCGGTTTCGATGACGCGGATGACTTCGAGCACGGAACTGGGGTCGACCGGCATGGGGGCGCCTTTGGTCAGGGCGTCGCGCACCTGGGCGTAGTATTGTTCGTAGGCTCCAGGAACGGTTTCGATGGGGCCGTCGAAATGGACGCTGTTTTCGCCGAGATCGGTTGAGAGATGGCCCCACAGGTCGCGTGGCTCACGGCCCCAATCAGGATCTCCAGGCTGCTTACCGGCGCGCAAGGCGTCTTCCTGGGGGTCGAGTCCCCATTTTTCGTAGGTGCCGTTGAGGCCGCTGACGCGCATGCGCTGACCTGAGATGCGGGCAACCTGGCTCATCCAGAGATGGGCGGTGATGCCACTGGGAAATTGCAGGGCGACGAAGCTGTCGTCATCGACCTGCGCGCCCGGACGCCGCAGGAACATTTCGGCGTAGACACTGCTGGGTTTGCCGAAGAGGTGAAGGGCCTGGTCGATCAGGTGGCTACCCAGATCGTAGAGCTGGCCACCGGCCGCCTGGGGATCGGCGGATTCGCGCCAGGCTCCCTGGCGGGGCGTGGGACGATAGCGCTCGAAGCGGGATTCAAAGCGCGTGAGGGGGCCGAGCAGATTGGCGGACAGCAGCTTCTGCACCGTCAGGAAGTCATTGTCCCAGCGGCGGTTCTGGAAAACTGTCAGGGGCTGGCCCGTTTCACGGCTGGCGTCGAGCAACTGCTGGGCATCAGCAACCGTGGCGGCCATCGGCTTATCGACGACTACCGGCAGGCCGGCACGCATAGCGGCAATCCCTAAGGGCACATGCATATTATTCGAGGTGGCCACTACGGCCAGATCATAGCTGGCGGCGTTCTGCCACAGCTCTGAGACATGTTCAATGATATTGGCGTCAGGATAGCGCGTGTGGGCGCTCTGCTGACGCTCTTTGTTGCTGGTGACAATCGCAGCCACCTTCATGCCCGGCGTCGCGTCGACCAGGGGGCGTGAAAAACGGAACCGGCGAGTCCGTAACCGATAATGGCGACCCGCACAGGGGATGTGTTGCTGGATTCCTGGGATGCCATGCTAATCTCCTTACATGCTGATAAATCATTGTTCTAAGAGCCAGCGTTAGTGCTGCTAGCTGGTTCTCACCCTCTCATGGTAGCACGAAATGGGGATGACTCGATAGCTGTGGACATTCTTTCATGTGTGGAGTGTGATTGGTGGGCGGCCGCCCACCAATCACACTCCACACCCCCACTCTGGCGCCGCAGGCGCCAAAGAGGAACATTAAAAAGCCCTGGGTTTCAGATAGTTTTTGTGAAGCTGGTTTGAGCTGGTGTATAATAGCAATATAAAAATACATAATCTCTATGATGCCTCAGGTTTTGCTTACCATAGATATAGATACTATTTTGCAATGATTGATGGGATTGAAAGGTTCAGTGCGTACGGAACAAGAACTTCGAGATGAACTACAGATGCTACGCGCGCGCGTGGCTGAGTTAGAGCAGGAGCGCGATACCGCTTTAGCATATGGGCAGCGGCAACGCATACAGTTTGAAGGTGAATTGGAAAGTTTACGGCAAACCGCTGTCCTGGATACTTCTCTGCCGGCGGATGAGCAGGTTATGGCCCTGTCGGCTGTCTTTGAAACGATTGCTGATGGCCTGGTCGTTTATGATCGTTCGGGAAAGATAATTCGTGCTAACCAGGCTTTTCACCAGATGATGGGGATCGATCCTGCGGTGAATTATACGGAATTGCCGATGCTGGAACGTGGTGTGCTGCTCCAACTGCGCGATGTGCAGGGTGAGCCATTAGCGGAAGATGACTGGCCGGTAAGACGCATATTGCGTGGGGAAGTGATCGCTGGTGGTGAGTCTGCGGACCTGACTTTTGTTACCCTCGATGGGCGCACCGTCCAGACCGATGTTAGTGGTGCCCCGATACGTGATAGTTGCGGGGAGATCATCGGGGGGGTGATTGTTTTCCATGATATTACTGCACGCAGGCGCCTGGAGAAACGCACCAATGATGTTTTGCAGACCTTGCTTGAGATGGCGCAGGTTCTGGTCCAGGGAACGGATCGAGTCACCACCAGTGAACTGCAAGAGCCATCTCTCCTCAATAGTGTATTGCGGCGGCTGATGAAGCTGGGCCGGCGTGTGTTGCGCTGTTCGCGTGTGGGGGTCATGCTGATCGATCTAGAGAGCGAGCTGCTGCAGTCAACGGCCGTGATCGGGGCCTCGCCGGAGGAGATGCAGCATTGGCAGGCGACGTTGGTGGATACACGACTGAGTGAGCATGTGAGTTCGGAGCAGCTGCAAGTGATGCAGGAGCAGGGCCAGCCGATTGTGTTCGACATTGGGCAGTGCACCTCTGCGGGTCGGCCGCGCTTTTACCTGCTGGTGCCGATCATTATGCATGCGCGTATCATCGGATTGATGGTCCTGGATGGCGGGCAGTATTGCCATGAGCTGTCGAGCGATGAACTGGTGCTGGTGCAGGCGATATCAAGGTTGATGGCGCTGGTGTTGGAGCGAGAGCAGCTATTGGAGGAGCGGGCCGCGTCACAGGCCAATGAGCTGGCGCTGATGGAGGCGAACCGGCGCATGGATGAGTTTTTGAGCATTGCCAGCCATGAGCTGCGTACCCCTATGACCACGATCAACGGTAATATCCAGCTGGCCAAACGGCGTGTGTCCACCTTAGCGTTGCCTGACGAGGTGGCGTTGGAGTACCAGGACAGGTTGAACCTGATCGTGGAGCTCTTGAATCGAGCTGAGAGGCAGGTGCGCATCCAGAATCGTCTGGTTGGAGATCTGCTGGACGTATCGCGCATCCAGACCAATCGCTTAGAGCTCAACATGGATGATTATGACCTGGTGGCGATTACGCGCGAGGCGGTTGAAGATCAGCGGATGGCGGCCCCGGGACGCGTGATCCTGTTGCGTAATGATAGTGGGCAGGAAGCGCTTACGATATTTGCCGATGCTGATCGCATCGGGCAGGTGGTCACCAACTTTTTGACTAATGCGCTGAAATATTCGGCCGGGGATCGACCGGTTGAGGCGCGCATCGAATTGATAAACCACGCGGCTAAAGTTTCGGTGCTGGATGAGGGACCTGGCTTGCCGCCTGAAGAGAAGGCGCGGCTCTGGGAGCGTTTCTATCGTGTGGCAGGGATTGTGGTGCAGAGCGGTTCGGGTGTTGGCCTGGGATTAGGTTTGTATATCTGCCGGACGATTATTGAACGACATGGGGGACAGGTCGGGGTAGATAGTGAGGTAGGGAAGGGATCGAGCTTCTGGTTTATGCTTCCCCTGGCCTCAACTGCCTCCGAGGAGGCATAAATACAAATACGGCACCAGTGCGGTGCCGTATTTTTTTTGTCAGCTTTACTTTTCTGGATGGCGATCCTCTTCTTCTGGCGGCTCGGGCGTGGTGGTGCCATGCATGCTGGCGCGCCAGGGAGATTCAACCTCCACATCTGAGACGGAGGGCTGATCGGAGGCCGCCTGCTGTTTGGGCGAGCGAGCCAGCATCGGATCCTCATGAGACTGTGGATAGCGTTCAGAGCGCGCATCCTGGTCACCGATGGCGGCCCGATCCATAGAGGCATTACGGCCACCAATGGTGTCGTAGACGGGGTCCAGCGGACGTTCGGCGGGTGCGTTGCGCTTGGCGGCCTGTTCTTGATAGGCTGCGCGGTCGTGCTCGGCCTGTGCTCGCAGCTGGTCGGCCTGTTGTTGCGCGACCTGACGCTCGCGATCCTGCTGCTCCTGGCGGGCCGTCTGCTCATGTTGCTGCAGGTGCTGCTGCTGGGCCTCTTCTTGCTGCACATGCTGCTCACGCGACTGCAACGACTCCGAGCTCATCATCGGATCGGACTGCATAGAAGCGGCCTGCCGCTCCGTGGCTTTATTCTGTGCGACCGCGCTCTGCTTATTGAACAGGTAGTGCGACTGCATCGGATCAAGTGCTCCGGCGGGAGCCTCCTCAACCATGCGGGCGAAGTGTTCCAGATCCTGTTGTAGCGATTCCTGGAAGCGCTGATCGATTCCCATACTATTGACCACCTGGCCTATGACGCCGGCTGGTGGGGTATAGGAGATGTAGACATCGACCCGTGTGCGGTCGGGTCCCAGGGCCTCAAAGCGTACCAGCCCTGTATTCTCCAGACCATTGGTGGAGCGCCAGCCGATCTGCTGGTTAGGGATCCAGCCCTCGTTAACGGCATCCCATTCATGGCTGCCAGCCAGTTGGGCGACCCAGTGGCTGCGCTGATCATCATAGTAGGTCACTTCTTTAACAAAGCTCATGAATTTGGGGAAATCATTGAAATGCGTGAAGAACGAATAGACCTGTTCTACTGGCGCATGGACTATTACTGATGCATGATGTTCTGACATAACTTACTTACTCCTCCTTCGCCCACATAACATATGTACTGTTTGTCAGATGGTCGGGGTGTAGCTCGATAAAGAACGAAGTGACCAGGCATGCTTGATTGTATTGGATATGGGCGAGCATGCCTGGTCATAAAACTTTTTCAGCATACGATGGCCGGCCGTCCTGGGCAATCACGTCTACCCTGTACACGAAATAGGCGCCAAAACGGTTGCCATCTGTAACTTATTCGGCCGTAGGGGGTTTGGCTGAGATGCCGGGTTTACTGCGCCGGCGCGCCGTCATGGGATCTTGTCCGATATTGGGATCGCGTACCCGTGAGCCATCGCGATCGCCCAGTCCGCGCGCCCAGGCCGCATAGGTATGGCGTGGATCGAGTGGAACCGTGGCTGCCTTGCGCAGCGCCGCTTCCCGCTCCCGCTCTTCCTGGCGGCGTTTCTGCGCCTCCTGGGCCAGGATGATCTCGCGCTCCCGTTGCAGTTCGCGTTCCTGCTGCACCTTGCGCTGTTGCTCGGCCTCCTGCTCGGCTTTCAGACGTTGACGACGCTCAGCTTCCTGCGCTATCTTCGCCTGTCGCTCGGCCAGGGCCTGTGGGCTCATCATCGGATCTCTTGCCATTGCAGCTTTCTGTCGAGGAGTAATCTCACCCTTCTGGGTCGCGCTCTCCTGGTGGAAAAGATAATGGGAAGACATGGGATCGAGTGCGCCAGCCGGAGCCTCTTCAACCATCCGTGCGAAATTGGACATATCTTTTTTGAGTACACTATCAAAGTAAGCATTGACGCCAAATTGTTCGCCCAGGTTGCCCAGTGGGCCTGTGGGAGGGGTATAGCGAATATAGACATCGACCGAGGTACGCTCAGGGCCCAGGGCACGGAATTTGACCCGGCCAGAATTTTTGAGTCCGCGCGTGGAACGCCAGCCAATCTGTTGATCCGGAATCCAATCTTCGTTGACAGCATCCCAATCATATTGCCCTATGACCTTGACGACCCAGTGGCTGCGCTGTTCATCGTGGTAGGTAACCTCTTTAACAAAGCTCATGAATTTAGGAAAATCATTGAAGTGTGTAAAGAGTTCATAGACCTGGTGAATGGGAGCTTTCACGATAACCGATGCAGAATGTTCTACCATAGCTGTTCTCCTTTTTAGAAGGGAGATGTACATTCTAAGATGTGACGTTCTACTTTGTTACAATGCTTACTATGTCACAGTAGCCGTTGTTTTTGAATGTTGACAGATCTGGTATTCCACTAACAGTACTAAGGATTTCTTAGTATAGCATATTGGTTCAAGGTAATCAATCGTGTGGGATTCTTTGCCGCCTGCGGCGGCGGCCCGGGGAAAAAAGGAAGATTGTGGGGACACCCCACCCCCGGCCTGACTTTTTATCACATTTTTAGTCGTTGAATCGTGGAAGCAGAAAAACCACGGTTCTTGGTGCACATGCCATTGGAACGACCAAGAACGAAAAGAAAGGAGAAGGTGATGTTGTCTCCAGCAATCTTGTTGTCGTCTCAGCAGTGGGCTCAAGCCACCTTTGGCTCGGTCCAACTGGGCGATCCACGTCGTGTGCAGCGTGCCGTCGATCTTGCGTTCCACCTTGCGCAGCATCCACAAGCGTCTCTGCCCGGTGTGTTGAGCCCGGCGGGCTTGGAAGCGGCCTATCGATTTGTGCATTCGTCGCATACCTCGTATGAACATCTGGTTGCTCCCCACCTGCAACACACACGGCAAGCATGCCACCAGCAGGCACAGGTCTTGTTGATTCAGGATACCACAGAGATGGATTACCAGGCTCATCCTACGACGCGTGGACTGGGGCCCATTGGCAACGGAACGCATCACGGCTTTCTGTTGCAAAGCGTCCTGGCTGTTGTACCTCAGCACGATCAGTTGTTGGGATTGGCTCATCAAGAACCCTTTTTGCGCCAGCCAGCCCCTGAGAAAGAGAGCAAGCAACAACGCTGGAAACGCGAACGGGAATCGGAGGTATGGGAGCGCAGTGTGCGCATCCTGGGCTCGCCTCCTGCTGGCAGTCAATGGATTCATATGGGCGACCGCTACAGTGACATCTTTGCGTTCATGCGCCAATGTCGAGAGCAGGGGTGTGATTTTCTCGTCCGGGCCTATGAAGATCGCTGTATTGATCTGTTGGTGGAACAAGGAGAGACACCGGTGCCCCACGATCGCATCATCATCGTAGCCCCACGCTGCATTTGCTGGAGGTGGTCAAGCAGATGCCCATTCGGTCGAGCATGTGGCTGGAACTCAAGAGTAGCCAGAAACACCCGGCCCGCAAGGCCCTTTTGGCCGTGAGTTGGCAGCCCGTGCGTCTGTTGCCTCCCCGCACACGGGAAGCCAACCAGTGGCGTCCGCTGGTGATCTGGGTCATCCGTGTGTGGGAACCTGATCCCCCAGAAGGGGTTGAAGCCTTGGACTGGATCTTGTTGACCTCGGTCCCCACCCACACGGCAACTCAAGCCCAAGAGCGGGTCGAGTGGTATCGCAGGCGTTGGATTGTTGAGGACTATCACCAAGGTCTCAAGACGGGATGCCATATGGAAGAACGAGAGATTCGGGATTACGAGGGGTTGCGAACGTTGCTGGGCATCATTGCCCCCATTGCCGTGCGCTTGTTGCAATTGCGTGTGCTTTCGCGTCAATGTCCTGACGAGCTGGCACGGGCAGTGATACCCACTGATATTGTCCTGGTGGTGGCTCATTTGAGTGGGCATCCAGCAAAAACCATGACGGTGCAGCAATGCTGGCATGGCATTGCACGTCATGGTGGCTACTTGGGTCGCAAAGGCGATGGCCCACCTGGATGGAAAACCTTGTGGTTGGGGTGGATGTATATCCAGAACGTGTTGCAGGGAATGCAACTCGCTTCCCTCCTTTCGAATCAACTAGATTTGTGATAAAAAGTCAGCCCCCGGCAGGAGGACTAGCCGTCCTCCTGCACCTCCTGTTTAATGGGGCAATTGAGTATGAGGAGTGGAATGCTTTACAAAGGGGGGTGGGTTGATTACACTTTATTTGTGTGTGTCTGGTTGTTTTTTTTGTTGGCGCTTCGGATGTTTTTGCGAGGTGTATTTTGGGCTATGATGAGCAGAAGGATCTGTTTGATGATGAGTTTGAGGTGGTTGATTTAGATGAGAGGCCGGCCGGCGGTGGCCGGGGGCGATGGTGGGATCGGGTGCTGCAGGGGCAGCGTTTGTCGCGTAAGTTGAGTTTGGGGTTGTTGGTGTTGAGTGTGATGGGGTTGCTGGTGGTGAGTGGATTGTTGTGGCCGAACCTGGTGCAGTTGTCGCAGTCGTTGGTGGCGCGACCCGCCGGGCCTCAGGTGCAGATCAAAGCTGTGGATATGAACGCATTGCCGGTGCCCGGACAGTCTCCGGTGGTGTCGGCCTTCTCGCTGGGGATATGGTGGTGGCTAAGGTCCTGGTGCCTGGTAGTGGGACGGCAGCCCATCTGGTGGCGGTGCGCCGTGAGAGCGGCCAGGTGGTGTGGGAGTCGCAGGCAACGATTCTGGATGCGGGGGCGTTGGATGGGAAGCTATGGGTGATGGAGACCGATCATTCGTTGAATGGGATTAGCGAGCGGGATGGGTCGCTGGTCTGGCACACACAACTAGGGGCGGATACACAGGTGGTGTCGGAGGAGGGCGCGCTGCTGTATGTGCAGAATAGTCGGCAGGATCTGATGGCTTATCGGGTGGCGGATGGGTTGTTGCAATGGCAGGCAGCGGATGCGGGCCAGCTGCTAAAAGTTGATCAGGGCCTGGTCTATACCTATCAGGGGCTGGTCGCGGTTCCCTCTAAGAAGCAGGCATCCGCGAGTAAGTATTTGATGGCTTTGCGTGTGAGCGATGGGCATAGTGTATGGGTGGCAACGAGCTTGAAATCAATGCCACTGGCGGTGAAGATCGCGAATGGGGTGGTGTATAGCTATGGGGCCAGCGCGGTGCTGACGGCGATCCGGGTGAGCGATAATCGGCTGCTCTGGCGGCGCCCTATGGGTCCGCAGGAGAGCCTGATTGAGGTAGCTGGTGGGCTGGTCTATATCGAAAATGCCCAGATTAGTGAGCTTGTGGTGCTCAATGCTCAGACCGGGGCGCCGGCCTGGCGTTATCTATCGGGCAACGCCTCGGTGGTGGCTGTTCAACCGCAGATGGTGTACCTGCGGGATACGCAGGGCATTACGGCCCTGAACACGAGGAATGGTTCTCTGGTCTGGCTGTATGAGACCAGCATCGCGATCTCGGATGTGCAGCTGCAGGGTGGGAGTATCTATGTGGTTTCGGAGCAGGATGGGGTGGTCAATGCTGTCAATGGCAGGAATGGGAATCTGCTGTGGCATTATGATATCGGCGATCCCGGCCATTCCTACTCTAATGCGCGGGGGTATGTGGTGCAGATTGATCAAGGGGTGGTCTACCTGGTACTGCATAATGATACATCTTTGAATGCGTTGAGCGTCTTAGATAGAGAGATACTGTGGCATACAAGCCTGATACTGCATTAAAGATGTAGCTTGTTCTATGCGATTGATTGCTATTGATTGAGAGGAGCGAGAGGTGAGGCGTGCGCGAGCCTGAGCCGGACGATCTGGCCGCCAGTGAGTTTGAGATTGTAGATCTGGATAGCCTGGATGAGGGGCGATCCGGGGCGCGGCCGCGCTTACTGCAGGGGCAGCATTTCTCGGGCCGCGGCCGTTTCTTGCTCTCCGCTCTGACGCTGCTGGGCGTGGGTGTGGTGCTGGTTCTGCTGTGGCCTGATGTCGCCTTGCTCTTCCCCCGGCCTGTGACCCGTGTGCCTTCGCCGCTGGCTACCAGCACCAACGCTGGCGGCCAGCAGGCCCCGCCCTTGCTCACCATGCTCACCTGGGGTGGGATTACTGTGATGAAGGCCGCCCCGGGCTATAATGCTGACCATGGGCGCGTCTCTGCCTTTGATACGGCCACGGGTCATCTGCTGTGGCGCACCACCCAGGATGTGCGTGATTTCGGCGTGGCTGATGGCAAGGTCTATCTCCATAAGCTCGATGACACGTTACATGTGTTGGATGTACGCAATGGCACTCAGCTCTGGCAGCGAAAACTGGGGAGTGGCGCGGCGGTAGCCGCGCAAGCTGACGGTCTGTTGCTGGTGGTTTCTAACGACGGGACGCTGGTGGCCTATCGGCTGAATGATGGTGGTATAGCCTGGAGCCGCCCAAATTCCGGCTGGCTGCTGCAGGCCGATGCTGGCCTGGTGTATACCTTTATCAGTGGCACTACCGGGGGCACGCTGTTCGCGTTCCATGTCAGCGATGGCAGGCTCTTCCAGAGCTATGCGATTTCCAGTGGTCCTCCGCGTGATATTATCGTGCAGCAGGGGATCATTTATACCGTGCGCAATGACCTGGTGATGACCGCTGTGCGCGTAGCCGATCGGAGCCTGCTCTGGGAGCGTCCGCTGGAACAGAATGCCTCGCTGGCACGCATCGCCGCTGGTCGCATCTACTTCAATGTCTACGATCAAGGACTCAACAACTGGATCGATGTCTGGAATGCAACTGACGGCCGCTCGCTGTGGCGCTACCAATATGGCTATGCCGCCTTCTCCGATGTGCAGAATGGTATCGTCTATGTCAGCGCGCACACCAGCATTAGCGCCCTGCGCGCCAGCGATGGTCACCTGCTCTGGCACAGTCCCTCTACCTTCTCTGATCCCGACATCCAGGTCAGCGATGGTAGTCTCTATATCAATTCCCTCACCAACGGCATTGTGATCGCCCTCAACGCTCGCAACGGCCAGACGCGCTGGTCCTACAACATCGCCGCCAACGATGGCCCTCAGCTTGATGTGCTGGGCTTTGTGGCCCATGTCGAGAATGGCATCGTCTATGTCGTTTCGATGCACGATTTCTCTCTCAAGGCTATCCGGGCCAGCGACAGATTTTTTCTGTGGGGCATGCACCTTTCCATCAATCCATGAGGGGAGACAAAAGTGACCTTCGGGCTATTCTCAAACGAATTTTCTAGAGCGTAAAAGACGCGGTGGGGGCCGTTTCACCGGCGTTCTCAAGTCGCTCCAATCTCTAATCCCCCGAAAGTTTAAGCACGAAAAACATGTTATAGTTGTCGTGTGTTGCATTGTTGAGGGATTGCATAGACTGAAGTAATCGCTGCGGATCATTCACCAGGCAGTAGAAAAGCATTGCATTTAGCTGATAGGATAAAAGAGCTTGAACGCACGTATAGCATTGTATAGAGAGGACCGCTCATGACCTGGCAAGGAGCTTTTCGCGTTATTATCCGGGTAATTTTTATTTTTGCGTATATCGCCTTCCTGGCTGCATCGATCCGGCACGTGGCCACCTTTTTTCATAATTTTGAGGCCGACCCCTCCGATTGGGTTAACCCTTATACACTGGCGGTGAGTATTGACCTGACGGCACTGGTGTTGACCGTTGGGGTGATGTTCTTCCGTGGAAATATGCCCTGGTATGCCCAGAGCTTTACCTGGGTCTTTATTGTGGCCCTGACCGCCTTTAGCTGGTTTGTCAACTGGGAATATGCCATGACCTACCAGGGCAATGAGCTGCGCGTAAACGATACATTGAGGATGCTGAATCCTATTCTAGCCTCGTCGTTCGCCTTCCTCAATCTGGCCTATTCGGTGGTGGCGGAATTCTTTAGTTCGAGAAATGAGAGCGCGGCCGAACTGGCGGCGAAAGTGGATGAGCTGGAACAGCTCGAAGAGCAGCAGCGCCGCCTGGCTGAATATAAAGCGCGCACGCGGCAGCCAAGTGTGATCCAGCGCGTGAAAAATACGGCCTTAGAGGCCCGCGCCGCGGTTAACGAGGTCTTGACGACTGAGCAGGCCGCCAATCAAGCCGCGCTGGCGACCGGCGCCGAAGTGTCATCCACGCGGGCTGTGGCCTCCATTAATGGCGCACAGCTACCAGCACAGACGGTGGTTCTGCATGAGCAGGCAGCTGTGGAGGAGATAGAGGAGTCTGTGGTGGTTGAGCAGCCAGAGCCAGCCGAGGTAGAACAGGCGGCTGAGCTCGTGATGGAGACGCCCGCGCCTACCTCGTTCCAGCAATCAGATGAGTCGCTGGTTGTCACCCAGCCCCTGGACGATGAAGAGCTGGCCGAAGAGGAGCTGCAAAGTAGCGAGGATGAGCTGAAGCATATTACCGAGCCGCTCTCGATGGAGGCGACACAGTACATCATTGATAGTAGCCAGAAGAGCGGCGAGCTTGAAGCTAGTGCCATCACCGCTGGCTTGAGGAACGGCGCTGAGGGCAATGCCTTCCTGCCCGCCTGGGCTGGTGGGGAAGATGTCAACACCTTCCTGACCATGGAAGATATGGCGCCCTACATCCCATCCGGTGATACCGCCTCTATGTCGAAGATATCGTCGGCCACCGGCAAACTGACGCGCCGCAAGCCGATGAGCGTCTCTGAAGCCGCCGAGGTGCTGGCACTCTCCGAACGCCGGGTGCGCGAGCTGCGCAGCCAGGGCGTGCTGCTCACCGACGAGAGCAACAAGATCAAGGTTGCCAGCGTCAACGCCTATCTGGGCAAACGCAAAGCGAAGTAGAGGTGTTAAAGGGATGGCCGAATATAAAGCGCTATCCCTTTTCGGGGTGGCTGGCACTCAGCGGAAGAGGATTGTCATATTTTAAGCGTATGATGAGAGGAGTAGCTCTATGTCTGCAGAGGAGAACAAAGCTCTTGTCCTGCAAGCGTTTGAGGCCTTAAATCGGGGCGATATGGAAAGCATGTTTTCGTTTTTTGATCCCGCATGTAGCTACCCTGATCTGGCTCCGTCTGGTTTCCCGCCAACGCTCGAAGGCCATAAACAACTCTTATCGGCTTTGAGCACGACTTTTACTGAGAGACATCATACCGTGGAGAAGATTGTCGCGGAAGGGGATACGGTCATGGTCTGGCTCACGGAGTATGTTACCCACTCAGGGCCATGGAGGAATGTGCCAGCGACCAACAAACGTGTGTCCTTTAAAGGTGTTGAGTGTTTCCGCCTGGCGCAGAACAAGGTGATCGAGTTCCGCTTCATCTATGACACCATCGGTTTGCTCCAACAAATTGGCATGGAATAACATAATTGTATTGGTGTGTGTATGTGTATGGCAGATCCATACGCCGGAAATCCCCTCTCACTTGCTGATAAAGAGGTCTCAACAGATAAATAAATTGTTGAGGCCTCCTTATTTCAATGTAGCCCGCTCATGTTAGATTCCTATCCTCCCCAGGATCTCTTATATGTCACCTATGTCATCTAGACAGACCGATCCAAAACAAAACCATATTGAAGATTGAAAATTTAACCTCGTCTATATTAATAAAAAAAACATATAAATATTAATACTCGAGGCTAACGGCAGCCAGACTGTATGTACATAGCAAGAAACATAGAAGGTAAAAAAGAGGTACAAATGGCTCATGATAAATGTATTACTGAGGCTGAGGAAGGTAGCCTTGGGGATTACTCATATCGAAACTTAGAATCAAGGTTAATAGGGCTTGCATATTTAGGCTACGCAGTGTCTTTTATCCTGGCACTCCTGGAATTTTTCTTACCAATGATTGATGGACAAAACGAATTTGGGCATTCTCTCATCGGAGTTTTACTCATATATTGGATGGGCTCGTTTATGCATATTATGGCAAAAGCTGGGGATACCTTTAATTTGAGTTTGCGCGAGTATGCCACGCGGCCAAAGGCTACACTACGCAAATGGCTTGAATTTGTCGCATTCAACCTTAACTTTGGTCTTTGCTATACATTCTTATTACTTATGATTGGTACCCTGTATCCTTAACCCTCTTTTAAATCCGAATTCACACTTAATAGAAGGTTTTGATGTAAAAAGACAGTTTAGCTCATAAAATTCGTGCGACGCCAAACTGTCAGGTTTACGATCCTGTAGGACTTCCAATTTTAGATCTGAATCATGTTTTACCGGAATATTTGAAACAGTTCTATACCATATGTGGGGGTATAAGCCTGTTTAATGGACCAGATGGAGAATATTCTCCATTAATTATTGTGCCACCTACGTGTTGTGTTCTTGCTAACCCGGTAATCATAGGTGAGACTGTTGAGGACGACATAACTGCTAGCTGGTATATCATTGGTGATGATACAGGTAGTGATTACTTGACCATTGATTTTAGTAAGGAAAGATTTGGTAGATGCTATGATAGTTTTCATGAAACGCATGGATTAAGTGGGGATTGTCCAGTTATAGCGACCTCTTTTACGGATCTTCTTTCACGTCTCTATAACAATGAAGGGCAATATTGGTATTGGTTGCGGCCAGATTTTGTGCCTCTCGGTGATGCATACGACATGTGATTTATTATAAGATCACGGATGGTTTTAAGAAGGAAGGGGCGCGCCCAGCAGGGTTCGAACCTGCGGCCAACCGCTTAGAAGGCGGTTGCTCTATCCACTGAGCTATGGGCGCGTGTTGAGGATGCAATACATCCTCTATAATTCCATGATAGCAAGGATTCTTGCGGATTGTCAAGTACCTTTGGCACCACTTTTGTGGCCTGTTTCCGCTTTGTCGCGGGTCGGTGCGTATCGTATCATGGTGTGCGCGCCTGGTCGGGGGTGGCCAGGGAGAGCCTGATGATCTCGCGTTGTGAGGGGAGCAGGCCAGCTGGGAGCTCGTTGGGGTGGAAGAAGCGCGCCTCCATCACCTCGCGGTTATCGAGCCGTTCTTCGCCACCGAGGAAGGTGCCGCGATAGCTGGCTTCGAGGCGCAGGCGGTAGCCGCTGACAACGCGGATCAGGGACGTCACTTGAATGTTGTAGCCGGTCTCTTCGCGCACCTCGCGGCGCAGCGTATCTTCCAGGCGTTCATTTTTGTTGGCATAGCCGCCGGGCAGTCCCCAGGTGGCCTGCATCCAGAAGCGGTGGCGCAACAACAGGATGCGCCCCTGCTCATCGAAGATCACCCCGGACACCCCGACGATAAACTTGGGATGCATCAACCAGAGAAAGTACCATTGTGGCTTGCCGCGTAGTAGCTTCCACAGCCGCAGCAGCAGGTGATTGATCATAGCAACTCCTGGCTCTCTATTTTCTAAAGATAGCTGGATGCAACCGCTTTATGCTATACTGAGCATTACCATCAATTGCACCTTCCTCCTATTTTGACATACCGGCAGAACGTTGCAAAGGGTATTGTCCAACAAAGCAGGCATTCAGCTATTTTCGGGGCGCAGCTGCAGCTCGCAAGGGGGTCATAAGAGCCCCGCTGACCCTCTTCAGCCTTGACATTGATGGGGAAACCACATATAATACAATTAAATCCGAGTCCAGAAGTAAGGATTAAACTACTAAGAAAGCACGTGGCTTTCTGTGTCTCAGATAGAATCAGCCAGCAAGTGGAGTGAATCATGAGTCAAGCATTTGAATTGGAACAGGGTAACTACAGTGCTGGGTTCCATGTTAAAGAAAACTATACATATAAGTCCGAGAGAGGGCTGACCCGCAAGGTCGTCGAGCAGATTTCCGAAATGAAGGGCGAACCCAGTTGGATGCGCGACTTCCGCCTCAAGAGCTTTGATCTCTATGAGAAGCGTCCCATGCCTACCTGGGGAGCTGATCTGTCGGGCATTGATTTCGACAATATCTTTTATTATATCAAGCCAGTTGCCCAGCAGGGTAAGAACTGGGATGATATTCCTTTAGAGATCAAGGATACCTTTGATCGCCTGGGCATTCCGCAGGCTGAGCAGAAGTACCTGGCCGGTGTCACCGCTCAGTACGAGAGTGAGGCCGTCTACCACAAGATGCGCGAAGACCTCGAGAAGCTAGGCGTGATCTTTACCGATATGGATACCGCGCTACGTGAATATCCAGATATCATTAAAGAGCACTTTGGCTCGATCATCCCGCCATCCGACAACAAGTTCGCTTCATTGAATAGCGCCGTCTGGAGTGGTGGAAGCTTCGTCTACGTGCCACGCAACGTGCGCGTCGAGATCCCGCTGCAGGCCTACTTCCGTATCAACGCCCAGAACATGGGCCAGTTCGAGCGCACACTGATTATCGCCGAGCCAGGCTCCTATGTCCACTACGTTGAGGGTTGTACCGCGCCAAGCTATAGCAGTGACAGCCTGCACAGTGCAGTCGTAGAGATCAAAGCCATGGAAGGTGCGCGTGTACGTTACACTACCATCCAGAACTGGTCGAAGAACGTCTACAACCTGGTCACCAAGCGTGCCGCCGCCTATCGCGACGCCACCATGGAATGGGTTGATGGCAACCTCGGCTCAAAGGTCACCATGAAGTACCCGGCCGTCTTATTGATGGAGCCAGGAGCTCGCGGTGATGTGCTCTCAGTCGCCTTCGCGAACGACGGCATGCACCAGGACGCCGGCGCCAAGATCACCCATCTGGCACCACACACCACGTCCCAGATCCTGTCGAAGTCCGTCTCCAAGGGTACCGGTCGCGCCTCCTATCGAGGACTGGTCCGCATCAATCCAGGTGCGCACCACACCAAGTCCAGCGTTCGTTGTGACGCGCTCTTGCTCGACGAGAATGCCCGTACCGACACCTATCCAACCATTCGTGTTGAAGAGAACCAGACCGAGATCGGCCACGAAGCCACCGTCTCCAAAGTCGGTGAGGACCAGCTCTTCTACCTGATGAGCCGTGGTCTGGACGAGTCTGAGGCCTACTCACTGATCGTTAACGGTTTCATCGAGCCAATCACCAAAGAGCTCCCGATGGAATACGCCGTCGAACTCAACCGCCTGATCCAGCTGGAAATGTCCGGCAGCGTCGGCTAAGCGGCGAGCGGTCACACCGTCAAAAAACCAAACGAAAGAGCCTGCCATCCCGGCAGGCTCTTTTTTGTTGTCCCAGATAGCTCTCTTACCAAAAATATGCCAGAAGTTGCCTTACGAGGGTTACATTTTGTTTTGTTTGGTTTTATACTAGATTGAAACAGAAATATTTATGTATATATTTTTGCGAAGGAGCAGAGGCTGTTATGGATTTTACTTCTGGGGCGAATTGGATCTGGCAGCAGGGCGAGGTGTCGCCACGCAATTTCTGGCTGCGGGTGCGGCGGGCGTTTCGGCTTGAGGCGGCCGAGGTGAGGCGGGCCAGCTTATTGATTACGGCGGATAGCCGCTATGAGCTATTTGTCAATGGTGAGGATGTTGGGAATGGGCCGGTGCGCTCGTTTCCGTGGGCTTATAGCTATGATGAGTATGATGTGACTGGCTGGCTACGGGCGGGCGAGGAGAATGTGCTGGCGGCCCGTGTGGTGCATTGGGGCGATCAGACCTTTCAATATATTCGTGGTCGTGGCGGCCTGCTTTGTGAGCTGGTACTGGAATACGCCGATGGGTATAGTGAGCGCATCAGCAGCGATGCCAGCTGGCTGGTCGCCGCCGATCCTGTCTTCGAGCGCCATGCACCGCGCATCTCTATCCAGCAGGGCTTTGAAGAACAGTATGATGCGCGGCAGGAAGATGGCTGGCACCTTCCCGGCTATCAGGAAGATGGCTGGCAGGCGGCTACCATCGTCGGACCGGTCGGGACTGCACCCTGGCAAGAGTTGATCCCGCGCAGCATCCCCTTTTTGACGCGCGATGTGGTGCTGCCCAGCAAAGTCCTGGCGGCCGAGATAGCACAGCTGCGGCCCGGTTATCGCTGGAGCTTTGACCTGCGCCATCGGGTGCGCGACCTGACGCAGGGCGTGCGCGGCGATGCGCTGGGGACACGTGGCCTGGCCTTCGCGACCGAGATTGTGGCTGAGCGCGCCTGTCGGGTGGGACTGGCCAATGCCAGCAATGCCGATTATGAGGGACGTGGTATGAGCTGTAATGGTCAGCCGCTGGCCGGTGAGCTGGAGCTACACGCTGGCCGCAACCTGTTTGTGATTGCCGGCACCGAATGGCCCGCCCTCTCCTTCCAGACCGACGAGCAGCTTACCTTTGAGGCCTCGCGACTACTGGCCATCGGCTCCACAGAGAATGAGGCCGTCTGGGCCTATTTAGGACCCTTTGATGAACGCAATGATAACTACTCCCAGCTCCTAGCGGCCAGCAGCCCTGAGCAGCTTCCTGCCGTTCCACGGGTGGCCATAGCAGCCACAGAGAATATGGAAGATATTACCCTGGTGACGCGGGCCCAGCACTTTATCTTGCCCACAGAAGGTTTTTGCGCGGCCAGCATCGCTATACCCCAGCCACGCGAGCAGCTAGAGCGGACCGACACGCCGCTGGTCGAGTCCGTCTCGGCCCTGTTGCACCAGGACGCCAATTATACCCTGCTCTATCCCCAGCAAGAAGGCGACGTGCACCTGATCATCGATTTTGGTCGTGAGCTGGTGGGCTTCCCGGTCCTGGAACTGGATGCGCCCGAGGGGACGATTGTGGATGCCAACTTATTCGAGGGCATCGACGCCAGCGGTATCTTCTGGACCGACATGCTGCGCAACAGCTTCCGCTACACCTGTCGCGCTGGCCACCAGACCTTCCGCTCGCACCAGCGCCGTGGCTACCGCTACGCCTCCCTCACCTTCCGCTTCCCCGCCTTCACCAGCACGCCCATAAAGCTCTATAACGTGCGCACGCTCCTCAATACCTATCCGGTCGAGCGGCGCGGTAGCTTTGCCTGTAGCGATGCGCTCCTCAGCAACATCTGGGATGTCGCCGCCTACACGGTCCAGCTCTGTATGGAGGACACCTATGTGGATTGTCCCGCCTATGAGCAGGTTTTCTGGGTCGGGGATGCGCGCAACTCAGCCCTGATCAACGCCGTCACCTTTGGCGCTTATGAGCTGACCACACGCTGCCTGCTGCTGACCGATCAATCCCTATCGCGCAAACTGGATAGCATCAAGCCGCCCCACCTGTCCAGGCGCGCCCACCTGACCACCGATCACGTGGCGAGCGGCTGGTTCAGCGAGATCCCGATGTGGACCTTCCTGTGGATCTGGAATGTGCAGGAACATTATCATATTACCGGCGACCGCGCCATCCTGGCGCAGCTCTATCCAGCGCTGCGCGAATGCCTGCAGCGCTGCCTCGCCTTCCTCTCGCCGCGTGGACTGCTCAACCTGCCCGACGTCTGGAACCTGGTGGACTGGTCCGCCATGGACCTGACGCGCGATGGTGAGGTCACCTCCTCCAATGCCCTGCTGGTCGAGAGCCTGCGCCGCGCCGCCAGCCTGGCCGAGATCCTTGCTGCTACCAATAGCGAGCAGGAGGCCGAGCTGCGCAGCGACGCGGTCAGCTATCGCGACAACGCCGAGCGCATCTACCAGGCCATCAACGCCTACTGCTGGTCCGAGGAGCGCGGCGCCTACGTCGACACCGTCCGTGACGAGCAGGGTTATGCCTATCATCAAGCATTGGCCGCCGAATATGGGACTGCCCTCGACAGCCGCGAAAGTTTCCTGCAGCGCACCCGTATCAGCGAGCACACCAACACCCTGGTCCTGCTCTGCCACTGCGTCCCCTCCGAGCGCATCGAACGCGTCTTACCGCTCGTCGAGGCCGCCCAGCAAGGCAACTTCATCGGCAGCTCGCCCGCCGAAGCCAGCAAATTCCCGGCCGACCAGGTCGTCCCGGTAGGTAGTCCCTGGTTCCTCTTCTTCACCGCCGAAACGCTCTTTGACTACCAAAAGCTGGACACCGTCATCACCCTCATGCGCGACCAATGGGGCCGCATGCTAGAAAAAGGGGCCACCACCTTCTGGGAAACCTTCCCCAACCTGAACAGCCCGCACTGGAGCCGCAGCCTCTGTCACGGCTGGTCCGCGGCCCCCGCCTACTTCCTCTCCACACAGGTCCTGGGCATCCAACCCAGCGAGCCCGGCTACCAACGGGTACGCATCGCCCCGCAAACCTCCGGGCTCCAATGGGCTCGTGGCACCGTCCCCACACCCCACGGAGACATCCAGGTAAGCTGGACCCAGCAGGACAGCGCCTTCCAAATCGAAGTCATCCTACCCGCCAACATTACCGGAGAACTCACCCTCCAAAACACCACCCAACCCCTCAACCCCGGCCTCAACCGCATCACCCACACAAGAAAGGAACATGGTATATAAAAGAAAAATAATGCAAACCCCGTAGGTGCGACCTTCAACGGTCGCTTCCATCCCGCACCTGCACGTCCCAGCAAGGCGAAACGCCAGCCTACAAAGAACCTCGCCGTGCGGCCACGTACCAAAAAATACGTGGCCGCATGGCTGGGATGGTCCGCCCTGGGGCACAGCAGGTTGCCGTTTTGGGGTGCTTGAGAGAGAATAGAAAGGTAGCCGCAGCAAATTGTTATGTCCGCAGCTGTGACCAAAAAAAAGAAATAAGGGAATATGTATGCAGATTGATATTCCAGAGAGCTGGCACGCCCATTTGAATGGCGAGCTAGAGAAACCATATTTTCAGAAGCTGGCCCATTTTGTGGATGCAGAGCGCCAGCAATACGAAGTCTTTCCCCCGAGGTAGATGTCTTCTCGGCGTTTCGCCATACGCCCTATGATAATGTAAATGTTTTTCTGTTAGGGCAAGATCCTTATCATGATCATAATCAGGCCCACGGCCTCTGCTTCTCGGTGCGCCCCGGCATCAAGCCGCCGCCCTCGCTAGTCAATATGTTTAAGGAACTGCGCGAAGATCTCGGGTGCAGCATTCCGAATAACGGCTACCTGGTTCCCTGGGCCGATCAGGGCATGCTGATGTTAAATGCCGTTTTGACCGTGCGCGCCCACCAGGCCAATTCGCACAAGAATCACGGCTGGGAAGTCTTCACCGACGAAGTGATTCGTGTCGTCAACGCCAAAGAGAGCCCCGTCATCTTTGTCCTGTGGGGTGGCTATGCGCAGAAGAAAAAGGCCCTGATCGATACCAGCCGCCACACCATCATTGAATCCGCTCACCCCTCGCCCCTCTCGGCTCGCAACGGCTTCTTTGGCAGCCGCCCATTCTCAAAAATCAACGCCTCCCTGCGTGCCGCTGGCAAACCAGAGATCAATTGGCAGTTACCCAATCTTTAATAAACTCTGCCCCGCTGCTTCTCTTTTGAAAAATCGAACGTGTACACTAGTGTATAGATACATATGTGTGAGGGATGGATTACATAAGTCCGCTTATCCATCCCTCTTTATTCGCTATCAAGAGAGAACTCTATCTATGTTGCCAAAGAACAAGGGATTCTGGATCCTGCTCGCGACGATACTGGGCTCCAGTATGGCCTTCATTGACGGTAGTGTGGTCAATGTGGCCTTGCCGCGTATCCAGGTTGATTTAAATGCCACGGCCGCCAGCGTGCAATGGGTCGTTGAAGCCTATGCTTTATTCCTGGGCTCATTAATTCTCGTTGGCGGCTCAATGGGCGACCTCTATGGTCGCAAGCGCATGTTTGCCGTTGGTATTGTCATTTTCGCCCTGGCCTCCCTGTGGTGTGGCCTGACCACCGACATCACGCAGCTAGTGGTAGCGCGCGCCGTCCAGGGTATCGGTGGCGCCTTATTAACCCCTGAAAGCCTGGCCATTCTGCGCGCCTCCTTTGACGAGTCCCAGCGCGGCAAAGCCATTGGCCTCTGGTCCGCCTTCTCCGCCATCACCTCGGCCCTGGGACCCGTGCTCGGTGGCTGGCTGGTCCAATACGCCTCCTGGCGCTGGGTCTTCTTTATTAATCTGCCGCTGGCCGTGATCGTGATGATAGTGCTGTTTATCTTTGTGCCCGAGAGCCGTAGCGAGGGGACCAACCGCCACCTGGATATCGCCGGAGCGTGTCTGGCCACGCTTGGACTGGGCCTGCTCGTCTTCGGCCTGATCGAAGCCAGCAGCTATGGCATCACGCATCCCCTCGTCATTGGCTGCGTCCTGGCGGGTATCTTAGCCCTGGTAGGCTTCATCTTTGTTGAGCGCCGCAGCCCGGCCCCCATGATGCCCTTGCAGCTATTTAGCTCACGCATCTTTAGCGGCACCAACCTCCTGACCTTCTTTCTGTATGCCGCCCTGGGGGCCACGCTCTACTTCCTGCCCTTCAACCTGATCCGGGTCCAGGGCTACTCGCCGACCGCCGCCGGCTCCGCCCTCCTGCCCTTTACGCTGCTCATGTTCTCGCTCTCGCGCTGGTCTGGTGGCCTGGTGGTCCGCTTCGGCGCTCGCCCACCGCTGGTAATTGGCCCGTTGATCGCTGGCATCGGCTATATCCTGTTTGCCATCCCCGGTATCGGTGGTAGCTATTGGACCACCTATTTCCCGGCCGTCATGGTGCTGGGTCTGGGTATGGCCATCACCGTAGCGCCCCTGACCACCACCGTCATGGGGCCGTCGAGGACCAATATGCCGGTACGGCCTCAGGTGTCAATAATGCCGTGGCCCGTATCGCCAACCTGTTTGCCATTGCCATCTTTAGCCTGATAGTAATATCCATTTTCAATCTGGCCCTGGATAACCAGATTGCTACGCAACATGTCTCGGCCGTCGCCAGCCACGCGCTGGATGCGCAGCGTAGCAAACTGGCCGCCGCCGAAGTACCCGCTAGCATTGATGCAGGCACCCGCAAGATCTTACAGCAAGGAATTGCCGAATCGTTCATGCTCAGCTTCCGCGTTGCCATGCTAATGGGGGCCGGCCTGGCCTTTATCAGCTCGCTCTGTGCCGCCCTGACCGTACCATCGCGCCGCCGCAAAGTAAAGGCAAAGCAGGAAGAGCGACAATGTGGTGACAATGCGTGTACACTAATGTATGCCCATCGCAGTGTCGATACGGAGTCCGCCACCGCAGCGGATAACTAACATTGCTGTTCTTATAGTAATTTATTGGGAGAGATATTTTATGGCTGATGATACACAATCGCTATCTATCTTAGCGCTGGACGTCGGCACTTCATCGACGCGTGCCCTGCTCTTCGATGCTCAGGGGAGCGCTATACCAGATATGGTTTCTCAGCACACGTATGAGCTGACCACTTCGGCGCAGGGCGAGGTCTCTGTGGATGCTGATCACCTGGTGGATGTGGTGGCCCAGACCATCGACGAGGTTCTGAAGAAGGCCGACAAACGGGCCAGTTCCATTCGGGCGGTGGCCATCGATACCTTCTGGCATAGCCTGCTGGGTGTGGATGAAAACAACCATCCCCTGACACCAGTGATTACCTGGGAGGATACCCGGGCCTTTGGTACCGCCCGTGAGCTGCGCAAAGAATTTGATGAAAAGGCGGTCCATGATCGCGTCGGGGTACGCTTCCACGCCAGTTACTGGCCCGCCAAGCTGCGCTGGCTATCCGAGAACCAGCCCGAGGTCTTCCAGAAGGTCAAACAATGGATCTCCTTTGGTGAATACCTGCATCGCAAGCTGCTGGGCAAATCAGTCTGTAGCCTCTCCATGGCTTCGGCTACCGGTATGCTCACCACCAAAACCAGGCAGTGGGATAGCGAGCTGATCGAGGCCCTCAAAGTGCGCCGTGAGCAATTCCCTGATGTCGGGGATGCGCGTGACGCCCTGAAGGGTTTGCAGGGCGAGTACGCCTCACGCTGGCCAGCTTTGCGCGAGGTCCCCTGGTATCCAGCCATCGGCGATGGGGCTTCTGCCTGCCTCGGCACCAGCTGTATTACGACCCAGAACTGGTCCCTGACCATGGGGACCTCCAGCGCTATCCGTGTCGTGGTTGACCCGGCCCAGATTTCAGCCGCTCCCTTTGGCCTCTGGCTCTACTTCATCGACGCTAAACGCGCCATCCTGGGCGGAGCTATGAGCGAAGGAGGCAACCTGCTGGCGTGGCTCACCAACTCCTTCAAATTGCCTACCCTGCAAGAAGCCGAGCCCAAAGTCGCCGCCCTGAAACCCGACAGTCATGGCCTCACCATCCTTCCCTTTATCTCGGGTGAGCGCAGTATTGGCTGGCATGCCGAGGCCCACATGACCATCTCAGGCATCTCCATCCATACCGCTCCCGAAGAGATCCTGCGTGCGGGCATGGAGTCCCTTGCCTATCGCCTCAGCGTCATCCACGGCCAGTTGCTGCAGGCCCTGCATATGCAGCCATCGGACCACCGTCTGATGGCCAGTGGAGGAGCCCTTTTCCACTCGCATCTCTTGTGCCAGATCATCGCAGACACCACTGACACTGCCATCTATCCTTCGCGTGAACAAGAAGCCTCGGCCCGTGGAGCCGCCTTGCTCGCCCTGGAAGCCATGGGAATTATTCCGGACCTGGCTAAACTCCAGCCCGCTGTCATGGACCCGATCCGGCCCGATCACCAGACTGGCGAGATCTATCGCCAGGCCGTTGCCCGGCAGGATGATCTCTACCAGCGTCTGCTGGCTGATTAGATAGTGGGGAAGAGGTAGCGCTCCAACTGGCCTTCGATGCTGGCCAGTTGAGAGCTGTGGAAAGCGGCCAGGATATAGCAGTCCGGGCGCGTGAGGAGAAGCTGGTTGGGATGATGGCGCCATAGCCGGCCCAACTGGCCACTCTCATCGACGATCAAGCTTATGTGGGCTGGCAGGTTTGCCTTTGCCAGCTCCAGGGCCTCCTGTGTAGGGCAGAGGCAGATCTGCTGGAGCTTGAGCCGCTGCCAGAGCGCTCCCTGAAACCTGTCACTTATCTCAGCCTGCTTTTCATATAGTGTGAAGACACAAAAACGTCCCTCTATGAGCTGATCCAGCGGCAGGCGCTGCCCGTTGGCGCTGGTGACCATGGGTTGTGGGAGCAGCTGACCACTGCTTCTGCCCGAGAGGAGGAAGCCTGCCCGATAGACTGGTCGGGGCTTGACCTCCATCTCTGCCAGCCAGCGTCGCAGGGGCTTGCTCCGCTGGATACTTATGAAGGCGCAGTCACGCAGGAGGGCCAGCGCTCTCTGAGTGGGCATGATGATGGCCCCGAGCGAAGCTGAGAAGTAGATCATCTGGGTGACGTGTGGCTGGCGCTCCTGCTGGTAGCTCTCCAGCAACCGTGGGGAGGTATCCTGTTGCCCTAGCAACGCGATCTTCCAGCACAGATTGTAGGCGTCGCGCAGCCCGCTGTTCATACCCTGTCCCCCGAAGGGCGGCATCAGGTGCGCCGCATCCCCGAGCAGAAAGATGCGATCCGCCCTGAAGGTCGTAGCGAGCGTAGCATGGAAGGTATATACCGTCTTACGCAGGATGTGTATTGACTCCCCTGCTTGTCTGGCCGGTGACGAGGCTGGCAGTGTCTGCAGGGCTTGCCGGATGCAACGCACGATCGCAGCATCATCCAGCAGGTCCTTTTCGTGCTCATCGGCCTGCAACATAAACTCCCAGCGCCGCCCTCCATTCGGAGCTGGCACGGTAACCGCTGGCCGAGCCGGATTGCAGAAGAAGATAATCGGGGCCGTCGCACTATCTTCGTGGTCAATGGTATCCACCACCAGCCAGCGCTGTGTGCGCTGGCGTCGCCGATAATGGCTGCTTCGGGGGGCTTTGGCTGTCCTGATGTCTGAAGCGGCAGCAGCTCGCGCAAGCGCGGTGGACGCAGCAAAACCTGGAGCTGCTGCCGTATCTTGCTACGTCCACCATCGCAGGCCAGCACATAATCACAGTTGATAAGCTGGGATGAGGCGTCATGCTGGTCGCGTAGGCACAGGCTGATACCATGCTCATCCTGGGTGAATGACTCGACCGCCTGGCCAAAGCTAACTTGCACACAGGGGAAGCGATCCAGTCCCTGTAAAAAGATGGCCTCTAAAGTTGGCTGGTGGAAGGTCGAGATCTGAGGATAGCCATAGGGTTGCTGCGTCGGGGCGATCCTGGCCAGGTAGCGGCCCCCTGAGACATAGTGGGCCTCACGCTTGAGTAGCGCATGGGCGCACACCTCGTCCGCCAATCCCATGGCCTGGCAGATACGCAGCCCCTCGTCATCGATGGTAATTGCCCGTGGCTGCTCACTGATCGTTGTATTGCGTTCCAGCAGCAACGTCTCGATGCCTGCCAGGCCCAGCAGGTTGGCGGCTGTCAGACCCGTGGGGCCCGCCCCAATTATAGCGACCCGCACCACTAGACCCCTTTCCGTACTGCCAGCGCGACGTTGGTCCCTCCTGTACCCCGTCCACCCACAATGGCTATCCCTGGCCGTTCATGCTCCGGGGATGTGGGCAGGTGGTAGGCTTTATCCCGCACCAGGTGGAACTCATGGTGTGCATCAAACTCCTCGCAGTTCATGGTAGGGGGAACGCGGCCATGTTTCAAGGCCAGCAGGGCCGTGATCGTGTCGATGGCGCCGGCCGCCGCATAGCTATGCCCAAACATACTGCGCGGCACGCTGGCGGGAATATGGGGTAGCTGTGAACCAAAGACCAGGTGCAGCGCCTCGCTCTCCCCACGGTCCGAGGCTGGCAGGGCACGACCATCCAGGCTCAAATAGGCCACCTCTTCAAGATCGATATTACCGGCCTGGATAGTCTGGCAGATAGCCCTGGCATAGCGTATACCATCTTCAGATGGCGGTTGCAAGCCGTGGGCATCGTTGGCCTGCCCATAACCAAGCACTTCACCATAGATAGTCGCTCCACGCGCCCGGGCATGCTCATATTCCTCAAGAATGCAGATTCCTGCGCCCTCGGCCAGCATCATACCACTGCCACGACGGTCAAAAGGACGATAGCCAGCAGGATCATCGCCGGTAACATACTGGCTCTGTTGCGCCAGGATGAGGAGGATAAAAGGATTAAGAAAGGCCTCACAGCCACCGGCAATGATCACATCCGCCGTGCCACGCTGGATGGCTTGATAGGCCATACCCAGGGCATCGAGTCCACCGGTTGTGTCGTTAACGGGTGTCTTGCAGTAGCCCTGGATATTATGGCGGATAGCCGTCTGTCCGATTGTAGCCACATGCAGCCAGGCGATGGCCGTGTACGCGCTCATAAAGCGCGGCCCGCGTGTATAGAGCGTCTGCAACTGCTGCATGACAAAGTCGATGCCCCCCATCGTATTGGCAATTACCGCCCCCACACGCCCCGGATTTTCCTGCTCAAGGTGTAAACTGGCATCCTGCAGCGCCTCCTGAATGGCGGCAAACGCAAAATGGGTCATGCGATCCGTGCGATTGGTCAGCTTGCGCTCAATATAATCTTCAGCCAGAAAATTATGCACCACGCCCGCCATGCGGATCGGCAACTCACCCTCGTAGTGTAGCGCACTGATCCCCGAGACGCCCGCGCTGGTAGCCTGCCAGAATGCCTCCTGCCCAATGCCATTAGGAGCTACCACACCCAGGCCGCTGATCACCACGCGCCTTCGTTGTCTTTTATTCATGCAACCCATCCCAATTCGCTTGTCCTAACAATAAGGCGCTATTGACCCGCCAAAGCCACTGGAATGTGTCAATGCCAACCTCACCCTGGCCGGACGGGCACTATTGGGCACATAATCCAGATCACAATCAGGATCGGGTACCTCCTGATTGATAGTGGGAGGAAGAATCTGCCGATCCAGTACCAGGGCAGTAATGACTGTCTCAATGGCGCTGGCCGCCCCCTGGCTATGACCAATCATAGATTTAGTGGCACTGATCGGGATGCGGTCCGCATACTCTCCCAGTACCGCTTTATAAGCAGCCGTCTCCGCCCGCTCATTGGGAAGGGTAGAACTGCCATGGGCATTAATATAGTCGAGCTCGCGCGGCGTAATCTCTCCTTCCTCCATAGTCTGGCGCAAGAGTTGTTGTAGTGGCTGGCCAGCCGGTGGCAAAGAGGTCATATGATAGGCATTGCTATTTGAGCTAAACACCAGGATCTCAGCGTAGATATGGGCTCCCCGGGCGAGGGCATGTGCGCGCTCTTCCAATAGCAGGACACCGGCACCTTCGGCCATTACAAAGCCATCGCGCTCCCGATCATAGGGTCGTGAGGCCCGCGTCGGTGTCTCATTATAACTGGTACTGAGCGCCCCCATCACGCAAAAAACATCCATTACCGCATAGCTAATGGCCGCATCTGTCCCGCCGGCCAGCATGAGCTCTGCCTGCTGCTCCTGAATGGCCCAGAAAGCCTGCCCGATCGCATCCGCGCCAGCCGAACAGCCGGTAGCAATCACCAGATTGGGACCATGCAAATGGTGGTGGGCCGCAATACTACTGGCGGCCGCATGTGACATCAACAGGCTCGAAGGCAAGGGTTCAGAGGAGACCAGTTGGGGAGAGTGCGCTCCCTGGTCTGTCATACGGGCCCATTGTCGCTCACCCTCTTCCAGGTTGGCCAGTGCCAACCCCATCATTACCCCCGTCCGTTCACGGATAGCGGCCGTCAGATATGGTGTTATCCCGGAATCTTCCAGGGCCAGATTAGCGGCGGCCAGCGCAAACTGCGTGGCTCGATCCATTTCAGCGATCTCATAGGGGGTCAGGCCCAGTTCAAGTGGCTCAAAAGCGTTTACCTCGCCGGCTACCTGAGATGGTAAACGACTGGCATCGAAGCGTGTGATGCGCTGCAGCCCTGAGCGCCCAGCCAGGCAGGATTGCCAGAACGGTTCTTTTCCAATGCCATTCGGGGCGATCACGCCCAGCCCGGTAATTACCACACGCCGTAATGGCTCGATCAGGGTTGCATCCATTTGCTTCTCCCTTGTTTTATTGCTGTAGCTGCTTGAGTGAACCTCTTCTCGTATTTCTTGCTGCCAGGAACGCTTCCATTAGTGGAGTCACTGTCTCTGCGCGAGAATACATAAAGAAACGTTCCCTACCAGAAACGACGTGATAGCCCGCACAATTAGGTAAGTGTTTAGCCAGCCAGCGCGTTTTTGCTTCCGGCGATAGGGCGTCATCGGTG
Organism: Dictyobacter kobayashii; assembly: GCF_003967555.1. Lineage (GTDB taxonomy): Bacteria > Chloroflexota > Ktedonobacteria > Ktedonobacterales > Ktedonobacteraceae > Dictyobacter > Dictyobacter kobayashii. The sequence goes on from NZ_BIFS01000001.1 coordinate 3,886,517, forward strand.
CGATTAATCAGTAAGATCGGCATGGTCAGGCCGCTGAGGCGCTTGCGGATATCGAAATTGTGGATGATAGGGAGGACCGAACATTTATAGACAAAAGGCCATTGAGAGATTTTGCTGAACTGCTCCTCAATCAAGTGGCGTGGTAGCGAGGGGATCGTGTGGTTATCCATACTGTGCGACATGATGTAGTTGATAACATTGGCGCGCAAGAAAGGGGCCGGTAGTACATATTCCACCGGTAGGCGATAGAATAGCTCATGCAAGAACCAGATAAAGGGATGTGGGGAGATGCGGTAGTCGGCCCCCTGCGCAATGATCGTCAACGAACGGCAGCGCTGTGGATAGCGCAGCGCGAACTCAAAGAGCACCATGGCCGCGTCCCCATGCCCCACCAGGTCCGGGCACTCTAATCCCAGTCCATCCAGTACCTGGCGCAGCTCTTCCGCCCGATCATTGGGGCCAAACGGCTTCGTGCGCATCTCCTGGCGCCGATAGAGGATTACGCGTCGCGACTGACTCATCTTGCGCACCTGGCGCGAATAGACAAATTCAAGCTGTTCAAGGATTGGCACAAAGACGAGCGGCTCACCCCTACCGATATCGATGAGTGGCAACTCGAGCGTGCCAAGAGGCCGCTGTTGCCAGAGCGACTCTATATAATCTACATCTTCATGAAATGTTGCATCATCGATCCAGCGATCTATCGAAGTGGTCAATGGTTGCCTCCCCTTAACATTGCTACGCTAATTCTGGTTCTACGCAGGCGGCTTATAAATTTTATAAATAAATTCTTTGAAGAAAGAAGCAGAAGAAACTGTACGAACACTATACTATACGTTTTCACTATACCATTCTATGGGACCAGGATTAAGAAACATAAGATCTTGCCGACCGGATACTGTGTGTTTGGTGCAAGCCAATCCACGCTAGCGCTCGGTAGATAGAATGCTCTACCATATTACTGTACCATTTTGGCCTCCGAATTGGCATCTCCCATACCCTAAGTGCCACCTATCTGGTCGCCATGTCCTATTGTGTCACCTGAACTTGTGGTATCTGAGTTACTGGATAGGTTCAAATAGGTGTCTATAAAAAATAATACTCGCAGTAACAAAAAAGCACCCGCCGTCTATCGAGTTCGACAGATCCGCGGGTGCCTGTTCAGCGCTTGAATAATTTATGCCTGACGCTTATTTGCATTCTTGACCTTTTGGGCCGCCTTCCTCATCTCGTCCATTGCCTGCTCGCGTGAAATGGTCTCCACGCCATCCAGTTCATCGCCCGCTGAAGATTTAGCGCTGGCCCCTTTAGAAGCCCGCTTTGCCGCATCCATTATCTCTTTTTTCTCATGCTGCTTTTCCTGGGCCGAGATCGGCTCAACATTTACTTTTTCCAGCTTCTCTTTATTTTGATCCACGAAGTACCTCCTCTAGTGTAGTAGCGTTAATGATGGAGAAATCCCTTCCACCTCAGCTTTTCCCTTATCTTGTTAAATTTTGATATCGCCTTACCAGTAGCCGCGCTCTTTTTATGTGGATAAGCTTGTATAGAGCTAACTGATGTTGTCGTTCAGGCGCGATTCTTATTTGATACGAGTGGTTTACGCTGAAAGTTTCTCAGCCAGAGCAAGTGCAATGCCCAGTGCGCCCCGGCATATGGTATAAAGAAAAAAATACTGGAGAGGGGAAAACTATGTCTATCATTGATGAAAATCAGCCAGGTAACACCATTCAGTCACCGGCCCCGCAATGGATCGCGGCCTTCAATGCACATGATGTGGCGGCAATTGTCGCCTTCTATCGTGAAGATGCCGAACTCTATGATGCGGGTATGAAATATCCACGTCGTGGCAAACAGGCCATCACAGACTGGTTTGTACAGCGCTTTCAAACGATGCCCACCATTACCTACACGCCAACCGAATATATCTGCAGCAGCGAAAAGAGAGCAGTTGTTAGCTGGACCACCCATGGCCAGAGTCCGGTACCGGGCCGAAAACCCTGGTTAGGCTGGCTCTCGCGACCCTTCCAGGTGGATGGTGTCAGCGTCTTCAAACTTGAAGAGGGCCTGATTGTCGAGCAGCGTGGCTACTATGACCACCTGGCAGTCATTCAACAGATCCTTCCACTCCTACGCTGGCTACTACCCGTGCGCTTCTAATCTTAAACCAACCAGAACAAAACGAGGATCAGCGATCGTTGATCCTCGTTTTGTTCTGGTTTTTATTATTTGCTGAATAGGGTGTGTTCCTCAGAGATCTCTTCAAGGGAGCGTCCTTTGGGCTCAGGCAGTGTGAACACCGTCAGGATGAGTCCCAGGACTGAGACAATGCCCGCGACCAGCATCGCTCCCGGCAGCTTATATTGTGCCAGGATGACCGGAAGGCCAGGGCACCAATGAAGGCGCCAACTTTACCGAGGGCTGCAGCCAGGCCATGAGCCGTACTGCGTACCATCACCGGGAATATCTCGGCTGGATACACGAAGGTGGTCACGTTCGGACCAAACTCGGTGAAGAAGTAGCTTACACCATAAGCTAGCAGGAATGGGGCGGTGATCGTGGTAAGCTGTGGCACAAAAGCCAGCAGCAGGTAGGCTATCGCCATTACACCGAAGCCAACGCACTGGATCCATTTGCGCCCCAGGCGGTCGATCGTAAAAGCGGCCAGGATATAGCCCGTACAGCCGCCACCAGGAAGATGATCAATGTATAGAAGGTATTAGTAATCAGTTGCGCATGAGGATTGAGCAACTTAAGAACTAGAGGACTTGAGATAGTAGTACCGTAGTAAGCGATATCCAACAAGAACCAGGTACCGGCGGTACCGATTAACCATTTCAAGTAGCGAGGGGTGAAGAGCAGGTAGAGCCAGGATTTTTTCTTCTGGCTTTTCTTTCTCTCGCTGCTCTCAATCTTTTTTTCCTGTACCCGAGGGTCACTAGGAGAACCAATGACCTGCCCGATGGTACGTGTGGCTGCGTCAACATCGCCATTCATTGCCAGCGAGAAGCGCGGGTTTCAGCAATCTGACGACGCAGATAGAAGGTTGCCAATGCAGGAACAGCACCGATACCCAGCATCAAGCGCCAGACCAGATCATTATTCAGGTGTATGCTGAGTAGCACAATGGCGATCAGCGGTGCCAGCACCAGGCCAGCGCCTTGCATCGAGAAGACCATCGTAATCAACTTACCACGATCTTTGCGATTAGCATATTCGCTCATCAGTGTCGCACTCAAAGGATAATCTCCGCCGATGCCCAGTCCCAGGATAAAGCGAAAGATTAGCAGACAGATCAGGTTAGGTGCCAGTGCTGAAGCGATGGCCCCAATGGCCAGGACAATCAAGGTAAAGCCATAGATGGCCTTCCGACCAACGAAATCTGCAATGCGACCGAAGATGATAGAGCCGAGTGCTGCCGCAATCAGGGATGTGCTGCCAATAAGAGACACTTCAAATGTATTGAGGTGCCACAGAGGTGTCAGGATAGCGAGGGCAACACCAATAATAAAAAGATCATAGGCATCTGTAAAGAATCCCATGCCTGAAGTGATCATAGCTTTTAAATGAAAGCCAGAGAGCGTGCTGTTATCTAATTGTTCTAGCACAGAGTGCGTATGGGCACTACTTGTCGAATGCGTATCTACCGACTTATCTTCGACGATCATAAAATTGTCGTCTCCTTGTTAACATTTCCATTAGGATAGGTTTAACGAACACAACTATCCCTCACTCATTGTAGTGTTTCTATGTTATCTAAATGTTAAGCAGTTGTTAAATTGGTTAAAATGTTGAGAACTTTACTATCCATATAGCTTGCTGGTGGTTTATGTATCATACGAGAAGATAGCAGAAAAAGTGTCACGTATGTACAATACTTTAACAGTGTGATGCATGAGGAAATGTGTGCGCGTAGAATTTTTGGCGGGGGGTAGCATAGCGGATGCTAAATAGAAGAGCGGCGAGACGGTCTAAAGACACAAGCCCCATCACAACGTCGTAACAGGACTTATGTACTTTCTATCAGTGTATCACATAGATCAAGTGATATGCGAGCAAGTAGGCAAAATTACTTATTCGGCTTCTTGAGAGCTGTGTGCCTGTTGATACCAGGCCAGAGCCTCTCCTACACTAACCACCGAGCCGATAATAGTCAGGGCCGGCGCATCCAGTTCCGCCTCGGCAGCCCGCTCCGCGATCTCAGCCACGGGAGCCGTCACCATTCGCTGTTGGGCGTGGTCCCTTCCTGAATCACCGCCGCCGGCGTCGTGGGGTCCAGTCCTCCCTGTATCAAGCGCCGTGTTACATCCGGCAGGGCCTTAACGCCCATGAGTACGATCAACGTCCCGCCCAGCCGGGCCAGCGCCTCCCAGTTTACAGCCGGCGAAGACGAGCGACCTTTATGTCCCGTCACCACCGTGAAGGATGTCGTATAGTCGCGGTGGGTCACCGGAATACCAGCATAGGCCGGCACAGCGATGGCCGATGTAATGCCGGGCACAATCTCAAAAGCGATCTTCGCCTCGGTCAATGCCAACGCCTCTTCACCACCACGCCCAAAAACAAAGGGATCCCCCCTTTCAGGCGAGCCACGGTTAAGCCCTGGAGCGCCTGGTTCACCAGGATGGTATTGATCTGTTCCTGCGGCATCGTATGGCAGCCGGGTCCCTTGCCAACATAGATTAAATTGGCATCAGGCCGTGCCTCTTTTAGTAGATTAGGATTGATCAAGCGATCATAGAGCACGACATCAGCGCTGCGCAGGTAGCGCAGGCCCTTGACCGTCATCAATTCTGGATCGCCGGGACCCGCCCCGATCAAATAGACTTTTCCCGATGGATTGGCTGCAGCGGCAGAGTCATCATTGACCTCGGTTGGTATGGTGTTGTGGGTCTGAAAAGCAGAATCAGTGGGAGTGCTCATGCTGTGCCTCTGCCTCTTTCATATCATGGATAATGTTCGACACGGAGATATCGACCTGGTAGCGACGGAGTAAACGCACAGTGCTGGCCAGCGCCTCAACCTCATCCTGCTCAATGAGCAGGTCCAGGATATCCGAGGCAAAGAACTCCCCGAAGAAATCATCCCGCTGTGCATAGCTCAGCCCGCCCTGGCGTAGATAGGCACGCGCGATCGTTGCCAGGCGCATATAGGCTGCGTATTCTGCCGGAAAGAGCTCTTCGAGGCGCTGGCGGATACGTTTTGCCAGGCTGGGACTGGCCCTTCTGTGGAGACGGAGATGGTCAGTTGGCCGCGACGCAGGATCGAGGGGACAATAAAGTTGCAGCGTGCGGGGACATCGACGATATTTACCAGTTGATTGTTTTGCTGGGCTTCGTGCCAGATCGCTTCCGTCAGTTCGGGCTCATAGGTTGCCGCCGCTACTACCACAAAAGCTCCCGCCAGATCGCCAGGCTCATAGGCCTTATAGCGCAAGCTCACATTCGGCTGCTGCGCCAGATCATGCAACTCTTCGCAAAACTCTGGATTCTGTACCGTGACATGCGCTCCGGCGGCACTGAGGGCCGCGGCCTTCTCAGCCGCGACCGCATTGCCCCTACGACCAGTACTGGTCGGTTGCGCACATCCAGCATAATGGGATAGTAGTTTGGCATAGTCCCTTACCTTGTGGTTGCCTGTGCCGCCGTACGCTCTTTAAGTTGCTCAACGCCAAGGCGATGGCAGAAATCTCCAAAGCCCTCACCACTCTGGCGCTCATCGCGCCATAGCACAAAGAGTGGGTGCAGCAGTCCTGGAATATCTTTCACATTGACATTCTGAGCATAGATCGTATTGAGGCGTGTATTTTGCCAGTCGCCGCCGAGATGCACATTATAAAGATCTTTGGAGCGCCCAACAAAACCAACATCACCCATGTACGGTCGCGCACACCCATTCGGGCAGCCCGTCATGCGGAAACTGATCTTCTCACTATCCAGTCCCAGTTCGGTCAGGCTGGACTCCAGCAGCTTTACTACACCGGGCAGTGCACGCTCGGCCTCGGCCACCGCCAATCCACAGGTTGGCAGCGCGGGACAGGCCATAGCATAGCGGTAAGCGCCTGCGGCAGCCGGATCGGTGGCGATCCCGAATTCCTGTAGACGCGCCTCCAGGGCCTCTCGTTTCTCCTCTGGAATATCGATCAGCAGAATATTTTGCTGACCCGTAAGACGAACATTGGGGCTGAACTCCTGGATCACCGCGCGCAGACCACTCTTTAAGCGCTGCGTCTCAGTATCCTTCAAGCGACCATTCTCAATATGCAGCCCCAGGAACCAGTTCCCATCTGCCTGCTGGTGCCAGCCAAGGTGGTGATCCACATCGTGGAAATGCACCTCGCTAGGATCGCTCAGCGTATAGCCCAGGCGCTCCTCCACCTGCTGACGAAACCAGGGAATGCCGCGCTCCTCAACCACATACTTCATACGCGCATGGCGACGATTGGTGCGATCGCCATAGTCGCGCTGCACCGTAATGATCGTCTCAGCCACCTTAAGCACCTGCTCGACTGTCACATCGGCGAAAGGATTGGCCAGGCGCGGAAAGGTCTCTTTCTTACCATGTGTAGAACCCATGCCGCCACCAATGACCACTGTAAAGCCAACCAGCTGCTCGTCTTCTACGCGGGCCACAAAGCCAATATCCTGCGTAAAGGCATCGACACAGTTATCGCCGGGATAGGCCACCCCGATTTTAAACTTGCGGGGCAGATAGGTCTGACCATACATCGGCTCAACAACCTCTTCCGCCTCCTCACTGGAATGTACCTTCTCACCATCTACCCAGATCTCATGATAGGCCGAACTCTTAGGTGCCAGGTGTAATGCCAGCTTATTCGCAACTTCCTGAATCTGAGCCTGGGCACGCGTGGAAACGGGCGCCGGACAGGCCATCACATTGCGGTTCACATCGCCACAGGCAGCCAGCGTCGATAGCAGCGACTCATTAATGCCATGGATCGTCGCATGGATATCGCCCTTAAGGATACCATGTAGCTGAAAACTCTGGCGTGTCGTAATGCGCATCGTATGATTGCCATAGCGCTCCGACAAATCATCCTGCACCAGGTACTGCTCAGCCGTCAAAGCCCCACCCGGAATACGCGAACGGATCATAAACTGATACGCCTTCTCCGCTCCCGCCGCCTTACGAGCCTGGCGCGCATCCCGATCCTCCTGCTGGTACATCCCATGGAACTTAATGAGCTGCACCTGATCCTCAGTAAAACGCGGAGTATCCTGCGCCAACTCCTCTACAATCTGTCCATGCAGATAATTACTCTCAATCTTAATGTGTTCCACCTTACTACCTTCACCAGGGCCAAGGTGTAAGAGAGTTTTTTCTTCCGTGCTCTTATCCTGATCGGGTGTGCTCATCGTATCTCCTTTGAGATGTAAAAAAAACTGAGGAGCGGGGATGCAAGGGGCGGCCAGCCCCTTGACTGCGTCTCCGCTTCTCTCTTCCGCATCCGCAGGCGAGGAGCGGGGATGCAAGGGGCGGCCAGCCCCTTGACTGGGGGCCCGGGGGCTGTGCCCCCGCCCATCCCCTCTTCCCTCCCCGCCGCCGCAGGCGGCAAAACAACCACCAAACAAAAATCCCCTTATAGTCGCTTTATACTGTCAAATATGGCAGATTTATCCTTGCATTTCAAGCAATTATGTTGATATAGTAGATCAACAAACTAGTAGTTGTATTTACTATAAGGCCAGAGGATCACTCTGTCAACCTTTTTATGGCAATTGGACATTGAATTACATGGAAATATGTAAGGAGTAAACACATGGATTTTCTCCTGAGTTGCATCTCGACGAAGCATTCTTTGTTGAAAAATCACTGGGCCGCCAACAAGCAGTCGCAGGAAGAGCAACAGACCGAATGTCCCGTCACTGTACTGGGTAGCCTGCAAAAGCCGAAGGAGGATCAGGGTGGTTTACTCTGCTTACTCAACGACAAAGGCGAGATCAAGGCCACCCGGGATATGTCGATGCCCGCAGGTATAGTGCCAGCAGACGATGGCTTTCTTGTCGCGACCATGTATGACGTACACCGTGTAGCGCGCGACCTCTCCTTAGTAGCGTCTCCAACAATTAGTCTACCTTCCTTTAACTTATTGCACTCCCTATCGCGTAGCCAGCGTGGTTACCTGGTAGCCAGTACAGGCCTGGATGTCATCGTTGAGTTCTCGCCGAACGGAGAGCGCCTCTGGGACTGGTGGGCCGTCGAGCACGGTTTTGAGCTGACACCAAATGGAGAGCCCCGCTATCTTAATAAAGATGAAGATTATCGCGGCGTCAAATTTGGTACCTTAGCCCAGACCACACACGTCAACTCTGTATCCGAGCTACCCAATGGCACGATCCTGGCCACCCTTTTCCACCAGGGAACGGTCATCGCCATCGACCGTGAAAGTGGTAACTGGCAGGTCGTCCTCGATGGGCTGGATCATCCACATTCGGTGCGTATTCTCAATGAAGACTACGTCACCATTGCCGACACCGGCCGTGGACGTGGACTGCTGGTAAATATTAAAGGACTTAAAGGTACGATTGAAGCGGAAGTAGACGCGCAAACCAGCTGGTTGCAGGATTGTTCCTACGATTATCGCAACGATCTCTGGGTGCTGGTCGACGGCAAAAAAACGCGCATCGGTTTGCGCTCAGGCGCCGCCGGCGAAAAACCCTATGGCCAGATCGAACTCAATCCCGAATGGCGTTTATACGAAGCCCTACCGCTCTAAGCTCTTTTAAAGATTATTGTGTGTTACAGAAAATATGCGCAGCATATTTTCTGTAACACACAATAAAATAAGTTCGGGCACGTCAGTGCACATATACTTTTATCGATCTACTAATGATCTATTTGTCCATTGGCCAGCCCGACGGGCAAGGCTGCAGGGCGTTCACAGCTGCTTTCCAGCTCAATATGTTTATTCTCAAGCGAGGCATCCAGGTAAGCTTGCATCGCATCCAGCACATGATAGGCCAGCTCTCCATTGGCCCGGTGTGCTCGACCGCTGCGCAGTGCCTGGGCCATATCAGACACGCCTAATCCACGACTGTTCTCAGTATAGCCATGGGTCAGCTCAACATCGTGCCACTGTCGATCTTTTAAGGTCCAGATTTTGACCGGCCCACCGAAGCTATTTGGATCTGGCACACTCAATGTGCCCTCCGTTCCATAGATTTCGATTAAAGGGATATTGGCTGCCCAGACATCGAAACTGGTCACCAATGTCCCCACCGCGCCACTCGCGAAATCCATCACGCCCGCAATATGGGTAGGTGTCTTGACCTGGATCTTCTGGCCATTTTTAGGCTGGCTGGTAATGACCCGTTCAGGGAAGGTTACCCGCGCCGATCCGGTAACCCGACGAATTGGACCAAGCATTGAAACGAGGGCCGTCAAATAATAAGGTCCCATGTCAAAAAGTGGACCACCCCCTGGCTGATAGTAGAACTCAGGATCTGGATGCCAGTTCTCATGACCATGGCACAGCATCGCGGCACTGACCGAGACCGGCTCACCAATCGCTCCGTCATCGATCAATTTGCGGCAGGTCTGCAGGCCGCCCCCCAGGAACGTATCGGGCGCACTCCCTACACGCACCCCTTTTGTCCGGGCCGCAGCTAAAATCTGCCGGCCTTCCGCGCGATTAACGGCCAGGGGCTTCTCGCCGTAAACAGATTTACCAGCCTCAATCGCGGCCAGCGCCACTTCGGCATGAACCTTTGGAATCGTAAGATTGACAATAATTTCGATCTCGGGATCGGCCAGGATCTCTTCGACTGTACATGCCCGAGGAATACCATATGCAGCAGCCTGGCTGCGGGCACGATTCATATCAATGTCCGCGCAGGCGGCGACCTCTATATTCTCAAAATGTTTACCGGCTTCCAGGTAAATGCCGCTAATTTTGCCACAACCGATGATACCTATCTTGGTTCGGGGCATTATGCTCTAACCGTCCTTCTAATGCTATTTTACGCCCAGGCTTATACACTGAGCCTCTATTTAAAGAGCAGTGTACACTATTTTTTTCGAGAATGGCAGGGGCAAAAGTTGGGTTCCCAACATTTTTACCCCTCAAATCCCCACTACAGATGCCCTCTTTCTCTTCGGGCTGACGTAAGATTCCAGGTTGTTAACATAAGAAAGTGCAACAACAAAATAAAAGAATAAAGCTCGCGTGAAATTGTGTACAAGAAAAGAACGAAATGTCACTTGACAAAGATGCGGTTAATATGGTACCCAATAAGTGTGCGATTTGAAACCAATGTGGTTGTCAAATGGCTACAAAAAGTATCGAAATGAAATAAAACGAAACAAATGGGCTGGGGTATGAGCACTGTGATCCATTTTATTTTTGAGCACAGCCCGATTATTTTTATGCACAGAACTATTTTTACTTTTGTATGAAGAAGGAGACGCACATGGTAACAAATGCCTGGGACAAAGCAGCAGCGGCGCAGGCCCATACGGCTCTGGAAGAGCTGGTTTATCGCTCTCATCTACTGGGCAGTGATCGCTCAGTAGCCAACTGGGGTGGTGGCAACACCTCAATTAAGACGGTCGAAAAGGATTTTCGTGGCCGGGATGCGGAGGTCTTATGGGTAAAAGGCAGCGGCTCTGACCTGGCAACCATGGAGGCCCGGCACTTTACTGCCCTCAATTTGGAGGACATTCATCCACTGCTAGAGCGCGAGCAGATGTCCGACGAAGATATGGTCGCTTATCTGGGACACTGCATGTTAGATGCGAAACATCCTCGTCCTTCGATCGAGACGCTCTTGCATGCCTTCTTACCATACAAGCACGTTGATCATACCCATCCAGACGCCATCATCAGCCTGTGTTGTACTGAAGGTGGCAAAGAGCTCGCCCAACAGATCTATGGCGACCGTTTTGTCTGGGTCCCTTATATCCGTCCAGGTTTTTCATTATCAAAGATGATCGCCGACGCGGTAAGCAGTAATCCCAACGCCGAACTGGTCCTGATGGAGAAACATGGCCTGGTGACCTGGGGTGATACCAGTGAAGAATGCTATTTCCATACCATCTCGATTATCAACGAGGCTCAGCGCTATATTGAAGCGCAGGCCGCCGCGCGCAACCAACCCCTCTTTGGTGGCCAGAAATACCAATCCCTCTCAGCCGAAGAGCGGCGCAACCTGCTGGTCCAGGTCCTTCCCGTAATCCGTGGGGAAGTCAGCCGCGAGCAACGCATGCTGACCACCTATAATGATAGTCCTGAAATTCTCCAGTTCGTTAACAGCGCCAATGCAGCCCAACTCTCCCAGATCGGTGCCGCCTGTCCCGATCACTTAGTCCATACCAAGCGTGTACCATTGTTTGTCGATTGGAGCCCCCGGGCCGAAGATGGAGCGGGCCTGATCGAGCAGGTCAAAGCTGGCATTGCCGCGTATAAGCAGGATTATGTAGAGTATTTCCAGCAACACAAAAGTGTTAGCGATACTATGACCACGCCAGCCCCACGTGTCATTTTGATCCCTGGTGTCGGCATGATCAATACTGGAAAATCGCGCGCGCTGGCGCAGATCAGCGATGCCCTATACCAGCGGGCCATCTCTGTCATGAAGGGAACCGAGGCCCTGGGAACTTTCACCTCGTTGAATGCCGCAGAATCCTACGCCATCGAGTACTGGCCCCTGGAACTCTACAAACTGACCTTGCAGCCGCCCGAAGCCGAATTTTCACGCCAGGTAGTCCTGATTACTGGTGGCGCGGGTGGTATTGGTAGTGCTACCGCGCGCCATTTCCTCGATCAAGGCGCCCATGTAGTCCTGGCCGATATCAACCTGGAAGGGGCACAGAAGGTTGCTGATGAACTTAATGCTAAATATGGTGAGGGCCGTGCCCTCTCTGTCAAGGTCGACGTCACTGATGAAAATGCTGTTATTGCTAGTTTTGCCGAAACAATTTTAGCTTATGGTGGAGTAGACCACCTGGTGAACAACGCCGGCATTGCCGCCTCCAGCCCATTTGATGAAACCTCACTGAAGGACTGGAATTTCAATATCAACATCCTGGCCACCGGCTATTTTCTGGTTGCCCGCGAAGCCTTCCGCCTGATGAAAACCCAGGGTACCGGTGGCAGTATGGTCTTTATTACTTCGAAAAACGCCGTCTATGCCGGGAAAAACGCGGCCGCTTATAGCACTGCCAAAGCCGCCGAGGCCCACCTGGCCCGCTGTATTGCTGCCGAAGGCGGCGAGTTCGGTATCCGCGTCAACTCTGTCCTGCCCGATGCAGTATTGCAAGGATCGACCATCTGGAGCTCGCGCTGGCGCAACGAGCGCGCCGCAGCCTATGGAATTAAGCCAGACCAGTTGGATGAATATTACCGCAAGCGAACGACCCTGCTGGTCAATATCTTCCCTGACGATATCGCCCAATCGATTACATTCCTGGCCTCCTCCAAATCCGCCAAAACCACCGGTTGCATGATCACCGTAGATGGGGCGTGCCCGCTGCCTTCACCCGCTAGGGCATTATCTGTCGATCTAAAAAGGCAGGCAAAGAAAATAATGCCTGCTTTTTAGATCGGTTGAGGTCTATACAATGCCTGGGCTTGGTGCGATAATAGTGGCACACCTAATAGCAATCAGCTGAGCTACGTGAATGGCCCCGTTGATTGTTTTTGAAACTATCGTCATATTCACTGGGCGAGCAGTGCACAGGCACAACAGTGATTTACTAATCGCTACCTCGCTGTAATGCAATTAGAGAGAATCATAACAATCATGACACTACGAATTATTCAGGTTGGACTTGGTGGATGGGGTCAAAATTGGGCCCGTGCCGTTGTTGCTAAAAATGAAGATGTCGAGACTACCGCGTGGGTTGAGATCGACGCCCCTTCGCTGGAGGCGGCGCGTGAGCGTCTGGAACTGCCTGCTGAGCGTTGTTTTACTTCCCTGGATGAGGCACTCAAGACCGTTGAGGCGGATGCTGTGCTGGTAACGGCTAGCCTGCCGGGTCACGTGCCCAGTGCTCGCACAGCCTTGTTGGCTGATAAGCATGTGTTGATGGAGAAGCCATTTGCTCCTACTGTGGCCGAGGCCCGCGAATTAGTAGAGCTGGCCGAGCAGCGTGGTCGTATCTTAATGATCAGCCAGAATTATCGTTTTGAGCCTGCGGCTCGGGCCGCGGCCAAAGTGGTTGCTGACCAGACAATCGGTCGCCTTGGTAGTATCAACATCGATTTCCGCCGCTATGATAACACCGCGCCGGTGGCTGAGAACCGCCACTATCATATCTGGGAGCCTCTACTGGCCGATATGTCGATTCACCACTTCGATCTGATGCGCCTGGTGATTGGTCAGGAGCCAGTACAGGTCACTTGCAAAACCTGGAATGCTCCCTGGAGCAAATATGATGAGCCTGCTGAAGGTGCTTTGACCATCACGTTTGATGGTGGTGCCGTTGTCAGCTACCGTGGTAGCTGGGTGAGTACCGCTCCCCAGACCAACTGGGCTGGCGAATGGCACATGGAAGGCGAAAAGGGCGAATTGATCTGGACCAGTCGTGGCGAGCTGCCCGAGGCAGCGGCGATACGCTTACTTGGCGAAAGCAAGCTGAATATCGTTGAGTTGCCTGCGTTAGAGGCGCTGGACCGTTCTGGTAGCCTGGCCGCGTTTGTCGAAGCTGTCAATACCAACAGCATCCCTGAAACCTCAGGTAGAGACAATCTCAAGACACTGGCCTTGATGTTTGCTGCCATCGAATCAGCCAAAACCGGCCTCCCGGTCAACGTAGAATAAGAACTTAAGAATTTAAGAACTTGAGAAGTAGAGAGGCATCAGCCGGGAGGCTGGTGCTTCTCTACTTTTGTGTTTGTGGGCGTGCGCATTCGCGCCCGCTTATTTTTAATGAGGTGTGCTAAAAATGCGCCGTGCTCATTTTTAGCACACCTCATTAAAAATAAGCGGAAACAGCACAATTAAAGCAAAATTTATCAGGTGCAGCATGATTAAAGAAAAACTCTCTCCGTCCTTGTGGGGGAGAGCCAGCAAATTTGCTTTGGGGTTGCGATAGTGTATGATATGGGCAGCCATATTGAGAGAGGGTGTGTAAAGGGATGAAACAGCGTATACGACCACGTGTTGTTAAGATACATTCTGAGAATAATGATTTTCAATATGCTGAGACGTTGCGGCGCAAGCGCGAGAAGCGGCTGCGGCAGCGGGAGTTTTTTGTTGAAGGGGTGCGGCCCATTAATCAGGCTTTGCAGTATAAATGGCCGGTGCGCGCCTTCTTATATTCACGCGATAAACCTTTATCGGATTGGGCTGAAAATATTTTGCGTGATTCGCAGGCTGAGGTGCATTATGAATTGCCCTGGTACCTGCATGCTAAATTGAGCAATAAAGCTGAACCTTCGGAGCTCATTGCCCTGGTTACGATGCCTGAGGATGATCTAGAGCGCATTCCGTTGAAAGATGATCTGCTGGTGGTGGTCTTCGATCGTCCCTCTAGTCCGGGTAATCTGGGTACAATTATTCGTTCGTGTGATGCCCTGGGGGTGGATGGCATGGTAATCACTGGCCATAGTGTGGATCTCTATGATCCGGAGACTATCAGTGCTACGACGGGATCTTTCTTTGCGCTCCCTGTGGTGCGTCTCCCTTCGCAAAAAGAGTTGTCGCCCTGGATCGAGAATATCCGGCAGCGACTGGGGAGTGTCCATGTGGTGGGAAGCGATGAAAAAGGTGATTGCGAGCTGACTGAGCATGATTTTGTGCAGCCGACTTTGCTGGTGGTCGGCAATGAAACCTGGGGGATGAGTGCCGCCTATCGCGAGTTGTGCGATACCGTGGTTAGTATTCCTATGGCTGGCTCGGCCTCTTCATTTAATGTTGCCTGCGCCACCTCGATCCTATTATACGAAGCGACCCGCCAGCGTCGTGCACGTTTGAAATTGCCATGAGCACTCTGAGATAACATCATGCTTTCCTGGTTTGAGGTGGAGAGGCGATCCCAGCCGCCTCTCCACCTCAAACCAGGAAAGCAAAGCGCCGTGGACGCGTTAAGCAGTGCTGTTTTAGATGATTTCCAGTCCATCCAGTTCGGGGAGGGCTGGATGGGGTGTATGGGGTTCATTTTGGTACCAGTAGGCGACCGAGGCAATATCATCTTGTAATGGTAGATAGCGACCACCACTACGCCAGCCCAGCGCCTGAATGGTTACGCGCAGATCCTCATCAAAACGGATCGGGTCCATAATGTGCCAGCGATACATACCAAAGCGCTGCTGGCTGCTATAGAGTCCGTCTGGTTTGATGACCTGTGGGAGTCCGAGGAAGGGGGTGGAGTAGGTTCCATATTCACCCTGTGGATGCTCAAAGTTCCAGGCCCCTCCAAAATAATCCTCGGTCCCGGTGCCGCAGATGGTCGGGAACTCCTGATCTCCATCCAGATAAAATTTGATCTCGCCCTCGCCCCACCAGCCGCGATTATTGACTTGCCAGGCCAGATAGGTGCCCACATAATGTCCGCTGCCCTTGACGTTGTCCAGCAGGGTATGGACCTCTTTATAGCCCAGTGGATTACTGCGCCGCCACTGAGTGTGGAAATAGCCTGCATCCTCAGGGACCTCGGTCAAGGTATAGGTAATTTGAAAATAGAGGACCGCCTCTGCATCGCTGAGGTTCTCGATGGTCCAGCGTGCACCCTGGCGGAAAGGCATTTCCCAGTATGAGTTCATGCCGCCAGCTGGATTGACGGCGATGGGTAGCGAGCTAATATTGCAGCGCTCACCCCAACCACTGGCAAAGAAATCACCGTAGGGGCATTCGATCGAGGGGGCCTCTTCGCCATCCCAGTAGGCGCGCAGGATCAATTGTCGCCAGTGGCCTGGATAGGTTGTCATCCAGATATGCTGGATGGCTCCTGAACCCTCAATCTCAGCCAGGGTAAAGGTACTGTGTGGCGCGATTTTAATCGAAGGCGAAACCTTCCAACCCCGACCCAGGTCGCGGGCATGGAAAGCGCCCGTGCCTTCAGTTGCCATACCTGCCTGGCCTTTTTCGCCACTAAAGTTTTCAGCACTGATCGAGCGTGTTTTCGCGTGTGAGAGGCGGGAAAGGTTGCCCAATCCCAATCCCAGACCATTAAAGCTATCTCGTGTCTCTGTCATTGTCTAGTTCTTTCTAGCTCTTCAAAAGCAAGCGGGTGAGCGTCGCTTGCTTGTAGCTAGCTAAGCTCACCCGCTTGCTATGTAACAACAGGCTACACAGCCTTAAAATTATGAAACGATAGACTCTTCTTGTTCGGGCTCGTCTTGTTTGGATGCTCCCTGCTCAAACTCTTCCAGTTTAGATTTTCTGGAGAGCCTGGGCTTTTTGGCCGGTTTGGTTTCCAATTGGAAGGCACCGAATGGACCACTGTGATTCTGGGGCATATGTCCACGGAGGTGGGTGCCTCCCTCTTCATATTCCTCAAGCTCAATGGTACCATACTGGTGGAATTGAGCTACCAGCTCACCATGCTGATACGGGATCAGCACATCCAGGGCCACAAATTGCTCTACCAGGGTCTCGCTAATACAGCGCAGCAGGCTCTCCACGCCGGTTCCCTGCATGGCCGAGACTTCTACTTTGGGTAGCGTGGCGGCAATACCTGTGATCTCCAACTGATGGTCCTCAGGCAAGAGATCCGCTTTGTTGAGTGCCAGCACCATGGGCAGGCCACCGCCCCCGATCTCTTCCAGCACCTGCTCGACCGCCTCGATCTGATGCTGTACATGAGGGTGGGATGCATCGACCACGTGTACCAGCAGGTCGGCTTCCGCCACCTCTTCCAGGGTAGCACGGAAAGCCGCTACCAGCGTTGTTGGTAGGCGCTGGACAAATCCTACTGTATCTGAGAACAGTATCTCTTGCCCACCAGCCAGGCGTACCCGGCGTGTGGTCGGGTCCAGCGTCGCGAACAGCTTGTCCTCTGCCAGCGTGTCAGAACCTGCCAGCCGGTTCAGCATGGTAGATTTACCAGCATTGGTATAGCCGACCAGGGCAACTACCGGGGCACCCGCATATTTGCGGCGCTCACGGTGCAGTTGACGCTGGCTACGTACCAGCTCCAACTCTTCTTGCAGCTGATCCTTCTGCCGGCGCAGCATACGGCGGTCAACCTCAATCTGTTTCTCACCTTCACCACGCTGGTTGGTGCCACCACCACTCTGTCGAGATAAGTGGGACCACTGGCGCGTCAGACGAGGTAGATCATATTCGACCTGGGCCAGTTCAACCTGTAGCCGACCTTCGCGGGTGCGGGCCCGCTGGCCGAAGATGATCAAGATCAAGGCCGTACGGTCTAATACCTGGATATCCAGCTCACGTTCCAGGTTGCGATGCTGATTGGGCCGCAACTCAAGATCAAAGATCACTGCATCACAGTCCTGGAAGCGCAGCAGTTCGGCCAACTCTTTGACCTTACCTGAACCAAGCAGGGTCGCTGGATGGGGATGGTCCATGCGTTGGACCACGCGATCAACGCAGTTTACGCCAGCCGTGGATGCCAGTTGCTCCAGTTCGTCCAGCGACTCATTGACCGGCCAATCGGTTTCAACGGTTTCTACGCTGACCAGAATGGCACGCATTGGAGCATCCGCCAGCAGACCACGCATCGGTTTTTGTTCGTTATTATCTTTTCTCTGTTGAGGAATATTTTGTTCCGGCAAAATTGGCTCCTTTCCGTCATATGGACGGAATAAAATCTGTCTGTAAAGGGTATGTTTATGTGTGTCGCATCGCTGTGTCCTGGCTTGCCGGGCGCTGTCAGATATTCACTCATCCAGAGGTCTGAGAAGCGCTCTTTAGTTTTATGATACTGCGAGTGGAGAACTGATGATGGCAGAAAATCTGCGTGCTCTTGTTTTTAGGGGAAGTTCTTGGTTGAAAGGTCGCTAACAACAAAGAAAGTCTTCATCACCAGGTACCGCAGCATAACTTCCGTGGCAGAATTGCCAGAAAGGGCAGACAAAAACAGCCTGACACGTGCTAAACGGTTGATCCATGGTTAATTAAAGACTATCACTCGTCGTTTCTCCTGTAGATGTAGTCTATAAATTATACCTGAGAATGCTTCAAAAGTCAATGCAGCAATTTTAACCTTTTAACCGCAGGGCTTTTTCATGTTCCTCTTTGACGCCTGTGGTGCTGGAGTGGGAGTGTGGAGTGTGTGGTGGTGGGCGGCCGCGGCGCCCACCACCACACACTCCACACCTGAAAGAATGTCCATCTTATTGCTTGTTAATGATCTCTGGACGGATATGAAAAAGCCCTGTTTAATCCCAGATACATCATAATGTGTAAATGTAAGCACTGGCAAGGACGTATATATATTATCATGGTCTGTGTCGCCTATGTATACACATTGTAGCGCAGTAGCATCATTTGCGCGTGCAATTGATGAGATAAAGGCAATTGGAAAATACACAGGATTGTACGTCTAAATAAGTGTGTGATCCTGTCTGGTTGTCGCTGGGAGTCGGGGCGCACAGGAGTTAACAGTATTCATATGCTCTGGGTTATTGTCAGGGTATAGTTTTAGATAAAGGGATGGAACACATGTTTGGTTTGAGCCATACCGGGTTCCTGGCACCTCAGTCTCTCTTATTCCAACGCTATCAAATTATTGCTCTAGCTGGTCAGGGTGGCATGGGGGCGGTCTACCAGGCTCTTGATACCTATGAGAATAATCGTGTCGTGGCTATCAAGGAGATGAGCCAGATCAACCTGCGACCCGAGCAACTCGCTGATGCGCAACAACGCTTTCAAGGCGAAGCCCGTCTATTGGGTTCACTACAACATCCCAATCTGCCTCAGGTCTATACAGCTTTTAATGAGAATGGTCGCTCATACCTGGTGATGGAATTTATCTCTGGCAAGACGCTATTAGAATTGCTGCAAGAGAGTCCGACCGACTGGTTATCAGCCGGACAGGTTGTTGGGTATGCTCTGCAGTTATGTGCTGTTTTGAGATATTTGCATGAGCATGTGCCACCGATCGTTTTCCGTGACCTCAAGCCTGGCAATGTGATGGTTACTAACCAGGGGCGTGTCTACCTGATCGATTTTGGTATTGCGCGCCTGTTTAAGCAGGGGCAGCGCTTTGATACGGAGTCATTTGGTTCGGTTGGTTATGCGCCACCGGAACAGTTTGGTCATGGTCAGACCACACCACGTTCAGACCTGTATAGCCTGGGGGCTACCCTGTTTGCCTGTCTGACTGGCCGCTATCCTAGCGATAATCAACCCACTCCATTCCACTTCTTGCCGGTCAGGGACTATAATCCATCGGTTCCTGTAGAACTGAGCAACCTGATCCAACAACTGGTCGCGACAGACGCATCCAAACGTCCAGCCAGCGCTGATGAAGTATACTGGCAACTGCATGCTTTGCAACAACATGGTGTTTCTACCACGACACCCATGCATAGCAGCAATCCATTTTATGATGCAAAGACGGCCTATGCCGCGCAATTTGGTGGCTGGATGCAGCGTTATAATAAGCTGCCCGGCAAGCCGGGTCTCTGGTTAAGTCTGCTCATAATTCCATTTCTGGCTCGGCTGTATGGCAGCATAAAGAGCAGGCTGACCCCGCTGTCGCTTCCACATTTCAAGCGCTGGTTGGTTGCCCTCCCGGCACAGCTATTATATGTGATAAAGAACATCCCAACCTATCTACCCCTGAGTTTCAGGCCGCCAATCTGGACATGGCGTTTTGTCCTGCTCTTTCTGGCGCTCGCCATTGGCCTCACTGGAGGCAGCATCTATGCTCTGCTCGGACTACATACCTCGGTACATATGATGCTACTGTGCCTGTGTATAGTGCTCCTGGGCCTTGTTATTCTGGCGCGCACTAATAAAATGATCCGCAATGCTCTGACCCGCAATATATTGACTGCCTTGATTATTGCCTTATTAGCCGTCTGCCTGGCTCTTCCTGCCTTCAGACGTACAGTCGGTATTAAACTCGATCCGTTTCGGCCAGGTAGTAGGCGCGGCCATCTTTCTATTGATTGGTGTCACACTCTGGCGCAACGATAAATACGCTATCTGGGCCAGCCACCTGGCGCTTGGGTTGATCGCGCTGGTGTACGCCTGTCTCGCGTATAGTCACGGTGGAGACGCACTGGGGGCTCTCTTTGTAGGGGCCTCAGCTATGGCACTGCAATTTATCAATGGCCTGCTGGTTGTATGTTTATTTGGATGTGCCCTCTGCTCTTTTATGCGGGTGGGGAGAGCCTATGCCTGGTTGGATCGCGTAATGATCTTCATTGTTGCTATCGCGGCAGCAGCATTGCAACTCCACCTGGGTAGCCTTGATGAACTGGCTCAGACGCCGCTGGCCGCCATCATGTACTGGATAGGGAAGCCTGGGGGAAATCAAGACCTGGTATTCAATGTCTTGTTGGGCTGGGGACCACTATTCATCGCGCTATTATGGATCTTTCTCGTTTCTAGTTCTACGCGCCTGGGACGCCTTTCCCTGGTTGTGCTCTCCTTACCTGCTATGCTCTTGCAAAACACATTAGGAAGCACCCAGACGGCATCTCCTGTACCGATCTTATCAAGCCTGTTTGCGACCCCTTTTGTCTCTTTGCTCAATGTCAACCAGCTGGTGGTTTATGGGCTACTGGTTTTAGGCTTGATCCAATTCCTGCGAACGCGCCGTTTTTTCACACAGCTGGAACGCATCAGCATCTACCTGGTTGCCCTGATGGCCGCCCTGTTACAGATTGCGATCTGGTCCCATGCCCCCTCCGCATTAGCCGCAGATCCGCATGTCTTACCCGGCTGGATGGTGTCGCAGCAGGTTGGGATGGAGATCGTAGTAGGGAATCAGGTGGGGGCCGTACTTTTCCTCTGGTTTATCATTGGCATCGGCGGTGCCATACTGGGGCGTGTAATCTGGCGCAGTGTCAAACAGGCCAGGCAGGAGAATAATATAGATCGGTGGAAGCTGCAGAGCTGGAACTGGGCATTGATTGCCATGCGCCTGGAGCACCTGATGATCTGGATCACTACCTTGATGCTGGTACTGGCCCTCCCCTTTTTCGGGGCTACCTCTGCTCCGCTCTCATTTGTTCTGGGTGGCAGCATACTGGCCGTGGATATCAATCAACTGGTCTGGTGGTTCCTGTTGTTTCTGCTCGTGGTTGGACTGTTTCGTCTGGTGCGCCCATTTAGTGGCTGGGATCGCTGGCATATGCTCTGTAACATCCTGACGATGGCGCTACTCTTCTTCGGCCATAGTAGAGGGGGTGGAATGGACCAGCACGTCAGTATCATCGCCTGGTTTACCGCGCCACATATCATCCTGCCCTTCTATGTGGCAACCGCCGGGCTGGTTATGATTGCCCTGGGAACCCTGCTCTGGCTCAAGCGAGCATTTCTGCCCACCGAACAGACCATTCTCTGGCTCTGCTTTGGGCTGGCACTACTCTGCACCTTCCTGCAGCTAATCAGTCCGCTCTTCTTACTCGCCGCCTGCATCTTCCTGTTTCAGGGTATCCTGTTCGTCATGCGCGTAGAGCGTGTCCACTAAATCATCAACAGGCAGGTAACCAGTATAGAATGTTTCTATGGTGCTACCTGCCTGTTGTTTAATCAGGCTGCAGTACTACACAATTTGATCGAGTGGGAGTGCAACCAGGTCTGAGTCAGTCCGTGCGAATTCCCTGGTTGCGGGATAGAGTGCGAATGCTTGCTGCAAGGTTGGGACCACCTTCTCCAATTGCGTGTGGGTAGCGTAAAAGCAGGCCAGATTATACAGCATATAGCCTTTCAAGGTTTCAGGCACTTCAGCATCCACGACTCTACTGGTCCAAATTTCATATATTTCCTGAGCTCGTTCAAGCTCATGACGCTCGCTCAGGTAGTATGACAGATGAATCTGTGTATGTTCGTAGCAATTGCCCATGAATGAAGTATAGAGCGGCTCTCCACCATGTACCCAGTCGAAGCGATTAAAGGCTGTTAGATCTTCTTCTGTCAACTGCCCGGCAATCGTGATGAGGTTTATATAAACTTGATCAGATTCGGAAAGGATCTCTGACCAGCTCCGATAGCGATTCTCTTCGAAGACAACAGGGTTTATTTGCTCAAAGTTTAAGGACTCGGGCTGTGGCTCCTGACACAAGAGGGCCTGCAACTTGAGTACGAGGCGCTGCCGCCAGAAAGTCAGGTGGGCCACATGGTCTTTGGCAGACCAGTAGTCCGGTTCGCCGATATTATTCAGTTCGGCAGCAGGCAACGCCTGAAAAAAGGCATTCTGGCTGCTCTGAGCCTGGCGTAAGAGCTCAAGCAACAGGGGCTTAAAAGTAGGTTGGGTCATGCATGTTATTCCTTACTTCTTTTTTGAAACAGTGAAAAACAGAGAGCACACGCAGCTCTGTAAAAAGGCATGGAGATTGTACAGATGGAGGCAATGCACTTGAGAGAAATGAAGGCGACGAGCGTCTGTTGACCAGCAGGCCTTACCTTAGAAACACTGTATCAGAAGCGTGGAACTTGCTATATGTCTAAAGATCAATCCATATACAGCTATTAGTGAATCAGCAGCAGCAGCCTCTAACGAATGAAGTGCAGAGCCTCATTGCAGAAATGATCATATTGTTCATAACTTGCACCTCCTTTCAACTTTGAAAAACGCGATTTAACAGCTTAAGTATACCAGAGTATTGTAGTGCCTTACAAGGCAGAAGCTGGTTGCGCAGGGCTTTTGATTGCTCCTCTTTAGCGCCTGCGGCGCCGGGTGTGGAGGGTGTGGTAGGCGGCTGCGGCCACCCTCCACACCCGAAAGAATGTCCATCGTCTCGCTTGCTCATGATTCCCCGGTAATTTTATCAGGAGCGTTTTTTCTGAATAAGGTATTGATTCTCGATTAGATTGGCTTGTAACAATGTATTTCCCGTCGTACGGCTCCAGACCTTGATATCCAGGGGGGCGGCCGGATCATTCGCAATAACAAGCAGAACCTGGCCGGGGGCCAGATCGACGAGGGCATCCGCGATATTTTCCAGCAGGCGACTGCAGCCTTCTGTCCCCAGGTCAAGTATCTTATCCGGCCTTATCGTTGTGTTTGAACCTTCCATGTTTAGAAGCCTTTCGCGAGAAATTATGTAGGGCTGGTATCTTCAGAATATAGTTCACATCTCGATACACATTGTGATCGTGACGCCAGGGGGACACGATCAGGTTTTTTTTATTGTAACATATGATAGAGGTTAACTGGGTGTTTATTTATGACAATGTTGATCAAGTTTCTATGGAAGAAATGGGTATCCTTATTGGCTGCAGAGCTTTTTCATGGTCGCCCAGAGATCACGAGCAAGCGATAAACTGTACATTTTTTCAGGTATAGAGTGGGCGGCCGCGGCCGCCCACTCTACACACTCCACACTCCCAACCCGGCGCCGCAGGCGCCCAAGAGGAAAATGAAAAAGCCCTGACCTGGCTGGCAAGAAACTTGACAAAAGAGGACGGCTGTAGCTACACTTAAGGTAAGTACTGTTCAATAGAAGTTACAATTCATATCTTCTGTCCCTGGCTGTACTCGTTAATAGCGTGTCACATAAGGAGTGAGTTCACTTTGCAACAAACGCAGCATGGTTCTATTTCTATGATGGATGCAATGCGTTTCTGGATGTCTATGCCTCAGATGATGATGGCTATGGCATGCAGCAGAGTGTCATTTACCTCCCACTATCCACATGCTGGGTATCAGCGATGGTGATTGCTACAGAAGTGTAGATATTAAAGAGGAGCGTAGATGACACCATCTACGCTCCTCTTTCTTTTTGAGTTTTTTGCTTGCGGGCAATGAGGCATAGTATTTGTGATGAGGGTTGCATTATGACACAACAACACCTAGAAGAAAGCGCGGAGAATAGTAGTCCAGAAAGCTACTATATTACGACAGCTATCGATTATCCCAATGGCGCTCCCCATATCGGCCATGCATTGGAGAAGGTCGCGGCTGATGTCGTGGCGCGTTATCATCGATTGCGTGGGCATGATACTTTTTTTAGCATGGGCATTGATGAAAATAGCCTGCATGTATTATTAAAAGCCAATGAGCAGGGGGTAGAGCCGCACCTGTGGGTTAACATGCTGGATGAAACATTCCGGCGCGCCTGGAAGGCATTGGACATCTCTTATGATTATTGGATTCGCACGACCGAAGAACGCCACCTGCGAGCCTCGCAGGAGATGTTCCGACGCGCAGTCGCCAAAGGGGATATCTATAAAGACACCTATTCCGGCTGGTACTGTCCAAATTGTAATACTTTTTACACGACCGAAGAATTAGTCGGGGGTCGTTGTCCCAACCACCCTTCGTTGTCGCCTGAATGGCTTCATGAAGACAACTACTTTTTTGCATTGTCCAGATACGGCGAGCGTTTACTGGCCCACATTGAGGCCAATCCAGAATTTATTGTACCGGCATCGCGTAAAGCAGAGATAGTCTCCTTGATTCACCAGGGGCTGCGTGACTTCTCGGTATCCCGCCTGGTCCGCCCTGGCATTGAAGGCTGGGGTATTCCAGTTCCCGATGATCCTAAACATGTTATCTATGTCTGGTTTGATGCACTCACCAATTATCTAACGGCCGTAGGTTTTCCTGATGAGGAGCAGAAATTTCAGCATTACTGGCCCGCAGATGCGCATGTAATCGGCAAAGATATCACCCGTTTTCATTGTCTCTACTGGCCCGCCATGCTGCTTTCAGCAGATTTGCCGCTGCCCAAGCAGATTCCCGTGCATGGTTTCCTCTCAATTGAAAACCAGCGCATCTCCAAGACCCTGGGCAACGTAATCGATCCTGTTGAGCTTGTTGAGAAGATTGGTGTCGATGCTGTACGTTACTATCTGGCGCGCAACCTCTCGTTTGCCTCGGATGGGGACTTTTCGCGCGCTGGCTTACTGCGTTTCTATAATGATGAACTGGGGAATGACCTGGGAAACCTGCTGAACCGCGTCGTCTCGATGATTAAACGCTATCGTCAGGGCAACATTCCCAGCGCTGGCGAAGCCGGTATCCCTGAAGTAGAACTGCAAAATATGGTTATCGCGACACGCCAGAAGGCTCAGGCAGCGATCGAGAACTGGGAAATTGGTCAAGGGCTGAATACCATCTGGAGTTTAGTGCGCCGCGTTAACCAGTATATTGAGCATAGCGAGCCCTGGAAGCTAGCTAAACAGGCTGGCGAAGAGCAGCACCTGGATACTGTTTTATACTCAGCCGCTGAAGCGACGCGCATCCTGGCCATCTTGCTGGCTTCATATATACCCGGGTCAAGTCACCGTATCTATGAGCAACTAGGATTGCCGCCTTTTCAAGCCGGTGCGTGGGAACATGACACAGACTGGGGGAGCGTATCTCTCAGCCAGGTCGTCCCTGCCCCCTGCTCTTCCCACGCCTTGATCCTGATGTAGCGTCAGCGCTATAGGCTCTAACCTTCTTTCAGGTGTGGAAAGTGTGGTGGGCGGCTGCAGCCTCCTCCCACCTGTAAAGATAGAGATGACCGGCAAGCACTAATAGGCCCATTTTTTGAGGTGAGGAGAGAGTGTGGTGGGCGGCCGCACAATGCCGTTGCGAGAAAAAGAATTTGAGCTCAAACATGGGATGGGAGCTTGCTCCCCCTTTTCCCTTCCTGTACGAAAAAGCGACAAGAAAGACGATGTCATAGGTTCGGGCCTCAGCGCCCGATTGCCCCACCGGTAGAGGGGCCCGGTCTCCTCGCCGCTCGGTCTCTTGCCACCGCTACCTTGACCCACGCGGTGCCCAAACGCATGGTCCGTGTTTGGGCACCGCATGAAGGAAGGGCGAATACCATGGGGTGCTTCAGATACCGGGCCGCCCTACCGGGGCGGCAATCGGGCGCTGAGGCCCGAACCTATGACATCGCTTTTCTTGTTGCCTGGATGCTCAATGAAAGGGAGGGGCTTGTCGTCCGATCGCAATCACCATGTTTGAGCTTTTCTGCTCTCAACGGTATTGGGCGGCCGCAGCCGCCCACTTCACACTCTCTCCTCACTCCCAACCTGGCGCCGCAGGCGCCCAAGAGGAACATTTAAAAGCCCCGAAAGAATATAGCGTCATTTTCATGAAACACAATTATATTGTATAATTGTGTTTCATTGTATTTCATCCTGTTTGATAGAAATCCAAATATTACGTCTAAGTGAGTGTGGGTGGAAATATAATAGAACTCGTTCCGGTCATTCTTAGAAGGCAAGGGACATTATGGGTACATATCTAGTGACATTCTTCACTATCCTCTTAGTGCTACTTGGCGCTGTTCTTGTACATCTCTGGTTAGGATTTCATCGATCCCGCAGATATAGACCTTATACTAAGTCAGATTTGAAGCCAGGATTGCCCCAATTAGATGACATCATTTTTGAATAAGCATTATACTATTCCATCCTCTCTAAGGCAGGAAGTGTGTTGAACCTGTTAGAGAGGATGTTCTGTTTTTTTGGCATCCACTGGTAGACTAATAGTGTGATACATGAAACGCATTATGTATGATATCTTTTCGTGCCTTGCGCGATCATGCAGGTCTAATATAAGCGCTGCCTCACGTGGTGGAAGGGAATGGAGAACGTATGTCATTAGTGAGTATAGCTACAGGTATGTTTGCAATGTCATCTATGCACAACCAGCCGGCACAGGTTGGTGTGTTAGCGGAGCAGCATGTGGCACCGCTGCCAACCAGGGCTGATGAAGTGCATCTCTCCCATAGCTTATCAGTGGTATTGCCAGCTTATAATGAAGAAGCTGTCATTGAGAAAACAATAACGACAGTTGTGGCTGCCTTGAAAAAGTGGACCGATGACTTCGAGATTGTGGTAGTGAACGATGGAAGCAAAGATCATACACGCGATATTATCGAGCGTTTAATCGGGGATGAGCCGCGTATACGTCTGATGCAGCATTCCGAGAACCGAGGCTATGGTGCCGCCCTGGTCACCGGTTTTCATACCGTCAGCAAAGATCTGGTCTTTTTTATGGACTCGGATGGGCAATTTGATATCGACGATCTAGAACACTTTTTTCCCTTGATTGAAAAGTTTGACGCCGTCCTGGGCTATCGCAATCCCCGCCATGATCACTGGATGCGTAAATTAAATGCCTGGGGCTGGAAACAACTGGTGCGCCTGATCCTGGGCGTGCGGGTACGTGACCTGGACTGTGCTTTTAAGCTCTATCATGCTGAATTCTTTCAGACACTGAATCTGGAGACTCGTGGTGCCATGATTAATGCAGAGATCATGTATAAGTTTAAGCGCGAGGGCTATACATATGCTCAGGTTGGCGTTAAGCACTTGCCGCGTCAGGAAGGGCAGGCCACCGGCGCGAAGCCACAGGTTATTGTTCGTGCCTTACGTGAGCTCTTTGTTTATGCCCGTAAGTGGAGGCGTGAAGAGCAGTTCAACCAGAGCAAGCATATGGCTCTGCCCAAGTAAGCAGGCCAGAAAACACCCGGCAACCCGCTTTCCGCTGCCAACAATGATGCTGCAAGTGCTGATGAGAAAACGGGTTGCCGGGTGTGGGGCTTAATTTTTTAAGCCCCAGCGATTGGCACGACGACGGGCCTTTTGTGCTTCTTGCGAATTCCCCAGAGATTCATAGACCTCAGCCTTTAATAGCCAGGCCCGAGCATAATTTTTATCCATTTCGGTAGCTTCATTTAAAGCATCCAACGCGGCTTTATTGTGCCCCTGGCGGATCAATCCCTCCGCTTTATTACACCAGGCGACCGCACTGCGAGGATTGATCAACAGCGCCCGTGTATAAGCATCGACGGCCCCATTAAAATCGTGCAAGCTAGAGCGAGCATTGCCCAATCCATTCCAGGCGTGGAAGCTGCGAGCATCAATTTTAAGTGCCTGCTCATAAGAGTTCCAGGCCTCCTCAGGCATATTCATATCTAGCTGTGTATCAGCCTTGCCATTCCAGGCAGCGACGTAGAGAGGATCCAGCGACAGGGCTCTTTCGAAATGGACCAATGCCTGTTGATAACGTTGCAGCCGATTTAGTACCAGGCCAGCGCTGACCCAGACCACAGCATTATTTGGCTCGATCTCCGTAGCTCTTTGATAGGACTCAAGGGCCTTGCGATAATTGCCTTGATTATAGAGTGCCGTTCCCTTTCCATTCCAGGCATAGAAATTAAATGGATCCATACGTAGAGCCTCCTCATAAGCCATCAAGGCCTGTGAGTATGCCTGTTGTTTTAGATATTGATCACCCTCGCGACACTTTTCTCGAATACTGCCCGTACTGACGTTCGCGCGCGATTGATACTGCATATTCTGGCTGAACTGATTGTAGCTACTACTGGGTAGTACCTGGCCCTTATTTGTGCTCCTTAGATGTGAATTGGTACCGTTATTGGCCTGGGACGAATGCGTTACATGGCGTGGCAAGACAATCACATCGTCCATTGCAGAGCCAGACAGAGAATTGCGCGACTTAGGGCCGGGTCGATACGCATAGTCAAAAGCGCGCATAAATTCCATCATATCTGCATAGCGATCTTCGGGGCGGCTTGCCAGCGCTCGCTGCATAACAGTATCCAGGATAGGTGGCAACTCAGGATTTAGAGAAGTCACCGCAGGGATAGAGCCACCTCTTGGATCCAGTGGATGGTAACCGGTCAGCATCTCATAGAGCACGACCGCGCTACCGTACTGATCGCTGCGTGGATCAACGATGCCGCTACTTTGTTCCGGGGCCATATAGCCCACAGTACCGCGGACAGTAATAGTCTTACCGACTCGGGCACCTGGTTCTAAAGAACGTGCAATGCCAAAGTCAGTAATCACCAGGCGATAATCCTCCTGGTGGATCAAAATATTTTCAGGTTTAATATCACGATGAATAATTGGGCGTTGACGGGTATGAGCATAATACAATGCCAGAGCGAGCTGATGGAAGTTATGCGTAACCTCCTGAATCGGCAATGGGCCATTGACCTGTGCCAGTCGGGTTCGTAAAGAGCCAACCGTATACAAAGGCATGACGAGAAAGACGCTTGAGCCATCCTTGCCATAATCGAGTATGGGAACGATGTTGGGGTGATCCAGCGTCGCAGCGATCCGTGCTTCACGCAGGAAATGATCGCGTTCATTGGGTGTAGTTTTACTGGGTAACAGCACCTTGATAGCAATGTGACGAGATAGATTTTGATCTATACCACGAAATACTGCCGCGTAGCCACCTTTGCTTAACAAAGCCTCCACCACATAACGGCCAGCCAGAGCGGTGTCGAGTAACGGCAGTGCACATGCTCTACAAAATAAATCGCTGTCCCGGTTGTCATATCCGCAGTCAACCTGATCGGCGCAGCGTCGCATTCCCTCCTCCGTGTCGCGAGACACCCTTCATAGGTGTCGAGATCTAAGGGCACCTGGTCAGTGGCACCGCTGTTTTATTCTAGAGATGGTTGTAGGGACGGGGACAACCTGACTGGTACGGCATTGACCACTATCACCAGGATAGCTTTGCCGTAAACGTGATCTTTGTGCTAGAGTCCCTGTGCTTGTTTGGCTTGTTGATCGAGTGAGCGTGCCCAATCGCGGCATGTTAGTGCTTCTTGCTTACGTCCTAGCTTTTCGAGAACGACTGCCTTATTGTACCAGGCATCTGGTTCCTCGGGAGCAAAGGATGTTGCTTGATCTAACGCAGCCAGGGCTTCGTCGAGCCGCCCAAGTGCAAAGAGAGAAAGTCCTTTATTATTCCAGGCGGCAATATAATGTACGTCGAGAGCCAGGGCACGGTCAAAAGCGGCGAGTGCTTCCTGGTGGCGCTGTAACTCATGCAACAGACTTCCCTTATTATACCAAGCCGAGATCAGTCCGTCATCATATTGTAAAGCATGGTCATACGAATTAAGCGCATCTTCGAACATTCTTAGTGCTGCTAATACATTGCCTCGATTATACCACGCGCCAGCTAATGTTGGGTCAAGTGCTAACGCTCTATCATAATCATTAAGTGCTTCCCCAAAACGACGCATATCGCGCAGGTCGTTGGCCTTATCAAACCAGCTTGTTGCACTGTTGGGCTCAATTTGTGTCGCC
This sequence comes from Dictyobacter kobayashii, assembly GCF_003967555.1. Taxonomy (GTDB): domain Bacteria; phylum Chloroflexota; class Ktedonobacteria; order Ktedonobacterales; family Ktedonobacteraceae; genus Dictyobacter; species Dictyobacter kobayashii. Next base: position 3,916,636 of record NZ_BIFS01000001.1, read on the forward strand.
TGTTCGTGTAGTACCAGCGCCTGTTCAGGCTGTTTTAAGCGGCGCAGAATATTGCCTTTGGTATCCCAGAGCGATGCCTGGCTATCATCCAATGCGAAAGCCCGATCGATGGCGATCAGCGCCTCATCATAGCGATGCAGGCTGTAGAGGGTATCGCCCATCGCCTGCCAGACCGTACCCTGCTGGGGATCCAGGAGCAATGCTCGATCAAAAGCCACCAGCGCATCTTCGGCATAGCCTTGTTCCGCCAGGGCCATCCCACGTCCACTCCAGGCATAGACATAATCGGGATCAAAGGTCAGGGCCTGATCATAACAATACATCTCCTCATCATAGCGTTGTAAATCGTGGAGTACGCTAGCGCGTGAGGTCCAATGCTCGGGATCATTTGGACTGAGAGAGATAGCCTGGTCATAGGCCTGTAATGCCTCTTCAGCCCTGCCCAGGTGGAGCAGGGTCGCCCCTTTTCCGCTCCATGCTTCGACCGAGGCCCCATTTTGCCGGGTTGCCATCTCATAAGCTGCCAGGGCCTGCTCATAGCTACCATGTTCATAGGCCAGGTTCCCCTCCACCAGCCAATCGCGTACGGCCGGTCCCGGGGTTGGCCAGGGTGCCGGAGTCGGTTGGGGTGTGTTGCCTGGTACAGCAATACGTATCCGCGTTGTATCTTCATCCTCAATGCCACTATTCGATGGCGTCTGTGGAAATAAATCACTGGAGAGACGATTCACAAAGCGGGACAAGGAAGATGGCTGTGGAGTAGAGTCCGGAGCCGTTTTCACCATATAGACAACTGGCCCATCCTGTCCATAGTCAATCACTCGAATACTACCAGGATCACTGACATGGGTAGAGAGCGAAACCGCTAGCTCCGCATCCTGCAAAAAATCATTCTGCTCCTGTGTATTTGTATCTTTAGGAATCAATGCGCGTACCGTCACTGTGTGGCGGGTCTGCAGATCAGTGGCCTGGAAGGTGACCGTCCCACGATCTTTGCCAATCAAGGATTGAATTTCGTAACGGCCCTGTAGCAAGGTACCCTTGACCGGAATACCGCAACGTGAACAGAAGCGTGCCTCATCTCGATTGTCAAATCCACAACTTTTGAAGTCCAAACACTTCCCCATGACCGTCCTTCCTCCCTGTCCTACACATAAATATTGTGCATAGCATATATTGTTTCTCTACTGTAGCGAAAGTATTGCCGCCTTGTCAATATAAGTAGTGCCCACTTATCCAGCTCTGGAAGAGCGAGATTGGAGCACATCAGTATTATTGTTTTCCCATAGTGTACCACCAAGCGCAATGCATTGCTGTGCTTCTGGATCTTCTGTTAGCCCTTTTATCTTGTTTCAGGTAGTATAGCGTGCCCAACCAGGTTTTCTATTGACTTCGTTAAATGTATCTTCTATACTCCCACTGTAGATGGCCTTGAATGGAACATTTTATATATTTCCCAGCTTTCTCACAGCATTTTAAACTTACTCTCTGTTGTATATACGCTCATCACAGCGCTTTTGATCTATTGTTTTACAGGATAGGGCATTATCGCCAGCTTTTGTGTTTAACGGAGTGCCATCTGGCGACCGAACACTGATCGCCTCCATCTACACAGGTATAGTATGCTAATAGCAATACTATTAAATAGCGTATATGATGGGCAAATAGTTTAGGCAACAAGAAGTTTTAGCAAGGAAGAAAAACTATGGCTGAAAAAATATGGTGGGAAGGTGACGTAGTGGCTTTGTATATCGCACCGGCCGCTGACGAACCGATGCAAGAGATCACCAATGTTCAATTAGTAGAAGGCAAAGGCATTGTCGGCGATCGCTATTACGCGAAAACTGGCACCCACTCTGGCCCGATGAGCAGTCCTATGATGTCACTTTAATTGAAAGTGAAGCCTTAGAGGGCGTGCAGATAGAAAACAAAGTCGCGGTGACAGCGGCAGATATGCGGCGCAATATTGTTACGCGAGGTTTTTCCCTCAATCACCTGGTAGATCGAGAGTTCCGTATTGGTGAGACGGTGCTACGTGGCCAGTCCTTATGCGAGCCATGTCCTCATTTAATGGAACAGACCAGTCACAAAGTCGCGGTTGGCTTCATTCATCGCGGCGGACTCGGCGCAAAAATTATTTCTGGTGGCACCATCGGTGTTGGCGATCGCATTCACGACTAAGCTAAGCAGGCTCCCGCCATCGGCACGGCGACGTGTCGATGTATTCATCTTTTTTTTGGTTTCCATAAATTTTTGTGTAAATCGCCATATTTCTGTGTTTTTGCGCCTGTAATGCTCGTTTTGTATGGCTGTATATCTGCCCACAAAGGTGTTTCTATGCTATATAATAAAGACGGAATGTTAGCTGTTTAAAAATGTAGGTTTGGCTCGCGCACGCTTTGGTGTGGCCATCTGTCTCCCTACAAAAAATACTCCCAAAAGGACCTGATATGACGATGTACAAAGATGTATTTGGAGCCCGTACTACTTTAGAGGGCGCTTACGGTACAGTCCACTACTATCGACTCGCCGCTCTGGGCGGAGCGTGGCGTGCAGGGTCTCGATCGACTTCCATTTACGGTCAAAATTATTCTCGAAAATTTATTACGCCATGCCGGCGGAGAGCTCGTCACTGAAGAAGATGTACGCTCATTAGCCGCCTGGACGCCTGGTAAGTCCGCAGCCAACGAGGCTGAGTATCCCTTTTTACCGGGGCGTGTCCTCTTACAGGACTTCACTGGCGTGCCTGCCGTAGCCGACCTGGCTGCGATGCGCTCTGCTGTGGCGCGCTTGAATGGCGATCCACAGAAAATTAACCCACTCGTGCCTGCTGACCTGGTGATTGACCATTCTGTCCAGGTAGATTCCTTTGGCTCTACGCTGGCGTTTGGTCGCAACGTAGAACGTGAATATGAGCGCAACAGTGAACGTTATGCTCTGTTACGCTGGGGCCAGCAGGCATTCAGTAATTTCCGTGTTGTTCCTCCAGGAACTGGTATTGTGCACCAGGTCAACCTGGAATACCTGGCTTCAGTAGTGATGACCAGAGACGACAATGGCGAGACTGTGGCCTACCCGGATTCATTGGTGGGTACCGATTCACATACCACCATGATCAACGGCCTGGGTGTACTGGGTTGGGGTGTTGGCGGTATTGAAGCAGAGGCAGTATTGCTGGGACAGCCGCTGTATCTTTTGACACCCGAAGTAATTGGGATGCGCCTGACCGGTGCCCTGCCGGAGGGTGCGACCGCGACTGACCTGGTATTGACGGTAACGCAGATCTTGCGTAAGCGGGGTGTGGTGGCAAAATTTGTCGAGTTTACCGGTCCTGGTCTGAGCCAGCTCGGACTGGCTGATCGCGCTACCATCTCCAACATGTCACCTGAGTTTGGCGCGACTGCCACGCTCTTCCCGGTGGACGCTGAGACATTGCGCTATATGCGCGATACCGGTCGCGATCCAAAGCTGGTTGAACTGGTTGAGCACTATACCAAGGCACAGGGCCTCTTCCGTACAGATGAGACCGTTGAGCCCCAGTTTGATGATTTGATCGAGCTAGACTTAAGCACCATCGAACCCAGCCTGGCGGGTCCACGGCGTCCACAAGATCGTGTGCCGATGAGCGCACTGTCTCAGACGTTCCGTACCGCTTATGCTGATCGTTTTAAGACGGCCCCTCAGGCCAGCCAGACCGCGACCGCGACCGCAGTGGCTGAAAAGCCAGCCACCAATCAGGGTGTGTTGGTTGAATTTGGTGGTGTACAGACCCATATGACCAATGGTTCAGTCGCGATTGCCGCTATTACCAGCTGTACCAATACCTCGAATCCATCCGTCATGATTGCCGCCGGCCTGGTTGCCAAGCATGCGGTAGAGCGCGGTCTCTCCGTTAATCCATCCGTCAAAACCAGTCTGGCTCCAGGTTCCCGTGCCGTCATTGATTATCTAGAAAATGCGGACCTGGTAGGTTATCTGGAAGCATTGCGTTTCCACCTGGTTGGCTTTGGCTGCACAACCTGCATCGGCAATAGTGGTCCACTGGCCGAGCCGGTCGCCGAAGCCGTGCAGGATAACGACCTGGTTGTCGCGGCCGTCCTGAGCGGAAACCGCAACTTTGAGGGTCGTATTCACCCTCAAGTACGTGCCAGTTTCCTGGCCTCACCGCCGCTGGTCGTAGCCTACGCCCTGGCTGGAACGGTTGACATCGACCTGACCACAGATCCAATTGGAACCGATGCCAATGGCGACAAGGTCTACCTGCGCGACATCTGGCCCTCCCAGGAAGAAGTGCGCAGCCTGGTTGAAAAGGCAGTCACCCCTGAAGTCTTCTCAAAGAACTATGCCCATGTTTTTGAGGGTGACGAACACTGGCAGGCGCTCTCCAATTCGACCGGACCCCTCTTTGAGTGGGATACAAACTCGACTTATATTCAGGAGCCGCCGTTCTTTAAAGATATCTCGCCCGAGCCAGCACCCGTGAAAGATATCACCGGTGCGCGAGTACTGGTCATGGTCGATGACTCGATCACCACTGACCATATCTCGCCTGCTGGTAGCTTCGCCGAGAAGAGCCCGGCTGGCCAATACCTGGTCGAGCATGGTGTCGCCAGACGTGATTTCAACACATATGGTGCCCGCCGTGGTAACCATGAAGTAATGGTCCGTGGCACCTTTGGCAATATCCGTTTGCGTAACCGCCTGGTAGAAGGTAAAGAGGGCTTCTATACCGTACACCTGCCTGATGGGGCCGAAACCACCATTTACGAAGCTTCTGAGCAATACCAGAAGGATGGTGTGCCGCTGATCGTTATCGCTGGCAAAGAGTATGGTTCTGGTAGTTCACGTGACTGGGCAGCCAAGGGACCCTTACTGCTGGGTGTGCGTGCAGCCATTGCCGAAAGCTTTGAGCGTATTCACCGCAGTAACCTGGTTGGCATGGGTATTCTTCCCCTGCAGTTCCGCCAGGGAGAAAACAAAGAATCGCTCCAACTAACTGGACGTGAGACCTATGAGATCGTTGGTATCGCCGACGGCTTGAAGCCACGCCAGGAAATTACTGTCAAGGCTACACGAGAGGATGGTTCCACCTTCTCCTTCCAGACCATTGCGCGCCTGGATAGTGCGATAGATGTAACCTACTATGAAAACGGCGGCATCCTGCCAACCGTTCTACGCCGGCTCTTACAGGCTTAATTTTTCCTCTCCGTCCTTCCCCCGGAAGGACGGAGAGGGAGGGTTGCGAGAACTGGCATGCCCCAGCATGCCTGCCATCGCGCTCCGTCAGGGGCTTGCCGCCCCTGCACCCCGCTTGCCCCCTAATTGTTTTAGTATGTGGAGTAGAAAATGTGCAGCGCACATTTTCTACTCCACATACTAAAACAATTAGGGGGCGCCAGCTCACGTCCGCCCGGGAGCGCCGCAAGCGGCGATTGATTACCTGCTCGCAGAATAATAAACATCTGGATGTTTACCATGTACATCTCAACCACACAGCTTCAGCGCTTGAAACGGGTGCAACGCTTGCTGGATCACCTGCAACCCACTGCTGATCCAGAGGTAGTCTGCGTCCCGGACACAAAAGAGCCAAATGATACAGTCATCATCTTTACGGGTTCTTTTAATCCCCCCACCATCGCGCATCTAGCCCTGCTTAAACAGGGCTCGCGCTATGCGGAAACACAGCGCGAGCCGGTCCATCTCTATGCCGCCTTCAGCAAGCGTACGGTAGATAAAGAGAGTGTCGAGCGTCCTCTGCTGTTAGATCGTGTCATCTTGCTACAAGATATTTTACGCCGCCGCTTACCACAAGCCGGCATCTTATTATTCAATCGTGGACTTTATGTTGAGCAGGCACAAGCGATACGGCATTCATTCCCCAGAGTGAAGCGTATCCTTTTTTTAATGGGCTTTGATAAAATTGAACAGATTTTTGATCCACGTTATTATAAGGATCGCGACGCCTCACTGGCGGCTCTGTTTAATCTAGCCGAGCTGCTAGTTGTGCCGCGTGGGAACGATGGGGAAGAGGCGCTGAATAAACTGCTCCAACAGCCACAGAATCAGCGCTTTGCGCGCTATGTGCGCTCACAGCCTTTTGATGCTAGCTATCGGGATATTTCAGCTACCCTGGTACGAGAGCAAGCAGCTGGATATCTGCATGATATTACGCATGAGGTACGCCGATTTATGCTGGGGACACGGGCTTATGCTCAGCCTGTCAAGAGGGTAGATGGCAGTGAGGTAGATATCTACAACGAGCGCATCAAGTACCTGAGCCAGCTCCTGGGGCCGGTCTCTTGATCAACGTAAATCGTTGCGAGCCGGGCTATATTCATTTAATGATAGCGCTCAAGGACCGTGGCGCGTGATCAATTGATCACGCGCGTGCCAGGCGAAATGTAAAAATGGTATTACCGATTTGTAGCTGGTCGCCCTCACTCAGAACAAACTTTGTGACCGGTTTTCCGTTAACGAAAGTGCCGGTGGCAGAGTGATTATCCACAATCTCATATTGGCCCTGGGTGACTTCATTAATGGTGGCATGATGTCGGCTAACAGTCAAATCTTCCAGGAAGATATCGCATTCGCGGCTTCGTCCTATAGTCATGCCAGACAACAGCTCAATGCTGCGGGTACTTGTACCACTATTGGCGAATTGCAGACGGGCAATAATGGTTGAACTGGGTTCAGGCGTCTTTCCCATGTGGAGTTCGCGTCCACGCGAGGACGGAAGTTGGAAGGGACGAGTTCCCTCATTGGCAAAGAAGGTCATTTGAGTGTTACCAAATTGAAGCTCATCCCCACTATTGAGTAATTGTTCGACAATAGGGCTCCCATTGACAAAGCAATCTCCACTTCCATGGTCATCGTGTAATGCATAGCCGTTCATCGTAGATAGGATACGGGCTTGCTTACGATGAACAGTGATATCTTCCAGGAAGATATCACTATCGCGGCTTCTTCCAATGGTTGTGCACTCTTTCCACAATTCAATACGCTTGCCAGCTAGAGAGCCTTTCTGAATGACAAGGTATGCTCCCGATATTTGTTCTTGCGGCATATGGCTCCACTCTATTTTGCTGCCTGAAGCGGGCTTGCAAGGATTTATCGATGGGTTTCTCTTCCACCGTTGGACTGAGTATAACGAATGAGATCTTAGTGTGTCAAGAATCATGCTTTGAAACCATGGGTGCTTCTTGCCCATTTCTGGCAGCTATCCATGAGACGGCTAAACTTTTTCTGGCTTATGCCAGTAAACTTTCTATAGCACACTTTTTTCTGACGTTGTATGATGGGTTTGTTGGTTCTTTCCTCTAAAAACATTGTAACAAAGCAAATGTATTAACAAGGAGAAACGCATCTATGTCAGTTCAGTCGGGTCTGTCAGTGACGATAGAGTTTGATGTTCCCGCCCAAATGCGCGATGGTGTCACCTTACGCGCCAATATCTATCGACCAGCGGGAGAAGGCCAATGGCCGGTACTTCTAACACGTTTACCGTATGGCAAAGATTTGCCTGGCGCGGCTGGTGTACTGGATGCCGTCCAGGCAGCTCGTCGCGGTTATGTTGTAATTGTGCAGGACACGCGCGGGCGTTTTGCCTCCGAGGGCGAGTGGTCCCCTATGCGCAACGAAGCCCTGGATGGTGTAGATACGATCGCCTGGGCCGCCCAGCTTCCATATAGTACCGGTGAAGTAGGCATGTTCGGCGCCTCTTATTTTGGCTTTACGCAATGGTCAGCGGCCGTCCATCAACCACCAGCTTTAAAGACCCTTGTCCCTTATATCACCTGGAATGATCCCCTCAATGGTGTTACGTTCCGTGGGGGAGCGCTGGAATTTGGAACGACCGCTTCCTGGCAGCTGGCGATGGGCGCCAACGTATTGATGCGCCGGCAACTGCTTGAGCGTGATCCTGCCCAGCTTGGTATCGATTTATATACATGGGCAAAGGCAATAGATAGCCTGGGTTCCGAGGGCTATTGGCACCTGCCACTCAAAGAATTTGCTCCATTGAAATATAAAGATATTGCACCAGCTTTTTATGAAGTTTTTGATGAGCCGATGAGCCGTGAACTGACTGAGCCAATGACTATTCTAGGTAAGCACGCACAAGTCACGGTGCCTACCTTTAATATTGGTGGCTGGTATGATATTTTCTTGCAGGACACCCTGGAGAATTTCCGTATCATGCACCAGGAAGGTAGCACACCAGAGGCCCAGCAGAGCAAGCTCTTGATTGGCCCATGGACTCACGGCGGCTCTTCAAACCCTGTTGGCGAAAAGAACTTTGGCTTTGCTGCTATGCCCGGCCTGATTAACCTGCAGAGCGATATTATGAGCATGCAGCTGCGCTGGTTTGATCACTTCCTGAAGGGGCAGGATACCGGAATGCTGTTCGAGGCACCAATCAAGTTGTTTGTGATGGGAGCCAATATCTGGCGCGATGAGCACGAATGGCCACTGGCCCGCGCGGTTGAGACACGCTACTACCTGCATAGCGCGGGACAGGCAAATACCCTGGATGGAGATGGCCTGCTCAGTCCAGATGTTCCTGAGAGTGAGCAGCCGGACACCTATAACTATGATCCTGCCAATCCCGTTATGACCAGGGGTGGAGCATTACTCATGACACCAGAGTTCCCCGGTGGTGTCTTTGACCAACGGCCAACTGAACAACGCTCGGATGTACTGGTGTATACAACTCCAGTATTAACGCAGGATATCGAGGTAACTGGTCCCATTTTAGTTCACCTCTGGGCTACTTCCAGTGCCGTTGATACTGATTTTGTTGCCCGCCTGGTTGATGTGTATCCCGATGGCTATGCCCAGAATCTTACAGATGGCATTGTTCGTGCCCGCTATCGAGATTTCGCAGCTGGAGCCGAGCCCACACTGATCGAGCCAGGGCAAGCTTATGAATACGTGATCGACCTCTGGGCTACCAGCAATGTGTTTAAGCAAGGGCATCGTATCCGTTTAGATATCACCAGCAGCAACTTCCCTCGCTGGGATCGCAATCCTAATACCGGCCATGATTTTGGTGCGGATAGCGAGCTGGCCATTGCCCAGCAGACCATTTTACATGACGCAGCGCATCCCTCTTTTGTTGCGTTGCCGATTATCCCGCTGGCCGAATAAAAGCAGATAAGATCTGAAGCATAGAGTCAGGGAATAGGTTGCTACCTTGAGTAGCCGACTTATTCCCTATCTTTATTAGTGTCCATGCAGTATCAGCAGCAGCGCCGCCAGGATGGCCACTGTGATCAGTAGCAAAACTACCAGGCCCATCAAGACAAAGGCCAGGATTGGTGATAAGCGCACAAAGCGCAAGGGCATCGTTTTTTGCAGCCCGGTAATTGTCGGGATAACAGCGAGCAGGGCGGGATGGTCAGTAATAGCTCTGCTTCTGATCAGTGGTGAGGTCGGGACCTGCCTGTGCTGGGTGCGCTCTGGTTCTTCCAGGGTGGCGACCTGTACTGCCCCTCCCTGCAACTCATTTTCTGACTGCTGATCCTGGCGCGCCACTTTTTCCTGTGGGGGCATCGGGAGCGTAGTGGCATCGCGTTGTTTTTGCGCCACGATCGTCCTGGTTTCGCGTGGATTCTCACGCTGAATGGTAGCCGGTCGACTGACGTTTTGATAGGTCTGGCGGCTACGTAACGCTGATTGCAGCGCCACATCATAGGTTTGCGCGAACTCCAGGATATTGGGATAGCGCTGCTCGGGCTTTTTTGCCAGGGCCCTTAAGAATACTTCATCCAATTCTTTGGGCAAGGCGGCATTAAATTTGCTGGGCGGCTCAGGAGGTGTATGATGATGGTGGTGCAGTAATTGTGCCGCAGTCCCCTCAAACACGGCGCGCCCCGTCATCAGCTGGTACATCATTACCGCCAGGGCATATTGGTCAGCCGATGGACCAACATGGACTGAGGTCGCCAGTGAAGGATCATCGAATTGTTCTGGGGCCATATAAAGTGGCGTTCCCACCGAACGATGGAGCGAACGACCAGCTCGATAGAAGGAAGCCAGACCAAAATCAGCCAGTAAAAGATGTGGTCTTCCATGTGGAAAAATATTTGCAAGATAAGGATATTGATCACTTTTTAGAGGTCCGCGTTCAACGCGAATTAAAAAATTTGTTGGTTTGATATCGCGATGAATTATACCATGATCATGTGCATATTGAAGTGCCGAAGCGGCCTGTAGAAGATAGTAGCCTGCCTCTTCAGCTGAAATAGGCCAGCCAAAGCCAAATTGTTGCGTACGTTGTTGTAGCCAGTTCCAGAGCGATCCCTCTGTAATGTATGGCATCACCAGGTATGTAATCGGACCAATGCTCGTATCTAGATTTTCTTCGCCGAAGTGATAGAGAGGCAAAATATGTTCATGTTCCAATTCGGCTACGGCTTTGGCCTCGCGTTCAAAGCGCTGTGCAGCCTGTTTCCCTTCGGGAGTATTGGGAACGGCACGTAGATCCCCACATACCACTTTGATGGCCACTCGTCGCCCTATGCGTGCATGTTGAGCCAGATAGATATCACCCATACCACCACTCTCGATGAGTCGCTGTAGGCGATACCCCCGAGATGTTTCCCCACCAACATGTTCATCTCAAAAATCCTTTGTGATTTTAAGACGGTGAGAGTATAGTAACAAAGAAAGATAGGAACTCTCAACCAGTAAATCATACTCTTCCCTATTTTCAGTATACAGGAAGACCATAAATGTTTTAGGTTGGAATAAGACAATAGTGCTACATTGTCTTCTCTTGAGCGTTTCAAGTGGCGTGATAAAGAATTGATTGTAGCACCTGTTTCATTATGTGAAGCTGAGGGTGATTAATCGCTCCTGTGTGAACGTGCGCTGGCGCGCCCGAGCTTTTTTTGTGGTGTGGAAAATGCTCAAAGCGCATTTTCCACACCACAAGAATTATGAGCACCATAGGCGCGAATATACATGGACAGAGCGTGCGAAGGACATAGGAAGTGCCTTGTTCCCTTGCGGGCAGGCGCATGCAAGACCGAACTTTTATTCTTCTGACGTGCAATCAATGCTATTTTTGCATTGATTGCACGTCAGAAGAATACTTGTGTGCCGAAGGCGCGCAATTTTTGCTGAGCTACCAATAGTGGAGCTTGATAAAGATTGAGGGGAAGCATCATCGCTCCGATGAATGAGCGATGATGCTGGTAAAAATTACGTTAACTGTTTGAGCGTTTCTTGCAGGGGGTAAGCGAGATCAGGACGCGTATCAGCGACATAGCGCAGGATCGGGACCGCTTCAAAGTCTTTGTATTGTAGCACCAGAGCACTGGCGGTACGTACCACGGAGGCGCGTGGATCATAGAGAGCTTCACGCGCCATCGCTTTGCTCTGAGACTGTTCACCCAGCGGGTCCAATAGTTTTAAGGCCTCCAGTCCCTGGGTGCGTACGTAGGGATCAATATCTTTGGTCGCATCCCATACGCCCTTGATCACGCTGCTATCCCCTATTTGTCCGCAGGCATGGATGACCGCGGCATAGACAATGCTGCCCGGAATATTGGGTTCACCTTGAGGCAATGTCTCACCACGTTTGGGTAGATGTCTGCGTCGATCAATCTCCACCGTGCGAGCCAGTAACTGAAACATGGGGCGGCACTCCGACGCTCCCCAAGTCGGGCTAGCGTATCGCAGAGCGCCCCAATAGTTAAGGCATGGGCACGATCTTTCAACACCTTTGTTGTTTCCAGGCGTTCAATAATGGGAGCCGTCGCGCGTGGATCTCTAAGGTCTCCCAGTGTACGTGCCACAGGTATTAGATTCTCTTCCTGTGGATCTGCGATGGTTTGGAGCAGCACATCGCGTCCTGGCCCATTCATCCAGCGCTCTACCTCATTCATCATAGGGAGAATCTGATAAACTGGTTCCAGGATACGTGGATCTTTGATCGTGTTTTTGCTGATCTCACTCCAGTAACGTCCCATGAAAATGCCCAGCTGATGCAATGCTACAGCATGTTGCCAGAGAGGCTCATAAGTGGCGCTATTCAGCAGTGCCTGGGCTACCGTGGGAAAATGGCGCGAGAAGATCGGGGCAGCGTTTCCGTAGCTGTCTGGTTAAGGGGTGCATGATTGCTATCCGCCAGAGCCTGTTGGAATATCAGGGCCGCATTTGCCTTTAAATAGGGATCAGCCTGTTTATTTTCCAGGTAGCGTTCAAGTGGAATCGCACGATACAGTGGTGCAGCCACATAATTTTCCAGGCCAGATACGTTTTCCATCCCACTGGCAACCAGCAGATCATAAAAACGTTCTTGCTGAAATTCCAGGCAGCCTTCAACCACATCAACCTTAGCCCATCCGTGAGCCTCCTTTAGCGCGCTGATCAGCGCCTGCATAGAGGCAACCGTAGCATGTTTGACCAGAGAATGGGTTGCATACATAGAGACATCCGGGTCTGTGGCCAGGGAACCCAGATATTGTGTAAGATCGGTAGAGATCAAGCTGCCATCGTCTTTGCGACTGGCGAAGTGGGTCTGTGCCCCATTGCCTATAATACCCATTGTGCGGTAATTGCCGAGCATAAGAATGGCATACCGCCTGGCCCTCCCCTGTTCTGTCTCACCGGGATTAGTATCAGGAGCCAGATCGGTGGGATCTCCTTGTTCAATAATGGTGAGCCAGGTAGGAATTAAAATGCCCCCGCGATCTATTTCATAGAGAAAGGGGAGCAAAATATCTTTCCATTGAGGGATAGGGCCAATATTGAGCAATGGAGTGAGCTGGTGAGCCGTCTCCTCAATCGACTGATTTTCCCAGCGTAGACTGGTAAGAATATGCGTAACCTCTGTGCGTAATGTGCTTAAGCGTTGTTTCATCTCAGGCGTATTTTTATCTAAGGCTGGAAATGCTTTGCGGGCTGCTATATGTTCAATCGTACCCGCTCGTTCCCGGGCTCTGGTTGGCAATGAGGTAGCTGGCTCGACATCTATTTGTTCAGATACCGAGGGTGCGGCTTCGGCAGGGTTTCTGTCACTGTCTTTTTCGAGATACAGAAAGCCTTCAGACTCCGTTTCATTTCCCCAGGGGGAAACAGGTTGCGCCTGTTCGTTGTCGCTCTCAGACATACACTTGGCCCTCTCTTACCTTGGTTGCATTTTCTACATCTACACATTAGTATGATAACACAGCTACCTATTGCAGTACTTTAAAGGTGGATCGTAAAGAGAAGGACCGTTATACCCTTGCCCGCCTCTTTACTGTGAGCAATGTTTGAGCAAAAAGGTTTGATGGCTTAAGATTTTGGTAGTTTAATTGTACTGTCCTGCATCAAGCTGGTCAAGGGAATTGCAGCCTATTTCTTCGTGTTACGAATTATTCAAGCAGCTATAATGCTGTTTGCTTCTTGGTTTCCTCTATATACTGAAGAAGAATTCTATAAGAGAGTAGCTAAGGAGGAGATGGGTGTGCTTAATTCCCGGATTTTCTACACAATGGCAGCATATATTCGCGATCTTCTGTGTTGTGAGGACGTTTGCATTCTCTTATATTGTCATGATTCAGCCCTCTGCCATCCACTTTTAACGCAAGCTATTTCTACGCTAGATTTTTCTGCCCGCTGTTATGGTTCAATCAACAATGTGTATTTGCTAGCGGAGGAACGTGTACGAGCTGTATGTGACATGGCGATCCAGACTGGTTCAGCCTGGTCACTTGTTGAGGCAGCAGGGCGTGGAGTAATTGAAGAGCCAGCACAAATTGTCGTGGCCCCACTTAAGCGTCCCGAAGGCATTGTTGGCGTTGTGATTTGTACTGCCGCCGGCTCAGACACCTTTGGTCCGGGTGAAGGTCAACTCTTATCTCAATTTTTACTCTCATTGGCTATAAAAGTAGAACAGGCTTTGCATGGCCTGCTGAGACCACAGCTTCCCGATACCCCTGTAACCTCTCCGACTCTCTTCTTTACTGGATCAGACGAATGGCCCTCTGCACCATCGGAGCAAGACGCACTGCTCTCTATGATAGGGCACGATTTTCGCACACCACTGAGTGTAATCAAAGGCTACGTCGGGCTGCTGCAAATCTACGGCTTTCCTGAAACAGCTGAAAAAGCAGCCGAAGCACTGACCGCTGAATGCCAGCAACACTATTTGCGCTCAATCATGGAACAGGTACAGCACCTGGAGATACTGGTTGAGGACTTGTTAGATCTGGCGCGTGTCCAATCGGGCAAATAACTTTACGTCCCGGGCCATTAGACCTCATGTCCTTATGTCAGCGTGTAGCCCGGCAGATGCAAGATCGTGTAGAGATACAGGCTATGGCGCATTTTACCATTCAATGTCTGAGTTATGTCAGGCTTCCTATGGCCTGGGCTGATGAACATCGTGTCCAGCAGGTCTTAGAGAATCTATTGGAGAACGCCATTAAATACTCACCTGAAGGCGGTGTCATCGAGCTTCTCGTGTATCCCACTGATCGTTCTCTCGCCTGGGAGGATAATATTATCGACACAACTGAGGAGCAGGGTGCTTCCCAGATCAGCATTACGGTGCGGGACCATGGTATCGGCATTCCACAATGGCAACAGTCGATGGTTTTCGAACCTTTTTTGCGTTTACCACAGTCCGCCAGCCGTCAGATCAGCGGCGTGGGTCTGGGCTTATATATTGCGCGCAAACTTATAGAGGCCATGCATGGGACTATTACGCTGAAAAGCAGCTCTGGCCAGGGAACCAGTATCACGCTAACTCTTCCGATAGCCACAGCTGCGACATCGATAGCTACGGCACAATCAACCACAGATAAAGTTTTGCTGTGAAAAATGCCTTAATGGTATAGATTGCGATTATATATCCAGACACTCATGAGCTCGAAAAACCCTATACAACTTATACAACTACCAGTCTTCATACTACTTGATAAGGTACTAGTACCTGTTTACCACCAAACCTCATCAACCCTTAGAAATGGATGTGCTTTTTGGCCCTGGCAAGCAAAAAATTTAAAATAAATTGAGCTCAAGCATTGCTTCAATCTTTGCTCCTGGCTTAAAAAAAGATGAGTATACCTTAGAAAATGCTGAAAATTTTTATGCATGGGTTGTCCTGGCGCCAGATCACCTGTTATCCTTTACTCATTGAATGCCGGATCTTCTGTTAGGGCAGATGATAGGGGCAAAAGTAGTAAAGATTTTGCATTCTAAAATATTCAAAACGTATTAGTAATCTCTGCAAGCTCGCTGGTCTTGAGGAAAAGTAAAAAATGATTTCTTGAAACTCATAGTGTAAAGACTGTCATATTATATAGT
This sequence comes from Dictyobacter kobayashii, assembly GCF_003967555.1. Classification (GTDB taxonomy): domain Bacteria; phylum Chloroflexota; class Ktedonobacteria; order Ktedonobacterales; family Ktedonobacteraceae; genus Dictyobacter; species Dictyobacter kobayashii. The sequence goes on from NZ_BIFS01000001.1 coordinate 3,931,933, forward strand.
CGAACTATGAGTTTCAAGGATGAATGAAAAAATTGGTCGTCTCATGTGTATCTAAACTATCAGATGAGTCGTGTTGTTAGTAGTAGGTTGAGAGTCCTACTTGATCTCAATCTTGACCTCAATATGAGTACCAGGGAGAAAATCATGTGCAGGGAGGAGAGTTCTGGGGATGGCCCCTGTACTCTTACGTCCTGAATGAGTTAAGGGTGTAAAATCTCACACTCTTAGGAGGAGAAAGATAATGCAGACACAAAAAGGGCGTGGCCGTGGATTTGCTTCAATGAGTCCAGAAAAGAAGCGTGAGATCGCCAGTAAAGGCGGAAAAGCAGCCCATGCTTTGGGCACTGCACACAAGTGGACAAGTGAAGAGGCGCAGGCTGCAGGGCGTAAAGGCGGTTCAATCAGTCGCCGACGTTCAAAGTACAATGTTCAGGCGTAGAAGTTATCTCAATAATAAGGGAAGGGCTGGTGTTTAAACTGGCCTTTCCCTTATTTTTTTAGCTATTTTTCAACTCTACAATAAGAATGGTTGTGGCAAAGTAGTACCAGCTACTTTTTATTTTTTTCCTTTTTTTATGACCTTTCGGGTATATTCATTAGTAGAGGAATATAGATGAGTGTAATCTTCTATGATTAGGCGGGCCGAGTAAAACTCGGTTCGATGAGAGAGAGAGTTTTTTATGAAGAACGTAGATCTGAAGATTGAGGGGAATAAGCTGATTATCGCTGTCGATCTGGGGCAAGAATATGGCCCATCCTCTAGTGGAAAATCTATTACCATTGCCAGCACCGAAGGGAATATTGCTATACCGGGCTGTGAAGAGTTCAAGATAGGATTAAATATCTATAAACCCCGCCCCAAAAGTTCGTAGTGCTAGCGTTTAGTACCCACAAAGGAATAAGTGTGTTAAGATGAACAAAGGTTATTGTTTATCTTGAATATACTTTTACGCTATGTTGTCTGTAGCATAAACCTGGCAGTACTTTTTGAGTACTTTCTAGCCATTAAAGCTAATGGACTGGTATAATCGACCTCATTAGAGCTCAGCAGTTCTTTGCAGGCCGAGAGGAGGGATTCTTATCTCGTACGAACCACGCAACACGGTTGATACTTCATCATCGGTGCTTACCGATGCGGAACCGCAGCACGATTCTGGTCAACAGCCCCAGATAAAGCGCCTCAAAAGCGCCGTTTGATCTGGGGAGGGCGCATATTCCGCTTTAATCTGAGCAATTTTCGCCCGGGTGGAGGCCTCTCTCTGCGTCGTTTCAGCGTGCTTGAGGGTGCATTCTTATTAATGCTTGCTCTCATGGCTTCCCGTGTTTTAGGCGTAGTACGCCAGGTGATTTTTAATGCCCTCTTCGGTGTTGGTCCCAATGCAAATGCATACTATGCGGCAGCCCGTTTGCCCGATACCCTCTACAATTTGATCGCCGGCGGTGCCCTGATCAGCGCTTTTATACCAGTTTTTCTAGCGTATGAAAAAGAAAAAGGGGATAGCGAAGCCTGGCGTTTAACCAGTCTGGTGTTTAATCTACTACTGGTACTTATGACCGCGGTCTTGCTGGTTGGTGAATTTATCGCCCCTGCTTTTGTCAATAACATCTTGATTCCTGGTTATTCGCCGGCCGAAAAAGATCTGACCATTACCTTGACGCGCATTATGCTGGTGCAGCCATTGATTCTGGGATTAGGTACAGTCGTGACGGCTATTTTGAATAGCCGGCGCCAGTTTCTCCTCCCGGCAGTTTCACTGGCTGTTTATAATGTAGGGCTGATCGGAGGTTTGCTGGTCGCCAAATTTGTGCCCGGGGTCGGTATTTATGGTCCGACATACGGTACCCTGGTCGCAGTCCTGTTACAATTGGTCGTACAATTGCCGGGTTTATCCAAGCAACATGTGCGCTATTCATTTATCTGGGATCTTCGTCATCCAGGTTTGCGCCAGGTAGGAATTTTATTACTGCCAAATTCCCTGGCCATCGGTGTTGCTTATATTGGCAACATTATTGACACCCACTTCACATCTTATCTACCAGATAGCGCCAGTCTGGCCGCTTTGCATAATGCCGAAATGTTGCAGGCTTTGCCTGTGGCCTTAATTGGACAGGCAGTTGGCCAATCTCTATTGCCACATCTAGCAATGCAGGCTGCTGCGGGACGTTATATACGTATGCGTCAGATGGCCTTGAAAGTAATTGGCGCCTCAATTGCTCTGACGGTACCGGCTGCTTTATTACTGGCCCTCTTTGGCAAACCAATGATCCATCTGCTTTTCCAGCATGGAGCCTTTGATCCACACGCCTCTGATCTGACCAATCTGGCCCTGCTCGGCTATGCCTGTGCCCTGCCCGGTCTCGCGGCTGGGAATCTTCTATCCGGAGGCTTCTTTGCGCTTAAAGATGCCTGGACCCCATTTATAACCAACACCTATGCACTCCTGGTACGCTGGTTTATGCTGTACTTTTTATTCCAATTCCTGCATGGAACCACGGCAATCCTGGTGGTACCACTGGCACTGGCTATCGCAGCCGGTTCAGAAGCTATTATCATGGGTGGCTTGCTACTATTCCGTTTGCGCCGCTATATTAAGCGTGACAAAGGAATGCAGCGCCTCGAGCAGCGGCGTCGGTATTTGAAAGCCAGTAGAAAAACTCCTGTCCAGCTTTCATCAGATCATGAATGATAAGTAATTATTCTCCAAACTTATATGAGAATGCTTAAAAGAAAGCAGGTAAGACTTTCACAATGTGCTTGCCTGTTTTTCGTTTTGGGACCTTTTGACCACTTATTAGGTGACAAATATCTCTACTGGTGCCGAAAAAACTGGGTTATGCTCTCTATGTAAGTCGAGAGAGGACGGGGTCGGTTGGAAGATGTGGCAATGGAATGGTTTGGAGAGTAGGTATGAGGGGTTGGGGATGTGGGTACCTCGGGTCCTCCTCTCGCCTTGCACCGATGCTTCTGTCTGAGGGGTTATAGAAGAGGCTGGAGAGGTAACAAGAAGAAGTAGGTGGAGGCCGCCAATAATGAATGTACAACGAAAGCAAAGCCATGTCGTAGAGCACATAGCTCAAACGGATCCATGTTATAAGACTACATACCCACAATTAAAAAATACTGCGCCCGAGCAGGAAGTCAATATTGCCTATTTGAAAGCACTGGTGCTGGCACGAACCGATGGGGAAGCCCGTACTATATTAGTAGAGCAGTTGAAGGCACAGGTCGAAGCGGAAACATACTCGCTTGACAACCATCTGCTGGCTCGGCGTTTGTTGGCATCCCCGGTTGCACCAGCGATAGTAAATCTGGGCACCAATGATCCCTTTGCTGTTCAAGAAGAAAATTAAGATCTGTAGGCCATCAAATATTCAGGGCTCTGATAATAAAATCACTATTATCCTCTTCATCAGAGCCTTGAATATTTGATAGCTTATTCGTCTCTAAAAAAGAAGAAGAATATCCAGACAGTCCTATAGTCATAGCCAAATGCACAGTTTCAGTCAGGATCGTGTATAATCTTTGATTGAATATTCGTTTGGTTGTTATCAAAGGCCAACAATATTCGTAATCACAAATGGTGCAATTTTTTTTGCATGGAATCTGCCAGCCGATGAACCATCGCATATACCCCAGAGCGCCGTTGGCAGAAAGGCGTCTATAGTACTGACAAGTGAGGATACGCGCTGAATTGTATCAAGGACTAATGCCTAAGGAGGGCTGGCGCATGAACCCCGAACAAGAGCAATCTCAAGCTGTTGAAAATGCGTCATTGCAGGATCTCACTCCAGTTGAGGGTGATATTGTTATCCGCACCGAGAAACTCAATAAATATTTTGGCGACAAACACGTACTCAAAGATATCAACTTTGAGGTTAAAAGGCGAGAAGTCGTCGCCTTGATTGGTCCTAGTGGTTCTGGTAAAAGCACACTGATCCGCTGTCTGAATGCCCTGGAAAAGGGTACGAGCGGCGAAATTTATATTCAGGGTGAGAGGTTGAATCCCAATCTGCCGGCGAAACAACTGAGCCCTATGCGCCGTGAACTGGGAATGGTTTTCCAGAACTTCAATCTTTTTCCTCATATGACGGTCTTACAAAACGTGATTGAAGCTCCCTTATTAGTGCGTAAGCTCTCCAAAGACCAGGCGGTCGCTTTAGGTGAGAGCTTGCTGGCCAAAGTGGGGCTGTTAGAGAAACGGGATGTCTATCCCGGCCGCCTTTCTGGTGGTCAAAAACAACGTGTCGCTATCGCGCGTGCTCTGGCGATGCAGCCCCGCGCCCTACTCTTCGATGAGCCGACCTCTGCACTGGACCCTGAGTTAGTTGGTGAAGTTCTCAGGGTTATGAAAGACCTCGCATACGAAGGCAGCACCATGGTTGTTGTTACCCATGAAATGCAATTTGCTCGGGATGTCTCCGACCGTGTAGTTTTTATGTCTGATGGATCGATTGTTGAACAGGGCGATCCAGACGAGTTATTCCGGCGACCCAAAGAGAAGCGTACTCAGCTTTTCCTTGAGCGTGTGCTTTCAGTGTTGCCATAAGCAGCCACGCTCTCATCATTCTTCCTGTTTCTTTTTCTTATCTAGACTAAAGGTGTCTTTAGAAAGGCATAATAATGGCTCATGATGTAAATCGACGCGTCTTTTTGCAGCGCGCAGGTCAAATTGGTGGTCTCGTGATCACTGGTAGTGCTCTCGAATCTGTACTGGCAGCCTGTGGCGGCAATGTTCCAACCGCTCCGCAGAGCAATAGTAAAACCGCCAAAATTGCGAGCGGTGGTTTAAAACTGCCGGGCTTTTTCCAATGGGGCTCCACCTCTGATAACGGTGCTCCATATGTTTATCGCGATCCTAAAACCAGTAAATTGGTAGGTTTCGAATTGGAGATCGCGGTTGCCATCGCCAACTTGATGGGTGTTACCCAGAAGCAAGTTGAGACCGACTATGCACAGTTGGACCAGTCGTTGCAGGCCAATGCTTTTGATGTCATCCTTAACGGTTGGGAGATTACCGAGGATCGCAAAAAGACCGAAATATTTTCGCAGCCCTATTATCGCAATGGCCAGCAGATTGTCGTCCGTGCCAATGATAGTCGTTTTGCCGGCAAGACCACCAGTGATAATTTGTCCCTGACGGATCTGGAAGGCCTGACGGTTGGTACTGGTGCAGGCTTTAAAGCTGAAGAACTGTTGGCGGCCGATAAAAAAATCAAGCTTAAATCCTATGATCCCGACCTGCCCTTCAACGATCTGGCCCTGGGCCGTATCGACGCTGTCCTGATTGACTTCTCAACCGTGACATACTATGTATTGGGCTTTGGCTCTGGTGGTGCGGTCAACAAAGACCTCAAGTTGATTGGCAAAGCCTTTGATGATAGTGATTATGTAATTGCCTTTAATCAGAAGAATCCAAATGCAGTCACCCTGCAGAAAGAGGTTGACCAGGCATTAACCCAGCTGAAAAATAATGGCACCTTAAAAGCGATTTACCAACGCTGGGGCCTGTGGACCGATCAGCAGCCTGCGATTGGCATCAAGTAAGAAAGACCTGTAGAAGATATGGATAGATGTGGCCCCTGGAGCGTGTTCATGCTCCAGGGGCCAGCCTGGCCGCTCTTGAGCGGCGTTTACTTTTTATGTTGTATGGAGTGACAAAATGGATGTGATCTGGCCAGTCTTACCCAGTTTCCTGGTGGGCGCCCGCAATACGCTTCTCTATTGTATTGTCTCATTCCCCCTGGCTCTGGTTCTGGGATTGTTTCTGGCATTGATGGATGGTTCTCAGTATATCTGGCTGCGTAATCCAGCCCGCATTTTTATTGAAGTAGTGCGTGGAACTCCAATTGTAGCGCAGATATTCATCGTCTACTACGGCCTGGGGGCGATCTTAGCCAGTGTGAATCCTGCCTGGGCGCTCTGGATTAATAACTGGACCGCCGGCATTGGGACGCTAGCTTTAAACTATGCCGCTTATGAGGCAGAGATCTATCGCGCCGGTTTCCTCTCGGTTGATAAAGGTCAGGCAGAAGCGGCCCTCTCTCTGGGACTCACCCCTGCGCAAGACTTTTTCCGTATCCAGTTGCCGCAGGCGATACCGTTGATGATCCCGCCTTTTGTCAATGATTTTATTTATTTGCTCAAAGACTCCGCTATTATTAGTGTTATTGCCGGAACCGAGCTAACATCTGTCTTAAACTTCTATGTGAGAAAGAATGCCAGTAATCCCATGCCATTCTTCCTCCTGGCGATTATCCTGTATCTTTTGATGAGCTTGCCAGTCTCCTACATAGCCAAGCGACTGGAGCGCCGTTTGCGCGCCGCTCTGTAATCTAAGCCGCGTGAACCCATCAGAAATATTCATAATGAGGAAGGAATGGAGCCATGATTTCCGAATCCCTACAACATTCAGATAAGCCGCCCGATATAAAGCGTAATCTCTGGCCGCGCAATCGTATGGTAGGAGCTGATTACCTCTACTATATCCTGCTCTTAGTAGCTATCGGGGCGTTTGTCTATTATCTATACACCTATAAAGATTTAGCGATTGTCTATCTACCCTCTTTGCTTGGTGGTACCCTGGTAACGCTGATCATGTCGGTGATCAGTGCCATCTTTGCTATCATGTTTGGGTTGCTAGGAGCCTTCGGAAGCCTATCCCGCTTCCGTATATGGCGCTGGCTCTCACTGGTATATGTGGAAGTGATTCGAGGCACCCCGCTACTGGTACAGCTCTTTCTATGGTACTTTGGCGTTCGTATCGTCTTATCCAATCTGGGTTTCGATCCATATGTATTAACTTTCAAGGCCATGACTGTCCTGCAGAGCAATAGCCTGGTACCGGATGCTTTCAATAGTTATTTCTATGGTGTGCTGGGCCTGAGCTTCAATTATGGGGCCTATATGACCGAGGTTTTCCGCTCGGGTATACTCTCGGTCGAGCAGGGTCAGACAGAGGCCGCCTTGAGCCTGGGAATGGACTCACGCCAGACGATGCGGCATATTATACTGCCACAGGCAGTCAGGGTCACGATTCCACCCCTGACCAACAATTTTATTACCTTGATTCAGGATAGCGCATTCCTGTCGGTCATCGCCGTCGTAGAACTGGAATATGTCACCACCGGTCTGGCGCTGCCGCAGACTGATCCCAACAGTAAGATGTTTGTGTTTATTCTGGGGGCCCTGCTCTATCTGGCGATGTGTTATCCACTCTCCCTCATTGCACGTACCACGGAACGGCGCCTGGCGGCGGGCCGTTAAGGTTGAGCAATAGATATAGAAGATCCAGATTGCCAAAAAGAAGAGTGGACTTGTCATGAGGCAAGTCCACTCTTCTTTTTGGGGGGCTTGAATGTCGTTTTTACTTGACGATAATTACGATAGGAAGAGCCGAGACAGAGTCGAGGCTGACCTGCTGCCCACCGGAGCGCAGATAGAGTCCAGTCGAGCTGCCACCATCCAGGTTCAACGCGGTTTTCAATGAAAGATCTGATTGGACGAGCAGGTCCGCCATTTCATCGATGGAAAATGTTTGAGCGGGACTCACAATAAACAAGAGCCTTCCCTGATTATCCATCGCTACGACGCTACGAGGGCTTGCAGCGGCCGTCTCCTCAAACTGGGTGCGTTTCCCATCTATCAGTAACATTGGCCTGCTCTGCGTCGCCTGCTGCAATTGCTGGGTATTTGGATCGTAGGGTTGATCCCGTAAGGATTGAATGCTCACATTATTTTGCGCATCCACCGCGAGCATGCCGCAACAACCCTGGTACGAACTGCCGCTGGCCTGTCCATTTGAAATCAGCAGGGCGGTCGCTTGATTATGTTGATCAAAGTAACCGCCATTGATGATAGCAATGGCATTGGTCTGCTGCATCCAATCTTTTAATTGCAAGGGTTTATCTGGTTGATAGCCGATACTTATATGTACCTTATGGAGATCAAAGCGCGTGATGGTCACGGTATCTTCATTTCCACCCGCGCTTTTCCAAAGTTCTCGTCGCAACTCGACGCCCGGTTGAGTCTGGGTCCAGGTATTCAATGTATCGGAACCACCAGCTTTTGATGGGGCCGTAACTGGAGTTCCATTAAATGTGATGCTGGGCACCACATCGCAGGCCAGCAATGAACAGACCAGAAGAGCAATCAATAACGTAAGCTTAAGGGCATGTTTTGCTGGCATGACGATTTATATCCTTGCTATGCTAGTTGCTAGCGTTTCCAGGGTGTTGCTTCAATGGCCGACATGGTGCCCTTGAACTCCATGGCCAGCTTAAGAGCAGCGTCATGGGCGGCGTTCTCGGTGCTATCATCCAAGGGCAACAATTTTACTTTCCCATAGCGGTGCTCAAGTGCACGCTGGATCAGCAAGTCGGTAAGCCAGGGATTTTTTGGCAGGACAGGCCCATGGGTATAGGTGCCAAAGGCATTGCGGTAGACTGCTCCTTCAACGCCATCCTTGCCATTATTGCCCCAGCCCGCCAGCACTTTTCCCAATGGCTGTGTCTTGGGGCCAAGATACGTGCGTCCGCTATGGTTTTCGTAGCCGACCAGAACCTTGGTCCCGGTCTCCTCAAAATTACATTCGAGGGCCATGTGGGTCATAAAACGTGTAGACCCACCTTCAGTATACATGTCGAACAGACCGACACCTTTTAATTCAGGACCATTGAATGGCTTGTAGTAGTGTCCAAGTAGCTGGTAGCCGGCGCATACGCTTAAGAATACCGTATTGGACTCCGCAGCTTCAAGCAAAGAGGGAGCCTTGTGCTGGATATCTTTCGAGGCGATCTCCATCTCGCGGTCAGCGGCCCCATGGATAAGCACCAGATCATATTTGGTGAAATCCGGCGTCTGCTTCACGAAAATCTGCTCAACCTCGGTCGAGATGCCGCGCCATTTACAGCGGCGCTCGATCGAAAAGAGGTTTCCCCGGTCAGCTGCCACACTCATCAGGGTTGGATAGAGATGTCCAATCCGGATCACCATGCCTGTCTCAGTATTGTTCTCGCTCATGTCTCTTATTCCTCCCAGAAGTGCTTGACCCAGCCGCGCTTCTGCATAACTCGACGTAACTCCTGGGTTGGAGTGTAACCGCTCATAATGTAGAGTGTGCCACCCGGTTCAACCTGTTTGATTGCCGCATCCAGGGCCGCTTCACGGTCCTCGACCAGCGAGATCTTATCGGTTGATACCTCGGCATATTTCAGGCGCATGGCGAGCTCTTCAGTTTTATTGCCACTACAGACCGCATCCAGAATATCGGGTGCCAGATCTTCGAGTTCAACATCCCATAGCCAGCCGAAGTCCTGGCCATCGACGACGGTATGGCTCATAGCGAGCAAGAGATGCTTCTTGCCGGGATGCTGGGCGATCAGGCGCAACATCAAATTGAAAGATGTTGGATTTTTGACGAAGGAGAGATAGATAGTTTTATCCCCAGCCTGAATCTTCTCCATACGTCCAAAGGCTGTGCGAATATTGGTCATCGCCGTCTGAACGGTATCCAGCGGGAACCCGGCGGCCATCGCGGCGCCAATGGCGGCGGCGGCATTATAAATGTTATGGACGCCAGGCAGCGGAATCTCCAGCTTCATTTCGCCTTTGGGTGTGCGCAATTTGATATGGCTGGGACCTTCACCATTTTCAGCCAGTGCCGCCGAGGTAACTGCAATATCGAGATTTGGCAATGTATAGCCGCACTCAGGGCAGCGATATAAACCCAGGTGTGACAGATAGGCCACCTCGTAGTTGAAATCGCTATTACAGTGGATACAGCGGATAATATCGGCTGATTGTTCTGGCACTGGAGTACCAATATCTTTGGTTTCCAGACCAAAGAAGAGGCGCTTGGCTTTAGCATTGACGCCGAAATTGGCTACCTGAGGATCATTGCCGTTGAGCAGAATGGTCGCGGTCTCTGGCAGGCTCTCTAACATCTCGTTGAGGGCACGTGCCACCGCGTAGAGCTCTCCATAACGGTCCAATTGATCGCGGAAAATGTTAGTAATTACCACCACATCGGGCTGAATTTCTGGAACAGCCAGGGGAATGGTTGCTTCGTCGATCTCGAAGAGCAGGACATCGCTCTCCAGGCGTCCAAATAAATCGGAGAAGTTCACTGCTACGGAGGTGACGCCCTGAAGCAGGTTAGAGCCTGTGCGGTTCTGGGAAACGCGATGGCCCGCTGCGTCAGCGATGGCTGCCGTCATACGTGCAGTGGTTGTTTTTCCGTTACTACCGGTAATTACAATTTTCTTGGCTTTACTGCCACCAACGACTGATTTCAGCACATTTGGATCAATGCGGCGTGCAATCATACCTGGTAAACTGGTGCCGCCTCCGATATGAAACAAACGCCCGGATGCGCCAGCTAGCTTGCCTGCGGATATCGCGAAAGCCAGACGTGCTTTGCGTAATCCAGACGGCGTAGTGCTGTCATTGTTTGAATTATCTGTTTGCATAGAAACCCATACCCTGACTAAAAATGCTGTAGGGCGTACCGATGGGAGGTGGTCCCGCTGGATCACGCCGCGTAAAAATGAAAGTGAGCGCAATGCCCTTGTCATGTACTTTTATTGCTCGAGGGCATGTGTGTAGAGGTACTCTTTTTTGTCTAATACCTTCTACAGGTACGCCGTTTGAAGTATAACAAACATGAGTATAGCGAGCAAGTGAATTAGGCACATGGTCACGGCAATACCGTTTCATAAAAACAACGTGCTACATTCTATTATGGTTTCTTCTTCCGATTATTGAGGATTGTGCGAGTGTTGCTAGATGCTGTGTGTGGCGATAAATTTTGCGGCTCCTCATGATCGACGATACATCTGGCTTGATCCTATGTCAAATAAAAGGTTTCAGCAATACTTTAAACTGTTTTACATTCCTTTGACTGCAGATCGCACTGTATGGTTGCATGTTCAAAGCGTTGACTCAGTGCGGTTGTCGTGCTGGTGTTGGCGGGCCCAATAGGATATCCAAACTTACTCAAGCCATGATTTTTATCAAAATAGTTCATGATCAACCCCGAAATAGCGTACTCAGTATAGACGTAGAAACGCCCATTGGTGCCCATGGGGATCGTTCGCTCACGCGTATCACTATGGAAGTAGGTCCATTCAGCGGCGTAGGGGATTGGATGCACATTGGCATTGATCTCACGCGGCGAGATCCAGGTAAAGTCGCTGAAACCATAGTTCATCAGATCTCGCATATCGGTCCACCAATCCACTGTATGCATTACTACTCCGATCAAGTGATGGCCATTGCGTGTACACGAGATCACCTGTAAAAAGTTGGAGGCTGCATCCCAGCCGGTTTTACCGCCATCGACGCCGGGATACCAGTACATAAATTGGTCGCCGTTCTCTAAATAGTGTTCGGCATGCTGCTTGTTGCCCACGATATGATACTCTCTGGTCGAACTGATCTGATGAATGAGTGCATTGCTAAAGACATGCTGACCCATTATCGCGAGGTCATGGGCACTGGAATAATGGCCATCCTCCATCAAGCCATGTGGATTGAGAAAGTGGGTGTCATGCATCCCCAATTGCAGGGCGCGCTGATTCATTTGATCCACAAATTTAGGCACACTACCGGCATCTGCATCGGCGATGACGATCGCTGCATCATTGCCAGATACGAGGAACAGACCATAGAGCAGCTCACGGATACTATATGTCTCACCGGGCTTTATCCCCATAACGGAACTATCAGCCGAAAGCTGATTGAGATCCCTGGTGATAGACGGTGTAATAGTTATCTCTCGATCCAGTTTACCACCTTGTTCTATGGTGAGCAGGGCCGTCATTAATTTTGTCGTGCTCATCATCGGGATATGCATAAATGGGTTCCGGGCATAGAGCGTAACACCAGTATCGGCATCGAGCAGATAAGCAGAGGTTGCCAGTACGGGTGGAGCAGGATGATTATTATTTGGTGGCTGAATAACAAGCTCATGTGGATTGGCCGGATTGGCCGGTTTCAAGACAGTCGTGGCGGTGGCCGATTGGTCGCTGGTTGAGCCAGGATAGCGGGCCGTAATATTGGTTGATGGGTGCAGCAACAGATTGAATAGCAAGGGCAAAACGATTAACAGGATTAAAGCGCCGCTAATTGTCAGTGCCACCGGTCGATTATGAATAATAGTATGAAATATATCAAAGATCAGGTTTTGCGCATGCCGTTCGCGGCGTCCGATACGTGTATAAGATTGCTGTACAGTGGGTATATTATAGGCAGCCGGTGGCTGTTTGGGCCGGGTTGGATTTTTGACCGGCCTGACACTCTTTTGTACCTGCTCTGGGCGATTATCCGGGATATCTTCAATGTAGACACGGGGTTTGGGACGACGCGTTTTCGTCTGATCCAGAGGTCTCTCACGTATAGTCTGATCCTCAGGCTGTTCGCGCACATAGGTACGTGGACGCCGTGTGGTTGTCTGGTCTTGCGGAGCCTGCTCTTCGCGCCGTTTTAAGCGTCGCTTCATCAACTGCTCAGTATTAATACGCGTGCCTGCCTGTGGGCGAGCCAGACGTGCCCTCTGAGTGGATCTAACTGGAGAGTGGGTGGTTGGGGCTGCTTCCTGATCAGGATCAAGCTCTAAAAAGCGTGAAGCTCGCCTGATTCTAGGAATTTCAGGATGTTCATCGAGTTGATAATTTTCATCCTCATCCATAGGTTGTGGAGGCCTACGGCTCGTGCCAGGACGCTTTAAATCGCGTACTGTTCTCTCTCCATCCAGATGATCGTTTTCATGCGATGGCGTTCTGCGCATCCGCCAATCCTCTCCATTCAGTAGTCAGGCAAAAAGAAGATATGAATGTATTGCTTTATGGTCTTTTTTAATTACCAATTGCTTTCATCTATCTTACTCAGCGAATTTCATTATTGTCAACTTTATGTGCGGAGCCTGCAGGACTTTTTCATGTTCCTCTTTGGCGCCTGCGGCGTCGGGTTGGGAGTGTGGAGAGTGTGTGGTGGGCGGCCGCCCACCACACACTCTCCACACCTGAAAGAAGGTCCATCATATCGCTTGCTCGTGATCTCCCTGCGCTCTCTGGACGAACAGTAAAAAGCCCTGCGGAGCCTGTTATTATGGTAATGAACTCAGCGTATTGCTGCTTTTTGCGTAGCAATCAGGTAGATTTAACCTTAAAGGCTGCTCGCAGGCTATTAACCATTCTCCAGCTGGTGTGTTTGCTGGCACTCAATGATAAATTGATGGACTATTGATGCAAACTTTACACAATTTTGAAGTTTCGCCCCATTTTTTTTGCTATAGTAGATAGGTAAAGAAAAGAAACCATCTTCTTTCCAATACATATCATATAGTACTCAACGTAATTGCATCATTCAATGTCTTGGTTTTGTGCAAACCGATGTTTCTGGTTTCCACATCTTCTGTTGTTATACGCAATACGGATTGCAAAAGTTGATGTTGTGTGGACTAAGACTTTTATGCTGGATATGAAATAGAGAAAAACAGGATTTTGGCGATGTTTGTGCAATTTGATACTTCTATCTGTGCTACAGATTGTTCTGATCATGCATTGATTGTCGCGACTCTTGCAGGTGACGAGTGCGCATTTCCGACCCTGGTTCAGCGTTATCAATTGCCTTTGTATAATTTTATTCAGCGTAGCTTGAGAGAGACCGAGTGGGCTAACGATGTGCTGCAATTCGTGTTTTTGCAACTCTATACTTCATTGCCGCGTTTGCGCGATACCCTGTATTCTGAGCACACAAATGCCCCTTTAAAAGCGTGGCTATTCCAGGTGGCCTGGAACCGCTGCATTGATGAGCGCCGCAAGCAACGTTCATTGCTCTTTTCCGAGTTAGAGGAGAACGATGAGCGTGACGAATTTTCCTTTATAAGTATTATTCCCGATGGAGATCCGCAACCAGATATAATCGCGGAACAACAAGAATTGCGCGTGGTCCTGCGTAAAGCTATTCGCCACCTCCCTTCTCACTTTCGCTCAGTTGTTATGTTACGCTACACCCAGGAACTCAGTTTTGGCGAGATTGGACGTTTATTAAATATGCCTGAGAATACTGCCAAGACCTATTTTCAGCGCGCTCGCCCACTTTTGCGCTCTGCCTTGCAGCGAGCCATCTAAAAGCAATCGTAAATGCCGCTCAGTCGCGGCTAGCTTCGCTGCCACTGCCATGCCATATCTTTGAGCGCCAAAGGCGTTCAAGAAGTTTTATTATGTGGTGCAAAAATTGCGCCTAGCGCAATTTTTGCACCACATAATAAAAAAAGCGCGGGCGTGCCAGCGCACGTCCGCGCAAGAGCTCAGAAAGCGTCAGACTTCCGTCACTACCGCGCTGTTTGTGTATGAGCTTTTGTGTTTGAGGAGCTCATACTGAATTTCTTGTGTGATGCAAAAATTGCGCCTAAGCGCAATTTTTGCATCACACAAGAAAACAGGCGCGGGCGCGCCAGCGCCCGCCCGTAAAGGAGTGACACATTTCCCATAAACATGCGAGTCTAACATTCTATAAGCAAGGTGGCTACTTGACGTGTTGGCAGGTGCATGCTAACCTGCGGACGTTAAACAAGCACACCTTATACTGACAAAACCTGGCTTGTAACATAAAATAAATATCCTGTTGCCGCTGGCAGAACGCGCTGTACATCTACTGAGAAAGGGAAAAATTATATGAATCTCGTCGAGGTGAAATCACTCATTGAGGAAGGGAAAGTTGAATATATCAAGCTTGGCGTGCCTGATATTGATGGCGTCTTCCGTGGTAAGCGCGTAACAGCGCCATTCTTCCTGGAATCTATCGAGGCTGGTTTTGCCCAGTCAGATGTGCTATTCGGGTGGGATATTGCAGAGAATGTACTTCCCAATCTGAAGGTGAGTAATATCAATCGTGGATTTGGGGATTTTGTAATGGTTCCCGATCTCGATACTTTTGCACTGGTGCCCTGGGAAGAAAAGGTGGCCTCCTGTGTCTGTGATCTGTGGACCGAGCATGGAGAGCCGATTACCGTTTCACCTCGTTATGTATTGAATTCCCTGTTAGAGCGCGCGCGTAATCTGGGTTTAGCCCCCATGGCAGCCTCTGAATTAGAGATGCGTTTTTTTCGCGAAGACCAGGTCTCATTGCGCACCAAAGACTTTGGTCCTGACCTGACCCCCTTGAATCCAGGTACAAACTGCTACGTAATTAGCCATGCGACGGCCGATGATTATTTGATTGGACAGGTTGTACGCCAGATGCGCGCCTACGGCATTGATATTGAGGGCTATAATCGTGAGCATGGTCCGGGGATGTATGAGATCAATATGCATTATAGTGCGGCCTTGACCGCGGCTGACCGCACAATGCTCTTTAAGAGCGGGGTAAAAGAGATCTGCCACCAGAGTGGTTTTACCCCGACATTTATGGCCAAGTGGAATGATCAAGAAGATGGTAGTAGCGGGCATACCCATATGAGTTTATGGGATGTTGATGGTGAGCGCAACGCCTTCTGGGATGATGATGCCGAAGGGCATATGTCCGCCACCATGCGCCATTTCCTGGCGGGGGTGTTACAGAAGATGCCTGATTTTATGGCCCTCTATGCTCCTACCATCAATTCTTATAAGCGCTACATTGAGGGGACCTGGACACCACTCAATACCGCGTGGGGAATGGACAATCGAACCTGCGCCGTACGTGTCATCAATAGCGGCCGTAAGTCGATTCGGCTGGAAAATCGCGTGCCGGGCGCCGATGCCAATTTCTACCTGGTGTTTGCTGGCATGCTGGCCAGTGGACTCTATGGCATTGACCATCAATTGGAGCTTCCTCCGCGCCTGGATGGTAATGCTTATAGTCAGGAGAAGATCGAGCAGGCCATTGCCCATGGTCATATGTATCCCCTGGCCCGCAATCTGACCACCGCCACTGATCTGTTTGAGAAGAGTGAGGTGGCCAGAGAATATCTGGGTGCTGATTTTGTTGAGCACTTTGTAATTACGCGTCGCTGGGAGGTTCAGGAATACGAGAAAGCAGTGACCAACTGGGAGCGTCGTCGTTACCTGGAACTGATCTAATTTTCGGGTTCCTCAATCCAGCCATGCTCTTCACGAAAGTTTAAACCCTGATGGTTGGCTTCCTCAGCGGTCAAATATGGCAACAGGTGGCCAACCAGAGGCTGACGTGCTTTATAGTGCTCCAAATTTTCCTCCGCGCGTTGTTGCATCAGCTGCACAGCCTGGAAGGGATCGTGCAGGGCCTCTTCCAGTTTTTGAAAGACTTTTTCCGCCATTGCCCGTTCCGCTGTTTTCAGGCTCTGTTCTCGATAGAGTCGCGAGGCCGCATTCAGTTCTTCCAGACTGAGCAATCCAATGTGCTCGGCCTGCAGCAGCAGACGTAATCCATGGGCCAGAAAAGGGTCCAGCGTAGCCACATTGATCTCGGTATCATCATGCATACCACGATTGTTCAGGTTGCCTGATCCCACAGTCGACCAGGTATCATCAATAATCGCGGTTTTAGAATGGACATAGATCGGGCGATAATGAAGCAGGCCATCATCCATACTATAGTGTGAGGTGGCCAGGCAGAATGCGCGCAACCTTCCTTCCTGTACCGCTTCAGGTACTGCGGTTCGCAGTATGGTCAGACCTGCATCACTAAAGGCGCGCCCCACATTGGGATGATCAGGGAGTAGGATACTCATAGTGGCGCCCGGCGTAGTGCCGCAATAATTTGTTGGATATGATCCTCCATCTCCCCACTATCTTTACCCAGAAATGGAATGTCCACGCCATAATAAGCGCGTAGCCAGAAATACTGATTTTCTAAGTAGATCGATTGTTGCGCATTGCTCAAGGCATGGTCATAAAGCTGTGTAATGCCCAGGATGGCCTCTTTATCGAAGGAATAGGTATGCTGTGGCACGGTACGCGCGATCTGAACAACGCTCTGACTTTCTATCGGGGCTGGTAAAGGATGTTCTGGAATATGCAACTGCGTATCCATGTGATGACGAGCGACAAGATCATTCCAGCGCTGGCGGAAGTTCAATTCGACATCGCCAGCCGCCAGACCTTCAATTTTAGCATGTGTATCATGCCAGCCATGAGGTGTCTTGCCCGACGTTGTCCGCCGCAAAGGGGTATCAAAAACATGTTCAGACGTATCCCAGCGATCAAAGTCATCTTCCTTCTCAATGAGGGGATCGAGGCCACCCACAAAGGCAATCTCATGATCGACCACGGTCACTTTTTGATGCAACGATTCAATCTGATGGTGTAGAATGCCCTCCGCGCTATCATCCAGCAGACAGGTAATACCAGCCTCCGTTAATTTATCTCGCGCCCCCTCTGGATCATAGACCGCGAAGGCCTTCTTTGCTTTCCAGAGCAGCACCTTAACCTCGACTCCCTTACTTTGCGCATATACCAGTACTTCTTTCACAGAAAGCTTATGTGTCAGCCAGAACTCAATATCAGCATCTTGCAAGCCCTGTTCACGTAAGTCCTCAATATAGGCTGTGCGGACCTGATCCTCAGGCTGCTCAGGCAGTATATCCTCGCCTCGTACCAGGAGTATATCCGGTTCCATGCCCCAATTGGCCAGGTAAATAGAGCGTGTCGCACGCATAAAAACACAGACACATTTCTAGAAATGTGGCCTGCCCATCTATAAAATACGTCACCCGCGAATCGCGACGGACAGGTGTGTCTCCAAGGGCCCACCAATCGGTTGCTGTGATTTCCTTTGACTCACTATACATGCTTATAATTGCACCCCCTCTAAAAAATTATGTGCTTAAGTAATGATACTTGATAAAGGACTGTAGAGGTGACAAAGTGACTATCTTCTAACCATTTTTTTCTTTTTGTCGATATTGATGAGAGATTTAGATTCCAGGATGACGTAGTTAAATATATCGAAGACTTTTATCAGCACACACCAGTTGGTGGTGAGACAAAAATGCCAGAGGTGTGACACAAAAAAGGGCCAGAGATACATTTACTTTTATTTTTCTGTCGTGACATATCTATTGCGTTGATCGTGTGCTGAATTATCGTTCTACCTCTTTGGGTTTATACAAGGAGAATTATTGTGAAAGCCGGTAAGAAACTTTCTTTGCAGTTCTTGACCAGCCTCGTCTGCTTGATGGCCATATTTATGGCCTCATGTGGTAGCAGCGGTGGCTCGGGCAGTTCCTCTGCTGCCGTTTCTGATGACAAGCAGGTGTTACGTTACCCTGTTGTTGGTGACATCAACAGCTTTGATCCTGGTACCGTACAGGATACCGACTCCAATTTTCCCATTCAGCAGGCCGTCTTTACTGGTCTGGTAACTCTGGACAAAGATCTGAAAGTGAAGCCCAGCTGGCTGCTGAGCTGCCAACCATCTCAAAAGATGGTATGACATACACTTTCAAATTACGCCCAGGCCTCAAGTTTAGCAATGGTGATCCTCTGACGTCCGCTGATGTCGTATATAGCATCAACCGCGCCGTCTCTAAGAGCCTCAATTCACCTGTGAGCTACTATTTGAACCTTTTGAAGGATTATGACAAAGTCAATTCAGGAAAGATCCCAACCTTGATTGGCGATAGCCTGCTGACGCCTGATCCTACTACTGTGGTGATCAAAATCAGCAAACCCGCCGCTTATTTCCTGGAAGCCCTTTCTTATCCTACATCTTATGTAGTGAACCAGAAGATTGTTGAGAAGTACAAAGGTGGCAGTAGCCCCTGGACTGATCATATTCAAGAGGGTGCCGGTGATGGCCCATTCAAAGTTCAGTCTTACTCGCACACCACTGGTATTCAACTGGTACGCAACGATAGCTACTATGGTCCTAAGCCAAAACTGAAAACTCTGTCGGTTGTCTTCTACAAAGACGAAGATGGCATGTACAAAGCTTATCAGGCCAAGCAGTTGGACTTCACCTATGTTCCAACCGCAAACGTGGGTGATGTGGTCGGAAAACCCGACTACAGCTCAACCGATGTATTGACGATTCGTTACCTCAGCTTGAACTATCTGGCCAAGCCTTTTGATAACATCAAAATTCGTGAGGCCTTTGCTCTGGCTATCAACAAAGATCTCATTGTTAAGACTGCTATCAACAATGCCTTTACGGCCACCAATCACATCATTCCTAGTGGAATGCCTGGTTACGATGCAGCCTTGACCGGCCCCGAAGGAACCACCACCCAGGGTGATCCTGCTAAGGCCAAACAATTGCTGGCTGATGGTATGAAGGAAGAGGGTATCACAACCCTGCCTTCTCTGACCCTGACCTACTACCCACGTGAGCAGAGCTTCAAAGATGCAATGTCCCAGATCGTTTCGATGTGGCAGACCAACCTGGGCGTGAAGGTCAATGTTAACACTGTAGCTCGCGCTCGTTTGTTGGACCTGGAGAACGCTACTCAGAACAATGCTTCACTGCCACTATGGCAGGCGGGCTGGAATGCTGACTATCCAGATCCACAGGACTGGCTGACAACCTTCTTCGATCAGGGTTCGGACTACAACCAGTTCAACTATGGTCAGAATCATTCTACTGCAGCCGCCGAGCAGCAGCAGGTTCAGCAGGAACTGCGCAAAGCTGACGTTACACCTGACCAGGATGCCCGCATGAAAATGTATAACGATGCTGAGCAGAAGATCATCAATGATGTGGGTTGGATCCCTCTGTGGCAGGAGAAAGTTCACTCTCTGACCAGCCTGAAGGTGCACAATCTGAAACTCAACTCTCAGCAGTTGATTCCGCCTGACGACTGGAGCAACATCTACATGTCGGCATAACTGATTAAAACGTAAGTTTAGGTGGGTCATCTGTCATCTTCCTATCAACGATGTATGGCAGGTGACTTCCTTTATCAGTTAGTTGTAGGTATCCGTGACGTATGGCCCTCTCGATTGATTCAGACGTTGCGGATATTTTCCTTTTTTAGCCATCTACATTTTTATCTCCAGCTAGAACAGAGTAGAACGCGTAAGTTATGTGGCATTGAAGGAGATAATCCTCTACTCATACAATTCGTACATTCCCATTATGACACAGGCACCTTTGTAGAGAAGAAGGAGGACGGAGCTTGGTATGCTTAAATTCTTAATAAAAAGATTCATTGGGCTCCTTTTCGTAATCTTTTGCGTGACATTTCTCACGTTTATTATAGGTTTTTACTCTCCCAGCAATCCAGTTCAGATTATGATGGGAGATCACCCCAATCATACATTGGAATTACAATTGATGCATGCCTACGGATTGGATCTGCCATGGTACCAGCAATATGCTAATTTCGTTGTACGTTTGCTGCACTTTGATC
Source organism: Dictyobacter kobayashii (assembly GCF_003967555.1). GTDB lineage: Bacteria > Chloroflexota > Ktedonobacteria > Ktedonobacterales > Ktedonobacteraceae > Dictyobacter > Dictyobacter kobayashii. The sequence continues at coordinate 3,952,242 of NZ_BIFS01000001.1, forward strand.
TAGGAACCTCGTTTAAAACAATTGGCCGACCAGTTAAGGATATTATTGGAGATGGCCTACCAATATCGTTGGAGCTCGGCTTCTGGGCACTGGTAATCCAGCTTGGTATCGGTGTTCCGGTTGGTATTATCTCAGCTATTCGAGCGAACAGCTGGACCGACACCATCAGCATGGGTGCTTCGCTGGTTATTTATGCCCTGCCATCCTTCGTTTTAGCTATCCTGGTCCAGTTTTTGATTATCTGGCTGGATAATACTTTTGGTTGGAGCTGGCCTAATACCCAGTGGGGAACACCCTGGCAATATAGTTGGATGGATATTCAATATAAACTGGCCCCGATCCTGGTTTATGGTGCCACCGGTATGGCATATTTCGCGCGCCTGTCGCGTACCAGCATGTTAGAAATCTTACGTCAGGACTATGTGCGTACCGCCCGCGCTAAAGGCTTATATGAGCGGGCCGTGATCTATCGCCACGCTTTCCGCAATGCATTGATTCCTCTCATTACCGTTATAGGTTTGTCGATAGGTTTCCTGGTAGCGGGCGCCTTCTTCATTGAAAGAATCTTCTCCATTCCTGGCATTGCTGGCATTACATTGGACTCGATTGATAACCTGGACTACCCCGTCGTACAGGCAACAACTGTTATATTGGCCATCGGAGTTGTCTTCGGCAATCTACTGTCTGATATCTGCTACACAATTGTCGATCCCCGCATCAAAGCTGAGTAAGTCGAGAAGGTGAGTATTGAAAATGGAAAACGATAGAGGACCGAAATTTTCGAAGCCCAAGTTTGTGCAGCCTGATGAGGCTATGGTGCCCCCACCATCTCCTCAGGAGCTATTAATAGAGGAAGCTCCCGCCTTATCGACTGAGGTCATCGAAGGCAAGCCGGTCAGCGATGAGGAGAAAAAGAAGAAAACGGCCACTCCTTTTCAGGAGTCTATTCGGCGTTTGCGCAGGGATAAGCGCGCCATGTTCTGTCTGGCCGTGATTGTGCTCTACGTTCTGATTGCGATCTTTGGCACACCAATCTATAAACTGGCGGGCCCCAACTATAAGAGTGACATGACGAATACAACGATCCCTGCATCCGTCTATCGAGATTTTACACATCAGGAAGCGGACCGCAAGCACGAGGGACCATCTGCGCAATACTGGTTGGGCACTGATTCTATTGGCCGCGATTTATTATCGCGCTTAATGCAAGGTATGTTGATCTCCATCGCGGTGGCAACTGTGGTAGAGATAATCGACATTTTTCTGGGTGTGACGATTGGCGTACTGGCCGGTTATTATGGCGGTTGGATAGATTTCTTCCTGGCGCGTTTTACCGATGTTATCTTTGCCTTCCCTGGATTGCTATTTATCATTTTGCTGGTAGGTATTCTGGGTTCGAAGGCCAATGATATGTTGGGAAATATTCCAGTTATCGGTGCCAATGGTAACGCACGCTTGCTCTTTGTCTCTGTTGGACTAGCGCTGACCGTCTGGCCATTGATGGCCCGTTATGTACGTGGTCAGACCCTGCAGTTGAAGGAGCAACAGTTTATTGAAGCTGCCCGCACCTCGGGTGCGACCGACTTTACAATTATCCTGCGCCACCTGATTCCCAACCTGTTCAGCATTGTAATCATTGCTTCAACCTTGAACATTGCTAACACCATTATCAGTGAAGCAGGTATCAGCTTGCTGGGTCTGGGTGTTCAACCTCCAGGATCCAGTATCGGATTGATGATTTCGGATGCGACTGACTTCCTGCAGAATCATCCCTGGGAGGCCTTGATGCCGTCGTTTGTACTGGTCATCATTGTACTGGCCTTCTCATTCCTTGGTGATGGTTTACGTGATGCGTTCGATCCACGTTCAAAGGACTGATAATTGCACCTGCTTACATGCACATCACCACAAAGGCGAATGGGAATATCCCCATTCGCCTTTGTGGTGATTTTTTGCTGCTGCTATTATTCAGCAGGTGATTGGGTGGGAGTCTCATCGGTTTTAGGGCCAATCCAGATCGTCTGGATGTTGACGAATTCCTGAATACCAAAGTGCGAGAGCTCGCGGCCATAGCCACTGTGTTTGACGCCACCAAAGGGCAGGCTGGGCGTTGAAGCGGTCATGCCATTGATAAAGACACCACCGGCTTCGATGCGGGCCGCCAGTTGTTGTGCCAGCTCAAGATCGCGCGTCCAGAGATTGCTGCTCAGGCCAAAGATTGAGTCATTAGCCAGCTCTATAGCATGCTCAGCATCGCGTGCGCGGATTACCGCAGCCAGAGGACCAAAGGTCTCTTCTTTGAAGGCAGTCATTTCAGGCGTGACATCCGCCAGGATGGTCGGCTCATAGTAATATCCCTTATCTCCAACCCGTTTACCACCTGTCGCCAGCTTAGCTCCCTGGGCCAGAGAATCCTGTACCTGTTTTTCCAACGTCTCACGTAGATCCTTGCGTGCCAGCGGCCCTATCTTCGTCTCGCGCTCCAGAGGATCTCCTATGCGCAACTGCTGTGTATATTTCACGAATTTTTCTGTGAATGCGTCATAGACCTGATCAACTACGATGAAGCGCTTGGCGGCGATACAGCTCTGCCCATTGTTCTGATTGCGGGCCTGGACCGCTGTTTTGGCTGCGGCATCCAGGTCGGCGTCGGCCAGGACGATATAGGCATCTGCACCGCCCAGTTCCAACACATGTTTTTTGATCTCACCGCCACTGGTGGAAGCAACCTTTATGCCAGCCTGTTCGCTGCCAGTTAAGGTGACTGCAGCAATGCGCGGGTCCTTGATCAAGGCCTCAGTCTCCGCTCCAGGGACCAGCACAGTGCGGAAGACGCCCTGGGGGAAACCACAGGCCTCAAACATACGCTCGATCTCCAGGGCCACCTGTGAGACGTTAGATGCATGTTTGAGGACGGCCGTATTGCCAGCCATCAAACCGGGGGCGGCGAAGCGCATCACCTGCCAGTAAGGAAAGTTCCAGGGCATTAAAGCCAGCACCACTCCCAGGGGTCGGAACGCTATATAGCTCTTTGTGGCATTGCTGGGTAGTACTTGCGGTGACAAGAACTTTTCTGCATTATCGGCGTAATATTCACAATTTAAAGCACACTTCTCCACCTCGGACTCAGCCTCAACGATGGGTTTTCCCATTTCCAGCGTCGCGATCCGTGCCAGGCGGGCTTTGTGCTCACGAAGATAGCTGGCCAGCCGATGGAAGAGGGCGCTCCGCTCGGCAAAGCTGGTGCGGCGCCAGCTGCTAAAGGCCGTATGGGCCTGTTGCAAAGCCTCATCGATCTGTTCCGAGCTATAAGGCTCAAATGTTTCCAGGACTTCTTCGGTTGCAGGATTGATTGATTGGATGCTCATATTATTCTTCTTTCCTTAATTACTCCATGGCTTTAACGACAGGGAGCGCCTGGCAGATGAAGTTTGTTGCACTCTCAAATGAGAACAAGCCAGTATTGATAAGGAGATGGTAAAAGTTTGATCGCCGTCCATCTACGCCATAGTAGCGACGTAGATAACTAGCTTGCTCATCATCCCGTTGCTCAATCATCTCTCTCGCTGCAAGGCGGTTGAGTTGATACTGTCTCATTACATAGTCGATGCGATATTCCAGAGGCGCGAAAATATGAATATGCAGGGTACGTGGATTATTGTGCAATAAGAATTGCGAGCCACGCCCAACAATAATGGCGTTTCCCTGGGTGGCTAACTCCAGAATAACGCGCTGTGTTAAATGAAAGTACGCCAATTCTTGAGATTGAGATTGAGCTTTAGAGGCCGGATACATATAGTGAACATTAAAAGGATTGCTGGAGCGCAATGCTTCTAAAATATTACTAGAAAGGCCAGTGGTCTGCTCATCCTGTCGCGTTGCATATTCCATATCCACATTTAAGCGCCGGGCGACCTCAGTAATAATCTTTTGATCGACATAATTGAGGCCAGCCTCCTGGGCTACCATGTGTGCTATATCTGAACCCCCACTACCAAACTGGCGTGAGATTGTCACCACCACCGATCCCTGGGGGGGAATTCCCGAAGGCATTGGATCAGCTGCCATGGCCGTTTCAGGGAGTACGCGTGTCTCACTTAATTTTTTCTTCTTTTGGAGTTTTTGAGCATCTCCATGCAGCATATCTTTCATCAGCATGATCCTTTATGTAAAGAAACATTTCATGATGTTTCTTATATCCTACAACGTGTGTTAACTCTCTGCAAGAATGGGATCTCTCAAACTGAACCTCTGTTCGACACGTGCTCTCCTTGAAATTAAGCTCTCGCATTTCCAATCTGGATGTCTGGTCAGAGGGGGAACTCTTGCGTATTGTAATTATGCATCTAACTATCTTACGTGTAAGGAGTCCCTGGAAGATACGTTTTCGTCCGCAAAGGATCTACATTCCAATTAGATCTGCCCTGGCAATAATATTCTGTACGCTTCTAACAATGGCCGCATCGACCATCTTGCCTTCAAAGGCGATGGCGCCCTGTCCCTGGTCTAGAGCCTGCTTATAGGCGGCATCCAGGCGCCGGGCATACGCAACCTCTTCTGGATCGGGAGAGAAGACCTGGTTGGTGATGGGGAGTTGGGCGGGATGGATGGCCCATTTGCCGACAAAGCCCAGCGTGCGTGCACGAATGCACTCTCCCTCATAACCTGCGCTATTTTTAAAATCAGCGTAAGCCCCATCGATGGCATCGATGCCAGCCGCTCGTGCGGCGATGGCAATTTTATTGCGCGCATAATGCCATAGGTCCCCTGGGTAATAATTAATGGTCCCTTCGATACCCTTGCTATCGACACCTTGCGAGGCACTATAGTCTCCCGGCCCAAAGATCAGCGCCTCCAGGCGGCTACTGGCCCGGGCTATCTCTTCTACATTGAGCATTGCCTCGACCTCTTCAATCAATACTTCTAATCCGATACGTCGCGAGAGGCAGCGGTGTTTTTCGATCTGCGCAAGCAAGGTATCGACCCACCAGACATCGCGGGCTGATTTTACTTTGGGGATAATTACGATATCGAGATACTCACCAGCCTCTTCGACTACCGAAATAATATCCTGGTAGGCGAATTCGCTTTCCAGATCGTTGACCCGTACTGCGCGTGTTTTCTGTCCCCAATCCAGCGTCTTGAGACTATGGATAACTTTAGCGCGGGCTGATACTTTTTCATTGGGGGCAACAGCGTCTTCCAAATCGAGAAGGACCAGGTCAGCGGCGCTGGCGACCGCTTTTTCCATCATGCGTTCATTACTACCGGGGGTTGAAAGCTCTGATCGTCTGAGGCGCATAAGAAGCTCCTTTAGCTGTCGAATTTGTCTTTGCACGAATATTATATCAGAGGAAAGGAGCACAGGGTAAAATGGCGGTAAGAGCGAATCAGGACTAGAGGATTCCAAAAATAGCACAGTGGAAGGAAAAGCAGATCTCCTTCCACTGTATCTGTGGCTTAACCGATGACCTGGGTATAGAGCTCACACACGGTTAAGGCGGCTTCCTGTTCCCCTACACGATGTATAAGCTGCTCATGATACATATCGACATATCTCATACGGGCATCAATAAAAGCATGCTGAGCTGTACCACTGGCCAGCCCTGTTAAACCATTTTTCATTGCTTCATATTCTTCTAAAATTTTTTTTCTCAGCAGGGCGACTTCACTCTGGCACATAGCGGGCTCCTCACCAATAAAGACACAGATTGAATAAGTACAATATAAGATGCATACTATTATTGCTTTTTCTGTATTTATAAACGCCAATTTTTATGCTTTTCACGGGTCTGATGGGCCAGACAAGCAATGGATTTTACGACAAACTTATCGTTGTACCCGCGACAAAAGGTCGATAGCCGGCGGCATGGGCTAACCGAATGGAGGCGCTATTCTCGGCCAGAGCACTATAGAGTGGTAGTAAGCCTTCCTGGCTGACACTATTGGCCCAGAGGATAGTTGCAGCCAGTGCAAAACCCTGGCGACGAGCCTGTGGATGTGTCTCAACTCCTAATTCACAGGCCTGCGTGGTTCGTCGTGAACTATGCGCGATAGAGAGAATCTGTTGCTCTTTTATCACACCTATGAGTGGAGCACAGGCAGGTTGGAGGAAATAATTTCCCTGGCCCGTGCTATAAGCTTCTAGCAATGGATAATCGTCCTGTGTAAGTGGCCTGGCAATATCCTGGACGGTTGCCAGGCTCATCGCAGGTGAATGAGAGGGGGCAAGCGCCTTTTCATGGTGGACCTTGTAGTTCGCAGGTGTGATCTGGCCACGCTCCCACCAGTCCTCTAGCTGTTGTCGCTGAGTGAGCGTTATATCAGGGCGCCAGATATATGTTGTCTCTGCTGCCAACTTGCCAATGTATAGCACCCAGTCAGGTTGTATCCCCTGGCTTGAGAGTTCAATAGTGGTAGTGGTCAAAGCAGGCAGGGAAACCCCCCAGACAGCTTCTACATGCAGACGTAGGAGTTCGCGATCAGTAAACGTCATAAGCCAGTATCTTCACCTTTTTACTACTGAGAAAGATAAAAGTGCTGGCAGGGAACACATATTTAGTAGCCCTTTAACCAGGGACTGCATCGGCTCCCGCCAGCATGGTGTCTTTTTTGCAGAAATGTTTTAGCGCAGGTGTTCTTTCAAGAAGGAGACCGCGCGGGGCCAGGCATCATCAGCGGCTGCTTTATTGCCCATACCATGCTCTGGATTGATAAAGGCATGTCCGGCATCATAGACTTTGACGGTAAAGTCTTTGCCAGCTGACTTGAAAAGCTGCTCGATCTTTTGAATCTGTTCCGGGGGAACGCTATCGTCCTGTTTACCATAGATTGCCAGCACTGGCGCGTTAATTCTGGCTACATCTTCCGGTGTTGGATCATAACCCGCGCCATAGAATGCTACGACGGCTCCCAGGTCAGGGTAGCGCGAGGCAACGGTATAAGCCAGGAAACCACCCAGGCAGAAGCCGATCAAGCCCAGCTTTTTGGGTTGGACATTGGGAAGTTGTTTGATCGTATCCAGCGCCCCGATAATTTCGCGGGCCGCCACATCAACATTTTTTTGCACCAGCATCATCATACGCATGGCATCATTTGGTTCAGTCGCCACCTTGCCATGGTAGAGATCAGGAACCGCGACCACAAAGCCAGCCGCCGCCAGCTTATTGGCCAGATCTAATATATGTGGCTCGATCCCCCACCATTCCTGTATAAGCACAATACCGGGATGTTGCTGATCATCATCGGGTTGTGCGATAAATGCATAGGCCCCATTGCCATTCACATGTAGATCCACTTTTGAATTACGTACTACAGTCATAAAATAGACTCCTTTATACTAAATCAAATACTATCGCCTTTTACCCTATCCATATTATAGTCACGTAGGGCTATTCATGAGTGATACATGCAACCTCTACCACATCTACATGAATAACTCTATCCCTTAAGAGATATCTCCCCACCTTGTTACATGTCAATAGGGTTGGGAGTGTTGAGTGTGTGGTGGCTGCGGCCGCCCACCACACACTCCACTCATGAAAGAATGGACATCTTCTTGCTTGCTTGCTTGTGATCTCTGGACAAACAGTAAAAAAGCCCTGCCATGCTATTGAAAGTAATTGTAAATGTGGCTAGAGCCGCTGCCACTGGCTCAGGCTGTGATGGGTGTTTTATTTGTTCGGCGTATGAGATGGCGGCGTGAGGCACGATAGTGGCGTGGTTTGACCATCAGCATACTGAGCAGGATGAAGATAAGTGCCATGGCCACACTGATGATGGTATAAGTGGCCCAATAGGACAGGTGCCAGGAGCCAATTGTCACTGGTGTGGCGCTACTGGCAGTGCCCCCATAGCCAGTGCCATAGCCAAAATCGACGAAGAACATAAAGGGTGAAAACGTACTGTTGTTGGGAGTGGTAGTGGTTAAAGCTACAATCGGATTCCAGACGAAGAAGAGTTTAGATTTGTTGGGATAGAGTTGAAAGAAATGATATCCCTGGCCAGAGGTGATCAGAATGATAGAGAGTAAGAGTGGGAACACCATCCAGATTAAGCTGACCATGTAGGCCAGGGCGGTAGAGAGCGCGGGACGTTGGAAGGCGGTCGAGCAGAAGATTCCGAGTGTGCCCAGCCAGAGCGCGGTCACGAGATAGATTACCAGCGCGCTACCTACCTGTGCCGGTCCAACTCCGCCGAAGAAAAAGACCAGACTAAAGAGTGGTATCGCCGCCGCGATCAGCAACAGTGCATTGATCAAGCCTGCGCCCAGTTTCCCCATAATCAGCGAAAAAGCCGAGAGCCGCGAACAGAGGAGCATCTCGTAAGTTTGCCGTTCTTTTTCCCCATTGATTGCTGTAGCTGTTAGTGAGGGCGTAATAAATATAATCAGAAAGAGCTGGACCTGAGCGAGGAGTGAATAGAGGTTAGCACCTACATCACTTAGTCCACTGCCGCCTGAGCCTGAGTAACTGCTCGTATCGGTATTACTAAGGAACAGCCAGCCGATGAACCCCATCAATAGCACATAGGTGATAATAACCCAGATTGTCCGTTCTCGGCGTAAGCGTAAGCGCAGCTCTTTGGTGAGGAGCGAGAGAAATGTCATGCCCGGGCACATCCTTTCGTATCTGCTTGGCTTCATGCGGCAACTACTAAAAATAATAAATGCAGGTATTTTTACTGTCTATTATTATGAGTTCGGCGTCTACGCTGCAAAGTAAGAGGACGTGGAGGCAAATTTTATTTATACACATGACCAATCTATTTATAGCACACCACACCACCACTTGTCTGCAAGGAAGTAGAAACGATGGGGAGAAGAAAGTCTGATAGCAGGGGAGAAGCCAGTTGAGGGGGTCCGGGGACACGTGTGCCAGTGGCACGCGTGTCCCTGAAAGGCGAAAAAGATTAAGCACGCTCCAACAAATCATCATATTTGGTATCGTATGGCACGAGCCGACCTTCGGGCATGAGTAGCATTGTGGTCGGTTTGAGTAAGCGCACAAACTCAACATCGTGGGTGACTGTCAGGATGGTACCTCGATAATTACCGAGCGCCTCACCAATGATCTCCTTTGAGATAATATCCAGGTGAGAAGTTGGCTCGTCGAGGACCAGTACGTTAGGACCCTCAAGTACCATCTTGGCCAGGGCCAGCCGGGTCTTTTCACCACCACTCAGAGTGCCAATCTTTTGAAAGACGCGATCACCACTGAAAAGGAAGCGACCCAGGACGCTACGTACACGTTTGGCATCGGTTGGTAAGATGTCATTAGCCTCATTGAGCACGGTATTATCGTAGTCGAGTCCTTCGCTTTCCTGGGCATAATAACCAATCTGTACGCGGTCCCCGATCACGACCTTACCAGCATTTAATGGAACGATGTTCAGTATAGTACGTAACAAAGTCGTTTTACCAACACCATTAAGACCAACGATCACCAGGCGCTCACCACGATCAACCTCAAAGTTAATGTTGTGGAAGATCTGCTTGGTACCATAACTTTTTGAGAGTCCCTTAGCCTCAACCACCAATTGGCTGCTCTGCTGGCGAACAGGAAAGTCGATCTTCATGCGACGACTGGCCTGCGCGATCTGTGGTTTGCTCTCCTCTAGATCGGCGATACGCCTGTCCATCGCGATACGTTGCTTTACACGTGTTGCACCGAAGCCACGCAGACGATCAGAGGTCTTACGCAAGCGTGCAATTTCTCGTTCTTGCTGCTTCTTTGTGCGCTCGATCAATGCCTGGGCATCACCAATGACATTGAGATAATTGGTATAGGTGCCTTTATATTCTTCCAGCTTATGGGTAAACTCATTGAGGCGCAGAACCTTATTGATGCTACGATCCAGTAGATCCAGGTCGTGCGAAATGATCAAGAGAGCGCCTTTATAGCTTTCCAGAAACTCCATCAGCCAGATCGTTGCCTCAACGTCCAGGAAGTTAGTTGGCTCGTCCAGGAGCAGCAATTCGGGGCTCTGGAAGAGCAGACGAACCAGGGCCAGTTTGGTTTTCTGACCGCCGCTCAAAGTACTAACCTCGCGATCCAGCGTGACGCCACCGATATTCAGACCACTGATCAACTGTTCACTACGAGCATCGGCATCATAGTAGCCTAGATTTTCCAACTCATTTTGAGCCTCTTCAAAATGCTGCAGGGCCAGTTCCAGATCGTCAACGTTGGGATCAGCAATTTTCAAGGATAACTCTTCATATCTGGTAATCGCCTGATCCAGTCCGGTGCCACTATAAATGAAATCCCGGACCGTACCACCTGCCGCCACGGGCGTCTCGTGCGCGACATCCTGTGAGAGATAGCCATACGTCTTTGGACGCATAATATGGCCGCGATCAGCACTTTGATAACTACCAATGATCTTTAGCAATGAACTTTTTCCGGCACCATTTACGCCGATCAGCCCTGCCTTCTCACCAGGAGCCACGGTTAGCGACACATCATCGAGAATAATACGTGGGCCATATGAAAGAAAGATATGATTAACCTGTAACATAACGTGGATGTTCTCCCTGTGTGCTTCTCATTTTGAGTGCTTATGAATAAAAACAGTGATATTGATTTGTGATAGACGGGCAAAGGCGGCGACCTGCGGGAGTATACGAGCACTCTCGTAACTCAATGCAAACGGGAAGCACACAGTGCCGCAGGCAAACAGCGACGAGAGAATCGTTGTTTGGCGACACACGCAAATCAAAAGGTAGGCGATGTTGTGATGACCCGTTCAGGAAGGAAAAGGGCGAAGAGGATGCAAAGGGCATACTTATAAGTGCCCACACAAACGGAGGGTGAGCAAGCATCATAAGCGCCAATTCCTGCCGCATAAACCCAGGCGTGGTCGCTCATGCGGCGTTATAAACTGCGAGTGGTAAAGCCCTTTTCATCGTAAAACCTTAATCTATGATTTTTCCGTGTCCGTGACAAATGGTACCATCCAATACATAAGATGTCAAGTGCGTATCCAGGCTGGCTGAGACGTTTCTGCTAGTATATCGGGCAATTCATGATCAGAAAAAGCGCCTGCCAGCAGCGCATACCACACAATAAAATCCCGCTTCTCCCTTTCCCTACGCAATCACCCTTACTTCATCCTCTTCAATTTTTCCAACATAGCTTTACTGCCTGCTCTGCTCTATTACAAGTAATTGGATAGTCGATTGTATTAAATATATTAAACGATATAAGCAAGCATATTTTGTTTTTTGTATATATTGCATATCTATAATAAGTTTAAAGCAACAAGATGAAAAGGAAATGTAGCTATATTAGATAATACCTGGCCTTTGTATTAGCTTTTAGTATGTGAGTTTTAAAGCTGGTATATCTGATTTAGTCCTATTCTAGTGCTTAAAAACTGTGAAGAATAGTTTAGCATATGTTGCTTTCTGTGATAGTACATATAAAGGATGAAAGAAGGATTAGGTAATGCATCAAAAAAAATGTGTTAGAAAATTCCTAGCACGAACCAGTTTAACCATTCGGGGATTGCTATTTGGTATACTCCTCCTGGGGAGTGTGTCAACTGTGCTGGCTACAGCCTTTACAGATGTCTCATCTGTCAGGGCCGCGAGTGGTGGCGGTATTCATGCTGCCCGCCCCCTTGATACCACACCAGTACAGGTAGCTTCACCTGTCGTACCAGCAACAGATACACCTGTGGTACCTCAGGCTACGACTACAGATGTAACCCCGCCTGTGGGATTAGCGACAGCCACGCCGTCCCTCGATAGTGTCGGGGCTCCTCAGGCTACAGATGTGACCAGCGCTGGACAGGACAACGTGAACCAGACTGATGACAACAGTGATGTCAACCAGACCATTAGCGACTGTCAAAATGACTCCAACTGTCAGGTTGATGTCGATTGTCAAAATGCCACCGAATGTCAAATAAAAATTCTCTCCGACTGTCAAAATGATGATCATCACAATCATCACCAGCACAACAACAACCATCACCAGCACAACAACAACAACAACAACAACAACAACCAGCACAACAACAATAACAACAACAACAACAATAATAATCATAGTTTTGGCCATGCATTCGGCTATGGTGGTTTCCCTGGCATGCCTTTGACTGGCAGCGATCCACGGCCTTCCCTCGGCATGCGCTCTTCGAGTGATCTCAGTAAGGGAGCTATAGCGATTAACTAAAGCAGATAATCAACATAGTTCGCTTGAGAGATTCTCCTCATGGAAGGGGAAACTTTGAGAAGCAGTTACTTCCTTCTTGTAAGGAGGTAACTGCTTCTTTTAAGTACAGGCAAATAAGCGTCTAGAAGAGACACGTGTGCGTTAGCCATGCCATCTTTGGGCGAACTGGCGCGTGAGGTCGAGGTACTGATTGCCATAGGTGACGCTGGGCTCGATCATGGCTCCCTCAAACCATTCGTTAAAGCTGGTAATAGTGATCCAATCAGGAGTGCTGGCGATAGCCGCGTTCCAACTGGTGGTGTAGGTAGCGCCATTGTTACGAGGAACGATAAATGTTCCCTTACGGCCAGGGACACGGGTATCGTCATAGCCAGGCATAACGCCAGCGGCCCAGATTTTCTGTGTATTGTGCGCTTGATTATACGCATTGATCTGATTACGAAAACCTTGATCCACCTGTGGCATCGTATTATTCTGAAGCCCCCACCAGCCAGCGCTGAAGAGATGGATGCCGTCGAATACACTGAGGAGATCGGTGTTGACCCCCTCGGCGGACCAGATCATTTGTCGGTTAGGGTCAACCTGCTGGCGGATAGAGGACCATTGGGTTAACGTACGACCGTTGCCCAGCGGGTCCCAGAAGAAAAGTACCGGTTTGCCCTGCCAATGAAAGAAATATGGACTATTGCTATAGTGGTTATTGATGTAGCTGAGCGCAGTGACCAATTTGTCTGAACTATTAAGATTAGGGGCATCGCTCTCAATATAGAGGCTGGAAGCAAAGTGATAGTGATATTGTGTATCCAGAGTAGCCGCATGGGTGAGCAGCTTGCCAAAATTCACATCTGTCTTGTCTGCGGGTCCCCACCAGGAACTGATAAAGCCGGTGATGCCGGCGCCAGCGGCATAGTCAAGCTGCCGATCGATGGTAATATCGTCCCCTGAATTGTATTGGATTGTAGGTAGATCAGACATCTGTGCTCTATTCCAGGATTGCTGATTATACCAGGGATAGTAGAAGGCCAGTACAGGGCGGCCATGATCGTCGGCCATGGGCTGGATGGTAAGCTGATTGGCTGGCTGCGTTGGGGTATTGGTTGGTAGGGGCGTTATGGTTGAGCCAGCTTGCGTCGGCTGCGGTGGAAAATGAAGTTCATTCGAGCTGTTAGTACTCGGGGGCGTAGCCTTGGATGGCGCCCTGGACGGTTGCGGTGTCACAGCCGTGGGGGTTAGTTGACAGGCGCTCAGACAGCACAACAAGCTCAGATATAGCCAGATATTGCTAAGATAAAAATATTTTTTCCGTGTACGCATGTTCAACCTTGTAACCTTACTATGGCTTATACAAGCCAAAAAGCCTGATTCTTTTCTCTCGTATGGTCGCAAAATAAGGAAGTTCTGCATATATTACGTTGCTCTAGAGGGTTGTGTTGCCTGGCGTAGGACCTTACGCTGAATCTGACTAGCTGCTATGGGAATAAATGCATGCACAGCGTATACTTTCCGGAAAATTTGGATGCAGCGGTATAATTATAGTGAGCAAGTATCTAAATGTATTCTGCTTGTTGCTGTATGATTGGTGTATTTGCATTAAAGATGTTGTATGGTAGGGGGGGAGTTTATGCCGATGCAAAAAAAAGTGTTTATGACCAGCCTGGCGGGCTTAGTGATACTGTTTCTAACAGGCTGTATCTGGCTAGCGCCAGTAGCCATCTCTTCAGCACAAAAAGTCCAGGCTATGTCACCGACACCCCCTAAATCTGGCGTACAGAATCCACCGCTGACGGCTCCTTATAGCGTTAATGGCAACCAGATTATTGATAGATATGGGCATCCCTATCTCTTTCATGGTATTTCCCTGGATGGCTTGGAATATGATTGTCAGGGGCCAGCTGATCTGGATAGGCAACATCTGGCATATCTGGGGGCCGGGAGAAATACCAGCACCGAGACATACTGGGAAGCCAATACAGTGCGTTTACCATTATCCGAAGGTTTCTGGCTCAATGGTTCAAAGCGGGCCCAATGTACGGCCCGGCACTATCAGACGGTGGTAAAACGGGTGGTGGCAATCCTCACGGCACTACGTTTCAATGTCATACTGGATCTGCATTGGGTAGATGCTGGTGGGCAATCGACCGAAGGGGGTGGGCCATGGCCAATGCCTGACGTGGATAGTCTTATATTCTGGACGCAGCTCGCCTCACTATACAAACATGCTCCTAACGTCCTCTTTGAAGCCTACAATGAACCACATCCCCTATCCTGGTCGTGCTGGGCTGCTAATTGCTCAAAGCTTACTGATACTGTATCTTCTAACGATTGCCAATGTAAAAAGACCCTTTCTTATCCAGGGATAGGGTTGAGCACTATCGTAAGGGCTATTCGGGCGACTGGCGCGAACAATCTGGTGTTGATCGCAGGGATGAACTGGGGTTTTGATCTCAGCCAGCTTGAACATTATCCTTTCGAAACGACCAATCTAATCTATGATACACATCCCTATCCTTATGCTGACAAACAAGCCTCTTCCTGGGATACAGCCTTTGGGCAATTCAGCGAAAGGTATGCCCTGATCTCGGCCGAGAATGGCCAATATGATTGTGGCTCAAACTATATGGATCAACTTCTGACTTATCTGGATGCTCGCCATATTAGCTGGATTGGTTGGGCCTGGGTACCGGGTGGCAATCAGGCCTGTACCTATCCGCGACTGGTCAAGGATGCCCGGGGAACACCTGCCAGTGCCATGGGTTGGTCGATCTATCGCCATCTGCACAGTCTAAGTTATTAGGCATGCGAAAAGAAGAGAGGGCTGCGAAATGGGATGCATACTTGCAGCTCACAGCCCTCCTTGTAGAGCTAAGGTTTCCTGGCTATGAGGAAGAACGAGTGGAAGGGAATATCAACCTGCCCCTCCTTTTGGAGGAGATGATGAATTTCTACAAGCTGATGCCAATACCTCTCAACCGAGAAATCAGGTACTTCCCACGGGACGGCCTTGAGGTAGTAGACAATGGCTCCCACATCGTGAAAGCGCGTAGTGAAGAATTCCTCTTTGCGTTCGATGATATGCCAGCCCGCATCTTCCATCTCTTGTGCTGCGTAGTCCATATTCCATGCGTGTTCTAGCAGCTTCTCACGACCAAGCAACTCATGCAATGTGCGATTGGTCTGATCACCGACTTGCTGTGTGATAAACACCTGTTCTGGCTTGAGCACACGCAACACTTCCGCCGGGTTGTAGCTTCCATGACGGTTGATGACAAGATCAAGCGTATTATCTGGAAAGGGCAAACACTCATCGCGAGCCGTGTAAACGGTGACAGCAAGCGGCGTGAGCCGTTGCCGTGCTGCAATGACGTTAGGGGCATACAACTCGGTGGCATACACTTCAGGGACTGGTCGGAGCGAAAGCAACTGCGCAAGTACTTCCCCTCCACCAGTATGCATATCGAGCATCGTATGAGCCTGGTTCATTGCCCCAATCACGGCGTTTGTGTAATCCCAGGTAGGGGTTGTTTTGATACTTATCATTCTCCCGCTCAGATACGAGAAATCCCAACCATGGAAGGGACGATTGTACTCGGCGGTGAGGGAATCAAAAAGGGCCTGGTCAGCTTTCTCACCCATGTGATGTTCTCCTTTTTTCTGTATGATGTCGTTACTGCCCTGGCAAGGACACAAAAAGGCCGTGAGCGAGCACTCACGGCCTGAACTAACGGGAAAAACAAACAGGCTGTGGGCGTTCATGATCTCTCGCCCACAGCCTGTCGTTCCCTGGTTGCGTTTTTCCAGCCTCTCAGCTCAAAAGCGCGTTTGCAGGTACCTCAAAAAGGACACAATGCGGCCCTGGGCGAAAAGCTGATTATTCAGTGTGATAACACTACACCCGCTTGTTTTCATAGCTTTCCGCATCCGAGGACATAAATCCCTGGATACCTTTCCTCTCTCTCAAAGTTGCTTCTGTATGCATCAGAATAATTCTACCATTCCTACCGTTTCCCTGTCAAAGATCAAACTGCTTCTTCAGGGCTATTTAATGTTTCTCTTTGGCGCCTGTGGCGCCGGGTGGGGGGTGTGGAGTGTGTGGAGTGGGCGACCGCAGCCGCCCACTCCACACACTCCACACCTGAAAAAATGTTCATCTTATCGCTAGCTTTTGTGGTCGGGTCGTTTTCTTAGCTGGGATAATGACCGAGGATATTCAATATGCCCAGGGCGTAGATAAAGCCGGTCAATGCATAGATTTGGGCTCCCCATAGTACCCATTTATTCTTGCTCTGCCAGCCATAGAACAAGATCGCTAGCACAATACCCATCGAGAGACGTCCGGCCGAAACAAGTTCTTTGTACGATCCCGGCGCCATACAGGTGACCAATGCCAGGTTAATGAACCAGATAAACCAGCTCGCCCCTCCCCATTGTCGCCGGTACGTTGCACTGGCAAAGAGTAGCCAGCCAACTATAACAGGAATAAACATAAGGATAAGCAACGGGATAAAGCGAGGGAGATCTGAGCTGAAGATAAATAACCCCTTAAAGGGAATAAGTTGAAATGTTGGTGCGTAGGTAAGCCCGGTTTTGCCAAAGATGACAACTATAAGTGCATACCAGATGGCGGTTGGCAGAAGTGATATCAGCCCGAAGCGCAAGACTTCCAACCAACGTTTGTGGAACAGATAGTATACCATGAAACCGATTGGAAAGAGGGCAGCGGTCTCGCGTGATAGCACTGCCAGGCCCATCCAAATCGCTGCCCAGGTCATATGTTTCTTATCGATCAGTAACAGACCGACGCAGAGCAAGAGATAGGTTAATGGTTCCGTAGTGTCGAAGAGGAGGGCAGTCATCTGGCCAAAATAAAGTCCGATCGCCAGGCTATACCATGGCGAGAGTTGATGCCGGGTTAGTAACTGCGCAATTATTTCTACACTTAACACGATTGAGACAAAATTGATCAAGAGTAGTACGGGAGTGAGTAAAACAGACTGATTAAAGCTGAGTAAAAGTGCGAGCAGCGGATAGACGATCCGTTGGTAACGGTAGGGCGCATTGTCCATCAAGCTGGCCGCGTGAAAAGGATCGCGCGCAATAAAATAATAGAACTGCCCATCATAACCACCCGCGCCATTTAATCTGCCGGGCTGAGCAGCGCCCTGAATACCTGCCGAAAAATATGTGCCAATATGCACATAATGCGTAAGGTGATAATGAAATGTAACGGTGACCAGAGCAAAAAAAAGTATATAGAGGAGCCCCACAACGACTGATGGTCGCCAGAGGCTTGACCAGGTAAAGCGCGAGCGCCCGACAACCGGCGATGCTTTTTTCTCATTCGCAAGGGCATCGCCTTCGGATATTTGGGTGCGGCTAAAAAAGTTTTTTGTTTTCTCTCGCATTGACGTTGGTTGCCGCTGGCCAGGAAAGGGGGAGCTCGTATTCAATCGTGTTACGTTTATATTCATCTAAAATCCATACCTACATGAGAGTGCATATTCGTTTAATTGCACCTGGATAATAAGCAGACGTGATGTATACAATCTATCAAATATAGGCTGGAAACTCAACTAAATTGTACTGATTGGGATGATTAAGCGTTATTTATTGCGCTCGCTACGTACAAACACGATGGTACCAAAGATTAAAAAGAGGGTAAATAGAACAGCTATCACTATGAAATTTAGGATAGGGTTGATGAGTACGATTTTTCCATAGGCGGGGGAGCCCAGAAAATACACACTGCGTATAAGGTCAGCCGCATAGCGCAAGGGTGCAATTCTGGAGATGATATCCAGATACCAGGGCAGATGGTTGATGGGGCTGAAAATACCAGCCAGAAAAAATTGTGGAAAGATCAGAAAGGGCATGATCTGATTGGCTGCGCGCTGATTGCTAAAGAGTGAGAGCATAATCAGCCCGAAAGAGCCGCCAAAGAGGCAGATGACCAGCGACGTCAGCAGCAAGGCAATAAACATAAGTGGTGTTAATGGCAGGCCAATGATCAAACCAAAGATCAATACCACCATTGCCTGTACCATTGCGACCATGGACTCCCCAAAGATCTTGCCGAACACAATAGTATAGCGTGAGA
This sequence comes from Dictyobacter kobayashii, assembly GCF_003967555.1. Classification (GTDB taxonomy): domain Bacteria; phylum Chloroflexota; class Ktedonobacteria; order Ktedonobacterales; family Ktedonobacteraceae; genus Dictyobacter; species Dictyobacter kobayashii. Next base: position 3,970,515 of record NZ_BIFS01000001.1, read on the forward strand.
TTGGAGAGATAAAGATCTCCTGGCTAAAATCATTTTCGCGATCTTCAATCAGGGAAACAATCCCTGAACTGGTCGAGAGAAAGACCGTCTGGGCTAATACGCCCGTAAAGATAAATTGCAGCACATTATAACCGATACTATTGCCATAGCCACTTTGAAAGCCAGCCCCTAGTACGCCAACAAAGAGGATGGGCAGGATAATAGTACCGATCAAACGGGCTGGATCACGTATAAAACGCAGTATATCTCGGTAAGCTATGGTCAAAATCGCATTGACGCTACGGGTAATCCCTAACATGCTGATCATCTTATTCACCAACAATTTCCATATAGGCATCCTCTAACGAGGGTGTGTGAGTTTCGATCAAAGTGAGTGGGGTCGTAATAGATTTGAGCAGGGTATGTAACTGAGGTTGCTCAACCAAAACTTTAAAGGGAGCCTGCTCGCTAACCGCATATCCCAGGTGCTGTAGCTCTGCCAGTAAGCTGGAGCGATCCTCAGCATCGAGCAATACAAATTCTTCGACCAGATCTGCTTTGACCCTGGCTGGCGTGCCACGGGATACAATATTACCCTTATTGATAATACAGATATCATCGGCCCTCTCGGCCTCTTCCAGGTAATGAGTAGTCAAGAAGATCGTGGTTTGTTGCTCAAGGCGTACCTTGCTCAAATACTCCCACAGGCTACGCCGACTGGAGGGGTCCAGGCCTGTCGTCGGCTCATCTAAAAACAAAACCCTGGGATTGTGGAGCAGGCTGCGCAGAATTTCAAGCTTGCGTTTCATACCACCCGAAAATTTTTTGACTGGTTTAAACAGATCTTCATGGATGCCCAGAATGGTTGCCAGTTCATCGATGCGCTGCTGATAGGCCCTGGGCATCGTTTTATAGGATGGTCGAAATGGATAGAGCCCATAGAGTGTGGCATGGAAGCGCACATTCTCTTCAGCGGTCAAGTTGAGATCCAGACTGGGTTTTTGAAAGATGATGCCAATATTTTTGCGGACCGCACTGGCCTGCCTGGCCACATCGTAGCCAGCGATCATGACTGACCCTGATGTTGGTTGAAGTGTGGTCGTGAGTATCGATATCGTCGTGGTTTTGCCCGCCCCATTGGGTCCTAGTAAAGAGAAAAGCGAGCCTGGGGCCACACTGAACGAAATCTCATTGACGGCATTCATCTCAGCTTTTTTATAACGCTTCACCAGTTTTTCAACTTTAATAATTGGCACTACTGGTGTGGATATAGTGCTAATGGATGCATCTTGCTCCTGTTGCATTGATCCCTCTTTGTTTTGCTAGCTATCGAACTCCTGTGCATATCTCTTCTATGTATCCCACACAGGCTTTACTCTATTGTACAGATACATAGACGCATCTGTCCATGAGCTTGAGTAGGTTACAAAAGTGCAATGATGGCAGCAAATCGAGGTATCGGATATCTAACTCTATGCTTGATCGATAGAGGCGGGGATACGCTTGGGTCCATAGTGGTTGAGTTCAAAATCGATCGTATTTTCGTAGGCGGCAAAGGTTTTTTTGAAACGTGCAAGATTGTCATCTGCATCATCTTTAATCGTGTACATGAGGGCATAATGGGTCTCACTTAAGAGGGCTTGCTCAAAGACCTCCCTGGCCAGTGCATCTTCTTGCAACCTTTGTAAAGCGATAATCTTACCCGTGAGCGCAAGGGTGGTATCACTATTGGTACTCAGAGCCTGCTCAAAAGAGGTTAGAGCCTCTTCATTGCGCTGGAGGTAGAGCAGTGCCACACCTCGTCCAATATAGGCTCTGGAGACATTTGGATCGATCCTGATAGCCTGTTCATAAGCATTGAGGGCCACATCGTAGCGCAATAGTTTCAATGAGATGATCCCGGTTTTGCGATAGACCAAGGCATAACTGGGGTCCAGGCGCACCGCATGCATGCGCGTCGCCTGTCGATAGGCGGCCAGAGCCTCCTCATGGTGTTGCAGAATCTCCAGGATCAGACCGGTATTATAATATGCCAGCGCATAGTGTGGGTCGATAATGGTAGCCTGTTTGTATGCACGTAGCGCATCTTGATAGCGCTTGAGTTGTCGTAAGACGGTCCCTTTATTGTTATAGGCCAGGGCAAAAGCAGGCTCCAACTGAATCGTGCGCTCATATGCTTCCAGCGCTTCTTCATAGCGTTGTAGATTGGTCAGGGCAACCGCTTTACTGTGGTAAAGGCGCGCATTATTTGGTGTCAGGCGTAGTGCCTGTGCATAGCAGGTGGCCGCTTTCTCATATTCCTGATTGCTAAACAGCTGATTGCCCTCATTTAACCACTCACGGGGCGACTTATCGATCGAATTAACAAAGCCCAATACATCGCTATGGCGTTTAGTACGTTCCTTCGCCAATGCTTTCATGACTGCTTGCGAAACATGTTCAGGGATCTGTGGATTGACAACATGCGGTGGTGGCGGCTGTTCAGAGAGATGTTTGAAGGCCATGGTATAAATATCGGCGCTGGGAAAGGGGGTTTTGCCAGTCAACAGTTCATAGGCGATACAGCCCAGGGCATACTGATCACTCTCTTTGCTGATAATGCCTTTAAATTGTTCGGGGGCCATGTAAGGAGGTGTGCCTGCGATACTCCCCTGTTGAAAGCTTTTAGATTGCAGTGTTTGAGACATCCCGAAGTCGGCAATCAGTATATCCCCATGTTCACTGAATAAAATATTTTCAGGTTTGAGGTCGCGATGAATAATATTATGCTGATGGGCAAATTGTAATGCCTGTGCAATCTGCTGCAAAATCTGTTTAACCTGCTCGAATGAGAACGGTTGAGTCATGCTGCTACGTAAAAGCTGGCGTAGCGAACCGCCAGTGGCTAGCTCGGTAACCAGATAAGGAGTAAAATCTTGCAGGCCAACGTCAATGACACGCAAAATAAAGGGATGTTGGAGCATCTCAAGCAGTTTAGCTTCGCGAAAAAAGCTTTCTTTATCGGATTGAGTCTGAATAAGCATCCCGTGTAATATTTTAATGGCGACGATGCGATTACTTAGTACCAGGTGTTCAGCGCGATAGACACGTCCGAACGTGCCGCTAGAGATTGGCTCTAACAGACGGTAATTGCCGATCGTTGCAAGTTGTGCCATACTTCATTCCCATTATGTGACTACACGTTTTTAGCGCAGGATCTTTCTTCCTTGAAAAGAACGAATGTAGTATATAAATTTGATAGAACACTTGTCAATAAAAAAGGATCTATAGTTAGATTGATATGGTGGACAATTTATATTGTTCTGGCAGACATTTGCAGGCAATTAGCGACGTGGTGATTTTGTCTATAGAGATAGCGTTTCTCTTGTAGAGAACTGCCGGTTTACTGGCGCAGTTAGAATTCTCGCCATGTAGCCATTGACATTCAGAAATGGGCATGTTATAAATTTCAACAAGGAAAGCACACAACCGCATAACGAAAAAAGCTTTGACAGGACGAGTAACGATTAGTTGTTACGGACAGAGAGTAGATAACTGGTGAGAAGTCTACACGCTAACCGATCGTGAATAAGACCCTGGAGCTGCGAGAAGAAATCGCGTCAGCGAGAGTAGAACTACGCCGGTGACCACCGTAATCGGGTCAGAGTATGTATGATCTATATAATCCATACATACTTGCTGAGGTTAATATTGTGAGATATTGACGAATGCAGGTGGCAACACGAGAGTATAGCGCTCTTCGTCCTGAGTAGTAGGATGAAGGGCTTTTTTGTTTGTCCTTGATCGATACGTACATAAACAATAAAGAATGACAAGCAGTGTAGGGACAAGTAACGGACACCTGGGGCATCCAGAGAGCGAACTGTTGGTGGAATGTTCGTATGACCGGCCCGTGAATAAGACCCTGAAGCAACAAAGAAGAAATTGCAGCAGCGAAAGTAGAACTTTGTCGTCTAACCCTCGTTAGCGGGTTGTTACAGAACCTGAAAGCGTTCTGTACACTGAGGTTCATATCGTAAGATATGGGCGAATGAGGGTGGTACCACGAGAGTTAATTGCTCTTCGTCCTTGCAAGGAGGATGAAGGGCTTTTTTTGCAGCAAAAATCTGGCTGTAAATACAGCAATAAAGAACAAAAGAGGAGTTAAAGAAATGGCAGCACATTGTCCAGAATGCGAAGCTGATGTAGAGGTCCAGGGTTTGATGGTCGGTGAAATTACATTTTGCCCTGACTGTAATGCAGAACTTGAAGTCATTAACGTAGAGCAACCTGAAGTAGCCCTGGCCCCTGAGGTCGAGGAAGATTGGGGAGAATAACCCTATGCGCCTGGCTATCCTGACATCGCGAGTTCGCGTGGAAGAGAAATTGTTGGTGGAAGCGTTGCGACAGCGTGCGATCGAATTTGACCTGATTGATGATGGTGAGTTGCTATTCGATCTAGCGCAGCCGCAGGAGCGCTGGCACAAATATGATGCCGTGCTCTGCCGCAGCGTGAGTCAGTCCCGTGGCCTGGCTGTCTTACACGTGCTGGAGCACTGGGGCATCCCGGTGTTTAATTCGGCGGCCGTAACCGCTCTTTGTAACGACAAATTGTTGACGACCCTGGCGCTGTTACGTGCCGGCCTGCCGGTTCCACGTACCATGCTGGCATTTGATGCTGAGCGGGCCCTGGAAGGCATTGAATCCATCGGCTACCCGGCCGTCTTAAAACCGGTTACCGGTTCCTGGGGACGCCTGCTGGCGCGCGTCAATGACCGCGATGCCGCTGAAGCAGTGCTTGAACACCAGGAAACATTGGGGTCGTACCAACATCATATCCATTATATTCAGCAGCATGTAGATAAGCCAAACCGCGATATTCGAGCATTTGTCATCGGCAACCAGACCATCTGTGCGATCTACCGCACCAGTGCCCACTGGGTGACAAATACGGCTCGTGGAGCTGTGACCGACAATTGTCCCGTGACTCCTGAACTTGATAGCCTGTGTAGCCGTGCCGCGCAAGCCGTTGGCGGTGGCATCCTGGCGGTAGATGTCTTTGAAGATCCTGAACAGGGATTGCTGGTCAATGAAATCAATGGCACCATGGAGTTTCGCAATAGCATTGCTCCCACGGGTGTCAACATTCCACAAGAGATGATCGAGTATGTCTTGAGCAATGTGCGGGAAGGGATAGCGCTATGAGCCGAGTGCGTGTTGCCATCGTCGGAGGGTCCGGCTATACCGGTGGCGAACTGATCCGCCTGCTCCTCTTCCATCCGCTGGTTGAGATTACCCAGGTAGCGTCAGGCAGCCAGGCGGGCCATTTTGTACACAGCGCCCACCCGAATCTGCGCAAGATTAGCACGCTGCGTTTCTGTTATCCCGACGACCTGACGTCTTGCGATGTTCTGTTTTTATGTTTGCCGCATGGCGTTTCTTCAGGGGAAATTGAACGCTATCGGACGCTGGCGCCACGCGTCATTGATCTCTCTGGAGATTTTCGACTGCGTTCACCTGAATTGTATCGCCGCTGGTATGGACATGAACATAAAGCGCCAGCGCTCTTATCCGAGGCCGTTTATGGTTTGCCAGAGTTGCATCGCTCTGAGCTCTCAGAGGCCGCCCTGGTAAGTGGTACTGGCTGTATGGCCACCACCTCGATCCTTGGCCTGGCACCATTGTATCGGGCAGGCATTGTGAAGCAGTCTATTCCGCTGGTCCTGGAGGCAAAAGTCGGCTCTTCAGCCGCTGGCGCTAAAGCGGGACCCGCCAGCCACCATCCAGATCGCAGTGGGGCGGTACGCTCCTTTGAGCCGACCGGCCATCGGCATACAGCCGAGCTTATTCAGGAATTGGGACAGCCGGGTAGTGAGCTGCAGCAACTGGTAGCCTTCTCGGCGACCGCGATTGAACTGGTGCGCGGCATCCTGGTAACGGCCCATGTCTTTCTGAACGAGCGTCTGGACGAGCGAGCTATCTGGCGCATTTATCGTGAGGCCTATCAGCGTGAGCCATTTATACGCCTGGTCAAAGAGCGCAACGGCGTCTATCGCTATCCAGAACCAAAAATTCTGGCCGGCAGCAACTACTGCGATGTCGGATTTGAATTGGACGTTGAGCAGCAGCGCGTCGTTGTTATTGCCGCCCTGGACAATCTGATGAAGGGGGCCGCAGGCAACGGTGTCCAGGCCTTGAACTGTATGTTTGGGTGGGACGAAACATTGGGCTTAACCTTTCCTGGCCTGCATCCAGTGTAAGATGTGGTTTGCACATTGTGTTTCTTATATTCTTGAAGACGAACTGACATAACAGGCCAATACATTTTAGCAAAGTATACTGAAGAAGAGAAACGGAGCATATGATGACACTGGTAGTAAAAATTGGCGGAGGCGCGGGTGTCGCCACCACAGCTATTGTGCAAGAAATCGCCCGCCTGGTCGCTGAAGGAGAGCGTGTGGTACTCCTGCATGGTGGTTCTGATCTGACCAATACGCTATCAGAGCGACTGGGACATCCGATGCGTATGATTACTTCTCCCAGCGGCATGACGAGCCGCTATACCGATATCGAGACCCTGCAGATCTTTGCGATGGCCGTGGCCGGGCAGATTAATACCGACCTGGTGGCGCAACTGCAGCAGCAGGGCGTGAATGCCTTTGGGATGGCTGGTGTGGATGGTCGCCTGCTGGTGGCACGGCGCAAGGCGGTAGTACGCTCGATGACACCCGAGGGTCGAGTGCAGATCTTACGTGATGATTACACCGGACAGATCGAGCAGGTTAACAGTGCATTGGTGGAGCAATTGCTGTCGGCTGGCTATACACCGGTGATTGCGCCCCTGGCTCTGAGCCATCAAGGAGAGCGCTTGAATGTAGATGGCGATCGGGCCGCCGCCGCCGTTGCTGCCGCCTTGCATGCCGATGCACTGGTTATCATGACCAATGTACCGGGTCTGCTGGCTGATCCACAGGACGCTTCGACTTTGATCCAGACCATTCCAGCTGATCAATTAGATACATACATGAGTTTTGCCAAAGGGCGAATGCGCAAAAAATTGTTAGGGGCCCAGGAGGCACTGCAGGGTGGTGTAAAACGCGTATGCATTGGTAGCGCCTCGTTAGGGGCTGTAGTTAATGGCGCTGGCACCACTATTACTACCGCGCCTGTCGCAAATGTCAGTGAGCAATCAACAGCAATAGTGCACACCCCGATCCGCGAGATGGTGTCGTTAGGCTAAATATAAAGGAAGAATGAGGAAGGAGGTCCCAGATGGGCACAACTTTAGTTGATTTGGAAAACACATATACGAGCGGTGTCTACGGGAAGCGACCCGTAGCTATTGTGCGCGGCCAGGGTGCCACATTGTGGGACGCTGAGGGACGTAGCTATATCGATTGTATGGCGGGCCATGGTGTGGCCAATATTGGACATGGGCGCAGCGAGATTGCCGCTGCCCTGGCCGCCCAGGCACAGCGACTGATTACCTGTCCTGAAATTGTCTATAACGATGTGCGGGCACGCCTGTTAGAGCGACTGGCACAGATTACCCCGGCCGGGCTTGAGCATTTCTTCCTCTGTAACAGTGGTACAGAAGCGATTGAGGGAGCTTTCAAGTTTGCTCGCCTGGCTACTGGCCGCACCGGTATCATCGCGACCTTGCGCGGCTTTCATGGTCGCAGCATGGGCGCACTCTCCGCCACCTGGGAGAAGCATTATCGCGAGCCATTTGCGCCGCTAATTCCGGGTGTCTCGCATATTCGCTATAACGATCTAAAAGCTGCTGAGGCGGCGATTACAGAGGATACAGCGGCCGTGATTATCGAACTGGTACAGGCTGAAGGTGGCGTGCATAGCGCTCAGGAGGCCTATGTTCAGGGATTGGCTGCCCTCTGTCGTGAGCGCGGGGCTCTGCTCATCATTGATGAAGTTCAGACGGGATTTGGGCGTACGGGTAGCCTCTTCGCCTGTGAACAGTATGCTGTAGAGCCAGATATCCTCTGTCTGGCCAAATCCCTGGCGGGTGGCGTCCCAATGGGGGCCATTTGTCTGGGCACACGGGTAATGGAGAGTGGCCGCATCACACGTGGAGCCCATGGCAGCACCTTCGGCGGCAATCCTCTCGCCTGTGCGGCCGCGCTGGCAACACTGGATATCTTAGCGCAAGAAGATCTGCCGGCCCGCGCAGCCGATCTGGGAGCTCATGCCGTGGAGCGCCTGCGGGCCATTCAATCACCCCTTATTCGTGAGGTGCGCGGCCGTGGCCTGTTAATTGGTATTGAACTGACCAAACGCGTCCAGCCTTACCTGGAAGAGTTGTGCGAGCGTGGTGTGCTGGCCTTACCTGCCGGACCCAATGTCCTGCGCCTGCTGCCACCGCTGGTGATTAGCGAAGCGCAGCTCGACCAGGCCCTGGATATTATTACAGACGTATTGACAGGCACCTCACGTTCTAATCAGACAGCTGAGCAGGCTCCAGCAGAGAACCCCGAGGTTGCCCTCTTACAGAGTATGCTGACGATCCCTAGCCTCTCTCGGCAGGAGGGTGCGCTGGCCCACCACCTGGTTGAGCAGGCACAACAACTGGGTCTACACGCCTATGTTGATGAGGTCGGTAATTTTATAGCCAGCACCCATGCTGAACTGGATGCCCGGCAGCCAGTCGTTTTACTTGGACATATGGATACCGTGCCGGGAAATATTCCGGTGCGTATCGAGAACGGACTACTCTATGGCCGGGGGCCGTCGATGCTAAAGGGCCGCTGGCCGCCTTTATCTGTGCAGCCGCCCGTGTGGCCCGTACGTCTTCCCCGGCCCATCCCATTGTTGTTGTAGGAGCAGTTGAAGAAGAAGCGGCGACCTCGCGTGGTGCGCGTGGAGTTGTTAACCGCTATCAGCCATCGGCTTGTATCATTGGCGAGCCAAGCAGCAGCCAGGCTGTAACCATCGGTTACAAAGGACGCCTCTTGCTGGATGGCTGTGTCACGCACCAATCAAGTCACAGTGCTGGACCTTTGCAGAGTAGCAATGAAGTGGCTGCCGCGTTCTGGGAATGTGTGCGCCGCCACGCCGAAGCATGGAATCAGGAACACGCTGGTAATTCAACCTTCGCCGCCCTGCTGCCGTCCCTGCGTAGCATTAACAGCGCGCAGGATGGTCTGGAGGAACGTACCAGCTTTACCATCGGCTATCGTCTCCCGCCCAATTTCGATATCGCCGCCCTGCGTGAGCAGTTGCAGCGCTGGGCTTATGAAGACGAGATCCACCTGATCTTTTCAGGTGAAGAGGTTGCCTATCAGACAACCCGCGCCATTCCCCTGGCCCGAGCCTTTATCGCCGCTATTCGAGCCACTGGAGAGCAACCGACCTTTAAACATAAAACGGGAACATCAGACATGAATGTTGTGGGGCCGATCTGGGGACAGAACATCGTCGCCTATGGGCCTGGTGACTCGCGCCTTGATCATACGCCCAACGAGCATATACGCCTGGCCGAATATACCCATGCGATTGATGTGCTCGAACGTGTTCTGCAAGATATTGCATCGCAAAGGGAAACAGCATTATGAGATCACTGGCTATTCTGGATAGCACTCTGCGCGAGGGGGAGCAATTCATTAAAACCTTTTTCACCCTGGAGCAGCGTGTGATGATCGTGCGCTTGCTTGATCGTCTCGGGGTAACATTTATAGAGGTCCCCTCGCCCGTTTCTTCGCCTGAGACGCGCGAAGCTATTGAGGCCATCTGCGCGCTGAATTTACGCTCACATGTAGTGGCTCACGTACGCTGTGTTGAGGCCGATGTACAGGCTGCACTGGATACTGGCGTCTATGGTTTGAACCTGTTCTTTGGTACCTCCAATGAACTGCGCTCATATAGCCATGGACGCAAGATAGAACAGATCGCCCATGACGCGGTCCCTTTGATCCGCCGTATTCGCGAGGCCGGGCGCTATGTGCGTTTCTCGGCCGAAGATGCCTTTCGCAGTGACCTGGTTGATCTGCTGACGGTTTTTGATGCGGTGGTGGATGCCGGCGTCGAACGCATCGGTTTGCCGGACACCGTAGGTATAGCAACCCCACGTCAGGTTGACCGGTTGGTTAGTCTGATCGCTAATCGCTATCCCAATGTCGGCATTGAATTCCATGGCCATAACGACACCGGTTGTGCCATTGCCAATACCATCTCTGCCTTCGAGGCTGGCGCAGATTGTCTGGATGTCACAGTTATGGGGATCGGGGAGCGCAATGGTATCGCCTCACTGAGCGGCATCATCTCACAGCTCTATATCCACTATCCCGACCTGCTGGCTGCTTACGATCTAACGCAACTGGTGGAGCTGGATCAGTATGTCGCGGACTGCCTGAATATAAACATTCCTTATAATATGCCGATTACCGCTCCCAGTGCGTTCACGCATCGCGCCGGTGTGCACACCAAAGCGGTACTGCGCAATCCACATGCGTATGAAATTCTTAATCCCACTGATTTCGGCGTTGTGCGCCACGTCGATGTTGGCTCACGCTTTACCGGACGCTACGCTGTTGGACATCGAGCCGTTTCATTAGGATTACAACTTACCTCTGAGGAGATCGCGCAACTGACGCAGGCCCTGAAAGAGCGTGCGGAGCGTGGCTCCCTCAATGATGAAGAGGTTAATACATTTATTCTTGCCTGGTATGAAGAGAAAGGAAGCCTGGTATGGGAACGCTAGCCGAAGAGATTTTTAGTTATAAATTAGGTCGTCCTGTTCACGCAGGAGATACAGTTGTGGTAGATGTCGATCATGTAATGAGTCATGATACTACGACTCCGCTGGCCATTAAAGCTTTCCGCAAACTGGCAAAACAGAATAATGGCCGTGTCTTTGATCAGAAGCGCTCGCATATCGTTTTTGACCATATCATTCCTGCCGCCACCATTGCGGCCGCTACCCTGCATCGCGAGGTACGCTCATTCGCGCAGGAACAAGAGATCCCTATCTTGCAGGAAGGTATCTGCCACCAGGTAATGCCAGAGAAGGGATTTGTCTTGCCGGGCAGCATCATTGTAGGGGCAGACAGCCATTCATGTACTTACGGAGCCTTTGGCGCCTTTGGTACTGGCATGGGTTCAACCGATATCGGTGTGGCCTATGCAACCGGTCGTAGCTGGTTCCGGGTGCCAGAGACCATCAATGTAAATATCACTGGTACCTTGCCGGCGGGTGTTTTTGCCAAAGATATCTCGCTAGAAATTGTGCGCCGCCTGGGTGTCGATGGTGCCAATTATCGCGCTATCGAATATACCGGTGAGGTGATCGAAAACTTCTCAATGAGTGAGCGCATGACCTTCTCTAATATGGCGATTGAAATGGGTGGTAAAGCCGGCTTGATTGCGGCCGATGCGACTACTCAGGAATGGCTACGAGGTCGTACCGACAAAGAATATCCCTTGTTGCGTGCGCACAATCCACGCTATGAGCAGGTGATTGAGATCGATGTCACTAATATGAGACCCCTGGTTGCCTGTCCGCCTGATGTCAATATCGTGCATCCAGCTGAAGAAGTTGAGGATGTTAAAATTGACCAGGTCTTCCTGGGTACCTGCACCAATGGCCGTCTGGATGATCTGGAGATTGCCGCTAACATCCTGCGCGGCCGCACGATTAGCCCGGACCTGCGTATGGTTGTTATTCCAGCTTCGCGTGAGATCTATCTGGAGGCCATGCGCCGTGGCTACCTGGAGATCTTTGCCCAGGCCGGCGCCTCCGTTGGTACACCTGGTTGTGGACCCTGCATCGGACGCCACTTTGGGGTCCTGGCTCCTGGCGAGCGCGCACTGACCACCATGAATCGAAACTTTACCGGCCGCATGGGTGATCCCACCGCAGAAATCTATCTGGGCAGCCCCGCGACCGTCGCTGCAACCGCCCTGACTGGCCACATCACCGATCCACGCAGCGTCTTACTGGCTGAAAATCCTGCTTAAAGCTAGCGAAGAGAATTAAACAGAAATAGACAAAAGGAGAAAACTACAATGGGACGCATCTGGAAAGTCGGTGACAATATCAATACCGATCTGATCATTCCTGGACGTTACAATGTTACGACCGATCATGCCCAGCTGGCAAAATATTGCCTCTATGAGGCCTATCCTGAATTTTCTCAGGGCGTCCAGCCCGGTGATATCTTAATGGGAGGCCATAACTTTGGTTGTGGCTCCTCACGTGAGCACGCTCCAACCTCGATCCTGGCCAACCAGGTCAAGGTTGTGGTTGCCCGTAGCTTTGCGCGCATCTTCTATCGCAACGCCGTCAACATTGGACTGCCTGTACTGGTCTGTGAGGAAGCCGTGCTCAATAGCGAAGATGGCCAACAGTTAGATGTAAACCTGGAGACCGGCGAGATCCGCAATCTCACCACCGGCCAGACCTTCCAGGCGGAGCCGCTCGATCCATTCGTTGCCCGTATCGTAGCCGCCGGCGGCATCATCAATTATATTGAAGCCAATCAGGGCCAACTCGTTTACTAAGAAAAGCTATTGCCTGGCGACAAAAAAGAGGTAGCGAGGATTGATGCGGCTGCAATAGCCGCGCCAGCAGCTATCTCTTTTTTGTCGCTTTGTTTTTTATGATAAGAGCATGAAGGAAGAGATGATAATTATGGGTAATCGACAATTGCATAATCCGCCGTTGGTGTGTGTAATTTCTGGGGATGACGCGGCTCCGGAGGTGATGCGACCTACCGTAGAGATCCTGCGAGAGTTGGCGCCAGAGATCCGGTTTACGGAGGCGCCCTGTGGTCGGGAGGCGCAGGCGCAATATGGGACGCCATTTCCAGATGTAACGCGGGAAGCGATCGACGCGGCGGATTGCACCTTGTTTGGTGCCAGCGGCGGACCCAGCCGTCCGATTCTCTGGTACTTGCGCTGGAACAAAGAAACCTATATCAATGTGCGCCCGGTGCGCTGGATTCCAGGTTATAACAGTCCAATGCAGCATCCAGAGCGCATTGATTATGTGATTGCGCGTGATAATCTGGAAGGGATGTATCCTCCGCGTGAGGGCGATGTCTCTGAACTGGCGGCCCTGCCAAGCAGCAGTTCCTGGTGGATGGCTCCCCCGGTGGAAAAGGTAGGAGCTTATTCAATTAAAGTCAGTACAGATGAGCAGATGCAGCGTGTGGCAAACCATGCCTGTGAGCTGGCCCTGCAGCGCCAGGCGGCAGGCTATCCCGGTCGGGTAACGCTGGGCGCCAAATATTCGATCCAGCCACGCACCGACGGGCGTTTTCGCACCATTGTAAAGGATACGGTCAGTCAGCATCCCAGCCTGACTTACCAGGAGTTCCTGGTTGATGATATGGCTCGCCGCCTCGTCGCCTCTCCGGAAAGCCTGGATGTGGTAGTGCTGGGCAATGAACACGGCGATATTCTGGCCGATGTCTCCAGTGGTACCATCGGGGGACTGGGACTCTCTCCCAGTGCCTGCTATGGCGAGGACTATGCCTACTTTGAGCCGGTGCATGGCTCCGCCCCTGACCTGGCTGGTAAAGGTATCATCAATCCTACCGCCATGCTTTTATCGGGAGCACTGCTGCTTGATTACCTGGGGTATAATAAACAAGCGCGTGCTTTAACGTCCGCCATCGAACAGACCTATCAGGAAGGCACTCTGCTCCCTGTTGATCAAGGCGGTCAGGCCGGAACGAATGAATTTGTCCGGGCCATCCGAGCACATTTACCGAGACATGAATAAGCAATAATTGCTGAAATCTCATCCTCAAGGATGCAGGGGTTAACTCTGCATCCAATCAAGAGCGTCTCGTGCTTACTTATACCGCTAAGCAGGCGGCCCGAAAGAGTCGGGATGAATTATATTGATCTTAAGAATTGGTTGTGAGGCTCGCTGTTACGAGCAGAAATTGCTCAAGATGTAGATGTGTGGTTTATTCAGGCTATCCCCTATAGCAATTCTTGCCCTGTCATAAAGACTATTGCAAGCTAAACTGATACAATAATGAGCATCGAAAATTACAAAAGATTATAAAGCGAGCTATATTGCTGGAGATAGTGACAATGAAAGCTGATTGGGTAACAAAAGTAGCTGACCGTGTAGAAGCCAGGGTGCGGCAGCGTAAGGGCGAGGATGCCACCATCGTGTGTGCTTCTGGTATTAGCCCTTCGGGTCCTATTCACCTGGGAAATTTACGTGAGCCGTTCACGGTTCACCTGGTGGCTGAAGAACTGCGTGGCCGTGGTTGGAAAGTGGATCATCTCCATTCCTGGGATGATTATGATCGGTTGCGTAAGGTGCCAGCCGGTATTCCTGCTGAATATGCCAATTATATTGGTATGCCTTACGCGGATATCCCCGATCCATTTGGGGAGTATGATTCGTATGCCACCCGCTATATCACTGATTTTACTGCTGGCTTGAGCCGCCTGGGTATCCATCCTCGCTATATTCGCCAGTCGGAGGCTTATCGCCGTGGTGACTATCGCGAACAGATTAAAGAAGCCATTCACCAGCGTGCCGAGATTTTTGATATTCTGGCCGAGTATCAGAATCTTGAGGGCCAGAAAGATACCGTGGATGAGCGACGCGTCGCCTATTATCCCTTCAAACCCTATTGTGAGAATTGCCATAAGGATATGACACACCTGACCTCGTATCGCGAGGAAGATTCCTACCTCACCTATGTCTGCGATAACTGTGGGCACGAGGCGGGCTATAGTCTGAACGAGCGCATCGACGGCAAGCTGGTCTGGAAAGTTGACTGGCCGATGCGCTGGAGCTATGAGCAGGTCGACTTTGAGCCAGCTGGTGAGGATCACGCCTCTCCTGGTAGTAGCTATACCGTGGGACAGCGCATCATACAGAAGGTATATGGCGCTGTGGCACCGCAGTTTATTGGCTATGCTTTCGTCGGTATGGGCGGTCGTTCGAAGATTTCGAGCTCGGCTGGTACCACCGCGACCGTCTCTTCGGCGCTTGATATTGTGGAGCCCGCCATCCTGCGCTGGCTCTATGCCCGTCGTGCCAATAACCAGGCCTTTGATATCGACTATGGTCAGGGTCTACTACGCCTTTATGAGGAGTGGGATGCCCTGGTGCGCCAGATCAACAAAGGCGCCGCCAATGAGGTGAACCAGCGCCTGTTTGAGCGCGCGACCAGAACCAGTAGCGAAGAGATCGTGTATACCCATAAGGCTGTGCCGTTCCCATTGCTGACCTCGGTCATTGATGTGACGCAGGCCAATGAAAAACAGGTCTTGCGTATCATCTCACAGACCCTGCCTGAGCTGGAGGATCTGGATACATTGCGCACCGAGCTGGAGCCGCGCTTCACCTGTGCCCTTAACTGGGTTAACAACTACCTGCCCGATGATGAGCGTACCCAGATTCGCAGCAGCTTTGATAGCGAGGCTTTCGCGGCTTTCTCCGCTATGGATCAGGCAAGTATACAGATGCTGTCCGAGCGCCTGGATGCTTCCTGGAACCTGACCGGCCTGACCGAGCTGATGTATAGTATTCCAAAGGTTGTGCGTGGTCTGGCGGTGGATACTCCCCCCAATGACGAATTGAAGCAGGCACAACGCTCCTTCTTCATCTCACTGTATACCTTGATCTGTGGCAGTGATACGGGCCCACGTATTCCAACCCTGTTGCTCTCTATTGGCCTGGAGCGTGCCAAACAACTGCTAACCCCTTCAGTGGATGATGGCAGCGCAAAGAAAGATCAACAGTTCGCCGCACGTTAAAATAGTACTATTAATTCAGGGGGCTGATCATGGATCGGCTCCCTTTTTTTATGCCCCCGGATATGTTAACAAATACATAATTGTGACAAATTCATAACATTCTCTTTATTGTCTCTTCACACTTAGCTGGCATACTAAAGATGAGAATATATGTCTCTTCCGAAAGGGAAGGAGTTGCCAGATGAATAATTCTGTTTTGCCCGCCCACGAGTTCTTTATTTACGTGCCGGCAAAGAGCGCTGGTTGTCAATCGTCTAGCGCTACGTCTATAGAGAAGCATAGTGAGTGTAACGTTCAGAGCGCGCAGGATAATGCAAAAATACCTGTGGCTTTAAAATCCTGGACGAAAATTGTTGTAGCTGATACTCTTGATGTCTACGCCTGTTTGCAGGGGGACGACCTTTATATAAATCCTTCTAGATAGTACTTCTTCTTTAGGCCTGTGTAAGCCTGAAGAAGGTTGTTCAAGCGCGGCTCTTGCCTTAGCAGATAAGCACCGGTGCATAGTTGAGGGCAATGTCGCCTTCCAGGTGTCGCGCTTACAGGATAGCAGACCTGCTATTTACTGATTATTCCCTCCTATAAAGCAGCTTCACGCATCATATACCCCTTAATGGTAGGTTTTTTTCATACTCCTCTTTGGCGCCTGCGGCGCCGGGTTGAGAGTGTGGAGTGTGTTTGATGGGGACTGCGGCCGCCCATCAAACACACTCCACACCTGAAAGAATGGACATCTTCTCGCTTGCTCGTGATCTCCTTGCCTTAGTTGTATCCCGCAAAACTTTTCTTCGTGTTTCGTGTTATGATGAGAGTGAGGCATATTCTGAGAATGTCCAAGTAGAATGTGAGGAATGGTATGAGTAGAATAGTTGTACAAAAAGAGCGCGTTATAAATGCGCGCCCAGAAAAGATCTATTCCGTTTTATCTGATTATAAAGAGCAGCGACCCAGGATGTTGACGCCTAATTTTATTGATTATACGGTAGAAAAAGGCGGCAAAGGTAGTGGGACCGTTATTAGCTACCTGTTACAGGCGGCTAATCGGGAGCGTGCCTATCGGATGCGCGTTGATGAAGCGGTCAAGGTCGGGTGCTGACTGAGCGCGATAGTAATTCCTCCCTGGTAACGACCTGGGTACTCTCTCCTCTAATGGGAGGTAATAAAACCAGGGTCAGCGTGGCTAGCGAATGGGAGGGCGGCACAGGTGTCGGAGGCTTTTTTGAGCGCACTTTTGCACCTCTGGGCCTGCGCCGGATCTACGGTAGTATGCTTGATTCTCTGATTGATCTGCTGGGGGTCTCTGATGAAGAAGTTACGGCCATACAGGGCAAAGAATATAGTCCCGCAGAGAATATACGTGGCTTCTTGTTCATCTTCCTGGTTGTGGTAGGTTTTGCGCTTGGTATTAGTTATATCCAGAAATCCAATCGGCACAAAGATTTATAAACAACCACTACAATCGATGTAGTAGAGCTGCTTTACCCCTGACCACTGGATTATGGAGTATACCAAGCTGCTCAATATCAATGTGCACCACATCGTCCTGCTCAAGTGTAAAGGGATGTTCTGGGACCAGTGCGGTGCCGGTGCACAGGATAGCTCCTCCGGGAAAATCATTATCGCGGTAGAGATACGAAATCAGTTCTTCCATGCTGCGCTTGAGCCCATTCGTGTTGGTTTCACCTTCCCAGTAGGTTTTACCGCCGCGTTCGATCTGCATCTGTATTTTGAGCTGGCGCGGATCTGGCATCGTCCAGGCCAGCGTGATGGTTGGTCCCAGTGCGCAACTGCCGGAGTAGACTTTGGCCTGAGGGAGATAGAGAGGATTCTCGCCCTCAATGCTACGCGAACTGACGTCATTGGCAATGGTATAGCCCACAATCTCCCCGTGAGCGTTCGCGACCACGGCCAATTCAGGCTCGGGCACATCCCAATGAGAATCGGAGCGAACGGCGATCAGTTCACCGGGCCCGCTGACGCGGCGCGCTGTGGCTTTAAAAAAGAGCTCAGGGCGCTCGGCCTGGTAGACCCGCGCATAAATGTTGGGGGTATCGCTCTCCTCTCTGCGCGCTTCCTCTGATCGTTTATATGTCACGCCAGCCGCCCAGACTTCTGTACTGCCATCTATCGGTGCCAGAACCTTTTCAAGCGCAATCTCCTTATTTCCCTGCAAGGCGTATTCGATCAGCATACGTAATTCATCGATATGCAGCCGCAAGAGATCAGACAAAGTCGTATTGGGCGCCGGAAAGGTACCAACCAGGCGATTATTGGCCATCAGCCCGAGGACGATTGTACCTGTCGTGGATCGGTAACGTACTAATTGCACTGTTATTCTCCTTACCTTGTTGTGGAAGTGTAACATGCTGCCTTATGGTATTTCTTTTTGTGGCGTGACATTATGCATATAGAATAGATTATTTCTAGTTGCCTGGATTATCGCACGCATGTACTGGTTAAGCAATCCCTTACAAGGTATTTCTATCAAGTCAAGCATTGCTAGCTCTGCGTTTCTTTCCTTATACTCTGCGTGATACACTGATTTATGGAACCAATCAGCCGGATTTAAGCATAATTAACTGTACAGGGTATGAATTAATAATGGAGAAAAGGAGTTGTGAGCATGGGTGCACTATCTGGTCAGGTTGCGCTGGTAACAGGTGCGGGCGTTGGTATCGGGCAGGCCATCGCCATTGAGCTAGGTCGCCAGGGAGCGAAAGTGGCGCTGCATTATGCCAGTAGCGCTGCCGGAGCGCATGAGGCGGCAGCAGAGATTAATAAATTGGGTGGCAGTGCGATGACCGTCTCAGGCAAGCTAGGTGTAGTTGAAGAGTGCCGTCGCGTGGTTGATGAAGTGATCGAGCATTTTGGTGGCATCGACATTCTGGTGAATAATGCCGGCGTCACCAGGGCCGACCACTTTGAAAATATTACCGAAGAGCTCTTTGATGATGTTTTCCACCTCAATATTCGAGGCTATTTCTTTTGTGCCCAGCAAGCTGTCAAATCCATGGAAAAGCGTGGAGGGGGCTCAATTATCAATATCACCTCCGTCCATGGCTATGCAGGCTTTACCCGTCACTCGGTCTATGCGGCGACCAAAGGGCCATTATCGCCTTCACACGTGAGCTTGCCATTGAGCTGGCACCCCGCCATATCCGTGTTAACGCGGTTGGTCCTGGACTGATTGAGGTCCCACGTTATGCCGACATTCCTAACTATACCACCGACTTTGGCAATAGTCTTATTCCCCTGGGGCGTGTAGGCCGCCCGAAAGATATTGCCCCCACAGTCGCCTTCCTGGCTTCGGATGCCGCAGACTTTATCACCGGCCAGATTCTTTATATCGACGGGGGCACCACCGCCAAAATGGCCCTCGACTGGGATCAGGGCGATAAGCCACAATAGTTATGATTGATTATGGCGCGGGAGAATAGTGCTATGCTTGAACTATTCTCCCTGTCTAATAGAATCGCTTAACGAGGCTGCATTCTTATAGCACCATCCAGACGGATCACCTCGCCGTTGAGCATTTCATTTTCAATGATATGTTTGGCCAGGGCCGCATACTCATCCGGGCGTCCCAGGCGCGGCGGAAAGGGGACCTGTTGTCCCAGCGAGATGCGAGCTGGTTCCGGCAATCCCGCCAGCAGAGGGGTGTCGAAGATACCGGGAGCGATCGTCATAACGCGGATACCATAGCGGGCAAACTCGCGCGCAATAGGGAGCGTCATACCAACAATGCCGCCTTTGGAGGCAGAGTAGGCGGCCTGGCCGATCTGCCCATCGAAGGCGGCCACTGAAGCAGTATTAATAATTACTCCTCGCTCACCACTCTCCTCAGGCGTATTCTGGCTGATGATTTCTCCTGCCAGGCGGATTACGTTAAAGGTACCAATCAGGTTGATATTGATGACGCGCGTAAAACTTTCCAGGCTGCTCGGGCCATTTTTGCCGATCACTTTTTCGGCGGACCCGATACCAGCACAGTTGATAACGCCATGCAGGGTCCCAAAATGGTCCCTGGCCGCCTGGAGAGCCTGTTGAACGCTTTGTTCGTCTACCACATTAGTCGGGACAAAGAGGGCCGCCTCAGCCAGCTCACGGGCTAACGCCGATCCTGTTTCCTGATTGAGATCCGCCAGGACCACCCGGGCTCCTGACTTTGCCAATAGCCGAGCGCAGGCCGCTCCCAGGCCGGATGCCCCTCCGGTGATAAAAAATGTTTTGTTCTCTACTTGCATCTTGCATTACCTTTCTTCATTGAATGGAGTAAATAGTGCAGTTTATAGTCGCATCGGAATTGTCGAAAAGTGTGGCGTATGGATAGATAATCGCTAAAGATACGCCTGTCTTTTTTGCCTACACATTTCATCATACCTCGTAGCAAGAGATGCTTACAAGGTGCCTTCTCTCTTGTCTATCGCTGCCTGAAGTGTTAGACTCTAACATAATCATGACAGTCGTACCCATACAATTAAAGGATACAACAGTAGAGTGGATAAAAAGCAAGAACGAATTCAGTTGTTGGAGTCCCAGGTTGGACGCCTGCAACGTCGCATAGATGTTTTGACGCCGCGTAGCAATATCTATTCGTGGTCACGGGTCGCTATTTTCTTTGTGGGGATAGCGCTTACCGTATTGCTGTTCATTGCGTCGCTCTGGTGGCTGGCTATTCCAGTGTTTGTCGTTTCCATGGTATTGTTCGGGGTGGTTGCCCATTATCATGGTTTGATTGACCATAGCATTGCTCGCCATACCCTCTGGATGCATATTAAATCCGCCCATATCGCACGTATGAAGCTAGATTGGGAGCGCATGCCGGCGGTTATTTCTGAGCCTCCGGTGGAGGGGCATCCGTTTGAAGTCGACCTGGACATGACTGGTCCACGCTCGATTCATCGACTGGTAAATACAGGGGTGTCGCGTGAAGGGATGGGACGCCTGCGTGATTGGCTTTTGCAGACCTCACCACATTTAGAGACGGTTCAGCAGCGCCAGGCCCTGGTTCGTGAATTGATACCGCTGACACGTTTTCGGGATCGGCTGATCCTCAATTCTTTATTAGCTGCTGGTGGCAAATCGGAGCAACTGGAAGGTAAGCGTTTAATGCGCTGGCTGGAGCAACAGGAGTCAACCGCGTCTCTGCGTCCCCTGTTCTGGTTCTCTTCAGCCCTTAATATCCTGACCGTCGTTCTCTTCCTGCTCTCACTTTTTACCTCTCTTCCTCCCCTCTGGGGTTGGTCGCTGGGAGCCAGCGTGATCCTCTTTTTTGCCACCGCCAACCAGCGTGGTGATATCTTCGAGGATGCCTCCTACCTGCGCTATGGCTTTGGCACACTTAGCTCTATCTTCTCCTACCTGGAGACGTATCCTTACCGGGCCCATTCACAGTTACAGACGCTTTGCGAGCCCTTTACCCGGCAGCGGGAGAGTGGTCCATCGGCCTTGCTAAAAGGGACGGCACGTATCTCTGCCGCGGCAACCCTCAAAAACAACGGTATCCTCTGGTTCGTTGTCAACGCCTTTGTACCCTGGGATCTTTACTGTGCCCAAAAGTTATTGCAGTATAAAGCACAACTGCGAGCTCGCCTTCCCATCTGGTTAGATACCTGGTTTGAACTGGAAGCCATCTGCTCTCTGGCAGCCTTTGCCTATCTCAATCCCGAATATATTCTGCCTGAGATTTCAGGGCAGCAGCAGAAGCAGCAAGAGGGAGATCCTCTTTTCCGCGTTGAGCATCTGGGCCATCCCATGATTCCCGTTGAAAAGAAGGTCACCAACAGTTTTAGGTTGAATGAACTGGGTGAGGTCATCATCATCACCGGCTCTAATATGGCTGGTAAAAGTACGTTTCTGCGCACCCTGGGTGTGAATCTATGCCTGGCCTACGCTGGTGGCCCTGTCTGTGCCAGTGCTTTCCAAACCACCCTCTTCCGGCTCTTTACCTGTATTCGCGTCACTGATTCGGTAACTGACGGCTATTCGTATTTCTATGCTGAGGTTCGCCGTCTCCATGCCCTGCTCGAAGCGCTGAAGGAGCCAGGGCAACTACCTCTCTTCTTCCTGGTGGATGAAATCTTCAAGGGCACCAATAATCGTGAACGCCTGATTGGAAGCCGCTCTTTCGTTAAATCACTGGTGGGACATAACTGTGTTGGCTTGATCTCTACCCATGATTTAGAGCTGGTAACCCTGGCCGAGAGCGTGCCACAGGTACGCAACAATCACTTCCGCGAAGAAGTGATTGAGGGACAGATGGCTTTTGACTACATCTTGCGCGAAGGACCCTGTCCGACTACTAATGCACTGAAAATTATGGCCATGGAAGGCTTGCCCATAAATGGCTAGGGATGTGTTCGATTCCCATACCTATGGGAATCAAATCGGTTCTGTGCGGACGTGCGCTGGCGCGCCCGACCATTTTTATAATGTAGTGTAGAAAATGCGCACAGCGCATTTTCTACACTACATTATAAAAATGGTATGCGTTTTCTACACTACATTATAAAAATGGTATGCGTTTTCTACACTACATTATAAAAATGGTATGCGTTTTCTACACTACATTATAAAAATGGTATGCGTTTTCTACACTACATTATAAAAATGATTTTGAGTGCCGCAGGTGCTCAGAAAGGCGTTTTCTATGTTGGTGCAACAGGGGCGCATCCGCGCCCCTGTTGCACCAACATAGAAAACCAGCGCGGCCGCGCATGCGGACGCCCGTGTGGGAGCGCTCGAGCGTCCCGGTAAGATGAGGGTCTGACACACTCTCTAAGTGAAATATTACAAAAAGAGCCCCGGTTGCTCCGGGGCTCTTTTTTGTTGTTATGTTAGTATCGGGCAGGGAAAGAGAGATCGACACTATCGATCATTGATGGCTCAACTTTTTTGACCAACAAGATAGTATTTTCATCCAGGCTAGCCTGCTGAGAGTGGATCTGTTGTGATCGCAGTACTGGTCGACTTTCAGACTTTTGGCCATCTTTGAGCACTCCTCCACCCTGTTCGCGCTCATCTGCGAGTAGAATCCAACCACCAACATAGGTAGAGTTCTCGCTGCGGGTTTTGGTCCAATACAGGCCAGCATTGCCTGTAGCCCTGGTGGCCGTCACATTATATTTCTTATCCTGACCTTTTCCATGCACAATAAATTGCCCATATACTTTGTCTGAGGCAACTTTGACATCTACTTCCCAGGCTTGCTTATTCTGTAAAGAAGGCCTTACAAAGCCCAGGTCGGATTTCATCGTGTGGTTTTGTACCAGGACCTTGTTGGAATAGATTTCTGTCAGGGTAGCTACAGCTATCAGTGCCTTTCCCTGATTGATGGTGAAGGAGAGATAATAGTCGTGATTAGCTGTATCTTCTCCACCAACCTCTGCCTTGCCTACAAAGATTCCTGTGACGGCTTTGTCAACTGCTGAAGAGGCGGATGTACTGGCATTGATAAGGAAACTGCATCCTAATGCCAGGAGACAAACTATAACTAAGACTAAAAAACGTTTTGAACGATAATGGCGAGAAGAAAACAAGCTACCTGCCAAGATACAACCTCCCTGTCAAGTAATACTGGTCCAGCGTGCAGCCGCTAATATAAATGGGTTAAAATGACTGTTGGCTGGAATGACGAAGCAGCTCTAACTCAGCAATAAGTAGAATTATGATTATATACAATCGTTTTACCATTTGCCTGAAAAATAGAGCGCACTTATAGATTAATATTATTGTATGGTATCAGATTAAAAGCTCTGATGCAAGTGAAGATGCGACTTCTACCTGTATCCTTCAATAAATAAGGTAGAAGCAAGAATAGTTTTGGAGCATGTTCTTGAGGCTGAGAAGCTCTCTTTAATAGGGAGGTAACTTCCTAATTGAGCTGAGCGATCGTCTGGCGAATCTGTTTAATGTGGTTGCGGATCTCATAGCGATCACTGGCCTGGGGATGCAACTCTAAATAAGCATCTAGATCATGCATCGCTCGCCCATAGTGTTTCAACTCCAGATGTAATAAGCCCCGATCTCGTTGCTCTACTCCGGCATCGGGCAGTAATAGAAGCAGCAGATCGCTGATAGCCAGGGCATGTCTGAAGTCTTCGCGGCGAATATAGGTGCTTTTCAAATTATTCAGAATGCGAACCAACATCTGTTTAGGTTTTATGGGGTCCAACCAGCGTGCATGGAGTGGTCCACGATGATGAGTTTTTTGTTGCAAACGCTCCAGGCACTCCGCTTCATTGAGAAGCAGGCCGCTGGCAAAAGGATCTATATAGATTTTTCCGTCTGGCCATGCATAGCGCACCATAAAATGGTATGGCAGACCGATACCTTCTAATGGAATACCGGCCCGCCTCCCTACTTCCATATAGAGTAATGAAAGAGTGATTGGTAGTCCCGTCCGCTCTTCGATAACCTTATTGAGGAAACTATTATCGGGATTATAGTAATCATCTTCATTACCATGGAAGTGTTCTTCCTCAAAGAGGACATGATTGAGGGAACTGACCAATTCTAGCGGATTTGGCTGTTCGATATCTTCTAACGAAGTTTGTGGGCGCAACTGCATAACTCGCCGTGCTAATACGTCGAGGTAGTTGTAAGAGGGAACGGGATCTAAATCTGGATAGGCTACGCTCGCAATCAACAATGCTGCCTGCGCGAGGTCGATCGTACGCTCATCTCTGCTAACCAGGGCCGCGAATGCCTGGTAGATACGTTTTTGGGCTGCCTCATGTGAATATTTGTCAGTCATGCTCCTGGCATTTAACCATAGAATGCCAGGGATAAGCAAGTTCTTAAGCTGTTGCACCCCTTTTTTCCCACATTAAGCTGCGATAAAGCAGGTTGGCAATCCGAATGATTGGAA
This sequence comes from Dictyobacter kobayashii, assembly GCF_003967555.1. Classification (GTDB taxonomy): domain Bacteria; phylum Chloroflexota; class Ktedonobacteria; order Ktedonobacterales; family Ktedonobacteraceae; genus Dictyobacter; species Dictyobacter kobayashii. The sequence goes on from NZ_BIFS01000001.1 coordinate 3,995,086, forward strand.
TGCCAGCTATCCTGATTTATTTCACATCTCGAATGCCACGTGAACGCTGGAGAAGCGGGGACTCATCGGGGAGATCATTACCTGATGTGGGATTCAAATAGTGATCCATGGACAACCAGAGGCCGCGACTGGGACGGAAAAACAAAAAAGGCAATATCAAAGCGAACGGGCAACCAATTAGCAGTACCGGCAGAACTGGAATACTGGGCGTGGCGGCCAGCGGTAGCACAATGGCTGCAGCAATAAACTCACTAACAACCAGATTTATCGCCATTGAACTGGTATAGTAGCCTTCCTCACGCTCAAACTTAAACTGGCATACCGGGCAATGCTCGTTCATCTTGAACACACCACAGAATAACTTCCCCTGCCCACATACCGGACAACGCAGGAGTAAGCCACGCATTAAAAGCATCAGAAATCTTTTCATGATTTATTTCTCTATAACTTTCCAGACAGTAGTGACTATCTAGGGATGAGTACTTTATTCGCCGCTGATGGGTGATTAAATAGTTATGTATATAATTGTACCACGGGGTTTCCAGCGTGTGCAGCTCAGAAATTGTTATAAGTTCCTCGCGGAGTCAAGTAAGCATGCCACTCATCATATGAGCAGCGTTTCCAAATGCTTATAAATAGTATGCCATTCATTTGGATGAGCGAAGCTGCCCGACAGGCGAAACTGTTTGCTTGATACTGATCAATTCGAATGGCTGAGCCAATGGCAGCAGAGCTAGCAGCGTCCAAGCGGCGTTTCCAAATGCTTATAAATAGTATGTGGGATAATAGCATTGTAGAATTCTATAGAAGGAGGGGTATTATGATCCGTTTGGAGCGAAGTATCACTATTGCCAAACCAATAGATGCCGTCTTTGCGTATGTGACCGATATGAACAAAGTCAAATCCTGGTTGCCCGTTAAAGATATCCATGCTATCGCGGGATGCTCCATGGGAGTAGGAGCTACCTATGCTCAGACAGCTATGTTCATGGGTCGACAGTTTGATTCTACTATCGAAGTTACCCACTATGAGCCCACGCGTCTTTTCGCCTTCAAAATGATCAAAGGTCCCTTTCCACTGACAAACACAATGACGCTCACACCGACTCAGAATGGTGGCACTATCCTGACCATGGTTGGAGAGGCGGAGCCCGGCAGCGCGCTCAGCTTTGTTGGCCCCTTTGTGACACCCATCGTCAAAAAGCAACTGGAAACTCAGGTTAACGCTTTAAAGCAAGCCATTGAAGCCAATTAATCCAGATAAGATATAATAGGAATGAGTGAAAGCAGCGCTTTTCCTCGTTCCTATTATTTTAATTTACCAGAGCCACCCATACTGCAATGTTTTATAAAGAAAGGCAGCATGATTATGGAAATCCCATTTGGCAAAGATCAGCCTCTCTGGTCCCCATCTGAAAAAGACAAACGCGACGCAAATATATCGCAATATATGCATTGGCTTACCCAACACCGAGGCCTGCACTTTGAGAGCCGTGAAGAGCTCTGGCGCTGGTCGGTTGAGCAGCTGGAAGACTTCTGGGAATCTATCTGGTCTTATTTTCAGATCCAGGCATCGCAGCCATACACCCAGGTTCTCTCTGAGCGCAAGATGCCCGGGGCAGACTGGTTTTCCGGGTCACAGCTCAATTATGCCGAGCATGTTTTTCGCCATGCCACCACTGAACGACCGGCTATCTTATTTCAATCTGAACGTCAGCCGTTGACCGAAATCTCCTGGCAGGAGCTCACACGTAATGTGGGCGCTGTAGCCCACGCGTTACGTGCTATGGGTGTGAGACCGGGCGATCGCGTGGTCGCCTATCTGCCCAATATACCGCAGGCGATTACGGCCTTCCTGGCCTGTGCCAGTATTGGAGCCACCTGGTCCAGTTGTTCCCCTGATTTTGGGACCAGCAGTGTCATAGATCGTTTTAAACAGATTGAGCCAACCGTCCTCTTTGCGGTGGATGGTTATCAATATAATGGCAAAGCCTTTGATCGTCTGGGGGTGGTAAGAGAATTAGAGCGCGAGTTGCCGACCCTGCAGAAAATAGTCCTTGTCCCTTACTTGCGGGCCGACGCAGAGCCTGAGGGCATCACTAATGGAATGCTCTGGCAAGAACTCTTAAAAGAAGAAGCCGCATTGGATTTTGAGCAGGTGCCATTTGCGCATCCGCTCTGGATTCTCTACTCATCAGGTACGACCGGGCTGCCCAAAGCCATTGTGCAAGGGCAAGGTGGCATCTTACTGGAACATCTCAAGGCCCTGGCTTTGGATGTAGATCTCAAAGAAGGGGATCGTTTCTTCTGGTTTACCACTACCGGCTGGATGATGTGGAACTTCCTGGTTGGCGGCCTGCTGGTGGGTGCGGTCACGCTGCTCTACGATGGTAGTCCTGCCTATCCCAATGTTGAGACCCTGTGGCGCTTTGCGCAGGAGAGCCGGATGACCTTCTTTGGTACCAGTGCCAGCTATATTGCATCCTGCATGAAGGCCGGGATCGAACCGGGGCAGAGCTATGATCTTAGCCGTCTGCGTGGTTTAGGCTCAACCGGTTCGCCATTACCTCCCGAGGGTTTTCATTGGATCTATGAGCATGTCAAAACAGATCTCTGGGTGGCCTCTGTCAGTGGAGGAACCGATGTCTGTTCAGCGTTCATTACTGGCTCGATACTGCTTCCGGTCCATGCGGGAGAATTGCAGTGTCGTTCCCTGGGAGCTAACGTTCTGGCATTTGATGAGGATGGGAATTCACTGATTGATGAGGTGGGCGAGCTTGTTGTGACCGAGCCTATGCCTTCAATGCCACTCTATTTCTGGAGTGATCCCGAGCGGCAGCGCTACCTTGAGAGCTATTTTGCTCAATATCCTGGTATCTGGCGCCATGGTGATTGGATTCGTATCACCCCCGAAGGCAGTGCCGTCATCTATGGGCGCTCCGATTCTACTATTAACCGCATGGGCATTCGTATGGGGAGTAGTGAAATCTATCGTATCGTCGAGGGGTTGCCAGAAATCATGGATAGTTTGATTGTTGGTGTTGAATTGCCGCACGGAAACTACTACCTGCCCCTCTTCGTGGTCCTGCGTGATGGCGTTCAGTTAGATGATGCGCTCAAGGTGAAAATCAAACAGACCCTGCGTACCCATATCTCGCCTCATCATGTACCTGATGAAATCCTTGTCATACAGGAAGTTCCCCGCACCCTCAGTGGCAAAAAATTAGAGGTACCCGTCAAAAAATTGTTGATGGGCATTCCGGCCGAGAAAGCTGTCAGTATCGATGCCCTCAGCAATCCCCACGCTTTCAACTACTTCCTGGATGTTGCCCAGCGTGTTGCCATCCTTAAACAAACGCAAGTCCGCGAGTAATTGATGAGAATAAAAAAAGATGGCAGTGATGGCCCTCAAGCGGCCATCACTGCCATCTTTTTTTTATCCAGCTGCTTCTGCTGCTTCTGCCGTTTTTGGAGTAAGGAGGGAACGGCGATAGCGATGCTGGGTGGCGATCCAGATAGCTATGAAGACGAGCGGTGATGCTCCGATTAGCCAGGCTAACCAGGGTTGCATGGCTCCAGGCGCCCCTACCGTTACCGGTATACTGGCCTGCCCGGGTCCCTGGGGACCATCCAGCTGGACCACGATATTCCACGCTCCCTGGACTGGAATGTGGACATTGGCACGCAAACTACCCTGGCCATCTCTAACCGCTTGTAGGGTAGTCGGTAGATCTGTGCCGTTGGTGCCCGAACCCGGGCGCATGATTACCTTCCCGCTCAATTTCAGGGCGCTATTGCGGGGCACAATGGTCACATCAAAGGCTTCATCTACATATGGTGGATCCTTAGATAAGTTGACGTTGATGATATATGTACCGGCGGCCACCGTATCGGTGCGTGCCGGCTTGCCTGCTGCATTGGCGCTGCCAGCTGTTAGAAAGACCAGGCTGATCCAGATCAAACTGAGGAGCCCAAGTGTACGAAGAATATTATACATAGCAAACCTCTTATTTCTTAGCGCTTGCTCCAACGCCAGATATCGCCAAAATCTTCCCCTAACCACGCGCCCAGCGCTCCTATAGCCATGGCAATTACGATAGAAATGATAATAACGCCCGCCATTTGAGCTGGTTCAAATGGAACCCCTTTTTCAGGCAAGAAAATCGGTGCATAGGGAGTATAATCGCGCAGGATAAAAGGTGTGAAGAACACGATTGGCAAGGTAATCACCGCACCTTGAATGATAGTTTGTAACATACTACTGTTCGGGCTACCAGTCTTTTTGAAGCGGCGGTAGGCTACTACATCGATAATCACAGCAGAAAGCAAAAAGGCTATCGGTAGCAGCGCGTAGTCCAGGCGGAAGGTTGGAACCTGATCAGGCAAGCGATAAGGTAGGTTCTGTTGCGCAACAGCGGTACGAATTGCCCAGGGCACAAAGAGCTCTACAACAAGAGTATGCAGAAAAAGTACAAACGTCAATAATGTGGCCATGCCAGGTTTTTGTGTCGTACGAATTACTGCCAGCATAAACATCACACACCCGGCTACCAGGGGTAGCGGATAAGTAGAGATATGGATCGTACCAATGGTGATGATCGGAAACTGCAAAAAGCCGGTCAGCACATAATTTAGGATACTGCCCATGGTCATGACAATGCCAAGTTCGAGGACCGTCAGGCCCAGAAAACGCTTTTTCGCGGTGCCTGCCTGGCGTTCAATGGCCGCCTCGGAGGCAAAGACATAGACCATACCCAGCATACCAATTAAGCCGCCGGTCACGCCCATCATATGGAATGGAGCCCATAGCGCAATATCGATGCCATATAATTCGTGCCAGTAGTTATCCAATGGGGCCGCGATCAAGGCTAGCAGTGCCCCAAAGCCGAGCACACTAAAGCCCAGTGGCGCATGAAAGAAGCGGAAAATAGATACGGTTGAGCTATCATCTACTCCTGGACTATGGAGGCGGTAGCGAAACGTCTCTATCAGCACAACCGCCAGAGCCAATAAACCCGCACCAGCTACACAGGAATAGATCAGTGTATGTGGAGGAGTCCAAAACTGATCGCGTCCCACATAGGCATGCCACTCACGATCCCAAACAGCTCCCAGTTCACCCTGTAGCAAAAAAAAGAGTAGTAGCCAGGCACTGATACGACGTAACTGGCGTTCCTGTATACCCTGGGGAGTCTGCGCCAGCGTATGCAGTGTACTAGATGGCGTTGAATGGACTTCTGAGCGAGCCATACAGCGGTCTCCTATCCAATAAAAGAACAATGATAAAGCATAAATAATGACGATGTAAAAGGTTGATGTCTGTTTGCCTACTTACTTATATGAATGAATATACTTTTCGTAGGCCCTTTCAGGTTAAACATCTGATGTGTATTTAACCTTTTGTATTTTATAGTATCATATGATTTTTTATTATACTATCGCTGTATCAATCCTTTCAAACTGGCCTGTTTAAAGCAGGGCTTTTTCATATTTCTCTTTGGCGCCTGCGGCGCCGGGTTGGGAGTGTGGGTAGTGGGTGGCCGCAGCCGCCCACTACCCACACTCCACGCCTGGAAGAAGGTTCATTGTATAGCTTGCTGGTGATCACTGTGTTTGCAGGAGGGAGGGTCTGTGGCCGCCCGGCACCCACACTCCATACCTGAAAGAAGGTCCATCTTCTTGCTTGCTGGTGATCTCCCTGCGATCTCTGGACGAACATTAGAAAACCCTATGTTTAGTGGTAGGGAAACATACAGCACCCTGGTTAAAAAGGTGCTGTATGTTTGTGTTGGAGGGAAGTTTAGAAGAATTCACTGATCTGATTGTAGACCTCGCGAATGTTTTGTGGGTTGCCCGCGTATTCCTGGCCACCGGTGGCCGTTGCGATGCGAGTCAGGGCTGTTTGGTCCGCATCGCTGCCATAGGCGATGGTGAACACTTTGACGCTATTGCCCGCATTTTCTCCCCGGGCAGTGATCTGCCGCACCAACTGATCTTCATTGAGCTGGCTACTGGTATCCTGTCCATCTGTTAAGACGACCACTGCTTTAATGTGTTTAGATGGCATGGCTTGTAGCTTTTGCACCTGTTCAGAGATGGTGTCATAGAGCCGTGTTGAGCCTATAGCCAGTATACCATTGATTCTCGATAATATATCTTGCCGTTTAGGAGCCAGGATTGAGACAGGTGATAGTATATCGGTCTGGGTGCTGAAAATTGTCAGTCCCAACTGATCCTGATCCCCTACCAGCTTTACAAATTCTGTCAATCCCTGTTTTGCCCCATCGATCTTAGAGGCCCCATTGATCTGATCATTCATACTGCCTGATCTGTCCAGCACCAGCATGACATCCACGAGGCGGCGCTGCTGGTTCCAGTTATCCTGGATAGCGCTTACCAGGTCAGCATTTGGTACCTGGAGCAGCGTTTTGGGTTGACTGGTATCAATGCCGTGGGCGCTGTCCAATGGAGCGGTTAGCTGGACTTGAGGGTTGGCAGGCCTGAAGCCATCTTGCAAGGCTTTTTGTTGTTGTGCCGGAGCCAGTAAAAAGCTGCGAAAGGCCAGGGCCGCGGCTTTCTTGGCGGGAGTCATGCCGCTGTTTTGCAGGATAGTAAATGGATGATCACTATAGAAGGTACCTTCTTTGGGATAGATAGCTACCACCGGATAAGCCAGATTCTTATAGATCTGGCCGCTATTGGCCTCGACGACGAGATTCTCATACATTACGGCCGCGCTCAGATAGCCGGGACCGTTCTTAAACATGTTATCCGCGAAGAAACCAGTGCTATCTCCATAGTGAATAACCGAGCTCTCAACGTTAGTAACAAATGCCCTGGTTTTTGCATTAGCAATATCACCGGCTGTCAGGGCGCGTGTCTTATTGACGGCCGCATAATTCATAGCGATCACCGCATCCAGGCCAGAGTTGGAATAATCGGGATGGGTATGTCCAAACTTGAAGTCGCCAAACTCTGGATGTCCATAGGCGCGCCAACCCTGGGGATCTGTACTCAATCTGGCGATATCAGACCAGCCAATAGCTTTATTTGGCCAGCCGAGTGCCTCTGCCTGCGGCTTCCACATCGCAATAACTACCGGGCTACTGACCAGAGATGGTGTATCGTTGGCACCGGTGGAGATTAAGTCTGTACCATGTTTTTCACGCCACTTAGCATTGATCAACGTGATCCACACATTGCCAGCCGGGCTCCAGATATCCGGCTGGATAGTGCCATCGACGATTTGCTGCATTGATTGTCCCGAGCCCATGGGCGTCGCTTTAACCGTAATTGGTCCATCGCAGGCCGTGATATTCTGCCGATTGAAATCCGCCACCACCGCATCCATCCAGGTCTGTTTCTCGCTGCTATATGCCATGTTGAGTGTCACCGGCGTGCTGGATTTGCTGGTGCACTGGAAAGAGGCTGTGCTGGACGTAGTTTTAGTTGGACTAGCCGGCTTATTGGTTGTATCCTGGCCACTACAGGCTGTCAGCATAAGCAGACAGAGAAGGCTCCAGGTAAACACTGTCAGGCCATATTGCTTGACAGTATGGGCAGATTTAAAGTCTAGTCTCATTAGTGTAAGGTCCTTTGATATCAGAAGGTGTGAGCGAAAGCGCAGATGGGGCACTTCCATATTGTGCCGTCCATTGGTTTAATAATTCGTCAACGACATCGCCATTTGGCGGTTGAGCCTGGTTCTGGATGTTAGTTGGAATATTAAAGTCGGCAGCGTGAGCTTTAAATGGATTATTGGCAATTGAATCCATAATTGAAATTGTGGGCGCTGTTGGCCGAAAACCACTGACCAGCGCATTACGCTGTTGCTGGTCAGAGAGCAGGAAATCTCTGAAAAGCTGAGCTGCTTTTTTCTCTTCTTCCGTCACCCAGCTAGCATTAAAGATGGCGAATGGATTATCGCTCAAAATGTTTAAGTCCGGATAAATGGGTTGTAATACTTGCCAGCGGCTTTTAGCGGTTTGCTCATTTGTCAGGACCAGACTCTCATAAATGGGGATAATATCATAGGCAGCCGGCCCCCTGCTGATCACTTCATTAGTAAGGTATGTTCCGCTACTATGTCCGAATAGTTGGACTGCGCTTTCAAGATCCTGAAAGTATTTTTGGAATTTACTATCTGTAATCTGGGCTTTTGTCAGGCCACGCTGAGTCTGGTAAAAGGAATATGCCATCAAGGTAATACTCAGCAAGCCACTATTTGACTCGGTGGGACGGGTTTGACCCAATTTGACCTGACCCCAAGCGGCCTGACCGCCGATCTCTGACCAGCTGCTTAGGAGCACCGCCTGATGGATGCTTTGCCAATCGATGCGGCTATATTTTTTGCGTAGCAGATCGGCACGCTCTTGCCAGACAGCAAAGACGAGCGGGGTAAAGACCAACGATTTAGCAATGTAATCACCAGAGGTGTATGTCAGAATCTGCCCATGTTGCGTATTCCAGGCGGTATTGAGCTGATTAAGTTCCAGAAAACTGGCCGGGCTCCATGCTACGGGTTTGAGACTGCCTTTGAGAATCTGATCTGTCGCCTCAACCGACCCCTGAGATGTAGCCGCAATTTGAACGCTTTTATTCCCCACCTGCTGATTACTGGCATTGAAATCGTTGATCGCTTTCTGCATCCAGCTCTCTTTTTCAGTGCTATAGACGAAGTTCACTGTCAGTGCATTGCCTGTGGGTCGAGGTGGATTAATAATAGGACGTTGTTGTGAGAAGTAGAGGGCGCCCCCACCAATAACTATGGCACCGGCTGCGACCGCTCCACCAATAAGTAAGCTACGGCGTGAAAGACGAGGTTGAGCGGGTGAAGCTGTCTGTGGAATGGGCGGAGCCATAACCGAGGCCGCGGCCCCACCTGTGGGCGCAGCCAGTGTTTGCGGCGTTACAGGCGCACTAGAAGTTGCTGTGATGCCGGACAATGAATTACTGATAGGTAGCGCTGTCATATCGATCGGAGCCGCACCACTGGCAGCGATAGCCTGGGCCATTTCCCTGGCAGATTGGTAGCGATCTTTGGCATCGCTGGCCATAGCTTTTAATATGATCTCTTCAACGACCGGTGAAAGCGTTGGATTTAACTGGCGGGGTTTGACGAACAGTTGAGGATTGACCATGCGTGTAACAGCATCGGTTGGTAATTCATTGGTTAAAAGATCATAAAGAGTGGCTCCCAGAGCGTAGATATCAGAGCGAGTATCACTCTGTCCGCGCCCATGTTGTTCTATTGGAGCATAGCCCCGTGAACCTAGCAGAGTGGTATCGCGATTAGCCGTCTTTTTAAAGACGCGAGCAATTCCAAAGTCGATCAGCTTGATCTCGCCATCAGCCGTCACCATCACATTGGATGGTTTCATGTCGCGGAAGATAATTGGCTGCGGCCGTGTATGCAGGTAGTGCAGTACTGTACAGAGCTGTAACGCCCAACCCATCACCAGACTCTGATCCAATGGCCCTTTGGCATCACTTTGAATCTCTTCAAGTGTCTTCCCCTCAATGAACTCCATTACCAGGTAGACTTTCCCGGCTTCTTCAAAAAAATCACTGACATTGGGAAGGTTGGGATGTTTTAACTTGATCAGTAGCTCTGCCTCATTGCGAAAATCCTGGATGGCACTGGCCTTTTCCTGCGCGCTTAACTGACCATCGCTCATCTCTTTGATTGCGACACTATATTGTGTTTGAAAGTGTTCATCGGTTGCCTGATATACAGCTCCAAAGCCACCTTTGCCGATGAGTTTGACGATCCGATAACGACCTGCCAGCAGGTTCCCTCCCGTCAGTGCGCCGGTAACTCGGCGATTAGCGAGCATGGTAGGAGGTGATCCCTGGCCTGCAGCGATGGTAGGAGGTGATCCTTGCATGGTTGCTGCATTGCCATTAGCATCTAAAGAATAGCCACAGCGCGAACAGAATTCGTCATTAGATGTATTAACTGTGTCACAGTTACCACAAATGCGTATAGGAGGTGTATTATTCATTTGTTTTTACCGGCTTTTTCACATTATGAGCATATTACTTTATTAGTGTTGACCTTCTACTATCGCAAGTCAGAAATGCTCTATATACATTGTCGCTATGGCACATTATCGAATTATTAAATAAATGTTAAGTGCAGTTTAACATTTTCACGGCTAGAGAAGCGTAAAATTTAGTAGCTGCCCCTTGTTTCATCAAACAGGTATTAAGGAGAAGCGATGGTTCAAGTTTGCCCGGCCAGCGCATAATGAGGTGAAAATCAGGGCTAGTTGTTCGTTATTATATTGAGGATAGAATCATTAAAAGCGGAGGCGACAAAGGGAAAACGGATAGATAGAAGTTGGAAAGGTACATTTTGGTGGAGCGAGCTGTATATATTTGCTTAAATGCTTATCAGGATGGTAATATGGATTTTACTGATCTTGTATAGTTACCGATTGTTCTCACTTGCATTGATGCAGGTATGTTATCGGCCAGGTTCATCTAAGTCATTTATGCAGAGTGCTCTTTTCAGTCTATAAGGGTATCTTATTCTCAAACAGAAGTTGAGAGATCACTGCATGTAGCGATTGTTCCAGGTGAACAATCGGTAAAATAGGGGTGTGCATATGGTAACTACGCCCAAAGTGCTGATAATTGACGATAGTCCTACCCAGTGTTTGTACATGCAACAAGCTTTGCAAGGTGCTGGTTATCAAGTGTTAGTTGCCAATGATGGACCGCAGGGATTGCGTATGATTGCGCAAGACCCTCCCCAATGTTTAGTACTGGATATCATTTTGCCTGGCATGAATGGTTTCGAAGTATGTCGCCATCTACGCTCACAAGAAGCATTGCGCTCTCTCCCCATCATTATAATCAGCTCAAAGAACGCATCTTCTGATCGTTTCTGGGCTATGCGTCAAGGAGCGAATTTCTATCTTGTCAAGCCATTCAAGGGCGAAGAACTGGTACAGGCAGTAATGAATGTCGTGCCAGAGGCTCCTCGCCAACCAAACACATCGATACGGCCAAATACTGGTAGCGTAACGGGTCCGCAGCGGCCTGTAAATCCCAATACGCCATTGCCAGCCTCCGGCTGGGGAGGAAAAGGCTCCCAGCAGCCCCTCAGACCTCAGACGCCGCCACCAATGCAGGTCAATAACGTACAGGATACCGGCAATGTTCAAGAACGAGGTCCCCAAAACCCACAGTTTGCTTCTTTTCGATATAGCACGATGAGAGCAGCTGGTACGCCTAATCCATATCCTCAAGGCAACAATGTTCAAGTTCCAGGCCAGCAGCCACAGAGTCCATTAAGTGAGACAGGTCCTCAGCAGCCCATCAGGATGCATTCTATGCGTGGGTTACCCCTACTGATACCTCGCCGGGTTGAGGGCACTGATGGACCGCAGATTAGTAATCTGGAGCACCAGTCCGTTGCGGATTACCAGTTGCGTCAGCTCTACCAGGCTATTGATGGACAAAAAAATATCGAGGAACTCTCTGTCTCTGTCCAGATGAACAAAGAAGAAATAATCAGTGCTCTACGCATTCTTATTCTTCAACAACGTATTCTCCTTTATGAACCAGGTGGTCGCCTGGTAGATAGCTCCTTTCTATAATCTATACCCTCCTTAAGGATATAACAGAATGTGTTTTACTCCCATCATTATGGGAAGCGTGCGGCTCTTGGGCGTGCGTGCGCTGACGCGCCCGCGCATATTTCCTTAAGTGGTGCAAAAAAGTGCGCCAGCGCACTTTTTTGCACCACTTAAGGAAATATGTTGGACGCCAGCTTTATGATGTGCTGTAGAAAATGTTAGATGCACATTTTCTACAGCACATCATAAAACAAACATGAGTCTCAATGCGCGAAAGCTTATACTTTAATATCTTAAGTGGTACAAAGAGTGCACCCAGCGCACTCTTTGTACCACTTAAGATATTAAAGTACGTGCGCGTCAGCGCACGTACACATAGGAGCAACACGCCTCCGTGCAAACATATTTTTTATTACGTGGTGCAGACTTCTGCACCACGTAATAAAAAATATGTTTGATGAAATTGACTTTTTGACATGATTTGATAAAATATGGCTCAGTGTGCGATACTATGATTTGCGCAGCGGCATGCTAGCGTCTCTAAGACATCAGATAAATATGTGGTTGGGAGTGCGGAGAATTTATAAGTAGCAGGGAGTATATTGAAATTGTTGCATGTTGAACAAGCCCTAAAACAGTATTTTGGATATGACTCATTTCGACCAGGACAAAAAGAGATTGTCGAAGCGGTTTTAGAGCAGCAAGATATGTTAGTGCTAATGCCGACTGGTGGAGGCAAATCTCTAACCTACCAGTTGCCAGCCCTTTTATTACCAGGATTGACCATTGTTGTATCCCCCCTGATTGCTTTAATGCAGGACCAGGTGAGCCGCTTACAGGCTAATGGTATTGAAGCGACATTTGTGAATAGCTCGTTGCCGTATGAAGAATGTGCCCGCCGCGAGCGAGCGGCGATCAATGGCAAGGTCAAATTGTTATATGTGGCTCCTGAACGCTTATTAAAGCCCAGTTTCCTGGCCTTACTTGAACATATCAATAAGACCAATGGTCTGGCCTTACTGGCTGTCGATGAGGCCCATTGTGTCAGTGAGTGGGGTCATGATTTCCGGCCCGAGTATCGTCAAATTGGTACGCTGCGCGATCGTTTTCCGCAATTGCCTATATTGGCTCTTACCGCAACGGCCACTGAACGTGTACGGCAAGATATCCTGGACCAATTAAAGCTACGTCAGCCTACTGTCTATCTTGCCAGTTTTAACCGTCCCAACCTTTCTTACGAAGTACGCAGCAAGCATAAGGGATCATACGCGGAACTGGTACAGATCCTACGCCAGAAACCAGGCGAGTCGATCATCATCTATTGTTTGAGCCGCTCAGGAGTAGAAAAGCTGAGCACTGATTTAAATGACGATGGTATCCCTAATCTACCCTACCATGCTGGCCTATCTGCTAAGGTACGCTCAGAGCATCAAGAGCGCTTTATCCGCGACGATGTACCTGTGCTGGTTGCCACAATTGCCTTTGGTATGGGTATCGCCAAGCCTGACGTACGGGCGGTCATCCACTACGACCTACCTAAAAATCTAGAAGGCTATTATCAGGAGTCGGGTCGTGCTGGTCGTGATGGAGAACCGGCTGAATGTATCCTCTTTTTTAGCTACTCAGATCGCATGCGCACAGAATACTTTATTGCGCAGAAAGAAAATGAACAACAGCAGGCCATCGCACTAAAACAGTTGCAACAGGTAATAAAATACAGTGAGAGCTCCCAGTGCCGCCGCCGTCTCTTACTCGGCTATTTTAGCGAGGATTTTCTTGAAGAGAACTGCGGCAATTGTGATAACTGTGTGCAGCCGCTAGAGACAGAGGACCGGACAGAGGATGCACGGAAATTTTTGACCTGTGTCTATCAGACGCGTGAGCGCTTTGGCTTCACTCATATAATTGATATCTTGCGTGGTGCAAATACCCAGAAAATTCGTGATTATCGCCATAACCAACTTACAACCTACGGGTGTGGTAAACAATATAGCCGTGATGAATGGGGAACAATTGCCCATACACTATTGCAGCAAGGCTTTTTGACCGAACACCATGATGGTTATCCTACCTATCACTTAAATGCCAACGCGGTGAAATTGCTCAAAGGACAGGCCGAGTTCCGCCTCAAGGTAACAACGCGGCCGGCCCATGGCCAGGTCGCCACTGCTGCAGGTTCCACTACTAGCAATCCATTGAATGCTGACCAGATTGCACTGCTACAGAACCTGCGTACCCTGCGTAAACGCCTGGCCGACGAACGGGCTGTGGCGCCTTATGTAGTCTTTACTGATATCGCCCTACACGCAATGGTGCAGAGCCTACCAACCAGCCAGGCTGACTTCTTAAAGATTCCAGGTGTAGGCCAGCAAAAGCTAGCATCTTACTTTACCCCTTTCACTGAAGAGATCAAAGCCTATCTCCAGCAGCATCCTGAAATGGTGCCGGTTCAGAAGCCCCCTGTTCAAAAGTCATCTGAACCAGCCAAATCCACCGCACGCTCGTCTTCAGCTCTACATATGCGTCGTAACGCCGTTGGTTTGGCCCTACAAGGCTTTAACTTACGAGAGATCGCCCAGGCTTGTGACCGCCATCCCTCCACCGTTTTAGAATACCTGAGTGTAGCGCTAGAAGAAGGTGAACAGATCGACCTGACCAACCTGGTTGATGCTGGCCACTATAACGCCATCGTAGAAGCCCTACAAGAGATTGGCGATGACAAACTCAAACCAATCAAAGAGCACCTCGGGACGACTACTCATACGACGAGATCCGCCTCGTCCGCTCACAACTTCGTGGCCATCACATAAAACTACCCATCGATTAACACCCGAGAGCATTCGAAAATCCACGATCATATGGTACAAAAATCGTGCCCGATCTATTATTATATGGTGCACAAAGTGCGCAGCGCGCACTTTGTGCACCATATAATAATAGATCGGGCACGTCAGCGCACGCCCGCAAAAAAACTACGGCGGGAATCTTTCCTTGCTGAGCTTTTCCTCGAGAGGCCAGGGTAGGAAGCATGACGGGTAAACACCAGCGGAACTCTGCTTGGGAAAATGGCTCCCGGCTCTCTATCCGCTTCTTCCATCCCGCGCTTGAAAAGAGGATGTCCCGCTTCTTTCAGAACGATACCTCACTGATGGAGGCAAGACCGGGAGAACAGCCTCATCGCTTCACGCGCTGCTGGCTTCTGCAGGTCTACATGGCCAGCGGAATGGTGGAAACGCGCACCGACACCCTCTCAATATGGGCACGCCTGCCTCTCGCCGGTTTCAGCGCTTCTCCAAACGCTGGTAGGGGAGAGGGCTAAAGGTCTCCTTTTCTTGCATTTTTCAAATTTTTATGGTATCACCATATTCAAGATCGTTCTAAAATTTTGTAGCGAAGGGCGTTTTTATGACGAGAGCTGACTTGATTCTCCATCCGGTCAGGATGCGCGTGATTCTCGCTTTAAACAGCCGAACACTCACACCCAAACAACTTGCTGCTGAGTTGAAAGATGTGGCTCCGGCGACCCTCTATCATCATCTCAACCTGCTCACCGATGCCGGGGTCACACAGGTCGTTGAAGAGCGTCTTGTCCGTGGCACCTTACGAGAAAAGGTCTATACGCTCGCAGAAGCCCCAGATCTCCTGAATCCTGATGAGATCGCTCATGCCTCGAAAGACGAGTTGCAGCAATGCTTTCTCACCTTTGTTTCGAAGATCATCGGTGACCATGCTCGTTACCTCGATCTCAAAGAAGGCAGCTATTATACAGATGCCGGATATCACCAGAACGTTGTCTACTTAAGCGATGAAGAGTTTGTCCAATTTAGTCAGGAGATCAACGCTGCCCTGTTGCCCTGGCTCAAACAAGAGCCTGCTCCTGGTCGCCGCCGACATCTGCTTACCACCATTCTTATTCCCGAACTGGAAAGTGAAAGGCCCGAAAACGATGAGAACCACCCCATCAGCATCTCTTGAAAGACAGAAATGAGGCGACAGGATGTTCAGTTTCTCCTGGTCTGAATATGCTCTTTTGTGCGGCGCAGCGTTGCTGGGCATCGTCTGCGTCACGCCCTACACACTAGAGCTGAGCCGTGATGCGCTCAAAAAGGCGCAAGAGCGGATGCACCGGCCCCTGTGGGTGCTCGCGCTTCTTCAGGGTGCGCAGAGCTTCGTCCTGATGGGAGCCGCGACCGGCCTGGGATTGCTCCTCGCGCATCATATCGGCCTGAGCGTGCCGTTGCTTGAGGGTCTGCTTGCAGGCAAGTCGGTGACGGCTCAGGCACAGGCGATCATCGTGCCAGCACTGATCTTGGGTGTAGCTCCCGCTGCGGTCCTACTGTTGTTGGAGATCACCGTATTCTGGCCACGCCTGCCGCAGGTCATGCGCACCACGTTTCCGATCCCCGCCCTGTGGAAACGCTTCCTGGCGTGCTTCTACGGCGGCATCGCTGAGGAGCTGCTGTGCCGCTTGTTCTTGCTCTCGCTCTTGGCCTGGCTCATCGGCCTGGCCTGGCATATGCCTGACGGCAAACCAGCGCTGGGGGCATTGTGGCTCGCCAACATCCTGGCGGCGGTCATTTTTGGCCTGGGTCACCTGCCGACTACGGCCTCGTTGGTCAAGCTGACGCCCTTGTTGGTCGGGCGTGCCATTCTCCTCAACGGCGTCACTGGAGTCGCCTTCGGCTATCTCTTCTGGCAGTATGGCCTCGAAGCGGCGATGCTGGCCCACTTCACCGCTGATCTCGTGCTGCACATCATTGGAGATTCCATTGCGAAAGCAATACGTGCAGCGGAGGCAAGAGCGCAGGGATGAGTGGGAGTTCCTCCGAAAATGTGTACCCGGCTTCGATATGGCGTAATGGAGGAAATGGTGAGGAGTCTCTGTGTTCAGAGATCCAAATGTTTGGTTTTTACTTGTTCTTGAAAGAGTTGCAGAGATGAATATAGCTTGGCCCCTTTTCTTCCTCATCTGTGGGACGTTGTTTGCCATCATGCTCGTCCTGTTCTGGCATCCGAAGTTGTTGAGGACACCCATGAGGACATCCTCTGATTGGGAACGCACCCATCCCGTTTTCCGCGATGATGATCGATACTGGTATGCAGGCTCCTTTTACAACAATCCCGACGATCCTGCTTTGTTTGTTCCCAAGCGTTTCGGTTTCGGGTGGACCTTGAATTTCGGCCACCCTCAGGCCAAACTGTTCCTGATCACGCTCCTGGGGCTGCTGTTACTGCTGGGGGTGGCGCTGCCTCTGATGGTGGCTCTTTTCGGAGGTGGGAGCATGCACCCATCTGGCTGTCACACTTTTGGATGCCTGCCGTAGCACATCTTCAAGGAAAAAGCGAACACACCAATCGGTACATGATGGATGGAAGCCAGAATGATCTCACATCATTTTGCCTAGGATTTCTCTCGTTGCGCATCCCGTAGAAAGAAGGAAACAAAAGATGCTTGAAATACCTCCAACCACACCAGAACACCTCACAGGGAGACCCAACTGGCGCCATATCGGAGCATTTCTCGGCCTCACCTTCGGTTTCACCTGGCTACTCGATCTGCTCATTTACTGGCACGGCGGTCTGGGCACGCCGGGAAGCCTGAGCGTCGTGCAACTACAAATGCTCTTCCCGGCATTCAGCGCGATCGTGCTGGGAATGTTCTTTTTTCCTGAGAGTCCACTCTACTACAGGCGACCCGCCGGGCGGGGACGTTGGTTCTACTCCTCCTTCCTCCTGCTCACCGTCATCTCTGCACTTGGAATCTTGGGAGCGTATCTGGGTCCGGCACAAGGGACAGTGAGGCTGGTCGCCGCCATCGTCCCTCAAGTGCTCGCTTTTGTGGGCCTGCTCCTGCTCATTGTGCTCCGTCTTGTAGCTGGTTATTGGCCTGGCCTGTTTCACTGCTACGATCATGCTGATCTCCCGCGTACCAACAATGCGTTGGAGCAGTATTTTGGCTTGGCGCGGTATCATGAACGGCGAATCACGGGAAGAAAACAAGCCCCCAGCCTTGTCGTCCGTGGGCCGTTCGGGTGGTTGCCTCCGTTGCCTCCCGCCTGTATCCCTTTTCTGGAACAGAGCTTTGTCCCGCTGATCTCACGCAATGGCGAGCTTTGCGGAGTGAACTGCATCATCGTCACGAGGCACGGCGTCTGCAGCATCGTTTCCGCAAAGCTCCTGAAAGCTACCTCGCAACCCTCGAAGAGAAGCTCAGCAAAGAAAGATTACCGACGTAGAAAAAAACACAAAGAATAAACTAAAAAGAACAGATCAGGCATCCACTATGTCTGATCTGTTCTTTTTAGTCTGATAAAACACTTTAGCGAATACCGAGGATATGTTCAATCGCCATTTGATCCAGTTTCTCATACTGGTAGCCACGCTGGCCCAGAGCAGTCGGATTGAAATCCGCCTCTTTCAACTTATTAGCCAGTTCCTTGCTATAGCCATTGCGCACTTCACCCAGCCAGGAGATATGTTCGCTATTGCCGCCATTGACAGTGGCCAGGAGTTCCTGCACAGCGGGATCAGCATCAAAGCGACGAGCCTTTTCACGCAGAATATTATACGTGCGCATACAGCCGGCAGCAAAATCCCAGACACCTTGCTCATCTTCAGTACGATAGGCATGGGCATCAAAGTGACGAGGACCGCTATAGCCATTGTTCTCTAGCAAGCGCACCAGGAAGAACATACTCTTGATATTCTCACTACCGAAGCGCAGGTCCTGATCATAACGTGGACCCTTCTGATCATTGAGATCAATGTGGAAGAGCTTGCCTGCCTCCAGAGCCTGGGCAACGCCATGCACAAAGTTAAGGCCAGACATATGCTCGTGTGCCACCTCTGGATTTACACCAATCATCTCGGGATGATCCAATGTGTAAATGAAGGCAAGCATATGGCCAATGGTAGCGAAATATGTATCGGAGCGTGGCTCATTCGGTTTTGGTTCAAGGGCGAAGCGTAGATTATAGCCATTATCTATCGCATACTCACACAGGAAATTGATCGCATCGCGCATGCGTTTTAAGGCCTCAACCGGATCCTTACTGGCCTCGCTATCAACACCTTCACGGCCACCCCAGAATACATAAGTTTGAGCCCTAGCTCAACGCCCAGATCGATTGCGCGCATCGTTTTTTGCAGTGCAAATGCACGAACGCTGGGATCAACAGCTGTAAATGCACCGTCTTTGAAGGCCGGATGGAAGAAAAGGTTAGTCGTAGCCATGGGAACAACCATACCGTAGTCATTCAAAGCCTGCTTAAAGTCCCTTACGATCCGATCGCGCTCTGCTGGCGTAGCATCGAAAGGCACCAGGTCATTATCGTGGAAGTTGACGCCCCAGGCACCTAACTCTGAGAGCTTCTGCACACTGCGTACAGGATCTAGAACCGGGCGAACCACATCGCCAAACGGATCGCGACCCTGATTTGCAACAGTCCAGAGTCCAAAAGTGAATTTATCCTCTTTTTTGGGGGTAAATTGGTCACTGGTGCTTTCCTTTGTCAACTGAGGTGGTAGTGTCATTGTTGCCTCCATTTAACTCTGATAATTTGTTGACTTGATACTCATTATAGACTCTTTACTCTTGTGTTGCAAAATTTTTTCTATTTACGCGGAAGAGATCAGGTGAGGGGAATTTAGTTAAAGAAAACCTTATCTTAATTATATACAAATTAAACCTATCAGCGGGGAGCTCCTCGATAGGTTTATCACCGCTGGCCTGCTATAAAAAGCATTTGGAAATGCCGCTTGAACGCGGCTCGCTCCGCTGCCGCTGGCTCAGCCATTCGAAGTGATCAGTATAAGCAAACAGTTTCGCCTGTCAGGCAGCTTTGCTCATCCAGATGAATAGCCTGCTATGAATTAAATACCGATTAGCTGGCAAAATCCGTCAATCTGCCTTTTTGAAAGAGCCAGCGCATAAATTCGAGGCGGCGATGATCATTATGGGATTGATCTAGCTCATTATGTACAAATTGCTTACGAAGTCTGGTGATACGCTCAATCTCTGCATGGTTAAAGCCCGCTTTACGTAATGCTGCAATTGCTTCCTTGTGATCCATATAATGAAACATATGCGTCTCCTTAACCAAAATTTTGTCGTTTTACTGTATGCGGGGTTCCTACTTCGAATACGAAATTTGAGGGCCACTAGATGTATATTTACGCCATCAATTTTGGCAGGATGAGTCAAAATGCACATTTTTAGCATAATCTTTATTAAGAAGCAACGTTGTAATATGGTTTTGACGATTATACAGATCTTGTCCGAATTGTGGAAATATAGTAAACATCTTTTTGCCAGTCTCTAACCTTTCTGGTGCAGTGGCGTAATACATGATAGAAAAGTTTTTCTTTATGGACGGAGGAATGCTCCCATGAGTACAAATCCTAATCAAGGTCAACAACCCGATCCATCCCGGCCATATGGCGGTTATGGTGGGTATAACCCATCCAATCCCGCTGATGATCCCTATGGAGCAAATCAGCCGCAGCCTGGTGCGGGTTTTCAGCAGAGTGATCCGAACTATACTTATGGTCAAGGTGGCCAGCAATATACAGCCGGACAGCAACAGCAGCAATATCAACAGCAGCAATATCAACAGCAACAACAATCGAACGCCTATATACCTCCAAGTAGCGTGAGACAGGGACGTGGAGACCAGGGCCAGAGCACGACCGGTCCGAGTTCAAAGCGAGCGGCACTGTTGAGTTATCTGGGACTCTGTTTTACAGGTATTGTATTCTTTTTTATCGAGCGAAAAAATAGTTTTGTACGCTTCCATGCTGCACAATCTATCGTTGTGTTTACTCCACTTGTCATCGTCTATGTGGCGTTACGCTTAATCTCAGGTATCTGGATAATCGGCTCGCTGCTCGCACCCATTATTGGTTGTATTACCTTTCTGGTGCTGGCGGTAGGCTTTGTACTCTGGATTTTCTTGATGTTGCAAGCTTACCGAGGCGTCAGATTTAAGTTACCGATTGTAGGTGATTACGCGGAAGCATTGATCGCACGCTTCTCCAAAAGGAGCGGAACCATATAGCCTCCTACTGCTGTAATTTTGCTGAGATGCCACATTTCAAATTTAAGATTGCGATGTGGCATTTTTGCTTGCTTAACAGGATTACGCCGGTGGGATTAGCCAAAAAAGAAAGGGTTGAATGACGCTGCTGAAAAAATGCAGAGTCCCAAAATGAGATAGATGGATATGAATATGTAGCCAAGTGTCAGCCCAATGGTCGCAGTGCCTGCACTGGTATGTGTACGCCGGGCGAAGGCTCGACCTTTATGCCCGAAAATAATGCTCAGGATCGATGGCAATAAAATAAGACTATAGAAAAATAGAATGACGACAATATTACTCTGGAATAAATGAAAAAATTGAACTGAAAATAGACATAAGAATGGTGGTATACATATGCCAAGCAAGCTGGAGAGAATGCTATATAACTGATAAGTATTGCGCGGTGGCGGACTCTGCGTGGGCTGTGGAATGGCCTGAAAAATCTGCTGTTGCTGTTGAGAGGAAGAGCTAAAAAAACCTCCACTGGCCTGCGCATAGCCTGGTAGAGCGGGTTGGGCAGAAGTCGTCGCGCGAAACGACCTGCCGGCTGCCGGCTGATAATATTGACTATAGATACCTTGCTGATGATAGTGAAGGTCAGAAATTTCTTGTAGGGCTTGCCGCACCTCTGCCAGAGAGGCCGGGCGCAGCTGACTGTCCAGCGCGACCATCCGTTGCAAGAGTGCATCTAATTTATCGATGGCGCGTTGATGGCGATTAGGGAGAGAGGCAAAAGCAAACGGGGATTGGCTGGGATCTGTTCCTGTTATCAATTGATGCAGAATAGCTCCCAGGCTATAAATATCTGAGCGTGGCGTTGTCTGGGCCTTGCCATATTGTTCTGGTGCGGCATAGCCGGGTGAGCCAAAGGGAATAGTATCCTTGATCTGGCCTGGTTTAAATTGTCGTGCGATTCCAAAATCAATCACATAGATATACCCACTTGAGGTAAGCATAATATTAGCAGGTTTAAGATCGCGAAAAATAATAGCTGGCTGACTGGAATGTAAATAGTTGAGAACGTTGCACAAAATAAAACCTATATCCAGCACTTCTTCCAGCCTGAAAGGTGTTTGTTGCTGACGTTCCAGATATTTTTCCAGTGTCTCGCCTTCTATATAATCCATGACCATATACCAGCATTCGGCATCAGAAAAATGCTGGTAGAGGCGCGGCAGATGGGGATGAGCCAATTTTGTTAAGATCTTAACTTCACGATTAAAGGCATCTGTTGCCTCGATCTTCTCCTGGGTCGAAAGTCCGCGCAGGCTCACAGCCTTTACCGCAACAATTTGCTGAGTATGGCAATCCTCTGCCCGATAGACAATGCTAAACCCTCCCTCACCTACTTTATTTAAAAGGCGGTAACGCTCCTGTAACAGCGTCACCGATGAGGAGGTATCGATGATTGGCTCTTCATTAATGGAAAGCTTATGGCCACAGGCAAAACATTGTAGCTCCTCTTTAGGATTGCTAGCCCCGCAATGGGAACAATACATCTCTAACTGCTCCATGTGTCCTCTATCTATTCCAAAATAGCGCGCTATGTAATATTTCACCCTCACATTATAGTAAAATGTGTGCCAGGAGGTCCATGTCAAATGACTCATTCTGTATGAGTATTTAAGCGACGGGAAGGTGGATAAAAGATAGTATGAGAAGTATTACAGGTTGAGCGAGGGCACAACGCTTACCCGGCCCTCGCTCTTCACTATTTAACGTCCAATTAACGTCCGACAGCTTTGATGCGCTCCGGGCGACGAATGAAATAGTAGAGCAGGGCCCCAAAGAAGGGGACGCACAGAATAAAGCTCAGCCAGGCAACCTTGTCGTTCGTGTTGGAAGGCTCTTTAGTAATACAGTCCACGATGACCCAGATCCAAAAGATCGCAGCCAGTGTAATCAAGCCAGGGGAGCCGATACCGATGAGATACATTAAGCCACTGAAAGGGTAAAACATGCAAATCTCCTCTTTTAGTAGGGTGGATAGTTTCTAGAAAGGCATAAAAAGATATAAAAAGGTATACATCTATAGGAATACGCTGGAGATGATTATTTGTTGCATGAGGGGATAAAATAGCTACTGTAGTACTAGTAGTAAGGAGCGAGTACCACAGTAGCTATCCTGATTCTTACCAGTTATTCCAGTGAATAACTTTCTCTAATGATTTGCGAGGACCGGGCTTAAAATCGGTACCAAGTGTATAGGCGACAGGAATCAACGAGGTCTGGGTAATCTTCTCAAAAGGAATGCCGAGCAATTCAGCGGCCTCTTTTTCATAAGCCAGGTGCAGAGTGGTCCAGGCGGTTCCCAGCCCGCGCGCCCTGGCGGCTAGCATAAAGCTCCAGACGGCAGGCAAGATTGAGCCCCATGCACCTGCTTGTTGCTGGTTAGAAGCCCCCTCTAAGCGACCTTGTATGCAAGGAACAACGTGAACGGGCACTTCTTGCATATGTTCAGATAAGTAGTCGGCGGAAGTGGCAACCCGCTGTTGGATCAAGGCGGCCTCAGGATTGAAAGTTTTGAGCTTTTCAATACCCTCGTTAGAGCCAACGCGATACTGATTAAAGCTCTTACGATATAGGTCAGCCAGTCCCTGGCGCTTCTCGGCGTCTGTTACCACCACGAAATGCCACTGCTGACTATTGCTGCCACTGGGTGCCTGAACAGCAATCTCGATGCACTCTTTCACGATATCGGGTTCAACCGGACGTGAGAGATCCAAACGTTTACGCACAGTGCGTGTCGTTGTCAATAGTTGATCAGGTGTCAACTCAAGCTGAGACATACAGTGTTTTCTCCCTGGGTTACACAACAATGATAGGCTTTAATCTTATAACATTTATCTGCCTGTCTGTTCATTGACCAGGCTTGAAGTATCCAGTTCGCTCAGCGAGGAATAGCCACTCACTGCCAGCGTCAGATCCAGATCGGCGAGCAGATTCTGCAATACCTGCTGGACGCCCGCTTCTCCGTCCAGGGCCAATCCCCAGATATATGGTCGACCGAGGAGTACCGCCTGTGCTCCCAATGCTAGCGCCTTCAGGATATCTGATCCCCGGCGTATGCCACTATCAAAGAGGATTGGTAGCTGTGCATTGACCGCGCTGACCACAGCTGGCAAGGCATCTAATGCGGCTCGCGACCCTCCCACCTGGCGTCCCCCATGGTTGGAAACGATAATGCCATCCATACCGGCATCGATAGTCTGGCGTGCATCATCTGGATGTAGAATGCCCTTGAGGAAGATAGGGAGGCTGGTGTGTTGCCTTAAGAAGCTGAGCTGATCCCAGGTCAAGGAGGGATTCAGGAAGATATCGATAAAATAGCGAATAGCGGCCGCTGGATTTTCCTCGGGTGGTTGGGCCAGGGCCTGGCGAAAGACCGGATCGCTAAAGTAATTAGCCAATCCTTCACCTAATAAAAAGGGCAGGTAGGCATTTTGGATATCTTGTTCACGCCAGCTGAGGAGCCGCGTATCCAGAGTCACCACAATAGCACTATAGCCCGCCTGTTCAGCCCGGCGTACAAAGCTGGCATTGAGCTCTGGGTTCTTACTCCAATACAGCTGAAACCAGCGTGGAGTCTCTCCAAGCGCTTGTGCCACAACCTCGATACTACGCGATGAAGCGGTACTGAGAATCATTGGTACGCCCATTGCATGGGCCGCCCTGGCAACCGCAACCTCGGCTTCCGGATGGATAATGGACTGTACGCCGATGGGGGCCAGCAAGAGTGGTACAGGGAGCTTCATGCCCAGAATAGAGGTGCTTAATTGGCGCTGTGAGACATCGCGCAGCATGCGTGGAAGAATGCTCCAATGCTGAAATGCTCTCAGATTGGCTTGCATCGTATCATCCATGCCCGCCAGATATCCACTGGCTTGCTGGCTCAGATGCGCGATCGCCTGTTGCTCCAACGCCTCTGGAGAGACGGGAAGCGAGGGAAGTTGTCCCTGCAGCCCTTGCGTATAGACCTGCATCTGCCGCCCGAGGCCATAGGATGGAATACTTTTCTGATCATCTTTCATGCGTCAACCCCTTTGTGCCGCCTGGCAAGATAGAAAAATACATTGATTGTAAACATTTATATTGTACCACCCTTGCTTGCTGCTGGAATGGCTCATGCGCAGCTATAGGGTATCCGGGATGCGAAATTTGTCTGTGAAATTTGACGAGTGCCGTAAAAGTATGCTAGGGTTGCTTAAATGCCTCCAACAAAGATTGTGACGAGCCAATAAATGGAGGTGAATGAATGATCGTTCTATCAGATAATAATATGGATTGAATATATGGCCTTGATCGCTTCGTCAAAAGTTATCCCGAAAAAAAACACGATTACTGTGTTAGATGGTGTGCGTGGTTTTGCCTGTTTACTGGTGATTTTCTATCATGTTAATACCTTTACTCGTGTGAAACACATCTGGAGCTTTAATGATGTCGGGAATATTGTTAGCGCCATAACCCTGGTTGGTAGTTATGGTGTAACACTCTTTTTTGTGTTGTCCGGTTTCCTGCTCTTTTTGCCCTATGCCAAAGCAATGATTTTTCAAGAGCCCTGGCCCTCAATGCGTACTTTTTACATACGGCGTATCTGCCGCATCTGGCCGGGTTATTATTTCGCGCTCTTTTTCCTGATCATATTTGCTGCGCCAATCTATTTACATATCGATCATTGGCCACAGCTTGCTTTCTTCCTTACCTTTTTAATGGATTCCTCTAGCCATACATATCAAGCTATCAACGGTCCTTTCTGGACCCTGGCGGTCGAGTGGCAATATTATATGCTCTTACCATTTATTGCTCTGGGTATGCGCTGGTTTGTATCGAGAAGTGATGATAAGTGGAGGGTGCCCACGCTATTTACCTGCTTGCTGGCAATGATACTATGGGGTCTCACAACGCGAGCCTGGGGACATTCCTGGGACATAAATCCTCAGCAGCAGTTATGGGTACCATCTTATGTGCATTCTGCCATCAGATTTGTGATTTATGGACAGAGTGGAAAGTATCTCGAGGACTTTGCCATCGGAATGATCATCTGCTCCTGCTACCTGCTGACCCAGAGGCGGCCAGAGTTAACGATGAGTCTGCTCATCAAGCGCTATAGCTGGTGTATCTGGTTAAGCGGTGTAATCTGTTTCTGTTTCATGACATTCTGGTATATTACTCCTTTGTATTCAGCTTTGGTGCCCTATATTGGAGCGCATAACTGGCTCTGTGAGCTTGGCTTCTCCATCAGTTTTGGCCTATGTATCCTTGGTGTGCTCTTTGGACCTCCTGTGATTACCTGGTTATGGGAAAGCGCTCCACTGTGTAAGATGGGCATGTTATCCTATGGGCTTTATATCTGGCATGAGCCAGCGTTGTTCTGGTTGATGGATAATGTCTTTCAACATTTCGTCTCCTGGTCGGCTGGCGCGCGCTATGGACTATACTGGCTCTGCGTATTTGGTCTGCTGGTACCCTTGTGTTATCTCTTCTATCGCTGTATCGAATTGCCTGGTGTAAAGCTGGGGGCGTACTATACCAGATCCAAGAAAGCTATGCAGCCAGTGAAGGATACGGCGACCAGAGAAGCGGTCACCATGCAGCCATAAGGTGGTTCATCTCGTCTCAACGCTCATTCGTGTAACATAAAAGCGAGATTACTTTCTCTTCTACACGAAAGGAAAGACACTATGGCAGACTTAAATACACATAAACGAGATACGCTCTCTGATAGCGATTTTGCCTTCCCTAAGGAGCGCAAAGAGCCATTAAATGATGCCTCGCATGTGCGCAACGCAGTGGCTCGCTTCGACCAGGTGGAAGGGGTCAGCGATGCAGAGAAGGACGAAGCCTGGAAACGTATCAAGCGTGCGGCCAAAAAGTTTGATGTAGATGTACAAGAGAACGATTGGCGTGAACTGAAGAAGCGATAAAAAAACAGCAGCACCGGGATATCCGGTGCTGCTGTTTTTTTATCGCTTCCTGCTATATTGTAGTGTCTACCTTAAAACTAAGAACACAGACAAAAGACATATAGGCAGAGAAATTGGCCTTGTGATATGATAACGAATGGTTTGTCCTGTTAGTGAAAGCCAACATGTGTAAGATTTGATAGCTAGCTAACAGTATCTTCTACCTATTGGAAGGTCACTTACCCACAAACAGCATGGTAAACTTTTCAATACGTGTTACAATTATGTGGGATATGACTGTTAAAACACTGAGTATTTGGGTACACACACCAGACGAGTCAGAATTATCCTAAGACAAACGAACATTCTCCAACTCCAGCAAATAGTAAAAAAAAATCAGGAGACATCATGAGTACTGAGCAGCAAAAGCGACCGGATGGACGCGACGCCACCACTACAGATAAGCCTCGTGTCGTCACGCTGCCTGAAGACGAAAATCGAGAGACGTTGGTAAACTACTATCACCAGATGTTACTTGTCCGTCGCTTTGAGGAAAAATCGGATGAGATGTACAAGATGGCCCGTATTGGCGGCTATTGTCATCTGAACCTGGGTGAAGAGGCCACTGTTGTCGGATTCTGTGCAGGCTTGGAAGAGAAAGATTACCTCTATACAAATTATCGAGAGCATGGATATGCACTGGGCCGCGGCATCTCAGCAAATGCTGTGATGGCTGAATTGTTTGGCAAAGAGACAGGTTGTTCCTATGGTCGTGGCGGTTCTATGCACATGTTTAGCCTCGAACATCGCTTGTTGGGTGGATATGGCATTGTTGGTGGGCAGGTACCGTTAGCGGTAGGAGCAGCGTTCGCGGTAGCATATCGTGGATCAGATGAAGTTGTTGCCGTTCAGATGGGTGATGGTGCAACCAATGGTGGTCCGTTCTATGAGTCATTGAACCTGGCTAAGATTTACAAGCTACCGGTTATTTTCTTTATCGTCAACAACCAGTATGGCATGGGCCTACCTGTAGAAAAAGGCTCGGCGGTGGCCGAACTGTATCGCAAGGGTTGTGCCTTTGATGTGCGTGGAGAGCGCGTAGATGGTAACGATGTCATCGCAGTTCGCGATGCAGTACGCCGTGCCGCCCGTGCCGCCCGTGAGGAGCACGAGCCATACATCGTGGAGGCTGTGAGCTTCCGCCATCGTGGACACTCGGTCATTGATCCGGATCGCTATCGTGACGAAGAACTGGTTAAGCGTGGCCGCTCCTTCGATCCCGTGCCAGCCTTTGCGAAGCGCCTGTTAGATGCGCACCTGATCGACGAACAGGGTTTAAGCGCGATCGAAGAGCAGGTTGAGCAAGTGGTAACTGAATCCGTCAGATTTGCCGAAGAAAGCCCCTTCCCAGCGGTTGAGACCCTCTTTGACCATATCTATGCATCTGACGAACATCTACAGGAGAGTAAGTAATAATGGCCGAAATAAGTTTTCGACAGGCCCTGAATGATACATTGCGTGAGGAACTCAAGCGCGACGAAAATGTCTTTTTAATGGGTGAAGAGATTGGTGTTTTTGAGGGTTCATATAAAATCACGGCTGGCTTGCTCAAAGAATTTGGGCCCAGGCGTATCGTAGACACCCCGATTGCCGAGAATGGATTTGTTGGGATGGCTGTAGGCGCAGCCATGTTAGGCCTGCGCCCCGTTGTCGAGATCATGACCTTTAATTTTATCGTACTGGCCATGGACGAGATCCTGAACCACGCAGCCAAAATCCACTACATGTTTGGCGGCCAAACCCCGGTCCCCATGGTTATTCGTACTCCTGGTGGTGGTGGCCAACAGCTATCGGCGACCCACTCGCAGAACCTTGAAACCTGGTTTGCCCACATTCCTGGCTTGCACGTTGTAGCACCATCTACGCCCGCGGATGCCAAAGGCATGTTAAAGACGGCGATTCGTAACAACAATCCAGTTATTTTTATTGAACACCTGGGGCTCTATAATACAAAAGGCGATGTCCCCGAAGAAGATTATCTGGTTCCCTTTGGCAAAGCAAAAATTGCTAAAGAGGGTAAAGACCTGACTGTGATTAGTTACTCACGTATGGCATCTATGGCTTTAGATGTAGCACGCCGCCTGGAGCAGGAAAATAAATGGAGCGTTGAGGTGGTTGACCTTCGCTCACTGCGCCCATTGGATAAAGAAACTATTGTTAATTCAGTTAAAAAGACCGGGCGAGCTATCATCTTTGAAGAAGATTGGCGCTCATATGGTATTGGTGCTGAAATCGCAGCGACTATCCAGGAAGATGCCTTTGATTATTTGGATGCTCCTGTCAAGCGCGTAGCTAATGTTGAAGTACCTTTGCCATATTCCAAGCCCCTGGAGTCAGCTGCCCTGACTGGCGCCAAGCAGCTAATAGACGCCATCAACGAACTTGCGCCCCGCCGGAGGAGATAAATAATTATGCCCGAAGTGAATATGCCCCGACTCAGTGACACTATGCAGGAAGGCACAATCACGCGTTGGCTGAAGAAGCCTGGCGATGAGGTAAAAAAGGGCGAGGTGGTTGCTGAGGTTGAGACCGATAAAGCCAATATGGAGATCGAGTCATTTAATGCTGGCGTATTGGAACAGATTCTGGTTTCTGAGGGCGAGACGGCTCCTATTGGACAGCCAATTGCGATCTTAGGGACTGGCGCGAACGTACAGTCACAGCAGCAGTCTCCGGCCTCTCAGACCGTGTTCGCGCCTTCGCAGAAGGTTGCAGCTGTGAGTGAGGCAAGCAGTAGTAACGTCCAGGCGCCTCTTACTGCTGAGCCTAATCTGGTGCAGAATGCTCGTGTTAATGGTGGACCCATTAAGTCCTCACCACTCGCGCGGCGCATGGCTGAAGAGCATGGAATCGATCTGCAGCAGATTAAAGGCACTGGCCCTGGTGGTCGCATTGTGCGTGATGATATTGAAGATTATATCGAGCAGCAGCGCACATCAGGGGGAACTGCACCACAGGTTGCTCCAGCCGCAACGGTTTCACAGGTTGCGCCTGCCGTGACCAGCCTACCACCGGTATCTACAGAGGATGCCGAGGTCGTCACACTTTCCACTATGCAGAAAACCATCGCACGCCGTCTGACTGAGTCTAAGCAGAGTGTGCCTCATTTCTATATTGGGAATGATATCGATCTGACGGATGCGCTTGAAATGCGCCAGAAGCTCAACGCGAATGCTGGTGAAGGCGGTGTCAAGGTCAGTGTGAATGATTTGATCATTAAAGCCTGTGCCCTGGCCCTGGAAAAGTTCCCTGAAGTTAATGGCTCATATCGCGATGGACAGTTTATATTGCATAAACATGTCAATATCGGTATTGCCGTTGATGTGCCAGCTGGCCTGGTTGTTCCAGTCATTCGCGATGCCAATATCAAGGGGTTGCGCACCATTGCGCGTGAAGCTAAAGCTCTGGTGGCAAAAGCCCAGGCAGGCAAGCTCACTCCAGCTGACCTTGATGGCGGCACATTCTCAATTTCAAATCTGGGCATGATGGATGTTACCGACTTTGCGGCAGTAATTAATCCTCCACAATCTGCGATCCTGGCTGTGGCAGCAGCGCGCAAAACTTTTGTTCCGATCGATAATCAGCCGGTCATTCGGGATATCATGCACGTCACATTGTCAGCCGATCATCGTATTCTATACGGTGCGACTGTGGCGCGTTTCCTACAAGAGGTCAAGCGTTTATTGCAGAATATCTACCTGTTGCTGGGTTAATATTCTTTTCCCTGACATATGTAAGCGTGTAGCTGATCTTCAAGATCACCGCACTACATATGTGAGAGTGTAGCTGATCCTCGTGATCGCCGCGCTCTCCATGCCTGAGCTCTTACACCTCCGGCACTCAAACGGTCATCTTATGTGGTGCACATGTGCACCACATAAGAAAATTCATATGAGTTCCTATGCGTGAAAGCTCATAATACTTTATTATGAGTTATAGGACATGTGCACATGTGCACCACATAAGAAAATTCATATGAGTTCCTATGCGTGAAAGCTTATAATATTTTATTATGAGTTATAGGACATGTGCACATGTGCACCACATAAGAAAATTCATATGAGTTCCTATGCGTGAAAGCTTATAATATTTTATTATGAGTTGTAGGACATGTGCGATGCACATGTCCTACAACTCATAATAAAACAGATTCGGGCGCGTCAGCGCACGTCCGCACATGCAGTGCAACAAAAAGGGAGGCGCAACCTGATCCTTCAGGTTGCGCCTCCCTTTTTTCTTTTTTCAAGTATAACGGTTGCTTGCGTTTTGCACAAGAAAATATTGGTGAAACATCGATATGTATTTACGAGACAAATAGGCTATTTTGAATAGAATATGGTGCATAAAATGGCGATTAAGTGCTATCCTTATACAGGACATTTAAAATATAGTCATAGGTTTTCACGGGTGTGGCGAATAAAGTAGAGAGTGCAGGATATATAAGCATGAAAGAATGCCTACGATGTGGTAAAAGCTGTGGAAGTGCCGTATTTTGTGATGCTTGCCAATTATCATTAATCCATCGCGTTTCACTGGATGCTGAGAATGATTTTTTCTCGCGTGTACAATCTCCCGCGCGCTCTATTTCTGCTCCTACTGTAGATTCTGTACCTTTGCTAGCATTTCAACAAGTAAATGACATAGAAATATCTATAAGCGCTGAATTAGTAGTACAGGATCAGGAGGAAATGGAGGGCAATCAGCGTCTGCTGCCCTTGCATGCACAGCCATCGAAGCGACCAGGCTCACGCGCGAAACATTTTTTGCGCTGGTATAGCTCTTATATCTTCACCCACTCACGACACTTATTTATTACCTTGACTATAATCTCGCTGTTCGTTTTCCTGCTGGATAGCCTATTATTTTCTTTTGTCTTTACCTCTCATGTTGCTCACCAGTCGCCTACCCGAGCATGCCCGTCCTGACCATCTCACCAGGCGTGGTCTATCCTGGCCAGGTAGCTTTATTGCATTTAAGTAATTTTCCAGCCGCCTCCCACGTTTTACTAACGCGCGACCTGGCCGATGCGGTCCGCCTGGATACTCCATCGTCCCTTATTGTGGTAGGAGCCTCAGGGATGGCTGATGTGCATGTTCTAGTCGAGGATAACTGGGGGGCTGGTACCCATTACTTTGGAGCTGAAGAACTGAGAGAGCACTATGTAGCGACCACTATGGTGCAGGTAATTGGGACCGGCCAGGAATTGTCAGCGCATTTAAATGTCATGCAGACCCGGTTTGATATGGGAAAAGATATTCCTGATACCAATGCCCTGCAACCCATCCAATTCACCAACACTGGCGGAGGATTTGTGAGTTGGACGGCTAATAGTGATCAATCCTGGTTGACCCTGACACCGATGCAAGGGACGTTCAGTAACCATCAACGTATTATTCTTGCCGTCAGCCGTGCTAATCTGTTGCCAGGTGCTTATCAGGGGAATGTAACGATTGTTTCTAACACTGGAAAATCGGTAAATATACATGTCAGAATGGAAGTACAAGCCGCGCCTGGAAAAGGCATGTCTTCTCTGGTTGTAACTCCCGCGGTTCGTTCATTCGTTGCCATTGACGGAGGAGCCAATCCAACTGAACAACAAATTACAATCAGTAATCCCGGTACAGTACCTTTACACTGGTCATTGAATAACATGATTCCTATGACCAGCGACGATCAGAATATGCTATCATCCTCCAATATGAACTGGCTAACTACCAATGCCTCTGCTGGTGAACTTGCGCCCAGAGAGACAACTAATCTTCGCTTAATTGTCCATACCAATACCCTGTTGCCAGGTGTTTATAGTAGCGTGCTCTCATTTGTGGGAGGGCAAGACACAATCAAGAACCCTCAGCCTGTGGCGATTTCTTTAACTATTCAACCTCGTTGTGGTGTGACTCCGAGTGTAGGGAATCTGGCCTTTTCCGGCGTCTCAGGACAGACTAACGCTCTCCAACAGGATGTCAGCCTGAGTCTATCCGCGGACTGTCCAGGGCCGTTGGCCTGGCAGGCATTTTCGCAGACGTCATGGCTCAAAGTTTTCCCAGATCATGGTCAGGTCTCGATCAATCAAGCGGCGACTCTGACTGTGTCAGTGGCTGCAACTGCCTTACAGCCGGGCACTTATGACGGATATATTATATTTTTTACTGAACGTCGCACACAAACCGTCTATGTACAGCTTTCGGTTCTCTCCTCTGAAAGCGCAGCTATAAATACGCCCATTTCAATACAGGGTAATGAAAGTACTGCACCTACCGTCAGAAATAGCCAGGTGCAGAAGACAAATGAGACCAGTACTAATACGAATTCTGGTGGCGCAAGCAGCAGGACGAGTATGTCGAATATGCAATTCCGGCTCTCTCCATCTCAGTTGAGCTTCCAATCTTTTCAGGGGAATGGAGATCCTAATGACCAGCTACTCAACCTGACCAATATGAGTGATCAAACCCTATCCTGGCAAGCAAACAGTGATAATGCTAACCTGGTAGCTATTAGCCCTGCTCAAGGAACTGTTGAGGGGGGGCAGACGATTGGCCTGGTCGTGCATAGCAGCACAGATTTTCTGCCTGCTGGAAATTACAGTGCCCATATCTTAATTACTTTGGCCACCACGGCAGGTAGCGCTGTGGC
Organism: Dictyobacter kobayashii; assembly: GCF_003967555.1. GTDB lineage: Bacteria > Chloroflexota > Ktedonobacteria > Ktedonobacterales > Ktedonobacteraceae > Dictyobacter > Dictyobacter kobayashii. The sequence continues at coordinate 4,028,344 of NZ_BIFS01000001.1, forward strand.
GGGGAGCCCTCAAACCATTCCTGTTGTCATAAATGTGGTGCAGCCTTGTACATTGCAAGTAGCTCCTTCATCTCTATCATTTGATGCGTCCTTGCTGCAAACTGCCCCTCCTGCTCAGGCCATCACCTTACGTGCTACTGGCGACTGTAATGGGCAAGCTATCAATTGGAGCGCACAAATTGATGCCCATACGAGCAACTGGCTTTCACTCTCAACTTCTGCAGGTAGCGTCGACGCTAATGGATGTATGATCTTTGTCAGTGCAAACGCAGACGGCATGCTCTTGAATGTTTATCATAGTCAAATTACGTTTACAGCCAGTGATACCAGCAAAAATACATTACAAGCTATTCCCCAGACCGTTACTGTAACGTTGAATGTTTTTGGATAGGTGGCATAGGTAGTGAGGGAAAGGAACCCGTATGTCGTACGATGCATCAAGGCATCAATCGCATCAGTTTGAACATATCATTGCGACCATCTTTACCTGTCGCAGTGTTGTCAAGTATAACCTGACCTTAAGTGAAGCGCAAAAGGGTGAATTGTTAGACGATATTGACACTGCACTGGAGGCATTACGGACGCAATTGATTACCAATACATCTCCTGAGATCGAAAACGTGGTGGTTCCCAAAGTGCAGAGCAAAGGTATCCTGGTACCTATAACCGGTACAGAACCGGTTGCCCAGCAAAAAGAAATTAGCAGTGTCGATCAAACATTACAGGCACTCTACCGCATGTACCACGTCTATCTGGATACTCAGCAGGCAACCAATATCGGTACCTTTGTGAATCGTTTTAACGATATCATGACGATTATTAACAATCTACAACGCTTGATTGAGACGAGCTATGGGTCCTATGAGGCCTTTGTGCATCAGATTTCGCCTGATGATCCTCTACAACGTGTCCGTGTATTCATCGCGGATCTCTACTATATTTTCATGGAATTTGTGCGCCTGCTTTCCGAGGTATTGCAGCAGAACAATGTACACCTGGATACCGAAAAGCTTTCTTCAATGCAAGGAGAAGCTGATGTGCAATTATTAAATCCCTATCGCGAGATCTTTGAAGATGAGAGCATGGAGGAGCAGCATAACTTTACGCCTCTGGCACAAGTTTATGCCAGCCATCAGCAACTGGATAAAGTCAAAAAGCATCTCACCAGTCGTGTTGCAGATAGTACCGCCTTTCTGGAATTTTTAAAAGAAAACATTGGTACTGGTACAAGTAAAGGTGATGAGATCGCCATACAACTTACAAATGTGACACAATTGTTGGTTGATATGCAGCGTTTACTCTTCGATTATGAACGTGCCGCCTCGTTTTTACTCTATCCGCATAGGTAAGCTGTCCTGTCTGAGTAACAGAGTGAAGCGAAACAAGCTGGTGAAGCCTATTACATACAAAGAACATTATTGTTTGTGTTGGAGGATTGGTTTATGAATGCGATGGCTATTGGACATGCAGAACTATATATCTATCCAGAAAAGGTGACGCCGCATGATCGGATCTCGTCACCACAGCGCATAGATGTCGTAGGGACGCAAGAATTACTGGAGGTGTTAGTCTCGATGCCTGCCGAGACCAGCTTTAGTGTGTTGCTAGTGATCAACGATTGCGTAGTGGGGAATGGTAAATACTTTATGACCCACGAAACGGTGACAATCCTGCATGAATACGGTGCATGTGTAGGTTTTCTGGTGAAGCCGCTGACGCTCTTGCGTGAAGCAAGGCAGGAGCACCAACGGCGTTATACCAGCCAGGATCATGTTCAGCAATAACGGGAGAGCAGCATTGGATATGGTCCTGACTGATCATTTTTTGAAAGAAGTAAACCCCTTAAGCGCTTTTAGAGCTTAGCCCGCTCGTACTGTTTCGGCCAGGTAACATCCTGTGACAGTTCTCGGGCGGCTCTTAATGGCCAATGTGGATCGCGTAAGAGCTCACGTGCCAGGAAGACCATATCTGCCTGGTGTTGACTTACAATCTGATTGGCCTGTGTCGCTTCGGTAATCAAACCAACTGCACCCGTCGCAATATCTGCCTGTTGACGAATAGCTTCGGCGAAAGGCACCTGATAACCAGGAGCAACAGGGATTTTCACTTTCTCAACGTTACCTCCTGAGGAAACATCGACCAGGTCTACCCCATGTTCTTTGAGCGCACGGCCTATCTCAACGCTCTCTTCGATGGTCAATCCTCCCTCGATCCAATCGCTAGCCGATATACGCACCAACAAAGGCAATTCGGCAGGCATGACCTGGCGGATAGCATCTGTAACCTCCAGGAGGAAACGCATACGATTCTGGAGCGAGCCACCATATTCATCGGTGCGGTGGTTAGAGTAAGGTGAGAGGAACTCATGGACTAGGTAACCGTGAGCGGCATGAATTTCAAGCACCTGGAAACCTGCCTTGAGCGCCCTACGGGCCCCTTCCTGGAAGCTGTGTACCACTTTCGCGATCTCGCTGCTGGAAAGTTCAACAGGCAAAGGATAGTTCTGAGCAAAGCGGATCGCGCTTGGCGCAACTGTTTCCCAACCGCCGTCTTCACGAGCAACCTCGCCATTACCACTCCAGGGTCTAAAGGTGCTGGCTTTTCTGCCTGCATGCGCCAACTGTATGGCTGGAATTGCGCCCTGGGACTTAATGAAAGCGGTAATGCGGGACAGCATCTCTATATGCTCATCGCGATAGATGCCTAGATCCTGGGAGAAATGCGTCCCCGGGCCTCCACTGCGGTGGCCTCGGTCATGACGAGGGCTGCGCCTCCAACGGCAAATGAGCCTAAATGGACCAGGTGCCAATCAGTCGCAAAACCATCGGTCGAAGAATACTGACACATTGGTGCTACCGCGATACGGTTGCGTAAGGTCAGGCCGCGTAATGTATATGGTTGAAACAAAGGAACAGTATTTATCTGCTCACCTAATGAAGCATTTTGAGAATTGCTCATAGGGAGGGTGGTCATATTGAAACACTCCTTGTTATTTGAATGTTATTTGTGAAAAGATTTTTTATTAGATACCACCAGGGAGCCATATATCCACTGGCTCTGATGGACCACTGATTAATTTCTTACATACAAACAAACATCTGTACTGCTGTGTATTATTCCAATCCACTTTTGACCGCAGAATAATAAGGAGGTCCAACGTACGTACGCCAGGCCTCCTTATTATTCTTATGGTTGTATGTAGTTATGTGGGTTGCTCTAGTGAGGTTTTAGCCAGACAACGCTGTTTTAATGATGGCCGGAATTTTCCACCAGGAGGGAGCCGTCTCAAACTGCACCATCTGTTTGAAGAGCTTGCGTGAGATACGGGACTGGTTGGTAAACCAGGGTGGGGCGGGCTTGCTCCTGAATGGGGCGTAGAGCACGCTTTTCTGGGGTTGAGAGAACATCAAAGAATTATGCACAACATCATTGCCAGACTGGATGTCATAGATCTCGTGGCCGGGGAAGGCCCCCCAGGTTGTTGATCCAAGTACAAAACTGGTGCCGGCCCAATAATTGATACCAATACTGCCATAGCGGAGTTGCGCGACAGCTTTATCGACAGCCGCCGCGATAGCCGGATCTTTTAAGGAGCCAGGATGTACCAGCAAGGTAATATTGAGGGTCCCCCAGAGTTGTTCATTGGCGAACTGTACGGCGCGCTCTATATACTCGACCACACTGGTGGCTTCGAGGGCTGTTTCTGAGAATAAGCTGCAGAAAGCCTCGGTGGTAAAGCAAATATCATCTGCATTGGTAGAGTCGACATCCGCAATCAGGGTCCAGGGGAGATGTTGTGGATTACTGGTACCGAACTGTTCTGCCTCTGGATGTGCATCCAGAAAGGCTTGATAGCGCTCACGAGCACCCGGATAATAGGCTGTGCGTGTAGACAGGTGTGAAAGGACGTCTCGGATCTGCTGGAGCAAAGCCTGGCGCTGAGACCAGCTTTTCTGCTGGATGATCACACGGGTTGCGTTACAATTGTAGCCAGCATTATTGGCCAGCATCGAAGCGATATGCTCGGCCTGATAAGCAAGATCTTGCTCAGTCCAGGGACCAGGCACAACGATAACGGGGCTGACATTGCCCAGTTCGCCGGTAACACGTTTGGTTACCAGCGGCTGCCGCGCTGCTTTACGGGCCGCGCCTTCAGCTCCTGGGCCAAAGACAATGGCATCAAAGGTTTTGTCTGAACCTGTAATATGGATCTCGTCGATGTCAGGATGCTGGCAGAGATAGCTACCTTCTGTCGCCCCACCATAAACGATCCTTAAATAGCCTGGTTGGATCAGGGAGCGAAAACTTTCTTCCAGCAAAGGACCCAGATATGCATTGACAGGATTTGCTTTGAAGAGGACGACCTGGTTATCTGTAAAGAGCTTATAGAGTACATCCATCGGGCCGATACTGGCGACATTGCCAGCGCCAAGCACCAGCGCCACCTTACCCTCTGATGTCTGTGACTGATAGTTGATCGCCTGGGTTGAAGCTAGCGTCTCCGCGGTTACTCCTGGTTGCATCCAGACCTCGGCCCTGATACCAGGGAAGAGGACCCGGTCATAGGAGCGAAATGGGAAGACCTGGGCTGTAACCTGGCCATCGGGGCGTGTACGCACGGGACCAGGAATATGAGGATGCCCATCTTTTTGGATATCGACCAGGGCCTGGCGCAATTGACGCAAACTATGTAATAAGGTCCAGGTGCCGGCTACCCACTCGTCGCCGGCGTACGGAGAATCCTCCTCAAGTCCCTTCGCCTCCAGACTGGCCGCTACCCAGCGGGGTGCTAGCGCGGAAAAATCTGCAATTAACGCATCTACGATTGCTATCCGTGTTGCTACGGGAGTGTGTATCCAGTTTTCTTTTTGCTCAACTAGTGTCTGGATAGAGGCATCCATAATTTCACGGCTGGATGAAGCTATGGTACTGCTGGGAGAAGGAAATTGCGGGCTTCCATGCTGTGTATTAATAGTCATCGCTGTCTCTCCATATGAAAGTAGCTCTCATGGCTCTTTTTCCTATCAGATTTTATTCTATGCCAGTGGTAGCTAGATAGCAAGATTGCTGTTTATCGTTGTCATAATTCGTAGAGAAATGCTGCTATCTCCGTTTATATACTCATCGAGGCACATATTTAGCATGTGTCTTACTCTTATCAGCATGGGAAACGTTCCGCCCTTGTACGGACGTGCGCTGGTGCGCCCGAGCTTTTTTCTTGTGTGGTGCAAAAAGTGCGATGGGCGCACTTTTGCACCACACAAGAAAAAAGCTCGGGCGCCTTTGGCGCTCAAACTCAGGTGTGAAGATCGCGGAGATCATGAGGATAAGACACATTCTTAGACGATCTGGCTATTGCTATGCTACAATATAGTTCATCCAAGAGATACCGTAACTGGTGCTACTATGTTCCACCTATTCATAATTTTCAGTTAATTGAAAAGGCGCAGGCCTCCAGGTTAGCGTCTCACATGATTGATGAATAGCAAAGCCGTGTACTTATGTCTTCACGTACACTTCAGGTAAGGAGTCAGCATGCCATCACAGGGTTACGTACGTTTTCCAAACATTTTCCAGGACCAGATTGTCTTCGTTGCTGAGGATGATCTCTGGTTAGTTTCGACCGAAGGAGGGCGAGCCGAGCGTTTAACTGCGGGCGTTGGAGAAGTGAGATATCCCCATTTTTCTCCTGATGGCGCTCTATTAGCCTTTGTTGGGCGTGAAGAGGGTCCCAGTGAGGTCTATGTTATGCCGGCCCAGGGAGGGCCAGCACAGCGCTTAACTTTCCAGGCTGGCAATTGTCGTGTGCTTGGCTGGTCACCTGATGGAGAAGAGATCCTCTATTCCAGTAATTCGGCCCAGTTCGCGGGACGCTTTGAAGTGATCTATGCCATCAAGCCAACTGGTGGTATGCCGCGCCAACTCCCGCTGGGCATGGCTAATGATATATCTTATAGTCGTAATGGTGGTGTGGTCATTGGTCGCAATATTAATATTCGTGAATTCTCGCACTGGAAGCGCTATCGTGGTGGTACGGCCGGGCATTTATGGTGTGACCGCCAGGGTGATGGCAATTTTAAGCGCCTGTTACAGTTGAATGGTAATGTAGCCGACCCCTGTTGGATTGGTGAGCGTATCTACTTCTTGTCTGATCATGAAGGCGTTGGAAATATCTACTCCTGTACACCTGAAGGCGAAGATTTGCGCCAGCATACACGGCATACTGATTTCTATGCTCGCCATCTTTCAACCGATGGTAAACGCCTTGTCTATCATGCGGCGGCTGACCTCTACCTGTTTGATCCAGGCAATGAAGAGCTGCAGCATTTAGAAATTACCTTACCCAGTATTCGTACCCAACGCAGCCGCAAATTTGTGCAGGCAGCCAATTACGTTGACACCTATGCCCTGCATCCCCAGGGGCACATGGTAGGTCTGACCTCTCGTGGTAAAGCTTTTACATTTGGTAACTGGGAAGGCCCTGTTTTACAGTATGGAGAGGCCGATGGCGTACGCTATCGCTACTTAGAATGGCTTGCTGACGGAAAGCGTCTCGTAGCCATTCACGATGCCCCTGGCCGCGAAGAATTGATCATTTTTACGCCTGATGCCTCGGTTGAGCCCAGAACCTTTCCTGATATTGAGTTCGGGCGTGTTACCAGGCTCGAAGTTTCCCCCACAGAGAATGCGGTCGCCATTGCTAATCATCGCAATGAATTAATCCTGGCGAACCTGGATAAAGGCACTTCGCAGGTACTGGATCGCAGTGACTCGGGGCGCATTGAAGGGCTGGCCTGGTCGCCAGATGGCGCCTGGATCGCCTATGGCTTTGCGATCTCACCGAATAAGACCGCCATCAAACTGTGCAAAATTGAGACGGGCGAGACGCATCAGATAACCGATCCTATTCTGGAGGATAGCGAGCCCGCCTTTGATCCAGAGGGCAAATATATCTATTTCCTGGGCCATCGTATCTTCAATCCTGTGCATGATAATCTGCATTTTGATCTGAGTTTTCCACGTGGCGTCAAGCCATATGTGATTCTCTTACGCAAAGATCTACGCTCTCCTTTTATTCCTGAAGCGAAAGTTCCTGACGAAAAAGAAAAGGAAAAAGAGAAAGAAGATAGTAGCGAGAAAAAAGCTCAGGCCGAAGCTGAGACCCCCAAAGATGGCAATCAGGAGAACAAAGAGAAGAAAGACGAGGGGACCAGGAAGGTCGCTGCCATTAGTATTGACCTGGACGGTATCAGAGAGCGCATCTTGCCATTCCCGGTGGCTGAAGGGCGCTATGCCCGAGTTCGTGGCATCAAAGGCAAGGCCCTCTTCCTGTCTTATCCTGTTGAAGGGGTGTTGCAGCATACAGTGCACGGAAAAGGCACGCTAGAATACTATGATTTTGAGAATTATAAAACCGAGAAATTGTTCGATGGCGTGAGCGATTTTGACCTTTCGCGCGATAACAAGTTCCTGATCTATAATAATCACCATCGGCTCCGCGTGGTCAAAGCTGGCGAGAAGTTGAAGCCTGAGCACAATAACAATGAGCGTCCTAATCGTGATAGTGGCTGGCTTGACCTGCAACGCGTCAAGATTTCGGTCCAGCCGTCGGCTGAATGGAAACAAATGTTTGCCGAGGCCTGGCGCTTGCAGCGAGAGCAGTTCTGGGCTGAAGATATGTCCGGCATTGATTGGGAGGCTATCTATCAACAATATGCCCCACTCATTGAGCGTATTAGTTCACGTTCAGAATTATCCGATCTCTTATGGGAGCTGCATGGCGAACTGGGTACCTCACATGCGTACGAAATGGGCGGTGATGTGCGAAACGGCCCCCACTATCGCCAGGGTTTCCTGGGCGTTGATTGGGCCTATGATGGGGAGCAGGAGCGATATCGCATCGCGCGCATCGTAAAGGGAGATCCCTCAGAGAGCCAGGCAACCTCTCCATTTACTGGTCCTGGATTGAACGTCAAGGTTAATGATGCCGTCCTGGCCATCAATGGTCAACGGGTTGGACCAGATCGAGGCCCCCAGGAATTGCTGGTGAACCAGGCTGGCAATGAGGTACAGTTGACGATTGAGGATGCTGAGACCAAAGAGACTCGTATTGTGGTCGTAAAGGCACTGGCCAGTGAGACCCCCGCTCGCTATCGTGAGTGGGTCGAGAGCAATCGCCGTACTGTCCATGAAGTATCCAATAACCGCGTAGGCTATATCCATATCCCTGACATGGGAGGCAATGGATATGCCGAGTTCCATCGTGGCTACCTGGCCGAGTATGATTATCCTGCTTTGCTGGTAGATGTACGTTGGAATGGCGGGGGTAATGTATCGGGGTTGTTGCTTGAGAAACTGGCGCGTCGACGCATCGGTTACGACTTCCCGCGCTGGGGTCAGCCAGAGCCATATCCTGGTGGATCGCCTCGGGGCCGATGGTAGCCTTAACCAATGAGCATGCTGGTTCAGACGGCGATATCTTTAGCCATAGTTTTAAACTGATGGGCCTGGGTCCCTTGATCGGCAAACGTACCTGGGGTGGAGTTATCGGCATCCATCCACGGCATAAACTGGTAGATGGAACGGTTACTACCCAGCCAGAGTTCTCTTTCTGGTTCAAAGATGTGGGCTGGAATGTTGAGAACTATGGTACCGATCCAGATATTGAAGTAGATATTGCGCCCCAGGATTTTGTCCAGGATACGGACCCGCAATTGGAGCGGGCGATTGCGGAGGCATTGCGCCTGGCGGACGAGTATCCGACGCTCGAACCCAAACCCGGTGAGCGTCCACGCCTGGGTCGCCTCAATTCCTGATCCGAGCTCAACATTTGGCCGCCAGCCGAGAAGCTGGCGGCTTTTTGTATTATGATGCCGTTTATTGGGAGAAGCACTTTAATTGCGACAAATTTGTGACAAATTTGCGATAATTTCTCCACATCTTGCTTCTATACTCTCACTATCGGATCTATAAAAACAAGTGAGAAAGGAATCAGTCCCATGCAGCAACCTTATCATCCTCTGCACGAAGGCGGGCAGCAGGAGCAATACTATACAACTGATTATGCCGCTCCACAGCCTGATCCCCAGCGCTATGAGCAGCAATTTTACACCCGGCAGCCAGGCAATCAGAGTGGCGCAACTTCACAACCTTATCCGCCACAGCAACCCTTTAGCGCTGGAACTCCTTTGTTTTCCCCCAACTTTGCATTCATATCCCTGGAACCAACGGGTGAGTCTAAGCTGGTGGCTGTACTCTCTTACGTAGCCGGTTGGTTAACTGGAATGTTATTGCTCCTCTTCATCAAACAGAATCGCTTTATTCGTTTTCATGCCATGCAGTCTCTGCTCTTCTTTGGAGGCTACACAGTCTTTTTTATTGCTTTTCTTAATATCATTCATGCGCACATCTTCTTCTTGAGCGGCTTCGCCATCTTTGCTTTTGTATTAATGCATATTATTGCTGCCATTGGCTGGTTTGTAGGGGTAATCGGTGCCCTGAGCGGTAAATACGTAAAATTGCCATTCGTAGGAGACTGGGCCGAACGTTTTGCTAATAACAATATGCAGGGAACAGTGAAATAATAATGCTAATGTTTACTAACAAATAGGTATCGACTATATGCCCACAGGACAAAATAACTCCAGTCTCTCATCTTTGTATAGGGAGACTGGAGTTACTTTGTCTTGTGGCGTTATTTTTTATATATTTTGTTAGGCATTGCTGCCTTTTTGCCAGACACGAGAGAACTCTGCCGCGGCATTGACGGTTATAAGGCCAGGTTGAGCGGCCCGGTTTGCCTCACTGATCATTAATACCTTTGTACCATCCAGGTGAATATGGGACTGCTCCTGGTCTTGAATCAGGTGTAAGGTATGCCATTCAGCAGGATCAAAGGTCTCAGGCAAGGCGATGACACGATTGACGACCGGAGCAACGCCTGTGGTCTCTACGGCCAGGGCCCAGCGCTCCTGCTGTTTGAACAGGAACACATAGAGTTTTTCCTGTTCACTATATTGGACCAGGATACCCAGGGAGGGCAATGCCTCCGCATTATGCTTGCTCAGGCGCAAGGTGGCTCCAAACTCGAACTGTTCCAGTGCAGAACCTTTCAGCATTGTATGCTCGCCATGAGAGAGCTCTGTCTGTACGAGTTCGTCTTCCTGTACATGCCAATTTGAAACGAGGGTTTGATCTGCAATCATTGGTGTTTTCCATCCTAATCGGGTTAGTGTATAACGTAACATAACTATTACTTTGACTTATAGAAAGAAAAGGAGCCGAATGGAACTCTAGCATATCTCCCTTTGTACTGTCAATGCATCTGTTCTCAAAATCTCCCAGCCTCACTTGCGGGCAATTCCGGTTTTATGGGCGACTATTGGTCTTGTTTCTGTGCCAGATGGCTCTGGAATAGCAGGACTTTTGTCTCCTTTGTCGTGAGCAACTGGTATTCTATTGACCTGCTATCCCCATCACTCTGTGCTTGTTCAATAAGAATGTGAAAAGATTGAAAAACAAGAAAAGGGTAATGAAGTGTAAAAGGGCAGTCTATATAATGACCTTAAGGGAAATTGGGATGGATGATATGTAAGCGCCCGATAGGGTGTGTCGTATGGTTGAAAGGATGTATGTAGTGAGTGAATCCATGCAATATATTTCGCGTCTAAGTCGATCTTTGGTGTTTTTATTGATACTGCTATGTTGCGCAGCGCCATTAATGAGTGTCGCTATTCAGAGGCATGCTTCATTAGGAGCACTGACCCATGTTGCTAGAGGCAGGCAGGTAATACGCTGGAAATTAAAAAGCCCACCGGCGGATGCAGATTGCCGATCAGAGATGCAGTTGTCCTGCTTTAGTCCAAACGAAATTCGCACAGCGTATGGTTTAAATCCAATTTTAAATGCAGGTTTTACTGGTACAGGTCAAACGATTGTCATAATTGACTCTTTCGGAAGCCCGGACCCCTTTAAGGATTTACAACAATTTGATGCAGACTATGGCCTGCCCGATCCTCCATCCTTTAAGGTCCTCCATCCATTGGGTACAGTCAAATTAGATCAGAACAATAGCGATCAAGTAGGCTGGGAACAGGAAACCAACCTCGATGTGCAATGGGCCCATGCCCTGGCACCTGGTGCCAATATCGTTTTACTCACCAGCCCGGTATCTGAGACGCAGGGCGTCCAGGGACTGCCTGAGTTCCTGAAGTTGGAACAATATGCGCTGGATCATCACCTGGGCAAAATCTTCTCTCAGAGCTGGGGAGCTACAGAAGAGACCCTGTTTATGCCAGCTGGCAAAAAAGTGCTGAGTGATTTTGACAACTTTTATCGTGAGGCTACCAGGCAGCATGTTACTTTGCTCGCCTCGGCTGGTGATAGCGGCTCAGCCAATCCAGATGTCAATGGCAACAACTATACTTTTCCTACCGTTGGTTTTCCAGCTGATTCTCCATGGGTAACCTCTATCGGTGGCACTACCCTCAATGCTGATGTCTCTGGTAACTATCAGTCTGAAACAGTCTGGAATGAAGGAGCTGGCAATGCGACTGGTGGGGGATATAGTCAATATTATAGAGAGCCTGCATACCAGAAGCGGTATTTGCCATCCTCATTGTATAGCCAATCGCATGGTTATCGTGGCGTGCCCGATGTCGCCTTCAATGGTGATCCAGTAACCAGTGTACCTGTCTACCTGGGCTTTATGCCGCAGCCAGGATACTTTATGTTTGGCGGCACCAGTGCCGGTGCTCCACAATGGGCGGGCCTGATTGCCGACGCTAACCAGATGGCGGGCCATCCACTGGGCTTTCTGAACGATGCCCTGTACAAAATTGGTTCCAATCCGCTCCTCTATAGCCAGGCATTCCATGATATTACCACTGGTGATAACAAGCAAGGGAATGTCAGTGGTTATAGTGCGATGGTTGGTTGGGATGCTGTAACGGGTTGGGGAACACCTAAGACTGATTTCCTGATACCGTTGTTAGCGCAGCCATCTAAGTAAGTTCTTATGTATGTGCGCTGACGCGCCCGAACTTATTGAGGTGCTGCAAGGAGCCGCGCAATGCACGGCTCCTTGCAGCACCTCAATATTAATGCCTTTATTATTTATGGCTGATCGTTTTTAACTTGCCAGACTTGAACTGAGCCATTGCCATTGACGGATACCATGTGTGTGCTGTCAGATAGCCAGGTAATGGCATAGGTAGGGGTAGAGCGAACATGGTGGATAGAAGCGTTGCAAGCGCTATTCGCATCCCAGATATGTACCTGTTGATCCTTGCTGGCCGAGGCGATCCAGGCACTATCTGGTGACCAGAGAATACTGCCGATCCAGCTACTATGACCACGATACTGGCAGATCTGGTGCCCTTTATTTAGTGGTTCCCAGACCTGAACTGTATTATCCTCGCCAGCCGACGCGATGCGGGTACCATGGGTGGACCAATGAATAGCGCGTACCCAGCTAGGATGGCCGCGATAGCTAAAATATTTTTTGCCTTGCTGGCAATCCCAGATATGGATATCATGCCAGGCACCTGAGGCCATGGCTTTACCATTGGGAGACCAGGCAAGCGCGCGTACCCAGTGAGAATGACCTGGATAAAGGAGCTTGAGTTGTCCCGTGCTGGCATCCCAAATATGAACATGGTTATCTGGCCCATTACTAGCCGAGGCCAGATACTGGCTATCAGGCGACCAGGCCAGAGCAAGCACCATACCGGGATGGCCACTATAAATAGCTTTACATTGACCCGTGGTGGTATTCCAGATATGAATTGTTCGATCCAGGCTGGCAGAAGCGATCCAGCGGCCATCGGGTGACCAGACAATGCTTGTAACGCTGCTGGTATGCTCTTTATAGAGGAGTGTACTATCCCCCGTCGTTGCACCACGCACTTGAATGACGCGCTCGCGACCGCCATAGGCGATGCGTCGCTTATCAGGGGACCAGGCGACGGTGTAGATTACATCGCCATTACTCTGCTCGGCTGTAGTGTGGGTGTGCTCAGCTGGTAAAGGACTTGTATTTGGAGCCACTGATATTGCTGGTTTGGAGGCTACCGGTGATGGTAGCATCGTAATACCTTGCTCTGAAAGATAGGTTTCTTCAAGCGTGCGCGCGAAGTCCAATACACTGCTATAGCGCAAATGTGGTTCCTTTTCCAGCGCGCGCATAATTACCGCTTCAAGTGCAGGCGTAATCGTAGGGAGACATTCTGTCAGAGAGGCGGGACGCGTGAAGGCATGCTGCACCACCAGCTCCTCGTAGGTACCATTAAATGGGCGTTTACTGCTGAGCCATTCATAGGCCATGATAGCCAGGGCGTACTGGTCGCTGGCCGGTAGTGGTTTACCTCTGGCCTGTTCGGGAGCCATATATGCGATCGTCCCCGACACATCACGTAACTGATTGCGCGATGAACTCTGTGTGACAACCGCCAGGCCGAAATCACTCAATAGAATCTCATCATTGCGATCGAGCAAGATATTTTCGGGTTTAATATCGCGATGAATAAGTTTTGCGCTATGAGCGAAATGTAACGCACTGGCGATCTGTTTCACAAAAGAAACGACCAGGCCAGGTGGTAATTTAGTGCCTCTGGGATAATGTTGCCGGAGCGAGCCGTGGGGGGCGTAGCTCATCACCAGAAACGGCACATCGTCCTCGACGCCAAAATCGAGCACACGCACAATGTGTGGATGTTCTAATTGCGCAATGATACGCGCCTCGTGGCGAAAATGCTCAATCTCATCGTGTGAGAGCTGTGTATCGAGAATCTTAATGGCGGCGCGTGTCCCTAAATAAATATGTTCGCCTAAATAGACATCAGCAAAGCCCCCATGCCCGAGTAAACGGGTGAGGCGATAATGGCCAATTTGTTGACCGCTCCGGTCAGGCATACAAAAACTTCCCAGGACGAACAACTCCCTTGTTCTTCAACATTATCTCTGTACACTCCTCATTCTAATTTTAGAAGTGCAGAATATAACTGTCAAGGTGGCTTTTCATCTTTTCTTCCGGTGTGAATAAATCTTTAAGAAGAGTATAAACGGGTTCGGCTAAAAATAAAAGGCCACCAGCTTAAGTGGGAAATTCGCTTGAGAATCCTGAGGAAGATTTTCCAAAATGCTTAACTATGCTGGCAAAACCCCGAAAGTGTATCCTCCCTTGCTATCGAAATCGTATATAAGATCAGAACGGAGAGAACGCAAAAAAACAACTCTCCACGCTGACTAATTTTTTCGTAACGAAACATTTTGGTGTTATATGCTGGTTGTTACATGGAAGGAGTGAGTGTTATGTTGTTTGCAAGTTTGACGACATTCGCAGCCGTACAACTTGGTGCCATCATCTGGTGGTTAGTAGTTGGCTTGATTGCTGGTGCACTGGCAGGGCTGGTCATGCGGGGTGGCGGTTATGGTATCGTTGGTGACATCATAGTTGGTTTAGTTGGTGCGTTAGTTGGTGGTTTTGTAGCTGGCCTGATTGGTCTGGGTGCCAATGGTTTTGTCGGCTCAATCATCATCGCATTTATTGGCGCTTGTGTTTTTATCGCCATCTTGCGTGCTGTTTCCGGTGGTACGCGCCGCAGCACGCTCTAACAAAACCAGACGCAGTATCGTAGAGCATAAAGACTCTTTTCAGCGATCCTCCACATTTTTATCCGTTGGAGGGTCGCTATTTATTTAAAAAGTATACAAATTAAAGCATGCAAAGTGGGCTTATTTAGAATATGATAGAGAAAGAAAACCTTCGCAAAATAAAGATGAGAGTGGAGAATATTCAAAGTGTATCCGACTGATCGAGAATCTCTGGAACGCGATTGCGACTTAGAGTTTTTTATTGGCAGTGGTCCCGGGGGCAACATCGCAACAAAGTTGAGTCAGGTGTACGGCTAACCCATCGTCCCACCGGGCTGGTTGTGACAGCGACGGAACGCCGTTCACAGCATACAAATCGCGATATCGCCTTTGAACGTATGGCTTTGCGCTTACAAGATTTGCAGCGGCCTCGTATTATACGTAAGGCTACACGTCCTACCACAGCCAGTCGTGAGAGACGATTGGGGGCCAAACGCTTGCATAGCCAGCGCAAACAATTGCGTTCACATCCTCTTCATGATTAAATCCCAGGTATGGCAACTCCGTTCAATGTAGTAGTTCAGTTAAGATGACTGAGGGAGTTATTTTATAATGTTCGGGGCGATTGTATTTGTTTGTGCCTCAGGCGCAGGATTAATTCTATTGCGTGCGGCCTGGGGAACTACCCATCATTATCGTTTTTATCCTCTTCACTACTGGTGTATTAGTCTGGTATGCCTGCTGGCCCTGGTGTTGGCTGGCTGTGATCGAGGGGGCGTAGCTACGCCCCCAGTCAGTTCGAATTCTACCCCTGCCACCACTAAAACTTCTGATGCATTATCCTCTGCATCCCATACCTGGGATGATTGGTTTACATATCATCATGATGCAACCCATAGTGGCTATTTGCCGGGGACTCCTGATCCGCAACAACTGGTCCAGGCCTGGAAAACAAAACTGGATGGCGCGGTCTATGCGGAACCACTGGTCGTTAAAGGTCACCTTATTGTGGCTACTGAGGGCGACACCCTTTATTCACTCGATCCCCAAACTGGTAAGGTTAACTGGCAAACCAATGCCGGAACACCTGTACAACGCTCTACCCTACCCTGTGGAGATATTGATCCATTGGGAATCACTGGCACGCCAGTATATGACCCGGCAACTGGTATTATTTTTGCGGTTGCCGAGATCAGTGGCCCGCAGCATATTCTGGTCGGAATTAATGCCGATTCCGGAAAAGTACAGATGCGGCGCGTGGTGGATGTAGATGGGATGGACCCAACTGTCCATCAGCAGCGCTCAGCCTTAGCGGTTTCCAATGGCCTGGTATATATCGCTTATGGAGGACTGGCAGGAGATTGTGGCAATTACCGTGGTACGGTGGTTGCTGCACGCACGGATGGACATGGTAGCCTCCTCTCATACCGTGTACCTACCGCTCGTGAAGGTGGCATCTGGACAACGCCGGGTCCCTCTATTGATGCAGCGGGCAATGTGTTTGTCTCAGTCGGTAATGGCGCCGCAACCAGTGGTGATTGGGATCACAGCGACTCTGTGTTGCGTCTCTCGCCACAATTAAAGTTAGAAGATGCCTTTGCGCCGTCAAACTGGCAGCAAGAGAATAGCAGTGATGCCGATCTTGGTTCTATGGGACCGATGCTACTACCCAACAATCAGGTATTTATAGCTGGCAAATCGGGCAATGGATATGTGTTGCATGCTAATGCATTAGGCGGTGTTGGTGGACAGATTTCTGAAACAAACATCTGTGACGGCCAGGCTATGGGGGGAGGCTCACTGGTCGGCTCGCAAATCCTGGTCCCGTGTAACGATGGAGTTCGCCTGCTCACGGTTGGTTCGGATGGCCATTTATCCATCGATTGGCATATGGCCGATATGAAACTGCCAGCCATCGTTGGTGGGCATACGGTGTATGGACTGGATACCGGTGGCACCCTGTACGCGGTTGATCTGGCAACCGGGAAGCTTCGTACCAGTATCAGTTTATCAGAAGGTGTGCCCCATTTTACCACCCCAACACTTTCAGGGCGTAGCCTGTTTATTGGAACCAATGAAGGTGTGGATGCAGTATCATTTAAATAGCGCGAGAGCGGGGAATATTTCCCGCTCTTTGCCTTTTACTGTATCTCTCCGACCATCCCTGGCACTTATTGTTCTGAGGCAATATCCTGTTCAACCCAGAGCATGATCTGCTTAAATGAAACCTTGCCCTGAGACACCAATGGTCTGATGGCTGGATGGCGTGTTATCTGGTCAATAAAGCGGTCACGATTCTCTGGTGCCAGACTGGCTGGATACTGGGCACTGGCATTGGCGATCATTTCCTGGATAATCTGTTGTGCAATAGCTTCAGGAGCTACATCAGCGGGAGTAGCGACAGGCTCTGGCGCAATCGGTGGGGTGGTGACTGCAGGCGTGGCCGCAGGAGCGACGGGGAAGCGGCATTAGTTGGGGCCTCAACTGGAGCGGTTACAGAACTGGAGGCAGCTTGAGTGCCAGCTGAGGGGTTAATGCCATTGAGCCAATGTTGTAGTTCTTGTGCCTGCTGTGCATCCAACTGTAAAGGGCGCAACAGGGTTGGAGCCTGGATCTGTAGTGCGCCATCGTCATCGATGCTGATCGAATACATGCCAATCTGTTTTTTACTCCTCATCGTGATATCCTTTCTTTCTTATCAATACTGTCCAGACAGAAGAGTTTCATGAGTCACAAAAAAGAAGATATTGTGAGATCCAGGCAATAATTCATTGCCTGGATCTCATCTATCTGCTATCGTACCATACGGCCAGGCTTTGCTGCACCTTTTTGTGTTATTTTCAATTCTTTGCTTTTGCCGCCTACGGCGGCGGTTGGGTGGAGGGTTGGTGGGGAACACCCCACACCCCGGCAGGAGGGGCTGGCCGCCCTCCTGCACCTCCCTGCTTTCGGTGGCGGTTGGGTGGAGGGTTGGTGGGGAACACCCCACACCCCGGCAGGAGGGGCTGGCCGCCCTCCTGCACCTCCCTGCTTTCGGTGGCGGTCGGGTGGAGGGTTGGTGGGGAACACCCCACACCCCGGCAGGAGGGGCTGGCCGCCCCTCCTGCAACTTTAGGCCTTCTTACATCTTGTTGTGTTATTGCCAGCTACTGATCTGGTCCAGGGTTTCTCCTTCTTCCTGGGTGAGTCGTAGAGAGACTGATTGGAGTAGCTCCTGCGTTTGTTCTACCGAGGTGGCACTAACGATAGGAGCGGTAATGCCAGGTCGAGCAATAGTCCAGGCGAGGGCAACCTGTGCAATGGTAGCCTCGTGCGCCTGTGCAATGCGATCAAGCTGATCAATTATTGCGAAACCCTTCTCATTCATATAATTTTTTTGAATGTTTTGTCGCGGGCTGGAAGGTAGATCCTGGTTGGCCCGATATTTACCAGTTAGAAAGCCGCTGGCCAGTGATGAGTAAGTAATCACACCAATTTCTTGCTCTAGACATAAAGGCTCAAGCTCGCGCTCATAGGTCGCTCGATTAAGTAGATGATAGGGAGGTTGAATACATTCATAGCGGCCATAACCCTGTTGTAAGCTAACTTTTAGCGCTTCAGTAAGGCGCTCCGCGGTATAGTTCGAGGCGCCGATATAGCGTACTTTGCCAGCCTTGATTAATGAATTAAAGGCTTCCAGTGTCTCTTCCAGGGGGACATCTTGATCATCAATATGGGCCTGATAGAGATCGATATAATCTGTTTGTAAGCGGCGCAGCGAATCTTCTACACCTTTCGTAATATTATGCCGGGAGAGACCCTGTGCACCGTTGCCCATGCGGCTACCAACTTTGGTGGCGATAATTATCTGTTCGCGATTCTTGCGCTGGTTGAGCCACTTGCCCAGGATCGTCTCGGATTCTCCACCGCTATGGCCAGCTACCCAGGCGGAATAGACATCAGCTGTATCAACAAAGTTTCCGCCGCCTTCCACAAAGGTATCCAGCACGCTGAACGAGGTCGGTTCATCACAGGTCCAGCCAAACACATTGCCACCAAAACATAGTGCCGATACTTGTAGTTCTGTGCGTCCAACTTTCCTTGTAATCATAAGACATTTCCTTCTTTACTATCCAAATTAATTTTGGAAGAGAGCATAGTTATACTTTCATCATTATAGCAGCGCGTAATTTTTGTCGCAGAAGCATGGCTGATCTTCTATTTTTGCGGGTGGAATGAGAAAAATGGAGAGAGGAAAAGTGCTGGGCAGCGATGGCAATCTGTGGTTGGAGCATCCGCCCTTTGGTGCTGGCCATGTCCCCCCTGCCCGCCAGCAGATTGATGGCAATGTCAGCGCTTTCCAGGGGATATAACAGATCATCCTGGGGACCAGTCTAGATGGGTCGGGGCGTCCTGATGGTTTTGGATGAGGGCCCGCAGGATTGGTACTCCCCGGGTGACGCTCATACAGATGTGTGCATATCACGCACCTGTATGAGCGAAGAACATCAAAAAAATGTAGAAAACTTCAGGTTGCGTGACCTATTAAACGTTGATATGATCGAAAATATCTATGTATTCCTGATGCCTCAGCGTATAAATCTTTTCGACGAATAGGTATGTGTGAGGGAAACATCATAAAGCTTGTGGTGTGCTATAAGTAGATTTCCGTCTACATATTGCGCATCATATTATGAAATAGAGGTTATAGCATATGATAAAGTGGCTGAAGTGTGGTGGCCCAACTTTTATTCTTTGCGTGATTGTTTGCATGTCAATGTTTTCCACTGGAGTGGAAGCTCAGTCGGGCTTGATCACTCCATTGGCCTATCGTTGTCACTATGGGGGGTGTAACCAGATTTATACAGGTCACAGTGGCTCTAGAGGACAGCAAGGGCCTCCAGGACCTCCGGGACCCCAGGGGCCGAAAGGGAATCCGGGGCCGCGCGGTCCAATAGGCAATACGGGACCACAAGGGCCGAAGGGGAATCCAGGGCCGCGTGGTCCAATAGGCAATACGGGACCCCAAGGGCCGTCAGGACCTCCGGGACCCCAGGGTCCGATAGGCAATCCAGGGCCGCAGGGGAACCCGGGGCCGGAGGGACCTGTGTATGCAGGTGGACCAATTGGAGATGGAACCTTCTTACCACTCGATGGTTCTGCTGTAGATGTTTCAACTGTAGATGTTCCAGCAGGCAGTTATAGTATCACTGCGTTGGCAGATGTACAATTGTATTCTGGCCAAATAATCATTTGCCAGATCAATCCCACCACCGCTCTGGATGGTAGGCTCGCTAATGAGGGTACTACTGCTGGTTCAGTCGAGGACGCTCCGTTGGTGGTCATAGCCACCCTGACTACTGCGGTGCCAACCACAATTCATTATGCCTGCCAGGGATTCAATGCTCCAAGTGTAACGCAGCAAGTAATAGTTATTCGCGCTGCTATTAACGCGGTGCAAGTAAGCTCTGTTCTACCTTGAGGAAATCAATTTTCAGGTATACCTGTACTCAGCCTCAATAGAGAAGCTGAGTACAGGTATGGGCGACATGTAACTGATGATAAAATGAAAGCGAGTTATATATCCCTTGAATATTGTCAGAGCCTATGAAAGAAGGTAGAATCATGGTTGCTTCATTAACAGCAGAATGTCGTGCATTTTTGCTCAAAGATACTCGTACCGGCAAACTCGCTACTGTGCGGGCCGATGGGCGTCCACATGTCGCCCCCATCTGGTTTGTGCTGGATGGAGATACGCTGGTGTTCAATACCGGGCGTGCAACCGTTAAAGGTGCCAACCTGTTGCGTACTGGGAAGGCAGCTATCTGTGTCGATGAAGAGACCGTCCCATATGCCTATGCTATGATTGAAGGAACGACTGAATGTTCCGAAAATCTGACAGATGTCAGATACTGGGCGACCAGGATTGCCGCTCGTTATATGGGTGAGGACCGGGCCGAAGAGTACGGAGCCCGCAACGGTGTTGAGGGTGAGATGCTGGTAAGGCTCACGCCCACAAAAGTCATCTTCCTAGAAAACATCTCTGATTAGGGCAGCATGGATAAGGTTGAATTAGAAACGAAACTACCGGTAGATCAGTAATATGAACATAGGATAGCTATTGTAAAGATTGGAGAATGTCTTATGTCAGCGACTGAAATGTTGGAGAATAGCCATCTAATGGTTATTCAAGCGCTTGATGATCTACCGGAGCCAATGTGGGATATGCCGGGTGTCAGTGGAGAATGGTCTGCTAAAGATATTGTCGCCCATCTGACCTCCTATGAGTTGCTATTGATCGACGCCTTTCAAACGGTGCACGGAGAAACGCCATCCCCTTATCTGATGAGGTGGAGAAGTGATCTACAAGCATTTAATACTGAAGCTGTCGAAGCCAGGCGTTATCAAACGGCGCAGCAGGTGATGAACGAGTACCAGGATGCCCAGGTCAGATCGGCAGATGCCCTGTCATCTTTACCTGCCGAACTGGTAGAAAAAAAAGGGGCTATATCCTGGTATCGTTCAGGTGAGGCAAGCATTGCTGACCTGGTAGAGCGTTTATCACAGCATATGCAACAGCACTGCGAACAGATTAAGCAGTTCCGTGAGGCAAACAAGCAACAGGAATAAGAAATAGCAGCAGGTATTATGCCTGCTGTCCCTTTGGCATCTCATGGCCATTATTCGCGGCTTCCGCGACTTCTGCCAGTGTACTGCCGGCGGAGGCCTCAACCGCTGCCAGCACGGCTCCCTCGACAAGCGGAGCCGTGCTAATAATGACCCGTTCCCGTTCAATCGGATCCAATTGCTCCAGCGCCATCTCTGTAACCATCACCGCGCTACCCAGATCAAGCAAAACCAGTGTCCCTTCGGGATTGGAAGCCTTCTGGAGGGCGGCGATCACTTTATCAATGGAGGTACCAATAGAGCCATCGTCAGTGCCTCCGGCGACGGCAATAGTTACTTCTCCCATCGACATCTGTTCGGCCAGTTCAGCAACGCCTTCTGCCAGGCGAGCACTATGCGAAACAATTACAATGCCAACAGACAAAATATTTCCTCTTCTTTCCAGGGAACTTCATCCCGCAGCAAGATCCACGCAGATAGCGGAAGCTTACAATAAGTATTACTCTTCGTGTGGTATTTCTGGTGATACGGTATCTGAGAGAGCCTGCAAGATCAGCCAGCAAGAGGTTGCCCCCGGGTCCTGGTGTCCCACGCTACGTTCACCCAGATAACTGGCTCGCCCTTTGGTCGCGATCATTTCGATGGTGGCATTCATACCAACTTCGGCGGCCGCAGCCATGCTTTGCAGTAACTGCGGTACAGGCAACTGATCTTTTGCTGCTTGTTGAGCGGCATCGACAGCAGGTATAAATGCGTCTAACATCGTCTTCTCACCAGCCTGAGCCTTGCCCCGAGCTTTAATGCCCTCAAGCGCAGCATCAAACATAGCGATCAGCTCAGGCGTTTCCAGAACTTGCTTGCCGGAGGTTGCCATGCCTGCCCGTAGGAATGCGGTTCCATACAGGGGACCGCTGGCCCCGCCAACCGTAGAGACCAGGGTGCTACCAACGGTTTTAAGCAGCGCCCCAATATCAGCATCGCTTACACCTGCGATTTTTGTGCTTACAGCGGTAAAGCCACGATCCATATTGATGCCATGATCGGCATCCCCGATCGCGGAGTCCAGTTCTGTCAGGAATGCACTGTTCTCATGCAATACCTGTGCTGACCGCTGCAACCAATGCAGGATATCCTCATGTGTGACAGGCATGGTCTCCTCCCAATCTTACCGGCAGTTTTTGACTAACGACCCCAGCGCAATGCAGGCGTATGGACTGGCGCATCCCAGTACTTAACGAATTCATCATTGAGGCGCACCAGGGTAATAGAACAGCCAGCCATCTCTAGAGACGTAATATAATTCCCGACCAGGGAACGAGTAATAGAAATCGACTTTCCTTTAAGGATACGTTCCAGCTCGTTAAAAACGATATAGAGCTCAATCAGAGGTGTACCGCCCATGCCATTGACCATGGCCAGAACCTGTTCACCCGCTTTAAGTCTCAGATCATCAACGATAGGATTGGTTAGCGTCTCAGTGATCTCCGCAGCGGTAGCCAGCTTAGCGCGGCGCCGACCCGGTTCACCATGGATGCCGATGCCGATCTCCATCTCGTCCTCGCCCAGCTCAAACGTTGGTTTACCGGCGGCCGGTACGGTGCAGGAGGTCAGGGCCATCCCCATGCTGCGCCCCTGATTATTAACCTGCCGGGCCAGCTCGGCCACCTGGGCCAGAGGAGCTCCCGTCTCCGCCAGTGCGCCGACAATCTTTTCGAGCAACACCGTCACACCAACACCACGACGACCGGCAGTGTACAGGCTATCCTGTACCGCCACATCATCATTAGTGACAACGCTGACCACCTCAATATCTTCAGCCGCCGCCAGCTCAGCCGCCATCTCAAAGTTCATCACATCGCCAGTATAGTTTTTGACAATATGTAAAACTCCGGCGCCCCCATTGACGGCCCGGGTCGCGGCCAGCATCTGATCTGGGACAGGAGAGGTAAACACCGCACCTGGACAGGCAGCATCGAGCATACCATATCCGACATAGCCTCCATGCATAGGCTCATGCCCACTGCCGCCGCCAGAAATAACGCCAACCTTATTTTTTATCGGCGCATCCCTGCGCACAATAATTTGTTGCTCAATATCGACATTGATCAGATCGGCGTGGACCGCAGCCATACCCGCCAGGGCTTCTCGCACCACATCTTCCGGTTTATTAATGAGCTTTTTCATCGCGTTTCCTCTCGTGCATGTGAGCAGATAGGAAAGACTCCTATCGCGTTTCTTCCTTATAATTGCGAAAGAGTTTGAATGAGCGCTCCTTGAGCTTAGTGTTTCTCTGCCAGCACTTGATTCTGGATATTTGAGCGATACGTCTGCATCAATGCTTGCTGCTCTGTTGACGGCCAGTGAAATTCCTGAGCCATCAACCGTGTAACCTCATCAACTACACCCTGACCACGCTCGCGATCTTCCAGCACAATTGATGTGCGTCGTGCCAGAATATCGGAGGGCTTCATTGCCATTTCATAGCGGCAGGCATAAATCACCTCTGCCTTAATATAGGGCAGGTCACTGATGAGTTGCTGGCCCAGCGAAGCATCCTGTTCTATCAAGTCAAAGACCGCATTGGCATTAGAACCATAGGCTCCACCAAGATGTTGAATAATACTCGAGCTCAGGCCCAGGCTGGTACCGCGCTTCTGCAGCTCATGCTGGGTAAGTGGCCAGGCCGCGCTACCCTGTAGTGGGAGCGACTCAGTTGGATGAACTGGTTTCATACTATCGCGGCGGCTAATGAGATCGAGTGTATCCTGTGCCATACGACGGTAGGTGGTTAACTTGCCACCTGTAATGGTCACCAGGCCTGACGGACTCTCAATAACAGCATGGGTACGTGACAGTTTGGCGGTTGAGGCATTCTTTTGCCGTGGTTTGACCAACGGTCGATAGCCAGCATAAGTACTGATAATATCATCCTCAGTCACATTAACCGAGAGATAGCGATTCAAATATTTCAACAGGTATGTAATATCATCCTGAGAAGCATTTGGATGGTTGAGATCGCCTGTACCAGTATCGGTTGTGCCATAGATGGCCCGTGACTCCCAGGGGACAATAAACAGGATACGTTTATCCTCGGTCTCGGGCAGGACAATCGCATCATCACCCAGTTGCAGTTGTTCGCGCGATAGGACCAGGTGGACTCCTTTACTGGGCTCAACCTGAATTTCTGGTGTGTGCCCGGTTAAAGACTCAACCTGCTCAGAGAAGACGCCTGTGGCATTGACAACATGACGGGCTCGTACCGTGAACTGTTGATCGCCAATGTTATCGTGTACCACCGCGCCTGTAATATGGTCATGCGACATCTCAAAGCCGGTCACCTCAGCGTAATTAGCAATCACCGCCCCAGAGCGTGCCGCTGTACGTAGAACAGTCATCGTCAGACGCACATCATTTGTCTGACCATCGTAATAAATGAAGCCTTCTTTAAGCCCCTCTGAAATCAGCGTTGGAGCTCGTTCTAAGACTTCCTGACGGCTAATATGGTGGTGGCGAGAGATATTGCGTCGCCCGGCCAGGCCATCATACATCCAGAGGCCAGCATCTAATAGACGATTGAGGCCGATACCCTTTGGGGTCGTGAAAGGCATGCCAACCGGATGCTTATCTCCCTCATAGATAGGCAAAACAAAGGCAACTGGATTAACCAGAAATGGCGCATTCTGTAGCAGCAGGCCGCGTTCAACCAGGGCTTCATGGACCAGTGCGATATCAAAGTTTGGCAGATAGCGAATTCCGCCATGAACAAGCTTGGTTGATTTACTACTGGTGCCGCTGGCAAAATCTGCCTTCTCGACCAGGGCGACCGAGTAGCCGCGTGAGACGGCATCCAGAGCGACGCCCGCGCCGGTGATACCGCCGCCAATGACCAGGATATCGAAAGAATTATTCGCAAGTTCGTTAAAATTGTACGCACGTTCGCGTGAGGATAGGGGTTGCATAAGTGCTATTTTACGAAAATGCAGCAAGAGATCAGTGATTTTGTTATTTTGTTTTTTCGATCACATGCTGCATTTTCGTCCTTTCATCCAAAAACTATGATAAAGCGCTAATCTACTGCCGGTTCACGAACAGCTTCACCACGAGAGATTGCTGCGCCAGATTGATGGAGCTTTCTAGCTTCTATGACTTTGCCAATTGTAAAGTCATAGATATAGGCTCCTGCGACACCTCCCAGGAGTGGAGCAACAATTGGAATCCAGGTATAGGAATTCAGGCTTCTTCCACCATCGACCAGGGCAATCCACAGGCGAGGACCAAAGTCACGCGCTGGATTGATTGCATACCCCGTGTTGAGTCCGAATGAAGCACCGATTGCTACAATCAGGAAGCCAATGATCATTGGGTTTAGATTGGCCTGTACTGGCTGGTTGCGTGCATCAACAATCGCAAAGATCAAACCAACCAGCAGAGCAGTGCCTACGAACTCATCGCAGAAGGCGCCGAAGGTTCCAACAAAAGCTTTGGGACTGGTGTAGAAGACACCACCCACTTCACTGGTAATTGTACCACCTTTTGCTGCTGCCAGGCCGACTGCGTGATCAATCGCTCCTTTATACACGAAGAAAAGGATGGCGGCGGCTATAAATGCTCCCAACACTTGTGAGCCCATATAGGGAAGAACCTTGTTCCAGGGGAACTTGCCTCTGGATGCAAATCCTAGTGTCACCGCTGGATTGAGATGCGCACCACTAATGGCACCCGCTACATAGATACCAAGCATAACGGCGAAGCCCCAACCAAAGACAATCAGAATCCATTGATTCGCGAATGGAGTAGGAAGCGTTGGGCCGCCATTAGGACCGAGATTGTTGAAAAGCGCGAATGAAGCAACGCAACCATCGCCAAAAAGCAAAAGAACCATAGTGCCGAAAAATTCAGCAACGCACTCACCCAGGGTACCAGCTAGCGCTGGTGTCTGACTAACAACGGGCCTTTCCATGAATTTTTCTCCAATCCTATTACATATTTATACCGACAACCGCATATATGGTTGAGCTGTATTCCCTGATGGTCCCAGAGAAATAGCTCAACAGCATGCTATGAATGTTTTGTACTGTTGGATGAAGATTATTCTTTTGCCCAGCCGAGAGAACGCTCCACTGCGCGCTTCCAGTTAGCGTACAGGCTTTCACGTTGATCCTTGTTCATCTTTGGCTCAAAGGTACGATCGATGGACCACAGACCGCTCAGCTCGTGTTGATCTTTCCAGAAGCCGACAGCCAACCCTGCCAGATAGGCAGCACCCAGAGCAGTAGTCTCTGCGATGCTGGGTCGTTGGACTGGTATGCCCAGAATATCAGCCTGGAATTGCATCAAGAGATTATTGACGACCGCGCCACCATCGACACGCAACGTAGTGGCAGTGATGTTGCTATCAGCAGTCATTGCCTCCAGAACCTCGCGTGTTTGATAGCACATACTCTCGAGGGTTGCCCGAGCGATATGTCCAATCGTAGAGCCACGCGTCAGTCCCACAATGATCCCACGGGCATACGGGTCCCAATGGGGAGCACCCAGGCCCACAAAGGCCGGAACCATATAGACGCCACCATTATCGGTCACTGTCCGGGCCAGACTTTCTACCTCAATGCTTGAACTAATGGCCTTTAAGCCGTCGCGTAGCCACTGGACCGCGGCCCCGGTCACAAAGATACTGCCTTCAAGCGCATATGTGAGCTTTGGCTTCTCTTTAGTGCCCAGTCCCCAGGCAATAGTGGTGAGGAGACCGTGTTGAGAGGCTATAGCTTTCTCTCCCGTATTCATAAGCATAAAACAGCCTGTACCATATGTGTTTTTAGCCATACCAATCTGGTAACAGACCTGTCCAAAGGTCGCTGCCTGCTGATCACCTGCGATGCCAGCAATACGGATGGGGGTGTTGAAGAACTCTGTGGCGGTTTCGCCATAGACAGCACTGGAAGGCATGACCTGCGGTAACATAGAATGAGGAATCCCCAACTCCTTCAGGATCACATCATCCCACTTTCCCTCATAGATATTAAAGAGGAGAGTACGAGAAGCATTGGTATAGTCAGTGACATGGATCTTGCCTTTAGTCAGGCGCCAGATGAGGAAGGTATCGATAGTGCCAAAAAGCAGTTCGCCCCGCTCAGCTTTCTGGCGTGCACCTTCAACATTATCAAGAATCCATTTGACTTTGGTGCCAGAGAAGTAGGCATCGGTCACCAGACCCGTACGTTCACGGATAACTTTGTCGAAGCCTTTGTTCTTCAAGGCATCACAAATTGGTACAGTTAAGCGGCTTTGCCAGACAATGGCATTAAACACCGGTCGGCCCGTGCTTTTTTCCCAGACAATCGTCGTTTCGCGTTGATTAGTAATACCCAACGCTACGACATCTGAGGCCGAGGCACCTGCCTTTTTTAAGGCTTCTTTCGCCACTTTAAGCTGGCTTGACCAGATGTCCTCGGGATTGTGCTCGACCAATCCAGGTGCTGGATAGATTTGAGGAAATTCTTGTTGCGCTACACTTACAATATTGCCGTCATGGTTGAAGAGGATTGCCCGGGAGCTGGTGGTACCTTGATCTAAACTTAGCACAAAGCGAGCCATTGAAAATTCCTCCTCTAAAACGTTGTACTACAGTGTCAACGTCTGGTTTTTTTTAATACAAGTAGCACGAATGACCTGCGGCCTATGTTCCACGATACTTGTATATTAAAAATGATGCCGTGCCGAAATTGCTTGATCGCTTGCGTCCTTACAAGCAGGAGTTGGAAGTTTTTTTGCTCATTATGCCCCAGGGATATGGACAGGATCGATAATTTTGCTTGACTCATATTCCCTGAAATGTTTTGGTTGTAGAATGCCTCTTTTCTATCCCCTCCTTTGTTGTATGCAAATATTAGACATCTTTTGTATTGTTGAGCTGAATTCACTACTAGTATACCATTTTGGAAGCCAGGATTGTATGTCTTTGTGTTCCATATTATGTCAATAAGTTCCATACTGCGGCTTTTTGTGATCAGTTTTAGCGTATAGCGCATGTGCACTGTATTGGGATTTTCATGCAAGTACATCAGGGCTTTTTCATGTTCGTCCAGAGATCACGAGCAAGCGATACGATGTCTATTCTTTCAGAGGTGAAGTGTGTGTGGTGGGCGGCCGCAGCCTCCTCCTACCTGCAAATATGGAGATCACGAGCAAGCGATACGATGTCCATTCTTTCAGAGGTGGAGTGTGTGGTGGGCAAACCGCTCACCACACACTCCACACTCCCAACCCGGCACCGCAGGCGCCAAAGAGGAACATGAAAAAGCTCTGAGGCTGCATGGCTTTTATTGCTCGACATCTACGATGTGTATATAATAAGCAAAATGAAGATTGCGTCGATAAGAAAGTATTCTGATGCGTTGGGAGAGTCGTCTTTGAAGTCCAGAAAGGCGTATCAGAGCGCACTATATCCAATCTGATGGGAGTATGTTGCATGTCTATTTCTGCTCGCCGTGTTGAAACCTTTGGCACCACTATTTTTACGGAAATTAACCAGTTGGCGCAACAATATAGCGCCTTGAACCTGGGGCAGGGAAAACCTGATTTTGATACGCCCGCCGATATTGTGGCGGAAATGATTAAAGCTGCGCAATCAGGACAGCACAATCAGTATGCTCCTGGACCCGGGATCGCTTCTTTGCGCCATGCTGTAGCCAATCATGCAGCCCGTTTCTATGGATTGGATATCGATCCCGATCAAGGGGTAATTGTCACTGCCGGCGCGACCGAAGGTATCCTTTCATGTGTGCTTGGCCTGGTT
This sequence comes from Dictyobacter kobayashii, assembly GCF_003967555.1. Taxonomy (GTDB): domain Bacteria; phylum Chloroflexota; class Ktedonobacteria; order Ktedonobacterales; family Ktedonobacteraceae; genus Dictyobacter; species Dictyobacter kobayashii. The sequence goes on from NZ_BIFS01000001.1 coordinate 4,057,337, forward strand.
GATCCGGGAGATGAAGTAATTGTTATCGAGCCTTTTTACGATTCGTATGTGCCGAATATCTTGATGGCGGGTGCTACCCCCGTTTTTGTTCCTTTGCATCCTCCAACCTGGACTTTTGATCCTGATGAGTTACGGGCGGCCTTCACACCCCGGACGCGGGTTTTGATTTTAAATTCTCCCCATAATCCTAGCGGGCGTGTCTTCTCGCGCGAAGAATTGTCTCTGGTGGCTGAACTGTGTATAGAGCACAATGTCATTGTGATTAATGATGAGGTCTATGAGCACCTGACGCTGGGTGGCTCGACCTATATTCCAATCGCTACTTTACCGGGTATGTTTGAGCGCACTGTGACTGTGAGCAGTGCCGGTAAGACCTTTAGTGCTACCGGCTGGAAGATAGGTTGGGCTTATGGGCATCCAGACGTTTTAGATGGCGTGGCGCGGGCCCATCAATTTACTATCTTTGCGGTTCATCATCCTACTCAAGAAGCGGTGGCCTACGCTTTAAATCAGCCAGATAGTTATTATAACAATTTTCGTACTATGTACCAATCCAAGCTGCACTTGTTGATGGATGCTTTGGATGGTAGCGGCCTTACTTATCGTGCTCCTGAAGGCACTTACTTTATTATGGCTGATTTCTCGGCTGTTTTTGATGGGATGCCGCGGGATTTTACGCGCTACCTGATCAAGGAGATTGGTGTGGCCTGTATCCCTCCGGAAAGTATGTATAGTAAGGGGCATGTACATATCGGTAAAAATTATGTGCGTTTCTCTTTTTGTAAAAGTGATCAGGCTTTGGTCCAGGCCAAAGGGTTGTTGTCAAAACTTAGAGGCTGAGTTTAGCCTCTAAGTTTTGTGCTTTTTTGTGGTGTGCCGCCTGACGGCGGCACGGGGGAGGAGGAAGATGTTGGGGGCACAGCCCCCAAACCCCCAGTCAAGGGGCTCGCCGCCCCTTGCATCCCTGCTTGAGAAGGTGGCGATGCTACATGCGAACCCCAGTCAAGGGGCTCGCCGCCCCTTGCATCCCTGCTTGAGAAGGTGGCGATGCTACATGCGAACCCCCAGTCAAGAGGCTGCCGCGTTTTGCGTCCCTGCTTGAGAAGGTGGCGATGCTACATGCGAACCCCAGTCAAGAGGCTGCTACCCTTGCATCCTCGCTTGAGAAGGTGGCGATGCTGTGCGCTAGGCCCTCGAGCGAGGAGCTGGCTGCCTCTTGCATCCTCGCTTGAGAAGGTGGCGATGCTACACGTCAGGTCTCCAAGCGAGGGGCTGCGGCCCCTTTGCATCCCCGCTTTTTTAGATGTAGTGTGAGGCGATGGCCTGGGTGAGGAGGGGTTGGTGGGTGTGCAGGTAGAAGTGTCCTCCGGGGAAGATTTTTTTTGTGATGGGATAGTGGGTTTGCTTTTGCCACTCTTGTAGTTTGGTTGGGTCGACCTCTTTGTCTTCGCTGCCTCCGAAAACTGTCATGAGGATTTTGAGCGGTGGCTCTGGTTGGTATTGGTAGGTTTCGTTGAGGGCAAAGTCGGCGCGTAGGGTGGGGAGGAGTAGTTGCATGAGCTCTGCGTTTTGTAGCACGGCATCAGGGGTGCCTCCCAGGGTTTTGAGCGACTCGATGAATTCCGGGTCTGGTTTTTGCCAGGTCTGGCTACCCGGGCGCGGTATTTGGGGCGCGCGATGACCCGAGACGAAGAGATGCGTCGGAGTGGGCAATTGCTGACGTCGCAGTTGCCGGGTAAGCTCAAATCCGATCAATGCTCCCATGCTATGCCCAAAGATTTGAAATGGTTCATGCAGATATGGGTTGAGTGCCTGAACCAATGGAGGTATTAAGGCGTCCAGACTATAGAATGGTTCTTCACGGATTCTCGTTTCGCGGCCAGGGAGATAGATGGGACAGACCTCTACCACCTCTGGTGGCAAGGTTTGCGACCAGAGGCGGTAGATACTGGCTCCTCCGCCTGCATAAGGAAAGCAGAAGAGCCTGTTTTTGGGATGTGCCTGCTTAGACACGATCCAGGACGAATGTAACATGTTTCTTGAACCTGTTCTAACTAGAAGTAATAGGTGGCACAACCAACCTGGAGGCCCGAGCCAACCTGAATAATTAAGCCAATATCTCCTCGCGAGACCAGGTGTTGATCATAGGCTTGTTGCAATGTGTAAGCTAACGATGATGTAAAGAGATCATGCTGGGCTGACACTGCGACTACTTTTTTAGGATCAACCTCAAGGGTAGCGCTCAGGCGACCAATGAAGTCCGCTGAGATTTGAGGCGGCAAGATGAGCTGGATCTGAGATAGTGATAACTGCTCCTGTTGTAGCAGCTCGCTCACCGTCTCATGGATGCAGTGTTGGTAGTACTGCTCTAGCTGCGGATCGCGCTCAAAGTGCATCATAGTTTTGCCATTGCGTACCAGTGAGTGCGACTTCAAGGCATCCAGATGTTCTGTAAAGGACTTGAAGACAAAATGGCCAAAGCCGGTTGTGCCATCAGGACTCTCTTCGAGTAAGAGGGCCGAACCCGTTTCTTCAACTCCTGCCAGTTCAGCAGGATCACTTTCACGATTGTTTTCTACTTCGGAGGCCACGATCAAGGCTTTATGAGCCCGCCGGGCCTGGATCAAGCCGATAGATGCATGGCAGGCATTTAAAGTACCCAGACCGCCGTTTAAAACATCCAGGGCAAAGGTCTTTTTGTCCTGCTGGGTCTCGATATCAGCATTAATACCGAGTCTCCCCTCAACCAGGGCAGCTACTGCTGGCTCACACAAAAAGTCATCCCGATAGACGCCTGAGTAGATCAACAGGTCGATCTCGCTGCGGTCGTAGGGAATATCGGCCAGGCAGCGCTCGGCCGCGACCTGAATCAGTTCCAATGTCTTCTTCTCTACGCGGCTGGTTGGCGGGATGGTGCCGACGCGGGCAATCTGTACACGCCTGTTCGCTGGTAGGCGAGAAACAAAAGGAGCTTCTGGTGCAATTTTGGTCGGTGTGTAGGTGCCTGCTTCGCGCTGACGGATGCGATCAGGTAGATCATCGAATGTATAGATCGCCGTACCGATGGTGGCGCCCGAACCGGTGATGCCGAAGATCGCATTATCCCCTGACTGGATACGGTTGGAGCGAATGCTATCCATCAGCGCGATCATATGCGTAGTGGTGGCCGTATTGCCACGTTCAGCAATATTGTTGATCACGCTATCCTGCTTACAGATCTCCTCACCGAAGTATTTATTGATCTCGCGTGGCACATCATTGATGGTGGTATTAGAGGTCTGGTGCACAATGATATGCTGGAAGGAATCTTTCGGCCATTGGGTGCGCTCCATAATCATGCCAGCGTGCGAAACTGCCTGCTTCAGATTAACTGCCGAGACCGTAACGGCATCTGTATACATAATGGCGCCGCCGTGGGCCTGGTCTGTGGCTTTGCCGATACAGGCCTCACTATAGTGACCCAGGGTATACATTTCAAATTCATGGAAGCCCAACTTTTGATTGGGTGATCGCTCCAGGATCAAGGCCGCGCCGCCATCGCCCACCGTCAGACAGGCCAGGCGCGAATCCATGTAGCTCTCGATCTCTTTCTGGGCCGTTAATGATAGGTGGCTGATATATTCGCCACTGACCGCCATACCACGCCGGATCAGGCCGGTGCGGATAAAGGCATCCACGACATAGGCGGCGGTAAAAAGTCCTGTGCAGGCATTTGAGACATCCAGCACGACGGCATTGGTAAAGCCAAAGTGTTGCTTGATCTGAACTGAGGTGCTGGGCTCAAAGGCGAACTGGAGCGGGGCATTACAGCGTGAAATATTGCCGCAGACGATAAGATCGATATCACCTGGTTGATATTTGGAATTGGCCAGACAATCAGCCACCGCCTGAATGGCAATTTCTAGCGAGAACTCGCTCTCGCCCGCCATACGCCGCGTTTTGATGCCAGTGAGCTTCGCCAGCGGGAAGCGAATCGGCCGGGCACAGCCCGCGAGAATCTCCTCACTGCTGACAACCTTTGGCGGTAGATAGGTCCCCAGGCTCTCAATCAGCGTATTGTCTAGCTCAAGTGCCGCGGACTGGGTAGTGGCAGGGGCAATTGTCGCGACCGGCGTTTGTGACATGGTTTTTGCTGGTTGTGTTTGCTCAACCACTTCTGGTGCGGCCAGCCTGGCATCGATAGCAGAGGCCAGCTCGGCGACCGTTTGAAATTCAAAGAGCATCTCCAGTACCAGCGGCAAGCCAGCCGCATTGGCTTTAGCCACAATTTCCAGGCTCTGGATGGAGGCTCCTCCCAGGTCAAAATAATTATCGTGAATGCCGACGCGGGAAATACCCAGGATCTGCATCCAGATATCCGCCAGGTACTGCTCAGTTGTGGTGCGGGGCGCCACATAAGCCACCTCAAGATCGGGACGGCTATTATCTGGCTCGGGAAGCTCATTGCGATTGACCTTCCCATTGGGCGAGAGTGGCAGGGCATCCATAAAAACGAACGCCGCTGGCACCATATAATCGGGCAGTTGTTCTTTCAAGAAGCTACGCAATTCCTCAATCGAGGGCCGGATACCGCTTTGTTCGGGTACCAGATAGGCAACCAGACGTTTGTTGCCCGGTGTATCTTCGCGGGCGGTCACAACTGACTCTGCAAGCGCGGCGTGCTGATTGAGCGTGGTCTCGATCTCACCCAGCTCAATGCGGAAGCCACGGATTTTGACCTGGTAATCGATACGGCCCAGGAATTCAATAGCCCCATCCGCGCGATAGCGGGCCAGGTCGCCAGTCTTAAAGAGGCGTGCACCTGCTTGCGTGCTAAAAGGGTCTTCAATGAATCTTTCGGCGGTCAGTTCTGGACGCTGGTAATAGCCGCTGGCCAGGCCAATGCCACCAATGTGCAGTTCTCCCGGAAGATTAACTGGTACCGGCTGCAGGGCTGGATTCAAGATATAGATCTGTGTGTTGGCAATCGGGCGTCCAATCGGGACGTTGGTTGCTTTGTCGCCGCGCTGACATTCCCAGGAAGTAACATCGATAGCCGCCTCAGTTGGTCCATAGAGATTATGCAGGCGAACATTGTTGGGGAAGCGCTCGAAAAAGCGTTCTTGCAATTCAGGTGCCAGGGCTTCACCACTGCAGATTACATGGCGAAGTTGCCGACAGTGGCTCAGGTCTGGTTCTGAAAGGAAGGCCTGGAGCATTGAAGGCACAAAATGCAAGGTCGTTATCTGCTGCTCCCCAATCAAGCGAGCCAGGTAGGCCGGGTCCTGATGTCCACCTGGTCGCGCAATGACCAGGCCAGCCCCTGTGAGCAAGGGCCAGAAGAACTCCCAGACCGAGACATCAAAGCTAAAAGGCGTTTTTTGCAGGACGCGATCGCTTGCTGTGAGCTGATAGGTCTGTTGCATCCAGTTCAGTCGGTTACAGATACCCTGCTGGGTATTCATTACGCCCTTGGGTTTGCCCGTCGAGCCCGACGTGTAGATCATATAGGCCAGGTCGGCTGGTCCGCTCCAACTGATAGGATTTGCCACTGCTTCGGTCTGAGCACTATTCCAATCGGGATCGAGACAGATCAACTGGGCCTGAGTGGCTGGTAGCTGTTCCTTGAGATGGGTCTGGGTTATGAGTACGGGTACCTGTGCATCTTCCAGCATATAAGCCAGGCGCTCAGCTGGATAGCTGGGGTCCAGGGGAACATAAGCACCGCCAGCTTTAAGAATAGCCAGCAACGCCATGACCATCTCAAAAGAGCGTTCCATGCTGACCCCAACCAGCACATTTTGTGTTACGCCAAGCTCTTGCAGGCGATAAGCCAGGTGATTGGCGGCATAGTTGATCTCCCGATAGGTTTTGCTCTGGCCCTCAAAGATTAAGGCCACCGCATCGGGTGTCCGCTCGACCTGGGCCTCAATCAATTCTTGCAGTGTAGCCTGGTCTGGATAGCTTTGCGCGGTTGCATTCCAATCGACCAGTATTTGCTGGCGTTCGGCAGCGGTAAGCAGAGGCAATTGCAGCAACCTCTGGTCGGGATACTCAACTAGCGCGCTCAATAAGGTCTGGAAGTGCTGTTCCATGCGCGCAATCGTTGAGGGCTCAAACAGGTCACTATTATAGCGGAAATCAGCGCTCAGGGCGCCATCGATTTCAAAGACGGTCAGTGTCAGATCAAAAGGAGCGCCCTGTTGCCCATAGGCGAAAGGCTCAAAGGAGAGGCCCGTTTGCCCAAGCTGTTGAGCCAGGGCATCCTGGCCCAGGCGCTCTAGGTCCTGGGGGCTGCGTGTGCGCGGGCGATCCCAGATAAATAAGGTCTGATAAAGGGGTGAATAACTGGGATCTCGTTTCGGCTGCAGGCGTTCAACCAGCAAAGGAAAAGGGAAATCCTGATGCTCCAGTCCATTCAACACACACAGACGTGTCTGGCTTAGTAGCTCTTTAAAGGTAGGGTTATTGGCCAGATTGGCGCGCACCAGGATTGGATTGGCCAGATAATCCACTACCCGCTCCCACTCGGACCGGGTGCGACCCAGGGCTGGTGTACCCACAATGATATCTTCCTGGCTGGTATAGCGATAGAGCAAGGTCTGATATGCAGTCAGCATCAAGGTGAACAGGGTCACTTTTTCAGAGCTGGCCAGTGCGCGCAGTTTTCTGGTCAGCTCACCTGGAAGCGCAAAACTATGGGAGGCCCCTTTATATGTTTGTACCGGTGGGCGGCTATGGTCCAGGGGTAGATTTAAGACTGGCAACTCCCCTTGTAGGGTTTGTTGCCAGTAGTGCCAGTGAGCCTCACCCTCAGGACTGTTCAGCATCGCCTGCTGCCATTGGACATACTCTGTATGTTGTGGCCCTGGTGCCACGAGCGGATTGGGAAGTCCCGCCTGCTCGGCCGCGTAGAGCAGAAAGAGTTCATCGACAAAGATATCGAGGGCCCAGAAATCAACGGCGATATGATGCGCGATCAGGGCCAGCACATAATCGGTAGGTGAGCGCTGATAAAGTTTCACGCGTAACACCGGCCCGGTACCCAGGTTGATTGGCTGATTACTTTCCCTTTGTAGTTGCTGTTTGATCTCTTCCAGGCCCAAATGCGTGGCAGCGACCTGTTCGAATGGCAGTGTGTGGCCGCTGGCGCTCTGCTGGGCTGGCTCACCGTCATGGAGAGCGTAGGTAGCCGTGAGTATGGGATAGCGCTGGGCCAGGGTGCGCAGGGCGCTTTGCAGCGCCTGCACATTCAAGCTCGAACTGATATGTGCCGCATACAAAAGATTATAGGCGGCACTATCGGGAGCTAAACGCGAGAGAAACCAGAGTGCCTTCTGATTATGCGAGATAGGCACCCAGGTTTCCTGGCCTTTGGCCTTTTCGCGCAACAGGCGAGCCAGTAGCGCGCGTTTGGCCTCGGGCGACAGATTAGAAATATTTTTTGAGGAATCGCTCATCGATTTAAATCCTCTTTCTGTGCTATTTCGTTGAGCAATGCATCTACCTGCTCATCAGAGAGTTGGTCGATTTGTGCCAACAATGCTGCAGCATCCTGGGCGTTGAGGTTCGGGCGTTCCTCGGCATGTCCATTGGGCTCCTGCTTATGTTCCTCGGGCATCATTTGTGCGAGGAGGGCATCGACGTCTTGATCTGAGAGTTGATCCAGTTGGGCCAACAGGTGTGCCGCCTCATGGGCCGGTACGACTGCCTCTGTATAACGCTCGGCTGGTACAGGCACCGTGGCATTGATAGCAGCAGGTGGAACCACAATCGTTTCCGCCAATTGCTGACGTACCTGATAGGCAAATTGTACAATACTGGGACCTTGTAAGAAGGTCACGATCGGAATGCGGATGGCCAGTTCACCCTCAAGGCGGTTTTTGAGCTCGATGGCCATCAAAGAGTCCAATCCAAGGGTCGTCAACGGCTGCTCGCGATCCAGTCTTTCAACCGGGAGCCGGAGCACATTGGCTACCTGGGTACTTAAATAATCTTCAAGAATGGCCTGCCACTGCTCACCATGTGTGGTACGGATAGTATCCAGAATGGAACTGGACGTTGTGGTGGAACCATTGTTCGAAGCAGTGTCTGGAGCCTTTTCAATTAGCTGGCGTACCAATGGTAGACTGGTAATCTGTGGATAATATTGGGCCAACAGTTGCCAGTCCAACTTAAGCACGCCGATTCGAGCAACCTGCTGTGGGATGAGCAGTTCCAGCGCCGCCAACACCTGTTGTGGGGTGATGCGTTGAATGCCGCGTGACTCCCAATACTCATGCACCCGTAACCCCTCGCTGGTCGCTCCGAAGCCAATCTCCGAAATCGCTCCCCAGTCGATACTCAGGGCAGGCTGGCCATGGGCGCGTTGGTAATGCGCCAGGATATCCAGAAATTCACCGGCCGCGGCATAGTTGCCCTGGGCCGCTGAGCCAAAGAGTGAAGCGCCTGACGAGAAAGAAACAAAGAAGTCCAGTGTTTGATGCTTGAGCAGGCTATAGAGTAGCCAGCTCCCAATGACTTTGGGTCGGAAGACGGCCGTCAGGTCTTCAGGTGTTAACTGGATCAGTGGCCGTACCAGGGATTTCCCCTGAGCGTCCTGCCAGACCGATGCGGCATGGATGACACCTTTAAGGGAGGGATGACCCTGTTGTGAATAGGTGGTTAAGAAATTGGTGAGCTGGGTCTCATCAGTCACATCGACTGCTGCGTAGTGGACATGTGCTCCCAGGCGTTCCAGCTCGCGTATACCGGCGACTTGATACGCCTGGCGACTACCAGCTGGCAGCCCATCCCACTTTTCACGTGCGGGTAGTGTGCTACGCCCCAGCAGGATCAAATGTCCGGCTCCCCGCTCGGCGAAATGCCGGGCAACCTCCAGGCCCAATCCCCATAGGCCGCCTGTGATCAAATAACTCCCTTCCTTATAAAGGGTCAAGGATTTAGCGGCGGTAGACTGGCTATGTAGCATACGCGCGACATAGCCCTGACCACCCCGGAAGGCGATCTGATCTTCAACGCTATGCTTGAGCAAGGCATTGAAAAGCTGGGTGGCTGAAGTGCGGCCCGTCTCTTCGGGGTCCAGATCGATCAAGCCGCCCCAGAGTTCTGGATGCTCCATGGCGCAGGTCTTGCCCAGTCCCCAGAGGGGAGCCTGGCTAATTTCAAGTTGTGCCTCCTGCTCGGCGTTCACTGCCTGAGCACCGCGCGTCACAAACCACAACTGGGGTGGCTGTGTCCCACCATATTCGACCAGGGATTGAATAAGTTGCAGCGCATGGCCGGTGCTGATCTGCTGGTCTTCTTCTAGTGAAGCTACACTGGTTGCTGCGGCGGGAGTCGTATCCAGACTCCACAGATGGATCACACCAGTGAGTGCTTGATCCTGCAACGCTTCCTGGACGACGCGCCGTGTATCATCGCTCTGAGATGGATCGATCTGATAGTGTCCAGGAGAGAGGACACGGTAGCGGCTGCCAGCCACCACCCGGATACAACTGGCGCCCTGTTGCTCCAATTGTGTAATCAACTTCTGTCCGACACTACTTTTATCGGTGAAGACCAGCCAGCGACCCGTCAGGGTAGTGGTTTTTGCTGGCTGGAGCGCGTTTGGCTCCCAGCGTAACTCATATAGCCAATCCTGTAACGCCGTCGGCTCTGTCGTAGGTCGGGCAGATGGTGCTGACTCAGACGGCGCCAGTACCGTATGTTGCAATTGCAGCCCGCTGGCCTCGGCCAATAAGTTGCCCTGGTCGTCGAGGATACGGACCGTACCCTCAATGACGTCAATGCTTTGTGTGGCCTCGGTCGTCAGCTGCGCGTGGCTCCAGACCGATGTGCCGAGCGGCCGATAGGCCTGGAAACTACGGATGCCGGTCGGTAAATAAAGATCGGTTGCACTGGTAAGCAGTTCCTGTGGCAGCGTAGCAATCAAAACCTGTAGCGCGGCATCCAGCAAGGTCGGGTGGATCACATAGTCACCGGCCTCTTGTACCAGTTCCGCCGATAGATTGATTTGTCCCAGGGCCTCGCCATCGCGTTTCCAGAGGCGGCCAATGCCCTGAAATCCCTCCTCCAATTGGATGCCATGCTGCTGGAGCTGCTGATAAAAATCGGTTGTATCTAACTGCTGGCGACAACGCTGACGGATGGCTCCCAACGATAGGTCAGTGGGCGCGACTTCCGTCGTAGTTGCCGTAGCCAGGGTAGCCGGTCCCTTTTCTGGTGTATGTCCATTGGTCTGATGCAACTCGGTGACGGCCGAAACCCTCTCTAGCGTGACTGGCGTACGGGCCTGGAGCCGCGTATTGGCCAGATCTTTTAACTGATTCAGGTAAGGCATACTATCCAGCACCAGATCGACCGGGACACCAAAATCCATCTGACAGGCGATCTCGCTGACGCCAGCCTCTTTAAGCTGAACAATTAGATCCACGCATTGTTCTGGTGTACCAAAGAGGACACGCCGGGTAGTGATCAAGCGATCGGTCACAAAGAGCAGGTAATCATGGAGATCTTGCTCTGAAAGTGTCTTTAGATCAACCTGCTGGCCACGGCTGTAGGCAATGGCATTGACCAGGTAGGATGCGGACTTCAAATACTCGCTGAAAGGTCCCTGAATCTGCTCGCGCACCGTCGCTTCATCTTTGCCGATAAAGGTATGTAACATAACCGAAACCAGTCCGGTCGCTGGATCATAGCCATGTTCTGCGCGTGCACTGCGATAGATACTTATCTTCTCCGCCAGTTCAGAGACACTCTGATTATACATATGGGTCAGCAGGTTGGCGCCGATCTCACCCGCCTTCGCGAATGTATTAGGATTACCCGCTGCCGTAACCCAATAAGGTAGCTCGCGCTGGATCGGAGGAGGATAGGTTTGAATCTCAGTAAGATTGCCATCGCCACTTTTGACCTGGATCTTCTCGCCGCGCCAGAGTTGTTTAACGGTTTCAATACCCCGATACATTACCTCATGACGCTGCTGATAGTTCTCAGGTGCCAGCGAGAAATCATTGGGATGCCAGCCGGAAGCAAACGCGATCCCTACGCGGCCGCCCGATAGATTATCGACCATGGCCCATTCTTCAGCGACGCGAATAGGATTGTGCAGGGGTAGAACCACGCTACCCGCACGTAGCTGTATCTGGTGTGTCTCTCGCGCCAGAGCGGCCTGTAAAATAGCTGGATTCGGATAAAGCCAGCCATCCTTGGTAAAATGGCGCTCAGGAATCCAGACCGATGAAAACGCATGTTGATCAGCAAACTTTGTGCTCTCGATTACCAGACGATACTTGTCGGAGTGAAATGGAGTCTCACTGCTCGAAAAGAATATCAGACCAAAGTCAATGTTCTGGCCACCTCTGGATGTCGTTGGTGATGCCACAATATCCTCCAGACTAGTTCCTCAATGAGTTTGAATTTTACCAGTTGCATGGAGCGTCCAGTGGTCGTGTGGTTGATCTGGTGCACCGACAGCATGGCTATAAATGTTAAATGTTGCCTGATCCTGGGCGTCGGCAGAAAGAACAACTTGAACCTTCTGGGAACCCTCCTCAGGTAAGAGAAGAAGTTTCTTGAGCTCTATCTCTTTCAGGCTATATGTTTGAGTACCCAGAGCTTCTCTAGTTGCCGCCTGGGCCATCTCAATATAAGCCGACATCGAAAGGGCGGTCGAGCCCTGGATGCGATGGCCTTTTAGATAGGGCAAGCGTTGTACATCTAATGTGCTCTCCCATACATGCATACGCACTGGATGAACCAGGGCGACATGGGTATCCAGTAAAGGATGGCGTTGCGCTGAACGCTCTACTGGTGGTGTTGCTACCGGATGTTTCGCTACCTGTTGGACTCCAGGGCTATCCTTTGGCTTGAACCAGCATCGCTGGCGTTCAAATGGATAGGTCGGCAAGGCTATCACCTGACGTTGATAATCATGCTCAAAACCAGCCCAGTCAATATTGATGCCCAGCGTAAAGAGTTTACCCATATCTTCCAGCAATGTTTGCCAGTTGCCATGTTCTTTGTGCAGGGAAGGCAACCAGTAATTATCTGTTGCAGGCAGACAGCGTTTCCCCATATTGATCAAGGTGGCCGCAGGGCCTACCTCAATAAAGATATCGCAGCCTTGCTCCGCCAGAGTGGTCATACCCCTGACGAACTGGACCGCACCGCGTGTCTGGGTGCGCCAATAATGGGCATCCACCGTTTCACCAACGCTCAGCAACTGGCCAGTAACATTGCTGACCAGGGGTAAGCGAAGTGGCGCAAGCGCGACCTCGCTGGCTACCTGTTCAAAGTCATCCAGCATCGGCTCAATTAACGGCGAATGGAAGGCATGGGAGACCGTCATCGGATGGGTATTGATACCCGCCGCCTCCAACTGCTTAACAATTTCCTGCACCGCCGCCGCATCCCCCGAGAGTACCGTATTCTGAGGACCATTAATAGCGGCCACTGATACCAAATGTTGTACCGGTTCAATGAATGGTTGCAATTGTTCAGGGGTGGCAAAGGCTACTATCATACTACCCTGTTGCTGTAACGCCTGCATCAGCCGTCCACGGGCACTGATCAGTTTCAAGCCATCTTCCAGGCTAAGCATCCCGGCCACACAGGCCGCCACATACTCGCCAACGCTGTGTCCCAGCACAACATCTGGCGTAATGCCCCAGGATTTCCAGAGTTCGGCCAGTGCATACTCCAGGGCGAACAGGGCTGGTTGGGTATAGGCGGTCTCATCCAGAGAAGGATTCTCCAGAGAAGGATAGAGGACCGAGATTAACGGTTGCTCCAGATAGTTTTGTAGGATCTGCTCGCAACGGTCAAGGGCCTGGCGGAAGGTGGGCTGGGTATCATAGAGTTGCCGGGCCATACCTATATATTGTGAGCCCTGACCGGTAAACAGGAAGGCGATTTTATGCTGTGTGTTAGCTGTTTTACGTCCCTGCTGAATGGTCGGGGCGGCTTTACCTTGCATAAAGGTCGCCAGTTGTCCACGTAGCCGCTCTGTAGTCGTCGTTGTAATGGCCAATCGTGACGCAAAATGCGTGCGACCAGTGTTGGCTGTATAGCAGAGATCGGCGACAGTTGTAGCTGGATATTCTTTTAAGAAAGCTTGATACTGGCGTACCAGTTGCAGCAATGCCTCGTCACTATGTGCTGACAGCGTGAGCAGATGCTGTGAACGCTCGGCCTCATTGGTCACAGTGCGGGTGGCAGGGGCCGCTTCAAGGATCATATGGACATTCGTGCCACCGAAACCAAAGGCACTCACACCGGCGATCCGTCGTTCGGCGGGCCAGGGCTGGGGCCGGGTTGGAATCGCGAAGGTTGTATCCTCGAAAGAGATATGCGAATTCAGCTTCTGGAAATGCAGGTTAGGAACGATCTCACCCTTTTGCAGGCTGAGCACCGTCTTCATCAGACCAGCGATACCAGCGGCCGATTCCAGGTGTCCGACATTCGTTTTGACCGCACCTAATAGACAGCTCTGCTCCGGTGTGCGTTGTGACATCAAAACAGATTTGAGCGAGGCCACCTCGATGGGATCACCCAGCGGGGTGCTGGAACCATGGGTCTCGACATAGCTAACCAGGCTGGGATGTACTTTCGCATTACTCAGAGCCTGGCGAATAACCGCCTCCTGGGATGGACCATTGGGGGCCGTTAGCCCATTACTGCGCCCATCCTGGTTCACCGCTGAGCCGCGAATGACTGCCAGCACCGTGTCTCCATCGCGCTGAGCTTCTGATAGCGGCTTGAGCAGAACCAGCCCGCAGCCCTCGCCGCGCACATAGCCATCGGCGCTATCATCAAACGTCTTGCAGCGACCGTCCGAAGACATCATGCGAGCCTGGGAAAAAGTAATCGTCAACTCGGGGGTCAGGATCAGATTGACGCCACCAGCCAGGGCCAGTGTAGATTCATGGTTGCGCAGACTCTGACAGGCCTGATGTACGGCCAGCAAAGACGAAGAGCATGCGGTATCCATTGCCATACTCGGTCCGCGCAGATCCAGCACATACGAGATACGATTGGCCGCGATACTATGGGCATTGCCTGTACCGGCATAGGCATCAGCATCCTCTGGACGGCGAAACTGTAGGCGTGAATAATCGTCACTGCTGATCCCAACAAAGACCCCGGTCTGGCTTCCGGCCAGTTTCTCGGGGCCACGCCAGCATATTCTAAAGTCTCCCAGGCCACTTCCAGTAACAGACGCTGCTGTGGGTCCATACCATCGGCCTCACGGGGTGAGATGCCAAAGAAGCTTGGATCAAATTTGTCCACCTCGGGCAGGAAACCGCCCCAGCGCGTATTCATTTTGCCGGGAGTGGCTGGTGCCTCAGCGTAGTAATCCTGGCTATTCCAGCGCTCGGCCGGCACTTCAGAGATACCATCAATACCATTGCGCAATAGATGCCAGAACTCATCGGGATTTCTGGCGCCTGGAAAGCGGCAGCCCAGACCGATGATCGCAATAGCATCCTGGTCAAAAGAACTTTGTCCTGGTGTCTCAGCAACCTCTTCGGCTACTTGTTCCCCATTAGCTAGATAGCGGGCCAGGGCATCGATGGTTGGATAATCATAGGCCAGCGTGGGTGCCAGCGAACGATGCAGCAAATCTTCCAGATCGGCTGAAAGGCTAACCGCCTGGGCTGAATCCATACCATAGTAAGCAAAGGGCGTGTTTATATTGACTGCACCTGGTGCGACCTTTAGCGCCTCAGCCACATGTTCTACCAGCCACGAGCGCAGCATCGCCACATCCACCGCTGGTTCAACAGGTTGTTCTTCCTGTACTCGTTGTGACTGTTCGGTTGGAGGTATCTCAGGAACGGATTGAGAAATAATATTTTCACTGGCATCTTGTTGCCAGGCAAGAACCACATCGAGGGTGCCATCTAAATAATGTTCTTTACTACCCCGGCGTTGCACCTTGCCACTCGATGTTTTAGGCAGGCTGCCAGGCTTAATCAGGGCAATCGCGGAAACCTGGACCTCATGCTGCAGGGCGATGGCCTGCCGAATAGCGGCAATCACCAGATCCAGATTTGAGGACAGGGCGGTACGCTCTACCTCATGCACAATCACCAGGCGCTCCTCGCCGTCAGCCTCAATTGAAAATGCAGCCCCACCATTTAAGCGCAGGGCGGCATGGCAGGATTCTACCGTCTTCTCAATATCTTGAGGATAATGATTGCTACCGCGAATAATAATCAGATCCTTGAGGCGGCCCGTAATAAAGAGCTCATCATGATCTGAGAAGCCCAGATCCCCGGTACGCAGGAAAGGACCCTCTCCATTGGACAGATATGCTTGAAAAGTCTCAGCCGTCTCCACAGGCCGCTGCCAGTAGCCCTGAGCGACACTGGGTCCCGCCACCCAGATCTCTCCAACGTGATCAGGGGCACATGGCGTATTGGTTTCAGGGTCTACAATCAAGACAGTTTGATCGTCGTGGCTGTGCCCGATACTCACCAGCGTCCTGGCATCATCAGCGGCAGCAACTTCCTGAGCCAGATTTTGTTTCAGGGCCTCGCCCTGGAATGAACGTACGGTTGGGAAGACACCTTTGGTCCCGGCACTCACTACCAACGTAGCCTCGGCCAGACCATAGCAAGGATAGAAATAATTGCGGCGGAAACCACAGGAAGCAAAAGCCTCCGCAAAGCGCTCCATCGTATCAGCGCGCACCGGTTCCGCACCATTGGCAACGATCTCCCAATGACTCAAATCAAGAGTTTCTTTTTGCTCAGCTGTAACCTTGCGTACACAGAGATCATACGCGAAATTAGGGGCACCACTGATAGTAGCCTGGGTACGCGAGACTGCCTGTAGCCAACGATAAGGGCGTTGTAAAAATGTAGTGGGGGCCATAATCGTAGATTCGTAGCCCGCATAGAGTGGTTGAAGAACACCACCAATAAGACCAAGATCGTGATAAAGTGGCAACCAGGTTACACCATGGGCGTTCTCGGGATGCTGGCAATAGCGTTCTACTAAAGATAAATTATGTAATAAATTGCCATGGGTCACCATTACTCCTTTAGGAACCCCGGTTGAGCCTGAAGTATACTGCAAAAATGCCAATGTTTCACTGGCAACCTCAGGCATCTGCCATTGGGAAGCAATGTCGGTGAGGGTGTCAGTGACGAGAACAGGTGCAGATTGAAGTTCAGGAGTTTGGTTAAGTAGACTAGAAACTTTTGAAGAAAGTGCAGTAGAAGTCATAACGACCTGTGCATCAACATTTTGCGCTATCGCTCGAAATTTTGTCAGTGTACGATCAGAGCGAACCGCAGAAGGTGGGTACACCGGGACTGCAATAATTCCACTGTATAAGCAACCAAAGAATGCGACGATAAAGTCTAACCCGGATGGGTAGATGAGCAAGGCGCGGCTTCCGCGAGGGATGCGCTCTTGCAAAGAGGCACCGATAATTCTTGCTTGGTGATCAAGCTCCGCGAATGTGAGGGCATCTTTTTCTTTGTCTCCATCAGTCAAAAAAGTGTAGATGCGCTGTTCGGGCTGTTGGACTGCCCTCCAACGAAGGAGATTGACCAGAGTAGAAAACTCACGCGAGGGTGGCAAAATACGTGTTTTCAATTTTACTATTCCTGGTCGGGAAATATCGAAAGCAAATTGCTAGTATTAGAGCAAAAAGCAATCGAGTTACATATTTATTTATGCGTCTGTTATTGATAATACATTTAAGTCAATAGGCTGTCAACCGTTTTCCGCGAGAGAATCTTTGCTCCATTCTAGATGAGCTTGTCCCATGAATTTTGTCATTCTACATTTTTTCGCGTACCGCTCCAGCAAGTTCTAACAGGCAGGAGGTGCAGGAGGACGGCTAGTCCTCCTGCCGGGGTGTGGGGTGTTCCCCACTAAATCCCTCCCCTCGCCGCCGCAGGCGGCAAAGAAGAGAAGCAAATGCCCCTGGTCGCTATGGGTAGCGTATGTACTTCATTATAGCAGAATAAAAGAGAGGCTGACTTCTTATAAGCTAAAAGAAGCCAACCTCTCTTTTATTCATCATTAGATCGTAGCAAAATTGGAAAGCGCAAATATTTGTTCAGTACCATCACACTCATGCAATAGTATCCATTATATATTGGAATAGAAGCATGTGATGAATACTATATGCGCCTTATTCCTTATTCCGCACCCAGTTGATTAGCTGCGTCACCCAGAACACGATCAAGGGTCTCGCGTTTAATGCGATAGGCCTGACGCTCATTGACGTGAGGCAGGATGACAGCTTCCAGGGCACCTTGTTTCACCCAGCGACGAACGGTGGTGTCATCTACACGTAGGATGTCTGCAACTTCGGATACGGTTAATAGCTCGCTCATGTGATATATCTCCTCTTTAAAGTTAGTTTGGATATATGTGCAATTTCTACTGATACACTTATGCCAGTAATCTGTGTGCTAAATATGCCCAACGCCCGGCGTGTGCTCACTGCGACGTAGAAATACACAAGAAAACATTGTATGTGCATTGTACAACAATGTATCAGCTAAGTAAAGAGGGGAGTAACTTTTAGTAATACAAGGAGTGTAGCGGCCAACAAAGTTTTTTGCTTGTATAGCTCCCAACAACTTTGTTACAAATACGCGCCTAAGTAAAGAATAGATAGAACTATCTGGCTATTCCATTGTGTTTTTGCTATTTTTTAGATTCTATAGCAGTTAAAACGAATAATTTTTTGCTAGCTTTCTGAAGGACAAAAGTTCAAATAAGCGGTATTATCTAAAAGCTTTTCTTGAGATGCTCAGGAAAAACAGATGTCACTGACATTTATTGATCTCTATAGTAACTACGGGTGTTACAAGTTGATACGAATGTTGTTTGCCCCAGGATACATATCAACCGAAATAAGTGAAAAAGATAGCCAATTTGGGATGGTATATTAGAGATTGCTCTCTATATAGGAGGTATGTGATTGGATGCAAGCTGCAAATCAATAAAGGCCAAATTCTTGAGCGTTTTTTGAGGTTTTCAGGCATATAATAGCGAATAATGAATGAAAAAATTCTATTGATATTGTAAATAATGAATGCGAAATAGCCTGTGATCGGGCTTTATATTCAGTTTTTTCATGGAGGAAATAAATGTCTTCCTGCCCAAATTGTCATCAGCCAGTAGGAAAGGATGATGATATTTGCGAGAACTGCGGTGCCGTCCTCTCTTCACTGCTTGCCCCGGCCACCTTTGTGGAGGCATCCATTGTACCCCAGCCAAGTAATCTTCCCGGGCAGTCTTTACCTCAAACCTGTCCAAATTGCCATCAGCCCCTGCATGCAGGCGATGATATCTGTGAACAGTGCGGCATGGTAGTTGATGTACAGGTCTCATCCGTGCCAGCTTCAGCAGCGGTAAACCAGGCGCAGGCGGTCACTAATGGGGATAGCTGTCCTAATTGCGGTAATAAAAGGACTTCTGGGGTAAAGTTTTGCGGGCGCTGCGGCTACAACTTTACAGCAACCACCACCGGACCAGCCAGCAGCCCTGCCGTACGGGAGCCAGCCGCGGTACCAGCAAGTTTGCAGATTGGTAGTCTGCTCAACTCTAAATATAAAGTGACACGAACTATTGGTGCGGGTGGTATGGGTGCCGTCTACCTGGCTGATGACCAGGTCTTAAAGCGCCAGGTGGTAATAAAGGCTCTTCTCAGTGAAGATGATCCAGATCTGGTGGAACAAAGTGTCAAAGAACGTGAGTTCCTGGCTGCCGTCAAACATGCCAATATCGTTTCGATCTATGACTTTATCACTGTCGGAACGCAAGGCTATATTGTAATGGAGTATGTGCATGGTAAAACGCTGGAAGATCTGCTTGAAGAGCGCAGGGAGCCGCTTGGCGTAGAGGAAGCAATCGGTTATGTGCTAGGGATTTTACCTGCCTTCTCATATCTCGCCAAACTGGGCCTGGTCTATTGTGATTTTAAGCCTCAGAATGTCATGTTGGAGCAACTTAAAGACGGCACAAAGATCGTCAAGCTGATCGACCTGGGAACGGTCATCAAGTATGAGCCGCATCCAAAGGATGTTTATGGCACGCATGGTTTTTATGCACCAGAAGCGGTTAAGAATCCCTCACCAGCGACAGATCTTTATTCTATTTGCCGCACCCTGGCATACCTGGTAACGCGAATGGATCTGGCCAACCCCATCTTTGGAATGCCTTCATCTGAGTACTACAAAGTATTTCGGGACCATCCCGGCCTCTATCGGCTATTGACCAAAGGGACGAATACCAGGGCCGCTCTGCGCTTTCAAAACGCTGAAGAGTTACGCGACCAATTGACAGGAGTCTTGCGGCAGATCGTTGGTGGTCGACCAGGGGTTCCCACAGGCTCAAATATGTTTGTCGCTGGTATTCTGACGACAACAGGCAAGCTCGGACTACGAGGCGAGGCTATTCTGGACGAAGCGGATAAGGCCATTGATATGTTGCGCTATGGTGATCAGGCCTTACGAGCTGGTAGCTACAGCAGTGCGCGCAACTTTTATCAGCAGGCCGTTAAGGTTAATCCCAACAGTGTCGATGCACACCTACGCCTGGCGGAAATCGCGATGGACCAGGGAGAGTATACCCAGGCCCTGGCTGAAATCACGCAGGTACAGCGTAGATCTCCTGGACATTGGAAGGTGGCCTGGTACACCGGGCGCTTATTAGAGGCGCAGGGAAAATATCAAGAGGCCGCTGATCAGTATCGTGAACTAATGGCGGATCTACCTGGTGAGTTACCACCCCAGCAGTCTCTGGCCAGGGTGTGTGCGCGTATGGGTGATACGGTCAGCGCGGTCGAGCTCTACACCAGGGTCCTAAAAGCCGATCCGGGCAATACCGAAGTCATCCTGGGTGTTACAGATGCGTTGATTCAGCTGCAACGCTGGAATGAAGCGGCCGTTATTCTGCGTGGAGTCAACGAAGCGGCGGCCAGGTATGTGGATGCCCAACTGCTACTGTGCGAACTCTATTTGCAACGCATGGTACCCTTAACTCCACAAAATGTACAGAACGCAGCCGAAGCCATCCAGGGCTTATTGGGACGTACCGAAGATCCACGTTACTACCTGATGCGCGGAGACATTTACCGGGCAGCCTGGTTGATGGCCAGGAACAAACAACTCCCCTCGAATATCAGTATTGCCGGTATCTCCAAAATCGAGCCCCGTAGCCTGGGTCAGGCAGCCGAAGAGAGCTATAGCGAATACCTGCGTCGCGAGCGACATCCTATCCAGCGTGAAGCAGTGGTACGACGTCGTTTTGAGGTAGCACCCTGGCATTGGGTCTGAGGTTCCATCATTATCCCTAAAAATGTATGCGTTATTGTTCTACCCCTGAGTAAAGCGATATTATCAAATCTCTTTAAAGAAAGAAGCGCAAAGCTATGTTTACAATCACTGCCTATCACAATCCTTTTCTACGCGTCAATCAAACCGCCATGCAAGCGGTCCTCTCGGTAAAAGTAGATGAGCAATTGGCGGTGGGCCCCACCCCCCAGGCCCTGGCGATTGCCCTGGATCGATCTGGCTCAATGGATGGTGCCAAGATCAGCGCGGCCCGTGAAGGTGCGATAAAGATCGTGCAGGCCCTGGATGAGAGTATGCTATTCATGGTCGTAACTTTCAATGATTCTGGGAGCGTCCTGGCTGGTCCTGTACTGGCAACCACTGAGAATAAAAAACAGGCCATTGCCGCTCTACAAAGGGTCCGACCGGCTGGTGGAACGCGTATGAGTGCGGCCCTCAATCTGATTGCCGACAAACTACAGCACGAGCAAGCACGTGCCCTCAAGATCCTCTTTCTAACCGATGGCAGGAACGAAGGAGAAACACGGGCGCAATTAAACAAGGCTGTGGCCCGTTGTGCAGAGGTGCATATCAGTATCAGTGCATGGGGAGTTGGTACGGATTGGGACGCCGCCGAACTGCGCCATATTGCCGATGCCACACATGGTAGCGCAGATATCATTCCCACTCCCAGGCAGGTTGAAGCCGCCTTTACGCAAGCATTCCAGGAGATGCGCAAAACAGCCATCTCCAACGCACGGCTCTTGCTCTGGAGCCCCAATGGAGTACGCATCACACGTATTGAGCAGGTCTATCCATCTATCGTGCCCCTGGGATTAGAGCCTGATGCTGGCAACCCGCGCCAGGTTGTGGCCTCGCTGGGTTCGTTGGCGGCTGGAGATCAGCGCGATTACCTGCTACATCTAGAGATGCCTGCTTATCCGATTGGGCAGCAGTTTATGCTGATCCGACCGACCCTGCGTTTTCAAGCCGGAGGAATGCAGGAGCTCGAAGAGAAGAGTGCGCGTAGCGGCTGGGTCTTTGTGCAATGGACCGAGAACGCGGCGCAGGCAGCCCAGATCGAGGAGCATATCGCGCATTACACTAACCAGGAAGAACTGTCACGCAGCATTAAAGAGGGACAGGAAGCCCTGGCGGCTGGTGATAGCGAAAAAGCTACTCGACTCCTGGGACGGGCGCTAGAGATCAGTGAGAGTACAAATAATGAGCGTATTACGCGCCTGCTCAATGATATTGTTGAACGCGATGCCAGGGGGACTATTCATTTGAGCCAGCGTGCCGATGCAGTCGCGCGCAAGACACTGGCAATCAATACAGGCCGAACCTCAAAATTGAAATAGGCGTGAGTGAAAGAAGAGACTTTCGTATGGCTAAACAGATAGGGAAACAGGTAGCACCCAGCAGCCCTCTGCAGGTTATGGCTGCGAAACAACAATCTGCCCCGGTGGTTAGTATATGGCATAGGTTGGTGCGGCAGGCCTATCAAACCCTTAAAGGGCAATTTGTGCTGCTGGCCGCTGGCTGTATGCTGGCGGCCCTGATCCTGTCACTCTTGATTACGCAACAATTTCGCCAGGCCAACGACGACCTCAACACCATCGTCAGCGGGAGTGTGCCCAGTGTCAATGCCGCGCAGGCGATCGCGCAATATAGCGGAGATATCGATGCTAAATCCGCTGATTATCTAGCGACAGCCGCGTTGAAAGAGACGGTTCCCTGTTCGGTAGTAGGTGCAGGCAACACCACGATTGACGGCGGTACCCTGACCGTGCATGATTGTGATGCTAAAAATATCAATGCTGAGCTCATCTTGATGAACCAGCAGATCTACCTGGCCGCGCACAATGTCACCTATCCTGGCGAGCAGACCTCTATTGAGCGTATCATTGCCGGAGCTGAAGAATATAGCTCTAACATCGCTATTATGCAGCACGAATTTAGTTTAGCGAAGAGCATGACTGATCCGCAGGATGAACACCTGGCCCGGGCCTATGCAGCTTATCAGGCCGCCGGGAATATCTTGCATACCAGAATTCAACGGGTACCGCAACGTAACGCAGATGGAACCTATGCACTGGATGAGTCGAATTTGCCCAATTGTACAATTGGCTCACGTAACCTCTCCCCAAACGAATGGGTCTTTGCTGGCATCGAAACCAATGTTGATTGTTTAAATACCATCAATAAGCAACATCTGGATGATGCCTACACTAATGTCAGTGGTTCTCTGACACGCGATGTGATACTGGCGATTTTGCTTTGTCTAGCCTTTTGTGCCTTGCTAGCCTTTACCACCTGGCGTATGGCGCGTATAACCCATCGTATCATCAATATTGGCCTCTCACTGGCGCTGGTGGTAGGTATCGTGTTTAGCCTGACTGTGATTGGTAATTTCTTGAACTTCTCTGGTCGGCATGGGGCCTATGGGCAAATCGTGCAGGATGATTATGATAGCATATACTATGCAGCCCAGCTTAAGCGCAATGCCACTAACGCTAATGCCGATGAGTCGCGCTGGTTAGTTGCCCTGACCTTTCATGATCAGGCTGGGATCGCGCACTGGCAGGCAGATTGGCAGACCAGCACGCAACAGGTACAAAGTCTGATAGACCATGCCCAGGCCAATCGTACCTGGCCTGAGGAAGACCAACCTCTGCAAGATATGCATACGCAGTGGGCAAAATATTATAGTATCGATGGCTCGATGCGTAGTACTGCCCAGGTCACTGACGGCATTGCCAGTCCCACCCATCTATTGCAAGCGGAGCAGATAAGTACCGGTGATTCCAATGCTACTTTTAGCAATTTCACTACTGCCGTCGATCATTTGCGGCAAGCCAACGCTGGTCACTACACCACCACAGTGCAGGCCACACAAAATACCCTCAGTCTATACAGCTTGCTCAGCCTTTTTCTTTTTATCAGCCTGGGCCTCCTGGCTGTCTGGGGAGTGATGTATCGCTTAAAAGATTTCTAAACGAGCAAGATCGTTGAAAAGATCAATAGTGAAGGAAGAGTCAGCAGATGATCCCAGAGATTAGCTGCACTCTTCCTTCACTTTATTATTGATTTTGTGGTAATTTGTTGGCAGAAATGTTTAACAAGGTCTATTTAGAGGGCGGGATCGGTTGAAAAACCGGGTGAGTTTTGGTACAGTAACAATTGAAATAAATGCCTCTTTGCGCGCTATTCTTCTCTCTTAAATACCTGTTGCTAGTGAGGTTTGGTTTATGTCGACAGATACACATAAGGAAACGCTTGGTTTCCAGGCTGAAGTAAAGCAGCTACTGGATCTGATGATCCATTCGCTGTACAGTAACAAAGAAATATTTCTTCGTGAATTAATTTCGAATGCATCGGATGCGATTGATCGCCTGCGCTTTGATGCACTTTCAGATGCATCATTGTATGAGCATGATACTGATTTCAAGATCCGTGTCTCATTTGATAAAGATGCTCGTACGATCACCGTCGCGGATAATGGTATTGGCATGAACCGCGAAGAGGTCATTGAGCATCTGGGTACCATTGCTAAATCGGGTACCCGTGAGTTTTTCCAGGCCCTGACCGGGGATCAGCAGAAGGACGCTAATCTGATCGGTCAGTTCGGTGTCGGTTTTTACTCTTCATTTGTGGTCGCTGACCGTGTGACGGTGCTGACGCGCCATGCTGGCTCGCCAGAAGATCATGGTGTGCGCTGGGAGTCAGAGGGCCAGGGTGAGTACTCAGTGGAGCCAATTGAGAGACCTACCCGTGGTACCGAAGTTATCCTGCACCTGCGTGAAGACGAAGATGAGCTACTGAGTGGCTATCGCTTACGCTCAATTATTCGCAAATACTCTGACCATGTTACATTGCCGATTGTGATGAAGTCAGAAGAAAAAGATAAAGAAGATGAATGGGAGGTTGTGAACACGGCGTCCGCACTGTGGACGCGTTCACGCAATGAGATCAGCGAGGAAGAATACAACGAATTCTACAAACATATCTCGCATGATTTCAGTGATCCCCTGGCCTATGTACACAGTCGTATGGAGGGGACGCAGGAATATACACTGCTGCTCTATGTACCAGCGCAGGCCCCCTTCGATCTGTATACACGCGAGGTCCACCATGGCGTCAAGCTGTATGTGCGCCGCGTCTTTATCATGGACGATGCCGAGAAACTGATGCCGCGCTACCTGCGCTTCATCCGTGGTGTCATTGACTCCAACGATCTGCCTTTGAATGTCTCGCGTGAGATTCTCCAGCAGAACCGCATGATCGACGCTATTCGCGCCAACTCGACCAAGAAGGTGTTGGGGCTGTTCACCGACCTGGCCAAAAACTCGCCGGAGAAGTACGCTACCTTCTGGACAGAGTTTGGGCGCGTCGTCAAAGAAGGCCTGCTGGAAGATCAAAACAACCGTGACACCCTGGCAAAACTCTTACGTTTTGCTACCTCTACCTCTGGCAGCGAGACCCAGAACGTCTCATTGGAAGAATACGTGGGACGCATGAAAGAGGGACAGGACAAGATTTACTATATCGTGGCTGATAGCTATGCGGCGGCCAAGGATAGCCCTCTACTGGAGATCTTCAAAAAGAAGGGTATCGAGGTCCTCTTGCTGTCTGATCCGGTGGACCACCTGGCAATACCAGAGCTGCGTGAGTTCGATGGCAAGCAACTGCAGTCGGTCTCCAAGGGTGAGGTTGACCTGAGCAACCTGGAGGATCAGGAAGAGAAAGCGGAACAGCAGAAGAGCGCCGACGAGGCCAAAGATCTGCTGGAGCGCCTCAAGAAGGTCCTGGGCGAGCAGGTTAAAGAGGTGCGTACCACTAACCGTCTGACGACTTCGCCAGCCTGTCTGGTGGTCGACGAATATGGTATTGACCCCAGCCTGAAACGCCTGCTGCAGTCTGCTGGACAGAAGATTCCTAACGACAAACCGATTCTGGAGATCAACCCCCAGCATCCGATTGTAGTGCGTATCAAGAATGAAGCGGACGAACAGCTCTTCTCCGATTGGGCCCATGTGCTTTTTGATCAATCGGTTCTGAGCAGTGGCGAGCAACTGGATAATCCAGTTACCTTTGTCAACCGCCTAAACAGTCTGTTAGCGCAGCTCTAAAGTTCAATTCAGCCGGGCCACCTTCATACATGAGGGTGGCCCTTTTTTGTTTGCCTTCGCAGGTACTAAAGGGAAAGAATGTGAGGAGGAACCAGTATACCTATAAAGACTTATGGCATTTTGTCACTTTGTACAAATAAAATACCATAATTTTTTGTGCAATATGCACAAATCAAAGGCTTTTTTTGTTCGTAAAGATGTGATGAACGGGTTGAATGGTTGGGTTTATCTGGGGCCTATGTATAGAAGTGCATAAAGATTTTTTGGGCCTCTTTTTTTGGTCGTTTTTTGGCCCCCAAACGCTGGATTATGCCGTATTATATCTATGTGAGCGAGAGCGAAACACACAGCAAAAATCATCACTGGGGTGTGAAGATTCTACGCTGAGTCTTCTTCTCAGTTAGCCAAAAAATATAAAAATTTCACGTAAAGTTGTAAGCCAGAGATAACCTCAAGGAGGAGCAAACATGAACACACCACATAATCACAAAGATCACATGAAAATCGGCCGTTACCAGTCCTGGTTAGAGGATGGCAAGCTGAAACTGTACTACCATGAGTTTGGCAATCCCAGCGGCATGTATTGCACGCTGAGCGCTGAAGAGACGCGTGGACTGTTGGAGCTGTTGAGCCGCAATAGTGATGGTATCAACGAAGCTCTTTACATGAACGAGAAAGAAGCCCATAGCAACTACGCTGGTCTCTAGTAGTCCAACTCTTCTATGAGGTTCGTTTATCTTCTAGATGCCCGGTGATATTGCTAAAGAAGCCGCGGCGCTGATCCTATGAATAGAATAATTAAGGATCAGCGCCGCGGTTTCTCTATGTCTTTTATACTGAGAAAAAGCTTTTGCCCTTATTAGACAAAGAGTGGCTGCATACCGAGGCCAGCAACCATTTTCGCCATTTCTTCATCAGGAGTTTTCTTTTCAAAGCGGCTGGCGGCATCTAATACTTTTGGTAATAGATGGATATCGCCAACGGTATTCAAGAAGACTCCTTCATGGCCCAGGACCCAATGGACAGCACGATCAATGTCGGCTTGATCTTCCAGAGGAGCATACCAGGTGCTATGAGTATGTTCATCGCCCAGCCAGGGTTTATAGGCGATTGATTTAATGGTCTGAACCGCTATATTGCGCTGTTTGCAGGTTTCTACCAGCGCATTGAAGTTTTCAGCATAATAGGGATTTTGCAATGTAACATAGTTACAGGGCAGAAGCACCGAATCGAAATCATAGCGTTCCAGGCTGCGTCGATGGGTCGCGGCGATCTGGAGTCCATGGCCGGTTACACCGATTGCACGGACCAGGCCCTGCTTTTTGGCCTCGATGGCTGCCTCGATTACTCCGCCCGGGCTGAGCGCGATATCCCACTCGATAGGATCGGCCAGGTTATGGAATTGCCAGAGATCGACATGATCAATCTTCATCCGTTCCAGTGAGCGTTGTAGCTCTTCCATCGCTTTAGGTGCGGTGCGCTCGCCCGTCTTAGTTGCCACAAAGAAATCAGAACGATGCTGAGCCATCCAGGGAGCGATGCGCAATTCAGCATCACCATAGCTGGCCGCCACATCGATGTGGTTTACTCCGTATTTTAGCAGTACCTCCAGCGTCTGATCTGCTTCCGCCTGTGTTACAGATCCCAGCGCGGCGGCACCAAATAGTGTGCGGGTACTGTTGTGCCCTGTACGACCAAAAGGCTGCTTTGCGATAGTCATAAATACATTCTCCTGCTTCTATGCTTTTTCAATAAGAAGACGAATGTGGCACATACATTGCATTGGTCTGAATGGCCAAAGATTGTTTTGCCCCTTCGATTATGCCTTATTTCGCACATGAAATCCAGGGCCAGCCAATGTAGTGTGTCGCGGTGAGGGCTGCATAGAGAGACTTTGAGAGACATACAATCGATTGTTCACGTCGCATGAATGTTCGTCAATGTTCTTCATGCTGGCACCCATCTATAGAGGTGATACGGATGAATGCGTCCATCAGTTTTGTGATGGATCTCTTAACGTATTATAATGCTTTTTATAATATGCTATTTAAAAGCAATCGTAAACGCCGCTTGGACGCGGCTAGCTCCACTGCCACTGGCTTAGCAATTCAACTTGATCAGTGGCGAGCAAGAGGGTGCGCCTGTCAGGCAGCTGTGCTCATGCGCTTGAACGGGATGTCACTCAATGGGATGCGCACAACCATCTGGACGGTTGAGAGGTTTCTTCCATGCTATGACGTAATAACTGCTGAGTTGTAGCAACGAAGCAATCCGTGAGCCAGCAATGTTTCCGCTTATTTTAAAATAACATCAATACATTGTAGAGGGTGCATAGAACTGTATCTGACTATGCCCGCTATTATTTTTTGAGACGGTAAAAGGAGTGATCAATGGCGCTTTCCACTGAGGATTTGAACCACCTGTTAAAGGATGCAGTAGCGCGGACTGAGGATGTTGCAGCGCTGGCACAGCGTATTTGTGCCGTAGCGGCTCCTACCGGTGATGAGCGGCGGCGGGCTGAATTTGTGGCAGAGCTCTGGCGGGAGCGTGGCTATACCCCTGAGATTGACGAGATCGGGAATGTGTATGTACGGCGTGGCAAACAGGGAGCGCAGAAGCCATTGCTGATGTTGTTGTCGCATATCGATACCGTTTTCCCCGTGACGACTCCTTTGACCATTCGTCGAGAAGGAGACATGGTGTATGGTCCGGGTATTGGAGATAACAGCGTCAGTGTAGCGGCCGTGTTGACAGCGTTTGAGATGTTGGATGCCTATGGCTGGGAGACGGCCGTAGATTTGCTGGCAGTGGCCAATGTGGGTGAAGAGGGCTTAGGAGACTTGCGTGGAGCCAGGGCTGCCGTAGAGCGCTATAGTGAAGATTTAGGGGCGGTACTGGTAGTGGATGGTAGCCTGGGAAGTATTGTAAATGTGGCAGTCGGCTCAAAGCGCTGGAAGATTACCGTCAAGGGGCCTGGCGGCCATTCCTTCGGCTCTTTTGGTGTGCCCAGTGCCATCCATGGGCTGGGTCGGATTATCGCGGGTCTGGCGGCTCTCCAGGTGCCAAAAGAGCCGAAAACCACCTTTAACGTCGGGGTTATCGAGGGTGGAACATCGGTGAATACTATTGCTGCCCAGGCCTCGGCGCTCCTGGATATGCGCTCCACAGATGTGGATGCGTTAGATAATCTGATGGAGCAGGCGCGCGCGGTAGTGCTGCACCAGGCGGGAGCCGGTTTGAAGGTTGAGATCGAGGTGCTTGGCGATCGACCTGCTGGAAGTCGTAGCGAGAATGATCCCCTGGTGCAATTATCAAAGGAAACACTGCGCTGGGTTGGTTATCAGCCGCGCTGTGTGGCCTCGAGTACGGATGCTAATATTCCTATTAGCCTGAATATTCCATCCGTCTGTATTGGCGTCACAAAAGGTGAGAAAGCCCATACCACCGAGGAATGTATGCATGTTTCCCCCCTTGGCAAAGGCATGGCACAGCTCCTGCGGCTTTGTATGGAGGCCAGTGAACTGGTGGCGGCCCGGCAGCAGTAAACCTGCTGCCAGGTCATTGGGCCACACTAGGCGATAGTCACGATATGTTTAATGCCACCAGGTTTGTGTAGCAGAACCTCTGCCGCACGCTTCATGGGATAACGCTCAGTAATGAGTTTCGGTAAGACTGTAGGCCAGCGTTGCTGGAAGACCTCCAGATGCTCAATGGCAGATTGAAAGGTAGCTGGTCCGGCATTGACGGTACCAATAACCACCTGATTCTGAGATGTCAGGTTATGGAAGGAGGCCGCGCTATCGATACCAAACGGTTGGCTGGGATTGGTGCCGCTGGTAAAGATAAAGATGCCGTTGCGACTGAGGTTCTGTAGTACTTCAATCGCCAGAGGAGCGGCATCCATGGCCTCATAAACCAGGTCGATCTGACCCACACGCTCTTTGAATTTCGCGATAGGGGTAGTCTCAGCCGAAATATAAGTGGCGCCAATAGCTTCAACGATGTCAGCTTTATCGTTGGGTGTTTGGGCGCGGGAATAGACATAGGTATCGAAGCCCTGTGTGAC
The DNA here is from genome assembly GCF_003967555.1 of Dictyobacter kobayashii. Lineage (GTDB taxonomy): Bacteria > Chloroflexota > Ktedonobacteria > Ktedonobacterales > Ktedonobacteraceae > Dictyobacter > Dictyobacter kobayashii. The sequence goes on from NZ_BIFS01000001.1 coordinate 4,086,823, forward strand.
AAAAAGCATGGCACCCAGCAGCCCGATTGGTCCAGCCCCCAGCACGACTGCTGTCAAGCCACGGCCAGGTTCCTCAATGGTCGCGGCACTGGTCTGCCAGGGTAGACGCTGCTGAATCTGTAAAGCCTGCACCAGAGCTTTTTCGGCAATTGTTAGTGGCTCGGTTAATACCGCTACCTGGCGTAGTGCCGCTGGAGCAGGGTGTAGGAAGCGAGCATCATCCACCACATATTCAGCCATATATCCATGTAACCCCTGAATGCCCCGCTCTGTATAGTTGCCTGTCTGGCAAAAATCTTGGTGAGCTGCCTGGCAGGCTCGACAGGTAGAGTCAGTACAGGGACGGCGTACCTCTGGTACGACCAGGTCTCCAGGTTGTAGATGGGTGACCGCCGATCCCACGGCGGCCACTTCAGCCAGCGCTTCATGTCCCAGAATGAGATAGTTGTAGTTTGCAGGTGGATTGCCAAAGGCCAGGGCACAGATATGTCGATCGGTGCCGCACACGCCCACTTCCAGCAGCCGCAGCTTTACCTGTTCGGGATGCTCAATGTGGGGCTCTGGATGCTCGATTAGTTGTATCTCTTTTGTTGCTGGAAAGATTGCAATTGCCTTCACCAGTCAATCTCCTTACATTTGCATAGATATATATATAATTTTCTCTTGCTACTATATCATGTTTTTTTATTGCTTATGTTGAGAAGATAATAAATTAGCTGCATCAAGCTCAAGCAAGATTCTGCCTTAGTATGGTGGAGATGACCATCACTATCTCAGCTTTGGCTTGACAAATGAGTGAGTGCTCACTATAATAAATATGTGGGTACTCACTCACCAGGAACGCATTTGTGGATCTATAAATAAAGGTAGCGCTGGTTCAGGATGCGTTTTTCTTTGTGCTTATCTATTATAAGGAGGATCCTTTCATGAGTGTACAAAGTGGAAATCAGCAAGTCAAAGGTAAAGTGCAGGTTGGGGATAAAGCTCCTGATTTTACCCTACCTTCACAGGATGGTAAATCGGTTCAACTGGGGACGTATCTGGGCAAAAAAAACGTTGTCCTGTACTTTTATCCGCGCGATAACTCTCCTGCCTGTACGGCTGAAGCCTGTGCGTTCCGGGATAGCTATGAAGTCTTTTCCGATGCGGGGGCTGCGGTCATCGGGATTAATTCAGGCTCTGTTGCATCGCACCAGCAGTTTGCCAGTAAAAATCGTTTGCCTTTTCCGCTCCTCAGCGATGAGAATAGTGCCGTCAGAAAGCTTTATGGCGTTCCGGCCACGCTGGGTCTGATTCCTGGCCGTGTTACGTATATTATTGATAAAAAAGGTGTCGTGCGCCATATCTTCTCGGCCTTACTGGCGGCCGAAAAACATATTGAAGAGGCCCTTAAAATTCTAGAGCAATTGAAGCATGAGGAAGCATAATCTTCTCTTGTTGTTCGTTGCCACTCTTCCCCAACTGCTTGTGACGTGGCTCTTTATCTTTATCGATGTGAATATGTTGTCCCACTGCATTCGCGCAATGGGACAACCGGCCCACAGGAGTTCCACTGTTTATGAATACGCGAAGGTTAATTTTAGAGGCGACTGAACGGCTCATTCGTCTCAAGGGTCTATCTCGTGCCACAACCAAAGAAATTGCGCGCGAAGCTGGCTGTGCTGAAGGAACCCTCTATAAGCATTTTGAACATAAAGAAGATCTGTTCTTGACAATTATTCAGGAACACCTGCCGACGTTGATCGAGGAACTGGGGAGGCTAATCGCGATCAATCTCTGGCTGTCCGGTTAGGTGCGATTGCTAATGCTTCGATCAAATATTATGAACATATCATTCCGCTGGCGGCGTCTTTTTTTGCTGATACTGAATTACTGGCTCGTTTCCAACTGGTGGTGAAACAAGGTCAGGGGGGACCTCAGCGCATCTATGAGCGTGTTGCACTGTATATCGAGGAGGAGCAGGCACTGGGAACTATCCGTGCCGATGTGGATGCACAGAGTGTGGCAGTGCTCTTACTGGGTGCCTGTTTCCAATATGTCTTCTTAAAGCATTTTATCGGGGCAATCCGCTCCCGTTTAGCGAGGAACAGTTTGTTCCTAATCTCATTGCGACTCTCTTACCGGGTGCTGTAGAGGGTGACCATACCTCGATCCCTTAGCCCCCATTGCTTTAATCTGATGTACCTTATTCATTGCTAGAGTTGAGGGCCGACTAGCGATGGCATGGATTACATACAGTTTTTATGGATGAGACGTGTGTTTCACTTGAAGGCCAACAGGAGCATTGAAGGTTATGAAAATTTCTGCGGAGCGAGTGGCCTTAATTACTGGTGTGAGCCGTGGTATTGGCGCGGCGACCGCGAAAATTCTGGCGACGCGTGGCGTGCATGTGGTGATTAACTATCTGCGCAACCATGAGGCTGCGGAACAACTGGTGGCTGAGATTCGTGTGGCCAATGGCAATGCTATTGCCCTGCAGGCCGATGTCCAGGATAGAGAGCAGATTCAGCAACTCATTGCTCGCGCCCAGGAAGCTTATGGGCACATTGATATTCTGGTGAGCAATGCGCCTACGAGCTTTCATCCCAAGCCTATCCTTCAGATGAGTTGGGATGAGTTTTTCCAACCAGTTGAGGGCGAATTGAAAGCCGCCTTTGAGCTGACAAAGGCCGTTGTCCCTTCGATGATTGCGCAGCATTATGGCCGTTTAATCTATACTGCCAGTAACATGGCCAGACAACCGAGTTTTCCGGGTGGCTGTGCCGTTGGTACGGCGAAGGCGGGTCTGATTGCCTTTGTTAAATATGTGGCGCAGGAACTGGGTCCCAGGGCATCACTGCCAACCTGGTCTCGCCATCCCTGGTTGAAACTGATTTGAGCGCTCAGACTCCACCACAGATGCGACAACAAATTGCGGCCATGACTCCCTCAAGCGCGTGGCTCGACCCACTGATATCGCCCGTGTGATTGCCTTTTATTCCAGTGACGACAGTGGCTTCATGACTGGAACCACCGCCTCTGTCAATGGTGGGACCCTCATGGACTGAGACGTTTCTGTGTTTCTTTAAAGGGAATGTGAGAAGGCACCAACGTTTTGTTTCGTGTATGATATGATATTCGTAGAAGTCTCTATCATAGAGGGAACGTTCCCTCGATTGATGGAATCTGCATAGCGGCGCCCCTCGCGGGGACCCTCTCAACCACCTATCAGTTGGCCATTAACAAGGCTCAGGTGGTCTCCGCGAGGAATGCCGCTATGTCGTTATGTCTCAATCTCCTGTCATCTATCTGTTCCCGAGGGATTGAGCATTCCCTGAACCATTGAAGGCCATTTAAATTAAAGGAGTATCCATGAGCTTCCTCTCGTATCCAACCACTGCCGAACAAGAAAAACTGCTCACTACCGCTGCCGAATTGGCTGATCGTTTTGCGGAGCGAGCGGCCCGCTATGATTGGGAAGGCCATTTCCCAATAGAGAACTTTAAAGATTTACATGAGGCGGGCTATCTCACACTCTCGTTGCCACGGGAGTTGGGTGGACAGGGGGCTTCGCTACTGGATCTCGTGCACGCCCAGTATCGCCTGGCTCAGGGGATGCCTCAACGGCGCTGGTCGTGACGATGCATCTGATGCATAGTGGTCGCCTGGTTGAGGGACGCCAGGAGCTGCCGCCGGTTATCAAGAAGTTGTGTCAGGATATAGTTGAACACGGAGCGATGATCAATAGCGCGGTGAGCGAGCCGGCAACTGGTAGCCCGAGTCGTGGTGGCCGCCCACAGACTACTGCTCGCCGGCAGCCAGATGGCAGCTGGCGTATCAGTGGCCGCAAAACCTTTACCACTGGTAGCCATGCCCTCAGTTATTTTATTGTCGGCTGTAGCATTGAAGACGCCGGCGGCGTAGAAGCTGGACTACCACCATTGAAGTCTGAGCGCGGTAACTTCCTGGTACCCAAAAGCGCCGAAGGGGTCCGCATTGAAGACACCTGGAACACAGTCGGGATGCGTGAGACTGGCAGTAACGATTTGATCCTGGAAGATGTCCATCTTGGTTCTGAAGCTTACCTCGATGAACAGGTGCCGGTTATCCCCAGTATCCAGACCAAACAGGGAGTATGGGGTCTGGTCCTGGCAGCTGTTTATCTGGGCATCGCGCAGGCTGCCCGTGATGAAGCGGTGCGTTTTGCCCGCACTCGTCGCCCCAACTCGCTCAAGCAATCCATTGCCACCGTTCCCCATATCCAGGACAAGATCGGCAAAATCGAGGTCCTGCTCCTGGAAAGCAAGGCTTCTCTCTTTGGTCTGGCCGAACACTACACTGAAAACAGTGATAATGTCGAGTCTGCCTGGTTGGAGCCGTTAAATATCTGTCTACCAACAATGCTATTGAGATCATCGATCTATCCATGCGGGTAGCCGGAGCTGCCAGCTTATCCTGCGGTAGCGAGTGCAGCTTATCCTTAGCTCGCCCCTACAGCGCTATTATCGCGACATCCGAGCTGGTCTGCACAATCCTCCCATGGATGACGTTGCGCTGTCCGGCCTCGCCAAACGTGCTCTGGAAGAACCAGTTGACCAGAAATAGGTAATCCCCAGGAAAAAAGCCCGGCGGCCTTAAAAGCTAAATTCAAGGCCGCCGGGCTTTTTTCCTGGGGAGCAGGCTAAAATACCTCGTGCAGGAAAGGCTGCTGTGGTGGGAACATGCTCTGCATGGTTGTTTGTAGTTGCGCCGATGGGTTGCCCCAGTCGCGGAACGCGAAGGTCGCGGGCTCATGGGTACCATAAATGAGGGCTGAGATGGCCTGGATAGTGAGCTCACACTCTGCGGTAGCGCTACTACTGATCTGCAGGAGACCATCATTGCTCTCAAAGCGGTAGTTGCCACTGTTCCAGGGACAATGCTCATCATGTACATAGGCTGTAAAGCTACCGGGGCCGGTGTGCATACCATTGAGTCGACTAATATCAACGACGCGGCCCATCGGAGCGCCAATGGAGGTTGCCGTGATATTTAGATCGGTCCACCAGGTTTCGGGCTGCTCAAATGATGGCAGGGTGATCTCAATAGTTTTAACATGATCGATATGGCGGGCGAACCATTCTAGTAGCAGGTAGCGACCCTGGATGTCATGATACCAGAAATGGGTGACCTGCAGATCATCGCCATAGCCCTTCATTTTGTAGAGCATCATAGCTTTAATTTCGCCGTGCGAACGAGCAATGGCCAGCCAATGAGCATTTTTATCGCGCAGATTGGTGGCGATTTTGGGCGTAAAGCGACCGAAGCCATGAATCTTTTGCTGCTGGATTTGCAGATATTCTTGATACAGCTCAAAGCCCTGGGCCATTTCTACCAGTTCCACATCCCATCCAACTCTTTTTTGAGCAGCGGCTGCAAGCCAACTGGCGAGAAACGCACCACTTTAGGTTGCTGGAAAGCCGTATAGCCAAGGCGTGTATAGAACGACTCACGGAACGGATAGAGGACAGAAATAGCACAACCATCCTCATGGAGTCGAGCCAGCAAGGCAGTCAGCATAGCACGGGCATAGCCTTTGCGACGACCGGCGGGATGTGTTGTAACAGCCCACAGTCCACCGCCTGGATAGAACTGGCCACGAATATTCTGTATGATCGGTGAACTGGCCGCACTGGCGACCGGCTGCTTATCAGCGAAGACCGCGAAATGGGTAGCCTCATCGAGATAAGCCATTTCCTGTTGCCATGTTGCTCGCTCGGGGAGCGAAGGAGTCGAACGAAAGGCATAGGAGGTCAGCAGGCGTGTGATCTCTGGAATTTCATCCCGCTGCAATTGGCGAATAGTAGTAGTGGTCATAAAATACGATCTTTCTAGTGCTAGCTCTCATTTATTGGTGAGTGTGAGGGGAAGTGTGGTGTATATCTTCAACCGCCGCGAAACTGTAACAGCAGCGGAAGACAAGACTCTACATCTGTATGATGGCACGCCAGGGGTAAGCCTGTCCAGTTTGGACTGCTTACCCCTGACCCAAATGGGGTGGAATCTATTTACGCCTGGGGACTGGTTTCAAACTGGCAGATGGCTACTGAGGCGGGATCGCCACCAGTTCTTCGAAAAGAAGCAGGGTGTTTTCTTCTTGTAGCCACGTCTGAGGCAAATGATAATAACGTTGAGTAGGAGAACCAGTATCCTGGGTAAAGATAATATTCTTTTGCCAGTCTGCCTGTTCTTCGGTGGCTGGTGTTAGCCAGTAGCGGCCTATACAGTGACCATTAAGCCAGGCCATCCCCTTCTGCATGCCGTTGAGATCGACGGTAAGGGGTCCAGTGGCCTCAGAACGATTAAATGACAGTCGCCACCAGCGGAGCGCCTGGTTTATGGCCTCATCGCTTTCTTGCTGCCATGGCACCAGGGCGGCTCCCGCTGCAAACAGGGCAGCCTGTTCTCCCACCAGCCCGGGCTGCATTGACCAGTTTCCTTCCAGGACCGTACTGTTCCAACGTGCGTGGCCCCAGAGTCCTTTGCGCTCTTCAACCATGTTGGCATCGATCATCCAATCACCCTTAATCAGGCCTACAGCACAGCTCAGAATTGTTATTTCGTGCTGGCCGGCCGACAATGAGAGGTGAAAGGATTGGGTGAAGGCCGAGCCCTCGAAGGAGCCGCGATTTTCGATCAGCGGTGTTGGCGAGGTCGCAATGAACTGCCCATCCACAAAAATATGGGCTACATCTGCGAAGCCGATTAATGACAACGTTCCTTCTTCGGCATCAGAGGTGGAAAAGGTTGTGCTATACCAGCAGTAGTCAGTGCGATCATGGGTCAGCGATAGCTGCTCAACTGGCTGTGGCGCCGTGGTAGCTGAGCGAAGCTCCACGGGCCAGTGCTCGGGCAATGGCTCGGCGTACCAGTCAATCCGCTTAATTGCCTGTTCCAGTGGCTGATGGGTCCGCTGCAGCGTATGGGTCGCATCTACCTCGGCTGTGTTATACAGTATCGTCCCATCACCTACCAGTAAGACGGCATGCGCAGGTAGCTCTATCTTCTCTTCACCCAGCAGGCAGTTGATGGGAAGGGGGCCATCATTGCAAAGGAATGTTAGGGAATGGGTGTCGTTGGCATAGCTATAGGCCCATTGCTGCTCACCCAGTGCTTGCGGCTGAGGCCGTTCCTGCTCGAGTAGCAGGCCAGCATAATCATGGAGCACACGATGTAAACCAGCCAGGTGCTGCGATTTAGTTGTTGGCTGACCGAACTCATTCAGCGGCGCATTGAAATCATAACTGGTTGTTTGTAGATACATGGCCTCGCGCCCAAAGTTGGTCCCGCCATGCCACATATAATAATTCACCCCTGTGCCGCCAGCCGCGATAAAGCGAGCCACGCCATATGCAACATCCTGAGGTGTACGAATATGATGGGGATAACCGTAGGTATCGTACCAACCTGGCCAAGCCTCGGTCCAGATGCCTGGCTGGTCGGGATGATTGAGTATATGTTGTTCCAGCATTGGGTGGGCATAGAAGCCATTCATGGTCTCAATCGCCCCTTCTGTCGCCCCTACGCACATCACCAACGGCACACCCAGATTGAGCGCCTGGCCAAGCTCACTTACCCAGCGCAGGTAGCGCTGCCCCTCCGCGCCATAGCGGCTGGCAACATTCTCATATTCATTTTCTAGCTGAGCCAGAATAATCGGACCGCCATGAGAAGCCAGCAGAGGACGTATATAATCGACCAGGAAACGTACCCAGCGCTCCATCTCACGCATAAAGGGCTGATTATATGTTCTGATCGCGATATTCGGTACCTCGCGTAACCAGGCTGGCAGACCTCCATAGTTTGTCTCAGCGCAAATGTATGGGCCGATGCGTAGAATCACATGCAGGCCGTATTGTTCCGCCAACTCACAAAAATGAAATAGGTCCAGGCGATCCGAAAAATCAAATACGCCTCTTTCTTGCTCATGCAGATTCCAGAATACATATGTTTCAACCGTATTCAGTCCCGCCTCTTTGCTCTGGCGCAGCAACTCCGGCCACATATCTGGCGTACTCCGGGGATAGTGGATGGCCCCACATAATAGCAATGTGCGCTGCCCATTAATCACTATCGCTCGTGAATCATAGCTTACCGTTGCCGATATCTCCATCTAGCAATTCGCGTGATGCGGGGACCCCTCGGTTGACCCATGGGGAGGAGCATCACGCACTCCTTTCTTAGTGATACTCATAGCCGTCTACCCGATGCAGACGGCGCATGTATTTCGGATGAATATCGACCTTCCCCAGGCGGAATGATGGACGGGAGCGAATCGCGATGCGCCCCTGAAAGGTTCCTTTCGGCGTGATCACCTTGACCATATCACCTGTTCGATACCCGAGATAGGTCCCTTTCCGGCCTTTGTGCTGCTTGGGGAACCCGTAGGCGTCGGTGACGCACATTTGTCGTCTCCCATGTCCCGTTGCCCGAATGAGCAATGGATGGATATGGTCGATCTTCAATACCTCACAGATAAAACCACACCTCTCTCTTGTTCAGCCCAAAAGAGGAGAAGAGATTGCCACTGTAGGTGGCAATGCTCCTAGCACCTACTTTGCTCGTTTTCCATAACTATATACTCCGTCCGCCTTTAACGCAACTGAAATTAAGCCACAATTATATGTATATTCCTGATAAAAAAGCCACAAGAAACAATTGTCTCTTGTGGCTTTTTTATCAGCGAAATTTATTTTTTGCCTGGCTTAGAGAGGGAGGAGCAGTAGGAGCCTCCCATATGATTGATATGGGCTACTTTGAGGGCCGTTTCTTCATCATTGACTGCCGGGCGCAAGCCGGGTGAGACGTTCCATTGGAACTGTGCGGCATCGGGATACCTGCTGGCAAAGTGCTGCAGGGCGGGCGGGATCAAGCGCAGACGACGGTCAATCCATTCCTGGTCCCAGGGACCATCTTCAAGGATCTCTTCGGCGGCGCGGAACTCGTAATAAATTGTGCGGCGTAAGGCTTTGCCCTCGACCTCTTCTGATCCATGGACGACCATTACATCGTGCAGCAGCACATCGCCTGGTTCCATTTCTACCACAACGGCATCAGGTGGATTCCAGCCCCATTGATCAGTGATTGCACAGAGATCCTGCCGCTGCACCTGAGTTTTAGGTACGACATGCAAGGCTCCCGCATCGGCGTGCGAGGCATCCAGGTAGAGATCAAAATTGAAGATACGATGCTTGCGTGGATGGACTGCATCCTGGTGCCAGGGAATCGCGGCCCCATCATTTTTTTCTTTAAAGACCATGGATTCATAGGTAGGCACAAAATCTGTGCCACACAGGCTCTCTGCCACGCCAAGTACATAGGGACTGCCAAGTAGCTCTAGTGATGCGGCCTCTCCCTTGTTGTGTACATAATCTACCCTGAACATTACGCGCCCATGTGCACGCTGGGCAAAAGTATAGTCCTCATAGAGAGGATCGCTGGCATCGATACTGTTACCCTTCTTAATCCAGTTCTCACCGGCATCCTGCAGGCGTTTCAACAAATCCTGGGGAATCCATTGGCGTAGAATCAGGTAGCCATTCTCATCAAAGAAGCGGATTTGTTCCTCGCTCAGATGATATGCGGATTGGGTTGTTTTGCTTGTTGATCGCTCATTTGAAGTGGTCATAGAATACTCCTATCGTGTACAACTCTGTATTGATCTGAACTCCTTAAGCAGACTATACTTGATAAAATAAGAATAATCGTCTCGTTCTGAATGTTATTTGTCTCAGATTCTCAGGTTGGGTTGAGTGTTCACAATTGGCTGATTAAAGCCATTTGTGAACATGCCAGTGGGCTGGGGTCTCGCGCCTGCTGCGCTCGGGCGGAGTTTATGAGGTGGTGGGCAGGTGGCTGCGGCCACCTGCCCACCACCTCATAAACGAGAGAAGTTTGGGAGAGGGGAGTCTGTGGTTTGGTGGGGGTACGCAAGAGAAAGTTGGATATAGTTTTGGAGAGAAGTAGTAGGTAGTACTGCTATGGCATCGCATTCTGAATTGTTAAATACTGATATGACTGTGCTGGGTCTGTCGCATGGACAGATGCGGCAGCCGCTGATGTCGAGCGCCCATCGGCACAATGAGGTGGAGTTAAATTTTGTTGAGAGTGGGGCCATGACCTATCTCTTTGGGGGACGCGTGTTGTGTTGGAGGCTGGTCAACTGGCTTTTTTCTGGGCTACGTTGCCCCATCAAGTGGTCCAGGTGCAGGAGCAGACCAGGTTTCATTGGCTCACTATCCCATTCTCTTCGTTTTTGCAGTGGCGCTTGCCGCCTGCTTTTATGCAACGTGTGTTGCGCTGTGAATGCCTGGTTGGACCGGGTGAGGTCGCGTTACTGCAGTCGCAATTTCAGCAGTGGCGTACTGATTTGTGGGGGCAGACTGATGAACAGAATCAGATTGTATTGCTTGAGGTTGAGGCCTGTGTGCGTCGACTTGCGCTGACCCTGACTGCAGACAGTGGGACCCACTCATCAGAACCATTACAGGCTATGGAGCCGCATTTATTAAGTAAGATCGATCAAATGACCTGCTTCATCGCTGAACACTATGTTGAGCCGTTGCATACAGAAGATATCGCCGAGGCCGCCCACCTGCATCCCAATTATGCCATGAGCTTGTTCCGTAAGCATGTCGGTATGAGTATGCTTGATTATATTACACGCTACCGCTTAGCGCATGCCCAGCGCCTCTTAATTACCACCGACGCCAATGTGGCTACCATCGCTCTCGCGGCCGGCTTTGGCTCTGTCAGCCGCTTCTATAGCATCTTCAAAGCCTCCTGTGGTCTTCTACCAGGCGAATATCGCAGTGGCCTGCGCCTGCCGGATTAATGGGAGTACAGAGGGCGTCAGCCCTTTAAAAATAGCACTGAGTGTGGCATCAGGGCTTTTTACTGTTCGTCCAGAGATCACGAGCAAGCGATACGATGTCCATTCTTTCCTGTGTGGAGAGTGTGGTGAGTGGCGGCTGCCTCCTCTCTCCTGCAAACATGGAGATCACGAGCAAGCGAGAAGAGGTGCATTCTTTCCTGTGTGGAGAGTGCGGTGGGCGGCCGCCGCCGCCCACCGCACTCTCCACACACCCAACCCGGCGCCGCAGGCGCCAAAGAGGAACAGTAAAAAAGCCCTGATGTTGGACATCAAAATGGGGGCTATGGTGATTCTTTTTGATATAGTGTATAATAATTTATTGTCCAGACAAAGGTTTTACGGATCAGAACGACCCGATTGTATGAAGCAATCTCCTATGTTATACTATTGCAGTATTCTCAGGGCGGATCGAACAATAGAGATTGGCGTCTGAGCACTCCAGCAGCAGAAAAAGATGTGGTGTGCATGGATGGACCGATTGATTACGCACCGGGAACAATATGTGGACTACATTTGTTCTAATCTGTAGAAGCCACATAACAGACTTCTAACAAGACAATTTTAGGCGAAAGGGGAATATCACAATGCCTAAGAAGGGTGAACTTTCAAAAACCGCCCGTGCCTCGCTGGCGAACCGCGAGACCGTTAACCACCAGACCAAGCACATTTGCGCTTCTTGCAATGAGCCAATCTGGCTAACCGACCTGTACCCAGTGAGAGTCCTTGGTAAAGGCATGTCCTACTACCACAAGGATCACTACAAAGTACAGTAAGTAAGCAAAAAATCTATGATCCTGGTTCAGCAGGAACTACAAGAACCAGGCATCATTGTCAAAAACAGGCTTCCAATTAAATGGAAGCCTGTTTTTTTTATGTTGGTGGAGGAGAGCTTGACAATCCTAACATTAACTGGCACAATCGGCACCATAAGCGATGGAAATGATAACTGATACACTCTGCAAATGTTGGTACCGCTCTTGGAGTTTATCCTTTGTATAATGATCTGAGTGACATGACATTCTTGCCAGGGTGATAGGAGATGTGTGTATGGCACAGACAACAAAAGCAGAACATGCCCAGGGATCTCCAACAGATCCTCATGTCACTACAGTAGCTTTCCAGGGAGAACTCGGCGCATTTGGTGATGAGGCGGTTCGTGACTATTTTGGTACCCAGTTACAGGTTAACGCCGAGCCTGTCCCCTATCGCGCATTCGGCGATGTCTTCCATGCGGTGGCCGCCGGTGAGGTCGATTATGGACTGGTCCCGGTTGAAAACTCCCAGGCAGGCAGTATCAATGATGTCTATGATCTTTTGCGCCAGCATGATCTCTTTGTCATCGGTGAGATCGGACATCCCGTGAACCATTGTCTGTTAGCCTTACCGGGTCAGCAGATCAGCGATATCAAACGCGTCATCTCGCATCCACAGGCCCTGGCCCAATCAGATGTCTTTTTGCGTGAACTGGGAGCTGAAATCGTTGCCACTTATGATACCGCGGGCAGTGCCAAAATGGTACGTGAAGAGCAACTCGTCGGTGTCGCTGCCGTCGCGAGTGCAGGTGCCGGCGAGCTCTATCAACTGGATATTCTGGCGCGTGGCATCCAGACCATCAAGGACAACTATACGCGCTTTATTGCCCTGGGTCGAGAGCCAGCGCCACGCCGCGAAGGTCAGGCCAAAACCATGCTGGTCATGGCTACCGCCCACCAGCCCGGCTCGCTCAACAAATGCCTGGCCTTCCTGGCCGAAAACCAGATCAACCTGCTCAAGCTGGAATCGCGTCCCTCGCGGCAGCGCGCCTGGGAATATGTCTTCTACCTGGACTTCGAAGGACACCGTGACGATCCACATGTTCGCAAAGCACTGGCCAATCTGGCCGCCCACACCACCTTCTGCAAAGTCCTGGGCTCCTTTGTGCGCAGTATATAACGTCAGGATAGCAGCAATCAGGGCCGTTCACAGCAATAATGGACGGCCCTGTCTGTTTTATGATCCGGGCAAATGCAATCGGGCATCAACAAAGCCGTAAGCATAGATCTTCTGCTAAAGAAAAAGTGGCTGGCCATTTTCCAGATACACAGTTTGCCTCCTTGACAGTGCCTGGACAGCATGAGGCAAGCGGCCTGCCAGGTTGGGGGAGAGCAGGGGCAGTGCTTCTTCCAGTGACACAAAGGCATATTCACTTAATTCTTGTTCTTGTAGCCTGATAGCGGCAATCTGATCAGGGGTCAGCATACCGCCATAGAAAATAAACTGTAGCGATTCATTCTTACCCTCTATACGTGAAAGGTATTCTACACAGAGCAAGCGCTCTAGCGTGATGGTCAGCCCGATCTCCTCCGCAATTTCGCGCACACAGCCCTGTTGTGGTGATTCATCCATCTCAACGGTTCCACCAGGAAGCAACCAATGATCGATATAGGTTGGATTTACGATCAATATCTTATATGCCTGATCATAGAATAGTGCTCCAGCGCCCATTCTTTTCCGTGGCAGTGACTCATAAAAACTGGACTGATCTAACATACGGCACCTCTTCTTAATTGCATTTACCCCAGTGTAGCACAGAATACCCCTCTATTCTCCTAGCCAATCGCCTGCAGGCGGGCGCTGACGCGCCCGCACATCTATTTAATGATAATTGCAGCAAATGCTCACATGAGCATTTGCTGCAATTATCATTAAATAGATGTTTTCGAACTTGAATATCTCAAATCGCATCTGAGCATCGGATCCCATTTTGTAATGCAAAAATATATACTCACATCTGAGCATCTCATTATTTTGTAGTGCCGATGGTGCGCCCGGCGCACCATCGGCACTACAAAATAAAAAATCTCAGGCGCGTCAGCGCCTGTACGCAAAGGCACAATATACCTTGCATAGAAAGTAGCAACCAGTCATAGAAAAAGAGGTATCCACGACATGGATACCTCTTTTTCTATGACTACAGACTTGCTTAGCGCTTGATGCGCAGGGTATTTGTGAAGTTCGCAGCCAATTCTTCGTAGGCTTCAGCATAATACTCTTCAACGCGACCAGCATCGCACAGAGTGGTCAGAGCAGAATCGATAGGCAAAGTTCCCAGAAGGGGAGCACCAGTCATCGTGACCAGATCGGTACCATTGCTGGGGCCAAAGATCTCATAACGCTCACCCTTGGGGGTCTCGAAATAAGACATATTTTCGACCACACCCACGATGGAGCCCTTCAACTGCTGGACCATATTAATACATTTCATAACAATCATTGTTGCCAGCATTTGAGGCGAAGAAACCACCACCACGCCATCCAGTGGGAGTGCCTGCATCACGGTCATCGGTGCATCAGATGTTCCTGGAGGCAGATCAACCAGCAGATAATCCAGATTGCCCCAATCTACATCGCTATAGAATTGTTTGATGGCGCTGGAGATCATCGGGCCACGCCAGACGACGGGATCGCTCTCCTTTTCAAGGAACATATTCATTGATACTACTTTGATGCCTCCTTTGCTGCGTAGTGGCTCAATACCGCCATTCGCCGATTTGGTCGGCTGGCCCCTGGTACCAAACATACGAGCAATACTTGGACCGGTAATATCACCATCCAGAATACCAACTTGCTGCCCCTGGCGGCGCAAAGAAACAGCCAGCAGACCGGTGACCAGCGACTTACCGACGCCACCTTTACCGCTCATAATGGCAATGACTTGTTTGATTTTGCGATCAGGTGCCCCAGATGCCATTGTTAAAGGTACACCACGACCCACAGGAGCCTTCTTTGGTGTAATGGACGTTGGCTCACCATGAGCTGCGGCATTCAAATCCTTGATCAGCAGATCCAGCTTCTCAGGAGGAAAACGGTGGGTTTTGGCGCCACCTGCCACACTTTCGCGCGCACCTACTGCACAGGCGGTACAAGGCAGACCATGTCCGTGAAAGACTTTCACGGTTGCGGGAAATTTGGTCACGACATCATGTATCACCATGTCGGCTGTAATAGTTTCCGCCATGTTTCGTATCCTCATTCGCGACAGAGACAGGTAGTTCTCCGTCGCTCTTTTCTTTAGAAAGATAATAAAATGAACTCTTCTTCTATAGGTATAGAGAGAGTAGTTAATTCCGACTTGCGTACTCAGATATTATAGCACACCACGGTAAAAAGTGACTATACCAACGAAGATATTGCGCGGTCGGAGCGTGTAGATCACCCATTAGTATACTGCTCATCTATACGCCACGCAAGCATCGCTTGTATGAGCCAGGGCTTTTTCATGTTCCTCTTTGGCGCCTGCGGTCGCCCACCACACACACTCCACACCTGAAAGAAGGTCTATCGTATCGCTTGCTGGTGATCTCCCCGCAATCTCTGGACGAACATGAAAAAGCCCTGGTATGCGCACTGCAGGCGAGGTGAGTATAATTGCATGTAGCACATGGTTATGCTATGATGAGCGCACAGTCGCAAAATGCATTATTGGGCCACAAAGGAAGCAGAAGAGATGGAAACAGAGAACGAATTTACCTATTTCCAACAGGTTAATATTTTTCACGGGCTGGGTGATGATGAGGTGCAAGAACTATCAGCGGCAGCCAGAAAAAAAACCTTTCGGTCCGGAGAAGTTATTTTTCATCGTGATGATCCAGGGCAGGTCATGTATGTAATTAAAGAAGGCAAGGTCAAGATTTGCCTGATCAGCCCGGATGGACAAGAGATCTCGTTAATTGTCTTTGGTAAAGGTGATTATTTTGGTGAGTTTGCCCTGCTGGATGGTCTTCCTCGTTCAGCCGATGCTATTGCCCTGGAAAAAGTAGAATGTTACACCTTGCAGCGCAGCGACTTCCATAAAGCGATCATGAAAAATCCTAAGATTGCTATTCGTGTAATGGAGGTGCTCTGTGAGCGTCTACGCAAAACGGACCAGCAGGTTGAGGACCTTATTTTTCTGGATGTCTATGGGCGCGTGGCCAAGAAATTGCTTGAATTATCGGACACCCATGGCAAAAAAGTTGATGATGGCATTCGCATAGAAGTGCGACTCACACAACAAGAATTGGCCTCGATGGTTGGAGCCTCGCGTGAAAGCGTCAATAAGGTATTGGGTTACTTCACCGATAAAAAATATATCAGCACGGATAAGCATCGTATCACGCTACACCGGGTAGCAGATTTAGAGCGACGCATCTACTAGTAAGCGGACCTGTACTTTTGGTCGCTGTGTTACCTCACCCTACAACGGTACGTTCCATGATGTCAGGTACACGTTTTCACGTATGTTTAGTACGCGTTGAAGGGAAATCAAACTCTTGGAGAAAGTTATCACAAACAACGATAGTCAATATGTAACAAAAGAGGATGAGCAGGCCCCACTTGCCCCAATAGTGGAAGATCCCAATCCGACGCCAGCGAACTTTTTTACCCGGGTCAAAGCCCTGATTGCATTGATGAGACCTAAACAGTGGACGAAAAACGGCGCCGTTTTTATAGGTCTAGTTTTTGCCAGCCAATTGTTTCAATTCTATCCTTTAATCCGAGCAATCGTGGCCTTTATTACATTCTGTTTTGTTTCCAGCACGATATACGTTTTAAACGATCTGCTTGACATTGAAAAGGACCGTTTGCATCCGACCAAGCGTTTTCGGCCGCTTGCCTCCGGCACCCTACCAACCGCATGGGCGAAGGTCGCCTTGATTGGTCTATTGGGCATTTGTTGTCTGCTAACGGCCACCCTTTTTCTCATTCCATCACCGCCCGACATTTATAAATCGCTCGGGGAGCGAACGTCCTGTTTGCCCTCAGCATTCTTGCTTATCTGGTTATGATGGTATTTTACAGTTTCCGTTTGAAGCATGTGGTGTTGATCGACGTTTTTTGTATCGCGGCGGGTTTTGTCTTACGGATTATTGCAGGAACGGTAGCTATTCCTGTTGTAATCTCACCCTGGTTATATCTGGTAACCTGTTTCCTCTCTCTTTTCATGGGATTTGGGAAGCGGCGCCACGAATTAGTACTACTGCAGGGACAGGCTGGTAGTCATCGCAAGATTTTAAAAGAGTATAGTATACCTATGCTAGACCAGATGATTACCATCGTTGTTTCTGGTACATTAATGTCGTATAGTCTCTATACAGTTCAGGGACAGACAGGAAACCATCGCTTAATGATTACGGTCCCATTTGTATTGTACGGAGTGTTCCGTTATCTCTACCTGGTCTATATGCGTATGGACGGCGGAAGTCCTGATGAGATACTCTTGCGTGACCGCCATATACTAGCAGCCGTTTTGTTATGTGTTATCACTGTCATCACTGTCCTTTACCTGCTGCCACAGTCGTAGTCATGGAGCGTATGTTTGTTTACTCGTAGAATGCGTACTGGTATTATATTTTCGCTCGTGCTAGCCTTTATTGTTATCATCGCGATTGCATTATATGCGGATCTTCCGCGTATGGTGGAGGCGCTTACACATTTTCGCTGGGTATATATCCCACTGATTTTAGGGTTTACCCTGGTAAATTATGCCGGGCGCTTTATAAAATGGCAGTATTATCTGAAGCGTCTGAAGATAGCGATCTCTGGTGGAGAAAGCTTATGGATTTTTCTGGCTGGACTGTCAATGGCAATCACTCCCGGAAAAGTGGGCGAACTCCTCAAATCCTATCTCCTCAAGCGCTCAACAGGTGTACCGATCAGCCGTACTTCTCCCATTATCGTGGCTGAGCGGTTGAGCGATGGGATCGCGATGCTTGTATTGGCAGCAGCTGGTCTCTTTCTCTATGGCATTGGTTGGGAGATCTTGCTTCTCTTGCTTGTTCTAGGTTTAGGAGGGATTATTCTCATCCAGAATCGTCCACTGGTCCTGTCCCTATTACAAAAGGGTGAACGCCTTCCGCTAGTGTCTAAATTTGTCCACCTGGTACGTGAATTTTATGAGAGCACTTATACCTTGCTCCAATGGCGGCCATTGTTACTGGCCATTTGTATTGGTATCATTTCCTGGTCTGGAGAATGTGCCGCATTATATTTTGTTTATAGCGGGCTAGGCATTGCCGCGGGACCCGATCTCTTTATTAAATCTATGTTCATTTTAGCGGTCTCCTCACTGATTGGGTCAGCTTCGGGCTTACCAGGCGGCCTGGGAACTGCAGATGGCAGTATGCTAGGTCTCACGCATTTATTGGTGACAACATCAGCGACGCTGGGAGGCGCGGCGACCTTGCTTATTCGCCTCTGCACCCTCTGGTTTGGCTTGCTGATAGGCGTGATGGCCCTCTTGCGGATTCGCTGGCTACAGCGTCGGCGCAACCCGGGTCCATTGGATAGCGACTGGGATGAACACAAGCAGAAGCACGGAGTTGCACAGCCTATACACGATGATTTGACGTATGCAACAATGGGTACGTCAGCATCCACAAGCACAGGAGAAAAGTTTGTATGAAAACCTTGATTATTATTCCAACCTATAATGAGTACGATAATCTGCGTCCATTGCTGGAGACGGTCTTCTCGTACGCACCGCAGTCAGATCTTTTGATCGTTGATGATAACTCACCTGATGGAACTGGTCAGTTGGCTGATCAGTTCGCTGCAGAGGATCCCCGCGTCCATGTATTACATCGCGCTGGCAAGCTGGGTCTGGGTACAGCCTATGTTGCTGGCTTCAAATATTCGATTGAGCACAACTATGATGCCGCCTTCGAAATGGATGCCGACTTCTCGCATGATCCCAAATATCTGCCTGCCTTCTTAAAAGCTATCGAGACAGCCGACCTGGTGATTGGTTCCCGCTACATCCCAGGTGGTAGCACCCCTAACTGGTCATTCATTCGCCGCTGCATCAGTGGCTGTGGAAATATCTTCGCTCGCTTTATGCTGCACATTCCGGTGAAGGATTGTACCGCTGGCTTCCGCTGCTATCGGCGCGAGGTATTGGAGAGTATCGATCTGGACACCATTCAGTCGCAGGGTTATGCCTTCCAGATTGAACTGGCCTATCGTGTCATGAAGCAGGGTTTCCGCATCACTGAGATTCCTATAACCTTCATGGATCGTCGTGTGGGTCAGTCTAAGATGTCACGCAAGATCGTCATCGAAGCTTTTACGTATGTCACTCGAGCTCGCCTGGGCAAAGTGCCTATGCCATCGCCTGCACTGCGCAAACAGACCAGCCGTGTTGAAGTAGCTCAGAAGTAACTGCTCGCTTCACTAGAAGAGTCTACCGCTTAAATAATCGCTCGCTTCCAGCAACAAGATGTTAACGAAGCGGGCGCTTATTTTAATGTTTTTCTATCTATGCGGAGTGATTTATAACGGCGCGAGGACTTCCCTTTCTTTTTCTGGAAAGGTTTGCTGGCCTCTTCATTATCTTGCTGATACTTGTAGGTAGGATCGATACCATAGACGCGGCGCATCTCCTGGCGATGTTCGGAGCGGAGGGCGATATCCTGGGGTGCGGCATTGAGGGCGGAGACCAGGCCGTGGGTTGTGAGGGCATGACCACCCTGTTGGATCACATTGCGTTTGACCTCACCATCATCACTATACATCATCACTTCCACCCCTTTATGGTTGGCCTCCTCGGCCAGGCGAGCGATCACGCTGTCGGCGGTCTCGCCAAATTGTGAATAGATGACGCAGATATGGTCAACATGCAGCATCTGTTCGCGGCTTCCCTTGCCGTCGAAGACCACCACGACGCGATCAGTTGTATTGCGATAGCGATTTTTCAATTGCTTAATAAGAAGATTACGCGCCTCCGCCTGACTTTTTCCTTCCACATACTTAAACATCGCGTTATTTTTAATCACATTGTAGCCATCGACTAAGATATCAAACCCCATAATGCTTACTCCATAGCAGGTCTTTGTGCTCCCACACAGATACCGGACATAAGCAAGCCTGCGATATCCTGCCTGGTTGCTCACGAGCACATGCACTCTTCTCCTTTGACCTGGAACATAATTTTTTTGGTAATACCATTTATTGTACCGTATTTTACGCTGATTGACAGTATCTGCTAACCAATCGGGCTAACAGACGGGCGAATTTGCGTGTGGCGCACTTCAACCAGCGCCATCTTCATAGTTACATCACGCAAAACGCCTACCTATGGATGAAGCTGTTTAATCAGTTGCCAGAGATACGCTAGCTCTGCCCGTACATCGATGTGCACGAAGCGATCGATAGCGGTATTGGCGGTGTTAGAGAAGAGAGCTACGATGATCACGGCTACAATCACCAGCAGAATAATGAGGAGCAGTACAGTGATAAGTGACTCCAGGGTTGATCCTATATGCTTACCTTTACGGCCATTATATGCTGCTTGTTCCTGTGTCGTAGATGTATCCAGGTTTATAGTAGTTCGAGCACGCGGTGGGCGTGTATCAATCTCATCAATTGCCGGCGTTGTTTTCGTCTGACTATTCGGAGGGATATGTGTTTGTATCTGACTTTGCGTATATGTAGGGCGTTTCTCTGGATGGAAGGTGGCAGACCTGGTCTGAGGAGGACGTGTTGGTAGACGTTCGATCTGCTGTGCGGCCGCATGTTCTGTCAGCCCTTGTGCCCTGGTTGTAGATGTAGACGATGGGTCAGCCTGTGGGATGAGCCGGGCTATGTTCGCATTTTGCATAGGTCTGGTTTCTGCTGTATCGATGGGAGCGATCCCCTGGAAGCGTCCAGGTTGCACACACACCAGGCGTACTGGTGTGGCATGTTTGCGGCGCAATTGCGCCTGGCGTGTAGTGGCAAAGAGCACCCCGCGCAAAGGGGCCGTCTGCGCGCGGAACGGCAGATTGGCCTCCACACAACATTCACCACACACCCCATGGACATTGTCCCAACACTGTGGGCAGGCAGGTCGACGACAACGAAAGCAAAAGTGACACATACTCATAAATGCCGACTCCAGCGCCATCGGGGAGCCTGCAAAAGATAATGGTGTTCCTGCGAAGGAGCGTAGACTGCCTGACAAATACGGCAGGAGATGGTCATAAGCGACCCTCTTTTCTGTCTTTGTCCAGCTGACTCGGGGTCAGGCCTGGGCAGTGTGTTCGTCACAAATGCCTCCAAATGATGTACTGCGTACTATCTTGAATGAACTTCTGTTGTTATTATACCTTGTTTCTAACAAACTCTGTGCACGAAAAAAACAAGCAAGCGCAGTTTGCAATTTATAGCAACAATTCAATTAGTTCTAAAAATTAGAAAAACGCAGCTCGCTACAAAATTCGGGGAAAAAACATTTGACATCAGGGGTAATGTCTGGTATTATCTATTCACGCGAGACGGTACTACCAGTACTGGCGCGCAGAGCTTCTGGAGCCGTGGTGTAGTGGCCTAACATGTCTGCCTGTCACGCAGAAGATCGCGGGTTCGAATCCCGTCGGTTCCGTTTTGGCGTAAAGAGAGGGACACGTTGACAACAACGTATCCCTCTCTTTTTTATTGTTCCACCGCTAATTATGCCGCTTTGCCAGTCGGCGTATGGATTCTGGACTGACCCCGTATTGCCTGGCAACCTGCCTCAGAGACAATCCCGCATCTAATAGCGCAAGAGCGCCTTCACGTTCCGCCAGGGTGAGTTTCTGGCTTGTCTGTAGCTCAATGCCCTCACTCAGAGCCACACGACGTATCGTTTCGCGAGAGGTACCCAGGATGTCAGCGACCTGGCGAAGGGACATCTTATCCTCACTTAACAGGCGTACGACCTCCGGCCGCTGCCCAGGCTCCAGGCCAGTTAAGGGCGGTGGCAGGTTTCTCTTTGTTCTCTCGAGCTTGGGAGGAAAGAAATCAGATCGTAGCCATAAGCTATTGTCACGTTGTTCCCAGCGTCCACTGTTTTCTAAGCCCAGGGTAAGTGCCGGGAGCATATTGGCACGTGGCAGAAGACCGATGATAATAGCCCGTTCGAGATCATATACTAATCCCCCGGTCATGAGAAGCGACCACACAATATCACGGCGTTCTTCAGCAAGTGCCTCACTCCAATATCCGGCTATATTGACCAGCGTTTCACCCGCAGCAATTGCCGCCTGCGTTGACTCCTCAGCGTTACTTTCGATAATCACAGGCAGAGAAAACAACTCTGAAAGAATATCCTCCATCTTTGTATCAAGATCGTTTTCAGTGATATAGCCCTTGGTAAAGAGCGTTACCAGGCGTTTTTGCTCAGTTTCTAAATCAGCACGACGTTCTTTAATCTGATCAGTAGACTCGTCTTTATGCTTGGCATCGGATGAACACTGCCTGGCAATTGCATTTCGCCAGGATTCTGGCAGGTCGATGCTGCGGAGAATGTCGCCAAACTGGTAAATGACCGTTGACTCTCTAATCGAAAGCGGTTCGGGTATGGAACAATCAAGCTTTCTTACGACACTGGAGTCTTGATAATACGGTATCCCATTAGGCAATATTATACGCAGTGGACGCCGACACGCAGCGCAGACAATAATACGGCTGAACTCATGCGGACGACGTTGCGCGCCCTTTGTAGGGCGCCGGTATTGACTGGCTTTTGTCTCAATCATCTTTTGCCATAGATCATAAGACCACGCAGCCTGATGTTTCCCTTCGACCAGTTCACCAGAAGGTGTATCGATTGTTCCATAACTGGAGCCGGGCGCGAACTCGCGAGGGAACCAGGAACGCCGTATACCTGCTACAGTATCCTTGGTCAGTAGACGTTCACCAAATCGAGCAGTACGCGACAAGTAGCTATCTAACTCATCCGCAATCGCTCTATCCGTCCATCCTTGTGCAGCCAGTTCACCAATACGCACAAGCGCAGGAAATGTTATTGGATCAGGGCGGACAGGAGTACGGGGAGGGCGCCAGGTCGAAGGAGCTCCATCTGGCGCTTTTTGATATTCGGGGGGAAGATATCCGAACATCACATTGCCATTATGGTACCCCTCACGTGCGCGGTCTTCTTTCCCGTCAATTGTACGCTTAGAAAGCTGGCGAACATATGCGGCATTCATTTGCGTGTCCACGGCAAATGCCACATCAAAACCGTCTTGCTGTACTTTATCTATGTCCCAAAGGCCATCCGAAGTTGCCCACCAGACGCGAGCACTGCGCAGGCGAGAAAGAGATGTGTATGCGGACACAGTGTTACGTGCCCATCGGTTATTTACATAGCACAAAACAACCTGAAACTGTTTGCTTTCTGCATCGTTGAGCAACTGAGCAAAGACAGGGCGGCGCTCTATTTCCTCGTGTTTAGCACTCTGTTCTGGTTCCTCATACCAATGAACAACTTTCCATCCTTTGCGCTCTGCAAACTCTACGATCCGCCGCCTCTGAGTTGCTATCGTGGTAGGATCTTGCATTTCAGAGCTATAGCGGACGTACCCCACAACGATACTTCCCGGTCCAGGTTCACCTACCGTCTGATAGATACGATCATGATGAGATTTTTGACGCGGCATCAGTTCCCTACCTTCCGCTCACTTGAACGGCGAACGTATCCAACAGTAATCACTATGGAATTGCCTGAATAGTTAGGTTGCATTATGCGCTCCTTTGATGTTTAATTTCTCGAACTGATATGGTAAAGGGAGATTTTCTATAATGTAGGTTTTTTCCTTGCGATAACGCATCATGATATGAGCAAGTATTTCGCAGGATGCAACAGGGAAGAAAGATGCCTTCCTTCCCTGCACCGTTATTCAGATACAGGACTATAGGTGAGATAATCAAAGATATCATCATCTTTTTGGAGTTTTGTATGAAACGCCTCTGGAACGGATTTGCTCCATGAGATGAGCACAAAGCCGTCATTGGCCTTTGGCGTGATGCCGTAGAGTGTCACCTTGATCCCCTCGTCCCGCCAGTCCTCAAACTCTTCCACAATCGTCTCAAGGTATCGTTTTGAACACAACACTAGCATGGTGGTCGAAGGCATTAGTATTGGCCTCCTTTGATGGTATCTGTGAATGTCGAATGACCAGGCTGTAAGATGGTGCTCATAGATGTCTCTTTCTTGACTCACGGCATCTCATGAGCATACAATCTCATGGGGCTTGACTGTTCATTTGAATGAGTGTGACTGGTCCTGGTAAGCTGGTTCCGTGTGCAAGACGGAGCCAGTTCTTTATACTCCTTCCTGATTTTTAGCTGTGAGGCAAATAGTAATGAACCTCCCCTCTTATGGCTAAAAACTTTTTATAGCAACATTGTTATGATAATTTATAAAGTTAGGAAAATCAATAGTTTTTTTGCTAATTTTTACAATATTTTACAATTATCGCGAATAGCTTTACAATTGTGCTAAGATATGGACAAAAAGTATTTTGTCTTAGGAGTAATTATGTCCAGGTTGAGAGAGCTTCGTATCAAGGCTGCACTAAATATTTCTGCACTTAACCGCCTATCTGGTGTGTCACGTCCAACGCTTGAAAAAATGGAAAAGGACGAGCCGGTACGAGCTGACCTTGCGTCCGCTGTTTGCCGTGTATTATCAGAAAAGCTAGGGTACGAAGTTACCCTTGAGGGTGCAGAAATCAAGGTACTGTGAAGGAATCGATCTATATACTATATTGAAGTCAAACTAATGAAAGGCCTTGTTTCATCTCTAATGGATGTGGATACTATAAAATTGTTATATTGTTATGTCTAATGTTTAATTCTTGAAAAAGCAGCAAGGGAATGACCAGGCCGCTACAAAAACTGGGGGCAAAAATGGGGCCAGAAACTTTCAACATAGGTTATTAAGACTCGATTTACTTAGACAAAATTAATAGGCCAATCCGTCTGGGAGGACAATCGAGGCAAGTGGAAGTCGTTGGAAAAGGGGACTGTGAGTAGTTCAAATTCTCTCACCCCGACTAACATGAAGATTGGAAGCAGGACCATAAAACCCGCTTCCAGCTTTATTTTATAGGAACAATCAGAAAACACAATCAAAAAGAAAACCGATCAGACAAATATGTGAATGGAAGATAGAATTGGCCAAATCCAGAAAGGTATTTGGCTGGCATAGCAGCAATGAGAGGAGTGTTTGGTCGCCATTCCTCCCATTCCAGAGAAATCTTGCTACCCGACCGTTCTAGCTAAATGCGCAGGGACATGGTATCAAAGAAATAGACATAGCGATGCTCAGGGATAGAAAAGAGATTGACATACCTGCTCGCTTAACTCTACATTCATGATAGATACGCGAGAAAGCGAGAGAAACGATGTCATCTGATCAAACTGGTCATCAAAAGCGCATAAAATTAATCTTCTACACATGTCTATTTACCAGCATTTTTAGCATTGTGGTATTTCTTGTCCTGTATGCTCCTATTGTCAACCAATTTTTTCGTCAGCCATCAGCGTCGCAATCAGTTTCTCCATCAAATCGCTACCCAGCGTTCCTTGTGTCCGCACCGTCTGTAACCCCACAGGTTCGACCTCCATATACAGCGCTAACCGTGTTTAGCGCTTTTCGCACCAAGGACAGGCATGTGAGCGGTATCAATTATAGTTATGGTTGGGCATGCTGCGTCACCTATCAACCTGAAGGAAAGCTTATTGGCTGGCAGGAGTCATATGGCGTGGAACTTGAAATCGCGACATTTGCCACTTCTGCTGAGGCCAAAACGGATGCCAGCGATCTGTTAAAACACTCAGTGGGATATTCGGTCTACGTCAGAAATTTATGCCTCTTCTTTTATGATCATTCCATCTCAAAAGACCAGTTTACTGGCTATTCTACTGTTTTGTCGGCGGTATGTTTATAACTTTGTATCCATGCCATGCTCCTCTGCCACATATCTGTCTGCTGCTCAATCGGCGGCAGCTCCCAGCACCTTCTCTTTGCTTTGATTGCTATCGTTTTCCCTATAGGCACCTCCACTATTGCTTACGAAACGTGTACTATACAGATGAATGTGTATGAATGGAGCATCTCATGAAATTTATGCCTAAAAACCCAACAATAGGTATTATTATAGGCCTCTTTATCGCTTGGGCCGCCGTTTTTTGCACGATTGTGTATAACCTTCAATTCCCTACTTTTTCCATGCTTGCTTGCATACTTATCGAGCTTCTTGGTCTAGCAATAGTCGTGTACTACAGCCTCCAGGCAATGAACAATCGTTAAGTTTTTACTTGTGTGAGATATGCTTATTGGGATCAAGGGAAGGCCCGGGAGGCTTGAACGTTGGGAACCCTGCTGGGTGACGAGGTGTTGGCGATGGCACTGCTCGATTGGCTGCTTTATCATGCGAAGGTCATTGCCATCAGTGGGCGCAGTTACCCACGTATAAAGATATAGTGAGAAAGAGAGTATATCATGTCATATAGCGAGCAATACACAACTGCGCGCGACAACCTTCTGGCCCAGGTTACCAAAGCATTGCAAGAAGATGTGCGTTTTGTTGCTGCATGGCTTGCTGGCAGCTTTGGACGCGGCGAACAGGATCAGTTCAGTGATCTTGATTTACACGTTATCGTTGGCGATGCTTATAGTGATAGCCTTTGCGCAAGGCCCTGGCGCGAGGCTGGTCGTACAACTGATGAGCGGCTAGCGCTCTTCAAACAATTCGGTACCCCTTCAATTATCTATGATGCGCACCATAACGCACCAGCAGGAGGGACATTCACGTATGTACTCTATGCAGAGTCAGCCGTCAATATTGATTGGATTATGCTTCCACAGAATGGAGCACAACGCGAACATGACTCCTTGCTCCTCTTTGATAAAGTTGGCATTCCGTTGGAAAAACCAGAGGAGCCTGAGACCCATGGGGAGAGAATTGAGCGCATCAGCAAAGATGTAAGTGGCTTTTGGATGTTCGCCACTGCCAGTATCCTGAACCTCGACCGCCACGACTTTTTAAGCTTTCACGCGTGCCTTGTAATTATGAATCTTGCCATCCTTGAAGTCCGAGCTGCACTTAAAGGAGAGAAGCAGAAGTATCTGAGCAACCTCTATTCTGCATCATATGCTACCTGGGAGGAACAGGTGACAGCTTTGCTCCGTCTCTGTGATGAAATGGAAGAGCTGATGCCTGCTGTGGTAGAGATAGGAGGCTACGTGCCTTTTTCTCCACGTGCGGCTGTGGAGAAGCGGCTTGCAATATTAAATGAGGTAAAACCTTCGGAAAAAAGATAAATATCCTGAGGTAGCGCATAGTGTAATATCGGGTTGAAGCTTGCCTGTTCTTCAGCTGTATTAACATCCCATAAAGTTGCCATACTAGCAAGATGTTCGCCAGCTCCTATCATCTCATCGTTAGATAGCGGATAGCTTCATCACGAGCAAAAGGTCCTTTGTTCTTGCATTGGTTGATCCAATTTAGTACAGTGTTATGGGGTTTTGGGGCTATTTCAAAATCGGAACAGAGATCGTGAATGAATGATCCTTTAGATGGGATAAGGGCAGTTCATGGGTAAAAATATTGTCGTACCTGCTTCGCGCATATTCGGTTGGCGCAAGCTTTTCTTGTCCGTACTCGTAGCTGTGCTGGTCACAGCTATACTCGCGTTTAGCCCGGGGCAGGTAACAGCCCTGGCCCATGTAGAGCGTACGGCTAACACGTTCGCGGGATGTCAGATCTTCCCTTCTAACAATATCTGGAACCAGGATATTTCTGCTTTGCCAGTTGCTGCCAACTCTGCTAATTATATGGCCAGCATTGGTTTGAATAATCATCTTGATGGTTCCTTTGGCTCTGGCCAATGGGCCGGCTCCCCCCTTGGTTTTCCTTACTCTGTTGTCCCTGCCGGTCAGCCGACAGTTCCTGTGAGCTTTACTTATGCGAGCGAGAGCGATCCTGGTCCCTATCCCATCCCGCCAAACGCACCCATCGAAGGTGGCGCACAAAGCAGCGGGGACCGCCATGTCATTGTTCTCAATAGCGGCACCTGTAAACTCTATGAGACCTATTCCAGCTATCCACAACCCGATGGTAGCTGGAAAGCCGGCAGTGGTGCCATCTGGGATCTGAATTCCAACGCCCTGCGTCCCCAGGGCTGGACCTCGGCCGATGCTGCTGGTCTACCTATGTTCGCCGGTTTCGCCCGCTATGATGAAATTGTCGCTGGCGTGATCACCCACGCGCTCCGTTTTACCGTGAACCAGACGCAGCAGGCCTATATCTGGCCCGCCCGCCACTACGCGTCATCAAATACCAACCCCAATCTGCCTCCTATGGGTCTGCGTCTGCGCCTCAAGGCCAGCTTCGACATCTCTCCCTATTCCCCGCAGACGCGCATCATCCTCACAGCCCTCCAGCACTATGGCATGATTGTCGCCGATAATGGCTCTTGCTGCTTTATCTCTGGCACTCATGATGATCGCTGGAACAATCCTGATGTGCTCGAACTTAGAAATGTTCTCCTCTCCAATTTCGATGTGGTCGACGAATCCTCGCTGGAGATCAGCCCGGACTCTGCCGAGGCGCGTTCCTCTTCACCTGCAACCGCATCGCCGAGCCCAACGCCCACTCCAGCAAAGCGCCCTACCGCTACATCGTCACATGTAAGAGTATCGATTGAGATGCCGGTAGCCTCGCCGACTCCTGTCATGCTTGCCCCGGATCAAAAGAAACAACAGCCTGGGGTCGCTCATGTCAAAGAGCAACAAAATTGGATGTACATGGCCATTCCTGTCGCTGGCGTTATGCTGCTGCTTGGCGGTTTCTGGTGGCGTCGACGTCAACTACGCAGTGTGAAACGAGAATAATAATGATAATGGAGGAGGATTCACTGGGTGGTGTACCCCTTCCATGGGGTAAGTGGGTCGATGGGCTGGTTGATGACGTGGTAGATGTACGGGTTGCGCAGGCAGTCGTATGATGAATCTATCCAATCACCCTGTGAGCGATGCTAGGAGCCTGGAAGCCAGACCTGTACCGTCTTATCGGAGCTACCTGAGGCGATGCGCTTACTATCCGGAGACCAGGCGAGCGCGTTTACCCGATCGGAATGACCAGAATAGATATTGTACCAGGTACGTTACATCGCAACCTGTCTGGCTAAGATGGCCTGTTATGTAGCTGGAGGTCCCGACTTTTACAGCCTAGAGGATGCCGCCCAGGATCAATATCTGAGCTTAATGGTCCAGCAGTCCTTGAAAACCCATGAACCGGTCAAAACCAGCACACAATCCTGGGCATTGGCACATTAAGCCTGCGTAAACTGTAAGCATGTCGATACAAATATAGTGTTTTTCAGCCGTCATGAATATTAGTCGATAAATGTGCCTGCATTGCTTCAACTATTTTATTTCCTGCTACGTGATAAAAGTGAATTCAACATTAAAAAACAAATGAAAAAAACTTTTAAGGAGCGATATGTTTTATATAGGTTCAGTATTCACCCTGCTACGGATAGCAATATTAGTAATACTGGCTATTGTTATCCTCATAAGCTGTATAGCTTTTTTATGGTTCCGCTCTAAACACAGATAGCATTGATGAAATTTACTGTCGATTTTTTCCACACTTGAATCTCCTGTAATAAAATCATCAGATGACTGCTTGCCACTTTTATGGATGAGCAGTCATCTGAAGTGTGGGTGAGTGAAGCAGATTGGTTTGTTATGGGCAGGTCCTGATTGGGAGCGTTACTGGCGGGACTGGTGGCGCCGCAAAGTTCAGATCGTCTCCGATACTCGCTACCTGTAGCTCTCGCTTGCTCAATAGAGATGGGTTGGGACCTAAAAAAGTCTCCTCGGCGAACTTGAGGGTACTGGTGAGATCGTAGCGTCGGTGGCTGATGGTATGGTGGGCGAAAGGTGAGATGATAAGGAGCGGTACGCGAAATCCGAAACCAATGGGTTCATCGTGTAGGGGTGGCGGCGCAACGTTATCGTAGAAGCCACCAAAATCATCCCACGTCACGACGATCACGCTATTGGCCCAGATATTCGGGTTGCTTTCTACCGCATTGATCTGTTCACTTACCCAATTTTCTCCCTGACAAGAAGTAGATTGTCCCGGGTGCTCATTTTGCGTGTGGTCAGCAGACAGCCAGGAGAATTGTGGCAGGGTATTATTGGCAATATCCATTTGGAAACCATTCATTCTGGTGTCAATCCCATTGGGATGGGTTGCTGTGGATGGCACATTCACATCTGAAAATGAGGCCAGGAAATCGTTAGAATCAGTTGTATTGGAAACATAATATTTCCAGCTTTTGCCGAAGCTATTCATTTCAGACGCCAGCGTGGCTACCTGATTGTTAGTCCAGCAGGGTGGGGGAGAGATTGAGCCTCCAACGAATGGGGTTGTATTTGCCGCATGGGTGAAGGTCTCCACCGTTGCCTTTCCGGATGCCTGACATCCCCATATGATAGGTTCCATTCCGTTGAGCATTGGATTGTCAATCATGCTGCCAACGTATAATTGCCCTGACCTGCCTGCGACGGCATAGAGGTGATTGGGGAAGCTTGGCCCCATGACCGATGAAAATGTGTTGTCGCCAAGCACAAAGTTATCCGCGAGTTTCCAGTAATTGGGGATTTCGCGCCGATATGCTGCGACATAACAGGCTAAGGCAGCACACAGCGTCGAGTGATTAAACTTATCCATCTGTGTACTGTCATAGTCAATATGTGCTGAACTCCAGGAGTGTTCGAAGTCAGGAAGCATGTGCCCCGTTGTATCATTAAGGGCTTGAAGCGCCACAGTTTTTTGATTCGTGCATGGCTGCGTCGTCGGCGTTGCACAGTATACTCCCTGCACATACCCATCTCGCGGGTAACGTCCAAAGTAGGCATCAAAGGAGCGATTCTCCTGCACAATATAGATAATGTGCTGGATCGGTGAGGTCTGACCAGGCGGTGGCGGTGGGTTGGACCAGGCAAAGGCATCGCCGTTGAAAATTGCTAGCAGGAATATACTCAGAATCAGGCTATTGTGAAATAGATGCTTTGTCAACAACATGCGTTTCATTGGCATCGGATTGGACCATCCTTTCGCTGTTACCTGTAACTTGCTAATGGCGCAGCAATGCGTCCTATGTCTTCAAACTGGGCGGTAACGTCGAAAGAGCCGGTTTGGCCAAAAGAAAGCAGGAGGTGCATCTATTAACGTCCCTTTCTACTTACCCACCCACCCATAAAAACATATAAAAGGATTATTATTTTATATTATAGCACAAAATATTGAAAATAATATAATAGAATTAAATGATTGTTTATACGATGTTTCAAATGTATGACGGTGCTGAAAAGCTATTGAGAAATTCATGGGCCAGGCTGTTTTAGATACGAAACAGACCGAGCTAATGAAACCAGCACGGTGAGGCTGCACGTTGGTCGATCAACGTGCAGCCTCACCGTGCTGGTTTGGACTCTCCATGAGCTTATGAGATGTTTATCTGCATGCCGGCTGGATTACGAACGGTACTGGAGCGGATGCAGAGCTCAAAGGGCACCTGAATACATTCTGGTTCCTGGGTGCGCGTACCTTTAATCCTGCCAATGAGCAAGGAGATCGCCAGGCGGCTAATTTCTTCTTTGGAAGGGGAAATGGTTGATAAGGTCGGATAGGAAAATTGCCCCTCTTCAACGTTGTCAAAGCCCATAACAGCTATATCTTCAGGGATGCGTAGTCCATTGGCATTAATGACTGAAAGTGCCCCCAGTGCCATCAGATCATTGAAGCAAAAGACCGCGTCCGGCGGATTGTCCAGCGACAATAAATAACGCATGGCATTGGCTCCATCGGCACGATGCCAGTAGCCACCGCTAATCATCAGGCTTTCATCGATCTCCCTATTAACTTCCTGTAATGCCCGCACATAGCCTTTCAAGCGCAGGGAAGGAGCCTGGCTCTGTGTCTCCTGTGCCCCAATAACTGCAATGCGGCGCTTGCCAAGCTCCAGGAGATGCCTGGTGGCCTGGTAAGCTGCCTGAACGTTATCAATCAGCACATGATCAAAGGGAGCCCCAAATACACGTTCCCCTAAGAGAACCAGTGGGCCTTTAACCTCTTCTAGCTTGATGTCATCAACGGTAAGGGCCTGTGGATCAAGGATAACGCCATCAATCAGGTGGGGGCGTAAGCCCTTAATGACACTGAGCTCCTTCTCAAATGAACCATAAGCATAATCAATATAGCGAATCTTTCCATCAGGTTCTGGATCGCGTGGGCCGTAGGTATAGTCAAGCAGCAACGTATATTTGTATTCTTCCGCTACGCGGGTCATGATATCGCCAATTTCGGTGAAATATGGATTGCGGATATCGGGGATCGCATAAGCCAGTACTCCAACCTGGGCTTTGCGTAATTGTCGGGCTGCAATATTGGGTTGATAATGTAATTTTTCGATGGCCTCTAACACCATGGCACGCGTTGCAGGGCTTACACGTGCATTGTTCCCATTGATCACATTTGAGACAGTCTTGATTGAAACCCCTGTATAAGCTGCAATATCTTTTAAGTGTACCGTCATCGTGTCGTTTTTTTTCCACACTTCTATTTACTGGAGACTCATCAAAGTGAATAGACATATCCTTAAAGGGATCATAACATTGAAAAATAAAGCAAGTCAACGCAGTTATGACTTTTTTTGCACCGCCATGAAAATTGATCAATCTGTTCTTTATGTCAATCCACCCCCTCCCACCGCTCTTTTACTTTTATTTTCGCATCAGCTCACTGATTATGATAAATGAAAAAATAAGACCAAGAATTAAAATAAATGAAAAAAATTGACATTAAATGACGGTAATTGTATGATAAATATTGTAGAGTATGAGACAGGTATTATTTTATTTATGAGAAGAAGGCAGTATTCTATGATCCCTTACGTAAGGCGCGAAAAGCTTCTTGAAATCGTTAGTCAGAAAGAAATTATTTATATCCCACAGTTGCTTGAATTATTTGAGGATACTTCGGAATCTACCCTGCGTAGAGATTTGAAAATGCTTTCCGACGCAGGATACATCACGTTGCTGCATGGGGGCGCCGCCAAGCTAAAGCCAGGCTCGACGGTAGATTTGCCCATTGACGATAAATTGACCCTGCATCAGGATAAAAAAGAGAAAATTGCCAGCTATGCCGCCTCGCTCGTTCATGAGGGCGATGTTATTTTTATGGATGCGAGCACTACCGTCTTGCCAATGATCAATGACCTGAAGGGTAAAAAAATAACCATCGTCACGGCCAGCGCCAGTCTGCTTAGCATGATAAATGATGAAAACATCACCTGCATCGTGCTGGGTGGGGAACTGGTTATGAAAACAGGTTCCATTGTTGGCTCTATGACCGAAAATCAACTGTCTTCCATGTTTTTTGACAAGGCGTTTGTGGGCGCAAATGGCTTCTCTCAACAGGGCGGCGTAAATACTCCTGATTATAGAGAAGCCAGCAAAAAGCAACTTGTGCGGCAGAACAGCAAAGAAATGTATCTGCTAATGGATAGCTCTAAGGCGGAGGTGACCACGTTTTGTAGGGTTTTCGACCTCCATGAATGCGCTATTATTACCGATGCGTATCACGAACTGCTGGAAAATTTTTTGAGCTATACGGTTGTATAGAAGAAAATGAGTAAGCCGATATTGGGAGAGTTCAGCATGAAGAAGATCTGTGTGATAGGAAGTTTCAACATAGATATCATTACCACTACTGAGCGCCTGCCTAAAGTGGGCGAAACAGTGTTTAGCAATACCTTTGACCTCTTTGTGGGCGGCGGGAAAGGCGGCAATCAAGCGATCGCTCTGGGGAAGCTTGGTGCTGATGTCAGGATGGTAGGCAAACTGGGTGACCGCTTCTATGGACCTGGATATCTGGATGTGCTCAAAGATAATCAGGTGCAATGCGATACGGTAGAAATCGAAAAAGATATGTTCCCGGGAACAGCGGTTGTGGCTGTCGATAAAAATGGCGATAACCTGTTATTTGTCTACTCGGGTGCCAATGAGAAGGTGGATATCTCATTTATTGATCGCCATTGGGCGGCCATTGCCGCCTGTGATATCTTTCTTTTCCAACTGGAAATCCCCCTGCAAACGAATCTATATGCCATGAAGAAGTTGAAAGAATTAAAGAAGACTATTATTCTCGATCCGGCTCCCGCAACCTACTATCGCGAGGAGATGCTGCAATATGTAGATTATGTGACCCCCAATGAGACTGAGTTGGAAATGCTTACCGGCATAGCGCTACAACATAGTGAAGATTTTGCCGTGGCTTCTCAGGGCCTGATGGAAAAAGGTGCAAAAGTCGTTATTGCCAAGGCTGGCAAAAGCGGAGCCTATCTTTGTACGCCTGCTAGCTTTGTACATATCGAGGGCTATGCTGTCAATGCCGTCGACACTACTGCCGCGGGGGATTCATTTAATGCTGGTTTCGCCTATGCCCTGGCACAAGGGAAAAATGCGATCGATAGTGTAAGGTTTGCCAATGCTGTGGCCGCTATCTCAACGACTGCAGTCGGCGCCCAGAACGCTATGCCTGCACTGGAGCAGGTGGATGCATTCTTATCAATGCAACAATCCTAGCGTGTAGCGCGAAATTATGTACAGTTTCAGTAAAAGGGGAGAGTAGACATGGATGTTACAGGCTTGCTCTATTCACAAATTGGTTACGACCTGAAAGATCCCATGCGGGCGTTGATACGCAGCACAAATCCGGACTATGTGCCAGAGGACGCTCTCTTTGAAGTCATCGATCATGTTACCGGCAAGATTGTGCTGCAAAAAGAGGTCAGGTATTGGGGGAGCTCTGGAAGAGTTCATGGTGGGAACTGGATTTTTCAGAGCTAGATCGCGAGGGTGAATACAATATTTGCGTAAAAGTTGGTGCGCGGGAGCTATGCAAAAGTGAGGCCATTAAAGTCGCAAGAAATCTCTTGTGGGATGAGACGATCGAGGTGGTTGCGCTTGAGCAAATGGAGGCACGGGCGCGCCTGGCGCGCAATAACAGGGGGTGGAAAGATTGTGGCTCGGATTGGCGTGAGGTAAATAGCCATGCCACCTGCGTCATTGGACTGTGCGATTTGATGAACACAGGCTATCGCTGGCTGACCGCCAGTGATGTTGAAAGGCTGGCAAAGCAACTGCTGGTTGGCTGTGATTATATCGCATCCTGCCAGGACAAGGCGGCACGGATAGGCTTTGCAGAAGGGGCCATCGTACACGAGATTCCCAATCATATGCTTGTTGTGCCGGGGGATGTGGCGCAATGTGTGGTAGCGTTGGCGCGTACCTCAAGACTTATTACCGAGCATTATCCTGATCGAAGCGATGAGTATCTTGAGCGGGCGACTTCTGCTTATGAGTATCTGCTGGATCAAGCACAGCCTATGGGACGGGAAGGTTTCTCTCATCTCAATCATGGTGCCCCTGCCCATTTCAACGTGCCCAACGAATGGATGACAAGGGATTTATTGATGATGATATGGGGTGGTATTGAACTCTGGGCTGCAGGTAAAACACAGTATAAAGACTCTGTCGTTCGGATGGCCCGGCAGGTACTACAGAGACAGGTACCAAAGGATCAGCCCGAAGGGGATTTCTATGGCCATTTCTATACTTTCGATCATTGTGACTTTACCGAAAAGGCAAATATTCACCATCATGTCGGCCATGATACCGGGGGAACCTTTCCCAACTATATTATAGGGCTGATCGAAATGACGAAAAGATGGTATGACCATCCAGATGCGCCTTTATGGCATGAGATCATCAGGAATTTTGCCTATGGATATTTCCTTCCAGCTTGTAGCCAGAATCCTTTCTATCTTTTGCCAGAGGGCTATTTCAAAGATCAAGGACTACTGGTTTTTTGTGGACCATGGCATGGTATCAATACCTCTCTGGCTTTTGCATCTACTATCGCAACGAAGCTGGAAGCATATACGGGAGACCGCTCATTCAGAAATATTGCCGTCGGTAACATCCAGTGGATCGCTGGACTGCATGCGGGGATAACCCGGCGCTCCTTCGATGGCTGTACTTTTTGGCGCGATGACATAGAGCCTGGCATTGCTCTCTCTTATAGTCAGATCTATGGTATCGGTACCCGGTATACAGGCTGTTGGACAGATATTAAAGGCAGTATCCCCAATGGCTTCTCGGTCAATCCACAATTTAAATTGGTCGTAGAGCCAACGCAGGAGGCTGATGGCCCATGGTTATTTACCGATGAAGACTGGATTCCGCATGGCGCCGGTTGGGTGAGCGCCCTCACTACCCTGAGAGAAAACAAGATATACGCTGATGGCTTGCTGTAATAGATAATTATTCTTTTCCAGGAGATAAAGAGGTTTTTATGAGTCAGATACATGTTAATCGCTATCTTGATCATGCAGTTTTGAAACCTGAAATGCCGCGCGGTGAAGTTATCGATGCGATCAAATTGGGAATAGAGTACAAGGTGAGAACGGTCTGTGTCAGACCATGCGATATCGAACTTGCCATTGAGATGTGCGAAGGTACAGAGACCGCCGTATGTTGTGTGCTGGGATTTCCGCATGGCGTCGTACCTGGCGCTATTAAAGCAGAGGAAGCGAAGCTGTATGTCAAATTGGGTGTAAAAGAGATTGATATGGTGGTTAACTACAGCTATATCCGGTCCGCTCTCTGGGCAGAAGTAGAAAAAGATATCAAAGCTGTATACAACATTACAAGTGTAGCAGGGGTTGTGCTCAAGGTCATACTTGAAACCAGCATGCTCACATTAGATGAGATCAGGAGGGCCACCGAGATCGCCCTGCGGGTGGGAGCGGATTTCGTCAAAACCTCCACTGGCTTTAATGGTTCGGGGGCAACGGAAGAGGCGGTTACCGCCATGCTGGAAGCAGGGCAGCGAAAAATCAAGGTCAAAGCATCTGGAGGCGTTAGAGATACCAAAAGAGCTATGATGTTTATTGAAATGGGTTGTCAAAGATTGGGCGTCAATTATACATCTACCGCCGCGATTTGCGCTGGCAGTATAGTCGATAGCACGAACAAACAAGAGCATGAGTACTAACGAGAAATTTATTGTCCAGGGCAATCATAACGTTGAAAGATAACGCAAGTCAACGCAGTTATGGCTTTTTTTGTGTAATCATAAAAATTGATCAATAAAAGGGTTGACAGGATGAGCCTGTTTTGATATTATCTATTCACGCGAGCGGTACTGAAAAGTACGGTAAGCGTGGAAGAATGGAGCCGTGGTGTAGTGGCCTAACATGTCTGCCTGTCACGCAGAAGACCGCGGGTTCGAATCCCGTCGGTTCCGCCAATTCTCCGAAAAGCACATCTTTTCAATGGTGTGCTTTTTTTGTTGCCTTGAAGCAGTCACGCATAAGCAACCGAAGAAGACAGCGGGCCCGACCAGATCATCAAGTCTGGTCGGGCCCGCTGTCTTCTTCGGTTAAGGGTGCTGTCTACCAGGCGTAGGCTTCAGGAGCCTGTCCACCAGGGCCGGGGAAGATCTCATCCAACTGCTTCAAGGTCTCATCACTCAGATGAAGGTCGAGTACACGCATGGTGCCATCCAACTGCTCGATGGTACGTGGTCCAATAATGGGGCCGTAACCACTGGATTGCTGTGCAACCAGGCCAGGGCTACATGGGCTGGCTCCGCGTCAAGGGTAGCACAGAGCTTCTCATAGGCCTCTAGTTTCGAGCGATTTTTCTCGATATTCTTCTGCATATTGGCATCGCCGCGGCGGCCTTCAGAGGTCTTTTGTAGTGCTCCACCCAGGAGTCCACCTGACAAGGGGCTCCATGGGATGATGCCCAGTCCATACTCTTTACAAACCGGGATTACTTCTAGCTCAATCATACGCGCATTCAGGTTGTAGAGACTCTGCTCTGAAACCAGACCCAGGAAATGACGATTTTTGGCGATCTCATTGGCTTGTGTGATATTCCAACCAGCAAAGTTACTACTGCCAATATAAGTGACTTTGCCTTCTCTCACCAGTTGCTCCATGGCCTGCCAGATCTCCTCCCAGGGGGTCTGACGATCGATATGGTGCATCTGATAGAGATCGATATGATCGGTTTTCAGGCGGCGCAGGCTGGCCTCACAGGCCTGGCGAATATGGCGCGCGGATAGTCGAGAATCGTTGGGCCACTCACCCATATCCCCATATACTTTGGTCGCCAGCACAACTTTTTCACGACGACCGCCACCCTGGGCAAACCAGCGACCGAGAATCTGCTCGGTTACGCCCTCGCCCTTCTTCCCACCATAAACATTAGCTGTATCAAAGAAATTTATTCCATGTTCCAATGCCCGATCCATAATCGCAAAGCTATCAGCTTCACTGGCCTGAGGCCCAAAGTTCATTGTGCCAAGGCAGAAGCGGCTAACTTTCAGACCGGTACGGCCAAGATATGTATATTCCACGAAAACCTCTTTCTTTGAAAATATTACAGTAAAATTGTGAAGATACTCTACTTTCTCGGTGATCCCCACTTTCTGTATAACCCATGGCTGGCTCCCAATATTCCCAAAAAGACAACGTTTTCTATGAATTTAAGACATTTTCAGAATGTGTCTTACCCCCAGCATCATGGGGAAGCGTGCCACTCTTGTGTGGACGTGCGCATGCGCGCCTGAGTTTTTTCTTGTGTGGTGCAAAAGCGCGCTGGGCGCGCTTTTGCACCACACAAGAAGACTTCTTGAGCGCCTTTGGTGCTCAAAATCAGGCGTGACGAGCGCAAAGATCATGAGGATAAGACATATTCTCAGAAAATGCTGCTAGATAATAAAAGATCCGGGACCGCGGTTTTATTCGCGATCCCGGATCTTTTATTATTTTTGATTATGGATGTGCTTATGAGGGCCAGACATCGACGAGGTAACGTCCATTGCTGGTCTGCTCATTGAGCCATTGCTCGGCTGCCTCGGCCGAGACCCCTGCCTTTTCCTGGTAGAGGGTTACAAAGGCCTGGCGAACATCGGGCGCCATATTGCTGGCATCGCCACACACATAGATCATCGCGCCAGCCTGAATGAGTTCCCAGACACGATCTTTGTGGTTGAGAAGCTGATCCTGGACATACATCTTGTCGTGCCCTTCCCAGCGTGAGAAGGCCGTGATCACTTCTGTAATGCCCCGGCTCTCCAGCGCTTTAAACTCCTCGGCATACAGGAAATCCTGTTCTGGATGGCGGCAGCCAAAGAAGAGCAATGAGTCACCGACCGTTTTGCCACTGGCTTTGAGGGCATCACGTTCCTGCAAGAAGCCACGGAAAGGCGCGACACCAGTACCAGGTCCAACCATGATCAGAGGAACGCTAGCATCCTCTGGCAACATAAAGGTCGAACGCGTATCCTGAATGAACGCGTTAATCTGATCTCCCTGCTGCTGTTGACGCAGATAGTTCGAACAGACACCCTGATATTGTCCATGTCCGGACCTGGCGGGAGCATCGACCACTGCGACTGTGACGCTGCAGCGCTTCTCATCCTGCAAAGGAGAAGAAGAGATCGAATAGTAGCGTGGCCGCATCATCGAGAGCAGTTCCAGGTAAGCATTAAAGGGCAGCTCGCAGGCCGGAAAATCTTCTAGCAGATCGATAATCGATTTACGCTTTGCCAGCACCTCGGTTTTATAGAGGGCGATACTGGCCTCATCATCACCGGAGAGGGCCAGTAACTTCTTCTTGTCGGGAGGACACTGGGTGAAGTCTGCCATGGCCTTGATCTGTTTACGGGTAGCCACATCCTGGAGCTCTACATAATCTCGCAGCAAGCTATAGACCGAGACCGGCATCTCAACTGGCAGGTTGGTTTTGCGATTATCGCTCTTGCGCAGCAGGATATATGTATCGCTGGCAAAGTTAAAGCGGCGCGCCACCCTTTCTACCATGGCCTCACTGTTATGAGGGATGATTCCCAGGTGGAAACCGGTGCGATAGTTAACGCCCTCAGGTAGTTCGAACTCGATATGGCGGGCTGAGCGCTCGGCCGTCGGGCTATAGAGCTCTTTATTGAGTAAAACCCTGGCCGGGCGGGCCCCGAAAGTCTCGATCAAAGGATGTGAATGCATCCCCGGGATAACTTCAACTTCGTAGGCTGAACCCACGGCATTCGGCTCTGGTAATTTCGCCTCGATCCCAAATTCTTCAAACAGCGACTTCCAGAGTGGTTGATACCAGGCCTCAAACTGACCATCGAAGTCTTCGCGCGCATCGCCTTCGCCGCGAGCATAAATGCGCTCAGCCCCGAATTTTTCCAGATTGGTATCGATCAAGCGTGGAATAGCCTGGAACGTGGCGGCCCAATCGCGGTTGCCACAGCCAAAGACCATATATTTCACACCCTTCAGGCGATCTGCGGTTAGATCGCCTGAGCGTAGCCAGTTGCAGAACTTTTCTGCATTATCTGGAGGGGTACCATTGTAGGAGGCGCTCACCACCACAACAGCGCCTTCAGTTGGCAGCGCGTTCGTATATTCATCCAGGTCAGCGATGGTCGTCTTAAAACCATAAGCGTTGCCATCTTCCACCATCCGATTGGCGATATCTTCAGCCGTTCCCATATTGGACCCAAAGAGGATCAGTAAAGGGGTATCATGTTTGGGAACCTCGGGTCTTGGTGTGGCCTTCGGGGCCTCTTTCCTGACCTGAGTGTTTTCCTGCTGAGGCTGGACTATGATCGTGCGGTCCGCATCGCTACGTTTGCGGATCTTGATTTTAAAGTTGTCGGGTTTAATGGTCAGCGTCTCTTTGATCTTGAACTGATAGTTAGTGTGATCAATGAATTTGTAACGCTGCAGCAACATACCCAGCACCAGGGTCGCTTCCTGCATAGCGAACTGGCGACCGATACAGGCACGTTGACCATTGCCGAAAGGCTTATAAGCGTCAGCTGGCCGGCTTTGTTCAGCCTCCAGGGTGAAGTGCTCGGGATCAAATTCGTCGGCATTAGCGCCCCAGATCGTCGGGTCACGATGGAGCATCGGAATAAGAACCGCGATATCCTCGTCTTTCGTGAGCTTATACTTGCCGCCAATGATCTCATTATCATTCAATGGATACATAGCGAAGGCAGGCGCAGTTGGCCAGAGGCGTAGGGTCTCTTGCAAGATTTGTGAGACATAACGCAATTGGTTGACCTGATTGAAGGTAGGGCGGGCACTCAGATCGTTGCCCAACACACGGTCAACTTCCTCATATGCTCTGGCCAGAACCTCTGGATGGTGTAAGAGCTCATACATGGCGAAAGAGAGCAGGCCGCTGGTAGTTTCATGGCCAGCGATCAGGAAGGTGATGATCTGATAGCGGATATTGAGATCATCCAGCTTTTCGCCCGACTGCTTATCGACGCCTGAGAGCATATAGCTCAGCAGATCTTTCTTCTGTGATACATCTTCTCCACCCTCACGGCGTTCCTGAATGATGCGATCCACCACACCATTGAGGAACTCTATATCGGCATGGAACTGGCGATTCTTATGAATAAGAATTTTATCTTCAAGTGGCAAACGGCTACCACGCTCCATTGCCTCCTGGAGGGCACGAATCATGCTATTGACGAAAGGATGCATATCCTCGCGATAGAAAGAGTTAAAGCGATAATCGAAACCACACAGACCAATGGTATCCAGTGTCAGGCGGGTCATATCTCCCGGCACATCAACCTCATCGTCTGAATTTAAACGATCCCATTTGCCCACCAATTGTTCAGCAATATCGACCATCATCGGCAGGTAGCCCTGCATGGCACGCATGCTGAAGTTGGGCAACAGGATATTGTGGGCTTTATGCCAGTTGGGCTCATTGGTCCATGAGGTAAACAGACCATCTCCGGAGAATGAGCGCACGTTTTGCAGTGGCGTCCAGACCTTCTTATCAAAGCGCGTCTCATCCGAGAGCTCTTTGACCAGTTCATAGCCAGAGACCACAATCAGGGAGCGTCCAGGCATATTTAATTGATAAATGGGACCATACTCGCGAGCAAGCTTCATCATATCCTGGACGCGTCGTCCAGACTGTAGTTCCAGCAGGTTTCCAATCAGTAATTTTTCTTTTGGATGCGGTATATTATTTGTTTCAAGTACTTTATGCGTGGTCATGCGAAAGAAAACCTCCGCCTTCTTTTATAAAAAGGACTGGTTTGGATGTAGGGTTAATAAAAGTCTTCAGGCAAACAGCATATCCGGTAGAGAGGGCCTGATACCCTTTGATCGGCTCTAAGCTCTCTTCCAGACTACAGCTCTGTGCCTGGTGGAAGAAGATTCTCCTCAAAAAGCGAAGCTGGCAAACCATGTTCCAGCAGGTTTAAAACATTTTGCGCCATCTCTTCTGGTCCAGGATCGTCCTGTTCAAACCACCAGATGATGCCCTGTGCGATCACTCCCGTTACCAGCCGGGCTAACAGGAAGATATCATATCCCTGTAGTTGTCCTGATTGGGTAGCACGCTCAAAGGCACGAGTGAGTCCCTGTGCGATCATATCTTCTACGCGAATAGTTTGCGCAACTTGTGCACCGCTGGCCAGCGCGATACTAAACAGATCGCGTTCAGCGTAAGCATGGTGAAAGATAGAGCGCACGATTACTGGAAGCGTCACCGCTTCAGAGCTGAGTACTTCATTGATAACCTGCTCTTCAAGGATGCGTAAGACTTCATCGATCAATGTATTGAATATCTCATCTTTATCTCTGAAGTGGAGATAAAAAGTGCCAACGCCAACATCGGCAGCTTCAGTGATATCCAGGATGCTGGCGTCATGATAGCCTTTCCTGGCAAAGACGTGCCGGGCGGCTGCAAGCAGGTCCGCCCGGGTCTTGGCCCTTCTTTTAGCACCCCGATGTTGTCGGGCATTGAGATTAGCATTTGAATTGTCATTCATAACTGAATTATAATTCAGTTATGAATGACTGTCAAGGGGTGCGATCCAGGAACCAGGGCTTTTTCATGTTCGTCCAGAGATCACTGGCTGTATATCATTTCATGTTTGGAGGGCGGCTGCAGCCGCCCTCCAAACATACTCCACATCCGGCGCCGCAGAGGAACATGAAAAAGCCCTGTCCAGGAACAAAGGCTGGTCAATATAGACGTTGAACGGGGAAAATATAGCATAGACAAAAAGGAAAGCGCAGGAAACAAGACAGCCGCTAGAGTAAAATTCTAGCGGCTGTCTTGTTTCCTGTGCTTTTTAGTTTTTTTTATTTTATAGGTGGAGAAAGTACTTAGTGTTTAGGTAATGCCTGTGGGGCAGCATGAATAGGGCCCCAATTGATCCATTCCAGTGCCTCATAGAGCTGATCTTCCCAGACTTTCCAGGAGTGACCACCATGTTCTTTGACAAAAGTGTATTGTACCTTGAGATTTTTCAAAACTTTGGCAAACTGTACCGCACCGGGATAGAAGGCTTTATCTTCAGTGGCATCACCCATGAAGATTTGCAACTTCTGAGCCTGTGGATGCAGTCCAATCTGGATAATTGGACTATTGTACTGCCGATAGGCCTGGCTTGGTCCCCAGATTGATCCATCGGCTCGATAGTAGCCACCTAACGCAATGACCCAATGAAAGATATCCGGATGGTGAATGGCAATATTCATGCTACCAAAGCCGCCCATAGACAGACCCCCGATTGCTCGATGTTCCGCATCAGGAATGGTGCGGTAATGTTGATCGATATATTTAACCAGTTCTTTGGAAATATAATCCTCAAGGGGTTGTTTCCCATTCCCACTATTGCCCCACTCGCTGGTTGCTCCGGGAGCGCCATTGCCATCGGGCATAACCATAATCAGTTCAGGCGTTTTTTTTGTATCGATCAACGTATCGGCCGTCTCAGCCGCTCTGCCTGCATTTACCCAGTCGGTGATTTTCCCTGGCGAGCCATGGAGGAGGTAGGCGGTTGGATAGCGTTTATTTTTACCCTCGGGCGTATTATACGTTGGCGGAAGATAAATATCGAACATGCGTGGCTTATTTCCAAGCAGGACGCTACGCATCTCTACAATCTTTGTGGTGCCAAACGATGGAATGTCCGCTGCAATCGGGCTTAGTTTAGGGGTTCCATGGATATCGGCATCTGGAGAGATGATAAATAGATTGCTCGATTGGCCGGCCAGAAAAAAGAGCACCAGCATTAGAATGATTGCGCTCCAGCGCTCTAAATGCCACTTGCTGATCCGGCCT
Source organism: Dictyobacter kobayashii (assembly GCF_003967555.1). Taxonomy (GTDB): domain Bacteria; phylum Chloroflexota; class Ktedonobacteria; order Ktedonobacterales; family Ktedonobacteraceae; genus Dictyobacter; species Dictyobacter kobayashii. The sequence continues at coordinate 4,130,739 of NZ_BIFS01000001.1, forward strand.
TGTATGGCCATCGTATGTGTGGTGCGATTGGCGATATCCTGTCTTACGGTTGCTCGGTGCCATATAGTACGTATCAATTTATATGGTTGCTCAAGAAGAACTTCATAGAGGGCTGATCCAACCGCGGAACCAATAAATGCGCTCAGGATAGCCAATGCTATCATGACCAGTACTGTATGGTTAAGCACATCTGGTTGCAATGGTTTGATATGTCCACCCGCATCAGTGACGGGAATTAATTCTGTTTGAATAAAATTTATTAAATATCCCAGCACAAAAACAACGCTGGCACCTACAACCCCGCCAAGTTTACGATTAGTGAACAGAGCACCTGTCAGTGCAGCACCCGCCGTTAAGAGAAGGGCAGATACTAACTGCGCACGCATTGTATCTAATCCAGTAGTGATAATTGTTGCTGCAAGCCCATCGAATACAGTGTGTCCAAAGAGAAAAAGGCCACTCAGTAAGGCAAGGAGAAACGAGACAAAGAACCACAAGACTGGTAGCAGTCTCCAGGCTCTATTTTGATTCAACATAGAGGGTTGTTTTTGTTTCATGGTAGTCATTTTCTATGAAGTTCTCAAAAAGATAACTTCTTTGGTTTAATAGAACCCTCGGCTACGTAATTATGCTACTACTTGTCCGAGCGAAGGAGAATTATCTGTGCTGTTTTATTCTCCCACCGTATTATACGCTACAGACCTCAAAAAAATCGCTATGTAGTAATCAAATAAGGAGAAATGTCTGGTGGACACCTTTATGTATCCTTGAGCAGGATGCTATTGACAAGAGCGTCTGACGATTGCTTTTTACCAGCATAATAATTAAAAGGAACCAATTCCCAGTCCATGCAGAATCATTTCCAATGCTGCGATGATGATGACAGGCACAAAAATGATGCGTAAAATTTTATTGCTCATATGCAGTAAGAGGCGCGCACCCAGCAGTGCACCAGCCAGGACACCCAGGGCGACCGGGGCGGCTATCAGTGGGGGAATATTGCCTCTTGAGAAGTAGATACCTGCGCTGGCAGCGGCGGTAACGCCGATCATCAGATTGCTGGTTGTGGTTGAGACCTTGAGTGGTAGGCGCATGATGGTATCCATCGCAATAACTTTGAATGTCCCACTACCAATGCCCAGTAATCCTGAGATCAGGCCAGCTATATACATCATTGCCAATCCAAAAGGTGTGCGTGTGACCTGGTAGGGAACCTCGCGTCCCAGTTTATGGTCTGGATAGGAGCTGGCCAGATTTAATGTCCGGGCCCAGCTATCGTTACTGACGTTCTGAGGTAGTTCCTCGCCAATTTTAAAGATCAGTGGAGCCGCCGAAACAATTAAAATGATGCCAAAGATGACGCCCAGTAAATTAGGTGCCAGCAGGCCAGCAACAAATGCGCCACTAATTGCCCCCAGCGTGGTTCCGATCTCTAGAAACATGCCGATACGGATATTGGTAAGATGATCACGTAAATAGGCAACCGCTGCTCCACTGGATGTGGCGATGACTGAGATAATACTGACGCCGATGGCGAAGGGGATTGGAAAACCGAAAATGATCGTCAACATCGGGACTACCATGATGCCGCCACCCAGTCCCACCAGTGCTCCGATGACACCAGCCAGGAGTGAGCCCACGAATATCATTAAGGCTACGCCCAACGAAAAATGGATCTGGAAGGTATTGATGGCTACCTCATTCTCCTGACTTCTACTACCCAGAAATAAACTGAAGATAAGGATGACCAGTACGGTACCTGTAATTACTACATATTTATAGTCGCGCTCTATGACAAAAGTAACCAGCGAGGCCGCCACGCGTACGATGGGGGTTGCAATCAGGAGTAGGAGTCCCAGCATAATAAATGCCTGTGGACGTAGGATCAGTAATCCCGCACCAACCTGGGTCAGCGTCTGCGGAAAATTCAGTACGCGCTCAGGTGTTAAGCCTCCGGGACGCGTTGGCAATAATGCAATACCAATCACAATCAAGAGCGCGCTCAGTATGACACCACCTTGCAAGATCCAACTGATACTATTTGATAATTTTGACGGTGGGGGTTGTTTTTGTGCCTGTGTTTGTGCTGTAGATTTATCAGATGAGGTAAGGCGTTTCATTGCTGATAGCCTGTCTCCTTGTAGTTGTTCTGGTAGTGCTCCACTACTTTTCTGTATCATAGTTCCCTCGTTTCTATCCCGACGAATGTTTCAGTTCTCTCAACCATTACCCTTAGTGTAAATCGAGATTACCTATAAATGCAATTCATGTTTGTGATATGATACATAACTGCTGGGAATATATTTTTACTGCGTCTTTAAATGGCCAAAGATCGTATCTTAATGGTAGAAACTCCATTAGAAAGACTACTTATGCTAAAGTAGTTATATAATTGGGATGATGATGTGTAGATAGCGGGCATATAACGTGGGAGAAATTTGTTCTAATATATACAGTAAATTTTTTATATTAGAAAGGTTGTGGATTTCTATGTTCAAATTGTCGAACGTACGACGTCCCCGCCCTTCATTGAAGAGCTTTTTATGGGGAAGTTTAGGGGGAAGTGCAGGAATTCTGGCGGTTATTCTTGGGGTCGGTATCTATATCGTTGAAACATTGATACGACCGAAGCGCCTGGCCACATTTGCACTTTACACATTTAGTCCTTTCGAGTTAGGGATTCCCGCAGAGGATGTGACATTTCCTTCTTTGCACAACGACCATCAGGTCAACGGCTGGTACGTTCCTCATCCTGATGCTACCACGACCATTATTGTGTCTCCTGGCTATCGAGGAAGCCGCTCAGATGTCCTGGGTTTATGTGCTTTATTATGGAAGGCTGGCCATAATGTCCTGGTCTTTGAATACTATGGGCATGGGACTGTCGTAGGCATGCCAGTGACCCTCGGCTATCGCGAGATCAATGATTTTCTGGGCGCTGTGGCTTATGCCAAACAACGCTCCCCCGATACGCGATTTGGGGCCGTGGGTTATTCTATGGGTGCGGCCGTCTCAATTATGGGTACGGCACGTTCTCCTGAGATCGAGGCTCTGGTGGCCGACAGCGCGTTTGCAACCCATCGTCGCGTAGTTGAGTATGCGGTGCGCCGAACCTTGCATCTTCCCTTCATCATCTTTGATTGGGTAACGGACCTGATGCTCTGGCTACGTGCTGGCTATCATTTTAATCAGGTTGAACCCTTGCGTGATATCGGGCGCATTGCTCCGCGACCAGTGATGATTATTCATGGTATGAAAGATACCATCGTTGATCCTCACGATGCTCCCCTTCTATACCAGGCTGCGGCTGAGCCAAAGGAGCTCTGGTTGATACAGAATGTTGAGCATTGTGGAGCATACTTTTCTGATCGAGCGGAATATATGCGCAGAGTGACGGCATTTTTTGATCTTTATCTCAAGCAACTACCTCCAGTGATGCAGGACAGTGAGGATAGCGAGGTCATTACCGAACCTGAGGTAAAGTCACATCCGCTCTCCGAGGCTAGTTAGCAGTTGGAGCATTTACCAGTTCATCAGAAAAATCTAGCGAAATGACCATACCCTCTTTCGCGGCACGTGTTCTCTCAAAGACGGCACGCGCCGCTTTCTCTGCCTGGCGGGTATCATGGATTTTAGGACTGAAATGGGTCAACACTAATTCATGAGCCCCGGCGGCCCGCGCGATCCCCGCGCTCTCTGTAGCCAGCATATGGGAGTTGCTTTTGGCCAATGGCAGATCCTCCGGATTATCATACATACTTTCACAGATCAATAGATCCACATCTCTGGCCAACGCAGTCAGCTGCTGTGTTGGGCGCGTATCAGTGATATAGGCAAATGAGATCCCACGTCGTGGTGGACCCAATACCTGTTCTGGCAGAATGGTCTGGCCTTGATGCTCTACCGTCTCTCCATGCTGTAAGTGCGACCATAACTGGACTGGTAGACCGAGTTCCTGGGCCTTTGCCGCCTGGAAGGCTGGTCGACGTGCCAGTTCAACCCGGTAGGCCAGGCAAGGGATGCCATGGTTGGCGGGAGCACTGGTCGCTTGCAGACCACCCGGTAATGAAAACTCTTCCTGTCCTTTGAGTTCATGGATCAAAATGGGATAAGGCAATTCTGGAGCGATGCGTCTCAGGCCTTCAATTATATAGCCTGTACCTGCGGGACCATAAATGTGTAGCGGTTCAGTACGCCCGGCATGTGCGACCATGAACAGGACGCCTGGTAAGCCAGCGACATGGTCCGCGTGCATATGCGATAAGCAGATCGCCCCCAATTGACGAAAGCCCCAACCCAGAGATTTCCAGGGAATCTGTGTGCCCTCGCCGCAGTCGAATAACGTGAGTGTTGAACCATTGCGTACCAGCGCACAGGAGAGCCAGCGCCCGGGCAGAGGCATCATACCACAGGTACCTAATATACAAATATCAATCATCGCTTATCCTTTTTATCTTGCTCACTGCTTATACCGCAGGTGGGTTTACAAGGTATTTCAGTTTTTATCGCGCGTCCAGGCGGTGTTTCCAAATGCTTTTCAATAGCATATCATGGATGGGTGTTAGAGCCAAAGCCAGGAACGTATGCCGATCTTGTAATCCCATACAAGCGAGCATTAAACATTTATTATCGCTTCATGTAGATTTTTTGACATTTTTAACCTCGTCTGCTATGATGAGGGGCAGCGAATAGCAACTCTTGATCGTCCCTGAGTTTTAAAAAGAAAACATGGAGGACGCCATGGATTGGCGCGAGTTTCTAGGCAGTATTATCAGCAATACGGCTGAACGTGATCGCATCGCCACTGAAATCGGAGTGCATGCGGTAACCTTGAATCGCTGGGTAAGTGGTGAGTCTTCTCCTCGTCCTCATAATATGCGTCAACTGTTGCGTGCCATCCCTAAACAGCAACGTAGCCAGTTACAGACTCTGCTAGAGAAATATTCATCAGATGTCTCTGATTTTGAGATTGATATTTCCGAGCAGGAAATCCCTTATAAGTTTATCATGGAAGTATTAGATGCCAGGGCGAGCATCCCCGACCTGTTGCGTTTCTGGTCAATTACACGGTTAGTGTTGCAACAGGCGCTACGGCAACTGGACCCTGAAGGCGTAGGCATGGCTATAACCGTGGTACGTTGTATGCCACCACGTGATGAAAAAATACGAAGTTTGCGTGAGAGTGTTGGCCTGGGGACGCCCCCATGGGGTGGAGATCTAGAAGAGAAAGCATTGCTGCTAGGAGCAGAGTCACTGGCTGGCCATGTTACCGTCTCATGTCGCCTGGAACACATTGGGGATCTACAGGCAAACAAGACATTTCTGCCAGCATATCAGGTTGAACATGAAGTCAGCGCGGTGGCCTGTCCTATTATGCATGCCTGTCGCGTTGCTGGATGCCTGCTACTCTCAAGTACCCAGGTTGATTACTTTGCTCCGGAAGCGCGACTATCCCTGGTTCGTGGCTATACTAATCTGGTCTCGCTGGCCTTTAATCCGGATGAATTTTATGATCCCGAAAAGATTGCCCTGCACATCATGCCACCTCCGGGACGGCAAAAAGAATTTTTTGATGGTTTCCGTCAGCGTGTGCTGCGGCGGATGCAAGATTCCTCACGATCTGAAAAGCGGCTCGCCAGTCCGGAGGCGGAACAACTGGAATGGCAGGAAATAGAAGAGTCATTGCTCAACCTGCCACCTGAAATCAAAATCCACTAAATTTTTGTCTCTCGCACTTCTCTGTCTGTCCCCGATGTGGATGTGATATGATAGTGGAGAAGCGAGGGGAATATATTTTTTATGGCACTATTCTTGATCGATCGATTTCATGCCCGGCAGAGGGATGAACAACAGCTTTTAATTGATAGTGGTCACCTGGAAAAGAAAGAAGAACTGGCCTTACTTGAAGGTGAGCAGCTGCGTCCATTGGCCGTGTTGAGTCTACAGATGTTTATCTGGGGTGGGCTCTTTTTCGTCATCCTGAACCTATTATCCTACCACTGGCATTATCAGCTCTGGCTGGCTCCACTCACCCCTCTCAGTGTGATCAGCTGGATTATTCTCAATGTGATTGGTTACCTGCTCATCCTCTGTGTGCATGAATTGATTCATGGCGCTGTCTTTGCCTTATGGGGAGGGCAGCCACACTTTGGCGCCAAACTACCCCTTGCCCTCTACTGTGGAGCGCGCCAGCAACTCTTTCGGCGCAATCACTACCTCGCCGTTGGCCTGGCCCCATTGATTGTGTTAACCCTATTAGGAATCCTCGTCACCATATTTTATCCTGGCCCCGCTTCCTATCTCTTGCTAGCTTTCGCCGGCAACTTCTCAGGAGCCGCCGGCGATGTTGTGGTTGCCCAACGTGTGGCACGCCTATCCAATAGCGTGCTGATTGAAGATACCGAAGTTGGCTATACCGCCTGGGAGTTAGCGGAGCAGCCATCTTAAGGGGCAAGACTTGACGAAATGTGGATTGAATACTAAGCTGTAAATGCACTTTGTTGGTATATTTGTAGCCAGGCCTTGATCCAGCGAAGGTTGAGGCTTTATAGATATAGAAATTGTACACTTATGCCAGAACTACCTGAAGTTGAATATACCGCGCGCCAATTGCGCGCTTCTGTCGTGGGGGCGACCATCCGGGAGGCATACGTCTTCTGGGAGCGCACCATCAGCTATCCTCCCGTTCCTGATTTTCTTGTCGAGGTAGCCGGCCGCCGCATTGAAAGTGTGCGCAGGCGTGGCAAGTATTTGCTGGTTGATCTGAGTGGCGATGTCTTTCTCTCCATTCATCGACGTATGACTGGCAATTTCCTGTTGCTACCAGCGGGCTGGGAACTGGATACCAGTCTGCGCGAGCAGGATCGTGCGGCCTGGTATACCAAAGGTCCTACTTTTCGCGCAGGTGGTGAAGAGGGTTCAGCTTACAACTCTGAAATGAAGTATTGCCGGGTCTGTTTTGTTTTTGAGGATGGACGCTGCCTGCTCTTTACTGATCCAAGAAAATTTGGCAAAATTGGTCTATGGCCACAGGAGCGTGAGCAAGAAGCACTCAAAGGACTGGGACCAGAGCCCCTGGGAGCTGATTTTTCGGTTGAGCGCTTTAGCGCCGCCCTGAAAGGCCGTAGAACCGGCATTAAACAGGTGCTGTTGGATCAGACCGTTGTCGCAGGCGTGGGCAATATTTATGCTGATGAAGCGTTATTTTATGCCCATATTCATCCCTTGCGCCGGGCGGATAGCCTGACGCCAGAGGAGATACAAGTATTACACACGGGTATCATCTCGGTATTAACCCTGGGCATTGAGCATGGGGGGACATCGTTTAACGATTATCGGGATCTCTGGGGAGAGGCCGGCGACAACTTTAACCATGTGCACGTCTATCATCAGGAAGGCAAGCCCTGTAGTCGGTGTGGCACAATCATCGAGCGTATGGTGATTGCTCAGAGGAGTGCGCACTTCTGTCCGGGCTGTCAACAAGCGCCTGCCCAGCCAGGGGACATCGTGACCAGCGTCCCCTGATTGAATGTGATGGCTGTAAATCCCCGGACTCTGTCTGTCCTGTTCTTATTGTGGCGTAAAGAAAGCCGGGGTGCAGGCAACCGTTTTGCCGTCGACGTTAAATGAGACATCGACGGTGGCGGCGGTCATGCGAGGCTGTTGACCCTGAAGTTGCAGTACAAAGCTGACATAGCCGCCGCTATCGCTGACCGGAGCCTGGTCCAGATTGAGATCGCCATAGGCGAAATGGGCAGTTGCCTGGGCGGATGCACCGGGTACAGGCTTGACATTTTGGGTCAAACGGGCATAGATAGTAATGACACCATAGGTGTTGGGATTATTAGCGGACGACCAGGCTCCACAAAGATATTTCGATAACTTTGGGATGGCTGGTATTCCTTTTTGAAAAGACTTATTAATAGTCACTGTCGGCTGTGCCTTTGGTTGGTTCACAGCAATAGTGGGTCCGCATGCGGACAAAGTAACCAGGAGTGTCAGGAGCAAAGCGCTCATTAAAAATAGTGACGTTTTTTTCATAGCACTCTAAATGAATTTTCTACGTTCTACTTGAATAAGAAACGACAACGCATAATGATTGGGTGATGCGGCCTCACCGCGTCACAGAGATAGATATAGCGGGCTCCCCCTGGGATCACATACAGTATATCATAGCTGTGATAGCCAACTAGGCCATACGTCCTGGTATCATTATCTGCGACCATGCATAGTCACAACCAACAGTACTGCAAATGTAGGAAAAACAACGAATAGCCACTTATGAGTAAGAATGTGCTCAGGGCTTCGCAAAAGTCCGGGGAGGTGAAAAAGAAGAGTCAATCCAGTAGAATGAAAAAAAAATCAAGGTCATTCGAGGAAAGACTCTGCATGGAATATAGCACACTGAAAACGGAAAGCAAGACCATTCAAGAAGTAAGCCCATCGCATCTGCGTTCGTTGTACGACATCTGTGCGCAGATCCCTGATCAGCGGGCAGCCCGAGGGAAGCAATATGCGTTAGCGGACGTGCTCATCGTGCTGATCCTGGCCAAACTGGCTGGGATGAAAAGCCTGTTGGGAGCCAGCGATTGGGCGCGAGACCAAGGAGAGAGGCTGCGCGAGCAGTTGAACGTGAAGTGGAAGCGTATGCCGTGTGCCAATACGTACAAATATGCGCTCGCTCGGTTGGAGAGCCAGCAGATCAATGAACGATTTCGAGATTGGTTGCTACGGCAGGAGGCAGAAAGCCGATGTGGTGACGAACCCAGTCGTCTCGCGATGCTGGCAGAGCAGCGCGCTGTTCATGTGGCCATTGATGGCAAAGTGTTGCGGGGAACCGGTCAGCAGAGCTATGGAGGAGAAAAGCCGCAGAGGCATGTGTTGCATGTGTATGAAGTGCAAACAGGAATTGTCTTGCATCAGTGTCCAATTGCCGACAAGCAGAATGAAGTCAGTGCCCTCAAGCCGCTGTTGACCGAAGTGCTCTGCAAAGGGCGCATTTTCACCGTCGATGCTGCTCAAAGTTATCATGCGTTTGGACGCATGGTAAAACGGGCAGGAGGAGAGGTGATTCTGATCATCAAAGACAATACGCCCGTGACTCGAGAGGATCTGGAACTCTTTTTCGAAGATCCACACGCTGATCGAAGCACCTGGCACTCCTATGAACAGGTCGAAAAAGGTCATGGCCGACTGGAGCGGCGCCACCTGCTCACCTCACCGGACCTCAACGAGTTTCTGGATCGAGAATGGGGAGAAGTTGGGCAGGTCTTTCGATTACAACGGGAACGCAAGACGGCAGAGAAAAGGAGCGTAGAGGTCGTGTACGGATTGACGACCTTGAGCCGAGAACAGTGTTCGATCCAGCGGCTTTTCCGCCTCATCCGCGACCACTGGGCGGTGGAAAATCGTCTCCATGGGCGCCGTGATGTGACGTTGGGAGAAGACCGATGTGGCGTTCGCGTTCCTCCTGTCGCTCAAATGCTTGCCGTACTCAACTCGCTCGTGCTCTCCTTGATGGATATGCATCAGGTTTCCAATGTGGCTCGTCAAATCCGGCGATTTGCATCTCACCCAGAGGAGGCCCTTGCTTGGTTACTCTGACTTTTGCGAAGCCCTGAGAATGTGCTACCGTTGGCTTGCTGAATAAGTTGGACTGTGTTACACTGTGACTGGTTGTAGGATGCAGATGACTAATCATTGTGCACTGATCGATTTGAGGTATTACTTTTGTGAATCACGAAATTGATAGACAATTCGAACTCTTTAATCAGTTGCTCGGGGAAGAACCATTCGGGCACAACGCACTTCATATGGGAAAAACTGAGCAAGGATCTGAGTTTGTCAGTTCTAATCATCCCGATGACGCACAGTTGCAACCAGCGAAAGATGCACAGACTGAACCCTCTTCTGCCATCCATACTCGTCCTGATCCTGGACGCGAGCAGCGGAAAGGTGCTCCCGAAGTCATTTTAGGGGCAACCAAAGAGACGGCGCAGATTATTTCAATGGCGCATGGCCTCTTAGCCGGGACCGGGCGTGCGATCATCAGTCGCTTGCGCCCCGACTCGGTACTTCCTCTCCAGAAAGAGTTTCAAGCCTACACTGTTCGTACGCTTGCGGCGGCTCGTGCTATGGCGATTTACCGCCCTGATTATGTGCGTAAAAAGACCGGCGGTCATGTTGGTGTGATCAGTGCCGGAACATCAGATATTCCAGTAGCGGAAGAAGCGGGACTCATCGCGGAAGAGATGGGTTGCCAGGTCACAACTATCTATGATGTAGGGGTCGCAGGGCTTCATCGCTTGTTTGGGCCATTGCGTGAACTGCTCTCAAATGAGGTGGATGTGATTATCGTTGCTGCGGGTATGGATGGAGCTTTACCTTCAGTTATCGCAGGGCTGGTGCCAGTTCCAGTTATTGGGTTACCAACGTCGATTGGCTATGGTCTAGGCGGCAATGGGGTTGCCGCATTGCTTTCGATGTTGCAAACGTGTGCGCCAGGACTTTCAGTCGTCAATATCGATAACGGTGTTGGCGCTGGTATCACAGCGGCGCTGGTTGCTAATCGTGTGGCGCAGGCGCGTGAACATCAGTCGCAGTAGGGAAGCAGCGAGATGTTCTGAATGTAGAATGTCTCACCGCTAATATGTTGGGTAAACGTGGGTACGAAGTTTAAGAGAGGCGGGACTTTCTATGGCAAACAATAAACGTGGCCCCGAACCGGGATCACAAAAAGCCAAGCATGGTGGCCAAGCTGTACGCGAGAAATATGGTCCGGAATTCTACTCGAAGATAGGTAAGAAGGGTGGCGAGACGGTGAAAGAGAAACGCGGTCCACAATTCTACGCTGAGATTGGGAAGAAGGGCGGAGAGTCAACCAAGCGTCAGCAAGGTTCTGAATTCTACTCACGGATTGGGAAGAAGGGCGGCGAACGTGGCCGCACAGCCTCAGATAGCCAGGAATAAGTAGCTGATGTTTTTTTCTCTCTTTATTAGGGCCGGCAAGGCTGTTACTATTGCATGGTCTCTAATGATGAGAGGAGCATTGCATTAACATTCGGGTTGTTTCCCAGTCGTAACAAGACCGCATCCCGTTGCCGTTTTATCCCTCTGGTGAAATTACTATACGGGATGCGGTCTTCAATTTTGCCTCTTTCTCCCACTGGAGTGCCTTTGCGCTACCCCTTTTTACTCATCATAGCGTTTAATAAAAGGTGGTGGATCGATGGGAGCATCATTGCCAGCTGTAGGGTAATAGCGAGGTCCCCGTTCCTGTCTCTGTCCCATTCCACGAATACCGCGCAGATCATTTAAGCTGCGCTGCTGGCGTTCTGATTGATCAGGATGAGCCGGTCGTAGCGAAGGCGGCATCTGCGTGGGCGGGGGCGCTACCGGTTGACCGGGCGACTGAAGCGGTGGTGCTGTACGGGGTAGAGGAGGAGGCAACGGTGTTTGTCCGGTACGCCTGATTCCCTGTCCTGGATATGTTGGTGCTGTCGTCGGTCTATTCTGTGAAGGTATGCCACGATTAGAGGAAGTCTGGTAGCCGCGTGATGCATCAACCCGTGCCCCATGCATATTTTCCATGCCAGCCGCGATCAGGGTTACCCGAATAGTATCAGTAAGGGTAGGATCAATGACGGCGCCAAAGATAATATCCGCCGCATCGTCGATGGAAGCTCCAATACGCTCAGCCACCTCATTGACCTCAAAGAGGGTCATATCTTCGCCACCGCTGATATTAAACAACACGCGCTTAGCACCACGGATGGTCACATTCAGGAAGCCACCGGCAACAGCCTCTTCGGCTGCAATCTGAGCTCGATTGCGGCCCGTTCCCTGCCCGATACTCATCAAGGCCGTTCCCGCCTCCAGGAGTACACTACGGACATCCGCGAAATCGACATTAATCATACCAGGCACATTAATGACTTCCGCAATGCCCTGGACACCCTGGCGCAGAACATCGTCCGCAACTTTAAAGGCATCGGTCAGATTACGATCGCGGGCCACGGTATTGAGCAGGCGATCGTTAGGAATGGTGATCAGTGCATCAATTTCAGCGCTTAATTCGGCCATACCTTGTTCCGCAATACGCCTACGGCGTGAGCCCTCGAAAGTAAATGGTAAGGTCACGATGCCCACCGTCAGCGCCCCTAGTTTCTTCGCGATCGAAGCTACCACTGGAGCTGCTCCCGTGCCGGTTCCTCCTCCCATGCCAGCTGCGATAAAAACGAGATCAGCGTCTCCCAGGGCTGCGCGGATCTCCGCGGTACTTTCCGTGGCCGCACGCATACCGACAGCGGCATTACCGCCGGCCCCCAGGCCCTTGGTATGGTGTTGACCCAGACAGATACGATCGGGCGCCTCGCACAGAGCCAGTACCTGAGCATCGGTATTCATCGCCACAAAGCGCACACCGCGCACATTTGTATGGATCATGCGATTAATGGCATTCATACCACCGCCACCGACGCCAACCACAACAATATCGACATGGTGCGGGGCCTCTTCGGGAGCCTCAAAATCAAAGGGGGCTTGAGGAGAAAGGGCATCTCCATCGGTGTAGCGTTGATCCCAGCTGGATGGCACATGTTCAGCATCAGCTGGCATATCCTCCGCTACCTCATGACGAAGAATCGCCCATTGATCTTCTTGTCCTTCATACACGTCTGGTGTTTGTCTGGCCTGGTTAGCCCATGGTTCCGAGGCCATGTTACGTTTATATGCATCATTTGACATTGGCTGCATGCACACCCCCATTTCCTCTCATCGAAATAGGCGGATCCTTATGCTCTAGAGCGTACCGCCCATCTTCTCAGTGTTTTTTTCGAGGCTGGTCAGGTTCAGGCCTGAAGTTTTCTCCTCAAGCAACAAAAAATATATGCCTGGTTATGCTGGTTATATCTGCTTGAGGACATAATACAGGCCCCGCCTTTGAGCGGGGGGTACCTGACGTAATAAAAGCATTCCATCCGCATTGTAACAAGAGTGTCAAGTATGTATTGGGGAGTATCCTCATGCCACTATGGTCGCTTGCCTCTTATATTGAATAACGAATCAAACCGGAAAAGTGATATTAAATAGTGCCTTTCCAGGCCACAAAAAAGCCCTGGTGAAAAGAATGTACGCAGATAGAGCAAAAAAGCGTATCATTATAACCTCTTATTCACCAGAGCTAGCGAGCAACCTATTCCTTCTTGAGTGAGAGCGAGCTTCCCGATTTAGAAGCTTTTTTCTCACGCTGAGCTTCTTTTTTCTGCTTATTTGACTTAGGAGCTGCTTTTTGCACCTTCTTCTGTTCTTTATTTGCCACGATAAGTACCCTCCTGAACTGTTTGCCTAGTCCATAGACACGATCTATGGGATATCCTTATTGTATCAAAAACTGCAGATGAGGTGTTAGCGCGGCAATCTTTAGGGATAATTGTACTGTTCTTGCAGTCGTTTCTCCTCGAAGGTAGCCAGTGCATGGGTGATCATACGAATCACACTACCTATATCCATTGGTTTGCGAATTTGATAGATGCCACGTTGTTCTAACTCTTTTACCGGTAAGGTGGCACTCATCATAATCGCGGGCACGCCCCGTGTCTCTTCTTCTGCCTGAAGGCGATCATAGAGCTCCAAACCGTTTAATTTGGGCAAGCGATAATCCAGCAACATCAGGCAGGGTCGAATCCCGGGGGCTTGTTCCAGTGCAGTCTGACCATTATCAATTACTGTTGTATGGTAAGGTGTCTCCTCTTCAATCAACTGTTGCAGAAATTGAGCAATATCTGCATCATCTTCAACTATTAAAATGGTTGTGTTCCGTGGGCCAAGAGCCGCTGGCGGAATGACTTCTCGTGGCATGATGAACTCCTTTTCCGCATGCGATAGCTAAGATGCGAATATAATGTTATACCTTAATGTAACGGTTGTCGGGCAAAATTAGTGACGTGCGAAAGATACAATTACAAAGACTTGCTGCCATCTTCCTTATTTTTATTCTACCCACTACTCTCTTAACTATCTTTCTGGCGGAAGCTCTGTCCATTTTGCTTGCTGCGGTGGTGGTGTATAGGATGTTATGGCATCGAGTAACGCCGCAGGTTTCTCATAATGGAGCAGAAGCTGGGTATGAAATGGACTAATAAAACCTTCTTGTGATGCATGTTTTATCAAATTGAGCAAAGGCGTGAAAAAATGAGCTACATCCAGCAAACCGATTGGCTTGCTATGAATGCCGATCTGGGCCCAGGTCGTGATCTCAAAGAGTTCATCAAAGGTCCCGAAGCCACCGGGAAGAGCAATAAATGCGTCCGAGAGATCGGCCATCAATGCTTTGCGCTCATGCATACTATTTACGGTATACAATTTTGTTATATTTTCATGGGCAACTTCACGCTGAAAAAGTCCTTCTGGTAGAACCCCGGTGACCTCGCCGCCAGCTGCCATGGTCGCGTCTGCAATAGCGCCCATTAAGCCGAGGCGACCTCCTCCATAGACCAGTCCTATGTTGCGAGCGGCCAACTCCCGTCCAAGCTCTTGTGCTACCTCGGTAAACGCGGGCCGAACGCCCGGATTTGATCCCGCAAAAACACAGATACGACTCATCCAGACATCCTTTTGATATCAATAGAAAAAATATAGTAATAGATTTCTTATTGTACTGTATCTCAACCCAATCTGAAAGTTCTTTGGACTTAATGGTAATGGTTATATAATCCTCGCCAGAACTGGTCGCCACTACCTCTACTCCTTGTTACCATTCTGTGATAGAACCGTCGACATTGCGCCAGACGGGGTTATGCCATTGATGACCAGCGCTGGCCGCTTCACGGACTCGTGCTTCATTGATTTCAACCCCCAGGCCTGGTTTGGTAGGCCTGGCGACAAAACCATTTTCATACTTGAAAACAGTCGGGTCCACCAGATAATCCAGCAGGTCGGTATGCTGATTATAATGGATTTCCAGGGATTGCTCCTGAATAAAAGCGTTCGGGGTACAGAAATCGAGTTGCAGGGAAGATGCCAGGGTCAGAGGGCCTAACGGACAGTGCGGTGCAACCGCGACATCGAAGGCCTCCGCCATCGCCGCGATCTTACGACCCTCCCAGATGCCGCCAGTATGGCTCAGGTCTGGTTGAATAATATCCACCGCCCCACTGGTCAGTAACGATTTGAAGCCCCAGCGTGTATAGAGCCGTTCACCCGTCGCAATAGGCGTGCTGGTATGCCGGGCCAGCTCAAGCAAGGCTTCATTATTTTCAGGTAAGACCGGCTCCTCAATGAACAAGAGCTTGTATGGCTCTAATTCTTTAGCCAGCACTTTGGCCATTCCACGATGCAGGCGACCATGAAAATCAACGGCCAGGCCGATGCCATTACCGACCGCTTCGCGTACCGCTGCGATGCGCTCGACCGCCTCCTGTACTTTCAAGGCCGAATCAATCCATTCAAAGTCAGCCGTTGCATTCATTTTTAGTGCTGTATAGCCAGCCGCTACACGTTGTTTCGCATGTTCCGCTGCCTCTACGGCTTTATCGCCCCCGATCCAGGAATAGACACGCATCTTATCGCGAACGGCTCCACCCAGCAGATCGTAGACAGGTACGCCCAGGCTCTTGCCTTTGATATCCCAGAGCGCCTGATCAATACCCGAAATCGCACTTGTCAGAACTGGTCCTCCACGGTAAAAGCCGCTCCGATAGAGCGTTTGCCAGATATCTTCAATGTGCGAGGCATCCTGCCCGATCAGGTAGTCACCCATCTCGGTCACGGCGCTCTTTACCGTATCGGCCCTGCCTTCCACAACTGGTTCGCCCCAACCCTCCAGGCCATCGTCGGTCGTAATTTTTAAAAAGAGCCAGCGCGGCGGAATTTTAAATAATTCTAATTTCGCAATTTTCATTAGCTTCTCTCCGTACAGTATCCATTGTAAGAGTGTGACTGCTCCTCATGATCGCTGCGATCTTCGAGCCTGAATTTGCGCGCCTTCGGCGCTCAAGAAGTAGTTTTGTGTGTGGTGCAAAAAGTTCGCACAGCGAACTTTTTGCACCACACACAAAACTTTATTTACTATCCGTTATTGGTATGGTATTTCAAGGATAGTTTGAGTATAGAATGTGCTTGAGGTAATTTCAAGTTGAAGCAATGGATATCGCTGCCATAAAATGAGTACACTCTATGGTTAGTGTCCTAAATGCTTTTTTAATGCGTCCAGAGATCACGAGCAAGCGAGAAGATGGACATTCTTTCAGATGTGGAGTGTGGCTGGTGGGCGGCCGCGGCCGCCCACCAGCCACACTCCACATCCGGCGCCACAGGCGCCAAAGCAAAGATGAACTTAAAAAGCCCTGCCGGGATAGCGACTACATGCCCATACAGCTGATAATTAAGTATGATATGATGAGAATCAGTTGGATTGTTCTGTTAGGTATATAGAAATATAGAGAAGCGAAAGGTTGTTGGATGATAACCGCATTGGTCTTTGATTTTGATGGACTTATACTTGATACCGAAATTTCCGCCTATCAATCCTGGCAAGAAATATATAGCGAATATCAACAGCATCTCCCCCTGGAAAAATGGGCCATCTGTATTGGAACTGGTCTTGATGCCTTTGATCCTCACAACTACCTGGAATCGCTGATCGGACAGAGCATCCCGCGCGACTCATTAGCCGAGCGACGTTTACGGCGCCATCTTGAGCTTATTGAGGCGCAATTTGCCTTACCAGGAGTCGAGCAATATCTTACAGATGCGCGGCGACTGGATATGAAGATTGCCGTGGCCTCAAGTTCACCACGCGCGTGGGTCGTAGATCACCTGACTCGTTTGGGACTGCACGATAAATTTGATGCCATGAAATTTGGGGATGAAGTCACACACCGCAAGCCTCATCCTGAGCTCTATCTTTCCGCTTTGGAGTTATTGGATGCCAGGCCTGAACAGGCCATTGCCCTCGAAGACTCTCCAAACGGGGTGCGGGCCGCCCAGAATGCGGGCATCTTCTGTGTTGCTATTCCCAATCCTATTACTGGTCAACTTCCTTTGGATCATGCAGACCTGCGTCTCACCTCGCTAGCCGCTATGCCGCTAGAGCAACTGATACAAAAAGTAGCATCTCGCCAACAGGTATAATGAGTAAGGAGCAAAAGATGGAGCAAACAATCATCCAGGTTGACGCTTTTACTGATCGTCCTTTTAAAGGCAATCCAGCCGCCGTCTGTGTGCTTGCCGAGCCACGTGATGCCCAATGGATGCAACAAGTCGCCACTGAAATGAATCTATCGGAGACAGCCTTTCTGGTACAGCAGGAGGATAGTTTTCAGCTACGCTGGTTTACGCCAGAGGTGGAAGTGGAATTGTGTGGGCACGCCACCCTGGCCAGTGCACATGTACTCTGGCAAGAAGGGTACCTATCACCAGATAGTGAAGCCCGCTTTTCCACCTTGAGCGGAATATTGACCGCCAGGCGTAACACGGAATGGATTGAGCTCAATTTTCCAGCGGACCCACCCCAGGCTGTCACCCCACCAGTGATCCTGCTAGAAGCGCTGAACGTACAGGCTATTGCGGTTGGCAAAGGCAAATTTGACTATGTGGTCGAAGTAGAGAACGAGCAGCAAGTCAGGGAACTCACACCAAAGCTTACTCAATTACAAGAAATCCCCGCGCGCGGCATCATCGTCACCAGTCGAGCCAATCCCGGGGCCGATTACGACTTTGTCTCACGTTTCTTTGGTCCCAGTGTTGGTGTCAATGAAGATCCCGTCACAGGATCGGCGCATTGTTTGCTGGCCCCCTACTGGAGCCAGAAATTGCAGCGTAACACCCTCATCGGCTACCAGGCCTCCAAACGTGGCGGACTGATTCGTGTACAGCTTCAAGGCGACCGCGTCATCCTGGGAGGTCAGGCAGTCACCGTATTCAAAGGGACCCTGTTTGAATGACCCTGCCACAAGCGAATAGTATATAAAAAAGATCCAGCAGATCATATATGGCTGCTGGATCTTTTCGTGTAAAGCATACTGACGAATAATAAATTATTTTAAGACGTAAGAAATTTCGCCAGAGAGTGTATAGCAGATCGCCTCACTATTTGGGAAGTACACCTTAAAAGCATTCTCAACGATACATCCGTGTTTATCCCTACTTGGTTCTTCATGAACATAATGACAGATAATAGCTTCACACCCGCTCACTTCACCCTCATAGCTGCGGATCAAATTTAACGCGCCTGAGGTAATAGTTGTGCAATAAAGTGTTTTCATATTTCTGTGAACCTCGCAATTACCGGAGTACCGGCCCTGGGTAATAAATCCCCCACATTACTAATGATATAAGGTTTCAATAGTGATGTTTACAATAAAAAAGAAATGACCAAAATGTTCAACATTGAAATAGGGCTGTTTACCAAGAAGGGGAACTTGGAATGCTCGACACTGTTGCAAGAATATTACCATGGACATCGAAAAATTACGATAGTCAACCAGACAGGCACATTCAAGATAGGACTTTAGTCCTGCAAGATAGCGATTTAGCAATGTATTTAATGATAAAGAAAGTATAGTTATTGTTTATATGTATATAACTATGAATTGTGCTTTCTCATGAGAGAAAGCACACTGTTTCATCAGATGAATAACAATTTGCACCAGGTAACAAAGTCAACTTCGCAACGCGATAGATGAAAGGTGATTGTCTCGCATGGTAGCGCTACCTCTAGTAGTAAGTAAACCGCTGTGCTCAATTGCCTCGTGGATAGCGCTCCACCCTATTGACAGCCCCAGCAAGTTGTGCTAAATTGAACATGTTGCGCCCATAGCTCAGCGGATTAGAGCATCGGTCTTCGGAACCGAGTGTCGGGGGTTCGAATCCCTCTGGGCGCGTTAAAAATAACTCGCCTTCTAAACCAGCCCCACAAGCCAAAAAAGCCCCAAAGCCCACTACAGAATAGTAGAACTTTAGAGCCAATTTTTACCAGGACTTAGTGTCGGAAGACCACAAGTTCCGACACGAAAATACCTCTAGTACGTAGCTATTTTGTCTTTTTTCCTCTTATTAAGCAGATCTAAAGTATTGACAGGTGAGAACTTGCCATGTTCTTGCCGAGCAGCACGCACATTGAAATCCTTTAAGTATTCTTCTGTGACCTCGACACTGCTATGTCCCATGAGACGCGAGAGCCTATAGATTTCGCCGCCTTGTTCCAGGTACAACAGAAATTGATGCTCTCATTCCTCAAGATCCAGTTGAAGCCCTCGCTCCCCTTCAGCATCATGAGCAATGGTTTGCCATCAGAGGAAAAGCGTGTCGGAATATTTTCTTCTTCCTCTTGCGCCTGTTCCTTGATCTGTTGTAGCTCAAGTTTCAGCTCATTAGGTAATTTTTTCTTAACTACCTGAAAACTGGTATCCGTTTGGTAGACATTAAGATACAGGGTATCAAGAAATGCACCTAATAACCTGATCATGCTTTCTTCCATAAAAAACTCCTTGTATTTCATTGAAGCGCCAAAATCGTATTAAAAATGGTTAGGAAATAAATAATGATAATGAGGCAATAATCATGCTTAAAGCGTTTACAAAAGATTTTGGCGATCGACTCCTCGGATTTTTTGCATTTTGCTTCGCATGTTGCATGGCAGACATCTGGATAGGCGGCCGCTCCTTACAACAAGTTCCATCTGATATCATTTATCTAGCATTAGGAGCAGCAACTGGAATTTTCATCACATTTCCTCTAGTCACTTACATAAAATCAAGGCGAGAACAAAAATATCTGCACAATGACATGGATACAAACAACCAATGATGTATTTTGAGCGATCCGGTTTACTTGCTGGACCGCTCAGAGCCAGCACGCTACCACTGCACCGAGCGCACCAGCGTACCAATGCTTTTTACCGTTTTAGGTTCATCGATGACGAAGCCCAGCCTCCCAATGCGCGCAATTGTTCTCTTGACCTGGAGCTTTTTCATATCGGTAGAGAGATCTTCCCATTTGAGTCCCAGCAGCTCTCCCTGACGCATGCCTGTTGTCAGAGCGAGCACATAAAGGGCTTCCAGTGGATCTTCCTGTGCTATACATAAAAAGTGTTTGGCCTGCTCGGCATTGAAGACCTGCATCTCACACCTGGGTACACGCGTGGTGGATCCACCGCGTCGCACACATTGCGCGCCACCAGACCCCAGCGCAGCGTATCATGCAACAATCGATGCAGCACACGATGTACATGTTTCACCGTCTGAGAAGCGTACCTCTTTTAAGCTCCCCGTTGTAGAGCTTCTGCAAATGCTGACATTTGCCATCTGGAAAAGAAAAAGAGCTGGTAATTTGGCTGAATGATCAACCTCTTGGCTCAATGATAGAACCAGCCCACGAACATCCCCTTGTGGTACATAAGCTCACGGTTCGTCTATTTTGGGGATCAAGGATGAGCCATGGTGTGAAGGTTCAAACACCGCCGCGTTCCATCGGTTGAGACAGAACGCGGCCAATGCATGTCGCGTCGCGTAGCTACACGAGTAGTTAGAACTGGTAGCGGGTCTGGCTGAGGCCTATGGCGAATGCGAAGACCTTGGTGGGTTTGACGGAGAATACGAGGTTCGAATCTGTGAGAACCCTTTGTGTGTCTTCATCGTAGAGGTAAAAATAACCGTTGCGTACCTGGTATGACCAGTCTCCATCCCACTTGGTCGCCCACACTGAGGCTAAGCGTTCGAGTGTGTCCTGGTCGGTGATCTGCACGGCGTCGCCCTCAACCACCACGGTGAGTCCCTCTCTCTGGTTGCAGCCGGTCGTCAGAATGACGTGCGCGTTTTCACGCAGGTTGACAGTCTTCTGTGCGGTGTCGGTAGCGGTAAAGTGGATGGCCCCGTCGTGCCACACGGCCACGAGTGGCGTGACGTGAGGGCGACCGTCGGCCCGCACTGTTGAGAGACAGAACAGCTCGGTTGTTTCCAGCACCCGCCGCGTCTCCTCCCATGGTGTGACCACTCCGTCTGGTCCGCCGTGCCGTGTTGTGATGGGTTCATTCATCCTAAGAACTCCTTTCAATCGTTCTGTTCCTCTCGCAGGAAGCAAGAATATACCAGCCCATTCTCTTTGCACGAAGTAAAACTGGAAAGGCCAAAAACGACGCGATGCCATCGATGTATTCGTATTTATGATCGGGAGGTTCTTCGCTAAGGCCTTAGCCTGCCGCTGCCCTCCGTTCAAAAATCTCCATAGCCTCTTCTGCGGTCGGAATCTTGAGCACATTCTCTTCTGCGAACTCCCGTGCCTGTGGATAGCCACTGGTTCGTACTGCCTGTGCTGCAGCCTCTAGATCGTAGGGAGTTCTGCGGAACTCGCTCCCCTCTGGCCCAAGCAAAAGCCAGTACGCTCCTGGATGGTCAGCGTAAGGCATGCCGACACTCCCAGCGTTCAGAACGCGCACGCCGCCTATGTGTAACTCAAATTGTATGTGGGTATGTCCGCATACCACAACCGGTTGCTTGACATCCTGAAAAAGCAGACGGAGCCGGTCCGGCGGCGTGAGCGGGGTAAAGAGCTCCTCATCGCTGTACGGCGTGGCATGGCAGAACAACACCTCACCAAGCTCTCCCAAAGAGAGCGTGACCTGTTCTGGAAGGCGCGCCAAGAAATCCCGCTGGTCCGTCTCTATGTGTTGGGCGACCCACTGGGTAATCTCGTACACATCCTCTGGCAGGTCTCCAGCAGTGCACTGGCCATTGAAAACAGTGACAACCTCACGATCCGCATTGCCGCAAAGAGCAACAACATTTCCAGCAAGCTGACGCAGGCATTCCAGCGTTTGACCTGGCATGGGACCGGAGACAATATCTCCCCCGACAACGATTACGTCTGGTTGGATGCTTTCGAGCTCCTTGAGTACCGCCTTGAGCGCCGGCAGATTCCCATGAATATCGTAAAGGGCTGCAATTTTCATGATTAAGATGCCTTTCTCCTCATAAAATGTTATTTGCCCCAGCATAACAGCTCTGAGTTATAGAGAGAAGGGCAATTATATGCTAAGAGCATAGGCAACTCTATATGCATTTGTACAGATTTTTGCTGGACACATCCATTGAAAGTATGTATGCGTCTGAGGTACTGCGTGCGCTCCCGGCAGCGCCGGCGTTGTCAGGCTCCTATGATGTGGTGGTTGAGGTGCGGTAGAACTCGGCTGCGGTGACGGTGGCGGGGACACCGAGTTCGGTGGCAACTGCGGTGATCGCGGTGGCGCCAACGGCGAGGTCGGCCTGGCCGTCGGTGGTGAAATACGGCGCGATGAACGTCTCGTAGTGGGCTCGGGCTTCGTCTGCGGTGTGTCGGCCGAGAAACGTCTGGATGTACCGCACAGTGGTGTCGGGTTCGTTGTGGATCACCTGCAAGGCGTGCCGGTGGGCGCGTACGACGGCCTGGACCGCCGGGTCGTCCGGTGGATGTAGGTGGGTCGACGGCCACGCCTACAGTGGGGATCTGGAAGTGGTCGCCGACCCAGGCCAGCACCTGCCAGCCATGCTCGGCGGCTATCGCCTCCGGTGCCATGGTGCTGCCGACCAGGGCGGCGTCGATCCTGCCGTCGTTCAGCCAGCGCAGGTCCATGCCGTAGTCGCCGGGCGAGCGTACGATGGTGTGGATGTCGCGGTCCGGGTCGAGGCCGACCTGGCGCAGCACGATCCGGGCGAAGCACCCGGGTGCTGTGTGAGGGGCGTGTACCGCCAGTCGTCGTCCGGCCAGGTCGGCCAGGGAGGTCAGGCTTGGTCGGGCGAGGAACCAGAACAGTGGGCGGTGGGTGTTGACATTGAGTGTGACCCAGGGGATTCCATCGGTGAGGCGGGACAGTAGTGCCCGGCCGAGCCCGATGGTGACGCCGTGGCGCAGCCGCTCCTCGTCCCAGGAGCAGCCGTCGCGTAGCGCGACGTGGACGCCCTCGTCGGCGTAGTAGCCCTGCTGGTCGGCGATGTAGGCGACCAGTTCCTCGTGCAGGCCCCGCCCGACGTAGGTGAGATCGATCGTATACATAAACATTTTTCCTTTCTCGTGTCACCGCCATGTGCCCGCACGTGCCGCGGGCGTATGGCGGTGAGGTGACGATGTGCCGAATGCGGTCCGGCCGTCGGCCGGACCGGGATGGTATGGCCCCGTGTGCGGAAGACAGCAGGGCGTTAGTACATGGACATTCCGCCGTTGACCGCGGCCGTGGTGCCAGTCATGAAGGCGTTGTCCTCGCTGGCGTAGAAGGCGACTACCTGGGCGACGTCGTCCGGGTATGCCAGGCGGCCCAGGGGGGTAGTGGCCACTTGCTGTCTTTTGATCTCCATGTCGAGCACATTCGCCATGCGGGTGTCCTCCACCGGGCCGGGTTCGACGATGTTGACCGTGATGCCTCGCGGGCCCAGTTCCTGGGCGAGGTAGCGGGCGAACTGCGCCAGTCGGCCTTGGCCGTGCCCAGTGCGATCATTCCCTCCCGGGGCTGGCGGCTGAGGCCGGTACCGAGATAGATGATGCGTCCCCAGCCCTGTTCGGTCATAGTGGGCAGGACGGCTTTGGTGATCGTGAACGCCGCACGCATCTCGTCGTCGAGCTTGCCGCCCAGTTCTTCCCACGTCATGTCCTGGAACGGCTTAATCACATATGGGGTGAGCGCGTTGTGCACGAGCACGTCGATGCCGCCCCATGCCGCCTGGACCTGCTTGATCATGCTCTCGACCGCTGCTGCCTCGCGCACGTCGGCCTGCACGGCCATGGCCTGGCCGTTTGCGGCCTTGATGCCGGCCACGACTTCCCCGGCTGCCGTGCCGCTGTGGAGGTAGTTGACCACCACGCGCATCCCCCGCGCGGCCAGAAGGCGCGCGGTGGCCGCACCGATTCCGCTGCTGGCCCCTGTCACCAAGGCCACCCTGCCGGTTGTCTCAGTCATGAGTCCACCTCCTGCTCATCATCGCGGGCCGTCGGCATGATCGCCCGGAGTTGTTCACCGTCGATGCCGGGCCGGGGGGTTGCTGAGCGGATCGCTCCGTAGAGCACGGTGTCGGCGGTCGCCCGCTGCAGTCTAATACGTCTCACTTTAGGCTCCTTTCTTTTGGTAAGGGGTGAGGCAAAGAGGATCAAGCAAAGCGACAAAATCGAGAAAGCTTTCATCATGCTCAAAAGGTTTGGGAGGAGGCTGAGCTCGCTTCTTCGTTTGGTACTTGTTGGGCGCTAGCTTGACCTCAGTGAAATCGGCATACCATATTTTTCTATGTAAGTCAATAGCTTGTAATATTCAAATTGAAGGGCTTACCTCATCTCAGTTGACGCGCACGCCACGCGCGTCAACTGCTCAGGCATCCCTCATGAGAGGAAGGGTCACCGTAAAGGTCGAGCCTTTCCCAACTGTGCTGTCCACCGTGATGGTTCCTCCATGATGTTTGACGATCTCGGCCACGATGTACAACCCCATGCCCAGGCCAGGGATCGCTCCCTGCCTCAGATCTGTGACCCGATAAAAGCGCTCAAAAATCTTGTCGAGCTGTTCGCGCGGGATCCCCAGGCCATGATCGCGGACATGGACCGTGACCGCATCTTCGGATGGAGAGAGGTCAATCTCAACTGCCTCGGCGTCAGGAGAATACTTAATGGCATTGCTGATCAGGTTGGTGAAGACCTGTCCAAGTCGGTCTCGATCCCCAATTAAGCTGGCCCGCACGCTCTCACGGAACAGGATGGTATGGCTGGGATGGAGGTGGTGGATAGTGGCGGTGACCTCTCGCAACAACTCGTCGAGGTCCACCCGCTCCCGCCGGTACTCAATGCTCCCTGCCTGTATCCTGGAGACATCCAGTAACTCTGTGACCAGGCGTTCCAGTTGCTTGACGGGATCCTCCACCCGGGCAAGCGTGGTGGCCGCCTCGGGCTGGGATTGCTTTTCGAGTCGTTTGCGCACCAGTTGGATCTGCAGCTTGACCGCAGTGAGCGGGGTCTTCAGTTCATGGCTGGCCATGCTAATAAAGTCATCCTTGCGCTGCTCCAGTTCCTTGCGTGCTGAATTATCCAGCATAAAGGCAACCATCTGGCGCGGCTGCTCCTGGAAGATAACGCCGCCCACCAACACGGGCAGACGACTGCCATCCTGGCACACCAGTTCGGTCTCAAAGGGTGTGTGCTGCCCGCGTGCGGTGAGTTCCTGGATCGAGCGCTCGAAGAGCGGCGCTTGTTCTGGGGGTACGATGTTCATCCGGCTCAACGTTCTGCTCTGCACCTCTTCTCGGGTATAACCAGTCATACGAAGAAACGCTTCATTGGCGTCAGCGAGCACTTCTCCTTCCATCTCGATAGAAGTAATTCCGATAATATTGGAGTCGATCAGGGCGCGGATACGCTCCTGACTCTGGCGTAATGATTCCTCCGTTCGTTTCTGGTCTTCGATATCGGTGCTGGTGCCAAACCACTTGACGATCTGGCCGGTATCATCGCGCATCGGCATGGCGCGCGTTAAGAACCAGCGATACTCTCCATTCTGGCCATTTCTAAGACGTTCTTCGTGCTCATACATGGTTCCCGTGTCCAGGGCATGCTGCCAGAGAGCCTGGTTGCCTGCACGATCATCAGGGTGGATGAACTGAAGATGGTCCCATCTCTGTATTTGTTCAGACATGGGTCCTGTGTAGTCACGCCAATGCTGGTTCGTGTACTCGTGCAAGCCGTCGGGATGGGTTGTCCACACGAGTTGTGGCACAGTCTCGGCAAGGGTGCGAAAGCTCTCCTCGCTGGCTTTGAGCTGCTGCTCAGCTTTTTTCTGCTCATCAACATGCTTGATGAGCGTCTTCCATTGTGGAAGAGTGAGATGCCTAGTCTGTTTTTCATTCAACATCACGCGGTAGTTCTCCCTTTCATGTGGTCCCATCCCTGGAAGGAAGTCGCTTCCCTGCTCTGATATCTCGAAACAGCATTGAGAGATGTGAGAATAAGCAAACATCTTTCCTCGCAAACACAGGCAATTCATTGGCAGCCTGCCGGAGGTATTGAGTTGGACACCTCATTACAACCTTATACACGGAGGTTGTAATGAAGTTTTTTAAGTCTGGGCGTCTCTCCTGCCTTACGGACTTACCTTTGAGTTATAGAGCGGTTGAGCCAATTCTCGAAACGTGTCGGGGCGATTC
The DNA here is from genome assembly GCF_003967555.1 of Dictyobacter kobayashii. Taxonomy (GTDB): domain Bacteria; phylum Chloroflexota; class Ktedonobacteria; order Ktedonobacterales; family Ktedonobacteraceae; genus Dictyobacter; species Dictyobacter kobayashii. The sequence continues at coordinate 4,156,886 of NZ_BIFS01000001.1, forward strand.
GCGCATTGTCACCTGGAATGAGGGAGTACTCCTCCAACTCTGAGCCGTAGAAGCGTGCATGGACGTCTGTGATCACCTGACGTGTGTCTTTGTTCGCGCTCAAAAATCGGCGCACGAGTTCATCGAGACGTATCTTTTCGGGACCAGCCAGTTCAACTATGCCGTTCACAGGTGCCTCGAGCGTGACATCGGCCAGTGCAGTCGCAACGTCATCCGACAAGGTCGGCTGTATAAATGCAGGCGACAAGCGAATAGTTTGTCCCTCGCTAGCCTCCTGGGCGATGCCACCGACGAACTCGAAGAACTGTGTTGCGCGAAGGATGGTATAGGGCACCTTCGAAGCCTTGATCAGGTTTTCTTGGGCCACCTTCGCTCGGTAGTATCCATTCTGGGGAAGACGGTCGGTGCCGACGACCGACAGAGCAACGTGGTGTTCCACACCAGCGGCCGCTTCTGCGGCCAGTAGATTGCGACCTGATGTCTCGAAAAACTCTAAAACTGCCTTATCCTCCCATGAAGGCGCGTTCGCCACGTCGACGACCACCTGAGCGCCGACAAGCGCTTGAGCTAACCCCTCACCAGTGATGGTGTTGACTCCTGTGCTAGGTGACGCCGGCACGACCTGATGGCCAAGTTCACGAAGCTTGTTGACAAGCTTTTTTCCGATGAGCCCACTGCCGCCAATAACCACAATCTTCATATTGAACTCCTACTTCGTAGCCCGTAATTTGGGCTTGTGATGTCTAAACATATATTCTGATGATCGTTGGAAAGACCTGGATAAGCATTCTATGGAATTTCCGTAGAGGATCATCAACACCTCTGTTACCAATTAAAGGTTCGCCAGTTCGATGTGCATATCCATGCAGAATACACATGCATTGATGTGCACTCACATTCTCAGCAACCTCTACCAATAAGAAGCCTTGCCGCCAGAACTTGAGCTAACCTTTGTGTGCTAACCTTTGTAGGAAGCATAATTTAGAAAGAGTGTCCCTTCAAGAGTCATTTTTGCAAATTTTATGGTATCATTTGCTGGAGACTTCCTTTTCAATCATGGCAAATTCCATCATGGCAAAAAGACGACAAACACTTCAAAACACAGCAAATCTTACCCTCAATCGCACATTCGCGATGCCATTGCATCGCCAGTTGTATGATCGACTACGTCATGCCATCCTCAGTGGTCAATTGCAAGCAGGGCAGGCACTGCCATCAACACGGGTTCTGGCAAGCGAATTAGGTATTTCTCTTAATACAGTGAACAATGCCTATGAACAACTCTTTGCTGAAGGCTATATCGAAAGAAGGGTCGGGCAGGGAACCAGGGTGGCGTGCGACCTTCCTGAGACCTTTTTCCTTCCCAAAGGAGTTCCACAGAGAAACACAGCTCCCAACGAAAGCACGCACGCCCCCCTCTTTTTGTCTCACCTGGGGGAGGATTTAATGCGCCAGGCACCTGAGTCCTCCATCCAGACCTATCTTCGACTGACCCCCCCACATGCTTTTCGCACGGGCACTCCAGACCTACGTGCCTTTCCCTTTCAACAGTGGAACCAGATCGTGGCTCACTGCGCACGATCTATGCTTAGAGACATGGCCAATTATCAAGAGATCGCAGGCTATTACCCGCTACGTGAAGCGATCGCCTCTCATGTGAGCATCACACGCGGCGTGCATTGCCAGGCCGAGCAGGTTATTATTGTGCCAGGAGCGCAGGCAGCATTAGATATGGCAGCACGCCTCCTCCTGAACCCGGGTGATCTTGCCTGGATAGAAAATCCGGGCTATCTAGGAGCACAACGGGCTCTCCTCAACGCGGGCGCTCAACTGGCTCCTATCCCTGTGACATCGGAAGGGATCAATGTGGAAATTGGGCAAAAGCAGTATCCACAAGGACGTCTGGCCTACGTCACTCCATCTCATCAATTCCCTTCGGGTATAACCATGCATCTGTCGCAGCGCATTGCCCTCCTGCAATGGGCGAAACAAGCCAATGCCTGGATTCTCGAAGATGATTATGACAGCGATTATCGCTTCAGTGGTCGACCGCTTGATGCCTTACAGGGACTTGATATGGCCCAGCGCGTCATCTACATTGGAACGTTCAGCAAAGTTCTTTTTCCAGCACTTCGTATCGGCTATCTGATCGTCCCTCCCCAACTCGTTCCTCCTTTCCTCTCCCTCTGTAGCTATACCCATATTCATGTGTCTATTCTTGAACAATTGACCCTGGAAGCCTGGATGACCAAAGGGTATTTGCTGCGTCATATCCGCCGTATGCACGACCTCTATGCAGCCAGAAGAGCGCTCCTCATCGAGTTGTTGCAGAAGGAACTTGGGGAAGCATAGAAGTGCAGCCTCCTCAAGCCGGCTTACATCTTATGGGTTGGCTTCCGCCGCATCTTGATGATCAGCAGATTACACAAAAAGCCGCAAGCTGCGGGCTCGAGATCATTCCCCTGTCCGCGTTGACGCTCGGTTCGTCTCAGCGAGGAGGTCTTGTTCTTGGCTATGGAGCCGTCAATGAGCAGGAGATTTTGGCCGGCGTTCGTCAACTGGTGAGCGTTTTTCCCTCATAGTTCGAAACCTTTTCAGGTCAGAACGGTGATATGGGAAGGTATGAGCAACATTTTCTCGAATACAGTGTCAGGACTGAAGATGACTTTTATTTGCTTGGTGAAATAGTGCATCAAAAAGCTTGACAAGCAGTTTAAACTCAGGTACATTTTAATATATTGACAAATGACAAAATGTTGAAGAGGCGTCAGATAGCTACAACTGATTGCTCTTGATAAAACGTAACGGGAGGGACACATGAAACGATCTATTGCGATTCCTTGCCGGCCGTTATGTCCTACTCCGGCAGATCCACACTTGCAATAGCCCGTTGCGATCCTCTTGCGCCAGCTCACTGGCTGGGACTCCACTGATAGTGATATTGTGCTGCAGAATATGATCGGCATATGCATTTTCTTGACTCTGACCAGAAAGTTTAGGAAATGAAGGCATCGCGTCTGACGGGCATACTAAAAAATTCTCCATAATTATAGCTTTCCATCCTGCTGTTGATGGTGTCTTTTGCTGCTGTAAAAATCTGGCATACCATTCATTTGGATGAGCGGAGCCGCCCGGGAATTCATTCCATTGCTGGAGACTGAGCAACTCCAAAGGATGAGTTGTGGCGGCGGAGCTAGCCGCGTTCAAGCGGCGTTTCCAAATGCTTTTTACAGCATGTGAGAAGCCAATTGCAAAAAGAAGAGGTAATAACATTGAATCCTGTTGTGACCGTAACGCAGAAGCAGCTTTATGATTTGCTCTTGAATGTAGCCATTGCACGCCCGGTGTTTATATGGGGGCAACCAGGCATTGGTAAGTCGGCGTTAGTACAGGAGTTTGCAGCGCAGGTTGGTCTGCCCTGCGTCTCGCTGTTGGGAAGTCAGCTGGCGCCCGAGGACCTGATTGGTGTGCCGCAGATTATCGATGGTACCAGCCGTTTTTGCCCGCCACGTATGATTGCACGCGCCGAGCCATATTGCCTTTTTCTGGACGAGTTAAATGCCTGTACACACGAGGTGCAGAAGGCTTTTTATAGCCTGATCCACGAGCGCAGAATCGGTGAATATGCGCTACCGGCTGGTTCAATCGTCATCGGAGCCGGCAATCGTGCCCAGGATAGCGCGATTGTCAAGCCAATGTCGTCGGCGTTGTTGAATCGTATGGTACATGTCCATTTGAAGGTCTCACACCGTGATTGGTTGGAGTGGGCGCGGGAGAGCGATATTCATCCGCTGGTGATCGAGTATATTCAGAATCGGCCTGATCATCTGTGGAGCGCGCCACCCAAACACGAGGAGCCCTTCTCATCGCCGCGCTCCTGGCATATGTTGAGCGATTTGCTGAAAGAATATGGGAAAGGCCTGCCATCTGATGAGACCCTACTGGTGCTGGCCTATGGGACGCTCTCGCCGCATCATGCCGGACAGTTCAAGGCTTTTATCAAGCAGATTCATAGCAAATACCAGTTGACGGCGCTCCTGAGAGGTGACGAGAGCTGGCCTTATAAGCCAGAGGATCGGGATGTGCTCTACTTCCTCTCTCAGTCATTTCGGGCACATCTGCTCAAGAATTTGCCACAGGATAAAGGGATGGTCACAGGTCACCATAAAGAACTCTCCTATCGAGCCAAGGCACTGCTGAAAGAGCTGGCAGCCATCAATCTGGAGATGGCACAGATGGTTGTGGCCAAGCATGAGGATGGTGAAAATGGTGAGGGCAGTGAAGGATTGCCCGGCTGGTTCATGATTGAGGTCATCCGTGATTTGCCGCGCATCGTAGATAAGCAAGAGCGTGAAGCTTTAAGAAGCAAATAAGAGGTAGTGCCTGATGGCGACGCGTAAGAAGGGCCAGGTTAATAATGATCTGGCCCAGCAAAACCGTACTATTGGTGAGCGCATAATGAATAGCAGCCGCATTTTTTCTGGTGTGAGTCACTCTATTCATGTGGTGCCGAGCGAGATCTGTCCACGCGACGGCTGGGCGGTCGTTTCTAATACTGGCTCCATCTATGTACATCCTACGCGGCTAGCAGATCCGCAGGAATGGGCCTATGTGTTTGCTCACTGTACACTGCATCTGACCTTCGAGCATTTTCGTCCAGAATATCAACAAAAGTGGCAGCGGGAATGGAACGCCGCCTGCGATTGCTATATCGCCAGTTTTTTGCGTGATCTCCAACTGGGGGAGCCCCGCTGGAACTGAAGGGCCTGGCTGAAGACCTGCGTGCTCAGGGCTATGCGGGACGTTCGGAAGAGCGGCTGTTTGTCGATTTCTGTGACTTTGGCATTCCAGAGCACTTGCAGGCGATCGGTACTGCTGGCGTGCGCTCGGATCTACGCTATGAGTCGCTCAACGATCTGCCGCCTTGGCGGAGAGAGATCGACTGGAGCAAAAACTTTGGCGAAGGATTAGTTGAGGCCATCAATGAAGTGATTGAAGATGCAGGCCAGCATTCGTATTATGTGACCGGTAAGCGGCTAGATACCGCCGCCCAGCGGGCACGCAACTGGTTCATTGGGCGTTATCCTCTCCTGGGAGCACTGGCAGCCTCTTTTGAGATCATCGAAGATCCTTTGCTCTGTCAGCGTATGCAGATCAGCGTTGCGGCGGTGAATGTGAAGATGAAGGAGATTTATATCAATCCGCATGCTGGCTTGAAGGATGAGGAGCTGCGTTTCGTGATGGCGCATGAGCTGTTGCATGTCGGGCTACGCCACGATGTACGATGTGAGGGACGCGATCGCTACTTATGGAACGTTGCCTGTGATTATGTGATTAACAGCTGGCTGATCGAGATGGGGGTTGGCGACATGCCAAAGATCGGCGCGCTCTATGATCCAGCACTGAAGTCTGAATCGGCCGAGGCGATCTATGATCGGATCGTGACTGATCTAAGGCTCTATCGTAAGCTCGCCACGATGCGTGGTATTGGTCAGAGCGATATTCTGGATGAGTCGGAGTGGTGGAAGAGTCAGGAGGGAAGGGATCTCGATGATTTCTATCGCAGCTGTCTGGCGCAGGGGCTGACGTTGCACCAGGACCAGAATCGTGGGTATCTCTCGGCGGGACTGATCGAAGAGATTCAGGCGTTGAGTCAGCCACCGATTCCCTGGGACGTGCGGTTAGCCCAGTGGTTTGATGAGCATTTTCCACCATTGGAGAAGGTGCGTACCTATGCACGGCTCAGCCGAAGGCAGTCGTCCACGCCAGATATTCCGCGTCCACTATGGGTGACACCGCCTGATGATGACAATCGTACCTTTGGCGTCCTGCTGGATACCTCCGGCTCGATGGATCGTCATCTGCTGGCGCAAGCATTAGGGGCGATCGCCAGCTATAGCCTGGCACGTGAGGTCCGGCAGGTGCGAGTAGTCTTCTGTGATGCGGCGATCTTTGACCAGGGCTATATGGCACCCGAAGCCATCGCAGGCAGTGTCAATGTGCGTGGACGTGGTGGCACGGTGCTCCAACCCGGGGTGGATCTGTTAGAGCGCGCAGCCGATTTTCCGCGTGAAGGCCCATTGCTGATTATTACCGATGGCTACTGTGACCGTTTGCGCATCAAACGCGAACACGCTTTTCTCATACCGCAAGGGAACAGGCTACCATTTCCACCACAGGGTCAGGTTTTTCGTATAGTATAACATTTTTTTTTGTTACCAGACTATGCCAGTTTTTTCGCTTTCGTTTTGTCATATCTACCATGACAAATGTCATATTCCTTTCATGATAGACTTCACTACTGAAAAGCTCTGTTCCCGGCTACACTTAGCAGTGTCAAGAGTGGTTGGAAGTGCAACACATTCAGCCACATGAAGCACACGCAATTATTCAGATCATTGCTTTGTTTTGAGGGAAAGGATTCACCGATCATGCAAACAACGGCACCATTGAGCAACGCACCTGTTCAGAGCATTTCATTGAACATATCGAACCTGTTACGACGTGCATGGCGTGAGAACGCGGCTCTTACGCTGACCGGTCTGGCAATGCTGCCGGTTATCCTCATTGCTGTGGTCGGATTAATGGTAGATCATCAAGTGATTACAGGCGCCCCTGCCTGGATGAAGCCACTTAAGTTCGCTATCTCGACTATCATCTACTGCTTCACGTTTGTCTATCTGCTCACGTTTGTACGCGGTCATCGTCGTCTGGTCAAGGCCGCCGGGATGACGATGGCGATCAGCCTGGCAGTAGAGATAGTCCTGGTCACTCTACAAGTTGTGCGCGGCACTAGTAGCCATTTCAATCTTTCAACGCCCTTTGATAGTATCGTCTTTCGTATGATGGGTGGAACGATTGGCTTCTTGTTTATCGCGGCTATCGTTCTGGCTGTGGTACTGCTACGCCAGCGCCTTGCTGACAGTGCCTGGAACTGGGCATTACGCTTCAGCATCATCAGCGCAATCGTGGGCATGGCCGTTGCCTGCCTGATGCTGATACCCACGTCAGCCCAACTGGCTTCTCCATCAACGGGCATCATGGGTGCGCATAGCGTTGGTGTGGTTGACGGAGGTCCTGGCCTGCCAATCGTTGGCTGGAGCACAATTGGCGGGGACTTGCGTATCCCTCACTTCGTTGGCCTGCATGGATTGCAAGTGCTTCTCGTCGTAGGTTGGCTCATCAATCTGACTCGCTTCTGGCTCACGCTACGCCAGCGTGTGAACCTTGTTGTGATCGCTGGCCTGAGCTATCTTGGCCTGATTGCTCTTCTGACCTGGCAGGCGCTGCGTGGGCAGTCGATCATCCATCCCGATACCTTGACCCTGCTAGGGTTTGGCCTGCTCGTCGTTACGACACTGATAGCCATCGTTCTCACGGTGGCACGCAAGGCCTACGGCAAGTAATCAAGCAGATACCAGTCACAAACAAAGGCAGGTTCTCTCTTCGGAGGCCTGCCTTTGTTTGTGCTTCCTTTTTCTAATTCATCCTTTGCACATGATCTTGCGCCAGGTGGACACGCAAGACTAAACTATATTGAAGTGCTTAATAACCACGGTGATGAGGAGAAAACCATGCCAGAGTTTCCTGAGTGGCTTGCGGCCACCCTTGCTTCCGATGCGACCGAAGGACAGGGCGTGTTGCCAAATACTATTTTGCCATTGCAAGCCGATGCGTGTATCGTTGGCCCGGCGCGGGTCGTCTTGATGAGCCAGGACGATAATCTCTCAGTTCGCGCAGCGATAGACGCACCGCCCGCGCCCGGATCGGTGTTGGTCGCTGCCGGTGGTAGCATATCGAATACAGCGACCATCGGGGGTTGATGGCGCTTGAAATGCAACAGGCCGGGTTTGTCGGATTGGTCACGGATGGTCTGGTGCGAGATTCGCGCGAGATTCGCGAACTAGGCTTGAAAGTCTGGTGTCGGGGAGTGTGCCCAACAGCCTCGCGTAAAAACGGACCGGAGATCCTGGGTGGCTCAGTCTCAATTGGAGGCACAGTTATTCGGGATGGCGACCTGGTGATCGCCGACGATGATGGAGTGGTGATCTGGCCTCAGGAGCGTATCGAAGCCCTGCTCGCTAAGGCTGAGGCCAAGCTACAACAGGATAACGCCCGCCTGGCCCGCCTGCAAAGTCAGAAATAGGCCCGCTTTTCTGATTATGTTGCATGTTGATGGCTGGTCATCAGTTTTCTGCTATGCGGCCCTTGAGTATTCAAGGGTCGTTAGCAGAACCCAACAAAGAGATCGTCAGTGGAGATTCTCCATCCTTTAGGAGCTGCAGCCCGCTTCCCCTAAAGGATGGAGAACATCTGTTTATCGGAGAGCCCTTAGCGGGACGTCCGTTATGGATGATGGATTTTTGAGGCCCGAGCCTGAGCATACTTCCAATCGGCATTGAAGGTCGCGAGTAGGCTCGCTACGACGTTTTTGTTTGAGATCATGATACCGACCTCACGGCTATAGTGGAGCGATTGGTGACTGAGGTTTGGGGAACCTACAAATGCAAGCTGTTGATCAGCAATAATCATTTTAGCGTGCATGAAGTATTGTGGCGTCACATTGACTGCAACCGTGGGGCTCAGGATGCGATAGGTTTCGTTGTTATCAGCCGATGGTGCCCCCAGCGGTTGGGGTGAAAGCGGAGGTAACATCAACTGTACCGCGACCCCGCTCCTGGCCGAATGCAAGATGATCTGTTTTAGATTAAGTGCGCCTTCGCCGGGAGGATCATTGAGGTATTCTACCTGGATCGCCAGACTGTGTTTGGCGGTCCGTAGCAACAAAGGCAATAATGAAAGCGCGTTGATATCCGCGACAATGAGATTAGACGTATCGGGGATAGTGGGCAGCGGACGACCGGTTTGATCCGCTAAGAAGATCGCTTTGAGCAGCGCGATATCGTTGGGATCGGTATCACAGATGATGTATTCGCGATTGGCGTAGCCCGCACGGTTGCCACCGAGAGCCTGCGCAGTAAAATTGGCGGTCATGATATACGCTTTTGCCTTCCCCGGAACATCAGCATCGACAAGGATGAATTTAGCGTGATGGAGAGAGACAGGCTGGCCATCTGTACGAATGGCTTTATTGGGCATGGCCCAGGCAGGAAAACGCTGTGTGCCGGTGGGATCAAGGCTGGGTGGCAAGAGTGGTTGATGATACAGGAGACGGAGATCCAGGCCGGGATGGGCGGCCTTCTGGCTGAGTAGCATCTGCGCCACATGGTCGTTATCGAATAGATACATTTCAATCCACAATGATTTTGTGGCTGAGGCAATGATATCTTGAATGATTTTTAGACCTGCATCTGGCTGAATGCCCGCCAGAGAGACATGTGCGCTGGCACCTGCGGGTAAAACGGGAAAGTGAAAAGGACTTTTCGCAGGGGCGTGGTGAGGCCAATATTGGTCCATATGTTTACGCTAACTCGCTTTCCAAATATCGTTTCTGCCTTTGCTGCCTCCAGATACGATGTCAGAGAGCCCGTGTTCAACTCTACAAGACGCTCGTGACCTTGAAGCAGATGGGGTGGATTGCTTCACCAGTACTATAACACATTATCTGAGCCATAGATATTGATGACCATTACTTTCGACACAGCGCCAGATTGTGCCTTTCTACACTCTCTCTTGCCTGCCTCCTTCCTCTATACTGGCCTTAGATTTGAATACAAAAGCTTTAAGAAGGAGAATATGCATGGCATCTACACTACTTCGTGAACATGTGGCCTTACGCAAGCTTATATGGGTTGGACCGCTGACCATTGTTTCCACAGTCATCGCTAATCTCATCATACGTACCATTGCAGTCTCGGTCTTTGGGGTTCCTGAGACATTTCAATACTTGCAGGCTCCCACTGTCATCGGCAGTACCATCGTCTTTTTGTTAGTGGCCCTGCTCGCCTTTGTGCTGGTCAAGCGCTTTGCACGACGCCCGATCCAGTTCTATCGTATCCTGGCGTTTGTTGTTTTGTGCATCTCGTTGCTCAGTCCTGTTATGGCTCTGGTCGGTTTATTCCCTGCCCCTGGAATGACCCTATCCATTTTCTGGACCATGATCGCGCTGCATCTCGTTTCCGCCATCATCGTAGTTGGTCTGTTGACCACACTGACGCGCGAGCAAGCATAACAACCGAGGCGAGAAATGCTCATTGCGTTTTTTAAGGAAAGGAGTGCATGATGCGCCACCAACTTGTGAGGAACGGTGAGTTGAACAAGAGTTGTTGACAGATGTCACTTCATCCAGTCATAATGCAACAGGTTAACTCATTCAATCATTGGGGAGAGTAATATCCATGACCGACTCAATCCGTATCCTGCTCTGTGAGGACCAGACCCTCATGCGCCAGGGCCTGCACACTATTCTTGAACTTGAGCCGGGTTTTCAGGTCGTAGGCGAGGCCGCTGATGGCGAAGAGGCGGTGAGCCAGTACCACAAACTCCGTAACCAGGACAACGGCCCTGATATTGTGCTCATGGATATTCAAATGCCGCGTATGAGTGGTGTGCAAGCTACGGCTGCGCTCACAACCAGCGACGCTGCTGTACGTGTTATTATCCTCACCACCTTCGACTACGAAGATTATGTGTTTGACGCCATCAAAGCCGGTGCAATGGGGTATCTCCTTAAAGACGTACCTGCTGATGAACTGATGGCAACTATCCGCCAGGTGTATGCGGGTGAAGCCTCCATCCAGCCCAAGATTGCTAACAAACTCCTCATCGAATTTGGGCGCAAAGAACGTTCCACTGCTGGGACAGCCCGCTCACTACAGCAAGAGGAGTTGAGCCCACGGGAGACCGAGATCCTCAAGCTGCTCACTGAAGGAGCCAGTAATCGCAAGATTGCCGAGAAACTCGTTCTCGCCGAGGGGACCGTCAAAAACCATGTATCGAATATTTTGAGCAAACTCCATACTAAGAATCGCACTCAGGCAGTTTACCTGGCACGTGAGCGCAAGCTACTTTAAGGAAGGGAGAAATCATGTCAGCCCATTTCGATGTAGAGAAAGATAATGCACTCTTCTTTCGCATCTCCAGACGGGTGATCACGATGTTTACCGTCCTTATCTGTATCTATCTCACCGCATCAACCTACGTTATCTTAATCAACAACCCTTCCTATCTGCAGAATTGGCGCGGTATAACCTGTATTGTGCTTACCGTTCTTGCTCTCCTGATTTATATCGCCCAATTCTGCATAAGTCTGAAAATGGATTGGCCACCGCCCTTGCGTTACGCAGCGCCCCTATGGGTCGGCTTATATCTAATTGTGTTGCTACTTACGCTCATCAATCCTTCCTTTGTCTGGGATTTCTATGTTGTGTATGCAATCAGCTTTGGCCTGTTTGGTGGAGTTCGCCTGCTGCTCGTGGTGATTAGTATGGCTCTCACGATGTTTGCTTTTCAGGGCTTGCTGATCTGGCCGCTCACTGGCGAGGCGCTTATGGGCATTGCCAGTCAGGTTTTGATGCTCTTCAGTTTCACCGGTTTAAACATGATATTCCAGCATTTGATAGGAGAGCGATTTGAACGCAATAGACTTTTTACGCAACTGACCCGGGCCAATGATGAGCTAGAGGAAGCCCATCGTCAACTCGCGCAATCAGTCATTCAGGAACAGGAACTGGCCGTCTTGCGTGAGCGCACCCGACTGGCACGTGAGATGCACGATACCCTTGGGCATGCCCTGGTTCTTATCTCTGTCAAGCTTGAAGCAGCCCAGCGGCTGCGTGAGCGTGATCCTGAACGCTGTGACCGTGAGTTGGAGTCCACTAAACAGATTGCACGCGAAACGATGACTGCTTTGCGTGCCTCCATCGCTGACTTGCGCTCTCCAACATTGGAGCACGTACATATCAATCACGCGCTCAGTCGCTCGGCCAGGGAACTTGCCCAGCGTACCGGACTCCATGTCACATACACCCCGAAGCGGATATCGACCATCTCCCCGCAGCTATCGAAGAGACCCTCTGGAAAGTGAGCCAGGAGGCATTTACCAATATTGAAAAACATGCTCATGCCAGCCACGTACAAGTGCGTATTCATAGGCAGGATGAGAAACTCCTGCTATATATCCACGATGATGGCACCGGCTTGCCTCTGACATCATGCCAACTTCAAAAAGATGGGAGCCTTGTATATAACAGCCCAATGGTCACTATGGAATACGTGGAATGCTCGAACGCATCGAAGCCATCGGCGGCCAGCTTACGTTGCACTCCGACAATGAGCAGGGAACAACCATTGAAGTTGACTTGCCCCTTGCATACAGCTACAGGAACCCTTGAATGTTTTGATGATCTGCTGATGAATATCAGACAAAGAATTGTGGAATGGAAAGAAAGTAATTAATATGAAACTTAACCCTTTCGTTGAAAGTCTCTGGAAAAGTTTTGTGCAATTACATATCGCACTCTATCGCCTGACCGGGGGCAGGTTTATGGCAAACATACGATCCTGATTACGACCATCGGCGCAAGAGTGGGCGCTTACGTACCAGGTCTCTGTATGCCATACAGGATAATGGCAACTATGTCATCATTGCATCCTATGGGGGTTCTCCTCAACATCCTGATTGGTATCACAACCTGAAGGCCAATCCTAAAGTGATAGTAGAGGATCACGGACGCACCATCGTCACGCAGGCCAGCACGATAACGGACGAGAGCGAGTACCAGCGTCTCTGGTCGCTCATGACGGCTATGTATGCTGGCTATAATAATTACCAGAGACATACCGAGCGTAAAATTCCGGTTGTGTTGCTTCAACCAGAAAGTCTGTCATAACCCTCGAGATTTTCTATCGAAATTTCAGCCCCATCACGCCAGAAAAGCGTGATGGGTCGATGACTCATGAAAGGAGCACTCCCTCTCTACTAATACACATAGGGAGTGCCCTTCCCTGTCTCAAGGTAGGATTTCAGGCTTCCCAGGAAGTATTCCCAGCCAGCGCGCGTCTCCTCAATGCTGTAGCCAGTATCACCCACCGTGAGATCATGCTGGCCAAAGAGCAGACTGGTCCCCTGTGGGATCGGCGCGAGATTCCAGGTGATCGTGGACCCTTCCCAGTTATGAGGGGAAAGCCTCACTCTCCAATGCACTTTCTTCCCGACTTCGAGTTCGGTTATCTCCAGTTTAAAGATCCCTCCATTCTCAAAGCTAACTTCAGTGAGGGAACCAACCTTTGGCTCAGCAGTCACATGATTCGACCACCATCCGGCGATCCCATCTGGCAGGGTAAGAGCATGAAAGACGTTCTCTGGCGTTGCTTCAATCGTCAGTTCTTGGACAATCTCTGACATCGTTATCCCTTCTCAATGCACTTATTCGCTGTTACAAGATTAAACTTAACTAGTTGGTTAAGTTTATCATGGAGCTGGATGTTCTGTCAAGAAAACTATCTCAATGCCTGTGTTATCCTGTAGCGAGTTGCTCAATGATTTAATATATGGTGGCATCGCTAAAGCCGTGATCCCATATCTTTGACGCTCAAACTTTCAGCGATATAGGCAACGACGTGCAGTTACAAAGCGCTGGCTACGAAGTCACTGCTCCTTACTATGACGTCGAAGTCTCTAGTAGCGCCAGCATAGTCACCATCACCGCCGATTGATGACGAGGTCGCAATTTAACTTGACAATAGTCTTTTTTGTGCTATAAAATAGGTCATAGTGACAGGTCACTATGACCTATTTTATAGCTTAAGAGAAGCGAGGTAATATCCTGTAATGTACGAATTGATCATCCTCTCGCTGTTAATGCGTGGCCCGGCACATGGCTACTTAATAGCGCATATTGTCAACAACATCATCGGGCCATATGCCAGAATGAGCAATGGGAGGCTCTATCCTCTCCTGGCCAGGCTGGAGCAGGGAGGGCTGATCAAGGTGAATGAAGAGGTTGCCAGGGAACAGCATGGTGAGCGCACCTCACGTAGCTACCGTATTACTGAGGCTGGACGAGAGCGTTTTCATGTTTTGATGATGGATACGACATCGAATCCTGGTGAGTACCAGCGCATTTTTCACCAAAAGGCAGCGATGTTCTCGTTTTTGCAGGTTTCAGAGCGTCTTTTCTTGATCAATCATTACTTAAACTATTGTCAGGCTCATGTATTACACCTGATCGCTGAAAAGGAAGATCTGGCAAAGAGTAACTACTCTCATTACCAGGGAGACGAATGGGGGTTGTCGGGCACGCTTGATGTTATGCAGCATATGGCTGACCAATGGCGTTTGGAAGTTGCCTGGGCGCAGCGTTTGCAAGCACGGGAGCAGGCCCGTCAGGCGAGCAGCGGCCAGCCGCAGTTACACTTTAGCTACGTGGAGCTAGCCGAACGTAAACGGTCTAACCAGAATCTTAATGAGAACGAAAACACAAATGAACATAATGAGCTATAGATCGCTAAAGATGCGCAGGAGGCATATATTTACATTAATCAATTATATCTCTCCTCAGCAGCTTAGCAGAAGATGTATACCTGACAGATCGAAGTTTGAGGAATTCGGCATACTAAAGCTGAAAAGATCAAAAGCCTTTATAACAGAGAGGGTATTTGTATGTCTCAGAAGAATGCCACAAGTGAGCCGCAGAAAAGTGGTGCCACTGAGGAAGGTAGTCGTATCAGTGGATTTGCGCTGATCAGTGTGCTGATCGCGTTAATGCTCACATTGCTTCTGGAAGCATTGGATCAGACGATCGTAGGTACTGCGTTGCCCAGTATCGTCGGTTCCTTTCAGGGATTTGACCGTTATAGCTGGGTTGTCACAGCCTATCTGCTGGCCTCGACAACGATGATTCCCATTGTTAGTAAACTTTCGGATCAGTTTGGGCGCAAATGGTTTCTGATCGTGGGGGTGGTTGTTTTTCTTGTCGGTTCGGTGCTCTCTGGCATGTCTCAGTCGATGAATCAACTGATTGCTTTTCGGGGTATTCAAGGTATCGGTGCTGGTACAGGTATCGCGCTGGTTTTTACAGCCGTGGGCGATGTGTTTACGCCAGCTGAGCGTGCGCGCTGGCAGGGCATTTTCGCTGGCGTCTATGGTTTCTCCAGTGTGGCTGGTCCTTTGCTGGGTGGCTGGTTAACCGATCACGGTCCTTTGCTGGGCAGTCTGGTCACTGATACGACACGCTGGCGCTGGATCTTTTATATTAACTTGCCCGTTGGTCTGCTCGCGCTGCTCGCGCTGATCATCTACTTGCCCGCGCGCCTTTCTCAGCCGAGCAACACGCATCGTGGGTGGGCGGCTTTGAAGAGGGTAGATTTTCTGGGTGCCCTGCTGGCCTCAGCCGCTACCGTGTGTCTGCTGCTAGGCTTGAGCTGGGGAAGTAACCAGACATATGCCTGGAATTCTACACCAGTTATCGGCACGCTGGTGGCTGCAGGTCTGCTCTATGCTATCTTCTTTGTCGCTGAGCGCTTCGCCGTTGAGCCACTACTGCCACTGGGTCTTTTCCGTATCCAGGTGTTTAGCGCGAGTGCCGCCCTGGCCGCCTTTATGGGTATGGTTCTGCTCCCCGTCGTGATTTATCTGCCCTTGTTCTTGCAGGGAGTGCTTGGGGCGAGTGCGACCAATTCTGGTCTGGTGCTGACCCCATTGACGATCAGTATGGTGGTTGGGTCAGCCTTCGCCGGGTTTCTCATTAGTCGTGTGGGCCGCTATCATCTGCAGTCGATGATTGCAGTGGTTGTGCTGGCTATCGGAGTGTTCTTGCTGGGAAGAATGGATGCCAATACAACATATCTCCAGGCAAGCTTCTTTATGATCCTGGCTGGTATTGGCATGGGGCTGTTTTTTCCGGTGCAGACGCTGGCCGCGCAGAACGCGGTGCCACCCAAAAACATCGGTGTTGGCACAGGCGTGGTGACGTACTTGCGTGCTCTGGGTCAGACACTGGGTGTGGCCATTGCCGGTACGGCGGTGAACAATACGATCTCCAGTGATCTACCCACGCGCGTGCCCGCTAACACTATTAAACTACTGACACCTGCGGGCTGGCAGGCTGCCACAAACACTGAGGTATTAACTGATCAGAAGTATCGGGATACCGTTTTGCACACGGCGCAACATTTTGCCAGCCAGTCCGCGGCTCAGCAAGCGGCAGCGCATGTGCCGCCGGGTCCACAGCAGCAGATCGCGGCTCAGCATGCTGCAGCCCAGGCGGCGCAACAAGTAACGCATGTGCTGAACCTGGTTTTCGATGGACTCAAGCAATCGATGGTGCTGGCTATTCAGCATGGCCTCCTGGTCGTGCTCTGCTTTTGTGGCGCTGCTTTTATCGCGGCCATCTTCCTGAAAGACATTCCCTTACGCAGATCCAGGAGTGAGAAAAAGCCAGCCGGAGACGCAAGCAATGTGCAAGAAGAGGGCGTAGCCGCTCCTCTGCATTAAGGTGCTTTTAAGAGATTTTTTCTAGTATAGCGCAAAGCACAAGTTTTGCACTATACTAGAATGTTTCTTGAGCGCCATTGGTGCTCAAACTCAGAAGTGAAGAGCGCAAAGATCATGAAGATCAGACACACTCTTAAGTTATTGTGCGGCACCAGAGGTAAGTGCGCTAAACATAGCTACAAGCAGAACAACACTTATAATTACTAGAACTAATGCGATAATTGGTAGGATAAGGACTGCCAGGGTGGCCCTTCCTCCACTTAAGCGGTGGACGGCCATGGTCATCAAAATCATCAGCACGTACGTGTAGATGCTGACCGCGGCGCTTAAAAAGAAACCCACAACTGGAATCAGGAGCAGCAATCCATTGATGATCTGGATCGGAACATAGAAGAGCAGGAAACTATAAATGTACTCGATGAATTCTCCCTGCCCCTTGAAGAGTTTGGCGATAAAGTAGTAGATTGTCCAGGAAATGAACATAGTGATGGGCGTTGAAATGAGCGCGGTCAAACTGCCCTGTAGGGCCATCCCTTTATATATATCCGCAAAGTTGGTGGTGCCGATTTTTGGTAGATTGAACAGCGATACAAACGTCGGGAGCACAAAGGTATAGGTTGCAAAACTGATCAGTGCCCCAATGATGGCAATAAAAGCAATCTGGACCCAGATAATATTCCAGGCTGCCTTCTGCTTCTCCTCTGCGAAGGTAGCGACGCTTGGCCTCGTCAAAACTCTCAGATATTGTTTAGGGAGCTGCTTGATCGCCTCACTCAGGGGCAATGGCTGGCGGTTATTAGGTCTGGGATAAGGTTGTCCGTTTGGTGGTGGCGGATAGTTATAGTAAGGATAGGAAGGCGGCGGATAGCCATACCCGGGATAAGGTTGCCCATTTGGTGGTGGCGGATAATTATAGTAAGTGTTGGGAGGTGGGGGATAGCTATTCCCAGGATAAGCTTGTCCAGCTGGCAATGAGGGATATTCACGATAAGGCAATGATCCATCAGATACGGGAGGATATACAGCATCGGGTTTCTCATTTGGGTGCGGGGAATTCGGTGCTGGATTACTGTTCTGATCAGGCTCTTCAGACATATAGAATCCTCTTTTTCTCTGCAAACGTCTAATTTGGCAGAGAGCTTAGAATAAAAGCTATTAAGGCTTTTATTCTAATAGAAATATATCAATTAAGCAACGCTCAATCTGGAAAATGGGCCATAAGGCTGTACTACGTTATTTGAAAATGATAACAATTGTATAAACTATACCTAGTAACGCAATGAGAAGATTTACTGCAGCCCAAATATCATGGGCGTGTATCTTCAATAAAAGCTTGTGATGCTTTTCATAATCCTTTCGTGTTAATTTGTATGTATCTTGAACTTGTAATTCAGGAACCAGACCGTCTAGCTGCTGAAAAAGTCTGGCTAGCATATGGTCATGCCATGAGCACTTCTGGCTAAGTTTTGCACTGGCTATCACACCAAATATGCCCAGTATGATGAGTGTAAATGTAAGGGTAAGCGCATTTTTATTAAACCCCATCTGTGCTAAAGCGCCCTGGATCGCTGCAGCTATCACAAAAATAACCCCTGTAATAGTTGCGCGCTGATCTTCGTGATGTCTACGCTGCGAATATCTCTGCTCTATAAATCTTAATAGTACGTCAACAGCCTCATTCATTTCTAGAAACTCCAATTCGTGATAATAACTTTCTCGTTATTGTAAACGCATTTATGTTAAAGCCGCCAAAAAAATATCCCGCCGCGCAAAGTAGATATTGAATAACAAAAAATCAGCAATACGATGCATAGTATAAAGTGACCTCTCATGCTATACTATGAGTTCTGTAGGATAAATAGCCTGGAATGCCTGTTATAAATTAGAATATTTAAATTTAACTGAAGAAGAGTAGTAGCTTGACAGGGCTAGATGTCTTACAAAGCCCGTGCTGAATTAAATTCTAAGGCTGACTCGTTGTGCTGAGGTAGAACCAGACGCTAGGCGTGGCCGGGCAATTGGATGAACAGATGCGAGGGCCGCATAGTTGCGGCAATTACAAAAAAGGAGATGAGGAGATGAATTTACGCACCTTCCTTTCCCGCTGGCATTGGCAGCCAGACCCACAGAGGACGCAGCGTGTCCGAGCTGAAGGGCGATTGCGCCTGCGTTCTATTTTCACTGTAGGTGCCTTCGTGGTCTTTGCGTATGTGATGGCCACCAGCGGAGCCGCTTCGGCACTGGCCGCTACCAATGGAACTACTGGGGCACCGCCGGCGCCGCCAGCGTCGTCTGGCCAACCCAACTTTGGGTCAAACGTCTACATATTTAATCCCAGCATGCCGCAGAGCCAGATCCAGACGACGGTAGACGCAGTGGCAAACCAACAGATCTCCAATCAGTTCGGACCTCAGCGTTATGCGTTGCTGTTCGAGCCCGGCACCTATGGATCCAGTACTGCCCCACTTAACTTTCAGGTTGGCTACTATACCACTGTGGCGGGCCTTGGTCGCTCCCCGAACGACGTTGTCATCAATGGCTCCATCGATGTGCGTAACCAGTGCTTTGGCGCCAACAACTGTATCGCGCTCGATAACTTCTGGCGTTCGCTGTCGAACCTGAGCATCAATGTGACCACCCCGAACGCAGGCTGCTATAGCGGCGAATTCTGGGCTGTGTCGCAGGCCGCGCCGATGCGCCGAGTCCATATCAACGGGGCCACCACCCTGATGGACTATTGCACCTCTCCGTCGTACGCGAGTGGCGGCTTTATCGCCGATTCAGAGTTCGATGGTGGTAACGTGGTCAACGGCTCGCAGCAACAGTGGCTGGTCCGGAACAGCAAGCTTGATAGCTGGTCCAACGGCGTTTGGAACCAGGTATTCTCGGGTGTCGTTGGCGCGCCTGCCCAGTGTTTCCCTGCTCAGACGTCATGTGGTGGCCCATACACCACCCTGCCTGCCAGCCCGGTGACACGAGAGGCGCCATATCTGTACGTGGATGCCAATGGCCACTACAACGTCTTTGTGCCTTCGGCGCAGCGCAACTCGGTGGGTACGACATGGGCTAACGGCGCGACGCCTGGCTCCTCCATCTCAATCAAGAAGTTCTTCATCGCCCAGCCGACCGACTCTGCGGATAAGATCAATGATGCCTTAGATTCCGGCAGGAACCTCATTCTTACTCCGGGAATCTATCACCTGAACCACAGTATCAGGGTTACACGACCTGATAGCGTGGTGCTCGGCCTTGGTTTCCCGACCCTGATCCCTGAAAATGGCATCGTGCCAATGAAAGTCGCCAGCGCGAAGGGGATCTCGATCTCGGGAATGATCTTCGACGCAGGCACGACAAACTCCCCGGTGCTGCTGCAGGTTGGAAGCGGGCATGAACGTAGTGACCATGATGCCTCTGATCCAACAGCTCTTCAGGATGTGTTCTTCCGTATCGGCGGAGCGGAGGCTGGCAGCGCGACGAACAGCCTGGTGGTCAACAGTGACAATGTCATCCTTGATGACATTTGGGCATGGCGGGCCGACCACGGTAACGGTGTGGGTTGGACCAGCAACACTGCAGATACCGGCGTCATTGTCAACGGTAACAACGTGACCGCGTATGGCCTTTTCGTTGAGCACTACCAGAAATACGAGGTGATCTGGAACGGCAATGGTGGCACTGACATCTTCTTCCAGAATGAGATGCCCTACGATCCGCCCAGTCAGGCGGCGTGGATGGAGGCTCCCGGTGTTGATGGCTGGGCCGCCTTCAAGATTGCCAACACCGTGACCAGTTTCAGTGGATATGGTATGGGTAGCTACAGTTTCTTCAATCAGGGTGTGAACATCTACGCCGCATACGCCTTTGAGGTCCCGACCACCCTCCCGGCATCGAGCCTCCACGATCTGTTTACGCTCTTCCTCTCGACATCGGGGTCCGGTGGAATCCTGCATGTAGTCAACGATACCGGTGGATCATCGACCGCCGCCAACCCGGATGTTCCGGTTACCGTGGTGAGCTACCCCTAACAGCTTGCCACTCTACCCGATAATCTATTCAACTACCATCAAGCCTCGCCCCTCGTGGGTGGGGCTTGATGGTCCCTCATAGCGGCCAGTTCTCCCCACTATCCCGATGTCGATGCCGACAACTGTTTTTTGATGCGCTTCTGGAATAGTGATTTGGACTGGCCGGGCGGCGTGTTCCACAGAATCTCAGTCTAGAGGTGGAGTGCAGAATCCTTCTGTAGACCGATGTACCTCGTGTCGTTCTCAGGCATACTCGTATGGGACAGGAAGAGCATGTAAGCTCACTGGTATCAGATACTATTGTCCATCCATAAAGGAGTGACCTTGAGCATGCAATATCTACCTTCAGCACAACAACTTCCACCTGAGAAAGATCCAGCAACGATTATCGAGGCTATAAACGTTTGCAAGGAGTATGCAACTGGTACATTGAATGTGCAGGCACTCAGAGGCATAAACTTGCTGATTGCGCGCGGCGAGGTGGTGGCGATTATGGGTCCCAGCGGTTGTGGCAAGACGACACTGCTCAATTGTCTGAGTAGCCTGGACGCTGTCACATCTGGCACAATTCGAATTGTTGGACACGATATCCGTAGCCTCTCAGACCGAGAATTGACGGATTTCCGCGCTCGCGAGATGGGTTTTGTCTTTCAGACATATAATTTGTTGCCGGTACTCAATGGGCTGGAAAATGTTGAATTACCTCTGTTAATCAGTGGCGTTGTCGCCAAAGAAGCCAGGGCACGTGCATGGGAGAGCATTGCTCAGGTCGGACTGACCCGCTGGGCACGGCATCGGCCTGCCGAGATGAGCGGAGGGCAGCGCCAGCGTTTTGCCATCGCGCGTGCCCTGGCGACAGCGCCCTCGATTGTGTGGGCCGATGAACCAACCGGGCACTGGATAGCACGACCAGCCAGGAGATCATCGACCTGATGCTACAGCTCAATCGTGAGCATGGATTGGCCTTTGTCTGGGTCACCCACGACCATGAAGTGGCTCACCAGGCTACGCGTCTGATCGAGATGCGCGATGGTTTGATTGAACGCGATTCAGCCCTTGCCTCAGAACAACCTTCGGGTGTTCCGAAACCAGCAGGCAATGGAGGTACGCTATGAGCCTGAGCCTTTTCCCGGCTATTTCACCTACGCAACTTGCGCTGACCCTGGCTGTAGTTACCGCAGGAGTTCTACTCCTGCTGCCAGGACTGGCTCTCAGCAATCCGTTGCTCTTGCGCATGGGTTTGCGCAACACTGTGCGCAGGCCCGGTAAAACGATCTTGCTGCTCTGCGGCCTGGCCCTTGCAACAGCGGTGATAACCGCCTCATTTGGTTTGCAAGACAGTTTTGCCAGCTCGGCCACAACGCAGCGTGTGGCACACATAGGCGCTGTTGATGAGAGCGTGACGGGTCCCTTTACCCAGGGCCAGATTGATCGAGACCTGGCTCGCATTCGAGCCTTCCCACAGGTACAGGCAGCCAGCGCCAGCGGATTTTATCCGCAAAGCCCGACCGTGACATCACTACGCACCGGTTTTGCGGTTCATGATGTTGATTTCTATGCGTTACCTCCCGATTTCGAGCAGGTCTATGGCCCACTCATCGATGCCAGAGGACAGACAATCCAGATGGTGAACCTGCATGCGGGCGAGGCGCTGGTAAGTGCTTCATTGGTGCAAGGGCTTGGAGCTCAACCTGGTGATCGGGTACAACTCTCCTTTGGAGAGAAGACAGTCACTGTTACGGTGCGTGCACTGCTCTCCAATGATCTCGGGATAACAGCAGGTGAGGCAATCGTTCCTGCCATGCCCCAGATTATTCTGCCACTGGTTGCAGCGCAGCAGATCGATCCAGAGCCGCCCAATACCATCAGCATCAGAAATATTAATGCTGATAACAGCCAGGCGGTGATGCATTTTTTGCAGCAACTCTTGCCGGGTGCTTCTGCCAGTCTGGATGTGCCACATGCCCTGGGTCAGACCACCTTCGATATCTTCAGAATACACCCACTCAAGCCGGATGTTGTGCAGGAGACGCGCACATTGGAAATCAACAAGATCGTGTTCCTCTCACCTATTGGTCAACAGTTTACCTGGTTACCTCCTCTTTTCACCTGCCTGCTCGTGGGTGCCGCAATGCTGTTGCTAGCGTTGCTGATCATTTTGCTCGCGCTGAACGGCGGATGGAATTGGGGATGAGCCGTGCACTGGGCTTACGACGCTCCCACCTCGTGCAATTGTTGCTCTTCGAAGGCTGCAGCTATGGCATACTTGCAGCACTGCTGGGCGTGCTGTCAGGCGTAGGGGTGACCTCGCTGGAACTGGCTTTATTTACCCTCTTGCCCAGGCTAGGAGTGGGTGTGGCTGCCAACAGTGTGCCAGTTCCCGTATTGGAATCTGGTGCCCTCCATCTATGGATAAGCTGGCAGAGCCTGCTCACATCCTGGTGCCTGGGGGTACTTGCGACTGTGTTGACAGTGTTGATTGTCGCGTTCTGGATTAGCCGTGCCAATATCGTTGCAGCCATGCGCGATCTGGACGATGTTGTCGTTGCGCGTCCAGCGTTGGCGAAACTCTGGCGCATGTTGTGGTCACCTGGTTCTACGCCTGATGACGCATCTGTGCCAGAGACGCCTGAGCGACGATTAGCACGAGTGCTAGAGGCGTTACTTGGATTGCTTTGGGGCGCCTTCGTGCGTGGGCCGCTTTGCTTACTAATGGGTCTGTTCTTATTTGTGCTCGTCGACACTTCTGCAAGCGGCTGGGGACGCCTGCTCGTTGATACCTTCCTGTTGACCGGTGGCGCATTATTGGTTGGTTGGCTCCTCTCTTCGATGCGCCACACTTCTGCGCCGTTAGCTCGACGTTTGAGCTTTAGCTTGATTGGCGTTGGCTGGCTTACCCTCGGCACGCTCCAGGGTAACGCCTTCATCGGGCTCTTCCAGCCTGTTGTAGCCTTCAATGGTACTCCTTCAGGCATGGATCTTCTCTTGAGCATGCTACTACCTATTGGAGGCGCTGTAGTTCTGGGAATGACTAATCTAGATTTGCTAGCGGTATTGTTCTCTGGAGGGTTGCGGCGTGTGCGTGGCTTTGCGCCAATCAGCCGCACCGGCGTAGCCTATCCGCTAGCCTCTCGTTTGCGCACAGGGATAACTGTTGCGTTACTCAGCCTGATTATGTTCCTGGTCCTGCTATTAGTAACCACCAATCTGGGAGCCATTCAAGAAGCAGAGGCCGCGACCGGGTCTGGGGGATTTCAACTGCAGGCAACAACCTATGGTTCCCAGATTATGCGCTACCCCACCTTAGCTACGCAGTTGCAGAACCTGCAAGCAGGTCGTGCGCTTCGACAAGACTTTACAGCCGTGGGCTTGATCCGCTTGATGTACGATTTTCCCCAGGTTGGGCAGGTTCAATCGCTGCGCTTAAACCTGGATGGCGGACAATTGATCTATCCGCAGAATAAACCATCCCAGGTCGCTGATGACGTGTTTCTGACGAGCACAAACTTACCCTTGTATGCACGAGCCAGCGGCTTCCACTCTGATCAGCAGGTGTGGGATGCGTTGCGTACCCACAATGACTTTGTGTTGCTCCAGTACGATCCCCATATCGTGGGCCTGCCTGCCGCCTCTGGTTTCACACCTTTCACGGCAG
Organism: Dictyobacter kobayashii; assembly: GCF_003967555.1. Classification (GTDB taxonomy): domain Bacteria; phylum Chloroflexota; class Ktedonobacteria; order Ktedonobacterales; family Ktedonobacteraceae; genus Dictyobacter; species Dictyobacter kobayashii. The sequence goes on from NZ_BIFS01000001.1 coordinate 4,180,962, forward strand.
AAATTCCTGATAGTGCTGCGCCCTCGGCTCACTTTCACCAGGCTACAGTCATTGGCCTGATGCCAGCCAATGCGCCCTGGCGGGTCCTGCTTTCTATCAACACTGCACGCAGGATTGCTCAGCCTCCGTACATCGCGTTTCTCAGTACATATCTCTTCCGTCTCCAACCGGGTGCGAATGAGGCACGAGCCGCCCAGGATCTAAATGGCTTTCTGGATGCCAGTAGTCGGGGTATTACAGTTCAATCACTTGATCAAGGCAGCAGCAACCAGGTAACGGGAGTGCTCACCCTCCTACTGGGAAGCGATCTGGCCCTGGGCCTACTCTTTGGTGCATTGGCAATCAGCGTGATTACCAGCCGCGCGGTGGTGGAACGACGTCAGCAGATTGGCATGCTGCGTGCATTAGGTTTCACCAGATCACTGGTCTGGCGCTCATTTCTGCTTGAAGCCTGCTTTGTGATCGCTACAGGCTTGTTAATTGGCGCCACCCTGGCCCTTTTTCTCGCATACCAGATTGCGCGTGCGACCTACCAGGACTTCCCCTGCCACTGGGGCAGTCTCGTTGATTTTGCTGAGCGCATTCCTGGCTGCATTTGCTTGTACTGTCTTGCCCGCGCGCCAGGCTGCACGCCTGTATCCAGCTGAAGCGTTACGCTATGAATAAAAGGAGGATCACCCAATGCATGATACCAGAAACACTCCTGAAAACGATTCACCAGCGGCATATGCAGGGCAGCAACCGCTGGACAAACGACTCGAACGCAAGAAGCGCGGGCATATAGCTGCGCTGTTCTTCCTGTTCTGCGGCAGCCTGGTTATCCTTGGTGGGGGAGGTGTGTTGATCTGGCAATTGACCTCACACAACGATACTTCCGCCATATATAACATCCCTGCAGGCAAATCCAGCGCGGCAGCTAAACAACCTGCTGGCTGTACTGGTGCCCGTCAACCACTCGATGTGATCCAGCAGCAGACAGCTAGAGGCATGCATTTGACTGTCGCGCAGATACAGGCACGTGTACTGGCGGGCAAAACGATCGCGCAGATCGCTACCCAACAGGGCCTGACGAAAACTCAGTTGCGCAATGTAGAGGTTCAGGCCCTACAATATGCCAATAACCATTGGCTTAGTATGGGTTGCATTACCCAACAGGATGTTCAGGCTAATATGCAGCGCGACACCGGGTCAACCGTCTATATGGATGAAGAATTTACGAGTTGGTTTAAAGGATAGTCAGTGGACGCATCCAAATGTAAGCTGGGAAACGGAGCTTGCGTTCGGGGGTGTATTGATGTTATTTGTTCATCAATACTCAATCTGGAGAAACAAGGAGAGAAGTAAATGTATTGCCTGTTTCGGCCACTCCATAAATTACAGTGGCAACTTTCCTTATCCTACATTCTGGTCGTTGTGATAGCCATTCCAATTCTGCTTGGCGTGGCGCTGGCCTTGTTTGCTCTCTCTCCCTCGCTTCCTCCAGCGCAACAACTGGCGCAACTGCTGACGCGCCAGGTTGCCCCCCAGATACCACATCCAATCACCAGTCAGCATACGAGCACCCTTAATTCCTGGTTGGTGAATTTCGTACAGAGCCAGCAGGCAGCGAAACCCGGCCAATCTCGAGGCGTGACACAATTGAACGCGACAGAGACTGATGCTGTAATGATTATTGAGCCAACAGGTCAGCTGGCTGCCTCGGTTCCCATCATGCCGGCCAGCTTCGCGACAGGTAATCCAGCCAGGCTCACGCTTTTTATGCACAAAATCCAAATTAATGTTCAGGATGCGCAACAGGTCATCCAGGCAGCTTTTGCCAATGAACAGGATCTCGCAAAGCTTGTCACCACGCAGGTTGATGGACAAACACTTGTGGCAGTCCCTATCCTGGATCATCAGCAGAGCGTGAGCGGTGTACTCTTTGTTGCTGCACGCGGCCTGAGTAATATCTCTGGTCCGCTGGGCAACCTCTTCCCATGGTTACCCCAGGGAGGATCATCGCAACTCTCGCCACTATTACCCTATGCGCTCTTGCTCATTCTTGTTGTAAGCGTGATTGGTACAATCGTTGGTATGTTTACCGCTCAGCGGATTACCCGGCGTTTGCGAGAAATCACGTCAGCCGCTCACGCCTGGAGCAATGGTGATTTTCAGATTCATATAGCTGATCGCTCGCCCGATGAACTGGGCCAACTTGCTCAGGATCTCAACCACATGGCCCTACAAGTGCAGCAGTTGTTGCATACGCGGCAGCAGCTGGCGTCATTGGAAGAACGCCAGCGTGTGGCGCGCGACCTGCACGACTCTGTGAAGCAGCAGGCGTTCGCACTAACCCTGCTAATCGGTGCAGCCCAATCGCGGCTACCAGATGATATTGCTGCAGCGCAAGGATCGCTGAGCAAAGCCGGAGAATTAGCGGACCAGATGCGCCAGGAGTTGAAGACCGTTCTTCAGCAGTTGCGCCCTGGAGCATTAGTTGGGCAAAGTTTACAGGCTGCGTTGCGCGACTCTATCTGCCAGTGGTCACAACAAACCTGTGTTGCGTGCGATTTTCAGGTGTCGGAGGCACCTGAGTTATCGCTGCTACGTCCCGAAATCGAGGAAGCGCTTTTCCGTGTGGCCCAGGAAGCAGTGGCTAATGCAGCGCGCCATAGTCAGGCCAGTCAGATCCGGGTACAATTAGAGCAAGTAGCAGAGCATGTATGCCTGCATATTTCTGATAATGGCAAAGGTTTCGCAGTCAAGCAGGTAGCAAATAGTGGACATGGTCTCGCCAATATGCGCGAGCGCCTGGAAGCGTATGGAGGCACACTTCACATCCGCAGTGCTCCAGGTGAGACGGTCGTGACTGGTTGTATCCCGTTCGCTCAAGCAACGCAACCACAAAGGAACGAGAGAAAGCGAGAATATGTATGAGTGAACTGATTACCATTCTCCTTGTAGATGATCACGCCCTGGTGCGCGAAGGTGCGAGAGCCTTTCTGGAGGCTCAACCGAACTTTGTCGTGGTCGGAAGTGTCGGTTCTGGTGGCGAGGCTGTTCTGCTAGCCGCTGACCTGGCTCCCGATGTCGTATTGATGGATCTTGTGATGCCAGGGATGGATGGGATTGAGGCCACGCGCCTTCTGAAACTGCGCAGCCCGCGCTCGCAGGTAATTGTTCTTACTTCCTACCACGATGATGAGCATATCTTTCCTGCCATTCGCGCAGGCGCGCTCTCCTATCTTCTCAAAGACGTTCTATTGTCTGAACTAGCCAGTGCGGTACACAAAGCCGCAGCTGGTGAATCGATGATGAATCCTCATGTGGCAGCGCGTATCGCCCAGGAATTAGAGAGCCTTCCGAAAACTGATGGTGCTCAATATGCTCAGTTGAGTGAACGCGAGCAGGAAGTTCTGCACCTCATTGCTGAAGGCTTTCCCAATAGCGAAATTGCTCGTCGGCTGGTCATCAGCGAGAAAACCGTGAAAAGTCATGTCAGCAATATTTTGAGCAAGCTCCATCTACTGGATCGAACTCAGGCTGCTGTCTTTGCCTGGCGTGAGGGAGTAATCTCACGTTTGCCGCACCAGCGCGAGAGCCATCCACCTGCCTAGAAGAAAATTATCTTCATCCCCTGGCCTCTCGGAGGGTTGGACAAGGGTGACGTTCTCATTCTTCACGTGTTCAAGACTACACCTAGTGTAGATAGGATAGATCTGGTTGCAGGATGTGCCCCTTTCTCTAATCCTCGCCGCGTCTGTTGCACGACAACTGGCTCCTGCGCTTCAATTTTTAGCGCAAAAGGCACGCCCTTTGGTAACTCTGCCAGCTCTTCTAATTTACAGAGTAGTACCCTCTGTGCAGGCAGCTCCTTCTGGAACTGGATTTTTCGATCTGGAAGATAGATCGTTCCAAGAAGGGATGTCGCGTCGTCGTTAGGATTTAACACCTGAATCCATTCTTGAAAGACCAGTGGGTGTTCCTCGGAGTCAGTGACCAGGCCGTCCGCAATCGCCCAGCTGGTTTCATTTGTTAATGGGCCCTGGTAAGGGGTAACGCCAAACATCGCGCCCGGCAGCGTATCGGTCCAGGGCTCGAATTCGGCTCTGGTAATATGGGGAATGAGGGGTTGTTGGGATTGGATGCGGATGCCGAAGGGAGAATTATAGCCGCCAGTGAGATCGCTATATTTTCGTTCAAAGATGGGAAATAGCCTGGAACTTCTGGCCGGGACAAGAAAAGTGGTATCGACCGGTTCCTGGGCGCTGAAATAAAAACGGAGTTGAACTTCTTGTCCTACAGGGGTGGGATTCCCAAGAAAGAAGAGCTCCCAGCCCTCCGAAGAGGTAAACCAGTTATCATCCTGGTCGGCCGGTAAATTGCCTACCGCGTAAATATATCCACCAGGATAATACCATTCCGTCAGATTATGCATCTTGCCCCCCTGAAAAAGCACTTTCTGAACCACCACATGGTGTGCCGATGACGGTCCAGGTCCCATGAATAGCCGTATCAAACTGCTTATAGGCCCTGCGCGTTTTCTGAGCAATAATCGGCACACTCGATCTCAGCCAGCTTGAAAAATCCACACTTTTCTCATGTATTCCGCCACCGGTCACACTTCCTCTAAATTGAACTTCTGCCAGTTCCCATAAACGCAGCGGGATCACCCGTTCCGCAGGAATAGTGATGTGGGCCTCGCGCTCAAATTCTACCCTTTCACCTGTGGCATACGAGCCAAAGAACTTCAAGCAGACATCAGCAGCTTCCTGATTGGGATTACTAATGCTGAGTGTCTCATGTTCATACCAGCTGCGCTTATCATTCGTTCCCATCCAGGTATCGGTAAAGTACCAGGCGGTCTCTTTCTTGCCTAGAGGCCCGGCATACAGGGTCACTGTCTCCATATCATTAGGCACTTGCGCAAATGGGCTGAAATCGCTGGTTGTATGTTGGGCGACAATGGGTAGATCCGCCTCAACTTTTAGCGCATAATGGGTATTGTGAAGGAGCATCAGCGGCTCATGAAGATGGATCTGGCGCAGTTGTTCTGCTTCAAGTGTAAAAGGCCCTTTTGTGATTGGCTCCAACTCCACAAAATAGCATGTCAGCAGCACACTTGTTGCCTTCTCCGGATGTGGATTAAAAAGGCTCAGCGTGGCCGCGCTATTCAAGAGCCTGCCTTCTAAGCGTTTCCCTTCACAAAAATCAAACAATATTCCCTCGGAACAGTAGTAAGCATACTTTCCTTCCATATTCTTGCTCCTCTATTGACTTTGGATACCAATAAGTATACAGTTAGCTCTACTTTTTCAATATTTCTATCTTGCTTACTTGTATTGATATCTTGCTCTTTTTAAGGAGGAAAAGTGTGTGAGGGATCATGTGACTTTTTTACCTCTGGTGAGCCAGCATGTACAGGAAAATCTGCTCTACTGCTCCATCGCAGGCTTCGCGAAAACCTCTCCCGACGAACGACTTTTCCGCAGTAATGTGCATAGCTATGAAATTTTTTATGTGACGGAGGGAAAAGGAAAACTCTTTGTAGAAAGTGAGCCTTATGTGTTTACGAAGGGCGATCTGGTGCTGCTAAATCTTCAGGCTCGCCATGGCTATTGCGCCGACGAGCTTGAGCCTTATGAATTTTTCTATCTGAATTTTCAGTGTCACGACATGGTTCAACTGCCAGGAAGCTGGCTTCAGCAGCAAAATCCTGTTATTCTGCAAGCGGAGCCAGGGCTCATCGTGCCGCTATTCACGAAGATTCTGGCGTATATTGAACAGCAGTTACCAGGCTGGGAAGCACAAGTTTCAGCATTGATCTATTTTCTCCTTATGCAATTTTATGGTTTTCTATTTGCTAATGCTGGAAGGGAGCTGCCACAACCTGCCTGGATTGCGCTGGTAAAACAGTGGGTCGAACAACATCTGGAGCGGAGGATGACGGTAGAGGAGCTCGCAAACATCGCAAATATTAGTACATACCACTTCATTCGCGAATTCAAAAGACATGTCCATATAACGCCCTTAGAGTATGTGATCTCGCGCAGAGTCACCAGGGCAAAATACCTGCTGATGAAATCTGACCAGAGCATAGAGCAGATTGGGCGGCTGGTGGGTTTCCCTAGCCAATACTCGATGATTCACAATTTCAAGCGTCTGGAAGGGAAAACACCATCGGCTTTTCGCAAATCGATCCAGGGGGTAGAGCCAGGAAAAAGCTAGCCTTGAGCAAGCGGCGGTTACGATTGCTTTGTGCCACTGGTCATCTTATCATCTATATCTCGCAGCACGGCATGCACACAATGCACTATTTTTATGGCCGCCTCTGTCTTATGCATTGCCTTTATCAGGGGCGCAAATGCCTCGTTCCAGCTATATAGATCATGTCGATACTGCTGTACTGTGTCAGCGGGCAAACGATCCAGGTAGATTGGTGGACCAGCCTCCTCACCAATCAGCGGCTCAAAATCAAATTCGCCTGACACTGGCTCTATCCTGGAAAAATAGTCTGTTTCAGCCTGTAAAAACAGCTGTACCAACTCCTCTCGTACCCCTGAACTACGTGGCGCGAACATATCTTCCACGACCAGTGCAAGGCCCTCTTTCGTACTCATTGTTGGTTGTGTGAGTATCGTTCCTACAAATTTTGTCATCATTTCATATTGCGGATTTACCAGTGGACCAGCAAAAAACTCAAACGCGCTCCCTCCATCCTCTGCCAGGGATGCAATCCGGCTGCGGCTTAACTCCGCGTGTGGCAAGAACCAGCGCTGGCGGCCCCAGCGTTGTGGGGGAACCATGATAGTCCCTCCCAGTGAACCAAAGCTACTGTCCAGGGCCTGGATAATCTGCTTGCGGAGCGGCCTGGGGCTCGCGATAGATTGGTCTGTTACATCCGTAATATAGTCCAATGGGCCGCTCATCTTGCGCAGATAGGGGATATCCGTTTCCTGGCGAAACGACATGCCCCAGCCGCTCACCGCGATTGTCATCGTCGGCCATTTGGCCCGAATGTACGCCCCAAACTCAGCAATTATGGCCGCATGGTACTCCATCTCTCCCATCTCTTGGCAGTGCTTACAAGCACATCTCCCCTGATCGGCGGACTGTATCTCAAAGCCATCAAGGGGAACTCGCCCATAAAATCGATAACCTTGCGTTGCCATACTTTAGAATGCTCCGTGTTGTAGCACATGGCCACCCCATTATTGGCGACAAAACTGCCCCAGCAAAATCTGCCCTCATCCCTGGCAACTTCTGGATGCACCCGAATAATCTCCTCAAAACCCCAGCTATATAGACCTAATCCTCCCAGTACACGAATTCCCTGCGCATGGGCCATCTCAAGTAGTTTATGAATAGCTCGCTTGCGCTCTTCGCTGATGGAGTGTTCGATGTCTGGCTCCCAACTATGGCTAATAAACAGACCCCAGATAGCTACCGTATCAAATCCCCATTGTTTGAGGATTGGAAATAGCTCTCGATAATCACGTAAGGTCTGCTCATCAAGGTCGATAATCGGCCAGCGCTTTCCTTTGCGTGCGATCGTCGAGATATCATTGATCCAGCCCAGGAGTACCCGGTGCCGGAATGGAGTATCAACCATACTTATACCTCTTTCTGTGAAGCTGGAGCTGTTTTTGGTACCTGGTATCCATATCCCAGTAGCAGTTCTTTCTCCACAAACCCCCAGGCATAATAGGTATGGAGAGCGGCTGTATTATCTTGCGTTGTCGCTACCGTTGCCTCCCTGGCTCCTGCCGCATACATTCTGTTTAAGGCTGCGGCTACCAGAGTTTTCCCGATGCCTCGTCGTTGAAAGTGTGGGTTTACTGATAGGCTGGCGATCGATCCCACCAGGTGGCCCCTTTTGCTCCGTAGGTCTGGTAGCAGGGCCCAGAGCAATTGCCCTACCTGTTCACCATCGATCAAGGCGTGAATCTGTTGAGGTTGCAGCCCATACCATGACTCTTTTTGCCATGCAGATCTAAATACCAGCGCTTCATCCCTCAGATCAAGAGACTGGTTCACCAATGAAAAAGGAACCTCTGCATCCAACATTCTGCTAAGAAAGATGGAATGTTGCTGTAATTGAAATCCCTTCTGCACCAGTCTGACAATGACATGGGGTAGATTGGTCGCAAGCACGGGTTCTGTCCCCATATAGATGCCCTTATAAAAAGGATAGCCAGCAAAGCTGGACCAGCCCAGGATCTCACGTGCTCCTTGTGCCTGTAAATAAGTCAATCCTTGTTCCAGTAACGCATTTCCCAGCACAACATCCTCCGGCGGAAAAAGAAGTAGCCGGATATTCCCCCGCGTTCCATCCAGGGCCTGATCTTTCTCTCTAGGAGGGCCGAATGTACCATGGAACAGACCCAGCGCGCGATCTCCGCGATAGCCGATCAGCAAGCTTTGAGGATCAAAATAGGCTTTGTTGGACACACGCTCTTCAAATAGCGCTGCTGTCATTTCCGCTACATAAGGAAAGGACGAGGTAAGATCCTGAAAAACGCGCACAACGGCCGCTTTTTGCGCTGGCGTATATGCCTCTATCCGCAGAGGCAGGGGTGTACGTGGGAGTATCATATTTCTCTCTTTCTTGCCTGGCGGGATTGCTTATGATGGACTTGTATTGATAGAGATAACTATAGTGTCAAAAACATTGTTTTTGTTTTTGTATCTTGCTCAATTGTATTGAAAAGTTGCTGTCCTGCTTCCTCATCCGCACAGTACATTACGGCCAGGCGGTCACATAGTAGTTGAGTTGAGGGCTTCCCTCGATAGACTGGCAAGGGTAAGAAGAGTCTCCTCACAATTGTGAAGGGACTCTTCTTGCTAGGAAGAGGATGTGCACCAGCAAATCAAGAACAGGCAGCGGCATTTTTTATGTGGCGGTGTTGGCGTGGGCGTTGCGACTGGTGTAGGGCCGGGCGCAGGAGTTGCGGTTGGCGTTGGTGTTACCTTCTGAGACGGAGTCGCGGTTGATGTCGCGCTCGGGGTCGTGGTTGGCGTTGGTGCGTCAGATGGTGGTACGGCTGTGATGTTGGGAAGATTAGTGGTAATTGCCAGGTGAAAGCCAGCGGCAGCGAAGGTATCAGTATTCAGAGAGTGATCCACTGTTAGATTCACGTTCTTCATCACCAATTGTCCCACGGTACCGCCCGTAGCGAGTACAAGCAAGTCGGCTTTATTCGCGAAACTCTTGAGCGCGGTACCCACATCTTTGAACAAACTGGTTTTAATCGCCACCCCCGTCGCTGTGACTGTACCATTTGACGAGAGTAGGAGTGCCGTACTATAGAATGGATGGCTTAAGCTAAATCCGCTCATTGTGGCCGCTGTAAAAGTGAGCGTGGGATAGAGTGGATCAGACAATAAATTTAAATGCGCGTTTGTCCCGATGATTTCGCTTGCTTCCAATGTATAATTGCCCGCAGCCTCGAAGCCATGCGTTGCGCTATTTGCCGTATAGTGCACTTTGGTACCAGAGGTCGCGAAAGCACTCAGCGCGTTCTGAGCTTTTAACGGCTGTGCGTAAGCCACAACAGGATTTATAACCAGGAGTAGCCCCTCGATGATCAAGCCCAGCATGAGGATGGGGATACATAATCGTATAACACGATGTCGTACAGAATACACATCATCTCCTTCTCTTCTCGCAGCGGGATTGTTCCTATCATTGATAATAAAGAAAGCAGCCCCGCTGAACAATATAGCTTATCTAGCTAGTAAGAGCATCTATCCAGGCTGAAGAACCGGGAGCCTGTGCAGGTAGGCCCCCGGCGGGATATGACGTATCCTTTTACTTGACCGAGAGCGTCAACCCTGGCAAGGTCATACTGTTGGCAATCATGTAGGGCGCATTGATGGTGACATTGTTCAAGGTAGCGGCCTGTGCATCGATCTCAAAGGCGTTCCCATTGGCATTACTGCTCACAGCCTGTCCCCGAAGGTGGCCGAATCAGAGGAGAGGCCCGCCAGGTCGGTCGTAAGACCAGTCGTGGAGACTGACGTATTTTGCCCCGCCTTCAAGGTGACGGTAACATTGCCAATAACTGGCATCGAAACCGTCTTGGTAATCACCAGATTAGAGAGCGTGCCGTCAAGCTGGTTCACGGCGACCGGGGATGTACTATCAGCCTGGGAGATTCCTGGATAGAGGCGAAACCTCGTCGTTTTGATCGATGATGCCGTCACCGTTACAGGGACAGGTACTGCCGCCGCCATGGCAATCGCCCCTTTGCTGATAAGAGTGGTGATGCCACTGAGCAACAACAGGGCTACCAGCATTACCGTCCAAAATATTGACCTATTGACTGTTCCGATGGCTGGATTTTGTTCAGGTTGCTTGTGCTCTTCGTCGTGAAGAGTTGGACTGTTCAGGCTTTCCTCCATGAAATGTTCCTGTTCCATAAAAATTTGCACCTGCTTTCAAATAAGGGTGGATTAACGGGATCGAAGAAAGGGTAGCTTGATGGGTGATGGATGTTTGTAGTGGGAACGACTTCGAGAGCGAGAAACGGGCTGCCAGGCAATTCCCATCGCTCCGCCGATGATGCCCAGTAACATACCGATACCAAAGCCACCGGCAGCAACGAAGAGCGACACAAGTGAGAGGACAACGGCAATTGCCCCGACCACCAGTGCGTTGGAAGGTGCCAGTAACTGGATGAGGCCCATAACCAGGAGCAGACCACCAACCAGTATTCCAGCCCAGATATTACTACCTGGCAATAGCGCGAATGGAAGCAATGCGACAGGGCCCCAGAGCACCAGCAGGCCCGCGATCATTATGAGGATCGCGCCCGCGAATGGGCGTGTTTTGCGCCAGAGGCGAAAGCGTGACCATTGTCGCCAGTCGTCCTTCTGTTCCGGACTCTTCTTTGATTGCTTAAACCGCTGAAGACGAAAAGTCACCCATCCCTGGGTCGCTGCCAGTTGTTTCCCCATCCACTGCGCCCGCTCTTTTAAGATATTGGTGCCGGCTGTTTTTCCTCCAGCACTGGCTTCCGTGGCCTGAACCTCAACGATAGTTGAATCATCATGATTAGCCATCGCAAGAGCCTCCTTTGCTCTATACTGAGATCCTACCTTCTTTCTCATGGTAGGCTACAAGCCTTGATCCTTACTTGCCGTTTTTTGCTTGATACTGCGCGCCACAACACATGTATAGCCTGTCAGTAAGCGCATATTCAATTAAATACAGTTGGAACAATCATATGCATGCAACTAACTGACTGACTCTCAATCAATGTACTTATATACAAAAATAAAGGATAGCTGTTGCACTTGTCAAGTGAAGGCGAAAAGAATAGCAAAAATGGTGGAAAATCAAAGCTGAGCGAATACATGTAGAGAAGAGTAAGGCAAGAATTTATGCTTGTCAGGATAATATTTGTTTCAGCTCCACCTTCAAGCCAGACCAAGCGCCTGACGAACAAATTGGGCTGTGCCTGCAATATACTGCTCTACCGGACGCGTTGTGTGATAAAGGTAGCATTGGAGGTTAGCATAGTAGACAGATCCCACGATGAGTTCTGCCGCGATACCAGGATCAATGGAGCTTGTAATCGTCCCTCGTTCCTGCTCATAGCGCAGCAGGTCGGCAATCAGGTGATGGTAGGGCGCAAAGACAACCTCATTATCCGAAGCAGAATCGACGAGCCGCGCGAGGGCCAGCACATCTCGATAATTGCTTAAGATGCTGAATATCTCTTCAATGCTTCTCTCTATCTTATAATCAACGGATGCGGGCGCCGTGAACACGTTGGTAAGTGCCGCCTGGACCTCATTCTGCATCTCTATAGTGAGAGTCTTAACGATCGAGGCTTTAGAAGGGAAGTACCAGTAAAACGTTCCCTGAGCGACACCAGCTTTGGCTACGATTGCTGAAACGGTAGTGGCTTCATAGCCTTTCTCGGCCATAATTTCCCGGGAGACTTTTAAAAGTTCGGCGCGTCGGTCGACTTTAGGAGGCTTCGCGTTCTGGTGCATACGTTGTTTATCCTGGCTGCATAGAAGTTTTTGAATAGCTTTTTCTAGCATAACACATCAGGATCACAAAGTACATTATTCTAATAGAGGATTTCCCGTGGCGCTATAAAAGTCTGATTTTTCCGGCTCCTGGACAGTCTGGGGATCAGGCACAAACTCCAATCAGTGGTCTATGGCCGGGTATTATTGCCAATAAAGAATGCCGGGCGTCACTGTTTTCACATAACTGCCTCGGATCTACTTTCAGAAAGTGGACCCGAGGCAGTTGTACTTTGCTTATGTGTGTCCATCAAAGGTCAGGCGGGAACAGAGGTTTGGCCGGTTTCACGACGGATGATGGGGCAACTTTGGTGCCGAACAATTCTATCGAGTGCATGATCTTGTCGTGGGGCATAGCTCCGAGGCTTGATTGCATCAAGAAGCGCTGGTGCCCAAAGATTTTGTGTTGATAAAGGATCTTTTCAATGACTTCCTCGGGACTGCCAACCAGCAGCGCGCCGCGTAGCGAACGGGATGCATCGAAGTTCCCTCGACTGAAGCCGGACCAGCCGCGCTCCCGGCCCAGTTTATTCATCATTGATGCGTAATCCGGGAAGAATTCGTCGGCTGCCTGTTGGGAGGTGTCAGCGACATAGCCATGCGAGTTGATCCCCACTGGTAGGATTGCTGGATCATGTCCGGCCTGCTGGCTGGCCTGACGGTAGAGTTTGATCAAAGGAGCGAAGCGGGCAGGCTCACCTCCAATGATCGCGAGGGCAAGTGGCAGGCCAAGCGTGCCCGCACGCACCACCGAGGCGGGCGTACCGCCGACTGCGACCCAGACCGGCAAAGGGCTCTGGATAGGGCGAGGATACACACCGAGATCATCGAGGGTGGGCCGTAACTGTCCCGACCATGTGACGCGCTCTGATTCGCGGAGACGAAGTAGGAGATCGAGCTTCTCGGCGAACAACGGCTCGTAATCGTCGAGGTCATAGCCGAAGAGCGGGAACGACTCGATAAATGAGCCACGGCCAGCCATGATCTCTGCGCGTCCACCGGATAGCAGATCCAGGGTCGCGAAATTCTGGAATACGCGCACCGGATCATCAGAGCTCAAGACGGTGACCGCGCTCGTCAGGCGGATCTTTCGCGTACGTTCGGCCGCCGCTGCCAGGACTACCGCGGGCGCCGAGACGGCATATTCAGGGCGATGGTGTTCCCCAACCCCGAAAACATCCAGGCCAACCTGGTCGGCCAGTTCAATCTCCTCGATAAGGTTGCGCAGACGCTGTGCAGGACTGATTCTCTCACCCGTATGTGGGGAAGGCGCCATATCTGCGAATGTATAGATACCCAGTTCCATTAATGGACTCCTTGCAAGGTCGATATTTGATGGAAGCGCGCACAGGTCCGGTTCTGTCAGCGTACGCTGGCGGTATAGTCGTAGCGGCGCCACTTTTTTACTAATTATTTGTATGTAGCTTACAATAAGATTGTACGCTCTAAGATGAGCATCCGTCAAGTCAGGTGCGCGCTATCCAGGGCTTTTTAATGTTCGTCCAGAGATCACGAGCAAGCGATACGATGAACCTTCTTTCAGGTGTGGAGTGTGCGTGGTAGGCGGCCGCGGCCGCCTACCACGCACACTACCAACCCGTGCCAAAGAGGAACATTAAAAAGCCCTGTGCGCTATCAGGCGCTATCAAAATGATAAGCTTAATACGTTTTAAGTTAAAAGCTATCTAATAATGAGATTTGCTCATGATTAGTTGATAGTACGTGACGTCTATTTTACTGGTATGCTGATTGGGGAATACCAGCAAGTAACATAAATCTTACCTGCTGGTATTTTTATTGTAAAAGATGTTAAATTTGGCCAAGATTATGTATAATAGGCTTGAATTTAATGGGTAGGATATAAAATGTAATGATGATGCTAAGGGCAAAAAGAAGAAAACGTGTATTGGAGCAAATACATGATACCTGGATTAAGGGTGCACTAGAACCTTCCCTGACTAATATTTCCTATATTCATATATCGTTATTATCCTGGACGATGGCGGATGCGCTGAAGTCAGCTCAGCAGGTGCCTATCTCAAGCTCGGATCTGGTTAATGCGTATCATGCAAGCGGTCATCGCTTTATTATTCTTGGTGATGAGGGTGCAGGAAAAACGACTTTGTTATTGGAAATGTTGCGCGGCCTGTTGCTGCAGGCTGAGCAGGATGAGCAAGCACCGATTCCTGTGATGTTCCACCTTGCATCCTGGACCACAAAATGCCAGCCTCTGGAGAAGTGGTTAGATGAAGAATGGAAGACACTGTATCCCACGGGTAAGTTTAATGCGGGGGAATTCCTTGTTCTACTCGATGGCTTCGATACTATACGTGAGGAGCTCCAGTGCATCTGTTATCAGGCTATCAACGCCTATCAAAATCTTTATCCTCACATCCCACTCGTGCTTTGTTGCCGCAACATGGACTACGAGCGTTTCCAGGAACCAGTAAAACCACATAGCGTTGTCCAGCTTCAGCTATTAAGCGCTGATCAGATCGATGCATATATATCAAGTACTCCATGTGGCCAGGTTGCTGTGAGAAAACTCCTGGATGCTGATCCTGAGTTATATGCACTGCTGCATCGCCCCTTGCCGTTGGCGATGCTAACGGCTCTCTATCAAGAATCTACGCCGGTTGCTATCACTGGCAAGCAACCAGCAATACAAGTAAGCACAAAAACACCCGTGAGGGCCACATAAAATTGACCCTCACGGGTGTTTTTGTGTTGTTTCTCTTCTTAACGGTCTTTATAAAATGGGACCGCTAGCGGGTTGCGCTCGGCAAAGGGGCGCTGATGCCAGTATGGATAGATGGTAGGGATCTCGCTGGCCTTGTCGAGTTTTGTGACCTGCTCGGCTGTAAGGTTCCAGTCAACCGCACCAAGATTGTGCTTGAGCTGTTCTTCGTTGCGAGCGCCGACGATGACGCTGGCGACTGTGGGACGTTGCAGTAACCAGTTCAAGGCGATCTGAGCCACCGACTTGCCCGTCTCCTCAGCTATTTCGTCGAGTGCATCCACGATCTCGTACAACTTCTCGTCGGAGATACGAGATCCTTCAGAGCCAATCTGTTTTACACGACTGCCCTCGGGGGCTGGCTGGTTGCGGCGGATCTTTCCTGAAAGGACACCAGAGGCCAGTGGACTCCAGACGATAGTGCCGACCTTCTGATCGAGCGCGAGCGGCATCAGTTCCCATTCATACTCACGTCCGGCCAGAGAGTAAAAAGCCTGGTGGGCCACGTAACGTGTCCAACCGTAGTTCTGCGCTGTAGCTAGAGACTTCATCAGGTGCCAGCCAGAGAAATTGGAGCAGGCGATATAGCGTACCTTGCCACTCTGGACCAGTGTATCGAGTGTCCGCAACGTCTCTTCGACAGGTGTAAGTGCATCGAAGCCATGCATCGTATAGATATCGATATGATCTGTCTTCAAGCGGCGCAGGCTGTCCTCACAGGACTTGATCAGGTGATGGCGCGAGGAACCCAGTTCGTTCGGTCCATCGTCCATGCGGAAAGTTGCCTTCGTCGAGATAAGCAACTGGTCCCGCCGTCCTGCGATGGCCTGCCCAAGAACTTCTTCCGCCAGGCCTTTAGAATAGGCGTCGGCTGTATCGAACAGGTTGACGCCTGCCTCCAGGCAGATATCGACCAGGCGACGTGCCTCATCCACATTAGTATTGCCCCAGGCGCTAAAAAAAGCATTCCCACCGCCAAAGGTAGCCGTCCCAAAGCTAAGGCGGAAACTTTCAGTCCAGAACCACCAAGTTGTCTATATTCCATCGGGTTGCTCCTCTTTTCTACTGTCTACTGCTTACAACAAATATGTGAGCTTGAGAATGAACATCTCCATCATTGTCTCTTTCGTTGGAAGGCCAAAAAACAAAAAGTAGCCCATAGATCATTTCTAATGGGTAGCTTGTTCTTCCTCGTGAAAATGATACTGGATGTGGAGGATGGGTCTCCCCCTGAACCTTTATCTTACAATAAAACGTGGGTTAATTGCTTGTCGGGCTAATAAAAATCTTTCGTCTGTGTGCGATCCCGATTGAGTGCTCACATGCATGCGTTTCATTCACGAGTGAATTTGCAGAAGTCGCTTCATGTTCGCGCCTCGTGCAACCTGCCACGGAGTCAATCCGCCCTTCCCTTTTGCATGAAGATCGGCTCCTCGTGAGATGAGGAAAGCCACCATGTCTGTCTTTCCACACTTGACTGCACGATGCAAAGGTGTATCGCCCAACTTGTCTCGTGCCTCTGCGTCGGCTCCGCAATCCAGTAACGCTTCAGCAACCAAAACGTTTCCCCGGCGCGCTGCCATGTGGAGTGCTGTGCAGTGTTTGAGCTTCTCCTGAGCGTTGACATTGGCACCACTATGGGTCAGGGCACGAACGATTGTGGCTCCCTGCGCTCCATGTAACGCATTGCCGACGAAATACAGCGGAGTGTGTCCCCATTGGTCTCTCGCGTTGGCGTCTGCTCCCAGATGCAGAAGGAGGTCCACAATAGTGAGGCTCCCCTGGCCTGCCACCTCATGTAAGAGCGTGCGGTCGTAGGTGAAACGCTCCTGCACGAGGTCAGGGATGCTAATAAGTGTTTGACGCACATAGTCCAGTAGAGCATGCTGATTGCTGCTGCTCAGGATCGCGAGAAAACTCAGGAATGCTGCGCGGTCCCTGGTAAAGGAAGCCTGCACCATAGGGCTCTCGATCACTGCCAGAACAGCACCGGCGTTTCCCTGGCGCACGGCGGCGACCAGATCCTCCAGCATCTGTTGTGCCTGCCACCGCTCTTCGATGTCTTGCTGAAGGCGAGAGGTTTCCCGTTCATTCTGGCGCTCAACGGGCTGCGGCAGGAGTGAAGGAAACTCATTCGTTGCCTCTGATGGTTGGTTGATGAAAAAGGTTGACGATTGAGCAAAAAACCAGCGTAAGGCACTGCGCATCGGCTCCTTGATATGTATCTCATCAATCGCCAGAACCATATTGGTGAGCCAGGCATCTCTCTCCTTCTGTCCAATGGCAAACCGTAGATGCGCTTCGCGCAGGGAGAGTGACCACCGACGTGACGCATACTCGCATGGTCCACCGAAGAACTGGATGAAGAAGGCAGCAAGTGCCTCGATAGGACACCCTTTGAGGGTTGGTGGATACAACGGACGCAGTATCGGGTCGTGCTCAACGTGAGCATAGAAGGCTACCGCGAGTCTTCGGCAGGTATCCATCCCACCAAGTGCGTGATACAGATCAACACCTTGCGAGTTGGCTTCCTTAGCAGAAAAAACTGACTCAAGATCCATCTTTGCACCCATCCTTTCACTTCGGGAGGAGATCATTTGACTTTATTCTAGCAGAAGAAGTTATCTTTAGATATGCTTCTTTTCCTCCAGGCGACAGACGGGAAAGCGTGTTTTCCCACACCTTGTCGCAGGCCAGGAACTCCAATAGGAAAAATCACCCTCCAGAGGAAGTAAGCGGTGGGCATCACCAGAAGTAAGATAGACCAGGATTTGACGCAGTTTACTATTTATAGATATGCTGAATGACATGCCATATCTTGCGCATTTCCTCGATAAACTGTACAATCTTTAGTGCCATAAAAAGGTTAAGATGTCTTGGGCACGTGTGCGGCAGGCACAATCTCTTCATGCAGCAATGTATCGTGCCTGCTGCGTCCGCTGTATCGGTAATCTTCTTTGACTGCCGGACCCCGATGCTCAGTATGTTGAAAGGAATAGATAATGACGACCAGAGCTCTTGTTGATCCTGAGCTTGCAGCTATACTTGATCAGATCCCCAACGTAGAACTGACTGAAGAAATCGTAAAGCAGGTGCGGGCCAGGGAGCAGACAATGAGATCTCAAAAGCTTTCGAACCTTCCTCCGTTTCCTGACATTGAGGTGATTGAGCGCTTTGTGCCTGGTCCAGAAGGGGCACCCGAGGTGCGGGTACTGGTCTACCTGCCGAGCTCGGTGGAGGCAGCGCGATCTTCCTTGCTCTGGATACATGGGGGTGGATATATTATGGGCACTCCTGAACAGGAAGATCCCCTGGTAAAAAACATAGTGTCAGCCATTGGATGTGTGGCTGTCTCGGTAGACCACCGCTTGCCTCCTGAGACACGCCATCCTGGTCCAGTCGAGGATTGTTATGCCGCCTTGAAGTGGCTGCATATGCATGCGAGCGAACTTGGAGTTGATCCATCTCGCATCGCGATTGGGGGAAGTAGCGCAGGAGGGGGATTGGCCGCTGCGCTTGGCTTGCTCGCTCGTGATCGGGGGGAGATCTCCGTGGCATTCCAACTTCTGATCGCTCCCATGCTCGATGATCGCACCTGTACATTGACAGAACTGCATCCATACACTGGAGAATTTATATGGACTCGTGAAGCCAATCGCTTTGGCTGGACCTCCCTGTTAGGCCAGGAACCAGGCTTGCCCGATGTTTCGCCATACGCGGCGGCGGCACGCGCTGAGCATTTAGAGGGCCTCCCTCCCACATTCATCAATGTCGGAGCCCTGGATCTATTTCTGGAAGAAGATCTGGAGTATGCTCGCCGCCTCACGCGAGCAGGGGTGCCAACGGAGTTCCATATCTATCCCGGAGCCTACCACGGTTTCAGGATGGTCCCGGACGCACAGGTGACCCGGACCGCCGCACGAGATCAGATTGCAGCTTTGAAACGTGCCCTTGGTGATCCTCACCACTAACATGCATGCCAGCAATGCTGTTCAGGCAACTCCAATCTCACCATTTTCCACCTGGATCTCAATTAAACGTGCATAGAAACCACGGCGTTGGAGCAGACGCTTATGGGTGCCCTGCTCCACGATACGCCCTTGATCCAGTACCAGAATGAGATCTGCGTTACGGATCGTACTTAAGCGGTGCGCAATTACGATCTGGGTGCAAGAAAGATTGTTGAGGCTCTGCTCAACCGCCCGCTCGGTCGTAACATCCAGGGCACTGGTGGCCTCGTCGAGCAAGATCAGAGCGGGATGGTTTGCCAGCGCGCGCGCCAATGCCAGACGTTGCCGTTGTCCACCCGAAAAGACACTACCGCCTTCTGACAACAATGTTTCGTAGCCCATCGGCATCTTCTCGATGTCTTCATGGATAGCTGCCGCTTGAGCGGCTCTCATAATCTGCTTCATATCCATATCCGGATTATTGAACGCGATATTTTCACGCACCGATCCACTGAAAATGAACGCTTCCTGCAGGACAACCCCAAACTGGCGTCTTACCTCCTGATAATTGAGTTTCTGCAGCGGTATACCATCATATAGTATCTCGCCTCTGGTCGGGGTTATCAGGCCGATGAGCAATTTGCCCAGCGTGCTCTTGCCTGAGCCTGTTTTGCCGACCAGTGCCACCTTTTGTCCGGGCCGAATACGTACCGCAATATCATTCAAAATAGGTGGCGTATTAGGATCGTACTGAAAGCTTACCTGCCTTAGTTCGAGGCTCCCTCGTAACCTGGGGGGGAGCTGAACCTGCTGGAGGTCTTGTTCCGGGTCGCTCCCAAGCACGTCAGCCAGGCGATCGAAATGCGCATGCGCTATCTGTAGCTTTTGTCCACTGGAAGCCAATGAACTGAGTGGGACCAGAAATGAAACCGCCAGGGTACTGAGCGCTAGCATAGAGCCCACTGACATTGTGCCATTGATTACCTGGGTAGCTCCTATCCAGAGCAGTAGCAGAGGTGATAGGAACTGCAGGATCTCAAACGCAATACCGACGATGGCCTGAAGATAGTTGCGCTGGTTAGAGATATTCATTTCGTCAAAAAGAGGTTTGTCCAGCGAGCCAGCGCTCGCTGTTCCGCTCCGGCTGCCTTCACAGTCGCAATCCCGGCCAGGACCTCATTCAGGTAGCCTTGCGTTTTTCCCTGAGCAATCAGATCGCGCATGGTCAGGTGGCGGATCGCCGAGGCCGTCGTCAACAGTAAGCCTACTTGAAGCGCGCCGATCACCACCGTAACGCCAGCAAATAGTTTCGACTGCACTATCAAGACGATCAGATAGATAATGACAGAAGATCCGTCGAGCAAGGTAGAGATTAGCTGACTTGTTAGCAGGTCGCGGATGGCCGAGTTGCTCTCTGTACGCGCGAGCAGATCACCATTCAGACGCATCTGAAAAAAGCGATAGGATAAACTAAGGAGATGTTCAAGAAAGTGCAGCATCATTTGTGCATCAATACGTGTTTGCAGATAGATAAGCAAAGACACACGTAGTAGTTTCATGACCCCTTGCATCATAATCAGGAAGAGCATGCATATTCCGAGCATGATCAGGAGGTTAGCAGCTTTTGTCGGGATGATGTAGTCTATGATGATTTGCGTCAACAGCGGTGCCCCGAGCCCGAGAATTTGTAGCAAGAGAGAGATGCCAATAATCTGGCTGACAACCCCTTGCATGTTTGGTAGCGTGCGCAGATAGGTCCACAGCGAAAGCGTGCGTGTTGACGCCTGCCGCTCGAAGCTTGCTCCTGGCTCAAGCATGATCAAGATACCTGTAAAGCTCTCTTCAAATTCTGCATATGATAATCTTCTGCGCCCTGTTGCTGGATCAATGATATCGACATGTCTGCCAGAGTAGCGCTCAACAACTACGAAATGATTAAATTCCCAGTGGGCAATGGCTGGCAAGGTAAGGTAGCGGAAATCGTTCTTTTTCAACGAAACGCTGCGTACTCGTAGTCCATATTGGCGAGCAGCCTTAACAATGGCCAGTGCGGTGAGTCCATCGCGGCCCACGCCGCAGCGTTCCTGAACATCCGAAACACTCACGGAACAGCCATAATAATTCAAGATCATCGCCAGGCAACAGGCACCACATTCAACCGCACTCATCTGTCTTAGTTCATGGACACGACGCCAGCGTTTCTTGCGGCGAGGAGAGGATGTAGCTGACGATGATTGTTGTTTGGGTTCCGGTGTTTCAGGTTGGACCAATTGCAGGGTTGAGGAGGCTTGAATTGGTGCTGCTGTTGCCTTCTTTTGAGCTTGCCCCTGTCTTCTCATATCTTGTTGCGCGGCAGGGAATGTACGTGAAATCTCTTTTTTTGTGACAGCCGGTATTGGACGACTGGGCAATGAAAGAAGATGGGGACCAGCGGTTGTGGTCTTATTTGTCTGTTGGCTTTGTTCAGGAAGGGTAGGGTTGGCAGAAAACGACGGGGTCGATGGCTCAGTTTCACGAGAAAAGCTGGGTAACAAAAGTCGAGGAGGCACCTGGGGGTTCTGTTGATTTTTTCGTGCTAAGCCTTTTCCTAAAAATTGTTTCTGCTGTTTCTTTTCCATCATGAACCTATACCTTTGCTTTCCCGAGAATTTGCTTGAAGCCAGGCAGTAAAGAGAGCACACTCTGCGATCCCGTCTGAATCTGAGCGTTGCATAGGCTACCTGCGTATACCCGTGTTGAAGCGGTGGGACTTAGAGTGATAGTGACGGTATTGGATGGTCCAATGATTACCTGTGCCAGCCCTCCTTGTAGCTTGAAGCGGCTACGTGCTTCATCTGGACTAATGAGGTTGTTATCCACATGTTCGACCATGCCAGATACGTTGGTGGGTGTCGCGCCAATGCTGACAACTACAGGCTGCCCGTTATGCAATTGTGCCAGTTGACCCGGTGCGAAAAAGAGTTCCGCCACTACCTCTGTCCCGGCTTGCCCGGCTACTTTGCGCTCTATAACTACTCCCTGACCCTGGATGACTATGGGTACCTGAATCGAGAGCGCGAAGCCAGCGGCAGCAAAAAGTGTGAGCAGGAAAATCCAGAAGAAGATCAAGGCAGGTGGATACGACACACGTAGCAATACCTCTTGCTCTTGTTTCTGCTGATAGCGCTCTATGGCACCTTCTCGGAAGATAGGTCGTTCTGACGTCGGCATAACATGTCCTCATGAATAGACAAGGCAAAGTCTAACACATTGGCAGCACTGTGTTATATCTTTGCCTTGTCATGTTGGTATTCCTGAGTTTAGAACACGAAGTCTGTCATCAGTTCAGGAAATCTGTCATCTGTTAGGGAAGTAAGGTGTTAGGAATAAGTGTTGAATCGGTACCCTTAACACCAACAACAGGGCGGACCTGAAGGCTATTGCCGCTCACAGTAGTGATGGTCTGGGTTACCGGGTTAGCAACGTTGCTGAGGCTATCGACCATGCTATTCAGGTTGACAGTACTGAGCAGGCTACCACCCGAGACCTGATCCAGTTGCTCGTCTGTAACCTCTTCCAGGAACTGCTCTGTGACTTCTGCGTTTTTCTTACCAAATTTGAACATGGTATACTCCTTTTCTTACAACGTTTGCCTGTGCCAATGCAACCATATATGGTCTGTTGGCAGTCGTAAAAACTGGCAAACAATATCTCGTTTCGGGCTCACACTACAGATATTGCAAACCTCTCCATACATTCCAACAAATTCAGCATTTGAGGAATAGCTATTTGCGCAATCAGCGGTAAGCATTTCAAGATTCTAAGCATTTTTCTTGAAATTATTGAGACCATACTATAAAATGTTCCGCCAATCATTCCTGGCACTTCACAGTTTTTCAAGAGCATTTTTCACAGTCTCTTTTTGTTATCGCAAAAATCAGAAAAATGTTGCGCGGTTTTGTTAGATCCCCTAAAAATTTGTTCGCGTATAAGGTTTTTGTACTTTGGCAATCTGCATATCCGGTGCCGAAGCAGCGCGATTGTCGGTAGCGCGAAGCAGCATAACAGGTCAATTGACATTACATTGAGCCGCTAACGAAAGTGTCTGGTGCCTCTGAGAGAGACTTTTGGGTTAGCGTTGTGGCTGCTAATATTTCAGTTGCAACTCTCATCTGGTTAAAAAATGGGTCAGAGATAGCCATTTTGGTTGGTATTCTGGTTCGTCGTGCAACATTATTGTGTAACTCCCGATAGCCATATGAGATTTTCAAATCATCCTTGAGGAGCACTATGCATCAACGACAACGGCAAGCCTTTGACCGTTCACCGGTTGAAAAGCTCTATGATAAACATGCACGTGATATTTTAAGATACATTCATAGATATATATATTCAAATGAAGAAGCTGATGATTTATTGGTCGAAGTTTTTCTAGCTGCTATTGAGAGTCAAACACTGCCCACATTGAAAATGGAAGAACAATTTGCCTGGCTACAGCGAGTAGCACGCAACAAGGTAGCCGACTACCAGCGGAAAGTTACCAGATATCCCGCGGTAGCCCTGGACGAAATGTTAGATAGCCCATTCGATACCGATCTGATCACGCCGGAGAAAGCGATAGTGGAACGAGAAGAAATAGAATTGCTGCGTGCCCATCTGTCCGCACTACCAGAGTTACAGCAGCAGGTGTTGCAGCTGCGCTTTGGAGATGGTTTGCGTACCAAAGAGATTGCATCCAAACTGCATAAAAGTGATAGCGCTGTTCGCTCATTGCTTTTACGTTCGCTCAATTTTTTGCGAGGACTATATTGCACACCTAGCAAGGAGCGGATTAATGGATAGTGATGATGTAAAGCGTACGGCAGAAAACGCAGATGAGCAGGACGAAAAGCTTAACATTGAAAATGTGGATGAGCAGATCGAGTACTATCTCTCGCAATCTCGGATGGCTATGCCTGAGAATGCAGACCCGTTGGTTCGTGTCGCCCACGATCTGCAAAGTATCTATGCTGAGGATCGCCGACTAGAACAAGCCTGGGCGCGCATCAACAATCATATGTCTGTTCCCAATGTCTACAACAATCCCGCGACCGAGGAGTTGCCCACGATCCAGTCTGCTCAGAAAGAAAAACAGGGCAGACCAGCAACTGGTGCGGTACTTTCGCATAGAACAAATAAACGATCACAGCGGTCGTTCCATTGGAACTGGCGTGTGCTTGGCATTAGCGTGGTCGCAGCTATGCTGCTGCTCACCATCTTTGTCTGGCCAATAGTCTCTTATGCACTGTACGGCAATCCAGTTGGTAATTTTTCAACTTTCATACATAAAAGCACGCCTCAAAGCCAGCCTACAACACCAGTCTCAAGTATGAAGGAGTATAGAAGCCAGTACTTTGCTATCCAGTATCCAGCCGACTGGGTCATTACACGCGTAAACACTGGTGGTGCCTCTCAGCAAACGGTACAACTCCGTCCCTCAGCAACGAGCGCGGTGTTTGTCAATATTGATGTGCTGTCCCCGAGCTCTGCTTCTGCGGATCAACTATTGCAGTTAGATCCAGATGTGAAACTGGGGACGCGGCTCAATAAGAGTATTGTTACCTATCATGGTATTCCCTGGACCGTTGGTGTTGTTGAGCGTACCGGTTCTGACAATACACAGGCAGGTAAACTGGAGGTTGCATACTCTAACCAGGGGGGACCCCTTACAAAATTGAGTTTGGCTCAACTGCAGATAAATTTGACGCCTATACACCAGTTTTCAATACCATGTTTGCGTCCTTCCAGGCGCAGACTACGTCGGTAGCCAGATCCGCAACAACAACACCAACGATTACATCGACGGCAACGCCAACAGTCAGGTCTGTGGCGACACCAGCGCCGACAACCATACCGTCATTGCCAACGGTACCTGTTGTATCTAATATGAAAGTGTATAGCGGTCAATACTTCACGCTCCAGTACCCATCCAACTGGGTAGTTACGCATGTCACCACTGGTGGTGGTTACCAACAAATGGTGCAGCTTCGTCCCTCGGCAACGAGCGCGGTGTTTGTCAATATTGATGTACTGTCCCCGAGCTCTGCTTCTGCAGATCAATTGTTGCAGTTGGACCCGGATGTGAAACTGGGGACTTTACTCAGCACGAGTTCGGCTACCTATCATGGTATCCCCTGGAATGTGGCCACCGTTAATCTGCTGGATTCTGTGTTGGGGCAGCCAGGTAAGGTTGAGGTTGCATATTCTAACCGGAGCACGCCCTATAAAATCGAGTTTAGTGCACCTCCAGCTATGTTTGATGCTTATGCGCAAACTTTCAATACTATATTTGCGTCCTTTAATCCAACGAGTTAGCTATGTAAGAAAACCTAACCTTCCCTATACGTTGTGAACTATCTGAGGGTGGTAAGGTGTTTTGCAGGGTGGATCGGTATATCAGCTGTCCCTGCAAACGCGTCCGCCCAACGATACATCCAGATGAGAGGTGGATTTCTAAAATGAAGAACGATATACCATATCCAGAGCGGACAGGTGGAGCAGGGTGCTCTCAGAGCAAGTGGCAGTGGCGCAAGATAGCGGTGCGCTGGATCTCTGTGCGCGTTCTGATTGTCGCACTCTTGCTGGTGGCTAGCACAGGGATTGATTCTATGATCATGGTTAAATATGCCTATGCAAGGAGCGCATGCGGCGTGATTTTTGCTTGTCCGACCCCGACCCCACAGCCTTTTCCGACTCCAACCCCGAAGCCTTTGCCAACCTCTACTCCCTATCCTACGCCTACGCCCGCGCAGGCTCCAATCGCCAGCCCTACTACGCCTATCCTACAATCATCCCCAACCGCGGCAGCACTTCCTGCTACAGCGCCAACGGCCAGCGCATCCCCTACGGTATCGGCGACCCCAACCCGGGCAGTACACACCCCTGTTCCCAGTCCGACGCGTGTATCTGTTGTTCGCAATGGGAATAGTGGAAATAAGGCATCGCAGCAGGCGGGTGATAGTGGATTTTCACATATGCTGATGATTATTGCCATTATCTTCATCTGCCTGCTATTTGGCCTCATTTTTGGTTTGTGGCTCTTCCGGCGTATGCTTTTGCCGCCGATCATTATCAAACCGCCTGCAAGTGGTATTTCTTCCTGGACGCGCAGCCTGGTGCCCGATTACACCAATAGTCCACAGGCTGCTGTTGATATGGATCAGACGCAGGCAGCCAGCCATGCCTTTCCTACAAATGGAACAGGTGAAAATGGCGCTGGCACCTTCGCAAGTGGCTTCATTTCTGCTCCACAAATAATTTTGTCGAACACAGCAACTATGAACCCTCCGGATACTGAAACGGCCCTGGACCTTCCAACCAGCGATACTGATAAATACTGGTATAGAGCTTCTGAATAGTGTTTTTATGTTTTAAAGGGGGTTCTCAATGGAATCTACCTCTTTATAAGAAGTTATGCCAGATGAATTTGATTATATTTCTGTAATAGAAAGGTAAAAAGTACTGGAAAGTACATCTAACCGCTATGAAACTTCAACATCAATTCAAGCTGAAAGAGAATGCCGAGAGGCCATACCAGCATGTCCCATCAAAAGTACCTCCCGAGCTTCTCATTGAAGCCCAACACTACTTACACATATTTCATCAAGAGCGGAGGGTTTCCTGCAGTTACGCGCAAAGATTAGAGGAAGTGAGAAGCGAGCTCGAGCGCTCTGGCACGTACTGGCAGACACAAGAGGAGCTTACCTATGGCGCGATGGTCGCCTGGCGTAACAATGCACGTTGCATTGGTCGCCTCAACTGGCAAAAGCTTCACGTGCGTGACATGCGCGCACTCTCTACTGCGCAGGATATCTTTACGGCGCTGGTCGAACATATTCGCCTCGCTACCAATCGCGGCAAGATACAATCAATGATCACTATATTTGCCCCTCAGAGCCCGGGAGATGCAGGGATTCGGATCTGGAATCCTCAACTTATTCGTTATGCAGGCTATCGACAGGCGGATGGCTGTGTTGTTGGCGATCCACTGCATATTGAACTGACGGAGGCGGTACAGCGATTGGGCTGGCTGGGAGCGCAAGGAGGGGCCTTTGATCTACTGCCTATCGTCATCCAGATGCCTGGTCATGCTCCCGAGATATTTGAGTTACCGCGCGATTGCATACTGGAGGTCACGCTCAGCCATCCGGAGTTTTCCTGGTTTGCGGATTTAGGTCTGAAATGGCACGCACTGCCAGTAATCTCAAATATGCGATTGGAGATTGGTGGTATCTCTTATACGGCAGCCCCATTCAATGGCTGGTATATGGGAACCGAGATTGGAGCGCGCAACCTGGGCGACGTCGAGCGCTACAATCTGCTTCCTTGCATCGCCAGAGCAATGGGCCTGGAGACCCATTCAGATCGGACGCTATGGAAAGATCGCGCTCTGGTGGAGCTAAATCGAGCGGTACTACACTCCTTTGAGCTGGCCGGGGTTACTATCATCGATCATCATACGGCAGCGCGACAATTTATGCACCATGAAAAATATGAGCGGCAGGCTGGGCGCAACTTGTATGCAGATTGGGGTTGGATTGTACCGCCCATGTCAGGCTCAACGACACCCGTTTTCCATACCCCTACGAAAACCGCCAGCTTACACCTAATTTCTTTTATCAGAACGATTCCTGGCAGGAACAATGTCCCTGGTCCGGCCACTTTATAGAGGAGTAATAATATGCATGGTTTGATCTTTGTGACCTGGGAAAAATACCTGGTTGAGCGCTTCAATACTTCATTTCTCAATGTCTATCGCGCAAAAATAGGCGAGAGCGCCACCAACGCGCCTCTGGCCAGCAGGGTCTATGATGACGCAATGCTGCTGGCTGGCGTTGCAGCAGTTCACGAATTGACGCAGGTCCCGGTCGATGTGCTCTTACGGGAATATGGTCGTTATTTCCTGATCAATGGATTGACCAGCTCCCGTTGCTCATATTTGTTGACGCAAGTACATAGTGGTCGCGACCTGTTGCTTGTGATGCGTAATGCCCACACGCAGATGCGGCGCATTCCTGATGGCTTAACCCCTCCAGTTTTTAGCTATGAAGCAGTCTTTGAGAATAGCAATTCATTGACCCTCATCTACGATAGTTCACGGCAACTGTGTCCTGTACTGTGGGGAGCAATCGAGGGAGCCGCCGGACGCTATGGTCAACAGGTTCATATTCAAGAAAAAGAATGTATGAGGTTGGGAGATGATGTCTGTCGTTTGGATGTATCTTTCTCACCTGTAGAGTACACTCATGTAGTACAGGAAACCCCGGAGCAGATTGCTCGCCATAAGCAGCAACAACAGATCGATAATTTGATTCTGTCTACTCTGCCGTCACAAAAAGGGGTAACTCTGGCTCAACTGCAAACGCTACTTAAACTGCAAAAAGAGGTTCCGGAAACACATCAACGTGTCAGCCGTATCCTGGAGTCATTACAGCACCTATCTCATGCCGGGCTAGCAGCGAACACTGCGAATGAACCAGGCGACACACTGACAAGCCGTCGCTATTGGCGCGCGCCAACCTACGATCTCTAACCGCTCCTGAGCTTGTAGCGTGCAGCGGCAGTGGGAGTAATCGGCTTTGTGCGCTCAAAAACGAAAAAGTTCCCATGGGATGACATATACCATCCCATGGGAACTTTTTCTATCTAGCCTCATGTATATAAGCTTTATTTATAGAAAGAATGAGTGATAGAGAGCAAGTTGTTGTAGGTACCAAGCAACCTGGGTAACGTAATGAGTAAGAGGATAACGGCTGTAATACATAGGGCGATGATAAGCCCGGTTTTGTTGTTTGGATCACTTTCCTTGCTGGAGAGCCAGTTTACAGCAATGATTAATGCTATGACAATAATGGTTGCCGTTTGAAAGTTAAGTGGCATCGCTTGTTCGTCCTTTCATTGCCAGTGAGACATAGCTTCGCTAGAAAGAGTCTCTCTATGTAATAGATCGACTCTCATCATTCTAGTGGACAGGACTTTTCATTTACTCACTGGCTATAAAAGACGTTGGATCGGTTTGATTTTATGATCTTAAAGCATCAATCAGAGAAATCCCCATTTTTTGATGTGCTATTCTCACTTTGAGCAGGGATACTATGAGCAAGGGGCAGCAAAATAGTAACCGTTGTTCCCTGGTTGAGGGCACTATTGAGCGTGAGCGTGCCGTTATGAACTGCAATAATGCGTTGGGCGATGGAGAGCCCGAGTCCGGTTCCTCCCGCCTCACGCGAACGAGCTTTGTCCACACGGTAAAAGCGTTCACCCAGATGAGAAAGGTGTTCCGCCCCGATACCAATACCTGTATCAACTACCTCCAGGCGAGCCTGTCCATGATCGACTGCTGTGCGCACCGTTACCTGGCCACCGGAACGATTGTATTTAATGGCATTGTCGAGGATTATGAGCATAGTTTGCTCCAATTGCATTGGATCTCCGATGACGAATATATCATCCGTGTGTTCGCGTTGAACGATGATACCTTTCTGCGTTGCAAAGGCGCTGACGCGTTGGACTCCCTGCAGCGTTAATGTGTCCAGGCTTACCACCTCCTGTTCCAGATGTTGCGCTCCGGCATCAAGACGGGCCAGCATCAGCATGTTGGTGGCAAGCACGCTCATATGATTGGCTTCAGAGATGATATCCTCCAGCAATGCCGCATCATCTTCCTCCATCTGCTTGCGACCCCGCAAGAGCACCTCGGCATCCGCACGCATAAGTGTAAGTGGTGTGCGCAGTTCATGAGAAGCATCAGCGATGAAGCGCTGTTGACGCGTGAATGCCAGCCGGGCTGGCAGTAGCGCCCGGCTGGCCAAAAATAAGCCACCAAGACCTGCTCCAAATAAGGTCACACCCCCTACCGTGAGTAAGAGGAGAAGTAGGGTTGATAGTAATGAGTCCTGCTGTTGTATCGATCCACCAGATATGACTACCCCTAGATAGCCATGCTCGGTAGGATCTGACACGGCGACCGCGTAGCGATAAATTGTTCCCGTCGTACCGCCTAAATTTACGGTGTCATGCGCGCTCCCATCTTGCAAAGCTGTTTTTGCCAGCGTGTTTGAAAGAAAGGCAGACGGAAGGCGTGCTGTATTGGCATCCGGCAACAGGGTTCCATTCTGATCAAAGCATGCCAGTATATGCTGTTGTGGATCGCCAGGGAGAGCGCCGTATTGGGGAGAGGGGCCATCTGGCATACATGTTTGAGCTGGTGCGTTTTCACTCCACTGACCTGCATGTCGCTGGGCATCTCCAGCCACGCCGTTCTCAATCGGAGTAAGAAGGGCGTATTGAGCGATTAAATAGAGGGCGACCGAAAATAGCACCAGTGCCGCGCCTAATACGCCACAGTACCAGAAAGTTAAGCGTATGCGCAGTCCTTCAAATAATGCAGCACCTGGCTCTCGCGACTGGTGGCCCTTGCTACGATGGAAGGGCCACCAGGAATATTTATTCCTATTCATAATTTTTTATCCTTTATGGTTTTGTATCAATTATTTTATTGTACGAAGTTTCATCGTTTTTTGTCTCTAGCGCAATGCCTCTCAGCGAGTTGATATACTCATATCTTGTCTCAAGCATAAAACAGCTTTATTAGGATTTTATTGGAAGGCTACGCGCAAATTCTTATTTCTGATTTGCGGCACTATCGGTGAAACATATTATCAGGGTAAGATGAATGAATAGGAATGTATGAAATTATTTCCAATTTGTTTCCAATGAAAGAATGCTATGTTGATGTATAACATGAAATAAGATTAGCAGGTTGAATGGAATTGTGGGTAGCGCATTCTATAATAATAAGGGATGCAGCAGTGTTGCTTAAAGTATCTTCTGGAGGGATTATGAGAGCACGTTATACCTGGTTCGTTGGAATTGGCATTGTTATTATCATTATAGTTGTGGGAGCGGTGTTGTACACATCTCGCTTCGCGAACACTGTCAATCAGACCCATACCGCATCCGGACCTATTGCCGTGACCCCTACTGCGGCGGGAGCTACGACCGCTACTGGCACTTCCACCTCATCAACTGGTCTGCGAACATTTCAGATCGTGCCCGCCCAGACTACAGCATCCTATAGCGTGTATGAAAATCTGGTCTTCCAAAATAAACCCAATAATGATGCTGTTGGTACGACGCACTCGGTCCAGGGCAATTTCCACATTCGTACCGG
This sequence comes from Dictyobacter kobayashii, assembly GCF_003967555.1. Lineage (GTDB taxonomy): Bacteria > Chloroflexota > Ktedonobacteria > Ktedonobacterales > Ktedonobacteraceae > Dictyobacter > Dictyobacter kobayashii. The sequence goes on from NZ_BIFS01000001.1 coordinate 4,211,860, forward strand.
CACATCCCCGCTGGTTGAGGCCATGAACGTGAAAGTTGACTTGAGCACATTGCAAACGGATTCTCCGATGCGCGATAACTATGTGCGCCAACATGCTCTAGAAACAGATACCTATCCAGATGCCACATTTATCTCTGTCAGTACGCAAGGTTTACCGGCGAGCTACAGCGATGGACAAAGCGTTCACTTCCAGTTGACTGGCAATCTGACAATGCATGGCAAAACCAACAAAGAAGTTTTTGATGTGCAGGGGAAGGTCGTAAGCAAAACGATAACGGGAACGGCAACCAGCACCATTTACATGACAGACTTCGGCATTCAGCCGCCAAACCTGGCCAATATCGCGATCTCGCAAAATAAAGTCCTTATCACCATCAATTTCACCGCCAAAGAGGCATAAGAAAGATCCTTCCGTTTTGAGAACTTTTTCAATATGACGAAGGATGTCAAGAAATATTGTGTATACTACTTGAGCACTACATAAAAATGAAACCGATTGAGGAGAGGGGGTATATATGCAATATGGTCTTGCGTTTCCGTATATTGATGTTCATGTTCTCCTTGAACTGGCCCAGGAAGCCGAAGCAGCAGGATGGGATGGGGTCTTTTATTGGGATGGTGGAGGAGTCGAGCCATGGGTCGCGTTGACTGCCATGGCTATGCATACTGAGCGTGTGCGCCTGGGTACCATGGTAACGCCATTGCCCCGCCAGCAACCCTGGAAGGTCGCCAGCGCAGCAGCAACCCTGGACCATCTCTCTAAAGGCAGAGTTATTCTTCCTGTTGGGTTAGGGGTCATTGAGCTTGAAAAAATGGGTATTGTGAAAGATTATAAGGTTCGCGCGCAGATGTTGGATGAGGGATTAGAAATTGTCGATCAGTGGTGGCGTGGTGAACCTTTTAGCTATGATGGCACCTACTATCAGATTGAGGAAACAAGTGGTATGGCCCCGGTACAGACTCCGCGTATCCCTATCTGGGTCCATGGGGGTGAAAGACAAAGCCAGATCCTTCGTGCCGCGCGCTGGGATGGTGTTAAAATGGGTGGTACTCCGGCCCAGGTTCAACAAGGTATACAAGCCATTATGGCCCACCGCACGGCAGCGGCTCCGCTCGATATTATTACTGAAAGCGAAACTCCCGGTGATGATCCTGAGCAAGCCGCTGAGATCGTACGCCCATATGCTCAGGTTGGTGTTACCTGGTGGATTGAAGCGATATGGGACAGCGCACAAAGGATTGGCGGAGTGGAAGGTATGCGTGCGCGTATCAAACAGGGGCCACCACGTATCTGATAAAAAAAGTAATGGGTTCTCAAGTTTAAGTTACTTGAGAACCCATTGTTTATTTTTCGACCTATGTGTATCTTCAAGCATTAGAGGCTGGCGAGAATTTCCAGGATTGCGCTTTCTTCGCGCTCAGAATTTTTCAGGGGACTGATGGCTGTCAGGATCTCGTCCACACCTGCATCGTGCATGGCATACAAGCGTTTGCGAATAGTGTCCTCGTCTCCATATATGAAGAGTTCATGGATCAACTCATCGGTCAGCTTGCCATCGGGGGTGAGGGGATAACCAGCCTCAGCGAACATCTTTCTATACGTTGGAAAGGATGAGTAGACAGAGAACGCTGCCTGCGCAATCTGGCGCACCGTACCAAAATCTTTATCCAGCACGATGGGCGCGCTTACTATCAGTGGTGGCCTGGGGCGATTGGCCAGGCGAGCTCCTTCTTCCAGGGCCGGGAGAGCGATAGAACGGACGTATGAGAGGGGCGACCAGATAAGCATGGCCCCATCGGAGACTTCTCCGGCCAGGCGCAGCATATTTTTGCGCAGGGTCGCAAGCACAATGGGGAAGCGTGGAGGAGAAATCATGGGTGGAAGATCAGCATGAACGTGATAATATTCTCCATTGAACGCGATATGTCCCTCCCAGAGCAGACCGCGCAGCACCGTGACATACTCGCGCATATGGGCAATTGGTTTGCCAAATTCCAGGCCATATTGTCCTTCGATTGCTGGTTGATGGCTGGCACCCACACCCAGGCGGAAGCGCTCGGGCGCGAGTTCGGCCATCACCAGCGCTTCATTGACACGTGTCAGGGGATGGCAAGGATAGGTGATAGAGATGCCCGTGCCAAGCCCGATGCTGATGGTCTGGACCGCTGCAGCCGTCACAATACTCATGGCGTCCGGGCCTACGGGCCAGGAAGGGACCCAGGCCATCGAAATTCCTGCCTGCTCCGCTCGTTTGATGGAAGCGATCACTTTTTGTACCGTGGGAGGGAAAATAGCAACGCCTACGGGAAAACTTGTAGTCATTTACGACATACGCCTTTCTCATTTTGTTACGCATCATTCGCTATCAGTAGTATAGTACAAAAAAGGAATCCTTTGTGGATTGATTGAAATTGATAGCCAACACGCGATTGTCAGGATTGTGTTTCGCCCGCCTGCGGATGCTCTGTATTGCCCGCGAGGGGTGACTGCTCAATGAGTTGCTCCGCCGCCGTATCAAGTGTCTGGACGTTGCTCGATTGAAACTCCTTAGGATGGCGCTTCTGCCATCCCAGCCAGAACACAATCAGGAAGGCCTGCAGGACGCCGGCAACCGGAGAGGCAAACAGTGCTCCCCACACACCAAAGAGCTCAGAACCAGCAATCAATGCTGCGATAGAGACTATTGGATGAAGTCCAATGGCTTTACCGACTACACGGGGCCCAACGATATCACCTTCAAAAATGTGTACCCCAATGAAGTAGGCCAGTACGATCACCCCGATAAGCCAGCCTTGCGTAAGTGCAAGGAGGACACAGATGGCTCCTGAGATCAAGGTTCCGAGAATGGGGACGAATTCCAGGAAAAAGGCGAGCACACCAAGCAAGAGTGCATAGGGAACGTGCAGGAGGGTCATGCCAACGCCCACTAGAATCCCGATGAGCACACAGAGGAATAATTGTCCACGAATATAGCCGCCCACGACGCGATTTACCGTATCCAGGGTCAGGATCGTTTGATTCTGGAACCTTTGTGGCGCATTGTGCCGTAGCCAGCGAACCATACGCTCACCGTCAATGAGAAAGTAGATACTCAGCACCGCTACCAGGATAATATTTAACAGCGAATCGAAAATGCCAGCCAGCAGAGGGACCGCACTACTGGCGGCGTCTTTGGCCTGCGCCAATACTTGATCTTGTACCGTATGGAGCTGTATTTGCACTTGCTGTTGTGAAATGCCAAAGGGCGCTAGTATATTGAGAAAAGAGGTCCAGTCGTGGGTGGAGAAATAGGTGACGGCCGAATTCACCTGCTCAATTGCACTGATAGCAATCAGGTAGATCAGAGACCCCACGCCCCGAGGACAAGAATATAAACGATCAGGATCGCCAGCACACGAGGTAGCCAGCGTTGGAGAAAAGAGACCGCCGGGGCGAGCGCAAAGGCAAGGATTGCCGCAACGACTAACAATAAAAGTGTGGTGATAATATGCTGGGCTACAAGGAGGAGTAGATATATTATACCTGCCCAGGCGAGAAGCGTGATAGGAAGATCACGCCGCTTGTTCCAGCGCACCACCTCGACCAGGGCATCTTCTCTGGTCAGACTCTTCGTCCGTGCCTGACGCTGGAAGGACGGCTCGGGGTCTAGCGTGTCTGACTGTTCATCCTGTCTTTTGTCCCTGCCAGCAAACACCCGTTGACGCAAGCTATTTATCCATCCTGTTTTCGATGTCGGAGGTACTACTGCTATCGTCTCTTGTTCCTGGACTGTCTCTTCTGGAACTGAAGCGGAAGATGTAGGTGATGTATTCATCGCCTGCTGTTGCTCTACCTGCGTCTGATTTGTCCCCTCATTGAGTGGAGATGTCATCGTATCCTTCTTTCTGCCCGTTTTTTTCACCAGGCGTTGTATGCCCTTCATCTGATACCGCGGACCTTTTCCACTGTCTGAAGAAAGAACGCTATCTGTCTGGTTTAACCTGGTGCTCGTTCCTGTTCTTGAGATGACAAAGAGACATCAGAGATACTCCTTTAGTACGGCTGAGTAGAGTTAAAAGATGAGTCATAATAAGTTTAGCTTCAGGCAATGGATGAGTAATATATTTTCAATAATATAAAAAATGCAATGATTTTTTGCCTGCTTTTATGGCTTTTTGGGGAAGGTGGAGGGACGGACTTTATATTTTGAGGAAGGAGAATAGCCTGGTGTTTCCATAAAGGAGCGGGGTTCACAGACCCCACTCACTAACTAATCTAGAGTAGGCGTTACAACTTCTAAGGCCTCGGGTGTAGCAACAAAAGCAACGTTGGTAAATATACGCCTGTTTGACGTTGCCAGATCCTTACAGCGCTGAATGTATTCCTGATGTCCCGGTGTCTGAAGCATTGCTGCCTGCTGCTCTGTTGATCCCAAATACTTGGAGACATTTATAACTTGTTTCTTATCAAAAGAGACATGGAAGCTAGCTGATACAAACCCTGGTTTGTGACGGATCGATTCTGTCATTTCTTTCAAGACATTTAATAGTTCATCACAGACATTCGGTTCAACTTCAAATATATTGAGCATTACAAATGATCCCAGTTGGGAAGGCTGTTTATCCTGTGTGTGATCCATAGGTGTTTCTCCTATTTTTTACGACCTGGTAGGGTTAACACATTGATATCATTAATTATACATTTTATAAATATTTTCTGCAATGACTTTAATTGCTGTAAATATCTAAAATTATTGATTTTAGTTTTTGCATTTATTGCTTGTGAAAATAAATAAGCATGGTATATGATATTTGATATAAATATGATTATGATATATGATTTATTCAAAAATGAGTGTGAGAAAATTTGGTGCACAAGAAGCATTCTGGTGTGGTAAAAAATTGTAAAAGGATCGATTTGTGTGGAAAGCAGAGAAATATCGGAAATGTCAACACCTGTCCAAACGGGATGAGTTTTCTAACATGATTATGGGAATAAGGAACATTATGAGCTGTATGAAGAGCGTGTGAGGCAGGGAAAAACCGAGTGATATAAGATTGTTATGAAGTATTAAAAATAATATTGCCTGTTTGGTTTGTCCTTCAGATAAAGGCATAAACTAAGGTAAAAGTCATAGTTATATCTCAATTCATTCTCATTTAGCTTTAATTGTTTTATCGTTTACACAGGAATAACTTTCACTGATAGAAAAACAAAGATTCAAGGAATACAGATTAATGACAGAACTGCCCAGAAATCCCTTTCGTTTTGGTATCATTGGCCGTGGTTCTTCTCCATTACAATGGCGCGATATGGCATCTCGAGCAGAGGGGTACGGATATTCGACACTGTTAGTTCCAGAACATCTTGATGACCCATACTCCTCCCTTATTTTAATGTCAACTGCATTAGAAGCTACTACTACACTCCGTGTTGGTAGCCAGGTATTCTGCAATGATTTGCATAATCCAACATTATTAGCTCGAGCTATTGCCACTCTAGACGTATTCTATAATGGTCGTACTGAGCTTGGTATTGGGGCTGGTAATCGGCCGATGGATGTTGAATTGGCGGGACTGCCCTTTCATTCTGCTGGACAACGTATTGAACACCTGGAAGTTTCAGTACGGGGCATTAAAGAATTGTTCATCAGTCAAAATCAGGATGCAGCCACCTCATCGCGTGCCCCGTATTCGGGTAAGCTAGCCTTTCCAGAGATAGTGCAGCGTCCTCATCCTCCTATTTATATGGGTGGTGGAGGAAAGAAAATGCTCGGTGTTGCCGCCAGGCAAGCCAATATCATTGGGATCACTGCCAAAGCTAGTGCTCATGGGCATCTTGATATTAATGACATGTCACCAGAAGTCCTGCGAGAAAAATTAGATTGGATACGTGCAGCAGCTGGTGAACGATTTCTTTCCCTTGAGCTCAGCATGCCTATTCTAGGGGTCGCACTCACCGAACAGCAGCTGCAGCTATTAAATCCTATTCTTTGGCGTCGATATAGACCAGCTAGCCAAATCTCCCTTGAGTGTCACTGGAACAATTGATAGTATTTGTGAGGAACTCTATCGCCGTCGTGAACTCTATGGGATCTCTTATTTTACCCTGGCCGGATCAAATTTTGAACGCTTTGCGCCAATTGTCGAGCGCTTAAGTGGTAAGTAGAGCAAACCAGAGTGGCTGAGAAACGTCTCGAATGAAATGGGGCGTTTCTCGCATATAATAAATGTATTAAATGTTTAAGATCTCGAAAAATGAATTTGATTTACTTGACATATGTGATGCGTGTATGTTAAGCAATTATAGCTTATTACTATGAAATATTTAGCAGGCCAGGAAAAAGTATATTCTTACTGCAGATACAAATTAGGAAAATAAGCCTATCGCGATACTTATAATGATAAAAGGACGTCAATAGATTGAATTGGTGAATAAGAAGGTAACAGATTTCACTAGGAACACAGGAAAATGTATTCTTTTAAGTTTTCCTATGATAAAATTGTGTGTATATTTTTGATTTGAGAGGAGGATGATATTATCTTCTATGAAGATGATATCGAACTACAATGGGAAAAACCCTTGCCGATCTCTGGTACAGGTTGTTTGCCGCGACAGAAAAACCTGGAGCGTCTCTTTCATTTAGAGAAAAAAATGCTATTCGTCGCTCGCAAACCAGTAGCTGGATTCTACTTGTTGTTATTGTACTTGTTGTCATTCCAATACCAAGCCTCATCAATAAACCCTTTGCCCTTATCCCAAGCCTTATTGCTCTCGCCCTCGATATCGTTGCGTTATTTTTAAACAAAGCCAAGCACACGAGAATCGCGGGCGTCATCGCTATTTTTACAATCGAAGCGGGGTTGATCGGTACTATTCTTTCTGTTCCAGGTGGAGCAACTGCTGCTGACATTCCATTATTTATTCTTTTGTTGCAGTCTAGTATCGTTGCATCCTATATGATTGCTCCGGGATGGTCGTTTGCTGCAGCGATTTTCAACAGCATAGTGACCTACCTTATTTTTCAGTCAAATATCCCATCTGAAGAATTGAAACATGTCTATATAATCAATTCCAGCGTTTTAACAGGAATGATTGAGGTTAACATCATTGTCGCGGTGTTTACTTTTATTATCGTGTTAAGTTTCAATCAGGCGATCGCGAACCTTGATCGCTCTGAAGAAATCGTTTCGTTGGAAAGAAGAGAAATTGCACGCCAGCAGGAAGAACTGGCACTCAAACAGCAATTGGAAGATGGTATTAAGCAGCTGATGGATGTGCATATGCGTGCAGCCAATGGTGATTTCAGTGCTCGTGTACCATTAAACAAAGATAACATCCTTTGGCGCGTCGCTTATTCTTTGAACAATCTTTTGGCACGCTTAGCCACAAATCGTAATCTAGAGCAAGAACGACGCAAGGAACAGCAAGCAATACATGCTCTTGCTGCTCGTTTGCAAGAAGGAACATTGCCAACACAGCCAACGGGGACACCTGTTGATGAGATTATTGTCGCTCTGAATTCTCAACGGAACTGGAAAAAATCGTCCACTCAGTCCCCACCCCCTTCTTCACAGCCGTTACCACGAGGTGGAATGATTGATGGTGCTTTGGAGAGAAGTAGCGTGATTCCGCCCAGAACAGCATCGGATGCGCCACCACCACCACCTTCCACTCCCTGGAGATAAATAGTGACAGCGTGAGAGATACGGCTACCCATTTTTGATCATTCTTTTGAAGCGTTTATTTAAGGGAAACAATATATATGGCATGGCAATATACTAAGGGGTTGCACGATATTGGCAATGGTATTTATGCCTATCTACAATCCAATGGATCATGGGGATGGAGTAATAGTGGTTTGATCGTGACTGGTGAGGATACGCTGCTCGTTGACACGCTCTATGACATGCATCTCACTGGTGAGATGCATGAAACGATGAGCCGTCAGGTTCCAGCTGCGAAAACTATCCAGACGATTGTTAATACTCATGCTGATGGGGATCACACCAATGGTAATGGTTTTTTCCCAGCTGCGAAAATTATCTCCTCAAAGAGCACAGCTGAAGAGATGCAGCACACCGTTCCACCGCAGGTGATGGCGAATATGTTAAAAAAAGCTCCGCCTGAAGCCTACATGCGTAAGACGCTGGGGGCCTTTCATTTCGATGGCATCACTCAGCGTTTTCCGACAGAAACGTTTGAAGGACATACCTCGCTTTCGGTGGGTGCAAAAAAGATTGAGTTGTTCCACATCGGACCAGCACATACAGATGGAGATACACTGGTATACCTTCCTCAAGATAGAGTTATGTTTACTGGTGATATTGTCTTTGCCGAAGCCCATCCGGTAGTCTGGGCGGGACCTGTATCCCGCTGGATTTATGCCTGTGATTTTATTTTAGAACAAGACGTTAATGTGATCGTACCTGGTCATGGCCCGGTCACAGATAAATCTGCAGTAGCCACACTTAAGCAGTATTTTGTATATTTGTTTGAAGAGGCTGAAAAACGATATAAAGCTGGAATGAATGCATTGGATGCCGCCTATGAGATTAACTATGAGATGTTCTCGTCCTGGAAAAATCCAGAACGCATGATTCCTAATGTCGCGGCGGTCTATCGTGAAATCTCCCAGACTGCAGAAAAACCTGTTATTCATGAAACCTTTGCTCTGATGTCGCAATGGAACAAAAAGAAAGCAGAACAAGCTGATGCCACGTCTCACAGATAAAATTGCTGTTATTACTGGTGGTGGTCAGGGTATAGGTCGGGCTATTGCATTGGCCTATAGCAGAGAAGGTGCGGTTGTTGTACTGGCTTCTCGGAATGAGGAAAAGCTCCACGAAACGCGTCTCATGATCGAGAAAGATGGAGGGGCGGCCTTAGTGCTTCCCACTGACGTGAGAGATGCTGAACAGGTACAGGCCCTCGTCAAAACGATCATAAATACTTACGGTCGTATCGACATACTTGTGTGTAATGCTGGTATCGCTGGCCCTACCGCTCCTTTGTGGGAAATTAGCCCACAACAGTGGGAAGAGACGCTTTCAACCAATCTTACGGGTCCATATCTCTTGTGTGCAGCTGCATTACCTGCTATGGTTGAACACAAAGAGGGAAACATCATATTTATTGGATCAGGTATAGGAAAGAAGCCGCTCCCAGGCCGTACGCCGTACGCAGCTTCAAAACTAGGGCTGGTCGGCTTAGCTCGTACACTTGCCCATGATGCAGGCCCTTACAACATTCGTGTCAATGTTATTTCACCAGGTCCTACCGATGGTGAACGGCTGCAGAAGGTCTTTGAGAAGCAAGCCGCCATTCGCAATGTCTCGGTTGAGGCTGTTCGAGCAATGGCCACACGTGACTCAGCCATGAAACGATTTGTTGTAGCTGAAGATGTTGCCAATGCGGCAGTCTTCCTGGCCTCTGATGAGGCGCGCTACATATCTAATGTAGATCTTGATGTTAGTGCTGGATTATGATCCAGCACTAACAACCTTTAGCTGTTCTCTTTTCGGGCGGCGCTTCATCCCTGATCCGCTCAATCCTCAGCAGTTTGTGGCTCACAAAATGGATTATCCAGCAATTCATTGCCAGTCCAACTCTGCCCCTCCGTTTCTACCTGGAGGTTGGCTTGAAGGAGGATTGGGGCTGGATATACGTGGTTGGCTGTAACCGACATTTCCGCGATGTGCTAACCCTTAAAGGATATGAGGTGCACTATGCTGAAATTGTTTGTGCATCGTTTGCTCAATGGCATTCTTGTTTAGTGCAGTACTGCATGCTCTTGTAGAAAAAAGGTAGCAGGTCGGGACTGGCCGACCTGCTACCTTTTTTTAGTGTTTGTTTATACGTTCAGTTGTTATTGGTTGCCATGAACCTGGGGGCCAGATCTGCTCTGCCACAGGTTGTGGGCTGAACAGAATGTATTTGGATCATTCCAGGCTGGCAGTTGGGTGTTGACCAGTTTCTGGTTAAAGATGTCCGTATACATATGCCAGATAGCCGGGCCGATGGTGTAAGCGCCCTCACCACCATTCTCGCGCATGGCTACGATTGTGAGTGCTGGTACCTGTTGTGGATTGTTGATATCGAATGGGCCCTGTGTGATCATCCAGCCATGAGGATTCTGATCTCCTCCAACCTGAGCCGTACCAGTTTTACCAATAATAGTTGTTGGGGCAGGTTATCTTCCGTGATATGCCAGGCACTACCGCAGGTTGTAACCGCGTTCATTGCCACGCGTGTTTTATAGGCAGCATCACCACTGATGACGGTGTTAAGTTGTTGTGGCGCAAAGGTCTGAAGCTGATTTTTCTGTGAATCCGTAATTTGCTTGATCACCGTTGGCCGCATCAAAACGCCATTGTTTGCCACTGTATTATCCACCAGCGACATTTGCATGGGTGTCACGAAATCTACACCCTGTCCATAGACGTCATTCACGAAATTGGCATTATTGAGATTTCCATCAGCCTGCAAGACATGGCTCTTAGCTATTGGGAAATCAGACGGGATCGCCTGGTCAAAGTACATCCGTTTAGTATAATCCAGCCACTTCTGCTCGCCTTCATTGGCTCCCATGTGCGCGAACATAATATTGTCTGAATTCGCGAAGCCAAACTCCGTACTGACAGGAAAATGGAAAACATATTGCAGATAGCCTAGATTATCGCCAGTAACGGTCGTACCAGGGCTGTCCGCCGTCGCGGCAACGTGCCAGGGGTTATACGCATCTTGCATATTCCACTCTTGATCCAGCGTGGTTGCACCCGAGTCAAGCGCAGACAACAATGTCACCGTCTTGAAGGTTGAGCCTGGAGAATAGAGGCCCTGAGTTGGACGGTAGAGCAAGGGATTATCCGGACTTTTAATGAGTTGATTGTAATAAGAGGTAGGATCCAGTGAATGGGCCAGGGTTTGTACCATTTTATTTGGATCATAGCCGGGCGAGCTAAGTAACGCCAGGATTTCACCGGTGTGGGGATCAGTTACCACGGCCGAGCCCTTATTGGTGGGAAACGTTGGATAGGTATGATTGGCGAAGGCAGTACCAGTTGGATCAGGTGTGTAATTATTAAAATCCTGCGCCACGATCTTCTGTATGCGATCGTCGATAGTCAGATAGATATTGTTTCCAATTGGCGCCGTATGCATTGTCTTATTGATAAGATTATTCAATGCGGTCTGCCCTGTCAAACCATTTAAGATGTCATTGTATTGAGCTTCCAGGCCGGTTGCTGGATAGATTCCTCCCGGCACATAATAGCCAATCAGGCCGGCCAGAGAAGGATCGGTATAATGGCGGATATATCCACCGCAGACATGTGGATCGCGAACCGAATAGGCCAGCAAAATCCCATTGCGATCATAAATATTCCCGCGCAAAGGGACATTGTTTGAACTGCAGATACGCGCATTATGCGGCGATGCTGTTACTTCATCTGCCCTCACCGCCTGCCAGTACACCAGGCAGCCGCTGACAGCGACAAACATAACAACAAAGATGATTGTAAGTTTACGAATACTTGCATTAATATTCATAGAGGCGTCCTTTCCCCATCCCTCCTGGCGGGTAACATTTCTTCCTGGACAATGCCTTTGGTTCTCTTATCAAAAGCCATGGATATATTTTTCCCTTCAAGGTCAAAGCCTGTGTTTTTATCATACCATTCAATTGTCTGAGTGTAATAGCCCGCATGGCTAAGAGGCTTTGTTGTAAGCTGACCTGTGATCACTGTAGAGATATCGTGCTACACATGGTCATAAGTGAGTGACGTTTCAAACGGCTTTTTAATCTCTATCATAACAAATTAGTGCGAGGTAGTGAAGCAAAAGCCCTATAAGAGTGATACTTTTGGCGGTAACGACAGATTTCTGCCTATGTTTCGCCCTTATGGTCAACCGAGGCGCTTTATTACCTTACTAGCCAATATGGTATAGGATAAATAGCTTAACAGCAGTTGATTGCCCTTCTTCAATATATTTATCGCGGGAAATTAAAGCTCTGACTAATAGGAGCTAAGAAAACCATTTTCTTGATTGTACTCTAAATGTGGAAAATAGACAAAAGTAAGTAGATAAAGCATAAAGGATGTGGGGAGCTTTTCTTGATCATCACCGCGGCAATAAGCTATGTTGGGGTTAGGAAGGGGAATTTTCGCTGATAAACTATGTGTCCGTATCGGGCCACTTAACAATGGATGTGTCTTGCCAGGAGTCGATAGGCGTAGAGATAATTTCCACGCCTATCGACTGTATGATTAAACGTACTTACTATGGTGTAGATGTGGCAGATGGTTGATTTTTATTCAAGCGTACATTGCCACACATAATCGGATTGTACTGGCCTGGATCGTTGAGGCTGGTGCCATAATGCACCTGCGCGGCCAGGCCGTTGTCCGGGATTGACGTAACGTTTTTGACGGTCGTATTCAAGCTGGCATTACCTTGAGCATCGGCTGTCAGGGTACCCAGATTGTACACGACATTCCCAATATTCTGGCAGTTTCCTGTATGTATATGGGCCGAATGAGTGGAGTTTGGAGCCAATCCATGTACATTCATCTGCACTGTAAGGGTGCCATTGGCCAGGCTAAGCTGTGTTGTGCCACTGGCCTGTTCGTTGGGACTGTCGGTTGGACCCATCATTGCCACAAATGTGTTGCCACTGGCACCAGTTGCTGTTCCAGTCGCGGTAACTGTGCTAGTCGCTGCTGAGTTCGTAAAGCCAGTACCTGTGCTGGTAGGAGTGGCGGCATTAGAGTTAGGATTGTACTGTTTAATGTTACCACAAGCGATAGCTACTTTTTGCGCAGCGTTTTGAAGCCCCGGGCCATTGTAAATCCTGACGCGCAGATTTGACGTGGACGGTGGAGCGCTTACATTATTTATTGTAGCGTTACCTCTGATATGTCCAGTGGCATCTGAGGTCAGTGTCGTTGAGTAAGTGGTAGCGGTTGCTGTGCCAGTTGGCGAGGTCTTCGTAGCGCTAGCAGTTCCTGCAGTAGTAGCAGTTGCCAGCGGCGTGCTGGCTGTCGTTGTGGCTGCACCCTGAGCTGCTCCAGCTGCGCGGCAATTTCCTTGTTCAATTTGAACAGGATGAGTACTGTTGGGCGCGAAGCCATTCATGCTTGGATTCAGGCTAAGAGTCTTGCTACCCGCGTTATAAGTCATACGAATGGCGCCATTTGGTGTATGTTGCATGTAGGCATGGGCAGCCACGACCGCTGAGGTTGCGCCTGAGGTTGTGGCTGTTCCTGTTGCCAGTGCCGTTCCAGTGGCAGTAGCAGCAGGGTGTGACGAGGACGCCCTGGCAAAGGGGCTAAAGGCCAGAAAAACTGTTGTAAGGATGAGCATACAAAGGGTCACGCTGATAGCAGTAACCTTGAGGATTACGCTCTTGTGCCGGGATAATTTCAACACGTTACTCCTCCTTTGGTGATGAACAAGTAGACCGTTTTCATGAATTTCTCTAACAACAACAATGGAAGAGCAGTGCACGGGCGGGCGTGGTGTTGACTGCTCAGCTTTTAAATGACGGTCATGCTATATTATGCAAGCATTGTTTGCTAAACTGCAAAATCAGCAATTCACCTGGCTAGCATCAGGTATTTTTAATTTGGAAGCCCTCATCTACCCATAATTTATTCACTTCACGCAATGTTTTCTGTAGAATAAGCCATATCAGCTACACCATCATACGCGAAGTTTTCCTCTCCTTTACGCCTTGTAAATTTATAAGCCTGTTTATGATGGCGATAGGTGAATTTTTATAAATAATATAAATCATAGACCTGTGATGGATTGCCACGCGCTCAACCTGTCTTGCATATATTCGTAATAATATTTCTTATGACCATCTTATGAACGAAATAGTCAAGAGCTGACTGGTTATGTCAGTCAGGATAGATGTATCGATGTCACATCCTGTGATCGAAATGAGAGGCTAGCGCCGCTGTTGTGATAATTTAGTGAGGACATATCTCTATGCTTTAGGCGAGAGATGATTTTTGCCGCTATGTTTACAATTAGATGAGCGTAGTTGCCTGGGAGGCTGATACGTTCCCTGCATTCCTGGTATGTAACAAATAGCCGGGCTGTGGTGGTAGCGGAGGTTCTAATTGCTTTTATCTGCATTGGGATAGCCGAGTAAGGGAGGAACGCTCATGTTTCAACATATTCTTGTTTTGTTGGATGGCTCACAACGGGCTGAGCAAGCAATCGTTCTGGCTCAAAAGTTAAGTAGTCAGAAGCAGGTACGACTCTCATTGCTGTCTGTGATTGATCCTGAATCAAAAGATTTGCGGCTATCACTTTCAAATGTGTTTGATGATCTGTCGGCTGCCATCGAAGCTGAGGAAAAGCGGATCAGCGCATACCTGGCTCAGGTTGTCAAAAAATATCAGCTGATAGATGGTCAATGTCATTGCTATATCCAGCATGGGAGCGTTATCCCCACCATTTTGCAAGCGATCAAAGAATTACAGTCTGACCTGGTAATTATGTGTAGCCATGGTCGGTCTGAGCGGCGTTCTACCCATCTGGGCAGCGTGGCGCAACAATTGACACGCCAGACTCCCGTTCCTCTGCTGGTCTTGAAAAATGGAGAAGCCATTCCTTCCAGTGCCTATCCCGATCAGCGTCGCCCTCTGCATGCGATTGAAATCGCGGTGGCCCTGGATGGTACGGCAGATTCCGAACAGGCCATTCTCCCTGCAGCACAGCTGGTCTCAGCCATCGCGGCACCAAGCAAAGCGACTGTGCACTTAGTGCATGTCATCCCTTCAGAGCATGAGTCGATTGAAGAGGGTTTGCAGCTCATCAAACAGACGCCAGAATATAACCAGGCTTGCCGCTATGTGCATGAGCTTGAGCGGCGTTTGCAAGCAGAAGCTGGTGCCAGCTTGAATATCATGACCACTTCTTCTGTGTTCCCGGCCAGGGATATTCCTGCCGCGCTGACCTACTTTGCCGAGCAGCGCTATGGGAAAATTGCTGGTGGTAGCGATATGCTGGCCATGTATTCGCGTGGACGCCCCTCAAGAGATCGCTCGACCTACGGGCGCACCACTGAGATCACCATGAATAGCACGGATCGACCAATCCTGATCATTTAATCCATAACGAAAGCGCTCAGATCGGGCCGGAATTGATAGCGATTCCTAATTCCAGCCCGATCTGAGCGCTGTTTTTGTTTATATATCTTTCTCAAAGCTAAATATTAATACTCAGGATAGCAATGGCCAGTTGATTACATACTTAATGGATGTCCGCCAGCGCCCTGCGATATGCGCTGTCCAAGGCCTCTTCCTGCGCCACAGGCAGATCAGGCTGTACGCCGCTGCCTTCCCAGTTTGTCCCGCTGATCGGATTAATTGCGCGCACGCTAGGAATAAAAGCTTCAAAGTACGCAGTAATGGGATAGCGCAATCCAGCGTGCGCGCCTCCACCAGTTGTCTCGCCAACTACCAGTGCACGTTTCAATTGCTGGAGATCGTAGGTGAATCCTTCTGCCGCTGAAAAGGTGTGCTGGCTGGTCAGGATATAAACGGGCTTATCCAGGTAGCGCGTGCCTGGAACATAAGGGAAGACCCAATACTGCTGTAACAGATCTTTCCTGCGATCGTAAAGGCCGTTGAGCTGGATCTGTTCGGCTTTAAAGGCATCAAAGAAATAGCTGCAAAGAAACTGGCTCATGAGCGCTTCACCACCACTATTGGTGCGTAGATCGATGATCAGAGCCTGGGTGTGGGCCAGAAAAATCATGGCGGCGCTCATACTCTCGCCTGCAAAGTGCGGATGCGCAAACTCATTGAATTGAAAATAGCCGATATTGCCATCCAGAATCTCGACTTTTTTCAAGCCATAATTCTTTTTACTTTTCTGGCGTATCCTCTCAATCTCTTCTGGCGTGTAAGCTTCATTATCATCAATACGGGTTGAGATGCCAGCGGCCTGATAATAGAGGCGGAGGTGTTTATCATGGCTCACCGTGCGCAGGTGTTCAGTGATCGTCTGCGCCAGAATGTCACCATCATGTATGTCATTATAAGTTCCTGCGTCGAGGTGCTGGTGGAGAGCAGCCGCGATCTCCTGTGCCTTATCTGGAAACACATATTTCTCACCAATTTGTTGACTCAATCTTTCAATGATCTCATGTGTAGAGAAGTGTTGTTGCGTTGTTTCAGTGTCCTGCATAAATAATTTCCTTCCCATCTTTGAGCATAAAAATTAGAAGTGGACACGCAGGTCGGCGAAGCGGTCAATGGTCAGTAATTGTTTGTCCATAGGTGGAGCGGCAACCTCTTCATGTTCGAGTACCCAGGTCTGTGGATGCGGAACATAGATAGCGTTGAGTCCGGCGGCCAGGGCAGGATTGATGTCTGAGCGTGGTGAATTGCCAATCATCCAGGTCAGAGGGGGATGGAGCTCTAACTGCTCGATGAGCTGGTGATACGTGTCAACGTTTTTCTCTGGCACGATCAACACATGGTTGAAAAGCTGCTCGATGCCCGAGCGCTCAATCTTCAATTGCTGCTCCTCCTGAACACCTTTGGTCAACAGCATAAGGTTATGGCGCGGCACTAGATATTCCAACGTCTCCTGCACACCATCCAATAATTGAAGCGGGTGCGAATGGATCTGTTCTCCAAGCTGGCGCACATATTGGAGCTGCTCCTCGTTGATCGTATCCTCTGCCAGTTGTTGGTAGGTGGCCAACAAGCTATTGGTAAAATTGGTGGCCCCATAACCCATCGTGCGCTCCGTCTCGTTGAGTACGGCGCGAACCTCTTCATGAGATAGATTGGAGTGATTGAGGAAGCTGATAAAATTATGAATGGCTTGCTCAAAGTACATATTATTTTCCCACAGTGTGTCATCAGCATCAATCAATAGATGTTGTCGCATTATTTTCCTGTTTCTTTCTGGTATCCATACCCAATTGCTGAGAAAGTTATACGTATAACTTATATTATACACGACAGAGCTCAAGCATGTCAAAACAATAAACAGGTGTGGAGTGTGTTTGGTGGGCGGCCGCAGCCGCCCACCAAACACACTCCACCCTCCCAATCCCGCGCAGCAGACGCCAAAGAGGAACATGAAAAAGCCCTGAAGGGTCGCCCCGGCAATTATCGGGGCGACCCTTCAGGGCTTTGCGTGTTATCTTTTATTTTTGGCGCTTGAACGCCTCCAGGTGCTTGTCGAAGTGGCGCTGAATATAGGTGTAGTAGGCAGGCAGGTTGGCGTGCAAGATACGTTGCAGGTCGCTGCCGTAGGTGTCGAGTACCGAGCCGAAAGTTACATGCAGTACCTGGCGCGGAGCAAATTGATTGAGCAGCTCGGGGAGTTGCTCATCCGTTAATTGCTCGGCTGGCAGCGTTTCTTCCAGCCTGGCGGAAACGTGATAGGTGCGGCGATCTGTTTCATAGCGACTGCGCGTGAAGTCCCAGATTTCGCGGAACAGTGGGCGATCTATGGATGCGATCAGGCGCAATGCCTCCAGATAGCTGGTGCCAGCCGTTTTAAGGTGGACAAGTCCATTGGTTGCGGGCACGGCGATTGGATAGACCTCGAACTTATCGGAGCCCGTATGCAGGCTGAGCTTATAGCTATTGTCGAAGTGGCGCATGATGCTGGCGTGCCCATTAATGTTCTGGGTCAGCTCGTTGAGGTCACCGATATAGCCGACGCCCTTTTCAAAGCGTCCGGCGAAGCGCGGCGCCAGGCTGACAAACGGTACCTGCAGGCGTTTGAGCTCAGCGGCTATATAGAAATGCTCCAGCAGGGCTGTCGTGGTTCCGGTCTCATCCACGGACATCTCCATTTCAAAGGGACGCTGCCCCTGGAGTTCTTGCAGGCGCCTGGCCATGCGTGCTGTATGGGCGACGGCCCCGCCATATTTGGCCAGGGCTTTGTATAGCTCATGCTGGTTAAAGGTGAGCGTACGGTCGTCCAGCTCAACGGAGCGTTGATAGCGCTCGATAGTCTCTGCCAGGGTCGTTTGTAGATCGGCCCACGGTAGCCGGGCGACCTTACGTTGTAGGGTCTCCTCATCGTCGGTTTCGACGGCGTCATCTACATACTCTCCCGGATCGATGGTATAGAAGGTATAGCCAGCATCCACAAAAGGAGGTATATCTTCCAGTGTCTTCAAATGGTCGGCGTCGGCTCCCCAGGGCTCGTGCCAGCCAGCCTCGAAGGCTCCCCACATGGCATCATCCACCACTTCCTGTGGTGTACGCCCGGTACGACTGTTTTCACGCACTGATTGCTGGGCATAGATCGGGGCCACACCTGTGCCGCGTGTTGCCAGCACATGGCCTGGCGTGGCGATGCCCAGTCGGTCGCCAAAGCCGGCCGAGGTTTGCAATCCCAATACTGCCGGCTGGAGCCACGGTAGGCGCTGACGTAAGACAGCCGCATTATGGGCCGAGTGTGGGCCGATCAAGCTACCATCGGCCAGCGTATCGCCCTCAAAGCCCTCGGTTGTGCCCCGGACCAGTAGCTGGCTCTCGCCGGGTTTATCGCTGTTGACCAGAGCATAGGCCGTACCATCCCGTTCGGTCACCGACTCTGAGATCTGCGTAAATGGCTGTTGCTCAAACATTGTTATCCCTCCAGTTTGTAGCTGCGCTTCGCCAGGCGATAAGCCAGGTCGATACTCATCTCGTGGGCATCCTCTTCATCCACGATGCCTTCTACTACCAGTCCTGCCAGCCAATCCGCGCTGACACGGCGCCAGACATCGTGGCGGGCCGGGATAGAGGGATAGGCGCGGGTATCATCGTTAAAGCCTGCTGTATTGTAGATACCCGCCGTCTCCACCACGTTGGCGAAGTAGCGACGCATGCCCAGGATGCTATCAAAGAACCACCAGGGCGGGCCCAGTCGTAGTGCTGGATAGTGACCGGCCAGGGGGGCCAGTTCGCGGCTATAGGTCGTTTCATCTAGATTGAAGAGGATCAGCGAGAGGCGTGGATCGCGTCCGAACAGATCGAGCAGCGGCTTGAAGTTATGGGTGAACTCGCTGCTGGTTGGGATATCGGCTCCCATATCGCGGCCAAAGCGCGTGAGCAGGTCTGGATTGTGATCGCGCGAACTGCCGATGTGGATCTGCATGACCAATCCGTCCTCCACACTCATGCGGGCCAGTTCGATCAGCATATGCCCGGTAAAGCGGCGGGCATCCTCCGCGCTGGCCTCGTCTTTCAAGGCACGCTGAAAGATCGCATCCGCTTCGTGCGCGCTTAGCCGCGCGGTATAGGCACTCTGGGCCGCGTGATCGGTGGCGGTCGCTCCCAGCTCTTTAAAGAAGCGGCGTCTTTGCTCCAGGGCGGTCAGGTAGGTCCGATAATCAGAGACATCTACACCTGAGACCTGGCTGAGCAGGCGAATCTGTTCTGCGAAGCCCGGTTGGATATTAACCACAGCATCGGGGCGGAAGGTGGGGATCATACGGCCATGCCAGTCGGAAGCGCGCAGTTTCTGGTGTTCTTCCAGTTCTGAGGTCGCGGCATCGGTGGTAGCCAGCACCTCGATTTGAAAGCGCTCAAACAAGCGTCGAGGCTGGAAGTCTGGTTGTTTGAGTCGTTCAGCCAGCGCATCATAAATAGTTTGTGCATTGGCCGAATTGATTTTCTGTTCAATGCCAAAGATATCTTGCAGCTCATCCCGCAGCCAGAGGCTGGTCGGGGTGCCACGGAACAGGTACCAATGGTCACAGACCGTTTGCCAGATTTTGCGATGATCGTTCTCTGTGGCGCCCCATCGCGCCTGCGGATGCCGAGCTCTTCGAGCGTTATTCCTTGAGAATAGAGCATGCGAAAGACATAGTGGTCTGGAATAATCAGCAGATCCACCGGGGTACCCCAGTTATAGTGTTCGCTGGCCAGCAGGCGCGGGTCCACATGTCCATGGGGACAAATCAGAGGCAGCTCTTTTACCTGTGCATAGAGCATACGTGCGATATTTCGTTGTGCTGGATCGCCTGCGAAGTAGCGGTCGTCTCGTATTTGGGCCATTTTTCCCTCTCTTTGTACTACTGTGCCGCTTTGTCAGGCAGGTGGAAAAGATCAGCAATTTTTATCAATTGACCTGTCTGCATTGACTGATTGGCGGCGATTCCTACCAGGATTGAGGCGGCACCATCGATGTGTGACGCTGCCCGTCGATATGGATCTGCCGGGGGCTCGGGTGAAAATAAGTGTTCCAGCAATACCGGGTCCCCACCACCATGGCCTCCAACAGATGCCGGTACTTCTACAGTATATGGTACACCAAACATCGGAAAGATGCGGATGTTCGTAGATTTGAAGGGTCCCTTGCTGGCACTCTCTTTACCTTCCCCATCGTTTTGAAGCTGGTGGATATTCTCGACGATATCCATTTCCAAGCGCCCTTTGGTGCCGGTGATGGCGACGCGTAAGCCTTCCCAGGGAGAGTAAGCGATCAGTGAGTAGGAGAGCAGGACGCCATTCTGGTAGCGGGCGATGACGCGCATGGTATCCTCGATCGTGATCGGTTCACCAAAGACGTTGCGATCGCGCAGGTAGCCGCTCTCTTCTTCTGCATCCAGATAGAGCCCATGGAGCACCGGATTGCTCTCGAGTGTGAGTGCGAACGGATCATGATCTGCCGCGGGAACCCCGGTATAGCGCTTATAGTCATAGTGCTCGCCACGCGCCTCGGCGTTGTGTTTGCCATAGAACTGCAGAGCGCCCATGGCGAAGACCTCGCTGGGATAGGTGTCGAGCCACCAGTTGACCAGGTCAAAATGGTGGGTTGCTTTATGCACAAGCAGGCCACCACTATTCTGTTTCTCGCGATGCCAGCGGCGGAAGTAGTCTGCGCCATGTCTGGTATCCAGTAGCCAGGCGAAATCCATTGCCAGCGGCTTACCGATCACACCCTTCATCAACTGCTCACGGAAGAGGGTGTAGGCTGGCGTATAGCGATAGTTGAAGCTAACGCGCAGGGAGCGCCCTGTACGCTCCTGCGTGTGGATGATGGCCTGCATCTTCTCGATGTCGGTCGTCATTGGTTTTTCCGTGATAACATCACAGCCCAATTCCATGGCCCGCACAATATAGAGGTGATGGGTGCTATCCATGGTCGTGACAATGACTGTATCTGGCCGCGTCTCGCGGATCATTTGCTCAAACTGTGCGGCCGGGTAGGTCGGCAGTGGTGCTTGATTAGTGCTGTCCTGGATGCGCTGATTATGCCAATCCATACGGACCTGGCTAAGGTCACAGAGCGCCACCAGATCCCCCACCTCCTGATAAGGGCCGATCAGGGCATCAATGAACATGCGTGAGCGCGAGCCTGTACCAACCAGGGCATAACGTTTTTTGTGCATTTTTTGCCTTGCCTCTCTATCTACAATAATTTTTGTTGTTGTTGAATGTGACCGGTAACATTATAGTTATGTACCATAACGTAACAAAAATCAAGTAAAGCTTGCCGCGATAAATCTTATTAGCGACTAATAGTAGTATTGACATGCAAGGGTGATTTAGCTATACTGTGACCGCTCACATCCCTATTATAAAATCGACATTTACAGACTGAAATGTTAGCGCTGTTGTTTAAGCCAGGGGGGATTGATCGGCATGGACGTGATAGCTATCACGAGCTTGTCTGAGAGATGGTTGGTCATGAGATGGGTGTAAGGAAGAAGAAAAATACTATTCGCGATGTGGCGAAGCTTGCCGGCGTCTCTTATCAGACCGTATCGCGGGTGATGAATGAGAGTGAGAGCGTTGCCGAAGAGACGCGCAAGCGTGTGTTGCAGGCAATGAGGGAACTGGATTTTGTGCCCAGCAAAGTAGCCCAGATGTTGAATACCCACCAATCGCATACCCTGGAACTGATCGTAGTGAATATTCGTCAGGGGGGCGCTTCGCGGAATCGATCAAAAGCATGGCCCTGGCCGCGCGCGATGCTGGCTACGATCTGCTGGTCACAATGACAGAGATTGAAAAGCTTGGCGTCGCCCTGGGGAATGCCGCGGCCCGCCTGGTGGATGGGGTCATCATGCATGCCCCATCTTTGCATATCAGCGATGAACGGCTTCTGGAGCTTTGTGGAGGCATGCCACTCGTGCGACGCGATTATGTCCCTGACTCAAAGCTGGCCTGGATTGGTTTTGACCAGCTCTATGCCACGCGGATGGCCGTAGAATATCTAATCCAGCTTGGGCATCGTCAGATCGCGGCCATTCCACCATCATTAGATCTGATCAACGGGCATTGGCGCCATACCATATGGCGAGAGACCCTGTTGCGCCATGGCCTGCAGCCCGGACCGCTGTGCGCGGCCCAGTATACCTTTCGCGCTGGCTATGAGGCTATGCAGCAGCTGTTAGCGAGTGGTCAGCCTTTTACAGCGGTGATGGTAGGTTCTGACACCATGGCCCTGGGAGCTATCCGCGCCCTGCGCGAGCATGGCCTACGCATACCTGCCGATGTCTCAGTCATCAGCTTTGATAATGCCGAACTGGCCGCCTTTATGGAACCACCGCTGACTACCATCGATTTTAACTTCGGCCAGCAGGATGCTATGGCCGTGAAATACCTCATCGAAATACTCAATAATCCAGACATGAAACTGCATCAGCGTATATTGCTACCGGACCTGGTTGTGCGTGAAAGTACCGCGCTGAATTAGCCACTGGGCGCGCGGCAGAGCAATCTGTGGCTTCCAAAGGATAAGAGAATGCGTCTTATTCCCATCATCATAGAAGCGTGTCGTGCTTGTGTGGACGTGCGCTGGCGCGCCCGAGCTTTTTTTCTTGTATGGTGCAAAAAGTGCGCACAGCGCACTTTTTGCACCATACAAGAAGACTTCTTGAGCGCCTTTGGCGCTCAAACTCAGGCGTGAAGAGCGCGGAGATCATGAGGATAAGACACATTCTGAGAAAACATGCTGCTTATCCTACGTGCTGCTTATCCTTTGGTAACTGGAACCGGGTAGTTTAGTGGGTTGGGGTGGTAATAAAGTGATATTTTTGTAATATTGCCTGCCCATCGCTTGAGAGCACATAGTTGATAAAGGCCTGTGCCTCCGCGCTATGCGGTGCGTTTTTGGTGATGGCGATTGGATATTGAGCGATCACATTAAAGTTGTCAGGAATATCAATTACCATGACCTTATTAATAACGGCATTAGTTACATCTGTGCGATAGACAAAGCCTGCATCCACCTCGCCTAGCTGTACCTTTTGTACCACCGCCTTCACATTTTCCTCCTGCGAGACAATATTCTTTTTGACGCTTGCCTCATAACTCGCACCATATTGTGGTGAGGCTCCCAGCTTATCGAATACCTGCTGACTATATTTGCCCGCTGGCACTGCGGCCGCGCCAATATCAATCTTGACCCCTGCTTTGCTCAGATCTTTCAGCGTGGTCACGTTTTTATCCCCGGCTGGCACAATCACCACCAGGCGATTTTGTGCAAAGACCTTCGCGCTGTCCACCAGTCCAGCTGTATTGGCCTTTTTCATGTTGGTCTGGTCGGCCGAGGCAAAGACATCGGCGGGCGCGCCATTAGCTATCTGCTGCTCCAGCAATTGTGAGCCATTGAAGTTATATTTAATAGTCACATTTGGATGCGCCGATTGATATTGTTTGGCGAGCTCGGTAAATGATTCAGTGAGCGAAGCTGCCGCGAACACCTGCAGTGAAACAGGTGTGCTCTTCGGCGTCGCGGCCGTGCTGCTTGGAGCGCTCCCTGTCGTAGTGCTGCCGCCACAGCCTGCCAGAAATAGACCCAATAAAAGGAGAGCGCAGACGATGGAACGAAATCGCATCTTAAATAACTCCTTAAGAACATGTGCATGTTTATTCACATTCTTCACATTTTTTGAGCACTCACCATCCGACGCAGCATAGGACCATTACTCAGAAAATGAGTACTCATATCATGAGTATACACTACTTTTGCGCGCCTGGGTATAGGTTCATTCACGGGCTACTTAGAAGCATGAATGAGGGTATCCACAAAACATATTTTTGTGCGTTTTTCACTATAATATATTTGTCTATATTAAATTCTTAAATATGTTTGACCGTATTTATATAATAATAATATATATTGTGCGCAATTGGTGGGCTTGGCGTATGCAATGATATTTCTTGGAATATTCGCGCCTCACTTGTACGCATTAATGAAACCTTATAACCAAACGTGCTTTTTTGGAGGTAGCATGAAAAACAAGGTTGGGCAGCAAAAAAGATATCATCTCCTCATTGGGAAGATCCTTGCCATACTTATCGTCTTGAGTGTATCTCATGGTTTTTTGAGTGTTCCATTCCTTCTGGCTGCACCACGTGCCGCAGGTAACCAGAGTGAGATACTGCCTGGTCACCTCATACCACTGGTGCAAAATTACCCTCCGATCGGTCCACTACCTGAGGAAACAGCACTCCATCTCTCTATTGGCCTGGCGCTTCGCAATCAAGCAGCGTTAAATACGCTGCTTGCCGCGCAGGCGAATCCTGCATCAGTTCTCTATCACCACTATCTGACGCCTCAAGCATTCAAAACGCAATTTGGTCCGACATCATCCACGGTCAATCTTGTTGTGGCATACTTACACAACCAGGGCCTCCATGTCGAATCGGTTGCAAGCAACAACTTGTTTATCAATGCTTCCGGTTCAGCGGCTCTCATTGAAAAAACCTTCAGTACCACCCTGAACAGTTATGACATTAACGGACGCCTGGTGTATGCCCCAACTGCTGATCCATCGGTTCCCGCGACGATCGCTCCCGCGATCCAAACAATTGCCGGGCTGGATAATGTTGCACACTACCATCCCCTCTCTCTGAGGCAACAGACATTCCAACATGCAAGTTCGGCTGGTGGATACACGCCAGCTCAACTCCGCAGCGCCTATGATGTAAATCCCCTGCTCAAGGCTGGTGCAGGCGGCACCGGACAAACGGTTGCCCTCTTTGAATTGGATGGTTATCTTCCGTCTGATATCAATACATATCGCAAGACGTACAATCTTGGTGTGCTCAAGGGCTCACCAGTTCTGGTTAATGGTGCCACCAATACGCCTGGACCCACTGCACTAGAAGTTGAGGTAGACATGGAAATGGTCTCGGCACTCGCCCCTGGTGCTACGCAAAAAATCTATATTGGCTCCAATTCGATAGCAGGGATCAATAATACCTACAACCGTATCGTCACCGATAATGCCGCGACTGTTATCAGTACCAGCTGGGGCGAATGCGAAAATGCATCTGGAAAAGCGGAGCTTGAGGCCCTGCATAACATTTTTAAACAGGGTGCAGCCCAGGGACAGTCCTTCTTCGCGGCCAGTGGGGATACGGGTGCCTATGATTGCAATACTGCCGATCTTGCCGTTGACTCACCGGCCGATGATCCCTATGTGGTTGGTGTTGGCGGGACTCACCTCAATCTCAAAGCAGATAACACCTATCTCAGCGAATCAGCCTGGTCGGATAGTGCCGCACTCCCACTGTATCCTCGTGGCTTTGGCAGTGGTGGTGGGATTAGCACCTACTTCAATCGCCCCGACTTTCAACGGGGTCCTAATGTGACGAATACGCATCGCATGGTACCAGATGTTTCAGCCAATGCTGACCCGAATACTGGCAATGCGGTCTATTGTACCGTTTCCGTGGCGGGTTGTTCCAGTTGGGTTGTCATTGGTGGAACAAGTGTTGCAGCACCGCTGTGGGCAGGCCTCGCTGCTGATATCAACCACTATCTGATGAGACAGAAACGGCTGACGCTGGGGAATATCACCCCGACTCTCTATAGACTCTACACTACTCCACAGCCCGCTCTCGCGTATCATGATATTATCAGAGGAAATAACCTGTATTATCCAGCAGGAGTAGGCTACGATCTGGCAACAGGTCTTGGCACCCCGGATGCCTGGAACATCACAATAGATCTCACCAGCGCATGCAGTTTCCCGACAAAAAGTTCAATCGCCTTTCCTACGTCCAATTAGGTGTCAACTTTAGTGTAATTTTGCACAATCAGCTATAGACTTCCAAAGAGCATCTAACTATAAATTCAATTAGGTGCTCTTTGTTTCACTTTATGAGTATCCGTTACTTTTTTTTGTCTGGGTAGAGATTTATGGTTGAGTATCCTTGCTGCTCCTAGATGGTTTCAGAGGGTCAACCGTGGGTCACATACAGCGTCACATCATCAACGTCCACGAAAAAGTTGGTGCGCGGATCGCTTGATCCGGCGGCCTCGAAACCGATCTGTATTGGTTTGCCGAGAGCTGACGCCAATGCATTGGTGATATCCAGGCTATAGTGTATCCAGCCATTGGCATCGGTATTGCAGAGTGTTTGAAAGTTTGCAATGGTAGTTCCTTGAGCGGCAGGCAGTTGTGCATAAGAATGAAAGGTGTCCGCGCAGGTGTCGGTGATGGTTGAATGTCCTATATAGATCCAGTAGCTGAGTACCACATTGCGCGTTGAGGTTGGTAAGGTGACTGTCTGGGAAATGGTGTCATGGCAGTTGGCATAGCCACATAGATAGGCACTATGCAGGCCCGTATGGGCAAGCACAGTACTGATGAGTTCATAGCCACTCCTGGAGTACTCTTGCCATGGGGCATGGCCATTTTCAAAGCCTGGATTCTGGATCACCTGGGTGGTGATGCCTGGCACCACTACTAGTGACTGAAAGTCAACATCATCCAGGTTCACGAAAAAGTTGGAGCGTGGGCCGCTGGTGCCGGTAGCTTCGAAGTCAAGTTGGATTGTCTGGCCAGCATATTTTGCCAATGCATTGGTGACATCAAAGCTATACTGTACCCAGCCATTGGCATCCATATTGCATAGTTTTTGCAGCCTTGTAATGGAGTCGCCCCCGGCTGTGCGCAGGAAGACCTGAAAATTATCCTGGCAGGTGGTGGATGTATCACCCCGACCGATATAGACCCAATAGCTCAGCGTCACTTTGCGGGTAAACTTTGACAGGTATGCCGTTTGTGTGATTGAGTCGTGGCAGTTCACATAGCTACAGAAATACGTGCTATATTTGCCGGAATGTGGATTGGCAGTACTGATGAGCTCATAGCCGCCGCTTGAGTGTTCCACCCAGGAGGCTGGACCAGTGTCAAAGCCTGCATTTTGCAACAACTGTGTGGCTAATACCGGTGAATTCTCCAGATCGCGGGCGATATTCCAGGCATCGGGGGTGCCAATGCCGGTAGCCATATCATAGCCTGGACCGGCTTTATAATACAGGTTCGAACCGGTCGTGATATCGTGATAAGGTGGATAGACCTGTGGTGTGTTGTAGAGGCGGTAGATAGCCGCCGTGGCATGGCCCAGCGGAGCAACCTTGTCAGCCACGAGCATCTGATTGATGTCAGTGGCGATGCCTGCCCATAGCGGCGCGGCGGCACTGGTACCTCCCACGGTAATCCAGCCGGGAGTCGTGGTGTTTCCGGATGTGTAGTAGATGGAATAGCCAGTGTTGGGATCGGCATTCGCTGAGATATCGGGAACCTGGCGGTTGGGATCGGTCAGGTTAGGGCCACTTTGATAAGTAGGATGGGTGAAGTAGATGCTCCTGCCACCACCACCGCCTACGGAGGTCCCACCGCTCACACCGCTCCAGGCAGTTTCGCTGCCATAAGCCCCGTTGGGGTCGGCATTCAGCGTGGTGCCCCCCACCCCAACCACATAAGGGTCGCTGGCGGGTGAGTCAACTGCTAACGAGTGAGAAGCATCAGTTGCACAATCATAAGCTCCGTTATCGCCACTGGCGGCAAAAAACGTTTGTCCCTGGGCCGCTCCTTGTTCGAAGATCGTATCCAGTACACCTAGCCGTGACTTGCTACTGGCTAATTCACAATCCCCCCAACTGATGCTAATAATTTTCACCTGATTGTCAGTGACGATGCGATTGTAGGTATCAGAGATGCCAGCCGTGGTGTTGGGGCCAATATAGATCTTTTGGGTGGCCCCGGGTGTCATGGCGGAGATGACTTCCATATCCAACGTTACCTCGATTGCGCCGGCGCCCGGTGTATTGGTCGCTCCATCGACCAGGACGTTGGAAGCCTTGAGCGTTCCAAGCTTGTACTGCTGGCGGTAGGCAGCAATATCCCCAGCCTTATACCCATCCATTTCAAACAGCCCAATCGTCTGTCCTGTCCCATCTCTGCCTGCTGAAAGTAAGGGTTTAACATCATAAGCGTTGCGCAGTTCTTCGGGCGTAAAGCCACCACCGAGACCTTTATAAGCAGGCAACTGCTTGAGTTTGCTTTGCAGGTTGATGGGATGATAGACGGTCACATTATTTAGGCCGATGACTGTCTCTAATTGGTTCTCGATCGCTTCTGGTAGCAATGGATTATCGTTGGGTGCATAGACGACGCGCGTTTTGAGCTGGTAGTTATTGAAGGTGATCGCAAAGGCGCGCTCGGCGGTAGCAACCGGTGCTGAGGCATCAATGAGCAGATGATTGGAGGCGATGGCTGTGACCTTGAAACCCTGCTGACGTAAGTAGGCCGTGACGGTATTGACGTCGCCCTGGGTGGGCGCAAACTGGTTATTAAACTCCTGTGGTGTGAGATAGTGATGATAGAGGGCTGAGGTGGGATCGTTTTGGGCGGCCAGCAGGGTCTCCAGGTCTGACTCATTGTGCAATTTCAAGGCAAATGCAAGTTGCAAAGGCTGGTCCTGAGATGTGGGACCAAGTGGTTGTAGATTGGCTAACAATGGTACTGCATGACCTGGAAGCCGCTGACTACCCATCCGATATTGTTGTGAGCTATGGAGATAGGCCATGGCTGAAGTAAGATCAATGTTGATAAGCATAAGCAGAGCTATGCAGAGCGTTGTCAGTATCCTTGCTGTTACGTGTCGCTTAGCATATAGTGCGCAGAATTTTTCCATGTCTACCTCCACGAATAACCAAGAAATAGCAATGATTTTCTTTGTTAAAATCAATGATGGGTCACGTATAGCGTGACATCATCAAGATCTACAAAAAAGTTGGAGCGTGGACCGCTGGTGCCGGTGGCTTCGAACGAGACTTGAATCGTCTGGCCAGTATATTTTGCCAGCGTGTTTGTGACATCAAAGCTATACTGTACCCAGCCATTGGTATTTGTATTGCCGCACAATTTTTGCACGGTCGTAATTGGACCGCCCTTCTCTGTCCTCAAGATGGCCTGGAAATTATCCTGGCAGGTGGTGGACGTATCACCCTGACCGATATAGACCCAATAGCTCAGCGTTATTTTCTGGATAAACTTTGGCAGCAATGTTGCTTGCGCGATAGTGTCGTGGCAGTTCGCATAGTTACAGAAGTATGCGCTATATTTGCCGGAATGTGGATTGAATGTACCAATGAGTTTGTATCCGCCGTTTGAATGTTCCTGCCAGGCGACCGAGCCAGACTCAAAGCCCATATTTTGCAACAACAGTGTGGTCAACCCTGATGAACTCTCCAGATCACGTGCGATATTCCAGACATCTGGGGTGCCAAGGCCGGTGGCCAGATCATAGCCGGGTCTGGTTTGATAATACAGATTCGTGCCGGTCGTGATATCGTGGTAGGGTGGATAGATTTGTGGAGTGTTATAGAGTTGGTAGAGTGTTACGCTGGCACTGCCGAGAGGAAAAATGTGCCTGGATAGTAGGAACTGGTTGACGTCAGCGGTTATGCCAGCCCACAGCGAGGCGGCGGCACTGGTGCCACCCAGCACCACCCAGTTGGGAGTTGGAAGACTCCCACCGGTGTGGTAGATAGAATAGCCAGTTTCGGGATCTGCATTGGCCGAGACATCGGGAACCATGCGATACTGATCGGTCAGGTTGGGGCCACTTTGATAAGGAGGGCGTAAGAAGTGGATGCTTTGGCCGCCGCCGCCGCCAACGGCTGTTTGGTTTTGTCCGGTTAAGTGATTGCTCCAGGCACTTTCGCTGCGATAGGTCCCGTTCGGGTTCGTGAGCAAGGTAGTGCCACCTACGCCCACCACATAGGGATTGTTGGCAGGCGAATCGACAGCCAGCGTCTGGCTCGCATTCACCGTACAATCGTACGCCCCGAGATTGCCACTAGCGGCAAAAAACGCCTGCCCCTGGGCTGCCCCTTGCTTGAAGATCGTATTCAGTATATCCATTCGTGCAGACGTGAGAGATAACTCACATTCACCCCAACTGATGCTAATGACTTTTGCCACATCATCGGCAACGATACGATTATAGGTATCATCGATGCCTGTCGTGGTATTGGGACCAATATAGACCTTTTGTGTGGCTCCGGGCGCCATGGCCGAGATGACTTCCATGTCCAGCGTTGGTTCAATAGCATAGGGACCTGGCGTATTGCTTGCTCCATCCACCAAGACATTGGCTACTTTGAGTGTCCCAAGGTGATAGTTCTGACGGTAGGTGGCAATATCAGCAGGCTTATACCCATCCAGCTCAAAGAGTCCGATCGTTTGCCCCGTTCCATCCATGCCAGCCGTCAATAAGGGTTTGGCGTCATAGGCACTGCGCAGTTCATCGGGGGTGAACCCTCCTTTAGGGCCCTTATGAGGATATAGCTGCTTGAGTTTGCTTTGCAGGTTGGCGGGATGATAGAGGCCCACATTATTTAAGCCGCTGATCGTCTCTATTTCAGCGGCGATCGCCCCTGGTATCAGTGGATTATCGTTAGGTGCATAGACGATGCGCGACTGGAAC
Organism: Dictyobacter kobayashii; assembly: GCF_003967555.1. Classification (GTDB taxonomy): domain Bacteria; phylum Chloroflexota; class Ktedonobacteria; order Ktedonobacterales; family Ktedonobacteraceae; genus Dictyobacter; species Dictyobacter kobayashii. The sequence continues at coordinate 4,242,559 of NZ_BIFS01000001.1, forward strand.
TGGTAGTTGTTGAGGGTGAGTGCGAAGGCGTGCTCGGCAGTCGCGACTGTGCCTGCAACATCTACCAGCATATGGTTGGGCGCGATGGAGGTGACCTGAAAGCCCTGTTGACGCGCATAGGCAACGACGGTATTAACACTGGCCTGCGTGGGTGCGAACCGAGCGTTAAACTCCTGTGGTGTGAGATAGCGATGATAGAGGGGTGAGGTTGAGTCATTTTGGGCGGCGAGCAAGGTATTTAACGCTGGCTCATTGCGCAATTTCAAGGCAAAGGTAAGCTGTAACGACATCTTTGAAGAGGCAGGACCAAGCGGTTGTACTGAGTCCAGCAATGATATTATATGACCCGGAAGTCTTTGACTCGCCATATGGATCTTTGGGTCGTGATAAGGATAAGCCTGTGCCATGACAGGGGTAAGACTGATAAGCAGCAACAGAACTATGTTTATGCAGAGAATGGCCAGCCCCTTTATTATTAATGGCAGAGAATTCCGCAATACGCAGGATTCTTCATGTGCATCTTCATAAATGCCTATAGAAAGAGGCCGTGTATCGTGCCGTATTACACATAGGTCTGCGCATTTAAAATTGGTCATCGAGAAATTTACCTCCCGGATCATCGCGTATCACACGATGTGGACGTACTTGCTTAAGATGCCATCTACCATGAGCCAGAGATTATAGTAATCTTGTTGGTCGTGGGGCGTTAGGCAGGATAGATCATTGCTCGTTTCGATATGATAGGTGGTCGTAGTGATCGTAGCAAAAGAGATGGGTTTGAGGCAATAGTGTTCAGGAATCTTAGTTATATCTCCAATGCGTTTGAGGAGTGCCGCGAGCGACGCGCTATCAATGGTGTTCTTTGGCAATGGCGTGTCTATGTTTGGCACCCCGTCGCCAGGCAGTGTGGTTAGAAATGCACTCCCATCATTGTTGACGCGCATCACCAGTGCAGCGGTGTTGGTTGATGCGGATCGACAAAGGACAGCGACATGGACCGTTGGGCTCAGATCAGAGGCCCGGCAAAGGATGACTAACGGGATAATGACTGCCAGGTCGCGCGCGATATTCCAGGCAATAGGGCTCCCAAGCCCTGTGGCAGGATCATAGCCAGGACCGGCCTTATAATACAGATTTGTGCCGTTGATGATATCATGAAATGCCGGATAAGGTTGAGGAATGCTATAGAGTAGATAGAGATCTGCGTTGACGTTGCCTAAGGTTGGTTTATTGCGATCCGCCAGGTATTGATTGATATCAGCAGTTACGGAGGCCCAGAGCGATGAGGCGATATGTGTTCCACCCATGATAAGCCAGCCTGAGCATCCAGCGGAAGTGATGCTACAGTAAATGAGATCGCCGGTAGCAGGATTAGCATTGGCTGAGACGTCTGGGACCAGGCGATGTGTGCTTGAGAGATAGGGACCGGTCTGGTAGATCGGGCGATTGAAATAGGTGCTGATCCCACCACCACTGCCACTACCATGTACATTTGTACCTGGTATGGGAGTAGGATCGCTCCACGCCGCTTCACTACTATAGATGCCGTTTATTCCTGTATGCAGTGATGTTCCTCCAACACCAATCGCATACGAATTATTAGCTGGTGCATAAACGTTCAGGTTGTTATCTCCGCATCCATATGCGCCTGAGTCGCCGCTGGCGACGAAAACAGCGTGGCCTTGTGCTTCACTCTGTTTGAGGATGTTATTAAGACCATTGAGTATTCCCTTGCCAAAGGCAGCTTCACAATCTCCCCAGCCACTGTTGATGATCTTTTCCCCATCGTCACTGATGACCTGATTGAGCGTATTATAGAACCCAGGTGTAGAATCCTCTCCAATATAGACCTTCTGAGTAGCCTGGGGCGCCAGTGCAGTAATAACTTCCATGTCTGTTTCTACTTCAAGGGTATGTGGCCCAGGAGTATTGGTCGCCCCATCCACCAGAATATTAGAGTACGTGCCTGCACCAAGCTTATACGTGTTGCGAAATGTGTTAATATCGGATGCATTATAGCCATTCGGCTCAATGAGTGCGATTGTTTGTCCAGTGCCATTCGCCCCACTGGTGATTAAAGGACTTACCCCATATGCGTTACGCAGGTCAGCGGGTGTATAACCCGTGGTCAAGGTTACCTGCCTGCTATGTGCAGTCTTGAAGGAGGATGTGTGTGTGCCAGGATTTTGAGATTGATAAAAGTTCTCAACGTTGTCCAGTCCTACAATGCATTGTATGTTCGAAGCTATTGGGTCCGCTACAGTTGGATCTGTTGATGGGGCATAGACAAGATTACCTCTGACGTGGTAGTAGTTGAGCGTAATGGCAAAGGCTTTGTCGACCGTCGCAACTGTCGCAGACACATTAATAAACAGATTATTTGGGGCCACAGATACGATGTGTAGCCCGCGGGCTTGTAAATAGCTCGAGACCTTAGTGATAGTATCCTGAGTTGGGGAGAATTCATTCTCAAATACTTGAGGGGAGAGATAGTGATGGTATTGTGGTGCCGCTAGACGCTCCTGCGCGACCAGCAATCCATCTAATGACTGCTGATTGCGCAGCTTTAAAAAAACCTCGAGGTGATTAAGCAGCATCGTGGCTGCTGGTTTGCCTACAGGTGTGAGGTTTTGAAGCAAAGGAGCAACATGACCGGGTATTTTTGCATAGTGGTGTTGCAACCTCGTTTGCGCGGCAAAGGTTGATGAAACGTTTGTCAACAGGTTGGCTGTTAGCGGCACAAACAGGAGCGTGATGATCAGCAACGTGGAGCACATAAATCTGTGTCTGTGTAAATCCTTTTTCAAGGCAACCTCCCTAGAAGAGCAAAGGCACGAGAAGCATTATTGGTTCATCATCCATGCTTCTCTGAGCTTCAATGCAGTAATTATGGTACTCAATCTTATGCATTGTGTTCTATAAAATCTGGCTATCTGGAACGATATATACATACTTGCTAGCGGGAATACAGGCAATTATCTTTTAGCCCAAGATAACCCTTTTTGCAATTAATGCTCTATAATTTAAATTATACTTGTCCGCGATAATTTATTGTTTTAACTTTAAAAATAAATTGATATTTAGTTACATGTAAAATATTTTGATTACAAAATATAGTGAATAATTATCCTGAAAAGTAGAAAGATTACCATAAATTTTTTTGATAACGTGTCAGACTCCCATTAGCATGGGAAGCATATCTCTCCTGTGCGGGCGTGCGCTGGCGCGCCTGAGTTTTATGTGATTCGCAGAAAATGAATATATATGATTTTTTGTATTAAAAAATGTTGGATATTTATTATCATGTAATAAGGATTATTTTGTTATTGCACGTATCTGGAGGTAACAATTGAAAAGAGTTTTACACTTGGTGTGGCATCTGTGTTTCACTATGATCGCTATTGTCTTACTACCGGCAGTGATGATAGTGGGAATGTTCAACCATGTTTCGCCAACGTTGGCGGCGCCACTGAGAATCCACGCGCAGTATGATAGGATTCCAGGTCATGTTATTCCGGTGTTCAATAAGCGCACACCTATTGGGCCCAAGGTTACAAGTTCGATTCTTAATCTCTCGATTAGCCTGGTGCCGCGTAACAAACAGCTATTGGATACCATGATGGCTGATCAGAATAATCCACTTTCTCCTCGCTATCACCACTACCTGACACCACAAGAGTTCAAAGCGCAATTTGGACCGACCCAGCAGACGGTTGCTAATGTCACAGATTATCTGCGTCGCAATGGGTTCCACGTCATCTCTATCGCACCCAACAATATGCTGCTTAAGGTTTCCGCGACGGTTGGTACCATAGAGAATACCTTTCAAATTGTGATATACAACTATGTTGTCAATACCCACATTGTTTATGCCCCATCTACTAACCCGGCGGTACCTGCGGTGCTCTCGCCGGCGATCCAGTTTATCGCTGGCCTGGATAATGTGGTGGTATATCAACCGAGAATCATGCAGCAGAGGGCATCTCGTCATATGGGTCCCAATGGGGGTATACCGCTGGTGAACTACGTACCGCGTATGGGGTGAGACCTTTAATCGCTAGCGGTGCGGATGGTAGCGGGCAAACGGTGGCGCTCTTTGAATTAGACGGTTATATTGCATCCGATATTGACACGTTCCGCAGCACGAATAAGCTTGGTACGGGAAAGTATACCAACGTCCTGGTGGATGGGGCAAGCAATAACGCAAGTGCTTCGGCCATTGAAGTTGAGCTGGATATGGAAGTGGTCTCTGCCATCGCGCCCGGAGCCGCCCAGAAGGTTTATATCGGCCCTAACTCCACCACTGGTGTCAATGATACCTATAATCAGATCGTTGCAGATGATACAGCGAAAGTTATCAGTACCAGTTGGGGTATCTGCGAAACTGCCTCTGGTAATGCTGAATTGGCTGCCCTCGACAACATCTTTAAGCAGGGCGCTGTGCAAGGACAATCTTTCTTTGCGGCCAGCGGTGATTCAGGAGCCTATGATTGCAATGATAGCAATCTCGCCGTTGACTCGCCGGCCGATGATCCCTATGTGGTTGGCGTGGGTGGCACCAATCTACAGCTTGGCATCAATAGCGTCTATAGCAGCGAAAGTGCCTGGGCCGATATCAGCAGTGTCCAGCTTAGCGCCAACGGTGCTGGCGGCGGCGGAGGTCTCAGCAGCTACTTCAGCCGCCCGAGTTACCAGAGCGGTCCTAACCTGACGAACGCTCATCGTATGGTCCCGGATGTCTCGGCCGATGCTGATCCCGCTTCGGGCTATGCGATCTATTGTACTGCTTCCACTGCGTATTGCAATGGTTGGGAGGCCGTGGGAGGAACAAGTGCCGCAGCGCCACTGTGGGCGGCTATCGCTATTGATCTCAATCAATATCTGACAGTGCAAAAAAGGCCCACGCTGGGCAACGCCAACGCAATGCTCTACAAGCTCTATAACACGACGCAACCCAATCCTGCTTATCATGACGTCACAAAGGGCACGAATCTGTATTACCAGGCCGGTCCTGGTTATGATCTGGCCACTGGCATTGGAACACCGAATGTCTGGAACATAGCACGCGATCTGGCCAGTCTACCTGGCATCCCCACACCAACGAGTACACCAACGCCCAGGCCAACAATTACGTTAACGCCGATACCAACCATCACACCGACTCCTGTTAGTACCAGTATTCAATTGTTGAGTAACACGGGCTTTGAAGGAGGAGATACGGCATGGTGGCAATATGCTGCCAGTGGAGTCGGGCTCATTGATAAGACGAAGCCACATACTGGCCTTTATAGTGCGCACCTTTGCAGCTATAGTGGCTGTAATGATTCATTGTTTCAAATAGTGACGATACCAGTCTCAAGCAGTCGTATCACACTGAGTTACTGGCTCTATCAAGCGGTGCCCCAGACCTGTACCAGCACCTTCTCAGTTTCCTTGCGCACCGTTAGCAATTCAGTCATCAAGCTCCTCTCGGGGCCGTGCAACCCAAATGCTCAGGGCTGGAACAACCTTACATTTGATCTCACATCTATACTTGGTAGCTATAAAGGTCAGCCAATCATCATAAGCTTCGACACCAAAGGACCCGGTGGACAAAGTGCGGCGTTCTTCATTGACGATGTTGCGCTCAACACTATTACCCAGCCAACTCACTAAGGAAGCGGTGTGTATTTAACGATCACATTGGCCGAGTCATCTGACACATAGATCTGGCCAGCGCTATCGCTGAGAATTCCCTGGGGTTCAATGTAGCGCTGGCTATCCAGAATCTCTTGATGTCCGCTGACGGGATTAAAGCGGATAAATGCATGTACTGTTTGCGCGAGATCCACAACTAACAGGTTACCATAGCCATCGGGTATCACATCATCCGGCATTCCGAAGCCGCCAATCCGTGTTACCGTGTCTGTGGGAGTGATCTTCCAGAGTGCGCCCCCACACTCATCGGCGACAAAGATATTGCCATTGCTGTCCACGCTTGCACCTACTGGTCGTGTAATGCCAGTTGCCAGCAAGCGCAACGTCTGGCCATCCAGGCTCATACGGTAGACATTGCCGATGGGGCTGTCAGGTACGATAAGTGTATTTGTGCCGGGATCAAGGGCGATACCATCGATGCCATGCTTGCAGGTAGCCGTACTGTGGTATCCAGGGAGGGCGCGGACGACCGTGGCTGTGGAGGCGCCTGGTGCCAGTTTCATGATGCGGTTGGCGTTCTGCTCGCCAAACAGAATGGTATCATCGGCCAGCACAACCAGCCCTTCGGGTCCTGCGGGATCGCGTAGCAGGACCGTCACTGAGCCATCGCTATTGACGCGATTGATGGTTCCGCTGGTGTCGTCGCTGAAGAGCAGTCGACCCTGCCCGTCCAGAGCCAGGTCGTCCGGATGCCCATGTCCCTGCAGGATAACTTGTGCCGTATAGCTGGCTGGCGCGATACGTGCCAGTGGTGTAGGCGTGGGGCTCGGTTTCGGCGCTGGGCTCGTCGTCGCCGTCGGAGCCGCGCTGCTATGGGATGGTCCTGTGGAGGGTGCCGAAGAAGTACACGCGGCCAGCAGGAGCAACAGGCTACACAGGAACGCGCTAATGATAAGTCTGGGCGACCCTTGATGTGGATGGCGTGACATGGCGAGCTTCCTTTTCATATATACATACCTCGTACAAGAGCTCTCTTTTATCGATGTGATAGAAATAAGGGAGGTGATAAAAAACACTCCTGTCTACTAAAGCGGGGGTATTTATAGACAGGAGCAAATTGTATATTGTGGCAGCGCTATTAATAATATAAAGGGACTACTCATCTGCTGTGACAAGCGATCTTTTTACCAGCGGCGTCGAGGCCAGTTATAAATCATGTCTGCGGCGCACAGCCTGCAGGTAGACGCGTGTATCTTTACCCAGAGTCTGGGTTGGAGTCACATCGGTTACTTCACGGATATCATAGATCCCTGAGCGATTTTCTACCATTTGTTTACCGCGGAACGGGACTAGCACGCCTTTGATCTCACCATCCCTGGTTTTTGCTTTTACAAATTTGCCTAAATCTGCTTTTACTTTTTTCTTAAACATATTCCTCACCTCACATCATTCTTTGCATACAGAAATGCGACCTAATAGTGTCGCTTATTATTCATCTCAATTACATGATATAACAGTTTTTATAAAAGAAACAAGTTCATCAACAATGGTACGGGGGAGTTAACATGAGGCAATCCCCTGTTAACCAGAGTAGATGCCTCATATTTAGTATGATCGTTTGGAAACAGGTGGGCAGCAGGTCAGGACATAGGTCCTAATCCTCTACCTGTACTTTTTGGGTGGCGCTACTGCCATCAGCGAAATCGACCACAAACTCGATTTCGCTGGGTGCATCGGGATCATCAGGGATAATCTCGATATTTTCGACCGTCTCCAGTGGTCGCTGCATTTCTTCGGTGATCCAACTGACTAAAAATTGTACAATAGGATTCTCTTTGTTTTTGTCTAACCATTGCTGGGTCTGTGATTGTTCACTCATTGTCTTCATTCCCTTCATCGTATCTGTCAATATAGCAAAAGCACACCATCGCTGGCAGATCAAATGCAAATGAGGGTGTGCTTTATCCAGGATTGCTATTGTGACTATGTTATTTAATCGTGTGGTGCAAAGCCCAGGACCTCTTTTGCATGCTCCAGATCAAAGAAGCGATTCTGATTGTCCGAGACTCCGTAGAAAATGTCAAACCGAACTTTGTCGGCTTCAATACTTTTCTGGACCATCTGGGCAAAGTCTTCGTGGCTCATCCACATGGCGGGACTGGGTTTGGTCGGATCGCCTTTGGGTTCGTTATCTGGATTGATCCAGCCAATGCGAATACAGATAACGCGCAGACCTTGATGATCGGCATAGTAGGCCCCCATCGCCTCACCAAAGACTTTGCTGACCCCATAATAGCTATCTGGACGCATCAGAATCAAATGGTTCAGCAACTCGCGCTGGCCGGCCGCCGCTTTGTTTACATATTCATCTTCATAGCTACCAACAGCGTGATTTGAACTGGCAAAGATTACTTGCTGTACCCCGGCCCGCTTTGCCGCCTCAAACACAGTATAGGTTCCAATTATATTATTGTGGAGGATCTCTTCCCAGGGGGTATCGACTGCAGGGCTGGCCGCCAGGTGAACCACACTATCCACCCCCTGGCAAGCTTGTACCATTTTATCCATTGCGGTGATATCGGTCTGGATCGTTGTCTCGCCTTCGATTGGCTCGGCTGTAATTAACTTCAATCGATAAATTTCCTTCAGTGCCTCGCGTAGGCGCGATCCAATTAAACCATCTGCACCGGTAATTAAGACTGTTTTCATTATCTCTCCCTTCCTCCTGCAAAATGTAACTATATGGCTCTCCGCCATAATTACTGCACGGCTTGTTTTACACTTTCGCTTCATCTCAGCGAAGGGGGTGTGAATAGCAGTAGAAGGGATGAGGTATAATAGAAAAAAATTACTTATAAACAGCAATATTCCAATGTATGGAGGCAAGATAGCGCCTTGGAAACTGACACAACGACATCCTTTATTGTAGCAACAAGTGTGGCCGACATACGCCGGGACCCTGATCCAGCGTCAGAACTTGTTACCCAGGCCTTAATGAATGTACCTGCTATTGTCGGTGAGGTTGCTGGTGAATGGACCCAGATCCAACTTCCAGATTATAGCGGTTGGATTCGTACCAGCGAACTGGAATTGCCAATTGTGCGCGGCGTCTGTGATGGGGATGAGGGGACCTGCGGGGTCGCCCTCCCATATTCGGTAGTCGTGACGGTACCCGAAGCTCCTGTCTATGTGGATGCGGAGGGTGATGAGAAGCTGACGGATCTGTATCTTTCGACTGTTTTGCCGTATATCAATCTCACCCATCCACAGCGTATCCGTATAGCGCTTCCTGGTGAAGCCGAGGGTTGGATTTCACGCGAGATGGTGGATCTGCGCAGTAATAGCGAACTCTATCCACTGCAGGATATCGCTGTGGTTACCAATTATGCGAAGGCCTTTCTCGGCGTTCCCTATCTCTGGGGAGGTAATAGCTGGCGTGGTATTGACTGTAGCGGTTTTGTTCAACTCTGCTATCGGATGGGTGGCAACATCATTCCTCGTGATGCTGATCAACAACATGACTTTCTGGCGCACTCTATTGACCGCCAGCATATGCAGGCCGGGGACCTGATCTTCTTTGGCACCAAAAGTATTACCCATGTTGGCCTGGCCCTTAACGCGCACGAATTTATTCACGCCGAAGGTCAGGATTTCCACCGCGTCATCATCCATAGTTTTGATCCCCACCATCCTGACTACCATGCCCGCCTGGACTCTATTGTCTGGGGTATCAAACGTGTCCGATAAATATACTTTTTTCTGATAAAGACCGTTTTTGTCGCCTGTGACCTGGCTGTATGATATGATGGGTCAATACCTGTAAACTCAGCAGGCTATATCTCACGCATAAGGAGATACTCTTTTGCGTCTACCCATATTTATTGGCCAGCACACCGAGGCAGCGTCGCTACGAGAAAAAATTATTGCGCAGCGCATCTATCCAACAGAAGCGCTGCGCAAAATTGTGCGTCGTATCGATACACCGACCACAAGAATTACCATTCCTACCGAAGATCAACGGCATTTTATACTGACGGGGTTTACGCTGAGTTGTGTGAGTATCCCGGCAGCCTTCTTGCCTATTTGTGGTATGTCTATTGCTATCACTGGCCTCTTCATAGGATTTTATGGTCGTCAAGCCACGCTGCTCAAAAGCTTCTCTACCTGGTCCATCGTCTTATCTGCTGTTGGCTTATTACTCTCATGTATCAATACTATTGTTGTTATCAGTATTTATATAAAAACGTATATGTGACAATAGCACCGTGCATAGAAAGTTTGCCTCAATAGAGGATTATCTGCAGATGTTAGCTCATTTGTGCTATTCCTGGCCTGTTAGGCGACCGAATGAGCTGGCATCTGCCATTGACGAGCAAAGCGGGCCAATTGGAAACGCGTCAGTGGGATTACCGGCTCGTTTTCACTGACCAGGGCGCCAAGTAACTCTCCCAGAAGAATACCAAATTTAAATGCATGGCCTGTAAAGCCAGTTGCCAGCACAATACGTCTGTCATGTGGTAAATAATCTAAAATGAAATCCTCATCAAGACTGACATCATAAATATAAGATTCAACTTTGGCGAGCTCTGCCTGTTGCAAGGCTGGAATAAGATCATAGAGGCGCTGGGTGACCTGTCTGATTACGCGCTCATCGACCACAGGTACCTCTCCTGGTTCAGCGGGATCGCCAAAGGTGTGTGAAGCTGCTTTTAACCATGTGGGGCCGTTGGTGCCTTGAGCGTGGAGCGGAAATCCATAAAGATCTTCTGCCATGAAGGTTGGAAATGCGGGGAGACCAAATTCTTCCGTTGGAAGATTAGCAAAGTAGAGTAGATATTGCCGGGTAAGACGGACTGGCAGCTCTATTTCAGTATGCAATAAGCGATGGACCCATGGGCCGGTGGCTATAATTGCCCGATCCGCCAGCATTTCTTCTCCAGTTGACAGTTGGAGGCGGATTGCTTGTTGGACATTCTCATGTCTGATAGCCGTAACCTGGTGATGTTCCAACACGGTTCCCCCCAGATCACGGATGGCTGAACGCAAGGTTTGCAGGCATAAAGAGGCATGTAGCATACCTGCATCTGCGTTGTAGGTCAAGAAATCGTAGCTCTGGGCGCGAAACTGTGGAAAGCGTTTAGCAATCTCGCTATGATTCAGACGTTCAGGTGTATAACCCAGGTTGCGTAGCGTCTGATAACTCTGACCGGCGAAGCTGTCCTGCCCCTGGCCCAGCCCAAGTGTGCCAGTCGGTGTATAAAGGTGTTGACTGGTATGTTGTTCCAACTTTTTCCAGCGCTTCAAACTCAAATGCACCATTTCTGGATAAAAAGTATCATTTCCATATTCAAAGCGGAGCAAACGAGAAGCACCATGCGAGGATGCCTGTCCATGATCAACGGTCGCCTGTTCGAGGACGGTAACCTGGTGTATGCCCTGTTGTAAGAGATTATAGGCTGTGGCAAGACCAATAATACCTGCTCCTACGATGATAACACGTTGTTGGTACACGATCTAATTGCCTCCTGTTTATTTGATCTCGTAACGATACGATTATAACAAAATACCTACTAAATTTCAAATGAATTAAGCGCGTATATAGCGGAAAAATTAATTGAACTTTTTATGAGGTATTTGATTTATAAATGTATTAACAGTGTAGTGGATTTTGTAATATATTTGTATGAGCTCATGTATTGTAATGAAAAAGCTGTTTAGCTTTTCCCGTGTGCTATTTAAAAAGCGATCGTCAATGTTACTTGATTGTGGCTCGCTCCACTGCCATTGAATGGAAAAAGTTGCACAAGCACAAACACAAAATATATCCGCCATAAATAGCATGCTGTAGACCATTCCATGATTTCGCTTATGGCAGGAGGTGTAGTAGGATAGTCTGTATCTCGACATAAAGAATGTTGTCGCTTACAATGTTAGTAACGCCATCCAGCAGTATCGTTTGCACCGCTGGCTGTAAAAAGCAATCCTCAACGCCGCCAGGATGCGGTTAGCTGCGCTCATATGATTGAGTGGCTGCTACTAGTTATGACGTCTAAGCGTAATCACTTATCAATTTTGTAAAGAAAGCGATGCTGGACCTTATGAACGATAAAATATCGGAACCTCTTGCACAGACAGTTGTGATTGCCCCATCGAATCTGCTGCCAGCGCAGCCTGAAGTGCCTTCTTCAAAATACTACACACTACGTTATGTGCTGGCTGCATCCCTGGCGCCGGGAGAGAGCCGCGTCGTTTTGCCTGCCCTGAGCGATGATAGCGATGCCCTCTTCCGAGGCTGTCGTGCACTGGGCGCTGAATTAAGATGGGAAGATGAGCAGGAACGGGTACTGCTGATTCGCGGTACAGGTCGTCCCAGGCAGACTGATCCAGTCACCATTAATGTTGGAAACGCTGGAGCCGTCTCGCGACTACTTATCGGGTTAGGTGCTTTGCTGCCTGACGTTACATTTGTGACCGACCATCCTCAATCTCTGGGGAAACGTCCTAACCGCGAGCTATTGGATGCATTGACTACATTGGGGGTACGTTGTGAAGGCACGGGACCGGATGGTTGCCTGCCGATCACGTTGCATGGTGGTAATGTTTCTGGAGGAAGTGTCACAGTTTCTGGTGCTCGCAGCTCCCAATTTCTCAGCGCCCTCCTTTTTCTCGCTCCTTTGCTGCCCGATGGCCTGGAGATCAATGTGGTAGATGGCTTGAAATCTCAGCCGCTGGTGCGTACCACCCTGGAGGTTATGCAAGAGGCGGGTATTCACATTGAATATGATGATACCCTGCTGCATTTCTCTATTGCGGCTGGCCAGCACTACCAGCCACGCGAGTACCATATTCCCGGGGATTATCCCTCGGCCGCCGCGCTACTGGCTGCTTACGCCGCCTCCAATGATCCATCCAGCCGGCTTAGCCTCTCGCGCTTGCGTCCCGGGGATGAGGTGGGCGAGTATTTATTTGAGACCTTTCAGCGCATGGGGGCCGATATCCAGCGCGTTGGTGATACCATTACTCTACGTGGGGGACGGCGTCTGCAAGGGTTTGAGATCGATGGCGACCCCATTACTGATTGTATCCCGGTCGTTGTTGCCGCCGCTTGCTTTGCCGAGGGTGAAACTCGGATCTACAATGTTGAGAGCCTGCATTACAAAGAATCTGACCGCATCAATGACCTATGTACAGAATTGCGCAAGGCAGGCTGTGCAGTTGAGCCGCAGCAAGATGCGATCATTATTCAGGGACGACCACAAGGAGTCGAGGGTGGTGTCACAGTTGACGGACATAATGACCATCGCCTCTTAATGGCCCTGGCCATCGTGGGCCTGCGCAGTCACCATGGACTGACTTTAACCGGCGCCGAGCATATCGCTAAAAGCTATCCGCATTTTTTTGCCGAGCTGCAGCGCTGTGGTGCTGATATCCATCCGCAAGTAACCAGAGAGGCGCTATAACAGGGCTCCTCTTCTATGGGTGCAGTCGGCCAATACTCGTTAGAGACTGAGACAGGCCTGCAAGCGATACGATGGACTTTCTTTCAGGTGTGGAGTGTGTGGTGGCTGCAGTCGCCCACCACACACTCCACACCCCCAACCCGGCGCCGCAGGCGCCAAAGAGAAACAATGAAGTAGCCCTGTGCTTTCTTCAGGGCTATTTCATGTTCGTCCAGAGAATGTCCATCTTTCAGGTGTGGAGTGTATGGAGTGGGCGACTGCGGTCGCCCACTCCATACACTCCACACCCCCAACCCGGCGCCGCAGGCGCCAAAGAGAAACATGAAATAGCCCTGTGCTTTCTTTATCAGGTATGGCAAATTTTGCAATAGAATGATACAATACTCTTCGGTCATAATGGAAGATTTTTTTGTCTGCGTGGTCAAAGCGCTGTTTTTCTATTGACAGCCGAAAGGATACAATTGTGTATAGATATAAAGGTTTTGATAGCGCTCTCTGTGGCGGCAGCATGGCCGCGCTAGAGGCGGTCGTCAACGCCTGGATGGAGGGGGAGCGCCCACGCATTCGACAGATGAGCCAGAGTGTTCGCGGCCAACATATCATTTTGAGTTTTGTATATGAAGATAGCCGTGAATTAGAGCAGCGGGTTGGCCTGCAGAACCAGGCTACAACGATTACCGGGGCGTTTCCACGCCTATTTGATGATGATCTGGTTGAAGATAGACCAACCAGTCCGAGCATTCCGGCGACACCTCCTCCCATGCATTGAGCATTGCTCTGCATTATCGTATACGTTAAGATTAAGTATTCGTTCAAGAACACAATAAGGACAACTATGGCGACTCCATATCTACTCTATGTAACTCAAGAGGGAGAGATCCTCGAAGAGCCTCGTTTACAGGCTCTTTCTTTTGGGGATCGTCCTCTGAAAGAATCTGATTTGATACCACTACCAGACGGCGTGACGCTCTCTATGATGCCCGATCGCCTGGCAGTTGGTCTGAAGCGTTCTGGGCAGCGCCAGGTGTTACCACAATCGCGTGGCTGGGCGGTGGCTGCCCTGTTGCCGATTGGCTATACCCGTACCCTGTTGCCGGCCTATGAAAAGGTACCTGATACGGAGCCGCTCCCATTTTTTGGCTATAGCGCGGTTGCTGGTTTGAATGGCAAGCTCTATGTGGCCGCCGTTAAAACCGACGAGGTCAGGAAGTGGCATCCGCGCGCCTTTAACCGCCAGAAGCTAGAGCGCCTGGTTCATGAGAAACAGGAAGCTTATCCCGAGAATCGCATTATTGGTCAGCATGCCCATTGTGCCCTGGATTATTCATGTCCTACGGCCAGCAATCTGTTTTTTGAGCGCTGGGAGATGGCGATTGCTGTCTCGCCGGGCTGTAATGCGCGCTGCGTTGGCTGTATCTCAAAGCAGGAAGAAGAAGAGCTCATCTCTCCTCAGGATCGCCTGACCTTTATACCGACGGTCGATGAGATTGTGGAAGTGGCGCAGAGCCATCTGAAAAAGGCCGAAGATGCGATCGTTAGCTTTGGCCAGGGCTGCGAAGGGGAGCCATTGTTGCAGTGGCCACGGATTGGGAAAGCGATCAAGGCCTTGCGTCAGAGAACTGATCGTGGCGTGATCAATATTAATACCAATGGTAGTAACCCGCGCTGGCTACAGCACCTCTACGATGCCGGACTCGACACTATTCGTGTCAGTACGATTTCGGGCCATCCCGAGACGTATAATGCTTACTACCGGCCCCTGGGCTATACCTTTGATGATGTCAAGGAATCGCTGCGCCGGGCTGGTGAATCCGGTCTCTATAGCTCGATCAACCTGTTAAGTTTTCCTGGCTTGATCGATCGTGAGCGCGAAGTTGAAGCCCTGTTAGCATTGGCCCGGGAAACGAATCTGCGCCTCATCCAGTTGCGCAACCTGAATATCGATCCCGAAGTCTTCCTGCCACGTATGCCTGACTTTAACACGATGGGCAAAGCGCTGGGCATGCGCAAATTGATCCAGATCCTCAAGCAGGAACTGCCCGAGGTTGAGATCGGCAACTTCACACGTCCGGTTACGCGTACTATGTCAGCGGCCCCAACCGCTCAATAGAACAACAATAAAAAAAGCGCCTTTCGCAGAGGCGCTTTTTTTATTGTTGTTCTATTGAGGGATGCTGGTGGCTCTCAACATACGGCGTGCCGCCACCGCAACGGGCTCGACCCCTAGCTGGGCGATACAATCACGGGTGGAACAGCCTTCCGGTGTACCGAGCAGGTGGCCGCTATAGAAACACGGCATACAGGGTAGGTCCAGGCGTACTACCGTGGCCCGCTGGCTGCTTGAATCACCTGTGTAGGGTCCCCAGGCTTTATGGTTTGAAAGGCTAAAGATGGCTACAGTTGGAGCTCCCACGGCTGCTGCCAGGTGCATCACCCCTGCATCATTGCCCACGAACAGGTCTACCAGTTCCAGCACGGCTGCCGCTGTTTTGATATTACCTTTGCCAGCCAGGCTGCGTACAGGCATGGCTGATTGCATTAAGCCAATGATCTGCTCATGGAGCTCTTTTTCCTCGGGGCCACCCATCAGCAATAGTTCTCCGCCAAAATCAGCATAGAGCGTATCTGCCAGCTGGGCGAAGCGCTCGGGCGCCCAGCGGCGAGCTACACTGTAGCCACCACTGCCGGGATGCATCGCGATCAGAGGACGCTTTACGTCATGTGTGTTGTCCTTTCCATAGACGAGTCGCCGGGCCTGCTGGCGCTCGGTATCTCCCAGGGGCAGGAACAACTTTTTGTCGCGGACCGTTGCGCCAGCCGCTTCAGCGACCGCCATTGCATATTCCGCCTCGTGCAATGCGCCGAAGCCACGATCTTTAACTCGTACATTTAGGAACCAGCCATGGCCGTTATCCAACCCAATCCGCCAGCGGGCTCCCGTCGCGCGCATCAAGAGCTGATGCTTTAAGCGTCCAAAGGGTAGTGTCAGATGGTGGAGTAGCAGTACTGCATCATAGCGGCCTGCTCGCAAGCTTTGCCACAGCTCTTTTAGACGCAGCAATGTCTGAGGATTGTTTAAAATTTGTCGTGGATGATCAAATAGATATTTATCGAGGACAATTGTACGGTCAATCACATCCCAGCCATTGAGCAGGCCAGCCGAATCAGGGGTCACCAGCAGGTCAATACGAGCCTGTGGATATGACTCACGCAGTGCTCGTAGCGCCGGCGTCGCCAGCAATAGATCCCCAATGCCTGCCATTTTTACCACCAGGATTCGCGCGCTGGGTGGCAACGTTATCTGTGATTTATGCATGGTATTATACTTCTACAATTCTGCTCTATTCTCTTCAGGAGAAGCTACTCGATAATGATGAAGTTGACAATAATCTTGAAAGCCCAGGCGGCGATAAATGGCCTCACTCATATCAGATGGTGAGAGTGTTGCGATGGCATACCCCAGGCGCCTGACTTCGCTGATAATATGCTGTGTCAGTGCGCTGGCAATACCTTGTCTGCGTGCTTCTGGTAAGGTTGTCACGCCATAAATGCCGGCGACCCCCTGGTGGAGCAGGATAGAGGCTACCGCGACCGCTTTGCCTTGTTGGCTACCAATATAATGATGCCACATTGCCCCTTCTCCAAAGCCACTCGCTAGATAGGTATGATAATAGTGTCCGGCCATCACTTCTGTTGCTCCGAAGCCAATTTTTTCTATCTCGCATTTTGTCTGTAGCTCCGAGACGGTTAGCACCTCGCGTATATCCAGTCCGTCAGGCCAGCTATCCACTGTTTGGGCTGTAGCCGTATCTAGAATCATACAGGTCATGGTGGCGCGGAGTTGCAGGCCATGGCGCTCTAGATAGCTGGCCAGATCTGCTGGTGTATCCGCCGCCCCGACGCGCCAGCCTGGCTCCAACACCTGGTGGCTTCTGAACAAGGCCAGCGTCTCCGCTATGCGTCTATCGATATATTCTGGATCACTTGAGCCAAAATTTGTTAATAAAACTCCATTGGGGCCAGTCGGGCCAGTCATAAACCAGGTTAACTCATCATCCTGATGTAGTATTCCAGCCGGTAAATTACGCCCAAAGCAGGCCATCTCCTCCGCAAAGTTATGCTCAACCGCCGCCAGTAGACCCGGTTCCGAAAGACTACGAAAGATCTTGCTCATTCAGGATTCCTTCCATACTATGCGCTTTTCCCAGGGATGATCTTGTCTCTTCGAGCTGGCTTTCACTGCTTTGGCTCAACTGTATCTCGTGAATAGCCTGTAAAACTTGCTCTGGTGAGATGTTTTTCATGCATTGGGTGGTAAAGAAACGGCAATCTGCGGGCGCCCCTTTCGCTTTATAACAGGGGCTACACCAGATGGGATCGCGTAGGATGGTTGCCTTTGGGCTAACCGGCCCACTCAAGGCTGGATCAGTTGGTCCGTGAATCGCAACAACGTGCGAGCCGACCGCACAGGCAATATGCATGGGGCCACTATCGCCGGTGAGCACTATATCCGCCCTTTGTAGCAGGGCTGCCAGTTGGGCCAGACTCGTTTTTCCGGCCAGATTCACGGCCTGTTCTTTCATGCGAGCCGTAATCGCGGCAATCAAGGGCAGATCGTCGGGCGCGCCTGTAAAGATTACCTCTACCTTGCCGCTTTGTAATAACTGATCTATCAACCTGGCCCAGTAGGGAATTGGCCAGCGTTTCGATTGCCCGTTATTAGAGCTGACATGGCAGGCGATGAGTATTTTCTCGCTCTTGATCCCTTCTTGTTGCAGTAGTGATGCTATCTCTTGTCGAGCCTGTTGGTCTACAAACAAGGTGGGCGTGCGATCCTCTGGTTGGAGGGTCGCACCGGCTGCCTGAGCCAATCTTAAGCAGTAATCAACCTCATGGAGGTGATCGTCTGGATTCCAGTGTTGTCCGGCCACATTATCGGTCATCAGACCCGGGTAACTCTCTTGCCCAAAACCTACCCGGCGCCGAGCTCCACTAAGAAGCGACAATAGCGCCGCCCAGGGACCAAACACGCTGATTGCCAGGTCGTAGTTGCGCGCATGTAAACGCTGACGCAGGGCACGCGCCTCTCGCCAGTTTTTGGGATTGAGCAAGCCCTTGGGACGCCGCCATATATTGGGATCATAGGTCAGTACAGTCTGGATATCTGGATCGTTACCCAGCACACGAGCACTGGAAGGAAGTGCCAGCAGATCTATTTCCGCTTCCGGGTAGGTGCGCTTTAAAATACGTACCACTGGTAAAGAGAGTACCAGGTCTCCGATCAAGTCCAGGCGGATTACCAGAATGCGCCTGGGATGAAAGTGTTGAGGGTCCAGGGGTGTAGCTTTACTTTTGCCCTGGTTTATTCGCAGGAACAGGCCGAACAGACTCATAAGAATATAGATCGTAGAAAGCAGTATCCGTTTGCTTGTATGTACAACGCTATTGCGTACCTGTCGTCGTGAGTCGGGCCGGGTTGGATAGCCGTATTCATCTCTATTCTGTAACGCGTGTGCCATAATTTCATTCCTAAATCTGAGGCTCTTTCTGTCATTATATGGGGCGGGAATTGAAGTTGCAATGAAACGGTAATTATGTGGGATGGCTACGAGCGATGTGAGAGGGGCATCCATGAAGAAGCCTTAACTTCTTCATGGATGTGGTTGCTCGGCGACACTACCTGTCAGGGCCTGAATCGCCTGTTCAACTTGTTGATCTGAGATCAGGCGCACACAGGGATGGACGGCTAGCTCTTCGGCCGTAAAATCTAAGCGTCCACAAGGAATGGCTGGACATCCAGGACACGGTTGGGTGGCAGCCAATACACGATGACGCTCCGGGGCTCCCCATGGCCCAAAGATATGAGTATCGGTTGGACCGAACAGGCGCAAGGAAGGGGTATCCTGGGCCGCGGCCATATGGAGCGGACCATTATCGACACCCAGCACCAGGTTAGCGCGTGCAATGAGCGCCGCCAGTTGCCCTACCGTCATCTCTGTGAGCAGTAGCGCTTTCCCTTGTAGCGGACCAGCAATCTCCTCGATCATTGGCCGTTCTGTTTTGCTACCGGTGAAAATAATATGCGCCGGGGTTGGTGTGAGTGTACCATTGGCCAGCAGCTGTGCTACATGGGTCCAGCCATCGTTCCTCCATAACTTTACCGCGCCCCCGGTCCCTGCATGGATAATTACCACTGGATTTCCAGTAGTCATCTCTGCTTCGCGTAAGCGCTCATCGGCCCATGTCAGCTCATCTTCATGTGGCTTAAAGTAGAGAGGATAGCGAGCAGGAGTATGGGGCTCGACCAGAGCGGGTTTACCCAGTGCTTGCAGGGCCGCGCTACTGAGGCGCAGATTGGAGACGGTGGCGTGTTCAGTCATTGGAAATGATAATGCCTGGGTCAGAAAGGGAGCGGTAAGCTCGGTGGCATAGCCAATGCGTCTGGGAATGCCCGCCAGGTAGAGCAGTGCCGCGCCCCACCAGAAATCAGGGCGCAGGTTGATGGCGAGATCATAATCATTTTTTTTGAGCTGTTCAGCGGTGCGAAAGAGGAGCTTATAAGGGTCCAGCGCCTTCTGTGGAGCGCGCTGGAAGCCTGGAAATGGGCAGGTAAGCAGGCGATTGACGGCTGGATGGCGGGCTATGACCTCGCTCGACCAGGGTCCAACCATCATCGTAATCTGGGCATCGGGTAGCTGCTCTTTGATGGCCTCTAATATCGGTGTGGTCATCAGCAGGTCGCCCAGATGGTCAGGCCGCACGAGTAAAATGCGTGTCGTCTGTCCCGCTTGCGGCAAGGAGCGCCGACTGGCTTTTTTCGCCCGGCTACTGCCATAGACATGTACAAACATCAGAATAAGGGAGCGCAGCAGGCTCTTCATGGACGTACCTCCTGCTGATGGGCATCAGGGATCAGGCGCAGCAGAGCTTGCCATACCTCATCTACTGTCACGGATTGCATACAGGTACAGTTCGCGCAGGGCTGCATCTTTCCCAGGAAGAAGCAAGGCTGTCCCGTTGGATGACGCCAGAGCGCAATGTGCTGTGGATCATCCAGGGGATAGGGGCCATATTCTGCCGGGCTGGTTGGACCGAAGATGGCGATGACCGGGGTACCAACCGCTGCCGCCAGGTGCATAGGGCTACTATCATTCCCAATAAACAGGTTGCAGGCTTCAACTTGAGCTGCCGATTCTCCAAAGCTCGTTTTGCCTGCCAGGTTAGCCACCATCTCAGTCGGAACGCCTTGCAGGCCATCAATTAAGGTCTGGTTCAGCGCTTTATCGCTCTCCCCACCAATGAGCAGCACCTGCATACCTAACTCCGTGATGATCCGTTGTGTCAGATCTCGATAGCGCTCAATGGGCCAGCGTTTCGCTGTTAGCTCCATGCCGGGATTACTACCGCCGCCTGGGAAGACAGCCACCTGTTGATGATCAGATACATAAATAGATTGGCGCTCATGTTCGGTTGGCACAAAGCGCATATGAGGATGATCGATATGCAGTCCAATCGACCGGGCCAGATCCAGGTAGATTTCCGCCTGGTGTTGTAGCTGAGATCGATCAGCCGAGACGGCTACACGATCCGTCAGCGAGAAGCCACGTCCCAGGCTGTCTGGTCCTACGCGGCGTGGTATGCCCGCCAACCATGGTAGCAAAGTTAGCATAGGCGAACGATCCAGTACAAATGCCAGATCATAGTGTTGCTGGCGTAGCTGCCTGGCCAGTTTCAGATAGTCTTTTAAAGTGTAGCGATTGGGAATGCCAATGCTACCGCAGTCAATAATCTCATCAACGGCCGGGTGATGTTCAGCAATTGTCTTAGACCATGTGCCGGTAATATAAGTAATTTTTGCTGTAGGATAATTTGCTCGGATAACTTCAAGCAGGGGAGTGGTCATAATCACGTCCCCGATGCAGCAAGGCTTGATCAGCATAATTGATCGCGGCTGCTGCCGTGCCCGTTTTGTGAACGGCCTGCTGATCGCGTTGAACAGCATAAACAGCAGCCGCAAACCGCTACAGAGTGTGGTAATAAGTTGTTGACGCAGAACTATTATCCTCTATCTTTCTCAGAGAAGCCCGTATCGGTAGCAGAGGGTGAATCCTCAACAAGCACTATGGTCTCATCTTCCGGCTGATTTGGATGGAGTATAGCTGATGCTGATGAGGATGAAGTGCCTCGCGTTGTTGGAAGATGTTCAGCCTTAGATTGTTGGAGTGCTCTGCCACAGGTAGGGCAATAGAGATCATCGGGTTGGGTTGCTTTCCCACAGTCTGGACACAATGGCGAACCGATCTGAGCAGGCTGGCGTATCGCCTCGGCTGCTGGATCTATCTTGTCTGCTTCGGTAAAGACCTGTGGCGCTTCCACTTCCATTATCATAGTCTCCTGCGAATGGATTGTCAAAGGTTCCATACCAGGTGGTGGGGGAGGGATAATCGGAACCGTAGGTTCTACAAATGTAGAGGTGTATGGTGGTGGCGCGTACTGCGTTGCGTCAACTTCACCTGGTTGGGGAGTATGGGTTTCCTGCGCTCCTGTTGGTGGCGTAGCTGGCCCCTGGTTCTGGAGCGCCTGAAGTTCATGCTGAGCTTGCGATAATTGTTGATGAGAATTGAAAAGATCCTGACACGGTGTCAGTAATTCATTCTGCGTCAGAAGACCCGCTGCATATAGTCCCATCACTTTTTGCAACAAATCTTGTTCCTGAGTAGTAATCTGGCGTCCAAGTTGCTCAATCTGTGAGCGTGTCCGTTGGATTTTCGCAATGCGTCCTGCTCCATGGGAAGCTTTCTCAAGACTTCGGTGAACTGAATCCCAGATGTTCATCGCGGCCCTCTCTTTTCCTGCGCTTCTCAACTACATCCTGTAAAATGCCGGGTATTTATTAGTAACTCAACGTTCCTGTTAGAAATACGCTATTTCGGTGTTGTCTGTTGTAATTGCCCGCGTAAGATATACTTCGTAGCCCTGTTTCTGTAGTTGATATTGTGTTTTCGCCGCTTCTGGAAGTGTCGCAAAGGTAGTGAAGAGGGTCGGGCCGCTACCCGAAAGTCGTACAAAGTGGGCGCCGGCTTGCAGCATAGCTGCGCGGGCCTGTGCAACCTCACTATATTGTTCCAGGACGCCACGTTCCAGGCCATTATAGAGGTCGGTAGGGAGTAGCTCGCTTTTGGTTTGTAGAGCGGTCTGGGCTGCCTGGCTCCAGGAACCATTGCTGTGATCTGTAGCTGTCAGCTTGCGAAAAACGGTCGCAGTTGAGACCCCGATGGCTGGTTTGAGCAGTAGCAGCCAGCGCATGGCAGCGGGCCAATGGGGTGCCAAGGGCGTAATCCGCTCACCACGTCCTTCGCAGAGGGCCAGGCCACCGGACAGAAAGAAAGGCACATCCGAACCAAGGGCGGAAGCCATTTCCCAGAGATCATGCATTGAGAGTGGTAATTGCCACCACTGCTGCAGAGCCAGTAATGTGGCCGCAGCGTTACTACTGCCACCGCCCAGACCTGCCGCGACCGGAATGCGTTTGTTGAGCTCGATCGTCAGACCTTGTGTCAGTCCCAGTTTCTGGCGAATAGCCTGTGCCGCGCGCACGACCAGATTCTGCTCATTGCTGAGCTCAGGGCGATTGCACACCATGCTCACCCTATCTTCATCGAGCAGCGAAAAGCAGAGCGTATCATAGAGGTCGATGGTTTGCATGATTGTCGCCAGCTCATGATATCCATCAGGGCGCTTTTGCAGTACATCCAGGGTCAGGTTAATTTTTGCATAAGAACGGGTAAAGTGAATTCTATCAATAGCTTCGGGTGACCGAGAGGCAGTGGTTAAACTATGATCAGAAACGGCCTGGCTTGACCCAACGCCATCCGCAACGTGGTCTACATGATCATCTTTTGTCATGATAGATTTATGAACTCCATCTCTTTGGCATATGGCTGCTCTAGCTTGTTTGAAGGATGCTCCGCCATATTGATTTCTGTGTGCATTGTGCCTAGAAAAGCTAGAATTGTCAAGCTCAATATATTACTGCCAGTCCTTTCCAATCCTCGGGCGCAGGCGTAGTGGGTGTGACAGGTGGGCCAATCTCGCAAGCAGGCACATAGCCTAAAACTACCTGCCTTTAGAATATTTTTAAGCCTCATGATATACTGTAGGGTGTGCATACGTGAATATTGCGTTGCCGCTCCTGTATTTTCTTTTGCGACAAATGTTGGTAGGTAAGATGGATATAACAGTTGCATATTTCCACCCATTGTTTCATCCAGAATCCGTAAAGCGAGATTTCGAGCAGATTCGTGCTTCCGGCGCGAATAGCATTGTTTATGCTATGCATGAACAAGAAGAGCAGCGCTGGCCGCGAGATTTTGAGCGCGGACTACGAATTGCTCAGGATGCAGAGTTGAAAGTCCACTTGAGCCTGGGTCGCTTTGGTAATCTCTTTGCAGGCCCTACATACATGCCAAGCTGGTATACCTTCCGGCATCCACAGTCCCTGGTCAAAGACCGTCATGGTCGCGCGCACGATATGACCTGTTTTAACCATGAGGCGTTTCGCTCGTGGCTATTTAGCGAAGTCGAATACTATCTGACCACTTACCCTCTCAATGGTATTTTAATTGACGAGCCACGCGTGCCTGATATTACCTGCTTTTGTTCGGTTTGTCGCGCCCTCTGCCCTGACATCACAGATCTACAGCATTTTCGCCGGCGCTCCATGGTTGATTTCCTGAATGAACTCTTTTCTTGCGTTAAGCGCGCGAATAGCCAGGCAAAGACAAGTATTGTTTTGTTGCCACAGGATCTTAACCTGATCGAAGAGTTGGCGACCGTTCCAGCACTAGATACCATTGGTTGTCATCTATTCTGGCAACTGCTGGGGGAGGATGTTGCGATGGTTGAAACCTGGGGACATCAGGTTGTCGATGCCGTCAAACAGCATGGCAAGCGCAGCCAGCTCTGGCTGCAGAATTTTAATCTGGACGAAACTGATGAACCGATGCTGGCATCGGCCTTCTCGGGCCTGTTAAGTGCCGAACCAGATGATATTGCCTGCTATTATTTCTGGCGCAACAATGCCAATCCTGAGCAGGTCTGGCAACAGACACGTGGCTTACTACGTCGTATTCCCCGGCGCCAGCTCTTCTGGCAGACGTCGCCACGTATCCCTGTAACCAACATTGCGGGCACGGAGAGTTCATAGTCTTTCGTGTGTTATCGCCCCGACAAAACAAAAGAGAGACAGGCACTGGTTGCTGTCTCCCTTGTTTTTTATGCTGCCTGGCTGGTAACAGATTTATTTGCGACCAGCTGATGGTAGCGAAGGCGCATCTTTATCGCTCTCATCCTGATGAACTTTTTCCAGCAGTTCGCGAAGATTCTTAATCTGCTGACGTGTGGTATCACCACTATCCTTAGCCGCCAGAATAACTGCCTGGATGCCCAGCGTATTGACTGTATAGGCATCTTCCTCGGTGAGGGTACCATTGACATAGATGAAAGCAGGAAAGCGTACCGCCTCGCGGACCGCACGATAATCGAGAATTTCCTCGATCGTCATGGTGCCTACTTTCTCGCTTAAGTCGAAATCTAGCAGGACTGCGGCAATATGTTCAAAGGCGGTTAGATTGCGGATATAGAGAGGATAGCTCTCTTCTTTACGCATTGGAACAACAATTACCTTCTCCAGATCCTTTGTCTCCAGTGCCAGTAAGCGAGCTGGAGCATTGAAAGGCAGAATAATATATTGGACGCCCAGCTCTTTTAATTTTTTCAGGCTCTCCGATGTCAGGCTTTCCAGATCGCCGCTGATATGCAGACCCGTCACCGTATTTTCTTTCTGGGACCTGGCGGCCTCAACCTCTTGCTTCAGGGTATCAAGCTGGGCTGTATCTCCCCCATCCCAGTTGAAAAGGATACCATCGGCGCCAGCTTTTAAAGCAGCTTCTGCGCTTCCAGCAGCAATCTGTTCCAGCTCAACGACGAGAGCCGCAGCACGGGCCTTTGTCTCATGCCGATTTTTGCCCAGGAAGCCCATACCACCACCGCTTTGCGCGCGATGTGCCTGCGTAAACAAATCTTGCAGTTTAGCCATTCCTACTCTCTCTCCTTATCACGAAACGAGTTTGATGATATCGACTCGCATATGCATATGGACAAGTATCGTATTGATACGACCCCGGTTATAGCGTCTTCCTCTGACCCTATAATGAGAGCGTAACTATACCTGTTGGGTAGTAACCTTCAAGGGAACGTGCATAAAGCACGAACGTTAGTCCATTATAGCACTTTCTAAGAAAAAAGGCGGAGGTCATCTGGCACAAGATCTCTGCCAGCCTACTGCGTATAATCTTGTCAAACATATAACTGTATGTACTAGTCAACTTGCATCTATTGCATGTATCTATTATACTGGCAACAACTCTAGTAAGGAAAACAGGTAAGTCGCTACTTTAGCAAATGAATAGGTGTGGGAAGTGTGTTATGTTGCAAGAAGCTGTTGATGAATTCGTTACCTCGCTTGCCAATGGGGAAGTAGAACGTAGTAGTGGGAGCCACAATACTATTATGGCCTATCGCAATGATTTAGGTCAGCTATGCAGCCATATGATGGCCCTGAAGATCACTACCTGGTTATATGTAACCCATGATCATTTAGCTAATTATATCCAGCAATTGCGTGATGCGCAGGTATATCGCCCTACCACGATTGCCCGTAAGCTGGCCGCGTATAAGTCATTTTTTCGCTATCTCTGCCAGAAAGGTCTGTTAGACCGCGATCCATCGGCAGGGTTTTGCTCCCGCCTATTGAAAGGGATCTGCCCCAGGTGATGAGTGCTGAACAGGTGCAGACCATTTTTCAATTGGTCGAGAACGATACCCCATGGGAATGCGCGATCTGGCCATGCTCCATCTCCTCTATGCGACTGGTATTCGTACTTCTGAACTGGTCTCGCTGGACGTTGATGACTTTTGTGCGCAAGATGCTGTTATCAAATGTGCTGGTGCGCGTGGCAATGTGCGCCTTTTACCGCTTACATCTGCCGCGATGAATGTGCTTGAGCTTTATCTGGCGCGTGCCCGTCCCCATTGCACGCGCCATGCCAATGAGCAGGCCTTGTTTTTGAATCATCACGGTGATCGCCTGACACGGCAGGGTTTCTGGTTAATCATCAAAGGATATGCGCGCCGGGCTGGTATTGAGGATCTGACGCCGCATAAGTTGCGCCATTCCTTCGCTATGCTCATGCTTGATAGTGGTATGGACCTTGGCTCCGTTCAAGAATTATTGGGACATGCGCATATTTCGACCACCCAGTTTTATTGTCAGCTGGTCAGTACCCAGGGCAAATAATATATAGTTTTATGCCCTCCTTGTGTGCTATCCTGTAGCCATTATGTAAAGGAGGCAATGAAATTATGCTTTATGATCAGGCACTGGAAGCCGCGCAGGCGATTCGGCAACATAGCGATGTTAAGCCTGCGCTGGCGATCATCCTGGGGTCAGGGCTGGGCGACCTCGCCACTGAGATCCGTGACGCAGTGGCGCTACCATATAGCGAGATTCCGCATTTCGCGCAATCAACGGTGGTTGGGCATGCTGGCCGACTCTTGATTGGAACCCTGGCCGGAGTGCCTGTGGTTGCCATGCAGGGCCGTTTCCATTTCTATGAGGGGCATCCGGTGCAGCTGACCACTTTGCCTGTACGTGTGATGCGCCTGTTGGGCGCAGAGACGCTGCTTGTCAGCAATGCGGCCGGGGGAGTCAATCCAGCCTATCAACCAGGACACTTTATGCTCTTGCGTGACCATATTTATATGCCGGGCCTGGCCGGAGCCAGTCCGCTGGTGGGACCCCACGATGAGCGACTGGGCGAGCGCTTCCCAGCGGTTGGTAAAGCCTATGACGCTGAGCTACGTACACTGGCGCAGCAGGTGGCGAGACGCCATCCAGAAATTACCCTTCACGAAGGTGTTTATACTATGGTGGCTGGACCCAGCTACGAAACGTCGGCCGAGCTGAACTTCTTACGCATGATTGGAACCGATGCGGTGGGTATGTCTACCGCTCCCGAAACCATTGTTGCGCGCCAGGTTGGTATGCGTGTGCTGGGTATCAGCCTGATCACCAATAGCGCCACCGGCAACGAAACCGCCGAGGTCAATCATGCCGAGGTCCTCTCCACCGCAGATGCTGTCCGCACCAAATTTGCCCAACTTGTGATGGGCATCGTTGAGGGCATTGGTGCACAGATTTAAGTTGAGATGTGTAGTTCATGTTCTAAAAAGAAGCACTGACCTTATTCTGGTCAGTGCTTCTTTTGTTGGAGCCAATGGTGGAATGCTTCTCTAATCGCCAGCGGCTATTTCGTCAATTGTGCCGACCAGCTGTAGTTATAGTGTGCAGGATTGCCTGTCAGGCCGACAATGTAGTATTTTCCTTTATCTAACGTTGGTGATAAAGTGAACGTCCAGCTTGCTTGCCCTTGCATGCAAGGTTGCGTTAGTGACCCTCCATTGCTAAGAGCTATGCCAGCGATTTCATGAGGGAAGGTGCCAGAATACCTGGTAATATCTTTAAAGAGTGCGACATCAGAGCCATCAATTGCCGGGTGTTTGTCTACAGCTTTTGCCAGGAATATGCGGCAGGTAATACCGTCACTGGTCATATTGGCTTCTGTTTTGGGATCGCCGCATGTCCCCACCGTTTTTTGCTTGGCAATGAGGTTAATGGTGGTTGTACCATTAAGATTGTTGAAGCTCGTTACTATATCCGGACAGCCTAGCGGTTGCGTGTTTGTAATCGTTGCGGTCGGGGAGGGTGTGGGAGTTTTGGCTTTTGTTATTGGAACAGGCTTTTTGTCAGTCCCTGACGTGTTCGTTGTGATCTGGGTGGGGCGTGGATGGGTGAAGGCACCCACAGCAAAGCCTAGAATTGCTCCTGACAGAGCAAAGAGCGTGATCGCGGTAATCATAATAGTATGAATCTGTGAATTGCCGCCTGGTTGTTGTGGTTTTACTGATTGTTGCATTCCGTCAAAGCTCTCTTCTTAATCTTTTTTATGATCTTTCAATACTTCCATCATACCATGTCACTGGTTGGAGCATGATAAAGCCTTAGAATTGGTAGCCTAAATTGGTACATGTTTTATCATTCTCTAAACCACAATAGCGACCGAATTGGGAAAATGACCACAAGCAGGTAATAATTTCTTAAAAGAAATAGAGACTGATCAACGTTCTGGGGGGACGCGATCAGCACACTCAGCTTGTAGGTGGGGAAATGCCTGAGTGTGGTAAACCTGGAGATAGTTAGAAAGCGGCCGGTTTACTGTAACCTATCCTATCCGATAGAGTACAAGACCATTTATAACATCCTTCAGTTTACTCTCTGCCTACTAATGAACAGCTTCCCCCGCTTTTTTGGGGCCTCTACAGGCTAAAAAATAGATATTTCTGTGGTCTCAAATTGTGAGAGCACGATGGTCGTTTAGCCTGTGGTAGAATAGCAGTGTTGGAGTAAAATAGTTGGCACAGGTGCCATTTGCGAAGGAGTATAGTGATGCCGCATCTCTTTGAATTCCTGATCATTGCTGGTATTGCACTGGCCTTATTCGGCCCGAAAACATTACAATCGTTGGCTCGTAATGCTGGGAAAACGGCTGGAGAAGCGAAGAATGCAAAAGACAAATTTATGTCGCACGTGCCAGCTGATGACATCTCAAAATTGCATGAAACTTTGAACAAGGTCCCTACCAATCCATCTCAAGCCGTTCAAATGTTAATGTCTTCTGGTGAGAAGAAAGAAACGGTATCTGCGAGCAAGCCTGAAGTGAAGAGTCCAGAGAGCAAAGCCGCTCCTGTGAAAGAAAGCTAGCAGCGTGTCTCATCCTTCGCTGGTATCTTGCATCTGATTAATAGGTGTGCAAAACAAACAGTAAAAGCTGCGATGATATATCCTTTTATTGTCTCTACATTAAAGGTGGGCAAGCTATGGATGAATTAACACAGATGAAGTGTGAAGTCTGTCGTGTGGGCGCTGCTAAAGTGACCGAGGCGGAAGCCATCCTCTACCAGAAGCAGGTTCCAAATTGGATTATCATGGAGCGTGATAATATCAAACGCCTGGAGCGCGTCTACAAATTCAAAGACTTTGTTGCCGCGCTCTCTTTTACCCAGAAAGTTGGTCGTTTAGCCGAGGACGAAGGACACCATCCAGCTATTTTGACCGAATGGGGCTCTGTGGGTGTGGCCTGGTGGACACATAAGATTCACGGCCTGCATCGCAACGATTTTATTATGGCTGCCAAGACGGATGAAATCTATAAAGATTTTGAGGGTAGCAAGCCCCGATGAGGCAGGCATGCTTTCCATCCTCATATTCTCATCTCCTTTGCGGAAGTGCACTGGCGCGCCCGATCATTATTTATAGCGTGATGCCGAAAATGCCCTTCTAGCATTTTCGGCATCACGCTATAAATAATTTTTAAGTATCACATTATAGGATCAGTCTTTTTCGATCAGGGCTACGGCTGTGCAGGCGATACCTTCGCGCCGGCCGGTAAAGCCAAGTTCATCGGTGGTGGTGGCTTTCACGCTGACCTGGTCCAGTGAGAGCTGAAGATGCTCGGCCAGGTGGGCACGCATCGCCTGGATATGGGGCGACATTTTGGGTCGCTCCGCGACGATTGTCGCATCGACATTGCCAATCGACCAGTGATGCTGGCGCAACAGATCAACGGTATAGGTCAGGAAGACTGTACTGGGTTGATCTTTCCAGCGCGGACTGGATGGAAAGTGTTGCCCAATATCTCCCAGAGCCGCGGCTCCTAAGAGCGCATCCACAATAGCATGAATAACGGCATCGGCATCTGAATGTCCTGCCAGGCCCGCTTCGTGGGGGATCGTAACACCACCCAGAACGAGTGGTCGTCCCGGTGCGAATGCATGTACATCATAGCCAGAACCAATACGAGTTGTCATAATGTTTGTCCTTTTAAGCACGCTTCAGCGAAGAGTAGATCTTCCTGCGTTGTGATTTTAATGTTGATATAGGAGCCGGGGAAGATCGCCACATGGTGTCCCAGTCGTTCCAATAGCAGGGCGTCATCCGTTGCATCGTTGTTAGCTAAGGGCGAATGATGGGCCTCGTGAATGAGTGGGAAAGAAAATACCTGGGGGGTTTGAATGGTCCAGAGTAGAGCGCGATCTGGCGTATCCAGGATTTTGCCGTCACGGACCTGTTTGATGGTATCTTTCACCGGGACGGCGGCGATGGCCGCCAGGTGTTCCTGTGCCATAGTCAATCCCGCTTCAATCACGCTGGTACTCACAAATGGCCGGGCCCCATCGTGGATCATCACCCAACGGCAGGCTGGCTGCATCGTAGCCAGCGTATCCAGCCCCTGGCAGACTGAGTCCTGCCTGCGAGCACCGCCGGGCACGATGGCGCACACCTTATCCCACGCCTCCTGCTGACAGAGCTGCTGTGTTTCTGCCAGGCGCTCCGCACTGACCACCAGCACAATCCTATCGATCTGTGGCGCATATTGGAACGCATCAATCGTGCGTGCGAGCGTAATACGCCCAGCCAGCGGGATCCAAAGCTTATCCCTGCCCATGCGTCGGCTGGCCCCGGCGGCAACGATAATAACAGCTGATTTCTCTTGCATAGTATGTGTGGAGGTAGGTTGCTACCTGTACTCCCTCTCCATAAAAATAAAGAGCACCGCAAAGGGTGCTCTATGTAGAATGCGATCTGCCTGCGGATCAGGCTTGCCTTTGCTTCAAGGTTGATTGTGGCGCTGCTGGTGCGCTACTGGCATTGAACTGTTGTTTAGGATGGGCAAAGATCATGCGACCGGCCACAGTTTGCAGCACACGTGTCACCGTAACCTCAATCGTCATATTCATGAACTGCCGTCCATTTTCTACCACGATCATTGTCCCATCATCCAGATAGCCAACGCCCTGTCCGAGTTCTTTACCATCCTGCATAATTTTAATGTGAATATCTTCTCCTGGCAAGAGGACCGGTTTGATCGCATTGGCCAGTTCATTGATATTTAGCACCTTGACGCCTTGCAACTCGGCAACGCGATTGAGATTAAAATCATTGGTAATAATCGGACAATGCTGATCGCGAGCTATCTTCACCAGTTTGCCATCGACATCGGCGATCCCTTCAACATCGGTATCCACGATCTCTATGGGTACTGTCGCATCTTTCTGCAGGCGATTTAAAATCTCAAGTCCACGACGGCCACGATTGCGGCGCATCGTATCGGCTGAGTCAGCGATGCGCTGTAACTCATTCAAGACGAAGCGTGGCACAACCAGGGTACCTGTGATAAAACCCGTCTGGCTGATATCAGCGATGCGACCATCGATAATGGTACTGGTATCCAGCAAGATCTGTAACGACAGGGGAGTGGGGTGTGCAGCAACCTCTTTCTCCTGATCGCGTTTCTTACCCCGCTCACCGCGTTCACGATCCTCATCGCGATCTCGCTCGCGGCGGCGAGCTACAGTTGATTGAAAGAGATGGGCGATATCGCTTTTACGTAGGACGGCGGTTGTCAGGCCAATATAGCCAAAGATGACCGCGCCCAGAAATGGAGTAATCTGGCCCAGTCCGAAAGGTAGGTACTGTAAAGGGATCGCTAATAAGACAGCAAGGATAAGTCCGATGGCCAATCCAATCGCGGCCGCAACCAGATCGCTGGCCGAAGCGGCACGAATCTTGTTGCTAATCCATTGAAAGGGAATGACTGTAATATACGGGGTGATAATAAATGCGGCAATAGCACTGACGGTGGCAATAATAGCAATGACCCATGGCACAGGAAGTGGTAAAGGCGCTAATGTTGTCGCCCTATACAACGAAATACTGATCGCTGCCCCGATTGCGACCAGCGCTCCTATGATGCGGGTAACGGTGTTCACTGACATCCCTGCATCCTCCAAAGCAAAGCACGTGGACGTGCGTTTTCTAAGCTCAAGAGGTCAACGCTATTTCTTTGTCTGATTGGCAGGTCTGGTATTAATAAAAAATGATAAATGATAATTCCAGATAAAATGAAACTTTGGCCTGCTGTCTAAAAGAACTACGTGCCTATTGAGCAAACGACCTTTAAAAAGTATACGAATTGACGAATGATTTTGTTGCTACGCCTGAAAAACATTTTTGAAAAGAAAATGTTCTGCTCTTTATACTATAGTATATAGTATAAAGCTTTTAAACTTTCTTTTAGCGTAAACTAACCGACAATACATGCTACATAGGTAGGGTACGTCGAATATGCAGTATACACCGTTTTTAAGTTGGAGGCAATAGACTTCTCTGTGATGTTGCGTATGGTGCTTGTATTACAGATACAAATTGCCAGAAATTCTACCTCCTTTCCTGTTTTTAATGAAGTGCAATCTCCAGTGCCACAGCTAGTGTACTGGCGGTAATAACTTTGAACTCGCCTGACTGATTTGACTCAGCTATTTCATTGCGTAGCCGTGTTCCCTGACCGGCAGATGGGATCAAACAACGTTTAAAGCCTAACTTGGCGGCCTCGTGTACACGCAATGAAAGGCGGCTGACGGCCCGTAACTCGCCAGAGAGCCCAACCTCACCAATAAGGGCCATATCGGCCGGAATCAGCTTCTCACGATAACTGGAGGCGATCGCCGCGGCTACCCCAAGGTCGATCGATGGTTCCTCAA
Organism: Dictyobacter kobayashii; assembly: GCF_003967555.1. Taxonomy (GTDB): domain Bacteria; phylum Chloroflexota; class Ktedonobacteria; order Ktedonobacterales; family Ktedonobacteraceae; genus Dictyobacter; species Dictyobacter kobayashii. The sequence continues at coordinate 4,275,375 of NZ_BIFS01000001.1, forward strand.
TATTGAACCCCCCCACCACGTTCGCATAGACATCGTGTCCACCCACCGCCAGGCCAACGCGTTTGGTCAATACTGCCATCAGCATTACCAGGCGATTATGATCGATACCATTAGCGGTACTGCGTGGATTACCAAAATTGCTAGGAGTAACCAGGGCCTGAACTTCGACCAATAAAGGTCGGGTACCCTCCATACTCACGACTACCGCAGAGCCACTGGCATTGGTTGCCCGATCGGAGAGAAAGACCGCTGAAGGATTTGTCACCTCGATCAATCCCTCACCATGCATCTCGAAGACCCCGATCTCGTGTGTGGCCCCAAAGCGATTTTTCACGCCACGCAACAGACGATAGGAGTGATAGCGCTCACCTTCCAGGTACAATACCGCATCCACGATATGTTCGAGCACCTTTGGTCCCGCCACCGTACCCTCTTTAGTCACGTGTCCAATCACCAGGACCGGTATCTGAGAAGTTTTGGCCAGCTGCATTAATTGCAGCGTACATTCGCGCACCTGGCTGATACTACCCGGAGCCGCTGTCAGATGGTTGGCCAGCACCGTTTGAATGGAATCCACAATCACCAAAGCTGGTTTAAGTCGATTGACCGACTCAATGATCAGATCCAGCTCAACGGCGGCCAGTAGGTAGAGCTGCTCGCCCGTGATATCCAGGCGCTCCGCGCGCATCTTAATCTGCTCAATAGATTCTTCGCCCGAGACATAGAGTACCGGCCCGACATTTTTGGCAATCTCACCCGATACCTGTAAGAGCAGCGTAGATTTACCAATGCCAGGTTCGCCACCAATTAAAATCAACGAGCCAGGCACCAGGCCGCCTCCCAATACCCGATCCATCTCTGGATAGCCTACAGGGATACGCTCTTGTACTAACGGTTTAATTTGAGGAAGAACAATTGGAGTATGGGCATGATGATTATTCGAGGAAGGAGAAACACCCAGCAAACTCTGTCGCCGCTGTTGAGCGGGACTTTGCGGAACATCTACAACTTCCTCTAGCGTATTCCATGCCCCACAGTCGGGACATTTTCCCATCCATTTGCTATGTTCCCCGCCACATTGCTGGCAGACATATTTTGTGCGAATTTTTGCCATGTACAGATCTGCAATCTAGTTATTAGGAGCCGCTGGTGTTTTATGGCTGTAAGAAATGTTTAAAAATAAGGAGTTGAGTCAACGGCGTTTTCAAATGCTTTTAAGAGCAAGAGAGAAAAGAAGAGAAAAGGGGACGTGATTTTGTCACGTCCCCTCTGTTCTGATCAGGCGTCTGTATTTGTGCTACCTTCGCCGCCAGCCGAGAGGGCTGCTTCTGGGTAGCCGATGCGGGTGGTGGCAACTGCTCAATGCGGTTACGAACCTGCAGGGCAAGATCATCATCAACAATGCTTGCCTCTACCAGATCGCCAGGATGGAACTTGCCTTGCAGCAAGCCTTCCGCCAACGGATCTTCAACCATACGCTGGATAGTGCGGCGTAAAGGACGGGCACCATACTGCGCATCGAAGCCCTTGTCGATCAAGAAGTCCTTAGCGTTCTGTGGAACCACCAGTTCAATCTGCTGTTCAGTGAGCTGTGCACGTACACGGTTCAGCAACAGATCGACGATAGAGTACATCTCTTCCATACGCAGGGAATGGAAGACAATGACCTCATCAATACGGTTCAAGAACTCTGGCTTGAAGGTATTCTTCAATTCACCGAGTACCTTACCCTTCATCGCATCATAGTCTGCCTGGTTGGCTTTCAGCTTATCTTTCGACTGCTTAAAGCCGATCGAGGCCTCTTTATTCAAGAGGGCGGCACCAACGTTTGATGTCATGATGATAATGGTATTGCGGAAATCGACCGTACGACCCTTGGCATCTGTCAACTTACCATCTTCCAGAATCTGGAGCAGCATATTGAAGACATCCGGGTGAGCCTTTTCGATTTCGTCGAGCAGGATCACGCTATAGGATTTACGGCGAACCGCCTCGGTCAACTGACCGCCCTCTTCATAACCAACATATCCAGGAGGGGCACCCACGAGACGCGCGGCCGCGTGACGCTCCATAAACTCTGACATGTCAATTTTGATCAAGGACTCTTCACTGCCGAACATAAATTCAGCCAGTGCCTTGGCCAGCTCTGTTTTACCAACACCAGTGGGACCCATAAAGATGAAGGAGCCGATAGGGCGCTTCGGATCTTTCAGGCCGGCACGAGCGCGGCGCACAGCACGTGAAATCTTTTCGATTGCTTCATTCTGACCGATCACGCGAGCGTGGAGAGCATCTTCCATTTGTAGGAGCCGCTGTGATTCTTCCTGAGCGATACGCATCACAGGGATCCCGGTCCACATCGAGACGATCTGTGCGATCTCCTCTTCGCCAACCGTTGGCTTCTCATTCCCACGTTCTTTGTGCCAACCAGACTCAAGTTTAGCAATACGATCTCGCAACTTTACTTCGCGGTCCCGCAGTTCCGCTGCCAGTTCGTATTCTTGTTGCTGGATAGCTGCCTCTTTCTCGCGCAGCACAGACTCAAGACCCTTCATTGCCTCTTTAAGGTTCAGAGGAGCCAGCGAGTTCTGCATCCGCACGCGGCTAGCAGCTTCATCGATCAGATCGATAGCTTTATCCGGCATGAAGCGATCGGTGATATAGCGACTGGCCATATCGGTCGCGGCCTTCAGCGCCTCGTCTGTGATAATCAGGCGATGGTGCTGCTCATAGCGTTCGCGGATACCCTTGAGGATCTCAACGGTCTCTTCGACGCTTGGCTCACGGACAATCACTTCCTGGAAGCGGCGTTGGAGTGCAGCATCGCGCTCGATATACTTGCGATATTCATCGAGTGTGGTTGCACCGATACATTGCAATTCGCCACGAGCGAGGGCAGGCTTCAGGATATTGGCTGCATCCACAGCCCCTTCAGCAGCACCCGCACCCACCAGGGTATGAACTTCATCGATAAAGATGATGCAGTCGCGGCTATTGCGAATCTCTTCTATGATTTTTTTCAAGCGCTCTTCAAACTCACCGCGGTATTTGGTACCAGCCACCAGGGAGCCGACGTCCAGTGTAAGTAGACGCTTGCCCGAAAGTGTTTCTGGAACCTCGCCGGAGATCAGACGCTGGGCCAGACCTTCAACGATGGCTGTTTTACCAACACCGGGTTCGCCGATGAGAGCCGGATTATTTTTGTTGCGCCGGGAAAGAATTTGGATAACGCGTTCAATTTCTTGATGACGTCCAATGACGGGGTCGAGTGTACCCGCGCGAGCGGCTGCCGTCAGGTCAATACCCATCTGATCAATGGTGGGGGTTTTCGAATGTTTGGCGTCGCGCTCATGAGGAGTGCCAGACTGACTGAGCACCTGAATGGTTTGCGTACGCACTTTTTCCAGGTTGACGCCCAGGCTCTCAAGGACACCTGCCGCGATACCTTCACCCTCACGGACCAGACCAAGCAAGAGGTGTTCTGTCCCGATATAATGATGATTCAGGCGGCGAGCTTCATCAACTGCTAGCTCGATTACCTTTTTGGCACGTGGCGTCAGGCCAATTTCACCCAGAACAATACGGTCGCCACGACCAATAATAAATTCAACGGCGCTACGAACTTTGTTGAGTTCAACGCCGAGATTTGCAAGTACTTTTGCAGCAACACCTTCGCCCTCACGTACAAGGCCGAGGAGGAGGTGCTCTGTCCCAATATAGTTATGTTGGAAGCGCTGGGCTTCCTCCTGTGCGAGGCTCAGAACTTTTCTGGCTCGCTCTGTGAACTTATCAAATCTGTCTCTATCGTTCACCTGTTTGTCACCCCCTTTCATTGGCAGAGGGTGGAACCGAGCCCTCTGTGTCGCTCAGGTAAACTATGTGATTCATCATACAACACCCATCATACAGCGTCAAGGATAACAACTGTAGCCTCCCGTCTGTCAATAAACGCTCAACCTTCTTACTGAGAAACAATCGACCTCTACACTGCATTCGTATAGATGCACACAGTGGAGAGGTCGCGAGATCATCTGTTCAGGTACGATGTGCTCCAACAGCCAAGAAACCTTGTCTATCTAGATGCCTCCGTATCTTCTTTGATGCGTTGACAAGCGAGCGGCTGCGCAGAGTGCCTCAGCCAAGATCGTTGTCCCTCCATCGTCACTGTCACTGGAAACACGCGATTTGATTATCCTTTATTCTACAACAAAAATGAGTGGATATCATCTATATGTTCACCAACTACTTTTTGCTGATGAATGTAGAAGGGAACTTGTGATCGCTTTATGAGCTGCGTATTTCATCATACTACAACTCTTTTTGTAACGTCAAGAACAATATTGGTATTCTTTTAACTACAATGCCTATTATACACTGAATTCCGGTTGATAATTATAAGGAACCTCCCTGTGAAATCTTTCAAAGAAAGACTACAGGGAGGTTCTCTTACAAGTGACGTCTACGTGAACGGTTAGTATTTACTTACTGCTCGGAAGTATCGGTATCTTCCTTGGCTGAACGCTGGCGAGCGGCTGCGCGGAAGGCCTCAGCCATCGCGGTTAACTCACCCTCGTCATGCCCACCTTCACTGGAGCGATCCTGGCGCTCACGGCGCTGCTCACCGCGATCACGCTTTGAAGGAGCCGTTTCCGTATGTGCTGGCAGTGACTCCAGAGAAGGAGTGCTGGGAGCAGCTGGTGTTTCAGCTACTGGCGCCTCACTCGGCAACTCAGGGGTTGTTACACTTTCGGTCTCGACCTCTTCCTGCTCAGGGATCTCGGTCGCAGCCTCTTTGGCATCAACTTCGTCAGCCTGACGTAAGCTGAGACCAAGGCGACGGCGCTCGGCGTCAATGCGCAGGATGCGCAACTGCAATTGTGCGCCTTCATGTAGCACCGACTTGGGATCTGTACCGGGGGTTAGCTCGGACAGATGGATCAAGCCCTCAATGCCATCTTCAATGCGCGCAAAGGCTCCAAAGGGAGCAATCTTTGTCACAGTACCAGTGACAACCTGTCCCGGTGTGTAGCGCTGCTCAACGGTCGTCCAGGGATCAACCTCAGCACGTTTGATCGAGAGTGCGATTTTCTTTTTGTCTTTATCAACACTCAAGACCTGTACTTCAACTTCCTGTCCGACGTGCAACACTTCGCTAGGATGGTTGACACGGCTCCAGGCTAGCTGGCTGATATGAACCAGTCCGTCTGCGCCACCAAGGTCTACGAAGGCACCGAAGTTAGCAAGGTTGCTTACCACACCCTTACGGACCTCGCCAGCTTTCAGCTCGTCGAGCAACTCCTCGCGACGGCGCTGACGCCATTCCTGGACTGCCAGACGCTCCGAGAGGATCAAGCGGTTGCGCGCTCGATTAATCTCGATAATTTTCAACTGAAGCTCTTTGTCCTTCATTCCCTGAAGTTTGGCCGCAGTCTCCTGGTTTTCACCACCAGCTGCGACTTCTTCCCGTTTGAGGTTCAGAATTTGAGATATCGGTACAAAGCCACGAATTCCCGCTACGTCAACAATCAAGCCACCTTTGTTATAATCGATGACTTTCGCTTTGAGAAGCTCGTTGTTTTTGTACTGTTCTTCTGCGATACGCCACTGGCGCTCGGTGTTGGCCCTCTTCAATGAGAGGACAGCATGGCCCTCCGAAGTTTCTGGCTGAATGACATAGACCAGAACTTTGTCATTGAGGTGCAGTTCGCTAAAAGAGCCATATCCACTGGATGGCAACTCTTTTGTTGAGAGGACGCCTTCTGATTTGAGGCCAATATCCACCAGGATTTCGTCCTGGTCGATACGCACGATAACGCCCTCGACTACATCACCTCGTTTGATGCTGATGGGATTCGCTGATTCTGCCAGCAACGCTGCCATTTCGTTCTGGTTAAATTCTTCCATCTCTTCGGGGTTGCTGTTGTTTTGCCCTTGTAGGTCATTTCCTTCGATCATCGTCTGTACCCGCCCGCTGTTTTGATTTGCCGCTGGCATTGTCGAAAGGTCGCCGTGCTTTTGTGCATGCATGGGTAGTTAACCCCTTCGATCCACGGTTTTTGCCTCGTCTACGATATTACACCCATTCCACCCTTCTTGATTCTGTGCTGCCTATGTTGCCAGTCATGCCGAACCGACCATATCCATATTATTGTTCTCTAAACAGTAAGAACAATAATATAGCTTGCACTGCACGTTGGGACCCTGGGGAGTGTACCATCGGACTTGGGCTAAATCGGAGGAGGTGCTCAGGCGGTCATCGTTTCGGTTTCCGATACCTCAGCCTTTGCTAAGAATATCTTTATAACCTAATGTTTGCTTTACAGAACGGTGATACGAAACGATACTCGCAGGCAGTACGCCATCATACATAAGACAATGACGCCTGAATGTAAGCATACCCCACTCGATACTCTCTATTATACCAAATGCTCTCACCGATTGCAAGGCAATGCATAACCTTTTTGCAAATCTCTCCGATGTTTTTTATGTCTCAGATTGTATCACAGCGGCGCAAGCCCCTCTTAAATATGCTACAATAACAGTATGGATGTGTTGGATTTTACGAATACTGCAGAGGTCTTACGAGTTCTGCGCAAGCGTCTGACGCCTGTTGAGCAGGCCGAATCGCTTATAGATACGATTGAGGGACACCAGGAGCATGCACGCAAAGCAGCAGTGCTGCTTCCATTTTTTGTGGAAGATGGTAGGTTGCAACTGGCTTTGATTCGTCGTGCCAGTACGTTACGTGCTCACAGTGGTGAAATTGCCTTTCCCGGTGGAAAAGTTGATCCATCAGACCATTCAGTTATCATGACGGCTTTGCGTGAAGCCCATGAGGAGATTGGCCTGGAGCCAGCGCGCGTGGAGGCACTTGGTGTGTTGCCACCGGTTTTCACCGTCGTTAGCAATTACTTGATTACCCGGTGGTGGCGTACCTGCCAGCCGGCCTGGGTAGGCTGGTATTGCAAGAGAGCGAGGTCGATGAGCTCTTAATCGCCTCCCTGGAGCGTCTGGCCGATCCCTCCATCGCCCATACCGAGCAATGGACGCGCAACGGGCTGACCCGAACAGTGCATTTCTATGATTATGATGATTATCATATCTGGGGGGCGACAGGACGTATTTTAGCATCGGTCTTTGAGCTACTCAAAAACGCTGATGCACCTCCTGTCAGCTAAGCTTTGCTCGTGAATATTCCCCCATTAGTCATAGCTCCCTTGCGAAACTCAGACATATCGCTACAATTAAGAGTAGTCGGACAAAAATGCTGTAGTGCGTACGTTGTAAGCTGTCCCTTGTTGATGCGGTTGGTATGTAAGTGCCCTAGCGGAGAAAAGCTGTGACGTTGCCTAGTCCTGATGCGCGATCCAAGAGAACAGTGCCTCGCCGGCCACAAATGATCTCTCCCACCCACTCGATGCCCGAAAAACCATTGGCGTCTCCCCCTGCTATGCCCTCGAATAATTCCTCGAACGTGGCATCGGCAAGCTCTCATCAGGCGGATCATGAGCATGCATTGGATTTTGCAACCCACTCCTGGGACCTGGCTACCGGCGGTTTAAAAACCCTGACCGCAAAACGAGAGCTCCCTATACGACCTGAACGCCGTAACGCGGGTGTCGTACCAGATATACTGGCTACTTCGCGTAGCTATATGTTTGCTCTGGTTATTATGGGATGTGTCTTGCTGATGCTGATTGGTGGAGGCATCGTGTTATTTGTAATGCTACAACCATGACATACAGAATTGGAGTTCGCACACGCGCACCAAGAATGATACTTTTTAACTTTTTATAATAAAGAACTGGCTGCTGGAACATTATGCAAATCGCTTGCCTGGCGCACTGCTTTCACAATCGCTCGCGCCAGCGTTGTTGCTGCTGCCGCTCCTAACGTGCTCACATGTAGTGCAGCGGTTGCGGTGTCTTGCTGTGTTGCTGATGTCCTGTCTCCTAATGCCAGTGCGAATACGGTATCGCCGTCAAACATGGTGTGTGCAGGTCGGATGACGTGCGCCATACCATCGTGTGCCATTTGCGCCACTTTATTAACCTGAGCTTTGCTCAGAGTAGCATTGGTAGCGACGACGGCTATGGTCGTATTCCCAAATAAATTGCTCGGTCCCGTGCTCTTTCCAGCTATATTGCGGGTGCCGGCCACAACCTGTTGTGTCTGCGGATCGATAATATCTCCCAGGGCATTAACCAGGACGATGGCCCCAACCACAATACCGCCGGCAAGTTCCATACTGGCTGAGCCAAGTCCACCTTTCATGGCAAAATCTGGACCCAGCATTTTGCCTACGGTCGCCCCTGTCCCTCCACCTACGTTGCCTTGCTCAATCGGACCAGTTTTGGCCTGTTCACAGGCCCGGTAGCCAGCCGCACTATCTGGCCGAATCGTTGCTGATCCCAGTGGCAGGTCAAAAATGGCTGCTCCGGGAACTATTGGCACACGTGCGGCCCCGGCATCATACCCAATACCCCGTTCATCCAGATAACGCACAATGCCGCTGGCCGCATCCAGTCCAAATGCGCTTCCACCGGTCAATAAAACGGCATTAACCTCATCAACCATACATAGTGGGTTCAAAAGATCGGTTTCTCGGGTGGCTGGAGCACCACCGCGCACATCTACTCCACCCACTGCAGCTGTGTCACATATAATAACACTACAGCCGGTCCCTGCTTCAAGATTGGTATCGTGGCCGACCCGAATGCCTGGTACATCGGTAATATCGTCGTACATAAGAATTCCTTCCTTTATAGAGAGATGACCAACATGGTAGAGATGAGTAACATGTGTCTGGTTAACAGTTCTAATAATATTAAACGAGGAAGGACTGCGGTCTGTTTGACCAGCAGCCCTTCCTGTTAGATGCGCATGAATACGAGTGGTGCTCGTATCCTCGCGTTAAGCTTCGTTCGGGATAGCGCGTCGTAATTTTTCCATTGTCTGTTCGACGCTCTCTTTATTATTGTACACCGCTGAACCTGCCACCAGCAGATTAGCTCCTGCATGTACGACTTGAGGAATCGTCTCAGCATTAATGCCACCATCGACCTCAATATCACACTTCAGGTTGCGCTGCTGCAGCATCCGATGTAACGTCTCAATTTTTGGCAATGTTTCAGGAATGAATTCCTGGCCACCAAAGCCTGGATTGATTGTCATTACCAGGATCAGATCACAAAACGGAAGCATATCCTGCAGCATAAAGACTGGTGTCGACGGGTTAATTGCTACCCCGGCCTGTTTGCCAGCCGCTTTAATCTGCTTTAACACGCGATGCAGATGGGGGGATACCTCCTGGTGGACTATGATCACGTCCGCGCCCGCCTTCGCGAACGTCTCGATATACTCCTGAGGATTGCTAATCATCAGGTGTGCTTCAAGCGTCGCGCTGGTACAGCCGCGCACGGCCTCAACGACCATTGGGCCCATGGTGATATTGGGCACAAAATGTCCATCCATTACATCAATCTGGATGCGCCGGGCCCCGGCCGCTTCCACCGCCCGTACCTGTTCACCAAGGCGCGTAAAATCGGCTGACAGAATAGATGGGACTATTTCTACCATGGGATATCTCCTACTTCTGTTTGCTCAATTTTTCCGCAGCGGCCGTATCAAGCATCCAGCTCACCTCACCATTCGTGGGGCGCACAATCTGGGCTGGATACTCATCAGGTTGATAGGGGCCTTCCAGGACAGCCTTGACGGCGTCATCTTTCTCAGCTCCTGTGACCAGGAATAAAACATGGGCTGCCGCATTGAGCAGCGGAGGTGTAAACGTCAAGCGGTCAGGTGGTGGTTTGGGTACCGAGACCGGCATGATCAGGCGTTGCTGTTCATGCAATGATGGCTGATGAGGGAAGAGTGAAGCGGTATGGCCCTCAGGCCCCATGCCAAGCTGGATCAAGTCAAAGCGGGGTGTCCCCTCTGTGCCAAGGACACGTTGTATCTCATGGGCATGTGCCAGGGAGGCCGCATCGCGATCAGCTTGCTCGGCTGGCATACGATGAATATGCTCGTCTGGAATTGGCAGCTTACTCAGCATCACCTCATTGGCCATGCGATAATTGCTCTCAGCATCATCCGGTGGCACGTTGCGCTCATCGCTCCAGAAAATCTCTACTTTGGACCAATCGATCTGGCTGCGATACGGCTCGGTCGCCAACAATCCATATAACTTTTTGGGCGTGGAACCGCCTGACAGTGCCAGGCTAAAGCGGTTGCGGGCCGCGATTGCTTCGCGGGCAACACGCGTAATATAATCGGCCGCGGAGCGGCTGAGCTGTTCTACATCGGAAAAAACGGTAACGTCCATACAATGCTCCAATAGAATGTTGTACTAATTGTCGTTACGCAAGTAAGGCAAACACCTCATGTAACGTCTCCTCAAAGAGGTGATCGCGTCCCATGATCTCTAACTCATTGTGTAGCAGATCACTTTCCTTGTGTGTCGCTGCTATATTCACGGTTCTGGGGGGCGAGCGCTTCCCGGCAATTCGACGGAAGTAAGCACATGATCGTCATCTTCAACACGCTTAATAGTAAAGGTTGCCTGTTTCCCTCCGACAGTGCTGGTCATATGGACCAGGCAAAGGGTGCCAGGGCGGATTTTTCGAGCGAGCGTGGTTGAATCGAGATGCGAATACCTTCTAGTGGCACGCTGGTACGTTTCCCGACCGTAGTGGAAAGTGGTTGCGTGACAACTTTTTTCATATCCCGTACTGACATATCCCAGTAATAGGTTCCAGTGTCATTATCAAGATATTTGTCACTTTCATTTTCTGATAGCTGCCAGCCCAGACGTGTTTTTAGCCAGGCGGCCAGTAACAAGGCCCTGATAGGGTTTTTCGGGTTTGAATGATGATCAAGCGCCTGCGTAGAAGTGGCGACAGTATGTTCTATCACAATAGAATCTACGCCCATCAGATAAGGCCGGTATTCCGCGATATCAAAGAATTGTGCGATCAATTCTCGCCAGGCCGTAACGCGTCCCCATGTGAGATCACTTAGTGCACAATGTGGTGCCTGTTGCAAGATAGAAGAAGCGTCCTGAATTTGCTCCTCTGGTTGTAAAAAGTGGCTTGAGTCGATGATTACCCGCGTACTAATATTAATTAGCCGATGGAAAATCCCATGGTCCTCAGGTAGATCATTGAGCCACCACATATAGACGGGGAGATCAGGTTTTAACAGGGATTGGACAATATTATCTACATAGCGAACAGCTGCGCCACTCACTGAGACAGTAACCTGCTCAAAGTGATGGCGCATAATGTCAGAAATGATGGGGAAGGAGCGCAGTGTGATCCAGGTTGAGACATCTGATGGAGCATCACTGCGCGTATCGAGGATTAAAAGGGTAACTCGAGCGATATGAGTGCTGGATAAATCACGTAAAATAGTGCTGGCCTTGCGCGCCGATTCTACATCCTGCGCACAAATCACAAAGTTCAGCACACTGGTACGTACATTCATATTCTGACTGATTCGCATGTTGTCGGACGCCAGGCGCCAGAGAGTTGACATTTCGTCTTCGACTCGTTCCTGGTCGACCTTTTTACCTGCCCAGGGCAGATGTATTCCTGGGGTTGCGGAGTTATCCATTGCCATTCCTACACCCTTCATCATTGAACCTCGTCGTTCTAAAGGACTACACTGTGCTATCTCTGTTCTTTGCTTGCTTTTGCCGCGACTATGGGCGGCGCCAGCGGCGGCCATCACGCCAGATGAATTCGTCGGCGGCTTGTGGCCCCCATGAGCCGGACTCATAGGTATGGACCGTATCGCGTGGAGCACTCTTCCATTCATCCAGAATGTTCTGTACGAACGACCAGGCGGCCTCTACTTCGTCACGACGTGTGAAGAGCGTTGAGTCACCATGCATTGCGTCAAGTAAGAGACGCTCGTACGCTTCTGGCTGCTCACGTACGAAGGATGAACCATAGAAAAAGTCCATATTCACCGAACGGATCTGCATATCGGTGCCTGGTACCTTGGCGCCAAATTTGAGCGAGATACCCTCATCTGGCTGGATACGCAGGGTAAGGACATTGGGTTCTACCTGTCCTTGTGTGTCATGATCCTTGAACAGCATGAGTGGCGGCTGCTTGAACTGAATAGCAATTTCGCTTACGCGTTTCGGCAGATGTTTGCCGGTGCGTAAGTAAAATGGTACCCCGGCCCAACGCCAGTTGTCAATAAATGTTTTTAGCGCCACATAGGTTTCGGTGGTAGATGTGGGGGATACGCCTTGTTCCTGCAGATAACCAGGAACCTGTTTCCCACCAACCCAACCAGAACCATACTGGGCACGGATCGTATTATTCTGTACTTCGCGTCCTACCAATGGTTGCAGGGCATGAAGCACTTTCACCTTTTCGTCGCGCACAGAATTACCATCGAAGGCAATCGGGGGTTCCATCGCCACCAGTGTCAATAACTGGAGCATATGGTTCTGGATCATATCGCGAATGGCGCCTGATTCTTCATAATAGCCAGCGCGCCCTTCCAGACCCAGATTTTCAGCCACCGTTATTTGAACATGATCAACATATCGTCTGTTCCAGACTGGCTCAAAAATACCATTGGCCAGGCGGAAAACCAGGATATTCTGAACTGTCTCTTTACCCAGATAGTGGTCGATGCGATAGATCTGCTCTTCTTTAAAGACTTTACCAATCTGACGGTTCAGCTCACGAGCGGTTGCGAGATCATGGCCAAAGGGTTTTTCAACGATAATACGTGTCCAACCTTTGCGGTTCCTGTTCAGGCCAGCGGCACCCAGGTTTTGAATAATCTCAGGATACTGGCTAGGTGGGGTGGACAGGTAGAAGATGCGGTTCCCGCTTGTGCCACGTTCCTGATCGAGCTTATTCAATAGTTGATTAAGTTTTGTATAGCCCTCGGGATCATGGAAATTTGACTGTAGGTAATGGATGCCTGACGCAAAACTATCCCAGACCTGGGGGTTGACCGGCTTTTGGCGAGAATATTGATTAATAGAGTCGAGGGCCTGCTGGCGGAATGATTCGTCTGTATAAGGCCGTCGTGCAAATGCAACGACAGAGAAGCCCGCTGGTAATGGATGCTCCAACGCCAGATTGTAAAGGGCTGGAAGCAATTTTCGGTGTGTCAGGTCGCCTGTTGCACCGAAGATGACCATAACACAGGGTTCAAGGCTCTCTTTAATGCGTAATCCTTCGCGAAAAGGATTAGGCGCCTCGACGACGCTACGCTGAGGCATGTGATATCTCCTAATGACTTGTTTTAGTTTCTTACAACTAATGACGTGTTTTTAAAGGTGTGATGACCATTGTTGGTTTGACATCAAGCGCTGCTGACTGGTCTGAAGACGCTGTATTCTTAATACGGGTCGTATCCAGCGTTTGATGCTCTGCTAGATGATCACCGATATTGGGACATCGGTATCCGTGATTCGTGTTTAGCAACCAGGCTGCACACTTAAAAGAACCATAAGGGCTTGCCAGTTAATTGACCATGTATTTTAAAGGCGTTCACTCATTGAACGGCCTGGAGTACACAACGTTCCTGCTACTAATATACGGTTAGAGCAGGGTGAATTCAGGTCTGAACTGGTAAGGCATTCAGGATCTCGAAGCCTTTACCATAGGTTTGCATGATACCATATTCAAGCAAGTCTCCTCATTATCATGCGATTACCCCTGCTGTCTTGTCAACATCAGCGATGGGGGACTCGCTGGATAGGCTTAAGATCGAGTCTATGGGTACAGGACTTATTTCCTATTCACATAGCATGAACTGTGCTAGATGCTTGCTTGATATCATAGCGCAAACATGGGGCACTCAGGAATATCTCCATCTCGGTATATAGTCGTCATAACCGAGATGGAGATATAATGGTGCTTCTAAATGCTACACACTATATTCGCAGAATGACCTAGTCAGCCAGCTGGGATTCCTTGATGGCGTTTTTCTTGTCTTCGATCCCTTTGAACAGCTGATGGAAGGAATCGGCGAACTTCTTGACGCCCTCATCCTGCAACTGTTTGGTGACCTCGGCATAAAGGATGCCTTTTTTCTCCAGTGTATCCAGGGTTGCTTTGGCGCCAGGGATATCATCCTCAATACTGTTGCGCACCTGACCATGATCGCGGAAGTTCACAATGGTCTCCAGTGGCATTGTATCAACGGTGTCAGGACCAATCAGTTCTTCTGCATACATCACGTCGCGATAAGCAGGGTTCTTGGTGCTGGTGCTGGCCCAGAGTGGACGCTGTACATGAGCACCGACATGTTTGAGTGACTCAAAACGAGGTGTGTTGAAGATGCGTTTGAAGTCCTGGTAAACGAGGCGTGCATTAGCGATCGCCGCTTTACCTTCCAGAGCCTTCAACTGCTCTTTCTCAGCAGAATCGTTGCTAGCTTTGATTTTATCTTCTAACAGCTTGTCGACCAATGTATCTACACGGCTGACAAAGAAGCTGGCTACAGAAGCGATATGACTGACATCTTCACTTCGGCCATTGCGATCCTCAAGCGCGCGAATATAAGCATCGGCTACATCGCGATAGGAATCCATCGAGAAGATCAAAGTGACATTGACGTTGATGCCGCTGCGCAGTACTTCGTAGATGGCTGGGATGCCCGCAGGCGTCGCAGGGATCTTAATCATCAAGTTAGGGCGCTCTACCATGCCCCAGAAGCGTTTGGCCTCGGCAATGGTGCCCTCAGTATCATTAGCTAGCTCAGGAGAAACCTCAAGGCTAACATAACCATCTTTGCCCTCTGTACTGTCATAGATTGGCTTCAAGAGGTCGGCCACTGTGCGGATATCTTTGATCACAACGGCTTCGTAGATATCACTGGTGTCCTTACCCTCTTTGATCAACTGGGTAATCTGATCATCATAGGCATGACCGGCGCTGATAGACTTCTCAAAAATGGTTGGATTGGCGGTAACACCAACAACGCCATCCTCAGCCAGCATCTTCTGAAACTGACCAGAAGCGAGTTGGGCGCGATCAATATTGTCATACCAGACACTCTGGCCCTCAGACTGCAATTGTGTTAAAGGATTCGCCATGGGATTGTACCTTCCTTTACTATTGAACATTTCCAGTTGGTCTGACTATGTCATACACAGTATAGCCAGACCATATAAAGTTATTTTTCGTAACTACGATCTTTATTTGTTCAAAAGAGCCTTTGCTCTCTTTACAACATTCTCTACCGAGAAACCAAATTCCTGGAACAGGGTTTTAGCAGGAGCGGACGCCCCAAAGTGATCCAGAGCAATAATATCACCATCCAGGCCTACATAGCGCTCCCAACCCTGAGATCGACCAGCCTCGATAGCTACACGAGCACGGACGTTTTTCGGCAAGACTGTTGCTTTATATTCTGTACTCTGCTCTTCAAACAATTCCCAACTTGGCACACTTATTACACGTACAGCTACGCCTTCCTGACGCAATTGCTGCGCAGCATCAAGTGCCAGAGAGACCTCCGAGCCGCTGGCCATCAGTATGAGATCCGGTGTCCCCTCACTATCAAGTAGCACGTATGCGCCTTTAGCAAGGTTACTTGCGCTTGGATACTGTTCGCGATCGAGGGTAGGCAGGTTCTGGCGTGTTAATGCCAGGGCCACTGGTCCCTTGTGGGTGATGGCGACACGCCATGCCTCGGCGGCCTCGTTGGCATCGCCAGGACGCAAGACGGTAACGCCTGGGATCGAGCGCAGGGCTGCCAGTTGCTCTACAGGCTGGTGTGTTGGGCCATCTTCGCCGACACCGATGCTATCATGGGTGAAGACATAGATAGTTTTTATGCCCATCAATGAAGCTAATCGGATGGGTGGGCGCATATAATCAGAGAAGATCAAGAAGGTGGCGCCAAATGGGATCAGGCCGCCATACAGGGCCATACCATTGATGATGCTTCCCATTGCATGCTCACGAATGCCAAAGTGCATATTGCGACCAGACTCGGTGCCGCTGAAATCGCCCAGGCCTTTCATATTGGTATTGTTGGAAGGGGCCAGGTCGGCTGAACCACCGATCAGGTTGGGCAGATTTGGTGCAATGGCATTGAGGGTTTTACCAGCGGAGACACGGGTCGCAAGCGCTTCACCTGCTTTGAAGGTCGGAATATCTTTGTCCCAGCCCTCGGCCAGTTTGCCGCTCAACTCCTGCTCCCACTGAGTTGCCAGTTCGGGATTCTCAGCACGATAGGCTGCATATTGTTTCTGCCATGCCTGCTCGAACTCAGCGCCACGCTCAATGGCCTGGCGGAAGAAGTTCAATGACTCTTCAGGTACGAAGAAAGGCTCTTCAGAAGGCCAGCCCAGGTTACGCTTGGTCAGCACGATCTCCTCGGCACCCAGCGGGGCACCATGGGCATCGTGGCTGCCCTGCTTGTGAGGGCTACCATAGCCAATCTTAGATTTGACCACGACCAGCGAAGGCCTCTCGGTCTCTGCTTTGGCGGCCTCGATAGACTGGTTAAGTGCATCCAGATCATTGATATCAGCAACATGCTGGACATGCCAGCCATAACTCTCAAAGCGAGCACCAACATTTTCTGTGAACGAGATGCTGGTATTGCCTTCGATGGTGATATTGTTATCATCATAGAAGAAAATCAGTCTGCCCAGTTTGAGGGTACCGGCCAGGGAGGCTGCTTCAGAGGAGATACCCTCTTGCATGTCGCCGTCACCAGCAATACCATAGATATAGTGGTCGATGACTTCGTGACCTGGACGATTGAAACGGCTGGCCTGGTAGCGCTGCGCAATTGCCATACCAACAGCATTACCAATACCCTGACCCAGAGGGCCGGTGGTCGTCTCGATACCAACCGTATGGCCATATTCGGGGTGCCCGGGTGTTTTGCTCTCCCACTGACGGAAATTCTTCAGATCGTCCAGTGTGAGTCCATAGCCAGTTAAATACAACAAGCTGTATTGTAACATTGAGGCATGTCCCGCTGACAGCACAAAGCGATCGCGGTTGACCCAATGGGGATTCTTAGGGTTGTGGCGCATGTGGCGTGTATAAAGTAAATATGCTAAAGGGGCTAGCGCCATTGGAGTGCCAGGATGCCCTGAATTTGCTTTTTGTACGCCATCCATGGCTAGTGTGCGAATGGTGTTGATACAGAGTTGTTCGAATGCTTGCTTATCTTCTTCAATAGGTGTTTGTTGTTGGGTTGTCATTTATCCTCCCAAATTGGATTTTATTATTGTACACAATACACTAACCACCATTATAATATCACATCTGGTGGTTCAATGTCGTGTCTATTGGCCTCGAATCTCTGAGAATGATCACAAAGCTAGGAATCTTTCCTGGCTTTTTGTTGCAGTTCGTAGAGCTTACTGATCGCCTCGATCGGTGTTAGTTCATCGATCGCCAGCCCCTTAATTTCTTCAACCAATGGATTGGTCTCGGGTGCCAGCAATGTCATCTGCCAGGCGACCGGCATGGTGATATCGCGCATGGCCTTGCGCCGATTCTTTGCATCTCCTTTGCGTTCTAATTCCTCCAGGATTTCCTGGGCACGATGAATGACCGGTCGTGGAATACCGGCCAGCTGAGCTACGTGAATGCCATAGCTCCTATCAGCCCCTCCCGGTATGATTTTTCGTAAAAAGATTACCTGGCCGCCTTCTTCCGTGACGGCCACGTTCAGACATTTGATACGTGGAAGTAGCTGGGCGACTTCGACCAGTTCATGGTAGTGGGTCGCGAACAGGGTGCGAGCTCCACTGCGCTTATTATTGTGTAAATATTCGACCACCGCCCGTGCGATCGCCAGACCGTCATAGGTGCTGGTGCCACGACCGATCTCGTCGAGGATAATCAGGCTGCGTGGCGTGGCGTGGTGCAGGATATTGGCGGTCTCAACCATCTCAACCATAAATGTACTTTGACCCGTAGCCAGGTCATCTTGCGCCCCGATGCGCGTGAAGATACGGTCTACAATGCCGATGGAGGCCGTTTCAGCGGGCACATAGCTGCCAATCTGGGCCATCAACACGATCAGCGCCACCTGGCGCAGGTAGGTTGATTTACCAGCCATATTGGGTCCAGTGATAATACCAATCTGGGCCTCATGGTTTGAAAGGTTAGCATCATTAGGAATAAAAGGTGTGTCTGACTGAGCCTGTTCTACCACTGGATGCCGACCGGCGACAATGTGGATCGTATCCTCGCTATTCAAGCTCGGACGGCAATAATTTTGTTTGGCCGCGACTTCGGCCAGGCTCTGGTAAACATCGATCTCAGCCAGTGCATGGGCCGTGTCAAGAATGCGCTCGGCCGCGTGGGTGGCGATATCTGCGCGCAATTGGACAAAGAACTCATTCTCCATCTTATTGACGCGCTCTTGCGAATTGAGGATGAGCGTCTCATATTCTTTGAGATCGGGCGTAATATAGCGCTCGGAATTGGTAAGTGTCTGTCTGCGAATATATTCTTGCGGGACGCGATTGAGGTTGGAACTGGTGACCTCGATGAAATAGCCGGTGGCCTTGTTGAAACCGACTTTTAGATTGTTGATGCCTGTGCGTTTGCGTTCGCGCTGTTCCAGATCTGAGATCCATTTGCGGCCATTGTGCGAGGCGTCGCGCAACTGATCAAGCTCGGCGCTGAAGCCAGCCCGAATAATGCCGCCCTCAGTAATACTCATTGGTGGTTCTTCGGCGATCGCATTCTCAATCAGCTCAATGATATCGTCATTATTGGCCAGGTGTTCAACAATGCGGTGGAGGGTAGGCTTGCGGGCACTCTCTTCTTGCGAAAGACAGTTGCGTACCTCGGAAGCGGCGCGCAGACCATTGGCCAGCGCCACCAGGTCGCGAGGAGAAGCGATGCGTTGCTTGACGCGATTAATCAGGCGTTCAACATCACCAGCTTTTTTGAGTCCCTCGGTCAGGCGTGCCTGGAGCAGCGTATCGCCCAGCAATTCACTGATCGCATCCTGTCGTGCTTGTAGAACAGCGATATCCAGTAGTGGTTGCCCGATCCAGCGCCTCAATAGACGGCCGCCCATCGGAGTGCGTGTCCGATCCAGGACCCAGAGCAAAGATCCTTTGACCGAGCCACCGCGACCCGTTTCGAACAGTTCGAGGTTGCGCCGTGTATAGGGGTCCAGGGTCATAAAGCCATCGGTGAAATAGGTCTCTAGCGCATTCAATTGTTGCAGGAGGCCCTTCTGGGTCTCTTGCACGTAGGCCAGCACGGCTCCCGCCGCTCGAATTGCCAGTGGCAGATGAGCGCAGCCAAAGCCTTCTAAGGATGCCACATCGAACTGGCGCAGTAGACGATGGCGGGCATCATCTTCACTAAAATAGCGGGTATCATAAGGCGTGACATGACCGGCCACTCCATCCAGCAACTTTGCCAGGGGGCGACATCATCCTCCTCATCCTCCTCGACATCGGGGATATTTGCATTAGGATTGCCATTGCTCCCCACTTTAGTGACCTGTTTTTCATTCATAACGGCGGCCAGCCAGCGGCGCTTGCGCTGGCCCAGGCGGCTATAGTTGGCCTCTACCAGCACCTCGGCTGGTCCCACGCGCGCGATCTCTTGCTGGGCGGCGATGTCTGGCTCGGTCGAGCTAAATTGTGTAACGGCAAATTCACCTGTAGTGATATCGACATAGGCAATGCCCACGGCATCCCGTCCCACAATGACCGCCGCCAGAAAGTTATTGCGCTTGGCTGCCAGCATAGCAGGATCGATTACGGTGCCAGGAGTGACAATGCGTATCACCTCTCGATCCACCAATCCCTTGGAGAGAGCGGGATCAGAAGTTTGTTCGCAGATGGCCACGCGATACCCTTTACCAACCAGGCGAGCGATGTAGCCATCGGCAGCATGGTGGGGAATACCAGCCATCGGTGAACGTTCGCCGCGCCCGAAATCGCGGCGTGTCAGGGCAATCTCTAATTCCCGCGCCACGATCTCAGCATCATCATCGAACATTTCATAAAAGTCGCCCATGCGAAAAAAAAGAATCGCGTCAGGATTTTGACGCTTAATATTTAGATATTGTGTGCGAACCGGACTATGGACCGGATTATCTTTCTCGTAATCTTCAAATAACACGTTCTACCCTCCTAATGCTCCACCCAAGTATAAGCCTATTGCCGCACGCCGTCAATTTGCTCGACGGCAAAGAGGATGTTTTGGGGTGGGGAGTTACTTGCTAGCCCTTCTGTATATTATGTGACAGGTTATCCGTATTATCAGTAAGTCCAGCAATTGATCATTGGCAGATAAAAAGTAAATGTGAGTGCTGCTGGATCTGTGTATCATTTTTTTATTACGACACCATTGAGAAGGAGGTCGTTATGTTCTACCTCATACTGTTTCTATTCTTATTGGTATGCGGGGACTGGCAGTACTGACTATTTTTAATTTTTCGACCCAGGTGCATATCGTTATGTTCTCATGGCAGTCACCAGACCTTCCTATTGGCATGTGGATTTTGATTGCCTTTTTTCTAGGGGCTTTGTTGCTCTACTTTGTCTCCATTGCCTCGGCCTGGTCAGATAAGCGGAAAATTAAGCATCTGCAGCGGAATATTGCTGAGCTTCAGGAGCAAGTTCGTGCCAGCAGGCCACCTACACCAGCGCCTGCGTCACCTCTGCCCTCGGGTCCGGATGTTTCAGCGCAGAGTCAGGTTATGCCAATGCCAACCATGAATCCTCAGATTGACAATCTATCGTCCCAGAATTTTCGCTAGTGAGCGCATAAATAAGCCTCGCGGTTTGCTATCATTAGTAGTGCGGGGCTTTATACTGACATCTGTTGAGGCTGGCTGCTCTGGTTTTTCAGTTGGAACATGGAATACTGTGGGCAGATCGGCTGTTTCTGTCGTATGCTGCCTATCCTCTGTCTCCTGATACACGTAAGGCCATTGTGCCTGCATTTTCTCCCCGCTAGCTGCTTCTTCTCCGTTTTCTTGCGCTGGCTCTGCGCCTAATGGTTCTTCATCTATCTTAGCAGCCTCTGCCTCTTGCTCAACTGGTTCTTCGTGCAGGATGATTGGATCCTCATGATCTTCAACGATTGGTTCTTCATCTGCAGTGCTTTGCTCTGTTTCAGTTGAAGCAGTTATCTCTGGCTGCGCTTCTTCAGTGACCTCCTGGTCGGAATGAATGATATTATCATCTGCGGCTGGTATCTCTGGTTTATTTTGCTCATCCAGCGGAATTGCATCTGTTTCAGATACTGTTTCTGGCTGACTATGTACTGGCTGAGCGATTTCTGGCTGGTCGGCTGCTTCTACTGGCTCAGGCTGTGAAATTGCTTCTGAGTCGGATAACTCTGCAGGCTCAGGCTGTGGAATGATATCCGAGTCGGATAACTCTGCAGGCTCAGATTGTGGAACTATTTCTGCGTTGGATGTTTCAGTCTGCTCGCCTGGAGCGGGCGTAGCGGATGCGGTTTCACTTTCCGCCTCCTGCGCGTTGTCCACGTTGGCTATTTCTGTGGTTGGCAGCGGATTTTCTTCTGGCTGGCTATTGGCAACTGGTTCGGCCTGTGATTCTCTCAGTGAATCTTCTGGTACTGTCTGTGCATCCTGCGCTTGTGCCATAAAAGCTTCAGATTGCGCGAGCACTTCTTCGGGTGTAATGACAGGGAGTGGTTGCGTAATTCGTGCCTGAGGCCGTGGGGGGGGAGTATCGTTGCTCCCTTCCTCGCTCATCAGCTTTTGGAGTAGTTGTGCTTCTGTTACTTCTTCACCGGTGACAGGCTTTTCAAGGGCTGCCGGGATGGTATCTTGCTGACTGCTTGCTTCTGGTAGCTCTACCTCAAAATAGGTACTCAGGCCAGCATCGTTCATGGACCACATCCATTCGTATGCCCCTTCCAGTGCATGTTCGCACCACTGAGTATAGTTCCCTTGAATCACGTTGAGTGCTTCGCAGCGTGTAAGTAGCTGCATCGTATTATCAAGCCATTCTTCACCGCGTTCAAGCATACGATCGAGCATATCAACATCTTCAACTCCATGAAAGCGTAATTGGGCAATGGCGGATAGCGCAATGGCTGATGGGGCAAACGACTGCATTAATGCGGCATTTTGTGCCTGTTTTGCCTGGATTTTCTGCAATTCTTGCTGGAGCTGCTGTACCCTTTGTCTTCGTAGCCAGAGCTGATAGGCCTGGTAGAAATCTTCAACTTCTGTTGTTGTGAGTTGGGAAAAAAGTTTATCTATTTCTTCCTGGTTAATAAGTTTATGCTGCTGCTTCTCGCCCTCATTCATTCGGCCTGGCCCTCCTGTGCATTTCCGGCATTTTTGGTGCGCTCTCCCCAACGTTCAAACCAGCGTTCCACCAGCTGGTTGGTTCGATTGCTTTGTTGGTCGATAGGGCTGGTATTATGAGCATCTTTTTCGGTTGTCTGGCGTGTGTTGCGTAGCCACCATGGAACTCTAAGTTGTGGGTCAGTCTGGCTATGCGCATCGACAAATGCACTGATATCGTTGGGCAAGAGATTGTCAGGGGTAGCACTGGGTGCGGGCAAAGGACTTTGGGTGGTCGCGTTGACGATGGGATGTTGCATTTCCTGGCTATCGAAGTTTGGTAACTGACTCCAGGCAAAAAGAGCTGGTGAGACAGTTCCGGCGGCTCTCTGATCCGTTCCTGTTGAGCTGTCTTCGGGCGCAAGGTTAGCGCCTGACCGCTGATTACTGGCGACCTGTGTGTGTTGGATACCAATCAGCGTCTGCAAAATGATGTTCTCAGAATAGTTTGTATCATGTTCCAAATGGCGTATTTCTGACTGGAGTTGTGCCAGCTCTTGCTCAAATGCCTGGATTTGAGTTGACAGTTGCTGATCAATCTCGCGATAGAATAGCCATTGCCTGTATTGGCCCATTGTTTCCCTACGCATTCTTACAAATACTACGTCATGGGCAGTATAGCATGTGCCCCAGGCGTAGACAAGCAAAGGTATCTGGTGTACTAGTGATGCAAAATCTATCTCACATATCAGTATAACAGCCCTGGCTAATTAAACGCTGGCCGCTAAAATGGCACGTCATTTTGCAATGCTAACCAGAAAAAGCAAATGGGCGAGCAATCCAATCAACTGTATTCAGGATTGCTCGCCCATTTGTTAGTGAAGGCGTCAATAATTCCCTTCGCGCTCCACTGCTGAGTTATGGGAGATCCTGAGCAGGATACCTACGATAATAAAGTTGGCCAGAATGGCGTTACCACCATTGCTCAGGTAGGGCAATGGGATACCAGTCAAAGGCAGCAACTTGAGGTCGCCTGCTGTAATAATCAAGGTCTGCAGGGCAAAAATCGATGTCAGTCCGGTGGCTAGCAATTTGCTAAACGTGTCGGGAGCCTCGGCCGCGATGCGGAAGCCACGATGGACGACCAGTAGATAGATGCCAATGATCGCAAATAGTCCCACCAGGGCCAAACTCTTCAGCATAAGCAGTAAAGGCCATGTCAGAGTCAATAACTGGTACCCTGACAGGATAACCTAAGCCTAGTCCTGAGCCAAGGATACCACCACTGGCAACATTGATTAGCCCCTGGAAAACCTGGAGACCTTTATCCGTTGCAAAAGCATCTTCGCTAGCTGTCAGATGAGCCCAGTCGGCTGGATTGAAGGTGACAGTAGCAAAACGATTTTGTACATAAGGTAAGAGACTGTAGCCGATCAGCGCCAGTAGAACGAATGCCAGTAAGCTGACAAGCACATATGACTTTTTACCTGTCGCCACATAGGTCATACACAAGAAGAGGCTGTAGACCAACAACGCTAGACCTAGTTCACGTACAACCAGGAAGCTCAGTAGACCGATGCCTAACATGAAGAGCATTGGCCCTAACTGTCTGAGTGGAGGTAATCGCAATGGTCCCAGGCGATAGTGCCCTTCGGCTAAGATGTCGCGGTTGTCGTTGAGGTAGCCTGCGAAGAAAATAACCACGCCAATTTTCAAAAACTCAGAGGGCTGTAAATTTAATGGACCAAATCCAAGAGTATCACGGGTTGGGTCAGCGTTTTTGAAGGTAATAATGCCTCTGATCACGCTTGGCGCTAGAACCGCGAAGCAGAAGAGGAGCCAGGTATATTTATAGCGCGATAGCCAGCCGATATTGCGCAGGAGAAACATAGTACCCAGGCAGAATGCCAGCCCAAGCAAGACCCATAATAATTGTTTTGACCCTAGATTAGCGATCGGGCCTACCGGTGGGGGAATGTCTGGACCCAAACGAGTCATCATCACAACCCCTAATCCACTCAGAAGTGCTACCAGAGGCAGGAGTACTTGATCAGCTTTGCGAAAGAAAATATTTAGAACAAAATGTACCACTAGAACCGCGGCAATAAAGCCTAGAATAGGAATCAAGCCATCCAGTATTGGAAGATTTTTCAGGTTGTTCAAGGTGGTGGTGTCATTACCGTATTTGATGACGAGCAATTGCGTCATCAATAGCAGCAGGATCACACCAGGAAGAAGCAGTAGACCTAGCTCTTTCCAGCGATACTGGCGGAATGCTCCTGTTGTCCGTTGTGCCATTTGTGCCATCTATCAAAACCTCGTTTAACTAGAAGCAGGAGTCGGTGCTTAACGAAAGAAGTATCTTTGATAAGGGGAGGCAACCATCATGGTTGCCTCAAGATTATTGCGTGAGTTTGAATTGAATATAACCGACGCGCACGATATCGCCAGCGCGGGCTGGCACAGGTTCGCGGGCGGGTTGATTATTTACATACGTGCCGTTGACACTTCCTGCGTCCTGTACATACCAGACACCATTGCGGAACAAGAGTCGTGAATGTTCCGACGAGATAAAGTTATCAGAGATCTGAATAGTGTTGGTGGGACCGCGCCCGATAGTGGTATTCTGATCCAGATCAAAACGCATCCCTGGTTGTACTACCGTGCTGGGACCGCTATCTACCACGATCAGGTGTCCGAGTGCAATCTGGCGACTTCCGTCGGGATTATCCCCAATGGCTGCTGTTTTGCGCAGGTCGCGGGTAATCGCAATGACCACCTGCATCAAAAAGAGATAGAGCAGAACGATAAATAAGAGACGCAATATGAGTAAGAATACTGGTAGTTGCATAGGGCGAAGATCTCACCTTCTCTCGAAGTAAAAATCATAGCTGCCTATGGTGAATTGATCACCATTGCGCAGAATATGTTGGCGCATATGCGGCGTATTATTAATTGTGATTCCATTAGTGCTGCCAAGATCAAAGATGGCAAATTGTCCATCTGGTTGGTATTTGATTTGTGCATGATAACGAGAAACGCGTTTGTCTTCAACGATAATATCATTGCTGAGCTGGCGGCCGATATTGACCAGCGGCTTTTCGATGCGATAGGTTTGTTGTCCCGCCTGGGGTAAACGAATAGTGAGCCATGCCTGCGGCATAGGTGGTGCCTGTGTAACAGGAGGGATGGTCGGGGCAATCCCTGGATTGCTATGCTGGGCATGACTGCCATGCCTGGCTCCCGAATGCGAGCCTGGCCCGGCCAGCCCCTGATTGGGTGAACTTCCCCATCGATCCCGGGCAACTGTTGGCCTGGGGCCATCTGGGCGCGAATCTGCGCTAATTGCTCGGCGCTCAGTGCCTGCGTAGCCATCAGACCACCCTCACGATCAGCCTGCTCTGTGTCGATACGCACCGAGCCTGGCCGCAATGAGGTATCCGAGTGCAGGCGAATAATCGGCACCGTCTTTAAGGTATAGTGCCGTCTTTTGGCAAACTCCACCAGGTGGTTTTGCCAATCGCGGGTGAGTGAGGCCTGCCCTGGCGACATCTGCTGATGATCTTTAATGCTCAGATAGATGTCATACACATTTGGCGATAGCCGGCGTCCCTCACCTTGCAGCATGGTATTGTCGTCCATCGCACGCTCTAATTTGCGCGCGATCTCAATCGGCTCCATTTTAGATGGAAAGAGCCGATTAAAAGGACTCTCAATGACACGCTGCATAAATGCTTCTAATTTTGCTAATGGGTTCTGGCGAGCGTTCAATGGCTCACCCTCCTGCTTGCTAAAATCTGCTGTGCTTGTTGCACATCGATTGAAATTTGATTTTTCAAAGCATCAATTCCTGAGAAGCGTTGCTCTCCGCGGAGACGTTCAATGAATTCAATACGTAGATACTTATCGTAGAGATCCATCGTCACATTGAGGAGATGGACTTCTACAAGGCGTTCTTTTCCATTAAACGTAGGACGAATACCAATGTTGGTTACACCATTATAGACGGTAGAAGATTCCGCTAAGTCACCGCTTGAATCGTTCGGTACTGTAACCCTTACTGCATATACGCCATTTGGAGGAAGAAGTTTGTGTTTATCAGGACGAATATTGGCAGTGGGGAAGCCCAGCAGCCTGCCACGCTCATCGCCATGTATTACTATGCCACCAAGTACTATTGGATGGCCTAGCAACGTATTTGCTTCATTAATATGGCCCTCGTTGACCAGGGTCCTGATACGGGTACTGCTAATACGCGTCTGACTATCTTTCTCCAGGGCAAATGCACGTACTTCTATACCGTGCTGTTGTCCATACTGTTCAAGAAATGCGACATTTCCCATACGGTTATGTCCCAGGCTAAAGTCTGCGCCTACAATCAGTCCCTTTATAGTAAAACGTGCACAGAGGTTATTCATAAAATCTTCAGCCGAGAGTGCCGCAACTTCCGGTGTAAAATGTATGACAATAGAATCTGCCACCTCGCCGTATTCCCGGGCGAGGGAGAGTTTCTCTTCTAATGTCGTAAGATATGAAATATTCATATCCGGGCGCACAACCATCAGGGTGTGCGGCGCAAAGGTCACCATAACTGGCGTACACTGTAGCGTCTGTGCCATGGCGCGAAGCTCTTGTAAAAGTCGCTGGTGTCCGAGATGGATACCATCGAAATTTCCAATTGTGATCGCGATAGGTGTTTGCTCTGATAGGGTTGTTTGGTATTCAGTCATCTTTGTAGAGGCCCTCTTCCATTGTTGCCATGCTTGGAGGTACCTGTTCCTTGTTATTCTCTCGTTTATAGTACCACAGCCGATGCATGCTCGCAATAAAGGTAGGATTGTGCAGGACTCTCGTTAAACAAGAACTTTCCTGGGTTTCCATAGTTGCAGCTCAGCATCCCAGTTTGCGATGGCTAGAAATTGTCCATTTGAGCCATAGACGCGCCCCATTTCTGCTTGCTCAGCGATAGTGGGATCAGCATAGGCAAAGGCATTCCCATGCATAACGCGCTGCGTGAGCGCTTCATCCAGATGCAGGGCGGGGTAATTTTGAAGGGCAAAATCAGCTGGAAAGAGATATTGCTGTAAGTTATTCTGCTCCTGGGCGCTTGCCAGTTGTGCCAGCGTAACACTTTCAGCTAGTACAAAGGGACCACTGCGGGTTCGTATCAGGCCGGTGAGGTAGGCGCCAAAGCCCAGATATTCTCCCAGGTCGTAGGCCAGCGAGCGAATATAGGTTCCTTTGCTGCACGAGACAGCCAGGGTGAGGTGGGGTTTTTCCCAGCCAAGGATCTCCAGGGTATGTATTTCGATGGGACGTGGCTCCAGCGTGATCTCCGCCCCGGCGCGGGCCAGTTTATAGGCAGGTTGACCCTGAATCTTAATAGCGGAGTAGCGCGGTGGTAGCTGTTGTTGTGCACCCTGGAAATGTGGAAGGGCGGCTTCAATCTGCTCAAGTGTAAGCGCCGAGATATCGGCCGTGCGTACAACTACACCCTCTGCATCATAGGTATCGGTGACGGTCCCAAAGGTGATCGTGGCTTGATAGGCCTTGCCACTCTCACTCAGATATTCCGCGACCCGCGTAGCCTGGCCAACACAGATTGGCAGTACGCCACTGGCCTCGGGATCGAGGGTACCCGTATGACCCACGCGTTTTTGTTTTAGCAGTTTGCGTATTTTGGCCACCACATCATGCGAGGTCATATGCAGGTCTTTATTGATATTCAGGATGCCGTCTACCACGCTCTATTTCTCCGCTTCTGCTTATGAATTGAGTAGTTTATGCGATTGCTGATCTGTCTCGCGCATCTCGCGTTCAATCTCGGCGATAACCAGGGGCATCGCCTCTTGCATTGGCATCGCAATGGTAGCGCCCGCCGCGCGAGCATGACCACCGCCCCCCAGGCGCATACAGACGGCTGCGACATTATAAGGCTCATTGCTACGCAGACTGACGCGTGTTATGGCTGGATTGCCATAATTTTTGAAAAAGGCTGCCACCTGCACGCCTTCAATATCGCGTAGCATGCCCGAAGCATTGGTATCCATATCATCAGTTGCCCCGGTAGCTGCCAACGTTTCATCGGTGGCGAAGGACCAGATCAGGCGACCATCCGCAGTGGTCTGGGCGTTATTGATGGCTGCGGCCGTAAAGCGCATTTGAGCCAGTGGATGGGTGCGGAAGATCGGTTTCACAATTGTCTCAGCGCTGGCCCCGGCCTCGACCAGGATCGCGCCAACCATCATTGTGCGTGCCGTTGTGCTGGGATATTGAAAGGAACCGGTATCGGTAATCAATCCGGTGAGCAGGCAGACCGCGGCATCTTTAGTCAGTGGCAATCCAAGCTGTTGTTGAAATAAGACAATAAGCTCAGTGGTTGAGGCTGCGACTGGCTCAATTATATTTACCTGGCCACACCCCATGCTGCTGACGTGGTGATCGATATTAATAATGGTAGCTTGATCCAATAAGGTTTTATGTTGTTCATAGAGAGCGCCATAGCGACTCAACTCGCCGGCATCCAAAGCGATAACCAGGTCAAATGGCTCATCGCCTAGAGTGGTCTGGAGTGTTTCAACACCGGGTAGAAAAGAAAATGCTCGTGGAGCAGGATCGGCGCAGGCCGGGACACAAACTTTACCCAGTTGACGTAAAATATGGGCAAACCCCAGGGCGGCTCCCAGGCAATCTCCATCTGGATGCTCATGAGCGAGCAACGCGATACGCTGTGCCCGCTCAATCAAGGTCATAGCCTGTTGGACCTGTACCGGGGATAACTGGTTTGCCAGTGATGATGTTTCAGGGGAAAAGGACTCGTTCATTCAACCTCTTTTGTGTTGGCTTGTTCAGCTATATTAGCTTCTTCAGCGGCTCTGGCTCGTTCACGATCCTCTTGCTCAACTTGATTAATCAGGCCAAGGATACGCGCGCCCTCTTCAATCGATGTATCCAGTTTGAAGGACAGATCCGGCATGTAGCGCAATGTCAGGCGGGAAGCAAGCTCATGGCGTAAAAAGCCACTGGCATTTTTCAAGCCCTTCATCGTCTCTTTTTGTTCTTCAGGCGTACCCATTACGCTGACAAGGACTTTGGCATGGCGTAGATCGCCACTGACCTCGACACGTGTGATACTGGCAAACCCAACTCTGGGATCTTTAAGACGGGTGCGAATCAGCTCACTGAGGTCTGCCGTCATCAGCTCTCCCAGTTTTTCTTGTCTATGTATATTTGGCATACTCTCTCCCCTCAATAGCGCCAGAGTGGCCATCTATCCCTGAGGACAGATGACCACAACTGTTGCACTATATGTTTTATGCTCCTGGCGTCACACGTTCCTGTGAGAATGCCTCGATAATATCGCCAACTTCATATGCGTTGTAGTCTTCAAGCAGAATACCACATTCATAGCCGGTCAGTACTTCACGTACATCGTCTTTACCACGACGCAGGGAGGCCACTTTACCCTCAAAGACTTTTTCATCTTTGCGCATCAAGCGGGCCTGTGAGCCGCGAGTAATACGACCATCCAGGATACGACAACCAGCAATTATTATCTTGCCAGCTTTAAAGGTCTGCATAATTTCGGCATGCCCATCGATAACCTCACGGAATGTGGGCTCCAGCATACCGACAAGTGCGGCCTGAATATCCTCGATCAGCTTATAGATGACGTTGTAGTAGCGAATGTCGACGCCTTCACGCTGGGCCTCACGGGCGGCTGCACCGTCTGCCTTTACGTTAAAGCCAATGATAATCGCGCCCGAAGCCGAAGCCAGGTGGATGTCGGTCTCACTGATATTACCGATACCTTCACGGATCAGGCGGACCTTCATGTTTTCCTCACCCAGTTTGGATAAGGCACCCTTGATGGCTTCCAGTGAGCCCTGTACATCACTCTTGATGACCACGTTGAGCTCTTTGACCTTACCCTCTTGCATCTGCATATAGAGCGTATCCAGGCTGACCTGGCCAAGTGGCATAGCTTCGGTTACTCGCTTCTCTGCCTCTGTCTGAGCCTGCTGCTTGGCGGTGCGCTCGTCAGCGGTTGCTTCCAGGCGATCACCGGCATTTGGTACTTCTGGTAAGCCCAGAATACTGACCGGTGTACTGGGAGTGGCTTTCTGGATGCGTTTGCCGCGATCATTGAACATGGCGCGCACTTTACCAGAAATCGAACCAACCACAATATTGTCACCCATCTTCAGCGTACCCTGCTGGACCAGTACAGTGGCTGTCGCGCCACTATTCTTCTCCAGGCGGGCCTCGATGATGACACCTGTGGCAAGGCGGTTCGGATTCGCTTTGATATCCTGAACCTCGGCCACCAGCAAGATGTAATCCAGTAGCTCATCAATACCTTCGCCGCGCCGTGCGGAGATTGGTACACAGACGGTGTCGCCACCATATTCTTCGATGACTACGCCAATTTCGGCCAGCTGCTGTTTGACGCGATCTGGATTGGCATTGGCTTTATCAATTTTATTAAGTGCGATGATTATCGGCACCTTCGCCGCGCGCGCATGATCAATCGCTTCGCGGGTCTGTGGCATCACGCCGTCATCTGCCGCTACGACAATGATTGCCAGATGGGTGACCTGCGCACCACGGGCACGCATAGCGGTAAAGGCTTCGTGACCTGGAGTATCCAGGAAGGTAATCTTTTTACCATTGACCTCAACCTGGTAGGCGCCAATGTGCTGGGTAATACCACCAGCCTCACCCGCTGCAACCTTTGTTTTTCTGATCGTATCCAGCAGGGAGGTTTTACCATGGTCAACGTGACCCATGATCGTAACCACTGGCGGAATGGTGACCATATTCTCTTCATTGCGCGAGGCCATCATGGCTTCATTTGCTGAGAGTGCACGCTCACCACGGACCGCTGGACTCTCAGTGGTAGCGCTCGGACTGGGCTCAAACCCGAGATCCTGGGCGACCAGTGAAGCTTTATCATAATCGACAACCTGGTTGATGCTGGCGAAGATGGCGTGTTTGTTGATGAGATCCCTAATAACCTCAATGGGTGAGATGCCCAGCATTTCGGCCAGATCTTTGACCACGATCTGTGGTGGCAAAGAAATTGGACCTGTTGGCTTCTCTTTCACTGGAGCCGTACGGCGCTCCTGAGTGCGCTGTGCCGTATGGTTGCCTCCTGAACGTCCACCGCCGGGGCGATGATTGCCGCCACCGGGACGATTTCCCTGAGGACGAGGGCCGCCGCCACCTTGAGGGCGAGGACCGCTTCCTCCCTGAGGACGGGTACCGGCGCCTTGAGGACGAGGACCGGGCCCGTTCTCACGGCTATGATCGCGATCGCGATCGCGGTCTCTATCCCGATCTCTATCTCTATCTCTATCAGGAGTATAAGGACGAGGGGCGACCGGTGCGGTGCTATTTACCGCTGGACGAGGGCCTCCGGTGTTTCCCCCACGATATGGTGGGCGAGGACCTGTGCCAGTGGCGGGACGGCCTGGTCCGCCTGGACCCGCTGGACGCGGTCCGTTGCCAGGACCACCATACGTACGTGGTCCCGATGATTGATTGTTCGGGTTGCGGTTATAGCCACCGGGACGTGGTTGTCCTCCCTGAGGACCCTGGCCTCCACCCGTATTAGGGCGATGGCCCTGATAGGTTGATGACGTTGGGCGAGGTGGCTGTGACTGCTCTGCACCATCATGTTGTTGTTGCTGTGCTGGTGCGGCGTTATTATTTGCTGCTGGCGTACGACGCCGAGGCGCGGGCCTTGTCTCCTGTTCCTGGCTGCCTGTTGCTTGATTTTCTGGTTTTGGGCGAGCTGCTGGCCTTGGTTTTGGACTAGCTGGCTTGGCCGGGGTCTGCTCGGTGCCCTCTGGAAGTTCTGATATATCTCTCATGAAGAAGACTCCCTTTCTTATCAGATGTTGCGCCATAAATGGCGGCGGAATCTCTCTTCACAGCCATAAAAAAGGTCTGTCTCCCGTTCCTGATAAAAGGAAACAGGGTGACAGATCCTCGTTGGTGCAGTGCCAGGCGAATATCAGTCTGCGCTCTCTGACGTAGAGCTATGGTTTATATAATCATAGCTAATCGCTCCGCAAACATTCGCTTACAGCTGCCCTGTATACGAGGGGCTGTGTCTCTATCAAGAGTAGAGAAAAAACGAAACATTGTTCAATCCTCATCTAACCCGGAGATCAGATGCCAGTATTGAAAACTCTATCCTCCCAACGAGGATAGTGACAATAATATATACCATCTCAGTATAGCTTACTGGATAGATCATTGCAATATCATGTTACTAGCTTAAAAGATGAGTTTGCTCATTTCTAACGCAAATTCATGATTTTGTCTCTGCTATCTTCTTGCGACCTGCTGGTATTTTTGTTGTTTTTGCCTCAGATGGCTGAGGATCATCTTTAGGCAGGGTCGCGATGTATTCATCTAGAGCTGCCCGATCTTCCTCGGGAATCGCGGTTTCGAAGACCTGTTCGAGACGATGTTCTTTTAATGCTTTCTGCCAGCAGGAGAGTCTGGCGCAGAGATATGCTCCCCGCCCAGACTTTTTTCCGGTTGCGTCGATCAGGACCCGACCTTCGGGAGTACGTACGACGCGTAAAAGTTCGCGCTTAGGTTTACTTTCTCGGCAGGCGATACACGTGCGCAATGGAAGATGTTTTTGCTTTTGTGGTTGTTTACTTGCTGACTTCACGCTACGCTCACTCCTCCCTAACTAATATCGATCGTACCCATATCCTGAATGGCTACCATGGCGACTACCCCGCTCACTGCGTCCTCCGCGGCGTGCGCCATTGTCTCCTCGCTCATGGCGTCCCGAAGAACGCTCTGGGCGCTCGGAGCGCTCACGTCGTGGGTAAGGGGTGCCGCTGGGAGCCTCCGCCATCTCGCCGATTGGCTCTTCGAACACTTCACCTTCAGCAGGTTTGGTCACATCGACCCGCCAGCCAGTCAATTTCGCGGCCAGGCGAGCATTCTGCCCATCTTTTCCGATAGCCAGGGACAACTGTTTTTCTTGTACTGTGACCAGGGCGGTATGATCATCTTCGCGCAATTCAACCTTGAGAGGCTTTACCGGGCTCAAAGAATTAGCCACAAAGGTTGCTGGATCAGCACTCCACTGGATGATATCAATTTTTTCATCATTGAGCTCACGTACAATATTATTGATACGTGAACCGCGAACACCGACGCAGGAACCAATTGGATCAAGCCCTTCCTGGCGCGCGACCACTGCCACTTTCGAGCGGCTACCTGGTTCACGAGCAATAGCTTTGATCTCAACCGTCCCTTCATAAATTTCTGGAACTTCAGACTCAAACAAGCGCCGTACCAGATCACGATGGGTGCGAGAAACCAGGATTTGCAGCATTCGACCCTGCACGCGGCGAACGTCATAGACCAGTACACGCAGGCGTTGGCCAACGCGGTAGCGTTCTGTCGCCACTTCTTCGCTGGGTGGCATAAAGCCTTCGACTTTATCAACCTGGTCCAGGTCGAAATCTAATAGCCAGCCACGGACAGGATCTTTGCGGGTCAGGGTACCCAGGCGAATTTCTCCAATCCAGTTCTTAATCTGGTCATAGAGATGCTCATGTTCCGCTTCACGAATACGTTGCAGAATTACCTGTTTTGCAGTTTGCGTTGGAATACGTGCGAAAATGAAGGATGAATCAACGTCAACGAATTGCCCGAGAGCTGCGTTGGGGATGAGACGTTGTGCCTCTGCCAGAGAGATCTCCTCGTTGGGGTCTTTAACCTGGGCAACCACTTTTTTAGACGCCCAGACATGGACTTCCCCGTTTTTATCCACTTCGATGCGGACGTTTTCGCCGCCGCCGAAGCTTTTCCGGTAAGCCGCTAATAGGGCGGTGGCCACGGTTTCCATTACCACTTCGCGGGGTAGTCCCTTCTCGGCAATTAGTTGTGCGATAGCCGCCTGAAATTCGCTCCTCATATGCCATGCTCCTCCCGCTGGCGCCCGGTAATAACTACATCATTTTTTCGAGTGCAAAAGAAAAAAAGTCTCTGGCAAACAGAAAAGTGGGGCCTGCCCACTTTTCTTTAAATGTTTACTCAATTCTGTAGCTATTATATCACGGAATCAGTCGTATGTAAATGAGATTACAAGCTTGCAGTATCCGTAGAGATAAGCGCGAGTAATTATTATATCATTTTTGTGGTGTGTGTTGCCTGGGGTACTAGAGCAGCAATTTGCTCTGATATGATTGCCTCAGGTAATGGAATGGATCGCTTATTGGGCTACGCGTAGACCGGTCCAGTAGAGGGCTGGTTTGAGCATGTCATTGATGTGCTCTACACTATGCTGATATGTCTTGGTGATTGCCCAGCGTAAGGTTACTTTTCCCCACACCGTGGCGCGCTTCTCTTCCCAGGCGGTGGCATCGATCTCCTGGAGTAGCGCTATCTGTATTGCCCGCTGTGCCTGGAAGTGTTTGAGTGCAGCCTCAATCTCAGGCTGTTGCGACCAGGCCGCCTCTTCATCTTGTGCCAGCGTTTCAAAGGCCGCATAATGCGCGATCAATGCATCATCCTGTTCTGCGTAAACTGCGCGATCGGTGAGCCAGAGCCGCATATTGGGGAGAACTACTTTCTCTTCTTGAAATTGTAGATGGAAGATATTGCGCGCAACCGACCAGCTATCGGGATGGCGCGGTGAGACGCTCAACAACTTCTCCACTGGTATCTGTTGGGCTGCCCAGATAAAGTCATCGCAACTCGTTTGTAGAAGATGGGTAAAATGTTGTGCGTAATTCATAAAAATCATATCCTATTTATAGTTTATTTCGTACTTCTAGCCAGTTCATGTTAAAAGGCTGCAGATCGTCTATTAGTATAGTAACACATCTTGATAAGGTGATCATTAATCACGTATGCTATACTTCTATATAGATATATGAACCCTCTATTGAGCATAATCAAAGGAGTCTATGGTATGGCTGTGTCTCATGTCATCGAAGACGAACGAGCACTAATAGATGCAATTCGCGAAATCGCTCAAGAGCGTGTTGCTCCTCGTGCAGCAGAGATAGATCATAGTGGAGAATTTCCCTGGGATATGAAAGAGTTGCTGGCTCAGCAAGATATTCTGGGAATGCCGTTCCCTGTTGAGTATGGCGGCATAGGAGCCAGTGAGCTGGCGATTGTCATGGCCATTGAGGAACTATCACGCTGTTGTGCTACGACAGGCTTGCTGCTGGCGGTTCAACAACTCGGTAGCCTTCCTATTCATCTGTTTGGCACTCATGAGCAGAAGCAAAAATATTTCCCTCGCCTGGCTACAGGTGAATGGCTGGCTGCCTTTGGGCTGACCGAGGCTGGTTCTGGCTCTGATGCTGCGGCCATGACCACCACCGCTGTCCGTAAAGGCGACAAGTATATTTTGAATGGCTCGAAGCGTTTTATTACCAATGGAGGACTGGCCCAGGTAAATTCAGTATTCGCCCTGACCGATCCTTCTAAAGGAACGCGTGGCATCAGTGCCTTTATTGTTGAGAAGGATTTCCCAGGTTTCTCGGTCGGACGCATTGAAGATAAGATGGGCATCAAAGGCTCCCAGACAGCGGAACTGATCTTCAATGACTGTGAAGTACCGGTGGAAAATCTGTTGGGGCGCGAAGGAGATGGTTTTAAGCTGGCAATGATGACCCTGGATCGTACTCGTCCTGGTATTGGTGCTCAGGCGGTCGGTATCGCTCAAGGGGCCCTGGATCTGGCTGTGGGTTACTCCAAGCAGCGCGTGCAGTTCAATAAGCCAATTGCTGAGAATCAGGGCATCCAGTTTATGCTGGCCGATATGGCGACTAGTGTTGAGGCGGCTCGCCTGATGGTCTATAACGCGGCTGAGATGATTGATGCTGGCGCTAAGAACTTTAGCAAATACTCCGCCATGGCCAAAATGTTTGCCTCGGACGCGGCTATCTCGGTCACCAACGATGCTATTCAAGTCCTGGGTGGTTATGGGTACATGAAGGAATATCCGGCAGAACGGATGATGCGCGATGCCAAAATCACCCAGATCTATGAGGGCACCAATCAAATCCAGCGCCTGGTGATTGCTCGCTCATTGTTGACTGAGCTGTAGTGACCAGGGATGGGAATATTGCTCATCAATTGATCATATTATAGGGTGGGAAGACGGGTGCAGCTTTGTATGCACCCGTTCTTTCTCTCTACAAGAGCAGAGAAGCGAGAAAGGCAACCATTGATGTCATCATTATCTTTTGATGCTATCGCCCACCTATACGATCAGACGCGTGGCTATCCCGATGATGTGGCCTCTCAGGTCGCGCAGGCAATTAGCAAAAAGGCTCACGCCAGGGCACACACTACCTTCCTTGAAGTTGGAGTGGGGACTGGCCGTATTGCCTTGCCCATCGCTTCGTTGGGATGCAATTATACCGGTGTAGATATTTCTGAGAAGATGCTGGCTCGCTTACATGAAAAGGCCCGTGCCGATGGCTGGTTGGAGAAGAAGCAAGCCTGGGGGAGCCGGGCGGATGAAATAGCGCAGCGCGCGGTTTCAGTACGGCGCTTTCATCGTCCTGGCAGCACCTCTACCTTGCGCCTGGTAAGCTCTGATATCAAGAATTTACCTTTTCATGACTCTGTTTTTGATATTGTAGTGGCGGTGCATATTTTTCACCTGGTCGATGGTTGGGAGAAAGCCGTGGAAGAGGTGGTACGTGTGATTAAACCAGGTGGACGGCTCCTCCACTGTTGGGATACTTATGAGCACTCGGCGACCCAGAGTATTACAAATAAATGGCGCCAGATTGTCAGGGAACTTGGTGGAAAAACACAGAGTCCAGGTGCCTCGATCCCGGTGGTAAAGCAATGGTTTCAGCAGCATGGTTTTCAAACCATTGATGAGCAGGCTTATATCTGGAGACAACCAATGGTGCCCCGCGTCACCCTTGACTTTGTTGCTAAACGTTACTGGTCCAGCACCTGGTCAGTTGATGATGATATTTTTTCAGCTTCTATTGAAAGATTACAGACCTGGGCCCAGGAGTATTATGGAGACCTGGATAAGGAATATATGCAGGAACGCCATTTTATGATCAGTACCACGTTTGTCTAGCCGGGGCTTAGATCAAATTATGGATATGTGTATTTTTATCGGTCTGCAGGCCTCTGGCAAAAGTACGTTTTTCCGTACCCACTTTGCTGCTACCCATGATTATGTGAGTAAGGATCTGTTGCGCAATAATCGGCGTCCAGCGCGCAGGCAGCTCCAACTGGTAGAAGAGTCACTGCGGGCCGGCCATTCTGTCGTCATTGATAATACCAATCCCACTGTAGAGGATAGGGCTGAACTGATTGCCCTTGGTCATCAATATCAGGCCCGGGTGTTAGGTTATTTTTTTGAGTTGCAGGTGAAGCGCAGTTTACAATGGAATGCTCAACGCACAGGCAAAGCGCGTGTACCTGATATTGGTATC
Source organism: Dictyobacter kobayashii (assembly GCF_003967555.1). Taxonomy (GTDB): domain Bacteria; phylum Chloroflexota; class Ktedonobacteria; order Ktedonobacterales; family Ktedonobacteraceae; genus Dictyobacter; species Dictyobacter kobayashii. Next base: position 4,313,087 of record NZ_BIFS01000001.1, read on the forward strand.
TACTCTATTCTCAAAAAAATGACCCCTCCTCTTTATAAGGAGGGGTTTGATAAGCTCTACCAGGTTCAGGCACAAGAGGGATTCCACTTTGCTGTGTTTCCCTGGCCCGAGGACGCCATTGATGATGCCCCCTGAGCAACCTTTATCAAAGAGGACGAATCAAAACCTTATCGATGCGGCGGCCATCCATATCTACCACTTCAAACACAAAGTTATCTATCGTCACCTTATCGCCACTCTTGGGAATGCGTCCCATATGGGTTAGCAGGAGACCCGCCAGGGTATGGTAATTGCGATGCTCTTCATCCTCCTTCAGCGGCATCCCGATCTTCTTGCGTACCACTTCGTGGTCGGTCATCGCATCTACCAGCCAGCTACCATCCTCGCGCTGTAGCATGGCATTATCCTCGGGCTGGTCATACTCATCCTGAATTTCTCCCACTAATTCTTCCAGCACATCTTCCAGCGTAACCAGGCCGGTAACCTGGCTGTACTCATCGATGACCAGGGCGAGATGAATGCCTTTACGCCTGAAGGTTGTTAGTAGATCATCTACATGCTGGAACTCAGAGATAAAAAAGGCTGGACGGGCCAGGGCGCGTATATTCACCTCTTCATCTTGCTTATTGTCGGCTCGTGAACGTAGCAGATCTTTAGCATAGAGGACGCCTACTACATTATCTAACTCATTCTCGTACACTGGTAGGCGCGTATAACCCGAGCTCATAAATTTTTCGATGACTTCAGAGAAAGGGGTGTGGACCTCGATCGCTACGATCTCTGTCCGTGGCATCATCACACTGCTTACCGTGCGATCGGTAAAGCGAAAAACGCGATTGATGAACTCTTCCTCCTCGGATTCTACCGTTCCACTAACCGTGCCTTCGCGTGCCAGATAGACGATATCTTCTTCAGTAATGATCTCTTTTGTTCTCTTATACTGCCCAAGCACGCGTAGAATCAAATTAGTAGAAATGGTGAGCAAGGCAACAATGGGACCAGCAAATTTGGATAAGCGATCCATGAAAGGAGAGACTGCCAGGGCAATTTTTTCAGCCGATTGCAGGGCCAGCCGTTTGGGAGCCAGTTCACCCAGCACCAACGAAAAATAGGTGATAAACACGACCACGATGCCAAGTGCTATGGTATCGGCATAGGGCCTCAGGGTTGGAAAAGTGGCAATCCATTGTGAGAGAGGGGCGCTAACGCTGGCGCCACCAAACACAGAGGCCAGCGTACTGATCAACGTCATACCAATCTGCACGGTAGCCATAAAGCGATCAGGGTTTTCTGACAACAGTAGAGCCTGTTTGGCGCTTTTCTTGCCAGCATCAGCCTGTTGCTGTAACCGACTGCGACGCGCAGAGACAATAGCGATTTCAGAGGCTGCAAAAAAACTATTGGCCAGAATCAATGCAAAAATAATGATTATTTCAAAACCGGCAACACCATTCATCTTTCATCACCCTTTATTTTATTTGCTCTATTCATCACCCGCGATGTTAAAAATATTGCTTTCAGTGTACATCGAAACCAGAGATTGTAAAGTACAGGATAGTTATAATACGTTCCAATGGTTGAGAAAAGATAAAATGGCTCGGGCGTGCGCATGCGCGCCCGAGCCATTTTACATATATGGTGCAGCAGGCGTGCCAGGCACGCCTGCTGCACCATATATGTAAAATGGAAATTTGTGCTCAGGCAGTCTGTAACACATAATAAACAGATGCCGGGCGCGACAGCACCCGGCATCTGTTTTACTGATAACCCTGCTATTTTGTCTCGATCGCACGAGCAATAATCTCAGAGATATCCTCAACCTTCATTTTCTCTTCGGCCTCAACCCCTTTGACACCATCTTCAAACATGGTAATACAGAAAGGACAGCCAGCGGCCAGCACTTCCGCATTGGTTTCCAATGCTTCGTTGACACGTGTCTGATTGACGCGCTTGCCCACCTTCTCCTCCATCCAGACGCGACCGCCACCACCACCGCAGCAGAAGCTCTTATTGCGGTTACGCTGCATCTCTGTCACGCCGTTGCTATTCAAGACCGTCAGGACGCGCCGTGGCTCGTCGTAGGTGTCATTGTAGCGTCCGACATAACAGGGATCGTGATAGGTCAGCTTGCGCTTATCAAAGCCTTCCAGCAGCTTCAATTTCTCTTCGGCCATCAGTGAGTCAATGAAAACCGTATGGTGGACGACCTCATAATTGCCGCCCAGTTGCGGATATTCATTTTTAATGGTATTGAAGCAGTGCGGGCAGGCAGTAATGATCGTGCGATGTTTGTTCGTGAGCGCCGTTGCGGTCGCCACTGCTGTCGCGGCCTCTGTCTGTTCCTTATCGCCATCGCCATTGCTGGTAGCTTTCGTATTAAAGCCATAGCCATTGAGGGTCTCAATGTTCTGCATGGCCTGCATCTGCCAGAGATACTCATTACCGATACGGCGCGCGGGATCGCCGGTACAGGACTCTTCTGGTCCCAGGATCGCAAAGTCAACGTTGGCAGCTTTTAAGACCTTGGCCACCGAGGTTGCTACCTGCTGGTTACGGCGATCAAATGATCCCATACAGCCTACCCAGTAGAGTACCTCGGCCTCAGGATTTTCTCCCAGCAGAGGAATATCCAGGTCGGCGGCCCACTCAGCACGTTTGTCGTTGCTGATCTCCCAGGGATTGCCGTTGCGCTCGATATTATTGAATAGCGAGGTAACTTCCTGGGGGAAATCGCTCTCTTCCATCACTAACGAGCGGCGCATATCTACAATCTTCGGCACATGCTCGATGGAGACGGGACAGATTTCCATGCAGGCCATGCAGGTGGTACAGGACCAGAGCGCCTCCTTGGAGATAATGCCTCCGACCAGCGGCTCATGATGATCTTCTTTTTCTTCCGGCGTTTTATCAGCCGAGATGCCAGCAACTCCCAGTCTGTTATAGATTGAGTCCTGGCCGAGGATCTCGCCACTGCGTACGAAGAGTGCCTCTTTAACACCCAGAATAATCTCTTTGGGGTAGAGAGGTTTGCCTGTATTTAAGGCCGGACATACGGTGTTACAGCGTCCACACTCGGTACAGGCATAGCCATCGAGCAGCTGCTTCCAGGTAAACTGCTCCACTTTTGAGACACCGTAATCTTCACGATCCTCCAGGTTCTCAATTAAAGGCAGTTCGCCCTTGGGCCTGTAGCTGCGGAAGAAAACATTGAACGGCGTCGCCATCAGATGCAGGTGTTTGGAGCGCGGTAGATAGATCAGGAAGCCAAGCACGGTAAGCATATGTAGCCACCAGAAGGTGCGATATGCTATGACATTGGTGCCCTGGCTGGCGTGACCAAGCAAAGGATAAAGGAATGCCCCGATGGGGGTCCAGGCCGCGCCGTTACTGGCCGCGTACTCAAAGCTCTCAACCAGCGCCAGTGTCAGAATGACCAGAAGGATCAGGCCTAGAATAATAAAACCATCCCATGGACCATGGAGAGAACTGTTGAGCTGCTTGGGGCGTACAATGCCACGGCGAATAGCAAAGACGATCAAGGCAAACATCACGAGCACGACAAATACATCCAGAACGATCGCAAAGATGCGATTATCGCCTAGGAAAGGTAAGGAGCCATTGAATGAGCCCAGAATTAAATTCAAGAGGCCAAACTGGATCAGGATAAAGCCCCAGAATGTAAAGAAGTGTGCTATACCCGGAATTGGATCGCGTAGTACACCGCTTTGTCCCAGCACAACCTTAAAGAAAGCACCGACCCGATCATTCATATGATCGGTACGGTTCTCGGGACGAGCTTTTTGCAGCAGGGTAATCAATTTACCTGCCCGTATTCCGAAGAGAACCAGGGCTGCCACAAAAAGTAAGACAAAGAGCGTGGTACCGAGCCATCCCCGGTTGGCGAAATTGCAGGGGGAGTCATATGTGAACCTCCGTTGGTTGGGGCATCGTAGGTGCGGCCTTTATGGCCGTTTTTACCAACTATGTGCCCTGTTTGAGGATGCGTATCTATGGATACGTTAAACGAAAGAAACAGGAGATACCATGGATGCCGTGATCAGACCATCCATGGTATAACTGTTGTTTCGCTTAGCGCCTCAGGCTTTCCGGCGTTTGATTTCGTTGGTGAGCTGGGGCAGGATGGATACGGCATCGCCGATCACACCCAGGTCGGCGACCGCAAAGATGGGTGCATGCTCATCTTTGTTGATCGCGACAATATATTTTGACCCCTTCATACCTGCCAGGTGTTGAATCGCTCCGCTAATGCCTGCCGCCACATAGAGCGTCGGCTTCACGGTTTTTCCGGTTTGTCCTACCTGATAACTATAGGGCAACCAGCCAGCATCAACAATGGCGCGTGTCGCTCCGGGGGCACCATCCAGGACTGCTGCCAGTTCTTCAACATAATGGAAGTTCTCGGCTTTGCCCAGGCCACGGCCGCCGCTGACGACTACATTTGCATCTTCGAGTGCCGGCCCCTCGCTCTTGACCTCTACGGTCTCGAGGACCTTGATAGTCTGAGCTGCCGCGCTCACAGTTGCGTTGATGGTTTCAATCTCAGCGCTACGTCCGCTATATTGCTCAACTCCAAATGCCTTTGGTCGTGTCAGGACAATGCCGGGCCGCTGCTGCGTAAGTGTGGCTGTCACCACGGTCTCACCACCCCAGGGTACGGTTACCTTTACTCCATCATCCCGAGTGCCAGGTCTGTGGCATCGGTGATCAGGCCCATACCGCTACGCACGCTTAAGCGGGCGGCGATATCGCGCAGATCATAGGTTGTTGGTAGCAAGATCAGTGTAGGTTGATACTGTTGGAGGAGCTGGCTGACCGTCTCTACCGCTGGCAGGGTCAGATAGTTATCATAAACCGCATCGGAATGGACATAGACCTTTTCGGCGCCATACTCGCCCAGTGTGGGAGCCACCGCGGCGGCTGCACTGCCCAGAACGACAGCTTCAGCGCGACCAAGTTTAGCGGCTTTGCCCAGTACTTCCAATGATGAGCGTACCGGGGCGCCACCCTCCAGCTCTACCAGAACCCAAATAGTATTTGCCATAATCTACCTCCTAGAGTAACTGGTAACGCTGTAGAAACTCTGCAATCTGCTGAGCGGCGTTGCCATCGTCTTTGATGATTTGACCAGCGGCGCGCGCCTCGGCGGTGCCAATGGTCAGCACTTGCTCACGTGCTCCAGCCTCACCAACCTGCGAGGCTTCCAGGCCCAGGTCAGCCAGACTCATCTGGGTGTACGGCTTCTTTTTTGCTCCCATAATACCCTTCATGGTTGGATAAATAGCCTCGAAGGAGCCACTGGCGATAGTAATCACCGCGGGCAGAGAGCTTTCGACGGTTTGATAACCTTTGGGGATGACGCGTTTGATGACAGCTTTCTGGCCTTCGATATTTACTTCGCGGGCGAAGGTCAATTGTGGGATACCCAGGAATTCTGCGATGCCACCGGGCACCATACCGGTATAACCATCTGTGCTCTCAGTGGAGCAGAAAACCAGGTCAGCGCCTTCTTTTTTGAGGGCTGCGGCCAGTACACGGGCGGTACCGACTGCATCCGAGCCAGCCAGTGCGGGATCGGTAATCAGGATCGCGCGATCCGCTCCCATGGCCAGGGCTCTGCGCATAGCTTCTTGCGCGCTGGCTGGACCCATACAGAGTGCTACCAGTTCGCTGTTGCCAACCTTGTCGCGTAGTTTGATCGCTGCAGAAATTGTGCTTTCATCGCCAGGATCTAAGACAAGTGAAACGCCACTGCGTACAAGTCGTTTCGTATTAGGATCAAGTTTACTTACATTAGTATTTGGATCAGGTACCTGTTTTATGCAAACAAACATCTTCATTGTATATCGCCTCGTCTTCTGTTGTGGTGGACGTAGGATATAAGAGAAACTACATTGTTCCCCGAGCTATCTTATTGTACCTGTCAAAAAAATAGAGTGTCAATATAACTGGCTAACAGATCCCCAATGTTATTCGACGGCTTTTCCTTTGCTGGTAGATAAGAAGCGTCTGTAGTGCACTCTTTAGTTATCTTCTTATATATATAGCAGATTTTTGCAGGTGTTGACCAGCGCGACAGTATGGCGTCGCTTCTTTTATTGCTATTGCCGCCTGCGGCGGCGGTTGGGGTTTATGTGGTGGGAAGTGTGCGGCGGCGGCCGCACACTTCCCACCACATAAACAAAGAATGAGAGGGGGGTCCGTTCGTGCGTTTGATGGTGATGTGTCTGTGTTCTGGTATCAGCAAGAGGAAGCTCTGCGGTTGCTGGGAGGGTGTTTGCGGCTTATGCATTGAATGCGATAAGATAAGGTGGATACGGAAAGATGGAAATAAGTAGTTTGTTGATGGAGGAAATATGCAGACAAGACATTTTGGCAATACTGATATGGAGATTACGACGCTGGGTCTGGGTACGTTTGCCCTGGGTGGCGAAGGCTGGCCCGCCGCGTGGGGTCCACAGGACGACAATGAATCGGTTGCTACCATCCATCGGGCTCTTGAGCTTGGCATTAATTGGATCGATACCGCCGCTGTCTATGGGTTTGGCCATGCGGAGGAGATTGTGGCTCGTGCCTTGAAAGGTCGTAGTGAGCGCCCATTTATTTTTACCAAGTGTTCGCGCCGCCCTACCGGGGATGGGAAGATCCAGGGTAGCCTGAAGGCTGCGTCTATTCGTGAGGAGGTCGAGGAGAGCCTGCGTCGTCTGCAGGTTGATGTGATCGATCTCTATCAGATTCATTGGCCTAACCCTGATGAGGATATTGAAGAAGGTTGGACTACGCTGGCGGAGCTAAAGGCCGAGGGTAAGGTACGCCATATTGGTGTCTCCAATTTCAATGTCAATCAATTGGAGCGCGCCTACAAGATTGCGCCGGTGAGCTCATTACAGCCTCCTTATTCGTTGCTGCGGCGCGATATCGAAAAGGATGTGTTGGATTTTTGCTTGCAACACAATATCGGCGTGATCGTGTATTCGCCAATGGCCTCGGGCCTGCTAACCGGTAAGTGGAACGTGCAGCGTGTACAAAACCTGCCGGATACCGACTGGCGCAAGCGTAGCGCAGATTATCAGGAGCCGCGTCTCTATCGTAATCTCGCGCTGGCAAAGTTACTGCAGACGATTGGACATGGACATGGTCGCTCTGCTGGCGAGGTAGCGATTGCCTGGACCCTGCGCCATCCCGCTGTCACGGCCGCGATTGTGGGTGGCCGCCATCCCGGACAGGTGGATGAGATCATTGGTGCCGGTGATTTTCGTTTAAGTGAGCAAGAGATCGCTCAGATCGAAGATTTTGCGCAGAAAAATCAGTAGCGTGACAGGGCCGTGGGAAGCATAATATTCCACGGCCTCCTTATATTTAGAAATATTCTATATATTTGGAATATGCTATTTAGCTTGTTGGCGAGCCAGGAAACTGGCGGCGACAGCCACAAAACCCGCCACGAAGAGCGGTCCACTGATACTGGCGCTATGAAGGGTAAATAAAAGCAACAGGCTGATAATCTCAATGAGGACACCGCCAACCAGGAGCAATACCACTGCCAGTGAAGATTTCTCAAAGGATCGGCGTACCTGCTCACGGTTATAAACCGGTCCCGTCTGCTCTGCTGTGTCCTGGATTTGTTCTGTGGCTGGTGCATCCGCCTCGGCTGTTGTTTCAGTTGCTGGCGTGGTCGCTGATTGCGTGCCAGGTGTAGTTGCCAGGCGCAAGGCCTCATAGAGGAATTCACTTTTCTGGCGTGGCGTCCGAATATACACATTGCGGTGACCATCGCTCACCAGGATCTCGCGGAAAACCGGTTCATAGTTTTTCTCACGCCACGTTACTGTACGTAGATCTGCCAGATTAAGTGCATCCATAAAGATGCGCTCGCGTGGAAAACCGCGATAATAATAGCCTATAACACGTTGATTGGTCACGATCACATCGCATGCCGTACTATGGCTACTCTGTCCGCCATCCCAGATGGCAGGTAGAGCCAGAATGGGCTCCTCCCCGGGCTGCATCTGTGCTTGTAGTCCCTTCAGACGCTGAAAAATTTTAGCTGCTGCTGTGGTTGTATTCGGCATGCTACACCGGAACCTTTCTTATTTCTGCCAAGATTATAGCATGCATGTTATTAAAAGCAATCGGGAAACGCCGCTGGCTTTACCACCACGTCTCAGCGGTGTTTATGCTGGTATATATGATGGAAGGAAACCTATCATGACGATAACAGTCAGGGCAGCCACTCTACAGGATGTTGAGGGCATCGCCCGCGTCCATGTGGATACCTGGCGTACAACCTATCGCGGCTTGATACCAGATGCCTATCTGGATAATCTGACGTATGAGCCCCGCCAAAGGATGTGGAATCAGATACTGGGTACTCCTGGTAGTCAGAATTTGACTTTTGTTGCTGTGGATGAGGCAGGGCAGATTGTGGGTTTCATTAACGGTGGCCCTGAGCGTGAAAATGATCCTTTCTATCAGAGTGAGCTCTATGCCATTTATATTCTGGCCAGCCAGCATGGCCATGGCACTGGTCGTGTGCTGGTACGTACCCTGGCTCAGAGCCTCATCCAGTCAGGGTTTACTAATATGCTCGTCTGGGTGCTGGCAGGTAATCCAGCGACTCAATTTTATCAACGCCTGGGTGCTCAGTATGTGACCGCAAAACCGGTTCAAATTGGTGGTGCAGATCTGCAAGAGTTCGCTTATGGCTGGCCAGATCTACAGGTCCTTCTATAATTAATCCAGCAAGATTTTTCAACTTTCAAGCAGAGGCATCAAAAAAATTTTATGTTCCATTATTCTTGTTGCTGACTTTGTTGTTATGAAACGAAGCTACTAGAATATCAGTATCATAAGGTGTGAAGATGGAATTTAGAAGTTGTTCAATAGTGAGACAACGTGTTTAATATCGAGGATAACCCCCATGATGCCTGATTTACTTGCAGCACGTGCCCAGATGGGTACCTCGCTGGCCTTCCACATCATTTTTTCTGTACTTGGCGTTGGTGTACCTCTCATGCTTTGTATTTCGGAGGGGTTAGCACTGCGTACAAAAAATCCTGTCTGGATGATGTTGACACGTCGTTGGGCCAGGGCTGCCGCGATCCTGTTTGCGATTGGCGCGGTCTCCGGCACCATCCTTTCATTTGAGCTGGGTTTGCTCTGGCCCACCTATACACGCTTTGCCGGGGCGGTGGTAGGATTGCCCTTTTTACTGGAGGGTTTTGCCTTTTTTACGGAAGCTATCTTCCTTGGTCTCTATCTTTATGGCTGGGATCGACTCTCGGCCAGGGCACACTGGCTCTGTTCTTTTCCAATTTGGATCAGTGGTATGGCCTCGGCCTGGTTTATTGTGAGCGCCAACTCCTGGATGAATACACCGGCAGGTTTTGTGATCAAAAATGGTAAAGTTGTGGATATTAATCCCTATCAGGCCATTTTTAATCCCAGCACGCCTTTTGAAACAGTTCATATGATCCTGGCCAGTTATGTGGCCACTGGATTTGGCATGGCCGCCGTATATGCGTTCGCTTATCTACGTGGTAAGCGCGATGAATATTATCGCAAGGGTTTGATGCTGGCTATGATTCTGGCCTTAGTGGCAACCCCATTGCAACTTATCAGTGGTGATTTCAATGCCCGCTTCCTCTACGTCTATCAACCGGTTAAGTTCGCTGCCATGGAGGGTGTCTTTAGAACTCAGAGTGGTGCCCCGATCTCTATTGGTGGTCTGGCTGATCCCAGTACTGGCCAGGTCAAATATGCTTTAGAGATTCCTGATGCCTTGAGTGTGCTGGCTGACTATAATCCAAATACAGTTGTCAAAGGCCTGGATCAATTTCCACGCGAGGACTGGCCAAACTCCACCCTCGTCCATACCTCATTTGATGGTATGGTTGGTAGCGGCATGTTTGCGCTCCTGGTCGCGCTAGTTTTCTGGGGCCTGTTTCTTTTGAAGAAGCGCACCTTGCCGAGCAATCGATGGCTGTTATGGGGCGTCATCCTGGCTGGCCCTCTCTCCTTCCTGGCGGTTGAGCTGGGCTGGATGGTAACCGAACTCGGACGCCAACCGTGGACCATTTATGGGTACCTGCGTACGAAGGATGCTGTAACAACCGCGCCTTTACTGAATGTCAGCTTTCTGGTCTTTTCGCTCATTTACGTCCTTTTAGCTGTTGCACTGATCTGGTTGCTGCTGAAAGTAGCTCGTCGCCCGTTGCCACAGGTCACCCTTTCTGAAGAAGGCTATGATGTGAAGGAGCCTGAGATAGAAAAGGTTGGTGTCTAAATGGATGTCGCTTTAGTTGCTCTGGTGGTGCTCTGGTGGGCCTTGATTGTGTATGCTGTTTTAGGCGGAGCAGACTTTGGGGCAGGCTTCTGGGATCTATTCGCCGTTGGTCAGTCGGCTAAAAAGCAGCATCAATTAATCAATCATGCATTGGGACCTGTATGGGAAGCCAACCACGTCTGGTTGATCTTCTTGATTGTGGGTCTGTTTAATGTGTTCCCATCTGCCTTCTATGCTCTTTCTATCGCGCTGTTCTTTCCATTTACTATCGTGCTGATTGGCATTGTACTGCGTGGGTCCGCCTTTGTGTATCGCTATTATGCGCTTGATGAAAGTGGACTCTTTGCGCGTATCTGGAGTCGTGTCTTTAGTGCGACCAGTGTGATTACCCCTTTCTTCCTGGGCCTTTCAGCGGCGGCTGTAGCCAGTGGCAAGCTCATTTCCTCCAACGGTGTGCCACAGGCTAATTACCTGGCAGCCTATTTCTCGCCGTTTGCCCTGGTGATTGGTGTGATGGCGGTTGCGCTCTGCGCGACCCTGGCGGCCATCTACCTGGTGGTTGAGGCACGCGATACAGAAAATGATGAGGCCCTGACCGAATCGTATCGCATGAAAGCCTTGATTATGGGAGCAATTACCGCGGTGTTAGGTGCGCTTGGATTGCTGCTCTCAATCTCAGAGGCTCCAACTATCTGGCAGGGTATGCTTACACGAGCTATTCCAGTTGTCGTCGCCACCATGCTGATCGGTCTGGCTACCGCCATTACGCTCTTTCGCCGCTCATATCGAATCGCACGTATATTGATTATTGCTGAGACCGCATTTCTACTGGGATCATGGGGACTCTCGCAATATCCATACATTATTCCTCCCTTCTACACCATTGCCAATTCGGCCAATGAGCCAACGGTCATCAAGGTACTCTTGATTGGTATCGTGTGTGGCCTGGTTATTCTGCTACCGTCGCTCTACTACCTCTTCTCTGTCTTCAAATTGCCATATCCCATTCCCGGTCTGCGCCGTAGCGAACAGGCCAGGCAAACGCAGGAGCGTAAGAAGAACGAGATGGTTCATCCATCATAGATGCTGCCTCGTGAGGTAGAAGCAGAAAAGAGAGTCCAATCAACAGAGTTGGACTCTCTTTTCTTATAGGTGTAAGTGCTCTTGCCGAGCAACTGTAATTAGTGGGTATGGGGTCTGAGTATCTTATGAAAGACACCAAAGAGCAAAAATGTGGGAGGCCATTGTCCTACAAAGATGCTCCAATCGCGTTTGTTAGAGACAAACAAGATTGCAGAGGCAACAATAGAGGCCAGGGCAGCCCAGTACCACACTTCTTCCGGCACTTCATCAGTGATACGAAAGTATTGTTCCTGTACATTCTGTGTTGTGTCTTTTGCTTCGTTCATGAATATATAACCCTTTCTATCGGTTCAATAGAGATCATGTGGTTACATCGCGATGATGTACTTGATATAGGATGATTGATCTTTAAGAAACGGGTAATCGAAAAAATGTTACATGTTTAATTTGCTGTGTTATTGATGAATTATCGCGTATAGATTGATATTGATATAAAATGAAGCGCGCTGCTATAGCAGAGAGGGTAGCGTAGCCTGCTATATAGAGGAGGGAAATATGGATGGCGGGTAGACGCGCTATCTTTACGCACATATGCGCATAAAGATAGCCAACCAGATTTACTTCATAAGTTCTACGGCCACTGCGTCCGGAATGACTAGCACATCCTGACCATAACGGATAATCTGCTGGTTAGTAAAGGCAGGATAATGTCTGCTAATCATCTGGCGTAGCCCTCCGGCCAACTCATAGCCAGCGATAGTAATTGCTTGAGGTAGTTCAATGTGGAAGAGCGCATTCCCCACGTTCCCAACCACCGTTCCCCCTTCGCTCAAAACATGATAGCTCAGCACATCTCTTCCCTTAAAGGCTGCACTTAAGGCAGGGTTATCCTGCTCTTTAATCAAAGCATCTTCTTGCGTAAAGGTCAGGGCATCTTCTCCAATCCCTTGTATCGATTGCAGTAGTAGGGCACGATGGCCGAAGAGACCGGTTTTGATATCAAAGCCCAGGACGCTATGACTTTGTGGATCAAAGTAGAAATCATCAACGACGCCCATTTTTTTGCCGAGATCCATGGTTACTGCTGTCAGACCTTTAATATCGGACCACTTTTTTGCCGCAGGCATGTTTTCCATGTGTTTCTTCTTCCTCTCCTGGAGATGAGTTGCTTTTAGATATGGCAATAATTGCGTTTTCATACAAGGTGCCTGTTTGTTAAACGGAACAGCCAGGTACTTTAGCTCATAAAGACAAGATATCGTTCAGGGAAATGATGGGTATCTGCTGGATATGTCTGGCTGGGTGAATAAATTTTGACATTTCTGGCTGAACGTTTTACCATTTGTGAGGTATACTAATGACGTTATTTTAATGGAATCATAAACACCTATGCGAGAGAAAAAAACCATGAGAGACGCTCGATCTATCTCCCAGCGGACTGCGCAGCCCGTTGCCTTGAAAACCTGGGTTAAGACGAGTCGTCCTTTTACATTGACTGCGGCGGTAAGCCCGGTGCTGGTAGGGACGGCTCTGGCTGGTTATGAAGGAACCTTTCATATCTGGACATTTCTGGCCACATTTTTTTCCTGTCTATTTCTGCAGATAGGCACAAATTACTTTAATGAATACTTTGACTATCGCTATGGATTAGATCATGCTGGCTCGCTGGGAGCCATGACTGTGATCTTCAAACAAGAGATGACGGCAGGACAGGTCCTGGGTGGTGGTATCTTTTGTTTTGTGGTGGCGGCCCTGCTTGGTGTGGCCTTGATCTTTGCTGTTGGACCTGAGATTATCCTTTTCGGGCTGGCTGGTATTTTGATTGCCTACTTTTACAGCGCCAAGCCTTTCAAATTTTCCAGTCGTGGACTGGGCGATGTGATGGTCTTTCTGGCCATGGGTGTGTTGATGACCTGGGGCTCATATTATGTTCAGATTCATCACTGGTCATGGAGCGCACTGGCGGCCAGCATCCCGATTGGTTTTCTAGTGACCTCTATCTTGAATATGAATAATGTGCGAGATTATCAGGATGATCTGGCGGTCAATAAAGGAACGCTGCCGGTGCGCTTTGGACTGAAATTTGGGCAACGTTTTCATGCGGCATTATTATTTGGTAGCTATCTGGCCACAACCATCTTTGTAATTAGCCGCCTGCTTCCCTGGCCCTGTTTGCTTGTCTGGTTAACCTTCCCGCTGGCCTACACTAATGTGCGCTCTGTGCTCCAGGCGACTGAACGCAAGACCTTTATTGTGGGTATCAAGAAAACATCCATGCTGCACCTGGTCTTTGGCGTAGTGCTGGCTGTATCCATCTTGCTGGCCATCTTCCTCTAGATTCTAATCTGTGCGATGTGAAAGAGCAAGGGCCCGGGGCAACGAGATACCCTGGCCCTTGCTTGTTGCCAGGTTGTGCTTTTTCAACCAGATAGGCTTTCAATGCTAGCGCCTGCGGCGCCGGGTTGGGAATGTGGAGTGTGTGGTGGGTTGGCCGCGGCCAACCCACCACACACTCCACATTCCTGAAAGAAGATCCATCGTATTGCTTGCTCGTGATCTCCCTGAGATCGCTGGATGAACATGAAAAAGCCCTGGGCGGGAGGCGCTCGAAGTCGGGCAGACGGAATAGTGTACAATAGGGTGAGAAAGTTTGCTGTTTGGTCTTTTATGATTTGATAGAGGATGATACTGTGAAGCATGAACTATTAGCACATTATGTTGCCGGAGAATGGTTAAATTCTAATGAAGATCAATGGAGTGATGACCTCAATCCTTCTGATACTACCCAGGTGCTTGCTCGTGTCCCTCAAGGTCCAGTGAGTGTGGTAGCGCGTGCGGCGGAGGCGGCCCATGAGTCTTTCGCCGCCTGGAAGGCCTTGGCCGGTCCTGAGCGTTCAGAGATCTTGTATCGCGCCGCCAATATACTGGCTGAGCGGCGGCAGGAAATTGGCACCCTGGTAGCGCAGGAGGTAGGCAAACCGCTAGGTGAGGCGTTGGGCGAGGCTGATCGGGGCGTATCGATCCTGCGCTACTTTGCTTCAGAGTCTGTACATCCAAATGGCCAGGTTATTCCGGCTCAGAAGGCTGGTAGCTTACAATTTACGCTGCGCCAGCCGCTTGGTCCGGTGGCGGTGATCTCGCCCTGGAATTTCCCGGTTGCGATCCCGCTCTGGAAGATTGCTCCCGCCCTGGCGTATGGAAATACCGTGGTGTGGAAGCCGGCCGAAGTAGCCTCATTGACCGCGGTCCGCCTGGCCGAAGTATTTGCCAGCGCTGGCTTGCCGTCTGGCGTGCTGAACCTGGTGCTGGGCAAGGGATCTGCCATTGGCGATGCCTTGATAGGACAAGATGCTATTCGTGGTATTACCTTTACTGGATCTGATGCAGTGGGTATGGGTATTGCTGAAGTCGCGGCCCGGCGCAACATTAAATATCAGCTAGAGATGGGTGGTAAGAACGCTGCCATTGTGCTGGGGGATGCGGATATGAACCAGGCCGCTAAACTGGTGGCCGCTGGCGCTATGCGCTTCGCCGGACAAAAATGTACGGCTACCAGCCGCGTTATCGTCACTGATGATGTGGTTGAGCCTTTTGTCGAATTGCTCAAGCGCGAAATTCAGGCTCTTCCCGTTGCACCGGCGACCGAGTCCAGCAGCGCGGTTGGTCCCTTGATTACCCAGAGCTCGCTTGAGAAGGTGGCCTCCTATGCACAGCAGAGTACCCAGAGTGGGCGCGTCGTGCTGGGTGGTAATTATGCCAGGACCGGCTCCTTGAAGAATGGTTATTTCTTTGAGCCTACGCTTGTCGTCGATGTCCCGCCCGATGCGTCGGTCGCGCAGGAAGAGGTCTTTGGTCCGCTGCTGGTGGTTGAGATCGCCCATAGCATCGACGAAGCGATCGCTATCGCCAATAACACCAGATATGGCCTGAGTGTCTCGCTGTTTACCCACGATATCAACGCTTCCTTGGAATATATCCACGCCATCGAAAGCGGCATGGTACGTGTAAACGGAGACACGACCGGGGTTGATCCACATGCTCCTTTTGGTGGCATGCACAATTCCAGCTCACACTCCCGTGAGCAAGGGCCAGCCGCCATTGACTTCTTCACTGAAATCAAAACCATACAAATCAATAGCGCTGGCTAATCCTCAAACAGGGAGTGTACATTCTTTCGGGTGTGGTGGGCGGCCGCCGCCACCCACCACACCCAACCCGGCGCCGCAGGCGCCAAAGAAGAATATGAAAAAGCTCTGACACTCCCTTATTTTTTATTGACAGCAAATCTTCCATCTGTTATTATCATGCGTGATATATAGTTATAGCTTGCCAGGGACTTGAATGGCCCTGCAAAGAGAAGGGAGCGTGCTACATGGAGAAAGTTACTTTTTCGTTCCTGCATCACGTCTCCAGACAGGCCATAACTATGCAAGATTGCGGCAAAAAATAATCCCCGCTAATAATGCGATACGTTCTGGCCATCTCTTGAGAGATGGTCTTTTTCATAATTTGAAAAGGCTGTAAGCGTGATGCTTGCAGCCTTCTTTTATTGTTTATTGTTGCGCTGGTTCAGTGCACAGAAAGAGAGGTGCTCAATGGGAACAATTGTGTTTTTTCATGCAGATCTACGTTTAGCTGATTTCGTTCAATTCCAAAGGAGTATTCATTGTCTAAGAGAAAATTGGTTCGTGCCATCGAAGAACAGGAAGAACTGGAAGCTTTAGAAGCCTTAAAAGCACTCGACGAGCAAGCAGTAGACCCTCTCCAGTCTACGCTCGATAGTTTTTTTGCGGACGCCTGGATTACTGAAATCTTACATGTGGTGAAGAGTGGCAAAGAGGCAACCGTCTATTGTTGCCGGGCGCATCCATCCCAAAATGTGCCATACCTGGCCGCCAAAGTCTATCGTTCGCGTAACAACCGGGGTTTTAAAAACGATACTGTCTATCAAGAGGGTCGCACGATTACAGATCAGCGTGCCCGGCGGGCGGTCAAAAATAAATCCTCGGCTGGTCGTGAGATGCAGTTCAGTATGTGGGTATCGCATGAGTTTGCGACCCTGACCAGTCTGCATAAAGCCGGGGCAGCAGTGCCAAAGCCACTGGCCCACAACAGTAACGCGTTGTTGATGGAATATCTTGGGGAGCAGCAGCAGCCAGCATTCTCGCTGCAGAGTGTTACCCTGGAGCCCGAAGAGGTTTATCCCGTCTTTGAATTGTTGATGGATAACATCCAACTCTGGTTGACGCAGAATATCATCCATGGCGACCTCTCAGCCTATAATATTCTGTATTGGCAGGGAAAAGTTACCATCATTGATTTTCCGCAGGCTGTCGATCCACGCTTCAACTCACATGCCCTCTCGCTGCTGACGCGTGATATCGACAACATCTGTAAATATATGTCTCGCTATGGTTTGAAGAGGGATGCCGCCCAGATTGCCCATCGACTCTGGCAGCAGTTCAAGAATGCCCGCTTGTAAGTCCTTAGCTGATCGTCAGAGTATGGCTATCGGTCTCTTTAGCCTCTAGCCATACTCTGCGCGATAGCACAGCCGGATATCTTATAGTCTTGATTTGATTAGCGCTCTATTCTGCTGGCATTTTCTTTCTGCAGCGGTACTGCAATATAGGCGTTGAGGGTTTGCCAGTCAACCTCACTTTTAGCGAAAATGCTGATGAAGGCGGAGAGCGCCAGTAATACACTGGTTACTCCTCCCACAAGGTACCACCATTGCGTATTGGGGATCAGGTTGGTCCAGGAATAAAGGAGGGTATCGGCGACTGTGATTGCGCAACTCAATATACCAATCACTATGCTGAACCAGAGCAATGGGATTGGGAAGATGCGATGACGCTGAAAGGCCTGCGATTGTTTGAGTATACAACCAATCAGGCAGATAAATAGAAAGGCGGCTGAAATGGTCCAGACCAGCGCGGCTGAGGCCTGGCTTACCATATAGACCTGTGCAGAAAAAGTCTGGGGCTGACCTATCATAGTCAACAGGGGGGCCAGGTTGAACATTGCCAGTGTCACTATAATTGCTAGCAATGCTTGCAGCAGGATGGCATTGACTGGTACCTGGCGTCGATTGAGTTTGCTGATATATCTGGGCAGCCGTTTGTCTACGCTGGCTACCAGCAGCAGGCGCGCATAGAGATAGTTATAGACGAGTATGGTGGCCAGAAAAGAGGCCATCAGGCACACAGAGGTGGCCACCGCAAAGTCTTTACCCAGGACAACATAGACTGTCCTCACCAATGCAAAAGGGTCATACGCTGCCTGCCTGCCCAATACAATCAGTACCGATAAGGTATTCAAAGCATAGATCAACGCAAGGAGTAAGGGACCCCATATCAAGTGACGCCCGATCACCTTGCGTCCTTTTATTTCTCCTGCCATTGTTAGTGGCCCCTCGGTACCCAGGTAGGCAAAAGCCAGCAATCCAAACATTACAATGTTGTCAGATCGGGGTTCCCAATCTGACCAATTGGTGAAAGTCGTGGCTGAATGGTGTCCCCTGATAAGCCATATGATGCAGGCCAGGGCGATAACCAATGTTCCAGAAAATAGTAGTATGACCAGCAGGTTGACCAGGTTTTTAACCAGGCGGAAACGAAAGGTAGAGAGAAAACCACTGACCGCTAGCACCAGGCAGATGGCGATCCCCTGTTTCCAGGGTTGGTTGAGAAGTGTCGGATAGAGAAAAGGAGTGGCGTAGATTACGAGCAGGCTGGCCAAACTGCTGGAGATAAGCACACCTGGAAACCAGGCACAGAAGCCAGCGAAAAAGCTCCAGTAGCCCCCGATAGTATGATGGGCCCAGTTATAGAGCGCCCCTTCGTGAGGATATACGTGTCCTAGCTGAGCTGTGGCGATTAAGCAAGGCACGAAAAAAGTGAGCCCGACCAGCACCAGGTAAGTAATGGCTGCCGGACCTCCTGCGGCGACTGTAGAGGCGCAGGAGGCCAGATATGTTGATACAATAAAGGTGGTTGTCATATCCCAACTTGTCAGTATCCGTGGCATTACGTGTGGGATAAGTTTTTCTGAATGTAAGGGTGCTATGGTCGCTATCCGTGTTGTTCCCGCTTGATGAATATCTTTTACCGCTGGCATCTCAATGCCCCTCCCTGACTACATCGATATTGATTGCATAACTATATCTTTGCACGTTAGCACAAGTAGAATATTCCTCAGCACTATTTTTTATCTGATGGTACTATTTGGCTAAATACATCTAAAGTTATTAATGGTTATATAAGATTAATATTTTATCATTCAGATGCTGAAAATAATTTATTGCTTATATTATTAGTTTGACTGTTTTTGATGGTTACTTTACAATAGAGAATACAAAACATGTGCTCAAATGAGTTCATTGCTATGGTTTTCCTGGGGGAAGTGGATGATGAGGAATAATCATGAAGAAGATTATATATTGGGTGATATGGATACCGAAGCTTTGCGCCACTATGGCCATCAGGTTGTCGATTGGATGGTTGATTATCTGACCGAGCCTCAAAAATACCCCATTCTGCCCCGTAGCACTGCGGGCGAGATAGCGCAGCGCTTACCCATCCATCCTCCTGAACAACCTGAGTCTATGGATGCTATTCTATCTGACCTTGAGCGTATTATTATACCTGGACTTACCCATTGGAACTCAGCCGGATTTATGGGATATTTTGGGCTTTCGGCTTCGGGTCCTAGTATCCTGGCTGAGATGTTCGATGCCACCTTTAATGTGACGCGCATGCTCTGGCGTACCTCTCCATCCGCTACCGAGGTCGAACAGGTTGTACTGAAGTGGTTAAGAGAGATGTTAGGATTGCCCGATGATATGTTTGGTATGCTCCATCACAATTCGGCGATTGTGCATGCCCTGCTAGCGGCCCGTGAAGCGATCCCTGATGCTTTGATTGCCTGCTCGGGTATGGGTGGCCGTACCGATCTGCCACGGCTCTGTTTATATGTCTCTCAGGAGGGTCATACCTCGATTGATAAAGCGGCTATTGTTCTGGGCATTGGCCTGGAGGGTGTGCGTAAGATACGTACGGATATCGCCTTGCGTATGGATATTGAAGCTCTCGAACTTGCTATCCGGGAAGATCTGCAGGCTGGCTATCTCCCTTTCGCGGTTGTCGCCACGGTAGGGACAACCTCGACAACCAGTATTGATCCGGTGGTGGACATTGCCGCTATTTGTCAGCGCTATAAACTCTGGTTACACGTTGACGCGGCCTATGCTGGTGCTGCCGCCCTTGTGCCTGAGAAGCGCTGGATACTTGAGGGCTGTGAACAGGCCGATTCGCTCTCGGTCAATCCGCATAAATGGCTGTTTACCAATTTCAATTGCAGCGCCTTTTTTACCCGCCAGCCAGATATTTTAAAGACGGCCTTGAGCCTGACTCCGGCCTATCTGGAACATACGGAAAATACCAGCGAGTTGATGCCTGATTTAATGGATTATGATTTTTCGTTACCGCATCGTTTTCCGGCTTTAAAATTGTGGATGGTCATGCGCTACTTTGGCCGCGAGGGTCTGGCGAGGCGTATTGCCGAACATTGTCGGCTGGCGCAACTGTTAGAAGGATGGATCGCTCTTTCTTCCGAGTTTGAGTGTATGGCCCCCGTTCCCTTGAGCGTCGTGTGTTTGCGCGCTCATCCGGCTATCCTTGAGGATGGACAGGCGCTGGATAGATTGAATGAGCGTATTTTGCAACGTGTGAATGCGGAGGGAAGCTTTTTCCTTTCACATACCCGCGTGCGTGGCCGCTATACGCTACGGGTAGCTATCAGCCATATTCGTACCTCTGAAGAGCATGTGTATAAAGTCTGGGATGCGCTGCAGCGATGTCTGCAGGTGGAATTAAGCATGCTACGTCGTCCACCAGCCACTCGCCCCCAACTACATATGCTCAATTTGCCTGCGCGCCCACTGTAATGTTGCGCTTAAATACTTGTTCCATCGAAGATATATAATAATTGCAGTTTAGATGTTTGCATGCTTCCTACCTGTGGAGATAGGTACGCAATTGAAAGGCTATGGGGGGTTATGAAGGCTGTAATTATTACTGAACCTGGTGAGGTTCATGTGACGGAGCTAGATCGACCAACGATCGGAGCAGGCGAGGTATTGGTGCGTTCACGCGCTGTTGGCATCAGTGAGAGCGATGTTGAGCTTTTTCAGGGGAAGCGTGCCAATGGCTATTTTCGCTATCCTGCCATTCCCGGCCATGAATGGTCTGGTGAAGTGGTGGCAGTAGGTGAAGGTGTAGCGCATGTGGCACCCGGGGCCAGGGTGGCGGTTGAGAGTATTTGTTTCTGTGGACTTTGTCGTAACTGTCGTGAAGGTAAGACAAACCTCTGCGAGGCTGGCTATGAAGAGCTTGGCTTTACACGTCCCGGTGGACTGGCTGAGTATGTGGTAGTTCCTGCCCATCAGCTTCATGTTCTGCCTGATCATATCTCTTTTGAGGAGGCGGCCCTGTTAGCGTCAGCGGCTGTGGTGGCCCACGCCTTTTTACGCGCTCAGCCTCGGCCAGGTGACGTGGTCGTCATTGTTGGGGACGGACCATCAAGCCTGCTGGCAGTGCAGCTGGCCCGACTGTATAGTCCAGCTGTCATTGCTGTACTGGGCTTCCGCGCCGAACGGCTACAACAGGCACAGGAATATGGAGCGACCCATACCGTGAATATGAGCCGTGAAGATACCCAATCCCTCATTCAATCCCTATCAGGTGGACGCGGGGCCGACCTGGTATTTGAAGGTACCGGACATGTACAGGCGATTGAAGAGGCGCTCACAGTAGTGAAGCGCGGTGGTTCCGTATTGTTAACCGGCCTTGAGGCTTCGATCGCTCCTTTGAGTTTTACCTGTGACCTGTTTGTCTTAAATCAGATTAGTGTCTATTTTTGGGGCCAATTCGGCGGCCTGGAGCTATGCGGTCCAGCTATTTCTGAATGGCTCGCTTCAATTAGCCAGCCTGATCTCTCATCGTTTTTCACTGGAAGAATATGAAGATGCAGTGGATGCGCTCATCTTGCGCCATAATAGGGCTACAAAGGTTATAATGGTTCATGAGTAAATACATCTTTGTAGATGTGAAAGGATCTGAACCTGATGGAAGAGACACGTCGTTTTCTTGCCAGTCTGGGCCTGCCCACTGGTGATGCCTACGATCTCCCGACCAGTAAGAAACGTTTCCCTGATGGTGCCCAGTATCGGATAGAGATTCCCAGCACCGAAAGTGCAACAGCTCTAGCGGCCATCATTGAGGAGGCTGATCGCTATAATCTGACTATCCATCGCGTCTCACAGGGGAGTGGCGTGATGTTGATGACCGATGATGAAGTACGAGAGATGGCGCGCCTGGCTATTTCACAGCGGATGGAGATAAGTCTTTTTGCTCGCCCTAATGCCGCCTGGGATATCGGTGCTATGGCTGTGGCAAGTGGTGGTAAGGTGGTTGGCCCTCGTCTGCGTGGTCAGGATCAACTGGTGCACTGTCTGGAAGATGTACGGCGCGCTGCCAGTCTGGGTGTTCGCAGTGTGTTGCTGGCTGATGATGGAGCCCTCTGGGTTGCCAATGAGATGCGTCAGCAGGGAATGCTACCTGCGGATATGCAATTTAAGATTAGCGTGATGATGGCCTCCGCTAATCCTGCTTCTATTCGCTTGCTGGAAAAACTCGGGGCCGATACCTTCAATATTCCAACAGACCTGACCCTGCCGCAGATCGCTGCTATTCGGCAAGCAGTCGATATTCCGCTGGATATCTATGTCGAGGCTCCAGATGATCTGGGTGGCTTTGTGCGTTTATATGATATCCCTGAATTGATCAGGATTGCTGCCCCTGTCTACATTAAATTTGGCCTGCGTAACGCACCCAATATTTACCCTGCTGGTACACATCTGGAGCCTACCGCTGTTGTCCTCTCGCGCGAGCGCGTACGCCGAGCCCGTCTGGGGATGGATATCATCAAGCGTTACTATCCGGATGCAGTAGTCTCTCAACCAGGGGCCAGCGGACTGGCAATTCCAATCGAGTAAATATGCTATTGCTCAGTTGTTGATCGTTCAACCAGCAAAGCCGATTGAGCACCGGGCCGTTTATTATGGAATGCCAGCACAATCTGTTGCTCATGCGCTGTGCAGCCAATGAGCAACTTGATTTCACTATCTCGTTTAGCCAGATCAACTGTGACTATGATGGCGGTAAGTTGTTTTTCTGGCATACTGCCCTGCCAGATATCGATGCCATCGTTGTCGCCTGAGGTTGTGTTGCTGAGATAGCCATAATCCAATGGATAGATTACCTCTGGATACCGTGGATGAGGCGATCCCTTTGGACGATCAATCATAATGGTGCTGCTGGTAATCAATGTTTCCAGTGCCTGCCAGAATGTTTCATTGAACATATTTTATTTTCCTTGTAATGATAGTTGATTTTTCTCTACTGTGACCGTAGAATATCCTATTGGTTCAGCACTAACAAGCAAACAGGTGGAGTCTACTGTTATCGCTAATGCCATGTGCAACTTTTTCTTTAATATTTCTTGTTTGTAGTGTATGGTAGATAGGTGCCTGGCCACTGGACACTACAAACTGCAAGCGAGCGCCGTAGGCGCGAAATAAACGATGAGGTTTTTGTTATGTCTTCAATTGTAAAGGGTATCCCGGTTACTGGTGGCGTGGCTATTGGTTCGTGGATAGTCTATGATCCCAGCCCTCCCACGATTTCTAAAAACCATGTTGCTCCTGAGGCTGCTGCAGCAGAAAAAATACGTTTGCAGCAGGCTATTGAAGCCTCTGTGGCAGAGGTGATTCAATTGCGCGACCAGGTGGCTGGTCGTTTAGGAGAAGAAGAGGCAGCGATTTTTGATGCTCATCTGATGATGTTTGAAGATGACACCTTGCTGGAAGGGACACATCAGCGTATCGATAATGAGCATATGAATGTGGAATGGGCACTGGCTGAGACGACCGATGAGATTGCTCAGGTATTTGCTGACATGGAGAATGAATATTTTCGTGCCCGGGCCGCTGATGTCCAGGATATCCGCACACGTTTCTCATTTGCAAGGGCGACTACGGCACTGACAGTATTCTCAATCATTTGCAAGGGCGACTACGGCACAGTTGCGCTATCTAAAGGAGCCGGTAATTGTACTGGCCCGCGACCTGTTGCCGTCCGATACAGCCGGGCTAGATCCTCAGTTTGTGCTGGGCCTGGCAACCGAGCAGGGTGGTCCCACCTCACATACCGCTATTCTCGCGCGCCAGCTTGGTATCCCGGCGATTGTGGGCGTTCATGGTCTGCTAGAAAAAATTGCCGACTTTGCTGGTAAGGAGAAGGCAACGCTGGTGTTGGATGCCCGCAATGGAGAAGTGCTGATCGAGCCGGACACCACCACCATACAGCATTATCAGCAGGCAGCGGTCGATTATCGACAACAGCAAGAACAACTTCAGGAACTGCGCGGACTGGCGGCTACAACCCCTGATGGCACTACGCTTGAGATCGCCGCCAATATCGGGCGGCCACGTGATGCACAGCCAGCAGTTGCCGCCGGTGCTGGTGGCGTTGGCCTGTTTCGAACCGAGTTCCTTTTCTTAGACCGTGAGACGGCTCCCTCAGAAGAAGAGCAGGTTGAGGCTTATAGCACCGTCCTGCAGGAATTTGCAGGTAAGACCGTCATCGTGCGTACCCTGGATATTGGAGGAGATAAAAGCGTTCCTTATCTCTCCTTGCCCCGGGAGGATAATCCATTCCTAGGCGTGCGTGGCATTCGCTTATGTTTAGCTCCACCATACCAGCATATCTTCCGTACCCAGGTGCGTGCCTTGTTGCTGGCTGCCCAGTTAAACGTCGCCTCGCTCTGGATTATGTTTCCGATGATTTGTGATCTACGTGAATTGCGCCAGGCTAAGTCTTTCATCGCTGAGACGGAAGCACAGTTACTGCAAGAGGGGAAGCTCACGGCTCCCGTGTTGCCTGGTTTGCGGCTGGGCATTATGCTTGAGACGCCTGCTTCAGCCTGGTTGATTGATCAATTGGCAAAGGAAGCTGATTTCTTTAGTATTGGCACCAATGATCTGGCCCAATATACGTTAGCCAGTGATCGTATGAATGCCAATCTGGCGGAATTGCATCGTCCCTTTCATCCTGCCGTTATGCGCACTATTGCACACATTATCCAGACAGCTCGTAAGTTGCAGCGCTGGATTGGTATGTGTGGTGAAATGGCTGGAAATCCGCGCGCCAGTGCTTTCTTGTTAGGGCTGGGCATTAACGAGTTGAGTATGGAAGCGGGCTCATTTAATGCGGTCAAACAGGTTATTCGCAATACCACAACGGCCCAGGCCCGGGAGCTTGTGGAGCGGGTACTGGCTGCCGAAAGTTCTGCGGAAATAGAAGAAATGCTTTCATAGCGTGAAGGGCGTTTCTGTATGTAGAAGGGCACACTGCAAGCAATCCTGTATCTGCTTCAGGATGTGCCCTGACCTGTTTACTTCTCGATGAAATTATTTTGTATCAAACCAACCAGGGAAGATGCAGCCTCTTGCTCATCTATGCCATCGGTTGTGATCTCTATCTCCGCATCTTTTCCCGCCCCGATACTGAGCAACCGGACCAGACTTTTGGCATCCACTATTTTTCCATTGTAGGTCACTGTAACTTTGCTGTTAAATCGTTTGGCTAGCTTCACAAATTGTGCAGCAGGTCGGGCATGGAGACCTACCTCATTTTGGATGCGTACAAAATTTTGTTGCATAATCGTTTTCCTTTACGTATGGTCCTGGGAGACAGTACCGCTAGCGTTAGCATCATATTTCACAGTGAGCGATTATCTGGCATTTAAGGGATCTTCAATGGCCGTCTGACGATATCCCTGTTTCCAGTTGTTATGAAGTTTGGCCACTTCTTCTGCTGGCAAGGTAACCGGCGTCCCCAACTGTTTGGCAATGCTATAGATACGGGCCGTGTCTTCAAGTGCATGAGCAATCGAAAATGTCAGCGCCAGATTGATGCCCACAACCATTGCGCCATGGTTGCCCCAGATAACGGCTGGTCCCTCTCCCAGGGTCTGTGCTACCAGCTCGGCAAAAGCCTGCGTGCCTGATTCTTGATAAGGTACAATCGGCACTTCTCCGCCCAGGCAAGAGGCAGATTCCTGTAGAATCATGGGGAGCGGTTGGTAGACGACTCCAAAGGCTGAAGTATAGAGAGCATGGGTATGCATTACGCAATTAATATCTCGACGTTTACTTAGAATATAAGTATGAAGTGGTGTCTCTACCGAGGGCTTCCATTTGCCTTCAACAATTTTACCTTGTTCATCAACCACAATGATATCATCAGCGGCTAGCAACTGGTAGTCTGCTCCACTGGGTGTGATACAGATTAGATTGGTTTCGGGATCACGAGCGCTTAAGTTACCCTGGGTGGCACGTACCAATTGGCTCTCATACATTTTTCTGGCATAGCGTGCGACCTGTGTGCGTAAATCGGTTAACAGCATATATTTTACCTCCATAGCAGGAAGTTTACCATGTTTTTTGTATTGCTGTCGTTATTTGGTCTATCTATCCACCTTATTTCTTCTCCTGTTCACGTTTTCGTTTAGCTTCTACTAAGCGCGAGGTGGTGGATGGACCGGCTGCTACAGATGTTTTTTGCGCGGCTGATGGTTGTACAGGATCGATCTCCTTAGGAGCAGTCCTGGTCACGGTCTCGACCGGTGGTTGAGCTTTCCGTGGCGGTGTTACGCCGGGCTTGCTGGTACTGGCAACCCGCGCTGGTACGCCCTGATGGCGCTGCTTTTCGCGTTTCTCTCTGATTGAGCTCAGTGAGGCAACATCAGGCTTCTCTCCAGGTAATTTTCCATGCGGGGTAGCCAGTTGCTGATGGGCACTGCTTTTGAAGCGTGCCAGCAGCCAGTTATATCCTTCTATCACAAAATCGAAGTTGGCCAGGCGGCGCGCCGCGATATCTACTGGCAATAGCAGTGCCGCTAATATCAAGAGCCAGAAAGAGATTGGAATTGAGGCTGAGGTTGGGATTAAGCTCTGGGTAAAGGCTGATTCTATATCATTAGGATTGAGAAGGATGCCGCCACCAGCCTGTGCCAGTAGCTGCAGGAAACGCATATCGGTGCCCTGGTTACGGTATTCAGGTGAATATGGCACAACCAGGCCCGTGGTCGCTGTAAGCCTGCTCTCTTTCTTGTTTGCGCCTTGCCAGGTTACCTGGAGCAGATAGCCGCCAACCTGTGAAGCAGGGAAACTTCCCTCCCAGCGTTCAGGGGCCGTTGGTTGCAGGTTTATATTTTGCTGTGATAGATCTGGCCCAATAATATGCACCTGCACCTGCTGTTGCCCTCCTTCAGCGGTTGTGCCAGAGGGCAGATCGACCGTCAATTGCCCTATACCATTGTTAACTTTACCATTGATATTCATCGCTCCGTCATTGGCAGCAGGCAGGGTCCAGGTGACCACGTTTGCCCACCATTTGGGCGCATCATCCCAGGTTAACCAGTTTTTAGTCCACAGGCCCAGCGCATCACTGGTCCAGGCTGCTACGCGCCCCAGACCATATTGCCAGACCGCCAGTACTGGATCATCCAGGTGGCTTACCAGAACCACCTGAGCAGCCGGTTTCGGGGTGGTCGCTACATATCCATTGAGGGTCGGTAAGCCCGTTATTCCTGTCAGAATAGGATGGTTGCCTACTACGGCTGGATTAAAGGTTTCATTAATCAAAGAGCGCCGTGCTGCTCGCTGTGTCTCTTTGAGCAAAATCTGAGGGATGATACTGGGATTGTCAGCGCGATAGAAGCGACCTTTACCCCATTGTGCAACGTTTTGCATGGTTGCCAGGTCCTCAGAGCTCAATGCATTTGTCTCGACCGTTGAAACGGTGATATTCTCATTGGCGAGTTTGGTTACCTGTGGCGCATAGTTATCATAGGCGTCCCCATCGCCCAGCAGGATGATATGTTTAATCTTGGCGTCAGTATGGAGTAATTCCTGTTCCGCATTGGCGAAGTCAGGATTGTAGCTGGGAGGGTCCACTGGATTCATGTTGTCGATGGCTTTATCAATGGATTTCTTATCGGTAACGTGCTGCATCTTAACACTCAGTGTGCCGTAGCCCGCTGAGATTCCTACCTGGTCGCGGGAGGTGAGGAGCCCCACCACGCCTTTGGCCGCCTCTTTGGAAATGTTGATCGGGACCTGGGCCTCCAGGCTTTCGACGATCAAGACTACCGCAATAGTGGGCGTTTCCTTATGTTGTGGGATATCCATGCTTACTGGCAGCGTTTGTTCCAGTGGCGTATCGGTGTATCCTCCAACGCCGTAGCTGTTCTGCCCACCACTGACTACCAATCCATGCCCGAGATCGCGTACAAATGACTGCAGGATCTGCATGCGCGTATTGCCCAGCGAGATAGCTGGTACATCGGCCAGAATAACACTACTATAGGGGACCAGCCCATCCAGGGTAGTTGGTATGTCGCCCGGCGTGCCAACCGTCACGTTGATATGGGTGGCCTGGAGGGCGGCCACAATATTACGGCCGCTGCCGGGCTGTCCTTCGATGACCAGAATTTTTGGTGGACCCTGCACATTGACAAAGGCGGCCGCCTCATCGTTCTGCGTAATTGAATCTTTAGGTGCCTCTATTGTAATACGGAAGGTATGAAAGCCAACTGTGGGAGCCTGCATATCAAAGCTAAGATCTTGACTGCCTGCAGATAGGGCTACTTTCTGCTGTGAAATGATTGCTGAGTCCAGGTAGATGCGTACCGTGCCCTGTTGCGCGACCGTGCTATAGATGCGGGTGTGCAGGTTAAAGCGCTCGCCTGTATGTAGATTGCTTGGAGCCTCAAAGCTATCCACACGCACATCATCGCCATTGACGTTTGGTAAGGCGACGATATCCAATCGAATGCCCTGTTGCTGTAAAAGCTGGGCCTCCTGCAAGGCATCTTCCAGGTTTTGCTGACCATCGGTAAGCAGAACGATATGGCGCTGGCTGTTGGAGGGCAGGATAGCTGAAGCGAGGCGTAAGCCAGCCGCTAAATCCGTATAATTGGTATCTGGCGTTGACTCAAAATGAGAGAAGTCTACTATCTGTGATTGTATTGACTGTTCTACTAGCGCATTGCGCCCAACGGCTACAATACCCACCTGATCATCGGCATGCTTATGCTTTACCGCCGAGCTAATCCATTGCTCGATAAAAGCGCGTTGTGGGCCCGTGCTGGCCGAGATGTCTCCCACAAAGATCGTAGCCTGGCGAGAGACTGGCATGGCCCAGGCGGTCCCTGCCAGCGCCAGAATAATAAAGCTAAAGAGTAGCAGGCGTGTAGCCAGGATCAGCCAGCGTTGTTGCCTGGGAAAAGGAAGCGACATGCGTTTCCAGGTCAGGTAGACCAGGATTCCGATTGGTATTAAGAGCAAGAGTAGCAGTGGCTGCTCAAATGTTAACACGGCGCTCCCCTTTCGATGTTTTTTTCAACGTTGTGCGCAGGCGCTTGCTGAACTTTTTGGTTTTCCTTTGGGTGCGATTCCAACTGGCCAGCACCTGATCCTGCATGGAGGCAAGCCATGGATATCTGGCGCTACGCTGATTGGTTTTGCCGCGTATAGTTGTACGTGGCGTTTTATGCGCTGTCTGGTTGTTGCTCTGTTGTGGTTGATAATTGCGGCTAAAGAGCCACCATTCTGCACAGAGTATTAATAGCAGGATCGCGGCGATCCAGGGCCATATCTCTCGTAGCTGACGTGAGATGGTGTTTTTATTGTTGGTTATATTGGTGCTATGAGTGACCGGAATATTTTTTGCCGGTGCCAATTGTGACTGATTTGGATTGAACAGGTTAACGGTAAATATACCACTGAGCGTGTGCCCATGAACCCGTTGATTAACCTGATAAATGCCGACCGGATTGGTGCGGGCATAAGGCGTTGCTGGAAAAGGTGGACCTACAGTGATCGTCTGTTGATCCGGCCCCGTGACGGTTACCTGGTCTGCGCCTGGCCAGGTCTGGATGCTAACCGGGGTGCCTGGAGTGACCTGCCCATTTCCCGCTACTGGTGAAGGCAAGAACCAGTTAACCAGGTTGTAGATCAGGATGGGGAAGGAGGGCTGCAGTGGCAGGTCAGTTTCATGTAAATCAAAGCCAAAGACCGCCACACGGCGATTGTTATTTTCTCCTGCTAGCAACAGGGGCGTTGTGGGGGTACTGATGATGGGTTGTGCCCACAGCGCGGGCTTTAGCTGATGGGTAGAGCGCATCGTGTGAATACTGCTCAGATCGATGCTGCTCAACAGGTTTTGAGGATCATTGCCGGTACTGATATGGCTGACGCCCACCGCCGGGCCAGATGAGCCAAAGGAATAATTACGTGCTGGCGGATTGACGTAGAGGATGTTGCCCACAGGCTCACTTGGCGGTGCATAGCCGTCAAAAATGGTCAGATCGTAGGTCCCTATGCTATTGCTATATTTACTGGGATCGATAGTGTAGAGGGTCACATTGGATTGCAGGCGCAGGGCTGTTTGCAGGTACATGTTGCCTTTAGTGACCAGTAGTACGCGGCCATGAATAGAACTTCCTACCAGGGACCATGCCTCGTGGTCGGTCGTCATTGCATCCTGTGAGAGTAGACGTGCGTGCAGCAGGTTGGTACGCGCCGGTAAAGGACCCCATTCAATCGCTCCACTCGCGCCTGCATTTAAGGTGACCGTTTTAACACTAAAGAGTCGCCCATCTGCATAGAGCTCGACCGGGACAGAGCGTTGATCATGACTATAATTACTGACCTGCGCAAAGGCGATCAGTTTTCCTTGCAATGAGCGGGAGGAGAGGGCCATCAGCGCCATATTGGGGGCATCGCCACCGATAGACATATATTGGACCGGGAAAGGTGAATCCAGGGTTTGATTGTTATTCATCACATGGCCATCTCCGACGACCAGGACCTGGGCGTTTTCCTGGCCCGCCGCCAGCGAGCTTGCCAGTGAAAGCGCCTGTTCTAGATCGGCGTCCTGGTTTGTTACCCTGGCATGTTGCAATGCATTCGTAAGCTGTGCTTTGTCCTGCGAGTTCGCAATTAAAACCTGAGGCGTGCGCGCCATTGATATCAGCGAGAGGTGATCGTTCGGCCCGAGCGCATCAATAAAGCCACTGATGGTATCTTTGGCCTTATCAAAGCGGCTGGGAGCCACATCTGTAGCTTGCATACTGGCTGACGCTTGCAAGATCACAATTGTGTTGCCGCTGACCGGACTACTCATAAAAATAGCCGGGCGTACCAGAATCAGGATGATCACGATGGCTGCCAATAGCTGTAAAAGCAGCAGAGGGGTTATGCGTAGGCGTTGCCATGGACGGCTTGCCTGCAAATCTTGCATCGCTTGCTGCCATAAGAGCGTACTGCCAACCACCTTTTCCTGGCGCTTGGGACGCATAAAATAGAGCAGCAAGATAATTGGTATGATGGCACTGAAGGCAAGGGCTGCAGGAACAAGTATACTCATGACGTTATCCTTCTATTGCTATCGAACCAGTTCTACCTGCCGTAACAGGCGCTGCACGACGTCCACAATATCAGTATCGCTGGCAATCAATGTGTATGTACCCATATAGCTATGTGCAAAAGCCGCCATCTCTTCTGTAAAGCGGGCCAGGCGTTCGCGGTATGCCTGCAGTATATGTGAAGAGGCGCTAACTTCAACGCTCTGTGTCCCCTCACTATCGCGCAACCTCCAATCACCCTGGATCTGAGGGTCCAGTTCATCTGGCGAGAGAATCTGTAGTAAAGCAATCTCCTGGCGTAGCTGACGCACTGCGCGCACGCCGGTCTGGTAGCCCTGAGGCGTCAGAAAATCTGAAATCACGATGGTCAGCCCGGGAGCCGTTACCACGCGCCCAATATCGTAGAGCGCGCGATTGAGATCGGTTGTACCCGAGCGAGGTAGCCGTTGCAGAAATTCTCCCACGCTCCAGATAGCATTTTTTCCTCCACTGATGCGCCGATATGCTACCAGGCGATCAGTCAGGGCACCGAGAACAACACTATCCTCACATTTGAGTGCAATATAGGCCAGGGCTGCCGCCACAGCCACTGCTAGATCAGCTTTCTCCGGCGTTCCCTGATACATAGAATCAGAGCAGTCTAACAGAATGGTGACAGTAATATTCTCCTCGGCCTCAAAGACGCGCAGGAAGATCCGTTCCAGGCGTGCAAAGGCTCGCCAGTCGATACGGCGAAAATCATCGCCAGGCGTATAACGCCGATAATCCGCGAACTCCATCGACGAGCCAGCCAATGGCGAACGCCGGCGTCCCGGTCGTCCTGTGGCCATCGGACGGCGCGTGAGAAGTGAGATATTATCCAACCGCTGGAGCACGCTGGCATCGAGCGGGAAGCGTGCTTTTTCCATATCAGGCATGAGCATTCTTTCTTATGTTAATCCGCATCCAGTTCGGCAATGATGGTTTCGATTAACTGCTCGGTCGTAATATTGTCGGCGAGGCCATCGAAATTGAGAACGATACGATGGCGTAAAGCTGGATAGGCGACCGCTTTAATATCTTCGAGTGAGACATTGTAGCGGCCCTCTAGCAAGGCACGTACCTTGGCGGTCATAATCAATGCCTGCAGACCACGAGGACTGCCACCATAGCGCACATATTGACGGATCTTTTCTGGCGCTCCCTCTTGATCCGGATGGGAGGCCAGGAGCATGCGTACCGCGTATTCTTTGACATGGGTGGCTATTGGAACTGCGCGGGCTATTGTAATCATGCGTGCCAGCTCTTCACCTGAGGTGACTTCCTTTGCGCGCAATGTCTCAGTGCCAGCTGTTGTATCGATAATGCGCATTAAATCTTCAGCCTTGGGGAAGTTGACGATGATCTTGAGCATAAAGCGATCCAGCTGTGCCTCAGGCAGTGTATAGGTTCCTTCCATTTCCAATGGATTCTGGGTAGCCAGCACAAAGAAGGGTTGTGGTAGGGGACGTGTGCGGTCTCCCACACTGACGGTGCGTTCCTGCATACCTTCCAGCAAGGCTGATTGTGTCTTTGGCGTGGCACGATTGATCTCATCGGCCAGTACAATATTGGCGAAGATGGGGCCTGGTTGGAAGGAGAAGGCGCGTTTCCCTCCTGTGGAGCTATCGCCCTGTTCGGAGACAATATTGGTACCCACAATATCGGCGGGCATCAGATCTGGTGTGAACTGGATACGTGCAAACTTAAGTGATAAGGCATCTGAGAGTGTTCGCACCAACAAGGTTTTACCGAGTCCGGGCACGCCTTCAAGCAAGACGTGTCCCCCTGCCAGCATGGCCAGGAGTAATTCGCGGATCACGCGTTCCTGTCCCACGACGATCTGGCACAGTTCCTGCTCTAATTTGTGGGTCACCTCGATGAATTGTTCAATATTTTCTTCACTGGGTTCATCGGATAATATGGCGGACGCTTTAGTCGCAGCCTCAAAGGTTTGTGGCTGAGGCCGAAATTGTGTATCGTCATATGGATTGAAAGTGTTATCACTTGCATTTGCCATAATCTCACTGTTGCCCTTCTAATGTGTTGAAGTAATCGTGGACCAGGTCCTTTTCGTTCGGTGCCACATTGCTGTTATCGATGGCGTCATGGGCCTTCTGATTATACTGTTGAATTACCTGTGAATAAGGGACATCTGAACCAGGTTGGACAACCCCGGTATTGTTGTCTGCACTCTGGGTACTTGAACCCTGACCATTCTGGCCCTGCACATAAACTGGTTCATCCTTGTGGCTACCAGGAGCATTTGTACCGCCAGTTCCACCAGATCCACCCTGGCCTCCTTGCCCCTGGCCCTGACCTTGCCCCTGGCCCTGCCCCTGCCCTTGCCCCTGGCCCTGCCCCTGCCCCTGCCCTTGACCTTGTCCCTGTCCAGGCTGCTGACCCTGACCCTGCCCTTGATTTTGCCCCTGACCAGGTTGTTGACCCTGACCTTGCCCCTGATTTTGCCCCTGACCCTGCTGATTTTGCCCCTGGCCTTGTTGTGCCTGGCCCGTGGTATTGTCGGTTGCGGATGCTAGATTATTAGCGGTATCCTGCAGGCCTTGTGTCGCCTGGTTGATAGCATTCTCTCCAGCTTGATCGGAGGCTGCCTGACTATTGGCCGCTTCTACCGCTTTTGTCGCATCGGAGATCTCGCTACTACTACCATCGGCTAAAGATTTTGCCAGTTGATGCAGGGAGGAACTCAAGTTGGGATCTTTATTGGCCTGGTTGGCTGCCTTTTCCAGGTCCTGGGCCAGTTGTTTGCGTTGATCTGGAGATAATTTGCTGGCTTGATTGGCTAGATTTTGTAAGGCCTGAGCCAGGCTCTTACTATCGTTGTTTTTCAATGCCTGCCCGGCCGCCTGGGCATTGGCATTGCTGCTATTTTTTAAGGTGTCTCCCGCCGAGGAGCGGGCCT
Source organism: Dictyobacter kobayashii (assembly GCF_003967555.1). Lineage (GTDB taxonomy): Bacteria > Chloroflexota > Ktedonobacteria > Ktedonobacterales > Ktedonobacteraceae > Dictyobacter > Dictyobacter kobayashii. The sequence goes on from NZ_BIFS01000001.1 coordinate 4,346,968, forward strand.
GATTTCTATTGCCAGACTGTGGATTGCGCAGCTGGTCCAGTTTGGCCTGGGCTTCAGAGAGTGCCTGCTGGGCATCGTTGGGATTTTTTGCCTGTTGCAATTTGGTTTCAAGATCGTGTAGGATCTGATCGATCTTCTGTTTCTCATCTTTAGAAATGTCAGGTTGCTGGGCGGTTACCTGCCTGAGCTTTTCTATATTGCTGACCTGTTTGGCTATTTGAGCCTGTAGTGTAGCCTGTTGTTTGAGAATGGCTGTCATTGGATTGGGTGCCAATAGCAGTGGTACTAATAAGAGTAATAGTGCGATCAAGGTTATCGTGCTTGCCCGCTGAAGGCGGAGCGTTATGGTTTTAGCAGGAGTATGTGCCCGCAATTGTTTAAGGGCATCTCGTCTCTGTAAGCCTGCCAGGACAGATGTTTGATCGCGCAGCTCCCAGGCTGTCCCGACGCGGTCGTGCAGGGACAGGTGCTCATCTATCTGGTGTGCCGTACTGCGATTAGTCGGTCGAAACCATAGTGCCAGCGCGATGCCCAGCACGGGTAAGGCGATACCGACACCCAACGCCCAGTATGGTGCTGAGGCCCAGGGAAGCATGCGCGAGATCAACAAGACCAGGCAGGCCAGGAATAGACCTATCATCAGGCCTCGAATGCCCCAGAAGAGAATCTTCTGTGTCCAGATGCGTCTACGCCAGGGCCGCAGCGCTGTGCTGAGATTGCCCGCTGTACGCGTCCCCTGTGTTTCCGTCCGGGTATGTGACGGTATAAAGGTTGCCATATTACACCCTTTCTCGCGTCTCATAAGGTGGATTGATGTGTATATTCATCTGCCTTCACCTGCATACTTTTTCATCACGCTGTGGCCGAAGCCTTTGTTTCGTTCTTTAGGACGGTGGCGTCGTTTTTATGTGTGCGTAACCGTAAGCGTTGCCAGGCTTGCGGTTTCACCAGCCAGAGACTTAATCCGATCAGTATAAGTGTTGCCAGTACATTAAAAATACTATATGTTTGCCAGATAGCAAGATTGAATGGACCAACATTATATATATTATTGGGGGACAGCCCACCATAATTGAATGTGCTAAGGAGCGCCATCACTGGATGCCACATTAAGTAGCTCGGTGCTCTGTTTGAGTTGGTAGGTATCAGTATGGCGAACAGCAGTGGTAAACCTAACCAGAGCAAGAGCAATACATAAGAGAGAGCGGTCGAGATAGCAGGCCGGGCGACCAGGGTTGAGCAGAAGATGCCCAGACTGGCTGCTAAAATCGCGGTTAGAATGAATACTAATAGGGCTTCCAGTGCTTGTAGTGGCGAAACCCCGCCGAAGAAAAAGACCAGGCTGAAGATGGGTATAGAGGCGGCGATCAGCAAAAATGCATTGATCAGTCCTGCCAGCAATTTACCTGTGATCAGTGATGTCGATGATAGGCGCGAGCAGAGCAAGAGATCAAAAGTCTGGCGCTCTTTTTCGCCATTCACTGTCGTTGCGGTAAAGGCAGGTGTGATAAAGAGAATCAGAAATAGTTGCACGATCAAGAGCATTGTATACAGTCCGATACCAATGTTCGTCCAGTTGCCGCCGTAGGCTGCCGCACTGCTACTAACGCTGATATCCAACCAACCTAGCAGACCCAGCAATAAAATGTAGACGACAATCAGCCAGATAGTGCGTTCGCGCCTCATGCGCAAACGCATTTCTTTAATCAATAGTGCCATAAAGGTCATGACTGATTGCTCCTTTCTGTAATATTTAAAAAGACCTCTTCGAGCCTTCCGCCACCTGACCGAGGAGCAAAGGAGACAATCGGATAGCCCTGGTTGATGAGCGCTGCCAGAATATGATGGAGCGCCTCATCATCGCCGGTAAATTCCGCTTGAATTAATCTGTCTTCATTGGTCGTGATATTGTGAATATCGGCGATCTTCTCTAGATGCGCGATGGTGTCAGTAACGCGGGCTTTATCCAACAAGCGGATATCTATTTGTCGGCCGCCGCCCAGTTGATGTGTTACTTTTTCGACGTCGCCGGCGATCACCAGCTGCCCATTTTGGAGAATAGCAATATCTGTACACATTTCCGCCAGTTCGAGCAAGATGTGTGAACTGATCAAAATCGTCTTGCCCAGACCCTGCAGGGTACGTACCAGTTCGCGTAATTCAACGCGTGCCCTTGGATCCAATCCAGAGGCTGGCTCATCCAGCAGCAGGATCTCTGGATCATGGACCAGGGCACGCGCCAGGCAGAGTCGCTGTTTCATACCACGCGAGAGCGTTTCAACCATTGCATCACGTTTTGAAGATAGCTCAACCAGCTCTAACAGATCGGCTACAATCCCATTGCGTTTTTGGCGCGAGATACCGTGGATGCCGGCATAAAATTCTAGATATTCAGCGGAGGTCAAATCAGGGTAGACGCCAAAGAAGTCCGGCATATAGCCAACCTTGCGCTGGATAATTGAAGGTGCGCGCGTCACTTCTTGCTCTTCAATCCAGACCTGTCCTGAGGTTGGTGTGAGCAGGGCGGCTAGAATACGGAGCAGGGTGGTTTTACCTGCTCCATTGGGTCCAATCAGTCCATAGATGGTGCCGCGTGGTATCTCCAGGCTGATATCCTGCAATGCATGTGTATTATGATAACGTTTTGAGACATTTTGAATTTTTATTAATGGTTCTGTTGCTTCTGATGTGGTGGATGGTAACACCATATTTTGCATGTTTGCCCCTCTCTAATGTGCGACCGTCCCTTGTAATTCTAAGGCTGGCTTATCAAAGACTGCATTGGTGTCGTGATTGCTTAAATGCAGCAATACACGTCCCCGGGCCCGACATATGGCTGTGCCGATTTGACCGTACAGGTAAACTCGCTGAAGGACACGCTATCCCAGTTGCCGGTTTGCCAGTTGTAGAGATAGGTTTGTATATGATTGATATTCGTTGTAATGCCAACCGTCTGGCTGCTACCCTTCGTTGGAGATACCGATGATGTGAATGTCAGTGAACTATTCTCTAACTGAGCAATAGTGGGAATAGTGTATTCCAACGTTATACTTCCGGTTGTCATCATATAGGTTCCCAGCGCAGGTTCCTGAATATTGCCCGGAGCAGTCTGCTGGATATGGACGATCTGGCTGTTAATGATGCTGGATGGGATCTGAACATTACCCGTGAAATTGATGTCCAATGGTGCCTGCACCATGGTCTCCTGTGACCCATTGGTGTCCTGACCATTGACCGTAATCGTGCCATTGAGAGCATTTGAATCCTGGGCCCAGCCAATAATCGTCGCCGTTGAACCAGACAACAAGAGCGGATCATGGTCGCTGACAGTATTGCCAATCATAAAACGTTTGGTGACCACCCCACTATTATTCACAAGTTGCACATTCTGGTGATAGCAACTGTTATTATCACAGTAGCCGCCACTGAGTGCCTCCATCATTAGCACATGGCGATGGGGAGCATCTGTAACCTGATTGTTATTGTTGTAAGAGTAGTAGCCACCGCCTGGATTGGTCGTCATCCCTCGACTGCTGGCGATCTGGTCTGCGATCGTCGTATTATTTGCCGCAGCATTTGAAGAGTTGTTGCCCAGATTGACGCTGACCTTTTTGGTGCTATTGGGTGGAAGGTCACCTAATGAAACATAGCTATTCCCCATGACCACAAAAGCATCTGTTAATGTATAAGGCAAGGTGCTGGTTACTGTGCCGCTGACAATATTTTGTTGTAGTTGTAGCTGCGAGGTAATGCCGCCCGAGGTATGCATATCCCGCTGAGCCATCAGGGTGCGTGTCGTCCAGATATCGACACCCTGGAGGTCGATATTGGTATCGTTATTGGCAACTGTAAAGATTGACTGTTGGGTTGAAGATGAGCGGTAAGGGCCACCATATGTATTTTGATCCGCGGGCTGCACCAGGCTAGAGTTAGGTACATGGACCTGGAAGTCTCCCTGACTGGGGACAAAGACGCCCAGGAAGGTGGTGGCATGGCGCTGGTGCCCGTTTTGTCGGGTGCGTTGAGCTGTACGAGTGTGATGCTGCTGTTAATAATCGAGGACCCCTTTTGCTGTAGGGCCAGTCCATAACTTAGCAGTGTAAAGACGACAATGGTGCCCAGGACGATACGCCAGCTCCAATCGCGCCGTTTAAATGCTCGTATTAGTAAGAGTCGCAGTGGACCTAGAATGATCACATAGCTTAAGAGCAGTATTAAGATCAGCCAGATAGATGGATAAGCGTTGGGGAAAAATGTTTGCAGCAATGCGCCCAGAGTTGAAGCTGTAACATTATTGCCTTGCCCTGGTGCCGTGATTACTCCCGTATTGCCCGCGTTCATTAAGACACGATCTCCAAGAGAACGCAATAAGAGCGTTGACCAGAGCTGATTGGTCGTTGACCAGCTTGCTAGAGGCTCAAGGGTTGGATCATAGGCTAGATAATAGACGGTACCCTGCCCCTGCACTTTTTGTACAATCACTGGCGTCTGGTCTGATGAGAGGAGCGTGACGGTATTTTTAGCTGCTTGCGCAGTACTGATTGGGGTGGCTGTTTTGACGGTATCATTGGTGGCCTGGTCACCTTTTGTCAGGGTATTTACAGGTAAGAGATGCTTGCCAGCAGGAATATTGCCTGTCCCATTGATGGTGACCGGCAACAGGCTAGCTGGTAATGCACCTAGTGTGCGTTTCCATTCAGGTCCCCCGGTCAGGATTAAGCTGCCGCCCTGATAGACCCAGCTTTGCAGTGCCGATAGTTGCTCCGGGCTGAGGGAGCCGGTAGTGAAATTATCTAGCACAATCACATCAAAGTTTTTGAGGACTGCGGCCTGTTTAGGCATGGTGGCTGCTGTAAGATTTTTGGTCTGCCCGGCCGGATTAAACAAGTTAGATAGGGCCAGGTTTAATTGACCAAAATTATTTGGTGTATCTGATAGCACGCCGATCAAAGTTAGATTGTAACTACCATTATTAGGTACTAACGCACGGTGGGAGACAGTATGACCGGTTGTATCCAATAGGTCTACTGAGACCTGGGCGGTGGCTCCCTGGGAGCTTAAATTTAAAGGCACAGATATAGAGATCTGCTTTTTAGCGCCTGGGGGAAGATTGATAGCTTCTTGATAGCTGTTTGTGGTTGTTGTGACGTTTGCTCCGTTAAGTGGAGTAGAAGGAACCGTAATTGATATTTTGCCGGTGAAGTCGTTGCCTGTATTGCTCAAGTCAACCTGGATTGGCACCCAGTTACCATCTTGATAAATGCCGTCAAAACCCATGCTTGCCTTAAGAATCGTTGGGCCATTGACCATGTTGTGCTGCTGATAGGCGAAAGCTGATGGAGAAGCGAGCATCAAAAAGAGAAATAAAATTATGCTGCCAAGAATATATAGAGCTTTTCGTACCCTGCTCTGAGGCCGCATGTGTAAAATGAGCATATCCCTGAGCCTCTCTAATGAAGGTATAATCACAGAATCACGTCGTATAAGTTATTTAGAAACGTGCTTTGGCTCACTTGAAAATGTTTTTTCTCATAGAGCGAAAGGTGGAAATTTTCCAGGGTATGTGTGCCAGATTGTATGCTGCCGCTAGTACATTAGACGTTTTATAAAGGCAATTTGTTGCATCTCACAAGATACAAGTGTATTTTCTCTGCCTTATATCGCAGAAGTGCGAAAGATGGGAATCACAGGAAGAGATTACAGTACTAAACTGTTCTTCTTCCTGTTCTTTATTCATCGGCGCCATGCTCGCGCAAATAAAGGTACTATCTTTATGTGAATGCTTGATATAGGATAACAGATAATCCAGAGAAATGCTATGGTAGCATCTGCCTCATTTGTTCCCCACTGTTTCAATCTGATGGGTTGCATCTTTTCGGCGCATTGCCCGCAGGGTTGGTTGACCTGCCTGATTTTCCAGGATCCAGTTGCGTGCAAAGCTCCCATCCTGAATATCTCGCAATGTCTCTCGCATCTTTTCCCGCGTATGTTCATCAATAATGCGCGGACCCGTCACGTAGTCTCCAAATTCAGCTGTATCGCTGATCGAGTTATGCATAAAGTGGATGCCTCCTTTATATAGCAGATCCGCAATCAGTTTTACCTCTTGGAGACAACAGGTATAGGCCACTTCTGGTTGATAGCCGGCCTCCACCAGGGTCTCAAATGCGGTCCGAATCAGAGATGTGAGGCCTCCACACAGGACAACCTGTTCCGCAAAGAGGTCGGTCTCGGTCTCCTCTGAGAGGGTTGTTTGAATAACCCCCGCCCGGGTGCAGCCCAGGGCTTGGGCATAGGACAACGTGAGCTCACGTGCCTGACCAGTGACATCCTGATAGATTGTCCAGAGGGCCGGAATGCCTGATCCGATGCTATACATATGGCGTAGCTGCGCGCCTGGACCGTTGGGTGCTACCATGGCAACATCGATATTGTCTGGTGGCACAATCTGCCCATATTGCAGGCTAAAACCATGTGCTATCAAAAGTAGTTTACCCTCTGTCAGGGAGGGTTTGATGCTCTGGGTATATACCTGGCCTTGATGTTGATCTGGCACCAGCAGCATGATCACTTGCGCCCGGGCGGCGGCCTCTTCCGGAAGTACGGGAGACCAGCCATCCTGCCTGGCTCTCTCCCGACTTTTACTGTTTTCGGGTAGGCCCACCACTACATTGCAACCACTATCGCGTAAATTCAAGGCATGCGCATGTCCCTGACTGCCATAACCTATAATTGCCACCTGTTTATGACGAATAAGCTCTAAATTTGCATCTGCATCGTATAAAATTGTTGCCATGTTTGTTCCCATTCTGCCTGTATATTGTCTGACTGACTGGCCTGTTGGGGCTGTCAGGCTTTTTCATCTGGTGTTTGCGTTAAGAACTGGCTTTTCAGGGTCCTGGCAACCTCTGTGTGTGTATGATAGGTTTCGCTATCGGTAGGGAAGGTTCCAGCCTGTACATCGGCACTATATTGTTGTAGCGCCCGGGTGGCTATCTCTGCAAGCTGTGCATACTGACGCACAAACTTGGGGAGATGATTGGTCGTCAGGCCCAGGACATCGTGAAAGACCAGGACCTGCCCATCACAGCGGGGGCCAGCACCGATCCCGATGGTGGGAATCGCAATCTCCTGCGTAATGATTTGAGCCAGCACATCCGGTATCCCTTCCAGTACCAGCGCGAATACTCCCGCCTCGGCCAGTGCTCTGGCATCGTCCAGCAGTTCTTGCGCGGCCTGCAGATCTTTCCCCTGTACTTTATAACCACCCATGGAGTGTACAGATTGTGGAGTCAGGCCAAGGTGTCCCATCACAGGAATCTCGGCCGCCAGTAGCGCTTCGATCATAGGAAGGCGTTTGCGACCACCTTCCAGTTTGATCGCCTCGGCTTTCCCTTCGCGTACCAGCCGACCGGCATTGCGAATAGTATCCTCGATAGAGACGTGGTAGCTCAGCCAGGGCATATCCGTCACAATTAAGGCGCGTGGTTGATCCTGGGCAACTGCCGCGCTATGGTGGATCATAATCTCAATTGTGGCCGAGAGGGTATCGGGGCGTCCCAACACAGTAGTCGCGACCGAGTCTCCGACCAGGATCATATCGATCCCGGCCTGATCCACGATATGGGCCATCGGTGCATCATAGGCGGTGACCATTGTTATTTTAGTGCCATGTTTGCGAGCTTTAATGGCGGGAACTGTAACTTTATCGCGCATCTTTGTTCTTTCTTTTGATCTATTGGCCGCTTGCAATGAGTTTAGACGATCTGACTGGCTATTGTGCCTGTATCCCATGTTCCATCAGCGTGTAGGACAAAATTATCGATCAGGCGTGTTGTGCCTACGCGTACGGCTATTAGCAGGAGGGCGGGGGCCTTTAGCGTCTCCAGAGGCAGGAATGTGGTGGGATCACGAAGATCGATATAGTCGAGCTGCACGCCCGCTTCGTTATTGACCACTTTCTGGACCGCCTGAATAATCTTTTGAATGTTTGTCTGCTGTTGAAATTCAACGGCCATCTGGGCGGCTTTAAGCGCGCGATAGACCACCGTCGCGCGGGCTCGCTCCTCATTATCAAGATAGCTGTTGCGACTGCTCATGGCCAGTCCGTCGCTTTCACGGATGGTGGATAATACCCGGAGAGTAAGTGGGAGATTGAGATCACTGATCATACGATTGATTACCGCTACTTGCTGGGCATCTTTTTGACCGAAATAGATCCTCTGCGGCTGGACAATAAGAAATAGTTTGAGCACCACGGTTGCGACGCCTCTGAAATGGCCAGGGCGCAATGCTCCCTCCCCCTGTTCGGCCAGTGCCCCCTCAGGATTTACGTACGTTGTAAATCCCGAGGGATACATTTCTGCTACGGCCGGCAGAAAGACCACATCGACTCCCAGCGCTGAGAGTAGTTGGAGATCATGTTCAATATTTCTTGGATAGCTACCAAGATCTTCTTGTGGTCCAAATTGTGTTGGATTGATAAAAATACTGACCACCACATGTTCGTTCTCTAAGCGTGCTTGCCGAACCAGTGAGAGATGACCTTCATGAAGATAGCCCATCGTTGGCACGAATCCAACCGAACCTGTCCACTGCTCATGTTCATGCCTCATTGCCTGAACGGTGCGGACTATGTGCATAGTTGCTGAACTCCTCTTAGTTTGTATAGTGTGAGCTATTGTGGGAAAATTTGTACACCTTCGGGACCACCGATGACTACCTGCTGGGCCAGATTGAGGAAGAGGCCAGTTTCAACGACTCCGACGATACTATGGATCTGAGCGTCTACTTCAGCGGGATTGCTAATGCCCTGTGGAAAGGTACAGTCAAAAATATAGTTATGATTATCGGTGATAAAAGGGATATTGTCACGATGCCTGAGCTCGACCTGGGCGCCCAGCTTGCTCAGCTTTAATTTGATCGGTGTCTTTGCTAGCGGCACAATTTCGACGGGCAGTGGAAAGCGATGACCTAACTGTGTCACTTTCTTGCTCGGATCAGCGATAACCACAAAGCGCCGTGCCGCCGAAGCCAGGATCTTCTCGCGTAGCAGCGCGCCACCGGCCCCTTTAATTAAGCGTAGCTGTGGATCAATTTCATCTGCACCATCAATATACATATCCAATTCGGGATGAATATCCAGGTCCGTGAGAGGAATATTCAGGCTGGCCGCCAGATCATAGGTGGCCTGCGAACTGGGTACCGCCCCAACAATCTGTAATCCCTGTTGTATACGCTGAGAGAGCGCCTGGACCAGGTACGCTGCGGTTGAACCTGTACCAAGTCCCACAACCATTCCTTCTTGTATGAGATTGGCGGCTGCGACGCCGGCCATTTGTTTCCAGGTATCTTGTGGACTTCTAGGTGACGTCATCGTTATATTTGCTCCTTCAATATTCTGATCAGGTAGCCGTGATAGCACGAATTGCCGTAACACGGAAGTACGATCTTCTCTTTTTTGCGGCAGGGTACCGCTTGCTGTGTCGAGTATAGCACGTTCTATAAAGGGGCTACAAATGTGCTTCCTGAGTTGCGTGGTACCTGATCCTACTTATCTTGCCATCCCTACTGTGTCGTGATACACTCTTCGAGTAATTAAAGAAAATTGTTAGAAGTGTCCTGCTCCTTCATAGGAAGGATGAACGAATTCTGTTAGACGTTTGTTGAGAATATGTCGTTCGGGTTATAATCATATACAAAGCGATAAATATAGGGTATGGTAGATGAACCATACTATTATTTTGCCCTGACTCTTTTCCTCGCTGGGAGAATAAAGCATAGAGCGGGCGTTTCTCGTATCCGATACGGCACACTGTTTACTGATGGGTGAACTGAGAGAGTCCGGCATGTAATGCGTTTTCCTGTTAAGTCATAACATAAAAAGAATGGGACTAGTGCATTGCTGTCTACCTGATTATTCGCATATCTGGAATATCTCAGAAGGCCGAGCAACGATAAAGACCGGGGCTTTTTCTTTGGCTGTTCGATGCATGAGCTGGCGTCTCGGTCTACGTTGATGGGGTTGGAACAGCCGAATCTGTTTCAGGTGGTAGTAATAATGTCTGATGTCTGGCGCATTATTGTGGTTGCGAGTGATGATGCTCTGAACCAGAATTTAGTCAACTCTCTCCGTAAGGATGGCTACGTTGTGCAGGGGATGATGAGTGAGGCGGATGCCGTACGTACCCTCTGGTCGGAAGAGTATGACGTTGTCATTTATGATGTGAAAACGCCCGGTGCCGATGGTTTTGAGTTGCTTCAATGGTTGCGAGCCTATCGTCCAAGCATACATACAATAATGCTTGGAGAGACTGATTCTGCTCCGTTGCGTATGCAGGCGCTAGAGGGCGGCGCTGTTAGTTACTTTGAGAAGCCATTAGATATCCGTTTGTTGAAAGAGGAGCTACGGCGACTTCTGCAACCAACGGGTTTTTCCGCGAGCCTGGACTCATTCGATCTGTTGGATGTCATTCAGATTGTCAACATGAGTCGCAAGAGCATTACATTACTGATTAATACCGGGCTGGAAGAGCGTGGTGTCCTGCGCTTTCAAAATGGAGAGCTGATCTGGGCCGAGTATGGAGTGCTCCGCGCGGAAGAGGCTTTTTTTGCGCTGGCCGCCCACAAAAATGGGACCGTTATCCATCAGCCCTGGAATGATCAGGTTGCCTCTAATGTGACGCAGCCGCTTTCACGCTTGATTTTCCAGGCCCTGCAGTACCGTACAAAATACGCCAATCGCCAGCAATACAGTGGTGAGATTGAATCCGTTCCGATTGCGCCCATCTCTTTTGCGGACATAGACGATACTCCGTTCATGGTCTTGACAGAAGCTCAGCCTTCTTCATCACCTTTTCAAGCTCCAGCCAATGATTGGAGTGAGACGCAAAGCGAGACTTCTCCTGCTCAGCTAGAAAAAGAGTGGTGGGAAAATACAGGACGCATGCCTCGGGCGCAACCTGCTCCAGCCGCTGCCGTGCAGGACGGTGATGCTGCCCTGGCACCGACGATGGCTTTGAATGGGCAAGAGTTGATGGATATGCTCAAGAAAATGAGCGATCAGGCTCCTGTGCAAGCATCCGGGCAGGCGGCGCCTATTGATAGGCCTGAACTGAATGCCGAGCTGCCTGGCTGGCTAACGGATCAGCCAACCTCTTCGCAGCGTGCTATACCAAAGTCTGCTACCGGGACCCCTTCTGCGATACCGGCTACTCCCAATATACCTACTAAATCCAGTGAGTGGCCAGCCGCGCGGGTGCCGTTGACAACTACCGAGCAGCTTTCTCCAGAGCAGATGAGCGGTTTCCAGGAGACGGAAGTATTACGTCCGGCAAATAGGGAATGGAGTTCAGGATCTCCTACACAGCCACCTGTGGAGATCAGCCGATCGGCCCAACCATCGGGGCCACTCTATCGTGGCCAGAGTCCTGTTGCCCAAGAAGCTGCCAGCGGCTCTTTTAGCTTTGAACCCGAGTATGAAGGTAATATATCGTTATCGACGAGTACGCTGCGAGCTCAACAAGCAGCCCGACGCAACTATGCTACCCTGGTTTCGGCTCTCCAGACACTGGGCTATTCGGTGCCTGGTTTTATTGCTGCGGCGGTTGTTACTATTGATGGTCAACCCGTTGCCCAGGTGGCGATTGACGAAATCGATATCTCCAGGGTGTGTCGCTATTTTAGCGCTATCCAAAAGAGTGTTTTATTAGCCTCCGAGGTGTCGGAATTGGGAGGCGAACATGAACATACTGTTGTGACCAGTGCTGGACGACAGATCTTCATGCGCATGGCTGGAATAGAGAAAAAAATATTTCAGGTCCTGATCACTACACGCGAGGCTGATCCTGCACAGTGTGTTCAATTAATGACCAGCGTTGAAGAGACTATTAGTACGGCATTACAATAGATTCATATCAAGAAAGACATTTCCCATGAGTGAGAAACAGATCGAAGAAAAAGCAGAGACGCCTAACAAAGGCTATTCTTTTATCATTGGCATGTTTATAGCGCTTGCTATTATCATTGTCTTTGCGTTTCTTTTCCACTAGGGCTAGTAGCATCTAAACTAGCTATATTGTGGAAAAGAAGGCTACTGCTCTTACGAATCTAAATTTTGTGGCGACTCGAGCAGTTTTTTGAGGTAATCCAGATCCATATCTCTATCCGTGGATGGTTCTTCTAGCGGGGCTGAGTATTTGGGTTGGATGCGTATACGTCTTTTCGTCGATAGCTCAGTATTCAGGGGTGTTGCCAGAGGGCCTGTCTGGGGCTTGGATGTTTTGTTTGATCCCGCCAGGTTGGTTGTCTGCTGCATATTTTTCAGGGCATCGAGTTGTTGCTCAATGGTCTGTTCAGCACTTAAACTGCTTAATTGAGCATCGAGATCACGATTATGCAGTTCAGCCATGGCCTGCGCTCGTGCCTCGGCATCCAGTAGCGCATCCTTGGCTTTGCGCGTGGTATTCGGGTCCGCATTGCCAGTTTTTTGGAGCGCTTCGTATACACGTTGCTGAATCAGAGCATTGCGCTTACGGGTGGCCAGTAATTCAATGGTTGTATCGACCTCTGTTATCTTCTCATCTAATTTGCCCAGGACGTTGCGTAGTGTGATTACGAGTTGTTCCTGCTCTTTTTTCTGTTGCTGGTAGCGTTGAATAATTTTATTGTGTTCATTGTAGTGGGTTAGGGCCTGACGAGCCTGCGCATCATTTCCATGTTGGACTGCCAGTTCGGCCTTTTTCAGCCATGTCTCTGCCTCGACTTTACGAGCCTGGGCCCGTTTTTGCAGAACATGCCCCTCTGCAATGGCCTTGGCAACCTCGGTTTTTACCTGTACCAATTGATTGCGCATATCCAGTTGCAGCTGGCGTAAGGTTTTTTCCGGATCATCGGCCTTTTCTGCCACTGCATTCAGGTTGGCCCCTAGCAAAGTGAGTACACGTTCCAACAGGTTCATAGGCCCTCTCCATCAGTCATAATTGGTATTTATACTAGTTTAGTTGTCCATTTGTTTATTGGTGTGCTCTTTTTCATAAAGGTATGAGATACCTCTTTATTCCCGCCTACGGCGGGAGGAGAAGGGGAGGGGCGGGACACCCCGCACCCCGGCCATGGGACTGCGTCCCCCGGCACCCCTGCTCTGGCGTTCGAACAGAGAGGATACAAGGACTGTCATTTCCTCGGCAGGAGGGCCAACCAGCCCTCCTGCAACTCTCGGTTCTATAACTACTCTTTAATAAGTGGTACTAATTTTTGCCAGGGATAGACTCAACTGAGCCGGTGCCGTTGGCACGAGCATTATCTTGATTGTTGGCGTTCTCGTCGGTGCGCAGTGCAGGTACATTGCTCATCAGGTCGCCGATGCGGGTTCCGCTCAGCAGCTCGAAGAGGGCTGGTACCTGGGCTACCATGTTCATGATATCACCAGTCAAGCGACTTGCACCAACACCGTTGTGATTGCCATCACCGCCTGTAGAGACGATGGTGACCTTGTCGACCTTGCTTAGAGGCTCAGCAATGGCGCGCACGATCTCAGGCATACCGGTGAGCAGTTTATCCAGTACAGCGGCCTGGTTGTATTCGTGGAAGGCGGCGGCTTTGACTTTCATGGCATCAGCTTCGGCTTCACCTTTAGCACGAATAACTTCGGCTTCAGCAAGACCACGGGCACGAATAACTTCGGCTTCGGAGAGACCACGGGCGCGGTTGGCATCAGCTTCACCAACACCACGGGTTTTGGAGGCATCCGCCTGACCTTGTGCTTCCAGGATCAAGCGCTGTCTCTCAGCTTCAGCAACCGTCTCGATACGGCGGCGCTCGGCTTCAGCAGCTTTTTGAATGGTCGCTTGCAGTTCCAGTTCACGGCGCTGGATTTCAGCCTGTTGTACTTTGATTTGTGCGTTCTTCTCAACCTCGGTAACACGTACAGCCTCGGCGATAACCTGCTGCTGGGTGACGTTAGATTGAATATCATAGGCTTTGTCGGCCGTCGCCTGCTGCTTCTTGATTTCAGCATCGAAGGAGGCCTTTTTCAATGAAAGGTTTCTCTGCGATTCTGCCTGTAATGCCAGGGACTCCGCCTCGGCTTTTACACGCTCTTGATCAGCCAGTGCGCGAGCAACAGCCGCCTCACGGGAGGCATTGGCCTGCTGAATCTGGGTGTCTCGCTGAGCCAGGGCGGCAGCGATATCAGCCTGTTTACGGATCTGTGCGATCTGTGGGCGACCCATGTTGGCGATATAATCGTTTTCGTCACGCACATCTTTAATGGTAAAGGAAATAACTTCCAGTCCCATTTTTTGCATATCCGGTGTTACGGTGCGCAGCATTTTGCCACCGACGCTCTCTGGATCTTTCACCAGGTCCTCAACGGTTAGCTGACCAACGATACCACGTAGATGGCCTTCCATTACCAGACGGATCAGGTTATCGCGATCCTCGCGTGATTTGCTCAGGAATTGCTCAGCCGCAGTACGAATGCTCTCGTCATCTGAGCGGACCTTAATCTGAGTGACGGCCTCTACGTTGACGGCGACGCCTTGCGTGGTGTAGAGCGCCTGGCGTGGAGCAACATCAAAGGACATCAATTCCAGTGAGAGCTCTTGCGCGCGATTGAACAGAGGAATAACCAGCCTGGCGCCTCCCGTAATCACATGCGTGCCACCCTGACCATAGACGATCAATGCCTGGTTAGGGCCCACTTTACGCAATAGCGTGCCCCATACGCGCACGAAGATGACCACAATGAGTAGGAAAGCGACTATACCGATGCCAATAAGAACTAAGAGACTCATAATGATTTACTCCTTTTTAGTATCATTACGCATAATGTATTCAGAGTCATTTTTATTAGGTTCCTCAAGGAGTGCGCGTAGTGTGGCCATATCATCGGCTTCTGGTTGTAACATAGTTGCTGAATCTTCCTGGTTAACAAAGTGATCCCAGGTATCTACTTCAGCAATACCACGCTGATAATTGACAACCACGACCTCTTGATCGCGTTCCAGGCGACGACCATCGATACTGCGTGCAGGGATGCTCTTACGCATACCACCAGGTGAGACGTAGAGGATTTCACCCAATCCATTTTCCTGAATGGTAATGCTCACTTTACCAAGTAGGCCCGTGCGGTCTGATACATCCTGTACAGTAGCCGCTTCGCTCCCACCCAGCATACGTGAGAACATCGTCAAGAGCAACGCTGCTACAATCACTCCACTTAAGCAGGCAAGTGCTAAAATGATTGACATACGAAAGTTGGTAGTCGTATGGAAAGCGTAGCCAAAGAAGCCAAAGCCGATTAAGAAAAGAACAATACTGGTTGGATTTAGAATGCTAAAAAGAGAGAAATTCCCTTCCGCTCTCTCTGCATGTGTGGCATGATGGGCACTGCCATGACCTGTATGTGGAGCTCCTTCGATATGAAGGTGATGGACGTGATGTCCCGCATCTTGTCCGTGATGCCCCAGGTTGCCGAACAGTGCTGTAATGACCAGGTACAGAAGACCGAGCAGAAAACAGCCAATAAACAATAGTGAAAGTTGATCAGTTGCGATCATAGCGTTGCTCCTTTAGATCTGGAGATACTATGATGTATGCTCTCCGCTGCTCAACATGTTCAATGATGTTGATAATGCTGGTGAGTATACCGCATGTGCCCAACACCACTGCCAATAACAGGCAGGGGAGTGTGGGTGACGCTCCAATAAATGCCAGAACAGGAAATAGTGTATCGGAAAAATAACTGGCAATAGCGAGTATGAACGCGCTACCGATCAGAGAAAGTGAAACCAGCACTGGGTGGTGTTGAATGAGTGGATGCCGACCCTGCCAGTGTTGGATATAGCGCTGCTGCTGACTGTGGGCATCCCACTGTCTCGGAGCCATTGTCCTTCCTTCTTGTTGCGAACTGCCTTATCGCTTTGGCGATATTTCCATACAAAACGCCTGGAGCTACTTCTGCAGCGGTTTCCTGTTAGCATCACTCCATTAATATAGACGAGTTTGTTGATGGAAAATACAATTAGTTTTATTCGACTTCTTCTTGCATATCTAGAGCATCGATAATCGCTTCAAGCTCTTCAATTGAGAGCTCCATAAAAGTCCGAAAGACTGCCAGGTAGCGTCGTGGTTCTTCTACTTCAGCGAGCAATTGTAACAATTCGCTTAGTACTGGTTCGCTGCGCCATTCAGCCGCGTTGGCTATCAGCCATGTTCCCAAACGATCACTGTCCTGACCTACCTCGGTGAGTAAGTCCGTGCTATAATCTGGCGGATCGCTCACAAGATATCCTGGATGTACTTTAAAAAAGCGTGCCAGGAGATCCCGGCTCGATGCTGTCAGATGAAGTCGCTTTGAGCTCTCAAGTTGCGAGAGATAGGCCTGACTAATACTTACTCCCAACTCTTGATGCATCGTTTTAACAACTTCCATTTGCGTCATCGGGCGATTAAACCCTCTCAGCTCGCCTTCTACTTCACGTAAGTGTTTAATCTTCTCCGCTAGATTCATGCTTACCTCATAACTATTTGCTATAGAAAGTATAGCTAGATGCTATGACCTTGTCAAGAGAAAAAGAAGCTTTTTGTGGACTTGGTCAGAATACAGGTTGTGTGTAGCCAAAAAAAAGAGAGATAGTCATGGAAAATGTGTTAGACTGATCTCTCTTATTATAGCTGCTAGAGCGAGAAAAGTATGTCCCAATAGGCTAGAATAGCCAGAGCGGCACTTTTAGCTCCTGGCCCGTCAGGCCTGGGTGATGACACCTGTGTTGCTATCGATATGGATAGTAACCGGGGTCAATGGCGTATCAGCTGGACCTGCGACTGGATTGGCCTGTTGGGCTGGATCAAATTCGGCTCCATGGCATGGACAGATGAGGAGATGTTGCTGTGGGTCGTAGTCTACCTGGCAACCGGCATGTGTACAGCGCAGATCGTAGGCGACAAATTTTCCACTGGGCAGGCGTATCAACATGCCAGCATCCCCACTGCTATTAATGGTGAAAGGGACGCTACTGTTATTTGCTACGGCGCTGACCTGGGCTATTTTGTTGGCCGAGTTGGTGGTATCCGTTGCCGCCGCGGTTGGCGTGGCCTGGCCATTCTGGTCATCCTGTGGCGTAGATTGGGCTGGAGCAGGAGTTGCCGTCGGTTGTTGGATAACGACTGGTGCCTCCTCGTCCCGGGTATTGATAATGCGGGCCGCCATGGCGATGGCCGCCAGTCCAAAGGCACCTATGCCGCCTGTTACCACGCCCATGATAAAGCCGCGTCGTGTCCGTTTTGCCTGCTGGATGGTGGCTTGTCGGGATAGCTGACGTTGTGGTGGTGGATTAGGGATGGTAAGGGGTTGTGGCGCGGGCCGGATACCCAGTGCGAGCATAGCCAGCCGAGTAAGCGTTGAAGGATGTTGTATCGTGGCTGCTTGCAATGACGGCGCGAATAGGTATTCATCGATGGTTGGTAGCCCGGTATGGGATGGACCATTGAGGAAGAGGGTGAGCCAGGCAAAGACAAAAACGATGTCTGAACCAAAGAAGTAGGGATAGACGCGCCAGGTAGCTGAGAGGAAAAAAATCAAGCTAAGTAACGCACCAAAGAAGGCTGCCGGGCGTACTAGCAGGCCGACCAGAGCGCCTGCCCCAATGGCGATCTCACCGAAGGCGACCAGAAAGCCAAAGAGCTGGGCATGTGGCACTGCAACATGTAACAAGAATTCTTTGAGCGGCGAAGCAGTCGCGTATCCTGCGAGCTGTTTCCCTATATAACCAGCTTTCTGTGGGTCAAAGAATTGTGGATCAGCCAGCTTTTGTATACCCGCATAGATAAATGTAATACCCAGAAAGAGTCGTAGTGGCAGTAGTATCCAACCAGGAGAGGTCGTTATCGGGAATTTTTTTTCTAGCATATGAATTTTTTGTTCCTCTTTTATTTTGTACTGGTAACAGTCCTGTCGCTGTATAAGACTACGCCCCTTTTATAAAACGTCAAGATGATAACTTCATTAAAGAATAGGGAAGTTTTGGTGGAGGAAGGAGAAAATGTGTATAAGAGAAAATGATGAGGCTTGCACATGCGAACAAGCCTCGTATCAAGTGATGTAGAGCCTGTGACTCACTCTAGCAGTTCACATGACAACAGTATACGCTTGAATCTTCAAGAAAATATCACAGATTTGTAAATTTTATTTAGAGATTCTCTTACAACTTTTTGGGATTTAAACTTAGTTTTCCTTCCGCATGCTCTTCGATCTCTTTTCTGTGGTAATACATAGGATGCGTCTCGCCAGTACGCCAGAGGGCAATGAAATCGTCATAGTGTTTACTGCCAGGATGACCTGATTGACCTGGTGCATGAATCGAGCGCGATTGTGATAGCTGGTCTAGATCAATAATCTGCCGGTATGAGGGGACGACCAGTACATTTTCTGGCTCTGCTACCGTGGCGGAACCCACATTGACCGTATCGTGATCACCTCCGACCGCAAATGGTCCACGATTAAAGAACGTCTCCAGGGCCTTCGCAGTACCCAGAGGGTGGGTATACTTCATTTTATGGATTGCCCCATATTGCCAGCGTAGAATGTTGCCACCAAGTTTCTCTCTAAGTTCTTCCAGGGTGGCGTCAAAGGCTCGATCCAGCGCTACCTGCCAGGTGTTTGGTCCTTTAGGAAAGACGGAGTTGGCGAACCAGCTTTCTGGCTGTTCGCGCAGCAGGCGCAGCAATAATGGTCGGTTGCGGCCCGCATAGCCATTGAGTGTCCCTAACGCGCTTAAGCTTTTACCGAGGTACTGCTGAATGAGCGTTTCGTCCTCGCCCAGGAGCGCATCCAGCACCAGGCGTTCCAGTTTGCGTGCGAAGGTGGTATAGATACTGGCCCCGATACTATCTGGGCGCAACTGATAATCCCAGGTCTGTAAAATCTCCTGGGCCGCGCGTTTCATGGCGGTATTAGCCTCTAATTGAAGTATGTAAGGTACAATCTCGGTGGCCGGTATGCAATATTGATCATACTGAATTTTAGCCATATCCTCGACTGTGATTTTTTCTGTACTGGTCAGGAGCTGTTGAATGCGCTGGGCCCGATAACCATTCAGCCATTCATTGGTGATGTAGTAAGGATAATTATCATCAATCACACGGTGATTGGCGGTGACTAGAAAATGCTGGTCCGGATTATAGGTCTGGGGTAGTTTCTCAAATGGAATCTTGCCAGTCCACTCGTACTCGCCGTTCCAGCCGGGCACCGGTATCAGCGCCTGACCTTTGGCCCGAACAGGAATACTGCCTGCCATGACGTATCCAATATTGCCCTCGCGGTCGGCATAGACAAAGTTCTGGGGTGGTGTATCCCAGTCGCGGAGCGCGTTATGAAATTCCTGCCAGTTACTGGCACGATTCAGGTGCCGGATAGCTGTTAACAGGGTGGTGTGCTCCAGACCGGTCCAGCGCAGTGCCAATGGTAGCTCACTGGTTTGCCCCTCGGTGGTTTGCGGCTGCGAGACCGCCGGAATATGGGTAATCACCGGTCCATGGCGTGTAACGCGTACCTCTTCAACCACAGGCATATCTTGCCCTTTGATGGTGATCTCTTCACGTATGATCTCGGCCTCTTCCCACTGCCCTGCAAACTCATACTGGCGTGGATTCTCCGGATTGAACTTCTCAACGTAGAGATCCTGTACATCTGAGACCGCGTTGGTGACGCCCCAGGCA
Source organism: Dictyobacter kobayashii (assembly GCF_003967555.1). GTDB lineage: Bacteria > Chloroflexota > Ktedonobacteria > Ktedonobacterales > Ktedonobacteraceae > Dictyobacter > Dictyobacter kobayashii. The sequence goes on from NZ_BIFS01000001.1 coordinate 4,366,687, forward strand.
ATGTGCTGATTATGCCCGATGATGATGCCAGGGGCGCCAGGGAAGGTTGCGCCGGTAACATCCAGCTCACCCGCGATCAGGTGGCACTCAAACCAGATCGATGGCGCAGCCTGGCCCAGATGGGGATCATTACAGAGCAATGGGGCGCCACTTTTGGTCATGCTGCCATCCACTACCCAGTTATTGCTGCCCCCCATCACACTAAAGCCGCTCAAGGTCTGGATCTGCTGATATTGCTCTAGCAGGCCTAGATTGATGCCCTGGTATGCCACTCCAGGTGGGAGAATCAGTGGATGCTGGGGATCATAGCCCGGCTCTAATTGGGCCGCACGCTCTACCCCGACTTTTTCGATAATACGGGCTCGGATCAGTTCCGTCTCCCAGTTGCCGCACAGGCTCCAGCCCTGAACTTTGCCCCATTGCAGGGTGTCTGCAGGTTTCCAGGGTTCCGGACGATAGTTCAATAGCCGGAATTCTACCGGTAATTTGTGCTGATTGTGCTCGATGAAGCTGTTAACCCCACTGGCGTAAGCTTCCAGGATAAGCAAATCGTGTTCAGGCAGTGCTGATACATCCGCGGCAGCCGCGCGATGCATGCCTAGCCGCCGGCAAAAGCGATCAACTTCTAGCGTTACAGTGCCAAATATCTCCGAGAGGCGACCAGATCCCAGGCGTCGGTTGAGATCCATTTGCCAGAGGCGTTCCTGTGCGTGGATATAGCCCTGGGCGAAATAGAGATCATCTTCATTGTTGGCATAGATATGTGGAACCCCATATTGATCGGTGATGATCTCAACCGGCTCATTCAGTCCTACGATTTGAAATGTGCCGCTGGTAGGGGGAAGTTGACGATGTGTTAAGAGCGAATAGAAGCCATTGACAAAACTGGTCAGGTCGCCTGTTTTGTTCAGGTTTTTGCGCCATCGGGATGCCATACATTGCCCTCCTTTTATTGGAAACAGACCGTAGAGGTATGATAAGCAGTGTGGACGAAGTGTGAGTGCGGATGGCTGTTAGACGAGCAAACCATCCGCATCTCTATTTTACACTAATTGCGTGCCCTTTGGCGTGTCACGTACTTCAAAGCCCATCTCTTTGAGCAGGTCGCGCAGGCGATCTGATTCTTTCCAGTTACGCGCTGCGCGGGCGGCATCGCGCTGGCGTACCAGTTCCTGTGCCTCATCACTGACGGTAACAGGAGCCTTAGGTGCCACTTTATCCAGTTGCAGGCCCAGCACACGGTCAAAGTCCAGGATCAGATGGCGTCGCTCAGCGGGCTCGATTTTATTCGTGCGGGCCGCCTCGCGCGTGATGCTGATCGCGATTGGCAGGTCCATGTCATTGTTAATCGCTTCATGGAACGCCTCACGCATACGTTGGGCTTCGGCTGACCAGGTGGCTGGAGCCTCGGTTACCGGGAGTTCAGCTATGTCTGCCCGTAGATTGTTCAAGCCATTTTGCGCCGCATTGATTGAATCATCGGTGAAATTGAGTTTGGAGCGATAATGGGCCGTCAATAGCAGATAGCGATAAGCCATCGGCTCAATCCCACGCTCTTTCAATGTGCTGAGCAGCAGGACATTGCCGACCGAGCGCGACATCTTGCTATTGCCGAAATCCAGAAACTCATTGTGTACCCAGTACTGGACTGGCTGTTTGCCGGTTGCTCCCTGGCTCTGAGCGATTTCATCTTCATGGTGGGGGAAGACCAGGTCGATACCGCCTGTATGGATATCAAACTGCTCGCCCAGGTATTTTGTGGCCATGGCCGAGCACTCGATGTGCCAGCCTGGAAAGCCAACTCCCCAGGGACTCTCCCAGTTCATTTGCCGCGTGGCATCGCCATGCTTCCAGAGCGCAAAGTCTTCGGAATTCTGTTTATCTTCAGCCACTTCCATCTGCACGCGTCCGTGGCCACCGGCGCGCAGATTTTCAACGGTATTTCCCGAAAGGGCACCGTAGTTTTTAAACTGACTGACTGCATAATATACGTTGCCATCGCTGACGTAGGCCAGGCCATGCTCGATCAACTTTTTGGTGATCTCGATCATCTCTTGGATATGGTCGGTTGCCTTAGGAACCACATGGGGTGGCAGGATATTCATTTCATCGCAGTCTTGTAAGTACTGCTTTGTATAATGGGCGGCAATCTCGTAAGCCGAGCGGCCAGTCTCGCGTGCTTCGTGCTCCAACTTATCTTCACCGCCACGGACATCATCATCCTCATGCAGGTGGCCGACATCGGTAATGTTGCGGACCAGCTGGACATCATAGCCATTGTACTCAAGTACCCGGCGTAGCCAGTCAGTGGTGGTAAATGAACGTAAATTGCCGATGTGAATATCTTTATAGACAGTGGGTCCGCAGTTATAGATGCCCACCTTGGGGCATGGAGCGGCTTAAACTGATCTTTGGTGCGGGTCAATGTATTGTACAGGTAAACTGGTTTGCTTGCTATCGTAGACATGCGCAAATCTCCTCTATATGCTGAGTTATCGTGCTTGCGTGCTTATATGTGTGTTCTATTATATCAATCAGCCGCGTACACTGATTAGATCTTACGAGGTAGTAGCTCAGACGGAAGACGTGTGGGGGGAGACAATAGGAATGGCCGTTGGAGGACACGCCAATACGTTCATAGAGGGCTGAGCTACTGCTTGGTGCTGCCTCTATGAACGTATAGACAGGTGCAATTGTACATTCTGACGTTCACTGGTCACTCCAACTATCTGGATTTCCGGGATTATTCAATGCTAGTATAGCATATAAATTCAGTTGAGGATAGTTTTTTGATGTTGCTCACTTGCGGCCGGGTGTAGGTGCGCATGAGTCAAATTTATCACATACAGTAAAATCTCACGCCACGGGATTTTACTGTATGTGATAAATTTGTGTGAGTGTCTTTAATGCTTCAAAAAGTTATGAAGAATGCGGAGATCCTGGCCATCAGGGTAGTTTATGCTTGATTGCCATGCCCCAGGTGATTGTTAACAAGATAATGATAACTTTTCTCAACGGCGGTTAGCATATCGGTGGCGCAGGCATCTAGCTCAACGATGACCCATTCTGCATTTCCCTGGCTGGCTGCCACGACGGCAGGAATATCCACCTTGCCCTCGCCTAGCGCGGTCATGGGTTGCTCAGCGCTTTCTGCTGGTCCATCTTTGAGATGTAGGAGTGGAGCGCGTGCACTCAGTTCCTCGACTACAGGTGCGGGCAGTGTGCCTCCTGTTTGCGCCCAATAGACATCGATTTCAAATGAGATGGCATTGCTAAGCTGGTTGCGCAAAATTTCGTGGGGTGTGCGACCGCCGATAGTTGGTTGGAATTCCCACCAGTGGTTATGATAGCTCAGGGAGAGTCCATGCTGGTGCGCAATTTGAGCGGCTGCATTCAATTTGTTCGCTACCTGTGCTATTTTCTCCTCGGATTGGAACTCCTCCGCCGGGATGTAAGAGATGACCAGGTGTCTGGTTCCAGCCTTTGCTACACGCTCAAGCTGAGCCTGGCGCTCATCATCAAAAGGAAGTGTAGTATGTACCGCTGCCACACGTAGAGCCAGTGTTTGTAAGAGACGTAAATCGTCTTCTTTGACCGCAACGGTATTGAGTCCACATTCCACCCCTGCATAACCAATCTCCGCCACCCTGGTAATAGTTCTCTCAAAATTTTGCGCCAGTTCTTTGCGAAGCGTATACAATTGCAAAGCAATAGGGGCTATCATTGTGTCGACCATCCTCTCTCTGTACATACAAAAATGGATTCCATTATCTTCATAATGTTACACTATTTTATATGAAGATAAAGGCAAAAGAGGAGCCTTGCTATGTTCAGCAAGGTTCCTCTTTTGCCTTTATCGGACGATATATAGGTATTAGACGCCGACAGTCTCTTCGTTTTGTACGCGAATCGCGAAGTAGACGGCTTGCTGGTGGTGAGTGATCATGGCGGCTGTTGATTGTTCTGGGACCAATTGATAGGCCTCTGTCAGGGAGACGCCAATGCTTTGCTCGACTGGGAGCAGCTTAAAGAGTTTTTCGTGATCGGCCAGGTCGGGTATGGCTGGATAGCCCCAGCTATAGCGGCGGCCACGCGACTCATCGGTTAAGCCGAGTTCCTGGCGCACAACCCGATTGGTGTATTCAGCCAACCCTTCCGCCATCTCAACGGCCAGGCCATGCAGGAAGTAGGCCTCAGAATACTGACCTTTGTCCTGCAGTGCCTGAATAGCGTTGCTGGCCTCGTGTCCCATCGTGACTACCTGTAAAGGAAGCACATCGACTTTGCCGCTCTGTACCGAGGTGAAGTAGTCGGCCATGCAGAGACGATCATGCTCTGTCTGGCGGCGGAAGACGAAGCGTGTCACTTCACGCAGCTGGCCATCCTGCTGGAACTGTACTGGATCATAGACGAGTAGTTCATTGCCGCTGGATTGGCAGGGATAATAGCCATACACTACTTTGGGTTGCAGATAGCGCTGCTGGCGCGCCTCACGCAGCATGCGTTCAAGCCGTGGCTCAAAATCCTGCTCGACCAGGCGGGTGAACTCCTCGCCATGGGCCTTACCGCCCCAATGGAGCCGGTAGAGCGTCTTATAATCCATGCAGGCCGCGACATCTTCCAGCCCAATGCGCTCCAGGATGCGTGGTCCCCAGAATGGTGGTGTTGGGATTGAATGCGCTGGCTGTATGCTGCTGGATGGCGTGGTGACCACCTCCTGTGCTACCGGGGCAGCTTCGGCACCCTTAGCGTTCTTCTTTTGACGCTCGTTGAGCGCCTCGCTCTGAATACGCTGTACAAACTTCTCGCGTTCTTCAGGTGGATTGGTCAGCTTATCGACGATATCCAGTCCCTCAAAGGCATCGCGGGCGTAGAAGACGCCCGGCTTGTATGGGGTGGGGACGGAATCGGCCTTCTGCTCATCTACAAAGAGGATGCGCCGTCCAAAGGAACGATTGATGGCCGCGCCACCGATGATGACCGGGAAAGGCAGATCGCGCTTGTGCAGCTCTTTGACGCACAGCGGCATCTGTTTGGAGGTACTGACCAGCAGGGCCGAGAGACCAATCACATCGGCTTTGACCTCAATGGCCTTTTCCAGGATGGTATTCAATGGAACCTGTTTGCCCAGGTCGTAGACGGTGTAGCCATTATTGCTGAGGATGGTGTTGACCAGGTTTTTACCAATATCGTGGACATCGCCATAGACCGTGGCCAGCACAACCTTGCCTTTGGTGTAGCCTTCCTGTTTCTCCAGATAGTTCTCCAGGTGGGCCACCGAGCGCTTCATCACCTCTGCCGACTGTAGTACAAACGGCAGGATCAATTCACCGGCTCCAAAGCGATCTCCCACATCTTTCATGGCGGGCAAGAGCACCGTATTCAACACGTTGACCGCTGCATCGTTATTGTTGACCTCCAGGCTGCTAGCGCGCTCGGCCACTACCTGGTCAATCAAAGGCTCAATGCCTTCTTTGCGGCGATGCAGGATCTGCCAGTGGATGCGCTCGGCCACCTCCATGCCCTCGGTGGGATCAACCTTGTCGTTGGCATCGCTTTTTTGTGGTCCATGTTGCTCAAAGTAGTTAATGAAGCGCGGCAACGCATCAGGGCGATTGAAGATCAGGTCGTCCGCCAACTTGCGCTGCTCGTCATCGATCTCCGCATACGGTGTGATATGGGAAGGATTGACGATCGCCATATCCAGGCCCGCCCTCACCGCGTGATAAAGGAAGACGCTATTGAGGACCGCGCGTGCATGCTGTTTCAAGCCAAATGAACCATTGCTGACACCCAGGATCGTCATCACGCCCGGAAGCTCGGCTTTGATACGCTTGATGGCCTCCAGAGTCTCAATGGCCGCCGTTTGCAGTTCCTCCTGGCCGGTTGTAATCGGAAAGGTTAAGGCATCAAAGACCAGTGAATTGGGTGAGAGGCCATATTCATTGACGCAGATATCATAGATTTTATGGGCAATCTCGACTTTACGTTCTGTGGTCTTGCCCATACTGATCTCGTCGATGGTCAGCGCAATTACTGCAGAGCCATGCTCTATAGCCAGCGGGATCACTTTTTCGATGCGTTGACGTCCCATCTCCATATTAATGGAGTTGATCAGAACTCGGCCCGGGGCGATCTCTAGCGCAGCCTTAATTACATCGGCTTCGGTGCTATCTATTACCAGCGGAGCCTCGCTACCCATCGAGAGTTTCTTGACGAGGGTCGCCATCTGCACATCTTCGTCGGTGCGCTCGGTCAAGGCAACCTGCACGTCTAAGACGTGTGCACCTCCCTCAACCTGCTCACGGCCAATCGCCAGCAAGGTATCATAATCATCGGCCAGCAGGGCCTGTTTGGCTTTACGGCTGCCGGTTGAGTTGACGCGCTCACCCACGATCAGGGGCGCTGGATCTTGCTGCATCGAGGTGGCGCGGATACCACTGGAGAGGAAGGGAGGGATGATCTGCTGGAAGTTTTTCTGGGCGATATTATTGTCGGCAATAGGTCGTGGCTGACGGGGAGCATTGCGACAGGCTTTGACGATGGCCTGCAGATGCTCATGGCTACTGCCACAACAGCCGCCGATGATATTGACGCCAAACTCGGTCACGAACTCATAGAGCGCCTTCGCCATTGGCTCTGGCTCCATTGGATAGACGGCCTGGCCGTTCACATTCAATGGAATACCGGCATTGGGGATAGTAGAGATGGGCAGTGGACAGTTTTCAGCCAGGAAGCGTACGGGTTCACGCATGTGCTCGGGACCCGTGGAGCAGTTGAGGCCAACGATATCTACGCGCAAGGCTACCAGGGTGGTCATGACCGCCGCGATATCTGTTCCCAGCAGCATGCGTCCACTGGTGTCCAGCGAAACCTGGGCCTGAATGGGCACCTCGCGATCAGCATCCTGCATCGCCTGGCGCAAGCCGGTAATCGTAGCACGTACTTCCAGGATATCCTGACTGGTCTCGATCAAGAAGACATCCACTCCGCCTTCCAGCAAGCTTTTGCCCTGCTCACGGAAGATGGCTACCAGTTGTTGATACGTAATATTGCTCAACAGGGGATCGTCAGAAGAAGGGAGCATACCGGTGGGACCGACCGAACCGGCCACAAAGCGCGGCTGCTCGGGTGTGCTATAGCGGTCGGCCACCTTACGGGCCAGTCGGGCCGCTGTAAAATTGACCTCGTGGGTCAGGTGTCCTATACCGTACTCATCTAACTTTAAACGACTGGCCGTAAATGAATCCGTTTCAATAACGTCACAGCCAGCTTCCATAAAGCCCGCATGGATTTCCTCGATGACATTGGGTTTGGTCAGCACAAGGTATTCATTACAACCTTCCGTTGCCTCACCACCATAGTCTTCGGCGGTAAGTTGATAACGTTGAATGTTTGTGCCCATCGCTCCATCATAGATTAAAATACGTTGGGCCAGTGTATCGAGAAATCGGCTCATATTCCCTCCGGACTTCTGGGATAAGCTAGTATGATACATTTATAGAGTGATGTTTTTGATAGAATCAGACACCATCCTTGAATAAAGTATATGGAGGATAGTTTGCTGCATCTTCTACTTCCTGGGTGACAAAATACCCGATTGTTTTTCCTCTAGGCGGATAGTAAATTTCCCCTCGGCGTATAGGTGTCATGGTGTATTATAACATGAGCTGCGAAGCAATAGTGAGAGCTATATATGTGCTGAAGACATATTCTTGATGGACTTTGTATATATATTCTATTGAATAGTTCTTGTGGGCCTGGAAACTGAACTGTCATCGGGATCGTAAGTAGAGTAACGATTCTGTTACCGGGTACTGGATTTTGATGGAGGTGTTGGCATATGCCACAACGTTTTATGCTAGGGATTGAGGAGGAGTTTCAGCTGGTAGATGTAAAGACCGGCAAGCTCGCCTCGCGTGCCCAGAGCATTCTAGATAAAGGGGCTCCTATCTTCGAAGAGCAGATCAAGCCGGAGATGCTGCAATCCGTACTGGAATTTGTATCACCGATTCTGCCTGACATTGGTGCGGCCCGCATGGAACTATATACATCGCGCGCATTGCTGGCACGTATCCTGCAAAAGGAGAATTTAGCCCTGGTGAGCGCCGGGACGCATCCCAGTTCTTCCTGGCATGAGCAGAAGCCGACCCCACATGAGCGTTATATGGAGTTGGAAGAGGAATATCAGGATGTGGCCCGCTCGATCTTGATCTTTGGCTTGCACGTTCATGTCTCGGTGGCCTCTAAAGAGCAGTCCGTCAAGTTAATGAACCAGGTACGTACCTGGCTGCCGCATATCCTGGCCCTCTCGTCCAACTCGCCATTCTGGAATGGGCGCATGACCGGCATTAAATCCTACCGTTCCGTGGTCTGGAAGCGTTTCCCTCGTAGTGGCACACCAGATGTCTTTCGAGATCGCGCGCACTTTGATAGCTTTGTCAACGATCTGGTTGAGATGAAATGTATCGACAACGGCAAAAAGATCTGGTGGGATATTCGCCCCCATCCGTTTTTTGATACCATTGAATTTCGTATCAGCGACATGCCGGGCACCATCGAGGATACACTGGCCCTGGCCGCGCTCTGTCAGGCCTTGATCGCCAAGCTCACACAAATGGATGAGAGTGGCAAAGAGGTCCCTGTCCTCTCGCGTGATTATGTGGATGAGAACAAATGGCGCGCCATGCGTTATGGCCTGGATGCCGAAGTGGTTGACTTCAGTGGGCGGCGTCTTCTTAGTATGCGCGACTCTATCCGTGAATTGCTCAACTTTGTTGATGATGTTGTTGATGAACTGGGCAGTCGCCGCGAGATGGATTATATTCGGGCCTTAATGGATGATCCACGTGGAACAGGTGCCGATCGCCAGATGGAGGTCTTTCAGCAAACCAATGATCCTGATAAGGTCAGCCAATTCTTAATTGAGCAGACCATGCAGGGCGTACAACTGGATGATGCCATGCTCTATGACAAATTTATTCGCTTCAAACCTTTTGAAATTCTGGGGTAAAATGATAGAGGGCAGACCTATAAATGCCTGCCCTCTTTTTTTATGCCTGATCTTAATCCTGTTTCAGCAATCAGAAATCGGCTATTTGCGCTATGGCTGCACTAAAGCGTGTGAGCTCTTCTAAGGTATTATAGTAGTGAACCGAGGCCCGCACCATTGTTGTCAGGCCGCGCGCCTCCATATCCAGGCGGGTCGAGTTACGTACCGCAACTGATACATTGATCTGTTGTCTGGCCAATTGCCGTTTAATCTCTTCTGGTTCAACCCCCTCAACCGTAAAGGTCACAATGCCACACTGTGTAATACCGCGATCCCGCACAATCACGCCGGGGATAGGGCTGAGCTGTGTGCGTAGATTATAGGAGAGCTCCTTGATGCGGCGCCAGATATTTTCGAGCCCCCAATCCAGCGCATAATCGATAGCCGTTGCCAGGCCAATCTTGCCAGCATAATTGGTCTCCCAGGTCTCGAAGCGCCGCGCGTCGGAGCGGATCTCATAGCGATCCCGACTTACCCAGGATGCAGAGTGTAGGTCAAGAACGATAGGCTCTAGCTGCTCGATCAATTCGCGGCGTACATAGAGAAAGCCAGTGCCACGTGGACCTCGCAGATACTTGCGTCCAGTCGTGGAAAGCATATCACAGCCGATTTTCTGTACATCGATCGGCATCTGGCCCACCGACTGACAGGCATCAACCAGGTAAAGGATGCCCGCCTCGCGTGCTACCTTGCCGATCTCGACAATTGGATTGACCAGGCCGCCACTGGTCGGCACATGGGTAATCGAGATCAGCTTAACCCGTTGATCCAGCATATTGCGCAGCGCCTCGACCGAAACCTGGCCATAAGCATCATCAGGAATAGCCTCGATAACGACACCAGTCTTCTGTGCCAGCTGGAGATAGGCAATATAATTGCTGGCATATTCCGCCATCGAAGTCAGAATACGATCTCCGGCCTTAAACGGCAGCGAATAGAATGCAGTATCCCAGGCTCGCGTTGCGCTCTCCATAAAAGCAATCTCGTCGCGTGAACAATTGATCAGCTTCGCCGCCGCATCATACGCATGATCCAGCACCTCCTGGCGCTGTTCTACCGCCTCATAGCCCCCGATCTGTGTTTCCAACTGCAGATGTGCAATCGTCGCATCTAACACCGGCTGTGGCATCAACGACGAACCCGCATTATTCAGGTGTAAAATATGCTGGCTCCCCGGCGTATCCTGACGTGCCCGCTCGACATCAAATAAAGGCATGATCCACTCCTCTTTTTTAATTGTTATTGTAGCAGACCAACCAGGGAATTGAGACCAGCCATTTCTCCCCAATTTCAAGTATATTTACCACCATCTATTCGTATAGCCTAAAGAGAGGATAGAGCATTATACTTTACATAAAAGAAGAAGAAGAGAAGAGAATGCCCAAAGAAACACGTGCGGGGCTTGCCCCCGCTTCATACGTTTATGCCCGAAAACAAAAAATAACTCTATAATATAAAAATAGCTGTAAAATTAAATTATTGTTGCTTTTTCGATTTTGAAGATTAAAAGCGGGGACAAGCCCCGCACGTACAATTCGTGTTTCTTGTTGCGCTCAATTGATTATCTGGTTGCTAAGTGGGGTGTATTGGGCACAAGGCACGGATTGCGGCTTCTCGTGCGAGAAGCGTGTCGAGAAGCCGCAATCCTATGCCGCCTAGGGGTTCCGTTTCGTGTTTAAGAGACGTTCACGTAAAGGCCACACCCATAATGTTCGGTGTTGGGAGAATTTAATTGGTTGGGATGACGACGCGGCCCTGGTTGGTGGGAGGAAGGTTAGGCCCGGCGCCTACATAGCGTACGGCGGTCCCGATAGCTGTAACTTCCATCCATTCGTTATTGTGCATGAACTCAACTTTGATATCGACGCCGATCACACCATCGGCCCCTAACTGGTCGGCCTCAAATTGCATGCGACTGATGGCCAGCTCACGTGCCTGGTACATCAATTCAGAATATTCTTTTAGCTCGCCCTGGAAGTTGCTTTTAATGCCTACTAACCAGTTGCGAACCGCGCCCATGGAATAGATACAGTTGCCGACCACTAATCCCACAGGTTGAAAGCCCTTGTCTACGACCAGCCAGAACTCCTGGCCGCTTAAGTCAGAAGTAAATGCGCGTCCCCGATAGCCTGGTTTAACATCCATTACGTGACGAGGCCCATTCATGCTCTTTATACTCGCTTTCTCTGCTGCAAAAACACCCTTATTGTTTGAAAAGTTGTCGCTGTGTATTTTTGGTGCTTATAACGCATCATGGTTTGATTGCTATGTTAGAATAAACGCAATCATTATCGATACTTCCAATGGGGGCTTGTATGAAGACTTATAATCTCTGCTTGTTAGGCTTTGGCAATGTGGGGCGCGCGTTACTGCTGCTATTACAGGAGAAGACGGTTGAGCTACGAGAGCGCTATAGTATAGAATGGTGCCTTACCGGGGTGGCCACACGGCGCCTGGGCTGGCTGGCTAATCCTGATGGGCTGGATGTTTCAGCGTTGCTGGCCGGGCAGTTTGAACAGATACAGAGCGTTGAGACCTGCCACAATGTTCGAGATTGGCTCGTTGTTGGTAAGGCAGATGTGTTATTTGAGTTGACCTCGTTGAATGTTACTAGCGGGCAACCGGCTATCGAGCATATTCGAGCTGCCCATGAACATGGCGCCCATGCGATTACCGCCAATAAAGGGACGGTGGTGCATGGCTACCACGAGTTGCAGGCTCTGGCCCAGCAGCAGCAACGACGTTTCCTGTTTGAGGCTACCGTCATTGGAGGCGCCCCGGTATTTTCTCTCTTCAATAGCGCGTTGCCTGCCGCCAATATATTGCGCTTTCGTGGCTTGCTGAATGCTACCAGCAACGTGATTATCGAAGAGATGGAGCAGGGTAAGAGCTTTGAGCAGGCCGTACAGACCGCTCAGTCCCTGGGGATCGCTGAGACCGATCCATCTGCAGATGTGGATGGCTGGGATGCGGCCGTTAAGGTGAGCGCTATCGCGACGGTATTGATGCATACGCCAACCTCATTGGAGCAGATCGAGGTTGAAGGGATTCGGGACCTGGATGTGGCTCAGGTGCAGGCGGCGCGGGCCGCGGGAACGCCCTATAAACTGGTGGCTGAGATAGAAAAGACCACGGATGGCGTGAAAGCTTTTGTAAAACCGCTTGCGCTGGCCGCTGATGATCCACTGGTCGCCGTGAAAGGTGGTTCTTTGCTGGCTCATTTTGCGCTCGATGTCATTCCTGGTTTGACCGTCACCCTGGATGTGCCCGATAACGGACCTACCGGACCCGTAGGCCCGGCGGTTACCGCGTATGATGTACTGGCTGACTTTATTCGAGCGGTCCAGCCCTGACGGTTTTCAAACGGTTTTCAAATTGAGTAGCGCTCTATGGTAGGCCGATGACGCGCAGCGTCTGGGGATGCTCGATGATAAAGCGATATTCAATGACATATTCCCCATTAGCTGGCAGGATCTGCTCCCAGGTGAGCAATTCCAACTTGGTGCGCTCAACAGGCGCGGGGGTGATGTTTTGTATCTTCACCTTAATGCGTTCATGTTGCGCCACCGGTATATGATCTTTAATCACCACTTTGCGAGGCGTGGTCGCATAGTTATGGACGGTGATGCGATAAGCATAGGTGCTACGCCTGATATCGCCTTGTAGCAGGTTCCCTTTATCCACTGCGCGCTCGATAGGCTCGCGTTTGATCTTCAGGTTATCATCGATGCCCAGGAAGATTTTGAACTCTTCGCGCGCGGCAGTGAAGTCCAGTTTAGTGGTGCCGACATATTCAGCATCCAGAAAAATGCTGGCCTGACCATCTAAAAGGATGCGCTCAGTGGTGTTGATCACAGTGGCACGCATATGGGCATTGGTTTCCAGGGCAGGCGCACTGACATAATCAAAATCGCAGGGTAGATCGTCGCGCGCAATAGTGGTTTTGTGGGGTGAATTATCAGAAGGAATATCCACCGAGCGGCCAACGCGGAAGATCAGTGCCGTTCCGCTGCGCTCAACCGTGGCAGTAGCGATCTCTGCCTCGACAGGCGGGGGGGCCATCGCTCCCAATAGAACCTCCTCTTCATCCTCCATCGCAATGCCACCAGTGGGGACCGCCATACTACGTTGCATCATGGCTTTCCTGCTCGGACCGCTGTACATAGGAGCTGCCGCCGCGACGGCCATTGGACGTGGAGGAGGTGGATTGTATTCTTTGAGATACCAGGGTTGTAATTCTGGTAAGATGGCTGCCTGGCTGGGACGCGCGGTTGACAGTGCCAACTCCACCTGGTCCCAGTTTTCACCTGTTGACTGCTGTACCATACCAATATAGGTCAGTTCTACCTTGCCCCTGGTTTGTTGCTCATCGAGATGAACCCGGATATCGTATTGGGGATACCAGGAGGCGTTACGCACCAGATAGGAGATCTCAACCTCTAATTCGCCCGCATTTGCCAGTTCGACTATGACCACGGCCGCCTGGCGATCGGTGGTGCCCTGATTGCCCTGGCGTTGATAATATTCGCGTTGCTTGGCATCGATCTGGGATTGGACCTGCTGAATCTGTGTTTCCAGTTGCAAGGCGGCCTCGGCATCCTGGGTAGCCTGGGTAGACATAAAGCCAAAGAAATCAGAGCAGTCCTGGGGCTTCATCTGACCCTGGGCCAGGCCACGCGCAAAATCTTTGGACTGCTCACCGAGCGCGCGCAGCCACTGGCGCCGATCTTTCAAGGCATCCTGCCTGGCCTGCAATAGCCTCTGCTGATGTTGCAGCTCTTCAAGTTCCGTCTGGATACGGTCTAGATCCTCTTCGGGTGACCGAGGGTAAAAGGCGGTGGTAATATCAACATTAAGAATACGTGTACCCTGAGGTCCATGACCAGAGGCACGCAGCGAGTCCCGTAAAAACTGTGGCAAATTATTGACTCGAATCTCATGCTCACCAGCTTCCAGCGTGATCTTGCCTTTACGCGTCACCAATGCGCGGTCCGCATAGACTGTGACGGCAGTGATAGGGGCAGTAATATCTGTCATGTATATTATCCCTTCCTGCATATGATGGAATCGAACCACATCGAAGGGTTCTTAATGTAGGCGAAGAAATAGTGAATAGGTCCGTCTTATGTGTTGATCGGTACACTATGAAGTACGCTAGATACAGGAAAAAGTTTTGAAATAGGAGCCGTGGCTATGTATTTCACCCCTCCATGAAAGTAGAGCAAGGTCAGATGGGCTTCTTTGTATACGAGAAGTAATGTCAACAGAAGAAAGCGGATTGAACGTGTTATAATGTGTTCCTAAAGGTGGTCTGGTCTCGTGTGTAAAGCTTCTGCCTCTTTTACCATAATTGGAAGTGCAAATGAGAATAGAAGGTGTGAGGATGGTTTAATGTCCCGCCTGGACTATCTTTAAAATTAATAAAGAGGAACGTATGGCGACTCTGAGTCCTGCCCGCAAACAATATCTAGAATTCAAAAAACAATTTCCCGATGCTATCTTGATGTATCAGGTTGGAGATTTTTTTGAAACGTTTGATGAAGATGCTTATATTACTGCGCGTGAATTACAAATTGTGCGCACAACGCGTTCATATAGCAGGGGAAAAGAGCGGGTTCCGTTAGCTGGTATTCCTAAACACGCGCTGGAGAACTACGTTGGCAAACTGATCCAGCGCGGCTACAAAGTGGTTATCTGCGAGCAACTGGGAAGTGAAGTCCCCAAGGGGCGCGAGGTGGTCGATCGAGCTGTCACACGCATCCTGACAGCCGGAACGTTGTCTGAACCCAATTTGCTGCCGGCCCGCCAGAATAATTATCTGGTCGCGATCGCCAGCGGCAGAACCCAGACTGCTCTGGCCGCTGTGGATGTCAGCACCGGCGAATTTATGGTCACCTGGTTTGCTCCCGATGAGTTGCCAGTAGCTTTAGATGCAGAGCTACAGCGGCTGGCTCCGGTTGAGTGTTTGCTGGTCGAAGGTGCGCATAAAGAAGAATATCAATTTCCTGCCAATAATGTCACCATCACCCATTGCCCGCCTTATTTTTATCAATATGAAACTGCCTATCATCGTTTATGTCGACAATTTGGTGTGCAGTCACTGGAATCTTTTGGCTGTGAGAATGAGACACAGGCGGTGGCCGCGGCCGGTGCGATTGTGGCGTATCTGGAAAAGATGAATGGCTCACTGCTCTCTCTGTTGACGGCCTTGCATTCGTATAGTACAACGCAATTTATGGTGCTGGACGCCCATACCCAGCGTAATCTTGAGCTATTGCAGGGGACGCGCAGTGGAACCCTGCAAGGTAGCTTGCTGGCTGTGCTGGATCGCACTATCACGCCGATGGGAGCGCGCCTGCTACGGCGAACAATTACGCAGCCATTGCTAGACCTGAGCGTCTTGAATGGCAGGCTGGCGAGTATTGAAGAGCTCTATGAGAGTCCCGCCATTCGCACACGCTTTACTATGTCTTTGCAAGAACTGGGAGACCTGGAGCGTGTCGCCGGCAGGATCAGGCAGGGGACCGCTGTACGCAACGAGGTACTTGGTCTACGCGATTACCTGGCCGAACTGCCAACCCTGCGCGATCTTTTGCAGAGCTGTGAGGCAGAATTATTGCTGGAGATCGCGGATGAACTTGATCCATGTCCCCAGGTCAGTGAGCTGATCAACCGCGCCCTGGTACGTCCTGATGAAGAGGACGATGAAGGGGATGAGGGTCGCTTGATTCGCCCTGGCTATCATGCGGAATTAGATGAGCTTTTTAATTCGATTCGGGACTCGCGCCGCTGGATGATTTCTCTGGAGGCTCGTGAACGCCAGCGCACGGGGATCAAGGCCCTGAAAGTGGGTTTTAATAAGGTCTTTGGCTACTATATTGAGGTTAGTAATGCTAATCTTAAGCTGGTGCCGTCCGATTATATGCGCAAGCAGACGCTGGTCAATGCCGAACGCTTTATTACGCCTGAATTGAAGGAGCATGAAGCCCTTATTCTCAGTGCTGTTGAGCGCATTGAAGAAATGGAGCGCAGTATCTATGCCGATGTTTTGCGCCAGATCGCGGTCTACTATCCTCAATTAATGACCAGCGCATCCTCAGTTGCTCGTATCGATGTGTTATTAAGTCTGGCTGAAGTGGCGCGCATCAAGGCTATGTGCGGCTGTATTGGAGCAGGTCATCGTCTGGAGATCGTGGTGGCAGACATCCAGTGGTCGAATATACCTGGATGGGATGTCTTTATCCCTAATGACACTCACCTTGAGGCTGCTAATGGTGAGCGCATCCTGTTGCTGACGGCCGAATATGGCCGGTAAATCTACTTATCTACGCCAGGTGCTTTGATTACTTGCTGGCAGATTGGTAGCTTTGTACCTGCGCGCAAGGCCCAGATTGCCTGGTGGATCGCATCTTTACCCGGTGCTGAAGATACGCCTGAGTACATCGTCTATGCTATGATGAATCCGTGAACTGATGACGCAAGGTACCATCTTTGCTAGCATCCGATGCCACGAAGTAGAGCCCATGAGCTTACATCTATTGCTGAAGATTGCGCAGCATGTGGATACCGCGTTTAAGCACTTGATGATGGTCCAGCACTTATGATGGCCATTGCGCGCGCTGTGGTGGAGCATCTGCACAATGAGATTGAGGCGCGCACCCTGTTTGCTACCCATTACCATGAGCTAGCGGCCCTGGACCAGGAATTAGCGCACCTGCATGTCTATACTGTAGCCATCAGTGAAGATGATCCCAATGGTATTGTCTTTTTGCATCGCGTGATTGCTGGTTGTGCTGAACGCAGTTTTGGCGTGCATGTTGCTAAACTGGCAGGCATGCCACCCTCCATCGTACAGCGCGCCGAGAAGGTATTACAGCAACTCGAAACCAATCCATCAGTGCTGACGGCAGCCCATAATTTCACGCAGCGCACCTCGCGCGTGGCCGAGTCCAATGGCTTTTATGCGTCCGGACACAGTCAATCGGGGCCGCTACTCGCTTTTCACTGGCAGACCCGGGCGGCCCAGAGTATCGCGGAGGCCGTTGAACGTGGCGAGCGCGCACCGTCGCTGGACGATATCGATGTCCAGGCTATTACCCCCATGGATGCCTTGAATTTATTATTTTTATTACAAAAGAAGAAGAATGTGCTGCATTGATGAGCCAGTTTTCTGATTTTCTGATTCAACGACCAGCGTTTGTGCGCGCTCCCCTGCATGAGTTGCCGCCCGCCGTTGCTGAACGCATCGCCGCTGGTGAGGTCATCGAGCGCCCGGTATCGGTCGTCAAAGAACTGATCGAGAACGCATTGGACGCGGGTGCGCAGGATATCCGTATCGAGGTGCGCGGTGGTGGGTTACGCCTGATCAGGGTTAGCGATGATGGCTATGGGATTCCTGAAGCCGAGCTGGCGACGGTCTGTGAGCGCCATACTACCAGCAAGCTGACGACCTTTGAAGATCTGGAGCATTTACACACCCTCGGTTTTCGTGGGGAGGCTCTGGCCAGTATTGCTACCATTGCGGAAGTTACCATTCAAAGTCGGGCCTGGGAGACCGAGCAGCCTGGGGAAGAGCAGCCTGCTTATTGGGTTAGCTGGCGCGGTGGGCAATTGCAGGAACGTGGCCGGCGCGCCCGCCCACACGGCACAACCGTGACCGTCACCGATCTCTTCTATAATGTACCAGCGCGCCTGAGCTATACCAGGGCGGCTCGTACCGAGAATGGTCATATCGTCCAACTGGTCCGGCGTTATGCGGTTGGCTATCCCTCCGTCCGCTTCTACCTGGCCCTGGATGAGCATACCGCTGTCCAGACCAGTGGTAGCGGCAATCTGGCTACTACCCTGACCGAGCTTTATCATCTTTCCCTGGCTGAGATGTTGCAGGAGATTGATGTTAGCGATGGCAAGCACTACTGGTTACGGGGCTATATGGGCAATCGTGTGCTGGCACAGAGTAGCCGGCAATACATAACCTTATTTATCAATGGACGCTGGGTGCAGTCGCGCGCATTACAAGAGGCCCTGGAGCAGGGCTATCGCAGTTTATTGCCCAAAGGCAAACATCCTTTGCTGGTACTGGCGGTAGAGGTGCCGCCCACTGAGGTAGATGTCAATGTTCATCCAGCCAAGACGGAAGTTCACCTGCTGCAAGAGGCGAAGATCAAAGAGGCTCTCATCCAGGTCGTAAAAGGACAGTTGGAGCGTAGCCCGGTGATACCGGAGGCCGTGCAATTTCCTGGCCCCGTCCTGGCCACCCAACGGCGTTTGCCGGGACCTCGACGCCGTGGACTGCATGTGGCTGAATCCGCTGAGGGCTATCGTGCTGAAGCTGCCGAACCAGGAACTGCGATCGCCATTGCCAGCCTGCATCCTCTGGCCCAGTTACAGCAGGCTGTGATTCTGGCCGAAGCCACCGATGGCAGCCTCTATCTCATTGATCAGCACCGGGCCCATGAGCGTATCATCTATGAACACCTGCGTAGCACGTATAGTGGTGTAAAGGCAGAAGAAGAGGAGATCCATACCCATCTTTTATTGGAGCCAGTGATTATCGAGATGAAGCGCTACGAGGCAGAATTGCTTGAGCAGCGCCTCCCCATGTTACGTGGCCTGGGTATTGAAGTTGAGCGCTTTGGGGGGCGTAGCTTCCTGGTTCGTTCAGTTCCGGCCAGCGAAGGGAGTGAGCAATTAGCCGCCCATTTACAGGAACTGGCTGAGATTGCCGCTGAAGATAGTGTTGATTGGGAAGATCATCTTTTAATAGGCCTGGCCTGCCGATCGGCACTCAAGCGTGGTCGTGAATTGGGTCCTGGCGAGCAGCGCACCCTACTCAAAAATCTCTCCAATGTAGCGGCGCCCGCCGTCTGTCCCCATGGCAGCCCCATTTTGTTGCACTACAGCCGCAGCTTCTTGATTAATAAATTCGATTGGTAGCAATGTTATAAGCATACATCTACCGGGGCGCTTTTTGTTGCAGGCCCTGGTAGATGTATGCTTAGCATCAATTACGTACCAGGCGCACCAGCCCTTCGGCCAGGACCAGGAAAGCGATGTCCAGGGCTAGCAGGACTGTGAGGGCGAAATCAATACGCGAGGATACAAATGTGGCTACAGCCAGCAGATCTTCGAGTCGCTGTGTATACCAGACGGCTGTGATGAAAAGGGCTGCCAGGACTGCCAGGCTGATCACAAACCAGCGCGCTCCATGCCAGTCCTGGTGGCTGGGCCATAGCTCGGAGGTCACAGACAGGATTAAATAAGGCGCAAAGATCAGTGTCCATAGTGGCCAACCTGGTCGAATGATCTGCCATTGTTGATGCGTGACATCGAATGGTATATCCCAGATTGTGTATCCAGTGGCTACCCAGTAGAGGAAAATAAAGGCTGCGATACCTCCAAAGAGGGGAGCCACCCCGCTAAAGCCGTCGCCGACATAGCTCATAAAACGGCCCTGCGGACGCACATATTGCACCTCGCCCAATTGCAGTGATTGCGGACCATTGCGCCGCACCACACGTCCTCCAGGCACGCGTTGTGCCATTGGCTTGATGCGGAAGAGCGTCACACTGGTAATGCGAAACCCAAATGGTGCGAAGAGCAGCACGACCAGAGCATGACTTAGCTCATGGACAATCACGCCCGGGGCATTCAGCCAGAACCAGATCAGCAGGCCTTTTTCGCGCAACGTCCGATAGCCAAATTCATCTATGCGGCGGCGCAATCCTTTACGTGTGATGCGTAGTAAGATAAAGAGAACAAAAACTCCTGCAATAATGAGCCAGGGTTGATATGGAGCAATCTGTTCCATAAGTTTAGTCTCTGGTGTCATTTCTCTCCAATCCTCACTTCTGTTCGCCTTATCGCTTCTTGTATTGTACGCGCATGTCTATGCCTCAATCAATAGGATGTCCATGAGATGATGTTGTGAGCTGTGCTTCCTCATCATTCGTGAGCTGTCCGACCTGTGGTTTTATGGTCATAGGATATTTCCGCTCATAATAAACGCCCCATATGCAGAAAATCAGTATACTGGCTGATAACAGGTACAGAACACGATCGATGTGCAAGGTATCTGCCAGCGCGCCAATCGACAGGATAATAGGAATAGAGCACGCATTATAAAGGACGAGCTGTAAGGCCAGGACGCGCCCCTTGATCCAGTCTGGTGTTAGCTCCTGCATTGCTGTCTGGGCTGGAATGTTTACAAAGTCGAGTGCGATACCCGCCACAAACATGCAGCCAGCCATGGCGACAAGTAGCCAGGGATCGGTATTCCAGCTTTTGGGTTCCAACCAGCGCGCAATAATAGTTGAGACTGGTAAGAGCAGGGTAGCTATGGTCAGGCCAATATTGCCGATCAAAATGGTCCGTAGTTTGCCCAGTCGGCGCGAGATCCTGGGCATAAAAATGGAGCCAAGGACTAAGCCGATGCCGGCTGGTGCAAAGACCAGGGCCATCAAATTAGCATTCAGTTTGAGCAGATCGGTTACAATTGGCGTCGCGATCTGTCCAATTACCAGGATGAGTACACCCACAAATGAGAGCTGGATTACAGCTAACAAGAGTGCATTTCTTTTACGGATAAAGTTCCAGCCCTGTTGCATCTCGTTTTTAATGTTGTGCATGATCCCCAGAGTTTGCACTGCTAGATCCGGGGTACTCTCGGCTTGTGGCTCCTCTCTCTGGGCGAAGCCAGATTGTGGAATCGACACGATCAATGCGGCGCAGATTAGATAGAGGACTGCGATAATTGCGTAGAGTTGGATGAATGCATCAATCGGGATGTTGAACAATCTGAAGGTAGGCAATAAACTGATGGCAATCGGGGCCAGCAAGACATAGCCGATAGCCTGTGAGAGCATGAACGTGATGTTAAATAGTGAGAGCGCTGGCATTAGCTCATCTTCATCGACCAGCATGGGAATCGCTGAGCCCTCGGCGGGCGTGAAAAACTGGCCGATGGCTGAAATAACAAATGTTAATAGATAAATGGGAATGAGTACGCTGCTGCGGTTAGCCAGCAGGATACAGGCAAACACAATGGTGGCGATTGCCCGTAAACAGTTGCTTGCCCAGAGGACGCGACGTTTGTTCATGCGATCCACAAAGACCCCGGCTGGTGCCCCAAAGAGTACCGCCGGTACGCTAAAGCAGATAATCGCGAGGCCGATCATAGTGGTTGAATGAACAATGCTATTGATCAACATAATCAAGGCGTAGTTAGTTGCGTTGAGAATGGTCATGGAGATAAGCTGAGCAAGCCAGAGGCGTAGGAAGTTTCTCTTTTTGAAAAGAGTGAGAAAACCTTTATTCGGTTGGGCTATTGCCATTATGCCATATCCTTGTACATCATACGAAATAATTCCTTCTATAACGCTGAGTATACAGGGATTTGGCAAGGAGATGCAAGTGGCGCTGTCAAATCGTGTTGTTTGCGTTGATAGTTATTCTTCATCAAATGGATCTGTTTCAGCTTGTGGGAGTCGGGGCAGCACCTGTTTGACGCGGCGTTCTACCTCTGAGCGCGGCAAGAGGATGCGCCGACCGCATTTTTCGCAGCGAAGCCCGATATCAGCCCCTAAGCGTACAACTTCCCAATCAAAGTTACCGCAGGGATGTTTTTTGCGCAGCCGGAGCCGATCCCCGATTTCAAATTGCATTGGTTGCATGAATATTTAGCCTTCTATATGGTATCGATAGAGGTTGTGGGCCTGGATGTATGCTTCAACCGCTTCTGGTGTCTGGTATTTGATGGGTCTGTCTTCAGCGATGCGGCGGCGCAGCTCGGTCGATGAGATATCCAATTGTGGAACCTCAATCAGGCACATCTTTTGTAGCAAGCCGGGCAAGCGAGCCTCTAATTGTTGATTATATGCCTCATTATCTTCATATCCCGGACGGTGTACTACAACCAGTCGATTCAACTGCTCAAGGATCTCTGCGGGCTTATACCAGGTTGGAAAGTCTTCCAGACTATCCCAGCCAATTACAAAGCAGAGCTCCACATCTTGTCCCCACTGTTCTTTAAGTAAGCGTAGCGTATCCACCAGGTAGGAAGGGCCTGGACGATCGATCTCGATGCGTGAGATGCTGAAATGAGGATTTGAGGCCACCGCCAATTCAACCATAGCCAGCCTGTCCTGTACAGGTGCCGTGGTACGTTTAGCTTTATGGGGAGGTTCGCCGGCGGGAATAAAAACCATCTCCGTTAGATTGAGAGCGTAGCGCACCTCTTCCGCCACAATCAAATGTGCATGGTGAATCGGGTCAAATGTTCCCCCCATTAAACCAATCGATCGCATCTTCACTGATAGCTACACTCCCTTATGCTAACGCCAATTTCTTCTTCCCCGGATTTTATCATACAGGCAACATTTAGGATAGATCTTAGATCGGTTCCTTGACGCTAATATCGGCATTGGGAAAGAGATTGTGCAATTCATAAACAACTGTTGAGATATCAATGATCTGACCGGTGGCAACCCAGAAGCGTATCTGCAACGAGACCTTGCCCTCCTCATAGCTATTGACCATCACGGCTGGATCTGGTTTGGTCATTACCTCATGATATTCTTTGAGCAGCATAAGAATTTTACTGCTGGTTTCATCGCGATCGAAATCTTCTTGTGGCATGGTCAGCAGCAGTAATGAGCGCCGCTCGCCAAAGTGGGTATTATTGATTACAGCATTACTGAAGATAAAAAGATTAGGTACGCTGACCTCTTCACCGCTGGTCAGGCGTAAGCGTGTTGCGCGTAATTGAATATCCTCTACTTTTCCGACGTAGGTAATCATACCGGAAGTGATATTGATTTGATCTCCAATATAGAAAGGCCGCTCCACCAGAATATAAAATCCGGCCACCAGATTCTTCAGGATATCCTGGAATGCCACCGTAATGGTAACTGTAAAGGCACTTAAGACAGCTACCGGAATACCGATAGGCACATTCCAGACCGAGAGGATAAAGAAGCCAGTGATTGAGAGGATAATGATATAGAGAACGCGCGCAAAGAAGGTGCGCATATTGATGTCGACGCGACTGGTCCCCAGGCTGCGTACCATCATGGCACGTACAGTTCTCGCCACGCCATTACCCAGCACCAGGATTAGTACCGTTTCGATCAAGCTCCAGGAAACAGGGATCGCTGCCTGTGGATTCTTAAAGACATTCTCGGTCAGGGTGGTAATGATGAACGAGGCATTAAAGATTGCCAGCGCGCCTATAACGCCGAGTAGCGTAGGTATAATAATGACGAGTGCGCCCAGCGTCTGGATGATCCAGTTGTCCAGCACGGTCTTATGCAAGCGGCGAACAAGCAAACGGCGGAGTAAAAGCCCTAATCCTAATGCCGCGATAATAGTGGCACTACCAATGGCTATCTGTATGGCAAAACCCATTGTTTGTGCCGTGCCAGGAGCTATTGCAATATTATTTAGTATAAACATCATACACAACACGAAAACCAACCCTCTAATTTTTACAGAAATATGAGCTCAATAACCCGTCTTTGGCCGCATTATATCATACAAACTTTTTGTTGGTCCCCAGGGGTGCGTTTAGTACTGACTACCAAAAATACCTGTGCTGATGTACCCGCCAGATAGTACTCTATTGCCGGTTCCTGGAATGCACTGCTAATCCCTTTTACGGTCAGATTTCACTGCTAAAAGTTATCTTCCAATGAGCCGTCAGGTTGGTTCGGTACAATAGAGAGCAAGGGCTATATTTAATCCATGGGGGAAGGTAGGGATGATGGCAAGAGAGAAGGTCGATGAAATTACGCTACATTTGAATTCTATTCATGAGCTGTTTACGGTGCCTCAACCCGATCCCTTTGTGGAGAACGTGCATTTTATGCCGGCTATTGAGATTATTAAAAGCAAATGTGAGCTACCTGGATTCTTGAAGCACACGCGCACACGTGTCACCATCTTTTTGCCAGCGCCCCATATTGAGCCGAACCTGGAGCAGAAGACGCATGAGGCGATACACCGCTATTGCACCTTCCAGATCTGGCAAACTAATAATTCAGTTGCTATTCTGAAGCAGGATGCCTTGCGGGCTTTGATTATTGGTATCTTGTTTCTGGCCGGCGGGTTGTTCCTACTCAACAATGTCAATGTTCTCCCGGCCTTTCTCAGCACGTTTTTGAGTGATGGCTTTAATGTGGCTTTCTGGGTCATTCTGTGGCGCCCGGTCGATTTTTTTCTATTCGATTTGTCGGCTTTCTGGCGCGAGGGGCGTGTGTACAAGCAGATCATGCGGGCCGAGTTTGTTATTCGGCCCGAGGAGCAGCAGCGCGAACATGCCGGGATAACTATCCCCGGGGTGAGCTAGCCATTATGGGCAGGCGTTGCTCCGCAGGCGCTGACATAAAACTGTAAGGGATTGCTGGCTATAGTACGTGGCCAGTTCCTGGGCGCTAATTGGTGTCTGTTCAGCAAGCAGCCCACAACTATGAGCCATGCGACCAATAATCTCTTCCGCTGTATAGTTAGCCGCGCGTACAGGGCCCAGTCCCTCGCTTTGAATGCGTTTAGAGAGCTTCTGCCCCTGCTCGTTGCGAATGAGTGGGGCATGGGCAAAGCCAGGAATAGGGAAGTTGAGTAGCTCAAAGAGGACGATCTGGCGCGCAGTTGAGGAGAGCAGGTCGGCCCGCGCACAATCTGATTGATTTGCATCAAGGCATCATCTACCACGACGGCGAACTGGTAAGCTATGATGCCATCGGCGCGGCGCAGGATAAAGTCACCAACCGCCTGTTGTACCTGTTGTTGCTGTGAACCCAGGAGCAGATCGGTAAAGGCGATGTTTTGCTCATCGGGCACGCGCAGGCGTAGTGAGGGGTGTCGTCCCTGGCGTTCATGCTGGCGGCGCTGGCGGTCAGTTAACTGTCGGCAGGTGCCAGGATAGCGTGCACCTCCATCGATACCTGGCGGAAAGTGGGCGGCAGCCTGTTGGATTTCGGCCCGGCTACAATAGCAGGGATAGACAAGCCCGGCGGATTGTAGCTGTTGGAGATAGTTTTGATAAATTTCCACGCGCTCACTCTGGATATAAGGAGCATAGGGACCACCCTCCGGTCCCTCATCCCAGTCCAGCCCCAGCCATTGCAGATCCTGGATCATCTGTTCCGTGGCATGTGGCTTCATGCGCGGCTGATCCAGGTCTTCAATGCGTAATATAAATTGTCCCGAGGCGCAGCGGGCGAATAGCCAGGCCAGTAGCGCGGTACGCAGGTTACCCATGTGTAGCGCGCCGGTAGGACTGGGCGCATAGCGGCCTCGCAGTGTGGGCGTTAGCGTATGTGACATTGCTCCGACCAGGGACAGGCCGTATCGCTACAGCCGGAATTGGCGGGGTGGACATCAAATTTGGCCAGCAGGCGTACGAGCGTGCACAGTGGTAGACCTACCACATTATAGTAGCAGCCATCAATGCTCTCGGTAGGTTGGAAACTGGCACTTTGAATGCCATAGGCGCCCGCCTTATCCATTGGATCTCCAGTGGCAATGTAGGCGTCGATCTCCTCATCGGTATAGGGGCGCATCAAGACAGGGGTGCTACAGCTCTCGCCGTGCATCTGCAGTTGGCCAGCGACCATCGTACTGACCACAATACCAGTGACGACGCGGTGCCAGCGTCCACGTAGCGAGCGTAGCAAACTGCGGGCATGTTCGGTGTCGCGTGGTTTCCCCAACTCCTGATCATCCAGTATCACCGTCGTATCGGCCGTGATTACCAGGTGATTGGCGGTCTCTGGTCGGGAGAACATCATCAGTGCCTTATAGGCAGCGGTCCATTCACCCAATCCATCTACCGATCCCTGATAATGGGCCTGGGCGGCATCTTCATCGCCAGGAGCGACACTGACCGTATAAGGGAGTCCAAGGGTGGCAAGAATCTGCCTCCGCCGAGGAGAGGCAGAGGCAAGTAACAAGGGCAACTGTGTTGTCGTCATAAAGTTGTACGCTCCAATACGGCTACATTTTCGATGTGCGCGGTCTGTGGGAACATATCCAGCGGCTGGACTGAGCGCAGTCGATAGGCCTGGCTCACATTGCACAATATATTGAGATCGCGCGCCAGGGTTGATGGATCGCAGGAGACATATATGATGCGTGCCACGGGATTCTGGATCAAGGCATCCAGGACAATCGATTGGCAGCCAGCGCGCGGTGGATCAATGACGAAGCCATCGATCTGTGACGAGAGGCCGGGCAACATATCTTCAACCTTGCCTTTGATAATCTCGACATGTTCAACGTCGCGCATATTCCATTGCGCATCTTTAATCGCGCTGGCGGACTCCTCAATGGCAATGACTTTACCGACATGAGGTGCCAGCAGGGCTGCGAATGTCCCCACTCCACAATACGCGTCTACAACGGTCATCTGGCTAACCTTCTCGGCTGGCTGATCGGCCAGCAAGCCATCCAGCACCATCTGAGCCATCTTCTCGGCCTGCGCGGTATTGGTCTGGAAGAATGAACTGGGCCGGATGCGGAAGGTTTGTCCTCCCAACACCTCTTCCATGGTTTCTTCCTGGACGACGATACTTTTTTCTGCCAGTTGCCGGGTGACCTCTTCGTTCTGCGCTGGCTGGATGAGCATCTGATTGTTGGCAGTGGCACAACGGATCAATACCTGTGGGCGCGGATTAATATGCTGGTTAACCACACTCAGGGCTCGATTGATCTTTTCATGGGCAATCGGACATTCCGCGAGAGGGAGGACCCAATGTGAACCTCGCGCAGTCAGGCCTGGCTGACCTTCACGATTTACT
Source organism: Dictyobacter kobayashii (assembly GCF_003967555.1). Lineage (GTDB taxonomy): Bacteria > Chloroflexota > Ktedonobacteria > Ktedonobacterales > Ktedonobacteraceae > Dictyobacter > Dictyobacter kobayashii. The sequence continues at coordinate 4,393,531 of NZ_BIFS01000001.1, forward strand.
GAGAAACGCATATGGTTGCGATAGTGCCAGGGATTGTCACAGGCCACGGTGTCCAGCAGTGGCGGATCAGCGAAATGGCCAACCTCCTGTAGCAATTGGCGCACAACATCGCGCTTCCATGCCAGCTGAGCCGGGTAATTCATGTGTTGCAACTGGCAGCCACCGCAGGTACCAAAGACCGGGCACGGTGCCTGGATACGTAAAGGAGAGGTCTCATGAAGCTCAGTAATCCACACCCGTGGTGGTCGTTGTTTCCAGTGGCGGCGTTTCCGTCCAGGCCTTGGAGTGGGAGGCGCCTCAACCGCGATGGTTACACGCTCACCGGGAAGCCCCGCCGGGACTTGAAGCAGGTGAGTATGTACCTCACCTGCTTCATTCTGCTCACTAATGGTGGCCGTGGCGTGCCCGGCGCTCGAGAGCGGGCCTAGCTCGACGGTATGATAAGTAATCGTACGTTCTTCTTGTATCTGTGTCATCTTTTCTTTGCTTTGTTATGTTTGGATTTGTTCTGGCCGCGTGGTCCGCGTTGCTGTTTGTACTCTGCATTGTAGCGCTGGCGAGCCTCTTGTACAAACTCATCATCACTATCCAGGTCTTCACCCTTTGAGAGATACCTATCCGCACTACGGAAGTCGCCACTTTGCATATAGATCAGTGCAATTGTAGCATACATGTCTGCGGCCTCGGGATTGTTATCCAGACCTTCACGCGCGACCTCCAGGGCTTTTTTGACATCCTCCTGAAGCAGGTGAATGCTAGCCAATTCGGTGTAGGCCTCGGTTAGCTCTGGCGAGAGCTTGATACTTTGTCGCAGCGCTTCACTGGCCTCTTTAAGGTGATTCAATTGGTGCTGGAGATAGCCAATGCGGTACCAGACCTGAGGATCATCGGGCGTCAGGTGGGCGAGATCCTGGAAATGGTGCAGAGCCATTTCAGTATCTTCCCGTTGCATCGCAATTTCTGCCAATCCCATCGCAATATCAACGGAATGCTCCTGTGTCAGCGGGCCCTTCTGAGCCTTACGCAGATGTGACTCGGCCTCTTCCAGGTTTTCTTCATGCTGGATCAGTATCGTGGCCAGCAGGATATGATTTTCCGGACTATCCTCAACCTTTAAGGCTTCGCGAATGGTTGGCTCAACCATGTTATCGAAGCGTTCCTCTTCCTCATGATCATCATTATTATGGAATTTAGATGCCAGCGCATGATAGCTGTAGGCAAGGTTGCGTAAAGCTGAGCCGCGCTCGGATGGTATATGTTCGGCCAACTGCTGAGCATAATATGCCGCCCGCTCAGCATCTACAATTCCTCCCGCCAGATTAAACGCATCGTTATAGAGCGCTACACCTTGCTGTGGATTTTTAGCAATGAGTGCATCATAGTGGTGGAGTAGTTGAGTGCCAAGGCGAATGATCGAATTCATATGATCGAGTGCATCAGCGAAGAGCTCCATCTCCTCGTCGTCCTCATCCTCCTCATCCTCATCCTCCTCATCTTCCTCATCTTCGTCCTCTAGTTCCTCATCCTCCTCATCTTCTTCGATCTCATCTACATCTGCTTCAATCTCTTCGCTCTCTTCTTCGATCTGGTTATTAATCTCTTCAATGCGCTGCTGGATCTCGGCCTCGCTCAACTCACTTATGCGGGTTGCCTCATTGGTCAGATCGTGTACGCGCCATTCCTCGTCTTCAAAGACGACGGTATAGCGCATCCAGAACCAGCCGCGACCAGTCTCTTTAAAGGTAATGGTGGGCTGTGGACATTCTGGTATCGTAAGGGTGGGTTGCGTGGTAAGTCTGATCGACCAGCCCACATCGACCTGTGCTATATCTGGTCCCAGTTCCTCGGCAACTGGCTGGATGAAGGATACCTGTAGATCATGTGGCTGTACCTTCTTGGCCCAGGTCTGGCGGCGCGCTATCCAATTTTCTTGTGAGAGCCCTTCGCGTAAAGGACTTTCTTCAGAGAGATAGGTGAAGGCTTCCTCATAGTTCTGGTTGCCCCATTCTTGTAGAAATTCAGCGACCATATCCAGGTGTTCTGGTACCCCCATCAACCCTTCTGCCTGTCCGAAGAGAGATTGCAATTCGGAGAGGAACGGATCTTCCTCGCCCTTATCGCTCTGGGTAAAGCTCTCAATTGTTTCGGTTAAGCTTGGGCCAGCGGGTATCGTCCATTTAGCATAAATGTCGTCACCTTCCAATTGAATGAGGCGACGGCGAGCTTCTTTGCGGATCTCTTTATTCTCACTTAAAGTGTTTATGGCCTGAATGATATCCGCCGCTTCCCTGGTTTTCTGTTTGGCCAAGTCCTTGAGGAACGCGACCTGCGCTTCCTTGGGCTGGCTATTAATGGGTTCCAGTGCCGCTTTGGCGCCAGCAAGGTTATCGCTCTCGTTTAAAGCTTGCGCTATCTGCTGATATTGTTTTAAGAGTGCCGCTTCAGACTGCGACACTATCTTCTTGTCTTCCTGGTCTGCCATAATAATTACTGTCCTTTCCTTATTCCTGATCAGGAATAACCCTACACGCGTTTGCGGGTGGTGGCGATTTGCTGACGTACAGCTGGAATAAAGTCTGATTCAGGATCAATGCGTTCTGCTTCCTCAAGGTGTCTTTGGGCCTGGCGGCGATCACCTTTTTCGGCCAATACCGAGGCCAGTAACGCATGCAAGTAAGCCGTCTCTGGATATTGACGCAATGCATTTTCCAACAGTAGCTGGGCCTTGTTTGTCTCAGCGCGTTGCATATAGATTGCTGTAAGCTCGCTATAGATGCGAACATCGGTCGCTTCTTCTTTTAAGGCTCTCTGGTAATACGTTTCAGCCTCATCCAGACGTCCCAGTAAGCGATTGGCAAAGCCCAGGCTAAACCAGATCCCTGTATAATCTGGCAGTATCTCGGCTACGCGCTGATAATGTGGTATGGCATCCTCAAACTTTTGTTGACGCATAGACACATTTCCCAGCCCGGCTTCAATCGAAGCTTCGAGATGAATGTCCTGATTATCAGGGGGCAATAACTCCTGGCTCTTCATGAATTCTGCCCGGGCATCTTCATTGCGATCCAGGCTCATTAGCAGCTCACCCAGCAAGGAATGGCTCGTGGCGCTATCGTCCACAATGACAGATTCCCGTAAATTTTCTTCGGCTTTTTGTACTAAGACCTTATCCGAAAACCAGTGATACAATACAGACAAAAAACGATGAGGTGAACAACGATGGTACGAACACGACCGTGGGAAGTCAGCGATGAACTGTGGGAACGCGTACGCCCCCTGATCCCAGAACGGCCGCCGCATCCCAAAGGCGGAAGGCCTGCAGCCGATGATCGCAAGATGTTTGCCGCCATCGTCTATGTGTTGCGAACCGGCATTCAATGGAACGCCCTGCCTCGTGAGTTGGGAGCATCCAGCACCGTCTATGACCGCTTCCGCGAGTGGGAAGCCCAAGGCGTCTTTGAGCGCTTGTGGCAGGCTGGCCTGCAACACTATGACGACTTGGTCGGCATCAGCTGGGACTGGCAGAGCGCCGACAGCTCGACCGTGAAAGCCCCTTTCGCCAGAGCCGCCGTCGGCCCCGCTCCCACCGATCGCGGCAAACAGGGAACCAAACGGAGCATTCTGTGTGATCGCCGTGGCTTGCCCCTGGCGCTGTGCATTGATGGGGCCAACCGCCATGATAGCAAGCTGCTTTTCTCCACCCTGGATGCTCTCGTCGCTGAACAACCAGAACCCACCGTGGAGCATCCTCAAAACCTGTGCTTGGATGCGGCGTATGATCATGAGGCAATCTATGGTGAGCTCTATGAACGAGGCTATGAACCACACGTGCGGCTCAACCGGAAGTACCACACGTGGTATCAGCCTCCCCAGGAAGAAGCCAACAGCCTGGAACCAGGAAAAACGCCGCGTCGATGGGTGGTCGAGCGCTTTTTCTCCTGGCTCAATCGGTGGCGCCGCTTGCTGGTCCGCTGGGAAAAGCTTGGTCAAACGTATCAAGCGTTCTTGCAGCTGGCTTGCGGACTCATTTGTTTTCAGTATGCTTCTCATCATTAGGTTTTCGGATAAGATCTAAATGCTGATGGCGTTCCTTGAACTCAGGGAGATCAAATCTGAAGGCCAGCTCAGCCAGGGTCGCACCGAGTCGACGTAACGTATCAGCCCGATTTTGTGGAAAGCGCTGAATGAGCCGCTCCAGATAGACCATCATACGTTCGGGATTGCCAGTGAGAACCGCATAGCTATAAGCATCTTCATTGGCATTATAATCTAGAGGCAATTGGGTGAGTAGTGCATCCTGGAAGTTCAGTAACTGGCCAAGGCGCCAGGACATCTCTTCCACAAATGCCTCTGGATTATTCTCTTGCTGCTTGACACCCTTCTCGATCGCATCCTCATATTCTTTGATGCGCTTCTGTAAATCATTGACCGACAATGCCTGTAATGCCACTATCTCATCTTTGATTTGCTGGATACGCCAGGCATTATTCTCTCTGATCAGTGTATAGTTGTTCCAAAACCAATGGCGCCCAGTCTCTTTGTTGACAGCGGTCCCCATCGGCATTTCTTTGAGCGTGCCACTGAGAGGTGTCTCCAATAGTTCGAGCGACCAGCCGAGTTCCAGCTCTTTACTGGCTGGGGGTCGATGACTTGTCGCGGAGCCTGGGAGCCAGATAGCACTCTGTTTTTGTTCACGCTCATGGGCAAAATTCAGTTCCATACGAGTGGGGTGAGCCTCATCAAACCAGGCCCGATGTTGTTGTATCCATTCATCCCGTGTCAGGTTATCGCGCACAGGACTGTTTGTCGTGAGGAGATCATAGGCCAGGCCATAGTCGCCAAATGACCAGGCTCCAATAAAGTTGACCACTACTTCCTGTGGCTCCATCTCTGGTGTTACAAAGGTGCGCTCACTGACTGCATCGGCCTCGACAGCCTGGAATATGAGTTTATTGAGTGTTGGTAGCTGTGACCGATACTCTGCATGTGGCTGGGTCTGATGCCAGGCATTAACATCCAATGCCTCTTCGATCATATGTTTGGCCTCAGCCAATGAGCAGGGGATCAGATCTACTTCTGTGGCCAATTTATGTATCTCTCGGATGTGCTCTTCTATATGTCGTTTGGTCCCGGACTCGCTAAAAAAGTCTTTTATCCCATCATTCCAGAAGTCCAGTACCAGGGTTATGATACGGGCTTCTCCATAGTCATATCCCTGTTCCCAGCACAGTGATATCTGTACTTCTCCTTGTTCACGGGATTGGGTAGCAAAACCTTGCCAGAAGCGTGGGGGATTGGCAACGTTCATCTGAACAGCCGGGGCATGGATGATTGGAGCTGTCCAATGAGGTGTCACCTTGGAACCGCCAAGGCGCAGCAATCCCCGGCGTGCCTCTTTCCGCACCTCTTTTTGGGGACTTACAGCATTGATCCCAGCCAGAACGTCGGCCGCCTCGGCCCGGTTTGTTTTAGCCAGGGATTTTATCAAGGCAATCTGTGCTGCTTCTGATAAGGCAAAGATATCTTTTAAAGCCGCCTCTATCTGGGTTTGATCTTTACTTTCGTGGAGTTGGGTCGCTATCGTTGGATACTGTGTATGTATGCTTTCAACCTGGCTCATCTCTTCAGGGGAAAGCTGAATATCGGCATTTTTTTTTGCAGTCATGGTCGCTCTTTACTCCTCACTACAACACTCTATCCAGTGGATTGTACCACGAAGAGAGAGAAGAGTCGAGAAGGGCGAACGTCTACAAAAGCGTAATCACAGAAGGAAGCTCCTGAGAGAGACCTATCAACATTGATCAAGTCTCTCTCAAGAGCTTCCAGCTAACGAACATTCTTTTTAGCCAGGATATGCCAGCTATGCTCGTTTGTTTGCTTCATTGCAAACAATGTCATGGTTTTCTATTAAACCTGTACAGTTGATGGCAACTGACCGGTCTGCTTACGCGAGCGTAGATAGTCAAACGCATATTGTCTTGCGGTTTTCATCTGTGCTGCGGACAGGATAAAGGTCGGAAAGGCAACACAGTAGAAGTAGGACGATAGACTCCGCCAGGCCAGGAAAAGCGGTAATACGGCCAGGAGCATCGCAGCCTCAGGTCGGCTACGGCAGATGCGCCAGTACCAGACAAAGGTCGAGAGCATGCCACCCAGTTCAAGGGCGGTATAGACCCAGGTTGGGAAGTAGGGCAGCAGATGAGAGGTGCTCAGGGTAATCAGACCTACACCCATCGGAAACATGGGGTCCGCAATTGGTGCCATAACTCCTGCGAACCAGGAGTGATAGTCCCACATGATAAAGGGTAGGTTGATAGCCAGGCCAATGCCTCCGGCAATCGCCAGGCGATAGCAAGCTTCCTTCCAACCATAATGTTGCAGGGCCATAATCAGGTAAAATGGCACAAAGTACCAGGCGATCTGTTTGGTGGCCAGAGCCAGTCCAAAGAAGATGGCTGATATCCAACGCTGATCACGTTTGAGCCAGGAGACAATCAGGAGCAGGGTATAGAAAATGTCCAGATTGCCACCGATCGTGGAGGCCCACATCGGCACATTGGCGATCGCCAGTAAGATTACCCATGGCCGCAATTCGGGTTTCACTGCCCGCCAGGCAAGAATGACAATCAGCAGGTAGGAGAGCATGTAGAACGGCAGCACATTATAATTCTGGAAGAGTGCAAAAGGCACCAGTGTCAGAAATGAAAGTGCTGGATAGCTTACTTTAGCCTCGAATTCAGGAACATCTCCAGATTTCAGCGATGTATTTAGAATAGATTGCAGTTCCGACATGCTTGGATAATCTAACCGATCGGCGAACTGGCCTTGTCGCAAAGGGGTCGTCCAGTTGGCATTGATATCGAAGCGTCGAAAAAGCTCTGGGATATTTGAATCACTATATGGATTGCGCCCTTGTACTAGCAAGATTGCCGCGTTAGTGTCGAGTGACGTACCATCATTTGAGAACTGCGGAGCCGAAAAGCACTCGACGAGTCCGCGGCCAAACTGAAACATTCCAGCAATTGTGACCAGGAATGTCAGGATTAACACCACCCGTTGCCAGGTACGTACCTGCGGGCGTCCCGATTTCTCTGAAACCTGCTTTGGAGCGGGGCGCAGAGCCATCCAGAGGGCCCAGAAACTACCCAGTAGCAAGAAAAATGGAATGAGCGCGCTGACATCAGCTACATGAGGAATTTCGTTGGACGCCTGAAACAGGATAGCTACAGCGATCCAGGCGGCGCGTCGTTGCAGTTCTATGATGGGACGCTGTGAGTACGATGTATCTTCAGTAAAAAAGTACCGCATCCATTGGTATTTAAAAGGTTGTTTATCTTTTTTTATGTAAGTGGTCGGTCCTATTACAGATCGCTGTGCCATAGACTCGCGCTTTGCCTCATGCATAACGCGTGCAATTTTCAGAAACATTCAGGTATTTATTCATACAGTGCACGACTAAATGATGAGTTTGAGGCGACGCGCTTTTTACCTCCCATCGAAGTACCGAGAAGACAAATGTACCATAGCGTCCAACTGCAACCAGATTTATAGACGTGTTTTCTCGGTCCACGTCTTAAAACGAAGGGAGGTTGAGATCCGTCACAACTTATGGCAGTCAATTATGATCTTGAGGAAACATTGAGCTTTCCTTGATCTTTTCAGGTAACGGGGCTGAAATTATAGGGATAAGCGGTAATACAGCTCCCGGTGTTGCAATTCAAATCCCAGGTTTTCATAAAGGCGAATGGCAGAGGAATTTTGATCCCAGACATGCAAATCGATGGCATGCAGCTTCTGTTCCTCCTGGGCATACGCTATGATGTGCTCAATAACAGTGCGTGCGTAGCCTTTACCGCGATGGTCAGGATGGACGATAACTCGCTTCACATAGCCGACAGCATGTGCTGCATCGTGGGGCGGAATCATTAATTCTGCTTTTGCGACTACCTCATTTTCCACTTCTACCAGAAAAATGATCGTAAGTTCATGAGTCGAAGGGTCAACCGAGCCAAAGTACTTGTGCATGTCACGGTGAATATCACGGGTGGGGGATGCACTGAAGCTATCGAGATGATCGATATGGACGATATCTTCGGGTGTGGCAATGCGGATGACCAACGCCGTTGTTGGTGATTTCTCTGTCATATTCTGTATCCTGGTATCTAGCAGTCAGTGTACTGCCTATGAATGCCGTTTCCGGGGTAACCTTAAGATAGCAACTAATGCTGCAATAGAGCAGCCAAGAATCATAATAGCATAGACAATGCTCTCACCATCCCTGGTTGTTGCCGTAAGTGTATCATGGAGCATGGTCACGCCCCAGATGAAAAAACCAATAAATACAGCAAACAATAAAATTGTGCTGGTATACTTCTTGTTCATGGAACATAATCCTTGGTAAACTCAAGTCAGACAAGCATGTGTCGTCTGCTATTTGTTTCGAATTATAACATACCTGTGCCATTCATGTCGTAAAACAGTACGGTTGTCTGACTTGATCGAACTTGATGGCTCAATTTAAGCTTTAAGAGCCTGCCAGACGAGACGATGGATGACGGCACGGAAGCGTCCCCAGTATGCCCAGCGTCCCGCTATATTTTCACTATATTGATCTCCAAGGTGTTCTAGATGTTCAGCCAGTGGTAGCAGTTCCTCTGGCGCTATCTCGCGAAACTCTGCCACCTGCTCATCTTCATCTTCAACGCTGAGGGTGCCACCCAATTCGTCCAGTAAGAAGGCAAAAGTATAAAAGACAGGGGTCTGATCGGTGTTTTCCAGATGGTAAGTGGCTACGGCCAGAAATTGTTTGACCTCGACCTGCAGGCCAGTCTCTTCCTGCGTCTCGCGCAACAGCGCGTCAAAAACATGTTCGCCATGATTGATACCACCGGTCAGCAGACGATAGGCACCCTGTGGATAGAAGGTTTTAATCATAGTGAGTAAGCGACCATTTTTACGCCGGATGACCATACATACTTCGCCATAGCGATCGGTTTTACTTAAGGGATCAAAACTTTCATGAATATGTAGAGTGTCAGATTGTACAATGGGTTGACCATAGCGTTGAACAAGTTGCGCCAATTCGTCCTGAATGGCTTGTGGCAATGTAGAAAACATAGTAGAACTCCACTATTTTTTAGGAAAGTTATTGTTGGCTGATGAGTTGCTGGGCCACCATTATACCATGTTCCATCGCGAGATGTAGCCGTCCACCCACAAAGGCATCTCCACTGAAGGCCAGTCGCTGTGGCAGCGTTTTAGCATTCAGCGCATCACCATCCACTTTCTGTGCCGGTAACGCATAGCGCCAGCGCTGAATATCCGTAAATATTGGAGAAAGCAGCTCTTCCTGCAGCAGTTGCGCTATCATCTGTGCTACCTGCTGAATACACTCTGTATCGGAGGTCTCCATATGAGCTGCACTATACTCTGGCCCCATCTGCGCAATCAACATACCAGACTCTGGTGGGACGCGCTCAGGAGCTTTCTCATGTTCCCAGGCAAGCCATGAAATGGGATGTTTTTTGTCGCTATTAACCAGCGCGTAATAAGGGCGTGTGCGCGGTTGGGGATGATAGCCCAGTATGATCGAGAGCAGTGGATTGTAGCTGGCGGGCGTCAACCGCTGTATTATCTCTTGCTGTAGCGCTGTTTCTATCTGGCTGGCCTGTATTAATTTTCTGGCTTGAGGAGCAGGCAATGTAATAAAGAGAAAATCAAAGCCAGCATAGTTATAGCCTGCGCTGTCATATAGCCGCCAGCCGCTTGCTTCTTGTTGCACGTTTATAATGCGCGTTTCAAATTGGATTGAGAGCCCTGTGGCCATTTTTTTGGGGAGGGTAGTCAGGCCGTTGCGGTAGTTCAGTTTCTGTTCAGCGTTTTGCTTCTCATCGCCAGCTTGAATATGGCCCTGTCCATCAAAGATCCAGACAGGTTTTTTGATATCGATCAGGTCGGGAGTCCGGAAACGTTCTGTGATAAGTGCCAGGCTGGCTGGTGTCCCTTCTTTGACATATTGGGCACCATGATCGTAAATAAAGCCCTCGCGTTTGCGGGTCGCTGCACGCCCACCGACACCACGGCTCTTCTCAAACAACGTGACCGTATATCCGGCATCCTGGAATGAGTGGGCTGCAGCCAGTCCACTCATTCCAGCGCCCAGAATGGCTACTGATGGCATAATGGATCCTCTATCATTGCTAGCAATCGACTCCCACCCCCACTAGCGCTCTATTGGTTCGATGGCTTTCTCAGGGACGGTTTTTTGTCGCCGCCAGTTGTCTTTCCACATGTTGGAACGTCCCAGCATCTCTTCGGCGCTCTTCATTGCAATATCGGTGACATTGCCGCCCATAATATGTGCAATCTCGCGTACACGTTGTTCTGGGCGCAATTCATTCACGATAGTCATCGTTCGATTATCGAAGATTTGCTTATTCACATTGTAATGGGTATCCGCAAACGCCGCAATCTGTGGCAGGTGAGTGACACAGATAATCTGGTGATTGCTCGTCAATTGCCAGAGCTTTTCACCAACCACCTGGCCGCTACGCCCACTGATACCGGCGTCAATCTCGTCAAAGATCAAGGTCGGAGTCGCATCGGCATCTGCCAGAATCGTTTTTAGTGCCAGCATCAAGCGGGATGTCTCACCACCAGAGGCGATTTTTGTCAGTGGCTTAAAGGGTTCTCCAGGATTGGGGGCAATCAAGAATTGGACTCGATCTACACCGCTCATATCACAAGCATAGTATTCTTCGTCCTGACCATTGAGGCTGACCGGGACCCCTTGTTCGTCTGCTAGTTGGACAATTTCTACCTGGAAGCGAGCACGGCGCATGTTCAGATCATTGAGCTGTTCTTCCATCGCGGTAGCCAGCGTCTGGGCTGCGGCAGAGCGTTGTTCTGAAAGTGACTGTGCCAGTACACCGATCTCTTTGCGGAACTGACCATCCTGCCGTTTGAGCTTTATTATGAGCTCATCGCGATTATCGATTGTCTCAAGCTCGGCCTGATCGTTAGCCATATGCTGCAAGATCTCTTCGACCGTTGCCCCATATTTGCGTTTCAGCTTGGTAATCAGGTCCAGGCGCTCTTCAACCTCAGACAGCCGATTAGGATCATCCTCAATATCTGATTCATAGCTACTGATCGACGTTGCTACATCCTCAAGCTGATAGATCGCTCCCGCCAGCGTCTCCTCATATTCTTCCATAGATTTATCCAGGCGCACCAACTCACTTAGCGAGCGTTGGGCCTGGCGAATCTGGTCCAGTGCTGCCTGGAAGCCATCTCCTCCCAGGTCTGAACCTTGAATGGAGCCATAAATATGTGTGCAGAGTTCGCGTAAGCGCTCGGCATTACTGAGAATCTTACGCTCCTCCTCCAGTTCCTCCACTTCTCCAGGACGCAAGTTTGCTTTCTCAATCTCCTCAATCTCGAAGCGCAGAAATTCAGCTCGCCGTTCCTGTTCACGGATATTTTGTTGTAGCGAGAGGAGCTTCTTGCGTGCATTGCGCCACTCGGTGACTTTCTCTCCCAGCTGTTCACGCATGGAGAGTGTCTCGGCGTAGCGGTCCAGGAAATTGATGTGTTGATCTGGTCGTAGCAGGCTGATATTTTCGCTTTGCCCATGGATATCCACTAACCAGCTAGCCACTTGCTGTAAGATATGTAATGAGAGTGCACGCCCGTTTATACGGGCAACAGTACGTCCGGAACGGAAAATATCGCGGGTCAGAATCAGTTGTCCATCTTCGGGAACGAGATCATATTCGCGCAAAAGCGCGGCCAGTGCTACGAGAGCATCGGCACTCTGAGAGGCCCCTGAAGAAGTTGTCCCCTGTTCGACCTGCTCAATTAAAGCTAGCAGAGGCGAACCATCGGAATCGTTGGCCTCTGAGCCTTCTTCGAATGGTAGCCAATCGGTAGGAAGTTGTGGGAGTGCCTCAACTGAGAAAACCCCCTCGACTGTAGCGCGTTCGCAACCAGCACGGACGAACTCGGCCCCTATTTTCCCACCAAGTAACGCATTAACTGCGTCAATGATGATTGACTTACCCGCGCCTGTCTCGCCTGTGAACACATTAAAATTACGGTTCAGGCGGATCTGCAGGCGGTCAATAATAGCGAAATCTTTAATCGTTAACTCAATTAGCATGATTTGTTTCGTTAGCAGTCAGGTTATCGTTTCTTAACTTCGCGTTGATAATTTGATAAAAGTAAGTTGGCGGCCGGCGCCTGAGAAACCTGGTCGTATACTGACTCTTGCGGACAGTGATGATCGCGCCGTCTTTTACCTCCCGGTTCAGTTGGCCATCGGCAGAGAAAACACCATTCTGAGAGCCAGTAAAAATTTGTAGCTTGATGGTTGCTTCTGGCTGGATAATGAGCGACCGATCAGAGGCGAGATGGGCTGCGATCGGCGTCAGGACCATACTTTGGACCTGGGGATGCAACAATGGACCTCCAACCGCCATATTATAAGCAGTGGAACCTGTGGCGGTAGAAATAATGATGCCGTCAGCATAGCTCGTGTTATAGTAGTAATCATCCACCCAGACGCAGACTTGTACGACCCGAGGCCAGGTGCCACGGGCGATTACAATATCGTTCAGCGCCAGAAATTCTTCACGCTGACCATCTTGCTCAAGTACTGCGTGAAGCATTGCGCGCTCATCTACCCAGACGGAGCTATCGCCGTTAAGATAATAGCCCAGATCTTTTGCTATATCGTCTGGTTCCATCTCTGTAAGAAAGCCAACGCGTCCAAAGTTCACGCCAACGATTGGTACTCCTGTACTGGCGCACATACGAGCAGCATGTACAATCGTGCCATCACCACCCAAAACCAGTACCAGGTCGCAATCTTGAAACGAACTCTGGTCATAGGCAGGATCTGACTCCAGTCCTTCCTGGTGGATATCAATAGCACGGACAGTATGACCTTGCTTCTGCAGGGTCTGTACAAGTTGGGCTGCGAATTTGGACGAAGCTTGCTTGCGTCCCTGGTAGAAAATCGCAATCGTCTTCACTAACATCTCTCCAATTGGCAAGCGAGGGCGAACACGACGTGCCGCCCTTACATGTTTAGCCTCAGTAATGGTACGCCATAGGGCGTGTATTGTCAACTATGTTTGTAGTATGAATGTTCTTATTTTTCACTGTCAGCCCGTATTTGTTGGAGCTTTTCTTCGGCGAACCAGAGCACATCCTCTTTAGAATGAATCTCTCCTTCTGCCTGAGCTTCTGCAATGGACTCCAGAAGTTGACCAATCAAGGGGCCGGGCTGTAGATGGAAGCGACGGATGAGCTCTTCAGACTGGATCAGTCGCGGCGGTAAAATCTGTTCCCGCTCACGAATATAGTTGGTCAGAAGAGTCCGTACCGTGGCCAGGTGGCGCTGCCAATGGACCGTCAAAGGATCAGGTCCGCGCATTGACAGATGATCTGCCAGTGAGATCAAGGTTACATAGATCCCGTTGGGTCCCATGTCTACGAAGTAGCGCCGGATGGCCCTGGGGGTAAGCATGGCATGGCTTAGCTGTCCTGGCCGCATGTGGTGCGCGACCACCTGTTGAATCAGACGGCTGTCATGCGTGTTTACACTCAGGCGACGATTAATGTTTTGTGCCACTGGCACACCAGCCTGCGGATGATGATAAAACGTAATATTGCCCTCTTCATCCACCGCGCGTGTGATGGGTTTCCCTATATCGTGTAAAAGAGCGGCCAATTTTAAGGGCGGTGACAGCAACCTGGCATATGAGAAAATATGTTGCTGTTCCGCTTCTCGCAAAAGCTCTTGTAGCGCCTGGAAATGACCCTCTCCCTCAATATCGAGTCCCGAATGTTGTAACTCATCAGAGTCCTGTTGCAAGATCCGCGCCAGTTTCTCCAGCATCGCGACCGCTTCAAGCGAGTGCTCAAAGACATCATAATGATGCAGGCTGGGTTGGGTCATGCCGCGTGCCGGTTCTAATTCTGGGATCAATACAGTGAGCAGGTGGTGATGATCTAAAAAGCGTAGCTGTTCACAGGCACCTGATGGACGCAAGAGTGCATATAGTTCTTCATGGATACGTTCATTGGCTACCTGCGGAAGTAGGTAGGCATCGCGCGCAATTAATTGCTGTGTAGCCGGCTCAATTGTTAGCTGATATTGACGGGTAAAGCGCATTGCTCGCAGCAGGCGTAGCGGGTCCTTCTGAAAGGTTGTATCGGATGTGACGCGTAACGTACGTGTATTGAGATCCGGTAGGCCACCTAACGGATCTATGACCCTGGCTGCCAGCATCGATTGAGTCTCATTCAGTGATGTACACTGTGAGAAAGCGGCAACTACCTCATTAAAAGGAACTGCGAGCGCATTGATAGTAAAATCGCGTTCATATAGGTCCTCTGCAATATCGTTCCCCTGGAGTGGTGAAATATCCAGAATCAGTTCCTGTTGCTCCTGCTTGACAATAACGCGACTGGCCCTTTCATGCATAGGAGCATAGAAGCCGCCCAGATGATCCGCCAGGCGGCGTGCCAGATGATGTGTATTACCAGCTGTGGCGATGTCCCAATCCGCGCAGGGTTTTTGCAGGAGTAGATTGCGTATCGAGCCTCCCACAAGATAGACTGGTTGCTTGTGCTCTTCAAACAACTGGCTGCTTCGTTGTAACGCATGCAAGACCCAGGAAGAGTGTATCAGTTCTTGTTTCGTCATATCTGCTCACATAATATAGGTACAGATAATAGGTTTCTATCTGCGATCTCTGCCTTATAGTATCATCTCTGTCTACCTATGCCAGCGTCTTGCTACAGACTGGCTATATCAGGGCTTTTTTATGTTCGTCCAGAGAGCGCAAGGAGATCACGAGCAAGCGATAGGATGTCTATTCTTTCAGGCGTGGAGTTGTGGTGGGTGGCCGCAGCCTCCTCCCATCTGCAAACATGGAGAATTACGAGCAAGCGATACAAGGCCCATTCTTTCAGGCGTGGAGAGTGTGTGGTGGGCGGCCGCCCACCACACACTCCCAACCCGGCGCCGCAGGCGCCAAAGAGGAACATGAAAAAGCCCTGCTGACTATATATAGGTAACTTGTCATTCCCTACAGTCCCATGTATATTAAGGATATACTCATCAGAGCATGCTATTGTATGAAGGTAGGATGATTACGAGAAAGAGGGTAACAACAAGTGCTGCTCAGTACTTGTTCGTTGGGTACGTTACATGAGTGGAAGCCAAAACTATGGGGTGCTGCGTGTTGTGCGTGTGCGTTTTCCAGCGGACACTCCAAAGCACCTGGACAAATATCCCGCAGGTTTGTTTCCTGAAGAACGTCTGGTGTACGTATTGAAGGAGCGCGAGACCACTATTGGGCGTGCATTGAGCAATGATTTGATTTTAATGGACCCAAGTGTATCACGTGAGCATGCGCGCCTGATTTTTAATGGAGATAGCTGGTCTATTCATAATGTAACGGAACAAAATCTGTTGCATGTCAATGGTAAGGCGGTTTCTGCTGGTGCAGAATACCCTCTCCAATCTCAGGATTTCCTGGTTATGGGCAATACTATGTTACAGCTTATTGCTCCCAGGAGTGATCAGGGTATGTCTATCCTTGATGGCCATGAAGATGAGATTATCGAACAAATTCTCTCCTCCCAGATCCACCCAAAGGACGTCGCCAAAGATCCTAATGCCAATTCTACACGCTATGCGAGCGCCCTGGAGAGTTTACCTCATATCTCACCGACGAAAAAAACACCGGCAATCAACGGGAAGAATCATAATGCGCATACCCTTTCGCCAGAAACCTCTACCTGGTTATCTGACCAGCGAACTGCGATGGAGATGGATGCTCGTGCCTGGGCCGAGGAAGGGAAGTTCCTGGGGGGAGTATTACCCTGGAATTTGCCTTTCCTAAAGTCTGGAAAAGGACATTACGCTGGACGATCGGAGGGGTTATACTGATCACCTTGCTGATCAGCGCCCTTACCGCCATTATTTTAAATAATCTATTGGGGATCGTCTCACTGGTGCAGGAAAGCCCTTTAAATATCTTATCTGTGTTGACCATTCCCATTGTGGCCGCTCTTGGTATCAATCTACTCGTCAACTTCATTGATCGTTATGAACGTGAGCCCTGGTTTTTGCGCCTGGCTGCCTTTCTCTGGGGAGCCATTATCGCCATTCCTCCCACCACATTTATTGAAGGAAGTATCGATTCCTGGCGCAGCACCATTCTGGGTCCTCAGGCTGGCAAAGCCTTGCATGCGCTGTTCTCAGCCCTCAATGCCGGCATCACTGAAGAAACCGTCAAAGGCCTTGGTCTCTTGCTGCTCTTTATCGTCTTGCGCGATGAATTTGATAATGTCACTGATGGCATTGTCTACGGCGCCCTGATTGGGGCTGGCTTTGCCATGGTCGAAAATATCTTTTATTTTGCCGGCAATCCCAAAGCCTTTCTTTTCTTGTTAATCGGACGCATCGTATTGGGATGGCTGAGTCACTCAACCTTTACGATCTGTCTGGGCATTGCCCTGGGTTATATGCGGCATACGAGGGTGCGCTGGAAACATATCGTGATACCCATCATCGGCTATCTTATCGCTGTTGGCTTGCATACCGCCTTTGATTTCATCAACTTTTTTGCTAACTCGCTGGTACTGGCTTCACCGGACAATTCAAATATTGTTATGTTTTCGCTCTTTGCCAGCATCGGTGATTATATCTTACCTTTTATCGCTCAGATGGTGATCATTTACTGCCTGATTAAATCACTGGCCCACGAAGCCGCTATCATTCGCGAGTTCCTGGCCTCCGAAGTCAGTGCTGGTATCGTGACGGTAGATGAATATGCCATGCTGCAGCATTCGTTTTTACGGGCCAAAATTGAACGCCGAGTCCTCTGGCAGCAAGGTTTTAAACAGTGGATACGTGTAAAGGCCCTCTATCAAACAGAGATCGGACTGGCCTTCCGCAAATGGCATGTCAGCATGGGCGATAAGCCCAAACTTGGCTATGTTCAACCCGAAGACGCCTATCGGCAACGCATCCAACACTTGCGCCAGAATATCCTCCTGGCCGAGAAATAAATAGTAGAATTGAAAAGTCCTGGATGCCGATAGTACATATATAAGGAAACCTTATCATGTGGTAGAGTATAGAAGAGAGTAAAAAAAATAGTTCAAGGTGTGACTGCGTCGAGGAAGAGCAGCCTTGACACCTCTTCTTATCACATGTTAGCATGAGCGCAAATGCACCTTAAGACAGAAAAGGATGGGTGATTATGGAACTGGAGCGGGCCAACCTGCTACAGATCTATCGTTTTATGCGCCTCACCCGTGCTATGGAAGACCGCATTCGTACGTTGTTTTTACAAGGACGTATCGTAGGCGGCGTTTACACAGCACAGGGGCACGAGGCGACAACCGTCGGAGCAGCAATGACGCTTCACGATGGGGACTGCATTGTTCCGCAGCACAGAGATCTAGGTATGCACATTGTACGACGAGTCTCACCTCGCAGTATTATGTGTCAGTGGCTAGCTCGCGGCAACTCCCCCACCTTAGGTCGTGATGGTCAGATGCATATTGGTGATATGCACCAGGGTATTGTCCCTATGATTAGCATGCTGGGAGAATCTCTTCCCGTGGCATGTGGTGTTGCATTGACCATGAAAATGCGAAAACGTTCAACGATAGTCTTAGCCTCTTGCGGCGATGGCGCAACCAACACGGGATCATTTCACGAAGCATTAAACTTTGCCGCAGTGCAAAAGTTGCCGCTTGTCTTTGTGATCGAAAATAATGGTTATGCCTATTCAACGCCAACCTCTAAACAGTTTGCTATTCAGAACCTTTCAGACCGAGCACTGGCTTATGGTATGCCCGGTAGAAGTGTCGATGGCAATGATATATTTGCTGTCATGGAGGCGGTCGAGCAGGCCGTTGACCATGCCCGCAGTGGTCAGGGACCCGCACTCGTGGAGTGTAAAACCTTTCGAGTACGTGGTCATTCAGAGGCCGACAAAGCCGATTATGTTCCTGAGGATGTGCGTGCGGAGTGGCTGAAAAAAGATCCTATTCAGCGCTTTGAAAACTATTTATTCCAGGAAGATATTTTGACGGAAGCCGCGCGTGGCGAGATCGATGCGCAGATCAAAGCCACTGTGGATGATGCAGTACACTTTGCCGAACAAAGCCCTGCACCAGATGAGACAACGGTAGCGCAGTATGTTTTTGCCCCGGATGGACCGATAGCAATTGTTGGCGAACCAGGTGCGGAAAATGCTCAGCATATCAATGCATATGATAGTCGCACAGGCCAACCGTTTCACATCGTGTACAAGGCAGAGGAGGCCGCTGGACGACGATGAATGATAGAAAAGTAACCTACTTAGAGGCGATTAGCCAGGCTATCCGCGAAGAGATGGCGCGTGATGAGGCCGTCTTTCTCCTGGGAGAAGATGTCGGCTCATATGGTGGTGCCTTTAAAGTAAGCGCGGGTCTGCTCGCCGAGTTCGGAGCGGACCGCGTGATTGATACCCCCATGTCTGAGGCCGCCATTATCGGTTCTGCCGTTGGCTCTGCATTGATGGGTATGCGACCTATCGCGGAGATGCAGTTTATCGACTTTATCACCTGTGGCTTTGATCAGATTATCAATATGGCGTCCAAGATGTATTGGCGTGTGGGCATGCCGGTTCCGATTGTGGTGCGGGGACCCTCGGGTGGAGGAACAAAAGGTGGCCCATTCCATTCTTCAAGTCCCGAGGCCTGGTTTTTTCATTCGCCTGGTATGAAAGTCGTTGTGCCTTCCACCACGTATGATGCCAAAGGGATGCTGAAAGCCGCCATTCGTGACAATAATCCAGTCCTCTATCTAGAGCATAAGCTGCTCTACCGTCTACCTGAACTGCGCGAAGAATTACCCACCGACGATTATATTGTGCCCCTGGGTAAAGCTATTGTGCGCCGCGAAGGCGAGGACATGACGATATTGACGTATGGTGCGATGGTTCATCAGTGCTTGAAAGCCGCCCAGACCCTGGAAGAGGATGATGATCTGGAGGTCGAGGTCCTGGATCTACGGAGCCTGGCACCATTGGACTATGAGGCAATTACGGCCTCGGTGAAGCGCACCAATAAGGTCTTGATTGTTCATGAAGATACCCTTACAGGGGGGATCGGTGCGGAGCTCTCGGCCATCCTGGCACAGGATCTGTTCGAATATCTAGACGGTCCCATTACACGGGTTGCGGCCCCTGATGTGCCTTTCCCATACGCACCAGCATTAGAAGCTGCCTACCTGCCGAATGCAGCGAAAATACTTTCGGCGGCCAGAGCATTGGCTGCTTACTAGATAGAGGTAATATTTTATTTATGATCCGCTATTCTATAGAGATAAACACTATCTATTGCAATAGAAGGGATGAAAGGGTGTACTTATGCCAACTCCAGTAACAATGCCGCGCCTGGGTGAATCAGTAGCGGAAGGAACTATTGGCGCCTGGTTAAAACAAGAGGGCGATCTGATTGAGCGTGATGAATCTATCGCTGAGGTGATTACCGATAAAATCAATGCTGAACTCCCTTCGCCTGTAGCTGGCCGTCTGGTGAAGATTCTGGTGAAGGTCGATGAGACGGTGCCTGTGGGCGCTGAGATCGCTATCATTGAAGAGAGTGCCGATGTGGCTGCTGCCACTACCAGCAGTACACCGGGCCCTGATGCCGCACCTGTCAAAAGTGTTAGCGAGGCCGCGACTCCGCTGCCAGATTCCCAGCCTACCGCTACTACCCAGGTTGCTCGTTCCAATGGTATTAATGAGCGGGTACAGGGTGAAGATGAGGAGCGCCAGCGTATCTCTCCGTTAGCACGGCGCCTGGCCCGCGAGCATGGCATTGATCTCAATGATATTGCTGGTACTGGCTCTGGTGGTCGGGTACGCAAAGAAGATATTCTGGCCTATGTCGCTCAGCAGCAAAATGTCGCCACGCCAGCTGCCACCTATACCCCGGCGGCCACTGCACCCGCTCCGGTCGCGCAACAGGCCGCGCCAGCTCGCCAGGAGATGCCAACCACTACCGCGGCTGAATTGACTGAGGCCGGTGACGAGGTTGTTGTACCCAGCCGTATGCGCCTGGCTATTGCAGAGCACATGGTACGCAGTAAGCGCACCTCGCCCCATGCCACTACCGTGGTCGAAATCGATATGACCAATATCGCTAAGTGGCTGGCCAAAAATAAAGAGGAGTTTAAACGCCGCGAAGGCTATGGCATTAGCTTCGTGCCTTTTGTAATGAAGGCGGTCTGCGAGGGTATTCGCAAGTTCCCCATCATCAACTCAACCTGGACACCCGACAATAAAATCATTATCAAGCGGCACATTAATCTCGGTATGGCTGTCTCGACCGATACCGGACTGGTTGTTCCGACAATCTACGACGCTGACCAGTATACCCTGGCTGCCCTGGCGAAACAAGTCAATTCCCTGGCCCAGCGCGCTCGTACCAATAAATTGACTATCCAGGATATGCAGAATAGCACCTTTGTAGTGAATAATCCTGGCGTATTTGGTACAATTATATCTATGCCCATTATTAATCAACCCCATGCGGCTATTCTCAGTATGGATGCTGTCGTGAAACGGCCAGTGGTGATTGAAGATGACGCGATCGCAGTTCGTTCGATGATGTTTATGTCTATGTCATTTGACCATCGTATTCTCGATGGCGCGGGTGCTGGCGGCTTCTTGCAAGCCGTACGCACGAAACTGCAAAGCTATGGACGAGACATCGATGTATATTAGTACGCCCAGCGGGACGTACCTACAATAGAGTGAACGGCATCTTATCTGCTTATTTTCATAAGTTGGATAAGATGCCAGACAGTTGCAGAACTAGAGCAAGGGAAATTTCCATGACGACCATTATCCCAGAGCGCCGCCCTGAATGGCTACGCGTACGAGCTCCCAAGGGAGAAAATTACCAACAACTGAAGCAACTAATGCGCGGCCAGTCGCTGCATACAGTCTGTGAGGAGGCTCGCTGCCCAAACATCGGTGAGTGCTGGGGACATAAGACAGCAACCTTTATGATTCTGGGCCGTGTCTGTACTCGTAGCTGTGGTTTTTGCGCGGTTGAGACTGGACGCCCAATGGGACTGGACTGGGAAGAGCCAAAACGTGTGGCTGAAGCGGTACAGGAGATGGGATTGCGCCATGCGGTGGTGACCTCGGTCAATCGTGATGAGCTAAAAGATGGGGGGGCCGCGGTCTTTGCATCGACCATTCGCTGGATTCGCCGTTTGAATCCCGAGTGTAAAGTAGAGGTTTTGACCCCTGATTTTAAGGGTTCGGCCGATGCGCTACGTGTT
The DNA here is from genome assembly GCF_003967555.1 of Dictyobacter kobayashii. Taxonomy (GTDB): domain Bacteria; phylum Chloroflexota; class Ktedonobacteria; order Ktedonobacterales; family Ktedonobacteraceae; genus Dictyobacter; species Dictyobacter kobayashii. The sequence goes on from NZ_BIFS01000001.1 coordinate 4,414,901, forward strand.
GTAATGGATGCGAAACCCGATATTTTCAATCATAACGTTGAGACTATCCCCAGGTTGTATAAACGTGTGCGCCCTCAGGCCGTCTACCTGCGTTCATTGCAGGTGCTCAAAATGGCTAAAGAAATGTATCCTGGCACGCGTACCAAGTCTGGTTTTATGCTTGGCCTCGGTGAGACCTGGGACGAGATCCTTGAGGTTATGCACGATATGCGTGAGCATGATATCGATATCCTTACTATTGGTCAGTATTTGCGCCCGTCTTTCCAGCACCTTCCTATTCAGCGCTATGTACCACTGGAAGAGTTCGCTGAACTGAAGGCTGAAGGCAAAAAGATGGGCTTCCGCCACGTGGAGTCTGGCCCTTTTGTGCGTAGCTCATACCATGCGCACGAGCAGGCCGACGGCGCAACGAAGGAGTAATACGGCATGGGGTCGAAAGCAAGCATAAATTCTGTGGAGCTGGCTTACGAGGACCACGGTATCGGGATTCCATTATTCTTTCTACATGCCTTTCCTCTCAACCGGGGCATGTGGGAGCGGCAGATTTCCGCCTTATTGGATGAACAACGTTATCGTGTGGTCGCGCCAGACTGGCGTGGCTTCGGGGAGAGTAGCCTGTATGGCAACCTCTCCACTATGGAAACTTTCGCTGATGATCTGGCTGGTTTGATGGACCACCTGGGTATGCAGCAGGCCGTACTTTGCGGCCTCTCTATGGGTGGTTATGCTGTTTTCGCTTTCCTTCGCAAATACCCCCACCGTGTTGGCGGCCTGATCCTGGCCGACACGCGTCCAGGCGCGGATACAGAAGAGGCGCGGGCTAACCGCGAGAATGTGGCCCGTATTGCTGAGCAACAGGGCACGGATGCAATCGCTGATTTGCAGTTGCCGCGCCTCATCTCTGATTACACGCGCACACACTCTCCAGAAGTAGAAATACAGGTGCGACAACTGATCGGGGCTGCCAATCCCTTGGGGATCGCCGCCGCCTCGCGTGGGATGGCTTTGCGGGCCGATTCCACCGACTTGCTGTCTGGCATTAGCTGCCCTACCCTTGTGATAGTAGGAGAGCATGACGCGCTGACACCCCCGGATGTGGCGCGTGCATATGCCGAGCAGATTCCGGGCGCTCGTTTCGCTGTCATCCCACAGGCAGGTCACCTCTCAAATCTGGAACATCCCCAGGCATTCTTAGAGGTTGTGCAGAACTTCTTGCGAACTGCTTTTTAAGCATCGATAAACAGCCAGGCCCGGCGTGCAAATAGAGGGGGAAGCATGTTTCAGCCAGCGTTTCAACCACAAGTACCTTTACCAGTTGTGCTTGTGGTTGATGATAATCCTGCTATTCGGGATATGGTCTCCTGGGCCCTTGAATTAGATGGCTATGAACCTGCAGAGGCCGCTGATGGACAGGAGGCTCTGGATTGGATGTATAATGCGGCCCGTGAAGGTCGCTATCCCGCTGTAATCTTATTGGACCTGGCCATGCCAGGTATGGATGGCACGACATTTTTAGCTCGCCTGAAAGAATACAGGGAGCTCCATGCTGCTACCTTTCCTCGTCCAACTGTGGTGTTAATTACCGCCAACCCTGGTGCTGATAGCGCGTCAATGGGAGTAGAGCAGGTTATTATCAAGCCATTCCATGTCCGTGATTTGCTGGATACCGTGCGCCTGTTCTTGCTCCCAACTTCTTTTTAACTTCTTACTTTAATTTTGCAAGGCCGCTGGGATACGTTTCTCCACGATCATCTGTTGATATTGCTCTTGAAAGCTTTCACCCTGCACACTCAAGTTTGCGCTAGCTGTAATCAATGGAACTGCCGTGTTTGTGCAGGAATACTGCATGGCGGCAAAGATACGATTGGCCGCCAATGTTTGCAGCGCAAGCTTTGTCCAGTTCTGTATAAAGGTGGGATTGTTGTTTTTCCCATCACTAGAAGTAGCATTCGGTGAATAATTCCATTCGGTAATCATAATTGGTAAACTGTGACCGATAGCCTGCTGCATCATGGCGCGGGCCCTGGCGATATGGATGTTCCAGTGCGCTATATTCGCTATACACGTTGTTGGTGGCGCATTAACATCGCAGGTGTATTCATGCCAGCTAATTTCATCCGGTGCAGGCCGGGCCTGCTGCAGGAACGTTTTGAGATACGCCTCATTGTATTGAAAGTTCACCGGACCAATAAAGTGGGCCTGGGGAGCCAGCCGTTGTAACTGTGGAACGATACGATTCCAGGAGGCCGCATAGCGTTCAGCCGTCACTCCTTGCAAATCTTCTTCATTGCCATATTCATAATAGACGCTGCTATTGTTAAAGACCTGCTGGACGTCCTGAATGATACGCGCATCATCAGCCAGCACATTGGCATCCACCTCACCGCGTAAATTGACCAATGGAAGCGCTCCCAACTCTTTAATTGTGCGGGCCGCGCGCATTTCTGTCTCCTCGGCCAGACTGGCCCGAACCGGCATACGAATAATCCCCGGATGTAATCCCTGTAAACGCACACGAGCCCCTTCAGATGTCAGCAAGAGATCATGTGTATCGAACAGAGCCATATTAGTACCAAAGAGCAACGGCGATATTGTTGTATTTGAATGTGAAGATGGAAAAAATGTAATGGCTGTCGGTTTACCGCTAATGGGATTGGTCAACGGACCATCTTGGAAGACCCAGATACCGATGGAGACCAGGGCAACGATAATGGTGATACTAATGAACAAAAAAACTGGCAGCAACCATTTTTTGCGCCCCGATGTAAGCTGTGGCATATCTTTTACCCCTCTTCTATCCACACAATGTTGCCCTATATGCAACATCCTCTATCCTATTAAACTCTTTATCCGCCCAAAAGTATCACTACAAACACAAACAGCCCGAAATCCCGCTTCAATCCGCCTGCCCCAAAAAACACGTCCGAGTTACTGATTGCTCCAAAAAACATTCATGTGTTGTAGTTGGTTCAAAAAACACGTCCGAGTTACTGATTGCTCCAAAAAACATTCATGTGTTGTCGAAAGTGTGCGCAGAACACTTTCGACAACACATGAATAAAAAAAGCCGGGCGCGCCCGCGCCCGCCCCCAACCACCAAAAAGAAACAAAAAAAGAGCAAATTATTATTTTCTCTTGAGAATTCCTTGACCTCTTGCTGTTACAATTTCTGCAGATACTACTGAAGAACATGCAGATAAGCATACTTATAAATAGTAAGAAATTTTCTATGATGATATCGATAGTAAATTGCTCGCAAACGCATAGAGGAGGCGTTGAACATGGACATGCACGAACAGCCCACAGAATCATGGAGGGGGGCTGATCCAGGCCAGGGTGGGATCGGGTCAGTGCCGCAACCAGCACCACCCGCATCTCAGCCAGAAGCGATGGCGACGGAGTCGCCGAAACGCCTCTCGCGCCGCGCCTTATTCGCAGGATTGGCTGGAGCTGGAGCCGCCGTTGCCATTGGAGGTGTGGCACTGGCAGAGTGGCAGCAATCTCAGCAGAACCAGGTAGCCTCTTCCTGGAACACAACTGGCACCTCAGGAGCAAACGCAAAGCTTGGCCATTTATTGCGTCGAACCGGTTTTGGGGTTACCTCAGCTGACCTTGCTCTATACACCCCTCTGGGATTCCAGGGCGCGGTAGATCGCCTGCTGAACTATCAGCAAGTCTCTGACCAGCCGTTAGAGCAGCAACTTGCTGCAGCAAATATTGATTTGACCAAACCGCAGAATCAACAGCGCTGGTGGTTGCTACGTATGGCCGGTAGCCAGCGACCTTTGTTGGAGAAAATGACCCTCTTCTGGCATGGAGTGTTGACCAGTAGCTATCAGAAGGTTGGTGGGCCAAAGGCTTATATGCGTATGATTGTCCAGAACAACTTTTTGCGTGCTCATGCCTTTGATACCTTTGACAATATCCTGCTCGGCATTACCAGTGATCCAGCAATGCTTTTCTATCTGGACTTAACTAAAAGCCGTAAGAATGCGCCGAATGAGAACTTCGCGCGTGAACTGATGGAGTTGTTCACGCTGGGGCTTGGCAATTATACCCAGCAAGATGTGTTTGAGGGCGCCGCCGCCCTGACTGGATGGCATGTGCGCGGTACCTCATTGCAGGCACAATATTATCCCGGGGATCATACAGATAATGAACTATCCTTTTTGGGTCAAAAAGGGAACCTTGATTATAAAGATGTTATTCACACATTGACCAATCATCCAGCGGCTCCCTGGTTCCTCTGCCGGAAACTCTTTACCTTTTTTGTCTATGAAAATCCCAGTAATGATGATCTGAAGCCACTGGTAGATACCTATGTAAAAAGCAATCACAGTATTCAGGCAGTAATGAAGACCCTTTTGCTCTCGCCACAATTTAGCTCGGCGAAAGCATATCGTGCGCGTGTGAAATCGCCGACCGAATTTGTGATTGGTTCGTACCGGGCACTGGAAGCTAAAACAAGTGGTGCCGAGCTACCAACCCAGACCTATCTATTGGGTCAGACCCTCTTTAATCCACCTAATGTAGCAGGCTGGCCCGCTGATAAGATCAGTTCCCTCTGGCTCAATGGGGGAACCTGGATGTCGCGCCTCAACTATATTAATCTGTTGATCGCTGGCGCACGTAGTCGCACCAGTGTCTATAAGCCGCTCGATTTTCAATCTATTGTAGATACCAACAATATCGATACACCCGAGAAGTTTGTTGATCATTTTTCAAGCTTCTTGTTGGATGGCGCATTGGAAAACGAGCGCAAAGACCAGCTGGTTTCTTACTTTAACACGCCCGATCCACTTTCACGTCAGGGACATATCACGCTGAGTGGTGGGAAGAGTTATCCGCTTAGTAAGGTACGAGGCACGCTGTATCTGATGATGGCATCGCCTGAATATCAACTGAACTAATGTGAGCGCTATAGATAAAGAATGATAGCCTGGCGGCGCTCATACAGGAGATATGCCGGGGCCAGGAAGGAAGAAGAATATGAAACTTTCGCGTCGCGCTATGATCAAAGATGGAATGCTGGTAGTTTCAGCTGGTATGGTAATGCCCGCGATTTTTAGCCGTGGAGTCGCCTCGGCTAAAGCGCTCCAACTGGATCATGCCCATACTGCAATGGCCAGCAACGATCATACGCTGATCGTTGTACAGATGGCTGGTGGCAATGATGGTTTAAATACCGTTGTGCCCTATACCGATGCAACCTATCATAAGATGCGCCCCACTCTGGGTCTTGCAGAAGATAAGGTTTTACACCTGGATGATCGCCTGGGCCTGCATCCCAATCTTGCACCCCTCAAAAATCTCTGGGATCAAGGTCATCTCGCCATTGTAGAAGGCGTAGGCTATCCCAACCAGAGCCTCTCTCACTTTCAGGCGATGGACATCTGGCAGACATTGGATATGACCGGTAACGGGAGTGAAGGCTGGCTGGGAAAACTGGTGGCTGGCCTGGTAGATAAAGATGGACACCCTTTTAAAGCGATGGATATTGGTACCCAGACGGCGCAGGCACTTTCTTCAATCACGACACCGGTACCCACGCTGGCCAGCACCCAGAGCTATCGCCTCAGTACTGATCCGACCGAGCCTGATGGCGGCAACGCACGTCTACAGGCCCTCTTGAAACTATATAATACCTATCCGCGCTCTTCCCCTTATGCCGCCCTGCTGGATACTACGGCGCTCAATGCCCATGAAGGAGGCCGCCAGTTGTTGCAGGCTGAAGCCACTTATCAGCCTGCCGTAACCTATCCTCAAGGTCCTTTTGCGACCGGCCTGAAAACGCTGGCAGAAGCTATTGTGCAGGGGCTTGGCTTACGGGTAGGCTATGTAACCCTGGGCGGTTTTGATACCCATGCCAATCAGACCGCGACCCATGAGACCTTGTTAAAAACCTTAGCCGATGGACTGGCGGCATTCTACACTGATCTGGAAAAGCATGGCAAAGCTGACAACGTGGTGGTCATGACCTGGTCAGAGTTTGGACGGCGTGTCGAAGAGAATGGCAGCCTTGGTACTGACCATGGTACAGCTGCACCTCTTTTTGTCATGGGCAATGCTATACACAAAGGCATTTATGGAGAACCTCCTGATCTCAAAAATCTGGATCAGGTTGGGAACTTAAAATACACTGTCGACTTTCGTTCTATCTACGCAACTGTCCTGGATCGTTGGATGGGGGCCTCTTCCAAGGCTGTCCTGGGAGGATCCTATGATACTAATGCGCAAAACTTTTTGCCTCAGCTCTAAATAAACTGAGCAGCAAAAAACGTCAGGCTTCGCGCCCGTGGACGCGAAGCCTGACGTTTTTTGCTGGGCTTTTTCATGCTTGTCCAGAGACTGCTAGCAAGCGATAAGATGGCATTCTTTCATGTGTGGAGTGTGTGAAGTGGGCGGCCGCGGCCGCCCACCTCACACACTCCACACTCCCAACTCGGCGCCGCAGGCGCCAAAGAGGAACATGAAAAAGCCCTGACGTTTTTGCTGCTCAGATAGACTAATTACTTGAGATTTATTATAATTTGTGATAAATAGAATGGATGTACACGCCAGCAATTTTATCGCTTTCTATGTTTGTGCTGTAACGGGCCTTTGTGCTGAGGATATAGCTATAATTTTTGTGAATTAAAAGGTAAAGATGGATGAACACGAGTCAGTCTAGCAAGGAATATGCGGCGCAACTGAATGCGCCAGCTGAAAATGTAGATCTTACCAATTGTGATCGCGAACCAATCCATATTCCGGGTTCTATTCAGCCTCATGGCATCCTGATGGTTTTAAGTATACCTGATCTGCACATTACGCAAGTCAGTAATAATACAGACACACATTTAGGGACAGAGCCAGCGAGACTGTTAGGGCAGCATATCGCACAGCTTCTCCCTGCTGATCAAGTAGAGCAACTCACACAGAGCTTACGGCTAGAGGCGATTGAAACCGTGAATCCGCTAGTGATCACAATACAAGATAGTAAGGGCCAGGAGAAGACCTTTGATGGCGTGGTTCATCGCGTGGATGGCCACGAGAAAGAATTGCTCTTGCTTGAATTAGAGCCAACTCTGGATACGAATAATATATACATTCCCAATTTTTACCAGGTCATGCGTACCTCGGCCACAGTTTTGCAAGGGGCATCAAATCTATTGGATATGTGTCAGGCTTCTGCTGAAGCTGTGCGTCGCTTGACCGGTTTTGATCGTGTATTGATTTACCGTTTCCACGAAGATTGGCATGGCGAGGTTATTGCTGAAGCCCGGAATGAAGATCAGGAAGCGTATCTGGGTCTGCATTATCCAGCCTCAGATATTCCCGCCCAGGCACGTGAATTGTATCGTCACAACTGGTTACGCCTGATCTCCGATGTCGCCTATCAACCAGCTCCGATCATACCGACAGATAATCCGTTAACCCAGACTCCTCTTAATTTGAGTTCCTCTGTTCTGCGTAGCGTTTCGCCCATGCATATTATGTACCTGAAAAATATGGGTGTTGCCGCCTCCATGTCTATTTCGATCATTAAAAATAATATGCTCTGGGGACTGATTTCTTGCCATCATAATGCACCCAGGCTTGTTCCCTATACAGTACGTGCCGCCTGTGAGTTTCTGGGACAGTTGCTTTCCTTGCAGATTGCGGCACGCGAAGATGTAGATGATTATGCCTACGAAATGCAGGTGAAGAATATCCAGGCTTCCCTGTTAGAGCGCATACGCGGTGACCAGAATCCTTTTGAACAGATAGTGGAACATGCGACGGAACTTATGAGCCTGGTTAATGCCCAGGGGGCCGCGGTCTATTTTAATGATCGCTATGTGCCTCTGGGTATGGCACCGGCCGCTACCGATGGGATGCGCATCGTTGGCTGGCTTAAAGAAAATATGCAAAATGATGTGTTTGTGACCGATAACTTTTCCAATTATTGGAAAGATGCCCAACAATGGCAGGATACAGCCAGTGGCTTGCTCGCTATTTCGATTTCGCCTTCGCAGGGTAGCTATGTGCTCTGGTTTCGGCCCGAGGTTGTGCGTGAAGTCACCTGGAGTGGTGATCCGCATAAACCGGTGCAGATGCAAGATGGATCTGCCATGTTACTTCCACGCACCTCTTTTGCCGCCTGGAGCGAAACGGTTCGCTTCAGATCACAAGCCTGGAAAGCTTGTGAGCTAGAGGCAGCGCGTGGCCTTAGAAGTGCCATCGTTGATAATGTGTTGCGTGACCTGGTGGTACAGCGCGCAGATGAGTTGGCCGATCTGAACAAGATGCTGGAAGAGAGCAATCAAGAACTGGATTCTTTTGCTTATATTGTCTCCCATGATTTGAAGGAGCCTTTACGTGGCATTAATAACTATGTGCATATTCTCAAAGAAGATTATTCACAGAGTTTAAACGAAGAGGGGCTGAGTCGCTTGGCAACCCTCCTGCGTTTAACGCAGCGCCTCGATACATTGATCGATTCTCTACTGCATTATTCGCGCGTAGGACGTGTTGATCTTGCCTTTGCCGAAACAGATCTCAATGAAGTTCTGGACAGCGTCCTTGAATTGCTACGGGCGAGAATAGAAGAGCATCAGATTGAGATACGCGTGCCGCGCCCTCTGCCAACGATCTGGTGCGACCGGGCCCGTATCGGCGAAATTTTTACCAACCTGATCACTAATGCTATGAAATATAATGATAAAGCAGATAAGTGGATTGAGATAGGATACCAGCAACCTGAAGATTCACAGCAGCCGTTGGTTTTTTATGTGCGCGACAATGGTATTGGCATTCGCGACAAGTATTTTGATTCAATCTTCCGCATTTTTAAGCGACTACATGGTCGAGATAAATTTGGTGGCGGAACTGGCGCGGGGCTAACAATTGTCAAACGTATTGTAGAACGTCATAAAGGAACCATCTGGCCTGAGTCTACCTTTGGCGAGGGGACGACGTTCTATTTCACCTTGCAGGAGGGCTAGACAAGCATGATCGATCGTTCAGACTATCCAATACTGATTGTAGAAGATAGTGATGAAGACTTTGAAGTTATTCAATGGGCATTACAAAAGTTATCGATTACAACTCCCATTTATCGCTGTGATGATGGGGATGATGTGCTGGATTTCCTGCATCATCGTGGCAAATATGCAGAAAAAGGGACTTCGCCGCGCCCTTCACTCGTCTTGTTAGATTTGAATCTGACATTGATGAATGGGCAGGAAGTTTTGACCCAGATCAAGCAAGATGAAACACTAAAGATGATTCCTGTAATTATCTGGACCACCTCGGCAGATCCTAAGGACATTGAGATTTGTTTTAAACAGGGCGCCAATAGCTATATCCTCAAACCAATGACCTTCGAAAAATTACTAGAAGCCGTCGATTTGTTAAATCAGTATTGGTTTGGCGTGGTTATGCTTCCTGATACAGCAGAGATGTGAGTATGGCGGAGAAGAATCCTACAATCTGTATTATTGATGATAACCCGGAGGACCGGGAAATTTTCCGGCGTTATCTTTTGCAAGATACTCGCTACCATTATCAATGTTATGAGGAGGAAACCGGCGAAGAGGGGCTTGCACTCTGCAAACGGATTCAGCCTGACTGCATTTTACTTGATTATAAATTGCCTGATATTGATGGCATTGAATTTTTGGCTGGACTGGTGGATGCCTCGGGCTCTGTGCCTTTTGCTGTGATTATGCTGGCAGGACTGGGTGATGAGGGGATCGCGCTCCAGGCTATGAAAAGTGGCGCGCAGGACTACCTGGTTAAAGATGAGATGACGCCGGGAAATCTGTTTCGGGCTATTCACAATGCCATTGAACGTACGGCTATGAGGCGCTCGCTGGAAAAGCACCAGCAAGATTTAGAACAGAAAAATCAAGAGATTCAGGCTTTTGCTTATGCCCTGGCCCATGATCTGCGTGCACCTTTACGGGCGATCACTGGCTTTTCACAAATTGTCGAGCAAGATTATCAGGCTGTATTGGATGCCGATGGCCGCCATTATATGGAAAATATTGTTCATGCCTGTGCCCAGATGGATCGTTTGATCGATGATCTCTTGAACTATACCCGCATTGAACATCGAGCGATTCGTTTTAAGCCTGTGGCCCTTGGTTATCTAATGCAACAGATAGTTAAAGGGATGGCCACTCGTATCAATGAGAACCAGGCTACGATCAATATCGCAGAGGATCTTCCCACTGTCTATGGTGATGCGACCCTGATCAACCAGATCTTTGTCAATTTATTGGAGAATGCCCTGGTATACCATAAGCCCGGTGAAAATGCGCAGGTGACGATTAGCTGGTGGGAGGAGGATGAATCTGCCGTAATCTGCCTGGCTGATAATGGTATTGGTATTTCACCCAAAAATCATGAAAAGATTTTTAATCTCTTCCAACGCTTGCATAGCGATGACATTTACCCTGGCACCGGGATTGGACTGGCCATCGTAAAGAAGGCAGTTGATCTATTAGATGGTTTTGTGTGGGTTGAGTCTACTTTAGGTGTGGAGAGCAAGTTTTTTGTGAAGCTGCCTAAATATGTTTTGTAGACCTGCATATTTTATTTGTCTGTGGTCGATAAGGGTGTTGCTGAAACGGATTGAGGTATGGAGGAGTATACCGTTATATATAAATGAGTAGAGTTGTGGCTGATCAGCAGCGGTTGCGCGTGGCACGCGTGAGCAATGCCAGTCTTTCGATTGTATGAGCCCGGCCGCCCGGGCTAAGGTGTTTTTTTGATGCTGCGGCGCAACAAAGATTGAGCTGTGGTGACGCAGCTAGTCGTGAGTGAGCGGCGTTTACGATTGCCTTTTTATAGCATGTTGGAGTTAGCCTGTGAGGTTCTTAATTATTGATGATAGTATGAGCGATCGCGAATTAGTTGTGAGGCGATTAAATAAAGAATTTCCAGATGCTGAATATGTGGAAGTGGCGCAGGTAGAAGATCTGGAACAAGCGATGGCATATGATGATTTTGATATAGTTCTTACCGATTACCAATTGAATTGGACCAACGGTTTACATATTTTAAATAGGGTAAAGCAGCAATACCCGGACGTGCCGGTCCTGATGGTAACGGGTACAGGTAGTGAAGAGATCGCGGTAGAGGGCCTGCGTTCGGGCCTGAGTAACTATATCCTGAAGAGCCACCTTGAGCGACTCCCGCAGGCTGTGCATGAGAGCTTAGAGAAGGCTCGTTTGCAGAAGCAGTACGATGACGCTATTCTGCAGTTGCGCCATTCCGAAGAGCGCTATCGTGAAATTTTTGAACAGGGACTCACTGGCATTTTTGTGTACACCCCACAGGGCACACTTCTGACTTGCAACCCGGCTTTCGCCCATATTTTTGGTTTTGCTTCTGAAAAGGAGGCGCTGCAGGCCGACGTTCGCACCCTCTATCCCGCCCCTGCCGACTACCAGGCTTTTCTGAGGATATTAGAAAAAGAGAAGCGTTTAGAGTATCATGAAGTTCAGATGGTGAGGCACGACGGAACTCCCATTTATATCGTCGAAAATGTGCAGGGAAGCTTTGATGAGCAGGGTAACCTGATTGAAGTCAAGGGTTATATTTTTGATACTACCGAACGACGCAAGCTGGCGGACCAGCTCCAGCAGGCACAACGCCTGGAGAGTGTAGGTTTACTGGTAAGCGGCATCGCCCATGATTTCAATAATATGCTAGGTGGCATTCTCGGCTATGCCAGCCGGGGCCTTAGCCGCATTACACAGAGCCATCCTCTTTACGATAATCTCAACCATATCCATGAAATTGGCACCCGGGCCGCGAATATGACCCATCAACTCCTGGCCTTTTCGCGCCGGCAGGTATTAGAGCCAACGGATGTCAATTTAAATACCGTAGTGGAAAATATTTTAAACCTCTTTGGTAAAATACTCGCCGACCACATTGAAATTGAATTCATTCCCGACCCGGATTTAAAAACGGTGCATGTCGATTACGCGCAGATCGAGCAAGTTTTGATGAATCTCTGCGTAAATGCCCATGATGCCATGCCAAATGGTGGAAAATTGACTATCAAGACTGCGAATGTGTCATATGAAGATGCTTACCAGGGGAGCCGGGGGCAGCTGGCGGCGGCTCAATATGTGTTACTCTCGGTTCAGGATACCGGGATTGGCATGGATGAGCAGACAAAATCACATATCTTCGAGCCATTCTTTACCACCAAAGAGATCGGTAAAGGGACCGGCTTAGGGTTGTCGATGGTTCATGGGATTATTGGACAGCATAATGGTTATATTGGGGTTGACAGCACTCTGGGACAGGGCACATTGTTCTCCATATATCTACCCACTGTTGAGCTTTCCCTGGTTGATTTTGATATGGCCAATGATAACAAATTCAGCCAGGCCCCGGTGCGTGGGGGAGATGAGATGATCCTGGTGGTTGAAGATGATCCTGATCTGCGTTGTTTGATGGAAGAAGCACTGACCGAATATGGCTATACTGTAGTTAGCGCAGCTGATGGGGCCGAAGGATTAAAGCTCTTTGAAACCCATAGCGCAACCATCCCACTGGTCGTCTCAGATCTCGTTACGCCGAAAATGAGAGGTAAAGAGCTCTACGATCATATCCACGAGCAGAGCGAGCAGACGAAATTTCTCTTTGTCAGCGGCTACCAGGCCAATCAGATCAGCCAGAATTTTGTCCTGGATAAAGGCTTTACATTCTTGCAGAAGCCATTCGACCTGGATGAACTGGCCGCCAAAGTTCGTGAGATCCTGGACAGATAGGATAAAGGGAGTAGGATGGGAAATAAGCTTACATCCCTTTTCTACTCCCTTTATTTCTTCCCTGAGCGCGTTTGCAGCTAATCTTCTTCGTAGGTTGCTCCAACGCGCTCAATGCGACTCTGGACATCCAGGAGTGCCTCAATGCGTGGCGTTTGTGCTTGATTGTTCTCTTGTAGACTGGTTTGTATCAGCTCATCGATCTGCAGATAATATTCTACCAGCAGGCGCTCTCCTACTGTAGTATGATTGACACAATCCTCTAGCATTTCTTCCGCCTCTTCATAGGTGGCCAGGTATTCCTGCGTGCGCTGAAAGGCATTTTGAGCGCTCTGTAGCCGTTCCATCTGTTCTTGATAGGCGCGCCTCCGTAAGGGGGCTGTTCCAGCGCTTAATTGCAATTCTTGCAGTGTTAAAGCCGCGTTTCCCATATCAATATGGGTTTCAGTCTCGCGACGTTTCAGCCAGGCACGTACAGCATGCAAGCGGACTAATGGATTAGCCTCTTCTGGTAAACGCAAATTATCATCCGAAAGTAGCTCATCGCTTCCTACTTCTTCTGATTGATGAGAAAGTTCTTCGTCAAAATCCATCCTGATGCATCTTCCTTTTTCGCTATAACTGTTTTTTGTTATGGTAGCATAGCTTTGCAAGCAAAAAAACAGGGACACCTTACGTGAAGATATCCCTGTGCTTTGGAGAAAGGGGAATTAGCTCAAAGCTTCTTGTCCCAACTCACTTGCTTCTACTGGAGCTTGTTCCTCATCGTAATCAGCTGCCTGCGTGCTATCCTGCCCTCTCCCCAGGCCAACAGCCTCGAAGATAGGTGTCAGAACAACTGCTAATAGCAGGTTAAGTAAGAGGACCGCGACGGCAATATAAATGGGAATACCAAGAATAGGCATTGTTGGTTTGTTGCCTGCCAGGATAAACATTGTGGTGCCCGCGATCATGGCTGCCGCCCAACCGATCAGCAGGGCCCAACGGTTAAACCATCTGGTATAGAGTCCCAGGAAGACCGAGGGTAACGTTTGTAAGATCCAGATGCCTCCCAACAACTGGAAATAGACAACCTGGGCTGGATTGATGGCTACAATGAAGAGCAAGGCACCAAATTTTAGGACGAATGAAGCAATTTTAGCGGCCTGTGTTTCTTCGCGATCGGTTGCATTGGGGCGGAAGTATTCTTTGTAGATATTACGGGTGAATAGATTCGCTGCCGCAATAGACATGACCGCGGCCGGTACAAGCGCGCCAATTGAGAGGGCGGCGAACGTGAAACCGGCGAACCATGAAGGGAATACGGCGTTAATCAGGGCTGGTACCGCGCTGTTATTACCAAAGCCACCGAACGGTTTGACCTTTGCCGCGATTGCCATGTATCCCAGTATGGCTAGAAATCCCAGCATTAATGAGTAGATTGGCAGTAAGGCGGCATTGCGCTTTACCACTTTGGTGCTGCTACTGCTGAGTACGCCAGTTAACGAGTGAGGATACAGGAAAAGTGCCAATGCCGAGCCCAGCGCCAGGGTTGAATAAGCAATGGCCTGATTGGCAGGAATAATGTCGGAGAAGGTCTTTGGATTGGCCAGTGCCTTTTGATGTGCTGCATCGAAGATCGGACCAAAGCCATGGAAATGGGTTGGGATGATTGCGATGACCGCGAAGAGGACGATAAAAATCATCACATCTTTGACTAGTGCGATCATGGCGGGTGCGCGCAGCCCACTGGTGTACGTATAGGCGGCCAGAATGATAAAAGCAATGAGCAAAGGAATATCCACCTGGAAACCCAGGATTGGCAATGTGATTGGGATGCCCATCGCGGCCAGAGAGATCTGAATGCCATACATTTGTAAGGCAATGTAAGGCATGGTCGCCAGGATACCGGTAAAGGCAATGGCCAGTGCCAGCCCTTTACTCCCAAAGCGATCCTTCACAAAATCTGACGCCGTAACGTAGCCACGCTGCTTACAGATAGTCCAGAATCTGGGCATAAGTATAAATACCAGAGGATAAATAAGGACTGTGTAAGGAATAGCGAAAAAGCCTGAAACCGCGCCAGCGCCGAACATGGCGGCTGGAATAGCAATAAAAGTGTAGGCGGTGTACAGATCTCCACCTAGCAAAAACCAGGTAATGACTGTGCCGAAACGCCGACCCGCTAATCCCCATTCGTGTAATAGGTCTAGATCTCCACGCCGCCAGCGTGCAGCGATAAAGCCCAGAACCGTAACGGCAACGAAGAAGAAGACAAAAACGGCAACGGCTGTTGCGTCGAATTTCATAGACGCATGCTCCCTTCCTTGCAGGCGTTAAATAGAACGCATCTTCAGCGTCTTTCTATCTTCAGGCACCAATAAAATAGACAATGGCCGTAATGATAGAAGTGATAATAATCCAGAGCATCTGATACCAGTAGAAAAAGGGCATGCCCAGTAAGGGGGGCTGAAGCGAATTGTAAAAGGGTGGGATGAGCAAGAAAATATAGGGGATGATCAGTAAAAGCAGAGGCCAGCGACGCTTTTTTCTGGCGGGGCGAGTTACCATAGATATGCTCCTTTGCGGTGTTTCATGGAAAACCAGCCAGTACGGTGCATTCCTGTCGAGCCTTTGAGTCAATACACAACATTGTGTGAGTAGAAAGAGTGACAGGATAGAATCCTTTTCTACTCGTTTCCATATATGAGGTGATGAAGTAATAATTCAGATCTAAAACGATCCCCAATGGCACCTCAAGTACCTCTACGGCTTATGTTAATCCTACGGTATTTAACACAAATTGTCAATTGAGATTCTGAGCAGCCAGGGCTTTTTCATGTTTCTCTTTGGCGCCTGCGGCGCCGTGTTGGGGGTGTGGAGTGTATTTGGTGGGCGGCGGCGGCCGCCCACCAAATACACTCCACACCTGAAAGATGTACATTGTATCGCTTGCTCATGATCTCCCTGCGATCTCTGGACGAACATGAAAAAGGCCCGCTGAGCAGCGATAGCGTGGCTATCATACATGCCACTATGCTTTTTTCGTTAGCTGCTACACAGTAAGCCGAGTCCATGTTGGGCCGCCTGGTGGATGATAGTGAGCAGATTTTCTGCATGGCTGGGAAGGATCTCATCAATCATCTTAAATGACTGCGCTTGGTGGAAGACAGCATAGTCTGCCTCTACCTTATGCGCATCAGGAGCCTGTGTAAGGCGCAAGCAGCGTGAGAACTGCCAGACTTCATCTGGCGTAAGATATCCTACGAAATCTTCATAAGGTTCACCCGCTCGATAGCCGAAAGGCAGACAGCGCCGACCACAGGCGAGCAATTCAAAGAGGGCCATGGCCCGCACAGAAATAGTGGCGAGCCAGCCGCGCAAATGTAAGGTCGCAGGATGGCGCCCAAGTTCTATGCCATGCATAGCCAGTGCCGCTTCTTCTTCCTCATCCTCTTGTTCGTCGGCTGACCAGTCCTCATCTAATGATTGATCCTGTATTTCCCGAGCCAGTTCATGTAGTCCTGCAGACTCTAACAAAGAAATTATTTCGCTACGGCTTGCCTCTGTCTCTTCCAGTTTATTCTGTGGTGACGAAATTTCTATTTGCGCATCAGTATGTGGAATTAGAAAACAGGATAGACAATATTCTGCGACAATCGCCCCCCAGACGGCGCGCAGGGCATCGATATTTTGATACAACTGGGGTGGATGTTTATGCACATAGCTGTCGCTGAGATCTGTGAATGTCTCTGCGCTACAAAGTAGTGCATATTCGCGTTGGGTTTGCGGTCCCTGTGGTAATTGCTGGACAAAGGTTTGTGCTCGCGACCAGGTGCGCAGTGGCTGCATAGCTGGTGGGAGGAAATGTTCTTCGCGAAAACAACGTGTTTGTGTGTAGAGTGTATATATCTGGGATTCGTCTTTCTGAGTTAGCCAGAGCTTAAAGGCAGGCATTACACGTTGGGTATATGTTTCCCAGTTGAAACCATAGATGCGCACTGTCATAACATCCTCTTCCACCTAACGATATTGTCACTTCTGTGTTTCTTCTTCTTATCGTACTCATATTTTCTGGAAACTCCAAATGTGGTAGTCCGAGAGTACTTTTTTTCTTTTTTCTATTCTCAATAGTGGTTGTTTCCCAATCATGGGAAGTGTGTCTTACCCTTTATGAGTCATCCCGGATTTTTCAAAAATCCGAAAAACGGGTTTCGCGCTCCCAATGCTGGGGGTGCAGAGAAGACCCTGCACCCCCAGCATTGGGAACTTTTTCAAAAGTTAGGGATGACTCATAAAGAGCGCCACAAGATCCTAGAGATAATGAGAAGCAGAAGACTCTTTCCTAGGAAAGGAAAGAGTCTTCATCCGCATTATTTGTAGCAGAGGGTTCTGGATTGGGGAGCGCATACAGCCCCATTTGCGCCTGGCGCATAATCGTTTCTAGCACCGGATCATCCTGAATATTAGGAGCAATGAGAGGCGAAAATGCCAGAGCGCCCGGGCTCGCCGCTGGCGTTTGCCAGAACATACCCTTGCCCTCATCATCTTTTGGCAATACCTGTGATAGATCAAGGTTATCCAGTGGAAGGGGGCTCATATCACTTGTACTGATAGGGTTTTTCTGCGTCGACCCGGCGATTTGTTCAGGAAGTGAAGTGGTAATTGGTTTCAAGTCGCTGGGCATATATATATTATTGATATTCTCAGCTGGCTGTGCAATAGCCTGTTGTGGACCAGTGAATAGCGGGGGCGTTGGCGGAATAGCTTTCTGCGGGCCGCTGGCCATCCCGATAGCTCGTTGTGGGCCAGTGAAAGATGGTGGTGTTGGTGTGACAGCTCTATGAGAACCTGTCGGCATCGGAATCGCTGGCCCGGCAGGCTGAACTGGCAAACCACTGGCAAAGGCCACTTGTTGCTCCATTCTTGGAATGGCAAATGTGGCATCTGGATCTCTCTGATTGAGCCAGGGAGCTGGTTGCGCCGTTTGCATTGGTACGCGTGCATATGCGGGCTGTTTTGATTTCTGTTTGCGTAAAAATATAAAGCATGTCAGCCCACCGATAAGCAACAGAAAAACGGAACCAATGGCTACTGGTACAATAGTGGTGCCAACAGCGCTGCCTTCTTTCTGCCCTTGATTTCCTGCTCCTGTAGCTGTACTGGCTACTGCTGTGGCAGTCGGCGTGACCGCCCCTGGCGTGGAGATTACAGCCGTTGGTGTAGCTTTGGGTTTGGCCGTTTTTGTTGGTGTTGTGGGTGGAAGAGCACCTCCATTATTTACAGGCGGCTGATTCTGCGCTGGTATCGTTGGAACAGCCGTTGCGACTGGCTTCTGTGTCGGTTGGGGGGTGGGTATGGCTGTAGGAACTGGTGTTGGTGTAGGAGGAGTGGGCGTATCGGTTGGTGTAGGAGTAGGCGTATCGGTTGGCGTAGGAGTGGGTGTATCAGTTGCTACGGGAGTGGATGTATCTGCTGGTGTTAGCGTATCTCCAGCGGTAGTGGAAGTTGATGTGAGTGCATATATCTGATCAACTTGAGCCGCATGTGCGTGTACCGCGACAATAATCATATTTAAGCCTATAAAAATGCCAAAGATACCATAAATTATCGCCGCTTTGTATTTGGTTGGAGCTTTTTTCTTCATATTTTTGTTCACTTCATCAATCTCCCAGCAGATTTGTTTCTGTCTATTGAGCTTACCTCTCCTCTCTAACATCCTTGTGAAGGAGTGGAGTAATAGGGAGCTTTTTTATTGATAAACCTTACAGGTCGAGTCAAGTGTAGATGGCCGCCGTCTATATCGTCAAGCGGTCAGAAAAATGTACTATTTATATGTCAATTCGTGAGAGGCTAATCCGCGACTTCCATACCTGCTGCGCTTGAAAAAAGCGTTCTTCACCACAGGTAACTTGCCCTATATCTTTTGTTTCTTGCTGCTTTATTGTGTAACAAGCGGATATTTTTAACGTAGTATTAAATGAGATATTACTGCACGTTTAGCTGCCTACCTGTAGAAGGAGTACCATTATGCTCATCAATGGCACGGCTACTTTGCGCTGCAAGGACTTTCTGCGCCAGGAAATCGCGCACACACTGGAATGTTATGGGCATCTTCCCATCCCTAGAATCTTTGAAGTTACCTCAATGGAGAATCTTGCTTATCGACTGTATGCTATTGAAGTCGCGATTGCCGATACGCTCTCTCAGTGGTGTGATCAAGAGACCTGTATGCATACCCTCCGCCTGGTTAATCTGGCCGAGGCTGTTGGCAGGCAGCTACAACTTTCAGATCATGCTCTCATTATCTTGCGACTCTCAGCGTTGTTGCACGATATTGGGAAGGTAGCGATTCCAGCAGAGATATTGCAAAAGCGAGGCCCACTCAATGATGCTGAACGAACCCTGATACGCTTGCATCCTCAGATGGGGTGGGTGATATTAGAAGGAACTGGTGAGCTCTTCGATCATGTCGCTCCGATTATAGTTGCGCACCATGAAGCATGGGATGGCAGCGGCTATCCGTTTGGCCTGATCGGTACTGCTATCCCTTATTTAGCCCGTATTCTCGCTGTGGTTGACTCTTATGACGCGATGGTTTCATATAGAGTATACGGAGAGCCGCTGCCTATATTGAGTGCATGTCTAGAGCTAATAGATTGTGCTGGCCGTCAATATGATCCTCAAATTGTAGTTGCTTTTCTTAAAGTGTTGATTGGTGAAAGAGGAATACAACTGCATTCGTGTTTTGCTTCTAGGCGAAATCTCGCAATAAATGGACTTGAACCGGTTGACGAAGGGTGCGCAAAGCCTTTACTTCAATCTGTCGAATACGCTCGCGAGTTAGCTTGAAGTAGGTGCTGAGTTCTTCCAGGGTATGGCAATAGCCATCCTGTAATCCATAACGTAATTCAATAACCTGTCTTTCTCTCTGGCTCAGGGTCTCCAGGGCACGTGAGATGTGATCACGTAGTACCTGGTGTGTAACGACATCCGCGGGAGCTGCCGCGTGCGTATCTTCGATAATATCGGCCAGGTGATACTGCTCATCATCGCTTAAGGGTGCATCCAATGATATAGGGGCTTCGGCCATACTTTGAAGTTCAACAATTCTTTCCTTAGAAAGATGAATCGCATTGGCTATTTCTTCTGGGAATGGATCTCGTCCAAGATCCTGGTAGAGTTGACGTGTTATTCTCTTCATCTTATAAATGAGCTCAACAACATGTACTGGAATATGGATGGTGCGTGTATGTTCTGCGACTGCACGGCTGATGGCCTGGCGAATCCACCAGGTTGCATAGGTGCTAAAGCGAAAGCCACGCACAGGATCAAATTTTTGAGCTGCTCGAATCAGGCCGAGATTGCCTTCCTGGATCAAATCAAGCAATGAAACGCCATGATTATTGTAGCGTTTAGCAATACTTACCACGAGGCGGAGATTGGCTTCTACCAGGTGTTGTTGGGCTTTGATATCGCCGGTAATGATACGCTGTGCCAGCTGCATTTCTTGCTCTGCTGAAAGCAGCGGATAACGACCAATCTCAGCCAGGTATTGCCTAATAGCGTTTTCCGCCTCTAGATCGCCACCTTCTACCTCCTCTTCCTCTTCTTCATTCAGGTACTCGTCTGCATCTTCATAGCGTAACTCTACATATGTCGAAGAATTTTTTCCTTTTTTGGGGGCGTTTTCTTGTTTACTTGATACTGATGTAGATTGTTTTCCCTCATTCCGTGTCGGTGTATAATATACTGTATCATCACTTTGTATATCTGCGATACTTCTTCTTTTTTTGTGGGCAATTGTGCCTGGATGAGCCGTTGCTATCCTCTCCCTATCATTTGCTGAAATGTCAGCTCTTCCAGTTTTTATATACTGTTGGATCTCTACCGGAACTATCTCAATTGTTTGCATTGGATTGGTCATGGCTACCATATACCTACTCCTCCTTATACCTCAAATCCCATTCCACAATTTGGTAACCGGAGATCTGTGATGTTTTGAATACCACTGCATCACAGGTCCGTAGAAATTTGTAAGCTTTGTAAACTTTGTAAAATTTTTACGGATATATCCCCCCTGTATATTACTTGTGCAAGATATGTGCCAATATAGAGGTGTAGGGATGTATCTGCTCTCTATCTGGTTTTAGAAGGTGAGAATGAAGCCAGATCTGATTGTGCCTCTTCCTTTTCTCGCTCTCGATTGGAAAAAATTTCCAATTGCTGCGTATTTTTCCTCACTCAATAGATAGCAGAAATATTGGGAGTTGCTAGCTGATGATGGTCACCATCTGGTAGAGCGCAATACAGGCGAAAAATGATGCGGTGACCGTTTATTTGCATGAAGCAGTGGATAAGGTAGGTCAAGTACCCCTTGCCTGAAGTCAGGGGGTATCTGTGCGATTGAAAATCATGAAGAAGCTATAACTCGGCCTTAAGTGTATGTTCTCCTCTGATCTGAATAGGAAGCAATGGATATGGTGAAGTCAGTTTATCCAGCGAATAAAGAATTACATGCGTATGGTGGTCATTTTTTAGTTGGAGGATATAGTCCGGCTCGCCGATCTCCGTCGTTGCCTGCGATTCCTGCGCGGGCCTCAGCGCATCCTGCCGACGTGATTAAGGTTCGTCCACGTTATCCACGTCTGTCTGCTGAGTTGGAACAGGAAGATGTTACACGTATTCCGACGATGCCCCAATCGAGAGCTATCTGGCAATTTGAAACGCCCCGCTTTGCTGCTGAGAGTAGCCTTGCCTCTTTGACACTGGCTATTACTGATGCAACTTTAATGGCTATCCCGGCTATCCCAGGACATACTGTGGTCCAGCGGCAAAAAAGCACCGAGCCATTGCAAGAGCAGAAAAATTCTATTATTGTGCGCCTGCAGGAACATGATATTGCGGATGTTGATACTGTTCCTCCTTTGATCTCCTATCCCTTAGAAAAGCATGCAGCCAGGGTTCATCCTATTGAGAGTATACGCTGGTGGTTGATCCAGCCGGGACGTTTAGAATTTTTGCTCTGGCTGCTGGGAACAACGCTCCTGGTCGGGCTGACTGTATTGTTTGTGTTATTTGTCCTTTCAAGTCTGGGCTATATCGCTATTCACTAAATCCTTAGCCATGTAGAAAAGGACCTGGCATGTCTATGTCAAAACATGCCAGGTCCTTTTCTATGCTTTTGTATCATAACATTGATACGTCCGGATCTTGTGGCGTAAACCTCTGGCATTGATAATTACATACAGATATATCCCTTGCAAAGTATATTGATTTTGCTGGATACCAGTTATGGGACATTATGCTTTATTGCAAGTTATACATTGATTTGTGTGGGTAGAGAGGTGAAAAATGGGACGCCGAAAAATATGGGTATACGGACTTATATCGTTTGTGATAGCGTTGATGAGTGCTATGTTGACGATTGGTGCGTATATCTTGCCTGTAGAGGCAGCAACCCCCGCTGCGACTGATTTTTCCGTGCAAGCAGGTACAGATCCCTGGGGAACGGCTTTTGATCAAACTGGACATATATGGGTGGCACTACCAGGTTGTGATCCAACACCAACCTGTAGTACGGCAACCCCGCCAGGAAAGATTAATGTATATGATACAAAGACAGATGCGCTATTGCATTCATATACCCTTCCTGCAAATTATGCGCAGGCTTTATTCCTGGCCGTAGATGCGCAGGGGAATGTCTGGTTTCCGATGCCACTGGCTAATGCTATAGGCGTACTGCATCCACAGACAGGTTTATATCAGCAATGGCAGGTTCCTACGGCGGGTGCGGGGCCATGGGATGTGGCTATTGATACGCAGGGCAAAGTCTGGTTTACCGAGCACTATAGCAATAAAATTGGCTCTTTTGATCCGAAGACTCAGAAATTTACTGAGGTTGCCACGCCGGCTGTAAACAGTGTGCCCTATGGTATTACCGTAGATGCTGCCAATAATATCTGGTTTACAGAAAATAATGATGCAGTCGGTTTGATCGGGGAATATACCGCGCATGGTCAGCTGCTAGAATACAAAGTTCGCGCGACACCCGCCAGTGGCCTGACGCCCCATTTGATCGCGGTTGATCCGGCTGGCAACATCTGGTGGTCTGAAGGTTTTGCGGGCATGATTGGGCGCTTACGGGTCAGTGTAGCTCAGCCTGGGACAAATAATGGCATAACTGAATATGTATATCCGCGCACCTGCCAGGTTTGTGGTGTCCATACCTCCGGCATCAGTGTTGATCATAACGGTGTGGTCTGGTTTGCCGATTCATTGCAAAACACGATTGGCTCATTTCCGAGTACCGGTACAGGCTCTTTTACCCTTTATAATTCGCCAACGGCAAATAGCCATGTCCATGATGGCGTGAATGTGGATCCACAGGATACCATCTGGTTTACAGAAGAGTTTGGTAATAACCTGGGGTATATCTCCCAGACGGTGCCTCAGCCGCCCGTGCCAGTGAATGATCCTGTGCCAACAAAGACACCTCCTGTTACAAATCCTGGTGAACCACCAGCCAGCCCCACCCCAACTGGTGGTCATATTCATCCTACACCTGTCCCTCCAACAGGGCCTTCCGGATCGGGATCAGGATCGAAAGATCATGTACCACCGATCCCTACCCGTATCATTGCTGAGGATACGTTTCAGCATCACAACCAACTGTTCTGGGGCCGTGCTTCTGATGGGCATGCCTGGGCCGGTGATGCGAATACCTCAAATACATTTTCTATGTTTGCTCAACGTGGCATAGTTTCACATGGTGGCACCAACTATTCCGCTGTTCTGGGTCCGCGTCTCGCAGATGCCGAGGTGGTTTTTTCAGGTAGCATCAGCAACTTTAAGGATACCAACCTGGGAGCTGTGTTACGCTGGTCGGATGGCAATGATTGGTATAAGGCGTATATCGATGGTAATAACCTGGTTGTGCAAAAGAAAGTACATGGTGTCGCGACAATTTTAGGCCGTTATATGTTCATCGCCAGCGCCCACCATACATATACGCTGCGTTTTCGTATCGATGGCAATATATTGCAGGCTCGAGTGTGGTCCACGGGTAGCCCTGAACCATTCCACTGGTTTGTGACTACCACTGATAACACCTTCCATAGTGGCTTTTGCGGCCTGCGGATGTTGATCCAAAATGGCGCTGTGGCAAATATTACCTCATTTAAGGCCCTGGCTGAATAATAAGACTGACCGGATAGATAGTAAAGTTTAGTCCCTTTACCAGGTATATCTCACGAGTAATATACCTGGTAAAGCCATATTTAGTTAGTGTTGCCGACCGCTTAATTATTACGGGCAGGATAGGATATTTTCTATGGCGTATATCGGCGCCAGCTAGTTTTGCTAGATCATACACAGTCTCTTTATACATGAGTGGTTTTTAAATTCCTGAAGCGAGTAGGATGTTTAAAGCGTTCTTTGTCATAGGGTATAGAGCAGACCTGCCTGAGAATTACTGTTGAGTAAGCAGATACGTTACATGAGCGCTGTGCATATCTGGGGAGTGATCTCGACGCCTCTAGTCCAACGTGGTACAATTTCTTGCATTGGTGCTCGCCCAGGAAGGGTGTGCTTATTACTCCCATAAAAGGAGAGCGAACGCTTATGCCAAGAGGACGCAAGGGGTCTCCTCAAGAGAGTGTGGATAGTATTTTACTGGCGATAAGTCGGCGTGAGGATATCGATCCCGATACCATGTCCCATTACCTTGATCGCCTGGATGAAGAATGGGCTGAAGGGGCACGGGAAAAAGTGTTGCATCTGCTGAGAAGCAACGATGCTATGGCACAGGCCGCGGCCTTGCGCATCCTATCAGAATTAGCAACCGACTTTGACCTGGAGGGACTTGAGGATTTTGTGACTGATCCTACTGTAAGTGATCTGGCAAAGCTTTCTCTTTCTCCCATCCTGAAAGAATTAGGATCAGAGATGGCCGATGATGGCATTATTGAGTACCTGAATGATCCAGCCGGGGCGATTCGGCAGATGCAGATGAGGCTGCTTGAGTTGGTGGGGCAGAATGAAATGGGTGTAGAGACTATCCTTGAGGATGTGGTTTCTATGCCAGTTGAACGTCGGTTTGCCTTTATCAACTGGTTGGGAAATAGTAACGATCCCCGTGCGGCCAATTTGTTGATTCCATTACTTGAGAATCAAACCGGTAAGGTTGTGATGGCTGTCATTGAGGCGCTGGAGCAACTTGGTCCGATTGCTATTAACCAGACGATACCAGCTCTGAATCATCTAATTGCAACCAGTTCCAATCGGCAATTGAAGCAGCAAGCTCGGGCTGTGCTTGGACGTTTGACCATGCAGTCCATGCTAGGATCAGAAGATGCTGCTATGATGGAGGCTCGTCAGCAACAATATACCGCTTACCAGGCACGGGTTAGTTCAATTGATGGCTCTGGCACCCAGCTCATTATGCTGTCCTGGCTCCGTCCAGATGGCTTGATTAAAGGTGTCAATGTCTTATACCAGGATCAAAAGGGGATCAAGGACTGCTATGGGGTGGATGAAATGGATGTGGAGCAGTGGGAAGCCCTGGTGGGGGATCTGGATGAGCAGGGTTTTAGTAGCTTTGGCGTTTCATTCGAATATGCTCGTGCAGTGATAATGGAAGCCAGGGCCCTCAACAGGCGTACGCGTACGAAATTACCTATTGCTTATTCTATCTGGCGTCCCTTAACGGAGGCGGGTCTGCGGGACAAAAAAGCACTGGCAAAACTTCCTGCCACGGCCTTGGAGCCTTTGCCGTTAAATTCAGAGACTATTGCTCTGGCACGACGCGCTGATGATCTCTATCATTTGAAAGAATTTTCATCCTGGTTATATGAGCCTATTGAGCGCATCGAGCCATTTATTAGTCGCTACTGGACGGCCCAGAATGTTTTTTCATCTTCTACCAATGGTCGGCGTAAGAATAAATTAAAGTTGCAAGAGCAGCAGAGTCTGCTTGAAGAATTAGTAATGGATGCCCTCGAACAGTTGATTGATGATAAGTGGCGTACTACCTATGTTATGCGCTTACTGCGGCAGGCGGCATTATTGCAACAGGTCGGACAAAGCGAGTATGTGCCTGTCTTGCGTGCGACGGCGGCCCTGCTAGACCCTAAATCACAGATTGCTTTGCAAGAGCAGGTGTTTCCAAGGACCTTATTGCATGTATCCATTGAACAGGGCCCTCTGCGCTTGATGGTAGAGTCATTGCGTAGTGGTAGCCTTAGCTCTTTCCCGGTTGAATTTTTTCAGCAGGACTAACAAGGGCCCAGACTTCCTCAATAATGGGAAAGTTTGAGCCCTGTCTGGCTAGCAGTCTTTTTCTTGCTACTTTTTATGATTGGCTTGGTACCAATTGTTTTATCTTTAGCAATTCTCTAGCTGCGCATTCACCGCTGTGCATTGCCCCTTGAATACTACTCGACTGTGTATATTCCCCCGCGAGATAAAGACCATTAACATCTGTGCGATTGCCCGGAAGTGTATCATAAACACCCGGCGCCTGTAGAAATTGGGCAAAGGGAATACGATATACTGCCAGCAATTGCCAGTGTTTCAGATCATGATTGGGGAACCAACCCGCTATTTCCGCCTTGCTACGCTCAGCAATGCCCTCATCATCCTCTTTAGGATTTCCGAGAACTGTGACTGAGAGTAGATGTTTACGTGGTGGGGCATAGGTTGGAGCGATATTGCTAACCAGTACCGCATTATTCACATAGGCATGTGGATCTGCATTGAGCAGAATTTTGCGTTGATTGTACAGGCGCTCATCGCCAGCGAAATAGAGGCAGACCGCGCTGACAGGTTTGTCAGGCAATGTTTGGTGAACGAATTTTTCCGCAATTGGGCTGGAGGTCGCTACCACAATGGTCTCAGCCTTGATCTCTTCGCCGTTAATCAGCCGTACACCGCGTGCCTGCCCGTTACTGATCAGGACCTCCGCAACGCGTGCATTGCAGCGTACAGATCCTCTGGGTAAGCTGGCTGCCAGTTGTTCAGGAATACGTTGGATACCTTCAGCCGGGAGAATAATGTCGCCTGTGGCCAGCATTTTAAAAGTGAATTGAAACATACGCGCGCTGGTCTGTAGTGAACGATCCAGGAAGATGCCGCCATAGAAGGGCCGGAAAAAATTATCGATAATCTTATCCGAAAACCCTTGTCGACGGAGATAGGCCTCTGTTGACTCGTCTTGCCCATCTTTTTGTTGTGTGCCCGCAAAGATATCGGCATTTGAGATGCGCTGCAATTGTAAGCGCAATTTGACAATACGTAGCTTATCGGCTGTGGAAATGAGCGGATTGATCAAGCTTGAGAAGGTATGGGTTGGTTCGCGTAAAGGATCAGTAATCTCATGCTGCTTACCATTTTTGAGTAGAATGGCGCCAGGATTAAATTTACGCTGTTTTAGCGTATTATAATTGAGATGATGCGCAGCGGCCTCATACGAGGTAAATAGAACCTGGAAGCCACGATCCAGACGATATCCGTCTTCATGATAATCAGTTCTTACACGGCCTCCAACCTGGTCTGCGGCCTCCAAAACGAGTACTTCTTGCCCGGCTTCGGCTAGCAATTTTGCGCAGGTCAAGCCTGCTAGACCTGCGCCGACGATGATAATCATGCTGTATCTGCTCCTTACCATAAAGGATTTATCACCAGACCGGTGATGAGCTTTGGATAGAGGTACGTAGATTTCTGTGGCATGCGATCATCTGCCAGCGCCACATCACGTACCTGGCGAAAGGGAATACCATTAAGTAAAATGATTGCCTGTGCTTCTTGCGTATGAAGCGATTGAAGAGCTTGCTGGGTATCGTGCATATAGCGAATATATTTGCCTGCGGCAACGTCGTCCGCAGTGATGTGGAGTAGCGTCTCAAGTATCAAATGTTGGACCAGCGCTACATCCAGGGCGTTCCAGGCTTCGGAATGCCCACTCTCTTTCATCAACTGTTCCCCTTGCGCATTGATTGTGAGTAGTAGTGCTTGCTCAGCTGTTTTAATGATCAATGCAGGTTGCTGACTGCCCACCCGGGCTAATTCTTCCAGCATAACTTCATCGGTAGCTGCTGCTACTTTTTTTACGGAGAAGTAGCGTGCAAGTTGCTGTTCTGTGAGTTTGTGTAGTTGCTCTTCAGTAAGATCGAACAATACCCGGTGAGTGGGTAATACTAGCATACCTGGATCATCGACATCGATCAGTGCCATCAACATAAAGTTCGCTCCATCCTGAGCATCCAGGCCGCGCCTCTGCTTTTGCAGTTCGTCCCTGTAATTCAAGGCGGTTGTGTAGCGATGATGTCCATCCGCGATATAGAGTTGACGTTGCGCGAAGAAATCCTGGATCAAGGCAGTATGCTGGGGATCGGAAATGGGTTGTAAAAGATGCTCTTCCCCGTTCTCATCTACGAATTGGATCTCGGGCTGTTCGGCATACGTTGAAATCAGCCGGCGCACACGACCCTGTGGATCATCGTACATGCACATAATGGGACTGAAGTTAGTCGCGCAAGCGCGGAGCAACTGCAGGCGATCTTCTTTGTCTTTCGTGCGTGTATGTTCGTGTGGCAGAATCACCCGGGCATCCCAGGGTTCCAGTCGGACCCGTGCTAGCAGGCTGGTACGCGTATAGGCTTGTCCGTTATGGCTAAAGCGTTGTTGATAAAGATAATAGCAGGCATCTGTCTCTTGCTGCAGGATGCCATCCAGGCGCCATTCTGCCAGTGTTCTGGCAGCTCGTGTATAGACATTGTTCAGCCCATTATCCGTTGGATTGCTTTGCCCTAATTCCAGGCGAATGATGTTATAAGGATTGCGCTGATAATAGCGCATCTGGGCGTCAGGACTGATAACATCAAATGGTGGTGTAATTGTTTGTGCCGGATCGCCGACTTTCTCTTTTGCATATCGAAATCCACGTAGTGGTTGGACATCTGCCATACAACAATTCTCCGATCCTTTTCCCCAACATCTATGTGGCTCTGGGCTGCCAATGCTGGCGGAATGAATTCTATCGCCAGGCCTGCTCTGTTTCAGGCCTTCGTTTTTCTTTTTGAAAGTTAATCTGCGCTCATTGTATCATTTTTGCATAGGGTGAGTTAAAATGGTGGGACCAACCGGGCTGGTTGAGATTATGCGATTTTTTTTAATCCACAAGTCCTACTTTGTGCTCGTCAAATTGACTCAATTTGATACAACGTGTAAATTCATCTGTGTAGACAAGGAAAAACCGGCTTTTATCGCATCATTGCTTCTGGATCTCGGTTAGCTATTCTGGCATGAGAGAGCCGTAATTATGTAGAAGAATTGGTCGCTATAGTGTAACAACATAAGTTATCTTCATCTGGTCAACAGAATAGCCAGGATAATGGATGAAACATATGTCGTTTACTGTATGTAGTTCGTACATTGGAGAGAGTTGGATGCAAACATTATCAGAGGATCAACTGGTTGGCCATGTTCTCGGGCAATATCGCATAGAGAGATTGGTCGGTAAGGGACGTTTAAATATTGTATATCTGGCGCGGCATCAGGTAGCGCAACGTGTTGATGCTCTTGCACTCTATCCTATGCCGACGCATTTTTCAAACGAGGCTCGTACTTTTTTTCTGCAGCGTTTCCATAAGGAAGCAGCCTTAATTACCTCGTTACATCACCCACATATTTTGCCTGTGTATGAGCATGGCGAGATACTTGGCTATCCCTATTTGATTACACCCTATACAACGAATGGCTCTCTGGCAGATATCGTTAAGCATCAAGGACGCTGCGATCATACATTTGTAACTACTATTTTACATCAAATAGTAGATGGCCTGGCTTATGCCCATGGTAAAGGTTTTATCCATGGTACATTGAAGCCTTCAAACATTGTGATTTATGATGATGAGAATGTACAGGTAGCTGGCTTTGGTCTGATGCATATTTTACAGCGTGCAGGCGTTGATCAAACTCCCATGCCTAATGCTCACCTATTCAGCATTGCCGATACTTTTCTTGCCTCTCCCGAGTATGTCGCACCTGAGATTGTGCAGGGCCAATCGGTGGACCAGCGTTCAGATATATATGCTCTGGGTTGTATTTTGTATGAGTTACTGAGTGGAAAACCTCCATTTACAGGCAATAATCCACTTGAAGTGGCTCAGATGCATGTCAACCAGAACTTTACACCTTTACGCAAGCTCTGCCCGGAAATCCCTGTTGCTCTAGGTTCGGTTATTAGTCAGGCGCTGACCCGTGATCCAGATGGCCGTTTCCAGAGTGTACGTGAGTTAGGTGAGGCTTTTACCCAGGCCTCTATCGGCGCGACCCAGACCTTGCCAGCAGTACATATGAGCCAGGTGTCTAAAGCTCCGGCCGCGCCAGCCGTACCTTTTCAAGCTGCTCCACGTATTAGTACTGCTACTGGTAGCTGGCAATTAGTACCGCCTATTGTTACTGGCCATCTGCCTGCAATAAAGACAACTAAAACGGGATTGGTTGTGCCTGCGGACCGCAACACCGCATCGACTCCTCGCGCCTCTCAACCTGCAACAGGTTTGACCCAGGCCGCCTCACTGGGCAGAAAGAGCCAGGCGCTCGGCAGCAGTCCTGTCCAGCCAACGCTACCGCCTATAGCGCC
This sequence comes from Dictyobacter kobayashii, assembly GCF_003967555.1. Taxonomy (GTDB): domain Bacteria; phylum Chloroflexota; class Ktedonobacteria; order Ktedonobacterales; family Ktedonobacteraceae; genus Dictyobacter; species Dictyobacter kobayashii. The sequence goes on from NZ_BIFS01000001.1 coordinate 4,445,276, forward strand.
GCAGCAGCCGCCTGTAATGCCGCAGCAGAAAGCCGCTCCTGCTCCTGCTCCTACGAAACGCCAGCTGGCTGATGAAGATATTGTACAGTTACCACCTCCGGGGTAACGCTCGCGGGAACTCATGCATCAGATGCTGATCTGGTGAAAGCTTATGAATGGTGGTCACCAGCAGAGCCATTGCAGGCCGCCCCACAGACGTTCTCTAAGCAGGCTCAAAATAATAACGCACCCACTGTGGCAGAACCAGTGGTGGGCGGCAGAATGGATGCCCTGGATTGGGGATTGGATGCCTCGGCGTCCTCCTCTAAGCCGCTGCAAAAGAAAAAGCGTAGCTCTACCTCTTCTCTGGGGCAGCCGGGCCGTAAGGTGACGCGACGCAATGTGATCGCCGTGCTGGCTACAGGTGCCGTCGCTGCCGCGGGTGTGGGTATCGCTTTTAACCTTGGCAAGCTAGGAGCAGCGCCTGCCCCGCAACAGGCTTTACAACAAACCGCCCCTACCACTAAGCCTGCAGCTAATAAGACGACACAAACGAAGCAGCAACCAGCAAAGAATACTGGCCAGACGCAGAAGCAACCACCTAAGACCAATGGTGGCACGACCAATCAACCACCTGCTAATAATCCGAAGCCAACACAGGCTCCTCAACAGCCTGCGCACATGGGAACGGTGATTGGATCACAAACTCAGGCGGTTAATTCGGCCATTAAATTTAATAATCCTGCCGATAATCAGGCAAGCTTGCTGGTTCATTTATCCAGTGGCATGTTTGCAGCCTATGAGCAAGCCTGTACCCATGAAGGAGTCAAAGTCAACTATGACCCGGGTACCGGCAAGCTAGTCTGCCCTGCGCATGGGGCGATCTTCGATCCTGCTAATGGTGGACAGGTGTTACAGGGGCCCGCTGATACCCCCTTGCCACCCGTTAAGATCAATGTGAATGGTGATGGTACAATCACTGCTGTGTAGAATTAGTATAAAAGAAGAGCGGCGGCCTGGTGAAAAATTTCGCCAGGCCACCGCTCTTCTTTTATCTTTAGAGCTATTCCTGATGTTTTCCCAGCAGGCGTGCAACCTCTTCCAGTACTTCGTTTACGTCAAGCTCAGATTCTTCCATCTGTAGCATTTCATTGTTAGTTGATGTCTCGACTACTTGTGTCTGTATAGCTGGCAGGCTAAAATCGGTTTCATCATGGGTCTGGGCAAAGAACTCATTTTCACAATCTTGCAACGCATCCTTTGCGGATTGATGGCCATAGATAATTCTAGGCAATAAGTCATGATAGATTGAAACGGTCTGCATGATAGCGCTAAAAGCCAGGCGAAACTGCTCAAATGGAATGCTTTTATCAGCCAGAGGAATACATTCTTCTAGCCGCACCTCTCCATCAGCGAGATCCAGGCCAAATTTTCCAAGAGCAATGCGATAATTGACAGCAAGTAATGCTTCGAGACACTCCAGACGTTTTTGCTCGGTGACCGTGCCGATGTGCGGCACAATGAGCATCAGCTTACTGGCATTTCCACTGTGGTGAATACCTACAATCATCTGCCACTGCCCATGTTCATCATGGAAGGCCAGCTCGATTGTATTCTGAGAGCGATCAACCTGTGAAATCTTTAACCCCAGTCGCTTCAGATATTCAGCCACCTGGAGGATGCTAAAGCTATTTGTCATGAAGCTCTCCTTGCTAGTGAAGGTGATTAAGCGTTATTGGGCCGTAGCCCATCTATAAAATATTGTTCAAGTATAACATATGATATAGAATTAATGGGTATAGGTGAAGTTATCTCCAATTAATCCCCAGGATGTACTAGCCCGGGTACTGACCAAAAGTATTACTCGGCTCGATCAATGTTACTCCTGCTGTATAAGGCTCGTATATGCGATTGTATTTATGAAGAATACCTGGATTTTGAGGGGATTGGTGTTATGTAGAGTGGGCGTTTCTTCGTGCGTATAGATATCCTGCTTCTATATACTACCTGTACTTATACTGGTAACAGTGATGGCATTATATAAATAAAGGAGCAAATACATCCTATGACAGATGTAACACACCAATCAGATAAACAAGATCTTCAATCCCTGACTTTTGATGAGCGCATGCATTTGGGCGCCGAGAATGCTCTGCTGTGTATGGGCGTAACAGCCCAGGATCGTGTGTTTATTCTGACGGATTTTGCGCGCCAGCATATTGCTCAGCGTGTGGCTTCCGCTGCTCTGGCACGCCACGCCGATGTTACTGTGCGTTTCCTGGAACACTACGGTGAGCGTCCATTGACTGTCTTCCCTGATACGTTGCGCAACGATTTTCTGACTGCTCGCCCGACTGTCTCATACTATATCGCGACCGCCCAGCCAGGCGAGATTGCTTTTCGTATTCCCTTGTTGCCTTTCCTCGTCAATGAGCTCAAGGTTCGCCACGGCCATATGATCGGTATTGATGATACCTTGATGACGGATGGTATGTGTGCGGATTATGATGAAGTCTACACTATCACCAATCGTGTGTATGAGATTGTCAAACATGCGCGCACGATTCACGTCACGTCTGAAAAAGGGAGCGATGTAACGGCTACCTTCCATCCTGAGTGGAAATGGGTGCCCTGTCATGGCCGCTATAACAAACAGGGGGCGTGGGGCAATCTTCCTGAGGGCGAGGTTTATACCGCCCCTGCCACCGTTGATGGCGTACTGGTCTGCGAGGTATTGGGTGACTTCTTCTCCGAGAAATATGGAGTATTGGAGCAGCCACTGGTAATCACTGTCAAAGATGGCTATATCACCGAGATCAACAGCGAAAATGCCGCGCTGGCTCAGGAAGTACACGATTATCTCTTCTCCGTGCCCAATGGAAATCGTGCCGGCGAATTTGCGATTGGTACTTTGACCAGTCTTAAGCGCCTGGTTGGTAATTTGTTGCAAGATGAAAAGTTGCCGGGCCTGCATGTCGCCTTTGGTAATCCTTATCCTGAGTTCACTGGCGCAGACTGGGATTCACGCGTGCATGTGGATGTTATCCCAACTAACTGTACAATTGAGGTGGATGGTCGCATTATTATGCGCGATGGACAATTTGTTCTTTAACTGAGGTATGATGTGTTGCTGGCATATGTGCGTAGTATATTCGTATGCCAGTAATTGCATTAGATGAGAATTATACCCGCCTGACCTGCGAATTTACATGTGCCAGGGATGATTTGGGATAATTTATGGATATCATGGTTTGAAAGTTGACAGTGGAGATAGCGCGCGATTAAAATTGGTTATAGTTCCTACACGTACCATGGAAAATCAATGCATTCCACTTATTGCACATCATCTCTAAGGGAGCTAGAACATCACATCTCTAAGGGAGCTAGAGAGGAGCTTCAACGTGGCTGCAAGTAGGGGACAGCATCTTATCGGGAAGGTGCTCGGTTCGTGTGTGTTGGAAAGAGTACTTGGCTATGGTGGCTCAAGTGCAGTTTTTCTTGCTCAGCAGCAAAATCCTGCGCGGAAGGTAGCTGTGAAGGTGTTTCTACCGCGATCAGGTATGGATATACGGATGCAGCGAGATTTCTATCGCCGTTTCTTACGAGAAGCAGAAGCGGTCAGTAAATTGGAGCATGCAAATATCCTACCAATTTTTTCGTATGGTGAGCAGGATGGTTTGCCATATATTGTGATGCCCTATATGCCAGGTGGAACTCTGGCGGAATATATGGCTAAGCGTGGCCCACTCTCTTTAAAGGAAGCTCAGTGGTACCTTGAACAACTGGCGGCGGCCCTGGATTTTGCCCATATGCATGGTTGTGTCCACTGTGATGTTAAACCTGCTAATATTCTATTGGATAGTGATGGCCATGTCATCTTATCCGATTTTGGTATTGCTCGGGTTGCGCAATCTGAAATAGAACCAGAGCAAAGCGAGGCTAAACATGCTGAGGCGGTTATGGGGACTCCAGATTACATCTCGCCTGAGCAGGCCCTGGGACGTGTCTTAGATGGTCGTTCCGATGTCTATTCGCTGGGGGTTACCCTCTTTTTTGTTCTGGCTAAGCGCTTACCATTTCGAGCCGATTCAACGATTGCGCTGGCATTGTTGCATGTGCATGAGCCCCCTCCATCCCTGGCGTTGATTCGAGCTGATATTACGCCTCTGTTGGATCGAGTGGTACGCAAAGCCCTGGCTAAAGAGCCTGAAGACCGTTTTCAAACGGCACAGGAATTAAGTCGAGCTTTTTCAGCGGCGGTAGTTGCCAGTGAGACTCGCTCAGCCACCCTGAGCCCCTCTGCGCTTGCCCTTTTTGATGAAAAAGAGGATCACACCAATCCACCGCCTATTATTGCTAGTCCTCGTCCTATTGTACGTGTCAAACCTATGTGGGCCAGCACATGGCCTGGCTTCCAGCTAAGACGATTGCTTTACATTCTGGCTGCTTTGATCATTATCGTGGTTACCACAGGTTTTACCGTATCCTTTATGAATCGGCATCCTGAAGCACCCCAGACGGTGGTGGTAATACCCACAGCCACTCCGACGCAGGCCCCTATGCCCACGAATCCTTTCACGATCATTGGAAATTGGCCGCATGGAGCAAATGCTTTTTTTGATCAGAACCACCAGTATCATATTATTAATAACCAGCTTAACAATGCCATGCCAGCGCCTTTTCAGGATTACCAGGTACAGGATTTCAAGTTATCTGTAACGATGCTTGAGACGTCCAGCAAAAAAGATAGTCCTGATTATCATGGAGTGATTTTTCGGGTTGCTCCAGATCAATCGTTTTACTATCTCTTTGAGATTTCACCACGGGACAATCAACAGTACGCCTTTTTGCGTTTCTCCAGTACGGATAAGCAGCAACCCTGGCGAACGATCAAAAGTAATAGAAGTTCAGCTATTATCAGTGAGGATGGAAAAAGCAATACGATCACGATAGAATCTCGTGGCAACACTTTTCTCTTCACAGTTAACGGCGTACCTTTGCTAGATAAGCCCATTACTGATCCTTTTACAACTGAGGTGAAGTCCGGCCAGATCGGGCTCTACGTGGAAAATCAGGGTGAGGAAGTTACCTTCTCCAGGCTCTACGTTGAAACCCTCAAATAACGCTTGTTGAGAAAGCGCATCCCATTGTTAAATCAGAGCAGAAGCGGGATTGTAAGGCATTTGACATCATCTGTACAACCCTCTATACTGAAGTTGGTCTAAAACAGAACTTTGCTTCTATGTGCCTGTGTGGGGCATAGTGTGCCAAGAGGAGGATGTCTAGAACAATGACCTATGTGATTACCCAGCCATGTATTGGCGTTAAAGATGCATCCTGCGTAGATGTTTGCCCTGTGGATTGCATCCACCCATCGTCAAATGAGCCTGGCTTCGAAGAGGCCGAGCAACTCTATATTAATCCCGATGAGTGTATCGATTGTGGGGCGTGTGAGCCTGCCTGTCCAGTAACGGCGATCTTTGAAGAGTCAGCAGTGCCTGGAGAGTGGAAAAGCTATATCAAAGTCAACGCTGATTTCTTCACGGGCCAGTAATCCAGGTGCCACTATTCAATGCCACTCAACTATAGAGAGAGAGCAGGTCCATCAGGAGAAGGTAGTGCTTTTTGTGCTCGATTTTTTTGAGCGATGAAGTCATTGCTGGCTGAGGATGAGTGGCGTTTCTGGTTGATTTTATCGCTTGTTCGGGATCGCGCTGAAATAGATCTCGAAGGGTTTTTACAGAGGGTAAGTCTTCACTCGTTCCAGGTTTGAAATGAAGACTTACCTCGGTATTTTTTTCTTTTTTCTTCACGATGTGATATAATACATGTGCTGCGCTTTACTTAGCATGCACATATAACTTCTTTTCTTATGGAGTAAACCTCTTATGCCAATTACCCGACGAAGACGCGCTAATCCACCTGAGCAACCAGAACAGACGAATGTTGTTGCTGAGCAAACAGAACAAGTTGCTGACAATGCGGCTCCTACGCGCGCACCAGAGTCCTTACCGGAAGTAGAAGGACAGCCATCATCTGGTCCAGCGGCACCTGCACCTGCTCGCCCAGAAAACGCACTTGCACCTGCTTACCCACCATCTTTTGCGGCGGCTCAGCCTCCTATCACACCAGTTTTGAATGGTGAGCAGCGCCAGGAAAGTAATGATGTGCCACCCACGCCTCAATCTCAGCGTTCCGAGCGTGTTTCACGTATGGATCGTGCTGAGCGTCAGGATCGGCATGAGCGCCATGATTATACGCCTTCCATCGAAGGCGGTCGGCGTACTTCACGTGGCGAATTGTTCCGTCGCCCACCGCAGGTTCCGGCAAGCACACCAGCACAGCCAACAGCACCCGCTGCCGCCGCTCCGTTGCAGGCACCATCTCATGAAATCAGCTTGCCTCTGGGCAATTTGCTGCATCTTGCCTATAATCCAGGCTATACGGGATCAGATGAGGCTCGTAGTGCCCTGTTACAAAAACTTGCTAATGAGAGTAAAGCTGGCGGTCGTGCTCGTTGCTGGAGCTGTGGCTCCCTGGCAATTGTGTATGATCGTTGGAATACCCGTAGCAAAACTTTCGGTGAAGTTGGGATTGCGTTCTGCGAGATTTGTGGTGTATGGAGCGTCATGTAGTCATTTCTGATGACTGCATGACGCTTGCTTCCTGCACATTGCTAGTATGCACGTGCATTAATGTGCATCTGGCCTGAAGGATGAAGCTGCGCAAAGTTATTGTGCCTCCAGGGTAGGAGAGAAGCGATATGCTCTCTCTTTGCTGTGCCCTTTAATTTGTATTATGCCATCCATTTGGATGGGCGTAGCCACCTGAAAAGCCATGATTGTTCCTGGAAACTGATCCATGCTACCAGATGAGCCAGTGGTGGCGCAGCTGGCCGTATCCAGGCAGCGTTTCCAAATGCTGTGAAGATGGTTCACGAAGGCCGATTGATGAGGATGATAGGGAGTGGATGTAACCACAGGTATTGTTTCATCTTACCAGGGGGTCAAATGTTGCTTGTGTCACCTGCAACCATGACTTGAGGTAGCGCGTATATACGTCAAGAAAGAGGGTCTTGCCAGAAACGGTACCTCTCGAAATTTGCACCTGGTCAATTGACTCGTGTTTTAAGCTGAGGTTTGCTATGTTTAATCCTAATCCGCGCAATAATTATCCCTACGGGAATAATCCCTATAATAACCGTTCCCAGGGCGATAGTCCGTTTGGCTCTCGCTACCAGTATCAAACGCTGCCTTATGGCTATCAGGGCGCTGGCGTTTCGCCCAGCGGTTTGATCAGTAAGGTGATGGGGTTGCTGGCCTTTTCGTTCGTCTTCGCGACCCTGGGGACTGTGGTCGGTCTTTCAATAGGCCTCTCTTATGGGACCTACTGGATCGTTGCGATTGCTGGCCTGGTTGTGTTGATCGCATTGAACATGTTAATTCAAAAACCAGGACTGAACCTTTTCTTGCTCTATCTCTTTACTTTCTTAGAGGGTCTGGCACTGGGACCGCTGGTGGGGGCTTACTTGAGTGCTGGTCTTGGAAATATTCTTGGCCAGGCGTTTGTGATTACGGCCTTGACTTCTCTCGGCCTGGGATTGTATTCCTGGACCACAAAGCGCGACTTCTCGCATTTAGGCGACTACCTCTTTTTTGGGGTGATTCTTTTGCTGGTAACAGGGCTGATAGGCATTTTTTTCCATAGTACCCTGTTTGCACTTGTGATATCCTTCTTTGGTGTCGCAATCTTTTCAGGGTATGTGCTGTTCTATGTCCAGCGCGCCAAATATATGGCCGATACCCTGCCGAATGCGATTGGTTTGACCGTCTCGATTTTTATCACCGTGTTAAACCTGTTTCTTTACATCTTACAGATTCTCTCAATTATGAGTGGCAATCGGCGGCGCTAATACCGCAGCACAAAAGACTGTGAAATGGAAGGGGACGGAACGGAATAAACCTATTTCCGTTTGTGTTCTCTTCTATAGTAAGGTAAAGATAACAAGAGTTACTTGTACTTGATGTTAGACATCAGGATAGATTTGTTTGGAAAGTGAGTGAGAAGTACTATGGAGAATGCTAATCTGTTTCACGTTGGCGATCAGGATTTTGATACCAAGGTTTTGAAGTCTTCAACCCCTGTTATTGTTGATTTCTGGGCTGCCTGGTGTGGTCCTTGCCGCAACATCGCCCCTGTGTTTGAGCGCTTGAGCACTGAGTATCAGGGCAAGCTGCAATTCGCTAAAATGGATATCGATGAGCACGGTTTGACCCATCACGCCTTGGAATTCAGGCTATTCCAACCTTGTTGATCTTCAAAGATGGTCAGGCTATTGGTCGTCTTGTTGGTCCACAGCCCAGTCGCTTGAAAAGTGAAATTGATCGCGTTCTGGCCGAAAATGGCATTCAAGTCGCCTAAAATTTAAAATATGACCTGGTATATTCTCGAATTTACCAGGTCATATTTCGTGTTTATTCAAATTTATTCTATTACCCCCTCGACTCTCTTCTCTTTTTGTGATATATTCTTCCCATAATGTTACATATCCAAAAATTTGTTGTATGGACATAAGGGGAACCGTATATGCCAATATTAGAGCGCTCAAATCCTCTACCGCTTTACTATCAATTAAAAGAAGTGCTGAAGCAGCAGATTCGTGCGGGCACCTTGCACCTCATACCGCCATACCCTCTGAACCAGAACTGGTAACGCAGTATCATGTAAGCCGTGCAACCGTGCGTCAGGCTCTTACCGAGCTTGTCCATGAAGGCCTTCTATATCGCCAGCATGGACGTGGCACGTTCGTCTGTGAGCCGCGTGTACAGCAACAAACCATTAGTGAACTAACAAGCCTTTCTGAAGAATTACGTCGTCGTGGGAAACGTCCGGGTGGAATGCTATTTGTAAGTGAATTGGTTCGTGGATCACAAACGGTTCGTGAACAGCTGCGTTTGACCGACGAGGAACAGGTAATTCGTTTAGAGCGTTTGCGCACTGCTGATGATCAGCCGGTCGCCTATGAAGTGGATTACCTGCCATATCCACGTGCAGCTGGTGTCTATCAGCGGGCGAAAGAAACAGCAGATGGATCTCTCTACAACTTGATGGCCTCGGAAGGATTGCAACCTTATATTGCTGAACAGTCGATTAAGGCCGATAGCGCATCTGCCCGTGAAGCCGAGTTGTTGCGTGTTTCTGAGAAAGAGTCTGGCCTACGCCTGTTTTGCACCGCCTTTGATGAGACAGGGGCACCTATAGAGTACACGGAGTCTTTTTTCCCAGCGAGTTTGTATGAATTCCGTTTAACCTTGCGTGTTACAAAATAGAAACGCGAGATGTTGCGCGTCACTAATACCACTTTATGGTTAAAAAATGAGCCATTGAGGAATAAAAACCTTGATGGCTATTCTTGTTGGATCGTTTTCAGTCCTTATTTCGTGAGTAGTTTTATAGAGTGCTTGTTATGAGGGTGAATCCAGCCATATGTGCTATACTACGCAACTATTGGGTAGCGTGGATTGGCTCTACAGGCTGGTTCACGCTCTTTCTTTGCTTCCCAGGTGCTATACTTCCTGCTTTAGACGTTTGTTTTTCAATGATGGAACAAGAGGTTCTTCTTCTTGCTCCATTTGTTTTATAAATGCTTGTATGGGTCTGGTCGCGCTTTTGAGATCTGTTAGTATGTATGCATCCCTCTTTCCCTCAAGCTTTTTGAATCCCAGGTGTTCAACCAGTTTTTTGCCCTCTGGGGTTGCAGCGATCGCATACCATTTCTTGATGTCATAGTGTTTGTCGAGTGAGATAGCCCATCTTAAGGCATTCCTGATGATGTAGAGTCCTCTGTCCTTGTCCTTCTGCTTGTCACCTGTGTGGTGTATCGATATACTCGGTATATAGGCCGCCAGGTCTTTGTCTGACCATTTTCTTATGGACCAGGGTTCTATATCTTGCTCCTTGATTCTGTCATCTATCAGCGATTTGATGACATCTTCTGCCAATGGCATGATTGTTACACCTCCAACTCTCTTCCCGTTCTCCCTGGCCGACATGAATATATCTTTGTTGGCATCCTTCCACTCTAAGAGCCGATCGTATGTAACAATGTCTTCAGGTTCGTACAGGTTGAAGTGGTTTTGATAGCTGGCCCATAGCTCGCTGTTGGTTGTTGGACCGAATGTGAGTTTGGGTTGATCCTTGCGTTTTTGTAGCTTTACGTGCGCGTTGATGGCTTCTTTTGGGTATTTCCTGCCTCTCTTCTTTCCTGGTTCTAACTCACTTGGTATTGTTCCGTCTTCCGCTCTCCTGTTTAACGTTGCTTTGGATATGCCAAGCAGCTTCATAACCTCTTCAGGCGAATAGTATCGCTCCTCCATTGCCGCCTCCTTTTCTAGTGATTTTTGATTTTTGCGACTAGAGTTATTGATATTGTAAGTCTTTTGGCTCAATTTGTCTAGTGATTTTTGAGTCTTAAACTCATATGTGATTTTTGTTGACAATATGATTTTAATGGTACATAATAGTTACATGAGTGTTGAGTATTGAGTCTTGAGAAGATTTGAGGAGAAAGATTTCTTGCAAAGTAGACATGCACTTAGTTTCACATTTTTACTGGTGTTACTGATCTTTGGTGTAGGGGCTTTCTACTGTTTCTCTGTAGGAAATATTATTGGAGGTGCTATTAACGCTGCTGGTTTTCTGGCAATTGTAGGAGTGCTGGCTAGTGGTTGCCGCCACTAGCTCAGCGTATGAGATTAGTTTGTGTGTGTACAGTGACCAGTTCTCATGTTCGTAAGTATGCGGGCTGAGGCTGGATACGTCAAGAGAGGAGCTTTTCCTATGACAACATTCATTTTGTCACCTATGCAAGTTCTTCTAGTGCTCGGTGCCCTGGTACTTGCGTCTTTGATCTTTCGGGCGATGAAGCTGCGTTCCTTGCTGGTGGTGGCCGTTGTCGCCCTGGCTGTTCTGTTCTTGGTGAAATTTCAAGTCCCTGTAGTTCAGTTCTTTACCGTGTTCGCGCATCGCTAGGAGAGAAACTACTGGAGGTAACAATGTCGTACAGCAATGAACGTGCTCGTAACCTGGTTCGTGCTCCTATGCCGGTTGCTCCTCGCACACCATTGAAGACGGTTCGCGATATTAACAAAGCGATCGATCGCAATGTGAATGGTGGCAACTATGGGGTTTATTGCTCTCTCAATGGTGAAAAAAATTGCTCGTATGTACATCTGGTGCATCGTGTTTTTCATGCGCGAACGGTGCGCGGTGTGCTCCAAGTCAAATGTCAAAGTGGGTGGTTGGTTCCATCTCACGTTTGGGTTGAAGGTTAGGAGCATCACATGGGTTACTCAATCTTTAGCAGTAAACAAACGTGGTCCAGCCCTCGCTCGAAAGAGCTGGTACGCACCGATGTCGAGAATGAGCACCAGGCTCGGCAAGAAATGGATCGGCTGCTCCGGCAAGGCCACAAGATCAACGGCGTGCTTCCAAATGATTCAGACCGTCCAGATGCTCGGCGTCGCCGCTCATAACTGAGAAAAGAGGGAAACATTATGGCACGAGGACGGAAAGAGGCAATTGCAGTGAGCGTGCTTCGAGAGATTTTGCTTGATCGGATTGCGATTGAACGCAAATTGAAACGCTTGATTCGGGATCAATTGGTGGAAGCGTCTCTCTTATCCATTGTGTTCAGTCGGCTGCAATTCTTTGAGGATGACATTCGCAATGCTCTTGATGAGCTGGAACACGAATAAGGCTTGTGATTTTTCGATATGTTCAACCACTTGTTTTGATGTTCGTTTGTTCGCCCTGGGCACAGTGCTCCAGGCTAAAGAAAAAAGAGAGGTGTCTTATGGCTTTTGAATTAACTGGTACTGTTAAATACGCTCGTCGCATGAAAGGCGAGGCTAAAGGCTCTGGTAAACCGTACGATTTCTTTTCCCTGATTGTCCTCGATCCTGACGAGGGTGAGCGTATTCCTTTACAGATGAGTTCGGATAGCCCTCAGTTTAAAGAGCTTTGCGATCGCGATCAAACCTTGATCGATCAGCCCATTAAGGTCATCATTCGCCGCTGCCTCCCTGGCACGAAAAAAGACAAAAACACCGGCCAGGAAACACCAACGGTGCGCTTCTTCATCAAGAAAGTCTTGTTCTCTACGGCTGCGCAACCTGCGTCCCGTTAGTTCTGGAAAGGATACCGACTATGCGCATAGCAATTGCTTTACATCTGCTCTGGAAGCGTTTTGAAATTGCCCTCTGTGCGCTCGTGGTGCCTGGACTCATTCTTGAGTCCAGCATCGCGAATGGGTGGGTGTACGGTGGGAACTTCGTGGGCTTCCTGCGTGGGTTGTTTCTTGATCTGGTCATTTACATTTGTGCTCGTCAGGCGTTTCTGCTGTACCGCAAGGGAAACAAAACAGGCTCCTTCATTATGGCTATGGTTTCCCTGAGCATCACCTATGTCAGTGCGGTCAATAACCTGGGGTGGGTGCTCTCTGGGCATGAAATGGCTGGTGTGCTTGGCTCTCTGAGTCAAATGATGGGCGCTGGTAGTCCACTCTACCGAGCGTATGAGTTTTCTCTTGCTGTGTGTCTCCCACTTTCCCTGCTCGCTATTGCCCTGGTCGACCTGGATCACTTCTTTGAGCACAGTATTAATCAAGATCACCTGGATAACCAGGCGATGCTTTCCGATGAACGGCGTATGCATCGGACCGCTTTCCTCAAAGCACAACGGGTCCAGAAGGGGACTATTCAAGAACAGTATCAAGAGATTGCGGAAGATCGTGCTCAAACCTTTGTCGACAAAGCGCGTGATGGTGATTTGACCTTTGGTGCTCACACGGCTGCGCATGACACCGACAAACTTGCTCAAGCGGCTTCCGTCAGGCAAATTGAACCTCCCGTTCAAGAGGTTCCTGGGACCGTGTGGCCGGCTGATGAACCTCGGCCAGCACAACAAGATTGGGCCGATTGGCGGTAGGTGCCTGGTCGATGGTCTAAGAATGACGCCAACCGTAGAACGCCAACCGTAGAACGCCACTTGCCGGACGCCTGGGGACAGGCTCCGGCTTTCAGTGAAAGGAGCACATAGTATGATTTCTCCTTCTCTTTACACTCGGTTTGCTGCCTTGTTTGTCGGTCGCTCTGATGATTATGCGCTTCAATGCCCCAACGGCTTATATCGGCGTGCAGGTCGCCCTCTTACCTCTGAAGTGCTTCATGCGCATTTGCAAGGGGATTGCACTATTGGGACCTATGTCATCAATACACATGGGTCATGCTCGTTCGCGGTGATGGATGCCGATAAACCGGGCGGCTTGCGGCTGCTGGCCCAGGCGCAACAGGCGCTTGCTGCTGACGATATTCCTTCGTATCTGGAGCAGTCGCATCGTGAGGGGCATCTCTGGATCTTCCTCCGACAGCCAGCTCCCGCCGCGACAGTCCGGTGGTGGCTGCGCCCCTATTGCCCTGAGGACATGGAATTTTTCCCAAAACAGGATCAGACGGACGGGTATGGATCGCTGATCCGGGTGCCCCTGGGTATCCATCTGCTGACAGGTCGCCGCTATCCCTTCATCACCCTGGACGGTGATCGGACGGTGCCGGTGGCTCCAACGTTTCATGACATGTTGCGCTGGCTCTGGCATGTGCGCCAGGTCGACGCGCCCACGTTCGATATCACTACTGTTCGCTCACAACGATCCACGCACGGAGCCGTCAACAAAAAAAAATCGATGACCCAACCTGCTGCCCTACGATCCCGCTCGCCGTACGCCAACATTGCCGACTGGTGTGCGCGTCAAGATCCGTTCGCGCTCATCGGACACTATGTTGAGCTGAACCGGCAGGGCATGGGGCATTGTCCATTTGAGGATCATCATGCTGATGGCGAGGATCGGCGTTGTTCCTTCAAAGTGTTTCAGCCCTCCACGCCCGGCGGTATGTGTTGGTACTGCTACGCCTGGGGAAAAGGCGGCAGCGTGTTTGACTTTCTGCGCCTGTACTACCAGTTGGATGCTCGTGAGTTGTGGCATCGGCTTCAGGCCGGGGCGCATGTGTAAGGGGGATGTATGCCGAATTATGGACAACCATTGCGGGACTGTGGCCCTGAAGATGGTGAAAGCATGGCAGGCTGGTTTGATGTGGCGCTCTGGTCGTATGGGCTGGCAGAGAACCGTTTTCCGCTCCATATGGGGTATATGCAGGCGTTGACAGCTTACCAGGCAATAGAAGACGCCATGCGGTACTATGGGCTTCCTCGTGTGGGCTATGCGTGTGCGCGTGCGTTGGATGGGTCGATCTGCTATCGAGCCTATAAGGTGTTCGTGGTCATGGATGCGGTTCAGGACGATTGGGATTCTGAGTTTGATGCCCTGCTGCGCTCGGTGCAGTGGTAGCGTGCTGGCTCTGAGCGGTCCCGTAAGTAAACCGGACCGCTCAAAATACATCACTGGTTGCTTGGTGAAAGGATGGGCCTATGAATGAGAGTATTGTGCGGATTTTAGGAGCTTTTTTAGATACGCTCTATCTGAATGTGTATCAAACGGATACCAATTTTCAGGTGGTCAAGAAAAAACTGTCGGATGAGCTGAAGCTTGAGTTGCAGCAGTTAAAAGAGCAGGCGCAAGAGGATGAGGAAAATATTCCGACACGCTTTTCTTTTGATGGCAAACCATTGCTTATGATGATGAAGGGGAGTGAGGGTTTTAACTGGATCTTAAAGAATGAGAGTATCAATTTCTGCGTCAACCGTGGCTCGAAGATGAATCTGTGTGCCCAGGTGCGTTGTTCGTCGGAATACCTCTGGAAAAGGCGGGATATTAGCGCGATCGTTAATGAAGTATTTTTCTTTGCTACTCAGGTCTTTGGACAACAGATTTGTCTTCAGGTGTCGGCGCTTGACCTGGCTGTAGATGTCATCAATTTTCAACTGCCTTCTGCGGAAGATATTAAAGAGTGCTTTATCTCGCGTGCGCAATTGTCGGAAGAAGCCCCGGCCAACCTGGCTGATTGTTTTGTTGATGGCCCTGACCGCATTAAGCGTCGGTGGGGCGGATTACTGGCTTGCCGTTTGGTGCTCGTGGAGCTGCTATCTCTGGCATTATCTATGATAAAACGCACGAGATTAAATATCATTCTCCTGAAAAGTCCTGGCTCTTTGATCTCTGGGGTGAGTCTGCGCGTATTCAAGGTTTTGAGTATAGCGAAGATATGCAGGTCATGCGTCATGAAATGCGCTTCCGGCGTCCGGCTCTGCGGGAAATGAAGCAGGTCGCCCAGGTCGTCAAGGATGGCGAAGAGCATGAAGAAGTCTTGTTTCATGGGATTGAAGATGCGTTTCTGCTTGAAACCTACATTGCTGGTCTATGGGGGTATGCGGTCGGTCATGTCGATGGCGGTGCGGATGGCCTTCCTGATGGCTGGCTCCGCTATGTGATTCCTAGTGAGACAGATGTCAACCGCTCTCGCTGGGAAGTGCATCCAGATTGGCAGGTCATTCAATCGGCCTTTGCGGTTCCTGAGCTGGAAGAGTCTGAGTATGAGTGTGAGGAACGGGAAAAAGAAGAGTTGCTATCTGAGGTTGATGCCTACCTGGAAGAGCATCCCTGGCAAGATGTTACTCCTCCTGTCAGGAAGAGAAAAAAGTCTGTGGTGAAACGACCTGATTATGTTGCTCCTGTAGTTGATCCGCTCCATTTTAACCTGGCTCCTTACATTCGGGAACGGAAACGGCATGTGCATATGGAACGGATGGTGGCCCAGCTGACCGGGTGCATGTCGACCTTTGAAGCCTGGCGGGCGCATTCCGACGATCGCTTACCTGGTGGTGTGCATGCTGATCTCTCGGATACCTTGTCGGTCTACTACCGATTAGCAGAAACCTACATGTTGCAGCGACAGAAAGATTTTGCTGAAACTGTCCGTAAAAAACGGGTGCTCTATCACATTGTTGAATCTATAGCATAGGGGGTGTTCTATGAGACTTGATGAGACTGTTGAGCATTACTTACGTAGCCTGATAACCCGGCGTCTTTCTATTCATACTCAGCTGGCATATCGCCACGCTCTTGCGCTCCTAGTCCGATTGTTGGCGGATATATGCGGTGTGACCGATCTGGAGCGGGTTACAGTGCTTCACCTTCGTCAGTGTGTGCAGCACCTTCTGACTGAATCTGTTGAGGTCCAGAAGTCGCGTCGGCCTCCTGGGAATGGCTCTACTCTGTCAGCTGGTAGCGTGTGCGATTATATCCGCCGTTGGAAGACCTTCTTTAATTGGTGTCAGCGCGAGGATCTCATAGAGAAAAATCCCGGTACTCGCCTGGAATATCCGAAGACTGATGAGAGGATGATTGATGCATTTACTGTGAACCAGATTGAGCATATGATCAGCATTTTTGATCTCTCCACCCCTGAGGGTTTCCGTGATTATGTTATCTTGCTGCTGATGTTGGATACTGGTATTCGCCGCTCTGAGGTGGCTACCCTCCGGGTAGAGGATGTGCATGATACGTATATCGGGGTCTTTGGCAAGGGCCGTAAAGAGCGCCAGGTCGGCATTCATCCCGAAATAAGTAACCTGTTGTGGAAGTACATCCATAAGTATCGCCGTCCAGCTGATGGGGATGAGCCTATTCTTTTCCTCTCTGTTGGCCGTGGCCGGGTTGGTATGCCGTTTGGCCGTGGTGGCATGAATGCTTTAATCAGGCGGTTAAAGGCTGCGACTGGTATTGATGACGTGCGCTTGTCGGCTCACACATTCCGGCATACGTTTGCCTGTATGTATTTGGATGCGGGTGGTGATGTTTTCAGTCTTTCTCGTGAAATGGGTCATACAGATATAAAAACAACTGAACGCTATCTGAGAAGTTTCACAAGTAAAAGGGCGCGTCTGCAACATGACTCGCATTCACCTATTAATAGCATAAAATTGCGTTCTCACAAGAAACCGAAAAAGTGAAGTATAGCACCTGTGAGGGCGTTTTGAGGTGATATACTAATCCCCGTTTTAGGGGCAAAAACAAGCCACTGGGGGATAAAAACCTTGATGGCTATTCGCGTTGGATCGTTTCGTGTCCTTGGTTCGTGGGTATGTGTATGAGGCGGTTTTCGTGAGTGAAAAAGGTGTATATGTGCTATACTACGCAAGGATTTACCGTGTATTCCTGCGAACAGTACAATGTGAAGTATAGAGGAAAGTAGGCCATGTATGAGTAACATGCAAGATGAACCTAATGCAAATACGAATAATAGTAGTAGCGTACCCATGCATTTTGTGAAGCGTAGCGATATGGCTCGTGATGAGCAGTCATGGACCGATCGGGGTAATACAGCCGCTCAGGAAGGGGATTACGAAACCGCAGCAGAGGCTTTTGCGCAGGCGGTTGAAGTTAGTCCCAACAATGCTCGTGCCCGCTATAATCTGGCACTGGCCCAACAATATCTGGGGGATGTCGAGACCGCGATTGCTGGCTATCGCCGTGCTATCGATCTAGATCCACAGTTGATCGATGCCTATATCAACCTGGGAAATCTTTACGGGGAACTTGGTTTGTATGAGGAGTCCCTGGAAACCTTCCAGCAGGCGATTGAATTGGATCCTGAAAATGATGAGCTCTATTTGAGCGTCGGCGATGCATATCGTACGCAGAACTTGTATCAAGATGCTATTCAAGCATATCGCCAGACGCTGATGCTCAATTCTGATAATGCATCAGCTAGCAATAATCTGCTTGATGTTCGTGAGAGGGTCAATGATCAGTGGCGCCGTGTGATGGAGCAAGAGCATAAGATCGATGAGGACCCGACCGATCCCGCTCGCTATTCCGAACTGTCGAGCATCTATCTGGATATGCGCCGCTATGATGATGCTCTGTCGACTGCTAATCAAATTCTGACACTGGATCCAGAGGGACGCATTGGCTATGATGCGCTGGCATCTATCTATGAGCAGATGGGCGAGCGCGATCAGGCGGCTGAGATCTATAGTCAGATCGTAGCGATTGATCCTGAAGATGCTGAGGCCTGGGAGCACCTGGGAACCTGGCGTTCTATTCAGGGCAATAATGATGAGGCTATTGAGGCCTATAATCGTTCCATCCAGATTGATCCTCAACGCGCCACAACACGCTTTAGCCTGGCCGAGACCTATTTAGAGAGCGAGCGCTACGATGAAGCCCTGGCGATCTATCAGGGATTGGTTGAGAGCGCTGATCGTAGCGAACTGCAGTTAGATGATCTGGCGGCGGCCTATGCTGGCCTGGCTGAGACCTATAACTCTCTGGGGCGCTATGAAGAGGCTATACAAACGGCTGAGAAGCTGCTAGAACGCTCTGAGGATGATCCAGAGGGGTATTACCAGCTGGCAACTGCATATGACGCTCTAGGACGCTATCCTGAGGCTATTGAGAATTATCAAAACGCCATCGAGAGCGATCCTTTGAACGCTGATTATTACAATGATCTGGCCGATACATTGCGTGAAGTCAAGCGCTATGATGAGGCTTTGGATACTGTACAGCAGGCAATTTCAATGGACCCCTCGATGATTCTGGCTTATGAAACGATGGCACAAATCTATGAGGCGACTGGACGTGCCGATGAGGCTGCTGAGGCAATGAGCCAGGCCAATGCTTTACGCTCAGTTTCAGAGTAATCAATGGCGGACGCATTTCGTTGTGTAACTGGTATCTTTTGACAAGATACCAGTTTTTTTTTATGCTACCATCCGCTTTTATGATTTGCTTGCCCACTAGGATTGTTTGTGCTCAATGGTATCGGCGAACTCTAATAGATCGGTCAGGTTGTGTTGGAGATAGTCATAGAGCAGGTCACGGTTAAGCGCGGCCGGTTCATGTACCAGGTCATCACGTAGGTTGGTCAACACTTCTAAACGATACGCTAGTGCACGTGGGATGATGTTCTGGGCCGCAATGTTACTGAGGAGCTCATGATAGTTTTCCGCCCGCTTTAACCCAAAGGCGGCTATCAGCGTGCCACAAGTGGCAAGACAGGCTTCAATAGCCAGCTGGAGGTAGCGTTCCCCCAATGCGTAAAGATGATAATCAGCGGTGAACTCTGCGCGGGGATGTTGCCCGAGCTCCTGTAGAATCGCTACGGCCGCGCGCAACTGCTGCAAAGGATTCTGTACTAAATCTTTATCGATTGGCAACATATGCCCATACAGGCGCCGGCCCAGGGCCTGGTTCTGGATCTCATCAAACTTTTTAAAGTCGAGATAATCCATCACGGCCCGTGTTTCAAAGGTCACACGCCGTTTTTCGTTACGGCTGAAAAGAATCTGACCATACTTGATGACCTGTAATTTTAGCAGTAGGGAGGCTTGATTTAAGATCACCACGTCGATCGTATCTGATTCCAGGCGTTTAGTCAGTTCGCTGAGGAAGTAGAGCTGATAATCGAGAAACTGGTCGGCTTTGATTTGATCCATCAAGAGGACCGCGATATCGACATCGCTGAGCTGACCAAAAGTGGCTCGATTAGAGAGCGAGCCAGCCAGATAAGCGGCATTAACCGGGCTTTGTGCAAAAAACTGATTCAGGCGGGATTGCTTTTCGAATAAGTTCATCAACGACCTCCGAGAAAACCCTGGATCTGCCCAGATCGTTGGTTGATACATGCAAGGAAACACACTTATTGGGAACTATACTTGCTTATTCGCAAGTATACCATAAAAAGTGTGGAAGCTATAGCTTGAAAAAGAACTCATTTTCAGAAGGGCGGGAAATGTGGGTAGAAAAAGCACATTTAGCCTTCTACCCATTCTTCTCCATTCGTGGCTACTTCTTTTTTCCAGATGGGGACGGTGCTTTTCAGGGTATCAATTAGATAGCGGCAGGCTTCAAAGGCTTCGCCACGATGGGGAGTGGCGACAACAATGATGACGCTGGCCTCACCAATTTCCAGGCGTCCGAAGCGATGGGCGATGGCGACACGCTCGATGGGCCAGTGTTGCCGGGCCTCGGCGATGATCGTCGCGATTTGTTGTTGCGCCATCTCTTCGTACACGTCATATTCCAGATAGCGTACCTGTTTTCCACGGGCATTATCACGGACGACGCCTTCAAAAATGACGATGCCACCAATGCTGGGATGGCTGACAGCTGCTATCAGCGCATCTCGATTGAGCGGTTCACGTGTTAATTGAATGATAGGTTCCACTAGCATCCTCCTCCTGTGGGTGGGATAAAGACGAGTTCATCTCCTTCATGGAGAAGTGTCTCGGCGGATACATAGCGATGGTTGAGCGCATTAAGCGAGCGATCCATGATTGGCTGTAAGCGTGGATCGCGTTCTTGTAGGAGTGTGCGTACATCGGCCACGCGCGCGTTATCTGCTAACGTCAGCCACTCTTCGCCCTGCCCTACAATCTCACGTAATGAAGCAAAATAGCGAACTCTAATTTTCATGACTTGAGTATAGCACAAACAATGAGTGTTTTGTACCCACCACCGCGGGCGGCAACCTCTCTCACAAACATTGGCGATCCACCAGCATAGGAACGTATATAAAGCAAGGACTAACTCACTGAAGAGTAGAAATACAAAAGGTTGAGGATCAACAAATATGAATATTTGCTCGGCATCCGGCCTCACCACACTGACCACTACCACGCTCGGGACCGCGCTGGGGCTGGCCGGGATATCCGGAATCAATGCCTATATGCCGCTGCTCATCCTGGCGTGCGCGCATCGCTGGTTCCATCTCTGTACGATCAATCCCCACTTTGCGTTTATCGGGCAGGACTGGTTTATCATCGCCATGGCCATCCTGACCGTTGCGGATCTGGTAATGGACAAGGTCCTGATCGGCAACCACCTCTGGAACGCGATCCACACAGTCATACGACCTATCGCTGGTGCGTTCATCGCGGCCGCCGTGACCAATCAGGGAATCATTGGGGGATTTCAGGGAGCGCAGCCGGTCCTGGTTGGTGGGCATATGGGAGCATTTATGGGACTCCAGGTAGGTGTTATCGTCGCTGGTGTCATCAATCAAGCCAGTAGCTCTGGAATACTGGTTTTCCTGATGGGTGTGGCTGGTTTCCTCCTGGCCGGGGCTGTGCATCTCACAAAGATGAGCATTCGCGGGGGCGCGGCGCTCTTCACTGCGGACCTCTCCAGCATTGTGCTGAGCATTATCGAGGATATCATAACTGTACTGGGTGTCATTCTTGCGCTGCTTGCGCCCGCGGTGATGTTCGTCTGCCTGATTCTCTTCGTGTTGCTCTTCCTGCTGCTCTTCCGCCGCATTATACGCACCGTTCAGGGCATCTCCGGTCTGATGCGCTCTTGAGAAAATAGATGTCATTTAATGAGGGTTAAAAGCACCTGGACCTATATGCCAGGTGCTTTGTTTTGTCAGCTTTTAGTGTTTTTCTTGCGCTTGCTCTTGGTCTCTTTTCCGTCTCGTAGTTGAAGAGTCTGACTATTTGTCTCCAATTGTTCTACCCAGGGTGGCGGACTGTTGCTATCTTTAGTACAGTATGGGTAAATAGTGTTGTGTGTGGTTTTGTAGGAGGGCGAATAGTGGATCGATGGAAATCTGTAGAACGTGAGTGAGCAATATATGTATGATGCACTTGTGATTGGCTCTGGTCCAAATGGTCTGGCCGCGGCGGTGGCTCTGGCCCGCGCAGGACAGCATGTGTTGGTGGTGGAAGCAAAAGAGACGATTGGTGGCGGCTCACGCTCTCAGGAGCTGACCTTGCCAGGATTTGTGCATGATGTTTGCTCGGCTGTACATCCAATGGGCATTGCATCTCCTTTTTTTCAGACTTTGCCGCTGGAGCAGTTTGGGCTTGAATGGTTGCAGCCGGAAATTCCTCTTGCCCATCCCCTGGATGATGGTTCGGCTATGTTATTACACCATTCAGTGGCTGCTACCGCTGAAACGTTAGGGGTGGATGCGCATGCCTATCAGGCTTTGATGCGTCCATATGTTGAGCATTGGTCGATTATTATTCAAGCCTTCCTGGGCCCGTTGCGGGTTAGACCAATGTTGCATCCTGTTGCGCTCGTACCTTTTGGTCTGGCCGCGCTCTCATCGGCCCGTTTGCTTACACAACTGGCTTTTAAGGGACCACGCGCGCGTACGCTGCTGGCGGGCGTTTGCGCCCATTCTCAGCTTCCTTTAGAGGAAATGACCAGTGCCGCGGCGGGGCTCTTGCTGGCTACGGCCGCTCATGTCTCTGGCTGGCCAGTGCCGCGCGGTGGCTCCCAAAGTATTGTTAATGCCCTCGCCGCGTACTTCCGTTCTCTCGGTGGTGAGATTCGAACGAGCTTTGAGGTGCAGCATATGGATGATCTACCGGCGGCCAGGGCATATCTCTTTGATGTCACGCCACGCCAATTGTTATCCATAGCAGGCGAGCGTTTTTCTGATAATTATAAACGAGCTTTGCAGCGCTACCGCTATGGACCCGGGTCCTTTAAAATTGACCTGGCTTTAGATGGCCCTATCCCCTGGACCGCTCAGGATTGTTTGCGGGCCGGTACGGTCCATCTGGGTGGTACTTTCGCTGAAATTGCTACCTCCGAGCGAGATGTGAGGCGTGGAGTATCTCCTGAGCGTCCCTATGTATTGGTAGCCCAGCAAAGTCTGGTAGATGCGAGCCGTGCCCCAGAGGGAAAACATACCGTGTGGGCCTACTGTCATGTTCCCAATGGCTCAACCTTTGACATGACCGAGCGCATTGAGGCGCAGATAGAACGGTTTGCCCCTGGTTTCCGGGAGCGTATTCTGGCCCGCCATGTGGTGGACCCGGCCGCGCTGGAACACTATAATGCTAACTATATCGGGGGAGATATCAATGGTGGTGTGGAAGATATCCGGCAACTCTTTACGCGCCCGGTCGCGCGTATCGATCCCTATACAACTTCCGCTCCAGATATTTTTATCTGCTCATCATCCACACCGCCTGGAGGTGGCGTGCATGGCATGTGCGGATATTTTGCGGCCCGGTCAGCTCTGAAAAAAAGATTATTGGTCGAGCATACATAATGATAAGTTTATATTTTACGGCAATGCCATTCATTTGGATGAGCGCAGTCGCCTGGGAAGCCATCTTCGTTTCTGGAAACTGATCCATTCTCAAATATGAGTTAGTGGCGGCGTAGCTAGCCGCGTCCAAGCGGCGTTTCCAAATGCTTTTTACAGCGAGAGGGTTTTCATGTATACTCCCTCTAAGGTCTGTTTACTATAAGGAAATGCCCGGCCTACACCAAAGCACAAAAACATAAAAGGGAGACAGTATATATAATGGATGCAAATGCGCTGGCAACGGCAAATTTTGAACAACTACGGAACAATCCCTATCCAGGAAGAGGCCTGGTGATTGGTCGTTCTTCCGTAGAAGATGCCTGGTTGATGATTTATTGGATTATGGGGCGTAGTGCTTCGAGTCGCAATCGCAAATTTGTCGCAGTAGGCAACAGGCTGCGCACCGAGCCGATTGATACGCGCCAGATGGATAATCCTGAGCTGTTGATCTATGATGCCATGTTGGAACTTCCCAGTATCTACCTGGTAAGTAACGGCGATCAAACGCGCACCATTTATGATGCATTGTTAGCTGGTGGCTCCTTCGATTCGGCCCTTGAGAAAAGAGAGCGTGAACCTGATGTGCCTCACTATACTCCTCGCATCAGTGGTATGTTAGATCTGCAGAACTTTCCCGGGACGGTTACTTTAAGCATCTTGAAGGCCAATCAGGCTAATCCTGCTAATACAGATCGCTTTACCTATCGACCGGGGAAGTCACCCCGTGGTTTTGGGGTTGGTTTGACCACCTATCGTGGGGATGGCAATCCTTTGCCCAGTTTTAGTGGTGATCCCTTGTTGCTGCCGTGTGCTGGCAAGGCCGAGGCGGTTCTGGACACTTATTGGAATGCTTTAAACGCTGAGAATCGCGTGGCTATCGCTGTCAAGCAGGTTTCTGTGCAGGAGGGAACCAGTCGTTTGCTGGTGCGCAATCGTTTTACTGCTCAATAGTAGTCGGTTCCCTGGCGGCTGTATCATGTTTGGAGTTTGCACACTTACGAGCAGGCTGAGCGGGGCGATATTATATCGCCCCGGCAATGCAAAAAATGTTTATTTTTTTGCTAACTGGAGAGCTAGCTCGGCGAGTGTGCGTACACCTACGCCAGTGCCGCCTTTTTCTTGATAGGCTTTGACGCTATCAACATAGCTGGTACCGGCGATATCCAGATGGGCCCATTTTGCTGTGCCCACAAAATTCTCCAGAATTTTTGCAGCCGTGACTGCACCAGCTTCGCGGCCACCAGTCTGTTTAATGTCGGCGATGTCGCTTTTGATATACTCGCCATATTCCTCGTCGAGGGGCATTGGCCAGTATTTTTCGCCGGCCGCCTGTCCAGCACTGATAATAGATTGGGTCAGCTGCTCATCATTACTGAAGAAACCTGTCATGCTGTGCCCGAGAGCTACCACCATCGCGCCGGTCAAGGTTGCCAGATCCAGGATAGGTGAGAGGCCTTCCTGAGATGCCAGGGAGAGGGCATCGGCCAGGATCAGGCGTCCTTCCGCATCTGTATTGACGATTTCGATTGTCTTGCCATTTAAGATGCGTACAATATCGCCCGGTACATAGGCACTACCGCTGGGCATGTTGTCGCAGGTTGGTACAAAAGCGGTTACGTTGATGGCTGGTTTGATGCGTGCAATTGCCTGCATTGCGCCCAGGACTGCCGCTGCGCCGCCCATATCGCCTTTCATGGTATCCATGCCGGCTCCAGGCTTAATTGAGATGCCGCCAGTATCAAATGTAATACCTTTGCCAACCAGCGCCATACCTTTATCACCCTCTGAGCCACCACGGTAGCGTAGAATGATAAAGCGAGGTGGATTGGCACTACCTTTGGAAACGGCCAGTAAGCCGCCCATACCCAGCTCCTGGATTTTTTCTTTTTCGAAAATTTCACATTCCAGGCCAACTTCTTTGGCCATGGCGCTGGCACGATTAGCCAGTTCAATTGGGGTTAAGACATTGGGTGGCTCGTTGATCAGGCTGCGGGCAAAGTTTGTTCCCTCGGCCAGCGCCTGTGCCTGCTGCAGTGCCTGTTCAAACTCAGCCTTATTCTCTTCAGGAGTAGCAAAGAGCACTTGATTGACGTTGTTGCCATTTTCTTTGCTCTGGTAAGCACGGAAACTGTACAATCCTAACAGGACGCCCTCTATAGCAGCCTGTGTCTCCTGTGCTGCGCTAAATTTGCTGCTTGCCAGGCCACCGGCTACCGCGATCTTTTGTGCTCCTGTTTTCTGCACATGGCGTGCAGCAATAGAGATCGCTCGCCGTACAGACTGAGTATCGAGTTTATCCTGTGATCCCAGACCAACAACAATCACACGTTTGGCCGCCAGCTTACCGCTGGGATGCAAGGTGAGCAGCTCGCCGGCTGTGCCTTTGAACTCCCCATCTGCGCTACGCTCAGCAATGAGTCCCGCAAGGGCTGTATCGACAGCGGCTGCAGAGGTTGATAATTCTACCCCCGAGGCAGAGCTTTTGCGTGCCGCACTGACAATCAATGCATCACAAGAAATCTTGCTTATTTCTTGTGTTGTCAGGTTGATATCCATTACGAAAAATCTCCTTTGGACGTACTGTAGAGGCTGATAGTGTTATACTATAGCTGTTTTTAGCACGAAAATACACTAATCGACCCGATTTTTGTCTGGTCTCAGGCCTATGTATGGCGCACCAGGCAATCTCTGATCGATCAGGACACTGGGTTGTGATCTCTTTCTTCAGTATGGCACATCATCCAGAGATAGAACAAGTTTGCTTTAGGCGGATCGATTAAGTAGGCGCTCAACTACTTCGAGGAGTTGGCGCGGCTTAAAAGGCTTGGTCAGATACTCTGTGCAGCCAATTTGCCTGGCCGCTTCACCTTCATCATTGAGCGCAAAAGCGGTTACAGCGACAATTGGAACGTCCTTCATACCAGGGCGTGCTCGAATCAATTGTGTGGTCTGATACCCATCCAGTACAGGCATTGAGAGATCTGTTAGAACCAGGTTTACGTGTTCTTTGTCCAACATTTCCAACGCATCTCGTCCGTTGGATGCGGAGATACAGCGATAGCCACGTGTAGACAATACACGTTCAATTAAGAGGCGATTGGATACTTCATTTTCAATCACCATGATAGTTGGCTGTTGTACGCTATGGGTTGGTGTATTCATGAGCTTTCTCTTATCTTGTTAATATGTTTGTATAAAAAATCTTTTGACGACACGCAAAGCGAGCATAGAAAGTTCCAGTGTTACCTATCAGCGTGTGTAGTAGCTAATGTCAGGCCAGAACGATTGGTAATGTGAAAGAAAATGTGGAGCCTTCCCCCGGAACACTTTCCACCGCAATCTCACCACCTTGCAATTCAATCAATTTTTTGGCAATGGTGAGACCCAGACCGGTGCCACCGAAACGCCGGGTTGTACTGCCGTCCGCCTGGCGGAATGCCTCGAAGATATAGCCAAGGGCGGCCGGTGAAATGCCAATGCCTGTATCTGTGACGGAGATCTGCACCATTCCTTGCTGCTTGAAGTGCCTGCAACGAATAGTTACGCCTCCTTTTTCTGTAAATTTGAGGGCATTTGAGGCCAGATTGATGACCACCTGGCGTAAACGGTGTCCATCAGCTGCGACCTTCGGTAGACCTTCCTCAATCTCCAGGCGTAGATAAAGCTCTTTATTATTGGCCAGTGGCTTCAATTGTTCAACCACCTCGGATAGGCTGACCGCCATATCAAGTGGTTCAGGTTTTACCTCGATACGGTCGGCTTCGATTTTGGAGAGATCCAGCATATCATCCACCAGGTGCGAGAGGTCCTCCGCCCGGCGTACCATGAATTGAATATGCTGTTCCTGCTCTGTTGTAAGCGTTCCATCTACAAATCCCTCCAGGATGAGCGCCCATAGCTGATAATGCTATGCAGCGGGGTGCGTAACTCATGGGTAACATTGGCCAGGAACTGGGATTTCAAATGGTTGGCGCGTTCAAGTTCTGCATTCTTATCTTTGACTTCTGCGAATAAGAGCGCGTTTTCGATGGCCATCGATGTTTGTAGTGCCGCTGTACTAAGTAAGAATGTATCGCGATTGCTGATGGGATGTGACTCTTCAGTATAAAGTACAAATGCACCGATAGCCTGGTCTTGTAGCAGAAAAGGTACGGCAATTGCCGAACAGTAGCCAGCCTCTAATGCCAGGCGCGCCCAATGTTCCTGCCGCTTCTGATAGATGGTTGTAATGTCTTCACCATAGACGATCTTCTGGCGATGTACAGCCATACGGGCCAGCGTCATATCGAGCTCACGCAGCGCATGGTTTGGGATGCGGGATGGCCGGATAGCGGTCCCCTGTACGGGCTTGCTGGTGCGAATGGCCGCCCGTTTAGCACTGGGCGTTAGCGAGTGTGGATTAGGAATGGCGGCCATTTTACTGGTCGCAGTCATAGTAATATCGTTATCTGGATCAGTATAGACGGTAACCGCTTTTATTGGATTGGATGATCCCTGTTCCGCTTGCTCCTCAAGGCTTCCTGACCATTGGGCGACCGCCCAGGGGGCGATGCTCTCGCGTCCGTAAAGCAGTAGCGAAACATGTCTCACCTTCATGATATGTCCCATGCGGGATACGAACTCACCCAGCAGTTGTTCTAGATTGAGCGTGGACATCAAGGCGTCGCTCATCACCAGCAGGTTGTGGGTCTGGTCGATCAGGGCCTGGCTTTCATTATAGAGCGATTCGTTTAACAATTGGTAAGAATAGGCCAGCATCTGTAATTCACGGGTGCGTGGTAGCTCTAGCTGAATACCTGTGTTCTGCGTTACCAGCACCTGGGCATGAGCCTGCAGGCGGCGCAGTGGCCGTATCAGTAGAACACTGGTAAAGAATGTGTAGAGAATAATGCCTAGCGATAATACAAATAAACCGGTCCCTATAATTAAGAGCATCGAACGCTTAGGATGGGTGCCCAAATTGTAGAGTGGTTCAATGGCTGCCAGGGTCATTTCTGGTGTACCAGGCATTTGCTGGGACAATTGCATCGTGTGTGCCTGTACAAGATACGGCTGGTTGCTTGATACGGTGCGCGGCTCGCTAAGCTGGCAAAGCTCTTGCTGGGAGATATTTTTAAGTGTGGTTGGCTGCAAAAAATCCAGCTCACTGGCTCCCTGAAATTGATTTTGTACGCAGGCCAGCAGTTTCGTTCCTGCTCGCTGGCTGATATCTTGTATGAAAAGGCTATCAATTGGCTGGGCTGCAACGATAGCTCCACTGGTATGTGCTGGCGCAGGCAAGGCCACAATCAATAGCCATTGTTGCTTACTTTGTACGCCGGGTGTGCTCGATGTAACCGGCTGGAGCAGTAGCTTTGTTTGCCCCTTGTTTGCTTGAGCGATAAGTTGTTGTACTGGACCTGTTAACGCTATCGTAGCGGGCGTTAAGGCATGGCCATGACCATCAAAGAGATCCAGTGAGTGCAGGAAGTTGCTGGTCGTGTACTGATCAAGGAGTGTACGAACTGAACTATTACTGTTCGCCGACTGAGGGCGCGCGAACGTAGTAGTAATTTGTTTATCCTGTGTGATCTGTTTAACAGTTTGTATGAAAGTCCTGGTATGATCTTGATAGGCTACCTGTATCTGAGAAAGATGTGATTGCGCGTCCCTCTTGGCTTGATATTCTGAATAGAACCTGAATATGCCCCAGGATATTAATGAAAAGAGGAGCATACAAAGCAAAAGAGTCAACGTCGCAACAATTATCAGCTTTCCGCCTAGTGATCGTACTGTGAATTGCATGCGACCCTTCCTACCCATGGTAAAAGCAAAGAGAGGACGGGGTGCCAGCTCGTCCTCCCCTTACCGCGCGTCTGCTTCTGGCGCGACGCGAAACTCCAGGAGGTGCGCGTGCGAACCCCATGGGGAAAAGGTTGCACGTAAATCTTAGATGTCCGCTACAAGCTGCTCGTCGAGGTGGATCTGCTTGCCTACGCACATCCCGCCATCCATCCCAAGCCTATGTATTATAACGTATGATCTCAATCAAAGTAAACAGGTTTAATGCCAGTTTGTGAATTCTTTACGAATACTTTATGTATTATATCGCACTTTTCTTTTTTCTTTAATTTTAATATATGAGAACGGTATAGCATGTACGGTTCCTTATTTTTGTTATGCCTGGAAAAAAGCACCGGCCTATTTAGAATGTGTCTTACTCCCATCATGGGAAGCTTGCCGCTCTTGCGCGGACGGGCGCTGGCGCGCCCGCGCTTTTTGCACCACCCAAGATTATTTCATGATCCCCTTTTAATGGCGTTTTTGCCAGAAGCAATGAATAAGCAGGAGGCTGATGCAGCTGGTTAAGAGCAAGATTATCAACATAGATGCTGGTTGGAGGTTGAAAAAACTACGTTTTGTGTGACCGCTGAGTAGAACTGAAGAGGTAGGTGATGGATATGATTTTGGGTGTCCCTGGCGGGGCATCTGAGTGAAGAGCGTAACTGGCTGCGCGGAAACAGTTTCGTTGAGCGGAAGCAAGCGGGCATACATTGTAACTGGTAGCCATAGGAGCTTGAATAATCCACATGCCCACAATCTACGAATGAGCCAGTTGTGGCCAGGATGCGGTATCGTAGATCAGGTGGAGGAGAGACCCTCGGGACCTGGGAGAGGAGGGTATCAAAGCGACGATAATCGGCCAGAATGGCATTACATTGCAAGCACGATGGTAGGTGTGCGGCAACGCTCTGACGCTCATAAGCTGTGAGCTGATCATCAAGGTAAGCACTGAGCAAATCCTTGACCTGCTCACAGTTCATTTAGCGCCTCCTCCCTGTTCCAGGGACCGATAATGCTCTCGAAATGATTGACGTGCACGCGAAAGATACATTTTGACACCGCTCTCAGCAATGTTCAGGGTGTGCGCAATCTCGCTATAGGAGAAACCCTCCTGTGTATATAATAGCAGTGCCGCCCTATATTGCTGAGGCATACGGCGTAGTGCCGCACGCACCATCTCAGTCGTTCCGTATATCTCTTGTGGATCTGCACTTTCAACATCAGCTGGCTCGTGGTCGAGATCTTGCCAGGGTAACCAGGCAATCAGCTTGCGACGACGCAGCGCATCGTATGCGGTATTGGTGGCAATACGATACAGCCAGGCCGATAATTTCAAGTTTGCATCCATTTTTGGCAGGGCACGAAAAGCCTTCAGGAAGGTATCTTGCGTCAGGTCGTCTGCCTGTTCGCGATCCCCTACCAAATGATAGACGTAGTTATAAATAGGTGTCTTATATTCGTCGTAAATTTGTTCGAAAGACCAGGAGTTTTCCTTGGTTTCCACCCGGACCATGCGCTACAATCCCTTCGATAGCTACTGTGTTCTCTTGTCCGTTCCATGCAAGAGGATGAGTAGCAGTCTCCAGGCCATGTATGTGTGTAGGTATGCGCATCGCTAGAGCGTGTGCAACCCTGGCGCGTATGGAAACGCTTTTTCCTTCTGTCTAGTGGAACGGACAACTAACGCTATCAGTAACATGATAGAGTAGTCATGCATACTTGCTGTTGAGTGTTGTATCGTTTATCATGGTAGCATACTCTGGTGGATTTACCGCAATCATTAGCTTATGGGTTAGTACTATTGGGTGAAAAACGCGCAGCTCGCGTTACCCCTTCGTTACATATCGGGGATTATGCCCAAAACGTCTTTCCATTCATCGTGGGATGGCAAGATTTAGAGGAGGCTATGCCCCATGGATAATATGATGTTCCACTCGCAGGTACGGACTGTGTGGTGGGAGGAAGACTCACCTGATCGCATAAGTGTTGGCCTGCTGGATCAATCTCTTTTGCCGCGCCAGGTTGTAACTCTGCATCTACAACATGAACAGCAGGTAGCTGAGGCTATCGCCAGTTTGAAAGTCAGGGGGGCTCCTGCTATCGGGTCGCCGCTGCCTTTGGTATTGCCCTGGCCGCGACTCGTTTCCAGCAAGAGCGTCTGGCGCGCCAGCAAGAGCTCACACTGGCTGATATGGAGGCGCATGTGTATGACGTTGGCCAGCTCCTCTGTCGTACCAGACCGACCGCCGTGAATCTCTTCTGGGCTACTGAGCGTATGCAACGGCGTATGCAACAGGCCTGTCAGGAGACCAGTTCTGTCCCGCAGGTAGTGGCTGCTCTGAAAACTGAGGCTCAGGCGATTGCTGCTGAAGATGTGCAGGCCTGCTGGCAGATGGGTGTGTATGGGGCGGAGTTGATTGCCGATGGCGATACCCTGTTGACGCATTGTAATGCAGGAGCTCTGGCCGCAACAGGAATCGGGACCGCGCTGGCACCTATCTATGTCGCCGCTCGCTCTGGAAAGCGTATCCATGTCTTTGTGGATGAAACACGACCAATCCTCCAGGGAGCGCGCTTAACCGCGTGGGAGCTGCAACAAGAGGGTGTGCCACTGACCCTGATCACCGATAATATGGCGGGTCATTTTATGCGTCTGGGGAAGATTCGGGCTGTTTTTGTTGGTGCTGATCGGATTGCCGCCAATGGCGATGTCGCGAACAAAATTGGCACCTATAGCCTGGCCGTGCTGGCCCACGCCCATCATATTCCGCTGTATGTGGTTGCTCCTTGCTCTACTATCGATCTGGCACTCTCGTCAGGAGAGCACATTCCGATAGAGCAGCGTAAAGCTGAAGAAGTAACGACATTATATGGGACCCCGATCGCCCCGGCTGGTGTTGCAGTTGCTAATCCCGCATTTGATGTCACGCCTCATCCCTATATAACTGCTATTATTACAGAAAAAGGGATTGTTCGACCTCCGTATCAAGAAACCCTGAGCGGTATCCATACGGAGCACTAGACTTATACGGAAGGTATTGATTAGTAATGGATGCAGATGTCGTGCAAGCGGCTGCTCAATATGCAGAAGAGGTTATGGGCGGCGAGGGCTTTCGCTATGTGAGCGCGGTGGTCGCAAATTGTAAGATGTTGGCCCTCGAATTAGAGGCTCAGGAAGACCAGGCCTTTGCCATCAATACTGATGCATTGATTATCGCCGGGTATCTTCATGACATTTCAACCGTAACTCATGGTTTCCAGGATCACCAGGTTAAATCAGCTGAGATGGCGGTTGAATTCTTGCGCAAGCTTGAGGCACCGGAAGAGCTGGTGCAAAAAGTAGAGCAGGCTATTTTAACCCATACCATTGTTGCTGTACCCGATCAACCCGACGAAGCGGTGACCGAGGGTCGTATTTTATACGATGCCGATAAGCTCGGTCGCTTGAGTGGGCTTGCTGTCGTGACCTCACTGATCGAATTTGGGGCTCGCTACCCCAATAGAGCCGTTACCGGTGAGGTACTGGCGGCTATTTTACGCCACGTTGAGGAGCGTTTTATCGAGCTGTACCAATCTTTGAATACCGCTCCCGCTCGTAACATGGCGCGCGACAAGTTCAATAATACACTGGCTTTTCTGGATGGAGTCATTGAGCATCTGAGCGATGCGACTCCAATTTAAGCGCACCAGGAAAAATTAGTACGATCAAATGAAACTTTGTGAGAGAGAACTCTCTCTTACTTTCTGAGACATTTTTTATGGAGGCTAAACTTGCCTATTCTTGTTGTGGGCTCAGTAGCCCTGGATACAGTAGAAACTCCTTTTACCAGGATGGATGGCGTGTTAGGGGAGCCGCATCATATTTTGCGACTGCTGCATCCATTTATGATCAGGTAAACCTTGTGGGGATTGTGGGGAGTGATTTTCCTCGTGAACATCTGGACTTCTGGCGCAATCGCTCTGTTAATCTTGATGGTCTCCAAATTCAGGATGGTAAAACTTTCCACTGGCATGGGCGCTATCATATGGATATGAATGCCCGTGATACCCTCGATACACAGTTGGGTGTCTTTGGTGATTTCCACCCGGTCGTGCCAGAAGAATATACACATAGCCCGCTAGTCTTTCTGGCCAATATTCAGCCCGAATTGCAACTAGAGGTATTGCAGCAGATGCCCAGAGCTCAATTTACCGTTCTGGACACCATGGAGCTGTGGATAAACACTTCTCGTGCGCAATTGACCGAGGTTATGAAACAGGTGGATGTGCTCTTGATGAGCGAGGAAGAGGTCCGACAATATACCAACCAGTCGAGTATTTTGACGGCGGTGCGGCACTTCTTTACGCTTGGTTTAAAATATGTAGTGGTTAAGTTGGGTAGCTATGGAGCACTGCTCTTTGGCGCCGATGGGACCTACTTTAGCGCACCCTCGTATCCGCTGGAAGAAGTGGTAGATCCAACCGGGGCTGGCGATTCTTTTGCTGGTGGCTTCCTGGCTATCTCTCGACGGTTCAGCCAGATGCTGCGGGACGCTATGCTATTGATGATCTTAAGCGCGCGGTTGTGCATGGGAATATTATTGGATCTTTTGCCTGTGCGGATTTTGGTATTGGTGGCTTGACCCCCTTGACCCTTGATGACATCGCAACGCGCTATAATGAACTGGTCCGCTACTCTCATTTTGATCCAACCTGGAATTCAGAGAAGGTTCATTAATTATTTGTTTGTATGGTTGTGACGGTTGGCAGCAAATCTCTACGTACCCTCGTGTGTCTTTCAGGTCATGAGTGTGTCTTGAGAAATGTTGTAGAATGATTTGGAATGTTCCCGAGAGAACGTTTTCCAAGGCCATCGCAATCGTGCTTCAACGGAAGGAATGTTTTAGATACATGACAACTTCAACCCGTGGAGATGTGAAAGATCTCTCCCTGGCCCTCGCGGTAAAGACCGTATTGAGTGGGCTGCCAAAGATATGCCTGTATTGCGCCTCATTCGTGAGCGTTTTGCTAAAGAGCAGCCTCTTAAAGGCGTGCGTATGTCGGGCTGTTTGCATATTACGACTGAGACCGCTAACCTGGCCATCACCTTAAAAGCGGGTGGCGCCGACCTGGTTCTGTGTGCCTCAAATCCTCTTTCCACTCAGGATGATGTGGCTGCTGCCCTGGTTAGCGAGTATGGTATCCCTACTTATGCTATCAAAGGCGAGGACGAGAAAACCTACTATAGCCATATCAATTCTGTGCTCGATCACAATCCTCAGATGACGATGGACGATGGTTGTGACCTGGTTTCGACCCTGCATACGAAACGCACCGATCTGATCCCTACTATCATTGGTGGTATGGAAGAGACCACAACGGGTGTAATTCGCCTGCACAGCATGGAGAAACAAGGCGTACTGCGTTTCCCTGTTCTGGCTGTGAATGACTCTGATACCAAGCATCTGTTTGATAACCGCTACGGCACAGGTCAGAGCACACTGGATGCCATTATTCGCTCTACCAATGTCCTGCTTGCTGGCCGAACCATCGTGGTCTTTGGCTATGGCTGGTGTGGTCGTGGCGTCGCTTCACGTGCCCATGGCCATGGCGCCAATGTCATCGTTTGTGAGGTTGATCCTACGCGTGCCTTAGAGGCCGTTATGGATGGCTACCGTGTCATGCCTGGTGTTGAGGCTGCCGCTCTGGGCGATATCTTCATCACGGTTACCGGTGACATCAACGTGATCGATCAGGCTCATCTGGAGAAGATGAAAGACGGGGCAATAATCGCTAATTCTGGTCACTTCAATGACGAGATCAACATTCCTGCCCTGGAGAAACTTGGCGTGAACAAGCGCCGCGTGCGCGACTTTGTTGACGAGTATACCTATGCCGATGGACGCCATGTGCACCTGCTGGCTGAGGGCCGCCTGGTCAACCTGTCCGCTGCCGAGGGCCATCCCGCCAGCGTGATGGATATGAGCTTTGCTAACCAGGCATTGGGCTCAGAGTATATGCTCGAGCATGCCAAAGAGTTGAAGCCCCAGGTCTACACCTTGCCACAGGAACTCGATAAAGAAATTGCCAGACTCAAATTGCATGCCATGGGCATCAAATTTGATACGCTGACACCTGAGCAAGAGAAGTACCTTAACTCATGGGAGTCGGGCACCTAGTTTGTGCTCCCTGTGAGGCCGGCTAGCCAGCTACTGGTTAATGGTCAGTAGCTGGCTAGCCAACGCTTCTCTTTCTCTCGCTGCCTCAATGTACTCTATCCATGCATGCTTATGACGAATTGATGGCGTTCTGCTGTCAAATGTAGTATTTATCGTTCTTTTGCGATCATGTTGTGTCCCTTTAATGTAATACACATTGACATTTGGCACATCTGTAGCGTACAATCAAGAATGATGATACGCGCATAGATGGTTGTATAACCATCTGCTACATGGACAAATAAATACATGAGTGTAATCACTCTCATCAAGAGAGGTGGAGGGAAACGGCCCGATGAAGCCCGGCAACCCGCCTGTTCCTAACAGGAAGGGTGCCAATTCCGGCGGTCTATGCTATGCCGCAAGATGAGGGGAATGTGCAATGCCACACCCCTGTTAAAAAGGGGTTTTTTTTATGTCTAAGCCCCGCAAGCAAATTCTCATTTCACCTTCAGCATAGAATAATTGTAATAAACATGGCCATACATATGCATGTGTCACAAATTTTTTTCGAGAAAGGAATGGCCCATGACGAGTTTCATGCGCAGCCCTAAAACATTTTTTACCAGCGAGTCGGTGACGGAAGGTCACCCGGACAAGCTGTGCGATCAAATTTCTGATGCGATTCTGGATGCGATCCTGGTACAGGATCCTATGGCTCGTGTAGCCTGTGAGACGGCTACAACGACAGGGCTGGTTCTGGTTGCTGGTGAAATTACAACTTCAGCCTGGATCGATATGTCTGCGGTTGTACGCCAGACGATTGAACAGGTCGGTTATATCAATGCCGATTATGGTTTTGACTATCGCACCTGTGGCGTAACCACTTCTATTGGTAAGCAGTCACCTGACATTGATATGGGTGTTAGCAAATCCTGGGAGGCCAAAGGCGATAAAGTCGTTCAATTGAGCGATGATGAATTAGAGCGTATCGGCGCTGGCGACCAGGGTATGATGATTGGCTTCGCCTGTAACGAGACCCCTGAGTTCATGCCGATGCCGATTAGTCTGTCCCATAAATTGACCCGCCAGCTGTCACAGGTGCGCCGCAAATCCTGGAGTGGCCAGGGCCCGATGACATATTTGCGTCCCGATGGCAAGGCTCAGGTTACGGTTCAATATGAGCATGGTGTACCTACTCGTGTGGATACAATCGTGGTCTCCACGCAGCATGCTGATTATGTGGATCGCGAGCAGATTCGCCAGGATGTAATTGATTATGTCATTAAGCCGGTGATCCCTGCCCACCTGCTCGATGATGCGACTAAGATCTATGTCAATCCAACTGGCCGCTTTGTTACTGGCGGTCCAATGGGCGATGCTGGCCTGACCGGTCGTAAGATTATCGTCGATACCTATGGCGGTATGGCTCGCCATGGTGGCGGTGCTTTCAGCGGCAAAGATCCCACGAAGGTTGATCGTTCGGCTGCCTATGCTGCGCGCCATATTGCGAAAAATATTGTGGCGGCTGGATTGGCCGACCGCGTTGAATTGCAGATCGCCTATGCTATCGGCGTAGCACGTCCACTCTCGCTGTTTGTTGAGACCTTTGGGACCGGCAAAGTCGCGGATGAAGAGATTGTGCGCCTGATTAATGAGCACTTTGATCTGCGCCCTGCTGGCATCATCCAGGCTCTGGATCTGCGCCGCCCCATCTATCAGCCAACGGCCGCCTTCGGTCACTTTGGCCGTACTGATGTTGCTCTGCCATGGGAGGCCCTGGATAAAGTTCCTATGCTGCGTAAAGGCGTTGGCGCCAGTGTAGAAACCAATGAGGTTGTCTCACAGTAATCTGGTGTAGGTTACTTCTCCTCCATCCTTCGGGGTGGAGGATTTTTTTGTTGTGTTTTTCTGGTATTTTTTACCCCTCGCTATCCTTTGCCCCATCTACTATAATGTGTGGAGTACAGACTGTCTGTACTGATCATAGATTACATACATAGTGTGCAGAAAGGATCACCCTCTAGATGGACTTTTCACTCAATGAAGAGCAGATGGCCATTCGTCAGACATGCAGGGAATTTGCTGAGCAAGAAATTAAGCCCATTGCTGAAGAAATAGATGCCACCGGTTCGTTTCCCTATCACGTGGTTCGCCAGATGGGCGAGCTAGGGCTATTAGGATTACCTTTCCCCGAAGAATATGGTGGGGCAGGGGCAGACTTCCTTTCCTATTGTCTGGCTATTGAGGAGATCTCTCGTGGAGATGTTTCCGTTGGTATTACGATGGAGGCCCATACCTCTTTAGGCGCGACGCCGTTCTTCCTTTTCGGCTCTCAACAACAGAAAGAGCAGTTTCTGGTTCCACTGGCTCGTGGTGAGCAATTGTGGGCCTTTGGCTTGACTGAACCAGAGGCTGGCTCTGATTCAGGTGGTACCCAGACGCGGGCCGTGTTGGAGGATGGTCACTGGCATATTAACGGCACCAAGGCCTTTATTACGAATGCCGGGACCGAGATGACTGGCGGCGTTACCATTACAGCCATCACTGGCCGTACCTCCCAGGGACGCAATGCGATCTCTAATATTATTGTGCCTAAAGGTACGCCGGGCTATGTCATTGGTAAAGCTTACAAAAAGATGGGTTGGAGGGCCTCTGATACGCGTCCTCTGGCCTTTGAAGACTGCCAGGTGCCGGAAGGGAATATTCTGGGACAGCCAGGCGATGGTTTTAAGCAGTTTCTGCGCATCCTGGATGCCGGTCGCGTCGCTATTGCCGCGCTATCAGTTGGACTGGCCCAGGCCTGCCTGGATGAGTCCCTGAGCTATGCCCGGCAACGGAAACAGTTTGGACAACCAATCAGTAAGTTCCAGGCTATCCAGTTCAAGTTGGCCGATATGGATATGGAGATAGAACTGGCTCGCCTGATGTATTATAAAGCTGCCTGGTTGCATATGCAGGGGAAACCCTATACGCGCGAAGCCTCAATGGCCAAGTTGTTCGCTTCGGAGACCGCCAAACGCGCCGCCGATCAGGCGGTTCAGATTCATGGCGGCTACGGGTATATGGATGAGTATCCTGTCTCGCGCTACTGGCGCAGTGTTAAGATCAATGAGATCGGTGAAGGTACCAGCGAAGTACAGCGCATGTTAATTGCCAAGCAACTTGGCTGTTAGCCTTAGCATAACAAAAAGAAGTGGTGCTGGTAGGAGCGATTGCCCTACCAGCACCACTTCTTTTTGTTATGCCCGCGTCGCAGGCGTCCTATTATTTAGGCCATTTGAGGGTTGTGAAGGTCACATCCGACTCTGAGTTCGCATTGTTAGGATCAGGTGCCAGGTATTTGGTCCAGATGACAGTTGTGTCATTCACTGAGACAAATGCTGTACTGCTCTTATCAATAGTGTTGATCCCATTGACCATTACCTTGGCCCGGGTATCGTACATCTTGAACTCTTTTGTGCTACTGTTCTGCCAGATCAAGAATAGACCACCACTTTGTAGTCCAGTGAGGATCTCATTATCACTGACATTTGTGTTTACCGGGGCCGAACCATTGGCTGTAAAGGCCAGCAGTTTGCCCGTGGCTTCTGCATCGACCTGTGGGGTAATCACGGTAGGATCGATCTCAGTAGGATTGCCCAGCAGTTTTGAGACATCCTGTGGCGTTGTGGTAGCGTCTGCCTGCGCTGTTGCTGTAGCTGTGGGTGTTACCGTGTTGTCGGCCGCAGTCGCTGTTACTCCTGGTGTGGGAGTCGTTGTACTGGTCGCACTGGCCGTACTATTATCCCTGTTTAAGAAGAAAAGCGTATCATCGACCATCTGGGGTCTGAATGAAGCACTATCATCGCGATAGAGATAGGTCTGTGCCTGAGGATGAGGAATCCAGCGTCCCGTTTTGGACGGAGCCGCTTCCACAATCTGTTGGGTCCAGATATTGCTATTGAGTTGATGATTAGTGTTCAGCCACTCATCGGCCCAATAAATGTTATTGCCATCACTGCTAGCGGCTGGCGAAGTCAGTACGTGCTGATCCTGGGCTGTAGCCAGTTCTGTCGTTTTTGCCAACGTGTTTTGCGCAAATTGGTAATTGAGTAGATGTGATGTTCCCTTGTTATCAATCAAGGCTACCAGCGCATGGTCATTATAGAAGCTGACCCCTTGAATTGGCGTGTTTACCCAATCCGCCACCGTTGAGCTATTGAAGATGTCGCTATGGATGGTCAATGGTTTGGCGAAATCTGTTGCTGCATCTTGTTGCGCCTGTGTGTTTTGCGCATTGGGGTCCTGGCCCACATAGAGTGCTTTAAGGCTCCAGGAACCTGTTAGTTTTCCTGGTTGTGTGTCCTGTTGGGTGGTTTGCGCGTGAGTGTGTCTACCTGTGATGCGCTTTGGGGTCTCCATCTGCAACCACAATAACCAGTCTTTGTTGCCGCCCAGAAGAATCAGTGGTCGTGTGCTGGGCGTGGCAAGTAGAGGAATGCTTTCATGGTTCGTATTGGGATCGCCAGTAGTGTCAAACTTTTCTAGCATCCAATTGGAGCCGTCCTCATTATAGGCCGAGTAAAAAATAGTATTATTGCTGGTAATGGCACTGGCCACATGTGCATAGCTCGTTTGTGTCGACGTCGTGGCTGTATCCGCCTGAGCTATCTCCACGCGCGAGATAATTACCGGGTTGG
Source organism: Dictyobacter kobayashii (assembly GCF_003967555.1). Lineage (GTDB taxonomy): Bacteria > Chloroflexota > Ktedonobacteria > Ktedonobacterales > Ktedonobacteraceae > Dictyobacter > Dictyobacter kobayashii. Next base: position 4,484,963 of record NZ_BIFS01000001.1, read on the forward strand.
ATGGGAGCTGAACAACCTGCTGTCCTTGATTGGCTAGAAACAGGAGCGATATCAGGCCGCTTAACATGACAACGACCAGGAAAGAGGCTGCCAGGCCAATAATGGCAAAATGCTGGCTCTGACGCGACCGGCGTGGCCGCGTGGCTTGAATTATCGGGAGTGGTCCCGTATCCGCGGTTGAGAACGCTGCTAATGAATCAGCATGCTCTGTTTGTTTAGCCAGATCTTTAAGATAAGGTGCAAGAAATACTGGTGTAGGCGTTGAAGAAGCTGAAGCAGGGGTACGTTGCAGGAAACGCACATGTTCAGCCGCTAACGCCTGCATCAGCTTGCTATGAGCATCTTGAGATGGCTCAATCGCTGGCATCGAACGTATGCGCTCCCCTACAAATTGGTATTGAGCGTATGCGTCTTTGCAATCTGCACAATGCGCCAAATGATGTTCTAATTCGGGCGTATCCGTCGGATCTTGCTTTTGTTCACGATATATGGCGAGCAATGCCCGCGCCTGACGACAGTTCAATCTTCACCGACCTCTTTTTGATACAATCCAATAAATCGTTCTCTTGCTCGCATTAAACGCATCTTTACTGCTGAAGAACTAATACTTAGTACTTCGGCAATTTCTGCGCAAGATAAACCATCATTTTCGTAAAGCCAGAGGCACACTGAATATTTCTGTGGTAGCTGTCGAAAAACCCGTTCAACGATTTCTCGATCTGCTACTCGACTTTCAAAGCGTCCGCCGTCGTACCCATTGCGCTCATACATAGAACTAACTGAGCTGGAACGTACCTCGCCACCGTTCTCTTCATTGTTATTAAAGCCCTCTCCCGAAGTCCCTCCGGAATCTGAAACCATGCCCGCGCCAATGCCGCGATCCTCATTAAACAATGAAAGTGGTAGCCAGGAAATCAAGCGTCTACGTCGCAGGGAATCTGTTGTCGTGTTGGCCGCTATCCGATACAGCCACGCCGATAATGCCCCGGGTTGGACGACCGTTCCTCCTAAAAGTGCTTTGTAGGCCTTTACGAATACATCTTGAGCAAGGTCATAAGCCTGTTCTCTATTGCCTATCAGATGATAAATGAAGTTGGTAATTGGCATTTGAAAACGGGTAAAAATAGCCTCAAAATCGGCGACATTTACCTGCTCTGGTGGTGCCTGTTCTTCCGACTGGGATTGCTCCGAAGCTTCAATTTCTTCGAAGGCACTCTCCTCGCCACCGTCTTCATCCTCTGACATAGGAATAGTCGAACGGCTTTGTTCATCGTTTGCTGATGAACTCAATTTGCTATTCGTATTGTAGAAACGTATAGAGGTATCCATCGGTTACATCGGCCTTGTATAATGCAGATTTTTTACATACTTCTAAGAGAGTACACAGGTGTATTGTTAGCATAGCATATTATAATTACGTATGCTGTGAGCTAATAGACGTTTCCGTATATTGGATTACACCACTCTCGGTAAAAGGTAAAACATTTTTTGTCTGTGGTTGGGATAAGAGTTGCTTGCGAGATTTCTAAGCGTAGTAACCACGAGCACTTACAGGGGACAGTATACCATATATCTCTTGAGATTGATGCTGCTCCTGTCGCTTTTGCTGGAATAAATTGCTACTCTAAAGAATACCAAGCATTTTCTCGGCTTTTAAGGGCTTACCGCTCAACCTTATTAACTCATCCATACGAGAGTATACTGATGATTGCTCAGGGCTTTTGATTTTCTTCTTTGGCGCCTGCGGCGCCAGGGTGGGGGTGTGGAGTGCGTGGTGGGCGGCTGCGGCCGCCCACCACGCACTCCACACTTGAAAGAAGGTCCATCGTATCGCTTGCTCGTGATCTCCCTGCGAGCTCTGGAGGAACATGAACAAGCACTGAAGCAAGCCAGTGCTTGTTCGTGCGGCCGCTCACCAGACACACTCCACACCTGAAAGAAAGGAGATCGTATGGCTTGCTCGTGATCGCTGGACGGACATGAAAAAGCCCTGATGATTGCTTGCAAGAGCTTGCCATTGTAGAGCATTTTTGTTACTATGTTGGCATGGGAAGCCATCAGGTACAAACACCAGGTTGGAATATTGTTGGCCACGGACATGCTGTGGATATCCTGCGCCGTACATTGGCGGCACAGCAGGTACGCCATGCTTATTTATTCGCGGGCCCGGCTCGAATCGGCAAAAGTACGCTGGCCCTGCGTTTCGCCCAGACCCTGTTATGTACTGGTGGGCCCGACCCCCATATCTCTCCTCAGGAGCCGTGCAATAGCTGTCTCTCCTGCCGTAAAGTCATGCATGGCAATCATCCCGATGTGCATGTGATTACAAAAGCTGCCGATAAGCAATTTATCCTGATCGAGCAGGTGCGCGCCCTGCAATCCGATGCCTCGCGCCGTACGTTAGAAGGGCGACGCAATATCTTCATTATTGAGAATGCCCAGGATATGAATGTGCAGGCCGCGAACTGTATTTTAAAAACCCTTGAGGAGCCAGAGGCGGATGTGGTCCTGTTGCTTACCGTTCCAGATACTGGATTACTCCTGCCAACAATCCTCTCCCGTGTCCAGCAGGTGCCGATGCAACTGCTGACCTCACAGCAGATCAAGCAGGCCCTTGAACAACAGTGGGAGGTAGAGCCGGAAGAGGCTACTCTGGTTTCCGCCCTGGCTGCTGGTCGCTTAGGCTGGGCTGTGCAGGCTGTGGAAGAGGAAGACCTATTGGATGAGCGTAAAGCTCAACTGGATGTATTGACGAAGCTGCCAGCCGTGACTAAAGTGCAGCGCTTTGATTTTGTTCAGCGCTTAGGGACCGATGGCGAGAAACTGCGACATATGCTTGAGTTGTGGTTGCTGTGGTGGCGTGATATGGTATTGGCAGCAAATGGTTGTCTTGACCTTACCGTTAACGTCGATATGCGCGATTTATTAAAGACGCAATCCGCTAAGGTTGGGACCCATGAGGCTGAGCGTATGGTGCGTGCTATTCTCCAAACTCAGGAGTCCCTGGATCAAAATGTGAACGCACGGGTGGCCCTCGAAGTGCTGATGCTGGATACACCGACGATCAAGCTGTAATCAGTACTCTCTACTCCACTATCCCTCAGCTTCAATTAGATCGCACTATCCATTACCATTCAAGGAAGAGGTGTATGCTATGCGCAGCGATTTTCAACATGTGCTGGTTCAATTCGATGCTGGTGTTTTGACGATTACAATGAATCGCCCAACGGTCTTAAATGCTTTTAATGATCTGATGTTGCAAGAAATGATCGAGATTGTGGAGGCGACCGCACAGGATGAGGAGATCCGTTGTGTGGTGTTGACCGGAGCGGGTCGCGCTTTTGGCGCTGGTCAGGATCTTTCGCTCTTTGCCAATGCTCAAACTGAAGAGAGTGCCTCGACTGCCCATGAACATTTACGTGCCTATCATCGTCTGGTTATGGGCCTGCAGCAACTTCCCCAGCCTGTGATTGCGGCTATCCATGGAGTAGCTACCGGCATCTCGCTTAATATCGCCCTGGCATGCGACCTGCGTATCGCTGCCGATAATGCCCGCCTTTCAGAGGCATTCGCGCGTATCGGCTTGGTTCCCGATGGTGGTGGTGCCTACTTCTTGTCGCGTTTACTAGGTTCGGCTAAGGCTCTAGAACTGGCGTTGCTGGCAGAAGAGATCAATGGTGCCGAGGCCGAGCGCATCGGATTGGTCAACAAGTGTGTTCCGCTGGCAGACTTTGAAGAGGTTGTTATCCTGCTGGCCCGGCGCCTGGCCCATGGACCAACACGTACCTATGGCTTGATCAAGCAACTATTTCATGAGTCGCAGGATAAAGATCTGGCAGCCGTGCTACAATTAGAGGGTGACTTTCAATCCAGGGCAATTAACACTGCCGATCATCGTGAGGGCGTTCAGGCTTTTATGCAGAAACGTCCCCCCAGATATAGCGGGAAATAGCAAATCGTGCGTATTGATACTCTTTCTTCTTATAATAGCCAGATGCAAGGCAAGGAGCGGCGCGAATGGTTTCGCCAGCATGCGCCGCAGCATCTCAAAAATTGTGCTACCTTCGTTTCACGCGGCCTGCTGCAGCGCTCCGTAGGTACCTCCAGGAGTAGCCTGGTACTAGGGGCGGGAGCCTGTACCGAGGTTCCGTTATCCGATATCGCCCGTTCCTCCGATGAGGTGGTGCTGGCCGATCTGGATCTCAATTCGATGCAGCGTGGTAGGGATGAACTGCTGGCGGCCTCGCTACGCAAACGTGTCCGTTTTGTGCAGTGCGATATCAGTGGTGGCGTGAGCAGCAATCTCACGCGCCTGCTGCGCCGCGAAGATTGGAAAGCCCTGGCTGCTCAAGGTAGCCGGGCTTTCTTTGATGCCGCCGCAAAGTGCCTTGAGCAAAGTGTTGTGCCCGATCCACCTGTGATCCATACCCTGCGCTCAGGTGACTTTGGCCTGGTCGTTAGCTCGATTGTGCTCTCGCAGCTATTCAGCTATCCACTCCTGGATATCCTGGATCGTGCCCAGCAGGTAGCGCCAGAGCTAATGGTGGATCAAGAGCGCCATCGACGCTATCAGGATGCGGCCCAGGCTTTTCGTATCCGTGTTATCAATGCGCACCTTCACTATCTGCGTGAATTGCTCGACCTGGGTGGCGTAGTCGTCTTGTTAACCGACATTCGTGGTTTCGCCTTTGACGTATACGGCACCGACCACGATGCCACCCATCGTCGCGTCTTACCTCTTGTACCACGTATCTTTCCCGACCTCGTCAAAAATGCCTTTGAGATCGTCGAAGAAGCCCAATGGGAATGGCTCACCGACCTGCCCGACAAGGAACGTCCGGGCCGTGGCTACGAGATCGCCGGTTATATCCTCAAACCCCAATCACATCAAGGATAAACAAGTTCATGGTGTGCTTGACACATTTTTGTGGGTTAGGTATACTGCCTGTACAATACTTAGAAATCGTTACGAGGGACGAGTACATGTTGCTCTGAGCGCCAGCGAGTCGGAAGTGGTGAGAGTCCGATATCTCAGCAAGCTCATGGAATGCCCCCCTCTGATCCGGTGTAAGCTGGATCGCGATGCGGGACGAACACAACACAGGTTGTCAGTAATTCTTGCCGGTCGCCCTCCGTTATCCAGGGGCAGGACATCGAATACAATGCTATTCAATCGTATGAGCGCAGCTGCCTGACAGGCGAATCAGTTTTTGTAACTGACCAATTCGAATAGCTGATGCTTTTTATAGCTAGCTAGCTATGCATTCCGTGTCTGATAAGAGGGAAATCGCATATACAACGTGGCTTCCAATACAGGTGGTACCACGGGTTTTGATAAAGAACTATCAGCCCGCCCTGAGTTATAACTCGGGGCGGGCTTTTTGTTTGGTTTGCGGTGCGCCTATCTCTCTTTTCTACCACTTGTAAGTAGCTGTGCATGGTATCGTAGGTGGTTCGCCCTTCTTCAATTGAGCAGTGAGGGCGCTAGATAGTAAACAGATCATGAGAGAAATAAGGAGAAAATGATGAAGAGCAATGAGATTCGGCACACCTTTCTGGACTACTTTCAGCACAAGCAGCACAAATACTTGTCAAGCAGTCCGCTTGTCTTGTCGTCAGACAAAAGCTTGTTGTTTGTGAATGCAGGTATGGTGCCCTTTAAAAATGTGTTCCTGGGCCAGGAACAGTTGCCGTATACGCGGGTGTGTAGTAGCCAGAAATGTTTGCGCGTTTCAGGCAAGCATAATGATTTAGAGAGTGTGGGCAGTTCTCCACGACACCATACCTTTTTTGAGATGCTGGGTAACTTCTCCTTTGGAGACTACTTCAAGCAAGAGGCAATTCATACCGCGTGGGAGCTTTTGACCCAGGTCTACCAGCTGCCTGTGGAGCGTCTCTGGATCTCTGTATATAAGGATGATGAGGAGTCGGCGCGCATCTGGGAAGAGGTTGGTGTGCCGCGCCAGCGCATCCTGCCTTTTGGGGATGAGGATAACTTCTGGTCTATGGGTGAGACTGGCCCATGTGGCCCGTGTTCCGAGATCCACTATTATCGTGGTTCAGACCCGAGTAAGCAGCGTCCCGAAGGCGTAAACTCTGCGGACGATGATTATATGGAGATCTGGAACCTGGTGTTTATGCAGTATAATCGTGATGAGCAGGGAAGCCTGACCCCTTTATCCGCATTCTCTGTCGATACCGGCATGGGTCTGGAACGCCTTACAACGGCGCTACAGGGCGTTCAGAGCAGCTATGAGACCGATCTGTTTCTACCCATCTTGCAGCGTTTGCTGGAGCTCAACCGGCAAGGCAATGCACATTATCAACAACATCAGCCAACGTATAATGCGATTGCGGATCACAGCCGGTCGTTGGCGTTTTTGATTGCGGATCATGTCGTTCCTGGCAATAATGGTCGCGACTATGTCTTGCGGCGCCTGATCCGGCGGGCGGCGTATATGGGACGTACCCTGGGTCTGGAGCAGCCCTTTCTGGCATCGGTCGCGCAGGTGAGTATCGATATACTTGGCCAGCAGTATCCTGAACTACAGCAAAGTAGTGCTGATATTCAGGCGCTTCTAACGGCTGAAGAGAAACGTTTCCAGCGCACTTTAAGCAGAGGATTGCGTTTTCTGGAGGAGGTGTGCCAGCAATTGACACAAGCTGGCCAGCGCACACTACCAGGTCCTGAGGCATTTAAGCTGTATGATACCTTTGGTTTTCCACTTGATCTGACCCAGAAAATACTGGCGGAGCGTGGCCTGAGTGTCAGTATGCAGGCTTATGAGGAAGAACGCTTGAAACAGCAGCAACGTTCCCGCCAGCATGCAGCATTCAAATAAGCCATCTGATTTCTTATAGTTTTATACATCTTTTTTAGAGTGCTCAGGTGATGATTGGCTGGCAAAAAATCGTCACTTGAGCTCGTTGATCCCTGATGATCACATGTTATTCTGTGCCAAATTATGGTTTTTACCTTTTACTTAGCCTTATCATAAGGCTTGCCATGCGATTTTACGCTATGTTAACGCAGAAAAACGCAATATTTTCCTTGATTTTGCGCATTTATGCGGTTATTATAGAAGTAGTACTGCAATTTGATGCGGGTTTGTAGAGGGAGATGGGGTGGTATATGGATGATTTTAAAGTGAACAATGTGTTGAGAATGAAAGGTTGATATGGTCTCAAATTATAAGCAGGTAGATAGGCGCAGGGTGCTTATTGCGCGGGCAGCCGTTATCGCTCTTTTTTTCAGCAATGGAACAGTGATTGCTACCTGGGCAACACGTATTCCTGCTATCCAGACAAAATTGAATTTGCCGCCCGGCCAGTTAGGTATTGCTCTGCTTGGTGCGGCTGTAGGAGCCTTGCTGGCTATGAATGTGGCCGGGCGTATCTCGGTGCGCTTTGGTAGTGCCCTTATTACTACATTATCCGCCATTGGTTTATGTATTACACTACCAATGTTAGCTGTCGCCCCTAATTTACTCTGGCTGAGTGTAGCATTAGTCTTTCTGGGTGGCTTTAATGGATCGATGGATGTCACCATGAACCTGCAGGGGGCAGCCGTCGAACAGCAATATGGAAAACCTATCTTTAATTCTTTTCACGCCTGCTATAGCGTTGGTGCACTGGCTGGTGCCTTTGTGGGTGGTATTTTTGCTTCATATAATGTTAGCCCTCTGACTCATTTCTTACTGATCGCTATCCTGGCCGTTATTGAGGTCCTGGTGGCCTCGCGCTTCCTCTTGCCCTCATCTCCTGTCAGTGAGCAGGCAGGGAAGGCCGAGCCGCACAAAAAGAAAGCCTTGTTTGCGCGACCTTCAGGTACCTTGATTGCACTGGGCGCGATTGCCTTTTGTGCCTTAATCAGTGAAGGAGCGATGTCCGATTGGAGTGCCGTCTATCTCTCCGGTACTGTGCACTCGGGGGCTGGATTGGCTGCTGCTGGCTTCGCGGTCTTCTCATTATGTATGGCCATAGGTCGCGGCGTTGGTGACTATATTGCAGCGCGGCTCGGGCCAGCGTTCCTGGTGTGTCTGGGTGGACTCCTGGCTGCTTTGGGCCTTGGCCTGGGCTTACTCTTTGTCTGGACCCCGGTTGTGATCGTTGGCCTTGGCCTGGTCGGTTTAGGACTGGCTGTATTGTTCCCACTCGTCCTAAGTGCCGCTGGTCGGAGCTCTACTGGATCGGCCGAGATCGCTATCGCTACCGTCTCAACCTGTGGCTATGTGGGATTTCTGATTGGCCCGCCGGTGATTGGTTTTGTCTCCGATAGATTTGGCCTCCGTATTGGCCTGGGTTTTGTGGTGTTCCTGTGCCTGATTACTTTCCTGCTTGGTCGCGTGGTTGGCAAGACCCCGGCGCAAAAAGTAGAAGTTGTGGATGCTGAACAGGCCGCCTATCCAGAAAAAGTTTAATTGTTATAAATTTATCAGACAAAAGAGAAGCTGCTGGATCAGTTGTATTGCTGATCCAGCAGCTTCTCTTTTGTCTGATTGGCGCCTGGTTAGTGTTGTGACATCAATCCGGGTGGTCTAGTGATGGAAGAGGCGTACTCCAGTAAAGGCCATGACCATACCATAGTCGTCGCAGGCTTCGATAACATTATCGTCGCGCAGCGAACCACCGGGCTGGGCGATATACTTCACCCCATACATCGCTCCACAATCGATGCTATCGCGGAAAGGGAAGAAGGCATCTGATCCCAGAGCTACCCCGGTGAGGGTCTTCAACCACTGCTGTTTCTCGTCAGCGGTCAGGCGCTGTGGCACCTCTTCAAAATTCTCTTTCCACTGTTCGAGCTCGATTGGTGTCACATCATCGCGCAGATAAAGATCGATGGCGTTGACGCGGTCCTGGCGTTTGATGCCGGGTTTCCAGCGCAATTCGGCGATTCTTGGATGCAGGCGCAGGTACCAGATAGCGGCCTTTGAAGCTGCCAGACGTGTACATTGGATGCGCGACTGCTGGCCCGCTCCGATGCCAATACACTGTCCATCTACCGCGAAGCAGATCGAGTTCGACTGGGTATATTTGAGCGCGATTAAAGAGATCAGCAGATCGCGTTTGGCTGCCTCGGGTAACTCAGTATTTTTAGTGGGAATATGGCTAAACCATTCGGGACTGGCCAGGCTGGTATTGCGCTTCTGCTCGAAGGTGACACCAAAGACCTCGCGCTGCTCGAACTCTGCTGGTTCATAGTTTGGATCGATCTGCAGGACGATATAGCGCCCCTTCTGCTTTTTGCGCAGGATCTCCAGGGCTTCTGGCTCATATCCAGGCGCGATCACACCATCAGAGACCTCACGGTTTAACAGGCGCGCGGTTGGCACATCCACCACATCACTGAGGGCGGCCCAATCTCCAAAGGATGAGAGTCGGTCGGCTCCCCGGGCACGGGCATAGGCGGTGGCCAGCGGGGAGAGCTCCAGATCATCCACGTCATATGCCTTTTTGAGCTCATCGCTCAAAGGCAGGCCAACGGCCGCACCGGCAGGACTTACATGCTTGAAAGAGGCGGCGGCAGGCAATTGTAGTACCGTTTTGAGCTCTCTCACCAGTTGCCACGAGTTGAGCGCATCCAGCAGATTAATATAGCCGGGAGCGCCATTGAGAACGCTAAAAGGCAGCTCGCCATTTTTCGCAAAGACGCGGGCAGGTTTCTGATGTGGGTTACATCCATATCGCAGGGTCAATTCGTTGTTTGTCATGATTTGCTCTGTTTTCCTCTGATGCTATGGGCTTGTATCTGTGTCTGCAAAGTTGTGCTACCACTCACATTTTACCGTGAGTAGTAGCAGTTCACATCTTAGTGGGTGCTTAGTGTGTGCTGATCGTGGGCGCTTCTGACTGAACAAGATCAAGATTCAGCTCGGGATAGAGTGGATAGCGAGCCAGCAGGCTCTGTACACGCTGCTGAGCCTCGGCCAGAATCTGCTCATCCAGAATATATTTGGTCAGGCTCTTCTTGCCACTGGCGGCCTTCGCCGCTGTGACGTTGCTGAGGACGAGCTTGATAATGCTGGCGATCTCGCGCATCTCATCAGGTCCCATGCCCAGGGTGGTGGTTGCTGGTGTGCCAATGCGCAAGCCACTGGTATACCAGGGGCCATTAGCATCGAATGGCAGGGAGTTGCGGTTCAAGGTAATCTTACATTCGCGCAGAACCGACTCGGCCTGCCGACCGGTCAGACCAAATGTTTTGGCGACATCGATGAGGAGTAGATGGTTGTCTGAGCCGCCCGTAAGGACGTTCAAGCCTTCGGCAACGCAGGCCTCGGCCAGGGCCGCCGAGTTCTCGACGATTTTCTGGGCATAGGTCTGGAACTCGGGCTTTGAGGCTTCGCGGAAAGCAATCGCCTTCGCGGCCATCACATGGGGCAAGGGACCACCCAGCATGGCGGGACAACCCTTGTTAACCCATTCGGCGAACTCTGCTTTGCACAGCACCAGGCCACCACGTGGTCCACGCAATGTCTTATGGGTGGTGGATGTAACTACATGTGCATGCGGAATAGGATCAAAATCGCCTGTGAAGACTTTGCCAGCTACCAGACCCGCAAAGTGGGCCATATCTACCATCAGCACGGCCCCCACCTCGTCCGCCAGCTCACGCATGCGGGCAAAATTCAGTTTACGAGGATAGGCACTGTAACCAGCCAGCAGGATCAATGGTCGGACTTCATGCAGCTGTTTGCGCAGTTGATCCAGGTCGATCAGGCCACTCTGTGGATCGACAGAATACGTATAGACATCGAAGAGGTGGCTGGAGATGTTATGGCGATAACCATGGGTGAGGTGTCCACCAGAATAATAGTCCAGGGAAAGTAAGCGCTGATTGTGCACGACTTCGCGGACCTTATTCCAATCTTCTCGCGACAGCTTGGATGGATCTTCCTGTCCCAATTCTGCTAGGACCGGTTTTTGTGCTTTAGCTGAGAGAATAGCCAGAAAGGCAACCAGGTTAGCATCGGCTCCGGAATGTGGCTGCACATAGGCGTAATCCGCGCCAAAGAGCTCCTGGGCCAGCTGGGCCGCCTCAGACTCAATGGCATCCACGTTATCGCAGCCAGCATAGAAACGATGGTTAGGATAGCCCTCAGCATATTTATCGGTTAAGAGGTTACCCATTGCCAATTGCGTGGCAAGCGAGCTATAATTTTCGCTGGCAATCATTTTCAAGTTGCTGCGCTGATCGTGTAGTTCTTGAATAATTCCCGTCGCGATGGTGGGCGAAATGCTATTGATCTGGTCAAGAGAAGCATAAAAAGCCGCCGCAGCAGAGTTGGGAGTTTGACCATTGAGGCTGTTTAGATAGCGAACCAGCAGAGACTGTTCTGTGGCGATTGTAGACATCGTCGCTACTCCTTTGCTGTCAATATTCCAAAAACGTCATGAGACGTTTCTTCATATATCCAGCCCAGGCGAGCGACTGTTGTGTTCAGTTCTCCGGGCTTCCTCGTGGTTATTCCACTCTATCGCCAGTTGCCAGAAGAACAAGCTGTCATTTGTGTTGAAAGAGTATCCTTATTTGATATCTTCCACACATATTAGTATAACAGTCTGTGGAAGAGAGTCAAGGGGTGAGTTCATCAGCATCTTAATCGCAGAGTTTAATTTATCGATTTTTGGATAATATTGTGAGGGGTGGCAGGTCAGAGGACGTAGTGTTAGTGGAATATGTTGCAATCGTACATTACTTGTATAGGTAGATATGATCGCAGCATAAATTTACCCCTTTTCTATGTAAAGAGAATTTAAGGAACATTATGATAGATATAAGGCATTCTTTAGAGCGGTTCCTTGCCGATCTAAATAGTGACGATGACATTGTTCCGGTTCATAGCAGTAGCGAGCGCCGGGATAGCGATGGTGAGGAGGGCGGAGAGCCTGTGGCAGTAGCTTTCAATGTTGAGGCAAGCTCTGTTCAAGCTGCTTTGTCGTCCCATGATGACAGTCTTTTGCAAGAATTACTAACCACACTTCATCACCCGCAACAGAAACGTCGCCTGGAAACGATCTATGCTTTAGGCGAGTTGGGCGATCCGCGCGCAATTAGCTCACTGATAGCTTTATTCGAGAATGAGACGGGCGAGGTCAGCCTGGTAGCTAGCCAGACACTGGCTGCGTTTGGCCAGGCCGCCCTTGAACCCTTGCTGGCCGCCCTGGCCAGTAAATCATCGGATATGCGCTATTGCGCGGCTGAAGCTCTGGGAGAGCTCGGGGATAAGCGTGCCGTGGTCGCACTGCTTATTGCCACCAGGGATGAAGATAGATATATACGCGCCCAGGCCGCCGAAGCCCTGGGAAAACTTGGTGATTATCGGGCCGTAGAACCTTTGATTTCTATGCTACACGATGAGTATACAGACGCGCGTTGTCATGCTGCGGAAGCCCTTGGACTCCTCTGCGATCAGCGCGCTGTCTTGCCGCTCATCCTGGCCCTTAACGATAAAAAAGAACGTGTGCGCGTGGAAGCTATCCATGCGCTTGCTTTGCTGGGGGATAGCCGCGCGGTTGGTCCCTTGCTGACCTTGCTGCCAGAATCCCAGTATTATGAACGTATCGAGATCATCGAGGCCCTGGGCTCTTTAAATGATTTCCAGGCCGTAGAGCCGTTGTTGCAACGAGCTATGCAGGATGATGAGGAACGTGTCCGCCAGGAGTCTATTATCGCCCTGGGTCACCTGGGTGATGAGCGAGCTATCGAGCCGTTAGTAGGAGCCCTGACGACCACCTCTGACAGTTTTCTGCGCTCATACATGATTAAAACCCTGGGAATACTTGGATGCAAGCATGTGCAGCATATCTCCTGTATCCTGCTGGCTTTACTCCCCTGGTTATCTGATAAGAGTCAGGGGCTCTCCCACTATGTCCAGGCTGCAACTGCAACGGCTCTGGGCCGGTTTGGTGATAGGCGTGCCCTTGAGCCTTTACTAGGCCAACTGGCTGATGACAATTATTATGTGCGCTGGCATGTCGCCCTGGCCCTGGCTGATATGCCTGACAGCAGCGTTGTCATACCTCTGATCCATACCTTATCTGATCCACATCCGAAGGTGCGTGCAATGGGAGCAGAAGCTCTTGGACGCTGCAGAGACATGCGGGCTATCGTCCCGCTGTTGAGCAAACTCAGCGATGATAACAGTCATGTGCGAGCCAATGCCGCCGAAGCCCTTGGCTTTCTGGGAGCACAACAAGCCTTGCCGCAACTCGCCCTCCTGCAAGCCGATGAAACACCCGTTTCGGCTGATAAGCCGGATCTACGGCGCAGAACAGTCAAAGAGGTGGCTAGTATGGCAATTACCCGTATTGCTATGCGTAGCTAAACAGAGCATAAGCAGAAGACCCCCATGCCTCCTTTGGGAAGCGTGGGGGTCTTCTGCTTATGGTTCTAGAAATCTTAATCAATAACAGCTACTGGCGACTTTTCAGTGGTCGTAGCAGATAGCTGGGCTTGCTGTTCTTCTTGCTTCTGTTCACGTTTGCCCCAGAAGTAGAAGACAATCGCCAGTAAGACGATGGCTCCCAGCGCGGTTAACTGGGTGGCTTCATATGGCAGGCGTGCCACGTTTGAAAGCTGAATGACCTCATTCGTGGGGAACAGCATAAAGATGACCGCGACCAAGGCATATGCGGTCGTGAGTATGGTGACCAGCCAGGCTCCAATCTTTCCTCCAGGCACGCGATAAGGGCGCTTGACTTGAGGATATTTATAGCGCAATACCAGGAAGGTTGGATAGATGAAGAGGTAGGACAGGATATTGATTGATACGGTGAAGCCGAGTACCAGGGCGAAGAGGGACTGCACGGAACCATCACCAAAAGTAGTGATCAGGACCGTGGCTACCATTGCTATCGTGGCGATAACTCCGCACAAAATTGTTGTTGTTATTGGGGTGCCATAGCGCGCGCTAAAGCGTCCTAATGCTCTGGGCGCGGCATGATCGAGGGCCGCGATGGCATAAGTACGGTTAGCACCACCCATCCAGGTAGCGCCACTTGAGGCCATGGTAATCGTGATGGCGGGAACCAGGATGATTTTTAACACAATCATCAACGGAGCAGGCAAGATAACAAATACATTGCTAATAGCCTGCAAAAAGCCGCTTGAATTGGCAATTTGTTGTTTATTCAGTGCCAGTAGAATGACCGCAATCGGGATTGTATAGGCAACCAGTGCCACACTACCAGCTCCCAGGAGTGAGCGTGGTACATCGCGCTGTGGATTGTGCATCTCTTCACCCGCGCCACTCTGTACCTCAAAGCCGGTCCATTTAAAAATGAGCAGAGGAAGTATGCCGCTGATAATCAGACTCCAATCGCCGGTGGGCATAAAGTCTCGTGCTTGCAAATGTGCACCTGGAGCATGTCCTTGGAGCAGCAGCCCTAACGCCAGGATGACAAAGAGTCCCAGTAGGGCCAGTTTAAGGATCGAGCCGATGATCGAGAGCCATTTCCCACTACGCATTGGCAAGAGTACACAGATGATAGTGCCCCAGATAAACACCAGTGAGATCAAAATAGTGAATACTGTGTCGGTGATTTTATTGCCACCCAGTAACGTATTGATGTTGCCGAACCAGAAGAGTTTAATGGAGGTAATCACCGTAACAAACATGGTGCCACCGATCCAGAGTGGATTTGAAATCCAGTAGAACATAGTGGTTAGCGCCGCGTAAAAGCGTCCGAAGGCCCGGCTGCTCCACTCATATACCCCTCCCTCTTGTGGGAAGGCACTTCCTAGCTCTGCCGCTAAAAGCCCGTAGGGAAGGAGAAATGTGATGGCCGAAAAGAGAATCCAGAATAGCGCCTGACCACCATAGGAAGAGACGGCTCCCAATGTATCAATACCAAGAATGGCTGCGATGGTGTAGAAAAGCATATCTATGAAGCGGAAATCGCGTTTAATTTTCTTTTTTTCTTCCGTCATAATAGAAGGCATTACTGAAGATTGTCTATCGCTATTCACAAAGAACTCCTGCACATAGTAGATAATGAATATTTGCTGCCAGTAGAAAAAGCTGAATGGTTATTGAAGTATTTCTTGCCCATCCACCTGTGCACGACGCTGTGCCACAACCCTGCAATATCTGAACTTTAGATATGGTTGAGGAGAATATAATCACATAATTATAGCATTGCATATAATTATGTGTCAAAATATATCCCGATTTATACAGGGCTTTTTTTTTACTGTTCCTCGTTGGCGCCTGCGGCGCCGGGTTGGGAGTGTGTAGTGTGTGGTGGTCGGCTGCGGCCGACCACCACACACTACACACAGGAAAGAATGGACATCTTCTCACACCACAAACGAGAGATGGTAGGATATAGCTCGGAGTCTGTAAAAGAAAAAAGATGGGTGACACAACTGTGTCATCCATCTTTTTTCTTTTGGATTTAAGCCTGGGCGGCAGGCAATTCTGCTACTTCTGCCAGGGTGGTGTCAAGCAGTTCGGTTGCCTCATCGATATCGGCGGTGTTCAAGATCAAAGGCGGAATCATGCGCAGGGTCTGTGGATTGGTGCTATTGAGGAGCAGCCCATGTTCCATAGCTTTTTGTACAATCACAGGTCCCAGGCCATGTTTTACATTGACGGCCCGCATCAGACCAATACCGCGTGGGCTATCGATGAATGGGTATTTAGCGCAGAGGTGTTCTAGTTTTTCTTTCCAGTATTCGCCCATTCTGGTTGCATTATCGAGTAAATTTTGCTCGGTGATCGTCTTGACGGTGGCAATGCCGGCGGCACAGGCAATAGGATTCCCACCAAAAGTGGTGCCATGATCGCCTGGCACAAACAGATCTGTGCGTGGACCGGTTAGCATAGCACCTATCGGTACGCCACCGGCCAGGCCCTTGGCCATAGTGACAATATCAGGGCGTACATAGTGTTGCCAGCTGAAGAATTTCCCGGTACGTCCTGAGCCAGCCTGGACCTCATCGCAGATGAGCACGAGGTTCTGTTCATCACACCAGGCCCGCAAGCCTTGCATGAATTCCTGGGATGCTGGCCAGATGCCGCCTTCACCCTGGACCGCTTCAATCAGAATAGCCGCGGTTTTGTCGCTGGTCGCCTGTTTAATCGCTTCAAGATCATTAAATGGAACCTGTTTAAAACCATCTGGTAGGGGAGCCCAGGTTGCCTGGTAAGCAGCCTGGCCGGTCGCGGCCGTGGTTGCCATGGTACGCCCATGGAAGCTATTCTCCATACTAATGATCTCGTAGGCCCGTTACGGTGCAAGCGACCATACTTACGAGCGAGTTTTATTGCCCCCTCATTGGCTTCGGCACCGCTATTGGAGAAGAATGAGCGCATACCCTCGCTCTGAATGCCCAGTAGCTCAGCCAGCTCAATCTGACGCACATTATAGTAGAGGTTAGAAACATGTACAAGTTGTGTCACCTGTTGTTGAACAGCTTCGACAACAGCAGGATGACAATGACCCAGAACATTGACTGCAATCCCAGCCACAAAATCGAGATAGCTCTTGCCTTCACTATCCCATACACGTGTGCCTTCACCGCGTACAAGTGTAATCGGGTGGCGTTTAAATGTGCCTTGATAATATTTTTGCTCAAGGGTGACCCAGTCGCGTTGATTCAGCTCTGTTGTTGTCATAGACCGCTCCTCTTCATCCAATATATCATTAATAAATGATGTTCTGTATATGTGCTTGCTTCTGAAATAGATGAACGTGTTTGAGAAAATGCAGGTATACGTGCATGTGTCATGTGCCTGGAAGAACAGAACACCAACGGCAATAGAAAAAGCTCCAGGTCAATACCTCGGTTCCCGGATGTATGTTGCCTGCCAAAGGGACGAAGTACCTGGAACTCTTTACTCTTCCCATTGTACTATGAGGTGATCTCTATGGACAACCCCCTGCCAGATGCTTTAACGGTAACACTAAGCCCAGCCAAGGAATGTAAGCACAATAGAAATGGTGTCAATCAGGCCATGGGCAATTACACATGGCCAGAGATTACGTTTATAGAGTAGATAGAATATCCCAGATAGAAAGCCGTAGGCTCCGGTTAGCAGTACTCCCGCCATCCCTTGATAGATATGTGAGGACCCAAAGATGATGGCCTGCCCAAAGAGCGCAATGGTCCAACCTGCGCCTCCACCGCCAAATATATCGGCGATCCGATTGAAAAGGTAGCCGCGATAGACCAGTTCTTCTCCAAAGGCAACGGTACTCCATATACTGATGAGCGTTGTAAATAATTCTCCAGGATTACCTCGCACTGTATTGAATACCTGGGTATCTGGTGTGGTGTGGGTGATGGCGGTAACGATAGGTCCAACCACCAGTGTGCTGATCGCAAATAAGATCAGGCCACCGATCAAGCCTGATAGGATAGTGAAGCGCCAGCGTAGTGGTGTGCGTAGCCCCATCTGGCTCCAACTGCTGCCGCGCAACCAGAGCAGGGCCATAATGACCAGAAAGATAGTCATAAAACTGACCAGATTAAATGATGTCCTGGCAATGTTTAGCAACATGATGCCCAGCACCTCTAAGGCGATAAGTATCTTATTATCCCGCAATAAAGTGATGCTGCGGCCCCGATGTGAATTAATCGAAACATAGGTAGGAGCGCGGCCGGGTTGCGATGTTACTGGAATGGGTAGTTGCGCGGTTTGATCACTGCTCTCCAGAGAAAAAATATTGCCCTCTGGATCTTTGCCATCACAGATTAACTGACCAATCTCAGGTGAGCGGATCTCGCTGATCTCGATATTCTGCTCAAGCAGCAATGTACGGCTCTGGCGTAGATCAGCTACGCGAAAAACAAGCTTTGGTGCATTCTCGCCTACAATTTCCTCGCCCCGGACGACGTGTAAGACTAACATACAGGTACCTGTATATAACTTCACATCATAAAAGTCTCGAAAATCTTGCACGCCTTCTGGCTCATAGACATGTAGTCCTAGTATGTCGCGATAGAATGCAACCTGTAGATTCATATCATGGACTGGTAGAATAATCTCTACAAGTTCTCCCATGCCCACATTAACCATGCGCGCTCCCTTTCGTTTATTAATAAACTTGCATATTTATTTGTATAAGAATATGTCTTATCCTCATGATCTTCACGCCTGCGTTTGAGCGCCAAAGGCGCTCAAGAAGTCTTCTTGTGTGGTGCAAAAAAGTGCGCCCAGCGCACTTTTTTGCACCACACAAGGAAAAAGCTCGGGCGCGCCAGCGCACGTCCACGCAAGAGTGGCACATTTCCCATGATGATGGGAGTAAGACACATTCTAAATTAATGGCAGGCATTTAAATGCCGCTTAAACAGATGAGCTAACTAGCCTCAAAACTTATGAGGTTAATGAGATGATTGTACCAGAATTGTCGACTTTGGGGGAGCTATTTCAAGTCGAATTTAGGGTTGGAAATAGATTTGAATAACGTGCTGTTCGGCCTGTAATCCCTGACGGTTCGTGCCTGTAGCGCCCAAAAATTTCATATGTTGTTGCATAAAAAAGAGGCGATCTGGCCTACTCTCGTAGTAAAGGCAGACCGCCTCTTTTTCTTTTTTAGAGTGAAGTATTTGTAGTATCGCTACTATATGGTGGCTGCAGCTGTGGTGGTAAGGGATAGGAGCTCCTTGGCTGGGGCAATCCTTTTTGATCACTGCCATTTGAGTAGCGGCCATCGTAGATAGTTGTCTCGATAGCCTGCCCATCATCCTGCATATCCTCAGCTAAAGGCTGATTGAAAAGTGATTCAAAGAGAGGACCCTCAAGCGTTTCTTCTTTAATTAAACGCTCGCTGATCATAATCAGGCGACTTTTATTCTGCATTAAAATGCTAGAAGCTTTATCAAAAGCTTCCTGGATAATACGCCGGATCTCTTCATCGATTTCGCGGGCCGTCTGCTCACTATAATTGCGCTGCTCACCAAAGTCGCGACCCAGGAATACCAGTTCGTCTTTGTGCCCCAGGGCCATTGGACCGATGCGGCTGCTCATACCATATTCGGTGACCATTGAGCGTGCGATTTTTGTGACACGTTCAATATCGTTCGATGCGCCAGTGGTTACCTCCCCGAAGGTAATCAACTCGGCCACATGTCCACCCAGGGCGTAAGCCAGCATATCCTCAAATTGAGGTTTGCTCCACAGGTAGCGGTCCTCTGTGGGTAGCAACATTGTAAAGCCACCCGCCTGGCCACGTGCCACAATGGAGACTTTATGGACCGGATCGGTATTGCGCAACATACGGGCCACCAGAGCATGCCCCACCTCGTGATAGGCCGTAATGGACTTTTCACGTTCACTGATAATGCGACTTTTTCGAGCCGGACCAGCTACCACGCGATCAATCGCCTCTTCCATCTCGCTCATGCCGATTTTTCGTTTATTGCGCCGTGCGGCCAGGATGGCTGCCTCATTTAAGAGATTGGCCACATCCGCACCAGAAAAGCCGGGCGTCTGCTTGGCCAGCACATCCAGTGATACATCGGAGTCCAGGGGTTTTCCCTTGGCATGCACCTGTAGAATGGCAATTCGACCACGAATATCGGGACGATCCAGTACTACCTGCCGATCGAAACGTCCAGGTCGCAATAATGCTGGATCCAGCACATCTGGACGATTAGTGGCGGCAATCACAATCACATTAGTATTGGTATCAAAACCGTCCATCTCTACCAGAATTTGATTTAAGGTCTGTTCGCGCTCATCGTGGGAGCCGCCCAGGCCGGCACCACGCTGGCGACCTACCGCGTCAATCTCATCCACGAAGACGATGCAGGGGCTATTGCGCTTGGCCTGTTCAAAGAGATCTCGCACACGGCTGGCACCTACACCTACAAACATCTCCACAAATTCTGAGCCGCTGATACTAAAGAATGGGACCCCGGCCTCACCGGCAACAGCACGTGAGATCAGCGTCTTTCCAGTTCCAGGAGGTCCAACCAGCAGTAGACCTTTGGGAATACGTGCCCCCAGGGCCGCGAATTTCTCAGGGAATTTCAGAAATTCGACAATCTCCTGTAACTCTTGTTTGGCCTCTTCAACACCAGCTACGTCTGTAAAGGTGACTGAAGGCTTATTACCCATAAAGATACGTGCACGACTCTTGCCAAAGGACATTGCTTGATTATTATTTCCCTGTGCCTGGCGGAACATCAGAAGTAGGATGATACCCAGTAAGATGAATGGAATAAAGCCTGCTATTGCGGCGAGCCAACCCCAGATGGGGCTCGGAGACTCAAATTGTAATTTAAGTAACTCAGGATTGGCATAGTCAATATTATTCTCTTTAAGCACTTGCGTGACATCAAAAGTGCTGTCGATGGTCGCTGCTTCCTGTGGAGCATTCGCTGTTTGTCCCCTGATCAGAGTAATCGTTCCGTTGGTCACAGTGAGTGTATCAAGTTGCTTGCTTGCAACATCTGTCTTTAGATGACTCAGGATGGTTGAGACCGGAACTGACTTTACATAAGTTTGTGGACGGAAGATAAAGACAATGATCAGAACAGCGATTGGCAAGATCAGGAGCCAGAAAACGCTCGTTCTGAGCCATTTTCCATTAGTCAACATGGGGGCTCCTCTCTAAGAATGAGTATGCAACGGTAATACCTGAGATAGCTGTAGCATTGGCACTCAGGTTACCTGGCATTGCATTTGGAACTCTTGTGTGTCTTATTATAGCACACTTGGTCGTCAATCTCTTGCAGAACATTTTAAAAAAAATCGTTGCGTATAACACTATGTTTGACTCAATAAATGCTTGTATAAATCAATCATCCTTGTGTAGTATAGTAAATTTTATCTCTTTACGGATATATATAGCACGGAAGTACGGCTGTCCTTATGGCTATTTTTCTGTTAGCACTTTACCTTGTCGGTCGTGCCAGTACCAGTCCCCACACTTCTCGTGCTCCAGCCTCAAAGAGTGGTGCTGCACAGGCTTCTAGCGTCGCTCCTGTGGTGCAGACATCATCGATGACAAGAATTCTACGGTTAAACAATGATTGGGTTGTAGGATCCGGGGCACAACAAAATGCTCCCTGCAAATTTGCGCGTCGTTGCCGGGCTGTTAATGTTACCTGGGCCGGTGTAGTGCGGATACGGCGTACCAGTGTAGTTTGTAGTGGCAATTGTAACTGACGTGCGCAAGATTCTGCCAATAGTTGAGATTGATTATAGCCGCGTTGTTGCAGTTTTTCCTGATGGAGTGGTAATGGAATAATCAAATCGGCACGTATCCCGTGTTTGATGTAAGCCTGTGCCAGCAGTTTACCCAGTGGTTCGCCCAGACGGGTATTGCCCTGGTATTTAAGCGCCCGTATGTTAGAGCGGAGAGGTTCCTGATAGCTGCCAACTGCTCGCACACCATTTAGCTGCAGAGGTTGATATTGGCAACGCGTACACAGGTCTGTACCGCTTTGTGGTAAGCCACAGGTGTGGCATAGGGGTGGCATGAACCAGGAAATGCTGGCGAGGCAACGTGGACAAAGTATCGCACCGCTGGTCTGACACTGTACGCATTGCGGGGGGAAAAGGATATCTAATAATTGCTGGCAGGACCCTCGTATTATGTCGCCCCACATCTATCTACCTCCCCATAAATAACTCTCTATCTTAACCAGAATATAAAGAGTATGATCTGCTAAAAAGATGCTATGAAGAAAGCCAAAAGCGGAAATAGAGCAGCAACCAGATAGCAAGAAAGGCGAACCTGTGCGTATCGCCTTTCTTGCTATCTGGTTGCTTATGATTGTTCTTCGGCGGTCTTGCGCATAGTGGGGAAGAGGATGACATCGCGAATCGATTCTTGATTAGCCAGCAGCATGGCCAGCCGATCAATGCCCAGGCCAACTCCACTGGTAGGAGGCATTCCTACCTCAAGTGCTTCCAGGAAATCTTCATCCAATACCTGGGCCTCATCATCTCCCTGTGCCCGCTGGCGAGCCTGATCCTCAAAACGGGCTCGCTGGTCTAAGGGATCGTTTAATTCTGTGTACGCGTTGCCACATTCCAGGCCACCAATAAACGGTTGAAAGCGCTCCACTAATCCTGGAAGTGAGCGATGCTGTTTAGTTAGCGGCGAGACATCTTCGGGATAGTCAACCAGGAAGAGTGCCTGGCGCAGTTCTGGGTGACCCTGGCGGAACATCGCGCTCTTGAGATCATCGATCAGGCGTCCATATCCCAAGCGGGGATCTACCTCAAAATGTCTGGCCCGCATCTCGGCGGCCAGGCTATCCCGGTCTGGATACTTGCGCACATCGATGCCTGTAAACTGGTGAATGGCATCCAATAGCGGATAGCGTTTCCAGGGTGGCGCGAGATCTATATCGGTTTCTTGATATGTGATATGCGTTGACCCTTTGACCTGTTGGGCGATAAATGCCAGCATATTTTCGACCAGTGCCATCGTGTGATTGTAGTCGGCGTAAGCCATGTAGAACTCGATCATTGTGAACTCTGGATTGTGGCTCCGGTCGATGCCTTCGTTACGGAAGTTGCGTCCGATCTCATACACGCGCTCAAAGCCGCCAACCAGCAGGCGTTTATGGTAGAGCTCAATAGCGATGCGTAAGAATAAGTCTCGATCCAATGTATTGTGATGGGTAGTAAATGGACGCGCATTAGCCCCGCCATAGAGTGGTTGTAAGATAGGTGTTTCGACCTCGACAAAATGCTCATTGTCCAAAAACTGGCGCATGGCTGTGATCATGCGACTGCGCGTGACAAAGATATTTTTGATCTCATCCCCATTGGCAATGAGGTCGAGGTAGCGCTTGCGCTGGCGAGTATCTCTATCTTCCAGACCATGATATTTTTCTGGCAAGGGGCGCAGGCTTTTGGACAGGACACGTAATGATTGTACATGCAGAGTTTTTTCGCCGGTACGCGTATAAAACAGGAAGCCACTTACCTGGATGAAATCGCCCAGGTCGAGCAGCTTGAGGAGTTGATAGGTGTCGGCCCCTATATCGTTAATGCGTATATAGACCTGGATACGACCTGTCCCATCCTCGATTTGAGCAAAGGAGGCTTTTCCCATTTCGCGCAGTAAACGTATGCGCCCGACCAGGGTGTAAGATTTGTCGGGCCCGGCCAGCGTATCGAAGTCCTTGATTACGTCGGCAATGGAGTGTGTACGCTCAACTGCATTGGGATAGGGGTTAATGCCCAGTTTTCTTAATGCCTCTAAGTGTTGGATACGTATGTCTCGTTCTTCAGCCATCGTGATCTCTAACCTTCTAAATTTATTTTAGCCTGTGTCTTCCTCCTAATCATCATGGGAAGCGTGCCGCTCTTGTGCGGACGTGTGCTGGCGCGTCCGAGCTTTATTTCTTGTGCGCCTTTGGCGCTCAAACGCAGGCGTGGAGAGCGCGGCGATCATGAGGATAAGACACATTCTTAGCCTGGATGCAAGAGCTTGTAATGCTGGCACACTTGATTTATTGTAGCATTGTTTTCCTTATAAATGTATTTCAGCAATAAAAATCGACCTGCTGGTAATATTTCTCTACCAATCAGGTCGTAGGTTTATAATCGAGGTCGGGTTTGAAGTTGCCCTGTGTTATTCGATCGTGATGATGGTATACTCTTTGACACCACCGGGGGTGGAGACAATGACCATGTCGCCTGCTTTATGACCCAGCAATGCTTTGCCGACAGGTGATTCATTCGAAATACGCCCTGAGCCAGGGTCAGCCTCGAAAGCGCCTACCAGTTTGTATCGATAGGAACGACCATTGTTTGCCTCTAGATGGACGACGGAGCCGAGAGAAACGACGTCGCTGTGTACATCATCAATGAGTTGTGCGCGGGCCAGCATTTCTTCTAGTTCCGAGATGCGACCTTCGAGCCGAGCGTACTGACCTTTGGCTTCTTCATATGCTGCATTATCAATGACATCGCCTGATTCTTTAGCATCATGAAGATATTGCGCGATTTCAGCACGCTTGACGGTGCGTAAGAACTCGAGTTGATGGGCTGCACGCTGTAATCCGTCATTAGTGAGGAAGATTTCCTGTGACTCCATATATTGTATCCTCTCGTTTTGTACGATGGAGGGGCTGCCTCCGACTTAACTTGTTCATCTCTCCAAGGCCTGAGAAGCAGAGTGAAGTGGGTTACTCAATATCTCCCCAGGTAATAGCGATACATTCACCAGAATGACTGCGGAGTAACAACTCTCCCTGGTCATTCACGTCCTCAGCCACGCCGCTGAGTAGCTTCGAGCCCTGGCGTACCTGCACGGTACGGCCCAGTGTCGAAAGTTGATTACGCCATTGCTCGCGTATCAAGCGAGAGATGGGCCCATGCGCATTGGCCGTGGTCTTGTGTGCTTCTTGCTGTAGCGCCAGATAGCGGTGCTCAATCTGGTATAGCAAGCGAGTGATAAACATTTCACGACTCACTACATGACCACTCTCTACCTCAAGTGTGGTGGCTAATTTTAAAAGCCCTGGTTCGGTCTGTAGCGAGGGTTGTTCCGTAGCGAAATGTGTGACGCGACCATTGACATTTACGCCTATGCCCAGAATAGCAACAAGCTGGCCGCTATGATCATGACTGGTTTCGATGAGGATACCAGCGACCTTGCGCCCACCAATCAGAACATCATTTGGCCATTTGATTGTTGCAGTAATATTACAGATATCAGCAATAGTGTCGACGACCGCTAGTGAGGCGATCATTACTAGTTGGTACGGTGGAAATAATGGTCGAAGCACAGTAGATGACAACACATTCAAGCCGGCTACATCCACCCAGCGTCTTCCCTGTCTGCCCTTACCGGCTGTTTGACTGTCGGTAAGTACCACTACCCCTTCTTCTGACCCTTCCCGAGCCAGGTTCATCGCCACAGAGTTTGTCGAATCGACCGTCGGGATATAGACAAGGTGTTTGCCGGTTCCTAGTATCAGTGCCTAGATGATGACGAATTTGATCGACATCTAATGGTTTGGATCTGGTGTTTTCAATGTTGTCCAAGCTCTACCACTTCTATCTATGTATTTCGTTCCCAAAGCGCATTGAAAATAGAGTAATCTGGAAGTAAGCACGCACTGTTAGCCCTGATAACAGAGAACATGTGAAATTTTGTATTTAGTTTGTGAACAGGCTATTTAAGCGCATAGACCGGAACCAGCCGTGACGGAAGCGTGTCTGCGTGCCCGATTAGTTGATGAGTTGCCGGGATCTACAAAAATCCCAGAGCAGGGGCAAATTAGTCTTTTCGCCAATGCTCTGGGGGTGCTGCACAGACAGGTGTAATGCACTACCTGCCAGTGTGTGTTCTTTTAACCCTCACCAAGCTCCAAAGCCAGGTGCGAGAGAAGGCGACCTAACGGTCAATTCCTCTCTGCTGGAAGGTGTGGGATTTAACACCGCTGCCTGTGCAGCGAATACGTTCGTCCATTACACACCACCTCCTTTCGATGACGATATTGTACCATCGGTATTTAACTGTTGTCAAGCTTTATCTCAAAACTCATTCAGGGCATTGTAGAGATCGATACGCACAAATGGCTTGTCATGAGCCTTCATGCTCTACTGTACCCTGTGAATATTATGTGAAAATGCATAAGTTTTTGCTCGAAAGATCTATTATTGAAGATTATTTCTGCCGGTGTGTTATCTCGCCTGTGAGCTCGATCTGCTATCGTGTGAGACACTAGCAGGCTGTTCTGGCTCTTCTGGTAAAGAAAGTGGCACAACAGAACGACCATATGCTATACTAGTGTAAGTAACAGCTAAGAGGGTAGTGTAGTAAGAAGCTAGTGGCTGTTACATCAGCACTCCATGCCGTCATTGTATCACTGTTGATCTGTTTCAAAGTAGCGCAATCGGCATTCTTTTCCTCATGATGTGGTCCATTAATGCCGAACAATGCGTCTTTGTACTAACAGGTCATTTTGGATCTAGTTAGCGGTGATAATCGTGATGATTATGGATACTATAATCCGGTAACTGCATAAACAGTGCTGTCTGTTCCCAATCTATTCTGTCTGTATGTGTGTGGTTCATCCGAACTCATCTGTATTGGGAAGAGATAGCAATCTGTATTCCGACCGACAGTAGCACTTCATGCTTTCCCGTCCGATTGATCGAACCAGGATGTGTGTTCATCTAGGCAATCAGGGCTCAGTGATGGAGACTGTACTGCTGAACACCGTCGTCGGGTAAAAGTGTCCGGTGCTTCGCCTGGTTGGTAAAGTTGTAGAAGCGAAGGAAGGAGGACTTTTTATGCAGCAATATGTGGATCTGCTCATCGATGCCCTCCTGGATGAGGGTTTTACTGTAGACGAAGCTCAGCGGCTCATTCAACTCCAACAGGAGTATGAGGAGCGCAAGGCAACTGAAGAGACAAATCATCATCGTTTTGTACGCTGGCTTGTAGAACATGGCGGTTTAGTGAGTGGTAGTAGTGTCTGATATTAACGCGAAAAGTGACCTTGCGGCGCTCTTCGTGGATGTTGTACAATAAAACTAGCGGAGCAGATGGGACGGCGTGGCATTGCTACGCCGTCCTTGTATTTCCAATAACAACTCGGGTGACTATGCAAGTCGCCCTTGATTCAAGGGAGGCCTCTATGAAAGCGGTTGTAATGGCCGGAGGGGAAGGATCGAGGCTACGACCATTGACGATTCGACGGCCAAAGCCAATGGTTCCGATCGTAGGCAAACCTGTGATGGAACATATACTTAACCTGTTGAAGCGTCATGGCATCACCGAGGTCGTCGTCACGGTTCAGTATCTGGCGAGCAACATTGAAGACTACTTTGGCAATGGTTCGCAGTTAGGAATGCGTATTACCTACTCCCGGGAAGACGTGCCTCTGGGTACAGCCGGTAGTGTGAAAAATGCCGAAGATCAATTGACTGAGCCTTTCCTCGTAATTAGTGGGGATGCCCTTACTGATTACGATTTGACTGAACTGATTAAATATCACAACGAAAAGAAATCTCTCGCTACTCTCCTCCTTGCCCATGTGCACAATCCTCTGGAATATGGTGTTATTATCACGAACGAAGAAGGTCATATCACGCAATTCCTGGAGAAACCAAGCTGGGGCGAGGTGTTTAGCGATACTATTAATACGGGCATTTATGTCCTTGACCCCAAGGTATTTACCTACTTTGAGCGCGATAAGCAGTTCGACTTCAGCCAGGAACTTTTCCCGATGATGTTGAAGCAGGGCGATCCTATCTATGGCTATGTGGCCCCTGAGGGCTACTGGTGTGATGTCGGTAGCCTGAGCGAGTATATGCGCGCTAACGCGGATATGCTACAGCATAACGTTAATCTGGAGATACCGGCCAAAAATATTGGTAACAATATCTGGTGCGAAGAGGGCGTTGAGATAGATGAGGATGCCCAGCTCTATGGTCCTGTCTATCTGGGTCGTGATTGTAAGGTGCGCGCTGGCGCTATTATCCATGGTCCAAGCATGATTGGTAGCTATTCGATCGTGGATGAGCGGGCCCAGGTGGATCGCAGTATTGTCTGGAATAATTCGTACATCGGCGATCGCGCCGAACTGCGGGAGCCATCGTTGGTTCTTCCTCAAATATCAAGAGTAAAGCGGTGATGTTTGAGGGATCTGTTATCGGCGATAACTCGATTATCCAGGATGGCGCGATTATCCAACCAAATGTCAAGATCTGGCCTGATAAAGAGGTTGAGGCAGGAGCTGTGGTCAATACCAGTATCATCTGGGGATCACAGGGTCGGCGCGGTCTCTTTAGTCGCTATGGCGTAACTGGCCTGGTGAATGTGGATCTGACACCAGAGTTTGCCACCAAGCTGGGTGCGGCCTATGGCGGTATCCTTCCTAAGGGCTCTGTGGTCTGCTTGAATCGCGATACCCATCGTACGTCACGGATGATTAAGCGTGGCATTAACGCTGGCCTACCATCCGCGGGTATCGATGTGCATGATATTAACCAGGTACCTTTGCCGGTGGCACGCTACTTTATTCGTACCACTGAAGCAGCTGGTGGTGTCCATGTCAGTACGTCTCCTGTAGATCAACGTGTCGTGGAAATTAAAATTTTTGATCAAAATGGCCTGGATATTAATAAAACTACTGAGCGCAAGATTGAAAATTTGTACTTCCGTGAAGATTTCCGTCGTGTCTATCTCGATGATATTGGTGCAATTGACGTTTTAAGCAATACTGATGTGATTGGCCATTACCTGGAAGGCTTTAATCATGCAGTGGATTATGAGACTGTACGTAAGCGTAAGTTCCAGCTGGTAGTTGACTATGCCACGGTAGTACCGTTGAGATGTTGTCTAAGATTCTCAATGATCTGGGCTGCGAAGTTATTGTGCTCAATTCGGGTGTGGAGGAGGCCAGTACTTCGCGTACCCCGGATGAATTTAATAAAGATATGCAGCGCCTGGCTACCATTAGTTCGGCTTTGAATACCGATATGGGTATTCGCATTGATCCCAGTGGCGAGCGCATCTCGGTGGTGGATGATCGCGGCCGTATCCTGGATGGGATGAAGATTCTGGCTGTTATGACCAGTCTCTTCTTACGTCGCCATCGCAATGGGACTGTGGCCGCGCCGGTTACAGCACCCAGTGCGTTGCAGCATATTGCGCAGCGCTACGAAGGGTATATCCAGCATACTAAAGTGTTGCCACATGCCTTGATGACGGCGGCTGGCCGCGAGGGCGTGGTTCTGGTCGGCGATGGTAGTGGCCAGTTTGCCTTTCCAGAAATGCATCCTGCTTTTGATGGCATGCTGGCTATCGCCAAACTGTTGGAATTGCTGGCGACCTTTGATATGCGCCTCTCTGAGGTGGTCGATGATCTGCCTGCTTACTATATGAGTAGCGCGCGTGTGACCTGCCCCTGGGAACATAAAGGTAAGGTTATGCGCATTCTCAGTGAGCAGTACCGTGAGCGACGTGCCAAGCCAATCGATGGTATTAAGATCGATCTGGGCAAGGAGTGGGTGCTGGTCTTACCCGATGCGGATAGTCCATTCTTCCATGTGTTTGCCGAGTCTGTTTCTAATGAGCAGGCGCAAGCTCTGGCGGAAAAATATGCCCGTGTTGTCAGTGGCCTGCAACAATAAAGCGCGACAAAAAAAGGACTGCTTGAGGATCCTCAAGCAGTCCTTTTTTTGTCGCTCAGCTCAGGCTCTGCTTAAAGTAGCCTCGGCTGCCAGCACAATCTGGGGAGTTCGTAGTTCACTATGCTGGAACTGCATGGCTTTTTGTGGTAACAATTGTGCGATAGCCTGGCGTATGCCTTCCGATAGGGTGGTGGTTGGTTGCCAGCCTAACAGATGTCGGGCCCGCGTGTTGTCCATAATGATTGAGGGGCTATCAAGGTATGGGCTGGAGAGATAAATGGGTTCGATATTGCTCTCCTCAATAATCGCTGCCATATGATACAGTTGATTGAGTGTGTATCCCTGCCCTGAACTGATATGGAGGGTGCGATTTTCTCCGCGCTCAATATTTTTAAGAATTTGCAGGTTGGCCTGGATGACATCATCGATAAAGATGTGATCTCGCATTTCATTTCCGCTGCCACGGATAATGGGGCGTTTCTGTTCCATGAGCATACGGATAAAGTAGCTTAATGGATGATGCAGCGTGGTGCTGTTGGTTTCTCCATAGATGTCAGCATAGCGTAGGATGGTGTGGGTCAGACCGTATTGCTGGGTATAATAGCGGACATACCATTCTCCTGCGACCTTACTGATATCCTGAGCACTTCGTGGGTAGAGCGCCGTATCTTCTTGTACCGGCAATTGATCGGCATGGACACGCCCGTACATGCTATTGCCGCCAGAGGCAAAGATAATGCGTCTTACTGAGGCGTTGACACAGCTATCCAAGACATTGATCAATCCTCTCACGTGGACATCTGCGTCCGTCAGGGTATGGGCACCCGTTCCTGTTTCGTGCTGTTGAGTTGCGTGGTGGCTAACGATAT
This sequence comes from Dictyobacter kobayashii, assembly GCF_003967555.1. Taxonomy (GTDB): domain Bacteria; phylum Chloroflexota; class Ktedonobacteria; order Ktedonobacterales; family Ktedonobacteraceae; genus Dictyobacter; species Dictyobacter kobayashii. Next base: position 4,514,904 of record NZ_BIFS01000001.1, read on the forward strand.
CCGGGCGTTCACATTGCAATAGTTGCTGCAATTTTCCATCACGTATATCGACTTGATAAAAACGTGCTCGTGGATCAACTGCTTCTCGTGAACCTGTCGCAAGACTGTCAATGACAAAAACGTCGTGCCCTGCGTTAAGATATGCTGCTGTTAGATGGCTTCCGACGAAGCCCGCTCCACCGGTGATAGCTATTTTCATACTGGGCCTCTCCATGTATTTTTTAGGCTTATTTTTATTGGCTATGATGCGTTTGAGCGCCGGTGAGAGGCTGATGTGCGACTGGCTCTTTCTTTGTCTATACTTCCGCAACGTTTGAATGTCTGTCGAAATGACTAAAACTGTTGAAGCATGGACGCGCACAGTGCACAGTGACGAGAGGATGTCTCTCTATACCCCTCTTCTTTAAGTGTATGCATTTGCCCTATTGACGTCTGCGCATCTGTCATTGGTGATTAGTATATAGAGGTATACTGTTTTAATAAAACAGAGATGAAAAACCCGTAGCCGCCTGCATTTTCATGCATCCCTTATGCACACGATAGATAGCTACGGGTTGGAACTGGTTGGTATATGGTGCAAGTAGTTTTTAGTACAGAGTAGATGAGAAGATGACAAAGGGATTAGACGGCCGGTAATGCACCATCCAGGAGCGTTTCCAGCGTTGATCGTTTGACACGGTAGGCCTGTCGTTTCCCTCTATGTGGTAACGTAATTGCTTCGAGGGCCCCGCTTTTAATCCAGCGGCGTACCGTGGTATCGTCAACCCGTAAGCGACGCGCCACTTCACGCACAGTTAATAGTTCGTCTTTCTTCTCCTCTGCCATCTTATGCTCTCCTACACCTGGTTGATTTTTGTCTAAAACAACATTACGCTGCGGCATATAGTCCCCTTTGGTTGTTTATGCAGAATAAGACAGTCTTCATGACATCGTAAAGACCGGTCATGTCACAGGAAGTGCTCTTGCTGGAATTGCTTTATTCTCTGTTTGTGGGCCTGCGCTCGTCTGCTACGACATGAGCAGGCTACAACACTGCTTGCCAGTTAACTATACTATACATCTCGGCCCAAACATATTAAAATACAGCAAGAGCAAATGCCACCCGGTGAGAAAGGTACAGTTTCTATCGATAAGCAGCTAGTTAGCTGGAGCATGTCATCTCATTACCGCGTTTGACCCCAGGGTTTGGAATTAGATAAATAGAGAGTAGATGGATTGAAAAAGGAAATGACCATAGAGATGAAACGTAAAAAATTAGTTTTAATAGATGGGCATGCTATTATTCACCGCGCTTTTCATGCGGTGCCTGAGGATCTTTCTACCCGCGAAGGGGAGCCAGTCAATGCTACCTTCGGCTTTACGTCAATGCTGATGAAGGCATTGCTAGAGGAGAGGCCCGATTATATCGCTGTGACCTTTGATCGCCCATCACCCACTTTTCGCCACCTGGAATACACTCCTTATAAAGCGCATCGTCCAGCTTTACCTGATAATATGAAGCCGCAATTTGCTCGCATTCGTGAAGTGGTAGAATCTTTCGGTATCCAGATCTATGAGAAAGATGGTTTTGAGGCGGATGACATCCTGGGTACCTTATCAGTACAGGCAAATAAGGGTGGGGTGGATACTATTATTTATACCGGTGATATGGATACGCTCCAACTGGTCAATGAGCATGTATCTGTGAAGGTGGCCAAGCGTGGCATTACCGATGTGACGGATTATGATGAACACGAGGTCCAGGTGCGCTATGGCTTTGAGCCGAAAAAGCTACCAGATTTTAAGGGTCTGGTGGGAGATAAATCAGATAATATTCCCGGGGTACCTGGTATTGGTGAGAAGACTGCCAGTCGCCTGATTGGTGAGTATGGGGATTTAGAGGGTATCCTTGCGCACCTGGATGGTCTGAAGCCTAAAGAGCAGAAATTAATTGGCGCTGCCATTGAGCAGGCACGGCAGAGTAAATATCTGGCGACGATTGTGCTGGATGCTCCCGTACAGTTGGAACTGGATGCCTGTAAGATGGTGCATGTGGATGGCGAAAAGGTGATGACCCTTTTCCGCCAATTAGAGTTCCGTACGCTGATTGAGCGTGCCCTTTCGCTTTTCCAACAACTGGGTGTGACGGTATCTGATACGCATGGTGCCGCCTCTTCATCTTCTGCGGCTGCGGCTCCCTCTCAGACCAGTGACAGTGAGCCTGCCTTCGCGCCCGGTGAAGATCCACAGTTTGCCCCTCCGATGGGCGTGGTGCCTATTTTGCTTCCTCCTTTGCCTCCTGGTGAGGAGACTGCGGTCGCGCAGGATGTGCTGGAGCCATTGTCCGTATTGACTCCTGCGCACGAGGCTGCAGCCAGCCAGCCAGCTTCTGTGGCGGTGGCTACTAAAGAAGATCCAGCTCAACTGAGCCTGTTTGAAGTAGAGACGCCACATGAAGAGGTGGTGCATAAGCTACGTTTACCCGGTATGCCGAGCCCGGGGAGCGCTTTGCTTGAGGACCGCGAGGCGGCTAAGCAGACCAATACGCTGATTGTGAATAGTGAAGAGGGGTTGCGCATTCTGGTTAAGAGCCTGGCCGACGCGGGACGCTTTGCTATTGATACGGAAACCTCCTCTGATGAGCCACGGCATGCTGATCTGGTAGGTATCTCGCTCTCGATGGCGCCGGGTGAGGCTTATTATCTGCCCGTCGGCCATACAAAAACTGTTGATGGGCAGGAACCAGATACGCAGTTGCCGCGCTCCTATGTGTTAGAGAAGCTGAAGCCGGTCCTGGAAGATGAGCATGTCTTGAAATATATGCATAACGCCAAGTATGATCTGGCCATCTTCTTGCGCTATGGCATTGATATGAAAGGTCTGGCTTTTGATACTATGCTGGGAGCCTACCTGGCCGAGCCTGGCAGGCGTGGCGTGGGCTTAAAAGATCAGGCCTTCCAGCGGCTGGGTATCGTGATGACCTCTATTAGCGAGTTGATTGGTACTGGCAGTAAAATGATCAGTATGGCCCAGGTGCCAGTTCGCAAGGCCGCTGACTATGCCGGGGCCGATGCTGATATGACCTTGCGCCTGGTTGAGCCTATTCAGGAAGAATTGCAGCAGCATGGTCTAATGGATATGTATCAGCGTATTGAGCTTCCGTTGATCAATGTGTTGATGCAGATGGAGCTGTATGGGGTTGCCCTGGATGTACCCTTTCTGCGCGAGTTTGGTAAGACGCTTGAGGATCAGTTGGAGGGGCTGGAAAATACCATTTATGAGGCGGTTGGCCATCGTTTTAATATCAATTCAACCAAGCAATTGGCGGATGTGCTGTTTGTAGAGTTGCAGTTGCCAACCGGTAAGAAAACTAAGACTGGTTTCTCGGTTAGCGCGGATGTAATTGAAAATCTACGCGGTAAACATGAGGTTGTGGATTACCTGCTCGAGTATCGCCAGCTTAGCAAGCTCAAATCTACCTATGTCGATGGCCTGTTAACGCTGATGGAGCCACATAGTGGGCGTGTGCATACGTCTTTTAATCAGACTATCGCTTCCAGCGGCCGCCTCTCTTCCAGCAATCCAAATCTCCAGAATATCCCGGTGCGTACCGAGCTTGGTCGTCAGATTCGTCGCGCATTCATTGCTGATCCTAGTTATGTCTTGCTGACGGCTGATTATTCGCAGTTTGAGTTACGTATTCTGGCCCATATTACGCATGAGCCTCGTTTGGTGGAAGCTTTTAGCCATAATGAAGATATTCATACGATTACCGCCTCCACCCTGTTCGCCGTGCCTGTTGAGCAGGTGACGAAGGATCAGCGTCGGCTGGCCAAGACCGTCGTCTATGCGGTGTTGTATGGGCAGTCGGCCTATGGTCTGGCTAATGTCACTGGCATGTCTACCTCCGAGGCTGCTGAGTTTATCAAGCACTATCATGAAATATTCCCCAATGTTAAAGTGTATGTGGATAGCACTTTGCAGCAGGCAAAGACGCAGGGCTATGTTAACACGCTCTATGGGCGCAAGCGTTTCTTCCCCGACATGCACGCCCTCTCGCATACGGAGCGCCAGGCTCTTGAGCGTGAGGCCATCAACATGCCAATTCAAGGCACCAATGCGGACCTCATTAAAATTGCCATGATTCGACTACACCATGCCCTCAAAGAGAAACGCATGAAGACGCGTATGATTCTCCAGGTGCACGATGAACTGGTCTTTGAGGTCCCGGTCGAGGAACTTGAGCGCGTCCGTATTATGATCCGTGAGATGATGGAAGGGGTGGCTACCCTGGATGTTCCTATTAAAGTGGAGATGAAAATGGGCAAAAATTGGTACGAAGCCGAACCCATGGTCTAAAGGAGAGTTGCCAGCGCCCCTGAGGGGGCGCTTTTTTTCTTTCAGGCTCGTGGCGGCAAAGTTGGTAATCGCATGGTATAACATAGGTAGGTGGTGGGAAATATCACTGTTCACTGTTATATTATCTGGGACGAGGAGTTTGGACCGTGCGATTGTCGAATCTGATTAATAGTTTGCCCCCCTATCATTTTGCTAATGCGAAACAAAAAATTTTAGATCGCCAGGCGGCTGGCGTTGATGTTATCTCTCTCTCAATGGGAGATCCCGATCTCCCTGCTCCCGCCGCTGTGGTTGAGCGTCTTTGTGCTGCTATGCAGTCTACTGAAAATCATCGCTATCCAGAATATCGAGGCATGCGTGCCCTACATGAAGCGATTGCGGCCTGGTTTGAGCAGCGTTTCGGGGTTCAACTGACCCCTGAACATGATATCTTGCCGTTGTTGGGCTCCAAGGAAGGTCTGGCGTATGCCGCGACTTCGGTCTTGAATGCCGGTGATATCGCGTTGGTGCCAGATCCCTATTATCCTGTATATATTTCAGGTACGACCACTCCAGGAGCCGAGCCGTTCCTGCTGCCGTTGCGCGAAGAGCAGCAGTATCTACCAGATCTAGGCAATATTCCAGCCGATGTCCTGGCTCGCACGCGCCTGATCTGGCTTAACTATCCCAACAATCCTACCGCGGCCTGCGCTGATCGGGCATTTTTTGAGCGTGTCGTGGATTTTGCTCGCCGCCATGATATCGTGATTATCCACGATATGGCTTATGCAGAAGTCTATTTTGACGATTTTCGTCCCATGAGTATATTACAAATACCGGGTGCTCGCGATGTGGCGGTCGAATTACATTCGTTAAGCAAGACCTATAATATGGCTGGTTTCCGCATCGGCATGCTGGTGGGCAATCCTGAACTGGTAGATGCCGTAGGGCGCTTAAAGAGTAACATTGATAGCGGCATCTTTCGACCGATCCAATATGCTGCTATTGAAGCGCTCCAATTGCCGCCATCCTGGCTGGCTGAACGGAATGTTATTTATCAGCGCCGGCGAGATATCCTGGTTGAGGGTTGTAATGCACTTGGTATGAGAGCGGAGAAGACCCGCGCTGGATTATATGTCTGGGCTCATGTGCCTCAGGGATATACTTCACGCGATTTTGCGAACTGGCTCTTTGATCAGACGGGTGTCTTTGTGACGCCTGGTACAAACTTTGGGCCGGCGGCGAAGGCTATGTACGCATTTCTATGACTGAGCGTGAGGAACGTTTAAGCGAAGCTCTGCGGCGTATGCATGCAGCGTTACAGTCAGCATAAAAATGAGTATTGGTTGGCACCTCATTGTAGGTGCCTTCTTTATCTCCGCACGTGAGCGGCGTTTCCGTTTGTATTTAATAATTTGTTTTTGTGGCAGTCAATGTGTGTGGAACTTGTCTTGATCTCCGAAAATGTCGTTAAAATAGTGTGTCATCAATGATAAGAGGATATGGATTATGGCCCTGAAGCAAGATGCATCTCTGTTTGATCATGCGCAAATGAATCCCTGGCATATTCAGATAGGCTCAGAACTCTGTCATGATCTCCAATCTGGACTTGACCATGAGTGGTTGGTTACTAATGGATTGGGGGGCTATGCCGCGGGCTCTCTTGTCGGTGCGACAACACGTTGTTATCATGGCCTACTCGTGGCTGCTCTTCAGCCTCCTGTTAAGCGCACTGTGCTGGTGGCGAAGTTGGATGAAGTTGTTACTCTTCATACAGGAGAAAAAATTGAGCTAGGTGTGAATGAGTATGTACGGGGAACGATTGCGCCCGAAGGTTATAAATTATTGCAATCCGTTTCATTAGATGGGGATATCGCTTGTTTTTACTATGCATTGACTGAGACCTTAACCCTGGAAAAACGTATCTGGATGGAGTATGGGCAGAATACTACCTATGTTCAATATATACTGCGCGGCGCTTTTGATGAGGCTGGTGAGAAGACTGGCGATGGGGAGGATCCAACTGTTCTGACGCTGGATGTGGCGCCGTTTTGCCTTTCGCGTGACTATCATGCTGTAACTGCCGGGGCTACCGATTGGCGCTTCCTGGTAGAGGATCAAGGTCATCGGTGCCGCATCCGCGCCTACGAGGGTGCCCCCGCCTATCATATTATTGCTGACCCCACCGCTACTTTTAGCCCTGCTGGCCTGTGGTACTGGCATATCTGGCATCGCCGCGATCATGAACGAGGGCTCCCGGATCAAGAAGACGTCTATCAGCCGGGCACTTTTCGTCTGTCTCTGGTACCAGGTATGCGTACCACTTTGGTATTGGCCGCTGAAACTGAGACAGCGTGCTCATGGGGCTATGGTGGTCCACGGCATGAGGAACTGGTCGCGCAGGCCTTGATGCGCCATCGCCGACGGGTACAGCAGATACTCACTGTGGCGGAACGTTCAATAGATAATTTGCCGGAACGAGACCCTCTCTTTGCGCGCCTGGTCCTGGCGGCAGACCAGTTTATCGTGGCACGTCCAGATTACTCTCATCCCACAACCGAGCCACAAGAGGTGCGCATGTCGCCTGATCGCAAGACCATTATCGCCGGCTATCCCTGGTTTACTGATTGGGGACGCGATAGTATGATCTCTCTACCTGGTCTGCTTCTTTGCACTGGACGTTATAGTGAGGCGCGTGGCTTGCTTAAGGCTTTTGTCTCTTTTGCCCACAATGGCTTGATTCCCAATCGTTTTCCCGATGATGGCTGTGAGCCGGCTTATAATACCGTTGATGCTACTTTGTGGATGTTCCGTGCGCTGGATTATTATTTTACGACCACTGGCGATTGGTCTTTAATCAAGGAATTGTTTCCGGCTCTATGCGAAATTATCCAATGGCACGTTACAGGCACTGATTATGGTATCAAGATGGATGCGTCCGATGGGTTGTTGCAGGCGGGTGAACCGGGTGTGCAACTTACCTGGATGGATGCCAAGGTGGGCGATTGGGTAGTGACGCCACGCTTTGGTAAGCCGGTGGAGATTAATGCGCTCTGGTATTATGCCCTGACGGCCATGGAAACCTGGGCGGTGCGGCTATCTACCGATGCTGCGCAATATGGACAACTACGTGCGCTGGTACGCCAGCATTTTGCCGCGCGCTTCTGGTATGCTGAGGGTGGTTATCTCTATGATGTTGTGGATGTGGAAGGGGTGGCGGGCCGCAACGACGCCTCATTACGACCAAATCAGCTCTTTGCTGCTGCCCTGACCCACGAATTACTCTCAGAGCAGCAGGTGGCCAGTATGCTCCAGCAGGTGACCGAACATCTGCTGACACCCGCGGGCTTACGCTCCCTTAGCCCGGATGATCCGGCCTATCAATCCCGTTTCTCAGGTGACCAGAAACAGCGCGATAGCGCTTATCATCAAGGAGCGGTCTGGCAATGGTTGATCGGACCTTATGTTGATGTGCATTTGCGGGTACATAATGATCCAGCGGCCCTGTTACCCTTACTTCAACCTTTTGCGCAACAACTCTGGTCGACCTGCCTGGGTACGATTAGCGAGTTGGCTGAGCCAGAACCACCATTTATCAATGGTGGTTGTTTCGCGCAGGCCTGGAGTGTGGCTGAGATTTTACGTTGCTGGTTACTTGTACGCGATTCCATGCATTGATTTCATCTTATTCTAATGAAACAGCTTTAGACTGATGTTCGTGGCATTGGCTGCTGTTTACTACTGGAGTCGTAGAACGGTAGCCAATGCACTGCATTTTTTGATGCATAGACAGATTAGTGAGGCAGTATGAGAATTCTGGTTGTCGAGGATGATCCACGTCTGGGTCCGAGCCTGAAAAAAGGTCTGGAAGGCAATCATTATGCCGTTGATCTCATGGCTAACGGCGAAGATGCCTTGCTGGCTGCGCTGGCTACCGCATACGATCTTGTTGTGCTGGACATCTTATTGCCGGGTCTCAATGGCTTTGAGGTGTGCAAACGGTTGCGCGAGAAGGGGCGGGGCATGCCTATACTGCTACTCACAGCCCTGGGAGAGGTAGACCACCGTGTTAAAGGACTGGACCTGGGGGCAGATGATTATCTCGTCAAACCTTTTGCCTTTAGCGAACTTGAAGCCCGTGTGCGTGCACTCCTCAGGCGTAAGGGCCCCACCAGAACTCCTGTATTGCGCTTTATGGACATCACTCTTGATACCCGTACCCACGAGGTTTATAGGGGTGACCGCTTGATTATATTAGGTAGTAAAGAGTATGCTTTACTCGAATTCTTTATGCGGCATCCACATCAGGTTTTAAGCCGTACCATGATTGCTGAACATGTATGGGATAGCGACACAGAGCATCTGTCAAACGTTATTGATGTGTACATCCGTTATCTACGCCGTAAGTTGTGTGAGCAGAACGAGCCAGATGTTATATTCACTGTCCGCGGCGCGGGTTATCAGCTAAAGGAACCACCGATATGATCAAGCATTTGCATTACCCATCTCCACCCGGCTTGCGTATGCAATTGACTCTCTGGTATACGATTGTCTCGGTTATCCTTATGCTTATCTTCTGCCTGGCGTTTTACTCTACCTCCAACAGATCCTCTTCAATAGCTTTGATTCCGCGCTTCAGCAGCGCGCCCAGCATGTTGCCGAAGGCGTGGGTGTGGATAATGGCAAACTCTATGTCGATGATATGTCTCAAGAAATTCCAGAATTAGATGCTCCTGCAGCTGTGATCGATTCATCTAACTCTTATATCGATAATAGCAACGACTCATCCGGACAAACGAACCACACGCAGTCTTCTCGTCACGATCTTGTCCTGGTGCGTGTTTTAGATAAACGAGGGCATGAGATTTATGCCTCTGGCGAGGCCAGCGATATGGCGATGCCAGATGACAGCGTGTCTCAACCGCTTGCGGGTAAGCCATGGCGTGAGACAATGAGCGGTGGCCCTGAACCCTCCATTCGTGTCTATAGCACCATGCTGGTGGATGGCAATACCATCATTGGCGTGGTCCAGGTCGGTCAATCCCTGGAGACGCTGAATCAGTCGTTGGATCGTATTGTACTCGTGCTCTTTGTCTTGATGTTGTTGTCTCTGGCGATGTGTTCTTTGGGTAGCTACTGGCTCTCTGGTCGTGCATTTCGCTCGATTCAGCGCCTGGCCAGGACTGCGCGCGAGATTAATGCTAACGATTTGAAGCAACGTGTGCTGGTGCCGGCTGCCAAAGATGAGGTGCGGGACCTCTCCATTATCTTCAATCAAATGATTGCGCGTCTGGAGCGGGCTTTTATTCAGCAGCGCCGGCTGGTAGCGGATGCTTCACATGAATTACGTACCCCGGTGGCCGTTATTCGCAATATGACCGAGGTGGCGCTGTCACAGCCTGCTAATGCTGCTGAGTACACCCGTGTATTGGCCGAGATCAATGAGGAATCTGAACATCTGGGACATTTGATAAATGATCTACTGGTGCTGGCTCGGGCCGATGAGGGGCAAATCCATCTGGACTGCGAGCCGGTGCGCCTGGATCTTCTGGCCCTTGATGTGGTGGATAGCCTGGAGCCCTTAGCGCAAGAGCGCCAGATTGCCCTGCATACCCAGACTTTAATGCCCGCGACCATTCTGGGAGATGCGGCACGGCTGATACAGGTAATTATGAGCCTGGTTGATAATGCTTTGAACTATACCAATGCTGGCGGTATGATCACCCTCGCCGTTGAAGTGCGCGAGTCCTATACTTATCTGCATGTGACGGATACTGGTATTGGCATTGAAGCTAAGGATATCGATCATATTTTTGAACGCTTCTATCGCGCCGACCCGGCTCGCTCGAAGGTGGTTGGCGGGAGTGGCCTGGGACTCTCGATTGTTGATTGGGTAGTGCGGGCCCATAAAGGAGTCATCAAGGTCAAGAGTGAGCCTGGAAAAGGCTCTACGTTTACTTTGATCCTTCCCTGCGCTAATGTTCAGTAGCACCCGGCTTTTCTAGCTTCATTAATTGTGCACCATTCCATGACGACTATTGAACGCGAATCGTGATAGCGCTGATATTTCCTTCTCCCCCTGAACTGTTGGCTGCCTCTACCAGCAACATCGCTAGCTTTTGTGGATCTTCCTCCATATCCAGAATCTTACGTATCCGTTCATCGGGCAGCATATGCCAGAGTCCATCGGTACAGAGCAAGATTAAATCATTGGGTTCAACTTTACATTGAAAAATATCAATTGGTATCGTGTAATTCTGGCCCAGGTAGCGATAATGTTGGTTACGTTTAGGGCTCCTGGCCACATCGTCAGGATCGAGTAAGTTGGCGTCTACCAGGCTTGCCGCAATAGTGTGATCTTTTGTGAGACAGCGCAGCCCTGCCGCGGGAGTATAGTGGTAGGCCCTGCTGTCCCCTACATTGGCAATATAAAGGTGCCGTTTATACATCAATGCCATCGTCAGGGTGCTGGCCATGGTGGCATCATAGTCCGCATTGCAGTGATAGATGACCTGGTTGGCTTGTCTGACGGCATCGCGTATCCATTGTTCCAGGATCGCCTCATTTGGAGGTGGGGATTGCCGGAACGTATGGTTATTCGCTGCTCTCTTGCCCGCGGGTGTGTTATAGCTGTGCTGCGCGGAATGCGTGATGGGGGTACTTAATAATGGCAATAGAATATCCGCCAGCGTCTCAGTAGCCAGGCGGCTGGCTTCATGGCCCTTGGCTTGAACCCCTTTATTTCCTCGGAGACCATCTGCCACGGCGAATAAACCAAACGGGCGTGGTGGTGGTGATAGGTTGATGCAGAGTCCTTGCACAATCAGCAGGGTATCTTCATTCCTTTGGGCGTGGTGACCAATATCGCTTAGATAACCAACCTGGCATACCTCGTGCACGAGCGGTGAGGTATCACTTAGACTATGGCCGCAGTGACGGCAGAAGCGTGAGATATGGCGATTTTCGCGTCCACAATTGCCACAGGGATTTTCTGGAATGATCATGCGTACAATGGCGTTGTCATCGTTGGTGGCAACTAGCGTGGCCATTGCCGCGCTATTCATGGTAATGGTTGGTTCAGACCAGATGCCTGGTTGGTCCAGGATACTATTGAGCGCATCCGCAAAAGCTTTGCCCGTCGCATAGCGCTGGCTTGGATCGGTCTCGATCGCTTTCATGATGATGGCGTCTGTCTCAGGCGGCAGTGCCGGATTCAGGCTACTTGGAGTGGGTAAGCCAGTGGCATGATTTTTGATTACGGCTTGAAATGGGAGCAGGCCAGTAAACATCTGGTAGGCAACCACGCCCATGGCATAAATATCGCTGGCCGGTTCGGCTTTGCCCTGTTCTTGTTCCGGTGCTGTATAGTGTTCCGTTCCCAGAGCCCACCCTCGCTGGGTCAAGGGTTTTTCCTGCTGCATAGCCCGGGCGATACCAAAGTCTGCTACCACCAGGCGCTGATCGTCCTGGTGAATCAGTAGATTGGATGGTTTAATATCGCGGTGAATGATCTGCTGGGGATGTTGATGGATGACGTCGATGGCGGCGGCTAATTCATTGACATAACGTCGAGCCAGTTCGATGGGGAGCGGATTCTCTGGTTTTAAGAGCGCTTTCAGTGTGCCACCAGTAATTAAATCCATGGCAATGTAGAGCAGGGGACCATCTTGTCCAAAATTCAGGACCGAGACGATATTGGGATGATGTAGCTGGTGGGCATAGCGCGCCTCGCGGCGAAAGCGTTCAATGGCCGTATCGACATCCAGATTATTAGGGGAGAGCGTTAAGACTTTCAGCGCGATCTGCATACTTTCAAAAGTATCGCTGGCCCGATAGACTGCGCCCATCCCTCCCATACCAACTAATGTCTCAATACGATAACGTCCCGCGACAAATGCTTCTGGTAAGAGGCACTTACAATATGGATTGGTACATTGCGTTGTTCCGGGCGCATAAACGGTCTGGCAGCGAGGATTTGGGCAAGACGGCATACATTTTCTCTCAATGGTTGCTAGATGTGACTGAAGATTTTAGGGATCATATGCTCTCTTCAGTTTAGATGAATGACCTGTATCTGTCAATATAAACGAGATGCTTTTCCAGGGCTATTTAATGTTTCTCTTTGGCGCCTGCGGCGCCGGGTGTGGAGTGTGTTGCTGGGCGGCTGCAGCCGCCCAGCAACACACTCCACACCCTCCACCCGCGTGCGGCCTTACCACCTATGGTAGATAAAATATGGCCATGATTGCAGGCAATAGTCCTGTTCTTATCCATTTGGACAGGGCCAACAAAGTAGCTACACAAAAGAGCCCCAGGCTATTTTAGGCCCTCATAAGACGTTGTCGATAGCTATCGACAGCGCTATAATCTGAATGGTCGTGGAAGATTTCATGTCCCAGACACTGATTGACGCACTCAAAGGATAAAAAGATATCATGCTACAAACGTTACCGTTAGTTCTCTTCATTGTCATGACCGAGGTCTCAATTGGCGCCGTAAGCGTTCTGGTTTTTCTAGATTGGCGTAACGAGGTCAAGCGTGGTTTTCTGGTCTCATATGCTCTGATTTATCTTGTCCTGGCTGGTTTAACCTATTGGTTTCAGCAGAGCTTTTCGACTCCAGAACTACTCAATACCTATCCTCAACTTGATAAGGCCTGGACTGGTTATCAGTCCCTTCCATTATTACTTTTCTTCCTCTTGCTCATTCCTTATAGTTTATTTCTCTTGATGGATAAAACTGCAGGTGTACAGGAGAAGGGGGGCGCTAAAGAGGGCGAGGTTGTGCTTGATGCTTCGCGCAAAAATACCCCTGTTCGTGTCTTGCGCCTACTCAGTGGAGTTGCCACTGTGCTGGCGGGTCTGGTTACACTTTTTGTTATGGCGATGATCTATCGTCCTCTGGCCACCGGGAGCTTAGGTGGTTTCTTTACCGTTGCGGGCTTCTTTGCGGCCGCTTTTGCCCTGGGTGGTGTAATGACAGCTATGTGGCTTGGACACTGGTATCTGGTGACTCCTGCGCTGTCTGAGCGGCCTTTACAGTTTTCAACTACCCTGGTGCTGGTTGCCGTTGCGGCACAGGTAATCTTCTTTGCCATTAGTGGGCCGGCCTCAACCTATGCTAATAAGACACATACTAGCACACCTGCAGTGACCGCGCAGGCGACTCCCGTCCCTTCTAATCAGGTCAAGCCGGAAGGCGCCCCTGTGGTGGCTCCCCTGAGTCCGGATGCTATCAGTTGGATTCGCGTGCTGGTCGGCTATATCATGCCTCTCGTGCTGGGTGGCCTGGCCTGGAAACTGATTCGCGATCGCTCTTTCCAGTCGGCTACTGGCATGCTCTATCTGGTTGTGGTCTGTTCGCTGGCAGGTGAAATCATGGCACGTGGCCTGTTTGTAGGGGGACTGTAAGCTCTCTCCTGGCAAGCACGCTAACACAAAAAGAAGGATATCAATTTGATATCCTTCTTTTTGTGTTAGCGTGTATTACATGCTTTTCGGGAACTTTGCTCATTTTTTTGCTATTCCGATGCTATAAAATGAGTTTGGGCGCGTCAGCGCACGTCCGCATCTATTTTGATTTACTGTCCACGCAAGCGCGCCTTTTCACGCTCCTGCAGTTCTCGGCGCAGAATCTTACCGGATGCGGTCTTGGGAATGACATCTATAAACTCGATCAGATGGATACGTTTGTAGCCAGCCAGTTTCCCATTGGCAAATGCCAGGAGCTCTTCCTCGGTTATTGCCGTATCGGCTCTCTTTACCACAATACCCTTGATCAATTCTCCCGCTTCATCATCGGGCACACCAATAACCGCTGTATCAACAATGGCTGGATGCTCAAGCAGCAAGGCCTCGATCTCCGCGGGCGCGACACCAAAACCGTGGTATTTGATCATTTCCTTTTTGCGGTCCACTATATAGGTGTAACCATCCTCATCTACATAAGCCACATCACCGGTATGCAGCCACCCATCTTGTAGCGCGCGCGCCGACTCCTCGGGGGCGTGCCAGTAACCTTGCATGACCTGTGGACCACGTATCAGTAGTTCTCCCTGCTCGCCCTGCGGCAGCTCGCGTGTTCCGTCCTCGATATCCACAATCTTGCATTCGGTATTATGTACCGGGAGGCCGATACTGCCTAGCCGTATCAATTCGGGATCGCGTGGCTGTGAATGTGTCAAAGGTGAGGCCTCTGTCAACCCATAGCCCTGGACCACTCTCCCCGGTATCTTTTCCTGCAGTCGCCGGGCCGGATCAGTTGGAAGGGGGGCGGCACCGGAGAAGATGTATTGCACCGACTTCATTTTGCTGAGATCTATTGGCGCATTGGCCAGTCCCAGGATGATAGGGGGGACGGCAAAGTAGTAGGTTACCTTGTGCTTTTCACATAGTTCCAACGATTTCAGCAGATCGAAACGCTCCATGATCACCTGGGTCCCGCCACAAGCCAGAAAGCTACCGGTGAGCATAACGCCATAGATGTGATAGAACGGTAGAAAGAGCAGGGCGACGTCTGATAGATTGATACTGAGAGCGGTTATAAATTGGAGGTTATTACTTACCAGATTGCGATGGGTCAACATGGTTCCCTTGGGGAGCCCTGTGGTGCCCGATGAATAAGGTAAGGCCAGTAGATCATCACCCGTGATATCGACATGGGGTGGTTTTTTGGGGGATGATTGACGTAATAATTGGGCAAATAGAATGGCATTGGGCAGTGATTCGGGTTTGCGCGCCCCGGTCACAATAATATGTTGCAGATGAGGGAATTCTTTCTGGCTGAGCGCCAGATTTAGCGTTGGTACCAGTTCACTTTGCACGAGAATAGCTTTGGCTTCTGAATCAGATAATTGATAGCTAATTTCACGCTCTTTATAAGAGGGATTCATCGGGCTTACCACCACACCAATGGAGGCGGCAGCAATAAATGTGATGATATATTCTGGTCGATTGGTGATATACAGACAAATATGGTCGCCCTTACGGAGCCCTAATTCGTACAAACCATTAGCGATCCCATTTACCATAGAAACTGTTTCTCGATAGGTGAAGTTGAGATCATGGTAGATAATGGCGGGACGATCAGGATTATTTTCGGCGGCTTTGCGGAGAAGGTGGTCGTAAGGGATGTCTGGGAAATCCATTGGTGGCCGGAAAAGTTCGGGGGCAAACATTTTATTCGACATGCCAGGCGTCCTTTCTGGATAAACTCGACTGTGAGCAGCAGAAAATTACTACAGGACTGCGGGTCTGTTTGGATTAAAGTGACCGGTTTGCATACGCTAGTTTGCTTGTATATTGTAGCATACCTTCGTTTCACGGGAAGGTCAAGCTTTAATTGAAAAGCTAGCGATGAGAAGCACGCTCGCCCGCTTTTTTTGTGATTTGTCGGTACCAAAAAAACAGGTATTGAGGGCGTCAGTCAGGCTGGAAGGTAGCATAAAAATGGAGGGTAGCAATGAACAGCAATAGCTCTGGATTACAATGGTTCGATAAGCGTTTTCTGCCAGCGTTTCAGGCGCCCGTTCAGCTTACTATTTATGATTTACGCGGCGCATCTCGTGATGAACTGATTACTGCTACTGTTGCGGCTGGCATCGTCAATCGCGCGCAGGTGCAGGTCTATTTAATCACCAGCGATGATGATGCTTTCTGGCTAGAGCAAATTTTTGCGCGTATCCCTCAAGATTGGGCGGCGTCATATGGCTCTGCCGCTCTCATTGAGCTGTTGAACATGCATCTATCCGACTTCAAAGGTCTGGTTATTTATAATCCAGCCCTGCCTGATACTATTAATATCGCTACGACCATGGCTGGCTTGCAGGATGCTATCATTGTCTCGCCTGCAGTGGCTGAAGCATTACTAGCGGACTCTCCATTGCCTGTGCTGGACGATCTGCGCCGCTACGCATGGCAGACACGCTTACAGGCTTATCAATGGGCCCGGCAACATCTGCAGCCGCAATGCTCGGTCCATCTACTGGCGGGTTTAGATCCAGGGGCTTTTTGTGGCTTGCGCTCTTTCGTGGTGGCGACGCGTTCTTTTGTCTACTGGCTGGATTCGCGCAAATACCTGCCAGCGGCGGGCGATAAACTCTCTGAGCGCAGCCTGCTGCAACAACTGCTGGCTTTCTATGCACCTGGATCTGTGCACATGGGGTGGGTGATTCATGAGCAGAGCGCTGTCGCCATGGCTTCTGCCGTCGGGATGGCTGTGGTGGCCTCTGATTATGTGCTGAACCTGGAAGTATGGATGGCTTGTCCAGTCATGCCTATGCCCGCGTTGCCTCCGACAAAGCTCAGGCCTCATCGGCCGCGTAAGAAGATCTATGTGGCCTTTACTATGAGCGATGGGGATAATCTGCAGTATTGTCAGCATCGCCTCAGAACGATCTGGAATGATCCTGCGCGTGGTACCTTGCCGCTGGGATGGACATTCCCTCCCTTGCTTCCTGAGGCAGCACCAGCTCTGGCCGCTTACTATACCAGTACGGCGACAGCGTATGATGAGTTGATCGCTGGCCCGAGTGGCCTGGGCTATATCTATCCCTCTTGTTGGCCCAAACATCTCCTCAAGCCATTCTTCCAGCAGACTGGCGCCTTAATGCAGGCGTTGGAGATGACCACGCTGGATGTGCTGGATGTCGATCCTGTCTACCGTACAGGACTGCCATTGGTGGCTGCGCTGAGTTTAAAGGGGATGCAGCTCTCTGAAGCTCGTCTGGAGCATCTGTTGGCCCATGAACTGGTTCCCTACGGGGTGAAAAATATTTTAAGCGGGGCCGGTTTTACGGGGAAGATTGCGCGCTGGAAGCAAGTGGGCGAGCTGGCTATTTATCACCATCTTGGTTTTACTGATAGTGTTGAGCGTACTGTCAGGCTTATCCGTCTCTCATCTCTATTGTTTCGTCGGCGTCCACTCTTTTTGAGCGTGTACCTGATTGCCTGGAAAATGACTCCTTCACTGGTCGCACAGGTCATGGAACAGTTAGGAGAAGAGTATGAATTTGTGTTGCCAAAAACGCTTTTCTCCTTGTTATCTAAATAACGCTATCTGGACTTTTCCCGCGCCATTTTTTGTTGGTGAGATAGGATAGGGATATGATTATGATTGTATCCCTGTCTTATCTCACCATGCCTGTTTTACTTTTTTGCTGTGACCTTCATGATCGGATTGAGCTCTACTTCTTCTGTCTCTTCTTCAAGCTCTTCATCTTCTTCGTAATTATCGTCATTATCCTCTACTTGCTGATCGATCCAGTGTGCTGTGCGTGTATCACGCTTGTATGGGCGACGGATCTCACCTTCAGCGCCACGACGGAACGTGTCGCGCTTATTTGTAGAGTTTTTATCGCGTAATTTTCCTCTCATGCTATCACCTCCTCTCCTTTGAGGTGGTATTTATTATGCGACAACGCATGCATAAATAATGGACTAAACACCTGTTAGTTCTCCTGCACAGCAAAAATAATGCTGGCTATGTATTGGATGGAATGCTTCAGTTTTGAAGAATACAACCACTGGGTGCAACATACACTTTCTCTATCAATGAAGTATCTTCTTTATCATCGTGAGGAATGTTTCTACAGCGTGAGGAATGCTGAGGGTGAGAAAAAATGACGCTCGGATTAACACGAGCCACAACTGCTATCTGCATCGATTACGCATTCTTGTTAGTGGCCGGATGAGTTCTAGCATTTCGCTCACAATGTTCTGCAAGTATCTGTGTACTTTTCATAGAACCCACCTCCAGGAAAAATTTGCGATCCCATATCTACTATATACCGACAAAGGAACGTCTACCAACTGCTAATGAGTGTACTTGGCAGTGGCATAATTGTCAAGATATTTTTTGCCCACATTTTGGACTACTGTGTCGATTAGCCGGATATTGCTATGTTGGTGTGTTTGTGCGGGACTTCTATCTTATCTGCAAATAGACTTGAGGACAGCTGTGAGAACCTGAATTAGCAGCTATTAATAACTTATCCTTTGAAAGGATAAAAAAAGGACTTTGCTTACAGGCAAAGTCCCGCTTAAATATTCTTATATGTGCCGGCGTTAGCTACGGTAATTTCCGGCCTGGGTCAGAAAAACTTTGATGATGCCGCGCGAAATCAGAAAAAATAGACCTAATTCCACTACAATCATTGTGATCCATACCCAGATCAGTTGTGACTCTTTGACGTCATTGGTGCTCAAGGCATGAATGGAATTATAAAGTAATGGGATTAAAATTATCAGAGGAATAATCAGCAATGCTGCGCAAGAGATGATTACAACAGCTGGGAGTAAAACGCGCCAGATCCCTGAGTCGCGTAAGTTTTCAGTCTTCGCTGTACCATAGGCCTGTCGGTGTTCGCTGCTCGCTCTCTCCGCTGAGGCCGCAGTTGCTTGCACTGATGTATTCTGAGATGCTGTGTTCTTAGCTGGTTCCGCCGTGGAGCTTAAGGTCTTTTCGTCCATATGGTATCTCCTGAAGAACGTATATTGTGACTACGTCCCTCAGTATACCATATGGCGGAACCACTGCTCATGGTAAAGGCTCATGGTTTTATAGATGTTTATCGATTTGTTGGAAGATGCGCTTTTGTAAGACCATCACAATCGCGGGCAACACGACCACGCTCACAACCCATTTTGCCACCAATTTTTTCATTCGTTTTTCCTTTCAACCGGGTGGGGTGCATCACCCCACCCACTTTAAAGATCATATACGCGGTTTTTTCTGCCTGGTTGTAAAGACATGGATGCTGCCGCAGAGCTATACTCAGTCTTTTTTCATTGTCAGCGGGCGGTTTGCTGTTTGATCTACATAGGCATTGATCGGTGCCGGACGCGTTGGCTGTTCCACGACTGGACGCACCGATGGCCGCTCATGATTCTCCTCGGCTGCTTTGGGCAGGGATTTGAGTAATGGCTCGATGATATCCATTGGCAGTGGGAAGATGATCGTTGAGTTTTTCTCAACGGCGATCTCTGTGAGCGTCTGTAGATAGCGCAATTGCAATGCGCTGGGCTGTGAGCCAATGACGCTGGCTGCCTGTGCCAGTTGGGTCGAGGCCTGTAACTCACCTTCGGCATGGATAATCTTGGCGCGTTTCTCGCGCTCTGCCTCTGCCTGCTTGGCCATGGCACGCTGCATGCTGGCGGGTAGCTCGATGTCTTTTACTTCAACCGCTGTCACCTTAACGCCCCAGCGCTCGGTGTACTCATCGATGATGGTTTGCAGGTTCTGGTTGATACGATCCCGGTGCGCCAGTAGCTCATCCATGTCGGACTGGCCCAGCACGTTACGCAGGGTGGTCTGGCCGATCTGCATGGTGGCATCAATGAAGTTTACGACATTGGTGACAGAGGCTTCGGGGTTAACGACATGGAAATATACGACGGCTGTTACACGGATCGTGATGTTATCGCGTGTAATAATTTCCTGAGGTGGCACCTGCATGGTGACAATACGCAGGTCAACCTTGACCATCCGGGTAATCATTGGAGGTACCCAGAAGACACCTGGCCCCTTTGCCCCTTTGAGTGCTCCCAGGATAAAGATGACGCCGCGCTCATATTGCTGTACAACGCGGAAACCTGGAAGTATAAAGAAGAGTACAATTAATGCCAGTACTATGAATAGTATGATAAATCCCATGACTTGTCTCCTTCTGTTGCTAATGAGAATGGAAATTCTCTTCTACAATGAGAGACGCTAAATAGTCTACCTGATCAAAGAAATAGGAGGCGAAAATTTGTGATCAAATTACTTGACAATCTGATGTACTAATGCTATAGTTATCCCCGTCAGCAAATAGGGCGCTTAGCTCAGTGGTAGAGCGCTTCCTTCACACGGAAGAGGTCACTGGTTCGATACCAGTAGCGCCCACCCTATTCTCCTGAGAACATATTCCCACATCTCAATGCTATTACGATCTTTCCCCTGTTGTAGTTGTTAATTAGTTCCACAAATTTATAAGTTTTTACAAAATCAATAGATACCCATTGGATACATATGTCAGAAGATTTTTCTATTCAGCGTCAACAATTGATATCAGAGTTGCAACAAAACGGTATACGCAATGAACGGGTGCTGCAGGCCATTGCTATGGTGCCTCGTGAGCTCTTCATTGATTCTTCCTTTCAGCCTATGGCCTATGCCAATCAGGCTTTGCCTCTGGTGTTGGGACAAACAATTTCTCAACCCTTGATGGTGGCCTTGATGACGCAGGCCCTTCAACTCACCGGCACCGAAAATGTATTAGAGATTGGAACCGGCTCTGGCTATCAGACCTCGATTCTTTCTCAGCTATCTCGCTATGTCTACAGTGTAGAGCGCTATCCACAGTTATCCGATCAGGCTGCTCTGCGTCTGGAGCGTCTTGGCTGTGCCAATGTGTCGCTCCTGATTGGCGATGGCTCTATTGGTTGGGCTGAACATGCCCCCTACGATCGTATCCTGGTCACGGCTGCCGCCCTCGTGTCCCTGCTCAATTGGTGGAGCAATTAAACATGGGTGGGTTACTGGTCGTACCCGTCGGTGATCAATCTCAGCAAGAACTGCAAATAGTTCAGAGAACACAGTGGGGCACGCACACACAGTCGCTGGGGCGCTGTGTTTTTGTCCCTCTCATCGGCGAGGGCGGCTGGCGTTAATCCTTCGCTCCATTCCTTTTTAACTTGAAAAACATTGATGGAAGTCTATTTTGGCTGTCCAATTGCGTGATGGTGAATTGTTGCTTTATAATAAAGAGTAATAGAAGGTGTTCTCTGGAAGACAGTTGCTGCTGTGGAGGAATTTTGCATGCCAGGTTTTTTAGATAGTATCCATATTACTAACGTTTTGGGATTAGTAATATTCCTGGTGCTCTGGATTATCCTCTGTGAATTAACCCATGTAATAGTGTTGCTCTGGCGCCATGAGCCTTTGATAGGCTGGGCTGTCGGCCCATTTGGGCTCACATTGATGGCTCTACGCGAACCATCAATTATCTCTATCTGGCTTGATGTGCTGGTGCCTGCGATTGTATCTGGTTGTGTACTGGCAATCGGACTTTTTACCTCTTTAAGCCCCATAACCTTCCCTGGCCATCAGTTGGTCAAGGTTTTTATGATCGCTTGTGGCGTTTTGATCACCAGTACCGCGGACCTGATAAGTGCACTACGAGACTTACGTTATCCTTTATGGGGCGACGCGCGTATTTTGCGCACTATGCAGTTCTTGCGTGCGAACTGGTCGAAGATTCACTTTACTTCTTTTGGCCATTCTTATTTGCGCACCCATTTTGGCTCAAATCCAGCTGAGTTATTGCAGATTCTTTCACTCTAGAACTGCATCGCTCCTGGGCGCAGCCTCTGATGGTTGATCTGGCGGTGGAACGATGGGCAAGATTACGTGGAAAGTGCAGCCAGTTCCCTGGTTATTCTCCAACCAGATATGTCCACCGTGGCGATCAATAATTGCCCGGGCCACATAGAGCCCCAGTCCGATCCCTGCATAATGCTGGCTGGCGGTATTATGAATACGATAGAAGCGCTCAAAAATGTGATCAAAATGCTCGGGGTTCACCCCTATTCCCTGATCTTTTACGCTGATGTGATAATTGGCCCCTGTCTGTGCAGGCGTACAATGACCTGCCCTCCATGCGGTGAATATTTGACCGCGTTATCAAGGATGTTGCCAATGACCTGTTCTATTCTGGCTTGATCCGCTACTATTTTGGCTTCTGGCTCTGTTGTCTCAAGCATCAGACTATGTTGTTCTGCGCTTGCCTGCACTGAACGTACAAGATCGGCCAGAACGGTTGGCAGATCAAACGTGCCAGTGAGTGATCTGCCCATGTACTGTGAAAGGTCAGAGATCGTTACCAGCGTTCCAGGTGCTCGTTTGACTTTGATGTTCAGATTGCATCCTGTTCTCTGTACTCCATTGGTTTACTTTGTTTTTTCGCAGTCTTCTGGTACTCGGATTGGCCTCTTCTGTACTTGCGCGTATTTTGTGTAGCCGTCGTTCGACGCGCCGCACCAGGTGCTGGGTGTATCCCTTAATGGCGGTCAGGGGCGTGCGCAATTCGTGCGAGACCACTGAGACAAAGTCATCTTTTAGCTTTTCTACCTGTTTGCTCGATGTAACATCGTTGACAACTGCGACCACACCAACTGGTCGGGTCGCGAACTCGCTGGCATCGTGTAAGGGGGCTGCGCTAATATTGAGGGTAAGTGGGACGCGTGCATCTTCTTGCCCGGCTACTAATTCCTGGTTTTTGACGGTATGGCCATCGAGTGCCTGCTGAATAATATCGGCCAGCCGTGGAAGCCATGGTACGCTACTGGTCTCCGCCAGCTTGCGTAGCGGCACGCCGGGCGTGAACTCTGTTTGAGCCTGAGTCAGCAGTTGTTCCGCTGAGGTATTAAGGGAAGTAATGGCGCCTTTGGCATCAGTAATCAATAGCCCTTCCGCCATACTGCCAATAATTAATTCCAGGCGCATCCGTTCTAGTTCAGCCTCACGCCAGAGAGCATTTTCGCGCTCGCGCAGGCGTACATTGTCCAATGCCACTGCCGCGTAATCGGCGATCATGGTGGTCAGTTGCAGCAGATCAGCATCAAACGTTCCGGGTTTTTCGTCAAAAAGACTGAGTATGCCGATAATGCGATTTTCAACGGTAAGAGGTATATTTAGACCAGAACCAATGGTGGTACTGGATATTTCTCCCTGGTCACGGTGCTGCGCCAGCTCGTCTGGTGCGTCAAAGTAAGCCGTGCGTGCTAGCTGTTCTGGAGTAACAGTTGGAAAGTTGAGCGCATTGGCAGCACTGGCAATACGCTGAATCATGGCTTCTAAAAAAGACCCATTGAGTGGATAACAAGGAATAATAAAAAGGTCGAATGGATCGCCTGTCAGAAGAATACAGCAGGCTGAAAAACTGTAGAGGTCTTGTAGGGCTGCCAGTAGAGCACGATGAACTTGAAAACGATCGAATGCAGCAACAAACTGTTTTCCGATTGTATTGAGATATTCCATCTCTCGTTTAAGCGCGCTTAAACGATCTGCGCTCGGTCCATGCGGAGAGCGATAGGAGATATCTGCGGCTTGTGACTCGGATTGTACACTGCTCTCCATGCGGCCCCCTTACTGCAAATGCCTTAATTGATGTGCTACTTCGTCATGAAGGGGTGGAACTATCAGATCACCGGTAAGTTCACGCAATCCTGCGAAGCACTCATCTAATAAGGCGTTAAGCCCCTCTGCGAGTTCACATGCAGTAATGCCACCAAGTTGCTCATGGATGACTGACGGAACAATATCTGTATAAGGACGGTTGACTAAGCAGTTAAGAAACGGATAAATGTCTTGAATACGTTTGGCGGCACTTTGTACGAGAACACGAGTGGTCGCTTTCCCTAAATAGGGAGCTACTCGCTCATCAATCAACCCAATGGCCTTCAGGTACGCCTCTGTAACTTGCTCACGGGAGACGGAAGAGGAGTTGTCATGTATGGGTAACACTGTTCCCTCCCTTCGCTTACTGGTAATGTTCTCCGTTGTTTATTATAGCATAGCCACCTATATATTGTAAGTGTATAGTACCTACATAAGAACTTAGTTTTATGTATACATGCGGTTATAACGTTTTTCATGTCATATATGCAAGTGTATATGGGATTTTTTTAGAATCAATAATTACAATAAAGGCTGCAACAAATCTGTCAGTGCCTTTTATTCCTGTGCTTTTTTATACAGCTTTTGCTTCAGTTTAACTGTATGTATTTAGAGTGTGTCTTACTCTTATGATCTCCGCGATCTTCACGCCTGCGTTTGAGCGCCTTTGGCGTTCAAGAAGCCTTCTTGTGTGGTGTATAAACGATATTGAGCACTGCAGGTACAAAAAAAATTCAGGTGTAGTAGCAAAATGTGCACAGCCGTGCACATTTTGCTACTACACCTGAAAAAAGAGTGGGGGCGTCAGCGTCCCCACTCTTTTCGGTAATTCGTGATGTCAGTATATAACCAATCGAAGATGCGTGCCAGCCATAGGCGGAAGCCACTCAATGGCGGTTTCTCTTTCGAATTGTAGTCGGCGGCCATGTCAATCAGGCGTTGTCGGCCTTTTTCTTGCCGTTCACGCTCTTCTTCGGCCGCTTCTTGAATCGAGTAGCGAGCCTGCTGTTCGTCGATGGCCCGGGCAAAATGCTCGGCACGAATTACAAAGCGTTTGGGCGGCGTGCTGACTTGACCTTCATCGGCTGTAATGGCCGATGCGCCATCAGCTGTCTCGGTTGTTTCCTGTGTGGTAGCGATAGTGCCCATGTTTGTGTCAGGGGCCTCAAGGACCGGTGTGACTGAGACCTGTCCCAGACTTAGCCTTGGTGCGATCCACTCTCGTAAGGCGAACAGGGCCGCTCGACGACAGATGGCTTCAATGTCGGCACCACTGCGTCCAGGGGTGATGCGAGCTAGTTCTTCGATGGTCACTTCAGGAGCGATCGGGCGCTCGCGCAGGTGGACCGCGAAGATGGCGCGTCGCTCCTCTTCATCTGGATATTGTAGTTCAACGCCCAGGTCAAAGCGTCCTGGACGTAGCAGGGCGGGATCTATCATATCCGGGCGATTGGTGGCGGCCAGGACAATCACACCTTCGCGCCCTTCGATACCATCCATTTCGGTGAGTAACTGCGCGATTACGCGATCTCCAACATTGCCATCGTTACCACCACCACGTCGGGGAGCCAGCGCATCCAATTCATCAAAAAAGATGATACATGGCGCTGCCTGTTTGGCGCGGCGGAAGACTTCACGGATCCCTTTCTCGGATTCACCGACCCATTTCGAGAGCAGCTCTGGTCCCTTGATGGAGATGAAGCTGGCTTCGCATTGATTGGCCAGGGCTCGTGCGATCAGTGTCTTACCCGATCCTGGAGGGCCGGAGAGGATGACGCCCCGTGGGGTTCGACTTTGGCATTAGCATAAATTTCTGGATAGCGTAATGGCCATTCTACGCTCTCTGTGAGCATGTTTTTGGTATATTCGAGACCTCCGATATCGTCCCAGGAAGTATCGCTGACCTCGACATAGACTTCACGGGTGGTTGAAGGCTCGATTTCACGCAGGGCTGCCTGAAAATCGGCCATTGTGATATTCAGGTTGACGAGCGTTTCGTATGGAATGTAGCCACGTTGGTAATCGATGTATGGGAGCACTCGCCTGAGCGCGATCATCGCAGCTTCACGGCAGAGCGATTCCAGGTCGGCCCCGACGAAGCCGGGGGTGAGATGAGCCAGGCGCTGGATATCTACGTCATTGGCCAGGGCTGCATCATGGCTGTGGATTTGTAAGATTTCCATTCTGCCGTGCATATCAGGAACGCGCAGGGCGATCTCGCGATCGAAGCGTCCAGGGCGGCGGATGGCCGGGTCTAAGGCATTTGGCTGGTTAGTGGCACCAATAATTACCACCTGGCCGCGTGATTCCAGACCGTCCATCAAGGCTAGCAATTGTCCCACGATGCGGCGTTCGACTTCTCCACCGGTCTCTGCACGTTTAGGGGCCAGCGCATCTATCTCATCAATAAAGATGACGCTGGGTGCTTTGCGCTGGGCTTCCTGGAAGACTGAACGTAGGCGTGATTCGCTTTCACCATAGAATTTATTGATGATTTCGGGACCATTAATGATGAAAAATGTGGCTTTGGTTTCGGCTGCCACCACGCGCGCGATCAGTGTTTTACCAGTTCCCGGAGGTCCATAGAGCAAGACACCTTTGGGGGGTTCGACGCCCAGGCGATCAAAGACAGCTGGATATTTCAGCGGCAACTCTAGCATTTCACGAATGCGTTGTAGCTCTTTGCCCAGCCCACCAATATCCTCGTAGCCGACGCGCTTGGGGGCACCATTGTTGGCACCTCGAGCCTGCGCACGCACAACGGTGCCGGGCTGTACCAGAACCGCTTCGACTTCGCTTCCCTGTCCATGGTTCTCTACAATTGGTAATTCGCCAGTTTTCCGGCTCTGCAGCGTATAAGCTGGCGTGGCTGGATTGGTGCCAATGATCAAAAATTCCCGTGGTGCTGTGCCCGGGGTGCCAACTCGCAACAGGTCGCCGACCGTTACGGGGAGTCCAACCAGGTAGCGGGCAATATATTGCAGGTCGCTCTCCTGAATTGGTGCGCCACCACTCAAGGGAAGTAAGGTGATTTTCTCGGCGGTACTGACTTTGGCTTTGTGGACGCGAATATGCTCGCCCAGTCCAGATGCACTGTTCTGGCGTACCTGGCTATCCATCTGGATTGCCTGTTGCCCACGGTCGACCATGGCGCTTGGAACTACCTTGGCAGCTGTGGTACGAGCCCCTTCAATCATGATAATATCACCTGATTGACAGCCGAGGCGTGCCATATCGCTGGGATCGATACGCGCGGCGCCACGCCCCACCTGGAAGCCTTCGACGACGACGAGCTGTAAACGCTCCTCTACCGGCTCTTTAGACGCCTCTGGCGCCGATCCATTTGTCTGTGTGGTCGTCTCGCCTGAATTGTCGGCAACGAGCTTGGCTGTGGTGTGCTTTGGGGCTTCATTAGCAAGCCTGTCTGTCACCTGCGTCGCTTTGTCGGAATTCTGTGTATTTGTATTGGGAGTAGTACGTGGCTCCTCCATATATCCCTCTCTTTTCCTTAGCATGTAAGGGTAGCTTGTTAACACCACTTTGGATGCATCAACATGTACGAGAGAGTTAGAAGAAAGTTAGATCAAAGGCCAGGACCTATATGTTGGTCCTGGCCTTTGATCTAACTCTATCGCTCTTTATCGTGTTTGGCTTTGTGCCTGGATGCCTTAACTAATGCCTGGCGTTCCATAGTGTAGTGCGCGCATCCGTACTGGATACATGTCCGGCTTTGACGACGGTGCGGCGCAGGAAGTAGCCTCCAATTAGCACCAGGATCGAAACGAACATGCCAATGCCGCCACGTTTTTTGCGCCGGGTCGAGGCTTTCTGCTTTTGGGTTAGCAGGAAGGTTTGTACTAACCAGGGCAGCACTAATCCACCACCAAACATGGCGCGCCAGAAGGTGGGCCTTGCTCGGTGGGGCGGTTCCTACCAGGGCTTTGGCGGCCCGTCCCGATGTGCGCAGGTAGGCGAGTAGTGCTATCATTTCAATCAGCATATTCATCCATTCGATGCGCTCCAATTTATGCAACGTTTTGACCGGTGCACCTATGATACGCAGTATAAACGAAATCAAGGCCGTGCTGGTTGAAAAGGCTGACGAGATGAATAGGGCCCCGAGCATTCTGCTGCGCGACCAGACGGCGATGCTGGTTGAGGCAAGCAGCACACCAGTATAGCCGCCAAGGAAGACCGCGAACAAGCTGCCGGGCACGGCCAGTAACTTTTGGGGGAAGCGTGCCAGGAGGCGCGCGCCCCACCAGTTTCCCAGTATGCCATCTCGCGCTGCCTGGATTGCCGCGGTGATACCACTAAATAATGAGAAACTTAGCAGGCCCCAGACGCCCATCGACATGGGTGACTTGAATTTAAAGACCCGCAGCATATTTAAGAATTTTTCGGGGCGTCCCAGATCTTTAATCAAGAGTGGTGGACATGGCAGTAACGCGAGGAGCGAAGCATAATAACCGACGCGCACTACAATCCTATCCTCTTTGGAACCAAAGAGTGATGCAATGGTAGCCAGCACATAGCAGCCACCGGCCAGTCCTCCCATGAAGAAGTACCAGATGATTTCCCAACTCCAGACCGGTGCTTTAAGCGCTGGATAATCATAATAGGTTTTTTCTTGTAGTTCCCGGTCAGGATCAGGCCGGTAACCAGTAGTCAGGCGTGCCAGGGTCGCAAGCAGGCCCTCTTGTTGTATTGTTTTATAGCTAACCGGATCTTGTCCATTAGTTAGATCTGGTATCCGTAGCGCCTCCCTCTCGGAGGCACGTGTACTGTCCATAGTGCTCCTCGTTCTATTCTTTTTTGAAGAAGAAGATACTCATCAGGCCCATCAGGATCGCGGCGATAATGGTTCCCAATGATGTGGGAAGTACATGGGTGCTGGGACGGGATGGGTTGGCGGGCAGGTTGTAGACCTCTGGTTCATCCAACAATAAAAAGAATGAATTCAGGCCACCTTCAAGAATGGTATCGTCGGCGCCATAGAGCCGTGCGCTGTCGACTCCGTGTTCCTTCAATTCACCTACACGCTCGCGAGCATGTTGCTTCAGGGTCTGCACATCGCCAAATTGGATTGAGTTTGTGGGACAGGCTTTGGCGCACGCTGGCTTCATGTCGTCCTTTAAGCGATCATAGCAGAGGGTACATTTGTGGGCCTGTCCATCACCCCCGGTATCGCGGGCAATCACCCCAAATGGGCAGGCGACGACACAGTAACCACAACCGTTGCAGATATCCTGTTGCACATAGACGGTATCAAACTCGGTTCGAATAATAGCGCCCGTAGGACAGGCTTCCTGACAGGGAGCGTTGGCACAATGTTTGCAAACATCACTATGCATCAGCCAGCGGTCGCTGCTAAAAAATGGCAGGGCGGTACCCGGCGGTGTGGCGGGAATCACATCCTGGGCTGCGGCATTCATTGGCTGGAGCAGTGGCAACTCGGGCCGCTTCGTGCCTGATGCTGGTATTGTTGTGCCTGCCGTTGATGGCTTGCGACGCTCAATCTGCTCAATAAATTGCACATGGCGCCAGGTAGTGGCCCCTAAGTGTTGCGTATTGTCATAGCTGGTGCCTGTCCACTCTGGCGTGGTGGCCGGCAACTGGTTCCACTGCTTACATGCTATCTCGCAGGCTTTACAACCAATGCAAAGACTGGTATCGGTAAAAAAGCCCATGGCAGGCTGCTCGGGCAGTGGAGGCTCTTTTTTGAGCAGGCTAAGCAGTTGTGGTAACTGCTTAGCCTCCCTGGAAATGGACGAGACTTTGTCTCGCCCACGTTCTTCTATCATTTCCTGTGTTCCCTCTCGTTATGAAAGGCGTCCAGGACGCACATTACAGGTGAAAGCTTTCGCTTCTTCAATACTCACATTGGGTTCAAGCACAGAGTGGGTCAGATCGTTGGTGATACTGCCGGTACTCTTGCCCTGGAAGCCCCAGTGGAAAGGCAACCCGATCTGGTGCACCATGCGGCCGCGAATCTGTAGCGGCCGGATACGTCTGGTTACCATTGCTCGTGCTTCGATCTCGCCTCGTGGTGTACACAGCACCATCCATTCGCCATGTTTGATCTGCTTCTCAGCAGCCAGCTCTGGACTGATCTCTGCGAACAGCGAAGGCTGTAGCGTATTGAGCCAGGGCATCCAGCGCGTCATTGGACCACTGACATGGTGTTCTGTCAGTCGATAGGTGGTGATCACAATCGGATAATTGGGATCGCCAACCGGGGACAATGGGTTGTCCTTGCGGTCCTTGTGATATTTGGCGGCCGGATTGCTCTGTTGGGTATAAAGGGCGTTATGGACTGGTGACTCGATGGCTTCGTAGTGGGTGGGCATTGGCCCGTCCTTTAAGCCGAGTGGCGCATAGAGCCAACCTTTACCGTCCGGTTTCATGATGAATGGATCGATGCCTGAGATGGCATCCATTCCAACGGCATCTGGTGCAGGCTGGTAGTCCGGTGCTTTGTCTACTGGAAAATCTGGAATGTCCTTACCTGTCCACTTTTTCTTTTCTTCGTCCCACCAGATGTATTTCTTGCGTTCAGACCATGGCTTCCCTTCTGGATCTGCCGAGGCGCGGTTGTAAAGGATGCGCCGATTGGCCGGCCAGGCAAAGCCCCATTGGGAATTGATATAGCCATCACTGATACGCGATGCCGCCAGATTCTTTCCTGGTTCTGGATAGACGCCACTATAGATCCATGAGCCACAGGCCGTGCTTCCATCCGACTTGAGGGCTGTGAAGGCCGGTACATGCGGTGCATCATGAATGCCATACGTGTTGACCGTACCGCTATCATCTTTTTTGCTTACATAGAAACCATTGATCTCTTTCAGCACCAGTTCGGCATCTGGCTCATCCAGCAGTCGTGAACCTGGCTCGGGCTCCGCGCGCTCATAATCCCAGGTCAGGGCCTGGATTGGTTGATCTTTGGGATCGGTACTATCAGCATAGAGCGCCTTGAGGCGTTTCCCCAGATCATAGATGAACCACAGATCTGAACGGGCATCACCGGGTGGATCGACGGCTTTATCACGCCATTGAATCAAACGCTGGGTATTGGTAAAGCTGCCTTCTTTCTCCGTTGAAGCCGCGGCTGGCATCAGGAAGACTTCGGTTTTGATCTGGCTGGGATCTCCATGTTCTGGACCCTTGTACCAGAAGGCGGCCGATTCTACCTCGTAGAGGTCCCGTACTACCATCCAGTCCAGTTGTGCCAGGGCTTTGCGCTGCATGCGAGAGTTTGTGCTGCCCGCCGCAGGATTTTGTCCCAGCAGGAAGTAGCCTTTGACCTTCCCGTCGAGCATATCGTAACTGGTGTTGATATGGGAATGGTCGCCAATTATCTTTGGCAGCCAGTGGTAGCCCCAATCATTCTCTTTAGTTGCGGCATCTCCATACCAGGCTTTGAGCAGACTGACGATATACTCTGGTACATTCGACCACCAGCCAAGTTTCATCCCTGCCGTGCCAATGTATTCCTCAAGTGTCTGCTGGGTGCGTTTATGGACATGCTGGTCTTTACGCTCGCCCCAGGTGGTCGCGTTGGGACTATGTTGCGCTTCCGGTTTAGGTGAGAGCATCTCAGCGGGTTGCGGCATATAGCCTGCGAGCAGATCGTATAGGGTTGGTACATCGGTTGAACCCTGGATGGAAGCGTGACCGCGTAGGGCCAGTACTCCTCCCCCCGGACGCCCGATATTTCCAAGCAATAGCTGGATGATAGCGCCAGCACGAATGATCTGTACGCCTTTGGATTGCTGTGTCCAGCCTACGGCATAACACAACGCCCCTGTTCGCTCACGCCCTGAATTCTCAGCCAGGGTCTGTGCTACCTTGAGCCAGAGTTCCTGTGGTACTCCACATTCAGTCTCAACCATCTCCGGCGTGTAGCGCGCGAAGTGTCGGCGCATAATTTGAAAAACACAGCGTGGATGCTGCAAGGTCGGATCTGTCAGGGGTTTGTCATTCTCATCCCTCTGATAGTCCCAACTGCTCTGATCCGTGTAAGTATTCGTTTCGTGATCAAAGCCTGAGAAAAGACCATCCAGCTCCTCGGTATCTTTAAAATCTTCCCGCACCAGCATGGCTGCATTCGTGTAGTTGACTACATATTCATGGAAGTATGCGTTGTTTTCGAGCAGATAACGAATGATTGCTCCTAAAAACACGATATCTGACCCGGCACGGGTTGGTACATAAAGATTGGCCAGGGCCGAGGTGCGCGAGAAATGCGGATCGACATGAATGATTTTAGCTCCGCGCTCCTTGGCTTTTACCACGTTGGCAAATGCAACGGGATGGGCTTCTGCCATGTTGCTGCCCATGATCAGGATACAGTCGCTATTAACGAGATCCTGTGGAAATGTTGTGGCACCGCCACGTCCTACCGTTGTACCCAGACCGGGCACTGTAGAACTGTGTCATATACGGGCCTGGTTCTCGATGGATAGGATGCCAAGGCCAGCGTTGAAGAGTTTTTTGATGACATAATTCTCTTCAACGTCTAGCGTCGCACCACCTAATGATGCCATCGCCAGCGTGTGGTTGACCTCGCGACCATCTTCGAGACGCTCAACAAATGATTCATCGCGCGCCTTCTTGACACGCTGCGCGATCTGCTCCATCGCCCATTCCTGAGATTTTACTTCCCAGTGGTCACTATAGGGAGCTCGATAGAGAACTTTAGTCAGCCGACTTGGATTTATGGTGTATTGAAAGGTGGCGGAACCCTTAGGGCAGAGTGTGCCGTGGTTGATAAAGCTATCGGGGTTGCCCTCGATATCAATTACCTTTCCGTCTTTGACATAGACGTTGAGACTACAGCCGACGGCGCAATAGGGGCAGACGCTATGTACTACTTTGGCGTCACGAATGCGTGGGGCTTTGTCTCGACTCTCCTTGCTGAATGGTTGAACTTTAGAACCAATCTCCATCATTTTTGATAGCATATTTGATGTTCTGGTTGGTTCATTTGCTTGTTCTTGCATCGCTGTTTCCTCTTCTAGCAAAGCAAATGATAATACAGATCCTGAGCAGAGCGCTTTTGCCGGGCAGGATTCTCAGTCTATCATACTCCCGATCTCAGCAATAACGCCGGTTTCTTCTTCTCTATAGTGGATGTTATTGTACCATGTCCATGGGTAAGATATGGTAATAGCTTCTATTGCACCACCCTGAAAAATGAAAATTACTCAGATATGGTACTTTGTTTCATCTCCTAATATACTAACTTTAATACGTAGAGACTGGCTGCTATCGACAAGCACAAGGTACTTTTTTCATTAGCAATAAAGGCTGGGTCTACCTCGTGTGTAGTACCATTTTCAGTTGACAAAAAGCGAGAATAAATAGTCTGAATGCCATTCAGTATACCTTGTGTCAGCTCATACCCTGGTACTAATTATAATTTTTCTAAGCTTTCTAAGCATATACTTATCTTGCTAAACTAATTCTTATACGTTATACTAGCCTCAAGTATCTTCATGAGCAGTAAAAACATGCTGCGAGACATCTTGATACAGGTTTGGTAGTCAGTACATCAGGAGAAATATAGAAGGGTCTAATGTTAGCGCATGGAAATGCCTCCAAAGGAAAA
Organism: Dictyobacter kobayashii; assembly: GCF_003967555.1. Lineage (GTDB taxonomy): Bacteria > Chloroflexota > Ktedonobacteria > Ktedonobacterales > Ktedonobacteraceae > Dictyobacter > Dictyobacter kobayashii. Next base: position 4,547,989 of record NZ_BIFS01000001.1, read on the forward strand.
CCAAAAAACAACAAAGTCAGATTCACGTAGCTCTAATCCCAAGACAACGCGCAAGCGTAGCTTTGTTGCCCGCTACAGTATTCCTATTGCTTTGATCGTGGTGGGTGTACTCCTCCTGGGAATTGTTGGAGCAAAATTTATTACTGTCTCGTTAAGTGGATCGACAGTACAAGAGAGACCGATTAGCAGCGTTTTGGATATGGCTGATCAGCACCATCTGAAATCGGTTGTTCTCAATGGAAATGATGTCAATGCAACCGGCTTAACAGGTCAACAGTACCATGCAGTTAAAGAAGATGGTCAGTCTGTGACTGAGATATTTCGGCGTGATGGGGTGGAAGTCAACATTGACAACAATCAACGTGGTCAATGGTTGCAGGGGGTAGCAGGATTACTACTTGTCTTGCTCGTGGTTGGCCTGACATTCGTCTTTATGCGGCGTAATGGCCTTGGTGGCCAGGCTATGCCTTTTGCTCGCTCGAAAGCCAGGCGTTTTTCTGAGTCTCGTCCCTCGGTTCTGTTTAAAGATGTTGCCGGGGTTGAAGAAGCTAAAGCTGAGCTACAAGAGATTGTAGAGTTTTTGAAAAGCCCTGAGCGTTTTACCGCGATGGGTGCTCGTACACCGAAGGGTGTCCTGCTCGTCGGTGCTCCCGGTACCGGTAAGACACTGATCTCGCGTGCTGTAGCCGGTGAGGCAGGCGTCTCTTTCTATAGTGTGAGTGGTTCAGAATTTGTTGAGATGTTCGTAGGCGTTGGCGCTGCCCGTGTTCGCGATCTATTTAAAGAAGCTAAAGATCATTCACCATGTATCGTGTTTATTGATGAGATTGATGCCGTTGGTCGCCAGCGTACTAATTCTGGCAACGGTGGCAATGACGAACGTGAACAAACCTTAAATCAGCTACTGGTTGAGATGGATGGTTTTGATAAGCATGCCAATGTTGTGGTGATTGCTGCTACCAACCGTCCTGATGTGTTAGATCCCGCCTTGTTGCGTCCAGGACGCTTTGATCGCCGTGTCATGTTGGACAATCCCGACATTCGTGGTCGCCAGGCCATCCTTGAAGTACACGCCGCTGATAAGCCTTTTGAAGCAGGTGTGACACTGGTTGAGCTGGCTCGTCAGACCGCAGGCTTCTCTGGTGCTGATCTGGCCAATCTCTTGAATGAGGCCGCATTGCTGGCAGCGCGCAAGGGACAGCTACAAATTAGTAAGCTGGATCTGGATGAGGCTATCTTACGTGTGATGGCTGGACCTGAGCGCAAGAGCCGTGTGATTACGGAAGCCGAAAAAGCGATCATCGCTTACCATGAAGTCGGTCATGCTATTGTTATGCGTTCAATGCCTAATGCTGATCCCGTGCAAAAAGTCTCTGCCATTGCCCGTGGTAAGGCTCTGGGTATTACTGTGCAATCACCGGCAGAGGATCGCTATTTAATGCGTCGCTCTGAATTGCTCTCGAAGATGGCTGGAGCCATGGGTGGTCGAGCGGCTGAAGAGATTATCTTTGGAGATATCACGACTGGAGCCAGTCAGGATATCGAGTATGTTACAAATATCGCTCGTCGTATGGTATGTGAGTTTGGTATGTCTCCGCTTGGCAATGTTGCTCTTAAAGCTGACCCCGAAGGCAATACTATGATGGGTGCTGAGATGGCTGCTCGCATCGATAAAGAGGTCTCGGTCCTTATTGATCAGGCTTATGAAACCGCCCTGACAATACTGCGCCAGAAACAAGAGAAGCTCATGCTTATCTCTGAGCATCTGATCCAGGTTGAAACAATTGATGGCGAAGAATTGGATAGGATGTTATTTGCAGCATGACCAGAACGTTCATTGCCCTTGAAATGGATGCAAATATCCAGCGCCACCTGAATGGTTTTATACAGCAGGTGGCGCCTGTGCTTCCTACCCTGCGCTGGGTTGATCCTCAAGGTATCCATCTAACGCTGGCATTTCTGGGCGAACTAGATGATGAACGGCTCGCCAGTGCCTCTGCCGCAGCCCAAAAGGCGAGCCAACTCTGCACCCCGTTTTCTTATAGTTTAACGCAGCCCGGTATTTTCGGCTCACCTCGTCAGCCGCGAGTTTTATGGATGGGTATTGAAGAAGTTTCGGGCTCCCTCAAACGGCTGCATCGCCTGTTGCAGCAAGAACTTGAGCAAAGCGATTTTGAGACAGAAACGCGTCCTTTCTCACCTCATCTCACGCTGGCCCGTGGCAAGGCACCTCTCAACGCAACCGAGCAGGCCACGCTGCAAAAAATTCTCGCCCAGAAAAATCCCAATGCCATCCTGGCGGGCCCATATCCAGTCAAACATATCCATGTCATGAAAAGCGAACTCTCCCGTAGCGGAGCAACCTACACCTGCCTGCAAAAATACCCCCTCCAATACAAATAAAATTGCCTGAACGCGAGGAAGTGCAGGTGCCCCCGCGTTCAAGCGGACGGAACTGTCATGCCCGCCTGCCTGGGGCATGACAGTCCCCGCTCACCTCTCACCGCATGCCAATAACAAATAAAGTTGGGAGAAAGCGGGGAGGTGCAGGCGCCCCGCGATCAAGCGAGTGGGGCGGTGAGCCTCTCCTACCGGGGTGCGGTGGCAGGCATGCTGGGGGCATGCCCGTCCCCGCTAAATTCTCTCCCTCACCTCTGACAAATAAAGTTGGGAGAAAGCGGGAGGTGCAGGAGGGGCGGCAAGCCCATCCTGCCGGGGTGTGGGGTGTCCCGCTAAATTCTTCCCCACCTCCCGCCGCAGGCGGGAGTCATGAATGAAGGATGGGGCACCCCCAAAATCAACTTTTCGAGATCGGCACACCGATCTCGAAATTTATTATTCCTATTTGGATATATATCCATTCAGTATACCATAGAATCCGCAGTATAAGCAAGCTCTGCAAAGCCATATGTATGTGATAAACATACATAGCCAACCAATTTTACTGTATGCTTTCTCCAAACATGTTGACATCAGCCCGGATTGGCTTGACAACTATTTACCAGGTGGTGTATCCTCGAAAACAACAAAGAGATATTGCAGAATGATCTGGCAAAGTTGCTAATGGTGGATCTGTAATTACACAAAATTCTTAAAAAGTATATTACACTTGTACCACATGTTTTGTTGTGAATGGAGAGAAAAATGATGGCTATGTCATATGGAATGGAGATGGCGATGAATGCCAATCAACGTCCCTCTCGACATATGCCCTTTTCTATGCCTGCACAAAGTATGGGTGCGTGTGGCGCCGCTACAAGCGCAAACGCAATGATCAACAGCCTGAAAACCGACGTGATTACGTCGGTTTCTTTGTTTGTGCTTGTTCACTTACTAGTTCCCGTTTCCCTTGTGGTGGGGCTTGTGGTCCTTATTAGCCTTCTCCTTATTAACCTCCTCCTTACCGGCCTTACCGGACTCGTGAGGCTCGAGGGTCTGGTAGGGCGAAGCATTGGAAAAGCCACAAGATGTGCACAGGGAGATTAGAACGGGAGCAACGAAGCCACCCAATCCAAAGAAGGTATCCTGACAAAGGACCTCCCAGCATGGGAGGTTCTTTTTTTTATAATCAAAATTTTTCAGGAGGAATTATGGCAATCGCTGCAAAGGATATTCAGAAGACGGGCACGGCTTATCAGACCAGTCAACATGAAGATGAGGTTCGCGAGTTAACCGGAAGTGAGATTATTTGTGAGGTTTTGATCCGCGAAGGTGTCGATTTAATGTATGGTTACCCGGGTGGGGCAATCATGCCGTTCTATGATGCAATTACATCTTATCCTGCTCTGCACCACGTGCTTGTCAGGCATGAGCAGGCCGCAGCGCATGCTGCCGATGGCTATTCACGAGCCACAGGTAAGGTTGGCGTCTGCGTTGCCACCAGTGGCCCCGGAGCGACAAATCTGGTGACCGGCCTGGCGACCGCTTTTATGGATTCTATTCCGCTCATCGCCATTACTGGCCAGGTAGCGCGCAACTTTATTGGCCGCGATGCTTTCCAGGAAACAGATATACTGGGAGTTACACAGCCAATCACCAAGCATAATTTCCTGGTCCGTAATGTTGAGGAATTGGCTCCTGTCTTGCATGAGGCCTTCCGTGTGGCCCGCAGTGGTCGTCCCGGTCCTGTCCTGGTCGATGTACCGAAGGATGTACAATTTGCCAGATCCGCCTATCGCTCTTCTGAGCATCTGACTTCAGATGAATATCTGGATGCCATCTCTGCCCAGGCAGAGGTTCCATCTGAGTATCTCCTGTCACGGGCCGCTGAACTGATCGCTCAATCAAAGCGTCCAGTGATCATGGCGGGACATGGTGTCATCCTGTCAAACGCATATACAGAATTTAAAGCTTTTGCTGAAAAGGCCTCTGTACCAGTTATTACTACCTTGCTGGGTTTGAGTGCTTTTTCGGATACCCACCCATTGCATATTGGTATGCCTGGCATGCATGGTCCCGCCCATACCAATCATGCGATTGGCGCTTCTGACTTGATTATCGGCGTTGGCCTGCGCTTTGATGATCGCGTAACCGGCGATGTTTCGAAGTTCGCTCCCCACGCTCAGCTGATCCACATTGATGTCGATGCCTCAGAGATGCATAAAGTAAAAGTAGCAACCGTGCCGATTGTGGCGGATGCCCGTGCGGCCCTGGCGGCCCTGACCGAAGCGATCGCTCCTGGCGATCATAGTTCCTGGCTGCAAGAGATTCGCTCCTGGGAAACGGCCAACGATGAGCGTGGTAAACAGATTCAGCGTGATGATACTTTACCCGATCCTATTAGCATTTTGAGCACTATTCATAAGGTGACTGATGGCGAGGCTATTGTAATCTCTGATGTCGGTCAGCACCAGATGTGGACCGCGCGTTTCTACCAGTGGACGCGCCAGAACAGCCATATTACTTCTGGCGGATTGGGTACGATGGGATTTGCCTTGCCGGCAGCTATGGGCGTCAAGATGGGCGTGCCTGATGCTCCTGTATGGGCGGTGGCCGGTGATGGTGGTATCCAGATGAATATCCAGGAGCTGGCTACTTTGCAGCAAGAGGGGATCGCGGTTAAGGTGGCGATTATGAATAATGGCTACCTGGGCATGGTGCGCCAGTGGCAGCAGTTCTTCCACTCTCGCAACTATTCTGAGACGCCAATGACTGGACCAGACCATGTGAAGCTGGCTGATGCCTATGGTTTGAAGGGCATTCGGGTCAAGCGTCGTGAAGATATCGAGCCCGCTATTCGGGAAGCGATGGAGACTGAGGGGAGCGTGGTGGTCGAATTTATCATTGAGCCAGAGGCGAATGTCTATCCTATGGTCGCTCCTGGTAAGGCAATCACTGAGATGATCGAGGAAACGGGGCAGGAGAATCCTAAACATGAGTAATAGCGCAACTACTACGACCCGCGCGCATCATACAAATGCGCCGCAGGGGACCGAGCAAACACATACATTAATTATTGTGGTACAGGATCGTCCGGGAGCCGTTGACCGTGTGGTTGGCGTGCTCCGCCGCCGGCGCTCGATGTTGCAATCTTTGGCGCTTGCGCCCAGTACCCAGAGTGATGTCTTCCGGATTACCGCCCAGGTGAAAGATGCTGAGGTTGTCGTGGATCACCTGGTGGCCCAGATCCGCAAGGTGATTGATGTGCTGGAGGTGGCTAATGTGACTTCTGAGCAAGCCATTAACCGCGAGCTGGCGTTGATTCAGGTTGGCACGACGAATTCAGATAGTAATATCATTGTTGCGGCTGTGCAGCAATTTGGTGCCACTGTCATCGATGTGAATCCCGAGGCGGTCACCTTTGAAGTGGCTGGCGATGCGGAAAAGATTGCGCAGGCACTGGCTGCCTTCCAAACTTATGGCATCCGTGATGTTGCCCGCTCAGGTTGCGTCGCAATTACACGTGCTGCTACTACAAAGTAGTAATGGGTCTCTCTTGTGAGACCCTGTAACTTACATTTTTTAAGGAGTTGAACACTCATGCCTAATATTTATTATGACGCAGATGCGAACTTAGAACTTATTCAACAGAAGCGTATCGCTATCATTGGCTATGGTAGCCAGGGCCATGCGCATGCCCTCAATCTGAAAGATAATGGTTGTGATGTGGTGGTTGGTCTCCCAACCGGAAGCAAGAGCCGTGCGAAGGCCGAAGCGAATGGCTTGCGTGTCCTGACGCCGGCTGATGCTGCGCAGCAGGCCGATGTCATCATGATCTTGATTCCAGATGAGACGCATCGCGAGGTCTTTGAGCGCGATATTCGTCCCGGCCTGGCACCTGGCAAGATGTTGATGGTGGCCCATGGTTTTAGCCTCCATTTCTCACAGATTGTGCCACCAGCTGATATCGATGTCGCCATGGTTGCTCCTAAGAGCCCGGGCCATATGGTACGTCGCGTCTTCGAAGAGGGTGCAGGTGTCCCTTCGCTCTGGGCGGTCTTCCAGGATGCAACCGGACAGGCTGAAGCCTTAACCCTCTCCTATGCTCGCGGTATCGGTTCAACCCGCGCCGGCGTGTTGCGCACCACCTTTGCTGAAGAGACCGAGACAGACCTGTTTGGTGAGCAGGCCGTACTCTGTGGTGGCGTATCCGCCCTGATCCAGGCTGGCTTTGAAACCCTGGTCAATGCAGGCTATCAGCCCGAAGTGGCCTACTTTGAGTGTCTGCACGAAATGAAGCTGATTGTAGACCTGATGTATCAGGGGGGCATCAGCTATATGCGCTACTCCATCAGTAATACCGCTGAATATGGTGACTATGTCACCGGCCCACGTATCGTCACCGACGAAACGCGCGCCGAGATGCGCCAGATTCTGAAAGAAATTCAGAATGGCACCTTTGCGAAAAACTTTATCCTGGAAAATCAGGCTGGCCGTCCTGGCTTCCAGGCGATGCGCCGTGCCCATGCCGCCCACCAGATCGAGCAGGTTGGTCATGAGCTGCGCGCTATGATGCCCTGGCTGAACACGAAAAAATCAGAAAAAGCTGAGACAACAAAATAACGGATGAGGCCATTTGGCCTCATCTAGGATATGGTCATGCCGTTCATTTGGATGAGCGAAGCTGCCTGACAGGCGAAACTGTTTGCTTGATACTAATCAATTCGAATGGCTGAGTCAGTGGCAGCGGAGCTAGCCGCGTCCAAGCGGCGTTTCCAAATGCTTTTTATAGCATGTCATAAGGAGGGAACAAACCATGGGAGATCCTGCGGTAGTTAAAATTTTTGATACAACTCTGCGTGATGGCGAACAGTCTCCTGGCGCAACTTTGACCACTGCTGAAAAACTTCAAGTCGCCCAACAGCTTGGCCGTTTGAATGTTGATATTATTGAAGCAGGCTTTCCAGCAGCTTCTCCTGGAGATCTTGCTGCCGTCAAAGAGATCGCTCGTTCGGTGCGTGGTGTGGCTATAGCTGGCCTTGCGCGCGCCTTTAAGGGTGATATTGATGCCGCCTGGGAAGCAGTGTGCGATGCTGAATTACCTGTTATCCATGTGTTTCTTGCCACCTCCGACATCCATCTTCAACATAAACTTTGTATTAGCCGTGAAGAGGCTCTGGCACGTGTGCGAACCATGGTCGCCTATGCACGCAACCTGTGTCCGACCATAGAATTTTCGGCCGAGGATGCGACACGCAGTGACCGGGATTATCTGTGCCAGGTTTTTGAAGCGGCCATCCAAGCTGGCGCCACCACGGTTAATGTCCCTGATACCGTTGGCTACACCTTCCCGCACGAGTATGAAGCACTTTTCCGTATGTTGCGTGAACGTGTACCTGGAATGGAGCAGGTGACATTAAGTGCTCATTGCCATGATGATCTGGGTATGGCAACCGCCAATACATTGGCTGCCATTAAAGGAGGGGCTCGCCAGGTCGAAGTCACCGTCAACGGACTGGGAGAACGTGCTGGCAACACCGCTTTAGAAGAGGTTGTGATGGCTTTGCGCACGCGCCCTGACACCTTTGGTGGAGTTGATACCCATATCAATGCGCAAGAGCTCCTGGCCACCAGCCAGCTTGTAAGCAAGCTGACCGGTATACTTGTGCAGCCCAACAAAGCCATTGTAGGCATGAATGCCTTTGCCCACGAAGCGGGTATTCACCAGGATGGTATGCTCAAGAACCGCACAACCTATGAAATCATGACGCCCCAATCGGTGGGCTGGAACGACACCAACCTTGTCCTGGGCAAACATTCAGGCCGTCATGGACTTGACGCACGGCTGCGCAAGCTAGGCCACAAGCTCAACGCCGAGCAACTCCAATCCGCCTACGGACGTTTTGTTGCCCTGGCCGACCAGAAAAAAAACATCAACGACGCCGACCTTGTCTATATCATCGAAAGCGGACAAGAGACGCCCGCCGCTGTCTAACCACCCATCTCACCCAGGGACCCATAAAGTCCCTCAACAAAGGAAAGGTAACAAGACAAAGCGGGCAAGAAGGGAGGCACCCCTGTTTCCCCGTCAGGCGGCAGAATTGAAGGAGCAGGGGTCAAGGGGCCAGCAAGGCCCCTGGCGAGGTAATAGGGGTATCCCCTGCCCATCCCTTCTCCCCCACCAATGCTCAGGGGGAGTAGGAAAGAGCGGAGGGTCCAGGGGGCCGGCGAGGCCCCTGGCGGGGTAACAGGGGCGTCCCCTGCTATCTCTCTCCCCACGCAGCCGCCGTCAGGTGGCAATGCTCAAGGGGAAAGAAGGAAAAAGCGGGGGTCCAGGGGGCCGGCGAGGCCCCCTGGCGGGGTAACAGGGGTGTCCCCTGCCCTTCTCTCTCCCCACCCTGCCGCCGTCAGGCGGCACAAAAAAACAAAATATAGAAACATGTATAATAAAGAAACCTATCTATTTATCTAAGCACAGAAAAACCAGATTACTTTTGTCTTCAGGTTAGCCTGAACATTGCAGAACATGATAGAATAGGTGAATTAAAGAAAGGATGAACCATGCATTCATCATCAGAAAGGCAGGTAGCCGGCGATGGCACTGGTATTACCTGTTATGGTTACAGTCTTAACCCCAGCAACATCCGCTAACTTAGGACCAGGCTTTGACAGTTTGGGCTTAGCATTACAGCTTTATAACCGTTTCGAGGTTGAAGAGTGGGGAAGTGATCCCGATCATCCAAAAATTGAAGTGATAGGCGCGCTTGGAGAAGGCCTCTCGACTGGACCGGACAACATGTTCTTCCAGTCTTTTATGCTGCTATTAAAACGGCTGCAGGTGCCCATCCCTTCTGTTCGTATTCGTATGACAATCAATATTCCTCATGGATGTGGCCTTGGAAGCAGTGCTACCGCGGTTGTAGGCGGCCTTATGGCGGCCAACGAATGGGTGCGTGCACTTGGCCTGGCTGTCCCGAAGGAAGAATTACTAGAAATGGCAGTAGAGGCAGAAGCTGGCAATCATCCTGACAACGTCGCTCCAGCTCTGCTTGGTGGACTGGTCGCCACCACACACGTCGATGGAAAAATCCATGCCATTAAGACCAAATTCCCAAATTCTCTGAGGGCGGTCATCTTTACTCCTTCATTCCCCATGGATACGGTCGCGGGCCGCAAGTTGTTGCCTGCCAATTATCCAAAGGCAGATGTGACATTCAATACTGGACGTGTCGCTCTGCTGTTAACCGCGTTACAAACGGGTCGTTACGAGTTGATCGGCGAAGCTATGCAAGATCGACTCCATCAGCCTATCGTCAGGCACTCTTCCCTGCTATGCCCGATATCATCAATGCTGCTGTGACAGCGGGAGCACATGGCGCTTGCCTTTCTGGAGGTGGTTCATCCCTTATCGCACTTGCCAGTTCCCAGTTCCACGACATCTTACGTGCTATGCAAAATACTGCTCGCGCTGCTGGCGTGGAAGGAAAAGGCATGATTTTACGTGCGGATCAGAATGGGGCGCGGGTTATTAGTACACCTCGTAGTCGCATACGAAAGGAAGTCAGTGCGCGTTATGGCGATCAATTCTACTGGTCTCCAGCCAGACCGGGAAGCGGACGGTAATCAACATCGTTCGCTCTCTACCCTTGCTCCGGATGCGGTTGAAGCTTTGTCTTCAACCTCACTGCGGTGCGTCGAATGTTCTGCTCTTTACCCTGCTCTTGAAATGGGTCAGCCGCCACGCTATCGCTGTGATTGTGGGGGGGTGCTGGATGTTGAGACCGAGTTTAAGTTACCACAGCAAGCAGCAGCATCGAACTCAGAAGTGGATTCGATGCTTTATGGCTTTGACTCAGAACTGGATGGTGGCACCCCTTCTGCTGGCTCTCCCTGGCGCCAGATATTTGATGAGCGTGCCGCTAACCCGCCTATCTGGTCGATTAGTTCTGATAAGATGCTGCTCGATGGCAGTGGCGTCTGGCGCTATCGCGAACTGATTTTGCCAGCCCCTGAGCGCTTTGTTGTTACTCGTCCTGAAGGGAATACCAGTTTATATCCTGTTGGCATTGAGAACTGCGGGGTGGGCCGTATTGGTCATCGTCAGATCGGTGCCTATGCCGGCCTGGAGCGCTTCTTCTTAAAGCACGAGGGAGAAAATCCCACCGGCAGCTTTAAGGATCGTGGCATGACCGTTGGGGTTACGATGGCTAATTTGTTAGGTGCTAAGGCCGTTGCCTGTGCCTCAACAGGTAATACCTCAGCCTCACTGGCCTCATATGCGGCACAGGCTGGTTTAGAGGGTATTGTCTTTCTACCTGCCGGACATGTGGCGGGTGGTAAGCTGGCTCAATCATTGGCCTATGGTGCCAGAACCGTGCAGATCGAGGGCGATTTCGATGATGCGATGCGCCTGGTTGAGCAGGTTTGTAACGAACTGGCATCTACCTGTTGAATTCCCTGAATCTTTCGGGTTGAGGGTCAGAAGGCGATCGGCTTTGAACTGCTCCAGCAATTGGATTGGCAGGCCCCTGACTGGCTGGTTTTACCGGCAGGAAATCTCGGTAATACCTCGGCCATTGGTAAGGCTTTCCGCCAGGCTTATAACCTGTCTTTGATCAGCCATATCCTCGTATCGCCTCTATCCAGGCGGCTGGCGCGAATCCTTTCTATAAGAGTTTTACGCAAGGCTTTGCTAAGCGCGAAACTGTTCAGGCCGATACCGTAGCGACCGCTATCAAGATTGGCAATCCTGTCAGCTATACCCGTGCACGCCGCGTAATTGAGGAGAGTGATGGCATCGTTGAGCAGGTTAGCGATGCCGAGATTCTGGCGGCCAAGGCGGTGATCGACGTGCTGGTTGGGAGCCTGCTTCCGCAACCAGTTAATGTGGCCTCAATTAAAATTTTTAATCCTCCCGCCATTATCTAATGTTGTTTTTTTTTTTTTTTTTTTTTTTTTTTTTTTTTTTTTTTTTTTTTTTTTTTTTTTTTTTTTTTTTTTTTTTTTTTTGCCATTATTATGCGTTGATGGTGCCGCCTCGATCAGTGCCAATCCAGTCTGGGGAGCGGTTTTGACCGCCCTGCTGGCTATCGCGGCTGTGCTCTTGACCTATTTCTTTACGCGCCGTTATTATGGCCGCCTGGCTGCTACACTGGCAGCCCTTCTCTATGCGACGGCCTCAGTGCCAGTTTTCTACTCTCGTTTTATGTGGAACCAGAATATGCTTTTATTTTTAGTTCCACTCTTGATCTGGTTCTTATTTCGCGGTGCCGTTGCCCGCCGGGCTTTCTGGCTCTTCCCATCAGTAGTTCTGATTGGCTTGCTGGTCCAGTTCCATGCTTCAAGTATTGTACTGGTGGCTCCTCTCCTGGTGGCTCTAGTCCTGGCTCCACGGCGTACACTACGCTGGTATGATATCGTTTTAAGTATTGCTGGTCTACTCTTTATCTATGCACCCTATATCGTCTGGCTCTTTCAGACGCACTTTCAAGATATCTATACACTTCTCCATACCGCTAAAGGAAAGACACTGATTGATGCGCAGGCTTTGCTGTTCTATCTACAATTTTTAGGCCCCTTGCCTGATCCTATCACCAATAAGCTATCCCTCGTCTATCCTTATATGAGTGCGTTTTCATGGTTGCAGCCACTTGTGGTATTGCTGGTAATTGGCGGCGCCGTCCTGGCCCTGGTTCTGGCCCTCAAACCGCGCCGTTCTGAAGCAGTGGTTGTGACCCGGCCCTCTTTCCTCGCCGGAATCGGCCGTTGGTGGTCTGACTTGCGCCAGTCACCTTTTCGCTGTGGCCTCTTGATCCTTTTGATCTGGCAGATTGTGCCATTGCTCTATCTGACGCGCCATGATATTGTGTTGCACCTGCATTACTTTATTATGTTTATGCCGGGGCCCTTTATTCTGGTTGGTTTTTTCCTGGCACAGATTTTTAACTGGTTGCGTCTGCGCTCGGTTAGCCTGCAGCTTGTACGTCTCGGCTGGCTGGTGGTCTGTGTATTGCTGGTGGGCGCCCAATTCCTGTTCGCGTTTGGCTATGTATATGACGCTTCTCATGGTCGTTATGTAGATACCACCTGGTCGGGGCAGTATTATAGTGATCTTGCCTCGCTACAGGCCTCAATGCGAGATGCGGACCAGTTGGCTCAGCAGCGACACCTCAATCATGTCTATGTCAGCGCGGATCTGGGAACCCAGGTAGCTTTCCTCTACCTGGCCGGACAGATGAAGACTCCTACTAGCGTGGTTGATGATAGCTGCCTGGTGGTACCTGGTGCTCAAAATGGGGCGGCTATCCTGCTGACGGCTCCTCACAGTCATCGCCTGGATCTCATCAGGGGGTATGCGCATGCCACTCAAGTTGCTACCTCGCCGCATCCAGGAGGGCCACCTTTTAACTTGTATGTGTTGCAACCCGGTTCGTCAGCTCTGCAGGGGAATGCGAATTTCACGCAAGAGTTGAATTTTATGGATATCCGGACATTTAATAATGGGCAGCGCAATATACTGGCTTCGCGCTGGCAACTGTTGCGTTCGGCTCCAGCTGGTTACCGAACCAGCTATAATTATACATTTGAGAACCTTGTTCAGGGCTCAAATGCGGCCCCGGCCAGCCGTACCTGCTCTTTCAGTGCTATGCGTGCGGGTGATCAGGTGATCGTGCCTCTGGGCAATCCTGCGCAGCCACCGACGAGAATGCAAGTAACCGCCTTTGCAACCTTGCCGACAATCCTCTCGTATAATCTTTTAGGTGCCTTCCCACTTCAGTTTGACACGTTTCAACGGTATGATACACCCAGGAAAATGTTGCAGTCGAAGAGTGGTCTGGATTACATTCCCGTTCACTTACCCAAAAAACTGTGATGTGCGGCTCTGCTATTGAGCCTGCGCTTTTTTAGAAGAGGAAGCAATCCAGTTGGATCGCTTCCTCTTTTCATTTGTGATGTAGTAAGGTCAAAATGTTATTCTATGCCACTGGTAACCAGCGCGCCTGACTGCTACAATATATATGTATAGATCTATATAGACTAAAGAGGGTCTGATGTGAACAGAATCAAGCGTTTCCGTGCGTTAATCCCGCCCTGGAACATGCCTTCTGATCCAGTTAAAGCCATCTGGTGGTTTTTTTACTGGCTCGTGCAGGTACTGGTGCATTTCTTCTGGGTCCCCATCATTCTAATGGTTATCTATGAAACCTATAGTAATGGGGTCGTTGGTGGCATTTTTAATGGTATCGTCAGTGGCGTGTTCACATTAATCGTTGGTTTGATCGTATGGGCTGTATTGTATGGCGTTTTAATTGTGCTCAAGGTCAGCACGGGCATTTCACAGGTCGTCTCAGATATGAAGCGCATGCAGCAGCAGCAGAATGATTTCTTGCGTCAAGCGTATTCACCTTTTATGGGCAATAGGGGCGAGCAGGAAGAGCGCATTGTGGAGGGGACGATCACAGACCTGGATGAAGAGAGGCAGAAGCGCCGCCGTGAGCCATGATTTTAAGGGAAGAGTGCTCTAAAGAGCACTCTTGGGATTCTCGGCCTTCCAGGCTTGCCAGGCTGGATCATTGGTTGAGGGTACATATGAGAAGAGCAGTGAACCCTCTCCTTCAATACGATACTCCCCAATGATGCGGGTAATACTAATGTTTGACCCCGGCTAAGCGTTTCGCTGTGAGCTAGCTGTTCTCCATAAGCGATGCTTATTTCCGCGCCCAGTGATGTGAGAATAATACAACTCCCCTCTGTTTTTCCCTCTTTGACTCCACCTTTAAGACGAAGTTCACGTGTCAGGAAATAGGGGCAGGCTACCAGGCAGCGCTCTTCATAATCTGGTGTCGTTGCCAGGGATACGGGGCGTGTCTTGATCTGTTGTGAGGATGTGTAATGGGATACATCCAGGGAGCGCTCGATATGCAGCTCACGTGGGGTACCCGCAGCGGTGAGGCGGCCATAGTCATACATGCGATAGGTGACATCGGAATATTCTTGCAACTCGTAGAGCATGATGCCGCTACCAATGGCGTGTACGGTCCCTGCTGGCACCAGTACTATATCCCCGGCTTCTACCGGTTCTGCATGCATTAAATCTTCGAGTTGAACCTCTTCGATCGCTTTTCTGACCGCGTTGGGGTCGGTTGGAGCTTTAAAGCCATGGACGATGGTGGCACCCGGCTCTGCACTCAAAATATACCAGAACTCGGTTTTGCCTAATTTGCCACCTTCAAATTCAGCGGCATAGCGATCATCGGGATGGACTTGTACAGACAGTTGGGCGTTGGCATCAATGAATTTGGCGAGGAGTGGAAAACGCTGGCCGAAAATAGCGACGGCCTGTTCTCCTAAGAATGAGGTCCCTGCTTCCGCGACCACTTCTGCGAGGTTTTTCCCTTCGTATGCTCCATTCAGAACAACATTACTGACTTCGGTCTCCCATGACTCTCCAATGAGACTATCATCTAATGGCAACGTTTTCCAGTTATCTCGTTCTAAGCGCCGGCCGCCCCAGATTGTTTCATGCAATGACGAGCGGAGTCGGATAGGATATATGTGTGACAAAATACAGCTCCTAATGGTTAATGATAGTGAAAAAAAATAGGCTTGCTTATTCAGCAAGCAAGACGCCTTCAAGCTGACGGCGCAGTTTATCGCGCATTACAATACCTGTAATGCGATGAATTTCATGCCCACTTTTAAAGAAAATCAAAGTAGGTATACCTTCGACCTTCCATTGGTTGGTCAGATCCTCTTGTCCTGTGACATCTAATTTGGTAAAGGTGGCGCGACCTTGATATTCTTTGCTGATCGCTTCGATTTCTGGCTCTTGTATTTTGCAGGCATTGCTCTGTTGTGCCGAGAAATTGACGACCACCAGTTGGGAAGCTTGCAGTACCTTTTCAGCAAAAGTATCAGGTGTTACCTCATTATAGTTATCTGCCATGCCATCCTCTTGTAGTCAGTAAATAAATTACTCTTTTGCTTCTCAAAGTATCACTCTATGCAGGCGTATGTCAAGAAAAGCGCGGCTATTGTACCTACCTGTGAAATGGCGATGATATTTGTATTATTGTTGGGCTGCCAGGAGGGTTTCTGCATCTTCGATGAGGTAGCGATAGCCCTGTTCAGTTAAAAATAACTGGCGATTAGCGGAAAATTCTTGATCCCTGGTATCGCGGGTTACGACCGAATAAAAATAGGCGCTGCCACCATCACCCTTTGGGCGCAGAATACGTCCCAGGCGCTGGGCTTCTTCCTGGCGTGACCCAAATGTGCCGGAAACCTGAATCGCTACATTTGCATCTGGCAGGTCAATGGCAAAGTTAGCAACTTTACTGACGACCAGCCGCTTGATCTCTCCACGGCGAAATTGCTCATAGAGCTTTTCGCGCTGGGCCGTGGCTGTACGCCCCGTTAGCATTGGCGCAGCTAGCTCTTCAGCTAATAATTTGAGTTGATCAAGATATTGTCCAATGATTAGAATCTGGTCATCGGCATGCCGGGCTATCAGGTGACGTGCTATCTCCAGTTTGGCCGGATTTTCGGCGGCGATGCGATATTTTTCGCGTGTCTCTGCCATTGCATAATTGAGCTGATCATCCTCATTTGGGAAGCCTACGCGGATTTCATGGCATTCTGCCGTTGCGATCCAGCCCTGATGCTCTAGCTCTCTCCATGGGACATCAAATTTCTTGGGACCAATCAAGCTGAAGACATCAGCTTCACAGCCATCTTCCCGTACCAGGGTGGCCGTTAACCCAAGCCGGCGACGGGCCTGGATCTCTGCTGTAAAGCGGAAGACTGGAGCGGGTAGCAGGTGTACTTCATCATAGATGATGAGCCCCCAGTCATAATTAGTGAAGAGCGAGAAGTGTGGGTAGGTGGCTGGACCAACGTCGCTGGTATTGCCAGCCTCCGCGCGCCGGTAGGTCAAAATCTGATAGGTACTAACCGTGATGGGTGCGATCTCTTTGCGTTCTCCCGTGTATTCTCCGATCATTTCGGGTGGAATATCGGTCTTGTCCAGGATTTCATGTATCCATTGGCGTACCGCGACGGTGTTCGGGGTGAGAATCAAGGTGGCGCGCTGCAAGGTGGCAATCGCTGTAATACCGACAATGGTCTTGCCTGCGCCACATGGCAAGACGACGACCCCGCTTCCTCCGCTGGGTGCTCCGCCAGCGTGAAACGCTGATACCGCTGCTTGCTGATACTGGCGCGGTTCGAACTGCTTGCCTTGCAGGGTAAGCTCACGCAGTTGTAACGGTAGGGGAGAGCCCTCGGTGTAGCCAGCCAGGTCTTCTGCCGGGAAACCAATATGGATCAGCGCCTGCTTGACATGACCACGCCTGGAAGGATCAATCTTAATAGTATTGCGGTTAATCTGCTCCTGGATATATGGCAGCATCTTTTTGTGATTAATGATCTCCGCCATCAATGCATGATCGTCCGAATATAATAATAGCTCATCACCTTCGCGCAGGAGTTTGACCCGTCCATAGCGATGAATATACGTCTGTATTTCAGTAGTGATATTGGAGGGTAGGGGATATTTGCTATAGCTTGTTAATAGATCTACAATTGTGGGCGCATCCATGCCGCCGGCGGCCGCGTTCCAGAGTGATAGAGGGGTTAAGCGATAGGTATGAATATGTTCTGGCGATTTTTCAAGTTCAGCAAATTGTGCCAGTGCGTCGCGTGCCTCTTCATGTAAAGGATGATCCACTTCTAACAAGATGCTACGATCACTCTGGACGATAATGGGGTTTCCTTGATTCATTATAATATTCCTCTTCTTCCAACTCCTGTATGAGAATCTTGTTTAGACCCCGGGCATACTTGCCCATGTTTTAATATACTTTGAGATAGCTTGAATAGCTGGTTCTTCATATCCTCGCATTAGATGCCTGGCCCCTACGATTACTTTAATGCCCTTTGGACCGGCTTGTTGTTCGACAAAAGGTTCTAGTTTAAAGAGAGGACATATCTCATCAAACTCACCTGTCACAAACAATTTTGGTCGCTCGAATTGGCGTGGGAAACCACTATTGGCGCGGAACAACGGTAGGCTAATTGCTACCACGGTGCGGATACGCATGTCGAAAGGCGCATACAGCAAGGTTGTATATGCGCCAAAGCCGTGCCCGATCACACAGAGCTTGGCAGGATTGATGCCTGGAAAGGTTAGCGCTGTATCAATGGCACCCGCTAAATCAAGTGGTTCAAGTCGTCCATCTGTCTGCTGGCCTTGACTACGACCTACACCGCGAAAATTAAAGCGGAGCACTACCATTCCTTCTTCCGCCAGATGCTGTGCCAGCGCAACATTCAGCGCATCATTCATATCGCTGCTGGCTGGCTGAGGGTGACAGAGAATAATGACAGGCGCTTGCTCCGCCTTTGAGGGAGTATGCACGACTCCTTCAAGAAGAAAGGCTGGTTGGCCTTTGCTATGGAATGTAATGGGTCGCTCAGCTTGTACTGATAAGGTCATCGCTTATCCTTCTGCTTCTGTTATGTTACTGCCATTCTATCAGATGAACGAAGGTGCACAGGCTAGCCGTGAGTGAACGCACGGCGTTGACAATTGCGGTTAAAAATATGCCTTGTGTTTAAATATTATCTCAGTCAGACTCAAGCGTCAATATTCTCGTTTGTTTGCCCATAGCTTTTTCATTTTCCTCTTTGGCGCCTGCGGCGCCGCGTTGGGTGTGTGGAGTGTGCTGATGGGCGGCTGCGGCCGCCCATCAGCACACTCCACACCTGAAAGAAAGTCCATCGTATCGCTGGCTCCTGATCTCCATGTTTGAAGGAGGGAGAAGGCTGCGGCCACCCACCAAACACACCCACGCCTGAAAGAAAGT
This sequence comes from Dictyobacter kobayashii, assembly GCF_003967555.1. Taxonomy (GTDB): domain Bacteria; phylum Chloroflexota; class Ktedonobacteria; order Ktedonobacterales; family Ktedonobacteraceae; genus Dictyobacter; species Dictyobacter kobayashii. Next base: position 4,566,234 of record NZ_BIFS01000001.1, read on the forward strand.
CCATCGTATCGCTGGCCAGTGCAAGCAGGCACATCTGCACCTAAATCCTCTTTTCATCGTGAGTTGCCGCCAATGTGCACCGCACATTGGCGGCAACTCACGATGAAACCAGTTCGGGCGCGACTGCGCACGTCCGCAAGAGCGGACACGCTTTCCCCAACCATAAGAATGAAACTCCCAAAATATTTAGCGACGAATTATCTCATGATCACTACCAGTTGATCGTCTTTATTAATGTAAGTGCTCACATGTATTGTGTTAGCTGGTAGTACGGATGGTATGGATGCCCCTAAAAGTCACGGTGTTGTGACATTTTAGCAATTTGTGACGAACTGCTACGATTTGTTAGACAAAACCTTTGCATGTAGCCCGAAGGATGTTATACTAACTATGACATATGTATACTTACTTTTGTTACTGTAGGTATGATATGTACACTAGAGGACGACCTGGTCCTATATTTGCACATACCAGGTGTTGTGCTACACCGGCTTCCCGTTTGGCTCAATGCCCTCTCTCTCCCATTTGGTGGGCTCTCATCAGGAGGTGATTTTGTCATTTGATACGCAAATTGCGTATTTAATGTTACTTATACACTGATGGCTCAAGAACAATTTATGTATTTCTGCTGTATCAATGATACTGATACGATGTATTTAACATAAGGTGTTTGCTGTGCTACGGTGGTGTACCTATAGCAAACCGCACAACAATAGTAACTTTGACTCACTGAAAACTTTATACGCTTCAAGCTATTTATCCGTATACAAGAGAGATGTGAGTCTTCTAAGGTATACACGGTGTATATAGTGAAATGTAGAGGTAGGAGCATATATGTCCAGCATTCTAGTCGTCGAAGATGAAGGTGTCATCACACAATTAGTCAGGGATCATTTTGGGGACGAAGGATATCAAGCTGTTAAGGTTTTAAACGGCGAAGATGCTGTACAGTTTGCCATGCGTGAGATACCAAGCCTGGCTATTCTGGATGTTGAAGTTCCAGGTGTCGATGGTTATAAAGTCATTCAACAATTACGAGACCATCCCAAATGTATGCATATTCCCATAATTATGATGAGTGCATATACATCGCTGGTTGATAAGGTCCGTGCCTACGAGCTAGGTGTTGATAGCTATATTACAAAGCCATGCTGTTCTGATGAACTCCTGGCTCATATTCGTAGGCAGCTGCGACGCATGCAGCAAAGCACTCTTTCACCTCTCACACGCCTTCCCGGTGGTCTACAGCTCGAACGAGCAATTGATTATAAGCTACGTGGCTCAGATCCATGGAGTGTCCTCTACCTTGATCTCGATAATTTTAAGGCTTTTAATGACGCTTATGGCTTTGTGGCGGGCAATGATATGATCTTGTTGGTGGGCCATGTCTGCCAACGTGTTGTGTATGAGTATGGCAATGCGGATGATTTTGTGGGGCATGTGGGGGGCGATGATTTTGTCATTGTTACCACCCCTGATCGCGAAAAATTGTTGTGCCGCCATATCCTGGCTCGCTATAAACAGGAAAGCATGGCTTTTTATCGACCCGAAGATATTGAGCGCGGATCGATTAATGGCGTTGATCGTAAAGGCCGGCCTTACCAGTTTCCACTTGTTTCGCTCTCAATTGGTGTGGTGAGTGATCAGTTAAAATGCTCGCATTCCATGAATGAGGTGAGCACCCTGACCGCTGAGGCGAAACGCCTGGCGAAGCAATCCTCTAATAATGTCTCTCGTGTTTCTCCTCAATGGGTGTTCCCTCTCAGGTATCGCATACACCAGCTACGTTTAATCTGGTCGGAAATGTTGGGCGCGACCTTTTTCACTTTGCTGAAGAGGATGTGCTGGCCAGGTTTAAGTAGAGGTTGCAGGCTACCTTTTCAGTCTGCTGTGGTTGTGGTGCGGTGACCCCTTGCCTCTTTGTGCTATGCTGAGTGCATTATCTGTTTTTTATCGATGTTTGCTGGAAGGTTATCATGTCTACTAGCCAGGATTATCCTGATCTCTCGCCTGAGCGAGATGATGATTTATACGAACAAGAGCGTGAAGCGCGCCGCCTGGCGCTGCGTGAGAATGCGAAACATATATTGCGCGAGAGTGGTTTAGCCGAAATGCTGCAGAGCATTAATAAAAATCTTCTTAAAGGTCGTGGACGCTTTGAGGAGTATGACTCGCTGGTGCTCTTCCGTTGGGGCACGCAATCAACGCGCCGCCATATGTGGATTGAGGTGCGCGGTAGCTCTATTCTGTTTCGCCTGCACCCCCATCGTACCTGTGCTCAGGCAGCCCCTGTGTGCGATGGTGAATATCATACATTTACCAGTACGATGTGGTCAGATCGAGAATTGTTGAAAGCCGAGTTAAAGAAATATTATGATCGCCCGGTGGCAGAGTCCTCTGCCGACTGAGTTACGCGCCTGCTGATGTAAAGGTATCCAGAGAAGAAGTGGCAACTTGACCTTTCTCTCGGGTACCTTTTTTGTTGCCCGAACGTGTTTGTCATAGCATTTCAAGCGAGAGTATGTTGCTGGGCCCTTCGCGCTCAACAAACTTTTTTACTTGCTGATAAATTGGCTGGGCATAGAAGTCTTCGCGTTCCATTTCATTGGCCCAGCTAAAAAAGCCAAAGAGTAGCGAGCTTTGCTGGGCAAAGATTTCTCGATAGCTGCCCGTATGCACAACTGTAGCCATTCGGTTCGCTGTGGGCGTATCGTTGATGCCACGTGCAAAGAACGCAAAGGTGAGGCTTGTTTGTAGTTCCGGCTGGTGTAAAGCCATCAGCCATTGCTTTTGGATCAGCCCGATCTTCTGTGGTGCCAGAGTCATTATGTGCGCGGAGGAAAGCTGTGCTGATGCCGTGGGACGGCTATAACCCCACAGGTAGTAGAGCAGCCATTGTTCTGGATCTGAGGCCAGAATGTCTGTGGCTGCTAAAAGTAGCTGTTTGGGCATATGGCGTTCCTGAGCTTTTAGCCAGCTCTGTTCATCTTCCCAGGTGGTCAGGAGAAGATAGACAATGCCATTATGGCGGCCACGATAAAGCCGGGTAGAGATGAGTCCGGGAGCGCTACGCAACGTCTCTGCGATAGAGCGTATGCGTGCTCGCGCCTCGGTGTCTTTTCCTGGAAGGACATGAGCCAGTGTAACAACCAATAACTCCGTACTGTGCTGCAAAGTAATGCCTCAACTTTTTGCATAAGCGTTAGAACGCAGACTAGAATAGCATAGGCATTCACACTGCGCAATAGGATTATTGCCTATGCTTTTTAGATCGATTATACTGACAGCCAGAACTTGTGAATAAATATCCTTGGTGTGATATAGAACGTATTCATATGTAAAACATCAAATTGTACCAAGTAGAGGACTGTGTATGGACATTTCTGCCCTGGGCGAGTTTGAATTAATTGCGCGCTTAACCGCTGGCCTGACTATCCCTGGTGCCAGCGAAGTTGGGATTGGGATGATTGCGCCCTGCTGGATCTGGGCGGTAATGAACTTTTGCTGGCGACTTGCGATACCCAGGTTGAGGGGGTCCATTTTAGCCTGCAAAGCTCATCCCCGAGGATATTGGGCATAAGGCTCTGGCTATCAATTTGAGCGATATTGCCGCTATGGGGGGGAGCCTCGCTATGCCTGGTTTCGCTGCTGCTTCCTCCACACTTGTCGGTTGATGTCTTGGATGGGATTTACGCTGGCTTGCGGGCTGAGGCGCAGCGCTTTGCAACGACTATTGTGGGTGGCAATATCTCTGGCACGGGCGTCGCCCAACAACTGGTGATTGATATTACGTTGCTGGGTACTGTAGCACGTGGCCATGCTATTCTGCGTAGTGGAGCAAAGGTGGGCGATCTGTTATGTGTCACGGGCTCTTTAGGAGACTCTGCAGCGGGCTTGCAAACTTTCCTGCGTCCAACTACTAATATTTCGCAACACGATGTACAGGCGGTCCGTGAAAGGCATACAGCACCCTTACCACGTGTCCATGAGGGTCAGTTACTTGGAAGTTTTACAGTGGGACAGGTAAGCGCGATGCTGGATATCAGTGACGGTTTAAGCGGAGATCTGCAGCATTTGTGCGAGCGTAGTGGCTGCGGAGCACGGGTGGAGCTGGCTGCTTTACCCCTTACAGAAGCATGCTTGAATGTGGCACGAGCCTTGCAGCATGACCCCTGGACTGGGCGCTTCATGGCGGTGAAGATTATGAGTTGCTTTTTACAGTACCGCCAGAAGCTCTGGAGACCGTGTGGGCCACCCTGCTCGAACAATCTGGGACTCCTATCACCGTGATCGGCGAGATCCAGCCTGGATGATTGCGCCCTGCTGGATCTGGGCGGTAATGAACTTTTGCTGGCGACTTGCGATACCCAGGTTGAGGGGTCCATTTTAGCCTGCAAAGCTCATCCCCCGAGGATATTGGGCATAAGGCTCTGGCTATCAATTTGAGCGATATTGCCGCTATGGGGGGAGGCCTCGCTATGCCCTGGTTTCGCTGCTGCTTCCTCCACACTTGTCGGTTGATGTCTTGGATGGGATTTACGCTGGCTTGCGGGCTGAGGCGCAGCGCTTTGCAACGACTATTGTGGTGGCAATATCTCTGGCACGGGCGTCGCCCAACAACTGGTGATTGATATTACGTTGCTGGGTACTGTAGCACGTGGCCATGCTATTCTGCGTAGTGGAGCAAAGGTGGGCGATCTGTTATGTGTCACGGGCTCTTTAGGAGACTCTGCAGCGGGCTTGCAAACTTTCCTGCGTCCAACTACTAATATTTCGCAACACGATGTACAGGCGGTCCGTGAAAGGCATACAGCACCCTTACCACGTGTCCATGAGGGTCAGTTACTTGGAAGTTTTACAGTGGACAGGTAAGCGCGATGCTGGATATCAGTGACGGTTTAAGCGGAGATCTGCAGCATTTGTGCGAGCGTAGTGGCTGCGGAGCACGGGTGGAGCTGGCTGCTTTACCCCTTACAGAAGCATGCTTGAATGTGGCACGAGCCTTGCAGCATGACCCCCTGGACTGGGCGCTTCATGGCGGTGAAGATTATGAGTTGCTTTTTACAGTACCGCCAGAAGCTCTGGAGACCGTGTGGGCCACCCTGCTCGAACAATCTGGGACTCCTATCACCGTGATCGGCGAGATCCAGCCTGCGGCGGCGGGTCTGACCTTGCTCTATCCCGATGGACAGGAAAAAGCTTTACAGGCGCGCAGCTGGGATCATTTGAAGTCACAGGGTTAAGTAACTAGATAGCTAGCGCGAGAAGGAACGCAGGGCAAATGTTACCTGCTCTTCCAATGACATAGGGCGATCCTGGGGATCTTTGACAGCGCTGCCTGGGCTTCGGCATTGGAGAAGCCTAAGCCCATCAAGGCCTCCATCGCCTCAGCTTTGATATTGCCTGCCACTGGCGCGGCCCCATTGCTGGCCAGTCCTGCCAGCGAGGGCAACTTACCTTTGAGCTCAAGGATCAAATGGGCTGCCAGCTTCTTTCCCACCCCTTTCGCCAATCCAGGCGTTGCTGATCTTCATCGGCGATGGCCTGGTAGAATGCAGGGGCATCCATGATTGAAAGAATTGCCAGCGCGACTTTCGGACCGACTCCATTTACGCCGATCAATTGCTCAAAAGCATCGCGGTCGGCATCGGTCCAAAATCCATACAGCGAGATTCCATCCTCACGCATATGAAAGTGGGTGGCCAGAGATACTTCCATCCCTGGCTCGCTTAGACGCTGGAGGGTGGAAGACGGCGCGAAAACACGTATTCCAAATCCGCCCACGCGTATAAGTGCGTAATCTACCCCCGTTGCTTCAAGGGTGCCGTGAATACTGGTAATCATCGCCCCGCTTGTACCTCTTCTGTTTTATTTTTCTCTGCTGTATTGCTGCTATGAACGATTATAGCGTAAAAGATTGGCGGCGTAGGTAGCTGTATTCAGATGACAAATAGCGACTGCGGCAGCATCAGCGGCGTCATCTGGTTTGGGAATCGCGGTCAACTTGAGCAATATACGTACCATCTCTCCTACCTGGTTCTTATCGGCCCCACCATATCCGGTAACGGCCTGCTTCACCTGTTTTGGAGTGTATTCCGCTACGGAGAGACCACCATTGGCGAGAGCAAGCATTGCAACCCCGCGCGCCTGTCCCACGGTCATCGCGGTGCGTGCGTTCTTCGCGAAGAAAAGCTCCTCCATCGCCGCTTCTTGCGGTTTGTAGGTTACAATCAGTTTGCTCAGACCTTCATAAATAATTTGCAGGCGTTGGGCCAGCGGCATCTTGGCCGGGGTGGTGATTACATCACATGCAAGCATGCTCAGCTCACCACCCCGTAGCATTACCACTGAGTATCCAACGATTGCGGTGCCTGGATCAATGCCGAGCGCGATACGCGCATCTGAAGGCGGAGGCGGCATGAGATCTTTTTCCATCAGCCACACTCCCTTCTGGCATTAGCGGCTAGCGCGTAAAAAATTATGCGTTGTATGAAGCCGCGAATGCTTCCGGGAAATCTGCGTTGGTGTAGACGTTCTGGACGTCATCTAGATCTTCCAGTTTCTCAATTAAGCGAATAGCCTGGTGGGCTGTTTTTTCTTCGCTTAGCTCGATGCGCGTCTTTGGAACCAGTGTGCTTTCGGCCTTGAGGACCTTATAGTTGTTCTCTTCAAGTGCGTGCTGCACTTTTTCCAGTACTTCGTGATCGGGATCGGTATAGATGACCAGTACCTCGTCACCAGGTTGAGCTGGTTCGACGTCGTCGGCGCCAAAGTCGATCGCTTCCAGTGAAAGCTCATCGGCATCTTTCCCATTGAGCTCAACTTCGATGACACCTTTGTTTTCAAAGAGCCAGTCGACGCAGCCGTTTTCACCCATGTTGCCGGCGTTGCGGTTAAAGGCGTTGCGTACCTCAGCGACGGTACGGTTGCGATTCTCGGTCAGTGTCTGCACAAGGATTGCTGTGCCACCAGGACCATAGCCTTCGTAGGTGATCTCTTCAAGGTTGTTGTCTTCAGTACCACCCAGGGCGCGTTTGATTGTGCGGTCAATGTTGTCCATTGGCATGTTGGCATCGCGTGCTCGCTGTACTGCTATGCGCAAGCGGAAGTTCATGTTTGGGTCACCACTGTTCCCTTCACGTACCGCGACAACGATCTCGCGTCCTAGCCGAGTGAACAATTGGCCTCGGCGTGCGTCATTGACGCCTTTTGAGCGGCGAATTTGTGCCCACTTTGAATGTCCTGACATATCGTTGCTCCCCTAGTCTAATCAGACGATTCTTTAGTATAAAATATGCGCTATGCATATATTACATGTTGTTATGTTCTTGACATGTTGCTGTGTTCTTGTAAATAGCTGTCGGGCCTATTTTAACACGAACAGGTATAGAGCGTCGAGAGGGTTGTTTCTAGATGCGTATTTGCTCCCCATGATAGCCTCTCTACCTCTTTTTATTGTCAACATGGCGCAACATGAATTGAAACATATCAATGATATCATATTCCCGGTGATTGCTATAAAAACCTGTGCTTTTTGTCGCGCTAGCTTTTTATGTTAAAATAAATATCTGGCCCGCCTGTTGTTGAGATAATAGCGGCTAGAAAATACCTATCATCATTGTTTCTATTCCAGTTATTCAGTTTGCCAGGCTAGAAAACAAGCTCTATCTAACCGAATGTTTGCTTGCTAGATGTTTGTACAACATAGTGGCTTACAAAGCGTACATAGATACAGAGAGGGTGAGTGGTTGAGGTGAAAGAGCAGCGTATTGGCAGCTCTGGGAATGCGGCTCGTCAGGGGCTGGGTCGGACGGGTGAACGTCTGGCCGCTGAGCGCCTGGAACAGGTAGGCTATTCTATTCTAGAACGTAATTTTCGTTGCCGCTATGGCGAGATAGATCTGGTGGCCGAACATGGCTCTGATCTCGTCTTTATCGAAGTTAAAACGCGCCGTGGACTCACCCATGGCTTACCGGAAGAGGCTGTTAATCGGCGTAAGCAACAAAAAATCATACAAGTAGGTCAATACTATTTGTTTGTCAATAATGCTGATCTTGCGCGTTCGTGGCGTGTGGATGTTGTGGCTGTCCAGCTCAGTACAACTGGACGGCTGGAAGAAATTCGCATTTACCAGCACGCGTTTAGCGAATAAGCTACTAAAAATGCTATTGATGCATATAGTGTATACCTCAAAAGAGTTATATGGAGGCAAAGAAAGAATGAGTGATTTTCTGTCATCCGCCAAAAATTTTGTGAATTCAGCTGTCAGTCGCACCAGCTGGGAGGCGCAAAAGCAACTTCGAGTGCGCAACAAACAAAGTGAAATCGACAAGTTGCTGGAGCAGCGACAGCACTTGATGGAAGAGCTTGGCCAGGTGGCAATGAATCTCTATCAGCAGGGATCGCTTACCGACTCGCAACTCTCACGTCTCTGTGCCAGTATCTTTGAGTTGGACCACGATCTGCGCTCGCGTGAGACGCAGTTGCAGGATGCTAAAAATGAGGCCTATCCTGTCGATCAGTTTGCGCCTGGACCAACCATGAACTATGCGCCACCAGCGCCTTCCAATATGGCGACCCCACCACCGAATCCATCGATGAATAACATTAATAACAACAATAATGCTAACTATGCTCAACCTCAGCCAACGCCCAATCCAGCAGCTGATGCTCGTTGCCCTCAATGTGGTAACCCATTGCGCTCTAATGCCCTCTACTGCCGTAACTGTGGCGCGAAACTGCGCTAGTTTCGTGTAGACATAAGGTAAAAGCAGGGGGCAGGGGCTAGAACTTTGATGGGGATAATCCACTCCGCTAACGGCGGGATGGATTATCCCCATCAAAGTTCCTTGTATGCTATAATGTTATTCACTATTCTCTCTTTGTGGTCAGGAAATCTGGCCCTTTTTCTTCATTTGATCTTGCTGGATGAGAGTAGATATTCAGGTGCCGTGAATGCGGTGCTTATCAGCATTTGTATGGAGGCTTCCAGTGCGTGATGCGGGGCGTGATGCAGGTATGTTAGTCCAGGATGGGATCTGTTCTCTAGAGGTAGTCAGTCAACGGGCAACTCAGACTCAGCGTTTAGGCATGGCCCTGGGCGCGTTGTTGCAGGCGGGTGATCTGATTTTGTTGGATGGACAGCTCGGGGCGGGCAAGACAACTTTTACTCAAGGCCTGGCAAAGGGCATGCAGGTGACGGCCGTGGTGAATAGCCCGACGTTTACGCTGCTAAAAGAGTACCAGGGTGTGTCGGCATCACAGGAAGGCAAGGCTCTTCCCCTCTATCATTTTGACCTCTATCGACTGGAAGATCCCGATGAGATTGTTGATCTGGGATTTGAAGATTATTTTTATGGCTCGGGGGTGTGTGTGGTCGAGTGGGCAGGCAACGCTGATGAGCTGTGGCCGGCAGATCGACTGGACATTCGCTTGAGCTCTGTAGATGAAACGAAGCGCCGTCTGCTGTTTGTGGCATCAGGTCCGCGCTATTGCGAACTGCTCCGGCAGTTTCAGAAGAATATGTATGCTATTACTCGCTCTTGATACTTCGACTCGCTATGCGAGCGTGGCTTTATGCTCTGAAAACGAGTTGTTGAGTGAATATACCTGGTTCTCGGAAAATAACCATAGTGTAGATTTGCTGGATCGTGTTCAGCGTATTATGGCGCAACGACAGATCTCTTTGCAGCAACTTGATGCGATCGCGGTGGCGCTAGGCCCTGGCTCCTTCAATGGTGTGCGTGTGGCGTTGGCCTCAGCCAAAGCACTGGCGTTTTCCTTACAAAAGCCTTTAGTTGGCGTTGGTACATTGGATGTGATTGCCGCCCAACAACAGCTCTGGCGTGGCCCCATCTGTGCGGTGTTAGAAGCCGGTCGCTCTGAATTGTATGCTGGCCTTTATTTTTCTGCTGAACTCAAATCGACAGATGGTGAGGTAAGCTATCATCTACAGCAGGTCGGCACTTATTTCTTAGGTACGCCACAACAGCTGGTGGAAGAGATCCAATCACAACTGTCCAACTGGCCGGTTGCACTGTCCGCACCAGTGCTTTTTTGTGGTGAGATTAAGGCTATATCTCGGCAGGCTTTGCGCCAGGGGATGGCGGAGCAGGGTGTGTTGAGAGATGCTATCCAATCTACGAGGTTCGCTTCTGTGCTGGCTCAGCTGGCTCTGCAACGTCTACAGGACGGCAAGGCAGATGATCCACTGGTGGTGGAACCTCTCTATTTACGGCGTCCATCCATTACCAAGAGTACCCGCAAGCAACCTTTGCTGGGCGGCGCTCTCCTAAGATCTAACGATCATGATACGACAGAAAGGGAACAGGGTGCGTTACGCCATTGATAGAATGACGATGTCGGACGTGCCTCGCGTCATTGAAATTGAGCGTCTGGCCTATCCATCAACGTGGCCTCCGAGCGCCTATCGCAAGGAACTACAAGATAATCGGTGGGCGCACTATATCGTGTTACGCGATAAGCATATCCTTGAAGAGCAGAGCTCGGTTCCTGCTGAGCCGGAGAAAGCGCGTAAGACGCGCCCGTTTCCGCTTTCACTTCTACCTAGCAGGCCTGCTGTTACTGCACCATCGCCGGATCTTGCATCCATTATCGGTTTTTCTGGCCTCTGGCTGATGGTAGATGAGGCACATATTACAACTATTGCTATGCATCCAGATTATCGGGGACACGGTCTGGGTGAGATGCTATTAGTGAGCTTGATCGATATTTCATATAATATTGGGGCCAAATGGGTTACCTTAGAGGTGCGCGTTTCGAATCATACTGCCCAGAATCTGTATCGTAAATATGGCTTTCAGGAAGCGGGTGTGCGCCATCGTTATTATAGCGATAACCAGGAAGATGCTTTAATTATGTGGACCGATGAGATCAACTCTGCTGCCTATAAACAAAAATTTTTAGCATTAAAGGCTGCGTTATTACAAAAGTTGGAGGCGAAGTAGTGCATTGGCCGGTGTCTCTCCTGGTCGCGGCCGCATTGCTGGGGATGTAATTTATGCTTGTACTTGGTATTGAAAGTTCATGTGATGAGACTGGGGCCGCACTTGTGCGCGATGGCCGTTATCTGCTTTCCAATGTGGTTGCCTCTCAGATTGAGATTCATAATCGCTATGGTGGGGTGGTGCCTGAGGTGGCCTCGCGGCAACAGATTGCCGCCATTATTCCGGTGGTGGAGACGGCTCTGGCGCAGGCGTCTTGCCGTTGGGAAGATATTGATGCGATCTCGGCAACCTATGGGCCGGGGCTGGCTGGCTCTTTGCTGGTTGGCCTGACGGTAGGTAAGACCCTCGCGCTGGCTCGTGAGTTGCCTTTTCTAGGTGTTAACCACCTGGAGGCCCATCTCTATGCCAACTGGCTGCGCCCACAGTCAGATGCTGCTACTGCTTCCCCTGTCCCTGAAGAGGAATGGAGACACCAGTCTGGCGATCCTTTGTTCCCATTGATCTGCCTGGTTATTTCTGGGGCCCATAGTGAGATTGTGCTGGTGCGTGACCATGGCGATTATGAGTTGCTTGGACGCACGAGGGATGATGCAGCTGGCGAAGCTTTAGATAAGGTCTCGCGAGTCCTGGGATTGGGCTACCCTGGCGGGCCGGCCATTCAGCGTATGGCTCAGCAGGCGGAAGATGCCTATGTGCAGCAAAAAAAGTCGGTCAAGAAAGCACGTAGCGTTTATCGTTTGCCACGTGCCTGGCTGCGTGGCACCTATGATTTTAGCTTTAGCGGCGTAAAGACGGCGATGTTGCACCTGGCGGAAGGGGCTACGGACGCTGTCCGTACACATGAGGATGGGAAGCCTTCAACCCAGTACACGCGTTATACACGTATGGGGGAGCAGGCAGCGCAAGAAGGGGCTCCTGATGTAGCTCTGTTGGCGGCCGGTTTTCAAGAGGCGATTGTCGATGTACTGGCTGTAAAGACGCGTATGGCCGCGCAGGAGTATAAAGTCAAGCAGGTTATTCTCGCGGGCGGCGTTGCTGCCAATCTCAGCCTGCGGGCACGCATGCTCCAGGAGCTACAGCCACTTGGTATTCGCCTGAGCTATCCACCCATCGATTTTTGTACGGATAATGCCGCAATGATTGCGAGTGCAGCTTTTTTCCACTTGAGTTTGGGCGAACGTCACGGAATGGATCTGGATGTTCAACCTGGATTAAGCCTGCCGTTTAGAAAGTGAGATCCTATGCCAAAGTCAAAGACATATGCACTGGGAATTGATCTGGGGGGCACGAAGACCCTCGCTGCAGTGGTTGATCTTTCCGATGGAAGTGTGGTGGCTTCTGCGCGCAAGCGTACTCGCGCTGAGCGTGGTCAGGATTTTGTATCGCAGCGCACAATCGAGCTGGCAACCGCCGCGCTAACTGCGGCCAAGCTTCCCGAAGACGCTGAGTTAGTAGCTATTGGTGTGGGTGCGGCCGGGCAAATTGATCGTAAAGCAGGTGTGGTGTTGGATGCGCCAAATCTTGGTGTCCGTAATATGCCGCTGGGCAATATTTTAAATAAGCGTTTTGGATTGCCTGTCGTCGTTGGTAATGATGTTGAAGTGGCCGCCATGGGAGAATACCTTTATGGCGCTGGCCGTGGCTACAATAATTTTGTGTGTATCTTCGTTGGAACCGGCATCGGCTCGGGTATTGTTCAAAATGGTCAGATGTATACAGGTTTGACGGGTACCGCCGGCGAAGTCGGTCACGTGACGATTCAGGCGGGCGGCCGTATCTGTGGTTGTGGCTCCCGTGGTTGCCTGGAGGCATATGCATCCCGTACCGCGATCACTAAAGCAATTCTGGCTGAGATGCACCATGGCCGTTCCTCTATCCTGGCTGATGACGCCCTGGGCCAATTAAAAGAGGGCGATACAGTTATTCGTTCTGGCATCATCGCCAACGCGATTCAGCAAAAAGATGAACTGGTCACGGAAATTGTGACCGAGGCCGCTAACTTCCTCGGTTATGGGCTCGGCTCGGTGATGAACTTTTATAATCCAGAGTGCATTATTCTGGGTGGTGGTGTTATTGAAGCGGTTGACTTGCTGTTTGAAACCGCCGTTTATCGCGCCCGCAACGTGGCGCTCTCGGCCTCAGCTAAGAAAACGCCGATTGTCCGTGCGAAGCTGGGCGATTTCTCGGGTGTCGTCGGCGCAGCAGCGCTGGGTGCGATGTCCACTGGCTATAAAGTCAATTCCAAAGACTGAGCGGCTGCTCTGGTCATGTGCGTTGCTAAAGCTGACAGATAAGAGCTAAGAAAGCAGGGATTTGCATGGATCACATTGAAGTGCGTGCTGTGCATGTCAGCGATGCTCCTGCTCTGCACGAACTCGATTTTGATTTTGAAACGGATCGCATTTATACACTGCAGGTGCATAATCATCTTATTCACAATCATACAAATTCGGGTGAAGGCGGCGGGACTGCATTTGCCTTTGAACTGGTGGAAACGGCGGTTGACCCACCATTCTATAAAAATTTTCATGGCAGTGAGAATTCTCTGGGGAAGATTAAAACTCTTCTACAAACCACGGAAGGTGGCTTTGTTGCCCTGGTGGATGGGAACGTGGTTGGCGGCATTTTCTTGATGGTGGAGGATAACCGCTCGGTGGTTCGTATTCAAAATATGATTGTGGCTCGCCAATTTCAGCGCTATGGTGTTGGCTCTCTACTACTCAGCTGTGCCGCCGATTGGGCTCGTAAGCAGAAATGCTGGGCAATTGTACTTGAGACACAGAATACCAATTACCCTGCCATTCAATTTTATTTACGCAATGGCCTGGAAATCTGGAGTATCAATCGTCACTTTTACCCACCCGGCGAACTCTCCCACGAAGTGGCCATCTTTATGGGCAAACGCCTCTCATCCACTTCTGAATCATAAACCAGACAAGCAGGATACTGCCGCCCCTGCGACGGTATCCTGCTTGTCTACAGCAAAACACACCCCTGTTTACAAACCTAAGGGAGCTCCCCTTGTTATAGGCATCCCCTGGTCATAAACCTTCCCGCCCTCATATTATTACGAGGTGGTGAAACAGGTGCGCAGCACCTGTTTCACCACCTCGTAATAATATGAGGGCGTGCGCTGGCGCGCCCGCAAAGCAACAGCCTGCTTCCCATAACCATGGGAAGCAGCCCCCCTACTTTTCAGCAGCTACCGGCTCTTCAATTTTGGGGAAGAGGGGAGCAGGCTTAGGCAGGGTTGCCCCCGCAGGGATCTCTGTTGGCTGCCAGCCCTGCTTGCTGACCTCACCCTCAAAGCCAAGGTAGCCATGCAGTTGCTGGGACGAGAATGGCAGATAGGGACTGAAGAGCACACGAAGCCCACTGATAATTTGCAGCATCACATAGATAGTGGTGCCAGCAGCCTCGCGATCCACTTTAATCTGCTTCCATGGAGCCTGCTCATCCAGGTAGCGATTGGCCGCCCGGGCAACGATCATGGCTGAGTTCAGGCCCTCTTTAAAATGGCATTGGGAGATCTGTTCTCCAACCTTTGTAAAGCCACGTTCCAGCTCTGCCAGGATCTCTTTATCGGCCTCACGTAATGGCTGTGGCTGCGGTACCACTCCACCAAACTTGCTCTGTAAGAAGGTCAGGGTACGATGCACGACATTGCCGTAGGTCGCTACCAGCTCGTCATTATTGCGACGTAACATTTCATCAAAGGTGAAATCGGTATCGCGTCCTTCCGGCGCGGTGGCCGAGAGATAATAGCGCAGGGTATCGGCGCCGTACTTCTCCAACACATCCCTGGTCCAGATGACGTTTCCGCGGCTACTGGATGCCTTGGCGCCGCTCATGGTCATAAACTCATTGGCCGGTACGTCAAAGGGCAGATTGCGATTGCCATAGCCCAGTAGCATGGCGGGCCAGATGATGGTGTGGAACGGAATGTTATCTTTACCAATGAAGTAGTAGGGTTTGACCGCGGGGTCCGTCAGGCCGGGCACCCACCAGTTTTTCCAGGCTTCCGGTGTGCCGCGTTTCTCGGCCCATTCTACAGATGCCGAGAAGTAACCGATGACGGCATCGAACCAGACATAGATACGCTTATCCTCGTAGCCTTCCAGCGGAATAGGAACACCCCAGTCCAGGTCACGGGTGATGGCGCGGGCACGCAGCCCCTCTTTCAGCCAGTTCATCGCAAAGGCCAGGGTATTGGGGCGCCAATGCTCTTTGCTCTCTTCCAGCCAGGCCTGTAGTGGCTCTTGCAATTTAGGGAGATCCAGGAAGAAATGCTCGGTCATGCGCATCTCTAACTTACTGTTTTTACTGCCACACAGACGGCACTTCGCGTCGATCAGGTCCACTGGATCGAGCGTGTGACCACAATTATCGCACTGGTCACCACGGGCCCCTGTATAGCCACACAGTGGGCAGGTGCCCTCTACATAGCGATCTGGCAGGAAGCGGCGATCGGTGGGACAAAAAGCAGATTGCATACTATCTTTAAAGATATATCCCTTATCGTAAAGCGTGAGAAAGAAATCTTGCGTGATGCGATAATGGTTGGCGGTCCCGGTCTCGGTATAGAGATCCCAGGACATGCCCAGTTGATCCCAGACTTCACAGATCTGGCGGTGATAGTTGGCGACAAACTCGCGTGGGGTAATGCCCAGGCGCTCGGATTCAACGAGGATGGGGGTACCATGCTCATCACTGCCCGAAACCATTAATACCTGGTTTCCGGCCATGCGGTGATAGCGCGCAAATGTATCAGCGGGAAGGTATGCTCCGGCGACCTGCCCAACGTGGGTCGAGGTTTTTGCGTACGGCCAGGCTACGCAGACAAGTATATGTTCATTCATGTAATATATGTTCTCCCTTTCAGGCTTGAAGGATTGTGTTTTGTGCGGGGAGGGTTTTATTCAACCTTCTGCGTATCTCATTGCCAATGCCAGAGAAAAACAGGAGATGAACCATGGGTTATTATAACAAGTGTGAGGGGGGAGTACAAGCGCCATTTTTTTGCCTGGCCCTTTGCCTCCCCCGTGGTCCCCTTTACATTCCTATGTAGCGGGCATAAATTGAACGCGCTACCTGTTCATCATCTGTTCCCTTAATGATTGCTCTGGCGTCGGGAAAGAGGGTTAATTCATAGCTGTCAACCTGAAAACGCAATAAATAAGCATTATAGTTGACCTCACCAACGACGCGTAGCCTTTCAGCCAGGTTCAAAAAATCCAGCGGTTGCTGCTGCTCGCGTTTAATGTTGCGTACCTGTACGGCGTTGCGACCACACAGACTGGTGCTGGAGTTACCGCTCGCTTCCAGAAACGTAAAATGATGTTCTCCGCAGGCCGGACAATCGGGCTGGCGGGGCAACTCGATTCGATCAAACGTATTTTCCCACAGATCCAGCCACGTCATATCCCGGCTAATCTTATCGCTATTGAGCAGAATCTTCAGGGCCTCAGTGGAAGCGATACCGGTGATTGCCCCTACGATACCATTGAGTACCCCTGCTGTATCACAGGTTGGTGTACTGCCAGGCGGGGGAGTTCAGGAAACGCACAGCGTAAGCAGGCGGTCTGCCCGGGCAAGATATTCATCGTAACGCCATAGGCTGCTATCACGCCGCTATAGATCCAGGGACGCTGATGCTTAATACAGGCATCATTAATGATATAACGAGTTTCAAAATTATCGGTGGCATCCAGGATGAGATCGGTTTCTTGCACCAGGGACTCAATACCATCGGCCGTAATGTCATCCACCAGGGCCTCCACCTCAACCTCGCTATTAATACGCGAAAGCCTCTGTTTGGCGGCAATTGCCTTGGGAATATGTTGCGCTACATCATCTTCATCAAAAAGGATCTGTCGTTGTAAATTGTTCATTTCAATATAATCGCGGTCCGCGATCACCAGATGTCCCACTCCCGCGCGGCAAAGATTATTGGCCAGTACCGTTCCCAATGCTCCGCAGCCAACAATCGTCACGGTTGCCTTCTGAAGTCGCTCCTGTCCTGCTTTACCAATCGGACCAAACAAAGTTTGTCGCGAATAGCGCTCAAGCATCGCCTATCCCCCTTATCCATGATACAGATAGCCATCCCTTGTATTGTAGCACGCCCCACAATCAACAGAGCTTTCCCTCCATTTTCCTTATACTCTACCACATGAAGCGGGGATGCAAGGAGCGGCACCACCCGGGTCAAAGGGCCAATGCCCCTGAAAACCTATGCTCGTAAAGGAAAAGGTGTATCCAGCAAATTTCCTGCCATATGGCAGGAAATTGTGTATAAAACTCTCTATCTAGGACAGAAAATGGTGAAAGTTGGCAGCAGAGCATAACTGTGTTACAATGCCAGAAGTGTGATACTCTTTTTCTGGAAATCTGTAACCAGTACATTGTGCGACTCTTTACGAGAGGCAGCCATATGAGCAGCGTGAATGCAATCAAGAAGGTATTGGTTATCGACGACAACCCGACCATTGTGGAGCTCATCAAATATGCGGTGAATCTCCAGGGCTCGTACCAGGTTGTGGTCGCATATGATGGGGTCCAGGGCCTCGAGCGTGTTTTTGTTGAGCAACCAGACTGCGTCATCATTGATGTCAAAATGCCCAAAATGGATGGGTATCAATTAGTGCGTTGTTTGCGTGGTGACATGCGCACCGCGAACGTTCCTCTGATCATTTTGAGTGCCATGACGCGCGAAGAAGACCAGATGACGGGTTTGCTCTCAGGCGCAGACGAGTATCTCACCAAGCCCTTTAAGCCAACTGCTCTGAATGCAGCAATCGAACGTGTGCTCCGCCTGACACCCGCCGAGCGCCAACGCCGTACGGACTCCCTGGTACAGACCCAGGCAGAGCGTGACTAGTCAGTAAAATAAGCTTCGAGCTGATTTTGAGAGCACTGGCCAGACTCTTTCTACAATCTGCTTGAAGCATGTATCTATGATTATTCATCTTTAAATCTTTTAAAAGCACATGCTAACTTTGTTGTCTGGCATCAACAAAAAAATATGTGTTTCTTTTTTATCTGTTATTTATTTAAAAGCGCTAGCGCGCATGTGAGCTACAGGTAGTGCGTAGGTTACATATTCTTTTTGTGGATAGTGATCCACATATACATGATAAGATAAAACAAGCGCTGGGTGGCGAATTTACAGTACAATGTGTCGGGTCTGTTCCTGAGGCTAAACAGTCTCTCTCCTTATCACGGCCCGATATTCTGATCTCTGAGGTCGTGGTAGGGCAGGAGAGTGGCTTAGATCTATGCCGCCACGTGCGTAGTATACCTTCACTGCGACAACTTCCGATTATGTTGTTGACCTCGATGGCGACCTTGCAGGACAAGGTGGCGGGTTTTCAAGCAGGAACGGATGACTATGTCGTGAAACCATTTGACGTCCACCATCTGGTGGCGCGTATCAGATTATTAGCAAGAATAAAGCGTCTAGAGCGGCGTACCACCGTCTAGACGCTTTATTCTTGCTTTCTTTTCCTCTATTCAGCGACTAACCAGGGAAATGGCAGGCTGCGTAGTGGTTGGACTGCTTCTCTTCCAGTACCGGAATGACTTCACGACAGATCGCTTGTGCTTTCCAGCAGCGAGGATGGAAGTTACAGCCACTGGGAGGATTGACCGGGCTGGGCACGTCACCTTCCAGGATGATGCGCTTACGGCGTAATTCTACCTCAGGATCTGGCACAGGAATAGCTGAGAGCAATGCCTGGGTGTATGGATGCAATGGTGTCTCATACAGGCTTTCGCTCTTCGCTAATTCAACTACACGACCCAGGTAACTACCGCGACACGATCACTGATGTGTTTCACAACCGACAGGTTGTGGGCCACGAACAGGTAGGTCAGGCCGAATTTACCTTGCAGGTCCTGCAAGAGGTTCAATACCTGTGCCTGGATCGAGACGTCCAGCGCCGAAACCGGCTCGTCTGCTACCACAAATGATGGATGCAGGGCCAGGGCGCGGGCAATACCGATACGTTGGCGCTGGCCACCACTGAACTCATGAGCGAAACGATTGACATAGAATGGATTGAGTCCGACCGTCTCCATCAAATGGGCCACTTCTTCTTGAATCGCTTTGGCGTTGCCCCGATTAAAGTTTTCCAATGGCTCCGAAATAATTTGCCCGATCGTATAACGTGGGTCCAGGGAGCTATAAGGATCCTGGAACACCATCTGCATCTCAGCGCGTTTACGGCGGATTTCACCGGCTGGGAGCGTGGTCAGCTCGACACCATCCAGTTTGACGGTGCCTGCGGTTGGCTTGATCAACTGGAGAATGGCGCGGCCAGTGGTTGATTTACCACAACCGCTTTCACCTACCAGACCAAGTGTCTCACCGCGGCGGATGAAGAGATCAACACCATCGACCGCTTTTACCTGGGCTACGGTGCGACCTAAAATGCCACCTTTAACCGGAAAATGGACTTTGAGTCCTTTGACATCAACGAGTGTGGTTCCTGTCGCCTTGGGCGTCTGAACTTCTTGTACCATAGTTTACCTCTTATGCTAGTTTGGATAGAAGCATGCTGCAGTCTGTTCGCCACGACCAACGAGTTGAAGCTCTGGTCTCTCTTGACGACAGCGAGCCTGTACTTTCGGACAACGCATGGCGTATGGGCATCCTTTGGGGATGTTCACCATGTCGGGTGGCTGACCAGCAATAGGGGTAAGCCTTGCACCACGGACGTCGTCGACGCGCGGGATCGATTGCAGGAGACCCACTGTATAAGGGTGGGCGGGCGTCTCAAAGATCTGTTTGACTGGAGCCGACTCGACGATGTGTCCCGCATACATAACATTGACGTATTGACATGTTCCAGCCACAACACCCAGGTCGTGGGTAATCATCATCACTGCGGTGCCAAACTCTTGCGACAGACCCTTCATCAGCTCGAGTACCTGAGCCTGGATGGTTACGTCGAGAGCGGTGGTTGGCTCGTCGGCGATCAACAGTTGAGGGTTACAGGCCAGAGCAATAGCGATCATCACACGCTGGCGCATACCACCACTAAATTCGTGGGGATAGTTCTTCGCGCGTCTCTTGGCATCAGGGATACGCACCAGGTCGAGCATTTCGACGGCGCGGCGCCATGCCTGGTCGTTACTGACATCTTTGCGATGCCGCTTAACTGTCTCAGCGATCTGATAACCAACCGTAAATACCGGGTTGAGCGAGGTCATAGGATCCTGGAAGATCATGGAAATTTTGCTACCGCGCAATTCGGTCAGCTCATCCCGACTCTTATCCAAAATATTTTCTCCGTTGAAGAGAATCTCGCCGCCAGCGATTTTTCCGGGTGGGGTCGCGATCAAACGCATAACTGACAGGGCAGTGACGCTTTTGCCGCTTCCGCTCTCACCTACCACACCCAGGGTTTGACCTGGCTTCATGATGAACGAGACATCATCGACGGCTTTGACCACGCCTCCTCTCGTGTAGAAGTAGGTCTTTAAATTATTGACTTCCAGCAAGTTTGCTGCCATATATCTATCTCCACTTACTAATTAGTCTTTTGAATGAGGATCGAAAGCGTCGCGCAATCCATCACCTATAAATGAGAATGATAGCACGATGATGACAAGTGTCAAGGATGGGACTAAAAGCTCCCATGGATAGGCCGTCAGCGACTGTGAGGCCTGGGCGATCATCAGACCGATACTGGATCCCGGTGGTTGTACGCCAAGGCCAAGATAGCTGATGCCTGCCTCGCCTACGATTGTTCCCGAGATGTTCAAGGTTGAGGCAACCATCACGATACTGAACAGGTTGGGAACGATGTGGCGGACCAGGATGGTGATGTCTTTGGTGCCTGCGGTCTTAGCGGCCTCAATAAATTGTTGCTCACGCAATTGTAGGGTTTGACCGCGAACGTAGCGGGCCATTAATGGCCATGCGGTGAAGGCCAGCCCCAGTGAGACAAGCAGCAGGCGAGCGTTTCCGTTGGGCCCTACAATAGGGATCGAGGTGAGATGATCGTCGGCCCAGGTACCCAGAATACCGGCAAGCAGGATGACGAATAGGAGGCCTGGGAAGGCGAATAGCAGGTCTGCTATGCGGGCCAGCAATTGGTCGATCCAGCCGCCATAGTAACCGGCCAGCACACCAATGCTGATACCTAGCGTAATATCCACAATCTCAACCACGATGGCCAGCACAATAGAGATGAGCATACCCTGCAGCAGGCGTGCTAACAAATCGCGCCCGATGCCGTCTGTACCCAGCCAGTATTGTGCTGAAGGCAATTCATGGGTTCGGTCGAGCTCCTGGTGATCATAGGTATGATAAACTCCAGGGCCGATCGCCTGGGTACTGAATGGCCCTTTGTATGGACCCCCGATATGTTGGTAGATGAAGGGGCCAATCAAGGATATCACTACCATGAAAATAATAATACCCAGGCTGATCATCGCTCGCTTATCACGCCGAAAGCGTCTGAGTGACTCCTGAAACGGCGTGCGGGCCTTCTGGTCCTTACGATTGACGATTGGAGCGGTCTCAGCAATGATTGCCTCTTCGGGAATAAACGGTGCCCCCTCGCCTTCTGGATGACCAGGCAACGTCTGCAATTCCCACTCAGGCTGAGCAACATTTGAACTTGGAGCTATAAACCCAGGCGCATTTGTTTCCGCTTTTTGATCATGTGTATCCATTTCTTCTCCTATGAAACCTTAATGCGAGGATCTACGGCTGTATAGAGCAGATCAGATATGAGGTTGCCGAGTACCACACCTGTCGCCAGCAGCACCGTCGTTGCCTGAATAACTGGATAGTCACGCGTGGTGATGGATTGGATAGTGATATAGCCAATACCATTGATGTTAAAGACATTCTCGGTAAAGAAAGCACCTGTCACCAGGAAGCCGAGGCTGACTCCCAGGACTGTGATAATCGGGATCAAGGCATTGCGCATCGCATGACGGTAAACGACGATTCGCTCTTTGAGGCCTTTCGCGCGTGCGGTACGAATATAGTCCTGGCGCAGCACTTCTAACGTACTTGTGCGCGTAAGGCGGGCGAAATATGCCAGGCCAATGGCTGCGTAGACGATGATCGGGCCAATCTTATATTGCAGGTCCGATGGGGTATATTGCCATGTATTTCCCCAGCCAGCTACCGGCCAACTGAGCCCAAACGAGATGTGGAGATACACAATGGTTACCTGGAAAAGAGAGGCCAGAATGAAGGAGGGTACGGAAAACAAGAAAATAGCGATACCCATGCTGGTAGTGTCGACCCAGGTACCTGATTTGAGGGCCGCCAGAATTCCCAGTGGAATTCCAATTACCAACTGTACAATTAATCCCCACAAACCAAGTTCAACCGATGTGGGAACTCCATCCTTCAAAATGTCCCAGACCGGGCGGTTGGCTGTCTGGAAAGATGTACCCAGGTCGCCATGTAAGAGCCGGATCACGTAGTTAAAATACTGTTGAAGCAAAGGTAGATCGAGACCGTATTCATGCTTGAGACGTGCATACTGCAATGCATTGAAATGGTTCCCGAGCATTTCCTGGATTGGATCGCCTGGTGCGGCATATCCAATGATGAACGTGATAAAAGTCACGCCCACAAGGACAAAGACAAGGCCAATGAGCCTTTTAACTAGAAATTGAGCCATCTTGAACCTTCTACTCCCTTGTCGAACACCTGGGGGGTAACAATGGTCGTGCGTAAGAAACGGACACAAGGTATACAATGATAGAATCAAAAAATATACTCTGGATTGGGTCACAATACTTCGGTTTTGCACGCCAAATGTTTCTTGTCGTCTCATCAAAGAGAACTGTAAGGGACGGTTGCTCGTGTATGCTTTATTCCGCTGCCTGATGGATCTATCCACGCGAGGCACCTTTCGGTAGATATCCATTGAAGTATGTTGACAACAGATGATCGATACATGAGCTGATTTTTTGCTATTTTATGTGAGGGCGCTATTATTGTCAAGGTAATTGGCTACAATATGTATCCTGTTGGCCATGCCCCTGATAGTAAGTATTTATACCCTACAACAATCCATTTACGTATACTTTAAATTTGATTCTATTTCTTCATACTTTGGGACCGAATATGAGCAGGGATAATGAGCGGTTTCCCGTTCATTATCCCTGCCTACTGTAGCGGAACATTGATGCCGAAGCTACTTTTGCCCTGCTACAGTAGCACTAATTTCTTAGTGGTTAGCGATGTAGACTGAAGACCACACGAATGGTGGGGTGAAATCACCAGCATTGAAGGTACGACCCACGACGTAGCTTTTCAGTACGCGGGAGCGAGCCAGCTGGAAGATTGGCAACCAGGCAACGTCGTTGACCAGAGTCTGCTCAGCGTCGTTGTAAGCCTGCATGCGCTTGGTGGCGTCCTGCTCAACATCAGCAGCATTTAATGCGTTCTGTACCTGGACCTGAGTAGCAGCGTCAGCCGCTTTGTTCTGGCCCCAGTTTGTCTGATTATTGGGGGAACCATTGGAGAACTGCAGGGTCAGGAAGTCCTGTGGATCAGGATAGTCATCGCCCCAGCCACTTTCGAACATCTGCACGCTACTGTTGCCAACAGTCTTAGGTAGAGAAGCACTCAATGTTTCGAAGTCGGTTGGGGTAGCCTCAACGGTGGCGCCCAGCACGTCTTTCCACTGCTGGACGGCGACTGCGATCTCTTTTTCTGTGTCGGCACTACCACTGGCATACTGGAATTTAATCTTTGGCAGTGCGGCAGCATTGGCATAACCTTCTTCTTGCAGACCCTTGGTGAACAACTGCTTGGCCAGGGTTGGGTTACCGGCTGTGCTGGTTGTGCCATCAGGTCCTTTGAGGTTCTGGTTGTAGCCAGGCATACCACTTGGAACGATGTGGTTGGTTGCGACTTCAACATTCTTGTAGACGACTTTGATCATCTCTTCTTTGTTCAGGGCCAGCGCGAAAGCCTTACGAATGTTGAGGTTGTCGAATGGTTTAGCCAGGAAGTTCAAACCATAGTAGAAGATGGAGAGAACTGGAACCTTATGATACTCTGGGCTGTTCTGCTGCTCACTCAGGTAGTCGGTTGGAACAGCGGCCTGATCAACCTGGCCATTTTTGTAGGCCTGGTAGGTGGTTGCGGCATCTTTGTAGAAGGTGCTGACAACTTTGATGATTGGTTTGGCTTTGACGTAGTTATCATTCGGTACAAAGACGATGCGTTTGCCATGAGTATACTCTTGGACTTTGAAAGGACCGGAGCCGCCACCCTCGGTCAGATGGTCTGTGAAGTTTTTGTTGCCGTATTTATCAATCAGCTTTTTCTCTACCACATAAGCGGTCGAGTAGGTGAGGGTTGCCAGGAAGTAGCCAACAGGCTGGGTGATTTTAATGACAACCGTGCTTGGATCAGGAGCCAACACACTATCGCCAATGATGGTTTTGATTTTGCCGGCCAGCAATTTGTCTGAGTCTTTGATCAGGTTCAGGTAGCTAGGAGAAGCTGGAGAACCAAGGTCAGGCTGCAGAGCGCGGTCCAGGCTATAAACCACATCAGTTGATGTTAATGGGGTACCATCGCTGAACTTCAGGTTGGGTTTCAGTTTAAATGTCCATGTCAGACCCTTATCTGTAGTTGTCCAGCTATCGGCCAGTTCGGGAACGACTTTCTGGTCATTGTCCAGAGAGACAAGTCCGGTGAAGACCATGTTAATGGCCTGCAAAGATGTCTGGGTGGTAGCCATAGCAGGATCGAACGTTTTAATGTCCGCAATGCCTACTAGAGGCCAGTTAAATACCTGCTTGTCTGCTGGCGCTTTGCCACCACTGTTAGGGGTGGTTGTACCAGTTGTACTGCCGCCACCACAGGCGCTCAGCACGGTTGCCATCAGGATTAGCATGGTTGCAATAATCCCAAAGGCCGATTTCTTTGTCGATCGCATGAAGACTTCTCCTTGTCACGTTAAGGAATAAAGATGATTGATTGGGAAGCTGTCAATTTACATTTACCATCAAATTGTAGTGATATATAGATTGGATTTGATGGCGCCTGCAAAATACTTTTCCCTTCTCATGGAATACTTTTCATTCTACTCTTGAAAAGATGATCTTCCATGATCATGCATACATTAACCATTCACAGTGCTCATTATGAGATGCCAGCCTAGAAATAAATGGCTATCTCATCAGTGTAAATATCTGTGATTATTGGTCTTTGTATAGTAATTACGTCGGACCTTAGACAAATCTCACACAAATTGACTAATTAAAATAGAGAAAAAGAAAAGTGCTTGAATCTGGTAAGACGGGAGACCTTAAAAAAGAGAGTAAGGGAGCGTATTTCCTATTTTTATTTATCGACCACTATGGGCAAGTTCTTAATCTGAAATCTCACATATGCGGCGCGCGCGTGGATTTATGCTGATTGGTGGGTATGCGCCCTGAGGCGCATACCCACCAATCGTGATACAAAGGTATAGAGGAGCAGGTTATTGGACGCGGTAGATATGCGCCCAGTCATCAGGCGCAATATTGCCCTGGGCGTTATCTGTGATGCCAATAATGTTGGGATTACGTAAAAAGGTCTCGGTTACCTGTTCCATTGGTAGCCAGGCGACATCATTGATGAGTTGTTGCTCGGCTTGTTGATAGCTTTGCAGGCGCTCAGTAGCGTTGCGATTGGCATCGGCCTCTCCAAGTTTTTGCTGTAAGAGCTGCTGTTGGGCTGCGGTGGTACTGGTATTCTGGCCGTAATTGAGATTATTGTTGATTGATCCTTTGGCGAATTGCTGGGAGAGCCAGTCCTGCGGATCAGGATATTCTCCTACCCAGGCCAATCCCCACATCTGGATACCATTGGCATTACCAGTGGCTCCCGTGACCTTATCAAGCAGCGTATTGTAATCGACTGGATTTAACGTAACCTGAATGTTGAGTGCCTGTTGCCAGGTCTTGACCAGCGCTTTTACTTCTTGATCGAAGCTATCCACACCCGAGACATAGGTTAGTTGGATAGGTGGGAGCCCGGCAACCGAGCTTATTTTCTCTTCCTGTAATCCTTGTTGCAGCAATGCCTGGGCCTTCTTCAGGTTACCCTTTAAATTGCTGGTGCCATCGGGTCCAGTCACCTGTGGATTATAGCCGGGCATACCGGACGGTATGATATGGTTGGTTGCTATAACGGTGTCTTTCCACACATCCCTGGCAATGGCTGTCTTATCAATGGCCAGTGCGAAGGCCTGACGAATGTGGATATTATCGAAAGGTTTGGTCAGATAGTTCATCGTATAATAATTGATCCAGAGCTGAGGCACCTGATGATAGTCCTGGCGCTTCCTATCATTGGCCAGCGTACTTAATGGTACACCTGTCATGTCTATCTGGTTATTTGCGTAGGCCTGGTAAGCTTCCTGGGCGGTATGATAAAAGATGTAGGAAACTTTTTGTAGCTGTGGTTGATGGCTGTAGTAGTGGGCGTTGGGTACAAAGTCGATGCGCGCGCGATGGGTATATGTCCCTACTTTAAATGGGCCAGCGCCGCCGCCCTCATTTAAATGATCGGTAAAGCTGCCCTGATATTCATCAATCAGTTTTTTTTCTACTACATAAGCACAGGTGTAGGTGAGCATAGATAGAAAATATGCCGCCTGTTTGTTGGTAACAATCACTACCGTCTGCGGGTCTGGCGTCAGGATACTATCGTTTAAGAGGGTAGAGATGCGCCCTGCCAGTAGTTGATCCGAATCTTTAATCAAGCGCAAGTAAATAGGTGCCACCGTTGATTTTGTGGCTGGCTGAAGGGCACGATTGAGACTGTAGGCGACATCTGCCGAGGTGAGAGGGGTGCCATCACTAAATGTGAGGTGTGGCCTTAATTTAAAGGTCCAGGTAACGCCGTCGCTTTGCTGTTGCCAGGATTGGGCCAGTTGTGGTTGCACCTGTAACTTGTCGTCAAGCTGGACCAGTCCCGTATACATCATTTGGATCGCCTGGATCGAGGCCGGATCATGAGCCAGGGCGGGATCTAGCGTGTCGAAATCTGTAATTCCTACCAGGGGAGCGCTATAGGTCTGTTTGTCGCGTGGCGCTTTTGTTAGTTGCCTGGTAGTCGTGTTATTATCCCCTCCAAATGGATTGCTACAGGCAGCCAGCACAAGGGGGATCAGGCAGCCAAGCACTAAAAGAACATGTAGCGCTTTGGGCCCGCGTTTACTATAATATGTGCTTTCGATAGGCATAGAGGCCTTCTTCCTTCAAGTGCATCAGTAATATCCATGTATCTGTGCCATGAGATGGGGAGTATGTGTTTGATTACAACAATATATCTCAGGGAAGCCGGTTACGCTCAATACCATAGACCAACATGGTGTATAAACAAGACATAAGCAGTGGCATCTCTTACCCGAGATACCACTGCTTTGAGCTTTGCATTTCCAGCATATGCCACTCAATCGAGGCGTTACCTGCAAGCGAGCGGCATTTCCATCAGTATGTTGTCAATGTACATGTACCGAAGTGGCACTAGAACCTTACAGGTACATGGCTACTCATTTATCAGTTACTATAATTGAGAAATGAGTGTGTCGCGTTTGCCCAGGGCAGCGGCGCGTAAAGCAATATGCAGGTAGTTGTCGATATCGGTTCCTGCCAGATCTCTCGGCCAACTGATGAATTCTTCACCTGCGGCCTGCACGATTTGTAGTGAATGGCCCTGATCGATCGTTGTATCATTCAAGGCTGCCACCAGGCTGATGGTACCGAAGAGTGCCCGTGCATCATGTCCCAGTTTTAGATAGCGCTGGGCTGTATGGAAGGCTCCGCGCAGGTCTTTCTCTTTCAATTGGGCCTCTAAGGTTTCCAACTGGTTGACTGCGATCAAGCCACCACCAACTGTTGTCGATGCGGCGGGCGCAGCGGCGGGTTGGGACGTTCCCTGAGCCTGTGAGGACAGCTCTTTATTAAGGACATTGATATAAGCAGCGGTTGTGAAGATCAGATTATATACTTCCTCGTCCTGCACCTGGCTGAAGACGTTGTGGGCTGCTGAGGCATACAGCAGACCATGCGAGGCACGTATAAATAGATCCCGATCTTCGTCCCCTACTTTTTGTACGATTTCTGCTGCTGCCAGGGCGATAACGGCCGCTACGGCACGGGGATGGGCTTCTCCCTTGATCAAAGCGTCATAGACGCTCTGACAGACCTCAGTGGTCTCTGCATTGCTAAGGATGATCTGCTGCAATGGTAGTGCGTTTGCATTTTTGGGGCCGAGAGACGTGTGCGTATGCTGGCGATGCTATGCTTTGGATCGGCGATAAATCCACGCACGGGCTCAATCCAGGCCGCTTCTGGCTTATTGGGTTGAATGGGCAGGTGGGGAGCCAGCCAGTGCAGCAAGGTGGGAACATATTCTCCCCATTCGACTGCATCCAGTAACTGGAAACCACGTACGGCATCAATCAATGCGTGTCCGCCATTGGCGAACGTGGTTGAGATGGCTTCATAGGTTCGTACTTGCAGGGTACGATAGTCGGCACCCGTTCCATATAAACCTAGCAGGATGCGTTCAGTCAGCAGGGCATCGTTCTGCTGGATTGCCTGGTTTAGTACTTCGTTGACGCTCTTATTCTCATCCAGAAAGGCACTTGGGAAGAGTGGCTGTGGCTTCTCATATGTCGCGTTCTGTCCATTCCGAACCGCTGGCGCCGCGGTGATCAGGGCGCGCGCAAACAGCGGCAGGGAGCGTGTTTGTGGCGGAACCTCTGTGTCCAATGGCGCTGGACGCGCACGTAGAAATCGCGCCAGCATTGCCGCTGCCGCGATAGTAATACTGACATGACCTTCTGGATCACCTTTGGTGGCCAGCATACCGATCCGGCCGAGTAATACATCGGCGTTGCGTTCTTGTTCCAACAAGCTTCGGGCGCTTGAAATAATGCGGGTATTATCTCCGCTGATTACTGCGTCAATCAGCGTTGAGAGATCCACTCTCAGTTCTACTGCAGCCATATATGACTCCTACATATGTAAGTACGTATTTATAAGAACATGCATAGTGATGCTATTCTTCTTTTAGTTCGCGAATCGCATTTTCTATGCCGGGAATTTCTGCGTATTCTTCATCCAGTAACTTGTAAGCTCGGCTCAAATAAAGCTCCGCCAATTTAGCCCCGCGCTCATTGGGAGCGGTGGCTGCCCTGGCGATCTCTGTGCCACGATATTTTTCTGGCAAAGAGCGAGCAAGGCGCTCTATACGCCGTTTTGTATCCTGGAGGAGGTTGGTATCGTGTCCTTCCAGTGCATAGCGTGCCATGCCGACCAACTTTCCCACTTCTGCCAGTTTTTGCCGTTCAGATAATGTTTGCAATAAGAGTTCTTCTGCATCCAGTTCATCGATCGGGGTTGCTTCAGGAATCGCTGTTGTTGCAGGAGCTTTGTCTATCTGGCCTGCTTGAGAAATATAATTTGCGTATAGCTGCGCATATTCCTGGCTACACATGGTGGCCATTTGCATACGTTCTACTTCTTCGGAAGAGGTAGAACCTATATCGCAGAGATCGTCCTCGCGGCGTTCTGCCAGTGTTTCTAACTGCTCAAGGCTCATTCCTTCTTCTAGCATGGGGGAATGGGCATGCCAGCGATACTCTCAGCGCCCTGTAGTTCTTCTGACGAAATCTGAGCGGCAAAGAGCGGAGGTAGATACTTCGCGATAGACATGGGTATTGGTGGTACGAGACAATAGGTACTATAGACAACCCGTGAGTTGCTTCTACTTCTTGCTATGAAAATAGCATGCCCTTTAGGGGCTTGTGGATTTCCACGTAAGAATTGTATACCCATAACGAAGTGTCCCTTCAACTTTCAGGGCATAAGGCGAGGCAATCAAGCTCGCCCTTGCCTGGTTGTATTTGTTTTTCACAGGTTTTTAGCTGCTACCCGTGTTCTCCCTGGAAGGAATGTGCTCTCGTTTGTTAGCCCTGCAGGGGGCACGCGACACGCCTTCTAGTATATCATTGATAGCAATATTTCTGCCTTATTATAAAGTACGACGTAGTTGGGTTAAACGTTTGACAAGGTCGGTATTGATCTGTACCTCGTCGGCCGAGAGCTCTTCTCCTCCAACTGGAATAGCTTCCTCATAGGTTTGAAGATGCTGCTTGACCTCCTTTGCCCCTGCAATTTGTACGAAGTTTTGTAGCAAGCTGTGGGCCTGGGCATCATTATTCTGGCGTAAATCTGTGATGGCGGTCTCCGCATACTGCTCCGCATATTGACGCAGGAATGTCCCCCACCTCTCAGGAGAATTGATGCTATTCATAACACGTTCAACCTGGATGATGGCTTTGCTCTGCTCGTCGCGGGCGCGGGCGAAGTCTCCACGCAGTAAGAAGATGGCTCCCCGTGCGAAGCGTGTATCGGCAACTCCCAGCGGGCGTCGCTGCTGATGATACTGGCGCAGGGCCTGCTCAAAATCGTTGAGGGCGGTATCCAGTTCTTCTTTTGAGCGATAGGTGAGGCCGCGGGTCAGGAATGCATCTGCCTCATTTGTCTGGTCATCGGACTGCCTGAAGCGTACCAACGCGGCTTCGCAATTCTCTAATGCCTCGTCCCATTGTTGTTGTCCAATATGAACCTGGGCGACGCCGAGTACGGCCAGGCCATCGCCATCTGTGTTTTCAAGTAGCTGGAATTGGCGCCCGGTTTCGTAGAATGTGTTGAGGGCGGCCTCCAACTCGCCTCGCGATAGTCGGGCCTGGGCCTGACCCAGCAGGGCTTCAACCGCTATTTCTGGTTGTTGTAGGGCTTCAGCCTGATTGTGGGCACTGCTATATAGTGCCTCGGCTTCTGTAAAGTCTCCCTCGGCCAGGCGCAGTTGGCCGCGTACAGCTAAAATTTCGGGCAGCAGTTGGCCGGTTTGTAAATTTTGTGAATTGCCGCTGGCTGCCGCTTCAGCTGTCTCCAGAAGGGTTTCGGCCTCTTTCATATTACCGCTTAAAATGGCCAGGCGTGCCAGACCTATTTCGGCCGCGGCCAGGGTTGGCTTGCCAATAGAGCTGTCCGCTTTTTCGGCCAGATCATGGGCGTCTGTAAAGATATTTTTGGCCGGCCCCAGCTCTCCTTGTTGTTTATGTACATAGCCCAGACCCAGCAGGGCGCGGTTTTCGACCACTGGATTGTTGAGGGTATGGCCCTGTTTCAGTCCATCTTCCAGGGTTTTCTTGGCGCGGCTCAAAAATCCTCGGCGATATTGAATATATCCCAGGCCCACCGTTGTCTCTGCCTGTCCCAGGCGGTAAGAGACAGCCTGGTAGGTGCGCAATGAGCGCTCCATAATTGAGTTGGCGTAAGAGAGCTGACCACGCCGTAGATTGATCTCGCCCAGGATACGCCCCGCGTTGGCTGTACCCAACGCGTTGTGTTGATCGCTGTAGGTTTGGAGCGCGGATTGCGCAGCGATCAGCGCCTGATCGATCTGAGATTGCAGGAAGTTGATCTCTGCCAGACCTAGATTTGCGTCTGCCTGTCCCAGTTCGTATTCGATCAGCCCGGCCCTGTTGAGGGCATCAGCCAGCAGGGTGGTGGCCTCATTCAGGCGTTCCTGATCGATATAAATATATCCCAGGCCAACCTGAGCATCCACGATACCATAGTTATCGCCACTCTGCTGATAGATTTCCAATGCTCGCTTATAAGCGGCTTCAGCCTCGCTAAACTGCCGACTTAAGCGCTGGATATCGGCCAGGCTGCGACTGGCATCTGCCTCATTGGTCGTTTCATTCGCTTCTTTAAAGTAGCGAATAGCATCCTGATAATGTTCGGCTGCATAGTTCGTATTGGCGCGCTGCAGCTCAATATGCCCCAGGGCTAATTCTACGTTGCCCAGACCTTTAAGATTTTGCTGTTTACGATAGATCTGCTGAGCATTTTGATAGGCGTCCTGAGCACGATCCAGGTGGGCCAGGCGGCGCTCGACATGTCCCATCGAGAGCGAGCTGGATGCTACCAGTAAAGGACGGTCGGCCTCCTGATAGTGCTTAAGGGCACGTTGATAACTATTAACTGCTTGTTCCAGTGCGTTATTTTGTTCCTGGATATCCGCGATCATGGCCCGGCAATCACCGGCCTGCTTGAAGTCGCCGCTCAGGCGGAAACGGATCTCTGCATCCCCAAAGGCCTCTGTAGCCTGATCTAATTTCCCATCATTATAGGCCGTAAAGCCATTTTGCAAGCGCTTTTCAGCCTGTTGGCGATCTTTTTCTTTCTTTTCGTTTTCTGATGTCGTCATAACGATATATTCCTTACACTCATGTTTGATTGAGCGTTCATGTTGTGATTGCTTTGAGTTCTTGCTCCATTGTATATTCCTTGGCTTTCGAAAGTCAAAAAACTCTAACACAAGCTGGCAAAAAAAATACAGACAGAGCAGCCTGGTAGTGTTATAATGGCAGAGAATGTTATAGCGATAGCTATATGCATATGCTTTTGCATTAGCCACTGTTTTTGCTGGGATGCTCACATCTCTTATTGCGTACACTACGCGCAGAGCAGCTGGACGTTTAGTATTTTTTGAAAGGCAGTTCTTATTATGTATGAAGACGCTCTTGCACAGGTAGATCTTTTCTCCGCCTTAGATAAAAAAGAACTTCAGGCCCTTGCGAAAAGTTGCCAGGAACGCTCGTACAATGCTGGTGCGACCCTGATTAACCAGGGAGATAGCGGCGTCGGCCTTTATATCATTACAAGCGGGACTGTGCGTATTTCAAAGACCAAAGAGGGTGGGCACGCGGAGGATTTAGGAGAGCTAGGTGCGGGGAATGTGCTGGGAGAGATGTCTCTACTGGATGATTTACCCCGCTCTGCTACCGTGACCGCGGTTGATGATGTGAAGGCCTTGTTGGTACCCGTCTGGGAGTTCCGCACCTTTTTGCGCAATCATCCAGATGTGGCGCTGAAATTACTGGTCGTTTTGAGCCGCCGTTTGCGCAAAGCCGAAAATACACGCCCAGAATAGTTTTCAGGTAGGAAAAAGAAGAGTATTCCGCTACAGAGCCATGCTCTGTCCACAAGGGATACTCTTTTTTTGTAGCGAGCGCGAATTTCCTGGCTTATAAATCGTCTGGATGATAAGTATCCAGGTCGTCCAGGTTATCGCTGACTGTTAAATGATTGAGGCTGTCGGAGTCTGGTTTCTCTCGATTTAGCAATTTTTGGATCTCTTCAAACATTGTCTCGACATCTCCAAAGGATCGATAGACGCTGGCAAAGCGAATATAGGCGATCTTATCCATCCGTCGTAAATGTTCCATGACAAGTTCTCCGATGACATTGCTGGGTATCTCTTGCTTCCCAAAGCGGTAGAGCTCTTGCTCGATCTCTTCAACTGCTTTTTCGATCTCCCCCGCCGGTAAGGGACGTTTTTCACAGGCTTTGCGAATGCCAACATAGAGCTTTTGACGATCAAATGCTTCGCGCCTCTGGTCTTGCTTGATTACCATCAAAGAAAATTTTTCGACCCGTTCATAGGTGCTAAAGCGACCTTTACACTGTTCGCATTCCCGACGCCTGTGAATAGCGTCTCCAATATCACGAGAGTCTTTAACTCGTGACTCTGTGCCTCCACAAAAAGGACATTTCATCCCTGGTCCCCAAATCCTTGCTCTGAATATAATTTAGGAACATTCTATCATATATATAGCCTGTTGGAGGCAGTGGCTTTATTCTATATGAGTGCGGCTGAAGCAGTGGCCGCTACATATTCCTCTGAATTGATGGTCGGCGCGACATTCCTGCTTTCTGCTGCGACCGGCGTCTGATTCTTCTGAAAATGCGGATGCACCTTCCCGATGTAACCTGAACGCAAACGTGACCCCTGGCGCCAGTAAGCATACCAGTAGGGTCCATGCCCTTGACCGTTGCGGCAGGTGCTACACGATGCCTTCCCACACTTACGATATTGTAACTGATAGGTGATATGCTGATCGCTAGGTATCTCTGTCATGAACCACGTACCCTTCCACAAATCTATACATGTCAACGTGACCTTAAAAGATACTACTATCATACCATCATTGTATGAACATTTTATGAACTTGATGCAGCAAAGGATTAAACATTGTTAATATTCTGGCCTGTTTGATCTGTGCAAATGTACTTTTATATAACACCTTTTTCATACGAAAAAAAACGTGCTGGCTACCTGTTTTAGCGAACGAGAAATTACATGGCTACCGAATTCTCTCTTTTTGCTTGTCAATGTTGGTGTTTTTACCCATAAATATATTTTGTGATAGCTCTGTGATGCGCATAAAAGGTATTTTGGGTGTGTTTACGCTCTATCGGCCTCGGATGCGCCCCTACGTTTGTGGAATGGTGATATAATGGTGACTGTACCCGCTTTTTCAGCGAAGAGTCATCTGCTTTGTTCGTTACGCTGTGTTGTTGGATTGGAAAGAGAGCGAACTATGCAAGTTATTATTAAAAGCAGACAGATGCAGGTTACCCCACAATTGCGCCAACGGATTGAGCGCAAGGTTCAGCGCCTCTCACGCTGGCTTAATGAAGATTCGCGCGTAGAGGTAACTGTCTCGGAAGAGCAGACGCGCAGTGCCAGTGATCGTTACTGTGTGAATCTTTCGTTGGCCGGCAATGCCCATGCTATTCATAGCGAGGTCAGCGCTTTAAGTGCAAGCGCGGCCCTCGATCTGGTTCTTGATAAGGTTGTTGCGCAGCTTGGACGTCAAAAAGACCGTCAGACGAAGCGGCGCCAACATGCCACCCCCATTAAAATCTTATCTCTTTCTCGCGCCGGTGTGCTTTCATCACTTGATGAAGAATATGAAGATACTGATGTGTCCTCAGCATCGGTGGCTGATGAGCACAATGAGCAGATCTGGTCTAAAGTGCTCGAAATTCGCCGTCTGCCTACGAAGCCTATGACCGATGATGAAGTAATTGAGCAGATGGAGAAAAGTGGAAACTCGTTCTATCCATTCTTTAATGAAGAGACCAATAGCGTGAACGTAATGTATAAGCTGGAGAATGGTGGGTACGGATTGTTGGTTCCAGCACAAGAATAAAAGCCCTGACTCGTTAAGCGCTGAAAATGGCCATAAGTTAAGCCTCCTGTCAATTTCTATGACAGGAGGCTTAATTGCGTTTGCGTTTATTATGAGAGCGTAATTTCAAATTGCCATGGCTGGGGTGGCAGGGCTTCAAATTGTCCCAATGGGTCTGCGGCACGAATCGTTAGTGTATTGGCTTCCGTGGCTGGGCGAGGACGAAAACGGGCTGTCCCCTGATAGACTGCGTTATTGGGGCCGCTGGCCAGGTCTGGCCGGGCCAGGATCATGCCGCCACGATCGCCGGTCCATTGGGTCCCCGTATTATCTTTGAGGAAAAAAATGATGCGCGGTACAAAGGCGAAGCCCGCTGTAAATGGTGGTCGAATCCATAGATATTGAATCTCAAAGAAATCTTGATAATAAAGAATGCGATGCAAAATCAATGTCATGCCCTGTTGCTTCTGTTCGAGTTCCAGGGTGACCGTACGCAAGGGCTCACGCGAACCGGCGTTTTCTGTGCGTTCTTGTCCCAGGGGTGGTGCCGCAACGACTACGGGAGGACGCGATGCCAGTTCCAGCGCCTTAGGTGAAAATGGTGCTGGATCACGGAGAATATCATTACACAACTGTAGACAGTCGTCGCAGATGTAGGCTGCTCCAGGGCCAGCGATCATGCGTCGTACATCGGATGAGTGACGACCACAGAATGAGCAGCGAGCCATTGACCGATCAAAACTCATAGCATATTCCCCATCAGTTAAACCTGCGAATTAGCGTTTGTGAGTGCGCAAGACTGCCGCAGCCTCACTATACAATCCTAGACGCTCAAGTATAGAGGCGTGTGCCTCCCATTCTAACGAGTCTTCCAATGGTGTAAGTAGTGGCAACACATTTGTTTTTTGTAATTCTAACACAGTCGAACCATTTTCAGAGGCAACACTAGCATGATCTCCATTGAATACTTGAGGTTCTTCATCCGCTTGAAGCCCATATTTACGCTGAAGGGCTAGCTCAATTAAATGATCTGCAAAATGAGGATTTTTAGGTAAAAGAGAGCCATGGAGATAGGTTCCATAAGCATTGCGGTAAATGGCGCCTTCGGTTTGATCTTCGGCGTTGTTGCCATACCCCTTGAGTACCTTCCCCAATGGCCTGGCCGTTCCTAAGTAGGTGCGACCTCCATGGTTTTCAAAGCCTACGAGTGTTTGTTCATTCCAACGCAGGGCAATATCGCCTATACATCGTGCTACCTGTGCTCCTTTGTGCTCGGTCCATGCATCGAATACGCCCAGGCCGCGCATATCGGGGCCTTCGGCTGGACGATAGTAATGAGCAAGGAGCTGGAAGCCTCCACATACTGCCAGAACAGGCATGTCATCTTCGATGGCGGCCCACAGGCCAATGCCTTTCATTTCATAAAGATCTTGCGCTACGGGAGCCTGTTCCTTATCCTGTCCTCCACCAATAAATAGCATATCATATTCATCTGGAGCCAGTGCGTCACCTACTCCCAGTCCCACCACACGTAGTTCAATACCCCGCAATTGACAACGTCTACGCAGGGTTAATATATTTCCTCTATCTCCATATAAATTTAGTTGATCTGGATATAAATGGCCCAGCGTGAGCGTGAGCGGTTGTATTCGATATTGTGCCATACTTTTAAGCGTCTCTTCCTTCCCAATAATGTGGGGTAAAACCGCGCTGTTCTAATTCATGATGCACTTCCAGTAACCCTGTATACGTTGGTACCACGAAGAGAGTTTCGCCAGCGGGTGTTTGTTGCAAGGCGCTGTCTAACGCATTTTTTATGCCATATATACGTTCTTCAAGGGTGGTTTGTTGTTGTGTGTCGCCTTCGTTTGGAAGTCGCTGCTTTTTCATGCGCCTGGAACGGCTCGTCTGTGTATTTTTCTGTGCCCTTAAGCGGGCAGGTGGAACTATCGTCATCTCATTTTCATTGATACCGGCATACTTCAGGCGGAGCGCAAGGTCGAACGCGCGAGTTCCACTGACGACCAGGGTCTGGGTCTGCCCCAGTGCCCGTTCGAAGTCGACATCCCAGATCCAGGAAATATCCTGCCCATCGGCGATGTTATCATTGAGGATGAAGAGTATATGACGTGTGGTGCCATCGCTAAAGAGTGTACGGAGCACTTCATTGAAGCCCGTAGGATTTTTAGCCAGTAGCAGTCGCATGGTCTTGCCATCGGCCTGGATGCGTTCGCCGCGTCCGAAGACGGGTTTGGATTGCTCAATGCCGCTAATGATAGGTTCCCAGCTGGCGCCAAGGGCCAGAGAAGCAGCCGTGGCTGCCAGGGCATTGTAGATATTGTAAAGCCCTGGCAGGGGTACGATGAGCTCTTTTTGCTGGTCGGCGCTTCGCAGCTGGAGACGGATGCGGTCAAAGCTATCGACCTGCACATGGGTAATGCTCACATCTGGTGTTGGCCGCTGTTTGCCGCACTGTGGACAATGGTAATGTCCCATGTGGCTATAGAAATGAAGATCATATTCGTATTCGTGACCGCAATTAGAGCATACGCGGGCATCGAGTACCTGGTGGCGTTCTGCCTCTGCATCGTCCTGCCCGGTCTCAAGCGTGTTTGCGTCAATGCCATAATAGAGGCAACGACCTTGAAAGGACTCGCCGAGCTGGGCGATGGTTGGGTCGTCTGCGTTCAATACCAGTATGGTGGTGTTGGGTAACTGGGCAATGGCCTGCTTCCATTTGGTGACGACGCTATCTACTTCCCCGTAGCGATCCAGTTGATCTCGGAACAGGTTGGTGAAGACAACTACGCGGGGAGGAATCGAGCGTACAACCTGCGGCAAGGCCGCTTCGTCAACTTCTAAAATGGAGATGGCCTGGCCTGCGCGGCGTAGATGTCCATTGGGCTGGGCCCGAATTACCAGCGAGCTGGCGACTCCCCCAACCAGGTTGGAGCCTTCGCGATTGCGCCAGACGCGTAGCCCTTCATCTCTGAGAATGGCTGCGATAAAACTGCTGGTAGTGGTCTTGCCGTTGGTACCGGTGACCATGACGCTTCCATGTTCAAGCTCGGTCGCCAGGTGTTCTACAATATCCGGGTAGACGCGTTGCGCGACTACGCCCACGATACTGGTACCGCCTCCAATATGGAGACGGCGACTGATGGCACCGGCGGTACGCCCTGCCATTACTGCAACGCCAGCGCGCATTGAGCGCTGCTGGCGCCTGGATTGTGGCTTCCTCGTGGCCTCTTCATCTGGGGGGGAAGCGGCGCGGCCTCCATCTCGCTATCTCGAGGTGGCTGGTCTGTTTCGGACGAGAGTGGCTGAGATGGTTGTTCTTTTTGCATGCTGTTCCTCCGCATCGGCGCTTCTGCTTCTATCCTCTATAGTAGATGAATGCAGCATAGCATGCAAGCCTTGCGTGGTCAAGTGTAGGGTTTTCTAATCCTCAAGCAGGAGGTACCAATGGCATCGCAATGAAGCAGTTAGACCAGTGAGTCTTACTCTCTCTCGGAATGTGTTTGATTTGCGTGCGTTTTCGTACCTTCGGTGCTCAAATGATTTTTATGGTGCGTTGCAGCAAATGTTCGGAGCACATTTGCTGCAACGCACCATAAAACCAGTTCGGGCGCGCCAGCGCACGTACGCACGGGAGCAAACTGATTCCCATGAGATGGGAATCAATCGTTTTCTTGGGTGTGTGATGTGAAGAGCTGGCGGTTGCGGCCACCAGCTCTTCACATCACACACCCAACCCGGCGCCGCAGGCGCCAAAGAGGGAATTGGAAAGTCCCAGGTCAAATGTATGGTAAAGAGAGACTCATTGATGAGTAGAGTACTCTTGTCTTAGTGTGATAATGATATATATGCTAATAAAAATCAACTCTTGCCATATATGGTATGCTTCAAAAGAAATTTTTGATGCGCTCCTTCACCTTGCTTGGGATGAGAACCCGCACGTCGTACTCTGAGCGGGGTTCTGGAACATTGTTCCTGGCGACATGTCAAATTGAGGTGTGGCTATGTTGGGAGGATTGATGATTGGCTACAGACAAAGAGTTTGATTAGATGTAATTTAAGATAGAATGCCTACTTGTCAAGATATGCTATTCTATCCATTAAGACGAACACTCATGAAATATGTGCGGGTTTTGTTCAGTAACGAAGGTCAGGTAACAACTCAATGGCGAAAAAATTGGTAATTGTCGAGTCACCGGCCAAAGCAAAAACAATCGAGAAGTTTCTTGGTCGCGATTTTGAGGTCCGTGCTTCCATGGGCCATATCATTGATCTGCCCAAAAAAGGGCTGGGTGTCAATACGCGCAAAGACTTTGCTCCTAAATATGAAGTTATCGAGAAGAAAGACAAGTTGATCGACGAGCTAAAAGCTGCGTCTAAACGTGCCGATGAAGTGTACCTGGCCCCCGATCCTGACCGTGAAGGTGAATTCATTGCCTGGTCGCTTAAAAATATTCTGGAATTGCAGAATCCTCGTCGCGCTGTTTTTAATGAGATTACTAAACGCGCGGTCCAGGAGGCGATTCGCAAGCCTCGGCAGATCAATGAAGACCTCTTTAACGCTCAGCAGGCGCGCCGTGTTCTCGATCGTTTGGTGGGCTATAAAATTAGCCCTTTGCTCTGGCGGCGTATTCAATCTGGGACGAGCGCGGGACGCGTTCAGTCAGTTGCTCTGCGTGTGATCTGTGATCGTGAGGCGGAGGTGCGCGCTTTTGTGCCAGAGGAATACTGGAGTATTATTGCGACCCTGAGTAAGCAGAAGCAAAAAGAGCGCTTTGAGGCTACGTTGATTTCGCGCCTCAAAGATGTGGATGCTTTGAACAGTGAGGATGCTTCTGCCGATGGGGAGGAGCCAGCAGCGACTGAGACCAACGGGTCCAATGGCGCGAAGTCGGCCAGGCCAAATAAAGGTCGTATTAAGATTTCTTCTAAGGAAGAGGCCGATGCAATTCTGCAGGATTTGCAGGGCGCTAGCTATAATGTGCTGAAGTATGATGAGCGTGAACAGCGCCGTCAGCCACCTCTGCCTTATACCACCAGTACTATGCAGCAGGATGCGTCGTTGCGCTTGTACTTTAAGCCGAAGAAGACGATGAGCCTGGCACAGCAGTTGTATGAAGGTATGGAGCTGGGTGAGCGTGGCCATCAAGGCCTTATCACCTATATGCGTACTGATTCAACGCGTATCTCCAATGAGGCCCAGGAGATGGTCAAGGCGCATATTGCGCAGTCCTTTGGTGATCCCTATGTGGGCCAAGGGCGTGTGGGTAAGTCTAAAGCTACGACACAGGATGCGCACGAGGCTATTCGTCCAACCGACGTTTCTCTGACGCCACAGATTGTGAAGTCACATCTCTCGGCTGATCAGTTTAAGCTGTACAATCTGATCTGGCGCCGTTTCGTCGCTAGCTTTATGACGGCGGCTATCTTTGATACGGTACGTGCCGATATCGTGGCCAAACAATATGTGTTCCGGGCTACCGGTTCGAACCTTAAATTTCAGGGTTTCTATGCTGTCTGGTCGCGTGAAGAAGATGAGAAGTTGCTGCCGGTCATGAAGCTTAATGAAAGCTTGAATTGTCATGGCCTGAAGCCAGAACAGCATTTTACTCAGCCACCACCCCGTTTCTCTGAGGCAAGCTTAATTAAAGAGCTGGAAGAGCTGGGCATTGGCCGCCCAAGTACGTATGTTCCGATTATTAGTACGATCCAGGATCGTGGCTATGTTGACCAGGAGCAGCGGCGTTTCGTTCCAACCTGGTTGGGTGAGACGATCAATGAAGTAATGAATAAGCATTTTCCAAATATCGTGGATACCGGCTTTACGGCCGATATGGAGCGTAAACTGGATGATGTTGAGGATGGTAAGCGTTCCTGGATTGAGTTCCTGAGCACTTTCTACGGCGATTTTAAGTCGACGATGGAAAAAGCTGAGGCGGAGATGAACCGGGTTCAGAAGCCGCTAGAAGAAACTGATGAGGTGTGCCCGGATTGTGGCCGCAATCTGGTTATTCGGACCGGTCGCTTTGGACGCTTTATCTCTTGCTCAGGTTTCCCGGAGTGTAGCTATCGTCGCTCGGTGGTGAACAAGACGGGTGCGCTTTGTCCTCAGTGCGGCGGCGATCTGGTTGAACGCAAGACGCGTCAGAAAAAGCGTCTCTTCTATGGCTGTGGTAACTATCCAACCTGCAACTTTGCTATCTGGGAGCGGCCGGTACCCGAGTTGTGTCCTAACTGCGGTGGTTTGATGGTGGTTCCAAAGGGCAGCCAGGAGCCGGTTTGCTATAACGAGGTGATTGCCGTTCAGCGTGGAGCTGAGGAGAAGCCTTTGCAAGATGGGACCGCTACTCCTGCGCGCGCCAGCCGTAAGAAAACAGCGGCGACCGCTGAGAAGGCTACCACAACCAGGCGTACCACGCGTAAAAAAGCTGCTGAGCCAGCTAAAAATGGTACAGAAAAGAAGGCTGCGGTAAAGAAAACGACGAAACGCGCCACTTCCAGTACGCGCACGACCAAGACACCTGCACGTCGGGCAACAACGGCTGTGAAAGCAGCAAGCACTGCAGGTCGGCAAACAAAGGCTACGAAGTAATCAAAAAAGCAGAACGATTAGCAGAAAGTGTGATATAATCGGAAAATAATTTATTCTCTTCCAAATCCCAAACCAAGGGGAGTTCTGCTTATTATGGAGGATTACATGCCGCATGCAGTGACGCTGATCCCCGGCGATGGAACTGGGCCCGAAATTGCTGAGGCGACCTGTCGTGTGCTGGAGGCGACTGGTGTACAGTTCAGTTGGGATATGCAGCAGGCAGGAGTGGAAACGCTGGCAAAACAAGGGACTGTTTTGCCAGATGAGGTGATTGAGTCTATCAAGCGCACAAAAGTTGGGCTTAAGGGGCCGATAACGACTCCCGTAGGCAAAGGGCAGCGTAGTGCTAATGTTACGTTGCGTAAAAGGCTTGATCTCTACGCCAATTTGCGTCCCGCCAAAACGTATCAAGGTCTTCGTTCTCGCTATGAGAATATTGACCTGGTTATTGTACGTGAGAATACTGAAGATCTCTATGCTGGTATTGAATTCCAGCGTGGAACCCCTGAATATGAAGAACTGCTAGAGCTGATCGGCCGTACGACGGGGCATCAGATCGACCCCAATTCCGCGATGAGTATTAAGTATATCTCCGTTGCTGCGACCCGGCGCATTGTGAAGTTCGCGTTTGAGTATGCTCGTGCTAATAAGCGGCGTAAGGTGACCGCTGTACATAAGGCTAATATTATGCGACTCTCAGATGGGTTGTTTTTATCGACCGCCCATGAGGTAGCCAAAGAATATCCAGATATTCAATATGAGGACCGCATTGTTGATAATATGTGCATGCAGTTAGTACAAAAGCCTGAACTATATGATGTATTGGTTCTTCCCAACCTCTATGGTGATATTATCTCCGATTTGTCTGCAGGTCTAATTGGCGGCCTGGGCGTGGCTCCTGGCGCAAATATTGGCAATAATTATGCTGTTTTTGAGCCAGTTCATGGTAGCGCTCCTAAATATGCCGGTCAAAATAAAGTTAACCCGATGGCGATGATGTTCTCTGGCGTGATGATGTTACGCCATCTGGAAGAGAGAGAAGCCGCTAATCGCTTAGAAAAGGCTTTGATGCAGATATTAGCCGAAGGGAAATCAGTAACATATGATTTGAAGCCGCGTCCCGATGATCCGTCAGCGGTGGGTACATCTCAAGTTGCCGATGCAGTCATTGAACGTCTACGTTGTCTGTAACTGATAAAAGACGAGAATGCGCCAGCTATTTGCAGAATAGTTGACGCATTCTCGTCTTTTGTGTTTCAGAGACATCAGTATCGGGTGTCTCAAATGGCCTGCTTTATTTAGCCCTGCACGACGCCTTTGCGCCATTTGTGGCGAGCCTGGATGTAGCGGACGGTACCTGAGTGTGAGCGCATCATAATGGAGGATGTGCGAGCGCCCCAGCCAAAGTATTGCACGCCGTCGAGCAGGTCACCGCTGGTAATTCCGGTGGCGGCAAAGCTGACATCGTTGCTGCTTACCAGGTCTTCGGTGCGATAAACCTTGTCCATATCGATACCGTCAGCTTTGAAGCGTGCGCGCTCCTCTTCTGTGCGTGGCCAGATTTTACACTGAATCTCACCACCCAGACATTTTAAGGCGGCGGCGGCCAGCACTGCTTCTGGCGCTCCACCAATACCCAGCATGATATCGATGCCACGATAATCTTCCATAGCGGCCTGAATAGCTGCGGCCACGTCACCATCGGTGATCAAGCGAATGCGAGCACCGGCTTCGCGCACCTGGCGAATGATGTCCTGGTGGCGTGGACGATCCAGAATCACTGCGGTCAGATCATCGATGCGCGATTGACGGGCACGTGCGATACGATCCAGGTTGACTGCGACTGGAGCATTGATGTCAATGACGTTTTTCATGGCGGGCCCGACGGCAATTTTTTCCATGTAATAGACTCCCGGAGGGGCTGAGTACATGCTGCCGCGCTCGGCTGTCGCGATGACGGCCAGGGCACCCGGCAGACCGAGGGCCAGCAGGCGCGTCCCATCGACTGGATCTACCGCCACGTCTACTTCAGGCTTATTGCCATTGCCAATCTCTTCACCGATATAGAGCATAGGCGCTTCGTCTTTCTCACCCTCGCCAATTACCACCACACCATGCATATCCACGCCGTCGACCGCATGACGCATGGCGTCCACTGCTGCCTGGTCGACCATCTCTTTGTTGCCTTTACCCATCCAACGACCGGCACTCAAGGCGGCCGCCTCGGTCACGCGGATAAGTTCCATTCCT
The DNA here is from genome assembly GCF_003967555.1 of Dictyobacter kobayashii. Classification (GTDB taxonomy): domain Bacteria; phylum Chloroflexota; class Ktedonobacteria; order Ktedonobacterales; family Ktedonobacteraceae; genus Dictyobacter; species Dictyobacter kobayashii. The sequence continues at coordinate 4,610,102 of NZ_BIFS01000001.1, forward strand.
AAATTGCGCTCAATCGTGCGCGAAGGTTCAAAACGTTCCTCTTCTGATAACATTGTAAAATCCCTTTGTGTGTTTTATATTTGTACGTATCGCGGGCGAGTGCGGCAATGCTCTGCTTGCATAATCGCTTGCAGGCGCTCTACAGCTTCGGAGAGACGCCCCTGGCGGTTCACAATGACGTAATCATAGTGTTCTTGCTGTGCCAACTCGTGCTGCGCGTCAGTGAGTCGGCGTTTTCGCTCTTCCTCTGTCTCTGTCTGGCGATGTGCCAGGCGTTCGACAAGTTCTTCAACTGAGCCCGGAACAAGGAAGATATAGATAGCACCTGGGACCTTCTCTCTCACTGTCGCCGCGCCCTGCACATCAATTTTGAGTAATACATCGCGTCCTTTTTGTAAATTGTCCGCGATCTGCTGTACAGGTTGCCCATACCAGTTGCCATGAACCTGTGCGTACTCAATGAGTTCGTTCTGTGCAATCATGGCCTCAAATTGTTCATGATTGACAAAATAATAGGGATTGCCTTCGCTTTCACCGGGCCGTGGCGCTCTGGTTGTTACCGAAGCGACCACGTGGAAATCAAGTCCTTTTTTCTTCAGGGCGTTGATTACGGTGTCCTTTCCGGTACCGGATGGGGCGGAAAGGACAAAGAGCAATCCTGGCTTTTTGGCTTCAGCCTGGTCTGATTGTGACGATGGTGATTGAGTCTCAAGTTGCATGCTTTTCTTCCTGCTGTTGCTCAAATAGAGAGAGGATTAGTGTACGAACAAACATCTCTTTGTTATACTTTAATTTATGTCTGCGAGCACAATGGCAAAGAAAAGCCACATGAATCTCAGAAAGTTTGAGTCAGTGCGTGCTTGCACTACTATTGTACAACACTGCAGGGTATCTCGAAAGTCGAGTTTTACAAATACACCTGGTGCTGGCGCCCCGTGGTGCCGCCTGCCGGGGGTCAGGGGAGCGTCCCCTGAGTTTTCCCCCACCCATTCTTTCCCGCCGTAGGCGGGTGCGGAAATAGATCGGAAGTTGCTATGTATGTAGATGCTATAACTCTTGCTGCCGTTGCTGATGAATGGCGTAAACTGCTGGTAGGGGCGCGTATTGATACGATTATTCAGCCGACCGAACATGCAGTAGCCCTGCAATGTTATGCGCCTGGGGCTCAGGGTGAGGGAGGAAAAAATCGCTGGATCTATCTCTCCGCCCACCCCCAGTTTGCTCGTGCCCATATTACGGCGTTAAAGCCGCAGAGGATCGCCAGTGAACCTCCCGCTTTTGTGATGCTTTTGCGTAAACATCTGGAGGGCGCTCGTATCGAGTCGATTGGCCACCCACGCTGGGAACGTGTGCTGGAGATTGTTGCTGGTTATCGTAAGAGTCCCGATAGTGAGGAGCGTATTCGTTTCCGTATCATTATCGAGGCCATGGGACGGCTTAGCAATATTATTTTCTGCGATGAGCAGGGAATGATCCTGGGCAGCTTGAAGCGTGTGGGCTCTGATGTTAATCGCTATCGTGTGGTGGCCGCTGGCCTGCCCTATGTGCCGCCCCCACCTCAGCAGCGAACGTTGGCTGGTCAGCAGTTGCCTCGCCTGGAGCCGACCACCGTTACGGCTGCTCAACTGGCTATCTGCGCGGCTGATGAGACGACTCCGGAAGAGACGCAACCCCAACCTAAAAAGCGTAAACGAGCCCCTGAACAGCCCAAGCTCTGGCAATTATTGTCCCACCACGTGCTTGGTTGCAGCCCCTTGCTGGCACGTGAGGCCGTGTTCCGCACTACTGAGGATGCTGAGACGCCGCTGGCGCAGGTTGAGCAGGCTGTCTGGGAAGAGCTGGCCTGGAATGTGAGAGACCTTACTGCCACTTATGAGAATCATCGCTGGCAGCCCCAGTTGATTGAGCGGCGCCTGTCGGTCGATGAGCAACAGAACGCGTTTGCGATCGCGGGCGAGGAGCGCTATGTGCCCCTGGCCTTTGCTGCCTATGTGCTTGAGCAGTACGCCGCCCGGCCAGATATACGTCTGCGGGAGTCACCTTCAATCAATGTTTTGCTGGATGAGTATTTTGCCCGTGCTGAGTGGCGCGATGCCGTGGATACGCTACGGGCTCCTTTACGGAAGATCCTGCAAACCAATATTGAGCGCTGTAAACGCAAAGCTGAACTACTGCAGCAAGAGATGGCTAATTCGGCGGAGGCTGCCAGCTATCGTTTGTATGGCGAGTTGCTCCTGGCCCATCAACATGAGGTTGAGCAGGGGCCGACCAGTATTGTGCTGGATAATTACTTTGAGCAGGATCCCACAGGGGATACGCAGAAGGTGACGGTACCTCTGGACCCGCGCTTTGATGCGGTGACGAATGCGAATCGTAACTTCAATAAGTATCATAAGCTACGCCGTGCGCTCGAGCTAGTTCCGGGACAAATTGAGCAGAATGATACTGAGCTTGCTACCCTGGAGCAGTTTTTTGCGGATCTCAAACTGGCGGAGAATGCCGCTGAGATCGCCCACGTTAAGGCTGAAGTACAGGCTGCGGGTTATATCCGTGGTAAGGCTGCGGTGGATAAGAAGGCGCTCAAAGCGGCTAAAAAGGGCAAGGGGGGCAAAGCTACTAAAGGGAAACCTACGGCCCCTGGTGGTGGTGTCCCTCTGCATTTTCAGAGCCGCGAGGGTTTCACTTTGCTGGTAGGTAAAAATAGCCGCCAGAATGAGGAAGTGACCTTCCGCCAGGCGACCTCCAATGATATGTGGCTGCATGCTCGTGGCGTGGCTGGTGCCCATGTGATCATCAAGGCCGCTGGCCGCGAGATTCCACGCAGTACAATCGATCAGGCCGCCAGCCTGGCTGCCTACTATAGTGAGGCTCGTGGGACGACCAGCGCGCCCGTCGATTATACGCTACAGCGGCATGTTCGCCATATGAAGGGTGGCGGACCCGGTATGGTGATCTATGAGCGTGAGCATACCATCTATATTGAGCCGGATAAGGCGCTAGCCTTGCTTAAGGCATGAGCCCTGGCCCGAGCCACGCTCACGCGATGAGCCGATCCCCATTTCTTCGCGATATTTCGCAATGGTGCGCCGCGCCAGCGGAATATCGCGAGCCGTCAGGATATGGGCCAGTTCTTCATCGCTTAACCTGTGCTTGGGGTTTTCGGCCTGGATGAGCTCGCGTAATATGTATTTGATGCGTAATGAGCCGTCGAAGAAATCGGCGATGGGAATCAAGCTGCCATTGGGAAGCAGGGCATATTTGTTGGCCGTCGCCCGGCTCACGGTGCCTTCATCTAGATGCAGGATCGAGGCAACTTCGGCCCGTGTCAGTGGATAGAGATACAGGATCCCTTTTTCTAGAAAGTCTTTTTGATGGCTGATGACGATCTCTGCCACCCGTTTCAGGGTGCGCCAGCGGCGATGAATACAGTCCACGAAGAACTTGGCCCGGTCGCGATTTTGATACATATACTTTTGGACATCTTTATTTGTTTCGCGCACTGCCTGATTGTTTTGATCTGGATAGTGGGTCTCGATGCGGAAGTTATAGCGTTTCTCCTCCATCAACTCGACTTCAAAGCCGTTTTCACCCTGGCGAATGATGATATCGGGATGGATGTAAGAGGTGCTGCTGCCTAGAGGGGTATCGTTATTGGTTGAATGATAGATGTAGCTGGGGAAGGGATGCAGCATGTTGCCTATATAGTCACTTGCCTGGCGCACCTCAGATTCAGGAACTTTTAGTTTGCGGGCGATCTCTGCCAATTGATTGCGTTTAAGTTGTTCAAGGTATTGGTCGATAATTATATGGGTCAAGTGATGGGGGGGATGTTGTTCACTCACGGCTGCGAGTTGGAGCAGCAGGCACTCACGTAGATTGCGGGCGCCTATCCCGATCGGTTCTAGCGTTTGCAACTGGCTAAGTACATACTCTACACGCTCCAGTGGAACCTGTAGATGTTCGGCAACCTCTTGCACGCTTATCTCCAGATATCCTCTGCCATTGAGATTGCCTACCAGTTGCTCGGCGATCAAGCCGTCTTCGGGTGCTACCAGCGCCTCTAATTGGCGTAACAGATTTTCGCTTAATGTTTCGCTGGTCGGTATGAGGGCCATGGGATCATATGCATCATCGTTATCGGCTTCTGTAAAGCCGTAGTTATCACTATCGTAGAAGAAAAGTTGTTGCTCCCATTGATTCTCTGAAGTGATGTTCTGGGGAGGAGTTTCAGGTGTAAATGCCAGCTGTGGCGTATTTTGTATGATGCGGCCACAGACTGTACAAGATGGCCCATATAAGGGTGTGGAGCAGAACAGGCAGATGCGCTGTTCTGTTACTTCGAGCGCGGGATTCTCCGTTTGTTCTTGATTGATGGTGCGCTCAAGCTCATCTGATGAGAGATGGAGTATCGTACTCGATGTGACGAGCCGAGCACTTATTCTGACGTTCTGGTCGGTTCTTGGCGTTTGTTCCAATCGCATACACTTACCCTACCTATCCCCTTTTCGCGCCTCTGTACTTGTATTATTTTTGTGTTTTTTTGTAAAAAACAATCGTCAGCGCCGCTCAATCGTGTTGCATAGTAGTATGAATAAGACCGTTTAGCCTCTCAGGCGACTGCGCTCATCCGATTGAATGGCATAGCGGTTAAATCCAGCCACGGCTGACAAGGGCACCACGCGCGGCTTCTTGTTCTGCCGTTTGTTTGTTGCGGCCTTGCCCCCGGCCTGCCACGCGATCTCCTAGCATGACTTCAACCGTGAACTCTCGATTGTGTGAAGGTCCTTCCTGACTGACCAGGCGATAAGAAGGGGTAATCCCTTCGTGGGCCTGTGCCAATTCTTGAAATAACGATTTATTATCCTTAAACAGACGTTTGGTTATAATGGTATGAGCTAATGGATCCAGGCGCGGTAACAAGAATTGTCGTGCCACCTCCAGGCCCTGATCCAGATAGATTGCGCCCAGCACAGCTTCAAAGGCTGAGGCTTGCACACGTTGTCCGCCCCGCTATGCTGCTCGCCTTTTCCCATTAATAGGAACTTGCCCAGATTGATCTCGTTCGCAAACTTTGCCAGCGTCTCTGTCCTCACCAGCACTGCACGAACATCGGTCAATTCACCCTCACTTAAATCAGGGAATGTGCGATAGAGGAAGTCCGCACTGATCAAAGCAAGGATTGAATCGCCCAGAAATTCCAGGCGCTCATTTGAGCTTTGACCTACCCCTGGCGTTTCATAAATATATGAGCGATGTGTCAGGGCTAATCTCAGGAGTTTAGGGTCCTGAAACTTTACCCCTAAAATCTCTTCTAATTGTTCATGCATCAATGTACCTCTACTGTTACACTGGTCCCGTCAGAGATAATATACCTCATTGAGATGCCAGAACTTTACTTCTGGGTCCAGCGCCACAAGTGTTGACCAGGAGTGCCGGATCGATAGCGCGCAGGCTGCCATCAGCTATATGAGTATCCCAGAGTGTTTAACGCTCATCCTCGTCTTAATATGTCTCAACGTGTTGCTGCTTGCCTCATAGCATTTCAGATATTTCATCGTCTTAATTAAACAGAGAATCTCAAGCAGAACATTTAGATATGAAACTTTCTATAAGATCTATTGTATTTTTGTTTGTAGCCGTCATTGTAACGCGTTTTGGATGGAACCGCAACGCTCCTATCTAGGAATATCCGGTTGTATAAGAGCGAATAGAACGTATTCGATCTTCTGCTCATATATGCGCATGAAAGCTTTGCAGGGCTATTTCATGTTTCTCTTTGGCGCCGCAGGCGCCGGGTTGGGGTGTGGAGTGTGGTAGGCGGCCGCAGCCGCCTCCACACCTGAAAGATGTACATTCTCTGGACGAACAGTAAAAACCCTGAATGCTTTGTGGCTAGACTGTTCCAGCGAGATATGATACTCTATGGGCGTGGGTTTGAGGAAGACAGGTAATCGCGGATCAATTGATCCGAGGAAAGTCCGAACTCCATAGAGCGAAGATGCTGGCTAACGGCCAGTGAGGGTGACCTCAAGGAAAGTGCAACAGAAACATACCGCCCGGGTTTATGCTCGGGTAAGGGCGAAATGGTGAGGTAAGAGCTCACCAGCAGCCAGGTGACTGGCTGGCTGGGCAAACCCCATCTGGAGCAAGACTAAACAGAAGGGACTGGTCTTTGACCAGGCAGGTTGCTCGCCTGTTAACCTTCGGGTTGGTCGCTTGAGGCGATGGGTAACCATCGTCCTAGATAGATGATTACCGCCCATTCAGGCGCAAGCCTGAGTGAGTACAAAATTCGGCTTACGGCTTCCTCAAACCACCCACACCACCCACCAAAAAACAATACCCTTAAAATAAATCTAACAGCGGGGATGCAAAGGGTGGCCAGCCTCTATTGTGCAGGCAACCTGCCACAGCGGGGATGCAAGGGGTGGCTAGCCTCTATCGTGCACAGAGGGGATGCAAGGGGTGGCCAGCCCCTATCGTGCAGGCAACCTGCCACAGCGGGGATGCAAGGGGTGGCTAGCCTCTATCGTGCACAGAGGGGATGCAAGGGGTGGCTAGCCTCTATCGTGCAGGCAACCTGCCACAGCCGGGGATGCAAGGGGCGGCCAGCCCCTTGACTGGAGGCTATGCCCCAACCTCTATCAGGTGCAGGCAACCTGTCACAGCCGGGGATGCAAGGGGCGGCCAGCCCCTTGACTGGGGGCCTGGGGGCTGTGCCCCCAACCTCCTCCATTTTCGTGCCGCCGCAGGCGGCACGAAAACCACTAACTTCTAATACGATCGTGATCAATCAACCAACGAATAAAATCTAAACGGCGGCTCTCCTGAAGAATCTCACGATATTCAGTCTGCTCGGTAACATGATCTTTCATATGAACAAGTTGCGCTGCTTCAATTTCTGAAAATCCCATGGAGAGTAAACTTTGAAAGTCAGCTCTTTCGGCCGCATATGAATATTCTGGCATAATGACAAGCTCCCTTTAGTATAAAACCGAACAAACTACATAGTATTTTTTGAGCTGTTGCCGAGACCTCTAGCGGACTGCGTGACACGTAGGCGCATGAAAGCCTCTTTCTATATACAACGTGTTCCTTTCGCGAATTATTTCTTGCGCTACGAACATCTGTACAAAAGAAGATTTCACCAAACTAATTTTTGCTATCAATAGAATAAACGTTCAGTATGAGAAGGAATAACAGTTGACCTTACTATGCTTCGCCTTTGAATTGTCTTCCCATATTGAAGAGTCTCAGTGCTCGTTCGGCTGCCTGGCTCGTCAATGATGCAGCATGCTCCATTGCATAGACTAATGACATAGGACCAGTGGGTAATACTATAAGGCCATCAATACCGAGATCGTAAATACCTCTATAATTCTTTCCCAATCCTCCTGCCACTGCCAGCACTGGCAATTTATAGGCTCTGGCCAGTCCGGCGATGGCCCCGACGCTTTTCCCATAGGCGGTCTGCTCATCGAGCTGGCCCTCAGCGGTAATCACCAGATCGCTGTTTTTCATATATTCTTCGACACGCAACGCTTCTAAAATAATCTGAGCGCCGGCTCGCAGATTGGCACCCAGGAAGGCCAGCATTCCAGCGCCCAGGCCTCCAGCGGCACCGGAGCCGGGAATATCCGCCACGCTTTGTTTGAGTTCGTGTTGGATAATGTGCGCATAGTGGGCCAGGGCGGCATCCAGTTCCTCCACCATGGCTGGTGTGGCGCCTTTCTGGGGACCATAAATCGCGGAGGCTCCTGTGGGTCCACACAAGGGATTGGTGACATCGCAGGCTACGTCAAAAGCACATTCTTTGATGCGCGGGTCCAGTTTGCTGGTATCGATCCGGGCGAGCCTGGCCAGGGCGGCCCCGCCAAATGGCAAGGAGGCACTGTCGGCATCCAGGAACTCGACCCCTAATGCCTGGGCCATGCCTGCCCCTCCATCGTTCGTGGCGCTTCCGCCAATGCCAAGGATAAAATGTCGGCAGCCTTGATCCAGGGCGGCTGTGATCAGTTCTCCCACACCATAGGTGGTTGTTAGCAATGGATTCCTTTGCTCGGCGGCCACCAGCGGTAAACCAGAACTGGCCGCCATTTCAATTACGGCCGTCTGGCCATCTCCTGTTAAACCATAGAAGGCTTCTACTGGCTCACCCAGTGGTCCGGTAACCGTTTGCCTGTGGAGTTGTCCATGGGTCGCGTCTACCAGGGCCTGTACCGTCCCTTCGCCACCATCGGCGATCGGGATGATGGTCAGGTTGGCGGCAGGGAAAACGCTAAGCACTCCCTGCGCAATGGCTGCCCCCGTCTCGGCGGCGCTAAGGCTACCCTTCAACGCCTGGGGAGCAATGAGAATACGCATGGTATCACTCCTTTTATCTTCTCTATATTGATCGTTTTGTTTGCATTATATCAAATAGCCATGGACCTCCATTTCGGCAGAAGCACTATCTTCATCTTCCCATATGAGAGCGGCATTCCCCGTGACTTTTTAGCGTCATAGTTATTTGCACGTTCAACGTTCCTGCTCTATACTACATAACAGAGTTCTAGTTGTTGGTACCAAAAATTTTTGTGGAGTCTTTCTATGTTGAGTGGTCTATCTCTTGCCTGGTCCTGGAGTCCGGGTGGTTTGCTATGTTTTATCATTCTGGCCTTGCTCTATCTTCTGCGACTACGGCAGGTATATATTTTGCGTCAAAGAGATCCACAGGCTCCTACCGTCAGTAAGATCCGTGTTGCTTCTTTCTTTATTGGTCTACTACTGTTTGCGGCCCTTTTCTTTTCTCCGGTCCATACTATTGGTCGTACCCAGTTGTTTTCCGTCCACATGGCCGAGGTAGTAGTTTTGACTACCCTGTGCGCTCCATTGTTGCTGGGTGGTTGCTCGGAAGTCATCTTGCGCCCGATATTAGAGATCCCGGTTGTCAGCACGGTTGTGCGCTTTTTGACCAATCCGATTGTGACCTCGATTATCTTCAACGCATCTTTCCTGCTCTGGCATGCCCCTAAGATTTATAATGCCGCCATGCCCAACGTCTCGCTCTACAATACGATGATGCTGTGTATCTTCCTGACCTCCTTACTCAACTGGTGGCCGGTGATTGGTTCTTTATCCGAACTGAAGAAGCATGGCTATCCCTTGCAGATGCTGTATGTGATTTTAGATGGGCAACCGGTCGATATCTTTGCTTTTATCCTGGTCTATAGCGGAGTTCCTCTCTATACCCTCTATCGCATTCCGGTGCAAACGGGACTCAACGCCTTTGGCGACCAGGCTGCCGCCGGTGCCTTGCTCTTGCTTCCCGGCCTGATTGACCTGGTGGTTCTGTCGCCGCTCTTTATTAGCTGGATGGGTCAGATTGAGCATAAGACGCGCGCGGCTGACCTGCGCCGTTTAGCTGAGGCTGAGGCGATGGATTATGACGAAGAGGATGAAGATGTAGGGATCGAGGCTATCTAGCTCTGGATGTTTTTACCAGGTGCAGCGTAGCTGTAGAGCCTGTTGTAATCGTCGTTCGTATTCATGGCGAGGTATCTCGGTTACCCCGAGTGTGATCAGATGGGGGGTGGTAAATTGGGTGTCGTGCAGGATATAGCCTTGAGTTTGTAAATGTTCTACCAATGCGACCAGGCAAACTTTAGAGGCGTCGGTGGCGAATGAGAACATGCTTTCACCCATAAAAGCCGCCCCCAGCGCGACTCCATAGAGACCTCCCACCAGTTTGCCGGCGCGCCAGGCCTCGACGCTGTGGGCCAGTCCATGTTGATGCAGATACGTATACGTTTTGATAAATTCCTCATTGATCCAGGTGTCTTCACGTTTCCCACAGCAGCGCATGACCTCCTCAAACGAGGTATCCATGCGCACTTCATAGATTTGTTTACGGATCGTTGCCCTCAATGAGTGTGAGATATGCAGGTGCCGATGCTCCAGAATGGCGCGCGGATCTGGCGCATACCAGTCAATTCTCCCTTGATGATCGGCCATGGGAAAAATCCCCTGGGCGTAGGCCTGGACGACCAGGATTGGATCAAGTGGTTCGGGAGTGACGCGGCGCATGGCGTTGGGATTTCCTTTCTTACATCATATCTCTTGAGCAAGTGCCAGGAGGGCTAACCTGACTCTATGCCTGACGGCGACTAAAAAACCTCAGATATTTGCCCAGACGTGGATGCATGCTTTTAAGCATTGCCAGATCCGCTCCACTCAAAGGTTTGATCCATATTAAAAGTCCCAGGCACAAAACGATAAATAGACAACCCGATGCCCCTAACAAAATGCGATCTTTAGGGTGCCAGAGTAAACAGGGCAGGGCCGCTAACGCCAGCGCTAGCATAAAGCGGCAGGTGAAAACAAATAATTCGCGTCGGTCGGTGGCTGGAATATGGCGCACTACGAATAGCAAGAGCAGGACCCCCACGACGGTTTTGGCTAAGCCATCAGCGATCAGGGCTCCGGCCGCTCCAAACAAGGGAATACAGATGATGCCGCCGCCAATGACAATCACGATGCCCAGCCATTGACTGAGCACCACCTGCCGGGGCTTGCCCAGCACATAGAGGCTGGCCTGGTGGATCGTGGTACCCAGGATGCGTACCAGGAGATTAAAGAAGAGGAAGATGGTTAGTAGTGGCCAGACCGGATCGTACTTGCTGCCATACAGGATGTTGGTGATATTGGCTGCGTTAAAGAGGCAGAAGACCAGGACCGGCGCGGCCAACAGGGTCTCGACTTTAATCAATGCCTGCCAGGTCTGCCCCAGGCGCTGATGATTCTGGCCCACAAATGCTGCGGCCAGTGCTGATCCTCCTACCCGGCCAGTCCAGCCACCAGAAGCAGGTTGGCAGCATCCGCCAGTTGGAACGAGAGGTTGAAGTAACCAATGTTCGCTACCGAGATCATGAAGATGCCCAGCAGAATGATGGATATCTGTTTGAAGAGGGCGCCCGTTGCCAGGTTCGTTAGCCAGGCTGAAATACTGAGCAGCCAGATACTTTTAAAGGGTAGTTTGTAATCCGTGGCACTTTTCAATAAGAATGGCGCCTGCCAACATACGAATGTCACCGCATTCAGGAGGGCTACCAGTGCTTGCAACCATAGGATGCCTTCTATGCCCCAACCCAGTGATAGTAGGACAAAACCTGCCACTAACATAGCACCCTGGGTGATACTGCCAATGATCAGCACGATGTGCATACGCATCTGGGCCGCGCAGAATGCGTTAAATAGATTGGCGATGCCTGTACCAAAGACGTAGAGGGCGATTGGAATACTATATTTGACCAATAATGGATTCTGGAGGCTCTGGCCGATACTGGCGCTACCAGGAATAGGAATGAGTAGGAAGCCTCTGGCTAGCAGGGGCAGACCAAAGATTATCAGGGCCACGCTGGCAAAGAGGATTAATACACGGAAGGCCAGCAAATATCTGGCCAGCCTGGCCGCCACTCCCCTACCCTCTTCTGCCATGATGCGGGGTAAGAAGGTGACCGTTGCGTCCTCGATTCCCAGGGCTACCAGGTAGATGATGGTATTGATCGTGGTCTGGATAATCGCATAGATCCCATACTGATCAGTGGTGACCGCGCGTGTAATCAGTACAGTAAAGAGGAATGATGAGAGAAAGAACCAGAAGTTATAGACCTGGTTGATTAGATAGCTATTAGGGGCGCGCTTCAATAACCGTTGTGCTTCGGTATCTCCATGCGACGGTTTTTCATTAGATGTAGGTTGTATCATAGTAGTTGATTTTTCCAGGTGCAGATGTTTTTCAGGGAGAACACTGTGCCCTGCCATACTTTCTACAGAGTAATCGACCGTCTCAGTAGTGTGCCGATCCCTTCCATCTTCAACCTTAACCTCAACTGCTTCTCTATCAGATTGTTGGGCAACGCGTGTTAATCGCAATGGCCGTAAAGGCAATTTCTGCATAATTTGTATTTTAACTTATTTTAAACAAAAATCTTGCTAACCAGCCAATAGATCCTAGTCCAGCGAAGAGTTCTAGTAAACTCACGTTGGCCGTGATATGGTCAGGGGATACCATATAGAAGGCGCCTACTTTAAATGTGGCCGCCACCAGAAAGATGCCCAGACCAATCCATGCTGGTAGTGTAGCGAGCAGCAGTGCTTTTTGCCAGTGTTGGCAGCTAAAACCGATAGCGGTTGGCAGTAAATATAATAGCAGAGTAATCAAGGGCGCAATGCTGGCCGGATAAGGGCCATTCAAGGCAGCATTGGCCGAGAACGGCATGATGCGCGTCCAGAGCTGCGCTGGTACCAGGGCGCTGGCAACCAGCAGCGTCTCCAGCACCACTGCGACCCCGAGCGCAATCTCTCCATAATTCAGGGTCCTTCGTTGCATGAGGCGTAGATAGAGCATTGTTGGCCTTTCTATTTATTATTAGGGATGGGCAATAATCCCATTTGATATTTCATCATTAATATGCGGCGCACAGATTCATCAATGCGGGATGGTTGGATCCCTCCATTATTTAGTGCCTGCTTGATACCATTGATCATCTGTGCGACATCGTTAGGGCTTGCAGCTCCCATAATGATATCCGAGCCAGCTTCAATTGCCATGGCGGCCGCTTGATCAGGTGTGTAATAGGCTGTGATGCCTGCCATCGTTAAGCTATCTGTCATAATTACGCCCTGGTACCCCATCTCATCGCGCAATATGCCCGTTACCAGTTTGGATGAGAGGGAAGAGGGCTTGCTGGCATCAATGGCGGGCACTATCTCGTGCGTTACCATAATGGCGTGTACCTGCCCCTGTTTAATCAGGGTACGATAGGGGGCCCAATCAATTGCTTCTAGCTCACTTTTAGTACGTTGGATACTCGGCAAGCCTACATGGGGATCGACTGTGGCATCTCCCAGGCCAGGAAAATGTTTGAGCGTGCCAACTACTTTTTGACTCTGTTGCAATCCCTGTAGATAGGCTCCAGCCATGCGCGAGACCACTTCGGGTGTTGTTCCAAAGGTGCGCATATCCTGATGCATTTCTGAGGAGACCGAGTTGTCTACATCCACCACTGGTGCCAGATTCAGCGTAATACCGTAGGAAGAGAGATCCTGCGCATCCTGTATCCCGGCTGCCGTGACTTTCTGGATATCATTTGTAGCCCCCAGCGCGGCGGCCGAGGGACGAGGTCCATCCAGTTGCTGTAAGCGATCGACATTGCCTCCCTCTTGATCAATCGCCATGCTAATCGGTAGGTCGATCCTGGTATCACGGATCGCCTGTGTCAGGGTTTCAAATTGAGGCTTATCGATGATGTTGCCATTAGCGGAAAAGAGGATGACCGACCCAACCTGGTATTGGTTGATCATGGTCGAGAGCTGCAGTCCGTCAGTCGCACCGACAAATTGCACCATCATCATCTGCCCTAGTTTCTGATCCATGGACAACTTGTCGACGATGAGATTAATATATTCCTGGGGTGTAATTGCTGGCTGTTTTGCGCTGCGGTGGGCCTTATTAGTCGTACTGGATGTTAATCCAGAGAGAACGTCGTTCGCCTCCCCAGATGTACCTGCTATTGAATTGGATGGGTAGAGTATGCTGGCCCAGCCTTGTGACCCAATAAATTGAGGCTGTCCCAGATCAACGGCCTGCCAGACCAGAAATATAAGTATAAGGATCAGCCCGGCGGCTTTTTTTCTGCTTAATTGTTTGGATGGTTTCGTCCTGGCACCTCTATAATCAGGTCGTGATACAGGTATCTGGTTCTGTTTATCAACATTCTCTGAGAGCTCTTCTTTCGTGCTACTTGAGCTCTCCTTATCTGTGGGGAATGGAGGAAGCCGAGAATTTTCTGCATCGGGTTGCGCAATAGAAGCTTCAGAAGTATCTACTTGTTTATGTGCTTGGTCGGTTGGTAATGTATCTTCCTGCTCGGCTTTGTGCGCTGATAAAGGAGCAGTTGGCTCCATACAAGACCCCCTTAAAAAGAAAAAAAACTACCGCATTTACATATAAATGATAGGAAAATTGTTAGAGCTTATTGAGCTAAACACACTACATTGTTGAGTTATAAGCACAATATATTCAAGTATCTTATTGACAATCCTATCAAAGTAATACACATATCCTACAAAAAAACCAATCACTCCCTATAACTTATCCTTTCATACCATCTAGAAAGGGGGCGCCATGGGACTGATGTCCCGCAAAGAACAAATATCAGGGCTTTTCATACCTTCCCTCTCCGTCCTTCCCTCGGAAGGACGGAGAGTCTTAAAAAGCCCTGAACAAATATCTAATTGCTTGTTGAGATGGATTGACTGCGATATACTGTTTTTATTATGTTTATAAAAACAGATCCGGGGTATGCTAAATGAAACAAGTACAAAAAAATACTATCTCCCTGGGCATAAGCGGAGGGCGCCAGGCCCCTATGGTGCCACAGCGCATCCTTTTCTGCTTCCTGGTAGGATTGGGCATAACCTGCCTGCTCACCTTACTTATTGTTTTTGGTATCCTTTTTCCTTTCCATTTCCTCTCTAATCTGCCTTTTGTTCTTATTATTGCTTTGCCAGAACTCTGTATCTTTACCGGCATCTCTCTATTGGTTGCCAGACCCCTGGCTATTACTCGTTATCTCCGTGCAGTGCATGAAGCTCAAAAAGCCTACCATGATTTATATACGCCCCTAACTGCTCTGACGAATATTCGCCAGACCACCGATCTTGCGCAGGCCCAGGATCAAAGTGGGGCGGTGCAGCGCAATGAACAGATTTCTATCCTGCAGTTAGTAGAGAATCAGCGCTCTCATCTATTAATACTTGGTGTGCCGGGTGCCGGTAAAACTATGGCTCTGCGGGTCTATCAATATATTTCGTCCCAAAAGACATTGGGTCTGGCTATCAGTAAAAGCAAGATCCCGGTCTATGTGCCGATGAAAAACTATAGTTTGTTTCTGAAACAGCAACAACTTAATGTTTCTTTATCTGACAATCCCGATGAAGAGAATAGTGTTAATTCTACTGCCTCTCTCCTTTCTTATATCACGCAAAATGATCTGCCAGGGATGCGGTTTTTGCGTTCGTATCTACCTACACTGTTTGCGCAGGGTCGACTATTATTACTGTGCGATGGACTGAATGAGGTGGATAGTAGCTACATCCCACATGTCAGCCATGAGCTGGTTGAGATTATGCGCCAGGGGCAGAATCGCCTGGTCATGACCTGTCGTGAAGTGGATTATCGCGAGCAGGCTGAATTTGCCCAGCTGGTTGAGGATGGGCAGGCCGCGCGCGTCCTGGTGTATCCTCTACAGCCTGAGCAGGTGGCGGAGTTTGTGTCTCGCTATGTGGATAGGCAAGATGCCCAGTGGCAGCATAGCGCCGATCAGATTATGACGGTGATCGACCGTAGCCGTTTGCGTTACCACTGCACTAATCCGATGATGTTATTCACTCTGATGGGGATTATTGATAAGATCGGTGTGGAGCGTGGCAAGCAGGTCGATACGCGTGGGCGCCTGCTGCGTGAGTCTGTGCGGCAACTGTTGCAGCAGGAAATTGAAAAATGGGGCAGTGGTGCGCCGGCCGAACAGGATGTGGTGCGTTTCTTGAGCGAGGTAGCCTGCGCGGCCCGCTGGGCCCAGGACCGCAATGCGATCCAATTATCGGTCACTCCCCTGGGGAATTCGAGCTCTACCCATAATTTCGATGAGGTGCGCGATGAACTCAAATTCTGGTTAGACGAGCATCCGGCGCAAGGACCCTTTGTCGTTGACAACCAGCCTGGTTCTGATCCTTATGACGATCTCTCACTGCTACTGCAGTTTGCGCAGGGCGCGGGCCTGATTGAGATTAGCCCGGATGGCGTGTTAAGTTTTCGCCATGAGTTGATTGCGGAATACCTGGTGGCGGAATATTTCGTTGCCAGCGCGCCACGTTTACAGAACTCCCTGACGATTCGTGAAGAGCTCTTAGAGGATGTTGGGCGTTGGAGTGAGCCGGTCGCTATCTGGGCTGGCTTGCTGGATGATCCTCTAGAACTGGCCGAATGCTTTGGCTTGTTAGGCCTGAGCAATCAAGCCTACGTGTTGCAGGCCCTTACCCTGGGACTGGTGTGTATTGGTGTGCTATGGACGCCTCCACAGGCTGAGATCCAGTATCGTGTGGCGTTGCCGCCCAGTATTGAAGAGGCGCTCTCGGTGGCCGTTCGCAATAAAGCGGCCCGCGAGGAACTGGCCTTGATTTTCACCCATTGCGCTGAAGAAGGTGGCCAGGAGGTCTATCGTTCTCTACTGCCACTGATTACGGCTGACGGCGTGGATGAATTGTTGACCTTATTGGATCGCAATGTCGTGCCAGATCTGCTCTTTACTCAATTACAGGATGCTGTGGATGACATGGCGTATGAGCAGCAGGTAAAGCGCATTGTACGGGTGCTGGGACGGTTTGGTGAAACGGTGGTTGAGCGAGCCGTTGATCTCAGTTTGCCTGCTCCTGAACGCTCACTACGCTTACGGGCTGCCGCTGTAAATACCCTGGGTTGGACCAGTCAGAGTGGCGCGGTTGAACCCTTGATTGAGCGCTTACGCGATAGCGATCTCTTCATTGCTCAGCGTGCTACCAATGCATTAATTCGGCTGGGACCACAACTTATCTTGAATCGTGCCTTGCTGGAATTAGAAAATCGCCATCCTGGCCCCTTCCAGGCGCGCGTACACCAGGCTCTACTGACCATTATTGATCGTTTTCTGGATGATCAAGATGGTTCTAAATATCAGGTAACCCTGATGCAGTATCAGCATATCCTTGAGCATGTGGTACCCATGCTGTCCTCGAATTATCAGTCTGAGCCCGAGACTCAGCAGGTTGCACGCGAATTTATTGTCAAGCAGGGGAAGAGCTCTTCGGCTGCTGGAGGTCGCGAGCGGCGCTGGGAAAAGGCGATTGATGCCTTACTGGGTTATCTGTCGTCACAAGATGCTACCGCAGTCCAGAATATGGTGCAGGCTCTACAGGAGATTGGTTCCTCGGCTGTCCCACGTTTGATTGAGCGCTTGAATAATTCTTCTGAGGTGGTGCGGGTACGGGTGGTGCAGATCCTGAGTGAAGAGCGTGATTTCCGTGCGCTGGAGCCTCTGCTGCGTTTGCTGGCTGATCCCCAGCCGTCGGTGCGCCAGCAAGTATTTCATGCCCTGCAGGTCTATGCTCCTGAAAGCATTCCCGGCTTGATCGAGCGCATCTTAACCGATGCCGATGATGTGGTGGCCGAGCGCGCCTCTACTGTTTTGGAATCGATCGGAGATAGTGTGGTTGATCCGGTTATTGAGGCCCTCTCCACCGCTGTTTCGGGCCGTACCCGTTTCCTGGTTCAGGTCTTAGAGCATTTGCGTGATGTGCGGGCCGTGCCAGCTTTGATCCATCTGTTGGATCAACCCCGGCTTGAGCAACTGGTGATCATCGCTATTATCCGAGCCCTCTGTCAGTTCTCAGATGTACGCGTGGTTGCTCCTCTACTCAATCTATTGTCGATGAGCCATACTATGGTCTATGAAGCAGCTATCCAGGCTCTCAGTCAGTTAGGAATGGTGGCTTTCCCTGGCCTGGTGGCAACGCTGGATACCAATAATGAAACCGTGGTCACGCAGCGTGTTCGACGTGCGTTGATGATGATGGAGCCGTTTCCGGGCGAGCAACTGATAGCAGTGCTAGAGCAGCGACGCAGCGTTGCCCAGGCCGAGCAGGTAGTCGCTGTCTTGCGCGATAAGGGGAAGGATGCCGCTCCTATGCTGGTGAAAAACTTGCTCCATCGCGATGAGTCGGTGCGCGAATATATTCATCTGACATTGGAGCAGATGCCTGGACATGCCGTTGTGCCTGCCCTGCTGGATGCATTGGATCAACCAGCGACCCGCAATGTGGTCAGCGCCTTATTGTTGAAGTATCCTCAGGAAGCTATTCCGCCGCTGGTGAGTCTGCTGGGTGAGCATGAACGTGGCGTCCTGGTCGCGGATCTGTTGCCACGCTATGGCCTGGCGGTGCTCAGACCATTGGTGATCGGATTAAATGACCAGCGTGCCAGTACACGGGAGGCTGCGCAGCGGGTGATTATTGCCCTGGTTCGCCAGCGGCAGGGTGATGAGCAGCAACGTGCTCTGCTTGAAGTGGTGCGCCTCTTCCATCCGACCTTGCCCCCGTACGCGCGCGAGGCTCTGTTAGAGCTCCTCACCGAGACCCTGGCTGATGTGAGTATGCCTGCGCTATTGGATGGGCTGGAGGATGCGCGTTTGATCGAAGATGTGGCCGAAGCCTTTGTGCGCCTGGCCCGCAAACCCGCGCGCCAGGAGGCCATTTTGGATCAACTGGTGAATGCGCTCTTCAATGATGAGCGTCGCCAGGGGCGGAGATCGCCTTGATCAGAAATGGTGGCCTGGTCGTCTCGCGTGTGGGCGATCTGATCGTCAATTCCAATCCGTCCGTGGCCAAGTCGGCCCAGTTTATTCTCAGTGAGATTGGCGTGCCGGCCCTCTCCTTTATCTGGAGCGCTCAGAGTGATCGCAGCAATCTGGCGCGGCGTGAGGCTGCGATGGCAGTCTTTCGCAGTATGCCACCCGAAGTGATCAAAAATGAGCTGGTTTCATTGCTCGTCGGGGATGACCGGGATGATATTGCGATGGCTGTCTCTCTCCTCCTGGAGCGTATTCATGAAGAGGCCAAGTTGCCGTATCAAGAGCATGTGATGGTGCCAGAATTAATTGAATTTGTGCAGACCAGCACTGTGCAGGAGACGAACCTGCGCATCATGGCCCTGCTACTGTTGCTGGGTGAGCAGACAGTTATCGATCATATGGTGCAGGCGCTGATTGATAATCCGCTCCAGCGCAAACAACTGGTCTATCTCTTCTTATTACTTGGCCCCAAGACGCAACATCTATTGCTGGAGGTGTTTGACGATCCCGATTCTCCTGCCGCTCTGCGTGCTGAGGTCGCCTCGCTGTTGAGCATGACTATTGCTCCAGAAGATGTCAAAGACTACGTTTATAATATTGATCGCTATGGTATCGCGAATCGCCGACCTGGCTCTCCGTATCCTGAAGAGCTCTCCGTCTCTTTGCGTGCCCTGGGTGGTCTGCTGGTCAGTGGACAATGGGATGTGCGTAAGCTACAGGAGTTGCGCGAAGATAAGTCTGAAGAAGGCGCTTTGCGCGAGGTTGCCAATGTTCTGCTTGGCTGGCGTTATGAGCCGCAACTGCTAAAATTGCAGCAAGAGAACGATCTTCAGCGCGAAAACTTCAAGAAAGACCTGCTGGCCTCTACTGTGAAGATGGCTGAGCAGCAGACGCGTATCAGTAGCCTGGAAGAGGAACTGGAGAAGGTCAACGATGCGCATGGCGTGCACGAAGACGAACTGAAGAAGGCTTTGCGCGAGAAAGATGGGCTCAAGGCTATGGTTGAGCAATTGACCAAAGAGCGCAACCGTTTACGCCTGGAGGTGGAGCAGTTAGAGGACGATAAGAGTGAGCTGATTGATCGTTACCAGGCTATGCAGCGCCAGTTGCCTAAAGGCCCAACCAGCAGCAGTAGCCAGTCGCAACGCTCACATCCATAAATGCGGTCCTCGTGGCCGCTTGCTTTGATAGGGAGGGTCAATGGGGGCCGAGCGCTATGAATTGAAGCGGACCTTGCCGAGTGGACATATGAGTGAGGTCTGGTTGGCCTATGATCATGAGAAGGATCTGGATGTGGTGGTGAAGATCATGCGGGTCCATGAGGGTGATGAGCAGCGTAACCAGAAAACCGAAGAGCGTTTCGCGCGCGAAATCGCGATTCTGCAAGATCTGAGCCATCCTCAGATCTTGCCCTTGCTGGATTCTGGTTACATGTTGTATAAGCAGCGCAATGTGCCTTACCTGGTTTCACCCTATATTCCTGAAGGGTCGCTGGCCACTTTGATGAACCAGCGCCCTCCCTGGCAATCCTGGTCTCTACGCCAGGTGGCGGATGCTGTGCTGCAGGCGGCGGACTGTCTGTGGTATCTACATTGCCACCATCCACAAATAGTGCATGAAGATGTCAAGCCAGGCAATTTTCTCTATCGTACGGTGAATGTCCCTGAGCGCGCTGTCTACCTTTATCTGTTTGACTTTGGTATTTCGCGTTATAAGCATCAATCCTTTGAAATGGCCAGTGAGATTGTAGGGACGCCCGCCTTTATGGCTCCCGAGCAGATTGAGCAGCAGGTTAATTGTGCCTCGGATCAGTATGCGCTGGCTGTCATGGCCTGTGTTTTGTTGACAGGACAGTTCCCGATCCAGACCACTGACCAGAACCGCCAGTACTACCTGGAGGCCCACCTCTATACGCCTCCGCAACCTCCCAGCGTTTTATCACCTGAGCGTATACAGTCAGCGCTGGTGGATAATGTTTTTTTGCGAGCCCTGGAGAAGCGGCCTGAGCGCCGTTTCCCCACTGTTCTGGCCTTTGCCCAGGCTTTGCGCCATGCGATCTATACGTATGGTGAGGACCAGACTGAGCCAGATCCTGGCCCGGCCTCGCTAACACCTCGTTTTTCTCTGCCCCTTGAACTAACTGATAGTGAAGATGGTCGCGTGCTTGATGAGCCTCTGCCTATCAAGCCTCCTAAGTCGATCTCGCTTGAACGTTCAGAGGGGATGGCACTTTTGCCGTTGCCTCTGCAAGGACCTGTTCGTGTGACGCTTCCTTCGCGCCCTAAAGCCCTCCATTGGTCACCGGATGGTATGGCCCTGGCCTGTGTACTCTATGGTTCTGTCTATATCTACCAGCCAGGCCATGATTTGCAACTGGTGTCTACTCCGAACGCTGGTCATGCCAGTGTCGTGAACTGGTCGGCGGATAGCCAGGTATTGGCCGTGGCTGGCGATCGAAAGGTATACTTCTGGCATGTCACTCGCGCTACCCTGTTACCTCATGCCTTGCAACTGACGATGAGTGCGCCGCTGGGTATGGATTGGTCTATACTGGATCAGCTAGCCATTTGGATCGACGCCTCGATCTGGATTTACCATCTCCCTCGTGCGCGTTTGCAGCAAGCACGGCCCTTGACGCCACAGCACATCTCTACCGGGACCATGCGCTGCGATAATCCTGGCACCCTGAGCTGGTCACCGGATGGTACGCGCCTGGCTGCTGGTTCCAGTCATGGAGAAGTGGTCTGCTGGCCCGTTGGTGGAAAGCAGGCAGTATGGCATGTGGCGGCCCTGGGCCAGAAGATTCAATGCCTGTGCTGGTCACGGGACGGTTCGCTGCTGGTCGTAGCGACTAAAGATCGCCGTGTGCTGGGCTGGGATGGGCAAACCCATGCCGAGCTATTGCACTGGGAGCACCTGCCTGCCTTACCACGCCTATTGACGCTCTCTCCACGCGGGCGTATCACTGTGGTCTCCAGCGAAAAGCGTTTATTGATTGGCTCTGCCCAATCTTCCCATCCCTCGCTAACGATTCCTGGCCAACTCCTGGCCGCCTGGTCGCCTGTCAAAAATGAGCTGGCAACCCTGGATGACCAGGCTCCCAACGTACTTACAATCTGGTCCGAAGACGCATAGGGCCAGCCCTCAGAGATAGCTGCCAGGGGTTTCATATTGTATCCTCCTAACTTGTTCCTGCGTATACCAATTGTATCCATCAAGTCTAAAAGTACATAAAAAGTAGATGCGTTCCCTGTGAGCGTTTGCATGTAGAAATAGATTGGAGGGTGTTTTATGAGTGCACATACTGAAAATAAAAGCGATACTAAACTCTTGAGTGAAAAAATTAAAGATATCCGTATGGCGATGATGACAACGATCGAGCCAGACGGAAGCCTGCATAGCCGACCGATGGCCACCCAGGACTTTAAAGCGCTAGAGTTTGATGGTGATCTCTGGTTTTTGACCTATGTTACTTCCCCAAAGGTGGAGGACGTGCAGCAGCATCAGCAGGTCAATTTAAGCTACAGCAAGCCTGGTGATAACCTGTTCGTATCTGTGTCAGGTACTGCCCAGATCGTACAAGATCGCCAGAAAATCAAAGATCTCTGGAATCCTTTCTTCAAAACCTGGTTCCCCAATGGCGAAGATGATCCCAACATCGTACTCCTGAAAGTCCACGTCCAGAGTGCCGAGTACTGGGATGCCCCATCTGGCAAAATGGGCCTCCTGTACACCATCGTCAAAGGTTTAACTACCCATGGCGAAAAACAGGCCGGCGAAGACGTAAAATTAAACATGCAATAACCCCAATTGAAAAGCGCCTACAAGAGGCGCTTTTCAAGCTTATTTCATAAAAGCCCCGCACGTACTTTTCGTGTTTCTTGTTGCGCTCAGTAACCTCGCTTCAAGCGCCATTATGTTTGCTTTGCGACGCTTTCTTTTGGTGGGGAATGGAGAGCCACGCCGAGCGCGTAATGATCCTTGCCCGGCGTTGAAAGCGTAGATAGGACCAGCCCCATTGCAGCATGACAATCACCCGGTTTTCATAGCCAATCAGATAGACAATATGTACCGCTAACCAGAGTATCCAGGCCAGAAAACCCGCGAAGCGGATCTTACCCACGTTTACGATCGCGAAGGCACGTCCCACCGTAGCCATATAGCCTTTGTCATGATAGCGAAATGGCGCGATCGGCTGACTATTGGTCAGCCTCTGTCCAATCACGGATGCCACATACCTCCCCTGTTGCATCGCTACCGGGGCAATGCCTGGCAGCGGCTTGCCATCTTGCATCAAGGTAGCCGTATCTCCCAGCACAAATATTTCTGGATGTTCGGGTAGTGAAAGATCAGGCAGCACCTTGACACGACCAGCCCGGTCGGTCTCTGCATTTAACCATTTGCCTGCCGATGAAGCCAGCACACCTGCGGTCCAGATGACGGTATCGGAGGGAATCCATTCTCCCCTGGCAATCACGCCGTCGGTTGTCATCTCTTCCAGCGGGGAGTTGACGCGGATATCTACACCCAGGCGTTGTAGTTCATGTTTGGCTTTGCTGGAAAGCTCTGCTGGAAAGGCGTTCAGGATATTGGGTAGGGCCTCGATCAACAGGATATGAATCCTGCTTGGATCGATATGGCGAAACTCGGGAATAAGTGTCTTAAAGGCCAGTTCAGCGATGGCTCCGGCCAGTTCTACGCCGGTTGGGCCTCCTCCAATTACTACAAAGGTCAGTAGCTGCTGGATGCGCTCTGGATTGGTTTCAATCTCTGCCTTCTCAAAAGCCAGCAGTAGTTTGCGGCGGATCTCCTGGGCGTCTTCGATAGATTTCAGTCCTGGCGCCAGTGGTTTCCAGCTTTCGGTATGGCCAAAGTAATTCTCATGGGCACCGGTGGCGACGATTAAATAGTCATAGCTGATGTTGCCGTGGCGCAAGTATACACGCTTCTCGTCCATGTTGATACCCGTTACTTCGGACATGATCACGACCGTGTTTTTCTGCTTGCGTAAGACATGCCGGATCGGGGTGCTGATATCGGCGGGCGAGAGGGCCGCTGTGGCCACTTGATATAACAGGGGTTGGAATAGATGGTGATTAGTCCGATCAATCACTGTGAGCTGTAATGCTGGCTCTTTCTTGCCGAGCGCGAGAGCAGCCTGCAGACCACCAAAGCCACCACCAATAATAACAACATGTGGATGCGTACCAGGCGAAGTTTTATCCTGTACAGTCATGAGAAAGTGCGCCTTTCGTACATGGAGTATCGTTGAAGTTAAAGTCTGGGTATGGATCTTGTCTCTATCATGTTACTGTACTACACGAGTCTTTCTGGCTAAACGGGGACAGGCGAGCAAGCATTTGAGCTCTATTCTCTGGTGATAGAGCCAGGGGATGTCTGCTTGTATTGCTCCCAGCGTGTTTGTAGCCTTTGGAAGTTGGCCTCAAGTTTTTCCAGGGGAGTAGCACCTGCGTGGTCTGACCCTCGCCAATCAGATCGCCCAGCTCATTGTAAGCCTGGCAACGCATATAAATGCGGCTCCTGTCGGTCTTTAGATGGTGGGCCGTGATCCTTACCTGCATGCCCGGCAGTGCGGAAGCGATATGGCACACCGTTACTTCGTGGCCAATCGCTTCTTCACCCGGTTCCAGAAACGGCAGTAAGAGTTTGCGGCTTACCAGTTCCATATGCTTCGTCATCCAATAAGTAGCATAGACTGGGTGGACCGCGCCCAGTTCCTCGAACTGTACCGTCATCTGGTTGCTAACTCTGATTTTAAATGTTGCCTGCTGGTCGAGCGGAATTGGTTGCATGGCTTCCTTTTCCCTGGCTTGATGAGCCGATTTGTGATTAGCGCATATGTAGCAACAGGCGCTGTGGCTGTTCGAGTAGCTCGATCAACGTGTTCAGGAAGCGCATGGCCAGTTCACCATCGATCAAACGATGATCGGCGGTAAAGGATAGTGGCAGGACCGGGCGCACCTCGATCTGGTCTTCCACCACCCAGGGGCGTTTGCTAATCCGACCCAGACCCAGGATACCGGCTTCCCCTGGGTTGATAATGGGGGTGGTAAAGAAGCCGCCAACGGTCCCATAGTTGCTGATGGTGAAGGTGCTACCCCGCAACTCTTCTAATTTGAGCTTCTGTTCACGGCCAGCCTCGGCCAGTCGTGTTATCTCCCGCGCGATCTCCAATATGGTCAGCCGATCCGCATGGCGCAGGACCGGTACCAGCAAGCCATCGCCGGTCGCGGTCGCGATACCAATGTGATAGCAATGTTTGAGCACAATTTCCTGGCTGTTATCATCAATCATGGCATTGATATAAGGGTATTGTTGCAGCGTATGTACCAGGGCTTTGATGATCAAGGGTAAATATGAAAGCTTGATACCCTCTGACTCGGCCAGGGGGAGCAGACTTTGGCGCAGGGCGACCAGGCCGGTGGCATCTACTTCGACCAGTGAGGAAACCTGGGGAATCGTGCTGACCGAGCGTACCATGTTCTCTGCTATGCGCCGGCGCAGGCCACGCAGAGGGATACGTTCCTCTTCCTCTGTCCCGGGCTTTGTGGCTGATCCTGTTTGGACAGGAATATTTGTCACTGCCGGTGGCGCCTGGGTTAGCTCAGGTGTCGCAGGTGCCTGCGTCTGGGTATTCAGATGCGCGATAACTTTTTGTATATCTTCGGTACGCACCCGGCCGGCGTGTCCACTGCCGCTGATGGTGGCGATATCGATGCCGAACTCACGCGCCATGCGGCGCGCGACCGGCGTGGCCAGCACACGTTGTGGATGCCTGGCTGACACAGTTTCTTTATGGATACCATTGCTCAGATTGGTTTTGATGGCTGGCAATATCGCCTGATGCGTTACTGTCGCCCCCTGGTTGGCTGGTACTGCCTGAGACTGGCCTGCATAGCTATTGGCCAGGGCCGGGGTTTGTTTATCCGCTATCTCATCCAGGGTCAGCAGGACACTTTTCACCGCTACAATCTCTCCCTCTGCCACCGCCAGTTCAACTACGGTCCCCGCTACCGGAGAAGGCAGTTCAACTACCGCCTTATCGGTCTGTACGGCCACGATTTCTTGATCCTGCGTCACGCTATCTCCAGGCTTGACGAACCAGCGGACTATTTCGGCTTCAGTGATCCCTTCTCCCAGGTCTGGAAGGTGAAATGGCACTGTCATACTATATACTCCTCAAGAGCCTGTGCTTGACCAACGCATGAGGCTGCATTGGTCAAACAGGCGTTGTTATATCGTCATCAAGGCTCTGGTTGCCTGGATAATGCGTGTGGCGCTGGGCACATGATAATCTTCTAAAATAACGGGTGAGACGACATCATAGCCGGTGACGCGCATAACAGGAGCTTCCAGCCAGAAGAGGGCCTTCTCATTGATGGTGGCGACTATTTCGGCTCCTACCCCCGCTGTCTTTGGCGCTTCATGAACCACGATGGCGCGGCCGGTTTTCTCAACTGAGTGGATGATGGTCTCGGCATCGAATGGTGAGAGGGTGCGCAGATCGATAATCTCGGCTGAGATGCCTTCCTCGGCCAGCAGTTCCGCCGCTTCCAACGCGGTTGCGACCATGGCACTCCAGGCTACGATGGTGATATCTGTCCCCTCGCGTGCGATCCTGGCTTTCCCCAGCGGGATCGTATAATGACCATCCGGGACATCCTGGCGCCCGGCCCTGTAGCCACGCAGTGGTTCGAGGAAAACCACTGGATCGGGATCATCGACGGCGGCCAGTAACATGCCTTTGGCGTCATAAGGGGTCGCCGGGGCCACCACTTTCAGGCCCGGGGCATGTACAAAATGGGCCTCTAAGGCGTCTCCATGCAGCTCAAATGCGCGCACGCCACCACCAAATGGGGCCCGTAATACCAGTGGGCAGGTGAAGCGTCCACGCGAGCGGGCACGGATACGGGCGGCCTGGAGCAGGAGCTGGGCAAAGGATTGCATCGAGAAGCCTAGAAATTGGATCTCAGCCACTGGCCGTAGTCCGTAGGTTGCCAGACCAATGGCGGTGCCTACAATGCCTGCCTCGGCCAGCGGGGTATCTACCACGCGTTCCTCGCCAAAGCGCTCGATCAAGCCATCGGTGGCCCGAAAGACGCCACCGTTGCGGCCGATATCTTCTCCCATCACCATGACCCGCTCATCCTCGACCATCGCTACACTCAGGGCATCATTAATTGCCTCAATCAGGTTACGCTGGGTCATGGAAAGGTAACTCCTTTTTGGGATAGCTTGAGTGACTCCAGCATTTCCTGGCGCTGTTGTTCCAGGATTGGCGTTGGCTCCGCGTAGACCTGGTCAAACATGGTTTCTGGTGCAGGAATGGGCTCAGTCAAGGCCGCTGTGATGCTGCGGGAAATATATTCGCGTAATTCTTCTTCTAATGCCTGCTGTTTGGTATCGTCCCATAGGTTTTGATGTTCCAGGCAGACGCGCAGGCGCGTGATCGGGTCGCGCTGATCTTTCCATTCTGTCAGCTCGCCTGCCGGTTGGTAGCGCTGCGGATCGTCGGCGGTTGAGTGCGGACCAAAGCGGTAGGTGACGGCTTCAATGAAGGTTGGACCCTGCCCATTGCGTGCTCGCTCCAATGCCGCGCGTGTCTCGCGGTACATTGCCAGCACGTCATTGCCATCTATCAATCTTCCTGGTATGCCATATGCAATGGCTTTCTGGGCAATAGTTTCACTGGCCGTTTGCCTTGAACGAGGCACTGAAATGGCCCAGCCATTATTCTGGCAGATCAATACTACTGGCGCCTTGAAGACACCGGCAAAGTTCATGCCTTCATGGAAGGCTCCCTCTGAAGTTGCACCATCGCCAAATAATGTCAATGTCGCCGTTTTCGCTCGGCGCAGCTTCATGCCCCAGGCCACTCCAACGGCGTGTGGAACCTGCTCGGCAATCCCTATCTGCTGTCCAAAAACATTGACATCAGGCGGGACCATGCCGGCCTTTGGATGACCTCTGAAGAAGAGAGGGATATGTTCAGCTGGTAGACCATGCACAATACAGGCCAGGCCATCGCGGTAAGAACCAAATAACCAATCGTCTTGCTGAAGGGCCAGGCTGCCGCCAACCTGGGCTGCTTCCTGACCTGCCACAGGCGCATATGTGCAGAGTCGCCCTTGCCTTTGGAGATTAATCAGTCGAGCATCGAAGATACGGCCAAATGTCATCCAGCGATACATTTCCAGTAACAGCTCTGCCGGCTCTTCGATCTCCATTCCAGGTTGAAGCGAACCATCGGGAGCCAGTACTCTAATTGGCTCAGGTGGTCGGATATCATGCTCATGAAGCGTACTTGTCATGTCTCTTCCTGCGCTTACTAATCATTGTAGTTCTTGTCAGAACGCCGCTTCGTTGCGGCAGGTGTAGATATATCTACACCTGTCTGACTGCATAGACTGCCATGTACTTATAGTAGATGATATTACGGCTGTTTAGACAAGCTCTGTAAATGCGATTGTGATGATGTCTGGCGTCGCAAAATTGGGCACGTCGGCGGTAGTGGCCTGTCCCTCGGGTGAACTTAAGCCAGCCTTGCGCTCTTCTTTGCTGTTAAAGTAAAGGGTGGCCATCAGATAGTAGGGGGCATCCTTGCCAGTGAAGCGGCTGACCTCGACTTTTTGCAAGCCCGGTATCTTTTTGACCAGAGGAATATGGGTCCCAAAGTAATGCTTTTCAAACTTCTCACGGTCGGCCGGTTCTTTGTAGAGCGCGATCATAGTGACTGCCATTGTCAAACTCTCCTTATTGCGCTTGTAACTGCCGTAAGCAGTTGCTGTTTCTGATTAGCGTAGGTTGATCCAGGCTGTTTTGACCTGCGTATAAGCATCCAGGACGGCGTGGCCCATTTCACGGCCATAGCCGCTCTGTTTGTAGCCTCCGAAGGGAGCCGCAGCATCAAATTGATTATAGGTATTGACCCAGATGACGCCGGATTTGAGGGCGGCTACCATCTTGTGTGCCTTCTTAATATCGTTGGTCCATACGCCTGCGGCCAGGCCATAGGCGGATTGATTGGCGCGCGCGGCCACATCCTCTACACTCTCAAATGGCATTGCCACCACGACCGGACCAAAGATCTCTTCGCGGGCAATGGTCATCTGATCCGAGACCTGGTCGAAGATGGTTGGCTGAACAAAGTAGCCTTCCGCCAGCTCAGCGCCGGCTCGCTGGCCACCAGTGGTGATGTTCGCGCCTTCCTGTTTTCCTGTCTCGATATAGTGCGTGACCCGGTCCAACTGTTGCTGCGAAACCAGTGGCCCCATATCAGTACTTGCATCCATGCCAGGCCCTAATTTCATTTTACTGCTCATGCTGGTCAGGCCGCTCAGTACCTCATCATAGACGGATTGATGGATAAAAAGGCGGCTGCCAGCGGTGCAGACCTCTCCCTGATTGAAGAAAATGGCATTCAGGGCACCACGCACAGCATACTTAAGATCGGCATCGGGAAAAATAATATTAGGTGATTTCCCGCCCAGTTCCAGGGTTACTTTTTTCAAGTTGCCTGCACTGGCCTGGACAATCTTCTTTCCCACCTCCGTCGAACCCGTAAAGGCGATCTTATCCACATCTGGATGCGCCGCCAGGGCCGCCCCTGCCGTCTCACCAAAGCCGGGCACGATATTGACGACTCCCTCAGGAAAGCCAGCTTCACAGATCAGCTCACCGAGGCGCAGGGCTGTCAGTGGGGTCTGCTCGGCCGGTTTCAGGACAACGGTGTTGCCACATGCCAGGGCTGGCGCTAGTTTCCAGGCAGCCATTTGTAGTGGGAAGTTCCAGGGGATAATTTGACCGACTACACCCAGCGGCTCGCGCAAAGTGTAAGTAAGCATATTGGGAACCGAGACTGGTATCGTTTCACCCTCGATCTTGGTGGCCCAACCAGCAAAATAGCGGAAGTGCTCAACCGTCAGTGGCACATCGCCGCCGCGTGAGTACTTGATAGGTTTTCCATTATCCAGGGTCTCCAGCTGCGCCAGTTCCTCGGCATTGCGTTCAATTAAATCAGCCAGCTTTAAAAGAAGATGGGCACGTTTAGCGGGAGTAAGTTTGGGCCAGGCACCTTGTTCAAAAGCTCGTCGCGCCGCTGCGACCGCCCTATCTATATCCTCGGTATCGCCCTCTGCTACCTTTGCTAATACTTGCCCTGTGGATGGATTGATCGTTTCAAAAGTCTTTCCACTGGCGGCCTCAACCCATTGGCCTCCGATCAGCATCTTCATTGATTGCTGCTGTAAAAATGCGGTTTGCATTTTCTCTGTTGCTTGTTCGACCATTGTCGCCAACTCCTCCTAACATTTTTACCACATGGTAAAAATATATCTAACACACTGCTAAAAGTCAATGCTTGTTTATGCGCAACTTACTCTATGGTAAAATACTGGTATTCTATTCTGGCCAACACACGCAGGGAAATATGCATATGAAGCAAAATCAACCCGAAGCAGTCGCACATCCAAAAGTCCGCAAAAAAGATGGCGAAACCGATACAGTTAAGCGAACACGTCTGACCCAGAAAGCTATCGTAGAAACGGCGGCCGAACTCTTTGCCCAAAAAGGCTTTGGTTCAACCAGTTTAAATGATATCGCCGATGCCCTGAGAGTAACCAAAGTTGCTCTCTACTATCATGTCAAAAATAAAGAGGAGATCCTGCGCCTGGTGTATTTGACCGTGCTCAATATCGCTGAGGAGCCACTACGCCGTATCGTCGAATCTGATCTCTCGCCGCGCGACAAGCTGCAGCAAGCGATCGAGCACCATATCGCTGTCACGGCCAACTCCTCACCAGCCGTAACGGTCTTTTATCGTGAACAGGCCCACCTCACCGGCCCATTTGCCCGCGAAATCGCCCTGCGTGAAAAAGACTACGAACGCTACTTCGAGCAAATCATCCAGGAAGGCATCGCCAAAGAGGCCTTCAAACCAGACTTCGATTCTAAAATTATCACCTTCGGCCTGTTAGGTATGTGCCACTGGCTCTCCCACTGGTACAAACCATCCGGTCGTTACACCCACCAGCAAATCGCCACCATGTTCCTCTCCATGATC
Organism: Dictyobacter kobayashii; assembly: GCF_003967555.1. Lineage (GTDB taxonomy): Bacteria > Chloroflexota > Ktedonobacteria > Ktedonobacterales > Ktedonobacteraceae > Dictyobacter > Dictyobacter kobayashii. The sequence goes on from NZ_BIFS01000001.1 coordinate 4,640,609, forward strand.
GAAGGCGGCCTTCTTGCTCCCGAATAATTGCTTAACAACATATAGGGGGTGCAGGGGGACCGCAGTCCCCCTGCCGGGGTTTGGGGTGTCCCCAATAAATGTCTCCCTCAGTATGCAGGGGGTGCAAGGGGACCGCAGTCCCCCTGCCGGGGTTTGGGGTGTCCCCAATAAACTCCCTCTTCCCCTCCCGCCGAAGGAGGGAACAAAGATTATTCTACCGATCGGTAAAATAATCTTTCCCTGTGCATTGACTTTTACCGCATTCTCTTATATATTTTTACCATACGGTAAAAATATATAAGAGAATCGCTATAGCTCTCTTTTATTTATGTAGAGCTTTGGGTGAAGAGAGGTAGAGACCATGACTCAGGAAAACGAAGACGCACGAGTAGTAGAATTTCGAGCCTACCTCGCGGCAGGAGGCAAAGTCGAAGCAACCGACTGGATGCCAGATGGCTACCGGCAGTCTTTAATCCGCTTTATAGAAATGCACGCCAATTCTGAGCTCATGGGTGCCCTTCCTGAGCGCGACTGGATTATGCGTGCCCCCACTATTCATCGTAAGCTGGCCCTGACGGCTAAAATTCAGGATGAAGTAGGGCATGCCGAGCTGTTGTACCGCCTGGTCGAAGACCTGGGAAAGCCGCGTAGCGCCTGCCTCGATGATCTGATCGCCGGTAAAGGTAAATTCCACAATACGTTCCATTATGCTACGAAGAGTTGGGCCGATGTAGGCATTATTGCCTGGCTGGTCGATGCCGCCGCCATCGTCTCCCAGCATGCCTTGCGCGATAGCAGTTATGCCCCGTATGCCCGCACCATGCAAAAAATCTGCTGGGAGGAATCCTTCCATATGATGCATGGCCGCGACATGATCATCACCATGATGAACGGCACGAACGCACAGCGTGAAATGGTTCAGGAGGCCCTTAATCGCTGGTGGCCAGCCCTGATGGTGTTCCACGGACCCGCTACCCCGGCTGAAAAGGATAAAGACCTGCAATGGCGGATTAAGGCAAAGGCTAACGAGGAGCTGCGACAGGAGTTCCTGAATGTCCAGGTACCGCGCCTGCGCGAGGTTGGCCTGGTCCTTCCTGATCCTGAGCTGCGCTATGACGCCGAACAGGGTTGTTGGCTCTACAGTGAGCCCAATTGGGATGACCTGCGGGCGATTTCCCGTAATCAGGGCCCGGCCTCTGCGGAGCGCATCGGTTTTCGTCGTCTCTCCTACGAAGATGGTCAGTGGGTACGCGACGTAATGCACAAGCAACAGGCCGCGCTCAGAGCAGCCAATATTGCATGACGTGCCTTTAATCATAATGGGTAAGGTGGATGCCAATGACGGATAACACAGAAAGCCCTCTGCTTGCTACACTTGCAAGTTCTGTTGACGAGGGTGAGGTTTTTGAGATCTTTCAACAGGGGCCACGCGATGCGTTTCCTCACCATGGCGGCAATCTGCGCGCCAGTGGTCGTGAGCTGGCCATACACTACGCCAGAGAGTTCTATGGACGGCGCCAGGAAAGCCTGAAGCTCTGGATCATTCCTCGTGTTAGCTTACTTGAGATACGCTATGATCCGGCTCTGTCCGAGAATTCTCAGCCAGAACCGCAGCCAGCCTCGGTCGCTGCGCAACCAGTGACTTTTGAGGTCTTTGCCCAGCAGCAGCCAGCTCGTCCACTGATCTGGCTACAGACCCTGACCGCCAACAATCAAGCTGCGGCACAGATAGAGGCATTAAACTTGTTGCGCGAAGGAGACGGAGCCTACTTGCGGCTCTGGCTCTGCCCGCTCGATGCTATCACTGTGCTGGATAATCCAGATTTGTTGCAGCCACCTATTGATCGTTCATATCGACGCCTCGATGGCTACGATATTCGTGAGAAATTACAGCTTGCCCGTCAACGTGTCAGGGCGCAAGAAGAGAGGTAGCACTGATGGAAGAATTTACCGATGCGTCTATGGTACCGCTCGACCTGAAACAGCCCCTGAGCAATCTGTTGCTATCACTGGCCGATGATGAATTTATTCTCGGTTATTGGGATTCCGAATGGACCGGGGTGGCCCCAACACTGGAGGAGGATGTGGCCTGCAGCTCGATTGCGCAGGATGAGATCGGACATGCCAGGCTCTTCTATCAGGAAGTGGCTGCTTTGACCAACTCGACTCCAGATCAGATCGCTTATAATCGCAAGACGAGCGAGTATCGGCAGGTCCAGCTTGTTGAGCGCCATCGTGGTAACTGGGCTTTTACCTGTGCTCGCCGGATCTTCTATGAAGCCGCCGATCAAGTGCGCCTGGACAGTTTGCGTAACTCGACCTATCTACCGCTGGCGCAGGCTATTAGCAAAATTCAGCGTGAAGAGGTCTATCATCAAATGCATAGTAACGCCTGGCTGCAGCGCCTGGCGACTGGCACGCCCGAGTCCTATCAGTTATTGTCTGAGGCCTTGCAGCAGCTCTGGCCAGATGCGCTGGCACTTTTTGAGCCATTTCCGGCCGAGGATATCTTGCAGACGGCCGGCATTTTACCTGACCCCTCAGCTACTTTAGAGCAACGTTGGCTGGGTACCATCGTCCCCTTATTTGAACGCCTGCAGCTTCCGCTCCCAATTCAGAAGACGACTGATCTGTTTCAACCAACGGTAGTAGCGCGTTTAGGAGGGCGTCAGGGACAGCATACAGCAGACTTTACTGAACTCTGGGATCAGATGACGATGGTCTATCGATTGGACCCACAGGCGAGCTGGTAGCTGCGGAAAGAGGGATCTACATGTCCGAGATAATTGCACAATCAAGTAGTGATTCGCTTAATGAGCAGCAGGTATGGGAAGCTTTACAGCATGTACCAGATCCTGAGTTGCCTGCCATCTCGGTGGTAGACATGGGGATTATCCGCCAGATCGAGATTGATGCAGCCCATTCGTCAATTCGCATAGTCATTACCCCGACCTTTGCTGGCTGTCCCGCTTTAAGCCAGATACGAGAGCAGATTAAACAATGTCTGCTGGCATTCGTCTCTGATGTAGAGGTGGTTGTGTCGATGCAGCAACCCTGGACCAGCGATATGCTAAGCGAGGGCGCCAGGCAGAAGCTCAAAGGGGTAGGAATTGCCCCACCACCACATGTTGGGCGTGGCCCTTTGTTGCCGATGCTTACACAGCAGGCTTTGACCTGTCCCTACTGTGGTTCACAGCAAACCGCGTTAGAAAATCCCTTTGGCCCCACACCATGTCGCGCCATCGCCTATTGTACACATTGCCATCAGCCATTCGAACAATTTAAACCGATTTAACAACGGAATAAGCCCACAATGTTGCGGGAAGGAGCAGTGTATGTTGCAGGAGGCCGTAATTCTTTCGGCTGTTCGTACCCCGGTTGGACGCTATAATGGGGTACTCAAAGATGTTCGCCCCGATGACCTCGGGGCGCTTGTTATTCATGAGGCCATTGCTCGGGCCAATATTTCTGCCGCTGAGATTGAGGATGTCGTGCTGGGTTGTGCTAACCAGGCTGGTGAGGACAATCGTAACGTTGCCCGTATGTCCCTCTTGCTTGCTGGCCTGCCGGTTACCGTCGCGGGTCAGACCGTCAATCGTCTCTGTGGCTCCGGCCTGCAGGCAGTCAATGATACCGCCCAGGCGATCTGGAGCGAACAGGGCGAGCTATTTGTGGCTGGTGGCGTGGAGAGCATGACCCGGGCCCCTTTTGTGATGGGCAAGGCCGAGACCGCCTTTCCACGTGGCAACCTGACCATGTATGACACCACCATCGGCTGGCGCTTCACCAATCCACGCCTGGCCGAACTCCACCATCCATATAGCATGGGCGAGACGGCAGAGAATGTTGCCAGCAAGTATAACATTGCCAGGGCTGAGCAGGATGAGTTCGCGTTGCGCAGCCATCAACGGGCCGTTGCCGCTATCAACGAGGGGCGTTTTGCCGATGAACTGGTCAATGTGCAGGTGCCACAAAAAAAGGGTGAGCCGATCACTGTTGAGCGCGATGAACATCCACGGGCCGATACCTCATTAGCAGCACTGGCTAAGCTCAAACCTGCCTTTAAAAAAGATGGGACCGTTACTGCCGGGAACTCGGCAGGCATTAATGATGGGGCTGCCGCCCTGGTTCTATCCTCCCATGACTACGCCCGCGCCCATGGTCTCCAGCCGCTGGCACGCATTGTCACCACCGCCGTTGCTGGTGTCGACCCTGCCTATATGGGACTGGGCCCAATCGCGGCTGCCCGTAAAGCCTTGCAGCGTGCTGGCTTGAGTATGGCTGCTATCGACCTGGTTGAGTTGAATGAAGCCTTTGCATCTCAATCGATACAATGTATGCGTGAGCTAGAGATTCCAATTGACAGACTCAACGTTAATGGTGGAGCTATCGCCCTGGGGCATCCGCTGGGTGCATCCGGCGCGCGCATCCTGACGACGTTGTTGCATGAATTGCACCGCCGTGAAGGTCGCTATGGCCTTGCCTGTATGTGCATTGGGGTCGGTCAGGGTATCGCTACCATCATCGAGAGATTGTAATACCGCTTGTTTAGCTGATTTATGTTACCAGGGAGAAGATTACATATGGTTATCACCCAACACCAGGAAGCAGGTTTGCTGACACTGACATTAAATCGACCCGAGGCGCTCAATGCCATCACGACCGAGTTACTGGTAGAATTAGCGCATGCCCTTGAGAAGGCACAAGATCCGGCCATACGTGTGGTTCTGTTGGTGGGGGCCGGACGTGCCTTTTCAGTTGGCCAGGATCTCAAAGAGGTTCAGGTACGTACCGAATCCTTTAAAGACCACTTGCGCCACTATAATCGTGTGATCAAGTTGCTGCAACAACTGGAAAAGCCTGTGCTGGTAGCCATCAATGGGGCGGCGGCCGGGGCCGGTTTCTCTTTGACATTGGCCTGTGATCTCCGCCTGGCCTCCGAAAATGCATTTTTCACCCCGGCCTTTAGTCGCATTGGACTGGTGCCTGACAGTGGTATGAGTTATTTTTTGCCACGCATGATCGGCTGGAACAAAGCCTTCGATCTAATGACCTTTTCTCCACGTATTACGGCTGAAGAGGCATTTGAACTGGGTATCGTTGATCGTATCTTCCCGGCCGAATCTTTCCAGAACGATGTGCGTGTCTTTGCCCAGCAGATGGCGCAAGGACCCACCCTGGCCATTGGCCTGACAAAGCAGCTACTGCGCAGAAGCGCCAGCGCCACCCTGGAAGAAATGCTCGACTACGAAGCCGAAATGCAGGACCGTGCTGGCCAGAGCCAGGACCACCATGAAGGCATCCAGGCCTTCCTTGAAAAGCGCCCTTCCCGCTTCACCGGAAATTAACCAGCATCATAGCTCGTGTTTGATTTGCATACGTTTTCGCACCTTCGGTGCTCAAAATTGTTTTATAGTGTGGTGTATAAAATGCGCACAGAGCATTTTATACACCACACTATAAAAACTGCTCGGGCGCGCCAGCGCACGTCCGCACTGGAGCGATGTGATTCCCATACCTATGGGAATCACACACATTTAGCTATTTAAATTGCGGCCTTGGAAGCTTCCTGTTCCTGGGCCACAGTATCCGGTGTGCCCCGGTAAACTGGCTATTGTACAGATCGGCATAGAAGCCATGCCGTGCCAGCAGTTCCTCATGGGTACCTTGCTCGATGATACTACCATGGTTCATTACCAGGATCAGATCGGCATCCCGAATGGTTGAGAGCCGGTGAGCGATCACAAAGCTGGTGCGGCCATGCATCAGTTCGCTCATGGCTTTCTGGATGTAGATCTCGGTTCTGGTATCGACGCTACTGGTTGCCTCATCCAGGATCAGAATGGAAGGATTGGCCAGGATCGCGCGGGCGATGGTCAGCAATTGTTTCTGACCCTGCGAGATATTGGTCGCCTCTTCGTTCAGGACGGTGTTGTAGCTGTCAGGTAGCGTACGGATAAAGTGGTCCGCGTGCGCGGCTTTAGCCGCCTGAATGATTTCCTCTTCTGTTGCACCTTCACGACCATAGGCGATATTCTCACGAATGGTGCCGTTGAAGAGCCAGGTATCCTGTAGCACCATACCAAACATGCTGCGCAGATTGCCACGCTTCAGATCAGTAATATCTACGCCATCGACCAGGATATGGCCACCATTGAGCTCATAGAAGCGCATCAGCAGATTGACCAGTGTAGTCTTGCCGGCACCCGTCGGGCCCACAATGGCGATGGTCTGTCCCGGTTTGACATCGATGTTCATGTCTTCAATCAAAGGCACATCGGCTTTGTAGCCGAATTGAACGTGATTGAAGGCCACAGCACCCTGTGGCGCCTCGATAACTTTGGCCTCGACCGCCTCGGGTATCTCTTCTTGCTCATCCAGCAACTCAAAGACACGCTCGGCAGAAGCGATGGTTGACTGAATGATATTGGCGATATTGGCCAGTTGCGTGATCGGCATTGTAAACTGGCGTGAATATTGAATAAAGGCCTGGATATCGCCAAGCTGGATCGCCTTCTGGGTGACCAGGATACCGCCGATGACACAGACAAACACATATCCCAGATTACCGATGAACATCATCAGTGGCATGATGGTACCGGAGATAAATTGTGCTCGCCAGCCGGATTCATAGAGCTTATCATTTAAGTTATCGAATTCATCTATGGCACGCCGCTCAAAGCCGAAGGCCTTCACAATTTTATGACCAGTATACATTTCTTCGACATGGCCATTCAGATTGCCCAATGCTCGTTGCTGACCAACAAAGTGTTTCTGCGAGCGTTTGGCGACGCCGATGGTTACAACCAGGCTGAGTGGGATCGTGATCAACGATACCAGCGTTAACAGCGGGCTGATGGTCAGCATCATAACGATAACACCGATAATAGTTACCAGCGAAGTAATCAGCTGTGTCAGGCTCTGCTGCAAGGTACTGCTGATATTATCCATATCATTGACGGCCCGGCTCAGGATCTCTCCATGGGTGCGGGAGTCAAAGAATTTCAGCGGGAGGCGTGAGAGCTTCTCCTCGACCTGTTTGCGCAGATCGTATACGGTCCGCTGGGCCACGCTGGCCATAATATACTGCTGGATATAGCTGAAGACCGAGCTGATAATGTACAGGATGGCCAGGAATATCAGAATTTGCTCGATGGCGGCGAAATCTACACCCCCTCCTGGTACCCCTCGATACTTTGCGATCAGACCATCGAACAACTTGGTCGTTGCCTGACCCAGAATTTTGGGGCTGAGGATGTTGAAAATCGTACTGATAATGGCAGCAATAAAGACGGCCGCCAGCAGAAATTTATGTGGCATCAAATAGGCTGTTAGCCTTTTGAGCGTCCCTTTAAAATCTTTAGCCTTTTCAACCGGCATGCCTATGCCCATACCAGGTCGGCCGCCGGGGCCCATGCCCATGCCTCCCTGGGGTTGTTGAGGCCTTCTTGCTCCGCGTGCTTCGCTCATGATGCGATCTCCTCCATCGAAAGCTGCGAGGATACGATTTCTCGATATACCGTGCTGGTTTTCATAAGTTCGCGATGATTGCCGATGCCGACGACTCTTCCCTCATCCAATACGACAATGCGATCGGCGTCCATCACAGTGCTCACACGCTGAGCTACAATGAACACGGTTGAGGTCCGGGTCTCATTTTTGAGTGCTGCCCGCAATTTGGCGTCTGTCTTGAAGTCGAGGGCTGAGAAACTATCATCAAAGACGTAGATCTCAGGTTTCCTCACCAGGGCGCGTGCGATTGAAAGACGCTGTTTCTGTCCACCAGAAACATTGTTGCCGCCCTGTGCGATGATAGAGTTAAAGCCATCTTTCATCTCAGAGATAAATTCAGTGGCCTGTGCTATGCGCGCGGCATACTCTACCTCTTCAAACGAGGCCGTTTCTTTGCCATAGCGAATGTTTTCTTCGATCGTGCCTGAGAAGAGTACCGCTTTCTGTGGCACAAAGCCAATCTTTGAGCGTAGATGTTCCTGCGTCAATTCACGTAGATCTACGCCGTCGATCAAGATGGCACCATCATCGATATCGTAGAAGCGTGGCAGCAAGCCCACCAGGGTAGATTTACCTGCGCCAGTTCCACCGATGATCGCGGTCACTTCGCCCGGATTAGCCTTAAATGAGATATTGGAGAGTGCAGGCTGTTCGGCACCGGGATAACTGAAGGTGACATTGCGGAATTCGACATAGCCGCGCTGATCCTCCGCCAACTGAGGGTTGGAGGTATCCACAATTTCTGGATTGATCTCCAGCACTTCATTGATGCGCTCCGCTGAAGCCGAGGCACGTGGCAGCATCACAAACATCATCGAGACCATGATCAGCGAGAACATAATCTGCATAGCATATTGCAGGAACGCGATCAATGAGCCTACCTGCATATCCCCGTTGTTGATGCGGATACTACCGAACCAGAAGATAGCAATCGAGGTAAAGTTTAAGAGCAGCATCATCATTGGCATCAAGGCCGCAATGGTGCGGTTGACTTTAATGGCGGTGTCGGTGAGATCCAGATTTGCACGATCAAAGCGCTCTTCCTCAAGATTGATGCGATCAAATGAGCGAATGACACGCACACCGGTCAGGCCTTCATCCAGCACTAGATTGAGCTTGTCGATCTTGCCCTGCATGATCTTGAAGAGCGGGATCGCTCGACCCGTGATGATCAGGATGGTGAGGATAATAATTGGAATAGAGGCCACAAACACCCAGGAGAGTTGCACATCCTGTGACAATGCCATAATAATGCCGCCGATACACATCATTGGCGCACTGATCATCATGCGCAACATGATAATCAAGACCTGTTGAACCTGGGTTGTATCATTGGTTGTGCGTGTAATCAACGAGGCCGTACCAACTTTATCAAACTCATGCAGCGAAAATTGCTCCACGCGATTGAATATCCTGGCACGCACAATACGGCCAAAGCCAATCGCAGTCTTGGCCGAAAAGTAACTGGCCACGACTGTACATAGTGCGCCACCAACCGCGATCAGCAGCATGAAACCGCCCACACGTATGATGTAATTCGTATCTCCCTTTACGATACCTGTATCCACAATATCCGCCATCAATGTTGGCAGATAGAGGTCGGAAAGGGATTGCAAAAGGACAAGGACCAGGATTATCGCCACATACCATCGATATGGCCTTAAAAATCTAAATAACTTGATCATGCTTCCTCGTCTCCGCGCCGGTATGCCTGCAGCATACTGGCTTCTCTTTCGTTGAAGTATGTATATACCTTCGTTAAAAGCTCTGCAAGCTGGTTGCTCTGTTCTTCTCCTAAATAATCGATTAAACCATTAAAAGAAGTGAAAAGAGCTTCAATCGCTTTGTCGGCTATCTGCTCACCTTTTTTTGTGAGCGCAATGCCTACCGCTCGTCTATCTAAGTGGTCGATTTTTCTTTCAATCAACCCATCTGCTTCCAGACCCTTAAGCAACTGGGTTACACCTGGAGATGTTACATGCAGTAGCCTGCTGATCTCAGATACCTTCATCTCATGAGACGTCAGTTTCATATGTCTTTTAATACAGAGCAGCACTTTTATTTCGCTAGGTTTGCATCCTTCAATGGATCTCTCATGCCATTCAGCCTTATCAAATTGCATAAAAGACCGTAGCAGCCTTTGCGCCTTTGCTTCATCCTGTATAAACATTTGCTCACCTCCTTTATATAGGTTAGCAAATAATTTTGTCGATAATTAATTTGGTAACCTAATTATATCTGACCTCTTATTGTTCTGTCAATCATCTTTTTCTATCTTTGTGGCTAGTGTCGTTATCTATAGAGGACCCACAAAAAAATATTTATGACCACTTATGACATGTTTTTTTAATACACATTTCGAGGCACATTCTCATTTATATTAATCATCGGTAATTACTTAATAAATGCCATGTGTGAGTTTTTGATTTGAAAGCTTGTATTTATAAACATCTATGCAAAGTTTGAGGCATATGGTGGAGTGGACGCAGCCGCCCCACCATATGCCTCAAACGAGAAATGCCATATCTGGTATGTATTTAAGGATGTTCCGCGAATATCGAGAGGGAAATTATCCCAGGCGCTCCAGAATAACTACGGGGATTTTGCGGGTGGTTTTTTGCTGGTATTCGGCGAAGTTTGGTGCCAGCGCAGCCTGGGTATTGTACAGGCGGTCGCGCTCCTCAGCGCCAGCGACGGTGGCTTTCACTTTGATGGTCTCTGCACCAACTTCAACGGTAGCTTCTGGATTAGCAAGCAGGTTGTGGTACCAATCGGGATTGGTCGGGGCACCTGCTTTGGATGCAAAAATAACCATGCGATCACCATCAGGCAGGTAGACCAGAGGAGTTGTGCGAGGCTGACCACTTTTTGCACCAGTGCTTGTCAGCAGCAATAAGTTGGCGTTAGCAAATGGGCCACCGACTTTGCCATTGTTGGCGCGAAATTCGCTGATGATTTGACTATTCCAGTCATTTGTATTTGCCATAAAATCTCCTTATTAAACAGTACCGCTCCAGCGATACAGATGGGCAACATATATGATTGGGGTTACCCATGTTTATTTTTATTGATAGTAGCATTGAAGCCATTTATGATAACGTCAGCGATATGTCTGATATTCCTGTTTAGACATGAAAACGCCAGGTTCCTCTCAAAAAGAGGAACCTGGCGCTCGATGAAAGGGAGGCTTGTCACTGAGCAGGCTGTTTAGCCTGCTTTGGGTGGATGGATGACAAGCAAAGGAAGTTTGCTATGGTGGAAGATGCGGTCTGCCACACTACCCACGGCCCAGCGGGCGATGCCGCTTCTCCCGTGGGTTGCGAGTGCGAGTAAATTATAAGGGAGTGGTGTATGCTGTACGGGCGTTTCACCTTCCACCTCGCGTATAATAGTTTGCGCGATATCTCTCCCCAGGCTGACCGACCACGTCACATTGACGCCTAGCTGTGTCGCGGTATCCTTATTCAAGCGCTCGCTAATCTCTTTCAGGTAGTTACTGGCCTCATCATAAAGAAATTGTTGCAGGTTGAGTTTGTGGATCTTCAGAAATGCCTCGACTCGATCTGCTTCCAGCGTTTTAACTATGCGCAACAGGTGCACTTCTCTATGCCGGGGTTCCGCGCAGGCAGCTGCGAGGTACAAAGCCGGTGCAAGGATGGTCTCTGCCAACGCAGAGCCATCGAGGGCGACGCAGATTTTGAGGTCCCGGGCTGCCGTACCAAAAGGCAAAGGATAGTTATCGCGTTGTATTAACACGGGGGTAGGGCTATCGTGCACCATTTTTTGTGCCACACTACCCAGCATCCATTGCTTATAGCCTGTGTAACCATGACTCGTCATAACCACCAGGTCAATTGGTTGTCTTTTGATAAGTTCAAGCAGTGTCGTCGCGACATCGCCGGAATGGATCTCAATAGATGTCTCTAGCTGTTCCAGGGCTTTGTCACTAAGTACCCGTTGCAGATATTGCTGTGCTTCCTTCTCTTGAATTTCCCGGATCTCATTTGTCAATGTGGCCGCTTGAATCGTAGAGGCTCCAATCGTTTCGAAGATATCGACGATTCTCGTCAGCACGATGGTGCTATTATACGTTCGGGCAATGTGTGCTGCGAGTGGTAAGACTTGTTCGGCACGAGGTGATCCATCCAGCGGAACCAGAATACGTCTAAACATGGGAATCCTCGCTTTCGGAATATTGCTATGGCCATCCTGCCAGAAGTAGTTGTATGCTACTCGTGACATATTGCTATCATCCTGCAGAAAGTAGTTGTACTGCGTACCTGTTACTTTTCTACCCTGACGACTGGAAAAAATATGAGCCTTTTCCAGTCGTTTGTATGTCTGGTTGCTGTGAACAATGAACATCTGCTTTAGTGTGCTGCGGCGGCCTCTTTTACCTTGATTGGTATCTGTTTTGCTTTAGCTTCTTCTTTCTTGGAACCCGTAGGGTAAGTACTCCATTTTCGTAGGTGGCCTCGATTTTATTGGCATCAATATGTGTGGGAAGCATAACTATGCGATCCATTTCGCTGCTGTAACGTTCGTGCGTTATATAGTTGTCCCTCTCTTTATGCTCTTTTTCCTCCTTCTTACTTGCCTGAATGCGAATCGTATTGCCCTCGATGGATCACGTGGCGCTATTGACATATCAGAGTTCCTTTTTTGTTCTCGATGACCGAGGAAACAATCGATTATCTTACTTATCAATGAGATTGCAATACGAGGCGGTTTGTTCACTTGTAGTTGTGGATTAGAAACTCGGTTGAGTTGGCAAAGAAATACGAAGCTGACACTACTTCTTCTTTCTACTTCTTTACCTGTATCCAGTTATAGATTCTGGATATTTCAAAAGTGTCTCAGGAAGTACATTTGGATCACAGATAAATCACAAATGGCCTTCCCGAACTGCTGGTTCAGCTTTGTCTTCGCCTATAGCGTGACCTTATGATGTTGGAATTTTTCACTCTCTTGCTGATCTTTTACGCATAGTTCAGCCCAGGGTAGCGCCTCCAGGCGTCTGGCAGGAATAGGCTGCCCACAGACGCGGCAGTAGCCATAGGTTCCTTCATCGATGCGTTTTAGCGCGTTCTTGATGTCACGGACCAATTTCATCTCTTCAGTGAGCATGGCTTCCTCGAGTTCTGTATCTGAAGCACGGGTCGCCGATTCTTCGAGATCTTCTTCGGCGAGCTCTGTTTTTTCTTTGATGCGCAGTTCCTCCAGGCGTTTCTGTAGAGCTGCCAATTTGTTCTCCAGAAACATACGTCTGGCATTTATGTCGGTCAACAGCATACCTTTTCCTCCAAAATCACCTCAATGTGGACAGTGGCTTAAACTATATTGGGGTGTGAAGTACTGGTGAGTACAACAAAAAATAACTGCATCGAAATAGTAAGATGCGTTGTTGTTTCTTACATATAGCGTCAGGTTGGCACAAATTCATCACCAGGCGACCTGTATTTATCTCAAATGCATCACAAAGTTTTGCTTGTGTACCTTCAACGGCTAGTGACATTTCCCGCTACATTCAAGCAGGCGGCTGTTGCTATGGCTCTTTTCGTTCTACCAACTATGGATATTCAGTGGCTTCTGTGATCTCTCTGAGATGATGACTGCTTGTTTGAGAAAGAAATGAGAGAGACAACGGCTATCATTTAATGATGAAGTATGTCAGGTAAAAGTGCAGGGCTAAGATAGACCTGGAAAGCTTTTTGCAAGGATGCGGTGAAGTGCAAGCTCTTATCAATAGAAGGGAGCGCCATTATGCCAGGTTCTTTACGTATCGGGAAAATCTGGGGCATAGATATCGCTTTTCATGTGAGTTGGCTGATTATTGCGGTGCTTCTGAGTTGGACGCTGGAGACAGGATGGTTCTCTGTAAACTATCCTGGCTGGTCTGTTGGGGCCTATTGGAGTGTTAGCATACTGGCGACCCTGCTGCTTTTCCTCTCGGTCTTCTTGCATGAACTGGCACATGCCCTGGTGGCACGTGCGCGTGGTTTACACGTGAAAAGTATTACCCTGTTTATCTTTGGCGGTGTCTCTAATATCGAACAGGAACCTCCCGCACCAGATATCGAGTTCCAGATGGCACTGGTCGGACCTCTGACGAGCCTGGCACTGGGCGGCCTCTGTGGACTGCTCCTGCTTGTCATTGGCAGCAAAACCTCTCCGGTGGGTGCTATTCTTGGCTACCTGGCGCTGACTAATATCTTTCTGGGGATCTTTAACCTTGTTCCGGGTTTCCCATTGGATGGAGGCCGGGTGTTGCACTCCATCATCTGGAAATTGCGTGGCAATGTACATGTCGCTACCCGTATCGCTACCCGGGTAGGACAATTTTTCGCGTACTTGTTTATCTTCTTTGGCCTGATGTCTTTCTTCAGGGGTGCTTACCTGAATGGTTTATGGATCGGTTTTATTGGCTGGTTCTTGCTGATGGGCGCGGTCTCAGCGAATAACCAGAGCATGCTGGAGACGATGTTCAAGGGAGTGCATGTGGACGATGTAATGAATCGCGGTCCTGCTACTGTGCCGGCCAACATTTCATTGCAAAAACTAGTGGATGATTTTTTGTTACCCCATGGTTGGCGTAGTGCTTTTGTGATGCAGGTAGACGAACTGGTCGGCTTGATCACCCTTAGCGATATCCGCCATATCCCACGTGCACAATGGGCCCAGACCCCTGTAGGTTTTGTTATGATACCACTGGCCCGCTTGCATACAGTTACCGCAGAACAAAGTCTCAATGATGTATTACCCCTGATGGTTGGTCAGGACCTGAACCAGTTACCAGTGGTTCAGGAGGGGCATCTGCTGGGATCTATCAATCGTGAGGATATCATGCGCTTCGTTGAGATCAAGCGTAGCCTGGGCCTCGATCAAGTGAATGCCTAGCCTGTTTTTTAATCGTAATATTATTATGCATTGCCGTGCTCGGTGATCTGCACGTGCTTAACATGAATAAAACCGGAATGATATATGATTATCATTCCGGTTTTATTCATGTTAAGCACGTGCAGATATGAATTCCTGAGCGGAAACATGCTTTTACAGATCTACTTGCGACCTGGCGAATACGGCGACGTGTGGATGTACGAGCTGTTCAAAATCAGTATATTTAATGCTCATGGTGTCTGTGTATGTTCCGACCGCGAAGGTGATCATATCTTCTGCGGCCAGACTTTTATCTACATAGACCGAGATGCCATACAGGTTCCCGAAGGGAGGCATGGTTCCTACTTCGCAGTCGGGAAATGTCAGCTCGAACTCGTCTTCATGGGCCAGGCTAACCTCTTTGGCACCCATGATGGCTCGTACTTTATCCAGATCGACATAATATGCTGCTGGTAAGACAAAGCACATCATCTGTCCATCTATCTGCATGACAACCGTTTTGGCCATTTTCTTGCCGGGTATATGCTCGCTCTCGGCAATTGTCAATGCGCTGAATGTGCGTGTATGATGTTGTTCCTTAAATGGCACCTGGTGTTCATGGAGATATGTTTCCATTTTTTCTTTGCACTGCATCGCTCAATCTCCTCTTAGTGAAGCTATCTAGCGGGTACCTTTATCCCAATGCGCTCCCTCAATAGCTCCTTGGCTTGCGCGGCCCGTTTGCATTCCTCTAGTTGCGCTTCGTGGAAAAATTGTGCGAGTTGTTGATCACCAGACTTTTCCGCATCCCTACGAAAGTTATCGTATTTCCAGGCTCCTTCCAGCATGTGATAGAGGACGCTGATTAGATCATAGTATTCATTACAGGTGGATGTAACCTCTTCTGGCTTCATGATGACTTTCTCCTTCGGGATGCTCGAAAGCTTCCCCTTTGTTCTGGCTCTCCGGTTTGTCTACTAATAGCGTTCATCGTTAGAAACATAGCTCGCCTGTCTCTCACTGATATCTCTGGATGCGTGTGTATGTCTCAAAATCATCACAAAAGAATAGAAGGGATCTATCGGTGCTGGCAAAATTTGCTAGCTGGTGTTGGCAAGTATCCTCTCTCAATCAGCATTCCTACTCATCTGATGCTGGCCTGGTGATAAGCAAAGAGATACATGCTTTTGATAGGATGCGTTCGGTTATGCTACCTGTGATCCAGCGCTGCAGCCCACTTCTCCCATGCGTGGTCAACGCGATCATCTGGCAGCAGCTATGTCCATCCTGTTTTTCTCCCCATTCAGCTATTTTGATCAGTTTAGAGGCAACGTCCAGATCATGGGTCAGTACGGTTGTAATCTCCAGGTTGCTATGCTTGAGCTCACCTGTCTGTAGTCGTTGTTTGACTGCCTGTAAATAGGCCTGGGCCGGTGGCGTCTCTTTCTCGAGTGCTCTGGCTACACTATCTTCCTGCCCATACTCAAATGAGGATGGTAGGTGAATGACATAGGTCAATTGGAGGACGCCTCTGGCTGGAGCTGAGAGTGCCATGCTCAAGTCGGCGGCCAGGGCGATCGATGTCTCTGCTCGCTCTGAGCCGTCCAGAGCAACCAGGATGCGCACGGGGGAGGGGATCTGAGTTTGTAATTGCTGTTGGAGTTGATCGTGCTCATTGAGCACAAGTACCGGCGCGGGACAGTAACGAGAAATCTTTTGAGCGACACTGCCCAGTGTCCAACGTTTCAAACCGGTCCGCCCATGGCTGCACATGACAACCAGGTCGATGTGATTATTGTCGACCGCTAGCAGAATCTGTTCCGCCGCTATACCGATGCAAGCCTGTATCGTTACCTCTATGCCTGCTAGCTCTGGACCACGCGCAATATTTTGCAGGTACCTATTCTCCATATCCAACAGCAAACGTTCGTTTGGAAGGGTGGACAGGCCCATTTTATCGATCGGATCGATCGCTTCCAACAATAATAGCGAGCTCTGATTTGCGCGTGCAATGCGCGCCGCTACGTGCAGCGCCTGTTCTCCCCTCATTGACCCGTCCAGCGGAACCAGGATATGCTTAAACATGGCTTTTCTCTCTTGAGTTTTTTAGTTTGCTTTTCTGTTTTATGTTGATAGGGCAGCAACCTGAGCCTGTGTCTGGGCTGCCCTTCAACTGGTACATAACTGCCTGTCTTTTCTACTCCGGCAAGATGAGTCTGACAGGCCCCTATGCTTGAGGTGTATATGCTAAAGAAGATAGTTTATAAGATCGGCACATCAATCTTTTGACCGCTGCTGGTTTTTTCTGGTGTGGGTTCTTTTGGTCTTGAGGCATGAACGACCAGCAAGGGTTTTTGGGCCGCGTCAATCACCTCTTCGGTGAAACTACCCAGTAATAGATGCTGAAAACCATGCCGTCCATGCGTGCTCATAGCGATAATGTCACAGCCTGTAAATCCAGGTGCGTCGCCGATGCATGAGCTTTCTTCTAGAATACGCCTGGTGATGTCTTGCACATCTGTATAGGTCACAACTGAAGTTGTAATCTTCAGCTTGAGTGGCGCTAACTCTCCTGTGAGCATGCGTTGTTTTATGTTCTGGAGGTAAGCCTCGGCCTCTTCGCGCTGCTCCTTGTTGAACTGCTCTTGCTGTTCTTTTGTTTGGTGTTCATGAAGCTGCAGGCGCTCAATGATACGTGTCAGATGGATCGCGCCATTGCCAGGATATGCCAGGGAGGCGCTAAGCTGCGCTGCTGGTTTGATGGCTTCCTCTGCTAATGCGGAGCCATCCAGGGTGACCAGGACGCGTGGAGAATGCAAAAAGGTCATCGGCTGATTTTGTGGTTTGCTGATTACCAGTACCGGGATCGGACAGTTGCGTACCAACTGTTGGGCTGTACTCCCCATGATCCAGCGCGTGAGGCCCGTTTCTCCATGACTGCGCATGACAATCAGATCTACCCCTTGCTGTAGCGCATAATCAACGATCGTGGTGGGCGCGCCTCCCAGCAGAACATCTGTTTGTACTTTGAGGGTGTCGAGATGCTCATAGGCGGTAACGTGTTCCAGGTAGTCCCGGGCCCGTGTAAAGGCTGCTTCTTTCATTGGCTCTGTGAGATCCATCGGTGTAACCGGGTAGAGTGGCACACAGCTCGATGGTGGAACGACACGGAGGAGCAGTAGCTCTGCTTTGTTAGCACGAACAATATTGGCTGCCAGTAAGATTGCCTCCTCAGCCAGTGGTGACCCATCCAGCGGGACAAGAACTTTTTTAAAGCGAGGACTATTCTGCTGCGAATTCATGTTTTTCTCCTCTTCTACAAACAGCTAAGGCTCTATACTACATATTTGGTGGTAATTGCGCAGCATTACCGCTGTAATCTGTTTTAAATGTGTAGTTCACGCCCTCTGGCGTCTTTGCCAGTATGGGCTGTAATTTACGCTGTAGGGCGCTCATAGCGGCATGCGCGGTGGTCGTGGTGGGTAAAACAATATGCTTGATTGAGGGTTCCTGCCTGGCATCGAATGCTTCCCACTGAGCCATCTGGGTATCGTAGAGCTCAGGGCGGCCATCGGAGGTATTAAGTGCACCGGGCGCTAACGCTGCTGGTTCGCCTGCGATGCGGGCCTGCCAGCGTTGCGCCAGCCGCTGTAGTGTGAGCTCGCGTGGACAGATACATTCAATAAAGATGATGCGGGCACCGTGCTGTAGCGCCTCCTGGGCGATCTTTTGTCGATCAGTGCGGCGCGAGAAGGTACCATCCAGGATGACCGAGTAGCCCTGGCGTAGATAGGCCTGGGCCCGCTCGTTCAGGGCTGCATATGTCTGCCTGGTCCAGGCTGGATTGTAGATGCCGGCACCAAATTGCTCGGCCTGTGGTTGAGCTGGATGCAGATGGGCCAGCTGCTTACGAATGTTATCGGTTGAGAGTAAGCGGCAGGCATGTTCTTCCTGGATCTCGTGCGCGATAGAGCTTTTTCCGCTACCCATGACGCCGCCTACCATGATCAAGAGTGGTCGGGATGAACATTTGGTATAGCCGAGCGCTAATTTGAATAGCTCGCTCGCTTCCAGATTGGCCTTTGCACCCTGGACCGGGTTGACCTCTGGATCATCCAGTAGAAACGAGTTGACCTTGCCACGTACGCAAGCGCGGTAGCAGCTATAGAATGGGAGAAGCCTGGTAAGTGAGGAATCGCCGGTCTCGGTTATATATTGTGTCAGGAAGGTATAGGCCAGATCGGGCCGTTGGGCGAGATCCAATTCCATGCCTAGAAATGCCACTTCACTGGCGACATCACCATAGCGGATGCGCTCATTGAACTCGATGCGGTCAAGCAATATGATGCGCTGCCCCCATCTTCAGGCAATACATAGATGTGCTGGAGCCGCAGGTCGCCATGGCAATCTCGAATGTGGTCATGCAAAAAACGCTGCCTTAACAACTCTTTGTCATGTTTAAGGAATTGATAGACATAGTGTTGCAGGGCTGTATAGGTTTTGCGTGAGATGGTACGCCCGATATATGGGCGCATCTGCCGAAAATTTTCGTCCCAGTTCTCACGAATTACGTTTATACTGCCAGCTTTTGAAATGGAATCATTAGCTGCTGTACTGGTGTGGAACTGCGCGACCACGTGTGCGACCTTGATCATTAATTCTGGGGTAACCTTGCCTGCCTCCAGCAAAGCATGGAGCGTGGCACTTTCGGGTAAGCGGCGCATGACAACTGCATAATCAATGACCCTCCCGGTCCCATTGATGCGACCAGGTGCCGGTTCACTGGCGGGGGGATAGGTTTTTCCAAAGGATACCGTGTCATCTAACGCCTGAATGACCGGAGCCACACCCAGGTAGATACCGGCTGCCAGCGGAGCGTTTAAGCGTACCTCCAACTGGCAGAAATGCTGGCGTAGCCCAATTGTCGAGTAGTCAAAAAAGCCGAAGTTGCGCGGTTTTTTTAGCTTATAGACATAGTCAGGTGTAATAATAACCGCCGAGGCATGCGTCTGGATTAGATATGGATCTTCAGCATTTTCGTAAGCAAAAGGAAAAGCCTGCCGCCTGAGCAGTGCTTGAAGTATACGCGCGAATACATGTTCTGTATCGTACTCGCTATTCTTGTGGGCGGAGGAGTGGGTCGGCATAAGCTTTTCCTTTCATTTGTACGCACTTATTTGTGCCCGCTGGCGTTGTTCTCCTTTCGCCGGGACTCAGCCTGGTTGTGCTTGATTAGCGCCTGTATGCACGATGAGTACGGGTTGTTTTGTTGTATCCAGCACACGCTCGGTGATGCTGCCGAGGGCCCAGCGTTCTAGTCCACTACGACCGTGGGTGGCCAGTGCCAGCATGTCGATGTGATCCGTCGCCTGGAGCTTCCCTCCCCAGCCTTCCGCATTTTTCGCCACCTCAACCAGCGTTCCTGCTACATCTTCATGCACCAGTACAGAGGTCGTGACCTGTAGATTGCGATAGGCCAGATTGCTGCTCAAGATGTGCTTTTTAACTTCTTCCAGGTAAAGATGTGTGTCGGCGATGATGCGTTTTCTGGCTTCCTCGATGGCCTGATGGGTAACGGAATGTTTATGTTTTTCTGGAAATGGTAGTACCTGGACCAGGTGGAGAATGGCCGCTTCAGGGACAGCCAGGGCGACACCCAGTTGTATTGTGGGCTCCAGTACCGCTTCTGAAACTACGGAGCCATCCAGTGCGACCAGGATCTGTAGGGATTGTGGTTTCGTTGCATAGATGTGGGTATGGCTCTCATCTTCCTCGTGTAGTACAAAGGTTGGAATAGAACTGCTGCGCGTTAGCTTGTGTGCCACGCCGCCCAGCGCCCAGCGCTTCAGGCCAGTATAGCCATGACTGCACAGGATAATCAGGTCAGCTTTTTCTGTCTTAGCGATCTCAAGGATGGCGTGTGCAATGTCGGTCGAGACCGTTGACTGTATTTCAACCTCGATGCCGGCCAGAAGCTCGGATATCGCGATCTGGTGTAGATAGCTGCGGGCCAGCTCAACCTCCGCATCAGCAATCTGTCGATCTAGCTCCTCAAGGGTAACCAGTACTCGTGGATAGCGGTTATATTCAATCGTTGGATAAGCAATGCGTACCAGGATGAGAGAGGCCCCTGTGGATCTGGCTACGCGAGCCGCGATGGGTAGAGCGAGCCTGGCACGTTCTGAACCATCCAGCGGGACTAGAATTTTTTGAAACATCGCATTTCTCCTTATTCCGAACGAAGGAAGAGCTGTTTTCTTACGGGTTTTTATCGTTATTTACTTCTATAGAAGAAACAGTAAAGCGTAGATGTCTCGAACATGTCACTGTGATCTGGCTAACCTCTCAAAATTATCACAATGACCTTTGAAGTGGCTTTTAGCGGTCTTTTTTGATGTGAATAGTGCTTACACGTAGCGCGTTGAAGATAACCAGCACATCGATCCCTTCCTGCAGGATGGCTCCCGCTGCTGGCGGAATATAACCCAAGGCTGCGAAGATCATTGCCAGGCCACTCAAGCCCATCCCGATCCAGATGCCTTGCCTGGCGATGCGCATAACCCGGCGACCCAGGAAGACCGCTGTATCTACACCCAGTATGCTGGTTGAGAGCAAGACGGTATCGGCGGCATTGGCCGCGGCCGTCAGACCCTGGGTTCCCAGCGCCATTCCTACTGTTGCTGTTGCTAAGGCCGGAGCATCATTGATGCCATCGCCGACCATCAACACTTTATGTCCCCTGGCCTCTAATTCTTGCACTACGCGCACTTTATCTTCGGGTAAGCAGCGAGCGATGATGCGGTCTATATTGGCCAGTTGCCCGATCTGTTGGGCCACCATTTCACTATCACCAGTGAGTAAGATGGTTTGTTTAATGCCTTCATGTTTAAGTTTGGGGCAGAGTTGCCTGATTTCTGGACGTGGCACATCTTCCATAATGATGATTGCCTCAATCGTTCCGTTGAGCGCTACGAAGCTGCAAATCTGGCCCAGGGCACGCCTGCGTTCTCTCTCTTCTAAGAAATATGTGGGCAGAGGAATATCCAGCATGCGCATAAAGGTGCGGTTGCCAACGGCGATTGCTGTACACCTCTTTGGGTCTGATTGGGAATGCGGCTCCTCTGGTTGGCTGGTGGTAATGGTGGCGCAAACACCTTTTCCAAACGTTTCTTCAAAGCCGTTGGCGGTATAGAGGGTGACATGTCTTTCCTGGCCTGCGTTAACGATGGCGGTGGCCAGGATATGGGTCGAGAGCTGTTCAACCGAGGCCGCATAGCGCAGGATCTCATCTTCAGTGTACAGACTGTTCCGTTGGCCTTCAGTGGCAAGCAAGATGGAGGTGACCTTTGGCATGCCCAGCGTCAGCGTCCCGGTCTTATCGAAAACGGCGATATCTACTTCTCCCAGTTGTTCAATGGCTGAACCACTTTTGACGATGATACCATGGCGGGCGGCGATATTGATGCCAGACATAATCGCGATCGGGGTTGCCAGGATCAGTGGACATGGAGTGGCAACCACCAGGACGGCCAGGGCGTATACCAGATTGCCAGACATAAGCCATGCCGCAGTGGCGAGCACGAGGGTGAGGAGCGTAAAGACGATGCTGTAGCGGTCCGCCAGGCGGTGAATCGGTGCTTTCTGTTCCTGGGCCTCGGCCACCAGCCGCACGATCTGGGCGTATTTACTCTCTGAGCTGGGCTTGCTGGCACGGACCTCCAGAATACCATCCAGGTTGACGCTGCCAGACAAGAGCCCCATGCCAGCTATTTTTCGTACCGGCATCGGCTCACCCGTTAGATCGGCCTGGCTGACATTTGATGAGCCCTGTACTATAACACCATCTACCGGTACCAGTTCTCCCGGCTTAATCACGACAACCATGCCAGGCTGTACCGTTTCCACCGGTATATCTACTAGTTGTTTCCCTTGCCAGATATGGGTGGTGCGTGGGGCCCGTTCGGCCAGCGCTGAGAGTGAGCTGCGTGCGCGCCGTAGCGCATAGGCTTCCAGTGCCTCACCCCTGATAACATTAAGACCACGATTGCTCCCGCCAGATATTCATGAAGCAAGAGTGAACCAATGATGGCTATGACCGCAATCACATCGATGCTGAATTCCCTGTGCCAGAGCCTCTTGATGGTTTCCCAAAGCAAAGGAATACCGCCCCATACGATAATCGCCAGCAGGACCCAGTTAGCAAGCTCACTGCGTCGGCCCAGCCAGAGCAGCGCGCTGACAAGTAGTAAGGATAGTGCGACTGCCGGAATTGGATAGCGTTTTATCATTGACCAGCATTGTCTATACCAGGCTGGCTGCGTTGTCTTTTCGAATTGTGGGGGCGCTGCTGGTGGAAGCGGTTGATTCTGGATGGTTTGTACCTGGGTTTGTTCTATTCTGTTATTCGCCATACACTCACCTATGCAACCCAACCAGTCGCTTCCCCGTTCATAGAACAGGTTCCTGACTGGTTGGATTGGCTTCTGGCTGGTTGAGCTATATGTATGTTCAATCAGCCGTACTTATCATCTGTGTTTCTCTTCAAGAAAGAGAAAATGTTGTTTACACGGGCCGGGGCTGGGTCGTCACCTCTTGCTGTGGTGGTCGCACGATGAGCAGCGGTAGCCTGGTTCGATTAAGTACCCGTTCTGCGATGCTCCCAAAGATCCAGCGATCCATTTTATTGCGTCCATGGGTGGTCATCGCTAATAACTGGCAGGAGGGGTCCGGGCCGGAGTTGCCTCTCTCTGCGTACTGGATTATCTCCATGGCAATATCTGCTCCGCTTCTCAGGCTGCCAATGATCTTGAGCCCTTCATAGGATTTTATTGCTGGCTCGAAGCGTTTAACGACCTCTTGTAGATAGGCCTGTGCGTGCTGATGCACGAGTTCTTGCAGATCGAACTGATAGATCTCTCTGAAGGCGTCTTCATCAGATTGGTTCAGCGGTTCGATGATACGGAGCAGGTGTATCTCTGCCCGCTGTGCCGGGGCACAGGCTGCCGCGATTGCGATTGCTGGCTCGATGACAGCCTCCGCCTGTGGTGAGCCGTCAAGCGCAATACAGATCCTGAATGTGGGCTGTCCCTCGCCGTCAACTCCGAATGGGAGTGGATGTTCATCGCGTTGGATCAATACCGGCACCGGGCAAGCGCGTGCGATCTTTTGGGCCACACTACCCAGTACCCAATGTTTCAGACCTGTATAGCCATGACTGCATAGTACCACCAGGTCAATGTCTTGCTGTGAAATTGCTCGCAAGATTGCTGCTGAGGCATCCCCAACATAAACTTTTGTCATGGTCGGAATTGGCTCCAATAATGCTGATTTTTTTACACTATCCAGGTATTTTTGCGCCCCCTCTTGTTCAAGGTTCTGGATACGTTCCATCATTCCTATGGTTTGCATGCTATAAATACTCATGATCTCGACGCTGCGGAGCAAAAGCAGACTACTGTGATCGTATTGCGCGATATGCGTGGCCAGCGTTAATGCTTGTTCTGACCTTGGCGAGCCATCCAGTGGAACCAGTATGTGTTTAAACATGGTATAGCTTCTCCTTTGAAGGGGTCCAATATGGAATTGCTTGTTAGCGACTATTGGGCTTCGCTGATTGCTACCTCCGGTTCATACTGGTGGGCTTCTGGTCGTTTACTTATTGCCGGGGGACGTATGATCAGTAGCGGCAACTTTGTGCCAGCACGTACGCGCTCGGTGGTGCTGCCTAGCGCCCAGAGTGGATGGCTTGTGAGACCATGGGTTGACATGGCGATCATATCGCAGCCTCCAAATATGCCGCTATTTCCAGCATCCTCACCATTCTCAGACACGCGAATAATTGAGTCGGCGGCATCTCTACTGACCGCGATCGACCAGGTAACAGGAATTTGTTGCTGCTCAATGAAGGGCGCAACTTCGCCTTGCTTGATCCTGGTTGCTATGGTCTGAAGATAGAGCCTGGCTGCGGATAGGATGTCTACACTGTCGATGACACGTACGAGATGGATCGTGCTGTATGCAGGCGTGCCCAGCGCATAAATGAATTCGGCCGCAGGTTCAAGTGCCGCGAGGGCATGCTCTGAGCCATCCAGGGGCACAAGTACGCGTAACGGTTGGGTTGGATCTGGATGGGGGCCGATGGGTAGCGCACTCTGGTCGCGCAATAACAAGATCGGCATCTCGGCATACCTGGTTACTTTTTCTGCCACGCTCCCCATTGTCCAACGCGATAGGCCAGTGTAGCCATGAGAATTGAGAATAACAATGTCTGCTCCCTGTCGTTCCGCGGTTACAAGAATGGTGGACGCTTCATTCCCCTCGGGCACTCGGATCTCGGTCTGTATGTTCTGAAATTCAGCTTTTTTTGTCAGTTTGACCAGGTACTGTTCAGCCTCGAATCTGGCATGGGCCGGCAGGTCCTGGGTAAAGCCAGATTGGGTGCTTGAAAACCAGCTTGGATTAACCACCCGTAGCAAGATAATTGTTCCGTTGTAGGTGCGTGCCAGTCGTAGCGCGATCGGAATTGCGCGCTCAGCATGATGTGAGCCGTCGAGTGGAAGAAGGATGCGCTTAAACATTATTATGCTCCTCTGCTTATCAATGCCGTCTGAGGCAGGCGATTGTATACTGAGATTTTTCTATCCAGATGCGAGCTACTCTACATATTTTCTACCTGGCTAGAGTTGACAGATAGGAGGACCATCGCTCGCAGTGATTGGTTCTTCAGGTTGGATTGGTTTATGTTTAAGCCAGCGCACACCATCTGCGACATGGGGTGGAATCTTTCCATGGCAATGGATAGTGCAGAGCGGTACTATCTCTGAGATGGCAGGCAGATAAATGGAGCATTCGTCATAATCGATGACCATGATTGCTTCCGCCTGTAGCAACTGTGGGGCGGTCAATAGGAGTAGCTCCACCAGTTCGAGTGCTCGCCAGCCTGTTAATGGTATCTCTTTTGACGCGATAATACCCTTGTTGATATCCACAATATGGTTGGGATAGCGGTTATCCAGCGCATATAAGCAGATTTGTAGATTATCGTGTAGGTGCATAAATGGCCCCTCCTGTATCTGAATACATGTCATGCATATCAAAACTAAACCAGCTCAACATCGCAGTTTCTACAAGGATGTACCGAAATCTCTATGTTTACCATAGCGCAACGATGTCTCAAAGTGCTCACATGCTCGGCCCTTGTCTCTCATTGAGATCACAATTTATGCTGTGTACTTGATGCATTTTCTTTCGTTTGTAAATGCATAAATTCAAAATATCTGATTATATTATTTGATGCTCTGCTTTGTGACTGTTTTGTGATAACTTGCTCTGAGGGTGAGATCGCACAGTGATATGCCAGACTTATTCTTTTCATACCGGCACAAGTAATTGATTTAGAGAGGTGTAAGGGCATATGAAATCACTCTTGCAGGCACCTACCACGGATGAGACCAACGAGCAGTCTTCTGACGGATTGTTGCGTTTGTCCATACCACAAATATTTGTTCGTTTAGAGACTGATAAGGATGGTTTGAGTAGCAAGGAGGCCGCTGAGAGGTTGCGCCTGTATGGCCCAAATGAGCCAGTTGTAGCTGGTAAGAATGCCCTCGCCATTCAATTTTTGCGCCTCTTTCTTAACCCTCTGGTCTTGATCCTTTTGTGCGCCAGTGTGATCTCAATTGTGCTGGGGGACCGCATCGATGCGATTATTATCATTGTCATTGTCTTGCTCAGCAATATTTTGAATTTTACCCAGACGTTTCGTTCACAGCGCATCGTGGAGAATCTGCGCGCCGAAGTGGCTCCTACGGCTACTGTGCTGCGCGATGGACGCTGGCAGGAGATCAGGCGCCATGTGCTGGTACCCGGCGATATCATTCAATTACATGCTGGCGACCTGGTGCCAGCGGATGCGCGCCTGATCGAGGCTAAGGATCTGCACGTACAACAGGCCGCCCTTACCGGTGAGTCGTTGCCGGTTGAGAAACAGGTTGATGGCGATGCTGCGCCGACCGCCAATCTGGTCGAGATCCCTGGTGGTATCTTCCTGGGCACATCGATTGTGAGTGGTAGCGGGCAGGCGATTATTGTCGCGACCGGACCTCGCACTACCTTTGGTGATATCGCGGCCCATCTGGTGCAGCGCCCGCCTGAGACAGAGTTTGAACGAGGAATCCGCCGCTTTGGGTTCCTGATTATGCAAACCGTCTTCTTCCTGGTGATCTTTATCGTACTGGTTGGTTTTATTGGTAAGCATCCACCTTTTGAAACCTTGCTCTTCGCCATTGCCCTGGCCGTTGGTTTGACGCCTGAATTCCTGCCTATGATTACCACTGTAACCCTGGGTCAGGGTGCGATGCGCATGGCGAAGCATAAGGTGATAGTCAAACACCTGGAAGCCATCCAGAATTTTGGCAGTATCGATGTACTGTGCAGCGATAAAACAGGTACCATTACTAGCGGCCAGACCCACCTGGAGTCCGCATTAGGACTTGACCAGCAGCCCTCACCGCAGGTGTTTTTACTGGGATATTTGAATAGCTCCTGTGAAACCGGTTTTAAGAGTCCACTGGATGAAGCTATTCTGAGCGAACCTGCCCCGGATATTCAGGCGTATCACAAACTGGACGAAATCCCCTTTGACTTTGAACGCCGCTGCCTCTCTGTTGTTGTTCAGCATGCAGATCAGGCGCTACTTATTACAAAAGGCGCCCCTGAGAGTGTTCTGGAGCTTTGCGCGGCCTATGAACTCAATGGGGAGCAAATCGTGCTGGATCGTTCTAGCGGACAGGAGTGCGATATAGCCATAAACATGTATCGCCACCTGAGTGAGCAAGGCTATCGAACGCTCGCAGTGGCATATCGCGCGCTCCCTGTGCGATCGCAGTATACGCTGGCTGATGAGCAACAGTTGACACTGCTGGGTTTCTTGATCTTTGCCGATCCAGTAAAGGATGATGTGGCGCAGGTACTCCTGGACCTCAAGCGTGATGGTGTGCAGGTGAAAATTCTCTCCGGGGATAATGAATTGGTAACTCAGCATGTGTGTGAGCAGGTAGGGTTGGAGAGCCCTCGTATCGTTCTGGGGCAGGAACTAGAGCATATGACAGATCCTGCGCTGGCTCATGTGGCGGAGGAAGTGAATATCTTTGCGCGTGTCTCGCCTGCCCAGAAGAATAGAATTATCTATGCGCTCAAGCTAAATAAGCATGTCGTGGGCTATATGGGTGATGGTATTAATGATGCCCCGTCGTTGCATACTGCCGATGTTGGCATTTCAGTTGCCTCGGCGGTTGATATTGCCAGGGATGCCGCCTCTATTATCTTGCTTGAACAAAGTTTGCAGGTTTTGCATCAAGGCATATTGGAGGGGCGCAAAGCCTTTGGCAACGTGATTAAATATCTCTTGATGGGGACCAGCTCTAACTTTGGCAATATGTTCAGTATGGCCGGCGCCTATGTCTTCTTGCCCTTTTTGCCCATGCTAGCAACCCAGATCTTGCTGAATAATTTCCTCTATGATTGCGCCCAGATTACTATCCCGACCGATAATGTCGATGATAGTTATGTCAAGAAGCCACAGCATTGGGATATCGGGCTGATCCGCAATTTTATGATTTTTATTGGCCCTATCAGCTCAATTTTTGACTTCCTGACCTTCTTTTTGATGCTGCAGGTTTTCCATGCCAGTGCCGTGCTCTTCCATACTGGCTGGTTCGTTGAGTCGCTGGCGACCCAGACCTTAGTGCTCTTTGTCATCCGTACCGCAGGCAATCCATTCCGCAGTCGGCCAAGTATCCCACTGCTCACCACGACTATCCTGATTGTCCTGATTGGCCTGGTTCTCCCTTTTACCCCTCTGGCAGGGCCGCTGGGTTTTACACCGCTCCCACCGCTTTACTTTTTCTTCCTGTGGGTTATGGTGGCCATCTATCTGTTCATGGTACAACTTGTCAAAGTACAACTGATGAAGAGACTTGCCCATTAGCTCGGTTCTGTTACAAGAGGATATCAGGACTATGCTGGCTACCAGCCGTCTGTTAGTTAAATATTGAGCCGTCATCGTGTCCTGTTGCGTCTCTATATAAGACGCTGGCTAGCTTTTATCGCCAGCCGAACTTTTGAAAAGGGAGTTGTGAAGTTATGCCCCAAACGCCGCATGTGGAAAAGCATTTTACCTCGGGTGAACTGGTGCGCGATATCGTGATCGGCATGTCTGATGGGCTTACAGTCCCGTTTGCGCTGGCCGCTGGCCTTTCGGGTGCTGTTAGCTCTACCAATATCGTGGTAACCGCCGGACTGGCAGAGATTGCCGCTGGCTCGATTGCAATGGGGCTGGGCGGGTATCTGGCCGCTAGAAGTGACGCGGAACATTATGCCAGCGAGCGTCAGCGCGAACAATTGGAGGTCAAGGAAAAAACTGATGCCGAGAAGGCTGAGGTTAGCGACATCTTCCAACAATATGGCCTGACCGCTGAACAGAGTGAGCCAGTGGTTGAGGCACTGAGTAAGCGGCCAGACGCCTGGATAGATTTTATGATGCGCTTCGAGCTTGGCCTGGAGGAGCCTGATCCTAAGCGTGCGTTCAGTAGCGCCATTACTATCGCGCTCTCTTATATTGTTGGTGGCCTGATACCTTTGAGCCCGTATATCTTGCTACCTGTCGCCAGAACAGCTCTGCTTGTCTCGGTCATCGTGACCTTGCTGGCACTGCTGATTTTTGGATATGTCAAAGGACACTTTACCGGCACCAATCCTGTGCGCAGTGGTATACAGACCGCGCTAATTGGAGGGCTGGCGGCGGCTGTAGCCTTCTTTATCGCGCGTATGATTTCTTAAGCACGCCAGTTATATCTCTGCAATTTCAGCCTCGGACTCATCATCGATAGGTTGCGCGATCAGCGGCAGGGACACAAAGAAGGTTGTGCCCTGCCCTTCCTGCGATTGAAACCAGATATTCCCTCCGTGTCTTTCGACGAGCTCGCGACTGAGGTAGAGCCCAAGTCCTGTACCATAAATGCCATTGCTCAGTGCGTTATCGGCGCGCGTGAAGCGGCCAAAGATACGTGCTTGCTCGTAAGCTGGAATGCCAATGCCAGAATCTTTGATACTGAGAAGGGCCTGCCGGCTCGCTTTTAACTCTTCAAGCTTGATCTGGATCTGTCCACCACAAGGACTATATTTTATGGCATTGCTGAGCAGGTTGGTCAGTACCTGTTCAATCCGCATCACATCGATAGAAACAATCAAGAATGGGACCTGGGTATCAATGATCAACTGGTGCCGCTTACTTATGATTTGATGACGATGGGTGACGCGCTTAACCAGCGAAACCAGGTCTGTGATCTCCTGGGACAATTCTAGCCGTCCGGCCTGCAGGCGCGTGACATCCAATAGATCATTGGTGAGCACTACCAGTCGTTGGGTTGCCTGATCGATATTTTCTAATGATTCTTGTTGTTCGGGCGTCAGATTGTTATTCGGTTGCAACAGCAGTTGGGCCTGAAACAGTTCGATGAACCCCTGTAGCGCGGCCAGCGGATTGCGCAGTTCGTGGGCCGCGATACCGATAAAATCATCTTTAAGGTTCTCTGTCTCTTTTAAGGCGGAGACATCCTGATGTACGACGATGGCGACCGGCTCCTGCTCATTTTGCCAGGTAGTGGGGTGACTGAGTGGAGATGTTTTTGTGTCCAGCCTGATGGCATTTACGAGTACAGGTAATGAAGAGCCGTCGGCATGGCGAATAATTTCCTGTTGTTGATAGATGACCTCTCCACTTTGGACCGCCCGTAAGGTGGCCAGTTCTTCCATTGGCAAGCTACGCCCATCGTTGCGAAAGATCTGGATCTGGTTTTGTTGCAAGAAATCTATCATCGGCTGTTCCGGTAACCATGTCGTTCCCCAGACGGTTGCGGCGGTCTGGTTGGCGAGGATGAGGCGTGCATCCTGTCCATGGACCAGGTAGACACTGGTTGGCAATTCATCCAGAATACGTTGCAGCAATGAGCGGCGTGCCTCGATTTCAGCGTAGAAACGCTTCTCTCTCAAGAGGGCGCGTATCTCTGTCACATCATGCCAGATAACCACGGCACCACTGATTGCTTGTGTTTCAACGGTGTCTGTGTCTTGTCGCGTCGATTGCTGCTGATATAAAGGGGAGGCCGTCACCAGATATTCTGCTTGCTCATCATTTTTATTGACGATCGTAACTGGAATATCTTGATTTCCCTGGCCGGTCAAGGCGTAGCGGGCCGGGGTATATAACAATGCTTCCAGCGCTGGTTGGCTCTGTTGAGATTGCTCTAGACGGGTGCGTAGGAGGTAGGCCTGTTTATTTTCGTGCACAATATGCTGTTGCGGATCGATCAACGTTACCCCATCCTGGATGCTTTGGAAGATCGTATCCAATTCTTGGGCGCGCGTATGGATGGTCTGGTAGAGGCGTACATTCTCGATCGCGATGGCTGCCTGCGTCGCTAATCCAGCCAGTAATTCTTCATCTTTATCCTGGAAGTAGTCAGGCTCCTGATGCCCCAGCAACAATCCCCCTGTACATGTCTGGCTCGATCCAACAAAGGCACCCCAGGAAACTGCGCATTATTGGATGACCTGCTGGAATATCGATAGCTAGTAGCTCTTCAGATGATATGTGTCCGTGCGCATACTCTAATGCTAATTGCCGGGCTTCTGCTTTTCTTTGTTCCTCTGTTTGAAGACCCTTCCTGGTTTTTTGTTGGGATCTGAGCTTTTGCACGTCGGCGATACGTACCGGAACGCCATAGCGAAATATGGGGGCTAGCAGCCCTTCACCTCCCAGGGGCATGCGCCTGAATAGCTCTTTTTGTTTTTCTGTCACACCGACCACTGCCGCCAGGTGAAAAAGGTTGCCCTCAGCGGGTGCCAGGAACTCCCCCTGCTCATTAGTGGGTCGCAAAGAGAATGCGGCAAAGTGAGCACCAATCACATCAGTTGCAGTTTGTGCAATGAGTTGTAATAATTGCTGCTCGTTTCGCTCACTGAGGAGGGCTGCACCTATATAATTTAAAGCTGCAAAGCGTTCGCTCTCGGTTAGCGGTTTACGCACCTCGCCTGGATTCATCGGTCACCGCCGGTTTCTAAGGGTGCAGGGCTATTTCATGTTTCTCTTTGGCGCCTGCGGCGCCGGGTTGTGGGTGTGGAGTGTGTGGAGTGGGCCGCTGCGGCGGCCCACTCCACACACTCCACACCTGAAAGATATACATTTTCTGGACGAACATTAAATAGCCCTGCTAAGGGTGCTTTTTATTTGAATTATAATGAACTATCCTTTATGATAAAAGCAAAAAGGCAATCTGGCAAGTGCCTGCTCTGGCTTAATTGCTGTGATCAAGGTGGATAAGGGAGGTTAAGATGACGATAAAGAAACAAACTATCCTCGTCGCGGATGATGATCCTCAGCTTCTGCGTCTGGTGACGCGTACTCTTGAGTTAGAAGGATTTCATGTCCTGAATGCTAGAGATGGCGAGGAGGCTCTGGTAATGATTGAGGCCAATCCTCCCGATCTGGTGTTGTTGGATGTGATGATGCCTCATATGGATGGTTTTACGGCTTGCCAGAGAATTAGAGAGTTTTCACAAATTCCCATTATTATTATTACCGCACGTGGGCGCGATGATGATAAAGTCAGAGGTTTGAATCTGGGGGCCGACGATTATTTGACCAAGCCATTTAGTATTGAAGAGCTGGTGGCACGGGTGCGCGCGGTACTACGGCGTTCACAATTTGTGACGCTAGAGCAGTCGCAGGCTGCCAGGTCTAAAATGACCATCGGGGATATTGAGATCGATTTTGAGCAGCGCCTGGTGACTGTGAATGGCAAAGAAGTGGTCTTAACCCCGACCGAATATCGTATTCTGGCCTATTTGATGCAGAATGCTGGCCGTATCCTAACCCAGGATCTCTTACTGGAGCATATCTGGGGCCAGGAATACCTGGGTGAAAGCCATATGTTACAGGTTAGCATTAATCGCTTGCGCCGTAAGATTGAGCCTGATCCCGCCCATCCAACCTATATACATACCAAGATCGGCATTGGCTACCAGCTTGCCACGCAACCCAAAGTTGTGTAGTTGTATAATTCACCTGCCCCATATTAAAGAACTAAATTTAGAGATGATCCCGCATGTCTGTGATCTGCTTGTGTTGTCAGGTAGGGATTTGAGAAGTGTTTGTGATTCCATGGCTGTATCTTACAGGTATCAAAAGAAATAAACTCAAGTGCCTACCTGAAGATGTGGGTGAAAGGAGTCCAGCCATGTTGGGGCATATTCTTGTACCATTGGATGGTTCACACCGTGACGAACAGGTTCTCCCGCTGGTTGCGCGCCTTGCTCGTGGCGCTGATGCCAAAATTACACTGATGACGATTATAGCTCTTCCTTCGGAGTATTATGCCTATCCCATGTGGTCTGGACCAGTTCCTGCCAATTTGATGGAGCGTGATGAGCAAGAGGCGGAAGAGCACCTGGCACAGTTGAAGCAGAGCGAACTCTTGCGGGAACTGGATGTGCAAACCTCTGTGCTCACTGGTTTTCCGGTGCAGGAGCTGGCTCAGTCTATTGAGCGAGAACGCGTTGATCTGGTGGTGATGTGTAGCCATGGTGATGTCGGGTTCAAGCGTCTGGTGTTAGGGAGCGTGGCGCAGCAGATTGTTCAGCATTGCAATGTGCCGGTGCTGATAGTAAAAGAGCAAAGGCAAGGGCAGCCCTTACTGAGTAAAGGAACGCCATTTCAATTTATTGTGGCGCTCGATGGCTCTCCCCTCTCGGAATCTGTCTTGAAACCGGCCGCTACCTGAGTGCGCTTCTCTCGGCACCGTTGCCTGGTAAGCTGCACCTGTTACGTGTGGTCCAACCCATTTATAGCGTCTCTAAAAATGGTAGTGATACCGTTGCTCAGGCCAACGTAAAGGCAATGGATGCCGCGGATGCTTATCTGCAGGCTGTGACGAAGAAGCTGTTGTTACAGATGATGCCTGATACCTTGCTCGATATCACTACGTCGATTCGCAGCGATGAGGATGTGGCCACTACCCTGATGCAGGCCGCACGTGAGGATGAGGTGCGTATGGTCGGCCCATCTGGTGGTATCGCCTTAGCGACCCATGGCCGGCATGGTATACCTCGCTGGCTTCTTGGCAGCGTGACAGAGCATGTGCTGAGCCACTCATCATTTCCTCTATTGATCGTGCATCAGCAGGCCAGTGAGCTCAAAGATACCGAAATTGCCGGCGATGCGGCAGTCAAAGGAACCGAACATCCGGAAGGGGAGTATCATCCCTTTGCTATGTTTTAATAACAATTAAGGGCAGCGCATAAACGTCCACGAGAAAAGGAGCTGGAAATAATCCTAGCTCCTTTTCTCGTGGACGTTTATGCGCTCAGTGAGCCTTTAGAGGGTTTCCAGTATTTGTGTCTCGATAGCCTGTGCCGTAGGTGGGATGTGTGCCGTTGGTAGCGCTGGCACAACCAGTACTGGTAGCTGGGTCTCGTGGGTGATGCGCTCCAGGGTTGTATTTCCCAGGTGCGGAGCCTGCTGATTCTTGCCGAAATCTGAGGAGATGGCCAGCAAATGAAAATGGGCTTCGTTCTGGTCTCCATTTTCGGGAATGTTGGTTTCTGCCTCTTTAATGAGAGCATTCGCATAATCGGTCCCTATCAGGGTTGACTCACTCATACAGGCGCTGGAAATAATTTCCATTGAATTCTCATCGATATCCTGAAACTCCTGTACGTGTTTGAGCTGATGCTCTTTTACCACATTCATTATATCGAGCATACTGGCCTGTGGACCCTGCTGGTGGGCTGCCGTGTATGGTGAGATGACGCGAGCCAGGCGAATAGTTGGCTGTGCCCCGGCTTCCAGACCGGCCAGCAATGCAGATGCGCTCTTTATGACGGGACTTGTTTGTGCAATGTCGTCAATTCCCATTAATACGCAGGTCGGCTGCCCCAATGCTATATATGGGAAGATGGGCAACGGACCATTTTCGTGTATCAGGAAGACCGGGACCGGTGCGTACATTACAACGCGTTCGGCGACACTTCCTGGCAACAGATGTTTAAGGCCCTTATGGTGCTTGCGACTTAATAAAATTAGATCACATTGATGGTTCTTTACCTGCTCAAACACAGATGGTGCCACCTGTCCCCAACTGACATCCATCTCAACCTCAATATCGTTTAAAATTGGTGAGGTCGCAATATTTATGAGATAATCGAGGGCTTTTTGTTTTTCGGTTTCGACCAGGCTCTGTAATGCTTCTGAGGTTAGTATGGATTTTCCATTGAAATGGGTACCCATAGTAATCACACGAATAAGTACGAGTGTTCCTTGAGCTGTAAGGGCGAGCCGTGCCGCTATGGGAAGTGCTTTTTCTGCCGCTGGAGATCCATCAAGAGGCACCAGGATACGTGTAAACATGTTAAAGCTCCTTCTCAAGCTTTGGATTTTTGATGCAAAGGTTATTCCAATACGTCATACGATGCTTACTTGCCAGGAGAAAGGAGTGCTCTTCACTTCCATTTTCATTGTTTAAACTTTAATCTTGCTTTATCACAAGCTGGTCACAGGCCGGGGTTTCATCTCTCATTGTAATCACAAAAAAAATTGATCACTATGTATGTGACAAATGCTGGTTGTGACAGGTTTGTGATGTATGGCAAGGGGCCAGTGATTATATTGAGATCCGGCGCTTTTATGTTCTGACACAGATGCTGTTCTACCCAACCTGCCGAGCATGCTTAGCATTATGTCGAATAAAATCTCCGCTTGCTTTTTCATGCGTGAAGCTCATGAAGCGCTCGCAAGGGGAGCGCATACTGTTCGTTATTATGCTGCCTTTGTTCTGTGATTTCTTTGAGACATTGCTTCGTGAGGGCGAGATGGCCCTGTGATAAGCAAGCAGTATCTTCCTATTACAGGAGCATACGTTGAAAAGCAGAAAGAGATGCGATGTCTTATGGAACATATCAAGGCTATGTTGGATGGTAACGAAGCCGCGGCGGCCGTTGCTTATGCCGTCAGCGATGTCGTTGCGATCTATCCCATCACGCCATCAACCCCGATGGGCGAATCTGTGGATGCCTGGTCGGCCCATGGGAAAGCCAATCTTTGGGGGAGCGTGCCACTGGTTGTCGAGATGCAATCAGAAGGTGGCGTCGCGGGTGCCCTGCACGGAGCATTGCAAACAGGAGCATTGGCCAGCACATTTACCGCCTCGCAGGGCCTGTTGCTCATGATTCCAAATATGTATAAAATCGCGGGCGAATTGACCGCGGCAGTCTTTCATGTGGCGGCCCGTTCACTGGCCGCGCAAGGACTCTCCATTTTTGGTGACCACTCAGATGTAATGGCTGTGCGCGGAACCGGCTTTGCGCTGCTGGCTTCAAATTCGGTCCAGGAGGCGCAGGATCTTGCCTTAATCGCCCACGCCGCAACTTTAAAAGCACGTATCCCATTCGTCCATTTCTTTGATGGGTTCCGTACATCGCATGAGATAGCAAAAATCACGTTGTTAGAGCAAGGTGTGATCCGTGCGATGATCGACGATACATTGGTAAATGCCCATCGAGCCAGGGCCCTCTCCCCTGATCATCCTGTGATTCGTGGTACAGCACAAAATCCCGATGTCTATTTCCAGGCTCGCGAAACGGTCAATCCCTTTTATCAGCGTTGCCCGGAAATTGTGCAGCAGACGATGGATGATTTTGCCGCCCTGACTGGTAGGGATTATCACCTGTTCGACTACGTTGGCGCACCCGATGCGGAGCGCGTGATTGTGATGATGGGCTCTGGCGCGGAGACGGCTGAGCAAACGGCGAAATACCTGGTCAAGCGTGGCGAGAAGGTCGGGGTCCTCAAGGTTCACCTGTTTCGACCCTTTGCGCTTGAGCATTTTGTGAGGGCTTTGCCCGCGAGTGTTAAAACACTGGCTGTGCTTGATCGCACCAAGGATCCCGGTAGCGCCGGAGAGCCCCTCTATGTAGATATTGTTACCGCCTTGAATGAAGCCAGGCAGCAGGGCTTGTTTCCCAATAGCCCTTATGTGATCGGTGGACGCTATGGCCTCTCTTCTAAGGAATTTACCCCGGCCATGGTCAAAGGTATCTATGATCATATGCTTGGAGAGAAGTACAAAAATCATTTCACTATCGGTATTAATGATGATGTCAGTTATACCAGTCTGCCATATGATCCTGCATTTACGATTGAAGGAGAAGATATCGTACAATGCGTCTTCTGGGGCCTGGGATCGGATGGGACGGTAGGGGCGAATAAGAATTCGATCAAGATGATTGGCGAGGAGACGGAGAACTATGCTCAGGGCTATTTTGTGTACGACTCTAAAAAATCTGGCTCTGTGACCATTTCGCATCTCCGCTTTGGACCACATGCGTTTTCTGCTCCCTACCTGATTGATGTGGGTAGGGCAAATTTTGTCGCCTGCCATCAATTTGCCCAGCTAGAGCGTTTTGATGTCTTGAAATATGCACGGCCTGGCGCAGTTTTTCTGCTCAATACCCAGTATGGCCCCGATGATATCTGGGGACATTTGCCGCTTGAAGTACGACAGGTGATCCGTGAGAAACAGTTGCGCTTCTATGTTATCGATGCCTATCGGGTGGCGGGACATGTGGGTATGGGAGGGCGCATCAATACTGTGATGCAGACCTGCTTCTTTGCGATCAGTAACATCCTACCGGCAGAGCAGGCTATAGCTCAGATCAAGCAGAGCATCAAGAAGACCTATAGCAAACGTGGTGAGGTGGTTGTGCAGCAGAACTACCAGGCTGTCGATGATACGCTGGCCCAGCTTTATAGCGTCTCCATCCCGGCGACGGATGAAATGCCGATGCCAGTTGCAGTACAGTCTGCGGTTGCCATACGTTCACGGGTTCCCGTCGCGCTCCCGATGCTTAGTCGAAAAGCACCTGTCGCGGCCGAGGCACCAGTTTTTGTACGTGATGTGCTTGGTCCAATGCTGGTGGGTGAGGGCGATAACCTTCCTGTTAGTGCCCTGCCTTGTGATGGGAGCTATCCAGTTGGTACCGCCCGTTGGGAGAAGCGCAACATAGCACAAGAGATTCCGGCCTGGGACCCGGCCATCTGTATTCAATGTAATAAATGTGTAATGGTTTGTCCACATGCCGTTATTCGCGCCCGGGTCTATGATCCCGTTGAACTGCGCGATATGCCTGAGACATTTCAGACAACGCCTGCTCGTTTCAAAGAATTCCCAGATATGAACTACACCCTGCAGGTAGCTCCCGAGGATTGTACCGGCTGTGGCTTATGTGTGGAGGCCTGTCCCGTTAAAGATAAAAGCCGGGTTGGCCATAAAGCGATCAATATGGTGCCCCAGCCGCCGCTACGCGAGAGTGAGAAAATAAATTGGGACTACTTCTTGCGCCTGCCTGAAGTGGATACTACCGAGCTTAATCTGGGGGCGATTAAAAACGCCGAGCTGCGTCAGCCACTCTTTGAATTCTCGGGTGCCTGCTCAGGTTGTGGCGAGACACCGTACATCAAACTGGTCTCTCAGCTCTTTGGCGATCATATGATCGTGGCTAATGCGACAGGCTGCTCCTCCATCTATGGTGGCAACCTGCCCACCACTCCCTGGAGCGCGAATGCCGAGGGCCGGGGTCCCGCCTGGTCTAATTCCCTGTTCGAAGATAATGCCGAGTTTGGTCTGGGGATGCGCCTCTCACTGGATCAGCAGCAGGCGCAGGCGTTGGCGCTGTTGCAGCGTTGTGCCGGTGTGATTGGTGATAGCCTGGTGCAGGCTATCCTGCATGCCGATCAGACGCATGAGGCAGGGCTGCGGGCTCAGCGTGAGCGCGTTGTCTTGCTCAAACAACTCTTAAGCTCCCGGCCTGCTGAAGATACGAATTGCCAGCAGCTGTTAGTGCTGGCCGATGCGCTGGTGCGCAAAACTGTGTGGATTATTGGTGGCGATGGTTGGGCCTACGATATTGGCTATGGTGGCCTGGACCACGTGCTGGCTTCGGGTCGCAATGTCAATATCCTGGTGCTGGATACAGAGGTCTATTCAAATACTGGCGGACAGGCCTCAAAAGCCACTCCGCGCGCTGCTGTTGCCAAGTTCGCCGCGCAGGGGAAAGCGTTGCCAAAGAAAGACCTGGGCCTGCTGGCGATGGCTTATGGGCATGTCTATGTGGCGCATATCGCCATGGGAGCCAACGATCAACAAACGCTGCATGCCATTATGGAAGCCGATACTTATGATGGACCATCCCTGATCATCGCTTATAGTCATTGTATCGCCCATGGTATTGATATGCGCAAGGGTCTGGAGCAGCAGAAGCTGGCGGTCCAGACGGGCTATTGGCCGTTGTATCGCTACAATCCAGCCTTGCTTGAGGAAGGCAAGAACCCGCTGATCATGGATGCCAAAGAAGCCACGCTACCACTGTCACGTTTTATGTATAATGAGGCCCGTTTCCGCATGCTGCTACAAAGTGACGAGACCCGGGCAGCCTCTCTGTTGCACCTGGCTGAAAAAGATGTGCAGGAGAGCCAGACCCACTATTATCACCCAACGGATGGCAAGTAGGAAAGAGAGGAATAAATATTATGACCCAGCCAGATCTGCAAACTACCTATCTAGGTTTAGCGCTCAAGAATCCTCTCATTGCCTCTGCCTCGCCCCTTTCCAGAAGGGTCAGTACGGCGCGCCAGCTTGAGGATGCTGGCGCGGCAGCTATTGTCATGTATTCATTGTTCGAGGAGCAGATCACCCATGAGAGCCACCAGCTTGATCATTATCTCAGTCATGGTACTGATACCTATGCGGAGGCGCTGAGCTACTTTCCTGATCTGGATCACTATAATGTTGGACCCGATCGCTACCTGGAACATCTCGCGCGCCTAAAAGAGGCGGTCTCCATTCCTGTGATCGGCAGCCTGAATGGCGTTTCCTCTGGCGGCTGGATCGAGTATGCACGCCTGATCGAGCAAGCAGGCGCTGATGCCCTGGAACTGAACATCTACTATCTACCAACGGATCTCTTTTTGAGTAGCACTGATCTAGAAGAGGTTTATGTGCAACTGGTCAGGGATATCCGCGCTATCGTCCAACTGCCCATTGCCGTAAAGCTTAGCCCATTTTTCTCGGCGCTGCCACAATTTGCCCGCCGCCTGGTCGAAGCCGGGGCCGATGGATTGGTCCTGTTTAACCGCTTCTACCAGCCTGACTTTGATCTAGAGAATCTTGCGGTCGTGCCCAACCTGGAACTCAGCACTTCGCATGAATTGCGGCTACCGCTGCGCTGGATCGCTTTGCTCTATGGCCGCATCCAGACCGATTTCGCGTTGACGAGTGGGGTACACAGCGCCCAGGATGTATTGAAAGCCATGATGGCCGGTGCCAACGTTGCCATGATGGCCTCAACCTTACTGGCTAATGGTGTTGATCAACTTACCTACATCCTTGCCGGCATCCAATTGTGGATGGAGGAACATGAATACTCCTCGTTAGATCTGATGCGTGGCAGTATGAGCCAGCAAGCCGTCGCCGAGCCAGCGGCCTTTGAGCGGGCCAATTACATGCGCGTCCTGGATTCCTTTGGCGCGCATTAATAAATCTAGTCATGCAAGAGATATCTTGAACGTAACAAGAAACACGATCTGTACATGCGGGGCTTGCCCACGCTTTTAATCTTCACGATCGAAAAAGCAACAATAAGATAATTTTGCAGCTATTTGATTGAGCGCATAGCATTATCATTGTTGATTTTTCAGGCAGGAACGGATTAAGCGGGGGAAAGACCCGCACGTACAGATCGTGTTTCTTTGGGCTTTTTTCTTCCTTGTATGCAAAAGTAACCAGGACCTATACATTTCATGCTTATGGCGACCTCTTCGGGTATGATCAAAAACCTATAGTGAGGATGGACCTATGTTCCGAATAGATAGATAGAAGAACTTTGTTGTTTGGAGGGAAGGTCTTTGAGCACTGGTGGTCTTAAAGAGGTGCCCGGGCACGCATGATGTCCGGTGTCCTTTATCTAAAGCCATAGTGTTGCAAGATCAGAGAGGTATCATATGGCTCTGCACTATCGAAAATGTTTGAGCATATGTTTGTTGTTGCTGGCTATCCAGCTGACACTTGCAGGGGTTTTTATGCTACCTGGTAGTGCCGCACATGCTCAACAAAAGCCACCCAATCCAGGCTTCGTGCTGGTTACTATTCCCGTAAAAACATTTGCCGCCACCAACGTAGATTTTAAGCTAGGCACATTTGGCACCGGTCAGAAAATTCCTGTTTTTAAGACGACGTTTGATATTGCTATTCATAATCCCTTTATTGTGCGAGCCTTACAGCCCAATGCTCCCGCGAACATAAAAACGCTTACCTTGCGCGGTGTAAAGATCGATGTGGCTGATATCCGTGCTAGCGTTGGCACGTTTCAGAATTTGTTTGCCTCTAGCAACGGCCCATTTGGTTTCGACTCAAAAACTTCATCTCTGCAATTAACCAACGCAGTCTTTCAAATTCCGCTCTTGCCTGCCCAGGTTGCCATCTTAACTAAATTGAAGGCCGCGCTGCAGCAACACTTGTCCAACCATTGAAATTTGACTATACTGTATTAAATCAACGCAAAAGCGCACGCCTGACTGGACTTAGAATGGCCCGGTCAGACGTGCGCTTTTCTCTGTATTATTTTTGCGGCAATGGCATGGATGCCAGCCAGCTATTTTTTAGCGGGCGCCAACTTCTGCGTGGCTTGCTTGTAATCGTTCGCGCTACCAGTATGGAATACCAGCTGGCTTGCCTGGCTGGTTGCTCCGACCTGGTTTAAGGTCAATGTATCATTGGCATCGTTGATTTTACCCATGAGTGTGCCTGCCTGACCATTGATCGTAATGACCACATAGATAATGTGGTTATCTCGATTATACAGACCAGTGGCCGGGGCTGTCAGGGATTGTGGCGCGCCATTGGCAACCGCCGACAATTGCAGCTGGCCCTTTAATTCGCCATTCTCGTTGGTCCAGTGCAGGTAATAGAGTATTTTGCTGGCGCTACTCGTGCCTGCAGGAGGAGTAAAACTTGAGATCCAATCAGAGGGTGGATCTTTAGGGCGATTGACGAATACCAGTAGTGCAGCCAGCAAGGCTACAAGTGCCACTGCACAGACCGCACCAATCAACACGCCTTTTTTAATGAATACACCCGAGCGATCGTGGGAGGGTCTAGATCTTCTTCCTCCAACTCTCCATCCTCTGCGTATGTTTCATCTCCAGGTAAGGTGGATGCCTCGTGCTCTTCTAATCCAGGTGTGGCTGCGGCTTGCGATTCAGAAAACGAGACCGGCTGCGTAGGAATATCTTCTTCAGTGGTGGCAGGTGGCGTTGGCTGTTCTGCCCCTTCCGAAACAGTCTCAGCGTTGGGCTCTGGCCGAACATAGGTCTCCTCTGCAGGGTGGAGGGTTGACTGTTTTTCTGGTTCCTCTCCCAATGGAGGCTGAGGCGGTACATTCATGGAATGATCGATCCTTTCATATCGGCAAAATACCAGCGCCCATCTGAGCAATAGCGCGCGGGAGGCATTTCTAGTTTTCTAGATGTGTAAAAAATGATAGATAATGCGAATAAAGTATTATCTACATTAACTAATTCCATACCTGCATCTTAACAGAGATTTATGTCAATGTCTAGCCATGAGTATCAACCTGCTGGGCTTTTTCATGCTCCTCTTTGGCACCTGCGGCGCCGGGTTGGGGGTGTGGAATGTGTGTGGTGGGCGGCCCTGCGGCCGCCCACCACACACATTCCACACCTGAAAGATGAACATTCTCTGGACGAACATGAAATAGCCCTGATCAACCTGCAGGGCTATTTCATGTTTCTCTTTGGCGCCTGCGGCGCCAGGTGTGGAGTGTGTCAGGTGGGCGGCCGCAGAGCCGCCCACCTGACACACTCCACACCTGAAAGAATGGGCCTCTTATCGCTTGCTCGTAATCTCTATGTTTGCAGGCAGGCAGCGGCTGCGGTCGCCCTCTAAACACACTCTACACCTGAAAGAATGTACATCGAGAGGTATTGTCCCCAGGCCCCCAGGTTTATATTACGTGCGTGTATCTTTGCGCTTTAGGAAAATGCCGATAATGGTTGTGAGTACCACAATAATCAGGCCCAGAGCTATCCAGGAGAGTAAGAGGCGATGGAGTGCATCACTCTGGCTATAAATTGAGAAGAGGGTACTATGATAGGTAGAGTCATCGCCGAAGAGTTTGTCTCCACCCGTCGTATCCGCATGTAATCCAATCGATGAACCTAATGCTGCCATGGCCCAGCGGGTAGGAAAGATCGTGGCCATAATCTGTGTCACCCAATCTTTCAGGGGGATAATCGCTCCTGAAAAGATGACTTGTGGGAGTAAAATAATCGGCACCAGGCTAATGGCCCGATCATTGTTGGGTGCAATGGCCGAGATCGTTAAGCCAACCATCAAGCCGGCTATGGACGTCAGGCTGAGCGTAATATAGGTCTCCAATATGGGAGACAGAAAGATGCCTTGTTGTAATGGTTCTCCAATTTCAACGACCAGGGTCAGAATAGCGCTTTGAAAGAGGCACAGCAGGCCCAGCACGACAATTTTGGAGAACATATAGGGTATGATGCCCAGATTCACCGTCCGTTCGCGCCTATAAATTGCCGCCTCTTTTACAATTTCTCTGGCCCCATTGATACAGCCAAAGAGAACAGTGGCAAAGGCCATGATAAAAAGTACTTTTTGCGCATCAGTACCAGGACCCTGGATCAGAAAAGATTGTAGGGCCTGGGCAATGCTGCCTTTTTGCTGCACAAAAGCCTTGGCCGCGCTATCTGTACCCAGGAAATGGAGTACCTGCTGGCAATCAATTAAATCTGTATGCTGCGCCTGTGGCAGTGCCAGTGGTCCTGACGAGGTAAGAATCTGGGTTCGGCATTGGGTTAATTTGTTGGCGTCAAAGATTCCGACACCTATCTCAAAGCGTACCATGAGTACCAGCATGATCGCGATGACGGGTGCCTGTAGTAGCAGGATAAGCAGGTTCCCAACATCATTTTTGAGCAATTCCAGGTAGCGCGCTGAGAGCAATGTAAATTGCGACCAGCCTTTACCCCGCTGTTTGGAATATTGCTTTTTCTTTGGCCGTCCCTGCTCTGCCTCCGCTAACTGCTTTTGGGCTTGATGCTCATGCAATGGTTTGATGATATAGCGCTGATAGTCCTCGGAGTTGCGAAAACGTTCTTCCGCCAGTTGAGGAATATCTGGTTGGTCCCTGGTCGGTTCCAGTGCGCTATAGATCTCGCTGAAATCTGTCTTCTCAAAGAAGGTTTTGGCTTCGTTTGGAGGGCCAAAGTAAGCGAGGCGTCCACCCTGGGCTAGAAAACAGACATAATCGCAGCTATTAATATTGTTGGTGGCGTGGGTGACCAGTACGATAGTGCGTCCACGATCAGCCAGGCGGCGTAAGAGCGTCATCATTTTGCGATCCAGGCCGGGGTCCA
The DNA here is from genome assembly GCF_003967555.1 of Dictyobacter kobayashii. Taxonomy (GTDB): domain Bacteria; phylum Chloroflexota; class Ktedonobacteria; order Ktedonobacterales; family Ktedonobacteraceae; genus Dictyobacter; species Dictyobacter kobayashii. The sequence continues at coordinate 4,684,563 of NZ_BIFS01000001.1, forward strand.
GACCGGACGTTGGTTCATCCAAAAAGAAGACGCCTGGATTTGCCAGTAGCTCAAGTGCAATTGAGACGCGTTTGCGCTGGCCACCGGAGAGTTTACTGACCAGCAAGTGCCGCCGATCTGTCATTTCAACATCTTCGAGCACTTCGTTGATGCGCCAGGCAATCTGTTCTTTCGTGAAATCGCCCGGCAAGCGCAGTTTCGCCGCGTAATAGAGCGCGCGCTCAACGGTCAGGTCACGATGCACAATATCATCCTGAGGCACATACCCCAGTTGTGTATTGAAGGCGGCCAGGTTGCGATAATAATCGACCTCGTTATAGAGGACCACTCCTTCCTGAGCGGGACGCAGACCATTTAGCGCATCCATCAATGTCGACTTACCTGCCCCTGAGCCGCCTACCAGTGCGACAAATTTACGTGGCGGAATCACCAGCGAAATATCATTGAGCAGGACGACATTGTTGTTACCTGACTTTTTCAGGTTGAGTGCCTCAATACGAATATGGTTGCTTTCGTCGTATGGGCGTAGTGCAGTCCCGGTGTACGTCAATCTATAGGGGCCGATACGAATATCATCGCCGGTTCTAAGTAACTGATGGGTGACACGCTCTCCATTTACATAGACATGATTCGTGCTATTCTGATCAAGCAGACGGTAGCCGCCGGCGACTTTTTCTATAAGTGCATGATGGGCAGACACCTGAGGATGATTGAGCACAACCATATTATTGGGGGTGCGTCCAATCGTTAATGTTTCCTCATGCAAGACGATCTCGGACATCTCTGGCAAATCTTCGGTAGGAGCCTCTGTTCCCGTATCGTAGGCCAGTGTTACCAGTGTGCCGTGCTCATCACCAACGCGAAAAATATCGCCTGCTTGTAGTTGTTGCCGAAATGGCTGATCTCCCCTGATGTGTTGTCCCTTATACCACAATCCATTCAACGTTTTCCCACGCAGAGGATGGGGGTGAACTAAAAACAGCTTATCCTCTTCCCGTACAATCTGAGCATGTTTGCCCGAGACAATTGGTGTATTGATCACAATTTCATTGTCTGTGTCGCGCCCAATGTTGGTGATTCTCTGGTTGAGCGCATATACCTGGCGCTCACTATTCGTATTGCTGCTGACAAGCAAGGATGGGACATTCGGGATCGAGAGGTGTGCCAGCAGCGTTTCACCGGGAGAATTGCTGGTGCGTAATTTTTCCGGCCATTCTGTCTTCGTGTTGATGGGTACTATCGGCTCACTTCCAGGCTTAGCCTCCAGATACGGAGGGGTTATCGCCCCTGATGGCTGTGGCTGGCCTTGAACCGCTTCTGCGTGGGAAGGGGACACAGGGAGCCCGATGGCATTTCTGGATAGCGTAAAAGGAAGACAAAGCTGATTGTCGAGCTAAGTTTTACCACATCATTATGGCGCAGGCGGCTCTGTGGTACTGACTGCTCATTGATAGCCAGCAAATTCCCCTGCGAAATATTTTCAATATTCCATCCGTCCCCAAGCCAGCTCATGCGAATATGATATCTGGAAATACCTGGGTCTGGCACAATAATGTTATTTTGCTTCTCGCGACCAAGTGTAACGACTGCTCCCTGGAAAAAAAAGATGTTTCCTGTCAGGGGCCCATTTAAAAAACGTACCGCAGCCTCTGCAAAGGGCTTCTGTACTGCTTCCAACAGCATCACTCCTTGCGCACTATACTAGCAGCAAAAATGCTGACATATACTTCAGAGTGTATCCCATGCTTTATGAACGAGCGCACAGCTCTTATTTAGACATGAGGTTAATTCTGTTTAAATGGTTTGTTCTTTGACTGCCATCGCTACATTCTCTAAGAGTGCAAGACAAGAAAATATCTCTTCTTATCGTAACACATAAAAAGATAGGTGTAACATTCTCTACGATTTTACGACTACAATACGAGAACATTTTAGAGGAGGCCGAATAGTGTATGAGCCTGAGCATATACATGCTAATTCGCCGCAACATATTTTAATCGAGGAGCTTTACCAGCGCTACTGGCTATTGCTGCAGCGCTGGCAGTTGATATTTGTGGCACTGGCGGCAATCTTGCTTATCACAAGCACCTTCTGGTTCATCAGTAGTCAACTATCTTTTCACACACCAGCTTCTCAGCCAGCCAGGACCACCGATCCCGCCTGCCCGTCCTTCAATGATGCGGGTTGGATGACGATCTGCCAGCATCATTATGACCAGCCCATCAAGCAAAGTCAGACTATCCAGCCCAGTACCCATGGCGCTTTGAAATTTACTGTTGATAGTGCCTACATTGATGGCAATCGTGCGATTATCAAATATACACATATGCCAACCATCAATGAAAAGCTCTATCTTCTTAGTGATTATCCGCAGCTCAGCACTGGCCAGGGATTGCAATTTCCAGGCATTAACGGTGGTACAGTGAAGTTAGCAGGGACGAATGCTGATGAAAATATTATGACTTTTGAGACCGCCAACCTGACCCGGCGGAGTGGCAGCCTCTCCCTGCACTTTATCGACGAGATGTCACTTTTTAAGTATCTTACTCCAACTGCTAAACAGCCAGACGGATTAACATTATTGGAAAAACATACGGTTGCCTTCAACTTCACCATCAAGATACAGCCGGAATATAAAGTCATTGAAGTAAATCAGACGCAAGCTGTAGAGGGTAAAGGGAGTGAACAATCTAAAGGGAATCTAACCTGGCAGCGCATCATTGTGACTCCGAGCGCGACACGCCTTATCATGTCAGGGATCAGCTTGAGAGGCAATGATATGAATGGATATGTCGAGCCCGATGGTCAAAAATGGGTGGATATGTTTCAAGTCTTCTTTGGGAAACAGCACGTGACAGATAAGCAATATGTAATGGACCAGCTATTGCAAAAGCAGCCACCTGTCTTTCAATTATTCTACTTTCAGCCGCTCTTTAACCAGTCTGGTCAGTGGTCCTTGCACTGGGCAATTTATAGAGATAGTACAGGAAAAAAGACACAAGACGTTGGCTACACCTACAATGTTCCCATCAAGTAGCACGCTTTTAAATAGCGAGCAATAGCAAAGTCCAGAAAAGAAGAGAAAACGAGAGGTCCCATCCCCTTAGAGCGGGATGGGACCTCTCGTTTCCAACTTAAAAATAAGATCTCTTCTTTTAATGCTTAAGGGAGAGCCTTTACGGGCTTAGCTGGAGATGATGTGGTTGCGGTATGCACGGCATCGAATTTTGTGTTGTTACCAATGACGGCCCGCGTCAAATTAGTACCCTGTAGATCCGCTCCCCGCAGGTCCATGTTCGTGAGATCAGCGCCTCTCATATTAGCCCGGCAGAAGTAGGTATGAGTGCCATCAACTCCATTCAAATGAGCATTGCGGAGGTTGGCATCGCTCAAATTTGCCCCGCTTATATTCGCGTGCCGTAAGTCTGAGCCTTCCAGATCTGCTTCTCGTAAGTCTGCGTTTTCAAGATTCGCCTCGGTCAAATCAACTCCATGAAAATCAATACCACGCAGATTAGCGTTGCGCAGGTCTGCTCCATGAAGATTTGGCTCTAACGCCTGAACATCAAAGTGTTCGCGTCGGCCATTTGTTCCAACTTTTGCTGCCAGAGGCGAGCAGATCCAGGTGTTTTTGAAGAGCCATATTTGTCTACTTTCTATGTTGCTTGTTCTTTTAATATACGCAGTAATAGTTTAATACTTCTAAACCTTCGAACAGGTTGTGATTGTGCACAAGCCTGGACATGCGAGAAAGCAGCATACTAACTCAGTTGCTTTCATCCTCAAGCAGGGAAAAGGTGAGAAGTAGTGAATTGTGGCACTCTCATAAAGGAGATCGGTAGTGAGCGCCATACATGAAAGAAGACAAGGTTTATGAGAGAGTCATGATACTTTTGAAGTATACATTATTTTTTAAAAAAATGCAATATATAAATAATAATCGAATGGCTTCTATATTTTCACTATTTTTTAATCAGGGGATTGGTATGATTTTGCATACGGGCGCAGCCGCGCCCGTACTGGTTGTGTGGTGAGTGGCGGCTATCTACTCCGCAGATAGCCGCCACTCACCACACAACCCATTTGGGTACCAGAGGTGTGAAAACGTATGGGACAGTTGAGCACTAACGATGCAAAAACGGGAAATATGCCATCAGGAGCCGTATACTCTGACAGTGAAACTGGATAGGTGTTGTATATGGTCGTACAGCCAGATCGCGCCACCATCACGATTGCCGGTGGCAGGATTGAATTGACCATCATAGGCGTTGCTGCTCTGTGTATACAGATCATTCAGGCTATCTGTGTCATTAGGATTTGCCACGATTTTAGTAGCATCTGTGTGTATCTGATTCAACTTCATCTTCACCGAGCAATAGTCCATTGGGCCCATTGGTAGATTTTCTGTTATCAGGCAAAGACATTGGCTTTCACCTTGTCCTGGCGCGTCGCGTCGGTGGTATGGGCGTGCCTCGTTTGAGCCAGCCCTGCAGCGTCTGCGCGAGATGGGGACGGCCACTTTAATCATGAGTGGTGATCCCCAGGAGGGGCGCATCATGCATGGCTATGCTGCCTCTCAACAGCCAGCTGGCCGTGGCTCCCTGGTACAACAGAAACTCCCGCCTACCCTGGTACAGGTGGCCTATACCGAGCCTGCTTATGCGTATAACGCAGATTAAAGCAGTAGCTTTTTACCTCAGAGCTTCGATTACAATATTTGAAAGATATATGCCAGCAAAGGCGGAACTATCCACCTTTGCTGGCATATATCTTTCAAATCAGGACGAGCTATCTAAACGAAGTAGGCATTATTTAGGCCCTCCAATGTATCTGTTATGACCCTTCACGTTTAGAGAAGTTGATTTTTACCAGAACCCGACCTCCTAGTACTATTACCCCTCAAATAATAAAAAGCGGTTAAATTTTCTCAATGTCATATTAGTACTTTAATATAAGTCCATGCACTCTTTGATAGAGGAGCTCTTTTATTTATGTTATGCTTCTCACAAGTCACCGGATGACAGATTGATACAGTCTGGCACATGTGTCAGAGCACAGATATTTACGACATCTGTGATTGTTATGCAGTCAACCAGATAACAGGTTGGCGGTGCATAAATTATATGGCTCTGTTTGTGATAACAGAAAAAGTATTTGTTCTTCACACGAAGAAAGGATTGAGAAGCATGAAACCAAGCTTGAAAACATCAACATATAGTCCATCGCGTCGTTCCGCCCTGAAAGGGACAATCGTCGGGGTAACTGGACTGGCGTTTGCCGGTGGTGTTGCAGGTGCAGGGGTATTGCTCACGGAGCAGCAGAACAAGGGAGCGCATGCAGCAGCCCCTAATCCGGCTACTCCGGCTGCAACAAAGCAAGCCATTGGTGCTATTCTCAACATTGCGGCGACGGCGGAAACCCTGGCAGTTGTCTTCTACTCACAGGTCCTTTCCCACGCCGATAACCTGGGACTCAAACCAGCCACACGCGTGAATATCAAAGCCACATTGGTTGAGGAACAGCTCCACCTCCAATTTCTCAATAAGCAAGGAGCAAAGTCCATGGCCAGGACCTTCAGTTTTCCCAATGGCCGCGATACTTTTAAGAATCTTGAACTCTTCCTCAAGACGCAGCAGCTATTAGAATCGGCTTTTGTAGCCGCGTACCTGGCGGCTGTAAAAGAGTTGGCGCAATTAGGGCGCCCGGACCTGGCTCAGATTGCTGCCCAACTGGCGGCTGTCGAGGCAGAGCACCGCGTCGTGGGACGCGTAATCGGAGCCATGTTGCCTATTGACAATGAGGCCTTCCCTCCACTCTTGCTCAAAAATGTTGCCGCAGCACCAGCCTTTCTAAAGGGAGCCGGCTTCCTTACTCCTCATAAAGACAACAGCTTCGATTTCCACGCGGTTTCCACGGTGGGAGCCGGTGTCACAATGACGATGCCTGCTGCAATGGTTCAAGCATCGACAAATACAACTATTACAACAGCTACTCCTGTAGCGGGTGCACCGCACTTGAAATTTTAGGACATTGAAGACAAGAGATTTTGAAGGCGGCTTGTTGAACGCAAGCTGCCACCAGTCTTGAAAGAGGTTCATAACATATATGTTGACAAAACCACGTGATCCAGCAAAGATGTTAAGAAATTCCGCGCATATGCGCAGGCAACGGCGTTTTTCGCCTCTGATGCTGATTGGCCTTGCTGTAACAGCCGTTGTCATGCTGATTGGCGTCGGCGTATTTGTCATCATCCCTCGCCTGGGATCACATGCGGCCGCGCCGGTTAATATGAATTGCACCCTGATGATCCCGGCTAATCCATTAACAGCCCAGGGACTCGCGACCCCTTATCAACTCGCGGCTACTGATCCTGCACAAGGAGCCTGCCACGAAGCTAATGTCAATCAGTCCGCCTTTGTGCAGGCAGTCATTCTGGACCCCCAGACTGGCAAGATGTCTGCTTATGAGCCACTGGTCGTCGACCAGGGTACGCAACCAGCGGTCGCCCCGGTCGTACCTCAGTTACCAGCAGGAGCAGTTGTTGGTATCTGGTTTGGCGACAACGGTACAGTCCTGACGCTGCAAAAAAATGCGCAGGCCGCCACACAAAACAATAATGCTGCGACACAAAACACGACTGCCGCCGCGCAAAACAATAATGCGGCCGCTGCTCAGGCGCAGCAACAAACCCCTGCGCAGGCCCAAAATGCCGCACAAAAAGTTAGAATGCGTGTTGGCGGACGGGGCATGAACGCTGGAAACTGTGTGAATGGTCTCGGGAATTCGCCCTTTGGACAGTTTGGTTATTGTAATGCCGTCAACTTTTTCAGGGTTGCTAATCAGCTGGTCGCGGCAGGAAAGATTACCATTCCCGCGCTCGGTACGGCCAAAGACGGCATGACATGTCCCTCAACCCGTGATTTCGGTATTGTCGATATGGACCAAAGCGACAATGTGCAGACACAGTATCTTGCCACGGCCAATGGTCAGACAGCCCAGCTCAATGCGGCCAATCAGGCCCAGTTACAGGGCTCCACGACACTTGGAAATCCCAGCGATAATGCCCTGGTCTCCAAGATTATTGATCCTGCCCTTGGTTGCACGCCATTTACCATCCCTGATCAGGTAAACCCGGCTACCCCAACAGCCACAATGGCAACGGACGAGATGGAGGCAGCCGCTGATCAGCAAGCTCCTATCGCCTTGATCCCGTCCATGGATGATTTTGTACTTGTGAATGGCCAACCCAACCTGAATAAGATCAATGCTTATCGTGTGGGTGTTGACCAGAATCCAGCTGCCACCCTTAACGATGCCAGCACAACCACCTATTGTCAGAATATCGTCAATGTGGCGCTACCTCGTTTGAACCTGGATATGCAGACATTCCAGAATGTGCCATCACCCGATGGCGGTGCGACAGCCAATAGTCTGTTTACCTTCCTTGCCAATCGTTTGAATACGACGCTGGGTGCTGGAGGACTCAACTGCGTTGGTGCATTGAACATTCAGAATCCAGTCGCGCTTACCACAGATGGTAATGGTGTTGTAACAGCGGCGACCATTACGGCAAAACCACTCCCGGCGAATGGAGGAAATGGTAACGGCAATACAGGCAACGGTGCCGGAGGTGTCCAGCAGGTCGCAACAGGAGGGGCAACTATTAATCTGGATACGGCCGCCGGCAATGCACCAGTGGCATTGAATATCACCTATCCAAATCATCCCAACCAATCCATTAATGTGAATGTGGTGACAAACAGTTGTATGGGTACGGCTATCTTTACGCAGCAAGAAAATACCGATGGCAATAGTCAAAACATGGCTAATGCTGTGATAAACAACTTGCAGGGGGTGCAAGCCATACCTAACAACTGGTTCTTCACGGTAACTGATCCTGCCCAGAACAACATGGTGGTTGGCTGTGGTTCCGTTGCCGCGAATGGCACGACCGGGACGGCAACATTAGGTACTGTTGCCGCAGCCTGTAATACTACCACGCCAGCGGCGGGCACAACGCCAGTTGCAACACCAGTAGCGGGTGCGACACCAGCAGTGGGTACAACACCAGTCGTGGGCGCGACACCAGCAGCGGGCGCGACACCAGTCGCGGGCACAACACCAGCTAGCACTGCTTGTACGCAAGGTACAGGTAACCAGAATGCCAATGGTGGGCAGAACAATACAGGAGGCACGCAAGGAAACCAGCCGCCGAAAAGAAAACACCATTACTAATCATCACATAGTGAACCTTTTTTCATTGCAACCAATGTGCTCTGCGCATTGGTTGCAATGCTCGTGTATCCTTTTTGGTGCCACGTTCAAGTGGTGTGATCTCTAGCTTAGATGAGGCCGTATCCATGTAATGGCTTCTGGCGAGTTATGGCCGCTCATGAGCGTATCAAGCATTGAGAACATGGCTTGCGTAATGTCGACCGGGTTGAACTCTAGCGCTGTTAGTTTTCGTAGGTGACCGAACAAGATGGGTGAGCCAGTATTTCTCTGTGCGACAACCTTGATGTCCTTACCTACACGAATCCCTAATTCTTCCAACGCCGCCAGTGCCCCATCCGCAATTAAATCATCCGCAATAAATAAACCATCTGGTCTGTGTTTGTTCTGTTCTCCAAATACTTCTTTTGCTAAGAGATATCCCTGCTCTTGCGCTGATAGAGCCTTCATGGACATTGGAAGGTGCGGTTGCCGCATGAATTCAGGATAGTAAGTCATCTTTTGCTCAAGCAGAGTCTGACGAAAATTTGTAAAGGCCGCCATATTCTCCATCTCAAGATGTGGTATCTCTCCAACATTCCACCCGGGAGTGCTAAAGTAGGCTATATTTGGCAGCCAGCAGGCCAGTCTCTTACAACCCTGTCGTATCAGTTCTCCTGCTGCCAGGCGTCCTGCTTCTGCCGTATCCATGATAACCAGCCAATCTCCACCACCCGCAAATGTAATACATGGGATGGCTGGCTCTGTTTCCTTGCCTATCCCTACTGTATGCAGGCCTATCGCTAATATTCCATCCACCCGCTTTTTTTGCAACATATGTATGATCTCTTCTGGCAATGAATTTTCCATATCTGGTATCTGCGTCACAAGCTGGAAGGTGTATCTTTCATTTTTAAAACCCTCTCTCCGCTGCGCCTCTTGCTCAAGATGTAGCCATAATAAGGCCCAGAAGGGAGAGAGTAGCTCTGAAATCAATTTATCTGCCGCAAATAAAACATGGATGGATTTTCGATAAATATTGGGTGAAACAAAGATCCCCAGACTTCGTTTACGATACAGGATCTGCTCAGTTTCTAAGAGGTCTAATGCATCTCTTAAAGTTACACTGGAGACCGCTAAATCTTTACATAGTGTGCTTACAGTTGGTAGCTGTGCGCCAGGACCTTTTTCAAAGGCCAACTTACGTAAGCTCTTGCAGAGTTCCTCTACACGTGTGTCGGCTCGCAGGTGTCGCGGTGTCACTATTATCTCTCCTTCGTTTCCTCGCTTGCAACTTCCTGAAAAAAATATTCTCGGTGTTATGTTAATATATACGACTTCTAGTACTATTTATTCTCATGTATATACTTGGAAATTAGTCTAGTTGCTACTCTAGAATAGCCATATATCCTCTTGATAAGCTCACTATTCACTCCTTTTTCTTCTCGATTTAAGCTTGACCATGGAAGATTAGTACCAAATGTCCTAATGCCATACAAGTGCTTGACAGGTATATTCCCCCTCCGTATACTTATATTAACATATGTAAGAAAAATAATTAAGTTTATTTTTCTCCCTATTGTGAAATTATCCTATTTCTTTTCCTTTGATATTAAAGGAGGTGATGTTACTAACAGGATTTTCTCACATGTAAGTGTTACAAAGCAATCTTCATTTGCTTACTGCAATGGACGCAATGTAGCAGAAACGGATTGTATCCAACATGTATCCACATCATATTAAGGAGGATTTGATTATGCACAAAGGACGTGCAAAGCCCCGCTTATTTGGAGTGCTTGCAACTCTACTTTTAGTAGTGTGTTCCATTTTCTTTACTTTCAGAGCATCTAATCAGAATGCTCATGCCGCTGATATCTCCCAGAGCTATAACTGGAACCAGCTCAAGATTGGTGGCGGTGGTTGGATCACGGGTATTGTCGCGCAGCCCACAACCCCTGGCCTTTTGTACGGTCGTGCTGATGTTGGCGGTTTATATCGATGGAATGAGTCAACACAGACCTGGACCCAGCTTTTTGTAGCTGGTGCTGTCCCCAACCCGACCCCTTCAGACTATAATGTGGAGAGTGTCGCGGTTAGCAAGACCAATAACCAGCTTGTGTACGCGGCGGTCGGCATCACCTACAATTTCACGACTGATACCCCGGCTGGCCGTATCCTCAAGAGCACCGACCAGGGTCGCACCTGGACCGATAACGGTCAGCGCTGGAAAATTTCTGGCAATTCGGATAACCGCCAGGAGAGTGAGCGTCTGGCCATCGACCCAAATAACGAGAATGTTGTCTACTTCGGGTCGCGCAATATGGGACTCTGGCGCACAACCGATGGTGGCAATACCTGGTCTCAGATCTCTAGCAGTATGGTTCCCGTCGTCTATACTCAGGGCGATAACAGCCCGGCTGGCATCAAATTTGTGGTCTTTGATCCTACCAGTGGTACCACCAATGGTCGCACGAATATTATCTATGCTGGCGTTACTGGTTCCGGTATCTATGAGTCTAAAGATGGTGGTGACTCCTGGACCAATATCTATCCTACCACTAGTGAGATCGAGGCTGCGGATGTAGGTAGCGATGGCAATGCTTACTTTTCTGTCACCGATGGTCACCTGCAACGCTATACTCCTTCTACCAATACCTGGAAGGATGTCAGTCCAAGTGGTAATCCTAACTACCTGACGGTGAGCGTTGATCCCTTTAATCCACAACGCATAATCGTTGGGACAAGTCCGGTCAGCGGTGGACACCTCTGGCGCACGACCAACGGGGGTGCTAGCTGGGATACCCTCAATGTTTCTCTGGCCTCAGCCGATATCCCCTGGATTACGAATACGGATGAAGGGAACTGGCTGAGTGTGGGTAATATCATCTTCGATCCCCAGGTTCCAGATCGTCTCTGGTTTGGTCAGGGCACTGGTGTCTGGCGTGCTGATGGCCTTAGCGGCTCGACGATTACCTGGAACTTTGTGAGTAAAGGGATCGAGGAGATGGTCTCGACCGATATTGTTGCTCCGCCAGGTGGTCAACCCGTCAACACTAACTGGGATCGCCAGGGCTTCTATCATGCGAATCCTGATCAGTATCCACAAAAAGAGCTGGTGAATGACAAGTTTTCCAGTGGCTGGGATCTGGATTATAGTGGCAACAATCCGCAGTTCCTGGTGGCTACGATCTCTGATCATCGTTTCATTAATCCGGATTATAGCGGCTATTCGACCGATGGCGGTCAGACCTGGACTCCTTTCAGTGCGACAAGCACTTCCAATGACCGTTTTGCTGGCGATATCGCGGTCTCGGCGACTGATACTAATAATATTGTCTGGCTGCCAACCTATGGTCGCAATCCCTATGTTTCGACCGATCGTGGCGCCAGCTGGCATGAGCTCACCTCTTTCAATGGGGTAACAGGCTTACACGTTCAGTATTATCTCAGTCAATTGAAGCTACTGGCTTCCGATAAGGTAGATGGGACCTTCTACATCTATAGCTCTAGTGGAGCCTTCTATCGCTCAAGCAATAGTGGTCAGACCTGGGAAAAGGCCGCCGGTGCTCCGGCTGGTGGTAGTGATGCCTGGGTCTTCAGCCAGATCCACGCGGTTCCTGGTCATGCTGGTAGCGTCTGGGCCAGTACCGCACAGGGAGGGCTTGCCTATACCGAAGATAAAGGCGATACCTGGACAAAAATCAGCGCCGTCCAGGAATCACATTCCTTTGGCTTTGGTGCCCCGCTGCCCGGATCTTCTTATCCAACCGTCTATGCGAATGCTAAAATCAATGATCAGTGGGGTGTCTGGCGTTCTAGCGACAAAGGTGTCACCTGGGATCTGGTCTCGGCCAACCCTCTCGGCATCTATGATGTAATCAATGTGGTTAATGGTGATATGAACATTCCAGGACGTGTCTATGTAGGCTTTACTGGCAACGGTTTTGTCTATGGCGATACGCAATCTGGCGGGTCCGGCACACCGACCGCGACAGCAACCACGCCCGCGGGAACACCAACCGCGACCTCGACCCCTACCGGGTCACAGCCTATACCCGATGGTCATTACAAACTGTCCAATCGCTTCAGTAATCTTGTGCTGGATGATACTAGCGCTGGTGGTGCGGGTACCCATCAGGAACAGTGGGCGGACAATGGTGGCTCCAATCAGCATTGGACCTTTACCTCTGTTGGTGGCGGCTACTACAAGATTACCTGTGATGCCAACGGTTTAGCACTCGATATCGATGGGGCCTCCACTAGCGATGGAGCAGCCGCTGTGTTGCAAAACTACACCGGCGTTGACGATCAGCTCTGGCAATTAGTACCAACAGATAGTGGCTACTACGACATCGTTAATAAAAATAGTGGCAAACTCTTAAATGACAATCTCTGGTCGCAGGATAATGGTGGCACTATTATTCAATATTCCCACACTGGTGGATCTAACGAGCAGTGGTTGCCAACCGGTGTGTGACCCGACCTCTATCTAGAAACTTTAGCCTTCTAGAATTAGAAAGGGAAAGTGGAGGGTCTCTCATCTTGCGAATGAGAGACCCTCCACTTTTCTTGCAGCCGTGCGGGCGTGCGCTGGCGCGCCCGCACCTGTTTTCTTATGGGATGCAAAAAGTGTGCTCTGCACACTTTTTGCATCCCATAAGAAAAGATTATTTTAGTGATTGTGTTGCACCCCATAAGAGAGGATTGTTTTAGTGATTGTGTTGCACCCCATAAGAGAGGATTGTTTTAGTGATTGTGTTGCACCCCATAAGAGAGGATTGTTTTAGTGATTGTGTTGTGTTTCATGATGTTTTATAGTGTGTACTGTAGAAAATGTGCAGCGCACATTTTCTACAGTACACACTATAAAACAAGTGCGGGCGCGTCAGCGCACGCCCGCACGGGATCGACACACCTCCCATAAATAATGTAGAAATGAGTAAAACAAAAAAGAAGCCCCAGGCCGCTATAAATGCGGCCTGGGGCTTCTTTTTTGTTTTACTTTAGGGCCTGGCCCAGGTTTTGGGGGGCAGCCTGTTTGATAATTCCATATTTTATCTTCATCATTAAGATGCGCATCACTGATTGATCGACCTGTGACTGTGATAATGAGCCATCCTGGATGGCGGAATTCAGAGCCGCTTCTATAGCGCTAATTTGAGCGGGTGTAGATGGACCTTCGATCATATCATTACCTGCTACGATTGCTTTTACACATACCTGGGAGAGTTGATCGTCGGTCGGGCAATACCGTTGTATAAGCCCTCCATATATAGTCCATCGGTAATAATGACACCATTGAAATTAAGTGTATGGCGCAAATAACTGATAACTTTAGGAGAAAGCTCAGCCGGCACATTGGGATCTAGCGCCTGATTTGCCACATCTGTGGTCATAACCATGGCTGGGTTATCCTGTTGGATGATTTTCTGATATGGCAGAAAATCGACCTTCTTCAAATCATCTATACTTTTTGTAACAGACGGCAATCCAACGTGAGGATCTACACCATCGGAAGATCCAAGGCCAGGGAAATGTTTCAGTGTTCCGGGTATCCCATTGTCTTGTAGACCCTTAATGAATGCACCCGCATAGGTTGCTACCGTGTCAGGATTATCACTAAATATACGGGGTCCGTATATAGTTGTGTCAGGGCCAACATCGACGACAGGCGCCAGATTTGTATTCACACCCATTTGTTTAAGTTGTGAGACATCTGTTTTAGCTTGATTATAAGCTGTATTTGGATCACCTGACTGCGTTAACTGTTCCGCTGAAGGCGTTGGTCCGAAAAAGGTGGATGTTTTACTAACGGTTCCACCCTCCTGATCGAGAGCAATCAGTGGGGGGATGGGCGCATCGGCTGTGGCCTTGGCAGAAAACGCATGTATGGCATCCAGCGTGTTGTTGGGCCAGGTAAAATTCTGATCACTATCCTGATATAAAAAACTACCTACATGCTGTTGGGCTACCATTTGTTGGAGCCCACTGGCCGTATAGTCACTACCTATAAATTCAACCATTATCATCTGGGCCAATTTGTCATTCTGGCTCATTTTATTTAGTATGAGTTGAGCCTGATCTTTTATCGGATCAGGTGTTGGGGTTGCTTTTACTATAGCGTGACTACTATCACCTGTAGAATTACTATTGGAAGAACTATTATTGGAAGATACGTTTAAAGATGGAGAACAGCTGCTTAATAGACAAATGCAACTAAGCAGAAATAAGGAGTAGAGGATTGACCTCTTTTTGTGTACTGCACTACCCTTTAGCATTGCACAGCTCCATGACGCTCAAAATATTTTAGTCGACGCCATTCATTATAAAGCAATAAGCGCGCTATTGCTCAGTTATTAAAAATATGTAGCCATTTTAGTTGGGGGCCAGGGAACTATGTTCCCCGGCTTGAGTACGAGGCCCATATACGATATGGGCCATGATTGCCGTTTTGAGGCATAGTCATTATTTATGCTGCAGAGAACAACTTGCCCCCTGTTGTTTCAGACTGAACATAGTATCCTGGCCATTCATAGTACCAGTGAAATGTGCGTCGCCAGAACTACATGCTGTAGATTTCACGGTTAGATCCACCTGTGGGTTGACACTGGCCTGGGGCTGGAACATCAGATTATAACCACCCTGGCTCAAGGCAGGTACTGTCCACGAAAGTGTTACCGTCATTTTACAATTGGGTGGGATAACCACCCAGCCCCCAAACATCGCACGCCCTGCTTCGTCGCTTCTCGTTGTGTTGGTAGGACCTCCAATTGGGTATAGCTCGGCAGCAGGATTTACCCCCAGACCAGATAAATAAAATGTTGCATCATCAATCCCAACCGTTGAGGAGCTACAGACGAGCGGCGATCCATCGCCGTAGACATTCTGCTGGCAAGCCGGGAAACCTTCTGACGGTAATCCACAATATGCTCCCTGACTCAGTTGTGAGAAACCATTTCCACTGACCAGTGTACTATCTTTGGGTACATACACACGCATATAGTCACGATATGTATTAGGTCCGTAGACAGTATCGTTTTTCGGATTTTGATAATCCAGCACCATCGTTAGAGCGTGGGTGGCATTGCCTTGCTGATCCAGCGTGACCGTATCCTTGATTGAGGTTGAGACATACTGCGACGCCTTGTTGGCACTCAAATTTTCCTGCACAACGTACAGGCCATCATGCGAGTTTGAACGATCCATCGATACCGTGGAGCCATATTTAGCAACCAGGTCTTCAAGTTGTGGATTATCCACATACACTTGAAGGTCTTTTGTCTTCATTGCCTGTAACATTTGAGCACCCATGGGAGCTAACTGCGTAAGCGGTAGATGCATAACGGTCGCCATCAGTGATTGCGTGACGTGCTGTGTAAAGGCTTTACGCGCGAGTTCAGCGTCAGGTATATGCTCAATCATTTGCTCGCGATAGATGCCCTTATTATCCAATTGGTAATAATGCAATTTGGCTTCAAGATTTTGCTCGGTCACTGTTTCCCCATATTGAGGAATGGTGATCGGTCCTGTGACATGTAAAACTTGTTTGATTAAGGGTGGCGTAAATAGGATCACACCGCTCAGATGTGTACCGAACTCACCTTGATAATACTGCATAATGACTTTGGCGGTGGTCGGAAAATCGGCGGAGACGGTGGCGTCACGCACACCAAAATTGGCGATCGGCCACCAGGCATTATATGGAGGTGGCGCGTTCTGCTGTGTGACCTTGTTATATAGTGCCCTGTCAATCGGTGGAGAGCCACCGTGATTATTGGAATGATCTTCTTCGTAGGCCCCAATATTCTTCATTTGAAGTTTGGCCATATGACCACCATTGAAGGTCAGCTCACCAAATTGTCCTGTGAAGCCGCCGGTAGAACGTAGCTCGGCGCTGTCCATTGGTTCCAGGAGAAATGTGCGCGGCTGATCGACACCAATCAACCAACCAAGTGCATCGCGTACGCCCGGCCCCTGCTCAAGGAGGGTCGTGACGGTTGGCAGCAACGGTAACAGTGATGAAATCATATGGCTTTGACTTGCGCTGAGTGGCAAACCATCAAGGGATACGCCTTGCGCGTAGTTGCTCATATCCTGAAAAACTGGTAAGAGCGTATCCAGATCTTGATTAAGGGCTGTAAACACTTCCTGGGTGACATAGGGCTTGGGGTGGGCCGTGTCTTTATCCGCGGCACTGGCGCGCAGTGTTTGCACTATCGAGGGAGAATGTTGAAGCGCAGTCGAAATAAGTTTTTCCCCTACTATGGTGGCATCTGTGGCAATATGTGTCAGTGAGCGGGCTGCATGGATCTGCGTTGGCAGCAATGAACTGGCAAAGCCAATCGAGCCATCATGATCAAATTCGTCACTCAGCGTGGCAAAATCACTATGCGCAGCAGTAATCTCGGCCTGAGCCTGCTTAAGCTTATCAGGATCAAAATATTTTGAGTAATCCCCTTTAGCACCACCGCTAAAAATAGCCTGGACCGCTTGTAAATGGCCGACGCCACTTCTTACCTGACTGTAAAGTATGACTCCATTGATTGCCTCAAGCACCCCTAAAAGGGATGGGAGCAAAATAACAAAAATCAGTACAAGCGCCATGATTTTTCCAGGCAGTGAGAGTCGCTGATATCTATTGCGGACCCTGTGGATCAATCTTCTCTTTTTCGCGCGAGAAGCTACATCTGGTGGCAATCCCCTGTTCTGGTTGGCGTGTATATTGCTGGGGAGCTGTGGTGGAAATGCCGTTCCTGACGCATACCCATTATTCTGGATAGGAGGATTCTGTACACCGTACTGCGCACCTGATAATGGTTTGGTCATATACGGTGATGGCATTTTTGGCTGTGGTGTGCCAGCGAGTTGATTGTTATTCGTCCCTATACCTGGATTAGGATGGTTCCCCCCTATCGGCTGCTGTCCATGTGAAGACTGACCAGGATGTTGCGATAGCTGACCAGATGGATAAGGTGAACGAAAAACTTTTTGCCCAGGTGGTTCAGGCATTTAAGCCTCCATAATAAACATTGAATTTAATAAATATATAACACAGAAATACTCATGAGCCATACAGTATTATAATCGCATAAGAGCTTGTGATAATATCGCTTTTAGTATTAATGGTTTACGTAAATGGGCCATTTATCTCTGTCTATTCATGGCAGCGATAAAGCTTTAAGCAAATCTCTCTCCACCGATGCAAAGTAATATGGTTCCTTGCAGCAAACAGTTTTATTCGAGCGGATGGATTTTGAGTGGCGTTTCATGTCAGGGCTTGACTTTCGGGCAGGGATAATTTATTATTCATTTATCTTATTTGCGGAGGTATCATTTATCATGCACTTATTCACAGCTAAGGTGTTGTTAAGCTAAGTGAGCTGTGTCTACCACTGAGCAAGGTCGTTTTTATGCGGATCATCGCTATGATTACGCTGCTATTAAGTACGGCCATATCCTTTCGTAGATAGACTACAGGTAAGTATTCTTCTGTAGGCTTCTTTTTCGCCCTTCATAACCAGTCCACTTGGCCTCTCAGGGCTATTTTTGCCTGCCTGTTTAGCACGAATGGCGGCAAATTCTTTCCCGTTCAACACTACAGCTCTCCACCACCCATAGCCTTACTTCATCGTGGGCTATCATCCTCTCTTCTTTTTGAGCAGAGAATGTGCTGCATACGCATGCCGTGTGCGCTCATGTTTCAAAATACACATGTGTGCTCTTTCCCGAAAGGAAAAAATAGTTTTATGCATGTTCAGTTTAAACGCTATTGGCGCTTACTGACCACTAATCTCTTCCAGCCATTGAACCGCTACTGGCGACTGTTGGCTCACTATTTGCGCCCTCAGTGGGTGTGGATGTGCCTGCTGGCTGTGATCCTTTTCTCCACCATCTGTGTTCAGGTAAGCACGCCGCTACTGGCGGGCTACTTTATCGACCAGGCTACCTCTGGTGGGGCTATGAACTATCTGATTATTCTGGCGCTGCTAACCATGGGACTGGCCCTGGCGGGACAGGGTCTGGCGGTCGCCGAAACCTATGTGGCCGAGAATGTGAGCTGGGCAGCCACCAATGCGTTGCGTGCTGACCTTGTCGCTCATCTGCTACGGCTGGATGCCTCGTTTCATGCGGCCCATACGCCGGGCGAGTTGATTGAGCGCGTGGACGGTGACGTGGCCACGCTGGCTCGCTTCTTCTCACGGTTTGTGGTCTATGTGCTCGGCAACGCGATCTTGCTGTTGGGTGTACTTGGCTTGCTCTATCATGTGGATTGGCGTGTAGGGCTGGCCATGAGCGCTTTTGTCGTGCTGGCCTTGATCGCCATGCTGCGTATCCGTGCACTTGCAACCCCTTCCTGGGCCGCGGATCGCCAGGCCAGCGCCGATTTTTATGGTTTCCTGGGTGAATATCTGGCCGGGCTGCAGGATATCAAGTCCAGTGGGGCCGGGGCATTTGTGCTGCGTCGCTGTGCTGAGATGATGCGGTCGTGGCTGGCCGTGACGCGCAAGGCGCAGATGTGGGGTTACAGCATGGTCGCCACTAGTCAGGGGCTGTTCGCACTCGGCACGGCGGCCGCCTTTGCCCTGGGGGCTATGCTGTTCAGGTCTGGAGCGCTAACCCTCGGCATGGTCTACCTGATCTTTCAGTGTACCGAGATGCTGCGCCAGCCGACTGAGCAGATCCGCAATGAAATGCAGGATCTACAGCAGGCGGACGCCAGTATAGCGCGTATCGAGGCGCTATTGAATACGGTTCCGCGCGTGGTCGATGGTCCCGGTGTCGCACTGCCATCCGGTCCGCTGGCGGTGGAGTGGGATGGCGTCTCATTCGGCTATGCAGAGGATGTTCCGGTTCTGCGTGATGTCCGCGTGTCGCTTGCGCCGGGCCGCGTGCTGGGTGTGGTGGGACGCACTGGCAGCGGTAAGACGACGCTGACGCGGCTCCTGCTGCGCTTCTACGATCCTCAGGTGGGCGCCGTACGCCTGGGGGCGTGGACCTGCGTGAGGCGAATCTCGCGCAGGTGCGTGCGCGCATCGGTCTGGTTACCCAGGAGGTGAACATCTTTCATGCCAGCGTACGCGATAATCTGACACTGTTCGATGACGGCGTGCCGGATGAGCGCATTATGGCGGTGCTAGAAACGCTGGGTCTGGTCGCCTGGTTACGAGAACTGCCGTGTGGGCTGGACACCCCACTTTTGCCCGGTGGTGCTGGACTCTCAGCCGGGCAGGCACAGGTGCTGGCCTGCGCGCGCATCTTGTTGCGCGATCCCGACCTGGTGATTCTGGACGAGGCGTCCTCGCGCCTGGACCCGGCCACAGATCGACTGGTGCAAACGGCGCTGGGCCGGTTGCTCGATGGCCGTACCGGCATCATTGTGGCGCACCGGCTGGACACGATTGCCTATGCCGACGACATACTGGTCATGGAGGACGGGCAGGTGCGCGAGTATGGATCGCGGTTTGCCCTGGCTGCCGATCCCAACTCGCGCTTTGCCGGGTTGCTGCGGGTCGCTACTGAGGAGGTGACCCTATGAAGCAACTCCCAACCTGGCGCTACCTGGTAAAAATGGTTCGCTATAAGCCGTGGCTCTACCTGTCCCACGCGTTGTTGTGGGGAATGGGTAACGTGTTGATACTCCTGGTCGGGCTGATCGCCCGTGCCTTCTTCGATACGCTTACCGGCCAGGCGCACGTGCCCATGGACACGACAGGACTAATTCTATTGCTGGTAGTGCTCGCAGCAAGTCGTGTGGTCCTGTGGCTCACTGCCGGCTTTGTCGAGATCACCATGCGTTTCACCATGAGTGGACTGTTGCGTCGCAATTTGCTGCGGCTTGTCCTGCAGCGGCCGGGCGCCTATGCCCTGCCCTACTCTGTGGGTGAGACTATCAGCCGCTTTCGCGACGATGCCTATCAGGCTGAGGATTGCATAGATTGGAGCGATGAGATTACGGGCCAGGGCCTGTTTGCCGTGGTGGCATTCCTGATGCTCCTGCAGATCGATGTCCGCATGACGCTGATTACCATCCTGCCCTCGTGATCGTGGCGCTGGTAGCGCGGCGGGCGAGCACGGCGTTGGGCCGTTGCCGTGAAGCCAGTAGTGAGGCCACCAGCCAGGTCACCGGAGCTATCGGCGATATCCTGGCGGCGGCGCAAACCATGCAGGCCGCGGGCGCCGAAGAGCGCATCATGGCGCGCTTCCGACGGCTGAACGAGCAGCGCCGTAAAGCTATGCTGGTCGATCGTGTGGCGACCCAGGCCCTGAATGCCATCACGTCCAATACGGTGAGTGTGGGTACCGCGCTGATTATGCTGCTGGCCGCCGGTCGGTTGGGTAACGGAAGCCTGACGGTGGGTGACTTTGCCATGTTTGTCTTGTATCTGGGTTTCATCGCCGACTTTACCTCCGGGGTCGGCCAGTTCCTGGCCCATTACAAACAAACTGGCGTCGCTTTCACACGTATGGGTGTCTTGTTGGGGGATGCACCACCAACCGCGCTGGTGGAACACATCCCGCTGCATCTGCGCGGACCTCTACCCACGGTGCCCCCTCCAGCGCGTAGCGCGACCGACCGGTTGACTCTCTTAGAGGTGCGCGGGCTGACCTATCGCCACCCGCAATCGGGACGTGGCATTGATTCGGTGGACCTGTGCCTGTCGCGTGGTACCCTGACGGTGGTGACGGGGCGCGTCGGCGCGGGCAAGACAACGCTCCTGCAGACCTTCCTGGGCTTGCTGCCCCAGGAGGCGGGCAAGATTCAGTGGAACGGCCACATTGTGGATGACGTGGCATCCTTCCTGGTGCCGCCCCATGCGGCGTATACAGCCCAGGTGCCGCGCCTGTTCAGCGAGACGCTGAAGCAGAACATCCTGCTGGGGCTACCCGACGACCCTGCGGCCCTGGCCGTCGCCGTGCGGGGTGCCGTTATGGAACATGACGTACAGGAGTTGAAGGTCGGCTTGGAGACGTCCGTGGGCACGCGTGGCGTCAAGCTCTCAGGAGGGCAGGTACAACGCACGGCGGCGGCGCGCATGTTGGTGCGGGGCGCCGAGTTGCTGGTGATCGACGACCTGTCCAGCGCGCTGGATGTCGAGACCGAACAGGCCCTCTGGGAACGCATCTTTGAGCGCGCAGATGTCACTTGCCTGGTCGTTACGCATCGACGTGCCCCCTTGCAACGTGCCGATCACATCATAGTCCTCAAGGATGGTAGGGTCGACGCAGAAGGGACATTGGACGAGTTGCTCGCGACCAACGAAGAGATGAGGAGGTTGTGGCAGGGAGATTATGGAGATGGGCATGAATAGATGCCTTATCATTCAGAGAAGAACATAGCAATCTTCTCTGAAGACACCATAGAGAGCCCATACCTTATAGTATTGCACTATATGTTACAGGCTCTCTATCTTTTATAGGGCTACTTTTTGCGTCCTTTTAGCAAGATATAATCTGCTGAAAAGCTGATGAGCTGTCCTGCCTCGTTTTTGACGATCTCAAAATAGCTTTGCACTGACTGAGAACGCGATAAGATGTGCGCTTCAAGTTGACTAGTTTCTTCTGCGGACAATTGCGAGCGCGTTGTCCACTCTCTATAGTTGTGGGTACGCCGAAACATCTCAGCACGCTCAATTTCCAGATCCGCTTCCTGAAAGAAGGTTTGCCATTGTTCCTGGGTGTAAGAACAGATATGCGAGTTGTCACGCCATTTTTCTATGCCATTGAGAAAGGCATTTAATTCTGGATCAGCCGGGGCGCAACTGTCGATGAGGAGAAAGAGACCGTGTGTTTTGAGTACGCGGGCAATCTCGTTCACCGCTTGAGATACATTGGGGAAGTGGTGGGGCGCAATACGACAGGTTGCGCGATCAAATGAATTGTCAGCGAAAGGAAGCTGTTCGGCGTCGGCGATACGATATTGAGCATTGGTTACCCCTTGCCCGGTAAGAAAGGCTTTAGCTTGTTCGAGCATGGCTGGCGTGAGATCAGTCACAGTGATTTGTGCAACATGCGGAGCGATTGCTAAGGCGGTATGGCCCCCGCCCGTAGCGATATCGATCGCGTGCAGAGCAGCATCCCATTCGCCGAGCTCAATTAAACGTTGCAGATCACTACCCGTGCGATGAGACGAACTGGTGACATAGTTAGCCGCTGTACGACTAAAGTAAGCCTGTACCTGCGCTTTCTGAATATCACTTGTATTCGATGAATCAGCTGTCATTAAATATTCCTCTCTTTTCATGAGCCTGCTTAACTCTGACGAGTATGGCTCTCGTTCCTTCTTCCTTGAAGGGTTTGCGCTAGAATGCTCATACACAAAGTATAGGGGAGAGTAGTTGATACGTCCAACACTTATTTGATATATTGTTGATCTCACAGTGAGATCAACCCACGAAGAGGAGCAGGATGGAATTTCATCAACTCACCTATTTCCTGGCGGCGGCGCAAACACAAAACTTTCGTAAAGCCGCTGAACTCTGCCTCGTCGCGCAATCCGCCTTGAGCCGCCAGATCGCGGCACTGGAAGGAGAGCTAGAGGTCGAGCTTTTTACGCGCCACAAGAAACGCGTCGTGTTGACGCCCGAGGGCCAGGAGTTTGCGCTCTACGTCAGAAACGCCATGGAACAGTTGCAGGAGGGTCAGCAATGGTTAACCGAATTACACAGTGGGCAGCGCGGCACAATTCGCCTTGGCTGCGTTGAATCGCTGGCAAGCGCTTTTTTGCCCACCTTCTTTGCCGCGTTTCATCAGCATTACCCGCAGGTGCGCTTGAAAGTACGTGTCAACCATACCGACGAATTGATCAGCATGGTAGAGCAGGGAGAGATAGAGCTAGGGCTGGTTCTCGATCCACATCTGCAATCAGAACTGCTGATCGTCAAAGAGCTCTTTCGCCAGCCGCTCCACCTGCTCGTTTCCTCACAACATCAACTGGCCCGCATGAATGTGCCAGCCGTCACATTGGAACACATCACCAGTGAACAGCTCCTCCTGCTGGACCAGACCTCCCGCATGGGACAGATCACCAAGCGCATCTTTGCCCAGCGTGGGCTATCAATACAGCCCCTGGTTGAGATCGAATCGGTTGAGGGACTCAAAGAGATGGTCAGGCAGGGTATCGGTGTGACCCTGACACTTCCCGCCTTAATACGCTCGTCACAGGTTGGCAATGACCTGCTACTGCTCCCGATCACCGACTTACCAGAAGAGTTTATCTTTGCCCTCGTTTATCGCCGCGTCGGCTCGATCTCACGTGCAGCTCGCGAGTTCATCAACGGTATCTCTCATCAGCTCATGAAGAACATACAGCTATAATCAAGCGGCAAGGAGAAATCGTAGTCATAAAAGAGCCAGCTTAGCTCGAACATACAGATGCGTGTCAGAGAATGCCTGTTATGCACCTTAGACAGAATATGTAAGTTAAAGTTTGTTATCTGGATACGAAAAGTATTTCCAAAAACAACATTGTATAAAGGCGTTTATTGCAGGTATAATAAATATATATGCATTAAAGTAAGAAGTGAGTTGTATTTATTGGCATGGATAACAAACAGGAAAACAAGGACGGCGAGCAGCTTCGCCTCTACATTAATGGTTGTGCCTTTATCCAGCTTTCTGGTGGCAAAGATTATATTTTGTACCAGGCGCCCGAGCCACGTACTCTTGGAGATATCAAGGCTGATCTCTTTCTTGAGCATGTTCCTGATAAAGGCTGGTGGGGAGGTCTACGCCTGAATGGCCGTTTTCGCATCCAGCTCAAGCTTGCTGCACGCACACTCTTCCCTATTCCAGAGATTGCTCTTCAAGCAACTGAAGAATTTCTTGCTGATGAACACAATGTACGTAAAGTATTGGAGGCCATGCGTGAGCGCAAGCAAGATCTGCAAACCTTTTCTTATGTGCCACCCAGATCTGTAGATGTTGATCCAGAGAATTATTTTTCGCCTGACCTTTTGGAGGTGGATGGAACCATTTTTACTCTGTACCATCTCACACAGACCGAGGCCGTCTACCGATCGTGGGAACGCAGGCAAGTGGTAGGGATTGAGGCTACTCTAAAATTGGGCCATAGCTATGGCCAGGGCTGGCAATCCGTCTTACATTTTTCGGGTGCGCGTAGCGTGATATTTGAACCGGCTGTTGATCAACTTTTTCTCACGCCCGAGCATGCCTTGAAAACGCTGCTTGTATTCTGCAAAGAGGAAGAACATGTGCGCAACCTCGTTCAACAACTCAAACAGCTTGGCCCGGAAGATAACATCTTTATAAGACACTATGGTGAGGCACTTATGACAGCAAAACTGCCCTTACTCATCAATAAGATAGACTTTGTGTGGCAAAAGCAGATCAGTGAGGGACAACTCTATCAGGCGAAGCGAGCGACCCTGGTCAACTTTAATAAAGTGTATATCCAGCTGATAGAGACATGGCATAAAGGATGGTTAGCAGGCGTGCAATTTAGAGATGTCTCAGGTATCTACTTCGAAAAAGATGAAAATGTCGGCTTCTCCACCCCAGAAGAGGCCCTTGCGGCCGCACAAAGATTTATCGCATTGAAAACAGAGGGCTGGAAGATTCTTTACCATGCTCATAATCAAAGGCTCGCTTTACAATGCCGAACCGGCCGCTATGATCGATTGATCTCAATCAGTATATCATAACCAAAATAAGTGCATTACTGTGGTTCTGTGGGCCGATGGTGGTGGGAAAATTAAGTAGGCCGTGCTGCCTACATTACCATCTTTTCTTTCAATATATCACATCGTTCCTTAGTGTTTCGGCGCTCAAAGTGAGAGAAATTACAGGTTTCTTGTTTACTGTCTCATATGCAGGGTATTTCTGTCTGCCTATACTTGCTTTATGCTGGGAAAGTGCAGCCACAAAGAGGGACGCAGCATTTCGGCAGAGAAAAGGAAGGTGTAATAGTTAAACACGAATTAATGTCTTGCTGTTCTTTAGCATGCCAGGCGAGATTAACAGTCTATAGACAATTTTTTATGGAAACTATTCTGATAACTCTCCAAACTGTGTAACTTTTTACTAGGGATTTGAAGTGCTAAAATGTTGAGATTCAATAATTGCCGTAGGTTGCCGAAAAGCGGAGAAATAAAAACCCCTCAGGCGGCTGTACGAGGAAGGAAATGGACCAAGTAGCAGCGTAAGCGCGGTTGAGACGACGACTGGAGTCAAGAGCGGGAGCATAGGCTTGAAGGATGCAAAGGATAATGATACTAACAATCGTGTTCCAGAGGGTAAACGGGGTAGTGAGAGCAACCAAAGCAATAGCATTAGCTAGTCCAGCACCAATAATAGCAAAGGCAACATCTTGGGGCTTGTAGCCTTTGTCCTCGTAATACTTTTTAGGTGTCTGTTGTTGATCTACTCTTGAGCCAGGCAATAGTTGACTTCGCCTGTCTTCTTATCTGTCTGCGGCGAGTGGAAGAGATGTAAGCAGCTCTTGAGCATGCCCTAACAGGATTGGGAGCCGGAGCTTATCTTGCATTAATTGAAGCGATTCGAGGCTGAACCAACCGTACGCTAAGAGTTCGTGATCTTGTAAGGTCACCCCCTGGCTCAGGTATCCACCATACGAATCTCCCACCAGA
The DNA here is from genome assembly GCF_003967555.1 of Dictyobacter kobayashii. Classification (GTDB taxonomy): domain Bacteria; phylum Chloroflexota; class Ktedonobacteria; order Ktedonobacterales; family Ktedonobacteraceae; genus Dictyobacter; species Dictyobacter kobayashii. Next base: position 4,710,380 of record NZ_BIFS01000001.1, read on the forward strand.
AGAAACGGTTGTTCAGGGATGACTGCATCGATAAAATCGACGACCACATCGAGGATGTCATCGGTCCCCTGGATAGACGAGCTGCCAGGTGTCTGCCCCATACCGGGCAGATCGAGATAGATCCGCTGCCATCCGTGCTGTTGGGTAAACAGAGGTTCCATGCAGCCTTCCATCTGGCGGTGGTCACTGGAAAACCCATGCAAGAAAATGATGGGAGTACCTGTTCCATAGGTTTCGTAGAAGAGATGAACATCACGGACGATACATTTCATATATTAGGGAACTTCCTTTTCTTTCGTATTTGTGACTGCTAGCTTGTGACTGAGACCAGCGTATCATTCAATACAACGCTTCCTCAGTATATGTTGCCGAGAAGATCGGCACCAGGAAAAAAGTATGCTGATAGCATTGCTCGCTCGCCTTTTCCTCTTTTTCGATGTGTGCTCATAGCCAAACTCTCATTCTCTATCATAGATTGAAAGGATCAGTCGATGATGCATCCCTGGTAGACCAACGCCTGGCGACGCAAGGATCAACCGAATGTATAGGGTGTGCTGCTCCCACCACAGTAATCTTTAAAGTACCGATCTGGAGCAAATTCAAAACTACAGGCCTTATTTAATAGATACTTTTCTTTTAAAGATGCGATTTTTTGCTCATTCAATGCACAGATCTGGAAAGGATCGCAGGAAGACATCAAATAAGAATCAGAGACTATGTGCTTCCACGAAGGCATTTCATGAAAAGAAGGGACCAGCTTGCTCCATTGTGGATGATACCCAAAGAAATTCACCGCTTCAACCTCCTCGAACCATGCCCGTACGGCAAGAGGCACTGGCCCCACAATTTGCTCCAATATATCGATAGAGCATGTTGTTTGCTGTAAGCGCCTTTTTTCCTGCTCTAATTCGCCCACATCTACAAATATTGCGAGCGAGGGGTCCTGTGCAAGAAACTGTTCAGTTTCAGCAATCTCCTCTTCTCGCTGTTTCGCCGGCAAGAAAACAGGAGGTTGTTCATGGACCCAGTCCCTCATCTCTTGATACTGCCTCCGGTTTTGAGGTGAAGTTAATGAATGGACTAGTTGCTCGTGCAGGCGAACGTCATACCCAAAGACAAATCCGCATTGAAGTAATTTTGCAATCAGCGTTTCAATATTCACCCGTACACGCCTCATCATCGCTCGTGTAACTGCCAATGCTTCTGCGTGGAGCTGATCATCAAAGACTGCCGGGCCCAGTTGAACTAACTCATCCCATACTGCTCTATGCTGGCCTTCTTGATACCGTTCTAAGTAGCGAAAACCGCTCTCTTTCTTCTTCATCACCGTCTTACACCTCTTCGGAAAGATGACCTCATCCTCTCTTTTTGCTTTGCGAAAGGCAATTTCAAGAGGCATCTCGCATCTGATCTTTGCAAGAAGCATCTCTGTGAGAGGGATGAAGCAGCATAGGGTGTTGCAGCAGTAGAAATCCAGCTTGTCCATACGAGCTGCGCTTGATCCACTTCACTTTATTGACAAACCTTTTGACCATGCCATTCATGCGAATGCCATCAAGAGTGGCAATAATTTCGACTTGTATTGATGCCCTTCTATCAGATCCGCGAGGTAGGCGTGCCATGTGTCATCTTGTCCTAATAGGTGATAGGCTGTACGCGCTTTCGTGAGCCAGTTTGCTGCGGCCTGATAGTAGGATGCTTTGGCTCCATTTATATTGTGGATGCAGGCGATACTGCAGGCGAATCAGCGCGCGAATGTGCTGGCGTATCGCCTTTGACTCAAGTGGTATCGTTGTGTGTACAGAAGGAGGCACCGGATCTTTTCTCCTTACCTGGTAGCGTTCTTTATGGGAGCAATAATATGCTCTGTTGCTGCCTCAATGACTCCCTGGCGTTTCTGTCTTCCATTCCTTTTGTCTCTGATGCTCATTGTATCACCTGCATGAACTGGATGATACGCCTGGGCATTGTAAGCTCGCGGTGCTCATCGATACTGCGAGAACTCGCGCCAAACAGGGAATGCACAAATATAAGGTAGGACCCTCACCTCCTCTTTATTTGCGATGTGGCTCGTATGTGAGGACCACGACACCAGAGCCGAATGGTTGCGATTGAACAAGCTTGAATCCCTTTTGCTGGCTCTCACCGTGGAAAAGCCGCTTCCCGTTTCCTACGACAATGGGGAAGACCATGAGACGGTATTCATCAATGAGATCCTCTTGCATGAGCGAATGAATGAGCTCAACGCTCCCAAATATCAATATATCCTGACCAGACTCCTGTTTCAATCTGGTTACTTCCTCTACAACATTGTTCTTGATAAGGGTGGCATTCCACTCAGCTTCCTGCAACGTTGTGGTTGGAACATACTTGGGTATATTGTTTATTCTTTCGCCATATGCACTAGTAGCACCAGGCCAGGCGGCTGAAAGTTCCTGATAGGTTCTGCGTCCCAGTAGGAGTGCATCGCTGGCAAAAAGCTCGTCGAATTTATATTGTTGTGATTCTTCACTTCTAAATTGAAAAGTCCACTGTGGATTTTCAACAACACCATCCATCGCCATGAGCATCGAAGCAACTAATTTTCTCACGTTTTTCTCCTTAAAAGGAATGTCGCAGTAATTTACTTGTAAATTGCAAGTATTATCACCATACTATTCCCGCGTAGCCAATCAAAAACGGTAAAGCTGTTGCAGATAGTATTGTAACGTACCCAGAAAAATTGATACTACAATAAGGAAATCAAAGGAGAGATAATGGATCTCGCACTATCCCAGCAAGTGTTGTGCTGTTTGAAAAATGGCTGGCCATGCTCGCTTGAGCCGTAGGCGCAAATATATAAACCAGTTGATACACGCTCGATAAAGCTCCATTCCCAAATAGTGGCTTCATCGAGGCCAGATTCCCTGGCGAGTAGCTCGCAATATTCGTGAGCTAAACTAAGAGGATCGGCTGCTGCAAGCAACTCCTCATTCCAGTCCCGCATGACCACCCCAAGGTCATATTCTGGCTCGCAGAGGAAGCCCTCTGGATCAACAAAGACATAGCCCGACTCAGCTCCAGCACGTGGGGCAAGTACCTGAAGTGCGTTTGCTGGATGGGGGTCTCCATGTACGACTATGCATTGTTCGCGGTCAAAAGCATCCATGCGCCGCACGCAAACTCAAGGCCTGAGAGATAATTTTCTCAGAGCATGGCCGTTCAAGTTTGACCCATAGCTCGCTTATGAGCTGAGCCAATGTCTGCGCTTTGTACTCCAAGGCGTTAATAGTCTGATCCGCACCAGATGGTACAAGCCATGCTTGTCTAAGTATTTTGCATAGCAATCGTATTGCCTGCTTAGGCTCCAATTTAATATCTTGCATGGATAGTCCGAGCGGCTCTAGAAGCAAGGCACGTCGCTCGTAGTCAAACTTTAACACTCGAACATAGCCGTGGCCATTCGCACGGATAATAGTGTCTATCTCTTGCTGAAAGCCGTATGGTCTCGGCATATCTATCTTTATGACCGCATTTCCGCTTGCAGTTTTTACTGGCGCTACGTATGCCGAAGATCCTCCGGAAAGCGGTTGGCCCAATGCTAAGTTCCCATTCTTGCTCAAGTTCGGCAATAAGACTAGGGAGGTCTTTAAGCCACTGTCTTGTCTGGGAGCTTGATTGCTCGGCCCTCAGCCGAACTCGCTCAGGTACAACAATACTGCGTATATGATCAGCTTTATCCATGATGATAGCTTATCATATGGATTGTATTTTGCCTGAGTTATAAATGGGTCATATGTAGAAAGCAGGCCATCACGAGAAAAAGTCTTCTCTCGTGATGGCCTGCTTTTCTGTCTGCTAGCTGATAGCGGGCTGTTTTCTTACCTTAATTTACGCACGTCTCAAGTTCCGAATCCTGACAGGAAAGTTGACAGGAAAAGGGGGAGACGACCAGGGATTTTCGTGGAAACCAGTAGATTTTGGGAGGGGATTTGAGCACGGGATAGACCTCGATGGACTCCAGAAGCGGGGTTATGCCGTGGAGAGATTCGAACCCTCAACCCTTGCGGGACTTGTTTTTGAGACAAGCGCGTATACCGTTCCGCCACACCGGCTTGTTCTGACGGGATGTATAATACCGCATCTATATGCAGAAGTCAATAGTTTTTTGGGCTTTTTTGCGGGGGGCGTAATTTTGGTGTTGTGGTAGATCTCTCGGCATGGGGTGCAGGCGCGTGGCGCAGGGCGAAGTTCATGGCGTAGGCCGCTCTTGCACTTTGGGAAAAAGTTCTGTTATACTTTCCAATATCGTTTGGCAATGCTAATTGCCATGAACGGCTGAATTATCTCTCTACGGCTGCGGCAGAGCGTTGTGGTTCGGACGTGGCTTGTTGATACAAGGCTTTAGTTATTGCGCGGAGGACTTCATGCTCGATAATGTTACTTCGACTACTCCGACCTCACAACAGCCAGGTGGTAAGTCGCTTGCTTCACTTGATGCTGATATCATTATTAAGAATGCGCCCGATCCCATTTTATTTCTGATCTGGAAGGTAAGATTCTGTCGGCCAATGATGCGGTCTATGAACTGTTGGGCTTTAGGAATGATGAGGTGTTGGAACAGTCGCTGTCGCGCTTTATTAGTGCGGAGGAGACACGTGAGTTTACGGCTGCTTTGCGCGAGGTAATTGAGCGGGGCGTGACACGTAATGCGCGCCTGAATCCACGGTCCGCTTCGGGTGAGGTGATTCCCGACGACCCTGAATGCTTCGGCCCTGCGCGATCCAGATGGGAAAGTAATTGGCGCGATTGGTATCCTGCGCGATATGCGTGAGTTGGATAAGGCTCGTGCGCTGGCCGATAGCTTGATTAAGAATGCGCCAGACCCCATTTTCGTCTCGGACCTGGAGGGCAAGATCCTGTCGGCCAATGATGCGGTCTATGAACTGCTGGGTTTCCGTACCGATGAAGTCCTGGAGCAATCGCTGTCACGCTTTATTAGTGCAGAGGAGACGCGTGAGTTTCTGGCGGCCCTCAAAGAGGTGATCGAGCGTGGCGCGACACGTAATGCGCGTCTGAATCCGCGGTCCGCATCGAATGAGGTGATTCCGACGACCTGAATGCTTCGGCCCTGCGCGATCCAGATGGTAAGGCGATCGGCGCGATTGGTATCCTGCGCGATATGCGTGAGTTGGATAAGGCTCGCGCGCTGGCCGATAGCTTGATTAAGAATGCGCCAGACCCCATTTTCGTCTCGGACCTGGAGGGCAAGATCCTGCAGGCCAATGATGCGGTCTATGAACTGCTGGGCTTCCGGCCAGATGAAGTCCTGGAGCAATCGTTGTCACGCTTTATTAGTGCAGAGGAGACGCGTGAGTTCCTGGCGGCCCTTAAAGAGGTGATCGAGCGCGGCACCACACGTAATGCGCGTTTGAATCCACGGTCCGCTTCGGGTGAGGTGATTCCGACGACCCTGAATGCTTCGGCGTTGCGTGATTCAGATGGCAAGGCGATCGGCGCGATTGGTATCCTGCGCGATATGCGCGCATACGAGAAGATTTTGCAGGATCTGCAGGAATCAAAATCGGAATTGCAAGAGAAGATTTTGGACCTTGAGAAGTTTGAGGAAGTGGTGGTGGGTCGTGAGCTGAAAATGATCGCTCTGGAAAAAGAGATTGAGAATCTGGGGCGCGAACTGGAAAAGGTACGAGGTCAGAGCAAATGGACGTAGTGCTTGTGCATACGCCGCCTGCTGTCTCCGATTATCAGGATATGAACCTTGAGCAATTGCGCGAGGCTTATCAAAATCTGGTGGAAAAAAATACTTCGCTTGAGATGCGCATCGTTAAGAGCGAGGAGCGCCGTCGCGCTTTTATGCATATTCTAAGCGATCTGAATATGGTTAATCGTAAGTTGAATGATCAACGGAAGGCGATGATCCATATTCTGGCTGATTATGAGCATGATCGTAGTCGCCTGGCCAGGCAGACGGAGCGTTTGCATAATTCACGTCGTGCCTTGATGCATATTCTTCAGGATGCTCACCAATCTAATCTGCGCCTGGAGAATAGCCGTAAAGCGATGATCCATATCATGAGCGATCTTAAAGAGACCTCACAGGAAGTGCAGCGGCGCGAGTTAGAATTACGTGAAAAGCAGGAGCAATTGGTTCAGGCGGGAAAACTGGCCACGCTGGGAGAGCTAACCACTGGTGTTGCGCATGAATTGAATAATCCACTCAATAATATTGGTTTATTTGTAGGCAATGCTATTGACTTGATAGAATTAGGCATGGCTGATACCGATTCTGAACGCATTTTGCAGGAACTCCATAATGCTATGCAGCAGGTGCGTAAGGCGACCGAGATTATTTCTCATCTGCGTACCTTTGGGCGTGCCGCTTCGGTGAGCCGTGAACCAGTTGTGATTACTGAGGTCATTGAGAATTCGATCTCTTTGATGCAAGAGCAATTGCGCTTACGTCAGATTGAGACTATTATTCATTTCCCACCACAGGATGTAGTGGTTAATGGTAATGCCATTCAGCTAGAGCAGGTTTTTATCAATTTGTTGACCAATGCCCGGGATGCTCTGAGTGATGTGTCCCATAAGGTGATTACGATTTCCTGCGAAGTTAACGATCAGACAGTTGATATTAGCATTTGTGATACTGGCCCTGGCATTCCTGAAGGACTTGAGCAGCGTATCTTCGATCCATTCTTTACGACAAAAGATGTTGGAGCGGGAACTGGCCTGGGTTTGTCTATTACATATGGCATTATCAAGGAGCATCAAGGAACTATTCTGGTTGAGAATCGTCCTGGCGAGGGAGCTACATTCTTGATCCAGCTGCCGCCATGAGATGTGAAGTGAGTGATTTGTTGTTATGATCGAAGCGTATATTCTCATTGTTGATGATGATTCCGCCTTGCTACAGGCGTTGCCCCAGGCATTGTATCTGCGTATGCCTGGGGTGAAGGTTGATACCGCTGATACTGCTATGGAAGCGTTGGAGTTGATCAAGGCCAACGATTACGATGCTATTGTAAGCGATATCAAGATGCCTGGTATGGATGGTCTGGCGCTTCTCTCAAAAATACAGGCAACCCGACCGGATACGCCTACGCTCTTAATTACTGGCCATGGGGATCACAATCTAGCTATTCAGGCGCTGCGCGGTGGGGCATATGATTTTATTCAGAAGCCAATTGACCGTGAGTATTTTATTGCGGCCTTGCGCCGGGCAACCCAGACGCGGCAGTTGCGCCGACGGGTCACGGAACAGCAGAAAGCTCTGGAGCAACATGCCAAATCGCTTGAGTTGATCGTGCAGGAACGCACCCGCGAACTGATCGAGGCTAATGCGGCTAAAGATGAGTTTATCAATATGGCGTCGCATGAATTAAAAACCCCTCTTTCAAGTTTGAAGGGGATGACCCAGCTATTACATCGCCGCTTGATCCGCTCTAGCTCTCCCGAGGTTTCTAGCCTGGTCAGTATGGAGAATTCTATTCGCCGTATTGAGGTGCTGGTTAATGACCTTTTAAATATCTCCTCAATTGAGACTGGTATGTTTGCCCTCCATTGTCAGCGCTGTAATATTATTGAATTGGTGCAGCGCCTGGTTGATGAATATGTATCTGGGACCAATCCACGTCCGGTTGTTCATACACATATGCCCACGCAAGACTTTGAGGCTGAGGTGGATGTGGAGCGTATGGGCCAGGTGATAATAAACTTATTATCCAATGCGCGTAAATATTCTGTGGCCGGTTCGCCCATTGATGTGACGCTGGCTGTGCAGGAAAAGACCTATTCTATTAGTGTGAATGATGTGGGGGTGGGCATTCCGCCCGATATGCTGCCCTTTATTTTTGAACGTTTTTATCGCGCACCCGGTGTTGAGGTTCAAACCGGTTCGAGCGTGGGTTTTGGCCTGGGGCTGTATATGTCCAAGCTTATTATTGAGCGCCATGGCGGCCGTATTGAGGTGGAAAGCATTCCTAATAAAGGTAGCCTGTTCGCGATCATATTACCCCTTCCCGTTGGTTCTACATCGGTTGATGCCAGTATCGAAGCTCCTTCACATAAATCCTGAACTTTGCTGCGTTTTATAAATGGAGCTGTCCCTCACTGCTATATAAGATAAGGGACAGCTCGTTGTAATGTGATAGCCAGGATCTTATTCGGCTGAGGAGCGCGTTAGCTGCTCATCCTCTGCTCGCTGTTTGAGATGACCATCGACCAGCTGCCAGATCGTGCCGCCGAAGCGTTGGATGAACCAGCGATCATGTGAGATGACGATGATCGGGCCGCTGAAGTGTAGCAGTGCTGTTTCAACCGCTTCGAGTACGTCCAGGCTAATGTAGTTGGTCGGCTCGTCGAGCAGCAGTACGTTGGGTCTGGCGGCCAGCAGGCAGGCAATCTCTAGTTTCCTTCTCTGTCCGATACTGAGTTGCCCAACTTTCTTGTGTATATCCTCCAGGCGGAAGAAGCCATAGCCAAGCAAGCGCCCGATAAATTCTCCTTCATACCCAATCTGGTCATACTTATAGACCTCAAGCACTGTCTTTTCCAGGTCGGGGAAGACGGATTCCTGGGCCAGGTAACCGATGCGTGCCCCCTCAACGATCTGCACTGAGCCGCTGTCAGGAGATTCATCACCGTTGATGAGTTTGAGCAGGGTCGTCTTTCCCATGCCATTGGGACCTGTTAGCATGATACGGGTTTGTGGCTCGATGGTCAGGTTGAGCTGTTTAAAGAGTTCACGTTGCCCGAAGCTTTTATTGATCTGTTCCAACTGGATGATCAGCTGGGATTGCAATGGCTCGGCCTGGAACTGCGAATTTACCTGTAGCGGCTCGGGCGGCCTGGGGATGGGATCCGCTTCTATCCGCTCTAGCTGCATCTGCGCTGCACGCACGTTGCGGGCCACGGCGCTCTCTACGTTCTGACTAAAGAAGTAGCGTGCGTATTTATCGTTATCCCGGGTGCCCCGATTGCTGTGCCCGACCTGGCGACCACTTGTGCGAATGCGCTTTTGCAGCTCTTTTATCTCTTCCTGCTGCTGTTCATACTCGTTCTCCCAGCGTTTGCGCTCGGCCTGTTTGGCGGCGATATAGGCATCATAATTCCCTATGTATACCTTGAGTTGATGGCTATACTCATCAATCTCAAACATGGTATTCACGGTTTTATTTAAAAATTGGCGGTCGTGTGAGACCATGACTACGGCTCCCTGGTATGAGGAGAGATAATTCTCAAGCCATTCCATGCTGACAAAATCCAGGTGGTTGGTGGGCTCATCTAAGAGCAGGATCTCTGGTGAGGATAGTAGCAAGGTTGCCAGTCCAACGCGCGCTTTTTCGCCACCTGATAAGGTTTCGATGGCACGGGTGCGTTCGAGGTAGTTCAGGCGTAGCCCTGCCATGATCAGGTCTATCTTGTAATCAAGCTCGTAACCACCGCGATCCTGGAAGCGCGTTGAGAGCGTTGCATACTCGTCCATCAGGGAGGAGAGTTGTTCCGCGTCAGCATTGGCCATGGCTGCTTCCAGGGCATGCATTTGTTCCTCTAGTAGCTTGAGATTGCCAACCGAGGCCAGAATCAAATCCTGGATACTTTGTCCGTAGAAGTCAGGGTGGTTTGTGGAAGATAGCCGAATTCGATGCCTGGCGCATACGTTATCGCTCCACTATCGATCTCTTCTTGTCTGACTAACAGGCGCAACAGCGTTGATTTGCCAACCCCGTTGGGGCCAACAATGCCGATGCGTTCGCTGGCGTTGACCACGAATGCGATGTTCTGTAAAACCGTGTGGTTGCCGTAGGATTTAGTCAGTTCTTTGCATGATAATAACATAGAGTAGAGCACCTCACTTCTGCCGCTGGAGTAGCAAGAGGGGGTAGTGTGCCTCTCGCGCTTAGAGAAATTGTAATCTGCTCATGAGGTACACAGCACTTCATCGGAAGTTGCAATTTGGCGGCAGGCAAGGGCTTGTCAGCACAAAAAGCTACAAGAATGCAACATAGGTAGAAGGGGGATGATCCATGAGCATTGGAGGTTGGTAGCAATAAAAACCAGGGCGCTAAAAAGCAAGCATTATTAAAGGTGGTAAGTTACCTGGTGAATTGCTATCAGTGGCGTGGTATGCTCATGCTACACGTAGATATCTCCTTGAGGAAATTTGATATAAATAAAGTATACCTGAAAGTCTTCAGAAAGTCAAGGACGTATTCGTTTGTACATTTTTTATATACTTTGATATTATTTGTTGCTAAAGTCCTTTGTACATAACACAAAGGACTTTAGCAACAAATAATAGCTTTTATATATCTGCCCGGCTGGTGACAATATCGTTTTGGGCGGCCCACAGGTTGAGGTCTTGCCGTTGGATAGCGGCGGCCATCAGATCTGGAAAGAGGTCTGGTGTGCAGGCAAAGGCTGGAATACCCAGTTGGGCCAGGGCGGCGGCGTTGTGTTTATCGTAGGATGGCGCTCCTTGATCGCTCAATGCAAGCAAACACACCACCTGGACCCCGGCGCTGGTCAGTTCAGCGGCTTTGCGCAACATACCTTGCCTGTCTCCTCCTTCATATAAATCTGTGATCAGGACCAGGATGGTCTGGGAGGGCCGCGTAATTACCTGCTGGCAGTAGCCCAGGGCCTGGTTGATGTCGGTTCCTCCTCCTAGCTGCGTGCCAAACAATAGGTCGACCGGATCTTGCAGGTCATCGGTCAGATCGACAACGGCGGTGTCAAAGACGACCATGCGTGTGCTGACGGCTTTGAGCGTGGCCAGTACCGCACCGAAGATGCCTGAATAGACTACTGAGGAGGCCATGGAGCCGCTTTGATCGACGCAGAGCACAATATCGCGCAGCGAGGAGCGTTTGTGTCCGTGTCCCACCAGGCGTTCGGCGATGACTGTCCGCTGTTCGGGCAGGTAGTTTTTCAGGTTGAGGCGGATAGTGCGATCCCAATCGATCTCGTTCTGGCGCGGTCGATAGCTGCGGGTTGAGCGATTAAGGCTGCCTCGTACGGCCTGTAGCAGTGGATTGGCCAGCTTGCGCTCTAGCTCGTTGACGACTTTGCGTACCACCTGGCGTGCCGTATCTTTAGTTTTTGCTGGAATGACGCGGCTCAATGAGAGCAGGGTGGCGACCAAGTGTACGTCGGCATCGACCTGTTCAAGCATCTCTGGCTCTAAAAGCATCTGCGTGAGGTTGAGACGCTGCAGGGCATCCTGTTGCATGATGCGGACCGTCGAGCTTGGAAAGTAAGAGCGAATATCTCCCAGCCAGCGTGCTACGCCCGGATTTGATCCGCCCAGGCCGCCGGTGCGCTCTTCTGCGTTATAGAGTGCCTCCAGCGCCTGGTCGATGTCGATGTCTCTCCCCTCCAGATTATCGGCCGGCTCTTCGTTTGTCTGCTCGGCGTCCTGTTTTCCCAGGATGAGCCGCCAGCGGCGTAGCCGTTCTTTCTCATCAATTGCCATTTTTCACCCCCATTAATTGAGCCAGCACGGGTAAAACGTGGGCTGCATGTGCATAATCTAAAGCTACCTGCTCGTTCTGCCCACGCGTGCTGACCCTATTCTGCACTGGTTGATGAAGCCGTTTGATTTTTTCTCCCATGTGTCGGCGCTCCGGCGCCTGGAAGCTGGCAAATGCCCTCCTCAGGATAGGTAGCAGTTGGATGAAGTTGTCGGAACTTAATACGCTTAACCATTGATCGAGGGCGCGCCAGAGGTCGTCCTGGTGCAGGATGAGTAGCCCGCTTCCGCGTATCACGCCTTCTATCCAGGCGGCGGCCTGCGTGAGTGGCACGGCAGGTGATAGGGCCAGCTGGATTAGCCGTTGCATCTCTGCCTCGGTGAGTGCCTGCTGGTCTAAGAGCAGGCGGCAGCAGCGACCACGAATCAAGCCATGAATATTGTCGCGCTCGGCCAGCGTTTTTAACCTTTCCTGCCAGACCTGGCGCTGTTGCGGATTATCCAATAATTGAATACTATCTTGCACATTATCGATACTTTTCAGCATTGCGAGGGCCGCGTCATCATCCAGCGAGAAGCAGGCTCCTGGTAAACCAATCAGGCTGCGCTCGAAGAGTCCATCTATGATGGGTAGTATGCGTTCGGCTCGGGTCTGACGCACATCGCCATAGCGTGCGACTCGCGCCAATGGCGGCAGGGCGTCCATCAGATGGCGCACATCGGTTGAAAGCGCGGCCCGTTCCTGCAGGATAGCCAGCAACTGGTCGGTGGCGGCGGGCAGTTCCGCCAGAATCACGCGCTGTAATAGCTCTGTCAGTGCTGGCAGTTCGGTCTGCTTGCTGGCACTAGCGGTGACATAACTGGTGGCCGCAGTTGCTACTGTATTGCCCCATATATTGGCTTCAATGATTGCGACGGCGAAATTGACCTTCCATTGCAGTTGCCAGTGCTCGTGGAAAGTACCTGCTTTTCCGCTGACGCGCACCTGTTTGCCCCAGGGGATCGAGAGGAGCTGTAAGCGATGCAGTAGCTGGCTGCGCGCCCGATCCGTGTCTTTACGCAGGTCTAGCTCTAGCTTTGTCTTTTCGGTGGATGGTTTGAGGCGCAGGCGCTGTTGCCAGTATTCCACATCATGCTGTAGTGGGACCGCTGGCGCTTCTTTGGGAACCTCTCCAAGTTTGTCACCCACCTCTAGCTGGTCGCGAATAAGCTGCATCGGCGCCATATCGCCATGGCATAACACGGTCATGATGGCTTCGTTGTGCTCCGCCAGTCCTGGTTGGGTGAGATCGCGCATGGCGGCCAGTGACTCGGTCAGCCGTACCGCTTCAATGACGCTGGCGGACGAGGCGTCCAGTCCGTGTTCGCGCAGTAGATGCGCGGCCCTGGTGATCCAGCGTGTAGTTAACTGTTTAGGAGCGGTCCACAGGTGAGCATACCAGCCGGGAGCCTCCATGCCAGCGCCATAGCCGCTGCGCGAGGAGAGGCGCGAGTAGGTCCAGGGAATCCAGGTTGTCGTTACTTTGATCTGTGTCAGCCCTTTGAGTAGCTCTGTATCTTCTTGCGCTGGTCCTGGATTGGTTAGTACCGGCGCGTGCCAGGCGCCACAGATGACGGCGATGCGCTGGTAGTTCTCTTTTTGGGCGGCCCGTATGGTCTGGCGCATATAGGCTTCGCGCTGTGCCTCTTCCGCTTTTGGCGCTCTGGCATCGGCGCGGAGCGCTGTCATGGCTTCCAGGATACCTTCAAACAGGTCAACGACGTTCTGTCGCTGCTCGATCTGGCGTTCCCACCACAGCTCATGGTCAGTATAGCCTGCGGCCTGGGCGAGCAGCGTGAGCGGGTCTTCTTGTAGTAATGTTTGCTCGTCTGTTTCAGGCGCTACGACCGTGGCCGTGCTGTTTTGGCGCAGTGCTTTCTTCGCCTTATTGCGTGCGGTCGGCCTGCCAGGTTCGTTTGCCTCTGCGTCTTCTCCCTCCTCTAGCCGTGCCAGTTGGATGGACTGGGGGAGATCCATAAAGCGCGCCGGGATCTCTGCTTTCTGGGCATATTTGAGTGCCTGCCATTCAGGCGAGAACTGTGTGAATGGATAGTAGACCGCTTTCTTTGGTTGTTCCGGCGCATAGATGAGCAGGGCGACCGGGGGCTTCATCTTTGCCTGTTCCATAAATGGGAGCACCTCTTGTGCGTCGGGCGGCCCTTCGATCAGCAGGATATCTGGCTTGAGTTTTTCCAGGGCGGCGCGTAGACTGCGCGCGCACCCCGGACCATGATGGCGAATGCCAAAGACATGTATACTACTCATCTATAGCACCTCATGGCACGCTCGATACAGATCTTTCCAGCCCTCACGTTCTTTGACTACGGTCTGTAGATATTCCAGCCAGACCACGCGATCTTGAACCGGGTCCTTGACGATGGCTCCTGTCAGGCCGGCGGCCAGGTCGCCTGCGTGTAGCTCGCCATCCCCATAATAGCCGGCCATGGCCAGTCCATTGTTGATCACCGAAATAGCTTCGGCGGTAGAAAGGGTGCCGCTGGGCGACTTGATTTTTGTTTTGCCATCGATCGTCTTCCCTGAGCGTAGTTCGCGGAAGACCGTCACCACGCGACGGATCTCTTCGAGCGCGGGCTTCTCGGCGGGAAGTTCCAGGGCTTTGCCCAGACTGGCCACGCGGCGATCTACGATCTGGATCTCCTCTTCAATACTGCTGGGCAGGGGCAGAATAACGGTATTGAAGCGGCGGGTGAGCGCGCTGGAGAGCTCGTTGACGCCTTTGTCGCGGTTGTTGGCAGTGGCGATCACATTGAACCCTTTGCGGGCCTGTACTTCTGTGTTGAGTTCTGGTACTGGCAGCGTTTTTTCAGATAGGATGGTAATCAGGGTATCCTGTACCTCGCTGGCGATACGGGTCAATTCTTCGATGCGGGCGATCTTACCGTCCTGCATCGCTTGCATCATCGGACTGACGACCAGCGCCTTTTCTGATGGACCCTCTACCAGCAAACGAGCGTAGTTCCAGCCATAGCGAATCGCGTTCTCATCGGTGCCCGTCGTTCCCTGAATCAGCAGGGTCGAATCGCCAGCGATCGCCGCTGCCAGGTGTTCGCTCACCCACGATTTTGCAGTACCGGGTATACCGTAGAGGAGAAGAGCGCGGTCGGTGGCCAGGGTAGCGATGGCGATCTCCATCAAGCGAGCATTGCCAACGTATTTCGGCGTAACCACAAAGCCATTGTCGAGCTGCCCACCCATCAGATAGGTGCGCACTGCCCAGGGAGAGAGCTTCCAGTTGGGTGGACGCTGGCGCGTATCGATCTTGCTCAACTCTGCCAGTTCTGCGGCGAATTGTTGTTCGGCATGCTGGCGTAGAACGGCTTCGATTTTCGTGTCGATGGCGGTGCTGGTTGTGCTCTGGCTGGTTGTCATATTATGCAATCTCCTCTAAAAGTTGTTTACGTATCTCAATAAGTTCTAGAAAAGTGGACATCTGTTGTTGGCGCTGCTGCGCATACCAGGAAACGTCTTCCGCTGGAAGCTCCCATGGCTGCCGGGCTAATTCAAGGCAGTCGGGGTGGATAGCCCTGGCTACTGTTGAGAATGTGTTTTGCCAGGTAGTGTGGTTGATTAAGTTTGAGCCTGAGCTTTTATAATATTCGACTGAGTCTTGATAATAAAGGCGCAGTTGCTGTAGACATAGCAAGCTGAATGATCGATTCCAGGACGCGGGCGCAATGATAATACCGGCTGGCCAGAAATCATTGTGCCGTATAAGTGGCTCTATCAGCTTTTCAGCGACCTCCTGTGGCAGTTGCGCCAGCATTTTGTGGCACAGGTCGCTATCGAAACTTTTGTTGGCCCGCAATTGGTAGCGTATACAGCGTTCCAGCAATGGCTGATACCAGGAAACATTCTGATAGCGCCAGGCTGCCTGTTGCAGGTCCGTCATTAGCGCGTAACCGTGTGGGCTTTCCTCCACCAGATCAATAAACGCCTCCTTCGCAAGGGCGAAGCGCTCACTCCAATGTTGTGGTGCTACCCTTTTGAGGGCGTGGTGCAGCCAGCCTTCTGTGTTTAGTTTGTCTGAATAGTATGGTGTCAGTGCCAGAGCTGCTTTCCTGTCTGCATCCAGTTGTTGGGGTAGCTCGATCGTCAAACAGTTCTTCTTATAGTTTAGAAAACCCTCTGCTGCGGCTAGAAAGCGTTGGGTCAATGGTGTGGAGGATAGGGACAGCATAAGGTCGGCGGCTTGCTGGCGCACGCCTTCGCTGCGATCACTAAGGGTTTGCTCTAGAAAGCTTTGATCAGCGAGCGAGAGGCCGGTTTGCAGTTGGGCCAGTAAGGCTTCGCGTACCTCGGCCTTCTCTTGTTTCCAGGCCGCCGCCAACCAGTCGCGAGCTTTGGCTGGATCTTGCGTACGCATATGACCCAATATCTCCTGGCGCTGTTTGAGCGTGCCTTCCTGCCAGATTTTTTCGGCGTCGGCTGGTAGATGCTGGGTTTGTTCGGATTGCTCAATCCAGCTCCATGCTGGAACAAACTGGCTGAGCCAGCGACCACGCTCCCCAAGTATTGGTACCATTGCGGCCTGGATTTCCTGGTGGGTGGTGGCATAGGTGATGCTTTGCGGCAACATTTCATAGGGCAAGCGCAATTGCCGTCTTTGCAAGTGCTGCAGAGCCTCTGGCAGCAAGATATTTGCTGGCTGTTGGAATAGCCCCTCGATCAGCCGTGCTACGCGTGTTGAGCAGGGAGCCCATGTCTCTGGCCCGGCCGTGGCCAATGGTTCTGGTGCGCTGGCCGCGATCATACCAGCCTGTGAGTAAATGGCCTGGGCACCGGCTGCCAGCAGGAAAGAGCGCTCGCCTTTGTCGGCTGGCAATTGCTGTGTCAGCTCATCGAGGGCTGTCTCTGTCGCCGGAATCTGTGAGCCTTGTTGGGCGGTCCCCACCACGGCAGTGCGTAAAAATGTGTCCATTCTGTCCCTCTCTAAAGCAAGTGATAGGTATGATCGACCAGCACACCAAGCGGCAGGAGCGTTTCGCCGTTCCACTCGCCTGCGAAATCTACGGCGTGCCCGCCCGAGAGTGCCAGGAGCTTCCAGTGTTCATCCTGGGTCCGAGCCAGAGGTAAGGCCTGCCCTTGCCGGTCGCGCAAATACCAGCGCTTGCTCTCTTTTTCATAGATGGGGAGGGTATTTTGTATCACACAAAGAAACTGTTCCTGCCAGGGATGGCGTGCAAGTTGCCTGGCTACTCCACCTAGAAAATCCTCAATGCTTGCTACTCCTGGCAGTTGTTCTTGAATTGGCTGGCCGACCCCTTGCCGTTGTGCGAACAAAGCACGTTGTGGGACCACTCCGGGCCAGTAGACCAGTTCGGCCGCCTGATGGGTTCCCAGGGGATAGTGTTCAGTAAATGGGGTGCCGGCGAAGGAAAATTGTAGTACGAATGTGTCGTGTCCGGTGGTTGTGCCACGTAGCCAGGTGCGCTGCGTGCGACCTCGCTCGATAGTTTCGCGCGTCTGTCCGAGAAAGAGCCAATCGTCAGTGACATGGCTACCATGCTCAAGAACCTCTGCTTCTTTCAGTGACCAGCCGACCAACTGGCGGATATTTTCTTGTGCATCCGGCTCAAAACGCTCCTGGTGCTGGTATGCCTCTGTCAATAAGGCCAGCTTACCCAGTTGGGCCAGTAGTCTGGTCGTCCAGTTTTTCGAGGCATTGGGAATGGTTGCCAGTACACGGATGCGGGCAGCCAGTCCGCTGGCCTGCGCATCCACCATCTGGGCCGCCTGCTGCTCCCAGAACGAGGCTGGCTGGGTTTCCAGGCCGCCTAATCCATTGCGGATTAGATCATTGAGCCAGAGGTCTAACTGTTCGATCCCCTGTTGTATCTTCTCCTGGCGCTTCTCTGCGCTTTTCTTCTGTTTCCCTTCAGTGGGCTCCTGGCTGGCTTTAGTCGTGGATGTTTCCTGGCGTTTTTGTTGGGCGGCGCGCTTCTTTAACCAGCTGCTGACCCATTCCAGTGGCTCGCTTTCTGGTAGTGCCTCTGGGGTCGCGGCGGCCAGAAAAAGCAGGCCCAGACTATGTTTACAGGGAAGTTTACGACTGGGACAGCTGCACTGGGTGGTGAACGTTGCGCGTTCCATGCGCACTTGATAGAGGCCGCTTCCCTGACATTCTCCCCAGATCGCTTGCTCGTTGTGGCCCAGGTTGAGCCAGAATTTTGTCTGCGCCAGCTTCTTGCCGGCCTTTACCGCGCTGGCATCGGGCGCCATCTGGCTGACCTGGTCTGTTGTGATATGTAATTCCACGAGTGCGTTTCCCCCGAAGAAGTTTTTTGTTCTGCTATTATATTCTTTCCAGGCGCCCCCAATGCGGAAAAGCCTATTTATCAGGACCTTCCGCATTGTCAGTCAGAATAAAGGCAGCTGGCTATACCCGGGTTGAAACTTGCGCCCCTACCTGATACGTGAGAGTGATATGTACTTACTTATCATGAATTGCTGATTTTTCAAGCGAATCCACCCTGGCGCAGTGCGGAAAGGGTGGTATGTGCTTTCTGATAGGAATGGAGGAAAAAGAATGGATGCTCACCAAGAGCAAGAATATAAAACTGAAAATAGTTCCCATAAGAAAAGTGTTGAAGAATTAAATAAAGAAGCTATCGCTAAAGGTACGACTCCTGAGAAACTTCAGCAGGAGGCCAGTGCGGTCCCCGGCCAGAAGCCAGGCCATAGAATGGTGGACGGTTATGCGATGACCCAGGGAGAAGAACCCGCTGAGCCACAGCGTGATGAGCGCGAAGGTTATGATCCTGCCCATAGCGGTGTGCGCCATGCACAGAATAAGCCGGGCGCTCCCACGCAAACACCAGGTCGTGACGAAGGTACTGCCTGGTCTTCTCAGGAGCAGATGGGTAGCCTGAGAGATACTTTCGACCAGAAGAATCCTGCAGAATAGTTCGTTCCTGGCTGGCAGACAGCGGAGCTCGCCACGCTTAAGCGGTGCTTACAAGCTATTCAGTTGAGTGTATAATCACCCAGAAAGGTAGGCGGTATGCAAGAGAAGGCTAAGATCCAGCATATTCCTGTGAAGGTCTATCGTACTGCTGATCGTTTAATGATTGCTGCTCCTATGCCGGGACTCCAGCCAGAGGATATTACTGCCCAGGTTTCTGAGAGCGGGCATCTGGTGATCCAGGGGACCTGCGTGGTGTGCTCAAAGATGTCAAAGAGCTTTTGATTGATGAGTGGAGCGTAGGCGGCTACTATCGGGATATCGATTTACCTGATGTGGTCGATGGCATTCATGCGAATATGAATTACGGCAATGGCGTACTGGTTATCGCTTTTCCTTTGAGTCAGCAGATGCAGCCCGCGACTTTAAGGCTGCAGAAGATTGCGACAGATCGTGGTGGCCGTACTGGCAATTCGGGTCATGCCGCTCCGTAGCTGTGTCTCTTTGTTAGTCTCGTTGCCCAGAAAACAATTTATGCCAGCTGCGCTCGCCAGGGTGCAGCTGGCATAAATTTTTGTGTTCTCTCCCCCATTGTCGGCAAGCAGGTTAAGAAAATTAAACGTTGGTAAAGTTTTCTTAAACTTCTGCCCAACCTCTATTCTTTTTATCTATTATATGTTTCAATATAGAAATGTTATGAGTGGTTTCGTGCTATGTCGGAATATTTTAGCGTATAGGTCTCTCTCTATATTGAATGATAGATAAATGAGGTGGAATGTATGTCGATGCAACATACAACGGCTATTGCTGACTTATCCTCGCCTGTGCTAACGGTTTGTTATGTGTCTTCTGTTAGCTCACTGAGTCTGGCGGAATTAGCTTATTTTTGTAAAGAAGAGATGCGTAAGTATTGTCGTGGTGAGGTGGCGGATGATCGCTATGCTTTAGAAATTTTTCGGCGCGCTATGAAGTTGCATGATGCTCAGGCCTGGGATGTATTGCAGCAATGTTTTTCTGGTATCGTACATACCTGGATGCGCCGCCATTCCAAACGGGAGCGCGCTTATGCCTTGGATAGTGAGGAGAACTATGTCGCCCAGGCATTTACCCGTTTCTGGCAGGCCAGCATCAATAATACTGAGCTTAAGTTTACGTCTCTGGCTTCGGCCTTAAATTATTTACGCGCCAGTTTGAATGGTGCAATTATGGATACATTACGGGTCTACACGCATGTAAATGAAGTACCACTGCCAGACGCGAATGAGCCGGGTTATAGTGGAGATCTGGTGGCTGAGGAAGTAGAGGATCATGATGAGTTGTGGCATGCCGTTCATTCTTTTTTGAGCGGTGAGCGTGAGATTCGCCTGGCATATTTACATTTTCATTGTGGTTTAAAGGCCCGAGAGATTGTCCAATTTTGCCCGGATGAATTTGACGATGTACAAGAAATTTATCGTTTGCGCCACAATATTTTTAAGCGTTTGACGCGCAATGCTGCCCAGATTCGCTGGCGCCTGAGCTGTATCAGTTAACTCCATGTACAACATTCTTTTTCCTTTCCTTTTCACAAATCTCGTAATGTGTTTTATCCATCATGGCGATGGGAAGCATCTCGTTCTCTGGCGGGCGCAGGCGCGCCCGCACATTTTTTTTGCACCACTGCAGAATGACTCCTTGAGCACCGCAGACGCGTAGCTTTTTCCTGTTCGTCCAGAGATCACGAGCGAGCGATAAGAGGTCCATTCTTTCAGGTGTGGAGTGTATGGGGGCGGCCGCAACCGCCCCCCATACACTCCACACCCCCAACCCGCCGCCGTAGGCGGCAAAAGAAAGAATTTGCATTCAGCACCGAATATGGTATGATGATATGACATAAACAAAAATCCATTTGGTGATGGAGCTCACCTGGTCAATACATTACTTTGACTGAACTGCAGAGAAGCTGATGGCTCCTGATGGCGCACAGATATTAATCGCGTCGTCAGGAGTTTTTTTGCGTCAAGATCTGAAAAAGTAGGTAAAGAAAGCAGTATGAATGTATCTTCTCTAGCGCAATTAGTAGGTATCGGATGTGCAGGCGCTCTGGGAGCCGTAGCACGTTATATGCTGGGATATATGATTACCCGTCGTGCCGGTTCCGTTTTTCCCTTTGGAACACTCATTATTAATGTCAGTGGCTCTTTTTTGATTGGCCTGGTCTTTGCTTTGACGGCCCGGCATATCGTTAGCCCCGCCTTACAACTCATCCTGGCCACTGGCTTCTTAGGTGGCTATACCACCTTCAGTACTATGTCCTGGGAAGGTGTGCAGCTGGCTCGTGGTGGCAAGCTGTGGGCAAGTGCATTATACCTGGGTGAAAATGTCATACTGGGTATACTGGCTGTCGCTCTGGGCATTGCGGCGGGATGGTGGCTATAAATGCAAAAAAAACATTTTAACTGGCAGGGCCTGGCAATTGTTTTCTGTGGTGGATTTTTAGGTACCATCAGTCGCTATCTCCTCAGCCATGCTATTCAGGGGGCACTGGGAAATGGTTGGCCCTATGACATTCTATTGATCAATATCAGTGGTGCATTTGTGCTGGCACTGCTGTCAACGCTGGCCGATGCGACCCTGTTTATCAATCCGGCTCGTCGCCTCTTCCTCAACGTTGGTTTCCTGGGCGCATACACCACCTTTAGTAGCCTGGCATTAGGCGATATGACGCTGCTGACCAGCCAGAAAGCCCTGCTGGCCTTGCTCTACCTGTTTTGTAGCATCTGTGGTGGTATTATCGCCGTCCTTCTCGGCCAGTTGATTGGCCTGCGCATCATCCAGCGCGTAAGAGCTCCTTATGTGCGTGTGGCAGATGAAAATGCGGAACAGCCTGAAACCTCAGAAATGCTCGCGCCCTCGGCCAGCATTGAATCCTTACAAGAAGAAGAGCGGCTATAATCGCAGGGAGATCATGGCAAGCGATACGATGGACCCTCTTTCATGCATGGTGGGCGGCCGTAACCGCCTACCACCCACACTCTCACCCCGGCGCCGCAGGTGCTAAAGAGGAACAGTAAAAAGCCCTGGGGCGACACTACCTGCAATGCAAAGAGGCGAAATTTAGCGTACAATCAAACTAACAACAAATCCCTTCAATTGCCTATTGAAATGTAGGTTTGTGGATGGACAGTAGAAGTGCGCCCGGTTACATTGCTGTAAGTACCTGGCCACAATTCCGTCGTAAAGGAGCTTGATAACAGCTCTTGAAAAATGATGAAAAAGTGGTAAAATGTATTTCAGATTACGTAAAACATGAAGCGGTTGAAAGAACCATTCATACCTGGGAACAGGTGTAATCAGTTAAAATGAGATACGATTCACGGTCTCTTGCCCGGCTAGGGCCACACACTCTCACGAGTGCGGTGTGCTGCCTGCTCAATCTCGGTCGTAAGGCTATTGAAGCCTATCGAGAGGAGGGAGGCAGAAATCAATACGTTTTACCACGTTTTGAAAGGCAGTATGTATGCAAACTCTGTTAGGTATCGATCTGGGTACTACTGGTGTAAAAGCTGCCCTCTTCGCGGTTGAGGATGGGCATGTCATAGCTGATGCCTTCTTTGAATATCCTCTATTTCATCCTCATCCTGGCTGGGCCGAACAGAATCCCTCTGATTGGTGGGAGGCCACTATTTCGGCGATCCGGCTGTGTTTGAAGGAAGGTGCCAGTAAAGGTGCCGCGGCTGAAGATGTACGTGGTCTGGGGCTGTCAGGTCAGATGCATGGTGTGGTGCTATTGGATAGCAATCAACATGTCTTACGGCCCTGCATCATCTGGGCGGATCAGCGGAGCGATGCGCAATGTCGCTGGATCACAGAGAAGGTTGGAGCCAGTAACTTGATTCAATATGTCAGCAATCCAGCCTTAACTGGTTTTTCGGCCCCTAAGCTCCTCTGGGTGCGCGACAATGAGCCTGAGATATTTGCGCAGGCCCGGACGATGCTATTGCCGAAAGATTATATTCGCTATCGCCTGACGGGGGTGCTGGCGATGGAGATCTCTGATGCGGCCGGTACGTGTCTGCTGGATGTTAAACATGGCAACTGGTCTCAGGAGGTCCTGGCGGCCCTTGAGCTCAATCCCTCCCTTCTTCCTCCTGTGGTGCCAGCGGATGCGGCCAGTGGCAGTATTACGGCAGAGGTGGCTGGCCTTACGGGTTTGCGCGCCGGGACACCGGTGGCTGGTGGTGGGGCGGATAATGCCTGTGGCGCGGTCGGCAATGGTGTGGTTGAGCCGGGACTGGCCCTGGTCTCGGTTGGCACCAGTGGCATCGTTTTAGCGCATTCGAATTCGCCCCAGGTAGATACCTCTGGTCCCGTGCCACGAGTGCATACATTTAATCATGCTGTTCCTGATGCCTGGTATTTGATGGGGGTCACCCAGGGAGCTGGCCTCTCTTTCCGCTGGCTGCGCGATAATATTGGTCTGCCTGAGCGGGCCCTGGAGCGCTGGACCGGCATCGACCCTTATGAGCTATTGGCGAAAGAGGCGGAAAGTATTCCCGCTGGCAGTGAAGGCTTGATTTTCTTGCCATATCTGCAGGGTGAGCGTACACCTCACCTGGATGCCTATGCCCGTGGTGGTTGGATCGGCCTCACCGCCAGCCACGATCGTCGCCACCTGGTCCGTTCGGTCCTGGAGGGTGTGGCCTTTAGCCTGAAGGATTGCTATGCCATTATTCAAGAGCAGGGCCTGCAATTAAACCAGGTGCGTGCAACCGGCGGTGGCGCCAAGAGCCCTCTCTGGCGACAGATTATCGCTGATGTGCTGGGTGTCGAACTGGTCGTTACCAATGCTTCTGAAGGGCCAGCTTTTGGCGCAGCCCTGCTGGCTGGCGTCGCCGGAGGAGCCTACTCCACGGTGCAGGAGGCATGTGCCCGCACGGTTCAGGTAGTGCAAAGGACAGCGCCAGATACCGCGCTCGCGCCAGCTTACGAGCAGGCGTATGAAGTATATAAAGCCCTCTATCCAGCTCTAAAGCCTATCATCAGCCGCCCCCTCTAACCTTTTTGTGCACAGGGACAATTTGATTCTATACCTATGAGAATCAAATTGCTCCTGTGCGTACGTGCGCTGCCGCGCCCACCTTGGTTTTATGGTGAGTTGCAGCAAATGTGCTCCGTTGTAAAGCTCAGGCCTTCACCACCGTTTTGTAGTAGTCGCACAGATCGGTGATGGCGCATTTGCCGCAGCGGGGGTGTTCATAGACGCAGACCCTCTGGCCGTGGCGCAGCAGGGCCTTATGGAAATTGTAGATGCTCCTGGGGTCATTAGGGAGTAATGCCTGCAATAGATTGTGCGCGGCATCGGCCGTTACCTTCTTGCCGATCAGCCCCAGGCGTCCCGAGACGCGGTGGACATGCACATCAACCGGTAATAGTGGTAGCTGACAGCTAAAGAGGAGTACACAGGCCGTGGTCTTGGGTCCTACACCTTCGAAACGATTGAGCCAGGCGGCCGCCTCCTCGACTGGTAGCTCGCGCAAGAAATTAAGATCGAGATTGCCGCGCTCCTCGGTGATCTGGCGCATAATCGTTTGCAGGCGCGGCGCTTTGACCTCAGGCCAGTTGACGTTGGCGATGGCATCCTGTACTTCATTGGTGGGAGCGTCACGTACCGCCTCCCAGGAACCAAATTTCTTGAGCAGGCTGTCATAGGCGGCCGCCGTCTGCTCATCTTTGGTGCGGTGCGACAGAATGATATCAACCAGCATACTCATAGGATCTTTTTTTGACCAGGTAGACACTCCATAGTTCTCTGTCAGACGTTGTGAGACCGCCAGCGCCCTGGCGGAAAGTGCCATCATGTCAGGTGAGGGGTACCCATAGTCGGCGCTATTTCGTGCCGGTCTTGTAGTTTGTTTCGCCATTCTTCCCATCTTTCTACTGAACATATCCAGGATTCGATGCTGTTACTGTATATACGGACATGCAGGGGGAAGACGTTCCAGCTATTTGCCTGCGGATGGGCCTGAGCCCTTTAGTTGATATGGTTGCAACCCATGTATTGCAACCATATCAACTAAAGCAACTGAAAGGCATTGATCTCACTGTTAGTGATGAAGATCCAGCCATTGGCCACATAGGGACGACTCATTTTTTCGCCATTCATTTTAATCGAATGGATAAGTTTGCCGTGCTGGGCATCCAGCATATAGAGCTCCATGCTTTTCGTGGTGAGATAGACAATGCCATCTACGACCAGCGGGTCGCATCAATCTCATTTTTGAGGTAGACGCCCCATTGTTGTTTACCCGTAGCCAGATCGAGGGCAAATAGTTTTGTGCGGGCGGTACTGTTGCTGAAGACTCCTTGCATATTGATATAAGCGATGCCGTTGACGATCTCCATCTCGTGGGCGAGCTCGTTTTCCAGTGGAATAGACCAGTAGGTCTCGCCCGTCTGCATATCCAGGGCGTAGAGCTGACCATTATTGACGCAGATGCAGACGATATGCTCGTCAAAGGTCACTGCGGCATATACCCGACCGACATCAGCATAGGTGGCCAGTTTTTGACCACGGTCCGCGTCAACTGCGTAGCAATGCCCGCGTTCGGTAGCGATATAGACCTCATTATTGGCGATCATTGGTCGTCCCTGTAACTGTGCTTTCAATGTCACATTCCAGTATTGCTGACCGGTGGCTGCATTCAGTGCATAGACGGCGTGGCTGGAATGGGCATACACGATATCATTGAGCACAATGGGGGTCGCCTTGAGGTATTCCTCTGTTTCGATGGACCAGTAAAGCTCACCGGTATCCGCATCCAGGGCAGAGACCTTGCCGCCATTGTCGAGGTTGCCAGAACAGAAATAGATGATGCCATCGGCAAATACAGGGGCCTCAAAGATGCCAGACTGCGTCTTATACGACCAGAGGTGTTCGCCGGTCGAGATATCCAGTGCCCGTAGATGTCTGGGGCTGGCGGTACTCCAATTGACTGAATTATAGGTGCCGGCATAAATAATTCCATTGGCTACGGTGGGCTCAGAATAATAGACATGCGCCAGCCCACTGGTGGTGCTCCACATTGGACGTAACTGGGTAACATGCCTGGTGGTCTGGTTTGGCGCCTGTGCCTGGCCACGCTTCTGCAGAAACTTTGGTAGCGTTACGGGCTCTTCAGGCTGGTTGGTTCTTCTCTCCCGCGTAGGGGGATTTGTTTCAATGACATGATGATGAACTTCCCTGGACTCCACCTGTGTTGGCTTTGGCTGGCCGCTACGAGACGTATTTTTTTTTGCCTGCGTAGGCGGATTAGATTTCTTCGCTGGAGCCTCGCTTGGGGTCGCATCCAGCAGCGCCTGGATAAAATCGGCGACGCTTTCATAACGATCGTCGCGCTCTTTGGCCAGGGCCTTGAGCAATGCCTCCTCAATCGCTGCAGGAATCGCTGGATTAAGATCGTGCGGCTCGATCGGGGCCTCATAAATGTGTTTATAACCGATTGTATAAGGATCGTCCGCCATGAAAATCTGTTGTCCCGTAAATATTTCGTAGGCGATGCAGCCCAGGGCATATTGATCGCTTTTTTTACTGATCTTGCCCTTAAACTGTTCCGGCGACATATAGGCCGGGGTACCAATCTCATCGACACGGCGCGTCTTCTGAATCTGCAAGGCAATGCCAAAATCGGCCAGCAAGGCATCTCCTCGCGCATTGAAGAGGATATTGGCAGGCTTAAGATCTCGGTGCACGACATCCATGTCGTGGGCATGTTGAAGACCCCGGCCAATCTGCTGCAAAATGCGTACGGCCTCATTCGTATCCATTGGACTGCCATTCAATTGATCCAGGCGATCCCTTAACGAGCCTCCTGGTGCATATTCGGCCACAAAAAATGGATATCCCTCATATAAATTGGCATCCAGAATCGGCAAAATATTGGGATGAGTCAGCTCATCCAGAATCACAGCTTCCTGGAAGAAGCGATCAAATTCTTCTTGCGAGTTCAAAGCCGTGTTCAGCACCTTAATCGCGACAGGTGGCTTCTGGGTCAGAAGAAAGTGTTTTCCAAGGTACACACTTCCAAATGCTCCCTGCCCCAATGACTCCATGAGGATATAACTAGCCAGTTGCTTTCCTATTAATTCGTCCTTCACCATACGCATCCTTTGCACCGAGAAACTATACTGATATTGTTGAATAGAATTATATACGATTTGTCTTCTATTAAGAAGAGTATCATAATCCGAGTGGCTGTCACATTATTCCTCTTGAGACGTGATAGATACTGAGTACTAACCAGTTGTCTGATTGTTTTTCCGCGGGTGAATATTTAAATGCTGTGTTTGTAATCAGTTACAATGAAAAAGGCTATTGGATTGGCTGGTTTCTTTCCCATGATGGGGGAGGTATTCTATGCAGAAAGCTACCACTCCTCATGCGCCGAGAAAGTTGTCCGTTTACTTCATTACTAGCGTTGCTGCTTTGGGAGGATTGCTCTTTGGCTATGACACAGGCGTCATTTCTGGTGCTCAGCTCTTCCTCGTCAAAACGTTTTCACTTAATCCACAGCAACAAGAGTTCGCGGTCAGTGTTGTCCTGATTGGTGCTATCATCGGTGCTATCGTCGCCGGAAAAGTAAATGATGGCCTGGGACGAAAAAAGACCCTGATCCTTCTGGCCGTTATCTTTACGGTGGGAGCCATCCTGACGGCTCTGTCACCAACTTACACGCTCTTTCTTTTCTTCCGTGCTATGGTTGGTCTTGCCATTGGAGCCGCGGCCAGCGTAGTTCCCGTGTACATTTCAGAAATGTCTCCTTATAAGATGCGCGGCAAACTGGTAACCTTTAACCAGTTAGCCATTACGATTGGTATCGCGGTTTCCTACTGGGTTGACCTGGCTTTTGCCCATGCAGGTATGGGCTGGGCGCCGATGTTTGCGACGGCGGCTATTCCAGGTATCATGCTTTTCGTCGGCATGCTTATTAGCCCGGAAACTCCTCGCTGGTATGCTGGCAAGGGACGCTGGGATGAAGCGCGACAGGTGTTGGAGCGCATCGAGGGAGCCGATCCCGATTTCGAATTGTCAGAGATTCACTCCTCTCTAAGTCTGGATAAGAGACAGGGTAAACTGCGCGATCTGTTTGGACCTGGGATTCGTATGGCGCTTCTGGTTGGTGTTGGTCTGGCGGTATTCCAGCAGTTCGTTGGTATCAATACCGTTATCTACTATGCACCGACCATCTTCCAATCGGCAGGTGTTGCGTCGGCGAGTAGCGCTATCCTGGCGACCAGTGTTGTTGGTGTCGTCAATGTGCTGGCGACCATCGTGGCCCTGTTCCTGGTGGACCGAGCCGGGCGACGTATTCTCCTGATCACTGGCTGTATCGGCATGATCATCGGGCTGATCTTGCTGGGCATCATCTTTGCGAGTGGTGTTGCTAACGCTGGCCTCCTGACCTTGCTGGCGTTGATGGTTTATATCATCTCATTCGCAATCAGCATGGGGCCGGTTTTCTGGCTGATGAGTGCCGAAATCTTCCCGACTAACGTGCGCGGTGCCGGTGCCAGTGTCTGTTCGTTTGCTAACTGGGTATCGAATTTCATTGTCAGTGTCACCTTTTTGAGCCTGATTGGTTCCATTGGAACCGCACGTACATTCTGGTTATATGCCGCGATCGGCGTAATCGCTCTGATCTTCTGCTGGCGCCTGGTGCCTGAGACCAAAGGCAAGACCCTGGAGCAGATCGAAGCTTACTGGAACAACGGGCGTCGCTGGGTCTCGACCACCGCCCAGGCTCGCTTCCGACCAACCCATTAGCGCATCACTAATACTCACCACCCCAGCAGGCTCCCGGTTTTTGACCGGGAGCCTGCTGATTTATATTAATGCATGTTTTATGATGTGACACATCCTTAATTAATTGGTGCAAAAATTGCTCTTTGCACCAATTAATTAAGGATGTGTCTGATCTTCATGATCACCGCGCTCTTCACGCCTGAGTTTGAGCGCCTTTGGCGCTCAAGAAGTATTCTTGTGTGGTGCAAAAAAGTGCGCCCAGTGCACTTTTTTGCACCACACAAGAAAAAAAGGATCGGGCGCGTCAGCGCACGCCCGCAAACAAACTATAAGCTATCATAACATTTTCCTTTACTCCTTCTTGACCAGGTTTGTGTTGTGTGGTAACCTTATTTTTATGGTACTAAAAAATGGATTTTTGAGGAGAGGAAAAAGTGCAGAAACCTATTCAAGAGCTTGCTCCGCGCATCAGCGATTGCCTCAAGGTCATCTATGCACTCCAGGAGCGCAATCAAAAAGTATCAACCTCCGCAGTTAGCGAGAGGCTGGGAGTAAGCGATGCCACCGCGACAATGATGTTTAAAGAATTTGCTTCGGCAGGTTGGGTTGAGCATGTTCCTTACCATGGCGTTCGTCTAACACCCCTCGGCGAGCAGAAGGCGATGGAAGTGATTCGCCATCACCGCTTGCTGGAGCTCTACCTGGCTCGTGAGCTAGGCTATAGCTGGGATAAAGTGCATGCAGAGGCTGATCGCTTAGAGCATGTGATCTCAGAGGAGTTTGAAGAGAAGCTCGATCAGTTGCTGGGTTATCCTACAGTCGATCCCCATGGAGATCCTATTCCCAGTAAAGACGGTGTGATGGTTGTGCGTAAGGGCATAAAACTATCTCAACTGCCTGAGGGAACGAGCGCACAGATTTTGCGCGTTAGCGACCAGGATCCTGAGAAATTATGCTACCTGGGTAGCCTCGGCCTCTATCCTGAAAGCCGCATTCAGCTTCTCTCGCGTGCCCCATTTGAAGGGCCTTTGCATATCCGTGTTGGCGAGGAGGCGGCGATGGCGGATTATATGTTGGGATTTGAACTGGCCGAGCACATAATCGTCACGGTTCTGCCGTAACAACCGAGTAGTACGTCTCGAAATGATTGGAGTTGATCGTATAAGCAATATACATAAAATTGCTGCAATGGTCATTCTTAATACCTGAATACATTATTGCGCATACATATTGTAGATGAGGAAAATAGCGTATGGCATTATTATCAAAATCACGTAGCAAAGTGGAGTATGAGGCCCCATACATATTCGCCTGCTCTGCCAGGGGAAGCATTTATGGACTGGCAATAATCGTTGGGGACTGGGCTTACGAGAGATTTTGAAGGCTCTGGGTCCCGGTTTTTTGATTAGTGTGGGATATATGGACCCGGGCAACTGGGGGACTAATCTGGCGGCTGGTGCTGGTTTCGGCTATCAGCTTTTATGGGTTATCCTCGTCAGTAATATTGTGGCTATCTTCCTGCAAATTGCCTCATCCAAACTTGGTATCGCTACTGGTAAAGATCTTGCTCAACTTGTGCGCGAGCAATTTCCACGCCCGATCGTCAATTGTTTTGCGGCAACTTCTGTTATTGCCATTATGGCAACCGATCTGGCCGAGATTGTTGGTGGGGCCCTGGGTTTCCAGATTCTCTTTGGTATCCCATTGGTGCTCGGGGCCATTCTGACCGGGATTATCGTGATGGGGCTGCTTGGTTTAAGCCGCTGGGGATTTCGCAAGATTGAATACATTATAATTGGCTTTGTCTCGATCATTGGATTGGCCTATGTCTATGAAACTGCCTTGCTCCATCCTGATTGGGGTGGTGTTGGTTTTCATGTCATTGTTCCGCAATTATCTACTGGCAGTGTCCTGGTTGCCGTTGGTATTCTTGGTGCGACCGTCATGCCGCATAATGTGTTTCTGCACTCATACCTCTCTCATCAACGTCTTAGTGGCCCGGAGGCCTCATTGGCCGAGCGGCGTAAGGTTTTGCAGCTCTCAAAAATTGATACGATTGCCGCCCTCAATGTCGCTTTTTTTGTCAATGCCGCCATGCTGGTAGTGGCGGGGGCCGTTTTTTACCATCATGTTAATGCCGATAACCTGGATCTGCAGACCGCCTACGTTACTTTAATTCCGGTGCTGGGCGTGTTTGCGGGCATTGCCTTTGGCGTAGGACTGCTGGCCTCGGGCCTCTCATCTTCCATGACAGGAACGCTGGCCGGCCAGGTAGTCTTACAGGGATTTCTCAATAAGCCGGTCGCGGTCTGGATCTGGCGCATTATTACTTTGATCCCGGCCCTGGTAGTAACCGCTATGGGGGTATCCTCTGTACAGATATTGGTGATCAGCCAGGTGGTCTTAAGCTTACAACTGCCCTTTACTATTGTAGCTGTCATCGTCCTATCCTGCCGCCGTGACCTCCTGGGTGAATTTACCAACCCACGCTACCTGACCACCATCCATATCCTGCTTGCATTAATGGTAACGGCCCTCAACGTATGGCTCATTTTTAGCTACCTACCCCTGTAACACCTTTAAGCAACAAGAACAACGATATGCATTGCATAAACAGCGCAAATCGCTGTTCTTGTTGCTGTTGCGTTCAAGCTAATGAAGCTTACGGGATAGTTTATAATAGGGTCATCCAGCGGCGCATTGCACTTCCCGCGAGTGAGAATATGGGGAGGTCACAGGTGGAGATTTTTTGATAGAACTCCATGCATGCTATAGCATACTCAACCATGGTATTTACAGGTTGACTGTGCTAATATTTTGCTACCTGGCATAAAAAATGAGTTTATCTCATGCTTTCTATAGCAGACGAGAATGATATTTCATACAAGGAGAGACTTTTTGGCAACTCACGAGAAACGATATGTAATCATCGGCAATGGCGTTGCCGGTACGACTGCTGCCGAGACGCTGCGTAAGAATGACCCCAACTGCAGCATCCATCTATTAACCAACGAGCGCTATCCACTGTACAACCGTGTGTCTCTGCCACGTTTCCTGCAGGGCGTGATCGTGGAGCAGAAAGTCATGATCCGCGACTTTGCCTGGCATGAGCAGCGTAACATTCATCTGATCACAGAGACTCTGGTGACAGGCGTCAATACTGAAGAGCGTGTGGTCAGCACAGAGGATGGGCGTGAATTCCCCTATGATGCTTTATTGGTTGCCAGCGGCGGCTGGGCCAATCCCCTCAATGTTCCGGGCGCCAAGGATACTAAACATATTTATAACTTTGTCACCCTTGACGATACCAAAACCATTGTTGAGCGCATGCTGGAGTCGCGTACGGCCCTGGCTTATGGTGGTAGCTTCATCGCCTATGAGCTGTGCGATGGCTTTGCGGTGCGCAAGCTCGACACCGTCTGGATGATGCGTGGCCCTTACTGGTTGCGTAACTCGCTGGATACCGATGGCGGCGAAGTTGTGGATAACATTGCCAAAAAATTTGGGGTCGAGGTGATTCACGGTGATGAAATCGATTCGGTGATCCCCTCCAATGGTGTGCCCAGCTACGTCAAGACCAAGAAGGGCCGTGAGATTCAGGCCGATATGATTGGTGTGGGCCTGGGTATTACGCTGAACACCCAGATTTTAGAGGGCTCACCCATCGAGGTGAATGGTGGTGTGGTCGTCAATGAATTCCTGGAGACAAACGTGCCAGGCGTCTATGCAGCCGGCGACGTCGCCAACTTTTATGACTCTACCGTCAATCGCCATCACACCATGGGCACCTGGGATAATGCGAAAGCCCATGGACAGGTCGCGGCCATCAATATGGCCGGTGGTAAGCAGGCCTATGTCGATGTTCCTACCTACACCAGCCCACTATTTGATGTCAACATTGCCGTGGTTGGTAGTGCTGAATCAAATAACCCCGAAATGGAGACAATTGCTCTGCGTGAGCCAGGTGAAAAAGGCAATGAGAATTATCGCCGCCTCTTCTTCCAAAAGAACAAACTGGTGGGTGTGTTGATGATTGGCAGCCCCAAGGGACGCAAAAAACTGGTTGAGATCGTAAAGAACCAGCAGCCCTTTGCCAGTGCCGCCGAGCGCGAAGCTCTCTTGACCCTGAAATAAATATCCAGAGAAGCTGGAATAAGCAGCCAAAACGACGAACCGTACCTGTGTGTGCAGGTACGGTTCGTCGTTTTGGCTGCTTATTCCAGCTTTGTATTGTCCTTGTGAATTTGCGACGATTACATATATATTATTGTATATATGTGCTATGTATGATCCAGTTACTTGACTGTTTGCTGCTTTTCAGCTAACGTAAGGTGCGTTAAGAGCTAGTTATTAGGAGATGCTCCGTGGCGACAGTATGTACTCATTGTGGGACAGAGCTACCGCGAGAGGACGCGCGGTTTTGCAATAATTGTGGTACCCTGGTCCCTGATCATCCATTAAGTCCTCATGCGCGTATGGCAGTAAACAATGATGCGCCTGTAAAGAAAAATGATATCGCAGGGTCGCAATTCGCCTTGCCTGAGCAGGTGGCCCAGCAGCCGTCCGCCCATTCCAAACAGCCTGCCAATCCAAATGTAACGCCCTGGCTGGGTATCCAGGGACACGATGCTACAAATGTAACGCCCTGGCTGGGTATCCAGGGGTATGATATGCAATCTCCCGCTCCAACGGCCCGGTCAGAGGCACGTGAGCCGGGAAAGGCTCCTGGCCCGTTGTCCGCTGCTGAATCACCTGTTGCTGACAGGCCAGCGGCTGAAGCGACTCCTGAACAGAATGTACCGCAATCGACGCCTGAAAGATCAGTTGATGCGAATAATGTTCCCGCTGGACCTTCCAATGCGCGCAGGTTAAATTCAGGGTCGCGCCTGCCCCGTAGAGGGAGCGCCGAGCAACCATCTGCCAATATTGCCTGGCCGGGACCGCTGACTCATGTTATGACTGGCGACGATAAAGCGCAGGTGCGCCAGGATGTGCAGCAAAATGAGTTTCCTATCCTTCCTTCGACTCCTCCGCCTGCCCGTGACCTGCATGTAAAAATATGGGATGACGCGGATAAGCCAGCCGCCGCCGAGCCTTCTCAAGTAGCCAGAGAGCCAGCTGTGAGTCAGCCTGAGCCGCAGTCCCAGTCGCAGGACGATGAGGTTGAATACCTGCCGACTCGACCTTTGGCGGCTGCCAGCTCTGTGGCTGATGAAGAGACGCTTACCGAAACCACCCTTACCCATCTGCCGACTGCACAGTTGAAATCTGTCTCCTCACCCGTTCAGCCAGCGGCTGACCGCCAGGCCGAGACTCCTCTATCTCAAGACACGCCCCGGGATGGGCATATCGACCAGTTGCCTACCGCTCAATGGCAGACGCCTGAGGTTGTTAGAGAGAAGACGCCATCCCCGGCCAGTTCTCCTGGTGTGGCTAGAAATATCTCTGCGCCAGGATTTAATGCGTTGAGCTCGTATCCGCCGGTTCCCAGTGTAAAGTCTGCGCCCAGCTCGGCGCCAGCCAATCTTGCCACGCCAGTTCCGCGCAACAGAGAAGCACTGCTGCAACCAGCAGTGCCATCAAAGTCAAAACCAGCGGGTATGGGCAAAAAGCGCACATTACTGATTGCTGTTGCCGCTATCGTCCTGATCTGTGTGGTGGCTCTTGGCAGTTGGATCGCTCTGGCGCAGCCATTCACGATCTCGCCAGCCACAAATCCACTGCAGTCCGTTACTAACAGCACGCTTGGGCTCTCGATGGAATATCCCCAGGGATGGAGTAGCAGCCAGAGTGGTACTACGCTGAAAATAGCGGATAGTAGTAACACCGCTCAGGTGTCGATCGTCATGTCTGATGCTGGTTCAGTTGACCCGGCTAAGTATCTCCAGCAGCAAGCAAATAAATTGGGGTTGACCGATGCAAAGACGGGTAGTGCCACTACGTTTGCTGGCACCAGTTGGCAGCAGACCAGTGGTGATTTTCTGTTGTCGGGGGCCAGCTATGTTGGCACCATCTATGTTGGTACCCACAATAACCATCTTTACACCTGGACTCAGATCGCGCCCAAAAATGTCTTCCATGATGAAGAGACCCTTGTGTTTGCTCCGGCACGTTCAAGCCTGCACCTTCAATAAACGAGTTTTGCCAGCCTGGGGCGCTGACGCCCCCAATCTTTTAATGATTTATTGCAGCAGGTGCACAGATGTGCACCTGCTGCAATAAATCATTAAAAGATTGCTTTATCCCCGTAATCACCGCCTGCTGCGCGTATGAGTTCTCACACCAGCAGTACTCATCCTTTTTTTATGTTGCAGCAAGTGCGCGGATGCGCACTTGCTGCAACATAAAAAAAGGATTCGGGCGCGGATGCGCACGTAAGGAGAAGACCCGAGAGATAACATGGCGCCATGTTATCTCTCGGGTCAATTTTTGGGATGTGGTATAGAAAATATTAGAGAGATCCTGCAAGGCGTTTGGACTGGCTTGTATGATATAATGACACTCGGCCCGGCTAGCACGGGTTGATCATCCTGTATGGCTGTTACAGGCATACTAGAGCCGGCTATCGCCGCGCCTGTATACCTGTGTGATATATACGCTACTTATTTGGAGAAAGGAGCGCGTAGCAGCATCGCTACTACGCTATACACAGAACACATGGACGATATTCATTTTGAACGTCATTTTCGCACTCCCTATTCAGAGGGTTATTACATTATGCAGGGTAATAACCTGCAGAGCAATAATCGTCTGGGGACGGTGGATATTCACTTTACCACCACAGCAGTGCATGGCACGCTTATTTTAGAACGTGAGTTGGAGGAGGCCGATCTGACAAAGTTGATCGAGCAGATTGACGAGGATCTGGTGCTTTCGGCCGATATGCCGCGTGATGATTTTCTGGTGAGTGTCTACGTTGGTAAAGATGTCGGTTTCTATAGCGATGAATACTTTGCTGAAGAAAATAACGAGTCCCTCGACTTTGATGATGAGGATGATCCCTCCATTTAGCGATGGTCGGGACGGGATGTGTAGAGAAAAAGTGGCCTATAAAAGGCACAGAACCCTTTAAGCAAGATCTAACATGGGGGGCTGTGCCTTTTCACGTTGATGGGACCGCGCCATGGAGAGTGCTGCTCTGTGGCCCATACATATTGTCGCGTTTAATCCTCTAACAGGCCACGGCGCATGGCATATTTGACCAGTTCGGCGCGACTGTGCAGATTCAGCTTGTCCATAATATGTGTCCGGTGGGTATCTACTGTCTTGGGGCTGATAATCAGGCGCTCGGCAATCTGATTATTGGTGTGGCCTTCAGCCACTAATTTCAAAATTTCTCGTTCGCGCTCCGTCAGACTGCTATAGCTGTCGCGTTCCTCACCTGTGCGTACTCGTTGCAGGTAATCGCCAACTACTACCGATTGGGCGGTCGGAGAGAGATAAAATTGCCCGCTTTTAATGACATGAATAGCTGTAATGAGCTCAGTGTCGGCGGCTTCTTTGAGCATATAGCCCGCGGCTCCGGCGCGCAGGGCTTGAAAAACGTATTCGTCATGCTCATGCATGGTCAGTACCAGAATCCTGACATCCGGTAACAGGCGCTTGATCTGTTTGGTAGCCTCGATCCCATTGATATCGGGCATCGTAATATCCATCAGAATTACATCGGGCTGAATTCGCTGCGCTTCCTGGATCGCCTGGCGACCATCCTGGGCCTCACCTACGACCTCCATATCAGGCTGTGCATTCAACATCATTTTTAAGCCAGCGCGTAAAATAGTATGGTCATCTGCTAAGAGTATGCGTATCTTCATGCTTTTTATGATCCTATAGCGTTTCTATGGAATAGTGTTTCAACAGTCAATGTTGTGTTATCCAGCTACCCAGGTGGTGACTGCATTGTCGGATGACGCCATTTGGATAGGTATGTGGGCGCGCACAACTGTTCCTTTGCCGGGCTGTGAGTCGATATCTAGTGAGCCATCCAGGAGTTGAGCCCTCTCAAACATTCCCACCAATCCCCAGCCGCGCTCCTGCCCGATGGCTGGTTTTTTCTTCAGTTTCTCAACATCAAAGCCATCCCCGTTATCTGAGATGGTGACGTCGATGGCATTATCATGCTCTCGTAAAATAACACTTACTTTTTGTGCATGTGAGTGACGCGCAACATTGGTCAGAGCTTCCTGTACGATGCGATATAGCACAGTCTCGGTCTCGGAGGTTAGACGATCCTTTAAGCCTGTAGTCTGAAAATCGATCTCTATGCCGGTTTTCTGCTGATACTCTTTAATATACCAGCGCAGCGCTGGCATCAGGCCCAGATCATCCAATGCGCTGGGGCGCAGATCAATGCTCAGGCTGCGAATAGCGCGCAGCGTCTGGTGGGCCAGCTGTCGTGTCTCGGCGATGCGGTCGCGTGCCTCTGGCGAGGTGATGGATTCTTCAAGGACGGCCAGGCTGATTAACAAAGAAGTCAGTACCTGTGATGTCTCATCATGGAGCTCGCGCGCCACGCGCTTGCGTTCCTCTTCCTGAGCATTAATGATCTGCGCGGCCCGGTGGCGGTTCGCCTCATCGATGGCCTCAAGCATCATATTGAAGGTGCGGGCCAGCTGGTCGGCCTGTGGATCGGTCCCGGTCAAGGGGGCGCGCAATGTGCGTTCACCAGCCTGGACGCGGTTCATGACCTTACCCAGATCTAAGAGTGGGCGGAACGCAAATTGCAGCAGGACAAAGTTGAGGGCGATACTGACCAGCCAGCCAACGGCCACAAAAATAATCAAGGGGACATAGGAAAAAGTATTGAGCCTGGTCGCCAGCCAGGTACCCCCGGTTGCTCCCACAAAGATAATCGCGCTATTGGCGAGTAGCACGCGGTAGAAAACGGGCAATTCGTTTAGCGCTCCCAGCATCCTATGACTTTTGGGCGCATCATTTTCATGTGTTTGGGCATCAGACATCGCGCAAATCTCTTCTACATACACAGATTTTTGAAGGTAACAATTGATTCTATGGTAATTGTATCGGTTATTCTCCTGGACGTCAAACAAGCTCAATGCGCCAGCAGGCATTGTAAAATCAGGTATATCCCACAAAAAAATCAGGTACACACCTGATGTCTCTACCTGGATGCCGGGGTATCTTAGGTTTACATGTCTAATGGAAGGTGTGAGACGTTTGGGACAATAATCCGTTTCTCTTCCATCTCCTCTAGACAATCCATTATAATCTATGGTAAAGAGGGCAAAAGTTCTAAACTCATCCTTCTTCTGGAACTTGCTGGGCGCTAGCAAAAAACTCAGTAGAATCGGAATGCTGACTGGGAATGTCAGCTAGAGGGGTACCAGTGTTGAGACTCGTATGCTATAATCAGCGACACATTACAAGAAGAACTTTTGCGATGATATCTTTCCAACCTGATCAAGTCTTTCTCCCTTTTTCAGGCTTGATTCTTTTGAGGAGGCACAGTGAGCTCTACTAATAAAAGCTTGCTCGACGCGGCCACAGAGAAGATCGTCGAGAGCCAGGTATGGCGTTCCATCTTCCGTCATGGCTATCCAGATACTCCATTGAACCAGTCTCTGGTAATGATGAGTAACGTATTTCTGCATCTTCATCCGGTTAAAGTTAGCCGGCAGGCAATGAAGATTACTTACACCTGGTGTATGGGCGGCATCTCATTTTTCTTATTCTTGCTGCTAACAATTACCGGCGTTTTCCTTATGTTCTATTATGTACCTGATACTACGGTTGCTTATCAGAATATTAATCAGTTAAGTAGTGCTGTTTCTTTTGGCCATCTTGTGCGCAATATGCATCGATGGGCGGCCCACTTGATGGTTGTATCGGTAACCCTACACATGATTCGTGTATTTTATCATGGTGCATATAAGCCACCCCGAGAGTTCAACTGGGTGGTGGGTGTACTGCTATTCTTTGTCACACTGTTCTTAAGCTTCACCGGTTACCTGTTGCCATGGGACCAGATTGCTATCTGGGCTATCACGGTCGGCACGAACCTGGCTCCTTACACACCATTGCTGGGCAATCCTGTTTATAAGGTCCTGGTTGGTGGTGGTGCCGTTGGTCAGGCTACGTTGATCCGTTTCTATGTCGGTCACGTAATCCTGTTGCCATTGGCTGGTGCCATTCTGATGGCTGTCCACTTCTGGCGTATTCGTAAAGATGGTGGCGAGGCGGGTCCTCCTCCTCCTTCACGTCGAGAGTTGGAAGCCCGTGCAGAGCGTGAGCAGACAGTGTCTGGTGCACGCGGATAACGAGGCGCCCCGTAGTATGATCTACGGTGCCATGAGAGGATACCTCTATGTCAATTGAACAGAAAGAACCGAGGGTACAACCGTCGTCGGCAGCAACGCAGAGGCGCTATCGTACCCTGGCAGTTGTCAAGCAGGAGGCGATTACGCGTGTAGAGAAGCCACTCGAAGACTCGGTCTTCGTGTGGCCTCATCTGCTCGTACGTGAGTTCTTTGCGGCTACCGCTTTAATGGTAATGATTACGCTGCTCTCATTGGTTATCGATGCTCCTTTGCAGGAACCGGCAACTCCTAACTCAACGCCAAACCCGGCTAAGGCCCCATGGTACTTCCTGGGCTTGCAGGAACTATTGCACTATTTCCCGCCGACAACGGCTGGTGTGCTGGTCCCTGGCTTTACGCTGGCAGCCCTGGCCATTCTACCGTATGTAGACCGTAATCCAAGCCGCGCGTATGCTGATCGTAAGGTTGCAATTGTAACATTTACTATGTTTGTGGTTTTCTGGGCGGTGATTACGCTAGCTGGTAGCTTCTTCCGTGGACCCGGTTGGCTCTGGGTCTGGCCATGGCAGCATGTCTACTTTGATCTATAGGCTGAGGAAAGAGGATTACTAACTATGAGTATTGATACACCTCCCATTTCACCGCAGCAGTATGAAGTGCTGCACGGTGGTGGTGCAGAAGCTGCCGAGCTTGCGAAGCAGCGTATCTCACGCCGACGTTTCCTTCGCCGGTCAATGCTGGCTGTCTGGGGTGTTTCGGCGACCTCTGCGGTGGCTGGCGCTTTGTTCTACCTGTATCCGAACCTGTCGGGCGGCTTTGGTTCCGTTCTGACAGTTGGTAAGGTCAGCGAATTCAAAGCATCGAAGCCATCAGAGTTCAAGCTAGAAATTCAGGGCGTCTATCATCGCCCTGTTGCTCGTACATATATCATTCATCTGGATGCTTCAACACAATTCTTGCTGAAGGGCGATGATTTAAAGAGCCAGCTCAGCTCTGAGAATGTGGTGAAGGATAAGGATGGCTCTTACTGGATCGCGCTGTATCAGAAATGTGTGCACCTTGGTTGTACTGTGCCTTTCCGCGATAACTGTGTGAGCTTCAAATGCCCCTGTCATGGTTCACACTATAACGTCACTGGCGAGTTCCTGGATGGTCCGGCTCCTCGTAGCCTTGACCGCTTCCAGTTGTCGATCGATGGCGATAATATTGTGGTAAACACAGGTGCTATTAACGCAACCGTCGCACACCCGGATGCTACAACGCGTCTGGTTGCTGCGCCAGGTGTGGATTGTTCTGCATAGCGCGCTGTGCATGATATTCTGACTCGCGTCAGATATGCATTCGTAAGCCAATACCTTATGAGCAACTGTCTCTGATGGCCACTGTAGAAGTATCGGAAGAGGCAGTTTGCTTCTGCAGGCAAATAAATAGCGGTGAGAACACCTTGAGGTTAACGCTCTCATGGGCGAGGGACCGATAGGATGCATATCAAAAGGTGTGTATTATGGTGAATTTAGTACAAGCTGCGGTGGGTATCATCATCCTGCTGGTAGTCGTCGGTGGCTTGCTGTATATATTCTACTCAAAGACAAATGCAGTGGAGAAGACGGGGTTCGGGTCGCTGATTATGCTTGCCCTGGTCGCTTTGATGATCCCTGTATTCTGGATTGTCGAGGGTGGAAATCAGGCACAGGCCACAACGAATCAGCAGAATCTGGCCATTCAACGTGGCATGCAGACGTATGCCCAGGTCTGTACGGCGAACTGCTTTGCCATTGTGAATAATAAGGTGCAAAATCCCACCTACAATGGCTATACCATGGATTACTTTACTAAGGTAACTGATGATGAGCTACGCCGCATTATCAGTGGTGGTGTGTATAATCCAAAGGCCGTTAATCAGCCTGCGAATGCCAATGCCATTCCAAAGGCCGATACCTATGGCGGTGCGCTGTTAAGCAATGATATCGATTATTTGATGGCTCTTATTCGTTCTACTGATCCAAAGAATCATGAGAAGAATGGTTTCGATGGCTTGCCAGACTACCTTCAGGCCAATAACACGACCCTCTATAATGCCGCGGTTACCTACGGCAAAGAAGGTCAGTTTGGAGCCGCCCAGGATATGACCAAGCAGTCCAACGTTACTATCAATATTGTTGATCCTGGTACGAACGGGGTTACCTGTCAGAGCCAGTCAGGGTGCTTTACGCCAATCAATATTCAGATAAAAGTTGGCACAAAGATTACCTGGGTTAACAAATCGAAGCTTGCGCACACGATCGTTGCTGTTCAGGGTCAGGATATCGCGCAGCCGAAACCGGCTAGCCAGATTTTTGACTCCAAGAAGCAGATTGCGTCAGGTGAGTCGTTCACGTATACAGTTACTCAAGATGCCTATAATCTCAATTCCGACACGCATCGCTTACTGTACTACTGTTCGATCCATCCGGATATGGTGGCACAACTCGTCATCTCTCAGTAAGTATTCGTATCGCGCCTCATGTGAGGCGCGATATTGTTCCAGATTCTGATCGCTGCTCATGCTGTTCCGATGGATGATGAACGGCATGTCGAAAGGAATTGCGATTCATGCAACAAGTAACGCAAAAACGTGAATTGCCGGAACGAATGTCGTGGGCGCGCGCAATGGTCTTTGCCATTGGTTTTTTCTTGCTAGCTGCGATTCTCGTTGGGCAGATTCCCGGATATGTTTATAATGCAATGACTGCATCGAGCCTGGTGGAATTTGAGCGTGGCACATTCAGCCTCGGTCTGATTTGTCTGGCTTGTTTTGCTGTGATCATGGTCATTGAGTTCCTGTTTGATCCTAAACCGGTGATACCACCAGCTCTGCTGGCTGGCGTCGGTGGCATTATTGCAATTGTTGGTCTGGCTGTGACCGTGGCGGTCTCACTGACTGGCTACCAGTCTTTCCCTTCCGAGAATACGAATCTCGTGTCGGTATTGGGTGGTAAGTTCCTCTGGTTCCAGCCCAATGCAATTGACCTGGTGGCTGTCGGCCTGATAATCCTTTTTGTCGGCCTGGCAACCGTTTTTTATAGCGTGCTGGCTCTGGGCGAGAAGCGCAATCCGGATCGTCGCGATCTGGGCACAACACCAGTTATTCGCTGGGGGCTCATTGCCTCTAGTCTGCTGCTGATTGTGTTCCTGTATTGCTACAACTATAATGCGGCTCCTGCCATTGTCCAAAACGTCGTTCTGGGTGTGTCTGTATTTCTGGCTCTGGGTGCTTTCGCGTTGCGCCTGCATTATCTGATGCGTCCGGTACGTAAACAGACTATGCCTGGACTCTACGCGGTTGGCGCGCTTGGCCTGGCTCAGACTGGCGCTGCTCTCTTGCTGTTCTGGTTTGTTGCCTATCCATTGCTGGCGTTTCTACATCCATTGCCAGTGCTGGGACCATACCTGACCAACTGCACACGCGCGACTGTCATTCCTGGTAGCTGCTCTTTCTCGCAGGACGCCGGTTATATCGTCGATGCTATCATCACCTCCAGCTTCTTTGGTGCTATGCTGGCCGCTATCTGGGCCTGGAAGTCCAATCGTAACATGGTCGTTGTGGGTAGCGTTGTCATTACGGCTGTGATTGCCTTGACCGCTCTGGTCATGCATACCTCTGCCTCCGCATTGCCAACGGCTATGATGCTGTGTGCCGGTATCTTGATCCTGGCTACAGTCTGGACCATCACTGCCCGCCGTGAGTTTGCGGTGGTCGGTGAGAGCAATCTGGGCTGTCTGGGTCAATGGTTGGTTATGGGCACCTGTTTGTTCGTCTACCTGTCCGCTTTCGCCTTCTTCTCGATGGCTAACTTCGCGGCAGAAGAGACACCACCAAACATCCCGAATACCATCAACACCGCTGGCGCTACCGATGCATTCGTTATGTTTGCGCTCTTCGCGGTTCTGGGAGCGATTCAATTCTTCTTCCTGGCCCGCAATCGCTACCGCGTCTAACCAGTCTGGTTTACCAGAAAATAGCAATCAGGAGGACCGATCACTGACATCGGTCCTCCTTTTATTATGAACTTGCTTTGTCAGGCCAGGGCTATTTCATGTTTGTCCAGAGAATGTACATCTTTCAGGTGTGGAGTGTGTGTGGTTGGGCGGCCACAGCCGCCCAACCACACACACTCCACACCCACAATCCGGCGCCGCAGGCGCCAAAGAGAAACATGTTGTCAAGTCTTGCCCCTTGTTTTTTTGTGTACCAGAAAGGTATATTATAGGTATATCGAACGTCTGTTATAAATAAATGCAGAGGAATAATGCCATCCCCGGCAGCATGGAGACTTTTCAGCAATATTTTCTCTCTGGAGGCGAGGTCTATTTATGTCGCAGGCACCATATATTGATCTTTCATCACCAGCCTTGAAGGCTAATCCATATAAAGAGTTTGAGCGTATTCGTACAGAAGATCCCGTGCACCGGGTGACGCTGCCCGGACAACGGCAGGGTTGGTTGATTACACGTTATGAGGATGCGGAGCGTGTCTTACGCGATCAGCGTTTTGTGAAGGATGCTCGGCGGGCGTTCAGTACTGAACAGTTGGAGCGTGAGTTTCCCTGGCTCAAAGCTCAAGAGCAGGGTGGGGATCATCAGCCGGCCAGGATATTTAGTCGTAATCTGCTCAATTCAGATCCGCCCGACCATACGCGCTTGCGCGCACTCGTTAATATTGCTTTTACGCCACGTATGATTGAGCGTTGGAACGAGCGTATCCAGGAGATTGCCAATACCCTGCTGGATGCGGTGCAGGCGCAGGGACAGATGGACCTGGTTAATGATTTTGCTTTTCCTCTCCCTATGACGGTTATCACGGAAATGCTGGGGGTGCCTGCTGAAGATCAACTGAAGTTTCGGCAGTGGTCGAATATAATCATTGAGTCTTCGGGCAATCCAAAAGACGCACAAAGTCGCGCCGAGCCGATTCGTGAGTTTCGCGATTACCTTTATTACCTGATCAAAAAGAAACGTGCTCAACCTGCCGATGATCTGCTCAGCCACTTGATCGAGACCGAGGAACTGGGTGATAAGTTGACGGAAGAAGAGCTCATTTCGATGGTCTCGCTACTCTTGATTGCTGGTCACGAGACGACGGTTAACCTGATCAGCAATGGAACGCTGGCCTTGCTACAGTACCCGGAGCAGAAAGAAAAGCTGCTGAACGATCCTACCCTGATCAAAAGCGCGGTCGAGGAGTTCCTGCGCTACCATGGACCCTTGATGACCGCTACCCAGCGCTGGGCGCGTGAAGATCTTGAACTTGGTGGTAAGCAGATCCAGCGCGGTGATTATCTCATTGTGGTGCTGGCCTCTGCCAACCATGATTCTCAGGAGTTTGATCACGCTGAACTGCTGGATGTGACGCGCAAAGAGAATGCGCACCTGGCCTTTGGCAAGGGCATCCATTACTGCCTTGGAGCGCCGCTGGCCCGCCTGGAAGGTCAGATCGCGATCCGTACCCTGCTGCAGCGCCATCCCAATCTGCAGCTTGCCGTTCCCGAGCAAGACCTCGTCTGGCGTCCGGGCGCGCTTATCATGGGTCTGCGTGCCCTACCTGTAGCCTTTTAAGCGCAGCGCTACGTTCCTGTTATAGCGTAAACCATCTGCCATGAACAGGGATGCTGGAAGCTAGCGCCTCCAGCATCCCTGTTCATGGCTACAGTGGACCCAATTACCTTGAGGGAAGGCACGTTTTTAGCTCTGTGTTCGGCTTTGTCTCTGGCAATGGAGAAGTATTGCGTACAATCATGGCTGTCCTCCTGTCAATGGGAGTTGCGGATAACCACCATAATCGTTTGTTCCCCCTCTCCATGAGAATTAGTTGCTCCATTATTTCCCTGATTCTGG
The DNA here is from genome assembly GCF_003967555.1 of Dictyobacter kobayashii. Lineage (GTDB taxonomy): Bacteria > Chloroflexota > Ktedonobacteria > Ktedonobacterales > Ktedonobacteraceae > Dictyobacter > Dictyobacter kobayashii. The sequence continues at coordinate 4,754,747 of NZ_BIFS01000001.1, forward strand.
TCATGGCCATTTTGATGATGCTGGCTCTCGCCTTGATTATTGTTCTGATCATGACCACCTTGATGATTCTGACTCTCTCCCTGATTATTGTTCTGCGATTGCTGGCAGTTGCTTAGGTTCTTTCCCTTTACCTCAGTTGTAAATGTTGCCAGGTTGTTGTCCGGATTAATATCACCGGCCAGCCTGGCATACGCTGTTGTGGTATACGCAGGAGACGCATCCGTGGTCAACTCACCCGTAATGACCAGTGAGGGAAGTGATGTACCACCTGGCAATGGATCATGGCCAGTAAATTGTGCAATGATTGTTGTGACACCCTGGGCAGAACTTTGTTGGATGCTCCAGAGATTGCCTGCCGCTTTGATGTTGCGTAGCCCAACTGGCAAGATCTCTTTAATAGAGATAACTGAAGGATCTGATATCATCTCTTCACCTGGAACATTGGACACATCGATCACATAGGTTGCGCTATCTGCGATATTCGCACGCTGACCATTACGCGAATGTATCGTCACCGCGATATCAGGGGTACCAAACGGGGGGGAAGGTGTCCCTGTTGGGCTTGGACTTGGGCTTGGACTTGGAGTAGGGGTAGGAGTAGGTGTCGGAGTAGGGGTAGGAGTAGGGGTAGGAGTAGGTGTCGGAGGTGGGGTGGGAGTAGGGGTAGGAGTAGGTGTCGGAGGTGGGGTGGGAGTAGGAGTAGGTGTGGGAGTGGGGACTGGATTTAAGAGTAAACTGACATAACCAGCAAGAGAGCTACCATCTCCCTGATTGGTGATGGCAAGCTCCTGGGGCGCTATACCAGTAAAGTTCCCAGCCGTAATCCCTAGCGGGTTCGCACCAATGGTTATTGCAGGCTGCGGCGTAAAAGTTCCACTCCCATTATTCGTTAGCAGGTTGATCGTGCCATCAAGCAGGTTAGTGACCGCCAGGTCTTGATGCCCTAAACCCGTGAAGTCGCCTATGGTGATTGCCGCTGGATGATTACCAACCGGAACTGATGACTGCAGTATAAATGATCCTCCGCCATTATTCTTCAGTACACTGACGGTGCCGCTGGTTATATAATTCGCGACGGCCAGGTCTTGCCGTCCATTGCCAAACAAATCGCCCGCCACAATGGCACGTGGGTGACTTCCAGCTACCACCGCTATCTGGGCTGGAAAGTCTCCATGACCATTATTGGCCAGGATATGAATCGTATTACTCCCAGAAAGCGCGACGGCCAGGTCTTGACGTCCATTGCCCATAAAATCACCAGCTACAATCCCTCGGGGGCACTTCCAACCGCAATCGGTGTATGTGGGGTAAAGGTGCCATGACCATTATTTTCTAGCACCGTCACCATACCATCTCCTTGATTGGTGACGGCCAGATCCTGGTAGCCATGGCCAAAAAAATCGCCAGCTGCAATCCCGTAGGTTTGAAAGTCAACCGATATCAGGGGTTGCAAGGTAAAATTGCCGTTGCCATCATTGGCCAGGATACCTACCGAAGCATCGCCAATATTCGTGACGGCCAGATCTTGATAGCCATTGCCCATGAAATTGCCAGCTACAATCCCTACAGGATTTCCATTGTCGCCAGTAGGAATATGCGCTATCTGCTCTGTGAAGACACCATGACCATTGTTCTCCAGGATACTTACCGTACTGTCATAATTATTGGCCACTGCAATATCCTGCGATCCATGTCCGGTGAAATTGCCCGCGACCACACCGAAGGGAACATTCCCAACCGCATAATTTACTGGCGGGGCATACGTAGAAGCAAGCGCATATGCCATATGTCCATGTTTGGAAAACAGTAATGGCATCACACCTATACCACATAGCCCAAAACCAATCAGTATCAGCATAATTATGCTGATACGTTTTGTGTGAAACATGGAAGTCTCCCTCGCTGTTTATTAAAGCATAGGCGTGGAGCAGTCAAACAGCTTGCTTCAAGCAAGATTACAGCAGATAAAAATATAATAGAGATACATATCTCCATTTGAGCACGTTCAGGCTCTCGTTAACCTCGCTCTACCAGCCTTCCACGCATTTTATGATTTGCGATGTGTAATGTGTAATGTGTAATGTGTAATGTTGGATTTGTAAAACAGGTATCCTATTCAACCTAAGTATGCCTTTCACAAGGAAAAAATACGTTCCAATACGCGAATGCTTATGTATAAGCGTTCGCGTATTGGAACGTATTTAAAACTCAAAACAGCCTTTTAGTGGGTTCCTTATACCTCTGTCTTGTTGTTTTGTTCCCGTGTATTGCTTATGGTAGGTTCAACAGAAACTGGTATCTTCTCTTCCCTGGACTTGTTTTTTCGCGTCTTGCGCAACAAAAATAACACCAGTTTATAGCACCAGAATATCAGGGCGCCCAGTACCAGCAAGATGACACAGCCGCCAACAATAATTTGCCATGGGGCAAGCAGGCTCAAAAATCCCTGCGTATCTCCCAGCGCCACATAGGTATTTAACGCATTCGGGAGTGACTTCTTTGTCGTCGTTACTATAAAGTCCGACGTATAATTCAACTGTTTTTGATGCCCATAGCTTAGCGTCAGCAGGGCCTTATAGCGTCCAATTGGTAGCGCCTTATGTATTATATACACAGAATGATCTATCGTCGTTTGTGGTACAAAAGTTCCAATCTGGATTGTTTGTGTGCGCGCATTTTTTCCTTGAAGATCTGTGATGCTCAGCTTCCCGAGGGCTCGAACCAGCATGTTGCCGCTATTGCGTAACCCGATCAGCAGGCGTTGATAACGACTGCTATTATCAAACTTTACACCTGTGATTGCCAATTGCTCATTCGGTTTTCCGGGCAAGGTGATCTGGACAGCCAGTACTTTGCGTTGAATAAGATCTACATGAAACATAGAATTTTTAGAGCGAAATGTTTGTACTGCTGTCATGTCTTCGACTGCAAGGCCGCCGACGTGCTGGCCTGAGCGCGCATTGGCCGGAATCTTTATTTGAAATGGCACCACCTGGCTCTGGCCCGGTCCCAATTTTACCTGCAGACGGCTTAAGGTGATCCAGGCACCCACATCATGCAGCTTAGCCTGATGGGACCCGTACGCATAACCTCCGCTCTCACCAGTCATGGCATCCAATGGATACACTATCACTTCACCACTTGTGTCGCTGGTATTTGTAATCAAGAGGCCATTTTGTACTTGTCCCTTCACCTGGGCGTTCATCACAAAATAGGCTTTCGTGACAGGATTCAGCGGATCAGAAAATACTGGCTGTACATCAAACGCAAAGGGCTCTTTATCAGCTCTTGCCGCGCCCACCATAGGCCTGGACACACATTGGACAATCCCCATCAACAGAAAAACCAGCAGCAGAACTCGGGCTCCACTCCGGATCACTGTTCCACTGGCTAGCAAGTTAGACACCATCTTCATCTTCACCACCTCTTGTACCACATGAGAGATACACCTCCCATATCCTCCACATCACATCCGTTCTGGTGTTCTGCCTTTACCGCTCTCGGCCTCAGCCATCACCAGAAAAAAATCAGCAAGAAAGAGAAGGGCTGACTGTAGCAACCCCTCCCTTTCGCCGCATAGACTATGAACTCTTTATGGGGTCGAGATTGTTATTGTCACGGCTCCCCCGGTGGTTGCACCAGATCCAGCAGTCGAGGGCACCAGGAAATTGCCCTGAGTTCCAATGGTATAGCCTCCCAGACCTGTGCCTATACCTGCAGTTACCAGCGGAAGTGGTGATGCTGTTACCATATCTGTTCCAGGAGCCGCTGTTGTCAGAGCTCCAGGATTTGTACAGCTACCGGCACAGGTAATCACCAGGGGGCTTGCATCGTCCAGGATGAAGTCCGTTGTGATCGCATTACTAAATGTAAGTGGTGTTGTTGAGGCTGTTACAGTCCAACCAGCACCTGAACCACGTGTATCCCTCACCGAGGATTGAAATCTGAAGGGGATAGACTGATCCCCATCCAGGGTAATCGGTGCACCATTATTGAACACAGGTGCGCTGGTTGATCCAGACAACGATCCTGTTCCAATGATTGGTGGTGTGGCGGCACTACATGGAGTACCAACGATACAAGTTGCCGCTGGCATAGCATTCATCAACGGAGCGGCGCCAGCCGAATGGGTCAGTGCCTGGAACGATCCTAGCATCAGGCCCAGCATCAATACGCAACTTCCGCCCATTTTGAGCAGAGTGCTTTTCCGAATGTGCATACTTTTTATGTCCTTTCTTGAACACAATAGACACTCGAACACGTCAGATCCCGCTCTCGTTCTCGGCGATCTGCTGCCCGTTACGCTTACTAAGAAAAGCAGGCTCTTGCCCCCTCTCGTATAGTAACCGTGGCAGTATCACACCAGCTAAAAGAGATACCATGCTATCCCGCCCTGCGCGCAAAACATATGAAATCGGGACTAATTAATAGTTAACGGTATAGGTCTTTTACAACGACAAAAGGTTAAATATGTTCACCAACATATTATAATCTTTTATTTACTATGAAGTTTCTATATATACTCATCCTGTGATATATACAGTAAATTATAATAACCAATAATAACTGGAAAATAGATTTTAATATATAAAAAATAGAGAAATATGCAAAAAATACCCTGAATAGCAGATATTTATTGTTTTTTTGCTGCTTTTTATCTTCGCGTTTTCTCCTTACAACAAATTTTTTCTTTCTACCGATGATACTTATTTAATGAATCATAGTTATTTGTGAACAAAATATAATTTAGAGGAAATAAAATGTATATGAATAAATATGTCCGATTCTAATGCGCTGGCTGGCCAAAAGTATCTGGAATATCTTTCATCAATGATATGACCATAATTTGCTACATGATGAAGGTGAAGATGCGCGCTATGCCGTAGTGCTGGCACCGGGCCAGCAGGGAAAGAGGGTGCCACGAAGTGTGGCAAAAGTTGATACACGGTGCGACATCGAAGATGGTGGATTTGCCAGATTTGCCAGATTTTAATATAATCTTTAGCTTTTTTACCTGTGCAAAAGAAGTTTTAATATACTCCGTATATTTTTATATGCAAAAGTATAATAGTTATATAGTCCTGTATTTTGGTAGATTATTTGACTCATTGTTCGCTATTGGTTAAAGTTTGTTAATGTGAGTACTAAATATTGTCATGTGTCGTATGTGGTACTTCCTTGCATTCAGATTATTGTGAAACACAACCTCATAGTCATCTGAATATGAATAAGTAGAATTCAGCTGTGTAATATGGAAGGTAATTCGTATGTTGTTTGGAGATCGTAATCGTAAAGTTGCTACTGATGTTCAATATGGCGCTGTTCCAGCAAAGGGTGAGGATGCGGACTTGCTCGTTGAGCAACTACCATTTCCCGATACCGATGCAGCAATGGCTGTTCCTACTAGAACTGCACCTGCACCAGCCTCTACTGCTCTAAACTCTTCGATGATGCCAGGCTCGACACAGAACAAGCTTACGACGACCTCGGTACGTATGCCCGTTGTTATTCCTGGAAATGGGAAAAAGAGCTCAGGTAAGATGCGTCCTCCACAAGGACGAAGTATGGTTGTCCATGCTGGTGTCGCACTGGTGCTCATTGTTGTCGTGGCGGGAGCATTAATGGCTGTACTTCCAACCGGAAGTAGCCAGGCATTTAAACTGGGTATGCCCTTCGATCCGTCGACGAGTGAGGTTACCTCAAAGCAGAATAATACAGCATTGATCGCCGCCCAGGCTGCGACTGCAACTGCTGTAACTCAAGACGGCTTTGATCCAGGCAATGTGACCTATGCCGGTGTGAAACAGACTCAAGCTCCGGTGCAGGCTCCGCCCCCCGTTCCGACTCAAGCTCCAGCTCCGGCCCCTGTGCAGGCTCAGGTTCCGGCTCCGGCTCCGGTAACAAATGTTGCCGGCAATGCTGATAGTTCGGCCCGTTTCTTTGTTGGTCAGTGCACCTATTGGGCAAACATCCATTACCACGGCCTGACTGGATGGTGGGTTGAGTGGTTGGGAAACGCGGATGCATGGGCTGGTGGGGCTGCCTCTAATGGCTGGATTACTTCGGCTGAGCCTAATCCAAACGGACCTTCAATTATTGTGTTGCAACCGGGTGTAGAAGGTGCTGGTGGATATGGGCACGTAGGCGTTGTCGAGTCAGGTGTGAGCGCGGCGAGCGCCAATGCGAATGGCGTGAGTGTCAGCAATATGAACTGGAACGGTGGCTGGGACCAGGTAAGTTACTGGACATTCCATCCCGGCGCTGGCGTTACTTTTATCTGGCATCCATAGATATTGATCGATGCCCATTCCAGATAGTTTCCCCTCAGATGGGATATCTCGCATTTTTAATTTAGAGCTTTTTAGAGTTATTTAGAGCTTTCTTGAGCTTTGAAGAACGATGAGCTTGCCAAAAAGGCCTCCAAAGATACGCTGAATGGAGATGGATCAACCACCATTTAGCCCTCTTTGGAGGCCTTGTCGCATGGTCTGCTCTCGTCCTAACCTCGTATCCTCATGGGTTGGGAACCTATGAATGTGTATGCTCACCAGCCGCGAAGATAGTGCGCAGGGCTGTCAGCAGGTGCTCGACATCGGTGGGACTGTTGTAGCCCTGGATCGAGATGCGCATGAAGCGCTGATTGTTCCAGGCGATCACTGGGATCTCGATGCGCCACTGCTCACGCAGACTGCGCTGTAATGCCGCTGCGTCGCCAGCAGGCAACTGGATCGAGCACATCTGTCCCCACCAGCTATCGGGACAGATCGGCCGCGTCCCCACCAGTTCGCAGACCTGCTGGCGCGCGGACGCCGCCAGTTCATGACAGGCGATCCGCACCGCGTCCCACTGCTGCTCGCGCTGAAACACGATAGCGGCAGGGACACTGAGGTAAGACGAGGGATCATCGGTGCCGAGCCAGCCAAAATAGTCCTGAAATCTCGAGGAACTCGGTGTCAGGCTCTCCCATCCCCAACTGACGACCAGCGGCTGTAACAGCTCCTGTCGTTCTGGGCGCGCATAGAGAAATGCCGCACCCTTGGGAGCGCAGAGCCATTTATGGCAATTGCCGATATAGAAGTCCGCGCCGATCTCTTCAAGATTGAGTGGGATCTGCCCGGGGGCGTGCGCTCCATCGACGACCGTGATGATGCCCGCCTCGCGTGCCCGCTGGCATATTTTCGCCACCGGGAAGATCAGCGCAGTGGGTGAGGTGATATGGCTGATGAAGATTACCTTTGTGCGTGGCGTCACACCTCGCCACAGGTGTTCGATCATCGCCTCTTCGCTCTCAATCGGCAGTGGAATCGGCTGGTTGATATAGCGCATCCCGCGCTGCGTACACAGAAATCTCCAGGTACGGTCCGACGCTCCGTACTCATGATCAGTCGCCAGCACTTCATCGCCGGGCCCCAGCGCGAGCGAGTGCGCCACGATATTCACCCCGACCGTTGTGTTGTGCACAAATACGAGATGGTTGGCCTGCGTTCCTAAATAAGTGGCCAGGGGTTCGCGCGCCTCGCTTAGCAAGCCATGAATGCGGCGCCCCAAAAACTCAACGGGATCGGACTCCAACTCCCGCTGCCATTGTTGATAGGCATGAAAAACCGGCTGGGGACACGCCCCAAAGCTGCCATGATTCAAAAACGTAATATCTCGGCGTACCTGAAACTGTTCCGCCGCGACTGGTAGCTCAACAAAGCTCATAAGAAAAAGTACCTTTCGTTCTCTGCATTCCTTCTCGCTAGCTCTAGCACGAGAGGTCAGTATCTATCAATGATACCTTCAGCAGCAACCAGATTTCCAATTTTTCTTGATTCTATACTCTAGTGTTCCTCATGTGTATTGACCTCGGCCATTTTACCAATGAGCATCAAGGTAATTCCGAGAGCAAGCACGACTAGAGCACTTACACCTAACTCGATCATGGCGTCTATGAAGACCGCTCCCTGCTGTGATGCCCCTTCAATGGAAAGCCTGGCACCGATGGAGAGAATACTGCGGGTGGCGGATATAATGCCGATAAAGAGGAATGGCTGTAACGAGGTCGTGTGGGATCTCAGATAATGAATCACCGTGCTCAAGACCTCCATAATAATAAGCACCAGTAGCAATCCTGAGACAAAACCGATCACGGATTGAGCCGCCGCCGGTAGGCTGGCCGAACGGATCGCGCTTGTGAGTGTGATCTCCAGGTCAAAGTAGCTATAGATGAGAGCCAGAATGGCTGCAAGGATGAAACTTCCACCAACAATGATATATATGATGGTGTCGATACGATCTAACACCTTACCAGGATAGCCTGCAAATAGATCTTTCTCTTCAGGCACAATTTCAAATGGTTCTTGAGACGCATTTCTTGTGTCTTTTTCGTCCATATCAATCTGGTCCTTTGTGATGAGTATTGTTTACTTTTCTGCTCTTCTAAGAATATCTAGAGAGAGCTTATCAGGATCTCTCTGTTTCTGCAATACAACTTTTTTCCAGGGCTTTTTCATGTTCCTCTCTGGCGCCTGCGGCGTGGGGTTGGGAGTGTGTTTGTGTGGTGGGCGGCCCACACAAACACACCTGAAAGAATGGACCTTGTATCGCTTGCTCGTGATCTCCATATTTGCAGGAGGTAGGAGGCTACGGCCACCCACCCCACACACTCCACAGCTGAAAGAATGTCCATCGTATCGCTTGCTCGTGATCTCTGACGAACATGAAAAAGCCCTGTTAAGGAGCCGTTTGCATTGTAGAGGCACTCTTTTTTCTGCTACACTGATCAGATCAGTATGCTGAAGGCCGGGTAGTGGTTTTCTGGCAGGGACGCGAACGCCCCATTTAAGCGGTTGAGCCGCACAAGAGGAGGGATGCTACTATGTCCGTTCGAATTGAGCGCAATGGGCCGATCACCACGGTGATACTGAGCCGGCCAGAGGTGCGCAACGCGGTCGATCGCCAGACCGCTCAGGAATTGGCCGATGCCTTTCGCGCTTTCGAGGCCGATCCCGAGGCGCTGGTGGGTGTGCTGATGGGCGATCACGGCCAGTTCTGCGCTGGCGCAGACCTCAAAGCTTTCGCGTCGGGCGCGGGCAATCGCGTCGAGCCAGATGGTGACGGGCCGATGGGGCCCAGCCGCATGTTGCTGACCAGGCCGGTCATCGCCGCCATCAGCGGCTACGCCGTGGCTGGTGGACTGGAACTGGCACTGTGGTGCGACCTGCGCGTCATAGAAGAGGACGCCGTGCTGGGAGTCTTTTGCCGCCGCTGGGGCGTGCCCTTATCGATGGCGGCACCATCCGTCTGCCACGCCTGATCGGGCTGAGCCGGGCACTGGATCTGATCCTGACCGGCCGACCCGTTGGGGCGCAGGAAGCGCTGGCCATGGGATTGGTCAACCGCGTTGTGCCGCACGGTCAGGCGCGCCAGGCCGCTGAGGAACTGGCCAGAGAGATCAGCCGCTTCCCCCAGCTCTGCATGCGCAGTGACCGCCTCTCGGCCTACGAACAATTTGATCTAAGCTTCCAGGAAGCGCTGGCCAACGAATTCCAACACGGAGTTGATGTACTGCAAGTCGAAGGTGCCACTGGCGCGCAGAAGTTTGCCAGCGGCGCCGGCCGCCATGGCAGCTTTACTCTGAATGAAGAAACCGGCGATAGCTGATCTATGCGACCTCCATTTCATCTTAGCTCTCCTTTGGTTTGCTTCAAAGAAGAGCTATTTGGCCTCAACTAGAGTGGAGCTACTGCTCCGGGTGAATCTGCGTTGAAAAGAGATCACGGCCCCGCCTTTTGGACGATTTACTGGAATATAGTTCGGCGAAATATCCTGGCCTGGAACCAGTTGGAGATCAAACTGGCGTAACAGACGGGTGAGCACGGTTTTCATTTCAATCTGGGCAATCCCCATTCCCAGGCACATATGCTTGCCGCCTCCGAATGCCAGCCAGGCATACGGCGTTTTTTTGTCTTCTTCACGTGGAGCCAGGAAACGTTGCGGGTCAAATTGTTCGGGATTGGCAAAATACGCTGGTGAGCGATGCGTAAAGCTGATAGGAAGAATCAGTTGCCAGCCGGCGGGAATGGCATAGTCCTCGAACTCGAATGTGGCTCTGACACCTCGCAGGAGAAAGGCGGCGATCGGGTGTAAACGGAGCGTTTCTTTCAAAAAGGCATCCAGCAAAGGCATTGTTCGCAAATCCTCGACCGTAACAGGCTTAGCGCTTTCTACCTCTTCTGCTTTGACTTCTGCACGCACTTGCTCGTACAGATCTGGATGGCTCAAGAGTTCCAGCAGGCTCCAGGCCAGTGTGGTAGTGGTAGTATCGTAACCAGCAAAGAGCAGCAACTTGAGATGGGCGATCAATTGTTCATCTGTGAGAGGCTGGCCATCTTCATCACGCGCTTGTAGGAAAAGGGAGAGCACATCAGAGGTCGGATGTGCTCGATGTTGGTCTATTATTTCCTGCAAGCGGCTATCGATGAGTGGCTTTACGGCCAGCGCTTTGCCATATTTGGTGAAAGGTAAGTTGAGGCGCACTGGAGACATAGGGCCCTCAAAGAGTGTGTGGATGAGAGTGTTCAGGTCAGTGAGCGTCGTGTGATCCTCGACTCCCAGCATGAGAGAGGCCGAAACCCGAAAGGCGATTGTGCGAGCATCCTGATAAAAGACTCGTGTTCCCTGGTCTGGCCACGTGGCAACAACCTGGTCGTAGGCACGGTTGATACGTGCCAGATAATCTGTATAGTTGTGACTTTGAAAAGCCGGAGTAATAAGCTTGCGTTGCGTTTGATGTACCAGGCCATCCATTTGCAAGAGCGAAGAGCCAAGGAATGGTTCTGCGAAGCTATAGCCATCGCGAGAACGAAACGGCGTCTCTTCTCCGCTCGCCAGAAACACCTGTTGCTGGGCATGAGCCCCAAATAAAACAGCCGACGGTTTGCCTAGAATATGTGTTTTAAATACTGGACCATATTTTTGCTGTCGCCTGGCGAAAAAAGTGAGCGGATCAGCAAATAGGGAGAGAGTTTCCCCAAGTAAAGGCAATCCAAAGGAACCAGGCATCGCCTTGGCCATAAGTGAGATGCTCCTTTCAGTTGTGAAAAATATCTCTAATGGTCATGCTTCTGGCGAGAGATCTGTTTTAGGGAGCGACGTGCTGGCTGGCCCATGCACTGGCTATAGCGAACCAGGAGGGAGCAGTCTTATGGAGGTTAATATCATGACCTGCCTCAGGAATAGCTGCCACCTGTAGTTGGGCCTGCGAAGAGTAATATGGTGCTTCGGCCTGCTGGATTGTGGCCGCACTGGTGCAATCTGTCGCGAGAAGGCCACAAAACAAAGCATCTTTCTGCCCGACCACCACAAGCACGGGTACATTGATCTGCAGCGAGATGCCATCTACAATTGGCGTCGCGAAGCTGGCGAATTCTCCAGGTGTCGCGGTTTCCTTTGTCGCCTCATCGGTTGCGAGAACATTGGGATCGGCACCAGGCACGTAATAAAAGTCACTTCCCCGTGTTCCAGGTTCCGTTGTCAGATAGCCCGTATAATTCAGATTGAGCAATTGGTTCGCGAAACGTGGATCTAGTGTAGCAGGGTAAAGCGTGGCCACGACTCCAGCCAGACTCGTCGCATTGAGATGATGCAGCAGTCCAGTAATGATGACCCCATCAACGTCGTGATAGGTGCCTGCTTCTATCCAGGAGATGACCGAGCCGAGTGAATGGCCCACCAGCAGTACCCGATCAAACGGCTGATTGCCGATGTTTCCGCTGCGTAAGGCCTGAATAATCTGATGGACGACATAGGCATTGGTATTCATGGACACGGTCAATAGGCCAATGGGGGGATGCGAACTTTTGCCTATGCCAATGCGGTCGATATTAAAGGTACTGTACCCTGCGGCTGTGAGAGCATGGACGTAGGAATAGTTCTGGGGCTGGTAAGGAAAGTTCCAATAGATATGTCCGTAGGTCCCACCTGGAACAAGTAATTGGACGGTGTGGCTTGCACCGCTCGCTGGATTACAGAGTTCGCCATAGATAGTAGCGGGAGTCGACAGTATATCGTCAAGAGTTACTGGTACATTGAATGCCTGGCACGTATCTGTCTGTGTTGCCGCGTGTGCTGAGCGAGGCCCAAGCATCGTACCAGATAGCACAAGTATTATCAGGAGGAAGAAAAGTACAGCACGATGATGAAGTGGCATGAAAACTCCTTTGTATTGCTAACGCTCTGCTTACATTGCAGAGTCAGGGTCCATCGAAGTAGTCGCAGGCGTTGTTCCCCACACCGTCAGTAAGTACCACCTGCCACAAAAATCCTGCTTTTGCATCTCCAGGAGCATACGTTGATACAGGGCTGTGAGATCTTCTTGCAGATTCGGGTTTGCCTTTCGAAGCATAGGTAATGCACCATCAAATACAATTTCAGTATTCCGATAGAAGTCACTCCAGGCCTCTGCGTCAATGGAAAAATTGACCGAATGGGTCTGAGACTGAATAGATGTATAGCCAGCCTGGGAAAATAAACGCTCGAGTATTGGCGTAATGCCAAGTGTCGTTCCATGGGGAGAAAACCCATAGCCCATGTGATGCATGGTATTAAATAGGAGAGTATTTAACTGGTCGAAAGCCGGCTGCTGTAATGCCGCCGTTATCGGTTTCCGTAATGCGCAGTACTCCTCCTGGTCGTAGAATGCGTTTGCATTCCTGGAAAAGCCCCACCCATGCATCTTTGCGGAGAAATGAGCTGAGCAAGCGCCCATTGACCAGATCAAATGAATGATCGGGAAAATCGAGGCGTTGTGTAGTATCCATGACATCAAAGGAGATATTGCGAAGATCTTGTGAATTTGCACTTGCGGTTGCATAGGTAATCATAGTCTGGCTGATATCAATGCCGATCACTTCCATATCTGGACGTGCAAAGGCCAGATCAAGGGCCCAGCCACCAGGACCACAGGCGATATCGAGCACCTTTGCTCGGTCTGGCAGAACAGGCAGGCCAGCCAGGTGCCCCCCATGCTTTTTGTGGTCATGTGATCGAGCTTGATCAAGCGTACCATTTCAGCAGCACTTTCTGGATCGAGAATGTACGTATTAGCTATATTGGTGTGGGGTGGGAGATCAGGAGGCATGGACGTTCCTCTCTTTCTATACAACTTCATCTATCCCTTTGCTTAGTATACTTATATTCCACTTTGTGTTCAATAGAAATTTATCTGTTACCTCTTATTTTTATATATTTTTTACGCCCAAAATTATTTACATATGGCTAAATTTACTTCTGCTCCAATTATAATGCTCCGATGTACCCCAAACTACACCTCTTTCTTCGGATTACGCCTCTTCATGTCGTTCGATCTCCCTGACTATATCACCTGCTACATCCACATCTAATGTTTTCCACATCCGTATTCTCCAACTCTTAATAACAGATTCTAGCCGACCACAACAGATCAATCGCGGCGGATTTTGAGCTTGTACGGACCCGGTTACCTTACGCCCTGCCATGCCAACATGCTATAATGAGGTACATTTCGTGAGTGGGAGGGAACTTGTATGCAGTCTGAACAACCTCTCAAGGTTCTGATCCTTGCTGCTGAAATAGAGCCGTTTGTCAAAGTAGGTGGTCTGGCAGAAATTGTTGGTGCTTTACCTAAGGCTTTACAGGCCCTGGGCATGATGTGCGCCTGGTTATGCCGCGTTACCGCCAGGTTGATGCTCAGCATTTTCAGTTGACGACAATCCTTGATTCGATCTCTGTGCCAATGGGGAATTTTCAGGTCTCCGCCAGTGTGCGGCAGGCTGAAATTGGTAATCATATTCCTGTATATATGATTGATGCTCCCCGGTACTTTGATCGCGAAAATATTTATGGCTATACAGATGATGGTGAGCGTTTTATTTTGTTCTGCCGTGCGGCGTTGGAGGCGGTACGGTCCTTAGATTGGTCGCCCGATATTGTCCATTGTAATGATTGGCATACTGGCATTGTGCCCAATTGGTTACATACCATCTATCGTAGCGATGAATTCTTTGCTAATACGGCGTCGGTCTATACTATCCATAATCTGGCCTACCAGGGCATCTTTGGCTATCGTCTTCTTGAGGTTGCGGGCGTGGCTGCAAATGGGTTTGTGTACCCTCAGATTGCGGAGCTGGCGAACGTTGTTGATATCATGGGACGTGGTATCCTGTTCGCCGATGCGGTGACGACGGTGAGCGAACGCTATGCGCAAGAGATTTTGACGCCAACCTTTGGTGAGAAACTCGACCATATGTTGCGTTCGCGCCGCGATCGGCTCTTTGGCATTTTAAATGGGGTGGATTATCAAGAGAATAATCCTACGCTTAATAATCATATCCATACTCAATATGATGCTCTAAGCCTGGAGAAGCGCGCGGAAAATAAAGCAGCTCTGCAGGAGCAGGCGCACCTTCCAATTAAGCCGGATGTGCCGTTGCTGGCTATGATTTCGCGCCTGGCCGATCAAAAAGGCTTCGATCTGCTGGCACAGATTATTCATCCTTTGCTGGCTCAAGGCGTGCAGTTTGTTCTGCTGGGCGTCGGCGACCAGCATTATCATGAAATGTTCCAGAATCTGGCCGCGCGCTATCCGGACCAGGTCGCCATTTTCCTGACCTTTAATACTGAGGTGGCACAACGGATCTATGCTGGTAGCGATATGTTGCTGATGCCGTCGCGCTTTGAACCCTGTGGTACCAATCAGATGTATGCTATGCGCTATGGGTGTGTGCCGATTGTGCGTCACGTGGGGGATTGGCCGATACGGTTCAGGAGTATAATCCGCACAGTAGCGAGGGGAATGGCTTTGTCTTCAAGAACTATGATGCCTGGGAGTTCTTCGCAGCCATTGTGCGTGCCCTGGCCCTTTATCCATTTAAGGATATCTGGCGTACCCTGCAGTTGAGCGGCATGGAGGCGGACCATTCATGGCGTGCTTCGGCGCTACGCTACGTTGAGGTGTATCGTAATGCGCTGGCTTTCCATAAAACTGGAAAATAGCTGTATTTGCGCTTTTTTTAGATATTATACATAAAAAGGAAACCGGAAAGTTTACGTGATAAGCTTTCCGGTTTCCTTTTTATTCTCGGTATTATATATGACAAGGAGAAAATAATCATAAGAGCCATTGACGTGTTTTGTTCTCTGGTGTATATTAACGGTTATAAGTGTTTTGAGCAAGAAGAATGCATTAAAAGCCTTTGATTGTTCTTTGTGCTTAAATAGTTTTAGGGAATAGGTGGAAGTTGTGGGGGCATCCCGAAAAAAATATAGTACCGATATTCAACAGCGGCGCCTGCATATTATCAAAATGTTTAATGAGCTTCCTCCTTATGGCTCATTAGAGTTTTGGCGTCACGTGGAGCAGATGGAATTGCCACGCGAGGTTCTGGTCAAGACTTTGCGTTTTGCCCGTCGCATGCAAGATGAGTTGGGTAGTGGACGTATTTCAGAAGTCATCATGGCTCGCACGCTGGACAAAAATGAATTCTGGGCCAATAGCGTGGCTCAAAAATGTTATGAACTAGGTTGGGATGAGCAGCGCAATATGAGTTTTGATTTATGCTCAGATTTGAATGAAGCGATCTTAAAGGCCATCTTTGATCCAATGCGTAGCTTTTGGGAGGAGAACTTTGTCCATTGTGTACGCTACGAGCGTATGCACGTTTATCGCTCCTTTATGCTGCGCGAAGGGCGGATCAGTACCGCCCAGATAGAGAAAGGGCGCCGTATCCCTCGTCGCTTGATATTGAGTCTGGATCATATGGCTCCATGTTCCGATCATTTGTATAATCCATTTGAAATTGAGGATGAGCAAGCGTATATGATGCTGCGCTCTGTCGATTCAAGCATCGTGATGGATGTGGTCAGACGTCTTCCTGAACGCTTGCGTTCAGTGGTGCTGCTGATTTATTGGGCGGATAAGACTGAAAAAGATGCAGCCAAAACGTTGGGGATCTCTGATCGCACGGTGCGCAATCGTTTAAATGATGCCATCCATAAGCTGTCTGAATGCCTTATTCATGAATCCGATTATGTCTCTGATACCCGGCCGTCGACTATGCAGGTGCTGGCGAGCATCCTCTCTTGTTTAATAAGCATGCTCAGTGATCTGTCTTTGATTAGTGAATACAAATAAATATATGTAAAGTTTCCGGGTTGCGGCCCACGGCCATGGGCCACAACCCGGAAACTTGCCCGTAGCAGGTTGATATGTCATACTGCTAACTACAGAATGTATAGGTCAGGTTGAAACTCTATATTCTGGATCAGAATGGATGTATGATGGATACGATTGCTTATGTAGATTGCTCAGTGGGTGTGAGCGGTGATCTATTGCTCAGTGCTTTGTTGGATGCTGGTCTTTCCCTGGCACGCTTGCAGGATGTCCTTACGACAGTGGCTATGCCAGGTACGTATTGCATAGAACCGCTCAAAGTACAGCGTCCAGGCCTCAGTGGAAGCGCATTCTCGCTTGCAGTCCAGGATACAGGGGCGCAACGCTCTTTGGCTGAGTGGCGGGACCATTTACTACAGGTTGCGACTCTGCCTGTGCCTGTACGCGAGAACACGCTGCGCTGTCTGCAGTGCCTGCTTGAAGCTGAAGCAACTGTCTCCAACACTACCGTGGCTACTCTGCGTGTGTCATCCGCCACTGTGCTTGAGCTACTGGCAGTGGTCGCGGGTCTGCATGAGCTAAAATTGATGGCACTCTATTTTTCCCCTTTACCCCTTACCCATGGATTTGTAGAGAAAGAACAGCAGTTGCTTCCCCTTCTTTCTCCGGTGAGCCTGGAGATCCTGCGCCCCCATCCCGTCTCCTGGAAGCCGTCTACTTTATCCACTGCACTGGTGACCCCCGTTGGCGCTGCCCTGCTGGCTACCTTTGCCCGCTTCGATCCTCCTGTGCTATCTATCGAACGCACCGGCTCTGGGCTGGGTGAGACGGAGCAGAATTGGTCGGGAGCACTGCGTATCTATCTTGGCAGGGCTCAAACTGTGGCCGAGCCTGATTTTATCCAGTCAGGACAGGGCGCGGATACCGATTGGGTGGCCGTGATTGAGACGCATATCGATACCATGACGGGCGAGTTGCTGGGTGGTCTGATGGAACGACTTTTTGCCGCCGGGGCGCTCGATGTAACTTATACCCCGATCCAGATGAAGAAGAATCGGCCTGCTACCTTGCTGACTGTCATCTCTCCTCTTGATCTTGGAGAACAGCTGGCCTTGCTTTTGCTGCGTGAGACGACGACTCTGGGGGTGCGGATCCAACATATTCGTCGCCTCAAGGCACAGCGTGAGCAGATACAGGTCGAGACTGAACTGGGACCGATGTTGGTCAAGGTGAAGCGCCTGGGTGGACAGGTAATTCACGTGGCCCCCGAATATGAGGAGTGCCAGCGGGTGGCGAGAGCGCACAATATTCCCCTGGCGGCCGCTTATGAGGTTGCCAGGGATGCCATCAAAAGCGTTATAATAGGATAACAAAGAAAGGAAAATGACGACGTAGCTTTGAAAGAAAGAATGTGAGAATGCCGCATGGATTTTGTGGATTGGCGCAAGCGCTTAGAAAAACCCCAACTGGATACGGAAGAGAATCGGCCGTCGACCTACCGCGGACGGCGTATGGGCGACTATGTAGAAGAGATGATCCGCAAAGCTCAAGAGCGTGGGGATTTCGATCACTTAAAGGGTATGGGCAAGCCGCTCCAATTGGATGCCCATCAGACAGACGATAATAGCATGGCCTATGGCATATTGAAGAACAATGACTATGTGCCTTTTGAGATCCAGCTTCAAAAACAGATTGATGCGGATATTGAGCGTGCGGGTCGGGAGATTCGCTACCTGATTGCGCAGCGCAAGCATCTGTCTGCCCGCAAGATTGCGCCTTTTGAGAGCGAGAAGCGCAGATTCAATGCCGCCGTAGAGAAGGCTGCCACCGAGTACGACGAAGCCTTACGTCGTATCAACAGCAAAATCTTAACCCTGAATGTCTCGGCCCCGTCCTCACTACACAAACCCATCTTGAAGGTGGGTGAGATGGTCGCCGAGTTCCGCCAGCAATGCCCCCTCTTCGAACGCTAAAAAGGTGTTCCCTCAATTTTGAGGGAACATCCTGTGTTTCTTATTGCTTTTGCTCTCCTGCGACTTAATACATGGTGTGGTACGTAAAAAGTACTTAATGTCACGAAGCTGGCTCCTGATGCGTGTACTAACTGTGGCTGGCGTATTTTTTATGGCAGGAAGAGCGAGAAGTTTATGCAGGATTTGTTGAATACCGTTATCTCACATTATACTATCGTCCGGCACATCGCCAGGGGCGGTATGTCTGATATTTATCTGGCGCGTGATCTTACTTCTAATAGGGAAGTTGCGCTCAAACTGGTTCATTCAGGCAATCACGATTACTGTCTACGCTTCCAGCGTGAAGCTCAGGCCATCACTACCCTGCGCCATAAGCATATCCTGCCAGCCCTGGACTATGGTGAGGTGGACCCCTGGTGTTACCTGGTGACTCCTTATGTCCCCAATGGTACCTTACGTGATCTTGTTCAGGCTGGCCCTTTGACGTTGGAAGATACAGGCAAATATCTAGATCAAGTCGCTTCCGCTCTGCATTACGCCCATGAACAAGGTATCGTTCACCGCGATATCAAGTCGTCAAACATATTGATGCGCGATCGCGATTTCGTCTATCTGGCCGACTTCGGCCTGGTTAAGAATACTCGTAGTGTCGCTGAAAGCCTGACCGAGAGCGGCTTTTTAGTCGGTACCGCCGAGTATATGGCCCCCGAACTGGCGGAGCGGGATGCAACTCATCTCAGTGATATTTATGCCCTGGGGATTGTGCTCTATCAGATGCTTACCGGGGATGTGCCCTTCAAAGGTTCAACTCCGGTGGGGACGTTTATGCAGCACCTCTCGAAAAAAGTATCGCGCCCTTCTCTGGTCAATCCAGGCATTCCGGCTGCGTTTGATAAGGTTGTGCTGCGCGCCCTGGCGAAAGAGCCGGCGCGTCGTTATCAATCAGCGCTTGAGCTTGCCGCTGCGTATCAGCAGGCCCTCGATGTTTACTCACGGCAATCTGTAAACGAAGCTAAGACAACCCAGCATCTCCCCGTTCTGCCCGCCGCGCCACCTGTCGTAGTAGTCTCTCCTCTGCGTCGCCAACCACCTCGACGTGTCGCGCTACCAGTCGTGCTGGCTTCCGTAGCCTTATTGACGTTGGGATTATCTTCATTTGCGTTGCCCGGTGGTAATATCAGACCTGTCAGTGCTACCGCGGATAGCCTTATCCAGGCGCATGCTACTATTGGTGCAAGCACCCCCATAGTCGTCAAAACCACGCCACCCGCCAATAACAAGCAATCAAACACGCCAGGAAAAACCACGCCGCCTGCCAATAACCGGCGATCAGGCACGCCAGGAAAAACCACGCCATCCACCCATAACAGCCGATCCAATACTCCTGTTAAGTCTACCCATACGGTTAATGCTACTAGCTCGGATAATACTCCCGCTCCAGCCGCCAAAGCCGCACCCCCTAAGGGTAAGCCTCATGCTAAAGCCGCACCCCCAAAGGGTAAGCCTCATGCTAAAGCCGCACCCCCAAAGGGTAAGCCTCATGCCGGACCCAAAAAATAATACTGGTGCTACAGTAGTAGTATAGAGGCAAAATTATGGCAATCCAGAATCCACTTGATAAGCGGATTCTGGATTGCTTTGCCGTTTTAGGTATGATCACCTTCTAGAAGCAGGTGACTCGACGGATATCTCTTGGGCTACGCGATCTCGATCCTGCTCATGCTCCTGGCTGTATATAGGAGTTTTGACAGCATGGCCAGCGGTTCTACTCAGGTGTGTGTATTTTTGTCCTCACCGAAATACTGATGGCTTCCGGCATACGCGGGATCTCTCTCCTTTGTCTCTTCATAAACAAAAGCTGTTTGTTGTGCGTTTTAATTTTGAGGCTGAAAGCGATTGCAGCTCGTCAATGTAGCATTCATCCCTTTGGACAACCGCATTCGCTCTTTCCCCTTGTAGTGTTTCTCATCAATGTCATGTGGGTAGATGATCCTCCTGGACTCTATCGCCGTAGGCGCGAATTTCGCGCAGGTCGTATCCCTGATCTGCAGTAATATGCTCGGTTTATGAGCCAGAAAGGTAATAAGCATGCTTACACCAAAATTACCTCTTTTCAAAGGTCTGATTGTTGGTAGCGCCCTCATCAGCAGCCTCTTTGGCTTCGCTGGATATAGTGCTAACACGCAGGTTTTCCATGCATTACAATCCCCAACTCTTGGTGTTCAGCAAAGCGTTGGGTCGTTGTTATCATTGAACACACCCCCTCCATCCCATTCCATCTTAGTGGCAATGTTGGCCAGGGTCCAGGTGGCGATGGTGGTAACGGCTGTAGTGGTGACAACTGTGGTGGAAGTGGCGGTCGTAACGAGGGTGGCGGTAAGGGTGGTGGCGGTAGCAGCGGTGGTGGCGGTAGCAGCGGTGGTGGTGGTCGTTAATCTCAGATAAGTGCGAGGATAACCTATAAATACGATAAGGAAATAAGGTAGTTTTGTGATAACTACCTTATTTCCTTACTTAAACACGTATAGGCACAAAATCTTTAGATGACACGGCGCATAGAATGATCTGAAAAAAGATCTGATGTAGAGGCAAAAATAAGACCACCTTAAAGCCCCACTAGAAGCGGTTTTAAGGTGGCTTAGGCATAAAAAAAAGCCGATGGTCGGAATTGAACCGACGACCGACGCTTTACGAAAGCGTTGCTCTACCCCTGAGCTACATCGGCGGGTATGGTTTCAGAGAATCACGCGTGTTCTTCTCTTAACATTGCGGATTATACATGTAAACCCGTGCTATGTCAAGCATTTTTGCCCAGGATTTTTTATGCCCTTAGATTTTAGCATTTTCAATTGATGTATTTCATTGTGATTTAGAGTAATTAAATACAGAAATCTTTGCCTCGACAACTCTACTAGCGTATGGTAGAATAAGTGGCAATGTTTCGGTCCTGCCTAGTTTGGAGTCTTTTATGCGCGTCCTATTGGTTGCAACCACAAATCGTCATAAGTTGGAAGAGTATCGAGCAATATTTTCTGATCTACCTTATCAATTGCTTTCACTCAATGACCTCCAACTCAATTTTGATGTTGAAGAAACCGGAACAACTTTCCAAGAAAACGCAGAATTAAAAGCCCTGGCATACGCGCGTGCCTCGGGAACACTCTCTCTCGCAGATGACTCTGGTTTAGAAATTGATGCCCTCGGAGGGGCACCAGG
The DNA here is from genome assembly GCF_003967555.1 of Dictyobacter kobayashii. Classification (GTDB taxonomy): domain Bacteria; phylum Chloroflexota; class Ktedonobacteria; order Ktedonobacterales; family Ktedonobacteraceae; genus Dictyobacter; species Dictyobacter kobayashii. The sequence goes on from NZ_BIFS01000001.1 coordinate 4,776,068, forward strand.
CGTGTACTCTGCCCGTTTTGCTGGTGTGGATACCCCTTATGAGGAACGTTTCCCCATTCTCTTTGATCGCCTGCATGGTGTTCCACCAGAAGAGCGTACAGCCCGCTTCAAGTGTGTGATTACCATTGCTGAACCTTCTGGTTATCATCAGAGTGTTGAAGGGTCGATCGAAGGCTTGATTACCGACCCCCTCGTGGTACTTATGGATTTGGTTATGATCCTATCTTCCTGGTCCCTGAATTAGGAAAGACAACCGCTGAAATTACACCAGAGCATAAAAATAAAATTAGCCATCGTGGGCAGGCGGCTCTCAAAGCTCGGACCTTGCTCGAAAATTGGCCTCCATCCCCTTTTCCTCCTGAATAGTGGTGGGGATATTATTTGTTGAAAATAGTCGAGAGAGACGTGAGGAACGGATAATCTATGGCGAAACGATCTGCCATTCGTGTTGCCCTTGATCTAGAAACAACTGGTTTACATCCCGAGCAAGATGCGATTCTCGAGATTGCCGCTGTAAAGTTTCAAGGGACCGAAGTAATCGATACATTAGAAACATTTGTGACCCCCGGTCGTTCGATTCCCTATCGTGTGCAGCGTTTAACTGGTATTAAACCAGAACATTTGACTGGTGCTCCTCCGTTTTCTGCTGTGGCAAAGAAATTACAGTACTTCCTTGGTGACCTTCCCATTGTCGGACACAGTATCCCTTTTGATGTGAGCTTTTTGCGCCTGCGCGGTATTGCTCGTTCAAATCCGCTTATCGATACTTTTGAGATGGCGACTGTACTGTTGCCTTCCCAGGTGAGCTATAATCTGGGCCAGGTTGCTGAGACCCTTGGGGTGCGTGTGCCGCATGATCGCCATCGTGCGATGGTTGATACGGTGCTGGCAATGGAGGTTTTTAATGCCTTGCATCAGCGTCTACAGGCTGTGGATCTGGATGTCTTGAATGACCTGGCCAATCTGGATGCGCCGCGTTCCTGGCCTTTGCTGCAATTTTTTCGTCAGGAATTGCGCGAGCGACAAGAGAGTGAGGGGGTGGTAGGCAGGCTTTCACGCGGTAGCCTCGGTGATCGCTTCGCCGCCCAGCTGGGAATGGACCCCCGTGTGCTGTCTTTCGCTGTTGGTCGTCCACCAGAAAATTCTATCCCTCCTGTACCCCTCCTCCTCCCGAGGGCCTTGAGGTTATGCCTGCCGCCGAGGTGCGGTCACCCAGAGGCAATACGGTTGCCCGTCAGGCCATTTTTCAATCTTTGGAGCAGCGTGAACCTTTGCTATTAGAACTCACGCTGGGCGGACACGATTATTCGGCTGCTCTGCTGGCGGTATTAGAGTGGTTGGCGGCGCAGCCAGAGGATGAGCTTGCCACGCAGTCCTCTCCTCGCAGGCTTGTGATTGCCTGTGCTAATCAGCAGAGTGCGCGGCGCTTGATCGATACGACCTTGCCGCTCCTCCAACAAAAAGTGAATTCTAATCTTTCGGTTGCTTACCTGGCTGAACACGGGGGCTATCTCTGTACCCATCGCTGGTTTGGGGCTGCTATGCGGCGTACCAGTGGAGAGTTGACGGCCGAGCAGGCTCGGGGTCTGGCCAAGCTGCGCCTATGGACGCATGAAACCCTGCAAGGTGATCGTAGTGAGCTGACTCTGTTGCAGCAGGAGATTACGGCCTGGGATCGCATCTCGTCTGACTTTGAGCAGAAGCGGTCGGTGGATGAGCGTTTTGATAAGACGTACCAGCGCTGTACTTATCGCCGTAAGGGCTATTGCTTTGTGAGCCTGGCTGAGGATCGCGTGAAGGCGGCCCAGATTGTGGTGACGACGCATGCAGGCTTGTTCGATGATCTCTCTCTGAAGCAGCCTTTGCTGGCCTCTATCGATCGGCGTCTAATTTTGGATGCTGATCTGATTGAGGAGGAGAATATTCGCTGGGGTGGCTCTGAGTTTGATCAGCTTCGGGTGCTCCGGGTACTCAATACCATTGGGGCTGAGCTGGCGGATGGTCGCTATCAGGGTTTGCTGGCCCTGGCGGCCCCTTCATTGCGTGAGAATGGACCGGGTGGCCTGTCTACGACGCCGACGGTTCCTAAATCTGAGCTTGATCAGCGTTTGCTGCAGTGGTTCCAGACGCTGCGCCAGGCCCGTATGGCTGTGGGCCGTCTCTTCCTGGCTTTTTCTGGCCTGGTCGATGATTCTGTTCAGCAAGGTGGCCGTGATAAAGGGCGCTCGGATGGTCAGCAACGTTCGCATCCCCGTGGTCATGAACGGCCAGATCAGCCGCTGCGGCTAACGGGCAGTATTCGTCATCTCAGTGCCTGGAATGAGGTAGAGCAGGCCTGGCAACAGGCGTCGCAGCGTTTACGTACGGTGATCGATCTGGCTAATGAGGCTGAGAAGAGTATTCTTTCTAAACAAAATAATCGTCGGCGTGCTGACCAGGGAAGTGGAGAGGATACCTCGGTTGCTTCTGAGCTGGTGGCGGCCGCCTATCAGTTAACCGAGCAGCTACAGATGGTCCAGCAGGCGATGTCTCTGGGTGAGAGCAATTTTGTCTATTGGCTGCGTATGCCACCTACCCCTCTGGCTGCGTCCCAGCAGCATGTGGCGAGGAAAGCTTCAGAGCCTGGTTCCAGTATGATCTCTATCGATCCCGCACCAATCCTCTATTCACAGCTTATCCATACCTCTAGTATGCTGAAGCGCTTGTTATTTAAGGATCAGGCCAGTAATATCTTTGCGGGGACCTCTCTCTCGGTGGATGGTTCGTTCGCCTTTGCTCGCCAGCGTCTGGGTCTTGAGCAGGAGTCCGTGGCTGTCTGTTCGGCTACGGCTGAACACCAGGAGCAGACCCTTATCTATCTACCTAATGATGTGCCTGAGCCAAATGCGCCGCAATATCAGCGCCATCTGGATGATGCCCTGGTCAATCTGGCGACGGCCCTGGATGGACAGGTGGTGGCCCTCTTTACTTCCCATGCCGCGTTACGTAGCACCTATACGGCTATTAAGCCGATCCTGGAGGCGCGCAATATTCTTGTCCTGGGACAGGGGGCCGATGGCTCGCCGCGCCAGTTGTGGCAGGTCTTCCAGTCACAGGAGCGCGTGGTGCTACTGGGTACGGGGAGCTTCTGGGATAATGCTGATGAGATTGTGCGTTCGCCGGCCTGCCTCTTTATTGCTCGCTTGCCTATGCCTGTACTGAATGATCCCCCGCTGGCGGCGCGGGCGGAACAATATTCGGATCAATTGCATCAGTTGACGGTGCCCATGGCTACACTGCGTGTGCGTCGGGCCATCGACCGTTTTATGTGGGGCGATAATAAGCGTAATGCTGTTGTGTTGTTTGACCGCCGCGTGACCTCAAAAGAGTATGGTGCAACCGTCTTACATAGTCTGCCTCGCTGTTCGCAGCGCCAGGGGGCGGCTTCGTTGATGCCCGAGGCTATGCTGGACTGGCTGACCGGGGAAGGGGCCTGGGAGGAAGATCACTCCTGATTGAAAGGATACTGGCTGTATGTCGTTGAAAACGCCAATTCAAAAAGAAGAACGTCGTAATCTACGTGTGGTCTATGGGGCTTGCCCACACGATTGTCCTGATACATGTGCACTAGAGACACGTGTGGATGAAAGTGGCCGCGCGGTGAGTGTGCGTGGGCGTCCCGACCATCCCGTTACGCGCGGTTGGCTGTGCGCCAAGGTGAATCGCTACCTGGAGCGCGTCTATCATCCTGAGCGCTTGCTCTATCCTCTCCGCCGTAGTGGCCCCAAGGGAAGCGGCCAGTTTACGCGTATCTCCTGGGATGAAGCGATTGCTGAGATTGCTGAGCGCTGGAAGAATATCAGTGCGCAGCATGGTGCCGAGGGTATCCTACCCTATAGCTATGCGGGTACGCTGGGCCTGGTGCAGGGCGGCGTGACAGATAGTCGTTTCTGGAATCGACTCGGGGCCAGCCAGTTAGAGCGCTCAATCTGTGGCTATGCCGCTGAAGATGCTGTCCTGCTTACGATAGGTGGTCGCCTGGCCCCGGCTCCCGAAGATCTGCTACACAGTAAACTGATCTTGATCTGGGGGAGCAATCCCGCCAGTACCGCCCCTCATGTGGTACCTTTCCTGCGCGAGGCGCAACGTAAGGGCGCGCGCATCATCGTGATCGATCCTATTCGTACCCTGACGGCTCGCTCGGCCGACCAGCATATCCAACCCTTGCCGGGCACGGATGCGGCCCTGGCCCTCTCTATGATGTATGTGATGGTGACTGAAGGGCTACACAATGCTGAATGGATCGCCCAGCACACGGTTGGCTGGGAGCAGTTGCGCGAGCGCATCATGCAGTATCCGCCTGAGCGGGCCGCCGCCATCACCGGCTTGGCGCGCGAGACGATTGTGGACCTGGCGCGTGCCTATGCTACGACCAGCCCTGCTATGTTGCGTATCTCTGATGGCATCAATCGACATACCAACGGCGGCCAGACGGTGCGTACCCTGGTCTGCCTGCCCGCGCTGGTGGGACAATATGGCGTCGCCGGTGGGGGCCTGATGTATAGCACAAGCGATTGGTTGAAGTGGAATAAGGCGGCCGTCGGCCATAGCCAGGAAGCGGTCTGCCCACCGGCGACGCGTAGCCTGAATATGAATCGCCTGGGAGCCATCCTGACCGGAGAGGCCGATCCTTCCGTCTATTCTTTGTATGTCTACAATGCCAATCCTGTTGCCTCTGCGCCTAACGCGGGCAAGGTGGTTGAGGGCTTGCAGCGTGAAGATCTCTTTACCGTTGTCCACGAGTTATTTGAGACTGATACCGCCCGTTATGCCGATATCATTCTGCCGGCGACCAGCCAGTTGGAGCAGGTGGATCTCCATAAACCCTATGGCCACCTATCTTTGCAATATAATACGCCCGCCATCGAGCCGCTGGGTGAGGCACGCAGTAACTGGGATGTGATGCGCGCGCTGGCGAGCGCGATGGGCTTTGAAGAGCCCTGGCTGCACATGGATGCCGATGCCATTATTCAGGAAGTGTTGGAGGCGACGGCTCCCCAGCAGCCGACCTTACAAGGCCTGACCCTGGAACGCTTTAAAGCTGAGGGCTCGATCCCCTTGACCATCCCTGACCATGAGCGTGTGCCATTCCAGGATGGTGTGTTTCGTACCCCTTCTAAGAAAGTCGAATTTTATTCTGAGCAAGCAGTCGCCAAGGGCTATGATCCTGTCCCCGACTGGATACCAGAGGTCGAGGCGCGTCCGGAACCCTTGCGCCCGGCCACCAAAGATGAATTGTTGCCCTTGCTTTGTCCGGCGGCCCACCATTTTATCAGCTCAACCTTTGCCAATCAGCAGACACTGATCTCCAAGGAGCGCACCCCTACCCTGCGTATTCATGCCGAGGATGCGAAGGCGCGTGGCATTCGCAGTGGACAACTGGTGCACGTCAGCAATGAGCGTGGCTGGTGCCGCCTGGTTGCCGAGATATCGGAAGATGTCCGCCCTGGTGTCCTGGCAACCACGACCGTCTGGTGGCCAAAGTTCAGCCCCGACCAGCGCAACATCAACTGGACCACCTCAGATCGCCTGGCCGACTTTAACGGAGGTAGCACCTTCTACACTAACCTGGTCTCAGTCCAGCCCTTAGAAATGAACGAACCCTCCACACAAGAAGAACCCCTCGGCATTTTCATCCCCAAAAATGCCTGAAAAAGAAACACCATCTTTCTGAGAGAAAGCGAGGATGCAAGGGGCGGCGAGCCCCTTGAAGAGGCCCAGCTCCCCAACCACTGTAAGCGGGGATGCAAGGGGCGGCGAGCTCCTTGAAGTGGCCCAGCCCACTCAACCTATCGCAAGCGGGAATGCAAGGGCGGCGAGCCCTTGAAGAGGCCCAGCCCACTCAACCTATCGCAAGCGGGAATGCAAGGGCGGCGAGCTCCTTGAAGAGGCCCAGCCCACTCAACCTATCGCAAGCGGGGATGCAAGGGCGGCGAGCCCCTTGAAGTGGCCCAGCCCACTCAACCTATCGCAAGCGGGGATGCAAGGGGCGGCGAGCCCCTTGAAGAGGCCCAGCCCACTCAACCTATCGCAAGCGGGGATGCAAGGGGCGGCGAGCCCCTTGACTGGGGTCTGGGGGCTGTGCCCCAGCTTCTCTCCTCTTCCCCATCGGTGACGCCTTCAGGCGGCACCACCTCCCCCAGAAAAACACAACCCAAAAAAAGACACATTGCAGACCAACACCTGCAATGTACTAACTATCCACTTTAATTTGACGGGTTTTGTGCTCTATGTTACCATAACCCTAAGTGGATTTTTGAAATCTGCTATTATGAGGGGAGTGCTAACATGAACTTATATGAGCAGTTATTGGTAGTGAGAGAGCGGCTCGAAGGCATTGGAGCGCATGACGATAGCATGGACCTTGTTGAGAAGTTGTTGACAAAGGCTGAAGCTGCCAGAAATGACCGCACCAGTATCTCGCAGGTACAAGTGCTGCGTCATATGCTGCGCATGCCTGAAACGCTCGATAACTATAATGTCTATAATGATCTGCAAGAGCTCATCAGCGAGCGTGATGACGTAGAAATCGCTGCCCGCGAGGATGCTGCTCCAGCTGCCTATGTAGACACCGAGCGCCGTCCAAAGCCAAAATCCTTCTATAAGGACAAAGCACGCAAGGAAAAAGAGCAGAAAAAGGGCTAGACTACATTCCAGTAGCTGGCCCTTTAATTTGTTTTTGTTGAGTGTTTGGCCCTTCGAGTTGCAGTTGTTGTTTTAAAGCCTGCAATTGTGCTTCCACATTTTGCTGGGCGGCAATTTGCTGCAACTCCCGGTCAAGCGTGTCGCCACTTCCTGCCCCCAGCAACCCCTGTTCCCCAGCGTACCCTGCTCGATCAAGCTATCCATCGCATTGGCCCGCGCCTGCATATTCAATACCTTGTCCTGCGCTCTCTGCATAGCCAGGTTCATTTCTGACATTTCCTGAGAAATTCCAGTCACCGCCTCATTAATCTTTACCTGGGCCTGGGCTGCGCTATATTGGGCCTTCACCATTTCCTTCTGGGTGCGGAATGTCTCAATGCGCGCCGAGACGGTACGCTCCATCGTAATTAATTTCTCTTCCTGGGCTTTTAGCTGGGCGATCTGTTGCTCATAGCCACTCAACTGTACGACCAGAGTCTCTTTGCGCTGCAGCGCCATGCGGGCCAGGTCCTCTCGGTTAGCCTGCAGCGCCTGCTGAGCCTGCGCATCTAATCTATTCAATTTTTCTACCAGCTGAGATTGTTGCAGTTCCAGGCGTTTCTCCTGGGTGACTACATCCGCCACCGAGCGCCTCAACTGCTGTAATTGTTCAAGCTGCTTACTGTAGGAATAATCCATCACCTGTCCAGGATCTTCGGCCTTATCCAGGGCTGAATTAGCGCGGATGCGAAACAGGGTAGCGAGGCGAGCGAAAAGTCCCATATAACCCTCCCGATAAAGATAAGTTCGAGTATAATCTGCAACATTATACGTCTGGAGAAGAATTACGTTGCTTTTTTATCTCTATCATATCATACTTGATATGATTTCTGTCTGCGTTATAAATTCAGGAAAACGCCAGAAGGGTGTCATTCATTTTTTTGCAGAGCCATCTTGAAGCATGCGATGCGAAAAGGTTTGCCTTCCCCAGCGTTTTTGTCCCTCGGTTCGTCCTTTGCGAGAAGAAGGTTGTGGAGCAAACGTAGAGGAAGGCAACCGCAAACAGATGTGCAGAATGAGCGCTCGCAGTTCTTGCGCGCAGCGAGCGCGTCGCTGGAGACTTCGCTGCTGTCGTTGGCCATGGTGATGATCGTTGCGCCAGCGTTGCTGATACTGCCAACTCTCTTCCCAGCGCTCGTTACACATCTCTCCCCGTAAGGCGAGCATGGGATTGACATTGCCCGGCTCCCAATGCATTCCTGCTCCCTTGAGACGGGCTTGCATCACCACTTTGTTGGCGCTTTCGACCATTCCTGAGCCAATGGGCCATCCCTGGGCTTGAAACTGCGGATAGTTCATCTGCGCCAAACGCTTGCCGAAGTAACGGAGCGCATCGGTGACCGCGGGCAACGGCCGAGCACGTTTCCACCACTGCAGATGCCTCATGATGCGTTCTGGCCCCGCATGTTTGAGCTCATGAAGAACCACATTGAGCCAGCGAGCAGGGACATGATAACCCTGCTGTTGTCCCTGTTCGGCGACCTGACCAAGGTAGTGGGCAGCATGGGCAAAATCTAAGATGCGCACCGCATCATGGCGATGTCCATCCACAAAGCCTTGCAGCCACTCGGCGCCATCCTGGATGGCACATACCTGCCTGGCCTGTGCGATCCCTCGCCGCGTCACTTCCGCCGAAGCCAGATCCGCAAAGATTGATGCATCCGCCAACCGCGCAAAGTAGCTATGCTGCTCGGTTTTCGCTGTTGAGGGGTTCACCTGAGCAAATACGGCCATTTTCACTTCACCCCAGATCCCACCGCGCAAGGGCACCATCCCGCCATCACTGCCCATCGCCATCTGCTCCACCACTGGAGCGGCAGGAAGAGGGAAACGAGGTCGGGCGGCTTCGGGATGGGCTTGTTCGCTCTGGATCGCCTCGGCGATCTGTCCTGCCTGCAAGGTACAGCGCCGGACGCTAGCCTCACTGATGCGAATGCCAAGCAACGCCTGCACTTCTTTGGCGGCTTGCCCAAAAGGCAGATGCGTTCCTAAGCGCACCAGACTTTGATGGGCGTGAGGTAACAACGCGGTGGGAGGCAGTTGCAGTTGCTCATCGAGGGGGAAAAAAGCTGTATCCGCAGGCGGGACAGCTCTGGTAGTCACGGCTCACGTTCACTTCTTGCTGTCCTCGTGTTTGAAAGGTTCGGGTACGTGCCCCTCGTTGATGCATGCGTGTGCCGCATTGCGGACACGATCGTGGCCCCTGCTGGGTGGTTTCCCTCTCTGCTTGGGCCATCTCTTCAATGATGCGAGCCCGTACCTGATCGAGTTGGGCATCAATGGCGGCTTCAATTTCGGCCAGGGTGGCTTTGGGATGCTCCTTCTGCCATTGAGCAAGCGTATGAAAGGCTTCTTGACTTTGTTGCTGCCAGCGTTGCTCCAGGTCTTCTGACTTCATGATCGTGCCCACCTTTCTCTTCCTTGCGTTTGAGCTGTTTCTATCTTACCATTTTGGCTCTGCAAAAAAATGAATGACACCCACGCCAGAAAAAAACCTTGACAACCCTCTGTAGATCGGCTATACTTCACTCTGTCAGTAAAACGACGATGCGGGTTTGGTGTAGTGGCTAACATGCAACTTTCCCAAAGTTGAGATCACGGGTTCGATCCCCGTAACCCGCTTTTTCATTTAAAAGAAGCCGCCTCTTATGAGGCGGCTTCTTCTTCTATTACTTGCTATGTGCTTCCCGGCTGGATTGGTTGATGCGCTTGTGGGCGCGCTCAATATCCCCGGCTACGGTTTTGATACCAATAAGGCAGATCAGGCCTGCCAGTAAGAGACAGGTAGGACCCGTAGTCTGGAGCGCGAAACCCAGGGAATGTGTGCTATCGCTGATGGCCCCGACGATCAATGGCGAGGCTGCATCTCCCAGCAGGTGTCCCAATAAGAGCGCCAGCCCTACTGCGGTGGAGCGAATGTTGGGCGTGGTAATGTCTTGAATAATGGCCTGGATAGGACCCAGGCAGAAGCTCAGACAGACGATCGCCAGTGTGAAGACGGCGATAAAAGCGCTCAACTGATGCATTGAGAGTGCGATCCAGGTCAGGGGAGCTCCTGCCAGGAAGGCGACTGTCGTGATGATCATACGTCCTGCGGTAGGCGTCTCTGCAGGAAGTCTGCCAGCCAGCCACCGATGAGCGTTCCCACCAGGCTGCCCCCCGCCAGGACGCCACCTGAAAGGGTGCCGCTCTGGCGATGGTGAGATGGAATTCGCGGTGCAGAAAAGTGGGTACCCAGGAAAGTGCGGCCCCGATGATAAAGAAGCTACAGATGAAGGCGGCCACCAGCACCCAGTACGTGGGTGTTTTTCCTAACTGTTTAACCACTCTGAAGATGTCGCTACCAATACTGCCATGGGTAGCCCCTGCCTCCTCCGCCCCATTATCCTCATCGCGATCAAAGGCACCACGCCTGGGCTCTACCGCGCGCCAGATCAGAAATGCGGCCAGCAGGCCTGGCAGTCCGACGATATAGAAGACCCAGCGCCATCCCAGGGCTTCCGCGATGATTCCTCCGAGTATCAGCCCCAGGGCGGTCCCGATCAAGTTACCTATGGACCAGACGGAGAGCATAAAGCCACGTCGCTCTTTTGGAAAATAGTCGCCGATCAGCGATACCGATGCAGGAGCATAGCCTGCTTCTCCAATGCCCAGAACCGAGCGGGTTAGGAAGAGCTGGATGAAATTGAGCGTCAGCCCACTTAACGCCGTGGCTACGCTCCACACACCCACACAGAGCGCAACGATATTCTTACGCGTACCGCGATCAGCCCAGATACCGATCGGCAGCGTTGCTAATCCATAGACGAAGAGAAAAGAAGAATTAAGTAAACCCAGTTCAATATCAGTCAGATGGAAATCTTGCTGAATCAAGGTTTGTACTGATGCCAGAATAGAGCGATCTGTATAATTGAGAATATTTATAATGAGTAGAACAATAAATGCAAAACGAGCCTGTGATGTTGTGGGTCTCGTGAAACGTTTCTGTTCAACCGTGGAGGAGGTTGCAGTATTCATGAATGAGCGCCTTTGTCCCTTTCGTTATTTGCCTATATAGTCACAGTTAAGAAATAAAACCATCCTTACAAAGCTACGTAAGCCGTATACTCTATGTTGTACATTGTACAGCGTCCTCCCCCAAAAGTAACCTCATCCCTATCTTTTCGCGCCTTCGGCGCTCAAAAGGGTTATTTATGTGTTGCCAGCAGTGCGCCCGGCGCACTGCTGGCAACACATAAATAACAAGCTCGGGCGCTGCTGCGCCCATCTTTTATTTTTTAACTCCACTTTTCGAAACTTTATGGTAGGGTTAGTACGTATAGATAGAGAAGAGCATATTTGTTTATAGCGTGATTAAGCTGCTCTACCTTTATCTATCCAACGGAATTTTATATCCAGATCCACATCATTCTTTGCAAGCTACAAAGAGAGAAAAGGCGTAAAGGAGATTGCTATGCAAGTTCTGGCAGATGGAGTAACAATCGCAATCGGTCATAATGTCTGGTCCTTTGGTTTGGACGTTATCATGTATATCGTCATTGCTGCTATCGTAGGCGTTATTGCGGAAATGATCGTAGGCTGGCGCGTACCATTCGGCATCATTGGCGCTATCATTGCTGGTGTTATCGGCGTCTGGTTAATGACCAAAGTTATCAACATTACCGGCATCGGAGATTTCTATCTCTTCGGAGTCCCTATCCTTCGTGGCTTGATCGGCGCGATCATCTTGATTGGTCTCTGGCACTTAGTGACTGCAGGCTTCGGCTCTCGCCGCCGTCGCTATCGCGCGGCTTAGCAGGGTAAAGCGAGTAGCATACTAATCCTTGCCCGCTTTGCCACCGCAACGCTCATCTTCACGGGTCATTGAAGATGAGCGTTTTTTTTGTCTTTTTGTGCGGTCTTACAAAGTAACCATCTTGACGCCAAAGATATTGCCAGCCTGATTGATTTCGTCGAGGGCCCATTCTGGAATGGGGTTATCGACCAGGATTACCATCAGGGCTGAGTCTGTGGGGCGATTGGCATCGTAGGAACGTGCCTTGCGTACGCTGGGGCCGACATCCATATGGCGAATATTGACGCCAGCTTTGCCCAGTACAGTACCGACCAGGCCGATCATGCCTGGCTGGTCAATATTGCGGCAGAAGAGGATTGGGCCTTCAGGCACAAATTCAGTCCAGTAGGGGCCAACCTGTACGATACGTGGTTCGTCATGCATAACGGTTCCACTGAGCACGTTGACGAAATTGTCTTTGTTGCTCTCGCTGCTAGCACCATCGCTGATCACGCGTAGCGTCACCTGGTTGGCGAACTCGCTTGGCGTGGTGGTCTTTTGCTCGACAATCTCGATGCCCCATTCTTTGGCCAGTACCTGCGCATTGATCATGTTTACATGGGCTTCTGAAACCGATTCCAGCAATCCTTTGACCAGGGCTGCCTGCAGCGGACGCAGGTCATAGCTGGCGATCTCACCGCTGTATGTGAGCTCAATTTTGCGCAATGGTTCCGGCTGTAGCTGGGTATACAGGCGCCCTAACTTTTCAATCAGGGTCATGTAGGGCTGCAGGATCTTCAGTGTTTCGGGCAAGATCAGGGGCGCGTTGACCGCTGCCCTTGGGAAGCCGCCGCGCACGACGGAGACGATCTGCTCGGCCACATCGGTTGCTACTCCGACCTGCGCCTCTTCGGTTGAGGCTCCCAGGTGAGGGGTGGCAATGATATGATCATGTGAGATCAAGCGCTGTAGGAGGGCGTTGTCGCGCACCGGTTCCTGACTGAAGACGTCCAGCGCGGCGCCTGCGATATGTTTCTCATCCAGTGCTTTGAGCAGGGCTTCCTCGTCGATTAAGCCACCACGCGCACAATTGATCAGGCGTGCGCCGGGTTTCATCAATTGTAGCTCATGCTCACCGATCAGGCCGCGCGTGCCATTGGGCCCACTGGTCAGGGACGTGTGCAGGGTAACAAAGTCTGCCTGCTGTAACACTTCTTCCAGACTCATCATCGTAACATTGGATTTGCGTGCCTGTTCGGGAGAGACGAAAGGATCAAAGGCGATGATCTGCATTTCGAGTCCCTGGGCTCGCCTGGCGACCGCCATGCCCACTTTTCCCAGTCCGATGACGCCCAGTGTTTTGTTGCGTACCTCGATGCCCAGGAAGCGGCTCTTTTCCCATTTATTGGCTTTCATGCTGGCGTCGGCGGCTGGCACGTGCCTGGCCAGCGCCATCAGCATGGCGATGGTGTGCTCGGCGGCAGCGATAATGTTGCCTGTCGGCGAGTTGACCACAATAATGCCTTGCCGGGTGGCGGCGGCCGTATCGATATTATCGACGCCGACGCCTGCGCGGCCCACGATCTTTAACTTTGTGGCTGCGCTCAGGATATCGCTGGTGACCTGCGTTTCGCTGCGTACGACCAGCGCGCTATACTCGCCAATGATCGCCTTCAATTGTTCCGGAGTGAGTCCGGGGCGCTCATCAATCTGGGCGTCTGGCAAATGTTCGCGCAGGAAGTTGACGCCTTCGCGTGCGATGCGGTCAGTGATCAGAACTTTAATGGTATCTGCCGGTACCTCGGGATGTGCGACCTCTTCTGCCATGGCTGTTTTCTCCTCTTGCTTATTGCCGGGCCTATGCCTGGTATCCCAGCTCTTTCAGATGCCGTTCAACCGCATCCAGGGCCTGCTGCAGATCGGCCTCAGTGAAATATCCGAGGTGACCAATGCGGAACATTTTGCCCTTCATATGATCCTGACCATCGGCCAGCACAATCTGGTCCTCATCGTGTAATTTTTTGAGGAGCGCCTTGGTTTCAATACCCTCGGGCGCCTGGATGGCTGTGACGGTATTGGATGCGTAGCGTAGATCGGTGGCCAGGAGCTTGAGTCCCATGGCTTGTACGCGACCACGTACATAATCACCGGCCTTGACGTGGCGTGCGAAGATGGCCTCGCGACCTTCTGCCAGCATCATTTCTAGCGCGACATCCAGGGCATAGAAAAGCGATACCGGTGGTGTGGTGGGATGCTGCCAGCTGGTCTCCAGGTGCTTGCGCGTCGAGGTCCAATCCCAGTAGAAGCGGGGTAGCTTTGCGTTCTTATGGGCCTGCCAGGCGCGTTCACTGGCCGCGATCATCATAATACCTGGAGGGATCATCCAGCCCTTTTGCGAGCCGGTAAATACTACATCCAGATCCCAGGGGTCCATCTCCAGGGGAACGCTGCTCAGCGAACTGACGGCATCCACTACGACCAGGGCATCAGGACTGAGGCGGCGCACAAGCGCGGCCAGGGCCTGGACGTCGTTGGTTATTCCGGTGGAGGTCTCGTTGTGCGTGATCAGGACACCTTTGTAAGGAGCCAGCTCTTTTAAGCGTGTTTCAATGATGGCTGGATCGGCGGCCTCACCCCAGGGGAATTCGATGCGTGAGACATTTAAACCGTAGGCTTCAGCGATCTGGGCCAGGCGCTTACCAAAGTTGCCAATGATGATAGATACGACATGGTCACCGGGAGAGAATACGTTGACGACGGCGCATTCCTGACCACCTGTGCCGGCGGCGGGATATGTGAGTACAGGGGATGCTGTTTGGAAGAAGTATTGTAGTCGTGGTGTGACTCTCTTCATGATTGCTGAGAACTCAGGTCCACGATGGTTGATCATTGGGGCGGCTTGGGCTTCCAATACTTCCGGAGGGACAGGAGTGGGACCTGGAACGCGCAAATTTTGCCGGGGAACAGGTTTTCTTGCCTCTACCTGGGGTATTGGAATCGCCTTTCTTTCCTGAATGGTCATTGCTTTTATTACTCCATCTCTCTATCTGTTTTGAATACCAACGTGTTTATCACCATGATATTCCTCTATGCCTGCCACATTGCAATGACATGCGGCGGCTAACTACTCTGTTATCCGCCGCGATCTTTAGGGGTATTCTTCTCAAAGTATAGCATATCCACTTCAGGGTAGGGTAGGAAACAGCGGTAGCTCAGCATTCAGCGGTGGCTATATGGTCGCCTGGTCTTGATTTATGCTTGCCAGGATGATTTTTTCAATGCTACAATTGCCTGGGAGAGCTTTCTTTTTCTGGCTTTCCCATGGCTTCACGCTCAGTTGAAAAGGGGCAGGGAGTGCCATATGACCTTTCTTGGGCACGATTTTTATATGAGGAATAATAGAGATATGCGACGCACAAAGATTGTCTGTACGATTGGGCCAGCTACCAATACAAAAGAGCAGATTGAAAAGCTCTTGCTGGCCGGTATGAATGTTGCGCGGCTGAATTTTTCCCATGGAACTCAGGAAGGACATGCCCAGGTTATCGAACATATTCGAACTATTTCCGCCAGGCTGAATATCCCTGTGGCGATCCTGCAAGATTTACAGGGTCCCAAGATTCGTACGGGTCTGTTACAGGATGGTAAGCCGGTGCGGCTGGTCGATGGTGCCCAGGTTACTATTACGACCCGCGATGTGCTGGGGACGGCTGAATGTATTTCTACTACCTATCAACAGCTCCCCAGGATGTGAAGGTTGGCGACCGTATTTTATTGGATGATGGCCTGCTGGAGTTGCGGGTGCTGAGCGTCGATGAGGACGATGTACGTTGTGTGGTGGTGCATGGTGGCCCACTCAAAGAACATAAAGGGATCAATCTGCCCGGGGTCGCGGTCAGTGCTCCTTCGTTGACGCCCAAGGATTTAGATGATTTGAGGTTTGGCTTGCAGCATGGCGTTGATTTTGTGGCGCTGAGCTTTGTGCGTAAGCCAGAGGATATTCTGGCGGCACGGCGGGAGATTGAGCTGATTCAATCTGAACTGGGACGCGATTATTCCTATGGCTCGGTACCTTTGATCGCGAAATTGGAGAAACCGGAGGCAGTGAAGCGTCTGGATGAGATCCTGCGCGTGACTGATGGGGTAATGGTGGCTCGTGGAGACCTGGGTGTGGAGATGGCTCCTGAGAGTGTGCCGTTGATCCAAAAGCGTATCATTGCGCGCTGTAATGATCTGGATCTGCCCGTGATTACCGCGACCCAGATGCTTGAATCGATGATTACCAATCCAAGGCCGACGCGCGCTGAAGCTAGCGATGTGGCCAACGCTATTTTAGATGGCACTGACGCCGTTATGTTGAGCGCCGAGACGGCTTCCGGGGCTTATCCCATTGAGGCGGTGCAAATGATGGATCGTATCGCGCGCCAGGTTGAGGCCGAAGGACTGCTGGAATATTCTCGCCATGTGCCGCTGCTGACCCAGGATCGCGCGGTCTGTCATGCCGCTAAAGCCCTGGCCGAAGAGGCCAGCGTTAAATATATCGCCGTCTTTACGCGCAGTGGTACATCGGCCCAGCTTATTTCTAAGGATCGCCCTCGTACCCCTATCATGGCTTATACCCCGTCCGAGCATGTCTACCATCGTCTCTGCCTCTGGTGGGGCGTCTGGCCACATATGGTACCACTCACAGGCTCAACCGAAGAATTGATCGAGGTAGTGGAGCAAAAGCTGCGTGATGAGCACGAGATACAGGCCGGCGAAAGCATCGTTGTCATGGGCGGCATGCCCCTTGCCAGCCGTGCCCGCACCAATTTCGTCCATCTACACCATATCGGCGAAAAATCCCTATCATAACCTTCACATTCATCGCATGCAATAGAGAGTTCTAGGAATGTGTCTTACCCCCATTATCATGGGGAGCGTTCCACGCTTGTGTGGACGTGCGCTGGCGCTCAAAATCAGGCGTGAAGAGCGCGGAGATCATAAAGATCAGACACATTCTAAGCGTCAATGTTAAAGAGGTTGGCCCATGCCCAACCTCTTTAACATTGACAATTCCCTTACGCCGTGCTATTCTAATCAAGCCGTAATTTAGGGGCACTATTAGGTGCTGTGAAAACATGGCGCTGCTGAAAATACAGCCCCCTTTGTGTGGGGCAGAGGTGGAATTAAGAAAGCATGACTGTCAAAATTCGCTTAAAACGTACGGGGATGAAGAAAGCCCCAAGCTATCGTGTTGTGATCGCTGATGCACGTTCTCCTCGAGATGGCCGCATCATCGAAAATATCGGTTGGTACAACCCACGTGTCGAGCCTTCCGCAATCAATATTAACGAGGAAAAAGCTCTCGGTTGGTTGAGAAACGGTGCGCAACCCACAGAGTCCGTTACTCTGCTCCTCAAGCGCGCTGGAATCCTGGACCGTTTCACACAGGAAAAAGCTGCAGCTAAAACTGCTCCTGCTGCTGAGTAGAAAAGTTCTACACAGGCAATGTCGTATCTGAAGTAAGGATACTATATGCGGAAATTGATTGAGTACATAGCGCAGTCACTGGTAGACGATCCCTCGGCTGTCCAGGTGCGTGAAGTTCGCAATGACCGTAATGCGCTCGTGTTGGAATTGCATGTGGGGGCTGATGACTTTGGTAAAGTAATTGGCCGTCAAGGGCGTGTTGCTAAGGCCATGCGCACACTGCTACGCGCAGGTGGGACGCGTGAAGGTCGTCATACCTCACTTGATATTCAATAAACTATTGTGTGCCAGCGGCAGCATAAGTCTATTTGCCCGGCCCATACTTGTCTTAACCCCAGGTGTGGCGTGCTGGAGCTTTTCCCCAGGCTGGTCAGACAGAAATAGAGCTATGTGCTAATGAAAAACACGACAGAATGGGCTACTATCGGAAAAATAGTGGCCCCTTTTGGTATTCGGGGCGAGGTTAAGGTTTTTTCTCTTAGTGATGTGCCCAACCGTTTTGTGAAACTGACGGCCATCTACCTGGCACCCGATCAAGTACGCTATCCAATCGAAAGTGTGCGCCCTTATAAGGGCGAGATGCTGCTGCTCAAATTTAAGGGCATCGATGATGCGAACGCGGCCGAGAAATTGCGGAACCGCGATATTGTGATTCCTCTGGATGAGCTGGCCCAGCTTCCTCCCGATTCTTATTATCAGCATGATATTCTGGGTTTGCAGGTAGTGCGCCTCAATGGTCAAGAAGTTGGCACCATCGTCGATATCTGGGCCACCGGCGGCAACGATGTCTATGTCATCAAGGGGACGCAAGGACAGCAATTTCTGATCCCTGCCATAAAAGAGGTCATCAAACAGATTGACCTGATCCGGCATGTGATGTATATTGATCCTATGAAGGGTTTGTTGGATGATGAGGCGGTAATGGATGATCCCAATCAAGAGGAGGTTGAATAACCAGACGAATGTACCAGGTAGAGGGATAAGAAGCTTCACAGCTATGAGGTGCAAAAGCTAATAAAGGTAGATCAGTGGCTATTATCCCTGGGATGACACTATGAAACGAATTTGTGTTTTTAGTCGTGTCAGTAATTGGTACCTCTGTTTTCAACTGTTGTTGCGTCGATTGTATGACACGCCACAGTATATTTGTAGGGGAGGAGACTCATGTCCGACCACATCCCGACTCTTGCTGATGTTTGTAGTGCAATTGCCGAAGGACGTCTCGTTGCAGCCTCTGATGGCTCTATGTACCAGGTAAGTGCGTTTGAACTGCGCCGCCACTTTAACAAACGTCATGCCCTTCCCACTATTTCATTCCTAGAAGAAATGCTCTCGTCCGCCTGTTCCGATACCCGCGACTCCACCCACCTGGACCTCTGCAGCTTTGGCCGCTAGGGTCTTTTTTGTATAACTACCGGGCCTGATCTGAGTGAATGGGGATAGGGGGACGAGAGTCCCACGTTGCGAGCTTTGCCCCCCTGTCTAACGAGGGAGGGGGTGCAGGGGACGAGAGTCCCACTGCCGGGGTGTGGGGTGTCCCCACAAATTCTCTCCACCTCTTTGCCGCCGCAGGCGGCAAAAGAAGAGATGCGAAATCTCCCTTTCAGGCCTGAGAAAGTTGCGCTGTTGGAAGCGAACGACTATAATATGACTTGAATTTCGGTAGGTCGTCAAACGACCTACCGAATATATATCATCTAAGATTTGCTCGACCCGGCATATTTCTGATTATTATCTAGAAGAGATGTGTCTCACGACCGCTTGCAATCAGGGCGTATTGCTATACGCTACATGCGGTCTTGAAGGAAAGGTATCGTATGGAGCCACTTAATTCAGACTATGAAGTCGTAGTTCGTGAACCGAATCCCCGTGCGCGTTTTAACTGGTTATATGTTTTCCCTGTGTTGGGCGGATTGTGGTTGCTCTATTTGCTCTTAGCCGCAATTTTCCAATTCCCAGTGACCGGTGTGGTCGATCCCGTAATGGGATTCATGCTGGTGCTGTTTTTTGTCATGGCAGGTCTTCTGTTCTGGGCAATGGCACCCAGGTCCAAGCACTAATCCGGTTATTCACGCATCATAATGAGACATACATCTTTCTTCGCATAAGTTTGTGTATGTCTCATATATTTTTTGTAGATTCCTTCTCCTTTACCCTCTTCCGCGCTCTTCGTGAGCCCTCTATTCTGAAACTATTGGTCCGCGCCAATTCGTGTTAGAAATTGTTGTGACTGCATTGTGAGAGTCGCAATAGTAGCAATACCATATACATTCAACTCAGCACTTTTGTGCGCAGCCGCCTGAGAGGCGGATTGGCCTCTTTTATACTGTGACACAACAATTGTTGAGCGACATTCCCAAATGCTGTTAATAGCACACCATGGGCTATAATAGAGATGGTGGTGAGAAAATTGACAGGACCGTTTCAGCGTATGCTTCCGGCCTTGTTGTAACTCTATACAGGAATAATGGGTAGTTGATATTTCCGATTTTCTGGATAGGCAGCTTGAGCGTTTGTTTTATCTTTTCCCCAAGAGGAGGACAGAGCACCACGTCTCTTCTGTTCATTACCAGCTACCTGCAAACGCGAGAAACTTCAGATATAGAGCGTACGATACTCGTAATAGTGAGGAGTACTTATGACAACCGCAGAAACTACTTCCCAGGTACAACAATGGACAAATCTTGCCCAACAATTACGCGTTGATAGTATTCGTTGTACGACCGCAGCAGGCTCTGGACATCCTACCTCTTCGATGTCGGCGGCCGACCTGATGTCGGTTTTGATGTTGAGCCATCTACACTACGACTACGACGATCCCAAAAATCCAAATAATGATCACCTCATTTTCTCTAAAGGCCACGCCTCTCCATTGCTCTATTCGATGTTTAAAGCAGGTGGGGCTATCGAGGATGAGGAATTGTTGACACTGCGTAAGTTTGGTAGCCGTCTGGCTGGCCATCCTACCCCTGAACTTCCCTGGGTGGATGTGGCAACCGGCTCCCTGGGACAGGGTCTGCCTATCGGTGTCGGCATTGCCGCCGTCGGTAAGTACCTGGATAAGCTCCCTTATAAGGTCTGGGTCTTGCTGGGTGATAGTGAGAGTGCCGAGGGTTCGAACTATGAGGCCTTCCACCTGGCTGAGCATTACAAATTGAATAATCTGGTGGCGATCCTCGATTGCAACCGTCTGGGCCAGCGCGGCGAGACCGAGCTGGGCTGGAATACCGAGGCCTATGCGGCCCGTGCTCGTGGCTTTGGCTGGAACGCTATCATCATTGATGGCCATAATTATGATGAGATCGATAAGGCTTATCGCGAGGCCGCTCAGACCACTGATCGCCCGACCTTTATTATCGCTAAAACCATTAAGGGTAAGGGCGTCTCCTTCCTTGAGGACAAAGAAGGCTGGCATGGTAAGGCCTTGAGCGCCGAGCAGGCTGAGCAGGCGATTGATGAGCTGAAGCCCGCTGCGCGTAGCATGGTCTATCCGGTGCAGAAACCAGCTGCCGGCACACTCGCGCCAGAGCCTCCTAAGAAAGCGCTTGAGCTACCACGCTATGATCTCAATTCCTCTGAGGCGACACGTAAAGCCTATGGTGATGCGCTGGTTGCCCTGGGCGCGGCCAATCCAAAAGTTGTAGCCATGGATGGTGAGGTCAGCAACTCTACCTACGCGAACGAGTTCGCCAAAGCATATCCAGAGCGCTACTTTGAGCAATATATTGCCGAGCAGCAGATGGTGGCCTTTGCGGTAGGTACGCAGGTTCGTGGTAAGATTCCTTTTGCCTCGACCTTCGCGGCTTTCCTGAGCCGTGCCTATGATTTCATTCGTATGGCTGCCGTTTCGCAGGCCAATATTCGTCTCTCCGGCTCACATGCTGGTGTCTCGATTGGTGAGGATGGCCCTTCACAGATGGCCTTAGAGGACCTGGCTATGATGCGCGCCGTCTTTGGCAGTACGGTACTCTATCCGTCCGATGCGAACCAGACTGCCCAACTGGTGGCGGCCATGGCTAATCATGGTGGCATTTCCTATATCCGCACCACGCGCGAAAAAACACCTGTCATCTATGGTCCGGACGAGACCTTCTCGATTGGTGGTAGTAAGGTGGTACGCCAATCCGCTAAGGATCAGGCGACTGTGGTGGCGGCTGGTATCACACTGCATGAAGCCCTGCAGGCATACGATCAGCTTAAGAGCGAAGGTATTAATATCCGCGTCATTGACGCTTACTCAGTCAAACCAATCGATGATGAAACCTTACTGGCCGCAGCTGAAGAGGCTGGTGGCAAGATCATCACGGTTGAAGATCACTGGCCTGAAGGTGGTCTGGGTGAGGCAGTCCTGGAAGCTTTCTCGCAGGCTGACGCGCCCATGCCCCAGGTTGTTAAACTGGCCGTTCAATCGATGCCTAGCTCTGGCAAACCCGCTGAACTGCTTGAAGCTGCCGGTATCAGTGCCCACGACATTGCCCAGGCTGTCCGCACCCTGGTCAAATAAGCCTGCACCTCCCGCTTTGGGGAGGGGGTGCCGGGGGACGCCAGTCCCATGGCCGGGGTGGGGCGTCCCCATAACTTCTCTTTTTGTTACGCGCGCCGCATGCGGCGCGCGTAACAAGCCAACAGGTCCTCCTTTTGAAACTGAACTACTACCTTCCTCGTGTTCTATGAGAAATAGATAACTTTTTAAATTATTCTGCGAGGGGGTATTCGATGTCTAATAAAACTGCTTCTTTTCTTATCAATCCCCGGGCGGGCGAGAATACTGCCAAATTGCCAGATATTCTGGCGGTATTAGCGGCCGGCGGTTACAAAACAGAGATCGCTTTAAAAGAGTATGGTAAGCATGTGATGGAACTGGCGCGCGAGGCGGCGGATGATAAGAAGGATCTTGTGATTGCTTATGGTGGTGATGGTACGCTTAACCAGGTGGTCAATGGGGTGATGAGCGTGAAGGGCAAGCGTCCAACGGTCGGGCTGATTCCTGGAGGCACCGCCAATGTATGGGCGGGCGAGATTGGTATCCCTACGGACCCCGTTAAGGCCGCATTGACCCTTATTAATAGCGAGACCCGCAAAGTAGATGTGGGCCGTATCTCCGTGCAGTCTATCTCTTTCCCCGGTGAAGATCAGCCTTCCGTTACTCCGTCTAAAGCTGGCAAGAAAGCTTCGTTGGAGAGCGATAAGGTGCGCCACCACTTCCTTTTGATGGCTGGTATCGGCCTGGATGCGGCGATCATGAATGGGGTCTCTAAGCCCTTGAAGTATCAGATCGGACCATTTGCTGTTGGTCTGTCCGCTGCCAAGGAATTGCCTGAACAGCATCCTTTCCCCATTGAGATTCAGACAGGCGAGGCTGGTGATTCGTTGTGGAAGGGTGAAGCGATGCAAGTGGTGCTCGGTAATACCCGGCGCTATGCTAAAGTTGAGCGCATTACGCCTAATGCTTATGTGGATGATGGCGCCATCGATGTCTGCGTGATTACCGCCGGCAATCCTTTGACGACAGTGCAACAAATTACTTCGCTGCTCCTGCGCCAGAAGCCAGATAATGCGACGGCCGAATACTTCAAGGGCGCCCATATTCGTATTAAAGTTCCTGCCAGCGCACCTCTGCAGATGGTAGTTCGGTGAAACTTAAAGATTATCTGAGTGCCAGCGACTATAAAAAGTTGGAACACCTTGATAAAGAGGCTCTGGATAACGTCTTTATTACATATAGGATCGATACGTTGCCTCAGGCTCTTCCCGTCACTATTCCCTGCACGTATGACGAGGAGCTGTTTGAGCATGCATATCATCCTTCTAACGCAGAGGCGAATGGCCATGGCGAGCATGAGAAAGATCCTGTTCCTGCTCAGCGGCTCAAACAGGGCCTCTTCCATCGCACACGTAAAGAAGATGATCCCGTTGAGACCGTTTCCCAGAAGCATACATCCGCGGTAGAGACGCTGGCAGATTCTGAGATGCACTCTGACGAGGATAAATCGGATAAAGAGCAGCAGCATGTTAAAGAATTGAGCAAGGAATTGCCCGATGTGATGGATTCGCTGGCCTCGAATGGACGAAAAGTGGCTATCTTCGGGAAAGCGCCTAACGCTGCTCAGCGCAATACCTATGTGATCGCTGGCGCTATCCAGAAGAGTTCCGGTGAGTCTGATCCAGGAGCTGTCGTAGTTAATGAGAAGACGGCGATCTTTGATCATCATGGACATCGTGTCTCTAAGCTAGCGGCCGCTATGCAGGACCTGAACGAGGGAGAAGTGGTGATTGTTGAGGGTAAGCGTAGCAAGCGCAATGTGGTCCAGGCGAAGCGCCTTGTATTGCCATAAGCTAATCTATTCAATCGGTTGTTTGTAGGACTGGCATGTCTGAGAAGTATGTTCGCCGATCCCATCCAGGGAAAGCGCTTTTCAGGCATGCTTTTTTTGAAAGGAGTTCAAACCAATGCGCTATCATTTGCGGGAACATGCCTGGGGTCTGACTGATACCTTTACCGTGCGCGATGATGCGGGCAATGCGGTCTTTGAGATCCATGGTAAGTTTTTTCATGTGGGCGATAACCTGATTATGCGGGATCGCTATACCGGCCAGGAGTTGATTCAGATCAAGCAGCGGCTCATCTCTTTGCGACCCAGTTATGACATTTATCGTAATGGCCAGCATTGGGCCAATGTGCATGAGCAGTTCCATTTCTTCGGTGAGCGCTTTAAGGTCCAGGGTGAGAATGGGATGGTTTTTCATATCGATGGTAGCGTCTGGCGCTGGAATTTTACGATCAGCGATAATGGCGGAAACCTGCTGGGCCAGGTGGGTCGTGAACTTTCGCTCTTCCATGAAAGTTATGCCGTCGATGTGGCTCAGGGTGTGGACGCTCCTTTTATTATCGCGCTGGCCGTGGTACTGGAAATGGTCAAAGATCATCAAGAAGAGCACTAATTTTTCTCTATCATCTGGAGTA